>CAVZUL010000001.1:0-51020 GCA_963778455.1 uncultured Alphaproteobacteria bacterium
TACGCTCGCCCTTGCGGGCGGAGCAGCGACCCTTGCCGCCCCCGCGGTCGTGCGGGCGCAAACGACCTTCAACTGGAAAATGACCAGTTTCTACGGGCCGAACTCCGCGTTCTATTCCACCGGCCCGGGCAGCGCGAAGGATCTGATCAGCCGCATCGAGGCGATGTCGAACGGGCGGATCAAGATCCAGTTCTATGGTGCGGGCGAACTGATCCCGGCCAGATGAGGGATTCGACGCGGTGTCCGCCGGCACGGTCGAGATGAACTACGCCAACGCCTACTTCTGGACCGGCAAGGTGTTCGCCGGGCAATACTTCACTGCCGTGCCGTTCGGCCTGAATTTCCAGGGGCTGAACGGCTGGATGTACGACGGCGGCGGGCTGGCGCTGTGGCGCGAGGTTTATGACCGCTTCAATCTGGTGCCGTTCCTGTGCGGCAACACCGGCGTGCAGATGACCGGCTGGTTCAAGAAGCCGATCGAGAAGGTGGAAGACTTCAAGGGCCTGAAGATGCGCATTCCGGGGCTCGCCGGACGCGTCTACCAGTCGCTCGGCGTCGACGTGCGGCTGTTGCCGGCGGGCGAAATCTTTCCCGCGCTCGAGCGCGGCGTGATCGATGCGGCTGAATTCGTCGGACCGTTCCTCGACCGCCAGCTCGGCCTGCATCGCGCGGCGAAATTCTACTACACCACCGGGTGGCACGAGACCGCGACGTCGAGCGAGCTGATCATCAACAAGGCGAAGTGGGAATGCGCTGCCCGCCGACCTCAAGGCGATCGTCGAGAACGCCTGCGCGGCCTGCAACGTGATCAGCGAGGCCTGGTGCCAGAAGAACAATGCCGAAGCGATGGAAGACCTGATCAAGAACCAGGGCGTGACCGCGCAGCCCCTTCCCGACGCGGTGGTCGACGCGCTGCGCGCCGCCAACACAAGATTCTCGAAGAGGCCGTCGCGCGCGATCCGGTGACCAAGAAGGTGCACGATTCCTACATGGCCTACATGGCCAAGTTCAAGCAATGGTCGGCCTACTCGCGAGTTCGTCTATCACGCCAAGATCCTGAAAGGCTGACGTGAGCGCAGAGAAACTCGCCGGCGGCATCGACGCCTTCATCGATGCTATCGGCCGTATCACGGCGTGGTCGTCGTTCGCGCTGGCGCTCGTGATGGGCGGCAACGTGCTGCTGCGCTACGCCTTCAACACCGGCACGGTGTGGTCGCAGGAGCTCGAATGGCACCTGATGGCGCCGATCTGCCTGTTCGGCATGTCGTATGCGCTGCGCCATGGCGAGCATGTCCGCGTCGACGTGCTCTATGCGTCGTTCTCGCAGAAGACGAAGGACCTGGTCGAGGTCATCACCGCGCTGCTGGCGATGGCCATCTCGGCTGATCGTCATCTGGCTGTCGATCAACTACGTGATGCAGTCCTGGAGCATCGGCGAAGGCTCGGCCAACCCCGGCGGCATTCCGGCGCGCTACATCCTCAAGGCCATGATCCCGGTCGGCTTCGCGCTGTTCTTCCTGCAATCGCTGGCGCAGGGCATCCGCGGCTATCTCGCGTGGCGGAGGCCGGCCTGATGCCGTTCAACGAGCTGCTCGCGCTGCTGATGCTGGTGGCGTTCTTCGTCCTGCTGATGGCCGGCATCCCGGTCGCGCTCACACTCGCGACCGCCGGCCTGGTGTTCGGCTACATCGGCTTCGGGCCGCTGCTGTTCAATCTTCTGCCCAATCGCATCTTCGGCGTGGTGACGAACTACACGCTGATCGCGATGCCGCTGTTCGTGTTCATGGGCGTGATGCTGGAAAAATCGCGCCTCGCCGAGGACCTGATGGAGGTGATCGGCCATGCCGCCGGCAACCTGCGCGGCGGGCTCGGCATCGGCATCATCATCGTCGGCGTGCTGATGGGCGCGACCACCGGCATCGTCGGCGCGACCGTCGTGACGCTCGGCCTGCTCACGCTGCCGACGCTGCTGCGATACGGCTACGACAAGGGGCTCGCCTGCGGCATCATCTGCGCCTCCGGCACGCTCGGGCAGATCATCCCGCCGAGCCTGATCCTGATCCTGCTCGCCGACATCATGAACGAGTCGGTCGGCACGCTGTTCGCCGCCGCGATGATCCCCGGCCTGATGCTCGCCGGCATCTACATCGTCTACATCCTCGGCCTCGGGATCGTCCGGCCCGACATGGTGCCGGCGGTGCCGCAGCAGGAGCGCGACCTGCTCTCGCGCGCGCGACCTTGCCGGCAAGCTGTTGCGCGTCGTGCTGCCGCCGATCGCGCTGGTCGGCGCGGTGCTCGGCTCGATCATCGCGGGCATCGCGGCGCCGACCGAGGCCGCCTCGATGGGCGCGCTCGGCGCGATCGTGGTCACCGCCATCGGACGGCGCATGTCGTGGGCGGTGCTGCGCGACACGACCTACACCACGACGCGCATCACCGCGATGATGATGTTCATCCTGATCTGCGCGCAGGCGTTCTCGCTCGCCTTCCGCGGACTGCGAGGGCGAACGGCTGGTGCAGGATTTCTTCGCCTACGTGCCCGGCGGCACCTCGGGCGCGATCTGGTTCCTGATGTTCATCATCTTCATCCTCGGCTTCTTCATCGAGTGGATCGAGATTTCCTATATCGCGGTGCCGCTGTTCCTCCCGATCTTCATCGCGGCCAACGTCGACATGGTGTGGCTTGCGACGCTGATCTGCGTGAACCTGCAGACCTCGTTCCTCACGCCACCGTTCGGCTGGGCACTCTTCTTCCTGCGCGGCGTCGCGCCGCCGCAGATCACGACCGGCGATATTTATCGGGGCATCATCCCGTTCGTCGGAATGCAGCTCGTCGCGCTTGTGCTGTGCTTCTGGTTTCCCCAGCTCGCGCTATGGCTGCCGCGCACGATCGGGTGGTGAGGCCGAGCACCGGTCTCAATGGCCGTGTTGTTTGGTCTTCATCCCCGCCGGGCTGCCGCCGATCGCCTCGACGGCGAACTCCAGATCGACCTTGCCGGCCTTCTCGAAGGTCAGCGACCCCTTGACCTTCTCGCCCTTCGCAAGCGGGCGCGACAGGTTCATCATCATGATGTGATACGAGCCGGGCTTGAGCTCGACGGTCGCGCCGGCGGGATCTCAAGTCCATCCTTCAGCTCGCGCATCTTCATCACGCCGCCGTCCATCTTCATTTCATGGACTTCGAAACGCTTCGCGACCTCGATCGAGCCGCCGATCAGGCGGTCGGGCGTTGTGCCGGTGTTGGTGATCTTCAGGTAGCCGCCCGCGACCGGAGCGTTCTTCGGGGTCGCGCGCGTCCAGGGGTGATCGATCGCGATCGGCCCGACCTGATAGTCATGGGCCTGCGCAGCGCTCGCGACTGAGGCGACGACCAGCGCCGAGATAAGAACACGCGATATCATCGATAACTCCTCAAGGCGCCGCAACCCGCGGCGCTTCATATAGATGATGCGGCGCTCATGCGCCATAATCGCTAGCGAATACCCGCTGAGGAATGCATGACTGCTGCCGGGAAAATCAGAGGACGTGATCGCCCTGCGCGGCACGGTCGTGACCTGCCGGGACGATCCGTTCCTGTCCGATCCGGCGAAGGCCTTCACGGTCGAAACCGACGGCATCGTGCTCTGCCGCGACGGGCTGATTGAAGCGGTCGGACCCGCGGCGGAGATGCTTGCGCGCCGTTCCGCCCGGCTACGCAGGTCGCCGATTATTCCGGCTGCCTGATTTCGCGCCGGGCTTCGTCGACACGCATGTGCACTACGTGCAGACCGGGATCGTCGCCTCTTACGGCACACAGTTGCTCGACTGGCTCGACCGCTACGCGTTTCCGGCCGAGATCGCCTTTCGAGGATGCGGCACACGCCGCCGCGATGGCGCAAGATCTTCTGCGACGAACTATTGCGCAACGGCACCACCACGGCGCTCGTGTTCTGCGCGGTCTATCCACAGTCGGTCGATGCGCTGTTCGCCGAAGCCGAGAAGCGCGGCATGCGCATCATCGCCGGCAAGGTGCTGATGGACCGCAATGCGCCCGAGAAGCTGCGCGACACCGCGCAGCAGGGCTACGACGACTCCAAGGCGCTGATCGCACGCTGGCACGGCCGCGGGCGCTCTCTCTATGCGATCACGCCGCGCTTTGCCGGCACCAGCACGCCGGCACAGCTCGATGCCGCGGGCAGCCTGTGGCGCGAGCATCCGGATGTGTTCGTGCAGACCCACATCGCGGAGAACCGCCGCGAGATCGAATGGACCGCAGAACTGTTTCCCGAGCGGAAGAACTATCTCGACGTCTACGATCATCACGGGCTGATCGGGCGGCGCGCGGTGCTGGCGCACGGCGTGCACCTGTCCGAGGACGAGCTCTGCCGCTGCCACGAGAGCGGCACCGCACTCGCGCACTGCCCGACGTCGAACCTGTTTCTCGGTTCGGGACTGTTTCGCATCGGCGCCGTGAAGGATGCGCGCCGTCCGGTGCAGGTCGGGCTCGGCACCGACATCGGCGGCGGCACCAGCTTCTCGCTGCTCGCCACGATGGGCGCGGCTTACGAGATCGCACAGCTCAATGGCCGGGCGCTGAGCGCGGTCGAGGCATTTTACCTCGCCACACTCGGCGGAGCGCGCGCGCTCGCGCTCGACGACCGCATCGGCTCGATTGCGCCGGGCAAGCGAAGCCGATCTGGTCGTGCTCGATCCGAAGGCGACGCCGCTGCTAGCACTGCGCAACGCGCGCTCCGAATCGGTGGACGACATGCTGTTCGCGCTGATGATGCTGGGCGATGACCGCGCGGTGCGCGCGACTTATGTGGCGGGAAAGGCATGCGCGACATAGGCGCGCAGCGGCGCGCGACGCAAAGTGCTAGAATTGAGCGATGTCTTCGAACGCGCCTCGCCCCGAGGATGACCGCGGCCGGATCCTGCCGTTTTCGCCGCGCGGCCGGCCACGGGCTAACGCGTCGCAAGGCGCGGAACCGGATGCGCCGGTCGAGGGCGTGGAGAAGTATGCACGTACCGGCGAGCCGGACAACTACCGCCAGCGGATGATCAACAACGGCCTGGCGTTCGTCGCCTGCATCGTCCTGGTAGCGATCGGCGTGTGGCTCGCGACGGTCATCGCGGAAATGCGCCGCAATCAGGACTGCGTGCTGTCGGGCCGGCGGAACTGCACGCACAGTCGAATCGTGCCGCCCGCCGACCCGAACAGGTAGCTGTTAGCCCCGGCCGACGACCGAGAGCGACACCGGCGCAAGGCCGGACATGTCGATCGCGCGCGCGCCGGCGGGCGTCAGGTCGATGACCCGGCCGCGCACGAATGGGCCGCGGTCGTTGATGCGCACCACCACCGAGTTGCCGTTGCGCGCGTTGGTGACGCGAACCATCGTGCCGAACGGCAGGGTCTTGTGGGCAGCCGTCAGCGCGCCGGAATTGACACGCTCGCCGCTGGCGGTGCGGCGGCCCGCGTAGCCGTCGCCCTTCGTGCCGTACATCGACGCCATGCCGGAATGAGCCTGGGCCGCCGAATGTGAGTGAGTGCGTTTTGAATGATGTCTTTGAGACTTTGCGTCCGCCGCCCCGGCGAACGCGAGGATAACCGAACCAGTGAGAGCCCAAATATCCAAGTTTCCGCATAACCATTCGCGGTGTCCCTTCTTTTGTTGTGGATGGGGATACCGCTTGGACAGCAAATGGATCGATTTGCCGACGAAGAATTGGCCTTAGGAAGGTAATAATGTGACCGCGGTATAATACTGATTACTATAAGGTATAGGGATGTGAGCCTAATGCTCGGATAACAAATGCAACAAATATTGACCTCGATTGGACCTATTGTTGCGCACAGAGGCCAGCACATTGATTCTACGCCTTGGTTAGGCTGAATCAACTCTGCTCTATTGTCTTGAGTTGTATCACCTGCGACGCGCCGGTTGCGCGGCTGACGAAAGTGTAACGGCCCTCCACGGCCCCAAAGAACAATCGTTGAGCAGATGTCGTTCTCGGCGCGCGTTCCGCGCGCAGCATTGAACTGACCCAATCCCTTGGCTATACGGGGGCCGCACGATAAGACGGCGGACGGGAGCCGGGGTCCCGGCCGGGGGATCGTGCGCAATCCTGACGCCACAGCCAAAAACCGACAGATTTCAGAGGGTTGCCGATGTCTTCGACTTTCGACACCGTGGCGAACATCATTTCCGAGACCTGTGACATCGAGCGCGAGAAGATCACGCCGGACAGCCACGCCATCGACGATCTCGGCATCGACAGCCTCGACTTCCTCGATATCGCCTTCGCCATCGACAAGGCGTTCGGGATCAAGCTGCCGCTCGAGCAGTGGACCCAGGAGGTCAATGACGGCAAGGCGACGACCGAGCAGTATTTCGTGCTGAAAAATCTCTGCGCGCGCATCGACGAGCTGATCGCGGCCAAGGGCGCGGCGCCAGCGTAACCGGGATTGCATGCGCCTCGAGTACTTTCTCCTCATCGACCGGATTGTCGAACTCAAGCTCGGCGACCAGACGATCCGCACCGAGGCAACCGTCCCGACCACATCCACGATCTTCGAAGGGCACTTCCCCGGCCACCCGCTGATGCCGGGCGTCCTGCTGATCGAGACGATGGCGCAGACCTCCGGCTGGCTGCTGATCGCCATGCACAAGTTCACCCGCATGCCGTTCTTCGCCGCCGTGAAGGAGGCAAAGCTGCGGACATTCGTGACGCCGGGGCAGGTGCTCAGCGTGTCGGCAAAGCTCGTGCACGACGGCTCCGGCTTCGCGATGACCAAGGCCGACATCAAGTGTGACGGAAAGCCGGTCTGCAATGCCGAGCTGACGTTCCGCCTGGTCGAATTCCCCGACCCATCGTTCCGCACCGCAATGGAAAAGGTCGCGGCGGAAATCGCGTTCCCCATGGAGATCATCGTCCATGGCTGACGCGCGCGAGGTCTGGATCACCGGCGTCGGTCTCGTCACGTGTCTCGGCGAGAGCCTCGACGCGCATTGGCAGGGCCTGTCCGCGCCTTCGACGCGGATACCACCTCGTTTGCGCCTTATGTCGTGCATCGCGCTGTCGCGGTCGATTTCGACAAGCAGATCCCGAAGAAAGGCGACCAGCGCCAGATGGAGCCGTGGCAGCGCTACGGCGTCTACGCGGCCGGACTGGCGCTCGACAGCGCGGGCGTGAAAGGCAACGCCGAGCTTCTGTCGAAAACCGACATGATCGTCGCGGCCGGAGGCGGCGAGCGAGACGGCAAGGTCGACATCAGCATTCTGGAGGGTCTGCGCGAGGCGAAGGATCGCGGCGCCTATCTCAATCAGCGACTGATGAGCGATCTGCGCCCTACTCTCTTTCTGGCGCAGCTCTCCAATCTGATGGCCGGCAACATCTCGATCGTGCACGGTGTCACAGGGTCGTCGCGCACGTTCATGGGCGAGGAGCAGGCTGGCGTGGACGCGCTGCGCATCGCGCTTGCTCGCATCCAGGCCGGCCAGAGTGATCTTGGGCTTGTCGGGGGCGCCTACAATGCGGAGCGCCCCGAAGTCGTTCTCTATTACGTCCTCGCAAGGGCGCTGACGCGTGATCGTCACAGCCATGTCTGGGAGCGCGCGGTAGCAGGCGGCGGCATGGAGGTTGGCACGATCGCGGCGTTTCTGGTGCTGGAGGAAAAGCAACATGCGCTCGCGCGTGGCGCAAAGCCGCTCGCACGTCTCGTCAGTATCGAATCCGATCGCGTGACAGCGCACGTCGGGTGCCGTCACGGACACGCTGGAGCGCATGTGGTCGCGGATTGCGAGCCGCGTTCAACCGGGAAACGCTGCCATCATCTCCGGTGCGAGCGGGCTTGAGCCATTCACCACCGAGGAGCGCGCGTTTCTTGAACGGCACTCCGATCTTGCGGTACGCGCGACTGCCTCCCATCTGGGGCATGGGCTGGAGCCGCAGTTTCCGGCTAACATCGCGCTTGCGGCGATGTCACTGCAACGCGGGCAACTGTTTCCCACCGGAGACTCCGACCGGCTTCGAGCGGCCGATGGACGAAGCCCTGCGGCAGGTGGTGGTGACAAGCATCGGACACCGGCGCGGCGAAGGCCTTGCCCTCGTCGAAGCTGTCGACTGAGGGAGATGCACCATGGCGAACACTGATCACATGGGCCGGCCGGTCGTCGTCGTCACCGGCATGGGAGTCCTCACGTCGCTCGGCGCGGGACGCGAGGACAACTGGCGAAAGCTCACCGCAGGCGAGTCGGGTATTCGCGAGATCACACGCATTTCGACCGAGGGATTGAAGACCCGCATCGCGGGCACGATCGACTTCATTCCGGTCGAGCACCATTCCTCTCCGGCACTCTCCGAACGACTTGCCGAAATGGCGGCGGAGGAAGCCATCGCTCAATCCAATATCGGCAGCCGTGGCGACTTTCCCGGACCATTGTTCATTGCGGTCGCGCCGCTCGAGATCGAATGGGCGCAGCGCGAAGAATTGGTGCGCGCCTCGGGGGCGAACGGCGGGCTCGGCTACCCGGACCTGTGGCGCGCCGGCGAAACGTCAGACTTCTACGGCCTCTACGAACGCTTCCTGTTCGGCTCGGTCGCGGCAAACATCGCGGACCGCTTCGGCACCAAGGGCTCGCCGATTTCATTGTCGACCGCGTGCGCGTCCGGCGCCTCCGCGATCCAGCTCGGCGTCGAGGCGATCCGGCGCGGTGAGACGAGCGCCTCCCTGTGCATCGGGACTGACGCCTCGGTGAATGCCGAATCGCTGATCCGCTTCTCGCTCCTTTCTGCGCTCTCGACCAGCAACGATCCTCCGCAAAAGGCCTCGCGCCCGTTCTCGAAGGATCGCGACGGCTTCGTCATGGCTGAAGGTGCAGGCGCGCTCGTGCTGGAAAGCCTGGAGGCCGCGCGGGCACGCGGGGCGAAAATCCTTGGCGTGCTGGAGGGCTGCGGCGAGATGGCCGACAGCTTCCACCGCACGCGTTCCAGCCCGGACGGCAAGCCAAGCATTGGCTGCATGCGCAACGCGCTCAACGACGCCGGGCTGACGCCCGAGGACATCGACTACATCAATGCCCATGGCACCAGCACCCCGGAGAACGACAAGAACGAATATCTGAGCGTCGCGGCGGTGTTCGGCGAACGCGCGACGCGCATTCCGATCTCGGCGAACAAGTCGATGATCGGACATACCATCTCGGCGGCGGGGGCGGTCGAGTCCGTGTTCAGCCTGCTGACGCTGGAAAACCAGCGCCTTCCGCCAACCATCAACTACGATGTGCCGGATCCGTCGATCCCGCTCGACGTGGTGCCGAACGTCGCGCGCGATGCGCGCGTGACGCATGTCATCTCGAACTCGTTCGGTTTCGGCGGGCAGAACGTCTCGCTCGTCATGGGACGGGAGCCGCGCTGATGGCTGATATCCCCGCGTCACGGCGCGTTCTGGTCACCGGCGGCGGACGCGGGCTTGGCTCGGCGATCGTGCGTACGCTCGCGGCGGCCGGCCACGACGTGACCTTCACCTATCGCTCCGCTGCCGCCGAAGCTGACGCGCTGGTGAAGGAATTGACCGCCGCGCATCCGGGGCGCGCATTCGCATCACATCAGGCCGATCTCGCCGACAAGGCCGCGGTGAACGCACTGATCGAGACAATCGAGAAGGAAGCGCCCCTACTCCGCCTTCGTGCACAATGCCGGCCAGTCCTACGACACGCTCGCCGTGATGCTCGATCAGGACAAGGCCGAAGCCGCCATGCAGGTGAACTTCTGGTCGTTCACGCGCCTTGCCGCCGGGCTAGTGCGCACGATGATGCGCGCGAAGGACGGGCGTGTCGTCGCGATCGGGTCGGTCACGGCCGAGCGCGGCAATCAGGGCAATGCGGCCTATGCGGCGTCCAAGGCGGCGCTGCTCGGCTATACGCGCACACTCGCGGTCGAGAGCGCGAGCCGCGGCATCACCGTCAACTACGTCGCGCCCGGCTTCATCGACACCGAAATGCTGGCCAAATACGGCAAGTATCGCGAGTTGATGGAGGGGCAGATTCCTGCCAAGCGCTTCGCGAAACCGGACGACGTCGCCGGCATCGTCGCGTTTCTGCTGACGCCTGCCGCCGCCTACATTACGGGCGCGTACCTGCCCGTTGACGGCGGGTTGACGGCCGCGATGGGCATTCATCGCTGATCGGCGCGCCAGCCGCAAAAGGGACACCGGAATGCGTGCGCTGACCCTCGTTGCCGACCGCAAGCTTGAACTGATCGACGTGCCCGAACCGCCGCCACCCGCGGCGGGTGAAGTGCAGATCCGCATCAAGGCGATCGGGCTCAATCATCTCGACGTGTGGGGCTGGCGCGGCATGGCGTTCGCGAAACGCAAGCTGCCGCTCGTCGTGGGTGTCGAAGCCGCGGGAGAAGTCATGTCGGTCGGCAACGGCGCCACTGCATTCAAGCCGGGCGATCGGGTGGTCGCCTATGGCGGGCTGACGTGCGGCACCTGCAAGGCGTGCCGCGAAGGGCGCGACAATCTCTGCGAAAATGTCGCGGGCGTGATGGGCTTCCACGCCGACGGGTTCGCACGCGATCTCGTCAACATGCCGTCGCGGCTGGTGATTCCGGTGCCCGCCGGCGTGAGCTTGCGCGACGCCACCTGCGCGCCGGTGGCATTCGGCACTGTGCAGCATATGCTGTTCGATAATGCCAGGCTGGAAAGCGGTGAATCCATTCTGGTGCAGGCGGGCGGCTCGGGCATCGGCACCACGTGCGATCAAGATGGCGAAGGCGATCGGCGCGACCGTGTTCACCACCGTCGGCGACGACGAGAAGGTCGAGAAGGCGAAGGCGATCGGCGCCGACCACGTGGTCAACTATCGCACCGACCGCTTTGAAACTGCGGTGCGCAAGGCCACGGGAAAGAAAGGCGTCGACGTCGCCTTCGAGCATGTCGGGCCGGACACCTTCAACGGCTCGCTGTTGTGCCTCAAGCGCGGTGGGCGGCTCGTCACCTGCGGCTCGACCTCGGGCCAGTCGACGCAGATCAACCTGTTTCAGCTTTATCTGCAGCAGTACCGCATCATCGGCTCGTTCGGCTGCACGATCCGCAATGTGCATGAGAGCCTCGCCAAGATGGCGGCAGGCCTCACGCCTGTGATCGATACCGAGGTGCCGCTCGCCGACTTCGAAAGCGGGCTTGCGCGCCTCGAAGGCCGCAAGGTGTTCGGCAAGATCATCGTGACGTTCTAGCGTGGCGCGCAGGTCCACAGCCTTCAAGTTCCTGCGGCCGCTGAAAGGTGCTTTCGAGCGCGTTCTCGGCTGGCTGACGGTCGGCGCGCTGGCCGTTCTGCGCTTGATCCAGCGCCAGCGCATGTCAAACATGGTCGGCCGGCTCATGCGGGTGGTCGGCCCGTGGTTTCCCGAGCAAAAGGTCGGGCGGGACAATTTGCGCGCCGCATTCCCCGACAAGTCGCCGGAGGAGATCGAGAAGATTCTCGGCGGAGTCTGGGAAAATCTCGGCCGTGTCGCCGCGGAATTCGCGCACATCGATCGCATCATCATCCACGATCCGGCTCGCCCCGAGCGATCGAGCGATCCCGATGTGACGATCGACGACGTAACCTACACGCGCCTGAAAACCCTCGGCAACAGCACGCAGCCGACCGTCGTTTTTGCCGCACATCTGGCGAACTGGGAAATTCCAGCGCTCGCCCCGCATTCATTCGGATTCAAGACATCTATCCTCTACCGCCGCCCGAATATCGGTGGAGCGAGCGATGCGATCGTCGAAATGCGGGCCCGCTGCATGGGAACGATGGTGGCGGCTGGCCTCGATGCGCCTCTCAAGCTCGCCCGTGCGCTGGAAAGCGGCGGCACCGTCGCGCTTCTGGTCGATCAACACACCACGCAGGGCGTCGACGTGGTGTTCTTCGGCCGGTGGGCTAAGGCCAACCCGCTGGCGGTGCAGCTCGCACGATTGACGGGCGCCGAACTCTGCGGCGTCCGCGTCGTGCGACAGCCGGACGGGAATCACTTCAGAGCCGAGCTGACCGACGAAATCGTCCCGGTGCGTGATGCGGCAGGCGATATCGACATCCAGGCCACGACGCAGGCGATCGCCAACGTCGTCGAAGGCTGGGTGCGCGAGCACCCGGAGCAATGGCTCTGGCTGCATCGCCGGTGGCGGTAGCTTGTGGCCATCCTTCGAGACGGCCGCTTCGCGGCCTCCTCAGGATGAGGACCTCATGGTGAGGAGCCGCGCGCAGCGCGGCGTCTCGAACCATGGCCGCAGTCACCTCCCCGTCTTGATCCGGGTCCACAGCCTGTTCATCACCCGCTGTGTTCTCTGGTCATGTGCCTTGATGGTGTAGAAGGTCTTCATAATCGCGTCGTCCGGATAGACCGACTTGTCCTCCAGGATCGCCTTGTCGATCATTGGCCGGCTCGCCGCATTGCTGTTGGCGTATGAGACGAAGTTCGAATTCTTCGCCGCCACCTCGGGCTTGAGCAAATAGTTGATCAGCGCGTGCGCGTCTGCGACGTTTTTCGCGTCTTTCGGAATTGCGAGGTTGTCGAACCAGAGCTGTGCTCCCTCCTTGGGGATCGCATAGCCGATCTCGACGCCATTCTTCGCCTCGGCGGCGCGCTTCTGCGCCTGCTTGATGTCGCCGGAATAGCCGAGCACGAGGCAGATCTCGCCCGAGGCCAAGGCATTGAGATACTCGGATGAATGGAATTTGCGCACCGAGGGGCGCACCTTCGTCAGCAACTCGGCGGCCTTCTCGAAGTCTTTCTCGTCCTTGGTGTTCGGATCGAGCTTCAGATAGCTGAGCGCCGCCGCGAACACATCGTCAGCCGCGTCCAGCATGTGCACGCCGCAATCCTTGAACTTCGCGATGGTCTCCGGCCTGAACACGATATCCCAGCTGTCGATCTTCGCGTCAGGTCCCAACACCTCGCGCGCCTTCTTGACGTTGAAGCCGATGCCGGTCGTGCCCCACATGTAGTTGACCGCGTACTGGTTGCCGGGATCGTACTCGGCGAGGCGCTTGGCGATCTCGTCCCAGACATTGACAAGATTCGGCAGCTTGCTCTTGTCGAGCTTCTGGAACACGCCGGCCTTGATCTGCCGCTCGAGAAAGTATGCGGTCGGCACGACGAGATCGTAGCCGGTGCGGCCGGCGAGCAGCTTCGTCTCCAGCATGTCGTTCGAATCGAACGTGTCGTACGTGACCTTAATGCCGGTTTCCGTGGTGAAATCCTCCAGCACCGTCGGATCGATGTAGTCCGACCAGTTGTAGAAGTTGACCGTGCGCTCCTGTTTCGTCTCCGCCCCGGCGGAATCGATCAGCGCAATAAACGCAAGCAGCGAAAAAATCGCGCGCGTCAGCATTCATCCCTCCATGAGCCGGCGGTGCGGGACGCTAGCCGCGCCGCTACGGCATCGCAAGAATCCCGGTTCCATTGGAACTATTCGTGACAAGAAAACCACAGCTTTATCGACCGTCTATTACGCCGGAACCTCCCCTAATTTGCTCCGTTGTTGCCGCAATCCCGTCTTGAGCGGGCTTTACCCAGCCGGCCTCAAGCGGGTCCCGTGGGGCACGAAATTTCCAACCGGAGAAGACGATGCATAAGGGCACGATGCGTAGCTTGCTTGTCGGATTGGCGGGCGCGACAATTTTCAGCGGCGCCGCGATGGCGGCGGACATCAGCCGGCCGGTCTATAAGGCGCCGCCCGCGGGCGCGCTGCCGGTGATGTACGACTGGACCGGCTTCTATATCGGTGGCCACGTCGGCTACGGCTGGGCCGAGAAGGACTGGCGCGACGCGTTCGGTCTCAACGTATCGAACAACGCGAACGGCTTCCTCGGCGGCGGACAGGTCGGCTTCAACTATCAGATCAACCAGTTCGTGCTCGGCGCCGAAGGCGACTTCTCGTGGAGCGGCATCCGCGGCGGAACCAGCACGGCCGCGATCATCGGCGCACCTTTGCGTAACACCTTCAACACCGATGTGAACTGGGTTTCGACGCTCACGGGCCGCCTCGGTCTCGCGTTCGATCGCTGGCTGGTCTACGGCAAGGGCGGCGTCGCCTGGGCGAACGACAGCTTCAGCACGAACCGCTACACGCTACCCGGCACTACCGACGTGACGCAAACGCGAGTCGGGTGGACCGCGGGCGCCGGCGTCGAATACGCGTTCGCGCCGCAGTGGTCGGCAAAGCTCGAGTATAACTACATGGACTTCGGCAATAGCGCGGTTTCATTCGCACCGGGAACGACCACCGACATTGATCAGCAGATGCATGTGGTCAAGTTTGGCGTGAACTACAAGTTTGGATTTCCGGGCGCCGTCACCGCACGTTACTGAGCATCCGGCACGTCCCAATCCTGAAAACCCCGGGGCCAATGCTCCGGGGTTTTTGTTTGCGCTCACGCAGCACGCTTGAGCGCGCCGGCAAGGCGGTCGAGCGCGGCATCGAGCGTCGCATCGCGCTTGGCGAAGCAGAAGCGCACCACCGAACGGATCGGATCGGTCGCATAGAACGCCGAGACCGGAATGGCCGCGACCTTGTGCTCCAGGACGAGACGCTTGCAGAACGTCTCGTCGTCCTCGTTGAGACCGAGCGAGGCGAGATCGACATTGACGAAATAGGTGGCCTCCGCGTCGATCACCGGAAAGCCGAGCGAGCGCAGCCCGTGCGTGAAACGGTCGCGGCTGCGCTGGAAATCGCGCCGCATCCCCTCGAAGTAGTCGTCCGCCTTGCCGAGCCCGTAGCTGACCGCGGCCTGGAGGTTCGGCGGCGTGGTGAACGTGATGTACTGATGCGCCTTGGCGAGCACGCGCAGCACGTTTGGCGCCGCGCAAACGAGACCCACCTTCCAGCCTGTCAGCGAAAAGATCTTGCCTGCCGATCCGATCTTGACGCAGCGCTCGCGCATGCCGGGCATCGCGATCAGCGGCACGTGGCGGCGCCCGTCGAACATGACGTGCTCCCACACCTCGTCGCATATCGCGATCGCGTCGAACCTCTCGCAGTAGCGCGCCAGCAGCTCCAGGTCCTCACGCGGGAATACGGTCGCCGAGGGATTGAGCGGGTTGTTGAACAGCACCACGCGGGTTTTCGGCGTGAATACGCGGGTGAGTTTTTCTTCGTCGAAACGCCAATGCGGCGGCTCAAGGCGCACGAAGCGCGGTACGCCCCCTGCCCGCTGCACCAGCGGCAGATAGGCGTCGTATAGCGGCTGGAACAGCACAACCTCGTCACCGGGCTCGATCAACGCCATCAAGGCGCCGGCAATCGCCTCGGTGGCGCCCGAGGTGATCATGATCTCGCTGTCCGGATCGAAGTCGAGATTCTGCCAATGCTTGTAGTGAACCGAGACCGCCTTGCGCAGCTCCGGCAAGCCCATCATCGGCGGATACTGGTTCCAGCCGTTCACGACCGCGTCGGCTGCCTTCGCCAGGACGTCTTCGGGAAACGGTCCGTCCGGGAATCCCTGGCCCAGATTGACGGCGTCCTGCTCGCGCGCAAGCCGCGACATCACCTCGAAGACCGAGACCGGCAGGTTGGAGAAGACGCTGTTCATGACTTTCAATTCGTCATGGCCGGGCATAGCCCGTTAAGACGGGCGTAAACGCCCTGATGCCCGGCCATCCACGTCTTTGACGCGGACTAGCAAGTCGTGGATGCCCGGCACAAGGCCGGGCATGACGGACGGCTGTCGTATTCATGTTTCGGTCGGCAGGCCGGCTTCCTTCCAGGCCTTGATGCCGCCGGCAAGGTGCGCGTCGTAAGGCAGGCCCGCGGTCTGCGCGACAAGCGAGGCTGTCACCGAGCGACTGCCCGTACGGCAGGCGAACACGACCTGCTTGCCGGCGGGATCGGGCAGCGCAGAGGGATCGAACTCCGACATCGGCATGTAGACGGCTTCCGGATAGCGCTCGACGTCGGTCTCCATCGGCTCGCGCACGTCGACCAGCATGATGTTGCCTTCGGTAATGCCTTTGGCGACCTCCTCGGGATAGAGGTCGCGCACGCTGTCGCGTCCGAGCGCCATGGCGTGTCTCCCTTACGCGGCAAACCCTCGCGCCGTCCAATATAGCCTGGTCAAGAAAATCGCAACGCCGCCGCGAGCTAGACCGCAACCTGCGTTCCCACCTCCACCACTCGCCCGGTCGGTATTTGGAAGAAGTCGGTCGCGTCATTGGCGGAGCGCGCAAGCCCGATGAACAGCCGGTCCTGCCAGCCTGGCATCCCGGAGTGAGGCGACGGCTTGAGCGAGCGGCGCGAGAGGAAGAACGACGTCGACATGATGTCGAACTGCAAGCCCTGCTTGCGCGCGAGCGCGAGAGCCTTCGGCACATTCGGCGACTCCATGAAACCGAAGCGCAAGGCCACGCGGGTGAACCGGTCGGAAATCGGCGTGATCTCCACACGCTCGTCCTCGTCGGTGCGTGGCGTGTCGGTGGTCACGATCGTCAGAATAATATTCTGCTCGTGCAGCACCTTGTTGTGTTTGAGATTGTGCAGCAGGGAGGCGGGTGCGAAATCCGGATCGCTGGTGAGAAATACCGCCGTGCCCGGCACGATGTGCGGCGGCCGCTTTTCGAGGCTGCGGATCAGGGCATCGATCGGCACCTCGACCCGGCGCGTCTTCTGCACGAGGATGCGGCTGCCGCGCTGCCAGGTGACGATCAGCATCACCATGGCGGCGCCGAACAAGAGCGGAGCCCAGGCGCCCTCGAGCAGCTTGAGCAGGTTCGCGCTGAGGAACGTGGCGTCGACGACTACCAGAGGCACCATCAGCAGCGCCGCGCTCCACCATTTCCACTTCCACAGCTTCCAGATCACGATGAATCCGAGAATTCCGTCGACCACCATCGTGGTCGTCACCGCGATGCCGTAAGCGGAGGCAAGCTGGCTGGACGTGCGGAACATCAACACCAGCAGCAGCACACCGGCCAGTAGCGCAGTGTTGACACGCGGAATGTAGATCTGGCCGAAATGAGCGTCCGAGGTATGGAGGATCGCCAGCCGCGGCAGCAGGCCGAGCTGGATCGCCTGATAGGTAAGTGAATAGGCGCCGGTGATGACCGCCTGGCTCGCAATCACGGTCGCGGCGGTCGCCAGCACGACCATCGGCAGCAGGAGCATCTCGGGAAACATTTTGTAGAACGGATTGGCGATCGTTGATGGATCGCGCAGGACCATGGCGCCCTGCCCGAAGTAATTCAGCATGAGCGCCGGCAGCACCAGCCCGAACCATGCGATCTTGATCGGCCTGCGGCCAAAATGTCCAAGATCGGCGTAGAGCGCTTCGCCGCCGGTCACTGCGAGAAACACCGCACCCAGCGTCACCAGCCCGATGAGCCTGTGCTGCGTCAGAAAGCTCACCGCGTAATATGGATTGATTGCCAGGAAGACGTGCGGATCGTCATTGATGTGCAGCAATCCGGCGCCCGCGAGTGCAAGGAACCAGACGACCATGATCGGACCGAAGAACGAGGCGACCCGCGCGGTGCCGCGGCGCTGGACGGCGAACAGCGCGATCAGGACCGCGATCGCAATCGGAAGGACGAAGTGCTCCGCGGCCGGAATCGCGAGCTTCAGGCCCTCGACTGCCGACAGAACCGAAATCGCCGGCGTGATCACCGAGTCGCCCGAGAAACATGGCCGCGCCGATGATGCCCAGTATCAGCACAACGGGGGTACGCCGCCCGATGGCGCGGAACGCAAGCGCGGTGAGCGACAGCGTGCCGCCTTCACCGTTGTTGTCAGCGCGCAGCAGGATCAGCACGTACTTGATCGTCACCACGACGATCAGCGCCCACAGGATCATTGAGAGCACGCCGAGCACGATTTCGCGCGTGATCGGGCCGGATTCGCTCGCCGCCGTGGCCGCCTCGCGAAACGCGTAGAGCGGGCTCGTGCCGATGTCGCCATAGACGACGCCGACGCTGCCGAGCGCGAGGGCCCAGACGCTGGTGGGAGCGGATACCGCTGTTGGTCCGGGCGCGGAAGGATCGGCCGGCGGAGCGGTATCGCGGGCAACTTCGTTCATGAGGCCGATGGCTGCGTGCCGCGGTGCAAAGGGTGCGGTTGGTTATAGCACCCGGAAAAGGGGACCGAATATGGGAGAAACCGGCAAGGCACGTGGGCGTTCCGCGTGCGGTGCTTAATGCGCAATCGTCGGCAATGCAATCGTGGCAGGTGCAGTGGTGCGGCAAACGATCACTTAAGGTCTCGGAAGTCCGTACTTACGGCTTGAAACCGACCGGCAGCGGCGGCGCTTCGCGCATCAGCGTGATGGTCACGCGGCGATTGGCCGCGATATGCGGATCGTCCGGAAACAAGCGGCTGGCTGTCCGCCTTGCCGCCCACCATGAACATGTGGGAGCCCGGTAGGCCCTCGTCTTCGAGAATCTGCCGCACGGCGTTGGCGCGGTCCGCCGAGAGTTCCCACGATCCGTAGCCCGGGCGCGGCGGCATCCTGCTCGCCGCCGTGTGGCCCGTGACCGAGACCCGGTTCGGCAACGCCTTGAGTGGGACCGCGAGCTTGCGAATGATCCGGCGCGTACGCTCGTAAGGCTCCTTCGCGCCATCGGGAAACATCGAGCGGCCTTCCTGGTCGACAATTTCGATGTTCAGCCCGGTATCGGTCTCCTCGATCATGATGTGCTTGGAGAGCTCGGAGATTTCCGGCATCTCCTGCATCGCCTGGCGTAGCGACGCGGCCGCGAGCGCGAACGACTTGTCCTCCTTGAGCCGCAAGCCTTCCTTGTGCCGGTCCGGATCGTTCGGGCCTGGCGTTGGGCGATGCATCCTCGCGGATTGATGCGCGCCGCGTTCTTCACCGTCGTGCGGGTCGGCAAGCCGTCCGTATCAACGATGCCGTTGTAGCGTACCTGCTGCACGCCGAAGGCATCACGCATCGAGCCGGCGACGATCTGCAGCTTCTCCTTGTCCTGCGTTGAGAACGCGACCAGCATCACGAAGAAGCTCATGAGCAGGCCCATGAGGTCGGCGAAGGTCACGAACCAGCCGTGACCTCCCGCGTGGCCGCCTCTTTTCTTCGCCATGGCTCTGCGCCTTCAGGTCAGGCCGGCGCCAATTCGGCTTCGTCGTGACGGTGCTTTTCGGGGAGATAGGCGAGCAGCATTTCGCGCACGAGCGTCGGGCTCTTGGATTCGCGGATCATCAGGATGCCGTCGATGATCAGCGTGCGGTTGACTTCCTCCTCGACCAGCTTGACGTGCAGCTTGTCGGCGATCGGCAGGCAGAACAGGTTCGCGACCAGCGCGCCGTAGAGCGTCGCAAGCAACGCGACCGCCATGAACGGGCCGAGCTTGGACGGATCGGTCATGTTGGCGAACATCTGCACCATGCCGATCAGCGTTCCGATCATGCCGAAGGCGGGCGCGCAGTCGCCGATGGCGCGATAGATCTTCTGCCCCTCGTCGAGATGGGTGAGGAAGTTGTCGCGATCGCGCTCGAGGTTGTCGCGGATGAAATCCGCGTCATAGCCGTCCGCGACGAAGCGGATGCCTTTAGCGAGGAACGGGTCTTCCGGCGTGATCTTTTCCAGCCCGAGGGGGCCGGACTTGCGCGCAACCTCAGCAAGGCTCGCAAGTTCGTCGACCAGTTCGCGCGTGCCGGTCGAGCGGAGCGAGAACGCAAATTTGATGCCAAGCGGCAGCCCATGCAGCATCGCGGCAAGCGGAAACCGGATGAGCGTCGCCGCAATGGAGCCGCCGAAAATGATGATGATCGCATGGATGTCATAGAACATCCGCAGATCGCCACCCATCAGGATCAGAGTGACGATGACAATGACGCCGGCGACCAGACCCAGGCCGGTTGCGATATCCATGAACGAACCCCGAACCCGAACGCCGCGCGAGCCCACCGACGAGAAGCGGCGAAAGCCTAGCGTGGTGGGTCTTAAAGGGGCGTGAAGGATTGGCGGTCATGCCGCGGATGCGGGCCGCCAGCGCCCCACGACGGTCTGCGAGAAATCCTTCGCGTCAACCGGCGCAGCCATATCCTGGCAAGCCGACGGTGTTCAGACTGGGAAATCCGGGTCGGGCGGGCGAGCCAGGCCGGCCGCTTTCCGTGGCCGGCCGCCTGCGCTATCACACGCCGGAATGAACGCACGCCCACGGGCAAGAAATTGGCCGCCGGACCGGCGGCCGGGAGCAGTTTCTCATGCGCGAAATCGGCCATTTCATCGGCGGCAAGCAGGTCGGCGGGACGTCCGGCCGTAGCCGGCGACGTGTTCAATCCGAATACCGGCGAGGTGCAGGCCAAGGTCGCGCTGGCCAGCAAGGCCGAGGTCGAAAAGGCGATCGCGAAATGCCGAGGCCGCATTTCCCGGCCTGGGCCGCGACCAATCCGCAGCGGCGCGCGCGCGTGATGTTCAAGTTCCTCGAGTTGATCCAGGCCGAATACGACGACCTCGCGCGGCTGCTCTCGTCCGAACATGGCAAGACGTTCGCGGACGCCAAGGGCGACATCCAGCGCGGGCTCGAAGTGGTCGAATTCGCATGCGGCATTCCGCATCTGTTGAAGGGCGAGTACACCGAGGGCGCGGGCCCGAGCATCGACCTCTATTCGGTGCGCCAGCCGCTCGGCGTCGTCGCCGGCATCACGCCGTTCAATTTCCCGGCCATGATCCCGCTGTGGAAAGCAGCGCCGGCGATCGCCTGCGGCAACACGTTCATCCTCAAGCCGTCCGAGCGCGATCCGTCGGTGCCGATCCGTATCGCGGAGCTGTTCATCAAGGCGGGCCTGCCGGAAGGCGTGCTCAATGTCGTCAACGGCGACAAGGAAGCGGTCGACGCGCTGCTCACCGATGCGCGCGTGAAGGCGATCGGCTTCGTCGGCTCGTCGGACATTGCGCAGTACATCTATTCGACCGGCTGCGCGCACGGGAAGCGCGTGCAGTGCTTCGGCGGCGCCAAGAACCACATGATCGTGATGCCCGACGCCGACATCGATCAGGCGGTCGATGCGCTGATCGGCGCCGGCTACGGCTCGGCCGGCGAGCGCTGCATGGCGATTTCGGTCGCGGTGCCGGTCGGCAAGAAGACGGCCGACATTCTGGTCGACAAGCTGATCCCGCGCGTCGAAAGCCTGAAGATCGGCCCGTCGACCGATCTGCAGGCCGACTACGGCCCGATGGTCACCAAGGCGCACATGCAGAAGGTGCGCAACTATGTCGACATCGGCGTGAAGGAAGGCGCGAAGCTCGTGGTCGACGGCCGCAACTTCAAGCTCCAGGGCTACGAGAACGGCAACTTCATGGGCGGCTGCCTGTTCGACGACGTGACGCCGGACATGCGCATCTACAAGGAAGAAATCTTCGGGCCAGTGCTCTCGGTGGTGCGCGCGAAGGATTACGAGGAGGCGCGTGCGGCTTCCTTCCGAGCATGAATACGGCAACGGCGTTTCGATCTTCACGCGCGACGGCGATACCGCGCGCGATTTCACCAACCGCGTGCAGGTCGGCATGGTGGGCGTGAATTTCGCGATTCCCGTGCCGCTCGCCTATCACACCTTCGGCGGCTGGAAGCGCTCGGGCTTCGGCGATCTCAATCAGCACGGGCCGGATTCGGTGCGCTTCTACACCAAGACCAAGACCGTGACGGCGCGCTGGCCGTCGGGCACCAAGGAAGGCGCCGAGTTCGTTATTCCCGACGATGAAGTGAGGTGCCGGCGGATGGCGATGCGCTTACCTTGTCGTCATCGCCTGCGCTGGCTCTCACGGGCTGCGCGGGCGCAGCCGTCGGTCACCGGCGCACCGGCCAGCGGGACGCCCTACGGCGCCTCGCCCGAGCCGATGGCCGGGCGCTGGCAGCTTGCGGCGGTCGGCGCGAGCCAGTGCAACATGAACTTTCGGCGGCACGCCCGAGGCGGGCGAAGGCACGATCGCGCCCGAAGGCGGTTGCCCGGGCAATTTCTACACCAGCCGCAAGTGGACCTTCGAGCAGGGCTCGCTCGTCATCCGCGACCATACCGGCGCCCCGCTCGGCCAGCTCGCGCTTGCCGCGCCCGGCCGTTTCGACGGCAAGGCGACGAGCGGGCAGCAGCTGATCCTGACGCGATGAGGCAGGCCCAGCCACGATTGCATTCGATTTCTTGATCGGTCGCATTCCCGAAAGGCGATGTTTTCGCGCGCGGGCGCACCGTAAGCTTCAGCATTCGAGAGGGGACACGCGCATGCCCGAATACGAGCTCTATTGCTTCGCCCAGTCCGGCAACGCCTATCGCGCCGCGCTGATGCTCAATCTGATCGGCGCGGACTGGAAGCCGGTGTTCGTCGATTTCTTCAAGGGCGAGACGCGCACGCCGGAGTATCGCGGCGAGATCAACGAAATGGGCGAAGCGCCGGTGCTGGTGCACGGCGACAAGAAGCTCAGCCAGTCGGGCGTGATCCTCACCTATCTGGCGCGCCGCTCCGGCAAGTATCTGCCGCAGGGCGAGGACGAAGAGCTGCGAGGCGCTGCGCTGGATCATCTTCGACAATCAGAAGGTCAACGGCTTTCTCGGGCCGTATCGTTTCCTGAAGAACTTCGCGAAGCCCGCCGGCGATCCGGCCGTGCTCGCCTTCTTCAAGGGCCGCATCGACGGCAATCTCGGCATCATCAACAAGCGGCTCGAGGGCCGCAAATTCCTGCTCGGCGACCGGCCGACCATCGCGGACGTGTCGCTTGCGGGCTATCTCTACTATCCGGTCGAGGAATTCGGCTTCGACATCGGCAAGGATCATCCGGCGATCGCCGCATGGCGCGAGCGCGTCAAGGCGCTGCCGGGCTGGGCGCATCCGTACGATCTGATGCCGGGGCATCCGCTGCCGGGGTAGCTGCCTGCTCGTCATCGCGAGGAGCGCCGAAGGCGCGTCCGAAGGATGGCAAGATCGAGTTCTTGGCCATGGTTCTGGAGCGCCGCTCGCGCGCTCGCTCACATGAGGAGTCGTACTGCGCCGTCAGCCCGCCGTCGATCGCGAACTCCGCGCCGGTGACGAACGCGGACTCGTCCGACAGCAGATAGACGCACATGTCGGCGACTTCGGCGGGCTTGCCGAAGCGATGCAGCGGGATTTGCTTCTCCATGCGCGCCTTCATCTCCGTCGGGTTCGCGACCTGACGAACAGCGCATCGGTCATC
Source organism: uncultured Alphaproteobacteria bacterium (assembly GCA_963778455.1). Taxonomy (GTDB): domain Bacteria; phylum Pseudomonadota; class Alphaproteobacteria; order Rhizobiales; family Xanthobacteraceae; genus PALSA-894. The sequence goes on from CAVZUL010000001.1 coordinate 23,143, forward strand.
GGCCCCTCGATGAAGGTCGGATGCACCGAATTGCAGCGCACCGGCGGATTTTGCCGCGCGCCATGCAGCGCGACCGATTTCGTGAGCAGCCGCACGCCGCCCTTCGAGGCGTTGTAGGCGGCGAGATTGTGCCCGCCGACGATCCCTGAGACCGACGAGATATTCACGATCGAGCCGCCGCGCGCGCTTGAGCAGCGACAGCCCGTGCTTGCAGCCGAGGAACGTGCCGTCGAGATTGACCGCCATCACCTTGCGCCAAAGCGCGTAGTCCGTTGCCTCCACGGTGCCGAGCGGCGCGATGCCGGCGGAGTTGACCAGACCATCGAGCCGGCCCGCGCTCGCGCCGATCGCGCCGATGACGCGCAGCCAATCCTCTTCCGACGTCACGTCGAGCGGGTGATCGACGCCCGGCGCTGCCGGCAAGATCGGTGGCGACCGCGATCCCGCCATTGCGCACCACCGCTTCGGCGATCGCCGAGCCGATGCCGCCGGCGGCGCCGGTGATGAGGATGACCTTGTCGCGCAAGCGGCCCATGACTCACTCCGTCATGCCCGCGAAGGCGGGCATCCAGTAAACGCCGTAGGTTCAATTTGTTGTTCTATCGTGCCCCATTGAATCCGCAATGGTTACTGGATCATCCGCTTTCGCGGATGATGACATCCGAGTGCGTGCTCAAATATCGCCGAATTCGCCATGGCGGCCCTTGCCGGCGGAAAAACGCGCGGCACCGGCCGCACCCTCGCGCTCCACCATGGCGGACGAGCAGGCCCATTCGGAGCGCAGCCCGTCCATCTCGGAAAGCCCTTCCTGCAAGCAAGACCGAGCGGCGGTCGGCGCGCATGCAGCCTTGCGGAAAGCGCGCGATCTCGTGCGCCAGCGCTTCGGCGGCGGCGCGGCTCTCGCCGTCGGGCACCACGCGTTCGCACAAGCCGATGCGATGAGCATTCCTCCGCCGGCACCTTGCGCCCGGTGAGGATGATGATCGAGCGCCGTGCCCCGCCCGACGATGCGCGGCAGCCGCACGGTGCCGCCGTCGATCAGCGGCACGCCCCAGCGCCGGCAATAAACGCCCATGTAGGCGCTCTGTTCCATCACGCGCAGGTCGCACCACAGCGCAAGCTCCATGCCGCCCGCGACCGCGGGACCGGCGACGGCCGCGATCACCGGCTTGGACAGCTGCAGTCGCGTCGGGCCCATCGGTCCGCGCGGGACAGGCCCCTCGCCTGCCGGAAAATTCAGCGCCGCCATCGGGTCCTTCTGGCCGAGTTGCGAGGCCGCATATTTCAGATCGAAGCCCGCGCAGAACGCGCCGCCCGCGCCCCACAGCACCGCGACCGACTGCGAGTCGTCGCGATCGAACGCGAGCAACGCTTCGGTGAGCGCCTCGGCGCTCGCCGGGTCCATCGCGTTGCGCGCCTCGATGCGGCTGCGAATGATCGTCGTGACCGGGCCGTCGCGCTCGACGGTGAGCGTCATGCGTGCTCTCCTTGTGCTTCGCGGCGGGCTAGTCTTTCAGCCCCGTCGACGTATCCATCACCATCATCGAGGCGGTCATGCAGCGCGACCTGCTTGCGCTTGACCCGCCTCCTCGGCGAACACCTCGCCAAGGCAGACCATCAGCTTCTTGCCGGGCCGCACGACACGGCCATGCGCGATGAAGCGCTCGCCCTTGGCGGGCGAGAGCAGATTCACCTTGAACTCGGTGGTCAGCACCGCGGCGTCCTCGGGCATCAGCGAGAGCGCCGCGAAGCCGCAGGCAGTGTCGCACAGCATCGTGATGATGCCGGCATGAACGAAGCCATGCTGCTGCGTCAGCGTCTCGGAAAACGGCATCACCAGCTCGACCTCGCCCGCCGCGACCGAGAGCACCGACGCGCCAATCGTCGTCATCGCCTGCTGGCGCGCGAACGCATTCCGGCAGCGCTGTCGCTCGGGATCGAGCCGATCAGTGCGCGGTCATGATGATCGTGATGATGGTCGTGATGGTGATGATCATGACCGCAATGGTCGTGCGCGTGACCGTGATGACTGTCCGCGGCTTGGGTCGCGTACGCGCCGCCTTCCGGATCGAACGGCGCTTCGATGACGGTCAGCCGCGCGCCCAGATCTTGCAGCAGTGTTTCGAGCGCGGCATCGCGGCGCATGCGAAGCCGGTTGCTCAACATCTGCACCGGCACGTGCCGGTCGCCGAGATGCCAGGCCAGCCGCGCGAGATGCGTCAGATCGTTGCCGCGAATCTCGACCAGCGGCTCGGGCTCGATCACCACCTCGACAACGCTGCCGTCGTCGAGTTCCAGCGCGTCGCCCTTGCGCAGCATGACCGGCTCGGGAAGCATCAGGCCGATCGAGCGTTCCGTTCACGCCGGTCAGATGCGCGGTCTGCACGCGGCGCTGATCGCGCACCGAGTATGACGCTGTCGATTGGCGCACGATCGCCCGTTCCGCTCGCGACGACACGAACGACACGCCGCATGGTAGTTGAGCCGCGCCGGACGTTCGTCCTCGGGCTTGCTCCGCCGGCGGTACGGACGCGGCCGGCTGATCGCTGCCGGCCGGCGTCGCCGCCACACCCGCCGCGGCGTCCGCCTGCTGATAGCGCGATAGGAGAACCAGCCGAGCGGCAAGCACGCGAGATAGACGATGCGTACCGACGCTGAGCAGCTTCCCACGGATAGCTGATCAGCAGCGCGATGAACAACACCGCCACGATGATGACCGGCGCCACCATCTCGGGCGGCACGCGCGTGCCCATCTTCTTGCCCGACAGCACCGGCAGGCGCGAGATCATCAGCGCGGCGATCACCAGCGTGTAGACAAGCGTGACCACGACCGGCACGCGGACGTTGCAGGAAGAACAGGTAGATCGGCAGCAGCACGATGATCGCGCCGGCAGGCGCCGGAACACCGGTGAAGAAATTTCCGGCCCAGGCCGGACGGTTCGGGTCCTCGATCTGCACGTTGAAGCGGGCAAGACGCAGCGCCGCGCAGATCGCGAACACCATCGCGGCGATCCAGCCGAGATTGCCGAGCGCGTTCAGGCCCCAGAAATAGAGGATGAGGCCCGGCGCGACGCCGAAATTGAAGAAGTCCGCGAGGCTGTCGAGTTCCGCGCCGAAGCGGGACGTACCCTTGATCATGCGGGCAACGCGCCCGTCCACCGCATCGAGCATGGCGGCGAAAACGATTGCGCCGAGCGCAAGCTCGTAGCGGCCTTCAAGCGCAAGGCGGATGCCGGTCAGGCCGGCACACAGCGCCAGAAGGGTGATGACGTTTGGCACCAGCGTGCGGATCGGAATCTGGCGGAACCGCTGAATCCGGCGCTGGCGGCGTTCAGGATCGAAGCGCGAGTGGGACATATGCTGAATATAGCCGCTCGCGCGCTGCGCCGCCACTGGCCGATCCGGGACGGTTAATGAACGGAGCGCGACACGTTAGCGGAAGCGGCGGCCCGTGCTGCGCGGCACCATCTGCTGCAGCATGCGCTCGGCCGAGGCGCGATTGAGGCCCGAGAAGAACGCCATTGCGTCAGTTGCACTTCTGGTGCCGTGATTGCGGCGGCGGCGCATGCGCAACAGCGCCGAAAAGCCGTTCAGGCTGAAACCAGCGGCGCGGCACATGATTGAAATCGGTTCATCGGATTCGGCATCGAGCGCACGCGCGATCGTGTCGGGTTGCAGGCGGACGCGTTCGGCGATCACCGCCGCGATCGTGACGACGCAGTTGGCGTCGGCAAGCTCGGCGAGCGCCTCGTCGAGCGCCAACAGTCCGTTGGCGCGACGGCCAAGGATTGCGGCGGCCCGCTCGTCATCCTGCGCATGCGGCATCGATCAGTCCCACGTGTCCCGACACCCGGATAAATCCGGATGCGGGCAGATAAGCCGAAAACTTGATCGATTGTGCTAAGCGCGACGCAAGCAGCCGGTTAACGCGCGTTTACCGTCACCGGTATCCACATCAACATGAATTGATCAACCGACGCGGAATGAAAGGCCGGGTGCGGTCGTGCCAAGCTCGGCGATGACCGTCTCACCCGCAAGCGAGGTCTGTCCGTCGGACACGAGCGGTGCAGTGCCTGCCGGCAGATACACATCGACGCGCGAGCCGAAGCGGATCATGCCGATGCGTTCGCCGGCGCCGATCTCCTGTCCCTCCTTGACCCAGCACACGATGCGCCGGGCGATGAGCCCCGCGATCTGCACGACGCCGACGCGGCCGGCAGCGCCGGCAACGACCAGTGCGTTGCGCTCATTGTCCTCACTCGCCTTGTCGAGATCGGCGTTGAGGAATTTGCCCGGCGTATAGACGATGCGCTCGATGCGGCCGCGGACCGGGGAGCGGTTCACATGGCAGTCGAACACGCTCATGAAGATCGACACGCGCGGCAGCGGCGCGTTGCCGAGGGAAAGTTCCGGCGGCGGAACCGCGTTGGCCACCAGACTCACACGGCCGTCGGCCGGCGACACCACCACCCGATCGGAAATCGGCGTTACGCGCGCCGGATCGCGGAAGAAATACGCGCACCAGAGCGTCAGCAGCGTGCCGAGCCAGCCGAGCGGCGTCCACAACCAGAACAGAATCAGGCTCGCCAGCGCAAACGCGCCGATGAACGGATAGCCCTCGGGATTGATCGGCGCGAGTTGCGAGCGGATGGAGTTAATGATGGACATCTGTTGCCGTTCATGGATGGCGCCGCGCACTCGGTGTCCCCTCTCCCCTTGTGGGAGAGGGTGGCGAGCGCAGCGAGCCGGGAGAGGGGTTGCTGTCGGCAGCGAGCGCGCTCGATATCATTTCGAACACACCGCGCGTATTCTTGAGAACATCATTGTTCCAAAACCGCAGAACCTCAAAGCCTTGATTTCTGAGCCAATCGTCACGCCGCCGGTCACTGGCCCTGTCGGCGTGCTGGCCACCATCCGCCTCGATGACGAGTTTTCGATCGAAACAGACAAAATCGACAACATAGGGGCCGATCGGGACTTGGCGTTTGAACTTGTGATTTCCAAAGCGATGAGCGCGTAGCAGATACCAGAGCCGACGCTCCGCGTCTGTCATTTGCTTTCGCAGAGTCTTGGCGTGAGCAAGGGTCACAGCCCCCTCTCCCGGCTCGCTTCGCTCGCCACCCTCTCCCACAAGGGGAGAGGGGAAGATCGAGTATGCCGCACCGCGTGCGCAAATTAAACGCCAGCTACCCGACCGCGGCGGCGGTGACATCGCGAGGCACTGCTTCCCCAGCGACTGCGGGATCGTCCACGTGCGGCGGGTTGCGGTTCGGTGCGGCCTTTTCTTCCTCGGCGCGCGCAAGCTTCTCGCGCGCCTCCTCGGCTTCGCGCTGGCGATTCCACATGCTGGCGTAAAGGCCGTTCTTCAACAGAAGCTGATGATGCGTGCCGCGCTCCGCGATCACGCCCTGATCGAGTACGATGATCTCGTCGGCGCCGACGATGGTGGAGAGCCGGTGCGCGATCACCAGCGTGGTGCGGCCGCGCGAGACGCGATCGAGCGCGTCCTGGATCTCCTTCTCGGTGTGACTGTCGAGCGCGGAGGTCGCTTCGTCCAGCAGCAAGATCGGCGGCCCTTTCAGGATCGTGCGCGCAATCGCGACGCGCTGCTTCTCGCCACCGGAGAGTTTCAGGCCGCGTTCGCCGACCTCGGTTTCATAGCCATCGGGCGCCATGCGGATGAAATTGTCGATCTGAGCCAGGCTCGCCGCCTCCTCGACCTCCGCGTCGCTCGCGTCCCAGCGCCCGTAGCGGATGTTGTAGCGGATGGTGTCGTTGAACAGCACGGTATCTTGCGGGACCATGCCGATCGCAGCGCGCAGCGACTGCTGCGTCACGTCGCGGATGTCCTGGCCGTCGATGCTGATGCTGCCGCCTGTCACGTCGTAGAAGCGGAACAGCAACCGCGAGATCGTCGATTTGCCGGCGCCGGAGGGCCCGACGATCGCGACCGTATGTCCGGCCGGCACGTCGAAGCTCAGCCCTTTGAGGATCTGGCGCGCGGGCTCATAGGCGAACTGCACGTTGTCGAAGCGGATCGCGCCCTTGGAAACCGTCAGTGCAGCGGCGTTCGGCTTGTCTTCGATCTCCGGCTCGCGCGCCAGAATCGAGAACATGATCTCGATATCGGTCACCGCCTGCTTGATCTCGCGATAGACCATGCCCATGAAATTCAGCGGTTGATAAAGCTGGATCATCATCGCGTTGATCATCACGAAGTCGCCGACCGTGTTGGTGCCGGCGCGGATGCCGAGCACGCACAGCACCATCGCGGCGGTCAGGCCGACCGTGAAGATGGCTGCCTGCCCGGCATTGAGCACGGCGAGCGAGGTGTACGCCTTGACGCTCGCGTCTTCGTAGCGCGCCATGGTGCGGTCGTAACGCTGCGCCTCGCGTTCCTCGGCGACGAAATATTTCACGGTCTCGTAGTTGAGCAGCGAGTCGATCGCCTTGGTGTTGGCGTCGCTGTCGCTGTCGTTCATCTTGCGGCGGATGCTGATGCGCCACTCGGTCGCGTAATAGGTGAAGGCCATGTAGAGCACGACCGTCACCATGACGATCAACACGTAGCGCCAGTCGAACATCCACAGCAGTACGCCGACGATCAGCGCGAGCTCCACGATGGTCGGCACGAGCTGCAGGATGACCATGCGCACGATGGTCTCGATGCCGTTGCGGCCGCGCTCGAGTACGCGCGTCAGCCCGCCGGTCTTGCGCTCCAGATGGAAGCGCAGCGACAGCTCGTGCATATGCTGGAACGTGATCAGCGCGAGACGGCGCACCGCGTGCATCGCGACCTTGGCGAACAGCCCGTCGCGCACCTGCGTCAGCATCGCCATGACGATACGCGTGCCGCCATATGCGACGGTGAGCAGGATCGGCGCGGCGAACATCCAGAGCGCCCATGAGGGCGTGCCCTCGGGCGGACGTGCGTCGCCGGTCAGCGCGTCGACCGCCCATTTGAAGGTGAACGGCACCGCGATGGTGGCGAGCTTGGCGAGCAAGCAGCAGCACCGTCGCGAGCATCACGCGCAGCTTCAGGTCGGAACGATCGGACGGCCAGATGAATGGCCAAAGGTGCGTCAGCGTGCGCAGCAGCGCACCGCGATCGGCGGAGACAGGCTTGAAGCTCGCGGGAGGGTGCGGCGCGTTCATCGAATCTGGAATCGGTCCCAAGGCTAGCCCAGCACATATAGGGAGTTTGAGCGCCGCAGGCACCCTCCCCGGCTTGGCCCGCGCTATCGGCCGGGAATGTGTAGGATCAACGGGCCGGGCTGCACGTAAGGCACAAGGCGAATGGGTTGTGGGCGCGAGCCGCGAATGACGGTCAGCACCGCCGGCTGCAGGCGCACGCGTCGGCTCAGCGCGGCCGACGAGCGCATAGCGCGTGCGGCCGCCGCGCAGCACGATGATCGAAGGCGCATCGGTCGCGGTTAGCATGGGCAACTTTGCCGGCGGTAAGGCTGCGAGCTTGCGACGCTCGCCCACCGGCTCGCGTGAGCGACCCGCGTGACGGCTGCCGCGGATCACGGTGATCTGCGGCTTGTCCGTGGCCTGAGCTGTAGGTTGCTGCGCGCCTGGCGGCGGCAACGCGGCCAGTTTCTCCGGTGCAGCCGCGGCAGGTGGCGCTGGGGCGGCCGGCTTCTCGCTCGGTCTGGGCGCGGCGCGCAACAGGCGTGGCGGCGATTTCGCGGGGCTCTCGGCTGTCGGCGGTGCAGCAGTCGTGGCGCGAGGCGGTTCGATGATAGGCGTAGCCGCAGGTGCGGCAGACTTAGGCGCGATCGGCACAGCCGCCGGCTTGTCGATTTGCGGTGTGTCTTGACGCGGAGCGACCGCGACAATGTTGGGACGGGGTGTTTGAACCTGCGGCGCATCGGTGATTGTTTGCGGCTTCGATGAGGATGCCACCGGAGCCGCGGCAGTGGCGCTGGGCGGCTGCGCGACTGGTGCGGTTGCCGCCACGGGAGGCGCTGGCGGAGCCACAATCGGCTTTTCGGTTTGCGATGGTCCCGGGCGTGGGCCCACGGCAGCGACTTGCGGATGCGAAGGCTGAACTGACGGCGCAGCGGTCAAATTCTTGGGCGCGGCCAGCGGCGGCACCTTCTGCGTATCAGCGACGGCATTTGAAGTTGCCGGGGCCTTCTCGGGCGATTTCGTTCCAGGCGCAGGCGGCGGTGCTGCTGCATCGGCCGCACGAGACGGCACTGGCGGCACGGTCGGCGCTGGCAACGCCCTATTTGCTTCCACTGGAGGCGGCGGCGCGACCTGCGGCGGCGTTGAAACAACCGGCGCCGACACGGCTGGTTCGGCGGACTGTTGCTTCGGATTCCCCGGCGCAGGCACCGCTGCGCGGGCGCTTGGTATCACAACGTCAGCCGGAGAGCTTCCTGCTGCTTGCGGAGCCGCCGGTGCTGCGGGTGGTACGGGCGGAGCGGAAGCCGCGGACGGTGTTGTTGGCGCCGCCGTGACAGCGGCAAGCGGGACAGACGTGACGGGCGCGGCCGACGGCGGCTCAGTTTCCTTCACCGTCGGCATCGGCGGCATCGGCGGCATCGGCGGCACCGCCATCGCAATGGGTGGCGGCGCTTCCGGCTCGTAGGACCATATCACCGCATAGCCAAGCGCGCAGGCCGAAACGCCCGCCGCCACCATCGCGACATACCCCACGCCTGCGCGCGTCATCGACAGACCCACTCGCCTTCCCCATTTGGCGCAAACTCTAGCAGCGATCCGGGCATTACAATGGAAATTTTCGCCAAATCGGCCGGTTCCCGCCTCCGGTTCCAGGCGCGCGGGGAGCCGAACCGGTGCGCCTTGACGCTCAACGAGGGGAGTTGCACATCCAGACCATGAGCACGATTCGAACCGTGTGCGTCTATTGCGGATCCAGCCCGGGCACCGACCGCGCCTTCATGCAGGCCGCGCGCCGTTTCGGCGAACTTCTGGCCATCGACGGCGTCGGTCTGGTCTACGGTGGCGGATCGCGCGGGCTGATGGGCGCGGTCGCGACCTCCGTGCTCGACCACGGCGGGCATGTCACCGGCATCATCCCGGAATTCCTGCAAAACCGCGAGCAGACGTTGCGGCGCGCGCAGGAGATCATCGTCACGCCCGACATGCATGTGCGCAAGCAGACCATGTTCGACCGCGCCGACGCATTCGTGGCGCTGCCGGGCGGGATCGGGACGCTTGAAGAACTGGTCGAGCAACTGACCTGGGCGCAGCTCGGCCGGCACAAGAAGCCGATCCTGATCCTGAACATCAAAGGGTTCTGGGAACCGCTCTGCGCCCTGCTCGATCACATGCGCGGGATGGAATTCATCCGGGCCGAACTCAGCGTCGCGCTGCTGGTCGCCGATACGCCGGAGGAGATATTGCCCAAGCTGCGCGCCGCTGCCGCGCAGGTCACCGAGCGCGAGAAGCAGGGCAAGCCCGAGACGGTCGAGCGGATGTGACGCTCAGGGCGCCAGGATCAGATAGCTGCCGTCGGCTGATGGCGTCGCGTTAAGCGTCGCGTCGGCGAGTTCGCTCGCTATACGCCGCGCGATCGGCAGGCGATAGTGCAGCGCATCCCAATAGTTGGCATCGTTCGTGGTGATCGGCGAGACGATGCGCCAGTCGATCACGTGAGCGCCGCGCCGACGGCCGATCGCGGTGATGCGCGCCTTGCATTCGGCCTCGACCGCGGCGGCGCGCGTGCCGGGCCAAGCCTGTGCGGCGACATGAACCGGCATGAAGGCAAGCACGGTGATGTTGGCATGTTGGCAACTCGCCGAGCATCGTGTCCATCCAGGCGAGCGCAGGAAATTTCAGCGTGCGCTTCTCTTCGTCAGACAAGGATGGTGGCGCGGTGTCGGGTCGCGGCTGCGGCGTGCGCCCGTGCCATATACCGAAACGTGCGCGAGCGAGATCGTAATCGCGCTCCGCCGGCGTGAACACCTCGAAGCCGTCGTAGCGGCTGCGGGCCCGATAGAGTCCGAGGTGATAGCCGACGAGCCGCGCGGCGAGCTCGAGCGTGCCGCTGTTGAACAGGTTGGCGTAGTCGTTCCACTTGTCTTCATCGTACATCCATTCCGGAAAGCCATGCCGCGTGCGGTCGCGATCGGCGTTCGGATCACACCAACCATCGTCGATCCCGACGACCAGCACGTCCGGCTCGCCGGCATTGCGGCGGAAATATTCGAACGTGCGCCATTGCTCCCAGGCGCTCGAGGCGTTCATCGCCATGTTGGCGAAGCGTCCGCCGAACCGGTCCGTTGAGCTGCTCCGGATCGATCAGGCGCGCGGTCGAGGAGCCGACAACGAGGGAATTGAAACGCTTGCTGCGCATCGCCTGCGGATACGCGAAGCGCTGGCTGCCGCTTACCAGCGGCCGCTCGATCGGAAGCGAGAACGGCACCATGTCGTAAGGATCGAGCAGCAGGATGAAGAGACCGGCACCGAGGATGCCGCCGACGAAGGTGCCAAGAAACAGCATGACGAAGCGGCGCCAGCCGCTGCGCGGTCACTTCCGATTGTGCGTGCGTTTGCTGCAGCATCGTCAGAACTGGAAATAGATGAAGTTGACCGGCGCGCCCTTGCCGACCTCGAACACGCAGAAGGCCGCGAGCAGCGCGGTGACGACCGCGATGACCGGCATCGGGACGCAACAGTCGGTCCTTCATCTCATGTGCGGACGGAATGAGCGCGCTCGCCAGCGCCGCGATCGCGATCAGCTTCGCTTCGGCGAGCACGCCGCCGAACCCGTGGAAGCCCGCGAGCGATCCAAGGATCGATCCGGCCGACGCAAATCCATGGGCGCGGAACACGACCCAGCCGACGAGCACGAACAGCATCGTGAGCGCCCAGCCCGCGAGCGCCGGCATCGGCCGGCCAAGCTGCTGCCACGCGCGGCAGACGATCAGGCCGATGCCATGCCAGAGGCCCCATGCCACATAAGTCCACCCTGCGCCGTGCCACAGCCCGCACAGCCCCATGGTGATGATCGTCGCGAGTGCGTAGCGCGCCGCGCCGTGACGGCTGCCGCCGAGCGGGATGTAGAGATAGTCGCGCAGGAAGTTCGACAGCGAGATGTGCCAGCGGCGCCAGAAGTCGCGCAGGTCGGTCGACAGATACGGCCGGCGGAAATTCTCCGGCAGCACGAGGCCGAACAGCAGCGCCGAGCCGATCGCCATCTCGGTATAGGCGGAGAAATCGAGGAAGAGCTGGAACGAAAACGCGAGCGCCGCAGTCCAGGCTTCGCCGAAGTCGAGCACGCGCTGCGCGCCTTGCGCGAACAGCTGATCGACCGTCGGGGCGAGCCGGTCGGCGAGCAGCACCTTCTTGCCGAAACCGACCGTGAAGATCACGAGCCCAGCGCCGATGCGCGCCCACAGTCCCTCGCGCAGCGGATTTTCGGCGAACTGCGGCACCAGTTCGTTGTGCCGCACGATCGGCCCGGCGATCACATGCGGGAACACCAGCACGAACAGCGCGAACGGCCGGAACGGATAGAGCGGCGCATGGCCGCGCATGCGATCGACCAGATAGGAGATGAGCTGGAACGAGAAGAAGCTGATGCCGATCGGCAGGATGAGATGCGCGCGCGGGAACGTGATGCCGGTGGCCGTCTCGAACGAGGCGAGCAGGAAGTCGAGATACTTGAACGTGCCGAGCGATGCGAGGTTGAGCACGACGCCGGCGATGAGCCAGGCCTTCGCGCCGGTACGCTCATAGACACGCGCGAGCAGCCAGGTCGCGGTGATCTGGCTGACCACGAGAATGATGAAGCGCGGATCCCACCAGCCGTAGAAGAACAGCGATGCGGCGATCAGCACCCATTGGCGCGCGGCCGCGGAGCCCGCCAGCGCGTAATACAGCGCGACGGTGAGCGGCAGGAACGCGAGCACATAGATCTGGCTTTGAAACAGCATGCGCGGGCCCGGAAGATCGTCCCTCTTTCCGGGACGCCGCGCGGGCCGTCAAGGGCGATGCTATTTGGTCGTGAAGGTCACGGCCTCGATGCGATTGCCGTCGGGATCACGGATGAACGCAGCGTAATAGCCATTTGGCCCGTCATGCGGGCGCAGGCCGGGCAGGCCATCCGACGCGCCGCCATTGGCGAGCGCTGCGGCATGGAAGGCATCGACCACTTCGGTAGAGCGCACCCGCAGGCAGATATGCGCGCCGGATCGAGGCGGGATCGGCGCCATCTCCGGCCGCGCGTTGAGCCAGAACTCGGAGTACTTCTTGCCGAAGCCGACGGTCGAGCCGCGGATATCGAGCGCCGCATAGCCGATCGTCGCCGAGCACCGCCTCATAGAAGCGTGTGGCGCGCGAAAGATCGCTCACCGCAATGGACACATGATCGATCATCGCGGCGCTCCAGCGTCGGTCGCGTCGTCGCCATAGTACATCCGCGCCGAGCTTCGCCTGCGCGGCTACGCGTTCGCACGCGCCGCACGGCCGCGAGGTCGAGTACATGACGCAGCCGGAAAGGTCGTCGCGTCCGAGCCGCCGCTGCGCGTCGCGCATCGCCACGCGCTCGGCATGCCCGGCCCATTCGCCAAGCTCGCGCACGCGGCTCGGGCCCCAGCCGACGATCTCGCCTGAACGCACGACAACCGCGCCGTAGGCCTGATCGCCTGCGGCCAGGGCTTGCTCCTTCATGCGGAACGCCACAGCCACGAAGCTCGGTGTTCGGAAGGCGCCGCGCGCGCGGGCATAAGGATGACCGCAGCCAGGCCAGTGCAATCAGGGTGCGGCGGCTGATGCACATGGGGTCATGCCGGCGCGTTGGATTTGACCAGCTTGTAGACGATCGAATCCATCAGCGCCTGGAACGAGGCATCGATGATGTTGGGCGACACGCCGACCGTGGTCCAGCGCTCGCCGGTTTCGTCCTGGCTCTCGATCAGCACGCGCGTCACCGCCTCGGTGCCGGCGTTGAGGATACGCACGCGGTAGTCGGTCAGCTCCAGGCCTTCGATGTATTTCTGGTACTTGCCGAGGTCCTTGCGCAGCGCGACGTCGAGCGCGTTGACCGGGCCGTTGCCTTCGGCCGCCGAGATCAGCGTTTCGGCGCCGACCTTCACCTTCACGACCGCCATCGACACGGTCACGCGCTGGCCGACCGCGTTGATGCGCTGCTCGACGCTGACGTCGAACTTCTCGACCGCGAAATAGTCCGGCACACGGCCGAGCACGCGCCGCGCCAGCAGTTCGAACGAGGCATCCGCCGCCTCGTAGGCGAAACCGGCCGCCTCGCGCTCCTTCACCTCGTCGAGCAGGCGCATGACGCGCGCGTCGTTCTTGTCGACGGTGAGGCCGATGCGTTCGAGCTCGGAGAGCACATTCGAGCGGCCGGCCTGATCCGAGACCAGAATCCTTCGCTCGTTGCCGACGAGGTTCGGCAACACGTGCTCATACGTCGCCGGGTCCTTGGCGATCGCTGAGGCATGAATGCCGGCCTTGGTGGCGAACGCACTCTCGCCCACATAGGGCGCATGCCGGTTCGGCGCGCGGTTGAGCATCTCGTCGATCGTGCGGGACGTGTGCGCGAGCGTTTTCAGTTTCTCGTCTGAAATCGCAACGTCGAACTTTTCCGAGAACTCCGGCTTCAGCTTCAGGGTCGGAATGATCGATACCAGGTTGGCGTTACCGCAGCGCTCGCCTAGCCCATTGAGCGTGCCCTGGATCTGGCGCGCGCCCGCGCGCACCGCCGCGAGCGAGTTCGCCACCGCTTGCTCGGTGTCATTGTGCGCGTGGATGCCGACGTGATCGCCGGGAACGTGCTTGACCACCTCGCCGACGATCTCATCGACCTCGTGCGGCAGCGTGCCTCCATTGGTGTCGCACAACACGACCCAGCGCGCGCCCGCCTCATGCGCGGCTTTGGCGCAGGCGAGCGCGTATTTCGGATTGGCCTTGTAGCCGTCGAAGAAATGCTCGCAATCGATCAGCACCTCGCGGCCTTTTTGCTTGGCGGCCTGCACGCTGTCGCGGATCGAGGCGAGGTTTTCCTCCTCGGTCGTCTCCAGCGCGACGCGCACGTGATAGTCCCACGACTTCGCCACGAAGCAGATCGCGTCCGCCTTGGCGTCGAGCAGGGTCGCAAGCCCCGGATCGTTCGAAGTCGACCGGCCCGGCCGCCGCGTCATGCCGAAGGCCGTGAACGTCGCGCCGATCTTGCGCTTCGTGCCGAACAGCTCAGTGTCGGTCGGGTTCGCACCCGGATAGCCGCCCTCGATGTAATCGATGCCGAGCTCGTCGAGCAGCTTCGCGATGGTGAGCTTGTCGTGCAGGGTGAAATCGACGCCGTTCATCTGCGCGCCGTCGCGCAGCGTGGTGTCGAACAGATAGAGCCGTTCCTTGCTCATGCGGCCCCCTTCGCGGTTGCCAGCGCCTTGTCCATCGTGGTGTTGGCGAGCCATTCGCCGCCGCGCAGGACCGTGTTGCGTTGCTGCGCGGTGAAGCCGCGCTTCTTGAAAAAATCCTGCGCGGTGTCGCTGACGTCGGCGGTCAGGCGTTTCGCGCCGCGCGCGGCGGCAAGTTTCTCCAGCGCATCGACCAGCATGGTGCCGGCGCCCTGCCCGGCCACCGCCGGATGGACGTAGATGAGATCGATGGTCTCGTTGTTGGCGAGCGACGCAAAGCCGACCGGCGAGCCGTTCATCGTGACGATCAGGGTGAGCTGGTCGCCAAGCCGCTTGCGCGAAGGCTTCCTCATCATCGGCAGCCGAGGCCCAGGCCTCGCCGCTGCACCCTCGCTGTAGTCGTCCGCAGCCAGCTCCTCGATGCTGGCGCGGAAGATCTCGGCGAGCAGCGGCGTGTCCTCGACGAGGAACGGCCGCAGCGCGAATTGTGGATGCGCGCGCGCCATCATTTCTTCCTCGGCTGCGGCAACATCCGCATATCGGGTGGCGTGTCCGCGTGGTAGGTGCCGACCAACGCAGGCTTTAGATTGAACTCTCCCGAGATGTTCTGTAGCGCGGTCACCGCATCGGCGTTGACACCCCACTCGGCGATGGTCTCGGCGAATGCCAGCGTTGTCATCAGCGTGACGGAGAAATCCGCGTCCAAAAAAAGGACCGCAACACGCACGTCCTCATAGAGAACCAGCGCTGATGCACTCTCGGTCGGGTGCCAGTGGCCAACGAACTCTCGAAGGGCGAGTTCGCCGGAGTCACGCAACGCTCTCTTGAGCAGTTTGTCTTCCTCCAGTGTTCGCTTCTTCGAACGCAGGCTTTCAATTCCGGCGCCGACAACCGTTCTGACGCGAAGAATGCTGTCGCCTGCGCTCTCGATCCATGCGGCAACCTCGTTCGCGAATGGCTTCGAGCGATCACCGATCGACTTCCTCTTCGATGCGATCGACCAGAACGATCCGGCGATTCAACCCGCGCATCGTGTCGAGCAAACCCGCAGCCGCGAGGCGTATCAGCGGACCAGCGTCTGCCACGATGATCGGTTGGCGGTCGTCGCGCGTCATCATCGCGCGACCTCCCAGGTGGTGCCGTCCTTGGAGTCCTTCAGCACGACCCCGAGCGCGGCTAGCTCGTCGCGGATGCGATCGGCTTCGGCGAAGTTCCTGGCCTTGCGGGCGGAAAGCCGCGCCGCGATGCGGCGGTCGATCTCCTCGGCCGGCAGAGCCGGCGCGGGCGCGCGGGCTTCGCGCCACTCGGAAAATGCGCTCGGGCGGAAACCGAAAAACGCGAGCGTGCCGGCGAGCGCCTTGCGGCCCGCGGCATTGCGCAGCGCGTGCATCTCAGAGATGGCCTTGGGTGTGTTGAGGTCATCGCCTAACGCTTCCAGCACACCCGGCGCGGGCCGCGCCTCGGCGTCGGCGGATGCCGCATCGAAGAAGCTCGCGAGTGCCTTCTCGGCCTCCTCGAGTCCCTTCACGGTCCAGTTGATCGGCTGGCGGTAATGGCTTGAAAGCATTGCCAAACGAATGACATCGCCCTGCCAGTCCGCCAGCACCTCGCGGATGATGATGAAATTGCCGAGGCTCTTCGACATCTTCTCGTCTTCGACTTGCAGGAAGCCGTTGTGCATCCAGACATTCGCCATGACGGGCGTGTGGAAGGCGCAGCGCGACTGCGCGATCTCGTTCTCGTGATGGGGAAAGACGAGATCGATGCCGCCGCCGTGGATATCGAAAGTCTCGCCGAGATGCTTCCAGCTCATCGCCGAGCATTCGATGTGCCAGCCGGGCCGGCCGGGCGTCGCGATGCCGGCCGGTGACGGCCAGCCGGGCTCGCCGGGCTTGGAGGGCTTCCACAGCACGAAGTCCATGTCGCCGCGCTTGTAGGGCGCGACATCGACGCGCGCGCCCGCCTCCATCTCGTCGAGCGAGCGCTTCGACAGCTTCCCGTATTCGGGCATCGACGGCACTGAGAACAGCACGTGGTCCTCGGCGACGTATGCGTTGCCGGAGGCGACGAGCCGCTCGATCAGCGTCTTCATTTCCTCGATATGCTCGGTCGCGCGTGGCTCGACCGTCGGGGCCAAGCAGCCGAGCGCCGCCACGTCCTCCTTGAAGTTCTTGTAAGTCTCTTCGGTCAGTTCGCGGATTGGGATCCCGCGCTCGGCCGCACGTGCGTTGATCTTGTCGTCCACGTCGGTGATGTTGCGCACATAGGTGACCGCGTCCGGCCCGTAGAGGTGGCGCAACAGGCGGAACAGCACGTCGAATACGATGACCGGCCGCGCATTGCCGATATGGGCAAAGTCGTAGACCGTCGGCCCGCACACATACATGCGCACGCGTGAGGGATCGAGCGGGGCGAATACCCGCTTTTCGCGCGTCAACGTGTCGTACAGCTTGAGTTCCACGGACAGTCTCCGACCTGCTGGCCGGGCGTCCTTTTGGTCTCGAATTTTGAGAAAAGACGGCCGCAGCCAGCGTGAGCTAGCGAATAATCTCCCGGCAAATGCCGCAGATTGCGTTAAGGCCGTTCATGGGCGGCCGTTATGCGAGCGGACGGCCATTCCGTCAAGTATTTCCGCCCAGTCGCGGCCAATGCCGGCGCCACGATCCTGCCGCAACATTGCCCGGGATCGTCCAGAAGCCGGCGGATTTCAGCCGGGTTAACCCGAAGAATCTGACCGCGGCTGGGAAACCGATGAACCTTTGGCCGCGTTAAGCGACTAATGAGGGCGGCATGCCAACTTGCATGCCCTTGGGACCAGACCATGAGCAACCCGCTCCTGCGCACCCCGTTCGGACAGGTCGAGCTTCGGCCGGTCGCGTCGCCGCCTGGCGCCGAGGGTATGCAGACCTATGTCCTGCTTCCCGATCTGGATGAGCTGCTCGGCGTCCCCGGCTTCGGCCTGCGTAGCCCGATCCTGCTTCAGCGCAAGCCGCTCGCGCCCAGCCTCAGCCTGCACTGATCCCATCCGGCCTCACAGGGTTAACGAAGTGTCAACGCCTGCGCGCGTAGGCTGCGGCCGCATCGGCTTTCCACGGCCGGGGGATGGGCTATGGGGATTTTCGCCCGCTTCGCGTTGACAGTTGCCGGCTCGCTGTTGTTGTCCGCGCCCGCGGCAGCGGAAAATCGCACTTTCATCATCGCCAACGACGCCGACGGCTACGGCATCGACCGCTGCCTCGCCAATGGCGAGCGCTGCGGCATTACGATCGCGACCGCCTATTGCCAGTCGCAGTCCTTCGCGCGGGCGAAATCCTTCCGCAGGATCGAGCGCGACGACATCACCGGCGCGGTGCCGACCAGCGGAAAGAATGCGTGCGGCGGAAGCTGCGACAGCTTCGTCGCGATCGAGTGCTCGCGGTAGCGGGTTGGCGCCGGCGCGCTCGGCACGAACCGAATCGCGGAGAGCTGGATGAAACTCCTCGCAATCGTGGCCGCGATAGCCGTTGGCCTCTATTTCGCATGGAGTTGGGTATTTCCGTCGGGCACACTGCGGTATCGCCTAACGATCGAGGTCGTGGCTGACGGGAAAGTTCACACCGGCTCTGGTGTGATCGAGGTGACGTTCAGGCGGCACGGATGGTCTGATTCACAGACATTGGGCGTACACCCGACAATCAGGGGCGAGGCGGTCCCGGTCGACCTCGGCGAGCGCGGCACTTTTTTTGTGGTGCTGCAAAAATCCCCCGACGCGGATTCCGTGTCCGATCCGGCTTATCTCCCCCTCCGGGCATTCGGCTTGGAATCGGGCGGTTTGACCGGTGACAAGTTGCGGCGCTTGGGCAGTGTTTCGGCGCGGGCCACAGTGCCGCGGGAAGATTTGCCCTTGATGGTGCGCTTTCGCGACGTCAAGGATCCAACGAGCGTCGAGCGTGTCGATCCCGGCAATCTTGAAAAGAGCTTCGGACCGAACGTCAAACTCGTGCGCGCGAGAATTGAAACGACGCGAGACCCAATCACCAGAAGCATCGAGAAGCAACTGCCTTGGCTCGGGGATATTGAGCGGCGTGGCGGAGCGCTCGACGGAACGCGTTTCTCCGCCACAAATGCGCTTCGTAGCAATCTTGGAACCTTGGCCTTTCGGAGATGGGGAGTCTGACGTCAATCAGCGACAATCTCTTCAAGGCAATCCTTGCCATGGACGCCTATAATCGTGGTTTGGGCAGAGTATAGCGGACTTGGGTGGTGTTGGCTCGCAGATCGGTAATGCGACGCTCGTTGCAGAAAGCGGTCGATTTGCGCAGCAAACCGGGTAGGGATCATCTTGTGACCCCCTCCCCGACCCTCCCCCTTTCAGGAGGACAGAGGATTCGCGGGACGACCTGTCACTTCTCGATCCACTCCGCGCATTTCGGCACGTCGGTCGCACCCCACGGCATGATCGGCACCGTCGAGGTCGAATTCTTCGGCGAGCCTTCGATGATGCGGTCCGAGTAGACCATGTAAACCAGGACGTTGCGCTTCACGTCGCAGCCGCGCACGATTTGCATCTTCTTGAACAGCAGCGAGCGGCGGCGGCGGAAGACGTCGTCGCCCTGCTCGAACTTGGCCTTGAAGGCGATCGGGCCGATCTGCCGGCAGGCGAGCGAGATGTCGGACACCTCCTCGGCGACGCCGATCCAGCCCTTGAAGCCGCCCTTCTCCGGCACCGTGAAGTGGCAGGCGACCCCGTCGACCACCGGATCGTCGATCGCATAGGTCGCAAGCTTGTCGTTCGGCGAGACCCAGTGAAACACCGTCGACTTGCGGAAAATCAGATCCGGATCGTCGGTCGCTCGTGCGGCAAGCGGCGCCGCAAGAACCAACGCCAGAGCGAGGACAGCGAAACGTTTCATAAGCACGCCCCTCCTGCGGGCGGCGCACATATGGGAACGGACGCGGACCTGCGAAAGGCCTACCCGGCAACCACCGCCGCGGCAGGCCGGTGGCAAACCACGCACAGCTTGTTGCCGTCGGGATCGCGCACATAGGCGCCGTAGTAGTTTGGATGATAGTGCTCGCGGATGCCGGGCGGACCCTCGTCGCTCGCGCCGGCCGCCAGCGCCGCCGCATGGAAGGCATCGACGGCAGCGCGGGTCGATGCCTCGAAGGCAACCGTAACGCCATTGCCGGGGGTCGCGTCCTTTTTGTCGTAAGGACGCACCACCCAGAACGGCTCGTTGACGCCGGAGAAGTCGCCCGGCGCGTAGCTGATCGCGATCTTGAACGTGCGCTTCCGCTTCATCCCGAGCGGCGCCAGCACGGCGTCATAGAACCGCATCGCGCGGTTCATCTGCGACGTGCCGACCGTGATGTGGCTGTACAACCGCCTCAGCCTCGCTTGGCGTCGACCGAATAGGCGCCGCCGCCGGTCACGAACAACGCCAGACACCCGCCGACGATCGCGAAATTCTTCAGGAAGTGGTTGAGCTGATTGCCGTCGGCGAAGTTGGTGTGGGCGAGCACCGCCGCGATAACGACGAAGATCGCGATCGCGAGCGCCACGAGCCGCGTCCTGAACCCGACGAGGAGCAGAAGCCCGGCGACGAGTTCGAATGCCGCGACCACCGGCGCCATGATCGACGCTGCCGGCACGCCGAGCTTCGTCATGTAGGCGGTCGATCCGCCCAGTCCCTTGAACTTGTTGTAGGCCGCGATGAGAAACAGGATCGCGACCAGAATCCGCGCGACCAGAAGCGCGATATCATTGTAGGCTGATAGCTTTCGCTCGACTGCAAGCGCCATTGTCCCCTCCCCTGTTGGTTGAAGAATTCTGCCACCAAGTTCGCCGGCGCGGCAACAGTCACAACGTCACGCCCGCGGCCGGCCCGCGCTTGTGACCGCTATTCCATCTTGATCCCCGCCTTGCGGATCAGCGCACCCCAGCGCCCGGTCTCGGCCGCGACGTGCGCCCCGAACGCATCCGGTGGCCCAAGCGGCAGCACCGCGCCCTGCCCGGCGAAACGGTCACGGATTTCGGGCGCCGCAAACGCCTTCCTGGCTTCAGCGTTGACCCACGCGATGGCGGCAGGCGGCGTTCCGGCAGGCGCGAAGAGCCCGAACCAGGCGCCGGCCTCCATGCCGGGCAGACCCGCCTCGGCGATGGTCGGCACGTCCGGGAGCACCTTCACGCGCTCCGGCGCGCAGACCGCGAGCGCGCGCACCTTGCCGCTTTGCAGGTTGGACACCGCGAGCGGCACGATGTCGAACAGCATGCTGACGTGGCCGGCGAGCAGATCCTGGCTTGCAGGTGCCGCGCCGCGATAGGGAACATGCGTGAGCGCGATCCCGGCCGCCACCTTGAACTGCTCGCCGATCATGTGGCCGGTCGAGCCGTTGCCTTGCGAGGCGAAGGCCAGCTTGTCAGGGTTGGCCTTCGCGTAGGCGATCAGCTCGTTCAGCGAATTGGCGGGCACCGAGTTGTGCACGAGCAGCACATTCGGCACGGTCGCGACGTGGATGACGGGCGCGAAATCTTTCGCGGGATCGTAGGGCAGCTTCTGCAGGTGGACGAGGATCGCCTGCGTGGCGTGCAGGCCCATCAGCAGCGTGTACCCATCGGCTGGTGATTTCGCGACCGCATCGGCGCCGATCACGCCGGCACCGCCCGTGCGGTTTTCGACCACGACTGAATGGCCGGTTGTCTCGTTGATCTTTGCCGCGATGGTGCGCGCCAGGATGTCGGCCATGCCGCCGGCCGCGAGCGGCACGATGATCCGGATCGGGCGTGAGGGATAATCCTGTGCGTGCGCGGGTCTGAGCCCCGCCGTGAGTGCGCCAACACCGAGCAGCAATGTTCGGCGGTTCAACATGCCAACCTCCCCCATTCCTCGCGGCTCAGATCTCGCGTCCGATCTTCGCATCGAGCGACCACGGCCCGCCGCCGTGCACGAGAAAATGAAACACGACCAGCGCCCAGAACAGCGGGTATTCGATGCCGCGGCTTTCCCAGTTGTAGCCGTTCTCCCAATGATGGGTGACGATCGCGACGATCAGGAACACGATGATGGGACCGGCCGCGAGCCGAGTGAGCAGGCCGATCGCAAGCAAAGTGCCGCATACCAGTTCGAGGGTGCCGACGACCCAGGCCCACATCACGCCGTTCTCGAAGCCGACGCTTTCAAAGAAACGCCCCGCGCCTTCGATGTTGCCGAACACGATCTGATAGCCGTGGAAGGCAAGCGACCCGCCCGCCATCAGCCGGATCAGCGGGAGGGTGATGGGCGCAAAGATCGCGTAGAGGCGGCCGAGCGGCGGGATCAGCAGTTTCGGTGAGTCAGCCATGGCGAACTCCTATGGCGTGGAGCGTACCACTTCTTGCTCGATCGCGCCGAAGATCGAATGCCCCTGCGCGTCATTCATCTCGATGCGGATGCGGTCGCCGTAGCGCAGGAACGGCGTCCTCGGCGCGCCGTGCAGGATCGTCTCGACCGAGCGCAGTTCGGCGATGCATGAATAGCCGACGCCGCCCTCGCCGATCAGCTTGCCCGGCCCGCCATCCGCATCGTGGTTCGACACCGTCCCGGAGCCCACGATCACCCCCGCGCTGAGCGGGCGGGTTTTTGCAGCGTGCGCGACCAGCGCCGGGAAATCGAACGTCATGTCGACGCCGGCATTGGGCCGGCCGAATGGTGCCTCATTGAGGAAGGAGAGCAGTGGCAGGGAAAGCCTGGCGCCATCCCATGCACCGCCAAGCTCATCTGGCGTCACCGCAATCGGTGAAAACGCCGTCTGCCCCTTCCCTTGCAGGAAGCCGAAACCCTTGGCGAGTTCGGCCGGGATAAGATTGCGGAAGCTCACATCATTGAGGATCACGATCAGCCGGATCGCGGCGCCTGCGGCTGCGGCGCTTGCGCCCATCGGCACGTCGCCGCAGATGACGCCGACCTCGGCTTCGAGGTCGATGCCCCAGGCGGTATCGGCGGCGATCGGATCGCACGGCCCGAGAAACGCGTCCGAGCCGCCGCGATACATCAGCGGATCGGTCCAGAACGAGTCCGGCAATTCGGCGCTACGCGCGCGGCGTACCAGCGCGACGTGATTGACGTATGCCGAGCCGTCCGCCCATCCATGCGAGCGCGGCAGCGGCGAGGCGCATTTCGTCTGGTCGAACGGCAGGTGGGCGATGCGCCCGGCTTCGAGCGAGCCCGCAATTTCGGTGAGGCGCGGCTCGGCCGCATCCCAGTCATCGAGCGCGGCCTGCATGGTCGGCGCAACGGCGGAGGCGTCGGCGCAGCGCGTGAGATCGCGCGAGACGACCACCAGGCGGCCGTCGCGGCCATGCTTGAGCGATGCGAGCTTCATTCAATCCGGCTCGCGCTTGTTCGGATTGAACCGCTTGTTCAGGCTGGTCCAGCAGTCGATGTAGGTGTCCTGCAAACTGTCGAGTCCCGCCGCGAATTTCGTCACGCGCTGCCGGAAGCGCGTCTCGAACATGAAGGCGAGCGTGTTGGTGAGCTTCACGGGTTTCAGCTCGACATTGCTGGCGTGGTTGAACGCGTCGGCATCCGGCCCGTGCGGCAGCATCTGGTTGTGCAGGCTCATGCCGCCCGGCACGAAGCCCTCGGGCTTGGCATCATAGACGCCGTAAACCAGACCCATGAACTCCGACATGATGTTGCGGTGATACCAGGGCGGGCGGAACGTGTTCTCGGCGACGGCCCAGCGCTCGGGAAATATCACGAAGTCGATGTTCGCGGTGCCGGGCGTCTCCGACGGCGAGGTCATCACGGTGAAGATCGACGGATCGGGATGATCGAACGAAATCGCGCCGACCGGCGAGAAGCGCCGCAGATCGTATTTGTAGGGATAGTAATTGCCGTGCCACGCCACGACGTCGATCGGTGAATGCGCCACGTGCGTGCGGTAGAGCTCGCCGCCCCACTTCACGATCAATGTGTGCGGCGCGTCGACGTCTTCGTAGGACGCGACGGGCGTGAGGAAATCGCGCGGATTGGCGAGACAATTCGCTCCGATCGGCCCGCGATCCGGCAGCGTGAAGCCGCCGCCGTAATTCTCGCACACATAGGCGCGTGCCGGCCCATCGATCAGCTCGACGCGAAAGATCACGCCGCGCGGAATGACGCACACCTCGCCCGGCTCGATCTCGATCACGCCGAATTCGGTGCGGAAGCGCAGCCGGTTCTGCTGCGCGACGACGAGCAGCTCGCCGTCCGCATTGTAGAAGTGCTCGCTCACCATCGAATCGGTGACGAGCAGCCACGTGCGCCGCCATGCCGGCCATCGTCTCGCAGTCGCCCGCCGTGGTCATGGTGCGCAGGCCGGTGATGAAGGTGAGCTTTTCGCTCGGCACCGGCGTCGGCCCCCAGCGCAGTTGCCCGATCGGCATTTCGCTTTCGCGCTCGGGCGCGGTGCGGATCAGGCCGCAATCGATCCTCTCGAAACGGCCGGCGTGACGCACCGCCGGGCGGATGCGATAGAGCCACGAGCGCTGGTTCGAGGCCTGCGGCGCGGTGAACGGCGAGCCGGAAAGCTGCTCGGCATAGAGCCCGTAGTTCACCTTCTGCGGCGAGTTGCGGCCAACGGGCAGCGCGCCGGGCAATGCCTCGGTTTCGAACGTGTTGCCGAAGCCGGACATGTATTTCGCGATGAGCGAACTGCTCAGGCCGATCGCCGGCGAAACAAGCTCGTTCATGGCATTCCTCCGGGCTTGTTATTCGGTGCTCAACTTAGCCGGACGGGAAGCGCGGTGAAACCGCGGAAGCGCGCGCGGCGGCTGCGTGTCGGCGCGCCGTCAGGCTGATAGTGCGGAAATCGCTTGAGAAATCGCTCGATCGCGATGCGGCCTTCGAGCCGCGCGAGGCTCATGCCGGCGCACATGTGGATGCCGGAACCGAACGCCAAATGGCGTGTCGGATTGCGCGCGACATCGAAGCGGTCGGGATCGGGGAACGGCTCAGGATCGCGGTTTGCGGCACCGATGCCAATGGTGACCAGTGTGCCTTTCGGCATGAGGATACCGCCGAGCATCGTTTCCTCGGTGATGATCCGGTTGCCGAGCTGGTTTGAGCTTTCGAACCTCAGCACTTCCTCGACGGCACTTCTAGCAAGCGATGAATCGCCGATCAGTCTTTGCCGCTCGGCGGGAAAACGGATGAAAATCTCCAGCGCGTTGCCGATCAGGTTGGTCGTGGTCTCGTGCCCGGCGTTGAGAATGAAGATGCAGTTCTGCGTGAGATCGGCTTCGGAAAGCTTGCGTCCCTCGTGCTCGCCGCGGATGAGACGCGTCAGCAAATCTTTGTCGGGGTCGCGCGGATTGCGCCTGCGCTCGTCGATCAGGCCCTTCAGGTAATCCGAAAACTCGCGCACCGAATTATTACCCAGCGCAAGCTGTTCGTTGGTCAGCACCGGTTCGAGCGCGCCGAGAATCGCCAGCGACCAGCCGCGCAACGGACCGCGATCCGCGTGCGGCACGCCGAGCAGGTTGCCGATGATCTCGACCGGAATGGCCGCGGCGAAATCCTCGATTAGGTCGGCGCGGCCCTTTGCCGCCATCGCGTCCAGCAGCCGGTCGACCAGCGCGACGAGGCCCGCCTCCATCTCGGCGATCACGCGGTTCGAGAGCGCCATCTGGATCGCGCGGCGCACATGGGTGTGCAGCGGCGGATCGTTGAACACCAGGCTGGTGGTGTGATGCTCGTAAAGCGGCGCGTCGCCGTACTTCGGCTTGAACTCGATCTTCTTGTCGGACGAAAACACGCGCGCGTCACGGTAGACGGCGTCACAGTCGCGCCAGCGCGTGATCAGATAGGCGCCGTCCGGCATGCGATGCACCGGGTCGTGCTCACGCAGCGCGCGGTAATACGGGAACGGGTCGTCGATGAAATCGGCCGGCAGGCGCTTGAGATCGAAATCGCGCGCGGCCGCGCGCGCCTGATCGGGCGAGAATTTCTCCGCAACGCTGTCGACCGCGCTCATGGGGCGTTCCCTCATGCGCAGCCAAGGCAAGCGGTATGCACTTGTCAAGGAACGCCAGCCGTTGCGCGTCACGCCCCGTTCGGCCATGGTCCGGCAACACGATCCAAGGAAACGCCCCGTGAAACTCTATGGCTATTTCCGCTCGTCCGCGGCCTACCGGGTGCGCATCGCGCTCAATCTGAAGAAGCTGCCCTACGATCAGGCGGCGGTCCACCTCACCCGCGACGGCGGGTGGCAGTGGAGCGAGGAATTCCGCGCAATCAATCCGCAGAAGCGCGTGCCCGCGCTCGCGCTCTCCACCGGCGAGGTGCTGCTGCAGTCGCTCGCGATCATCGAATATCTCGACGAAGTGGAACCCGAGCCGCCGCTACTTCCGTCCGATGCCATCGAACGCGCGCGCGTGCGTGCCGTCTCGCAGATCATCGCCTGCGATATCCATCCGCTGAACAATCTGGTCGCGCTCAACTACCTGAGGGGTCCGTTGAAGCACGATCAGCCGACGGTGGATGACTGGTATCGCAATTGGGTGGTGCAGGGCTTCGACGCGATCGAGGCATTGATCCGGCCCGGCCCCTACGCGTTCGGCGCGCACGTCACCATGGCCGACCTGTGTCTCGTGCCGCAGGTGTTCAACGCACAGCGCTTCAAGGTGGACTTCGGCGAAGTATCCGAAGATCGCCGCCGTCGACGCCGCCTGCCTGAAGCTCTCCGCCTTCGACAAGGCGCGGCCGGAGAAACAGCCGGACGCCGAATAGGCGCAACAAGAAGAACAAAGGAACGCGCGTGGTCACTCCCGTCGAGGCGGGCGTTTTGGGCGATCCCGAGCCGCCGAAAGGCCTGCCGCGAAAATCCAACGTTCCCGCTGCCATTCTCTGGATGGTCGGCACGCTGCTGTCGTTCTCGCTGATGGCGATCTCGGTCCGCCAGCTCGGCGGCGTGCTGAATTTGTTCGAGCTGCTGATGGTGCGCGCGGTCGGCGGTCTCATCATTCTGCTCATCGTCATGGCGCTGCAGCCGTCGCTGTTCGGATATCTCACGCTGCGCAAACCCGGCACGCATCTCGTGCGCAACGGCACGCATTTCGTCGCCAACCTGTGCTGGACCAATGCCGTGATCGTGTTGCCGCTCGCGACCGTGTTCGCGATCGAGTTCATGATGCCGGTCTGGGCCGGCGTGCTCGCGGTGCTGTTGCTCGGCGAGCGCTTCACGGCAAGCCGCGTCGGCTCGATCGTGATGGGCTTCCTCGGCGTGCTGCTGATCCTGCGGCCCGGGATCGAGGCATTCCAGCCGGCGGCGCTCGGCGTGCTCGTCGCATCGTTCGGCTATGCCGCCTCCAACATCGCTACCAAGAAACTCATTCCAGTGCAGAGCACAATCGCGATCCTGTTCTGGATGAACGTGATGCAGGTCGGCATGGCGGCGATCGGTACCGATCCGCTGTTTCCGCTGCGTCTCGCTTCGG
Organism: uncultured Alphaproteobacteria bacterium; assembly: GCA_963778455.1. Classification (GTDB taxonomy): domain Bacteria; phylum Pseudomonadota; class Alphaproteobacteria; order Rhizobiales; family Xanthobacteraceae; genus PALSA-894. The sequence continues at coordinate 49,933 of CAVZUL010000001.1, forward strand.
ATCAATGGATCTGGGCGCTCTGTCTCGCCTGCGGCGGAACGATGGCGCATTACTGCCTGACGAACGCGTTGCGCGTCGCCGATGCGATCGTCGTCATCCCGCTCGACTTCCTGCGCATTCCGCTGATCGCATTCGTCGGGTGGACGTTCTACGGCGAGCGGTTGGACCTTCTGGTCTTCGCCGGCGCCGGCATCATCGTGTCGGGCATCGTCTGGAACCTGCGCACCGAGATGCGGTGAAATTTGCCACATCGCCGCCCGGAGTTGCCGACAGGCCTTTCCAGCCCGCAGAGCGAGCGTGTACAAGCCGAATTCGGCGTGGGGTTTGATTCACATTTTCGACACCTTTGACGGGCTTCTACGAAGCCACCGCGCGGAGGCGCGATTTGGACACCGGAATGCTTTCGCGCTTCGTTGCACGATCCGCGCTCGTTGGGGCCGCTGCGGTGATCGGCCTTTGCGCCCAATCCGCGTTCGCGCAGCCCTGGCCGCCGGGACCCGGCGCGGCGCCGCCTCCGGCCGGCCAAACCTATCAGAGTCAGCTTTGCACGCGCCTCGAAGGGCAACTCGCCGCGATCGATCGCGGACCGGGCACCGATCCGGCGCGCGCCGAGCAGGTGCGGCGTTACGAGGAAGCATCGGGCAGGCAGCAGACCGAGCTCGATCGCATGGTCGCGCAAAGCCGCCGTGCGGGATGCGAGGGCAGCGGCTTCTTCCTGTTCGGCGCACTGCAATCGCAGTCGCAGCAATGCGTCGATCTCAACCGCCAGATTTCGAGCATGCGCGGCAATCTCGACCGCATCAATGTGGACCTGCAGCGCCTGCGCGGGGGCGACCTCGACCGCGGCGAGCAGCGCCGCTCCGTGATGGTCGCGCTGGCGCAGAACAATTGCGGACCGCAGTACCGCACGGCGGCGCGCGCGCCCGGCGGGTTCTTCGACCAGCTGTTCGGGCGTGACAGCGGCGAGCCTGGTCCTGCGGGCGAGCTTGCCAATACTGGAGCGCAGAGCGGCAGCCTGCGTACCGTGTGCGTGCGCACCTGCGACGGATACTATTTCCCGATTTCGTATGCGGCGAACGCATCGCGCT
>CAVZUL010000002.1:0-21191 GCA_963778455.1 uncultured Alphaproteobacteria bacterium
GCTAGTTCACAGCACACTTTCGATGTCGGTCTTGGAAAAATCTTCACCGACATAGAGTAGCCGGCAGGCATTCTCCTTCGCCAGTTCATACGCGAAGCAGTCACCGAAATTCAGCGCCGCGAGATTCATCCCTTTGCCCCAGCGCGCGTAGACCTTGCGCGACCCGCTGCGCCGAGCCGAGCGTGACCGGCACAACCTCCATGCCGAGTTCTTCGATCAACCGCAGCATTTGCGCGCTCACATTGCGCCGCGTCGCGACGACAAGCGCTTCGGCGATGGTGCCCGCGGATATGATCAAATCGTCGTCGGTCTCGAGTGCCGCCGCGCAGGCCGCGCCGCGCTCCTCGCTGAGAAGCATTGCCATCAAGGCGGAGGTGTCGACCGCCATCATTTGGGCAGGCCGTCATCCCCATAGAGGAAGTCCTGACTGCGGGCGGCGTCCGGACCGGTTGTCGCTTTCCCGCGCGCGGACGCCATGACCTCGTCGAGCACCTGCCGACGCGTCTCGCGATCGGGAGCCTTTCGAACCGGCACGAGCCGTACCGCCGGATGACCGTGGCGGGTGAGAATGACCTCGTCACCCGCCTCCGCGCGCCGGACGAGTTCGGTCAGTTGGCCCTTGGCTTCGGAGACGGTGATTTTCATGGCGATTATTTAGACTATTGATTGGTCCAAATCAAGCTGAGCCGATGCGACAGATTTTAAGAGCGCGCAATATCTTCCGCGCGTTGCCGTATTTCATCTTTCAATTTGGCCGCGCGCTCTATGATGAGTGCACGTAATTCAGAAGAGCGCTCAAGTGGATAGATTGAACCCCCGGTTGATGGCGATGCAACGAATTCGGCCTGCGCCTCCGCGTACTTTCTCCACGCCTTCTGTAACTTCTTGAAGGCGACGCGCTCAGTGTCGTCTAGCCGGCCCTCAAGTGCCACTTCCAAATATTTCAATTCGCGTTCGGCTAGATCGGCTAGATGGAAAGCGTACTGATTCATCTCCGCTTGATTCTGGAGCACGTTCCCTATTTCAAAGGTCGGATCGGGATTTCGGGCCGCGGCCTCGATCCTTTCAAGAACCTCCGCTTCGTCTCGGCTTCTCGTGCGGTTTCAACTCGTAATCTCGTCTTTAAGTTTCTGAACCGCTTCGAGTGATACATTCTCGCCCTTCATTTCTTTGTGCAGGCGAACTAGGTCAGCTACTTCCTGGACCTTCTCTTTGGCTCCTGTTCCTTCGATCCATCGTTTCAAAATGTATCCAGCCGCAGCCGCAGCAATGCCCGCCAAGAAAATGAGGGCTTGCTCCATGCTCACTCCCACTCGATCGTCCCCGGCGGCTTGCTGGTCACGTCGTACACCACGCGGTTGACGCCCTTCACCTCGTTGATGATGCGCGTCGCGACGCGGCCGATGAAGCCCATGTCGAAGGGATAGAAGTCGGCGGTCATGCCGTCGGTCGAGGTGACGGCGCGCAGGCCCACGACGAAATCGTAGGTGCGGCCGTCGCCCATCACGCCGACGGTCTTCACCGGCAGGATCACGGCGAAGGCCTGCCAGATGTCGTCGTAGAGACCGGCGCGGCGGATCTCCTCGATGAACACGGCGTCGGCGAGCCGCAGGATGTCGAGCTTCTCGCGCGTGATCTCGCCCGGCACGCGGATCGCGAGGCCGGGCCCGGGAAACGGATGGCGGCCGACGAACGCCTCGGGCAGGCCAAGCTCGCGGCCGAGCTTGCGCACCTCGTCCTTGAACAGCTCGCGCAACGGCTCGACCAGCTTCATGTTCATGCGCTCGGGCAGGCCGCCGACATTGTGGTGCGACTTGATCGTCACCGAAGGGCCGCCGGTGAACGACACGCTCTCGATCACGTCCGGATAGAGCGTGCCTTGCGCGAGGAATTCCGCGCCGCCGATCTTCTTCGCCTCGGCCTCGAACACATCGATGAACAACCGGCCGATGGTCTTGCGCTTCACCTCCGGGTCGCTGACGCCGTCGAGCTGCGTCGAGGAACAGCTTCTCGGCCTGCACGTGCACCAGCGGGATGTTGTAGTGATCGCGGAACAGCGTCACGACCTGCTCGCCTTCGCCGAGCCGCATCAGCCCGTGGTCGACGAACACGCAGGTGAGCTGCTCGCCGATCGCCTCGTGGATCAGCACGGCCGCAACGCTTGAATCGACGCCGCCGGATAGGCCGCAGATCACCCGGCCCTTGCCGACCTGCGCGCGGATTTTGTCGATCGCCTCGTCCTTGAAGGCGCGCATGGTCCAGTCGCCGCGCGCGCCGGAAATCTTGCGCACGAAATTGCGCAGCAGCGCCGCGCCGGTCGGCGTGTGCACCACCTCGGGGTGGAACATCACGCCGTAATACTTGCGCTTCTCGTCCTGGATGACGGCGAACGGCGCGTTCGCCGAAACGCCGGCGACCTGGAAGCCCGGCGGCATCTTGGTGATGCGGTCGCCGTGGCTCATCCAGACCGGATAGCGCTCCCCCGACCGCCAGACGTCGTCGAACAGGTTGCTCGGCGCCTTCGCTTCCACGTCGGCGCGGCCGAATTCGCGGTGATGCCCGCCCTCGACCGTGCCGCCGAGCTGCACCGCCATCGTCATCTGGCCGTAGCAGATGCCGAGCACCGGAACGCCGGATTCGAAGATGGCTTGCGGCGCGCGCGGGGAGCCGGCCTCGTGCACCGACTCAGGCCCGCCCGAGAGGATCACGCCGCGTGGCTTCATCGCGTCGAAAGCAGCTTCCGCCTTCTGGAACGGCACGATCTCGCAATAGACCCCCTCCTCGCGCACGCGGCGGGCGATGAGCTGGGTAACCTGGGAGCCGAAATCGACGATCAGAATCTTGTCGTGCGTCATTGCGGGCTTCTAAGCGGCGTGCCGGGCGTCGTCCAGTCCGGCGAAACGCGATTCACATTCATTCGGCGGGGCCGTGCCAGCGGTCGTTCTCCATGATGACTTCGCAAGGCTGTCCTCTGCGTCTCGCACAATTCCACGGCCGCCTTGCGCGCGTCCTCGAGCGTTTTCGATCCATGCGTGGCGTGCAGATAGGTCCCGGCCTTCTGACGCGCCAGCACCCGTTCCGACGGGGCCGAAACGTAGTTTTCGAGGAAGCCGCGCGAGGATTCCTTGGCGTTGAGCCTGCGCATCAGCGCGTTCACGTCGTCGCGCGTCCAGGTCGGCAGCTTGTGGAAGCGCAGGAAAGCATCCATCTGCGGCAGCCATTTGAAGCGCCCTGCCGTCAGCCCGAAGATGAAGTGGCCATCGGCGCGCTCGTCCGGCTCGAGCATGACGAGCTTCACATCGCCGCCCCCGTCGAGGAATGCGGTCTGCATGCGCTCGACCAGCGCCGGGGGAAAGAAACTGTCGTTCTTGGCGTAGATCCACAAGCTCGGGACGCGGCTCTTCGCACCGTAAGCCTTGAACGCCGCGACCAGCGCGTCTTCCTTCGGGCAAGCCTGGAAGCGCAGCCCGCCGGAAATGTTGACGACGGCCGCGAGCCCCTTCGGATTGCGCGCCGATAGCGCGGTAACCGCCGCCCCACCCGCCGATACGCCGATCGCGATCATGCGCGCGGGGTCGGCGTCGGGGCGCTTGCCGATCGCCTCGAGCGCTGCTTCGAGATCGTCCGCCTCGGCAGCGAAACGGTCCACCAGCGACGGACTGGCGCAAGAGAGCGGCACCGGCGCCGGCCCGTCCGAAGCGCCGAATCCGCGCCGCATCACCGCCACCGCAAGCCAACCGCGGCGCGCGAGGTCGCGCGCCTGCCGCGCATAGTCGGTCGCGTGCTCGTCCAGCATGCGGCCCTGCGTGTTGGGCTTGCCGTGCGCGATCAGCGCAATCGGAAGCTTGCCGGTCGCATCCGCCCGCTTGATCGTCAGCGCTTCGAGCCGAACAACGCGCCCACCGATCGTCACGCGCAGGAAGCTTGAATCCTCGACGAGATCGTTTTGCGCACTGGCCGCGCTCGCGTGGAGGAGCAGCGCGAGGCTCAAGATGTATGGCGAAATTCGCATGCCGCCTGCTCAATCCGTCCGCCGCAACACGCTCACGAAAAATCCGTCGGTGTCGGTGCGGCGCGGCGTCATCAGCAGACCCTCGTCGGACATCAACACGGCGCGGCGGAACAGGAAGGCGCGCTCGCCCAGACTGTTGGTCACGTCGCCAGGCGGAACGACAGCAAACTCCCGATGGCGGGCAAGGAACACGCGCACCTGCGCACCGTTCTCCTCGTCAACCACCGAACAGGTGACATAGGCGATGCGCCCGCCGGGCTTCACCAGCGCGGCCGCGTGGTCGAGCGCCTCGGCCTGATCCTTCAGCCGCTCGGCGAGCGCGCCGGGACGCACGCGCCATTTGGCATCCGGGTTGCGCCGCCATGCGCCGATGCCGGTGCATGGCGCGTCGATCAGCACGAGGTCGGCGCGACCTTTCAGGTGGGCGAGCGCATCCTTGTCGCCGCGCGGCGTGATCACCTGCACGTCGTGCGTGCCGGCGCGCTCCAGCCGCTCGTGGATCGGCGCAAGGCGGCGCTTGTCAGTGTCGGTCGCGTAGATCTGCCCGTGGTTCTCCATTGTCGCGGCAAGCGCGAGCGTCTTGCCGCCTGCCCCGGCGCACAGATCGATCACCTGCTCGCCGGGTTTCGCACCGCTCAACAGCGCCGCAAGCTGCGAGCCTTCGTCCTGGATTTCGACCTGGCCTTTGAGAAAGGCCGGCTCGGCATGGATCGCCGGACTTTTCGCGTCCGGGGCGACGATGATCCGGAGACCCCAGGGTGACCATCGGGTCGGCTGCGGGCTGAGTTCAGACAATGCTTCGGCGGCCTGTTCGCGTGTCGCCTTCAGCGTATTGACGCGCAGATCGAGCGGCGCGCGCGAGGCCAGCGCCGCGGCTTCCTCCACGCGGTCATCGCCAAAGGTCGCAGCCAATTGAGCATCAAGCCATTCGGGATAGTCGCCGAGCACATGCGGCGGTGCGCCGTCGAGGCTCGCGGCACGCAGGCGCGCGTGTTCTTCATCCGACAGCGGCTCGGGCGCGAAGCGTGCGCCGTTGGCGATCTTCGAGATCGCCTCGACATCAAGACCGCGCTCGCGCGCCAGCATGCCGAGCAGAATCGCGCGCGGTGCGTTGGCGCCCATGATCCAGGCGGACGACAGTTTGCGTCGCAGCGCATCGTAGACAAGGCCGGCGATCGCCGCCCGGTCGCCCGAGCCGGCGAAGCGGTGCGAAAGCCCCCAGTCCTTCAACGCCTGCGCGGCGGGGCGGCGGCGCGTTTCGATGTCGGCCAGAACCTCGATGGCAGCGGACAGCCGTGCGGATGGAGTCATCAGGAAATAAGGATGCGGACCGCGAAAATGATCCACATCAACAAGAGGACCAGCACGCCCACCGCGAAGACCCGGAAGCGTGTCGGAACGTGGTTCGACGTGGTGTGGATGTAAGCGTGCGCGAGCCGCGCCAGCACAAAGATCCACGCCATCACGACGAAGATCAGGTCCGCCTGCCGGGTAATCCAAGCGAGGATGACCAGCGCGTAGAACAGCAGCGGAATCTGGAACTGGCTGTCGTAGCAATTGCTGATCTGCTGCGCCCGGTCCGGCCACGCGGACTGGCCCAATGCGATGTCGCGGATTTTGGTCTCGCCACGCCGGACACTCCCCGTGCGCGCATAGGCCATCCAGAACAGCAGTCCGAACGTGAGCGCGACCTGAACGAAAACGGGCAGCAGAACCATCTGGATGGTCATCGTTCACTCCGCGATGCGGACGAGTTGTTTGCCGAAATTCTTGCCTTTGAGCAGACCCATGAAGGCCTGCGGGGCATTCTCGAGCCCCTCGGCGATATCCTCGCGATACTTGATCTTGCCGTCTTTGATCCATTGCGGCATATCGCGAATGAACTCGGAAAATTTCGCCGCGAAATCCGTGACGATGAAGCCGCGTATTGTGAGACGTTTCGTCAGCACCGCGCGGAAGATCTGGGAGGTGCGGTATTTCATGTCCGGCGCTTCGGTCGCGCTATACTGAGCGATCAACCCGCAAACCGGAATGCGCGCAAACGTATTCAGCAGCGGGAACACTGCGTCCCATACCGCGCCGCTGACGTTCTCGAAATAGACGTCGATCCCTTTCGGGCACGCGGTTTTCAGCTTTTCGGCAAGCGCCGGATCGCGGTGATCGACGCACTCGTCGAAGCCAAGTTCTTGCCTGACGTATTTGCATTTGTCGGACCCGCCCGCGATCCCGATCGCGCGCGCCCCCTTGATCCTGGCGATCTGCCCGACCACCGAGCCGACCGCGCCGGAAGCGGCCGACACCACGACCGTCTCGCCCGCCCTGGGCTGGCCGATTTCGAGCAAGCCCGAATAGGCGGTCATCCCCGGCATGCCGAGCACGCCGAGCGCGGTGGAAATGGGCGCGACGCCCGAATCGAGCTTGCGCAGTCCGGCGCCGTTCGAGAGCGCATGGGTCTGCCAGCCGGTATGGGCGAGCACGATGTCACCGGGCTTGTAGCTGTCGTTGTTCGAAGCGACGACCTCGTTCACGGTGCCGCCTTCCATCACCTCATCGATGCCGACGGGCTTGGCGTAGGAGGGCGCATCGCTCATTCGCCCGCGCATGTAGGGATCGAGCGACAGCCATTTGGTACGCAGCAGCATCTGTCCGGGCCCCGGCTGTGGCACGGCGAACTCCTCAAGACGGAAGTCCGATGGCTTCGGCTCGCCCACCGGGCGGGACGCAAGGACGATGCGGCGGGCGGTTTCGGGCATGAGGTTCTCCAATTCTTACGCGGGTGGTCTAGCGCCCCAGCCCGTCAAGCGCCAGCACGGCGACATGGCCGGTCAGGACGACGACCGCGGCGAAATTGATGAGAAAGACCTGCCCGCGCAGCCGCACATTATCGGTCAATGTCTGTACCAGCGTATGAATGACGCGGCCGGCGACAAAGACCCACGCGGCGATGAGGTCGATCGTCGTGACGTTCTTCGTTACGACCAGCAGCACCACGACCGCGTAGAAGATGACCGGCAGCTCGAACTGGTTGGCGAGGTTGCGGGTGATGCGTGCGACCTGATGCGGCTCCTCGCCGCGCGCGAAGCCCGAATATGCGGCCTCACCATGTTTGATCGCGCGCGTGCGCGCAGCGGTAAGCCAAGCGTAGAGCAGAAAGGTCCAGCCGATTTGAAACAGCATCGGCCAGAGCAAGAACATGCCGATTAGACTCGTGACGGATAGTTCGGACTTTCCCGCGTGATCGTCACGTCGTGCACATGGCTCTCGCGCAGGCCGGCGGACGAGATGCGCACGAACTGCGCCTTGGCGTGGAAGTCGGCGAGGTCCTTCGCGCCCACATAGCCCATGGCGGCGCGCAGGCCGCCGGCGAGCTGGTGCAGCACGGTCGCGACCGGCCCCTTGTAGGGCACCTGTCCTTCGATCCCTTCCGGCACGAGCTTGAGCGTGTCCTTGATGTCCTGCTGGAAGTAGCGGTCGGCTGAGCCGCGCGCCATCGCACCGACCGAACCCATGCCGCGATAGGCCTTGTAGGAGCGCCCCTGCCACAGAAACGCCTCGCCCGGCGTCTCGTCGGTGCCGGCGAACAACGAGCCAACCATGGCGCAATCGGCACCCGCCGCGAGCGCCTTGGCGAGATCGCCCGAATACTTGATGCCGCCATCGGCAATCACCGGTGTGCCGGATTTCTTCGCCTCCTCGACCGAATCCATGATTGCGGTCATCTGCGGCACGCCGACGCCTGCGATGATGCGCGTCGTGCAGATCGAGCCCGGCCCAATGCCAACCTTGATGGCATCGGCACCTGCGTCGATCAGCGCCTTGGCGCCCTCGGAGGTCGCGATGTTGCCAGCGACCACCTGCACCTTGTTGGAGAGGCGCTTGATGCGGTTGACGGCATCGAGCACGTGGCGCGAATGGCCGTGCGCGGTATCGACCACCACCAGATCGACGCCGGCCGCGATCAGCGCCTCGGTGCGGGCGAAGCCCTTGTCGCCGACCGTGGTGGCGGCGGCGACGCGAAGGCGCCCCTGCTCGTCCTTGGCGGCGTTCGGGTTCGCCACTGCCTTCTCGATGTCCTTCACGGTAATCAGGCCGACGCAGCGATAGTTCTCATCGACCACCAGCAGCTTCTCGATGCGGTGCTGGTGCAGGAGCTTCTTCGCCTCCTCCTGCGTCACGCCTTCGCGCACCGTGATGAGACGATCCTTGGTCATCAGCTCCGACACCGGCTGCTCCGGATCGGTGGCGAAACGCACGTCGCGGTTGGTGAGGATGCCGACCAGCTTGCCAGCGCGGCCGTGGCCGCCGCCCTCCACGACCGGGATCCCGGAGATGCCGTGCGCTTTCATCAGGTCGAGCGCCTCGACCAACTTCGCCTTCGGGCCGATGGTGAGCGGGTTCACCACCATCCCGGACTCGAAGCGCTTTACGCGGCGAACCTGCTCGGCCTGGATTTCTGGCTCGAGATTGCGGTGGATCACGCCGATGCCACCGAATTGCGCCATGGCGATTGCCATCTGGGCCTCGGTGACCGTGTCCATCGCGGAGGCGATGATCGGGATGTTGAGCGGGATGTCGCGGGTGATTCGGGTGCGGATATCGACCTCGGATGGCAGCACGTCCGAGAGGCCCGGCTTGAGCAGCACGTCGTCGAAGGTCAGCGCCAGTTCGGGCGCGCCGTTCGGTTTCTTGGCCATTGCCAACTCTCCTCGCCCGCCCGGGGTAAGCGCAGTCGCCCGGCTCGGAAAAGCCGGGGCTCGCGACTCTGGCCCCTGTGCGGAGTTGGCGAGGGGCGATAGCACGGCGGCCCCTGGATGAACAGGGTGTGCGCGATGAATTTGCCAGTATCCGCAGAAAGATGACGTGAACCGCGGCTGCCGCGACCAACCGACTTTCGAACCGCCTGTTGCCCTCGCGCCACAGGCGCAGCGGCGGAGTGGTTGTATGATCCGATCGACTCCTGAGCATCAACGAAGGGGACGATCATGAAAAGCACGCTGCTGGGAATTGCCGCCGCGTCAGTGTTGGCGCTGCCCGCAATCGCCGCCGACATGCCGATCGCCGCACCCGTGACGAAGGCACCGGTGATGGTGCCTGCGGCCTTCAGCTGGACCGGCGTCTACGTCGGTGGCCATGCAGGCGGTGCGCAGGGCAGCGTCGACTGGACGCATACGAACACCGGAGGCATCGTCGAGCGGTTCAATCAGCGCGACAGCGATTTCGTTTACGGCGCCCACGCCGGCTTCTTCTATCAGACTGGAATGTGGGTTTTTGGCGCCGAAGGCACCTACACCCATCTCGACCTGGCGCAGACGTCAGCCGCCCTCAACTCGGTTGACCGCAGCAATGCATTCGCGATGAAGCACATGGCCACCGCCGTCGGCCGCGTCGGCGCAGCATGGGACCGCTTCCTCATCTACGTGCAGGGCGGCTACGCAACGGCCCGAACCGACTTCACACGCTTTGTCACCAGCACTGGCGCCACGACCGCGAGTTCGAGCGGCTGGGATCCCGGCTGGACCGTCGGCGTCGGCGGCTCCTATGCGGTCTTCAACAACGTGCTTCTGGGTGTGGAGTACAACTTCGCGCGGATCAACATCGACAATCGCACGCAGACGCTTGCGGCGGGATTTGCCGGCATTGACACCGTAACGAGCGCGAACGCCAACATTCATCAGATTACCGGGCGCATCAGTTTCAAGTTTCCGTAGGCGTCCAACGCGACACGTTCGACAAAACCGGGCCGCCCCAAAAAGGCGGCCCCTTCGCATTGTCGCGCAAGCCGGTGCAGGATGCGGTCACGAACGGCTCGACGAACGCGAGAATGTGCTGGAAGATTTCAGGCTGCAGTGCGGAACAATGCCGGGACTCGCATGCGACTGAGGGGCTTCAGGCGGACAACTTGCGTCTCGGTCTTGGCTTGCGGTCTCGTGCTCGCCGGGCCGGCAACCGCTCAGCTTAGTGTCGACTGGCAGGCATGCGCCAAAAGCGATACGTCGCCGGATGACGGCATCGCGGCCTGCACGGCGATCATCGAGTCGGGTCTGGAGCGCGGACAAAATCTCTCCATCGCGCTTTTCAACCGTGCCAACGGCTGGCTCGCGAAGGGCGAGCTTGACCGCGCCGTCGCGGACCTCTCCGGCGCTATCGGCCTCGATGGCACGCAACGCCAAGGCATTCTACAATCGCGGCAATGCGTGGGCAGCGCTCGGCGCGCGTCGAGCGGGCCATCGCGGACTTCGGCGCGGCGATCCGGCTCGATGCGAATTTCCTCGCCGCCCATGGCAGCCGCGGCCTCGCGTATCTCGAAGGAGGCGACTTCGACCGTGCAATCGTCGATTTCGACAACGCGGTCCGGCTTGCGCCGAAGGACGCACGCGCGCTCACCGCCGCGCGGTACCGCATGGCGCGCCAAGGGCGAATTCGATCTCGCTCTTGCGGATTTCGGCCGCGCGATCGAAGCCGAGCCGAACGATGCGAATGCACGCAACGAACGCGGCGTGACGCTGCATCGCGGCCGGCCAGTTCGATCGCGCGCTCACCGATTTCGCCGAAGCAATCCGGCTCGATCCAAAGCTCGCGTCCGTTTACGTAAATCGCGGCCTTGCGCATCTGACCCGCAACAATTTCGACGTTGCCATCACAGATTTCGACGAGGCGCTTCGGCTCGCACCCGGCCGACACAATCGCACTGATCAATCGCGGCACGGCGCTTCCAGCTCAAGGGCGAGCTTGACGCGCGCCCAGTCGGACTACGACGAGGCGCTGCGCATCACGCCCGATCTGGCGGCGGCGCTCAGCGGGCGTGGCAATGTGCATCTCGCGCGCAACGATCTCGATCGTGCGATCGCCGACTACGATCGGGCGATCGCACTCGGCCCCGATGCGGTCACCTACAGCAACCGCGCGCGGGCGTGGCGCGCCAAGGGCGATTTCACGCGCGCGATCGCCGATCTCGAATGAGGCGATCCGGCTCGCACCGACCGACGCCGCCTCGTACAACAGCCGTGCCTGGACCTATCAGCTTGACGGGCGCGACGCCGATGGGCTGATCGACGCCAACAAGGCGATCGAGCTCAATCCGAACGACGCCAACGCGTTCGATACGCGCGGCACGATCCACGCGAAGCTCGGAATGCGCGACAAGGCGGTTGCGGATTTCCGCAGGGCGCTGGAACTCAATCCCGGCCTGACCGCGAGCCGCGGAGGCGCTGAAGAAGCTCCGCGCCCCGCGTCAGTAGCTGCGGCCATATCCCGGCGGCGGTCCATGGCGTTCGATCGCGTCCACGATCTCGCGATGCTTACGGTCCTCGCGCTTCATCGCCACCGCAACGACGCCGTGAATCGAAGGCACGAGGAAGAGGATCGGGAAAAGCCACCCGAAGATGAAGCAGAACACGATCAGCAGCACGCTGAATATGGCCGAGAACGGCTGGCCGTTGAACAGAAGGCTCGAGCGGCGGCAGAAAAAACGCCAGGATGTAGATCATCTCTCCCTCCGTGTCCCGGCGCGGTGCACCGGAACGGCGATATATCTAGGAACGCATGCGCGTTGCGCAATGTTCCCGCGGCGCGATTCGAGCTAAAAGCGCACCCTCCTCCCGGACCTCTCCATGAGCCGCGACCGTCTCGTCCCCCTCATCATCGCGGTCGCGCTGTTCATGGAGAACATGGACTCCACGATCATCGCGACCTCGCTGCCGGCGATCGCCGCCGATATCGGGGCGAACCCGCTCGCGCTCAAGCTCGCGGTCACCTCCTACCTGCTCTCGCTCGCGGTGTTCATTCCGGCGAGCGGCTGGACCGCCGACCGCTTCGGCGCGCGCACGGTGTTTCGCGCCGCGATTGCCGTCTTTGTGGTCGGCTCGATCGGCTGCGCCTTCGCGAACTCGCTCGAAGGCTTTGTCATTGCGCGCATCGTGCAGGGCATGGGTGGCGCGATGATGACGCCGGTCGGGCGGCTTGTGCTGCTGCGCTCGATCGACAAGCACAAACTGGTCGATGCGATGGCGTGGGTGACAATGCCGGCGCTGGTCGGTCCGATCATCGGCCCGCCGGTCGGCGGCTTCATCACCACCTACGCGAGCTGGCATTGGATCTTCCTGATCAACGTGCCGATCGGACTGATCGGCATCGTGCTGGCGACGCGCTACATCGAGGACGTGCGGATCGAGGATCTGGAACGCTTCGACTTCGCCGGAATGGTGCTTGCCGGTCTGGGCGTCGCCGGCCTGGCGTTCGGGCTCTCCGTGGTGGGTCTTGGCCTGTTGCCGCCAGGCATCGTGGCGGGGCTGATCGCCACTGGCACGATTTTCATGACCGCGTACGTGCTTCATGCCCGGCGAACGCCGATGCCGGTGCTCGATTTCTCGCTGGTGCGGATACCGACGTTCCGCGCCAACGTTGTCAGCGGCTCGCTGTTCCGGCTGGCGATCGGGGCACTGGCGTTCCTGCTGCCGCTGATGCTGCAGCTCGGGTTCGGCTATACGCCGCTTCAGTCCGGGCTCGTCACTTTCACGGCAGCCGTCGGCGCGTTCACGATGAAGACCTTCGCGGCGCGCATCATCCGCCGTTTCGGCTTCCGCCGTGTCCTGATCGTCAATGCGGTGCTCAGCTCGGCTTTCACGGCGGCATGCGGTCTGTTCACGCCGCAGACACCGTTCAGCGTCATGATCGCCGTCTTGCTGATCGGCGGCTTCTTCCGCTCGCTGCAGTTCACCGCGACCAACACGATCGCCTATGCGGACGTGGACGCGCGCCGGATCAGCCGCGCGACCTCGCTGGTGAGCGTCGCGCAACAACTCTCGATCGCGGCCGGTGTCGCGGTCGGCGCGCTGGCGGTCGAGCTGTCCGTGCAGATCAAGGGCACCGGGGTCATCACGGCCGAGGACTTCCACCCGGCGTTCCTGCTGATCGGCGCGATCTCGGCGTCGTCTGCGTTGTTCTTCTGGTCGCTGCCGCCGGATGCCGGGGCCTCGATGGCGAACCGCTCTCCGATCGCCGCACCCGATGCGTCGGATCAGCGTGTCGGGTAGCGGATTTCCAGCTCGCCCGCTTTCCACGGCCTGATGACGTCGTCAGCCGCGACGCTTGCACTGGCCGCTGCGGTGGCGTCATTGGCGTCGAGCCACGCCCTGACCAGCGCGTAGCCGAGCGAATACCCGGCATAGCGCGGCCAGTTTGCGTCGCCGCGGCGTCCGAAATACCAAGCGTTGTGATCGTAAGGGAGCAAGGGCGATACCTCCTTCGCCTTGCCCTCCGCCTTCGCCAGCGCCGACACGTCGAGAAACACCGCATAGAAGGGTGTCGGAACGCCAACCTCCTCCTCGAAGCATTGCGCGAGCCCTTCGCTCACCAGCGATTCACCGAGCGAGGTGCCATAGCCGGGCCCACGCATGCGCAAGACGTGGTGTAGTTCGTGCGCAAGCGTGCCGAGCAGCCTCTCGGCGCGCTCCGGATCGTCGAGGCGCGGCGACGCCGGATCGACCGTAATCGTCACGCGGCCTTTTCCCGCCGTCTGGCCGGTGAGCCCGAATTCAGGGATGACCCACTTGCCGGGCACGATCAAAATATCGGTGCGGTCGACGGCAATGTGCGTGCTGACCGTTACCAACGCGTCCTGCAATTCGCGCTTGATCGGCCGGCGCAGCCGCGACGGGATTTCGCCATAGGCATCGAGCAAGTGGAATTTGATCGTCATGGCGGCTCGCCCGCCCCCACTCTATCGCGCCGAGCAGCTATCGCCAGCGGCCGGATCGCGCCCGATCAGTCACTGACATCGCCGCGAAAGCCGGTCGCCAGCAGGTAGAGCTCGGAGGAATCCGCGCGGCTCGCCTGCGGCTTCACATGCCGCACCGTGGCGTAGTCGCGCTTCAATTCGGCGAGCAGCTTCGGCTCGGTTCCGCCCTGCAGCACCTTGGTGAGAAAGCTTCCGCCCGGACGCAACACCTCACGGGCGAACTCGGCGCCGGCCTCGACTAGCGCCATGATCTTCAGCTGATCGGTCTTCTTGTGGCCGGTTGCGTTGGCGGCCATGTCGGAAAGCACGACGTCGGCTCCCCCGCCGAGCATCTCGTGCAGAGCCGCAGGCGTTTCCGGATCGAGGAAGTCGATCTGGCGAAACGCGACGCCGGCAATCGGCGCCATCTCGAGAATATCGATCGCCACGACTTTGCCCCTGCCCTCGGCCGCGCCAACGCGCTTCGCGGCAATCTCGCTCCAGCCGCCCGGGGCCGCGCCAAGATCGACAACGCGCGAGCCCGGTTTCAGCAGGCGGTACTTGTCATCGATCTCGATCAGCTTGTAGGCAGCGCGCGAACGCATGCCTTCGCGCCTGGCACGCGCGACGTAAGGGTCGTTGAGCTGGCGTTCGAGCCAGCGCTTCTGCGAGACGGTGCGGTTCTTCTTGGTCTTCAGCCGCACCTTGAGCGGACGCTCACTCACGACGCATGGCCATGGTCTGGCGCCCAGACATTGTCGGCGCGCATCAGCTCGACCAGCATGCCTTCGCGCAGGCCGCGGTCGGCCACGCGCAGCCGCTCGCAGGGAAAGACGCGGCGGATCGCTTCGAGGATGGCACAGCCGGCGAGCACCAGATCGGCGCGCTCCGCGCCGATGCATGGGCTCGCGACGCGCTCGTCGTAGCTCATGGCGCGCAGCTCATCGAGCACCGCCTGCACCTGGCTGTCGATCATCCAGCAGCCGTCGACCTGGCGGCGGTCGTAGCGCTTGAGCCGCAGATGCAGGCCCGCGATCGTCGTGACCGTGCCGGACGTGCCGAGCAGATGAATCGAGTTCAGATCGAGCCCGCCGCAGTGCTCGGCCGCGAAGCGCCGCACATGGCGCCATGACCTCCTCGGTCATCGCCTCGTACAGTGCATGGTCGACCTTCACGCCGCCATAGCGCTCGGCGAGCGACACCACGCCGACCGGCAGCGAAGCCCAGCCGCAAATCTGCGGTACCGGCGGACCGCCGCTCGGCCGGATGATTGCGCCCGAGCCGCACGATCTCCGATGATCCACCGCCGATGTCGAACAGGATGACCCCTTCGGCGGCCGGATCCATCAGCGGCGTACAGCCGATCGCGGCAAGTTCGGCTTCGGTCTCGCGATCGACGATTTCCAGATCGAGGCCGACCTCGCGCTGCACGCGCTCGCGGAATTCCACGCCGTTCGCCGCCGAACGGCAGGCCTCGGTCGCGATCAGACGCGCGCGCGTGACGGCGCGGTTGCGCATCTTGTCGCGGCAGATCGACAGCGCCTCGATCGCCCGGCCGATCGCCGCCTCGCCGAGCCGGCCGGAGGCCGCCATGCCCTCACCAAGCCGGATGATGCGCGAGAACGCGTCGATCACGCGGAAACCGTCGCGAACCGGCCGGGCAACCAGCAGGCGGCAGTTATTCGTCCCCAAATCCAGGGCGGCATACGCCGGGCGCGGATGATCGTGGTTAATCCCGCCTTCCGAACGCGGATGGCGGGGTGGCCAGCGCCGACCCCACGGTGGCCGACCTTTCGGCTCCCGTCGTTGCGCGGGGTCGAGGCCGGACGGAGTCCGGGCCTCGTCGTCCATCGAATACCATCCTGCCGCGCCGAAGCTTTCCTTGAGGAGCTCGACGGCCGCGCCCGTGTTGTGCCTAGATCGAAAAAAAGACTATCAGCCCTGCAACCCGCGCAAAGTTGGGCGTTACCGGACCTATGCGAGAGTACAACCGGCGGTAAATGAACCCGTGACGTAAGCTCCGAATCAGTTGGAAGTCACGCAGCGGCAACCGGCCTAAGTCTCGCAGAAGTTTAATTTACCTTAGGTCGACTAAAATCTGCGTATCACGAACGTGAAAAGTGAATTGCGGGTTGCCGATTCACAATCCGCTATGGTTGTTTGAAATAGCGCGGAAGTAGCAACGGCGATGCGGGGATCACTTTTGTTGAGTACCGCGCCGCAATCTTACACAACGACGCGAGAACAGAAGATACATAGCATGAAACAGACCAAAACACTGGACAAACACGTGCGCGCGAGGCGCGCCGATAGCCGCGACGCGGAAGTCGGACGGCGCGTGCGCTCACGGCGACTGGAATGCCGCCTCTCCCAGACTGAGCTAGCGGATCGGATCGGGGTAACCTTTCAGCAGGTGCAGAAGTACGAGAAAGGCGTGAACCGCATCGGGGCAGGCCGGCTGCAGCGAATTTCTGAAGCGCTCGAAGTACCGATTTCGTTTTTCTTCGGCAGCAGCGCGACGGGTGGCGCAGCACGCGAGACGAATAGCGGAGCGGAGAGCATTTTCGGATTTATGCAGACCTCCGGCTCTGTCCGCATCGTCAAGGCGTTCCACAAGATCAAGAGCCGTAAGGCGCGCCAGCTGCTGGTCGAGATGGCCGAAGAACTGGCCGACGTGGAGGCCTGATCGCTGCGACTTGGGTGGGGCAGCCGCCAACCGATACGGCGGTACCCATGATCTTGCGTTTGCGCCGGCACCGGCCTGATTTCGGCGCAATCTCTCCCATGATATGATCCGCCTGGCGCGCATCGAGCGCGCGAGTTGCGGCTCGCGAGGATCGTCATGGCGTTGCAGGCGCTCGGATATGTCGGGATCCGCTCGAAGGATCTCGAGGACTGGGCCGCCTACGCGACGCGCTTTCTCGGTATGCAACTGGTCGACAAGAGCCGGACGACCCTGTCGCTGCGCATGGATGACCGCAAGCAGCGCGTGATCGTCAACGCGGATAGCGACGGCGCCGCCGCGTTCTATGGCTGGGAGGTGGCAGACGCCACGGCGCTCGACGCACTCGGCAGCCGGCTCGAACGCGCCAGCGTTGAGGTCACGCGTGCCAACCGTGCACTCGCCGACGAGCGGCGCGTCAAGGACCTGATCGTGTTCAGCGATCCAGTCGGCAACAGGCTGGAAGCCTTTCACGGCGCCGAGATCGCGAACGAGCCGTTCCGGCCGGGACGTTCCATTTCCGGCTTCCGCACGGGACCGCTGGGGATGGGCCATGCGGTGCTGACGGTCGAGCGGCTCGACGACGTCATTCCGTTCTACCGGGACGTGCTCGGCTTCGGGTTGAGCGACTACATCCTGAAGCCGTTCAAGGCGTATTTCTTTCACGTCAACCCGCGCCACCACAGCCTCGCGGTGCTCGAGACGGGCAAGAACGGCATCCATCATTTGATGGTGGAGCTGTTCAATCTCGACGATGTCGGGCAGGCCTACGACATCGCGCTCATCGACCCGGAAAGCATCGGGTCGACGCTCGGGCGCCACACCAATGACCACGTGACGTCGTTCTATTCGTGGTCACCCTCGGGCTTCATGGTCGAATATGGCTGGGGCGGACGCCTCGTCGATCCGGGCAACTGGACGGCGGAGGAATACACTGTAGGCCCGAGCCTGTGGGGCCATGACCGCGCCTGGCTTCCGCAAGACAAGCGTGCCGAGGCGCGCGCGATGCGCATGAAGCTTGCGGAAGACGGCGTACGCCAGCCGGTGCAGGTGCTGGACGGGAACCATCGGCTGATGCCCGGCACCTGCCCGTGGTGGGACGCGGCCGTGGCTGAGCGCAAGGCGGGATAGTTGCGCCGCGCGGCTCGCTGGGCTAATCCGCGTCCAAACCGATCTTGGCAATCGCGTTGGCCGGCTCTATCTCCGGCAAATACCGATTGGGGGATAGTTCAACGGTAGAACAGCGGACTCTG
This sequence comes from uncultured Alphaproteobacteria bacterium, assembly GCA_963778455.1. GTDB lineage: Bacteria > Pseudomonadota > Alphaproteobacteria > Rhizobiales > Xanthobacteraceae > PALSA-894. Next base: position 17,703 of record CAVZUL010000002.1, read on the forward strand.
ACTCCGTTAATCTAGGTTCGAATCCTAGTCCCCCAGCCACAATTCTTCTCTCTGTCGAGCAATGGTTTGGCAGCGCGCCGCCGAGATTCGAGCCACTCGAAACTAGATCGCCGTGATGGCGTGCGGCAGCACGAAAGGCACTCCGTGCGGGGGCACACGGCCGACGGCGGTAGCGACCTTGAACACGCGCGCGAGCAGCATTATGCGCGCTACATGAACGCCGAAGGCCAAAGCCAGCCGGGTCAGCCGCCCGCGATCATCGTCCCTTCGCCCGGCATCACGTTCAAGGGCGGGCTCAAGATCCGGTTCGGCGTTTCCTGATCGGAGTGCACGCGACTATGCTCGGAGGCGAATGACCAGGCAGATATCCGTCGGCGAAATCATCCCTCTGCGCCCGGGACACGGCCGCGTCGATGACCTCCTCGACGCGGTGGTGCCTGCGCGCGCGGATCATCCCTTGCCCGCCAACGACACCGGCGCCGGTCCCGGCAATGTGGTCCCGTTCGCGCGTCCGCGCGGCAGTGCGCGCACGGCACCCATTCTCGCGCTGCCGGCGGATGCGGAACGGCCAGGCGACGGAAATCTGACGCGCGAGCGCTTGCGCCTTGCGGCGTTCGCCACCGTGTCGTTCGTGCTGCATGGCGGGCTGTTCATGGCGTTCTGGCGCGAGCCGGTGCCACTCGCGAGCATCGGCATGGAGGTCATCTCGGTCGAGATCATGGTCGGTGCGACCGCGCCGGCGGGAGTTGCGACCACGCAAGGCGAGCAGCAGATCAATTCCGCCGCCGCGCCCAACACGGAAGCAACCGAGACCGACAAGGCCGAGAAGAGGGCAACCGCGCAGCCGCAGACCGTCGAGGTCGCGCGCGAAGAAACCGCGCCCGAGCAGAAGACCGAGCAGCCGAAGGCCGAAGAGACAAAACCCGAAGCGCCGAAATACGAGACTGCCGCCGCGCCGCAGGAGCCCGCGCAGGCCGAGCAGAAGCCGGCGGTCGCGATGGTGGAAACGCCCGCGCCCGATACTGCGACCGCGAAGCCGCAGGAGCTGCCGCCGCCACCAATCGAGGTGATGCTGCTGCCGCAACCTGAGGAGAAGCCGGTCGAGACGAAGCCCGAGCCAAAGCCGGTGCAGGCCGCGCCGCCACAGCCCGTGAAGGACGCAAAACCCGCCAAGGAGCCGCGCCGCATCGCGGCCCCGACGCGCGAGAAGTCGGCGCGCGAGGCCGAGGCCTCCACGCCTTCGACGGCGGCGAACAACGTGGGCGTTGGCCGCTCGGACCGCGACACGAACTATCCGGGTCTCGTCTCGGCGCATCTGCGCCGCCACCAGCAATACCCCTCCGATGCGCGCAGCCGCGGCGACCAGGGCACCGCGACCGTGTCGTTCGGGCTCGACGGCGGCGGCCGCGTGACCTCGGCGCGCCTCGTGCGCGGCTCCGGCGTGGCTAGCATCGATCAGGAGGTGCAGGCTATGGTGCGGCGCGCATCGCCGTTTCCGGCGCCGCCCGACGGCCGGTCACGCAGCTTTACGGTTCCGGTCGCCTTTCGTTTGAACTGAACGCCGCAAGCCTTACTGCCAGCGGTTCGCCTGCAGGAGACTTGCATGTTCATCGCCATGAACCGCTTTCAGGTGGTCAAGGGAAAAGAAGACGCCTTTGAACACATGTGGAAGAGCCGCGACAGCCATCTGCACGAGCTGAAGGGTTTCGTTGAATTTCATCTGCTCAAGGGCCCCGAGGCCGAAGACCACACGCTCTATTCCTCGCACACCGTGTGGGCCAGCAAGGCCGACTTCGAGGCCTGGACAAAGTCGGAGCAGTTCCGCCGCGCGCACGCACGCGCAGGCAACGACGGCAGTGCGGCGCCGCTTTATCTCGGCCACCCGAAATTCGAAGGCTTCGAGGTGAAACAGACGCTCGACCGCCACGGCAAGGCGGCATAGCTGCCGTAGCCCGGCTTGAGCAAAGCGAAAGCCGGGACAGCATCGCGTTGTTGCCTCAGCGGCCCCGGATTTCGCTCGCGCTCAATCCGGGCTACGCGATCCGCACGAAGGACTTCAACTCGCAAATTTCGCACGCTATCGACGCGCCTTTGCGGTTGATTGCGGCGGGGCGCCCGAAAGTCGGCCTCCCGCGAACTGCAGCGAGCCGGGCTCGAAAATCGCGCTTAGGCGCGATGCATATTGTTCTATAAGGCGGTTTGTCAGGCGCCCGGTCCGATCTTGAGGGATTGGATCGGCGACCCGGCGCGCGACAGGATGAAGGACCGCAAATGCACGGCACCAATGGCACCAGCCAGGATCAACGCCGGCGCGCCGCGCGTCAGAAAGCCTATGCGACGCCGCTGGCCGAGTTTCATCCGGGCAACCCCGAACTCTTCCGCTCCGATACGCTCTGGCCGTATTTCGAACGGCTGCGCAACGAGGAGCCGGTCCATTTCTGCTCGACCAGCCCGGTCGGCAACTACTGGTCGGTGACGAAATACAACGACATCATGCATGTCGACACCAATGCGGCGATCTTCTCGTCGGACGTGAACCTGGGCGGCATCATGCTGCGCGATGTGCAGCCGGAATACCAATGGCCGAGCTTCATCGCGATGGACGAGCCGAGGCATGGCCCGCAGCGCAAGACCGTGGCACCGATGTTCACGCCGACCCACCTGGACAGACTGGCGGTGCTGATCCGTGAACGCTCTGCCGAGGTGCTCGATCACCTCCCGCGCAACGAAACGTTCAACTGGGTCGACCGCGTTTCAGTCGAGCTGACGACCCAGATGCTCGCCACGCTGTTCGATTTCCCGTGGGAAGACCGCCGGAAGCTGACGCGCTGGTCCGACCTCGCCACCGCTTTGCCGAAGAGCATGCTTTACGAGAGCGAAGAGCAACGGCTTGCCGAGCTTGGTGAGTGCGCCGACTACTTCACGCGGCTGTGGAATGAGCGTGTCAACGCCGAGCCACGCAGCGACCTCATCTCGATGATGGTGCACGGCGATGCCACGCGCCATATGGATCGGGACAATCTGCTCGGCAATCTCATCCTGCTGATCGTCGGCGGTAACGACACCACGCGCAACTCCATGACCGGTTCGGTGCTGGCGCTCAACGAAAGCCCCGACGAGTACGACAAATTGCGCGCCAACCATGCGCTGATCGACAGCTTCGTGCCGGAAGTGATCCGCTGGCAGACACCGCTCGCGCATATGCGCCGAACCGCGCTGCAGGACACCGAACTTGGCGGCAAGACGATCAAGAAGGGCGACCGGGTCGTGATGTGGTACGTCTCCGGTAACCGCGACAGCGACGTGATCCCGAACGCCGACGGCTTCGTCATCGACCGTGCCCGGCCCCGCAGCCACATGTCGTTCGGGTTCGGCATCCATCGTTGCGTCGGCATGCGGCTCGCCGAACTGCAGCTCAAGATCATCTGGGAAGAGATCCTGAAACGCTTCGAGCGCATCGAAGTGGTCGACGAGCCCGAGCGCGTGTAT
>CAVZUL010000003.1:0-480000 GCA_963778455.1 uncultured Alphaproteobacteria bacterium
ATGAAGCCGAACGGCTACGTCAAGGTCGCGCCCAACTCGACCGCGACCTCGGTGCCCGGCGTGTTCGCGGCCGGCGACGTCACCGACGACGTCTATCGCCAGGCGGTCACCGCCGCCGGACTGGGATGCATGGCGGCACTCGAAGCCGAGCGCTTTCTCGCCGCCGAAGTCGAACGCCGCGACGCGGCGGAATGACAAGAATCCCCGAGGGGAGCAGAGGGGCAGGAGTACAGGGATGGACTGGGACAAGCTGAAAGTTTTTCACGCCGCCGCCGAGGCCGGCAGCTTCACCCATGCGGGTGAGCAGCTCGGCCTGTCGCAGTCGGCGGTGTCGCGCCAGGTGAGCGCGCTGGAGCAGGAGCTTTCGGCGCCGCTGTTCCATCGCCATGCGCGCGGACTGATCCTCACCGAACAGGGCGAACTGCTCTATCGCACCGCGCACGAAGTGTTCATGAAGCTGGAGGCGGCGCGCACCAAGCTGACCGACAGCCGCGAGAAGCCGCATGGCGAACTGAAGGTGCAGACCACGGTCGGCCTCGGCGTGCATTGGCTCACGCCGCGGCTCGGCGAATTCCTCGAACTCTATCCCGACATCCGCATCACGCTGCTCACCACCGAGCAGGAGCTCGATCTCGCGATGCGCGAGGCGGACGTCGCGATCCGGCTGCGGCTGCCGACGCAGCCCGACCTGATCCAGCGCAAGCTTTTCACGATGCACTTCCACGCCTACGCGTCGCCGGAATATCTCAAGCGCTTCGGCACGCCGCGCAGCCACGAGGATCTCGATCATCATCGCCTGCTGGTGCTCGGCGGCTCGACGGTGCCGACGTATTTGCGCAGCTCCGGCTGGCTGATCGACGCGGGCCGCGACGGCAAGGGACCGCGCACGCCGTGGTTCACCATCAACAACGTGCTCGGCCTGTTGCGCGCGTGCCAGCGCGGGCTCGGCGTCGCGATGCTGCCCGACTATCTGGTCGAGGAGAACGGCGGGCTGGTGCAGCTGTTCGGCGACATCGACGACTTCACCTTCGACGCGTTCTTCGTCTATCCGGAAGAACTCAAGTCCGTCGCGCGCATTCAGGTGTTTCGCGACTTTCTGGTCGCGAAAGCGCAGCAGTGGAATTTCTGATCAGACGACACAAAATTGTTCCGTGCGAGCCTCGCATGGCTGACATGCGGCCATCTGCGTTGTTCGCATGCGCGACGCGGCTCATACTCCGATTGCGCTGTAGGCAACCGGTCGCTGTTCCTCCCAGGTGGCGATCGCGATGCAGCCAGCTGTTCCCCTCTGGAAGGTGATTGTCGGCTTCGGCCGGCAAGACTACAACCGGGCCCGCAAGGGCCCGGTTTTTTCTTTGCTCTTTCTTTTCCCTCTCCACGCTTGCGGGGAGAGGGTGGCAAGCATCGAGCGACGCGAGATGCGAGATGCGAGCCGGGTGAGGGGCCCTTGCGAAATTCTCAATAAGCCCCTGACCCGCCTCGCGGAGTACATCATCGGGCGGCGCGTTCGCGCCGACCCGTTGGCTCGGCACCCTCGCCCCGCTTCGCGAGGCGAGGGAAAAACATCACGCCCAGAGCCGCTCCTTCTCCAGCCCCTTGTAGAGGTCGGCGACATAGTCGCCGTAGCCGTTGAACATCACGGTCGGGCGGCGCTCCTTGGTGCCGATGTCTTCCTCGGTCGCCTGGCTCCAGCGCGGATGCGGCACTTCCGGATTGACGTTGGCCCAGAAGCCGTATTCGGCGGCCTGCAGCGCCTTCCCAGAAGGTCTTCGGCCGCTGGTCGGTGAAGTTGAAGCGCACGATCGACTTGACCGACTTGAAGCCGTACTTCCACGGCACCGCGAGGCGCAGCGGCGCGCCCATCTGCTTCAGCGCCGGCTTGCCGTACATGCCGGTGACCAGGAACGTCGAGCTCGTTGTTGGCCTCCTCGATCGTCAGCCCTTCGGTGTAGGGCCACGGATACCAGCTCTGCCGGAAGCCGGGCGCGGTCGTTGTCCTGGAACGTCTGCATCACGACGTATTTCGCCGACGACAGCGGCTTCGCCAGCTTCGACCAGCTTGGCCATCGGGAAGCCGGTCCACGGGATCGTCATCGACCACGCCTCGACGCAGCGGTGGCGATAGAGCCGCTCCTCCAGCGGCATCTTGCGGATCAGATCGTCGATCGCGATCTCGAACGGCTTCTCCACCATGCCGTCGATCTTCACCGTCCACGGCCGGATCTTGAGCGCCTGCGCCGCCTTGGTGACGTTCTTGCGACGAGCCGAACTCGTAGAAATTATTGTAGTTGGCGTTGATCTCTTCCGGCGTGATCGGCCGGTCGTCGAGCCCGTATTTCTCGTTGCGCTTGGCCGGATAGAGATCCTTGGTCGGATCGGGAATGTCGGTGACGCGCTGCGCGTGCGCGATCCCGGCAACGAGCACTGCGGCGGCAAGTCCCGCGCCGGCGCCGAGCAAGCGCGCGGCGGTTCAGGAACACGCTGCTCCGGCGTCGCCTGATGCTCGGGGATTTCCCATCCGCGGCGGTGGATCACGTGCATGGCAGTACCTCTGGTCTTTTGCCCAGAGTTACGGCCAAACCGGGTTCACGGACAAGTCACGCCTGCGGGAAAGCGGCGTAAGCCTCGGAAAAATGACTTGAAAGATGCTGTTGACAGATTTGTCACCAAGACGATGATCCATGCTGCGATGAAAGAAAAACTCGAACTCGTGCGCGGCAGCGGGAACGTGTTCCGCGATCTCGGAGAACCGAATGCGGACCTCGAACAAGCCCGCGCAATTCTGGCCGCCAAGGTCATCGGCGTACTCGACCGGCAAAAACTCAGCACGCGCGAAGCTCAAAAGCTGACTGGTGTCGCGGCTTCAGAATTCTCCCGTATCCGCAACGTAAAGCTCGATCGGTTCACGATCGATCGCATGATCACGATTCTTGGCAAGCTCGGTCAGGATGTTCGACGGACCGTCCGCGTTCAGCCGCGCCGCCAGCGCTCCGCACTGGAGGCGCGAAAGGTCGCCTGACCTACGCCGCCGCCTGCGCGGCCTTCTTCGCCGCGACGATCTGGTCGGCGGTGCGGCCGGTCAGTTCGGCCATGTGGTCGAACTTGGCCGTGAAGGTGCCGACGCCGGCGGTCGCCGAGCGGATCTCGATGATGAGGTCGCCGATCTCGGTCTCCGGCATCATCGCCTTCACGGCGTCCCAGCCGGTCCAGCCCTCGCGCGTGTCGAAGCCGAGGATCTGGCCGCGCCGTCCCGGACAGGATCGCGTTGATCTTCGCGGTCGCGTCGGTCGGGCAGACGATCTCGACCAGATGGATCGGCTCGAGCAGCACCGGCTGCGCCTGCGGCAGCGCCTCCGAAATGCCGAGGCGGCCGGCGAGGCGGAACGCCATGTCGGAGGAATCGACCGCGTGATACGAGCCGTCGGTCAGCGTCACCGCGAGGTCGACCACCGGGAAGCCGAGCGGGCCGTGCTTGAGCGCGTCGATCACGCCCTCCTCGACCGCCGGGATGTAGTTGCGCGGCACCGCGCCGCCGGTGATCACCTCGTCGAACTCGAAGCCCGCGCTGCGCGGCAGCGGCTTGACGTCGATCACCACGTCGCCGAACTGGCCGTGGCCGCCGGACTGCTTCTTGTGCCGGCCGCGCACGTTGAGCACCGGCTTCTTGATGGTCTCGCGATAGCCGACGCTCGGCTTGTGCCGCTCGATCGCGACGCCGAAGCGGTCGGCGAGGCGCTCGGTCGCGACGCGCAGGTGCATCTCGCCCTGCCCCCACACGACGATCTCGTGGGTCTCGGGATTGTGCACCACGGTGAGCGAGGGATCCTCGTCGATCAGCTTGTTGAGCGCCTGGCCGAGCTTCACGTCGTCCTTGCGCTCCTTGGCGGAGATCGCGATCGCCAGCACCGGCGGATAGGGCGCGACCTGCGCGAGCGGCGGGATGCGCCTGCTTGCCGGCGGTCAGCGTGTCGCCGGTCTTGGCGTGATCGAGCTTGCCGAGCGCGACGGTTTCGCCGGCCGCCGCGGCGCCGCGCTTCTCGGTGCTCTGGCCGACCAGCTTGAACACGCCGGACACGCGGCCGGCTTCGGTCTCCGGCGTGATGAAGGTCGTGCCGTCGCCGACCTGGCCGGCGAGCACGCGCGCGATCGACATCTTGCCGCCGTGCGCGGTGTGCAGCGTCTTGAACACGCTCGCGACCGCGTCGCCGCTCGGCTTGACGCCGAGGCGCTTGACCGTGTCGGCGATGCCCGGCGCCTCGTGGCGCAGCGCCTTCATCAGCCGCAGCACGCCGTTGGTGCGCGTCGCCGAGCCGATCAGCACCGGGCAGATCAGGCCGTCGCGCAGCTCCTTGGCGAGATCGTCGAACACCTTGTCGCGCGGCGGCGGAATGTCGTCGAGCAGCTGCTCCATCAGCTCGTCGTCGTGATCGGCGAGCGACTCCAGCATGGTGAAGCGCGCTTCCTTCTCGCGGTCGGCGTTCTCGCCTTCGAGCGGCACGACCTCGGACGGCGCATGCTCCTTGTAGATATGGGCGCGCTCGAGCGCGAGATCGACGAAGCCGATGACGATGTCGTTCGACCAGATCGGAATCTGGCGCAGCACCAGCGGCACGCGCGAGGCCGGCTGCAACAGCTTCAGCGTCTCGCGCACGCGCTTGTCGGCCTTGTCGATCTTGTTGAGGAACAGGAAGCGCGGGATCTTCAGGTCTTCGAGCTCGCGCAGGATCAGTTGCAGCTGCGGGATCTTCTTCTCGTCCGCCTCGCACACCACGACCGCCGCGTCGACCGCCGGCAGCGCGCGCGCGCATGTCGTGGATGAACTCGACCGAGCCGGGGCAATCGATGAAGGTGTAGGTGTCGCCGAGGAAATTCGTGGTCGCGACCGAGAGCTCGACGCTCATCTTGTGATGACGCGCCTCGGCCGAGGCGTCGCCGACCGTCGAGCCGGCCTCGACCGTGCCCTGGCGCGGGATCGCGCCGGTGCGCGCGAGGATCGCCTCAAGAAGCGTGGTCTTGCCGCTCTGGAATGGGCCCACCAGTGCGATGCACCGGGGACCCTTCGGACTCGTGCCGCCGTTTTCTGCCATGTCCGCCTCCCTCCGGCCGGTTCCGGTGCTGCGCGCGGACGGCCGTCTGTTGGTTTCGTGACAATATCGTTTCAGGAGAGCGCGCGACTGGCAAGGGGAGCCAGTTCGTCATTCCGGGGCGAGCGCAGCGAGGAGCCCGGAATCATAAACACGTACCGACCGATGAACCGTTCAGCGCGACTGAGCTTCGATATGGATCGGCCGCGCCCATAGCGCATCGCCGACGCGCGTAAACGCGCTTTGGGTGCGCCGGAATGACGCGCTGAGTCAGCGCACGAATTGCAGCGAGATCTCGGCGATGCCGGCCGCGACGTTGATGCCGACCTGTCCCTGGATCGAGAGCGGCTGCAGCGCGACCGAGCGGTCATTGCCGCCGACCAGCAGATTGGCGCCGAGCCCCGACGACGACGGTCGCTTCCGCGCAGGCGCCCGCATAGGAACCGGCCAGCACGCCGCGCCGGCGCGTCGTCGACATGTGCACCGCCCAGACGAGTTGGCCGCCGCCGGTGACGCCGAGATCGAGGCCGATCTTGGTGATCGTGCCGACATATTGCTCGGGCGGCGCCGGATAGCTCGGCGTGAACAGGCAGTTCACCTGCCGCTGCGAGCCGATGATGAAACCGATGCCGGCCGACACGTCGCAATTCAGCGTCCCGCTCTGCTCCCAGACCGGCCGCTGCGCCGACGCCGGCGCGCACACCGCAAGCCCAGCAGCGCCGCGCCAGCCAACTTCGAACCACGTCCCATGGATATCTCCCTGACCCGTCGCCGCGATCCTAGGTGCAAATTGCGCCTGAATCGAGGGCGGTTGCGCGGTTACGTCAAATTCCCGCAGAACCGCTGGATGCGCCGGCAGGCTTCTTCCAGGTCCTCGGTCTTGGTCGCGTAGGAGATGCGGAACGCCGGGCCGACGCCGAAGGCCGAGCCCTGCACCACCGCGACGCCTTCGGCTTCGAGCAGCTCGGTGACGAAGTCCTCGTCGTTGGCGAGCTTCTTGCCGGTCGGCGCGGTCTTGCCGATCGCGCCGTCGCAGGACGGATAGACGTAGAACGCGCCTTCGGGGCGCGGGCACTGGATGCCCTTCGCCTGGTTGAGCATCGAGACGCAGAGGTCGCGCCGCTCCTTGAAGATCTTGTTGTGCTTCGGGATGAAATCCTGCGGCCCGTCGAGCGCCTCGACGGCGGCCCATTGCGACAGCCGCCGTCGGGTTCGAGGTCGACTGCGACTGCAGCATCGCCATCGCCTTGATCAGCGGCTCCGGCCCGCCGGCGTAGCCGATGCGCCAGCCGGTCATGCAGTAGGCCTTCGAGGTGCCGTTGATGGTGAGCGTGCGCTCGTAGAGCGCGGGCTCGACCTCGGCCGGCGAGAAGAACTTGAAGTCGTCGTAGACGAGATGCTCGTACATGTCGTCGGTCATGACGTGCACCTGCGGGTGCCGCACCAGCACGTCGGTGACCGCCTTGAGCTCCGCCTTGGTGTAGGCGGCGCCGGTCGGGTTCGACGGCGAGTTGAAGATGATCCACTTGGTCTTCGGCGTGATCGCCTTCTCGAGCGCCTCCGGCTTCATCTTGTAGCCGTTCGCCATGTGCGTCTCGACCGCGACCGGCGTGCCGCCCGCGAGCAGCACCATGTCGGGATAGCTCACCCAGTACGGCGCCGGGATGATCACCTCGTCGCCCGGGTTCAGCGTCGCCATCAGGGCGTTGTAGAGCACCTGCTTGCCGCCGGTGCCGACGATGATCTGGCTCGGCTTGTAGTCGAGATTGTTCTCGCGCTTGAACTTGCGCGACACCGCGGCCTTCAGCTCCGGAATGCCGTCGACGGCGGTGTACTTCGAGGCGCGCCCGCTCTCGATCGCCTTGATCGCCGCCTGCTTGATGTTGTCCGGCGTGTCGAAATCCGGCTCGCCGGCGCCGAGCCCGATCACGTCGCGGCCCGCCTGTTTGAGCGCGCGCGCCTTGTCGGTCACCGCGATGGTGGGCGACGGCTTGATGCGCTTCAGGGTCTCGGACAGGAAGGCCATCGGAATCTCCGGTTTTTGCGCGCTGTAGGTACCGGGCGGGGCCCGCGACGGCAAGCCGGAAAGCCTGATTTAATCAATGAAACCTGCTGATGGCTGCCATCTGCGGACGGATACGCGTCCGTTAGCCCTTTGCGGCCCATTCTGCGGGCCGCGAAACGGTGACGCGCATGGCCGGCTTGCTCGACATTCTGCGCAGCGGCGACTGGCTCACGCTCGAGCCGCATGCGGCTGTGGGCGCTCGCCGTGCTGGTCGCCTCGGCGGCCGGGCTCGTCTATCTCGTCGCCACCTCGGACGGGCTGAACGACTACCAGGGCCGCCCGCTCGGCACCGACTTCTCCAACGTCTATGTGGCCGGCACCTATGTGCTCGAAGGCCGCCCGGACGCGCCGTTCGACCCGCGCCTGCAGCACGCGCGCGAGCAAGGAGATCTTCGGCGCCGGCACACCGTTCTACGGCTGGCACTATCCGCCGTTCTTCCTCCGGTCGCGGCGCGCGCTCGCGCTGATGCCGTATCAGCTCGCGCTGATCGTCTGGCAGGCGGTGACGCTGGTGCTTTATCTGCTTCGCGATCCGCGCGATCGTCGAGCTTCGTCATGGCCGGGCTTGTCCCGGCCATCCACGTCTTACTTGGCCTCCTCACCGCAAGTCGTGGATGCCCGGGCCAAGCCCGGGCATGACGGAGTTTGGCTCCTCCTCGCGCTCGCCTTCCCGGCCGTGTTCGTCAATCTCGGCCACGGCCACAACGGCTTCCTCACCGCCGCGCTGATCGGCTTCGCGCTGGTGTGGCTCGACCGCCGGCCGGTCCTCGCCGGCATCCTGTTCGGCCTGCTCGCCTACAAGCCGCAGTTCGGCCTGATGATCCCGCTGGTGCTGCTCGCCACCGGCCGCTGGCGCACGGTGTTCGCCGCCGCCGCGACCGTCGCGGCGCTCGCGCTCGCCGCGACGCTCGCCTTCGGCATCGAGACCTGGCGCGCGTTCTTCACCTCCGCCGACTTCACCCGCGCGATCGTGCTCGAGACACGGCGAGACCGGCTGGCACATGATCCAGAGCGTGTTCTCCTGGGTGCGCATGTGGGGCGCGCCCGTGCCGCTCGCCTACGCGGCGCAGGGCGCGCGACGCTCGGCATCGCGGCGGCGCTGGTCTGGCTGTGGCGCTCGCACGCGCGCTTCGCGCTCAAGGCCGCCGCGCTTTGCCTCGCCGCGATTCTCGCCACGCCCTACAGCCTCGACTACGACATGATGGTGCTCGCGCCCGCGATCGCATTCCTCGACGGTCGACGGCCTCGCGCGCGGCTTCGCCCCGTACGAGAAGACCGCGCTCGCGGCGCTCTGGATCGTCCCGCTGATCGCGCGCAGCGTCGCGCAGGCGACGCTGATCCCGCTCGGCGTCATCGTGATGCTCGCTGATGTTCGTGCTGGTCCTGCGCCGGGCGCGCAGCGCTACGTGCGCCACGGCAGGTCCCGGCCGCCGCGCGGTCGACAGAATTGGTGCACCGCACCGCAGAATTGCGCTACAATCCTCTCAGGTTCTAAAGAGCCGCGCAACCGGCCCCGCTGGAGGAACGCCATGACGACTGTCCGCCGAGCAGATCCGCCAGTTCGACGAGCTCGGCTACTGCTTCTTCCCGAACTGCTTCTCCGAGGACGAGATCGCGCTGATGCGCACCGAGGGCGACGCGATCCTGCAACTCGAGCGCGAGGAAGTGTGGCGCGAGAAGATCGCGGCGCGCCGCGCACCGCCTTCGCGGCGCACAAGTTCAACGAGGTGTTCCGCCTGCTCGCGCATCATCCGCGCCTGGTCGAGCCGCTGCGAGCAGATGTTCGGCGAGAGCCTCTACGTCCACCAGTTCAAGCTCAACGCCAAGGCGGCGTTCGAGGGCGACGTGTGGCAATGGCATCAGGACTACGGCACCTGGGCGCGCGACGACGGCATGCCGGAGCCGCGCGCGATGAACATCGCGGTGTTCCTCGACGAGGTGCATCCGTTCAACGGCGCGCTGATGCTGGTGCCGCGCAGCCACAAGGACGGCACGCTGCAGGCCGGCCACGATCTCGAGACCACCTCATATCCGCTCTGGACGCTCGATCAGGAGACCGTCACGCGGCTCTGCCGCGAGGCCGAGCACGACGGCAAGCCCGGCATCGTGGCGCCGACCGGCAAGCCCGGCTCGGTGCTGATGTTCCACGGCAACCTGGTGCACGCCTCGGCGCCGAACATCACGCCCTATCCGCGCAAGATCGTCTATCTGACGCTCTGCGCGGTCTCGAACCACATCACCAAGTTCAACCGGCCGGAATTCATCGCGCATCGCGATTTCACGCCGATCGTGCAGGTGAACGACGACGCGCTGATCGAATACGCCCGCGCGCACCGCGTCGCGGCGGAATGATGTTTCGCGCGGCTGCCACGCGGGAGTTTGGAAAATCTCCGCCGTCACGTTTCGCGGTTGTGATTCACTTTTGTTGAACGATCGTCGCACTCAAGTCTTGCAACGGTCATTCTGAGTCTCTTTATTCCGGATTGCACGCCGGACACGGCGCGCGCATGTACACGCTCTATTCGATGCAGCGGTCGGGAAATTGCTACAAGGCGCGGCTCGCGCTGGCGCAGCTTGGCATCCCGTACGAGATCGATCGACCTCGACATCCTGAAGGGCGAGACCCGCACGCCGGATTTCCTCGCGATGAATCCGAGCGGCCGCGTGCCGGTGCTCGAAGTCGCGCCGGGACGCTATCTCTCCGAGTCGAACGCCATCCTCTGGTACATCGCCGGCGGCACGCCGCTCGCGCCGGAGGATCGCATCGACCGCACCACCGCGCTGCAATGGATGTTCTTCGAGCAGAACAGCCTCGAGCCCTATCTCGGCGCCGCGTTCTTCTGGCTCACCATCGTCAAGGGCGGGCGCGAGCTGCAGGTGCACGCGCTCGAGGACTGGATGGAGAAGGGCTATCAGGCGTTCGGCGTGATGGAGAAGCATCTCGCGGCGAACGATTTCTTCGCCGCCGGCCACTACACGATCGCCGACATCGCGCTCTACGGTTACACGCACCTCGCGCACGAGTGCGATTTCGAGCTGAATGCGTTTCCGGCGATTCGCGCCTGGCTCAACCGCATCGTCGATCAGCCCGGCCATGTGCCGATGGACTGGCATCCGGCCGCAGAGGCGGTGGGGTAGCACTGATTGTTCGTTTTCACCAATGGCGCGCGCTTCAGCGCGGACGCGCGGCAAACGTGCCAAGATTGACGCTGCGTTATTGCTCAATTTACCCCTTGTGAGCGCATTTTCCGGCGCATGAGGCCCTTGCACGCTGTCGCCTCTTGACACGCGGTAGAGTTTTGTAATGTTATATCATAACAAATCCGAGACAGACGATGCGGTATTGGGGACAGACCATGCGTTACTGGATCGCCGCAGTTGCATGTCTCTGGGTCGTGCCGCCTGCCACAGCGAAGGAAGAGCCGTTCGGACAGGAAATGGTCGAAGTGCGGCCTTATCGAACGCCGCCTCGACCAGGCGCCAAGGCGCCGCATCAGCACAAGCATGGTCATCATCATCGTGGTCATGCGGCTAGAGACGGGCACAAACACGAGCATGGGCACCAACACGGGCGCCCTCACGGGCACGACCACAAGGGTGCGCGTCCGCACGGACACAAGCATGGCGGTCACGAACCACACGCCAACGGACATCACCATCACGGTATCGAGACCGAGCATCTGTTTGGCTTCACCATAGGGACCGACATCGATCCGCCCGGCGCCAAGCATTTTATCGCAGACCTCAACGGTCGCTTCACCAGGCAAGGCGGCAGCTACGCGGCTTTCTCGCAACGCTTCGAGTACGCCTTTACGCCGTGGCGGGATTTTCATCTCGGGTTTGGCGCGTCATTCGCTGCGCACAAGATCTCCGGCGTCGACGGCCTCGATGACCGGCGCAGTGCAACTTTCGAGGGCTTCGCCGTGGACCTTCGTCAGCGCCTGCTTGATCGCGCACACGCGCCGTTTGGGCTCACAGTCATCGCGGAGCCACACTGGGCGCGCGTGGATGAGGTGGGTGGGGAGCTTGTTGACAAATTCGCCGTCGAGTTCACGGTCGCAGCCGACAAGGAGTTGATCAAGGACACGTTGTTCGGTGCGATTAATTTCATCTACGAGCCCGAATGGGTTCGCGTCCGAGCCACTGGCGAAATGGAACGCGAATCCACCGTTGGCGTCTCCGTTGCCCTCATGGCCCAGGTGGTGAGGTCGATCTTTCTCGGCGGGGAGCTTCGCTATCTGCGCAGTTACGAGGGTGCCGCACTCAATACGTTCGCGGGTGAAGCGCTCTTCCTTGGGCCTTCTGTCTTCATCAACGTGAACGACAAGCTCGCGTTGATCGCGGCCTATTCGACCCAGATCGCGGGGCGGCCGGCCGGCACTCCGGCAGCGCTCGATCTCGAAAACTTCGAGCGGCATCGCGCCAAGCTCAAGGCGGTTTTCAATTTCTGACGGGGTCCATATGAAGTCACTCGCACGGTTGCTCGCGGGGCTGCTGTTCGCCGCAACCCTCGCCACTGTTCAGGCGGCGGCGCAGAACCGGATTCCGGTCGTCGCCAGCTTCTCCATCATCGCCGACCTGGTGAAGCAGGTCGGCGGCGACCGGGTCGAGGTAACGAGCCTTGTGCCCGCCAATACCGACATGCACACGTTCCAGCCGTCGCCTGCACATTCAAAGCAGCTTGCCGCAGCCAAGCTGGTGGTGATCAACGGGCTCGGACTGGAAGGGTGGGCCGACCGGCTGGTGAAGGCTTCGGGTTATAGCGGGGCTCGCCTCGTCGCCTCGAAAGGCGTCAAAGCGCTGCCTGGCGGCGAACACGGCCGCTACGATCCACACGCGTGGCAGGAGGTCGCGAACGTCAAAATCTACGTCGCCAACATTCACGACGCGCTGGCAACGGTCGATCCTGAACACAAGGAGGCGCACGCGCAGCGCGCAGCCGATTACCTCAAGCAACTCGAAGCGCTCGAATCCGACATCAGGGCCGCCTTGAAGGACATCCCCAAGCCGCGCCGCGTCATCACCAGTCACGAAGCCTTCAGCTACTACGGCGACGCTTACGACATCGAGTTTCTCGCGCCGCAAGGTGTGAGCGGCGACGCGGCTCCCTCCGCCGCGACCGTTGCGCAGCTTATCCGCCAGATCAAACGCGAAAAGACTCGCGCAATCTTTGTCGAGAATATCAACACGCGTCTGATCGACCGCATCGCGCGGGAGAGCGGTGCGAAGGTTGGCGGAACGCTGTATTCAGACGCGCTTTCCGAGGCGTCGGGACCCGCCAGGACATACATCGACATGATGCGGCACAACACGCGCCTTATTTCAAACGCCCTGAGAAGCCCAGCGCAGGCCACCAACTAAGACGCCCCGACGCGTAGTCGCCCCACTGCGCCGGCGCGCCCTAGTCGCCGGCCTTGATGCCGGCATCCTTGATCACCTTCGCCCATTTCTGCGTGTCGGTGCGGATGATATTGGCGAATGCGTCGGGCGCATCGGTCACCACGTCGAGCCCGATCCTGCCGAAGTTCTCGCGCAGATGAGGATGCTGCACGATCTCAACCGCCTGGCGGTGCAGCTTGGCGATGATCGGCGCCGGCGTTCCGGCGGGCGCCAGCAGCCCGAACCAGGACGTCACTTCGAAATCCGCGACACCCGCTTCGATCATGGTCGGAAGTTCAGGCATGGTAGTCGAGCGCTTGAGCGAGGTCACCGCAAGCCCGCGCAACTTCCCCTCGCGCACCGTCGGCAGGATCGCGCCCGCATTCTGGAACGTCATGGTGACACGGCCGCCGATCACGTCGGTGAAGTTCGCGCCGCGATAGGGAACGTGCACGATGTCGAGCCCGAGCTGGCGCTTGAAGACTTCGCCGGCGATGTGCTGCGGCGTTCCGGCACCGGGGCTCGCGAACGACAGCCTGCCGGGCTGCGCCTTGGCGAGCGCGATCAGCTCGGCGACGCTCTTCGCCGGCACGTCATTGTTGACCGCGAGAATGCTCGGCATGACGAGGAGCCGCGCGACGGGCGCGAGGTCGCGCAGCGGCTCGAAGGTCGGATTGGCCTGCAGCGAGGGATTGATCGTGAGCGCGCCGTTCGCGCCCCAATACAGCGTGTAGCCGTCCGGCGCCGACTTTCCGACGCGCTCGCCGCCGACGCTGCCGCCCGCGCCAGGCAGATTCTCGACCGTGACCGGCACGTTCCACGCTTCGCCGAGCTTCTGCGCGAACATGCGCGCGCTGATGTCGGTCGCGCTGCCCGGCGTGAACCCGACCAGAATGCGGATCGTGCGATCGGGATAGTTTTGCGCGCGCGCGTCGCCCGCGGCGAACAGCGCCAGCGCGATGAGCGCGAAGCGAATGAGTTGCATGGGAGCCTTCCTCTCCATCCTCATCCTGAGGAGGCCGCGAAGCGGCCGTCTCGAAGGATGGCCATGGTTCGAGACGCCACGCTGCGCGCGGCTCCTCACCATGAGGTTCATTCGTTACTCCGCCTTGATGCCGGCTTCCTTGATGATCTTCGCCCAATAGGGAATTTCGGTCTTGATCACGTCGGCGAACTCCGCCGGCGTAGCTGCCGATCACGTCGAGGCCGTTGTCCTCGAAGCGCTTGCGCACGTCCGGCATGGCAAGTACCGCCACGGTGTCGCGGTGCACCTTGTCGAGGATCGGCTGCGGCGTGCCGGCCGGCGCCAGCAGTCCGAACCACGGCACCGCCTCGAAGTCCGGATAACCCATCTCGATCATGGTCGGCAGGTCGGGCGCCGCGACCGAGCGCTTGCGCGAAGTCACCGCGAAGGCGCGCAGCTTTCCGTCGCGCACCAGCGGCGCAGCGTTGACCACGTTGCAAGAAGGCCATATTGATGCGGCCGGCGAGCAGGTCGGGCAGCACCGCGGTCGAGCCACGATAGGCCACCGGCTGGATATTGGTCTTGGTCATGTACTTGAACAGCTCGCCGGCCAGATGCTGCGACGATCCGGTGCCGGTGTGGCCGTAGGTCAGCTGACCCGGCTTCGACTTTGCCAGCGCCACCAGCTCCTCGATGCTCTTCGCCGGCACGTCCGGGATGCACCACCAGCAGGTTCGCGGCGACGAAGATCTGCGTGATCGGGACGAAGTCCTTGACCGGATCGAACGGCGAGCTTGTCGGTCAGGCTGACACTCATGATCAGCGACGAGTTGCCGCCCATGAACAGCGTGTAGCCGTCGGGCGGCGCCTTGGCGGCGCGGTCTGCCGCGATGTTGCCGCTCGCGCCGGTGATGTTCTCGACCACCACCGGCTTGCCCCAGCGTGTCGCGAGCTTGTCGGCGACGATGCGCGCCGCGACATCCGGTGCGGTGCCGGCCGGAAAGCCGACCAGAATGCGCACGGTCTGTTCGGGGTAGCTCGTCTGCGCCTGCGCGCCGCCCGTCAGAACAAGCGCCGCCAATCCCGCGAATATCAACCGCCTCATGCCCGCTCCCTCGGTGGTCCGTTTAGTCTGACCCAAGCGCGTGCCGATCGCCATCGTTAACCACCTGTTAACCATATTTCACGGGTTTGCCTTTATTTTCCAACAGCTTCGCCAAAGTTTGCCGCCATTATCGAAGCTGGGAAAAGGCACGGTGGAAGGTTGGATGCTGAAAGACGGACCATGTTCTCACGACCGCCCAAGTTTGGCTTCGCGGTGCCGGAGCGCGATGAACGCGCGCCGGATCACGAAAGCACCCTCCCCGCGCTGATCGCTACGCTTTCACTCGGCCTCTCGATTGCCGTTGTGCTGACCGCCATGTCGGTGACCGCCCGCGCGGCGCATCTTTTCTGATACTTTCGCGTTGGTGAGCGGATCACCGACCCGAAGGATGCGCCGATGAGATCGCGATGGTGGATCGCCGCACTGGCGACGATGCGTTGCATTTCCGGCATCCGCACAGACCTTCCCCTCAAGTGCCGGGCAGCTCAACGTCGAGACGATCGCGCGCGGGCTCGATCATCCGTGGGGGCTCGCGTTCCTGCCCGATGGCAGGATGCTCGTCACCGAACGGCCCGGCCACCTGCGGGTCGTGACGCGCGACGGCAAGCTGTCGCCGCCGGTCACCGGCGTGCCGCAGGTGCGCGCATCCGGACAGGGCGGATTGCACGATGTCGTGCTCGACCGCGATTTCGCGTCGAACAAGACGATCTATTTCTGCTACGCCGAGCCGGCATCGGGTGGCGGCCGCACCGCGATGGCGCGGGCGCGCTTCAGCGACGGCGAAGTGCCGCAGCTCGACGACGTCAAGGTGATCTTCCGCCAGGAAGGTCCGCTGTCGAGCGGCAATCACTATGGCTGCCGCATCGTGCAGGGGCGCGACGGCAATCTGTGGCTCACGATGGGCGATCACTTCACGTATCGCGACGAGGCGCAGAACCTCGCGAACCACATCGGCAAGATCGTGCGCGTGACACCGGATGGCGCCGTGCCGCGCGACAATCCGTTCGTCGGCCGCAACGATGCCAAGCCGGAAATCTGGAGCTACGGCCACCGCAACTCACAAGGTGCCGCGCTGCATCCGACGACCGGCAAGCTGTGGGAGCACGAGCACGGGCCGCGCGGCGGCGACGAGGTCAACATTCCGCTCGCCGGCAAGAACTACGGCTGGCCGGTGATCGGCTACGGCGTCGACTACTCAGGCGCAAAGATCAGTGACGCGACCGCGAAGGCCGGCATGGAGCAGCCGATCAAGTACTGGGTCCCCTCGATCGCGCCCTCCGGCATGGCGTTCTATACCGGCCGACCTGTTCCCGGCCTGGAAGGGCAATCTGTTCGTCGGCGCGCTCGTCGGCCAGCTGCTGGTGCGCCTCGAACTCGACGGCGAGAAGGTCAATAAGGAAGAGCGATTGCTCACCGACCTGCGCGAGCGCATCCGCGACGTGCGCCAGGGGCCGGACGGCGCGATCTGGCTGCTGACCGACAGCAGCAACGGGCGCGTCCTGCGCGTCACCCCGACGAAATGATCATCAGGATTGATGTGACAAGCCGGCCCTGACCCACTAGAAGGGCGCCGTCCAGACATGAGGGGTTGTGTCGCGAGTCGCGCCTGCGAGGGCACGGCTGATCGCGGGCGCGACCCTTGACGAGTTTGCACTGATGTTCGCGCTGTTCGAACGGCTGCTGAAGCCGACTGTCGCGCCCGAGACCCCGGAGCCCCCTCCGGGGCTGGTGGCGTTCTATTGGCATTTCGCCAGGCAGGCGAAGCCGCTGTTCGCGGCGCTGTTCGTCGCCGGATTCATCGTCGCCATGCTCGACACGATGGTCCCGATCTTCATCGGGCGCGTCGTCACGCTCGTCACCAGCGCCAAGCCCGAGACGCTGTTCGCCGAGCACGGCCACTTGCTGCTCGTGATGGCGCTGGTGCTGCTGGTGCTGCGCCCGATCGCGATCACGACGCAGAACCTGCTCGCCAACCAGGCGATCGCCGCCAACGTGTCGAACCGCATCCGCTGGCAGAACCACTGGCACGTGGTGCGCCAGTCCTGGGCGTTCTTCCAGAACGATTTCGCCGGCCGCATCGCCAATCGCGTGATGCAGACCGGGCCAGCGATCCGCGAGACCGTCGTCGCGCTGATCACCGGCGTCTGGTACATCCTGGTTTACGGCACCAGCGCGCTGCTACTGCTCGGCAGCGCCGACCCGTGGCTCGCGCTCCCCGTCGCGCTGTGGTTCTGCGGCTATCTCGTGCTGCTGCGCGTGTTCGTGCCGCGCATGCGCGACCGCTCGAAGGAGATGTCCGAGTCGCGCTCGATGCTCACCGGCCGCATCGTCGACAGCTACACCAACATCCTGACCGTGAAGCTGTTCGCCCGCGCGCGCGAGGAGGATGCCTATGTGCGCGAGGCGCTGGAGCAGCACACCGGGCGTTTCCACCGCTCGCTGCGGCTGAACACGCTGTTCTCGTTCAGCCTCACGACGCTCAACGCCGTGCTGGTCACCGGCACCGGCGGACTTGCGATGCTGCTGTGGACGCAAGGCCGGGTCGAGGTCGGCACGGTCGCGATGGCGCTGCCGCTCACCTGGCAGATCGTCAGCGTGGCCGGCTGGGTCGCCTACCAGGTCACGACGATCTTCGAGAATGTCGGCGTCGTGCAGGAAGGCATGATGACGATCGCGCGGCCGATCGGGCTCACCGACGCGCCGGCGCGACGCCGCTCGCCGTGACGCGCGGCGAGATCGCCTTCGAGAACGTGCGCTTCGGCTACGGCCGCGAGCCTCGCATCGACGCGGACGGACGCGTGAAGCACTTCCCGGTGATCGACGGCCTTACCTTGACGGTGAAGCCGGGCGAGAAGGTCGGGCTGGTCGGCCGCTCGGGCGCCGGCAAGTCGACACTCGTCAACCTGCTGCTGCGCTTCTTCGACCTCGAGGACGGCCGCATCCTGATCGACGGGCAGGATATCGCGCGCGTCACGCAGGAGAGCCTGCGCGCGCAGATTTCGGTCGTGACGCAGGACACCTCGCTGCTGCACCGCTCGATCCGCGACAACATCCGCTATGGCCGGCCGAGCGCGACCGACGCCGAGATCGAGGCCGCGGCGAGGCTCGCGCATGCGCACGAGTTCATCCTCGATCTGGCGGACTGGAAGGACCGGCGCGGCTACGACGCGCAGGTCGGCGAGCGCGGCGTCAAGCTGTCGGGCGGGCAGCGCCAGCGCATCGCGATCGCGCGCGTGATCCTGAAGGATGCGCCGATCCTGGTGCTCGACGAGGCGACCTCGGCGCTCGACAGCGAGGTCGAGGCCGCGATCCAGCAGAGCCTCGGCACGCTGATCGCCGGCAAGACCGTGATCGCGATCGCGCACCGGCTC
The DNA here is from genome assembly GCA_963778455.1 of uncultured Alphaproteobacteria bacterium. GTDB lineage: Bacteria > Pseudomonadota > Alphaproteobacteria > Rhizobiales > Xanthobacteraceae > PALSA-894. The sequence goes on from CAVZUL010000003.1 coordinate 17,969, forward strand.
TCGACCATCGCGCGCATGGACCGGCTGGTCGTGCTCGACCATGGCCGCATCGTCGAGCAGGGCTCGCACGCCGAATTGCTGCGCGCGAACGGCCACTACGCGGCGCTGTGGCAGCGCCAGTCCGGCGGCTTCATCGACGTCGAGGAGGTGCGGGCGGCGGAGTAGCCGCGCGCACTTCGCCGCAATCCTGACGCAAGTCCGGCTACGGTCCGTCCTCATTCAGCCGTTTTGAAATGGAACTTACCCGTCCGGGCGACGTCCGGGAGGGACGCCGATGGGACGGCTGTTTGCCGCGCCTTTCTGGAGGGACGCGCGCCACTACCAGATCGCTGCGCTCTCCACGCTGGTCATCTTCAATCTCGGCTGGATCGATTTCGGCGCGCGCCCGCTCAACACCGCGCTGCGCATCGCGGCGTCGCTGCTCACGCAGATCGTCTGCTCGCGCCTTACGGGCATCCCGCTCGACCTGCGCTCGCCGCTGATCACCGGCTTCTCGCTCAGCCTGCTGCTGCGCGCCGAGGAGCCTGGATCCATGCGCTCGCCGGCGTGATCGCGATCGGCTCGAAATTCGTGCTGCGCATCGACGGCAAGCACATCTGGAATCCGGCCGGCTTCGCCATCGTGGTGCTGCTGTTCGCGACGCCCGGCCACGTGTGGATTTCGCCCGGAAGCTGGGGCTCGCAGGTGTGGTTCGCGGCGCTGCTGGTGTTCTTCGCGATCCTCGTGCTCGGCGCCGCGCGCCGCTCCGACATCGCGATCTTCTTCATCGGCACGCACGCGGCGCTGCTTGTTCGCGCGCGCGCTCTGGCTCGGCGATCCGCTCGCGATCCCGCTGCATCAGCTGCAGAGCGGGTCGCTGCTGATCTTCACGTTCTTCATGATCTCCGACCCGCGCACCTCGCCCGACTCGCGCCTCGGCCGCTTCATCTTCGCGGCCTCGGTCGCCGCTGATCGGCGCACTACATGGCGTTCTTCATGCAGATGCGGCCCGCGCTCTACATCGCGCTGATCGCGCTGTCGCCGTTCATTTTCCTGATCGACAAGACTCCTGCCGGCGGAACGCTTCTCCTGGACGGCCGGCCATGCAAGGAGCATCCCGATGAAAGTCACGCATCTGAAAGTCGACCGTCGCGGTCGCGGCGATCCTGGCGCAGCTCGCCGCGCAGACCGTCCCGGCCGGCGGCGTTCTGCGGCTTCTACGTCGCGAAGGCCGACTCCAAGCTGTTCAACAAGTCGTCCAAGGTCGTGCTGACGCGCGACGGCGCAGACCACCGCGATCACGATGGCGAGCGACTACGAGGGCGAGCCGAAGGAATTCGCGCGTGGTCATCCCGGTGCCGACCTTCATCGAGCGCAAGCAGATCGGCGTGGTCGACATGAAGACGATCGATCATCTCGACGCCTACACGGCGCCGCGGCTGGTCGAGTATCACGACGACGATCCGTGCGCGCCGCGGTCATGTTCGCGGCGGCGGCGCGGCGGTCGGCGCGTGCCCGCCGCCGCGACGGCGCTCGCCTCGATCAGGTGCGCTACAAGGGCGTCACCGTCGAGGCGAGCTACGACGTCGGCGAATACGACGTGTCGATCCTGTCGGCGAAGGAAAGCGACGGGCTGACCAACTGGCTGACCGACAACGGCTACAAGATTCCGCAAGGCGCCGAGGCCGTGCTCGGCAGCTACATCAAGCAGAACATGCGCTTCTTCGTCGCCAAGGTGAACCTCGAGCGCATGAAGCTCATCGGCGCCGGCTACCTGCGGCCGCTGCAGGTGCGCTACGACACGCCGAAGTTCATGCTGCCGCTGCGCCTCGGCACCGTGAACGCGAACGGCCCGCAGGATCTGATCATCTACGCGCTCACGAAGAACGGCCGCGTCGAGGCCGCGCAACTACCGCACCGTGAAGCTGCCCTCGGACATGGACGTGCCGCTGCTACGTCAAGAACGACTTCGGCAATTTCTACAAGGCGATGTTCGACCAAGCGGTGAAGAAGGAGAACATGCGCGCGGTGTTCGTCGAATATGCCTGGGACATGGGCTGGTGCGACCCGTGCGCGGCCGATCCGCTCAGCAACAAGGAGCTGGTCGAGCTCGGCGCGCGCTGGATCGGCGACGACGGCGACCAGCCGTTCCGCGGCCGCAGGCGCAAGGCGCCAACGCCTACGTGACGCGGCTGCACGTGCGCTACGACGCGCAGTCGTTCCCCGAGGACCTGGTGTTCATCGAGACCAAGGACCGCTCGCAATTTCCAGGGCCGCTACGTCCTGCGCCATCCGTGCAAGGGCAAGACGACCTGCGACGCGGGCGACGAAGTATCAGGCCGCGCTGCCCGGCGCGCTTCAAGCAGGAAGCCGCGAACCTCGCGCGGCTCACCGGCTGGAAGCAGAGCGAGATCGAGATGCGGATGGAGGTCGGCGGGCAGAGCGTGAAGGGCGCGAAGTAATGCAACGCGCTCGGTGCGCTCCCTCCCCCTGAAAGGGGGAGGGTCGGGGTGGGGGTCTAGAAAGCACGATCCCCACCCGACCGCCTTCGGCGGTCGACCTCCCCTTTTCAAGGTGAGGTAAGGCACCGCGTTCGCGGCTCTACACCAAGCCCCGCCATCGCCTTCACGTCGGCGCTGCCCGGGAACACGTTGCCGGCGAGCGCCTGATCGGTGACGCGCAGGTGGTCCTTCAGCAGGCCCTTCAGCACGGCGCGCAGGTCGGTCGTCGCCGCGAGGTCGCGGCCTTCGTACAGGTTCGCGTTCTTCAGCCCCGGCCAGTCGGCGATCACGCGCCCGCCCTTGAGCGCGCCGCCCGCGAGCAGCGCGATCGTGCCGGTGCCGTGATCGGTGCCGTTGGTGCCGTTGATGCGCGCGGTGCGGCCGAACTCGGTGACCACCGTCACCACGGTCTCGCGCCAGGCCTCGCCCATGTTCTTCTCGACCGCCGCGAGCGCGCCGTCGAGCGCGCCGAGCAAGGTCGCGAGGCGGCCTGAGTCCGCGCCTTCGTCGATATGCGTGTCCCAGCCGTTGAAGGCGAGCGCGCCGATGCGCGGCCCGTCGGCGCGCGCGAGGAATTTCGCCGCGGTGCCGGCCGCATCGGCGAAGATAGGCGCGCACCTGCGCGGCGAAGCCTTGCGGCAGCTGCTGCCCTTCGGTCGGCGCCATCGCGGCCGGATCGCTCGGCGCGCGCCAGCGTCACCAGGTCCATGCGGCCTTCGATCGCGCGCGCAAGCTCGGTGTCGGTGTGATGATAGAGATCGATCAGCCGCGCCATGGTGTCTTCGCTCGCCGGCTGGATGCGCTGCGGCGTCCATGACATCACCGGCGTCGGCCCGCGCACCACCAGCGGCGTCACCGGCCCGACCGCGAAGGCGCGGCCGTCGCGGCGCACGCGCGCTTCCGGCTCGAGCCCGCCGAGCGCGCGGTTGAGCCAGCCGCGAGTCGGCGCGGCCCGGATTGGGCAGCCCGCTTTCCAGCACGTCCTGCCCGTCGAAATGCGAGCGCTCGCGATAGGGCGTCGCGCTCGCGTGCACGATCGCGGCCTGCCCGGCCTGTGTAGAGCCGATGCAGGTTCGGCATCGCGGGATTGAGCGCGAAGAACGAGTCGAGCGGCAGCGCCGGCGTCTTGCCGTCGAGCACGCAGCGCCTTGTCGCCGCGCAGCTTCACCCAGTCGGGATCGCCGACCGGCGCGACCGCCGCGAGCCCGTCGAGCGCGCCGCGCAGCACGATGGTGAGCATGCGCGGATCGCGCCCTTCGGCGCGCGCGAGCTTCGGCAGGAACGGCCAGGCGAACAGCACGCCGGCTCCGGCGAGCAGTTCGCGACGCGTTGCAGGCATGGATCGTCATGGCATCACCGCCTCTGGAATTCGGGCGCCATCATCGCCAGCGTCAGCCCCTGCTGGCGGCTTTCGGCGCGCGCGATCGGTCTGGCGCGTTTCGTCGCGACGCGAGCGGCCCGAGCGCCGTCTCGACGAACGGCGTCCGGCTCGATGCGCTCCTGCACCAGTTCGGCGATGCGGTTCGCGATGTCGAGCCGCTGCGCGAGCCCGTCGATCCAGGCCGCCTGCACGTCGGCGAAGCCCTGCGGCGCGGTCGGCCGCCACATCCGCTCGCCGAGATAGGCCATCGCCTGCAAGCGCGCGCTGCGCGTCGGGCACGACGCCGATCGCCGCGCCACGCCGAGATCAGCCACTCGCTCGGCCGCTTCAGCTTCGTGCGCTCGCTCGCTCCAGGTCTCCGGCGCATCGATCAGCGCCTTGGCGATCTCCTTCAGGTCGCCGTCGGTGTCGAGGAAGCGCTTGCGTCAGCCGCTCGACCAGCGCGGGCGGCGGCTCGTCGGCGCAGAAATGCCGCGCGAGCTTGCGCGCCACATGCGCGGCGGTCGCCGGATGGCGCGCGAGATCGGCGAGCACCGCCCGGCCCTGCGCGGCGTCCGGCTGCGCATAGACCTTGCCGATCACGGTCTGCGGTCCCGGCTCGTGCATGCGCGGATTGAACACGAACTCGCCGCCGTGCTCCGGATTGGTCGCCGCCGGAATGATGGTCCAGCCGGTCAGCACCTTGGCGAAGCTGGTGACGTCGTCCTGCGTGTAGACCGAGCGCACGCCGAGCGTATGCAGCTCGAGGATCTCGCGCGCGAGGTTCTCGTTCAGCCCGCGCGTGTTGACGAGGCCCGCGACCGACTTCGGCCCGATCGAGCGCGAGTTGTCGAGATAGAACAGCATCGCCGGATGGCCTGTCGCAGGCGAGCAGCATGTCGGCGAAGCGGCCGAGCACATGCGGGCGGATCGCCTCGCGCTCGTAGCCGCCGGCCATGCTCATGCGTCACGTCGGCCGAGACGCAGAAATGGTTCGACCAGAACCAGATCAGCCGCTCGACGAATCCGATCTCGGGCGCGATCGCGGCATCGAAGCGCGCCTTCACCTCGCGGAAGAAGATCTGCTGCGGGATCGCTTCGGCGCGCGGGCATCGGTCCGCGTCCGGCTTCGCCTCCATGCTTTCCATGGATGCGCCCGCGGCCTTGCGCTCGTCCTCGGCCTGCTTCTGCGCGATCAGGCGCGCCTGCCGCTCCTGGCGGAAGTTGAATGCCGCGGTCGAGGACTGCGCCGCCGTCATCAGCTCGGCATTGACGATCTGTCCGATGCCGGGCTTGTCGAGTTCGGCGAGCAGCGCGCCGCGCGGATCGGACGCGATCGCGGCGATCGAGCCGGCGCGCGGGCCGAGGCCGAACCGATGCAGGGCCAGCGCGGCCGCACCTTTCGCATCGAGCGACATGGTCGAAATCCTCGAAGCGCCGCCGGCTCCCGGAATCATCGGCCGGACGCACGGCGGCGGCGCGGAAAATAGCGCAACTTTCCCGTGGGGAACAGGCGGCGGCTGCAATCAAATTTATCGATCGGACGATATGTCAGGGACCGAACTTGGGTAATGTTCGGCCTCGGCTTTTCCGGCTCGGCCTCTTCGTCGACTCGCCGCCTCATGACCGTCATGGCTGCCCCGCCTTGCCGCTCTCGATCCGCGGCCGGTTGCCCGGGCGGCTGCGCCATGGCGCTGCGGCTCGGCCGCCATCTCGTCGCGAAGGGCCAGCCCTCGATGGCAGTGCCGCCTGAGTTGCTGGCGGACTGCCGCGTCTGTGCCTCGCGCAACGAGCTGGTGAAAAATCTCCCGCGTCGGAGCGACGCGTGGCTGAGGTCGGCACCTATCGCGGAGAGTTCGCGCGCCACATCCTGCGCCTGCGATCCAGCCGAACTGCATCTCATCGATCTCGATTTCTCATTGCTCGATCCCGCGGTCGCCGCAGACGCGCGCGTCACGCTGCATCGGGGCTTGTCGCACGAGATGCTGGCGCAATTCCCCGACGGTCATTTCGACTGGATCTATGTCGACGGCGACCATTCGTACGAAGGCGCGAGCCGCGATGCGCGCATCGCGGCCACCAAAGTGAAGCCGGGCGGCCATCTGGTGTTCAACGATTTCGCTCACGCCGACCCGTATCTCGGCGCCTACGGCGTGCACCGCGCCGTCGTGGAATTTGCCGTCACGCGCGGCTGGAAGTTCGTGTGGTGGGCGTACGAGCCACACGGCCTTTACGACGTGGCGCTACAAAGGCCGGTCTAGACCGACGCCGGCTGATGCGCGCGCAGGAACGAGCGTATCTGGCGCACCGCCAGCGGGATGCGCTCTTTCGGCTCCTTCCACGGGAACATGCTCACTTCCGCCTTCGGCGCGAGCATCGCGGCTTCCATCGCGACCGCATAAGGGTGTGCCGGAATATCGTCGGGCAGGATCAGCACGGGCGTCCGACAATTCTTCACGAAATCGCGCGTCACCGTGAACACGAAGTCGGGATTGGTGCGGTACATCCGGGTGAGGAATTGATCGACCATCTCCATCGTGATCTCTGGCCGGCGTTTGATCAGTTCGGGACCCCAGCCCTTCATGTTGTTGTCGTAGAACAGGTCGCGCATCTCCGGACGCGAGCCGCTCGGCTGCGCCAGCACGGCTGCGACGACGCGGTCCGGCGCGCGCTTGAGCAAATTCCAGATGAACGGGCCGCCGATGCAGAAGCCGAGCACCATGAACTTGCCGATGCCAAGATGATCCATCAGGCCGATATGGTCGTCGGTGTATGAATCCCACGGCCGGTCGGCCTCGATTGGGCCGGAGGACTTGCCGGCATTGGCGTTGCGCAGGTCAGCCGCGATGCAGCGGCATTCGCCCTTGAGCTCGTCGATCGCGTTGAAGGGATGGGTGCTGCCTTTGAGCCCGGCGATCGTGGAGTTCAACCCTCCGCCCGCGATGAGCAATAACGGAAAGCCGGCGCCTGCTTCCTCATAGCGGATACGCACGGGGCCTCTTTCATAAAAGGACATTGTGGCTCCTCCCTGCCCCGTCTGCGCAAACACGCGCGGCGCTGCCGCAACCGCGGTCGCGGCGGCGCCTGTTGTCAGCAGGTTGCGTCGGATCGAGTCCATGATGAAGCCTTCGCGACTGCCTGTCGCGTAGCCTAGCACCACTCCCGGCTTTCGTCCCGCGGTGGGTGAGCGCAACACCGCACCTCCCCGGATATTCCCGATGTTTCTTGCTTCCGGCGACTACGGGAAACCGCTACGTTGCCCCCCAACCTAAAATCGAAAGGGAGGACTGAAAATGAGTGGCGTAAAATTGCTCGCCGTGACCGCGTTCGCATCACTGCTCATCGCGTCGGGCGCCCAAGCACAACAGCAGCCACCGGCGGCACCGCCCCCGTTGCCGCAAGCGCCGAACATGAGCTTCTTCGTCACCGGGAACGGCCCCGGCAAGGGCGCCGACCTCGGCGGCATCGAGGGCGCCGACCGGCATTGCCAGACGCTGGCGGAGCGCCACGGCGCGGTCGGAAAAACCTGGCGCGCCTATCTCAGCACGCAACCCGCCGACGGCAAGCCCGCGATCAACGCGCGCGAGCGCATCGGCAACGGCCCATGGCAGAATTTCAAGGGCACGGCAGTCGCCGCCAGCCTCGACGAGCTGCATAGCGACAACAACAAGCTCGGCTTCGACAACTCGCTGTCCGAACGCGGCCAGATCATCCCGGGCGCCGGCTTTGTGCCGAACCGCCATGACGTGCTGACCGGATCGACCCCGGAAGGCCGCGCATTCCCGGCCGGTGACGATCGCACCTGCCGCAACTGGACCAGCGCCACGCAGGGCGCCGCGATGGTCGGGCACATCGACAAGAAGGGCCTGCGCGACGACGTGCCGTCGCGCTCGTGGAATTCGTCGCATCCCTCGCGCGGGCCTGACGGCGGCTGCAGCCAAAACGATCTGCGCGGCACCGGCGGCGACGGACTGTTCTATTGCTTCGCGTCGAACTAGGCGGACGGCAGGATCGCGATTGCCTCGGCGGCCTGGTCAGCCGCCGAGATACTTCTTCGCCAGCATCACATGGATGCCCTTGTTGCCGTTGACCACCTGCGTGACGCGCAGGTCGGCGGCGAGGCTGCACAGCGTGTAGGCCTGCTCGCGCGACAAATTGGTGCGGCGGCAGATCAGCTTGATCATGTCGCGCAGCGCGATCGTCACGCAGTCGTCGAGGTCGGGATCGAACGCCATCGTGATCATGTGCGTCGGCGTCTCGGCGAGCGGCCATTCGAGGCTCATGTCGTCGCGCACGATGCAGCTCGAACGTGCCGATCAGCCCGGTCTCGATCGCCGTGACGCACACCTCGCCGTCGCCCTGCGCGCCGTGGCCGTCGCCGACCGAGAACAGCGCGCCGTCGACATGGATCGGCAGGTAGAGCGTGGTGCCCTTCACCAGCTCCTTGTTGTCGAGATTGCCGCCGTTGCGGCGCGGCGGCAGCGTCGAGATCATGCCCCAGCCGGGCGGCGGCGCGACCGCCATCACGCCGAAGAACGGCGCGAGCGGCAGCTCGAGGCCCCACGGCAGCCGGCCGGTGTTCTTCTGCTTGTCGAGCGGGATGTGGATCAGGGTCGGCGTGTCGAAATCGTCCGGCAGCGCGCCCGCGAGCGGGCGGATCATGTTGTAGCCCCAGTCGTAATGGAGCTGGATGTCCTTGATGCGCACTTCGAGCACCTGCCCGGCTTTCGCGCCCTTCACGGCGACCGGCCCGGTGCAGATGTGACCGGGCAGCTTCTGCGGCACGCTCGCCTGGATCGCGGCGAGCGCCGGCGGGATGACTAGCGGCGCGGCCGGCATTTGGCTCGCCATGCCGGACACGGTCGAGATCGTCACCGTGTCGCCGCTCTCGACGGTGATCAGCGGCTTCAGCGCCGCGTCGAAGTAGCCCCAGTGCACCGTCTCCGGCGCGGCGTCGATCCGATGGTCAGCCATCGTGTTCCCCCAAATTTGCCGCCTACCATTTCTGAAAGATGAAAAATGCGCCAGCCGAAATGCTGGCGACAGGTGACGTTGGGTAGAACGGCATCGTGAACCTCGCGCGGCCCGTGGGCGACTCATAGCGTCAGCCGCGAGTTCCGCGCGTCGGTCGCAATTCCGCGCCAATTTGGCTATGAGCTTGGCGATATCGGGGAGGCCATCATGCGGCACGTAACGTTTCTTCCGACCGCCATCATTGCGGCATTGCTGAGTTTGCCCGCGGCCGCGCAGCAAACCTTGCCGCGGCCTCCGAGCCAGATGCCGCCTCCCGGATCGCAGCAGAAGGGACCGCCTCCCGCCGCGCCGCAGAAGGGTGCGCCTCCGCAGGGACAGAAGGGCGCGCCGCCGCAGCAGCAGGCGCAGCCGCCGATGGCACCGCCCGCACCCTACACGGTGCTGAAGGTCGCCTCGCCCAAGCCGTTCACCGACCCGAGCCTCACGGCGTTCCGCAAGGACCTCGCCGCGATCGCGCAGAGCAAGGATCGTCCCGCGCTCGCGAAGCTCGTTCTCGCGCAGGGCTTCTTCTGGCTGAAGGAAGAAGGCAACGCCGCCGGCAAGAAGACCGGCATCGAGGCGCTCGCGACCGCGCTCAGCCTCGCCGCCAAGGACGGCTCGGGCTGGGAATGGCTCGGCGAATTCGCCGCGGACGAAACCGCTCAGCCCTATCCGGATCGCCCGAACACGGTGTGCTCGCCGGCCGGCCCGGAGTTCAATGCGCAGGATCTGGAAAAGCTCGCCGAAGTTACCAAGACCGATGTCGGCGATTGGGGCTTCACGTCGGCCGAAGACGTCGAGGTGCGCGCGACCGCGACGCAGAACGCACCGGTGATCGAGAAGCTCGGCATGCAGTTCGTGCGCGTGATGCCCGACACCGCGCCGAACGCAAGCCAGGATTTCATGCGCATCGTGGCGCCGAGCGGCAAGGTCGGTTTCGTGGCCGCCGAGGCGATCAACCCGCTCGGCTCCGACCAGCTTTGCTACGGCAAGGACGCGAGCGGCGCCTGGAAGATCGTCGGGATGATCGGCGGCGGCTGAACGGCGCACGTGGGCAAGCAACACCGGGCGCGGGAGCTTATTCCCGCATCAAACCAGCCTCTTGTGCGTCATTCCGCCCGCCTCATCAAGCAAGTGTGACTTGAGCGGCGGGACGGTAAAGCCGAGCATGTCCCCCTTCGTCCTCAGGGGGAGACACCCATGTCACGTGTTGCACTTGTTCTGCTGGCGGCCGTCGCCGCCACCGCGTTCGCCGTTCCGGCTGCCGCGCAGGCGCAGCGGCCGCAGATCGCGACCACCAAGGTGGAAGGCACCGAAGGCGTCTACATTTTCCGCAATGGCAATCATCAGTCGATGTTCGTCGTCACCAAGGACGGCGTGATCGCGACCGATCCGGTCGCCTACGGCCGGCCGACCGGCGGACAGCAATATGTCGACGAGATCAAGAAGGTCACCGACAAGCCGATCAAGTATCTGATCTACAGCCACGTCCACTTCGATCACATCGCCGGCGGTAAGGCGTTCAAGGATGCCGGCGCCCGCGTGATCGCCCATGAGAATGCCACCAAGCGGCTCAAGATCCTGAAGGACCCGCACACCGTCATTCCGGACGAGTCGGTCGGCAACAAGAAAACCATCAAGCTCGGCGGCACCACGCTGGAGCTCTCCTATCTCGGCCTCAACCACTCCGAACTCGACGCTGGTGATGCGGCTGCCGAAGGAGAAGATCGTGTTCATCGTCGACACGATCCCGGTCGCCGCCTTCCCGGGCCGCGGCTTTATCGACATCTATCCGCTCGAGACCGAGGAGTTCATCAAGAAGGTCCTCGCGATGGACTGGGAGCGCATGATCCCCGGCCATCCCGGACCTGGCGACCGGCTCGGCACCAAGAAGGACGCGCAGGATTTCCTGACGCTGATGCAGGAAGCGTCAGCGGCGATCAAGACCGACGCCCAGGCCGGCAAGTGCTGGGACACGGTCGAGAAGGAATTCAAGATGGAGAAGTACGCGACCCTGCCGGGCTACGCCAACGGCTTGCCGATGGTTGCACGCCGCTATTGCGCGCTGTGGGGGCGTGGGGCGTGAGTCTTTCGTCATGGCCGGGCTTGTCCCGGCCATCCACGACTTCGTTGTTGATGCAAAGACGTGGATGCCCGGCACAAGGCCGGGCATGACGAAGTGAGAGACGAGCCGCCGCGAACCTCGCGGCGGCTCATTTGTTTCACACCACCGAGAGGAAACGATCATGCGACGCTTCGCACTTTCCCTGCTTGCATGCCTGATCGCCCCGCCCGTGCTCGCACAAACGCCATCGCCAGCGCCCGCACCGGCACCACCGCTGTTCGCGACCACCAAGGTCGACGGCACCGACAACGTCTACATCTTCCGCTATCACGGCCATCAGGCGATGTTCATCGTCACGCCCGACGGCGTGATCGCGACCGATCCGATCGGCCGCTACCGGCCGCAGGCGGTGGCCGCCTACATCGACGAGATCCGGAAGGTCACCAGCGCGCCGATCCGCTACGTGATCTACAGTCACCACCACTACGACCACATCGCCGGCGGCAAGCCGTTCAAGGACGCCGGCGCGACCTTCGTGGCGCACAAACGCGCCAAGGAACGGCTGGCCGAATTGAATTTCCCCGACATCACGCCGGTGGACGAGGCGGTCGACAACCAGCGCACCATCACGCTCGGCGGTACCACGCTGGAGCTGATCTATGTTGGGCGCAATCACTCCGACAACACGCTGCTGATGCGGCTGCCGAAGGAGAAGCTGATCTTCGCGGTCGACTTCCTGCCGATCAATTCGGTCAACTGGCGCAACATGCCGGATAGCTGGCCGTTCGAGTGGGAGGACGGGATCAAGAAGGTGCTCGCGCTCGACTGGGAGCGCATGATCCCCGGCCATCCGGGACCCGGCGGGCGGCTCGGCACGCGCGACGATGTCAGCAATCTGCTCGCCTACATGCAGGACCTCGCCGCGGAAGTGAAAAAAGCCGCCGACGCCGGCAAGTGCATGGACACGGCGATCCGCGAGGTGAAGCTCCCGAAATACGCGACGCTCAACAATTACGAGAACTGGCTGCCGATGAACGTGGAGCGGTATTGTTTGTATTATTCGGGAGGGATGTAGCGCGCGGCCGACACCATCATCGTCGATCTGCGGCCTTGCGGCCTCGCGCGAGGACCGCGGAATATCGAACGTTGTCTAAATTATAGGTTGTGTTACTTTTCACCATACGATCATTGATGGAGGTGTCTCCGTGCGTGGCCTATTCAGAGCACTGTTCTGCACCGTCCTGGCGCTGCCCGCGCTCGTTCAATCAGCAAAGGCGCAAACCCCCTTCGAACAGCTCTTCAATCCGCGGACGGCCCTGTCGATCATCCTGGAGATGACCCAGACGACGTGGGCCGCGATGGCGGCCGAATGGCCGGCGGACGGCATTACCCCAACTTCAAATTCCGCAGCCGGCATTTGCAAATTCGATCTTGACACTTCCATCAACCGCTACGGCTGGCACGCGACCGATGTCACCATCCTCACCGAGGGGGACACGCGGCGGCAGGAGATCTATCCGCAGGCCGGCATCAAGAAGAAATCGTTCTGCGGTTCATTCGACACCAGCAAACCTTCGCTTACGCTCACCCTCGACAGGAATGTTGCCGCAAACGAGAACCTGGCCGAGAGTCACCTCGGGACCACCCACCTGTCGCTGGAGAATTCCAAGCAGGACGGCGATCTTTTCCGCCAATGCGCCGGCTACCAGGTGTTCCGCACCATGGGCATTCCGGCGCCGCTGTGCAGCTTCGCCGCGCTGTACCGGCGCGACGTCCCAACCGATACTCCGATATTCCTCGGGCTCTATGTGCACACCGAGCCGGTGAAGAAGGATTTCTTCCGCCGCCGCGCCGGCCTCACCAACGTGCCTTCCGGCAGCCTGTACGAATTCGAGGTGCCGGACGACTTCACCTCGGCGACCATCAGCCAGCTGCAGGTCGAGTGGTCGGGAAACCAAAACCAGGATTTCCTGTTCGCCGTCGGCCAAGTGCAGAACACGCCCGCGACGGCGCTGGCGAAGACGCTCGACCTGCCGTCCTTCATCCGCTTCTGGGCGAGCGAGATCTTCCTGAAGAGCTGGGATGGAGCGACGAACAACCGCAACAACGCCTTTGTATTCGATGATCCACCCGGGAACCCGCAGGCCACGATCGCGCAGACGCGATTCCGTTTCATTCCTCACGGCATCGACCAGATTTTCAATGTCGCGGTAAAGCCGACGGTCTACCTGACGTCGGTTCTCGCCCAGTTGGCATATCTGGACGACGGTCTCCGCTATCAGTTGATCTGGACCCTAGCCTCCATGGGGGACGAGATCGAAACCGCGGACCTGCCGACGCAAATCGATTCATTCGTTCCCTTGGTCGTGCGCCTTTGGCGCGGCCAAGACACGTTCTTCGGCGCCGATCGCAATCTGACGCTGCAGAAGGCAGAAAACGCAAGACGCGCGGCCCAGCAGGCGATCCTCGACCTGCGGGCGGTGTTCGGCCACGGGCTGGTCACGCCGCCGATCAACACGCCGCTGCGCCTGGTCGGCCCGCACCACGTCGAGTGCGCGACGCGGGTGCCGACGCTGGGTAGCCATTTCGACATTGGCAGGGGCGCGTGCGCCAACCTGTCGGGCCAGCAATGGACCTTCGAGGCCGCTGCGACGACCATGACAAATCTCGGATTTCAGGAGTCGCTGAAGCTCTACCGGGTGCGCAACCAGGGCACGACCCGCTGCCTGACGGTGGGCACCCCATTCACCGATGCCAGCGGACGCTTCAAACTGCAGATAGCGACTTGCAACCCACTGGCCGATGCGCAGAGGTTCTATCTGGTCCAGCGTGAAGGCCGCAGCTTCGAGCTCCGTGCTTTCACGGAAGACCGCTGCGCCCATTTCAGCGACAGCGCGGTCACCTCCGACGGTCGCCCGGCGATCTATCTCGGCACCTGCGACGGCAGCTCCAAGAAATTGATCGTGTTCGAATAGCCTCTCCCGGCTCGCGCCGCGCGGGAGAGGGGACGGCTTGCCTACCGCGCCGCGGCGGCCGCCTTGGCGATCGACTCCGCCGTCTGCCCGAACAGGATCGCGCGCTCTTCCGCGGTGCGGATGCCGCCCGGATTCGGATTGACCTCCTTCGCCTTGGCGTAGGCCCGCTCGACCGCGGGTCGCGCCTTGATGGCATCGAGCCAGCGCTTGAGGTGCGGGAAGTCGGCGATCTTCTGCCCCTGCCGCTCGTGCGGCACGATCCACGGATAGCTCGCCATGTCGGCGATCGAGTATTCGCCCGCGAGGTATTCGTGCTCGGCGAGGCGGCGGTCCATCACGCCATAGAGCCGGTTCACCTCGTTGCGATAGCGGTCCATCGCGTAGGGGATCTTGTCCACCGCGTAGTTGCTGAAATGATTGTTCTGGCCCGAATTCGGCCCAAGGTTCGCCATCTGCCAGAACAGCCACTCGCTGACCGCCGTGCGGCCGCGTAATTCCTTGCGGCCAGAATTGTCCCGTCTTGTCGGCGAGATACATCAGCATCGCACCCGACTCGAACACCGAGACCGGCGCGCCGCCGCCCGGCGGATCGTGATCGATCATCGCGGGGATGCGGTTGTTCGGCGAGATTGTCAGAAAGTCCTTGGCGAATTGCTCGCCCTTGCCGATGTTGATGGGAAATATCTTGTACGGCAGTCCGGTCTCTTCGAGAAAGATCGTGATCTTGTGGCCGTTCGGCGTGGTCCAGTAATACAGATCGATCATTGGGGCGTCCTTGGAATGAACACAAGTCGGTGCCCACCTATATAAGGGCTCGCGCGGGGGGCGCCTATGCGTTTCAAGACGATGTTACCGGTCGCGACCGCATTGCTGGCGGCCACGCCGGCCGCCGCGCAATACGGCACGCCGGAGGAATGGCGCCGCAGCACGCCGACGATCCAGGATCGCGATCCGGGCGTCGCGGCGCCAGCCGACGCGGCGCTGGACGCGGCCTGGCGGCGCCAGCCGGTGTTCTATCGCACCGCCGAGGCGCCCGGCACGATCATCATCGATACCTCGGACCGCTTCCTCTCCCTGATCCAGCCGAACAACGTCGCGCTGCGCTACGGCATCGGCGTCGGCCGCGACGGCTTTCAGTGGCAGGGCCTGCTGCGTGTAACGCGCAAATCCGAATGGCCGGACTGGACGCCGCCGCCCGAAATGATCGCGCGCCAGCCCTACCTGCCGCGCTTCATGGCCGGCGGCCCCGGCAACCCGATGGGTGCGCGCGCGCTCTATCTCGGCAACACCATCTATCGCATCCACGGCACCAACGCGCCCGAGACGATCGGCCACGCGGTATCCTCCGGCTGCTTCCGGCTGGTGAACGACGAGATCGAGGATTTATTTGCGCGCGTACCGGTCGGCACCAAGGTGATCGTGCAGCAATGACCCGGGACGCACCGCCGCGTCTCAGTCCTTCTTCACCAGACCCGAGACGACCGCGAGAAACATGAAGCTGGCGACCCAACCGAATAGTGCGTGCAGGCGGATGACAAACGCCGTCGCGAGCCCCCACGGCGAATAGCCCGGCGTCGCTGCCTTCGGCAGCCAATCAGTAGCCGGCTTCAGGCAAAGTCCGAAAAACGTTTTCTCCTCGCAAGGAATGGTGGTCTGCGCGGCCCAATCCTTCGTCTGCTGCAATCCAAGAACCGGTATCGTCAACTCGATCGAATGGATCACCGGATTGAACGCCGTGTAGCGCAACGCAAGCGCCGGGCAGTCCGCAAGATTGAATCGTTGCTCCTTGCATAGGTCCGCTCGCAGGTCTTCGGCGACCTTGCGATCACTCGGCATCATCGCGCCAGCGCCCGCCGCCGCGTGGTAGAAGATAGCGCCCACGACGGTGATGAATGCCGCCCATCCCATCAGCCACACCGGCCGGTAGCCGTACCCGTAGGCTACGCCGTACAGCCAGTGCAGCGTCTGAAGTCCCCACGCGATTTTGCCGGCCTTGCGCAGCCGTCCCTGCTTGTTGATCGCGACTGCGCTGGCGACATCGTTCTGCGCGACCTTGCGCAGTGCCGCGATGACCTGCTCCCACGGCTGCGGCCTGAACTCGGCGCCCAGATCGACCGGACGTTGCCGCATGAGGAACGCGGTGCGCGCGGGTTCGGTCAGCCGGGTCTCCTCGCTGAACCTATCGTAGGTTAGGCCATCAAGGCACAGCTCACCCGGCACGGGTTTGCGCGGGACTTGCTCGTCGCCCAAAATCCTGTCGTCGAGCCTGCCGACTTTGGCGTCGGTAAGATCGATGCGGCAGTTGGAAACGGGCCATCGATCAAGGGAAAGCACTCCATCGATCGTGGTCCACGCTAGATCGATCGTGATGGGTTCGGGTTCGGATTTGGGTTCGGGAAGCGGCTGGGGCGGCGGACCCGCGCAAATGACATTCCCGCGGATCGTCGAACCGCGGAACGAGATCGTGCTGCTGGCCTTGACGCCGTCGCGCAGAAAGAGGTCCTGCCCGATCGACGTTCCAGTGCAACTCAGCGAGGTTGCCCCGGGATCAGTGGGCTTCAGATTCTTGTCGCCTTCGATATCGCGCGCGTGGGATTCCCCTCCAAAGCCGTTGAACTGGCAGCCATCGAGAACGAGGTCGCCATCGATCCGCGCACCGCCTAAAATCACAGCGTCATTGGCAATTGAGGTGAAGCGCAGAAACAGCGAGCTTGCGACGCGGACGCGGTCCGCCGCGATCAACCCGCATGTCGAAAATGACAGGTTGAAGCCGCGCGTCGTCGCGTCCTGCAGGATGATCTTGCCGGGAATGTTGCAGTATTCGAGCTCAACGTCACGCGTGAGCGTAGCGCCTTCGAAATCAAGGTCGCCGGTGAGAACCGCGTTGGTAATCTTCACGCCGCTCTCGTGCGCGCGCCTGGCTTCGTCACCGCCGAGAGCAAGAAAGCGGACCAGCGCGGCCCGGATCGTGCGAAGGCGCTGCTGCTCCGGCGTTTCACCCTCGGGGACCGTGAACGTTAGCTTGCGTCCCTCGCACACCGCCCGGATGACCTGCTGTTCGGGACCGGTCGCATCGGAAAAGGGGGCCTGTGGCAGCCTGGCTGTGCCGTGTTTGTCATCTCCCATCCCCACCCCCTGGTTGGGAACATCTAGCAGTTCCCGCCGGATGCAGCATTGCAAAATTTCGTCTTTCCGTGCTGCCGCGCGTAGCGCCATAATGCCTGATGGTGGCCGCCTCGCGCTCCGCTATCGCCGCGCCCCGCCGCCTCACCTGCGCGCGCTGCGGCACGGCGTTCGCGTGCGGCGTGGGGACGGGGCATTGCTGGTGCGCGGA
This sequence comes from uncultured Alphaproteobacteria bacterium, assembly GCA_963778455.1. Classification (GTDB taxonomy): domain Bacteria; phylum Pseudomonadota; class Alphaproteobacteria; order Rhizobiales; family Xanthobacteraceae; genus PALSA-894. Next base: position 35,196 of record CAVZUL010000003.1, read on the forward strand.
AGAGGATTTCCGATTGCCGATGCCGCCCGAAGGATCGGGTGAGGACTGTCTATGCCCGGTGTGCTTGCGCAAGGCGGCCGCTACGCCGCCGCCGCCTCACCCCGGAACCGCGCGATGAGACCGGCGACCTCCGTGGCCGCAACCGGTCGGCTCGCCAGATAGCCCTGCATCTCGGTACAGCCGGCGCGGCGCACGATGTCGAGCTGCTCGTCGGTCTCGATCCCTTCGGCCGTGGTCTCGATGCCGAGGCTTTGGCCGAGTGAAGCGATCGCCTTAATGATGACCGCTGAGTCCCGGTTGCGGTCGATATCCTTGATGAACGAGCGGTCGATCTTGATCTTGTCGAACGGGAAGCTGCGCAGGTAGCTGAGCGACGAATAGCCGGTGCCGAAATCGTCCATCGAGATGCGCACGCCGAGTGAGCGCAACTGATGCAGCATGCTGACGACCGTCTCGTCGTCCTGCAGCAGCACCGCCTCGGTGATCTCCAGCTCGAGCCGGCTCGGCGCCAGCCGCGCGGCGGCGAGCGCCTGCGTCACCATCGTGACCATGCCGCGATTGCGGAACTGCACCGGCGAAAGGTTCACCGCAACCTTGATCGGATCCGGCCAGCGCGCGGCTTCCTTGCACGCCTCGCGCAGCACCCACTCGCCCAGAGGAATGATCAATCCCGTCTCCTCGGCCAGCGGAATGAACTCCGAGGGCGGGACCGAGCCACGCTCCGCGTTGGTCCAGCGCAGCAGCGCCTCCAGGGCGATCAGCTCGTTGCTGGCGAGATTGACCTGCGGCTGATAGGCGAGCGAGAACTCGCCGGCGGTGAGCGCGCGGCGCAGATCCACTTCGAGCGCGCGGCGCGCCTGGATGCGCGCGTCCATGTCCGGCTCGAAGAAGCGGAAGGTGCCGCGCCCTTCGGCCTTGGCGCGATAGAGCGCGAGGTCGGCACACTTCATAAGATGGTCGGCGGCATTCCCGTCATCGGGGGCGAGCGCGATGCCGATGCTGACGCTGCTATTGATGTCCTGGCCGTCGATCTCGACCGGATCGGAGATGACGTCGACCAGCCGGCGCGCGAGCGCGGCGGCGGCGTCCGGGCTGGAGTGGCCTTGCAGGATCGCGAACTCGTCGCCGCCGAGCCGCGCGATGGTGTCGCCCTCACGCACTGCGAGGCGGATGCGCTCTGCGATGATGCCGAGCAGCTTGTCGCCGATCGGATGGCCGAGCGTGTCGTTGACGCCCTTGAAATTGTCGAGGTCGAGATAGAATACCGCCATCGACTCGCCGAGCGATTCCACGCGCCCGAGTCCTTCCGCCATCTTCTCGCGCAGCAGCACGCGGTTGGGGAGCTGCGTCAGCGCGTCGTGGCGCGCCATGTGCGCGATGTGTTCCTCGGCGCGATGACGCTCCGTGATGTCCTCGTAGATCGCGACCCAGCCGCCCTGGCTCATCGGCTCGTGCGCGATCTTGATGATGCGGCCGTCTGCGAGATGGCGGTGCATGACCAACTCGCCCGCCCGCAGCGATTCGACGTAGCGGGTGTAGAGCTCCTCGGCGGTAACGCCGCTATGGCGATAATTTCCGAGCGCAACGCTGTGCGCGATGATGTCGCGCATGTTTGCACCCGGGCGCGCAACCTCGGCCGACATTCCGAATATGTCGACGTAGCGCTGGTTGCACACGATGATCCGCAGGTCGGCATCGAACATGCTCAGGCCGTGCGCCATGTTGTTGAGCGCGACGTCGAACCGGCGGTGCTGCTCCTTCAGCTCGCTGGCGGCGCGCTCGCGCTCGGTGATGTCCTCATAGGTGCCGACCCAGCAGCCGTTCTCCATCGGCTCGTGCCGCACCGCCAGCAGGCGCCCGTTGGTGAGCCGCCGATGCACGACCGGTTCGCGGTCGACCGTGACCCGCTTGATGAAGTCGGAGAAGAACTTCTCGGCGCTCTTGGCAGTGTGCATCCCGCGATCGATGCTCTGGCGCATCATCTCGATCAATGGCGTGCCGGGCTGCGCGTCGTCCGGTCCGAGGCCGTAGAGATCCAGATAGCGCCGGTTGCGCACGATCACGCGCCAGTCCTTGTCGAACACGCACAGGCCATGCGACATGTTGTCGAGTGTGGCGTCGAGTAGGATGTTTTTCTCGCGCAGCACCTTCTCGTAGCCGAGCCGCTCGGTGATATCCTCGTGCGCCGACACCCAGCCGCCGTCCGGCGTCGGGCGCGAGGTCTGCTCGATTACCCGTCCGTCCTTCAGGCTCAGCCGTGTCGTGCAAAGCGACTTGCCGGTGACCGCGCCCTTGCGCTTCTCGTAGAACTCCTCGACCGACATGCCGGGCTCGTTGCCACTGGCGATCCAGTGCGCGACCAGCTCGCGCAAGGTGACGCCGGGTTTGATCACGGCGGGATCGAGCCCGTACATCTTCAGGTATTGCGCATTGGAGACGATCATGCGCTCGTCGGGGCCGAACATGCACAGGCCTTGCGACATGTGATTGATCGACTGATCGAAGCGCTCGTATTGCAGGCGCAGCTCGCGCTCCATCCGATGGCGTTCAGTCACGTCTTCGCACAGCGTCACCCAGCCGCCATCGGCCATCGGGTGATAGTGCAGGACATAGTCGCGGCCGTTGCGCAGGCTCTGGCGCTGACGGAACGGCTTGCCGGGCGCCATCTTTTCCAGCCGCCGCTGCCAGATGCGCTCGGGCGTGGCGTCCGGGAAATAGCCGCGCGCCGCGACGGTATCGACCACCTCGCGCATCGATACGCCGACGCGGATCAAGTCCTCCGACAAGCCGTACATTTCCACGAAGCGCGCGTTGAACAGCACGATGCGATGATCGGCATCGACCGCGCACAGGCCGTGCGACATCTGGGTGATCGCCTGGTCGAAGCGCTCGAACTTGACGCGCAGCTCGTATTCTTTCCGCTGGCGCTCGGTCACGTCTTCCACCAGCGTGACCCAGCCGCCGTCAGCGAGCGGACGATAATCCATCGCGAAGGTCCGCCCGCGCGACATCTGCCGCAGCAACCGGAACGGCTTGCCGCGCGCCATCATGTCCTGGCGGCGGCGCTTGATCTCCTTAAGCTGCTCGATCGGAAAGTTGCCGCGCTCGGCAGAATGCCGGATCAGGTCCGCCATCGGCATGCCGACCCGCGCCACGTCGGGCGAAAGGTCGTACATCTCGAGAAAGCGCTGGTTGAACAGCACGAGCTGCTGCTCGGCATCGACCATGGAAAGGCCGTGCGACATGCACGCGAGCGCCTCCTCGTGCAGCGCAAGCAATTCCTTGAGCTGACCGGCTTCGGCGCGGCCAGTCTGAACGGCTTTGGACGCGTTCATTGCAACGCCTCGCCCCCTGCGTTCCCCAGTTGCAGCCGGGCAGACTAGGCAGCAAGGCTCGAATTCCGGGTTAAGCGACTTGGTTTAAATTGTATGAGAGCGCTGTTGTGGCGCGGGTTCCGTGCCTGCAGCCTGCATTTTGAACCTTTCCGGCGGCCGTCCGACAAAAGCAGCAGGGCCGCCTTTCCGGGCGAACGCTGGAACTCGCCATGACGTATTCCGAAGCCGACCTGCGCGCCGCGTCGGCGGCCGGTGTCCTCGACGCCGCACAACTCGCTCGCCTGATGGATTTCCTGCAGCAGCGCGCAAGCCTCGCGCCCGCCGCGTCGCTCGCAGCACCAGCGCCGCGCTTCGATGTCGCGCACCTGCTCTGGTATGCGGGCGCGCTGATCGTCATCACCGCGATGGGCCTGTTCTCGACGCTCGCCTTCTCGCAAATGGGCGGCAAGGCGCTCGCGATCACCGCCGTAGTCTATGCGGCCGCCTTCACGGTGGCCGGCCACTACCTCTGGCACACGAAGGGTCTGCGAACGCCGGGCGGCCTGCTGATCGCGGTCGCCGTGTCGATGGCGCCGCTCGCGGTGTACGGCATTCAGGACGCGCTCGGGCTATGGGGCCAGTTCGGCAAGCCCGGCACCGTTCAGGGTTTCTACGTCTGGATCAAGGGCAGCTGGATCTTCATGGAGATCGCCGCGATCGTGGCGGGCGTGATTGCGCTGCGCCTCTATCCGTTCCCGTTCATCGTGGTCATCATCGGCGTCGCGCTCTGGTTCATGTCGATGGACCTCGCACCGTGGATCGCCGGCAAGGAACACGCCGACTGGGAAACGAGCCGCATGGTGTCGCTGCGCTTCGGGCTCGCCACCATCCTGCTCGCCTGGGCGGTCGATTGCCTCAAGCGCGGCGGCGACTTTGCCTTCTGGCTGCATCTGTTCGGCATCATCACGTTCTGGGGCGCGGTGACCTTCACGTCGGGCGGCACCATGTTCGACAAGGCGCTCTACTGCGCGATGAACGTCGGCCTCTTGTTCCTCGCGGTATTCCTCGGCCGCAAGGTCTATGCGGTATTCGGCGTGATCGGCATCGCGATGTATCTCGGCGACCTTGCCAACAAGGTGTTCAAGGATTCGCTGCTGTTCCCGTTCGCGCTGTCTCTGATCGGCGTCGCGGTGATCATCAGGAGCGGATCACGGCGTGGCTTGAGGAACGATTGCCCGACGCGGTGAAGAGCTTGCGCCCGCTGCACATGCGGTAACAACGCAGCGCTACTTCGCCTGCACCAGCGCTTCCGGCCGCTTGATCTCGATCTCGACGAACGCGATCGGATGGTCCGAGCCGTTCATCACGTCATGCTCGATGCCGGACGGGCGCTGATACGACTGCCCCGCCGAAAGCCGCACCTCGCTCACCGCGCCATCCGCGGCTTCGATCTTCATCACCGCATCGGTGAGCATCACGACGAAATACGGCCAGCCATGCGTGTGCCATCCGGTCGCCGCACCGGGCGCGAAATCCCAGCGCGTGATACGCGCGACCGCGTCGTCCTGCTGCACGGTCGGGACCGCCGGCTGATCGCATTTGAAGGGCATAACTAGAGAATCCCATACTTCGCGAACACGTCGCCGAGTTTCTCGCCCGCGCGCAGGTCGTCGAGCGTGCGCTTCTCGCCCTTGATCTTCTCGAACGCGAGCGTGAGCACCTGTTCCTCGATGGCGCGCGGCACAACCACCACGCCGTCGGCATCGCCGAAGATCAGATCGCCGCTCGCGACCTTCACGCTGGCGCAGCGCACCGGCACATCGATCGCCATCACGCGTCCGCGCCCCTTGGTATCGAGCGGGCCGATGCCGCCGTGGAACACCGGAAAGTTCATCGCACGGATCGCCTTGATGTCGCGCACCGCGCCGTCCATCAGCGCGCCCACTGCGCCGCGCGCCTGCGCGGCGGTGGAGAGCAGCTCGCCCCAAGGCGCGATGCGCGCCGGATTGGCGCAGGCGAACACCGGGATTTCGTCCTTCGCGAGATTGTCGATCAGCGCGATTTCCAGCTCGTACGGGTTGGTGCCGGGCTCATGCCCGTCTACCTCCATGAATTGCGCGGTGCGTGCACGCCCGACCATCACGCTTGCCTCATCGAGCGGGCGGATGCGGGAGGGGAGCGCCTGATCCATCGCGCCGGCGGAGTCGAGGCAGTCGGAGAGCACGGAGGCGAACAACGAACGGCGAATGTCTGAAAGTGCGAAAGGCATTGCGTTTCCCAGGGGTGGCTATTCGGTGAGCTTGCGATAACTTGGCGGGCATCGTCAAAGTGCGCAGAAAAATCAGGAATCGACATGAAGCGCCGCACCTTTCTCCTCGGTTCAGCCGCCACCCTCGCCGCCCCCGCAATTGCGCAAAGCGCATGGCCGCATGGCCAGCCGATCCGCGTCATCGTGCCGTTTCCGGCCGGCGCTGCGAACGACGCGATGGGGCGGCTCGCCGGACAGCGCCTGCAGGAGAAGCTCGGTGCGACCGTGGTGGTGGAGAACCGCGCCGGCGGCAGCGCCTCGATCGGCACCACCGCCGTGCTCAACGCCGCGCCGGACGGCTACACGCTGCTCGCCTCCGCATTCAACCACATCATCCTGAACCACGCCGTGAAGGGCGTGACATTCGATCCGCAGGCGGACTTCGAGACCATCGGCCGCACGGCGCGCGCCCCGCTGCTGATGGTGATGGCGCCGAAGATGCCGCAGAAAAATGTCGCCGAAGTGATCGCCGCCGCGAAGGCTGCGCCGAATGACTGGACCTTCGCGATCCCGGCGCTCGGTGCGCCGAGCCATCTGGCGACCGTCGATTTCATGAGCCGGACCGGCCTCTCGATCGCGACCTCACCCTATCGCGGAACCGCGCCGGCACTGACCGACGTAATGGGCGGACACGTGCAGCTTCTCATCGATGCATCCTTCGCGCTGATCCCGGCCGCGCGCGACGGCAAGGTCAAGACGCTCGGCATCACCACGAAGGAACGCTCGGCGCTCGCGCCCGACCTCCCGACGCTCGCCGAGCAGGGCCTCGCCGGTTACGACTTCCAGTCCTGGTACGGACTGTGGGCGCCGAAGGGAACGCCGCGCGAGATTTGTGAGCGCATCAACGCATTGATGCGTGAGGCGATGCGGGAGCCCGCGATCGTGCAGCGGCTCAATACGTCACTGCTCGAGCCGGTGGTCGAGACAATCGAGGAGACGAAGGCCTTCATCGCCGCCGAAGTGCCGAAGCACGTTGCGCTGCTGAAGAAGGCGGGCTTCGAGGCGCAGTAAGATGCAGGCGCCGACCTTCACGTGGTACGGCGTCGTCGACGGCGCCCGCAAGGGCATCCTGATCTCGCCGACGCTGATCGCTTTCGGCCTCGGCGTCGGACTGCTCGCAGCCTCGAAGGGCCTCACAGTCGCCGAGATCGCGCTGATGAGCGCGTGGGTCTATGCCGGCGGCGCGCAGATGGCGACCTTGCAGGTGTGGGCCGAGCCGATCCCGCTGCTCGCGCTCGTGCTCACTGTGCTGGCGATGAACGCGCGCTACATACTGCTCAGCGCATCGCTGCGGCCACCCTTCGGCACGCTGCCGTTCTGGCAGATCTATCCGGGTCTCACGATCTTCGGCGACGGCAACTGGATGCTGACGATGCGCGAGATCAACGAGCAACAGCGCCCGGATGCCGGTTTCCTGCTCGGCAGCGGCCTCGTGATGATCGTCCCCTGGACCGCCTCGACCGTGATCGGCCACCTGTTCGGGCAGATTCTCGGCGATCCGCGCCGGCTCGGCATCGATTTCCTGCTGGCGGCGTTCTTCGCCGTGATGGCGGTCGGCTTCTTCCGCGCCGCACGCAACTTCGCACCGCTCCTCGTCGCGATCGCGATCGCCATCCTCGTGCAGAAGCTGGTCGAGGGACCGTGGTACCTGTTCGCCGGCGCGCTCGCCGGCAGCCTTGCAGGAGCGATGCGTGTCAATAAGGCCTGACGTCTTCCAGGCGATCGCGCTGCTCGGGCTCGCGTCGCTCGCCTGCCGCCTCAGCGGCTTCTTCCTGATGCGCTACGTGTCGATCACGCCGCGCGTCGATGCCTGGCTGCGCTCGATCCCGATCGCGCTGATCGGCGCGATCCTAGGGCCGGTCGCGGTGAACGGCGGCCCGCCCGAATGGCTCGGGCTGATCGCCGCGATGGGCCTCATGTACGTCACGGCGAACGATTTCGTGTCCACGCTCGGCGCTTGCGCCACGGTGGCGCTCGCGCGTGCGGCGCTTGCCTAGAGCGAAATCGACAGGCTGGTTTGTTGACTCACCCCAGCTTGATGTTCGCCTCCTTCACGACGCGGCTCCATCGCTCCATTTCGGCCGCCACGAAGGCGCGGAAATCCGCGGGCGTGTTCGGCCGGTAGACGACGTTGAGCTTGTCGAGCCGCTCGGTCACGGTTGGCTCCTTGAGCATCGCGTTCATCCCGGCATTGAGTTTCTGGATGATCGCCGCCGATGTGCCGGTCGGCACGAACACGCCGTTCCACTCATAGGCTTCGAAACCCGGAACCGTATCGGCGACCGGCGGCAGGTCCGGCATCGTGCCGAGCCGGCCCTTCCCCGTGTGTGCGATCGCCTTCACCTTTCCGGATTCCACAAGGCCGATGGACGCCGAACCGTTGGAGAAGAAGAACTTCACCTGCCCGCCGACCACATCGTTGAGCGCCGGTCCGCCGCCGCGATACGGAATGTGATTGATCTGGGTGCCGGTCATGTGCCGGAACATTTCCAGCGACAGGTGCTGCACCGTGCCGTTGCCGGACGACGCGAAGTCGAGTCCGCCGGGTGCCGCCTTGGCGAGCGCGATCACGTCAGCGACGGTTTTCGCCTCGACCGACGGCGTCACCACCAGGATGTTGGGCACTAGCGAGGCGAGGAATACCGGCTGGAAATCCTTCGCGTAGTCGAACGTAAGCCGCGGATAGAGAAACGGGTTCACCGAAAACGCCGTGGCGTCGTAGAGAATGGTGTAGCCGTCCGGATCGGCCTTCGCGGCGGCCGCCGCCGCAATGGTGCCGCCCGCGCCGCCGCGATTGTCGATGACGAACTGCTGGCTCCACGTCTCGCTCAGCTTCGTGAAAAAGATGCGGCTCACGGTGTCGGCCCCGCCGCCGGGCGGATAAGGCACGATCACGCGCACGGGACGCGTCGGCCAGTCAGCTTGCGCGGATGCCATTCTCGCGACAAATGGCGCTGCGAGCATCGCTCCCGCGCCCTTCAGTACCCGGCGGCGTGACGCTGTATGGTTCATGTCATCTCTCCTTCATCGGCCGATGATAGCAGGGACGGTCGCCGCCGCGATCTTCCCGATTGACGCAGATTTGATGCGCCCCGCGCAACAACTGTAGTCAGCCTCTATAAATTGCTATACTTCGGGTTGTTATCAACCTCTGCTCGCACAGGTGTCCCATGAAACTGACGTCACTCGCGCTCGCGGCAACGGCCGCGCTGCTGTTTGCTACAAGCCCGGCCTCTGCCCAGCAACCGCAGGCGCAGAAGAATTGCAACGTGCTCTTCGGCTGGTGGGAATCGCCGGGTCTCAAGCCGTTCTTCATCAACCCGAACGGCGGCGCACCGAAGACCGATTGCGATTTCCAGGTCTGGTCGTGGACCGCGTTCGTCAATGCAATGCAGACCGACCCGAAAACCAAACAGCCGCGATTGCTCAGCCTGCCGACCTACGACGATCTCAAGTCCGGCAACGCGCTCCGCGCCGCGGTCGGTCCGCGCACGCTCACCCTCAAGCCGCGCGCGCAAAAGCCGAAATCGATGGGCTCGTTCGAGCAGGCCGGCTCGGGCGGCGTGCTGGTCGATCAGAATGGCCGCGCGGTCTACTACGCGACGCACATGGACGTGATCTACTTCGGCTTCACGCAGAAGTTCTTCGGCCCGGCCCGGTACGCCAAGGCGGCGCCGACGCTGCCCTACCCGGTCGGCGCGACGGTCTACAAAACCTCGTGGCGCATCTTGGCGGACGCCAAGAACCCGACCGACGCCTACACCACCACGGCGACGATCGATTTGCTGGCAAGCGACGGCCAGGGCGGACTGAAGACCAGCGGCCAGATCCAGGCCGGCGTGCGCGTCGCGCTGGTCGGCGTGCATGTCGTCGGCGTGATCAAGGACCATCCGGAGTTCGCCTGGGGCACCTTCGAGCAGATCAACAACGCACCCGATCTGCCTGCCAACATGTCGCCAAGCTCGCCCGATCCGGTGAGCCAGCAGCAGTTCACCTTCTACAAGTCGGGCACGCCGGCCAATCAAAGCAACGTGCAACCCAGCGCAATGACGATCAACCCGCAGACGCAACAGATCCAGCCGATCACCAACGTGTTCCGCCAGTTTGCCTATGGCGGGGCGACGCCGGCGCTGCGGGTGACCGACATCCAGCAGATCAACACGAACTTCCAGGCCAAGATCCCGGAGGAAAAGTCGAAGATCGATCCGGTGTTTGCGAAATACAAGCTGATCGGCACGGTGTGGATGCTCGCCAACACGCTGAAGCCCGGCGACGGCAACATGGACGCGCAGGCGATCGGTTCGGTCGATCTTGCGAACGCCACGCTGGAAACCTTCGTGCAAGGGCAAGGGACAAACTGCTTCAGCTGCCACAACACGAGCGGCGGCTCGGGCTATCCCGGCAAGGACATCAACATCAGCCACATCATTCTCAGCGTGCTGCCGAACACCCTGCTGAGGAACCGGCTGCAGATGAACCTGGATTGAGGATCGTCGCGACACTGTGACGACGGAAGGCCCGGCCTCGCGCCGGGCCTTTTCTTCGCGCGAAACGCCGCCCTTCCCTCGCCGCACTCTGCGGCCCATATTGGCCGCATGGCGAAATCCCCCGAACTCGCGGAAAGGCAAGGACCCCGCGCGCCCGACGCGCGCCAAGGCGGCGCGCGAGCCGCTGGCGCCGATCGCGCCCGCGCTGGAGAAGCTGCTCAATCCCGGCATCGCCAAGGGAACCGCGGGCGTCGGGTCGGGCACCGGGCTGAAGCCGCCGCCGGACAATTCATGGGATCGGCGCGCGGATTTTTCCGCCGCGCATACGGCAAGGAAGTCGACGCGCGAGGTGCAGACCTTTCCGCCACCCTCCCCTGGAGGGGGAGGGTCGGCCACCGCAGGTGGCCGGGGTGGGGTGAATGCAAATGAGTCACCCCCACCCGGATCGCTGCGCGATCCGACCTCCCCCCTCCAGGGGGAGGTAAAGGGCTTCTCCGAAGCGCCGCAGGCGCAATACACCTCCGACGCCAAGCTGATCGAAGCTTCGCCGGAGCTCGCGCGCGCGCTCGGGCTCGATGGCGACGCGGTCTCGTTCCCGGAGCCGCAGTTCGAGCGGCCGAAGCGCGAGCGCCGGCCCATGCAACGCGGCGACATCCAGTCGATGGGCGTCGCCGCCACGGCGCAGTCGCTGGAAAACCTGTTGCGCGAGGGACGCGCGGAATTCAAAGGCGCGATCGCCTGGACGCCGCATCGCCCGGAGCGCCCGGAGAAATCCGAGGGCGGCCAGCGGCTCGTGATTAAGTCGGATTTCGAACCGAAGGGCGACCAGCCGGAGGCGATCAAGGAGCTGGTCGAAGGCGTGCGGCGCCACGACCGCAATCAGGTGCTGCTCGGCGTCACGGGCTCGGGAAAAACCTTCACGATGGCGAAGGTGATCGAGGCGACGCAGCGCCCCGCGCTCATCCTCGCGCCGAACAAGACGCTCGCCGCGCAGCTCTATGGCGAATTTCGCAGCTTCTTTCCCGACAATGCGGTGGAATATTTCGTCTCGTACTACGACTACTATCAACCGGAGGCTTACGTTCCGCGCACCGACACTTACATCGAGAAGGAATCTTCCATCAACGAGCAGATCGACCGCATGCGCCATTCGGCGACGCGCGCACTGCTCGAACGCGACGACGTGGTGATCGTAGCTTCCGTCTCGTGTATTTACGGCATTGGCTCGGTCGAGACCTATTCGGCGATGACCTTTGCGCTGAAGAAGGGCGAGCGCATCGACCAGCGGGCGCTCATCGCCGATCTGGTGGCGCTGCAATACAAGCGCACGCAAGCCGATTTCTACCGCGGCAGTTTCCGCGTGCGCGGCGACACACTCGACATCTTCCCCGCCCACTACGAGGACCGTGCCTGGCGCGTGAACCTGTTCGGCGACGAGGTCGAGAGCATCGAGGAGTTCGATCCGCTCACCGGGCAGAAGACCGACGAGCTCTCCTTCATCAAGGTCTACTCCAACTCGCACTACGTGACGCCGCGCCCGACGCTGATCCAGGCGATCCACGGCATCAAGGCCGAACTGAAATGGCGGCTCGACCAGCTCAATGCCGCGGGCCGCCTGCTCGAGGCGCAGCGGCTGGAGCAGCGCACCATCTTCGATCTGGAGATGATGGAGGCCACGGGAAGCTGCGCCGGCATCGAGAACTATTCGCGCTACTTGACCGGCCGCAAGCCGGGCGAGCCGCCGCCGACTTTGTTCGAATACGTGCCCGACAACGCGCTGGTGTTCTGCGACGAGAGCCACGTCACCGTACCGCAGCTCGGCGGCATGTATCGCGGCGACTTCCGCCGCAAGGCGACGCTTGCCGAATACGGCTTCCGCCTGCCCTCCTGCATGGACAACCGGCCGCTGCGCTTCGAGGAATGGGACGCGATGCGTCCGCAGACCGTCGCGGTGTCGGCGACGCCCTCCGAATGGGAGCTGACGCAATCCGGCGGCGTGTTCGTCGAGCAGGTGATCAGACCGACGGGCCTCATCGACCCGCCGGTCGACATCCGCCCGGCGCGCACGCAGGTCGACGACCTGGTTGGCGAACTGCGCCAGACCGCGCTCGCGGGCTACCGCGCGCTGGTCACCGTGCTGACCAAGCGCATGGCGGAGGACCTGACCGAATACCTGCACGAGCAGGGCATCCGCGTGCGCTACATGCACTCCGACATCGACACCATCGAGCGCATCGAGATCATCCGCGACCTGCGCCTCGGCACGTTCGACTGCCTGGTCGGCATCAACCTGCTGCGCGAAGGCCTCGACATTCCGGAATGCGCGCTGGTCGCGATCCTCGATGCCGACAAGGAAGGCTTTCTGCGCTCGGAAACCTCGCTGATCCAGACCATCGGGCGCGCGGCGCGCAACGTTGACGGCAAGGTGATCCTCTATGCCGACCACGTCACCGGCTCGATGGAGCGCGCGATCGCCGAGACCAATCGGCGGCGCGAGAAGCAGGTCGAGTACAACACCGCGCACGGCATCACGCCGGAGAGCATCAAGCGCTCGATCCACGACATCATGAACTCGGTGTACGAGCGCGACCACGTGCTGGTCTCGACCGAAGGCGGCATCTCAGGGCTCGGCGAGGAAGGCGCCACCATCGGGCACAATTTCGAGGCGGTGATCGCCGATCTCGAAGGCCGCATGCGCGCCGCGGCCGCCGATCTCGACTTCGAGGAGGCCGCGCGGCTGCGCGACGAGATCAAGCGCCTGCGCACGATGGAGCTTGCGGTGGTGGACGACCCGACCGCGAAGCGCTTGCCGTCGCCCGACGCTCGGCGGGCTCCCTCTCCCCGCCTGCGGGGAGAGGGTGGGGGTGAGGGGCAACCTGCGGCAGCGCGCGGGCGCTCCACGCTCGGCAAGCCCGGCATGCGCGGCGGCTTCAAGCGCAAGGGGCGTTGAAATTTCCGCTCATTCCCGCGCGGAGTGAACCGTTCATGATCCCGGCGCGACGAAAAAACAGGACGCACCGGAGCCTCCCATGCTCGGGCCGACCCTTGCCGCTTTCAAGGCGCGCCATGCCATCGTCAGGAAGCGTTTCATCGCCTTCGATGAGCGGCTCGATGCCCTCGCTGAGCGCCACGCGCGGCCGCTGCGTGTCCTCGGCACCGTTCTCGCCTTCCTGCTGCTGTTCGGCGGCGTGGCGCTGCACGCCTACGAGACGGGCTTCGTCCGCACCGCCGCAGCGGCCTGCGGTACAATGTGCAAGGGCAGTCCGGACGCCGCCATCGCGGCGTATTGCGGGCTGTTCGCGCTCCTGTACGTCCATCTCTACGCCATGCTCACGGGCGGCGTGCAGCGCGCCTTCATCGACCCGTGGAAACACGTGAGGCCGGAGCCTGCGCCCGCGCGCGTGACGCGCTGGGCTGTGGTGACCCACGTGCTGATCGGGCTGGTCGTTTTCTTCGCGATCGCGGCCTATGGCGACACCTCGGCGCTAGCGAGCGGGCAGCATTTCTTCTCGTTCGAAGGCGGGCCTGTCGGCGGCACCGAAGTCAGTCTCGGCGATCATGCGCTGCTCGAATGGGTCATCGGCTGGTGCATCGGCGGACGCGGCGTGCTGCAGTATCATTGGCCGAAGCCCACTGTGCCGAAACCGCACGCGCCATCCTGATCGGCCGCGCCAGCGTGGCCATCGGCGTGCGGCCGGGAACCCGGCCGGCCCTGACAAGGTTGCCCAGCATGTCCCGCGTCACCGGCATCGATCATCTGGTGTTGAGCGTCGGCGATCTCGCGCGCTCGCGCGCGTACTACGGGCGTGTGCTCGGCTTCCTCGGCTTCAAGCTCAAATACGACATGGGCGGCTTTGCGGGCTGGAGCAACGGCAAGACGCTGTTCTGGATCGCGCAGGCCGACGTGCAGGGCGCTAAGCGCCGGCACCGCAAGGGCGACATCGGCTTTCACCACTACGCCTTCGAGCTCGCGAGCCGCAAACAGGTGGACGCGCTCGGCGCGTTTCTCGCAGCGAACGGCCTGCCGGTCGCCGATCCGCCCGGCACCCATAACGGCGACGAGAAGTATTACGCGGTGTTCTTCACCGACCCCGACGGCATGCGGCTGGAGGCGATGTGTTATGGGAAGGAGAGGAAGGGGGCGAAGAAGCGAGCGACGAAAAAGCGCAGGCGCTAGATCCCTCCTCCGTCATGCGCGGGCTTGACCCGCGCATCCACGTCTTGGTTCAGAAAGAAAGTCGTGGATGGCCGGAACAAGTCCGGCCATGACGAAGGACTCGCATCACTCCCTGAAAGTAGTCGTCCCGGTTCGCGCCGTCATGACGGCCGGAACGCATGCAGCACGCCTTGAAACCGGCGCGTCGAGCCGCACGGGCACAGGTCGTTGCGCCCGAGCTTTTCGGAAAGCTCGACGCTGCCGTGGACGAAACGCCGGCCGCGCTTCACGCGGGTTTCCGAAGGGAAGGACTTCCGCCGCTTAGACGTGATGTCGAAAGCACGGGAGGTCGTCGAAATCGCGATGCTTGCGCATGTCGGCCTCCTTTGGCTGAGGCGGCCGAGATGGCCGCGGGCGGTCTTCTATCAGTGGGAAGAGGTGGGCGGAAGTGCGCTGCGCCTATTGCTGCGCTGTTCTCTGACGACGAAGACCGCGCAATATTTCATCGTATTTAATGACTTCAGGCGATCCACGAAGCTTTGGAAATATTAATAAATAGCCCAGATACCCACTTAGCTCATTGAGCTTCTCGAGACCATCAAGAGGGTGGGACATCGCCCGGTGAAAGGCCGCTCTGATCCTTCGGCGAAAGCGCCGGGGCGGAGCCGATCTCTCGTTTACAACGACCCCAGTAACTCTCTGCTGCCCCCCCTTGCTCGCTATTCGCGTCTTTTCATCATTGACTTTCAATCCCGCGATTTCTTCGAGCATCCTCGACATGATAGCCAAGGCTTCGGCAACCGCCCCCCGACTAGGTCCACTAACCGTTATGTCATCTGCATAACGAGAAAACCGCAGGCCGCTGTTGGCGCAGTAATTGGATGCAACCGTATCAAAGTTATACAGAATTCCGTTAGCGATTACCGGACTCGTCGGCGCGCCTTGAGGTAGTCGATCTTGTTTTGTGCAAAGTAGAGAAATCACCTCAGATTCGGCGCCGGAAAATCCTTGTGAAACCAGATAAGTTGCCACCGCTTCCCGCCTGACGCTCCCAAAAAAATTCTCTATATCAATCGCGCCGACGAACGGCTGGCGCTCATGACTTATCGCATTAGTAACTATTGATCTACCGAACTCGAATGAGTGCACAGCGGGATGAATCACCAGATCATCAAGGACAAAATCCGAAAGAAACCACTGAATAACTTTCAGAAATACTCTTGGGCTTTCAATAAGACGTTCGCCGCCGCCCTTTTTCCTTATCGTAAAGCTTCGATAATGTAGATCGGCGGCGTGGGCAATCTGCCAAACTAATTGCGGCGACACACCTAGACACAAGCCTATGCCGAAGTAGTCGTATTTGAAATTGGAACCAATAGCTTCATCTACCTGTTCTTCGGACGTGAAGGAGAGCAGGTTAGGAAATGTGTCGCGTGGGGTGCGACTTAGACCAGTTCTTCTAGCAAACTGCCCTTGAATGCGCGGCCAATAAGGTTGGCCGTAAGCGAAGCGGCGGCCAAAGGCCGTACGGCCAAGCTTTTTGGCCGCGCGTCCTTTTACGTCACTACTGGTATCCACGGATGGCGAAGCGCCAACCAATTCTAACTCAGACACCCCACGCGACTCAATTATCCTAGCGCGATGAGCGTCACGAAGCAAATACATCCTAAACTTATCACGACTTCGTCGTAACTTCGGTGCAAGATAGTTGGCACCGGCTGGCGTGAGTGAATAATAATTACCATTCTCGAAAACTCTTATGGCTCTTCCCTCTTTGCATTGACTCATGAGGAAGTCTGAGAATTCTTGAAGATCTGGCAGCTTTCCGCCTTCGCTAAAGACTGTTGTCAGGAATCCCCGAACCTCTTGCGCAGTTGCCGGTTGGAGAATGCCAAGGGCAAATAACGTCATTTGGGGATTGATAATCTTCTTCATGACGCGCCCTTTCGCGGGCGGCCGCGCTTGTTATCCACGGTCAGGACGCCTCGACGCTGTTTCAGGCGTTGAACTAGGGGCGCGCCGTCGTACTCAGCAAAATTGACAAACTCTACCTTTCCGAAACCACCTACGGCCGCGGCCGGTCCCGCATTGAGATAGCTTAGGTCATTCTCAAATTTTGAATTTAGAAGAACAACGCAGTCCGTGTCGCCACCGTCATGAAAGGCTCCCTCTTTATGAACAAAATGCCAACTAAATAATCCCAACTCGCAAAAGGAACCTACGCTATCTGCAATTATTACGACGGCGTTGCAAAACTTTTGTATAAATTCGACTTCATTGTCCTGAGCATTGACACCAATTCCTTTCAGTCTTGGATCATCCAGCCCTTCATCTTCTCCGAGAACTACTTCAAAACCCTCTTTCTCAAGACTACTTTTGAGGCGCTTCCGTAGTCTCGCAGACGCTCGCCTACGAGTTCAGATTTGGGCCGCACAGAAAGACAATAAATGTTGCGGTGGCCGCCGCATCAATAAATTCATCCTGATGCGCTTTTAGAGCGTCGACTAACTTCATCAAGAGCCCCGGCCGTCGCTTGCTGTTCAGATCATATGAGTTGGCCTTGGCGCACAATGCCTTCATAAGGTTGCTCTATCGCGCTCTGGTCAAAGAATGCTCCTGGCAGCAAGCAATGGCTGTTGTGATTTAGTCCTTGACTAGGACTATCTCCTAGTCTATCCTCGCCCCACCTTGCTCACCGAGGGGCGCCGGCCGGCGGCATCCAGTCGAGCGGAGCAAGGGGCGGCACCCGCGGCCGGCAGGCATGCCGGACCCGGGCGGCCCGGGGCTCCACCTGGAGGTCACTACGGACCTCCCGCCAGGAGCTGGCTGACGGCGGCGCGAATGCCCCGAAAGCGTGGCCCGGACCGAAAAAAGCCGCAGCAGAGCGCCGAGAGGCGCGCGTCTCCGATCGCAAGGAGGCGCGGCACGCCTCGCACGCGTGCCGGATGGCCTCGCCCGCCATCCCGGGAGCCTCGCAAGCTCCCGCGTTTCTCGGCGCTCCGCTCCCCTCATGGGAGCGGGAGGAATGCGCAAGACCCGGGCGCATCGCGCCGCGGGAACGAAGAGGCATGTCCATGATTCAGACATCACACGACACTCCGCCCGACCCCGCGCGTCCGCGTTATACTGCGGACGAGATCGCGCGCATGCGCGAGGAGACGCAGGCGCTGCTCACCGCCGGGATGAAGGCGGCCGCGGCGCGCGTGGTCGAAACCTTGCAGCCGTCCGCGCCAGACGAGCGTGATGTCCTGCTCGATCGCATCAAACAGGATCTCGCGGACGCAAAGATCGCGTTCGCCGCGCGTGGGCCGGCGGACACGCGCGCGGATGCGCGCTTCGCCTGCGATGCGCTGCGGCTGCATCGCGTGTGTCGGCGTGAAAGGTGCCGCAAGGCGCAAGCCTGTCGCGGCAATCCGCCCGCGTGCTACGCGCGCGCCGCGGTGCCTGAGCCGGTCCGCGAATGGGTCGCGCGGCTGCTGCTCGCCGAGGGGATGCCGTGGCTGCCGCTCATCGTGGACCACGCGGCGAACCGGGTTGCCTATGAATGCTGGGTCGCGGGACTCGAGACGGGCCGGAGTCATCGCCGCGCCTCCCCCGTCCCGTGAAACGGGAACCCGGCGGCCTTACACCTAGGTATAGTTGTTTCAGCCCTTGAGATCGTTCTGCATAGCGGAATGGAATCACCAATCGCAAAACGCTCCGTCATCATCAATGGACACAAGACCAGCGTGTCCCTGGAAGAGCCGTTCTGGACGGCGCTCAAATCGATTGCGGCCGGGCGGAGGGTCACCCTTCAGCAGCTGCTTTCGGACATCGATACCAACAGGCAGCAGAACAATCTCTCATCCGCGCTGCGGCTGTTCGTCCTCGCGGCGTATCGTTCCCCGGCCGCCGAGAACGGCGCGCAATTCCACGGTCCTGAAAGCCGGATGGAAGAAAAGCGGGCGCTCTAAAGCGCACCGCCTTTGGCCGCGTGCGGTTGCGAGGCTAGTGCGTGTCGCCCCGGCGGTAGCTGAACGGGGGCGCCGCTCGGCCGGGATCGTCCCAGTATTTGGCATACGGGTCTCGTGACGGCGCGGGCATCACCGGCCGCCGCACCGCGCGCACGCTCTTGGTCTTGTAGTTTTTCTGCGCGTGCGCACCGCTGGCTTTGTTCTTCGCCTCAGCACCGCTGGCGAAGGAAAGCGCAATCGCGGCCGCGAGAAGGATGGTGGTTTTCATCGGACGCCTCCTGTCCCCCGAATGAAAGATGTAGGCGCGGGCAGCGGCGTGCGCCAGGTGCAAAAGCGGCCCCGGTTTTCCGGGGCCGCTTGCACGCAACCGGTCGACAGATCAGTTAAAGGTCTTCCTCTTGATGACGGTCCGGCTGCCGCCATCGCCGCTGCGCTTGATGATCACGGTCTTGTTGCCGGCATCGCGCGAGCGCCAGCCATAGTGCCGCCCGCGATCGCCATGACGGATGACAACCTTTTTGCGACTCACGTCGCCGCCGTGGCGGATCACGACCTTCTTGCGGGTCACGTCGCCGCGCTGCTTGATCACGACCTTCTTGCGCGTCATGCCGCCGTCGCCGCTCTTGACCTTCACCTTCACGTCGGCCTGCGCGAACGCGGGCGGGGTGAACGTCGGCGCGGTCAACGCCAATGCGGCAGCGGTCGCGAGTGCAAAGAGTTTCATCCTTCCCTCCTGGTGTGAGGCGCGCGGAGTCGCGCAGCCTTCGCGGGCTCAACGCGCGAAATTTCAACGCGTTCCCGGGAACTGCCGCTAAGTGGCTGTTTTGTTTAATGAATGCCCGTTCAGAATTCTGTCATCGCCTGCAGCGGGTTGGAACCCGGGATCGTTTTGCGATGGCTCGCGTTGGAACCGCATGCGAAGAGCCGTCCTGGTCGCACTCATCCTCGTGCTCACCGCCACCGCCGCGGACGCGCGGCGGCGTCATCACCGCGGCCACATCTACCTGCGCCACGCCCCCGTGATGATGGTTCCGCCCGCGGCGGCCGAATTCGCGCGCGAACGGGGCGCTCGTGTGGAGGCTTCGCAAATCGTGCCGCGCGATTGGCAACTGCAGCCGCCCGATCCGAACTGGCAGGGCCGCCGCTACCTCGCGCCGGACGGAAATGCGTGGCTCGCACTCTATTCGGTGAATGCCGCGAACGATGCCTCGGCGCGCTTCAAGGCCGTCGCCTTCGCGGAGGGCGAGGAGGTCACGTACCTGCGCGGGGAACGCGACCGGATGACGGTGTCGGGCCTCAAGGGCGACCGCATCTTCTATCGCAAGGTCTCGCTCGCCTGCGGCGGCACGCAGTGGCGCCACGTCGCGCTGGAATATCCCGCGCAGGACAAGCGGCGCTTCGACCGCTTCGTCGAAAATGTGTCGCGCGGGTTCGAGCGCATCGCCGACGATGGCTGCGGCGACAACCTGTTCACCGCGCCGCAGCCGGCTTCGGCGGCGCCGGCCGAGCAGAAACCCGCGGAAGCGAAGCCGGCGCCGAACTGATCTTATTTCGCCGCCGGCGCAACCGCGGCGTCGTGCTGGCCCGAGCGCTTCAGCGCATCCGCCACGAAGCCGTTCGCTTTCATCTCCTCGATGAAGCTTCGCAAATAGGCCGCGCCCGCGAGCTTGCCCTTGGCGCATCCCATCGCCTGCTGGATTTCCATGAAGCGCTCGTCCATCAACCGCACATCGCTGCGCCCTTTTACGAAAGCCTGCAGCGCCTGCTTCACGCCGCCCGCCGCATCGAGCTTCTTTTCGAGGAACAGCGATGCGCCGTCGGAGCTGCGCTCCAGTGCGGCATGCTTGAGCGAGCGCGTGAGGAACAGGTCATAGGCGGAGGCGACATTCACGCCGACGCGAATGCCCGGCCTGTCGACATCGGCCGGCGTCTTCAGGGCTGAGTCCTTCGGCACCATGTAGACGCCCTCGATGATCACATAAGGCGCGGTGAACTCGATCTCGGCGGCGCGCACTGGCTCGATCGCCAGGAACACGATGTCGACTTTGCCGGCCTTCATCGCCTCGAACGCCTTGCCGGCCGCATCGAAGCAGGTCAGCGCCGACGGCACGCCGAGGCGCTTCGCGAGTTCGCGCGCGAGCTCCGGCGTCACGCCGCTCGGGTTGTCCGCCGTGCCCTGCGCCAGCACGATGTTGCCGAGATTGATCGAGGCGCGCAGCGTGCCGGTGGGCGCAAGCTCCTTGAGAACGTCAGCCGAAACAGTGCTCATCTATCCTCCTGCCGGCGCGACCTGCGCGTCCGGTTGATTGCTGCGTTTGAGTGCGTCGGCGACGAAGCCGCTCGCCTTCATCTCTTCGATGAACGCCCGCAGATAGGCCGCGCCCGCGAGCCGCCCCTTCGGCGTGCCCATCGCCTGGCGGATCTGCTGGAACGGCTTTTCCATCACCCGCACATCAGCGTGTTCCCTCGCATACGCGGCGAGCGGCTGGCGCACGCCCGCCGCGGCGTCGAGCTTCTCGGCGCGGAACCGATCGATGTTGTGGCAG
This sequence comes from uncultured Alphaproteobacteria bacterium, assembly GCA_963778455.1. GTDB lineage: Bacteria > Pseudomonadota > Alphaproteobacteria > Rhizobiales > Xanthobacteraceae > PALSA-894. The sequence continues at coordinate 55,960 of CAVZUL010000003.1, forward strand.
CAACCACCCTGCGCGCGCAGCAGCGTCGCATGCTTGAGCGTGCGCGTGAGATAAAGGTCGTAGGCGGAATTCTCGCCGACCGCGATGCGCATGCCGGGCTTGTCGAGATCGGCCGGCTCGCGCAGCGGCGAATCCTTCGGCACCAGATAGGCGCCTTCGATCAGCACGTAGGGCGGCGTGAACTCGACTTCGGCGGCACGCACCGGTTCGATCGCGATGAAGATGACATCGACCGCGTTCGCCTTCACGGCTTCGAACGACCTTGCCGGCCGCGATGAAAGTCGTGAACTCGAGCGGCACGCCGAGCCGCCTGGCAAGCTCGCGCGAAAGGTCCGCCGACACGCCGCGCGGCTCTCCGTCCGGCCCCTTCTGCGCCAGCACCCCGTTGCCGTAGTTGATCGCCGCGCGCAGCTTGCCGGTCGGCGCGAGCTCCTTCACGGCATCGGGCGGTGCCGGTTGCGCAAAGGCCACATGCGCCGAAATGAGCAACGCGGCGGCAAGGATTGTCCGGATCATCTGGCTCCCCTCCCCGATTTCGCTAGCGCGTCCGGCGCGGGGCGCGCAAGCGCCTTGCGGCGCACTCCGCCGCACGCGCGCGAAAACGCTTCCCGGCACATCCGCCGGGAAGCGTTCGGCAATCCTGGAACTGTGGCGTTATTCGGCCGCGATCTCGCCGGTCACCACCATGTTGGGCGAGCGCACCAGCAGGATCTTGTCCTTGGTGCGGATGAAGTGAATGTCGCTCAACATCGGCGCGTCCGCCTTCACGTCAGCGGAGAATTCCGACACCTCAGTGGTGCCCGGAAGCATATCCGCCGGCTTGGCGCTGATCTGCGATACCGGTGCGTTGCCCTTCGCCACGCTTTCGACGATGCGGCGCTTCTGCTCGTCGGTCAGGCCGAGCGGCAGTGCCATGATGGGGATCTCGTCCAGCTTGGCGTTGCGTTCAGAGACTTTGGACGGCACGGTCTGGCTGTCGGCGGGCGCACCCGGCACCGCGAGCTTGCCGTCGACGAACACGTCCGTGGTGTTGGCGCCGGAGCTGTGCGAGCTGGGCTCTTCCTTGCCGCCTTGCTGCGACTTGAATGGACCGTCGCCGATCGGATTGGTCGCCTGGTTGACCGGCGCTTGCTGCTGGGCGGCCGCGAGGCTGAGACCGGCTAGCATGGCCAATACTGAGGGGCTCAATCGGGCAAACATGGCGCGCTCCTTTGGAACTTGGGTTCCGGGATCAACGCGCGGCCTGGCCGTTCGGTTGCACGATTTCGTCACGATTGAGCCATGGCGCGGCGCGGCCGGCGCGGCTATGAAGGTTTCGATGAGCAAATCGTTGCAGACCGGCGAATTGCGAACGCACAAGGCCGTTATCGCGGCTGTTTGCATGTCCACCATCCTCGCCGCTTGCGCGCAGGGGAACACCACGGCTGAACTCGCGCCGGCGCCCGCACCCCAGGCCGCGGCGCCGGCCGCACCCGCGGCCGCGCTGACGCCCGAAGAAGCCAAGGCGAAGTGCTGGATGAAATACGAGAGCGACAAGAAGGCGAAGAACATCGACGCGCGGCTCAAGCTGGTCGAGAAATGCGTCGACGACACGTTGCGCGGCCAGCTGGTGCAGGCGCCGCAGCGCTAATGCCGCGAAATTGCGCGGACTTTTTCGCTCAAACTTTAGCGAAAGCCTTGCGAAGCTTTTAGAAGAATTGCCCTAGTCTGGCGCCAGTTCGAATGACGCTTTGGTTTCAGCCCCGCTTCGGCGGGGCTCATTTTTTTAGGCAGCGCGCTCACGCAGCTTCGGCCTGCTCGGCGGTCATCGCTTCGCCGCGCACGGTCGTGCGGCGCATGTCGCGCGGCTGCGTCTCGTCGAAGCGGCGCACGCGATGCATGGTCTGGCGGTTGTCCCAGATGACGAGATCGTACAGCCGCCAGCGGTGGACATAGACAAGCTCCGGGCGCGTCGCATGCTCGTTGAGATCGCGCAGCAGGTCGCGCGCCTCGGGCATTTGCCAGCCGATGATCGTGCCGGCGTGTGACGAAAGGTAGAGCGACTTGCGCCCAGTGACCGGATGCGTGCGCACCAGCCGCTGACGCACCGGCTTGAACATCGCCAGTTCCTCTTCGGTCCATCCCGAAAAGCCCATCGAGCCGCGCGAGTAGAGCTGCGTGTGCTCGCACACCAGGTCTTCGACGAGAGCGCGCGTGTCGTCGTCCAGCAGATCGTAGGCGATGCGCATGTCGGCGAATTCGGTGTTGCCGCCGGCCGTCGCGACGGTGCGCGCCGAGAGGATCGAGTATTTCGCCGGGACGGCGCGGAAGGACGAATCCGAGTGCCACAGCCGGTTGCCGAGATTGAACATGCGGCGGCGGTCGTCGCGCGGAAGCGGCTTGCCCTCCTTGTCGAGGTTCGAGACGTCGATCATGCCGGTCTTCAGGCGGAGCTCGTGCGGCTTGGTGATGTTGCCGCCGGGCGCGCCCTCGATCTCGCCGAAGTTCTTGGTGAAGGCGATCTGCTGGTCGTCGGTGATGTTCTGGTCGTGGAACACCAGCACGGCATAGCGGTCCATGCCGGCATCGATCGCGGCGGCCTCTTCGCGCGTCAGCGGCTGGCGCAGGTCGACGCCGGACACTTCGCCGGCGAATACCGGATGGATCTGGCGGATCGAGAGCATGGCTTCCTCCACTGCCGCTTTCTTGCGTCGCCGAATTTAGCCGAACGGCGGCCGCCGAGCTACATCGCCTTGCTCATACCGCGGATGCGCCGCGCCATGGCGCCCATGATGTAGAGCGCGAAATTCGGGACTTCGTCGACCATGAAGCGGAACTTGCGCTTGTCGATCACCGACACCTCGACCGGCTCCTTGACGCGCGCGGTCGATGAGCGCGGCGCGGTGTCGATCATCGACATGAAGCCGATCGCCTCGTTCGGCCCGCACACCTCGACGACCTTGTCGCCGATCGTCATCTCGATCACGCCGGACTGCACGATGTACATGCAGTCGCCCGGATCGCCCTGATTGAAGACGACGCCGCCGGCCGGAAACGTCAGGTTGACGCCGGCATTCCTAGCAAACATGCGCATATCGAGATCGCTCACAAGCACTCTCCCCCATTCTGCCCAACGCCGCGGCGCGGTCACGTAACTGTCAAGAATGGCGGAAGAGGCGGGCGAAGCGCAACGGGAAATCGCGGTAGCGCCGTGGCTTCACTCAGACTCTTTCTGCACGCTTTCGGGAAAAGCGTTTTTCAGCAGGCCGTCGATCCCGGCGCGCAAGCCGTCGAGATAGGCGCGCGCCTCGACGAGATTATTGGCGCTGCGCTTGATCGTTTCGGTGGCGAAGATCGCGATTGCGCCGGCGACGCGCGCCGGATCTTCGTCCGGTGCCACGCCTGCGAGTTTTTGGGCGATCGACTTGGTGCGAGCCATGTCGCGCGCGGCCGCGGTCACGCGCTTCTTGCGGGCCGTTCCGGGTTTGGGTCTCTTGTGTGCTTGCGGCAAGCGGCTAGCCGGTGGACGTCGCGAGAACCGCAATGGGTGTGGATGAGTCGGGGCCGCGATTCACATTGGTGACCGCAATGACGGCCATCAGGGCAACGGCCAGCGTGACGGCGCCGAACGCAAGTCCGATGAAGCGAAGGCTGGTCTGATCGGCCATGGCTGGCACCATAACGCCGCCGGCCTCGCGCGGTTCCTGTCCTTTCGGCGATGACGCTTCGCCATAGGCGGCGGGGCCCTCACACCATCGGTGGGCACCTGCTGGTGCCATAATCCCCAGCCGCCGCTGGGGCGGCGGCGGCGAGCGAATCGCCGCCCAGCCGGAAGAGCTGGGCCGCGGCCGGCGCCGACCGGCCGCCCAAATGCTCGAGCCGCGAAACACGTAGGAAGGCCGCCCGAACTTGCCCCTCGAACCGGCGCTCAAGGACGCACAAAGCCCCGAGCTTTGGCCCTTCCATGAGCATAAAGCCCAGGAACCGGATCGTTCAGACTCCAAGAGATTGTATCGTGTGGCTTTTTTGCACTAGCGACTGACCGATCAGCGGCGCATGATTTTGCATTCCGACGGGGGTGGACGGCTATGAAACGTTGGGTCATCGCGGGTGCGGGGGCACTGGTGTGGATGGCGGCGGTCTCCCCTTCGGGAGCCGCCGACATTCCCGCCGCTCCTGTCGTCAAGGCGCCGGTCATGGTGCCGGCCAAACAGAGCTGGTACGGCTTCTACATCGGCGCGCACGGCGGTTACGGCTGGAGCCGCAACGCGATCACGGCGACGCCGGACGCGTTCTATGCGCCGCTGTTCCTCGCCGCCGGCCTACCGAATTCAGCGGCGGGAGCCGCCAAGGGCTTCCTCGGTGGCATCACTTACGGCTCGAATTATCAATTCGACCGCATCGTGCTCGGCTTCGACTCCGACTTCTCCTACACCGACATCAAGGCCTCGCAGACCATCAAGGCAACAGTCCTCGGCGTTCCATTCACGGTGAATGCGAGCCAGAAGCTGTCATGGTTCGGCACGACGCGCGTGCGCGGCGGCTTCCTGCTCTCCGACAACATTCTGCTCTACGCCACCGGCGGCCTCGCCAGCGGACGCATCGAAGCCTCGAGCAACAACATCGTGACGATCGCGGGCGGTTGCCCGGCGATCGCGGGCGGCTGCCCGTTCGGCGGCATCTCCAAGAACCTGTGGGGCTGGGCGGCCGGCGGCGGCGTCGAAGTCGCGAGTGGCCCGTGGCAGTTCCGCGCCGAATACCTGCACTACGATCTCGGCAACGCGACCTACGTGATGCGCGATCTCGTCGTGCCGGCCGCGGTGATTGGCGCGAACGTCAAGGTCGCCGGAGACATGGTGCGCGGCGCGATCACCTATCGCTTCAACTGGACGCCGCTCGGCCTGATCTTCGGCACCGACCGCATCTGATTTCACAGAATACGCGTCGCAAAACAAAACAGCCGGCCTCAAGGGCCGGCTGTTTTGCCTTGGAAACTCAGGCGTCAGATCAGCACTTTTGGCCGTTGGAGAGGCGGCACGAGCCCGAGCCTGGCTGGGTGCGGCGGTCAGCAGCCGGCTGTGCCTGCGCCTCGTCGCTCGCCGGGACGAACACCGGCGAGAACGTCGTCACGGCGAAGGCAAACAAAGAGGCAGCGATCAAAGTCCGAATCATAGTCTCTCCCCCGAAGGTAGGTTTACGCAGGGGAAAAGAATCAATTCGAGGCAAACTGTCAAGGGAAGGCCTGATTTTGCCGCGAACTCGGCCTTAAGCGGCCAGATTCGACTGCCTGCAATCGTCCCCGGTGGAAGGCCCTTGGTTCCAACGCGTTGCACTAACTACTCTCGATGACGGGGACAACAATCATGAACGCAGCTCCAGCACGCTCCGGAAAGCTTGGCGAAGACACCCAAGCCCGAGCGAATTCGAAGGCGAGATTCGCGAATTCATCCGCCGCGACGTGGCGCACCTGCGCCGTCCGCAGACCGAAGGCGGTAGCGAGCAGGCGGTCACCAATATCAATTCGCTGCTCGACCGTGTGTCCGGCTCGTCGGTGAGCGAGATCGACAGCCTGATCGCCGACCTGCGCAACGTGCGCGACTTCCTTCAAGACCGAAGGCGAGCGGGTGCAGCGCGAGATCGCGAGCTACGCGCAGCTCAGCCAAGTCGCGATGACCTCGGTGAAGATCATCGCCGAGAGCATGTCGCAGTGGAAGTCGCAGGTCAGCGACGCACGGCTCGACCGCGCCTGACGCCTACTTCGACTGCTGCTTGGTCGGCAGCAGGCCTGTCGGCTTGGTCGTGAGACCACCATCGGCCGGCGAGCTTTGCGGCGTCGCGCTTCATCTCGAGGCAGGTGAGAAGCTGCAACGTAGCTCGGCATGCCGGCCATCGAGGCGGTCTGCGTGCATAGCCTCCGATCAGGGCGGGGAAAGTCGCCCATTCGCGCTTCAGCTGGTCGCGCGCCTCCTGCTCGGACTTGAGGCACGCTTGGTGTCGATCGGGAAGATCAAATCGTTGCGCCGATCGGCGTACAGGTTGGCCGGACATTCAGCGTCGGGACCTCGCTGGCATGCGCCGCCATGGCGAAGAAGGCCGCGGCCGTCGCGAGCGCAATCTTGATCGGAAAGGCCATGCGTTCGCCCTCCGTTGGCCCCGATAGCCAACGGATGGAGACGGTCGAATTGTTTCTAGGCGGATGGCGGTATAGTCAGCGGATCACGGCCTGCGCCGACGCGGCCATCACGGGAAGGCGGGCTTCATCGAGGATCAGGCGGCCATCGACATGGTGTTTCACGACCATGACGGCGATGAGCATGACGGTAGCGGTGACGCCGCCGAACACAAATCCAACAATGCCGAGACTACGACGGTCAGCCATGATCCCCTCCCCCAAACGCCCCTTCGTTCTTTTGTCGAGCCAGCGTTAACTTTGGTTCAATCTCTTGGGTTAACTTCCGGGTTAACCACCTCTCGTCGACAAAGCAGAACCCCGGGATTAGGCTCTTTGCGAGGCCTGAATGGAGTGCGGCGGCTCCTCCCTGACGAACGGGAGACCGCGGATGCCACGACATAGTGTTGCGTTGACTGCCCTCGCCCTGGCCGGCGCGGTGCTGCTCATGCCGGACCCGTCATTTGCGCGCAGCGGAGGCTTCCGCGGCGGGGGTCAAGGCGGCGTGCGAGCGCCGGCAATATCGGACGAGCACCGGCGATGATTGGCCGGCCCAGGCACGTCAACATCCGCACGCTGACGCGCGTTTCGGCCGCATCCCGCGATCCCTCCGGCCCGGCGAGCCGTCGCCGCGTCCCGGCGCGGCAACTTTCCACGCACGACCGTCCGCGCGCCGTTCGCGCGTCTCTCCGGCGTCACCATCACGGTGCGTACCTCTACGGGTCGACGCTATCCGATCACCGGCGACGGTGAGGGGGCCTACATCGGCATGCCATACGATCCGGCCGCAGCAATTCCCGGTATACGGCCCGGCGCCTGCCGAGCAGTGGGATCCGCCGCCGTGGATGCCGCCCGCGCCGCGGATCTCCGGCACGCCCAATGAGAACCGGGAAGCCTGCAGCGTCCGAGCGCGTAACCGTGCCGTCCGCGCAGGGCGAGCGCGAGATCACGGTGGTGCGCTGCTGACGAGTTCCACGGCCGGAACTTGTAGCCCGCGCGTCACACTGAAACGGTTTCGAACGATCTAGGTGGTGTTCGGTATGCCACTGAGAGGGTGAATCAGCTAGAGTTCCTCCGGGGTTGGGGGACTTCACGATGCTCGCTGCGCCACTCGCAGGGTTGTCGCTCCTGTTGAATGTATCCGTCGGCCCGCTTCCAAATACGGACACGGGCGCTCCGGAAATTTCCTTCCGGCAAAAGACGGCCGCGATCCAACCGCTGATCCGCTCCGCGACCGAATGCATCGCGAAGCGCGTTGCCGCCGACCCGCGCTACGCCGCGAAGGGCAACCTCAATGACTTGATCGTCGACTCGGTGCCATCCTGCGTCGACGCGCTGCGCGCAATGATCGATGCGCACGACCGCTATTTCGGCGGAGGATCGGGCGAGACGTTCTTCTCCGGTCCCTATCTCGACATCCTGCCGACGGCCGTGAACCGCTGGATCAGCAGGGTCAAGCAGTAGCGCGCCTCGCCCGCATACGCCGAAGTTCGCGGAACGAGATCAGCTTGGGCTGCCTTCGTCCCACAGGCGAGCCGGATGCAGCTGAAGCTCTGCCACAGCGTCAGCCGGCCGACCGCGCCGAGCTCGGGGTGATCGCGCAGCACGTCGCGCAGCCGATAGAACGGAATGCCGCTCGAGAGATGATGCACATGGTGCACCCCGATGTTCGCCGTGAACCAGCGCAGCACGCCGGGCAGATCGTAGTGCGAGGAGCCGTGCAGCGCGGCCTCATGCCGATTCCACGAGCCGTCGTCCGCCCACACCGTGTCCTCGAACTGGTGCTGGACGTAGAACAGCCAGACGCCGGCCGCGCCCGCCAGCAGGATGATCGGCAGATGCACCAGCAGGAACGCCTTGATGCCGATGAAGATAGATCAGCACCGCGGCGATCACGGCGATCGCCAGATTGGTCAGCATGGTCGAGAGCCATGGCCGCCAGCCGTCGCGCATCAGGCCGACCGGCAGCCGGTGCTGCAGCAGGAACATGTAGATCGGGCCGAGCCCGAACATCACCAGCGGATGGCGATAGAGCCGATAGCGCAGCCGCCCCAGCCACGACAGCGCCAGATATTCGCGCGACGGTGAGCGTATCGATGTCGCCCATGCCGCGCCGCGCCGAGATTGCCGGACGACGCATGATGCACCGCGTGGGTGTGGCGCCAGAAATCATAGGGCGTGAAGGTCAGCACGCCGAGCACGCGCCCGATCCAGTCGTTCAGCCACTTGCTGCGGAAGAACGAGCCGTGACCGCAGTCGTGCTGGATCATGAACAGGCGCACCAGAAAACCGGCCGCCGGAACGACCAGCAGCAGGCTGATCCAGTAGCCGAAATAGAGGCCGAGCCAGGTCGAGCAGCCAGAGCGCGACGAACGGTCCGATCGTGATCGCAAGCTCGACCAGGCTGCGGCCGGTGCGCGGACTGCGATAGCGGGCAAGAATTCGCTCCAGCTCGACGCGTCTGCTCTGCAGTCGCCAAAACCTGCTCGACTTCCATGCCATGATCGATCCCTCATCACGGCACATCGCAGCGCCGCTCTATCATGTAGTGCTTAACTTTGAAATGACCGCAGTACGTCTTGACCATGCGACGAACTCCGGCCTTGAAAAACTCCAACGAAACTGCCATGTACGCCGCGTCGGCCCGTTGTTCGGGCCGCCGGCGGGGCCGCCTGTACGACAACCAAAACAACGGTTTCGGCCCGCTTTTCGACACCTCCAATCACATTGACAGCCCAGATCAGGCGGGGTGTCTCGATAGACCCCGCGGCATGCGGCCGCTGCACGATTTCGATCGTGCCGGCGCATCTCGCCACAGCTTAGGACGACCCATTGACCTCGTTTAACGATTTCGGCCTCGCAGAGCCGATCCTCCGTGCCCTCGCCGAAGAGCAGTACGTCACCCCCACCCCGATCCAGTCCGATGCCATCCCGCCGGTCCTCGCCGGCCGCGACATCGTCGGCATCGCGCAGACCGGCACCGGCAAGACCGCCGCGTTCGCGCTGCCGATCCTCAACCGGCTTGCCGCCAACCGGCGCCGCGCCGAGACGCAAGTGCCTGCCGCGTGCTGGTGCTCAGCCCGACGCGCGAACTGTCCGGCCAGATCCTCGACAGCTTCCGCACCTACGGACGCCACGTCGGCATCTCGAGCGCGCTCGTCATCGGCGGCGTGCCGATGGGACGCCAGGTGCGCGAGCTGATGAACGGCCTCGACGTGCTGGTCGCGACGCCCGGCCGGCTGCTCGACCTCCTCCGGTCGAACGGCGTGCGGCTCAACCAGGTCGAGGTGCTGGTGCTCGACGAAGCCGACCGCATGCTCGACATGGGCTTCATCCACGACATCCGCACGATCGTCGCGAAGCTGCCCGAAGGAGCGCCAGACGCTGCTGTTCTCCGCCACCATGCCGCGCGAGATTGCCGATCTCGCGGCGCAGATGCTGCGCGATCCGGTGCGCGTCGCGGTGACGCCGGTCGCCTCCACCGCCGAACGCATCGCGCAGCGCGTCATCATGGTCGACAAGCCGGCGAAGTCCGCGCTGCTGATCGAGACTGCTGCGCGCCGAAGTGCACGGGCCAGACGCTGGTGTTCACCCGCACCAAGCACGGCGCCGACAAGGTCGTGAAGCAGCTTGCACCACGCCGGCCTGTCCGCCGAAGCGATCCACGGCAACAAGTCGCAGAACCAGCGCGAGCGCGTGCTCGGCGCGTTCCGCGCCGGCAAGCTCAAGACGCTGGTCGCGACCGACATCGCGGCACGCGGCATCGACGTGGAAGGCATCAGCCACGTCATCAATTACGACCTGCCGAACATTCCGGAGAGCTACGTGCACCGCATCGGCCGCACCGCGCGCGCCGGCGCGGAAGGCATCGCGATCTCGTTCTGCGACAACGAGGAGGTGTCGTTCCTGCGCGACATCGAGAAGCTGATCCAGATCAAGCTGCCGTCGACCGACCGGCGTTCAACCCGCCGCGCGCCGAACGCCGGCGCCAGCATCACCGCCGCAGCAGAATGCGGGCCAACGGCCGCAACGGCCATCGCCGCAACGGCCAGCAGCACCAGCGCAACGGCAATGGGCACCAGGGCCAGCAGCAGCGCCGCAACGAGCACGGCCATCAGGGCAACCAGCGCCGCAACGGGCCGACCATCAAGCGCCGGCCGGTCGCGGCCAGCCGCCGGACAACATCGCGACGGTTGCGCTTCATGCGGCAGCCGGAACCGCGCCGCCACATGCCCGGTGACGCCAGCCGCAACACGCGCTAAAAAGGACAGCACGGAGAATCGACGGATGGCAAAGGAAGAGCTGCTCGAGTTCGACGGCATGGTCACGGAAGTGCTGCCCGACGGCAACTTCCGGGTCAAACTGGACAACGACCACGAGATCCTCGCCTACACGGCCGGCAAGATGCGCAAGTTCCGCATCCGCACCGGCGTCGGCGATCGCGTGGTCGTCGAAATGTCGCCTTACGACCTGCAGCGCGGACGCATCAGCTTCCGCCACAAGAGCGCGACGCCGCCGATGATCGGCTCGGGACAGCGCCGCCCGCAATACCGGCGCTAATTCTCAGGCGCATGATCTTGCCCGAAAACCGGTATCCACCCCGGATCACGTCCGGGGCAGGCTTTTTCGGGATCATGCGCTAGCAAACTCGACGCCGAGGCGGTTTTCGCCGCGCCAGATCACGCGGCAGTCATGGCGCGCGTGATCGGCATCCAAGACGAGTTCGAAGTTTGCCGGAATGCCGACGAGACTCTGGAACGACGAGCAGCGCGCCCTGGGTCGTCAGGTTGCGCACCGTGCAATCGACGACGCACGAATGCAGATTGAAGACGATCTTCCCGGATTTCAGGGTCCGGGCACGCGGCAATCTTCGTCGCTCGTTCATGGGGCCCTCCGGTTGGAGCCGGTCGCGAATATCCGCCCAATACACTTCCGCACCGTTAAGTTCGGCCCGGAGAGGCGTCTTGATTGCCGCAGCGTTGACAAAGCCGGTGCAATAAGCCGGCAAATCCCGCGACGGATTTCAGAGATCGTAAACCACACGCGGCCTATACCGCCGCGAGCCTGCTCTTGATCGCCAGCACCAGCGGCAGCGTCACCAGCACGAGCGCCGCGATACCAGCACCAGCGCGAGCGGCACGCCGAGCGCATCGCCGACAAAGCCATAAAGATCGGCGCGATCGCGCCCGAACCGATCGTGCCGGTGTAGAAGACGCTGAACGCGCGCGTGCGCTCTTCCGGCGTGACCAGGAGCGGCACCGAGCCGTAGAGCACCGACGAGGTGCCGTTGAGCGCGACCCCGATCACCGGCAGCAGCACCAGCGCGAATTCCAGCGGCAGCGGCAGCAGCGCCAGGATGCCGAGCGCCGTGAAGCCTTCGGTGAGCCACACGGTCGCGACCACGCCGATGCGCGCGCCGATCCAGGCGCAGACGAGCTTGCCGACAGCGCCGCCGAGGAACACCAGCGTCGAGCGCAAGGCCGACGGTCGGAAGCGAGGCGCCCTTGGCGGTGAGCAGGAACGGCAGGAAGGTGAGAAAGCCCATGCGGGTTGCCGAGTTGATCACGCCGATCGAGAGCAGCACGGAAAATCCGCCCGCGCTGCCGGCCGTAGCGCCACTGGCTTTGGCATCGGCGGAAGGCTTGCGCCTCCGCCGGATAGCGCGGCGTCATGAGCAGGATCGCGAGCGCCGCGACCAGACCGATCAGCGCCGAGCAGCGCGAGCGACGACGCGCCACGGCATCACCACCACCAGCAGCGAGGCCGCGGCCGGCACGCGCCATCTTGCCGAGATCGCCGGCGAAATTGTAGGTGCCGAGCGCGCCGAGCGAACGCGGCCCGGCAAACGCGCGCGCGACCAGCGCGGAGGCGAGCGGATGCTGCGTGCTCGCACCGAGCGCCCGCGATCAGCAGGATCGCGATCAGCGCCGGATAGCTCCGACGAGCGGCGCAAGGCAGTAGCCGAGTCCCGCGAGCGCGGTGCCGGCCGCGAGCACCAGCGGCACGCCGAGCCGCTCGCTCAGCAAACCGGCCGGGATTTGAAAGCCCGCCATGGTGCCGGCGAACAGCGCCGCGCAATGCGCCGATCGCCGCGTAGCTCAGGCCGAACTCCGCCTGCCAGATCGGCAGCATCACGTAGATCAGATCGGTGTAGCCGTCGTGCAGCGCATGCGCGCCGCCGGCGACGCCCATGGCGCGGCGCTCATCGCGCCGCGCGGCATCCGCTGGCGAAGTGTCCGTCGCGGCGCTCATGCGGCTCCCGGCCGCCGCTCGACGAACCCCGAGCCGATGAACGACAGCACCAGCTCGCCGTTCTGGTTGGTCCCGGTGTTTGCGCGCGAACACGATGCCCCAGCCGGGACGGCTCTTGGTCACGCGCTTTTCGACGATCTCGGACGCGTAGGTGATGGTGTCGCCGACATAGACCGGCTTGAGCCATTTCAGCTCGCGGAAGCCGGGCGACGGCCCGAGCTTCGCGATCACCTCGCCGCGCGCGGCGCGCTCGGCATCCTCGCGCCGGCCGTACAGCACGCGCAGACGCATCCACGCCGCGATGGTGTGCCAGCCCGATGCGCACAGCGCACCGAAATGCGATTTCGCCGCCGCCGCCTCGTCCATGTGAAACGCCTGCGGATCGTATTGCGCGGCGAACGTCTTGATGTCCTCGGCCGTGAAGGTGTGCGTGCCGAGCTCCATGCGGTCGCCGACATTGATGTCGTCGAAATACCTCATGCCGGCGCTCCGGCATGGCGCCGCGAGCAGCATCTGCGGACAGATCGAGCGTCATCACCTTCTCGCCGCGGTCGTTGAACACCTCCCAGAGGAAGGTGACGAAGCCGCGATCCGGCTTGCTCTGCGAGACGCGCACGCCCAGCACGCTGCCGCGCACCGTGAGGCTGTCGCCCGGCCGCATCGGCTTGAGCCATTTCACCTCGTCGATGCCCGGCGCGCCCATCGAGGCGGTGTCGAGCAGGAGGCCGTCGGCGATCATCTTCATCATGATGGCGCAGGTGTGCCAGCCCGAGGCCGCGAGCCCGCCCAGCATGGTGTGGCGCGCCGCCTCCTCGTCGAGATGCATCGGCTGCGGATCGTACTGCGCCGCAAAGCCGATGATTTCCTCGCGCGTGACACGGCGCGGCCCATATTCGGCCGTCCAGCCGGTGGAGAAATCCTCGAAATAGTACTTCGGCACGACCGCCCTTTACCCGCTCACAGTGCCGTTTCACTAGACGCCGCGGCTTGCAACCGTCAACAGCCGCATGGTCCGGCGAAGTGGATACCGGTTCGCCGACAAGACCATGCGACAAGTTATGAACTGGCTGCAACGCTGCATTGACATCGCCCATGGTGCATGCAGTCTCGCGCAGCCGGATGGCGCGACTCAAGGTGGGAGAGGCTGATGTTCTATATCGGCGACCTGTTCCAGTGGGAGCGTTTCATCACGCCGTCGATCATCAAGCTGTTCTACTGGCTGGTGGTCGTGATCGTGATCCTGGGCGGCCTGTCCGGACTGGTCACGGCGCTCGGCATCATGACGGTCAACCCGGTCGCCGGCGCGTTCACGGCGATCGCGAGCTTCGCCGGAATGCTGCTCGGTATCCTGTTCGCCCGCATCGTCGCGGAATTCATCCTGATGGTGTTCAGGATCAACGAGCATCTGGCGGCGATCCGCAATCGCGGCGGGATGTAGCTATTTCACGCCATAGTGCGCGTATTGGTCAGCGACATTCTCATCCACGCGCTGGTTCGTATTGATGAGGCGAATTCGCGCGCACGACGCGTCATCGGGCCTTCACTGAAGCGAATTACTTGTCGCTTGACCGCCTCGGCGAGTGATAGCCTCGCGTCGCAAAAGGGAAGGACGTCAGATGGCCACCAAAACTGTTTTCGAAGTCGAATCCATAGACATGCGGGTGCAGGAATTGAACCCGCCACACGTACAGGTGAAGGCATCGGGAACGACACGCACCGGAGGCTGGACGAATCCCCGGCTGGCGCCGGTGATCCACAAAATGGCGCCGAAGGACGGAATACTGGAATTGACTTTCGTCGCAGATGAGCCGACCGGCGCGAGCACGGACGCCATCACGCCGATCGAAAGCGAAGAACTGGATCTCGGGCTCGTCCCGAAGGGGACAAAGGGCGTCCGCGTCATCGCGGAAACCAACAAGGTCGAAGAACTGTTCTAAGCGTTCGGACTACGTCGCAAACCTGAAATGCATCACGTCGCCGTCGGCGACTTCGTAGTCCTTGCCTTCCAGCCGCAGCTTGCCGATGTCGCGCGCGCCGGCCTCGCCGCCGCCGGTGACATAATCGTCGTACGCGATGGTCTCGGCGCGGATGAAGCCGCGCTCGAAATCCGTGTGGATCGCGCCCCATCTCGGAGCGCAGAAATCCTCAAGATCCTTGATCATACCCAAATTGGGTACTATACTCCCCAATATGAGTATGATGCTGGGCCCCGTGGGACTTCTCGGATGCGCTCTTTTCAAAAGTGCAGCAGCGCGTGCTCGCCCTCGTCTTTGGTCATCCCGAGCGAAGTTTCTACACGTCCGAGATCGTAAGAAGCGTGCGGTCTGGAACCGGTGCGGTCGAACGCGAACTCTCCCGGCTGGAGCGGAGCGGTCTCGTCTCTGCCGAGTGGATCGGCAATCAAAAGCATTACCGGGCAAACCGGAAGTCCCCGATCTTTAAGGAACTGCATGGCCTCGTTTCTAAGACGCTTGGGCTGGCAGAAACGATCAGGGAATTGCTCCAACCCTACGCCTTCGCGATCAAGGCCGCCTTCGTCTATGGATCGGTCGCCAAGGGAGCGGACACAGCGCGAAGCGACGTCGACCTGATGGTGATCGGCGACGAGCTGAATTATTCCGATCTCTATACAGCCGCGCGGAACGCGGAAGATAAGTTGCGGCGAAAGGTCAATCCGTTGTTCATGTCTCCGGCCGATTGGCGCCGCAAGGCATCAGACAAGGGATCGGTCGTTAGCAAAATAAGCGACACACCGAAGATTTTTATCATGGGTTCTGAAAAGGATCTTGAAGCATGGGCAAACAAGAACTCAACAACCTTGTAAAGATTTACAAGCTCAAGCTTGAAGCCCCATCGCGAAAGGAATTCGACGGCATGGTGGCATCCGCGCGCACACGCCTGGCGGATGCACAAAATCAGGGCCTCTCGCCCGACAGCCGATTTGACCTCGCCTATGGCGCTACGCACAGGCTGGCGCTCGCTGCGCTGCGTCATCAGGGCTATCGGTCAGAAGACCGAATTACCGTCTTCCAAACGCTCGTTCACACCTTGGGGACGGACGCCGCCGACGTACAAATCTTTCTGAGGGCTCACAACGAGCGAAATCTTGCGGAGTACGAAGGCCGCATGGAGCTCGACGAGCGGCTGCTATCCGAACTTGTCGGCCGCACCAAGAAGCTGGAAGAAGCCGTGGCAAAGCTTGCTCGGCCGGCTGAATAAGACTCCTGCCGCGGCGCCCACCACGCCTAAGTCGCAAACCGGAAATGCAACACGTCGCCGTCGGCGACCACGTATTCCTTGCCTTCGAGCCGCATCTTGCCGGCCTCGCGTGCGCCGGCCTCGCCGTTGCCTGCGACGTAGTCTTCGTACGTGATGGTCTCGGCGCGGATGAAGCCGCGCTCGAAATCGGTGTGGATCACGGCGGCCGCCTGCGGCGCCTTGGTGCCGCGCGTGATCGTCCAGGCCGCCGACTGCTTCGGCCCGGCGGTGAAGTAGGTGACGAGATTGAGCAGCGCGTAGCCGGCGCGGATCAGCCGGTTCAGCCCGGGCTCCTCGAGCCCGATTGCGCCCAGATAGTCCTTGCGCTCCTCGGCCGGCAGAACCGCGATCTCCGCCTCGATCTTGGCCGAGATGACGACGCTCCCGGCGCCCTCCTCTTTCGCGCGCTGCGCGACTTTCGCCGATAATTCGTTGCCGCTCGCCGCCGAGGCCTCGTCGACATTGCTGACATAGAGCACCGGCAGGGCGGTCAGCAGCATCAGCATGCGAAACGCCTTTTCCTCCTCGGGCTTGCGCTCGACGAAGCGCGCCGGCTTGCCCTCGCGCAAAAGCGCAAGCGTGCGGTCGACCAGATCGAGCGTCAGTTTTGCTTCGTCGGCCTCCTTGTCGCTGCCCTTGGCTTTCTTGTTCAGGCCCTCGGTGCGTTTCTCGAGGCTTTCGAGATCGGCGAGCATCAATTCAGTTTCGATTGTCTCGATGTCGGCGACCGGATCGTTCGCGCTGCCGACATGGGTGATGTCCGGATCGACGTAGCAGCGCACGACGTGGAGAATCGCATCGACTTCGCGAATCTGGGCAAGCATCTGATTGCCGAGCCCCTCACCGCGCGACGAGCCGCTGACCAAGCCGGCGATATCGACGAACGACAACCGCGTCGGCACGAGCTTGGCCGACTTTGCGATCTTTCCCAGCACATCGAGGCGTGCGTCCGGGACCGCGACTTCCCCGATGTTCGCTTCGACGGTCGAGAACATGTAGTTCGCAGCCTGCGCCGCCGCCGTCTCGGTCAGTGCATTGAATAGGGTGGACTTGCCGACGTTCGGCAATCCGACGATGCCGCACTTGAAGCCCATTATTTGTCCTCGGAATCTTCTTCTTTCGGCGGGCCGAAGCCCTTCGCATCCATCGCCAGATGCACCTTGTTCTGGAAGCTCGCGTCCTTGCCCTGCGCGAGCAATTCGGCGTTGTCGGCGATCACATCGATGAGCGCCGCGACCCAGGGGCGCTCATCCTTGGCGAAATCGCTCAACACATGCGGGTGCACCAGCTCCTTGACGCCGGGATGACCGACCCCGATGCGCACACGCTTGTAGTCGTTGCCGACATGCGCGCTGACCGAGCGCAGCCCATTGTGACCCGCGATGCCGCCGCCGCCCTTCACGCGCACTTTGGCGGGCGGCAGCTCGATCTCGTCATGAAAGACCGCAAGGTCGTCCACGCCGAGCTTATAGAAATGCATCGCCTCGGCGACCGCGCGGCCGGACTCGTTCATGTAGGTGCCGGGCAGCAGCAGCAACACCTTCTTGGCGCCGATCGTGCCTTCGGTGGCCACGCCATGGAAGCGCCGCCGCCACGGCGGGAAGCCGTGACGCTTCGCGATCGCATCGACCACCATGAATCCGATGTTGTGGCGGTTGGCGGCGTGCTTGGCGCCCGGATTGCCGAGCCCGACGAACAGCAGCATGGATCAGGCCATCAGGCGGAAGTCCGGTCCCGGCGGTGGCCGGGACCGGAGAGCACTTAGGCTTACTTCTTCTCGGGCGCGGCCGCGGGGGCTGCGGCAGCGGCCGGCGCACCGGGTGCGGCCGGTGCTGCACCCTCGGCCGGAGGCGTGCCGGCTTCGGCTGCGGCGGCTGCGGCGGCAGCGGCGGCAGCGGCGGCTTCGGCTGCGGCCTTCATTTCTTCGGCATAACCCGACGGCGGCACGATGGTGACCAGCGTGATGTCGCCGTGCTCCAGCACGCGCACGTCCGGCGGCAGCGTGATCTCGCTCAGGTGACGCGAGTAGTTGATCTCCAGCCCGGTCAGATCGACCTCAAAGGCCTGTGGGATGTTGTCGGCCGGCACCTGCACGGCGATCGTGTGCGACACGATATTGACCGTGCCGCCGCGCTTGATGCCAGGCGCCTGATCGGCGTTCTTCACGCGGATCGGCACGCGCACGCGCACGCGCGCGCCTTCGCCGAGGCGCAGGAAGTCGACATGCAGCGGATTGTCCATCACGGGATCGAGCTGGAAGTCGCGCGGGATCACGCGATGCTTCGTGCCGTCGACGACGAGATCGCACACGGTGGTGAGAAAATGCCCCGCGTAGATCTTGTGCTTGAGTTCCTTGAAGTCGAGCGAGACGCCGACCGGCTCCTTGCCGTCGCCGTAGATCACGCCGGGCACGCGGCCCTCGCGACGCACTGCCCGGGCGGCCCCCTTGCCAGCCTTCGGACGCGCCGTCGCGCTCAGTTCATTGACGGTCGCCATTTCGGTATCCTTTAGATGCTGATTTTGTTGACGATTTCGCCGCGGCGTGCCTCCAGGGGTGTCGGAGCCGCAAGCGAGCGGGCTTATAGCCGCCGCAAGCCGGAAAGACAAGAAAATCGCGTCAATGCGCCGGTGTGCTCCCTCCCCCTGAAAGGGGGAGGGTTGGGGTGGGGGTCAAAGATGATCCCCACCCGACGCGCTGCGCGCGTCGACCTCCCCTTTTCAAGGGGAGGTAGAGCCGCCCAGCTTCGCCTCCAGCGCCGCAATCCGCGCCTTCAGCGCCTCGTTCTCCTCGCGCGCGAGCCGCGCCATTTCCTTGACGGCCTCGAACTCCTCGCGCTGCACCACGTCAAGATCGCGCAGGATGCGCTCGGCCTGGGTCTTCATCACGGTGTCGAACTCGCGCCGTACGCCCGTGGCGACACCGGCCGCATCGTTCATCAGCCGCGCGACCTCGTCGAAGAAACGATTGTTGGTCTGGGTCATGGCTCGTCTCCGGCTCGCCCGGTCCAATTCGCCGAGACAATGGCCATTGCGGCATCCGCCCGCAAGTCCTAGGCAGGGATCGCTCACACGGGCCCAGCATGCCGACTCTCGCCCTCCCCTTCCCCAACTTCGATCCCGTCCTGATCCAGCTCGGGCCGTTCGCGATCCGCTGGTACGCGCTCGCCTACATCGTCGGCATCCTCGCCGGCTGGCTCTACGCGCGCGCGATCATCCGCAACGGCAAGCTCTGGGGTGGACGGGCGCCGATGACGGTCGCCGACTACGACGACTTCGTCGTGTGGGTGACGCTCGGCATCATCCTCGGCGGCCGCATCGGCTACGTGCTGTTCTACAACCCGGACTATTTCGCCGAGCATCCGCTGGAAGCCTTGCAGCTGTGGAAGGGCGGCATGTCATTCCACGGCGGCTTCACCGGCTGCATCGCGGCCGTCGTACTGTTTGCCAAGAGCCGCGGCATTCCGGTGCTCTCGCTTGGCGACGTCACCTGCGCGGTTGCGCCGATCGGGCTGTTTCTCGGGCGGCTCGCCAATTTCATCAACGGCGAATTGTGGGGCCGGCCGGCCGACGTGCCGTGGGCCATGGCGTTTCCGAGCGGCGGCCCGCTGCCGCGCCATCCGAGCCAGCTTTACGAAGCGGCGCTCGAAGGGCTGCTGCTGTTCGTGGTGCTCGGCCTCATGGTGCGCGGCGGCGCGCTCAAGCGGCCGGGTCTGATCATCGGCGCGTTCGCGACCGGCTACGCGCTGACGCGCTCGTTTGCCGAGCTGTTCCGCGAACCCGACGCGCAACTCGGCTTCCTCTGGGGCGGGCTCACCATGGGCATGGTGCTGTCGCTGCCGCTGCTGATGTTTGGCGTCGTACTGATCGTGCTGGCGCGGCGCCGGCCTCCTTTGAGCACAGCGCACGCGGCGCAATGACGCCGCTCGAAGCCGATCTCCGCCGGATGATCGCGATCGACGGACCGATCCCGGTCGACCGCTACATCGAGCTCTGCCTCACGCATCCACGCTACGGTTACTACGTCACACGCGACCCGCTCGGCGCGGCCGGCGATTTCGTCACCGCGCCGGAAGTGAGCCAGATGTTCGGCGAGCTGATCGGCGCATGGGCGGCGACGGTGTGGCGGCAGATGGGATCGCCGCCGAAGGTGCAGCTGATCGAGCTCGGGCCCGGCCGTGGCACGTTGATGGCGGACGCGCTGCGTGCCGCGAAGGCGCTGCCGGAATTTCACGCGGCGCTTTCGGTTTATCTGGTGGAGATCAGCCCGGTCTTGCGCGCGCTGCAGGAGAAGACGCTCGCGAGCGCCGATGTGCCGATTGAATGGCATCACGGCATCGAAGAGATTCCGGACGGCTCGACCATCGCCGTCGGGAACGAGTTCGTCGATGCGCTGCCGGTCAGCCAATTCATCAAGGACCGCGACGGCTGGCATGTCCGCATGGTCGGCATCGTCGATGACCGGCTGGCTTTCGTCGCAGCGTCTGACGCGATCGTTGGTCAAATCGCTGCGATCGATTCGGGCCCGGCCGGCACGATCCTCGAGCGGCGCTATGACCGGCCGATTTCATTGCTGGCACGCCGGATCGCCCAACACGGCGGCGCGGCCCTCGTTATCGACTACGGCCACGCGCAAAGCGCATTCGGCGATACGCTACAAGCCGTGCGCGGCCACAAGTTCGCCGACCCGCTGGAGCAGCCGGGGGAAGCCGATTTGACCGCACAAGTCGATTTCGCCGCGGTCGCAAACTGGGCGCAGCGGCAGGGCGCCACGACCCACGGTCCGATCCCGCAGGGCGAATTCCTGCGCCGCCTCGGGATCGAGCAACGTGCGACACGGCTGAAGACAAAGGCAACGGCAGAGCAGGCCGCCGACATCGATGCGGCGCTCGCGCGGCTGACGGCCCCCGATCAGATGGGCGAGCTGTTCAAGGTGCTGGCGATCGCCGATCCGAAGCTGGGGATCCTGCCGGGATTTGACAGGTGATGCCTCAGGCGGTCATTCCGGGGCGCCGCGCAGCGGCGAGCCCGGAATCGATAACCACGAAACGCGCAAGATTCGCTCGGGCTGTGGTTATGGATTCCGGCCCTCGCTTCGCTCGGCCGGAATGACCAACAAATGATGATCCAGGCTCCTTCATTCTCCGCATTCAAAGACATCCGCCACGCGTTCTTCACGCGCGAAGGCGGCGTGTCGGAAGGCATCTACCAGAGCTTGAACGGCGGCATCGGCTCGAACGACGCGCCCGAGAACGTGCGCGAGAACCGCACCCGGATGGCCACGGCCCTCGACGTCGTGCCGACGCATTTCGTCACCTGCTATCAGATCCATTCACCCGACGTGATCGTCGCCACCAAACCATGGACGCGCGAGAATTCTCCGCGCGCCGACGCAATCGTCACACGCACTCCGGGACTTGCGATCGGGGTCACCACGGCCGACTGCGGCCCGATCCTGTTCGCCGACGAGACAGCCGGCGTGGTCGGCGCCACGCATGCCGGCTGGAAGGGCGCGCTTACCGGCGTGCTCGAGGCCACAGTCTCCGCGATGGAAAAACTCGGGGCGCAGCGCCATCGCATCAGGGCGGCGCTCGGCCCGATGATCCGCCAGCCGAACTATGAGGTCGGCGCGGAATTCGTCGAGCGCTTCAGGTCAGCCGACGCGTCCAACGATCGCTTCTACGCGCCAGCCGCCCGGCCGGGCCACGCGATGTTCGACCTGCCCGGCTACATCAGGTCGCGGCTCGAACGCACTGAAATCAAAAGCATCGAAGACCTCGGCCTCTGCACCTACGCGGACCCCGCGCGCTTCTTTAGTTACCGTCGCACCACCCATCGTGCGGAGCCGGATTATGGCCGTCACGTCAATGCGATTGCGCTCGCCAAATAGTCCGCTGGACGCTTGGCCGGTTTGGCGCTACCCAATAGACAGGCAGGGGACAGCGGCAGAGACCGCCGCACCGTGCCGCAGGGGTGGTGCAAGGGTGGTGGAACGGGGCCGAAGCGCGCGGCAGCGCGCGGCGTTGCGTTTGGCGCTCTCGCGGCGCTGATGATGCTCGCGTCCGGCTGCACGACGTCGAATACGTCGAACGCCTCGCTGACCACGTCGCCGGCACCAGCCCCGACCATCGCGTTCGAGTCGATCGACGGCCCGCCGGTCGGCGTCTTCAACCGACTGGTCGACAACCTCTCCTCCGAGGCGCAGGCGCGCAATCTCGCAATCGCGTCGCGCGAAGGCACCGCGAGCTATCGCGTGCGCGGCTATCTCGCCGCGCAGGTCGATCCGCGGCCGCACGCACATCTCCTGGGTGTGGGACGTGTACGACGACGACAAGCTGCGCGCCCTGCGCATCACCGGCGAGGAAGCGGGCGGACGCGGCGGTGGCGATCCGTGGAGCGTCGCCGACGAGGCGATGCTGCGCCGGATCGCCCGCGCCAGCATGGACCGGCTGGCCGCTTACCTCGGCAATCCGGGTGGGCCGGTCGACCCCGACGCATCGACCGCCATCGCGGCCTCGCCCGAACCGGAAACGCCGGCACAACCGCCGCGGCGCCCACGCTCCGCCGCGCGCCCAAGGCGGGGCCAAGTGCCGCCGAACGGCTCGCGCTGTCCGCCGCCCGCTGACAAAGCGGTTCCGCAATCGCCCGTTAACCGCCTGAAAAACCTTCGGGACAACCCCGACGGGGCATATTGCCGCACCGCACGCGGCTTGTTATCACCCTGCCGCGCGAGCAGCGGAGACCGGAGCAAATGGCGGCGAATAACGGAGCGATCAAGCTCGTCGCCGGCAACTCGAATCGCGCGCTGTCGGAAGCCGATCGGCGCCTACCTGCAAACCCCGCTGACCCGGGCGGAGGTGCGGCGCTTCGCCGACATGGAGATCTTCGTCGAGATCAAGGAGAACGTGCGCGGCGCGGACGTGTTCGTGCTGCAATCGACCTCGTTCCCGGCGAACGACCACCTGATGGAGCTGCTGATCATCATGGACGCGCTGCGGCGTTCGTCGGCGCGGCGCATCACGGCGGTCATCCCCTATTTCGGCTATGCGCGGCAGGATCGCCGCGCGTCGGGCCGCACGCCGATTTCGGCCAAGCTGGTCGCGAACCTGATCACCAATTCCGGGCGCGGACCGCGTGCTCACCGTCGACCTGCACGCCGGACAGATCCAGGGCTTCTTCGATATTCCGACCGACAACCTGTTCGCCTCGCCGGTGATGATGCGCGACATCAAGGACCGCTTCAAGGGCACGAACATGACGGTGGTGTCGCCCGACGTCGGCGGCGTGGTGCGCGCGCGCGGGCTTGCCAAGCGCATCAACGCGCCGCTCGCCATCATCGACAAGCGGCGCGAGCGCGCCGGCGACTCCGAAGTGATGAACGTGATCGGCGAGGTCGCCGGCACGACCTGCATCCTGGTCGACGACATCGTGGACTAGCGGCGGCACGCTCGTGAACGCCGCCGACGCGCTGCTCGAACAGGGCGCGACCGACGTCTACGCCTACATCACCCACGGCGTGCTGTCGGGCGGCGCGGTTGCGCGCATCACCGCCTCGCGGCTGAAGGAACTGGTCATCACCGACTCGATCCAGCCGACCGAAGCCGTGCGCGTCGCGCGCAATATCCGCGTGCTCTCGATCGCCACGCTGATCGGCGAAGCGATCGGCCGCACCGCCACGGAAGAGTCGGTGTCGAGCCTGTTTGACTGATTCTTTGCGACAAATTGACTCACTCTGACTCGAACTGACTTTTTTGACTCGATTGTGAATCAAGCGCTGTGGACGAAGCAGCCGCACTTCGTGGACGCGCGGACTCGACCGGTTATATTCGAATCATCGAGTGATTCGGGCGACTTACCCAGATCACAACGCGGGCGAATCTCCCGCTGATGCATCACGGTGCGCGTGCGTGTGCCCACCAACCAAGAACAGATATGTGGACCCGCCATGTCGCTGATGGAACTGCGCATTGAGCGCGAAAACAATCCGGTCGATGTGGTCGAGCGGCTCGCCTCGCTGCACGACTGGTCGTTCGACCGCGCCGGCGACGACGAGATCGCGATCTCGGTCAAGGGACGCTGGACCGAC
Organism: uncultured Alphaproteobacteria bacterium; assembly: GCA_963778455.1. Taxonomy (GTDB): domain Bacteria; phylum Pseudomonadota; class Alphaproteobacteria; order Rhizobiales; family Xanthobacteraceae; genus PALSA-894. Next base: position 79,701 of record CAVZUL010000003.1, read on the forward strand.
TATCACGTGTCGTTCACCTGGATGGACGATATCGAGGCGCTGCATCTCGCCTGCGCGTTCGATCTCAAGGTGCCCGAGCCGCGCCGCGCTGAGGTGCTCGCGCTGATCGCGATGGTCAACGAGCAGCTCTGGGTCGGCCACTTCGACATGTGGACCAAGGACGGCATCGTGATGTTCCGCCACGCGCTGCTGCTCGCCGGCGGCGTCGAGGTCGCGGGGCGCCAGTGCGAGGCGTTGCTCGATGCCGCGCTCGACACCTCGGAGCGCTATTTCCAGGCATTCCAGTTCGTGGTCTGGGCCGGCAAGAGCGCACGCGAGGCGCTCGACGCCGCGATGTTCGAGACGACCGGCGAGGCGTAGAGGCTTCCAGCCGCCATCTCTCCCCTTGTCATGCCCCGCGAAAGCGGGGCATCCAGTAATCGATAACGTAAGTTGGTGAGTACTGGATCGTCCGCCTGCGCGGACGATGACGGCCGAGGCTCATGCCATGTCTTCAAATAATTCACTCCGCGATTTCTCCGGCACGCTCGTGCTGGTCGGCGCCGGCAAGATGGGCGGCGCGATGCTGGAAGGCTGGCTCGCACTCGGGCTCGATCCGAACAAGATCGCGATCATCGAGCCGAAGCCATCCGCGGATATCACCGCGCTGGCAGCGGCGCGGCGTGCGCATCAATCCGGGTTCGATCAGCGACGCGAGCGTGATCGTCATCGCGATCAAGCCGCAGGACGCCGCAACCGTGGTGCCGACGCTCAAGCCGCTCGCCGGCGCGAACACGCTCGTCGTCTCGATCATGGCCGGCAAGACGCTCGGCTTTCTGCAAGATGCGCTGTCGGTCGACGCCGCAATCGTGCGCGCGATGCCGAACACGCCGGCTGCGATCGGACGCGGCATCACGGTCGCGGTGCCGAACGCAAAGGTCACGCAGCATCAGCGCGCGCTCGCCGACAGGCTGCTCGGCGCGGTCGGCGCGGTCGAATGGGTCGCGGATGAATTGCTGCTCGACGCGGTCACCGCCGTTTCGGGCTCCGGCCCGGCCTATGTGTTCCTGCTCGCCGAAAGCCTCGCGCGCGCCGGCGCCGCCGCCGGCCTGCCGCGCCGATCTCGCGGCGCGACTTGCGCGCGCGACCGTGTCCGGCTCGGGCGAATTGCTGCATCGGTCGCCGCTCGATGCCGCGACCTTGCGCCAGAACGTGACCTCGCCCGGCGGAACCACGGCGGCGGCACTTGGCGTGCTGATGGCGGCGGACGGCCTCGATCCGCTGATGGAAAAGGCGATCGCGGCCGCGACAAAACGCTCGCGCGAACTTGGCCGGTTGACCGCCATGGCGCTGCCTCGCTTGCGGGACTATCCTAAGGGGCAGCCAACGATCAGTCAGGAGGCCGCCATGGCCCGCAAACCGCAACGTTCGCGCGCCAGCTCCGCGAAGCGCGCGCCGACACCACCGCCGGGCGGAACTGACCGCGAGAAGATCATCGCCGCCTTCATGGCGCTGCTCGCCGAGAAACGGTTCGAGCAGATCGGTTTCGGCGATATCGCGGCGCGCGCCGGCCTGACGCTCGCAAGCTGCCGCGCCGAGTTCGGCTCGACGCTGGCGATCCTTGCCGCGCACATGAAGGAGCTCGACCGCAAGGTCCTGGCAAGCGCCAGCGGCGACATGGCCGAGGAGCCGCCGCGCGAGCGGCTGTTCGACGTGCTGATGCGCCGCATCGAGGCGATGGCGCCGCATCGCGAGGCGGTCCGCTCGCTGATGAAATCCGCGTCAGTGCAATCCTGGCCTTGCCGTCGCGCTCAACGGGCTCGCCGTGCGCTCGCAGACCTGGATGCTCACCGCCGCCGACATCGACGCGGCCGGGCCACGCGGCATGATCCGCGCGCAGGGGCTCGCGATGCTGTTTGCTTCGGTGCTGCGCACCTGGGTCGATGACGACGACGAAGGTCTCGCGCGCACGCTTGCGGCACTCGACCGCGCGCTCGCGCGCGGCCAGCGCTGGTCCGGCATGCTCGACGATCTCTGCCGCTTCAGGCCAGGACGTTGCGTGCGGCGCCAGCGGCGCTATCGCGACGAAGAAGAGGCCGAGGCGGCCTAAACCGGCACCCTGACCGTCGCCCGCAAGCCGCCCATCGGGCTGTCGCCGAGCGTGATGTCGCCGCCATGCGAGCGCGCGATGTCGCGCGCGATCGCAAGGCCCAGGCCGGTGTTGCCTTCGTCCTGATTGCGCGCGTCGTCGAGACGCATGAACGGCCGGAACACTTCCTCGCGCATGTCCATCGGAATGCCCGGCCCGTCGTCGTCGACGTTGATGGTGAGCCAGCGATGGTCGCGGTGCCCGGTAATGGAGATCTCCTTGGCGAAGCGCGCCGCGTTCGACACCAGGTTCGCGAGGCAGCGCCGGAACGCCGCCGGCCGCACCGTGACGATCGGATGGCCGTAGAACACCACGCTGGTCTTGTGGCCGTGGCGCTCGGCATCGGCCTTCAGTTCGTCGAGGAACGCCGCCATGTCGGTCGGCGCCGAAGACTCGCCGAGATCGCCGCGCGCAAACGCGAGATAGGCCTCGAGCATGCGGCCCATCTCGTCGACGTCCTTCTTCATCGCTTCGATTTCCGGCCCCGAGCCGAGCAGCGCCAACTCCAGCTTGAAGCGCGTCAGGATCGTGCGCAGGTCGTGCGACACGCCGGCCAGCATCGTGGTGCGCTGCTCGATCGTGCGCTCGACGCGGCGCTTCATCTCGATGAACGCTTGCGCTGCGCGGCGCACCTCGCGCGCGCCGCGTGGCTTGAAGCCGGGCACGTCGCGCCCCTTGCCGAAACTTTCCGCGGCGTCTGCCAGCCGCAGGATCGGCTTGATCTGATTGCGCAGGAACAGGATCGCGACGAACAGCAGCACCAGCGATGTGCCGATCATCCACCACAGGAAGATTTCCGAGTTGGACGCGTAAGCCGCGCTGCGCTGCGCGAACACGCGCATCACTGTGTCGTCGAGGCGGATGCGGATCTCGACCAGGTTCGAGCGCCCGACCGTATCGATCCAGAACGGGCGACGGATTTGCTGGCTGATCTGCTGCGACAGCGCCTGGTCGAGCAGCGAGAAGAACGGCTTCGGCCCGGGCGGCGGCAGTTCGGAAATGGGAAGGAAATCGACCGACAGGCTGAGGCGTTCGAGCGCGATGCGGCGGAGCGTGACGCGCTCGGCGTCCTGCGGATAGCTGCGATAGATGTCGATCAGCGCCGAGATGTCCTGCGTCACCGCCGCCGAGAGCCGGCGCGTCACGGTGTTCCAGTGCCGCTCCATGAACACGAACGCGACCACCGACTGCAGCACCACCATCGGCGTGATGATGATCAGCAGCGCGCGGCCGTAAAGGCCGGTCGGCATCATGCCCTTGAGCCAGCGCGTGAACCAGTCGTACGACGTCGACACATGCCCGGCCGCGGAGCGCAACGTCGCGAGGCCGGTGTCGATCGTGGTCACGGCGCGACCACCAGCCGGTAACCGATACCACGCACGGTCTGTACGAACAGGGGGTTTGCGGGATCGCGCTCGATCTTGCGCCGCAGGCGGTTGACCTGCACGTCGACGGCGCGCTCGTTGACGCCGCCGCCATTGCCGGCGAGCGCCATGCGGGGCACGGTCTCACCGGGCGCTGCGGCAAGCACGCGCAGCATGTCGCGCTCGCGGTCGGTCAGATGGACGACTTCCTCCCCACGGCGAAGTTCGCCGCGCGTCAGATGAAACATGAAATCGCCGAAGCGCACCGACTCGATCGCCACTGCAGGCACCGGGATCGTGCGCTTGAGGATGTTGGCGATGCGCAGCGACAACTCGCGCGGCTCGAACGGCTTCGGCACGTAATCGTCGGCGCCGATTTCCAGGCCGGTGATGCGGCTTTCGGTTTCGGCCTTCGCGGTCAGCATCAGGATCGGGACGGTTGAAGATTCGCGCAACGACTTCGCAAGCTGGAATCCGGTTTCGCCCGGCATCATCACGTCGAGCACCAGCAGATCGAACGACAGGCTTTCCAGTTTGGCGCGCGCTTCCGTGGCATTGTTTGCGGTGGTGACGCGATAGCCTTCGGCAAACAGATAGCGCGACAACAGATCGCGGATGCGCCGATCATCGTCGACCACGAGCAGATGCGGGGCGTCGTCGGGAAGTGCGATAGCGGGTCCCACCATCATCAGCCCCCTCGCGCTCTCAGCGCGGCCGGCGCGCGCGATCGGCCCGAGCAATGAAGCGCAGCACGCCCTCGCGGCTCTCGTCATCGACCATAGCGGCGAGGAACGCGCGGGCCGCCTCGTGCGCATTGGGGCCGAGACCGGCAAGCGCGCGCGTGATGCGCTCGGTCTGCAGCCCGGCAAGCTTCATGGCCAGTTGCTCGCCTTTCGGCGTGACGAACAACAGGCGGTGACGGCGGTCGTCCGGCCCTTCCTTCTGCACCACGTAGCCCTCGTCGACGAGTTGCTTGAGCACGCGCCCGAGCGACTGCTTGGTGATGCGCAGGGTTTCGAGCAGGTCGGCAACCTTCATGCCAGGATTGCGGTTGACGAAATGCAGCACGCGGTGGTGTGCGCGGCCAAACCCGAACTTCTCCAGCACGTGGTCCGGGTCCGACACGAAGTCCCTGTAGGCAAAGAACAAAAGCTCGATCAGATCCCAGATGGGCTCGCCTTGGGTGGCTGCCGGGGTATCCGCAACCGCTGACGCACGCTTGGCGTCGTGAGAAAAAATTATGTCAGCCATATTGACATATTTCTGTTTGTTTGTTACTCCAGAGCACGCTTCCACGAAAGGATCGTGCTCGGAACGTGGTTCCGGGCCGGTTGTTCGGCCGGTCCGCGACGCGCAAATCCGAACCGGCTAAACACTACCCTAGACCGGGCCGATGACGCAAAACGCGTCACGACCGCACGACGGGACCTATCCGATGAACATCCACCAGAGGTTACCATTTGCCCGCAACCCGACGAGCAAACCCGTCGGAGCCCAAGCACGGGCAGAATTGCTGAAGGATCCGGGTTTCGGCCGTGTCTTCACCGATCACATGGTGACCATCCGCTGGACCAAGGACCGCGGCTGGCACGACGCGCAGGTGCGCGCCCGCGAGCCGATCTCGCTCGATCCTGCGGCCGCCGTCCTGCACTACGCGCAGGAAATCTTCGAAGGGCTCAAGGCCTATGCCCGCAGCGATGGCAGCATCGCATTGTTCAGGCCCGACCAGAATGCGCAGCGCTTCCGGGCCTCCGCCGTGCGCATGGCCATGCCGGAGCTGCCGGAATCCGTGTTCATGCAGGCGATCGACGAGCTCGTGACGATCGATAAGGCCTGGATTCCCGGCGGCGACGGCAGCCTCTACCTGCGGCCTTTCATGATCGCGACTGAGGCCTTTCTCGGCGTTCGCCCGTCCCATGAGTGTCTTTTCATGCTGATCGGCAGCTCGGTCGGCTCCTATTTCAAGGGCGGGGACAAGGCCGTCACCGTCTGGCTGAGCGACCGGTACACACGCGCGGCCGAGGGCGGCACCGGCGCAGCCAAATGTGGCGGCAATTACGCTGCCAGCCTGCTGGCGCAGGCCGAGGCGATCGAGCATGGCTGCGATCAAGTCGTATTCCTCGATGCCGCCGAGCATCGCTGGGTTGAGGAACTCGGCGGCATGAACGTCTTCTTCGTCTTCGACGACGGCTCGATGACAACGCCACCGCTAAGCGGCACGATCCTACCTGGCATCACCCGAGATTCGGTCATCACGCTCACTCGTCGCGAAGGCCGTACGGTCCGCGAGGAGCGCTACAGCATCGAGCAATGGCGCGCCGATGCGGCAAGTGGAAAGCTGCGCGAGGTTTTCGCGTGCGGTACGGCCGCGGTCGTCTCGGCGATCGGCAAGATCAAGAGTGCGAACGGCGATATCGCTATCGGCGACGGCACCGGCGGCCCGATCACTGCCGCGCTGAAGGCCAGGCTCGTCGGCATCCAGCGCGGCGATGTCGCCGACAGCGAAGGTTGGGTGCGCAAGATCGGCTGACGGCAAGTGGCGTGATCAGGCCGCTCCCTCGGGGCCAATCGTCACGGATGTGCCGTCCGGGCGCGTGAGAATCGCGCGCGCGCCATAGGGCGCGAGCAATCGCGGTGCACTCTCCTCGCCTGCCACGCAGATCGCCGTCGCAAGCCCGTCCGCGATCATGCTGCGCGGTGCGATCACCGCGACCTCGCACAGGGCGTTCGCGCTCGCGCCGGTTGACGGATCGAAGATGTGGTGAAAGCGGCCGCTCGGCTCGAACGCCGTGCCATAGCCGCCCGAGACCGCGAGCGCGTTGCCGGACAACTCGACGGTTTGTCCGCCGCGCAACGCCGCGCGCCACGGCCGATCATCCGGATGACTGCCGAGCGCACGAAACTCCCCGAGGTCCACCACCGCCTGCTCGAAGCCCTCGTTGCGCAACAGGTCGGCGATGCAATCAGTAATGAAGCCCTGCGCGATGCCGTTGAGGGTGATCGCCGTGCCCGTCGGAAGATCGATGCGCGCCGATCCCGGCTGGATGCGACGATAATCCACCAGCGTGCGCGCGACGTCCGCCGCGCGGGCCACGATATCGGGCTCGACGCGGCTGCGCGACCAGAAGTGCTGTTCATAGACGCGCCACAGCGGCTGCACCGAGATGTCGAACGCGTCATCGCTCAGCGTGCCAAGGCGCAGGCTTGCATCGACGACCTCGACCAGCTCGAGCGACGGCCGCGCCAGCACGCCGTCGCGGTTGAGACGCGCGATCTCGCTGTCGCGCTGGAGATTGAAGATGCGCTCGTACCGCTCGATCTCCTGGCGCACCTTCAGGATCGCGCGGCGCGCGAGCGCCTCGTCCCAGTGCCACAAGGTCAGCTCGGAGGAAGCGCCAAGCACCTCGCCCTGCCAGCCGAAGAAGCGCCCGGCCGGCACGGTCGCACGAACGCCCGCGGCAAGCAGCGGCAAACCGGCTGCGGCGGCGACGACCTGAATGGCGCGGCGGCGCGTGAGGCGGTTACGCATGGGCCACCTTGCCGTTCTCGCGCACGCGGCGCGCCGCAGCCAAAGGCGGGCAGCGTTGATCGTCAAAGTACTCGACCTGGCAGTCGAGGCACTGAAAGCATTCCGCCGTGACAATGCGCCCGGACTTCTCGATCGCCTTTACGGGGCAGGCGGCTTCGCATCGCCGGCAAGGGCTGCCGCACTCCGCGCGCCGTCTCAGCCGGTCGAGCAGGTGGAAGCGGTCGAGCGCCGCAAGCACGCCGCCGAGCGGACAGAGAAAGCGGCAATAGGCGCGCTCGGTGAACAGGCCAATGGCCAGCAGCACGAGCGCGTAGGTGACATAAGGCCATGCCCGCGTGAACTTGGCCGTAATCGCGGTCTTGAACGGCTCGATTTCGGCGACGCTTTCGGCCATTCCAATCGAGACAAAGGCCATGACAAGCAAGATCGCAGCCGAAAGATATTTGCCGTAGCGCAAGCGGGCCTCCAGCGGGGCCGGCGGCGTCCACTGCGGCAGACGCAACGCGCGTGCTGCTTGCCCCAGCAATTCCTGCAGCGCGCCGAACGGGCACAGCCAGCCGCAAAACACACCCCGCCCGATCAGAACAATTGAAATCGCCGTATAGACCACGATGATCACGATCAGCGGCTCGAGCAGATACGCGCCCGCATCGAGGTGATGCAGCGGCGCAGTGATCCAATGCATCAGATTGAGGATGGAGAGCTGCGCGCCGGCGACCCACCCCAGCCAGGCGAGAACAAAGGCGAGGAAGCCGATACGCACCACGCGGTGCATCAGGCGCGAACGCGCAAGCCAGTCCTGGAACACGAAGATCGAGGTCAGCACGATCAGCGCGCCACACAGGATCGCGATGTTGAGGCGCGCATCCCGCCATGCTTCGACCCAGACTGGCACCGCCGGTTTCTCGGGCACCAGCACGTAGGCGGCCGGCAAGCGGTAGACCAGCGGAAAGCTCACCTCCGATCCGGCGGCCGCGAAGGCCAGCAATTCGAGCTGCCATTCCTTCAGCGGATCGAACGTTGGCGGCAACGCAAAGATCGCGGCGTATTGCTGCGACCGGAAGCCCTCATAAGCGCGCGTGTCGAGGCGCAAGAAGTCTGCGTTTACGAAGTGAAAAAGGTTGCCGCCCTGCCGCACCCGGATGCGGTCGAAGCGATAGTGCTTCTCCGCTCGCACGTAGTCGTCACCGAGGAAATCGTACGCGCCGGATGATGCGACCGCGATCACCTGCGTGCCGGGCGGAAACCGGCGCATGTATTCGTTGTAGGGATTGAGGCCGATGAGATTGGCGCCGATCGACGCGGGCGTGAACAGCGCCGCATAGAGGTCGGTTTCGCCCGCAGGGGTCGCCACGCGCCGGCGCACGACTGCGCCCTCGGCGAGCAGATCATTCCAGGATATGCGGCGATATTGCTCACGGTTGAGCGTCGGCTCGCTCACCTGCGGCAATGCCAGGCGCGTGCGCAGCACCAGCCGCGCCGCATCCGCGACCGCGCCGCGCATGGCGCGAGCGGTTACGGTGGCACCGGCGACAAAATCCGGGTGCAGCGTGGGCGTCTCGCCGCCACGGATGGACGTTCCGGCCTCGCGCGCGAGGAAGGTGTCGAGTTGCGGCTGGCGGATCGCGTCGTTCACCACATAGGGCTCGACGTGAAAAATGACCTTCGCGCCGGTGATGCGGCCGGCCAGATCGACGCCCGCGATCACGTCGAACGGCACGCTCGAATAGCCGGACGCGCGCACGACATCGAGCGTCGAGAACAGATACGCGACGATGTCGTTGCCCTTGTAGACCGCGATGCTCGGCGGTGAGCCTTCCTCCGGACCGAGCCGCTCGGCGCCCGGCATGACGACCGCAAGCACGTCCGGTGTCAGCCGCTCGCGCAAGGTCGCGGCCTCGGCGGTGGCGGCGGACACAAATGTCAGGAGAGCGAAAAGGAGACGCGGCACGCGTTCATCTTAGCCGACGCGCCGCCCCGCTCAATCGGCGGCGAGCCCGTTCGTTCTGACGATCTCGGCCGCCCTCTCGACCTCGCGGGGCAGGCTGCGGACGAAATATTCGCGCGTACGCCGCTCCGGCGGTTCGATCACGACCCCGAGCGCCTCGAACCGCTCGCGCACGAAGGCGGTTTCGACTGCCTTGTTGGTCGCCTCGGCGAGCTTGCGCACGATCGCCTCGGGCGTTCCCTTCGGAAATGCGAACGCGCTGAGCGTGGCGCAGTCGAGATCGAAGCCCTGCTCGACCGCAGTCGGCAGATCCGGCAGCACACCCGCGCGGCCGAGGCCCATCAACGCGATCGCCTTCACACTGCCGGCCCTTACCTGCTGCACCGCGGTCGAAATCTGCTCGCAGATGTAGTCGATGCGCCCGGCGAGCAGGTCCTGCATCGCGGGCCCCGAGCCGCGGTACGGCACATGCGTCACCCTCACGCCCATCGCGCGGTCGAGCAGCAACGCGCAGATATGCGCGCCGGCGCCCGCGCCTGCGCTGCCATATTGCATCTTCGCGTGGTTGACTTTCGCGTAGTCGACGAACTCCTTCAGCGTGCTCGCCGGAAAATCCTTGCGCGTGATCAGGAGGCGCGCCGAGTCCGCGAACTGGACGACGTGCTCGAAATCGGCGAGCGGGTTGTAGAGATTTTTCTTGCCGTTGATCGCGGGCACCATCGTGAGCGTCGCTGTGCCGCCGAGCAGGAACGTGTAGCCGTCGGGTGTAGCCTTGGCGACGCGGTTCGCGCCGGTCATCCCGCCGGCGCCGCCGACGTTCTCGACCACCACCTGCTGGCCGAGCGCCTCAGAGAGGCCCTGCGCCATGATCCGCCCAACCGTGTCGACCGGGCCGCCCGCCGCATAGGGCACGATCATGGTCACCGGCCGCGTCGGCCAGGTCTGCGCGGACGCACTGCCAAAGGTCAGAATACTCGCGAGGGCCGCACCGATCGCCGCACGCATGAGCCTTCTCAATATCTGATCACCACCAGCCGGTCTGTGCCGGACTCCGCACCCCACGCTTCGCCCGGCCGGCCGAGCATTTGGCGCACCGCCGCGCCGCGCTTGTTCGACGGGAAGCTCTCGAACTTCTCGGTCGCCGGATCGAAGCGCAGGATCGCGTTAGCGATGAAGTCGGTGACCCAGACCTTGTCCTTTTCGTCGACATAGACCGAGTAGCAGCCGCTCCTGCTGTTCGGCAGCGCGAACATCTTCCAGCTCTTGGCGGCCGGGTCGTAGCGGGCAAGCTCGCCCGAATGCCAGAAGCTCACCCACAGCACGCCCTTGGAATCCGACCACACGCGGCGCGGTCCGACACCGGGCTTCGGCGGTTCGACGACCGTGGCGGCACCGGTCGCGCTATCAATCTTCGCCAGATAATCGCCGGCAAGCGACGCGAACCAGACCTCGCCTGCGGGCGTGCTGGCAATGCCGTAAGGGCCATAGCCCTTCGGTGCCTTCCACGCGTCGACCTTGCCGCTCGCCGGATCGAGACGGCCATAGACGCCGGCTTGGCCCGTGAACCAGAGCATGCCCGACTTGTCGAACGTCGCGGTGTTGAGGTTCGCGCTCTCGAAGCCTTTCGGGAGCGGAAACAGCTTCACCTCTTTGGTCTTGGGATCGACGCGCGCAATCGCGTTCTGTCCGGGCTCGGTGATCCAGGCTGCGCCGTCCGGCCCGGCGATCACGCCGTGCGGAGACGCCTTGGGGCCAAGCTTGATCTGCTCGACCTTGCCGGTTTTCGGGTCGAGAATCCCGAGCGCGCCCTGATGCTGCGCCGTGTACCAAACCGTGCCATCGGGCGCGGCAGCGACGTCATGCGGGTGCGCGCCCGCCGGAACCGGGAAGTAGGCGACGCGCGTCTCCGCGAAAGCTCCCGTGCAAGATATCAGCAGCGCCGCGAAAGCCGCGGCGGCACGGCAGATCATCGTTCCCTCCCCGGTTCTGGCGCCGGCTTTGCGCCGGTCGTCATTCTTGACTTCTGTCACTCGGCGGCCTCCGGTCTGCGTCCTGCCTGCTCCCACCGCTCGGCAGCGGCGTCATCGGTTCGCCGTGCCTCGACCCAGTCCGCCCCGCCCGCGCGCTCCTCCTTTTTCCAGAACGGCGCACGCGTCTTGAGATAGTCCATCAGAAATTCCGCAGCCGCGAAAGCAGCCTCGCGATGCGACGAGGTGGTCACGACCAGCACAACGTTCTCGCCGGGAGTGAGCCGGCCGTAGCGGTGGATCACGGTGACGCCGAGCAACGGCCAGCGAGTCTGCGCCTCCTCGACATGCCGCGCGATCTCGGCTTCCGCCATGCCGGGATAGTGCTCCAGCGTCATCGCGGCGACGCCGGCACCTTCATTGCTGTCGCGGCAGATACCTGTGAAGGTCGCGACCGCGCCGACGTCGGTGCGCCCTTCAGTCAGCCGCGCGATTTCGGCGCCGATGTCGAAGTCCTCGCGCTGCAGGCGGACTCACGTCAGCCTCCGGTCATCGGCGGGAAGAACGCGATCTCACGCGCGCCCGCGATCGCGGCGTCGGGCTTGACGTGCGTGCGGTCGATCGCCGCGCGGATCACCTTGGCGTTCTCGAACGCGTAGGCGTACTCCTCGCCGCGCCCGGATAGCCACGTGAGGAGTTCCCCGACCGTACGCACATTGGCCGGCGGATCGATCTCTTCCTCCGGCTTGCCGACGCGCTCACGCACCCAGGCGAAGTAGAGCAGCTTCAAGGCGTCAATCCTCGATCAGATGCCGCACACCCGCGCGGAAATAATCCCAGCCGGTATATAGCGTCAGGAGCGCCGAGAGCCAGAGCAGCGCAATCCCTATCAGGCTGGTGATCGGCAAGATCAGGTCTCCAGCCTCGCCCGCGATCAGGAACCCGATGGCGAGCAGCTGCAGGAAGGTCTTCCATTTTGCGAGCTGCGTAACAGGAACACTCACGCGCAGCTCGGCAAGGTATTCGCGCAGGCCGGACACCAGTATCTCGCGGCACAGGATCACGATCGCGGCCCACAGCGCCCAGCCGCGGATGGTTCCGTCGGCGGCGAGCATCAGCAGGCACGAGGACACCAGAAGCTTGTCGGCGATCGGGTCGAGCATGCGGCCGAAGACGGACTGTTGTCCCCAGCTCCGCGCCACATAGCCGTCGAGCACGTCGGTGAGGCCGGCCGTGATGAAGATGAACAGCGCGACCCAGCGCAGCCATAGGCCATATTCGAGGATCGCCTGGAAATACATACAGGCGACCACGATCGGCACGGCGGCGATGCGCGCGTAGGTCAAGAGGTTCGGCAGCGCAAAAGCCCGCGCCGACGAGGCCGGATTCGTCGTCGTGGTCATGCCCGAAAAAGAGCACTTGCGCGGCGGCGGCGCAACCCGCGTCTGGGGATGGCAGGGGCGCCTTACCGTCCGTCACCGGCACGCATCAGGCGCGCGCCGCGGTTTCATGAAAGAAATTATAGATCTTGCGCGCCGTTTCGGCATTGATTCCCGGCACATGCTCCAGATCGGCGACGGATGCGCGCTCGATCGCCTTCAAGGTGCCGAAGTGCCGCAACAACGCGCGCTTGCGGGTCGGCCCGATGCCGGGGATTTCCTGCAGGCCGGTTTCGCGGATGTCCTTTTTGCGCTTCGCCCGGTGCGAGCCGACGGCGAATCGATGCGCCTCGTCGCGCAGCCGCTGCGACGAAATACAGCACCGGATCGCGCGGCTGCAGCCGAAACGGCTCCCGCCCCGCCATGAAAAAGGTCTCGCGGCCGGCATCACGCTCCGGGCCCTTGGCGATGCCGATCAGCGGCAGGCCGGTGACGCCGAGCGCACCCAACGTTTCGCGCGCCGCGGTGAGCTGGCCCTGCCCGCCGTCGATGAGGACGAGGTCAGGCCAGGGGGAGTCGGTTTCCGTTTCGTGCTCGTCGCTTGCCGCGGGCTCAAACACCCTCTCCCCTTGTGGGAGAGGGTCGCCACCGAAGGGGGCGGGGTGAGGGATCGGTTCATCATTCAAGGCCGGCGCCTCAGCAGCGCGCGGCGCCTCGCTCAGCAGCCGCTTGAACCGCCGCGTCAGCACCTCGCGCATCATGCCGAAGTCGTCGCCCGGCGTGAGGTTCTCCGACTTGATGTTGAACTTGCGGTACTGATTTTTGCGGAAACCCTCCGGGCCCGCGACGATCATCGCACCGACCGCGTTCGAGCCCTGGATGTGGCTGTTGTCGTAGACCTCGATGCGGCGCGGCGGCTTTCCGCAATCCGAACGTATCGGCGAGCGCGACGAGTAGGTTTTGCTGCGACTGCGTTTCGGCGAGCTTGCGGCCGAGCGCTTCGCGCGCGTTGGCGAGCGCATGATCGACCAGTTCCTTCTTCTCGCCGCGCTGCGGGATCGAAACTTCGACCTTGTGTCCGCTCTTCACGCAAAGCGCCTCGGCGAGCAGCGCGCGGTCCTCGATCTCGTGCGACAGGAAGATGCAGCGCGGCGGCGGCTTGTCGTCATAGAACTGCGCCAGGAACGCGCCGAGCACCTCGCCCGCCTCGAGCGAGCGGTCGGCGCGCGGGAAGTAGGCGCGGTTGCCCCAGTTCTGTCCGGTGCGGAAGAAGAACACCTCGACGCACGAATAGCCGCCCTGCTGGTGCACGGCGAACACGTCGGCATCCTCCACGCCGCGCGGATTGATGCCCTGGCGCGCCTGGATCGCCGAGAGCGCCGCAAGCCGGTCGCGGTAGACGGCGGCGCGCTCGAAATCGAGCGCGCACGGAGGCGCTCTCCATTTCGCCCGCGAGCTCTTCCTTCACGGCGCGGCTCTTGCCCGAGAGGAATGACTTCGCCTCGCGCACCAGCTCGGCATAATCGGTGTGCGAGATTTCGCCGGTGCACGGCGCCGAGCAGCGCTTGATCTGATGCAGCAGGCACGGCCGCGTGCGGCTCTCATACACGGTGTCGGAGCACGAGCGGATCAGGAACGCGCGCTCCAGTGCCGTGATCGTGCGATGCACCGCCTGCGCCGAGGCGAACGGGCCGTAGTACTCGCCCGGCTTGGTGCGCGCGCCGCGATGCTTGGCGATCATCGGCGGCGTCTCGCCCGCGGTGATCAGGATGTAGGGGAACGACTTGTCGTCGCGCATCAGCACGTTGAAGCGCGGACGCAGCCGCTTGATCAGGTTCGCCTCGAGCAGCAGCGCCTCGGTCTCGGTCGTGGTCGAGACGAACTCGATGCGTCGCGGTCGCGGCGATCATGCGCATGATGCGCGCGGTGTGGCCGGCCTCGCGCGCATACGAGACGATGCGCTTGCGGATGCTCTTCGCCTTGCCGACGTAGAGCACCTCGCCTTTCGCATCGATCATGCGGTAGACGCCGGGCGCCTTGGGCGCGAGCTTGGCGTAGCGCTGGATCGCCGCGACGCCGCCGGCCAGCGGCGCCGGCCGGCGCGTCCGCCTCCTCGACCGACGGCAGACTCGCCTCGTCCTCTTCCTCGTCGAGGTCGGGCTCAAGTACGGGCTCGATGTTGGCTTTGGGGTCGTCCGAACCATGGGCGCAAAATAGGGATTCGGCCGCAGCGAAGCCAGACTTGTGTCCCGCACGCGGTGCAGCGCGCTTGGCGGTGCACCGCAGATGCGGGACCGCCCAAGCCTCTGGCGGTCCCGGGTCTGCAGCGCATTACTTCGTACTGCGCTGCGCCCGGGACACGGGTTACTTCCCGTCGTGGAAAATGATCCCGAGCGTGTGGCGCTTGCCGGAGCGCAGGCGGCTCACCCCGTGGCGCATGTTGACGCGGTAGACGCCGCGCGTGCCCTGCACCGGGCGGTGGTGCACCGGGAAGATCACGCCCTCGCCCTGCCGCAGCGGCACGACCTCGGCGCGCGACTGCATGCGCGGGCGCTGCTCGGTGAGCACGAACTCGCCGCCGGAAAAATCCTCATCCGGCCGCGACAGCAGGAACGCGACCTGCAGCGGGAACACCAGTTCGCCGTAGACGTCCTGGTGCAGGCAATTGTAGTCGCCCGGCGCCGTATTGCAGCAGCAGCGGCGTCGGCTTCGTCTGTCCGGCCGCGTGGCAGCGCTTGAGATAAGCCGGCGTGCTCGGCCGGGAAAGCGCTGCTCGAGCCCCATCTGCTCGTTCCAGCGGTTCGCGACCTCGGCGAGCGGCGGATAGAGCGCGGCGCGCAGCGCCGCGACCGTTTCGGGCAGCGGATAGGCGAAATACTTGTACTCGCCGCGGCCGAAGCCGTGCCGCGCCATGATCACGCGCGAGCGGTAGATGCCGTCCTCGTCGTAGCGCGACGACATCGCCGCGCACTCGTCCGCGCGTCAGCAGCGCGCCCGTCGTGGCGCAGCCGAACGAATCGAGTTCGCCGCCGATGCGCTCCCAGTCGAGCGCGGCAACACGATCGGCGATGTCGTTCGGTTGCGGGCTTTCGGGCGTGCGCGGAACGGCTCATGGCGATCCTCCGTTGCCGCACGATATGGCGAGCGCGACGCCGCGCAACCACCCGATATCCGCCTTACAGCTTCGCCGCCGATTGGCCCGCGATGCGGCCGAACACCGTCGCGGTCAGCAGGCCGTTGCCCGACAGATAGCCCGACGCCCTGCGAGCCCGACACGCCGACCGCCGCGCCGCCGGCCGCGAACAGATTTGGAAACGGCCTGCCCTTCGCGTCCAGCACGCGCGCTTGGCTGTCGATCGCGAGCCCGCCCTGCGTGTGGAACAGCGCGCCGGTCACCTTGATGGCGCAGTACGGCGCGGCCAGTTGCTTGTCCGCTGCGAACACGCGGCCGAAGCGATCCGGCTTGCCGCGGCCCGCATCGATCTCGTTCAGTTCGCTCTGCAACGCATCCGCCGGCAACGCCGATGCGCGCCGCCAGCGCGTCGATCGATGTCGGCCGTCGATCAGCGCGCCGGCCTTCTCGGCATTCCTGAAATCCTCGAACTGCCGCGCCACGCCCGCGATGCGCGCATCGAAAATGTCGAACGCGATGCCGCCCGGCTGACGCAGCACCTCGGCGGCCGCTTCCGAATAGCCGAGCGCCTCGTTGGAGAAGCGGCGACCTTGCGCGTTGACCTGAAAGCCGCCCTCCATGATCGCCGCCCAGGTGATCAGGATGTTGTGCGGCGTCGCGACCGAGCCGTGCCCCTGATAGCCGCTGAGCGCGCGCAAGCCGCGCGCCGAGCGCCTCGCCCCACAGCACGGCGTCGCCCTGATTGCCGGGATGGCCGAAGTAGAGCGCGTCGGCCATTTCGGGAATGTGGCGCCGCACCAGCTCGGCGTTGCCGCCATAGCCGTTGCAGGCGAGCACCAGCGCGCCGCAGCCGATGCGTCTCGCGCGCGCCGTCGCGCGCCATCACCTCGACGCCCTCGATGAAGCCGTCCTCGTCGGCGAACAGCGTCTCGGCGACGCGCCCGGTCAAGATCGGAATGTCGCGCGCCTCGACGGCGCCGCGCAGCCGGTCGATCAGTTCGGCGCCGGTGCGGCTCGGCAGTCCGTGCATGCGGTGCGCCGAATGGCCCGGATAGTTGAAGTCGGTGATGACCTCGAACGGCATCGCGTAGGTGTCCGCCAGCCATTCGACCAGCGGGCCCGCATCGCTCGCGACCGCGCGCACGAGCTTCGCGTCCGCCTCGCCATGCGCCTTGCGCGCGATGTCCTCGGCGAACAGCTCGGCGGAATCCGCGATGCCCCGCGCGCGCTGGAAGCGCGTGCCCGCCGCCGGAATGAGCCCGGCCGACAATGCGGTCGATCCGGCCGGCACCGCGTCGCGCTCGATCACCACCGGCTCGATCCCGGCCTCGCTCGCGGCGAGCGCCGCGCACAAGCCCGGCGGCGCCGGCGCCGATGATCAGCACCGGAACTTCGCTGTCGAAATCGACGTCCTCGGCCGGCTGAACCGAATTCATTCGGCAACGCCCGTGTCCGGCGTCTGCCACGCCAGATGCTGGCCGCCGTCGACCGCGAGCGTCACGCCGGTGATGCTGCGCGCGCCGGCGAGATAGACGACCGCCGCGGCGATCTCCTCCGCGCTCGGCCCGTGGCCGAGCGGAACCGCCGCCGCCTGGCGGGCGAAGTCCTCCGCGCTGCTGCCGCGCGCTCGCGATGGTCGGACCCGGCGCGACCGCGTTGACGCGCACGTTGGGCGCGAGCGCCTGCGCCAGCATGCGCGTCGCCGCATGCAGCGCGCTTTTCGCCAGCGTGTAGGAGACGAAGTGCGGCGTGAGCTTGAACACGCGCTGATCGAGGATGTTGACGATCGAGGCATTCGCACTGTCCTGCGCCTGCGCGGCGAAGGCCTCGGCGAGAAACAGCGGCGCGCGCAGGTTGACGGCGAACTGCCGGTCGAAGCGCGCGGCGTCGAGCGCGCCGATCGCGTCCGGCTCGAACGTCGACGCGTTGTTGACCAGCAAGGTCAGCGGCCCGATCGCGGCCGGCCGCCGCCGGCACGACAGTCCGGCCACCGCCGCGTGATCGGCAAGGTCGGCGCGCACCACGGCGGCGCGCCCGCCGGCGCGCGCGATCTCGTCGCGCAGGCTTTCCGCTTCCGCGACCGAGCGGTTCGCCTGGATGGCGACCGCATAGCCCGCCTCGATGCAGCGCCAGCGCGATCGCGCGGCCGATGCGGCGCGCGGCGCCGGTCACCAGCGCGGCGCGGGGAATCTGATCCGTCATTTCACTTAATGCCCGCGCCTCATGGTGAATCGAATCCGCCCTCGCCAGCCGCACGATACACGGTCGCTTAAGGCTACGCGCAAGCAGGGCGCGTGCAACCGGTGGCATTTTAAGAAAGTTTAACTCAAAGGCCGCGAAAGTGGACGCACGGGCACGGAAGCGGTCATCACGGGGCGGGGATGACCTTGGGGCGGGTGGCGATCCGGTCAAGCCGGATCGCCACCCGCGGCCCATTCGCAGGGAGCTGAGAGAACAATGAAGACTATTACTCCGCGCCGCCGCTTTCGCCGCCGCGCTGATCGCCACGCCGGCCGCCGCCGCCGATCTCTACGGCAAGGCACCGGCCTACGCCGCCGCGCCGTTCAACGGCTACAACTGGAACGGCGTCTATGTCGGCGTGAACCTCGGCTACCAGTGGGGCAAGGTGACCAACTGGGCGCGGCAGTCCCGATGGCGTGATGGGCGGCGGGCAGATCGGCTACAACTGGCAGTTCAATCAGTTCGTGTTCGGCCTCGAAGCCGACCTTCAGGGCTCGGACGCCAACGATACCTTCGCGGCCTTCAAGTTCTCCAACCCGTGGTTCGGCACCGTGCGCGGCCGTGCCGGCTACGCAATGAACAACGTGCTCATCTACCTGACCGGCGGTCTTGCCTATGGCGGCGGCCGGATCGAGTTTGCCGGCATCAGCGAGTCGCAAACGCATCTCGGCTGGACCCTCGGCGGTGGTGTCGAGGTCGGGCTGACGCCGAACTGGTCGGCCAAGGCGGAATATCTCTACGTCCGGCTCGACGACCGCAGCTATGTGCTGACCGGCGTCAACAACGGGTTTTCGTCGAACGTGTTCCGGCTCGGCGTGAACTATCGGTTCTAGGCGGTGACTCTCGTTTTCTCGAACGCCGGAACTTGCGCGGCGAATTCGTCGAGCCACTTCACGAGGCGCGGATAGTTCTCGCGCCACTTCCCCTCGAAGCGCAGGTCGCCGTAGCCGAGCGCGCAGGCGAGCGTGATCTGCCCGACATTCGGGAGCGCATCGAGCGCCGGCGGCGCGGCTTCGAGCACATCGAGCGCGCGCTTCACCTTGCCGCGCTGATGGTCGATCCACTTCTGCTCGTGCTTCTCGGCCGGGCGCCAGCGGCCCTCGTAGACCAGCAGGATGCAGGCATCGAGAATGCCGTCGCACAGCGCCTGCAAGTGTCAGCGCCGCGAAGCGCGCGTTCGGCTCCTGCGGGATGATCTTGGCCGCCGCCGGCGCGGTGATCGAGATATTCCAGGATCACCGGCGAGTCGTAGAGCACCGTGCCGTCCTCGATGATCAGCGCGGGAATCTTGCCGATCGGATTCTGCTTGCGGATCGTGTCGTTGGCGTCGGTCGGATCGGCCTTCTCGATCGTGACGTCCCTGTCGAGACCGAGAATGCCGATCGCGAGCTTGACCTTGCGGCCGAACGGCGAGGGCGGCGAGGAGCGCAGGATCATCATTTCTGCAGAATCCGGGAGCAAGGCGCGCATGTGCGCGTCATGTTCACAGCAAAGCAGAAGACAGGTCAGCCGGTGACCACCAGGTTCACGGCCTTCGGACCCTTGCCCTTCTTGTCGGGCTCGACATCGAAGTTGATGCGCTGACCTTCGTTGAGCGATTTCAGGCCGGCGCGCTCGACCGCCGTAATGTGCACGAACACGTCGCGTCCGCCGTCGTCCGGCTTGATGAATCCGTAGCCACGCTCGCTGTTGAAGAACTTGACCACTACCACCCTGCGCCATCGGGAAGCTCCCTTTCCCAATTGCTCCGCCGCCGGCCCCCACGGCGCGGCAGCTCGGCCGGACATTCACGCAACGGGAAAAGCGTCGGCACCCCGCAGTCATTTCCGCCGGCCCCCCGAGGGAGGCGGAACGTCAAAGCCAGCACGCTAGAGTAGACATCAACCGGAACCGGCTGGAAAGAGGCGCACCGCCGCACCTTTCACTTTTCGCCGGTCAGCCAGTCGATCCGCGTCCCGCCCTTGCCGGAAGCGCCCGCCAGCACGTCGGCCAGCGCCGGGCAAGCAGAACGCCGAGCTCGGCTTCGAGCCTCCAGGGCGGGTTGACCAGGACGAGTCCGCTGCCGCGCAGGCGCTCATCGCCCCGGCCCGGAAGCGTCAGCTCGGCGCGCAGCATGCGCGGCAATGCCGAGCCGGGCGAGACGGCGCGCGAAGCGCTTCGGTCTCGCGCGTGTCCTTGATCGGATACCAGAGCACGTAGATGCCGGTCGGCCATTTGCGGTGGGCGTTGCCGAGCGCTCTGTGCGAGGCGGTCGAACTCGTCCGGCTGCTCGAACGGCGGATCGATCAGCACGAGGCCGCGCCGCTCCTTCGGCGGCACATAGGCGTTGAGCGCCGTATAGCCGTCGATCGCGACCGCCTTGACGCGATTGTCGCCGCGCATGCGCGCGGCCAGCGCCTGCGCGGCGGCTCGGTTCGCGCTCGCAGGCGACCAGCCGGTCCTGCGGGCGCAACCAGCTCTGCGCCAGCGCGGGCGATCCCGGATAGACCTTGAGGGCATCGCCGTTGAACGCCGCGACCGCATCGAGATAGGGCGCGAGCAGCGCGCGCATCGCAGGCGCGAAGCTGCGCCGCCGGCGAGCTTGCCGATGCCATCGCGCCATTCGCCGGTGCGGCTCGCCTCGGGACCGGCGAGATCGTACAGCGCCGGCGCCCGCATGGGTATCGATCACGCGGAACGCGGCCGGCTTTTCCTTCAGGTGCGCGATGATGCGCGCCAGCGACCGCGTGCTTGACGACGTCGGCGAAATTTCCGGCGTGGAACGCGTGGCGATAGTTCATCGCCACACTATACAGACCTCATCCTCCGGACTTGCGCCCGAGGATGATGCCGCGAATGCTCCGCTGCCTATGCTCCGCCGCGCACCGGCGGCATGGTGAGCTTGTCGCGGCGGCAGGCGCGCTGGTCGATTTCGGCGCAGTCGCGGAACTGCAGGTCGCGCGAAAGACAGATGCGCACTTCGCTCAGGCGCGTGACCGCCGCAGGTCACCGCGATGCCGGCGCGGCTCATGGCCGGGATTGGCCTTGACGAAGGCGTCCTCGACCTCGTCGGGCGTGACCGTCATGGCGGTCTTCGGCTCGAGATATTCCGGCGGGATCTTCACCGCGGCGCGCGCCTTGCGGATCGTCTCGAAATAGCCGCGCGCCGGCAGGCCGGAGCAGACGCCGTGCTTGTCCCACTCGTGGAAGATCAGGCGCGTCGCCGGCATCAGGTCGAGCATCGACGAGACGATGTTGCGGTCGAGCCGCGGCGCCGGGTTCTGGCAGAACTCCGGAAAGCCCCTTCTCGTATTGCGGCCACAGCCCGTGCACCACGAACGAGAACGGCCGCGCGCCGCATTGCTGCTTCGGGGCGCGCTCGCCGGCCTGCTCGCAGTAGGACGGCGACCAGGACAGCGCCAGGACATAGAAATCGAACTTGCCGGGCTCGTTCTGGCGCGGGTCCTGCGCGGCGGCTTCGCCCGCCAGCAGCACGAGCACCAAACAGTGAACCGGCTATCGCAACTCCACAAGCGGCGCATGGACGCCTCCCTCACTTCCCGTTGCACCGGGTGAAAGTGTACGCGCGTAATTAGAACATATCAAGAACAATTACGGACAAAGCATGGACATCCACAGCACGCGGCCGCCCTGTGGAAAGCTGTCAATCGGCCGTGCCATACGGCAGGACGGGTTATAGGCCCAGTTGCGGTCGAGGCCGACCACGCACCATTCCACGCCCCAGCCGACGCCGAGCCAGCCCGAGGTCTCGAGGATCGAATAGTGGACGGCGTGGCGGGTGCCGTCGGAGACGCGGGCGACGCCGTTGCAGAACCGGCGCGGGATCGCCTGCGGCGCCCCGTGCCACGGCCGGAAGGCGACCTCGCGGATCGCGCTCGATACCGAGGATCTCCAGGTTCGAGCTCCAGTACTCGCTTTCCTTGTGGCCGAACTTGGAGCTGGATCTGGCTCGAGCACGCCGCGGATCGTCGCACAGCGGCACCAGGGCATCGTAGCGCGGGCCGGACAGGCCGAAGTTGAGCTCGAACCAGCTCGCGGCGCCGGCCGGCGCGGCCGACGCAACGATCAAACCTGCGAGCACGATGCCGAGGAAGCGGCGGCCGACCATGCGGGTCTCCCGAAGTATCGGGAACGGTGCCGCGCGCGCCCGCGAGGGTCAAGAGCCCGCGCACAAAACGCCATCAAGTGTGGCGCATTTACCCGCCGTGCCGAGCGTGATCGCTGGCGCGATCGTTCCTAGGCTGGGTGGGCATGCAGGCCCGGCACATGAGCCCATCATGGCGCAAGATAAGGTTGGCCGGGATTAGAGACCGGCGTTGCGAGAGGCAGCGCAGATCTTGGAGGCGGTCGCGGACTGCTGGGCCTCGAATTTGGCGAAGCTGGCGCGCAGGCCGGGGTCCTGGATCTGGACAATGGCGCCGCACGACGCCGTGGCCGAGGAACCGGCCGGGCCGGTGACGCCGGCGATGACAATGGCTGCAAAGGCGGCGAAAGCGATGGCGCGGGTGAGTGTCATGGCAGGGTCCCCTTCTGGCCAAGACGGTATGGTTAACGATTAGTCGCTGCCGGGGGCCGGAAGGTTCAAAGGGGCCGAGCCAAGAATGCCGTTTTCCCTCCTCCGCCTGCGCAGAGGGTAGCGAACGCCACCGATGAAGGCTTCGCGCGAGCCCGGGAGAGCACGCTTTCCAATGAGTTGCCAAGAGCACCTCTCTCCCCGCCCGCCTTCGCGCGCTTCGGCGGCAGGTTCAACCGATCAGCAACATTGCGGTATCCGAGTATAGCCAGGCTTCGCGCTCAGCCACACATCATGCCGTGCTCCGGTTCTGGCAGCGGCGCGGCGGGCCATTCGCCCTGGATGCGGCTGATCGTCTGCTTCAGCTTGCCGCTCGCGCGGCCAAGCCCGGCAAACTTGCCGACGATCAGCCCCACGATTGCCGACGACACCAAGCCAATTGCGGTTGCAGCGCCAAACATCCGGTCTGTGGCGAGGCCGACCCACAGGCCGTAGCCTACGATCCCGAGAGTCATGCCGAGCGCCGCGATGTCGCAACCGCATGCCACTGCATGACTGCGCAGTTCTCGCTGCCATTGCTTGCGCTTTTCCGCTGGGACCTGCTCGTCCGCGATCTCGAAACCAGAGACGCCACGCATCCGTCGCCACGGCCACACACTCAAGCCGGCAAGTTGCGAGGGATGATGAAACCGCAATACTTCGCGTGCCATGGCATCCTCCGTTAGAAATACGTGACGTGGCGGGACGCGCGCACCAGCAGCACCTGCCAGTCCTCCAGGCGCGACTGGGTCAGATCGGGAACTGCTGCGGTCCACGGCACGCCCATTAAATTGGTCGGGTTGCTGCCCGCGTTGACATGCCAGAGGTTGGTCGAGTGCCCGGCCTCGTGCGCCAGTACCCGCCGATTGATCAGCCCCGGCGGACGGACCGGCGCCTGCTGGATCACCGTCAGGTAGTCCGTGATCCAGAGCGAGCAGCCAAACGCACCCGGGATGCTGCGGATCACGAAACAAGTGACCGGGGAGCCGTATCCGGTGACGCGGCGCCAAGCACCGAAGAAGCAGTTCGTGCTCACTTTGAACTGGAATTTCGATCCGCCGAGCCACCAGTCGCTCCCGGCGTTGCAAGGCGCGTCGAGCGTATCGCCGTCGCTGCCGCCGCTCTCGGTGACGACCCAATCGGCGGTTACGATCGGCGCGCCGGCAAAGCCGGAGTCGTATTTGAACGGCGCGAGCGGCACGAGGCGAACATTGGCGTCACGCTTGAATACGTTGGCGGCGACCTGCAGCAGATCCACCGCGTAGGACACCGGCGCGACCGGATTGCCAGCCTCGTCGCGCAGGATCACCGTGCAGACGCGCAGCTTCTTCTCCGGGCGAATGCCGATCAGTCCGAGGAGAGCGTCGCCGAGCGAAACGATCGTCGCGACAATCGTCGTCACGATGTTGATGATCCAGCGCACCAGCGTGCCGAGGATGGGAATCATCTCGATCAGCTCGATGATGAACGCAATCGCCGAAAGAACCCACCCCAGCAACGACTCCAGCGTGACGAGGACTGCATTGACTACGGTCGTGACGACATCCCAAAGGACGCAAGCCGTCGTTGTCACCACGGTCCAGCCGACGCACACCCAGCTCGCGATCCAGACGAAGCCGACGCAGATCCAGGTGATGATCTTGCAAGCCCATGAGCACGGCCACCAGTCGCAGCAGCGGTCGTCCCAGTCGGAGCATTCGTTGTGGCCTTCGTCGCGCCACTCATTGCAGCTTTCAATGCGTTCGGTGGCCCATTCCAGGCATTCGGGCATGTCGCTCTCCCCCGGCAAGCGAGATCAGGCGTCACGGAGCCGGTGCGCTTTCGCCGACCCCGATGCGAAGAAGCGGTAACAATGTAACGTTGTATTCCAATAAAAAGGCCAAAGCGCGGCGGGGCGGCGAGCGGCCTAGTGCCCCTCGAAGGAAATCAGCGTGCGCACCGGCACGCCGAGCTTGCGCAGCTTCTCGGCGCCGCCGAGGTCCGGCAGGTCGATGATGAAGCAGGCGGCGAGCACCTCGGCGCCGACCTGGCGCAACAGTTTCACCGCGCCCTCGGCGGTGCCGCCGGTCGCGATCAGGTCGTCGACCAGAACCACGCGGTCGCCCTTGTGCACCGCATCGACGTGCATCTCCATCTCGTCCGAGCCGTATTCGAGCAGGTAGGCCATGCGCACGGTCTGATGCGGCAGCTTACCCTTCTTGCGGATGGGCACGAAGCCAGCCGAGACCTGATGCGCCACCGCGCCGCCGATGATGAAGCCGCGCGCCTCGATGCCGGCGACCTTGTCGATCTTCGCGCCAGCCCAGGGCTGCACCAACTCGTCGACCGCACGGCGGAACGCACGCGCATTGCCGAGCAAGGTGGTGATGTCGCGGAACATGATCCCGGGCTTGGGATAATCCGGGATCGAGCGGATCGCGGCGGCAAGGTCGTTTTCGAGGACGGGAGAGGTCATTTTGTCATTCCGGGGCGCCGCGCAGCGGCGAACCCGGAATCCATAACCACGAACGGCGCGAACAATCCACTCTTGTGGTCAGCCCGGCAACCACCTTCGGGGCGTCTCGCGCTTGTCGTCGTAGGCCGCCTCGAACACCGGCGCGGCAAGCGTCGACTGGATGTGCAGCGTGCCTGAGCCGCTGTTGGAAAAACCGTGCTTGATGCCGGCCGGCACGATCATCAATTGGCCGGGCGTCAGGGTTTCATGCCGCGCGCCGACCCACACGTCGGCCTCGCCTTCGAGCACGTGCAGCACCTCTTCGACCGCATGCAGGTGGGTCGGCGCGCCGTGGCCGGGCTCGCACCACTGCTCGAACAGGCAGAGCTGCGTGCCGCCGTTCTTCGCCGACACGCGCATGCGCGTGAGCACGCCATCGCGCCATTTCTCGCGCGGCTCGTTGTTGAGATCGACGATGCGCATGGCATTTCCCCCATTGCGGATTGTGACACTTTGGCCAACCATGGCGGCAGGCACAACCGGGGGAGGCCACCATGTCCGTTCAACCACCTGCCGCGCCGCATCGCGTCGCGATCGCCGATATTCATGTTCCGTTCTGGCGGCTTGTCGTCATCATGATCAAATGGATGTTCGCCGCCATTCCGGCGGCAATTATTTTCTCGATTATCATCTTTGTGATCTCAGCAGCGATTGTGACCGTGTTCGGCAACCTGCTCGGCGGTCTCAGCATTCCGGGCGTGAAGCTGTAGCGATGGCGGAAGAAACCGCGGAGGCGGCGCAGTCGCGCAAGATCGGGATCCGTGCAGGCCTGGGGGTGATCGCGTTCGGCATCGTCACCGCGATCCTGCTTTATGTCGTCGAGCTCCGCTCGCCCAGGTCCATGCGCCAGGAGGATGCGGCGGAGTTTGCGATCATGTACGGCCTGTTTTGCGCAGTCGCCGGCCTGATTGTTTTTCGCTGGTTCAATCGCAACGCGCCGGACTACACGACCGCGCCGGGCCCAGGAGGGGTCCGCGCCCACCAAGGAGCAGACGTGGACGCGTCGGAAGGGTACGCTCGGCGGGCTCTTGGCAATCGCGCTCGGCCTCCTCTCCGCAATGGTCATGTATCTTGGGAACAGGAGCTCGTTCGATTTCTTCGAGAACATTTACGCGATGAAGCTTGCGATCGTGCATGCGGTGCTGTGGAGCATTTTTGGCGGAATCCTGATCCTGTATCACAACCGCCAGCCGCCGGACCCTTCGCAGATGAACACCTACGACCCGAACGACCCTTATCGTTAGGCCATCTTCCTCAGCACCCGTCCCGCCACCGCATCGAGCTTCCGGATCAGTTCCGGATCGCGCGCCTCCGGCGCCGTGATCAGCGCACTATCGAGCGCGCGGTCCGAGCCGATCGGGCACGGCTCGTGCTCGCGCGGGAAATCGCGCGCGAGCCGCGCGACCAGCTGCTTCGCTTTCTCGGCGTTCGCACTGAGTACCGTGATGATGTCCTGCACGGTGACCGCGTTGTGCAAAGAAAGTGTGAGGTGGTTCACACTCACGCGCGACTTTCAGTTCTACCTTTAGTCGGTCAATGACCGAGAGGAGAACAAACATGCAGCGCGTGTTGTCTGTCAATTCCGCATCGATCTTCATTCTAAAGTCCCTGCCGCCTCAGGTAGGCATCGTGGCCGATGGCAAAGTCCCGACGTCCGGCTGGACCGACCCTTCGCTCGAACCGTGGTTCTATGTCGTACCTCCGAAAGACGGCATCCAAGACTTCGACTTTGTCGCCGAGCCGCCGACCGGGATTGTGCTCCAGTGCATCTCGACCGTATCAACGACGATCATCCTCCCGCAGGACCCGGCCAACTATTGGGGCAAGGGAAAGCCACTCAAGGGAGTCCGTATCCACGCGCGTGACAATTCGATCGAGGTCATGCTCGATTCCAAATCCACCTGCGATGTCCGAAACCTCCAGGCTTCCACGGAAGGTGGGGAAGTGCCTTGGCCGTGGATCGCGGCACGCGGCCTGAAAGCCGAGGGCGAAGACCCCTTCCCGCTGAGGCGCGTGCTCACTGGCGGCGCCGAAACCATTTCCCTCGGCCAATCGTTCGTGAAGCGGTTCTTCCTCGGCAAGATTCTGCGGGTCTACCACACGGGCGACGCGCTCACGCGAGACCATCGCCCGGATCGCGCGAACATCGAGCTCAGTCCTTCGACCGAGCGCATCGTGGACGTCTGGTTCGGCTAGCCGCGCAGCACCCGGCCCGCCACCGCGTCGAGCTTCTTCAGCAGTTCCGGATCGCGCGCCTCCGGCGCGGTGATCAGCGCGGTGTCGAGCGCGCGGTCGGAGCCGATCGGGCACGGCTCGTGCTCGCGCGGGAAATCGCGCGCGAGCCGCGCGACCAGCTGCTTCGCCTTCTCGGCGTTCGCGCGTCAGCACCTTGATGATGTCCTGCACGGTGACGGCGTCGTGGTCGGGGTGCCAGCAGTCGAAGTCGGTCACCATCGCGACGGTCGCGTAGCAAATCTCCGCCTCGCGCGCGAGCTTCGCCTCCGGCATGTTGGTCATGCCGATCACCGAATAGCCGAGCTGCTTGTAGGTCATGCTCTCCGCGTAGCGTGGAGAACTGCGGGCCTTCCATGCACACATAGGTGCCGTCGCGCTTGACCTCGATGCCCTCGGCCAGCGCCGCGTTGGCGATGTGGATGCGCAGGCGCGGGCTCACCGGATGCGCCATCGAGACATGCGCGACGCAGCCCCTGCCGAAGAACGAGGATTTCGCGCTTGTGGGTGCGGTCGACGAACTGGTCGATCAGCACGAAGGTGCCGGGCGGAAACTCCTCCTTGAACGAGCCGCAGGCCGAGAGCGACACGAGGCTCGGTCACGCCCGCGCGCTTGAGCACGTCGATGTTGGCGCGATAGTTGATGTCGGAGGGCGAGAGCCGGTGGCCCTTGTCGTGGCGCGGCAGGAAGACCACCGGCAGGCCGGCGATCTCGCCGATGCGCAGCGGCGCCGGACGGCTCGCCCCACGGGCTCTTGATGTGCTCCTCGCGCACGTTCTCCAGGCCCGGCAGGTCGTAGACGCCCGACCCGCCGATGATGCCGAGAACCGACTTGGTCATGACAATGTCTCTGCCGTCCGACGCTTGACAGAAGCGAAGGGCCCCAGATACCGGGGCCCTGCGTCGACGACCGGTTCGACAGGCTCACGCGTGCACGTCGCGCCACACCTTCTTCTTGGTGAAGTACATCAGGCCGGCGAAGATCAGCGAGGAAGATCATCACCTGGAAGCCGATGCGCTTGCGCGCCTCGAGGTGCGGCTCGGCCGCCCACATCATGAAGGCCGCGACGTCCTTGGCGTACTGGTCGACCGTCGCCGGGCTGCCGTCGGTGTATTCGACGCGGCCGTCGGTCAGCGGCGGCGGCATCGCGATCGAGTGGCCGGGGAAGTATTCGTTGTAGTTTCCGCCGGCGGGAAGCTGTGAAGCCCTGCGGCGGCTTGTCCTTGTAGCCCTTGAGCAGCGCCACGACGTAGTCGACGCCGTGCTCCTGATAGGCGAAGAACGGCAGCGCATCGATCAGGAACCAGCGGAAAGCCGCGCTCGTAGCTGCGCGCCTTGGCGAGCACCGACATGTCGGGCGGCACCGTGCCGTTGTAGAGCATGCGCGCCTGCGCCTCGTTCTTCCAGGTCGACGGCGGCGGGAAGCGGTCGGCGAGCCGCCCGTTGCGCTCGAACATCTCGCCCTGGTCGTTCGGCCCGTCCTGCACCTTGTATTCGGCCGCGATCGTCTGCGCCTGCGCGACCGTGAAGCCGGGACCGCCCGGATCGGCGAGGTTGCGGAACGACAGCAGGTTCAGCCCGTGGCAGGTCTGGCAGACTTCCTTGTAGACCTTGAAGCCGCGCTGCAACTGCCCCTGGTCGAACTTGCCGAAGGCGCCCGCGAACGACCACTTGTTGCGCGGCGGCTGCGGCGCGTCGCGCGGCGAACGCCGATCGAGCACGCGCCGAGCAAGCAGCGCGCGCCGAGCCCGACGGCGAGCAGCAGCGCGGCGACGACCGCCGCCTTCGACTTCTTCAGCACGGCTTCCGAGATCGAGTTCGGCAGCGGCTTCGGCGTCTCGATCAGGCCGAGCAGCGGGAAGATGATCAGGAAGTGGATGAAGTAGTAGGCGGTGAGGATGCGCGCCGCGATCACGTAGCCGCCTTCGGCCGGGCTTCGAGCCGAGCCAGCCGAGCCCGAGGCACACCAGCACGAACACCCAGAAGAACTGCTTGTAGAGCGGGCGATAGGTCGCCGACTTCACGCGCGAGGTGTCGAGCCACGGCAGGAAGGCGAGCATCAGGATCGAGCCGAACATCGCGACCACGCCCGCGAGCTTGTTCGGGATCGCGCGCAGGATCGCGTAGAACGGCAGGTAGTACCATTCGGGCACGATGTGCGTCGGCGTCACGCCCGGATTGGCCGGGATGTAGTTGTCGGCGTGGCCGAGATAGTTCGGGATGTAGAACACGAACCACGCGAAGAACAGGCAGAACACCACCACCATGAAGCCGTCCTTCATGGTCGCGTAGGGCGTGAACGGCACGGTGTCCTGGCTCGACTTCGGCTCGATGCCGGCCGGATTGTTCTGCCCGACCACGTGCAGCGCCCAGATGTGCAGCACGACGACGCCGGCGATCACGAACGGCAGCAGATAGTGCAGCGAGAAGAAGCGCTGCAGCGTCGGATTGCCGACCGCGTAGCCGCCCCACAGCCAGGTCACGACGCGTCTCGCCGACGATCGGGATCGCCGAGAAGAAGTTGGTGATGACGGTCGCGCCCCAGAAGCTCATCTGCCCCCAGGGCAGCGTGTAGCCGAGGAAGCCGGTCGCCATCATCAGCAGGTAGATGATCACGCCGAGGATCCACAGCACCTCGCGCGGCTCCTTGTAGGAGCCGTAATAGAGGCCGCGGAACATGTGGATGTAGACCGCGACGAAGAACATCGAGGCGCCGTTGGAGTGCAGGTAGCGCAGCAGCCAGCCGTAGTTCACGTCGCGCATGATGTGCTCGACGGAATTGAACGCCATGTCGACATGCGGCGTGTAATGCATCACCAGCACGATGCCGGTGACGATCTGCACGCCGAGCATGAACGACAGGATCGCGCCGAAGGTCCACCAGTAGTTCAGGTTCTTCGGCGTCGGATAGACGACGAAGGAGGAATGGATCAGCCCGCCGATCGGCAGGCGCGCCTCGAACCATTTCAGGAATGCGTTTTGCGGCTGATAGGTCGAGGGCCCGCTCATTCTATTCAATCCTGCGAAGATGATGGCGTTGGATCAGCCGATGCGGATCTTGGTGTCGGAGACGAACTCGTAGGGCGGAACGGCGAGGTTGGTCGGCGCCGGGCCCTGCCGGATGCGGCCGGAGGTGTCGTAGACCGAGCCGTGGCAGGGACAGAAGAAGCCGTCATACTGGCCCTGATGCGCGAGCGGGATGCAGCCGAGATGGGTGCAGATGCCGATCAGCACCAGCCACTGGTCGTGGCCCTGCTTGACGCGCGCCTGGTCCGGCTGCGGATCGGGCAGGCTCGCGACATTGACGGCGCGCGCCTCCTCGATCTCCTTCTTGCTGCGATGGCCGATGAAGATCGGCTTGGAGCGCCAGAACACCTTGATCACCTGGCCTTCGGCGATCGGCGCGAGGTCGACCTCGATCGGCGCGCCGGCCGCGATCGTCGAGGCATCCGGATTCATCTGGCTGATCAGCGGCCAGGCGACCGCCGCGGCACCGACCGCTCCGACCGTGCCCGTGGCGATGTAGAGGAAATCACGGCGTGTCGGCTCGGCCGAGGAGATAGTCGTCACAGTCAAGCCCTTTCCCCTTGCCGGTCAGCCCGCCGCGCACCGACCATCAAGGACATCGCCCCACACGGCCCCCGGTGGCGGCGAACGGGCGCGCCGCATCCGGCCCTGGGAAGGCCTGAAGCGGCGCAGTCCGGAACGGCTTCTATTGGCACCCTTGTCGGCCATAGGCAAGCCCGCTATCGCGGCATGTCGCACAAGGCCGCGTAAATTGCTCAGCGGACACGATGCTTTCGCCTTGTCGCAGGTGCCGCGGATGCCGCGTGATGCGCCATGCAGATCGCCCTTTACGAGCCCGACATCGCGCAGAATACCGGCACAATTCTGCGCCTCGCGCCTGCCTCGGCGTCGCGGCGCACATCATCGAGCCGGCGGGCTTTCCGGTCTCGGACCGCGCCTTCCGCCGCGCCGGAATGGACTACCTCGATCAGGTGACGCTGACGCGGCACGCCTCGTGGGCGGCGTTCGAGCAATGGCGGCGCGCCGCGACGCTCAGGCTCGTGCTGTTCACGACGCGCGCGACGACCTCGTATCTCGACCACCGCTTCACGGCGGACGACGTGCTGCTGTTCGGGCGCGAATCCTCCGGCGTGCCGGACGCGGTCCATGCCGCCGCCGACGCGCGGCTCACGATCCCGATGCGGCCCGGCCTGCGCTCGCTCAATGTCGCGATGGCCTGCGCGATGGTGCTCGGCGAGGCGCTGCGGCAGGCGCGCGGTCCGTCGGATTGAGCGATCGCGCAAGGTCTCGTTGACCATGCGGCTCGCGCGTCCGGCGGGAACCGATTAAGCTCGGGCGTAAGCATGAGCCGTTAGCGTCGTCCGCCGATCGTCCCGGGGCGGCACAGGTGCGGGAAACCGAGATCGCCATTGTGGGCGCGGGGCTGGCAGGCTCGCTCGCCGCGACGATGCTCGGCCGCGCCGGCCATTCGGTCACGCTGATCGATCCGTTCGACACGTGCCGTCCGGACTTTCGCTGCGAGAAGCTCGAAGAGCCGCACGTCGAGACGCTGCGCAAGGCCGGCGTGCTCGACGAGGTGCTTCCGGCCGCGCTGCGCTACCGGGACATCTGGGTCGCGCGGCTCGGCCGCCTCGCCGAGGTCAAGCCGATCGACGGAATACGGCATCGAATACAGCGCGCTGGTGAACCGGCTGCGCGGCCTCGATCCCGCCCGGCGTCACGTTCGTGCAGACGCAAGGTGACGGACGTTGCGCGTCAGCCGCCGAGCGGCAGATCGCTGACGCTGACCGGCGGCGAACAGATTTCGGCGCGTCTCGTGATCGGCGCGAACGGCGTGATGGCCGGCATGGTCGGCGAGCGCCGCGAGATCAGCCGTTGCCATTCGGTCTCGATCGGCTTCGATGTCGAGGCCGTCGCACTGGCCGTTCGACGCACTGACCTACTTCGGCGAAGACCCGATCCATCGCGTCGCCTATCTGACGCTGTTTCCGCTCGCCTCCGGCGGGCGCGCGAACCTGTTCGTCTATCGCGCGCTGAACGATCCGTGGCTCAAGCGCTGCGCGACAACCCCGCCGCAACGATCGCCGAAAGCCTGCCGGAGCTTGCGCAGTTCACCGGCGCGTTGCGCGTCAAAGGCCCGCTGAAGATCCGTCCGGTCGATCTCGTCGCGACCGACAATGTGCTGCAGCCCGGGCGTCGCGCTGGTCGGCGACGCGTTTTCGACCGCCTGCCCGGTCAGCGGCACCGGCGCCGCCAAGGCGCTGCTCGACGTCGAGCGCCTGTGCAACGTCATAGTCCCGGCATGGCTCGCGACGCGCCGGCATGGGCGTGGAGCAAGATCGCGCAGTACTACGACGATCCGCGACAAGCGCCGCTCGGACACGCACTCGTTCCGCACCTCGTGTTCGCCAAGCGCGCCGCGCTCGGCGAAGGCTTGCGGTGGACCGCGTTCCGCTGGGGCTACTACGCGGGCTCGCAGGCCGGAATTTTCTCGAGCACGGCGAGCTCGCCGAAATGCCGCCGCGGGATGACGCGCCCGCCGTCCTCCCGGGTCTCGCGAAAGCCTGACCGGCAATCGCTGCCGCGATTTGTGCTATGGGCTGACGGCCCATGAGCACGCCGACCGAAGACCCCTTGATCGCCGCGCGAAAGTCGCGCGCGCGCGCGTGGTTCGAGCAGTTGCGCGACGACATCTGCGCGGCGTTCGAGGCCGTGGAGGATGCGCTGCCGGCCGGCGCGCCGCTGAGCGACCGCGCGCCGGGCCGCTTCGTGCGCACGCCGTGGGAGCCGCACCGACCATTCGGGCAAGCCGGGCGGCGGCGGCGTGATGTCGATGATGAACGGCCGCGTGTTCGAGAAGGTCGGCGTGCATTGTCTCGACCGTGCATGGCGAGTTCGCGCCGGAATTCCGCAAGGAGATTCCGGGCGCGCGGACGACCCGCGCTTCTGGGCCTCGGGCATTTCGCTGATCGCCCACCTGCACAATCCGCATGTGCCGGC
Source organism: uncultured Alphaproteobacteria bacterium (assembly GCA_963778455.1). Taxonomy (GTDB): domain Bacteria; phylum Pseudomonadota; class Alphaproteobacteria; order Rhizobiales; family Xanthobacteraceae; genus PALSA-894. The sequence continues at coordinate 112,697 of CAVZUL010000003.1, forward strand.
CGTGCACATGAACACGCGCTTCGTCGTCACCACCAAGGCGTGGTTCGGCGGCGGCGCCGACCTGACGCCCGTGCTCGATCGCCGCCGCACGCAGGACGATCCCGACACGCTCGCCTTCCATGCCGCCATGAAGGCGGCGTGCGACGCGCATCCGGCGATCGCGCCCTACGAGAAATTCAAGACCTGGTGCGACGAGTATTTCTATCTCAAGCACCGCAAGGAGATGCGCGGCATCGGCGGCATCTTCTACGACTATCTGGAGAGCGACTGGGACGCGGCCTTCGCGTTCACGCAGGATGTCGGGCGCGCGTTCCTCGAAGATCTATCCCGAGCTGGTGCGGCGCAATTTCGCGACGCCATGGAGCGAGGCCGAGCGCGAGGAGCAGCTCGTGCGCCGCGGCCGCTACGTGGAGTTCAACCTGCTCTACGACCGCGGCACGATTTTCGGCCTGCGCACCGGCGGCAATGTCGACTCGATCCTCTCCTCCATGCCGCCGGTGGTGAAGTGGCCGTGATCATCGGATCGAGCGCCCCGATCACCATCAGCAGCCCGCCGCCGATCACCACCGCGTCGAGGATCGCGGTGTGCACATGCACCGGCAGGCGGTCGACGATCGCCTTGGCGAGGAACGCGCCGGGAAACGCCACCACGCCGATCAGCAGCGCGACCGCGACCACCTTGGCGGTGACCGCGCCGAACACGCCGAACACGCCGATCTTGATGATGCCGATCGTGACCGAGATCGCCGCGTCGGTGGCGATCACGGCGGCGCCCTGCAGGCCGACCGCCATCAGCAGCGAGAGCAGGATGATGCCGGCGCCGCTGGTGCCGCCGACCACGAAGCCCCAGAGCACGGACGCGACCGCGAGCCCGCCTTCGCCCAGCGTCAGTCCGTGCCGTCTCGACAGCCGGCGCAGCGGCACGCTCAGCACCATCATGCTGCCGATCACCAGCATGGCGCCGCGGCCGGTGAGCAGGGTGTAGCCCCAGGCGCCGAGCATCGTGGTCGGGCAGCGCGCAGGCGACGATGAGCAGGGCGCGGCGCCAGTCGATCACCGTCGCAGAACGCGAACGACGCGGCTCGAATTGGTGAACAGCGCCGAGATCGCGATGATCGGCACCACCGGCTCGGCGCCGACGATCGGCACCAGCACCAGCGGCATCAGCGCGCCGGTGCCGTAGCCCGCGACGCCGCCGATCATCGAGGCGACGATCGCCATCGCGGCGATCAGCAGAGTTCGAAGACGGAAAGATCGGCGAGGGCGGCGAGCACCTATTTCGCCGCCAGATCCGCCGGCGAGATCAGCACGCTGAACTGCCGGCACCAGATGATCACGCTCTGGATAGTTCTTCAGGTCGACGCCGGCCGGGATCGGCGTAGCGCTGGCTGCCCTTGAAGGCGCGCAGGCCGCCGAGATCGACGAACATCGCGTCGCCGAGATCGGAGCTTTGGCGGATGCCGGCCTTCGGCACGAGATAGACGTGGAACGCCGGTCCCGGCCCGACCTCGAAATCCGGTTCGAGGAACACCGCGCGCTCATAGACGCTGACCTTGCCGCGTGCCCCAGTGGATCGGATCGGACGGATTGGCGTGGATGAACGTGCCGGTCGCGACCAGCTTCGCCTTGTCGGCCTCGCTGAGCTGATCCATCGCGGCCGGCGGCGGAAACACGAACGGATAGACGAAGAAGCCGAGCGCGACGCCGAACGCCGGTGCCGAGCACGCCGCCGATCAGGAAGATGACAAGACCGCGCCAGAACCTGCGCATCATGCGCCTCCTTACGAGCCCACCGTCATTGCGAGCGCAGCGAAGCAATCCAGCTTGTTGAGACGGCTGGATTGCTTCGTCGCTGACGCTCCTCGCAATGACGTCCTCAATCCGCCGTCGGCAGGCGCCGCATCGTGAATTCGATGCGCCCGTCGGGCAGTTCGCGCCAGCTTTCGATCTCGGTCATGTAGGCGGGCTTGGGGAAGCGGCGGAACACCTCGCGCGCCTTCGCGCGCGCCTGCTCGCGCGGCAGCGCGAAGGTTTCGCGCCGGAACGCGTCGGTTTCGCGCGCTGCGCAGCGCTTCTGCGGCGCGCGCCGCAACGTCGGCTGGTGTTTGCTTCGGTACGCATTAACCGTATACCGCGCGGCCCAGATACCAACGATACAAATCAAACACGCGCCAATACGAGTCTGTCGCCGAACCGCACGCGCCGCGCACGCGACAAATGGGTTCCAGTTCATCGCCAACCACAGAGGACCGCCGTGCACACCCCGCAGACCAACACCGCGCCGACCGAGACCGACATCAAGCTCGTGCGCAAGACCTTCGACCTCGTCGTGCCGATCGCGGGCGTCGCCGCCGACCTGTTCTATGAGCGGCTGTTCTACATCGCGCCGAGCCTGCGCCCGATGTTCCCGGAGGACATGCGCGACCAGAAGCGCAAGCTGATGGTGATGCTCGCGATGGCGGTGCACAGCCTCACCGATCTCGACGCGCTTGTGCCGAAGCTGATGGAGCTTGGCGCGCGCCACGTCGGCTACGGCGTGAAGGACTCACCACTACAAGGCGGTCGGCGAGGCGCTGATCTGGACCCTGGAGCGCGGGCTCGCCGACGCGTTCACGCCCGAGGTCGAGCGCGCCTGGGTGCGCGTCTATCTGCTGGTCGCCGCCACGATGCAGGCCGGCGCCGACGAAGTCGCCACCATGCAGGCGGCGGAATGAGTTCAGCCGCCGAGCGCGTCGATTGACGATCTCGTCGAGCGATTTCCGGTCCAGCGGGAAGCCCCCGGCGATCCAGGCTTCCTCGGCGCGGGCGAGCGCCGCGCCGAGCACCGGGCCTTTCTCGAACGCCGCGCGCGATGAAATCCGCGGCCTTCAGCGGAAACACCGGCGCGCTCCAGCGCTGCGGCAGCGTCGCGAGCGCGCGCCACGCGGGTCGTGCGCGTTCGCGTCCGAACGCGTCCAGGCAAGCAGCACGCGCTCGGTGAAATACTCCGGTCCGATGCGGTAGATCAGCACGCGCGCCGCGGCCTCGCCTGTCGCCGGCGACACGCGCCACCAGCGGTCGCCCATCGCGGCGAGCCGCTCGTGCTCGGCGTTCGACAGCCGCAGTCGCTGCCACAGCCGCTCGGCATCCTCGGTGATCCGCGACGCCGAGCGCGCCGAGCCGTCGCGTCGCATCGGGCGCGATACCGCACGCCGCCTCGACCTTTCGCCATGTTGGCGAAGCTTGCGAGATGCGGCACGCCGCCGAGCACCGGACCGAGCAGCCCGGACTCCGTCATCACGGCAAGCGCCGGCACGGCGTGCGGCGCGAGCATCAGCTTCATCAGCTCCATGCGCACGCGCTCGCGCGATAACTGTTCGAGCTCGTCGCGCGCCACGATCGCGGCATGCAGCCCGGCCGCGTCGGGATGGCCTTCGCCGTAATAGGCGTGGAAGCGGAAGAAGCGCAGGATGCGCAGGTAATCTTCCGCGATGCGCGCCGCGGCGTCGCCGATGAAGCGCACGCGGTGCGCACGCAGATCCTTCAAGCCCCCGACGTAGTCGTGCAGCGTTGCGTCCGGCGACAGCGAGAGCGCGTTCATGGTGAAGTCGCGCCGCTCGGCGTCGCGCTTCCAGTCGCGCCCGAACTTGACGGTCGCGTGGCGCCCGAACGTCTCGACGTCCTCGCGCAGGGTCGTGACCTCGAACGGGCGGCCCTCGATCACCACCGTGACGGTGCCGTGGTCGAAGCCGGTCGGCACCGCCTTGAAGCCGGCGGCTTCGGCGCGCCGCGTCACTTCGGCCGGCAGTGCCGTGGTCGCGACATCGATATCGCCATGCGGCAGGGCGAGCAGCGTGTTGCGCACCGCGCCGCCGACCACGCGCGCTTCCTCGCCGTCGCGGTCGAGCACGGAGAGGAGGTCGCTGAGCGGCTTCTCGGTGAGCCACGCGGCGTCAATGCGCATGGACCTCATCCTGAGGTGGCCGCGAAGCGGCCCTCGAAGGATGGCCGCACGCCTCGCCCTTCGAGGTTCGCCGCCAGCGCGGCTCGCACCTCAGGGTGAGGGCGCTCACTGCGTCGTCCCCGGGACGAGCTTGCCGTTCTCGATGTGCGCCGGCACGTAGGCCGAGCCCGCCGGCTCGCCGCCCCATTGCGCCAGGATGACGAAGCTGCCGGCCATCAGGACGAGCGCCACGATGGTGAGGCCCATCAGGGTCGAGAGCGGCCAGGATTCCGGATGCAGCACACCCGCCTGCGTGGCCCACAGGTAGACCGCGTAGACGAGGAACGGCAGGACGAACAGCGCAAGCTCGGTGAGGACGGGGCGGATCATGGCTTGAAGTCTTAGCGCGGCGGCAGGGGGGCGGAAAGCGCGGGCCGCGTGCTCGGTGTAACCCTCCCCTGGAGGGGGAGGGTCGACGAAACGAGCGGCGGGGTGGGGTGACTCTTTCGCGTCAAGATTCACCCCACCCCGTCTCGCAGCTCCGCTGCTCGCCGACCCTCCCCCTCCAGGGGAGGGTATTCGAGCATGCCGCTCGCGCCTCGTGTCACGCCTTCGATCCTCCGATTCAATTGTCAGACAGCCAAAGCTCCGCCGCCCGCTTGGATGGGGGCGGGCGCCCCGTGCCCGTTTCCGCTCCCAAAAAAATGAGGGGAGCAGAGCGCCGACAGGCGCTGGTGCGGAAGCGCCGCACCCCGTGGCCCGCCTCGCGGTCGGGCCGATCTCCGAGAACGCTCAGAGATCACCGGCCAGTAACGTAGGCCGGCGCGCCTCTCGACGCTCTGCTGCGGCGTTCTCCTTACGGCGTCGGGCCGCGCTTTTCGGCATTCGCGCCGATCAGCCAGCTGCTGGCAGGAGGCCGTAGTACCTCCGGGCGGAGCCCCGACGCCGCCCGGGCGCCCGGCTGACGAAGCCGAAGCGCGCGGGTGCCGCTCCAGTCCGAGGCCCGGAATTGCCGGGCGCCGGCTGCCGGAAGACGCCGCCTGTTCTCCGGCGGCGCTTATCCGGCTTGCTCCGCCAAACCAGCGTCACCGGTTGACGCCCCTCGACGAGCAAGGTGGCGTCCTATGACATAAATCCGATCCTAGGTCAAGGATTATTTACTCAAAACCGCACGCCGTCCGTAGGGCGGGCAAAGCGAAGCGTGCCCGCCGCCAAGACGCGGGCACGGCGCTGCGCGCCTTTGCCCGCCCTACTCCTGCTTCACCGTCAAATCGCGCAGCACACGCGCGAAGCTCTTTTGATATTCGTCGTGCTCCTTCCAGCGCCGGAAGTCGCCGATGTGGCGCGCGCGCAGCTTTGCGGCCCACGCCTCGTTCGTTTCCATCACGGCATCATCGAGCCGGATCGGGAACAGCACGGTCTGCCCGCGCTTGCGCTCTTCCTCAAACGCCTTGGTCACTTCGTCCTCGACCCAATCGCTCCTGATTGAATGTTCCGACAGGACAAGGAGAACCTTATCGCGAAGGCGGATTGCTTCATCAATTGTATCCAATATCTTGTCGCCAATTCTCATATTATGGGGCGCGAACCAGCAGCGGATGCCGTTATCCTGCAAATCTGCGTATATGCGATCTGCCATATCCTGATCCTTGGTCGAATAACTTACGAACGCAGAATAATGCCGAATTGCATCGTCAAAAAGTGAGGGGAGATAGTCGATCAATCCATCAGGCAACCCTACACCTCGGAGAAAATGCAGAGGCAAGTTCTTTGATCTAAGTAGCGTTTGAAAATCTATTACACTAGGAGTTGACATGAAGACACGTTTCTAGCCCAATGACATTCGACAGATCGCTCTCCGCGAAAATCGTATGCTGGAACCGCGATCCGGTTAAGTTCGCGCCGACGAGCACACACTCGTCAAATATTGAAAACTGCAAGCTCGATGCCACGATCCGCGCGTCACGAAAACTCGTCTCATGAAACCTCGTATGAGCCATAAAGGCTTCGCTCAAGTCCGCAGAATCCAAATACACAAACTTAAACTCGGTGTTGCCTATAGTCGCGCTGGTCAATTTAGCTAGAGCAAGATTTACTCCAAATACAACGGCACCGCGAAGGTCTGACTTTATTAACGTAGCACCTTCCAAATTGGCATCGCTCAAATTCGCTTCGCTAAGAGAACACTCGGTCAGGTCTGCTCCCACTAAGCTGGCATCCGACAAATTAGCGCTGCTCAGATCGGCTTCTCGAAAATTGATGCCGCGCAGTCGCTCGTTCGACAGATCGGCACCGCTGAGGGCGGGGCGAATGCGCGGGTGAGCAGCGCGCCACGAGTTCCAAGATTTGACACCTTGCTTTATTCGCTCGACGTGCTCCTCGTTCGCCATCGCTGCCCCTCACCCGCCTCGCTGCGCTCGGCACCCTCTCCCCGCTACGCGGGGCGAGGGAAAGAAAACTCACCCATAAATCTTCTCATACAAATTCCGCAAAATCCCCGCCGTCACGCCCCAGATATAGCGCTCGCCGTACGGCATCTCGTAATAGTGGCGCGTGACGCCCTTCCAGTCGCGGCTCTTGCGCGCGTGGTTCGCCCTGTCCATCACGAAGGCGAGCGGCACCTCGAAGGCGTCGGCGACTTCCCGTGCGTTGACTTTCAGTTCGTAGTTCGGGATCACGCGCGCCACCACCGGCAAAATGCGGAAGCCCGTGAAGGTGAGATAGAGGTCGAGATAGCCGATCGGCTCGATCAGCGCGGCGTCGAGGCCGATCTCCTCATCCGCTTCGCGCAGCGCGGCGGCGAGCGGGGACGCGTCGCCCGGATCGATCTTGCCGCCCGGAAATGCGATCTGCCCGGCGTGGTTCGGCAGGTCCGAGGTGCGCATGGTGAGCAGTACGCCGGGCTCCGCGTGATCGACCACGCCCACCAGCACGGCCGCGGGCCGCGTCGCCGTCACACCCGCCTGCTCCCAGGCGAGCGGATTGCGGTCGAGATCGGCGCGCGGAAATTCCGCGATGGCGTGATCGGTGAGCGCGGGCGGCACATCGAGGGTGAGTTTCTGTCGCGCGCGGTCGAAGAAGTCGCGGCCGATGACGGGCGGAGGTTGGGTGGTGTCCGTCAAGATGACCCCCACCCGGTTTGCTTCGCAAACCGACCTCCCCCTTTCAGGGGGAGGTATCGGAGCGTGCCGCAAGCTCGCAAATCATTGGCGAGATGAGCGCACGCCGCTTGCTGAACCTCCCCCTGAAAGGGGGAGGTCGACGCGTAGCGTCGGGTGGGGGTCCGCTTCATCGCAGCCCCTTCAGCGAGTCGGCGGGCGCCATCACGTAAAACTCCCCGCCCGACGCGACGCCGTACATGCGGCGGCCAGCGACCTCACGCTCCTCGCCGAGCTCGACCAGATCGTAGAACAGCGCGCGCGTCACCAGCGCCCACAGGTCGCGCCGCACATGCAGGTAGGGCTTCAAGCCCCCGGTCTCCTCCTCGGGCTCGAAGCGCAGCGCATGGCCCGGCCCGGCCGCCACCCAGTCGTCCACATTGGTGCGGAAGTGGATGACGCGCGCAGCCCCCTCGCCTTCCACTTTCATCTCGACCGCGGTGAACGGCGCGTCGTCGACCGTGATGCCGATCTTCTCGACCGGCGTTTTCAGGAAATACTTGTCGTCCTCGCGCCAGAGCACCGAGGCGAACAGCTTCACCAGCGCGTGCCGTCCGATCGGGGTCTTCAGGTAGAACCAGGTCCCGTCCGCCGCGATGCGCATGTCGAGGTCGCCGCAGAACGGCGGGTTCCACAAATGCAGCGGCGGCGGGCCCTTTTTGCCCGCGCGCTTCACCTCGCCCGCGATGGCGTCGAGGCCCGCGCTAGTGGCCTTTGGGTCAGTGGTCCTGGCGTCAGGCATAGGTGCGGAATTTGCTCATGATTTGGCCATTGTCCAAAGCTTACGGTACCAGAATCCGGTTCCGCCCTCGCGCGAACGTGATGTGCACATCGGGAATCGCACGGAGCGAAAAATAGCGTAGACTCAAGATAATAAGAGAATCAGGCGGGGCCAGCGCCCTTGGTGTTGGCGCGGTGTTTGCATAGTTTGCGGGCAAGGAGCGCTGGCTGGGGCCGCCAGGGCGGAAAGAACAGACAAAACAGGAGCCGACATGGCGGTCACGAGCGAGGGTCTCGAAAAGTTCGAGGACATGGTGGTGCGGGCGGCGGAAACGACCGCCGGACAAGTCAAGGCCGCCAAGGAAGCGATCGGCAAGGTCATTTTCGGTCAGGAGAAGGTGGTCGAGCAGGCGCTCATCACCGTGCTGTGCGGCGGCCATGCGCTGCTCGTCGGCCTGCCCGGCCTCGCCAAGACCAAGCTGGTCGAGACCATGGGCACGGTGCTCGGGCTCGACGCGCGCCGCATCCAGTTCACGCCCGACCTGATGCCGTCCGATATCGTCGGCTCGGAGGTGCTGGAAGAAGGCACCGGCGGCAAGCGCAGCTTCCGCTTCATCCAGGGTCCGGTGTTCTGCCAGCTTCTGATGGCCGACGAGATCAACCGCGCGTCCCCGCGCACCCAGTCGGCGCTGTTGCAGGCGATGCAGGAGCAGCACGTCACCTACGCGGGCACCCGCCATGACGTACCGCGCCCGTTCCACGTGCTGGCGACGCAGAACCCGATCGAGCAGGAGGGCACCTATCCCCTCCCCGAAGCGCAGCTCGACCGCTTCCTGATGCAGATCGACGTGGACTATCCGGACATCGCCGCCGAGCGGAAGATCGTGTTCGACACCACCGGCACCGAGGAAAGCAAGCCGAAGCCCACCATGACCGCCGAGGAGCTGATGTCGGCGCAGCGGCTGGTGCGGCGCCTGCCCGTCGGCGAGTCCGTGGTCGAGGCGATCCTCAACATGGTGCGCGCCGCGCGCCCGGGTCCGGAAACGGGCGATCTCGGCAAGCTGATCTCATGGGGCCCGAGCCCGCGCGCATCGCAGGCGCTGATGCTGGTGGTGCGCTCCAAGGCGCTGCTCGACGGACGGCTCAGCCCCTCGGTCGACGACGTGCTGGAAATGGCCGAACCGATCCTCAAGCACCGCATGGCGCTGACCTTTGCGGCGCGCGCCGAGGGCGAGACGACCGAAGGCGTGATCGGCAAACTCAAGACGCGCATCGGTTGACCTGATGGCCCGTCGCGCGGATCGGCACGAGCTCAAGGCGACCCAGGGGGCGAGCGGCCACGCGCGCGCGCTTGCCGAGTCGCTGCCGCGCCTGATCCTCGAGGCGCGCCGTATCGCCGCGACCGTCATCCACGGGCTGCACGGCCGCCGCCGCGCCGGGCCGGGCGAGAACTTCTGGCAGTACCGCCGCTTCCTGTGGGGCGAGCCGGCGCGCCGGGTCGACTGGCGCCGCTCCGCGCGCGACGATCATCTCTACGTGCGCGAGCAGGAGTGGGAAGCCGCGCATACGGTGTGGCTGTGGCCGGACCGCTCGCCCTCGATGGTGTTTTCCTCGCCGCTGGCGCTCGAATCCAAGCTCGACCGCACTTTGCTGATCACCTTCGCGCTCGCGGAAATTCTCGTGCAGGCCGGCGAGCGCGTCGGCATGCCGGGCCTGATGCGGCCGACCGGCAGCCGCAACGTGCTCGACAAGATCGCGAACGCCATCATCCACGACCCGACCGAGCGCGCGAGCCTGCCGCTGGCGTTCGCCCCCTCCGCGCTCGCCGAAGTCGTGATGATCTCGGATTTCTGGAGCCCGCTCGCCGAGGTGCGCCGCACGCTGGCGCAACTCTCCGGCACCGGCGCGCACGGCCACACCGTGCAGGTCGTCGATCCGGCCGAGGAGACCTTTCCCTACAATGGCCGGGTCGAATTCATCGAGCCGGAGGGCGCGGGCTCGATCACGGCCGGCCGTGCCGAAACCTGGAAGGCCGACTACGAGACGCGCGTCGCCGCGCACCGTGCGGCGATCCGCGCCGAGACCGACAAGGTCGGCTGGAGCTTCGCGATCCACCGCACCGACCGTCCCGCGACCGAGCTTCTGCTGGCGCTGCATGCGCGCATGGGCGCGCCGCCGCCCGGCGCCATGACGAGCGGCCGCGTCACCGTTTCCGGCCAACGCGCGAGGCACGCATGATCGCGGGTCTTCCGCTCGGCTTCGCGCAGCCGCTGGTGCTGCTGGGGCTGCTCAGCCTGCCGGTGCTGTGGTGGCTGCTGCGGCTGATCCCGCCGTCGCCGCGCCGCGTCGACTTCCCGCCCGCGCGTCTGCTGTTCGATATCGTGCCGAAGGAAGAAACGCCGGCACGCACGCCGTGGTGGCTGACTCTCTTGCGCCTAACGCTTGCAGCGATGCTTGATCTTCGCAGCCGCCGGCCCCTTGTGGAATCCGCCGCTCGCCACCACGCAGGCATCGGCGCCGCTCGCGCTGCTGATCGATGACGGCTGGGGCGCGGCCGGCACCTGGGATACGCGCGTGCGCACCGCCGAAGACCTGATCTCGCGCGCCGAGACCGACGGACGCGGCGTCGCGATCATCCCGCTGTCCGATGTCGGCCGCGACATCTCGCTTGAAACGCCGGGCGCGGCGCGCGTCCGTCTGCGCCAGATCAAGCCGAAGCCGCACACGGTCGAGCGTACCGAAATCCTCCCGGCGATCACGCGCTTCGTCACTGCGACGCCGACTGTGGAAGTGCTGTGGCTCTCCGACGGGGTCGATGTCGCGCGTACGCCTGAGTTCGTCACCGAGCTCGGCAAGCTGGTGCAGGGCAAGTCCGTCACGGTGGTGGAGGGCGGCGTCGCGCCCGCGCATGCGCTGGTGGGCGCCGACAATGCGGCCGGCTCGCTCACCGTCAAGGTGCTGCGCGCAGGCGTGCGCGACAACGACAGCGGCCTCGTGCGCGCGCTCGATCCGAAGGGCCTGCCGCTCGGCGAAGCGCCGTTCGCCTTCAAGGGCAACGAGCGCGAGACCGAGGCCAGGTTCGACCTGCCGGTGGAAATCCGCAACGACATCGCGCGGCTGGAAGTGTCCGGCGAGCGCTCCTCCGGCGTGGTGCAGTTGCTCGACAAGCGCTGGCGTCGCCGCTCGATCGGCGTGATCACCGGCTCGACCGCCGACACCGCGCAACCGCTGCTCGCCTCGACCTACTATCTGTCGCGCGCGCTCAATCCGTTCGCCGACGTGCGGCTCGCCGAGCGCGGCTCGCCCGCGCAGGCGGTGCAGCAGTTCCTCGCGCAGAACCTGCCGATGCTGATCCTCGCCGATGTCGGCAATGTCGCGGGCGAAGCGCGCGAGAAGCTCGCCCGATGGGTCGAGGACGGCGGCGTGCTGGTGCGCTTCGCAGGGCCACGGCTCGCAGCCGCCGACGATGATCTCATTCCCGTGAAGCTGCGACGCGGCGGGCGCACGCTCGGCGGCTCGCTCTCCTGGGAGCAGCCGCAGCAGCTCGCCGCCTTCGCGCGCGAAAGCCCGTTCAACGGCATGACGGTGCCGACCGACGTCACCGTGACGCGCCAGGTGCTGGCCGAGCCCAACTCCAGCCTCACCGAGCGCACCTGGGCGACGCTCGCGGACGGCACGCCGCTCGTCACCGCGGCACGGCGCGGCAAGGGCGTGATCGTGCTGTTCCACGTGACCGCCGACACGCGCTGGTCCGACCTGCCGCTCTCCGGCGCATTCGTCGACATGCTCAAGCGCATCGTCGCGCTCGCCGGATCGAGCGCGAATGCCGAGAAGGTCGATACGCAAGCCGTGCGCGAGACGGTCCCGCCGAACCGCGTGCTCGACGGCTTCGGCGCGTTCACGCCGCCGCCCTCGACGGCGCGGCCGGTGCCGGCGGGCTACAGCTTCCGCGCCACCGCGGATCATCCGCCCGGCTTCTACGGGCCACCCGAAGGACTGCTCGCGGTGAACACGCTCACGCCGACCGACCGGCTCAGCCCGATCGATTATTCCGCCGCTCTCCGCGCGCCTGGAAGCGTATCGTCTGGGCGAGCCGAAGGATCTGCGCGGACCGTTGTTCCTGACGGCGCTCGCCCTGCTGGTGATCGACGCGCTGGTGGTGTTCTGGCTCGCGGGCGGAGTGCATCGGTTGATCCCGCAACGCCGTCGCGTGGCGGCAGGCGTGTTGGTTGCGGTCGCGGTCGGCGCCACGCTGATCGCCTCGCAGGCGTTCGCGCAGCGCCCCGCCACGACCCCCGCGCAAGCTGCACCGCCTGCGCAAGCCGCGCCGCCCGACCCGGCCGCCGAAGAGTTCGCCCGCAAGGTGACGGCCGAGACGCGCCTCGCCTACATCGTCACCGGCGACACCGAGGTCGACAATGTCAGCCGGGCGGGCTTGGCCGGCCTCACGCTGTTCCTCGCGCAGCGCACCGCGCTCGAAGCCGGCGAGCCGGTCGGGCTCGATCCGGCGCGCGACGAACTCTCGTTCTTCCCGCTGATCTACTGGCCGATCGTACCGAACGCAGTGCGCCCGACGCCGGCCGCGCTCACGCGCATCGACAGCTACATGAAGCAGGGCGGCACCGTCCTGTTCGACACGCGCGACGCCCTGATGGCGCCACCCGGTCCTGGTGGCGAGTCGCGCGGACCCGGCATGCTGGTGCTGCGCGATATTCTCGCCGCACTCGATATTCCGGAACTGGAGCCGGTGGCGCGCGACCACGTGCTCACCAAGACGTTCTTCCTCCTGAAGGACTTCCCCGGGCGCTTCTCGACGGGCCAGCTTTGGGTCGAGGCGATCGCGCCGCCGAACGACGACGAGCCCGAGCGCCCCGCGCGCGGCGGCGACGGCGTCTCGTCGATCCTGATCACGTCGAACGACCTCGCGGGCGCCTGGGCGCAGCTCTCGAACGGCCAGCCGATGCTGCCGATGGTGCCGGGCGAGCCGCGCCAGCGCGAGTTCGCGTTCCGCGCCGGCGTCAACATCGTGATGTACACGCTGACCGGCAACTACAAGGCCGACCAGGTGCATATCCCGGCGCTGCTCGAGAGGCTCGGACAGTAAGTAATGGGTTACGGAATCACCTTCTCGCCGCTGGTGCCCAATGAAATCCTGTGGGCCTCGCTTGCTGTCGCGGTGATCGTCGCCGCGCTGCTGCTTGTCATCAGGAGCCGCGGCGCGTGGATGCGCGCAACCGCGCTCGGCTTCGCGGCGCTCGCGCTCGCCAACCCGTCGCTGACGCGTGAGGATCGCGAGGCGTTGCCCTCTGTTGCCGTGGTGGTGGTCGACAAGAGCCCGAGCCAGAATTTCAGCGACCGAGAGAAGCAGACCGAGGCGGTGCGTGCGGCGGTCACGCAGCGGCTTGGCCGCATCGCGGGGCTGGAGGTGCGCATGGTCGAGGCCGGGCAGGCCGACGGCGAGACCGACGGCACGCGACTGTTCAACGCGCTCGGCGCCGCGCTTGCCGACGTGCCGCCGGACCGCGTCGCGGGCGCCCTCATGATCACCGACGGACGCGTGCATGACGTGCCGGCCGAGGCCGCGCAACTCGGCTTCAACGCGCCGGTGCACGCACTGATCACCGGGCGGCCGGGCGAGCGCGACCGCCGCATACAGCTCGTCACCGCACCGCGTTTCGGCATCGTCGGGCAGACCCAGACCGTGGTGCTGCGCGTGGAGGATCAGGGCGCGTCGCCCGGCCCGGTGCAGCTCACCATCCGCCGTGACGGCGAGCAACTCGAAACCCGCAACGTGCGCGCGGGCGACACCGTGCGGGTGCAGGTGCAAATCCCGCACGCCGGTCAGAACATCGTCGAAGTCGAGGCTTCGCCGCTCGAAGGCGAGCTCACCACCATCAACAATCGCGCCGTGATCGCGATCGACGGCGTGCGCGACAAGCTGCGCGTGCTGCTGATTTCGGGCGAGCCGCATGCGGGCGAGCGCACCTGGCGCAACCTGCTCACGTCTGACGCCTCGGTCGACCTGGTACACTTCACCATCCTGCGTCCGCCCGAGAAGCAGGACGGCACGCCGATCAACGAGCTGTCGCTGATCGCGTTTCCGACGCGCGAGCTATTTTCGAGGAAGCCGTCCGGCAAGCTCGACGAGTTCAACCTGATCATTTTCGACCGCTACGCCCGCCAGGGCGTGCTGCCGGTGATCTATCTCGACAACGTCGCCAAGTATGTCCGCGACGGCGGCGCCGTGCTGGTCGCGGCGGGCCCCGACTACGCGAGCCAGACATCGCTCTGGCGCACGCCGCTCGACGTCGTACTGCCCGCCGAGCCGAGCGGGCGCACCACCGAAGTGCCGTTCCATGCGCAGCTGACCGACCTCGGCAAACGCCATCCCGTAACGCGCGGGTTGGAAGGCGCAGACAGCAATCCGCCGCACTGGAGCCGCTGGTTCCGCCTCGTCGATGCGCGTACCGAGAAGGGCACGTCCGTGATGCATGGTCCCGACAACAAACCGCTGCTGCTGTTGTCGCGCGAGGGCGAAGGCCGCGTCGCGCTGCTCCTGTCCGATCATATCTGGTTGTGGGCGCGCGGCTATGAGGGCGGCGGACCGCACCTCGATCTGTTGCGGCGGCTGTCGCACTGGCTGATGAAGCAGCCCGACCTGGAAGAGGAAGCGCTGCGGATGGCGGCGCGTGGCAAGGATCTCGAAGTGCGCCGCCAGAGCATGGCCGACGAGGTCGCGCAGGTGCGCGTGACGACGCCGAGCGGCCAGACGCGCACGCTCACGCTCGACAAGGCCGATCCCGGCGTGTGGAAGGCCGTCACGCAGGCGGACGAACTCGGGCTGTGGCGCGCCACGGATGGCAAGCTGACCGCGCTGGTCAATGTCGGGCCCGCGAACCCGCGCGAATATGCCGAGGTGACGTCGGCCACCAACGTGCTCGCACCGATCGCCAGCGCAACCGGCGGCGAGGCGCGCCGTATCGCGGATGCGTCGGGCAATCTCACCATCCCGCGCATCCTCGGCGTACGCTCGACGGATACTTTCAAGGGCGAGGACTGGCTCGGCCTGAAGATGCGCGACGCGAGCGTGGTCAGAGGGATTGGCGTGCTGCCACTGTTCGCCGGCCTGCTCGGCCTGCTGCTGCTGATCGGCAGCCTCGCGGCGACGTGGATGCGGGAAGGCCGCTAGGAGTTCTGCGCGCCGCCGCCCTTGATGACGGTCAAGGCCCGAAAAGGTGGCAAGCGGCCTACGTCATGGTCGCATAGAACTGAACTTCGGATCATGATTTGTCGTGCCAGCGTTGGTGAGCTGTGCAGTCGCGCCGCTGAGCCGGGGAGATCGCGACAAGTCGCTGCGGACAGCTCCAGCACAGGAGAGCCGCATGCGATCGCTTTTCATCGCAACGCTTGCGCTGTGGCCGCTCGGGGTGCTGGCGCAGCACAACCACCATCAGCATCACGCTTTCTATCAGAACTGGGTGAACAAGCAGAACAGGGGCTGCTGCAACGATCAGGATTGCGGCGAGCTGCGCGCCGAGAACGAGCGCATTACGCTTGCCGGCACAGTCGAGGTCCGCATTGAAGGCGAGTGGTGCCCGGTGCTGTCGGGACACTATCTCAAGAAGGGTAATGCTCCGGACTGGTCAACGTCGCATGTCTGCGTGCAGAAGCAGAGCGTGATCGGCGGAGTACCTGTGTGTCAGCGACTGCTCTGCTATCAGCCGAAGCCGGGGAGCTGAGCAGCGCTACGCGCGACTGCCTGCGCCCTTGAGGCGCCGCTGCAGCGCGCGCGTGATCGGTCTTTCGAACACCAGATAGCAGACGATCGAGGCGGCGATCGCCGCAAGCCAGACAATCGCCGCGTAGAGCCACGGCACAGCCGAGAAGTCGAACCAGCGCCCGACGGTCCAGCGCACCAGCGGAAACGCCAGCGGGTGCACGAGGTAGAGCGAGTACGACGCGTCGCCCAGCAATCCGAAGAAGCGTCCGACGGGTCCGGGCCGCCACGTGGTCTCCGACAGCGCGCAGGACGCGACCAGTGCGGCGCCCGGCAGCCCCCAGAACAGCACGCGCCACTCACCCCACGCCTGCGGCGGATCGTGCATGGCGGCATAGCCCGCGACCGCTGCGGCGCCGAGCGCCCATGCGGCCGCGGGCGGCAGCCGCACGCCCTCGCGATACGCAACGGCGATCAGCATGCCGAAACAGAATTCCAGGATGATCGCGTTCGCCCAGAACAGGAACGGCAGCGGCAACACCACGTGGCGGCCGAGCGTCACCAGCGAACCGAATACGATGACGACCGAGAGCACGGCGGCGCGCCGCGGCAGCAGGATCGCAAGCGCGAACACCGCGTAAAAGAACATCTCGTAATTCAGCGTCCAGCCGAGCAGATGCACCGGGAACGCAAACCCGTCGACGCGCGGATACGGCCAGAACAGGAACGACGCGACGAGGCTCGCGGGCGTGTAGATGTCCCACAGCCGCGCGCCGTGCACCGCATAGATGTACAGAATGATCGCAATCGTGACCGCCCAGTAGAGCGGCGCGATACGCGCGAGCCGGCGCAGGAAGAATTTGCGCGGCCCGTCGGCGCGGCCGAACAGGGATTGCGACGAATACACCATCACGAATCCCGAGATGACGAAGAACAGGTCGACGCCCGCGGCGCCGAGCAGGAAGTTCTTGAACGGACCGGGCTCGCCGCCGATGTGGGTGACCTTCTCGGTCGCGGCATGCAGCGTCAGCACGCCGATGGCGGCTACTGCGCGCAGCACCTGGATCGATTTGAGCGTCGGCGAGCCGCCCTCGCCGATCCCGCCGACGGCCGATTCAGCCAAGCATCACCTCGACCAGGTACGGCCCCTTCACGGCCAAGCCGCGCGCGACCGCCTTGTTGAAGTCGTCCATCGTGTCGACACGCTCGCCCGGCACGCCCATGCCGCGCGCAAGGCCGACGAAGTCGAGATCGGGGCGGGAGAGGTCGAGCATGTCGAGCGCCTTGCGGCCGACATTCTGCGCGCCAACGTTCGCAAGCTCGTGGCGCAGGATCGCGTAGGACTTGTTGTTGAGCAGCACCGTGGTGATGTTCAGGTTCTCGCGTGCCTGCGTCCACAGCGACTGGATCGTATACATCGCCGAGCCGTCGGCCTGGATGTTCAGCACCTTGCGGTCCGGGCATGCGACCGCCGCGCCGGTCGCCATCGGCATGCCGAGGCCGATCGAGCCGCCCATGTTCTGCAGCCAGGTGTGCGGATGCGCGTTGCGCGTGGAGGGAAAGAAGCCGCGCCCGGTCGAGACGCCCTCGTCCACCACGATCGCATTCTCGGGGATCAGGCTGCCGAGCGATTGCGCCAGCGTCAGCGAGTTGATCTTGCCGGTCGCGAGCGGCATCGGTCCGTATTTCGCGGGCTCGATCGGCTGTTGCGCGGCGCCAAGCTCATCGGCGAGCCATTCGAGCGCGTGCACCGAATCCTCTTCGATGGTCGAGAGCGTGGTGAACTGCGTATCCTTCGGCGCGAGCAGGCTCGGCTTGTCCGGATAGGCGAAGAACGCGACCGGCACGCGGCTGCCGACCAGCACGATGTGCTTGAAGCCTTCGAGCGTCTTGAGCGCCTGATCGACCGGATAGGGAATGCGGTCGATGGAGACACGCCCTGCCCCGCGTTCCATGCGCCGGTTGAAGGTCTGTGCAAAGAATTTAGCGCCGGTCTTGCCGGCAATGCGCGCCGCAAGCTCCAGTCCTTTCTCGCGCAACGCCGGGTGCCCCAGCAGAAGCAGGGTTGGCTCGCCCGTGCGCAGTACGCGCGCGGCCTCCTTTACGGCGTCCTCGCTCACATGTGCGCGTTTCGGAACCTCTGGCACCTTCGCGGGGCCATTTCCTTCATCCCATGCGGTGTCGCCGGGGAGGATGAGCGTCGCCACCTGTCCGGGCGGCTTCATCGCGGCAGCGATGGCGGCTGCCCCGTCCTCCGCGACGGTCTTCGCGGTCGGCGAGGTCTTGACCCAGCCGGAGAACGGTTTCGCGGCGGTCTCGATGTCGGAGGTGAGCGGCGAGTCGTAATCGCGGTGATAGGTCGCATGATCGCCGACGATGTTCACCACCGGCGTCGAGGCCTTCATGGCATTGTGCAGGTTGGCAAGCCCGTTTGCGAGGCCGGGACCGAGATGCAGCAGCGTTGCGGCGGGCTTCTCGGCCATGCGCGCGTAGCCGTCGGCCGCGCCGGTTGCCACGCCCTCGAACAACGCCAGCACGCAACGCATGCCCTCGACGCGGTCGAGCGCCGCGACGAAATGCATCTCCGACGTGCCCGGATTGGAGAAGCACACATTCACGCCGCCGCCGACCAGCGTCCGCACCAGACTTTCCGCGCCGTTCATTTGTTTTCCTCTTGAACGCTATCCCAATCCGGCCGGACAACTCCGCTCACACCGCTCAGCGCACCTTCCGTCAATTCAGCCGCCAGCATGCGCGCCGGATCGACCGGACCCGGCATGGTGATCGTCCCCTTCGGCACGCGCTTGAAGCCGACGCGCGCGTAATACGGCTCGTCGCCCACCAGCACGACCAGCTTGTGGCCCTTATCCTTCGCGTCCTTGAGCGCGCGCTCCATCATGGCCTTGGCGATGCCGCGGTCGCGGAACGGCGGCTCGATGGTGAGCGGTCCGAGCAACAGCGCGGGCGTCTCGCCGATGCGCACCGATGTCAGCCGCACCGAGCCGACCAGCAATGTGCCGATGCGCGCCGTGTAGGAGAGGTCGAGCCGGTGGGCCATCTTCTCGCGGATGCGATAGGCGGTGCGCGCGTAGCGGCCGGGACCGAACGTGCGCTCGTGCAGCCGCTCGATCGCCGCCGCGTCCTCGGGCTTTTCGGTCAGGATGGTGAGGGAGAGGTCGGTCATGAGGCTCGAGCCGCGAATTAGCATTTGGGCAGCGGGAGGTCCATGCTAGCCCTCACCCTGGGGTGCGGGCCGCGCGCTTTGCGCTGCACTCAGGTTTAGGAGATTCCATGGCGCACGGCGAAATGATCGACGGCGTGTGGCACACGCGCTTTCACAACACCAAGGCGACCGGCGGCCGCTTCAAGCGCACCGAGCCGAAATTTCGCAACTGGGTGACGCCGGACGGCAGTGCGGGACCGAGCGGCGTGGCCGGCTTTCCGGCGGCACGCGGGCGCTATCATCTCTACGTCTCGCTCGCCTGCCCATGGGCGCACCGCACGGTGATCTTCCGCAAGCTGAAGGGCCTCGAGGACGTCATCTCGATGGACGAGGTCGAGCCGGTGATGGGCGACGAAGGCTGGCAGTTCGGCCCGGATGCGGACGACGACAGCGTGAACGGCAGGAAGCACCTGCACGAGATCTACACGCTGGTGGACCCGCAGTACACCGGACGCGTGTCCGTGCCGGTGCTGTGGGACAAAGAAAAGCGCACCATCGTCAACAACGAGTCGCCAGAAATCATCCGCATGCTCAATTCGGCGTTCGATGCGTTGACGAACGATCGTACCGACTATTACCCGGAACAACTGCGCGACGAGATCGACACCGTGAACAAGCGCGTGTTCGAGACGGTGAACAACGGCGTCTATCGCACGGGTTTTGCGAGCACGCAGGACGCCTATGAGGAAGCCTTCCTCGAACTGTTCGCCACGCTGGAGAGCCTTGAGGAATGCCTGTCACGCCAGCGCTATCTGTGCGGCGCGCGCATCACCGAAGCCGACTGGCGGCTGTTCACCACGATCCTGCGGTTCGACGCGGTCTATTACAGCCACTTCAAATGCAATCTGCGCCGCATCGCGGAGTATCCGAACCTGTCGAACTATCTGCGCGAGCTTTATCAGTGGCCCGGCGTCGCCGAAACGATCAACATGGACCACATCAAGCGGCACTATTACATGAGCATGCTGCAGCTGAACCCAAGCGGCATCGTGCCCTTGGGTCCGGCGCTCGATTTTTCGGCGAAGCATGATCGCGGGAGGTTTGGCTAAACCTCATGGTGAGGAGCCGGGCGAAGCCCGGCGTCTCGAACCACGGCCCGGAGCGCTGATCCATCCTTCGAGACGCGTTGCTACGCAACGCTCCTCAGCGACTGTGTTTGCAGTCAAGCGTTTTGCCATTTTTTGTTGTCCCTGAGGATGGCGTTGAGGACGGTGAGGAGCTTTCGGGCAACGGCGATAAGGGCGACCATTTTGGGCTTGCCGGCGGCGCGCAGGCGGTGATGGAACGCGCGCAGGGTGGGGTTGCATCGCATCGCCGTCATGGCCGCCATGAACAGAGCGGTGCGCACGCTCGCCCGGCCGCCGCTGATGAAGCTTTTGCCGCGCCACTTGCCGGACTGGCGCGTGAACGGTGCAAGCCCGGCCAGCGCCGCGATCTGGCGGCGGTTGAGCGTGCCCAGTTCAGGCAGCTCCGCCAGCATGGTCCGTGCAGTGCCGGATCCGACGCCCGGCACCGAGGCGAGCAGGTTCTCCTTCTCGCGCCAAATCGCGGAGCCGCGCACACTTTCGTCGATCTCGCCATCGATCTCGGAGAGCTCGGCACGCAAGCTCTTGAGCAGACGCTGGATGCTCTTCCTGGCACGCAGACTGGCACGCTTCTCGCGCTGGCCCTCGGCCACGATCATCTGGATGATCTGACGCCGCCGCGTCACCAGATCGGCGAGCGCCTGGGTGGCGGCGTCCGGCAACGGGCGCACCGGCGGCTCGGTCGCCGCCGCAAAACGTGCGATCACCTCAGCGTCGATCCGGTCGGTCTTGGCGCGCTTGCCGAGTGCACCCGCAAAGGAACGCACCTGCGCCGGATTGACCACCACGACCGGCAACCCCACGGCCGCCAGGCTCGCCGCCACAACCGTTTCGAACCCGCCCGTCGCTTCCACGGCAACGAGCCGCGCAGAAAGAGGCTCCAGCATCCCGATCAGAAGCTCAATGCCAGCCGCATCGCGGCTGTAACTCAACGCCGTTCCGGCCGGATGCACCGACACGTCCAGCCGATCTTTCGAGACATCGATTCCAACAATGGTGGTGTCCATCTGATCCCGTCCTTGCGCAATCGGGCTTCGCGAGCGGCCCACGCGACTGTTCGGGTTCAATGGAACGACGGACGGGGAGCCGCGCTGAGGCTCGGACTTCAAAGTCCCAGGATGAGCCGGCCTCCCGTCCGCCACCGCGCCAGCCAATATAGCCGGTGCGGGCGTTCGTGACTTACAAGGATGAGGTCACTCCACCTGGATGCCCAGCTTCTTCACCTCCACTCCCCAATACGCCACGTCCTTCTCGATCTGCGCGCGGAACGCCTTCGCGTCCTGCGGACCGTAGACGCCGTTCGCGGAAATCTTCGCCCACACGGCCGGGGTCTTCAGCACGTCCATGATGGCGGCTTCGAGCTTCGCCACAACGTCGGGCGGGGTCGCGGCGGGAACGAGCGCGCCGTACCAGTTCTCCATGTAGACGTTCTTGAATCCGGCTTCGCCGACGGTCGGCACGTCGGGCAAGAGCTTGGCGCGCTCGTTGCCCGCGACCGCCAGCGCGCGGATCGTGCCCTGCTGGATCAGCGGATAGAGAACCGTGATGTCGCCGTTGAGGAAGTCGATGTGCTTGCCCATGATGTCGTTGAGCGCCGGCGCGATGCCGCGGTAAGGCACATGCGTGATCTTCGTGCCGGCCGATGCGTTGAGCTGCTCGGCCACGATATGCATCGTGGTCCCGTTGCCGGCCGAACCGTAGCTCAGCTTGTCGCCGCCCTTCGCCTTCGCGATCAGGTCGGGGAGCGACTTGATCGTCGAGTCCGCCTTGACGATAAACAGCGTCGGCGCGGCGCCGACACGTGCGACCGGCGCGAAGGTCTTGAGCTGGTCGTAGCCCGGCCGCGGCTTCAGGGCATTTGTAATGACAAATGCTCCCACGCTCGCGAACAGGATGGTGCGCCCGTCGGCAGGCGCGGCGGCGGCGCGGTCGACCGCGAGCAGGCCGCCGGCACCGCCGAGATTCTCCACCACGATCTCGGTTCGCAGCCGGGGACCAAGCTCGGCCGCCAGGATGCGCGCGAGCGCATCGACCGGACCGCCGGCCGCGAACGGCACGATGACCTTGACGGGATCGGCGGCGTGAACCGGCGCCGCGATCAGCGTGACCGCGGCGAGCGCGGCGAACAGGCGTTTCATGTTTCCTCCCGAGCTTTTCGTTGGCGCCATGCTGCCATCAATGGCGCGCCGTGGAAACAGGCTCACCACCGTTCCGAAACCGCGACGCCATCGAGCACTTCGGCGAGCCGCGCGCGCGTGCCGCGCGTCGTCTCGGGCGGCAGCGCGTCAGGTGCGAAGAATCCGCAGTCGACGATCTCGCGGGTGTTGCGCGGGCCGCCGTCCTGACGGAACGCGCGGATCACGAATAGCGCCACATGATCGCGGCGCGACACGCGCCCGTTGAAGTAGACGCCGTGCAACGTGGGCGGCTCGAGCGCCGTGATGCCGCCCTCCTCGAGAAGCTCGCGCGCCAGCGCATCGTGGATCGTCTCGCCCGGCTCGACCCCGCCGCCCGGCAAGTGCCAGCCGCTGACGTAGCTGTGTTTGACCAGAAAGATCCGGCCCTGCGGGTCGATCACAAGGGCGCGGACGCCGAGCGTCAGGCCGCGCGCGAACCGCCAATACGTGTGCAAAACCCGCCGAGTTGCAGGCTCCAGCCTCCGGCGAAGCTGATCGAGGGTCATTTCCTCAACAATTTTCCGGGATTCGCATGCCCCGCATGGCTGACCCTAGCAGGTTCCCGTTGCCGACACGCGCGCTATAACGGCGCGATGTTCCTGCTCGCCCATCTGTCCGATCCGCACCTCGGACCCATCCCGACGCCGCGCGTCGCTGAACTGATCAACAAGCGGGGACTCGGACTGATCAACTGGTATCGCAAGCGGCACCGCCATCATCGCGCCGACGTGCTCGACGCGATCGTCGCAGACATGAAGGCGCAACGCCCGGACCACATCGCGGTGACGGGCGATCTCGTCAATATTTCGCTCGATGAGGAATTCGCGCGCGCAGCGAAGTGGCTGGACACGGTCGGCGCGCCCAAAGATGTGACGCTCACGCCCGGCAATCACGATGCCTACATCAAGCACGCTGCCGATCATGCCGCCGAGCATTGGGGCGACTACATGCGGGGGGACGACGCGGCTCCCTTCCCTTTCGTGCGCCGCCGCGGCCCGCTGGCGATTGTTGCGCTCACCACGTCGTTGCCGACCGGCCCGTTCATGGCAACGGGCCAGCTCGGGGCTGAGCAGCTCGCGCGGCTTGCCGAAATTCTGGTCACGCTCGCACGCGAGCCCGTGTTTCGCGTGGTGCTGATCCATCACCCGCCGGTTCACACGCGCAGCCACTACATGAAACGGCTGATCGATGCGCCGATCCTGCGCGCGCTGCTCGCCGAGCATGGCGCGGAGCTTTTGCTGCACGGTCACGATCATGAGCATCGCGTGCATTGGCTCGACGGACCGCAACGCATACCCGCGGTCGGCGTGCCGTCGGCGTCCGCGGTCCTGGAAGGCGATGACGATCCGGCGGCGTACAATCTCTTCTCGATCGACGGCGGCCCCGGTGCATGGCGCTGCGAGATGGTGTCGCGCGGACTGCGCGCGGATCACAACGGCATCGTTGAACTGGCACGGCAGAGACTGACCGGATGAGCGGATTGCCGCCGAGCGCGCAACGCGTTCAGGATGCCGCGAGCGCCCTCGGCCTCGACGTTGCGGTCGTTGAGATGGCGCAGCCGACCCGCACGGCGCACGAAGCAGCCGCCGCCTGCGGCGTTACGGTCGGGCAGATCGTCAAGTCGCTGGTGTTTCTCGGCGCCGCAAGCGGCAGGCCGTATCTCCTGCTCGTTTCCGGCAGCAATCGCGTCAACGAGAAAGGCGTCGCGGCGCTTCTCGGCGAGAAGCTGAAGCGCCCCGACGCCGAGGCGGTGCGCGCGCTTACCGGCTTTGCGATCGGCGGCATCCCGCCGTTCGGCCACGATACGCCGCTTGCGACCTATTTCGACCGCGACCTGTTGGCCTACGACGTGATCTGGGCCGCGGCCGGCACACCGAAGGCGGTATTTCGCACGGAGCCGTCGCGGTTGCGGGAAGTCACGAAGGCGGTGATGATTGATGTGAAGTGACGGTGCCGCGAGTTCCCTCTCCCCGCCATTGCGGGGAGAGGGTGGCGAGCGAATGCGAGCCGGGTGAGGGGCCGTGCTCGGTGTGGCCCCTCACCCGCCTTGCGCCTGCGGCGCGCGGCACCCTCTCCCCGCTTTACGGGGAGAGGGAAAGCCGGAGAGATCAGCGCTTACAGCAACCCGCGCTTCGCCAGATTGCGCATCAGGTCGCCGACGCCGAAAGTCCACTCCGGCGCCTTGTCGCACGTCGTCACCACATTCGTCAGCGTACCGAGTTTGTCCGCCGAAATCGTCACCACGTCGCCCGGATGATGCGTGAAGCCCATGCCGGGTGCGTCGCGGTCCTTCACCGGGGCGAACATGGTGCCGAGATAGAGCACCGCGCCGTCGGGATACTGATGATGCCGCCCGATCATCTGCGCGATGAGTTCCTCCGGATCGCGGCTGATCTTGCCGACGTCGCTTGACCCGTCGAGCACGAAACCGTCCGTCCCCGTCACGTTGAGCCGCACTCGCGTGCGGCGGACATCGTCGAGTGAGAAGGTCTTGTCGAACAGCCGGACGAACGGCCCGATCGCGGTCGACGCATTGTTGTCCTTGGCCTTGCTCAACAGCAGCGCGGAGCGGCCCTCGACATCGCGCAAGTTCACGTCGTTGCCGAGTGTCGCGCCGACGATTTTTCCCTTCGAGGTCGCGACGACGACCACTTCGGGCTCGGGATTGTTCCAGGTCGAGGACGCGAGCACGCCGATCGACATGCCGGTGCCGACCGCCGCCAGCACCTGGCTCTTGGTAAAAATCTCCGCGTCCGGCCCGATGCCGACTTCGAGATACTGCGACCACAGGCCCTTCGCCTGCAGCACCTTTTTGAGCTCCGCGGCCTGCGGCGAGCCGGGCTTGATCTTGTCGACCGCGCCGCCGAGCGCGGCCTCGACATCGGCGCGCGCTTGTGCCGCACGCTCCGGCGCACCGCGCGCCTGTTCTTCAATGACACGTTCGAGCAGCGAAATCGCAAACGTCACGCCGGCCGCCTTCACGGCCTGCAAGTCGATCGGCGCGAGCAGATGCGGCGCCTTTGGATCGCGCGTGTCCTCCGCCGTGTTGGCGAGGATGGCCGCGAGATCACCGATGCGGTCCGCATGCGCGCCGGCGACCGCGGCGGCCGGATCGGGCGCCTCGCACAGATCGCGCATCGTCGGATAGGAGCGCGAGATATCGAACACGCCATCGGCGCGGATCGCTACGACCGATGGGCCTCCGAGCTCGGGGCGCCACACACGGCCGACCAGCGTGCCGGCGGTGGAGTCGGTGGGGAGAGTAGATTTGGTATCGAGGGAGAACGACATGATGAGAACTTGTGTGAGGACGGAAGTACCGGATCTTTCCCTCTCCCTGTTTCACGGGAGAAGGAAAAGAAAGAGCTAGCTGCGAGCACCCGAAAGCACTTCAGGGAAGAACATGTAACGATGAGAAGGTGGGGGATGCAATCACAGCCTGCCATCCGGCGCGCGAGGGCTTTGACGCCCCGAAATCCGGGACCCATCGATCCCGGCTCGCGCGGTTAAGCCGCCGCTAGGCCGGGATGACAAGCGTCGCTTGTCACTTCACCCAGAGCCAGGGACTCCAGGCGCCCGAAGACTTCGGCTGCTCGACCTTCTGGTGGGCATAAATCTGGCGCGGCTTCGCGATCCAGACGCGCGGCGCCTTCGGTTGCTCGTCCGTGGGCGTCATCGACGAAAGCGCCGGACGCTCGCGCTTTGCCGGTGCGAGCGACTTCCAGCGCCGCGCCAACATGCGAAACAGCGGGATTTGTTCTGTCGCTTCGTCTTTGACCGCGCCCAGCATGGCTGGCTCCCATGATCGCCCGGCCCATCGCGAGGCGGACCGCACAGCAAATTCTGCGCTTCCCGTTTGAAAGCGTCGCTAAGTCGGGCGCGCGCAATTGAAACGCATTTAAGTCAACTTGATCGAACCGCGCAGAACCGGCGTGAACCAACGCGGCGCTTCAGCCGATCCCGTACGGCTTCCCCCAACCCAAACTGTCTATCGTCGGACCGCCCGGGCCGTATTCAGCCCCGACCCAGCCGTTCCAGCCCATCGCGTCGATCGCATCGAAGATCACCGGATAGTTGAGCTCGCCGGTCTGCGGCGGCGTGCGTGAGGGCGGACCGGCGAACTGCACGTGGCCGATCAGCGGCAGATGCGCCTCCATGCGCTTGAGCACGTCGCCCTGCATCACCTGCACATGATAGAAGTCGTACATGATCTTCACGTTCGGCCTGCCGACTTTCGCGATCACGTCGGCGATGTGCTCGATGCGCGAGAAGAAATAATCCGGCCGGTCGCGCTGGTTGAGCGGCTCGAGCAACAGAAAAATGTTCTTCGCGGCGGCCGCGTCGGCGGCGCGCGCGAGGTTGGCGACGACGGCAGTTTCGGCGGCCGGGCGTCCGTGCGGCGGTACAATGCCGGCGAGCACGTGGATCGAGGTGCCGCCGATCGCCGTCACGTAGTCGAGCGCCTTGGCAAACAGCGCGTCGAACTCCCGCTCGCGGCCGGACAACGCCGCGAGGCCCGGTTCGCCGCCCGCGCCAGGCGGGGAGTTGATGTTGAGGATGGTGAGGCCGTGGCGTTCGATCTCGGCCCGCATGGCCGAGGGCGCGACTTCATAGGGCTGCTGCAATTCGATCGCCTTGAAGCCTGCTTTCGCGGCGGCGCCGACCCGCTCGATCAGCGGATACTCCGGAAACAGGTGGCCGAGATTGGCCGAAAAGCGCGGCATGGATCGCTCTCATTTGTTGCGGTGACGGACGCGTGGGGCGCGATCTTGCACAAGGCGCACCGCAATGGCCACACGCGCCCGCTGCCCACCCGCGGGCCGCTCAAGGTGGGCAATCGCCCACATCATTCATATCATGCCCACTCTAACTCGAAGATATCTCCCGTAAAACGGCCAAAATAGGCTGCGGCCCATGCTCTGCCCACCAAATTGGTGGGACTGTTTGTGGTTGACCGTCAAGCGTCGAGTTGGTTCGCTGGCGGCAAGGTTCGCGGAAACGACGAGCCATCCGAGGAAGCCGCCATGAATGACGCCATCCTGCGGGAAATCTCCGATTTCTGCCGTCAGGCCGGCCTCGCCGAGTTCGACCTTTGGCCGCCGTGCCGTGAACGACGGCAAGCTCGCAAGCCGCCTGCGCAATGGCGGGCGCATCACCACCGAGACTCTCGACCGTATCCGCGGCTTCATGGCGAGCCATCAGGGCAAACCCGCGCTCTCGCGCCCGCTGGTGATCGAGCGCTCGCCCACGCTGCGTGCGCCGCAACGCGCCGACGGCCCGGTCGCGATCGCGCCCGGCGCGAACGATCCGCAGCGCAATTTCCGCTTCTTCGACAACCGGCAGAAGTATCTGCTGTTCGTGAATACCTGCTCGGAGAAATGGGTGGTGGCGAGCCGCGTCGCGCTCGAGCTCGGCAACATCCATCCGCGCCCACCTGCGGTGCGCGTGTTCGATGCCGGCGTCGGCGACGGCTCGGTGCTGGTGCGCGTGATGCGCTCGATGCACGACCGCTTCCCGCACATGCCGTTCTACGCGGTGGGCAAGGAGATCAGCCTGGAAGACATCCGCCTCACTTTGCAGAAGATGGCGGACCGCTTCCTCGAACACCCGCAGACCGTGCTGGTGCTCACCAATCTCGCGTATGCGGACGCGCCCTGGCTCGCGGTGAAATCGTTGAGCGCCGCCTCCAGCATGGTGTGGCACGAGCTGCCGCTCGCAGGCTCGACGGCACACAAGTTCGAATCCCAGATCATGGATCTGGAGCCGTTCCTGGCCGAGAACTGGAAGGCCGGCGTCAGCCCGAAGACCGGCAATCCCGTGTACGAGCGCCCGGTCGTGATGGTGATCTATCGCGAGGATCACAAGTTCCTGCTCGATCCGATCATCCCAAAGCCCGGCGGCACGGTCGCGAACTACGATCTCGTCATCGCGTCGCAGCCCTACCGGGCGCGCGCCTCTGTCGACTTCAAGGCAAGGCGCGTGATCGCGCCGCTCGCGCGCGCGCTCGGGCCCGGCGGACGACTGCTCGCGATCCATTCCTACGGGCAAGACCCCGGCATGGAGATCATCCGCAAGGTGTGGCCCGACGACAATCCGTTCACCACCGACCGCCACCAGATCCTAAAAGCCGTGAAGCATGAGCTTGGGCCCGCGGGGCGCGATCTCAACTTCAACGCCTACGCGGATAACCGCTCGCTGTTCCGCTACGAGATGCACACGCTGCCCTCCGAGGTCTCGGAGTCGATCGGCACCTCCACGGCATTCGCGGCCTGGAACGCCGCGATTTACGTGGCGCAGATCGAGGACGACCGTCTCGGCAGCGTGGTCAGCGACGGGCGCTATCTCGACGCGACGCGCGAGGTGCTGCGCAAGCACAACGGGCTGTGGTTCTTCGACGAATCCTACGTGATCTCGCGGCGACGGGATTGAGCCCGTGTTGACGGAGGCAACCATGCTCGCACCCCGCAGCCCAGCGGACAGCGCCTCCGAGATGGTTGCGGCGATCGCCGAGTTCATGCGCGGCGGCTCGCTCGAAGCGACGCGCCCGAACGCGCAGGATGTCGCGGCGCTGCAGGCCGCATTGCCCGCCGCAACGCCGGTCTATCTCAGCGCCGTGCTGACACGCCCGCAGGAAGAGGTGGTCGCGCAGGCTGCGCTCGTGTGCGCCGCGGGGCTCGAGCCCGTGCCGCATCTGGCGGTGCGTAACTTTGCCTCGACGGAAGCGCTCGCGCGTTTCCTCGATCGGCTGACCGGCGAGGCGGGCGTGCGCCGGCTGCTGGTCATCGCGGGCGACCGGGCCGAGCCGGCCGGGCCTTTTCATGGCGCGCTGGAAGCAATCGACTCTGGCCTGATCTCGCGGCGCGGCATCGTCGAGATCGGCATCTCGGGTTATCCCGATGGCCATCCGCGCATCGCAGATCACGAGCTTGACCGGCTGCTTGCCGCAAAGCTCGAAGCCGCGGCGCAGACCGGGCTGAAGGTGAACATCGTCACGCAGTTCTGCCTCGAAACCGGACCGATCCTCGCCTGGCTCAAGCGCCTGCGCGATCACGGCATCGATCATCCGGTGCGCATCGGGCTCGCGGGGCCGACCAGTCTCACCACCCTGATGCGTTACGCCAGGCGCTGCGGCGTGCGTGCCTCGACGCGCGGATTCGCGCGCAATGCGGGGCTGATCAAGCATCTGATCGGCGCGGCCGCGCCCGATGCGATCATCCGCGCATTGATCGAGGCCAACCGTGACGGCGAACTCGGCGACATCGCGCCGCATCTGTTTTCGTTCGGCGGCATCGGCGCGACCGCGCGATGGGTGGCGGGCGCGACGGCGGGGCGGGTAAGGCTGGATCGGGACGGGTTTGGCGTGGAGGCGCGTTGACTTTCTTTGCCCTCTCCCCGCAAAGCGGGGAGAGGGTGGCGAGCAGCGAAGCTGCGAGCCGGGTGAGGGGCATGCGCGAATTCGCAAGAGCCCCTCACCCGCCTCCCCCCGATCAAGTTCGGGGGTCGGCGACCTCTCCCCGCAAGCGGGGAGAGGTGAAGAGGGAGAGACCTACTTCAACCCCGCAATCGCCCGCGCCTCGCCGCTCAGCTCGAGAATGTGCAATCCCGTATTGGCGCGGTCGACCACATAGATGTAGCCTCGGTCGTCGGTCTCCACGTTGTTGCTCTGGATCGCGATCTTACAGCGGTCTTGCTCGTTCACCTTGATGCAGCGCTTGTCGGTCGCCTCGGTGATCGCCGGGATGAAATAGCCGGCCTCCTTCGGCGCGTACGGATTGCGCACGTCGATCGCGCGCACGCCGGCATTGAAGAACGTCACGAAGACGAGCTTGCCGTAGAACACCGGCGCCATGCTCTCGTTCGAGGAGTGCGCGCCAAAGCGCCCGCCGCGCTCGCAGAAGTTCCCGCTCGACTCCGGCACCATGAAGTTCGACACCACCATCGGAGATTTCTCGATCGTGGCGTCGACGAACCACACGATCTGACGCGCCTCGGCGGCCTGGCATTCGTTGACCAGCAACTCGTCCACGATCATCACGATGTCGCGCACGCTGCCGGTCTTGTCCTTGGCGAATTCCGGAATCGCCATCTTGCCGAGCGGAAACACCGTGTGCGCGCCGACCAGCGGCGACATCTGCAACTCGCCGATTACCGGCGCGCGCAGGTTTTCCGGCGTCGACTCCTTCGGACCTTTCAGGAGCTTCTCGCGGTCGACGATCTGCAGCACGCCGCCCTTGTTGGTGCCGTAACCGAAATAGACGCGGTTGCCCTGCGGGCCGGTGGAGATGCCGCCGTGCAGTTCGGTCGGCACCGTGCCGGCGGAGCCCGGCTCCTGACCGGCCAAGCCAAAGTCGCGGATGTGCACCGGCTTTGCGGGATCGCTCAGGTCATACACCTGCGTCATGCGGCGCACGCGCCAGCCCGCGATGCCGGAGACGAGGTAGGCGATGCCGGTGTCGCACTCCCACCAGTTCTTGTGCGTATCGCGCCCGCTCTCCAGCCGCGTCAGCAGCGCGGGATTCATCGGATCGCTCACATCCCAGATTTCGTGCGCCTTTCCGCCGAACACGCGCAGCATGTAGGTCCTGGCCGGGTCTCCCTTAGGCAGGCTGCGGCCGTCGCACACGCGCACCATCTGCGCGCCACCCTGCTCGTAGTGGCCCTCCATGCCCGGCAGGTGCTTTAGGTATTTCGGGTTGGCCGGATCGGTCACGTCGAGGATCGAAGTGCCGTTGAACTCCGGCATGCCAGTAATCTTGTTGACCGGTTTCGGGACGTCCGGCGTGCCGCCGTGATGGCCGATATAGGCGATGTAGCGCTCGCCTTGCTTGTGGATGGTCGGCTGATAGGCGCTGCGCGCCTGCAGATCGTTCATGCCGACGAGGCGCATGTTCGAAGCTTCCGGCGGATCTCCGACCTTCTGCGATTGCGCGAGAGCGGGTGTGAGCAGGACGGGCGTGAGAGCGAGCGCAAGCAGGCTGCGAGCCATGACGTCCTCCACGTATGTTCTTGTTGGACAATTCTAACCCGTCATGGCCGGGCTTGTCCCGGCCATCCTGCTTAGAAAAGCACCATCTCGCAATTTCTATCGGGGTCACCGGGACGCGGCGCTTCGCGCCGGCCCGGTGATGACGACCTCACGTATTCACATTTCCTCCATCCACCGCGATGGTCTGGCCCGTCACGAAGTCGCTGTCGGCGGACGCGAGGAAAATCAGCGCGCCGAGCAAATCCTCCGGCTGCTCGTCGCGCTTGAGCGCGCGCGATTGGATGGCGCGGTTGCGCGCTGTTTCGACGTGGCCGGGGTTCTCGTTCACGATCGAGTCGCTCATCGTGAAGCCCGGCATCAGCGTGTTGACGCGGATGCCGTCATCGCCGAGCTCGCGCGACATCGCGCGCGTCATCGCCATGATGCCGCCCTTGGTCGCCACATAGTGCATCAGCCACGGGATGCCGCGCACCGCCGTACCCGACCCGATGTTGATGATCTTGCCGTAACCGCGTTCGGCCATGCGCGGCGCGACGTGCTTCGCCATCAGGAACGTGCCGCGCAGGTTGACCGCCATCACCTTGTCCCACAGGTCGACGTCGATCTCGGTGAATTTCTGCTCATGCAGCGGTGCGTAGAGCGCGGCATTGTTCACCAGCACGTCGATCTGGCCGAAGCGCTCCATGGTCGCTGAGACCAGCCGCTTCACGGCGCTCTCGTCGCTGACATCGCAGATCTCGCTCGCCACTGAATTCGCGCCGTGCTTCGCGGCGATCTCGGCGGCGACATCCGCACCGTCCACGATGTCGGCGATCATCACCCGCGCGCCCTCGGCGGCGAGCGCGAACGAATAGTGCCGGCCGATGCCCTTCGCGCCGCCGGTCACGATCGCGGCGCGGCCGTCAAGTCTGCCCATTCGCCTCTCTCCCTACTCGTCGCATACTAGCGGAACGCCATCGGGACTCTCTATGGTCATCGTCCGTCATTGGAAGGAGCACCCATGGACGCCACCACTTTGCCCGACCGCCTCGCCATCCGTCAGCTGGTCGAGGACTGGGCGGTGCTGCGCGATGCGCGGCTGTGGGACCGCTTCCGCGAGGTCTGGCACGACGACGGGCGGATGATGGCGACCTGGTTCCAGGGCTCGCGCGACGAGTTCATCAAGGTGAGCGAGGAAGGCTATGCGCGCGGCGTGCGCATTCTGCATTTCCTCGGCGGCTCGACCGTCGATCTCGCCGGCAACCGCGCCATCGCGCAGACCAAGATGACGATCTCGCAGCGCGCCAAGGTCGACGACGTGCTGTGCGATGTCGTGTGCACCGGGCGGTTCTACGACTTCTTCGAGAAGCGCGGCGGCCGCTGGGGCCTGGTGCTGCGCCAGCCGATCTACGAGAAGGACCGGCTCGATCCGCTCGACCCGTCGGCCAGGCTCGTGCTCGATCAGGAACTGCTCGCGCGCTTTCCCGAGGGCTACCGCCATCTCGCCTATCTGCAGACCCGCATCGGCTACACGGTGAAGCCGGATATGCCGGGGCTGGATGGGGCTGAAGTGGAGAAGCTGTATGCGAGGGGAGAGAGGTGGCTCAAGGGTGAGAAGATGTAGCTGTGTCCCGCACGCGATGCAGCGCTTCTTGGCGGTGCATTGCAGATGCGGGACCGCCCAAAACTCCGCTCAGAGTGCTTGGCGGTCCCGGGTCAGCAGCGCATCATTTCATGCTGCGCTGCGCCCGGGACACAAGGTCACGTCCCACCCACCTTCTCGATAAACTTCGCGAACGCCGCGAGCTGCAGCTTGATCATGTCGCGCGTGGTCTGATCCTTCAGCTCCAGCGTCGTCTCGTCGAACTTCTGAGGCGCGAAGGTGACGATCACCTCGGGCCGGCCGAAGATCAGCGCATCGATCGAGATCAGGGACTGGCGCAGGTGATACTGCATGCGCGAGCCGCCGAGCAGCGCGCCGGAGGCCGATTGCAGCGCCACCGGCTTGTCCTTGAACGGCTGCTCCTTCATGCGCGACACCCAGTCGATCGCATTCTTGAGCGTGCCGGGGATCGTCCAGTTGTACTCCGGCGACACGATGATCACGCCGTCGGCGGCGCGGATCGCGTCCGCGAACGCGGTGACGCTGGGCGGAAATCCGGTCGCAGCCTGATCATCGTAATTGTAGTGTGGCATCGTGTCGACGCGCGGTGCATCACTGAGACGCATGCCCTCGGGCGCAAGCGCCGGCAGGGCGCGCGCGAGCGCCGCGTTGTACGAGCCCTTGCGCAGGCTGCCGCAGATCACCAGGACGTCGGGCATCAGGCCTTCACCCGGCGGATGAAGTTCTCGAAGCCCGCGAGCTGCTGCTTGATGAAGTTGATGCCGGCCTCGTCCTTGAACTCCAGCGTCTTCTCGTCGAACTTCTGCCCCGCCATGCCGACGAACACTTCCGGCCGCAGGAACACCTGCGCCTCGATGAACACCATGATCTGGCGCCACTGATACTGCACGCGCCCGCCGCCGAGCGGCCCGCCGGCGACCGATTGCAGCGCGACCGGCTTGTCCTTGAACGGCTGGTCCTTGATGCGCGAGAGCCAGTCGATCGCGTTCTTCAACCCGCCGGGGACGCCGTAATTGTATTCCGGCGATACGATCACGACGCCGTCGGCGGCGCGGATCGCATCGGCGAGCTTGGTGGCGGTCGCGGGAAAGCCGGTCGCGTTCTGATCGTCCGCGTTATAGACGGGCAAATCTGCCCACGGTGGCGCCTCGCTGATGCTCATGCCCTCGGGCGCCCATTTGGGCAGCTGGCGCGCGAGCGCGGCATTGAACGAGCCCTTGCGCAGCGAGCCCGCGATCGTAATCACATTCAGTTTGTCGGCCATTTTCAAATCCTCGAATTCTTACACCCGGCACCCAACAAGCCGGGCTGCGTATCACGGGTTCCATCGGCTGGCGAGCCTTGCGCGCTGCAAGCACGCCTTGCACGGGAAGCCGGGCGCCGTTGAAGCGCCATGACGCCCATGTTACCGACGCCGCTCAATTGATGCTCGGCGCGGGAGGACTTCATGGCAGGCAATACGCAAAAGATCGGCTGGATCGGCATGGGCCGCATGGGTTTCCCCATGGCGGAGCGCCTGCTCAAGGCCGGTCACGACGTGTCGATCTGGAATCGCACGCGCGCCAAGGCCGGGCCGCTCGCGAAGAGCGGCGGCAAGATCGTCGACAAGCTTGCCGATCTCGCGGGCTGCGACGTGGTGTTCTCCATCGTGTCCACCGG
Source organism: uncultured Alphaproteobacteria bacterium (assembly GCA_963778455.1). Lineage (GTDB taxonomy): Bacteria > Pseudomonadota > Alphaproteobacteria > Rhizobiales > Xanthobacteraceae > PALSA-894. Next base: position 146,947 of record CAVZUL010000003.1, read on the forward strand.
CAAGGACCTCAAGGAGGTCTATTTCGGCAAGGACGGCGTGGTGCACGGGCGCAACGGCAAGCTGCCGGCGGTGTTCGTCGACTGCTCCACCATCGCGCTGGAAGAATCCGCCGCGATCCGCGCCAAGCTCAAGGACCTCGGCTCGGATTTCCTCGCCTGCCCGGTGAGCGGCAACGCCAAGGTGATCAAGGCCGGCAGGCTCTCCGCGGTCGCGTCGGGACCGGAGGCGCTGTTCCGCCAGGTCGAGCCGCTGATCGAGGTGTTCGCGCCGCAAGGCGTGTCATACGTCGGCGAAGGCGAGCTCGCGCGCGTTTGCAAGATCGCGCACAACGTGATGCTGGGCGTGGTGATCGAGAACCTGATCGAGATCATGCTGGTGGCCGAGAAGGCCGGCGTGCCGCGCCACGCGTTTCTCGCCTTCATCAACAACGGCGTGATGGGCTCGATGTTCACGCGCTACAAGTCGCCCGCGCTGGTCAATCTCGACTGGACCACGACGTTCACGCCCGAGCTGTTGCGCAAGGATCTGGATCTCGGGCTCGGCCTCGGCACCGAGATGGGCGTACCGATGCCGGTGACGGCGGCAGCACGCGAGGTATTGCAGCAGCACTTCGGCGCTGCGCAACTCAAATCCGACCCCGAGAAATATCTCGCGCAGGACTTCGCCGCGCTGCTGGAGACGATGGCGATCGGCGCCGGCGTGAAGCTCAAGCCCGAAAACAAGCAGGTGCCGACGGGGCTGGAGTAGAGCTTGTCCCGCACGCGGTGCATCCACGAAGTGGTGCAGCCGCAGCCCATGCGGCGATCGCCCAAAACTCCGGCTGCGGTGCTTCGGCGGTCCCGGTTCACGCGCAGCGCATCATTTCATGCTGCGCTGCGCCCGGGACAACACAACTCACCGCCGGTAGCGCTTCTTGCGCTTGCCGTAGCGCTTGCCCTTCGCCTTGCGCGACACCTTCGGCCCTTGCCGCCTTGCGCGCAGCCTGCAGCCAAGCAGGCGGGTGCAGAGCGCCCGCTTGTTCTTGAACAGGCAGGAGGCGACCTTGCCGCGATCTGGAATGAACTCGCTGCAAATGCTCTGCGCGTCGCCGGCGCACGGATGCGCGGCCGCGGGCGAGGCAAACGTGCCGAGCGTCAAAAGTGCGCCTGCGGCCAGCATGGCCTTCAGTGAATTCCTCATCGCAATGAGTTCTCCTTGGTCGTCCCTAATCCGGACTCTGCCGGCCCGGGCGCCCTTCTAGCATCAAACCGGGCACGATAAAGGCTCCCGACAATCAATACCGATTGGCGATGGGGAGTTCCTCCGCCGGGAACAGCGTTATGACGCGGCACCCCTTGTCGGTGACCACGACCTCCTCCTCGATGCGCGCGGCCGAATAGCCGTCGGTCGCCGGGCAATAGGTTTCCAGCGCGAACACCATGCCTTCCTTGATCTCGGTCGGGTGGTCCATCGAGATCACGCGCGAGATGATCGGCCGCTCGTGGATCGCGCAGCCGATGCCGTGGCCGAACTGCAGGCCGAACGCGCTCATCTCGTCCGGGAAGCCGAACTCCTGCGCCTTCGGCCACACGCTCGCGACCTTGTCGGTCGACACGCCCGGCTTGATCAACGCGATTGCGTTGTCGAGCCACTCGCGCGCCTTCTTGTAGGCATCGTGCTGCACCGGCGTCGCGCGCCCGACATTGAAGGTGCGGTAGTAGCAGGTGCGGTAGCCCATGAACGATTGCAGGATGTCGAAGAACGCCTGATCGCCGGGGCGCAGCATGCGATCGGTGAAATTGTGCGGATGCGGATTGCAGCGCTCGCCGGAGATCGCGTTGATCGCCTCAACGTCGTCTGACCCGTGGCGATAGAGAAACTCGTTCACCGTCGCGACGATGTCGTTCTCGCGCACGCCGGGTTTGAGCTCCTCGTGCACCAGATGATACGCGCCGTCGACCATGGCGGCTGCGCGGTTGAGCAGCGCTATCTCATCGGCCGACTTGATCTCGCGCGCTTCCAGCATCACCTGCTGGCCGTCCTCGATCTTCAGACCCGCCTTTTGCAGTTCGAACATCATCGGCGGCTCGATGATGTCGACGCCGACCGGCAGATCGATCACGCCTGCCTCGCGGATGATCGAGGCGATTTCGCCCGCATGACGCGCCATCAGGCCGAACGACGGCGAGACGGTGCCACGCAGTCCGAGCAGGCCGGCCTTGCAGTTCTCCGGCTTGAGCCACGGCGCATAGAGTTTGTGATGTACCGCGGCCGAACCGAAATCCCACAGGATCGGGTCGGGCGATGAGCGCGTGAGCAGCGCCCAGCGGCAGATCTTGTCGCGCTCCCACTCGCCGATCTTGGTCGAGGTGAGATAGCGGATGTTGTTGGTGTCCATCACCAGCAGCGCGCCGAGCTCGGACTTCTCCAGCGCCTGCCTGGCGCGCGCGAGGCGATAGTTGTGCAGGCGGCGGTAATCGACACGCTGCTCGAAATCGACCCCCATGGTGCCGAACGCCGGCAGCGCGCGCGCCCAGTTGTAGCGCGGGTTGACGTCCTCGGCGGTGATCTTGCGGACGGTGTCGTCCATGGGGCGGCTCCTCGATTTTTCGCGCGGCGCTGCGCGCACTATATCTGTGTCCCGGGCGCGGCGCAGCATGAGCGAAGCGAAATGATGCGCTGCAGACCCGGGATCGTCACAAAGACGGTCTGCGTTTGTGCGGCGCCGGCTCTGCACCGCACCGCTGCGCGCTGCGGTGCGTCCGGGGCACAGCGCGTTACGCCACCTTCCTCCCCCACAGCCTCTGCGACGCAAGATCCGCCCCCTCGCGCATGACCTTGAGTTTCGGCCATACGATGCTCGCCGCGACCCACTCGCGCCCCGCGAACGTGCCGAAACCGCAGTCGGTTGAAGCGATCACGCGCTCGCGGTCGCCGATCGCCGCGACCGCCTCCTCGATGCGGTGCGCCACCACTTCGGGATGCTCGACGAAATTCGAGGTCGAACTCGATCACGCCCGGAATCAGCACCTTGTCCTTGGGGAAGGGATGCGCCTTGAACGCCGCATATTCGTGCTGGTGGCGCGGATTCGCGAACTCGATCGACAGCGCGCCCGCCGTCGTCTGGCAAAACACCGGCAGCACCTTCGCGAGCGCGATGTCGTAGACGTGCGGGCCTTCCCAGTTGCCCCAGCAGACGTGCAGCCGCCAGCGGTCTGCCGGAATGCCCTCGCAGGCCTTGTTGATCGCCGCGAGGTGCATCTCGGCGATCTTCACGAAGCCCTCGTCAGTCTCGTCCTGGAACATCATCACGCGTTCCATCGCGAGATCGGGCGCATCGACTTGCAGGATCAGGCCGGCGTCGTGGATCGCGCGGTATTCCTTTGCGAGTTGCGTCGCGAGCGCGTTCACATAGGCCTCGTGCGAGTCGTAGTGCGCGTTCATCAGCGTGGTCGCGACGATGCCGGGCGAAGGCGCGGTCATGAACTGCTCGGCAAACGCACCGGAGGCGTATTTCTTGAACCTCGCGATCTCGTCCTTGATCGGCGCCATGTCGGTGTACTTCACATCCGCGATCGCCTGCGGGGCGTTGGAAATCTTTGCGCGGTGCACGAAACGCCGGCCGAAGGTCGCGACCAGATCGGGATGCTCGACGAAATCCTTGCCCACACGGCGCTTGCTCTCGCCACCATAGCCGCTCATGCGCGCCGCCATGTAGGTCTGGAACGCGACGCGCTGCTGCTCGCCGTCGTTGCCGATGTCGATACCGGAGTCCTTCTGCCGCTTGACTACGTCGGCGACCGCGCGGTCGAGTTCGTCCGACATTTGCTTCGGATCGATTTTCTCGCCCGCCTCGCGCTTGATCAGCAGCTCGGTGATCGTCTCGTTGCGCGGCAGGCTGCCGACATGCGTGGTCAGAATGCGGTCGCGGCTGGTCAGCATGTTTCCTCCCCGCGTCATGGCCGGGCTTGTCCCTGCCATCTCGCTTAGGAAGGTATGGCGCGTCCCTAAGCGGGATCGCCGGGTCAAGCCCGGCGATGACGAGTTGACGGTTATGGCCTCGCTCTAGCGCATCGATACGCGGCGCGCCAGCGCGTCACGTCCCAACGCTGCCCACTCAGGTTTTCAGCAACTCCATCGCCAGCCTCTCGCGCGCCGCGCGGCCGATGTCGAGGTCCCAGCAATTCACGATCGCCAAGCGAAAACCGCCGGGCGGCATGGCGTGCTGGTCCGCCGGCTTGTTCTCGTGAAACGTGATCTGCACGCTCGACACCTGCGGCATCGCGCGGACTTCTTCCACCAGCGCCTTTGGCGGATGGCGATAGCGCGGCCCATGCGGCCCGAACAGCACGACGCTGTAGCCGTCGCGCCGATCCGTGTCCGCATAGTCCCAGCGGCCATGCTCGTAGAGCCGGACCAGCGCCTCGACCCAGCCCCTGCCGTAGAGGTCCGGCCACTGGTCGGCGAAGCGCAGATGCACCTCGATGAGGCGCCCGCCGATGGTCTCGAGATTGAGCATGCCGGTGTAACCGGCGAGGTGCTGTGCGATCCACGCGCCGCAGTGTTGCTCGATCTCGGCATCATGCGCGGCTTGCAGCACCCAGTGATCGAACGTGCCCTCGGGGCCGGGATGTCCGGTCGCGTGGCGCCACCATTTGGCGGCACCGTTCAGCACCGCGACGTCGGACGAAACATGCTGGCCTTCGAGCAGCGGCATCCACATGTGGCCGGGCGCGTAGTGCGTCACGTAGTCGGCGGCGTCGCGCAGCACGCGGCTGCCGACGCCCATGCCCTTCAGATTGGTGATCGGCTTGGAGAAGACCGGAAACGTTTTCGGCTCGACGCCGTGCGGCGCCGCCTCGAGCCCCTGGCTGAGCGCGACCGCGACCTTGTCATAGACCCAGCGATGCTTCGGATACCAGGTCCAGCTGTCGGCATCCTCGGTCGAGATCAGCACGTCGGCCGGACAGGCGACCTGCTCGAAATACTGCATGCGCCAGGGATCGGCTTCGCAGATGGGCATGGCATCACACCACGGTCACGACTCACGAAGTCCGCCCTGCGATGTATTGGCGACTCGCCGAAGCGGGATACGCACTCTGCGTCAGCCGATCGGGGATGAAAGGCCGATTGGTATCAAGCCTTGGAAGATATTTCTGGCGCTCCCTAGGGGAATCGAACCCCTGTTTCAGCCTTGAGAGGGCCGCGTCCTAGACCGCTAGACGAAGGGAGCGTGGCGTCTGAAATAGCCTTGATCGGTACCGCCCGCAAGCGCGTGCGGCGGCCCAAGCGCGCTCACGGGGTGCCGGAGAAATTCAGCCGTCCGGCGGGCTGCAGGGTCTTCACGTCGAAGGTGCGCACCTCGAGTCTTGCCGTCGATCTCCAGCGTGATCACCAGACGATCCGCCGCGACCGCGCTCTGGATCACGCGCGCGCCGCGCGGCAGCGCCAGCGTCATGTCGGCCGGGATGGCCGAGGCCTCGGGCAGCTTGTCGGCGGTCTTCGCGGTCGTTCCCTCGCCCTTGAACATCCGGTAGCCGATCAGGCCGAACACCGAGCCGACCGCGATCAGGGTGATCGCCATCGAGACCAGCATCAGCCTGCGCACCTTGGCAATGACATGCGCCGCATCGGCGTCGGGCTTGGGCAGTGTCCTCCGGAACGAGCGGAGGCGGAACGATGTCGGACTCGTTCGGCGTGTCGTCGGCGTCTCTCCGATGCATCGCTCGCCGCAGCCGCCACCGGCTCATCCGCTGGCGGCGTCTCCGCTTGATCGGCACGCCAGTTCGGCAGGCGCCTCCGTCGGCGGGTCACGTTCGACCTGCTTCGCGGCGGCGAACAGCTCGGCTTCGAGCTCGGCCAGCGCCTTGTCGGCGTCGAGCCGGGATTCCTCCGGGCGTCTGCTCGGGTGCTCGGCTCCTGCGCGGGCTGCCCCGGTCTGCGGCCCCGCTCGCCCTGCCGCACGCGCCGGCAGCTGGCGCCCTGGCCGCGGCGGATCGAACGGCCGCGTCAGCTCCTCGAGCGATTGGGCGAGCAGCTCGGACAGGCGCGTCGCCGGATCGACCGGCTTGCCGGCGCCGAGCGTCCGATCCAAAGAAGACTTGTCAGTGGCAGAATTCATGACCGACCGGGTCCGACATCTCTCATTTCATATGACCGCCGCCGAGAAAGGCGAGCGGCTCGATCGCGTCCTGGCACGACAGCAACAGCGGACAGCGGCTTTCGCGCTCCCGCCTCAAGGCCCTGATCCTCGCCGGCGCGGTCGCGATCGACGGAAACACAGTCCGCGATCCCAGCCGTTGCGTCAATGCTCGGCGAACGCATCACGATCTCGATCCCGCCCGACGAGCCGGCGGAACCCGCGCGCCGAGAATATCCCGCTCAACATCGTGCACGAGGACGACGCGCTGATCGTGATCGACAAGCCGAAGGGGCTGGTGGTGCATCCGGCGGCCGGAAACCGCACCGGCACGCTGGTCAACGCGCTGATCGCCCATTGCGGCGCAAGCCTTTCGGGGATCGGCGGCGTCAAGCGCCCCGGCATCGTGCACCGGCTCGACAAGGACACGACCGGCGTGATGGTGGTGGCGAAGACCGACCGGGCGCACCGCGAGCTGTCGCCGCAATTCGCCGACCACGGCCGCACCGGCCCGCTGGAGCGCGCCTATCTCGCCTTCGTCTGGGGCGCGCCGGACCGGCCGCAGGGGCACGATCGACGCGCCGCTCGACCGCCACCCCAAGGCGCGCGACAAGCAGGCCGTCCGCGCAGGGCGGCCGCGAGGCGATCACTCACTGGGAAGTTTTGGAGAAATACGCCGGCGCTCGACGGCAAGCCGGTCGCGAGCCTGCTCTCCTGCCGGCTGGAGACCGGGCGGACCCACCAGATCCGGGTGCATCTCGCCCATATCGGCCATCCGCTGCTCGGCGACGACACCTACGGGCCCGGCTTCAAGACCAAGGCCGCCCTGCTGCCGCCGAAAGCCCGCCAAGCCGCTCGAGGCTCTTGGCAGACAGGCCCTGCATGCCCATATCCTGGGCTTCCAGCACCCCGAAACAGGCGCGCAAGTCAGTTTCAAAAGCCGCCTGCCGGACGATCTGAACCGGTTGCGACAATCCCTCGCACGGCCTGCGACGGAGCGCCGCCAGCCGGTTTCGCCCGTGAAGAAAACCTGAGCAAATCCAGCCTCTTGGACCTGTATTTTCGGCCGAAATCACAGTGCCATCAAGGCGTTGTGACGAACCCGTAACTTCCGTTTCACCCTCTAATTCCGTGTATGGTTGCTGCAACTGCGGTCGAGCTTCGCAGTTGCACATATGCGTCGCGGTCTCCGGCTCCGGGGGAGGGGTGACCAAGACAGCCCGCCGTAAGGGGGCAAACTATGAAAGGGCGCTACCATGGCCCGTGCCACGGCCTTGCCGCTGATCTCTGCCGAATCCGGCCTGTCCCGCTATCTTGAGGAAATCCGGCGGTTCCCGATGCTGGAACCGCAGGAGGAATACATGCTCGCCAAGAGCTGGCGCGAGCATGGCGACCGTGATGCGGCGCACCGGCTCGTCACCAGCCATCTCCGTCTCGTCGCCAAGATCGCGATGGGCTACCGCGGCTACGGCCTGCCGATCTCCGAGGTGATCTCGGAAGGCAACGTCGGCCTGATGCAGGCGGTGAAACGCTTCGAGCCCGAGAAGGGCTTCCGCCTCGCCACCTATGCGATGTGGTGGATCAAGGCGTCGATCCAGGAATACATCCTGCGCTCGTGGTCGCTCGTGAAGATGGGCACGACCGCGAACCAGAAGAAGCTGTTCTTCAACCTGCGCAAGGCGAAGAGCAAGATCTCCGCGCTCGACGAAGGCGACATGCGGCCCGATCAGGTCGCGCTGATCGCGAAGCGCCTCGGCGTGCCGGAGCAGGACGTGATCGACATGAACCGCCGCCTCGGCGGCGACGCCTCGCTCAACGCGCCGATCCGCGAGGACGGCGATGCCGGCGAATGGCAGGACTGGCTGGTCGACACCGACAGCGTCAGCCAGGAGACGCGCATCATCGCCGACGAGCAGGCCGACAACCGCCGCAAGGCGCTGGGCGACGCGCTCTCGGTGCTGAACGAGCGCGAGCGGCGCATCTTCGAGGCGCGCCGCCTCGCCGACGATCCGATCACGCTGGAAGAGCTCGCCGAGGAATTCGGCGTCTCGCGCGAGCGCGTGCGCCAGATCGAGGTGCGCGCCTTCGAGAAGGTGCAGAAGGCGGTGAAGAACCGCGTCGCCGCGATGGAGATCGCCGCCGACGCAGCCGGAACTGGCGATGCACTAGATCTGGTAGGCGCGTTCCTCGTAGAAGTGTCGAAGCTCGGCGTCGAAGGATGCCGAGCTTTTTTGTTCGTGTGGATGATCAGAGCAGCTCGCGGCGTTGTGCGCGGGCGAGCAATGCGTTGACTCTGCTTGCGCCGAACGCCCATTCATTTCTTGCCGTTGCGCTTCAGACTGGCCGCATGATCACGCAGGATGACCCCAATCGCTTCATCGTCCTCACCGGCGGACCCGGTGCGGGCAAGAGCGCCGTCATCGATGCGCTCGCCCAGGCCGGTTACGCGCGCTCGCGCGAAGCCGGCCGTGCGGTGATCCGGGATCAGGTGGCGCAGGGCGGGCGCGCGTTGCCGTGGATCGATCCGGCGGCCTTCGCGGAGCTGATGCTGGATTTCGAGCTGCGCTCGTATCGCGAAGCGCAAAGCCAAAGCTGGCTCGTGTTCTTCGACCGCGGTGTGCCCGATATCGCGGGCTACTTGCGCCTGTCAGGACTGACCGTGCCACCGCACATCGAACAAGCCGTACAGACACATCGCTACAATCGACGCGTCTTCATCCTTCCTCCGTGGCGCGAGATTTTCCGGCAGGACAGCGAGCGCAAGCAGGATTTCGGCGAGGCGGTTCGTACGCATGAGACAATGGTGCGGACGTACGGAGATTACGGCTACGAACTGGTCGAAGTGCCATGCGCTTCCGTCGAGGAGCGCATGCGATTCATCTTGCAACGAACCCGGCCCTCATGGTGAGGAGCGCAGCGCAGCTGCGCGTCTCGAACCATGGCCGCGAGTTCGTAGCGTGCAGCCATCCTTCGAGACGCGCCCTCTGGGCGCTCCTCAGGATGAGGACCAAGTCCCCACCCCCTACCCCTTCGGCAGCCGCCGTCGCCGCGATGACGGCAGCGCTGCGCTCCGCATGCGGCGTGCGGGACTGAACGGCGTCTGCAGCGGGAGTTCGCGGCCGTCGAGGCGATGCGTGCGCAGATAGGCCTCGAATGCATCAGCGGCGAGTGGCTTGGCATAGAGGTAGCCCTGCGCCTCCTCGCAATTCTCGCGCAGCAGGAACGCGGCCTGTCCGGTCGTCTCGACGCCTTCGGCGATGACCTCGAGGCCGAGATTGTGCGCCATCGAGATCAGCGAGCGCACGATCGCGGCGTCTTCGGCGTCGTCGGTGATCTTGCCGATGAAGCTGCGGTCGATCTTGATGCGCGAGAGCGGAAACCGCGTGAGGTAGCTGAGCGATGCGTAGCCGGTGCCGAAATCATCGAACGCGAGCTTCACCCCCTTGTCGCGCAGCCGCTGCAGCACGACCGACGCCGCGTCGTAATTGAGCGCGACGTTCTCCGTGATCTCGATCTCGAGGACCTCGGGCGGCAGCCCGGTTTCGCGCAGCACGTTGTCGATATCGTCGAGCAGGGACTCCTCGCGCAGCTGGCAAGGAAACAGGTTGACCGAGATGCGGCCGATCGCAAGCCCCGCGGCGCGCCAGGCCGCGGCCTTGCTGCACGCGGTGTGGACGATCCAGCGCCCGACACCGGGCGCGATCGCGCTCTCCGCCAGCGTATCGATGAATGCGCCGGGCGCCAGCATGCCCTTCGCGGGATGGCGCCAGCGCAACAGCGCTTCCGCGCCGATGACGGTCCCCTCGGCCAGGCGGATCTGCGGCTGGAAGTGCAGCTCGAACTCGTCCTGGTCGAACGCGCGGCGCAGCTCGGCGTCGAGCCCGCGCCGCGCTTGCGCCTGCGCGCGCAGCACCGGCAGATAGAACCGGTAGATGCGCCCGCCGTCCGCCTTGGCCTGATAAAGCGCCAGGTCCGCGTTGGCGAGCAGCTCGTCGCCGTCGCCACCGTCGTTCGGTGCGATTGCGATGCCGGCGCTGCCGCCGAGGTGCAGCACGTGGTCGTTGACCTCGTAAGGCTCGGCCAACCGCTTGAGCATCGAGCCGACAAGTCCGCCGACCACCAACGGATCGCCGCACTCCGCCAGGATCACGACGAACTCGTCGCCGCCGAGCCGGCAGACATGGCCGCGGTCCCCCGCCGCCTCGCTCAGACGGCGGCCGACCTCGACCAACAGCTTGTCGCCGGTCGAATGGCCGAGCGTGTCGTTCACGTCCTTGAAGCCGTCGAGATCGAACAAAGCAATCGACACCGGCCAGCCTGAGCCGAACAGGCTCGCAAGCTCGCGCTGCAGCGTCACGCGGTTGGGCAGGCCAGTCAGCGGATCGTAGTGCGCGAGACGGTGCAGTTGCTCCTCGGCGCGCTTGCGCTCGGTGATGTCCTCGTAGGCCCAGGCGACCCCGCGCGGCGTGCCATCCGGATTGTACATCGCGGCGGCCGCGATCCGGACGTCGACCAGCGACCCGTCCTTGCGCAGCCGCTTCACTTGCTCGTCGCGCACCGTCTCACCTTGATAGGCGCGCTGGAACAACGCGTGCAACTCGCGCTCGTGGCCCGTTGGCACCAGCTTGGTCGGCACGCCGAGCGTCTCGCTGGCCGAGTATCCGAAAATCTGCTCGGCGGCCCGGTTCCAGGTGAGGATGCGCCGGCTGGGGTCCGAGCAGACGATTGCGACCGGCGACGCCTCGATGATCGAGCCAAGTGTCTCCTTGGCCTCACGCGCCTCGAAGGCCGCGCGATCCGCCTCTTCCTGCCGGCGTTCGAGCGCGCCAGCCATCTTGTTGAAGCTCTCCGCCAGCGCCCCGATCTCGCCGTGCGTGGCGATCCGGGTGCGATGACTGAGCTTGCCGGCCGCCAGCATGGAGGCATCATCGCCGAGCTGCCGCAGCGGGCGCACGATCCGGGACGAGAGAATCCAGCCGATAAGCGAGGCGATCAGCAGTGCGAGGCCGCAGAACACGGCGGCGCGCTTGAGGCGCGACGTCAGCACCACGTGTGCCGCCTCCTTCGGCAACCCGACCGATACAAACCAGGGCGCGAGATGCGCGGCCGCAGAGCCGGTGATCCGCTCGACATTGTCGGGCCAGATCGCCGCATCAATGCCACCTTCGCCCGCGGGAGGCAGGGTTTCCTTCAGCTTGCGGCCGATCCAGTTCGGATCATCGCTCTGCGCGATCACCACGCCCTGTTCGCTCACCACGCGGACGACGCTTCCGGCGGGAAGCTCGCGCACGCGCAACGCGTCCTGGAAGTGTTCGAGCAGCGTGCCGACCCCGAGCACCGCCTGAACGCGGCCGTTTTCGTCCCTGACCGGACGCGCTGCCGTGATGACCCAGTGGCCGATCGCGCGGCCGCGCAGCACGTCTCCCATCGCGAGGCGTTGCCCCGCGAGCGCGTTGCGAAAGTAGGAACGGTCGGCGGCATTGAAGCGGGCGCCCTCCGCGATGCCGATGTTGCTGCCGTCCGGAGCCATCACGAAAATGTTGCTGATGAAGCCGGGCAGCTCCGACTTGACCCGCTTGAGCAGCGCATCGTTGGCTGCCGCGTCCGCAGGATCGAGCGATACGGCCCGGCTCAAGCCGACGAGCAGGGACTCGAGGTTGCCCAGATGGTCGTCGACCTGGGCGGCCAGCAGCCGCGCTTCCCCGACTGCGCGTTCGACGGCGGCCGCGCGGTCGGCGCGCCACTGCATGACGAGGCCGAAACCGATCACCGCCGTGAACGGAATCACGGTTGCGAGCACGAGCCCGAGCAGGCGTGATCGGATGCCGCGCAACATCATGAACCCGCACCCCCCGGCCGCGGAATCGCTTGTCCGTCCTCGGGAAATGCGCTTGCCGGCGTATATGTTGCGTAACTGCCGGTGGTGTTCCGTTCCGCTCGGTTAACGCAAGGCTAATGGCGTTAGGCGCGAGCACCGGGGAGCGCGTGCGTTTCGTGCTGAATTGCTGTTCCTCAGCGCCGCGACGCGTTCGCGGATGTGAGCATCCGGCTGGTCGCCGCGAAACCGCGGATCAGGCGGTCGCCCAGGCCGCGATCCTTGGGCGTGAGCCCGGCGTCGGCCAGCATCCGGTCGTCGAGATGCGCGATGCTGCGCGCTATGCGGCGGCGCGCGGATGCCCGCGCAACCATTTCGCAGAGGACGGTCCACAAGGATCGGATCGCTCCGGTGACGGCATGTTCGCGCTGGACGAACATGCCGGCAGTCACATGCGTGGCGCGCGCGGTCATGGGTCAGCCTCCGTGCAAGCCGCGCCCTAGCGGCGCGGCTCGCCGAACGTCGCGTTCGAAACGCGGTCCATCAGCTCGCGCTCGATGCTGTCGGTCAGGCGGCCGCCGGAATGCGCGATGTAGGCAGCGATGTCCCGGTCGGCCTTGCGCTGGCGCGACTCCAGCAGTCCGTCGAACATGCGCCGCAGGATGCCGCGATGCGCGGGGCCACGGGTGGCCGGGACGTAATGGGTGAAGCCGAGGTGGTCGGTTGCGTAGGCCATGGCAGCCTCCTTGTCTGGCGGGTTGGCGGCGTTTGAGGGTTTCTCATCCGTCTGCCTGTGCTGCCGTTACACTTGATCCTTCACTGTTATCGTGACAAAGGATATTGTCTCGCCCGACGTTTGAGTTTTTCTCATGCATAGGCCGATGCCGCCGCTCAACGCGTTGCGCGCCTTCGAGGCCGCGGCGCGGCATCTGAGCCTCACCAGGGCGGCGGCCGAGCTGAACGTGACGGCCGGCGCGCTGAGCCACCAGATCCGCGGCCTCGAGGACCTGCTCGGCGTAAAGCTGTTCGAGCGCGGCGTGCGCTCGATCGCGCTCACCGCCGCGGGCCGGCGGCTCTACCCCGGCCTGCAGACCGGATTCGTCCATCTCCGCGACGCCGTCGCGGGTCTTGCGGCGGCGGGCGACGAGCGCGTGCTGGTGATCAGCACGCCGCCGGGCTTCACGTCGAAATGGCTCGCGCCGCGGCTCTATCGTTTCGCAGCCGCGAACCCTGAGATCGACACGCGCATCACGTCCTCGATGGCACCGGCCAATTTCATCACCGACGGCGTCGACGTCGCGGTGCGCAACATGGCGATGGATGCGCCGCAGGATCCCGCGCTGATGGTCGAACAGCTGCTGGAGCTGTGCCTGACGCCCGTTTGCAGCCCGAAGGTCGCCGCGGCTCACGGCCCGTTCAAGAAGCCGGACGCGCTCGCGCGGGTCCCACTGATCCACGACGACACGCTCGCCAGCCGCGTCACGGTCCCGACCTGGGCCGACTGGTTCGCGGCGGCCGGCGTCAACGGCGCAAATGTGAATCGGGGCCTGCGCTTCAACGGCGCGGATCACGCGCTCGATGCCACCGTCGAAGGCGCAGGCGTCCTGCTCGCGCACGACGTGCTCGCCTATGACGAATTGCGCACCGGGCGGCTGGTGATTCCGTTCGCACTGACGCTGCCGACCGGCCGCGCCTACAATTTCGTCTGCCCGAAGGGCGACCGCGAGCGGCCCGTGGTGCAAGCGTTCCGGACCTGGCTGAAAGAAGAAGTCGCGGCGCTCGACTGGACGAAATGGCGCAAGGGCTTGGCCGCGCGGCGCTAACTAGCTTTACGCCGGCGCGCACTTCGCCAGATACTCCCGCCCCTCGATCATGTCCTGGAGCGAGCCGAACGCGTTCATGAAGTGGCCTTTGAAGCCGAGCTCGCCGAGGCGGCGAAACACCATCGCGAAGTCGATGTTTCCCTCGCCCGGCCGCAGGTGCTCTTCCTTGGTGCCCCAGCAGTCCGCGAGCCGCACCTCATCGCAGCGCGACAGGTCCATGCCGGTGAGAAAGCCTTCGATGCCCTCCGGCACGAGATGGGCGTGATTGACCGTGAAGGCCCAGCGCAGGCGTGGCGATTTCAGCGCATCGAAGAAGTAATGGCACTCCTCGAGATTGTGCCCGAGGTAGTGCACCTCGGCGTCGTCCGGCTCCCAGTTCATGTTTTCCAGAAGCAGCGTGAGCCCGATCTTCTCGGCGTGCTCGCTCATGCGCAGGAGCCGCTCGCGCGCGGCCTCGCGCCGCATCTCGACATCGGCGGTGAAGTGATAGCCGGCGTGCACCACCATCCATTCGCCGCCGAGCCGCTTGCACGCCTCCATGTGGCCGAACAGGTAGCGGTCGACGCCGTCGCGTACATGCGGCGCGACTTCGGCGACGTTCACGGCCGAGAGCGTATGGATCCCGACGTGAATGCCGTGCCGGTCGCAAATGCGGCGGATGTTCGCGACGCGCTCGTCGGTCAGGTTTCGATCGCGTTCGGCGCCACGTCGATCTTCAGGTCGAGATAACGCACGCCGTGCTCGATCGCCGCCTGTAACCCGTCCTCGATCCGGTTCTTCTGCCCGAGATCGATGCCGATGCGCTCGCGAAGGTTCATCTCGAAAATCTCCAATGCGCCGGAGGCACGCCGGCAACCGGCGAGCGGAACGTCACGAGGTGTGGGCTGAGGATCGAGCCCATGTGCGCGGTGCGCAGGTCCGGCCCGGCGAATGCGAGAACTCGAGATGTTGCCGAGCGTGCGGCGATGGTTCTCGTGCACCAGCGCGCGAATGAGCGTGCCCTTGGCGTTGGCGGCGATCGCGCGCGCCATGTGATCGGGCTCGTAGTCCTCGACGATCGTCTGCATCGTGCCATCTTGCGCGACGCGGATCAGGCGGTTCGACACCACGCAGGTGATCCACGCGCCGCCCTCGACATCGAAGGTCAGGCCGTCCGCATAGTTGCCGGGCCCGAGCTCCGCCACGGTCTCCTTGCCTGACAGGCTGCCGTCGGGCGCAAGACGAAAGCGCGCGAGGCGCTGCGCCCAGGTCTCGTTGACGTACATGTGCGTGCCGGCCGGATTGATGCGGCACTCGTTGGTCCACACGATCCCGTCGCCGGCGATGCGCGCGCCGCGCTTGTCCACCAGCGCGATGAAGCCGTCGGCGCGCGTCGGGCTGAACTCGTAGTCGGGCTTGTGCACGGTGCTGATCGAAACCCAGACGCGATCCTGATCGTCGAGCAGCACGAAGTTCGTGCGCGGCAGCATGATGCCGTCGACTTCGAGCAGGAACGGCTCGACCTGCCCGTTGCGGTGCAGCCGCCACACGCCCCCTTCCCGTCCGTCACCGCGATTGGCGAGGAGAAACGAACCGTCGCGCAGCATGGCGAAGCCGTTCGGATGCAATTGGCCGCCGCCGGGAATCTTGCCGGCGATCAGCTGCTGCGTGCCGTCCGGGCGGATGTGTACCACGCCGCCACGCGCATCGCTGGTGAAGAGATCACCGGCCGCAGTGGCGAGCACGCATTCGGGCCGGTCGAGACCGGAGCCGGTGAACGTCAGATCCGACAGCTTCAATTGAAAATCGCGCATGAATTGAATCCGGCGGTCGTGCATTTGTCGCCGCACCATAAAGAACTTTGGCGTGCCGTGTCATGCCGAACTATGATGGCTGCGCGGCGCTTCTTGAAGCCGTGCATCCGTGCGGTGCCGCGACCCATCGCCCCACGGACTGCGTTACCGGGAGGAAAACGATGAACGAGCGTTTGCGCCGCGCGCGCCGATGGACGGCTTTCGCGTTTCTGGTCCTCGCAACGCTCTGCACTGCGCCGGCCGCCGCGCAGGAGTGGGCGCCCACGCGTCCGATGAAATTCATCGTCCCGTTCCCGCCCGGCGGCACCGCGGACCTGCTTGGACGCCTGCTGGCACAGCACCTCTCCGACTCGCTCGGCCAGCCCGTGGTGATCGAAAATCGCGGCGGCGCCGGCACGCTGATCGCGACCGAGGCGCTGATCCGCTCCGCGCCGGACGGCTATACCATCGGCCTGATCGCGAGCCCGCACGCCTCGAACGCGACGCTCGTAAAAAATCTCTCCTTCAATCCGATCACCGATATCCAGCCGATGACACTGGTGGGGCGCACGAGCCTGCTGCTGGTGGTGCATCCGGGCGTCAAGGCGAACACCGTGCAGGAGCTGGTCGCGCTCGCGAAGGCCACGCCCGGTTCGGTCCAGTACGGCTCCTCCGGCGCCGGCATGGGCAACCAGATCGCGGGTGAAATCCTGAAGCTGAGGACGCAGGCCGAGTTCACGCACATTCCGTATCGCGGCGGCGCGCCGGCGATGAACGATCTCGTGGCTGGACAGATCACGATGATGTTCAACGCATTCGCATCCACGCTGCCACAGGTGCAGGCAGGTAAATTCCGCGCGCTCGCGATCACCGGTGCGAAGCGCTCGCCGATCCTGCCCGACGTTCCGACCATGGCGGAGGCGGGCGTGCCGGATCTCGAAATCTACGAATGGTTCGGGCTGGTCGGCCCGGCCGCGATGCCGCCCGAGGCGACGAAACGCATTCACGCGGAGACCATTCGCTTCCTGCAGCGGCCGGACATCAAGGCGCGGCTTGCCGATCAGGGCGTCGAGATGATCGAGCAGACGCCGGACCAGTTCCGCGATTTCATCCGCCAGGAGATCGAGCGCTACCGCGACATCATCGTGCGGGCGAACATCCAGGCGCAGTAAGCGAGACACCGACCCGCACCTCCTGCCGCACGCCGTGGCGCGCAAGCAGAACTCGCCGCCGTGCACGCGCGCGCCCATCGATGCCGTCGGGACGGTCCACGCGCGGATTCCTTCATCAATGATCCTTGGTATTGCGTCATTGGCCACAGGTTTACTGACGGATACGTCGATCTAGTTTGCGAGCAAGGCGCGGCGCGGGACACTCCCGTGAGCCTCGGGGCTTACGAGAGTGAAAGGAAACCTCATGTCGTACCGAATTCTCATTGCCAGCCTGGCCGCTGCATTCATCGGGATTGCGTGCATATCCACCGAGGCCGATGCCCGACGCGGCGGGGGCGGCGGCATGCGTGCCGGAGGATTTCATGGCGGCGCTGTTCGCGCCGGTGGCGTGCGGATGGGCGGCGTCCACCGAGGCGGCGTTTATCGCGGCGGAGCCTATCGCGGTGGCGCGTATCGAGGAGCCTACCGCGGTGGTGTCTATCGCGGAGCCTATCGCGGTGGCGTCTATCGCGGCGCGTATCGCGGCGGCTATGTGCGCCGTGGCGTGGCGCTCGGCGCCGCTGGTGCCTACTACGGCTCGCAATGCGGATATTACCCCTATCCGCCCTGCTATTAAGATCGGACCTCCGGCATCCGCGCCGGGGACCCTACCCCGCGCGGATGACCGGAGCCGCAATACTCTCGATCATCACGTTGACGCACGCCGGCTTGCCGCAGCCGAGGGTCGCCACCGCGAGATCGTAGCGCGCGGGCTAACCTGACAGCAGCTTTCGCTCACGGCGAAACAGCTCCACGAGATAGTCGGCGACGGCCTGCACGCGCGGAACGCGCTTGAGATCACGGCGGGTGAGAAGCCACAGGTCGCGCTCGGGCAGACGTTCTCCGAGCGGGACTTCAACCAGCCCTGCGTCGCCACCCCCGACATAGCGCGGCAGGAGCGCGACGCCATAGCCCGCACGCGCCGCGGCGGCCTGTGCTGACTGGCTGTTCGTCCGAAATGAGAACCGCCTGTCGCTGAACCGCCGCGCAAGCCATCCGGCTTCGGCAATGAAATCGCTCTCGTCGTCGTAGCCAACGAACGCAATCTGCTCTCCGGCGCTGGTCTTCGCGCGATAGGCCGGCGAAGCGTAAAGTCCGAACGCGATCTTCGCCACTTTGCGCGCCACGAGTTCGCTATCCTTCAGCGACCCGTAGCGCAACGCGATGTCCGCATCACGCCGCGCAAGGCTGACGATCCGCGCGGCGCCGATGACTTCCAAATCGATCGCCGGATAGCGTTCATGAAACGCACGTAGGCGATCGATGAGGAAACGCTCCGCCAATACGGGGCCGGCGGCGAGGCGCACCGTGCCGCTCAATTCCGTGCCGCCGTCGAGGCGGCGCAGCACGGAGAGCGCGGCCTCATCCATGGTGCGTGCTTCGTCCAGTACGGCCTTGCCCTCGGCGGTGAGCACATAACCGCTGGCACGGCGTTCGAATAGGGCGCACCCCAGCAGGTCTTCCAGGTTTGCGACACGACGGGAGACCGTCGCATGATTGACACGCAATTCACGTGCGGTCGCCGATAGCGTCCCGTCCCGGGCAAGGGCTACGAAGAAACGAAGGTCTTCCCAATCAAGCTGCTCTGTGCGTTTTTTATCAGCCATCGTGAGATTATAGCGTCTTTTCGCACAGAACGCCAGCCGCTACATCTCATCCGGAAACGACGGAAACCGGAGAGCACCATGACTTCGAGAATCCTGACTGCCGTGCCCCTCGCAGCCCGGCTTTCCCTCATCGCCCATGCACTGACGACGCTGGCACGGCGCGTGCGGGAGCTTCCCACCGCGCTTGCGCATCGCGGTCAGCTTCGGCGCCTTGCCGAATGCGATGATCATGTTCTCGCGGACATCGGCCTTACGCGAAAGGACATCGAGGCAGCGTTGTCCGCGCCGTTCTGGCGCGATCCGTCGGCGGAACTCGTGCGCTGCCTCGGCGAACTGAAGACCGACTGGCGAAACATCGTCGAGACCCCGCGCGAGACCGGCCGATCTCCCATGACATCACCGGAGTTGATTCTGGCAGCGTGCAATCGACACCGCCTGCCAGTCGCGCCGCTGCATCTTCGCCCGCCGCCAGCGGTGACTTCGCAGGTCACTACCCCGCGCGGATGACCGGTGCCGCAATGCTCTCGATCATCACGTTGATGCAGGCGGGCTTGCCGCTGGCCATCGCGCGCTCGATCGCGCCCGGCAGATCCTCGGCGCGCTCGACGAATTCGCCGTGGCCGCCGAGCGCCGCCACCGCGAGGTCGTAGCGCGCGGGCGTGAGTTCGCAGCCGTGCATGCGCTCGCGTCCATACTCGCGCAACTGGATCTGGCTCTCGGCGTTCCACAGCGCGTCGTTGCCGAGCACGGCGACGAACGGCAGCTTGCGCCGCACCGCGGTCTCGAACTCGGACAGGTGGAAGCCGATCGTGCCGTCGCCGAGCACGACGAACACCGGCGCGTTGCGGCTCGACGAGCCGCGCCGCGTTCGCGAACGAGAGCGAACCGCCGATCGAGCCCGCGACGCCGTTGATCATGCGGCGGCGAACGGGGAGCATGCTCTGGCCCCATTGGGCGAACTCGCCGCCGTCGCAGATCAGCACCGTGTCGGGGTCGCGCTCGACATAAGGCCGCAGCGCGCGGAACACCTGCGCCGGATGCAGGCGGCCCGGCGTTTGCGACACGATGCTCGCCCACGCGGCGGGGCGATTGTCGAGCGCGGCGCGTGCCTCCGTCAGCCAGCCGCCGTCGCGCGGCGTCATCGTGGCGGCACGGGCGATCAGCGTCTCGGCGGCGGCGCGCACGTCGGCGATACTGCCGAGCACCAGCCGCCCGTCCATTTCCTTCACGGCGCGCTCGACCAGCGCGGCCTCGGGATCGATCGCGATCAGCCGCACCGCGGGATCGAACGCCGAGCCGCTGAGCCACCGCGTGGTGAAGTCGAGCGCCTTGCCGAGCAGCACGATCAGGTCGGCACGGCGCACCAGATCGGAGAACGCGCCGAGCGTCGCGTCCGCGATGCCGCGCGGGCTTTCGAGGATCACCGCGGGCGCTTGCGTCGCGGCTTCGAGCCGCGCGAGCAGCGCGCGTCCGCTCACGTTGGAAAGCTGCGGGCCGGCGAAGATGATCGGCCGCGCGGCGGCTGCGATGGCGGCGAGCACCGCGTCCGCGACCGAGTCCGGCAGCGCCGGCGCGGATGACGCGCGCGCATCCGGCCACACGATCGCGTTGCTTTCGACACGCTCCTCCAGCAGGTCGGACGGCAGGCTCAGAGTGCACCGGCCCCGGCCGGCCCGACGTGGCGATGCGGATCGCTTCGCCGACATCACGGCCGAGCGTCGCGGCGGACGTCGCGGTGAACGACGCCTTGGTGACCGGCGCCGCCATGTCGGCCTGGCGGATTTCCTGGAAGCCGCCGCGGCCGAGCTCCCAGGTCGCCGCGTGACCCGACAGCAGCACCATCGGCAATTCCGCGCCGAGCGCCGTGTAGAGCGCGCCGACCGCGTTGGCATGGCCCGGCCCGCCGGTGACCATCGCGATGCCGGCCTCGCCGGTGAGCCGTCCCCACGCGTCCGCCATGTGCACGGCGGCCGCCTCGTGGCGCACGTGAACGAGATCGAGCTTCGCCTCGATCGCGGCATCGAACACCGACATGATGTGATTGCCCGAGAGCGTGAACACGCTCTTCGCACCGAGCCACGCGAGCGAGCGCGCCACGATGTCGGCGCCGCGCAGCGCCTTGCCGTCAGTCATTCCGAGCGCTCCGATTGATTTCCGCCTAGAACCGCTTGAACGAGTTATAGACGTTCCTGGTGTGCCCCGCCGCGTGCCCCGGATTGTTTGCCCACGTCGCGTCGAGATCGGCGAGCGGCTTTGCGGCCATCACCTCCTCCTCGCTCTTGCCCTCGTCGTAGAGCTTCTTGATGCGGTCGTGCGAGATCACCAGCATGTCACGGAACACCGTGAGGTCGGCCTTGGTGGCGAGCGGGCCGTGGCCGGGCACGATCTTGGTCGTGTCGTTCGACGCCTTGAGGTAGGTGTCGAGCGCGCGGATCATGCCGCGCACGTCGCCGCCGTTCATGTAGTCGATGTTCTGGTAGCGCTTGAGCGTGTTGAACGTGTCGCCGGTCGACAGCACGTTGGCGTCGGCGAAGTACACCCAGGTGTCGCCATCGGTGTGTGCGTTGGAGACGTGCGTGAGCTGCGCCTTGCGGCCGCCTGCCTCGAGCGTGAACGAACCGCCGACATAAGTCTGCTTCGGCAGCGCTTCGGCCGGGCGCGGCGCGGCCTTCGCGCCGGTCATGCCCGACACGGTGCCGGCGGCGAGCCGCACGCGGATGTTGTCGTGCCCGACGATGGTAATGCCGTCTTTGGCGAAGTTCTCGTTCCCGCCAGTGTGATCGCCATGATAGTGCGTGTTGACAAGATAGCGGATCGGCAGGGCTGAGATTTCCTTGATCGCCGCCTTGATCTTGTCGGAGAGCGGCGCGTATTGGCCGTCCACCATGATGATGGCGTCGCTGCCGACCGCGACCGTGATATTCCCGCCCGCGCCGGTCAGCATCCAGGTCTTGTTGCCCAGGTCGGTCGCCTTGATCTCGATCTTGGCCCAGTCGATCAACGGCGGCGGTGTCATCGGCGGCTGGACAGCGGGCTGCGCGCCTGCTGTTCCAGTGAACATCGACGCCGCGACGACGGCCATTGCGATCCTCTTCATTGTTTCCTCCCACTTGGTCTCTTAGCTCTTGGCAAATCCATACAACGCTTCCGGGTTGCTCACCAGAATGCGCCGGCGCTGCGCCGCATCCGGCGCCCATCCGGTCAGCAGGTCGAACAGTATCGCGTCATCCGGCTTGTCCTTCTCGGTCGGGTGCGGCCAGTCCGAGCCCCACACCACGCGCTCGGGCGCGGCCGCAATGTAGGCCTGCACGACCGCCGTCTTGTCCGCGTAGGTGGGCGGGCCGGAATTCGTGTCCATGTAGGCGCCCGACAGTTTCACCCAGGTGCGCCCCTTGTCGAGCATGCGCCGGATGATGCGGAAAGCCGGATGATCGAGCGGCGCCGGCTGCGGCAAGCGGCCGAGATGATCGAACACGACCGGCGCCGGCAGGCCTTCGAGCAGCGCCGCATTCTCGACGATCTGGTCCGCGCGCATGTGGATCTGCACATGCCAGCCGAGATCGGCGACGCGTCTGGCGAGCGGCGCGATCATGTCGATCGAGACGGCGGCGCTGCGCGGGTCGAAAACCGTGAAACGAATTCCACAAATCCCTCCATCCGCAAGCGTCTTCAGTTCCGCATCGGTCACGTTCGGATGCAGCACCGCGACGCCGCGCGTGTTCGCGGTCCCAAGCTGCGCGATGCCGTCGAGGGTCACGCGGTTGTCGGTCACATAGGCGGCCGGCGTGACGATCACGGTGCGCGTCGTGCCGATGCGCTGCTGCAACAGGCGATACTGCGCAACTGCTGCATCCTCCTGCATGCGCGATTGCGGTCCCGGCCGTGCGGGCGGGAAGCGCGCGCCATCGTAGATGTGCATGTGGCAGTCGCAGGTGCCGGCCGGCGCCTTCAGCGTCGGCGCCTCCGTGCCGCTGGAATTGGGAACCCGATGCTGCGCGTGGGGAGCCATGCCGGTCCTATAGCAAAGCCTCATGCGTGCCGGAGGCCCTTCGGATGCGCGCCTGCTTGACCGGCATTGCATGGGTCCCGCACAGTGCCGGTTGAATCGCGGGCGGGGGACGGAATGCGGGCGTGTCTTGCACTGGTCGTTCTGGCGCTGGGCGTTACGCCCGCGTCGGCCGACAAGAAACTCGATCCCGATCCGGCGTTCCTCGCCAAAGCCCGCACCGCCGCGACCGCCACGGTCGAGCCGCACTACGACCTCGTCAGCGAGAAGGTCCCGTTCTGGGCGCGCTTTCTGATTTGCGCCGGGCAACTGACCGCGGCGCGCGACGAGGGACGCGCGCTTCCCGTCCCGCAAGCCGATCTCGACAAGCTGATCGCCGACTATCGCGGGCGCGCCGCGGAGCTTGTGGCCTACCGGCTGAAGGTGGACGCGAAGGCGCCCGCAACGAATGTCGATGCCGAGATCGCGAAAATCCGCTCCGGCGCGATGCAATTCCTGCCTGCCGACACGACAAAGCTCGGCGTCGAGACGATGAAGAAGCGGCATGGCGAGCGCCTCGCCTTCTGTCAGCTCACGCGCGACTGGTATGAGGTGCAGAGCGGAATGCGCACGGCAACGCCCGCCGCCGAGCAGCAAAAGCTCACCAAGCAGCACGACGAGGCGATGCGCAAGATCGCCGCGAGTGCGCCAAAGCCGCCCGCCGCCGTGCCGCCCGCGATCAAGCCGTCGGTTGTCCAACCGATCGCTGCTGCCCCGGCGCAACCGCCGCCACCCACCGCGAAAGTTATCGTGCCGGATGCCGGCACACCAGTCGGCGGCGCCAACACGCGCGATCTGCGCGTCAACATGACGCCGGGTCTGCTTGCTCCATCAGCGGTGTCCGCCGAATTCGGCTTGCGCCCGCTGTGGTCGGCGCTCGCCGAGTGCGTCGCCCGCATGGAGCTGATCCAGACGCGCACCGGCAACTCGACGCGCGTACAGCAGGACGGCTACGCGCGGCGCGCCGGCTACATCCTGTGGGGGAGCCGCGGCGATGTCGGCGGCAAGGACCTTGCCGCGATGGCTGGTCCGGTGTCGCAGGAACGCATGCGTCTTGGCGCGCGCGTCGCGGCAAGCTGGGACGAGCACCGCCAGCGCACCGGCGGGATCCCGAACGCCCATTGGGGACAGGTCTGCCACGCACTGGAGCAATATTCCTCGAAGGAGGCCGATAACGTTCTGCAGGCGAAGCGCGCGCAGGCGCAGCGCGATCATGCCGAGGCGATGAAGCGCTTCAACGCTTCGACGACATCGTCTTCATCGGGCGGCTCGTCTTCGGGCGGCTACAGTGGTGGGAGCAGCAGTAGTTCCGACGCCCAGGCGGCGGCATCGCGTGCCGAGCATCAGCGCACGATGCAGCAGTATGAACGCGAGAACCGGCAGATCCGCAACGAGATCCGGGCGATCGACCGCAAGTACGGACGCTAGCTGGACGGCATGCCACGCTAGCGCGCGGCTGCGGGCAGAACGATCTGAAATTCCATTCCGTGAGGATTGTTTGGCGTCCCTGTCAGCGAGCCTCCGTGCGCCTCGACGATCGCTCTGCAAATGGGAAGTCCCATGCCCATACCACCGGGTTTGGTGGTGAAGAATGGCTCAAACATCTTCTCGGCGACCTCGGGATCGACGCTGGGGCCGGCGTCTGTGACCGTTACCAGGACAGCACCCTCCGCCTTTGCCTCGGTCCGCATCTGCATGCGCGCTCCGTTCCCTGCGTGACGCATGGCCTCCATGGCATTCATGACCAAATTCAAGATGACCTGTTGCAGCTGAATCGGATCGGCCTTCACGTGCGTTCGTGCATCGTCGGTCAGCTTCGCGTCGAGCACGATGCCCTTCCCCTTCATCGATCCTGCGGTGATTGCGATGACGTCCGCAATGAGCTCATTGAGATTGACCTGCTCGCGTATCGGCGTCTCCCGCTTGAACATCGCTCCGACACCCTTGATGACATCGTCGGCGCGATGGCTCTGTTCAACGGCTCGCTCCATCGCAATACGAGCCTCGGCGAGATCGGGTGTCTGCCGCTTCAGCCAATTGAGGCCCGCGCTCACTGAGGCAGAGATGGCGGCCAATGGCTGACGGATTTCATGGGCGATCGAGGCCGCCAGTTGGCCGGCCGTGGCAAACCGGTTCATTCGCGCCAGTTCGTTCACCCGCTGCATCGACTCGGCCTCGGCGATCCGGCGGCGCCGATGTTCCTGAAGGAGCCAGAAGATCAGCAGCGCCTGCAACAGCAACGTGGCGGCGATGACCAGAATTTGCGTGCGGTATCGTTCCCAGGTGGTCGGTTCGCGAAACTCCACGGTGCTGCCCGCTGGCAGGGCGGCTTCGCTGATCTTCCAGCGCTGGAGTTCACGCCAATCGAAAATCGGTGCACTCAATCCCACCGCCGAAGTCTTGATGTCGCCTGCGGTTTCGCCCTTGAGGATGCGGACGGCCGCAGCAGCGGTCCGCCGCGCGATCTCCTGACTGGAAACAAGCGGGCCGCCGACAATGCCTTCACCGAAATGATTGTCGATATAACTGAAGATCGGCGCCTTCCCGAGCTCGCGAATGCGCCAGAACATGCGGTCTTCCTCCTGCGGAACACCGTGCGCATCCACCCGCACCGTCCCGTAGTAGATCGCCGAATGAGCCGGCAACTCCCGGACAGCCCGTATCATGTCGTCCGCTGAAAGTTTGTTGAGCCAGCGGAAGGCGACGCGATCTGCAAACGGCCGAAAAGAGTCTTGCAGGTTCTCGGCCCAGAAATCTTCCATCGGCGAGTCGCCCATGACCACGGCGATGTGTGTCGTGTGCGGCAATACTTGCAGAATGGCTTCGATGTGCTTTCCCTGATCGAAACTATTGGCAACGGCGGTATCGTTCTGGCCGAGCACAGAGTCGCTGAACGTCTTTTCGTTGGCACCCGTAATGATCATTGGAGTGGACGGAAATATCTGTGACCGGTGTTGCAGGAAGAAACGAGCCGCGGGCGCGCCGATTGCGATGACCAGATCGAGACCGCGCTCCGCAAAAAGCGTGCGCAGGTACTCGATGAACGCTCCCTGTTCTCCAAGCGGGCCAAAGCGATGGGATTGAAGTGAGGCTTCGTAGAGATCGATCGGATACGGCGACTGATCGCGCAGCTCGTGGCGAAAACGCCTGGTGATCGTGTACCACGGCGGAAAGTGCGGCCCGAGCGAGTGCAACAGGAGAACCCGCCGCGGGGACTCCGTCGCGGCGTCCGGTATCTCGGACGACGCCGGCAAAGCACTGCCGATCGAGACCGTCACTGCGATACAAATTGCCAGCGTGGCGGTGCGACCCAGCATCATTTACTGCCGTACTCGGAGCCCTGATCGCTGCCGTCATCACGGCGGCGCGGTATTCCGGCGCCTACCCGGCGCGAAGCCCACGATAGTTCTGTTTGGAAAGCGATGCAGGGTATTCGAAGGTGTAATTGACACACGCGATCACGCCGCGAGCCGAGCTACTGCGGCGTGATGCCGATACCCTTGATGATGCCGCCCCACTTCTCGGCATCGCCGCGCATGCGCTCGCCAAGCTCTTCCGGCGTCGAGGACGCGACCTCGACTGCGATGTCGTCCATGCGCTTCTTCACTTCGGGCAGGAACAGCGCGCGCGCGATTTCGGAATTGAGCTTTGCGACAATCTCCTTCGGCATTCCGGGCGGACCGAAGGAGCCGTACCACACCGTCATCTCGTAGCCCGGCACGGTCTCGGCGACCGTCGGCACATTGGGGAGATACGGCGAGCGCTTCGCCTCGGTGACGGCGAGCAGCTTGAGCCTGCCGGCCTGCACGTGGGGCAGGCTCTGCGTGCCGGCGGTGAAGAACAGTTGCACCTGCCCGCCGACCGTGTCGGCGACCGCGGGCGCGCCGCCGCGATAGGGTACATGCAGCATCTCGATTCCGGCCATCTTCTCCAGCATCGCGGCGCACAGGTGATTGGTCGAGCCGGGGCCGGAGGACGCGTAGGCGATCTTGCCGGGATTGGCTTTGGCGTAGGCGATGAACTCCGGCACGGTGTTCGCCGGCACCGACGGATGCACCACCATGGTGTTGGTGACGTAGGCAAGCAACGTGATCGGCGAGAAATCCTTCACGCCGTCGAACGGCATGGTGGCGAACAGAGCGTGGTTCATCGTGTGCACGCTCATGGTGTTGAACAGGATCGTGTAGCCGTCGGGCGTCGCGCGCGCGACCGCCCCGGTGCCGATGTTGCCGGCCGCGCCGGTGCGGTTCTCGATGATGACCGGCTGGCCCATCGACTGGTGCAGATGCTGAGCCACGATGCGCGCCAGGATGTCGGTCGAGCCGCCCGGCGCCCACGGTACCAGCAGCGAGATCGGACGGCTTGGATAGCTTTGCGCGAAAGCGGGCGCGGCAGCCGCAGCGGCGAGCGAGGCGAGTGCGGAACGGCGGGTCAGGTGTGTCATGAGGGGCGACTTTAGCACGCAGCGAAAGGCGCGCGAGAGAGCGTCAGCTGGTGCCCCCATCGCTGCCGGTACCCGCTGAACCGGTACCGGAATCATGGACCGGCGGGTCGCCCCTTTGCTGGTGCGTATCCAGCATGCCGATTCCCATCGCGGGATCCGGGCTGTAGGCTTTCCCCGCGGGACTCTCTCGCCCCCACCACAGCACCAGCGCGATCAGCAAGCCGATGCCGCCGATACCGATTGCAACCCACATGTCACCCACGGTCCAACCCTCTCGTTCTCCGGAAGCGCAGAGCTTACAAGTGCTTCAATGAATTTCAGCAACAACATCGCGATCCTGCGAACTGCGCGCGTCACAGCACCGGTCGTCGTTCTACTCCTCACACTCGTGCTCGGCTTTCGATCCGGTTCGTTCGACCACTCGTTCTCGTCGACTGTCTCTCCGCTCGAAGCCACGTTTGCGCTCGGCCTTCCGCTCTTTCCCGCCGCCGTGTTTTTTCTCCTGAACGGACTTCTGATCAGGACGCAGCAGAGTGCGCACGAGAACTGGCCGGCGGTGACGGGCCACATCATGGAGACCAAGTACCGGCTAACTTATCTACGCGGCGGTCCGTTTGTCGACTTTTGGTATGCTTTCAATGGCAAGCGCCACGAGACATATTCGATCCAGTACAGACATTTGCCGCGCTCCAGATCTCCATTTCGTCCCGGCATGACCGTCGACGTCCGCGTCGATCCGGACAATCCGGAGTTCGCCGTGCCGGCGCGCGGCGACGACGCCGCGCGGTTCTATATGTGGGCGGCCGCGACGGCTCTTGCCATTCCGCCGGTCATCGGATTGCTGCTGACGCTGAGCCGTTGAATCCTGGAGCAACGACGCGCGTGACTTCAGCCGGCGTCAAACTCGCCCGCAGCAATCTTCAAAGCAGCCAAGTCCTCCGTGTATGCGGTGACTTTGCGGATCTCGCCGGTCTGCTGGTGCCGGACGGTCCAGGTGACGTTCGAATGCCGCGTCGGCACTCCGGGCAGGAGAAATAACGGCCACATCAGAATCGCCATCCAGCCTCGTGCATCGCTGGTCGCGCGATCGAGCGTCTCCCAATCGCCGAACTTGTCATTGGCCATGACGGCATTCTCTCACGAGACCAACCCGGCGCCACACGTCCATCATAGTCTTCCGATTTCGATCCGGTTGGCCGCGACAAATCGATAGGGCGGCACAGCAAGGTTTGTTGTGGCAGGTCCGCTGACGAGGCGTCCGGCGAGGTCGAAGCGGGCCGCATGGCAAGGACAGAACCATGCTTCGTCCTTCTTCCCGGGGTCGACAGACTCGTTTGTGATCAGCCGGCACCCAAGGTGAGGACAAATGCCGACGACAACCAGCCACTCGGGGCGGCCGGCCCGCGTGCGGTTCGCGTCGCTCGCGGGAGCGTTGGCGGGAAGCGACGCATTCCTCGCGAATGGATCAAGCAAGCCATCGAGGGGCACGCTGCGCGCAAGCCGCACCTCCTCGCGTGTCCGGTGCCGAATGATGATCGGCTGTGCTCTCCACGACACGGTGATCGCCTGACCGGGGCGAATGGGAGTGAGATCGACCAGCACCGATGGCGAGGGCGTGCCGGGATTGGGGCTCATTTGCGCGAGCACCGGCCAGGCGGCCGCGGCGGAACCAATGGCGGCAAAGCTGCCTGTCATCACAGTCAGGAAGTCGCGCCTGGTCCGCGATCCGTTGCTATCCTGCACTCATTTCACTCCGCATGCGCACCATCTCTCCTTGTGCCCGTCCAAGGCAAGTCGGCGCGCGCTTGACGAAACAGTCCCCTCCGCTGACATTGCCGCGCCGATCAGCGAGAGGAACGAATGGCCGCAGATCATCCTAGCTTAGGTTCATCGGGTGATCCCCGCCCCTCTCCACCAGACGAACAGCCCCCAGAACCAGCACCCGATTCTCGATCCGATCCGGATTCGACGCAGGACGGCGCGAAATGGCGCCAGATCTCGGCCGTCATATTCGCGTGCATCCTCGCCTACGCCGGCGCGCTGTTCTTCCGGCATTTCACCGCCTCCGGCAACTTCGAGCAAGGTCTCGCGCTGCAGAAGGAGCGCAAATGCACCGACGCGCTGGTCAAGCTCGACCGGGCTCTGTGGTTCGACCCGCAGATGATCCAGGCCTACCACGTCCGGGCGATCTGCCACTGGCGCCTGGACCACATTGACCAGGCACTGGACGACTACAGCACGACGGTCCGGCTGAAGCCCGACTACGCCGCCGGTTACGAGAGTCGCGGGATCGTGCATCGCCAGAAGGGCAACCTCGACGCGGCGCTGGCCGACTTCGACATGGCGATCCGCCTCAATCCCGCGGGCCGTCCCAAGGCCCGCATGTGGCGCGCCGAGGTGTTGCGCGAGCGCGACGACTTCGATGGCGCGCTCGCCGAATATGATTTTCTGATCGACCAGAAGGTCAAAGAACGCGAGGCCGCCCCGGCATTCGTCCCACTCGACGTGCTGCTTGACCGGAAAGACGAAGAGCGAGAGGTGCGCCTGGCGCGTGGCGCAATTCTGCGCCACAAGGGCGACTTCGATGCCGCGCTGGCCGAGTACGACGTCGTGCTGGCTGCCCTGAGCGGCGATACAACTGTGGGACCCGACTTTGCAAGCACGCCGTTTTTCGCGCGGGTCGCGACCCTGCGCGAAAGAGGCGCGATCGATGCCGCCCTCGCCGAAGTGGAGAAGGGCATCGCACGCTGGCCGGATATTGCCAGCGGCTATCGGGAGCGCGCGCTGATCGCGCTGTTTCACACAGACAAGCCCGCCGCAGCCGCGGCCGATTTTGCCAAGGCTATCGAACATGGCTTCGCATACCGGCGCACCATGATGCTATGGGCGGCGGGAGGCGAGGCGCTCGGTATCGAAATTATCGATCGCCGCTGGATGCTCGCGCCCCATACGCTGTTCATCCCCGCGGCCTACGATCTGGTCATCCAGGCGCATCTGGCTCGCGTGCGAGCGGGCACCGCCGATGCGGACCGCCTCCTCAAGGACATGCAGGATCTGGATCATGAAATATCGCCCGGCTTCTTCCGTGACATGCGCTTTCTGGAATGGCCGGGGCCGCTCCTCAAGCTATTCCACGGAACGATGACACCCGAGGAGGTGCGTGCTGCCGCGCTGGCGCCGGGCCGCGACGCGCGTCACCGCAAATGCGCGGCCGATTTCTATCTTGCGGCATACTTTGACGAGAAACGGCAGCGCGATGAGGCACTGCGCCTGCTGCAGGCGGCAGCCGACGGCTGTCCGGTTTGGGCTCCGGAAAAAGGCTTTGCGCGCGCCGAGTTGAAGCGTCGAGGCAGCACTGCCGGGCTTTGACGACCCGGTGCCCTCGCCGGCGGACAGTTCCCGATCAACGGAAATAAAGGTAGAGCGCGTAACCAATGGCGAAGAGCATCACCACCACCAGGAACAGCCAATGGCGGTTGGCACGCCCCTGGTAGGCGCGCTTGAAAGCTATCTTTTTCTTGTCGGCATGCTCGTCGGGCGTACCCGTAACGAGGGTGAGGGGCTTTTCGTCCTCGGCCAATGTTCGATCCTCGCGACCGGCAATGCGGCCGGTGCTACAGCGCCTGGGCGACCTGATGCAGGCCCATCACGTGCGCCATCTGCTTGACCCTTTGCTTCTGCTCGTAGGAGAGCCGCGTGATCAGCGGGGCGGCGGCCCAGTAGAGCCGCTGGATGGTGTCCTGATCGACGTTGATCTTGCCGTCGCGGCCCTTGTGCGCCTTCAGGCTCTTGCCCAGCGTCTGCAGCTCGGCGGCGATCGCGGGCCAGAACTCTTCCTGTTCGGCGGTGAGCGCCAGCGCCATCTTCATGCGTTCGATGCCGGCCGCGCCAAGTACTTCGCCGTCGTCGGGCGCGCCCTTGCGCGTCGCGGCCGAGATCGCCATGGAGCCCGGCTGATGCGCGAGCGAGGCGGAGACGTCGGTCGCCATCCCCAAGCCGGGGGCGCTCGCCGGGCGCGGGCGCGGCAGCGGCACGTTGGCCGGGCGCTCGGCGGCGAGGCTCGCGATTGAGTCCTCGCGATACACCATCGGAATGGTCTTGACCTTGATCGGCGCGAAGTCGGCGGGGGCTGAGGTCGTGGAGGCAAGCGCGTAAGCGACTTGCGTCTGCTCGGCTTCGGCGACCACGGGAGGCGCCTTGCCGGGTGCCGGCATCAGCCAATCGATCGCCGCATTGGCGACCAGCCCAAAAGCAAACGCACCGCCGACGCACGCAAGCGAAAGCAGACCGATTCTTAATTTCATTGCGAGTCCCACGCTCCCCCTCAAAAACCAAAGTGCGGGATCAGAGTGAATAAGAAGTTACCGGATCGCCCAGCAATAAGGCGATCTGGTGGCAAAACGCCCCGATCCCGGTGGACTATCTGTCTGGGTTAGTGCTTTCACCCCGGATTTCCCTCCGTTTTTCCACTATTTCGGCCCATCCCAGATGCGCAGCGCCGCCGAGGTCGCGACCCCGCCGATCACGCAGGGAATGCCGAATTCGATCTGTCCGGCGACCGCCGCCGCGATGCATCCGATCGCGAGCGCCCCCTCCCCGACCTGGCCCCAAAGCGAGATATCGCGCTTGGTGCCCGGTCCCTTGCGCTTGAACTCATCGATTGCGGCGAGCGCCTCGTTGCGCAGCTTGCCGGTCTCGACCGTCTCGGCCGCGTCGATGATTTCGGTGAGAACGGGCTTGATCGTGTCGGGCTGCAGCTGGGTCGCGGCCCATTTCATCGTCGCGAGCAGGTCGGCGTTGCGCCCCGAATTGATGGCGAGCGTGTACTTCGCCATGCTGCCGAGGGTGAGCTTCTCCAACAGGTCGCGCTCCTTGGTCCAGCGCAGCATCAGGACGATGCGCGAGAGCGGGTGGTAGCTGCCGGTGGCGTAGTAATAACCCCACAGCGTGTCGAGCAGGTCGGGCGTCAGCTCGAACGCGGATTCTGTCTTGGGCTTGCTGAAGTAGTTCACGAACAGCATCTGCGCGCGCAGCTTCTGGCCCCACGTCTCGTCCTTCTCGATCGGCGCCTGCTCGAGCGTCAGCAATTTCCCGGCGAGGAATTTCTCGATCATCACGCGGCGCGCCGGCATGCGCTCGGCGTGGCGCTGCAGCACGGTGCGCCAGTCGGGCCGGCCCGAATACGCGATCGCGCGCACGATCGCCCATTGGTGCTCCGCGCTGAGCGGAAACATTTTTGCGATCAGCTCGTCGGCCTTGTCGGGATTGGATGCGATGATGCCGGCGAGAAAGCCCACATAAACGCCCGCGCCTTCGGTGTCGGTCAGCAGGCCGAGCCGGCTCATGCCGCGCACCGCCAGTGGCACCTTGTCGGGCTCTGGATTGTGCCGGTACTGGTTGATCCAGCCGAGAATGACTTCCTTCGGCGCCACTTCGAGCTGGCGCACGGCAACCTGCCGCACCGGCGCGGCGGATGCCGACGCCGACAAGACAACCGCGATCAGCGTGACGATGACGCGACGCATGAACTCTCCCCGTGCCCGGACCGGGCCTGCGTCTGAGACTCCGCAACCCTCGGGGCGAAATCGCGGCGCAAATCGCGCGCGATTGGCGCGGAATAGGGATTTCTTGTCGGCAGGCGGCTCTTTCTGCGGCGCGGTGGATCGCGTAGCCTGATGCAAAGTGCGGGAGAAGCCCGCAGCCAGGGGAGCGCGATGTCCAGGATCGCCAGGATCGCGGCGCTCTGCGCCGCAGTGTTCGCCACCAGCGCGGCCTTCGCGCAGACCTATCCGAACCGGCTCGTGCGCATCATCGTGCCGTTTCCGGCTGGCGGCCCGACCGACGTGATGGCGCGGCTGATCGGACAGAAGCTTTCGGAGCGCCTCGGTCAGCAATTCATCATCGAGAACATCGCAGGGGCGGCCGGCAATATCGGCATGGGCAACGCGGCGCGCGCGGCGGGCGATGGCTACACCATCCTGTTCGTGTCCTCGAGCTACGTCGTCAACCCGAGCCTCTACAACAAACCGCCATACGATCCCGACAAGGACTTCGTGCCGATCACCAAGGCGGCGGCGGCGACCCACGCGCTGATTACGCACCCCTCGGTCGCCGCGCGCGACGTGAAGGAGCTGGTCGCCGCCATCAAGGCCGACCCCGCGAAGTACAACATCGCCTCGCCCGGCACCGGCACGACGCCGTCGCTCTCGATCGAGCTGTTCAAGCAGTCGCTCGGCTTGAACGAGCTTCTGGTCGTGCCGTTCTCCGGCGGCACGCCCGCGATCCAGGCGGTGGTCGCCGGCCACACGCCGCTCTCGTTCCAGGCGATCCCGCCCGCGACCGCGCTGATCAAGGATGGCAAGCTGCGCGCGCTCGCCGTCACGTCGCTGAAACGCGCCGCCGCGCTGCCCGATGTGCCGACGCTCGACGAGCTCGGCATCAAGGGCCAGGAGGCCGAGACCATGCAGGGCGTGCTCGCACCGGCCGGCACGCCAAAGGAGATCGTCGATCTCCTGCAGCGCGAGATCGCCGCGATCCTTGCGCTGCCGGACGTGAAGGAGAAAGTGCTGACGCTCGGCTTCGAGCCGTCCGGCATCACGCCCGCCGAGTTCGGTGTCTACATCAAGGCCGAGATCGCCAAGTGGCGGAAGGTCATCGAGGACGGCAAGATTCCGAAGATCTAGCGCTGCTCCTCCGGCGGCTTCACGTGGCGGAACGTGTAGAGCAGCGCCACGTCGTAGACGATCTTCAGCACGCCGCAGAGGATGAACGGCAGGCCCGCAGCGGGCGTCGCCAGCAGCGCGCCGGTGAGCGCGGGGCTTATCGCCGAGGCGAGGCTGCGCGGCACCGCAGTGACACTCGCGGCGGCTGTGCGCTCGGCCGGCGTGACGACCGCCATCACGTAGGACGTGCGCGTCGGTACATCCATCTGCGACAAGGCCGAGCGCATGAGCAGGAGCGCCAGCGCGACGATCAGGTTCGGTGCGAACACCGCCAGTATCAGGAAGATGCTCGACGGGATGTGAGTGAACACCATCGTGTTGATCAGGCCGATGCGCTTCGCAAGCCACGCCGCGACCGGATACGAGAACGCGGCAAGCGTGCTCGACCAGAAGAAAAACACGCTGGCCGCCGACAGCGAGAGATCGAAGCGCTCGAACAGCCACAGCGCCATCATCGACTGGACGGCGAAACCGCCCGCGAATGAATCGAGACTGAACAGCGCCGCGAGCTTGTAGACGGTGCGGCGCGACGGCCCCAGCGGAGTCGACGGCGCGGCCTCGCGCATCTCGACATGCGGCAGCCGAAGGTAGAGCGCGGCGCTCGCCAGCCCGAGCACCGCATAGGCAGCGAACATCAGCCGGAATGCGGTCATCTGGTCGATGCCGGCGAGCGCCAGGAGGTCGGGCGTGGCGGCGGCGAGCGAGCCGGCCGCGCCCGCGAGCGCACCGATCAGGCTGTAGCGTGCGAAGGCGCGCGTGCGCTCGCGGTCGGCGACACCCTGCGCCAGCATGGCGTGCTCGAGTGGCACCAGCACGCCGCTATCCCCGGTGGAGGGATTGATCGTTCCGAAGAAGGCGACAGCCAGAACGACCGCGATGTGCTCACTGACCGGAAACGCCAGCCCGGTCGCAACAATGAGCGCCGCGCCGAGCAGGAGCAGGTTGCGCAGGTCGTGGCGCGGCGCAAAAAATCCGACTGCCAGCGTGAGCACCGATGAGCCGGCGAGCGCTGCGGTCGCGACGAGCCCGATTTGCAGCGGCGAGTAGCCGATCGCCGTCAGATAGGCGGGCAGCAGGATGACAGCGAAGCCGTCACCGAAGCCGCGAAAGCCGCGTGCTGCGTAGAGCAGAAGAATGTTGGAAGGTGCCGTCACGTGCGCAAGCTCCTCGACAAGCCGAGTGTTGCGCAGAGCTTGGACTTGCGTCTGACGGGGAGCCTGCGTTGTTCCCCGCGCCTTGCCTAGCGCGCGGCGTCGCAGGCTGCAAGATGTGGCGTGGTGCAGGCGGTGGTGTAAGATTTCGCGCATGAGTTCGCGAAAGATCGTCATTTGCGGCGCGGGTATCGCAGGGATCGCGGCCGCTTACCAGCTTACGGTCGTGCATGGCGCCGAGAATGTGACTCTCGTCGAGCCGGGCAATCCGCTTTCGCTCACCTCGGACAAATCGACCGAAGCCTACCGCAACTGGTGGCCCGGGCCCGACCGGGCGATGACCGCCTTCATGAACCGCAGCATCGATCTCATCGAGGAGATCGCGCGCGCGACCGGCAACCGCATCAACCTCAACCGGCGCGGCTATGTGTTCGCGACCGCCGATGCGGGGAAGATTCCGTTCCTGCGGACGATGGCGCAGACCGCGGAGGCGCGCGGGGCGGGCCCGGCGCGCTTTCACGACACGGCGTCGAGTGTCTACACGCCCTCGCCCGAGCATGGCTTCGATTTCGCACTCACCGGCGCGGATGTCATCACCGACGCAAACCTGATCCGCCGCCACTTTCCGTATCTCAGCTCGGAGGCCGTCGCGATCGCGCATGCGCGCCGCGCCGGCTGGCTCAGCGCGCAGCAGCTCGGCATGGCGATGCTGGAGGCGGCGCGCGAGCGCGGCGTCAAATTGCTGCGCGGGAAGGTCGTCGGCATCGACACGAACGGCGGGTGCGTACGTGCGGTCGAGGTCGAGCGCGACGGCGAGCGTCAGACGCTTGAGGCGACGCATGTCGTGCTTGCAGCCGGCCCGATGCAGAAAGAGCTGGCGCAACTGATCGGCGTCGGCCTGCCGCTCATCGCCGAGCGCCACCACAAGGTCAGTTTCGCCGATACACAGAACGCCGTGCCGCGCGCCGCGCCGATGCTGATCTGGCTCGACGCGCAGCACCTGACGTGGAGCGATGAAGAACATGCCATGCTCGACTCCGATCCGGAGGCACGCTGGCTGCTCGGCGAATTTCCCGCGGGCGTGCACGGGCGGCCGGACGGCGCCTCGGCGACGCTCGTCCTGTTCAATCATCACGGCGACGTGGTGGAGCCGGTGTTCCCGCTGCCCGATCCGCCGCCGCACTACGCCGAGATCGCGATGCGCGCCATGTCGACGATGGTGCCGGCGCTGCAGACTTATGCGGGCAAGCCGACGCGGCCTTACGTCGACGGCGGCTACTACATGAAGACGCGCGAGAACCGCCCGCTGATCGGCCCGCTGCCGGTCGAAGGCGCGTACGTGTCGTGCGGCTACTCGGGCTTCGGCGTGATGGCCTCATGCGCGAGCGGCGATCTGATCGCGCGGCATATCACCGGCGGCGCGCTACCCGAATACGCGGGCGCATTCATGCTCTCGCGCTATCAGGATGCGGCGTATCGCGCGCTGCTCGACGCGTGGGGGGATGGGGGGCAGCTGTGATCATTGGGCGGCAAGCGCGTGCTTGCTTCCGCGGGTGCCTCCAAAATATTAGGTCACCTGAGAAGACCTGACTGCGACCGGGGACAAGATCAGTGACGAACATCAGAGAACCCAGCACTCGTCTCCTGTTGCAGACTAAGGGGCACAAGCATCAACTCTTTCCTGACCTAATCGACGAAGAACTTTTTGCGATCGGCCGTGTCACGGCATCCTTCGCCTACCTTGAGCATGCCCTTCTCGTTGACAGTTGGAAGATGGTCACACGCCATAAGATTTCTCCGGTGCCAAGAGATCTTTTTGTCGTGTCCTTTGACCGACGCTTGGAAGCGTGGCGCAAACTTGTTCGAGACTACCGCAGGGGTCGATTGCGAGCGAAGCTACTTACCATCGCAAAACGAATTCGAAGACTCCAACAAGATCGAAATCGAATAACGCACGGACTTTGGGACTGGGAATATGCTGCTCCGATGAAAGCTACTGCAAGCACCTTCAAGCCGAACTTTGAATTCACGGAGCCGTTTGACTGGAGAAAGCTAATCTCCGTCTCCGATGCACTCGGCGAGATCAATTTTTCTCTCACATTCTTGAGGGGCAAGTCTCAGGCATGGAAATCAGTTGCAAATGCCAGATCACAGACAGGTTTCAGCATAAGTCGAGACTTCGCCATTTTCTTGTCCGGCAACGACATACCTCCATCTATCGCAAGAATGTACGACCCTGAAGGGCGGACAACCAAATCCTCCGGCCCCTCGCTTAAGGAAGTGGTCCGAGCCCGGTTTGGAAAGCCGGCACCCGACAAGGAATAAGGCGGCCAACTCAGGTACGCGTTTTCCCGCCTGGGATGGACCGTCACTCCGCCGCCAGCGCCTCCAACCCCCATTCGTGGATGCGGTCCGGCATGGTGAGATACTCCTGCCATGCGCGCTCGGCACGTTGCATCCGCTCGGCCGGCCGTTCGGTTTGCCCGTGAATGCAGATCGCGCCGAATTCGCGCGCGCGGCCAATGATCCAGTCGCCCGCGGCCTTGCGCGTCGCGCCGTAATGCGCGAGCGCGGCCTCGATGCTGTCGTGGTCGCGCAGCGCATCCGCCAGGCATGCGGCATCGAGCGCCGCCTTGGTCACGCCCGCGCCGACATGCGGCCGCGCGACAAACGCCGCATCGCCCAGGATGACCGCGCGCCCGAACACGAGCTGCGGCGCCGCGAGATCGTAGATCGCCTGGAAGGTCGGGCGCGGCGTCGCGATGAACATGGCCGCAAGCGACGGCGCGATCTCCTCGCGCGCCGCCTGCTTCGCGGCGTCGATCACGTCCTGCCGGATGAGCGGCGGCGGGATCTGCTCGTGCTCCCTGCCTTGCGCGTCCGTGTTCATGAGACGAAGCGTCGCGTCGTCGGCCGGCCGGTACCACACGATGTTGTAGTCGCGCTTGCCCGGCGTGACATCGCCATCGCGCGCCGGCACCGGATAGGACACCCAAAGCTCGCCGTCCGGAATGCAGAACGCGTTGCGCGAATAGAGGAGCTCGCGCTGCGCTTCGGTCGCCTCCGCCTCGGGCCACAGCGCGCGCCACGCAAAGTAGCCGGCGTACTCCGGCTTAGCCTGCGGCGCGAGCTGCGTGCGCACCGCGGAGCGCGAGCCGTCCGCGCCGATTAAGAGATCGCCGGTCTCACGCGAACCGTCTGCGAAGATCGCGGTCACGGTCGCTGCGTCCTGCTCGACGCGCAGGAGCGATTTCGACGGATGGTAAAGCTCGCGCGGCAGCAGGTCCTTGAGCGGCCGATAGAGCCGCGACCACGCGGTCATTAGGCGCGGGCGCGGCACGTCGGCGACCACGCCGCCCGTTCTGTCGAGCCAGACATAGCGCGGGATCGCGACGCCGAGCGGGGCGGAAAAATCGATGCCGATGCGCTTGAGGATCGCGACCAGCGCCTCGTGCGAGCCGAGCCCTGCGCCGCGTCCGGCCAGATCCTCGGCGCTGCGCTCGAACACGTCGACGCGCCAGCCGGCCGCGCGCAACAGATGCGCGGCGAACATGCCGCCGAGCGAGCCGCCGATGATCAGCGCGCGGCGTTTGCTCATACTGCTTTCCGCAGAGTCTGGGGCGCCAGCCATTTTTGCCCTCTCCCCTTGTGGGAGAGGGCTCCTCGAAGCTTCAGCACGGAATATCGGGTGAGGGGTCAGTAACCCCTCACCCATCAGAGTACGTTGCGATTCCTGCGATGCCCTCTCCCACAAGGGGAGAGGGCGCTGCAATGAATGCCGCGCTCGCGGATAGCTGCTCACACCAGCTCCGGCCACGGCACGATGGTGGACTTCACGGTCTTCATCGCCATTGCGTCGGCGACCGCCTGGCCAACTCCTTCCTCGGTGAACGGATAAAGCGTCTGCATGTCGAGCCACGGATACTTGTTGCGCGTGCGATAGAGCATGTCGACGCCCAGCGGCAGGTCGTTCGCGGTGAACGCCCAGGAGCCGAGCACGTTCAGGTCCTTCGCGCAGATGCGGTGCCACGAGGTCGCAATCGAGCCCGCATCGGTGAACTGGCCCATCTCCACATAGGTGCCACCGTCGCGCAGCATCTCGATCCCTTCCGGCCCCGCGCTCGGATGACCGGAGCAATCCATCACGAGGTCCGCGCCGAACCCGCCGACGATGTCGCGCACCGCCTTGATGCGCGCCTCCGGCGTCTTCACTTCCTCGATGTTCACCGTCGCCTCGGCACCGAACTTGCGCGCGAGCTTCAGTCTGGGCTCTTCCGGCGCGCCGATGCAGATAACACGGCCCGCCCCCATCTCCTGCGCGGCCGCGACCGCCAGAATGCCGATCGGGCCCGAGCCCTGGATCACGACCGAGTTGCTCCACTTGAAGCGCCCTGCCTCGATCGCTCGATTGAACGCGCGGATGCACGAGGTGAGCGGTTCGCTCAATGCACCGAGGCGCAGGCTCATGTCATCGGGGAGCTTGTAGACTTTTGTCCCCGGCAACATGTCGAGATCGACATACACATACTCGGCCCACCCGCCCCACAGATGCGGCGGCTTGTCGAAGCCGAGATAGCGCCCGTAATAGACCGGCGTCAGGCACTTGTTGGCGTTCTGCGGATAGTGGACGCAGTAGTAGCAAAAGCCACACGGCATCAGCGGTGGGATCATCACCTTCGAGCCGACCTTCAAGGGCTTGCCCATGAAGTCTTCGGTGAACTCGCTGCCGCATTCCACGATCACGCCGCCGAGCTCATGGCCGAGCGTGAACGGCCACGGCAACGGCTTTGGCCAGTGGCCTTTCAGGATGTGCTGATCGGTGCCGCAGACACCGCACGCGCCGATCTTGATCAGCGCCGCTTTCTTCGGAACGTTGGGCCACGGCACCGTGCGGATCACCGGCGGCGCGCCGGGGCCGTCGAAGGTCGCGACGCGGATACTCTCGCGCGCCACTTACTGCCCCCAGGCCTTGAACACGTCCTCGAACGCGCGCTCGCCCGGCGTGCCCTTCTCGATCGCCAGGATGGCGCGGCGGCCGTTGTTGTAGACGATCGGAATGTCGAACCAGGACCGCTCCTTCAAGAGCTGCAGATTGCGCTGCATGTCGGCTTCGACGGCGGACAAGCCGACGAGGAAAAATCCCGACGTCACCTTGACGGCAAGACCCGCAAGCGGCGCGCCGCGCGTCTGCTCGGCCTGTTTCATCAGGATGCCCGGCACGTTTGCGATGCCGCCGAACGGAAAATCTGCCGGCAGGTTGAACGTGATCTCGATGGTGTGGCTCGCCGGCAGCGCCTGATCGGTGTTGCGCCGGAGCGAGAACGTCATGGTGATGCGCCGCTCGGGAATTTCAAGGTCCGCGCGCACCGCGAGATCGGGCGCGGCGCCGGGCCCGGGCGTCACGGTCTCGGTGCGCCAGATCGCCGATCCGACATAGCGCTTGCCCTGCGCGTCGGCCGGGTCCTCCTCGTAGAGCACCACGCGCTGCGCAACGGCGGCAACCGGGCCAGCGCTTTGGCCGGCGGGCGCCGTGTCGGACTGGCCGGATGGCTGGCCGACGCGATCGGTAATTTTCGGACGCGCCGGGCCTGCTTCCTTCGGCGCCTGGTTCGCCGGCCCGGCGCGCATGACGAGTGCGGCAATGCGTTCGCGCTGCCAGTAGGCGGCGGCGCCGAGCGCGATAATGAGCAGCACCGTCACGATGGCGGCAATCAGTCCGACGCGCGAGTGCTTCGGCAGCTCGCCGATGTCGTCGGCGGAGGGCTGCCGCATCGGGCTCTGCCGCTGCTGTCCTGCCCGGGGCTCCACCGGGCGGTCGCCTTCCGCCACCGGCCAGGACGAAGCGCGCATCTCGGAGACGCGCGGCTCGGGTGGGGGCGCATCGAACGGGTTGGGCGCGGCGGCAGCGCGGCTCGGCTGTTCAATTGGGCGTGACGGGGCGCGCGACGGCGTGCGCAGGCCTTCGGGCTCCACGCGCGGCTCGACCCGGTTGAAAGTCGTCTCGCCCGATGGCGGCGTCGCGGCGAAAGCTTCGCGCGCCGTCTTCGCCCCTTGCGCGGTCGCCTCGCCCAAACCTTCGGCTTCGGCGATCACGTCGCGGAAACCTTTCAACCCCTCGTCCGTCACCGTGCGGCTTGGCGTGCGCGGACGCGCTGGCGTGGCGGGACGCTCGGGCGCGGCCGGTTTCGCGGGCGCAGACGGCGGCGCCTCGGCGCCCGCATCGGGCTTCGCCGCGGCAGGCTCCGCACGCGGCACGTCGCGTCCGCGCCGCGCGGCTTCGGCCTCGACCTTGCGGATCGCTTCTTCGAGCGCCAGACGCTCGCGCGTGATCTCGGCTTCGGTCAGCGGCGGATCATTCATCCCGCGCAATTGCGCGACCAGTGCCGTGCGCGCGCGCTCATAGAGCAAGCGACGTCCTTCGCCGGTATTCTTTTCAAGACCGGCGACGGCCTTGGCGACGAGCGGATAATAATCGGCCATTCGTTAGCTGCGCTCTTGCACCCCCGACAGCTCTACTTCACGCCTCAAACGGGTTCTGCACCAGAATTGTGTCTTCTCTCTCCGGGCTGGTCGACAGCAACGCCACGGGGCAATCCACCAACTCCTCAATTCGCCGCACGTATTTTATCGCCTGCGCCGGCAAATCGGCCCAGGAACGCGCCCCGGCCGTTTCGCCCTCCCAACCTTCCACGGTTTCGTAGATCGGCTCAAGGCGCGCCTGTGCGCTGGAGCTTGCCGGCAGGTAATCGATCTCCCGTCCATCGAGCCGGTAGCCGACACAAACCTTGATCTCCTCGAAGGTGTCCAGGATGTCGAGCTTGGTCAGCGCCAACCCGTTGATTCCGCTGGTCCGCGCGGTCTGGCGCACCAGCACGGCGTCGAACCAGCCGCAGCGGCGCGCCCGCCCCGTCACGGTGCCGAACTCGTGTCCGCGCTCGCCGAGCTTGCGGCCGATATCGTTGAGCTGCTCGCTCGGGAACGGTCCTTCCCCCACCCGCGTCGTGTAGGCCTTGCAGATGCCGAGCACATAGTCGATCGCGCCGGGACCGAGCCCGCATCCGGTCGCCGCCTGTCCGGCCACCGTGTTCGACGAGGTAACGAACGGGTACGTGCCGTGGTCGACATCGAGCAGCGTGCCCTGCGCGCCCTCGAACAGGATGCGCTTGCCTTCGCGCCGCTTGGCATCGAGCAGCGACCATACGGTGTCCATGTAGGGCAGCACCTTCGGGGCGACCGCCGCGAGATCAT
This sequence comes from uncultured Alphaproteobacteria bacterium, assembly GCA_963778455.1. GTDB lineage: Bacteria > Pseudomonadota > Alphaproteobacteria > Rhizobiales > Xanthobacteraceae > PALSA-894. Next base: position 188,904 of record CAVZUL010000003.1, read on the forward strand.
CGTAGATCGCCTGCGGCGCGAGTTCGCTCAGGCCATTGCCGCGCCGCAGCGCATTGTGATGCGCGAGCAGCCCCTCGATCTTCTCGGCGAGCGAGCCGAGGTCGCCCAGATCCATCAGGCGGATCGCGCGGCGGCCGACCTTGTCTTCGTAGGCCGGTCCGATACCGCGCTTGGTGGTGCCGATGCGCGTGCCCGCATTGGAAGACTCGCGCAGCGCGTCCAACTCCTGATGCAGCGGCAGGATCAGCGCCACGTTTTCGGCGATGCGCAGATTGTCCGGCGTGATCGCAACGCCCTGGCCCGCGAGCCGGCCAATCTCTTCCAAGAGCGCACGCGGATCGAGCACGACGCCGTTGCCGATCACCGACAGCTTGCCTTCCCGCACCACGCCGGACGGCAGCAGCGACAACTTGTAGGTAACGCCGTCGATCACCAGCGTGTGGCCGGCATTGTGCCCGCCCTGAAAACGCACGACGACGTCGGCCTGCTCGGACAGCCAATCGACGATCTTGCCCTTGCCTTCGTCGCCCCACTGGGAGCCGACCACGACCACATTCGCCATCAGGACCCCTTCGGCAGCTTGATCCGGCGACGTGGAAAACCGGCCGGTCCGTCGATAACGGATGCGGCCCGGGGTGGCAAGTTGTTGTTCGGATTAAAGATTGGGCCGGGCTTCCCCTCTCCCCGCTTCGCGGGGCGAAGGAAACGGAAGCTAGAATTTCAGCGGCCGGGCCGACTGCACCTGCGGCAGGGCGCGCACCTTGGCGAGCACCTCGGCCGGCAGCTCGCCGTCGATCTCGATCAGCGCGACGGCATCGCCGCCGGGACTTTCGCGGCCGACATGAAACGTCGCGATGTTGATCCCGGCCTCGCCGAGCGTGGAGGAAAAGCGGCCGATGAATCCCGGCTTGTCGAGATTGGTGATGTAGATCATCGAGGCGCCGAATTCCGCGTCCATGCGGATACCCTTGATGTTGACGATGCGCGGGCGGCCGTCCGCGAACACCGTACCGGACACGAAGCGCGACTGGCGCTCGGTCACGACCGTGATGGTGATCAAGCTTTCGTAGTCGCAATGCCCTTCGCGGATCGTCTCCTCGACGATCATGTTGCGCTCCTTGGCGAGGACCGGCGCCGACACGACGTTGACGTCGCCGAGCATCGGCCGCATCAGGCCGGCGAGCGCCGCCGAAGTGAGCGCCTTGGTGTTCATCTGCGCGACGTGACCCTCGTAGGAGATTTGCACGCCCTTCAGGCCGGTCTCGGTCAGTTGTCCGGCGAATGAGCCGAGCTTCTCTGCGAGCGCAATGAACGGCTTGAGCTTCGGTGCTTCCTCCGCGCTGATCGAGGGGAAATTGACCGCGTTCGAAATCGCGCCCTGCAAGAGATAGTCGGACATCTGCTCGGCGACCTGCAGCGCGACGTTTTCCTGCGCTTCGGTGGTGGCGGCGCCGAGATGCGGCGTGCACACGACGTTCGGGTGCCCGAACAACGGGTTCGCGTTCGCGGGCTCTTCGGTGAACACGTCGAAAGCGGCGCCCGCGACCTGCCCGGAATCGAGCGCCACCCGCAGCGCCACTTCATCGACCAGCCCGCCGCGCGCGCAATTGATGATGCGCACGCCCTTCTTCACTTTGGCGAGCGCACCCGCGTCGATGATGTTCCTGGTCTTCTCGGTGAGCGGCGTGTGCAGCGTGATGAAGTCAGCGCGCTTCAGCAATTCGTCAAGCTCCACCTTGTGCACGCCGATGTCGGCGGCGCGCTCGGGCGAGAGGAACGGATCGTAGGCGATCACGCGCATGCGCAGGCCCAGCGCGCGGTCGATCACCAGCGAGCCGATATTGCCCGCGCCGATCACGCCGAGCGTCTTGTTGGTGATCTCGACGCCCATGAAGCGGTTCTTCTCCCACTTGCCGGCCTGGGTCGACGCATCGGCCTGGGGAATCTGGCGCGCCAGCGCCAGCATCAAGCTGATCGCGTGTTCGGCGGTTGTCGTTGAATTGCCGAACGGCGTGTTCATCACGATGATGCCCTTGGCGGTCGCGGCCGGGATGTCGACATTGTCGACGCCGATGCCGGCGCGGCCGATCACCTTCAGGCTCTTCGCCTGGTCCAGAATCTTCGGCGTCACCTTGGTGGCCGAGCGGATCGCAAGGCCGTCGAAGTTGCCGATCGTCGCGGCAAGCTTCTCCTTGTCGGGCCCGAGCTTCGGCTGGAAATCGACCTCGATGCCGCGATCCTTGAAGATCTGCACGGCGGCCGGCGACAGGGCATCGGAAATGAGAACGCGGGGGGCCATGGGCTTCTTCCTTCACCCTCCCCTGGAGGGGGAGGGTCGGCCCGCAGGGCCGGGGTGGGGTGACAGATCGAAATGGCTTGTTCTGTTATGGGTGGAGAAACCTCACCCCACCCCGACGCTCACTGCGTTCGCGTCGACCCTCCCCCTCCAGGAGGGTCAAGAAAGTTCACGCCGCCTTCGGCAGCGCGTCCTTGGCCTGTGCGAACGCCCAATCGATCCACGGCGTCAGCGCCGCGACATCGGAGCGTTCGACCGTGCAGCCGCACCAGATGCGCAAGCCCGGCGGCGCGTCGCGATGCGTCGCGATGTCGTAGGCCGCGCCTTCTTTCTCGATCAGCGCCACCAGGTCCTTCACGAAAGCCCATTGCGCGTCGACCGACAGCGACGTGATCGCCGGGTCGACGATCTTCAGGCAAACGGAAGTGTTCGAGCGGGTCGCCGGGTCCTCGGCGAGATTCGCGACCCACGGCGTCTTCGCGACCCAGTCGTGGATGATTTTGGCGTTGGCGTCGGCGCGCGCCATCAGGGCCTTGAGCCCGCCCGCCTGTTTCGCCCAGGCAAGCGTGTCGAGATAGTCCTCTACGGCGAGCATCGAGGGCGTGTTGATGGTCTCTCCCTCGAAGATCCCGCGATTGACCTTGCCGTCCTTCTTCATGCGGAAGATCTTCGGCAGCGGCCACGGCGGCGTGTAGCTTTCGAGCCGCGCGACGGCGCGCGGCGAGAGGATCAGCATCCCGTGCGCGGCCTCGCCGCCGAGCGCCTTCTGCCATGAGAACGTCACGACATCGAGCTTCGCCCAATCGAGCGGCTGCGCGAACGCCGCCGAGGTGGCGTCGCAAATCGTGATGCCTTCGCGGTCTGCCGCGATCCAGTCGGCATTCGGCACGCGCACGCCCGAGGTCGTGCCGTTCCAGGTGAACACGATATCGGATTTCGGATCGACTTTGGAGAGATCCGGCAGCTTACCGTAAGGCGCCTTGACCAGCGTCACGTCCTTGAGCTTGAGCTGCTTGCCGACGTCCGTCACCCAGCCCTCGCCGAAGGACTCCCATGCGATCATGGTGACCGGCCGTGCCCCAAGCATCGACCACATCGCCATCTCGACGGCGCCGGTATCGGATGCCGGCACAATGCCGATGAGAAAATCTGCCGGCACTTCCAGCACCGCGCGCGTTTCCTCGATGGCGCGCTTGAGCTTCACCTTGCCGCCTTTGGCGCGGTGCGAGCGGCCGAGAAATGCGTCTCTGAGGGCTTGGAGGGTCCAGCCCGGGCGCTTGGCGCAAGGGCCGGACGAAAAATGCGGCACGCTCGGCCGCACGGCAGGCATCGCGGTCATGATCTACCCTTCCAGATAGAAGCCTCTCGTTGGGGAGAGGTGTCCCGCCGCCGGACATAAGGAAGGGCCGCGTTGCCGTCAAGAAAGAGTTTGTGATGGACTCATGAAATGCGAACGGCGCGGGCTGTTCGCCCGCGCCGCCGTATCAGAATCGTTGATGGCTAGAACTTCAGCGCAGCACCGATGCGAAGATTGTGCATGTGCGCGTTGAGGCCCTGGAAGTCCGGGAACTGCACGTACTCGTATTCGGCGCGCACGAACAGGTTGGCCAGCAGGCAGAAGTCGACGCCGACGCCGCCCGCCCAGCCGTAGCCGAACTGATTGAGCAGGCTCTCGGTCACCGTGAACGGCAATGGCACGATCGTGCCCGGCGGCGACGAAGCCGTCGCGCTCGGCGTGACGAGAATGTTGCGGGTGATGTCCATGCGTCCGATCGCGAGGCCGAACGTCGCGTAGGGCATGAACATGCCGGCCGCCCAGCCGCCGCGCAGCCGCAGCGTGCTGTAGTCGATGATCCGCGCCGTGTCGGAGCCGGCGGCCGAATAAACGAGACTGCTCGCTGCGGGACCAAACGTGCCCGAGATTCCGTTGGTCGCGGTCAATGCCTTGTCGACCCAGTTGTATGTCGCTTCGACGCCCATCACGGCGCCGTCCCACTGCATGTTGTAGCCGATGAAGCCGCCGAAATGCGGGGTGGTCGAATCCTGGTTGCCGAGCGGGGTGACTGTGCGGCTCGTGACCGGCGTCCGGTCCAGCGCGGCAGCAAGATACGACGTGTCGTTGGTGAAATCGATGCCCGGCACGCTCCAGCCGACATGACCACCGATATAGAAGCCGTCCCAGCGCGCAGCAGGCGCGGCGATGGCCGGGGCCGATCCGCGCAGAAACGGCTCGCCCATATCCGCCGCGCGCGCTTGCACCACCGTTCCGGCGATCGCTATTCCGCAAAGCAACCAACGCAGCATGGGCCTGACCTTTCCTCGACAAACGACGATTTGAACGCCGCGATCATCGGGCATTAACCTTAATGGAGCGTTAGCCGCACGCCCCTGCGCACAAACGAAAACGGCGCGGGGGATGCCCGCGCCGTCGTTCGTCCGTCAAGCAGAGAGTATCAGCCTTTGCGCATCAGCGGCTGCTGGTAGATCGGCTGCGGCACCACGTCGGGCTGCAGCATCCAGCGCACGCCCAACTTCACGTCATGCGAGTCGAGCTCGCGCAAGGTGTAGAAGGCCCGCGGTCCGGCGCCGGTCGAGCATCCGCCTTGAGCGCAATCGATGATCGAGGTGTTGACGTTGCCGAAGTTCAGGTAGCGGTACGCCAGCTCCATCTTGAAGTTGTTGTTGACGTTGTAGGCGACACCGGCGTGGAGCGCCCAGGCGAACTTCCACTCGGCGAAGTCGTTGTTCGCCGCATGGCCGAAGCCGGTGGTGCCGTTGGAGATGAAGCCGACATCGGAGAATCCGCCGATGGCGTGGCGCGCATAGCCGGCGCCCGCGCCGACGAACGGGGTCAGGCACATCCAGGTGCCGAGATCGATGTAGCCGTTGACCATCAGCACGGTGGCGGAATGGTTGCCGTCATAGACGTCGAAGCAGCGGCCGCCCGGGCAGAACTCGGTGTAGCTGCCGATCGCCTTGAACTTGGTCTTCATGCGGTATTCGGCGGTTGCGTCGAAGCGCAGCCACGAATTCCACTGGAAGCCGATGCCGCCGCCGATGAAGGCCGCATCGCCCATCTCGCGCTGATCGATGCGCCAGCTCGCCGGCCACACGAAGGCCTGGTTGGTCTGGGTGAAGTCGAATTCCTTGAAGCGCTGCGAGCCGACACCGATGTCGCCGCGCAGATACCAGCCGCCCATCTGCTCCTGCACCTGCACCGGCTGAAGCATTTGCGGTGCCTGCATGATCGGGCCCATACCGAGATCGGCCGCGTTGGCCGACGTGATGGCCGCCGCGATCGCCGCGCCGGCAAACAAAGCAATCTTGAGACTGCGCATGACTCCATCCTCTACAAGCGAAGTGGACCGACGGACGCGGCCGCACGGACGAACGATGGAGCGGATGCTGCCAGCCAAACTTTAAGCGCCGCTTAACGTTAAAACTTAACCCTGATTTTTCGTTGATGAATTTTGCGGGAGAATGCGAGAGAGCCGCGTGCCGTGGCGGGATTGTCACGCAAAGGCGGTAGGATATTAATGCGGTGCGCGTGGCGTTAAGGGTTCCTTCACGCGCTGTTAAGCGCGTGTTTATGCTTGCGGCGGGAGTGGGGCGTTTCGCGAAATATTTTTTGGATGTGCACGCGATTCGCCGCCGCGCTCATTTTCGGATTCGATTGTCAAACAGCCAACGCTGCGCCGCCCGGTTTTCTTGGCAAGGCGCCGGATGCCCTCGTCTGTTTTCCGCCCGCTCAAAAAAATGAGGGGAGCAGAGCGCCGACAGGCGCTGGTGCGGAACGCCGCACCCGGTAGCTCGTCTCGCGATCGAGCTCATCTCCGGATCGCCGGAGATGACCGGCCAGTGACGTAGGCCGGCGCGCCTCTCGGCGCTCTGCTGCGGCGTTCTCCTTGCGGCGCCGGGCCGCGCTTTCAGCAGCGCGCTTTCGCGCTGCCGTCAGCCAGCTCCTGGCAGGAGGCCATAGTACCTCCGGGCGGAGCCCCGACGCCGCCCGAGTGCGAGGGTGCGAACCTCGCCCGCGGGCGCCGCTCCAGTCCGAGGCCCGGAATTGCCGGGCGCCGGCTGCCGGAAGACGAGGCCGCATCTCCGGCCCCGCTTATCCGGCCTGCTCCACGCTCAAGACGCCTCATGAGTGCGCCCCTCTGGCCGAGCAAGGTGAGGGGAATATAGAGATGAGATAGGATCATGGTCAAGTAGGAATTTATGACGGATTGTCGCAGGGGCTATTTCTCATCCTCCGCCGGAACGCTCTCGCAAATGCCGCAAGCCGATCCCGAACAATCTCGCGGCGATCAGGGGCGCGCTCGAAGCGGCCGGGATCGAGTTCACCAATGGGGATGTGCCGGGGGTGCGGCTAAGGAAGAAGAAGAGATAGGCCCGCAAGCTCGGCGCTTTACCCTCCCCTGGAGGGGGAGGGTCGGCGAGCATGAAGCGAAGCAGAATGCGAGCCGGGGTGGGGTGAAAGTCTCACCCTGAGATTCACCCCACCCCGCCGCTCACTTTCGTTCGCGGCGACCCTCCCCCTCCAGGGGAGGGTAGGAGCCCGCGGCACGCGCTTACCGCATCACCTCAAACCGCGCCGTGCCATCCCGCGCAATCCGCGGCAGCAGATCGGTCTCCCACGCGAGATAATCCGCCATCGCTTGGGCGACGCCGTCGGGACGTTCGTACGGCTTGAGCCAGGCATCGATCGGCTCGTCGGCCATGCGCGGATCGTCGGCCGTGAGCGGCAAGCCGGCGGCGCGCCAGGCGGCGTTGCCGCCGTCGAGATAGCGCACGGTGAGCGGCGTCAATGCGCGCGCTTCCGTGACGGCGAGCGCGGCGAGCACGCCGTCTTCCGACGTCAGCACGACGTTGCGCCGCAGCGGCTCCTTCTGGATGAATTGCTCGAGCCGCGCGCGGATCGCAAACCACGCGCCCGGAATATGCGCGTTCAAGTAGGCGCGGCTGAACGAGAGATCGACCACCGTCGCTTCGTTGCGTTGCAGGAGTTCGGACAACGCCAGCGGCGTCGATCGCGGCGTCGTGCGGCGCTTCGCCCAGGATTTCGTCCGGCGGAAAACCTTTCTCGTCGCCCGCCGCGACCAGCACATACACCTCGCGCCAGCCCATTTGCTTGAGCCAGTGCGCCGTCATCACGGCGCGCACCTCTCTGTCGTCGACGCACACGATGCGCGCGTTGCAGCGTGCCGGCGTACTGGTCGGTCGCCTGCACCAGTTGCCCGCCCGGCGCCGAAAGCGCGCCTGCCACGTGACCGGCCTCGTATTCGGCCGGATCGCGCACGTCGAACAGGTAGGTCGTGCGATCCGTCGTCGGCGCGCAGCTGCTCAAGCGTCGCCTCGTCGATGCTTTGGATATCGAGCTTGGCGGCAACGCTTTCGGCGGCCGATTTCGCCCAGGCGAGCGCGCCATGCGACACCTCCGGCGCGCGCTGCGTCTTGCCGCTGTCGGGTTTGAAGCCCGCGAGGTTCCAGCCCATCGTGCCGTTGCGCAGCGCCACCACCTTGTTCGGCACGCCCGCATTGATCAGCGACTGCGCGCCGATGATCGAGCGCGTGCGGCCCGGCGCAATTGACCACCACCAGCGTATCGGGCTTCGGCGCCATGTCGTGCACGCGCAGCACCAGCTCGGCGCCCGGCACATTCACGCCGGTCGGGATCGAGACGCGGAAGAATTCGTCGAACGGGCGCGAGTCGAGCACCACCATGTCGGTGCCGGACTGCATCAGCGCGTTCAGCTCCTCGGCCGAGATGCTCGGCGTGCCGCTCTCATGCTCGACGAATTCGCCGAACGCCTTGCTCGGCACGTTGACGCCGGAGAACAGCTCGAAGCCGGCCGCTTCCCACGCGGCGTTGCCGCCGTCGAGGATACTGCAGGTCGGAATAGCCGGCCGCGGCCGAGCACTTTGGCGGCGCGCTCGGCAAGTCCGTCGCCGTCATCGACCAACACGATGCGAGTCGCGCGGCGCGGCACGAGGCGCGCCATGCGCAGCTCGAGCCGGCTCAGCGGCACGCGAGCGCGCGAACAGCAGATGGCTTTCGGAGAAGATCCGCTCCTCGCGCACGTCGATGAGCGCGAGTTCTTGCCTGTCGAGCAGCATCGCGCGCAGCGCCGCCGCGCTGACGCTGCGCACGCTCGGCCATCTCTAAGTCGCCTGCTGCGGCGTCATCTGATGCACTTCGCCGGTCTTCAGGTCGAAACGCACGCGCTGGATGTTGTCGAGATTGGTGCCGGTGACGCGGATGAAGCGCGCGCGGTCCGGATAGTCGATCGAGTGGATCTTGCCGTCCTGATAGATGCCGGCGTGGCCGGGTTCGAGGCGGTAGCGCTTGGCCTCCTTCAGCTCGGCGTGCTTGTCGTCGCCGCCGGCGCGCTCCCATTCGATCATGTCGGTGTATTTGGTCGCCTGGCCGTAGATCGCCCACGAGTCGCCGTGGTCGTGCGGCGGCGACTTGCGCGCCTTGTCGTTGACATGCGCGAGGATCTGGAAGCCGAGGTCCTTGTCCTCGTACAGCACCTTCAGGCCGGTCGGCACGTCTTCGCCGCAGGTTTGCGCGACGAAGTCCTTGTTGGTGAGCAGGCGTTCGAGGTTGGCGCGCACGCTCTCGCGGCCCCGCGGGACCGGGATCGCGTTTGAGCGTCGCGCGGGTGTCGGCGATGAATTGGTCGAGATCGTAGGCCATCGGTGATCTCCCGGTTGTTGGCGGGAGTCTGGCAAATTGGAGCACTTCGCGAAAGGGCGAGCTGCACGCTCCTCTTCACCTCTCCCCACTTGCGGGGAGAGGTCGACCCGCTGAAGCGCAGCGAAAGCGGGTCGGGTGAGGGGGATTCGCGAATACGATCGAGCCCCTCACCCGGCTCGCTTCGCTCGCCACCCTCTCCCCGCTTCGCGGGGCGACGGAAAGAAAACTACGCCGCCGCCTTGGTCAGCGCGTCGACGATGCCGTCGACGATCTCCTCGATGAAGGGCTTGTTCTCGCCCTCGCCCATCACGCGGATCACCGGCTCGGTGCCGGACGCGCGGATGATCAGGCGGCCGTGCCCGTCGAGCCGCGCGACCGCGCTGCTCGATCGCGGACTTCACCTTGGCATCCTCGAGCGGCGCGCCGTTGCGGTAGCGCACGTTCTTCATCACCTGCGGCAGCGGATCGAAGCGGTGGCACACTTCCGACACCGGCCGGCCGTGCTTCTTCACCACGGCGAGCACCTGCAGCGCGGCGACGAAGCCGTCGCCGGTGGTCGCATAGTCCGACATGATGATGTGGCCGGACGGCTCGCCGCCGAGATTGTAGCCGCCCTCGCGCATGTGCTCGAGCACGTAGCGGTCGCCGACCGGCGTGCGCTCGAGCGCGAGCCCGAGCCCCTTGAGGTGCCGCTCGAACCCGAGATTGGACATGATGGTCGCGACCACGGCGGGCTTTGCGAGGCGATGATCCTCCAGCCAGCTCTCCGCCACCACGGCGAGGAGCTGGTCGCCGTCCACCACGCTGTCCCTTCTCGTCCACGATCACGACGCGGTCGGCGTCGCCGTCGAGCGCGATGCCGATGTCGGCGCGCATCTCGCGCACCTTGGCGGCAAGCGCCGCGGGCGCGGTCGAGCCGCATTCCTTGTTGATGTTGAAGCCGTCCGGCTCGACGCCGACCGAGAACACTTCCGCGCCGAGCTCCCACAGCGCCGCGGGCGCGACCCGGTAGGCGGCGCCGTTGGCGCAGTCGACCACGACGCGCATGCCGTCGAGCTCCATCGCGCGCGGCAGCGTGCGCTTGGCGAACTCGATGTAGCGGTCCTGCACGCCGTCGATGCGCTTGGCGCGGCCGATCTTCTGCGAATTGGCGAGCCGCCTGGTCAGGTCGGAGTCGACCAGCTCCTCGATCTGCTTCTCGATCTCGTCGGACAGCTTGTAGCCGTCCGGACCGAACAGCTTGATGCCGTTGTCGTCGTAAGGGTTGTGCGAGGCCGAGATCATCACGCCGAGGTCGGCGCGCATCGAGCGGGTGAGCATCGCGACGCCCGGCGTCGGGATCGGGCCGGTGAGCAGCACGTCCATGCCGACCGAGGTGAAACCGGCCGTCAGCGCGTTCTCGATCATGTAGCCGGAGAGGCGCGTATCCTTGCCGATCAGCACGCGGTGGCGGTGGTCGCCGTTCTGGAAGATGAGCCCGACCGCCTGGCCAACCTTCAGCGCCAGTTCGGCCGTGATGACGCCGTTGGCGCGGCCGCGAATGCCGTCGGTCCCGAAATACTTGCGAGCCATCAATCCCCTCTGCGGTTGCGGGCCCGTCATAACCGGGCCTTCGTCTTGGCGCCTGCTCGGCGCGCGGCGCATACTAGGCCATCGCCGCCTAAATGCCTTCAAAAATTGTGAGAGATATTAACGGCGGAACGGCTGTTGCCGCCACCCGGGGCCGACCCTACCATGCCCCAACGAAAGCCACCGTGAGAGGCCCTGCCATGCTGCGTCTTGCACCTCTTGCGCTGTTCCTCGGCGCCGCAGTGAGTTTCGCCGTCCGTCGGCGCGCGCGGACGACTGGTCGATCTGCAAGGACGAAAACGCGCCGCCGACCCGCGCGATCGAGGCCTGCACGCGCATTATCAAGGCCGGCAAGACCAAGGGCAACGATCTCGCCATCACCTACTACAACCGCGCCATTTCCTACCGGCAGAAGAACGACAACGACTCGGCGCTCGCCGACTACAACGAATCGATCCGCATCAATCCGAAATACGCCAAGGCGTTCAACAACCGCGGCAATGTCTGGAAGGACAAGGGCGATCTCGACCGCGCGATTGCCGACTACAACGAGGCGATCCGGCTCGACGGAAAGTTCGCGCTCGCCTACGCCAATCGCGGCGACGTGTGGGACGACAAGGGCGACACACAATCGCGCCATCGCCGACCTCGATCAGGCGATCCGGCTCGATCCGAAATATTCCCGCGCCTACAATGTGCGCGGCGTGGTGATGGAAGAAGAAGGGCGACCTCGACCGCGCCATCGCGGACTTCACCGACGCGATCCGTCTCGATCCGAAGTCCTCGATCGCCTACGCCAATCGCGGCGACGCCTGGGACGACAAGGGCGACCAGGACCGCGCCATCGCCGACCTGACCGAGGCGATCCGCCTCAACCCGAACTATGCGCGCGCCTACAACATCCGCGGCGTGATCCACCGCAACCGCAACGATCTCGACCGCGCCATCGCGGACTACACCGAGGCGGTGCGCGCCGACCCGCAATTCGCGCTCGCCTATATCAACCGCGGCAACGTGCACAAGGACCGCGGCGATCAGGATCGCGCGATCGCCGACTATGGCGAGGCGATCCGCATCAATGCGAAGTCCGACGTCGCCTACATGCGCCGCTCGGAAGCCTGGCTGAAGAAGGGCGACAACATCGCGGCACTGCGCGATGCCGATCAGGCGGTCAATCTCGACCCCAACGACGCGGCGAACTACGCCAACCGCGCCGCCGTGATGCGCGCGCTCAATCGCAACGACGACGCGATCGCCGACCTGCGCAAGGGGCTGTCGCTCAATCCGAACGCGACGCGCAAGCGTGAGCTCGAGGCGGCGCTGCGCGCGCTCGGAGCGGCGCCTTAGCCCACGCTCGGTCTGAACCTCCCCTTGAAAAGGGGAGGTCGGTTCGCGCAGCGAACCGGGTGGGGATCGTCGACCCCCACCCCAACCCTCCCCCTTTCAGGGGGAGGGAGATCACCGAGTATGCGTTGGTTAAGCCTGCGGGGCGGGCTGCGGATCGAGCGGCGCGTCGGGGCGCGGCGGACGGCCCTTGCCGGCGGACGGCACGGCGGAGGAACGCGGCGTCGTCGGCTCGATCACGGACTCGCGCACCGGCCGCTTGCCGGCGAGCAGGTCCTTGATCTCGTCGCCCGTGAGCGTCTCGAATTCGAGCAGGCCGCGCGCGAGCGTCTCGAGGTCGGCGCGCTTCTCCTCCAGAATCTTGTTCGCTTCCGCGTAACCGGCCTCGACCAGCCGGCGGATTTCGCCGTCGATCTTGCGGCTCGTTTCCTCGGAGATGTTCTGCTGGCGCGACACCTGGTAGCCGAGGAACACCTCGTCCTGGTTCTCGCCGTACGCGACCGTGCCAAGCTCCTCCGAGAGGCCCCAGCGCGTCACCATCAGGCGCGCCAGCTTCGTCGCCTGCTCGATGTCGGAGGCCGCGCCCGACGTGACGCGCTCGCGCCCGAACACGAGCTCTTCGGCGACGCGTCCGCCCATCATGATGGCGAGCCGCGAGGTCATCTGCTCGAGCGACATCGAGAGCTTGTCGCGCTCGGGCAGTTGCATGACCATGCCGAGCGCGCGGCCGCGCGGAATGATCGTCGCCTTGTGCACCGGGTCGGTCGCCTTGACGTTGAGCGCGACGATCGCGTGGCCGCCCTCGTGATAGGCGGTCAGCATCTTCTCTTCTTCGGTCATCACGAGCGACTTGCGCTCGGCGCCCATCATCACCTTGTCCTTGGCGTCCTCGAACTCGGACTGCGTCACCATGCGCTTGTTGCGCCGCGCCGCCATCAGGGCCGCTTCGTTGATCAGGTTGGCGAGGTCGGCGCCGGAGAAGCCGGGCGTGCCGCGCGCGATGGTACGCAGGTTCACGTCGGGCGCGAGCGGCACCTTGCGCACGTGAACTTTCAGGATCTGCTCGCGGCCGACCACGTCCGGGTTCGGCACCACGACCTGACGGTCGAAGCGGCCGGGACGCAGCAGCGCGGGATCGAGCACGTCGGGGCGGTTGGTGGCGGCGATCAGGATGATGCCCTCGTTCGCCTCGAAGCCGTCCATCTCGACCAGCAACTGGTTGAGCGTCTGCTCGCGCTCGTCGTTGCCGCCGCCGAGGCCGGCGCCGCGATGACGGCCGACCGCGTCGATTTCGTCGATGAAGATGATGCAGGGCGCATTCTTCTTCGCCTGCTCGAACATGTCGCGCACGCGGCTATGCGCCGACGCCGACGAACATCTCGACGAAGTCGGAGCCCGAAATCGTGAAGAACGGCACGTTGGCTTCGCCCGCGACCGCGCGCGCGATCAGCGTCTTGCCGGTGCCCGGGGGACCGACGAGCAGCACGCCGCGCGGAATCTTGCCGCCGAGCCGCTGGAACTTGCCGGGGTCGCGCAGGAATTCGACGATCTCCTGCAAATCCTGCTTCGCCTCATCGACGCCGGCGACGTCCTCGAACGTGACGCGGCCATGCGCCTCGGTCAGCAGCTTCGCGCGCGACTTGCCAAAGCCCATCGCCTTGCCGGCGCCGCCCTGCATCTGGCGCGACAGGAATATCCACACGCCGATCAGCGCGATGAACGGCAGCCACGAGACCAGCAGCGACACGAACCACGGCACGTTGTCGCCCGGCGGACGCGCGGTGATCTGCACGCCCTTGCCGTAGAGCCGCTGCACCAGCGTGTTGTCGTTCGGCGCATAGGTGTTGAAGGCGCGGCCGTCCGTATAGGTGCCGTGGATTTCCGGCCCCTGGATGGTGACGTCGCGCACCTTGCCCTGATCGACATCGTTCAGGAGCTGGGAGAACGAGATGTCCGCCGCGGAGGTGCGCTGGCCCGGGTTCTGGAACAAGGTGAACAGGGCAAGCAGCAACAGGACAATGATCACCCAGAGGGCGAAGTTGCGCAGGTTCGCGTTCATCCCGAGTCCTTAAAAGACCTCTGCCGGGCAAGGCGTCCGGCGGGTCTGTTGGCGGCATTTGCGTGAATCGCGGGCTTCCGCGTCCCACCGTGGTACAAGATAGGTTCGCAGGCGCTTCTGCCAAGGGAATTGGCCGAATATGCGTCATTCTACCGGGGCTTGGTGAACGCTCCTTTGCGCCGCTTCTCTTGCCGGGGCGCCGGAACGGCGCGCCGGCGCCCGTTCGACGGTGATTTCGCCGGCAAACGTCACCACCGCGCCCGCAAGGGTGCGGCGGAAGCGCACGGAATTGCTCTTTTGCGCCACGGCGGCGGCGAGGGCCGCGTAGAGCGCTTCGAGCTTGCCAAGCTCGACCGGCCCCTCATTGCCGACCTTGACGATGGCCCGCCCGAGCAGGCGCAGTGCCGACTTCGGCGGGCAAGTCCGCGTACGCGGGGCTGAAGCTGACCGGGCCGGCGCCGTTCGGGCCGCCGCGCGACAGCCGGGCGGCCGCTGCGTCCACCGCCTGTTCGATCGCCTGATCGGCCCGCGCCATTCGCCGCGCGAAGGCTGCGAGCCGCCGCGCATCGAGCCCTTCGGCCGCAAGACCGGGCATCAGTTCGCGTAAGCGCGGCCGGGTGAAGCGCGGGTCGCGGTTCGAGGGATCGTCGGCGAAGGGAATGCGCGCGGCGCGCAAGCGTCGCGAGCAGGCGGGATTTCGAGATGGAGAGTAAGGGGCGCACGAGAAGCGGGCTCGTCATTCCGGGACAGCCCCAACGGGTCCGGCCTTCGGCCGGCCCGATGACAGGCTCCGTGCCGGGCCCGGAATTCATAACCCCGGTTCGTGGATATGGATTCCGGGCTCGCCGCTTCGCGGCGCCCCGGAATGACGACAGCGAGACCGCGCGCGCATTCCGCGCAGCCCCGTCACCCCACTCCCCCGCGCCAGGCGAAACAGCACCGTCTCGGCCTGATCGTCGAGCGTGTGCGCCGTGAGAACATGACTTGCGCCCGCCTTGCGCGCCGCGTTGGCAAGCAAGCGATAGCGCGTAGTGCGCGCGGCTTCTTGAATGCCGGTCTTCGGCTTCTCGCCCGTCCAGCGCAGCGTGCGGTGCTCGACCTTGAGGGTCTTGGCGAGCCGCTTCACCGCGAGCGCCTCGCGCGCGGATTCTGGCCGCAGCCCATGATCGACCGTGACGGCGATCAGCTTCGGTCCATGCTTGGCACCCGCGCGCCAGCGCGCCGCAAGCCACATCAGTGCGGTCGAGTCCGGACCGCCGGACACCGCAAGGACCAGAGCGGAAGCTTCGGAAAGATCGGCGAACAGCGCCGCCGCTTCGTTGGGCGAAACAGGCGCCTCAGAGGCAGCCGACACGCTTCTGTTCCCGCTCCGCGGTCTGCTTCACGTTCGCCGGCGCCTTCGGATATTTGCGGGGAATCTCACCGAAGGTCGCGCACGCCGCTTGCCTCTCGTTTAGCGCCGCAAGCGACTGGCCGAGCCGCAGCAGCGAGTCCGGCGCCTTGCCGGCGGTCTCGAACTTGGTCGACACGGTGAGGAACGACTCGGCGGCCTCGCGATAGCGCTGGCGCTGGAACAGGCTTTCGCCGAGCCAGTAGTTCGCGTCCGCCGCGAGACGATCGCCCGGATGTTTCTTCAGGAACGCGCGCAGGCCCTCTTCGGCGAGCGCGTAGTCCTTGCGCAGCACGTAGCCGTAAGCGAGGTCGTATTCGTCCGTCGGCGTGTTCGTCGGCGCCATCACCATCTGCTGCGCGCCGGTGCCGCTCGGGTTGCGCGGCGGCGGCGCCGGCAGCGCACCGGGAATCTGGCGCACCTCGCGCCGCGGCGGCGGCATGTTCGCGGCCTCTTCCGCCATGACGCCGAGATCGAGCGGGCCGCCGGCCTCGCGCCCGCCGGGCGCGCCGATGTAAGGCGGCTCGTCGCTCGCCTGATTGTCGAGCGGCGGTGCGGCCGCGATCGTGCCGCGTGCACCGAGCGCGCGCGGCACGCCGGGCGCATTCGGGATTCTGCGACGGGTCGAACGCATCGCCGCGCCGGCCGCCGCGCGGCGGCGGTGCCGGCTCGGGCTCTGTGATCACGCCGATTGCTGCGGATAGGATTGCGGCGCCGGATAGGATTGCGGCGGATAGCTCTGCGGCGGCGTCGCATACTGCGGCTGTGCTGCAGCCGGGCGTGCCGGAATGGTTTGCGGCGCGCCCGAAGCACGTCCCAGCTGCTGCTCAAGCTGGTTGTTGCGGTGCTGCAACTGCTCGACCTGACCGGTGAGCTGGCGCACCTGGTTTTCCAGCCGGTTGAGCCGCATCACGAGTTCGGATTCCGTCATCTGCGCGGAAGCCGGAGACGCGATCAGGATACCGGCAAAGAGAGCCGGCACGAGCGCACGAAGACGATGTGAGATCATGGGTTTGCAATCGCCCGCTAACAGGCGCCCTAAGATACGAATCGCTGCGTCTAAATTGTGACTTAGGCGTTTACGAAGGCTTAACCACGACCGGCCTGGGGCCATCCTTCGAGACGGCCACTACGCGGCCTCCTCAGGATGAGGACCTCATGGTGAGGAGCGTCCGCGAATGCGGACGCGTCTCGAACCATGGCAACGAGCGCTACGCCGCCTTCTGCTTCGCCGGCTCGTCGCGCAGCGCACGGCGCAATATCTTGCCGACCGGCGTCTTCGGCAGCTCGTCGCGGAATTCGATGATCTTCGGCCGCTTGTAGTTGGTGAGCTGCTCGGCCAGGAATTTCGAAAGCTCGGTGTCGGTGAGCGCCGGGTCGCGCCGCACCACGAAGGCCTTCACGGCCTCGCCCGAGGCGGAATCGGGCACGCCGATCACGGCGCATTCGAGCACGCCCGGATGCATCGCGATCACGTCCTCGACCTCGTTCGGGTACACGTTGAAGCCCGAGACCAGCACCATGTCCTTCTTGCGGTCGACGATCTTGAAGCGTCCCTGCTCGTCCATCACGCCGATGTCGCCGGTGCGGAAGAAGCCGTCCTTGGTCATCACCTGCGCGGTCTCTTCCGGCCGCTGCCAGTAGCCTGACATCACCTGCGGGCCGCGCGCGCAGATCTCGCCCGGCTGGCCCTGCGGCACTTCGTTGCCGTCGTCGTCGCGGATCGAGACTTCGGTCGAGGGCACCGGCAGGCCAATCGTGCCGGTGAACTCCTTGACTGTCGCCCGGCGTGCAGGTGAGCGTCGGCGCGGTCTCCGACAGACCATAGCCTTCGACCAGCGGCACGCCGGTCGCCTTCACCCAGCGCTCCGCGACCGCGCGCTGCAGCGCCATGCCGCCGCCGACCGCGATCTTGAGCTGCGAGAAATCGATCTTGCCGAAGTCCGGATGATTGAGCAGCGCATTGAACAGCGTGTTCACCGCCGGGAACTTGTGCACCTTGTATTTCTGCAGCTCCTTCACGAAGCCCGGAATGTCGCGCGGATTGGGGATCAGCAGGCACACGCCGCCGGCGCGCATCCCGAGCAGGAAGCACGCGGTGAGCGCGAAGATGTGATAGAGCGGCAGCGCCGTGACGATCATCAACTGATCGACTTTCGGCTCCTTCTGACAACGAAGGCTGCATCCAGGCATCGTTCTGCAGCACGTTCGCCACGATGTTGCGGTGGAGCAGCGTCGCGCCCTTCGACACGCCGGTCGTGCCGCCGGTGTATTGCAGGAACGCCACGTCGTCGGGCGTGATCGCGCGCGTCGAAAGCTGCTTGCCCTTGCCGGACGCAAGCGCGGCCTTGAACTGCACCGCTGAGGGAAGCGAATAGGCCGGCACCATCTTTTTCACCTTGCGCACCACAAGGTTCACGATCGCGCCCTTCGGGAAGCCGAGCATGTCGCCCATATTGGCGACGATGACGTGCTTCACGCGCGTATTCTTGAGCACCTTCTCGAGCGTGGTGGCGAAGTTCTCCAGGATGACGATCGCCTCGGCGCCGGAATCGTTGAGCTGATGCTCGAGCTCGCGCGGCGTGTACAGCGGGTTGACGTTCACCACCGTCATGCCGGCGCGCAGGATGCCGGCGGTCGTGACCGGATACTGCAGCACGTTCGGCATCATCACGGCGACGCGGTCGCCGAATTTCAACCCGGTGCCTTGCAGGTAGGCGGCGAAATCGCGCGACCAGGCGTCGAGCTCGCCGTAGGTCATCGCCTTGTCCATGCAGATGAAGGCCTTGCGGTCGCGAAACTTGGCAAAGCTCTCCTCCAAGAGCGCGACCAGCGAGCCGTACTGCGTCGTGTCGACCTCGGTCGGCACGCCAGTCGGATAGTGCTTCAGCCAGATGCGGTCCATGCGTTTCCCCCGTCTGCGGCCCTGACGGCCGGTTTGGCGCTATTGTGACGTTGTGGCGCCGTTTGTCACTATCAGGGTGGAGCAATTAAGGCGCGTCACTCCGCCGCCACCGCCCTACACGAGCTGCAACCGCAACTCGCGCCCTACGATCCGCGCCGCTCGTTGAAGGCTTTCGATCGTCGCGCTGCCATTATCGGGATCCAGCAGGCGGTCGACCTGCGCGCGGCTGGTCTTCATCAATTGCGCCATCCGCTGCTTGGTGATCTTCTTTTTCTTCATTTCCGCAGCCAGTTGCCGCGCAATCACCGCCTTTATCGCGGCTGCCGTAACCTCTTCGCGGATACCCGCTTCATCGAGCCAGCTCTCGAAGCTCGAACCTAGGTGCGGGTTCGTGCGGGCCATGATTGCATCTCCGTCATTCTTTGCCGCGCGATCACGAGTTCGCCGGGTGGGGTCTTCTGCGTCTTCTTGATGAAAGCATGCAAGGCGACCAGCACTTCATCATGAAAACCGAAAAGCACGCGAGCCTCCCGTTTGCTCCGCAGTGACGACCGAACCTCCCACAACCCTCCACCCAACGGGCGGCATACTGGCAGTCCAACCGGCCACCCAAATTGGACCTTGGCGATGTCCCGGCCGATCGCTCGCTTCTCGTCACGCGATAAATCATTCAGCCAGTCGCGCACCGGTTCGCGCCCTGTCGCCGATTTCCAGAACACCAGCGGGATGGGATGCAGCGCGTCTCGCATATGTATCAAAAAAGGTGCACAAATTCAAGCACGGCGGTCACTCCGCCGCCACCGGCTCGGCCCGCGGCGTCTTGCGCGCCTTTATCCACTCCTCGAAGCGTTGAATCACCACAAACAGCGACGGCACGAACAGCACGGCGAGGCAGGTCGAGGCGATCATCCCGGTGAACACCGTGATTCCGATCGACTTGCGCGCGCTCGCGCCCGCCCCGGTCGCGATCACCAGCGGCACGACCGAGAGGATAAAGGCGATCGACGTCATCAGGATCGGGCGGAAGCGAGCGCGGGCGGCCTCGACCGCCGCCTGCACGATCGGATGCCCGTCCTTGAGGCGTCGCTCACGCGCGACCTCGACGATCAGGATGGCGTTCTTGGCCGAAAGCGCGATCAGCAGGATCAGGCCGATCTGGACATAGAGGTTGGCGTCGACCTTCAGCCCGAGCAGGGCCGTCGCCGGGCCGACCAGCGCGAGCGGCACCGAGAGCACGATCGACAGCGGCGCATACCAGCTCTCGTACTGCCCGGCGAGCACCAGGTAGACGAGCAGCAGTCCGAGCCCGAACACCAGGTACATCTGGTTGCCGACGAGTTTCTCCTGATAGGACAGCGCGGTCCATTCAGAGCCGGTGCCGGGGGGCAGAATGCGCGCCGCCATCTGCTCCATCAGCGACATCGCCTCACCCGACGAGACGCCCTGTACTGGAATGCCGATGACGGTCGCCGAGGGATAGAGATTGTAGAGACTGATCAGCGGGGGACCGGTGGTCGGCACCACCGACGCGAGCGTGCCGATCGGCACGGTCTGGCCCTGGCTGTTGCGCACCGAGAGGTTCGAGATGTCTTCGGGGCGCAGGCGGAATTTCGCGTCGGCCTGCACATAGGCCTGGAAGGTGCGGCCGAATTTGTTGAACTGCACCACATAGGTCGATCCGATGAAGGTCTGGATCGTCGAGAATACCTGATCGACATTGACGTGCAGCGTCTGCGCCTTCACGCGGTCGACATCGATGCGGTACTGCGGCGCATCGGATCGGAACGTCGTCATCATGCGCTGAAAGCTGGTCTGGCCGCTGCCCGCCTCGACCATCGCGTTGGCAAGCGCCTGCAGCTTGGTGAAGTCGAAGCTGCCGTCGCGCAGCTCGAGCTGCATCGTGGCGCCCGACGCGTTGCCGACGCCCTGGATCGGCGGCGGCGGGACGACCAGCACGCGCGCGTCGATCACATCCTGCATGGCGCGGTTCATGCCGACGAACAGCGAGAGCAGGTCCTGCCCCTTGCCGCGCTCGCTCCAGGGCTTGAGCGTCACATAGGAGACGCCGGCGCTGGAGAGCGACGCCGAGTTGTCGAGCGGTGAGATGCCCGCGACGGTGACCACCTGATCGACCCCCGGCGTCTTCCGGGCGATCGCGGCGACTTCATCCATCGCCTTCTGGGTACGCTCGAGCGAGGCCCCGTCGGGGAGTTGCACGGCGACCACCAGATAGCCCTGGTCCTCGATCGGGATGAAACCGGACGCAACGCGCGAAAGGCCATAGAGGCCGCCCGCGACGATCAACAGCGCGATCACGACCGAGACCACGCTTGCCGACGCCATGCGGGTGATCAGCCGCGTATAGCCGCGTTCCAGTGCGTCATAGCCTCTGTTGAAGAAGCGATAGATGATGTTGCGTTTCGCCGGCGGCACGGGCGCGCGCATCCACAGCGCAGCCTGCGTCGGCTTGAGCGTCGCCGCGTTGACGGCGCTGAGCAGCGCGGTTGCGGCGATCACCAGCGCGAATTGCGCGTACATCTTGCCGGTCAGCCCCGGCATGAACGCCGCCGGGATGAACACCGACATCAGCACCAGCGTGATGCCGATGATCGGCCCGAACAATTCGTCCATCGCCTTGATCGAGGCATCATGGGGGGTCAGCCCGCGCTCGATATTGTGCGCGACGCCTTCGACGATGACGATCGCGTCGTCGACCACAATGCCGATCGCGAGCACGATGGCGAACAAGGTCGAGAGATTGATGGAGAATCCGAGCGCCGCCATCGCGGCGAACGCGCCGATGATGGTCACCGGCACGGTGGTTGCCGGGATCAGCATCGCACGCCAGTCCTGCAGGAAGATCAGGATGACGACAAGCACGAGCAGCGCGGCCTCGATCAAGGTCAGGTAGACCTCCTTGATCGCCTCATCGACGAACTTGGTGGTGTCGAACGGAACCTCGAACACGAGCCCGGCGGGAAATTCGCGCGCGAGTTCTTTCATGCGCTTCTCGACGGCGGTCTGCACGTTGAGCGCGTTCGCGCCGGGCGACTGGAACAGCGCGATGCCCGCGGCCGGCCGGTCGTTGACCTTGAAGATTTGCCCGTAGCTTTGTGCGCCGAGCTCGACGCGGCCGACGTCGCGCAGACGCGTGATCTCGCCGGCGTTGCCGGTCTTGACGATGACGTTCTCGAACTGGTCGGGATCGGCGAGGCGGCCCTGCACCGTCACAGTGTATTGGAACGGCTGCCCTTCCTGTGTCGGCGGCCCGCCGATCTGGCCGGCGGCGACCTGCTGGCTCTGCTGCTGCAGCGCCTGCGTCACGTCCTGCGTGGTCAGTCCGCGTGCCTTGAGCTTCTCGGGATCGAGCCAGACGCGGATCGAATACTGGCCGGCACCGAAGATCGCCACATTGCCGACCCCGGGCAGGCGTGCGAGCTCATCCTTGAGCCGGATCGTCGCGTAGTTCGCGAGATACAGGCTGTCGAAGCGCTTGTCGGGTGAGGTCAGCGTCACGAACGACAGGATCGCGGTCGACTGCTTCTGGACGTTGACGCCCTGTCTTTGCACCGCGTCGGGCAGCGAGGACAGCGCGGCCGACACGCGGTTCTGCACCAGTACCTGCGCGAAGTTGAGATCGGTGCCGATCCTGAACGTGACGACGAGCGTGTAGGTCCCGTCGGACGTGCTCATCGACTGCATGTAGATCATGTTCTCGACACCGTTGACCTGCTGCTCGATCGGCAGCGCCACGGTGTCGACCAGGGTGCGAGCGCCCGCACCCGGATAGCGCGTTTGCACCTGTACGGTCGGCGGCGTCACGTCGGGATATTGCGCGACGGGGAGCGACAGCAGCGCGACAGTGCCGATGACGATCATCAGGATCGCCAGCACGTTGGCGAGAACGGGCCGCTCGATGAAATACTTGGCGATCATTCCGGCGGCCTTCTATTTACCCGCCGTCTGCATCTGAGGATCGACCTTCTGCCCCGGAGTGGCGCGCAGGATGCCCGCGACCACCACGCGATCGTCGGCTTTCAGCCCGTTCTCGATCACCGCCATCTCGCCGACCGTCGGGCCGACCTCGACCTTGCGCTGCTCGACCGTGTTGTCACCGTTGACGATCAGCACATAACGCCCACCCTGATCGCTGCCGAGCGCGACCGCGGGAACGAGCAGCGCCGGCGTCTCCTCCAGCGGCACGCGCACGCGCACGAAGAAGCCCGGCAACATCAGGCGGAGAGCGTTGCTCAGTTCGGCGCGAGCCGCGAGCGTACCGGTGGCCTGGTTCACGGTCGGCGCGATGTAGTCGAGCTTGCCCTTGTAGGGGTAACCCGCATCGGTCTGCAGGCCGACCTCGACCGCGGTACCGAGCAGGCTTACGGCCCTTTCGCCGCGCTTGTTGAGCATGTCGCGCACATGCAGCACGTCGCGCTCGCTCGCATTGAAATTCACCCAGATCGGATCGAGCTGCACGATGGTTGCCAGCACCTGCGTGCCGCTGCCGCCGACCAGCTCGCCGATCGACACCTGGCGCGCCGTCACGACGCCGTCGAACGGCGCAACCACCTTGGTGTAGTCGAGATTGATCTGCGCCTGCTTGGTATCGGCCTTGGCCTGCAACAACCGCGCCTTGGCGGTGTCGCGGTTGGCGGTCGCGTTATCGAACGCCACCTTCGAAGCCGCGCCGCGCTGCACGAGTTCCTGCTGACGCTCGAAATCGGCTTCGGTCTGCTTCGTCGTCGCCTCCGCCGAAGCCTCGGCCGCCTGCGCTTGCTGCAGCCTGAGTTGATAGGGCTCGGGCTCGATCGTGAACAGGTGCTGGCCCTTCTTCACGGCCGCACCGTCGGCGTATTTGATCTCGGTCAGGAAGCCCTGCACGCGCGCGACCAGATTTGCCGAGTTGACCGCGGCGGTGTTGCCGGTCGCTTCGAAATAGCGCGTGACCTTCTGCTCGACCGGCTTGGCGACCGTCACCTTTGGCGGCGGCGGCGCCACATAGGTGTTGCTCGGGCCGCATGCGGTGACGAGGCCTGCGGCGGCGAGCGCCGCGAAAGTCGTCAAACGCGCCAAATGCGGACCACGGATCATGAGCCCCTCCCGTCGCGATGGGCGGGGATACAATCCGAATTTCGGGCGGCTCTGACAAGGCGATGCGCGGTCACAAACGCGGCAGCCTGCCCAAAACGAAACCGGCGCCGCAAGGGCGCCGGTTCGTAATCAATCCCGACCTGAGGGCTGATCACGAACTCGCGTTGAGCACCGTCACCGAGCGGCGGTTCTGCGACCAGCACGAGATGTCGTTGCACACCGCGACCGGGCGCTCCTTGCCGTAGGAGATCGTGCGCATGCGGTTGGCCTCGACGCCGCGCGAGGTCAGATAGTCGCGCACCGCCTGCGCGCGCCGGGCGCCGAGCGCGATGTTGTATTCGCGCGTGCCGCGCTCGTCCGCGTGGCCCTCGACCGTGAAGGCATAGCGGTTGTAGCGGCCGAGCCACTGCGCCTGCTTGTCGAGCGTCGCGATCGACTGCGGGGTGAGCTCGGTCGAATCCGACTCGAAGAACACGCGGTCGCCGACATTGACGACGAAGTCCTGCGCGCTGCCGGGAGCGGCATTGCCGGCGAGGCCCGCATTCGCGCCCGGCCATCTGGTTCGGATTGTTGGCGCAGGCGGCAAGCGAAAGGCCCGCGACGACCATCGCGGCGAACTTCATCGCGCGTACAAGACTCATGTTGATCATTCCCGTGCCTCCTTCACCACACGACCGGGGCATGCATGCTCTTAGGTCTAGCGGGCGTTCGTTAAGCGAACGTTCCATCAACCTTGATGAGCCCTTGCCGAGACCCCCTGAACGCGACCACCCCGCGTAAACCGCTTGGAATGGTTAATGCGGAATGAACGCGGCGGGAAAGCGGGCAGCCTGAAGTTCCAGTTCCACAATCCCTTTGCCGTTCTTCGATCAGCTCAGCAGCGGCGACCAGGCCGGATCGGACGCGAACGCCGGCGTCGGAATGCGTCTGCTCGTTGCGGCCGGTGACGTCGACCGTATAGAGCGACGGCCCGCCGCCCTGGATCGCGGAAGAACATCAGCACGCGCCCGTTCGGCGCGAAGGTCGGGCCTTCGTTGTGGAAGCCGGAGGTGAGCAGGCGCTCGCCCGAGCCGTCCGGCTTCATGATGCCGATCGAGAACTGGCCGCCGCCCTGCTTGGTGAAGGCGATGAAGTCGCCGCGCGGCGACCACACCGGCGTCGAATACGAGCCCTCGCCGAAGCTGATGCGCTGCGCGGCGCCGCCGCTCGCGCCCATCACGTAGATCTGCGGCGTGCCGCCGCGGTCGGATTCGAAGCAGATGCGCGCGCCGTCCGGCGCGTAGCACGGCGCGGTGTCGATCGCCGCGGTGTCGGTCAGCCGCGTGGTGCGCTTCGACTGCAGGTCCATCACGAAGATGTTCGAGTTCGGCCCCTGCTGCAGGCTCATGATCACCTGCTGGCCGGTCGGCGAGAATCGCGGCGAGAACGTCATGCCGGGGAAATTGCCGACGATCTCGCGCTGCCCGGTCTCGATGTTGAGCAGGAACACGCGCGGATCGCCCTGCCCGTAGGACATGTAGGTGATTTCCTGCGTCGAGGGCGAGAAGCGCGGCGTGAGCACGAGGTCTTCGCCGCGCGTGAGATAGCGCACGTTGGCGCCGTCCTGATCCATGATGGAGAGGCGCTTGACGCGGCGCTCCTTCGGTCCGGTCTCGTCGATGAACACGATGCGGGTGTCGAAGTAACCCTTCTCGCCGGTGAGACGCTCGTAGACCTGATCCGACACGATGTGCGCGATGCGCCGCCAGTTGTCGGGCGCGGTGAAGTACTGCTGCCCGGTGAGCTGCTGGCCGGAGCTCACGTCCCACAGCCGAAACTCGACCTTGAGCCGTCCGTCGCCCTGGCGCGTGACGCGCCCGGTGATCAGGCCCTGCGCGTTGATCGCGCGCCAGTCGGGAAAGCGCGGCAGCACGTCGAAGCTCGTGATCTTCTCGATGTAGGCCGCGGGATCGATCGGCGCGAACAGGCCGGAGCGCCGCAGGTTGGCGGTGATCACCTGCGTGATGCCGCGCGCGACTTCCGTGTCGCCCGGCGTGCCGCCGACGAAATCCGGAATCGCGATCGGCAGCGGCTGCACGTTGCCCTGCGTGACGTCGAGGCGCAGTCTGCGCGGCGGCCGGCCATCGCGAGCAGAGCGCTCGCCGACGTAGCCGCGCCAAGCGCGAGCACGGCGCCGGCGCGTGAATCCGGAGCGAAGCGAACCGTTGCGTCATTGGCATCAAGCGTCTCTCGGCAGGTGTCAGCCGCGGAACATGTCACGCGGATCGAAATCGACGATGACATCCTTCCAGGCTTCGTATTTCGCCGCGGGAAGGAACGTGTAGGGCGCGCAGCGTGCGCACCGCGCGCAGCGCGCTTTCGGCGGCGACCTGGAAGGCCGGATGGCTGCCGCTGTTCATCAGCCGCGGTTCGGTCGAGCAGGCTGCCATCCTGCTTGAACTGGATGCGCACGGTCACGATCAGGTCGCGCGCTTCGGCGACGCCGACCGGCACGTTCCAGCATTCGCGCAAGCGCGCGCGCAGCGCGTCGAGCTCGTTCTGCGACAGCGTCACGGCGCGTCCGGTCGCGGTGCCGAGCGACGGCGTGTTGCTCAGCGTGTCGCCGGTCGCGGACTTGCGCTGCGGATCGCGCTTGTCGAGCAGCGCCGCGATGCGGCTCGCGTCGAACTTCGGCTGCGGCTTCGGCGGCTCGGCCTTCTTCTGCGGCTTCGGCGTCTCGGCCTTCTTCTCCGGTCTTCTGCTCGGGTTTCTTGGTGTCCTTCTTCAGCGCCTCGGCGATCGGATCGATCTTCGGCTCCGGCTCCTTGGCGAAGGCCTGCTTCGGCTCGGGCTTCGGCTGCGGGGTCGGCGGCTTCGGCTCGGCCTTCTTCGGGCTCGGGCGGCTTCGGCGGCTGCGACCTGATCGGCGGTCGCGACGATCTCGGGCTTGTTGTCGACGACCTTGGCGGTCTGCTCCTCGACCGGCTTTGCCTCGGCGACCTTCTCGACCAGCGGCTTCGGCGCCTCGGCCTTCGGCGCGGTCTTGATGCCTTGCGTGATCTGCGAGAAGTCGGCCGCCGAGATGATGTCGGTCGAGATGAACTCGGGCGGCGTCGCGTTCAGCGGCCTGGTGGCGAACGTGACGAGACCCCACGCGAGCACCGCTCCGTGCAAGACAGCCGATATGGTCCATCCGGCCTTCATGCGCTCAGGAGCCCTGCTCGACCTCCGTCACCAGCGCGACGCGGCGGAAACCCGGCCGCCGAGAGCCGTCCCATCACGCGCATCACTGTACCGTAATCCACCTTCCTGTCGCCACGCACATAGATGCGCTCGTCATTGCCGCCGCGCGCCTGCGTGATCGCCTGCAGCTTGGGCACCAGCTCGTCGATCTTGATCTCGGAATTCTGCAGATAGACCTCGCCCTTGGTGTTCACCGACACCGTGAGCGGCTCCTTGTCCTGATCGAGCGATTTCGCCTGCGTCTGCGGCAGGTCGATCGGCACGCCGACGGTCAGCAGCGGCGCCGACACCATGAAGATGATCAGCAGCACCAGCATCACGTCGACCATCGGCGTGACGTTGATCTCGGCCATCACCGGCTTGCGGCGATGCCGCCGCTTGCCGACCGCGATGGCTGCCGCTTGCTCCGCCCGCTGCCACGCAGTTCCCCCTCAGGCCGCTTCGTCGATCTGCCGCGACAGGATCGCGGCGAACTCGTCGGCGAAGCCCTCCAGGCGCTGTGCCTGCTTGTTCACCTCGGAGACGAACTTGTTATAGAAAATCGTCGCCGGGATGGCGGCAACAAGGCCGATCGCGGTCGCGAACAGGGCCTCGGCGATGCCGGGCGCCACAACCGCTAACGAAGTGTTCTTCGAGGCGGCGATCGACTGGAAGCTGGTCATGATGCCCCAGACGGTGCCGAACAGGCCGATGAACGGCCCGGCCGAGCCGACCGTCGCGAGCACCAGCAGGCGGCGCTCCAGCCGCTCGATCTCGCGCGCGATGGTCACGTCCATCACCTTCTCGATGCGCATCTGCAGCCCGCCGATCGCGCGGCTGGTGCCTTCGAACGAGCGCTTCCATTCGCGCATCGCGGCGACGAACAGCGCCGCCATCGAGTGCGCCGGGCGCGCCGACTGCGTGCGGTAAAGCTCTTCCAGCGACTGGCCGGACCAGAAGGTCTGCTCGAACCGGTCCATCGCGCGCTTGGTGCGCATGTAGAGCAGCGTCTTGTCGATCACGATCGCCCAGACCCAGATCGACGCGACCAGAAGCCCGATCATCACCGATCTTCACGACGATATGGGCGGACCAGAACAGGCCCCAGATCGACAGGTCCGCGAGGTGAGCGGGAGTGCCGACTGCACCACGTCGGTCGGGTTCATGAACGTCGTCCTTTCGCTAGTCCGACGTGCTTCAATTCGCGCGATCGGACCGGTCCGCGCGTCAGCAGGTGAAACGGAATGACGCGCGGCTCGCGCATGGCGCGCCGCACAACATTCCAAAGTCTCGTGAAATCCGTGCCGTCCACCATCGGCAACCCACGGATTCCGCGCCAAATCTGTCCAAACTAGGGCACCTGACCGGTCTTATCCCGCCTTAACAGGCCTGATTGTGGTTAAGGCTTTGTTACCAAAGGAGACGCTGCGAATAGTTGGCCGGATTGGCTTTCAAAGGCCGGTCGCGGCCCAGCACCGCAAATTCTTTCGGACTTTGACATATCTGACATATGAGATGATATGTCTAGACATATGATCAAGCGAACGACCGTCCGGCTGCCCGCCGAATTGCTCAAAAAGGCCCAGCGCAAGGCTGCCGCCGAGGGCCGGACGTTGACCGGACTGATGGAGGAAGGCTTGCGCTACGTCGTGTCCGACAAGCCGGCAGAGAAGCACGAGCGCGTGATGCCGCGTGTGAGCACAGCCGGCGGCGGTCATGCACCGGGCGTCAAAACGTTCCGCGACCTCGAAGAAATTGAAGACGCGCGAATACATCGAGCGGCTCCTGAACGGCTTCAAGTGATCCTGCCGGACGTCAACGTGCTGGTCTACGCGTTTCGACCGGACGCCATACAGCACGCAACTTCACGCGCATGGCTCGACGCCGTTATCGCAGGCGACGCCAGCTTCGCACTGTCAAAATTGACGTTAGGCGCTGTTGTTCGCATCACAACCAACCGCGCGATCTTATCCAGAGGTATCGACTCTCGCTGGATGCATTCGGATTCTGCGACGATCTTTTGAAGCAACCCCATTGCCGAGCTCATCGAGCCTGGCGAACGCCACTGGGACATTTTCCAGCCGGCTATGTGTGTCGACCGAATACTGCGCGGACCTCGGACGACGGATGCTTGGTACGCCGCGCTCGCGATCGAATGGGGCTGCGAGTGGGTCACGTTCGACCGGGACTTCCTGAAGTTTCCCGGCCTGAAGTGCACAATCCTCGCAAGCTGAAATGCATCGGGCCGCCCACCTCGCGGCGAACGGCCCGGAAATCGCAAAGCTGCGGGGGAGTCAGCTCTGCGGCTGCGGCGCGTCGCGGCGCAGGGCGGTTGCGCCGCTCGGCCATGAACTGGTCGAACTCGGCCTTGTCCTTGGCAAAGCGCAGCCGGTCGAGGAAGTCGCGGAACTCGCGCTGCTCTTCTTCCAGCCGGCGCAGCGTCTCGGTGCGGTATTCGTCGAACGCGTGATTGCCGCTCGAAGGGCGCGCCCCAAGGCGCACCGAAACCCTGCATGCGGTCGCGCATGCGGCCCATTTTCTCTTCCATGCGCTGCATCTTGTGCTGCCAGCGCGCGCCGCTGTGACAACCCATGTTCTTGCTCCAGAATGTGTAGGCGAGGATCGCGAGGCCGATCGGCCACCACACGATGAATCCGAGGACCAACAGGACGATCCAGGCCGGGTGAATCCGGATCGAGGGACGGCCCCAGCGGTCCTGCCGGTATTCGTCAGTAACGTTCAGCGGTGGACATGGCTTTGCCTCGCCCGTGTGAATGTAAATAACATTTACATACCTAGAAGAGGCCCCGGTCTTTGTCAAGCGGCGACCGGGAACCGGCCGATCACGAATTCGTGGGCTGGGCGTCCTGGATGCCGAGCCCGCGCAGATAGACCAGCACGCCGGCCTCCAGCAGCTCTTCGGCGCGTCATCGGCAGCTTGCGCCGGCCCTCATCGCCACGCCCGAACAGCGACGCGATGCCGTGCGACAGCGACCAGATGTGCAGCGCCATCATCAGCGCGGGCGGGCGACGCGCGGCCGGCATGCGGGCGATCAGCGTTTCGGACGCCGTGCGGATGACCGCGAAGGCGCGATCGCCCGCCGCGGTCAGTTCCGGGCTGATGTCGAGCGGCACGCCCGCCTCGAACATCGCCGAGTAATACGCGGGCTCGGTGCGGGCGAATGCCAGATACGCCTTGCCGAGCCGCTCGAACGCCGCGAACGGCTCGGGCTTGCCGTCATTCCACGCGCGCTCCAGCGCGACCGCGAACTGCTCGAAGCCGCGCCGCGCGACGTCGGCCAGCAACTCGTCGCGATCGCGGAAATGCCGGTAGGGCGCGGCCGGGCTGACACCGGCCCAGCGCGCCGCTTCCGCGAAGGTGAAGCCGGCCGGGCCCTTCTTGGCGATCAGCTCCAGCGCCGCGCGGATCAGCGCTTCCTTCAGATTGCCGTGGTGGTAGCCGCGCGGACCATCCTGCCTGGACCAGCTCATGTGAAGGGTCTTTACATGACTCACACCGGCGCGTCACGCCGGCGGCTTGCGGCTTGCGTGTGCAATGATCCGCGCGGGGATCGATTCGGCCCCACGCGGAGCTGCGATGAGCGAGCGATTGATCGCGCCCAGCCTGCCCTATCCGGGCCTGTGGCATCCCTCCACGCTGATCCTTCTCGCCGCCAACCTGCTGCCGCTCGCCGGCGTGTTCTTCTGGGGGTGGGACGCCTTCGTGCTGCTGGTGCTCTACTGGCTCGAAACCGCGGTGATCGGCTTCTGGACGCTGGTGCGCATCGCGACTGCGCCGCGCGAGGCACTCGTCGGCATCACGATGCAGGGCAGCGCGCGCCCACCCTCGCCGATCGGCTTTGCGATGTTCTTCGTGGCGCACGCCGGAATTTTCATGGGCGTGCACTTTGCTTTCCTCTGGGCACTGTTCTCCGGCGACTGGGCAAAGCGCATTCATGGGCCGCGCGAGTTCGTGGAGACGCTCATCATCGGGACGGACTTGTGGATTCCGCTTCTCGTGCTGTTCGTCGCGCGCGGCATCGTGTTTTTCTATTCGGTGATCGGCGCTCGGCTACAGCGGTGGCTGAACCCGCAACGGCCGCTGCGCGCAAGGCCCACGCCATCGGACAGCATCGCCCGCGCCATCGTCGGCGGCTTCTACGCGCGCATCATTGTGATGCACGTCGCGATCCTTTTCGGCGGCTTCCTGTCGTTCTTCGGCTCGATCGCGCCGCTGATCATCCTGATCGCGATCAAGACCGCGGTCGATCTCGGGATGCACTTCGCATTCGACCTTGGCGATGCCGATAAGACCTTTCGAGCGCTCATGCGCCACGATGCGCAGCAGCGTCAGGGCGGGGGCAACCTCTCCTGATCCGCCTTCATGGCGATCCGCAGCGGCTTCGGGATCGGCCGCGCACGCCCGCCCGAAATGAACGCGACACGCACATGTGCTTCGCACAGCAATTCCTCGCCGCGCCAGCATTGTTGCAGCAGCGTGATCGAGGCGCCTTTCACTTCCTCCGGGCTGGTTACGACGTCGAGCACGTCGTCCATGCGGGCGGGCTTGAGCCAGTCGATCGTCATGGTGCGCACCACGAAGGCAAAGCCAGGCGCCTCCTTCTCGGTCGCCTCGAACAGCGCGCGATGGTCCGCGCCGATCAGGCGCAGATAGTTGGTGCGCCCGCGCTCCATGTAGCGCAGGTAATTTGCGTGATAGACGATGCCGGTGAAATCGGTGTCCTCGTAGTAGACGCGCACCGGCATGCTGTGGCGGCCGGCGATGATCTGGCCGTCGAGATTCGACCTCAGCCCTCGCCAGCGGAAGAACGTGATCGCGCGTGAGCGGCGCGAGGTGAATGTCGGGTGGCGCCGCCGGGTCGATCCAGACGATCTCGTCGATCTCGGCGCGCGCCGCGATGTTGCCGGCAACATCGACCGCATAGACCGCCGCATAGACGCGCCGATCCGGCTCGTTCGCCGCGACGCACTCGAACGTCCCGAGTGGTGACGCAGTTCCCGGCACCACGCGGCAGCCGAGCTCCTCGTCAAGTTCGCGCGCGAGCGCCGTCACGTCGTCCTCGCCCGCATCGCGCTTGCCGCCGGGCTGCATGAAAGCCCGCGTGCCGCGCTTGCGCACCAGCAGCACCCGGCCCGCTTCGTCGCGCACGAGCGCCGCCACGATGCTGATCGGTTCGCTCACGCGTCGTCCTCGTTGTTGAACAGCCCGAACTGCCCGGGATCGCGCGCGGGCTCGGTGAGCCCGAGGTGCCGGAACGCATGGCCGGTCAGCAGCCGCCCGCGCGGGGTGCGTTGCAGGAAGCCCTGCTGGATCAGAAACGGCTCGATGATCTCCTCGATCGCGTCGCGCGGCTCGGAGAGCGCCGCCGCGATGGTGTCGACGCCGACCGGCCCGCCGCCGTAGTTGAGCGCGATGGTGGTGAGATAGCGCCGGTCCATCGCGTCCATGCCGGCCGCATCGACTTCGAGCGCGAGCAGCGCCTTGTCGGCGACTGCACGATCGATCGCGGTCGCGCCCGCCACGTGCGCGAAGTCGCGCACGCGCTTGAGCAACCGCCCGGCGATGCGCGGCGTCCCGCGCGCGCGCCGCGCGATCTCGTCCGTGCCGTCCGCCGTGACCGCCATGCCGAGCACGCGCGCGCCGCGGTTGACGATCAGCTCCAGTTCCTCGCGGGTGTAGAAATTGAGCCGCACCGGAATGCCGAAGCGGTCGCGCAGCGGCGTGGTGAGCAGGCCAGCGCGCGTGGTCGCGCCGATCAGGGTGAAGCGCGCGAGATCGATCTTCACCGAACGCGCCGCCGGCCCCTCGCCGATGATCAGGTCGAGCTGGAAATCCTCCATCGCGGGATAAAGGATTTCCTCCACCGCCGGATTGAGCCGGTGAATCTCGTCGATGAACAGGACGTCGCGGTCTTCCAGGTTGGTCAGCAGCGCCGCGAGGTCGCCGGCCTTCGCGATCACCGGACCGGAGGTCGCACGGAAGTTCACGCCGAGTTCGCGCGAAACGATCTGCGCAAGCGTGGTCTTGCCCAAGCCCGGCGGACCGACGAACAGCACGTGGTCCAGCGCCTCCTTGCGCGCGCGCGCCGCCTCGATGAACACCGAGAGGTTCGAGCGCGCCTGCTGCTGGCCGATGAATTCGGAGAGCCGCTGCGGGCGCAGCGAGGCCTCCGCGTCTTCGTCGCGGCGCTCGGGCGTCACGAGGCGGCGGGGCGCGGTGGTCATGTCATGCCCCGCCGGTATTTGTTCGGCAGCAATTCGCCGATGGTTACGATCTCAGCACCGCCGTTGCTGCCGGGCACGATGACCCGCGCCCTGGCGTCGTAGTCGTGAATGAGCTCGCGGCAGGCGCCACATGGCGCGACCACCGCGATCTCCCGGCTCGGCTCATCTGGCTTTGGATGGCGGACCGCAACGATGGTGTCGATGCCCTGGTCGCCCTTCTCGGTGAGCGAACGCCCGATCGCAACAGCCTCGGCGCACACCGCGCCACGTCCCACGTAGGCATCGAGGTTGACGCCGGTCACCACGTGGCCGTCCCGCGTGCGGATAGCCGCGCCGACCTCCTGCCAGTCGTTGCGATAGCGCTCCTTGATCGCCTGCGTGGCGGAAGCGACCAGTTCTTTGTCCCTGTCGTTCAGCGCTTCACTCATCGTGCTACTTCGCCAGCTCCTTCAACGCCGAGGCGGATCAGCTGCGCGGTCTCCGCGCCCTCGCCCGCGCCGCGGGAAGCCGCCGCGATTGCGGCGGCCGCCTGCGGCTGACCATAGCCGAGATTGATCAGCGCCGAGACCGCGTCGGCGACAGGCTGCGGCGCGCGCCGCTCGTCCACTGCGCCCGCGAGCCGCACCACCGCTGGATCGATGTCGGCGTATTTCGGCGCCTTGTCCTTCAATTCGGTGACGACGCGCTCGGCGACCTTCGGGCCGACGCCGGGCGAACGCGCAACCATCGCCTTGTCGCGCATCGCGATCGCGCTCGCGAGATCGGCGGGCTTGAGTGTCGAGAGAATGGAGAGCGCAACGCGCGTGCCGACGCCCTGCACGGTTTGCAACAGGCGGAACCACTCGCGCTCGATGTCACTCGTAAAGCCGAACAGGCGGATCTGGTCCTCGCGCACATGCGTCTCGATCGCGAGCGACACCGGCTCGCCCTGCGCCGGCAGCGCCTGCAGCGTGCGCGCCGAGCAGTGCACCACATAGCCGACGCCGTTCACGTCGACGACGATGAAATCCTCGCCGTAGGAGTCGATGATGCCCTTGAGCTTGCCGATCATCGCCTCGCCACCTTCAACAGCGCGCTCGCGCGATGGTGCGCATGCGTCACCGCGATCGCAAGCGCGTCGGCCGCGTCCTCGGACTGCGGATCGGCTTTCGGCAGCAGCACGCCGACCATCATGCGGATCTGCGCCTTCTCGGCGTGGCCGGCGCCGACGATCGTTTTCTTCACCAGGTTCGGCGCGTATTCCGCCACAAGGAGGCCCGCCTTCGCCGGCACCAGCAGCGCGATGCCGCGCGCCTGCCCGAGCTTCAGCGTTGCGGTCGCATCGCGATTGACAAAGGTCGCCTCCACGGCGGCCTCGTCGGGACGGAACTCATCGACGATGCGCGTGAGCCCATCGTGGATCGTCACCAGCCGTTCGGCCAGCGCGTGCTTTTCGTTGGTCTCGACCGAGCCACAGGCGAGATACATCAGCCGGTTGCCCTCGCAGGCGATCAAGCCCCAGCCGGTGCGGCGGAGGCCCGGGTCGATGCCGAGGATGCGAATCGCATGTGCCATCGCGCCGCGAAGATAGCACCTCGCGCGTGTCTCACGCCCCTGCTAGACAGCCGTTCCCCACCGGGCACGTCCGTGATCGACCTTCCCACCACCGCCACGTTTTCCGCCGTCATGGCGGACCCGCGCTTTGCGCTCCTGATGGGCATTTCGATCCTGTCCGGTGCGGTGCGCGGCTTTTCGGGTTTCGGCTCGGCGCTGATCTATGTGCCGCTCGCGAGCGCGCTCTACGGCCCGAAGGTGGGTGCCGCAACCTTCCTGCTCACGGATTTCGTCACCGGCATCGTGTTTTCGATCGGCGTGTGGCGGCAGGCGGCGTGGCGCGAGGTGATCCCGATTTCGATCGCGGCGATCTTCGCGGCGCAGTTCGGCACGCTGATCCTGCAATACGCCGATGCGGTTGCCTTGCGCTGGGGCATGGCGGCGCTGGTGCTGGTCATCGTCGTGGTGCTCGGGTCGGGCTGGCGCTATCACGGCAAGCCGCTGCTGATCGTGACCATCGGCGTCGGGCTCGTCGCGGGCATCCTCGGCGGCGCGGTGCAGATTTCCGGGCCGCCGGTGGTGCTGTTCTGGCTCTCCAGCATGGCGAGCGTCGCGGTCGTGCGTGCGAACTTCGTGGTGTTCTTCGCCGTGATGGCGGCGGCACTGATCGTCACATACCTGTGGGCCGGATTGCTGACCGCGGAGGTGATCGCGCTCGCCGCAATCGCTGCGCCGCTGCATATCCTGGCGATGTTCGCCGGCGCGAAGCTGTTCCACTTCGCCTCGGAGGTGACCTACCGGCGCACCGCCTACGTGATCATCACGCTCGCCGCGATCGTGAGCATGCCGCTGTGGGATGGGTGGGTGCGGTAGCCCCGTGTCCCGCACGCGGTGCAGCGTGAAACGGTGCACCGCAGATGCGGGACCACCCAAAGCGCGGTGTTCTTGGCGATCCCGGGTCTGCGTCGCACCACTGCGTGCTGCGACGCGCCCGGGACACCCGGATCACGCACTCATCCTCTGCACCAGCGCGTCCGAAATCTCGAAGTTCGCGAACACGTTCTGCACGTCGTCATTGTCGTTGAGCGCGTCGATCAGCCTGAGCACCTTCTCGCCCTGCTCGTCATCGACCGGCACGGTGTTCTGCGGCTTCCAGGTGAGCGCGGCCTTGCGCGGCTCGCCGAATTTTTGCTCCAGCGCCTTGGCGACATCGCGCAGCGATCCATTCGTTGTGTAGATCTCATGCCCGCTCTCGCCCGAGGTAACGTCCTCGGCGCCCGCCTCGATCGCGGCTTCCAGCATTGTGTCGGCATCGGCGGCATCGGCGGCGAACTCGACCACGCCGACATGATCGAACATGAACGACACCGCGCCGGTCTCGGCAAGGTTGCCGCCCGCCTTGGTGAAGCTCGCGCGCACCTCGCCGGCCGAGCGGTTGCGATTGTCGGTCAGCACCTCGACGATCACGGCGACGCCGCCCGGGCCGTATCCCTCATAGCGGATTTCCTCGTAGTTCTCGGCGTCGCCGCCAAGCGCCTTCTTGATCGCGCGGTCGATGTTGTCCTTCGGCACGCTTTCCGCCTTTGCCGCCGCAATCGCGGCGCGCAGGCGCGGGTTCATCGCGGGATCGGGCAGGCCGAGCTTCGCCGCGACGGTGATTTCGCGCGAGAGCTTGCCGAACAGTTTCGAGCGCACCGCATCCTGCCGCCCCTTGCGGTGCATGATGTTCTTGAATTGGGAATGGCCGGCCAAAGGCGCCTCCGGGCAAAAACGGCGGTTGGGAATGCGGCGCGTTATATGATGGAGCCGCGTGAAAATCCACACTCCGACCTCATCCTTGTAAGTCACGAACGCCCGCACCGGCTATATTGGCTGGCGCGGTGGCGGACGGGAGGCCGGCTCATCCTGGGACTTTGAAGTCCGAGCCTCAGCGCGGCTCCCCGTCCGTCGTTCCATTGAACCCGAACAGTCGCGTGGGCCGCTCGCGAAGCCCGATTGCGCAAGGACGGGATCAGATGGACACCACCATTGTTGGAATCGATGTCTCGAAAGATCGGCTGGACGTGTCGGTGCATCCGGCCGGAACGGCGTTGAGTTACAGCCGCGATGCGGCTGGCATTGAGCTTCTGATCGGGATGCTGGAGCCTCTTTCTGCGCGGCTCGTTGCCGTGGAAGCGACGGGCGGGTTCGAAACGGTTGTGGCGGCGAGCCTGGCGGCCGTGGGGTTGCCGGTCGTGGTGGTCAATCCGGCGCAGGTGCGTTCCTTTGCGGGTGCACTCGGCAAGCGCGCCAAGACCGACCGGATCGACGCTGAGGTGATCGCACGTTTTGCGGCGGCGACCGAGCCGCCGGTGCGCCCGTTGCCGGACGCCGCCACCCAGGCGCTCGCCGATCTGGTGACGCGGCGGCGTCAGATCATCCAGATGATCGTGGCCGAGGGCCAGCGCGAGAAGCGTGCCAGTCTGCGTGCCAGGAAGAGCATCCAGCGTCTGCTCAAGAGCTTGCGTGCCGAGCTCTCCGAGATCGATGGCGAGATCGACGAAAGTGTGCGCGGCTCCGCGATTTGGCGCGAGAAGGAGAACCTGCTCGCCTCGGTGCCGGGCGTCGGATCCGGCACTGCACGGACCATGCTGGCGGAGCTGCCTGAACTGGGCACGCTCAACCGCCGCCAGATCGCGGCGCTGGCCGGGCTTGCACCGTTCACGCGCCAGTCCGGCAAGTGGCGCGGCAAAAGCTTCATCAGCGGCGGCCGGGCGAGCGTGCGCACCGCTCTGTTCATGGCGGCCATGACGGCGATGCGATGCAACCCCACCCTGCGCGCGTTCCATCACCGCCTGCGCGCCGCCGGCAAGCCCAAAATGGTCGCCCTTATCGCCGTTGCCCGAAAGCTCCTCACCGTCCTCAACGCCATCCTCAGGGACAACAAAAAATGGCAAAACGCTTGACTGCAAACACAGTCGCTGAGGAGCGCGAAGCGCGTCTCGAAGGATGGCGTTAAGGAACGCGTTTGGCGCCACCCTTCGAGACGCCCGCTGCGCGGGCTCCTCAGGGTGAGGTCAATCCCAGAATGTGGGCCGCGCCTCTTCAAGCCGACCGCCCAGCCGCACCGGCGCGATGCGGACGGCAAGACCCGTCGCGTTGTCGGTCTCGACCGCAACCGCACACAGAGTCGCCGGGCCGTTCGCGGGCTCGAACTTGCCCGAGGGAATGCGGCGCGTGAAACGATGCAGCGGCTCGCTCTTGTTCATGCCGATGACGGAATCATAGTCGCCCGTCATGCCGACGTCGGAGACAAACGCGGTGCCGCCGGGCAGCACGCGATGATCCGCGGTCGGCGCATGGGTGTGAGTGCCGACCACGAGGCTCGCGCGGCCGTCGCAGAAATGGCCCATCGCCTGCTTCTCGCTCGTCGCCTCGCAATGGATGTCGAGCACGATCGCATCGGCCGCGGCCTTCAGCGGACAGGCGGAGAGCTCGCGCTCGGCCGCCGCAAACGGATCGTCGAGCGGATCCATGAACACGCGGCCCATCAGGTTGATCACCAGCACGCGCGCACCGTTTCGCGCCTCCACCATCACCATGCCGCGCCCGGGCGTGCCGGGCGGATAGTTGTGCGGGCGGATGAGTTTTGGCGCGCGCTCGATGAACACCAGCGCCTCGCGCTGATCCCACGAATGATTGCCGCCGGTGATCGCGTCGGCGCCGGCATCGATGATCTCGTTGTAGATCGGTTCGGTGATGCCGAACCCGCCGGCCGCATTCTCGCCGTTGACGATGACGCAATCGAGCTTCCAGTCGCGCACGAGGCCCGGCAGGCGCTCGGTCACCGCGGCACGTCCGGAGCGCCCCACCACATCGCCGACGAAGAGAAGACGCATTCAGGACCCACGCAGATCGATGATCTCACGCTCCGTTAGCACGAGATCGAGGCGCGCGTCGCGCGGGCCGATCGGGACCTCTCCGATTTCCTGCGCCGCGTACGCGATGCCGACCGCGACGATCGGCTTCATGCCACGCAGTTTCCCGATCGTCATATCGTAGTAGCCGGCGCCATATCCGATGCGGTGGCCGTGCCGGTCGAAGGCGAGCAGCGGCACCAGCAGAATGTCGGGCGCGACTTCCGCTGCGTCGACCTTCGGCTCGCGGATGCCCCACACGCCGGAATCGAGCGGCTCGCCGAAACCCCACGCACGCATGATCAGCGGCTTGCCCTTCCCGGCGACGACCGGCAGCGCGAGCTGTGCGCCCGCGTCGGCGAGCTTGCGCATCAGCGGGATCGGGTTGATCTCGGTCTTCAGCGGTGAAAAGCCGGAGACAATCTGTTCCGGTTTGATGGCGAGCGGAAACGCTCGCGCCGCGATCGTCTCGGCCGCCTTCGCCCGCTCCGCCGCCGGCAGCGCGTCGCGCCGCATCAGCGCGTCCTTGCGGATGACGGATTTCAACGCGGAAAGGGAATCGGCGTCAGACATCGCGGGCTCGTCATCGCCCGGGCAATGACGCGAGAATGAAAAGTGCGGAGCCGCAAAAGCCGTCGGACTTCGACCCCGGGAACCTACAGAAGTAGGTGGGCGCCATATGTCCGGACCCACGGGTCCGGTCAGGGACAGCTCCCTTCAGGATCGTAAGGCCCCGGGAGTAATTGTCTGACGCACCCCGCAGCCCCGCTTCGGCAATGTAGTGCTTTCAATCGCCCGGTGCCATCCCGATGCAGACCATCAATCGCGAATCGTAACCCTTGGGGTAGCGCGCCCGGAGGTTTCCCGCGCAGCAAACGCCGCGAAAAACGCGCCGGGGTCCTCGACAGGTATTTCGCGTTGACCCTGTATGGCAATGACATCCGCCATGCGATCGACCCGAAACGTCCGAAGATCCTCGCGAAACGCACAATAGCCGCGCACATAAAGGCGATCGCCATCGCGGCCACACTGCCAGCACAACACCGATCGGCGCGAGACTTCGCCGTCGCGGGCGGCATACCGGAAATCGATTAGCAGGCCCTCGATCCTTTCGGGATTGCGTTGGCCAATGCTGAGCTCGATTTCCTCATCCGAATATTCATCGTAAGCCATGATTGGTGCGCGCGTCGCGATACGCCAACACCCGCTGTCCTCGTCGCGGTGGCGTTCACTTTTGAATGCCGATTTGCGCCTAGCCGGAATGCCTCGCCCACTGGCGGACATGTCGATGCCCTCGTTTGCGGCCTCAGCCGATACCGACACCGGGGCCGCGGCCCTGGTTCAGGCCGCGCGTGACGCTCTCGATCCGCTCGGAGGCCGCATTGAGCGCAGCCGCGACCGCGACCTGCGTCGCCTGCGCGCGCTCGCTCGAAGCAACGCGCGCGTCCTGCAGCGCGGTCAGCTCCTCTTCCAGCGCCGCACGCGCTTCGCCGCCTCGCTCAATTCGTCGCCGACGGTGAGCGCCGCCATCACGATCAGCCGCATGTCGCCGATCGCGCCGAAGCTCGCCTTCAGCTGCTCGATGCGCTGATCGAGGTCCTTGGCGAGCCGCGTCAAATGATCTTCCTGCCCGTCCTCACAGGCCATGCGGTACTGGCGGCCGTGGATGGTGACGTTCACGTGGCTCATGGCTGCGCCTCGATCACCGAGCGGATTGCGTTCGATCGCCGATATCGAGACGCTGCGCGATCTCGCGATTGGTCGCTTCCAGCTTGCGCGAGCGCGCGGTCGCGTCATCGAGATCGGACGCAAGCTTGGAGCGGTCGGAGCCGAGCGCATGCACCTGCGCGGCGAGCGCGTTCTCGCCGCTGTCGGTGTCACGGCGCCGCTCCAGCGCGGCCTCGAGCGCATCGAGGGCCGCCGCCAGCCGCCGGGTTGCGGCTTCGATCGCGCTCGCGTCAGTCATCGCCTCCCCATCGCGCGGGCCGGCCGCCGCGGCCGGCATGCGCGCCCTGAAATCCGTGGAGCGCCAAGGATTTGCGTCAGAAACTTACGTTGCGTCCCACCGTGCCGTCAACGCTCACCGATCATGCGGGCAAAACAATGTCGCGCTGTGGGCAGCAGCGCGACTTCAGCTTTGCCGGCGCAGTGTCGCCCTTGATCAGATCGGCGACGCTCTGTGCGAGCGCCGCGTCGCTGACCGCGTAGAACAGGCCGCCGCGGCCATTCTGGCTACTCCAGCATTTCTGCCCCGACTAGCGTGCCCTGCTGGTTCATGTCGCCGAAGATCGCGTAGCTCGCGCCTGAGGTCGCAACGCCGATCTTGGCATGATTGAAGTCGGCGCCCTGCCCGCCTTTCAGCCCAAATGTCTTACCGTTCCAGTTTCCCGTGGTGGCGATCTCGACCGCGCCGGGCTTGGGCAGCGACGCGTCCCAGCAGCCAATACTCGTCGAGACCGTGGTCGTCGGAATTTCGGGCTGCGCCCACCAGGTCGCGGCGCGCAGCGAGGCGCCGCCGAGCAGCGCCGAGACCATCTGCCACGGCGGTACGTTGAGATCGGAGGGCTTCGAGATCAGCACCACACCGCTCGACAGCGTGTCCTTGGTGACGGTCTTGCTCGACGACTTCACGCCCAACGCGTTGACGAGCTTCTGCACGTCGGCGGGACCGCCGTTGTGTACGATCTGCTTGTTGGTCCGGTCGGTGACGACGCTCGCGTTCGCCAGACGCCTTGAGAACTTTGACGACGATCGTCTTTGGTCAGCTTGAGCGAAAAGAAGTGCTGGCTCACCTCGACGTCGTCGTCCTTGACGCAGCCGAGCGTGTTGCCGTCGCGTCTTGCGCGGGAATTTCTTGCTGCCAGACGCCGGCCATGACGGCGTCGAAACCTGCAGCACCACTCCTTCGCCCGTTTCGTTCCAGGCGACCATGCCTTTCGACATGGCCCCACGGCGAGCCGCATTCCTTGGTGCAGCCCTTGATCTTCGGGATCGTCGTAGAACTGGTCGTTCCAGACGACGTAGATAGTAGCGTGCCGTTGTAGATCTGGCCGAAGGTCGCGCCGACCGGATCGCTCGCGGTATCGCCGGCGCAGCCGCTGCCTTGCCGGAATGATTTCTCCGTGCTGCTCGCGATAGACGAACTGCTGGCCCCAGACCTTGTAGGTCTGCGCATCGCCGCCAAACGCGCAGGCTTGCGCTCCGTATTGCCGGCGCAGGCGGGGAATGCTGGAATTGAGCTTGAACACCACCCACCAGTCGACGGCCTTACCTTTGTCGAGGAGCGGCTGCGGCGCGTCGGCCGCGTGCGCCATCCCGACGGCGAACGATCCCGCAAACGCGCAGAGGATGAAGCGGCGCGCACGGCGCGTGCGCGAGAGAGCGGTGGACGGCATGATCAAGCCCCCGAATCGTGCGCGCGTGGCGCGCCCACAACCGCAAACTATGACCGTTGAGGTTGCGGGTCCAGCAGGACATGCATCACGTGACTCTCGGCCGAGCGGCGTGCCAGCATACGGCCGGCCAGCGTCAGGAATCTCTCTATGGACAATCTGCACTACAAGTCCGCCGTTGCACTTGCCGCGCTCATTCGGCGCAAGAAGATCGGCTGCCTCGAATTGCTCGACCACTTCCTCGCGCGCATCGAGAAATATAATCCGAAACTCAACGCCGTCATCTGGACGGACAAGGAGAAAGCGCGCAAGCGCGCAAAGGCGGCCGACGCCGCCGTGAAGAAAGGCAAGCGCTTCGGCCCGCTGCACGGCGTGCCGATGACCATCAAGGAAAGCTACCAGGTGGCGGGCTCGCCCACGACCTGGGGCGCGCCGTCGATGAAAGAGAACGTCACCGACGAGACCGCGGTCTCGGCGCAGCGCATGATCGACGCCGGCGTCACGCTGTTCGGCAAGACGAACGTGCCGCTGATGCTCGCCGACTGGCAGAGCTACAACGTCGTCTATGGCGTGACCGGAAACCCCTGGGACACGAGCCGCACGCCCGGCGGCTCCTCCGGCGGCTCGGCAGCCGCGCTGGCGGCGGGGCTCACCGGCATCGACGCAGGCTCCGATATCGGCTCATCGATCCGCAACCCGGCGCACTACTGCGGGGTATTCGGCCACAAGCCGACCTTCGGGTTGATCACCTACCGCGGCCATGCGCTGCCGAACTCGGTCGCGCCGCCGGATATCTCGGTGGTCGGGCCGCTCGCGCGCTCCGCGCAGGACCTCGATGTCGCGCTCGACATCATGGCGGGGCACGATCCGGACGACGGCGGGTACCTGAAGGTCGCGCTGCCGAAGTGCGACAAGACCTCGCTCAGGCAGTTCCGCGTCGCCGTGAAGCTGCGCGACGCGGAGAGCGACGTCGACGGCGAGTATGCGGATCAGCTCCAGGCGCTGGTCGACAGGCTGGCAAAGGCCGGCGCAAAGGTGAAGGAAGCCGAGCCGGACGTCGACACCGCGCGGCTCAACGACATCTACGTTCGCCTGTTGCGCGCGGCGACCTCAGCGCGGATGCCGGAAGCCGACATCGAGGACTGGAAGCAGGCGCTCGCCAGCGGCGAAACCGATCCGTTCGTCGAGCGCGCGGTCGACGGCGTGACCATGAGCCACCGCAAATGGCTCCAGCTCAACAACGAGCGCCATCAGCTGCGGCTCAAGTTCAACGCGTTCTTCAAGGACTACGACATCCTGCTCTGTCCGGTCGCCGCTTCGGCGGCCTTCCCGCACGACCACGAGCATGAAGGAAAACGTTGGCGGCGCCGTATCACGGTGAACAACAAGCGGGTGCCGCCGACCGATCAGCTGTTCTGGGCCGGCTATTCGGGCGTGGTGTTTCTGCCGTCCACGGTTGGACCCCTTGGCATCGCGCCGTCAGGTTTGCCGGCCGGCTATCAGGCGATCGCCGCGCAGGGGCGCGACAAGACCTCGATCGCCTTCGCCAGGCTCGTCGAGAAGGCGTTCGGCGGCTTTGCGCCGCCGCCCGGTTACGATTGAGCTTCGACCGCAATCAAGCCGGTCGCGTCACGACGGCACGTCCGAACCGCAGCGGTGGCGCGAACTCGCTGTCGCGATGTTTTCCGCCGATGCCGGCCGCCACCCACGCGGCTGCGGCGGCCGCAGCAAGTGCAGCAGCAGCAGCAAAGCCGAGAATCACCGCGCTGCGCCGCGCCTGCGCGGTCGAATTGCGCGCTTCGGTGAGCACCTGGATCACCCGGCGCTCCGCATCCGGCGGAGCCAGGCCGGTTGCGCCCGCGACGAACCGGACAAGGTGCGCGCGATCCTCGGACGGCATCTCCTGCCGGCCGAC
Source organism: uncultured Alphaproteobacteria bacterium (assembly GCA_963778455.1). Classification (GTDB taxonomy): domain Bacteria; phylum Pseudomonadota; class Alphaproteobacteria; order Rhizobiales; family Xanthobacteraceae; genus PALSA-894. The sequence goes on from CAVZUL010000003.1 coordinate 232,441, forward strand.
GCCCTTCATCAGCAAGCGGCTCGCCTCCGCGCGCACGTCCTGCGAGACCGGGTCCAGCCGCCGCTCCGAACGGAACAGGCGGTCGAGCTCATAGGCAAGGAAACTCGGCGCGCCGGCACTCTCGCGCGGCGTGGCGGCCGCGTTGTTGGTCGCCGCAAATGTCGCGGCCGTTGCCCAGAGCAGCGCGATGCTGAGCACCACGCCGACTGCCCATACCAGCAGGCCGTGCGCGCCGTCGCGAAACTCGACTTCATCTTCTGACGCCCGCCAGGTCGAGCGCACCCGGCCCGCCAGATAGCCGCCGAGCGCATAGGCGCCGACGGTCACGACGATGATCCAGAAGCCCGACAGGACCGCGAGCCAGACCGAGGTATCGCGCCAAGTCGGCGACGGCGAGACGATCATCAGGCCGACGGCTGACGCAAACGCCATCAGCACCGACCAGACCGCTGCGGCGACGACGGCGCCCGCGATGACCGGACCCCAATGGATGTAGGACAGCGGACCGCCGGGCGTCGGGATGGGACCCGAAGCGGCCGGATCGGGATAGGTTTGGACGTTGACCATGGGGCGCTCCTCAGCGGAGGCCGAGGAACGAAAGAATCGCCATGATCACCACGATCAGGCCGATGAGATAGATGATGCCGTGCATGGGGCTTCTCCTCCGGGCTTTTTCAGAGCCCCGCGTCTCGCTCCCCAATGAACCGGGGGGCTTTGGAATGGTTCCGTCGCGCGACCCGAAACCATCCACCGGAGTCTGCTCCCGTCCATTTTGACTCGAAGGTCGCAGGTGCTATCCACGCGCGGAATCTGAGGGCAAACGTGATGACCCCACCCGCCGCCTCGGCCGCCGTTGCCCATCGTGAGGCAGACACCATGCCGCTCTCCCGCGCCGAGCACGACCGCATGGCGAACGCGATCCGCGCGCTCGCCATGGACGCCGTGGAGCAGGCGAAATCGGGTCACCCCGGCCTGCCGATGGGCGCGGCCGATGTCGCGACGGTGCTGTTCACGCGCTTCCTGAAATTCGATCCCGCCGATCCGCGGTGGCCGGACCGCGACCGCTTCGTGCTCTCCGCCGGGCACGGCTCGATGCTGATCTATGCGCTGCTCTATCTCCTCGGCTACGAGGCGATGACGATCGATCAGATCAAGCGCTTCCGTCAGCTCGACTCGCTCACGCCGGGACATCCGGAGAACTTCATCACGCCGGGAGTCGAAACAACCACCGGGCCGCTCGGTCAGGGCCTCGGCAATGCGGTCGGCATGGCGATCGCCGAACGGCATCTTGCCGCCGAGTTCGGCGATATCGTTGATCACCACACCTATGTGCTCGCCTCCGACGGCGACCTGATGGAAGGCATTTCACAGGAGGCGATCGCACTCGCCGGCCACCTGAAGCTCAACCGGCTGATCGTGCTGTTCGACGACAACGGCATCTCGATCGACGGCCCGCTCTCGCTCGCCAACTCGGTCGATCAGGTGAAGCGTTTCGAGTCCGCCGGCTGGGCGGCGACGCGCATCGACGGCCACGATCCGGAAGCGATCGCGCGCGCGATCGAAGCCGCGAAGCAGTCCGACAAGCCGTCGATGATCGCGTGCAAAACAACGATCGGGTTCGGCGCGCCGACGAAAGCCGGCACGGCAGGCTCGCACGGCTCGCCGCTCGGCTCGGAAGAGATCAAGGGCGCACGCGAGAAGCTCGGCTGGACTGACCCGCCGTTCGAAATCCCCGCCGACGTTCTCGACGCCTGGCGCGCCGCTGGCCAGCGCTCGAAGACCGCGCACAAGGCGTGGGATCAGCGGCTCGCCGCTCTGCCCGTCGAGAAGCGCGGCGAGTTCGCGCGCCGCATCAACGGCGACTTGCCGCTCGGCTTGAGCGATGCGGTGCGCGCATACAAGGAAAAGCTCGCAGCAGAGCCGAAGGAGATCGCGACCCGCATCGCATCGCAAAACGCACTCGACGTTCTGACCGCGGCCGTGCCGGAAATGATCGGCGGCTCGGCGGATCTCACCGGCTCGAACAACACGCGCCCGAAGAGCATGAAGGTGCTCTCGGCTGCGGACTATGCGGGCCGCTTCATTCATTACGGCGTACGCGAGCACGGCATGGCGGCGGCCATGAATGGCATTGCGCTGCACGGCGGGACCATTCCGTATTCCGGCACGTTCCTGGTGTTCTCCGATTACTGCCGCCCCTCGATCCGGCTTGCCGCCTTGATGGGCGAGCGCGTGATCCACGTGATGACGCACGACTCGATCGGGCTCGGCGAGGACGGACCGACACACGAGCCGGTCGAGCACCTCGCGGCGCTACGCGCGATCCCGAACCTGCATGTGTTCCGCCCGTGCGACCCGGTCGAGACGCTGGAATGCTGGCAGCTTGCGCTGGAAAGCCGGGATGCCCCGAGCGTGCTTGCGCTGACGCGGCAGAACCTGCCGCAGCTGCGCAAGGCGTTCGATGCGGAGAACCGCTGCGCAGCCGGCGCCTACGAAATCTCAGGCGCGGACGGTGAGGCTCAAGTGTCCCTGTTCGCGACCGGCTCGGAAGTCTCGATTGCGGTCGAGGCGCAGAAGCTCCTGAAGGAGCGCGGCGTTCCGGCGCGCGTCGTCTCGGTACCGTGCTTCGAACTGCTCGACGCGGCAGATAGCGCGACGCGCCGTGCCGTCGTCGGCAGCGCGAAGGTCAACGTCGCCGTCGAAGCCGCGGTGCGTCAGGGCTGGGACGCGATCATCGGTTCCGACGGCGTATTCGTCGGGATGACGGGTTTCGGCGCCAGCGCGCCCTACAAGGACCTTTACAGGCACTTCGGCATTACGCCCGAGAAGATTGCCGAGGCGGCGTTGAGCAAGCTCGCCAGTTGAGCTAACAAGCGGCCACGTTTTGGCGTCATCGCCGGGCTTGTCCCGGTCATCCCGCTTAGGGGCGCAGGTTTCATGCCCGCTCTATCGGGATGCCCGGGTCAAGCCCGGGCATGACGAATGAGAGATTGAGGAGAAATCAGAAATGCCCATCCGGGTTGCCATCAACGGGTTCGGCCGCATCGGCCGCAATATCCTGCGCGCCATCGCGGAGTCAGGCCGCAAGGATATCGAGGTCGTCGCGCTGAACGATCTCGGCCCGGTCGAAACCAATGCGCACCTGTTGCGCTACAACTCGGTCCATGGCCGCTTTCCCGGCACCGTGACGGTTGAGGGCGACTCGATCAGTCTCGGCAACGGCAAGATCAAGGTCTGCGCCGAGCGCGACCCGGCCAAGCTTCCGTGGAAGGATCTCGGCGTCGACATCGCGCTCGAGTGCACCGGGCTGTTCACCGCAAAGGACAAGGCCTCCGCGCATCTTGCCGCCGGCGCGAAGCGCGTGCTCATCTCGGCACCGGCCGATGGCGCCGATGCGACGATCGTTTACGGCATCAACGACGACACGCTGACGAAGGATCATGTCGTCATCTCCAACGGTTCGTGCACCACCAACTGCCTCGCGCCGATGGCGAAGATCATGAACGAGGCGTTCGGGATCGAGTCAGGCTTCATGACGACGATTCATTCGTATACCGGCGACCAGCCGACCCTCGACACCATGCACAAGGACCTGTACCGCGGCCGCGCCGCCGCGCTGAACATCATCCCGACCTCGACCGGCGCCGCCAAAGCGATCGGCCTCGTGTTGCCAGAGCTCTCCGGTAAGCTCGACGGCGCGGCAATTCGCGTGCCGACGCCCAACGTCTCTTTCATCGACTTGAAGTTCACAGCCAAGCGCGCGACCAGCGTCGAAGATGTCAACAAGGCTATTGTGGCGGCGACGCAATCGAACCGGCTGAGCAAGGTCATCGCGTGGACGAAGGAGCCGCTCGTTTCCTCCGACCTCAACCACGATCCGCACTCGGCCACTTTCGGGATCGATCAAACCAAGGTCATCGGCGGTAGCTTTGTCCGCATCGTCGCGTGGTACGACAACGAATGGGGCTTCTCCAACCGCATGGCGGACACCGCCGTTGCGATGGGTAAGCTGATCTGAGGCGGTGCCGTCGTGGCGGACCTGACGATCGCGCAGTGGATCGGTGGGATTGGCCTTGTGCTCTTTGCCTGCATCCTGATCTGGTCGCTGGTGAACTGGCCCACGTCGCCGCCCGACAAGTGAGCGTCCGATCATGAGCACCGGCTTCCGCACGCTCGACCAGGCGGACGTGAAGGGCAAACGCGTGCTCGTGCGCGTCGACCTCAATGTGCCGATGGAGAACGGCAGGGTCACCGACGCGACCCGCATCGAGCGTGTCGCCCCGACCATCAACGAAATCGCCCACAAGGGCGGCAAGGTGATCCTGCTCGCGCATTTCGGCCGCCCGAAAGGGCGCGATCCGAAGGAGTCCTTGAAGCCGGTCGCGGCCGCGGTCGCGCACGTGCTCAAGCGGCATGTCGGTTTTGCGGACGACTGCGTCGGCGAAGCCGCCGAGACAGCGATCGCCGCGATGAAGCCGAGCGATATCCTTCTTCTGGAGAACACCCGCTTCCACAAGCAAGAAGAAAAGAACGATCCGGCGTTCGTGGAGCAACTCGCGAAGCTCGGCGACATCTATGTCAACGACGCGTTCTCGGCGGCGCACCGCGCGCATGCGACGACCGAGGGGCTGGCGCACAAGCTGCCCGCCTACGCGGGGCGCACCATGCAGGCGGAACTCGAGGCGCTCGGCAAGGCGCTCGATCACCCGCAGCGGCCGGTGATCGCGATCGTCGGCGGCGCCAAGGTCTCGACCAAGCTGGAGCTGCTGGAAAACCTGATCGCGAAGGTGCAGGCGCTGGTGATCGGCGGCGCGATGGCGAACACGTTCCTCCATGCGCAGGGCGTGAGAATTGGAAAATCGCTCGCCGAGAAGGACATGGCCGAGACCGCGCGGCGCATTCTCGCCAAGGCTGAGGACGCGCAGTGCGCAATCATCCTGCCGGTCGATGCGATCGTCGCGTTTCATTTCCAGGCGCACGCACCCGCGCATGCCTACGGCCTCGATGGCGTTCCCGCCGACGGCATGATCCTTGATGTCGGCCCGCAATCGATCGAGCGCATCAAAGGCGCGGTCGATGACGCAGCGACCTTGGTGTGGAACGGTCCGCTCGGCGCCTTCGAGCTGCCGCCGTTCGATCAGGGCACCGTGACGATCGCGCGCTACGTGGCGGAGCGCACCAAAGCCGGAAAGCTCATCTCGGTCGCGGGCGGCGGCGACACGGTCGCGGCGCTCAACCACGCTCATGTGGCCGACAAATTCACCTATGTGTCCACTGCCGGCGGCGCGTTCCTCGAATGGCTGGAAGGCCGCAAGCTGCCCGGCGTCGAGGCCTTGCGCGCATCCTGATCATGCGTTACATGTAACGCCGAGGATCAACCATGCCGAAGCCAACAAAGGCCACGAGAGCGAAGGGTGCGAGCCGCGTGCAGCGCCATCGCGACAAGTTGCGCGCCATGGGGCTCAAGCCCGTACAGATGTGGGTGTACGACACGTCCCGCCCCGGGTTCCTTGAGGATATCCGGCGCGAGTCGCGGCGGCTTGCCAACGACCCGCAGGAAAAAGAAATCATGGACTGGATTGAAAGGGTCGCCGACACCACGGGCTGGAAGTGAAGCGCGGCGACCTCGTCACTGTCGCGCTTCCCGGCGATTTCGGGAAGCCGCGTCCGGCGGTCATCATCCAATCAGACCTTTATCAGGACCGGGCGACGGTTACGTTGTTACCGCTTACGTCGGACACGCGCGAGCCCTCGGTCGTTCGCTTTTCCATCGCGCCGCATCCGAGCAACGGGCTTGTGACGCCGTCCCAGGTGATGGTGGATAAGATTCACACGGTCGCGCGTGAGAAGATTGGAAAATCCGTAGGCCGCTTGCACCAAGACGAGATCGCCGCCATCGACAGGGCCCTCGCCCTTTTTCTCGGGTTGGTGTAGCTCTCCGGCCAAATCGAGACCCTCAATTGGGAGGATGAAATGAACCTCACTGAACTCAACCGGGTCGCCGAAGCCATGGTCGCGCCGGGGCGCGGCATCCTCGCGGCCGACGAGTCATCGGGCACGATCAAGAAGCGTTTCGACGCGATCGGCGTCGATAACACCGAGGACAATCGCCGCGACTACCGCGAGATGATGTTCCGCACCGGCGAGGCGATGTCGAAGTATGTCTCGGGCGTCATCCTTTACGATGAGACCATTCGCCAGAAGGCGAAGGACGGCACGCCGCTCACCAAGATCATCCAGCAGGCGGGCGCGCTGCCCGGCATCAAGGTCGACAAGGGGACGAAGCCCCTGCCCTTCTGCCCCGGCGAGACGATCACCGAAGGGCTCGACGGCTTGCGCGAGCGGCTCGCCGACTATCGCGGGCTCGGCGCCAAGTTCGCCAAGTGGCGCGCCGTGATCGACATCGGCGCCGGCATTCCGAGCTATACGGCGATCAAGGCGAACGCGCATGCGCTCGCGCGTTACGCGGCGCTCTGCCAGGACGAGGAGATCGTCCCGATCGTGGAGCCGGAAGTGCTGATGGACGGCGACCACGACATCGACCGCTGCTACTCGGTGAGCGAGTGGGTGCTCAAATCGACCTTCGAGGAGCTCTACTACAGCCGGGTCGCGCTCGAAGGCATCGTGCTCAAGCCCAACATGGCGATCGCCGGCAAGAAGAGCGGCAAGCGAGCCTCGGTCGAGGAAGTCGCCGAGAAAACCGTGCGGCTGCTCAAGGCCTGCGTGCCGGGGGCGGTTCCGGGCATTGCGTTCCTCTCCGGCGGCCAGTCGGACGAGGAGGCGACCGCCCATCTCGACGCCATGAACAAGCTCGGGCCGCTGCCCTGGAAGCTCACCTTCTCGTATGGCCGCGCCTTGCAGGCGGCCCCGCAGCAGGCCTGGGCCGGCAAGTCCGAAAACGTCGCCGCCGCACAGCGCGCCTTCGCGCACCGCGCCCGCATGAACGGTCTCGCGGCGCTTGGCCAGTGGAAGCAGGACCTGGAAGGCAAAAAGGCGGCTTAACCTTTTTGCCGCATTCTCCACGGCGATGCAGGATCATCGCCGCCATTCCGCCCGAATGGGGTCGCATGGGCAAGCCATGGGGACCGGCCAGACGTCCACAGCGCGGCGGCAAGCTGCGCGGCTTTATCTCGTCACACCGCCGCTCGGCGACGCGGGCGCGATCGCGCACGATCTTGCCGCGGCGCTCAACGCGACCGATGTGGCCGCCGTGCTGCTGCGGCTTGCGGACGGCGAGGAACGCGCGCTGATCGAGCGCATCGATGCGTTGCGCATCCTGATCCAGAGCAATGGCGCGGCGCTGCTGCTCGACGGCCATCCGGCGCTCGTCGCGCCGACGCAGGCGGACGGCGCGCATCTCACCGGCATCGAAGCTTTCATGGCAGCGGCGCCCGCGCTGAAGCCCAAGTCCATCGCGGGCTGCGGCGGGCTGACGACGCGGCACGACGCCATGCTCGCTGCCGAATCGGGCGCCGACTACGTGATGTTCGGTGAACCGGATCGCGAGGGCCGCCGGCCGGGCTTCGAGGCGGTGCAGGAGCGCGTCGCGTGGTGGTCCGAAGTCCTGACGATCCCGTGCGTCGGCTATGCGGCGAACCTCGACGAGACGGCAGCGCTGGCGCAGGCCGGCGCGGATTTCGTGGCGCTCGATGAGAATATCTGGCGCGATGCGCGGAAGCTAAGCGCTGCAGTCGATGCGCTGACGCGCCGTGTTGCGGAGCCGGCACGATGATGCGCAGGCTGCTCATGTGCACAATCGCCGCCGCCCTTTTGGCGGTGGACGCGTCGCGCGCGCAGGCGCCGCTGCAGATCACACCACCCGCGGCGCGGCCACCGGCGAGCATTCCCAACAAGCCGGCGAAGAAGCCCGCCGCGGCGAAGCCGGCAAGGCCGACGCTGAAAAAATCGGTCGAGCCGAAGGCCGCAAAATCTGCGCCCTCAGCGCCGCCTCCCCCCGCACCGAGCGCGTTCGCGCCTGAGTCAACCCGGGCAGCTCCGTTCACGGCGCCGGAGAAGATGCCCGCGCAGCCTCCGCTCTCGCAGCAGGCCGCATTGCAGCCGCAGACCGCGCCGCAAGGCGATGTGGCGTTCGGCGCGTTTCAGCGCGGGCACTATCTCGAAGCCTTCAAGGAAGCCTCGCGCCGCGCCAGCGAACAGGGCGACCCGGTCGCCATGACCTTGCTCGGCGAGCTCTACGCCAACGGCACCGGCGTTGCGAAAGACGAGAAGAAAGCGCTCGCCTGGTTCTCGCTCGCGGCCGACCGCGGCGACCGTCAGGCGATCTTCGCGCTCGCGATGTTCCGTTTCACCGGACGCGGCGGGCCGCAGGATCAGGCCGAAGCTGCCGCCCTGCTCGACAAGGCCGCGAAGCTCGGCCATGTCGCCGCCGCCTACAATCTCGCGCTGCTCTATCTCGAAGGCCAGCAGGTGCGCCAGGACATCGCGCGCTCCGCCGAATTGCTGCGCGGCGCGGCCGACGCCGGCAGCCCCGAGGCGCAATACGCGCTCGCCACGCTCTACAAGGAGGGCAACGGCGTCCCGAAAGATCCGGCCGCCGCAGCGAAGCTGCTCGGCGCCGCCGCGCGCTCAGGCAACGATGCCGCGCAGATCGAATTCGCGATTGCGCTGTTCAACGGCACCGGCATCGCGAAAGATGAAAGCGGCGCGGCCGCGATGTTCCGCAAGGCCGCGCAAAAGGGCAATCCGGTGGCGCAGAACCGGCTCGCGCGCATTCTCGCGACCGGCCGCGGCTTGCCGGCCGATCCGGTCGCCGCCACCAAATGGCACACCATCGCGAAGGCGGGCGGCGCCTCCGACGTATGGCTGGAAGATTTCATGCGCGGCATCAAGGATTCCGAGCGCGCCGCCGGCGAGAACGCCGCGCGGCTCTGGCTCGCGCACGCGACGCCGCGCGGCTGACGTTTCAGATTGGCGACATTTCACGCGTCCCATATCCAAGCGGGATAGGGCCGCTTGGGCGTGGATTTATGATCGCCACCCGGGAATCGCGCCCCCGGTTGAAACTTGTCCAGGACATTAAACCGATATTCCAACTGGCCCCGGGCGGATATCGAATCCTTTTATTTCTTAAGATAAATCAGGCGCCGGGTTTCGTTCCAAGAATAACAAGCCGAATAGTTGCCATATTTCAGCATGTACCACTGATTGAGATTGAGATTGGAAGGGATGGTGTAGTGGACCCCCATCGGGCTCCAGTTGACGGAGACCGGCGAACCCTCGGTCCCCGCGGGGTCCGAGTTATAGAGATTCCATTGTGGCTGGAGCGAAACATTGCCGTTAACCTGCCAACCCCTCAATTGGTAGAGCATGTCGCTGCCTGCATTGGCCACGACCTCAACGCGCAATTGCGGCACGGGCGCCTGCCAAAAGGGCTGAGTTGGTTGGGTTATCTGGATCGAATTCGTTGTTGTACTAAACTGCGTCTGCCAAGTGGCGAAGAACACGCGTTTTTCATACTTTAATTCGCCGTGATAGGTGCCCGGCGGCAGAGGCGTAGACAAGGTAATTGGATAGTTGATCCAGACTGCTGACGTCTGGACGCCGGACTGCTGCCAGTAGACTGTACCGTTGCGGTAGAGCCAGAAACTCCAACGATAGGGATTTGCGCCAAACCCACCATCGCAATGGGTCCATCCGCAATAAAAATACTGGATATAAAACGTAAGACTTGGCGCCAAGTTGATCGTACAGACCGACTCGTTTTGGGTCTGATAGCTGCCGTTTTGCCAGTACACCAGCCCCGGTCCAGAGGCGGCGGCCGCAGCGGCCGCACTCTGACCTGCAAGAGGCCTTGACTCTGGCGCCTTGTCGCCTGTCCCGGCGAACGGCGTTACAAAAGCTTTTGTCGATGGCACGTGTCCGTCCGGAGCGGGCGCATTGGAGGCAGGTGGATCATTGGGGTCGGGGGTGACCGATGGGGGTGCCGCTGGACCAGCGGGTCCTGGTACATGGGAAGGCGCTGGGGGCAATTGGGCTTGCAACGGCGCCGTGCTCGGCGTGTTTAGCTCGCGCCGATCCGTTTGTGCAGATGACGGAACGATGGCGAGTGCTGTGAGAAAGAGAACTCCGCTCATGATGCGCAGCGCAAGTGCCGGCGCGGCCAGGAAGGCGGCGGCGAGTGGAACCAGGAGTTTGCGGGACATGATGTCCTCCCTAGGCCGGTCGCATTGAAACCGGCACAACCATAGGGAACCTCGCGCTATGAACGGGACATGAACGCTCCGCGTGCAAACAAATTATTCTCAATTTTACCTCGAAAGGACCGGCGCGCGGCCGGCGAGAACGCCGACTGTGGGTCGCTCACACGAGGCCGCCAGCGGCAGGCGGAAGCCGCTCTCGGAGCTCCGCGACCAGAGCACGATCGTTCGCCGCAGCGCCTGAGGTTACTCAATGGCTGAGTCAAACCTGACTTGGGCCATCTTGCTTGGGGCGCTCGACCAGCGGGTCGAGATTTAACGCACACTGCTGGAGCTCTACGAGTTCGTGCGTACCAACACCTGGGAAACGCTCAGGAGCACGCCATCAGGTGAATACGACTTCGTCAAACCAATGTTGCTAGACCACCTCATCGCCACGGGATTCTCCGCTTTGGCGAGCGGTCTTCTGTTCGAGAGCGACCGAGACTTCATCTCGATCCACCGCGGCCAGGAAAAGTTCTTGGAAAGCGTGCTGACCAACAACGCCATCACGTACACCGACGACAAGACGAACCGCGCATGGACCGTGAGCTATTACTTGGAGAGCGCGAAGCACCGGCTCGCAGCGGCTCAAGGGCTCGCCGAGCACTATCTCCAGGACAAGCAGCGCGACAAGATTTTCTCGCTCCTTCGGCTCACCAGCACCAAAGATGTGGCGCTTACTAGATACGAGTGGGAGTGCGTGCACGCCGCTATGCGCATCGTTCTGAAGATTCTACCGGAATTGAAGCTCCCAGCCTTGCAGCCAAAACTGCCGTACTAAGCTCGGACGTCACGTCTGGGAATGTACGTGGAACCCGCACATACGCAGCCGCGCTCCTAGGCAAGTTGATTTCGCGCGCCTTCGCCGCTATCAGCGGCCCGCAACAGCCCCTTCGATATACCGCATCGGCGCCGCGACACGGCGCCTGGAGTTATTCGTGCCCCCCCAATCCGCCCTGCTCAACGTGATGACCGCCGCGGCGCGCAAGGCCGGCCGCAGCCTGAAGCGCGACTTCGGCGAGGTCGCGAATCTGCAGGTCTCGCTCAAGGGTCCGGCGAACTTCGTCTCCGCCGCCGATCATCGCGCGGAGGAAATCCTGCGCGCCGAACTGCTGAAGGCGCGGCCGGGCTACGGCTTTCTCGGCGAGGAAGGCGGCAGCCACGAGGGCACCGACAAGACCCACACCTGGGTGGTCGATCCGCTCGACGGCACCACCAACTTCCTGCACAGCATTCCGCACTTCGCGATCTCGATCGCGCTGGTGCGCGACGGCACGCCGATCGCCGGCCTGATCTACAATCCCGCCAATGACGAGTTCTTCACCGCCGAGCGCGGCAAGGGCGCGTTCTTCAACGACCGCCGCATCCGCGTCGCGGCGCGCAAGCGGCTCGCCGAGGCGGTCGTGTGCTGCGCGCTGCCGCATCACGGGCGCGGCGATCTCGCGCTGTTCCGCCGCGAGATGGGCGCGATCCAGGACAAGGTCGCGGGCTTGCGGCGCTTCGGCGCGGCCGCGCTCGATCTCGCCTACGTCGCGGCCGGCCGCTTCGATGCCTACTGGGAGCGCGGGCTTTCGCCGTGGGATTTCGCCGCCGGCGTGCTGCTGGTGCGCGAGGCCGGCGGCTTCGTGACCGATCTGAGCGACCAGGAGCGCACCATGGAGGCCGGCGACATCATCGCCGGCAACGAGTTCATGCACCGGGAATTGCTGGGCCTTCTCGCGGCGGCATAGGCTTGAACTAGAGTATATACTCGCGGTATATACTGCGCGCGATGGAGCGGACGTTCGATTTCGATCCAAGGAAACGCGCCACTCTGATCGCCCGACGTGGCATCGACTTCTTGGTGGTGTCCGCCGTCTTCGATGATCGACAACGTGTCGACTGGGCCGACACGCGATTCGATTACGGTGAAGAACGCCGCGTGACCGGCAAGGTCGACGGCAAGCTTCTTTACTGTCGTTTACACCATGCGCGGTGACGTGACATGGCTCATCACTGCGTGGCCCTCCAGCCGCAAGGAGCGTGCGCGATATGGCTAGCGTTTTCAAACTACTCGCGGACGGCACGGTGCTGGAACGTCAGGACGATGGCAGCTATCGGCCCGCCGAAACCCAAATGGACTGGGACCGCATCCGTAGCCTGACCGACGAGGAAATCGAGGAATGGGCGCGCAGCGATCCGGACCATCCCGGCACTGATGACGCAGTTCTGGAAAATGGTCGACGCGCAAAAGCCCGAGAAGCAGGCGATCTCGATCAAGCTCGACAAGGATCTGCTCGACTTCTTCAAGGCGCAAGGGCGCGGCTATCAGACCCGCATCAACGCCGTTCTGCGGCATTACATGGACCGGATGAAGAAGGCGGGCTGACGCAACCGGCAACGATTGGCGCGGCGCCGCTGTGTTATTGCCGCTTCTGTGCCATCATTGCGGGCGATTCATGGGGTGGCGACTCAAGCGACCATAAAGGACACGCGCGGACCATGGCGCGAGATCTCGATCCCTTCAAATTGTCTTCACCCCGGATCTTCCTGGTCCGGATGATGGTGTTCCTGATCCTGTGCGGCCTGGTCGTGGTCGTGCTGCACAAGCAGATCGTGGTCGCCTTCATGGCCAATCCGGGCCTGAACGCGCTGATCATCGCCGTGCTGGTGATCGGCATCCTGCTCTCGTTCCGTCAGGTGATCCGGCTGTTTCCCGAGGTCCGCTGGGTCAACGGCTTCCGCCTCGCCGACCCGGGCCTCGCGGTCGGCGCGCCCGCCGGTGCTGCTCGCCCCGATGGCGACGATCCTCGGCGAGCGCGCCGGCCGCACCGCGATCTCGCCCACCACGATGCGCGGCTTGATGGATTCGATCGCGACCCGCCTCGACGAGGCGCGCGACATTTCGCGCTACATGACGAGCCTGCTCGTGTTCCTCGGCCTGCTCGGCACGTTCTGGGGCCTGATCGAGACCGTCGGCTCGGTCGGCGGCGTGATCCAGAACTTGAAGGTCGGCGGCGAAGCCGGCGCGGTGTTCGACACGCTTGCGCGAAGGGTCTCGCGGCGCCGCTCGGCGGCATGGGCATTTCGTTTTCGTCCTCGCTGTTCGGCCTCGCCGGCTCGCTCGCGCTCGGCTTCCTCGACCTGCAGGCGGGCCAGGCGCAGAACCGCTTCTACATGGAGCTGGAAGACTGGCTCTCCACCATCGTGAGCGACCTCCACGTCGATACGCCCGAGGGACGCGCCGTCGCGGCGGCGGCGCCGTCCGGCGAGATGCGCAGCGCGATCGACAAGCTCAAGGAGGCGGTCGCCGAGACCGGCTCGAACCGCGCCGCGACCGCCGCGATGGCCAATCTCGCCGAGGCGATCCACGGGCTCGTCAGCCACATGCGCACCGAGCAGCAGATGATCCGCGACTGGGCCGACGCACAGGCCGCGCAGGGCCGCGAGATGAACCGGCTGCTCGAGCGCATCGCCGGCGAGGAGCCGCGCAAGGACGAACTGCGCAAGACTGTGCGATGAAAACATCCGTGAGATAGCATGGCGCTCGCACGCTCGCGCCGCGAACGCGGCATCGATTATTGGCCCGGCTTCGTCGACGCGCTCTCGACGCTGATCCTCGGCATCGTGTTCCTGCTCTCGGTGTTCGTGATCGTGCAGTTCTTCCTGTCGCAGGAAGTCACCGGCAAGGACACCGCGCTGCAGCGGCTCAACGCGCAGCTCGCGCAGCTCACCGAAATGCTGTCGCTGGAAAAGGTCGGCAAGGCCAATCTGGAGGACACGCTCGCCTCGCTGCGCGCCAATCTCGCGCTTGCCGAGAGCGAGCGCGACCGCCTCAGAGGGCGTCAACGAAGGGCTTGCGAGCGGCGGCAGCCGGGCGAGCGAGCTTGCCGGTCAGCTCGACACGCAGAAGAGCCTCACCTCGCGCGCGATGGCGCAGGTCGAACTGCTGAACCAGCAGATCGCCGCGCTGCGCCGCCAGCTTGCCGCGATCGAAAGCGCGCTGGAAGCTTCCGAGAGCAAGGACAAGGAAGCGCAGGCGCGCATCGCCGATCTCGGCCAGCGGCTCAACCTCGCGCTGGCGCAGCGCGTGCAGGAGCTGTCGCGCTTCCGCTCGGAGTTCTTCGGCCGCCTGCGCGCGATCCTCGGCGACCGGCCGGACATCCGCGTGGTCGGCGATCGTTTCGTGTTCCAGTCGGAGGTGTTCTTCGATCCCGGCCAGGCTGTGATCCAGCCGGGCGGGCGCGCCGAGCTCGACAAGCTCGCGGCCGCGCTGATCGAGCTGGAGAGGCAGATCCCGCGAGACGTCGCCTGGGTGCTGCGCGTCGACGGCCACACCGACGTGCGGCCGATCGCGAGCGCGCGTTTCCCTCCAACTGGGAGCTGTCCGCCGCGCGCGCGATCTCGGTGGTGCAGTACCTGATCGGCAGGGGCATCTCGCCGCAGCGCCTCGTCGCCGCCGGCTTCGGCGAATTCCAGCCGCTCGACACCGCGACGACCGACGATGCCTATCGCCGCAACCGCCGCATCGAGCTGAAGCTGACGGAGCGGTGATTTCCTCGCCCCGCGAAGCGGGGAGAGGGTGGCGAGCGAAGCGAGCCGGGTGAGGGGCAGAAACGATGAACGAGCGTCTCAAATTGTTATTGGACCGCGCCCTATCTTGGCCTGAAGAGGCGCAAGAGGAATTGATCGATTGCATTCTCGCGATCGAGAACCGGCGCAGCGGGATTTATCACCTGAGCGATGACGAGCGAGCGGCGGTGAGAAAAGGCCTTGAGGCTGCGGAGCGCGGCGAGTTCGCGACCGATGAGGAGGTGGCGGCCGTCTTTAATCGCTATCGTCGATAGCTTTCCTTACCCCGTCTGAAACTGCAGCTTCGCGAGCCGCGCATAGAGCCCGCCGGCCGCGGAGAGTTGCGCGTGCGTGCCCTGCTCGACGATGCGGCCCTGATCGAGCACCAGGATGCGGTCGCAGGAGAGCACGGTCGCGAGCCGGTGCGCGATGACCAGCGTGGTGCGCCCCTGCATCAGCCGCTCCAGCGCGGCCTGCACCAGCGGTTCGCTCTCGGCATCGAGCGATGAGGTCGCCTCGTCGAGCAGCAGCAGCGGCGCGTCGCGCAGGATCGCGCGCGCGATCGCGATGCGCTGGCGCTGCCCGCCCGAGAGCGTCACGCCGCGCTCGCCGATCGGCGTGTCGTAGCGCTGCGGCAGCCGGTCGATGAATTCGGCCGCCGCCGCAAGCTCGGCGGCGCGCACGATGTCGGCGTCGCGTCGCATCCGGCTGCGCCGAAGCGGATGTTCTCGGCGATCGAGGCGCCGAAGATCGCCACATCCTGCGGCACCAGCGCGATGCGGCGGCGCAGTTCGCGCGGATCGGCATCGCCGACGCGCACGCCGTCGAACGCGATCGTGCCGGCGGCGGATCGTAGAAGCGCAGCAGCAGGTGAAACACCGTGCTCTTGCCGGCACCCGACGGGCCGACGATCGCGACCTTCTCGCCCGGCCGCACATGGAACGACACGCCGTCGAGCACGAACGCATCCGGCCGCGTCGGATAGGCAAAGCGCACCGCCTCGAACGTCACCTCGCCGCGCGCCGGGACGGCAGCGCGACCGGATGCGGCCGGCGCCTTGATCTCCGGCTCGACGGCGAGCAGTTCGGTCAGGCGCTCGGCCGCGCCCGAGGCCTGCGAGAGCTCGCCCCACACTTCGCTCAACTGCCCGAGCCCGCTCGCGGCGAACACCGCGTAGAGGATGAACTGGCCGAGCGTGCCGGGCGTGGTGCGGCCCGGCGAGCACGTCCTGCGCGCCGACCCACAGGATCACCACGACGCTGCCGAACACCAGGAAGATGATGATCGCGGTCAGCACCGCGCGCGCGCGCGTCGATTGCCGCGCCGCCTCGAATGCGCGCTCGACCGCGGCGGCGAAGCGCGATTGCGCGAGCTTCTCGTTGGTGAAGGCCTGCAGCGTGCGGATCGCGCCGATCAGCTCGGCCGCATAGGCCGAGGCGTCGGCGAGCGTGTCCTGCGCGGTGCGCGAGCGCCGCCGCACCAGCCGCCCGAACGCCACCAGCGGCAGCACGATCACCGGGATCGCGAGCGATCACGAAGAACGACAGCCGCGGGCTCGTCACCACCATCATCACCGACGAGCCGATGAACAGCACGATGTTGCGCAGCGCGACCGAGACCGATGAGCCGACCGCGCTCTTGATCTGCGTGGTGTCGGCGGTGAGCCGCGAGGTGATCTCGCCGGTCTTGGCGGTGTCGAAGAAGGCGGGCGACAGTTCGGTCAGGTGCGCGAACACCGCCGCGCGCAGATCGGCGACGACGCGCTCGCCGATGATCGTGACGAGGTAGTAGCGCGGCGCGCTCGCCACCGCGAGCACGGCGGCGACCGCGATCATCACGGCGAAATACTGGTCGATCAGCCCGATGCGCTCGGCCGAGAAGCCGAAATCGATCATGCGGCGCACCGCGAGCGGCACGACCAGCGTGGCGGCCGCCGCGACCAGCAGCGCCACGAGCGCGGCCGCGACCTGGACGCGGTAGCGCATGACGTAGGGAACGCAGCGCGAGCAGCGGGCGCACGCGCATGCGGCGCGAGCCGGCTCCGGCCGGCGCCGGCCGCCGGCGCGGCGGCTCAGCCTCTCGCGCTACCCTGCGTGCATCGTTCATGGGCGCGAGATTGCATGGGCGCCCGGCGGAACACAATCGCGCGGCCCGACGCTTGTTTCGCCGCTTTCCGTGGGCTATAGAGCCGCAACTTTTCAGCGAATAGCGCCGAATGGCGCAGGAAACCAGCATGAAGCCCGACATCCACCCCGACTATCACACCGTCAAGGTCGTCATGACCGACGGCACCGAGTTCACCACCCGCACCACCTGGGGCAAGTCGGGCGACAAGCTGCAGCTCGATATCGACCCGAAGTCGCACCCGGCCTGGACCGGCGGCCAGCAGCACCTGCTCGACCGCGGCGGGCGCCTCTCGCGCTTCCAGAAGAAGTTCGGCGGGCTGGGGAAGAAGTAGCCCCGTATTCCCTCAGGCGACCTTCGGCTCCAGCCGCTTCAACTTGATCGAACCGGCGCGCGCGCGGATTTGCGCGAGATCGTAGTTGAGCTGCATCCGCAGCCATCCGTCGGCGGTGCCCCCGATTGCCTTCTCAAGCCGCAGCGCCATTTCGGGCGAGATGCCAGACTGACCACGAATGACGCGGTAGAGCTGTTGCCGTGTCACGCCCAGGCCGGTCGCGGCTTCGGCGACGCTCAGGCCCAGCGCCTCGATATCGTCCTTCAGCCCGGCGCCCGGATGAGGCGGATTCTTCATCGGCATTTTTCCATCCCTAGTGATAGTCGACCAAATCGACATCGAACGCGCTGCCCTCTTCAAAGCGAAACACGACGCGCCAATTGGCGCGCACCGTAACAGCCCAATAGCCCTTCCAATCGCCTTTGAGCGGATGAAGGCGGAAGCTCGGCCGGTTCATCGCGTCGATCGCTTCGGCGGCATCGAGCGCAGCAAGGATGACGCGAATTCGTTCAACAAGGTCCGGCCGCAGTTGGCGCCGATCGTCGCTTTCGAACAGCCGTTTGAGGCCCTTGTGACGAAAGCTGTCGATCATTCAAAATTGAATGTAACATGTAACTTTACAAGTTGCAATCAGGTGCGTAGGTCCTACCGCGCCTCGCGCTCGAAGGCCGCCTTGAGCAGGCCGAGCTGGCGCTCCACCGCGTTGTTCTGCGGGCGCTCGGCGGCCGGCGTGTGCATCGTGGCGTCGAGCCGGCGCACCCGGTCGAGCAGGCCGAGCGAGCGGTCGATCAGGTCGCGCAGCTGCTCGGGCAGAAGCTCCATCGTGTCGGCGTCGGCGCGGTCGCCGAGCGAGAGCTTGACCTTGGTCTTTTCCTTGTTGGCCTGGGCGAGCGACATCTCGCCCTCCTTCACGGCGCGGTGCAGCAAAAGCCAGGAGGCGAGCTGCATCAGCCGCGTGGTCAGGCGCATGCTTTCGGTTGCATAGGCGAGCGCCGCGGAGCGTTCGAGCTTCTTGGATTCCTGCCGGCCCGCCCCGTCCAGATAGCTGGCGGTTTCCTCGACCAGCGCCATGCCTTCCTTGAACAGGCCGGCAAATGCTTGCGAACTGGCGAGCTTTTCGCTGAACAAAACGGGTCCAGCGCCGTGGGCCGACTTTTCGGACATAACTCTACGCCTCACACACGCTTAACTTGATATCGCGCGGCGGGCCGGGCCTGTCTAGGACCCGCCGGCCACACTTGCGGACATAGTTTCCGCAACGACGTCGCGCCGATCGCAGACGGCACGAAATGAGCACAGCGTCAGCGCTAGGACAAAAAAAGGAGCCGCCGTTGCCGGCGGCTCGAAGGTGATAACAGGGAGGCGTCAAACAGAGTGGACAGGAGCCACTCGACGTCCAGAAGCTGGACGATCGCAGTAATGAACCGGGAAAGCTTAACAAGAGGTTAAACCGTTGACGACAATTGCGCTAATCTTGCCGAACGCTGCCGTGGCCGGCATCAGCCGCCGCCCGGCACGGCGAGCTGAATTTCGATCGCGGCCTTTTTCGGCCTTGGATTTCTTCACCTTTTTCGCCTTCGCGGCGGTGATGATGACCCTCATGGGCGTGCGCGGCGAGCGGCGCGCACGCAGATAACCGCCGCGAGGCCAGGGCGGCGAGAACTTTCAACATCATGGTCGATCTCCTTGCTGCATCGGATCGGACGCTCAGTGCTTGGCGGGCTCCAGCGATCCGAGGCCTCTTCCACCGCGACTTCGACCTCGACCTTGCCGGCGCGCTCGAACACCAGCGTCATGAGGAACGCATCGTAGGCGCCGAGCTGGCTTCTTCACGCCGGTGAGCAGGATGTGCGGGCCGTCACGCTTCAGGATCGACTTCGCCGCGGCTGCCGTCCGCGATCGAGCGACTGCGCCTGGCCTTCGGCTTCGGGTCAGCCCGGCCGCACGCAACTCGGCCTTGTCGGCGATCGACGTCGTGGCGCGCAGCAGCCGGTCCGGCCGCCGCGCGCTGTTCCGGATCGTCATGTAGACCGCGACCGGCTTTGGCGGTGTCCTCGGTTTCGATGCACCACGGATGCACGATCTCGAGATTCTTGAGCTTGTGCGAGTGCGCATGCGCGCCGCTCGCGGCCAGACGCACGGCGAGACCGCGAGACGCCGAGAGCTCCGATGATCATCGCGGCACCTCGAACGCATACGCGACGCCGGTGAAGCAGCGCGGTAGCTCGGTCTTCGACTGGATGCCGTTCATCTCGTTGACGATCGGAACGCCGAACAGACGCGAAGCCCGAGAACGGACCGTACGCGACGCGCAATGCCCGGCGACAGCAGAACGACGTGGCCGCCGGAGTTGAGATCCTTCACGCGCGCCGGTGCGTCTTGTAGTCGTGCACTTCGCCGTTCAGTTCGAGGATCGCGTCGACGGTCCATTGCGGCGTCGGCGGCGCCGGAATCTTGTCGAGCGGATGCGCATGCCGATGCGGCACCGGGCCGTGCGACGAGCGCCGACGACGGCAGGCTGGCGCGCTGCTCGGCGGCGCGTAGCCGACGAGCCGGTAGGAGACCGCCGCGTTGTACAGCAGGCGGCCGCCGAGGTTGGTGTCCTGCGCGCCGCGCCCGGCGATGATGCCGAGCACGTTGGCGTCGAACGACCATGCGCCGAAGCGCTGCGTGAACGCGGCGCCGAGCAGGAAGTCCCACGAGCCCGAGCCCGGCTGGAATTCGGTCTCGAACAACAGGCCTTGCGCATCGAGCCGGTTGGTCGCGCCGGTCGGCGCCTTCACGCCGAACAGGAACGCGGCCTCGGTGCGCGTCGCCGTGTTGTTGAGGAAGCGCCACTGGCCGAGGAACGTGACGTCGCCGAACCCGGAGGAGTCGCCGCGGACAGTCGACCGTGTTGCCGGCCGGCCCATGCGAATGATGGCCTTCGCGGATGTCGGTGCGGCAGCACCCAGGGCATGCGCACCGACACCATCAGGTCGTCGGTGACGCCGTAGGCGGCGCTCGCGATCGGGGTCTGGATCGTGCCGATGCTGTGCGCGTGGATGTGCTTGCCGGCGGCGTCGATCAGCTGCGCATCGCCGAGCCCGCCGAACTTGATGTACTCGTACATGAACGCGACCGCGCCATGCCCGGCTTCCAGTGTCGTCGCCGAGATCGTGAAGAGTCGGCCCGGCGCCGCCGGTGTTCGAGGCGCCGCCCGGATGATGCGCGAGCGCGGGTGAAGCAAGCAGCAGCGTGAAGATACCTGAATAGAATGCGATCCTGCGGGACATAGCCCCCTCCATGAATGCCTGACTGCGCCCGCGTGCGGCGGGCGATCCGGATCGAAACGCGATTGGAAGCGTCAGGCTGGGAGTGGAGGTGCGCGGCTGCCGAGGCCGGCTCGGCGCAGGAGATCGAAAGAAGCGATCGGGAAGCAAATGAACGACCCGCCGTCCGGCGAGCAGACGGGAATAGCAGCGCCACGAAGCGGCGAGCGCAAGCGCAGCGGGCACGCCGCCCGCGACCGGCGCAATGGATCGCGCAGCTCTCGTGCTGGCGTGTGCATGGCCCGGAAGCGGCGCGCCGTCAGGACCGGTGAGGCAGAGCTCGAAGCCGTGGAGCCTGCGCGACTTCGTCGCGGCAAGCTGCGTCGCGACGATGCCGGCCAGCACGCGCGTGCAGCACGAACGCATAGGCGGCGATCCAGCCGATCAGCCGGCGCCCATGCCCATACGCGGTCGAAAACGTGCCACCCTCGCCTCCCCGGATGGTTGTATTCACCACTCCGGTCCGCCTAGCGTCGCAGAGGCCGCCAGGGCGCACAAGTGCAGAATTGCATCACCGCTTGAAGAACTGATCCGCGGCCGAGCGCTGCGCCTGCTTCTTCACCTTGTCGGCTTCGAGCCGCGCGATTTCCTCGTTCAGCAGCGCGACGCGCTCGTCGAGCTCCTGCACCGAGAGCAGCGTCAGGTCCTGCCCGATCTCGTGCGCGATCTTTTTCTTCGGCCGGTCGTCGTCGTCGATTGCTGGCATGGCGCACCTCTTCGGTCGCAAGATCTAGCGTCGGCCCCGCCGGTTGTCACACCCGCCCGCGCCGACTATGCAGACGCGGACCGAACCCCGAGGACAACGCCGATGCCGACAATTCCCGCCCGCATGACCGCGATCGCGATCCGCGAGCCCGGCACGCCCGACGTGCTGGTGCCGCAGGAGCGCGACATGCCGGTGCCGAAGCCGGGCGAGGTGCTGGTGAAGGTCGCGGCCGCCGGCGTGAACCGGCCCGACGTGATGCAGCGCGAGGGAAAATATCCGCCGCCGCCCGGCGCGCCGGATATTCCGGGCCTCGAGCTCGCCGGCGAAGTCGTGGCGCTCGGCGAGGGCGTGCAGCGCTGGAAGGTCGGCGACAAGATCACCGCGCTGGTTCCCGGCGGCGGCTATGCCGAATACGCGGTCGCGCATGAGACCAACGCGCTGCCGGTGATCCCGCAGCTCTCGATGGTGGAGGCCGGCGCGATCCCCGAGACGTTCTTCACCGTCTGGCACAACGTGTTCGAGCGCGGCGCGCTGAAGGCCGGCGAGACCATGCTGCTGCCATGGCGGCTCGTCCGGCATCGGCACCACGGCGATCATGCTGGCCAAGGCGCACGGCGCGCGCGTCATCGTCACGGTCGGCTCGGACGAGAAGGCCGAGGCCTGCCGCAAGCTCGGCGCCGACGTGGCGATCAATTACAACACGCAGGATTTCGTCGCCGAGACCAAGAAGGCGACCGGCGGCAAGGGCGCCGAGCTGATCATCGACATGGTGGCGGGCGACTACATCCAGCGAATTACGACGCCGCCGCGATGGACGGCCGCATCGTGCAGATCGCGTTCCAGCGGCCGCCCAAGTCCATGGTCGATTTCCGCCCGATCCTGGTGAAGCGGCTGTGGCACACCGGCTCCGGGCCTGCGCCCGCGCCCGGTCGTGCAGAAAGGCCGCGATCGCGCGCGCGGTCGAAGAGCACGTCTGGCCGCTGATCGCCGCCGGCAAGGTGAAGCCGGTGATCTACAAGACCTTTCCCTTGCGCGAGGCCGCCGCCGCGCACGCCCTGATGGAGACGAGCCAGCACATCGGCAAGATCGTGCTGACCGCGTAATTTGTGCGGTGCTAAACGCATGGGACGCGTTGTGCGCGGTTTGAAACGCGTTCTGTGCGGGTCCGCGCAAGCGGCCCGGCGCTCCGTTGCCGCCATTTTGCCCGAATTTCCGCAGCGTCCGCGTTAGCCACAATCGTTAAAAGCCATTGAAATCCTTGCTCTTGCCGCACTGCCCCGCTACTCCTCGGGGCCTTGGCTGACGGGGAATCGCGGACAAGCCGGGAGGTCACGTTTTGCGTCTGTTGCGCGCCGTGCATGCGGTGGCGATCCTGCTCGGCGTCGCGCTCGGCGGCGATCGACGCGCGCGCGGTCGAGGCGATCAATGTGCGCATCGACGCCTCCGCGATCGATCTCACCGAGGCGGTCGAGCGGCCGAAATCCGACGGCGACCGCATCCAGGTTTCGACCGCGCCCGCGCGCCGACGGCATCGTGCGCCGCATCGAGGTGCGCGCGCGCGAGGCCGGCAACCACTGGGCGGTGTTCGCGCTCGCCAACAACAGCGACGAGCAGATCGACCGCCTGATCGTGGCGCCGCACTACCGCATGGTCGGTTCCGGACTGTTCTGGCCCGATCTCGGCCTCTCGCGCATCGTCAACATCACGCCGAGCTCCGGCGACCGGCCCGACAAGCAGGCGAGCCCGACCGCCGACATCTACCGCATCACGCTCGATCCCGGCACGGTCATCACCTACGTGATGGAGCTGCGCACCGACAAGCTGCCGCAGCTCTATCTGTGGGAGCCCGACGCCTACAAGGACAAGGTCAACTCGTTCACGCTCTACCACGGCATCGTCATCGGCATCGCGGGCCTGCTCGCGCTGTTCCTCACCATCCTGTTCGTCGTGAAGGGCAGCGTCATGTTCCCGGCCGCGGCCGCGCTCGGCTGGGCGGTGCTCGTCTATATCGGCACCGACTTCGGCTTCTGGGGCAAGGTGTTCGATCTCTCGGCCGACACCGAGCGCGTCTGGCGCGCATCCGGCGAGGCGATCCTCGCGGCGACGCTGGTCGTGTTCCTGTTCGCCTATCTCAATCTCAATCGCTGGCACGTGCGCTACGCGCACATCACCGCCGGCTGGCTGGTGTTCCTCGGCGCGCTCACCGCGATCGCGGTGTTCAATCCGCCGGTCGCCTCGGGCGTCGCGCGCATCTCGCTCGCCATCGTCGCGGTCGCGGGACTTGGGCTGGTGGTCTATCTCGCGGCGCACGGCTTCGACCGCGCGGTGCTGCTGATCCCGACCTGGCTGCTGCTCGTCGTCTGGGTGTTCGCCGCGAGCCTCGCGGTCACCGGCATCGTCACCAACGACATCGTGGCGCCCGCGCTGCTCGGCGGCCTCGTGCTGATCGTGATGCTGATCGGCTTCACGGTGATGCAGCACGCCTTCGCGGGCGGCGCCGCGATCGCGATCGTGTCCGACATCGAACGACGGGCGCTCGCGCTGACGGGCGCGGGCGACATGATCTGGGACTGGGACGTGCCGAACGATCGGGTGTTCACCTCGCCCGAGACCGAGGCGCTGCTCGGCCTGAAGCGCGGCGCGCTCGGCGGCTCGGCGGCCGACTGGCTCGAGGTGCTGCACCCGCTCGACCGCGACCGCTTCCGCGCCGCGCTCGACGGCGTGCTCGATCAGCGCCGCGGCCGGCTGTTCCTGGAATTCCGCCTGCGCACGCTCGACGGCCACTACATGTGGTTCGCCCTGAAGGCGCGCCCGGTGGTCGCCTCCGACGGCGAGGTCGTGCGCCTCGTCGGCACGCTGACCGACGTGACCGAGTTCAAGACCGCCGAGGAGCGGCTGCTGCACGATGCCGTGCACGACAATCTCACCGGCCTGCCGAACCGCGAACTGTTCCTCGACCGGCTCGACGCCGCGCTCTCGTTCGCCAAGGCCGACTCCACCATCCGCCCGACCGTGATGGTGATCGATCTCGACCGCTTCAAGCAGGTCAACGACTCGGTCGGCATCGCGGTCGGCGACTCGATCCTGCTCACGCTGGCGCGCCGGCTCGGCCGCCTGCTCAAGCCGCAGGACACGCTCGCGCGTCTTGCCGGCGACCAGTTCGGCCTGCTGGTGCTGTCCGAGCGCGAGCCGCCGCGCATCACGGCGTTCGCCGACACGATCCGCAAGACGCTGCGCGCGCCGATCACCTTCAACGACCGCGAGATCCTGCTCACCGCCTCGATCGGGCTCGCGCTCGCCGACGGCAACGCCGCAGCGCAAGGAAGACGTGCTCAAGGACGCCGAGCTTGCGATGTATCACGGCAAGCGCATCGGCGGCGACCGCATCGAGGTGTTCAAGCCCGCGATGCGCACGCGCAAGAGCGACCGGCTGACGATGGAGACCGATCTGCGCCGCGCGCTCGAGCGCGACGAGATCACGGTGCTGTACCAGCCGATCGTGTGGCTGGAGGACCGCACGGTCGCGGGCTTCGAGGCGCTGGTGCGCTGGGATCATCCCAAGATGGGCCGGCTCTCGCCGGCCGACTTCATCCCGCTCGCCGAGGAAACCGGCCTGATCGTCGATCTCGGGCTGTTCGTGCTCGACCGCGCCGCGCGCCAGCTCGCCGCCTGGCAGCGCGCGACGCGGCTGCGCTATCCGCTGTTCTGTCAGCGTCAACATCTCATCGCGCCAGCTGCTGCGCCACGACCTGATCCAGGACCTGCGCACCGTGCTGTCGCGCTCGGCGGTCGCGCGCGGCACGCTCAAGCTGGAGCTGACCGAGTCGCTGGTGATGGAGAATCCCGAATACGCCGCGCAGATGCTCACGCGCATGCGCGAGCTCGGCGTCGGCCTCTCGCTCGACGATTTCGGCACCGGGCATTCCTCGCTCGCCTATCTGCAGCGCTTCCCGTTCGACACGATCAAGATCGACCAGTCGTTCGTGCGCACCAACGGCAAGGGCGCGCGTCCCGTCATCCTGCGCTCGATCATCGCGATGGCGCACGATCTCTCCATGGACGTGATCGCCGAGGGCGCCGAAAGCGACTCCGATGCGTCCGAGCTCTATCAGCTCGGCTGCGAGTACGCGCAGGGCTTCGTGTTCGGCGAGCCGATGGACGCCGGATCGGGCGATCGCGCTGGTCGGGCAGACGCAGGGCGAAGCGCCGCGCCACGTCGAGGCGCGATAGCTGTTTCATCTCCGCGCCCGAGCGCGGACGAGGGTCGGCGAGTCACGTAAGCCGCGAAGCCGAGCGAGCGGCACGCGACGATCGCTGCAAGCCACTCACTTGCTGCTTGTCGGTGTGTGGATTCCTGGCTCCCCGCTGCGCGGCGCGCCGGAATGACCGGAGGCTACGCGTGCCCCGCGTCGCTCGACAGCTTGCCGAGATCGATGCCGATCTTGCGCATCGCCTTTTCGTATTTGCCGTCGATGTCGGTGCCGAAGATCAATTCGGAATCGGCATCGCAGTTGAGCCAGCCGTTGTCGGTGATCTCGTTCTCCAGCTGCCCCGGCGCCCAGCCCGCATAGCCGAGCGCGAGCACCGCGCTCTGCGGCCCCTCGCCGTGCGCGATCGCTTTCAGGATATCGAGCGTCGCCGTGAGGCAGATGCCGTTGTCGATCGGCAAGGTCGAGTTCTCGATGAAGAAATCCGCCGAGTGCAGCACGAAGCCGCGCCCGGTCTCGACCGGCCCGCCCTTGAGCACCTTCACGGTGCCGGCCTTGCGGCGGCAACTGGATCAGGTCGACGGCCGGGATGACGTCGAGCTGCACGAGCAGATCGGGAAACTTGATGTTGGCGGCGGGCTGGTTGACCACGATGCCCATCGCGCCTTCGGAGGAGTGCGCGCAGACGTAGATCAGGCTGCGCGCGAAACGCTCGTCGCGCATCGCCGGCATGGCGATCAGCATCTGGCCGTCGAGATAGCCGCGCTTGGGCCCGCCGCCCTTCTTCGCCGTCGACTTTCATGGCCATGAAACTACTCCGTTCCCCGATTCCTGGGAATCGAAACTTGTTCTAGGCCCCCTCATGTTCCGATCACGACGAATTCAGTGGCGCGTCAAGCGCGCTGCCACTAAATCGTGCACATGACGTCAAATACGAGCACGCGCCGCACACTCATGCTCGGCGCCAATCTTGTTGTCTTGGTGGCACGCCGCCCGCATTCGCCGCCGATGCGTCGCCGTGGGACGGCAATCAGCGCGCGGCGGTGCGCCTGATCGCGGGCGCGGCGCGCACGAGGCCGGTGCGACGGTTCATCGCGCCGGCGTCGAGATCAGGCTCGCGCCGGGCTGGAAGACCTATTGGCGGTATCCGGGCGACTCCGGCATTCCGCCGCGCTTCGATTTCTCAGGCTCGACGCAATGTGAAGTCCGTCACCGTGCGCTAGCCCGCGCCGCAGCGGCTTCGCCGACGATGGCGGCACCTCGATCGGCTACAAGCACGACGTGGTGTTTCCGCTCGACGTGGTGCCGCAGGATCGCCGCCAAGCCGGTCGTGCTCTCGCTCAGCATCGACTACGCGGTGTGCGAAAAGCTCTGCGTGCCGGCCGACGGCAAGGCCGAGCTGACGCTCACCGGCAAGCGCGGCGAGCATGACGGCAAGCTCACGCGCAGCGAAGCGCTGGTGCCGAAGCGCCGCCGCGCTCGGCGAAGGCGCGTTCGCGATCCGCGCCGGCAAGCGCGACGGCTCGCGCATCATGGTCGACGTCGCGGCGCCCGCCGGCACGCCGGTCGATCTGTTCGCCGAAGGACCGACGCCGGACTGGGCCCTGCCGGTGCCCTCGCCGATCGCGGGCGCACCCGCTGGCCAGCAGCGCTTTACCTTCGAGCTCGACGGGCTGCCGCCCAATACCAAGCCGGACGGCGCGACGCTGACGCTCACCGCGGTCTCGGGCGAGCAGGCGATCGAGGTCCCCTACCGTCTCGACTAATTCGGCCAAGTCGCTAAGTTACCGCCCCGGATTTCAACGACACCAACCCAACGAGAGGAAGCATCATGGCCATCAAGGTCGGCGATCGTTTGCCCAATGCCACATTCATGACGATGACGGCGGACGGCCCGAAGCCGGAAGACCACCGACGAGGTTTTCAAGGGCAAGAAGGTCGTGCTGTTCGCGGTGCCGGGCGCGTTCACGCCGACCTGCCACAAGAACCACCTGCCGGGCTTCGTGCACCAACGCCGACAAGATCAAGGCCAAGGGCATCGACACCATCGCGGTGACCGGCGTCAACGACGTGTTCGTGATGAACGCCTGGAAGAAGGCGAGCGGCGCCGAAGGCAAGGTCGAGTTTCTCGCCGACGGCAGCGCGAAGTTCGCCAAGGCGATCGGCCTCGACGGTCGATCTCGGCGAGCGCGGCCTCGGCACGCGCTCGCAGCGCTACTGCATGGTGGTCGAGGACGGCGTCGTGAAGACGCTCAACATCGAGGACGCGCCCGGCAAGGCCGACATCTCCGGCGCGGAGAACCTGCTGAAGGGGTTGTGATCCGCTAGCATTCGCCGACATCCGAGCGCTACGTCATGGCCGGGCTATGCCCCGGCCATCTTCGTCTTCGAGGCTCGCCGCAAGCGCGGCTCGCACCTCAGGGTGACGGCCGTCCTGACGGCGCGCTGCGAGTCTCATCGCCGGCACTTAATCGGCATTTAACTAAAATTCGCCCTAATGGCGGCTGCGACGTGCGAGTTCACGCCCGCTGAAGTTCCGGGTGGGCGTGTGTTGTGTAGCGTTGCGTGCGGGTGGAGGGAATGACGTACGGCATCGAGACCGATGACGAATTCACTGCACGCGCGCAGGAACGCGTCCCGGGATACCACGCTCCCAGAGCTCCTCGGCGGCCTGGCGCTTCGCGGCCGTCATCTCGGCCTGCGGCTGGACGCTCTATACCAACCTCGCCGGGACCCATCCGGTCGACGTCGTGGCCGCACCGCAGGTCACGGTGCTGGCGGCCGGCCGGCCGCGGCCGGCGACCGCGCAGGCGCGTCCGGCCGCGACCCAGAAGCGCGGCCTGCGACCGCCCCGGCGTTCGACACTGCGTCTGATCGCGCCGACGCGCTCCTTTCGGCCAGCCGCCGACCTCGCCCCCAACCCGCTTCGCCGACGGCGCCGGCGCTGCAGCCGCGCGGCACCACGTCGGTCACGCGTGCCGAGCTACCGCTGCCGACACCTCGGCCCGCGCGCACTTGATCGGCGACGCTCGCGCGCAGGATCCCGGCGCGGACGATCCGTTCGAGAAGCTGTTCGGCAAGCGCGAGGCGCGCCGCGCTCGCCTACGCGCCGGCGGACGGCGGCGTGTTCAGCGACGGCCGCAGCGTCAAGTCCGGCAAGCTGCCGCCGAACGATGGGTCGACGGCGATCTACGACATCAGGGCGCGCACGGTTTACCTGCCGGATGGCACGAAGCTCGAAGCCCATTCGGGGCTCGGTCCGAAGATGGACGACCCGCGCTACGTGCACGTGAGAATGCACGGCGCGACGCCGCCGCATGTCTACGACCTGGCGCCGCGCGAGGCGCTGTTCCACGGGGTCGAGGCGCTGCGCATGCACCCCGTCGGCGGCGCGGAAGCGATCTACGGACGCGCCGGGCCTGCTCACGCACAGCTACCTGCTCGGTCCGAACGGCGACTCGAACGGCTGCGTGTCGTTCAAGGATTACGACGCGTTCCTGCAGGCCTACAAGGCCGGCAAGGTGAAGCGCATGGTCGTGGTGGCGAGCGTCGACGATCCGCAGTTCGACCTGCGCATCGCGACCGCCGGCGCAGGTCGCGCGCATCCACACTCGTCCGTCCGGTCGAGCGTTCGCGCGCCGCCGCGGACGATCGCTACTTTCCGGACCTCAACGCGTCGCGCGCCTCGCGCACCAGCTCGTCCGCGCGCTCGTTGAACTGATCGCCCGAGTGGCCCTTCACCCAGTGCCAGCGCACGGTGTGGCGGCTGCGCGCGGCATCGAGCCGCTGCCATAGATCCTGGTTCTTCACCGGCTCCTTCGAAGCCGTGCGCCAGCCGTTCTTCTTCCAGTTGTTGATGTATTTCGTGATGCCGTCGCGCACGTACTGGCTGTCGATGTGCATGTCGACCTGCGAGGGCCGCTTCAGCGCTTCGAGCGCCGAGATCGCCGCCATCAATTCCATGCGATTGTTGGTCGACATGAGCTCGCCGCCCTTGAGCTCCTTCAGGTGCTTTCCCGACCGGAGGATCGCAGCCCATCCGCCGGGCCCGGGATTGGTCGGCGCGCATCCGCCGTCGGTGTAGATGACGACATGCGCTGCGCGCCGGACTGCCCGTTCATGCGTCGATCCCGTAGTCGCGCACGCCGCCGACCGCCTGGTGGAAGCGCAGCTTGCGGAAATATTCGAGCGGGTCCTTCGGGCGCACCAGCGCGCCGGGCGGCACGTTGAGCCAGTCGACCAGCCGCGTCAGCAGGAAGCGCAGCGCGGCGCCGCGCGCGAGCAGCGGCAGCGTGGCGCGCTCCTCGAGCCGACAGCGGGCGCGCCGACAGCATAGCCCTGCAGCAGCGCGCGCCCCTTGGTGACGTTGTAGGCATGATCCGGCTCGAAGCACCAGGCGTTGAGGCAGATCGCGACGTCATAGGCGAGCGTGTCGGTGCAGGCGAAGTAGAAATCGATCAGGCCGGACAGCTGATCGCCGAGAAAGAACACGTTGTCGGGAAAGAGATCCGCGTGGATCACGCCGTCCGGCAGTCCGCGACGGCCACGCGCCTTCCAGCAGGGTCAGCTCGCGCTCGATCGTCTCGCGCAGGCCCGGCTGCACGCTGTCGGCGCCCGCGGCTGCCGCGACATAGAGCGGGCGCCAGCCGTCGACCGAGAGCGCGTTGCGCCGCCGCATGGGAAAATCCGCGCCCGCAAGATGCAGCTTCGCCAGCGCCGCGCCGACCGCCGTCGCAATGGGCCGCGCTCGGGCGGCGGATCCACATGCCGTCGAGGAAGGTCACGATGGCGGCCGGGCGTCCCGCGACGAAGCCGAGCAGCGCGCCGGAGCGGTTCTTCACCGGCTGCGGACAGGTGAGCCCGCGCGCCGCCAGATGTTCCATCAGGGCGAGGAAGAACGGCAGGTCCTCGGGCGCGACCCGCTTCTCGTAGAGCGTCAGGATGTAGTAGCCGCGCGTGGTGTGGACGAGGAAGTTGGAATTCTCCACGCCCTCCGCGATGCCCTTGTAGGACAGGAGCTCGCCGAGGTCGTACTCGGCGCAGGAAATCGGCCAGATCCTCCGCCGAGACATCGGTGTAGACGGCCATTCGCGCGCCCTTTTCGCCGATCGCGTGTAATCCGGCGGTTCCGCGGCGCGAAATGGGCTGCGCCGGCCCGCCCTGTCAAGCACGACCGAATTGATGGACAGCAGCCGCCGCCGATGCCTATATTCCGGCCATTCTCGTCATCCACGATGACAAACAGGCTTCGCCCGGAGGGCGGGCGGAGCGCAGAGGAGATTTGCCATGGCGACCACGCCGCTGATGCCGAAGGCGACCGCCGTCTGGCTCGTCGAGAACACCGCGTTGTCGTTCGAGCAGATCGCCGATTTCTGCAAGCTGCACGCGCTCGAAGTGAAGGCGATCGCCGACGGCGACGCCGCGCAGGGCATCAAGGGGCTCGACCCGGTGCTGACCGGGCAGCTTGACGCGCGAGCAGATCAGCAACGCCGAGGCCGATCACGGCCATCGTCCTGCACATGTCCGATCCCGAAGGTGCGCCTGCCCGAGCAAAAGAAAAAGAAGGGCCCGCGCTACACGCCGGTGTCGCGCCGGCAGGATCGGCCGAACGCGATCCTGTGGCTGGTGCGCAATCATCCCGAGCTGAAGGACGCGCAGATCATGCGCCTCGTCGGCACCACCAAGTCGACCATCCAGGGCATCCGCGACCGCACGCACTGGAACGCCGCAGCAGCTGCAGCCGCTCGATCCGGTGACGCTCGGCCTGTGCTCGCAGATCGATCTCGACTTCGAGGTGAGCGCGCCGCCAAGGAAAAGCCGGTGATCGAGGATCGCGGCGCGACGCTGCTGCCGGCCGCCGTCACCACCGCCGCCGCGGAAGCCAAGGAAGCCGAAGCCAGCAGGCCGCCAAGAAGCCGGCGCGACGATCTCAACGTCGATGCGGTGTTCGCCAAGCTCAAGCAGCTCGGCGGCAAGCAGGACGAGAAGAGCAGGAGTAGCGGCGCAGGCGTCGGCGCGCTCGGCTACTCCCTCACCGGCACCGTGTAATTGAGCGCGAGCCGCCCGCCGTCGACGTAGATCGTCTCGCCCGGTGAGATAGCTCGCATCCTTCGAGGCGAGGAACGCCGCGACCGAGGCGATCTCGTCCGGGTCGGCGATGCGGCCGAGCGGCGTGCGCGAGAGCAGGCGGTTCTGCGCGGCCTGGTCGGTCGCGACGCCCTTGAGGATGTCGGTCATGATCGAGCCGGGCCCGATCGCGTTGACGCGGATGCCGTAAGGCGCGAGCGACAGCGCCATCACCTTGGTGAGCTGGTCGACGCCGCCCTTCGACACGCAGTACGGCACCTGATTGGGGATCGCGACGCGCGCGTTGATCGAGCTCATGTTGACGATCGCGCCGGGCGGCTTGCCGGCCTTCACCTGCGCGACCATCTGCTTCGCCGCCACCTGCCCGATCAGGAACATGCCCTTGAGATTGACGCGCAGCACGCGGTCGAAATCGGCTTCCGCGACGTCGAGAAAATCCGCCGTGTGGATGATGCCGGCATTGTTCACCAGAATGTCGAGATCGCCGGAGACACCGCAGGCCTCCGCCACCACGTTGCGCGCGTCGCCCGCTGCGCTCACGTCGGTGCGCACGAAGCGCGCGGCTGGCCCGAGCGCCGCGACCGCGGCCTTGCCGGCGCCCTCGTCGATGTCGGCGATGACGACGCGCGCGCCCTCGGCGATGTAGCGCTTGGCGATCGCGAGCCCGATCCCGCGCGCCCCGCCGGTCACGATCGCGGTCTTGCCGTCCAGCATGCCCATCGCAGCTCTCCCCTGCCCACGGCTTGCGCGGATCGCCGAATTGCCGCCAAATCCTACCCGCGAACGCCGTCAACCGGAACCAAGGGATGAGCGATGCGCGCCGTCGGCTACAAGCATTCCCTGCCGATCGATCAGGCCGAGTCCCTGATCGATTTCGAAATCGACAAGCCGGTGCCGCAAGGCCGCGACCTGCTGGTGCAGGTGAAGGCGATCTCGGTCAATCCGGTCGACTACCAAGGTGCGCAAGCGCGCCGCGCCGAAGGATGGCGAACCGCCGAAGATCCTCGGCTATGACGCGACCGGCGTCGTCGCGGCCGTCGGGCCGGAGCGTGACGCTGTTCAAGCCGGGCGACGAGGTCTGGTACGCGGGCTCGATCATCCGGCCCGGCACCAACAGCGAATTTCATCTGGTCGATGAGCGTATCGTCGGGTCGAAGCCGAAATCGCTCGACTTCGCGGCGGCCGCCGCGCTGCCGCTCACCTCGATCACCGCATGGGAGATGCTGTTCGACCGCTTCGCGCGTCGCCCGCGGCGGCGGCGAGGGCAAATCGCTGCTGATCGTCGGCGGCGCGGGCGGCGTCGGCTCGATCGCGATCCAGCTCGCGCGCACCCTGACCAAACTGACCGTGATCGCGACCGCGTCACGGCCGGAGACGAAGGCTGGTGCCAGCAGCTCGGCGCGCATCACGTGATCGATCATTCAAAGCCGATGGCCGAGCAGCTGAAAGCAATCGGTCACCGCTTCGTCGACTACATTTTCGGCGTGACCCAGTCCGACCAGCACTTCGACACGATCGCCGACGTGATCGCGCCGCAAGGCAAGTTCGGCCTGATCGACGATCCGAAGCCGTTCGAATTCGCCAAGCTCAAGGGCAAGAGCGCCTCGCTGCACTGGGAGGCGATGTTCACGCGCTCGACCTTCCAGACGCCGGACATGGACGCACAGCACAAGCTGCTCAACGAGGTCGCCCGCATGGTCGATGCCGGCACGATCCGCACGACGGTTCGCGGAGAACTTCGGCAAGATCAACGCCGCGAACCTGCGCCGCGCGCACGCGCAGATCGAGAGCGGCACGCACGCGCGGCAAGATCGTGCTGGAAGGCTTCTAGGCGGCGAGATTACGCCGTACCGCCGTCCGGTTTTCCGCGCTGGGTCGTCTGCATGCAGAGCGACAGATGAATCTGGCGCAACTCCGTCGAGCGCTTCGCTCGCCTCGCGCATCTGGCGCTCGAAGAACGCGATCTGCTCGAGACACTTCTCGGCCGTGAGCTTCAGCGCGTGCTCGCTTCTCGCGTCGGACTCCGCCTCGATCATCCGGCTGATTTCGGCGAGCGTGAAACCGAAGCTTCTTGCCCTTGACGATCAGCGCCAGCCGCTCGCGGTCGGCGCGGCTGAAGATGCGCCGCCGTCCGTCACGCTGGGGAAAGAGAAGACCGCGGCTCTCGTAGAAACGCAGCGCGCGATGCGTCAGGCCGAATTCCTGCGCCAGCTCGGTGATGGAGAATTCCGTCTGGGTACGGCCGGCGGAATCGCGCTGATCGTCATCAGAATCGGAGCTCATCCAGAATACGTCCTGAGCCGGTAACGCGTCGGGGGGATTGCACGAATGCACTTGGGTAACCTCGTCAATGGGGGTGATGCCGCATATGGCGGCGTTGCGTCATATGTGGATGCCGCAGCGGCGGACCGGGAGAAACTTACGGTTAACTGCACGCGCTACGCGTAGAATGCCGCTACGTCAGTCCGGCATCCGCCAACTCGCGCGCGAGACGATCCGCAATCTCGGCTCCGGTAATTAACTTGCCGATCTCGCGCCGCGGATCAGCCTTCCAGTGCGGGTGCGCCGACAGAATCGCCTGGATCGTGCGCCGCGCCTCCTCGGCCTGCCCATCGCGATGCGCGATGAGCGCGCGAGAGAGCTGCCCGTAGATATGCGTCTCATTGGTCATTTGACCGGCGTGAAAGCGCGCCTCGGGAAGCTCGTCACGCAGGTAATGTCCGAGAAACAGATAGAAATGCGTCCACCCCGGCAGAATCGCACCAAACGGCACGGTGTCGCGCAGCATCTCCATGCCCTTATCGAGCTCCCCGGCAAAGATCAGCCGTCCGCCATAGTCGGCGCGGATCGCAACGTCATACGGATTGAGCGCAATTGCTTTCTCGGCTGCCGCGCAGCCGGCTTCCGTCTCGCCGCGGAAGAACAAGACGACAAACAGAATGTGGTAGGCGAACGCGCTGTGCGGCTTCAGCTCGACGCCGCGGCGCGCGGATTTCAGCGCGCGATCGAGCGCCGTAGCGTCGCCCGGATCGCTGAAGCCGTGGACGTATCCGACTGCATCGATGACCCCCAGATACGAAAATGCGGCTGCAAAGCTCGGGTCGAGCGCGGTGAGTCGCTCCAGCTCTCCGCGCGCGCGGAGCGGGTCGAACGAACGGAGCGCGTCGCCCACCTCCATCAGCGCCCGGTAGCGCGGATCCCCGGCATCCGAGGCGAACTGCCGGGCGCGTTCGTGCGACCATATGATGCCGAAACGCTGGACGATCGTGGTCGCGAGTTCGAGGATGATCTTGCGTTCGATCTCGCTGACGCTTTCGCCCGGTTGAACCTCGAAGGTGCGCGACCAGATGACGGTCTCGTCCGTCTTGTCGACAAGCCTGAAGCGGAGGCAGACGGTTTCGTCGCCGCGATACTCCAGCGTGCCGTCGAGCCGGTAGTCATAGCGACCATGGGCCGCCGGCGCCGCGCCGATGACATTGATCATGTCGAACAGCGCGAAGGCCTCGCACAGCTTGCTGCTGAGCGTTTCGCCGTCGATGACCAGCCCGCCAGGCGTGCCGATGACGACGAACGGCGCGACGCGCAAGGTCGGCAAGCCGTTGCCCGGCGCGAGCGCCTCCGGCTCGGGCGCCGCGCGACCGCGATCGGCGTCCGCGTGCGCCACGGATAAGCGCGGCACATAGCCGCCGCGCGGCAGCGCGATCATGATCGCGTCGTCCGCGCCCGGCCCGGCGTAGTAGCGTTCGATCGCGCGGCGCAGCCGCGTCGCCTCCACGCGCACGATCGGATCGATCTGCGGATCGAAGCTCACGTCGCGGCGCAGCACCTCTACGCCGATCGTGTAGCCCTTCAGCCGCTCGCTCTTGCCGCGCAGCGTCGCCTCGACGACGAACAACAGAAACGCGGAAAGCTGCGGCGAGTTGACGAAGACATTGCTCTTGGTCATCCGCTCGACTTGCGCACGGATTTCGTCGGGATCCGGCTGGTCGTTCTGCACGTTCGGTGCGGTCGTCATGACAGTGACCCACGCCCCCGCTCAGCCTATCGCAGATGCGGCCGTAATCACAGCGGGGATGCGGACTATTCGCCGGTTCGCACCTCCTTTTGGCGTAGCAGGCCGACCCGCCGGAACGGCCCTTGATGCCCGCGCGGCGAATGCGCATGTGTCCTTCCGGATGACACGCATGAAACCGATGTCGTGGTGATCGGCGCCGGCGCGGCCGGCGTTGCGGCGGCGCGCCGGCTCGCCGATGCGCGCGTGCCGGCGGTGCTGGTAGAAGCGCGCAATCGCATCGGCGGACGCGCCTGGACTTTCCGCACAGGCGACCTCGCGCTCGATCTCGGCTGCGGCTGGCTGCATTCGGCCGACGAGAACGAGCTGTCCGCGCTCGCGCCGGGCCTCGGCTTCGCGGTGGACGACTATCCGCCGCCCTGGGCACGCCCGGCCTACAACGGGAATTTCTCCGCCACCGAACAGAAGGACTATTGGGCCGCGTGGGCGCGCTTACTATAAGCGCATCGAAGCGGCCGCCACGGACAAGCGCGACCGGCCGCTGTCGGAGTGCTTCGAGCCCGGCGGACGCTGGAACGCGATGCTCGGCGCGATGGTGACCTACATCAACGGCGCCGAAGCCGAGAAGATCACCGTGCACGAATACGCGCACTATCGCGACAGCGGCGTGAACAAGCGCGTGCGGAAAGGCTATGGCGCGCTGATCGAGGCTTATGCGGCCGGCCTCGACGTCCATTTGGATTGCCCGGTCAGCCTGATCGATCATTCCGGCGCGCGCCTGCGCGTCGTGACGCCGCGCGGCGACATCGCGCGCGCGCAGCGTGATCGTCGCTGTGCCGCCCGGCGTGATGGCGAACGGACGCTTGCGCTTTTCGCCCGCGCTGCCGGACAAGCGCGAGGCCGCGCAGCTGCCGCTCGGCGTCGCCGACAAGGTGTTTCTCGCCGTCGACCGCGCCGAGGAGTTGCCGCAGGATACGCGCCTCTCCGGCTCCACGACCACGCGCGAGACCGGCAGCTACACGCTGCGCGCGTTCGGCCGCCCGGTGATCGAGGGCTATTTCGGCGGCGAATTCGCGCGGCTGCTCGAGACGCAAGGCAACGGCGCATTCGCGGCGTTCGCGATCGAGCAGATTTGCGCCGCGCTCGGCGGCGACATGCGCAAACGCCTGCACCCGATCGCCGAGTCGGCGTGGGCGCGCGATCCGTTCGCGCTCGGCTCCTATTCGTATGGCTGCGAAGGCGCGCATGCGATGCGCGCAAAACTCGCCGCGCCGGTCGACCAACGGCTGTTCTTCGCGGGCGAGCATTGTTCGGCGGCGGATTTCTCAACCGCGCATGGCGCCTATCGCACCGGCGTGAAAGCCGCCGAGGACGCGATCAGGGCGCTGCAAGTTCAGCCGGCGGGAGCCGCGCGAGGTTAAACCGCGCACGCGCGATGTTGCACGCCTCATCGCCCGGCTGACACGAGCGGCACACCTCGGGGCGCAGCGCGTAGATCGTGCACGCGGTTGCGACGCCGACCTCGCCGGACAACGCCACGCAGCGGTCGCCCGCGCAGCGCATCGTGCCGCGCGCGTCGTCGACCAGCGCTTGCGGGATCGCCAAAATCTCTTCCTCGGTTTCGAGCGCGAAGCGCGGCCAGTCGCGCGAATAGGCGCAGCACGCGCCGCAGGATTGGCAGAGAGATTGTGACATCGCTCGTGGCTTACAGCATTGCGGCGCGAAGGACCATGCAGACACCTCATCCTGAGGAGCCGCCAAAGGCGGCGTCTCGAAGGATGGCCACGAGCGATGCAAGCGCCCTCGCCCTTCGAGACGCGCCATAAGCGCGTTTACGCGCGTCTGCGACGCGCTATGGCGCTCCTCAGGGTGAGGGCTCACAAAGGAAGCCAACGCGCGCGGCGAGCAGACAGCTAGACCTTGTTCATCCCTGTTTGATCGCCTTGACGTATTCCGTGAGCGTGTTCTTCCCGTCGCACATGCTGCTGTTCGTTTCGTTCAGCGAGTCATACATCCACAGGAAAACGCCACCCAGCTCGAGGCTCTTCCAGCCGGCGACCCTCCTCTCGACCTCCGACGGGCAGATGCGGTCGCTCTTCGGACAGACATCGGTTGCGCTTTTGACCGCGAAACCGGGCACCAGATAGCGAGGCGCCTTCTCCTTGCCGACGACGCTCGCCAACGCTTCGAGCCAGGATGAAAGGTCTTGCCAGTTGCCCATGCCGCCCGCGTAGCATTGCAGGTTCCAGCCGCTCACGTACCGGCCTTTGTCCCACAGCGTTTGCATGCGCGGCTGCCACCAGTCCGGCGACCGGTAGGGGCAGAAGGTCACCTGGAAGCCTTGCGCGAACAGGATTTCGCAAAAATCCGGAACGGTGTCGGGACGGATGTCGTATTCCTCTTCGCAGTCGATGTCGAAGCCGTCGATCGTGCAGCGACCGCCGATGGTGAAGGCCTCTTTCAGCGCGACGATGTTCTGCTTCAGCAGGTCGGCGTTACCCGCCTTAAACATTTTCTCGATGGCTCCGAAGTCCTTCCAATACTTCGGTGGGCTGCCGATCGACAGGAACACGCTGCTCACGCTTCCCTGTTGCTTGAGTTGCGCGACCTGTGCGGGCCAATCCTTGATCGCTTGCGTGCCGTTCGGATTGAACTTGCCTCCCCGGACGATCAGGTCGGCCGGATAGTTGTTGTAGATGAAGTCGCCGAGCTCCATCGTCTTGTCCTTCTCCGGGTCCCCGATATGCAGCATTCCCAGGATCACGGTAACGAGGCCGCTCCCCTGAATATCGGCGACGTGCTTGCCGAGCTCACCCGGAGCGCCGGCTTCCCGGACATAGGCGATCGGATTGTACGGCATGAAAACCTCCCGCCTGCGCGCCACGCGCACTGCCAACGCTCAATGTAAGGCAGAGCACGATTTGTAAACAACCTGAGAAAGAGGGGCGATTTAGCCAACGCAGCGCCGCCCGTTTCGGAGAGGGCGCGGGTTGCCCTGTCCCGTTTTCCTTCTTCCTCCGCAGAGAAAAAATGGAGCGCCGGGAGGCGCCAGGGCGCTGCGCTACGGCGCCCTTGTGGGGCGCCGGTGCGTTATGCCGGACACCCCAGCGCGCCTTGCAGGAACGGGATTGCGAGTCCCATCCCGAGGCGCGCGCGGGCGGTGATCTCAAGGCTTGCGAGGCCTCGCCACCGAACCGCTGCGCCTCCCGGCGCTCCACCGCGATCTTCGGCCAGCACGTCTGCCCGCCTCGACCGCCGGGCCGCATTGTCGGCAGCCCGCTCTTTGCCGAAGCAAAGAGGCAGGGAATATAAAGCTACTATAGGATCATGTCAAGCGACGTTTATATGGCGGCACGGGGCGCCGTAGGGCAGGCAAAGCCAAGCGTGCTCGCCGCCGGATCGATCGATATGTTCGGGAGTGAGCGCGCCCAAACTGTTCGCCGATCAAGCATAGACACCGTCGCTAGATTAGCTCATCTCTCCATCCTAAAATCCTGGCTAAGATAAGCTGACTCCACCTCTCGAAACGATACTTCTTTTCGAAAATTGATTTCGAGTCGACGATCTGCACTCCCCTATTTGTAAACTCCAGCTTATCCGTTACCAGCTTAATCGAATTCAAATCCAATCGAACATGATGTACGATAGCAACATGCATCGCGCTACGCGGATTAGCTCTATCCCAAATACAAAGTTCTGGGTGATCTCCTGGTACATAATCGATATCGAGTTCCTCCTTTAACTCTCGCCAAAGAGACCAAGAAGCAATCTCTGCAATACTCCTTGACCTCGGATTCAACGTCTGGTCCTCCTCCCGAATGTGGCCCCCAAAATAAATAAGATCTCTATGGCGCTCGGGCGAACTATCCGATGTAGCTTTACGGGCCTTTCTCGCGACTATCACATGTCGGCTTTCCAAGTCGGTTATCACAGCAACAGGCAGCGGTTGTAGCGCGCTCTTATTCTTCTCTACTTGAATACGGCTCGCGTACTCAAGTTTTCTAACGCGCTCAAATAACATCGACGGGTCAAATGTATCACCTTTAACGTCCTCAAGTAGTGATCGAGGAAAATATCCTATCTTCTCCGAGATGAGGTCATCAAGAGTCTCCAAAATGTCCTTAGTTACATCATAGCTGACTTGATCTTGATCCTTTGCGTCCGTATGAATCTGCCGTACCCTCTTATAGCGACCATCAAATTCTAAACGGCATGCTTCAATCGACTCATTAAAGCTAGATAGGACTGTTGGGTTCATAACACTCCCCAACTTCCTGGTGAGTAGCATTGAATACTCTCTCTGAAGAGAGACATCTGGTTGAGCTCGAAAGATATACAAAAGGTCGGTCTTTGCCAGCCAACGGGGCGACAAAAAGAACTCGATGAAGCGCCGGTAGTGGTCCTGGTCAAGTTTCGAGTGGTGGACTTGCCAATGAAACCAGCAAACCGCATCGAATAGGCCGCGATCAAGAATCACGACATCATAGTCGCGTGAATGGTTCGCCAATATCTCCGCCAGTTGCACTAGGCTAGTACAGCCTGTCCAGATATTGAAGCTTGGATCGAACTTGTTATTGATCGGGCATACGCCCGCCCGCTCCGCCACGACTATCGTTCGAAGTCCGTTGCGCCTCAAGAAGATCGCGAGGGAGTTGATACAAGACGTTTTCCCGGATTTAGGTGAACCGCAAAACTCTATGACGATGGGGCGCCTTGGCAACGACGAGCGTTTCAAGGCTAAAAGAGAATTAGCGAGTTTTTCGAGCTCATCAATTGCCAAGCCTCGTTTGAGATTTGGTCTCATTCTAACGGGCATCACGCACTCCCAATCTTATGAATGCTCTGGGCAGCGATCTTTTCAAAGTGCTTGAGAGTTCGCCCCGTTACGATTGCGGCTAACCCGGATGAAAGAATTGAAAAGAATACAAATCCAACCGAGAGGGCACTTTCGTGCGTAGTGACGGAATGTACAAAGGCCGCACTGGATACCACGATGATCAACGCAAACAGGATGGCGAAGATAGGCCGGATACAGAAGTACATAAGCGTCGCCAACGATGCCGCGGCCGACTTAGGTCCATCTAGCTGAGCAAAAAGGTCCTTGTAGAGCTTGCGAATATAGAAGAGTGCGTTAGCAAGCATAGCGGTGCCAAGACCGCATTTCAGGGCGCGTTGGAAGATGTAGGCGTCGTTTAACAAGAACGCCCCATCAAGAAGCTCTCGACCCAGCAACAAAAATCCGCAGGTCGCTACAACAAGAAGCCAGAAAAAAAGAATTATCCCTGCCTTGCTTGAAAGGTATACGCCGTCGCGCATTTTTCCCTCTGGCCGATTTGACCTACTGACCCAAGATGTATCTTATAGTATAATTGCGTGTGTGATGTATCAGGAAGATCGAATTTTTCTTACCAACGTGATCCCCCCTCACCTCCTCCGCCACCCATCCACCGAAAACCTGCCCGCCCCGGTCACGAGCATCAGCACGAACCCGCCGATGATGGTGAGGTTTTTCCAAAAATGGCTTTGCTGCATGCGCCGCGCGGCGGCGTCGGTGAATTCCCAGTAGCGGTGGCTGATCAGCGTCGCCACGATGACGAAGACGATCAGCAGCAGCGCCGAGCAGCGCGTCCAGAAGCCGAGCAGGAGCGCGAGCCCGCCCAAGAATTCGACCACGCCGCCGATCCAGCCAAGCACGCTCGCGTAGGGCACGCGCCGGTTCGTCAAATTCGCGATGAACGCGTCCATGGCGAACAGCTTGCGCCAGCCGGCCTCGACGAAGATCCAGCCCATCAGCACGCGGCCGGCGAGCAGGAGGAAGTTCTGCCAGAGCGAATAGTCCGGCGTGCGGATGGATTTCATGCGAATGCCCCCGAAGCCCCTCACCCGCCCTCGCTACGCGAGGGCACCCTCTCCCCGCTTTGCGGGGAGAGGGAAAGATAAGAACCCGTCATGGCCGGGCTTGTCCCGGCCATCCCGACAAGGTGGGCACAGTGCCTTCCTAAGCGGGATGCCCGGCACAAGGCCGGGCATGACGCAGTGTGTTGCGCGCCCCGTCCTCACTCGATCGACAGCCCGACGGTCTTCACCACCTTCTCCCATTTCACGGTCTCATCCGCGACGAGCTTGCCGAACTCGGCGGGCGTCACGCTAAGCGGCACGCCGCCGAAGCCCGCGATGCGCTCCTTCATCTTCGGGTCGGCGAGCGCGGCGTTGATCGCCCTGTTGAGCACCGCGATGATCTCGGGTGGCGTCCCCTTCGGCGCCGAGACGCCGTAATAGAGCGTCACGTCGTAGCCCGGGATCGTCTCGCCGATGCTCGGCACATCGGGAAACACGAACGAGCGCTTCGCCGAGGTCACGCCGAGCGCGCGCAGCTGGCCGGTCTTCACGAACTCGACCGAGCCCGGCAGGTTGTCGAAGAACACCTGCGTCTTGTTGGTGATCAGGTCGGGATAGGCCGGGCCCGCGCCGCGATAGGGAATGTGCTGCATCTCGATGCCGGCCATCATCTTGAACAGCTCGCCCGACATGTGCGGCGAGGTGCCGGCGCCGGGCGAGGCCATGTTGACCTTGCCGGGATTGGCCTTGGCGTAGGCGATGAACTCCGCGACCGTCTTCACGGGGAGCGAGGTCGGCACCACCATGATGTTGATCAAGGTCATGATGCCGCCGACCGGGGCGCTGTCGCGCAGGAAGTCGAACGGCAGCTTCTTGAACACGGAGGCAGAGATCGCGTTGTTCGGGCCGACGAACATCACCGTGTAGCCGTCGGGCGGCGAATTGAGCACCGAGGCCGCGCCGACGTTGCCGCTGCCGCCGGGCCGGTTCTCCACGATGAACTGCTGGCCGAGATGTTCCGACAGCCATTCGCACAGCACGCGCGCGATGATGTCGTTCGAGCCGCCAGCCGCGAAGCTCACCACGAACTTCACCGGGCGGTTCGGGTATTTGTCTTGGCCCGACGCAGGCACAGCTAAGATGCAGAAAAGCCCAAGCAAGGCGACGCAATATCGAATGATGCGCATGACACCCCTCCCGTCGATTTGGCCGTTCAGCTCTGGCGAATTGGCTTCGCTCTATGTTCTGAATTCCCCTTTCCGTAGGCGGGCAAAGCGCAGCGTGCCCGCCTATTTCCTTACGACGCGCGCGACTCTACTCTGGCTCAAGTTCAATTCTTCCGAAGAACTCGCCATCATAAAATCCGATCAACCACCCCTCCAGGTACGACAGGCCGCTGTCAACCTTGAAAAGGATGCTGCCAAACTGAAGAATATCTTTTCGGGCCGACTGGTAGTCGAGCAGGAGATTGACGGCGGTGCAGTACCCTCCTCTGAACTCGATCCTATCTTCGCCAATCTCGATACGTCCCGTAACCAGTTTGGGGTTAAGCCAGTAAGAAGGATGCCAAGCGCGCTTCTCATCGAAGAAAAAAATAATCCGCTCAGGGGTATCCCTCGTGCTCGTGACCTTCAGTCGGCCAACCCACTTACCTGAAACTTTTCGGACTTCTTGCAGCTTAAATAGGCGACGATCTTCCAACCGTCCTTTGATTATGGCGCCAATGATCGCGGCGGCCACAGGCAAAAGCACCAATTTCCAAAATACCGATATATAATCAGAAAGCTCCATCATCGTTCCTCGCTCGCCTAGGAGACTATCCCCTTCTCCTTCAGCGCGCCGCCGATTTCCTCGAGCACCTTCGGGTCCTCGATCGTGGCGGGCATGGTCCAGGCTTCCTTGTCGGCGATCTTCTTCATGGTGCCGCGCAGGATTTTCCCCGAGCGCGTCTTGGGCAGGCGCGGCACCGTGATGGCCAGCTTGAACGCCGCCACGGGCCCGATCTTCTCGCGCACCAGCGCGACGATCTCCTTCTCGATCTCGCTTGGCTCGCGGTCGACGCCGGCCTTGAGCACGATGAAGCCGCAGGGCACCTCGCCCTTGAGCGCATCCGCGATGCCGATGACCGCGCATTCGGCGACGTCCTGGTGGCCGGACAGCACTTCCTCCATGCCGCCGGTCGAGAGCCGGTGGCCCGCGACGTTGATGATGTCGTCGGTGCGGCCCATGATGAAGAGGTAGCCGTCCTCGTCCTGGTAGCCCGCGTCCGCGGTCTTGTAGTGGCCGGGGAATTCGGCGAGGTAGCTCTCGCGGAAGCGCTCGTCCTGCTGCCACAGGGTCGGCAGGCACGACGGCGGCAGCGGCAATTTGACGACGATCGAGCCCATCTGGCCGCGCGGCACTTCGCGGCACTGCTCATCGACGATGCGCACGTCGTAGCCCGGCATCGCGACGGTCGGCGAGCCGTGCTTCACCGGCAGCATCCCGAGGCCCATCGGGTTGCCGGCGATGCACCAGCCGGTCTCGGTCTGCCACCAGTGATCGATCACCGGCACTTTCAGCAGATTTTCCGCCCACGCGATCGTGTCCGGGTCGGCGCGCTCGCCCGCGAGGAACAGCGTGCGGAATTTCGACAGATCGTATTTGGTGAAGAACTTCCCCTGCGGGTCTTCCTTCTTGATCGCGCGGAACGCGGTCGGCGCCGTGAACATCGCGGCGCATTTGTGCTCCGAGATGACGCGCCAGAATGCGCCGGGATCGGGCGTGCCCACGGGCTTCCCCTCGTAGAGGATGGTGGTGCAGCCGTGAAACAGCGGCGCGTAGACGATGTAGCTGTGGCCGACCACCCAGCCGATGTCGGAGGCGGCCCAGTACACCTCGCCGGGCTCGACGCCGTAGAGGTTCTTCATCGACCAGGCGAGCGCGACCATGTGGCCGCCATTGTCGCGCACCACGCCCTTCGGAATGCCGGTCGTGCCGGAGGTGTAGAGGATGTAGAGCGGGTCGGTCGCGAGCACCGGCAC
Source organism: uncultured Alphaproteobacteria bacterium (assembly GCA_963778455.1). Classification (GTDB taxonomy): domain Bacteria; phylum Pseudomonadota; class Alphaproteobacteria; order Rhizobiales; family Xanthobacteraceae; genus PALSA-894. The sequence continues at coordinate 276,834 of CAVZUL010000003.1, forward strand.
GCAATCGGCGGATTTGCCGGCTTTGCTGGCGGCATCGCGCAGCGTCGCCCAGTCGTGGTCGCGCTTCGGGATCAGTGCGGCTTCGGCTTGCGGCCGCGCGAGGATCAGGCAGCCTTCCGGCTTCGCGCTTGAGAGCTCGATCGCCGCATCGAGCAGCGGCTTGTACGGCACGACGCGCGCCCCTTCGATGCCGCAGGAGGCCGAGAGGATCAGCTTCGGCTTGCAATCGTCCAAGCGTGTCGCGAGTTCTTTCGCCGCGAAACCTCCGAACACCACAGAATGGATCGCCCCGAGCCGCGCGCAGGCATACATCGCGAACAGCGCCTCGGGCACCATCGGCATGTAGAGGATGACGCGGTCGCCCTTCGTGACGCCGAAATCCTGCAGCACGGCGGCGAGCGTTTTCACCTCGCTCAAGAGTTCGGCGAAGGTGATGACGCGCTTGGTGTCGGTGACGGGCGAGTCGTAGATGATCGCGGGCTGCGCGCCGCGGCCGCGCTCCACGTGGCGGTCGACCGCATTGTAGCAGGTGTTGCACGAGGCGCCCGTGAACCAGCGGCCGTACACGCCGGCATCCTTGTCGAACACATTCTTTGCCGGCTCGTACCAGTCGATTGCCTGCGCCGCCTCGCCCCAGAAGCCTTCCGGGTCGCGCATCGCGCGCGCGTAGACCTCGTGGTAGCGGCTCGTGCGGGCGTCCATATCGAATTCCTAAAACGCGATCTTGCCCGTCAGTATCTGCCAGAACATCTTCCAGTCGCCCATCAGGCTGTAGAGCGGCTGCTTGAACGAGGCCGGCTGGTTCTTCTCGAACACGAAGTGCCCGATCCAGGCAAAGCCATAGCCGCACACGATTCCGGCCAGCAGCCACCACGGATTGCGCGTGTAGATCAGTGCTGCGAGGCAGGCGAGCGCCAGCGAAGAGCCGACGAAATGCAGCCGCCGACAGGTGCCGTTGGCGTGTTCGCTCAAATAGAACGGATAGAATTCGGCGAAGCTCTCGTATTTCTTCGCCGCGGGCTTTGCGACGTCGCTCATGAATCCCTCCCCTTCGGGTTCAGCGCAATGTCCCGGGCATTGTGAGCCAGACCGGCGCGTTTGAGAAGGCGGCGCGTCGATCCGGATCGCCGTTACCGGATTGTTGCGCCGGAAGGCTATGCTGCGGGCCATGAGGGAGCGCACGAAAAGCCGGTTGGCGCTGATCGCCCTGCTGCCGGGGCTGCTTGCCGGGGCAGCGCACGCGTTCGACAGCCAAGGCCATCGCGGCGCGCGCGGCCTCGCGCCCGAGAACACGCTGGAGGCTTTCGCGCTAGCGCTGTCGATCGGCGTCACGACGCTGGAACTCGATCTTGCGATGACGAAAGACGGCGTGCTCGTCGTCAGCCACGACCGCCGTCTCAATCCCGATCACACGCGCGGGCCGGACGGCAAGTTTCTCGAGACGGAAGGTCCGGCGATCCGCTCGCTCACGCTTGCCGAAGTAAAGCGCTACGACGTCGGCCGGCTGAAACCGGGCTCACCCTACGCGGCGAGCTTTCCGGAGCAGCGCCCGGCCGACGGCGCGCGCATCCCCACGCTCGCCGAGCTGTTCGATCTCGTGCGCCGGGCCGGCGCCGATCATGTGCGCTTCAATATCGAAACCAAGATCACGCCGACTTCCGGCGCCGAGACGCCGGACCCCGAAACCTTTGCGGCGGCGGTCGCCAAGTCCGTGCGCGACGCGGGCCTTGCGGCGCGCGTCAGCATCCAGTCGTTCGACTGGCGCACGCTGATGGCGATGAAAACCATCGCGCCGGAGATCGAGCGCGTGTGCCTTACCGCCGAGGCGCTGACCTTCGACACCATCCGGCGCGGCGCGCGCGGCCCCTCGCCCTGGACCGCCGGCCTCGATATCGACGACGTCGCCGGCTCGGTCCCGCGCCTCGTCGCGGCGGCCGAGTGCGCGACGTGGTCGCCGCTCTACCGTAATGCCAAGGCAGAGGATATCGCCGCCGCGAAGACGCTCGGGCTGAAGGTCATCCCCTGGACCGTGAACGAGCGCGCCGACATGGAGCGCCTGATCGCGCTCGGCGTCGACGGGATCATCACCGATTACCCGGATCGTCTGCGCGCCGTGATGGCCGCGAAGGGAATGCCGCTGCCGCCGCAGCTCATGGCGCGGTGACCCGCGGCGTTCACTTCAACCCATGTGCTGAAAATAGGGTCTCGGTTTCCGGGCGGCCGGCCTCGGGGCGGATCGCCTTCGCGGCGGCCACGTCGGCCGCGCCGGCGGTCTCGCCCTTCTTGATGCGAAGCAGGCCGCGGCCGTAAAGCGCAGCCGAAAATTGGGCGTCGAGCGCGAGCGCCGCCTGATAGTCGGCGAGCGCCGCGTCGAGATTGCCCTTCACGTGATACGCGATGGCACGGTTGAGATAACCCCACGCGACCTTGGGATCGATCCGAATGCCGGCGCTCGCGTCCGCAATCGCGCGATCGTAGTCGCGCTTGGTGAGATGGCCGGCTGCCCGGTTGTAGATCGCCCAGGTGTTCTTGGGGTCGAGCGTGATCGCCTCGCTGTAGGCGCCCATGGAGCGGTCGCGGTCCCCCTTTCGCGAATAAGCCTGCCCGATGTTGTAGTAGGCATCCGAACGAGCCTCGGCATCTTCCTTCCGGTCCTGGCCGACCCGCGTGCAGGCCGCGATCAGGCGATCGATGTCGCTGTCATCCACGCAATCGGCGAAATCCTTGTCGCTCGCCGCGAGGACCGGCGCCATGAGTGCGCACAAGAAGGCAAGCGATAGCAAAGGGCCGCGCATGAAGCCTCCACGGCGATCACACTAATGGCGCGCACTCAGGCTGTATAGCAGCGACATTGATTGCCGGCCGGCATGTTCGCTAACGTGGAGGCGGAGGGACCATGCCGCAGAACCCCTACGACATCGATCTCGATCGCAATCCGGCGAATTTCCAGCCGCTGACGCCGCTCACTTTCCTGGAGCGAGCCGCGGCCGTGTATCCGAAACACACTGCGATCATCCACGGACCGCTGCGGCGCACCTACGCGGAATTTTATGCGCGCGCACGAAAACTCGCCTCGGCGCTGGCGAAGCGCGGCATCAAGCGCGGCGACACGGTGTCGGTGATGCTCGCGAACACGCCCGCGATGCTCGAGGCGCATTACGGCGTGCCGATGACGCAAGGCGTGCTCAACACGCTCAACACGCGGCTCGATGCGGGAACAATCGCGTTCTCGCTCGATCATGCCGAAACGAAAATCCTGATCACCGACCGCGAGTTTTCCAAGACCTCGAAGGAAGCCCTCGCGCTCTGCAAGGTGAAGCCGCTGGTGATCGATTACGACGACCCGGAGTATTCCGGCCCCGGCGAGCGGCTCGGCAGTATCGAATACGAGGAGTTCGTCGTGGAGGGCGATCCCGAATACGCCTGGCACATGCCGGACGACGAATGGGACGCGATCGCACTCAACTACACAAGCGGAACGACCGGCGATCCCAAGGGCGTGGTCTATCACCATCGCGGCGCGCAACTGCTCGCGCTCGGGAACATCGTCACCTGCCACATGGGCAAGCATCCGGTGTATCTGTGGACGCTACCGATGTTCCACTGCAACGGCTGGTGCTTTCCATGGTCGATCTCGGTGGTGGCCGGCACGCATGTGTGCCTGCGCGCGGTGCGCGCGCCCGCGATGTTCGACGCGATCGCCAATCACAAGGTCACGCACCTGTGCGGCGCGCCGATCGTGATGGCGACGTTGCTCAACGCGCCGGAGAACGAGAAAAAGCCGCTCCCGCATGTGGTGGAGTTCTTCACCGCCGCCGCGCCGCCCCCCGAGGCCGTGCTCGCCGCCATGAAGGAGGCGGGTTTCAACGTCACGCATCTTTACGGCCTGACCGAGTGCTACGGGCCCTCGGTGGTGAATGACTGGCACACCGAATGGGATGCGCTGCCGGCGGCCGAGCAGGCGGCGAAGAAGGCGCGCCAGGGCGTGCGCTACGGCGCGCTCGAAGCGCTCGACGTGATGGACCCGGAGACGATGGTGCCGGTGGCGCGCGACGGCGCGACGCTCGGCGAAGTGATGATGCGCGGCAATGTGGTGATGCGCGGGTATCTGAAGAACAAGAAATCGACCGACGCGGCGTTCGCGGGCGGCTGGTTTCACACCGGCGATCTCGGCGTGATGCATCCGGACGGCTACATCCAGCTCAAGGACCGCTCCAAGGACATCATCATCTCCGGCGGCGAGAATATTTCGTCGATCGAGGTCGAGGACGCTCTCTACAAGCACGCTGCCGTGCAGGCCGCCGCCGTGGTGGCCAAGCCGGACGACAAGTGGGGTGAGACGCCCTGCGCCTTTGTCGAACTGAAGCCGGGCGCGCAGGTGACAGCCGAGGAGATCATCGCGCACTGCAAGGCGAACCTCGCGGGCTACAAGGTGCCGCGCCACGTCGTGTTCGGCGAAGTGCCGAAGACGAGCACGGGGAAGATCCAGAAATTCAAGCTGCGCGAGATGGCGAAGGGGGCGTAAGGCTATCCTCTCGCCCTTTTCTTCTCGCGCTGCACTGCTTTTTCCAGCGTCTCGTTGATGCGGGTCTGCCAGCCAGCCCCGCCCGCGCGAAAATGATCGAGCACGATCGGTGAGAGCCGGAGTTTCACGGCCTGCTTGGTTTTTTCACCAACCGGCGGCCGGCCGCGTCGAATGAGTTTGTCGCCCTCATAGACATCAGCCCTTCGGAAGAATTCACGCGTCAGCTCCGGCGCATCATCCGGGTCTACCCATTTCTTCTTTCCAGAATCTTTGCTCTTTCGCATGAGCATACCTCATCGAAATGATGTGCGGTCCATCACCGCGCGGCGTCCAGACCATCACCACCAAACGTTCGTCGAGAAATCCGGCGGTGATGTATCGAATTTCTCCCGTCGCGCCGCCGTGTGTCGGATTCGTCGCCGTTCTGCCGGCGAAGATTTCATCCGCGCGGGCCAGATCGAGGCCACGTTCCTGCAGAACCTTGTGGCGCTTGGTTTCGGTCCATGTGATCGCCACGCCAATTAATGTACCCCCATTAATCGCAATAATCAACAGCATGGAGGGAGTGGTCGCGCAACCTCGCTACCACAGCCCGTTCTTCTCCCACTGCTCTGCCGATGATCTTGCTTCGGCATTTGCCGGATATCTTGCGGCATTTGCCGCAACGCACTATATTTGCGGTGCAAAAGGAGCCGACCATGGCCCGCGCCGCCCGCAAGCTCAAAAGCGTTCTTAAACCCAGGGGCTTTGCTGAAGAGGCACAGCCTTTTCTGCATGACGACATCGTGCGCGGCGTGCCGGCGAGGCGCGTGCAGGAGCTGATCGACCGGGGTGTGTTGCCAGCCAAGGCTGTCTACCGTGTGGTTCCCGAGCGCACCTTCAAGCGCCGGTTGACGAATCGTGAAACGCTGAAACCGCTCGAAGCCGACGCTGTTGCGCGGCTGTTGCGGGTCACCGAGGTAGCCATAAGAGCCTTCGGCGATGTGAGTTTTGCGCGCAAATATCTCAGCCTTCCCGTTCCGGCCCTCGGAGACAAGATACCCCTCGAGCTTGCCGAGACCGAACTCGGGCGCGCGTGAGGTCGAGGCTGCGCTGATGCGCTTCGCGCATGGCATTTATATCTGATGCCTTTGGCTTGGCGGCTGGCTCGTCCAGAGTTTGCCGAGCACCTTGATGGCGAAGGCGGCAGGATCGAGGGCGGGCGCTGGAACCCAATCGGTCTACCCGCTCTCTACACGTCGGAACACCTCTCGCTGAGTGTCCTGGAAGTTTACGTGCACCTGCCACCCCGGATGCGCGATGCGTTGCCAGTACTTACCGCGGTTCAAATCTCGACTCCGGATATGATCGAAATCACGCGCGTGTCACCGGAACGACTGGCCGAACTGCTGGCGTCCGCGAATCCGCTCGCGGCGTGTCAGGCTATTGGAGAGACGTGGATCAGCCGCGGCCACGACCTCGTGCTTCAAGTGCCATCGGTTGTGGTGCCCGAAGAGACGAATCTCATTCTCAATCCGGCTCATCCGCGGATGCGCGAGGTCAAGATCGTTTCAACGCGCGCTTTCCACTTCGATCCGCGTCTTGTGCTGCGCAAGGTCTGAGCTTTCAGTACCCCGCCTTCCGCCGCCCCTCCATTTCTGCGAGAGTTCCCGCGGGCCAATCAGAGCCCGATGGGAGGACGCCATGCGTGCACTGCTTGTTGCCGCCGCGCTGCTCGTCGCCGCCCCGGCGCTTGCTCAGGAGAAATTCGTTTCCTCGAACGTCGACACGCGCACCTTGTTGGATTTCAAGGTGTCGGATGCCGCGCTGAAGAAGATGCTGCCCGACGGCTGGGATGTTGAGCCACGTGCGGGCGGCGCCAATCTGCGTGTGACACTCGTCGATCCGCAGATGGTCAACAACGCCGAAGGCAAGCCGGTCGATCCGGTGCGCGTCATCAGCCTTGGTGTACCGGTGAGAAAAGCCGGCACAGACGTGCGCGGCAACATGGTGATCGCCGGTTACGTCTCGAGTGCGAGAGCTGCTCCGGGCTCTTACGGTGCCTATGGCCCGGCGCGGGCGCAGGTCGAGCGCCACATCCGCTCCGATATCGAAGGCGTGTCGAACGTCCAGGAGACATGGGCCTTCACCGGCGATGACGGCGGGTCGGCGCAGATCCAGCTGCAGTACGTGCGTGGACTGCCGGTGAAGCAAAAGGTCGACGGGAATGTCTATTCGGCCGCCAAGCCCGAATTCTACCGCATCTACCGTTTCGAGATGGCGGCGGACGTCGTGCGCGGCCCCGATGGCGCCGCGGACCGATTGCGCAACTTCTCCTTCAAGGCGTCAGGGGGAAAGATCGGCGCATTGCTCGACGGCTCCGAGCAACTGATCACCGCAACCTCGGTGCCGTGGTATTCGCGCCAGGTATTCCTGCCTGGCTCTTGAGACGACGGGCGCGGAGACCCGCTACCACAGCCCGTTCTTCTCCCATTGCTCGGCCGGGATCGGCTCGCCGATCTGGTAGCTGAACGACTGCACCTGCATGTGGTCGGGCGAGGTCCGGCAGGTGAAGGAGAACTGAAACCACTGCCCCTTGCTCTTGAACGCGCCGCCGGTGCCGCTCATGGTCGTGGCGGCGACCTTCGGCTCGCCGAGCGCACTGACGATCGCGCGCTCGGGCCGATAGGCCTTGTCCTTGCTGATGCGCTTCGCGGCCTCGAGATCGCAGATTTGCTCGAAGCGCGCGTCCGGATCGAGCTTCTCAAGCATCCGCTCGACCTTTGAGTTGTTCGCGGATGCTGTTGCGGGAATCAAGAACGCCAACGCGAATGCGGCACGATGCAATGTCGCAGTCTCCCCGACCCGATGAACGCCCCGCCGCCATGTGCCTGATCGACGCCGAATCGGCAAGCGAACGAAGCGCGACCAAACTGGGGCGCGACTTCTGATTCGAAATGAGCGCAACGTCACGCGGTCGTTGCGCGAGTTCCACGGGCGGAATCTTCCAGAATCATATCCGCGCCCTTCTCGGCGATCATGATGGTGGGCGCATTGGTATTGCCGGAAACGAGCGCCGGCATGATCGAGGCATCGACGATGCGTAAGCCTTCGAACCCATGGACCTTGAGCCGCGCGTCAACGACCGCCGTGGGATCATTGCCCATGCGGCAGGTCGAGGTCGGGTGATAGACCGTCGACCCGCGCTTACGCACATAGTCGAGGAGATCGTCGTCGCTGGCGCAGTCGGCGCCCGGTTCATGCTCGGCTTCGATGAAGCGTGCCATCGGCGGCGCCGACATGATGCGGCGCAGTTCGCGGATGCCGGCGACCGTGGTGTCGCGATCCTTCTGCGCCGAGAGATAGCGTGGCGCGATCGCGGGGGATGTAAGCGGATCGGCGGATTTGATGCGCACCGTGCCGCGGCTTTCCGGCCGCAGCACGATCACCGGACAGGTGATGCCGGAGAAATCATGCAGCGGCCCGCCAATCCTCTCGGCGGAGAACAGCATGATGTGGCATTGCACGTCCGGCGTAGCGGCGGCCTCGTTGGTGCGCAGGAAGCCACCCACATAGGCGGCGCCCATCGCGAGCAATCCCTGCCGGCGCAGCAGATAGCGCAGCCCCGCCGCGAGACCGCGCAGCTTGTTTGAGAAGAAGTCGTTCGCCGAAACCGGCTGCGTCGCGCGAAAAACCAGCCGCGCGTGGAAATGATCCTGCAGGTCGGCGCCGACACCGGGCATGTCGGCGATCACCGCGATGCCATGCTCGCGCAGCAGTGCCGCAGGCCCCACTCCGGAAAGCTGCATCAGCTGCGGCGAATTGAATGCGCCACCTGCGAGGATGACGTCCCGGTTGGCACGCGCGGTGTGTGTCGCATCGCCTTGCAAATACGCGATACCGGTCGCGCGTGTGCCCTCGAACAGCACGCGCGTGGCGAGCGCGTTTGAAACGACCTTGAGGTTGCCGCGCCGCCGCGCCGGCTTGAGGTAGCCGACCGCGGTCGAACAGCGCCGCCCATTGCGCGTGGTGAACTGGTAGTAGCCGAAACCCTCTTGGGTCGCGCCGTTGAAATCCGGATTGCGCCTGTAGCCGCACTGCTCGGCGGCTTCGATGAACGCCTCGCAGATCGGCAGATTTCCCAGATCGGAAACCGCAAGCGGCCCGCCCTCGCCGTGCCATTCGTCCGCGCCACGCTGCTGATCTTCGGCCTTGCGAAAATAGGGCAGCACGTCGGCATGGCTCCAGCCAGCATTGCCGAGCTGGCGCCAGCGGTCGTAGTCCTCGGCCTGTCCGCGGATGTACATCAGCCCGTTGATCGACGAGGAACCGCCCAGCACTTTTCCGCGCGGCTGGATCACGCGCCTGCCATGGCATTCGGGCTCCGGCTCGGTCTCGTACAGCCAATTGACTTGTGGATTGGTGAAGTGCCGCCCATAGCCGAGCGGAATGTGCAGCCAGATATCGCGATCCTCACCGCCCGCTTCGAGCAGCAGCACGGTGTGACGGCCGTCGGCGGTCAGACGATTGGCGAGCACGCAGCCGGCGCTTCCGGCGCCGACGATGATGAAGTCGAAATCGTCCATCAGGCCGCCGCGACAGCCGGCTTCGCGCTCGCGTCGGCGAGGATCATGTCGGAGGCCTTCTCGCCGATCATCACGCAGGCCGCATTGGTGTTGCCCGATACGACCGTCGGCATGATCGAGGCATCCGCGACGCGCAGGCCCGTAAATCCGTGCACGCGCAGCCGCTCGTCCACCACGGCCGTGACATCGGACCCCATGCGGCAGGTCGAGGTCGGGTGGAATACGGTGGTGCCCCTCTGGCGTACGTACGCGAGATAATCGTCGTCGCTCTGTATCTTCTGTCCGAACGCAAGCTCTTCGTCGATGTAGCGCATTATTGCCGGCTGGCTCATCACGCGGCGCAGCAGCTTCATGCCGGCCACCATGCAGTCGCGGTCCGCCTGAGCCGTGAGGTAGCGCGGCTGGATCGCAGGTGCTTGCGTGGGATCGGTTGACTTGATGCGCACGAAGCCGCGGCTCTCGGGGCGAAGCTGGCAGATCGAGGCGAGGAAGCCCGGCCACGAATGCAGCTTCTGTCCCACCGAGTCGGCCGAGAACAGGATGAAATGGAACTGCACATCGGGCGTCGCCATCATGGGGTCGGTCTTCGCAAACGCGCCCGCGTAGCCCGCGCCGATCGTAAGGAAGCCCTTGCGCAGCAACGCATAGCGCAAACCCGCGGCGACCCGCCCCGCCATGCTGCCCATCATGTCGTTGATGGTGTTGCGCGTGTTGCAGCGATAGTTGAAGCGCGCCTGATAGTGATCCTGCAGATCGGCGCCGACGCCCTTCATGTCGGCGACCACCTGGATGCCGTGCTGTTGCAGCAGGTCCGCCGGGCCGACGCCGGAGAGCTGCAACAGTTGCGGCGAATTGAATGCGCCGCTCGACAGGATCACTTCGGCGTTGGCGCGCGCGGTGTGCGTCGCGCCGTCCTTGCGGTACTCGACGCCGACCGCGCGGCGGCCCTCGAACAGGATGCGCGTCGTCAGCGCGTTCGAGACGACCGCGAGATTGTGCCGCTTGCGCGCAGGCTTGAGATAGCCGCGCGCCGTGGACCAGCGCCGTCCATTGCGCGTGGTGAGCTGGAAATAGCCGGCGCCTTCCTGCGTCGGCCCGTTGAAATCGTCATTGCGCGGCAGGCCGGCCTGCTCGCACGCCTCGATGAAGGCCTCGCACAGCGGATGGCCTTCGCTCACATCGCGCACCGACAGCGGCCCGCCGGCGCCGTGAAGGTCGTCCGCACCGCGCTGCTGGTCCTCGGAGCGGCGGAAATACGGCAGCACATCGTCGAAGCTCCAGCCCGTATTGCCGAGCTGGCGCCAGTGGTTGAAATCCTCCGCCTGCCCGCGGATGTAGAGAAGTCCGTTGATCGACGAGGAACCGCCCAGCACCTTGCCGCGCGGCTGGATGATCTGGCGGCCGTTCAGTTCCGGCTCGGGCTCGGAATTGTAGAGCCAGTTGTGCTTCGCGTCGGTGAACAGCTTCGCATAGCCGATCGGCACATGGATCCAGAGATTGCGGTCTTCGCCCCCGGCCTCGAGCAACAGTACGCGATGGCGGCCCGACGCGGTGAGGCGATTGGCCAGCACGCAGCCCGACGAACCCGCGCCGACGACGATGTAATCGAACGAACCTTGCACGCGATCCTCCCTGGCACTCTCGTGCGATGTTGGAGCCGGATCGCCTCGCGATGCAAGTGGCGTCAGTCCACCTTCAAATTGAGCTTGCGGATCAGCGCGCCCCACTTCGTCTCTTCGCGGTCGATGTCGGCGGCGTATTCGTCCGGAGTCGAGGTCAGCGGATCGCCGCCCTCCGAGTGGATGCGCTTCTTCACCTCGTCGGTATCGACCAGCTTGCGCAGTTCCTTGTTGAGCCTGTCGACGATCGGGCGCGGCGTGCCGGCCGGCGCGAGCAGCCCGTAGTGCAGCACAGCTTCGAAGCCGGGCAGGCCCGACTCCGCGACAGTCGGCACGTCGGGCAACAGGCTCAAGCGCGTCGGGCTCGCGACCGCGATCGCGCGCAGCTTGCCCGCCTGAATATTGCCGAGCGCCGGCGGCAGACGCCGAACGCAACCGGCACGTGGCCGCCGAGCAGATCGTTCATCACGCCGGCGCGTCCCCTTGTAGGGGATGATCTGCGCGTCGACGCCGGTGATCGACTTGAACAGTTCGGCCGACATGTAGCCGCCGGTGCCGACCGCCGACGTGCCGATGTTGTAGCTTGCCCGGGTTGCCTTCTTCGCAAGCGCGATCGATGTCGGCGATGGTCTTGGCCGGAAACGACGGATGCGCGAGCAGCACGACCGGCATGGAGGCGATCAGCCCGATCGGCGCGAAATCCTTGCGCGGATCGATAGCCGGCATTCGCGTAGAGGCTCGGATTGATCGAGATCGTGCCGGTGTGGCCGAGCAGCAGCGTGTAGCCGTCGGGCGCGGCCTTCACCACCGCGCGCGTGCCGACGAGGCCCGAGCCGCCGCCGCGATTGTCGACCACCACCTGCTGGCCGAGCGCGGCCGAAAGCTTGTCGGCGACGATGCGCGCCATCGCGTCGACGCCACCGCCGGGCGGATAGGGCACGATCAGCGTGATGGTGCGGGTGGGGTAGTCCTGGGCGTGCGCAGGAAGCGCCAACATCGCTAAGGTGAACAGCGCGGCAAATCTAATTGCACTCGGCATCACAAATCCCCAAGCTGGTCATTCCGGGGCCGGCCGCAGGCCGGAGCCCGGAATCGATAACCACGAATCTTCGTAAGTCGCACGGCCTGTGGTTATGGGTTCCGGGCTCACGTGCTTCGCACGTGCCCCGGAACGACATCACTCCACCTTCGCGCCCGACATCTTCACGATCTTCGACCATTTCGTCTCCTCAGCGTCGATGTCGGCGGCGTATTCGGCCGGCGTCGTCGGCAGCGGCTCGGCGCCGTCGGCAAGGATGCGCGCCCGCACGTCGTCGCTCGGCGAGCGCGGCCCGCAGCGCCGCATTGAGCTTGTCGACGATGACTTGCGGCGTGCCGGCCGGCGCCACGATGCCGTAATGCAGCACCGCCTCGTAGCCCGGGCAGTGCGGCTTCGGCGACGGTCGGCAGATCGGGAAAGATCGGCGAACGCGCCGGACCGGTGACGGCGAGCGCGCGCACCTTGCCTTCCTTCACCAGCGCGATCGCGGGCGGCAGCGACGAGAGATAGATCGCCACGTGTCCGCCGATGCAGATCGGTGAGCGCCGGGCTCGATCCCTTGTAGGGAATGTGCGTGAGCTTGATGCCCGCCATGTGGGCGAGCAGCTCGGAGCCGAGATGGATGCCGCTGCCGGAGCCGGCCGACGCATAGTTCAGCTTGCCCGGCTCACGTTTCGCGAGCGCGATCAATTCGGCAATCGAGGTTGCCTCGACCGAGGGATGCACCAGCACGACCAGCGCGCTGGTCGCGATCAGGCCAACCGGCGCGAAGTCCTTGCGCGGGTCGTAGCCGACATTCGGATAGAGCGTCGGATTGATGCCGAGCGTGCCGGTGCCGCCGAGGCCGAGCGTGTAGCCGTCGGGCGCGGCTCTTCGCGACCTGACGCGTCGCGATCGAGCCGCCCGCGCCGCCCTTGTTCTCGATCACGATCTGCTGGCCGAGCGACTTGCTCATCTTCTCGGCGACGATGCGCGCCATCACGTCGTTGCCGCCGCCCGCCGCATACGGCACCACCAGCGTGATCGGCCGCGCCGGATAGTCCTGCGCGACGGCGGCGCCCGCGAGCGCAAGGCTGAAAGCGGCGACAAGCTGCGCGGTGCGCTTCACCACATCCTCCGCGAAATTTCTGCCGCCGAGCATAGCGAAAAACAAAACCGCCGGCCTCGCATCTGAGAACCGGCGGTCCGTTGAAAATAAGCAATGCTGTTCCGTGGCCGCGCCACGGCGCCGATGATTGCCGCCTGCGCCCGAACCTAGTGTACGCTTGCGCTTTCGTGGCTGCTTCAAGCGGGCAATTTCGTCCTTCACATGCAACTTGCGGCGTTTCAGTTCCACGATCGTCGATGTCGTCGACCGAGGGATGCGCCAGGGCATCAGCGAGTTCAGCTTCGAACGCTTGGTGCTTCTTTTCCAGTTCCGCAAGATGCGATTGGATGGACATCTATGAAGCCTCCTGTGTCAGATTCCTGACGAATTCGAGTGTGCCAGAAGGGTCGCAACAAGTCGACGGGCAGTTGGCTGTGCGGTGCGTCAATTCCCCGTTATCCGTACCTCGGCAGATCACCTCCGCGGCCTTGATGCCCTGCGCTTAACGCGCGATACTTGTTAAGGTTTCGGCGCCGTCTGCGGGGCGCCGGGCGGCTCTTAACCGTTACGACATATGACCAAAGAGGAAGAACGCGAGCTCCGCGCCCAGTTGGCGCGCCTGCTACAGGAGCACCGCGACCTCGATGCCGCGATCGAGGCGCTGCAGGTGTCTCCGGGGTCGGATCTGCTGCAGGTCCAGCGGCTGAAAAAGCGCAAATTGCACCTGCGTGACCGCATCACTTTCATTGAGGATCAGCTCACGCCGGACATCATTGCGTAACGCATGTTGGCCGACTTTATTGGTAACACATACGATACTATATAGCGTGACATCGTCGAATATCTGGATGCCGCAGGGACCAGCGTTTTCGCCGGCTGGTTCGACGGCCTCGATCCCCAGGCGGCCGCGAAGGTGACGGTCGCGTTGCAACGAATGAGGCGGGGAAATCTCTCGAACGTAAAGAGCGTCGGTGCTGGCGTTCTTGAATACCGCATCGACTTTGGGCCGGGCTATCGCATTTATCTTGGCAGAGATGGAGACCAGATCGTCTGCTTGGAGGCGGCACTAAGCGTCGGCAGCAGCGCGATATCGAAACGGCGCAAGCGCGGTGGGTCGAATACGGCGCCGCAAGAAAGGAACATAGATGCCACTCACACGAGATTTCAAAGCAACCGTCAAGGCGCGCGCCGCGCGCGATCCCGCCTTTCGCGAGGCACTGTTGACTGAAGCGGTCGAGCTGCTGCTGTCCGGTGAAATCGAAACCGGCAAGGCGATTCTGCGCGACTACATCAATGCGACGGTCGGCTTCGAGGGGCTCGCCAAGGAAACCGGCACGCCAACGAAAAGCTTGATGCGAATGCTGGGACCGAAGGGAAATCCGCGCGCCAGCAACCTCCTTACGATCATCAGCGCCTTGCAGCAGATCTCAGGCCTTCATCTCGAAGTAGCGGCTGCCCGATAAGCCCTTCCGCTCCGCCTTGCGCGCGTACATGGCGTGATCGGCCTTGGCCATCACGTCGGCCAGCTCGTCCGCCGGGCCCAGCATCGCAAAGCCGATCGAGGCGCCGACCGAGAGCGCCTCGCCTTCCCATTCGATGCCGGCCTCGGTGATGGCGGCTTCCAGCGCCCAGGCCTTCGCGGCGGCGTCGCCTTCGCTCAGGTTCCACAGGATCAGCCCGAACTCGTCGCCGCCGAGCCGCGCGACCGTGTCGGAGGCACGCACGGTACGCGTCAGCAGGGTCGGCGACCGTCCTGAGCACGGCGTCGCCCGCCGCATGGCCATGCCGGTCGTTGACCGGCTTGAAGCCGTCGAGATCGATGTAGAACAGCGCCGCGCGCGTGCCGTAGCGCTTCACGTAGGAGAGCGAGCGCTTGAGCTCGCGGTCGAAGCCGCGCCGGTTGAAGATCTCGGTGACCGCATCGATGTCGGCGGTCGCCTCCAGCTCCTTCACCTTGGCTTGCGCGGCCGTGAGTTCGGCCTGAAGGCGCTGGACCTCGCCCAGCAGAACGGCGAGTTCGGACGGGACGTTGCGCGCCGGCTGCGCGGCATACGGCTCGGACTCGTCGCGCACCGGACGGCCGGCCGGCACGCGCGTCCGCGCGGGCGGCACCGCCGCCCTGGTCTTGGCCGGGCTTCCCTTCGCCATCGTCCTGCACCGCCAGAAATCCGGCGACACGATGCGCCGACATGGTTAACGAGGCGTATCTGCTTGCCTCCCGCAAGCGCGGTTCCCCTATATGGCGCCTTCGTTTCGGCCGGTGCCGGATAGAGGGCGTGCATGGCGGCCAAACCCGTCGCGATCATCATGGGCAGCCAGTCCGACTGGCCGACCATGCGGCACGCCGCCGAGACGCTCGAGGCGCTCGGCGTCGGCTACGACAAGCGCATCGTCTCGGCGCACCGCACGCCCGACCGGCTCTATTCGTTCGCGCGCGGCGCGAAGGCTGCCGGTCATAAGGTCATCATCGCGGGCGCGGGCGGCGCCGCCCACCTGCCCGGCATGACCGCCGCGATGACGCACGCTGCCGGTGTTCGGCGTGCCGGTCGAGTCCAAGGCGATGTCCGGCATCGACTCGCTCTACTCCATCGTGCAGATGCCGCCCGGCGTGCCGGTCGGAACGCTCGCGATCGGCAAGTCCGGCGCCATCAACGCGGCGCTGCTCGCCGCGAGCGTGCTGGCGCTCAGCGACGCGAAGCTCGCGAAGCGGCTGGAAGCCTGGCGCAAGAAGCAGACCGACGCCGTCGCGGAAGCGCCCGAGGACAAGGCGTGATCGCGCAGCGTCTCGGCCGCTCGGGCCCGATGCCACCATCGGCATTCTCGGCGGCGGACAGCTCGGCCGCATGCTCGCGCTCGCGGCGGCGCGGCTCGGCTTCAAGTGCCACGTGCTGTGTCCCGATCCGGACTCGCCCGCTTTCGACGTCGTGCGCCGCGTGACGGAAGCCGACTATGCCGACATGGCGGCGCTCGACCGCTTCGCCGCGGATGTCGACGTCGTCACCTACGAGTTCGAGAACGTGCCGGCCGAGACCGCGACGTTCCTCTCCGCGCGCAAGCCGGTGCTGCCCGATCCGAAGGTGCTGGCGATCACGCAGGACCGGCTCACCGAAAAGGAATTCGTGAAGAGTCTCGGCATCGGCACCGCGAAATTCGCCGCGGTCGATTCAGCCGATGGTCTCGACGGCCGCGCTCAACGCGGTCGGCCAGCCCGCGGTGCTGAAGACGCGGCGCTTCGGCTATGACGGCAAGGGCCAGCTGATGATCCGCAACGGCGGCGATCCGGTCGCGATGTTCAACGACCTCGGCGGCCAGCCGCAGATCCTCGAAGCCTTCGTGCCGTTCGAGCGCGAGATTTCAGTCGTCGCGGCGCGCGGACGCGACGGCCGCATCGAATGCTTCGACGTGATCGAGAACGAGCATCAAGACCACATCCTGAAAACCTCGCGCGTGCCGGCGAATGTCACGCCCGCGGTCGCCGCCGAAGCGCGGCGCATCGCCGAGAAAATCGCCGAGGCCTTCGGCTATGTCGGCGTGCTCGCGGTGGAGATGTTCGTCGTCAAGGACGGCGCCGGCCACGCCGTGCTGGTCAACGAGATCGCGCCGCGCGTGCACAATTCCGGCCACTGGACCATCGACGGCGCATCGGTGTCGCAGTTCGAGCAGCACATCCGCGCGGTCGCCGGGCTGCCGCTCGGACAACCGATCCGGCGCGGGCGCATCGAGATGATCAACCTGCTCGGCGACGAGATCGAGGATGCCGCCAAATGGCTCGCGACGCCCGGCGCCGCGGTGCATCTCTACGGCAAGACCGCCGTGCGCCCCGGCCGCAAGATGGGGCATGTGACGCAGGTGTTTGCCGAGTAGCGCCGATGAACGAGACCATCGCGAAGCACTTCGAGGCGAAGTTTCCCGACCGGCTACGCCTGCCGTTCTGTTTCGACCCCGCGCTGCTCGCCCGCGATCTCGGAAACCTGTCGTCTGCCGCCTGGGTGTGCCACTACGTCAGGCAGAACTACGACGGCGATTGGTCTGTCATTGCGCTGCGCGCACCCGCCGGCGAAACCCATCCGCTGCGCATGATCTATTCCGATCCGGCCGCCCGGAATTTCGTGGACACGCCGCTGCTCGATGCGTGCCCCTACTTTCGCGAGGCCATCGCAACCGTAAAGGCGCCGCTGCGCACCGTGCGGCTGATGCGCCTCACCGCCGGATCGGCGATCAAGGAGCATGAGGACGTCGATCTCAGTTTCGAGGACGGCATGGTGCGGTTGCACATCCCGGTCGTCACCAATGACGGGGTCGACTTCCGGCTCAATGGCACACAAGTGGTGCTGGAAGCGGGCAGCTGCTGGTATCTGCGTCTGTCCGATCCGCACAGCGTGGCGAACCGCGGAACGCAAGACCGCGTGCACCTCGTGGTCGACGCATTCGTGAACGACTGGGTCGGCCAGGTATTCGAACGGGCTGCGGCCCCGGCGACAAATTGATATTGCGCCCCGGCAGTGCCGGTTTCGGTCAACCTCGCGCCGATTTCGGCACGAAAGGAATGTCGGCGAGCCAACGCTGCGAAGAGCGCACCCATGACTGCCGTTTCGGGATCAGCATGTCTCGCTGGTGTATCGATCCGACGCGCAGCGAATGCACCTTGTTCGGATCGTCGTCCGGCGACGTCGAGAAGATGGGCGTGCCGCATTCCGGGCAGAAGGACTGCTGCCGCTTGTTCCCGCTCTCGGCGGTCTTCACGTAGATCTTCAATTGGCCGGAGCGAATCCTGAAGCTTCCCGGCTTCGAGAACGCGACCGTGCGGAACGCCGAGCCTGAAAGCGTCTGGCAGTCCGTGCAATGGCATACGAGCACCTTCTCGGGGTCCACCTCGGCCTCATAGGCGATGTAGCCGCAATGGCAGCCGCCCTCGATCTTCATGGCATCCTCCCCGAACCGTAAGCCGTCCCAGCATAACGTAGCCGCGGATCATTCATTCTTTCACGAAGGCGGGTGTATAATGGCCGCCGGGGAGTTTGCGTATGGCGCGGCGTGCGGCGTTGGTGCTGGTTCTGGCGGCCTTGAGCGTCACGCTGGCGGGCTGCGGACCGTGCGGGTTCTTCTGGCAGCGACTGGGCGCTCGCCGCGAGGCTGCCGCAGCGAGCCCGCCCCGCAGCGATAATCGATGGCGTTGGTAGACTTTCCCCCTCTGTTCTGCTAATGCCGCCCGGCCCGGCAGGGATTCGTCCGCTCCGAGCGGCCATTCGCTTGCCGGTACCCAATTCCTAAGCGGGCTGGCCCGATCCGACCACGAGCTAGAAGGAACTTATCTTTTGCAGGTTCTCGTCCGAGACAACAATGTCGACCAGGCCCTCAAGGCGCTCAAGAAGAAGATGCAGCGCGAGGGCATTTTCCGCGAAATGAAGCTTCGCGGCCATTACGAAAAACCCTCCGAGAAAAAGGCGCGTGAACGGGCGGAAGCGATCCGCCGTGCACGCAAGCTCGCGCGCAAGAAGATGCAGCGCGAGGGCCTGCTCCCCGGCAAGCCGAAGCCCGTGATGGGCGGCCCCGGCGGCGCACGCGGACCGGGCGGTCCCGGCGGCGCGCGGCCGGGCGGGTTCGGGGGTGGCGGTGGCGGTGGCGGTGGCGGTGGTGGCGGCGGGGGTTTCAGCCGCGGCCCGCGCTGAAGCGCAATCAAGGTTTGATTGTCTTGCGGCGCGGGGCACTCTCCGCGCCGTTTGCTTTTTTGCGCTATGCTGCCGCGATGATCCGACCGCACGAGCTCAAAGACGGTCTCACATGCCGCGCTCGTCGTCGCGGCCGTCGCGCTTGCGGGCTGCGGCGCGACCATCGGCAACATCGATCTGGCCGGGGTCGCAGGAGCAGGACACCGCGCAGGCCGCGACGCCGACCAACATCGCGTCGCTCACCGAAGTGGTGCAGCGCAATCCGAACGACGCGCAGGCCTACAACATGCGCGGCAGCGTGCTCGGCCGCGCCGGGCGCAATCAGGAAGCGCTCGCCGATTTCGACCGCGCGATCGCGCTCGATGCGAATTACGCGCAGGCCTACGCCAACCGCGGGCAGGTGCACCGCCAGGGGAACAGGCACGACCTCGCGCTCGCCGACTACAACAAGGCGCTTTCGCTCGACCAGAACTATGCGGCGGCCTATCTCGGGCGCGGGCAGGTCTATCGCGCGCAGGGCCGCGCGCTCGATGCGCTCAACGATTACAACCGCGCGATCCAGATCAGCCCGAACAACGGGCAGGCCTATTACAATCGCGGCCTGCTCTATCAGGCGCAGGGGCAGCACAAGTTCGCGATCGACGATTTCACCACCGCGATCGGGCTGATCCAGGGACAGGCCGAGCCCTACGTGGCGCGCGGCTTGAGCCAGCTCGCGCTGGGCGACGCCGAAGGCCGCGGCGAGCGATCTCGACGACGCCGTGCAGATCGAGCCGCAGAGCCTCACCGCCTGGACCAGCCGCGGGCTCGCTTACGAGCGGCTCGGCGACAAGGAGAAGGCCGCCGGCTCCTACGCCAAGGCGCTCAACATCAACAAGGATCACGACCCGGCGAAGAAGGGCTTCGCGCGCGTCGGCGGCAAGACCGGGCAGACGTATCAGACGTTTTGAGGACTCGCGGGCGCGCATGAACGATGCTGCGCGCAGACCCGGGAAAGCGGGCTATGCAGTCCCGCATCTGCGATGCACCGCTACGCGTCTGCGCTTATGGGCGCGGGACGAGCGGAATCGTTACGGCTCGGCCAGAAATTTCAGCGCCACATCGGCCGCGCCGTGGCGGTCGAGATCGACATGCTCGCCGCCGGGAAAGCGCACCATGCTGCTTCTTGCCGGGGATCATCGCGTAGCAGCCGCTCGCCGTACGGATCGGGACGATGCGATCGGCTTCGCCATGCAGGATCAGCACCGGCACCTTCACGCGCGCGATGCGCTCGTCGGAGCGGAACTGGTCCTTCATCAGAAGCCGCACCGGGAGAAACGGATAGCTCGCCGCCGCGATATCGACCGCGGATGTGAACGGCGCATCGAGGATCAGGCGCGTGACCGGCTTCTCGGCCGCGAGCGCGATCGCGACGCCGGTGCCGAGCGACTCGCCCCACAGCGACGATGCGCTCCGCCGGATAGCGCTCGCGCGCATACGCGTAAGTCGCGCGCGCGTCGGCGATCAGGCCGTCTTCGGTCGGCCTGCCGCTCGAGCCGCCATAGCCGCGATAGCTCAGCGCCAGAAGCCCGACGCCGTCGCGCCACGATCCGCTGGAAGCGGTCGACGCGCAGGTTCAGCGCGCCGCCATTGCCGTGGAAATAGAGCACCACCGGCTTGCTCGCCGCGCGGCGGCACATGCCAGGCGATCACGCGTCTCGCCGTCCGCGGTGTCGAGCGTGACCTCCTGCGCCTGCGGAAATCCCGCCGCGGCGGGCGGCGTGCGCGTGCGATCCGGGAAATACATCAGCGAGCGCTGCGCGAAATACATCAGCGCGCCGATGCCGAGATAACCGGCGGCGACCCACAGTGCGATCCATTTCAGCGTGGACATGACGTTCAGGACTTCGGCTTGAAATACACGCAGGCCGGCCGCGTCACGATGCCGACCGAGTCCTGGCGGAACTGCTTGATGTAGGCCGCCGCAACCGCGTCGATCTTCTCCATCGCGCCGTGCATCGGCAGCCAAGATGATGCGCACGATCTTGCCCGGCTCGCGCACCAGCGCCTTGGTCTTCGCGTCGCGCCACTGGCCGCGCGTGTCGAACACGGTCAGCCCATCGGGAAAGCGCGGGCGTCACCTCGCGCGCAAGAAACGCGCGCCAGTGCGCCTCGCTCACGCCGAGCTTGCCGCCGATATTGCGGCCGAACAGGAGTTCGACCTCCACCATCGGAGACCTGGGGTGTGGAGCAGGAGAGCTGTGCGGCGGCGCGGTCACCTGACAGGCGAAAACAGCCGCGACGGCAAATCTCAGAAGGATCATAGCCAAGCCCTGCGCTGGAATCCCCGCGGACGATGCCACATATCTGAGCACGTTTCGAATAGCCGGGAGACCCACATGGCCGTGCAGCTCAACCACACCATTCTGTATGCGCGCGACAGCGGCGCATCGGCGAAATTCCTCGCCGAGGTGCTCGGTCTGCCCGCTCCGGTTCACTGGGGACCGTTCGAGGTGGTCACGACCGCGAACGGCGCGAACCTCGACTATCTCGATGCCGAAGGCGAGATCGCGTCGCAGCACTATGCGTTTCTGGTCAGCGAGGCCGAGTTCGACGGGATTTTCGGCCGGATCAAGGAACGCAAGCTCCCCTACTGGGCGGATCCCGGCCAGACGCAGGCGGGCGAGATCAACCGCCACGACGGCGGGCGCGGTCTCTATTTCGAAGACCCGAACGGGCATCTGCTCGAAATCATCACGCGGGCTTACGGCAGCGGCGGTTGGAATCCGTGAGGGTCTGCGCGCCGATCAGCCGCTTCAACACAAGGCGCACGGCGCCTTGGTCGCGCGCCTGCGGCACTCATTCAGATTGAAAACCAGCCAAAAGGGGCTTTAGCTGGCCGTAACCACAAAACTGGGGGAACGGCCATGATCAAGCGTCGCGATTTGCTCGCGCTCGGTGCGGGCGCACTTGCCGCGCCGGCTTTGCTGCCACGCGCGGCCTTCGGCCAGGCGAACTATCCGGATCGCCCGGTCCGGCTGATCGTGCCGTTTCCGCCCGGCGGCGCGTTCGACACCATTGGCCGGCCGTGGGCCGAGCGCATCCGGCCGCTGCTCGGGCAGCAGATCGTGATCGAAAACATCGGGGGCGCCGGCGGCGCGGTTGGCGCGGCTGCTGCGACGCGCGCCCAGGCCGACGGTTACACGTTGCTGCTCGCCGGCGCGACCACGCATATCACCGAAGGCTTGCTCAAGAGCAAGCCGATGTACGATCCCCTGAAGGATCTCACTCCAGTGTCGGCGATCGGGATCACGGCGTTCGCGATCACGACACACCCGTCGGTGCCGGTGAAGGACCTCAAGGAGCTGATCGCTTACGTGAAGGACAATCCCGGAAAGCTTTCTTACGGCACGGCCGGGCACGGCTCGCTCAATCACCTCACCGGCGAGTTGTTCAAGCTGAGAACCGGCCTGACCGACCTGCCCCACGTCCCCTACCGGGGCGCCGGACCTGCGATCACCGATCTGATCGCCGGGCAGATCACGATGATCGTTCCGGCAATGACCAACCACGTGCTGGAGCTGCACCGCAGCGGCAAGGCGCGCATCCTGGCGGTGACCAACGACACACGGCTGGAAGCCGCGCCGGAAATCCCGACCGCGGTCGAGCAAGGCCTCGCCGATCTGGTCGCGCCGAATTTCATCGGCCTTTTCGTGCGGACCGGAACGCCCGCCCCAATCATGGAGCAGGTCGCGGACGCCAATCTCAAGCTCATGGCGGACGCTGATTACCGGAAGTTTCTGGTGTCCGGAACGTTCGTCCCGCAGCCCGGCCTTGGGCCGGAGGCCTATCGCAAATATGTCGAAGCCGAGATGGCGCGCTGGGCGCCGATCGTAAAGGCAATGGGTATCAAGCTGGAGTAGCGATGGCCTGGCATGCACGCGAATGGAACCCAGCTTCACACCCGGTGCGGCGGCGCGGTCGCGGCGCCGCGGCGCGCCCACCGGCGTTGCAGCCCCATCGTGATCGGCCGCTCGACCGCGCGATGGATCACCAGCGCCAGCGTAACCGACGCTGCAAGCGCGACCAGAACGTAGAGCACCTGCTGCGGACCTTGCTCGAGTCCGACCATACTCCGCAGGCTGGTGGCGCAGAGCCTGGTCATTAACGGATGCGTCAAATAAAGCGCGTAGGAGGCATCACCGAGCAGCACCAGAGCCAGCACCACGCGCGTGCTGGGAATCGGCGCGCCGAGGACCGCGCCGGCGACAATCAGCGCGGCTGGAATGCCAAAGACTAGCAGCCGGTCCTGCGGCGGCAAGAAAACCGTGGCGACGATCGCAAGCGCGCCGAGTGTGATGACTGCAATCCGCACCGCGGGCGACAGACAGACCTGCTTGCGATAGGCAAAGCCAATCCAAAGTCCGAGCACGAATTCCAGGATGATCGTGCTGCCGTAATATGGCACCCGCAGAAGCACGATACCGGCGAACAGCGCTGAGACGCTACACAAGGCGGCGAACCGGGGCAGGAAAAGTGCGACCGCCAATATTGCGTAGAAGAACATCTCGAAGTTCAAGGTCCAGCCCTGCAGGATCACCGGCAGGCTGGCAGCGCCCGCGCTTGGATCGGGTATGAACAGGTAGGACGTGATGATCCGGCTTGCCGGGTAGCTATTCAGAAGGACGTAGCCCGTCGTCACAATCCAGTAGAGTGGAACGATCCGGATGAGGCGGCGGATGAAAAAATCCGCCGGGGCGCCGGGTAGGCCGAAACGGTCCCAGGCGATATACATCATGATAAAGCCGGAGATGACGAAGAACAAATCGACGCCGGCGTTGCCGGCATCGGTCCAGCCGATATCAACCTTGCCCCAGTAGCGCAGATCGATTCCGATGTGCACAAAGACTACGGCTAGCGCTGCAACGGCCCGCAGGATCTGAATTTCCAGAAGCTTCGCGCGTTCCCCCATGGCGGCAAGCTAGCACCGCTTCCGACGTACACAAGCAGCGGCGTCTCCAGGCGGCCTCAGGGCGGCAACAGCTCCAAGCGCGTCTACAGCGCCTTGACGATCTCTTCGGTCATCTTCTTGGCGTCGCCGAGCAGCATCATGGTGTTGTCGCGATAGAACAGCGGGTTGTCGATGCCCGCATAACCGCTCGCGAGCGAGCGCTTGATGAACATCACGGTGCCGGCTTTCCACACCTGCAGCACCGGCATGCCGTAGATCGGCGAAGTCTTGTCATCCTCCGCGGCCGGATTGGTCACGTCGTTCGCGCCGATCACGAACGCCACATCGGCCTGCGCGAATTCCGAGTTGATGTCCTCGAGCTCGAACACCTCGTCATAGGGTACGTTCGCTTCGGCCAGCAGCACGTTCATGTGGCCGGGCATGCGGCCCGCGACCGGGTGGATCGCGTATTTGACCTCGACGCCTTCGGCCTTGAGCTTGTCGGCCATTTCACGAAGAGCATGTTGGGCCTGCGCGACCGCCATGCCGTAGCCCGGCACGATGATCACCTTGCTGGCGTTCTTCATGATGAAGGCCGCATCGTCGGCCGAGCCAAGCTTGACCGGTCTCGTCTCCGCGCCAGCCGCAGGCCCCGCGACCTCGCCGCCGAAGCCCCCGAGGATGACGGAGATGAAGTTGCGGTTCATCCCCTTGCACATGATGTAGGAGAGGATCGCGCCCGAGGAGCCGACCAGCGCGCCGGTGATGATCAGCGCCGAGTTGCCAAGCGTGAAGCCGATGCCCGCGGCCGCCCAGCCCGAATAGGAATTGAGCATCGAGATCACGACCGGCATGTCGGCGCCGCCGATCGGGATGATGATCAGCACGCCGAACAGGAACGCCGCGAGCGCGAGCAGCCAGAATGCGAAATGGCTTTCGCTGCGCACGAACCAGACGGTGATGAGCACGATCGCGACGAATAGCGCGAGATTGATCACGTGGCGCAGCGGCAACAGGATCGGCGCGCCGCTCATGCGCGCGGAAAGCTTGAGGAACGCGATCACCGAGCCCGTGAAGGTGACCGCGCCGATCGCGGCGCCGAGCGACATCTCGACCAGGCTCGCGCGCGGGATATCTCCCGGCACACCGATATCGAAGGCGCGCGGCGCGTAGAGCGCGGCTGCCGCCACCAGCACCGCCGCCAAGCCGACTAGCGAATGGAAGGCCGCGACCAGCTCAGGCATCGAGGTCATCGGCACGCGCCGCGCGATCACCGCGCCTGCGCCGCCGCCGATCGCGAGCCCGATGACGACCAGCGTCCAGGAGAAGAAGCTTGCCGGCGGGTGCGAGGCGAGCGTGACCACGATCGCAATCGCCATGCCGATCATGCCGAACAGGTTGCCCTGCCGGCTCGTGGCGGGGCTGGAAAGCCCGCGCAGCGCGAGAATGAAAAGGACGCCGGCGACGAGGTAGAGCAGCGCCGCGGTGTTCGGGCTCATGCGCGCCTCAGCCTTTCTTCTTGTACATCGCCAGCATGCGCTGCGTGACCAGGAAGCCGCCGAAGATGTTCACCGAGGCGAGGATGAGCGCGAGGAAGCCGAGCAGCCGCGCCCAGATCGGGCCGGAGTCGTTGCGCAAGAGCTCGACGCTGACCGCGAGCAGCGCGCCGACCACGATCACCGAGGAGATCGCGTTGGTCACCGACATCAGCGGCGTGTGCAGCGCGGGCGTGACCGACCACACGACGTAGTAGCCGACGAACACCGCGAGCACGAAGATCGAGAAGCGGAACACGAACGGGTCGATCGCGTAGCCGGTTGCCTGCGCGGTGGCTGCCGCCAGCGCCGCCGCCTGATCGGCGTATTGTTGCGCAGCTTCGGCCGCCTGGCGCGCGATCTCGGCTGCCGACTGCGCGGCCTGTGCGGCGTCCTTGGGACTTGCGGTCGCCATGTCGGTGCTCCTTGGCGGAAGAAATTACGCGGCGGATTTCGGCTGGAAGCTCGGATGCACCACGGCGCCGTCTTTGGTGAGCGCCGTGGCCTTGACGATCTCGTCGTCCCAGTTGACGGCGAGCGTCTTCTCTTTCTTGTCGACCAGAATGTCGAGGAACGCGAGCAGGTTCTTCGCGTAAAGACTGGACGCCGAAGCCGCGAGCCGGCCCGCCACGTTGGTGTGGCCGACGATCTTCACGCCGTTGACTTCGGCGACCTCGCCCGCCTTGACGCCCTCGACGTTGCCGCCGCGTTCGACCGCGAGATCGACGATCACCGAACCGGGCTTCATCGACTTGACCATGTCGGCGGAAATCAGCTGCGGCGCCGGACGTCCGGGAATCAGCGCCGTGGTGATCACCACGTCCTGCTTCTTGATGTGCTCGGCGACCAGTGCGGCCTGCTTCGCCTGATACTCCGTCGACATTTCCTTGGCGTAGCCGCCTGCCGTCTGCGCGTTCTTGAATTCCTCATCTTCGACCGCGAGGAATTTCGCGCCGAGGCTTTCCACCTGTTCCTTGGTGGCAGGGCGCACGTCGGTCGCCGTCACCACGGCGCCGAGCCGGCGCGCGGTCGCAATCGCCTGCAGGCCCGCGACGCCGACGCCCATGACGAACACGCGCGTCGCCGGCACGGTGCCGGCTGCCGTCATCATCATCGGGAAGGCGCGGCCGAACTCGGCCGACGCGTCGATCACCGCGCGATAGCCCGCGAGATTCGCCTGCGATGACAGCACGTCCATCACCTGCGCGCGCGTGATGCGCGGCATCAGCTCCATGGCGAACGCCACGACGCCGGCCTTCGCCATCGTCGGCGAGCGCGGCCTCGTTGCCGTACGGGTCCATGATGGCGAGCACCAGCGCGCCGGCCTTGTAGCCGGCCACCTCCGCTCGGCGTCGGGCGGCGCACCTTCAGCACCACGTCGGCGTCTTTCACGGCGCCGGCTGCGCTCTGCGCGATCGTCGCGCCTGCCGCCTCATAGTCGGCATCGAGCACGCCGGACTTCACGCCCGCGCCACTTTGCACGACCACGTCGGCGCCAAGCGCCTTCATCTTCTTCACGGTATCGGGGGTCGCGGCGACGCGCGGCTCGCCAGCTCGGCCTCGGCGGGAATCGCAATCTTCATGAGGTCTCCACGGCCGCCTGTCATCCCGCGGGCTGCGGGACCGCGGATCAGACGAGGAAGTAAGCCATTCCGATCAGCAGGATCACGCAGAAGCCGACGATCCATTTGGTCAGCGTGAGGAACAGGTCATAGGTCGCCTCGTGCTCGGCGTAGTCGTTGCCGTCAGCGGTCGCGTATTCGACCTCGCCGTGGTCGGCCATTTCGTCCTCCAGAACAAATCGCTCTCGCGCGCCGGGATTAGCGTAATTGGACTTTGAGGGCAACGGCACCGCAGCAAATCGCAGATATCTGCTGCTTTTCAAGCTCCAGCAGGCTCGGCCAGTCCCACTTTCTTCATCGCGGCGGCCTGTCGCTTTCCGACTTCCGCGCTGGAGAATTTCTCGATCGCGTCGTTGAACAGCCGGTAGAAGTTGAGCCGGGCATCGAGGTGCAGGAAGACGCCGCCGAGGCCGATCGCGGCGCGGTCCATGAACACGAATTCGCGCGGCACCCGCACGCGGCCTTGTTTCTTCAGCCCCTGATGCACCCGGAAGGCCTCGCGCCGGCCGTATTCGGAGGGCTTCACGCCGTCCGCGATGGTGCGCTCGCGGTCGTCGAGCAGCGGGCCGTAGATGAACTTGGCCCAGATGTTGAGGATATCGATCGTCTCGCGCGACAGCCCCTTGAAGCCCCAGGTCTCGTAGGCGTGCACCACGAGATCCGGGTCATCGTGCAAGAGCCCGTTGTAGAGATCGACCACGCCGCCGACGAATTTCGGCGGGAAAGATGCGGATGCAGCCATAGTCGAGCAGGTTGATGCCGCCGACCGCGCCGCCCTCCTCGAACACGGTGTAATTGCCGAGATGCGGATCGCCGTGGATCACGCCGTAGCGGCTGAACGGAAACCACCAGGCGGTGAACATCGCCTGCCCGATGCGATTGCGCTCGGCAAGCGCCGCCTTCTTGTGCGTGAGCAGCTTGCGTGCCTTCGAGCCAGTCGAGCGTGAGCAGCCGTCCGGTCGAAAGCTCCGGCCAGACGTCCGGCACGCGGACGAGATCGACGCCCTTCGAGCATCGCGCGATAGAGCGCGACGTGCTTCGCCTCGCGCTGATAGTCGAGCTCCTCGCGCACGCGCGCGCGCGATCTCCTTGGCGATCTCGGTGGTGTCGATCACCGGATCCATGCGGCGGTGGATCGCGAACAGCCAGTCGAGCTGCTGCAGGTCGGCCTCCACGGCGGACTGCATGTCGGGGTACTGCAGCTTGCAGGCGAGCGCCTTGCCGTCGAGCGAGCGCGCGCGGTGCACCTGGCCAAGCGAGGCGGCAGCCGCCGGCTTGTGTTCGAACTCGCGCGAACTTGTCCTGCCAGCCGTGCCCAAGCTCGGCCATCATGCGCCGCTTGACGAACGGCCAGCCCATCGGCGGCGCATCGCTCTGCAGCTTCTGCAGTTCCTCGACGTATTCGGGCGGCAGCAGGTCCGGAATGGTCGCCATCAGTTGGGCGACCTTCATGATCGGACCTTTGAGCCCGCCAAGCGCCGCCGCCAAGTCAGACGCGTTCCTGCCGCGATCGAGGCGAAAGGCCGAACAGCCGGCTCGCCGCGAATTTCGCCGCGACGCCACCCACATTGGTGCCGACGCGGGCGTAGCGCGCCGCGCGGGCGGAGAAGCGGTTTTTCTCGCGGTCGTCGGTCGGGCGCGCTGCCATGCCCGGCAAACATAGGGGCTGGCGCGGCGAAAGCCATATGGTGGATCAGCCTGTAAGAGCGGCGCTGACGGATTTTACGGCTTCGTTCGCGGGGTCGTCGAATTTTGTCAGAGCGTCGGCGCCGACAACTTGTATCTTGTCCTCGCCGCACAAGAGGCCGTGCGCGATGTGGAAGCCGAGCGCGCGATAGACCTCGAACTGCTCCTCGCTGAAGAACTGATCGCCGGTCGTCTCGTGCGGGAACGCATTGTAGCGGCGCGCGTAGTCCCGAATGTAGTCGTTCTCGTCACCGGTGAGCGAGGACTTGAGGTAGACGAGGAAGCCCTTGTCATCGCCATAGTCGATGGTTCCGATGGCGGCGTGCGGTCCGCGCGGGCGTGCGGCGGCGACCTCCGCGTCCTTGGATTCGACCAATCCCTTGCCCATCAGCGGAAGTGTCGACGTGCGGATGCGATCCCACGGCATGTCAATACGCACGCCGAGATCGATACGCGCATAGCGCTGCAAGGTGATGAGCGAGCTGAAGCGCATTTCCGGATCGGCCTCCGCGTCGACCGCGATGATCACGCGGCAGCGCCGTCGCAGCAGCTCGTAGACACCGAGATTCTCGATATGGCCTCCGTCCGTGAGATAGATCTCGTCGCTGTTCTCGTACAAACGGCCGGTAATTTCCTCCCACAGATAGAACTTCGAGCGGCGCTCCACGATCGCCATCATGCCGCGCCCGCTGTTCTTGGTCGCGCGCACGTAGCGCGGATTTTTCAGCCAGTAGCCGAGGCGGACGTTCAAGAGCGCGAGCGTCGGCGTGAGCGGCCGGATCGAGTTGGCGCCCATGTTCGAGGACGCAGCAGCGCCCGAGATGGCGACCGCAGTGGCAAGGTCGAGTTCCGGCGCCTCGCGCTCGAAATCACGGGTTGCCGCATAGCCGGTCGCCCAGCTGCCGATGTGATGCGGCGAGAACAGGAAGAAGTCGGCATTGCGTCCGCGGCGGTTCGCATAGTCCGAACCCTGGATGTTGAGCGCGGCATTGATGAGATGATACGGCGCGTGCTCCACCGACAATGCGCTCACCCGCATCTGGTCGAGCTGCGGAAAGTCACGGCCCTGGTCGATGCTCGCCTCGTTGCGCCCGGGAGCTTGGTCGTCGCGCGGGGTCGGATCGAACAAGAAAGCCTTGCTCAGCCGGTCACGGTAGAGGCGATGGAGCGAGTTGGCATTCGGCGTGAGCAGCCATGAGAGCAGGAAAAGCAGAATGCCGGTGACGAGATACAGGAGCGCCATTGGGCGCTCGCTGACGCGGCCGAGGATTTTCTCGCTCACCCAGCCCGCTGACGTGAGCATCCATTGCGGCGTGTGCCCGCCCGGTTCGACGGCCTTGGCAACTTTCGGCGTACAGGCTTCCTGGTTGCCGATCTGGAGCTTGCCGAGTTCGCCACGCAAGCTCAGCGCGCGCCCGTCGACGGTGAGCGAGCCCGAGAGCGTGCTGACCGGACAGGTGCTCTGCACATCTTCGTATTTCTTGTCGTTGATGATGCCCCAGTACGCGAGATAAAGGTAGACAACGAGGATCGCCAGCGGCAGCGCGGCGCCCGCGATCCACACCGCGATCTTGCTGGCGAGCGCCACCACCTTCAATTGCCAGCTCGATGTCGCGCTTGCCGACTTCAGGATGTCGGCGACCTGCTGGCGGAAGAACGTGACCGCGGCGGCGACCGGGGCCGCGACCGCCGCGAGCTTCTGCACCCAGGCCGTCACCAAGCCGAGGACCAGGCCACTCTCCCGCCCGGCGGCCGCATCGGCGATATCGAACATGCCCGCGACGATGAACGGCTGGAGTTCGCAGGCGAAGACCGCAAACAGCACCACCAGATAACCCGCGCCCCAAGCCGGCAGCCGCGTCCGGAATTCGGCCATCCGGTTGACCGGCAGGAACGAACGATACAGCGCCCAAAGAAAAAAGGCCGCGAGACCGAACAGTCCGAGTGCAAGCGTGATCCCGAAGTGCTCGACCGGCAAATACATTTCGAGCGGGATGCCGACGAAATCAGGGCGCGTCAGAGCCGAGCGGGACCGGTTTGACGCGACCGTCACAGCGGCGGCGAGCAGGATGATCGGGAGAACAAGCGAGAGGTTTGCGACGAGCCCCCTGACCACGATCGCGAGACCGGTAAGGACGTCGCGCACGCCCGCAGGAATGAGGTAGTTCGAGTAGTTCCGAATGTGGCCGACGGAATCCGAATCGCTGATCTCGGGCGCCGGAACCGCGATCGCGATCGGCGCATCCTTGCCGGCCGGCGGATTTTCGAAGACAAACTCGCCCTTACGGACGCTCATCGTCGCGGTCAGCGATGATCCGATGTAGCCGCCGCCGGAGACTGTCGACAGATAATCGACGTTGCGCAGCACGTCGTGATGATTGAGCGCTTGCAGGACGCCGAGCGAGAATGCGGCCGAGCGGACCCCGCCGCCTGACAGCGCAACCGCCACGGTCTCGGTTACTTTTGGGCCCCCACCGCCAGTCCCGCAGAATCTCGATCGGCACCCGGCCAAGCTCCCGGCGCCGCAGATTGATCGCCTCAATCTCGGAACGCCAGATGCCCTCGAATTGCGCTTCGCCCCAGCCCTTGCTGACCGTCATGGCATCCCGCCCGCCGCAGGCATCGTATTGCTATCATCAGTTGATTGCAATAATCGCGGCCGATAGAACTGCCTACCCGTCCATCGCCTCGAGCTCCCCGATCATCCGCTCGATCACGCTCAAGCCGCCCTGCCAGAACGCCGGATCGCGCGCGTCGAGACCGAACGGCTTCAGCAATTCGGAGTGATGCTTGGTGCCGCCGGCCGACGAGCATCGCGAGATAGCGCTCCGCGAAACCCTCATGCGATTTCTCGTAGACCGCATAGAGCGAGTTCACCAGGCAGTCGCCGAACGCGTAGGCGTAGACGTAGAACGGCGAATGGATGAAGTGCGGGATGTAGGCCCAGAAGACCTCGTAGCCGGGCTTGAGCTCGATCGCCGGCCCGAGGCTTTCGCCCTGCACGCTCATCCAGATTTCGTTGAGCTTGTCGGCGGTGAGCTCGCCGTTGCGCCGCTCGGTGTGCAGCTTGCGCTCGAAGGTATAGAACGCGATCTGCCGCACCACCGTGTTGATCATGTCCTCGACCTTGGCGGCGAGCATCGCGCGGCGCTGCTTCACGTCCCTGGTCTCGGCGAGCAGTTTCTTGAAGGTGAGCATCTCGCCGAACACGCTCGCGGTCTCGGCGAGCGTCAGCGGCGTCGGCGCCATCAGCGCGCCGTTCGGCGCGGCGAGCACCTGGTGCACGCCGTGGCCAAGCTCGTGCGCGAGCGTCATCACGTCGCGCGGCTTGCCCTGATAGTTGAGCAGCACATACGGATGCGCCGACGGCACGGTCGGATGCGCGAACGCGCCGGCCTGCTTGCCCGGCCGCGCCGGCGCATCGATCCAGTTGCGCGAGAAGAAGCGCTCCGCGACGTCCGCCATGCGCGGCGAGAACGCCCCGTAGGCGGTGAGCACCGTATCCTTCGCCTCGTCCCAGCCGATGGTGCGCTGCTCGACCTTCGGCAGCGGCGCGTTGCGGTCCCAGTGCGGCAGCGTCTTCTTGCCGAACCACTTGGCTTTCAGCGCGTAGTAGCGATGCGACAGCCGCGGATAGGCGTCGCGCACCGCCGACGACCAGCGCGTCCACCACCTCCGGCTCGACGCGGTTCGACAGATGCCGCGCATCCGCGATGTCCTTGAAGCCGCGCCAGCGGTCGGAAATCTCCTTGTCCTTGGACGAGCGTGTTGGTGATCAGCGCGAACGTGCGCAGGTTTTCCTTGAAGGTTTTCGCGAGCGCCTGCGATGCGGCGCGGCGTTTGCTGCTCGCTCGCATCCTGCATCAGGCTCAGCGTCTGCTCGATCGCGAGCGCCTTGCCCTCGACCGTGAAGCGCAGCGATCCCATCGTCTCGTCGAACAGCCGGTTCCAGGCGCCCGCGCCGGTGACCGACTTCTCGTGGAACAGTTCCTCGACGCGATCCTCGAGCTGATAGGGCTTTTCCTTGCGCACGTCCTCGATCCACGGCCGGTAATGCCCGAGCGCCGGATCGGCCATCGCGCTCTCCAGCGCCGCGTCGTCGAGCCGGTTGAGTTCGAGCGTGAAGAACAGCATGTGCAGCGAGGCCTGCGTGATGCGCTCCTGCATGTCGCCGTAGAATTTCGCGCGCACCGGATCGGTCGTGTTGCCGGCATAGACCAGGCTCGCGAACGAGATGAGCCGCCCGAGCAGGTCGTCGATCGCCTCGTAGCGCTTGACCGCCTGCGGCGAGCTTCGCGCCGGCGTCGGGCGCTGCCGCGAGACCCGCGAGCTTGCCCTTGTAGGCCTCCTCGAAGGCGACGCATTCGGCGTCCGCGCGGTCGAGATCGCGCTTCACCTCCGGCGCGTCGATCGCCGGATAGAGGTCGGCCAGGTTCCACTCGGGCAGCGGCCCGAGGTCCCTGCGGTTGCGCAACAGGGCGATTTCGCGGGCTTTCGCGCGGCGGATTTCGCGGCTTTGGGGCGGGCTTTGCTTTCGGTCGCAGTCGGCATCGGATCCCTCAAATGGTCGGGGCGAACATAATCGGGGCGCCGCCGCGGTTCAACTGCGCCCGGCGCCGCCTCGACGCTTAACAGGGCATTAAGCCGCGCTCCGCCATGGTGCGCCCCAAATCGGCACAATTCGCGGAGCCCCCATGGCCGAAACGATCCTGATCGTCGACGACGATCCCGTGCAGCGCCGCCTGCTCGAAGGCATGGCGCGGCGCTTCGGCTACGACGTGCTGATCACCGACGGCGGCGATGCGGCGGTCGCGCGTGCTCACCGGCGCCGGACGGTGCGCGCATCGATTGCGTGGTGCTCGATCTGGTGATGCCCGATCTCGACGGCTACGGCGTGCTCGCGCGCATGCGCGACGCAGGCCTGAGCACCCCGGTGATCGTGCAGACCGCGCATGGCGGCATCGACACGGTGGTGTCGGCGATGCGCGCGGGCGCGGTCGATTTCGTGGTGAAGCCGGTCGGCGCCGAGCGGCTGCAGGTGTCGCTGCGCAACGCGCTCTCGGCGAGCGCGCTCGAAACCGAATTCCAGCGCCTGAAGCGCAGCCGCACCGGCACGCTCACCTTCCGGGACATCGTGACGCGCAACGCGCGCATGCAGACCGTGCTGCGCACCGCCGAGAAGGCGACCGCCTCGCTCATTCCGGTGCTGATCGAAGGCGAGTCCGGCGTCGGCAAGGAGCTGATCGCGCGCGCCATCCACGGCTCGGGCGAGCGCCGCGCCAAGCCGTTCGTCGCGGTGAACTGCGGCGCGATCCCGGAAAACCTCGTCGAATCGACGCTGTTCGGGCACGAGAAGGGCGCCTTCACCGGCGCGACCGAAAAGCACACCGGCAAGTTCGTCGAAGCCTCCGGCGGCACGCTGTTCCTCGACGAGGTCGGCGAGTTGCCGCCCGCCGCGCAGGTGAAGCTGCTGCGCGCCATCCAGGAAGGCCAGGTCGATCCGGTCGGCGGCAAGAAGCCGATCAAGGTCGACGTGCGCATCATCTCGGCGACCAACCGCAATCTCATCGCGGACGTGAAGACCGGCCGCTTCCGCGAGGACCTGTTCTATCGGCTGCACGTCTTCCCGATCACGGTGCCGCCGTTGCGCGATCGCCCCGAGGATATTCCCGATCTGGTGCGCCACTTCCTCGTTCGCTTCGCCGCGGAAGAAGGCAAGCGCATCCGCGCGGTCGTCGGCCGACGCGCTGCGCGCTGCTCAACGCGCATCCGTGGCCCGGCAATGTGCGCCAGCTCGAGAACGCGGTGTTCCGCGCCGTCGTGCTCGCCGACGAGCGACGAGATCGGCGTGCGGCGAATTCCCGCAGCTTGCGCTGCATGCGCGCATGGCCGCCCCGACGATCGCGCCCGGCGGCCGACGAAATGCCGCAGCATCGCCGAGCACGCGCGCCGGCGCCGCTGATCCTCGACGACGCGCCCGCGACCAGCCCGCACGCCGGCACGCCGGCGCAGCCGGCGAGCGCCGACGCGCTGGCGCTGCTCGATGCCGCCGGCAACGTGCGGCCGCTGGAGGAGCTCGAAGCCGACGTGATTCGCTTCGCCATCGCGCGCTATCGCGGACAGATGTCCGAGGTCGCGCGGCGGCTGCGCATCGGCCGCTCGACGCTTTACCGAAAGCTCGACGAAATCGGCCTCGGAGCGCGACAGTCCGCGAGGCCGGACGAAAACGTGGCCACCGGGTGACAGTCGGGCCGAATTACGCGCAAGTGATGCGCCCGCGACGCTTGTCTGCGGTTGATTTCGTTAGAACTTTAGAGTCACTTCGTTCGTTGGGTGGGGATGATGCGGCTTTCCCGGCCGCATGCGTTTGGGGTCTGTTTTGCGTCCTCCTACGGGGATTTCGAGGGATTTGCTCCATGCAAGGCCGGCGCTTTTGACCGCATTCTGACCGGAACCGCGATCGCGCTGGTCCTGGGAGCTTGCTGCCGCCGCCACCCCGGCGCTGGCCCAGAGCCAGTCGGCGATCGAAGCCGCTCGTCCCGATGCCCGAGCCGGCGAACCTACCGCCACCGACCGCGGCCGATATCGGGGCCCCGCGAGACAACCGGCTCGACCGCCATCAACCTGCCCGACCCGCCCGACCTGCCGCCGCCGACCTTCAAGGACATCGCAGTCCCCGCTCCGGCCCCGGAAGCCGCACCCGCGACAGTAGCGACGCCGGCACCCGCACCGGCCACCGTCGCGACGCCGGCGCCCGTGCCCGCTCCGCCGCCCGTCGTGGTCGCCGCCCCGGATCAGCCGCTGCGCGATGCGATCCGCGAGCTCGTCTCGAGCAAGCTCACGCGCTTCATCGACCGCAAGAGTCGACCGCACCGCCGTCGAGGCGTTCTATTCCTCGCGCGATTACGCGCCGCTCTGGGTCGCCGACGGCGCGGCAAGCGAGCGCGCCAGGCAGGCGATCGCGCACCTCAACACCGCCGATGCCGACGCGCATGGATCCGGCCGACTATCCGACGCCGGTCATCAAGGCTGGCGCCGATCCGGCCGCGCTGGCCGACGCCGAAATGCGCCTCACCGCTTCGGCGCTGACTTACGCGCGCCACGCGACGCTCGGCCGCGTGCACTACTCGCGCGTCAGCGCGGACATCACCTACAATCAGGTGGCGCCCGAGCCGCTCGACGTGCTCGCGAAGCTCGCGAACGGCAAGGATGCCGCTGCGGTCGCTCGACAGCTATCAGCCGCCGCACCCCGCAATACAAAGCGCTGCGCAAGAAGCTCGCCGATGCGCGCGGCCACAAGGGCGATGCGGGTCCGGAGAAGATCGCGGCCGGTCCGGTGCTCAAGCTCGTCAGCGACAAGAAGGGCCACACCGTCCTGATGCAGGACGAGCGCGTGCCGGTCCTGCGCGTGCGGCTCGGCCTCGATCCCGTGAAGGACGATCTGTTCTACGACAAGCCGCTCGCCGACGCGGTCGCGGCCTATCAGAAGGGCAAGGGCCTGCCGACGAACGGCCAGCTCACCAACGCGACGCTCGATGCGCTCAACGGCAAGCGCCAGGAGCGCGACGACCAGATCATCATGGCCAACATGGAGCGCTGGCGCTGGGTGCCGCGCGACCTCGGCAAGGCGCATGTGGTCCTGAACATTCCGGACTTCACGCTGCGCGTCTACAACAAGGGCGCGACGGTCTGGCACACCAAGGTCGTGGTCGGAAAGCCCAGCCACGCCGACGCCGCTGCTGTCGGAGACGATGAAATTCATCACCGTCAACCCGACCTGGAACGTGCCGCCGTCGATCGTCTACAACGAATACCTGCCCGCGCTGCAGCAGGACCCGACCGTGCTCAAGCGCATGGGCCTGAAGCTGGAGCAGCGGCCGGACGGCGCGGTGCATATCTCGCAGCCGCCGGGCGAAAAGAACGCGCTCGGCCGCATCCGCTTCAATTTCCCCAACAAGTTCCTGGTCTATCAGCACGACACGCCGGACAAGCATCTGTTCGCGCACGACCGGCGCGCCTACAGCCACGGCTGCATGCGGGTGGAGGACCCGGCGAAGTACGCCGAGGTCATCACCTCGCTCGCGATGCCGGCGACGCCCTACAGCGCCGAGAAGATCAAGAGCATGTTCGGTTACTCCGAGATCGACCTGCGCTTCACCCACTCCGATCTGGGTGCACATCACCTACCAGACCGCCTTCGTGGACGACGCCGGCAAGTTGCAGATCCGCGACGACCTCTACGGCCGCGATCAGCGGCTGCTGGTGGCCCTGAAGGGCGAGGACCGCCGGGTCGCCGAGGTCCCGGTCGAGCGGTCGCAGCCGAATTACAGCCGGCCGGCCGTGCGGCTGCCGTCCGGGTACGGCTACGACAGCGGCTACAGCGGTCAATCCTTCTTCGACCGGCTGTTCGGTAACCCGATCCAGCCGGAACCGCCCGCCCGACCAACCAGCGCCGGGCGAGCCGCGCGACCACGCGTTAACCCCGGTTAACTGGCTGTTAACCATCCGGAAGGCTCTGGCGGAATTGGGCTATTTTTCGCCACACTCCCCCGTTAGCCATAAGCGTTAAGGGGGGACGGGCCGGCGCTAATCTCGCGTTAACCCATCCCGACAAGACTGCGTTCACTACACTTCGCACGCGGCGGGGGACACGCCGCGTCAACTCTGTCGAGAGACGTTACGCGGGACATCACGTGCCGAGACGCTTTGCGCGCCAGGCTTTATCGTCCATGCTTCCGTTGCGTGCCGCCCCCTGCGTCGGTCTCGCGACGCTTGCCCTGATCGTCAGCACCAACACGCTGCAGACCGTGGTCGCCAATGGCGACACCCGCGCGATCTCGTTCCAGCACACCCATCGCGACGACGCGATCTCGCGTCACGTTCAAGCGCAACGGCCGCTACGACGAGGAAGGGCTGAAGAAGCTCAATCACTTCCTGCGCGACTGGCGCAACGACGACCAGACCCGGATGGACCCGCAGCTGTTCGACATCCTGTGGGAAGTGACCCGCGAGGTTGGCACCGACGAGCCGATCCGGATCGTGTCGTCCTACCGCTCGCCCGCTACCAATGCGATGCTGCGCAGGCGGAGCCGCGGCGTCGCCCAGTTCAGCCAGCACACGCTCGGCAAGGCGATCGACTTCAATATCGCCGGTGTTTCGGTCGAAGAGCTCCGCGTCGCCGGCGCTGCGGCTGCAGCGCGGCGGCGTCGGCTTCTATCCGGGCTCGTTCGTGCACATCGACGTCGGTTCGGTGCGGCATTGGCCGCGCATGACGCATGACCAGCTCGCACGCGTGTTCCCGAACGGCCGCACCGTGCATGTCCCATCCGACGGCCAGCCGCTCGTCCGGCTATGCGCTCGCGCTCGCCGATATCGAGACGCCGCGGCACCTCCGGCCCGTCCGGCATGTCGCTCGCCGCCGCCCGCAGCACCGGCGCGATCGGCGAGGATCGCGTCGCCTCCGCCGCGAAGCCGAAGAAGGGCAACATCCTCGCCAAGCTGTTCGGCTTCTCGACGGACGACGAGGAGGAAGAGGACACGCCGGTCGCTACGACCGTCGCGACCAATGCGCGTGAGGCAGCACCGGCCGCACGCGTTCCGCTGCCGCAGGCCCGCCCGCAGACGATCGAGGTCGCGACGCGCAACGCCAAGCCGGGCGGCTTCGCGCTCGCATCCGCACTCATCGACGCCGTTCGATCTGTCCTCGCGCACCGCACCGCGTCCGCCGGCCGCGATCGCCGAGCAGCGCCGCGCGCCGAGACGACCGCCAGCATCACGGCGTGGCTGAAGGACGCCGAAGCGCGCGCCGACCGCGTCCCGCCCGATCTGGCGCTTGCCTATGCGGCGAATGCCGTTCCCGGACAGTCCGCGCCCGGTGGGGCTCGCGCCTGCGATGCCGGCCGCGCGCCTTGCTCCCGCGCCGGATGCGAGCTCGCAAGTGGCGAAGATCCCGCCGCGCGCCGGTCAGCGCTTCAACGATCCGTGGCTGCGCGGCATCACGCTTGCGACCAGCGTCCATTACGACATGAATGTGAGTGTCTACGGCAAGCTCGACATGCGCCAGGTGCGGATGATGATGATCAAGCCGGCCTCGAGCCTTGCGATCGGCTTCGGCGGCCGACGCCTATGAGGGCATGCAGACGCTGAGGTTCGCCGGCGCCGCCGTCACGTTCCTGCCGACCGTGACCTTCGGCCAGCGCCAGGCGAGCTTGCGTTAGAGCGAGATCATCCGCGTTTGCGAAGCTCGTTGCTGCGCCCTCTCCCCTTGTGGGAGAGGGCCACTCAGAATTTCAACACGGAAAATTGGGTGAGGGGTCAGCAACCCCTCACCCACCACAGTATGTTGAACTTCCTGCGATGCCCTCTCCCACAAGGGGAGAGGGCAAACGCGGCTGACACCGCAATTCGGCAAACACTAGTTCAACATCCCGAGCGCCTGCAGATAGGTCTCGAGGATCGCTTCCTGCTCCTTGCGCTCATCGACGTCCTGCTTGCGCAACCGCACCACGCTGCGCAGCGCCTTCACGTCGAACCCGTTGGCCTTGGCCTCCGCGTAAACGTCGCGGATGTCGTCTGACAGTGCCTTCTTCTCCTCCTCCAGCCGCTCGACGCGCTCGACGAACGCCTTGAGATGATCCTTGGCGAAGCGGTGGGCTTTGGCTTCGTCGTTGACGGCAGCGGCGGTGGCCATCGGGCACTCCTGATGAGAGATTTGCCCGAGACCTTTCAGAGCGGAGGCGCTTCAGGTCAAGCCGCACACTCCGTCATCCACAGCAGTACACATCAAGTTCGTCATGGCCGGGCTTGTCCCGGCCATCCACGGCTTGTTTCGCTTGACAGATGCGGGACGCGTCGAATGGCGTCAGTGCTTGTGGCTTTTCTCAAACGCGGCAGCTTGCGCGGGCGAAGCGTCCTTCTGGTGCTTCGTCTTCCATTCCTCGTACGGCATGCCGTAGACCGCCTCGCGGCTCGCGTCCTTGGTGAGCGGCACGCCCTGCGCGTCGGCCGCATCCTTCATCCAGTTCGACAGGCAGTTGCGGCAGAAGCCCGCCAGATTCATCAAGTCGATGTTCTGCACGTCGGTGCGGGAGCGCAAATGCTCAACCAGCCGACGGAACACCGCGGCTTCCAGCTCGGTCTGGGTCTTTTGTTCCATAGCCATGGCGCAGTCCTCCGCTAGGTCATTGCCGAATATGGGACCGGAGCGCCTGCCCCGCCAGCTGTTGGAGATGAACTGCATCAATGCGCAAATCCTCCTCGTCGCCCCAGGTGACACTCGCGCCGTGGTCAGCGACGCGCGGGCTGCCGAATAGAGCCGGATCACGGAGCGGCGCCAAGATATCAGCTCCCGTATCGATCCAGCCGGATAGATCGATCTGGTCGGTGCGCCCATTCTTCCATGTCACGCGCAGCACCCTTGGACCCAGCGCCGCTACGGCCAAGATGCGTGATGTCGTTGCCTTCATCGATCTCAATCATCCTCCAGCGGCAGGCCCACATAGTTCTCCGCGATGGTCTGGCGGCCGGCGCGCGAGGTGAGCAGGTAATCGAGCTCGCCGAGCTGGATATTGCGCTCGAACGGCGAATGCGCCGGGAACCGGTGCAGCAGCGAGGTCATGTACCAGGAATAGCGCACGACCTTCCAGACGCGGCGCAGGCAGGTGTCCGAGTAGCGGTCGAGCCGCTCCATGCTGTTGGTGCGGAAAAATTCAGTGAGCGCGCGCGCCAGCACGCGCACGTCGGCGACCGCGAGATTGAGTCCCTTCGCGCCGGTCGGCGGCACGATGTGGGCGGCGTCGCCCGCGAGATAGAGCCGTCCGTACTGCATCGGCGCCGCCACGAAGGCGCGCACCGGCGTCACGCCCTTCTGGAAGATCTTGCCCTCGACGATCTCCTGACCTGTCGGCGTCGTCCATGCGGATGTGCAGTTCGTTCCAGAACCGGTCGTCGGACCAGTTCGCCGCATCCTCGTCGGCCGCGACCTGCACGTAGTGGCGTGAAATTTTCGGCGAGCGGCGGCTGCACAGCGCGAAGCCGTTGTCGTGATTGGCGTAGGTCATCTCCTTGATCGGGGGGGATTCCGACAGTACCCCCAGCCAGCCGAACGGAAACACATGATCGTAGATGGTCAGCACGCCGTCCGGGATCGCCGGACGGCAAACGCCGTGGAAACCGTCGCAGCCCGCGATGATGTCGCAGGTCAGCGTGTGCTCGGTGTCGCCCTGGCGGTAGTGGATCGTCGGCCTCTCGCCGTCGAGCCCTTCGAAGCGCCGTCACCTCCGCGTCGAACTCGATCCGTGCGCCGTCCGCGATGCGCGCCGCGATCAGGTCCTTCACGACCTCCTGCTGACCGTAGATCGTCACCACCTTGCCGGCGACCAGTTCGGGAAAATGCACGTGGATGAGCTTGCCGCCGAAGCGGATGTCGATCGCCTCGTCGATCATGCATTCGCGCCGCAGCCGCTGATCGAGCCCAAGTTCGGCCATCAGGTCGACCGTGCCCTGCTCGAGCACGCCGGCGCGCACGCGGTCCTCGACATAGGCGCGGCTGCGCGCTTCGAGCACAACGCAATCGATGCCCTCGCGATAGAGCAGGTGCGCGAGGAACAGGCCCGCAGGACCCGCGCCGATGATTGCGACCTGCGTGTGCATGCGCTTCCTTGCCGGTTCTTGTGCGCACTTGGCGCGGCGTGGCCGCACTTTTCAAGTGCCAGCGCGACGTTTCGTTGGGACAATTCCGGGAGGCCGCCGCGATCTGGAACGGGGCTGCCATCCGTGGCACATCAGGGCCCCGGCGACGGCCGGTGCGAAATGGAAATCGGGAATGACGGCCGCCGGGATCGCGACCGAGGAGCAACGGCGCGTCGCAATCGCGATGATCGCGCTCGTGCTCGGCGCGGTCGCGATGGGCGCGTCGGTGCTGTTCGTGCGCTGGGCCGACGTTGGGCCGTATGCCAGCGCGTTCTGGCGCGTGTTCCTGGCGCTACCGTTGCTGTGGGTCTGGATGCGGCTCGAAAACCGCTCCCCGGCATGGCCGAGGCTCGACCGCACGGTGCTGCTCGCCGGGCTGCTCTTCACCGGCGACCTGTTTTTCTGGCACCTCGCGATTCTGGGCACGACGGTAGCGAACGCCACATTCCTCGCCACCACGGCGCCGATCTGGGTCGCGCTCGGCGCGTGGCTGGTGCTCTCCGAGGCGGTCGGCAGCCGCATCCTCCTCGGGCTTACGCTGTGCCTCCTGGGCGGTTTTGCGCTGGTCGGCGAGAGCTACGGTTTTGCGCCGCAGCGCCTGCTCGGCGATCTCTATGGCGTGGCGACGGCGATTTTCTTTGGCGCGTATGTGCTGGCGGTGCGCACCGCGCGAAAGTCCCACAGCGCGGCCGAGGTGATGTTCGTCTCGACCGCGATCACATCCGTGTGCCTGTTCGTCATCGCGTTCGCCTTCGAGCCGCGCATTCTGCCGCAGTCGGTGCAGGGCGCCGCCGCCCTGCTCGCGCTCGCGATCATCTCCCAGGTCGGCGGGCAAGGCTTGGTGGCGGTCGCGCTCGGCACCTTGCCGGCGACGTTCTCCTCGCTGGTGATTTTCCTCGAAGCGGTCGCGGCGGCGGCGTTCGGGTGGTGGCTCCTGAATGAGCCGCTCGGCCTCGCGCAGGCGCTCGGCGGCGTGCTGATCCTGATCGGCATCTGGGTCGCGCGTCCGCGCGGCGGCGATCTCGTGGCGGGGCCATGAACACACGTGCGTTTCTCGAAGACGTGTTCAACACGGCGGTTGCGGCCGCGCATCCCTCAACGTGCCTGCCCCCTCACCTGCCCGCGCCGCCGTCGAACGGCCGCCTCATCCTGCTCGCCGCCGGCAAAGCCGCCGGCTCGATGATCGAGGTCGCGGAGCGGCACTATCTCGACGAGGCGAAATTTCCGGAAAAGCGCCTCACCGGCACCGCGGTCGCGCGCCACGGTTACGCCCGTCCCACACGCATTATCCGCATGATCGAAGCCGGCCATCCGATCCCGGACGCAGCGGGGCTCGAGTCGGCCGAGCGCGCGCTAAGGCTTGCCGAAAGCGCAAGCGCCGGCGCGGACGATCTCGTGTTGGCGCTGATGTCGGGCGGCGCGTCGGCCAACTGGATCGCGCCCGCGGGAATCACGTTCGCCGAGAAGCAGGCGGTGACGCGCGCGCTCTTGCGCTCGGGCGCGAACATCGGCGAGATCAATACGGTGCGAAAGCATCTCTCCCGCATCAAGGGTGGCCGGCTCGCGCGCGCCGCGCATCCGGCACGCGTCGTGACGCTCGCGATCTCGGACGTGCCGGGCGACGATCCGGCGGTGATCGGCTCCGGCCCGACCGTGCCGGATCCGTCCACGCTCGCCGATGCGCGCGCGATCGTCGCACGCTACTCGCTCGACGTGCCCGAAGCGGTGACGCGCGCGCTCAACGATCCGGCGAATGAAAGCCCGAAGCCGGGCGACCCGGCTTTCGCCAACAGCGAGTATCACCTGATCGCACGGCCCGCCGATGCGTTCCGCGCCGCCGAGGCGGCGGTGCGTGCGGCCGGATACGAGTGCGTCTTCCTCGGCACAAATCTCGAAGGCGAAGCGCGCAAAATTGCCGCCGAACACGCCGACATGGCGCAAAACCTGCAAGCCGCCGGCCGCCGCGCCGTGATCCTGTCGGGCGGCGAACTGACCGTCACGATGCGCGGACAGGGACGCGGCGGACCCAACCAGGAATACGCGCTCGCGCTCGCGATCGATCTCGCCGGAACGGGAGGGATCGCCGCCCTTGCCGCCGACACCGACGGCACCGATGGCGGCGCTGGCTCCGCCGCCGACCCCGCAGGCGCCTATGTGGACGGCGCGACGGCCGCCCGCGCCCGGGAACTCGGCCTCGATCCGGCCGCGTTTCTTGCCGACAACAATTCCACCGGATTTTTCGAACGCCTGGGCGATCTCGTGTGCCCGGGGCCCACCTTCACGAATGTCAACGACTTCCGCGCCATCGTCGTTGACAGTTCCATGGAACCCGCGCGAAATCCTTCAACCCGATGATGTGGATAGCTCGAATCAAGGCGAATTTCGTCTGCCCCGGCGCCTTGCGGCCGGGGATACTTTGCCTCGTTTGCGCGTTGATCCTCTTGTTTGCCGCCCCGGCGGCGGCCGATTTCCGCTTGTGCAACAACACCGGCAGCCGGGTCGGCATCGCGATCGGCTACAAGGATTCGGAAGGCTGGACGACCGAGGGCTGGTGGAATCTCGCGGCGCGCAACTGCGAGACGCTGGTGAAGGGCCAGTTGGTCGCGCGCTTCTACTATGTGCATGCGGTCGACTATGACCGCGGCGGCGAATGGTCGGGCAAGGCCTTCATGTGCACGCGCGACAAGGAATTCACCATCCGCGGCATCGAGGATTGCCTCGCGCGCGGCTATGACCGCACCGGTTTCTTCGAGGTCGACACCTCCGAGCAGCGTTCCTGGACCGTACAGTTGACCGAGTCGACCGATCAGCCCACGCCGCCGCAGCAATTGCCGCAATTCGCACCGGTGAACCCGCCCGCCGGCTCGGCGCCGGGTCAGCCGAAGCAGACCAGATGAGACGGCTGCGCCGTACCAAGATCGTTGCAACGCTCGGTCCGTCTTCGTCGGATCAGGCCATGATC
This sequence comes from uncultured Alphaproteobacteria bacterium, assembly GCA_963778455.1. Classification (GTDB taxonomy): domain Bacteria; phylum Pseudomonadota; class Alphaproteobacteria; order Rhizobiales; family Xanthobacteraceae; genus PALSA-894. The sequence continues at coordinate 320,763 of CAVZUL010000003.1, forward strand.
GCGCGCCTGTTCGAGGCCGGCGCCGACGTCTTCCGCATCAACATGAGTCACACCTCGCATGAGGCGATGCGCAAGCTGCATGGCGCGATCCGCGCGGTCGAGAAGGATTCCGGCCGGCCGATCGGCATTCTCGCCGACCTGCAGGGACCGAAGCTGCGCGTCGGCACCTTCAAGGGCGATGCGGTGATGCTCAAGAACGGCGCAGAGTTCGTGCTCGACGATAACAAGGCGCCAGGCGACGAGACGCGCGTGTACCTGCCGCATCCTGAAATCCTCGCCGCGCTCGAGCCCGGCCACACGCTGCTGCTCGACGACGGCAAGGTACGGCTCAAGGCGACCGAAACATCGCCGAAGCGCGCGGTGACGCGCGTCGAGGTCGGCGGCAAGCTCTCGGCGCGCAAGGGCGTGAGCCTGCCCGACACGACGATCGGCTTCTCGGCGCTGACCGACAAGGACCGCTCCGATCTCGAAGCCTGCCTCGATGCCGGCGTCGACTGGGTGGCGCTCTCGTTCATCCAGCGGCCCGAGGATATCGCCGAGGCAAAGAAGATCACGCGCGGCCGCGCCGTCGTGATGGCGAAGATCGAGAAGCCGCAGGCGGTGACGCGCCTCGCCGAAATTCTCGATTTCACCGACGCCTTGATGGTCGCGCGTGGCGATCTCGGCGTGGAGATGCCGCTGCAAAAAGTCCCCGGCATCCAGAAGCAGATCACGCGCGCCTCGCGCCGTGCCGGCAAGCCGGTGGTGGTCGCGACGCAGATGCTTGAGTCGATGATCACCAATCCGGTTCCGACCCGTGCGGAAGTCTCCGATGTGGCGACCGCCATCTTCGAGGGTGCCGATGCCGTGATGCTGTCGGCGGAATCGGCGGCCGGGCAGTTTCCGGTGGAGGCGGTCGAGACGATGAATCGCATCGCCGAGGAGGTCGAGACGGACCCGATCTATCGCGGCATCATCGACGCGCAACGCTCCGAGCCCGAGGCGACCGGCGCCGACGCGATCGCGGACGCGGCACGCCAGATCGCCGAGACGCTCGATCTTGCGGCCATCGCCTGCTGGACCTTTTCGGGCTCGACTGTGCTGCGTGTTGCGCGCGAGCGGCCGCACTCGCCGATCGTTGCGATCTCGCCGAATGTGGCCACGGGGCGCAAACTCTCGCTGGTCTGGGGCGTGCACTGCGTCGTCGACGAGGATGCACGCGATCTCGACGACATGGTGGACCGCGCCTGCCGCACCGCCTTCCGCGAAGGCTTCGCCAGGGCCGGGCAACGCATCATCATCGTGGCCGGCGTGCCGCTTGGCACGCCCGGCGCGACCAACATGGTGCGGATTGCGTTCGTCGGATCGGACGCGGGGGTGGAGTGAGGAGCTTCAGCCGAGTTCTTGGGCTATTCTCGTTCTGCAATCGTTTTCGTGCTGTGGGTGGGTGCTGGCCTGTTTTGACCCCTAGTGGCCTAGTTTGAAAAACTCAGTGGCCTGATTTGAAACCAAACGCAAAACGCCCCGGACACCACTCCGGGGCGTTTCTCTGCTGATCACACAGAGGCGAAGCATGGTGTGAATGCTTGCCGGTCGGGTGGTTGGCCCGACAACCGAAGTCCGGCGGATAGGCAGCCTCCTACGGCGGCTGGAGTTCGTAGCCCGCCCCCTCTGGGGGCGTGAAACATGAGTTTCGGGGCGCTACGAAAACCGAAGACCGACCGATAAAGCACCCTGAGTTAATTACTCTCAAGGTCTCCCGCTCGACCCATTCGAGCCGATCCGCATGCACAGTTAGGCCCATAATGAAGTCGAAATAGAGGCCACCCTAGTTGGCGGCCTCGTCATCTTCAGCAAGGGCCGCTTTCATTTCGGCACGCGCTTTCGGGTTGTTGAGGGGCGAGGCCGGGCGCTGAATTTTCTTCACGAATAGGCCGCGGCGCGTCACGGCACTCCCGGAATGTAGCCGAGCTAAATATCCCGCCCCTCGACCTTCTCGGTCAGCGTCTTCACGAAATCCGGAATCTTCTGCAGGTGCGGATTGACCGCGAGCGCGCGGCGGAACGCTTCGAGCGCGAGTTTCTCCTGGCCGAACTCCTGCATGATGACGCCGAGGCCGGACAGCGCGCCGAAGTGGCGCGGCTCGCGCGCCAGCACCTGGCGGATGTCGGAAAGCGACTTGCCATAATCCTTGGCGGCGAAATGCAGCGTCGCGCGCCGGTTCCACGCCTCGACATAGTCGGGGCGAAGCTGCACCACCGCGTCGAGCAGTTCGATCGCGAGCTTGCTGTCCTTGCCGTCCATCGCGGTCTTGACGCGGCTCATCAGGAGGTCGGTGGTGTCGCTGCCCGACGCGAGCCAGAGCGCCCAGATGCGGCTCTCGACCAGCTTGGCAGAGTCGGCGTCGGGCGCGGCCTTCAGCGCCTCGAACAGGAAGTCGAGATTCTTGAAGCGGTCACCGCGCGGCGCGCGCGGCAGCTTGTCGGGGGCTTCAGTCCAGCTTCCCGGTTCCGCATAGGCGGGCGAAGCGGCGAGCAGGGCCGCGGCCAGTGCCAGGAGGCTGAATCGCCGGCGCATGGTTCGAGTCTAGGGCTTCCACGCTGCGGCGCAATAGCCGCGGCCACGGGCTTTGAGATCAAAGCACCGTGAAAACGCCAGCAGAGCGAGAAGGTTCGGGCTTAACCCTGACGCGCCTTGAAGCGCTTTTGCGTCTTGTTGATGACGTAGACACGGCCCTTGCGGCGCACGATGCGATTGTCGCGATGCCGGCCGCGCAGCGATTTCAATGAATTACGGACTTTCATGACACAAGTTCCGCGGCGGCAGGCGCCGGATGAAAGGGGGTCTCGTTGGCCGGGTTCTTAAGGGGGGGCCGACACCCTGTCAACGCGTGCTCGACGGCAGCGCGGGCTCACCCCCGGCTCAGGATCGTGACCAGCCCCTTGTCCGGCTCGATGCGGAGCACATCGCCATTTTCGATCAGCCGGGTCGGATCGCCGTCTTCGAAGCGGTCGACCAGCGTCATGCCGGCAAATGCCGCACCCTGCGCCAGGATGGTGTTGGCGCGGTCGAACACAATCGCCATCGGTCCCATGCCGCGCGCCGCCATCTCGCGCATCATCCAGGCCGACGCGACGCCGCCTTTGGCGGTGACCAGAACAAGAATTTTCCCAACATAGCTCTGACCGAAAAGCTTATGCGCCGGACGCGAGAACACGCCTTTGATGCGGTCGAGATCGTAGCGCGCCGAGAAATTGTCGGCGGCGACCAGCGCAGTGCCGGTGACGGCCGGGCCGATGCCGCGATGGCATTTGAGCACGATCGGCGTCATGCGATCCGCCCCGCGACCGCGCAGTCGACGCAATGTTCCGTGCTGGCGAGCGTCGGCTTGTAGCCGTAACCCGCGATGATATTGACGAGCTTGGCCGAATTGGTGACGAGGCGCTGCCAGCCGTTCGCCTCCGCCATCTCGCGGGCATAGCTCTGGTAAAAGCAGATGCCCGCGGCGACGATTCCGCCAGCCGCTTCGATGCGCCGCGTGAGGCCCATGCGGTCGGCCGCGAACTTGATCTCCGGCGAGGTGGTCACGACCAGCATGGTCGCGGCGTGCACGCGTCTGCCGTCGAGCAGGCGCGCGAGCCGGTCCATTTCGAGTAGCGAGAGTTGCGGCGCGCCGAACACCACGACGTCGACCTTGTCGCCCTTGGCTTCGTACATGGCGTAGAATTGCCGGAACTCCGCTTCCCCGATCGTGGTGGCGCCTGGCACCGGACCGCCATGAAAGGCCACCTCGAGCGTCGGCGCCTCCGGGGTCACGCCGGGCATATGAAACAGCGCGACCGAGCCGAAGCTCGCAAGCGCCGCGCCGAAGTGCTTCAGCTCGTCCGAATTCGGCGCACCCTCGATCCCGCCGACCACCGGCACCTCCCAGTAGCTGTTGGTGGCGCGGCCGACGATGCCGCCGAGCGCGCCCCAATCGGCGAAATCGCGCGGCTGGTGGCTGACATGGAAATGCGCCGTCCCCGCGCGGTACGCGTCGAGATGATAACCATAGCGCGGCGTGCGTCCGGTCAGGCCGGCGGCGAGCGCGGAGGGGCCGCCCTCGAAATTGCTGCGCGCCCCCATCACGCTGTTCGAATAGATGACGACGCCGGTGTCGCCCATGGCGAGATGCTCGCCGCGCACCGGCGGAAGGATCGTCTGGTAGTTGATGCAGGTGTTGGTCATCAGCACGCCGAGCGCCTCGAACGCGCGGATCGCACGCGCCTCGATCGCCGCCATGGCGTCGGTCTGGCCGAGCCGCTTGTAGGTGTCGAAATCGACCCCGCGCGGATCGGTGATGGTCGGCACGCGCACGCGCCGCTCATCGGCGGGCAGAGCCGCGAGATCCTCGAGCCAGCGCACGCCCTCTTCGCCAAGGCTTTCGGTATCGGCCATGACGTGCGCCTGGCCGACGGGCACGAAATCGGGAGCGTCGAAGAATTCGCCGACCTCGATCTGGTGGCGCAGCGCCCATTGGCGTGCGCGTCCCTGCTCGCCCGCGAGCAGGGCGCGCTCTTCGTTCGTCAGCCGCACGTCAGCCACCGCATCGGGACCGCCGCCAAGGGCCAAGACGGCCGGAACTCAATTCGCCGTCACGCCCGCGGCCTTGATGACCGGGGTGATGCGCGCAACCTCGCTTTCGACCAGCTTCTGCAAGGCGGCCGGCCCGCGTTCCGCGCCCTGCGGCGCCGTGCTGCCGAGCTCGACGTAGCGCTTGTTGACCGCCGCGTCGTCGAGCGCCTTGTCGAGCGCGGCGGTGAGTTTGGCGACGACATCGGGCGGCGTTCCCTTCGGCGCGACCATCGCGTTCCAGGCGCTGAAGATGAAATCGATGCCGCTTTCCCCGGTGGTCGGAACGTCGGGGAGGCTTTCGAGCCGCTTGGGCGCGGCGACCGCATAGGCCTTGATCGTCCCGGCCTTGATCTGCGGAATCACGTTGAGCGACTGATCGACCATGTAATCGATCTGGCCGCCGACGAGATCCTGGAGCGCCGGCCCGGTGCCACGATAGGGCACGAGGGTCGGACTGAATCCGAATTTCGAATTGAAGACCAAACCCGACACATGCGAGATCGAGCCGACGCCGGCATGGCTGTAGCTCAGTTTCGCGCTGTTCGTTTTGAGGTAGTCGAGGAACTCCTTGAGGCTCGCTGCCGGCGTGCTCTTCTTGGCGACGATCGCTTGCGGCGTGAAGTTGACGACGCCGATCTGCGCGAAGCTCGTCGCGGGATCGTATTTGAGGTTGGGATAGAGCGCGGGCGCCGCCGATTGGGTGCCCATGTTGCCGACCGCGATCGTGTAGCCATCCGGCTCCGCCTGCGCGGCGCGCGTCATGCCGAGCGTCCCGCCGGCTCCGCCGATATTTTCGACGACGATCGTCTGGCCGAGCGTGCGCGACATGTGCTCACCGACCAGGCGCGTGACGACGTCCGTCGGCCCGCCGGCGGCGAACGGCACGATGACGGTGATCGGCTTGTTGGGATACTGGGCGGCGGCCGGTGTGCTCAGCGCAAGCGCGAGCAGGCCTCCCACGATGGCGCGACGATACGGCACTATCCCCTCCCGGCACGAGCGATACGCGCCGATGATGGGGAAGTGGCAGCCCTCGCGCAAGCAAAACCCTGCCGGCGGGGTTTCAGCGGACGGTGCGGGAAAATCTAATGGTATCGGGGGTGAAAATGGTGGGCGCGACAGGGATTGAACCTGTGACCCCTTGGATGTCGACCAAGTGCTCTACCGCTGAGCTACGCGCCCTTACCTCGTGGGATGCCACCCTATATCGGCTCGATGGCGGACCGGCAAGTTGCCGACGCAGGAGCGCTCAGGCCGCCAGCATCTTCTGCACCTCGTTGACGAGGTCGCGCAGATGGAACGGCTTGGACAGCACCTTGGCGTCCTTGGGGGCCTGCGAATCCGGATTGAGCGCCACTGCGGCGAACCCGGTGATGAACATGATCTTGATGTCGGGATCGAGTTCGGCAGCCCGGCGGGCCAGCTCGATGCCGTCCATTTCGGGCATCACGATATCGGTCAGCAGCAGCTCGAACGGTTCCTCGCGCAGCCGCCGGTAGGCCGACATGCCGTTGTCGTAGTCGGTCACCTCGTAGCCGGCATTCTCCAGCGCCTTGACCAGAAACCGGCGCATATCGTTGTCGTCTTCGGCGAGGAGAATCTTCGGCAGCGTCTTGGTCATGGGAACGGCGGCGTGCCCTTGTTGATTTCTACCCCCATAAGCCGGATCGCGGGTAAATATGGGGTGAACCCCTGCCCGGCCTATATCCGATCTTGGCAGAGCCGCGCCCGCATGGAAATGTACCGGCAGGGCGCGGTCAACGTTTGAGAAAGGTGCCCCAGCCACAATGGACAGTCCCGTGGAGGCAGAGCTCGATCCCCCCTTCGAGATCCTCGAGCCGATCGAGTGCCGTGGGGCGGTCGTGTTCAATTCCCCGCACAGCGGGCGCGTCTATCCCCGCGCGTTCCTCTCCTCCGCCAAGCTCGATCTCGCGACGCTGCGCCGTTCGGAGGATTCCTTCGTCGACGACCTGATCGCCGGCGTGGTGCCGCGCGGTCATCCCCTGGTGCGCGTGCACTTCCCGCGCTGCTACGTGGACGTGAACCGCGAGCCCTACGAGCTCGATCCGCGCATGTTCGACGGCCGTCTGCCCTCGTTCGCGAATACGCGCTCGATGCGCGTCGCGGGCGGGCTCGGCACGGTCGCGCGGGTGGTCGGCGACGCGCAGGAAATCTACCATCAGCGCATTCCGATCGACGATGCGCTGCGCCGCATCGAGGGGCTGTACAAGCCCTACCATCGGGCGCTGCGCCGCCTGCTGACGCGCGTGCATCGCGATTTCGGCGCGGCGGTGCTGGTCGACTGCCATTCGATGCCCTCGACCGCCGGCACCAAGGACGACCGGCCGCGCGCCGACATCGTGCTCGGCGACCGCTATGGCACGAGTTGCGTCCCGATCGTCTCTGAGGTGATCGAGGCCACCTTCCGCGAGCTCGGCTACGTGGTCAGCCGCAACAAGCCCTATGCGGGCGGCTTCATCACCGAGCACTACGGCAATCCGGCCGCTGGACTGCATTCGATCCAGATCGAGATCAACCGTGCGCTCTACATGGACGAGCGGCGCTATGAACGCAGCGCCTCGTTCGACCGGCTGGCCGTCCACATTGGGCTGCTCTCTGACCGGCTCGCCGAGATCCCGTCCGAGGAACTCAGGCCCTACCGGGCGGCCGCGGAATAGGGCGGACCATGACGGAATTCCCAAAGAAAAAGGGCCGCTTGCAAGCAAGCGGCCCAAGTCTAGGGAGGAAACGCCCAAGGAGGGCGGCGGTACGCGACGCAAATCACGTACCGCACTGCAATAACGTACAGTGCATCGCACAAAAATCAAGAGGGCTAGGAGGCTCCCGGATCACGATTTTCGTGAAGTGTCCCTAGGGCAACACTGCAGCCTCTGCACCACCGTGCGTCCCGTTGCTTGGCCGGTTGCCGCGACCCGAACTCTTGGTTACCCCATGCCTCCACCGGGACGGCCCGCCTCATGACCGCCATCGATTTCGCCGCCTTTGTCGACGAGCTTGCGACCGTTTCGGGCGAGGCGATCCTGCCGTTTTTCCGCACCTCGCTCGGCGTCGAGGACAAGGGCTCGGCCGCGGGCTTCGATCCGGTGACGGCCGCGGATCGCGCCGCCGAAACCGCCATGCGCACGCTGATCAAGCGCAGTTTCCCCGAGCATGGGATCGTCGGCGAGGAATATGGCAACGAGAACACCGACGCCGAATATGTCTGGGTGCTCGATCCGATCGACGGGACGAAATCGTTCATCACCGGCATGCCGGCCTGGGGCTCGCTGATCGGACTGACGCGTAACGGCGCAGCGGTGTTCGGCATGATGCATCAGCCGTTCATTCGCGAACGCTTCTCGGGCAACGGCGGCGCCGCGCACTATCGCGGGCCTGCCGGCGAGCGTGAGCTGCATGTGCGGCCCTGCGCGACGCTCGCTGACGCGATGGTGTTTACGACAAACCCTCGACTGATGAACGAGGCGGACCGCGCGGCGTTCGGCGGCGTCGAGAGCGCCGTGCGGCTGTCGCGCTATGGCGGCGATTGCTACGCCTACTGCATGCTCGCGTCCGGCCATGTCGACCTGGTGATCGAGACCGGGTTGAAGCCGCACGACATCGTGGCGCTGATCCCGATCATCGAAGGAGCGGGCGGGATCGTCACCAGCTGGGAAGGCGGGAGCGCCGTCAAGGGCGGCCGCGTGATCGCGGCCGGCGACAAGCGGGCACATGCGGCGGCGATGAAACTCCTCGCCGGCTAATACAGCGGCGAGCCGGGTACGAACGCGTCGAACGCCGCCCAGAACTGCTCGCGGTAGCGATCCTGCTCCATCAGGATTTCATGGCGCGCGCCGGGGATGACCAGATGCGAGCCCGCGCGCAGACGCAATGCGAACGCGGCGGTCGCGGGCGTCGAAACAACCTTGTCCTGTCCCGCCGCGACCAGCAGCAGCGGCTGGCGAATCCGGCTCGGATAGGTCGGCTCGGCGAATTCGTTCATCACCTTGAAAGCCGCATCGAGCCACGCAACCGTCGGCGAACCGATGCCGAGCGACGGCTCGGCTTCGAGGATCGCGACCGTGCGTGCGTAGCGCACGGGATCGGTGGTCAGATTGTTGCCGGGAAACGGCAGCGTGTTGATCGCGGTGCCGCCGCCGCCCGGCACGTAGGAATTGCCGAAACCGATCAGCCGCACGAACCGCGCGCTCGCGCGCGCGAAGCGCGATGCAACCGCACCCGTGAGATCGATCATCGGGCCGGACAGCACGATGCGGTCGAACCAGTGGCGCCCGTGATACGCCGAGCGGAGCAGCACCGCGGCGCCCATCGAATGCCCGAGCGCGAAGTGCGGCGGCGGACAATCCGGGAGCACGACCTCCTTCACGAACGCTTCGAGATCGCGGTCGTAGTCGGAGAAGTCGTGCACGTGGCCCTTGCGGGCGTTCGGCAGCGCGCGCTCGGAGAGGCCCTGCCCGCGCCAGTCGAGGATCGCGACAGCAAAGCCGCGCGCGCGAGCATCGCGCACCACTTCGAAATACTTTTCGATGAACTCGGCCCGCCCCGGGAACACGCAGAGCGTGCCCTTGCGGCCGGGCGGCGGTTCGAAGCGCGCAAAGCGCAGCACCACGCCGTCCGAGGTTTTCACGGTTCCAACCGTCGCGCCTTCGGGAACCGGATTGGCGGATATGGAGGTGAGTTGCATCAGAACCAGTGCGGCGGGGGCTGCGATTCCCCGCTTTATAGCAGGCGAATTGCCGGCTGAACGGGGCGCTTTCAAACCCTCTTGCGAATACCCGGAACCCTTCCCACATGGATTTTGCGCAGGCCATCCGGCTGCGCATTCCCGGTCCGGCCCCGCTTGGGGCGGATCATCTGCATGTCGCTCAAGGAGGATATGCCATGCGAACTTTCGATCTTGCTCCCCTTTATCGTTCCACCGTCGGCTTCGACCGTCTGTTCTCGATGCTCGATGGCGCCGGCTTCGACAGCTCGGCCCCGACTTATCCGCCCTATAACATCGAGCGCACCGGCGAGAACGCCTACCGCATTTCGATTGCGGTCGCGGGCTTTGCCGAGAACGAGCTGACGATCGAGGCAAAGGAAAACACGCTCACGGTCCGCGGCGAGAAGCAGGAGAAATCCGGCGAGACGCACGGCGAGGTGCTCTATCAGGGCATCGCGGCCCGCGCGTTCGAGCGCCGCTTCCAGCTCGCCGACTATGTCCAGGTGACCGGCGCGAACCTCGCGAACGGCCTCCTGCACGTCGACCTCGTGCGCGAGATCCCGGAGGCGAAGAAGCCGCGCCAGATTCCAATCGGTAACGTCAAGCCGAAGGCCGAGGTTCTCGAAGCCAAGGCGGCCTGACGCTTCATCACGAACGAATTGGGAGCGCCCCGGTCATGCCGGGGCGCTTTCTTTATGCGCCTAATCCAGCGGCGCGACCGGTGTCATTTCCGGTCCGGCAGGCTTGGCGCTCGGAGCCGGAGCAGGCGGCGAAACGGTGGCCGGGGCAGTTTGCGGCGCGGGCCGCAATGGTTCGACCGAGCCGACAACTTCCTGTGGCGCGGACGGTGGCCGCTTGCGCGGCACCGGCGGACGATCCGGCGTGACAGCTGCGGATTTCGGCTTCGGCTGGGCGGCTGGCGGCAAGCCGCTCTGCGGCGGCTGACCGTGCGGCCCCGTGATCGATCCCGGAGGCGCGAAGTCGTCATCGTCGTATGGCGCCATCGCGCCGTATGGACCATACGGCCTGCGCCAATACGGCGCGCCGGCCGATGCGTAGGGGCCGCGATGGAGCATCGGCGGACCGCCGATCGCCTCCACCGACACCACCTGCCCGCGGCGTGCATCGACCACGACGCGCAGCGGTTTGCCGTAGTAATCGGCCGCGCGCTGGAAGTAGAGCGGCCCGTTGCGGACCGGCGGTCCCACCGGCTCGAGGCCCATCTGGCGCACCATCTGGAATACGCCTTCCGTCGGCATCGGCCCGATCGGCACGGCCGGCCGCGGAGCGTATTGAGCCAATGCGGGCGCGGCGCCCGCGAGCACTCCGGCAACAGCAAGCGCGACCAATCGCATGGAAACTCCCCGATACGGCAACTCCCTGTCCGCAACCTCGTCAATGAATTAGGCGGAGCTTGGGCGTGATGATGTGCGGACAATGGCGAGAAATCTGTCGACGTCGTCCTTCGTCGTCTGAAACGACGTGACCAGACGCGTCAGCGTCTCGTCCGGCCCGATTGAGACGCCTTTTGGCAGGCTTTCGGTCTTCCACGGGTAATAGTTCGCGCCCGCAGCCTTCAGTCTCTTGTCCAGCGCGGCCGGCAGCGGCACGAAGATCTCGTTCGCCTCGACAGGCCAGACCGGCTTGCAGCCCGCCGCAGTCAGTCCCTCGCTCAATGCGTCTGCCATCGCGTTGGCGTGACGCGCAAGCCTCAGCCACAGATCGCCCTCGAGATAAGCTTCCATCTGCGCCGCAATGAAGCGGTGCTTGGAGGCGAGCGCGCCGCCGCGCTTGCGCCGGCTCTGCATTTCGGCGCCGCGCTTCGGATCGAAGAAGATCACAGCCTCGGCCCCCATCGCGCCGCCTTTGGTGGCGCCGAACGAGAGCGCATCGACACCGGCCTTCCAGGTGGCCTCGGCTGGCGAGACATTCATGCGCGCGAGCGCATTGCCGAACCGCGCGCCGTCCATGTGCACCACCACGCCATGCTTGTGCGCGATCTCGGCGAGCGCCGCGGTCTCGGCGACCCGATAGATCGTGCCGCATTCGGTCGCCTGCGACAGCGAGAGCACGCTCGGGCTGACATGATGCGGGCCGCCCCACTGTCCATCCTCCAGCGCGCGCTTCAGGGTGGCGGAAGAAATCTTGCTCGCCTCTCCCAGCAATCCCACCAGCTTGATGCCGCCGCCGAAAAATTCCGGCGCGCCGCATTCGTCGACCGCAATGTGCAACTCGGCATGGCACAGCACCGCCCCCCATGGCGGCGACAGATGCGCGAGCGCGAGCGCATTCGCGGCCGTGCCGGTCGGCACCAGGAACACCGCCACCTCGCGCTCGAAGATTTCCGCGAAACGCTGCTCGACCCGCTTGGTCCAGTCGTCATTGCCGTAGCCGAGCGCATAGCCGGTGTTAGCGCGCCCGATCGCCTCCAGGATGGGCGCGGCAATCCCGGCCGTGTTGTCGCTTGCGAAGTACATGCCTCACCCTATTTGCCGATCGCGGAGAGCGGCCCGATTAGCCCGGAACAATGCAATTCTGTTGCGCTGCGATATCAATCCATGATCCTCTTGTTACGTGCCGGCATGAGGCGAGGCAACAAACGGCAAGGAGACGGTGAATTTGGCGGCGTCTGCTCTTGCAACAGGCGCAGGACTTCGGCATATTAGGACAGTATTACTGTCCCAATCGACGGCCCGTGGTGGAGCCGGAAACTGGGCGGTTGAGCGGTCCCGTGAGGGGCCGGCGAGCGGCACGAAAAGATGCCGCCCCTCACGCGAACGTTCAATTATTGGAGCAAGGCGTCGTGACGCCGCGCCCAAGCTGCGCCGGGTGGCCGATGGAGGGCCGCTGGAATAACGGGGTCGACGATGAGCACGCAACGGTTCGATGTAGGAGCAAGCGCTTCTCCTGCGGAGCGGGCCGTTAAAGATTCCGCCCCGCAGTTTCCGCTCTGGCCGCACGTCCCGACCGAACAGGGCCTGTTCGATCCGCGGCATGAGAAGGATTCCTGCGGCGTCGGCTTCATCGCCGACATCAAGGGCCGCAAGTCGCACAGAATCGTCGAAGACGCGATCGCGATCCTCTGCAATCTCGAACATCGCGGCGCGGTCGGCGCCGATCCGCGCGCCGGCGACGGCGCCGGCATCCTGGTGCAGATCCCGCACACGTTCTTCGTCCGCAAAGCCGAAGAACTCGACATCGTGCTGCCCGAGCCCGGCCACTACGCGATCGGCGCGGTGTTCATGCCGCACGACCCCGAATGGCGGAAGGTCATTCTCGATGCCTATGCGGAGAAAATCCCGCAGGAAGGCCTCACGCTGCTCGGCTGGCGCGAGGTGCCGCACGACAATTCCTCGCTTGGCGAGTCGGTGAAACCGACCGAGCCGTTCCACATGCAGGTGCTCGTCGGCCGTGGCCCTTCGATCAAGTCCGAGGACGAATTCGAGCGCAAGCTCTACATCCTGCGCAAGGTCATCTCCGACTCCATCTACCGCAAGCGCGACCGGCGGCTGTCGAATTACTACGTCGTGTCGCTGTCGTGCCGCACGCTGATCTACAAGGGCATGTTCCTCGCCGACCAGCTCGGCAAGTATTACCCCGACCTGCACGAGCCCGATTTCGAGACCGCGCTGTGCCTCGTGCATCAGCGCTTCTCCACCAACACGTTCCCGAGCTGGCCGCTGGCGCACCCCTACCGCATGGTCGCGCACAACGGCGAGATCAACACGCTGCGCGGCAACGTCAACTGGATGGCGGCGCGGCAGGCTTCGGTGTCGTCCAAGCTGTTCGGCGACGACATCAAGAAGCTCTGGCCGATCTCCTACGAGGGCCAGTCCGACACGGCCTGCTTCGACAACGCGCTCGAATTCCTCGTGCAGGGCGGCTACCCGCTGGCGCACGCCGCCATGATGCTGATCCCGGAGGCCTGGGCCGGCAATCCGCTGATGGATGAGGAGCGCCGCGCGTTCTACGAGTATCACGCCGCGCTGATGGAACCGTGGGACGGCCCGGCCGCGATCGCGTTCACCGACGGACGCCAGATCGGCGCGACGCTCGACCGCAACGGCTTGCGCCCGGCGCGCTGGCTGGTGACGAAAGACGACCGCGTCATCATGGCGTCGGAAGCCGGCGTCCTGCCGATCCCGGAAAGCGAGATCGTGCAGAAGTGGCGTCTGCAGCCGGGCAAGATGCTGCTGGTCGACTTGGCTGAAGGCCGCATCATCTCCGACGAGGAGATCAAGGCGCAGCTCGCCAAGAAGCACCCTTATGGCAAGTGGGTGAAGCGTACCCAGCTTGTGCTGGAGGATCTGCCGGCGCTGCAGCCGCGCAAGCCGCAGACCAACATCTCGCTGCTCGATCGCCAGCAGTGCTTCGGCTACACGCAGGAAGACTGGCAGCTCCTGATGGAGCCGATGGCAACGACCGGCCAGGAAGCAGTCGGCTCGATGGGCACCGACACCCCGATCTCGGCGCTGTCCGACAAGTCGAAGCTGCTCTACACCTATTTCAAGCAGAACTTCGCGCAGGTGACCAACCCGCCGATCGACTCGATCCGCGAGGAACTGGTGATGTCGCTCGTGTCCTTCATCGGACCGCGGCCAAACCTGTTCGACGTCGAGGGCTTGGCGAAGAAGAAGCGGCTCGAAGTGCGCCAACCGATCCTCACCAACGAGGACCTGGAGAAGATCCGCTCGATCAGCCATGTCGAGAAGCAGTTCGACACCCGCACCCTCGACATCACCTATCCGGTCGAGCAGGGCGCGGCCGGCATGAAGGACGCGCTCGCCAGCCTGTGCGAAGAGGCCGAAGAGGCCGTGCGCAACCGCTACAACATCATCATCCTGTCCGACCGGCAGGCCGGGCCCGACCGCATTCCGATGCCGGCGCTGCTGAGCACCGCGGCGGTGCACCATCATCTCATTCGCAAGGGGCTGCGCACCGCGGTCGGCCTCGTGGTCGAGACCGGCGAGGCGCGCGAGGTGCATCATTTCTGCTGTCTCGCGGGCTACGGCGCGGAAGCGATCAATCCCTATCTCGCGTTCGAGACGCTCGTCGCCATGAAGGACGAGATGCCGGAGAAGATCGACGAGAAAGAGATCATCAAGCGCTACATCAAGTCGATCGACAAGGGCATCCTCAAGGTGATGTCCAAGATGGGCATCTCGACTTACCAGTCCTACTGCGGCGCGCAGATCTTCGACGCGGTCGGCCTGCGCTCGGATTTCGTCGGCGATTTCTTCTTCGGCACGGCGACGCGCATCGAGGGCGTCGGGCTCGACGAGATCGCGGAGGAAACCGCGCGGCGTCATCGCGACGCGTTCGGCGACGTTCCGGTGCTCCGCCATGCGCTCGACGTTGGCGGCGAGTACCTGTTCCGCGTGCGTGGCGAGGCGCATGCCTGGGCGCCCGAAACGGTCGCGACCTTGCAGCATGCGGTGCGCGGCAACTCGCAAGACAGGTACCGCGCGTTCGCCAAAATCGTCAACGAGCAGTCCGAGAAGATCCTCACCATCCGCGGCATGTTCTCGATCAAGACCGCGGAGGAAGACGGCCGTAAGCCCGTGCCGCTCGAGGACGTCGAGCCCGCCAAGGAGATCGTCAAGCGCTTCGCGACCGGTGCGATGTCCTACGGCTCGATCTCGCGCGAGGCGCATACGACCTTGGCGATCGCCATGAACCGCATCGGCGGCAAGTCGAACACCGGAGAAGGCGGCGAGGAAGCCGACCGCTTCAAGCCCCTGCCCAACGGCGACTCGATGCGCTCGGCGATCAAGCAGGTCGCCTCGGGCCGCTTCGGCGTGACCACCGAATATCTCGTCAACTCCGACGTGATGCAGATCAAGATGGCGCAGGGCGCAAAGCCCGGCGAAGGCGGACAACTCCCCGGCCACAAGGTCGACGCGACCATCGCGAAGGTGCGCCACTCCACGCCCGGCGTCGGCCTGATTTCGCCGCCGCCGCACCACGACATCTATTCGATCGAGGATCTGGCGCAGCTCATCTACGACCTGAAGAACACCAATCCGTCCGCCGACGTGTCGGTGAAGCTCGTGTCGGAAGTGGGCGTCGGCACGGTCGCAGCGGGCGTCTCCAAGGCGCGCGCCGACCACGTGACGATCTCGGGCTTCGAGGGCGGCACCGGCGCCTCGCCGCTCACATCGCTCAAGCATGCCGGCAGTCCATGGGAAATCGGCCTTGCCGAGACGCATCAGACGCTGGTGCTCAACCGCCTGCGCAGCCGCATCGCCGTGCAGGTCGACGGCGGCCTGCGCACGGGCCGCGATGTCGTGATCGGCGCGATGCTCGGCGCCGACGAGTTCGGCTTCTCCACCGCGCCGCTGATCGCGGCCGGCTGCATCATGATGCGGGTGTGCCATCTCAACACCTGCCCGGTCGGCGTCGCCACGCAGGACCCGGTGCTGCGCAAGCGCTTCGTCGGCCAACCCGAGCACGTCATCAATTATTTCTTCTTCGTCGCCGAGGAAGTGCGCGAGCTCATGGCCGAGTTCGGCTATCGCAAGTTCGACGAGATGATCGGGCAGATGCAGATGCTCGACAAGCGCAAGCTGGTCGAGCACTGGAAGGCCAAGGGCCTCGACTTCTCGCGCCTGTTCACCAAGCCGGATATGCCCGAAAGCGTCGGCCTCTATCACAGCGAGCCGCAGAACCATCATCTCGAACGCGTCCTTGACCGCAAGCTGATCACGCAAGCGCGTGCCGCGATCGACCGTGGCGCCCCGGTGAAGATCGAAGCCGAAATCAAGAACACCGACCGCACCGCGGGCGCGATGCTGTCGGGCGAGATCGCCAAGCAATACGGCCACACCGGCCTTCCCGACGACACGATCCACGTGAAGCTGAAGGGCACCGCCGGTCAGAGTTTCGGCGCGTGGCTCGCGCGCGGCATCACGTTCGAGCTTGAGGGCGAGGCCAACGACTACGTCGGCAAGGGCCTCTCGGGCGGCCGCATCGTGGTCTATCCGGCGCACGATGCGGGCGTCGTGCCGGAGGAGTTGATCATCATCGGCAACACCGTGCTGTACGGCGCAATCGAGGGCGAATGCTATTTCCGCGGCATCGCGGGCGAGCGCTTTGCGGTGCGCAATTCCGGCGCGATCGCCGTCGTCGAAGGCGCGGGCGACCATTGCTGCGAATACATGACCGGCGGCGTCGTGGTGGTGCTCGGCCGCACCGGTCGCAATTTCGCGGCCGGCATGTCGGGCGGTATCGCTTACGTGCTGGACGGCGACAAGTCGTTCGAGAAGCGCTGCAACATGTCGATGATCGAGCTTGAGGCGGTACTGGAAGAAGAGAACGCGAGCTGGGCGCACTATCACCAGGCCGGCGACCTCGATCATCACGGCCGCGTCGACGTGATGAGCGACATGAGCCGCTTTGATGCGGAACGGCTGCACCAGCTCATCTCCAACCACGCGCGCTATACGGGCTCAACGCGCGCGAAGGACATTCTCGCGGCCTGGAACGACTACCTGCCCAAGTTCCGCAAAGTGATGCCGGTCGAGTATCGCCGCGCGCTTGCCGAGATGAAGGCGACCGAAGTGACGATCCCGCCGCTGGCGGCCGCGGGGGCATAACTCTATCAGTCGTCATGGCCGGGCTTGACCCGGCCATCCACGACTTGGTTTGAACTAGACGTGGATGCCCGGCCAAAAGGGCGTTCACGCCCGTCTTCGACGGGCTATGGCCGGGCATGACGGAGTAGAAATGGGCAAGGTTACGGGGTTCCTGGAAATCGATCGGCAGGACCGGCGCTACAAGCCGGCCTCCGACCGCATCCGCCATTTCAAGGAGTTCATGATTCCGCTCTCCGAAGAGGCGACGCGGAACCAGGCGGCGCGCTGCATGAACTGCGGCGTCCCGTATTGCATGGGCAACGGCTCGCTTGCGCACGGTACGCCAGGCTGTCCGGTGAACAACCAGATCCCCGACTGGAACGATCTGGTCTATCGCGGCGACTGGCGCGACGCGCTCTACAATCTGCACTCGACCAACAATTTCCCGGAGTTCACCGGCCGTGTGTGCCCGGCGCCGTGCGAAGCCGCGTGCGTCCTCAACCTGATCGAGACGCCGGTCACCATCAAGACGATCGAATGCGCGATCGTCGACCGCGGCTGGGACGAAGGCTGGATCGTGCCCGAGCCGCCCGCCCAGAAGACCCGCAAGAAGGTCTCGGTGATCGGCTCAGGGCCGGCCGGCATGGCCGCCGCGCAGCAGCTCGCGCGCGCCGGCCATGAGGTGCATCTGTTCGAGCGACACGCGCGCGCCGGCGGCCTGCTCACCTACGGCATTCCCGACTTCAAGATGGAGAAGCATCACGTCGCCAAGCGCGTGACGCAGATGGAGGCCGAGGGCGTCGTGTTCCATTACGGCGCGCATGTCGGCGTGAATTTTCCGGTCGAGCGCGTCACGGAAGGGTTCGACGCCGTGGTGTTGACCGGTGGCGCGGAAGCCTCTCGCGACCTGCCGATCCCGGGCCGCGAGCTCGGCGGCATTCATTTCGCGATGGATTACCTGCCGCAACAGAACCGCCGCATCGCGGGCGAACCAAACGGCGACCTGCCGCCGATTTCGGCGGGGCGCAAGCATGTGGTGGTGATCGGCGGCGGCGACACCGGCTCCGACTGCATCGGCACCGCGATCCGCCAGGGCGCGTTGTCCGTCACCAACTTCGAGATCATGCCCAAGCCGCCCGAGAAGGAGAACAAGCTGCTTACCTGGCCGGACTGGCCGTTGAAAATGCGGACCTCATCGAGCCACGAGGAAGGCGCCGAGCGCGACTTCGCCGTGATGACGCAGCGCTTCACCGGCCGGCACGGTCAGGTGCAGACGCTCGAATGCGTGCGCTGCGACGACAAGTTCAAGCCGATCCCGGGCACCGAGTTCTCGCTGAAGGCCGATCTGGTGCTGCTCGCGATGGGCTTCGTGCATCCGGTGCACGAAGGCATGATCAAGACGCTCGGCCTCGCGCTCGATCCGCGCGGCAACGTGGAAGCCGACACCGAGACGTACCGGACCTCGAACCCCAAGATTTTCACGGCCGGCGACATGCGGCGCGGCCAGTCGCTGGTGGTGTGGGCGATCCGCGAGGGCCGTCAGGCCGCATCCTCGGTCGACGAATACCTGATGGGTTCGACGAATTTGCCGCGCTGATCGGGCTTGCCTAGCGGAACTTTGGTCATCTGATCAGGGCTGAACCCGGCTGTCAGTTGCCTGCGTTGCTGCATGCCCGCGTATGCGTCTCATATTGCCGTGCTGCAGGTCTCCTGCAATCAGTTGTGGTCTTGTTGTTGCATGTTGTGGCGACCGCGGTGCCCAAAACCCCGGCGACTTCACAGCTGGCAAGACAAGACAGAAGGCCACCGGTGCATCCCACAAGACAGCCGAGCGCGAAATCGCTCAGATCGATGCCGTATCCGCGAATACATGTGCCCATCACGCCCTTGCAACTCCCCGCTCCGTCGCCGCGAACGATCGCCTCGTAGCGGCTTCTCCCCTGCTGGAAACATGCACTCCTTAGCTGCTCGATGTAGTTGCGCCAGTCCTGGACTCGCTGCGGCCCAGAGAATCCCCAAACGAAGATCGTTCTGAGCGTCAATACTTTTTTTGCAGCGTCGAGGGCGGCGGGGTAATTGCCAGCCTTACTATGCTTCGCTGACCACGCTTGGTACCAAAGGGTTTCCAGCTCCTGATATGTGCTGGTCCCGTCGCGCGCATACTTGAACGCGTCCCTATAGCTCTCGATGGCCGCATCGTAGTCGCCCCGGTTGTAATAGTTCAGGCCCTGGGTGGCCAAATCATTCGCTCGTTGCCATGCCGGCTGAGTTCCAGGCTGGTGCTGCGGCGCGGCTTGAGGGGTCCGTTGCTCGCCGTGGTCCCGTTCAATCGGCTCTCGCTCGCGAGTGCGCGGTTCAGGCATGGCATCGATGGGACCCGACGGCCCAACAGGCGGCGGGCCGGGCGGATCAATGGCCCGGGCGGGGCTGGTGCACAGCAGTGCACTCACGATGATCGAAATGTGAAGCAGGTCGCGCATGAGCCTGCCCCGTCTGCTCTCGTGCCGATCCTGGCTGTGCCGCATGGTGGCGCCAGCAGTCACGCAACGCTACTACGTTTCTCCAGATGAGCCAAGATTGCATGAGCGTCTAGTTGAGGACATCTGGTCGAGGGGCGATCCGCGAGGGCCGCCAGGCCGCACATGCGGTCGACGAATACCTGATGGGTACGACGAACCTGCCGCGGTAACGAGGGCTCCCTTGGCCACGCCGCAGCTTGCGGACGACGCCATCCGGACGGTACTGACATCTGTCAGCTTGTGGGCCGGGTGCAGCGTATGACGGAACGTCCTGTCCTGATCGCCGGCGGCGGCATCGGCGGGCTTGCGACCGCGCTGACGCTGCACCAGATCGGCGTGCCCTGCATCGTGTTCGAGGCGGCGCGCGAAATGCGCCCGCTCGGCGTCGGCATCAACATGCAGCCGAACGCGGTGCGCGAGCTCTACGACCTCGGCGTCACGGAGGCCGATCTTGATCGCGTCGGGCTGCCCGCGCGCGAATGGGCGCTGGTCGGACTCAACGGCAACGACGTGTACTCCGAGCCGCGCGGATTGCTGGCAGGCTACAACTGGCCGCAGTACGCGGTGCACCGCGGCCAGTTTCACATGCTGCTGCACCAGAAAGTCGTGGAGCGGATCGGCGCGGACGCCGTCCGGCTCGGCAGCCGCGTGACCGGCTACGATAAGAATTCCGACGGCAGCGTGACCACTCGCCTCGCGCACGCCGACGGCGGAACCTCAAGGGTAGAAGGCGCGCTGCTCATCGGCGCCGACGGCATTCACTCCGCGATCCGGGCGCAGATGCATCCCGCGCAGCCGCCGATCCATTGGGGCGGCGCGATCATGTGGCGCGGAACGACATGGGGAAAGCCGATCCGCAGCGGCTCCTCGTTCGTCGGCCTCGGCACGCATCGCCAGCGGGTCGTGTTCTATCCGATCTCGCATCCCGACCCGAAGACCGGGCTCTCGATCATCAACTGGATCGCCGAAGTCACGATGGACAACGCGGAAGGCTGGAAACAGAGCGGCTGGTTCCGGCAGGTTCCGGTGTCCGACTTCGCGCATCACTTCAAGGACTGGATCTGGGACTGGCTCGATGTCCCGGACCTGATCGCCCGAGCGGACAGCGTGTTCGAGAATCCGATGATCGACCGCGACCCGGTGCCGACATGGCGCGACGGCCCGGTGCTGGTGCTCGGCGACGCCGCGCACGCGATGTATCCGACCGGCTCGAACGGCGGCAGCCAGGCGATCGTCGATGCCCGCGTTCTCGGCGCCGCAATGGTCGAGCATGGCGTCACGCAGGAGGCGCTCGCCGCCTTCGACGCGCAACTATGCGGTCCGATCTCGCAGCTCGTGCTGCGCAATCGCGGCGCCGGGCCGTTCGGCCTGCTCAACATGGTCGATGAGCGCTGCGGCGGCACGTTTGACAATATCGACGACGTCATCCCGCCGCAGGAGCGCGCGGACTTCATGGCGGGCTACAAGGCCGCCGCAGGCTTTGCCATCGAGAAGCTCAACAAGGCCGCGCCCACTATTCGGCAAGGCGCGTGCGTGCGAAGCGCGGCACCGGTCTAGAACGACGCGTTCACCACCGACCGCCGCCGAACCAGCCGCCGAAGAAGCCGCGCTGCTGCGGTTGCGTTTCGTAGTGCCGCGGCTGCCCGAACCAGCCCCAGCCGCCACCGGTCTGCTGCTGCACTTCGCGGCGCGGGCGTGGTGCGTTCTGCTTGGGCGCGGCCGCAATGCCGGTAGCAGCGGGCGCCGTGGCGGTCGCGACCGCGGGCGTCGGCGGCTCCACTGGGTCGGGCGGCAATACGCCGGTTGCCGTGACCACGTCGCGGCGCGGCCAGATGAAATCGTCCGCGCGCCCGGCCGGCGCTTCAATCGGCTCGCCCTTCACCAGCACGCGCGTCACAACCGTATCCGCAGATGTCGCGCGCGCCGGCTGCGCGCCGAGCAGCGCATCGCCCACGCCCTTCGGCGCGGTGAGCGACATGATCGGGCTTGCGATCGGGCGCGGCGGCAGGCCAGGCGCGGCAGCCACCGGCGGCGCTTTCGCGTCCGGCTCCGGCTCCTGCGGCTGCGGCGTTGCCATCGGCGTCGCACGCGCCAGCATCACACGGCGGATTTCGCGTTCGGCATAGTGCGCAAGCTTGCGCGCACCGGCTCGGGTGAAATGCGCGCCGTCGCCCGCGCGCAAGCGCCGCGTCTGGCCCTCGAAGTCCGGGCCGTAATTGCTGAAATTGCCCGCGTCGTCGACAAAGCCGTCCCACACGTCGACATAGATGACGCCTGCCTTCTCGGCTCGGCCGCGATAGAGATCGTTGAGGTAGACCATCTCCGAGGTCGCGCGCGAGCCGCGCACCGACGGCAGCCCGACCCAGAACACTGGCACGTTCCTCGACTTGAGCACGCCGATCATTTCGTCGACGCGCCTCCCATAAAGCTCGCCCCACTTCTCCGAGCGGAAATCGTGCACCACCGTCCCGGCGGTCGCGCTCTCAGGCGCGATGACGTTCGGCTGGTCGCTGTCCTGCGCGGTGTCCTGTGCGGGGTTTGCGGGCGGCGACTCAGCGTCGGCCGGCTTTGCGGCGGGCGCCGGCTGAGGTGCGGGTGCGGCAGCCGGCGCGGTGGCCTGCTGCTGCGCGGGCTGGCTCGCTGTTGCGGGGGGCGGCGTGGCCGAGGCCGGTTGCGCCGGCGCCTGCTTCTGCCCCGCGGGCGGGCGTGCCGGCTGCTGGCGGATCGCTTCGCGAATACCGCGCCGGTCGCCAAGCCCGATCATCATCACGACGAAATCCGGCTTCTCGGCATTGAGCATCTCGCGCGCCTGCGTCGGCCAGTCATAGGCCGTCTCGGTGCGGATCAGGCCCGCATTGGCGCGGTGCTTGCGCAGAATGCCGATCTCCGGCGTCTCTCCGAAAGCCTCCTCCAGCCCGTAGGCAAGCCAGTCGGCCATCGAGTCGCCGAACACCACGATCTTCATGGTCGGCGCCGTGTCGGCCCGGCGCGGCGCGGGCGCGCGCGAGGAATCGACCGGCTGCTGGCGCTGTTCCTGATAGCCCCACGGCTGATACTGCTGCTGCTGCTGCTGATAGCGCCGCCGCCGGTCGTCCAGGAACGGGAAGCGGTCGTCGAGGAATTGCGCCGCAGCAGGCTGCACCAACACATGCATGCCAAGCGTCGCTGCTGCCGCCTCGGCAAGGCCAAGCAGCACCAACGCGGTCAATCTGGCGAGGCGGAATCTCATTGGGCTCTCAAATACCACGAGCCGGGAGCCCCCGGCCACGGTCATCAACGCTGAGAAAATGTCAACTTGAAGATCGGGTTAGCGGCGCAGCCGCTCCAAAATCGCCACCGTGGCAAAGCCGTCCGGCACAAGGCCGTTGCGTGCCTGGAAATCGCGGACTGCGGCGCGGGTCTTCAACCCGAACCGTCCGCTCGGCTGGCCCACATCGAAGCCGTGGCGGACGAGATGCTGCTGCAATTCGAGCCGCTCGGCGCGGGTCAGCACGCGCTCCTCGCGCGGCCAGGCTTGCGCGATCGGTCCGCCGCCGCGCAACCGGTCCGCCAAATGCCCGATGGCGAGCGCGTAGGCCTCCGCCGGGTTGTACTTCATGATGGCGCGGAAGTTATCGAGCATCAGGAATGCCGGTCCGCGCGCGCCCGCCGGAATGAACAGCGTCGCCTTGTCGCCCGCGCGCGGGAACGGCTGCGCCGCCGATACGCGTGATGCCGTGCCGCGCCCATTCGTGCATGGTCAGCTTTCGCGCCGGATCGGCCAGCATGTAGTTGAAGCTCTGCGGCAGCACGACCTCGTAGCCCCAGGTCTGGCCCGCGACCCACCCGGCCTTCACCAGATGGTTCGCCGTCGAGGCGACAACGTCGGCGATGGATCCCACCACATCGCGCCGCCCATCGCCGTCGAAATCGATCGCGTAGCGCTTGAACGCCGTCGGCATGAACTGGGTCGAGCCGAACGCGCCCGCCCACGAACCTTTCAACTGCTCCGGCCGGATGTCGCCGCGATGCAGGATTTCCAGCGCTGCGAGAAACTCGTCCTTGAAATAGGCCTGGCGCCGCCCGACGCAGGCGAGCGTCGCGGTTGAGCGGATCACCGGCCGCTCGCCCGCGATAGCCCCGTATTTCGTCTCGACGCCCCAGATCGCCGCGATGATGTGGCGATCGACACCGTAGGCCTTCTCGACCCGGTCGAACGGTGGCCGCGTGCGTTGCCAGCAGCTCGCGGCCCTTCGCGACGCGTTCGTCGGTCACGAGCAGGTCGACGTAATCCCAGAACGCCTTGGTGAACTCGGGCTGCGCATCGACGAAGTCCATGATCTTGACGTCGGCCTCGAGGTCGGCGGTGAACTTCTCGAAGCTCGCGCGCGACACGCCGCGCCGCGCCGCATCCGGCCACATCCGCTCGAGGCAATTCTTGAAGTCCGCGACCGCACCCAGGATCGCATCCGGCATCATCAGCGGATGACCGGACGCGCCCGGCTCGCCGCTCCATCTGTTGTCCTGTGCGCCGAACGGAGCCTGTGATCGCCGGCGCCAGCTGCGGATAGCGGTCGTCCTGCGCCAGCGCGGCGGCCGAAAGCGCCACGAGCGGCAGCAGCGCATGGAAAAGATGGCGAACGATCCGCATTGAATCAGCCTGAGCCCTCGTTAGGCGTCCATAGCGTATCAGATAGGGTTTCCGGGTTATTAACGCACCCGGTATAGAGCCGCCACAGCGGCGTCGTGCCGCAAACAGGCCCGCCATGACTCCCATCCGCAAGGCCGTTTTTCCGGTCGCCGGTCTCGGCACCCGCTTCCTTCCCGCCACCAAGGCCATCCCGAAGGAGATGCTCACCATCGTGGACCGGCCGGCGATCCAGCTCGTGGTCGACGAGGCGCGCGAAGCCGGCATCGAGCATTTCATCTTCGTCACCGGCCGCAACAAGGATTCGATCGAGGACTATTTCGATCTGCAATACGAACTGGAGCAGACGCTGCGCGCGCGCAACAAGACCGCCGAGCTCGCAGTGCTTGCCGAAGTTCAGCCCCCGGCCGGCGCGACATCGTTCACGCGCCAGCAATCACCGCTCGGATTGGGACACGCGGTGTGGTGCGCGCGCGAGCTGGTCGGGAACGAACCGTTCGCCGTGATCCTTCCCGACATGCTGATGATGGCCAAGCCCGGCTGCCTCAAGCAGATGGTCGACGCCTATCGCGAACTTGGCGACGGCGCGAGCGTGATCGCAGTCGAGGAGGTTCCCGCCGATCAGACGCACATGTACGGCGTCGTCGGTGTCGGCAAACAGAAGGGCAAGGCATTCGAGATCAGCGGCATGGTGGAGAAGCCGCCGCAGGGCAAGGCGCCGTCAAATCTCATCATCTCGGGCCGCTACATCCTGCAGCCGGACATTTTCGCGATCCTGGAAAACCAGGAGCGCGGCGCGGGCGGCGAGATCCAATTGACCGACGCGATGATCACGCACGCCAGGCGCGCGCCGTTCTTCGGCTACAAGTTCGATGGACGCACCTACGACAGCGGCTCGAAGCTCGGATTTCTTGCCGCCAACGCCGCCTATGCGCTCGCGCGCGACGACATCGCTCCGGCATTCCGCGCGGAGTTGAAGAAGTTGCTGGGTCCCGGGCGCGGCGCAGCATGAAATGATGCGCCGCTGAACCGGGATCGCACAGGCTCGACGCTTGGGCGATCCCGCATCTGCGGTGCACCGCTGACGCGCTGCACCGCGTGCGGGACACTCAGCGCTGCAGCCGCATTCCGAGCAGGAACACCGTGGCGGTGTAATCGACGCCCGGCACGGTCGAGCGCAGCCATTCCTGGCGCACCTCGCCCTTCACCTGCATCATGCGGTTGAGCTTGTAGGTGAGCGTGCCCGAGATCGCGTAGCGGTCGTCCTTGCGCACCGACCCGACATAGTCGTCGTTGCCGTAGTTGAACTTCACCGCGCCGATCAGCCAGCGGCGGAACGCGTGCTCGACCTCGACGCCGGCGTTGCGCGTCAGGATGCCGGCGGTGCCCGGCACCGTCGTCTCGCCCGCAACGGTCGCGGCGGTGAGCTTCACGTTGGTGAGCGCGCTCAGCGAATAGATCAGCGAGGCGTCGAACAGGAAGCCGCTGCAGCGGCTGCAGCGTCGGATCCGTGTAGTCGCGCTGCAGATAGCCGACGCGCGACCTCGCCGGTGAGCTTGCGCGAGAACTCGAAGGTCGAGCCGGCCTTCGCGGTCCAGCCGGTCGAGTCGCGCTGCAGCGCCGAAGCGGTCGAACGGCAGGTCGTGCTCGCGCGTGTCGGTAGGTCGACCTCGACGAACGGCTTGATCCCGGGCATCAGGTCGTAGCTCGTGCGCATCGCACGGCGTAGCGGTTGAAGTCGCGGTCGTCATTGCTGGCAGTGGTGCCGTCGGTGAAACTCGAATCCTGAAACTCGGTGCGCTCCGCGGTTCCCTTGACGGTGACTTCGACGCGGTTGAAGCGCTGCGAGATGCCGACCGCGCCGCCGAGCGTCGTGAAGATCGGAAAGCGCGACAGTCCGGCCTGCACGTTCGGGCTGCCGGGATTGTCGGTGCCGACGATGAATATCCCCTCGCCGATCAGCGCGGTGTTGCGCGTCACGTCGAGCCGGCCCGCGATCTTGCCGTCGAAGCTCGGCCGGTCGAGCTCCGGCGTCTGCCCATAGGTCGTGTAGCTGCCGCGCAGGTTCGCGGTGACTTCGTGGCGCTGCCAGTCGGAGCGCGCGAGCAGCTCAGGCGAGACGGTCACGAACGCCGAGGGACGCCCCGCCGGGCGTGCGCGCCGGATTGGTATCGTAGCCGCCGGTCACTTCGACGGCGGGCAACACGACGAACGCGCCCGGCGCGCAGGCCAAGCTGCGCATACGCGTCTTCCTCGGCGGCCGTGCGCCGGCGCAGCAGCGTCACCGAGCGGTGTTCAGGCTGCGCGGTGTTGACCGTGCCGGCGATGCCGTCGGCCGGCGTGCCGTCGGGAATGCGCACCAGCGGATTGCGCGGAATCGTAGGGACCAGCGTTGCGGATGCTGGTTTCGTTGCTGTGGATGTGGTCGCCTTGGTTGCCGCAGTCGTGGATGGCAGACCTGTCGTCGCACTCGCGCCGGGAGCGGTCCGCGAAAGCGGCGCGGGCTGCGTGGCGCTCTGTTTCGTTTGCGGACGCAGCCCCTTGCGCAAGCCTGTCGGCGGTCGCCGCTTGTTGGTGGACACAAAGCCGGTCTTGCTCGCGCCGGAGCCCGGCTGGATTGCCGTAGCTTCGAGGCTGACTGCTTTCCGGATTGTCGAAGTCCGGCAGTTCGCCTACGGGGCGCGTGTCGCGCCTGCGCGTGGCGCGTGTGACCGTCTCGCGGCGCGATGAACTCCTCGGTGTCCTCGAAGCGAGGGGCGCAAGCCCCCCGGCGGCCGTGTCATGGGTTGCGCGAACGCATACGCCGCCGCGAGCACGGCCACGACCGCGCCGACGCTGGCCGGCGCAAGAAGACCTGAAACGACACGCCGCACGTAGTACATCCTCGCGGCCGCGCAGGCGCGGCTTATGGTTAACGGATGTAAAACGAGGATGGTTAACGCCGCGTTGAGGTCGCCTTGCGGGCCCGTTCCGTGCTAACTGACCGGGAGCCTGCCAAGAGTTAACAAATGCCGAACGCGAGACCGGAACCGAGGAGCGACGCGAGCCCGCTGATCGAGTCGGCGCTGCGCACGCTCGACACCGAGGCCGGCGGCATCGCGGCGCTGGTCGCGGCCATCCGTGGTGGGCTCAGCACAGCGCTCATCGCAGCCGTGGACCTGATCGCGAAATCGAAAGGCCGGCTGATCGTCACCGGCATGGGCAAGTCCGGTCATGTCGGGCGCAAGATCGCGGCGACCTTCGCGTCCACCGGCACCCCCGCCTATTTCGTGCACCCGAGCGAAGCCAGCCACGGCGATCTCGGCATGATCACCAGGGACGACGTCATCATGGCGCTGTCCTGGTCGGGCGAGACCGTCGAGCTGAAGGATCTGATCGACTATTCGCGCCGTTTCGGGACCGGCCTGATCGCCGTGACGGCGGAGGCCGAAAGCACGCTCGCCAAATCCGCCGACGTGGTGCTGCTGTTGCCGCAGGCGCGCGAGGCCTGCCCGCACAATCTCGCGCCGACGACCTCCTCGCTGATGCAGCTCGCGCTCGGCGACGCGCTCGCGGTCGCCCTGCTCGAAAGCCGCGGTTTCACGGCGCTCGACTTCCGCGGTCTGCACCCGGGCGGGCGGCTTGGCGCGAAACTGAAATTCATCCGCGACGTGATGCATACCGGCCCCGCCGTGCCGCTGCGTCCGCTCGGCACCGCGATGGCGGATGCGGTTGTGGAGATGACCGCGAAAGGTTTCGGCTGCGTCGGCATCACGGGCGCCGACGGAAAGCTTGCCGGCATCATCACGGACGGCGACCTGCGCCGCCACATGGGTCCCGGTCTGCTCGCCGCAAAAGTGGACGACGTGATGACGCGCCAGCCGAAGACCGTCAGCGGCGATCAGCTGGTCAGCGAGGCGCTGGAGCTGCTGAACTCATCCAAGATCACCGCCGTGTTCGTGGTCGAGAACGGCACGCCCGTCGGCATCGTGCATCTGCACGATTTGTTGCGGGCGGGGGTGGCTTGAGGTGGTCATTCCGGGGCGGCGCGCAGCGCCGAGCCCGGAATCCATAACCACAGCTCGAGCGCTTCAAGAACCGGGCGGGGTTATGGATTCCGGCCCTCGCTCCGCTCGGCCGGAATGACAGCGGAGATTAAACCGGCTCCACCACCAGCAGTCGCCGCCTCCGCGCGCACCACCTTGACGCGGCTGCCGCCCGGCAGGTCCGGTCCGGAAAGCCGCCAGATCGAGTCGTCGATCTTTACCGTGCCGTTGCCCGATACGATCGGCTTCTCAAGCGTGAACTCGCGCCCGACGAAGGCGTCCGCGCGCCGGTTCAGGAACGGCTGGTCGACCTCTTTCTCGACCCGCCGCGCGAGCCGCCGCCACAGCGGGATCGAGGCGAGCGTGAACACCGCGAAGGCGACAAGCTGAAACTGCCACGACCAGTCGACCAGCAGCGAGATGATGCCGACAAGGAGCGCCGACAGGCCGAGCCACAGCATGAACGAGCCGGGCGCGATCAGTTCGATGAGGAAGAACACGGCCGCCAGAATGAGCCAGTTCCACTTCCCAAACGCGGTCAGATATTCGATCAACATGGCGCTCTCGCTTAAGCCGGAGGCGTATAGCCGGGCGTGGTGAAGCCGCCTGGCCCGGAAGGCTTGCGCGGCGTCGCGGGAACGGTCTGGCCGCCGCCGCTGCCTCCTCCGCCTTCGCTCCCGCCGCCAAACGTCGCCTTGGCGATCTCGCCGATGCCGGCGAGCGAGCCGAGCACGCTAGTCGCCTCCATCGGCACGATCAGTACCTTCTGGTTCGGCGACGTCGCCAGCTTGCCGAATGCCTCGATGTATTTCTGCGCCACGAAGTAATTGAGCGAAGCAACGTCGCCGTGCGCCACGGCGGCGCTCACCACCTCGGTCGCCTTGGCCTCGGCCTGCGCAAGCCGCTCGCGGCCTTCGGCATCGCGGAACGCCGCTTCGCGCCGACCTTCGGCTTCGAGGATCTGCGCTTGCTTCGCGCCCTCGGCCTTCAGGATCGCGGATTGCCGCTGGCCTTCGGCCTGAAGGATTTCGGCACGCTTCTCGCGTTCGGCCTGCATCTGCCGGCCCATCGACTGCACGAGATTCGCGGGCGGCACGATGTCCTTGATCTCGATGCGGTTGACCTTGACGCCCCACGGCGACACCGCGGCGTCGACCACACGCAGCAGGCGCTCGTTGATCTCGTCGCGATGCGAGAGCATCTGGTCGAGATCCATCGCGCCCATCACCGAGCGGATATTGGTCATCGTCAGCTTGACGATCGCCTGATCCAGATTGGTGATTTCGTAGGAGGCCTTGGCGGCGTCGATCACCTGATAGAATGCGAGCCCATCGACCGTGACCGTCGCGTTGTCCTTGGTGATGACGTCCTGCTGCGGAATGTCGATCGCCTGCTCCATCATGTTCATCTTGTGCCCGATGCGATCGAAAAACGGCACGATGAGATTGAGGCCTGGGCGCAGCGTGCTGGTGTATTTGCCGAAGCGCTCGACGGTCCAGTTGTAGCCCTGCGACACCGTCTTGACGCCGGCGAACAGCGTGAGCACCGCCAGCACAACGATGACGAGCACGAAGATATCGAAGCCGAAAAACAACACGGCGATCCCTCCCGATGCGGGGCCCCGTTTCCCGCTTGTAGGTAACATGTGGCGGGTCGGCCTGCCTTCGGCAAGCCCGCTACCGCAGCGCACTCGCCGGCGCCCATATTAGTCGATTCGCGCAGGCGGCGGGTTCAGCCCTCGATCCAACCCTTCAGTTCGCGCCGCACCACGTGTTCGATCACGCGCATGCCGGCCGCGCTGTCGTTCAGGCAGGGGATCGCGGCGAAATTCTTTCCGCCGTGATGGTGAAAAATCTCCGCATTCTCGCCGGCGATCTCCTCCAGCGTCTCGAGGCAATCGGCGGCGAAGCCCGGCGTGACGATCGCGAGGTTTTTCACGCCGCGCTCGGCCAGCGCCTTCACGGTCATGTCGGTGTAGGGCTGCAGCCACTCGGCCGTGCCGAAGCGCGACTGGAAGGTGAGCATGAAGCTGGCTCTCGTCGAGGCCGAGGCGCGCACGCAAGAGCCGCGCCGTCTTGTGCGCACTGGCACTCATAAGGATCGCCCTTGAGCACGTAGTCTTTCGGCATGCCGTGAAATGACGCGAGGATCACCTCAGGCTTGAAGGGAAGCTTCGCCAATTCGGCTTCGAGCGAGACCGCGACCGCCTCGATGTAGACCGGATCGTCGTGCCACGGCGGCGCGATGCGCACCGCCGGCTGCCAGCGCATGGTCTTGAGCGCATCGAACGCCTTGTCGGCGACGCGTCGCGGTGGTCGCGGCGCAATACTGCGGATAAAGCGGCACGATCAGGATGCGCTCGCAGCCCGTGCGCTGCAGCGCGTCGAGCCGCGAGGCGAATCGACGGATTGCCGTAGCGCATCGCCCAGTCGACCGTGATCCGCGCATCGACCGACGCGAGCATCGCTGCCAGTTTCTCGGCCTGCGCGCGCGTGATCGTCTTCAGCGGCGATTCGTCGCGCTCGCGGTTCCAGATCTTGTCGTAGTCGCGTCCCTTGCGGCCCGGGCGTACCGTCAGGATGATCAGGTTGAGGACCAGCCACCATTTGAGCCGGTTCTCCTCGATCACGCGGGCGTCGGAGAGAAATTCCTTGAGATACCGCCGCATCGACCAGTAGTCGGTCGCGTCCGGCGTGCCGAGATTGACGAGCAGCACGCCGATCCGTCCCGCCGCAACCGGCGGATGGCCCGCGGGCCGCGCCGAAGCTGCGCTCATCAAGGTCTCGTTCATCGCGTCCAATGCTCGCCAAATCGGCAGTGGCGGCCCCTATTATACGCATGTTAAGGGCGGCAAGTGAGAACACCAAAAACCATGCTGACCCGCCGCTCATTTCTCGCCTCGCTCGCCTCCACGCTCGCGCTGATCGGCTGGCGTCCCGCCTGGGCGCAGGCGACGCACACCGCGACCGTCACGTTCGTGTTGTTCAACGATTTCTACCTGATGGGCGAGCAGCCCTTTCCGGATGGCAAGAGCCGCGGCGGATTTGCCCGTCTCGCCGCCGTGTAAAGGCCGAGCGCGCCAAGGCGGCGAGCGAGGGACGCCACGTCATCGTGGCGCATGGCGGCGACACGCTGTCGCCCTCGGTGATGTCCGGGCTCGACCGCGGCGCGCACATCGTCGCGCTCACCAACATGATCGCGCCGGACATCTTCGTGCCGGGCAATCACGAGTTCGATTTCGGCAAGGCGGTGTTCCTCGAACGCATGGCGCGAGGCGAGGTTTCCGCTCTACGGCGCGAACCTGCGCGATGCCGACGGCGCGCCGATCCCCGGACTACAAGGATCGCGCGCTGCTCGACTATCAACGGCGTGCGCGTCGGGTTGACCGGGCTTGCTTACGAGCAGTCGCCGCGCATGTCCTCGCCCGAGGACCTGCGCTTTGCCTCCACCATCGACACCACCAAGGCGCAGGCCGCGGCGCTGCGCGGCCGAGGGCGCCGACTTCGTCTGCGCGGTGCTGCATTGCAATCGCGGCGATGCGATCAAGCTGCAGTACGAGCGCGCCGCCGAGCTTCTGCTCACCGGCCACACGCACGACCTGTTCATCAACATCGACGACAAATGCGCCATCGTCGAGTCCGGCTACGACGCGCATTACGTGACCTGCATCGATGTCGCGATCTCGGTGCGTGAAGAGAACGGCAAGCGCACCGCGACCTGGCGGCCGCAGTTTCGCGTGATCGACACCGGCGAGCGTGACGCCCGACCCGGAGGTCGCGGCCGCGGTCGCGCGCTACGAGGCGATCCTGATCGACAAGATGAGCGAGACGATCGCCACCACGGCGGTCGCGCTCGATTCGAGCACCGCGACGGTGCGCACGCGCGAGGCGGCGATCGGCAACCTGTTCGCCGACGCGATGCGCGCCGGCACGCGCGCGGACGCCGCGATCCTCAACGGCGGCGGCATCCGCGCCGGCAAGACCTACGAGCCGGGCGCGCGCATCTCCCAAGGCGACGTGCTGGCCGAGCTGCCGTTCAACAACCGCGTCGTCGTCGTCGAAGATCAGCGGCGCCGAGCTGAAGAGCGCGATCGAGAACGGGCTGTCGCTGCTGCCGCGCGCGAGCGGCCGCTTTCCGCAGGTCTCCGGCATCGCGGTCGACGTTCGATCTGGCGCGCGCGCCCGGGCAACCGCATCACCGCGATGCAAGTCGGCGGCGCGCCGCTCGACGAGAGCAGGACCTATCGCGTCGCGCTCCTCGATTACCTCGCGCGCGGCGGCGACGACTACACGATGTTCGCGAGCGCCAACCGTATCACGCCCGACAACGACGCACCGCTGCTGGTGAACGAGGTGGTGGAATATCTGCGCCGGATCGGGACGGCGCGTACCGGTGTCGAGGGACGGGTGGTGGGGAAGTAGCGATGCCTATCTCTTGGCCGTACGAATTTCCGCGAGCGCGATGCTTGACGTTGTGCCCTCTCCCCTTGTGGGAGAGGGCTACTCGACGGTTCAACGCAAAAGAACGGGTGAGGGGTTACTTCGCTTCAAGTCGCGCCAACAGGTTAGTCAACACGCCTTCGGGATTTTTCAGCACATCCGTATTCCAGTATCGCGCAACTCGAAATCCTTGCGCCCGAACGTGGGCGTCCCTCAGTTTGTCTGCCCTCGATTCCATGTGCTGTCCGCCGTCAACCTCGATCACCAACCGTCGCTCGAAGCAAACGAAGTCGAGAATGTACGGTCCAAACGGCGCTTGCCGCCGAAACTTGATGCCGTCAAGACGGCGGTCGCGCAGCAGAAACCAAAGCCTCCGCTCGACATCTGTCGCGATGCGGCGCATCCCGCGCGCATTCTTACGCTGCTGCTGTCCCACGAATTGATGGTGCGATGCGTCCGGCACGAACCCCTCACCCAACGGCGTTTGCTGACCCTTTTGGAGCCGCCCTCTCCCACAAGGGGAGAGGGCACAAATACGACCACACGCTCGCGGCTCCAACTACCCCACCGGCCGCTCATCAGCGATCACCTTGCCGTCGTTCGGCAGAGTGCCGGGCGCAACCAGCTTCACGGCGCCCTTCAGTTTCGTCACAGCTTGCAGCGTTTCGGCGATCGTCTGTTCGAACCCGTCGCTCGGCGTTAGGCATTCGGCATGCAGGGTCATCGCGTCCTGTTCGCCCTCGCGCGTCACCGCAAGGCGCACGCGCGTCAGTTCCGGATGGCGCTTGACGATCTCGGCGATCTGCTCGGGGCGCACGAACATTCCCTTCACCTTGGTGGTCTGGTCGGCGCGGCCCATCCAGCCCTTGATGCGCGTGTTGCTGCGCCCGCAGGGAGACTGACCCGCCATCACTGCAGACATGTCGCCGGTCGCAAGGCGGATCATCGGGTAATCGGGATTGAACGTGGTCACGACCACCTCGCCGACCTCGCCCTCGGCAACCGGGTCGCCTGTGCCCGGCCGCACGATTTCGAGGATCATGTCCTCGTTGAGGATCATCCCTTCGAGCGCATCCGACTCGTAGGAGATGACGCCCGCCTCGGCGACCGCATAGCATTGCTTCACCGCAACGCCGCGCTCGGAGAGTTCCTTGCGCAACGAGGGCGGGAGCGCCGCCCCCGAGACGAGCCCGCGCTTGATCGAGGACGCGTCCTTGCCGGCCTTCCCGGCCGCATCGAGCAGCACTTTGAGAAAATCCGGCGTACCCACATAGGCGCTCGGCTTCAACTGCGCGATCGCATCGAGCTGCGCCTCGGTATTGCCGACGCCGCCCGGGATCACCGCGCAGCCAAGCGCATGCGCGCCGGCTTCGAGAATGAACGCGCCGGGCGTGAGGTGATAGGAAAAGCAGTTGATCGCCACGTCGCCCGCGCGCAGGCCGGCCGCAAACAGAGCGCGCGCGCCGTTGTAGTCGCCGGTGTGCCCTTCCGGCTCGAAGATCGGCCCGGGCGACATGAACAGCCGCTTCGCCTTGCCGGGCGGAACCGTGTTGAAACCGCCGAACGGCGGGGAGTTCTTTCTGCAAGCCGAGCAGCTCCGACTTGCGCAGCAGCGGCAGCTTGGCCAGCGCCGCGCGGCCGGTGACCAGTTCCGGATCGAGGTCCTTGAGGTGCTTCGCCCAGCCGGGCGCGCTCATCGCCCGCGCGATCTGGCCGGGCAGGCGCGCGAACAGATCTTGCTCGCGCGCCATGGGATCGCGGGTTTCGAGGCTGTCTAAGAATTCTGCCACGGAGCACTCTCTGTCTAGGAATGAGGCTCGCCGAGACGGCCTTCCGTTTTCGGACCGGTGAACGCGTAACCGAGCAGCAGAACGAGCAATCCTGGAGATCCCGACATGACGATGACCGCCAGGATGAGTCCAGCGTATGAAATCAGGTTAGCCCTGTCTCCCGGGCTGGTGACGTAGACATAACCGGCGAACAGCAAGAGGGCCCCCGGCAGCCCGGCCATCAGCACCCAGCCCAGGGTCTTGAGTATCGCGCCGCCGCGCTTCATCGGCGACCGCGTGCGGTGGCGTCGCGGGTTTCAAGGGGGTCGAAGTGGTCGGGCACAATCTGATCCTCGACGTTAGCTTTGCTGTTCGCGCCATTGCGGGTAGTAGCGATCGAGGGCCGACTTCATTTCCTCGATACTGCCGTCAAGGCAACGGGGATATATCGGGATGATACAAGACCGAAAGAGGAGATTTGCCGTCAAGAAGATACGCGAAAGCGGCTTCAGTCGGAATGTTTGCTTGAACGCCGGGTCAACCTCAACAGACAAATAGTCGCCGGAATTAAATCGTCCGATGGGCATGATCACTATCCTGCGGACTGCACTCCAAGGTATCCAGTACGCTGACAGCCGCCAATCGAATATGCCGCACGAGCCGATTGCAACAATCGTCTTTCGCCCGCGGCTCGCATTGCGCAAAGCCCATGTGCCGTAGAACGCAGAAATTGGGACGCAAAGTATTGTCAGAAGCACCTTAACGTAGGTCGGCCACGACGATATCCAAAACCCGTAAGCGCAGAGCATTCCAAAACTGAGCAAGAGGATGCCAAGGAGAGCATTCGTCAGCGGCTCGCCCGCAAAAGCAATCCCGTCGCCGCCATCTTTGAAGGGCTCGCCCGCATCAACTTCGTGCGCTACGCCAGCCACCGCTTCCTGCGCTTGTAGTGCTTGCCGTCGCGGAACGACTTGCGCTTGCCCTCCGCGATGCCGAGGTAGAACTCCTTCACGTCCTCGTTCTCGCGCAAGGCCTTCGCCTCGCCGTCCATCACGACGCGGCCGTTCTCCAGGATGTAGCCGTAGCGCGCGTATTTCAGCGCCTGATAAGTGTTCTGCTCGGCGAGCAGGAACGACACGCCTTCCTTCTCGTTCAGGTCGCGCACGATCTCGAAGATTTCCTCAACGATCTGCGGCGCGAGCCCCATCGAAGGCTCGTCGAGCAGGATCATCTTGGGGCGCGACATCAGCGCGCGGCCGATCGCGCACATCTGCTGCTCGCCGCCGGAGGTGTAGCCGGCCAACGAGCCGCGCCGGTCCTTCAGGCGCGGGAAATACGAATAGACGAGATCGAGGTCCGCCTTGATCGCCGCCTTGCCGTCGCGCCGCGTGAACGCGCCGGTCAGCAGGTTTTCGTCGATCGTCAGGTGGCCGAAGCAGTGGCGGCCCTCCATCACCTGAATGCAACCGCGGCGCACCAGCTCGTTCGGCGAGCGTGCCTGCACTTCCTCGCCGTCGAACACGATCGAGCCCTTGGTCACCTCGCCGCGTTCGGCGTGCAGCAGATTGGAGATCGCCTTCAAGGTGGTGGTCTTGCCCGCGCCGTTCGCACCGAGCAGCGCCACGATCCCGCCCTGCGGCACGCCGAGCGAGACGCCCTTCAGCACGAGGATGACGTGATCGTAGATCACCTCGATGTTGTTGACGGTGAGGATGTTGTTCGCCGCGGGGGCGGCGCTAACGGTGGTCGTTGCTTGTGCGACGGCAGTCATCAGGAACTCCGATTACCTCTCCCCGCCTGGGGGGAGAGGTCGACCGAGCGAAAGCGAGGTCGGGTGAGGGGAACTCACCAAGAACTGAACATGTTGAGAGTCCCCCTCACCCGGCTCGCAGCTTCGCTGCTCGCCACCCTCTCCCCGCAAGCGGGGAGAGGGAAAACAAGAGAGAGCCGGCCTCAGCTCGACTTGTCACACGGCTCCGAGCGCTTCGGCCAGGCGGTATCCTTGGACACGTAGTCCTTGGCCGCCGCCTCCAGCATCGGGCGCACCTTGTCCTTCATGGGCGTGATCCAGTCCGTGATCTTGACCCACTTGGTGCCGTCCCATTGCTGCATGAACGCCGCGTGGTGGCCGTTATGGTCCTCGCACGACACGTTGGTGATCGGCGCCGCGAAGTTTTCGAGGCCGATTTCTTTGAACCGCTCAGCCGTGATCTTGAGCGACTCGAAGCCGCGCCGCACGTCCTCGCCGTTGACCACTTTCTTGCCGGTGATCTTCTGTGCGTTGCGGATCGCTTCCGCCACGATCACCGAGTTGAGCACGCCGCGGTTATAGTAGTTCTCGCCCAGCTTGTCGGCGGCGGTCTGGCCCTTGCCCTTGTCGATCAGGTGCTTCTTGATGTCCTGCATCGCCGGGTAGTTCGGGCCGATGCCGTTGAAGTTGAGCGACAGGTAGCCCTTGCTCTCCGGGCTTGACGGCTTGGTGTCGTCCTCGCTGCCCGACCACCAGATGCCGATGAACTTGTCCATCGGGAAGTTGATCTTGGTGGCCTCCTTCACGGCGGTCGGGTTCATCGCACCCCAGCCCCACATCACCATCCAGTCCGGACGGTCGCGGCGCACGTTGAGCCACAGGCCCGACTGGTTCTGCATCTCGGCGGCCGGCACCGGATACTGCTTCACGGTGAAGCCGTAGTCCTTGGCGAACTGCTCGAGCAGCGGAATCGGCTCGCGGCCGTAGCCGCCGTCGAAGAAGATGTAGCCGATGGTCTTGCCCTTGAGCTTGTCGAGACCGCCCGACTTCTCGCCGATGTATTTCAGGATCATCGACAGCCCGTCCCAGTAGGTGGAGGGCGGATTGAAGACCCAGGGGAAGTTGTTGCCGTCGGCCGAGGCCGAGAGGCCGTAGGCCATCGACAGCACGACCACCTTGTCGACCGCGGCTTTCGGGATGAGCTGGAGCGTGATGCCGGTCGAATACGGGTTCACAACCACCGGCTTCTTCGCCTTGACCTGCTCGTAGCACTCGACGCCCTTCTTGGTGTCGTAGCCGGTCTCGCATTCCTCGACCAGGATCTTCACCCCGCCGATGCCGCCGTCGCGCTCGTTGAGCATGTTGAGGTAGTCGCTCATGCCGTTGGCGATCGGAATGCCGCCGCCGGCGAACGGGCCGGTGCGGTAGGTCAGGAGCGGCACGTAGATGCTCTCCTGCGCCTGTGCTTGTGAAACCAGTGCCGAACTGCCGACAAGTCCGGCAACGGCGACGCCGAGAACGAGGTGCTGCAATCGCATCGCGTTCCTCCCTTCGTTTTCTGCCGGCCGTGGCGGCGAAACCACGCCGGCCTCTCTAATTTCCCGGCGGCGAGCGCCGCCAGGGGTTTATTCCGCCCCGCCGGCCGTGAGGCCGCGGCGGAAATTGGCCTCAGTGTGCACCATCAGTAGGGAAACGGCCACACCCTGAGTTTCTGCTTCGCGATCTGCCACAGCCGGGCGAGCCCGTGCGGTTCGACGATCAGGAAGAAGATGATGAGCGCCCCGACGATCATGAACTGCCAGTGTTCGACCGTCGCGGCATTGATCGCCCAGTGCCACGGGGCACCGGAAAGACCCAATCCCTTGTGGACCGCGGTGAGCAGCGCGTTCACGGTTTCCGGCAAGCTGCGCAGCACGATCGGCAGGCCCCAGATGAAGGCCGCCCCGAAGAACGAGCCAACCAGGCTGCCGAGACCGCCGATGATCACCATGAACAGGATCAGGAACGACTCGTTGATGTTGAAGCTGTCGGCTTCCGCCGCCCCGAGCCACATGAACACCATCAGGGCACCGGCTACGCCGCAGTAGAACGACGACACCGCAAAGGCGAGCAGCTTGGTGCGGTAGAGCCGGATGCCGATCAGTTCGGCGGCGATGTCCATGTCGCGCACCGCCATCCACATCCGCCCGATGCGGCCATGCACCAGGTTGGAGGCGAGCCAGGTCATCAGGATGACGATGCCGAGCACCACGAGATAGCGCGCTTCCGGCGTGGCGGTCGGGCCGGTGACGGCGTAACCGAACACGGTGCGGGTCGGGACCTCGATCGCGGCGGAGACGTTGTAATTGTAGAGCCACGGGATCCGGATGAAGCACCAGGAGAGGAAGAACTGTGCGGCGAGCGTCGCGACCGCGAGATAGAAGCCCTTGATGCGCAGCGACGGTAGCCCGAACAGCACCCCGACCGCCGCCGAGAAGAACCCCGAGGCGAGGATCAGGAAGACGATGTTCACGCCGGGAAAGGTGGTCGTCAGTTTGTAGCACGCATAGGCGCCGACCCCCATGAAGCCGCCGGTCCCGAGCGAGATCAGGCCGGTATATCCGGTGAGGATGTTCAGCCCGATCGCCGCGAGCGCGAAGATCAGCACCGGGATCATCACCGACGAGATGGTGAAGCTCGACATCGTCAGCGGCACGATCACGATCGCCAGGAACAGAATGACGGCGATGCCGATGCGGTCTTGCAGCACCGGGAAGACTGCTTCATCCGCCTGGTAGCTCGTCTTGTATTGCCCGGCTTCGCGGTAAAACATCGAAACCTCAAATCCGCTCGATGATCTTCTCGCCGAACAGGCCTTGCGGCCGGAACAGCAGGAAGACGAGCGCAATGACGTAGGCGAGCCAGCTCTCGATGCCCTTGCCGAGCAACGGGCCCCAGTAGAACTCGCCGAGCTTCTCGCCGACGCCGATGATGATGCCGCCGACGATCGCGCCCGGAATGGAAGTGAAGCCGCCGAGGATGAGCACCGGCAGCGCCTTGAGCGCGATGATCTGCAGCGAGAACTCGACCTGCGATTTCGCGCCCCACATGATGCCGGTGGCGATCGCCACGATGCCGGCCGCGAACCACACGATCACCCAGATCTGCTCGAGCGAGATGCCGACCGAGAGCGCGGCCTTGTGGCTGTCGGCGACCGCGCGCAACGCGCGCCCGATCCGCGTCTTCTGGAAGAACACCGCGAGGGTCGCCACCATCACCGAGGCGATGACCGCGGCCGCGATGTCGATCTTCTGGAACTGGACGAAGCCGCCGAGCATCTTCACGTCGTAGGAGCCCTTCGGCAGGTAGAGGTCCTCGGTGATCATCACTTTCGGCTCGCCGCCGAACATCCACTGCCCGGCGCCGATCAGCAGATAGGTCAGCCCGAAGGTCGCCATGAACAGGATGATGTCGGGCTGGTTGACCAGCGGGCGCAGCATCAGCCGTTCGACCAGGAACGCGATCACGAACATCACCACAACGGTGATGCCGAGCGCCATGAATGCCGCGAGATCGCCCGGCCGCACGCCCAACTTGCGCAGGATATTGTAGACGCTGACCAGCGTGAGCGCCGCAAACACCACCATGATGCCTTGCGCGAAGTTGAACACGCCCGAGGCCTTGAAGATCAGCACGAAGCCGAGCGCGATCAGCGCGTAGAGCACACCCGAGACGAGCCCTTCCCATAGCGTCTGCACCAGCAGGTCCGGCGCCGCGCCCATCTGCACGAACGGATCGATGAAGATGCTGTAGAGGAGGTCCATCAATGCATTCTCAATGCGCCACACCGAGATAGGCGTCGATCACGGCCTTGTCGCGCTTCACCTCGTCCGGCGTGCCGTCGGCGATCTTGCGCCCGTAGTCGAGCACGACCACGCGGTCGGAGAGGTCCATCACCACGCCCATGTCGTGCTCGATCAGCGCGATCGTGGTGCCGTAGAAATTGTTCACGTCGAGCACGTAGCGCGACATGTCCTCCTTCTCTTCGAGATTCATGCCGGCCATCGGCTCGTCGAGCAGCAGCAGATCCGGCTCCATCGCGAGGGCGCGGCCGAGCTCGACGCGCTTCTGCAACCCGTAGGGCAGCACGCCGACCGGCGTCTTCCGGATATGCGCGATCTCGAGAAACTCGATGATGTCCTCGACCTTGCGGCGGTGCTCGACCTCTTCGGTCATCGCGGGGCCGTGGCGCAGCAGTTGCCAGAAGAAATTGCTGTGCATGCGCAGCGAGCGTCCCGCCATGATGTTGTCGAGCGCCGTCATGCCGCGGAACAGCGCCACGTTCTGGAAGGTGCGCGCGATGCCGCCGCTCGCGGCCTCGTAGGGGCGCATCTTGGCGCGCGTTTCGCCCTTGAACATGATGCGGCCGTGCTGCGGCGTGTAGAAACCGTTGATCACGTTCAGCATCGACGTCTTGCCGGCGCCGTTCGGGCCGATGATCGCGCGGATC
Organism: uncultured Alphaproteobacteria bacterium; assembly: GCA_963778455.1. Taxonomy (GTDB): domain Bacteria; phylum Pseudomonadota; class Alphaproteobacteria; order Rhizobiales; family Xanthobacteraceae; genus PALSA-894. The sequence continues at coordinate 361,271 of CAVZUL010000003.1, forward strand.
TCGCCCTTGCGGATATCGAACGACACATCAGTGATGGCCTTTACGCCGCCGAACGCGAGCGACACGTTCTCGACCGCGAGGATCGCCTCGCCCGCCGCGATCTTGTCGCCGGTGGGAGATCTCATCGCGCGGCCCCGTGTGTCCCGGGCGCGGCGCAGCATGCAATGATGCGACGCAGACCCGGGACCGCCAAGGGCGGAGTCTTGGGCGATCCCTCATCTGCGAAGCAGCACTGCGTGCTGCATCGCGTGCGGGACGCGTGAAAGGTCACGCGCCTCACGCCGCCTGCTCCAGCGGCTTTGCCGGAACCGGATAGGTCTTCATGTCGCGGATCGCGACGCGCGCCGCGAGCTTGCCCTTGCGGCCGTCCTCGAAGGTCATTTCGGTCACGATGTCGGCGAGCTTCGAGCCGTCATAGAGCGCCGTTACCAGCGCGCCGTAGCGATCCGCGATCAGCCCGCGGCGGATCTTCATGGTGCGCGTCAGTTCGCCGTCGTCGGCATCGAGCTCCTTGTGCAGCACCAGGAAGCGCTTGATCTGTGCCTTCGCCATCACTTCTTCTTCGAGCAGCGACTTGTTCACTTCGTCGATATGCTTCTCGAGCATCTCGTAGACCTTCGGATGCCCGGCGAGTTCCTGGTACGAGCCGTACACCACGTTGTTGCGCTCGGCCCATGAGCCGACCGCCACAAGATCGATATTGAGCATCACGGTGACGTCGTCGCGGCCATCGCCGACCGCGACTGCTTCCTTGATGTTCGGATAGAATTTCAGCTTGTTCTCGATGTACTTCGGCGCGAACAGCGTGCCGTCTTTCAGCCGGCCCACGTCCTTGGCGCGGTCGATGATCTTCAGGTGACCGGTCTTCGGGTCGAAGAAGCCCGCATCGCCGGTGCGCACCCAGCCGTCCGGCGTCCTGGTCTCGGCGGTCTTCTCCGGGTCCTTGTAGTAGCCCTGGAACACGCCGGGCGACTTGAACAGCACCTCGCCGTTGTCGGCGATCTTCACGTCGACATCGATGTTCGGCTTGCCGACCGTGTCGGCGTAGATCTCGCCGTCGGGCTGCGCCGTGATGTAGACCGAGGCCTCGGTCTGTCCGTAGAGCTGCTTCAGGTTGATGCCGAGCGCGCGGTAGAAGCGGAAAATCTCCGGCCCGATCGCCTCGCCCGCCGTGTAGCCGACGCGGATGCGGGTGAGCCCGAAGCGGTTCTTCAACGGCCCGTACACCAGCACGTCGCCGAGCCGGTAGATCAGCCGCGCGGTCAAGGGCACCGGCTCCTTGTTCAGGATCTTCTCGCCCCATTTGCTTCGCGTGATTGATGAAGTAGTTGAACATCGCGCGTTTGACGGACCCTGCGTCCTCCATGCGCACCATCGTGAGCGTGAGCAGGTTCTCGTAGATGCGCGGCGGCGCGAAGGCGTAGGTGGTGCCGATCTCGCGGCGATCTTCCACCACGGTCTCGCCCGCCTCCGGGCAGTTGACGCAGTAACCGGCAACGTAATGCTGCGCGTAGGAGAACAGGTGGTCGCCGACCCAGGCGAGCGGCAGATACGCGATGGTTTCCTCGTTCTCGTCGAGCTTGTCGAAGACGTTGCCGTTGCGCGCCGAGATGATCGCATTGTCGTAGGTGAGCATCACGCCCTTCGGCCGCCCGGTGGTGCCCGAGGTGTAGAGGATCACCGCAAGATCGCTGCCTTTGCCCTGCGCGACTTCAGCTTCCCAGCGCCCCAGCCGACCGGGCTCGCGCAAGCTTCTCGCGCCCGACCTTCTGCACGTCGTCGATCCACGCGAGCTTCGCGCGCTCATAGTCGCGCAAGCCGCGCGGCTCGTCATAGACCATGTGGCGCAGCGTGGTGACGCGATCCGCGATCGACAGCACCTTGTCGACCTGCTCCTGGTTCTCGACGATCGCGACGGTCACCTCGGCGTGCTCCAGCACGTAGGCCATCTCGTCGGCGACCGAGTCCGCATAGATCGGCACCGGTACGGCGCCGAGCGCCTGTCCGGCGCACATCGCCCAGTAGAGCCGTGGGCTGGTTGCTGCCGATGACGGCGAACTTGTCGCCGCGCTTCAGCCCAAGCTCTTGGAGGCCGACCGAGAACGCCCGCACCTCGTCGAACACCTGTGCCCAGGTCCACGATTGCCAGATGCCGAGATCCTTGTGGCGCATCGAAACGCGGCCGCCGCGCACCGCCGCGTTGTGGATCAGGAGCTTCGGAAACGTATCCGCCTCGCCGGCGCGGTCGGTGCCCACGACGCCGTCCCCTCCTTGACGCCACGCGGATCGCCCTTCGGCTGGACCGCGCTGCTGTTCACCCTCGCCGCCGTTGACCGGCAGTCGTTGCATATTGCGGCATATGAAATGACCGGCCCATGGGGGTCAAGTCTCGGCGGCGCGGCCAAAAAGCCTTTTGCTACATTAACGATGCCGCGGGGCGGAATGCATGCCGGACAGGCATTCGGGCGCTGCCTCACCTCCAGTCGCAACGCTATAGTCCGGCGATCAAACGAGGAGCCGCCGAATGACCGACATGACCATCCGCGACGTGCGCGTGACAATCCTGCGCATGCCCTGGGCCAACCCGGAGTGGATCAAGGGCCATGCACTCGGGCCGGACCGCGGCATCCTGATCGTCGATGTCGAGACCGCCGGCGGTGTCACCGGCATGGGCTATCTGTTTCACTTCCGCCCGGGGCTGAAAACGATCGCGACATTCATCGACGAGGTGATCGTCCCGCGCGTGAAGGGCAAGGACGCGACGGCCGTCGAGGCGATCTGGAAGGACCTCTGGGATTTCACGATGACCTACGGCCGCGGCGGCGTCGCCTGCATGGCGATGTCGGCGCTCGACATTGCGCTGTGGGACGCGGTCGGCAAGCGCGCGGACCTGCCGCTGCACCGGCTGTGGGGCCACTACCGCTCGAAAATCCCGATCTACGGCTCGGGCTGCTTCCGCGGCGCGGGGCGCGACGGAATGATCGAGAAGGCGCTCACCTACGTGAGCCAAGGCTACAAGGCGATCAAGATGCAGGTCGCGCATGTGCACACGCTGAGCGAGGACGTGGAGAACGTGCGCGCGATGCGCGAGGCGCTCGGCCCCGGCATCGACATCATGATCGACGTGAACATGGGCTGGGACGCGGCGACCGCGATCACGATGGGGCGCAAGTTCGAGGCGTACGACATCTACTGGCTCGAAGAGCCGGTGCCGGCCGACGACTTCGCCGGCTATCAGCGCATCGCAGCCGCGCTCGACATGCGCGTGGTCGGCGGCGAGACGCATTTCACGCGCTATGATCTCAGGCCGTTCTTCATCAATCCTTGCCTGCCGATCCTGCAGCCCGACCCGATGCGCGGCGGCATGACGGATTTACGCAAGATCGCGACGCTCGCCGACACCTGGGGCATCACCATCGCGCCGCATCTCTTCCCCGAGTTGAACGTGCACCTGCTCGCCTCGATCCCGAACGGAATCTGGGCGGAGAACATGGGCCTGCTGGATGACTTGTGGGTCGACCCGCCCGAGATCGCGGACGGGTTCATCACGGCGCCGGAGAGGGCGGGGCATGGGTTGCGGTTCAAGGAGGAGGTGAGGAGGGAGTTTGTGGTGAAATAGCCTTTGTATCGAGGGATTAGACGTGGCCGAGCCGGCTGTTCTACGTCACTTAGGGCCTTACACGGCTCATCCTCCAGTCCAAGAATTATTGCTGCTCACGCAGCGTACGTGGGAGCAATTTCACTCGCTAACTGGTGAGTTGCAAAGCGAAGACCGGCGTCAAATCCTCTCCGCTCGCATGATGCATATATCGGAGGTAATGAGCCAAGCCGTTCGCATCAATGCAAGCTGGGCACTTACCCATGCGGCGATGTCTTTGCTGCGAGACCGCTATGAGCAGGTCGTGCGCTTTTCGTGGCTGGCACGACAGCCCGATGGGCAAGAGTTTGAAAAATACCTTCTCCATTTCTATTCGAAGGCCCGAGCTTTGCTACGAACCGTACCGGACGAAACGCGAAAGAAATTCGCCAAGATAATGGGTCCTATTCCTGCATGGGCAACAGAGGACATCACCAAAGAACAACGAGAGAAGATGCGACAGTGGGAAGCTCTCGACCTCCGCACGATGGCTACAAGACGGGATGCACTTCCTCTATTGACTAGGCTCCCGATCGGCGAGGAACGGCTGGCGCACTGCTATGATACGATCTACGCGCAGTTCAGCTCCGTTTCACATTTCGACATGTACAGCATCGAATTGTTGAGCCTGCATCGCACACCAGACGGACAACTTGCGCTGGCGACCGGTTCTCATTGGCCCGCATTTTTAGTGCTGCAAAATTGCCTCTTCGACATTTTGCAGTGTTTTGAGTGTGCACTTGCTTATCGCCAAGTGAATACAACAGAGAAATCGAATGGCCTCTATTTGGAATGGCTCAGAATCGCTGGGAGGATGGATCTGACGATTGATAGGCTCGCCAAGAGAGACGATCCATAGCGAGTGTTAAGCAAGCGAAGCTGGACCTGCGAGCGAAAGTCGAAACTAGCAGCGTAGCCCGGATTGAGCGCAGCGAAATCCGGGGCCGGTGTCTGCCGCTCGATTGCTCCCGCATTTCGCTCCGCTCAATGCGGGCTACAAAGTTGTCGCGGCGCCCTTCAAAAAATTTCATCCTATCTCTTGACATATATTCCTTGTTCTGCTTCTGTTCCCACAACCCGCCCACCCGGCGGTGCCTCGCGCGAGGCATCGCTGGTGGAACGGGCCGGGAAGCGGGGCCGGAGATCAGGCAAGCCGCACCCGGGGCCGGGAGCAGGGAAACCTGCCGCCGGCCGGTGGAGCGCCGGGAGGCGCAGCGTCCGGGCAGCGAGCCTCGCAAACTCGCCGTTGCGGGACGCGCGCGCCTCGGGACGGGATTCGCAACCCCATCCTGACAACCGGACAGGCCTGCCTTCGCAACGCCGGCATGTCCGCGGCGCGCCGGGTTTCCCGATCGCAAGGGAGACCCATAAGGGGCCTCGCAAACCCCTGGCGCCTCCCGGCGCTCCATTCCCTCTTCGAGGGATAAGGAAACAGGGAGAAGGCGCAGCCCGCGCGCCAGGACAAGCGGGCGATGGCGCTTGGCTGTTTGACAATCGAATCGGAACCAAGTGATTTGCCTCGCGCGCTAACCGCGAGGGCGCGACGGATCATGCCCCTTGAAATCGTCACCCTGCGGCAACGGCCCGAGCTGCGCGCCGCAATCTTTGCCGACGACTTTCAGCTTTCGGCATGGCCCGAGTTCATGCGGCACGATCCGGTGGCCGACCTGTACTACGCGTCCGCGGCGCTCGACCGCTATCTCGATTTCGTTCTCGTCGGCCTCGACGGCGGCAAGGTGGTGGCACGCGCGTTCAGCGTGCCGTTCGCCTTCGATGTCGCGGGACGCGGCGCGCTCCCCGACGGCGGCTGGGACGAGGCGATCCGCTGGGCGCATGAGGATCACCTGCGCGCGCGCAAGCCGGACGCCGTCAGCGCGCTGGAGATCAGCCTCGCGCCGCAGATGCGCGGCGCCGGGCATTCCCGCACGATGCTGGAGGCCATGAAGGCAAACGCACGCGCGCACGGCTTCGCCGATCTCTACGCGCCGGTCCGGCCGAACGAAAAACATCTCCAGCCGATACTGCCGATGTCCGTCTATGCGCAGCAGTTGCGCGCGGACGGCCTTCCCGTGGACGGCTGGCTGCGCACGCATGTGCGCGTCGGCGGCCGCATCGTGAAGGTCGCGCCCTGCTCGATGACGATTGTCGGCACGGTGGCCGAATGGTCGCGCTGGACCGGCATGACGTTCGACCGTTCGGGTTCGATCGTTGTCGCAGGCGCGCTTGCGCCCGTCACCATCTCGCTCGAACACGATCATGGGGTCTATATTGAGCCGAATGTCTGGGTGCATCACCCGCTGTGACGGCAACCGCGCTTGTGCGCTTTTCGCATGCAGCCCAATCGCCTGACCCTCCTGCTCGCGCTCGGCGCAGTGCCCGCCCTGGCGCACGTCAACGATCACGGCATGGACTACACCCGCTACAGGGATCACCGTGGTGCGCCGTGCTGCGATCACACCGATTGCCGGCCGGCGGACGCATTCGCCGAAGCGACGGAAAGCGGACCGGTGCGGCTCTCGATCGACGGCCAGTGGATCGATGTGCCGCGTACCTACGTGGTGACCGAGCGCTCCAGCGACGGGCGTGCGCACTGGTGCGGCGGACGGTTTTTCACCAATTCGCATCTCGGTTGGGCGCCGTTACCGTGGTGCGTGATCCTGCCACCGCGGCAGAGCTGAGCCGATAGGAGGACCGCTTTCAGCTCCGCTCCACCACCCGCTCCAGGCGTTTGCTCAACACCCACGACAGGCCGAGGAAGGCGATCAGCATCACCACGCCCAGCCCCGAGGACGCATCGTTCATCATCTTTTCGGAGAGCTGGCCGAACGCATAACCGGCCGAGACGACGGCGCAGGCCCACACGCCGGCCGCGACGAAATTGAGCGCCAGAAACGTCGACCACGGCAGCCGCGACAGGCCGTAGGCAAAGCCCGCGACCCCGCGCAGGCCATGCGGATAGCGATGGAACAGGATCATCCAGAGATAGTGCCGGTCCGCCAGCCGCGCCGCGATCTGGACCATGCGCTCGAGCCGCGGAGCGCGGCTGAGCCAGCGCGCCCCGTAGCGCCGCGCGATCCAGAAGCGCACCACGTCGCCCATAAAGCTGCCGATCCAGCACACCACGATCAGCGTGCCCAGGGAGAACACGCCCGAGGACGCCGCATATCCGGCGAACAGCGTCATCAGCAGGCTGTGCGACGCCGCGAAGGCGAACATGAAGCTGTAGGCCGCATCGCCGTGCTGGCGGATGAGCTCGAGAAATGACGCAAGGTCGGTCGGATAAAGCACCATGCCCATGGCGATAGCATCATCCGGCCGTTTTCCCAAAGCTCGGCTACGCCGCGGTGTTGGCCTTGATCCCGAACAGCTTCGCGGCATTACCGCCCAGGATCGCCATCTTGTCCTTGTCGGAGATCGGCGTGCCCATCACGTGGTCGACCGGACGCGTCTCCCACGGGATCGGGTGATCGGTGCCGAGCATCAGCTGGCTCGCGCCGACCTGCGCCACGAGATGGCGCAGCCCCTCGCCCGAGAACACCATCGAGTCGAAATAGAGCTGGTTGAGGTATTCAGACGGTTTCTTCTTCAGCTTGATGTCCGGATTGCATCCCGACGGATTGACGAAGCACGCATGATTGCCGCGCTCCGCATAGGACGGCAGGTAGCCGCCGCCGTGTGCCGCCAGCACCTTCAGGCCGGGGAACTTGTCGAGTGCGCCTTCGAAGATCAGCTTCTGCAGCGCGATCGTGGTGTCGAGCGGATTGCCGATCGTGTTCCCGAGCCAGCCATTGCCCTTGAAGCGTGGCGCAAGCTGCGGCGTCGACTGCGGGTGAATGAAGATGACCGCGCCAAGCTCCTCGGCCTTCTTCAGCACCGGGTGATACTTCTCGTTGGCGAAATCGTCGCCGAGCACGCTCGCGCCGGTGGCCGCGCCCTTCAGCCCCTGCTTCTTCACCGCGGTCTCGAGCATCTGCGCCGCCAGATCCGGCGCCTGCATCGGCAGCGACGCGAAGGCGCCGAAGCGGTCCGGCTTTGCGGCGCACAACTCCGCGAGCTTCTCGTTGTTGATCTTGCAGATCGCCTCCGCGACGTCGCGCTCGCGGCGATACCAGAACGGATTGATCGACAGGATCTCCATGTCGATCGCCATCGCGTCCATCGCTTTGAGGCGGTTTTCGAGGGTCGCGGGCACGCCCACGAAATGCTCGGGGATGCCCTTCACCGGTGCGATGACGTTCTCGACTTTCTCGTTGATTACATCGAGCGCCTGCTGGAAGTAGCAGTGCGCATGCACGTCGATGGTCTTGATGCGCTTGCCCTTCATCGTCACGGGCAGCCGCGCCGGCTGCTTCTGGGCATGCGCCTCGAACGACAGCCCGCAGCCACAGAAAACGAGCCCGGCGAACGAGCTTTTCAGGAAATTCCTGCGCGTCGACATCTGGCCTCCTCCCTGCTGTCTGGATCGTTGGGAGAAGCCTAGCACGAGATGAGCCTGTGGTGCAGACGGTGTCGCCGGCTTAACATCCTGAAACCCGCTGGAGAAAATCGCCATGCGCGTTGGATCATTGAGTGGAGCGTTGCTCGCCGCCTGCCTGTTCGTCGGTCCGGCGAGCGCCGCGGAAATCACCGTGATGATCTCCGGCGGATTTTCCGCCGCCTACCTGAAGCTCCTGCCGGAATTCGAGCGCGCGAGCGGCCACAAGGTGGTGACCTTGCGCGGCTCCTCGATGGGCGAAACGCCGACGGCGATTCCCAACCGCTTGGCGCGCGGCGAGAGCGCGGACGTGATCATCATGGTCGGCTACGCGCTCGGCGGCCTGATCGAGAAGGGCCACGTCGTCCCGGGTAGCCGCGCCGAGCTTGCCTGGTCGCCGATCGGCCTGGCGGTGAAGGAAGGCGCGCCGAAACCCGACATCGCGACGGTGGATGCTTTCAAGCGCGCGCTGCTCGCCGCGAAGTCGATCGCCTATTCGGACTCGGCGAGCGGGGTCTATCTTTCGACCGACCTGTTCAAGCGCATCGGCGTGTTCGACCAGATCAAGGACAAGAGCCGCAAGGTCGCGGGCGAGCCGGTCGCCCGCGTGGTGGCGCGCGGCGAAGCCGAGATCGGCTTCCAGCCGGTGAGCGAACTGCGCCCGCACCCGGGCGTCGACATCGTCGGGCCGATCCCGGCCGAATTGCAGATCGTCAACGTGTTTGCGGCCGGCGTCGCGACGAAGGCGAAGGAACCCGAAGCCGGCAAGGCGCTGATCGCGTTTCTCGTTTCGCCCGCCGCGCGGCCGGCGATCATCGAGGCCGGCATGCAGTTCGTGGAGAAATAGCGCGCATCTCGTATGCGCCCGCCTCCCCTTCCCTGAGCGGCGCGCCGTGCTATCCCTCCCTCCAACGGAGAACTTCATGACCGCGTTCGACTTTGCGCCTTTGCTGCCTGCCGGATTGCCGCCCGCCGCGGTGCGCTGGCCAGGCCTCGCCAAATACAATTTCACCGGCGGCAACAACGATGCGGACGAAGTGCCGGTCGATGACCTGATCGCGGCCGCGGCCACCTCGCTGAAACGCGAGGGGCGCAATCTGGCGACCTACAACGTCGCCAACGGGCCGCAGGGCTACCGGCCGCTGCGCGAGTTCCTCGTGACAAAGCTCAAGCACGACGCCGGGATCGCGTGCAGCGCCGACGACATCCTGCTGCTCTCCGGCTCGTCGCAGGCGCTCGACCTTGTCAACGGCGTGCTGCTGACGCGCGGCGACACCGTGATCTGCGAGAAGGATTGTTATCAGAGCACGCTGACGCGCTTCGCGCGGCTCGGCATTAACGTCATCGGCATTCCGCTCGACAAAGACGGCATGCGCATGGACGCACTCGCCGCCGCGCTTGCCGACTGCAAGGCGCGCGGCGTGCAGCCGAAGATGATCTACACCATCCCGACGGTGCAGAACCCGACCGCGACGATCATGCCCGAGGCGCGGCGCGCCGAACTGCTGCGGCTTTCCGAGCAGTACGGCGTCGCGGTGTTCGAGGACGACTGCTACTCCGACCTGATCTGGGACGGCAAGCGCCCGCCCGCGCTCTACGCGATGAGCAAGGCGCAGAACGTGATCCACATCGGGACGTTCTCGAAGTCGATCGCGCCGGCGCTGCGCGTCGGCTTCCTCGTCGCGCCGTGGGCGATCATGTCGCGCATCCTGCCGCTCAAGACCGATGCCGGCTCCGGCTCGGTCGAGCAGATGATGCTCGCCGAGTACTGCGCGCCGCACTTTGCCACGCACCTGCCGGTGCTGCGCAAGGCGCTGCGCGCCAAGGTCGAGACCCTGATGGAGAGCCTGAACGAGCAGTTCGGCACCGCCGCCGAGTTCGACGATCCGAAGGGCGGGATTTTCCTCTGGGTGAAGCTGCCCGACAATGTCGACACGACGAAGCTCTATCAGGCCGCGCTGAAGGAAGGCGTCGCGATCAATCCCGGCAACGACTGGTCGACCGACAAGGCAGCACAGCCAATCGCGGCTGCGCATCTGCTTCGCGAGCCCGACGCACCAGCAGATCCGCGAAGGCATCGCGGTGCTCGCCGAGGTGTGCCGCAAGGAATTCGGCGTGCCGACACGCAGCGCCAATGTGGAGCGGCGCGCAAGCGCATAAGATGTACGTCACCGTCAACGGCGCGCGGCTCTACTTCGACGTCGAGGGCGCAGGGCTGGTGCCGGACGGGCCGCGCATGCGCGAGAAGCCGATACTGCTGATGCTGCATGGTGGACCGGGCTTCGACCACACCATGTACAAGCCCGCGTTTTCGCAACTCGCTGACGTGGCGCAGGTGATCTATCTCGACCAGCGCGGCAACGGCCGCAGCGAGGGCGCGCTCGGAGACGCTGGACAACCTGCCGCAATGGGGCGACGACGTGAAAGGCTTCTGCGATGCGCTCGGCATCGAGAAGCCGATCGTCTACGGCGGCTCGTTCGGCGGCTTCGTGGCGCAGTCCTACGCGACGCGCCACCCCGAGCATCCCGGCAAGCTCATTCTGGTCAGTACGGCGGCGCACTTCGTCTACGAGGAGATTTTCGCCGCATTCGAGCGCATCGGCGGCAGGCAAGCGCGGGAGCGGGCCGAGGCCCATCTCCTCAATCCTTCGCCCGAAGCCGGCAAGGAATTTCGAGAAAAGAATTTTCCGCTCTATCGCGTACGCCCGGTCGACCCAGACGCCGGGACGCGCGCGACATTGCGGCATCGACGTCGTGCTCAACTTCAGCGGTCAGCCGAATGAGCAGGGCCGGATGGATTTCCGCGCCGACCTCGCGCGCGTCCGCTGCCCGGTGCTGATCCTGTCAGGCGATCGCGATCCGATGTCGCCGCCGGAATTCAGCGAGACGCTCGCCAAATGCCTGCCGCCGCATCTGGTGCGCCATGAGCGCTTCGCAGAATTGCGGCCATGGCGTGTTCGGCGACGATCCGGAGCGCGCGTTCGCCGTGTTGCGGGAGTTTATCCTGCGCTTAGAGCTACTCCGCGGCCGTCTTTGCCGGGCCGTAACCCAGCTCTGCGAAAATCTCGTCATTGTGCTCGCCGAGCGCGGGCGGCGGCGTCTCGATGCTCGGGCCGCCATGCGCGAACGTGAACGCCGCAAGCGGCACGCCGAAGCCGCCTTCGACGCCGGTCGCTCCCGTGTGCTGGTGGATGACCCCGCGCGTTGCGATCTGCGGATCGACGACCGCTTCGCCCATGGTGCGCACGCGGCAGGCCGGCACATGACGGGCTTGCAAAAATTCCTCCCACTCGTCGGCGGTGCGCGTCAGCATGATCTCGGCGAGCGTCGCCATCTCGCGGTCGTGATCCGCATCACGCTCGTCGTTGTTCTTCTTCGCCATCTCGGGGCGGCCGAGCACGGTCCACAGCCGCTTCTGCTGACGAATGTTGCTTGCGCCAAGCATCACCAGCGTTCCGTCTTTCGTCGCGAACGCGCCATTGGTCGCGTGGTTGTGATGGTTGCCGCTCGGCTTCGGATGCACGCCGTTGCGCAGGTATCCGGTGAGATGCGAGCTCATCAGGATCATCGCGACGTCGAGCATCGCCATGTCGATGCGCTGGCCCTTTCCGGTGCGCTCGCGCTGGAACAGCGCGGCAGAAAGCGCGAACGCGCCTGTCATGCCGGTCGCATAGTCGATCGCAGGCGAGCCGAACTTGATTGGATGCACGTCCCTGGTGCCGGTCATCGCCATGATGCCGGAGGTCGCCTGGATTACGTGATCGTAGGCGGTCTGCTGGCCGCGTGGACCCTTCTGGCCGAACGCCGAGAACGATGCGTAGATCAGCCGCGGATTGATCTTCGCCAAATCCTCGTAACCCAAGCCCAGCGCTTCGAACGCGCCCGGGCGGTAGTTCTCGACGAACACGTCCGCGGTCGCGACCAGCTTTTTCAGGATTTCACGGCCGCGCTCGGTCTTCAGGTCGAGCGTGATGGCGCGCTTGTTCGAGGCTTGCGTGAGAAAGCCCGTACCCATCTGGGCGTAGTTCAAGTCCTTGTCGGTACCCGACGAGCGGCTCTGGTCCGGATCGTTCGGATCGTCCACCTTGATGACGTCGGCGCCAAGCACGGCGAGCTGGTAGGCGGCGAACGGTCCCGCCAGCACGTGCGTGACATCGATCACCCGGATTCCCTCGAACGGACGCATGGCGTGCTCCCTTTGCGTTGTTGCGGCGAGCATGCCACGTTTTCCCACTGGCCTGAACTGCGTTCGGAGGCACCATGTACGACGAAAAATTCATGCACCGCGCCATCGAGATTTCGGCGCAAGCCATCGACAAGCCCGGGACGCGTCCGTACGGGGCCGTGATCGTGAAGGATGGAAAGGTCGTCGGCGAGGGACTCAATCACTCGCCCGGCAAATTCGATCCGACCTCGCACGGCGAGATCGAGGCGATCCGAGACGCCTGCAAGAATCTCAAGACGCTCGACCTGTCGGGCTGCGATCTCTACACCTCGGCGGAGCCCTGTTCGATGTGCGTCTCGACCATGCTGATCGCCGGGATTGGACACATGTATTACGGCGCATCGGTCGCGCAGTCGGACGCAGTCTTCCCTCGCCTTCCACGGCTGCAGACCGAGCTTGTGCGTGCTCAGATCGCCTTGCCGGTGGAAACGCGTGCGATGCCGGCCGAACAGAAACTCGACCGCGAGGCGGTTGCGGTGCTGGAAGCATGGGTGGTGAAAGAGAAGAAGTAGTGGGTCGTCATTGCCAGGAGCGTCAGCGACGAAGCAATCCAGCCGTCTCAACAAGCTGGATTGCTTCGCTTCGCTCGCAATGACCGGTGATTACTCCGCCGCTTTGAGCACCGGCGCTTGGCCAGAGCGGAACTGATCGAGCAGCGCCGCCTCGTCGGCTTTCGCGGCCACCAGATGCCGCGCCTTGACGTGGCCGAAGCCGCGGATCTTCTCCGGGATCGCCGCGAGCCCGACCGCGATGTGATGGTTCTCCGGCGTGAGCTTGGCCATGATCTCGGCCAGCAGCGCCTCGTAGTCGGCGATCAGCTTGCGCTCCGTGCGGCGCTCCTCCGAGTAGCCGAAGATGTCGAACGCGGTACCGCGCAGGAACTTGAACTTCGCGAGCACACGGAATGCCGGCAGCATCCACGGGCCGAAGGTCATTTTCTTCGCGACGCCGGTCACGGGATCCTTGCGCGCAAGGATTGGCGGCGCGAGGTGGAACTTGAGCGTGAGGTTGTCGCCCGCGACCTCGTTCCTCACCTGCGCGAGGAATGACGGCTCGGCATAGAGCCGCGCGACCTCGTACTCGTCCTTGTAGGCCATCAGCTTGAACAGGTAGCGCGCGACCGCTTCCGCCAGGCCGGTCTTGCCCGGCGCCTTCGCGGCTTCGGCCTCCTTCACCCGATCGACCAGCGTCTTGTAGCGCGCCGCATAGTCGGCGTTCTGGTACGCGGTAAGGAAATCGACCCGCCGCGCGACGGTCTCCTCGAACGACTGGGACAGCCGCCGCGCGTCGCTGGTGGCGTCCGGCGCGGGCTTCACCAGCGCCTCGACCGAGGCCGCATCGAAAGCCGCGCGGCGTCCGAACTGGAAGGCCGCGAGATTCATCGCGACCGCTTCGCCGTTCAGCTCGATCGCTTTCTCGATCGATTCCGCCGCGAGCGGCAGCGCACCGAGTTGATAGGCGTAGCCGACGAGGAAAATATTGGCGCCGATCGAATTGCCGAGCAGCGCGGTGGCGAGCCGCGTCGCGTCGATGAAGCGGGTTTTCTCGGCGCCCGCCGCGGTCCTGATCGCGCGCTTCAAGCGCTCGGTCGGCAGCGAGAAGTCCGCATTGCGGGTGAAGTCGCCGGGCAGGATCTCGGCGGTGTTGATCACCATCGTGGTGCCGCCGAGCTTCGCGGTCGAAAGGATCTTCTTGTTGCCCACCACCACCATGTCGCCGCCGAGCACGAGGTCGCATTCGCCGGCCGCCACGCGAATCGCGTGAATGTCCTCCGGCTTCTTTGCGATGCGGATGTGGCTGTAGACCGCGCCGCCTTTCTGCGCGAGGCCGGCCTGATCGATGATGCCGATCCCCTTGCCTTCGAGGTGCGCCGCCATGCCGAGCACGCCGCCGATGGTGACGATGCCGGTGCCGCCGATGCCGGTCACGATGATCGAATAGGTCTGGCCGATCGCGGGCTTTGCCGGCTCGGGGAGCGCGGGCAAGTCAGCCGGCGCCTCGACGCCCTTGCCGCGCTTGAGCTTCGCGCCCTCGACGGTCACGAAAGACGGGCAGAAGCCCTTCAGGCACGAGAAGTCCTTGTTGCAGCTCGACTGGTCGATGGTGCGCTTGCGGCCCCACTCGGTTTCCAGCGGCTGAACGGAGACACAGTTCGACTGCACGCCGCAGTCGCCGCAGCCCTCGCAAACCAGTTCATTGATGACCACCCGCTTGTCGGGATCGGGGAACTGGCCGCGCTTGCGGCGGCGGCGCTTCTCGGCCGCACAGGTCTGATCGTAGATCAGCACCGATAGGCCCGGCACGTCGGCAAGCGATGTCTGGACCGCCATCAGCTCGTCGCGGTGATGGATCGTCAACCCCGCGGGCCACTCGGTGTTCTTTGGATACTTCCACGGCTCGTCGGTCACGACGACGATCTTCTTCGCGCCCTCGGCGGCGACCTGGCGCGCGATGATCGGCACCGTGAGGCCGCCGTCATTGCGCTGCCCGCCGGTCATCGCGACCGCGTCGTTGAACAGGATCTTGTAGGTGACGTTGACGCCCGCCGCCGCCGAGGCGCGGATCGCCAGATATCCGGAGTGATTGTAGGTGCCGTCACCGAGATTCTGGAACACGTGGCGGCGCTTGGAGAACGGCGCCTCGCCGATCCAGTTCGCGCCCTCGCCGCCCATGTGGGTCCAGCCCAGCGTGTTGCGGTCCATCCACTGCGACATGAAGTGGCAGCCGATGCCCGCATAGGCGCGCATGCCCTGCGGCACCACGGTGGAGGAGTTGTGCGGGCAGCCGGAGCAGAAATACGGCGTGCGCGCCGACACGTCGGTCATCGCGGCGACCGCGCTCTGCGCCTGCTTTAGCCGCGAGACCTTGTTGGCGATGGCCTCGACATGCCCGCGCCGCAACACGCGTTCGCCGACCGCGATCGCGATCTCGTTCGGATCGAGCGCACCCTTTACGGGGAACAGCCAGTTCTCCTGCTCGTCGCGCTTGCCGATCACCACAGGCTGGTTCGCGGTGCCGTAAAGCTCTTCGCGCACCTGCACTTCGATCAGCGATCGTTTCTCCTCGACCACAATGATGAGGTCGAGACCTTCGGCGAACGCCTTCAGTTCGGCGCGCGAGATCGGCCATGGGCACGCGACCTTGTAGAGCTTGATGCCGAGGTCGTTGCATTTGACCTCGTCGATGCCGAGCTCGTCGAACGCCTGGCGCACGTCGAGATAGCTTTTGCCCACCGTGATGATGCCGATCTTCGGATTGCGCCCGCCCGAGATGATCACCTTGTTGAGCTTGTTCGCGTGCACGAAGGCGAGCATCGCGTCGCGCTTGAAGTCGTGCAGCCGCGCTTCCATCTCCAAGATGCCGTCGACCAGGCGGATGTTGAGCCCGCCCGGCGGCATCTTGAACTCGTCGTCGCCCGGAATAACGATCTTCACGCGATCGAGCGCGCCGTCGACGACCGCGGTCGACTCGACGGTCTCGTGCATGCACTTCAGCGCCGCCCACGAGCCGCAGTATCGCGACATCGCCCAGCCGTAGAGCGCGTAGTCGATGATCTCCTGCACGCCCGCGGGGTTCAGGATCGGGATCATCACGTCGACGAAGTGGAATTCGGACTGATGTGCGGTGGTTGAGGATTCCGCGGTGTGGTCGTCGCCCATCAGGGCGACCACGCCGCCGTTCTTCGAGGAGCCGGCGAAATTGGCGTGGCGGAAGACGTCACCGGTGCGGTCCACGCCCGGGCCCTTGCCGTACCACATGCCGAATACGCCGTCGTACTTGCCCTCCCCGCGCAACTCGGCCTGCTGCGTGCCCCAGATCGCGGTCGCGGCGAGGTCCTCGTTGAGCCCCGATTGGAACAGGACGTTGTGGCGCTCGAGCGCGCCCTTCGCGCGCATGAACTGCTGGTCGAGCCCGCCGAGCGGCGAGCCGCGGTAGCCCGAGACGTAGCCGGCGGTGTTGAGCCCGGCGAGGCGGTCGCGCTCCTGCTGCATCAGGGTCGCGCGGATCAACGCCTGATAGCCGGTCACAAACACGCGGCCCTGGCTGAGGTCGTATTTGTCGTCGAGGGTGACGTTCTTCAGCGTCATTAGGCCTCCGCGGGGCATGGCGTGCCGAGACGACTCCAACAAGCACATAACGCAGCACGAGTGAAATCTAGGCAGCGACTCGGCAGAATAAAAGTGTCAGCAATGCTGACACTTTGGTTTTCAAGGGTCAATTTCGTTTGGCGCTGGGATGCCAGCACGAAGTTGCGGACGCGGCGAGCGCGGAGAAATTTGGCGCAACGCAGCAAGTCAAGCCTTCGCACTCGGCCGCGCCGAGACCGCCGCATACCAGCGCCGCAGGTTGGCGCAGTCCTCCGGCGGCGTGAGCTTTGCCCGGCCGGCAAGTTCGGTCAGTACCAGCGTCGAGATATCCGCGATGGTGAAGCGGCTGCCCGCGACAAATTCGCGATCGGCCAGCCGCGCATCCATCGCGCGGAAGAACTGCTCGACCCGCACGCGGCCGCGCTCGGCGAGCTCCGGGATCTGCTCGTAGTCATACGGGCCCGGCAGCGCGCGGCCTTTCAGGCCCTTGGCGGCATTGCGGAACGCCTCCATCGCGGCGAAGAAGCCGTCGCGCTCGATCTGGCGATTGAGCGCGGTCACGACCGCGCGCTCCTGCGCCGTCGTGCCGAGCAGCGGCGGATCGGGGTGCAACTCCTCCAGATACCCGCAGATCGCCACCGCGTCGGCGATCACCGTGCCGTCGTCGAGTGCAAGCGCCGGCACCGTGCAGTCCGGATTGATCGCGCGGAACGCATCGGTGAATTGCTCGCCGTTGCGCAAGTCGACCTGCACGGTCGGCAGGTCGATGCCCTTCTCGGCCGCGAAAATACGCACGCGGCGCGGGCTGGGCGCGGTCGCGCAATCGTAGAATTTCATGTCGGCTCCCGAGGATTGCCCGCAGGTGACAATGACCGACCGTAAGCCTATTTGGTATCGCGCCCTCAAACGAGTCCGCGAGGCAACATGGCTCCCTTCGATCCCCTTTCGGCCGCGATCGGCGGCGCGCTCATCGGGCTCTCCGCCACGATGCTGATGCTGGTGACGGGCCGCATCGCGGGAATTTCGGGAATTCTGGGCGACCTGATCGACCTTGCGGGCGGCGACCGCCTGTGGCGGCTCGCCTTCCTGGCGGGCCTGATCGCCGCGCCGTTCGCGATCGCGGCGAGCGGCGTCCCGCTGCGCGCGCCGCCGATGCCGGGCTGGATCGTGATCGCCGTCGCGGGCCTGCTGGTCGGGTTCGGCACGCGGCTTGGCAGTGGCTGCACCTCCGGCCACGGCATCTGTGGCATCGCGCGCCTCTCGCCGCGGTCGATCGCCGCCACCATGACGTTCATGGCGGTCGCGATGCTGGTCGTCGCGATCACGCGTCACGCGCTGTGAGGTGAGCCATGCCGATCCTCTTCGCGCTGTTCTGCGGTTTCACCTTCGGCGCCGGGCTGGTCATTTCCGGCATGACGGACACCGCCCGGGTGCTCGGCTTCCTCGACGTGCTTGCAATTCCCAAGGGCGGATGGGACCCGACGCTCGCCATCGTGATGGCGGCGGCGCTGATCGTTTCCGTGCCGGGCTTCTGGCTTGCCAAACGGCGCGGTCGTCCGATCCTCGCCGAGCTCGCCGCGTGGCCGTCGCGCACCGACATCGACCGCCCGCTGATCGCGGGCGCGGCGCTGTTCGGCACGGGATGGGGACTGGTCGGTCTCTGTCCGGGTCCCGCGATTGCGAACCTCGCAACGCTGTCGCCGCCGGTGTTGTTATTCGTCGTCGCGATGATCGCCGGAATGCTCGCGCACGATATTTGGCGGCGGCGCAAGCAACTTGCATCCGCCGCCCTCACAGCGGACGGCTAGGCGCCGGTGATCGTCAAAATCTGCCCGCCATCGACCGTGACGGTCGCGCCGGCCATGAAGCGGCTTGCATCCGAGGCGAGCAGCAACAGCGCGCCGTCGAGGTCGCGCGTCTCGCCGAGCCGCCCGACCGGAATGTTGCGCGTCATGTCGGGCCGGCCCTTGAGATAGTCCTCGTTGATCTCGGTCACGACGAAGCCGGGCGCGATCGCGTTCACGCGCACGCCCTTGAAGGCAAGCTCCAGCGCCAGCGCCTTGGTCAGCTGCACCACGCCGGCCTTGGCAACCGCATAGGCGGAAACGCCTTTCGACACGCCGTAGCCGAGGATCGACGCGATGTTGACGATCGCACCCTGTTGCTTCGCCGCGATCATGCGCCGCGCCGCCTCCTGCGCCCAGTAGAGCACCGCATCGAGGTTGGTGCCCATCACGCGCCGCCAGGTTTCCTCCGGCATATCGGTGATGCGATCCGCGTGCGTGATGCCGGCATTGTTGACAAGGACGGTCACGGTGCCGAACGCTTTTTCAGCCACGTCGAACGCGCGCACCATCGCGGCGCGATCGAGGACGTCGGCCTCGGCCGCGATCGCCTGACCGCCCGCCGCTTCGATCTTCTGCTTCAGCGCCTCAAGCCGATCGGCGCGGCGTGCGACCAGCACGACTTTGGCGCCATTCTCGGCGAGCATTTGGGCAAAATGCGCGCCAAGCCCGCTCGACGCACCGGTGACGAGTGCGACGCGGCCAGTGAGATCGAAGAGTTCGCTGGCTTTCATGGGTGCTTCCTTTTGCGCATGATCTTGTCCGAAAACCGGCCTCCACTTTTCGGGATCATGCGCTATCCGCCATACAGCATTCGCGGCAATCCCGTCACAAGCCCCGGCGCGAACCATAAGAGGACCAGCGCGAAAAGCTGGATCAGCACGAACGGGATGATGCCGACATAGATGTGGCGCGTGGTGATCTCCGGCGGCGCGACGCCGCGCAGGAAGAACAGCGTCGGGCCGAGCGGCGGGTGCATGTAGGAGGTCTGCAGGTTCACCGCCATCATGATGCCGAGCCAGACCGGGTTGACGCCCTCCATCGCCAGCAGTGGCGGCGCGACGATCGGCACCACCACGAAGATGATCTCGAACGCATCCATCACGAAGCCGAGCAGGAACATCGCCAGCATCACGGCGAGGATCGCGCCCGCGGCACCGCCCGGCAGGCCGGAGAGCGCGCGATGCACCATATCGTCGCCGCCGAGCCCGCGGAACACGAGGCTGAACAGCGTCGCGCCGATCAAGATGGTGAAGATCATCGAGGTCATCTGCGTGGTCTTGGTCACCGTCGCGGTCAGATAACCGGCGCGCCAGACCTGACGCAGCGCGAACGCGAGGCCGAGCCCAAGAAGCGCCATCAGGATCAGTGCGAGCGCAAAGCCTATCCCGTCGCGCGCATCGACGATCGCACGTACAAACATCAGAGCCGCGAACGCGCCGAGGCAGAGCGCGACCGGCCATTGCGCGCGGTCCGTGCGCAGCGCCGCCAACAGCACGGCGCCGACAGCACCGACCGCCGCGGCCTCGGTCGGCGTCGCAAGGCCAATCAGGATCGATCCCAGCACCACGACGATCAGCAGGACCGGCGCCACCAACGCTGTGGCGACCTGCCGGAGGGCGGCGAGACCATGCGGTGCGGCCGGATCGGGCGGAATCGGCGGCACCGCGGCGGGCCGCAGAAGCGCGACTGCGACGAGGAAGAGGATATAGAGCGCCACCAGCGTCAGCCCCGGCACGATCGCGCCGGCGAACAGGTCGCTGACCGAAACCGATTCCGGCGCGAAGATGCCCTTGGCGAGCTGCGCCGCAGAATAGGAATTGTTGAGCTGGTCGCCGAGCAGCACGAGGACGGTCGCGGGCGGCAGGATTTGCGCGAGCGTCGCGGTCGCCGCAACGGTGCCGGCCGCGAGGCGCTTGTCATAGCCGTGGCGCAGCATGGTGGGCAGCGTGATCAGCGCGATGGTGACGACGGTCGCGCCGACCACGCCCTTGGCGGCGGCAAGCAACACGCCGACCAGCACGACCGAAATACCGAGCCCGCCGGGCAGCGATCCGAACAGCCGCCCCATCGTTTCGAGCAGGTCTTCCGCGATGCGCGAACGCTCCAGCATCACGCCCATGAAGATGAACAGCGGGATCGCGAGCAGCACCGTGTTTGTCATCACGCCGAAGATGCGCTGCGGTAGTGCGTAGAGCAGCCCGATGTCCATGGCGCCGAGCGCGTGCCCGGCGAGTGCGAACGCGAGCGAGACGCCGCCGAGCGTCAACGCCACAGGGTATCCGGCGAACAGCAGGGCGCAGACGGCGACGACCATCAGGATCGCGAGAAGTTCGGGGAGCGGCACTAGCCTCTCCTGCTTCCCTCTCCCCGCAAAGCGGGGAGAGGGTGGCGAGCGAAGCGAGCCGGGTGAGGGGCCATGGCCATACGTCTACGTTTGCCCCTGACCCGCCTCGGACCTGCGGTCCTCGGCACCCTCTCCCCGTTTCACGGGGAGAGGGACAAGAACCGCGAGCGCTCGCATCGCCTGCGCGATGCCCTGCAATGCCAGCAATAGTGCAAACACCGGGATCAGCGCTTTCAGCAGGAACACCAGCGGCAGCCCGCTGGTTTCACGCGAGCGTTCGAGAACGGCCCAGGATCGTGCGACGTAGGGCCATGAAAACCAAATGATGGCGATGCAGAACGGCAGGAGCAGCAAGAGAGCCCCGACGAGATCGACCCAGGCTTTCACGCGCGGCGAGGCACTCGCGTAAAACACATCGACCCGGACATGCCCGCCTTCCTTCAAGGTCCAGGCCGCGGCCAGCAGAAACAGCGCGGCGTGCGCGTACAGGATCGATTCCTGCAGCCACAGCGAGCCGAGGCCGAGCACATACCGCAACAGCACGACCGCAAAACCGATCAACACGATCGCGAGCGCGCACCATGAGGCTGCCCGTCCGACCGCCGTGTTGAAGCGGTCGATCAAGCCGGCGATCCGGATGATTTGCGCGGCGTTCATTGGTATATACTAGCGCAAAACGAGGTCCCGCATGGCGAACGATCACGACGATCATGACCACCATCATCATCACGACCACGATCACGGCTCCGAGCTCTCCGAGACGCAAATCCGCGTGCGCGCGCTGGAAAGCATCCTGACCGAGAAAGGCTATGTGGATCCGGCCGCGCTCGACCTGCTGATCGAGACCTATGAGAAGAAGGTCGGCCCGCACAACGGCGCGCGGGTGATCGCGAAGGCCTGGGTCGATCCCGACTTCCGCCGCCGCCTCCTGGAAGACGCAACGCCCGCCATCGCGTCGGTCGGCTATGCGGGGCGCCAGGGCGAGCACATCGTCGCGTTGGAGAACACACCGCAGACGCATCACATGGTCGTCTGCACGCTGTGCTCCTGCTACCCGTGGCCGGTGCTGGGACTGCCGCCAGTCTGGTACAAGGCCGCGCCTTATCGTTCGCGTGCGGTCGCTGACCCGCGCGGCGTATTGAAAGACTTCGGCGTGGACCTGCCCACCGAAACCGAAATCCGCGTGTGGGATTCGACCGCCGAAGCTGCGCTACCTCGTGGTGCCGATGCGCCTCGCGGGCACCGAGGGCTGGAGCGAGGAGCAACTCGCCGATCTCGTCACGCGCGATTCGATGATCGGCACGGGCCTGCCGAAGGCACCGGCATGAACGGCGGGCAGGACCTTGGCGGGGCGCACGGCCACGGCCCGGTCGTGCCGGAGCCGGACGAGCCGGTGTTTCACGCCGAATGGGAGAAGCGCGCCTTCGCGCTGACGCTCGCGATGGGAATGCCGGGCGGCTGGAACATCGACATGTCGCGCTTCGCGCGCGAAAACCGGCCGCCCGGCGAATACTTGTCGATGACCTACTACCAGATCTGGCTCGCGGGCCTCGAAAAGCTGATGGCCGAGCGCGGTCTCGTGTCGGCGGAAGAAGTCGCGGCGGGCCACGCGATGGGCACGCCCAAATCGGTCGCGCGGACGCTCGCACCGGCCGACGTCGCGAAGGTGCTCTACCGCGGCGGCCCGACCGAGCGCGAGACCAACACGGCGCCGGCGTTCAAGCCGGGCGACCGCGTGCGCGCGAAGAACATCAATCCCCTCACCCATACGCGCCTGCCGCGCTATGTGCGCGGCCATGTCGGCGTGATCGAAAAAGTGCGCGGCTGTCACGTGTTTCCGGACTCGAATTCGCTCGGGCGCGGCGAGGATCCGAAATGGCTCTACACGGTGCGCTTCGACGGCCGCGCGTTGTGGGGGCCGAATACCGATCCGACCGTCAAGGTATCGGTCGATGCCTGGGAGCCATATCTTGAGCCGGCGTGACGCATCCATCGATCCCAAAGCCGCCCGCTTCGCTGCGCGCGCGCTGCCCGATCTGCCGCAGGATGCCGAAGGTCCGGTGTTCCGCGAGCCGTGGGAGGCGCAAGCGTTCGCGATGACGCTCGCGCTGCATGAGCGCGGGCTGTTCAAGTGGCCCGAATGGGCCGCTACGCTGGCCGGGGAAATCAAGCGCGCGCAAGCGGCCGGCGATCCCGACACCGGCGAGACCTACTACCACCACTGGCTCAACGCGTTGGAGCGCCTCGTCGCCGAGAAGGGCGTCACCGATGCGGCGACGCTCGCGCGTTATCGGCACGCCTGGGACCACGCCGCCGACCGCACGCCGCACGGCGAGCCGATCGAACTGCATCCTGACGATTTCCACACCCACGACTGATCAACAGGACATCGTATGACCACGGCGACCGTCGGCGCGGCGAAGATCACGCGCATCGAGGAGACCTACGGTTTCTTCTTCGAGGCGAAGACGTTCTTCGCGGAGTGGCGCGACGAGATCGTGGCCGAGCACATGCACTGGATGGTGCCGCATCACTACGATCCGGCCACCGGCTATCTCAAGCTCAGCATTCACTCATGGCTGCTGGAGATCGGCGGCCGCAAGATCCTGATCGACACGTGCGTGGGCAATCACAAGCCCCGCAAGCACCGGCCGTTCTGGGATCAGCTCAACACGCCCTATCTGGAACGCCTCGCGGCGGCCGGCGCGAAGCCGGAAGAGATCGATATGGTGATGTGCACGCATCTGCACGTCGATCACGTCGGCTGGAACACGCGGCTCGACAATGGCCGCTGGGTGCCGACGTTCCCGAACGCGAAGTACGTGTTCAGCAAGACCGATTACGACTATTTCCTCGCGATCGATCGCGATCCGGAGAAAGGCCCCGCCATCGGCGGCGCGTTGCGCGACAGCGTGCTGCCGATCGTCGATGCGGGCCAATGCCGGATGGTCGACGGCGCGCAGCCGATCGAGGAGCATCTCGCGATCGAGCCCTCCCCCGGGCACACACCGGGACATTTCGTCATCCGGCTCGACTCGCAAAGCAAGGCAGCGTTCTTCTGCGGCGATGTGATCCATCACGCGATCCAAGTCTATCAGCCGACATGGAACAGCTTCGCGTGTCTCGATCAGGACGATGCGCGGCGTTCGCGGCGCAAGCTTCTGGAAAACTGCGCCGGATCAGGCGCGCTGCTCGCGCCGCAGCATTTCGGCGCGCCGCATCTCTGCCACATCGACCACAAGGGTGACGGCTTCACGCCGCGGTTTGTCTAACCTCCGGCGCCCGCACATGCTCTGGCCGCACGCCAAGGCCGAGCAGCCGCGCCGGGATGCGGCGCAGGAACGGAAAGCGCGCGAGCAGCCGGATCGGGAGCGGCGGCGTCAGTTCGCCTTTCGCCGCCAAGGCACGGCTGATCACGCGCTTTTGCAGAAACACCTGGATCGCCTGCGTGACGCGCGCCGGAAATTCGCGCCGCTTCTGCACGCGCGCAAGATCGTCATCGCTCGGGCGACCCCGCCGTAGCGGCTCCCACAGGACATTTGCCGCGGCGACCGCATCCTGGATCGCCAGATTGATGCCGACGCCGCCGATCGGCGACATCGCGTGCGCGGCATCGCCGATGCAGAGCAGGCCCGGCTTGTGCCAGATCGCCAGCCGGTCCACCGCGACGGTCAACAGCTTGATCTGGTCCCAGTCCTTCAGCTCGCCGACGCGATCGGCGAACTGCGGCACGCTCTGCGCAAGACCGACCCGAAACGCGTCCAGCCCGGCGCGGCGCACCTCATCGATCGTGCCCTTCGGGATGACGTAGGCGCATTGCCAGTAGTCGCCGCGGTCGATCAGCACGAAGATGCGCCCAGCGTCGAAGCGGCCCATCGACTGATCGGGATCGCTCGCCCTGCGCGGCAGGCTGAACCAGAGCACGTCCATCGGCGCGCCAAGGTCCTCCACCTTCAGGCCGGCCTGCTCACGCAGCACGGAACGGCGTCCATCGCTGGCGACCACGAGGTCGGCGCGGATCTCGAGCGGACCATTGGGCGTCTGAGCGCGGACGCCGGTGACGCGGCCACCCTCCTCGATCAGGCCGGTCCCCTCCGTGTTCATGCGCAGCGCGAAGTTCGGGTATCGCTTGCCGTTGTCGGCGAGGAAATCGAGAAAGTCCCATTGCGGCATCATCGCGATGAACTTGCAGCGCGTCGGCAGGTGGCTGAAGTCCACGAAGGTGAATTGCTCGCGCCCGAACGCGCCGCCGAGCGTGCGGGCCTGCGTGTGCGGCAGCTTGAGAAACTCATCGAGCAGGCCGAGCTCGCCCATGATCTCGAGTGTGGAGGGATGAATGGTGTCGCCGCGAAAATCGCGCAGGAAGTCGGCGTGCTTTTCCAGCACCACGACGTCGATCCCGGCGCGCGCGAGCAGGAAGCCGAGCATCATTCCGGCGGGTCCGCCGCCAACGATGCAGCAGCGGGCTTGCACGGTCACGCGCCGATGAGACGCTCGCTCGCCATGTAGCCGGCGAGCAGCGCGACGCCGAAACAGAGCACCAGTGCGGCGGCGGCGACCTCGATGCCGCGCAGCACAAGCGAGCCATAGCCGGTGCGCGTCGCGGCGAGCCGCGCCGCGAAGGCGGTGGCGGTGACCGTGAGCGTCGCGATCACCGCGACCGTGATGGCGGTGCCCAGCCCCATCACGAATGTGGCCGCGACCCCGGCCCAGAAGATGCCCTGCGCCAGCGCGAACACCAGCACCAGGATCGCGCCCGAGCAGGGCCGCAAACCCACCGCGACAATCGCGGTCAGGCCGCGCGTCCAGCCGCCGGGGCCGGCGAGCTGATCGGGCGTCGGGCCGTGCGAATGGCCGGAGTGGTCGTCGTGGTCATGATGATGGTGGTGATCGTGCGCATGATCATGATGATGATCATGGTGGTGATGATCGTGGCCGTGGTGATGATGATGCCCATGCGTCGCGGCTGCGCCGACGCTCCGCGGCGTGCGCATCGCGGCAAGCTCGCGCAGGAACGCCCTGCCCTTCACCCACAGCAGCTGCGCGCCCATGGCGGCAATGAGCCCATAGCTCACGATCTCGATCCACCACACCGCGCGGTTCATCGTGCCGGCGGTTGCGCCGAGCAGCGCCGCCGCGATCCCGACCAGCGCGACCGCGACCAGCGCCTGCAGCAGCGCCGAGGCGAACGAGAGCGTGATGCCCCGCTTCCAGGTTTCCTCGTTCGCGACGAGATAGGACGAGATCACCGCCTTGCCGTGGCCGGGCCCGGCGGCGTGGAACACGCCGTAGGCAAACGAGATCACCATCAGCAGCCACACGGCGCTGCCGTCGGTCTTGGCCGCCCGGATCGTGCCGGAGAGCATGCGGTAGAATTCGGCCTGCTTGGCGAGCAGCCAGCCCGCGATCCCATCGGGAGCCGGCGGAGGCGGTGCCTGCGGGCGCGGCACGCCGAACTGCGCGAACGCGTCCGCGCCCGGCAACAGCAGCGCACACGCCGCAAGTAGCAAAATCAGGAAGATCGCCTCGGCGCCCCCCGGCCAAGGGTTTCACGGGCACTGCACCGAAATTCTGTTGGAGAACTGCGCACCGAAATTGGTGCCGGGCTGCAGATTGTTGAAGAACGCCTCGCCCGGCTTGCCCTTCTGCGCGCTTTCGCCCGGCCGCGCGACGTGCAGCTTGCACTCGGTCGGCGCGCCGACGAGCCGCACCGGCTCCTTGTCGGTGGAGAACGAGAAGTCGACGAAATACATGCTGTCGTAGATCTCGAGGTCGATGCTCTGCGCCTTCGCGGGCGTCTTGAACGGCAGAGTGAAGTGCAGCGTCAGCAGGCCGTCCTTGAATTCAAGGAAATAATCGGTCGGCGAACCGAACTCGGTCTTCTTGCCGTTCTGCCGCGCGATCGTGAAGTAATCGAATTCCTTCATCGAGGTGATGTTGACCTCGGCGAGCGGCGCCAGCTCTTCGCGGGTGAACTTGCCCTTCTCCTTGCTGTCGAGGCCCTGCGTCGCGAAGGTCGAGAACATGTCGTCGAAGGTCCAGGCGTGGCGCACACCGGTCGCACTGCCATCGGCGCCGTAGACCAGTTCGCTCTTCATCGTCACCCAGACATGCGGGTGCGCCTGCGCGGCGGATGCGACGAACAGCGCCAGCGCGGCGAGAGAGAAACAGCGGAGCAGTCGGATCATGGGCAAACCAGCGCGCCACGGCGGCGCGGCCGGACAATAGCACCGACTGGGGCGGAATGGAGGCACATCCTTGTGAGCCGGGCCGTCGCACCGACGCCATGCAACTCTTTCGGGGCAGGCGAGTTTCCTCCCCGAAAGATGCTCCCGGAGGGACTTATGGCGAATTCCAGTTTCGAGACATTCAAGCAGGGCGGCCAGGCGATCGACGAGGCGGCCCAGAAGACCGGCCAGCAAGCCGACGGCGTCTACGAGCAGGCGAAGAGCACCGCCTCGGACGTCTACGACAAGACGACCGAGTACGCCGGCGACGCGGTCAGCCGCGTGCAGGACAAGCGCCGCCGAACTGGACGAGATGGTGAGCGAGCAGGTCGGCCGGCATCCCAAGGCGATGGTCGCGCTCGGCGTCGGCATCGGTTTTGCGCTGGGCATCCTGTTCGCGTCCTCCCGGACCCGAGAGCCGAGCTGGCGCGACTACGCGAAGTGGTAGCCTCGTCATTCCGGGTCGAGCGAAGCGAGAGCCCGGAATCATAGCCACAGGCGGAGCGAATGTGCTCCGGTGGTGGTTATGGATCCCGGGCTCGGCCTTTCCGGCCGCCCCGGGATGACAGACTCCGCTCGCGCCGCCATCGGCACGCGGGTCGTGGACGCCTTCGAGCGTGCCGTCCGGATGCAGCACCACGGCGCCGGCGTGACCCATGGTGTCCGAATAGGCGTCCGCCAGCACCTCGACGTCGTGACCGGCTGACAGCAGCCGGTCGATCAGCCCTTCATCGAAGCGCGACTCGAGCCGCAGGTTGGTATGCGGCGAGCCCCAGGTGCGCCCGAGCAGCCAGCGCGGCCGGTCGACGGCTTCTTCCAGCGGCTGGCGATAGAGCACGTGGCGGGTGAACAGCGCGGCCTGCGTCTGCGGCTGGCCGTCGCCGCCCATGGCGCCGTAGGCCATGATGCGTCCGTCGCTCAAGCTCGCGAGCGCCGGATTGAGCGTGTGGAACGGCTGGCGGCCGGGCTGCGAGCGGGTTCAGGGCGCCTTTCTCGAGCGAGAAGCTCGCGCCGCGGTTCTGCATCAGCACGCCGGTGCCCGGCAGCACGCAGGCCGAGCCGAATTCCCAATAGAGCGACTGGATGTAGGAGACGACGAGGCCGGAGGAATCCGCCGCGCCCATCCAGATCGTGTCGCCGTCGCCTTGCGGCGCGGGCCACCGCGCCGCCTTGCGGCGATCGATCTTGTCGGCCTCGGCATCGAGGAAGGCTTTTTCCAGATAGCGCGCGGGCGGATGCGGCAGCTGCGCCGGGGTCGGTGACGTACCGGTCGCGCACCAGGAACGCGCGCTTGGTCGCCTCGACCAGCCCGTGCACGTGATCGAAGCTCTCAGGCTCGCGTCGACGCGCAGCCGCTCGAACAGCGCCAGGATCGATGAGCGAGGCGAGCCCCTGCGTCGGCGGCGGCGTGTTGTAGAGCGTGCCGGCTTGCAGCGTGACGCTCAGCGGCTCCCTGACGGCCGCCTCGTATCCCACGAGGTCGGCGCGCGTCACCGGCGAGCCGATGCGGTCCAGATCGGCGGCGATCTCGCGCCCGACATCGCCACGGTAGAAGTCATCGAGCCCCGCATTGGCGAGTTGATCGAGCGTGGCGGCGAGCGCCGTCTGTTTCATCGTCGCGCCTTCGGCCGGCGGCTTGCCGTCGATCAGGAACGTCTCGGCGAAGCCGGGCGCGTCGCGGCACTCGGCGAGCTTCTCGGCGGTGAGCCGCGCCTGGCTGCGCGTCACCACATAGCCCTCGCGCGCATGGCGGATCGCCGGACCGAGCAGCACGTCGAGCGGGTGATTGCCGCCGAACGCCTCGGCGGCTTGCAGCGCCAGCATCCAGCCCGCGACCGCGGCCGGCACGGTCAGCGCCGCGAGCGGCCCGCGCGGCGGAATCGTCGTCGTAGCCGTGCTCGCGATAGAGATCGCGGCGTCGCCTTCGCGCCGGCCGGTCCCGCCCCCATGATGGCGCGCACGCGGCCCGACGGCTCGCGCACGAGCCAGAACCCGTCGCCGCCGATGTGGTTCATGTGCGGATAGACCGCCGCGATCGTCGCCGCCATCGCGACCATGGCTTCGAGCGCGTTGCCGCCGTCCTCCAGGATGAGACGCCCGGTCTCGGCGGCCGCATGATGCGGCGCCGCGACGACGCCGCGGCGGTGGCCGGCGGTGTGGAGGTTCATGCGGCGCTCGCCGCCGAGGCCGCGCTTGCGCAGCAGCGGATCGACCGACGGCATCCGGCCGCGGAACGCCCGATAGGCCTCGGCCGGGTCGCGCGCGCCGCCCGCCGCGTAGATGTGGTCGCGCAGGCGCTTGGCGACGGCCGGGTCGAACACGTCGCCGGTCTCCTCGAACGCGTTGAACGCGTCGGCGTCGAGCACCTCGGACCACAGATAGCTGTAGTAGCCGGCCGCGTAGCTCGTCGCCCGAGAAGATGTGCTGGAAGTGCGGCGGGCGGTGGCGCATCACGACTTCGTCGGGCATCTGCATCCGCCTGCGGGTTTCCGCCTCGACCGCGTGCGCGTCCTTCGCGCCGCCGAGATGGAAGTCGAGGTCCGCATAGGTCGAGCCGAGATATTCGGTGGTCGAGGAAGCCCTGATTGAAGGTGCGCGAGGCGATCAGCCGGTCCATCAGCGCCTTCGGCATCGGCTCGCCGGTTTCGATAGTGGCGCGCGAAGCGCTCGAGGATTTCCGGCCGGTCGAGCCAGTGCTCGTAGAGCTGCGAGGGCAGTTCGACGAAATCCTGCAGCACGCCGGTGCCGGAGATCATCGGATAGGTCACGTCCGACATGCAGCCCGTGCAGGCCGTGCCCGAACTCGTGGAACAGCGTGCGGGCATCGTCGAAGCGAGAGCAGCGTCGGCTCGCCCTCCGCGCCCTTGTTGAAGTTCATCACGTTGAGCACGAGCGGGCGCACCTCGCCGTCGAGCTTCTCCTGATCGCGCAAGGCCGTCATCCAGGCGCCGCTGCGCTTGGAGGGCCGCGCGAAATAGTCGCCGAAGAACACGCCGACATGCTCGCCCGTCGGGTCCGGTCACCTCCCAGACGCGCACGTCGGGGTGATAGACCGGCACGTCGCGGCGCGGCGTGAAGGTGAGCCCGAACAGCCGGTTCGCCGTGTAGAACGCCGCCTCGATGATGCCGTCGAGCGGCAGATACGGCTTGATCTCGCTCTCGTCGAGATCGTAGCGCGCCTTGCGCAGCTTCTCGGCGTAATAGCGCCAGTCCCACGGCGCGAGGCGGAAATTGCCGCCTTCGGCCGGTCACCAGCTCCTGCAGGGCGTCGCGCTCCTCGGCCGACGCGGCGCCGCGCCGGCGCCCACACGGCGTCGAGCAGGCCGCGACACGGCCTCCGGCGTTTTCGCCATGGTGTCGTCGAGCTTGTAGTGCGCGAAGCTCGGATAGCCGAGCAGCCGCGCCTTCTCGTCGCGCAGCGCCGTCATCTCGGCGATGATCGGCTGTTGTTGTCGGTCTTGCCGCTGTTGTCGCCGCGCGCGATCCAGGCGCGGAACACCTTCTCGCGCAGGTCGCGCCGGGCCGAGAACTGCAGGAACGGCTCGACGCTGGAGCGGCCGAGCGTGACAGCGTGCTGGCCCTTCAGCCCGCGCTCCTCGCGCGGCGCCGCGCGCCGCCGCGCGGGCGAAATCCGGCAGGCCGGCGAGATCGTCCTCGCCAAGCGGCATCGCGTAGGATTGCTCGTCGGCGAGCACGTTCTGGCCGAAGGTCGTGCCGAGCGTCGGCGAGCCGGTCCCCGATCTCCTTCAGCCGCTCCTTCGCGGCCGCATCGAGCCCGGCACCGGCGCGGCGGAACAGCGCGTGGTAGCGCTCCAGCACGCGCGCCTGCTCGGCCGTCAGGCCGAGGCTCGTCGCGCCGGTCGTGCAGCGCGTCGAGCCGGCGCGAACAGCACCTCGTTCAGATGGATCTCGTTCCAGTGCCGGGCGAGCTGCGGCGCCATGTCGCGCTCGATCGCCTGGATCGCCTCGCTCGGTGTGGGCGCCGGCCAGCACATAGAAGACGTTGCTCACCCGCGCGAGCGCCCGGCCCGAGCGCTCCAGCGCCGCGACGGTGTTGTCGAAGCTCGGCGCCGCCGTGTCGGCCGCGATGGCGGCGATCTCGGCCCGGTGCGTCGGCCAGCGCCTGCTCGAACGCCGGCGGAAAATGCTCCGGCTTGATGCGGTCGAGCGGCGGCGCGCCGAACGGCGCGGTCCAGTCGGCAAGCAGCGGATTTCCGGACGTTGTCATGCTGGGCAGCATTCTCCATTTCGCCCAATGTAATGGGCCATACGGCGCGAGACAAACCAGCGGAACCGCTGGGCTTGATCGGCCCGCCGCTTTCGTATTCATTGCGCGCGCATGCTCGACGCAACCGGCAAGATCGCGCGGCCGCCGCCGCATCAACTGGATCAACGTCTCGACGGTGCTTTCGGCCGCGATCCTGATCGCCGCCGAAGTGTTCGGCGCCGCGTTCGCCGGCGGCTGGGCGTTCGGCAACCTGTTCAATCTCGGCGAATACGGCACCTACATCCTGCAGGTCGCTGTTCTTCGTCGCGCGGCATCGCCGTGATGGTCGCCTTCATCCGCGCCGGCGATGCGCGTCGAGCCGTTCACGACGCGAAACTGAGTCGCGGCGCGCGCCGCGCCGAAGCCTCCTCAACAATTCGCTAACGAATTTCTCGCGCGCGGCAGAAAAAAATACTTGCATCGCGCGCGCGAATTTACTTATTTGCGGAATTGCCCAATTTCGCACGTGCCTGTGGCCGCGTGTCGGTTGGTGGGCATCCGGACAAGAGGCCGGACAGCCGCCTGGGGAAGAACCTGCTTCCTCAACCATGCAACCGGCAGCCGGAGGCGAAACCGGCGCACCCCGCGCTCAACGGGGGACGCGGCTTAAAGCAACGACGGAGCGGGCTTTTTTGGTAACGCCGGCGCGAATGCCGGACTGACTGAAAAGGCTTGTCCTTCTTTGCCAACAGTGCGGAACGGGTCCTTCCCTCATCCGGACTAAGGCAGCAATCGGTGTGGTGAGAGCGCGTCCGCGTAGCCCGCGGCTGCGCGAATCACCACAGCAGGTTCACCTTAAGCCGCGGCTCCGCCGCGCACACCGGATAGGGAATTCTTCGGAATGACAGCTCGCATCCGCGACTTCCTGCGCAAGCGCACCGACGACGGGCCCTGCCTCGTCGTCGACCTCGACGTCGTCCGCGACAACTATCAGGCCTTCGCCAAGGCGCTGCCGGACACGCGCGTGTTCTACGCCGTGAAGGCCAATCCGGCGCCCGAGGTGCTGTCGCTGCTCGCCTCGCTCGGCTCCTGCTTCGACACCGCCTCGGTCGCCGAGATCGAGATGGTGCTGGCGGCCGGCGCCACGGCGGACCGCATCTCCTATCGGCAACACGATCAAGAAGGAGCGGGACATCGCGCGCGCCTACGCGCTCGGCGTCCGGCTGTTCGCGGTCGACTGCATCGCCGAGGTGGAGAAGATCGCGCGCGCGGCGCCCGGTTCGCGCGTGTTCTGCCGCTTCCTGTTCGACTGCGCCGGCGCCGAATGGCCGCTGTCGCGCAAGTTCGGCTGCGAGCCCGCCATGGCGGTGGACGTGCTGGAGCACGCGCACAAGCTCGGCCTGGAGGCGCATGGCGTGTCGTTCCACGTCGGCTCGCAGCAGCGCAACCAGCACGCCTGGGACCGCGCGCTCGCGTCCGCCGCGGCGGTGTTCCGCGAGTGCGGCGAGCGCGGCATCAACCTGTCGATGGTCAACCTCGGCGGCGGCTTCCCGACCAAGTACCTGAAGAACGTGCCGACGGTGAAAACCTACGGCACGGCGATCTTCCGCGCGCTGCGCAAGCATTTCGGCAACGCGATCCCGGAGACGATCATCGAGCCGGGCCGCGGCATGGTCGGCAATGCCGGCGTCATCGAGGCCGAAGTCGTGCTCGTCTCCAAGAAGAGCAACGAGGACGAGGTGCGCTGGGTCTATCTCGACATCGGCAAGTTCGGCGGCCTCGCCGAGACGATGGACGAGTCGATCCGCTACCCGATCAAGACGCCGCGCGACGGCGACGAGCTCGCGCCCGTGCGTGCTCGCCGGCCCGACCTGCAACTCGGCCGACGTGCTGTACGAGCGGGAGCCGTACCAGCTGCCGGTCAGTCTCGAGATCGGCGACAAGGTGCTGATCGAGGGCACCGGCGCCTATACGGCGACCTACTCGTCCGTGGCCTTCAACGGCTTCGCGCCGCTGAAGACGGTCCACATCTGACATCGCCGGGAGCCGGTTGGCCGGCTCCCCTTCCCTCACGACTGACCTGACGACGCGCTGCTCAAGCGCGGGAAGGAGTTGGCTATGATCACGATCCGCAAGGAGCTTGCGAAGGACATCGCGGCGCGCGAGGCGCTGCTCGAGCGCGCCTTCGGCGATGCGCGTTTCGCCAAGGCCTCCGAGCGCCTGCGCGAAGGGCGTCTCCCGGCCGACGGGCTGTCGTTCGTCGCGATCGAGCAACGGCCGCGTCGTCGGCACCGTGCGGCTCTGGGACGTCTCGGCGGGTCCGGCACGTGCGGCGCTGCTGCTCGGCCCGCTCGCGGTCGCATCGCGGATGCGCGCCGCCGCGGCATCGGCGCCGCGCTGATGCGGCGCGCGCTCGACGAGGCCGCGACGCCTCGGCCATGGCGCGGTGCTGCTGGTCGGCGATGCGCCCTATTACGGCCGCTTCGGCTTCTCGGCCGAGAAGACCGGCGAGCTATGGATGCCCGGCCCCTACGAGCCGCATCGCCTGCTCGGCGCTCGAGCTCGTGCCCGGCGCGCTCGACGGCGCGCGCGGTCTGATCGGCGCGACCGGCGACATCGGCGCTAAACCCCGACCTCGCAACGCTGGTCGCGGGGCTTGCCCGCAACGAACTTTGCGCCGCGCGCGGCCTGACACTAAACCGAGAAGGACAAACGGATATGAACGCCCTCACCCGCATGACCGCCAGCCATCCCATCCACGCCGAATTCGCCGGCCCGATCGTGATGATCGGCTTCGGCTCGATCGGCCGCGGCGTCCTGCCGCTGCTCGAGCGCCATATCGGCTTCGACCGCTCGAAGTTCGTGGTCATCGACCCGGTCGACACCGACCGCAAGCTGCTCGACGAGCGCAAGCTTACGTTCGAGCAGCTCGCGATCACCCGCGACAATTACCGCGAAGTGCTCACCCCGCTGCTCACCGGCGGGCCCGGCCGCGGCATGATCATCAACCTCTCGGTCGACACCTCCTCGGCCGACCTGATGGATTTCTGCAAGGATATCGACTGCTTCTACATCGACACGGTGTGCGAGCCGTGGCCCGGCCTCTACACCAACGCCAAGGCCTCGATCTCGCAGCGCTCGAACTACGCGCTGCGCGAGGGCGTGCTCGACGTGCGCCGCCGCCGTCCGGGCGGCGTCACGGCGGTCTCCTGCTGCGGCGCCAATCCCGGCATGGTGTCGTGGATGGTGAAGCAGGCGCTGCTCGAACATCGCACAAAACACCGGCGAAACAGCGCAAAACACCTCCCCTGAGCCGCAGAACCGCGCAGAATGGGCGCGCTTGGCACAAAACCTCGGCGTCAAGGGAATCCACATCGCCGAGCGCGACACCCAGCGCGCGCGCGACCCGAAGCCGCGCGGCGTGTTCGTCAACACCTGGTCGGTCGAGGGCTTCTGCTCGGAAGGCCTGCAGCCGGCCGAGCTCGGCTGGGGCACGCACGAGAAGCACATGCCGGCGAACGGCCACCGCCACGACTTCGGCTGCGACGCCGCGATCTACCTGACGCGCCCGGGCGCCGGCACGCGCGTGCGCTCATGGACGCCGACCGCGCAGGCCCAGCACGGCTTCCTGGTGACGCACAACGAGTCGATCTCGATCGCCGACTACTTCACGGCGCGCGACGAGCACGGCAAGGCCGTGTACCGGCCGACCTGCCACTACGCCTATCACCCGTGCGACGACGCGGTGCTGTCGCTGCACGAGATGGCGGGCGCGGCGTGGCAGCGCCAGCCGGAGTGGAAGATCCTCGACGAGAACGAGATCGTCGACGGCGTCGATGAGCTCGGCGTGCTGCTCTACGGCCACGCCAAGAACGCCTACTGGTACGGCTCCTCGCTCTCGATCGAGGACACGCGGCGGCTCGCGCCCTACCAGAACGCCACCGGCCTGCAGGTGACGAGCGCCGTGCTCGCCGGCATCGTGTGGATGCTGGAGAACCCGGAGCGCGGCGTCACCGAAGCCGACGAGATGGACTTCCGCCGCTGCCTGGAGATCCAGATGCCGTATCTCGGCGACGTGTTCGGCAAGTACACCGACTGGACGCCACTCGAAGGCCGCGACGGCGGACTGTTCCCGGAGGACATCGACACGAGCGACCCGTGGCAGTTCAAGAACGTGCTGGTGGTTTGAGCCGCGCCTTTCTCTCCCGCGCGTTCTTTCCTTCTCCCTGCTTGCGGGGAGAGGGTGGGGAGCTGCGAGCCGGGTGAGGGAGACTCTCGATAGACTCAGCGCGCGATGCCGACGCCCCTCTTCACTCATACCGTCAAGAAATGACCGCGGCACCACTCCTCGAAATATTGGGAAGCACGACTGCTTTTCCGCAGGCGTGATCGAACAATGGCAATGGTGGTCCCAAGATCGGGTTGAGGCAGACGAAGTAGCTTTTCAAGGATGAGGCCCGAGGCCGCGGCCTTTCTAAGGTCCGATACGTTCTCCGACCACACCATGACCAAGAAATTGGTCGCAACGTTGAGATGCGAAACCACTTCCGCAGATTTGGTGCCGATGAATTCTGCCACCGCGGAAAATTTATGAAGTTCTTCGGTATCATCGAGGCGAAGGACTTCCCGCAGGACGTGCTCTTCGAGAGCGATGTGTGAGTGACGACAAATCGCAAGTCCAATGATCGCCTCGGCGTAACTTGATGAGTTCAAGATTTTCTTGTGTCGCGCGACGTTGAGCGCCGCTTGGAGCCAGACGCCTCGTGTGGCACCACAGGATTGCGCGGCAAATTGCCGGAAGTACAAATCATCTGAGAGCAGCACGCGATCCTCGGCGGCTGCCAGAAACGCCGCGTCGAGAACATGGGGATCGCTCTTGTCGACAAGCGCGGTGGCCAACGGCGATATTTCGCTCGGCACATCAACCGGCAGAACGTCACAATGCGCCTCGATGGCAGCTCGTCGTTCCTCCAACATGCGTCTTAGAGCTCTTAAATCCTCCTCCTCTTGGACATGCCGGACATAGGAGCCTTCGTCATACGCCATTGACATCGATTGGCCGCCGCGTTCGTCGCTGACGTCGTCCTCCAATTGCCTGATCGCATCGATCACCGCGCGCGGAACAACCAGTCGACCAAATACAGCCTTCAACGGACCGAGAAGGTTCAACGCCGCGGCAATCCAGGCAGTGTAGAGGTCCAACACCGCCCCGCCCGGCGGCGGCCCCATTGCGAGTTGCTCCGCTGCCGTTCGCTCAGGCAGATTCCCAAGGCAGGCGACGATGTCATGCCTCAAGCGCCGCACGTACTCGGCCAAGCCGATTGAATTGCGGCCATCTATCCCTGCGACGACCGCAAGCGGTAGGTGCTTGTCGATATAGAGGTCTGCGATCCTTCGAGCGTGCTCTCCGACGCGTTTGACCTGCTCCAAGACTGGAGTGATGTCCTCACCTTGCAGGCTCAGACTGTAGAATCCTTTAGCCTCGGGAAAGCGCACGTTGAATTTGTGCATCTCATGAAACAGGTGGAGGTACTTGTGCTTTACCTCCAGCACGCGCCACACTTCCGGAGCGCCGAAAGGTTTGGACTGAGTGAATGATTCTCCCGCGCTCAACCCCAGTGCGGGCGCGATGAAGGGATGCATTGGGCTGTACAGATTTTCCGCTGGCTTGTCGGGTCCCTCTTCGATGAGCAATTCAAGGCGCTGCTTACTGTTGCTCTCCAACGCCACCCATGTATTGACCCCCACCGTGGTCACGGTCGGCACCATGTGGCCAGCGTGATCGCCCAAAAGCAGGCCGAAATAGAGCAGCGCTACTTTCAGGATCGTTTGGATGAGCGCGAACCGTTTCGTAGGCAAACTTCACTGCGCGATCGGAGAAGCCAGCGTCGCGAATAAAATGGGTAATAAGCATCTTCTCGCGCGGCGCACCGCGTGCAGTCGCGAGGTCCAGATACTTCAATTGTTCTTGTATTTGAGCCGCCGCGTCGGCGCCGCCCCGACGCACAGACAAGCCTAGCAGGCCGAGCCAAGCTGTCAGGTAAGTTGGGTCGGCCTTGATGGCCGTCTGAAGCCACTTCTCCGCTTCGCTGAGGTCTCCCCGCCGGCTTTGCAGATAACCAAAGGCCGTAGCGCCCAAAGCTGATGTTCGAATTGTCTCGGGCAGTTCGTCGAAGAACTCGAGCGCGCGCCTGCGAACAGGTTTCTCGTTGGCAAGAGCGGTCATCAGCAAATTCAAATCGTCGCTCGGCTTGTTAAGCTCGATATGACCGTCGAGAAGCCGCGTAACGGTGCTCCAATCCTCTCGTCTTCCTGCCGTTCTCACCACCATCGAGCGGTTTACCCGATGACTATCTTGCTCGACCAAGGAGACAGCCTGTCGATAAGCCAGCTCGGCGATGTCAGGCTGCTTAAGCCGTTCTGCGAAATCAGACACGAGAACACTGCCGCGCGCATCGGCATCGGCCGCCTTAAGTATTCGCTTCAGTTCTTCTCGCGGATCGTTCTTATTCGCACCAAGCATTAGGGTCGCGAGTTGCGCCAGAGTTTCCATCGCAACGCGCTCATTCTCAGGAATACCTACGGACCACTTCTCATAGGAGGTCAACTTCGCCCAATCCCCGGTATGCGCGTAGAATTGGAAGCGCATCAGCGAGGCCTCAGAACTGATCGGCAGTTTTTCGAGCACCTGCTTCGCAAACGGGTCGTCGCCCGCATCCAGAGCAGCGATCATAGCCCGCTGAAGCACCATCTCATCGTCCGGAGCAACTTCGATGGCTTGCTTTGCCACGAGCAGAGCTTGTTGCCGCTCTCCGAGGGCGTAGTAGGCGCCGAGCAGGTTGCAACACGCGGCAAGACCGTCGCTACGCCGCGGATTCTCAGAGGCTCGCCGCCGATCCCAAATGGCGTGAAGTACCGCCGCAGCGTGCTCAAGTCGCTCACGAGTGGCGGAGGAGAGACGGGCGTTCTGCTTGAATTCCTCGCTTCGGCCGACCTCGTCGATGTCGGCTTCGGCGGCGCTTTGCGCCAAAAATTTGTTATCGGGGTGAGCCGCATGTCCCGACCGGGCCTTCACCCACCAATCGGGCGTTTTCTCGCGCGAGCGAAGGAAATCTACAAATCCAGCGTCGACGTCAGCCATTCCCCGCAACGTCACGGGAATCTGTTCGAAGGGATCAAGCTGGTCAGGGCACCGTCCGGCGGCTTGAAGCAAGTAGCCCGCAACCGGCGCGTTGGTCGCATCTTTCGCGAGTTCTTGGCGCGCGAACTCAAATGCCTCGGTGTTCTTTTTTTGAAGCAGAAGAGCAATGACGAAGTTGCTAACCGCTTTTGGCTCGGCAGGCGCGTGCTGATACGCCTCACCGAGCCAGTGCGCGGCTCGCGCGTCATCACCGAGCGCGAGGTAGCAATGGCCGATGTTGGCCTTGATACGAAATAGAATGCGTTGCGACGCCGAGGTTTCGACGCGTCGCAGCAAGGCCTCGAGCATCATTAACGCGGTGCGTGGCTGATCACGATTGATCGCGTCGCGATATGCGTCAACCTCGGCGTCGAGCGCCGCGTCGATGGCGCTTGCAGCCGTCGTTATGTCTCCGACGCCCTCGACAGAAATCAGTTTGCTCCTGATCTCTGCAACGCTGGCACTCGTCGAGACAACAAGCGATCGAACGTCTTCCTGTTGATCGGTCATCCGCGCGAGGAGCGCCAGTTGCTCCTTTGCGTGTGGCCCGTAAGTCGGATCGAATGCGTTGAGAGCTTCAGGATATTCGCTAATGCGCTGCTGCAGCGTGTCCCAACCCCAAACGTTGATCGTGATCGCTCGGTTGGCAACGGCTTGCTCGACGGTTAGCTCGCGTGCAATCCGTTGGAGCTCACCGTCGTCGGGAGCTGTCGTGACCACGAAATATTCGCGCAGCGCCGGTTGGAAGTTGAGCGCCTTCCCAACTTCGGTGCGAAGCTCTTTTTCACTGAGGGGTTTGTCGGGCCCCTTGAGTTTGCACTGCGTTCCGACCGGCTTTGTGGGGTCCTGACTCCGAAACCCGAAGATGTCGACGCCGTCCTGAGCCTGACCGCGTCGCGCGTTGGTTTGAACGTTTGGGTCACCTAACACGCAGCGAAACAGGATGAGGCACGCGCGCTCGAACGCTTGTTCGTCCCGTGGTTTCGGAATCTGTGTTGCGGCGATTTCAGACATAAGGCTGGGGGTCAGAGGGTGACGCCGACCGGGTTTGCCGGCGCCGGAACGCGATGCCGTTCGTTGACGAGCTGCTCCCGTTAGAACATAAGGTGATCAGAGGCCTAATTCCATGTCACAGTTCGTGTCACATAGGACTGACGGGACGGTTCGTCTAATAGATTGATAAGATTAGAGAATGCCTTGAATGTTCAGGAAGGCCCTTAGCGTGTGAAAAACCGTAGTCGAGTCCTAAGTGGCTGAAATACCAGGACAAGTTTGACACTTCGTCCTCCCCTACTTCTCCGTACGCCTGCGCATTTTTCGCTCGCGCCGTGATACTTGAACGGCAGGGCCTTGCCGGTCATGCCGATCCGCACGCGGTCGCCCTTCGGGTCGGCCTGGCGCTCGATCGTCATGAACTCGCAACACGAGCCCCTCACCCGCCCTCGCCCGCTACGCTCACTCAGGCACCCTCTCCCCGCTTCGCGGGGCGAGGGGAAGTCCCTACGCCGCGGTGCAAATTGGTTGACAATTTCCAGATGATTGTTCATGATATGTTCCCATCAGCAATTCGTGCGTCAGTCCCATGTTCCTGGTCCATAACGAGCGCACCAAGCTCACCGCGTCGTGGCTGAATACGCTTGCCGCCGCGCTGATTGCAGCAGGGGCGTTCGCCCCTGCCGCGGCCTCGCTCTATGGCCTGTCGGCGCTGCCGATCGGAGCGCTCTATCTGTCGGTGGTTGCACTTGCTTGCACAGCGGCAGGCGTCAGCCTACATGTTGTGGCGTTGGCCACGCTCCGGAGACTGCGCGAATGACGAGCTTCGGTATCTTCGCGATGGTTTGGCCTTTCCTGTCAATCGGATTGGCCGTCGCGGGCGTGCTGTGGGTCCATCGGTTGCTGGACCGGCGCGAGCAGCGTCATCACGCGGCCGAGTGATCGAAGGCGATTGGAGCGCCGCGCGCTTCACTCCTCCTTATACCCATACGCCTGCGCGTTGCCGCTCGCGCCGTGATCCTTCGGCAGGAAATTGCCGGCTGCTTCGATTGAATTGACGGGGCGTCGCGGGGCATGATTGTTGCCTACCCGATCACGTCATCGTCCAAGCAGTATCGCACCCATGCCCAAACTCTACGAAGCCCTCGCGGAAGCGTTCCTTGCGGAGGGGATAGACACGCAGTTCGTCCTGATGGGCGACGGCAACATGCACTGGTGCACCGCCTTCGCCAAACTGCCGGGCGTGCATACGGTCCACGTCCGGCATGAGCACGTCACCGTCGCGGCGGCGACGGCCTACAACGTGGCAACCGGCAAGGTCGCCGTTGCCTCGGTCACGTGCGGCCCCGGCGTGACCCAGCTGATGACGGCGCTGCCGGCCGCGGTTCGCGCGCGCCTGCCGATGGTGGTGTTCGCCGGCGAGTCGCCGATCAACGCCAAGTTCTACAACCAGGCGATCGATCAGGCGCCCTTGGTGACGGCGACCGGCGCGCGTTACATCGCGGCGCACAGCGTGCCGCGCATGATGGACGCCGTGCGCGAGGCCTTCCACATCGCCAAGGTCGAGCGCTGCCCGGTGGTGCTCGGCGTTCCCTACGACCTGCAGAAGGTCGAATACATGGCGAACCAGCCCTACGAGACCTCGGCGATGTATCAGCCCAAGGCCGGGCGCATGCAGCCCGATCCGGACGTTCTGGCCGAGGCCGTCGAGCGGCTGGCCGCCGCAAAGCGGCCGATCATCCTCGGCGGCCGCGGCGTGCTGTGGTCCGGCGCGCGCGATGCGACGATCACACTCGCCGATCGCTGCGGCGCGTTGCTCTCCAACACGCTGCCCGCGCGCGGCCTGTTCCACGACCATCCGTTCGGGCTCGGCATCGCCGGCAGCTACTTCACGGCGTTGGGCCGGGAGATGTACGAGTCCGCGGATGTCGTGCTCGCGGTCGGGACGAGCCTGTCCTACTACGTCGGCGGCGGGCACTTCTTGCCAAAGGCCTACAAGATCCAGCTGGACGACGCCCCGCGCGGCTTGCGCGATGGGCTCAAGGCCGCCGACCTCTACCTCCGCTCCGACGCGCGCGTCGGCGTCGAGGCGATCCTTGCCGGCCTCGACAGGAAGCTCGGCGCCGGCAAACCGACGGCGGCGGCGATCCGCTCGAAAGAGCTGGCGCACCGCATCGCAACCGAGCCGGCGGACGCGATGCCGTTCGACATCGCGCCCGGGGAGCTCGATCCGCGCGAGGTGGTCCGCGCCATCGACGCGGTGATCCCGAAGGATTGGGACGTCGTCGTCGGCGGCGGCCATCAGGCCTATTTCCCCGCCCAGATGGTGGGCAGGCCGGCGGAGCGCTATACGACCGTCCGCGAATTCGGCGCGGTCGGCAACGGCCTGTCATATGCACTCGGGGTTGCGGCCGCGCGCCGGCAGGGCCGCGAAGGCAAGATCGTGCTGTTCGAAGGCGACGGCGGGCTCCTGTTCCATATCCAGGAGCTCGAGACGCTGAAGCGTCAGGGATATCGCATCCTGATCTGCGCGATGAACGACGGCGGATACGGCTCGGAGTTTCACAAGCTGCGCGCCGACGGCCTCGACGACAGCCTGGCGGTGTTCGGCCGGCCCCCGCTCGAAAAGATCGCACGGGGCTTCGGCCTGCGCGGCCACGAGGTCCGCGATGTGTCGGTCATTCCGGAGCTGTTCGCCGGCTTCGTGGCGCAGGGGGAGAGCGAAATCTGGAACATCCAGATCTCGGATCAGGTCACCGCACCGGTGATCCGCCAGACCATCAAGCGCGGCCACGGCAATATGTGAGCACGATCCGACCCCCGATCAAGTCGGGGGCAGGCTCTCTCCCCGCATTGCGGGGAGAGGTTAAGCCAGATCCACCACCCCAGCCTCGCCATCCTCCGTGCCGAACGCGAGCTTCGAGCCATCCGCGCTCCACGCCAGCGCCGAGACCGGCGCGGCGCCCGGCTTCTTCGCCAGAATCTCCGCGTCGTCCTCGATGCGGCACAGCATCACGAGGCCGTCCTCGAAACCGACCGCCACGATCTCCTGCTTCGGGTGGCACGCGACCGCGACGGCGCGCTTGTCGTACGGCGCGAGCATGCGCGGCTGCTTGCCCATCGGGCCGTCCTTGGTGGCGAACGGCCAAAGGATGAGTTGCTCGGAGCCCGACGTCGCGAGCCACTTGCCGCCCGCGGTCCATGCCATTGACCGCACCTTCGCCGAATAGCCCGACATGCGCATGTCCTTGGCGTCGGCGAGACGCCAGCCGTGCAGGGTCGGCTCCTGCATGGCGGTGACAAGGAAGCGGCCGTCCGGTGCAGAAGATCACGTCGAGATGCGAGCCCTTCCAGGCGAAGGTCTCCGGCGCGGCTGCGCGTTCGGAAACCACAGCGTCACGCCGCCGTAATGCGCGGCCGCGACGCGCAGGCCCTTCGGCGAGAACGCAAGGCCTCCGGCGCTCGAGGGCAGATCGAGCGATTTCGCTCTCACCTTTGGCGGTGCGCACGAAGACCTGCTTGCCGGCCGACCACGCGATCGCGTCGGTCCCGAGCGCGACCCGGTCGATCCAGCGATGCTTCGCGTCGGTTGCGAGCGTTTCGCTTTCGCCCTTCGCGTCGGTCGCGACGACCTTGCCGTCATCGCCGCCGGTGAGGATGCGCGTGCCGTCGCACGCGACGCCAGAATGCCGCCGCCATGCACCGCGACGCGCTGTTCCGCGCCGTCCGGCGCCACGAACAGCAGCGCCTCCTCGCCGAGCACGAACACGGCGCGGTCCCTGAGGAAATGCACCGCAACCACCGGCGCGCCCGCCGCGACGGGCTTGGTGCGATCGACGACGGAGGGAATTGGGCCGCGGGTGTCGGTCATTTTACTCCGACCTCATCCTGAGGAGCCCGCCGAAGCATAAGCGCAGGCGGGCGTCTCGAAGGATGGCAACCCGAGATCTTGGCCATGCTTCGAGACGCGCCGCTGCGCGGCGCTCCTCAGCATGAGGGTCATGCAACGCAGCTCTCGAAGCCCTTGCGGATCTTCTCCTCGGGGAGATTGCGCCCGATGAACACGATGCGGCTCTGGCGCTTCTCGTCGGCGCGCCATTCGCGCTGATGATCGCCGTCGAGCATCATGTGCACGCCCTGGAACACGAAGCGCTGCGGATCGTCCTTGAGCGAGAGGATGCCCTTGGAGCGCAGGATGTTCGGCCCTTCGGCCTGCGTGAGGTTCTGGATGAACGGGAAGAACTTGTCGGGATCGAGCGGCTTCTCGGTCGAAGCGAGATCGATTGCATCTCCTCGTCGTGATAGTGCTTCAGCCCGCCGTGCGAATGCGCGTGATCGTGCCCGTGGCCATGATCGTGATCATGGCGGTGATGATCGTGATCGTCGGCGTGGAGGAATTCCGGCTCGATATCGAGGATGCGTTCGAGGTCGAACGCATTGCGCCCGAGCACCTCGGCGAGCGGGATTTGCGCGCGCTGCGTGCGGTGCAGCTTGGCGTACGGATTGATGCCGCGGATGCGCGCCTCGACCTCGCGCAATTCTTCCGCGCTCACCAGATCGGTCTTGTTGATCAGGATCACGTCGGCGAACGCGATCTGGTTCTTCGCCTCGGGCGCATCGCGCAGCCGGTCGCGCAGCCACTTGGCGTCCGCGACCGTCACCACCGCGTCGAGCTTGGTGTTCTTGCCGACGTTCTCGTCGACGAAGAAGGTCTGCGCCACCGGCGCCGGATCGGCGAGGCCGGTGGTCTCCACGATGATCGCGTCGAACTTGCCCTTGCGCCGCATCAGCCCGTCGATGATGCGGATCAGGTCGCCGCGCACGGTGCAGCAGATGCAGCCGTTGTTCATCTCGAACACTTCCTCGTCGGCGCCGACGATCAGGTCGTTGTCGATGCCGATCTCGCCGAACTCGTTGACGATCACGGCGTATTTCTTGCCGTGCGGCTCGGACAGGATGCGGTTGAGCAAGCGTGGTCTTGCCGGCACCGAGATAGCCGGTCAGCACCGTGACGGGGATTTTCTCTTGGTTTCTGGGTCGCGTCGGACATCTGTGCACTCCGTAGGGCACAGATATAGGCAATTAGCGCTCGATTGTCATCCCGGCCGAGCGGAGCGAGACCCGGGACCCATAGCCACGGACCTCACGAGTTGCGCTGAATCGCGAGGGTCTGTGGTTATGGGTCCCGGCTCGCGCTCGCTGCGCTCACTCGGCCCGGGATGACCACCTGCGTTAGCTCATCAGCGCCGTGCTGAGCTGCCTCACGTTGTGCCGCATCATGTCGAGATAGGTCGGCGCCGGGCCTTTCTCGTCGGTCAGCGCGTCGGAATAGAGCGTGCCGCCGATGCGCGCGCCGCTCTCGGCGCCGATGCGCTTGAGCAGCCGGTCGTCGGTGACGTTCTCCAGGAACACCGCCGGGATCTTCTGCTTCCTGATCTGGGTGATGATCCTCGCGA
Organism: uncultured Alphaproteobacteria bacterium; assembly: GCA_963778455.1. Taxonomy (GTDB): domain Bacteria; phylum Pseudomonadota; class Alphaproteobacteria; order Rhizobiales; family Xanthobacteraceae; genus PALSA-894. Next base: position 405,949 of record CAVZUL010000003.1, read on the forward strand.
CATCCCTGGCCGACACCTCGGACTCGGTCGAGACGCCCTGCGGCGCGATGAAGGCCACGCCATAGGCCGCCGCGAAATAGCCGAACGCGTCATGCGTGGTGATGATCTTGCGGCGGTCGGCCGGGATCTTGGCCGACCTCCGCCTTCACCTCCGCGTCGAGCGCGTCGAGCTTGGCGAGATACGCGGCGGCATTCGCCTCATAGGCGCCCTTGCCCGCCGGGTCGGCGGCGACGAGCCCGTCGCGGATGTTGGCGACATACAGCTTCGCGTTCGCGACCGACTGCCAGGCATGCGGATCGGCGTCGCCATGGCTGTGGCCGTGGTCGTCCGCGGCCTTGCGCGGCTTTACGCCCTTGGTGGCGGTGACCATCGCGGCTTTGGTGCCGGACGCCTTGATCAGCCGTTCGATCCAACCCTCGAAGCCGAGCCCGTTGACGAACACCACCTTGGCCGTCGGCGAGTGATTTTCGCGTCGCATGGCGTCGGTTGATAGACGTGCGCGTCGCTGTTCGGCCCGACCAGCGCGGTGACGGCGACACGATCGCCGCCGACGTTCTTCACGAAGTCGGCAAGGATCGAGAAGGTCGCGACGACCTTGAGCTTCTCCTGCGCGAACGATGGCGTTGCCAGCGCGGCAAACAGAACAACGAGTGCAATGCGTCCGAACATGGCAGCCTCCAATCACGCTTCGAGATGACGGCCGGGAAACACCTGGCGCAGCACGCCGCCGACCCGGCCGAACAGCACCGAGAAGGCGTAGAGCACGCCGGCGACGAGGATGATGGCCGGGCCGGACGGCGCGCCCGCATGGAACGAGAGCAGCAGGCCCGCGTAGCCCGAAACCGCGCCGCTCGACGACCGCGATCAGGATCATGGCGGTCACGTCGCGCGCCCAGAACCGCGCGATCACGGCCGGCAGCATCATGATGCCGACCGCCAGCAGTGTGCCGAGCGCGTGGAAGCCGCCGACCAGATTCATCACCACCAGCGCCAGGAACGCGATATGCGCCGGCCCGCCCGCGCGGCTGACCGAACGCAGGAAGCCCGGATCGACGCATTCCAGCACCAGCGGCCGGTAGATCAGCGGCGAGCGATGGCGAGCGACAGCGTCGTGATGCCGGCGATCAGCAGCAGGGTCTGGTCGTCGAGCGCGAGCACGCTGCCGAACAGGAAGTGCAGCAGATCGATATTGGTGCCCTTGAGCGACACGATGGTGACGCCGACCGCGAGCGAGATGAGGAAGAACGCCGCGAGCGAGGCGTCCTCCTTCAGCTCGGTGACGCGCGCCACGACGCCCGCCCCGACCGCGATCACGAAGCCGGCGATCAGCCCGCCCGCCGTCATGGCGAACAGCGAGAGGCCGGAGAGCAGGAAGCCGATCGCGGCGCCGGGCAGGATCGCGTGCGCCATCGCGTCGCCGACCAGGCTCATGCGGCGCAGCATCAGGAACACGCCGACCGGCCCCGCGCCGAGCGCGAGCGCCAAGCGTGCCGACCAGCGCCCGGCGCATGAAGGCGAATTCGACGAAGGGGGAGATGAGGGTGTCGTAGATCATCGGTTCACAATCTCGGTGTCATTCCCGCGAAAGCGGGAATCCATAACCCCGACTCGTGGTTATGGATTCCGGGCTCCTCGCTTCGCTCGGCCCCGGAATGACCAGCATTTACGCCGCGCACGCCTCGGCGTGCTCGTCGAACGCCTCGCACATGCGCCGCGCCTTCAGCAGGTTCTCCGCCGTCAGCACATCCGCGGTCTTGCCCCACGCCACCGGCTCGCGCGCGAGCAGCAGCGCCTCGGGGAACATCGACTTGACCAGATCGAGATCGTGCAGCGCGGCGATCACGGTGCGCTTCTCGGCATGCCAGCGCATCACGAGGTCGCAGAGATCGGCGGCGGTCTTGGCATCGATCGCGTTGAACGGCTCGTCGAGCACGATCACGCGCCCGTCCTGCAACAGCAGCCGCGCGAACAGCGTGCGCTGCATCTGCCCGCCCGAGAGCGTGCCGATCGGCCGCTCCTCGAAGCCGGAGAGGCCGACGGCCGACATCGCCTCGCGCACCTTGTCGCGCTCGCGCTTTGCCGATGCCGCCGAACAGGCCGGCGTCGCGCCACAGCCCCATCGCCACCATGTCGTAGACGCTGATCGGGAAAGGTGCGGTCGATGTCGGCGACCTGCGGCAGATACGCGATGTCGCGCGCACGCAGGCCGCACAGGTCGATGCCGCCGGCGAGCGGCTTGAGCATCCCGACGATGCCCTTGAACAGCGTCGACTTGCCGGCGCCGTTCGGTCCGACCACCGCCATCAGCGCGCCGGACGGCGACCTGCCCGTGCAGGTGATGCACCGCCGGGTGGCGGTCATAGCCGAGCGTGAGATCGCGAAACTCCAGCGCCGCGCTCATGACCATCGCCCAGACGACCGCGGCCCACAGCGCCGCGATCAGCACCGCGACGGCCGCGAGCCGCTCCAGCGCCGAGAGGCGCAGGATCGAGGGCGAAACGGTCGCGGGCGGGTGCGCGTGACCCGGATGGTGGTGATGATGCGGCTCCATGCGAATGTTATATTATCACACTTGCCCGATGTCCACCGCTGTCATCCCGGCCGAGCGGAGCGAGAGCCGGGATCCATGAAACACGGATCGTGGGTTATGGGTCCCGGATAGCCGCCTGAAGGCGGCTTCCGGGATGACAAGCTGAGCGTGGTCCTACGTCCCCAGCAGCTGCGCCAGCCACTCGGGCCGGAAATTCCAGCCCGCGAAGCCCGCAGATGCCGAAGCCGAGGCCCAGCGCCCCGCTGCGCCCACGCGACATAGAGCAGCCAGAAGACTATCGACCAGCGACGCGACCGCCGAGACCGCGATCGCGATCGACAGGAACACGTCCGACATGTCGAACTGGTCGTCGCGGAAATTGAGCCGGTCATATTCGGCTTCGAGACGCTCGGCCTTGGCGCGCGTCTCCTTGGAGCGGCCCTCGTATTTCTTGATGTCGGCCTCGTATTCGGCCGCCTGCTTGGCGGCGAGCGCCTTGTCGATCTGCCCGGCGGTCTCCAGCAGCCGCAACTGGTTGAGCCCGTTCTCGTCGACGTGCAGCTTCACGCGCGCGAACTGGTATTCGGCCCAGGCGTCGACCGAGTCGGCCTTCGCCTTCTGCATCGCCTGATTGATGTTGTCGTCCTTGGTCTTCGAGATCGCCATGAACACCGAGAGGATCACCACGGTGACGGCGACCAGATCGTTCAGGCGCTTGTCTTCGCTTTCGGCCTTGACGTCGGCGTCCATGGTCTTCCCCCCATTTCATCGTCATGCCCGGCCATGTGCCGGGCATCCACGTCTTTCGTGGAAACTAGCGTAAGGCGTGGATGGCCGGGACAAGCCCGGCCATGACGGAGCCTAGCCGAGCGGCCCGGCGCCGAGCCGCTCGAGATCAAATCTTTCCACATCCTTGAGCAGTGCAACGAAGGCCCGCGCGCCGTGCTCGAGCGCGGCCTCGCCTTTTTCCGCCGTTGCCAGCGACGCATCGCCGACCGCGCCCGAGGCATTGAGGTCCTGCGTCATCCAGCCGAAGCCAGCGGGAAAGTCCGCGCGCAGATGCGCGAAGTCGCGCTCCATCGCGTAGGTGGAGGGGATGAAATTCGCGATCCTGTCGCGCCGCACCAGGTCCGGATACGCGGCGAGCATGATCGAGGTCTCGATGTCGCCGCCGTGAATGCCGTGGGTGTGCTCGGCCTCGCTGAACAGACCTTCCGGATACCCGAAGCGGCCCCACGAGGCGTGCACCGCCAGCATGTTGAGCCGCACGCGCAACTGCCGCGCCGCGAGATCGATCAGCGCGATGTTGCCGCCGTGGCTGTTGATGATGACGAGCTTGGCGATGCCGGCGCGATGCACGCTCTCGCCGATCTCGATGAAGGCGCGCAGCGCGGTTTCGGGCGAGAGCGTCAGCGTGCCGCGAAACGCGTGGTGCTCGTCGGACGCGCCGACCGCCTGAACGGGCAGAAACACGACGCCCGAGTCTTCCGGCAGCAGCGCGCGCACGCGCGCGAGATACGCCTCGGCGATGTAGGTATCGACGCCGACGGGCAGATGCGGCCCGTGCTGCTCCACCGCCGCGACCGGCAGCACGGCGATCCGCGGGCGGGAAAATTCTTCCGTCGTGAGGGAAAGCCAGTCGGTCACGCGTCGCTCCAGCGCCTCGCCAATGTCATGCCATTGGCCTATGGTCCGCGCAAATTTCAACCCATCGGAGCTTGATCATGGCTTTGACGCGCCGCGCATTCACGGCACTCGGCCTCGCGCTCGCGGCCGCTCCGGCACACGCGCAGCAGCTCGACAAGGTCTCGTTCGGCACCAACTGGGTCGCCGAGGCCGAGCACGGCGGCTTCTATCAGGCGGTCGCGGACGGCACCTACAAGAAATACGGCCTCGACGTCACCATCGTGCCGGGCGGCCCGCAGGTGAACAACCGCATGCTGCTGCTGGCCGGGCAAGATCGACTTCTTCATGAGCGCGAACTCGCTGCAGGGCTTCGACGCGGTCGCGCAGAACATCCCGACCATCGTGGTGGCGGCGAGCTTCCAGAAGGATCCGCAGGTGCTGCTCGCGCATCCGGGTCAGGGTTTCGAGAAGTTCGAGGACCTGAAGAACGCGACGCTGCTCGTCTCGTCCGAGGGCCTGCAGACCTATTTCAAATGGATGCAGGCCGAGTTCGGCTTCAGCGCCGAGAAGGTGAAGCCCTACACGTTCAATCCGCAGCCGTTTCTGGTCGACAAGAAGAGCGCGATGCAGGGCTACGTGACGTCCGAGCCGTTCGCGGTCGAGAAGGCCGGCGTGAAGCCGAAGATCTTCCTGCTCGCCGACCACGGCTTCAACACCTACTCGACCTTGATCGAAACGCGCCGCGAGACGGTGGAGAAGCAGCCCGACCTGGTGCAGCGCTTCGTCGATGCCTCGGCGATCGGCTGGTACAATTATCTCTACGGCGACAACAAGGCCGCGAACGAGCTGATCCGCAAGCACAATCCGGAAATGACGCCAGGAGCTGATCGACTATTCGATCGCCAAGATGAAGGAGTACGGCATCGTCGATTCAGGCGACACGCTGAAGGACGGCATCGGCGCGATGACCGACGCGCGCATGGCAAGCTTCTTCGACAAGATGGTCAAGGCCGGCGTGGTCAAGCCGAACGTCGATTTCCGCAAGTCTTACACGCTGCAGTTCGTCAACAAGGGCGTGGGACTGGAGCTGCGGCCGAAGTAGCCCGTGTCCCGCACGCGGCGCAGCGCGCTTGCGGTGCACCGCAGATGCGGGACCGCACAAACTCGGCGTGCTTGGCGATCCCGGGTCTGCGTCGCATCATTTCATGCTGCGCCGCGCCCGGGACACGGAGTCAGCCGAACACCAGCTTCACCACCACGCCCAGCCCCGCCATCACGGCCACCACCTCGATCAGGCTGCGGTGCAGGCCGAACGCCAGCACGGCGGCGATTGCCGCGAGCGCGGTTGCCTTCAGATCGAGCGCGAGCGGATCGAACGCAAACCAGCGCAGCGGTCCGGCGTGCATCTCGGTGACCTGTCCGAACAGCACATGCAGCGCGAACCAGACCGTGAGATTGAGGATCACGCCGACCACCGCCGCCGTGATCGCCGCGAGCGCGCCCGAGAGGCGCCGGTTGCCGCGCAGCTGCTCGACGAACGGCGCGCCGGCGAAGATCCACAGCATCGAGGGCGTGAACGTGACCCACGTGGTCATCGCGGCGCCGAGGATGCCGGCGGTGACCGGCGAAAACGGCGCGGCGTCGCGGAATGCCGCGAGAAATCCGACGAACTGCGTCACCAGGATGAGCGGCCCCGGCGTGGTCTCGGCCAAGCCCGAGCCCGTCGACCATTTCGGGCGCCGTCATCCAGTGATGCGTCTCGACCGCCTGCTGCGCCATGTAGGCGAGCAGCGCGTAGGCGCCGCCGAAGCTCACCACGGCGAGCTTTGAGAAAAACGTCCCGATGGTGACCAGCACATGGCTGGGCCCGAGCGCGAGCGCCGCGAGCGCGACCGGCGCCCACCAGACGATCAGCCCGACGATGCTCGCCACGAAAAACTGCCGCCAGCGGTCCGGCGGCGCTGGCGCGGTGACGATCGCCTCGTTCTTCAGCCCCACCTGCTCGGGCGCGGTGCGCGCCACCAGATAGCCGATCAGCGCCGCGGCCGCGACGATCAGCGGAAACGGCGCATTGAGAAAGAAGATGCCGACGAACGCCGCGCCCGCGAGCCCGTAGAGCAGCCGCGTCTTCAGCGCGCGCTTGCCGATGCGGAGCAGCGCCTCGACCACGATCACCAGCACCGCCGCCTTGATGCCGAACAGCGCGCCGTCGATCCACGAGACGCCGCGCCCGAGCGCGTAGGCAAGACTTAAAGCCAGCATGACCAGCGCGCCCGGCAGCACGAACAGGATGCCGGCCACAAGCCCGCCGCGCACGCCGTGCAGCGCCCAGCCGATGTAGGTGGCGAGCTTCTGCGCCTCCGGACCCGGCAGCAGCATGCAGAAATTGAGCGCGTGCAGGAAACGCGGCTCGTCGATCCATTTCTTCTCGTCGACCAGCATGCGGTGCATCATGGCGATCTGGCCGGCCGGCCCGCCGAAATTGATGCAGCCGATCTTCAGCCAGAGCCGGAAGGCTTCGCCGAAACTCGGCGCAGCCTCCGTGGCCGTGGGCGCAGTCTCCGTTTGCACCGTCATCTCACGCCGCCTTTGCGGGCCAGTTGTGCCGCTCCTCGGCCGCATGGCGCGACCATGCGAGCAGCGCATCGTAGACCGTAAAGCCGCGCTCGATCATGCCGTGATCGTCGTCGCCGGCGAGCGCCGAGAGGCCGAGCGAAACCGCATGCAGGCCGGCGGCTTCCGGCGCGAGATCATAGCGCGCCGTATCGGCGCCGCGCACGATCAGCGCGACGCGGGCGAGATGCGGGTCGCCTTCCAGCCCGAACAGCTTCAGCATCGTGTCGAACGAGCAGCGCTCGCCCTCGTGGCTGATCTCGATGCCCTCGATGTCGAACGGAATCGCGCCGGTGTCGCGCGCGACATTCTTCACCTCGGGCGGATCGACATAGAGAATGCGCGCCTGCGGATCGATGAAGCGGCGAATCAGCCACGGGCAGGCCACGCGGTCGATCTTCGGCCGCCGCCGCGTCACCCACAGGCTCGGCGACTTCGGCGCGAAGCGCTCGAGCGCCGCTTTCGCGAGCAGCGGCAGGCCGCCTCGCTCCAGGCCTGATAGCCGCCCTCCAGCGACCTGCGCGGGGATGCCGCGCTGGCGCAGGTCGGCAGCCACCATCTGGCTCAGATTGTGCCCGTAGCGGCACACGAGGACGACGGGCTTGTCGCTGCTCAAGCTTGGCGTCCATTCGAGCATAGCTCTCGGGCTCGCGCCACGTGGCGGTCGGCACCATTCCGGGCGCCGCGTCGTAGATCTCGCGGCGGCGCACATCGAGGATCATCGGCGCATCGACGGTGCCGATGCGCGACCAAAGCTCTTGCGGAGAAATAAAAAAGCTCGCGGAAGACATAAGTCTCCTCCGTTTGGGAAGGAGACGGCGCTTGGGCTCGCGAGCCTGACGGGGCGACCGTCGCTGGCCCCGTATGCGGAACGTTTATCGCAACGCCATCACAGGAGCAAGGCGCTCGCCGACCGCAGCGCGGCCGGGACGATCAGGGACAATCCCGAGGCCAGCAGCAGGATCAGGATCACACGGCGGAACGCCGCGTCATCGAGCTTGCCGTAGAGCCAGATGCCACAACCTACTCCCACAATGAGAGCGGGCAGCGCCCACGCGTAGAGCTTCATCGTTTCGACCGTGTACGCGCCCGCGACGCCGAGCGAGACTGCCGTCATGAAGAACGTCGCAAACATCACCGGCTGGAAGATCGCGCGTTGCGCGTCCTTCGGCCCGCCGCGTAGTTGGCACCAAATGGTCATGGCGATTCCACCCAGTCCGGTCAGTCCACCGATCAGGCCGTTCGCGACGCCGACGCCAAGCTCCGCGGCAATGCCGCTCTGAACCGGCCCGATCGCAGGCCGCATCAGGCTGTAGAGACTGTAGATCACCAGCAGGACGCCGATCGTGAGGCGCACCGTGTTCTGATCGATCGTTGTCAGCAAAGCGGTGCCGGCAGGAACGCCGATCGCGCCGCCGAGGATGAACGGCAGGACGGCCCGCCAGTTGATCGAATGCCGCACACGCCAGATGCCGGACCCTTGCGTGACCAGTCCGCACAGCACGATCAGCAGCGCATTCTGCTCGGGCGCAATGATGTGCAGCCATACGCCGGATACCACGAGGCCCATCGCGAAGCCCGAGAGGCCCGACGTCAAGCCGCCGAAAAAGGCCGCTGCGAGAAAGAAAGCCAAAGTCACGCCATCCATTGGTCGCTCCTGAAGCGAAGTGACCAGCGCTTGGATGGACGGCTGCCATCTGGAGGGGAGGCTGAAATATCCCCTGTGGTTCAGGAAGAAATCAGTCGCGGCAGGGACACGCCGCGATGCCGGTGAGCCGGTATCCTTCGACCGCTTCGTCAGCCCAGAAGTCGACGGACACCTCGATCAGACCGGCCTTCCAGGCGAACTGCTCCACGAAATCGATCTCAACCCCGTTCTCTTTCTGCCGGGTGAACATGATTCCAAACGACCCGGAAGCGGTTGCGCAGCGCGAGGCATCGACCGAGAGCAACGCCGTCCACTTGCGCTCCATCGTTTCGAATTGCGTTTCCGAAAACCGGACCTCGGTGAAGGCCAAGGCGGGTTTGCAGGTCGGTCCGGCAACGGCCGGCATTGTCGCGGCAAGGCCAATCGCCAGCAGCATGCCCGGCGTTCGCGCCGGCCTGATCCGCGACCAGAGTTCCTGTGGAGAGGTAAAATAGCTCGCAAGCATGGGTCTCCTCCGTTCTACGGAAGAGACGGCGCTTGGGCGTTGCGAGCCTGACGGGGCGACCGTCGCAGGCCCCGCACGCGGAGATGTAGTGTAACTCGACCGCCCGTTCAACCCCGTGCACAGCCCTCCCCTGACAATTCGCCGCTCGCGTCTGCGGGAGAGCTTGGGTACGACTTGGTCATTCCGGGGCCGGCCGAAGGCCGGAGCCCGGAATCCATAACCCCAAGCCGTGCGATCATGGCGAGATTCGTGGTTATGGATTCCGGCCCTCGCTCCGCTCGGCCGGAATGACGAGGGTGGGAGAACACCATGCCCAACAAGATCGATTTGTCCGGCCGCAACGCGGTGGTCACCGGCGGCGCGCAGGGAATCGGGCGGGCGATCACCGAGCGCTTCCTCGATTCCGGCGCCGCGGTCGCGATCTGGGATCGCGACAAGGCATTCGCCGAGAAGACCGCGCAGGAACTCAGCAACCGCGGCAAGGCGATCGCCATCGCCTGCGACGTGACGACCTGAAGGACGTCGAGCGCGCGCGCGACGACACCGTGAAGGCGCTCGGCCGCATCGACATCCTGGTGAACAACGCCGGCATCGCCGGCATGAACGCCACCACCTGGGACTACCCGGCCGAGGAATGGGCGCAGGTGATGCGCGTCAATCTCGACGGCCCGTTCCACTGCTGCCGCGCGATCGCGCCCGGAATGATCGCGCAGAAGATACGGCCGCATCGTCAACATCGCGTCGGTCGCCGGCAAGGAAGGCAACCCGAACGCCTCGGCCTATTCGGTGTCGAAGGCCGGCGTGATCGCGCTGACCAAATCGCTCGGCAAGGAGCTCGCCGGCTCACGACATCGCGGTGAATGCCATCACGCCGGCGGCGGCGAAAACCGCGATCTTCGACCAGATGAAGCAGGAACACATCGACTACATGCTGTCGAAAATCCCGCGCGCGCGCTTCGTCAAGATCGAGGAGATCGCGGCGCTCGCCGCCTGGTGCGCCTCGGCGGACAACTCCTTCACCACCGGCGCGGTGTTCGACATTTCCGGCGGGCGGGCGACGTATTGAGCCCTGCGGAGCAAGCGCAGAAGGATCGCCTGACCGGCATCGCGCTGATGTGCGGCGCCGTGCTGCTGTTCGCCTTCAGCGACGCGGCGGCGAAATATCTCAACGGCCACATGGACACCGTTCAGGTGGTGTGGGCGCGCTACATGTCGGCGTTCGTGCTCGCGCTGTTCATGTTCAATCCGATCAAGCGCCCGCAGGTCATGCGCACTTCGCGGCCGTGGCTGCAGCTCGGCCGCTCGACGCTGCTGCTCGTCTCCACGATGCTCAACTTCTTCGCGCTGCGCTATCTGCAGCTCGATCAGGCGATTGCGATCATCTTCTGCACGCCGTTCATCGTGGCGGCGCTCGGCGGACCGATCCTCGGGGAATGGATCCATTGGCGGCGCTGGACCGCGATCATCGTCGGCTTCTGCGGCGTGCTGCTGGTGGCACGGCCGGGCGCCGGCGGCATTCATCCGGCGGCGCTGCTCTCGGTCATCGGCGCTTCTGTTACGCGATCTACTCGATTTCGACGCGCATCCTCGCGCGCACCGACAGCAACGAGACCACCAATTTCTATTCCAACCTGGTCGGCGCGGTTGCGGTGTCGGTCGCGGTGCCGTTCTTCTGGACGCCGCAGAGCGATCCGACGGTGATCGTGCTGATGTGCATCATGGGCCTGTTCAGCGGCATCGGTCACTATCTGCTGATCATCGGCCACCGCCTCGCGCCCGCCACCGTGCTGGCGCCGTTCATCTACACCGAGATCGTGTGGATGATCGCGCTCGGCTATCTGGTGTTCGGCGACGTGCCGAACCGCTGGACGCTCGCCGGCGTCGCGGTGGTGATCGCCTCCGGCCTCTACCTGCTCTACCGCGAGCGTGTGGTGGGCCCGCGCCGCAACCCCCTCGATTGACCCGTAACGCCCTGTTACAAATCGCCAAGCCAACCAGCACCCTTCAGAGGTCCCATAAATGGCGAGGAAACCTGCCCGCCGGCCGCTCCGCGCGCGTCCGCGTCAACGGCCGCCGCCCGAACGACGACATCGGCGAGGAGATGCGGCTCAAGCTCTATCACTCGCAATTCCGGCTGCGGCAGGCCGAGCAGCGCGCCTACGACCTGTTCCTGCAGAACCTCGTGAAGGGCACCAGCCACCTCTCGCTCGGGCAGGAGGCGATCGCGGCGGGCTTCGCCTGCGCGATGAAGAAGGGCGATCACACGTTCTGCACCTATCGCGGGCCACGCGCACACGCTGGCGCGCGGCGTCCCGGTCGAGAAAGTGCTCGGCGAGCTGATGCAGCGCGACAACGGGCTGATGCGCGGCAAGGGCGGCTCGATGCACCTCACCTCCGCGGAGCACGGCGTGATGGGCTCCTACGCGATCATCGGCGCGCATCTGCCGATCGCCTGCGGCGCGGCGCTGCGCGCGCAATACAAGGGCGACAAGGACGTCACCGTCTGCTTCTTCGGCGACGGCACCACCAACATCGGCGCGTTCCACGAGGCGCTGAATTTCGCCGCGATCTGGAAGCTGCCGGTCGTGTTCGTGTGCGAGAACAATTTCTACATGGAATACACGCCGATCGGCGACATCACGGCGGTGCCGAGCATCCGGCCGGCGACCGCGCCTCCGCCTACGGCTTGCCGAAGATCGTGATCGACGGCAACGACGCCGACGAGGTCTACCGCACCGCGCAGGCGGCCTTCACGCAAGGCGCGCGCGGGCGACGGCCCCTCGCTGATCGAGTGCCTCACCTATCGCCACAGCGGCCACTCGCGCGCCGACCCCGGCGCCTATCGCCCGAAGGGCGAGCTCGAGCGCTGGAAGAAGGACAAGGACCCGATCAACATCTATCGCGAGCGGATGAAGCAGTTCGGCATCACGCCGGACCAGATCGAGAAGATCGAGACGGACGTGAACCACGAGGTCGAGACCGCGACCGAGGCCTGCAAGGCCGCGCCGAACCCGCCGATGGATATCCTGTTCACCGACGTCTACGCCGACGGAGGCTGGGCATGGCGGAACTGACCTATCGCGAAGCGGTCGCGCGCGGCATCGCGCAGGAGATGACGCGCGATCCCGGACGTGATCTTCTTCGGCGAGGACGTCGGCAAGGCCGGCGGCGTGTTCAAGTCGACGGTCGGCCTTTACGAGCAGTTCGGCGAGCGGCGCGTGCGCGACTGCCCGATCTCCGAGCAGGCGATCCTCGGCGCCGCGATGGGCGCCGCGATGACCGGCCTGAAGCCGATCGCCGAGATCATGTTCTCGGATTTCTTCGCGGTGTGCTTCGACTACATCGCGAACGAGTTTCCCAAGAGCCGCTACATGTCGAACGGGCAGCTCAAGTGCCCGCTGGTGGTGCGCACCGCGAACGGCGCCGGCTCGCGCTTCGGCGCGCAGCATTCGCAGAGCGTGGAAAACTGGGCGATGATGATCCCGGGCCTGAAGGTCGTCGCGCCCTCGACGCCGCGCGACGTGATCGGCCTGCTCGCCGCCGCCGTGCGCGATCCCGATCCGGTGATCTTCTTCGAGCACAAGTCGCTCTATCCGACCAAGGGCGAGGTGCCGGACGGCGAGATCGTCGACACGCTCGGCACCGCGAAGATCCTCCGCCCCGGCAAGGACGCCACCATCCTGGCGCTCGCCCTGATGGTTCCGCGCGCGCTCGAGGCCGCCGAGAGGCTCGAAGGCGGAACACGGCATCGACGCCGAAGTTGTCGACGTGCGCTCGCTGGTGCCGCTCGACACGCAGACCATCCTGGGTTCCGTCGGCCGCACGCACCGCTTGTTTACCGTGGAGGAGAACCCACGTTTGTGCGGGTGGGGCGCCGAGATCGTGTCGATCGTCGCCGACGAGGCGTTCTACGATCTCGACGGCCCGCCGGTGCGCATCACGACGCCGCACATTCCGCTGCCCGCCGCCGACGCGCTGGAAGACGCCGTGCTGCCGACGGTGGAGCGCATCACCGAGACGGTGCGCCGCTCGCTGCAAAGCTGAAGGATTTGCATCATGGCCATGTACGACAACCTGCTCGCCAACGTGCCGACCGACCTGTGGATCGGCGGCAAGTGGCGCAAGGCGTCCGACGGCGCGCGCTTCGACGTGATCGATCCGGCGACCGAGAACAAGATCGCCTCGGTCGCGAGCGCGAGCGTGGACGACGCCAAGGCCGCGATCGACGCCGCGCAGGACGCGTTCGCGGGCTGGGCCGCGCGCAAGCCGCGCGAGCGCGCCGAGATCCTGCGCAAGGCGTTCGAGCTGATCGTGCGCGACGCCGAGCGCTTCGCCAAGCTGATCACCATCGAGAACGGCAAGGCGCTCTCGGACAGCAAGGGCGAGGTGCTCTATTCGGCCGAGTTCTTCCGCTGGAACGCCGAGGAGGCGGTGCGCAACATCGGGCAGGTCTACAATCGCGCCCTCCTCCGGCGCGCGCGTGGTGGTGCAGCACAAGCCGGCCGGCGTCGCCGTGCTGGTGACGCCGTGGAATTTCCCCGCCGCGATGGCGACGCGCAAGATCGGCCCGGCGCTCGCGGCCGGCTGCCCGGTCGTGCTCAAGCCCGCGAGCGAAACGCCGCTCACCATGCTGGCGCTGATGCCGCTGCTCGAGGAGGCCGGCGTGCCGGCCGGCGTCGTCAACGTGATCCCGTCGCGCCGCTCCGGCCCGGTGGTGAGCGCGATGCTGCACGATCCGCGCGTGCGCGTGGTGTCGTTCACCGGCTCGACGGAAGTCGGCCGCAAGCTGCTGCACGAGGCGGCCGACAACATCCTCAAGCCCGCGATGGAGCTCGGCGGCAACGCGCCGTTCATCGTGTTCGAGGACGCCGACATCGACGCGGCGATCGAGGGCGCGATGATCGCCAAGATGCGCAACATGGGCGAGGCCTGCACGGCGGCGAACCGCTTCTATGTGCACGAGAAGGTGCACGACGAGTTCGCCAAAAAGCTCACCGCCAAGATGGCGGGCCTGAAGATGGGCAACGGCCTCGACGACGGCGTCGCGCTCGGGCCGCTGGTCAATGCCGAAGGCCGCGACAAGGTGGTCGAGCTGGTCGACGACGCGGTGAAGAAGGGCGCGAAGATCCTGACCGGCGGCAAGAAGCCGGAAGGCCCGGGCTTCTTCTATCCGGCGACCGTGCTCGACAACGTGCCGGACGACGCCAAGATGCTGAACGAGGAAATCTTCGGCCCGGTCGCGTCGATCCAGACCTTCAAGTCCGAGGACGAGGCGATCCGGCGCGCGAACGACACCGAATACGGCCTCGTCGCCTATCTCTACACCAAGGACCTGAGCCGCGGCATGCGCGTCTCGCGAAAAGCTCGACTTCGGCATGATCGGCCTGAACCGCGGTCTCGTCTCCGATCCGGCCGCGCCGTTCGGCGGCACGAAGCAGTCCGGCCTCGGCCGCGAAGGCGCGCACGAGGGCCTGATGGAGTTCATGGAGACGCAGTACATTTCGGTGAGCTGGTAGAGCGCTTGCGCAGCGGGCCGGGGGCGCAGCGAATGGACGTCCTGATGCCGCAGCTCGGCGAGACCGTGGCTGAGGGCAAGATCTCGAAATGGTTCGTCTCGGCCGGCGATGCCGTGAAGCCGGGCGACAACCTGTTCGAGATCGAGACCGACAAGGTGTCGATGGAAGTGCCGGCGATCGCGGCCGGCACGCTCGCGGCGATCCATGTGCAGGCGGGCGAAGTCGCGCCGGTCGGCGCCGTGGTGGCGGTCATTCAGCGGCAAGGGCGAGACGGCTCGCGCCTTCGGCACCGCTCGCCCCCGCGAAAGCGGGCGTCCAGGGCCAAGCGCTCGGTCCCGCTTCCGCGGGCATGAGCGGCTCGCAGCCGAGTGTCAAGCCCGCCCTCCCGATGGAGCCGTTCCGCGAGGTGCGCTCGCCGGAGCGCAACTACGGCCCGGCGCGGCTTCCCGGCGGCACGGTGGTCACGCCGCTCGCGCGCCGGCTCGCGGGCGAAGCCGGGATCGATCTCGCCAATGTCAAAGGCTCCGGCCCGCACGGCCGCATCGTGGCGCGCGACATCGAGACGGCGCGCAAGGCCCCTGCCCCCGCGCCGGCGCAGCCGCAAGCATTGTCCTCACTGCGGATGTCGCGATCGGCGCAGCCGCTCGCGCTGTGCGCGGAGGTGACCGCAATCGAGCTCGCCGACATGATCATCAAGGCCTGGGCGACGGCGCTGCGGCGCGCCTGCCGGACGCCTCCGCAGACGTCGCGCTTGCGGCCGACGCTCCGCGTGCTGATCCGCGATGCCGCGTCCCGCTCGCTGACCGCCATCGCCGCGGCCCGGCGCGAACCTGTCGCGCCCGCGGACGCGCACGGCGCAGCGACCGCGATCTCCATCGCCAACGTGCCGGGCATCACGTCGGTCGCGCGTCGCGCTCCGTCCGCCGCAGATCACGATGCTGAGCATCGGCTCGCGGCGCCGCGCCCCGATCGAGGCGGCGGACGGCTCGGTCGACTTCGTCGACATGATGACCGTGACGCTCTCGTGCGATCACCGGTGCGTCGACGCCGCGCTCGGCGCGCGAGCTGCTTTCAGCCTTCAAGGGATTTGTCGAACAGCCGGTGACAATGATCGTCTGATTCTCCTGCTGGGAGGGCGACATGACCCGGAAATGCATCATCTCCGCCGTCGTGATGTTCGTGATGGCGTGGGCACTGAGCTTCGTGGTCCACGGACTGATCCTGGGGCCGGACTACGCGGCCACGCCGGCATGCGCCCGCCGGCCGAGGCGCAGAAGATCATCTACTGGATCATCCTGGCGCAGGCGATCTTCGGCGCCGCCTTCGCATGGGTCTACTACCAGGGCAAGGAAGGACAAACCCTGGCTCGCGCAAGGCATCCGCTTCGGCATCGCGGTCGCGTGCCTGACCGTGATCCCGACCACTCTGATCTATCACGTGGTCACGCCGGTCGCGTTCGGCGTCGCGATCAAGCAGATCGTGCTCGACACCATTCGCGTCGTGCTGATGGGCATCGTGCTGGCGTGGATCAATCGCTGATCTGGTTTTCGTAGGGTGGGCAAAGCGAAGCGTGCCCACCGCTTTCTTTCCACCGTGATACACGTGGGCACGGCGCGAAGACGCGCCTTTGCCCTCCCTACGGCACAAAATTCAGATCGCCGCCTCGGTCTTGGCGTCGAACACGTGCAGCCGCGACGGCCGCATCGCGAGGCGCAGCTTGTCGCGCACCTTCACCCGCACGGTCGGCTCGACGCTCGCCACCATCACGCCGTCGCCGACCTTCATGTCGAGCAGGATCTCCGAGCCGAGCTGCTCGACCACCTCGATCACGGCGTCGAAGCAGAGATCGTCCGCATCGGCGGCGCTCGCCACGGTGAGGTCCTCGGGGCGCACGCCGAGCGTGATCTCGCGCCCGACATGGCCGCGCAGGCGCTGCGCGGTCTCGTCCGGCAGCTTGATGCGCAGGCCTGAGTTCTCGGCGAGCAGCGATCCGTTCGCCTCGGTCACCGTGACGTTGGCGAAATTCATCGCCGGCGAGCCGATGAAGCCGGCGACGAACTTGTTGGCCGGCGTGTTGTAGAGCTCGAGCGGCTCGCCGACCTGCTGCACCACGCCGTCCTTCATCACCACGACGCGGTCGCCGAGCGTCATCGCCTCGACCTGATCGTGCGTGACGTAGATCGCGGTGGTGCCGAGCCGCAGGTGCAGCTTCTTGAGCTCGACGCGCATCTGCACGCGCAGCTTGGCGTCGAGGTTCGACAGCGGCTCGTCGAACAGGAACACGCGTGGGTGGCGCACGATCGCGCGGCCGAGCGCGACGCGCTGGCGCTGGCCGCCGGAGAGCTGGCGCGGCTTGCGCTTGAGCAGTTCGCCGATGCCGAGGATGTCGGCCGCCTCCTTGACGCGCTTGGCGATCTCGGCCTTGTCGAATTTGCGCATCTTCAGGCCGAACGCCATGTTGTCGTACACGCTCATGTGCGGATAGAGCGCGTAGTTCTGGAACACCATCGCGATGTCGCGGTCCATCGGCGCCAGGTCGTTGACCACATTGCCGTCGATCGAGATGTCGCCCGATGTGATCGCTTCGAGCCCGGCGATCATGCGCAGCGTCGTCGTCTTGCCGCAGCCGGACGGGCCGACGAACACCACGAATTCCTTGTCGCGGATCTGCAGATTGACGTCTTTGACGGCGTGCACGCTGTCGTAGAACTTGTTGATGCCCTTGAGGACGACTTGTCCCATACGCTTCTACCTCAGCCCTTCACCGAGCCGGTCAGCCCGGCGACGTAGTGTTCGACGAAGAACGAATAGGCGATCGCGACCGGTATCGATCCGAGCAGCGCGCCGGCCATCAGCGGCCCCCAGAAGAACACGTCGCCGCGGATCAGCTCCGAGGTGACGCCGACCGGCACCGTCTTCTGCTCGGGCGAGGACAGGAACACGAGCGCGTAGATGAACTCGTTCCACGACAGCGTGAACGCGAAGATGCCGGCCGACAGGATGCCGGGGATCGCCACCGGAATGATGATGTAGATCATCGCCTGCCAGCGCGAGGCGCCGTCGATGCGCGCGCACTCCTCGAGCTCCTTCGGCACCGCCTTGAAGTAGCCCATCATCAGCCAGGTGCAGAACGGGATCAGGAAGGTCGGATAGGTCAGGATCAGCGACCACGGCGTGTCGCCCAGCCGATAGTTGCGGATGATCTCGGCCAGCGGAATGAACAGCAGCGTCTGCGGCACCAGATAGGTGATGAAGATGCCGGTGCCGAGGCTGCCGGCGAACGGAAAGTTCAGCCGCGACAGCGCGTAGCCGGCGAACACGCCGCACACGAGCGAGATCGCGGTGGACACGAGCGCGATGAACATCGTGTTCCAGAGCCACGTGGCGAACAGCGTCTCCTCGAACAGGTACCTGACGTGGTCCCAGGTCGGCTTCCAGGTCCAGAACGGATTGTAGTTGACCGAGTTCCACGGCCGGTACAGTTCGCCGTCCGGCCGCACCGAGGTGATCACCATCCAGTAGAACGGGAACAGCAGGAAACAGCAGGAACAGTGCCATGGGCGCGTAGAAGAACACCCACTTTCTCCATACGGCGCCTTCGATCATGGCTCAACGGACCTCGACGCGGCGGATGTAGAGAAGCTGGATGATGCACGACCAGGAACAGGATCGGGAACATCGCCAGCGAGATGGCGGCGCCCTCGCTCAACAGGCCGGTGCCGATGCCGATCTGGTAGGCGTAGGTGGCGAACAGGTGCGTGGCGTTCGCCGGCCCGCCGCCGGTCATCACGTAGACGATCTGGAAGTCCGCGAACGTCTGGATCACCGAGAACAGCACCACGACCATGGTCACCGGCAGCAGCAGCGGCCAGGTGATGTACCAGAACCGCTGCCAGGGCTTGGCGCCGTCGATGGCGGCGGCCTCGTTGAGCTCGGGGCTGATGGTCTGCAGCCCGGCGAGCAGGCTGATGGCGAAGAACGGCACGCCGCGCCAGATGTTGACGACCATGATCGAGATCATCGCGAGATCGGGATCGCCGAGCCAGTTGATGCGGCCGGTGATCAGGCCGAGCTGGAACGAGCAGCCAGTTGAGGACGCTGAAGGTCGGGTCGAACATCCACTTCCAGGCGAAGGTCGACAGCACGGTCGGGATGATGAAGGGCAGCAGGATGAAGGCGCGGGTGAAGGCCTTGCCGCGGAAATGGCGGTTGAGCAGCATCGCGAGCCACAGCCCGAGCGCCAGCTTGAAGACGGTGGTGACGCCCGTATAGAGGAACGGTGTTGTAGACCGAGGTGCGGAAGATCCAGTCGTTCCAGATCTTGTAGAAGTTGGCGAGGCCGACGAAGTCGCCGGGCACGCCGACGCGCGAGTTGGTCACCGACAGCATGATGCCGCGCACGAACGGGTAGGCGATGAACATGCCGAGCAGCACCAGCGGTCGGCACCAGCAGCACGAAGGCGAGCCAGCGCTCGTCCTCGAGCAGCCGCTGCCTCGGCCGCGGCGCCTGCGGCATGTAGACTTGGGTTTCGGCGATCGCCATGTCCTGAAGCTTCACCGTGATTCGCGCGCCGAGCCGACGTGCAGCGAGCACGTGCAGATCCCGATCGCGCCGCCTCCCGGCAGAGACGGCGCGACCACTCAAACCCGATGCATCGGCGGATGCGGCTGCACGGCAGCCGCATCGACCGGTGCGTGCGTTCAGCCGTAGATCTTCTTCAGCTCGGCTTCGGCCCACTTCACGGCATCCTCCGCCGGCATGCCCTGCACGGCTTTCGCATACATGTCGGTGATGATGTACTTGGAGAGGACCTCGGCCGCCTTCGCGTTCGCCGGACCGGCGTAGCCGGGCGTACGGCCGAGGCGGCCCGCCACCTTGTAGGGCGTCATCACCGGATCCTCGTCCCACACCTTGTGCTTCTCCCACTCGGGCGTCGGCGGCGTGGCGAAGCCCTTCTGCGAAACGAACCACTTCTCGTACACGGGCTTGGAATGCACCCACTTCAGGAAGTCCTTCGCGGCCTTCTGGTTCTTCGAGTAGTTCGGCACCACGTGCGAGAGGTAGGTGTGCATCGAGAACTGGCCGGCCGGTCCTTTCGGCAGCGGCGCGTGCAGGATGTCGGTCTTGAGCTGCGCGCCCTTCTCGGTGATGTACTTGTCGGGATTGCGCAGCGACTCGATGTAGATCGAGGCACCGTTGAGCGTCGCCGAGATGGTCTGCGACAGGAATGCGCGGTTGTTGTTGGTGTCGTCCCACGCAAGGCCGCCTTCGTCGTGCGCGTCCTTCCAGAAGCCGGTCATGAACTTGACCGAGTCGACCGTCTCCTTGCTGTTGATGACCACCTTGCCGCTTTCGTCGACCTCCTTGCCGCCGAACGACCACAGCAGCGGGTAGCTGAACGTCGGCGCGTCGCCGAAGGTGTGACCGAGCGTCTGGCCGATCGGCCGGCCCTTCGCCTTCAGCGTCTTGCCGACCTCGCGGTACTTCTCCCAGGTGTCGGGGAACGAATTGGCGCCGACTTCGGCAAACCATGATTTGCGATACGCGATCATGCCGCCGACGATGGTCCACGGCATCGAGAGCCACTTCTTGCCGTCGTTCGAGTTCGACTTGACGAGCGGATAGTAGCCGCCCTCGGCCTTGTCCTGCGCGTCCGCGACATCGCTCAGGTCCGAGAGGCTCGCGGCATAAAGCTGCGGATGGTTGTTGAACAGCATGAAGACGTCAGGACCGGCCCCCGACTGGATCGCCGCCGTGATGCGCGGCTGCAGGTCGTTGCCGTTGACCGTCTCGAGGTTGATCTTGATGCCGAGCGTCTTCTCGCCCTCGGGAAGGAGTTCCCTGCGCAGCAGCTGATCGGAAGCCGGAACGAAGTCGTTCCAGCGGATCCAGTGCACGGTCGTGCCCTGCGCGAAGGCGGGCGCGCGGCCGGTGGCCAGGATGCCGGCCATGCCGCCGACAAGCGCAGTCCCGCTCTTGAGGACCGTGCGTCTCGTAAGTTTCTTCATTTCTCGATTCCTCCCTTGTGAAACGTCAGTCTCGATCATTGTCCTGTTGCCGCCGGTTCTGTGCCGGCTTGTTCCGTCAGTCTCGTACGTCATGCATTCAATCGCTTGCCCGTCTCCTCGTCGAACAGGTGGACGAGCGCCGGATCGGGTTTGAGCCGGACCTTTTCGCCCGGGTTGAACTGATGACGTTCGCGGAACACCGCGACGATCTCCTCGCCGCCGAGCTTCGCGAACACCTGTGTCTCCGAGCCGGTCGGCTCCACCACCACGATCTCGGCCTCGGCGCCGTCGTCCGCGATGGTGAAATGCTCCGGCCGGATACCGTACACCGCCGGACGGCCGTCCGCATCCGGCGGGCGCGGCGCCAATCGGCAGCTTCACGCCATTCGGTCCCTCGAAGCCGGCCGTGCCGTTCACGCGCACTTTGCCTCTTAGGAAATTCATCGCCGGCGAGCCGATGAACCCGGCCACGAACTGGTTGTCGGGCTTGTCGTAAAGGTCGAGCGGCGTGCCGATCTGCTCCACGATGCCGTCATGCATCACGACGATCTTGTCGGCCATGGTCATGGCCTCGATCTGGTCGTGCGTGACGTAGACGGTGGTGGTCTTGAGCCGCTGGTGCAGCTCCTTGATCTCGGTGCGCATCGCGACGCGCAGCTTGGCGTCGAGATTCGACAATGGCTCGTCGAACAGGAACACCTGCGGATCGCGCACGATGGCGCGGCCCATCGCGACGCGCTGGCGCTGTCCGCCGGATAATTGGCGCGGGAAGCGCTCGAGAAACGGCTTGAGCCCGAGGATTTCGGCCGCGCGGTTGACGCGCGTATCGATCTCTGTTCTTCGGTGCGCCGCGCAGGCGCAGCGAAAAGCCCATGTTGGCGGCGACCGTCATGTGCGGATAGAGCG
This sequence comes from uncultured Alphaproteobacteria bacterium, assembly GCA_963778455.1. Classification (GTDB taxonomy): domain Bacteria; phylum Pseudomonadota; class Alphaproteobacteria; order Rhizobiales; family Xanthobacteraceae; genus PALSA-894. The sequence continues at coordinate 427,303 of CAVZUL010000003.1, forward strand.
CGTAATTCTGGAACACCATCGCGATGTCGCGCTCTTTCGGCGGCACGTTGTTGACGACACGCTCGCCGATGCGGATCTCACCGCCGGTGATGTTTTCCAGCCCCGCGATCATGCGCAACAGGGTCGACTTGCCGCAGCCGGAAGGCCCGACCAGGACGACGAATTCGCCGTCGTCGATCGAGATATCGACGCCGTGGATGACCTGCGTCGGACCGAACGCTTTCTTGACGTCGCGGATTCCGACCGACGCCATTCGCTACGCCTCCCGGTACCGTCCCGCACGCTAGAATGTTAGTTCTTGTGCCGCCAGTCATCGGCCGTGGGCGGACGTAAGTCAATGCTGCGCGGCGCCCAAAGCATCCCTTAAGCCGGTGGGCAAGATCAAGCCGCACGGGCGCGCCATTTTCGCGCTTGACGCCCCGGCACCGGACAAGGACTCTGCAACGCGCATTTTTGAAGAACTCGCGGGCTCGCCGCGAGGGTAGCAAATTCATCAAGGAGAGCGTTCATGCCCGGCGACAAAGCCGATGTGGTGATGTTCGGCCCGAAGCCGATCATCGAAGAGGCCCTGTCGAAAGCGCCCGGTCTGCAATTGCACAAGGCGTGGGCAGCGCCGGATCAGGAGGCCTTCATCGGCGAAAATCGCCCCGAACGTGCGGGCGATCGCGGCCGTCGGCGGGCACGGCCGCATCGACGGCGCCTTCATGTCGCGCTTTCCCAAGCTCGAAATCGTGTCGAGCTTCGGCGTCGGCTACGACCACATCGACGCCAAATGGGCCGGCGAGCACGGCATCATCGTCACCAACACGCCGGACGTGCTCAACGAGGAGGTGGCCGACACCGCGCTCGGGCTGCTGCTCTGCACCGTGCGCCATTTGCCGCAGGCCGAAAAATACCTGCGCGCCGGACACTGGCCGAAGCAGCGGCGACTATCAGCTCACGCCTTCACTGCGCGACCGCACCGCCGGCATCGTCGGCATGGGGCGGATCGGCAAGGCGATCGCTCGTCGGCTCGACGCCATGAAGGTGCCGGTCGTTTATCACACGCGCCGGCCAGCCGACGTTCCCTACAAGCACTATCCGAACCTCGTCGAGATGGCGCGCGACGTGGACATCATCATCGTCATCACGCCCGGCGGCGCCGCGACGAAAAATCTCGTCAACGCCGACGTGCTCAAGGCGCTCGGACCGGAAGGCATCCTGATCAACGTGGCGCGCGGCTCGGTGGTGGACGAGGCGGCGCTGATCAAGGCGCTGCAGGACAAGACCATCCTCTCCGCCGGCCTCGACGTGTTCGCCAACGAACCGCAGGTGCCGCAGGAGCTGATCGAGCATGGAGAACGTGGTGCTGCTGCCGCATGTCGGCTCCGGGCTCAGTCGCGACGCGGCGCGCGATGGATCAACTCGTCGCCGACAACATCATCTCGTGGTTCGCCGGCAAGGGCCCGCTCACGCCGGTTCCCGAGACGCCGGTAAAGAAGTGACGCGCAGCGTCATCCCGGGCGCGTCGCAGCATGAAATGATGCGACGCAGACCCGGGATCGCACGAGGCCGGGGCGGTCCCGCATCTGCGGTGAACATGCTAGATTCGGGCATGATCAAATACGTCATCCTCTTCATGCTCGCGAGCGCGCACGCCCTCGCGCAGGGCGCGCTGCCTCCACCCAGCGATGCAGCGCGCGCGCTGGTCGGCGTGTGGGAGCTTTCCAATCCGGATCGCGACCGCCAGTGCCAGCTCACCTTCAAGCTCGACGCGGCGCGGCCCGGCCGCGCCGTCACGCCGAGCAGCGCCTGCGCGACGGCGTTCCCGGACCTGCGCCCGACCGCTGCCTGGGTCATGGGCATCGACGATGCGCTCAAGCTGGTCGACGCCAGGGGCACGGTGCTGCTCGAGCTCACCGAGGTCGAGGCCGGCATGTACGAGACTACGCCGAGCTTCACGCACTATTTCCTGCAGACGCTCGCCGCCACCAACAAGGAGCGCATCACCGACGATCTGTTCGGCGAGTGGCAGTTCTCGCGCGGCGGCAAGACGATCTGCCAGCTCACGCTCGGCAACACCGCCTACGACACCGACAGCTTCGCGCTCGACGCTGAAACCCGGCTGCGACCCGCTCATCGCGCGCTTTGCGCCGGTGTCGTGGCGGCTCGACCGCGGCCAGTTCGTGATGCTCGCCGCCAACGGCCAGAGCTGGCGCTTCGAGGAGAACGAGGAACACATCTGGAGCCGCATTCCGGCGATGCGCCCGCCGGTGCTGATGGTAAAGCCGTAACGACTTAAGTCATCAGCGCCGGCATCATCCACGCAAGCGCGACGCCTGCGTTATGCGACGCCGCGAAGTTTTGCGCGTAGGTTCGCGGCGCCGTCTCCATATTGAAGTATCCTAATCGGTTGGGGATCCCTGACACGAAAAGAAACTGCGGGGACGGCACAACAAGCCGGATGACACCATGCGTCGTTTCGACTGATCCGACCGTTTGTCTCGGCTGGGCGGCCGCGAACGCGCGCAGGGCCTCGGGGTCAGCCCAGGCGTACTCGTTGGGACTTGTGACATTGACGTTGCTGAGCGCCACGTAACCGGGCGACAGCAGCAGGCTTGCAGGCCGCGCCGGGTTGATTGGCACCGATAGGAAGCGCGTTTCGATCTCCGGCCGGTCGTGGTCGAGCGCACCAAACACCGTGTTGTTGATTGGCTGCCGGGAAGAATCGAGCAGCTTCCCGATGTCCTTGTGCGTCCAGTTGCTCGTTGGATTTGGTGCTTTGGCGTAGGGATTGTGCACGAAGACGCCGGAGCCGACGACCGCGCATCCGTTGTAGGACCGCGGGTCGGCGATTGCCGCCGTCCCGAAGGCGACGACGAGGTCCGGAGCAGCGCCAGTCGCCGTCACGTAAGGCATCACGCGAGCCTTCTCCTCGCTGCTCGACGAGCTTTTCTCCGGATCCATCAGATCCTTGATGCACCAAAGCTCGGCCGTGGCGTTGGCGGATTTCAGCACAAGCCGCGCCGCAACGGTTTTCGTCCCTCCCTTACTGAGTGGGATCTCGATCTGCGGAAGAGACCCCGCATCGGGAAGAATCCGCGAGGGCGTGCCTGATCGTTCTGCAAGACTCCGACCAGGGGATCGGTCTCCCAACTCTTATTGGCAAAGATCAGAATGCGTTTCGACATCGGCATGCCCCTGCGTGGTCCGCGCGCCGAGCAGTAGACCCCACCGGAAGCTGCATCGTCCAGCGTCTGTATGGGAGCCGGACGATCGATTATCCCGGCGAACGCAAATCATTCAAAAGCAGTCAAGCCGTCTGATCGCTTCTTCTTTTTCGAGCGGGTCCACACCACGCCCGGATATCCCTTCAGCGGTACGAGCGGCTCACCCGCGTAGGCCCACTCCGGCCGTTCGTCGATGCCGATGTGATAGAGCGGCTGGCGGCCGGTGCGGCTCGCAAGCAGCGCGCGCGGAATGTTGATCATGTGCCGCGAGCGGGCGCGTTCGTAGATCAGCGGCGTGCCGCAGCGCCGGCAGAAACTGCGCACCGATTTTGTCGCCTTGTCCTTGTAGCGCGCGATCTCGTCCTCTCCCGTCGTGATGCGAAAGCGCTTGCGCCACACACCGACATAGGTCGCGTAGGCCGCGCCGTGTGCCATCCGGCTGGCGCGGCGAATGATCGTGCCAGGCCCAGAACGCCGGATAGTCGATCTCGAAGCACACGGCGCCGCAGAGGCACTGGCCCGCAACGCTTGCGGGGTTGGAAAATTCTCGTCGCGTCATGGGCAAGTCCACGCTTGGTGTCTCGGGAGACTACCGCGCGCGCCCGCATCAGAACAGCTTCAGCCCCTTCAGGCTCGCGTGGCCGTCCTTGCCGACGATGATGTGATCGTAGAGCTGCGACGCCGAGCGGCTTTGCGACGTTCGCGATCTGCTTGGTCATCTCGATGTCGGCATGCGAGGGCGTCGGATCGCCAGAGGGATGGTTGTGCACCAGGATGATCGCCGTCGCGGAGAGCTCGAGCGCGCGCTTGACCACCTCGCGCGGATAGACCGGCGTGTGGTCGACCGTGCCCTCCTGCTGCACCTCGTCGGCGATCAGCTGGTTGCGCTTGTCGAGGAACAGGATGCGGAACTGCTCCTTCTCGGCGAAGGCCTGCGCGGCGCGCACATAGTCGAGCACCGAGGACCATGAGGAGAGCACCGGCCGCTTCTTCACCTGCCCCTTGGCGAGCCGCTGCGCGGCGGCCTGCACGATCTTGAATTCCGTGACGGCGGCATCGCCGAGGCCATCGACTTCCTGCAGCCGCTCGGCCGGCGCCGAGATCACCTCCGCGATACGAGCCGAACTTTTCGAGCAACGTCCTTGGCCAGCGGCTTCACGTCGCGCTGCGGGATCGCGCGGAACAGGATCAGCTCGAGCATTTCGTAGTCGGCGAGCGCCTCCGCGCCCGCCTCCATGAAGCGCGCGCGCAGCCGCTCGCGATGGCCGTGATAGTGCGGCGGGGCTTCGGCGAGACCGGCGTCGTGGAATTGCGTTTTGGCATCGAGGCCGCAAGCTCAGGTCTGCTCCCTCCCCTGAAAGGGGAGGGTTGGGGTGGGGGTCAGTTGAACCTCACCCGGCTTGCTTCGCAAGCCGATCCGGGTCAAGCCCGGGACAGGCTCTCCCCTGTTCGAGGGGAGGTGTGGAGAGCCTAGACGTAGGGCGGCTTGTGGCGGCCCGCCGGCGAGATGGTGAACACCTCGCAGCCGTCCTGCGTCACCCCGACGGTGTGCTCGAACTGCGCCGAGAGCGAGCGGTCGCGCGTCACCGCGGTCCAGCCGTCGGACAGCACCTTCACGTGCGGGCGGCCGAGATTGATCATCGGCTCGATGGTGAACAGCATGCCGGGCTTGAGCACGATGCCCTCGCCGGCGCGGCCGATATGCACGATGTTCGGCTCGTCGTGGAACAGGCGGCCGAGCCCGTGGCCGCAGAAATCGCGCACCACGCTCATGTGCTGCGGCTCGACGAAGCTCTGGATCGCGGCGCCGATGTCGCCGGTGGTGCGGCCCGGCTTCACCGCCGCGATGCCGCGCATCATCGCCTCGTAGGTGACCTCGATCAGCCGCTCGGCCTTGCGCGGGATTTCGCCGACCGGGTACATGCGGCTCGAGTCGCCGTGCCAGCCATCGAGGATGAGCGTCACGTCGATATTGACGATGTCGCCTTCCTTCAGCGGCTTCTCGTTCGGGATGCCGTGGCAGACGACGTGGTTGATCGACGTGCAGGTCGACTTGTTGTAGCCGCGGTACATCAGGGTCGCGGGCCGCGCGCCGTGATCGACCGCGAAGTCGAACACGAACTTGTCGATCACCTCGGTCGGCAGGCCCGGCTTCACGACGTCCGCGAGCGCATCGAGGCACTCGGCCACGAGCTTTCCGGCCTTGCGCATGCCGGCGAAGGCCTCCGGGCCGTAAAGCTTGATCTGCCCGGTCTTGCGCAGCGGCGCGAACGCCGCATCGACGTAGTTCATGAGGGATCGGTCCGATTCAGGGGCAATTTAAGCATTGGCGAGGATGGCGCAACCTTCCGAAACCCTCATCCTGAGGTGCGCCCGCAGGGCGCCTCGAAGGATGGCCCAGAGCGCCGCCCTCACACTACGCCGCGACCTTGCCGCCCAGTTCCTCGTCGACATGAACCTGATGATCTCCTCGAACGTGTCTTCGACCCGGAACCCGAGCGCGCGTGCGCGCTTGGCGTCGAACCGCGTCGGCCAGCCTGACACGATCTTCATGATCGCGGCGTCCGGCTCGCGGCGGATACGCGCGACGACTTTGTCGCCCGCAACGCGGCGCAGCGCCGCGATCTGCTCGCCGACCGTGCAGGCGACGCCCGGCATGGTCAGATTGATGCGCGGCCCAAGCGTCTCGCGCGAGAGCGAGGCCGCATGCGTGAGGAAGCCCGACCGCCGAGCGCGGGCTCGCGTGCCAGTGCATCACGCTTTCCTCGACCGGCAGCACCGCCTCCTTGCCGGCGAGCGGCTCGCGGATGATGTTGGAGAAGAAGCCGGATGCCGCCTTGTTCGGCGTGCCCGGCCGCACGCAAATCGTCGGCAACCGAATGCCGACGCCGTCGAGAAAACCCTTCCGCGTGTAGTCGGCGAGCAGCAGCTCGCAGATCCCCTTCTGCGTGCCGTAGGAGGTGAGCGGCGTATGATGGAACTCGTCGTAGATTTCGCTCGGGAACGGCGCGCCGAACACCGCGATCGATGACGTGAACACGAGCTTCGGATGATAGCCGCCGCCCGCGGTGCGGATCGCCTCGAGCAGATAGTGCATGCCGATCAAGATTGATGCGGTAGCCCTTCTCGAAATCGACCTCGGCCTCGCCCGACACGACTGCCGCGAGATGAAAGATCGCGTCCGGCCGGCCCGCGACCAGCTTGGACCCTGCGTCCTCGCGCGACACGTCGAGCGCATAGGCCTCGACCTTGCCGCTGAAGCCCGCGGGCGCGCTCGGCTTCACCACGTCGACCAGGGTGAACTTGTCGATCTGCCTTGCCGTTCAGTCCGCCGTCGGCGGTGAGCCGCTCGGTCAGCTTGCGCCCGACCATGCCGGCCGCGCCGGTGATGAGAATGTGCATGAATTTCTCTCCACAACCTCGGCTGTCATCCCGGAAGCCGCCGAAGGCGGCTATCCGGGACCCATCTATCCCGAAACATCATAGTTGCTCGTTTGGCAACATGGATCCCGGATCGGCCTTCGGCCGTCCGGGATGACAGCGGTGTCACATCGCAAACCCGCCATCCGCGAGGTGGATCTGCCCCGTCGTATAACTCGACTCGTCCGACGCGAGATACACCGCGAGCGCCGCGATCTCCTGCGGCGTGCCGAGCCGGCCCATCGGCTGGCGGTCGATGAACTGCTGGCGCACGACTTTCTCGGATTGACCGGTTTTCTTCGCGAGCGTCGCGATGCGGTCATCGAGCGACGGGCTCTCGATCGTGCCGGGGCAGATCGCATTCGAACGGATGCCCTTGCGGATGTAGTCGGCGGCGACCGACTTGGTGAGCCCGATCACCGCCGCCTTGGTGGTCCCGTACACATAGCGGAACGGAATGCCGCGCACCGACGAGGCGCCCGACGCGATGTTGATGATCGAGCCCCTGCCCTTCTTCAGCATGCCCGGGAAGCGTCGCCTTGATGGTGCGGTCCATCGAGCGGACGTTGAGGTCGAATGCGAAGTCCCACTCCGCGTCGGTCGCATCAAGCACGGTGCCGTGATGCACATAGCCCGCGGCATTTACCAGCACGTCGATCGGGCCGACCTTCCGGCTCATCTCCTTGACCAGCGCCGCGACGTCGGCGCTCGAGCGCACATCGAGCTTGGCGAGCGTTGCGCTGCTTCAGGCCCTTCAGCTTCTTCACGTCCACGTCGGTCGCGATCACCTTGGCGCCCTCGGCGACGAACGCTTCGGCGATCGCGCGCCCGATCCCCTGCCCCGCCGCCGTCACCAGCGCGATCTTGCCTTTCAGTCGTCCCGCCAAACGATCCTCCCCGTTTCTTCAAAGCTGCTTTATCAGATTGACGCGGACGCGGTCACCCATGTCTTCCGTGCTCTCGTGCGCGTAGCCGTGCCGGGTGTACCACGCAATGTTCGCGGTGAGCTTTTCGCCGGTATAGAGGCGTATGCAGGTCAGCTCCAGCGTCCGCGCATGCGCTTCCGCAAAAGCGAGCAACCGGTTCCCGATGCCGCGGCCGCGTGCGAACGGCGCGGTCGCGACGCTCCAGATCAGGAGATCGTCTGGGCGCGGCTCAAGGATCAGCACGCCCGCGAGCCCTTCTGGTTCGCCGGCCAGCCAAACCTCGTACTGCGCGAACACCTCGCGATAGTCCGCCAGCAGCGGGAGCGGCTCGACGCCGAGGATGGCGCGGTTCTGCGCATAGGCCGCCTGCTGCAGGGCGGTGACGGGCACAAGATCGCCGATGGTCGCCCGCCGAAGCGGGGTCACGTCGCATTTCCGTTGAGCGACGCGAGGCTGACCCTCTGCCGGCCCTGCGCGTCGAAATTCTCCGGCGCGAGCCAGCGTTCGAAAGCAGCCTTCCGCGCCGGCCATTCGCTGTCGAGGATCGAGTACCACGCGGTGTCGCGGTTCTGCCCCTTCACGATCTGATGCTGGCGGAACAGTCCCTCGTATTTGAATCCATAGCGCAGCGCGGCGCGCTTCGAGGGCTCGTTGCGGTTGTTGCACTTCCATTCGAAGCGGCGGTAGCCGAGCCCAAAGCCATGTTCGCCGCAGAGATAGATCGCTTCCGTCGCGGCGCACGTACGCTGGAGCGAGGGCGAATAGGTGATGAAGCCGACCTCGAACACGCCATGCGCCGGGCGGATTTCCATCAGCCAGAGATGGCCCTTGGCCTTGTGATCGGTCTTGTCGATGACCGCATACGGCACGATGTCGGTGCGGTCGACCATCGTCGCCAAGAATTTTTCGTACGTCCCACGATCCGTCGGCTCCTCGACCGGCAGATAGGTCCACACGTCATGTGCGCCGGCGAAGGCCGCCGCGATGTCGCCGCCATGTTTCGCCGCGTCGAGCGGCTCCAGCTGGCAGTACGCACCTTCGAGAACCTTGCGCGGCGGAAACGGCGGCGGCGTCCAGTTCGCAAGATCGCTCATTGCGCCGCCCGGTCCTTCGCGAAGAACCCGTTGAGTTCCGCGCTCGACGCCGCCTCCTTGAAGCCCGCGAACGTGCCCTGCTCGGCGATTTCCTTGGCCATGCGGATGAAGCCGCCCCAGGCCGAGCGTGCGAGCGCGCCGCCGATGCTGATGCGCCGCACGCCCATGCCGGCCAGGTCGGACACCGAATGCCCGAATGCCGCACCGTTCAAGAAATTCACCGGCTTCGGCGCGACCGCCTTGACCACCGCCTCGATTTGCTCGCGTGTCTTGATGCCCGGCGCGTAGAGCACGTCCGCGCCCACGTCCGAATAAGCCTTGAGTCGCACGATCATCTGCTCAAGGTCCGGCACGCCAGCGATGAAGCCCTCGGCGCGGCCGGTGAGCAGCACGTCCGGCGCGGCCTTGTCGATCGCGGCGCGCGCCGCCTTCATGCGCTCGACCGCGAAGGCAATATCGTAGAGCGGCTTGTCCTTGTTGCCGGTTGAATCCTCGATCGAAAGCCCCGCAACGCCGGTCTCGCAGCACCGCGTGACGTTTTTCGCAACACCAGCCGGATCGTCCGCGTAACCGCCTTCGAAATCGGCATTCACCGGAACATCCGTCGCGTCGCAAATCTCCTTCAGGTGCGCCAGCACCATGTCGACGCCGACCGCGTTGTCGGCGTAACCGATCGACCACGCGAAGCCTGATGACGTGCTCGCGAGCGCCTTGAAGCCGAGCCCTTGCAGCCAGCGCGCCGAGCCGACGTCCCACGGGTTCGGGATCATGAAGCAGCCGGATCGATGCAGTTCGCGGAATGTGCGGCGTTTGTCGGCGACGGACGGACGAGCCATAGCGTTCTCCCTCGGCGCATGATCCCGAAAAGTGGGTACCGGTTTTCGGCCAAGATCATGCGCAAACGAACCGCAGACTGAAGCATCTTCGGCCGCCGCAACAGTGCATTTTCTTGATATGTCGGATCAACCGCCGTTACTTGCCCTTCTTCGCCTTCTTGGACTTCTTTTTCGTCGCCCTCTTGGATTTCTTCTTCGTTTTCTTTGTCTTCTTCGACCCGGCGGACGCGCTCTTGTCGTAAACCTTGCGCCATTCGCCCCAGTCCTTCTCGACTTGCTCTTGGGCCGCCGTGGCGGCGGCAAGCAGCCACTTGGCACCGCGCCGCTTGAGATCGGCTGCAATCTCCCTGCGGCGGCCGCGGGTGCCGCGGTGGATCGACGCGAGATCGGACCCCATGTCGCGCAGCCGCGCGGCATTCACCAGCGTGTTCGGATCGACCGCCTTGTGAGCGTCCTGCTCAGCATCCGGAGCGCCGGCGGCCTGCGCGTTCTTCTTCCCTTTCTTATTTCCGTCCTTCTTCTTGGCTTCCTTCACCTCGATCTTGAAATCGTTGGGCGAGAGGCGGCGGACCAGCACATGACCGCGCAGGCGGTAGCTCGGATCGGGAGCCCGATTGCGGCCCCAGGCGATCTCTTCGCACAGCAGCCGGTGCGAGCCGCCATGCACCAGCACCCAGCCTGACGGCACTATCGCCTTGGTCTCGCGCACGATGAGATCGCCGCGCCATTCCCCGATACCGACATACCGCGGCCGTCCGAGGCTCCCGGTGCCCGCGGTGCGCTCGAAATAGTCGAGCGCGACCGTGGAATCGGGCCGCGCACGGCGCAACACCCTCTCGTGCCGCTCCGGCGGCTCGGCGACCGGCCTGATCTTCGGCCGCTTGTCTTTCGCCCCTGCTTTCTCGAATGCCTCTGCGATGTTCGCCGGATCGAACTTCTTCCAGAAATCCTCGCGCTCGCCATCGTTGACGACGAACACCCCACGCATGTCTTCATGCTCACGGTCGAGCACAAATGGCTTCGGCGTATCGCTTTCGATGCCGCCGGCGTAGCCTTCCAGGATGCTGTCGCAAATTTCACGCGGCGTGATGCTCAGCCCCATCTCTGTCGCCAGCATGGCGCTGGTCGCGAGGCGCACGAGGTCGATCGCATAGGGCATGTACGCGGTTTCGTCGAAGTCGTTCACGCCCCACACCAGCCGGCCCTCTTCGTCGCGCCAAGTGCCGAAGTTCTCGATGTGGATGTCGCCGACCGCAAGCACCTCAGGCCCGTCCTTCAGGTCCGGGCAGGTCGCGTAGATCGTCTCGGCCCAGTGCCAGTAGGTCGCGCGCAGGAACTGGAAGGCGCCGTCGGCCATCTTCTGATGCTTGTCATCGACGTCGTCTTCGAAGACATCGCTGTTAAGTTGCTCGCGCAGCCATGTTTCGTACTTGCCGACCAACTCGACGATGTTCATGGCGGGAATTCCGTGCTCCGGGCCGGTGATTGTCGCAGGAATTTTCGCTCCGGTCAGCAATTTCATATAGTCGCCTAGGCGCTATAGTGCGTGCGCATCCGCCAACGAGAACGCCGTGAAAGAACTTGCACCCACCGGGAAGCTGCGCGTCGCGCTCGTGTTCGCGCCGTCGATGTCGGTGTTCTTCGTCGTGAAGGACGAGAGCGGCAAGCCGCGCGGCGTCACCGCCGATCTCGCCGCCGCGCTCGGCAAGACGCTCGACCTGCCGGTCGAGCCGGTGCTGTTTTCCAATTCCGGGCTGGCGGTCGACGCGCTCGAAGCGGGCAGCGTCGACGTCGCCTTCATGCCGGTCGACGAGGAGCGCAAGCGGCGCATCGCGTTCGGGCCGAACTATGTGCTCGGCGAAAGCACCTACATGGTGACCGCGGCGCTCCCCGCGAAGACGGTCGAAGAGGTCGATCACGCGGGCATGCGCGTGATCGGCATCGCGAACACCACGACCATCCGCGCGGCCGGCCGCACGCTCAAGAACACCACGATTTCACCGGTGACGTCCGTGGAGGAGGCGGTCGCGGCGCTGCGCGACGGCAAGGCCGATGCCTTCGCACTCTCGCGCGACTCGCTTCCGACTTACGTGAAGCAGGTGCCGGGATCGCGCATGGTCGATGGCGCGTTTCAGCAGATTGGCATCGCGATCGCTGTGGCGAAGGGAAAGCCCGCAGCGCTCGCCGCCGTCAGCGCGTTCATGGATGAGGCCAAGCAAAACGGCACCGTGCGGCGCGCGCTCGACGCGGTCGGATACGAGGTACTGGTCGCGCCGTAGCGGTGTCCCGGGCGCGTCGCAGCATGACAATGATGCGACGCAGACCCGGGACCGCCAGGAACACCGAGCATTGTGCGGTCCCGCATCTGCGGTGCACTGCTAATGCGCTGCACCGCGTGCGGGACACTGAGCTTCGCTCAGTGATTATCCCTCGGCACACCACTCAGCTGGGCGACCTTCTGATATTTCACCGCCGGCTTGAGCACCATGCCCCCGTCGAGTTGATCGACCATCGAGCGCTGGATCTCCTGCCACGGCGTCTGGCTTTTCGGGAACTGATAACCGCCGCGCTTCTGCAGCGCAGCGCGGCGCTCGGCCAGCTCATCCTTCGAAATCAGGATGTTCGCCGTGCCCTTGTTCAGATCGATGCGAACACGATCGCCGGTCTTGAGCAGCGCCAACCCGCCGCCCGCTGCTGCTTCCGGCGACGCGTTGAGGATCGACGGCGAACCCGACGTGCCGGACTGCCGCCCGTCGCCGATGCAGGGGAGCGACGTGATGCCCTTTTTGATCAGCGCAGCCGGCGGCTGCATGTTCACAACCTCGCACGAGCCTGGATAGCCGATCGGCCCGGTGCCGCGCACGAACAGCATCGTGTGCTCGTCGATCTTGAGCGACGGATCGTCGATGCGGTGGTGATAATCCTCCGGCCCGTCGAACACGACGGCCTTGCCCTCGAAGGCGTTGAGGTCCTTCGGATTGATCAGATAACGATTGCGGAATTCATCCGAGATCACCGAGAGCTTCATGATCGCCGAGTCGAACAGGTTGCCGGACAGCACCTTGAAGCCCGCGCGCTGCAGCATCGGCTTCTTGTAGGTGCGGATCACGTCCGCGTCCTCGATGGTCGCGCGCTTCACGTTCTGACCCATCGTCTTGCCGTTCACGGTGAGCGCACCCTCGTGCAGCTTTCCGGCCTTGCGCAGCTCGTTCATCACGGCCGGCAGCCCGCCCGCGCGGTAATATTCCTCGCCGAGATATCTTCCGGCCGGCTGCATGTTGACCAGCAACGGGATATCGAGCCCGACCTTTTCCCAGTCTTCGACCGTCAGGTTCACGCCGATGTGGCGCGCGATCGCGTTGATGTGGATCGGCGCATTGGTTGAGCCGCCGATCGCCAAGTTCGCCATGATGGTGTTCTCGAACGCCGCGCGCGTCAGGATGTCGGAAGGTTTCAGGTCCTCGTGCACGATCTCGACCGCGCGCAGGCCGGTCTCGTAGGCGATCTGCGCGCGCTCCTTGTAGGGCGCCGGGATCGCCGCGCAGCCCGGCAGCGACATGCCGAGCGCCTCGGCGAGCGCGTTCATGGTCGAGGCCGTGCCCATGGTGTTGCAGTGGCCGACCGACGGCGCGGAGGCGGCCGCGATGTCGACGAACTCCTGCTGATCGATGCGGCCTGCCGCCATCTCCTCGCGCGCCTTCCAGACCGCCATGCCGGAGCCGCAGCGCTCGCCTTTCCACCAGCCGTTCAGCATCGGCCCGCCCGAGAGCACGATCGCAGGGATATTCACCGTCGCGGCTGCCATGATGCAGGCGGGCGTGGTCTTGTCGCAGCCGGTCATCAGCACGACGCCGTCGAGCGGATAGCCGTAGAGGATTTCGACGAGACCGAGATAGGCGAGGTTGCGGTCGAGCGCCGCGGTCGGCCGCTTGCCGGTCTCCTGGATCGGATGCACCGGAAACTCGAACGCGATGCCGCCCGCCCCGCGGATGCCTTCGCGCACGCGGCTCGCCAGTTCGAGGTGGTGGCGATTGCAGGGCGAGAGGTCCGAACCCGTCTGCGCGATACCGATGATCGGCTTGCCGGAGCGCAGCTCCTTGGGGGTAAGCCCGAAGTTCATGTAGCGCTCGAGATACAGCGCCGTCATGCCGGGATTTTCCGGGTTGTCGAACCAGAGCTGCGAGCGCAGGTTCTTGCCGCGCGGATGCGGCGTCTTCGGCAGTTTCTTGGTCTTGTTCTTCGTATTTTTGGCCATGACTTCTCCTCCCGGGAGGCGCGCCGGGCGCCACATTGGAACGGTTTGATTTCGCCGCGAGAATGCGCTCAAGTTCAGCGCCATTGCAAGGGAGCGCACCGCCGCATGTGGAATCAGCTTCTTGCCGGCGGCCTCGTCAGCTTCCTCAATTTCGGCATCCACGCGCTGATCACCGGCATGGTGATCGAGTTGACGCGCCGCACCGCCGCCCGCACCGATCATCTGCACGCATTTCTGCGCATGACTTCGCTGCTCTTCGTGACGATGACCGGACTGATGTGCGCTCATGTGGCCGAGATCGGCATCTGGAGCCTGTACTACGGTTTCGCGGGCTTCACGCCGAAGAGCATGACGGCGTTCGAGTTCGCGTTCGAAAACTACACAGCGCTCGGCTACGGCAACCCGGTCCCGCCGGAAGGCAAGCGCCTGATCGGTCCGATCACCGCGCTCAACGGCCTGCTGCTGATCGGCTGGTCGGTCGCGATCATCTTCGAGGTGATGCGCATGGCCGACGTGCAGGTCGCCCGGCTGGAGAAGGACGAGAGCTAGTTTCTTTTTGCCGTTGCCGGTATATGCGCAGCCGGTGCAGACACGCTCGGACACCCTCTCCCTTGAGGGAGAGGGTGGTCGAGGCGAGCGAAGCAAGCCGAGACCGGGTGAGGGGTAACTTTACGGACCCCTCACCCGGCTTCCTCGCTCCGCTCGGAAGCCACCCTCTCCCTCAAGGGGAGAGGGAAGGAAGAAAGAAACGAGGAAACACCATGCTTCGTACCGTCGCAAACTTCGACTGGATCGGCGAGGAGAACGCTTTCGCGGTGCTGGCGCGCGCGACCGCGCTGGCCGGCCAAGGCCGCGACATCGTCAATCTCGGCATCGGCCAGCCGGACTTCCGCACGCCCGACCACATCGTCGAAGCCGCCATCAAGGCGCTGCGCGACGGCCATCATGGCTACACGCCGGCGACCGGCATCCTCCCCTTGCGCGAAGCCGTCGCCGCCGACCTGCACAAGCGCTTCAAGGTCACGGTCTCGCCGGACGAAGTGATGATCATGCCGGGCGGCAAGCCCACCATGTACATGTCGATCCTGATGTTCGGTGAAGTAGGCGCCAAGATCATGTATCCGGACCCCGGCTTTCCGATCTACCGCTCGATGATCGAGTTCACCGGCGCGAAGCCGGTACCGATCCCGGTGCGCGAGGAGAACGGCTTTGCATTCTCGGCGGATGAAACGCTCGGCCTGATCACCGACAAGACGCGGCTGATCATCCTGAACTCGCCCGCCAACCCGACCGGCGGCGTCACGCCCAAGGCCGAGGTCGACAAGTTCGTCGCCGGCCTGGAGAAGTGGCCGAACGTCGCGATCATGTCGGACGAGATCTACGACCAGATGACCTACGACGGCGAGACGCACGTGTGTCTGCTGTCGTACCCGTCGATCCGCGACCGGCTGATTTTGCTGAACGGCTGGTCGAAGACCTATGCGATGACCGGCTGGCGCCTCGGCTACGCGATATGGCCCGGCAAGCTCTACGATTACGCGCGCAAGCTCGCCGTGAACCTCTATTCCTGCGTCAACGCGCCGACGCAGTTCGCCGGCCTCGCGGCTTTGACGGGTCCGCAGGACGCCTCGATCAAGATGGTCGCGGAGTTCGACAAGCGCCGCGCGGTCGTGGTCGAGGGGCTCAACCGCCTGCCCGGCGTCTCATGCGTGATGCCGAAGGGCGCGTTCTACGCATTCCCGAACGTGAAGCGCACCGGCTGGAAGGCCAAGCCGCTCGCCACATCGCTGCTGGAGGATTCAGGCGTCGCGCTGATCGGCGGCCCGGACTTCGGCATTCTGGGCGAAGGCTATATGCGGGTGTCGTATGCGAACTCGACGGAGAATATTTTGAAGGCGCTCGACCGGATGGGCGAGTTCTTGTCCAGCCGCAAGGCAGCGTAACGAGGCCGCCTTCACATAATGAAGAGAGACGCAAACAGAATTCTCGCGTTCAAGCGCCTAACGCAAGTGGGCAAAGCACCTGAGCATGTGCTTGAAAAACGCGTGAAGAAAAAGATAAATGAAATCGCACGCAAAATATACGACAAACAAACTTCGAAATTTGATCGGGCTTATTTGTATGTAGCAATGGCCACATGCCTTGAGGTAGACCTCAAATACAAATTCCGTTTTACTATAGAATCGGTTGGACCTGATTTCGATCTTTTTCAATCCCTTTATGGAGAGGGAAAACTCGACTTAGGCCTAATATTTCACGTAGTGAATGAAAGCATAACTCTACCCGATCTCATTGCAGAAGCAACAAGCGCTTCAGATGCCGTAGCCCTGATAAGCAGACTTGAAACTCTATTGGGAGCTCTAACGGGAAAGAGGTGCAGTCTTCGCCAATCTTTCTTGAGTATTGCAAATAGTACCGCAGACGAAGGCGAGAAAACTATACTTTTAATCGCAACTAACAATTATGACAAGATAATAAAAGATATCGAATTAATCTTCCAGATACGTCACGCTATCGTTCATGATATTTTCATTGCGGGTGGACCAGTTGAACGAGCGATAAAAAAGCTAAAACTGAGCGATGTATTCGATAGCTGTCTCAGCTTTTTGTTGTTGGCGGAGAAAGCGTATTTTGAAGCATTTATGAAAGGGAAATTTAGACCTGAAATTCTCAATCCTCGAACTGAGGCAAGGCAAGGCGAACTGCTCAAGATTGCAGGGATAACGAGAAATCGACTTGCCAATCGACACCCTGCGGCGCGCAAGCCTTTGATGGCATTTGATGACGCATTCGACCAAATCATTTCTATAGTAACAGACACTATCGAAGCGATTAGAGGGGGATCATTTGGCGAGGATGAGAAAATTCTCTCTCCGTATTTGGTAAACACCTTTTTTGGTTTTGCAGCGAAGATTGCTCACGCTTTGGAAATGGAAAGCCAAGAAACTAGAGCAGAGTCGGGGCGACGCCGTAAGGCTAGGTCGCGCCCGAGCGCTCCCGACAGAATAAAGCACAAGAAGTGATCAGTCGATAAACTCCACCACCGTCCCCTTCTTCACCATCCCGGCAAGCGCCAGCGCGTCCCAGTTGGTCAGCCGCACGCAACCGTGCGAGTCAACCTTGCCGACCCGGGTTGGCTCGGAGGTGCCGTGGATGCCATAGGTCTTCTGGTCGAGCGCGATCCACACCGAGCCGACCGGATTGTTCGGTCCCGCCGCGATATGGAGCTTCTCGTCGGCCTTCACGCCCTTGAATTTGAACGCGGGGTCGTAGGTGTAGCTCGGATTGCGTGCAACGCGCACCACCTTGAGCGTACCTGAGGGCGCCGGCTTCTCCTCGCTGCCGACGGACGCCGGATAGGCCGCAAGCACCGCGCCATCTTTGGCGAGAACGCGCAGCACGTTGTTCTGCTTGTCGACTTCGAGTTTCGCCGCCTGGGCGCCGAGCGAAACCGGTTTCACGCTGACGTTTGCAACGAGGATCGCAGTCCCCGCCTTGTCGAGCGCCTTGCCGCGATTGAGCGTCTCAAGAAAATCCTGATCCATGTGGAAGCGCTCGGCGAGCATCTCGGCCGCGCTGGTGTAGTCGAGACGCTTCAGCTTCGCCTTGTCCTGGAGTTTGCTCGGGATCTCCTCGGCGAACGGGCCTTTCACGTCCGCTGCCGTGATGGTGTATTCGATCAGCACAGGTTCGGTCCCTTGCGTGAGCTTGTCCCACGTCGCCTTGTCGAGCTTGCCGGTCTCACCGAGCGCGTTTTTCTTCTGGAAACCGCGCAGCGCATTCTCGAAATTGTCGCCCTCGCGCCCGTCGATCGCGCCGGGCGAAAAGGAGGCGCGGTCGAGCAGAACCTGCGCCTTGATGTTGACGGCTTGCGACGCCTTTCCGGGTGATTTGGCGAGGTCCGCCGTATTCACATCCTGTAACGTAAGCCCGCGCGAGGCCGCCATTGCGGCCGGCGCAAGGCCGAGGGTCACGACGATCGCTATCAATGATGTCAGCCGCACCGGCTTTCCTCTCAATGTAGGACAATCCCAGTCCAACGACTTGTGCCCCGTGCGGGTTCCCGGTCGACGGCGCGTTCGGGTACTCTTTCTGCTCGTCCACAAACGAAAGTTAACGGAGATCGCGAAATGCCGCCGGCCGAGGAGCAAAACCTGATGCGCGCGTCCTGCCGCGCGTTCGTGGACGACGTGGTGATCCCGTTCATGAGGGCGAACTGGCAGCGCGAATGGGACATGAACCCCGATACGCGTCTGCCCGCCTCGATCCTCGAAGGCGCGGACCGGATCGGCATCCGCACGCTCGGCGTGCCGGAGGAGTTCGGCGGCATCGAGCTTGAGCCAGGCTCCGAGGTGCAGACCTTTGCGCTCATCTCGGAAGAGATCGCGCGCGGCGATTCAGGCCTTGCCGACAAGCTGGTGCAGAACTGGAAGGTCTCGGTGCTGCTGCGCAACCTCGCGCCGCGCCATCTGCAGGAGAAATGGTTCGCGCGCCTCGTCGCCGACCCGCAATTCCTGCTCGCGCATTGCCTGACCGAGCCGCGCGGCGCGTCCGACCGCTGGCTGCCCTACAACGTGCCGGAAGCCGCGATGCAGACGCGCGCCGTGAAGGACGGCGACCACTGGGTCATCAACGGCCGCAAGCAGTTCATCTCGAACGGCTATGACGCCGGCCTCTACGTGGTCTATGCGAACACCAATCCCAAAGTCGGCATGTTGCAGGGCACATCGAGCTTCCTCGTGCCGCGCGACACGAAGGGGCTCACCGTCGCGCGCTGCAACGAGACGATGGGCTGCCGCTTCATGAACAATGGCGAGCTCGTGTTCGAGGATATGCGCGTGCCGGCGGATCATCTGCTGGTCGAGAACGACGCGCTCGGCAAGGCCGGCATCTATTTCCGTCCCGGCAAGATCATCCAGGCCTCGAAGAATCTCGGCGTCGGCGTGCGCGCCTTCGAGATGACGTCGGACTATGTGCAGAACTACGTGCAGGGCGGGCGCATTTTGATCAAGCATCAGGCCGTGGCGCTGCGGCTCGCCGACATGGCGACGCGCATCGAGGCGGTGCGCGCGCTGCTCGGCCGCGCCGCGCAAGCGGTCGACGACAACGCCGCCGATGCCGACACGCTGTGCAACATGGTGAAGGTGTTCGCCTCGGAAGAGATCATGAAGGTGGCGCAGCACGCCATGGAGCTGCACGGCGGCAACGGCGTCATGCTCGACTTCGGCGTGGAGAAACTGTTCCGCGATGCCGCGATCTTCCTGCACATGGACGCGACCGCGGATATCTCCAAAATGAAGATTGTGAAGGCGTTGTTTCCCGCGACCGCGGGAAAATATGCCGGGGCGGAGGCCTGACATGGATCGCAGGGAGCAGAAGAGGCTGGAAGACGAGATCAACCGCGGGACGCTGAACGTCGGCATCCGCAAGCTCGAAGAGGGGGCCTACGAGAAGGAAAGCCGGCAGCCGTGGGTCAAAGGCGGTTCGGTCGGACTAACCGTCGGCGGCATCATAGGCGTTGCCTACGCGCAGAGTGTCGACGTCTTCCACCAATCGCCGCTGGGCCTCTTTACCAATGACTACGTCCTGGTCATGTTCGCCATCGTTGCAGCCGGAGCGGCGGGGGGCGCAGTGCTCGCCAACTCGGCCAGCAAGCCCGCACCAAAGCGCGGGAAACCCTGAACACCTTGTAGGGCGGGCAAAGGAGCGAAGCGACGTGCCCGCCACCTGCGCGTCGGCGGGCACGCATCGCTTTGCCCGCCCTACGGATCCCACGTCACCGGCAAGTTCTGCAATCCGCGGAACGCCCAGCCGGTGATGCGCACCGGCTCGCTTTCGTCCAGCCGCAGCCCGTTCAGCCGCGCGAACACGCCCGGCAGCGCGACATCGGCGATCATCGCGCGCGAAGCGGCGGCGCCCGCGCAGAAATGCGGGCCCGCGCCGAACGCGATGCTCTTGGCTGTGTCGCGCGCGAGATCGAATTTCTCCGCGTCGGCGAAATGCGCCTGGTCGCGATTGGCCGAGCCGAACATCAGGAACACGCGGTCTTCCGGCTCGAGCGCCACGCCGTTCACTACGTAAGGTTTGGCGATGCGGCGCGGCGACATGCCGATCGGCGAGATCCAGCGCGCGAACTCCTCGAATACGTGCAACCACGTGACCTTCCCGTCGCGCACGAGAGCGTACTGCTCGGGATGCGTCAGCAGCGCCCAGATGCAGCCCGCGATCGCCTTGCGCGGCTCGTTCTGCCCGCCCGAGATCGTCAGCTTGATGTGGTGGCGCACGTTCTCTTCCGGCATGCCGCCGTGGATCATCACGCTGAGCAGCGAATGGTTCGGGACTTTCCGCACCACGGGAAGCATCTCGTCGATCGCCGCATCGATGCCGGCGGTCGCCGCGTGGCAGCGCGCCTCGATCGCGGGATCGCCGGCGTAATTCGCGATGCCGTCGATCATGCCCTGCGACCACGCGTCCATGTCGGAAAAGCGGATGTTGGTGAGCCCGGTGACGGACTTGAGGCACTCGCCCGACAGCGGCAGCGCGAAGTCGGTCAGCAAATCCGCGCGACCCTTGGGCGCAAGCGCCTCGAGAATGCGGTCCGCATGCGCCTGGAATTTGGCGCGCCAATGCGCGCGCACCGCCTTCGGCGACACCGCCGGAAAATAGACCGAGCGCTCCGCCATGTGCGCCTCGCCGTCCTTGCGCATCATGTTGTGGCCCATCAGGCGGTTCATCAGGCCGGCCGGCTGGTGCGAGGAGAACACGTCGATCCGCTTCTCGCAGACGAAAATGTCGTCGCGCCGTGTGAACAACGTGGAGCCGAGCTGCGGCACGAACGCGATCGGCGCCTCGCGCCGCATGCGCGCGAAGGCCGGATAGGGATCGCGCCAGAAGTCCTGCGGGTCGATGGAAAAATGCGGCGCGGTGGACATGCCCGAAATTGGCATGTCCACGGTGGCGGCGGTAGGGCCGCCGCTATGGCGTCAACGTATCACGGGCAGCGTCTTGTGCGGCCAGCGGCTGGCGAACGTCGTCGACTGCGTGGAGGCGATCGACGGTTCGTTGCTGGCGAGATGCCAGACGCTGGCTGCGAGCAGCACGGTCGCGACCAGCGGCAGTGCGAGCGCCGCCGCGATCAGCGGCGCGAACAGCCAGGCGTCTTTGCGGGTGATGTCGTCGTCGAGTTCGAGCGGCGCCCGCTCGACCGGTGGCGGAATATCGCTTGCGATCACGTCGTGAAGAGTATCGCGCATGGGAGGTCTCCTTGGCAGGAGAACGTTTCGCATGCATTTTCGGTTCCAAAACAGTGCGCAGGAGACCAGGAGCTCGATGCGGACAGAACGAGCAGTTCCGGCCCGAATTTTTTGGCGAGTTCAAGGTTTGGATCGGCAAGCACCCTTTGAATCTCGGTGCGTAGCGTGTTTAGGACCCATGTGCCGGTCGGCGCGAACAGGCCCGCCCAAGAGATCACGTCGTAGCCCGGGTAGTAGTCGGCGATCGGAGCGAGGTCCGGAAAATAACGCTGAACAGCGGGCGCTGGTTACGGCCAGGGCGCGAGGCCGTCCCGCGCACGTCGAAGCGATGGCCGTCACCCAATGACCGGCTCCTTAGGGCATCGAGTCTCGCCGTCACACGCGCCAACCACCTCGTTCGTTCCGCAGCAATATTCTGTGCCGCCAACGCATTTGCTCCCCCTAGAGCCGCACAATTGATTGGAACTCATCCGAGACCGGTCGTTGGTGATAGGTGGACCCTGGCAACGCTTGCAAGGCCCGATAGCGGGCGCCAAGCCGCACCAAGACATGCTGCATTCCCGTCAAGTCGAACTCCACGCGAATGTCGGCTGCCTCGTGGACAATTCTTAAATGCGGGTCTTCATCCGGAACAAGCGCGTACAACGCTCCTTGTTGAAGGGCTTTCCCCCGAAAGGGAATCCAGAAGTATTTTGGCTGCGGCTTCATTGTCGGAGGCGGATCTAGAACAGCCATGAATGCGGATCCTCTGCGAGTTTCGGGAGGAACAGAACGCTAAGGCGAATTAGCACCGGCAGGGCGGTTAGAATTTCAGCGGTCAACAACAGCGTAGAAATGAGATAACGGCGCCATGGACGCACGAAGCTGAATAGTCGTTCGCCCAGGTCTCTCAGGAGGTCGTCATCTGCAGGAAATAGCGCGACGGCCAAGGAAGCTTCCCTGAGTCGTTCGTCGGGCAATTGGTCAGCTTTGATCTTTTCGAGTTGGGTACTGACTTCGTCCCAATTGTGAGTCCTCCATTCCAATTTGTTCTTCAGTACATCGCGATAGAATTCGAGTGTCCCGGTGAGATGACTTCCAAGCAAGTCCTTGCCGCACTGTCGCACCGTACGGCGCAACGCCTCGCGGGTGTTCAACGTGCGACTGCCGAACATGATCGGCACGCTCAACGCATAGAGCGCGGTCGCAAGAATTCCAATCAGAAAACCGAGGGCCTCGAGCGTCAGAATTTGTGAGGCTTTGATCTCGAAGCCGGCAAATTTGAAAGTGAGAGCGTCATTCAAGTCCCTGATGAATTTGCTATCGGAGCTTTGCAGATACCAAGCGGCATAAACCATTACGATCAAGCCCAGGAAGGCGTAATTCAGCCACTTCTGTTTCGTTGCCCAACTTGAAAGTGAACTCCAGTTGAGCATCTGTCGCAGCGTCACCACGGCAGCGGGATGAATGCTCAGCCAAACTTTCCCAACGAGCAACAGGCCAAAGAGGGTGAAGAATCCAGCTTCGATCCGATTCGGTGCCAGTGCGACGGGCACACCGAGGCGTCCGACGCGATAGATCGCGATCACCAGCTCTATGGCGATGCAAGCAAGCGCGGCCCACGCGGCCAGACTGAGAAAACCCAACACAAATCGGCCCAAGTGACTGGACGGACGCGCGCCCCGCAAGAGCGAGAAGCGATCGGGAAGAAAGGCGTTTGCGAGCTCGAGAATGCTCGCCGCCAGGAAAGTTACGGCAAAGGACGCAGCGACGGTGTGCCAGCCGAGTGCGAGTTTACTCCAGCGGTCCGATGCGACGGCCGCGGCGGTTTGATCGCGCGTCCAATAAAGTAGAGGGACCCACGTATCCTTGAGCTCCCAAAGCGCAAAGACGGCTGCAGCAACAAGCACGCCATCTGATAGGGCTCGGCCCAACCATCTCAGATCTCGGCGAGGTGCGGTCGTCGGTACTGTCATGATGGCAGTCCATCCCCATCACAGCATCCAGCCTTCTGCGCGCAATTCAACCGGAAATAAAAATTCAGACTATAGAGCTTATAGACCTACTATAGTACTTAGTACCTTGACATCCGTCGAGAAGCCTCTATTTTCCTACGACCCTGCTCGCAGAGGGGCGTCATCTAGAGGCGTCTTGATGGCGGAGCAGGCCGGAGGCGGGACCGGAGAACAGGTCCTCAATCCGGCAGCCGGCGCCCGGTAATCCCGGGCCTTGGTTGGTGCGGCGCCCGCGGGCGCGGTTCGCAGCCGCGCACCCGGGCTGCGTCGGGGCTCCGCCCGGGGACACAACGGTCCCCTGCCAGGAGCTGGCTGACGGAGGGCGGGCATGCTTCGCGCCGCCGTTCGAAAGCGCGGCCCGGCGCAGCAAGGAAAACGCCGCGGTGGAGCGCCGGAAGGCGCGCCGGTCCCCGTATGGGCCGGTGATCTCCGGCCGAACTTTCCGGAGATGGGCTCGGCCGCGAGGCGGGCCACCGGGCGCGTCCGTCAATCGCGCCAGCGCCGTCCAGCGCTCCATCCCCCTCGCATTTTTGAAGGGGGTAACGGACAAGGCGCAGCCCGCGCGCCACGACAAGCGGGCGGCGGAGCGTTGGCTAGGGCCGCTGCGTCATTCGGGGCCGAGCGAAGCGAGGAGCCCGAAATCCATAACCATGAAGGATGAGACGGGAATGCAGACCGAGCGACAGCGAAAGAGTTGTGGTTATGGATTCCGGGCTCGCGCCTTCGGCGCGCCCCGGAATGACAGGCGGAGCGTTGGCTTCTCTTTCTCCCCATGCTTCATTCACCACGAAACCCGGTGACCCGATGCCCGAGAAATCCCGCGTCATCTGTGTCGGCGAAGTGATGGTCGAGCTCGCGCGTGGGCTCGACAATCGCTACGGCCTCTCGTTCGGCGGCGACACGTTCAACACCGCGGTCTATCTCGCCCGCGCGGGCATTCCTTCCGCCTACGCGACCGCGATGGGCGACGATCCTTACTCCGGCGCGCTGATGTCACTCGCATCGGCCGAGAGCGTGAACGCAGACTTGATCGTGCGCGTGCCGGGCCGCATGCCGGGCCTCTACGTCATCGAAACCGACGACAAGGGTGAGCGCAAGTTCTTCTACTGGCGCGACACCTCGCCGGCGCGCGAGTTGTTCGAACTGCCCGAATGGCCGGCGATCGCCGAAGCGCTGCTTTCGGCGCGGCTCGTCTATTTCTCCGGCGTGACGCTGTCGCTTTATTCCAACACCGGGCTCGGGCGCTTTCTCGCGGCGCTGGAACTGGCGCGCCGGCAGGGCGTGATGGTGGCGTTCGACGGCAATTTCCGCCCGCGCGGCTGGAAGGGCGACGTGGCGCGCACCCGCACGGTGTTCGCCGAAGCGCTGAAGCGCGTCGACATCGCGCTGCCGACCTTCGAGGACGAGGCGACGCTGTGGGGCGATGCCAATCCGGAAGCGACGGTCAATCGCCTGCAAGCCTTCGGCATCGGCGAGATCGTGGTGAAGAACGGCTCGGAAAGCGCGCTGGTCGCGGACAAGTCCGGCCGCGAGTTTGTCCCGGTGCCGCAGGTGGTCGAGCCGGTCGACACGACGGCGGCGGGGGACTCGTTCAACGCCGCGTATCTGGCGGCGCGGCTCAATGGCGAGACGCCGGTCGCCGCAGCGCTTGCCGCGCATGCGCTCGCCGGTGAGAAGATCCGCCACCGCGGCGCGATCATGCCGAGGGCGGCGGGGGCGATGCATTAGCTCCGCCGTCGTTCCGGGGCCGGCCGCAGGCCGGAGCCCGGAACCCATAACCCCAAGATCAGATTGGATGTCTCAGACAGTGCCACATCGAGAGGTTCGTGGTTATGGATTCCGGGCTCGCCGCTTCGCGGCGTCCCGGAATGACGACCAGAGCTACGGCCTTCCCACCACCATCGCGGCCCATGCGGCGAGGAACGGCAGCGGCAGCGAGACGGCGACGCGCAGCCACACCACGCGCGCGGGCATCGAGGGGATTTCGAACACCAGCACGCGCGGGATCGCGAACAGCGCCCAGGCGGTCGTATACGCGATGATCTGCGGAGCCCCTGCCCCGCTCTTGAGCGCCGCGGTCGCGATCGCGAAGCCGACCACCGGCCCGCCGGGCGTGAGCGCACCGAGCACGCTCGCAAGCGCGAGCCCCGGCGTACCGGTCTCCGCCCCGATCCAGCCCGGAATGAGTTGGCCCGGCAGCAGCTCGGCGATGAAGCCCGCGCCAAGCATGCCGATCGCAATGCGCGGCAGCAGCGCGAAGAACTCGCGCCGCGCAAAGCGCAGCGAGTCGGCGAACATCGGCTGGTCGCGCAGGAACAGCGTGAGGCCGAGCGCGATCACGATCGCCCACAGCGCGATGTCGATGATGAGGTTCATGGCGCGGCCGGCTTCATCAGCCGCCAGGCAGCGCGCGCCGCGAGGCCGGCAAGGATCGGCAGCGGCAACGAAAAGACGATGCGCCAGGTGACGAAATCGAGCCCGAAGAACGGCAGCTCCCAGACAATCGCACGCGTGTATCCGAGCAGGGTCCACGAAATCACGAATGCGCAGGCCGCGCCCGCGTCGGCGCCGGCGGCGAGCAGCGCTCCCGCGATCGGATAGATCGTGAACGGGCCGCCCGGCAGGATCGCACCCGCGACCGTCGCCACCAGGATGCCGCCGATGCCGGACTCGGCCCCCACCCAGCGCGCGATCGTCTCGCGCGGCAGCAGCAGCGTGACGAACGCGCCGATCAGGCAACCCGCCAGAACCTTCGGCAGCATCGTGCCGAACAGTGAAAGATCCTCGATGAGGATCGCGAAGAAGCGCGCCTGCCCGTCGCGCACGAAGACGGCGACCGCCGATGTGAGCGCGAGCGTCGCGATGACGGCCGCGGACCAGTCGAACGCACGCCGCTTGCGCGCCGGTCGGCTCATGCGGCGTGGCGCAGCGCGGACGCCTCGCGCGCCAGCCGCGTGATGCGGGCGAAATCGCCGGCTGCGATCGCATCTTTCGGCGCGACCCACGAGCCGCCGACCGCGAGCACGTTCGGACAGCCGAGATACGTTGCAATGTTTTTGGAATCGATTCCGCCGGTCGGACAGAATTTCAAATCGGGCAGCGGTGCCGCGACAGACTTCAGCCACGCGACGCCGCCGGAAGCTTCAGCCGGAAAGAACTTTAGAACCTTGAAGCCCCGAGCAGACAGCGCCATCGCTTCCGAAACCGTCGCGCAGCCGGGCAGCACCGGTACGGACGCTCCGGCAAGCGCGGTCGCAAGCTCAGACGGCGTGCCCGGACTCACCAGATACTTCGCTCCCGCCGCAATCGCGGCCGCAATATCGGAAACGCGCGTCACCGTCCCGACACCGACGACACAAGCCGGCACTTGCACTGCAATCGCCTTGATCGCATCCAATGCCGCCTGGGTGCGCAGTGTCACCTCGATCACCGGAAGGCCGCCCGCAACAAGCGCGCGCGCGAGTGGCACCGCGTCGGCGGCGCGCTCGATAGTGAGCACCGGAATGACAGGCGTTTTCGAAACCAGCGGCGTCGGGTCGAGCAAATTTCTCTCCGTCATCGTCCGCGAAGGCGGACGATCCAGTAATCACAGACCGATCAATTGTCCACGTCCGTGCCGATACCAAAGTTGGTATTTACTGGGTCCCCGCCTTCGCGGGGACGACAGCTATTCGGCCGGCTGCACTACCGCAAGGCGCGCAGCCCTGCGCTCCGCGCGCATGGCTCTGCGCCGCTCGTGCCACGCCGCGAAATTCGCAATCGCCATCAGCGCGGCGGGCGTCACGATCAGCGTCAGCACCGTCGCGAAGCCGAGCCCGAACACGATCGCGGTGGAGAGATGGATCCACCACTGCGTCGCCGGCGCCCCGATGGTGATCTCGCGCGTCATGAACTCGATGTTCATGCCGAACGCAATCGGCAGCACGCCAAGGATCGCCGTCACGGCGGTCAACACCACCGGCCGCGCGCGCTCGCGGCAGGTCTCGATGATGGCGTCGTAGGCCGCAACGCCCTCGCGCCGCAGCCGGTCGTAGGTGTCGATCAGCACGATGTTGTTGTTCACGATCACGCCTGCGTTCGCGATCACGCCGATCCCAGTCATCACGACGCCGAATGACTGGCCCATCACCATCAGGCCGATCAGCACACCGATGGTGGAGAGCACCACCGCTGTGAGCACGAGGCCGACCGAGATGAATTTGTTGAATTGCGCCAGCAGGATCGCAAAGATCAAGAACAACGCGGTGCCGAACGCCTTCATCAGGAAGGCGCCGGCCTTCTCGCGCTCCTCGTCTTCGCCCTTGAGACGGAACGTCACATTCTGACCGAGGTCGGTCTTGGCGAGGTCCGCGGCGATCGCTTTCTGCACATTCGCGCTTTGCACGCCCTCGGCGACGTTGGACGACACCGTGATGACGCGGCTGCCGTTGATCCGGTTGATGTTGCCGACGCGCTGCGCCGGCACGCGCGTGATGAAGTTTCCGATCGGCACGTGGCCGACCGGCGTCTGGATGCGCAATTCGTCGATCTGTTCGAGGCTGCGCCGGTCGGGTGGGAAGCGCACCAGGATGTCGACCGCCTTGTCGTTGTCGGACGGCCGGTATTCGGTGATCTTCGCGCCGTTGGTGACGAGCTGTACGCCGGTGCCCACGGTATTGACGTTGGCCTGATACTTCGCGGCCTCGGCCTTGTTCACCTCGAGACGCCAGTCGATGCCAGGCAGCGGCAGCCCGTCGTCGACGTCGCGCACGTCGGAGCGCGCCGAGAGGATCGCGGCGGCTTTCTTCGCGGCCGCCGGCAGCAGGTCCGGATCGAGCGCGGACAGCTGGATCTGCACCGGTTTGCCGGTCGGCGGACCCGCGCGCGGCGCCGTGACTTCCACGAGGATGCCCGGAATGTCCGCGGTCCTGTCGCGGATCGCGTCCATGATCTCGTGCGCGGGCGGGCGGGTCTGCCAGTTCGCGAATTCGAACTGGATCACGCCGATCGTGTCCTCGCCAAGCTCGTTGTTCTGGCGCGGCTGTTCGCCGGCACGCGTGTAGACGGTCTTCAGCCCGGAGAACTTCAGCACGCGCTCCTCGACGCTGCGAACCAGCCGATCCTTCTCGCCGAGCGAGAGATTGCCGCGCCCGTGGATCACCACCTGCCCGTAATCGGGCTCGACCTTGGGGAAGAACTCCACGCCGCGCCCGAACTTGCCATAGGCCATCTGCACCGCGATCAGCAGCACGACCGCGAGCAGCAGCGTCGTGCCCGGATACGCGAGCGCGAGCTTCACCATACGCATATAGGGCCCGCCGTCCCGGGCGCGTTCATCGTGCGGCACCGGCGCGGCGCGGCCAAGCAGCGCGCCGAGCGTCGGGGTGAAGAACAGCGCGACCACAAGCGATGCGGACAATGTCGCGATCAGCGTGATCGGCATGTATTTCATGAACTCGCCGACCACGCCGGGCCAGAACAGCAGCGGCGAGAACGCCGCAACGCGCGTTGCGGTCGCAGCCGTCACCGGGCCCGCCATGCGCTTTGCGGCCATTGAATAGGCTTCGCGCGGCGGCATGCCTTCGGCCATGCGCCGCTCGGCGAATTCCGACACGATGATCGCATCGTCGACCAGCATGCCGACCGCGAGGATGAGCGAGAACAGCACCACGATGTTGACGGTCAGCCCGGCGAGCTGCAGCCCGAGCACGCCGGCCAGGAACGAGGCCGGAATCGCGATGCCGATAAACAGCGAGGCGCGGAAGCCGAGCGCGAACAGGATGATGATGGCGACCAGCAGCACGCCGGTGATCACCGAATTCTGCAAGTCGGCGAGCATCTGGCGAATGGTCTTCGACTTGTCTTGCGTGTAGGAGACTTGCAGCTGCTCCGGCCATTGCTTCTTCAACTGCTCGACGACGTACTTCACGCCGTCCACCGTCTCGATCAGGTTAGCGCCGGTGCGCTTGGAAACTTCGATCGTCATCGCGGGGCGGCCGTTGACGCGCGTAATCGAGGTCGCATCCTTGAACGTCGGCTTCACTTGCGCGACATCGCCGAGCGTCACGGCCGCGCCGGCGCTCGCCGCGATTGGAATCTTCAGCATGTCCTGCGGCTTCTCGATCAGCGCCGGCACCTTCACGGCGAAGCGCCCCGTGGCGCCTTCGAGTGCGCCCGCGGCCACCAAGCTGTTCGACTGCTGCGTGATGGCGATGAGCTGCTCCAGCGACACGCCGTAGCTTTTCATCAGCATCGGCTCGGCGACGATTTCGACCGCCTCGTCGCGCACGCCGCGGACTTCCGCCGAGATGACACCAGGCACCTGCTCGATCGCGCTCTTGGCGTTACGCGCAAGCCGCGCGAGCGTGCGCTCCGGCAGGTCGCCCGCAAGCGCGACCACCAGCACCGGATAGAGCGAAAGATTGACCTCCTGCACGGTCGGCTCGTCGGCATCGCGCGGCAAGTCGCGCTTCGCCTCGTCGACCTTGGCGCGCACATCCGCAAGCGCGGACTTCGAATCGAAGCCGGCCTGGAATTCGAGCAGCACGTAGGCGCCGCCCTCGTAAGCGGTGGCGCGCATCTCCTTCACGTTCGAGACCGACTTGAGCTTGGTCTCGACGGGCTTGATCAGCAGCCGCTCGGCGTCCTCAGGGCTGATGCCGCGCTGGGTGAGCAGCGTATAGATGATGGGAATCTTGACGTCCGGCTCGGCTTCCTTCGGGATCGTCATATAGGCGACGAGGCCCGCGACGAGCAGGAAGACGAGCGCCGCGATGGTCAGGCGCGCGTGATTGATGGCGTAGTCGACGGGATTTGCCATTAGCGGCGTCCGTTATCAGCGCGCGGCGGTCTTCGGCGCTTCGCCGGCCGCGACCGGATCGACCACCTGACCTTCGCGCACGAAATCCTGTCCCTGCACGATCACCCTTGCGGCGTCAGCAAGACCCCCGACCCACATGTTCTCCTGCTGGTCTTCGACGACCGAGACCGGCACGAACGCCACCTTGTTGGCAGCATCGACGATGCGCACGCCGAGATCGCCCGCAGACGAAAATGTCAGCGCCGAGCGCGGCACGCGCGCGGCCGAAACCGCAGTGAGCGGGATCGTGACCTCGGTGGTGATGCCGTCCGGGATCGAGCCGTCCGCATTCGGAACTTCCACATCCACCCGATACGTGCGCGTACTCGCGCTTGCGGTCTTGGAGATGAACCGGACCTTGCCGTTCGCCTTCTTGCCGGTGACGAGCCGGATCTCGGCCGCATCGCCAAGATGCACGCCCGCAAGATTGCGTTCCGCAACCTCGACGACCGCAAGGATCGGATCGATCGAGACGATCTGCGCGATTTCCTTGCCCATCATCTGCAGCACGGCCTGCCCGACCTCGACCGGGACGTCGTTCACGATCCCCGACCAGGGCGCGCGAATGACGCTGCGGTCCTTCTCGGCCTCCGCGGCGGCAAGCCCCGCTTCGGCCGCTTTGAATTGCGTTTCGAGATTGACGGCTTCGAGCTTCGGCATCGTGCCTTGCTCGACCAGCCTCATCTTCGCGGCGAGCTCGGTCTTGCGCTGCATCAGCATCGCGCGTGCCTGCAGGACGCGGGCTTCGCGCGCTTCATCGGAAAGTACGGCGATCACATCGCCCTGCTTCACGAACTGCCCGCGCCGCACCTTCAGCTCGCTGATGGTGCCGTCGGCGCGGGCCATGAGCATCATCTTCCTGTCCGCCTCGGTGCGGCCCGACAGCACAAGATTGCGGCTGCGCGGCTCGACGCGCGCTTCCATGACGGAAACGCGGAACAGCTTCGGTTGCTTCGCCTCGGGCTGAACCGCGGCGCGGCTTTCCGCGGTCTCATGCGGAAACAGATGCCCGGAAGCGATCCAGGCGACGGCGGCGACCACAAGGCCGACGGCAGCGAAACGAGCGGCTTTCATGACTCTAGGCCCCGACCCTATTGTCGTTGTGCGGCACCGGACTGACGAGCAGTTGCTCAACCATGCGCAGGACGAGCGGCATCACGGCTTCGGTGTTGAACGCGGGCTCGACCGCGCGGCGCCACGAGAGCCCATCCGCAAGTGCGAACAGCACCGTGATAACGCCATCGAGATCGAGATCGCCGCGGATTTCACCCCGCTCGGCGGCGCGTTGCAGCAGCGTGATGAAGCGTGCCCGTACGTCCGATTCCATGTCCTGATAGATGCGCGCGACGGCAGGATTGCGGCGGCTCTCCGCCATGATCTCGGCACAGAGCGCGACTTCCTCCACGCTGCGCTCGACCAGATGATGCTGCGCGAGCACCGCGAGGCCCTCGAAGAAGTTGCCTTGGCCAACCGCAGCGAATTGCTGCGCGGTCTCGGCGCGATCGCGCTCCGCGATGCCGGCGATGATGTCTTCCTTGGAGCGGAAGTAGCGATAGAGATTGCCCGGGCTCATGCCGGCTTCGGTGCAGATCTCCTGCATCGAGGTCTGGTGGAAGCCAGCGCGCGCGAAGCAGCTTTGCGCGGCCGCGAGGATTTCGCTGCGGCGATCGGCTTGAAGTTGGGCATTGGCCCGACGCATGAAAATTGTGCCCCGCAATAAGAAAGAGTGAGCGTTCATTCTCAGATAAGTTTCAAGGGATCGAAAAGTCAATATGGGGCGGGGACAGGCGTGATCCCCTATACCACTAACACACTGATTTTGAATGACTATCTTTCATCAATGGAATATTGTGATGAGTGCCGTATCGGGCAGCGAGCTGTTAAGGTCTGGGTTCGTTTGGGGGAATCGGCGACGGACCGGGTGGGGAGTGACAGATGAGCTTCCTGATCGTCTTCCTGGGCGGCGGGATCGGCGCCGCGCTGCGCCATGGCGTCAATCTCGCCTCGGCGCGCCTGCTCGGCACCGCATTTCCCTACGCGACGCTGACCGAGAACGTCACCGGCTCGCTGGTGATGGGAATCCTCGCGGCCTATTTCTCCTTCAAAGGCGACGCCTCGCAGACGTGGCGGCTGTTCCTCACCACCGGCATTCTCGGCGGCTACACGACATTCTCGGCGTTCTCGCTCGACGTGGCGCTGCTCTACGAGCGCGGCGAGCTTGGAATGGCGGCGCTCTATATCGCGGCGTCCGTGGCGCTCTCGATCGGCGGGCTGTTCGCGGGTCTCGCACTGGTGCGCCAGTTTTCCTGACATCGTTGTGACGGCATTGCGGCCGGCACGAATTCTCGTCAAGCTTCCGCCGCGACGTTCTCTGGAGCTGGGGGAGACACCATGATGACGACAGTTCAGGCGTTGATCTGGTCGGGAATTCTGACGCTCGTGATGCTGCTGGTGGCGAGCGCGTTCTGCGCGAAGGTCTGGGAACCGGGCGGCGTGATGGTGCCGTTCGGAAACCGCGAAGGGATCGCGGCGCCGATGGGAATGGCCGGGCGCGCCGACCGCGCGGCGCGCAATCAACTCGAAGCGATGGTGATGTTTCTCGCCGTCATGCTCGCCGCGAGTATCGCAGGCAAATCCGCGCAAGCGGCCTACGGCGCGACGATCTTCTTCTGGGCGCGCGTCGTCTACTGGCCGGTCTATCTCGCGGGCATCGTCTACCTGCGCACGGCTGTGTGGTTCGTCAGCCTGTTCGGCCTGTTCCTGATCATCAAGGAAGTTTGGTAGCGCTACTGCAGCGTTTCCAGCAATCCCCGCATCAGCAGGGTGCGCGGCTCGATCGACGAGATCAGGCCGTGCTCCCACTCGGTGTGTGCGCCGTCGCCGTCGATGCCGAGCCCGTCGAGCGTCGGCACGCCGAGCGCGGCGGTGAAATTGCCGTCGCTGCCGCCGCCGGTCATGTCGGTGTGCTGCAGGTCGAAGCCGATGCCGCGCGCGACGGCCTGAGCGTGGCGGAACAGCACGTCGATCGCGGTCGACTTCTCGAATGGCGGACGGTTCATGCCGCCGCTCACCTCGACCTTCACGCCCGGATCGAACGGCGCCAGGCCCAGGATCTTCGCCTCGAATTCCGTGCCGGCCGCCTCATCGCACACACGCAGGTCGACGGTGATGTGGCAATGCTGCGGGATAACGTTCGGCGCGGTGCCGCCCGCGATCATGCCCACCGTCGTGGTCACGCCGCGCGCGTAGTCGGTCATCTCCTCGATCGCCAGCACCTGCCGCGCCATCTCCTTAATCGCGCTGCGGCCGTCGTGATGGCGCGCACCCGAATGCGCCGGCACTCCGATGGTTTTCACCTCGAAGCGGCCGACGCCCTTGCGCGCGGTCACGACCTTGCCGCCGTCGCGCGCCGGCTCGGTCACCAGCACATAGCGTGCCTTCTTCGCCTCGGCCTCGATCAGGTGGCGCGACGTCGGGCTGCCGACTTCCTCGTCCGGCGTGAACAGGAACGTCACCGGCAGTTTCGCCGTGCCCGCCTTAGCCACCTGCCGAAATGCCTCGAGCGCCAGATACGCCCCACCCTTCATGTCGAACAGGCCGGGCCCATAGAGCCGATCGCCGTCGCGGCGAAACGGCAGCGGGCCCGCAAGCGTGCCGATCGGATGCACAGTGTCGATATGAGACAGCAGCAGAATGCCGGCTCCGTCGCCCGCCGCGCGGTTGCGCACGATCAGGTTGTCGGCAAACCCGCCCTTGCCGGGCACGCGCTCGACTGTCACCGGGTAACCGGCGACATCCGCCTGCACCCGATCGATCATGCGGTTGACGGCGGCTGTGTCGCGCGTCGGGCTTTCGGTTTCGACCCAGCGCTGGATGCCGGAAATCATCGCGCCGAGATCGACAGGTGTATGTTTTGACATCGGTTTATCGAACCACGTTCGCCCGCGCGCGTCGACCCCGTGTTGCTCCGCAACGATGGACAGCGCATGCGTTCCAAGTGCAAGCTGATGGCAGGCAACCCAGGGAGGACCAACTCATGATCACGATCACCCGCCGAGACGCCCTCGCGCTTGGCGCGGGCTTAAGCGCTCTCGGATTTACCGGCTGGCCGGCGCTCGCCCAGCAGCGATTTTTCCGCATCGGCACAGGCGGCACAGGCGGCACCTATTACCCGGTCGGCGGCATGATCGCGAACGCGATCTCGACCGACAAGGTCAACGTGAGCGCAGTCGCCACCAACGGCTCGGTGGCAAACGTCAACGGCATCGTCGGCGGCTCGATGGAGTCCGGTTTCAGCCAGGCCGACATCAATGCGTGGGCCTACACGGGCACCGGCATCTACGAGGGCAAGCCCAAAATCGAGGAGCTGCGCGTCATCGCGAACCTCTTTCCCGAGAGTGTGCATGTGGTGGTCAGGAAGGGCGCGGGGTTCAAGTCGATCGCCGATCTCAAAGGCAAGCGCGTGTCGCTCGACGAACCCGGCTCCGGCACGCTCGTCAATGCGCGCGCGTTGCTTGCGGCTTACGGGATATCCGAGCGGGATATCAGGCCGGAGTATCTCAAGCAGGTCCAATGTGCCGAAAAGCTCAAGGACGGCTCGCTCGACGGTTACTTCCAGACCACAGGTTACCCGCAGGGGACGCTGGCGGAACTCGCCGCCACCAACGGCTTCGAGTTGCTGCCGGTCGAGGGCGCCGTTCGCGACAAGATCATGGCGCAGTACAAGTTCTTCGCCAAGGACGTCATCCCCGACGGCACCTACAAAGACGTCAAGGGCGTGGAGACCATCGCGGTCGGCGCACAGTGGACTACGACCTCGAAGCAGCCCGACGATCTCGTCTACGAGATCACCAAGGCGCTGTGGAGCGACAAGACGCGCGCCGCACTCGACGTGGGCCACGCCAAGGGCAAGGCGATCCAGAAGGCGACGGCGCTCCAGGGCGTCGGCATCCCGCTGCATGCGGGCGCCGAGAAATTCTACAAGGAGGCAGGCCTGTTGAAGTAAACGCCGCGCGTTCTGCGGAGGGGGCATGACGACGGCAGAACCGCTCGACGACGCCAAAATCCAGAAGCTCGAGGCCGAGCTCGATCCGGAGATGCGCTTTCGGCCGCTGCTTCCGGCGGCGGCCTGGATCGTGGCCGCGGCGCTGTTCGGCCTCTCGTGCTTCCACTACTATACGGCGGGCTTCGGGCTCCTGCCGGAGACGCTCCACCGCGGCATTCATATCTCGTGCGTGCTCGGGCTCATCTTCCTCGTCTTCTCGTGGAACAAGAGCGGCAATGTCGTGCCGCCGAAAGCGAGCCTTTTCGCTCCGCTCGGCATCGGGATTGTCGACTGGCTCTGCTGTATCGCGGCCGTCGTGACGAGCCTTTACGTCCCGTATGTGTTCCACGATCTTCAGTTCCGCGTCGGCAATCCCGATCCCGCCGACTGGATCATGGGCACCGTGATGATCGTGGTGCTCTTGGAGGCGACGCGCCGCAGCGTCGGCTGGCCGCTGCCGATCATCGCGGTCGTGCTGATGGTCTACGCGCTGTGGGGCCGCAATCTGCCGGGCATACTCGCGCATCCCGGCAACACCTGGAAAAGCGTCGTCAATCACCTCTATCTCACGAGCCAGGGCATCTACGGCATCGCGCTCGGGGTTGTTGCGACCTACGTGTTCCACTACGTGCTGTTCGGCGTGCTGGCGACGCGCGTCGGGCTCGGCCGCTTCTTCATCGATCTCGCGACCGCGCTGACCGGCCGTTTCTCCGGCGGGCCCGCCAAGGTCTCGATCTTCGGCTCGGCGATGTTCGGCATGATCTCGGGCTCGTCGATCGCCAACACCGTCACGGTCGGCTCGCTCACCATTCCGGCGATGATCCGCGTTGGATACGCCCGGCACTTTGCCGGCGCCGTCGAGGCCGCGGCCGCCACCGGCGGGCAGATCACGCCGCCGATCATGGGTGCGGCCGCGTTCCTGATGGTGGAGTATCTCGCCGTCCCGTATCAGACGATCATCGTGGCTGCGATCGTGCCGGCGTTCATGCATTTCTTCGGCGTCTTCTGCCAGATTCACTTCGAGGCGAAGAAGTACGGCCTGAAGGGCCTGCCCAAGTCCGAACTTCCGGTCGCGCGCGACGTCATTCGCCGCGACTGGCCGACCGCGATGCCGCTCGCCGTGCTGCTGATGGTGCTGTTCTCCGACTTCACGCCCTATCTCGCGGCGTTCTGGGGCATCACCGGCTGCATCGTGCTCGGCCTGACCAACCGCAACCCCATCGTGGCGATCGTGTTCGTCGTGGCGATTTGGCTGTGCATCCGATTGCAGATCTTGACGGAGTGGGAAGGGCTCGGCGCCATTATCGGCGCGTCGATCGCGATCTCCGCTTGGTGTGTGTTGAGGCAGGAAGGCGGCAAGGCGCGCTTCTTCGACATCCTCGATGCGTTTGTGGTCGGTGCCAAATACGCTATCAGCGTGGGCGCGGCAGCCGCGACTGTCGGCATCATCATCGGCATCGTCACGCTCACCGGTGTCGGCTTCAAGCTGTCGACCATCATCACCGGTGCGGCCGCCGATATTTCGAACCTACTCGCGGGGTTCGTGCCGTCGAGCCTGTTCGACGTCAAGGCGATGACGCTGTTCTTCACGCTGGTGATGACGGCGATCGTGTGCGTCCTGCTCGGCTGCGGCATACCGACGACCGCGAATTACCTCATCATGGTGACCATCGCCGCGCCGGCGCTTGCCATGCTCGGCGTGCCGCAGCTCGTCTCGCACTTCTTCGTCTTCTATTACGGGGTGCTCGCCGACATCACGCCGCCGGTCGCGCTTGCCGCCTACGCGGGCGCCAGCATGGCAGGCGCCGATCCGTTCAAGACCGGCAACACCGCGTTCAGGCTCGGACTTGCCAAGGCGCTGGTTCCTTTCGTGTTCGTTTACTCGCCCTCGATGCTGCTCGTGACCCAGGGATTCACCTGGGCCGAGTTCTGGGAAACCACGATCGGCTGTGCCGTCGGCGTCGTCATGCTTGCGGTCGCGTTGACCGGTTACGGTCTCGCGCGCCTCGGCAGGCTCGAGCAGCTTTGGCTTGGCGCTGCATCGATCCTCGTCATTTCGCCCAGCCGTACCGCGACGCTTGTCGGCCTCGCCATGGCGGTGCCGGTGCTTGTCCGTCAGCTCGCGGCCTGGCGCGCCGCGCGGACGGCGGCAGCCATCCCCGGCTAATGCGAGCCTGAACCAGCTCCGACGGCTTCAGCGACGCGGGAAGGGTCGTCCCCTGTTCGTCCGGCAGGCCGCCTCCGGCCGGTCTGCCCGGAAAGCGCCGGAAAGAACCGGAAAACACCGGAGAGAGCCGCGGAAAGACTCTTCGCGTAGACCGGCGTCAGTTGCCCAGCGCAGGACGCCCGGAGGGAGACCCCCATGGAAACGAAAATCAGCGAAATCGCCGACGGCATCTACCGCCTCTCGACCTACGTGCCGGACATCGCCCCGCCCGCCGGTTTTGTCTTCAACCAGTTCCTCGTGCTCGGCGACGAGCCGTTGATGTTCCACACCGGGCTGCGCAAGATGTTCACGCTCAACCGCGACGCCGTGAGCCGGATCATCCCACCCGAACGCCTGCGCTGGATCGCCTACGGCCACTTCGAAGCCGATGAGTGCGGCGCCATGAACGAATGGCTCGCGGTCGCACCGCAGGCGCAGGCCGCGCACGGCAATACCGGCTGCATGGTATCGCTCAACGACTTCGCCGATCGCCCGCCCCGCATACTCGCTGACGGCGAAACCATCGACCTCGGCGGCAAGCGAGTCCGCTTCATCGATACGCCGCATACGCCGCACGGCTGGGATGCCGGCGTGCTCTACGAAGAGACGACGCAGACGCTGATGTGCGGCGACCTGTTCACCCAGCTCGGCGATGGTCCGGCGCTGACCAGCCGCGACGTGGTCGGGCCGGCGATCGCGGGCGAGGATGTGTTCAAGTATTCGTCGCTGAACCCGGGCATGGGCGCAACGATCCGCGGGCTTGCAAAGCTTGCACCGCGCACGCTCGCCTTGATGCACGGCCCGTCCTTTACCGGCGACGGCGCGGCGGCGCTCCGCGCCCTGGCGAACGAATACGACCGCCGTGTCGACACAGCGCTGATCGACGCCGGGATCGTGGCTTCCCCCGCAGCCGCCTAGACCGGAAACATCCCAATGCACCAGATCGCATTCGCGCAGTGGACGCACGATATCCGCAACGCGCTCAGCACCGTCGCGCTCTACGTGGATACGCTCGACTGTCCCGGCAACCCGAAAAGCAGCCGGACCGTCGCCAGCGCTCAAGCCATGCTGGCGCGGATCGCGGAGATGTGCAGCAGCGTCGCCAAACAGACGCATGAGGGCGCGCCACCGGTCGCGCGCAGGAGCTTCGACGTCACGCGGACGATCGCGCACGTCCGCGACCTGATCGCCTCGACGTTACCTGCGGCGGTTTCGCTGACGGTCGAAACGGTCGGCCCAACACCAGTGATGGCTGATGCGCAGGACTTATTTCGCATCCTGTTCAATCTGCTGCACAACGCCGCGAGCGTCGCGCGCCAGACTGAATCCCTCCGCGCCATCCGCCTGACGCTCGAACGCAACGGCGCCATGGCGGCGATCACGGTGGCGGACGACGGTCCCGGCCTGCCTGAATCGGTGCGCGAGCAATTGTTTCTCGGCGGACGCGCGTTGGCCGGGGGAACCGGCCACGGCCTTGCGATCGCGCGCGAGCTTACGGAACGCAACGGTGGCACGCTCAAGCTGGCCAATGCCGCGCAAGGAGCGACGTTCGTCATCGAGTTGCCGCTCGACCCATCGGCCGTCGACCGCGTCTCGGTGCTCTTTCGCGCGCGCGAGCGCGTTCACGCTGCGGCGTAGCGGTCGCTCGCTGCCTAAGGTCCGCGCGCCGCCCGGTCTTTTTCGTTGGTCGCGCGGATCGAGTCTCGCGCGACGCGCCACTGCTCGTCGCTCCATTCGCGCAAATCGTAGAACCCGCCGGCCGAGACGAGATGCTGCGCGCCATCGACCGTGATCATCTCGCCGTTGAGCCATTCGCACCCGGGCGCGAGCAGGAACGTCGCGAGGTTCTGCAATTCGCTCATCTGCCCGACGCGGCCCATCGGATTGACCGACTTGGTGCGCGCGCCGGGATCCTCGCCGGGACGCAGCCGCTTGCCCGCGCCCTCGGTCGGAAACACGCCGGGCGCGATCGCATTGAGGCGGATGCCATAGCGTCCCCACTCCACGGCAAGCGAGCGCGTCATGGTGGTGACCGCGGCCTTGCTCATCGCCGAGGGCACCACGAACGGCCCCGCGTTGTTGACCCAGGTCACCACGATGGAAACGACGCTGCCGCGATGCTTGCCGGCGATCCAGCGCTTGCCAACCGCGTGCGTCACGTAGAACGAGCCATGCATCACGATGTTGGCGACCGCGTCGAAGCCTTTCGGCGACAGATCCTCGGTGCGCGAGATGAAATTGCCGGCGGCGTTGTTGACCAGCCCCGTGAGCGGCTCGGAGCGGAAGATATCCTCGATCATTTCGTCCACGGCGGCCGCATTGCGGATGTCGACGCCGTAGCTGGTGACCTGTCCGCCGTACTTGTCGGCCAACTCGAAGGCCGTTGCATCGCATACCGACTTGCGGCGGCCGCAAATGAACACCTCGGCGCCGAGCTCGACAAACTTGGCGGCCATTTCCCTGCCAAGGCCGGTGCCGCCGCCGGTCACCAGTATGCGTTGCGATTTCAAAAGACCATCCTTGAACACGATGCGGCTCCCTGTTGCGTTCGCTTTCTGCCAGTATCGGGCGGAACGCCGCGTTGGCAAAGCCCAGCGCGCTGCCGGGAGGACATGATGGCTGCGACCGTTCTCGACCGCTTTCGCCTCGACGGCCAGGTCGCGGTTATCACCGGCGGGGCGCGCGGCATCGGCCGGGCGACCGCGGAGGCTTTCGCGGCGGCGGGCGCACACGTCGTTTTGGTCGATCGCGACCTCGATGAGGCGAGGAAGGCAGCCTCGACGATGAGCAATGCTGAAGCTCACGCCCTCGATGTCACGCTCGAAGCCGAGGTTGACCACTTCTTCGAGGATCTCGTGCGGCGAACCGGGCGCATCGATATTCTGGTCAACAATGCCGGCGCCTCGATCCGCAAGCCGACGACCGAACTATCAAAGGCTGAATGGGACACCGTGATCGCCGTCAATCAGACCGCCGTGTTCCTGTGCTCGCGCGCGGCGGCACGGCATATGCTCAAGAAGAAGAGCGGAGCGATCGTCAACCTCGCCTCGATCATGGGTTCCTCGGGCGGCGGGCTCTATCCGAACATCTCGTATCAGGCGAGCAAGGGCGCGGTCGTCAACATGACGCGCGCCATGGCGATCGAGTGGGCGAAGGATGGCATCCGCGTCAACGCGGTCGCGCCCGCCTGGGTGCGCACCGGCTTCATCGCGCCGATCCTCGCCAAGCCCGAACTGATCGCGACGATCGAAGGCGTGACGCCGATGGGCCGGCTCGTCGAGGCGGAGGAAGTTGCCGCCGCGATCCTTTATCTCGCAAGCCCAGCGGCTTCGATGACCACCGGGCATGTGCTCGCCGTGGATGGCGGGTATCTCGCGCAATAACTACAAAACCGCGATCACCTCGATCTCGAACAGCGCGCCCGGCCGTGCCAGCGCCGGCACGCCGACCGCGGTGCTCGCCGGCGGCGCCGCCATGTTGAGATACTGATCGCGGACCTCGCGGAAGGTGGCGATGTTTGCCGGAATATCGACGAGGTAGTTGTTGATCTTGACCACGTCCTTGAATTCCGCGCCTACCGCGGCGAGCGCATTTTTCAGGTTCTCGAACGCCTGCACGGTCTGCCCACGGAAATCGCTCGCCATCTTGCCTGACGGATCGATGCCGAGTTGCCCGGCGATGTAGATCGTCCGGCCCGGGCCTGTCGTTTCGACCACATGCGTGTAGCCCGGTGGCTTGGAAATGGTCGGCGGATTGATGAAGCGCGGCGCCATGAAGGGCCTCCCGTGGCTGGTTTTTCCTCGCGAGCGGATCGTAACAGCAAAACGCCCGAAAGGTTGGCGATCACAACCGGCCGATCCACTCGGCTATTCGAGACATGACTTGTTCGAAGGTCGGTTTCTTGCCGTAGTAGAGCGCGGTGCTGCCAGCGAACGCCTCGGCATACAGTTTGCGTGTTGCCGGATCGCTCAGCACGAACGCCTCGTTCGCCGCGATATCTTGATTGTCACCGCCACGAAAACGATCGCTCTTGTGCGCCTTGTACGCGTCCGTGCCAATGAACTCTTGCACGTCCGCGCGTCCAAGCAAGCTGTAGGCATCGTAGTAATGCCGCATGAAGTCGCCCGGAAACCCCTCACCACCCTGTTGCTTTCGGAATTTGGTCGAGATCGTCTGTAGCTTTTCGACGAAGGTGTAGCGTAGGTCGTAGCACAGCACGCCCTTGGCGCGATTGTCGATGATCGCGACCTTCCCCGCCGCGTGATCGTGGAGCCAGGAGCTGATGTCCTCGGGCTCGTTCGGCGCGACGGTATCGAATCCGGCTTCAAGGACGACCCCTTCCTTGAGGCCTTTGAGGGCGGGGACCTTGGTCGGATAGCGGAGCCGAATGCCGGCGCTGGTCAGTCTCGGATTGTCAAAGCTCGTGTCGCGCTCAACCGCGACAATGCCGTCGATACGAATCTTCTCGTTCGCAAGCCAGTCGTAGAAGTTCTTGCGGCTCTCGACGTGAGCCGTCTTGTTCTGATTGGGACCGGTCTTCACATCCCGCTCGGGCGGCGGCTCGATGAGAATGTCGATGTCTTCCGAAAACCGCTCGATGCAGCGATGGCCCTTGGAAAGCGAGGTCCCGCCCTTGAGCTGGAAGGTCAGGCCCAATCGCTGCAAGCCATAGAGGCTGTGCATGATCCAGTAGTCCTTCTCGACCAGCGCGGGGTCGATGCCCTTGTCCTGCGCGACGATGCGGATCAGTTCGGCGAATTGCGGGTGGTTGTGAAGGTAGTCAACCGGCATGGGGTGCCTGCTCGGCGCTGAGAGCCTTGGCAAAAAACTTCTTCGTCCGCACCTTTCCGTAGTCGCGTGCGGCCCGTTGCAGGCGCGCCTTGTCACAGGAGCTAACGCGCTCCTTGACGCGCTCCAGCACTTCCTTCCGGCTTTCGGCAAGCTGATCAAGGTTGTTGACAAGATCGACCAGTAGAAACTCGCGGCTGAGCTTGCGCGGAAACGCGGGCTTGACGCGAAAATCAAACTTGCGCCCGCCGAGCGCATGCTCGCCATGGCGCTTGTGATTGTAGACGACCGTCTTGTCGTAGAGCTGCGTCGTCCCCACTCCAAGGCTGTTGTAGGCGTTGGGTGACGCAAGCAGGAAGCGGTGATCCCTCAGGAACGTCGCCACAAGCTCGTCGTCTGCGGCAGGTGCCTTGCCGAACACGGTCTCGCGCGGACGCGCGTAGAGTCCGCCCGCCAGCTTGGTGAGCGTGCCCTCCTCCACCAATTGCCGGAGATGGCGATCAACCGCGTTCGACCACCGCGCCACGTCTTCACGACGGTACACGGCACCCGGACGTAGATGCTTTTTGACTTCTTGGAGCCTCGTCATGGGCCCCAATATAGAGCGAAGCTCTATGAAATGCAAGTTTTTTCATTGAAACTTCATGCACATTAGCAGCATAAGATATTGATATTGCCTAGTTATCTCAAGAACAGGGGTGTGCCTCCTAACCTCCGAACAAGAAAGCCCGGCACATCGGGCACAAGGGCCTGATCTACCGGGCTAATTTTGGTTGCGGGGGTAGGATTTGAACCTACGACCTTCAGGTTATGAGCCTGACGAGCTACCGGGCTGCTCCACCCCGCGGAAATCGATACGACGCGGGAGCGTCCGCGCGGCGCGGTGTATGTAGCAAGGGGCTTCAAGATTGGAAAGGGCGCAAAAGCGCGTGACGTTGCGAAATTCTCACCCCGGACCGGCGCCAGCCCCCTGCTGTGTCTCGCAAATTCGGCCGGAACAGGATTCGTTAGATTGTGACAAACGGGCGTCATAAAACCCTCATATGGCCGACAAACCCGCCGTGCGTCCTGATGTTGCGGTCGGCGAGGCTCTTCAGGCCATCGCGCGCGATATCCTGTCCGAGGCGCGTGCCGTACTCGACGATCAGGAAACGGCCGACGCCGTCGCGGTGCATGACTACCGGAAGGCGATGAAGCGGTGGCGATCGCTGCTGCGGCTGCTGCAACCATTCTCGGGCGAGGACGGCCGCCGCTTGCGCATCGAGGCGCGCGACGCCGCGCGGGAACTTTCCGGCGCGCGCGATGCTC
Source organism: uncultured Alphaproteobacteria bacterium (assembly GCA_963778455.1). Classification (GTDB taxonomy): domain Bacteria; phylum Pseudomonadota; class Alphaproteobacteria; order Rhizobiales; family Xanthobacteraceae; genus PALSA-894. The sequence continues at coordinate 470,474 of CAVZUL010000003.1, forward strand.
AAGCCGCCATCGAGGCGCTGGAGGATCTCGTCGAGGCCGACGCGCCGCTCTCGCCGCGCACCATCGCGTCGATCCGTGGCCGCCTCGACGAAATCCGGCGGACCGCCGAGGCAGCGACGCTGACGCAGGCGGTGCGTGCGCGGCTGATCATCGGACTGGACAATGCCGGCGCCACGATCACCTCGTGGCCGCTTGAGCATTTGACGTTCGCCGAGCTCGCGCGCGAGCTGACCAAATCATACGGGCGACTGCGCGACGATGCGCCCGAGGATTGGCGCGCCGCCGAGCCCAAGGTGCTGCACGAATTGCGCAGCCGCGTCGTTGTGCATCGCTACCAGATGGAGCTGGTCGAGCCGCTGTGGCCGAAGTTCGGGCGCGTCTGGGTCGCGGAGGCGCAGCGGCTGCGCGACCGGCTCGGCTCGTTTCAGGATCTCTCGGTGTTGCAAGGCTTTACCGTGCCGCATGCCGCGCTGGCGCCGTGGCGCTCGCGCATCACGCCGCTGATCCTCGCGCGCCAGGCGACACACGCGAAGGCCGCGCAGCGCATCGCCGGACGCCTCCTGGCCGAGCGACCGAAGGCGTTTCGCCGCCGGCTCGAGGCGCTGTGGGAGTCCGGCCGGCGCTAGCCCACAAGCTCGTAGAAGAGCGAAAACTCAGCTCCGAGCTCGCCAATGATCGCCTCGTCGGCGTCAAGCTCGCGACGATTTTCGCGCCAGCTCGTCCGCCGGCCGCGAATCCTCGGCGCCGCCCGTTATTCCGGCTGAATCCCCGCCGCCTTCACCAGCTCACCGCGCACCTTGAGCCCCTCCTTGACCACGTCGGCGAGCTCGGCCGGCTTGCCTGCCACCACGACGAGACCGAGATTGGCGAGCTTCGTCTTCACGCCGTCGGCGGTGAGCACCTTGGCGATGCCGTCGTTGAGTTTCGCAATGACGTCGGCCGGCGTGCCGGCCGGCGCGAAGATGCCGATCCATGATGACATCTCGAAGCCGGGTACCGTCTCGCCGATCGTCGGAATATCGGACATCGCGGCGTAACGCGTCTTCTCCACCATCGCGACGATGCGGATCTTGCCGGTGTTGATGTGCGGCACCGCGGCCGAAAGACTGAGGAAGGCCATTCCGATGTGCCCGCCGAGCAGATCGTTCACCGCCGCGCCACCGCCGCGGTAGGGCACGTGTTGAAGGTCGATGCCGGTCTTCTGGCCGAGCAATAAGCCGGCGAGATGGTGCGGCGAGCCGGTGCCGGACGAGCCGTAATTGAGCTTGCCGGGATTCTTCTTTGCGTAGTCGATCACGTCGGCGACCGACTTGATTGGAAGTTCGGCATTCACCGCGAGGCAGATGATGTTGGCGCCCGCAAACGCCACCGGCGCGAAGTCCTTCACCGGATCGAAGCCGACATGTTTGTAGAGATGCACGTTGCTCGCCATCGTGGCGTCCGTGCCGACCATCAACGTGTAGCCGTCGGCAGGCGCGCGCGCGACGAACGCCGCGCCGATGTTGCCGCCGCTGCCCGGCCGGTTGTCGACGATGAAGGTCTGTCCCCACGCCTGTTGCAGCCCGTCCGCGATCGTGCGCGCGGTCAGATCCGACACCGCGCCCGGCGTGTAGCCGATCACGATGGTGACGGGTTTCGCGGGATAGGGCTGCGCCAGCGCGGGCGCGGCCACGGCAAGCAACACGGCGGCGAGCGCGGCGCGAACCAACGAAACCATCGGACCTCTCCCTTTTGCGAACTATCCGACAAAGCGCGCGGAGAGGGAACAGAAAATGCGTCGCTGCCCCGAGCGGTGCGCCGCATCTAGCTGTTACTCGACGATCTTCCAGTATAAGTCCTTGCGGGTCACCTTCCCGTCGCGAAACGAGTAGAAGTCACAGCCTCGGACCTATTTTTTTCCCTTCGCGCGTGGTGCCCGTGAGGGTCCACTTTGACATGGCCCGAAGCCGAAGTGGCGACAGCTGATTTTGTGCAGTGACGCCGTGTCCGCTTTCGAGAGTAGCGTCAGTAGGCGCGAAGGCGAAGGCGGGCCATGGGAGCTGTCGTCTATTCATTCCTTCGACTGCCCCGACAGCACAGCCTCTCACCAGATTCGTTTGCTCAGACCGTCAATCGATAGACCGGTGCGGTCAGTGGCAGCGGCGTCGAAATGGCCAGATGAGCTGTCTCGAGAACTCGGCCGGGAGACGGTCGTTCGCGTTGCCCGTTTCCGGCGGCCACTCCCCTTTGGGCATGTGATAGGTGCCGAACAGCCGATCGATCCAAGGGAAGTGTACGGCGAAGTTCTTGTCCACCGGCTTCATCGCGTGGTGCCAATGATGAAAGCGCGGGAAGACCACGAGCTGGTTCAGGATCGGCACGTCGAACCGGATGTTGACGTGGTTGAGGGTGGCCTGCACGGCGACGATGACAAGCCAAGTGTAGAGCGCCATCGGCGAAAAGCCGAGCGCGAACAGCGGCACCAGGATCAGCGCCCGCGTCACGATGATGTCGACCACATGCAGCCGCGAACCGGCCAGCCAATCGAGGGTGCGCGAGGAGTGGTGAATAGCGTGGAACGGCCAGAGCCAGCCGACACTGTGGAAGGTGCGGTGCACCACGTATTGCGTGAGGTCGGCGACTAGCATGACGGCGAGGACTTCGACGGCCAGCGGCAGAACCGACGGATCGAGCCCGGAGGTCCCAGCGTGGAAGGAGCGCGCGACGAGCGTCGCCGGCAACAAGGTGAAGAACGTCAGCAGTTCCACCGCGACGTGGCTGATCAGGAAGTAGATTCCGTCAGTGGTCCAACCCGGACGAAATGTGCCCTGCTCGGCATTCAGCGGAAACAGGCGCTCCAGGGGGATGAAAACGACGGCGAGCAGCACGACGTTCAGGATAAACCAGTCGAGCCCGACCCGGAACGCCGCCGTGCCGCTGCCGACTTCGACGGTGCTTCCGCCGGCAAGGACAGCCAGCATACAGAAGAAGAGACCGGTCAGCCCGAGCCGCTTGGAGGGCCGAAGCAGGATATTGAGGGCCGAGAGCAGAAAACTTGCGACGATGGCCAGCGCCAGGATCGCGCGCATGGTCTCGACGGGATAGCGCGGCGCCGTCTCCGAGGCGGTCAGCCAATGCGGATAGCGGAACACCAGCACCGCCAGAAAACTTCCCACGCCGAGCAGCACTCCGAACACACCGGACAACCAGCCGGAACCAAGATGCTTCGGCAGGCTGTCCCCAAGGAGGGCTTCCATCTGCCGATCCAGGTTGGTCTGGCCGTGTGGCGCCTTCAGCTGGTTCAATTCGTTGGCGGACATGTCAACTCCCTGCTTCGCAATCACACTAGTGTCCCGATTCCGAAGTTCGCTAGCGTTTGCGGCACACTCGGAAGCGAACTTCGGAATCAAAGGGACACTAGCAACTCTATGATTCCAGTGCCCCTTTTGAACCCGAAGTTCGCAACCGACCTTGCAGCATGATGCGTGCGAACTTCGGGTTCGGGGCACTAGTGAGCCACCTGCCGCTGCCACTTGCATGCTGACAACAGCGCCAAATCTGCTGAGAAGCGGGCGCAGCCATGCGTTCTTGGAGAACGTTGTGGCGCATCCAGCCTATCAAAGCCACGGCCATGGTCGCGCTGTAGTCGAAGCTGCACTTGCCAAGGCATGGTCCGCGGACTGCCATCACGTTTTGATGCAAAGCGGTAGGGCGATCCGCGCGTGCACCGCTTCTATGAGCGATGCGGGTTCAAGCCCGGGATCCGGACTGCGTATGTCGCTCAGAGACCATCAAATCGATGACGTCTCTTATTGGCGCACTTTCCCCGTGCCGTGATCCGGCAGCTTCTTGGGCATAGCGGCAAGTCGACGTGCATTGCACCCTCCGGCCGGCCACAACTGTTCCTCGACCATCTCTAAGTAATGCCGCCCCATAGCAAGAAGGGCGGCCGCGGCCGCCCTTCCAGGTTCCTATTCATCACACGACTCGCGTGTTCATTTCTTCTCAGGGAAGTATCGAGGGCCCAGATCGTCGACGCCCTCAGAACGTAGCGGGCAAAGATCTCGATCACAAAAGTCAACTCCGCATTTTATGAGTATACGCGCTAGTTCGGGCGCTCGACGATGAATTGCCGCGTGGTCTTGAACGCCTTGGCCCGCTCGGCGTCGAGCGCCGCGCGTTGCGGTGATTTCAAGTAAGCCTGCGCCTGCTCCGCGCTCGGCCATTCGGACGCGCCGATGCGCTTGGGCGGGTCTCCGACCGCCGCAATGATCTTTCCGGTCGCGATGATACCCGGTGTGCCGCCGGCTGCCCTGACCGCCGCCTGGGCCTTGGGCACGTAGGCGGCGAGGACCGCCGCATCGAGCACTTCGCTCTCGGTGATGATGTAGGCCTTCGGCTTCGCCTGCGCGTGAAGGCCTTGCACGGCGACCGCCCCGAGCGCGGCACCGGCCAACACGGCCAGCGCGATCTGACATTTCGAATTCATGACGCATCTCCTCCCTGTTGGTTGGATCAATTCGCGCCGCGTGCCGGAGCAGCGCGGTCGCGCAACGTGCGAATGCTGGTGATCGAATAGTGCAATGCCTGCCGACGGCACCAATGCTGCCCGTTCGCCCCGAACGAAAACTCGGCACATTTCGTTTCCAAGGCAGCTGCCGCGCAGCTTATGCGGGCGCGTGCGGGCGGCACAAGGGCCCGCCGCGGCAGCGTCACCGCGCGAGCTGGAAGCGCTCGAAGCGGTGCAGTGCTTCCTCGATCTGCTTTTTGAGCGGCGCACGTGCGCCTTCGCGCAGCCAGGTCCATTTCTGCATCAGCAGCTTGCCGCGCGTGCGATCGGTCTTGAGATCGAGCACCGCGACGATCTCGTCGCCGACCAGCACCGGCTGCGCGAAGTAGCCGAACGTCCGTTTGTCCCTTGGCACGTAGGCTTCGAAGCGGTGGTCGTAGTCGAAGAACGCCGCCAGGCGCTTGCGCTGGATGACCAGCGGATCGAACGGATTGAGGATGTGGACGATCGGCTCCGGTGGATCGAACGCGGTGTCAAGCGCCTCGGGCGTGGTCCAGTGCTCCGACCTGGCGCCCTCGAGTGCGACCGGGAGGAGCTCCTTGCGGCGCACGCGCGCATTGATGAGCTTGCGGATCGCGGCCTTGCGCGGCGCGTCGAGATGGCAGATCGAGTCGAGGCTCACCACGCCCTGCGATCGAAGTGCGCGATCGAGCAGATAGGCGGTGCGCTCGCTTTCCGAAGCCGCCTTCGGCAGCCGGTCCCAGCCGAAATGCCGGGTGGTCAGCTCGTAGGTCTTCAGCATGCCCTCGCGCCGGCTGACGGTGAGGATGCCGCGAAAGAACGCGAGCTGCAGCGCGCGCTTGGACGGCTTGCGGCTCGCCCATTCGTGAATTTTCTCGACCAGCACATCGTCATCGATATCGCGGATCGTGAGCGGGCCGTTGCGGCGGATGCGCCCGAGCACCTTTTGCAGATCGCCGCGCTTGACCAACGAAAAGGTGAGGCTCCGCCCGCCGTCCTCGCTCTTCATCGCGCGCACGAAGTAGCAGATGTCGGCGGTCGGGATGTAGGAGAGCGCGTGAGTCCAGTATTCGAACACGGACCTGTCGACCGACTGCGCCTGCCGCAGATGATCGCGCTGATAGTCCGGGATGCGGGTGTAGAGAATCTGGTGATGGCTGCGCTCGACGACGTTGATGGTGTCGATCTGCACATAGCCGAGGTGCGTGACCGCCGCCGGCGTTGCCTGCGGTCCGGCGCCGAACGGCGCCGCCTCGTCGAGCCGCTGCGCGCGCAGCCAGATGCGGCGCGCGCGGGCTTTGGAGAGTGGAATGGGTGGCGTCAGGCGGGGCATTAGCGAAGCATCAGAAAAAGGCGAGCAATTCGCACCCCGTTCCGGCCTGAAAACTGTGCTTCCATTGGCGCGCCGGAATATCGATCACGTGCACCGAACCGTCACCCTGGCAGGCGACGAACAGCTCGTCGCCGTGAAATGCCATGTCCATCGGCTGGCTGCCGACCGTGATGGCGGCCTGCCAGGCGAATGACGGATCGATCAGGCTGACCGTATTGCTGTTCAGGCTGGTGACGCCGAGCAGGCTGAAGTCGTCGTTGTAGCGCGCGATCTGCGCGGCCTTCGGGACGCCCTCGAGCGCCACCGTGCGGATCTGCTCGCTTGCGGTATCGATGAGAAACAGGTTCGGCTCGGCGTCGTCGACCGCCACCACGGTGCGTCCGTCCGCCGAGATCGCGATGCCGGCGAGCGGATGCGGCGTCTTGATCTTGGCCGCCAGCTTGCGCGTAGCGAGGTCGATGACCGAAATCTCGCCGTCCTCTTCGTTCTCGGTATAGAGCCGCCTGCCGTCCGGCGAAATGATCAGGCGATGCGCGTTGGCCGAGCCGAACTCGATCGCGCCGGCGACCGTGTTGGTTTCCGGGTCGATGATCGCCACGACCGCGCTGTTCTCGCAGGTGATGTAGATCAGCCCGTCTGGGGCGCGTTTCAGCGTATGCGGCGCAATGTAGGGGCGCAGATCGATGTCGGCGATGCTCTTCCTGTTGTGCAAATCGATGACGCAGAGCAGATGGCCGGGATTGGGATTGCGCCCGTGAATCCCGTCGCCGAAAATCGGCACATAGGCGCGGCCTTTCTCCGGCAGGACGAGCAGTTCGTGCACCGTGCGCGGAAAGCCGCCCAGCACGGCCTGCGTCGCGTAGCTGACGGGATCGAGGAAGAGGACCTTGGCCCCCATCTTGTCGACCGCGATCAGACCGCGCGCAGTCATTGTCACGCCAGCCGCTCCGCGATTGCCTTGCCGCAGGCGATAGTGTCCGCCGGGCCGCCGAGATCGCGCGTGCGCAGCTTCGGCTCGGCCAGCACCTGCTCGATCGCCTTCACGATCGCGGCCGCGGCCTCGCCCTCGCCGAGATGGTCGAGCATCATGGCGGCCGACCAGATCTGCCCGATCGGATTGGCGATGCCTTGGCCGGCGATGTCGGGCGCCGAGCCGTGCACCGGCTCGAACACGGAAGGATATTTGCGCTCCGGATTGATGTTGCCGCCCGGCGCGATGCCGATCGTGCCGGTGCAGGCGGGGCCGAGGTCGGAGAGGATGTCGCCGAACAGGTTCGAGGCGACCACCACGTTGAAGCGGTCCGGCTTGAGCACGAACAGCGCCGAGAGAATGTCGATGTGGTACTTGTCCCACTTCACGTCGGGAAATTTCTTCGCCATCTCCTCCACGCGCTCGTCCCAGTACGGCATGGTAATGGCGATGCCATTCGACTTCGTCGCGGAGGTGAGGTGCTTCTTCGGCGTTTTCTGTGCGAGTTCGAACGCGAACTTCAGGATGCGATCGACACCGACGCGGGTGAACACCGTCTCCTGCATGACGAACTCGCGGTCGGTGCCGGGGAAAGCGCGCCCGCCGATCGCCGAATATTCCCCTTCGGTGTTCTCGCGCACCACCCAGAAATCGATGTCGCCCGGCTTGCGGCCCGCGAGCGGCGACGGCACGCCCGGCATCAGCCGCACCGGGCGCAGGTTGACGTACTGGTCGAACTCGCGGCGGAACAGGATCAGCGAGCCCCACAGCGAGATATGATCCGGGATCTTCGCCGGCCAGCCGACCGCACCGAAGAAGATGGCGTCGTGGCTGCCGATCTTCTCCTTCCAGTCCTCCGGCATCATGCGTTCGTGCTTGGCGTAGTAGTCGTAGGAGGCGAAATCGAACCAGTCCTGACGCACCTCGAAGCCGAACTTCTTGCCCACCGCCTCGAGCGCGCGCACGCCTTCCGGCACGACCTCCTTGCCGATGCCGTCGCCCGGTATGACGGCGACGCGGTAGACGCGGTTGGTGGATGGCATAGGGTCCCCTCGGGCGATTAAATCGCGGGGACGTTAGCCCGGATGACGGAATGGGAATAGACGCGCCGTCGCGCTTCGAGATGGTCGGCGGCGCGGCAGAAATCAGCGTGCCGCGAAGCTACCCTGTTGCACCGCCATGGGCCCGGCGACTTCCTTCAGGCGCTCGTCAGCCTCGGAGTTGCCGGTCAGGATTTGCGGGCAGCGCAGGCACGCGGCGCGGCCTTCCTGCCGGAACCAGCGGCACTCCGGCCGGATGACGCACACCGGCAGCTTCTCGTCGGCTTCGGGAAGCAGCTGCGCGATGCGCACCGCGAGCTGGCAGCGCGTGCCGTCGAAATGGGAGCACTTGGATTCCTCGCAGCGTGCCGCGAGGCGGAAGACCTGCGACACGGCCACCGGCGCGGCGGCGGCGAGGACCTCGGGCGTCGCGTCGACCACCTCGTTGAGATAGTCGAGACGCGGCGCCTCTCCCTCGCGCGAGATGACGCCGAGCACGCGCACGTCCGCCATGCCGGGCTGCGCGCTCGGGCACATCAACGGCCGATCGGCGCGAGGCGCCACCGCGGCTACTCTTGCAGGATGTTGATGTCCTTCGGCGGGACAAAGCCGATGGTGAGGTTGCCGTCGATCAGCACCGCACCCGGCTTGCCGCCTTTGATCGCCGGCACGTCCGCCGCGATGCTGCGGTGAAGGCTCACGGACATCTTCTCGGCATCGCCCAGCGTCAGCCCGTCGGTGGGCTTGATGATGATGCCGACCCACCACCAGGGGGGCGGGCAAAATCCGATGTCGAATTTGGGAGGCTTTGCGATGTGGGCTTGAAGCGCCTTCGCGGCGGAAGCTTTGGCAGCAGCGCTGATTTGCCTTGCGGAGATCGAACCGGCCATGACGCGTCTCCCTCAAAATCCAGGAGGAAACTGATACCGTCCAAGGTAGGTATTTGATGATAGCACAACTTGAAGCTTTCGTCTAGCGGGAGAAGCTGCCGACCAAACAACCGCAGCGATTCCGGGCGCACGGGAGCTGGGGATGGGGGCAAACCAAGCCGTGACCTGCCTCGCAGCAGCCGCTTCAGCGTTACCTGCTGAGATTGAAAGGCCCATGCCACTTCAGATCAGCGGTGCGGAAATAGAACGCCAGAAAATCTCCTGTGAAAGCGCCGCTCATCCTGGCAACCACTTCCAGGTTGCCTGGCAGGCCGGGCTCCGCGAAGTTGCTTTGAATAACGGTAACCGACAATGGACTTGCGCCGGGGACCGCGGGTAACGCCACTGATCGGTGCCAAGGATTCCCAACGGTATCATTGTCGCGGAAGTAATGGACGAGCTGCGAGCCTTGCGGCACGATCAGTTCGAAATTTCCCTGATTTCCGAATGTGCTCTGGATGAATGCGGGTTTTCCGGTCACCCCGTCGATGGGCCGGCCGTCGGCAACAATCGCCGAGGGACCGTACCACGTGCCGGTAATGTCACGGAAATAGGAAGCCAGGAAATCTCCCGTGGTGATGCCTGCCGCCCGAGCGATGACCTCGAGGTTTCCCGGCGCGCCTGGTTCCGCGAAGTTGCTCTGGATCATTGCCGCCGACAATGGACGCGCACCCGCCAGCAAGGGCAGAGCGACGGATCTATGCCAAGGAAGGTTGGCTGCATCGTTGTCACGGAAGTAGTGCAC
>CAVZUL010000003.1:485000-487082 GCA_963778455.1 uncultured Alphaproteobacteria bacterium
CGATCACGATCGATACTCGGAACGATCTTCTCTTCACGATGTCAGATATCACGCGCCTGTCGCAGTCTCATGAGACAAGGGCCTCACGAGTCCATTCTGCGAACAGACGCGAATTTGTTTCTTCGGACGAGTTTGAAATCCCGACTGGTGGAGCCAGACGGGATCGAACCGACGACCTCCTGCTTGCAAAGCAGGCGCTCTCCCAGCTGAGCTATGGCCCCAGAAGTCGATCCGCTTGCCAGTCGAAGCGCGCGGATAAAGTCCAGCCTTCGCTCTTCGAGCTTCGGCGGACAGTCTTCACTCGCTTCGCGAGCGAAGACTGGTGGGCCTGGGAAGATTTGAACTTCCGACCTCACGCTTATCAAGCGCGCGCTCTAACCAACTGAGCTACAAGCCCGTGATCCATTGGACCCGCCGCGCCGGCGCAATTCAATGCGCAACATTACGCGGCCCGAGGCTCGTCCGTGAAGAAAGAGAAACGTAGACGGCGGCGTCCCGCCAATGGGACTCATGACTGAGCCCCTGATGTTTCTAAAACGATCCGATAGACCGAGCGGATGCTCGTTCTGAAGGATCATCCTTAGAAAGGAGGTGATCCAGCCGCAGGTTCCCCTACGGCTACCTTGTTACGACTTCACCCCAGTCGCTGACCCTACCGTGGTCGGCTGCCTCCTTGCGGTTAGCGCACCGGCTTCAGGTAAAACCAACTCCCATGGTGTGACGGGCGGTGTGTACAAGGCCCGGGAACGTATTCACCGCGGCGTGCTGATCTGCGATTACTAGCGATTCCGACTTCATGGGGTCGAGTTGCAGACCCCAATCCGAACTGAGACGGCTTTTTGAGATTTGCGCAGGATTGCTCCATTGCGTCCCACTGTCACCGCCATTGTAGCACGTGTGTAGCCCAGCCCGTAAGGGCCATGAGGACTTGACGTCATCCCCACCTTCCTCGCGGCTTATCACCGGCAGTCCCCTTAGAGTGCCCAACTGAATGATGGCAACTAAGGGCGAGGGTTGCGCTCGTTGCGGGACTTAACCCAACATCTCACGACACGAGCTGACGACAGCCATGCAGCACCTGTGTTCCCGCCAGCCGAACTGAAGGGTCTCATCTCTGAAACCCATACGGGACATGTCAAGGGCTGGTAAGGTTCTGCGCGTTGCTTCGAATTGAACCACATGCTCCACCGCTTGTGCGGGCCCCCGTCAATTCCTTTGAGTTTTAATCTTGCGACCGTACTCCCCAGGCGGGATGCTTAATGCGTTAGCTGCGCCACTGAAGGGTAAACCCCCCAACGGCTAGCATCCATCGTTTACGGCGTGGACTACCAGGGTATCTAATCCTGTTTGCTCCCCACGCTTTCGCACCTCAGCGTCAGTACCGGACCAGTGAGCCGCCTTCGCCACTGGTGTTCTTCCGAATATCTACGAATTTCACCTCTACACTCGGAGTTCCACTCACCTCTTCCGGACTCAAGCTCTCCAGTATCAAAGGCAGTTCTGGAGTTGAGCTCCAGGATTTCACCCCTGACTTAGAAAGCCGCCTACGTGCGCTTTACGCCCAGTGATTCCGAGCAACGCTAGCCCCCTTCGTATTACCGCGGCTGCTGGCACGAAGTTAGCCGGGGCTTCTTCTGCGGGTACCGTCATTATCTTCCCCGCTGAAAGAGCTTTACAACCCTAAGGCCTTCATCACTCACGCGGCATGGCTGGATCAGGCTTGCGCCCATTGTCCAAGATTCCTAACTGCTGCCTCCCGTAGGAGTTTGGGCCGTGTCTCAGTCCCAGTGTGGCTGATCATCCTCTCAGACCAGCTACTGATCGTAGCCTTGGTGAGCCGTTACCTCACCAACTAGCTAATCAGACGCGGGCCGATCCTTTGGCGATAAATCTTTCCCCGTAAGGGCTTATCCGGTATTAGCACAAGTTTCCCTGTGTTGTTCCGAACCAAAGGGTACGTTCCCACGTGTTACTCACCCGTCTGCCACTCCGTATTGCTACGGCGTTCGACTTGCATGTTTTAGGCCTGCCGCCAGCGTTCGCTCTGAGCCAGGATCAAACTCTCAAGTTTGGATGAGATTT
>CAVZUL010000004.1:0-1308007 GCA_963778455.1 uncultured Alphaproteobacteria bacterium
CCCGCCGTGAACGCCGCCTTGGCCTGATGCACTTCGACCTCGCCGGTCCGCAGGATCTGCAGCAGCTCGAAGGTCTCGAACGGATCGCGCTGCGTCGGCGGGACGACGAACGCGTAGGGCGCCTCGGTCCGGTTCACCCAGTCGGCGTGGATCTTGTAGAAGTTCTCGAGCCAGGCCGCGCGGTACTTCGCGACGTGCGCCATGCCCGGCAAGCGCGACGGTGTTCCCGTAGTCGACGATCTGCGCGCAGCCGCCACTCGCCCTTCCGGTACGGCAGCGGGAAGTTCCAGCGCGCCTCCTGCGGCCCGATCGGCGCGCCGTTCGCGTTGACGAACGGATCGGCGAGATTGACGCTCGCGATCTCGGTCAGGATGCGCGGCTGGCCGTGGTAGACCATGTACTGCCGCGCCGGGGCCCACAGGTCGTAGCGCGCCAGCCACTCGACGCCGGTCTTGCCTTCGGCGATGAGCGCCGACGCCATCGCTTGCCGACCGTCATGATTCCCTGCGCGATGATCGGATGGACGTTCGGATCGTACGGATCGTCGAACGGCGGCACGAAGATCCGCGATCCCGCCGGATCCCCTGCTGGTGCATGTCGTGCGTGATGATCGGCTTGTAGGCGTTCTGGATCTTCTCGATCGCGAGCCGCGTCTCGTTCTGCGTGAACATGAACCAGTCGCGGTTGTCGTCGTGGCCGACGTACTTGTGGTACAGGTCCGGATAGACGCGCGTGAACGGCGTGCCCTTGGTCTTGTACCAGTGATCGACGACCAGGAACTGGCCGTCGGGATTCTGTGACGGCACGACCAGCAGCACGACGTTGTCGAGGATCTGCTTGATCTCTGGACTGGTGTCGGTGGCCAGGCGATGGACGATCTCGGTGATCGCCTGCGTGTTGCCGACTTCGGTCGAGTGAATCGTGCCGTAGAGGAAATAGAACGCGCGTCCTTCCTGCGCGAGCCGCTTCGCTTCGGCCTCGGTCAGACCGCGCGGATCGGCCAGGCGGCGGTTGATCTCGATCAGTTTGTCGAGCCTCGCGAGGTTCTCCGGCGCGCTGATCGTCGCCAGCACGTACGGATTCCCCATCGTCGTCTTGCCGAGCTCTTCGATACTTGAGCGCGATTGGTCGTCTTCGCCAGGTGCTGGAGGTATTCGAGGATCTTCGGGTAGCTGCGCCAGCTCGCCGTCGGTGCCGATCCGGAAGCCGAAGAACTGCTGCGGCGTCTGGACCGACCGTTCGCTGCCGCGCTTGCCGTGCGCGGGCGGGTTCACCGGTCGCCGATCAGCGCCAGGGCCGCCGCACACAGCACCGCGAGAACCGGCCGTTCGCATCAGTGGCGATCTCCCTCCGGTCGCCGCCACGGCCGCGGCGTCGTGCCGATGCCGTAGCTTCTCGATCTTGCGCGTCTTCATGTTGTAGACGTCGCCCGGCGACAGCACGAAGTACGGCTTCTCCCACGGCTGATAGAGCGCGCGTGTTGTCGTGGACCGCGACCTTCCACTTGCCCATCACCTCGAACGTGTCGCCCTTGACGACGATCGCGGTGCCTTCGGAGAGGCCGATGCCGAGCAGCTTCGGGATACTTCTTGATGACCGGAATCAGGTCGTCCCAGCGGTTGCGCGCGTTGATGTGCTGATCGATCGCGGACCTGCGCAGGAACTCGAACGCCTTCTGGTGGTTCGGCTCCGGCGGTCATCATCACGTTCGGCCCCGACGTGTCGCCGCGCACGAGGTACTCGCCCTGGATCGTCGCGCCGGCCGAGCTGCCGCCGATGACGCCGCCGCGCTCGAGCACCTTGTGGAACTCGCGGTAGGTCAGCGTGTTCGCGTAGGAGTCGACGATGTTCCACTGGCGGCCGCCGTTGAACCAGACGGCGTCGGCGTCGCGCAGGTCCTTCACGAACTCCTCGGTGTCGGCCACCTTCGGATCGTGCGTGTGCAGCATCTTGACGTTCTTGAGGCCGCGCTTCAGCCACGACGCGATGATCCGCGTTCTCGTCGTAGGCGCGGATGGCTCGCCGTCGTCGTTCCTGTTGCCGCCGGCCGTCGGCACGATGACGAACTTCTTGTCCGCGCCGCCGGCCAGCTCGATGAACTTCTCGATGATGCCGGTGCCGTCCGTCGCGCCGCCGCCGACGATGACGAGCGTGCCCTTGGCCGGGCCGTACTCGGGGACTTCCTGAAAGGCGCCGCCACTCACCACGAGCAGCGCCAGCGCCACGATCAATGCAGAAAACCACCGGGATAATGACAGCCGTCTACGCATACGTCCTCCAGAGCCGAACCGCGCGAATTGTACCTTGAATCGTTTGACGCCCCGGGAGGCGGGGCTAGAAATCCGCGGCGGCCAGCTAAGGAGGACCGCATACTCCAGTCTGGCCGGAGAGTCACGTGGACGTGCGGTACGATCGCCGACGGTGGAACCGGCCGGGATCGCTACGGCAAGAAGACGCGCACGCCTGCCCGGACGGACCTCGGCCAGCCAATCGACCTGACCGGGGTTCGTCCGACGTCGTACTCGGCGTCGAACAGATTCTCCACACCCACGAACAGCTGCAATCCCCTCGTCACCGGTCTCGTCGCGGATGCGTCGACGACGACGAAGTCGTCGAGCGTCAGCTGATTGAGGTCGTCGTCGAACTGCGCGCCGACGAAGCGCGCCTGCACGGAGAAGGTCGCCACCCGCGGCGCCTCCGCAATCATGCCGGCGCCGATGTGGTAGCGCGGTACTTGCGGAATGCGATTGCCCTGAATCGCCGGCTGCTTCGGCGTCTCGGCGTACTCCGCGGACGTGAACGCGCCGAACAGCGACAGGGTGACGCGCGGGTGCGGCCGCACGTCGCCCTCGAGCTCGACGCCAGACGAGCGGACCTCGTCGGTGTTCTGACGCTCACGGGTCGTCTGCGTCGGCGTCACGGACAACGTGACGTTCGAGATCGCGTTGTTCATGACGTTGTGGAAGCCGGTCACGCGCACCGATGCGCGGCCGTGGCCGATCAAGACGCCACCTTCGACGCTGGTGATGTCCTCCGGCTCGCAGCCGGGCATTCGCATTGGTCACGATGTTGCCGGCCCGGAAGCCGCGATACAGCTCGTTGAGCGTCGGCGTGCGGTAGGCGCGGGACACCGAGAACTGGAACGACGCATCCTCGCCGGCTTTCCAGGTCACGGTCGCTCGTGGACTGAAGAAGCCGGTCGACTCGGTGGATTTCCACCGATCGCCGCGCGCGCCAAGGACGACCGACAGATCGTCGCGCAGCGCGAAGCGGATGCGGCCGTAGGCGGAGGCGTTCTGCTCGTCCACGCTCAGCGTCGGCGCCACGGTCGGCGTGCCGTTGACCGCGTAGCGGACCTCGTCGATGTCTGCGGAGGTGTCGCGCGCTTCGGCACCGGCCAGCAGATCGATCCTTTTCCACGTGCGGCATCCACTGGCCCGAGACGGTGAAGAAGCTTCCGGGGATCGTCTGATCGTTGGTGAGGCGCTCGGTCCGACGATCGGCAGCGATCGCTGAGAACGTCTGGAAGTAGTCCTGCGTGCCGCCGGTGACCCGCGCCGTCCAGAAGCCACCGCCGACGGCGCCGTTCACGTCACCGGACACCTGACGCCACTGCGTGTCGTTGATCTGGATCGGCGTGCCGTTGCCGCGATCCTCGCTCGCGTAGTTCCCGCGGACCGTCGCGCGCCAACGTGCCGCCGTTGTAGCCGGCCGAACCGAATCCCGACTGATAGTCGCTGTCGGCCTTCGTATCGACCGCGCCGCGATCCGCGCTGGCGATGATGAAGGCGCCGTCGGTGTTCTGCCACTCGCCGCCGGCCGAGACCATCCAGTTGCCGACCTTGCGGCCGCCGAACCCTGACGTGCGGACGGTGCCTTGCGATCCGCCCTCGACGATCGCGCGCAGCCGCGGACGATCGCCGTCGAGCGTCAGCACCTGAATCACGCCGCCGAGTGCGTCCGCGCCGTACAAATCACCGGTCGCGCCGCGCACGACCTCGATGCGATCGACCGCGGCAAGGGGAATGCGATTCCAGTAGACCCAACTTCCGAACGGATCGTTGAGGGACCAGCCGTCGGCGACGACCAGCGTCCGGCTCGCACCGGAGCCCGACACGCCGCGCAGCGTCACACCCTGCGTCGTCGGATTCGCGACGCGAGACGACGAGCGGCGAAAGAGGCTGAATCCCGGCGTATTGCGCAGCGCGTCGTCGATCGCGCCCGGCCGCTGACGTGAGGAGCTCGCCTGAAGAGACGATGGATGCGCTCGCAGCCGTGTCGACACCGGTCGCGCCGCGCGACGCGGTGACCGTCACCGATTCCACGAGCGGCCGCGGATGCAGCACGACTCTGACCGTCGTCAGGTCGCCGCGAAGCGCCGTCACCGCGTCGGCAAAGCCGTTGGCCTTGACGCGGACTCTGGAGTCGCTGCCGCTGACGCCTTCGAGGCTGAATCGCCCGTCCGCGCCCGTCTCCACGGTCTTGACCGGCGTGCCGCTGGTCTCAATCGACACCGTCGCGCCGGCAACAGGTGCACCCGATGCGTCGATGACTGTCCCGGAAATGAGACCCGCGGCTGGCTCTGCGCGGGAACCGCCACGGCTCGCAGCGGCGCGGCGACAGAGGCGATCGACAGGAGGATTGCGACCAGTGCGCACTTGGCCATGCTCCGTGATCATACGACGCGGCGGCCGGAAGCGCTGACCGCCGCATATACTGCTTGCCGATGACCTTTGCCTGGGACGTAATCGGCATCGGCGCGACCTCGGTCGATTACGTCTATCGTCTTCCTGCCCTCCCGGAGGCCGATGGCGCGTTGTCCAAGATCCGAATCTTGGGACACGCCATATCCTGCGGCGGCCAGACCGCGACGGCGTTGGCGACGTGCGCGGCGCTCGGCCTTCGATCCAAGTTCGCCGGCGTCCTGGGCTCGGACGAGAACGGCGCGCGCATTCGCGCGGCGCTCGTCGAGCGCGACATCGATGTCGGCGATGCGCTCGTGCACAGCGGCCCGAACCAGTTCGCCGCGATCCTGATCGACGATCGGACCGGCGAGCGCATCGTGCTGTGGAGCCGCGACGATGGGATCGCGCTTCGACCGGCGGAGCTGAGCCCGTCGCTCCTCTCGTCCGCGCGCGTCGTCCACGTGGACGATGTGGATCAGGACGCCGCGATTCAGATCGCGCAGTCAGCGCGCGCGACCGGCGCGACGGTGACCAGCGACATCGATCGCGTGACCGATCGAACCGGCGCGCTGGTCGACGCCGTGACCATCCCGATCCTCGCGGAGCACGTGCCCCCGGCCTGACGGGTGAGACCGACCTCGCGCGCGCGATCACGAAGCTGCATCGCGCGCATCACCAGCTGACGTGCGTCACGCTCGGGCCGCACGGCGCGCTGATCACCGACGGTCGCGACGTCCACCACGAGCCGGCATTTCACCGTCACCGCGGTGGATACGACCGGCGCCGGCGACGTCTTCCGCGGGGCGTTCATCTACGGCTTGCTGCGCGGTGACGAGCCTCGCGCGATGGTCAGGTTTGCGAATGCGGCGGCCGCCGTCAGTTGTACACGCCGCGGCGCGATCGATAGCGTGCCGACGATGAGCGATATCGAAGCGATCATGCGCTGAGGGCGCGCTCGAGGACCGAGATTGAGCAGACGGGCGAGGTGACGATGCGGCGGCGCTCGACTTCGATCTCCATGCGCAGACCGAGATTGATGCCGAGGCGCTTGAGGCAACTGCCGCCGGCCGTGCTGCCGGGCAAGCCGGGCGAGCGTCCACTCGGGGAAGAAGCGCCCGCCGCGCACGCGAACTTCACCGCACCGGCTGATCACGATGATCTCGTAGAGCGTGTTCTGGGTGCAGACGTTGACTTGCTGGAACTTCGTCCAGCGACGGAAGGTGCACGCCCTGCGACCAGTCGCACGCGAGCCAGGAGTCGAGCGACGCGGCGACGCGCGGCCGTTCGGCGCGTTCCGGCTTCATCTCCTTGATCTCGGTCGACTGCGACTTGGGCTTCATCTCTGTGCGCTCCGCCGGGCGTCACTGGCGTGACCGAAGCTCCGCAAACCAGTTGAGGACGACGTTGAAGCGAGCGGGCTCTGCCGCCCCTTCGCTGCGAATCACCACGAAACCTTTACCGTCCGGTGATACGTCATAGTCGCGCGCTCCTTCGATCGTCTCATAGCGCGATTCGAATATGGGCTTCGATTGTCCCGCCCGGAACTCGGTTCCGGTCGCAATCGTGACCGCCACCAGCTGATCTCGGTGCCTGAAGTATAGCTCCTCGCCGTCCGCCGACCAGGCAGGCTCGGTGCCCCCTTCGGTCGACACGGGCCACTTGGCACCCGGTCCTGGGTATGGCTGCACATACACCTCAGCTCGTCCCGACTCGTCGGACACATACGCAAGCCACTTGCCGTTCGGGGAAAAGGCCGGAGCCGACTCATCGAACGGGGTCATCAGGAACGGGACCGGCTCGCCTCCAGGCGGCAGAATCCAGATGTCGCGCTCGGCGCTGGGCTTCCGCTCGTCGAACGCGAGGCTCTTGTCGGTGGGCGCCCAGGACATCGGAACGTGCGGATTCGACGCAGTCAAGAGCGGCATCGTGCCCGGGAGCACACCGGCGAGCGAACGCGAGAGGCCTGACGGATCAGCGGAGGTACGCATGAGCGCTTCCGGCTCACCGGCCGCGTCGAGCGATCGCGAGTAGAGCGTCATGCTGCCAGACCGCGCCGATTGGAACGTCACGTGTTGCCCGTCCAGTGCCCAAATTGGAAAGCGATTGACGCCGCCACTCGTCAGGCGCGTGCGGCGTCCGCCGTCGAGATCGTAGATCCAGATATCAGAACCATTGTCCGACGCGATGGCGACAACGAGTCGGCGGCCATCCTTCGACAAGCGCGGGTGTTCGTAGGCGGCGCGTGTCTCCGACACGAGGGTCGCGCGGCCGGTGCGATCGACGAAGACGAGCGCGCGCACGGGCAACGACGTCGGGTCGCGGCACGTAGACGAGCGTGCCAGCTTCCGAGACCGCGAACGCGGCGCTGCCAGAGGGATCGACCTCGGGTCGCTCGCGCAGCGGCAACGGTGATCCGCTGATGCCGGTGTTGGGATTGAACGGCACCGCGACGAGCCCGCCTGCGCTCGCATACACGAGGTGTCCGGTCTGCACGTACTGCGCGCCAGCGCCGCCGCTACCTGGCTGGCCGAGCGCGCGCACCTGCTTCGTCGCGAGCGTCAACACCGCGAGGTGCCAGCCGCGATCCGTGACCACGCCGAACAGCACGTCGCCACTCGGTAGCCGGCGCGGATACGCGTGTTGCACTTCGTTTGCGGCGGGATCGACCGTCGTCAGGCGTTCAGGCGTCCCGCCTCCCGCCGGCACGCGCCACAGCCCACCCGGTGCTGCGGCGCCGGCGAACACGATCGTGCCGTCGGCGCCCCAGCTCGCGGTCAAGACTGACGAGGCGTCACCGATTTTCAGCGCGGCACCGCCGTCGATCGACACGCGCTGCAGCATGCCATTCGCGAAGAACCCGACCCAGCGTCCGTCGGGCGAGAAGAATGGTGCGCTCGCGCCTTCGCTGCCGGCAATCATCGTCGGCTCGTCCTGATCGATGGCGCGGACGAACAGCTGCGTGCGTCCCTCGCGCTGCATCGCGGAGTAGACGATGCGTTCGCCGTCCGGCGAGACGGCCATCGGCGCCAGACTACCGTGGGCGATCTCTTGACCACTGGGAAGCGGGATCGTCAGCCGAGCGATCGTTCCGTGGTCGGACGACTGCTGGCGTGAACCGAGCCAGAATCCGCCGGCGACGATGACCGCAGCCGCCACCAGCGCGGCAGACCCGCCGATGAGCGTCTTCTTGCGCGAGACGCGATACGGATCTCGCCCCGGGACCGGGACGACGAGCGGCGTGCTCTCGGCAACGGCATCTTCGATGTCGAGCTCTGCGTCGGCGATATCGTGCAGCCGCGTGCCAGGGTCCTTGCGCAGGCAACGCTTGATCAGCCGCTGCACGGCCATCGGCGCGTGCGACAGCGGCACGCCAGTCCGGCTCCTCGCGCAGGACCAGCGGCCAGCGTGTCGGAGATCGTTCGGAGGCAAACGGCGGCTTGCCCGTCAGCGCCTCGTAGTACATGCAGCCGAACGCCCAGATGTCGGTGCGGCGATCGAGCGCTTGCCGCGCACGTGCTCGGGGCTCATGTAGGCCGCCGTGCCGAGGATCAATCCCGCGCTGCGTCGTCGTCGTGAACATCGCGGCGTTCGATGACGACTCGGATCGATCCGTCTCGAACGCCTTCGCCAGGCCGAAGTCCAGGACCTTGACCCGCCCTTCGGGCGTCACCTTGACGTTCGACGGTTTGAGATCGCGGTGGATGATCCCGCGCTCGTGCGCCGCTTGAAGCGCCTGCGCGATCTGCTTGAAGATCGGCAGCGTGTCGTCCGCCAACATCGGCCCGCGGGAAATCCGTTCGGCCAACGTCTCGCCCGGTACGAGCTCCATCTCGAGGAGCGTCGCGTCGCCGACTTCCTCGAGGCCGTGCAGCGTGGCGATGTTGGGATGATTGAGCGAGGCGAGCACCCGCGCCTCGCGCTCGAACCGGCTGCGATATTCGGGGTTGTCGGAGGTCAGCTCGTGAAGCACCTTGACGGCGACTTCGCGGCCAAGCCGGATGTCCTCCGCGCGATAGACCTCGCCCATGCCGCCCGCCCCAAGGGACGCAAGGATCCGGTACGGACCTACGGAGCTACCTGGCGACAGCCGCAACTAGCTTCTCTGACGCGAATTATACAGCTCAGGCGAGCCGAACCCTCGTGTTACAGTTGCCCGCACATGACTCGCCGGCTCGAGCTGCTGGTGCCACTTCGCATGCTCGGACTCGCGTGTGCCGCCGTCTGGCTGCATGTCACCGCAATTGCGCTCGGCATGCAGGGCACCGCGACGCAACGTCCCGCCCCTGCGGCGTCGCCGGCGCCGCTGACGCAGCTCGATCTCTCCGTCCGCGAGATATTGCAAAACTACTCTACCGAGATGCGGTAAATTTGCCACATCGCCGCCCGGAGTTGCCGACAGGCCTTTCCAGCCCGCCAGAGCGAGCGTGACAAGCCGAAATCGGCGTGGGGTTGATTCACATTTTCGACACCTTTGACGGGCTTCTACGAAGCCACCGCGCGGAGGCGCGATTTGGACACCGGAATGCTTTCGCGCTTCGTTGCACGATATGCTGCGCTCGTGGGCCGCTGCGGTGATCGGCCTTTGCGCCCAATCCGCGTTCGCGCAGCCCTGGCCGCCGGGACCCGGCGCGGCGCCGCCTCCGGCCGGCCAAACCTATCAGAGTCAGCTTTGCACGCGCCTCGAAGGGCAACTCGCCGCGATCGATCGCGGACCGGGCACCGATCCGGCGCGCGCCGAGCAGGTGCGGCGTTACGAGGAAGCATCGGGCAGGCAGCAGAGCGAGCTCGATCGCATGGTCGCGCAAAGCCGCCGTGCGGGATGCGAGGGCAGCGGCTTCTTCCTGTTCGGCGCACTGCAATCGCAATCGCAGCAATGCGTCGATCTCAACCGCCAGATTTCGAGCATGCGCGGCAATCTCGACCGCATCAATGTGGACCTGCAGCGCCTGCGCGGGGGCGACCTCGACCGCGGCGAGCAGCGCCGCTCCGTGATGGTCGCGCTGGCGCAGAACAATTGCGGACCGCAGTACCGCACGGCGGCGCGCGCGCCCGGCGGGTTCTTCGACCAGCTGTTCGGGCGTGACAGCGGCGAGCCTGGTCCTGCGGGCGAGCTTGCCAATACTGGAGCGCAGAGCGGCAGCCTGCGTACCGTGTGCGTGCGCACCTGCGACGGATACTATTTCCCGATTTCGTATGCGGCGAACGCGTCGCGCTTTGCGCAGGACGAGAAGACCTGCCAACGCATGTGCCCCGCGGCGGAAGTCATGCTGTTCTCCTATCCGACTGAGGGCGCCGACATCACGCAGGCGACCTCGATCAACGGCCAGCCCTATTCGGCGCTGCCGAACGCACTGAAGTACCGCACGGAGTTCAACGCCGCGTGCAGCTGCAAGCGTCCCGGCCAGAGCTGGGCTGACGCGCTCGGCAAGGATGAGGCGGTCGAGCCCGGCGACGTCGTGGTGACGGAAGAGCGTGCCAAGCAGATGGCGCTCCCGCCCGCGCAGAAGGGGCAGGCGAAGGGGAAGCAACCGGCAGGCGGACAGCCGGCCGCTGCACCTGCGACGGCGGCTCCCGCCGCATCCACCAATCCGCCACCGGCCGCGGCTGAAACGGAGTCCGGCAAGCGCACCGTGCGCTCGGTCGGCCCGACATTCATTCCGCCTCGCTAACTCCGCACCTCATCCTGAGGAAGCCGCGAAGCGGCTGTCTCGAAGGATGGCCGCAAGCTCACCCGCTACTCTTTCTTCGATCGTTTCGCCAACGCGCGCAGCGCGTCGAAGTCGCCTCGGGTAAGCGCTTCTTTCTTTGCGCGCGACCAGCCCTTGACCTGCCGCTCAGCGGTGATGGCATCGGTGATCCGCTCGAACCATTGTGAATAGACCAGAATCACCGGACGTCGCGTTGCTGTATATCCACCAAGATCCCCTGTGTTGTGCTGGGCAATGCGCATCTCCAATCCTTGCCGCGCCGTTCCGCAATAGTAACTGCCATCCGCGCAGCGCAGAATGTACAGATATGCGCCGTCGTTCCTCAGCGTTCCGAGCCTGTGGCTATCCTTCGAGACGCCGCGCTATGCGCGGCTCTTCAGGATGAGGACCGAGATCAGAAATCAAACGCTTCGTTCTTCGCCTTGGTGAGCGCGCTGAACGTCGCCTCTGGCTTGGGCAACGGCGTGCCGGGATCGCGAAACCTGTTCACGATCGGATAGCGGCGGTCGCGGCCGAAGTTTCGCAGCGTGACCTTCACGCCCGGAGCGGCTTGCCGGCGCTTATATTCGGCGAGATTGAGCATGCGGTCGACCCGCATCACGGTGTCGCGGTCGAAACCGGCCGCGACGATGTCGGCAATCGGTTCCTCGCGCTCAACGAGACGCTCGAGAATCCCATCGAGCACCTCATAGGGCGGCAGCGTGTCCTGATCCTTCTGATTCTCGCGCAACTCAGCGGTCGGCGGCTTGGTGATCACCCGCTCCGGGATCACGGCGCCCGCAGGCCCGAGCGCGCCGACGGGCCGCCACGTGTTGCGCAGCGACGCAAGCCGGAACACCTGCGTCTTGTAGAGGTCCTTGACCGGATTGAAGCCGCCGTTCATGTCGCCGTAGATCGTCGCATAGCCGACGGACATTTCGGACTTGTTGCCGGTCGTCACCACCATCAGGCCGAACTTGTTGGAGATCGCCATCAGGATCGTGCCGCGCGTGCGCGACTGGAGATTTTCCTCGGTGATGTCGCGGTTGGTGCCGGCGAACAGCGGCTTGAGCGCCGACTCAAAGCCCTCGACGGGCGCGGCGATCGGCACGACGTCGTACTGGATGCCGAGCGCCGTGGCGACGGCGGCCGCGTCTTCGAGCGAGTCCTGCGCGGTGTATTTGTACGGCAGCATCACGGCGCGCACGCGGTCGGCCCCCAGCGCATCGACCGCCATCGCGGCGCACAACGCGCTATCGATGCCGCCGGAAAGCCCGAACACCACGCCCTTGAAGCCGTTCTTGTCGACGTAGTCGCGCAAACCCAGCACGCAGGCCGCGTAATCGGCCTCGTCGTCCTCCTCGATCAGGGCGTTCTCGGAGCGCAGGCAGCGCCATGCGCCGTTCTCGCGCACCCATTGGGTCGTGACGACGGTCTCGCGAAACGATGGCAGCTGGAATGCGATGGAGCGGTCGGCGTTGAGGCCGAACGAACCGCCGTCGAACACCAGCTCGTCCTGCCCGCCGACCATGTTGAGATAGACCAGCGGCAGCCCGCTCTCGACCACGCGCGCGACCGCGATGTTGAGGCGCACTTCGGTCTTGTCGCGCCAGTAAGGCGAGCCGTTCGGCACCAGCAGGATCTCGCCACCGGTCTCCGCGAGGCATTCGACGACATGCGGTTCCCAGATGTCCTCGCAGATCGGAATGCCGATGCGCACACCCTTGACCACGATCGGGCCCGGCATCGGGCCCGGCTCGAACACGCGCTTCTCGTCGAACACGCCATAGTTCGGCAGTTCGACCTTGTAGCGCGCCGCGGCGATGTTGCCGCCTTCGAGCATGAGATAGGCGTTGTAGAGCTTGCCCTCGTCGACCCACGGCGCGCCGACCAGCGCGGCCGGTCCGCTTATGGTTTCGCGCGCGAGTTCCTCGATGGCGGTGCGGCACGCAGCCTGGAACGCCGGCCTGAGCACCAAGTCTTCGGGCGGATAGCCGGCGATGAACAGCTCGGGAAAGATGACGAGGTCGGCGCCCTGCCCGGCCGCTGCCGCGCGCGCGCGGCGCACTTTCTCCGCATTGCCGGCGACATCGCCGAGGGTCGGATTGAGCTGCGCGAGCGCGATGGCGAGACGGTCGGCCGGAGCGTTCATGGTAAGGATGTAGCGAGGCTCCCGCCGCGCGGCAATGCGGCTATTGTCCTGATTCCGAAGTTCGCAAATCCTCGCGGTAGGTTCTCATGCGAACTTCGGGTTCGGGGCACTAGATGAGGCGCAGCCATTCGGCTAGCGCAAGCAGCCAGGTGAAGCCCGCGAGCGCAAGCGCAACGCCGACCGCGGCCGAGCTCATGTCCTTGATCCGCCCGATGTCCGGATGCTGCGCCGGCGTGACGTGATCGGAAAGCTTCTCGATCGCGGTGTTGAGCAGCTCGATGGCCAACAGCAGGAGGATCACGCCGATCAGCGCCAGCCGCTTCCAGGGCTCGGATGCGATCAGGAACGCGAGCGGAACGCTGAGCGCGAGCGCGACCAGTTCCTCGCGAAAGGCCTGTTCGGATTTCGCGGCGGCGATCAGCCCGCGCCACGAATTCACGGTGGCGCGCCACATCCGGAACACGGCAAGTCCCCCTTGACGAATCGGGCGCGGCGGCAAGCCGCGCCCTACTCTACTGGAAAAACCTTCACTGCATCGACGTGCGCATGCCGACGCCGCCGCCATTCGTCTTGATGGAGCCGGTCTGCTTGACCTTCTTGCCGTCGAAGGAAAACACCTGAAGCTCCTTCTCGTGGGTCGCCTGCACGACGATCCGCTTGCCGTCGCGGCTCCAGACCGACCCTTGAGCCCAGGTGCCGATCTTGGCAGTCGCCGCGAGGGTCAGCTTCGTGCCCTTGACCTTGTAGATCTTCATCAAGCCGTGATCGTTGTAGTTCGGATGATCCTTCCTGCGCGGCGAGCCGTTGTGCAGGATCACCGCGACATGCGAGCCGTCCGGCGCCATCGAGACGCCCTCCGGCGTCTGGCCGACCGTGATGGCGTCGACGACGCGCGGCGGAATCATCGTCAGATCGATGACGTTGATCTGGTCGCTGTCGCCCTGCCCGCCGCCCTGATTGCCGAACACCGCGACGTCGCCCTTCGGGCTGACGACGAGGCTGTAGGGCCGGAAGCCCCCGACCATGAATTTCTTGGTGTCCTCCACCTTGTTGTTGCCGTCGATCGACAGGATCGAGACGCGATGATCGCCGTCGCGCGTCACTAGCGCGGACTTGCCGTCGGGCAGGAACGCGACGTGGCTCGGGCCGGAGGCCTTGTTGCCGAAGTCGACCTTGCCGGCCGGCGTCAGCGTCTTTCCGGCAATCGTGAAGATCGACACCGTACCCTCGTTGCGATTGGCGGCGAGCGCGAGCGTGCCGGACGGGCTGATCGAAATGCCGGTGACGCCGGGCCCGGCCTGCAGGGTCGCGATGACGGCCGGCGGATTGGCCTTGAGGTCGATCACCGAAACCTTGTCGTCCGGCGCGGTCTTCTTCGGATCGGCGGGATCGACCTTCATCGCGGCCGTCACCAGCGCGAAGGATTCGTCGTTCGACACCGCGACGCTTTGTGGCACGCCGACGACACTGCTCGGCGCCTGCAGTTCGCCAAGCACCTTAGGCGGCGAGACGCCGATATCGAGGATGGTCACCGTATCCGGCGGCGGATTGGCCGGCACCGTGTTGACGCCGTCGACCAGGGCGATCTTGTTGTCATTGGCCGAAACGGCGATCTGCGCATGCGCGCCGGAGCAGAGTAGCAGGGTCAGCGCGGACGCAAGCGCTGTATCCCGCGAAAAATTGCGGATCATAGGTCGCCCTCCCGCTCGGATTGCTTTGCGAAGGCAGCGCGCCGAGGTCGCGCCGCATTCATTCTAGGCGAGTGCAACGCGCCGAACAGCGTCTTTGGGACTACAGCCCCGCCGCCACCTGCAGCGGCTTGGCCTTGGCTGCCCGTTCGGCCTTGAGCAATTCGGCCAGCAGGAAAGCGAGCTCGATCGCCTGCTCGGCGTTGAGGCGCGGATCGCACAGCGTGTGATAGCGGTCGTTGAGATCCTGGTCGCTGATCGCGCGCGCGCCGCCGGTGCACTCGGTGACATCCTTGCCGGTCATCTCCAGATGCACGCCGCCACCGTGCGTTCCCTCCGCCGCGTGGACTGCAAAAAAGGTTTTCACCTCCTGCAGAATGCGGTCGAACGGACGCGTCTTGTAGCCGCTTTCGGCCGTGATCGTGTTGCCATGCATCGGATCACATGACCACACCACCGCGCGGCCCTCACGCTGCACGGCGCGCACGAGCGCCGGCAGATTGTCGCCCGCCTTGTCGGCGCCGAAGCGGCAGATCAGTGTGATCCGCCCGGCTTCGTTTTCTGGATTGAGAATGTCGATCAGCTTGATGAGCTCGTCGGCCTTTAGCGACGGCCCGCATTTCATCCCGATCGGATTCTTGATGCCGCGGAAGTATTCGACATGCGCGTGATCGGCCTGGCGCGTGCGATCGCCGATCCACACCATGTGGCCGGAGCAGCAATACCAGTCGCCAGTGGTCGAGTCCTGCCGCGTCATCGCCTGCTCGTAGCCGAGCAGCAGCGCCTCGTGGCTGGTGTAGACATCGGTGCCGCGCAGCTCTGGGTGATCTTCGAGATCAAGCCCACAAGCCTGCATAAAGTTTAGCGTCTCGGTGATGCGATCGGCGACCTGTTTGTAGCGGTCCATCGCCTTGGGGTCTTTTACAAAACCGAGCATCCATTGATGCACACGGCCGAGGCTCGCGTAGCCGCCATGCGCGAAGGCGCGCAGCAGGTTCAGCGTCGCGGCCGATTGATGATACGCCTCGATCAGCCGCTGCGGATCGGGCGTGCGGGACGCCGTGGTGAACTCGGCGCCGTTGACGATGTCGCCGCGATAGCTCGGCAGTTCCTTGCCGTCGCGCTTTTCGACGGCTGAGGAACGCGGCTTGGCGAACTGCCCGGCCAGACGTCCGACCTTCACGACCGGCGAAGCCGCCGCGAAGGTGAGCACCACCGCCATCTGCAGAAAGACGCGGAAGAAGTCGCGGATCGAGTTCGCGCTGTGGTCCTCAAAGCTCTCGGCGCAGTCGCCACCTTGCAGCAGGAAAGCATCGCCGGCAGCGACCCGCGCGAGCGACTTCTTCAGGTTGCGCGCTTCGCCGGCGAAAACCAGCGGCGGGAACGAGGCAAGCCTCACCTCGACCGCGGCGAGCTTCGCCGCATCGGGGTATTCGGGAAGCTGGACGACCGCTTTCGACCGCCAGCTATCGGGGGTCCAACGCTCGGGCATGACGCATAACTCCTGCAATTGCCGGGGCTTATACACGAGCGCCGAGTCGAATGTCATCCCGGAAGCCACCCAGCGGCCATGCGGGATCCAACCATCCCAATCGCTGCTGTTTCGGCTAAAGGAGGGATAGTTCCCGCTCCCCTTTCGGTCGGCCGGGATGACACCGGAGCTTTCCCCTGCCCCTTCACCCCGCCTATGCCCAGGTTTCAGCGCTACTCGGCGCGGTCTTCATCCTGATCGCCGGCAACGGGCTGTCGAACACGCTGATCCCGCTGAGCGCGACCGCGGTGAATTTCCCGCCGTTATCGATCGGTGTGATCGCGTCCTGTTATTTCGGCGGCATGCTGATCGGTTGCGTGGCGGCGCCGCGCATCATCGCCCGCGCCGGGCACATCCGCGCGTTCTCGGCTTTCGTCGCGGTCTCAATCGTGACGACACTGCTGCACCCGATCTTCCCCACGCCTGAGGCCTGGGCCGCGATCCGCGCCGTGACGGGCTTTTGTTTCGCGGGACTTTACGCAGCGATCGAGAGCTGGATGCACGACAAGGCCGACAATGTCGTGCGCGGACGCGTGCTGGCGCTTTACCAGATCGTCCACTATGCGGGCAGCGCAGTCGGGCAGCAGGCGATCCGCTTCGTGATCCCGGCCTCGTTCGTGCCGTTCTCGATGGTCGCGGTCGCGCTTTCGCTCTCGGTCCTGCCGCTCGCCTGGACACGTTCCGACCCGCCCGAGCCGCCGCCGGTGCCGCGGCTGCGGCTGGCGTGGCTGTTCCGCATCTCGCCGGTCGGCGTCGTGGGTGCGCTGGTGTCGGGCATCGCGAACGGGACGTTCTGGTCGCTCGCACCGGTGTTCGCCGAGCGCAGCGGGCTCACGGCGGGCGGCGTCGCAAGCTTCATGACCGCTGCGATCGTCGGCGCCGCACTGGTGCAGTGGCCGGTCGGCCGCTTCGCCGACCGCAGCGACCGCCGCCACATCATGCTGGTGGCGATCGCGATCGCCATTGCGGCGCAAGGCGCGCTGATCTGGTTCGCCAGGAGTGACGCCTGGGTGCTGATCGCACTGGCGGCGGCGGTCGGAGCGTCCTCGCTTTTGCTCTATCCGTTGTCGTCGAGCCACGCACAGGACCTTGGCGGACGCGAGAACGCGGTCGAGGTCTCGACCGGGCTTCTGCTCGCCTACACGATCGGCGCGATCGTCGGCCCGACGACGGCCGCCTGGATGATGGGCTGGATCGGACCGCAGGCATTGTTCATCCATAACGGCGCGGTCCACGTTGCGTTCATCATCTTCATCGTCTGGCGCCTGTGGAAGCGTCCCCCTCGGCACGAGACGAAACCGTGAGCGACGTTCTCGTCCAGGACACCAGCATTGCGGCGCGCGACGGCTATACGCTTGCCGCGACCGTGTTCGCTCCGGCGGCCGCGCCCAGCCGTACGGTGCTGATCAATTCGGCGACCGGTGTTCCCCGCAAGATCTACCGGGGCTTTGCGGCCTATCTGGCCGAGCAGGGATTCGCGGCCCTGACCTACGACTATCGCGGGATCGGCGGCTCGCGCCCGTCTTCGCTGCGCGGCTTCAAGGTCCGCATGCGCGATTGGGCGACGCTCGATGCCGCCGGCGCTGCCGACCACATGCGCACGGTGTGGCCGAAGTTGCCGCTCACCGTCGTCGGCCATTCGTTCGGCGGGCAGGCGCTCGGCCTGATGCCCAACAACAGCGAAATCTCCCGCGCGCTGCTTGTTGCCGCGCAGGCCGGCTACTGGCGGCTGTTCGATCCGCCGGAGAACTATCGCATCTATCTGATGCTGCAACTGGTCGGCATTCCGATCGTGCGGCTGCTCGGCTACGCGCCGGGCCGGCTCGGGATCGGTGAAGACCTGCCGCGTGATGTCTTTCTCGAATGGACGAGTTGGGTAACCAAACCGCGCTATTTCTTTGACGACACGACGCTTCAGGCTTTGGAGAATTTTCCGCGCTACCGCGGCGCGCTGCGCGCCGTCGGCCTGACCGACGATCCGTGGGCGACGCCGGCGACGATCGATCTGCTCTGCTCGGGCTTCACCAGGACGACGCCGGAGCGCGTCGACATCCGTCCCGAGGATGCCGGGGCGGCCAAGATCGGCCACTTCGGTTTCTTCCGTCCCGAGCATCGCGACACGCTGTGGCGCGATGCCGCGGAATGGCTCGCGCGCTGAACGCTTACAACTTGCAAACCCACTTCAAACAGCCGCCGCACTTGCTCTTCTTCTCGCAGACCGCCTTGAGGATGAGATTGCAGTCAGGCATCGGCTTCGAGACGCAGATGCCGGCGCCCTTCCCCTTCTTCTTCATTTCGGCGGATGCGTCGTTGCCCGCAGCAAATGCCCCCATGAAAACCGCCGCGCTGAACGCGCCAATCAGAAGCTTACGCACGATCATGGACCCCTCCCCCTGTCGTCATCAGCCCCAGCGGGCCGCGGACGATCTTTCGTCGTCGGAGGCAAACAGTCAATGCGGCGCTATTCGGCCGCCTCGCGCACGTAGCTCGCCGTCATCGTGCGCATCGTGACGAATTCCTCGCCGACGGTCGGATGCACCGCCATGGTGGCGTCGAAGTCGGCCTTGGTGGCGCCCATCTTGATCGCGATGCCGAGCGCCTGGATGATCTCGGCGGCGTCCGGCCCGACGATGTGGCATCCGATGACGCGGTCGGTCGCGCCGTCGATCACGAGCTTCATCAACATCCGGGCTTCGCTGCCCAGGAAGTGCGGTCTTCATCGGGCGGAACGTGGTCTTGAAGATCTCGACCTTGTGGAAGCGCTCGCGCGCCTGCGCTTCGGTCAGGCCGATGACGCCGACCTCCGGCTCGGAGAACACCGCCGTCGGCACGTCGGTGTGGTCGACCGCGGTCGGCTTGCCGCCGAACACGGTGTCGGCGAAGGCATGACCTTCGCGGATCGCGACCGGCGTCAGCGCCATGCGGTCCGTGACGTCGCCGACCGCGTAGATGTGCGGCACCGAGGTGCGCGAGAACTTGTCGACCTCGATCGCGCCCTTGTCGTTGAGATGCACGCCCGCGGCTTCGAGCCCGAGACCCGCAACGTTCGGCCGCCGGCCGGTCGCGAACATCACCCTGTCGACGACGATGTCGTCGTGGTCCGACAGCTCGACGCACAGTCCGTGATCGACCTGCTCGACCGCCTCGACGATGCGCTTGCAGATGACCTTGATGCCGCGGCGTTCCATCTCGCTGCGTAGATGCTGCGCGCACGTCGTCGTCGAAGCCGCGCAGGATGTTCTCGCCGCGATAGACCAGCGTCACGTCCGAGCCGAGGCCGGCAAAGATGCAGGCGAACTCCACCGCGATATAGCCGCCGCCCTGGATCAGGATGCGCTTCGGC
The DNA here is from genome assembly GCA_963778455.1 of uncultured Alphaproteobacteria bacterium. Taxonomy (GTDB): domain Bacteria; phylum Pseudomonadota; class Alphaproteobacteria; order Rhizobiales; family Xanthobacteraceae; genus PALSA-894. The sequence continues at coordinate 19,087 of CAVZUL010000004.1, forward strand.
AACTCGGTCAGGTGGAAGGCCTCGTTCGAGGAAATGACATGCTCGATGCCCGCGATGCCGGTGCCCATGCCGGGCCAGGCGCCGGTCGCGATCAGGATGTGCTTTGCGCGCACGCACCGGTCATCGGCAAGCAGCCGGATCGTGTGGGCGTCTTCGAGCACGGCGCGAGTCTTCAGGATGGTCACGTTGGCGCGCGTGAGGTTTGCCGTGTAGGCGGCCTCCAGGCGCGCGATCTCCACGTCCTTGTTGGCGATCAGCGTCGCCCAGTCGAATGTCGGGGGCGTCGAGGTCCAGCCGTAGCCGGCCGCCTTCTCGAATTCGTGGCCGAAACGCGAGGCGTAGACCAGAAGCTTCTTCGGCACGCAGCCGCGGATCACGCAGGTGCCGCCGACGCGGTATTCCTCGGCCAGCATCACGCGCGCGCCGTGGCCGGCGGCGATGCGCGCGGCGCGCACGCCGCCCGAGCCGCCGCCAATGACGAAAAGATCGGTGTCGAAATCGGCCATGGATCGCGACGCGCGGTCGTTAGAGGTTGTGGCCCTTCTTCTTCATCTCGGCGCGGAAGCGGTTCATCACTTCCTCGCCGACGCGCGGCGCCCATTGCTGGACGAAGTTGAAGGTCTCGTCGAGAACCAGCGGCTCCTGGCGATCATCTTCCTGCCGAGCGCCGACTTGTAGAACGTCAGCCATGTCCTTGAGTTCCTGCTCGGTGAAGCGGTTGGCGTAGAGCTTCGCGGCCTCGGTCATGAGTTCGTTGCGGCGCGGCGCGAATTCGTTGCGCAACTGGTCGCCGACGTCGTTGAGGTCCTTGGCAAGTTGCGGATTGGTCTGCAGCAGCGCGCCCTTGGTCTGCTCGACGATGCTGACGATGACCGGATCGAACATCGCGGCGCCGCCCTTGAGCTCGACCAGTTCGCGCGCCGACGCGCGATCGCCGCGGGGGTCGGCTGGTTGGGCGAGCGCGACGCCGGCGAACAGCTGGCAGGCGAGCAAGCGCCGGCGCGAGGCGGGGAAGAGACTTGGCGTTCATGGGTCGATCCTTCCTGTCTCGTGTCAAGGCCGCTCGACGATGCGCCGGCCTTCCGGTCCGGCGATCACGGCCGCATGGGCGAGCCCGATGAAAAGCCCGTGTTCGACCACCCCCGGAATAGCCGCAAGCCGATCGCCAAGCGAGCGCGGATCGGCGATCCTTTGCAGGGCGGCATCGAGGATGAAATGGCCGCCGTCCGTGACGAAAGCATGGCCGGCCTTGTCGCGGCGCAGCGAGATCGGGCCGGGGCAGCCCGAGGCCACGGTCGCGGCCTCGACCGCGCGCTTGGTCGCCGCAAGGCCGAACGGCACGACCTCGATCGGCAGCGCAAACTGGCCGAGCATCGCGACCCACTTCGACTCGTCGGCGATCACGATCATGCGGCGTGGATGCGGCAGCGACGATCTTCTCGCGCAGCAGCGCGCCGCCGCCGCCCTTGATCAGCGTGAGATCGGGCGAGATCTCGTCGGCGCCGTCGATGGTCAGATCAAGCTCGGGCGTTTCGTCGAGCGTGGTGAGCGGAATGCCGCACTGCTCGGCCTGCGCGCGCGTCGCTTCCGAGGTCGGCACCGCGATCACGTCGAGGCCGGCGCGCACGCGCTCGCCGAGCAGCTCGACGAACGGCCGCGCGGTCGAACCGGTGCCAAGCCCGAGCCGCATGCCGGGCTCGACGAAATCGAGCGCACCGGCGGCGGCTTCGCGTTTGTAGGTCTCGGCGTTCATCGGAAGGCGGCAACTCGCGGGTTTTGGGGCAAATCGACGTCTGCCCATAGCGGGCACCGCTCGCGGCGGCAAGGCAGCCGCAAAATAGGTGCCGGGCGCGGACTGCGCCAGCCCGCGTCTGCCGCCTTGCCTCGCCCCCTGCCTCGCGCTAGCGCTTGCGGCATGCCCGCCCCCACCATCGTGTTCGATCTCGACGGAACGCTGGTCGACACCGCGCCCGACCTGATCGACACGCTCAATGTCATTCTGGCGCGCCACGACGTAGCGCCGGTCGCGTTCGACGAGGCGCGCACGATGATCGGCGCCGGGGTGAAGCCGCTGCTTGCAGCGCGGGCTCGCCTCCAAGGGCATCCAGCTTCCGCCCGAACGAGATCGACCGGCTGTTCGCCGAGTATCTGGAAATCTACGCCGCGCACATCGCGGACCGCTCGCGGCCGTTTCCCGGACTGGAACGCGCGCTCGATGCACTCAGCGCGCAGGGCTGCCGCCTCGCGGTCTGCACCAACAAGCTCGAATGGCTGTCGGTGCAGGCTGCTCAAGCAGCTCGGCCTCGCGCTCGCGCTTCGTCGCGATCTGCGGGCAGGACACCTTCACGATGCGCAAGCCCGACCCGGAGATGCTGCGGCTCACCATCGCGCGGGCGGGCGGCGATACCGGTCATGCCGTGATGGTCGGCGACTCGATGACCGATGTTGCAACCGCGCGCGCGGCCGGCGGTGCCGGTGATCGCGGTCGACTTCGGTTACACCGAGACACCACCCGCGGAGCTCGGCGCCGACCGGCTGATCAGCCATTTCGATGCGTTGCCGGCAGGCCGTGATGGCAGCTCGTCTCGATCGCGGACTTGAGCGTCGCGCGCTTTAAGCTTGGGTTAACCATTAGGTAAACGTTTACCGGATAACCGTCGCTGGCGCGAAGCGTTTGGCGCGTCGTAAGGTCGCACGCGCTCTCGCGGTCTCGCTCATGCTCCCGAACATCCTGGATTTTCTCACCCGCCGCCGCGACGCCGAGGACAGCGCTGCGCTGCCTGCGGCCGACGCACCGCCGGCGGCTCCCGAGACATGGATGCCGATGAACCGCAGCGCGCCTCGATGGCGGCGATCCGCGAGACCATCGACCTGATCGAGACCGATCTCGCGGCGATGATCCGCGACGTCCAGCGCGCCGTCCGATGCGGTGCGCGGCGGCACGCGCACGACGTCCGAGGTGCTCGGCGTCATCCGCGGACAAAGCGGATCGCTCGAGGCCCTTGCCGAGCGAGGCGACCGAGAACGCCACGCACCTTGCGTCCGCGACCGAGGAATTCGCGCAATCGTCCGGATGAGATCGGCCGACAGGTGCGCGAGGCCGGTACGCTGACCGAAGATGCCGGCCATGCGGCGGCGGCGGCCGGAAAGAGTGTCGACGGGCTGAAAGCCTCGTCGGCGGAAATCGGCAATGTGGTGAGCCTGATCTCGGCGATCGCCAAGCAGACCAATCTGCTCGCGCTCAACGCCACGATCGAGGCGGTACGCGCAGGCGACGCGGGCCGTGGCTTTGCGGTCGTGGCGAGCGAGGTGAAGGCGCTCTCGAGCGCGACGCAGAACGCGACCGAGGAGATCGGCCGCAAGATCGACCAGTTGCAGCACGACGCGCAGGAATCGATCGCGGCCGTGAACCGCATCATGACGGCGATCGCGGCGATCCGGCCGGTGTTCGCGGCGGTCGCGAGCGCGATCGAGGAGCAGATCGCGACGACCGGCGAGCTCTCGCGCAGCGCGGGCAATTCCTCGCGCTTCGTCACTTCGGTGGTGGAGAGCGCCGCGCGAGATCAAGGTCGCGTCCGCACGCGCCGAGCAGAGCGGTGCGGCGATCGACCGCTCCGGCCAGGATGCTGCCAATCTGGCGGCCAAGCTGCAGACGCGCTTCGTCACGCTTCTTGCGCCAGACCGAGATCGGCGACCGGCGCCGGCATGATCGGCTTCCTTGCGATCTCGCCGTCGTGCTGCGGCAGGGAAGCCGCGAAATTCGCGGGCAGACCGCGGATTTATCCGAAGGCGGGATGCTGGTGCGCAGCGCCGAGAGCGAGAAGCTCAGCGTTGGCACATCGATCGAGGCAGACCTCTCAGGCATCGGCCGCGCTCGCGCACGCATCGTCGGGCGTTCGTCGCTCGGCCTGCACGTCGAATTTGCTGCGCTGGAGACGGATGCGGAGAGTGCGTTGCACGAACGGCTCGCGGCGATCCGCGCCGAAAACCAGACCTTCGTCGATCGCGCGATCGACGCCGCCGCGATGGTGTCGATGGCGCTCGAGGAAGCGGTCAGCGACGGCAAGCTGACGCGCGACGTGCTGTTCGACACCGACTATGTGCCGATCGAGGGAACCGACCCGATCCAGTTCCGCACGCGCTCACTCGATGTGCTCGAACGGCTGCTGCCCGACATTCAGGAGGCCCTGCTCGCCGACGACAAGCGCATGATTTTCTGCGCGGCGGTCGACCGCAACGGCTACCTGCCGGTGCACAACAACATCTATTCCAGGCCGCAGAAGTCCGACGACGTGGCGTGGAACACCGCGAACTGCCGCAACCGCCGCATCTTCGACGATCGTGCGGGCTTGAGCGCCGCGCGCAACGTGCGCCCTACCTGATCCAGAGCTACCCGCGCGACATGGGCAACGGCGTGGTGATCATGATGCGCGAGATCGATGCGCCGGTGCGCGTGTTCGGCAAGCACTGGGGCGGTTTCCGCACGGCCTATAAGATTTGAGATCACAATAGCTTGGCGAGGAGTTCCTGCGATGCCGTCATCGGCCGAATTGCCGCAACGCCAGGTTGCACCGCGAACGCCGCCCCCGTATGGTCGCCAGCGGGCAGCCGGGGGCGACCGGGGACGCAGTCTTCAGCATGACACCCTTTGTACGCGTATGCGCAATTGCCGGCGCCCTGTCGGTCGCCGGTTGCGCGTCATGGACACCGAGCTGGGATTTCCTGCCGAGCGGCCTCATGGGCCCGCCAACGTTTCGCTCACCATCGAATCCGATCCGCCCGGCGCCGACGCAAAGACATCCATCGGCCCGAGCTGCCGCACGCCGTGCATGATCCCGGTGCCGGCCGACCGCGAGTTCACCGTCAACTACTCGCTCAACGGCTACCTCCCGCAGATCGTGCCGGTCAGCCCGCGCTAGCGTCGAAGGCTTCCGGCCGGAAGGCGATCTCGCCGCCGCACCGCTCGCCCGAACTCGCGCCCGAACCCGGTCTACGCGCAGCTTGAGCGCGGCGCCGCCACCGGCTCCGGTCCGAAAGGGCGGCAGGCCGCGCCCGAAGCAGCCGCCGCCGCGGCAGTGAGCGCGGCCGCCGCGCGTTCATTGCGCTTGGTTGACACCGGTCCGCGCCGCCCCTTAAACCAGCGGCGATCGACAAGCTTTCGGGCGCTTAGCTCAGCGGGAGAGCGTTCCCTTCACACGGGAGAGGTCATAGGTTCAATCCCTATAGCGCCCACCATTCCGCGGTCTCTCGCCTGCGGTGGCTTCTCGGCAACAGCACCGAAGAACGACGCCATGCCGCTGCACATTTGGGTTGCCGGTTGCCGCGAACTATGGCCTTTTCGATGCCGGCACGGGGCAGGATGCCCCTCGTGATTACCCTGAAGCGTTTGAAGATACGAGGGTTTTCAATGCACTTTCGGCTCGTCGGCCATGGCCCTCGCGCTGTCCTTGCTCGGGGCCGGCACTCTGACGGCGCAGGCGCAGCATCTGGGCGATGCCGACGGCCGCTATTCGGGCGGCCAGTTGAACAACAGGCGCTACGAATTCCTCGGCGGCATGTCGTATGTCGGCTCGATCCGGCGGGAGACGGTCGCGGCGCCGGGCAATCACGCCCCCGGCACGATCATCGTGAACACCAGCGAGCGGCGCCTTTACCTCGTTCAGGACAACGGCACGGCGCTGAAGTACGGCATCGGCGTCGGCCGCATCGGCTTCACCTGGGCCGGCACGACGCGAGTGGTCGCCAAGAAGGAGTGGCCGGATTGGACGCCGCCCGCGCAGATGCTCAGGCGCCGCCCCGACCTGCCGCGCTTCATGAAAGGCGGCCCGGACAATCCACTCGGCGCGCGCGCGATGTATCTCGGGTCATCGCTCTACCGCATCCACGGCTCGAACGAGCCGGAGACGATCGGCCAGGCTGTGTCGTCCGGATGCTTCCGGCTCATGAACGACGACGTGATCGATCTCTACGGCCGCGTGAGGGTCGGCGCGAAGGTCATCGTGACGCGCTGACTCGGACTATACCAAGGTCTAGGGGCCGGCCTCCGCGCCGGCCCTTTTGTTTAATGGTGCGAGCGACCATTCACGCTGCAGTATTCGCCGGCATTCTGCGGATGCTGCTGGTCGTTCTGCCGCGAGAGGCGAGCGCATGATGAAGACGATGGCGTTGATCACAGCCTGCCTCTTCGTCGCCTCGGGCGCCGGAGAATGTGCAAACGCGGACGGGGCCCGGCCCAACCGGATCAGCGTGAGTTACGTCGCGCCCAAGAACGCCGCCCATCAGCCGATTTACCAGCGCCTGAAGGAAGCCCGTTTCCTCGAGCGGCTGCAGGAATTCCTCAGCCCCGTGCGATTGCCGCGAACACTACGCGTGAAAACGGAGGGATGCGATGGGGAGGCCAATGCCTGGTACGAGGATGACGCAATAACAATCTGCTACGAATACATCGATGAGATCTGGAAAACTGTGCCGACGGAGACCACACCGGCTGGCGTGACACCGATCGATGCCCTGGTTGGACCCGTGTTCGACACCAGCCTGCATGAATTCGCCCATGCGATATTCGACATGCTGAAGCTGCCGGTGTTCGGACGCGAGGAAGATGCCGCGGACCAGGTGGCGGCCTACATCACCCTGCACCTTGGCAAGGACGAGGCGCGCCGGCAGATCGGAGGCACCGCCTACACCTATATGACGGAAGCGAAAGCCGCGAAGGAGCCGCCGGCCTTGCAACAATTCGCCAATGAGCACGGCACGCCCGCGCAGCGGTTCTACAATCTGCTTTGCATCGCCTACGGCGCCGACGCAAAACTCTTCGGCGACCTCGTTGCGAAAGGGTATTTACCGAAGGAGCGGGCCGAGAATTGCGCAGATGAATACAAGCAAGTCGCGTTTGCATTTGAAAAATTGATCACGCCGCACATCGACCGGCGCCTCGCGAAAAAGGTGCTGCAGAAGAGTTGGCTGCCGGCCCCGACGACGCGGGTCATGCTCCGACCTCAGCCGAGGTAGTACGGTAAGAGAGGGACGAGGCCGGTTGGCATGCCGGCTTCGGCTCAAACGCAATCCGCTAGTCTCTGCCGAGACCCTTGGCGGCGAGCTCGTCGAGATAGTCCTGCCAGTATTTCGGCTGATTGCGCCCGAGTTCGAGCAGATAGTCCCAGCTGAAGATGCCGGTCGAGTGCATGTCGTCGAACACGAGCCGCACGGCGTAATTGCCGACCGGGTTCACTTCCAGGATCGTGACGTTGCGCTTGCCCGGCACGGTCTTGCGCTCGTCCGGCGAGTGGCCCTGCACCTCGGCGCTCGGGCTTTTCACGCGCAGGTATTCGGCCGGCAGCGCGAAGCTGTCGCCGCCATCGAACGTGACGGTCAGCGTCTTGCGGTCCTTGGCGAGGCGCAGCTCGGTCGGCCAATTGTCGCTCACGCTTTCAATCCTTTCCAAGGCGCCCTATATCATATTGAATAGTTTGCCAAACACGCCCCTGACGGGCGCCGGAACATCATGGACTTTGAACGCGCCGCAACCATCAAGTCTGCTCCGCTGGTCGATCCGTTCCAGCGGGCGATCACCTATCTGCGCGTGTCGGTGACCGACCGCTGCGATTTCCGCTGCGTCTACTGCATGTCGGAGAACATGTCGTTCCTGCCGAAGCAGGATCTGCTGACGCTGGAGGAACTCGACCGGCTGTGCAGCGCGTTCGTCGCGCGCGGCGTGCGCAAGCTGCGCCTGACCGGCGGCGAGCCGCTGGTGCGGCGCTCCATCATGACGCTGGTGCGTGCGCTGTCGCGCCATCTCGGCGACGGGCTCGATGAGCTGACGCTGACCACCAATGGCTCGCAGCTTGCCGAAATATGCCGCCGAACTCGCCGACTGCGGCGTGCAAGCGCATCAACGTGTCGCTCGATACGCTCGATGCGGACAAGTTCCGCGCGATCACGCGCTGGGGCGAGCTCGACAAGGTGATGGCCGGCATCGACGCCGCGCAGAACGCCGGCCTCGCGGTGAAGATCAACGCGGTCGCGCTCAAGGGTGTCAACGAGGACGAGCTCGGCGATCTGCTCGCGTGGTCGCATGGCCGCGGCATGGATCTGACCATCATCGAAGTGATGCCGCTCGGCGACATCGACGAGAACCGGCTCGATCAGTATCTGCCGCTCTCGATGGTGCGCGCGCGGCTTGCCGAGCGCTACACGATGCAGGACATCGACTACCGCACCGGCGGCCCGGCGCGCTATGTGCGCGTCGCCGAGACCGGCGGACGGCTCGGCTTCATCACGCCGCTGACGCATAATTTCTGCGAATCCTGCAATCGCGTGCGCCTCACCTGCACCGGCACGCTCTATATGTGCCTCGGCCAGGAGGATGCCGCCGACCTGCGCGCGCCGCTGCGCGCGTCCGAAAGCAACGATCTGGTCAATGCGGCGATCGACGCCGCGATCCTGCGCAAGCCGAAGGGCCACGACTTCGTCATCGACCGCCGCGCTCGCGGTCCGGCGGTGATCGCGCCACATGAGCGTGACCGGCGGCTAGTTCAGACCTCATGGTGAGGAGCGCAGCGACGCTGCGCGTCTCGAACCATGGCGCGCGCGACCATCCTTCGAGATGCGCTTCGCGCTCCTCAGGATGAGGATCAGGGCATCGGCATGTCCGTCGCGCACAGCGGTCATTCGCGGTGCGTCCTCGACGGCCGCCCACAACGCGTGTTAGCCCTCGCCGGCCGCGGTGAATTGCAGTTCCCTCGCCGCGGCCTTCCACGGAGTTTCGGTGACGTCAGCGCGCGCCAATCGCCGCGGCATCTTCGCGCTTATGGGCGCGATGGCGGCGTTCGCCATCAACGACATGATCCTGAAGCTGACCGCACAGCGCTATCCGCTCGGCGAGGTCATCACGGTGCGCGGCACTGATCGCGACCCTGCTGGTCGGGTCGCTGCTGATCGGCTTCGGTCAGCGTCCACGCGCTGCGCGCCGTCTCCAACAAGCTTGTGCTGACCCGCACCGTATTCGACGGCATGGCGATGGTCATGTTCACGACGGCACTCATCCACATGCCGCTCGCCGAACTCTCCGCGATCAATCTCGTCTCGCCGCTGATCATCACGGCGGCCGCGGTGGTCTTCCTTGCCGAAGAGGTCGGCTGGCGCCGCTGGACCGCGATCGTCATCGGCTTCATCGGCACGCTGCTGATCGTCAAGCCGACGCCGGGTGCATTCAATGCGTGGGCGCTGCTCGGCGTCGCGACCGCGTTCGCGGGCGTCGCGCGCGACATGATCACGCGCAAGCTCGACCCGGGCATTCCGAGTCATCCTGATCTCGTTCCTGGCGGCGGCAGGCTCGATGCTCATCGGGCCGATCCTGGGCCTGTTCGAGACATGGCGGCCGATGGCGGCTTTCGACGTCGGGATGCTGGCGATTTCGGCGGCGTTTGTCGCGAGCGGGCATTTCCTCGTCGTCGTCGCGTTCCGCGGCGAGCGTCGATGTCGCGGCGATCGCGCCGTTCCGCTACACGCTGCTGATCTGGGCCGGCGTGTGCGGTTATCTGGCATTCGGCGAGGTGCCGGATCGCATCGGCGATCATCGGCTCGCTGCTGATCGTCGGGAGCGGGCTTTATGCGCTGCATCGCGAGGTCGTGCGCCGGCGCGCGGTCGCGGCTTCCGTACCGCCGGGCGAACCTGGAGCCTAAGCTGCTTCGTCCGACCTTGATGACGCCGAGCAGTTCGCCGGCTTCAAGCATCGCTGGCTCGAATCGCACGCCGAAACAGCCGCCCGCGATCCACGCGACCTTGCCCTTCAGCGGACGTATCCGGCCGAGCGTGACCGTCACGTCTGCTCCGGCTGAAATGTGCGGCACGGCGGCGATGCGTGCGCCGCCGCGACTAACGTCGAACACCCGCGCCGATGCCGTCTGTCCGCCAAGCTCGACCGTCGCACTGATGTCGACGTCGAAGCGCGGATGCCCGCGCAGGTCCGCGCGCAACGCGGCGCGCACGATCTCGGGAATCTCGGTGCGCACCGTCTCGGAGGCGCGCTGCATGTCGGCCGCAACGCGGGCGACTTCGGCGGCATTCGTGCTCGAGCGCGTCACCATGTCGGCGATGCCGGTCATGCGCGTCGCCACGTCCGAAACTGCGGCCGTCGTGCCGCGCACATTGGTGACGAAACCTTCGGTCGCGGCGCGCTGCTGATCCATCGCGGCGGCGACCGAATTGGTCACCATCGACAATTCATCGATCGCCTCGGCGATGGCGCCGATCGACGCGACCGCCTGGCCAGTGGTCGACTGGATCTCGGCGATCTTGGCGCCGATCTCGCCGGTCGCCTTGCCGGTCTGGGTCGCGAGCGTTTTGACCTCGGTCGCAACCACCGCGAAGCCGCGTCCCGCTTCGCCGGCGCGCGCGGCTTCGATCGTGGCATTGAGCGCCAGCAGATTGGTCTGCTCGGCGATCGCGGTGATCACCCCGACGATGTCGCCGATGTCCTTTGCGGCCCTGGCGAGCGCGCCGATGGTCTGGCGGGAATTTGCTGCGCGCTCGACGGCGGTGCGGCCAATGTCGGAGCCCTCGCGCACCTTGACGGCAATGGCATCGATCGCGCCGATCACCTCATCGGAGAGGCGCGTCGCATCCTCATTCATGGCGCGCGAATGGTCCGCGGCCTTGGCGGTATCATCGAAGCCGCGTGCACCGCCTCAAGCGCTCCGCGCATGTCGTCGGTCTTGGCACGCAACACCGCAGAGCCGTCGACGACGGTGCGCAGGCCACGCTCGGTCGTCTCCTCGACCTCGGTTGCCATGTTCGACAGATTGGCGCGCCGCGCGCCCTGCTCGGCGCGATCGAGCCGCTCGTGCTCGGCTTCGGTGCGCTTGCGGCTGGCAGCGGCTGCGACTATGCCATCGATGACGGCACGCAGGTGAGCGATCTCGCTGCGAGGCTTGGGCTGATCCGCGGCATTCTCGGCCACCCCCGACAGCGGCTGAAGCGCGTCCGTCGCCTGCCGGATAGGTACTGCCAGGGACCGGGCAACAAGAATAGCGAGTCCGATGGACGTCAGCGCGATCGCGACGCTGAAGACCGGCCAGAACGATGCGGTATGATTTGAGGGTCCGAAAAATTCGCGCGCCAGCAGCGCGAGCGCCGGCAACAGCGCGACGACGAGCAGCCGCTCGGGAACGGTCAGACGCTGCATGACTTCCCCAAACCCCGGCCGCGGCAGATTTGCGCACACGCCAACGCCGGCGCCCGACAATCCGCAGCGGCATCATGGTCCTACGTGGTTAACCGAACGTTAGTCGATGTGCGTAGCGCGGATTTTCCCCTGCACGCGTGCACAATGACAGGTGAACCAAGTTTCGGTTGACGCCGCACATGGAAGTCGGGCTAAGGTGCGACAACTCGGCGCAGACCGAGGCTGGAGACCGGGTGGGCACAGTAGAACGGAGGGCGGCTCGCCGCGGTCCGAAGGGGATGGGACGTGAAGGTGTTGCTCGGCGTGAGCCGTGCCATCGACTGGTTCAATGCACAATTTGGCGTCGTTGCGAACTGGCTGGTCCTGCTGGCGTGCCTGATCAGCGCCGGCAATGCCTTCAGCCGTTACCTGTTCAGCATGAGCTCGAACGGCTGGCTTGAAATCCAGTGGTACATGTTCGCCGGGATGGTGCTGCTTGGCGCGCCTTATACGCTCAAGATGAACGAGCATGTCCGCGTCGATCTGCTTTACGGCATGGTGTCTGAGCGAACGCGGCTTTGGATCGACATCGTCGGCGGAATTCTGTTTCTGCTGCCGATTTGCGTCATCCTCACCTATTTCACCTGGCCGTGGTTCGTCGATTCCTGGCGGCTCAACGAGGCTTCGACCAATGCTGGCGGCCTGTCCGGTGGCCGGTCAAGCTGCTGCTGCCGGTCGGCTTCGCACTGATGGCGCTGCAGGGCATTTCCGAGATGATCAAGCGCATCGCCGCGCTCGAGCACGTGATCGATATCGAATTCAAGTACGAGAAGCCGCGTTCAATGATCGCCTTCGTTCGCGACAATATGGCGCCCCTGATGTTCGGGGGCATGATCATCTTCATGCTGATCGGCTATCCGGCGGCGTTCGCGCTCGCCGCGACTGGCCTGTTCTTCGGCTACATCGGTATCGAGTTGGGACTGATCACGCCGGACTTCCTCGGCAATCTCACCTACCAGCTTTACGGCATCATCTCGAACGACCTGCTGCTCGCGATCCCGTTCTTCACGTTCATGGGCGCAATTCTGGAGCGCTGCGGACTTGCCGAGGATCTGCTCGATTCGATCGGGCAATTGTTCGGCCCCATCCGTGGCGGCATGTCCTATGCGGTGATCTTCGTTGGCGCCATTCTCGGCGCGATCACCGGAACGGTTGCGGCGTCCGTCATCGCGATGGGCGTGATCTCGATGACGCCGATGATCAAGTACGGCTATTCGGTACGGCACACGATGGGCGTGATCGCGGCGTCGGGCACCATCACGCAGCTGATCCCGCCCTCACTGGTGCTGGTCGTCCTCGCCGACGTGCTGGGCCGCTCGGTCGGCGACATGTATGCCGGCGCGATCGGTCCGAGCCTCATTCAGATCGGCTTGTTCTGCGCCTTCGTTGCGGTTGTGAGCATCATCTGGCCGAACAGCGTCCCTGCGCTGCCGCTGGAAGCGCGAACGCTGAGGGGCTGGCCGCTCCTGAAAAAGTGCCTGCGCGGCATGATCCCTTCGCTCGGCCTGATTTTCCTCGTCCTCGGCACGATCTTCATGGGTCTTGCGACGCCATCGGAGGCCGGCGCGATGGGCGTGGTGGGCGCCATGGCGCTCGCGTTTTCGTACGGCACGCTCAGCTGGAAGCTTCTGTACGAAGGCATGTCGACCACGATGCGGCTGACCGCGATGGTGGTGTTCATCCTGATCGGCGCGCGCGTCTTCAGCCTGGTGTTCCAGGGCGTCGGCGGCAAGGAGTGGATCGAACATTTGCTGGCCACGTTGCCCGGCGGACAGCTCGGCTTCCTGATCTTCGTCAACGTCTTCATTTTCCTGGTCGCGTTCTTCCTCGACTTCTTCGAGATTGCGTTCATCATCATCCCGCTGCTGGCGCCGGTCGCGGACAAGCTCGGGATCGACCTGATCTGGTTTGGCGTGCTGATCTGCGCCAACATCCAGACCAGTTTCATGCATCCGCCCTTCGGGTTTGCCCTGTTTTATCTGCGCGGGATCGCACCAGCATCGATCAAGACGTCGGACATCTATTGGGGGGCTGTTCCGTGGGTGTTTCTGCAGGTCATCCTGGTCGTCATCCTGATTTTCTGGCCAGGCTCGGTCACCTATTGGCTCGGCAAGGGAACGGGCGTCGATCCTTCTAAAGTGCAAATTGAGATTCCAATGCCCGAGATGCTGGCGCCCCCGACTTTCGATGCGCCGCCACCCAGGATCCAATAGCAATCCAATAGCGCGCCGACGGCCAAATAAAGAACCCCGGAGCGATGCTCCGGGGTTCCGTCGTTTTGCTGTCGATGTAACTCGTCAGGTGCGCGTGCGCATGCGCATCATGAACGAGTCGTAGCCAAGCTCGGCGACCTGCATCCAGGCGTAGGAGTTGCCGCGGAATGCAGTGACGCTATCGAGAAGCTTCTTGAAGTGCGCGTTGTTGGCGGAATGCTCTGCATAGACTTCGTTGGCGGTCTTGTAGCAGGCTTCCATCATGTCCTGAGGGAAGGGGCGCAGCAGCGCGCCGCCTGCTACGAGACGCTTGAGCGCAGGCGGATTACCGGCGTCATATTTGCCGAGCACCCAGTTCCAGGTATCGCCGGAGGCAACGATAATTGCGTTCTGGTAGGCCTTCGGCAGTTCGTTCCACTTGGCAAGGTTGACGATGTTGTGCCCTTGGCCGCAGCCTTCCCACCAGCCCGGATAGTAGTAGTACTTCGCGACCTTCTGGAAGCCGAGCTTCTCGTCGTCGTAGGGACCGACCCACTCGCAGGCATCGAGCGTGCCTTTTTCCAGTGCCGGATAGATGTCGCCGCCGGCAAGCTGCTGCGGTACGACACCGAGCCTCTGAACGATGGTCCCGACAAAGCCGCCGATGCGCATCTTGAGGCCCTTCAAGTCATTGACCGACTTGAGCTCGCTACGGAACCAGCCACCCATCTGAGCGCCGGTGTTGCCGGCGGCCACGCCAAAGCAGTTGTATTCCTTCAGCAGGTCGTTGAGCAGCTCGTGCCCGCCGCCGTGTCGCAGCCACCCGTTCATCTGGCGGCTGTTGAGGCCGAAGGGCAGCGCCGTACCGAATGTGAAGGCAGCGTTCTTGCCGAAATAGTAATACAGCGCGGTGTTGCCCATCTCGACGTTGCCGTTCTGCACCGCGTCGAGCACCTGCAGGCCGGGCACGATTTCGCCCGCGGCGAACGGCTGGATCTGAAATTTGTTGTCGGTCAGTTCGGCCATGCGCTTGCCGAAGTATTCGCAACCGCCGTAGAGCGTGTCGAGTGACTTCGGCCAGCTTGCGGCGAGCCGCCATTTGATTTCCGGCATCGACTGGGCGATCGCGGGGGCCGCGACGGCAGTCGAGGCGGCAACACCGGCGCCGGCAGTCTTCAGGAATTCGCGACGTTTCATTGGCATTTCCCCTTTTTCACTTGTTCATCCGCGGACTTGAGCAAGCGCCCGTCCCCGTGCAGCGGCGCTTCGTTCCTGGCCACCGATGGCCGGATCATAGGGTCTTGTCCCACCGATGGGAACAAGAAACCCCGGGGTTTTGGCCCCGGGGTGCGACAGTTAACGTTGGCCGGATCAGGCGCGCGGACGGGTCCGGATCATGAAGGTGTCGTAGGTGTATTCGGCCACCTGCCACCAGAGATATTCGTCGTTCCGGAACGCGACCATGTTGTCGTAGACCTTCTTGAAGTCCGCGTTCTTCGACGAGATATCGGCATAGATTTCGTTCGCCGCCTTGAGGCAGGCTTCCATGATCGGCTGGCTGAACGGGCGAAGCTGCGCGCCGGCCGCGACCAGCCGCTTGATCGCTTGCGGATTGCGCGCATCGTAACGGCCGGTCACCTCGATGTTCGTCGCGCCCGCGGCCGCGGTCACGATCGCCTTGTAGTTCTTCGGCAATTCTTCCCACTTCGCGGTGTTGAACATGAAGTGCAGCGCCGTGCCGCCCTCCCACCAGCCGGGATAGTAGTAGAACGGCGCGACCTTGTAGAAGCCAAGCTTCTCGTCGTCGTACGGACCGACCCATTCGGCCGCGTCGACAGTGCCGCGTTCGAGCGCCGTGTAGATTTCACCGCCGGCGATCTGCTGCGGCACGACGCCGAGCTTGGTCATCACCTGGCCGGCGAGGCCCGCGATGCGCATTTTCACGCCGCTGAGATCGGCGACCTCCTTCACTTCCTTGCGGAACCAGCCGCCCATTTGGGCACCAGTGTTGCCGCCGAGCAGGTTGACGACGTTGAACTTCTTTGTGAAGTCGTCCATCAGCTTTGCCGCGCCGGCGTCATAGAACCAGGCGTTCTGCTGGCGCGTGTTGAGGCCGAACGGCACGGCGCAGAACATCGGGAAAGTCGGGTCCTTGCCGACGTAGTAATAGGCTGCCGTGTGGCACATCTCGACGGTGCTGTTGCTCACCGCATCGAACGCCTGCAGCGCAGGCACGATTTCGCCGGCCGCGAATGGCGTGACTGTAAACTTGTTGTCCGTCGCCTCGGCGACATACTTTGCGAAGATCTCCGACGCGCCCCACAGCGTGTCGAGCGATTTCGGGAAGCTCGACGTCAGCCGCCATTTGATTTCCGGCGACGACTGCGCGATGGCGGGGGCGGCAACGGTTGAGGCGGCAAGCCCCGCACCCGCGGTCTTGATGAATTGACGGCGTTTCATAATGGCTCCTTTTGAACGACACGACGATGCGACCCGGCACAGCGGGGTCGCCCGCACCGCTGCCTCGGCTCTGGTTTCAATCTAACGCAACGTTGCCGTTGCGGAAATGAAAAAACCCCGGAGTGGGCACTCCGGGGTCCGCAAAAAAGGTGGGATCAGACCCGCGTGCGGTTGCGGATCAGGTAGGTGTCGTAGGTGTATTCGGCGACCTGCCACCAAAGATACTGGTCGTTGCGGAACGCCAAGGTCGACTCCCAGACCTTCTTGAAGTCGGCGTTCGTGGCCGAGACCTCGCTATAAAGTTCGAGCGAGGCCTTCAGGCACGCATCCATCACCGCCGGCGGGAACGGGCGCAGCTGCGTACCCGCCGCGACCAGCCGCTTGAGCGCGGCCGGATTGCCGGCGTCGTACTTCGCCTGCATCCACTCGTGCGCCGCCATCGAGGCGGTCTTGATGATCGACTTGTAGCTCGGCGGGAGCGCGTTCCATTTCTCCAGGTTGATGAAGTTGTGGAGCATCGCTCCACCCTCCCACCAACCCGGGTAATAGTAATACTGCGCGACCTTGTGGAAGCCGAGCTTCTCGTCATCGTACGGGCCGACCCATTCGCAGGCGTCGAGCGTGCCCCGCTCCAGCGCCGGATAGATGTCGCCGCCGGCCAGCTGTTGCGGCACGGTGCCGAGCTTGGTCAGCGCGCGTCCGGCAAATCCGCCGATGCGCATTTTCAATCCATTGAGATCAGCCGGCTCCTTGATCTCCTTGCGGAACCAGCCGCCCATCTGGCAGCCGGTGTTGCCGCAGGGAACGCCGTAGATGTTCGCCTTCTTGTAAAACTCGTTCATCATGTCCATGCCGCCGCCGAAGTACTGCCAGGCATTCTGCATGCGGCTGTTGAGGCCGAACGGCACGGCCGTGCCGAAGGCGTAAGTCGGATCCTTGCCGACGTAGTAGTAGGAAGCCGTGTGGCACATCTCGACCGTGCCGTTGGTCACCGCGTCGGCTGCCTGCAGCCCGGGCACGATCTCGCCGGCAGCAAACACCTGGATCTGGAATTTATTGTCGGTCGCTTCGGCGACTGCCTTCGCGAACACCTCGGCGGCACCAAAAAGCGTATCGAGGGATTTGGGAAAGCTGGAGGTGAGCCGCCATTTCGTCTCGGGCATGGATTGCGCGATGGCGGGCGTTGCAATCGCGGTCGCGGCAAGGCTCGCGCCTGCGGTCTGCAAGAACTTACGACGCTTCATTCGTGAATTCCTTTGAGTGATCTGGGAGTGAGAGCGGCCGTTGCCGCCGCGGTCGGCTAGCACAATTCTGAACCGTGTGGAATCCGCCCGGTCGCCAGCGCTTAATCGGCGCAGAATGCGACGAAAGTAGGAGATGCCTGGGCTAATTTCGCGATAGTCCAGCGGGAACGCCGGATCGGCCCTCGCCTCGCCAAGCGACGAGAATACCCGCGAGCGCGATAAACCACGCAAACGGCCGCACCATCCAGATCGCGTGGAGCAGCGTGTGACTGAGAAACACGACGCTCCACGCCGGCATCACGAGAGCGGATGCGAACAGGATGAGAAGCCGCGTCCGCGCGGTACTGTCGCCCGGCCGGCGCGCGTAATGAATCAGCAGCACGGCCGTGGCGACAACGGCAACGCCCATGATCGTCATCCCCACGACCGGCGAGCCGTAGCCGATCACGAATGTCGCATAGCCAAGCCGCGCCAGCATGTAGAGGGCAGCGTAGGCCCAGTTGCGGTCGAGCGATGAGACATCGATCCCGAAAGCCGAAACCCATGCGAGTTCTTGCGGCGGCAGGTTTGCGACGAAAGAACTGCCAACGCGCGTCGCGAGAGCACCGCTGAAATCCGCAAGCACGTTGGGATCGACCAGCAGCATCACCAGCGCGAGCTTGATCGCGAAGGCGATCATGATCGCAAGCGCGAAGATCATGGTGCCGTGGAAGGCGCGTCGCAGCAGCGCGGTCCGCTCTGCCGGGCCGTCGAGCGCGATGATGCCGAGGAGGAGCGCGAGGCCGAATGGAATGCCGCCGGTGAGGAACTCGAATATCGCGGTTGCGGCGCCGAACAGCGCGACGGCGACCGCGAATATTGGCTCCGGCGCATGGGCCATGCCCCTGCGATACGCGTAGAGAAGAAAAACGGCGAGCACGAGATCCGACAGGCCGAACGAGAAATAGATTCCGAACAGCCAAAGTCCGTCGAGCAGCAATAGCGTCGTGGCGATGGCCGCAAAGCCGCGTTCGCGCCAGGCACCCGCCCACCGGCCGCGCCGGGCTGAAGGGATGAGCACCGACAGCAAGACGACGGCGTTGAGCAGAAGCGTGACCCAGCCGAGCGCCTGAGGCGAGGTCACCGCCAGAGCAAGCGCCGCAAAGACGCGCTGGCCGTGCAGATAGCGGTGATAGTAGATCGCGTCCGGGTCGGCATGCGCGGCGCGCTCGAGTGCGGCGATCAATTGCAGGCAGGCTGGAATCGTCGGATCGCCCGCGCGCGCTGGCGGCTGCGCGTCGGCCGGCGGAATGCGCGCCGAGATCGTCTCGGCAAGACGGCTCGGATAGTCCTGCAACAACGTCCCGAAGAATAGGCAATCGTTTCCGCCGAAGCGCGGGATCGCGCGCCCGGTCCAGCTTGCCCAGGTCTGGCTGAACGCCTGCCGCGCGTTAGCCAGCTCGAGCTTTGCGGCTATCGCTTTTCGGTCAATGAAGGTTGACGCGCAGGAGAGAACGAAAAACAGCATGACCGCCGCGACCGCGGCGAGCAAGGCACGCAAATACAGCCCCGCAGATTGGGTCAGGACGTTGCGGGCGGTCAGACCAAGTTCGGAGAGCAATCGGGATTCCGGCGTTGCGGCGCCCGTCACCGGGCGTTGACGTTGGTCTCTAAGCCTCAATCACGATCTTCGGCGCCGCCCGGCCCGCGCCCTGCCCCTTGAGCTGCTCGCGCACACGGCCGGCGATCTCGCGATAGACTTTCGCGTGCGGGCCGTCCGGATCCGTCGCGACCACCGGGCGGCCTGAGTCCGACGTCTCGCGGATCGCCATGTGCAGCGGCACCTCGCCGAGGAACGGCACGCCGAGGCGCTCGGCCTCGAGATGCGCGCCGCCGTGGCTGAAGATGTCGTGACGCTCGCCGCATTTCGGGCAGACGAAGTAGCTCATGTTCTCGATGATGCCGAGCACCGGCACGTTGACGCGCTTGAACATCTCCACGCCGCGCCGCGCGTCGATCAGCGCTAGGTCCTGCGGCGTCGACACGATCACGGCGCCGGCGAGCGGCACCTGCTGCGCCATGGTGAGCTGCGCGTCTCCCGTGCCGGGCGGCATGTCGACGATCATCACGTCGAGCGTGCCCCACTCGACCTCGCGCAGCATCTGCGTCAGCGCCGACATCACCATCGGACCGCGCCAGATCATCGGCGTGTCCTCGGCCACGAGGAAGCCGATCGACATCACTGTGAGCCCGTAGCCCTGCATCGGCCGCAGCCGGTTGCCGCCGAGCGTTTCGGGCCGGCCGCGAATCGCGAGCAACTTCGGCATCGATGGCCCGTAGATGTCGGCATCGAGCACGCCGACCTTCAGGCCGAGATCGCGCAGGCCCAACGCGAGGTTGACCGCGGTGGTCGACTTGCCGACGCCGCCTTTGCCTGACGCGACCGCCACGATCGCCGCAACCCCGGGCGGCCCCTGCACGGCGCGCTCGCCGCGCGGCGCGTGCGCATGACCATGTCCGTTTCCGGGCGCCTTCGCTGGCGGCGGCGCGGCGCGCGCTGCGCCCGCCGCGCGTTCGCCGGTGAGCGCCACCATCGCGGACTTCACGCCGGGCACGGCGCGCACCGCCGCTTCGGCCGCCTTGCGTACCGGCTCCCATTGCTGAACCACCGCGGCATCCACGGTGATCGAGAAGAACACCTTGCCGTCGCTGACGACCACCTCGGAGAGCTTGCCGGTTTGCGGCAAGGGCCCCCCATCCGGGCCCTTCACGGCCGCCAGTGCCGTGAGCACGTCTTCCTTGGTCGCCATTCATTTCCCCTGCGTGTGCGTCCGCCTGTCTAGATAAGCCAGCGCAGGGGTCAATGCCATGAGGCGGGTTGACGGGATGCGGGCGCTTCGCGCAAACACCAGCGAGCAAATCCGGCCGCGAGGGAGAAAACAAATGGCGAAGGTTGCGTTTCTGGGTCTTGGCGTCATGGGCTACCCGATGGCCGGGCATCTGAAGAACAAGGGCGGCCACGAGGTCACGGTCTATAACCGAACCGCCGCGAAAGCCGAGCAATGGGCCAAGGAATACGGCGGGCGCGCTGCGAAAACTCCGGAAGAAGCCGCCGAAGGCCAGGACTTCGTCATGATGTGCGTCGGCAACGACGACGACGTGCGTACGGTCGCGGGCGCGGCGTTTCCCAAGGTGAGGAAGGGCGCGGTTTTCGTCGATCACACGACCGCATCGGCCCAGGTCGCGCGCGAGCTTTATGAGAAGGCGAAGACGGGCGGCTTTCATTTCGTCGACGCGCCGGTCTCGGGCGGCCAGGCGGGCGCGCAGAACGGTGCGCTCACCGTCATGTGCGGCGGCGATGCCGAGCCTTACGGCCGTGCCGAGCAGGTGATCGCGGCCTATGCGCGCATGTGCAAGCTGCTCGGGCCTGCCGGCGCCGGCCAGCTCACCAAGATGGTGAACCAGATCTGCATCGCTGGACTGGTGCAGGGGCTGTCGGAGGGCATTCATTTCGCCAAGAAGGCCGGGCTCGACGTCGAACAGGTGATCGAGACGATCTCGAAAGGCGCGGCGCAATCCTGGCAGATGGAGAACCGCTACAAGACCATGAATGCCGGCAAGTACGATTTCGGCTTCGCGGTGAACTGGATGCGCAAGGATCTCTCGATCTGTCTCGGCGAGGCGCGGCGCTCCGGCGCGCACCTGCCTTTGGCCGCGCTGGTCGATCAGTTCTATTCGGAGATCCAGAAGATGGGCGGCGGGCGCTGGGATACGTCGAGCCTGCTGGCGCGGCTGGAGCGATAAGGCAGCGGCTGTAGCCCGGGTTGAGCGGAGCGTAACCCGGGAATCGTACGACGAACGCGGCCGCCTGGATTTCGCTGCCGCTCAATCCGGGCTACGGCGCTAGGGCGCGCGTCACTCGTCAGAGGCAACGGACGCGGGGCTCGGCGCGCGGCCTGGAAAGCTCGGTCAGCGCCCACACTAGCGCGTCGACCCGGTCGGGCGAGCGGCCCGACGAGAGTCCCTCCGCGCCGAAGTCGCACATCTCGTCTTCGAGCAGCGGGAAGCCGCGCACATGTTTCACCCTGCCTTGCTCGTAGAGCGCAGCGATCGGCTCGGCGCGCACATATTTGCCCCGCGTCGCGTGGACCTCCTTCAGCGGCACCGACGCGTCGATGCCGCGCAATACTTCGCGCACCATGTCGCCGCCCATGTTCACCTCGGCGACGAGCATATTCGCCCGCAGCCGCCGGTAGAGGCCGATCGCCTTGTTGGCCCACCCGGAGGGCGAAAGGCCGGCCACGGTCGCGTCCTCCAGCACCCAGTAGAGCCCGTTTTCGCACCGCCCGGCTGCGATGATGCCGCACGCGTCCGCGCCGGCGCGCGCGGAGCCGGGCGGATCGAGCGCCACCACGATGCGCCTGAGCGGGGGCGCGGCCTCGACGCGCAACGCCTCGAGGGCGCTGCGTGACCACAGTGCATCCGGGCGGTCCTCGATCAGTTCGCCGTCGAGTTCCTGGCGCCCGAGCCGCGTGCCGGCATAGCGCGCGACCACGCCGGATAGAAATGCGGGAGACAGATTGCGCGCGTTGGCGATCGTGCCGGCGCGCGTCACCACGCTCGACGGGTCGGCGATCAGCCGTCGCAGCAGCGGGATCGGCCGCGGCGTGGTGCTGATCGTCTGGCGCGGATGCGCGCCCAGCCGCAGCGCGAACTGCAGCATGTCGAACGCCTTCTCGGCTTGGCGCCACTTGGCGATCTCGTCGCACCAGGCGGCGTGGAACTGGGGCCCGCGCAAGCTCTCCGGATCGTCGGCCGAGAACGCCTCGGCGACGCTGCCGTTCGGCCATTCCAGCCGCCGTCGGCTCGGGATCCACGCGGGCCGCGCGTTGCGCGGATGCACGGCGAGCAGCCCCGACACGCCTTCGATCATCACCTCGCGCACCTCGTGCTCGCTTTCGCCGACGAGCGCGATGCGCTGGCCCGGCTCGCGCGCGAGCGCGCGCACCCATTCGGCCCCGGCGCGCGTCTTGCCGGCGCCGCGCCCGCCGATGATCAGCCAGGTCACCCATGGCGCGCCGTTGGAGCCAAGCGCGGGCGGCTGCTGATAGTCGTGGACGAAAATCGGCCAGTCCGCATCGAGGGCGTCACGTTCCTTCGCGCTCAGCTCCGTCACGAATGCCGCCGCCATGGGTGGCGACAAAAGCGTCAATTTTCCGCGCAAGAGCGCGGCGGAATTCGTCGATGTCGTCGACAGTGTCATCGGCTTGCGGCTCCTGCGGATGGGTCTGGAAGGCTTTGAGTTCGCGCAGCGTACGCGTCAGCGCGGCGAGCGCGCGGGCGGCGCGCTCGTTCTCGGAGGCCTGGGCGCGCCCGGCGCCTACGCGGGCGATGATCGCCTCGATGTTGGCGAGCACGGCGATGACCGCGCCCTGCAGGCGCTCCGCGGTCGGGATGTCGTTACCGGCGCGCTGCTGTTCGCCGGGCGCGCCTTGCACGATCGGAGGCGATTGCGCCGCGGCGACGGGCGGAGGCTGATCCGCGGCGGCACCATCGCTGGGCGGTGCGCCCGGTACCGCCGGCGTGGTTGCCTCGGTTCGCGTCGGGGTACGCTCGACCTGCGGCGCGAGCAGCGCCGCCGGGCCCTCGCCCGGGACCGGCAGGCGCCGCGGCGTCCAGTCCCAGCGCCACACGCGGCGGCGCAGCGTGCTCGGACTGATGCCGTGGTCGCGACAGATCTGCAGGGTCGGCTTGTCGGTGTGCTCGTAGTCGTGGCGGACCGCCGCCCAGTCGACGTCGTCCGGTTTTGGCATAATGGTCTCCTTCAGGGATGGTGACAGTGGATTGCGGTGCGTCCGCGCGAAGCGGCGCCCGATGCTTGAACTGAACTGGATGCCCGCATTCGCGGGGCCTGAGCGGAGCGTGCGGCGCGCACACACGCTCATCGCCGGGTCAGGCGATCGACGCGGGATCCGCCGCGTTCAGTCAGTTGTGGAGAATGGGGCTTTGTTACCGGAGCAGCGACTCGCTGTCAAGGAGTTTTTTCCGGTATTAGGACAGCCGATTTCCGGCGCAGAAAACCCCGCAACGGCGCCATTCTGTACTATATAGACACCATACTCACCGGCAGCGTGCTGCCGGTTCAAGGGCCGCCGAGGGAAACCCGAAGCGGCCTTTGCTTTGGCGATCTTGAGTGCTGCCGATGCGCGCTATTTATCGCAAGCAGATTTTGGAATATGATCCACCACGTTCACAGCCGCTGAAACGCAAGCCATGACTCACGCCCGCATCTCCACCGACCCTGCCATCATGATGGGCAAACCGTGCATTAAGGGTACGCGCATTACGGTGGAGCACATTCTGCGCAATTTGGGCGCAGGGCGCTCTTTCGCGGAGATTATCGAGGCGCATCCTCGGCTCACGGAGGACGACTTACGGGCGGCGCTGGCGTTCGCGGCGGACTACATGCAGCATGAGACAGTGCTTGCTGCCGAGTGATGCGCTTTCTTGCGGATGAGAACATCCCCCGCGTCGTGATCGAGCGGCTTCGAGCCGAGGGCCACGATACGATTTCCGTGGGGGAGACAACACCAAGCATGCCGGATGACGAAATTCTGAATGTGGCAGAGGCTGACGGCCGCATTCTAATCACAGGGGATGGCGACTTCGGTGAGATGGTTGTTCGCCAACGTCTCAAGCTGCGCGGTGTCCTCCTGCTAGAATTGGATCGACTGCCGAATGCGGTGAGGGCTGATACGGTGGCGCAAATCGTTTCTGCGCACGGAGAACGGCTCGCCGGCAACCTTGTCGTGATCGAACCTAGCCGGGTTCGCATACGGCCCTTGCGTCCTTGAGCACGTAGGGCGCAATAAGCGAAGCGCATTGCGCCACCGCCACAGCCACGTTGCTCTGATCCAAGGGCGCAATGCGTTTCGCTTCGCTCCACTTATTGGGCCCCTACGTGCTGCCGGAACGCATGGCACTCGACGCGCAAGAACGGATAGCCGCCGTTGACAGGGATAGCCCAATTGCTGCGTCAATCGCCGGAAGTTCGGCGGGCACGCTTCGCTTTGCCCGCCCTACGCCCTGATCCTGATGCGTCGATCGCCCGCGTCAATTTCCGCGTCTCAGGGGTATCATTGATCGTAAGCTTGTAGGCGTGGCCGCGGCCCTGCTTGTTGCGCACGCGCTCGCGCTTCACCAATTTCCGATCCAGCAGCTTCTGCAGTTGGCGATGAACTTGTCCGTTCGACTGACCCATCATCGCGGCAATCCGCGAAGCCGTGACTGGCTCTTCGTCGTCCTGCAACACATAAATCAGCGTGAACAGGCCGATCTGCTGCATGCGCAGCGCGCCGGTCTCCTCGGCAAAAACCCTGTTGACGATCCGCTCGATGAACATGCGGAGCCGCTGGCGCGAAAGTTCGGCTTGCATCTATTTTAGCTTTCCTATATTGGAAAGTGCAAGGTTACGCTGAACAGAACTGAGGTTGCGGCGAAGCAAAAAAAAAGCCACCGCGACGAGGTTATCATATTGCGCGAGTCGCGCAGGAGGAGCCATGCCCGCGCGCCGGCCGCCCGCCAATGGCTCCGTCGCAACTCCCAAGCGCCGCGCCACACCGGAAGACGTCGCGATCGGGCAGAAGCTGCGGGCGCTGCGGCTCGACAAAGGCCTGTCGCAGGGCGAGCTTGCGGGCGAGATCGGCGTGACGTTCCAGCAATTGCAGAAGTACGAGAAAGGCGCGAACCGCGTCTCGGCTGGGCGGCTCATGCGCATCGCGGCGGCGCTGCATGTGCCGGTGGCAGCATTCCATGGCGGGGCGCAAGCGCGCGCGAGCGACCGCGCCCTGCCCTACCTCAACTCCGCCGGCGCCGTGCGGCTCGTGCGCGCCTATGCGCAGATTGCACAGCGCGCGCCGAAATACGCGCTGGTCACGCTCGCCGAGGCTCTGGCAGGCAAGCAGGGATGAAACCCCGGATTTCGCGTTGCTCAATCCGGGCTACAAATCGTGGGCGGGTGTGCCCACCCTACGCGCGACCGCAACGGCTGTGCTAGTATTCGGTGAGTCCGCACCGCGGACAAATCGCAGGAGGATCGTCATGGCCAAGGGTCAAGCGCGCAGCAACAAGGAAAAGAAGAAGCCGAAGGCTGACTGGAACAAGAAGCAGAAGGGCGTCGCCACTGCCGGCGGACAGGGAAAGCCCGGCTATATGCCGGCCGGCAAGAAGTAAGCTTCAAGGCCGCCTGAAATTGCGACGCGGTGCGCCCCATTGCGGCGCGCCGCGATCCGTCAGCGCATATTCGCCCACGGATCGAATTTCTTCTCCGGCAATCGCTCGATGGCCGCCTTGTATTGGCTGTCATCGGCCTTCTTTTTCGTTTCGTTCTTGCTCTTGTCCTCGCTGATCGTCTTGAACTTTTGCGCGCTCACAGGCTGTACCAGGGGCACGAGCAACAACCCCGGCGTTGCCGCCAGCGCAATCCAAAGTGCCGTCGAGAGTCTTCGCATCAATCGCTCCGTCAATCCGCCGCGCAGTAAGCCAACTATTTGCCCTGATTATGGCGGCGTTCCAAGCCGTATCCTTCACCGCCCCTTGTACCGCGGTGCACGCTTTTCGCGGAACGCCGTGACCCCTTCCCGCGCATCCTCGCTCGCGCCCGCCTTGCGCTGCAGATCGGCTTCGAGCGCGAGCTGGGTCTTCAAATCGTTCCGCTCGCTCGCGCGGAGCCCCTGCTTGATCAACTGATAGGCCAGGGTCGGCCCGGCGGCAAAGCGCCGGGCCAGCGCCGTGACTTCGCCGTTGAACACCGCATCGTCGAACACCTTGTAGACAAGCCCCATTTGGTGAAGCTCCGCGGCCGGTATTTGATCGGCGGTAAGTGCCAGCGCGAGCGCCCGCTTGCTCCCGATCATGCGCGGCAGCAACCAGGTGCCGCCGGCATCGGGCACCAGCCCGATCCTGGCGAACGCCTCCTGCAAATACGCCGAGCGCGCCGCCACCAGAATGTCGCAGGCGAGCGCAATGTTGGCCGACGCCCCGACCGCCGGACCATTGAGTGCCGCGATCGTCACCTTGGGAAACGCGTAGATGCGCTCGACCAACGGATTGTAAACGCGCTCGAGCCGCGCGCCGGCGTCAGACTCGCCATCGGCACCGACCAGACGACCCTCCGTAAGATCCTGCCCCGCCGAGAAGGCGCGCCCTGCCCCGGTCAGGACCACGCAGCGCACCGCCTCGTCGGTTTCGGCCGTGGACAACGCCTCGCGCAGCTCCGCGTGCATCACGCTGGTGAACGCATTGAGCTTCTCGGGCCGCGACAGCGTGATCGTCATCACGCCATCGCCGATCGCGGTCCGGATCGCCGTGAGCGCCATCGCCAGTCTCCGTTGGCGCGCAGACTAGCACGTCGCGCGGCGCGCAATCCTCAAGGCGCGCAAGGCTGCTTGCCGCCGGTGACGGCGCATTTCGGAAGTCCAGCCGGGCCTTTTCCGGGCGGAGGTCCTTTTTGCGCCTGCGGTGGAGCAGGCGGAGGCGGTGGCGGTGGAGCCGGCGCCCTCAACTGCTGCTGAGGCGGAGGTGGAGGCGGAGCTGCCCTCGGCGGCGCCGGCGGAGGAGGTGGCGCTGCCTTGGGTGGCGGCGGTGGTGGGGCGGCCTTCGGTGGCGCGGGAGGCGGCGGCGGTGCAGCCTTCTGCACGGCGGGAGGCGGCGGTGGCGGTGGCGGAGCTGCCCTCGGCGGCGCGGGAGGCGGCGGCGGTGCAGCCTTCTGCACGGCGGGCGGCGGTGGTGCGGCTTTCTGCACGGCAGGCGGAGGTGGCGGTGGTGCGGCCTTTTGCGACGCGGCCGGGGGCGGTGGCGGCGGAGATGCGCCCTTCTGCACCGCGGGCGGTGGCGCAGCCGGAGGCGACGTGCCAGGCGACGGCGCGGCCGGCTGCGATTGCTGCGGACCCTTCACGCCCGGCGGAGGCCCCCTGACCACAGGCGGAGCTGCCGGCGGCGTACCCGGGGGCGGCTGAGTCACAACCGCAGGCCCCTTCGGTGCACCGGCCGCCGGTGGCGCAGCTGGTGGTGGGCCGGGCGGCCCCTTTTGCTGTCCTTGGGCCGGCGCAGGCGCAGCCGGCGGCACGCCAGGTGCAGGCATGCCAGCTGGCGGCTGGGTCACGACCGCGGGCCCTCTCTGTATGGGCGTACCGGGAGGCGGTCCAGGCGGAGGACCCGGAGGCGGCGCGGCAGCGCCCGGTCCCGGCGCGGGCGGTCCCGGCTGCCGTCCAATCGCCCCCGGCTGCTGCTGCTGTTGTTGCTGCGGCGGCGGATTGATGATCACCGGGAAGACTGGCTGCGGCCTGCGCCCCAAGCCACCTCCGTCGCGGCGCGGGGGCGGCGGCAGTGAAATGATGAACGCCGGCGGCGGGGCAAGGTAGCGGCGCGGCGGCGCCGCGGGTATCACGCCGATGAAACGCGCCGGCTCGCCGGCAAGCGGCATCGGCACATCATCGTACACCCGCATGCGCCATCCGGGCGGCGGACGATCGCCCGCGGCCAGCCGGCGCAGGCGACGGCGCGCATCGAACACGTAGAGACCATCGGGATAGCGCTCGATGTAGGTCCAATAAGATTCCGGCGTGTTCTCCAGCAACGCATGCCGCCACAGCAGCGCTTCGCGCCTTGCGCGGATCATCGTCCACACGCGCGGCGCATACGGGCTGTTCGGATAGATGCGCACGTACTCGCTGTAAGTCGGAAGATCGTCCGTTTCGACCGCGTAGGCGTAGGCGTCTTCCGGTCCGATGTCCTGGATCGGGCGCGGCGGCGCGCGGCGGCGCACCACCGGCGCACCGATTTGCGTTTGCGGGGCTGCGAGAAAGCCTTGCGCGGCGGGTGGCGGCGCCGCCGCCTGACCCGGAACGAGCATCACGACCTGCTGCATCTGCGAGACTTCCCAGGGCGTCTGCGCGCCGTTCGTCGCCTCGTTGGTGCGCAGGCGAATGCGCGCGAACATCGTGTCGATGTCGAGGCCGGGCTCGCGCACCATTTCGGCGATCGCAGTGGCATAAGCACCATAGGGCCCCGGGCCATCCGGGGCGACGATCCCGGGCGCGGAGGAAAACGCGATCAGCATGTTGGGTGCGGATTCGACCGGCGCCGAGACCGGGAGCGATCTGTCCGCCCTGGAATCTGGAACGGCAGCGGGTGCGCCGCATCGAGCACGACGATCTTTGCCACGGCCGCGGTATCGGCGAGCGGCCGCAGAAGATCAAACAGGCGAATGCCCTGGAAAGGAATTTCGCTGTCGCGATTGAGCTGCGCGTCGACCGGGATCAGGTAATTGTCGCCTTCGAACTGGACCGCGTAGCCATTGTAGTAGATGAACGCGATCGCATCGGGTCCTGCGGCGTTGACCCTTTGCAGGAACTCGCCGAACAGACGCCGCATGTCGTTCGAATTGACGTCGGCGCCTTCGATGATCTCGAAGCCGATGCTGGTCAGCGCCTCGGCGACCAGACCGCCATCCGCGAGCGACGTCGCGATCGGTCCCTTCGGGTAGGCGGCGTTGCCGATAACCAGCGCAATGCGCTGCTGTGCGGCTGCGGGCAGGATCAAGACAAACAGCAATACGGCGACGATGGCAAAACCGGAAAGAAGCCTGCGTAACATTATTCGCGTCTCGCGTGAGAGTTCTGCTGCAGTCGGATGTGACGCGGAACTATAGCGGTTTCAGGGCGCAAAACCTACAGAACGCCAACAGTTTCGTTCATCCGGCATTCACAGGTCGAACACCAGCCCGTCTTCGGCAACAAGCACGCCCGCCGCCTTCGCGTCTTCGATCCGCGCAAGCATGCTTGGGTTCATGTGCGTGATCATGACGCGGCGCGCCGCGAAATCGGAGAGCCGCTGCCTGATGGTTTTCCAGTTCAGATGGCCAGTCAGCTCGCGCTCGTAGTCGTAGCATTCGCAAATAAACAGGTCGGCGCCGGCCGCAATCGGCAGCAGCGCGTCGGTCCACTGCGTGTCGCCCGAATAGGCCAAGGTCTTCTGACCATCGGTCACGCGCAACCCGGTCGATGGCGCGCCGGAGGAATGGACCACCTCGGCGCTCACCACCTTGAGGCCGAGGATGTCGGTCGGCTCGCCAACCGGAATTTCCGTCACGCTCCACGGGAAGCGATATTTCGTCTTCGTGGAGTTCGGATAGAAAACTTCCATCGCGGCATTGATGCGGTCCGTCGTGCCCGGAGGGCCAGCGAACAGCAGCGGCCTTTCGCGCCGGCTGAGAAACTGCCCATCGAGCATGAGAAAGGGAATGCCGCCGAAATGATCGCCGTGCAGGTGACTCAGGATGACGCCATCGATGCTGTTCGGATCGATGTTGCGTGCGCGCAAGCCGACCGGCGCGGATGCGCCACAATCGATCAGCACCGTCCGCTCGCCCGTCACGAGATGGAAACAGGTGTTGTGACGCCCGCCGGAGCCGAATGCGTCGCCCGAGCCGATGATCGTCAGGCGCATGTCAGGCCGACGCGCTTGTCCGCTCGCTGACCTGAGTGTGCCAGCGGCGCAGGTTGACGAATTCCTCCGGCATGATCAGCTTTGCCGGCCGCATGAAGTCGACCGCGACCAGCCCAGTGATGTCGGCGACCGAATAGTGATCGCCCGCAATGAACATGCGATCCTTCAGCTCGCGGTCGAGCAGCGCCAGGAAATCGAACACGCGCGGACGGTTCGCCTCGCCCCATTCGGGCACCTGCGCCTCCATCTCCTTCATCGAAGGATGCAGATGGCGAAAAACCGCGGACACCGCCTGGTAGAGATTGAGTTCGACGCGCCGGTTCCACATCTCGACCAGCGCCACCTCCAGCGCGCCGCGGCCAAACAGCGGCGGCTCCGGGCGCAACCCTTCGATATAGCGGCAGATGGCGATCGACTCGGTGATCACGGTGCCGTCGTCGAGCACCAGCACCGGCACGCGTTGCAGCGGATTGAGCGCGGTGAACTCCGCGCTCTTGTGCTGCAGGGAGGCGAGATCGATCTTCTCGACCGGGATCGACATGCCCTTTCTCGGCGAGAAAGATGCGCACGCGCCGCGGATTCGGTGCGCGGCCGCCATCGTAGAGTTTCATGCAGAACTCCCTTTGCACGCACTGTCAGACTAGCCGCCAACGCAGCGTTAACCAAGTCTTTCAGCCCGCCCTTAAGGTTTATGATGCACAAACGACCGGCATTTTCAGGCACCCGGACGCTCTCGCATGACTGCGATGACGAGCGAAGAGCTCGGCATTACCACGCCGGCCGAAAAGGCCGCCGCGGCGCGGCGGCGCGATGCGACCAAGCGCGTGCGCTGGGTACGCGACAAGCTCACCTCCACCAGCGGAACGCCGGCCTTCGACTACGAGCTGCTGCGCCAGTTCGCGCAGAACCGCCAGTCCGCCTCGGTGGCGATCCTGCTGCTGATCGCGACCGTCGGCTTTCTCTCCGAGCCTGTGGACCGGTGTGGTGCTCGCCGGCGCCTGGACGCTGACGGTCGTCGGAATCCACAGCATCATCACGGCGACAGTGCCGCAAGTTCCTCAATGAAGCCGCCGGCCGCGTGAACATCGCACGCTGGCGCGCGCGCTTCGTGATCCTCGACCTGTGTTTCGGCATCGCCTGGATGTCGAACGTCGTCGCGGTGGTGCGCGTCGACGAGAGGTGCCAGCACCTTCATCCTGTTCGTCATGCTGCTGGTCGTCGCCGTGTCGAGCATGCTGGCGTCGAGCCTGCCGCTCGCGATGTTCGCCGCGACCGCGCCGGTGACCGTCGCGGTCGCACTCGATTTCGCGCTGCGCGGCGGCATGCACAACTACATTCTCGCCGCCATGACGCTGACCGCGCAGGCCTATTTCACCATGCTGGCGCAGCGGCTCTATTCGACGACGCTCGCGACCCTCGAGGCGCGCGCCGAGAAGGACGCGCTGATCGGCGAGCTCGAGCAGGCCAAGGCGATCTCCGACGAGGCGCGGCGCCGCGCCGAAACGCGCCAACATTTCCAAGTCGCGCTTTCTGGCGCAGATGAGCCATGAGCTGCGTACGCCGCTCAACGCGATCCTCGGCTTTTCCGAAGTGATGAAGAGCGAGGTGTTCGGGCCGCACGCGGTGCCGACCTACAAGGAATATGCCGGCGACATCCATAATTCCGGCGTGCACCTGCTGAACCTGATCAACGAAATCCTCGACCTCTCGCGCATCGAGGCAGGCCGCTACGAGCTCAATGAGGAAGCGGTCGATCTCGCGGCAGGTGGTGAACGAGTGCCACCGGCTGCTGCAACTGCGCGCGCGCAATCGCGGCATCGCGATCCACGAGGTGTTCGAGCCGGATCTGCCGCGGCTCTGGGCGGACGAGCGCGCATGCCGCCAGATCTGCCTCAACCTGTTGTCCAACGCGATCAAGTTCACGCCGCAGGGCGGCGAAATCTGGCTCAAGGTCGGCTGGACCGCGGCCGGCGGACAGTACATGAGCGTGCAAGGACAACGGCCCGGGCATTCCGGACGACGAGATCCCGATCGTGCTCGCCTCGTTCGGCCAGGGCACCAATGCGATCAAGTCGGCCGAACAGGGCACCGGCCTCGGGCTGCCGATCGCCAAGAACCTGATCGACCTGCACGGCGGAACGTTCACGCTCAAGTCCAAGCTGCGGTTCGGCACGGAAGTGATCGTCACGTTCCAGCCGGAACGTGTGATGTCCGCGCTCGGGCCGCTCGAAGAGCCACTCCCCGCCGATCCAGCCGGCCCACGAGCAGGCCGGCATGCGCCGCGTGCGCGCAGCAGCGCAACGCGGCGCTCACGGTTTCGCATTGCGCTTCCGCGCTGATCCTTATGTTCCCGGTGCGAATCGCAAACCAGGCCGACGATGGCGATCATCTCTCCCTGCACCAAGGTCTGCACCATCGACCCGCGCTCGCGGGCTGTGCCTCGGCTGCGGCCGCACGCTCGACGAGATCGCGCAATGGATGTCGCTGGCCGAGGGCGAGCGGCAGCGCATCATGAGCGAATTGCCGCAACGGCTTGCCGCGCACGGCCTGGCGCCGACTCCGGCGCGCGCTGAGCGCCGTACGAGGACGTGAGCGTGCGCAGCCGCCTCCTCTGGATTCTGCTGCTGATCTTGGCATCGGCCTGCTCGCGCTGGTGCTGCGCCACGATCAGGGCACGCATCGCGGGCTTCGAGACCGGCGACTTCGCCTCGCTGGTCTACAAGATCGCGCTGCTCATCTTCATCGGCGGCGCGGTGCTGGCGCTGTTCCGCGAGCGCATCGCAGAGGCGTTTCAGGCGGCGGCGTTCTGGGTGGTGATCGGGCTGCTGCTGGCGGTCGGCTACACCTACCGCCACGATCTGCGCGACATCGGCGATCGCGTGCTGTCGGAGCTGATGCCGGGACGCGCGGTTTCGCGCGGCGGCAGCGTCGTGGAGATCGCGCGCGGGCAGCCGCGGCGAGTTCCAGGTCACCGCCGAGATCAACGGCGCGCGCGTCGCGACCGTCTACGACACCGGCGCGAGCGCCGTGGTGCTGACGCAGGAGGCCGCGAAAGCCGCAGGCCTGCCGCTCGACTTCCTGAACTATTCGGTCGCGGTCGAGACCGCGAACGGCCGCACGCGCGCCGCACCCGTGACGCTCGACCGCATCAAGGTCGGCGGCATCGAGGAACGCGCCGTGCCGGCGCTGATCGCGCAGCCCGGGCAATTGCGCATCAGCCTGCTCGGCATGAGCTTCCTCAACCGGCTGAAGAGCTCGGAAGTGCGCGGCGACCGGCTGATGCTGCGGGCGAACTGAGCGCTCAGGGAATGAGGCTCACGGCAAAGCGCAGCGAGACCGCCAGCAGGAATACGCCGAACGCGATCTCGAGCTGCCGCCGCGGCAGCGCGTGCGCCACGCGCACGCCGTAGATCGCCGTGAAGCTCGACACCGGCGCCATCAAGGCGACGCCGAGCAGCGAAACGAAGCCGAGCGAAAATGGTGGCGTCAGCGCCTGATGCGGCAGGCCGGCGAGCACATAGCCGATCGTGCCCGCGATGGTGAGCGGCACGCCGAGGCCGGCCGCGGTGCCGACCGACGCATGGATCGGCTTGCCGTAGAGGGTGAGCACCATGGTCGGACATCGAGCCGCCGCTGACCCCCATCAGCGACGAGGCAAGGCCGATGCCGAGGCCGTAGGCGGTCATGCCGATGCGGCCCGGCAGCGTGTCGCCGAGCCGCCATTTGTCGCCGCCGAACAGAAGCCGCGCCGAGATGATCGCCGCCAGCACGATGAATGCGATCTTGAACACGGCCTGGCGGCGCGAACGTCGCAAGCGCCGCGCCGACTGCGACGCCGACGACCATCGGGATCATCCAGGCGCGCAGCACGTCGGGCAGCACCGCGCCGCGCGCGCGATGCGCCACGTAGGAGCGGATCGTGGTCGGCACGATGATGGCGAGCGAGGTGCCGATGCAGAGCTGCATGCGCACGTCGTCCGGCACGCCGACGATGCGGAACACTTCGTAGAGCACCGGCACGATGATCGCGCCGCCGCCGATGCCGAACAGGCCGGCGAGAAAGCCCGCAAGCACGCCGCCCGCCACGATGACGGCCGCGAGCCAGGCGAGTTCGTTGAGCGGGATGCCGGAGATCACGCCGCGATGTGCGCCAAATCCGCGCGCGCGTCCATCACGAGGCCAAGCACGTCGCGCAGGACCGCAATGCCCGCGCCGGGCTTGACGGCCTGCGTCGCGATGTGGCGGCGGAACGCGCGCGCGCCGGGCACGCCGTGGAACAGGCCGAGGATGTGGCGCGTCATGGAATGCAGCCGCGTGCCGCGCGCAAGCTCGCGCTCGACGTAGGGGAAGAACGCTTCGAGCGCGTCTTGCGGCGAGGCGAACGGCGCGGGCGCGCCGTAGATCAGCGGGTCGACGCCGAGCAGCCGCCACGGCTCCTGATAGGCGGCGCGGCCCATCATCACGCCGTCGACGTGCGCCAGATGCGCGGCCGCCTGCTCCACGCTCGCGATGCCGCCGTTGATCGAGATGTGCAGGTCCGGCCACGCGCGCTTGAGCCGGTAGACGCGGTCGTAGTCGAGCGGCGGGATATCGCGGTTCTCGCGCGGCGAGAGCCCGTCGAGCCACGCCTTGCGCGCATGCACGATCAGCGCGTCGACGCCGGCCGCAACGACGATGCGGGTCAGCGTATCGAGCGACTCCTCCGGGTCCTGCTCGTCGATGCCGATGCGGCATTTCACCGTGACCGGCACGGCGACCGCCGCCTTCATGGCGGCGACGCATTCGCCGACCAGCGCGGGCTCGGCCATCAGGCAGGCGCCGAAGCGCCCTTCGCGCACGCGATCCGACGGACAGCCGACATTGAGATTGATTTCGTCGTAGCCGAGGTCGGCGCAGATGCGCTGCGCACTCGGCGAGCGCGCGCGGGTCCGAGCCGCCGAGCTGCACCGCGACCGGATGCTCGGCCGGATCGAAGCCGAGCAGGCGCGCGCGGTCGCCGCGCAGCACCGCGCCGGTGGTGATCATCTCGGTGTAGAGCAGCGCGCGGCGCGTGAGCAGCGCGATGGAAGAACCGGCAGTGCCGGTCGGTCCATTCCATCATCGGCGCGATGCTGAAGCGGTGAGTCCGCTGCAAGTCATTGTCCATGCGGGTGGCTGGAGATAGCCCGGCCCGGCCATCAATTCAATTGATGGTTCCGCGGGCCCGTGCATTCGGCGCGACAAGGCCCTATATCGCGTTGCATTCGCGATTCCCCCAGTACCGTCCCCTCATGCAGCCCGTCATTTCGGTCTCGAACCTCGTCAAGACCTATGCGTCCGGGCTGCATGCGCTCAAGGGCATCAATCTCGACATCCGGCGCGGCGAGATCTTCGCGCTGCTCGGGCCGAACGGCGCCGGCAAGACCACGCTGATCAACATCATCTGCGGGATCGTCAATCCGACCTCGGGCTCGGTGCTGGTCGACGGGCATCATTTCATCAAGGACTACCGCGCGGCGCGCTCGCTGATCGGGCTCGTGCCGCAGGAACTGCACCACCGACGCGTTCGAGTCCGTCTGGGCGACCGTCAGTTTCAGCCGGCTGCTGTTCGGCAAGCGGCCGAACCCGGCGTTCGTCGAAAAAGTCCTGAAGGACCTGTCGCTGTGGGATCGCAAGGACAGCAAGATCATGACGCTGTCCGGCGGCATGAAGCGCCGCGTCATGATCGCCAAGGCGCTCTCGCACGAGCCGCAGATCCTGTTCCTCGACGAGCCGACCGCGGGCGTCGATGTCGAGTTGCGCCAGGACATGTGGCAGGTCGTGCGCGATCTGCGCGCCTCCGGCGTCACCATCATCCTGACGACGCACTACATCGAGGAAGCCGAGCTGATGGCCGACCGGATC
The DNA here is from genome assembly GCA_963778455.1 of uncultured Alphaproteobacteria bacterium. Classification (GTDB taxonomy): domain Bacteria; phylum Pseudomonadota; class Alphaproteobacteria; order Rhizobiales; family Xanthobacteraceae; genus PALSA-894. The sequence continues at coordinate 54,577 of CAVZUL010000004.1, forward strand.
GGCGTCATCAATGACGGCGAACTCATCCTGGTGGAGGAGAAAGCCGAGCTGATGCGCAAGCTCGGCAAGAAGCAGCTCACGCTGCACCTGCAGCAGCGGCTCGCCGCGATCCCGGACGAGCTCGCGGCGCATCAGCCTGACGCTTGGCCGCCGCCGGCATGGACCTCGTCTACACCTACGACACGCAGGGCGAGCGCACCGGCATCACGGCGCTGCTGCAGGATCTCAACCGCGCCGGCATCCGCTTCAAGGACCTCCAGACGACGCAAAGCTCGCTGGAGGACATTTTCGTTGGTCTGGTCAGGCAAGAACGATGAACCTCTACGCAGTCCGCGCGATCTACGTCTTCGAAATGGCCCGCACCGGGCCGCACGCTGCTGCAAAGCATCGTGTCGCCGGTGATCTCGACTTCGCTCTATTTCGTGGTGTTCGGCGCGGCGATCGGCTCGCGCATCACCGAGATCGACGGGATCAGCCTACGGCGCGTTCATCGTGCCCGGGCTGATCATGCTGATGCTGCTGACGCAGAGCACCGCGAACGCCTCGTTCGGCATCTATTTCCCGAAATTCGTCGGCACGATCTACGAGCACCTCTCGGCGCCGGTCTCCTATGTCGAGATGGTGCTCGGTTTCGTCGGCGCGGCGGCGACCAAATCGATCATCCTCGGGCTGATCGTGCTCGCGACCGCGGGATTGTTCGTGCCGCTGCGCATCGCGCATCCGTTCTGGATGATCGCGTTCCTGGTGCTCACGGCGGTGAGCTTCAGCCTGTTCGGCTTCATCCTCGGCATCTGGGCCGACGGCTTCGAGAAGCTGCAGGTCGTGCCGCTGCTGATCATCACGCCGCTGACGTTCCTCGGCGGCACGTTCTACTCGATCGACGTGCTGCCGCCCGCTCTGGCAGACGATCGCGCTGTTCAACCCGATCGTCTATCTGGTCAGCGGTTTCCGCTGGAGCTTCTTTGAATCGTCCGACGTGCATGTCGGCGTCAGCCTTGCGGTGACGCTCTTGTTCCTTGCGCTCTGCATCGGGACAATCGCGTGGATCTTCAAGACCGGCTATCGCATCAAGAACTAGCGAATTGGGAGGACTGGACATGCCCCGCCGCATCATCGACATCTCGGTCGCCCTGAAAGCCGGCATCGCCTCCGACCCGCCCTACATGCTGCCGCAGATCAGCTATCGTCGATCACAAGGCGGGCGCGGAGAACTTCCATCAGGTGTTCGGCGTGCCGATCGATCAGCTTCCCGATGGCGCGGGGCCCGCGGTCGAGAACGTCGCGATCTCGACGCACAACGGCACGCATCTCGATGCGCCGTATCACTTCCATCCGACGATGGACAACGGCAAGCCGTCGCTCACGATCGATCAGGTGCCGCTCGAATGGTGCTTCAACGACGCCGTGAAGCTCGACTTCCGCAGCAAGGCAGACGGCTACGTGTGCACCGCCGACGACGTGAAGCGCGAGCTCGACCGCCTGAACTATCAGTTCAAGCCGCTCGATATCGTGCTGGTGAACACGTCGGCGGGCAAAGCCTACGGCCAGCCGAACTTCCTCGACACCGGCTGCGGCATGGGGCGCGAGGCGACGCTGTTCCTGCTCCGGCAAGGCATCCGCGTCACCGGCACGAACGCGTGGAGCTGGGATGCGCCGTTCAGCTACACGGCGAAGCGCTACAAGGAGACGGGCGACGCCAGCATCATCTGGGAGGGCCACAAGGCGGGGCGCGAGATCGGCTATTGCCACATGGAGAAGCTGTCGAACCTCGACGCGCTGCCGGATCACGGCTTCAAGGTCGCGTGCTTTCCGGTGAAGATCGAGAAGGCGTCGGCCGGGTGGACGCGCGCGGTGGCGATTATCGAGGATTAGTATTCGTCGTGGCCGGGCTTGACCCGGCCATCCACGTCTTGCTTTCTGCGGTAAACACGTGGATCCCGGCCATAAGGGCGTTTACGCCCGTCTTTGACGGCTATTGGCCGGGCATGACGAAGCTTGGGTTGCCGCGGGGTGGGATCAGCAATGACATTGGCGTTCGGCGTATTCGACCACCTGGATTCCTCCGGCGCGCCGCTGCGCGACTTCTACGAGGATCGGCTGAAGCTGACCGAGCTTTACGACCGGCTCGGTTTCTACTGCTACCAGGTGGCCGAGCATCATTCGACGCCGCTCGGCATGGCGCCCTCCCCGAGCGTGTTTCTGTCGGCGGTCGCACAACGCACCAAGCGCCTGAACTTCGGCCCGCTCGTCTACACGCTGCCGCTCTATCACCCGATCCGCCTGATCGAGGAAATCTGCATGCTCGATCAGATGAGCGGCGGGCGATTCCAGTTCGGCGTCGGCAAGGGCATCTCGCCGATCGAGGTGCGCTATTACGGCCTCGATCCCGAAAAGCTCGGCAAGATGTTCATCGAGGCGTTCGACGTGCTGATGCGCGGTCTGCAAAGCCGCACGCTCGATTTCGACGGCGAGTTCTATTCGCTTCAAGAACGTGCCGCTCGTGCTCGAGCCGCTGCAGAAGCCGCACCCGCCGCTGTGGTACGGCGTCGGCACGCCGGAGAACACCGAGCGCCCCGCGCGCAGCGGCATGAATATCGTGACCAACACAGCCGGCGCATGTCGCGCGCAAGCTGGTCGAGCATTATTGGTCGCTACATCCCGGCAACGTCGCAAGCTCGAAGACCGGCTTCGCCCGGCACATCGTGGTCGCCGACACCGACGAGGCGGCGCTTAGCGATTGCGCGGCGCGGATACCGCGGCTGGTACGCGAGCTTCATGAAGCTCTGGCTCGAACACGGCACGAGGCCGGTCGGCGTCGTCTATCCGGCGGAGTTCGACGGCGAAGGCGCGAATGGGCGCATGATCGCGGGCTCGCCGCGCAGCGTGCACCGATCAGCTGCAGGCGCAGGTCGATGAATCGGGCGTGAACTACATCGCGTGCCGATTTGCGTTCGGCGATATCTCGTTCGACGAGGCTCGCCGCTCGGTCGAACTGTTCGCCGAACACGTGATGCCGCGCCTGCGCGCGAAACAGCGCGTCGCCGCCGAATAATCATTGCACGAAAGGACTTCTCTCTTGCCGATCCCCGTCCAGTTTCACGGCCGCCTGTCGATCCCGGCGGTCGCCGCACCGATGTTCCTCGTCTCCAATCCGGACCTCGTGGTGGAAGCGTGCCGCGCCGGCATCATCGGGACATTCCCGGCGCTGAACCAGCGCAGTCGAGCGAAGACTACGAAGTCATGGCTGGTGGAAATCCGCGAGCGGCTCGACCGCATCGAGCGCGACACCGGCCGCGCAGACCGCACCGTTCGGCGTCAACCTGATCGTGCACAAGAGCAATCCGCGCCTGCAGGCCGATCTCGAAATCTCCATCAAGCACAAGGTGCCGCTGATCATCACGTCGCTCGGCGCCGTGAAGGAACTGGTCGGCGCGGTGCAGGGCTATGGCGGGCTTGTGTTCCACGATGTGATCAACATGCGGCATGCGCGCAAGGCGGCGGAGGCCGGCGTCGACGGCCTGATCGCGGTGTGCGCGGGCGCCGGCGGCCACGCCGGGCTGCTCAGCCCGTTCGCGCTGATTCCGGAAATCCGCCAGTTCTTTCCGAAGACGATCCTGCTCTCCGGCGTGATGTCGACCGGTCGCCATATCGCGGCCGCGCGCATGCTCGGCGCCGACCTCGCCTATCTCGGCACGCGCTTCATCGCGACGCGCGAGAGCATGGCGGCGGAGGGTTTCAAGGACATGATCGTCGAGACCAATGCCAACGACATCGTCTACACGGCCGCGATCAGCGGCGTGCACGGCAATTTCCTGCGGCCGAGCATCGATGCCGCGGGAGCCACGGATATCGACCTCGCGGCGACGACCAAGCAGCTCGACCTGAACCACGAAAAACGCGCCTGGAAGAACGTCTGGTCGGCCGGCCAGGGCGTCGGCAGCATCGACGATGTGCCGACAACCGCGGAATTGTGCGCGCGACTCGTGCGCGAATACCGCGAAGCGATGAGCGAAGCGGCCGGCGAAGTCGCCGAGCCGGCCGCTACCCGACAATTGTCATCCCAGCCAAGTGCCGCATAGCGGCGCGCCTTTGGCGCGTTCGGGATGACAGTGGAGCATAGATGCAGCAGACCAAGGAGCGCGTCGCGCTGACGTCGATCGCCGCCTCGGGCGGGCTGACGATCGCCAAGGCCGTCGTCGGCGCGTTTTCGGGCTCGCTCGCGCTGCTGTCCGAGGCCGCGCACTCTGCGCTCGATTTCGTCGCGACGGTGATGACCTGGTACGCGGTGCGCATCTCCGGCAAGCCCGCCGACGAGGAGCATCAGTACGGCCACGGCAAGGTCGAGAGCGTTACGGCGCTGATCGCGACCGGCTTGCTGTTCGTGCTGTCCGCGGTGGTGATCTGGGAAGCCATCAAGCGGCTGGCGGGCGCGGAGGGGCACGCGGTCGAGGCGACAATCTGGGCCTTCGCGGTGATCATCGTGTCGATCGTCGTCGACTTTCTGCGCGCGCGCCTGCTCTATCGCACCGCCAGGGAGACCGCGAGCCACGCGCTCGAGGCCGATGCGCTGCATTTCGATTCCGACATGTGGTCATCGATCGCGGTTCTCGTTGGTCTTGCTGGCGTCTGGCTCGGCTATCCGTGGGCGGACTCCGTCGCCGCGCTGATCGTCGCCGTGGTCATCCTGATCGCCGGCTGGCGGCTCGGCCGGCGCACCATCGAGACCTTGACCGACACCGCACCCGAAGGCGCGGCTGCGCGCATCTCGGCAATCGCGCGGCGCGTCGGCGGTGTCGTTGCGCTCGAGCGGGTTCGCGTCCGCTCGGTCGGGCCGACGCTGTTCGCCGATCTGATGGTCGCGGTGAGCCGCACGCTTGCCGCTCGATCGCGTCGCCGCGATCAAGGCGAGGGTCGCGCAGGCGATCGCCGCCGAGCTGCCCGAGGCCGAAGTCGATGTCGTCACCGAGCCGCGCGCGCTCGACGACGAGACGGTGCTGGAACGCGTGATGGTGATCGCGCGCAATCGCGCGCTTGCGGTGCATCACGTCACGGTGCAGTCGATCGGCGGCCGGCTGTCGATCTCGCTCGATCTGGAGGTCGATGGAGAGTCTCTCGCTCGGCGCCGCGCATGACATCGCGGACGGCCTGGAGGCGGCGCTGCGCGAGGAGCTCGGCCCCGAGGTCGAGGTCGAGACCCATATCGAGCCGTTGCAGATGCGCGGCCTTGCCGGACGCGACGCACCGGACGAGCGGGTCGCGGCGGTGCGCGATGCACTGAGCGATATCGCCGCCAACATCGACGTTCGTCGGACAGATTCACGACGTGCGCGTGCGCGAGACCGCCAGAGGGCGAGATCGTCAATTTCCACTGCCGCGTCGACCCGATGCTGACCGTGCAGGACGTGCACGAGAGGGTCGACGAGGTCGAGCGCGCGCTGCGGCGCAAATTCCCGACGATCAAGCGCGTTATCGGCCACGCCGAGCCGCGGCCGTAGCCGTTCTTGGACCGTGAAATGCGATTTACGCGTGTGGCAGCACTCTACCCTCGCGTAATCGGATGACGCCGCCTAACAGACCTGCTTTGCTTGGCATTCCGTTAGGGAAGCCAAGGCATGAAGACAGCACTCGTTGAGACACTGCTCGAAAGCCGCGGCTATCTCAAGGACAAGGGCTGGCACCAAACCGCCCAGCTGATGACCCTTGCGGCGGACGAAATCCAGCACCTGACCGAGCGCGTGCATGAACTCGAAAACGCGAGAAGTATCGCGTCAGGCGATCCTCTCGCGGCGCCGCGGGCTTCAAATCAGAACAGCACTCGCATCGCGGCGATTTCATCGCGACGCTGAGCTGTCCCGCCGTTCGGCCGTCTCAGTTCGTGCCGACGCCCGCGTCGCGCAGGATCTTGCCGTAGCGCTCGGTGTCGCTCTTGATGATCGCGTCGAACTGTTCCGGCGTGTTCGGCGCCGGGATCGAGCCCTGCACTTCGAGCTTTTGCTTGACGTCGGGCATTGCCAGCACCTTCGCGATGTCCTGGCTGACCTTGTCCAGGATCGGCTTCGGCGTGCCGGCCGGCGCCAGGACGCCGAACCAGGAGTCATATTTGTAGTCCGGCAGGCCGGACTCGGCGACCGTCGGCGTGTCGGGCAGTTGCGGAACGCGCTTGGCGGAATTGATCGCCATCACGCGCACCTTGCCGGCCTGCGCCCAGTTCCTTGGCCGAGGGGATCGGCGCGAAATACATCTGCGCATCGCCGCGCACCACCGCGGTGACCGCCTCCGGCGCACCCTTGTAGGGCACATGCACCATGTTGACGTTGGCGTTCTGGCGCAGGATTTCGGCGGACAGGAATGACGTGCTGGCGACGCCCGCGGACGAGAAGTTGAGCTGGCCCGGCTTGTCCTTCGCCATCGCGATGAAGTCCTTCAGCGTCTTGGCGGGGAATTCGGTCGGCACGATCATCACCATCGGCACGGCGGCGACCTGGCTGACGCCGGCGAAATCCTTCACCGGATCGAACTGGAGGTTCTTGTTGATGACGCCCGCGATGGTGTGTCCGTTCGAGGTGAGCATCAGCGTGTAGCCGTCGGGCGCCGACTTCGCGACGCTGGTCGTGCCGGGCAGGCCCGCACGGTTTTCCACGATCACCTGCTGCTTCCACATCTCGCTCAGCTTGTCGGCGAGGATGCGCGCCAGGCCGTCGGTGATGCTGCCGGCCGAGAACGGCACGACGATGCGCACCATCTGGTTCGGATAGTCGCCTTGGGCGAAGGCCGAGCGCTGGCCGCGGAAACGAGCGCCGACGCCGAGCAACAGGCTGCGAAGGCTCTTCATGTGACGTCTCCCTGTTCGTTTCTTGGATCGTGGCGGCAGATCTCGCTGCTCTACACCGAGAACGGCTCCGCTACCACTTTTCGCTGCACGTAGTGCGCTGCCGGGACCCTGAGGTTTCATGCCGCATCGCGGTCTGGGCCTTTTTATTGCCCCCTCACCATTCTAGACCAGCGCTCCCGCCGAATCCGAGACCACAAGAACCATGCGCACCGAACAGGCCCGCCCCGTCCGCCTCGACAACTACCGCCCGCCGGACTGGCTGGTCGAGACCGTGGAACTCGACGTTTCGCTGCATCCGACCGCGACCAAGGTGCGCGCGACGCTCAAGATGTCGCCCAATCCGCAGGCCGCGGCTCCCGCGCCGATCGTGCTCGATGGCGACGGGCTGACGCTTGTGTCGCTCAAGCTCGACGGCCAGGTGATGCACCCGGACAGCTATGTGGCGACGCCCGACAGCCTGACCATCGCGCAGCCGCCGGCCGGGACCTGCTATCTGCAGATCGAAACGATGGTCGATCCGTCGGCCAACACGCAGCTGATGGGCCTCTACCGCTCGAGCGGCACGCTATTGCACGCAATGCGAGGCCGAAGGCTTTCGCCGCATCACCTACTTTCCCGGACCGGCCCGACGTGATGGCGGTCTACACCACGCGCATCGAGGCGGAGAAAAGCGAAGCCGCGGTGCTGCTCTCGCAACGGCAATCTCGTCGAAATCGGCGACGTGCCCGGCACGACGCGCCACTTCGCGGTGTGGCACGATCCGTTCCCCAAGCCCTCCTATCTGTTCGCGCTGGTCGGCGGCAATCTCGCCTGCGTCGAGGACAAATTCGTCACGATGTCCGGCCGCAACGTGACGCTGCGCATCTATGTCGAGCCCGGCAAGGAAGATCGCGTCGGCTGGGCGATGGACTCGCTCAAGCGCTCGATGCGCTGGGACGAGGAAGCGTTCGGCCGCGAATACGATCTCGACATCTTCATGATCGTCGCGGTGTCCGACTTCAACATGGGCGCGATGGAGAACAAGGGGCTCAACGTCTTCAACGACAAGCTGGTGCTGGCGAGCCCGGAGAGCGCGACCGACGCCGACTACGCCAGCATCGAGGCGGTCATCGCGCACGAGTATTTCCACAACTGGACCGGCAACCGCATCACCTGCCGCGACTGGTTCCAGCTTTGCCTCAAGGAAGGCCTCACGGTCTTCCGCGATCAGGAGTTCACCGCCGACCAGCGCTCGCGCCCGGTCAAGCGCATCGCCGACGTGCGCGCGCTTGCGCGCGCATCAGTTCGTCGAGGACGCCGGCCCCCTCGCCCATCCGGTGCGGCCCGCGCGTCTACAACGAGATCAGCAATTTCTACACGGCGACGGTCTACGAGAAGGGCGCCGAAGTCGTGCGCATGCTCAAGGCGCTGCTCGGGCCGGGCGGATTCCGCAACGGCATCGACCTCTATTTCAGCGCGCCATGACGGGCACGCGGCGACCGTCGATGAGTTCGTCCAATGCTTCGCCGACGCGAACAGCACCGACCTCACCCAGTTCATGCGCTGGTATTCGCAGGCCGGCACGCCGGAAGTCACCGCGAGCGGCAGCTACGACGCGACGGCGCAGACCTACCGGCTCGAAGTCACGCAAACGGTGCCGCCGACGCCGGGCCAGCCGGTGAAGGAACCGATGGTGATCCCGCTCGCCGATCGGGCTGGTCGGCGCACGACGGGCGCGACATGTCGTTGTCGTTGGAGGACGGCCGCCCGGTCGTGCGCGGCGTGCTGACGCTGACGCAGCCGTCGCAGACATTCGAATTCACCGGCGTGCCGGAACGTCCGGTGCTGTCGCTCAACCGCGGCTTCTCGGCGCCGATCAAGCTCACGTCGAACGTGTCCGCCGAGGATCTGAAGTTCCTCGCCGCGCACGATTCCGATCCGTTCAATCGCTGGCAGGCGATCCAGTCGCTGGCAAACACGCTGCTGGTCGACAATGTGGCGGCGATCCGCGCCGGCAAGCGCGCCGCGCGACGATGAAGGCCTGATCGCGGCGCTCGCCGCCGTGATGGCGGACGACGCCCTTGAGCCGGCCTTCGTCGCACTCGTGCTCGCCATGCCGAGCGAGGCCGACATCGCGCGCGACATCGGCCGCGACGTCGATCCGGATGCGATCTTCGTGGCGCGCACGCGATTGCGCGCGGCGATCGGCACGCGGCTTGGCGCGGCACTGCGCGAGGCCTACCGACGAATGCAGGATGACGGCCCCTACAGCCCGGACGCGGCGAGCGCCGGGCGGCGCGCGCTGAAGAACGCCTGCCTCGACCTGCTGGCGGCGGCGGGCGCTTCGGCGATCGCACTTGCGGCCCGCCAGTACCATCAGGCGACCAACATGACCGACCGCATGGCGGCGCTCGCGACGCTGTCGCTGCATCCGGTTCCGGAGCGCCAGGCCGCGCTCGACGACTTCTACCGGCGCTATTCGGGCAATCCGCTCATCATCGACAAGTGGCTCGCGCTGCAGGCCACTATCCCGGAAGCCGCCACGCTCGACCGCGTGCGCGCACTCACGGCGCATCCGGCGTTCTCGCTCGCCAATCCCAACCGCGTGCGCGCACTGATCGGCGGCTTCGCGCAGAACGAACCAGACCCAGTTCAACCGCGCCGACGGCGCGGGCTACGAATTTCTCGCCGACACGGTGCTCGCGCTCGATCCCGAAGAACCCGCAGGTCGCCGCGCGGCTCGACGACCGCGTTCCGCTCATGGCGCGCGCTCGAGACCGTCCGGCGCGGACGCGCCGAGGCCGCGCTCCGGCGCGATCGCTGCGGAGCAAAATCTGTCGCGCGACCTGCGCGACATCGTCGATCGTTCGCTCGAAGCGAGTTGAGCGGCATGCGTGGCGATTCAAGAAATGCCGATGGAATCGGCGGTTGTGACGTCTCCGCGGATTTGCGCGTAACATTTGCTACGCGGCGAAGCGTTGAGAAAATAATTTTCTATTAACGATTCACGGACTCTCGACAAATCAGCCGAATTGGATTCAGATCGGCGTGATTCGGCAAAGATGCGGCACATCCTTCCGAGTCAAGGGTGATTGGGGATAAGTCCGAACGGGGGCCTGAATGGCGCGCGCCGAAAGCGCGAGTGCGTCTGCGCATTCCAATTCCATCAAGGGGTTGGCGCAAGCGGTCGCAAGGCCAGCCTACCGGCGGCTCCTCACCGCCGAACCCTTTCTGCGCCGCGCCGTCCCGGTTCTCATCATCGCTTTCCTGGTGACGCTCGGCATCGCGGCGGTCGTCGATATCCGCGAGCGGCTGCGCCAGGCGATCGCAAAATCCGCCGACGAACTCGATCTGGTCGCCACCGTCATGGCGGAGCGCATCGAACGCCTGGCCGTCAATGAATCCGGCGACCCGGTGGTGCGCGGTTTCCGCGCATTCGAACGCATCGACTGGCCGCGCGCGACCGTGGCGCGGCCGACTGGTCCTGCTGACCGACGCAAGCAGCACCATCATCGCCACGCAGCCGGCGCTGAACGGCTACATCGGCCGCAAGCTCAACGAGGCGATCGGGCGCGACCCGCGCGTTCCCGCCGGTCGCGATCCAGCCCGGCGTCTCGGAGCTGACGCTCGCCGACGGCGCGAGCGTCCTGCTCGCCATGCGCAACCTCAATCCTCCGCTCGGCCAGTTTGCCATCACGCAGCGCCGCGGCGATCGTGCTCGGCGAATGGCGCGCCGATACCACGCTCGCCGATCACGCTGTTCTCGGCGACCGGGTTCGTGGTGCTGATGCTCGGCTTCGCGTTCCTGTGGCAATCGCGCCTGATGCGCGAGACCGCCAGCATCGAAGACACCGTGCGCAGCCGCATCGATACCGCGCTCAACTCGCGGCCGTTGCGGACTTGTGGGACTGGGACCTCGCCAGCGGGCGCGTGTTCTGGTCGCAGTCGATGTTCGACATTCTCGGCCTGCCGCCGCACAACAAGCTGCTCGGCTTCGGCGAGATCAGCGGCTTCGTGCATCCCGACGATGTCCAGCTCTATGAGCTTGCGACACAGCTCGCCGACGCGAGCACCTCCTCGATCGACAGCGTGTTCCGCATGCGCCACGCGAGCGGCAACTGGGTGTGGCTGCGCGCGCGCTGCGAACTGGTGCGCCAGGCCGGCGAGCCGCATCCGCACCTCATCGGCATCGCGGTCGACATCACCGAGCAGAAGCGCCTCGCCGAGGAGAGCGCCACCGCCGAAATGCGGCTGAGCGATGCGATCGAGGCGATCTCGGAAGCGTTCGTGGTGTGGGATGCGGACAACCGGCTGGTGCTGTGCAACTCCAAATTCCAGAGCCTGCACGGCCTGACCGACGAGGCGGTCGCGCCGGGAACGCCCTACGAGGACATTTCCGCCGCCGGCAGCAAGCCGATCGTGCGCATGCAGTTGTCGAGCGAGGGGCGCGCGGTCCCGGGCGCGCGCACCTTCGAGGCGCAACTCGACGACGGCCGCTGGCTGCAGATCAGCGAACGGCGCACCAAGGACGGCGGCTTCGTCTCGGTCGGCACCAACATCACCGAGCTCAAGCTGCACGAGGAGAAGCTGATCGAGAGCGAGAAGCGCCTGAAGGCGACGGTCGTCGATCTGCGCTCATCGCAGCAGGCGCTGGAGCGCCAGACCGAGCAACTCGCCTATCTGGCCGAGCGCTACGCCGAGCAGAAGGATCGCGCCGAGGAAGCCAATCAGGCGAAGTCGGCATTCCTCGCCAACATGAGCCACGAGCTGCGCACGCCGCTCAACGCCATCATCGGATTTTCCGAGATGATGGAATCGGGAATGTTCGGCCCGCTCGGCGACGACGAAGTATCTCGAATATTGCCGCGACATCGGCGAGAGCGGACGCTATCTGCTCGACGTGATCAACGACATTCTCGACATGTCGAAGATCGAGGCCGGCCGCACCAGCCTCGAGTTCGAGACGTTCGAGCTCGACTCGTTCCTCGCCGACATCATGCGCCTGGTGGCGGCGCGCGTAGACGAGAAGCGGCTGACGGTCAAGTGCCGAGATCGAACCCTCGATCCGCTTGCGCGCCGACCGCCGCACGGTCAAGCAGATCATCATCAATCTGTTGTCCAATGCGGTGAAGTTCACGCCCGACGGCGGGCGCATCACGGTGCGGGCGCGCATCGTCGGCGGCCACGTCAACATCGCGATCGAGGACACCGGCATCGGCATCCCGAAGGAGGCGTTGAAGAATCTCGGCAAGCCGTTCGAGCAGGTGGAAAGCCAGCTCACCAAGATCCATCGCGGCTCGGGTTTGGGCCTGGCGATCGCCAAGTCGCTGACCGAACTGCATGGCGGCGCCATGCGCATCCGCTCGTCGCTCGGCGTCGGCACGATCGTGATGGTGCGGCTGCCGGTCGATGCAGCGGCCGCGACGAACCCCGCGGAAGAATTGAGCAAAGCGAGCTAGGGCGCCTGCCCCAATATCCGCACGAAGCTCGCGCGCACCTTGCGCCTGCGTCTCGGCGAGATGCGCTTCGAGCGTGGTGAAGTCGGGAACGTCGGCGGCGCGCGCCAGCAGGCTGAGCAGGCCGGGCCCGGCCGACTTCGGATCGAACGGCCCCGAGAGACACAGCCGCAGGATTTGCGTCAGGTTCTGATAGAGCCGCACGGCGGGGCGCAGCACGTCGGCGTCTTCCGGCGGCAGCACGCCGAGCCGCGCGGCCTTGTCGAGCGCGCGCGCGGTCGAGGTGTCGAGAATCTCCGGCTTCTCGGCGGCGTGCACGAGTTGCAGATATTGCGCGATGAATTCGAGATCGATCAGCCCGCCCGCGACATATTTCAGGTTCCAGCGCTCGTTGTCGCCCTTTTCCGCGGCGATCGCGGCGCGCATCTCGACCACGTCGCCGGCGATCGTCTCGGCATCGCGCGGGCGGCACAGCACGTCGCTGGATCACTTTTTCGACCCGCGCCGCGAAGGCCGGCGAACCCGACACGACCCGTGCGCGCGTCAGCGCCAGATGCTCCCAGGTCCAGGCCTCGTTCTCCTGATAGCTCTCGAACGAGCCGATCATGGTCGCGACCGGGCCGGAGCGGCCGGACGGCCGCAGCCGCATGTCGACATTGTAGAGCGCGCCGTAGTTGGTCTGCGCCGACGAGCGCGCTGACGAGCCGCTGCGTCATGCGCGCGAAATACTGCCCGCCATAGAGCGGCCGCGGTCCGTCGGATTGCGGGTGCTCCTCGTCGAAATCGTAGACGATGATGAGATCGAGATCGGACGACGCCGTCATCTCGCGCCCGCCGAGCTTGCCGAGCGCCAGCACCGCGCTTTGCTGACCTTTCAGGCGGCCATGCGCGGCAACGAAATTCTCCTCCACGGCGCGATGCACCGCGCGGATGATGCACATCGGCAAGCCGCGCGAAGGCTTCGCCCGCCTGCTCGGCCGACACCGTGCCGGACAGGATGCGCGCGCCGATCAGGAACATGTGCTCCTGTCCGAACTGGCGCGCGCGGTCGAGCAGGTCTTCGTAGGAGCTCGCCTGCGCGAGCGTGGCGGAAAGTTCGGCTGCAAGCTTGTCGGCGTCCGGCAGCGCGCCGAAAAACGACGGCTCGATCAGCGCATCCATCACGTGGGGATGCAGCGCCAGAATGTCGGCAAGCCGCGGCGCGGTGCCGAGCGCGAGCGCAAGCAGCGCGACGAAGTCCGGATTGCGCCGCAGCAGCGACAACAGCCGCGCGCCGCCGTGCAGGCCGGCGAGGAAACGGTCGAGCGCAACCAGCGCCTGATCGGGATTTTCCGAACGCGCCAGATGGTCGATCAGCACCGGCACCAGCTCGGCAAGATGGGTGCGCGCAAATTCGCTCTTGAGCGAGCGGTACTCGCCGGCAAGCCAGCGCCGCACCGCCTGGCTGACTTCGAGCGGGCGGCGAAAGCCCATGGCGGCGAGCTTGTCGAGCGTCTCGGTGTCGTCCTTGTCGGGAGGAAAGGTGAGTGCGCGGCGCGACGCTTCGGCGGCAGGCGCTTCCTCGAACAGCCGCGCGTAGTGGCGTTGCACCTTGCGCAGGTGTTCGAGCAGCACGGCCGCGAAGGCGTCGCGGCCGGCATAGCCCAAGGAAGCGGGCGAAGCGCTCAAGCGCCTCGCGCTCGGCCGGCAGCGTGTGGGTCTGCTCGTCGGCCACCATCTGCAGGCGGTGCTCGACCACGCGCAGAAAGCGATACGCCGCGGCGAGATCGCGCGCGGCCTCGCGGCTGATCCAGCCGCCCTTGGCGAGGTCTTCGAGCGTGACCAGCGTCTGGCGGCCGCGCAATTCGGGGTGCCGGCCACCCGCGATCAGCTGCTGGGTCTGCACGAAGAATTCGATTTCGCGGATGCCGCCGCGCCCGAGCTTGATGTTGTGACCCTCGATCGCGATCTCGTCGTGGCCCTTGTAGGCGGCCATCTGGCGCTTCATCGCGTGCACGTCGGCGACCGCGCCGTAGTCGAGATACTTGCGCCAGACGAACGGCGCGACTTCCTTCAGGAATGCCTCGCCGACCGCAAGGTCGCCGGCGCACGGGCGCGCCTTGATCATCGCGGCGCGTTCCCAGTTCTGCCCGGTGCTCTCGTAGTAGTTCAGCGCCGAGGTCAGCGAGATCGCGATCTGGGTCGAGGCCGGATCGGGACGCAGCCGCAGGTCGGTGCGGAACACGTAGCCGTCCGCGGTGCGCTCCTGCATCAGCTTGACGAGGTTGCGCGTGAGGCGGACGAAAAACGCACCCGGCTCGACGCCCTCGGCGAGCGCGGGCGCGTCCTCGTCGTAGAGCACGATGAGATCGATATCGCTCGAATAGTTGAGCTCGAACGCGCCCATCTTGCCCATCGCGAGCGCGACATAACCGCTGCCCTCCTCCGGCTTCGCGGGATCGGCGCGGCTTGAGCTTGCCGAGCGCGGCCGCGCCGCGCAGCAGATAGCGCACGGCGGCACCGAGCGCGGCGTCGGCGAATTCGGTGAGCGCGCGCGTGACGCGCTCGACCGGCCAGACGCCGCCGATGTCGGCGAGCGCGATCAGCAGCGCGGCCTCGGCCTTGGCGCGGCGCAAGCGCGCGCATCACGTCGGCATCGTTCGCCGCATTCGCCTGCGCGCTGCACGTCGGCGATCAGCGCCGCGAAATGCGCCTCGGGATCGGCTTCGAGGACGCCGAGAAAGCGGTCCGGGATCGGCGCGGATCAGGTCCCAGAGATAAGGTGAGGCTTCGGCGATCGCCGCCACGACGTGCGGCGAGCTTTGCCCGGGCTTGGCCGGTACGAGAAGTTGCTTGATCGCCTTGCCGGTCGCGGTGTGCGCGATTTCGCCGAGCCACTCCTCGAGGCGCGCGCGCGCCACCTTGGGCGCGGAGAGCTTCGGCGCGGTCTTGATGGTCGCCGCCAGCCCCGTGACGGGGTGGTTCGATCTTCTTCGACGGCACGTTTCGCCCGCTTGGCCATGTTCTTCTTTCGCATTTCCTGGGATGCGGCGCGCTCGCCTGTGAGCGCATAGCGCAGGATCGTGAGATTGGGAAGACGGCCTGGTGGCTGCCTCTCGAACTTCAACATCCATCGAAGTATTCCTTGACATTGCTCCCTTATTTCGATATTCGTTGAGATATGGAAAAGACTAGTGTCATCGACGCGCTCGCAGCCCTCGCGCAGGAAAACCGGCTCGACACCTACCGCCTGCTGGTTCAGGCCGGCCCGGACGGCATCTCCGCAGGCGAGATCGCCGCCGCGCTCGGCCTGCCACCCAACACGCTCTCGTTTCACTTCGACCGGTTGCGCCAGGCCGGCCTCGTGACCGTGCGGCGCAACGGCCGTTCGATGATCTATGCGGCGCGCTACGACACCATGAATGCGCTGATCGGCTTCCTCACCGAGAAATGCTGCGCCGGCGAACCGGAGCTTTGCGCTCCCGCCGTCGCATGCGCGCCGACCGTCAAGATCGAAAAGGAGACGACCCCATGAAGCGGCTCCATGTGCACGTATCCGTCGACGATCTCTCCGACGCGATCGGCTTCTACGCGGCGCTGTTCGCGGCCCAGCCCGTGGTGACCAAGCCCGACTACGCCAAATGGATGCTCGACGATCCGCGCGTCAATTTCGCGATCTCGACGCGCGGGCGCGCGCCGGGTCTCGATCATCTCGGCATCCAGGTCGAGGATCAGGGGGAATTGCGCGAGGTCTACGGCCGGCTGCAGCAGGCGGGGCGCCCGGTGCTCGAAGAGGGCGAGACGGTGTGCTGCTACGCGCAGTCGGAAAAGTCCTGGGTCGAGGACCCGGCCGGCATTTCGTGGGAGACGTTCCTGACCCACGGCGAAAGCACCAACTACGGCGACGGCGCCCCTGAACGCGGCGTTCAGTTGAGCCGCGAGCCGGCGAGCCCCGCTGCGGCATGTTGCGGGCCGCAGGCCACGACCGAAGACGCGCGTGCGTGCTGCGCCTGAGGACGTGTCATGGCCGAGCGAGCCTATAACGTCCTGTTCCTCTGCACCGGCAATTCGGCGCGCTCCGTCATCGCGGAAGTGATCTTAAATCGAGAGGGGCGCGGAAAATTCCGCGCCTTCAGCGCCGGGAGCCATCCCAAGGGTGCCATCAACCCGCAAACGATCCGCCTGCTGCAGCGGCTCAACTACGACACCTCCGCCCTGCGCTCGAAGTCGTGGGCGGAGTTCGCCGCAGCCGGGCGCCCCCGAACTCGATTTCGTCTTCACGGTCTGCGACGACGCGGCGGGCGAGACCTGCCCGGTGTGGCCGGGCCAGCCGATGACGGCACACTGGGGGATTGAGGATCCGGCAGCCGCGCAAGGCACAGACGCGGAAATCGCCGTCGCGTTCAGCGAAGCCTACCGGATGCTGAACCAGCGCATCGGCATCTTCGTCGCGCTGCCGATGCAGTCGCTCGACCTGCTCACATTGCAGTCGCGGTTGCGCGACATCGGGCGCCTGGCGGGCGCGGGCGCGGACGCCTGATGCAGGCAGCCTCCGCGCGTGCGCTGGCGGCCGAAGGGCTCGGCACGGCGCTCCTGCTCGCGACGGTCGTCGGCTCCGGCATCATGGCGGAGCGGCTCGCCGGCGGGAACGTCGCGCTGGCGCTGCTCGGCAATACAATCCCAACCGGTGCAATTCTCGTAGTGCTGATCCTGGTGTTCGGCCCGCTCTCCGGCGCGCATTTCAATCCGGCGGTGAGCTTCGCGTTCGCGCTGCGCGGACAATTCGCGTGGAATGCGGTTGCGCCCTACATCGCGGTGCAGATCGCCGGCGCCGTTCTCGGCGCCTGGGCCGCGCATCTGATGTTCGATCTGCCGATCTGGCAGGTATCGACCAAGATGCGGAGCGGCACCGGCCAATGGTTTGCCGAAGCGATCGCGACCTTCGGCCTCGTGCTCACCATTTTCGGATGCGTGGCGCGCACGCCGGCTGCTGTCCCTTACGCAGTCGGACTTTACATCACCGCCGCGTACTGGTTCACCGCATCGACCTCGTTCGCCAATCCGGCGGTAACGATTGCGCGGGCGCTATCCGACACGTTCGCCGGCATTGCTCCCAACAGCGCTCCCGGCTTCATCGCAGCGCAGCTTGCGGGGGCGCTCCTCGCGGTACCCATCGCGAGCTGGCTGTGGGATGCGAAGGCAGGCACGCCAACATAAAGTCGCGACACTCACCCTGCGGCGTTGCGCGGCAAGGCAATCACCACCCTCAGCCCCGGCGCATTGTCTTCCAGCGTCAGTTCGCCGCCATGCAGCCGCGCGACCGCCGCCGCGAGGCTCAGGCCCAGCCCCGAACCCGGCTCGGAGGCGCTCTGTCCCAGGCGTACGAAACGTTCGACCGCGCGGGCGCGGTCCGCTTCCGGGATGCCCGGTCCGCGGTCGGCGACGATAAGGCGCACGCGCTCGCCCTCCTGCCGCACGGCGAGCGCAATTTCGGCCGGCGGCTTTTGCGCGGAAGCTTCTCCGTTTTGCGCCCTTTGTGCGGAAACCTCTCCGTTTTGCGCTGAAATTCCTTCGTTTTGTACAGGCCGCGCATACTTGATCGCGTTGTCGACCAGGTTGGCCAGTGCCTGGCTGAGCAGCTCGCGATTGCCCCTGATCATCGCGCGCTCGGGTGCGTCCACCGTCAGCGACAGGCCCTTCTCCTCAGCGAGCGGCTCATAGAGTTCCCCGACGCCGCGCACGATTTCGGCCGCGTCGAACTCGGTCATGTTGTCGCGTGCCTGCCCTGACTCGGCGCGCGCAATCATCAGCAGCGCATCGAAAGTGCGGATCAGCCCGTCGGATTCCTCGATCATGCCTTCCAGCGCACCGCGGTAATCAGCTTCGGTCTTGGCGGTGCGCAACGCCGCTTCGCAGCGGTTGCGCAATCGCGTCAGCGGCGTCTTGAGGTCATGCGCGATGTTGTCGGATACCTCCTTCAGGCCATGCATCAGCGCCTCGATGCGCTCCAGCATCACGTTGAGGTTGCTGGCGAGGCGGTCGAGCTCGTCGCCGATCCCGGTGACCGGCAGCCGCCCGGAGAGATCGCCCGCCATGATGCGTTGCGTCGTCTCGGTCACGGCGTCGAAACGTTTCAATACGCGCCGCGCCACGAAAAACCCGCCGGCGAGACCCATCACGATGACGAGCGCGACCGACCCGCGCGCCGCCGCCACGATGATCTCGCGCATGCGCGCGCGTTCTTCCAGGTCGCGGCCGACCAGCAGGCGGAAGCCGCCGGTGAGCTGGGTCACGCGAACGAGGGCGCTGTGCTGTGCCGTATCCCGCTCATCGAGACGGCGGTAGACGGTTTCCGACCAGCCGATCTTGTCGATCACGCCGGGCGCCAGCGAGCCGACGTTGCCGGCAATCGCCTGGCCGCTCGGCGCCGTCACGAGGTAAAGGCTGGAGCCCGGCCGCAGCGAACGGTTTTCGACGATCGTGGTGAGTTGCCGCCAACTGCCCATCGCGAACTGCTCGGTCAGTTCGGCGATTTCGTCGTCGACGGTCTCGGTGATTTGTTCGGTGATCAACCGCCCGGTGTTCAGCGCGAAATAGGCGAGCAGCGCGGCGGCATAGAGTGCGAAAATAACCAGATAGACGAGCGTGAGCCGGAACGCCGTCGAGCGGACGAGCTTACCGAGCGCCGTCACGGATCATGTACCCCGCGCCGCGCACGGTGTGCAGAAGCGGCTGTGCGAATCCCTTGTCGATCTTGGAGCGCAGCCGCGAAATATGCACGTCGATGACGTTGGTCTGTGGATCGAAATGATAATCCCAGACATTTTCGAGAAGCATTGTGCGCGTAACAACTTGGCCCGCATGCTTCATCAGATATTCGAGCAGGCGGAATTCGCGCGGCTGCAGGTCGATCTCCGTCGCGCCGCGCTTCACGCTGTGGGAGAGCCGGTCGAGCTCGAGATCGCCGACCCGATAGGCGGTCTCCTCCCCTCGCCCGCCGCGACGGCGCGCCAGAACCTCGATACGCGCGAGCAGTTCGGCGAATGAATAGGGTTTTGGAAGATAGTCGTCGCCACCCGCGCGCAGGCCCTTCACTCGGTCGTCCACCTGCCCGAGTGCCGAGAGGATCAGCACCGGCGTCTCGACGTTTTGCGCCCTGAGCGCCGTGATCACCGACAATCCATCGCGCTTCGGCAACATCCGGTCGACGATCAGCACGTCGTAGGCGCCGTCGAGCGCCAGCGCGAGCCCGTCCTCGCCGTCGGCCGACCAGTCCGCCACGTGGCCGACCTCGCGGAAGGCCTTGACGAGATAGTCCGCAGCGTCGCGGTCGTCTTCGATGATGAGCAGGCGCATGGGCGTGTGCTGAACCCGGGTCGCGGCAAAGTCTAGCGAATTGTCCGGAGCTCATGCGCAGCCGTTAAGCGAACCCAAAAAAAGTTCGGGGGCGGCGGAGGGGCACTCCACCGCCCCCTATTCGACCCGGCCCGGTTGGGGGGCACGGGGAAGGCCGGGGCCGGGTCGTAGTAAGCGGGGATGGGCTGTTACACCCATCCCCCGGGTTCGCTCCGCCGACGGGGGCGACGATTGCCGGCGGGACGCCCCGAACTTGTGTCGTCCGCGCCCATTTTCAAGCGGGCGCGACGATCAACCGCGTCCGAGCGGAACCGCGAGGAACCGCGTGTTCTCACCCGACTTCACGCGCAACAGGATCGTCCGCTTGCCGCCCGAGCGCGCATCCGCGAACGCCTTGCGGACTTCCTCCGGGCTCGCAACGCGCTTGCCCGCGACATCGAGGATCACGTCTCCGGTGCGGAAGCCTTGCGCAGCGGCCGGACCGTCCGGATCGACTTGCGTGACCACAACGCCTTCGCTGCCGGCACCGGCGACCTTGCCCGCCGGAGCGAGCGAGAGGCCGAGGCGCGGCACTTCGTCCGCCGTTGTCGCTTCCCTCGGGAGTTGCGCGGGCCTGGCGCTGCTCGCGCGGCAGTTCACCGAGCGTGACGTCGACGGTCTTCTCCGCGCCCTTGCTGACGACGCCGAGCTTGACGTTGGCGCCGGGCGGCAGGCTCGAGATCTTCTTGGCAAGGTCGCGCGCATCCTTCACCGCGTGACCGTTCACCGACGTGATGACGTCACCGGACTGGATGCCGGCCTTGACGGCAGGACCATCCGACTGCGGCTCGGCG
Source organism: uncultured Alphaproteobacteria bacterium (assembly GCA_963778455.1). Taxonomy (GTDB): domain Bacteria; phylum Pseudomonadota; class Alphaproteobacteria; order Rhizobiales; family Xanthobacteraceae; genus PALSA-894. The sequence goes on from CAVZUL010000004.1 coordinate 75,012, forward strand.
ACCAGCGCACCTTCGGCGCTCTTCAGGCCGAGGCTGTCGGCAATGTCGGCATTGACCGGCTGAATCTGCACGCCGATCCACCCGCGCGTGACCGAGCCCTTGTCCTTAAGCTGCGTCACGACCGACTTCACGGTGTCGGCAGGAATCGCGAACGCGATGCCGACCGAGCCGCCGGACGGCGAGTAGATCGCGGTGTTGACGCCGATCACGTTGCCGTCGACGTCGAAGGTCGGTCCACCCGAGTTGCCCTTGTTCACGGGCGCGTCGATCTGGATGAAGTCGTCGTACGGGCCCGCACCGATGTCACGGCCGCGCGCCGAAACGATGCCGGCCGTGACGGTGCCGCCGAGGCCGAACGGATTACCGACCGCGAGCACCCAGTCGCCGATACGCGGCGCCTTTTCGGCAAGCGCAACGTGCGGGAAGTCGGTGCGGCCTTCGACCTTGATCAGCGCGATGTCGGTCTTCGGGTCGGCGCCGATCACCTTCGCGGTGTAGGTCTTGCCGTCGTCGGTCGTGACCTCGACCGACTGCGCCTTGTCGACCACGTGGTTGTTGGTCACCGCGTAGCCGTCAGCCGAGATGAAGAAGCCCGAGCCTTGGCCCATGCTGAAGCTACGCGGACCGCGCTGGCCGCGCTGCTGCGGGCCGCTGTCGCCGTCAGGCGAGCCGAAGCGCTTGAAGAAGCGCTCCATCGGCGAGCCGGGCGGGAACGGCGAGTCGCCGTCGAAGCTCATCGGGCGCGCGTTACCTTCGACCTTGACGCGCACCGAGATCACCGAGGGTTTCACCTTCTCGACGATGTCGGCAAAGCCGACCGGACGCTGAGTGGTCTGGGCGTAAGCGGGGCTGGCGAGGAACGCGGGGGTCGGCTTCGCGGCGATATTCGGCGCCCGAGAAAAGGACGCCCGCGCCGATGACGGCGGCGGAAGCCATAAGAACGAGACGGCGCGCAGTCAGTACCGAGCGCGGCTTTTGAGCGGGGGTAACGCTCTGCGACATTGACGAAAGCTCCATCTGCTGATCCGTTCGGGTGCGGAACTGCACCGTTGTTGACGGGCAAGATGGAGTGCGCCGCCTTACGGCGTCCTGTCGGCGGGATTAATCTTTGGTAAGCTTGTAAGCTATTGATAAATCAGTCAATTGGAAGGCTGAAAACGGGACCGGCATGTGACGATCCAGGAAAGCGCAAGAAAGCGCGGCGTCCTACGCGCTGTTCTTCTTCAAATCGCGATCATTATTGCCACGCTCGCGGTCGCGGAGGTCGTCCTCCGCGTGATCGACCTGCGCTATCTGCGCGCGCACCGCGTCGGCGCCGATCGCATCTACAATTACGACGCCGAGCTCGGCTGGTTTCCGGTCCCGAATTCCGACGTCACATTCACCGGCATCCGGACCATCAAGGTGCGCCACAACAGCCTCGGCCTGCGCGACATCGAGCACGATGCGGCGTCGAAGCCGACGATCGCGTTCATCGGCGACTCGTTCGTGTGGGGCTACGACGCGGAGCAGAACGAGCGTTTCACCGAAGTGCTGCGCGCAAAAATGCCCGAGCACCGCATCGTCAACGCGGGCGTGACGGCCTACGGCACGGATCAGGAATATCTGGTGCTGCGGCGGCTGTGGGACCGCATCAAGCCGAATGTCGTCGTGCTGATGGTGTGCATCGATAACGACCGCAAGGAGAATGCGGTCAACACGCGTCAGCGACGGCCCCTACAAGCCGTATTTCGTGATGTCGTCCGGCGGCGGCGAGTTCAAGGGAATACCAGTGCCGTGGTCACGGCATCTCTACTTCGCCGACAACTGGCTGGCACGAAATTCCTGGGTCGTCCGCGTTGCGGTCTCGGCCTATGTGCTGATCGCCAATCCGCAGGTCACGGTGCCGGATCCCGACCGAACGCCTGGTCGGCATGATGCGCGACGTTCGTGGAATCGCAGGGCGCGAAATTTCTGGTCGGGCTGCAGTATCGCGAGCCACAGCTTGAGGCGGCACTCGCTGCACAGAAAATTCCTTATGTGTCGTTCGACGGCGCCGAACACTATTCCGGCGACGGCGACCACTGGACGCCGAAGGGGCACGAGCTGGTGGCGCGCCGGCTGATGACGCTGTTGTCCGAGAACGGGATTGGATCGTCCGACGCGCCGCGCCAATAGCGGTCGCTCAGCCTTGCCCGGACTCTTTCAGCAGTTCGGCGACGCGCGCTTGCTCGGCGGGCGTAAGCTGTGCCGGTGCCCGCGCGGCCTCCGCCTCGCTTGCGCGACGCCGCAGAAAGACAATGAGGCCCCATCCGCCAATGACAGGAGCGCGGCGAACGGCGCAAGCCACAAGGCCAACGTATGCGCCGACACGCGCGGCTTGAGCAGCACGAACTCGCCGTAGCGCGCGACCAGGAAATCGATCACCTGACTGTCGCTGTCGCCGGCGGTCAGGCGCTCGCGCACCAGCACGCGCAGGTCCTTCGCGAGCGGCGCGTCGCTAGTCGTCGATCGACTGGTTCTGGCACACCATGCAGCGCAGCTCCTGGCTGAGCGCGCGGGCGCGCGATTCGAGCGCGGGGTCTTTCAGGATTTCGTCGGGCTGGACCGCAAGGGCGGGCACGCTGAGCCGACAGCACAAGCATAGCGATTGCGAGGCGATGCATGGCCCCTACTCCGCCGGCTGCAGCGCGACCTTGCGCGCTGGCTTCGGCGCGCCGACGCGCAGCCGGCGGTCGGACAGCGACAGCGCGCCGCCGAACACCATCACGACGCAGCCGAACCAGATCAGCAGCACCAGCGGCTTGTGATAGAGCCGCATCGCGATCGCGCCGTCCGACCCGACATCGCCGAGCGACAGATAGAGCTGCGACGCGCCGCGCGTCAGCAGCGCCGCCTCGGTGGTCGACGTCTGGCGCTGCGGGAATGTGCGCTTCGACGGCTCGAGCACATCGATAACCTCGCCGTCGCGGCGCACCGTGAAATGCGCGACCAGTTCGCGATAGTTCGGGCCCGGCCGCTGCATCATATTGTCGAATGTGAGGTCGTAGCCGCTCACCGAAACGGTTTCGCCCGGCTTCAGCGACACGATGCGTTCGGAATTCCACTGGCTTTCGGCAATGACGCCGAACAGCACCATGCCGGCGGCGAAATGTGCGACCGCCGTGCCCCACGCCGAGCGCGGCAGCCCACGCGCGCGCGCGAAACGCAACGGAGAACGGCTGGCGCAACAGTCCGATGCGCTCGATCGGATCGATCAGCGCACCGACCATGACATAGACCGCAAGCCCGACGCCGAACGGCGCCAGCACCGGTCCGCCGCGCTGAATCGCGAAGTGACCGCCAGCGCGACGACGCCCAGCGCCGCCGCCCAGATCAGCCGTTGCGCCGCGCCGAGCAGGTCGCCGCGCTTCCAGGCGAGCAGCGGCCCGAACGGCACCGCGATCAGCAGCGGAACGAACAGCGGGCCGAAGGTCAGATTGAAGAACGGCGCACCGACCGAGATCTTGTCGCCGGTGAGCGCTTCGAGCGCGAGCGGATAGAGCGTGCCGACGAAAACGGTCGCGCAGGCGGAGGTGAGGAACAGATTGTTGAAGACGAGCGCGCCCTCGCGCGAGATCGGCGCGAAGATGCCGCCCTGCTTGAGCATCGGCGCGCGCCAGGCATAGAGCGCAAGCCCGCCGCCGATGAAAACGCACCAGAATGGCGAGGATGAACACGCCGCGCGACGGGTCGGTCGCGAACGTGTGCACCGAGGTGAGCACGCCGGAGCGCACCAGGAAGGTGCCGAGCAGCGATAGCGAGAACGTCAGGATCGCGAGCAGGATGGTCCAGACCTTCAGCGCGTTGCGCTTCTCCATCACGACGGCGGAATGCAGCAGCGCGGTGCCGGCGATCCACGGCATCAGCGAGGCATTCTCGACCGGGTCCCAGAACCACCAGCCGCCCCAGCCGAGCTCGTAATAGGCCCAGTAGGAGCCCATCGCGATGCCGAGCGTCAGGAACATCCAGGCGACGAGCGTCCACGGCCGCACCCAGCGCGCCCATGCGGCATCGATGCGGCCGTCGATCAGCGCCGCGATCGCGAACGAGAACGAAATCGAAAAACCGACATAGCCGAGATAGAGCAGCGGCGGATGCACCGCGAGGCCGATGTCCTGCAGGATCGGATTGAGGTCGCGTCCTTCGGCCGGCGCCTGCGCGATGCGGGCGAACGGGTTCGAGGTCATCAGAATGAACAGATAGAACGCCGCGGCGATCCAGGCCTGCACCGCCAGCACGTTGGCCTTCAGCGTCGCCGGCAGGTTCGACCCGAACAGCGCGACCAGCGCGCCGAACAGCGCGAGGATCAGCACCCACAGCAGCATCGAGCCTTCGTGGTTGCCCCACACGCTGGTGAACTTGTAGACCAGCGGCATCGTGGAGTGCGAATTCTGGAATACGTTCAGCACCGAGAAATCCGAGCCGACGTAAGCTGCGGTCAGCGCCGCAAACGACGCCGCGACGAACACGAACTGCGCCAGTGCGGTCGAGCCCGCCGACATCCATCAAAGTCGCGTCATTGGTGCGCGCGCCCCATAGCGGCACAACGGCCTGCACGAGCGCGAGACCAAGCGCGAGCACGAGCGCGTAGTGGCCGAATTCCGGGATCACTTCCGGCGCCTCTTGCGTGGAGCCGGCGAGCCCGTAGCCGCCGCCTTCGGTTTTCCAGTGGCCCTGCTTCTTCAGCGCGTCGGCGACTTCCTTCGGCATGTAGGTCTCGTCGTGCTTGGCGAGCACGTTGTCGGCCTTGAAGGTGCCCGCGACATCGAGCGCGCCTTCGGTCACCACGCCCTGCCCTTCGCGGAAGAGGTCCGGAAGGATGCCGGTGTAGCTGACCGAGCACTGACTTGTTGCCGTCAGTCACCTCGAAGCGAACGCTGAGATTGTCGCCGCGCACGAGGCTGCCGGGCTTGACCAGCCCGCCGAGCCGGATGCGGCTGCCCGGCGCGACTTGTTTCTCCACCACATCGGTCGGCGAGTTGAAGAACACGATTGCGTCGTTCAGCGCATACAGCACGAGCCCCGCCGCGAGGCCGAGCACGCCGAGGCCCGCGCCGATCAGAGTCAGCCGCCGCTGCTTGCGGGTCATGGCAAATCTCGCGTCATCAGCCTTCCAGCCTGAGTTCCTTTGACCAGCTCATCAAGCCGCCGGAGCTTGTCGGTATCGTGGCCGAGCGCGCGGCGCGCATCCGCAATGGCGGAGAGCGCGCGGTCGCGGTCGCCCAATACCGTATAGGCGCGCACCAGCCGCAGCCAGCCGTCCACGTCGGAGCCGTCGCGCTTCAGCCGCTCGGCAAGCCGCTCGACCATGCCGCGCACCATGGCGTTACGGTCCTCGGGCTTCATCTGCTCGGCGGCCGCGACATCCTCGGCACTCGGTCCCGGCGACGGGCGGCGCCCATCGACGACGCGCGAGCGCGTCGCGCACCATGCCGGTCCAGGGTGAATCCGGCCGCGCGTCGTTGAGCATGTCGCGCCAGATCGCCGCCGCCTTCGCGCTTTGCCCGTCCTGATACGCCGCGACCCCGAGGAAGAAGCGCGCCTTGGGATGCTTGGCGTCATGCGATCAGCGCGCGCTCGAAGGCGGCCTTCGCCTCGTCGGTGATGACGCCGTTCGCCGCCGCCATCAGCGACTCGCCGAGATCGGCTTCGCGGTCGGCGCTCGGCGCCGTTGATTCGGATCGAATTGCGCCGCGCCTTGACGGCATCCTCGAAACGGCCGAACCGCATGTAGACCGGCCCGACCACCTCCCAGCCGCGGCCATCCTCCGGATTTTTCTCAAGATGCGCCTCGACCTGCGCGACGAGCCGGTCGAGCGGGCGCTCTTGCACCGGCGTCAGGTCACGGCTTGCGAGCGGCTGCCCCGGGCAATTGCGGCGAGCCGAGCGTGAGATAAAGCGCGCCGCGGTCGCCGGCAGCGCGATCAGCACCGCCACGGCGGCCGCGCGGCGGCGAAAAGTCGAGCCCGGCGCGGGCGCATCGTCAGAATGCCGCATCCGCCGCTGCGATCAGCCGGCGTGAAACTTCCACGCGCGCGGCCTCCGCCTCGGCTTCGCCGATCAGGCCGGCGGCGCGGTCACGCGCGATTTCGTCGAGCTGATCGCGGTAGACCGCGAGATCGCTGCCCGCGCGCCGTTCGCGCCCCGCGCGTCCGAGCGGCCACAGCACGGCGAAGATCGCCGCCGCGGTCATCAGCGCGAACACGAGCCAGAGCGTCATGGCGGGGTTACATCATGCCGCCCGCCGCGCCGCAATGAGGGAGATCAAGGCGCCATTCGGGGAGATTTGACCCAAAACGCTACGGCCGCGGACGTAGCGTCGCGCGGGTGCGGGTGGCAGAATGCGCCATCCTCGCAAACCGCCGGAGAGCCCCATGATCGTCACGATCGTCACATTCAACCTGCCGCAGCCGACCACACTCGCGGAGATCACCGAGACGTTCCAGGGAACGGCACCGAAATATCGGGGCATCCCTGGACTGCTGCGCAAGAACTACTTCATGAGCGAAGATGGCCGCCGTGCCGGCGGCATCTATGTGTGGGCTTCGCGCGCCGACGCCGACCGCGTCTACACGACCGAATGGCGCGCTTTCGTCGAAAGCAAGTACGGGACGCCGCCTGCGATCGAGTATCTGCATTCACCGGTTATGGTAGACAACGGCGCCGGCACGATCAGCGTCGCGGCGTGACAGCGCGCGTTAGGCTTTTGCCGCTGCCTTCTGCTCGCCCTTGGCGGCGATATCGGCGGCCTTGGCAAGCAGGTTCGCATACTCGGGACCGAACAGCTGGGCGCAAAACCTGATTGCGGCGTCGACCTGCGATTGGCGGAATTCGCGCTCGGCAGGCGGCGAGGCACGCAGCCGGTCGAGCAGGACCTGGGTCCCGCTGTCGAAATAGTTTTGCAAGTCGGAGGTCACGCGGCGGGTCGTCTCGCTGATCGCGAGTTCACCCGCGTAGTTGCGGCACGCGGCGACAAGAAGGAGTTTCGCCTCGATTTCGGTGATCTCGCCCACATCGAGCACGGCGCCCTGGCCCGAATTCCTTGGCCGGGCGCGGGCGCAGCAGTCGGAGCACCTGGCCGGGGAGGTTCTCGATTTCGGCTTCGAGCAACTCAGCGACCATGGCGCGCGAGGCCGCGAGCTGGCGGCCCCAAGCCGAGTCGACCGAGAGATCGATTTCGGTGTGCAGCGCGCGCGCGGCGTCGTGAATGTCCTTCAGCAGGTTCGCCACCTCCTCGCCGCGCCTCGCTTTCAGGCTGTTGCGCAGCTTGCCGATCATGCGGTCGAGGTCGGTCAGCACCACGTCGACCGCGACCGCGAACGGCGTCTCGGCGATACGCGCCGCCACATCGCTCGCGGCGGTATGAATGGCGAGGCGGATCAATTGCCACGGCGAACCAAGCCGGCTCATGACCAGGAGCAGCGCATAGATAAAGACGTCGCGGTGGCGGCCAATCGGTGAATCGAGCAGCGCCTTGACGTTCTCGAGCTGCTCGTCGGCGAGATTGCTGATGGTCGGCGGCAGGCGCGAACCAATGACGCCAAGCGCATCGCGCACGCGCAGGATCGCGGCGAACTCGCGTATCTCTTCGATCGCGTGCGGCATGCCGATCTGTCCGGCGACCTTGCGTAGCGCCCTGTCGTCGCCCCTCAGCGAGCCGAGACATTCGCGCACGCGCTGCTCGGCCAAGTCCTGGAAGGCGCGCGCGACCTGTTCGGCACCGTTCTTCTCGTTGGCCGCGAGCAGCAGTTGGACCTGATCCGTATAGGTCTTGGCCTCTCGCGCCATCAGGTCGCGGGTGATCCATGTCCAGATCGGATCGAGGCAGGCACGAGAAATACGACCGCGATGCTTGCGCGTCGGCGCATCGTTGACGAGATAGGGCTCGAACAAGACGAAGAACAGCCGCTGGTGACTTGCCGACACGCGGAAGCCTGCGGCCTTCCCGGCGTGCGGCATCGCGCAAGGCTTCGAGGATGAACGATGCGCCGGGCGGACTTTCGCCGCGCAGCTCGGCGCGCTCGAGCTCCGAAGTCAGAAGCGCGCGCGCTTCCGGCTTCAGTTCGCGCAGATATTCACGCAGCCGTTCCTTCGCGGCGTCGTCGGCCATGCCCCGTCCGAAACCCGTTGACCCAACGGTAAGGAGTAGCAACGGGCCGTTAAGAAGGCGTTTAGGATCAGCAGCGCGGCGGGGACTCTCTATCCGACGGGCGTCCAGCTTCCGTCCGGATTGCGGCAGGCGGTGCCGCGCGCGATCTGCGGCTGACCGTCGATATAGATGCTGTGGGAATAGTCGCGGCACCGCGCGCCGCGCGCCTGATACGGCGCGCCGGGGATCACGGTCCCGTAGCGCTTCGGCTCCTCCCCGCGCCAGCCGACCGGAATGCCCGGCTCCCCATGTTCGAGCGCCTGCACTTCGGCCGCATAGGCACGCTGACGGTCGCGCTCATCGAGCGTGGTTCCGATTGCGCCGCCGAGAACGCCGCCGGTGATGCCAGCCGACCCCGTGATCTCGGGCTTCGAGCCAAGGCTGGTTTCGATGGCGCAGGAAGCCAGCATCAAAGCTGCAAATGCGCTGAGGGCGGAGGCAGCAAACGGCATCGCTCGCGGCATGAAGGCTCCGTCCAACTCGCTTCCCGTCGCCCCTGGTCGGCTGGACGAAGCAGTGATGTTCTAGCCTGCCTCATTCATTTCGGCAAAATCTGAGTTCGCCAAGGGGCATTCGGCGCCTCACGCCGCCGGCAGCACCAGCTCGGCCCGCAATCCCCCGATCGGCGCGGTGCCAAGTGTGAGCGCGCCACCGTAGAGCGCCGCGAGATCCGTCACGATCGAGAGGCCGAGCCCCGAGCCGGGCTTGGTCTCATCGAGCCGGTTGCCGCGGCGCGCCACCTGCACCCGTTCGCGCTGCGAGGGCGTGAGGCCCGGACCATCATCGTCGACCACGACACGCAAGGTGCTTCCGGTCGTCGCATCGGCCCGCGCCGCCAGCACTTCGACGGCCACGCGCGACTGCGCCCACTTGCAGGCATTGTCGACGAGGTTGCCGACCATTTCTTCCAGATCCTGCCGCTCGCCGCGGAAGCGCGTGTCGCGCGGCGCCTCGATGTCGATCGCGATGCCACGGTCGCGGTGGATCTTCTCCATGCTGCGCGCGAGCGCGGTGACGACCGGCGCGACCTCGGTCACGCTGCCGACAACGGTCGCGCGCGCCGCGATACGTGCCCGTTCGAGATGATGCTGCACCTGATCGCGCATCACGGCCGCCTGCTCGCGCACTTTGGCGGCAAGCGGATCGTCGCCGCGCGCGGCTGCCTCGTTGACGATCACCGAGAGGGGCGTCTTCAGCGCGTGGGCGAGATTGCCGACATGGGTGCGCGCCCGCTCGACGATCTCGCGATTGGCATCGATCAGCGCATTGGTCTCGCGCGCCAATGGCGCGATCTCCTCGGGGAAACTGCCTTCGAGCCGCTCGGCCGCGCCGGAACGGATCGCCGCGAGGCTCTCCGAAATGCGTTTCAATGGCGCAAGGCCGAAACGGACCTGGAACGTGGTGGTCAGCAACAGGACGACCGCGAGCACACCCAACGTGATCGCCAAGGCGCGATCGAACGACTGCACCTCGTCCTCGACTTCCTGCGCGTCGCCAGCGACCGCGACGAGATAGCGCCCTTCCGCGCCGAGATCGACCGTGCGCTCGACGAGGCGCAGGCGCTGGTCCTCCGGCCCGGTGACATAGCGCTTGCGCGTGCCGTCGGCGCCGGTCGGCACTTTCAGGTCTTCCAGATGCGGCAGCCCGCCGTCCCACAGCGAGCGCGAGGACTTCACCTCCGGCTTCGGCGCATTCAGGCGCGTGGTCTGCCAGTACCAGCCGGACAGCGGCAGGTCGAACAGCGGCTCGCCCAGCGACTGGGGAAATTTCTCGGCTTCTTCGGGCGCGGAAATGTCGGCGACCAGCGTCTTGAGATAGACGTCGAGCCGCCGGTCGAATGAGCGCTCCGCGCCGTCACGATAGAGCGAGGATAGAACGACACCGGTGATCAGCAGGATGACGACGATCACCGCCGTGGCGGACAGGAACAGGCGCAGCGCAAGCGAATTAGCGCGCATGGCTTTGGCGCGTTGTCGTCTGCGAAAACCGGTATCGGCTTCTCGGGATCATGGGTTGGGAGGCGTGAGCAGGTAGCCGAGCCCGCGCACGGTCTGGATCACATCGACGCCGAGCTTCTTGCGGATGCGGCCGACGAACACCTCGATGGTGTTTGAATCGCGATCGAAGTCCTGGTCGTAGAGGTGTTCGACCAGCTCGGTGCGCGAGACCACGCGGCCGGTATGGTGCATGAGATAAGAAAGGAGCCGATATTCGTGGCTGGTGAGCTTGACCGGATTGCCGTCGACGGAGACGCGCCCGGTGCGCGAGTTCGAGCCGCACCGGCCCGCAGGTGAATTCGCTCTTGGCGTGCCCAACCGAACGGCGCAGCAGCGCACGGATGCGCGCGAGCACCTCTTCGAGGTGGAAGGGCTTCGCCACATAGTCGTCGGCGCCGGCATCGAAGCCCTGCACCTTGTCGCTCCAGCGGTCGCGCGCGGTGAGCATCAGCACCGGCATGGCGCGGCCGGCGCGCCGCCACGCCTCGATCACCGAGATGCCGTCCATCTTCGGCAGGCCGATATCGAGGATGACGGCATCGTAGGGTTCGGTCTCGCCGAGGTAATGGCCCTCTTCGCCGTCAAAGGCGCGGTCGACCACATACCCCGCGTCGGTCAGGGCGGTGGCGAGCTGACGGTTGAGATCGGGATCGTCCTCGACGACTAGCAGGCGCAAGCTATCCCCCGGACCCCTCGAGCCATTGGCCGTCGGCCGCATCGACTCGGGCCTGGGTCACTTTGCCATCCTGCGCGAGCACTGTCAGCACGTAGACGAGGCCCCGTTCCTGCCGGCAGAGCCGGGCCTTCAGGATCTCGCCGCCGATCCGTGCCTTGACCACGCACATGGCGCGCGCGAGCGGCACGGCCTTGCGCGCCGTAATAGCGGCGCGGCGCTCCTCTTGGGAGAGGCAGGCCTTGCGCTCGGCGCCCGCGGCCATTCCCGGCACGGAGGCCGCGAGCGCGACGCCAAACAGCAGGATGCGGCCAAACCGCATAAGTCCTCGCAAGGTTGCAGGTGCGCCTCGCTTAAGGTGCGACGGTGTCAAGATTAAGCCTCGAAGCCTTCGAACGTCGCAAAAGCATCGACCGGCTCGCGCTCCGCGCGCCAGCGGTTGATCGGTGCGGCCTCGTCGGCAAATCCGAGTGCCATGCCGCAAAACAGGATGTGTTCGGGGGGAAGCTTGATGAAGGCCGAGACGGTCTTGTGCCAGGAGGTCCAGGCTTCCTGCGCGCAGGTATGCAGCCCATAGGCACGCGCCAGCAGCATGATGTTCTGGATGAAGCCGCCGACGTCCGACCATTGCGGCGCACCCATGATGCGATCCATCGAGACGAACAAGCCGACCGGCGCGTCATAGAAAAGATAGTTGCGCGAGAATTGCCGATACGCTAGCCGCCTTGTCCTCACGCGGGATGCCGATCAACTCATAAAGCTGCGAGCCGACCCGCGCACGGCGCGTGTAGTAAGGCTCCTTCAGATCCACCGGATAGACCTGATACTCGGCGCCCTCCCCGCGCGGGATTTCCTTCGCGAAACGCGGACGCAGCTGCGCCTTGAGCGCTTCAAGCCGTTCGCCCGCGAGCGCGTGCACCAACCAGGGCTGGAGGTTGCCGCCGGACGGCGCGCGCACCGCGCGATCGAGGATGTCGCGCACGATATCGAGAGGAACAGGCGTGGGGAGAAACGCCCGGCAGGAATACCGGGTCGCGACAGCATCGCGCACATCCATTGGGAACTCTCCGCGGAAGACGCGCCGGTATAAAGGCGGAAGGGAACCGCGGAAAGGGGTTCGCAACGCCTTGCGACGCTGCTGGTTTCAACCGGAACTCTCACAGGGTCGTCACGCGCGTATCGGAACCAGCGCAGGCATCTGACGTTGCCCAACACGGGCGTCACATCTGTGGCGCAACGGAGAGGAGACATCCAATGCTGAAGACAATGAAACTAACTTTGGCGGCCGCGTTTTTGGCCGGAAGCTGCGGGCTCGCGATGGCGCAGGGCACGGGCAGCTCAAGCGGCGGCGCGGCGGAAGGCAAGCCGAGCGGAACGGATAACAGGCCGGCCTCGACGGCGGCTCAGCCCAAAGCAGGCATGACACAGAAGAACACCGGCATGCCGACGCCGACCAAGCAGACCGGTCAGGAAACCGGCACGGCGAAGGACTCGGCGGGGCCAGGTGCCATGCGCGAGGAAAGCGCGAAGGAACAGAAGAAGCAGTAACGACCCACAACGTGCTCAGCGCGGCGCTTGGCGCCGCGCTGACGCGCGTGTCCATCATCGCTTGCGTACAGCCTTGATCACGGTTCCGACGATCGAGGGCGCGTCTTCGCCGGTGATCGCGGTTTGCTTCTCGCGCGTGCGGCCGCTGACATAAACGCCGAGTACGCCGAAACGCGCGCCGAAATACGTCATCAGCAGGCCGGAGAGATTCGCGAATCCGTTGATTCCGGCATCATGCCCATTCCAGAGCGCGTGCAGGATCGTCATCGCGAAGGCCGGGCATTCGATCAGCGACAGCTCAAGCGCATAGAGCGGGCGCCACCAGCGCTGGAGAGCATCTTCGCTCACGGCCTCCGCGCGCATCGTTTCGCCAATCTCGCTGACCTGCGCCTTGCCGATCTCGGCGAGCGCAGCCATCCATTGGCTCTCGGCCTTCTGTGCGGCTTCCGCGGCAAGCTTCAGGTCGGCCGCCTTGTCGGCAATCGCCGCATGCACCGCTTCGGGCGTCGCGGCCGCAGCGCCGAACGCATCGGCGAGCATTTTGCCGGCGATGCCGCCGAGCGGTCCGCCGAGCGCGTTGCCGAGCATCGGCGCACCGAGGCCGATCACCTTGGCGGCGACAGTGGTCCAGTCCATCGATCATCTCCTTTGAGCTGCGAACTTTGATAGTGTTCACGCGGGCGCTTCCTGCAGCCGCTTCTGGCGCCAGTGCCAGAAGGCCCAGGCGCTCGCCGCAATCGCGATCGCCGCCACGACGATGAGCGCGACGGTGAGCCAGTCGGCGCCGCCCGCAGCCGATTGCTGCGCCGTCACGCCGCCGGTCGCGATCACGCCGCCCGCGGTGCCCTTGCATGCGCTATGGTTCACCGGCACCACTCCCTTGCCCGGAGCAGAGGTCGCCGGCGCATCGGTGCGGATCGGCACGCGCCCCGCGGCCTTGTCGGCCATCGCGAGTGCCGCGGCGCGGACCTCGCCCACCCGCTTGCTCCAGCCCCGGCCGAACACCGGCCAAGTCTTGAGCCCTTGCAAGAAGCGCAGGCGCTCGTCGCAAATGCCCTGGATGAGCGCACGCGCATCGCGACTGCGCGTCGCGGTGAGCGTTGTGTCATCCATGCGGCCGGTGACGGCGATGCCCAGAACACGCTGCAGCACTTTCGGCGCGCGCCCGGTGCCGGAATTGACCGCGTAGTCGAACACGCAATAGTCGACGCCGGGCAGCAGATCGTCGCTCCGCATCGCGTCCCAATACTTTGCGCGGTAGATCGCCTTCGCTTCCCCGATCTTCATCGCGCGCACATCGGCGGCGGTCGCGTCGGCCTTCACGTAGCGCCGGTAATCGCCGAGCGTGATGCCGAAATTGGTCGGCCCGCCGGGATCCGACGGGTGATTGACGTATCCGCCCTCGCTCGCGAGCAGTCGGCGGATCGACTCCGCATAACAGTCGGCGCTCATCGCTTGCCCTCGCGTTTGGTGCGTTCGTCGGCGCGCGACCGCTCGCGCTGTTGATCGCGCTGCTTGCGCACCGCATCGGTCACGTCACGCGTCATCTGCGCGATGCGTACAGTCGCCTCCGCGGCACGCGCGGACGGCGGAAGCAGCGCGCAGGCGAGCGCCAGCGCGGCGACAAACGTGCGCATCGCAACCTCGATTTCGGAGTTGGAGGACCGCTACGGCCGGTCGCTGGCGGCGCTAGATCCCGGCGCGTTTGCGCCGCCGCCCATCAGCAATTGGGAATCCAGCGGTGCAGCAGCATCACAGCCGCGCATCCGCTTTGTAGCCGTAGTTGGTGAACACCGAATTTGCGATCGTGTGCTGGACAACGAACCAGGTATCGCTTGCATATGACGATGTGATCGTGCCGCTGTTGTTCCAGGCACCACCGGCGAAGTAGGTCACAACGCCCGTGTTGCCCACGGCGTCATAGATCGTCAGCGTCGGGGCCGCGCGCATGGCAATAAATCCGAGCGCGTCAGAGAACGACGCGGTTGGATGTGCGAACTTGAGTTGATCGAGTCCGGCTGTCCATGTCGTTCCCGGCGCGGTCGCATAAGCCCAACTCTTGCGCCAGTAACGCTGACACAGCGCCAATTCCTGATCGAACGGCCGCATGATGAGCGGCGCGCGCGTCGAGGATGAAAGCTCGATGCCGGGCAGGACGATCAAGCCGGTGATTTGGAACGTATCGGTGGTCGCGGCGACTCCGTTTGTCGTGCCCGTGACGCCGCTGTAGTCGCTGCCCGCCCAGGCGCCACCGATCCCGACGCGCGAGGAGCCGCCCGCGATGCAGATATTGAGATAGAGGCCGACGCCGATGTCGGTGAGCCAGGTGCTGCCCGTGTCGCCGCCTAAGGCGACCGTCTTGAATTCCCAGGTGTCGGCGCTGTTGACCGCGAAGCTGAACGGATAGGAGCGGTTCTTCGCGCTGTTGCGCAGCGAACCCGAATAGGTGCCGGTGCAGTGCGCCTTGACCCAGAAGCCGATCGAAACCGCCGCGGCACTCGCCGTGCCGAGCGCGAGGCGCGACGCGCGCACGCCCTCGATCGGGATGAGCACCGATAGTTCGTCGTTCGCGCCCAGCGAGCTTTGCGCGGTCGAAACCGTGAACTTGAGTGAGTTGCGGTAGCCGGGCGGCGCGTCGGTGACCTGCTGCCCCGCTCCAACGAACGTGCCGCGATACGCCGCCATCATGCCATCGACGACATATCTCGCCTGCAGTGATCCGGTCGCGGTGAGCGTCACGCTCGCAGTGCCGTTCTCCTGGCTCACCTCCATGCCGCCGTTGATCTGCAGGCCGTTGAAGGCGAGCGCGTCGAACGGCGCGGCGTAGAGTTGCCCGCGCGTCCCCGCCGGGTTGGTGAAGCCCTGGTCGGCGTTGAGCTTACCGGTCGTCCGGTCGATCGCGATCGCGTCGAGCCAGCTCGAGCCGTCGGCCGAGACCTTGAAATGAAAGTCGTCGTCGCCGGTCAACCCGATCTCGGCGCGGCCGGAGAAATTGTCCTGGAACAGAAGCGAGAGCGTCTTGGCCGCGCTTTCCTTGCTCATCTTGTAGCGCAGATGCCCGTCGCCGCCTTCCGCGACGGTCTTGGCAACCCAGAGCGCATTGTTGAGCTTGGCGCTGAACGGGTTGGTCGCATCGGCGGTCGTGCCGATGCCGAGCAGCGAAAGATTCTGCAAACTCGCCAGCATCGCGAGCGCGTCGACCCAGGCCGTGCCGTTCCACGCGATCAGCGCGCCCTCGTCGATCACGTAAGCAAACCAGCCGACCTGCGGCGTGCAGAACACCCAGCCGCCGTCCTGCCATGCCGCGACGTGGTTGCCGTGGCCGGCCCACGCGCCGGTCGGGCTCGGGCTCGCCTTCACGATCCAGCGCTGGCCTTCGGCTGGCGAGCCGGGCGGCGCGTTGAGATCGCGATCGACGATCGCGAGCTGCACCAGCGTGTCGATCAGGCGCAGCGTCTCGTTCAGCGTGACGTCAGGGAGAAGCTCGCCGCCTTCGATGAAAGGCAGCGCAAGATTGGCTGAGGCGCTCATGGAACCTCTAAGGGATGAGAGTGGCGGTGGCAGGCAGGCCGCGGCCGACCGCGGCCGATATCTGATAGAGGCGCACGCTGAAGCTCGATTGCGTGCTGCCGAAGTCGAGCGTCTCGTCGCTCGCGGCATAGAGCGTCGAGGGTGATGGTCGCCGACAGCGTGCGCAGCACCGTCGCGCCGGACAGGATTTCCAGCTCGTAGGCCTCACGCGCCTCGCCGAGATCGGGCCACGCCGCGAACGTGACGCCGGCGAGGCCGCGCTTGCGCGGGCGCCACGAGAAGCGCACGCCGCCCGCCTCGCGGCGCGCCGCAGATGCACCGGACTGCAGCGGCTGGAACGCGAGCGGTCGTGGCCGCAACGTCGATCTCGACCGCACGACGGATCGCCATGATCGCGGTTCGCCGCGACCACGCGCAGCCGCATGCGCCGCCCGATCGTTTCGACGCCGCGCGCGATCGGCGTCACGATGCGGATCGAGCACGACGAACGGCGCGCCCGCCGGCAGCGGATCGCCGATCGCGGCTTCGCTGCCGAGTTCGCCGCGCAACAGGCGCGAAAGCTCGTACGTGCGCTCGCCGGTGAGCACCGCGTTGGCGAACTGCAGAATTTCCCACGCACCGTCCGGTGCGCTGCACCGCCGCCGCATTGGCGCCGCTCAGCACGCGCAGGTCGGACGCCGACGCAAGCGCGCCGCCGTAGAGCTGCACGCGCGTGTGCGCGACCTTGTCCCAGCGGCTCGTCGGCCCGGCCGGCAGATCGTCGAGCGTCTCGCCCATGATCGTAGGCGCGTGCACGATCGCGAACTGCTGATAGCTCGCCCCGTCATCGAGCGAGCGCCAGACCGCCACCGGCCCCGGCCACGGATTGGCGAAGACCGCAAGATGCGCCAGTCACCGGCGGATCGTCGCCGGGCAGCGTCGGCAGTTCGAGCAGCACCGCGTGCACCGGCCCGAGCGGAAGCGGCGGCAGCGGCGGCGGGCGGCGCGGCGGTTCGGCCGGCAGCGCGAAGACGTCGACATCGATCGAGCGCGCGCTGACGCGGCGCTGCTCGGTGTCGACCGTCTCGCGCAGTTCGAGCAGTGCGCTGCCGCCCGCCGGCGTCGAGCGCGATCACATCGCCCGGCGTGAGCGCGAGCGCGCTTGGCGGCAGCGCGAACTCGGCGCTCTCGCGCCCGGCCCAGAGATCCTGCAGCCAGATTTCGGCGCGGCGCTCGGCCGCCGCGTCGTTGGTGATGACGCTGAGGTCCGCATGCGCGGCGCGCGCCGATCCGCCGACGAGGCGGCGCGAGGTGACCGGCCGAGCGGCGATAGTCGAACTCGGCGTCGGTGAAGCCGATCGAGACCTCGCGCGGCAATTCGGTTTCCTGCGCGCGCGTCAGCCGCAGCGGCGCGCGCGTCCTCCGGCAGCACGAGATCGTCCTCGGTCAGTTCGATCGACCGGCTCGCCGCCGCGCGGACGAAAGCGCAACGATGGCGCCGTCCTCGCTCGCCTCGAACGCATAGGCGAGCGCGAGCGGCTCGATCGCGGCGCGCGGCGACATCGGGCGGTCGATGACGTAGCCGTCAGGCCCCTCCCCGAGCGCGGACGTGTCGTAGCCGCCGACGCCGGCGTCGTCGAGGATCGCCGCGATCAGCGCATCGAGCGGCGCGCCGCCGAGCCGGCCGGTCAGCCAGTGGCCGGTCTCCCAGTTCGGCCCGTCGCTCCACACGTCGAGCGCGGCGGGAAACAGCGGATAGGGCCGCGCGTCCCAGGTCCACAGATGGATCGCGGACGGATCGAGCATGCGCCCGCCATAGACCGGCGAGACCGGATTGTCGGTCGGTCGTCGCGCCGTGCGCCGGATCGAAGGTCTGCAGCACGGCTTCGAGCATGCGGCGCTGGATCAGGTCGTCGCGCTTGCCGGTGGAAAAATACGGCAGGCCGGATTCGGCCGACTTCGGATCGGGAAACACGCTCGGCTGGTTCGCGCCCTTGTCGACCGCCGCGGCAGCCGATTTCGGTCAGCCAGATCGGCTTGCCCTGCGGCACCCAGGCGGTCGGCGAGCCGAGCTCGACGCCGCCGACGCGCTCGTAATGCGCGCTGCTCCACCAGTTCCAGATGTCCTTGACGCGGAACACCCACGGCTTGCCGAGCCCGTCGGTGATCGGCGTGCGCGTCTGCGCGGCGCGTGCGGCATCGTCGGCGTAGTACCAGTCGTAGGCGTCGCCGCCGCGCAGGTTGCCCGCGAGATAGTCGAGGTCGTAGATCGACTCCGCGATCTGCCGGTCGAGATGCGCGCTGCCGTCGCGCCAGTCGGCGAGCGGCGCGTAGTAGTCGATGCCGACCACGTCGATCGATGGTCGAGGCCCACAGCGGATCGAGCGGGAAGCGCACTTCGCTCGCGCCGCCGTCCACCACATGCGCGCCGTACTCGGTCCAGTCGGCGCCATAGGTGACGATCGTGCCGCTCGCCGAGGATCGCCTTCACGTCGGCCGCCAGCGTCGATCAGCCGCGTCACCGCCGGATAGACGCCGGAGGCCGAGCGCACGCGCGTCAGCCCGCGCAGCTCCGAGCCGATGAGGAACGCATCGACGCCGCCCGCGTCGGCGGCAAGCTGCGCGTAATGCAGCACCATGCGGCGATAGCCCCAGTCGTCGGGATCGAGACCGAAGAACGCATCGACCTGCGTTGCCGCCGCACCGGTGCCGTCGGGCGAGCCGGGCTGACCGGGCGCCGGATCGCAGGTGATGCGGCCGCGCCAGGGATAAGCCGGCTGCGAGCGCCGCGCCGGTCCACGGATCGGGCAGCCCGTTGCCGGCCGGGATGTCCATCATGACGAACGGATAGAGCGTGACCTTGCAGCCCGCGCGCGCGCAGCTCCTGGATCAGGTGCGTCACGCTGTCGTCCGACGGCGTGCCGCCGAATGCCGGGCGGCCCTCGACGGTCGAGACGACGGGCGCCGCGATGCGCGGAAGACCCGCGACCGACCAGTTCGGCGGAAAGGTCTGCTTGATCGCGGAGTCGACCGCGGGCGTGAGCGAGCAATGATCCGCGCGCAGATCGTTGCCGAACCAGGCGACCACCAGCGCGACGCGTTCGAGATTCGGGCACGCGCCCTGCAAGTCGTCGAGCGCGGCCTCGACATCGGAAGCCGCATGCGCCGCGTGGCGGTTCTCCGGCCGCGAACTGGCCCGGCCCCATCAGCCGCACCACGGTCGCCCGGCTCGTAGCCGAACTCGGTGGTGCCGGGGATCAGCGTCACCGCGCGCACCATCTTTTCCAGCCGGCCGAGCGGACGCATCAGCTCGAAGGAGAGCTGCGGAATACGGTTGCCGAAATCGGCGAGCGGCAGGCGCTCGAACACGACGTAGGCGAGCCCGCGATAGGCCGGCGCGTTGCTCGGCGCCCTCGCGCGCGACGATCAGCGGATCCGGCGTCTGGCTCTCGCTGCCGGTGTAGGTGCGGAACGTCACGCCGGTAAGGTCGAGCGGCTTGCCGTCCGCCCAGATGCGCCCGACGCGGCCGATCGGCCCGGCGCACAGGCCGACCGCGAAATTGGCGAAGTAGCTGTAGGTCGTCGTGTTGGTGGTGGCGGTCGCGGCCGCCCTTGCCGCCGCCTTCGGTGTCGTTGCTGATGCGAGATCACCTCCTCGAGCTTGGTCGCCCAGATCACCTGGCCGGCGAGCCGCGCGCGGCCATAGATGCGCGGGATCGGCGCGCCCTCGGTCGAGGCCATCACGTCGAGATCGGCGAGGCGCGGACCCTCGACGTTGCGCTCGGTGTGCGAGGCAAACAGCGTGCGGTCGATGAGGTTGCCGCCGATCGCGCCGACGATCCGGCCCGCGATGGCGCCGACCGGGCCGAACACGGCACCGCCGACCGCGGCGCCCGCAACGGAAAGAACAAGTGCGGCCATGAGTGACCTTTGTGTTGTCGTGGCGGTGCCGCGAACTCGGATCACCCTCCCCTGGAGGGGGAGGGTCGACGCGAACGCAGTGAGCGTCGGGGTGGGGTGAGCGTTGTCAGAGGACCACCCCCACCCCGGCTCGCAGCTTCGCTGCTTGCCGACCCTCCCCCTCCAGGGGAGGGTAGGAGCGGAGTATGCGGCTCGCTCAGTCGCTCACGCCTGGAAACGCGAACGCATACACGAGCCGCGCCGCCACCACGGCGCGATGGCGACTTCCGCGACGGCGGCGCCGTCATGCGCGTGCACCATCAGGTCGCGCGCGGTCGCGATCGCGGCGTGCTTGGCGGGATAGCGGTCGCGTAGCGAAACAGCAGGACATCGCCCGGCGCGAAGGCGTGCGGGTCGTCGAGCTCGTCGAGATGCCGCATGCGCGGCTTCGGCGAGCGACTCAACGCCGCGACGCTTCGGCCCAGTCGCGGCGTGTAGGCGGGCGTTGCCTCCGGCTCCGCGCCATGCAGCGCGCGCCACACCCCACGCACGAGGCCGAGGCAGTCGCAGCCGACGCCTTGCAGCGAAGCCTGATGGCGATAGGGCGTGCCAATCCAGGCACGCGCCTCCGCGACGATGCGGGTGCGGGTGGGTGACATGATGGTAGCTCGATTGCGGATTAACGTGCGCGGGGCCGCGCACGGTTACGCCGCACAAGGTGACGCCAGCCAGATACGCGGCTAACCGCTCCTGTCCGGCAAATAGCTCCACGGCAGGCCGAACCACACACCCTTCCACGGCTCCGGCGTGGGTGCGCCCTGGCGCAGCCACTCCTGGATCACGGCTTCGGCGACCTCGAACTTGTTGCTGCCGTATTGGACCTGCAGCTCCCACTTATTCGGCTTGCCGCCGCCGGCGACCGGCTTCGCGCCGGCATCCATCAGCGAGTAGATGCAGCTGCGGATAAAATCGATAAGCGCCGCGCCCTCCAGCCCGAAACGATAGCGGCCACACGGAACAATTTCCCACATGCCCACCGGCAAGTCGTTCAAGGTGCCGTGCACATGGTTGATATAGTCGCTCATCGGGACACCGGAGGCGTCTGTCGGTTCTCTCGTCATCGCTGATGTATCCTGAAGCCGTCGCGAAGGAGCGGATGGTCGCTGCGCAAGACGTCGATCGTCAGCCCATGGCGGCTGATGCGCAGCCCAAATTCCGATCCGTCCTGACGTCTATACCATACGCCGTTGTATTCCGGATCAGAGTCGATGCGCCTGGCGCCGCCCATCAATTCGATGCGCAACTCCTCGAACCGGCCGGGTGTAACCGTTCTGACATGTTCGTCGGCACCCGGCGTTCGGCTGCCGATCCGTTCCCCACCCGGCACCAGAAATTCGTCCGTCATGCGGGCATCTCGCCGCGGATAGGCATCATCGTGGCCGGCGCGCGACAACGCAATGAAGCGCGCCTCGGCCTCGCGCGTTTCCGCCTCCTTGGCTCGGATCATGACCTCGATGTTGCTGCGGTTGTCGAACGAGGTCGCGCTCTCCGGGCGCCAGTTCGGCTGGATCTGCTGCACGCGAGCAACCGCGTCGCGCGCACGCGCGGCCGCGACATCGAGTCGGGCATGCTGTGCCGGCGTCCCGGCGGGACGCGAGCCGATGCGGCGCTGCGCGGTGATGTCGGTTGACCGAGCGCGGTCATCGCTGCCCTCCTTGCCGGCATCCCGCCCGCTGTCGGTCCACTTCCCAAACTCATCGCGCGGCTGATCCGGATTGAAGCCGGCCTTCTGCTGCTCCGCGTAGCGCTTGAAGGTGGAGAGAAATCGGTCCCACGCGATGTCGGACTTGATGCGCGCTACTTCGGCCACAAGCCGCGTGGCCGCATCGCGCGCCGCAATTTCGCGCTTCAATTCCTCCCAATCTCGGCGCAGCTCTGCTATCTCGCGCTCCAACGCTTCCTGCTCAGCCGCGGCCTGCGCCCGAGCCTCGTCTTCGTGCGCCTCCTTGAAGCGCACGCGCGTCATCCACGGATCGAGCCAGCCCGGCATCTTCGCTTCCGGCGAGCCCGGCGGCGCAAAGCGATAGGCGTCCGGGCGCGTCCAGTATTTGCGCCGTTCCGCTTCGTAGCGAGGATCGATCCAGGCCATGTGATATCCCGTGTGATGGGCGCGACAATTTCGTTTGCGACACTTTCATCCCGCCGATCCGGCGCCGCCGTTCCTCCCCGGCACCGGATACGCGATCACGAAATCATTCCCCGGAATGTGCGGAAACCCGCGAAAGTTTCCGCCGTTGGCAAAGCGGTCGCGGCAGGTTGCGAAGCGCTTGTCGCAGCCGGCCGTGACGGTGAACGCGTCGGCGACCGCGATCGGCTCCGCCGGGCGCTGCCACAGCTCGATCAGCACGCCGTCGAGCGCGAGGCGATGCGTCTTCACCTCGACGGCGAAGCCTGCGTTCGTGCCGCCGGTGAAGGTGAGCTTGCCCGCCGTGAAGAGGCCGTCGGCAAAGCCGTCGAGGTCCGCCGCGCGGAACGCCGACGGGCCGGCAAGCGCCGCGATCGTGCCGCTGCCGTGGAACGCCGGATGGATGAGATCGACCGTGCAGCGCGCGTCGCCAAGATCGGCCGAGCAGGTCGCGGTGTAGAGCCGCCCGCTCTCCTCGTTGAGACGATGAGCGAGCGACCGGAATTCCGCTGTGAAGCCCAAGCCCTCGCGCCGCACCTCGCCGAGCACGCCCTTGGCGAGCAGCAGATTGAGCGACGGCTCGCTCCAGTCGACCAGGTGCACCTCGACGCTCGCGGCGTCATAGCGCCCGGCCACGAGATCGGATTCAGCGAGCGATTCATCCGCGAGTGCGCCCGCGATTTCCGAGCCGTCCACCTGCAGGCCGAGCCGCGCGGTTGCTTCCGACGCGGTGAGCCCCGTGCCGGCATGGCACAGCGTGCCCGCGACGGTCAGGTCGGCGTCGTGATCGGTGAAGCCCATCACGACGCCGTCGCGCCGCGTGATGATCCAGCAGCGCGCGAGTGTTGTGACGCCGCTGTCGAGCTTGGCCTGGAGCGCTGGGGGGATAGTGCGCATGAATTATTTTCCTTCGTCATCACCGGGCCGCCGCGCAGCGGCGTGACCCGGTGATCCCGATAGAGTGCGCGCCGATAGAGCCCCTCTCTATCGGGATCGCCGGGACAAGCCCGGCGATGACGCGAGTGTTAGAGCCTGATCTCCACCAGCGGAATGCGCGGCACGCTGCCTGCCGCGAACGCGGAGAGATCGACTTCGAGATAGTCGGTGTCGAAACGCACCGGCACGTCGAACAGGAAGCCCGCCTGCACGACGGCGCCAGCGCCCGGGATATGGCCGGGCAGAAAAGTGACGACACCTGTCGTCACATCGCAGGTGAACGCCGCGCCCTCGGTCTGCTCGACTCCATCGACCGCGACGCGCACCGAGCCTGCGACCGGCTTTGCGATCGGCCGCTGATAGGGCGCGTGCGCGGCGCCATAGAGCTTGAACAACGGAAATGTCGTGCGCGCGCCGTCGCCGAGCCCAAGCACCTGGTCGAGCGGCGACACGCTCGTGCCCGGCGCCGCGGAGGAATGATCCAGCCGGTCGCGCCAGCGAAAGCCGTGCAGCCGCCCGCGCCGCTCCTCGAAAAACGCGACCACAGCCGCGAGCGCTTCGAGCGTCTTCACGCCATAGCCGGCGTCATAGCGGCGGCGCGAATGCGCCCAGCGCGCGTTGCGCTCCTCAGCGCCGGAGCCGAGCGCGACGATCTCGGTCTTGCGCTCCGGCCCGCCCGCGCTTTTCAGCGCGATGTCGAGTGGAAACAGGATTTCGTGGAAGGACATCAGAGTCCCCTTTGTCCGCGTGCGACTGCGCGGGCGATGAGGCCGGTGAGATAGGTCTCCGAGCGGCGGAAGCTCTCGGCGTCGGGCGTCGCGATATTGATGGTGACGTTGCCGCCGCCCGCGCCCGACGCCGCGACGCCGAGCCGCCCGTCCGGCCCGCGCGCCAGCGGCATGATGGCTTCGGGTCCGGCTTCACCGGCAAGGCCGACACGGCCGGCGCCGAGCGGAAAGTAAGTCGGCGCCGCGATGACACCGCCCTTGGCCATCGGTTGCGCGGCGCCTTTGGTCAGCTCCGCCGCAAGATTTGTTCCGCCGCCGGACGAGCCGAACATTCCACTGAAGATCTTGCCGAGGCCGCCCGAGAGCGCGCCGGTCAGCGGCTTGAGCGCGAGGTTGAGCGAGAGGCCGGAGAGCCGCAGCGCCAGCGACTTCAGCACCGAATCGAAGCTCTTCGCGCCGCTCGCGCCCTGCGCAAAGGCCGAGGTGATGGCGCGCGCGAAGGCGTTGGTACTGCCGGTCAGTCCACGCGTCTGGCTGTCGATGCCACGAATTTTGCCCGTGAGTTTCTCGCCCGCTTCTTCGCGATCATCGTCATCGTCATCATCGGCCATACGGAGTTCTCCGGATCAGAACGAAAGTTCCAGTTGAGAGTACGATTCAAGAACGAATGAAACGCGCGTCCGCGGAATCGCTTGCCCGCGGTTGCGCCAGGGCGAATCCGCCCGCCTCAGATTTTGATTCAGATTGCCGTTGCGTCCGGAAACCGGGCGCGCAACGCCGCGAAGGATGCGCGGTCGAGCGCCGGGTGACTTGGGCCGTGTACGGCCTCGATCGCGGCGGCGAGTTCGCGCGGCGTCATGCGCCAGAATGCGTCGGGCAAGAGCCGCAACGTCCCGAGCCCGAAGCCCATCGCCTCTTTCCACGGGAAGGGCCTCACTCCCTCCCCCTGCAAGGGCGAGGGTTGAGGTTTCCGCGGCGCACGGCTCACGCCGGCGCCGCTTCCCCCAAAGGGCGTTCGTCCACTCCAAACGTTGCGGCGAGCAGCGCGGCCGCGATGCGCACATAGCCGGTCGCTCCGCCATCGACGGACAGGCGTGCCACCTCCTCGTCGCTGATCACTTCGCCCGCGCCGCGCAATCCGGCGCCGATGATGCGGACAAGATCGCGCGCCATGAGCCGGCCTGAGCCGAAGCGCTCCGCGAGCGCCACGAGGTCCTCGGCGCCGAACGCGGCCTCGAGCTCGGCGAGCGCGCCGAGTGTCAATACCAGGCGGCGCCGCGCGCCGCCGATCTCGGCTTCGATCTCGCCGCGGTGGAGATTGGGCATGGGGTTTTTCCCGCTGCTGCAAATCTGTCGGCGTTATGGTGAGCACGCATCGCCTCGCTCACGCGAGCCGAAGCTTTGCCCACCCTACGAACTTAATGGACCGTCGGCCTTGGCCCCGGTAAGACGCGGTCGCAAGCGTCCGCGATACGCTCAAGGCACATTTCCAGCTGGGCGCGCATCGCACGATCGGCAGCCGCATCGCGGCTCCGCAGGTCGCGATGGTGGGCGAATTCCAGAAGGCCGGCGTAAGCTTCAGCCAGCGCCGCACGCAGTTCGCTCTCCGCGATAAAACTCATGTGCGCCAACTCTGCCGGCGATACCTCGCCGCCTTTGAGCACGCGCATGAGAACGCGGGCAATTTCCATCAGATCGCGGTGCATGAGCGCGCGCCAGTTGCGATTGTATTTTGGAGTCAGACCTCTCGACGCAACCGCTATCAGGATTATTGGAGAATTGAGAATTGCCAATCAACTCGTCGCCGTATTTCTGGAGCTATCGTGCCTGACGGCAGCAGAGATCAACGTTCGACCGCTTCTCTCAGTTTCCGTCTAAAATCCAGCAGCGCGTCGTACTGCTGTTCGGTTTCCAGATAGTAGGACGGGACTCTCCCCGGTTCATCCACGCCGACGCCTCCACCCGGCCCGAGGAGCTCATGCAAGAATGCCTTGCCTTGCCGATACTCCTCCTCGTTCCGCCATCGCAGCGTGAATACGACCCCCGTCCAGTACTCATAAAAGTCCATGATAAGGTCTGACATGGGCATCACCTGCCAAATCTCACGGGAAAAGCGCTGTCAACACGATAGCCTTTTGCCGCTTGCCGATCGCGAACGATGACGACCATCACACCGTCGGTATCTCGTATGTAGGGCTGTGAGCGCTCATTCCTCGCGTAGGCCTCATAGCCGGTGATCGAATCAAATCGCCCGGTCAGTTCTTCCTTGGGTGACTGACCGCTCGCGACGCGCTCGACCTTAGCAGGATTCTGCGCGATCGTCCCATTGACAAGCCTGTTCGCCGCTTCCAGCGACGAAAACGACCCCACTCTGATTCCGTCGAACAAGTCACCCTTCCGTTGCGCTGCGAGGACACGTTCTCTGGCGCGGTTCAGCAAGAACTCCTGGCTTTTTCCGACGTGACCCTCGATCGCATGTCCGCCCAAGCGCTGCTCTTCAAGCAGATCGACCGGACGGCCCCGCGACTCATTTTGCGCGTACTGCGCGCCAGGCCTGATCGGATCGGGGCTTTCGTCGCTTAGCACTTGACCGTCCGAACCGTTGGCAGGCATGCCTCCCGACACTCCGCCTCCGCTCGTCCACCGCCCGCCATCGGGATTGCCCGCGGGCACGCGCGGCTGGGTCGGGCTGTATTTCTGCTCGAAGCACCACAGCTCGTGTTCGAGCTTGAGCTTCTTGACCTCCCAACGCAGCTGCAGAAGCTCGCGCTCAAACTCCTCCTGCTCAGCCGCCGCGCGCGCGCGTGCCTCCTCTTCCTGCGCCTCCCTGAAGCGCACGCGCGTCGCCCACGGGTCGAGCCAGCCCGGCATCTTCGCCTCGGGCGTGCCGGGCGGCGCGAAGCGGTAGGCGTCGGGCCGCGTCCAGTATTTGCGCCGGCCTTCGAGCCAGATCGGATCGGCGTAGGACATGAGCGACTCCAAGCGATAATGAGTTGCGAGCGCGCGGCTTACGCCGCCGTAAACGTCAGCTCGCCCGCCGACTCCAGCGCCAGCTCCGTGGTCACCTCGCCGTCGTGCTCGCCGGCGAATTCGAGTGAGGTGATCTGGAACGCGCCCTGCACGGTGCCGAAGTCCGGGATCACCACCTGGAAGTTCTTCACCGCGCCGTCGAAGAAGGTCGCCCGCATCAGCGCGTCGGACGCCGCATCCTTGAACAGGCCGCGCCCCGCGACCGCGGCGCGCTTGATGCCGGCGCCGTCGAGCAGCTCGCGCCAGCGCCCGGCGGATTCCGCATGCGTGATGTCGACGGTCTCGGCGTTGAACGAGAGCCTGCGCGCGCGCAGGCCCGCGACGGTGACGAAGCTTCCGCCGTCGGCGATCTTGACGAGCAGGTCCTTGCCTTTCTGGGCAGCCATGAGTGTGTCCTTTCATTCAATGCCTCGTCCTGAGGAGGCGGCGCAGCCGCCGTCTCGAAGGACGGTGAGCTGGGCGCATGGTTCGAGACGCGCCGCTTCGCAGCGCTCCTCACCATGAGGGCGGCGTTAGGCGGGCTCTGTCACCGCGCGGAAGCGGACGAGCGCGTGATAGGTGCGGCCGTCAGCCTCACGGCGGATGTCGGCGACGGAAAAGCGCAGGTTGACGAGGTGGTGTCCGTCGGGTGCGAGCGGCGCATCGTCGAGCGCCTGCAGGAGCGCACCCGCGATCATGTGCGCTTCGCGGTGCCCGCCCTGGCGCGACCACGCGTGCAGCGTGAGCCGGTGCTCCTGCGCCGGATCGTTGCCGGCGGAGAAATCCTCGATGCGCGCTTCGCCGAGCGTCACGTAGGGAAATGCCACGCTCTGCGGCGGCTCGTCGTAGATCTTCGCTCCGCCGAGCAGCGCGGTGAGTGCGCCGTCGGCGACCAATGCGTCGTGTATCGCGGCGCGCAGCGCCACGGCGGCAGTGGACATGATTTTGGTCCTTGCAACACGCTCGGATCACCCTCCCCTGGAGGGGGAGGGTCGACTGTCGGAGCGCAGCGACGACGGTCGGGGTGGGGTGAAAGTCGCGCGCTTTCGCACTCACCCCACCCCGGCTCAGCTTACTTCGTTCGCTTCGCCGACCCTCCCCCCACAAGGGCGTTTACGCCCGTCTTCGACGGACTATGGGGAGGGTGGCACCGAGCTAATCGCCGCGTTGTTCGGCGCCGATCACGAGGAAGCGGCGCGTTGCGTCATCGCGCAGCGTGACGATGCGATAGACGGCCGCGCCTTCGACGAAGCGGTGCCGCGTGGTGACGGCCGCACGCTTGCGGATGACGATGCGATGCGTGACGGTCGCGCCCGCCGCGTCCGCCACGACCGCGCCGCGCGCCGCCACGGGCTCGACGCTCGCCCACAGCGTCATCAGCGCCGCATAACTGCGCGTGACGCCGCCTGCGCCGTCCGCGCTTTCGACCGGCGCCTCCAGCACCAGGCGGCGGTTGAGCTCACCCGGGGCCGTCATAGCGCCAGCACCCGATAAGGCGCGAGCAGCGCCGCGACGGTTTGCGGCAGCACCGCGACGTCGCCTCCGGCCGCCACGATGCCGCGGTTCTCGTACCAGTGCGCGACCAGCAGACGGATCGCCTGGCGCAACGGCTCCGGCACATCGTCGGGCTCGTTGCCGTAGCCGCAGGTCACATCGATCTCGATGCCGCCGACCGCGCGCTCGGGCGCAGGCAGCGCCCCGCGCATGAAAGCGAGCCGCGCGGGCGCCGCGGCCTTGTCGACCGTGAACGCCGCAACATCGATCGCCAGCGTGCTGCCGTCGGATCGGTAGACGCGCGCCACATCGAGCGTGCGCAACGGCACCGGCAGCACCGGCACGCAGCCGAGCTCGGGCCACACGTCGCGCGTCAGGCGCCAGCTCTGCGTGATCAGCGCGCGGCGCGTCTGCGTCTCGACGTGGATGCGCGAGCCCGCGATCAGCGCCGCGATGATGTCGTCATCGTCGTCGTGCTCGACGCGGATGAACTGCTTGGCCTCGGCCAGCGTGATCGGCTCGACCGCGGGGCCGCTGAGAAGAATGGAGGGCATTTGTCTCTCCTTCCGTCATTCCGGGGCGCCGCAACGCGGCGAGCCCGGAATCCATAACCACGGGTCGGGGTTATGGATTCCGGCCCTCGCTTTGCTCGGCCGGAATGACATTGACTTGTGCGTCTGGCGCAGGCTGATGCGCGCGATGTTGCGCGCCGCCGCCCTCGCCCTTCTGGTGATCTCGTCGCTGCCCGCCGCCGCGATGGTCGGCGGCGCCGGCGCGCCGCCCGACTCCATCGCGCGCTCGGTCGTGCTGATCGTCGGCTCGCGCGGAAACTCGTGCAGTGGCGTCGCGCTCGCGCCCGATCTCGTGCTGACTGCGGCGCATTGCGTGCTGCCCGGGCGCCGACTACAAGATCGTCGAGTTCGAGAACCGGCAGCCGCAGTTGCGCGACGTCGCAAGCGTCACGGCACATCCCGAAGTTCGATCTGAAGACCATGCTCGCGCACCGCGCGACCGCGGACGTGGCGCTCGTCAGGCTCGCCGCGCCGTTACGTAACGTGGAACCGGCGCGCCTCGCGCGGCCGCTCACCGTCGCGCCCGGCGATGCCTTCACGGTCGCGGGCTACGGCGTTGCGGTGCGCGGCGACGGCAAGTCGGGCGGAACGGTGCGTGCCGCATCGTTAGTTGCGACCGGGCGGCCGGGAAACCTGCAGATCCGCCTCGTCGACCCGTCGACGAAAGGCGACAAGGCCGGGCTGGGCGCCTGCACCGGCGACTCAGGCGCGCCGGTTTTCGCCACGAACGGCGCGCCAGGCGTCATCGGCGTGGTCAGCTGGTCCACCGGACCGCGGGAACTCGGACGGTTGCGGGGGACTAACGGGCGTAACGCCGCTGTTTCTCTACCGCGACTGGATCACACGGACCGGAAAACTACTGACCGACTAATTTTGACTCTTGATTATACCAAGGTGAACAGGGACAGTGTGCGCAAGGGGAATACATACAACGCTATTGCACATTCGTTGTAGAGACCTGGCACGAGGGGTCATACATGCGGCAGACCCACCGCTTCGCGGCAAGCGCGAAGCAAGCTTCCCGCGCGCTCGCACTTCCTGACGGCTTCGGCCGCCTTTCTTTATGCCTCCAGCGATGCACATGCGGTGATGCGCGGGCAAGGCGCGGGCGCCATCAGCCGCCACGTGGTCAAGCTGGTCGGACACAATCTCCTCTGCTCGGCGACCGTGATCGGCCGCCAGCAGCTGCTGACCGCCAATCATTGCGTCGAGAGCGGCGGCCCGTTGTTCGTGGTCGCGGGCGGCAGCCGCATCCCGGTGACCGGTCACTCGCAGCAAGGGCAGACCACGCTCATCACGCTCGCGGCTCCGCTGCCCGCGCGCTATCAGCCGATCGCGACCGGCAGCGCCGGCGGCGACGGGACCTACACGATCGCGGGCTACGGCACCGCGCAGGAGGCCGCGCGCATGCGCTCGGCGGGTCTGCGCGAGGCGCGGCTCGTGGCCGACAGCCGCTACGGCGGGCTGGTTGATCCGCGGCGCCGCGGCGCGATCAGCGCCAGCGCCTGCATGGGCGACTCGGGCGGCCCGGTCGCGAAGTTCGACGGCAAGCGCTACGTGCTGGTCGGCATCGTGGAGCGCGTGTCGAACTACGCGGGCGTCGGCGCCTGCGGCTTCCTCACGCACTATTCCGCGGTGAGCGGCGGCTCCGCTTACGCCTCCGCGCCGGCCGGCGAAATGCGCCAGGCTTCCGAGCCGTGGCGCCGCTACCGCCGGTAAGCGCCGGCACTAAAACCAGTTCCGTCGGGGGACAAGGGCGAAACGGCGCGGAGCGATCCGCGCCGTTTCGATTTCGCATTCCGCCCAGGCGGGTGGCCACGCTGCGGCCTGCCCAGCCTCAAAACGGAAACTGGCGGAGGAAGCGCCCGGTGTCCAAAAATAGAAGATGCGAATTGTCGCTGCGCCTGAGATCGGCCGCCGCGCATACCCTTGGCCGCCCCACACAGGGCTTGCTGCAGGAATGCACATTGTCGGTTCGTCGCGAGTTGCCAAAGTTCAGCGGCCCCCGCAGCAGCTGACAGGCCCGAACAGGTTGCATGAATGGGGTTCCGAGTGGGGATCCGCGAGGCGGGGGGCCGCCCGGGGCGCTGTAGCCGGTCAGCCGCGCATCTCCTTTGTCGACGAACCTGAAGCCCCCGCATTCCCAGTATGAATCGCAAGTCGCTTGGCAGTGCTCTGGTGTTCTCTCCCGGTCCTCGTCCCGAAAACGAGACATCGGTGTACCATCAAGCTGACAGTTCATCGTATAGCTCGCCAGTGGCTTCTTGCCCAAAACCTGCGGCAAAGCCGGGGTTGCGATGAGCACGGCGAGCGCCCCCACGCACAACGGCCAACGTATCCTCGTTTGTTTCATGTGCCCGCTCCTGGGCGACACTTAGCACATCTTCAACCTAAATGCGAATCTACCGCTTGGCCGATGCGCGAGGTTTACGCCGCGGCGCTACGCCGGTACTGGGCGGCCGCGCGCTGAACGAAACTCTTCGGGGCACGGCAAAACGGCGCGGAACGATCCGCGCCGTTTTGGTTTTTAGTCGGCGTAGGCTAGGCGCACTGATTTTCGTCATGGCCGGACTTGTTCCGGCCATCCACGTCTTGCTCACGAAAAGGAAAGTCTTGAATGCCCGCGACAAGCGCGGGCATGACGAAGTGCGCGTGCACCGCTCCTGATCAGCTCGCCGCAAACTTCAGCAGCTTGATCGCGTCGAAGTCCTGCACGCCGCCGCCGACGCGCTTGGTGGTGTAGAACAGCACGTAGGGCTTGGCGGTGTACGGATCGCGCAGCACGTGCACGCCTTGGCGGTCGACCACCAGATAGCCGCGACGGAAGTCGCCGAACGCGATCGCGTAGGCGTTCGCCGCGATATCCGGCATCTCCTCGGCTTCCACCACTGCATAGGTGAGCAGGCTCGCGCGCCCACCCGCCTGCAGCGGCGGCGACCAGAGATACTGGCCGTCGGCATCCTTCAGCTTGCGCACCGCGGCCTGCGTCTTGCGGTTCATCACGAAGGTGCCGTTCTGGCGGTAGCCCGACTTGAGCGCATAGACGAGATCGATGATCGCATCGATCGGTGCGTCCTCGTCGAACGCGCCCGCCGTGCCGGTCGCCACGTAGCCGATATTGGTCCACGACCAGGACGCTTCGGCGACCTTGGTGTACTGCAGGAAGCCCTTCGGCTTGTTGGTGCCGTCGCCGTTGACGAAGGCGGCGCCCTCCTGCGCGGCGAACACCTGCTCGACTTCGCCGGCGATCCACTCGTCGATGTTGACGGCGGAATCTTCCAGCAGCGTCGCGGTCGCGGCCGGCATCGCGTAGAGCTCCATCGCAGGGAATTGCAGCTCGGCGAGTACCGGCGAGGTGGTCTGCGCGCGTGCATCGGTCTCGCCGACCCAGCCGACCGCGGGACCCGCGGTCATGAACGGCTTCTTGTAGACGTTGGCGGAGATCTGCCGCACGCCCGAGATCGAGCGGATCGGCGAAATCAAGGTGAGCCGCTTGCCGATCTCGGTCTCGATCTCGAACGGCACCGTATAGCCGCCGTCCGGGTTGGAGCCGACCGACATCGCTTTCGTTTCAAGCGCGCGCAGGTTGGCGCTCTCGCCGTGACGCACGTACGTGTCGAACGCAGTCTTATGCTCGCGCGCCTCATGCGAGTCCTTGCGCTCGGAGGCGAGCGCGGGACGGGCCTGCTTGACTGTGATTTGCTCCAGCTGCCGCTGATGCGTCGAAACAGCGTCGTTGATGCGCGCGACCTTCTCTTCCAGCAGGACGTCGCCGCCTCGCTTCAGCGAGGCGAGGCGCTGGTCGTTCGTCTCCTTGAACGCTTCGAAGGCGCGTTGCATCTCGCCGTGGGTGACAATCGCCTCGGGCGGCAATCCCGCTTTGGTTTCAAGTTGGGTATCGATTTCCATGTCCTTCTCCTTTGTGTTTGGACGTACGTGGACGCGCGGCGCGGACAGCGCGACGCGGAAATTCGCCGGATTCATCAGGTTATTTTCGTCGGATGCGGCGTCTGACAGCGCGCCGCCCGCAGCCCGCGTCGCGCTACTGCCAGATTACGGCGTCAACGACCTTGCAGCTTTTTCGGTCGATGCTGATCTCCGGCTCAAAGCCGAGTGAATCATCGGGCAGCAGGAATCGAACTTTCCACACTCCGCCTTCTACTACGGTAGACCGACGTCGATCGGAAAAGTCGAAGAACGGCCAGCGTGCTGAGGCATGGTCTTCAGCGATTTTGACGACGTCACAATTTGGTTGCGACATCGCTTGACCCACCAGCGGTTGGAGTACTGCAATCATCATCAGAGCCTTGAACATGCGGGGCCTTATGCATCGCGCAGCGCACGTCAGCGAGTGCGGCGCGGTCGAAGCGAGGGGCCAAAATAGTACATTCCGTGGTGGGACTGAAGCAGCACGTAGCCCGCATTGAGCGTCAGCGAAATGCGGGGCCCAAATTGCCGAAGGCATTGTCCTCCCGGCTTCGCTCCGCTCAAGCCGGGCTACGCCTGCTCAGGTCGCTTCATTGCGAATGCTCTGCACGAATCACCGTGCAGCTCCGTTTGTCGATTGTAATGATTGGAGTGCCGCCAAGCGTTCCTCGTGGCAGCTCGTAGGTCAGCTCCCACAGACTTCCCGAGTCCGAGATGAACGGCTTCAAGCCGGCCGGGTCGAAAAAAGGAAACTGCCTCGCAATATAGGCCTGCGCGATTTTCATGAAGTCGCATCCGGGCTGGGACATCGCCTGTCTCCCTATGACTTCAAGTGACGCCATGATCGCGATCACGGCAGAGAATCGAGCGAAGCGCATGCCAACTCCGCAAATCCGTTTCAATCTCACCGCCCGCGCGATGGCCGCAGTGTTCAGCATATACATGTCCCGGCCCGGGCCGGGGACACCGGGCGGAGAGCTTTGATGGGTAGGGGCCTGGAACGCCTTCCGGCCTCACTGCGTGAGTTGGCCGCGGATGACCGCGCAAGTCCCCTTGTCGATGTCTATCACCGGCGCACCGCCAAGCATGTTCTCAGGCAATTTATAGGTGACCTCCCACTGGTTCTCTGTTTCTGAGATCACGAGCTGCAGTCCGGTCGGATCAAAGAAAGGATACCGTCTCGCAATGTATTCCTGCGCAATTTTGGCGACATCGCACTTTGGCTGTGACATGGCCAGATCTCCCATCAACTGGAGTGTCGCGGCACTTATCGAGATAGATAGCTTTGCTTTGCTAGGCATGTAGCCTCTCACGTCTAGCGCAGACGCACTGGTCGATAACGAGGTCCAAAATAGTACATGCCGCTATGTGACCGAATTAAACCCGGCAAGCCCACCCGTTCGGCAAAGGCATCGTCGCTTGTGCTTGGTCCGGGTGTAGCACGAAATTCCGGCCCGAATGGATGAGTGTGGAAGAAGGCCACTGCATCACTCGGTGCTGCGCCCGGCACGATACTATTGGCAAAGCCGGGATTCGCAAACGGGCGAGTGAAGACTTCGCCAGTGGTCTCGTTTCGAGAGATCCAAAAGCCATGCTCCTGAGGTCTGGTGCTGTTTGGACTCGATGCAGTCCACGCGTCATCAATCTGCGAGCGGATTATCGGGTCATTGGCAACCGCTTCCAATTGCGAAAGATCGGTGCGTGCCGGTTGATCGCGGGCTGTCGTGAGTGGTTCCTGCTCCAGCGACGAAACATCGCTGCTTGACGAATCTCCCCCGCCGTCGCTCGTCCACTGCCCTCCTTCGGGATTGCCAGCTGGCGCGCGCGGCTGGTCGGGGCTGTATTTGCGCCCGAGCGCGCGCAGCGCGAGCTCGAACTTCACGTCAGCCAGCAAGATGCGCACGCGCGCATTGGCATCGCGCAGCTCTGCCAGCTCGCGCTCGAACGCGTCCTGCTCTGCGGCTTCACGCGCGCGTGCCGCGTCCTCGGCGGCTTCCCTCGCGCGCACGCGAGTCGCCCACGGATCGAGCCAGCCCGGCATCTTCGCCTCGGGCGAGCCGGGCGGCGCGAAGCGATAGGCGTCGGGCCGCGTCCAGTATTTGCGTCGGCCTTCGAGCCAGATCGGATCGGCATAGGACATGGATGAAACTCGCAATCGGTTGGGTAGCCCGGATGGAGCGAAGCGAAATCTGGGACAGCCGTGCACGCGGCTCAAGGTCCCCGCATTCCGCTTCGCTCCATGCGGGCTACACGCTGCGGCGTGCGCAGCAGCGACACGCCACCTCGCACCGCGCTCCACTCCCGCTCGGCGCGCGCCCGCGCGAATGAAGGCTGCGGCGGGGAGGAGACCGAAGCCCTTCACGGCGCGGACGCGCGCTCCCGCGAGCAGCGGGAACGTGACGATGGAAATCTCCCACAGGTCGAGATCGATGATCTTTCGCACGCGCGTTGCCGGATCGATCGCGCCCCTTCACGGTGCGAAAGCCGATCGAGAGCCCGTCGACCGCGCCGGATCGCGCACCAGCGCGAGCAGCTCGCGCGCCCGCGCGACCTCCGGGATGAGCTTTCCGCGCGCGCGCAGGCCGCGGAAATCCTCCGCGAGTTCGAGCCACACGCCGACCGGCTCGGCCGGATCGTGCTGGAACAGCATCGGGATGCGGCGCACGCCGCGCGTCTTCAGCGTGCGCGCGAACGCGCCCGGCATCACCATGTCGCGCGCCGCGTCGATTTCGCCGAACAGGCTGGCATAGCCTTCCACCGTGCCGTCGGGATCGATGGTGGTGCGCGCGCGGAAGACCTGCAGCGCGAGTTGTTGGTGGGGAGCGAGCATGCGTTCTTCCTTCACCCTGCCCCTGGAGGGGGAGGGTCGGAGAGCATCGCGAAGCGATGCGATCCGGGGTGGGGTGGACGACGAGATGGCGAGCATTGAGTCAGAGGTGAGGTCAGCACCCCACCCCGCCGCTCGCTCACGCGAGCAGCGACCCTCCCCCTCCAGGGGAGGGTGAGACGGAGTTCGCGGCGAGCACGCGATTAAGTCTTCCCGCGCCGCTTGCGCTTTCGCCTTGCGCGCGGGCGCGCGCTTCGCGCGCTTGGCCGCGCGGTCGAGGTGGCCTAGAAATTCGCGGAACACGCTCAGGTGATCGGGCTGCGATTTCGTCTCGCGGCGGATCGAGCGCAGCACGTTGTGCAGAGTGTCCATCAGCGTCGGCCTCCAGTTCCTGTCATTTGCCGTTTGTTGAAGCGCGAAAGCTCGCGCACGAAATCGTCGAAGCGCCGCGTCGCAGCGACGAGCTCGCGCAGCGTGAGATAGAGCAGCGCTGTCGCGGAGGCGGCCCACAGGAACAGCGCGAGATGCGCGAGATCGCCGCGCTCGGAGAAGGTGCGGATGAGGTCGGGCATGATGCGGGTTCTTTCCCTCTCCCCGCGAAGCGGGGAGAGGGTGGCGAAGTGCCATCAGGGCGTTTACGCCCGTCTTCGACGGGCTATGGCACTGAGCCGGGTGAGGGGCAGTTACGAAATCAACGAAAGCCCCTCACCCGGATCGCTTCGCGATCCGACCTCTCCCCGCAAGCGGGGAGCGGTGAAGAGGGAGGGTCGAGTGCCCACCATTTCACTCCAGCCGGTCCCCGCCCTCGAGCGGCGCGTATCCCACCACGGCGCGCTTCTCGTTCAGCGTGAGGAACGGCGCGTCGGTGATGCGGCTCCACAGCGCGGCGCGGTCGGCGCGAGCGCGTCGATCTGGTCGGCATCGACGATGCAGGCGCGCATTGACCGAACGCGGCGCCGAGCCAGTGCGCAAGCGCGCCGGCGATGCGGTTCGCGAAGGGCAGCACGGTCGCGCGGAAGAACACGCGGTTCGCTTCCTGGTAGTTCGAGTAGGTGTTGTCGCCCGGAATGCCGAGCAGCTGCGGCGGCACGCCGAAGGCGAGCGCGATCTCGCGCGCGGCGGCGTGCTTCGCCTCCATGAAATCCATGTCCTTCGGCGACAGCGACATCGCCTTCCAGTCGAGCCCGCCTTCGAGCAGCAGCGGGCGGCCGGCATTGCGCGCGCCCTGGTAGTTGTCTCCGAGCTCGCGCTTCGAGCCGCTCGAACTGCCCGTCGGACATCACCGCGCCGTCCGGCGCCGGCGTAGACCAGCGCGCCGGACGGCCGCGCCGCATTGTCGAGCAGCGCCTTGTTCCAGTTCGCCGCCGCGTTGTGCGTGTCGACCGCGACGGCCGCTGCTTCGAGCGGCGCGAGGCCGTAATGATCGTCGAGCGGATGCATCAGCGATGAGATGCAGGATCGGCGGCGAGCGCGACGCTCTGGTCGAAGCGCACCGTGCGGCCGGCGACCGTGTATTCGTAAGCCTCGGGCCAGCCGTCGGCGCCGGGCACGAGCTTCATGCGGTCGGGACGCAGCACGTGCAGTTCGCGCGGCGTGCCATCGATGCGCGACCGCCTCGACATAGGCGTTGCCGGCGAGCAGCAGGTGCGTCGCGACGCTCTCGAGGAACTGCGCGCCGTCCTGGCGCGGGTTCGGCCGCGCGATCAGATCGAGCAGCGGATGGCGGTCGCGCGTCTCGGCCCCCTCCTCCACCAGCAACGCGCAGCCGCCGACATTCTCGGCGACCAGCTTCACGGCGCGATAGACGATGGCGTTGCTGCACATAACCCTCGCGCGCGAGCGCCGCGTAGTCGCGCGGCGTCCAGCGCGCGGTGCCGCCGGATTGAAACGCGATCAGTTGCGCGGTGCGCGAGGCTTTCTGTTCGGGCGGAAGGAGGAGATTTTTCAGACGATCGAACATGTCACAGTGCCCTTATTCTTGGCTCGGCCCGCACAAACGTGAGCGCACTCACGGCCCAGACCAGCGCATCGAGCCGGTCGGGCGAGCGGCCGGAGGAAAGCCCGTCCGGGCCGAAGTCGCACATCTCGTCTTCCAGTTCGGCAAACGCGCCGCAGTGCTTGACGCGCCCCTGCTCGTATAAATTCGCGACCGGCTCGGCGCGCAGATATTTGCCGCGATGCGCGCGCACCGCGGTGACCGGCACGCTCGCGTCCGCTTCGCGGATCACGGCGCGCACCATGTCGCCGCCCTGGTTCACCTCGACCACGAGGCAATCGGCCTCGAGGCGGCGCCACAGCGCGATCGCATGCCGAGCCCAGCCGGCGGGTGACAAGCCCGCCACGGTCTCGTCGGCGAGCACATAGACGAGATCGCCGGCGCGGCCGGCCGCGACCAGCCCGCAGGCGGCGGAATCCTTCGTCGCGCTCGCCGGCGGATCGACCGCCACCACGATGCGCGAGCACGCCGGCGCGCCATCGACGCGGCACGACTCGATGAGCGCGCGCGACCACAGCGCGTCGGCGCGCTCCTCGATCACCTCGCCCAAAAGCTCCTGGCGGCCGAGACGCGTGCCCTGATAGCGCGCGACGATCGTCTCCAGAAACGCGGGCGCGAGATGCCAGGCATTTGCCGCGGTGCCGGCGCGGGTGAGCGCAGTTGAAGGGTCGGCGATCAGCCGCTTGAGCAAGCGAAGCGGCCGCGGCGTGGTGGTGATCACCTGCCGCGGCCGCACGCCAAGGCGCAGCCCGAACTGCAGCATGTCGAACGTTGCTTCGGCATGGCGCCACTTGGCGAGCTCATCGCACCAGGCCGCAGAGAATTGCGGCCCGCGCAAACTGTCGGGGTCTTCGGCCGAAAAGCATTCCGCGACCGCGCCGCTGCGGAATTCGACCCGCCCGCGTGTCGGTATCCAGTCCGGCCGCGCGCAATCCTCGTGCACCGAGAGCAGGCCGGACACGCCCTCGACCATCACCTCGCGCGCATCGCGCAAGGTCTCGCCGATCAGCGCGATGCGGGCGCCTGGGTTCTGCTGCGCCTCTCCCCTCACCCACTCCGCGCCGGCGCGCGTCTTGCCCGCGCCGCGGCCGCCGAGGATCAGCCAGGTGGTCCACGGCGCGCCGTTGTTGGCGAATTCGGGCGGGCGCTGGTGGGGGTGGGTGAATTCGCTCCATGTCTTGGCGAGCCGCTCATTCCATCCCCGGGGCAGCGAGTGTAACGCGGCCGGCTTGAGCTCGTCCGGCAAACGCATCCAGACGTCGAGCCAGTTCGCGGAGGAATTCATCGGGATCGTCGGGACCTCGGTCATTGCTCAACTCGTCGGATGGCGCGTGGAGTGTGGTGAGCCGCAGCACCTCTTGGAGCGTGCGCGTCAATGTCGCGAGCGTGCGCGCGATGCGCTCGGCCTCGGCGGTATTCACGCTTGGCCCCAGCTTCGCGACGATCAATCCAATGGCGGCCACCTCGCGTTGCGCCGTGGACTGGATCGTTTCGGCGGCTTGCAGGGCTTCGAGTTCGAGCGCCGAGAGCGTGAGGGCGGAAGTTGCCGGCGCGCTTGCGGCCGCCGCGTTTGCGGCCTTGGCGCCCGGGGGCCGGCGCTGGCGCCAACCCCATGTCCGGATGTTGCTGTGCAGGGTGCGCAGGCCGATCCCGAGCCGATCGGCAATCGTGGCGACCGGCTCTTTGGTTTCTTCGTAGCGATAGCGCGCGTCGGCGAGTGCCGCGGGCGCAAAGGTGCGCGGCGGGACGGGCATCGGGTTCTCCCGAAAATTCGACTGTGAGGTTTTGCTGGCGGGTCGGTGGGCGGCGCCCTGGCGCCGCTTCGCTCTCAAGACCCAATTGTGGAGCGTGCGCCTTTCATACAGGAGGAGAGACTCGCTGTCAACTCATATTCCTAGAAAATGTAAAAAATCTTTTTTATGGCGGTGAATGGGACTATGATCTTGAATTCACGTGCCTTTTGCCCGTCGCGTACGCCGCATTGGGCGACGCTGCGGCTTCGCCGGCGAACTTATTTTCGTCAGCCGGCCCGAAAAAAATCCGGTGGCGACATGGGCGCCCACCTCTTTCAGGCTCGCGACGAGGCGAGCGAAACGCTGTTTTCTCATGGCGTAAGACCCGCGCGAGGCGATGGGCCAAGATTGTGGCTTAAGTCCAATTCAAGT
The DNA here is from genome assembly GCA_963778455.1 of uncultured Alphaproteobacteria bacterium. GTDB lineage: Bacteria > Pseudomonadota > Alphaproteobacteria > Rhizobiales > Xanthobacteraceae > PALSA-894. Next base: position 114,649 of record CAVZUL010000004.1, read on the forward strand.
ACCGATGTTGCGCTGCCCCGGTTCGGGCATCGGGAGAATAAGTTTGGCGAAAAAGACAGTCGCGGATGCCGTCTCGACGTTCGGCTCCAGCGTCAAACCCAAGTTGTCGAACATCGCGATCAGCGGCGCGCCCGAAGACCAGTTGCGCGGGCCGCTCGATACGCTGTTCCGGGACCTGGCCGAAGTCGCCGGATTGCCAGCAGGCTCAGTTCACCTTGTCGGAGAAACAACCCAATCCGATCTCAAGACACGTCCGGACTTTGCCGTCACCGTCAGCAAGGCGCTTGTCGGCTTCATCGAGGTCAAGGCGCCTGGCAAGGGCGCCGACCCGCGCAAGTTCAGCGACCCGCATGACAAGGGACAATGGGACAAGCTCAAGTCGCTGCCGAACCTGATCTACACCGATGGCAACGCGTTCAGCCTATGGCGTGACGGCAAGCTTGAAGGCTCGATCGTTCATCTCGAAGGGAATGTCGAAACCTCGGGCGCGAAGCTCGCGGCGCCCGCCACATTGCTTCCGCTCATCAGTGACTTCCTTCGCTGGGCGCCGATTGCGCCGAAGACTGCCAAGCAACTTGCCGAGGTCAGCGCACGACTCTGCCGATTGCTGCGCGACGAGGTCGTCGAGCAGATGGAGCGCGGCAGCCAGGGACTTACCGGCCTTGCGAAGGACTGGCGCAAGCTCCTGTTTCCGCAGGCGGACGATACGCAGTTCGCCGACGGCTATGCGCAGGCCGTGACGTTCGGCCTGCTGGTGGCGCGGGCGCGCGACATTTCGCTTGCCGACGGCACCGAAGCGGCGGCGCAGGAATTGCGCAAGTCGAACTCGCTGATCGGCACCGCGCTGCGGCTCCTGACCGAGGACTCCTCCAACGCAGGAAGCGCTCAAGACGTCGCTCGACACGCTGACGCGCGTGCTCGACGCGGTCGAACTGGCATACCATCAGCAAGGACAAGCCGGAGGCCTGGCTCTATTTCTACGAGGACTTCCTGGAGGTCTACGACAACACGCTGCGCAAGCGCACCGGCTCCTACTACACGCCGCCGGAGGTGGTCGCGGCGATGGTCAATCTCGTCGACGAATGCCTGCGCGGTCCGCTGTTCGAGCGGCCGGCGGGCTTCGCCGCCGCCGACGTCGTGGTGGCCGATCCTGCGGTCGGCACCGGCACGTTCCTGCTCGGCGTGCTGCGCCGCATCGCGCAGACGGTGGAGAACGACCAGGGCGCGGGCGCGGTGCGCGGCGCGATCGAGGCGGCGGCCAAGCGCGTCATCGGATTCGAGATGCAGTTCGGACCGTTCGCGGTGGCGCAGCTTCGGCTGATCGCGGAATTGCAGGCGCTGATGCAGAAGCCGCCGCTGCCGGAGCTTCGCCTGTTCATCACCGACACGCTGGGCGATCCGTTCATCGAGGAGGAACAGCTTGGGCAGACGTACGAGCCGATTGCGGTGTCGCGGCGCGCGGCGAACAAGGTCAAGAAGGAGGAACGGATTACGGTCGTCATCGGAAATCCGCCGTACAAGAACAAGGCCGAGGGACCTGGGCGGCTGGATCGAGGACGGCAGCGCCGGCCGTTCTGCGCCAATGGATCGTTGGATGCCGCCGGCGGAATGGGGCGTGGGTGCCCACGCCCATCACCTCAAGAACCTCTACGTCTATTTCTGGCGCTGGGCGACATGGAAGGTTTTCGGCTCAGGCTGGCAGCGATGCGACCGGACAGCCCGAAGAGGATCGGTATGGAGTCGTCTGCTTCATTACGGCTGCGGGCTTCCTGAATGGTCCTGGCTTTCAGAAGATGCGCGAAGACTTACGTCGCGATGCCAGCGAAATATGGGTCATTGACTGCTCACCCGAAGGTCATCAGCCGAACGTGCCGACGCGCATCTTTCAAGGAGTGCAGCAGCCGGTTTGCATCGTCCTTGCCGCGCGGCTCGCAGACAAGAACGCACGACGTGCCGGCCTGGTCCGGTATTTGTCGCTACCGATTGGCATGCAAGAGGAAAAGTTTGATGCACTCAAAATGCTTTCCCTTCACAATTCTGCATGGGAGGAAGGTGCCACCGGATGGCGCGAACCGTTTTTGCCAAAGCAAAAAGGTGCCTGGGCCAGCTTTCCGTCTCTCGCGAATTTTTTAAGTGGTCAAGCCCTGGCGTGAAGCCCGGATCGCACTTGGGTAATCTCGCCAGATCGCAAATCTCTGGAATACGCTGGAACATCCTGAGCAGCGAAAAGGATGAGTGAAAAAGAAGTGTTGTTCCATCCGGATCGTGAGGCGGCAAGCCTGTAGCATTCAGAAGCGTCAAGGTCGATTTAGGCGCTTCATCCTGTGCGCGGCATTACAGTCGATCAGGATCAAGGGCCCGTAGTTCCGCCGATGTCGCTATGCTTTTCGATCTTTTGATCTCCAGTGGATCGTGCCGGATCATCGACTACTGAGCATGGCCCGCCCCGAGTTGTGGGACGTTTCGTCGGATCGACAAGTTTTCTTGACTGCTCCGGAAGACCTAGCACCAACTGCTGGTCCGCCTCTTACGATCACCGGGCTCATTCCCGATCAACATCACTATCATGGTCGTGGGGGTCGAGTTTATCCACTTTGGCGTGACCGGGACGCCAAGCAGCCCAACATCAAGCCTGCGCTGCTCGCGCATCTGGCGAAGGTCTTTGCGCAACCGGTCAAGGCCGAGGACGTGATGGCCTACCTCGCCGCCGTCATGGCGCATCCGGCATTCACGGCGCGCTTCAAGGCCGATCTGGTGCGGCCCGGCCTGCACGTTCCGCTGACGGCGGACGCGAAGCTGTTCGCGGAAGCGGTCGCGCTCGGTTCCGAAGTGATCTGGCTGCACTGCTACGGCGAGCGTTTCGCCGATCCCGCGGCCGGACGCCCGAAGGGATCGCCGCGCATGAAAGAGAGTGCGCCGACCATTCCCAGCCGCAGGCGCGATCCCGGGCGCGCCCGAGCCTCTGCCCGACACCATGGACTACGATCCGGCCACGCGGCGGCTGAAGATCGGCAAGGGCTATGTCGAGAACGTCACGCCTGAAATGTGGGCCTACGAAGTCTCCGGCATGAACGTGTTGCGGCAGTGGTTCAGCTACCGCCGTCGCGACCGCAGCCGCCCGATCATCGGCGACCGCCGTCCGCCGTCGCCGTTCGACAAAATCCAACCGGACCACTGGCTGCCGGAATACACCAGCGACCTGCTCGACCTGCTGCACGTGCTGGGCCGGCTGATCGCGCTGGAGCCGAGGCAGGCCGACCTACTGGAACGCATCTGCGCCGGTCCGTTGCGAAAGGCCGACGAGTTGCGCGAAGCCGGGCGCTCTAACGCATGATGAGCAGAAGCCGGTCAAGGCAAAACACAAGAGCAAAAGCAAAGCTTGAAGCAAACGGTAGACAACTGCGGGGACAACTCAGGCAGTCGCTCGCGTTACCGGACATCATTGCTAATGATTCACCCGATTCGACATTCGGAACTCGGTGAATCATGGCCTCTCCGCGCCAAGGCGATCTCTTCGGAAGCGATCAGCCTGATCCATCCGAGGAAGATTTCGAGACGCCGACCTACCATCCCGATCCGGACGAGGTTCGCGCGGAATTGCACAAAATTCTGGCTGAGATGCGAGCGGCGAAGTCGATGCCCTGGGACGACAGCCGCGCGACGCTCTACCGCACCATCTTCCCGCAGATGACTGGCTGCCTGCCGGAGGAGGAGGGCGCCCAGTTGCGCTTTCAGTTCGAGGAAGAGTTGGAGCGGTTGAAGGCCGCTTGAGGCGATGCGCGCGCAGAAGCGGTGAACCATGGCTCGCACCGATCAACCCGACTTGTTCGCGACAGAGTCGCGATCCGACGGCGATGCGCCGACGCCCGCCTATCGGCCCGATCTGGATAAGGTTCGCGCGCGGTTGCACAAGATTCTCACGGAGGCGCGGACCGCACAAAAGCTGCCGTGGGAGCCGACGACTGTTTCGCCTTACCGAACGATTTTCCCGCACATGGCGGGCTGGCTTCCGGAAGAAGAAGCCAAGCAATTGCGATTCGAGTTCGATACCGAGATGGCGCGGCTGGAAGCCGCCTGAAAATGGGGTCAGAATGGGGCAACGTCAGGAGCCCCCATGCCCGCCCCTTCCCCCAAGCCCGCCGTGAAAGACGCCTCGCATCTCTATGAGGTCGAGCGCCGCGCGCGCCACTGCGAGCGCCCCGGCTTCCGCATCACCGAGATCCAGTTGTCGCCGACGCAGACCGTGCCGTGGCACACGCACACGAATGTCAGCGATACGTTCTACGTGCTGGAGGGCGAGATGCGCCTCTTCCTGCAAGACCCGAAGGAGGCGATCGCGCTTCTGCCCGGCCAATCCTACGCGGTCGCGCCCGGCCGGGCGCATCTCGTGACCAATGCGGGCGCGGGCTCGATGACGTTCCTGGTGCTGCAGGGGGTCGGCGAATACGACTACGTGCCGCTGGTGTAGGGGCGCGCGCGAAGTGGGTTAGGTCGCAAAGAACGCCAGATAGATCACGGCGAACGCCACGATCACGGCGATCGTGCTCACGGCCAGCACGTAATTCACACCCTGCCCGGTGACGGCGGCGCGCGCCTCGTTCGCGGTTTCGGTCACCGGATGGGCGTCGGTCGAGGTCTTGGCTCCGGCGTTGCTCGGATATTCCGGCGCGCGGCCGCGATTGAAGTCGGCCTCTGCGGTGGCTGGTCGTGGCATGTGCCCGGCTCCTTTATCCGACCGCGGAGGGAACCCGCGGCGTCCGGTGTCACAACGCGGGCGTTGGGGCGCGGGTTCCGGTTCGGGCTTGGGGAGGACGGGCGCCGGGGCGCGGTGCCGGGGCCAAAAAGCCGCCCCGGCCAGACTTCGGGAGGATGTCTGACCGGGGCTGAAATCAGGGCGGCGTCGGGGACGGGGGGCACGGGGGTCGCCGCCCTGCACAAACAACCGCGAGGGCGCGAAGTCGTTCCAGCCCGTTGCGGAAAAAGTTCGAGTTCCGCAAGATTTTTTTCAGGGGCCGGCGCGGCGGCGGAGCGGCGGTTTTGCACCCGGCTGCGCGGGGGCCTTCGCGCCTTTCGGCCATTTGGCCGGCCAGGACACGATGTGGTCGGAAAGCTTGTCCTCCGGCAGTGCGTCCTCGTCGGCGAAAACGCGCGCGCGCACCGAAACGCCGGCCGCGTGCACGCTGTCGGGATCGTGGGAGACCAGCGGGTGCCACCAGTAGAGGTCGCCTCCGGCCGCGATCAGCCGATAGGCGCAGGTCGGCGGCAGCCAGTTCAGTTCGGCTAGATTCTCAGCGGTAAGGCGCACGCAATCGTCGACGCGCGCGGTGCGGTTGTCGTAGTCGCGGCAGCTTGCATGCTTCGCCATCCAGCAGCCGGCAGCCGATATCGGTGAAGTAGATCTTGGCCGTATCCTCGTCCTCGAGCTTCACCAGGCAGCACCGCCCGCAGCCGTCGCACAGCGACTCCCACTCGGAATCCGTCATGTCCGCGAGGGACTTGGTCTTCCAGAACGGCAGCTCGTCGGCCATGAGCTTGCATTAGCCTTGGCGGCACGGCGGCGCGAGGGAAATCGGGACGAGCCACCGATTTACCGCAATGGCGCCGAAGATGCGGCCGTTCCCTTCACCCTGTTGCGCTTCCACCATTGGCGGGCGGGCCGGAACGGGCTAGAGAAGTGAACAAATTGACAGGGTCGGCGGATTCGGGGCGCGCCGCCGGCCGCGATGGTTTGGTGCCGGAGACGTTCGTTGCGCGACCTCACCCACCAGGACTTCAAGCCGAAGCTCAAGCGCTTCCTGCTCGACTTCGACTCGCGCCTCGACTTCGACGGTGTTCCACGCCGCGCGCTGGCTGCGCGAATATTACGAGCGCTTCTCCGCCTTCATGGACCGCTTCCACGTCGCCGGCTGGCGGCGCTGGGCGATGGTCGAGCCGGCTCTCGGAGGGCGCGACGCTCGGCCTCGGCGGCCTGATCGTGATGCTGGCGCTCGCGGTCCCGGCGTTCCGCGAAACCTCCGACGAGGACTGGCTGAAGAAGTCCGAGCTCGCCGTCACCTTCCTCGACCGCTTCGGCAACGAGGTCGGTTCGCGCGGCATCCGGCACAATGACGCGATCCCGCTGGAGGATTATCCGGATCACCTGATCAAGGCGGTGCTCGCGACCGAGGACCGGCGCTTCTACGAGCACTTCGGCATCGATCCGTCGGGCCTTGCGCGCGCGCTCAACGCCAATGCGCGCGCCGGCGGCGTGGTGCAGGGCGGCTCGTCGATCACGCAGCAGCTCGCCAAGAACCTGTTCCTGAACAACGAGACGGACGATCGAGCGCAAGGTGAAGGAGGCGTTCCTCGCGATCTGGCTCGAGACGCGGCTGACCAAGAACGAGATCCTCAAGCTCTATCTCGACCGCGCGTACATGGGCGGCGGCGCGTTCGGCGTGGACGCGGCGGCGCAGTATTACTTCGCCAAATCCGCACGCGACGTAACCTTAAGCGAAGCCGCGATGTTGGCGGGGCTCTTTAAAGCGCCGACGCGCTTTGCGCCGCACGTGAACCTGCCGGCGGCAAGGTCCCGCGCCAACGTGGTTTTGGACAATCTGGTCGAAGCCGGAATGATGACCGAAGGCCAGGTGTTCGGCGCGCGGCGCAATCCCGCGACCGCACTCGACCGCCGCGACGAGCGCGTCGCCAACTATTATCTCGACTACGCGTTCGACGAGATGAAGAAGCTGGTCGCGACATTCCCGAAATCGCTGCACGAGCGCGTGTTCGTGGTGCGCACCGGCCTCGACGTGAATCTGCAGCGCGAGTCCGAAAACGCCGTCGAGTCGATGATCCGGCAGTACGGCAACGACTACAAGGCACGCCAGGCCGCCGCCGTGGTGCTCGATCTCGACGGCGCGGTGCGCGCGATGGTCGGCGGACGCGACTACGGGCAGAGCCAGTTCAATCGCGCGACCGACGCGCTGCGTCAGCCGGGCTCGTCATTCAAGCCGTACGTCTACGCGGCCGCGCTGTCGAACGGCTTCAAGCCGACATCGATCGTGGTCGACGCGCCGATCTGTCTCGGCAACTGGTGCCCGCAGAATTATTCGCACTCGTTCTCCGGCTCGATGACGATCACGACGGCCCTCACCCGCTCGATCAACGTCATTCCGGTACGCCTGTCGGTCAGCCTCGGCGACGGCAATCCCAAACTCGGACGCGCCAAGATCATCCAGACCGCGCAGAGGCTGGGCATCCGCTCTCCCCTGCCTGACAGCTCCTCGCTGCCGATCGGTGCCGCGGAGGTGACCGTGCTTGATCACACCGCCGGCTACGCGGCCTTCCCCAATCTCGGCCGCGCGGTGACGCCGCACGCGATCCTTGAAGTGCGCGGCGGCAATGGCGAGGTGGTGTGGCGCTTCGATCGCGACGGCAAGAAGCCCGAGCAGGTCCTGCGCCCGCAAGTCGCCATGGACATGAACTTCATGATGAACAAGGTGGTCGAGGAAGGCACCGGCAAGCGCTCGATCCTCGAAGGCATCAAGTCGGCCGGCAAGACCGGAACGACGAATGCTTATCGTGACGCCTGGTATGTCGGCTACACCGGCAACTATGTCTGCGGCGTGTGGTTCGGCAACGACGACTATGCGCCGACCAACCGCATGACCGGCGGTTCGCTGCCTGCGATGACCTGGCGCCAGATCATGGCCTATGCGCACCAGGGCATCGAGATCAAGAACATCCCGGGTGTCCCGGCCGGGCCGACGCCGCCGGCAACGCATGTCGCGACTGCTGCCATCACCGAGGCGACGCCGCGTCCCACGATGCTCACCAAGCGCTCGATCGACGTGCTCTTGCGCGTGGAGCGGATGATGGAAAACGCCACGCGCGCGCTCGCCGACGCGCCCGGCACGCAGCGCGGCGCGGCGCTCGCCGCGCCCGACACCGTGGCATCGGCGGCAAACGGCGCCCGCGGCAATTGATGCCGGCGAAGGCTTGAATTGATGCGCCTGCTGATCGGATTTCTGTTTGCCTTCGCGGTCGCGGCAGCCTTCGGCCTCGGGCTCACGCAGTTTGCGCTGACCCGCGGCACGGCCTTCGGCGCGATCACGATCGGCGCGTGGACGGCCTGGCCGAAAACCGGCACCTCCGACATCGACCCTTACGCGCGTGCCGCGATCGCACGCAGCGGCGAGTTGCCGATCGGCTCCGGTGACGGCGTTGCGTTCTTCGCCTCGTCCGATGACGCCGGTCACGTGCTGGACGGCCGCTGCGCGATGACGATTTCGGGCACGACGCCGGCGGCGCGCTTCTGGACGCTGACGCTCTACGACCTCGACGGGCGCCTCGTGCCGAATTCCGCGAACCGCCACGGCTTCACCAGCCAGGAGATCGCGCGCCGCGCGGACGGCAGCTTCGAGATCGTGCTCGCGCCGCGCGCGCGGCCGGGCAACTGGCTGCCGACCGGCGGGATCGACCGCTACGTCGTGGTGCTGCGCCTCTACGATACGCCGGTCGGCGTCGCGACACGCACCGCCAAGGACGCACCGATGCCCGCGGTGACCGGCGGAGCCTGCACATGATCCGTTGGGCTCTATGGCTGCTCGGCGGGCTCCTGCTCGGCGGCATCGTGCATCTCGCGACCGTGCTGCTGCTGCCACGGACCGCCACGCAGGACGCCTACACGCGCCTGTCCGCGACGGCCCCCGCGAACAGCATCGCTCCCCTGCCCGCGCCGACGCCGGACGAGGCCGTGCTGCCATTCATGGACCCGGCCTTCGCGACCGCGGTGTGCCGCTACGATCTCGGCCCCGGGCCGCTCAAGCTGCGCGTGCCGGTGAGCCAGGCCTACACGTCGGTGTCGTTTTATACGCGCAACGGTGTCGCCTATTACGCGATCAACGACCGCGCGGCCGGCCGGCGCGTCATCGAGCTCGACCTGATGACCACGGCGCAGCGCGCCGAGGTCCCCGATGACGAGGAAGTCACCGCCGCGGACCGGCTGATCGTGGAGTCGCCGACGCCCACGGGGCTCATCCTGGTCCGCACGTTCGGACCCGAGCCCGGCCTGATGCCGATGGCGCGGCGCGCGCTCGCGGCCGCGCAATGCGGCACGCAAAGCTGAACCCCGCAACACCCCGCAGCGAGGCGGAAACGCTCCCGCGCCCCTGCAAAGGAAGCGCGACGAGCGGGTAGAACAAAGCCGAAACGAACAAATCTTATAGGTTGTGGCCTCAGCTATCCTGCTGACAGGTGAGAAAGAACGTCCCTTTTCGGTGAGAAGTCTGTACACGATACAACCGTTAAGGAACACAGCACGAACATAATGCGAAAGGCATCCGCTCGCCGCCGGGCGCGCCCATGCCGCCGTCGCGCGTGGCCGTGTGTAAGCGGTGCGCGCGGTGTCAAGAAAAATTTGCGCAACGCCCCACTCCAGATTTGCAGCACCGCGCAACGAAGGGGGAACGCCCCGCGAACCCGGGTTATCTGCAGGGGCCGTTCCGGCCGTTCGTACGCCTTGCCTTGCGCCGATGGTCGATGCCGGGATCATGGGGCTGTCACCGTCACCGGCCACGATCCGCCGGTGCGGCTTGCGGCACGCTGACGCTGCGGCAGTGCAAGGAGGAGGTATTCCGTTTTTGCACCTCCGGGCCCGCGCGTCCGATGTCAAGCAAGATTTCCGCAACGGCTCGCTGCAAAAACGGAGCAGGGTCCGGGGCGCGTCGTTCACCGGCGCCAACGGGTTGCCACGCCAAACATGCGGCGTGAAAATCCGGCTGGATTGAGCGTGTTGTCACGGGAACTTCATACGCACACAACCTGTGGATAACCGCACCAAAAGTTGGCTGAGAGCGTGCCCGCACGTTTACGACGCGATTGCCGCACGCTAGCGATGCAACCGGGGCAAGGCGGGGATAAGCGGATAGGGCAGCAGCGGCCCGGGTCGATGCGCGCAGAGAAAGGCGCATCGGTTGAGCTTCGGTGTGCTGCCATGATCGCGCCAAGCGCAGCTCATTTCTAGGGCCGCGTATCATGGCTCGGTCATAAGGGGGAGGCACACCCGAATGGTGGAAGAACGCACCAGTACGCATCGCTACTCGCGCGCTTCCAACTGCGGATGAATGGGCGCAACAATGAAGACAACTGCCTCATTCCTCTTGGATCATTTCGATGCGACTTTAATGCTTCCGGTGCTATTTTTTGCCGTACTCCTGGCTGTCCTTAAATTAATCTACGGAACTTTTTATCTAACATTTTCGCTTGTTATTTCGTTATCACTCATGCCTGCTGCTCTATACACGTTCATCTTCTCCACTTTTCGCAGTAGCATTCTTCCGCTTGGTGAGAGGGTAGGCGAGGCTATCTTTTATATTGGAACTTTTACACCGCAAGTGAGTATTTTGTTAATTACTTTTGTCTGGGCGCTGAGCCGCTTTATCCGATCCAAGCCCATAGCGCCGTGGGTGGCTGTGTTTGCGTTAGCCGTAGTTGGTATTGGTCACCTCTGGACTCGTAGCGTCCTAATCGCACTATCACTATAGGGGGAGGAAGGAATGGCTCAATTCAGATCGGACACATTTCAGTACATAAAATCCATTTCTTCAGGCATGCATAGCGCGGCCCACATCATGGGACTGTCGGCCTATGCTAATGCAATCGCCGGCTCAATAGCAAATGAGTACAATTATAGAAATGAAACTGTCAAAAATAGCTTCGTTCAATGGTTTGCTGACGTCATCGCGAAACGGCCTTCGCATGCAGACTTGCAGCGCAATCTCGATGAAGTCGGAAGCTGGTCGGAGTTTGCGGCGGGCTCCGCCAGTTGGGGCACAAAAGCAGCGAACCCAGCAATCATCGACGTGGGACCTGGTAATGTTTCGATAAAGACTGCCTCGAAATTGCTAGATGCGTACGTAATAGAATACCCGTCGGATCCGCTCGGAATCGCGCATTATCGGTCGAACTATAAATTGATGGTCTCCGATCTGATCGATCCAGCGAAGGATACTACGGGAAAATTCGCAACTTTGATGATCCTCGAAGGGAAAAAATTCTTTGAAGCGAATGCGTCTAACTGGAACTCGCTCACGCAAGATCAACGAGACGGACTGCTCGTCACGTATTATAAGACCGGCCGCGAGCGCTTTGAGCAAGACGCTGCCGCTTCGCATAATGCCGGAATAGACTATACGCCAACTAACGGCGATATTGGGCAGCTCCATCTTGAGAACTCCGTGGCCTTGACCGATGCGCGCAATCACCCGCTCGGGCCCGGTGATTTTAATCCCCCGACTAACATTGCGTCAGTTTTCTCGATTTCGGCGGCTGCAGCAGAGGCGGCTGTGGGTCATCAGGTCGATGTATCCTCGAAGGCTGATCTTGCGGAGGTTATGGACAAAGTAAACAACGGTGTTCTTCCGGCGCAGTTCGCTTATCTAGATTTGTCGGGCGACGGGCGGTTCACCGCCCCGTTTGATCCGTCTAGTGATAAGCTCGTCTACTCGGCTGACCCCGACAACGTAACTGCATCAACCGTCTCTAACGGCTTCCTGCAGCACATCACTAGCTTTCCTATCGACGGCACGCGCACCGATATCGGTTTCGCCCCTGACGGCAGTCGGCTCGTCACGAAAACGGACACAGCCAATACCTTCGACTGGAATCGCGAGATCGAGACGTTCACCGCCAATACCAACAGCCCGGTCAACAAGATCGTCATCGGCGACAACAACGCGGTGACCGGTCTCGTCTACAAAGGCGCCACGCTCGGCGCGGACATCGGTTCTTCGTTCGGCTCCAGCGTCGGCACCTATCTCGGCCAGCTGGTCGGCGGCAACAACCTGGCGGTCAAGATCGGAGCCGGCACGCTCGGCGGCGCGATCGGCAAGGAGATCGGCAACGCGCTGCAATACGGCGCGAGCTTCTCGCTCGACGCCGTGGTCACGAATGGGCTCGCCAACGTGCCGGGCGGATTTGCCGGCGGGCTGCCGGGCGCCGCCATCGGGGCGCTCTCCTCGCTGCTGATCGGCGAGATCGCCGACGCGCTCGATCTCCCCGGCTTCGCGAGCGGCCTGTTCCAGACCGCCGGCACGTCGGTGACGACCCAGCTCATGACCAATGCGTTCGGCGTCGCGACCGCGAGCATCAATCCGGGCACGGGGCTGGGCTACACGCTGCTCGACGGTTTCAACACGGTCGAGTTCGCCAGCGGCCTCTCCGGCGCGATCGGCGGCTACCTCGGCGGTGCGCTGCACGCGCACATCGCGCTGCCGTATTATCCGGAGGGCGCGGTCGGCCAGCATCTCGGCGCGGCGATCGGCAGCGCGATCGGGACGATCGTCGGGACTTTCGCCGGCGGCCCGGTGGGCGCATTCGTGTTCGCCTCGATCGGCGCATTCGTCGGCAGCGGCTTCGGCACCTTCATCGGCGACGCGTTCGGCAGCGCGCCCTCGGCACATGGCGACCTGCAGTTCGATCCCGCGACCCACCGCTTCATCGTCGATGACGGTACTTATTGGCAAAGCGGCACCAACATGGCGAGCGCGTTCAACCAGGTCGCGCGGTATCAGGCCGATTTCATCAACGGGCTTGCGGACTTCGCGGGCGCGCAGCTCGACGGCGTGCGCACCTACCAGACGCCGTTTGGACCCATCTCGGCCTTCGCGAAGCTGCGCTTCAACCTGGAGGGCCAGACCTACAGCCTCGGGAACCACGCCGGCGCGTTCCTCACCATCGCCACCCTCAACCCGCGCGAGGCCCTCAATGCGATGGGCGACGCGGGGATCATGGAGATGGTGCACAACACGCACATTTCCGGCGGAGATCCGCTGGTGCGCCTCGCCTGGGACAATTCGACGGCGCAAACCGCCGCTGGGTTTGCGCTCGACTTGCAGGCCGCCAAGGACTACCGCACGTACCTCGACGACAAGCCGATGATCGATGCGTTGATGGCGGCGGAGCCGGAGAGCGTGTTCACCATGGGCTGGCTCGTGACGCTGCTCAAGGCGCGCGAGCTTGGGCTCGACTCGGGCGCGGCGTCGGAGGATTTCCGCAACGGCAGCGATACGCTCAACGGCACCGAGGCAGGCGAGCTCCTCGTCGCCGGTGCCGGCAACGATGCCGTGCACGGCGGCGCCGGCAGCGACCGTATTCGCGGCGACGCCGGAGACGACGCGCTCTATGGCGATGCCGGCAACGACATCATCGACGGCGGAGACGGCTACGACCGCGCCTATTTCTCGGCCGCGCACTGGCACTATACGGTGACGCAACTCGGCGCCAACCGCGTGCAGGTCTCAGGGCCGGACGGCACCGACGTGCTGATCTCGGTCGAGCAGCTGGTGTTCAACGATCCGCCGCCGCCACCGCCGCCGACCGGCACCACGCCGACGCTGATCGAGGCGCACGACTTCAACGGCGACGGACGCGCCGACATCCTGTGGCGCCACGACGATGGCTGGTTCAGCACCTGGGACATGGCGAGCGGCGCCGCCGCGCAATCCTATTGGGACCTCGGCATGGTCTGGCTCAATTGGCACGTCGCGGGCGCCGGTGACTTCAACGGCGACGGCCGCTCGGATCTGCTCTGGCGCAACGACAGCGGCGAACTTGCCACCTGGGAAATGGCGCACGGCGGCGCCGCGCAGGGCTATCACATGCTGCCGACCCCGCTCACCAGCTGGCACGTCGAGAACACCGGCGACTTCAACGGCGACGGACGCTCCGACATCCTGTGGCGCCACGACGATGGTTCGGTCGGCATCTGGGAAATGGCGAGTGCCGCCTACCTGCAGACGTGTTGGGGGCTCCCCTGGGTTTACCCCAGCTGGCATATCCAGGGTGTCAACGACTTCGACGGCGACGGCCGCAGCGACATCCTCTGGCGCAACGACAGCGGCGAAGTCGCTATCTGGCAGATGGCGAACGGCGGCCAGGTCGCGGGCTACTGGGACCTCGGCATGATCTCGACCGGCTCGCACATCCAGGGCACCGGCGACTTCAACGGCGACGGCAGGGCCGACATCCTGTGGCGCGGCGACGACGGCCAGCTCAGCATCTGGCTGATGGCAGGACGCAAACCAGAACGGCCTCAGCGAGGCGGGCGAGCTGCGGGAGCTTTCCGCGCGCGGCATCTCCTCGATCGGGCTCACCGCCGAGCGGCGAGCCTTCGGGCTGCCGGACGGCAGCCGTATCGAGCGCCTCGGCACCTTGTATGCGACGAGCGGCCCGCCGAGGTCGCGGGGCGTCGTCAGGAACAATTTCCGCAACGCCTCACTGCAAAAACGGAACGGAGCCGCCTGAGGCGGCACGTGGCGGAGTCAAGAAACATTTCCGCAACGGGTCGCTGCAAAAGCGGAACGCGACCGCGCGCATTGTTCGCCGCACGGAGAGATCGATTTTCCGTCAAAAATGCGGCGTAAGATTCGATTGAACTGAGCGCGCTGTCACGGGAACTTCATACGCGCACAACCTGTGGATAACTTACCGAAAGTTGGCTGGAAGCGTGTCCGCACGTTTACGCAACAATTGCGGTGCGCTAGCGATGCAACCGGGGTAGGGCGCGCGTTGTATCTTCCGAGGCGCGGGGGACCGGGGGCATGGCTCACGGATTTCGGGTTGTTGCGGCGGCCTTCTTTTTATCGCTGGTCGTCGCCGGCGCTACGTTGCCGATTGCAAAGGGGCAGTCGCCGGTGGTCGAGACCGATGATTCACGTGCGGCCCTGGAGAGTGCTTTTGCGACCGCTCTGAAAGCGGTTGATGAGCTGAGAAGGCGTGACCGCTCCACTGTCATCGATGTAACATCACTATTTGCACCTTTTAATCGATATCAGCAAAGCGAACCGTATATTTCTTTTTTTCAAAAGCTAGGCATACCTACGATATACGACGATCGAAATCAACGGCATTATATCGCGTTTGAAATTCGCCAGGAGCGACTAAGGGCAATGGGCTATATCAGATTTGTGAGCCGTGACAGACTAGTTATCGTATTCACCACGACTTCGCGTGAGTCTTCTGCAATTACTTCATTCAAGGTCACTCTGCTCAATACCGATTAGCTATAGAGGGGAGGAGGCAATGGCCGCGGAATCGATTACGCTCGTGTGGAAACCAGGACAAGTTCCGGGCACGTATCATGGGTTCCTGCTCTACAATGATGGAACGAACGAATACTATGTCCGCGCCGGAAATTCCGCGTATGCCGGCGACTGGCTTGGAGGAAGTGGCTTTCTCGGTACCGGTTATAGTTCCGGCCCTGGGCTCGGACCCATAGTGGTATTTAAAGGCCTGTATGAACTGGGCACCCCCGATTTTGCACCGCCTGACGTCCTTGCCACCTGGACCAAGCAAATCGTTATCTCTGACGCCTTAGGTAACCTGCTTCCCATTTGGAACAATATCGTTCGCGCTATGGACGCGATACATAACGCCAAGATTCTCTACGATCCGGTCAATATAGACCCGATTAATTCCAACTCGGCTATAATGTCAGCGCTGGCCGTTAATGGGCTTGCGCTCGCACCCTCTGTCTACGCACCAGGATGGAATACATATCTCCAACCGGTCGAATCTATCTTGTCCGATGGCACGCATATCTTCGATACGACATACGCTGGTGGGTCAACGCACGCAACTCTTGCCCCTGATCAAACGGCGGACGCGATTCACAAGGATGCCTTTGGAGCTATCATCAGCACCGAACACTGGTCCACCGACGGGCGGTATCGCGGCACGATACTTGATCCTTCGAACACGCAACTATGGAATCAGCGGTCAATCGACGCTGACGCGGACCATCATATCGTTGCCGACAACCGCGATTACAGCGACGTCGCCAACCAGTGGCTGGTGAACCACACGCTGCCCACCACGAACCTGTGGCAGGCGGACGAAGGCTTCGCGCTCCAGTTCGCCGCGGAGGTCGAGCGGCTCGCGTTTCTCGGCAACATCGCCGACATGGGGGCGCCGTCGCCGCTGTCGTACGAGTCTTATTTTGGCTCCGGATACGACTTCAGTGCGAACAACTTTGCGATCACGCCCGGAGCGACTACCACCGTCGGGGTGCAGAACGCCGGCTTCGGCTTCGACGTCGCGTTCAGCGGCGGCGACGCCGGCCCGAACACGTTCAAAGTCGGACTCACCATCCCGCTCGACTTCTTCGATTTCTTCAGCTTCTTCGACGGGCTCGAGTTCGACATCTTCGGCCCGGTGATCCTCGATCTGTCGGGCGGCGCGATCGACATCACGCCGCGCCACGACTCCAACGTGTTCTTCGACATCGACGGGGACGGCTACCTGGAGCGCACCGCATGGGCCGGGCCGGGCGACGGCCTGCTGGCGATCGACCTTCACGGCAGCGGCGGGCCGGGACCCGACAACTGGATGAGTCAGGCCCTGGAGATCGCCTTCGCGCGCTGGACCGCGGACCCGGACGACACCGACCTCGAGGCGCTCGCGACGGTGTTCGACACCAACCAGAACGGGCAGCTCGATCCGGGCGATGCGCGCTGGGGCGAATTCCGCGTGTGGCAGGACGCCAACCAGAACGGCCTCAGCGAGACGGGCGAGCTGCGGGAGCTTTCCGCGCGCGGCATCTCCTCGATCGGGCTGACCGCCGAGCGGCGAGCCTTCGGGCTGCCGGACGGCAGCCGTATCGAGCGCCTCGGCACGTTTGCGATGAACGGTGCGACGTTCGCGCTCGCCGACGCGGCGCTCGCCTACGATCCGGTCGGGTTCAAGCGTGTGAACTCACAGGTGGGCTTCAACTACCTCTTTGAAGACGGAACCGTGGAGGCTTACCTCGACGCCAAGGTGGCGCCCGCCGCGGGCGGCGGGGTTTTGTACAATCAGCCGATTCACGCCAATACCGGTGGCGCCAACGGGCTGTTTGGCGGAAGATTCGACGATGTAATCCACTCGACGGGCGTCAAGCCGGTCACGATCTTCGGCGACGCGGGCAACGACCAGATCACAGGCGGGCTGGTCAACGACGTGCTCGACGGCGGAGTTGGACGCGACGTTCTCTTCGGTATTGCAGGCGACGACACGATCTATTTCGACGTGACGGATTTGATTGGCTCCGCGCCGGGTACGACCGTCAATGGTGGGGCGGGTTACGACACCGGCATCTTCACTACCAACACCTTTAGCCTTTCCATCGCCCTTGGGGCGTATGAACTCGAGGCGCTGATCTCCCACAACGGTAACGACAACATCACCGCCAACCCAAACGCCGCCGCATTTATCGACGGCCGCGAAGGCGACGACACGATCAATGGCAGCGGGCACGGCGATACCCTCGTCGGCGGTGCCGGCAACGATACGATCAGCGGCGCAGGTGGCGGAGACATGCTAAGCGGCAGCTCCGGTAACGATGTGCTGCACGGCGGGGACAGCGAGGATGTCCTGTTGGGGGGCCCGGACAACGACGATCTCCACGGCGATGCCGGCAACGACATCATCGACGGCGGAGACGGCCACGACCGCGCGTTCTTCTCGGCCGCGCACTGGCACTACGTCGTGACGCAGCTCGGAGGCGGCC
Source organism: uncultured Alphaproteobacteria bacterium (assembly GCA_963778455.1). GTDB lineage: Bacteria > Pseudomonadota > Alphaproteobacteria > Rhizobiales > Xanthobacteraceae > PALSA-894. The sequence continues at coordinate 132,173 of CAVZUL010000004.1, forward strand.
GCGTGCAGGTCTCAGGCCCGGACGGCACCGACGTGCTGATCTCGGTCGAGCAGCTGGTGTTCAACGATCCGCCGCCGCCGACCGGCACCACGCCGACGCTGATCGAGGCGCACGACTTCAACGGCGACGGCAGGAGCGACATCCTCTGGCACCACGCCGGCGGGCAGGTCAGCACCTGGGAGATGGCGAGCAGCGCCGGCCCGTACTCAACCTGGGGCCTCGACGTGATCCCGCTCAATTGGCGCATCGTGGGCGCCGGCGACTTCAACGGCGACGGCCGCTCGGATCTGCTGTGGCGCGCCGACACCGGCGAAGTGGGCACCTGGCAGATGGCGCATGGCGGCGCGGCGGCGGCCTACTACATGCTGCCCACCTCCTACCTGAGCTGGCACATCGAGAATACCGGCGACTTCAACGGCGACGGCCGCAGCGACATCCTGTGGCGCAATGACGATGGTTCGGTCGCCATCTGGGAAATGGCGAGTGCCGCCTACCTGCAGGCGTCTTTGGGGCTCCCCTGGGTTTACCCCAGCTGGCATATCCAGGGTGTCAACGACTTCGACGGCGACGGCCGCAGCGACATCCTCTGGCGCAACGACAGCGGCGAAGTCGCTATCTGGCAGATGGCGAACGGCGGCCAGGCCTCGGGCTATTTTGGCCACGGCATGATCTCGACCGGCTCGCACATCCAGGGCACCGGCGACTTCAACGGCGACGGCAGAGCCGACATCCTGTGGCGCGGCGACGATGGACAGCTCAGCATCTGGCTGATGGCGAATTCCGGGCAGGCGCAGAGCTGTTTCTATGTGCACCCTACCCTACCGCTGAGCTGGCAGGTCGACGGCCTCGGCGATTACAACGGCGATGGCCGCTCCGACATCCTGATACGCAACGACAATGGCAGTCTCGGTGTCTGGGAGATGGGCGCCAACGGCCAGCCGCAGGCCTTTTACGACCTCGGCCTCGTGCCGACCAGCTGGCAGGTGCAGGAGAACGCGCACTTCTACATGGTGTAACAGGGCGCCGTTCGAGCTATCGCTATTTCGTGACGATCGGCGGGATGGCCGCCACCGCGAACTCCGCGCCCGCGCAGCGCGCCAGCGCCGGATCGGCTTGCAGCACGATCGCCTGGAAGCGCGCGAGCCCGCGCTCCACCTCGACGGCGCGCCCCGACGGCACCGCGATCACCAGCCGTTCCAGCGCGTAGCGATAGGATGCGAGCCGCCAGTGCAGCGCGCGATGCACCCGCGCGGTCACCAGACGGTTTTCCCGGATGCGCCCGAAGGCGTTCCCGACTTCGCCTTCCCAGAGCTCGCTCACGTAGGCGAGGCTGCGCTCGCGCTTGAGATCGAGATCGGCGACCGCGCAGGCAACCGCGACGAACGGTCCGACCAGCCTGCCGTCGCTGTCCATGTCTTCGATCAGTCGATTGTAGGACGAGGCTTCCGAGCGCGCGAGCGTCCACAGCAGCATGCGCGCGTATTCGGTGTAGTCATAATAGACGTAGGCGGGCGGGAAGAGATGCGCGATCCCGAAGCCCGCGATGGTGATGTTCCAGTTGCCGCGCGGCTCGTTCGGCCGGATCAGCACCCAGGAGCGGTCGCGCAATTCCACTTCGAGGTCGGTGAGCGGATAGCCCGAATACCCGACGACGGGTCCCTTCCAGAATTGTTGCGGGATCAGGCCTTCGAGCAGCGAGGGCTTCGGCCGTCCGAAGTCGCCGGCTAGCGAGGAAACCGGCGCCGCGATCGCCAAGGCGATGCAGAGCGACAGCGCGCGATCAGCAAAAGTGGGCACCGGTTTTGCGTCCGATCGCGCGCCAAATTCTCTAAGCTTGCGCATGATCTTGTCGGCGAACCGCTGCACACTTCGCCGGATCATGCGCGCGACGAAAGAACATTCTAGCGCTTGCGGCGCTTGCCGCGTGGCGAGGAGGAGGTCGGCTCGAGACCATCGGAATTGTCTCCGTGCCGCTCGACGCGGATCACCGGCAGGATGATGATGCTGCCGCCGTCCTCGCTCGGCTCGATCAGTCCGGATCCGACGGAGCACTTCTCCGCCGGGAATGCGATCACTATTCCCATGTCCCCCTCCCCCGGCCGACATCGGTCCGCCGGATCGCTCACCCATGATTAAGTGGCTGACAAGGTTAACGGTCCGCTAACGGGGCGGCGCTAGGCTGGCGCGAGTTCTTACCCGCGCGAGCGGAGCTGGAGGGCACCCGTGTCTGCGATCTTTCCCGAGCTGGAGGGCCTGGACAGCCTGGCGCGACGCGACGGCGTCGACATCCGCCCGACGCTGGTGCGTGTGCTCACCGACCTCTATGTGCAGAAGTCCGCGCACAGCGCCGAGGAAGAGCGCCACTACACCGAGCTGGTGTTGCGGCTGATCGACTCGGTCGATCTCGCAACGCGCGCGACCATCGCGAAGAAACTCGGCGCCTATGCGAGTGCTCCGCCCGCGGTGGCGCGGCGGCTCGCGCGCGACGTGATCGAGGTCGCCGAACCGGTGCTGCGGCATTCACGCGTGCTCACCGCCGCCGACCTCGATGCGGTCGTCCGCGACTTCGGCGCGAGCCATGCATCCGTCATCGCCGCACGGCGCGAGCCTGCTCCGCCGGTTGCCGCGCCGAGAGTGCAACAGCAGGCGGCGGTTCCGACTTCGGCGCAAGGTGCGCGCCGTGACACCGAAATAGGCCTCGCCGACCTGTTCTTCTCGGCCGCGCCCGCGGAGCGCCGCATGCTGCTGATGAGCCTCGGCTCGGTCGAAGCCGAGACGCCGCAGCCCGTCCAGCCGGTCGAAACAAACCGCGCGCTCGAAGCCGCAGCACTTGGACGCGATCGCGCCGGGTTCACCAAGCTCTTGGAGAATGCTCTTGGTCTCTCGTACGAGCACGCCGGGCGCATCGTCGCCGATCCTTCGGGCGAACCGCTGCTGATCGCCGCCAAGGCCCTCGCGATGCCGTCGGTCGCGCTTCAGCGCATCCTGATGTTCATCGATCCGGCGATCGGCGAATCGGTGCAGCGCGTGTTCGACCTCGCCGGGCTCTATGAGCGGGTCAGCGCGGATGCCGCGCACAAGATCATCGCGAGCCTGCGTGGCCGCGAACCGGTCCAGCCGCGCCGGCCCGCGCACCGCCCGATGTACTACGACGACGAGGCGACGCGCTCGCGCCGTGGCACAGCAATCCGCCGTCCCGCCGCGGCCGAGCCGCAGGCGCCCGCGCGCACCGACACCGGCGTGCGTCAGCGCACGATGTGATCGAGGAAGTGCCGCCCGCCGCGGTCTTCGATCTCGACGATCCACAGGTCGGGATCGAAGCGCAGCTGGCGTGCCAGATAGCCTTCGACGTCGGCCTCCGGCAGCGGCAGATTTTTTAGTGCCGCGCTGAACGCGCGTTCGCTCGGACGCGCCTCGTCGAACGCGGATTGCGGCGCAGGACCATACAGGTCGGCCGTGCCGTCGAGCCGGCTCACCTTGATGAAGATCGCGCCTGCCTCCTCGGCACCGCGCCTGCGCAGCACCGCCGCCGCGCCCTCGATCTGGCAGCGGCGCAGATAGGCGGCGATCCAGATGCCGGATTTCAGGCGCATGGACTCTCCCGTCATGGCCGGGCTTGTCCCGGCCATCCACGTCTAACTTGCTTCTAAGACGTGGATGCCCGGCATAAAGCCGGGCATGACGAATTGAAAGGTCCGCGGCGGAAGGCCTACTCCAGCGGCCGTCCGGTCGCCGCCGCCAGCTCGCGCAGGAGGCGCGGCGAGATCTGGCCGGTGACGGGCAGCTTGCGGTCGCGCTCGAATTTCTGAATCGCCGAAATTGTCTCGGGCCCGTAGTTGCCGGTCGCCTTCACCGGGCCGTAGCCGAAATCATTGAGCGCCCGCTGCACCGCGATCACGCGCTGCGACGGCGCGATCAATTCGGCGATCGGATCGGGCCGCGCGGGCGCCTTGGGGGCGGCCGCTTCGGCCTTAAGCGGCGCGCGCTGGATCGCGCGCAGCACATTCTCGGTCGGTTCGCCGCTCGCCTTCATCTTCGCTGCGGTTTCGAAATCGCGGATCGCCGAGTCGGTCTTCGGGCCCAGCACACCGTCGACCGGACCGTCGTAGAGCCCGCGGCGCGACAGCTCGCGCTGGATGTCGGTGATGATTTCGGCGCGCGAACGCGCGGCCGCTTCGGGCTTCGTGGTCACGAGGCCTTCCGGGCGCGCGCGCGGCAGCGCCGGGACGACGCCGCCGGTCGGCTCGCCTGCGACCGGGCGCGGCTTGATCGAAAAGATTGGCGCCGGATGCGGTCCGGGCTGACGATACAGCGCATTGATCAGGATCGCGCCGACTGCGATCAGCAGCACGAAGATCCCGATGGCATCGAGCGGACTGCGGCCGAGCGCGCGGCGCAATAGTCCGCGCACGCCACCCTCGTTTTCAAATTCTGCGGAATCGACCGCCATCGCTCGCTCACGCACGTTTCCTCACTTTGATGTCTGTTGGCATGACCACCGGGTCGGGGACCGGCAGACGCTGCACCTTCGGCGCCGCTTCGACGACGCGCGTTCCTTCACAATCGATCGGCAGGCGCACCGACACGCTGGTTCCCGCGCCGACGCGGCTGCGGATCGCCAAGCTCTCCTCCGTGGAGCTCGACCAACCCTTTCACGATCGACAGTCCGAGTCCCGTTCCGTCGTGCGGACGATCGTAGGCCGTGCGCACCTGGAAGAACGGATCGCCGACGTGGCGCAGATCGTCCTCGCCGATGCCGACGCCGGTGTCCTCGACGGTGAACGTGACATGCGCGCCGCCGACCTCGCCGATGACCGAGACGTGCCCGCCGCGGTGGGTGAACTTGATCGCATTGGAGAGCAGGTTGATCAGGATCTGCTTCACGGCGCGTTTGTCGGCGACGATGTCCGGAAGGCCGGCGGGCACGCGGCAGACGAGATCGATGCCGGCCTCGCGCGCGCGCAACGCCATCAGGTCGCAGCACGTGCCGATCGACTGGCGCAGGCGCGAACGGCTCGGGCGTGATCTCGAAGTTGCCGGACTCGATCTTCGACATGTCGAGAATGCCGTTCACCACCGACAGAAGATGGTGCCCGGACTCGCCGATCAGCATCGCGTATTCGTGCCGCCGCGTCGCGTCGAGCTGCATCATCTCTTCGTTGGCGAGCATCTCGGAGAAGCCGATGATCGCATTGAGCGGCGTGCGCAGCTCATGGCTCATGGTGGCGAGGAAGCGGCTCTTGGCGGCGTTCGCGCGCTCGGCCTCCTCGCGGGCATCCTCGACGCGCATGCTCCTGAACCTTGCGCTCGGTCACGTCGCGGATCACCGCGACGACCTCGCGCTCGCTCCGCGCTCTCGCCTCGGCGCGATCGAGCGCGCGGCAGCGCATTTCGACCCAGATGAATTGCGCTGGGCTTGCGGAATCGGCCGAGGGCGCCTCGCGCCGGATGCGGAATTCGACCGAGCTGCTGACCCCTTGCGCGGCAGCATCGGCGAGTGCCGTCAGATAGGCCGGCCGGTCGCCGACATGGACGCGGTCGAACAGGCCGTGACCGAGCAGCGTCTTCGCCGGCACGCCGAACAGGCTTTCGGCGGCGGGCGAAGCAAAGCGCACCGTGCCGTTGCGGCGGTGGCGCGTGATCACGTCGGTGATGTTGCGCGCGAGCAGGCGGTAGCGGTCTTCCTCCACCACGAGCAGACGCGAACTGGTGCGCGCGAGCGATGCGCTGCCGAGCGCGAGGCCGGTCGCATAGAGCGCTGCCGAAATGACGCCGAGCGCGATCAGGCTGGCCGAGGGCGCCGATCGCGGCGAGCAGCTGCGATGGCCCGGCAAGATAGAGAAGGCCCGCGGCCGCGAGCGCCAGAACGAAGCCGACCGACACGACACGACGCGACGCGGAGAGCGCGGCTTCGAGCGGGACGACCACAAGCCACACGGCGGCGAACGACGTGATTCCGCCGGTCGCCATGCCGACAGCGGCGATCAGCGCCGCGAGCGAGCGGACGACATGATCTGCGCGCGCTCGTATTGGCCGGTGCGCGAGAGATAGCAGGCGGTCAGAATGCGGCGTGGCGAGCCAGGCGTAGAACAGGATTTCGAGCGTGCTCGGCACCCCGCTCGAGCGCGAGATGGATCGGCAGCGCGGTGAGCGCCAGCAACCCGCCGACGAAGCGCGGCGCGATGAACGCCCGGTGGCGCGCCGCGGTCAGCGGATCGAGCCGCGCCGAGGATGCACCAACGAGTCGATATAGGCGCTGATTTGCGCGAACAGGCTCACGTCACTCAAGACACGCCCGACGGGACGCGCTCCCCACATGCGGCGGATCGTGTCAGAGGCCGCTTAAACGAACGCTAAGGGGCTCGCGTTTCCGGAGCATTTGCGCGGCGCCGTACGGGCAAATACCGAACGCAAGCGAGTTTGGTTTCGTCCGGAATGGTGAACGACCGGTTGCCGAATGAGGGCGGCACGGAGGCACGCCATCGCGAATCGCAAGATGCGCCCGATCTTCCGCGCGGCGCGCTTCGGCGTGAGCATGCACGGCGGCCCGCGCGCGAAATGCACAAGCGCCGCCGGCATCATTTTCTTAACGATGAAAATCGTTCAAATTTTAGGAAAACTCGCCGAAAACTTGCCTCGAACATGCGCAAAATCGAGCGGCACTGAACGAACTTCGCCTTCAAAGGCCTCTGCTAGCGTGACCTCAACCGCGGTGAAAACGCCGTGGAGGACACAGGGCAGAGTCATGTTCTTTCTGATCCGCACGGCGTTCTGGCTGAGCATCGTCATCCTGCTGCTACCGACGCCGGAATCGGCGAAGATGCCCGAACTCGGGGATCGGCGCCGCGCAGGCGGTCACTGCAGCTTCGGCCACCGTTTCCGACATGAGCCAGTTCTGCTCGCGCCAACCCGAGGCCTGTCAGGTCGGCTCGCAGGCGTTGACCCACTTCGGGCACAAGGCGCAGGCGAGCGCGAAGTGGCTCTACGAAAAGTTCACGTCGAAGAGCGAGCAGCCGGGAACACTGGCCGAGCCCGCGAAGGCGTTGTCGAGATCGATCCTCGCAGAACACGTTGACGCAGGCCGACACCGCGCCCGCCTGGCGCGGCACGCAGCCGCAACGCCAGGCCGAGGCGCAAGCGCGCGCAGTAGCCGAAAACCCGTTCAATCGGGCTATACCTCGCCGCGCCGCACGCCTATATCCTCGGCGTGCAACGGCGCGAGCCCCCATGACGACTGCGGCCACGATCGACGACATCATCGAGAATTTCGCCCTGCTCGACGAGTGGGACGACCGCTATCGCTATGTGATCGAGCTCGGGCGCACGCTTACGCCCTTGCCCGAGGAACTGCGCACCGAGACGAACAAGGTGCAGGGCTGCGCCAGCCAGGTGTGGCTCGGCACGAACGTGAAGCCGAACGGCGCAAGCGGGGCCGACGCTGTCGTTCGTCGGCGACAGCGACGCGCACATCGTGCGCGGGCTGATCGCGATCCTGTTCGCGCTCTATTCGGGCAAGCCCGCGCCGGAGATCCTGAAGACCGACGCGGTCGAGCTGTTCAACCGGCTGGGCTTGCGCGAACACCTGACGCCGCAGCGCTCGAACGGCTTCCGCTCCATGGTCGAGCGCATCAAGGTCGGATGCGCGCGCGGCGCTGGCGCCCGCGTAGCTCTTTAAGCATGATCTTGTCCGGGATCATGCTTAACTCTCCACCACGAACGCGCTGTCGGCATCGAGCCAGGTTCGGATCGGCGCGCGCGCGCGACCGCGTGCCTGTTCGGCCAAGCCATAATGGCGAGCGAGGCGATCGAGCGCCGAGCTGCACCACGATCTTGGCGGAGCGCGGCGGCCAGCGCCGCTCGCGCTCGATGTCTTCCAGACCTTTGAGGAAACAGCAGACGTCGAGCAGCAGTCCGGCGAATTCCGGCCCGACCGCGTCGAGCGCGCGGTTGATCTGCTCGCGCGCCGCCACAACCGCATCGGTGAAGGTGCCGCCTCCGCTCTGACCGCGCCGGCCCTGTGCCCGGGAAGCATCCCAGCTCGATGTGACACTCGGCGTCAGGTTGGCGCGCGTGAAATCGGCCGCGCAGCCGTTCGCCCGCCTGAAACTGCACCGGCTGAATCAGCGGCTGCACCATCGCGCCCCTTGCGCCGCGCGAGCCAGGCGAGCGGACTTTCCAACTCATCGATCGCGACATCGGCCGGGCCCTCTGGCGTTTCGACGCACGCGCGCGCGACGCTGAGGTGTTGCGCGCGGAAGGGATCGATCAGTTCGGACGTCGGCAGCATTGGCATTTGTCCTTTTTCTTCCCGTGCAGACATGCGTTCTCCTGCTTCCGCGAGCGCTTGCGCGCGGACCATTCCCAGTTCGTTGCTCCCCTGGAGAAAGAAGCGAGGGGACGGAGCACCGCGAGGCGCCAACGATCCCACGCTGGTGAGGCGTGAGCCCCCCGGGTGGTGCCCCGCGGGGTCGCCTCGCGGCGCTCCGTTGCGGCATTTTTCGGCTCCGGTCCGCGCTTCCGGGGCCGGCAACGCCGGCCCTTTCTAGCGAGCTCCTCGCACAGGGGTCATAGTGCCCCAGGGCGGGTCCGAAGCCGCCCGGGTCTCCGGCTGACGAGGCCGGAGGCGCAGGCGCCGCACAAGCCGGCGGCGGATTTCTCCGCTGCCAACTCCCGGAAGAAACGGCCTGATCTCCGGCCGCACTTCCGGCCCGCTCCGCCAATCCAACGTCACCGGTTGACGCCCCTCAGCGAGCGAGGATGTTCTGCGTATAGTCTCATAATAGGACATAGTCAAGACTTAAAATGGCTACATCGGAATTTATTCACGACGATTTCAGATGGGTATGGGCAGCGACACGCGTCGCGGTTCGAGCGGCGCTCCGATCAGTGTTGGATGGGATGGCAGCGAGATCTGGAGCCTTCTAGAGGCATGCCCAAATGCAAACCGCCGCGCGATGCGCGGCGGCGGGCGGTGCGGCTCAGTCCCTGGAATCTATTTCCCGCGCCTTCGGCGTTGCTGGCCGAGGCCCATCTGCTTGGCAAGCTGTGAGCGCGCCGCCGCGTAATTCGGCGCCACCATCGGGTAGTCGGTCGCCAGGCCCCACTTCTCGCGATAGGCCTCCGGCGTCATGTTGTATTGTGTTCGCAGGTGCCGCTTGAGCGATTTGAACTTCTTTCCGTCTTCGAGGCAGATGAGATAGTCCGGTGTGATGGACTTCTTGACCGAGACGGCCGGCTTGAGCGGCTCCGGCTGGGCCTCGCTCTGGCCCACCGAGACGCGCATCAGCGCCGAATGCACCTGATTGATCAGGCTCGGAATTTCGCTCGCCGAGACCGGGTTGTTGCTGACATAGGCCGATACGATGTCGGCCGTGAGTTCGATGAAACTGCCGCCCGCATCATTGTTCATGGATGTTCTCACCACTCATTGACCTGGGGGTCAGATCAGACAGCGACGGTCTTACGCAGCTTGCGATCGAGCGTGGCCATGCGCGCCGGCGCTTCACTCAACGGGGCGCGTCCACTCGGTTACGAATCGGACGCATCCCTATTACATCGATTTATAGTATTGTGGAGCCTGATCTTCAAGTTGAGACAAGCTATTATGCCACGATATCCATCACGATCTTGCGATTTCTTGGTCAAATGCCCCGCGTAATCATGTCGCAACTTGATTTGCGCGGCGCACAGACCCGCCGACAAGGTTCTGTGCGTAAACAAGTCGCTCCAAACCCTGGGATTGCGCAACATGACTTGTCCGGGCGCAAGCGCTTCCTAAGTCAGCGTAGAACGTAGCGGCGCGTCTGCAGGCCGCGCGATCGGCTGCTACTAACCGTTCGTCGTATCATCGCTCGCGGAGGACATGATGCTTGAACGCACGTCGCGTTTGCCACCTGCACCGCGCGCGGAGCGTCATCCGAAGACCTCAACCTGGCACGACGTGACGCTCACCGACGACTACGCGTGGCTGCGTGCGGACAATTGGCGCGACGTGATGCGCGATCCATCGGTGCTCGATCCGAAGATCCGCGCCTATCTCACCGAAGAGAATGCCTACACCAAGGCCGCACTCGGCCACACCGAAGCGCTGCAGCAAACCCTGTTCGCCGAGATGAAGGGGCGTATCAAGGAGGATGACTCCACGGTGCCGAGCCCGGACGGCCCGCACGCGTACTACGTGCGCTACCGCGAAGGCGGGCAGCACCCGATCATCTGCCGTCAGCCGCGCGAGGGCGGCGACGAGCAGGTCATGCTCGATGGAGATGCGCTCGCCGCCGGCAAGGCGTTTTTCCAGCTCGGCGGCACGGCAGCATTCGCCCGACCACCGGCTGCTCGCATGGTCGGCGGACGATAGAGGCTCGGAGATCGACACGTTGCGCGTCCGCGATCTCCGCACGGGCGACGATCTGCCGGATATCGTTCCCGAGGTTTCCGGCTCGCCGGTGTGGACCGCCGATTCATCGGCATTCTATTACGTGCGGCTCGATAACAATCACCGGCCCTCGCGGGTCTATCGTCACCGGCTCGGCACGCCCGCAAGCGACGACGCGCTCGTTTACGAAGAAAAGGACAGCCGCTTCTTCGTTTCGCTCGGCCGCACGCAGTCCGGACGCTTCGCCGATATTTCGGTGCACGATCACGAGACCTCGGAATCCTGGCTGGTCGATCTGACCGTAGCGGATGCAACACCGCGGCTCGTCGCGGCGCGCGAAACGTCGGTGCAATACGATGTCGAGCATCATCCGAGCTGGGACGGGCAAGAAATACTCGTGGTGCGCACGAACGCGCGACGGCGCCGAGGATTTCAAGGTCGCGATCACGCCGCTCGCCGACAGCGGGCGCGAGAACTGGCGCGATCTGATCCCGCATCGTCGCGGAGTTTACGTGCTCAGTGTCACGCTGTTCTCGAACTGGCTGATCCGGCTCGAGCGTGAAGACAGCCTGCCGCGCATCGTGGTGCGGCACATCGCAAGCGGCGAAGAGCACGCGATCGCATTTGCCGAGGAAGCCTATTCGCTCGGTGCCGAGGGCGGCTACGAGTTCGTGACCGATCAGCTGCGTTTCCACTATTCGTCGATGACGACGCCGAACGAGGTGTGGGACTACGACCTCAAGACGCGCGCGCGCGCCTTGCGCAAGCGTCAGGAGGTGCCGAGCGGACACGATCCCGCGGCCTATGTGACGCGGCGTTTGCAGGCGAAGGCGCCGGACGGTCGAGAGCGTTCCGATCTCGATCCTGCATCGCAAGGATATCAAGCCGGACGGCACCGCACCGCTCCTGCTCTACGGCTACGGCTCATACGGCTATGCGATGCCGGCCTCGTTCGCGACCGGGCGCCTGTCGCTGGTCGATCGCGGCTTCGTCTACGCGATCGCGCATATCCGCGGCGGCACCGAGAAGGGCTGGCACTGGTATCAGGACGGCAAGCTGCTCAAGAAGGTGAACACGTTCACGGATTTCATCGCGGCCGCCGAGCATTCTGCAGGCGCAGGGCTACGCGGCGCCGGGCAAGATCGTAACGCACGGCGGATCGGCGGGTGGCCTGCTCATGGGCACGGTCTCCAACATGCGGCCCGACCTGTTCGGCGGCATCATCGCCGAAGTGCCGTTCGTCGACGCGCTCAACACGATGAGCGATGGCTCGCTGCCGCTGACGCCGCCCGAATGGCAGGAGTGGGGAAATCCGGTCACCGATCCGGAGATTTTCCGCATCATGCTCGGCTACTCGCCCTACGAGAACGTGCGCGCGCAGAGCTATCCGGCCATCCTGGCGCTCGCGGGGTTGACCGATCCGCGCGTGACCTATTGGGAGCCGGCGAAATGGATCGCGAAACTGCGCAGCCTCAACACAGGCGATAACCTGATCGCACTGCGCACCAACATGGAAGCCGGCCATGGCGGCGCCGCCGGACGTTTCGACCGGCTGAAGGAAGTAGCGATCTCTTACGCGTTCGCCATCGATCTCGTGGGAGCGCCGTCCGAGGTGTGAGCTTATGATTTCCTGCTCGCCAGATATTGTTGCAGCTCGTCGATCGTCGCGAACTTGACACGGCCGGTCGGCAGTTCGGCTTCAATCGATCCGTCCATGAACAGCGAATAGGCCATGCCGTCGATCACGCCGGAGCGATAGACCGTCGTGGCAGCGCTGTTCGGCGTCGCCGCCGGCTTCGGTAGTGGCGCACGCAGGGGCGGCGCGGGAGCGGGCGCCGGTGCCGTCTCCGGGATGCGGGTGAGCGGCGCGAGGTCGACTGGCGGAGTCGCGGGCTCCGGCTCCGACTCTCGTGGGTGCCGCCATGGGCGCAACGCGCGAGCGGACCGGCGAGCTTGCGCGGCCGAGCCAGCCGAGCAGCGAAGATCGTGCCGTCTCTGCCGCAGGGGGCGCGGCGCGTACCGGCCGGGGCGCCGGGTCTTCGCGTTCGACCGCCGCGACCGGCGGGACGGGAAGAGGCTGGATGTGCAGGCGCTCGGCAATCCGGCTCGAGGTTGCGCACGGCCGCGGCGAGTGCCGCCAGAATCAGCGCGCCAACGATTGCCACCACGCCGGACGTGAACAGCGCGGCCGCCGCCACGTCCTCGACCGGCACGGCGTAGACGCACCATCGCGGCGCCGGCCGCTGCCAGCACGGCGCCCAACAACAGCAGCAGCAGATGCATCAGCAGGCCCCCTGATGCCACATTCCCGGAACCAACGCGCCGCGGCAAGTGTTTCCAAGATGATAGCCGTCGACCGTTGCACCGGCGACACGGCGCGGCCGAAACAACGGCGTTGCCGCCAGCGCAGGCCCGGCCTATCTAGAGGATGGAACTCGCCCCAGTCCCCAACCCGTGGCGAGGGTTACGCCGTTTCGCTTCCCGCCCCCAAGGAGTTGATCATGGCCTTTACGCTGCCCGACCTCCCCTATCCGCACGACGCGCTCGCGCCCTACATGTCGAAAGAGACGCTCGAATTTCACCACGACAAGCACCATCAAGCCTATGTCACCAACGGCAACAATGCGCTGAAGGGCACCGAGTGGGAAGGCAAGGACCTCGAGGAGATCGTCAAGGGCTCGCACGGCAAGAATCCCGCCGTCTTCAACAACGCGGGCCAGCACTACAACCACACCATGTTCTGGAAATGGATGAAGAAGGACGGCGGCGGCGAGCTGCCGGCCAAGCTGAGGAACGCGATCGATAGGGACCTCGGCGGCATCGAGAAGGCCAAGGCGGACTTCATCGCGGCCGGCGTCAGCCAGTTCGGCTCGGGCTGGTGCTGGATCGCCTTCAAGGACGGCAAGCTGATGATCGACAAGACGCCGAACGGCGAAAGCCCGCTGGTGAAGGGAGCCGCCCCCATCCTTGGCTGCGACGTGTGGGAACACGCGTATTACATCGACTACCGCAACGCCCGTCCAAAGTACCTCGAGGCGTTCTGGGATCAGCCTCGTCAATTGGGAAGAGGTCGATCAAACGCTCGCGCGCGCCGGCGGGTAGCATTGCTACCTCTCAGCTGTCATGCCCCGCGAAGGCGGGGCATCCAGTAATCACCATCATCGAGTCTACTGGATCGCCCGCCTACGCGGGCGATGACGGCGGAGGCTCGTCGCGAAAATAGGGCTCGACCGGGCCCTTCAGCTTGATGGTCAGCGGCTTGCCCTTGCGGTCGAGCGCCTTGCCGGCAGCGACCCGAATCCAGCTCTCGCTGACGCAGTATTCCTCGACGTTGGTCTTGTCCTGTCCGGCAAAGCGGATGCCAATGCCGCGTTCGAGCAAGGCAGCGTCGTAGAACGGGCTGTCCGGGTCGTTAGAGAGGCGATCGGGCGGCTTGTTAGTCATAGGGATCAGAATAACTCAGGACAGCACGGTGCGCGATCGCTGTGGAACATCGCATCAGCCCGCGCGATCGCGCCGGCGCGCAATTCCTTCACGCGCATGGAGCGCTCGAGCTGCGCAAACGTGAAGCCGCCAAGATAGACGCAGCCGAGCGAGGCGACGTCGCAGGCGAGGTCGGCCTCGCGCCGTGGTTTTCTCAACACTGCCGCGCGCGACACGCCAGCGCCCGGCGTTCCACGGACAGAACTCGTCGGCGACCTCGATCACGATTGGACCCTCCGCCGCATAGCCGCGCGCGGACAACGCCGCGCCGACATCGATCAGCCGTACCCATAGTCCTTCGCGAACAAGGAAATTCAGCCGGCGCGGGTCCGCAAGCGACAGCAGGAGCGGATGATCGAGCGGCAGGTAATGTGCCTTGACGCGCGCCAGCCAGTCGATCTCGAAAATGAAGCGCCAGATGGCGTTGGTCGCTTGCGGCTGAAGCGCCCATCGCCTCGACGACAAAGATGTTGCCGGTCTGGACGCCGCGCTCGAAGACGGGATTGATCCGATAGAGTGCGTAGGCGGCCGGCTTGCCGCCGGTCTCCAGCACGGCGCACTGTAGATATCCGCCGCCGCGCCGCTTCCATTCCATATCGTTCAACACCCGGTCCTGCCACCATTCCGAGGTGCGCGCGAACATGCCGGGCGTAACATTCGCCACGCGATCGTAGATCGGCGCGACCAATGGTTCGGCTTGCTCAAGCGGCACAAGCCGCGCCTCCGAGCGTACGGCGTTCGGTGCGAACGGCGCGGTTCGGTCGCGCGGCACGTCGATCTCCGCCGCCATGGAGGCCATGCCGTAGCCGAACTGGCCATAGATCGTGTCTTCGGTCGCCCACAGCACCGCGACCGGCTCGCCGCGTGCGTGCGCATCATCGAAGAGCGAGCGCTGCAACGCGCGCAGGTAGCCGCGGCGGCGATGTGTCGGCAGGACGCCGGTCACGGTGACGCCGGCGGCTTTCACCTGCCCGCCCGGGATGGTGAGATCGAATGGAAACGCGCCGGTCCCCGAGACGATCCGGTCACCGTCGAAGCCGGCGTGCACGCGCTCGAACGGGAGCACGCGCTTGAAGTGCTTGATCCCATCGCCGGACGGCGGGTTCAGGCCGAAATAGTGCCAGATCGGCGCGAGAGCCGCGCACATCTCATCCGCATTGACGCACGGCCTGGCCTTCGTGACGTTTGCCGTCGACCTCAGATCGTGAGTCGATTTTTTGCGCATGATCTTTTTCCGAAAACCGGTTCCCACTTTTCGGGATCATGCGCTGTGCGCGAAATCCCAATAGAGCCCGCGCGCCTTGCGATAGAACGGGCCCGGCTGCAACGAGCGCTCGTCGATGCGGGTGACAGGCATCAGCTTCGAATAGTTGCCGGTGGAGAAAATCTCGTCCGCGTTCTGGAAATCGGAGTAGCGAAACGAACCCTCGACGACCGTCACGCCCGCATCGCGCAGCAGCTTGATGGTGCGATAGCGCGTGATGCCGCTTAGAAACGTGCCGTTCGCGGCCGGCGTATGAACCACGCCGTCCTTGGCGAAGAAGATGTTCGCGGTGGCAAGTTCCGCGACGTTGCCGAGCATGTCGCAGAGCAGGCAATTGTCGAAGCCGCGCGTCGCCGCTTCGAACAGCGCGCGCCCGTTGTTCGGATAGAGGCAGCCGGCCTTCGCGTCGACCGGCATGCATTCGATCGTCGGACGGCGGAACGGCGACAGCGTGATCGAGAGGCCGGCAGAAACAGGCGGCATCGCGGTCTCGTAGAGACACAGACACCAGCGCGTGGATTCCGGATCGGCCGAGACTCCGGTGAGCGTGCCACCGTGCTCGGCCCAGTACATCGGGCGGATATAGAGCGGCGTATTGTTGTCGAACTTCTTCATGCCGTCCGCCACGAGACCCATCCAGGTTTCCTTCGTGACCAGCGGCTTGAGAAAAAGCTTCGGCGCGGAGTCGTTCACGCGCGCACAATGCAGATCGAGGTCCGGCGTCACGCCCTCGAAGGCGCGCGCGCCGTCGAACACCGAGGAGCCGAGCCAGATCGCATGCGTGCGCGGCCCGACGATGCCGATATTGCCCTCGTGCCAGTCGCCTTCATAGAAGGTCCAGGTCTTGGACCAGTCGGACGAAGGCTTGCCGTTCGCCGCCATGGGCGTGCTCCTGCGGTTCTGGCGCTTCTTTACGGGGTTCTGGCGCACTTTGCCCATGAAAAACGCTGATGGCTGAGATCACAACTGTCATCCCGGGCGAGAGCGGACGCAGTCCGCCGAGACCCGGGATCCATCGTGCATCATCTCCGACTTGTGGTTATGGATCCCGGCTCTCGCTACGCTCGGCCGGGATGACATCGCGGGGCTGGAGGGACCCATGCCTACACGCGCCTACGTGTTCGACGCCTACGGCACGCTATTCGATGTCCATGCGGCGATTGCGCGCCACCGTGACGCGGCAGGACCCGAAGCGGACCGCTGCTCGGAAATCTGGCGCGCCAAGCAACTCGAATATGCCTGGATGCTCTCGGCGGCGGGGCATTACGTCGATTTCTGGACCCTGACCGAGCGCGCGCTCGACCATGCCTTGGCACGCTGTCCAACCGTCGACCGCGCGCTGCGTTCGGCCCTGCTCGATGCCTATTTCAAGCTCGATGCATTTCCCAATGCGCGCACGGCGCTGAGCGCTCTCCACGCGAAGGGCTTGAAGACCGCGATCCTGTCGAACGGCAATCCGCGCATGCTGCAAGGCGCGGTCGAAGCAGCGGGCATCGGCGACGATCTCGATGCGGTGCTGTCAGTCGATGCGATCCGCATCTACAAGCCACGCCCTAAGGTCTACGCGCTCGTGACCGACGCCTTCAAGATCGCGCCGTCCGATGTGGCGTTCGTTTCGTCGAACTGCTGGGATGTGATGGGCGCGGCGGCGTTCGGCTTCCGCTGCGTGTGGGTCAACCGCGCGAACATGCCAGACGAGTATCCGGACTTCGCGCCTGTCAAAGTCGTGAGTGACTTGAGCGCACTCGCCAGCCTGACGCTCTAAAGCACGGCGAATTCCCTGTTGCCTCACCTTCGTCATTGCGAGGAGCGTCCAGCGACGAAGCAATCCAGTTTTCTTGAGAGCCTGAATTGCTTCGCTGCGCTCGCAATGACGGAAATGCGCCGGCGCTTAGGCCGGCGCAAGGCGTCCGCTGCCGGTGCGGCTCGCCCGCATCAGCAGCCAGGCGGCGATCGCGGCGTTGAGCACGTTCCACGCCGCCCCATTGGCGAAGGCCGCAAGGTAGGAGCCGGTCGCATCGAAGATCGCGCCCGATATCCAGCCGCCGAACGCCATCCCGACCAGCGTTGCCATGATGACGATTCCGACGCGCGCGCCCGCCTCGCCGGGCGGGAAGTATTCGCGCACGATGATCGCGTAGGCCGGGACGATGCCGCCCTGCACCAGGCCGAACAGCGCCGAGATCAGGTAGAGCGACGTCAACCCGCTGAAACCGAGATACAGAACAAGGACGAGGGTCTGCAGCACCGAGCCGACCAGCAATGTCGCCAGCCCGCCGATGCGATCGGCGATGAAACCGAAGGCGATGCGGCTGACGACGCCGAAGCCAAGCATCAGCGACAGCATCTCGGCGCCGCGCGCGACGCCGTAGCCGAGGTCGCTGCAGTAGGCAACGATATGCACCTGCGGCATCGACATGGCGACGCAGCACGCAAGGCCTGCCACCCAGAGCAGCGCCGTCAGGGCGTTCGGAGAAATCCCGAGCGATCCTCGCGCGGCGGTCGCGGCCGCGCCCATCTGATCGAGAGCGTGGACCGACGGCCTGCGGCGCAGCGTGAGCACCAGCGGCACCATCGTCACCACACAGAAGAGTCCGACGATCATGTAGGCCTGGCGCCACCCGATGGACGCGATCATCGCCTGAAGGATCGGAGGCCAGATCGTGCCCGCGAGGTAGTTGCCCGAAGCCGCGATCGAGATCGCGATGCCGCGGCGGCGCACGAACCAGTGCGAGATGTCCGCCATGAGCGGGCCGAACATTACCGACGTGCCGCACAGCCCCATGAGGATCCCGTGCACCAGCGCAAGCTGCCAGATGCTGGTCGTGAAGGCGGACAGCACGTAGCCGGCGCCGAGCGACACGATGGCGATCAGAAGCGGCGGCACGATGCCGCGGCGGTCGGCGAGCCTCCCCATGAAGATGCCGCCGATCCCGAAGCCGAGCATCAGCAGGGTATAGGGGAGCGAAGCATCGGCGCGCGTGATGCCGAAGTCGGCTTGCACGGTCGGCAGCGCGACGATGAATGACCACATGCCGACGCCGCCGATGGTGCTGATCAGCCCCGTGCACGCGAGACGTCGCCACGCATAAGGAGAGTCGGTCTCGGCCGCGCTGTCGCGGCCGCTCATCGCGTCCATGGTGCTTCCCGGTCCTGGCACCATGGTCTAGCACCTGCCCGCGCGGAGCGGCCAGTCAGGAACGACGGATCGCCCATGCATTGTGGTGATCGTCGAATGACGCCCACGAATGCGTTCATGGCCTTGACCCGCGACGGCGCATCGTCAAAGACAGCGCTCCGCGGAGACAAACATGACAGAACAGAACAACGACATCCTTTTCGACGTGCGCGACGGCATCGGCCGCGTCACCTTCAATCGGCCGCAGGCGCGCAACGCGTTCACCTTCCAGATGTACGAGCGCGTCGCGGAGATTTGCGAGCAAGCGAACAACGATCGCGCCATCAAGGTTCTCATATTCACCGGCGCGGGCGACAAGGCTTTCGCCGCAGGCACGGATATCAATCAGTTCCGCGCGTTCAACACGCCGCAGGACGCGATCGACTACGAGGCGCGGGGCGACCGCGTGCTCGGCGTGCTGGAAAGCTGCCGCGTGCCGACCATTGCGGCGATCGCCGGCGCCTGCACTGGCGGCGGCGCCGGCATTGCGGCCTGCTGCGATCTGCGCATCGGCACCAAGACCGCCAGGTTCGGTTTCCCGATTGCACGCACGCTCGGCAACTGCCTGTCGATGGCGAATTACGGGCGCCTTGCTGCGCTGCTCGGGCCGGCGCGCGTGAAGGATGTCATTTTCACGGCGCGCCTGGTCGAGGCGCAGGAAGCGCTTGCGATCGGACTGCTAAGCGAGGTGCTGGAGGATGTCACCGCGCTGCAAGCGCGTGCCGATGAACTCGCGAAGACGCTTGCCGGGCATGCGCCGCTCACGCTGCGCGCCACCAAGGAGGCGATGCGCCGCCTTCAGCCGCGGCTCTCAGCCGAGGAAGGCCACGACCTCATCCTGATGTGCTACATGAGCAAGGATTTTCGCGAAGGCCTCGACGCCTTCCTGACCAAGCGCACGCCACAGTGGTCGGGGGAGTAAGCAGGCTGCCCTCACCGTCATTGCGAGGAGCGCTAAGCGCGACGAAGCAATCCAGGAGCCTCGCGACAAGCTGGATTGCTTCGCTTCGCTCGCAATGACGAGACGAGCCCCTACCCCGCCAGCGCCGCAATGATGCGCGCCCAGGAGCGCGTGCCCTTGTGGAACGAGGTGAGGTCGTATTTCTCGTTCGGCGAATGCACGCGGTCGTCGTCGAGGCCGAAGCCGACCAGCAGCGTGTCCATGCCGAGCACGCTCTTGAAGTCGCCGACGATCGGGATCGAGCCGCCCGAGCCGACCGCGACCGCCTTGGCGCCCCATTCCTCGGTCAGCGCCGCGCGCGCTTTGGCGAGCGCCGGGTTCTCGTAGGCGACCTGCAGCGCCGGGCTGCAGGCATGATTGATGAACTCGGCTGTCGCATCCTTGGGCAGGCGTTCGCGCACGAACGCGCGGAACGCATCGCGGATTTTCTCCGGGTCCTGCGTGCCGACGAGCCGGAACGAGATTTTCGCACTGGCCTCGGCGGCGATCACGGTCTTGGCGCCCTCGCCGGTGTAGCCGCCGACGATGCCGTTGGCGTCGCAGGTCGGCCGCGTGGAGATTTGCTCGATCAGCATGCGGCCCTTTTCGCCCGCCGGCACCTTGAGTCCGACTTGGCCGAGAAACTCCTCTGGCGTGAGATTGAGCCCCTTCAGGTCTGCCTTGATGTCGTCCGGCAGCTCCGGGACACCGTCGTAGAAGCCAGGAATCGTGACGCGGCCGTTCTCGTCGTGCAGCGCCGCGATGATGCGGGCGAGCACCCGGATCGGATTGGCGGCCGCCCCGCCGAACAGACCGGAGTGCAGATCGCGGTCCGCGCAGGTGACCTTCACTTCTTCATACAGCAGGCCGCGCAGCGAGGTCGTTACCAGCGGCGTTGTCGGGCTCCACATGCCGGTATCGCACACCAGCGCGAGATCGCGCTTGAATTCGGCGGCGTTGCTGCGCACGAAATCGAACAGACTTTTCGAGCCGCATTCCTCCTCGCCCTCGATCAACATCGTCACGTCGATCGGCAGCTTGCCGGTCACGGCCTTGTAGGCACGCAACGCCTCGATGAAGGTCATCAGCTGGCCCTTGTCGTCGCACGCGCCGCGCCCGACGATGATCTTGCGGCCGTCGGGCAGCTTGTCGACGCGCGGCTCGAACGGCGGCGTCGTCCACAGGTCGAGCGGATCGACCGGCTGCACGTCGTAATGGCCGTAGAACAGCACGCGCGGCCCGCCGTTCGCGGCGCCGTTGCTCTTGGCCGTAACCACCGGATGCCCTGCGGTCGGACGCACCGCAGCCTCGAAGCCCAAGCTCGTCAGGTCCTTCGCCACATGATCGGCCGCCGCGCGGCAGTGTTCCTTGTAGGCGCTGTCGGTCGAAATGGACGGGATGCGGACGAGGTCGAACAGACGGCTCAGGCTCTTGTCGAGATCGGCATCGATCCGCTCGAGCACGGCAGGCAAGGCTTTGGCGGCAGAAGTCATCAGTGTCTCCGGGAAAATGCTGGTCATTCCGGCCGAGCAAAGCGCGGGCCGGAATCCATAACCACAAGCCTATCCGTGTCGCACTGGTCGAGCCATTTCGCAACGCCTGTGGTTATGGATTCCGGGCTCCGGCCTTCGGCCGGCCCCGGAATGACCAAAGGTGGAATCACCGCCGTAAAATGCCGCCCAGGGTCCCGCGCACGATCGCGCGCCCGACCGAATTACCCATGGACCCGCCGATCGACTTGCCGATGCTCCCGGCGATCTGGCCGGCGACGCGATTGGTCACCGAGCGGGTGATTTCGCGCGTGATCAACTGACCCGTGGAGAGGCGCGTCCCGCGCGGGCGGCTTGTGCCGAAGATCGAGCCCAGCATGTCGCCGATGCCGCCGAGCACGCTTCGCTGCTCCTGCGGCGCCCCGCCCGGCTGGCCGGTCGGAACGGGTGCTGCGGTCTCCTTGGTGCGCTGCTGCAGCATCTCGTAGGCCGATTTCAGAATCGACCGTTTGGTCGTATTTGCCCTTCACGGCGCTCTTCTTGACCACCGCCGCGCGCTCGTCGGGACTGACCGGCCCGACGCGCGCCGAGGGTGGCCGCACCATGCAGCGCTCGACCATCGAGGGCGTGCCATTGCCCTCCAGAAACGAGACCAGCGCCTCCCCCTTGCCGAGCTCGCTGATCACCTTTGTGGTATCGAGCTTCGGGTTCGCGCGGAAGGTCTCGGCGGCGGCGCGCACCGCTTTCTGGTCGCGCGGGGTGAACGCGCGCAGCGCGTGCTGCACCCGGTTGCCAAGCTGTGCCAGCACCTTGTCCGGCACGTCGAGCGGATTTTGCGTGACGAAATAGACGCCGATGCCCTTGGAGCGGATCAGCCGCACCACCTGCTCGATTTTTTCCAAAAGTGCCTTGGGCGCGTCATTGAACAGGAGATGCGCCTCGTCGAAGAAGAACACGAGCTTCGGCTTTTCCGGGTCGCCGACCTCGGGCAGCTCCTCGAACAGCTCCGAGAGCAGCCACAGCAGGAACGTCGCGTAGAGGCGCGGGTTCTCCATCAGCTTGTCGGCGGCCAGAACATTGATGATGCCGCGCCCGTCGCGGTCGACTTTCATGAAATCCTTCAGATCGAGCGCCGGCTCGGCAAAGAATTTGGTGCCCTCCTGGTTCTCCAATACCAGCAACTGGCGCTGGATCGTCCCGATGGTCTGTTTCGAGACGTTGCCATATTGGGTGGTGAGCTCTTTGGCGTGCTCGGCGATGAATCCGAGCATGGCCCGGAGGTCCTTCAGGTCGAGGAGCAGCAGGCCCTGCTCGTCGGCGACGCGGAACGCGATGTTCAGCACGCCTTCCTGAACATCGTTCAGGTCCATCAGCCGGGACAGCAGCAGCGGGCCCATTTCCGAGATGGTCGCGCGCACCGGATGGCCCTGCTCTCCGAACAGGTCCCAGAAGATCACGGGGAATTCGTCCGGCTGGTAGTCGAAGCCGAGCTCTTTGGCGCGCTTGACGAATGGTTCCTTGGCTTCACCCACGGCGGCGATGCCGGACAGGTCGCCCTTGATGTCTGCGGCGAACACGGAAACACCGGCGCGCGAGAAGCCTTCGGCCAGGACTTGCAGCGTCACGGTCTTGCCGGTCCCGGTCGCGCCGGTCACGAGACCGTGGCGATTGCCGTAGTGCAGCGTCAGGTATTCGGGCTTGACGCTCTTGCCGACGTAGATTTTGCCGTCCTGATCGAGATCAGCCATCGCCGTGCTCCGTGCAGCCCGCGCGCGAGGTTGCGTTGCGTCGCCACGCCAATCGTTATAGAGGGCGCGGCTCATGCTTTCCACCGGCCGTAGCGCAGCCGAAATGATCTGTGTCCTTGCAGTCACGCTCACGAACGAACGCTGATGGTGAGCGGTTGATAGCCTCGACGCTTGCCGCATCTCGTGCTTGTGTTTGTGCCGAGGCCTGTTCAAGATCAGTGTAACCTGCCGCAGCGCGGGGCATGAGGGGGATCATGATCACGTTCGATAGACGCCGCATCGCCGGCGAGTGCGTAACACGCGTACTCTGTATCGATCACTTCACCTAACACTCTGCACCCGCATGGCGCGCGCCGGCTCCTGGCTGTCGCTGCGCGCCCGGACGGAACGAAGGAGACGCGCGTGTCTTATCCTCTTTCGGCGATCGTGGGCATCGGGCCTGCGATGGTGGCCAAATTGAAGACGCTGGGCATCCGGACCACCGAAAAGCTGCTGGAAGCATCGAAGACCGCGAAAGACCGCAAGATTCTGGCCGAAAAGCTCGACGTCAGCGAGCAAACCGTGCTGCGCTGGGCCAATCTCGCCGATCGCATGCGCATCAAGGGCGTGCGCGAGCCCTATGCGGAGCTGCTCAAGGACGCCGGCGTCGATACCGTGAGGGAGCTGAAGTACCGCAACCCCGGCCGGCTCGCCGAAGCGATGGCCGCCGCCAATGCCAAGCGCAAGCGCGTGAACCTGCTGCCGACCGCAAAACGCGTCGAGCACTGGATCGCGGATGCCCGGAAACTTGCGCCGAAAATCACTTACTAAGTGTGCTTGACTCCTCTGCTGCGTCGCCGCAAAGCGGCCCGATGGTGTTGACCAACTCCACTACGCGAAACCAGGTTTCGCCGCTCGACCAACTGCTCGCCAAGCGGCGGCCGCTTGTGATGGGCATTCTCAACGTCACGCCTGACTCGTTTTCCGATGGCGGCCGGTTCCTCGGCCCTGAGGTCGCGATTGCGCATGCACGGCGCATGCAGGCCGAAGGCGCGGATCTCCTCGATGTCGGCGCGGAATCGACCCGGCCTTACATCGGCGCGCAGCCGGTTTCGCTGGACGACGAGCTTGCGCGCCTGACCCCGGTGCTGCGGCCGGTGATCGAACTCGGCCTGCCGGTCTCGATCGATACCATCAAGGCGAAGGTCGCCGCGTGGGCGCTCGAACAGGGCGCCGCGATCCTCAACGACGTGTGGGGCCTGCAGCGCGATCCGGATATGGCCCGCGTTGCCGCCGACCACGGCGTGCCGGTGATCGTGATGCACAACCGCGACGCGCCCAATCCCGCGCTCGACATCATGGCCGATGCGCAGGCCTTTTTCTCCCGCTCCCTGGACATCGCCGCGAAGGGTGGCATCGCGCGCGGGCGCATCGTGCTCGATCCCGGTATCGGCTTCGGCAAGACCCCCGAGCAGAGCATCACGATGATCGCGCGGCTCGGCGAATTGCGTTCGTTCGGGCTGCCGCTACTGATGGGGCTTTCGCGCAAACGGTTCATCGATTTTGTCTCGCCGTCGAAGCCGGAACAGCGCATCGGCGGCTCAATTGCCGGCAATGTGCTCGCCGCGCTCGCGGGCGCCGACATCGTTCGGGTGCACGACGTGGCCGAAACCGTGCAGGCCCTGCGCGTGATGGATGCGATCCGGAAGGCGCGACATGAGTGAGGTATTGCTCGGATTTGGAGGCAATGTCGGCGACGTGCGGGAGACGCTGGATGAGGCGATCGCGCTGTTTGCCGAGGGCGCAAAAGTGAAACTGATGGCGCGCTCCTCCGACTACCGCACGCCGCCGTGGGGCGTGACCGATCAGCCGCCTTTCATCAATTGCGCCATAGCGGTCGAGACCGCGCTGTCGCCCCGCGCGCTGCTCGATCGTGCGCTGACCGTCGAGCGCGCACTCGGCCGCGAGCGCGCGAAGGAGCAGCGCTGGGGTCCGCGCACGATCGACATCGACCTCATCGCCTACGATGATATTGCGGTCGACGAGCCGGGGTTGACGCTGCCGCATCCGCGCCTGTTCGAGCGCGCCTTCGTGCTCGTGCCGCTTGCCGAAATCGTCCCGGATCGCAATCATCGCTGGCCGGCGCGTGCGCGACGTGCTGGCGCAGCTTGATGCCGCCGGTATCGAGAGGCTGCCGCCGCGATGAGCGGCTCTTGCGGCCGCGGCACTTTCATTGCATTCGGTTCCGCGGACACGTGCTAGAAGTTTTTCATGTCTGACGCGGAAGAGCTTGCATTCGCTGCCGAATTTCCAGCGGCCACGCGCGAGGCGTGGCTGAAGCTGGTCGACGGCGTGCTCAAAGGCGCGCCGTTCGACAGGCGCCTCGTCGCGCGCACATACGACGGACTGGCGATCCAGCCGCTTTATGGACGCGCGCCGGACGCCCGGCCGCTGGCGGCCCGCGCGCCGGGCAGCGCATGGGCGGTGATGCAGCGCGTCGACCATCCCGATCCCGCGGCCGCGAACGAGCAGGCGCTGCACGATCTGGAAAACGGCGCGACCGGGCTGACGATCGTCTGCAAAGGCTCGGTCAACGCGAACGGCTACGGGCTCGACAGCTCCATTGAAACATTGGAGCGCGTTCTCGACGGGGTCTATCTCGACGCCGGTGTCGTCATTGACTTCCACGTCGCGGCCGGGACTCGCGACGCGGCCAGGAATTTGGCCACGCTGGTCAAGCGGCGCGGCATTGCGCCTGCGTCGGTCGAGATGCGCGCGGCCCTCAATCCGCTGGGGCACTTGGCGGCCATGGGCCAAGGCGATTGGCAGGAGATCGCGCTTGCTTTCGCGGCGCAGGTCGGCGAACTCGCAGCCCAAGGCTTTCGCGGCCCGTTCGCGGTGGCCGATGGGCGCGTCATTCACAACGCGGGCGGCTCGGAGGCGCAAGAACTGGCTTTCG
Organism: uncultured Alphaproteobacteria bacterium; assembly: GCA_963778455.1. GTDB lineage: Bacteria > Pseudomonadota > Alphaproteobacteria > Rhizobiales > Xanthobacteraceae > PALSA-894. Next base: position 157,586 of record CAVZUL010000004.1, read on the forward strand.
CGCTCGCCGTTGCGGTGAGCTATCTGCGCACATTGGAGGGAGCCGGCATCGGGCTCGATGCGGCGCGGCGCATGATCTATTTCCGCTTCGCCGCCGACGCGGATCAGTTCCTCACCATCGCAAAATTCCGCGCAATCCGAAAACTGTGGGCGCGCGTCGAGCAGGCCTGCGGGCTTGTGCCCGCGCCGGCTTGGGTGGCGGCCGAGACCGCATGGCGCATGATGACGCGGCGCGATCCTTACGTGAACATCCTGCGCTCGACCATCGCCGTATTCGCCGCCGGTCTCGGCGGAGCGGATGCGATCACGGCGCTCCCTTTCACCGCCGCAATCGGCCTGCCGGATGCGTTCGCGCGCCGCATCGCGCGCAACACGCAACTCATTCTGCTGGAAGAGTCGAACCTCGCAAAGGTGTCCGATCCGACAGCCGGGTCCGGCGGGATCGAGGATTTGACGCGGCAGCTTTGTGATGCCGCCTGGTCGCTGTTTCAGGAGATCGAGAAGACGGGCGGCGCTGATGCCGCGCTTGAGCAGGGTCTCATTCAAGCGAAGGTCGCGGCGACGCGCGCGGAGCGTGAGAAGAATATCGCGCGACGCAAGGATGCGCTCACCGGCACGAGCGAGTTTCCCGATATCCATGAAGCGGCGGTGCATGTCGAAGACGTCGCACCGAAAGCCACCCCCCTCCCCACCCCTCCCCCTCCGTCAGGGCGTTTACGCCCGTCTTCGACGGGCTATGGGGGGAGGGAGCAGACCGAGTACGCGGCGCTCCCGCGCATCCGGCTTGCCGAGCCATTCGAGAACTTGCGTGACACATCGGACCGCGCGCTCGCCGCGACCGGCTCGCGGCCGAAAGTTTTCCTCGCAAATCTTGGCGGGCTTTCTGACTTCACCGCGCGCGCACTGTTCGCGAAGAATTTCTTCGAGGCGGGCGGGATCGAGGCCGTTTCCAACGACGGCTTCGCCAGCCGCGACGGCATGATTGCGGCATTCAAGGCATCGGGCGCGAAGCTCGTGTGCCTCTGCTCATCCGACAAGGTCTATGCGGCCGAAGCGGCCGAGGCGGCGCTCGCGCTGACATCCACCGGTGCCGCCCATATCTATCTGGCAGGCCGCCCCGGCGAACTGGAACGCGCCCTGAAAGAGGCAGGCGTGCAGGATTTCATATACGCCGGTTGCGATGTGCTGGCAGCACTCACAAAAGCGCACGCCGTCCTCGGCATCAAGGCTTAGCGCTTGTGAGCCGGCTTGCCGGCTCATCGCCGCCAGGCGTAAAGCGTGTCTTCCTCGCGATCGGTCTGGTAGCCCTTCCCGGTGAGCAACCTTTCGACGTCGTCGGGCGTGACCTCGGCTTCCGCCGCATAGTCGATCTCCATGACGATATTCCGGATCCTTTCGAAATCCGGCTCCGCGATTCCCCTCAACACCTTCATGAAGTACCCCTCGACGTCGACCTTGAGGACATCGAGCGCCGGAATTTGGTTCGCCGCCAACTCGGCCGAAACCGTCGAGGTCGCAACCTCATGGGTCAGGAGCTCGTCGCTGGCGGAGAGCTGCTGGACCCAGCGGACTTTGCTCTTGTCGAGGAGCGTGCTGATCCCGGAGACCAGCGGCGATTGGTGCAGCTTGAGCGTCTCGCCGCTCGAACTCGCGATGGCGCGGTTGAAGGCATGAACCTTCGTCGTCTCTCGATCGACGAGGCGCGCCAGATTGGCTTCGAGGTATGGAAACGTCCGCGGGCTCGCCTCGTAGCAGTAGATATCCTTCGGCTGATATCGCCGATGCGCCCAAACACAATAGAGGCCGATGTTTGCTCCGACATCCATGACGACCGGATGTTTCGGAATCCGCATCTCGGGGTGGTAGTAGATCTGCGATACGAAAATCTCGTCGTAGATATACTTCGTGTCCCGCTCGTGCGGATCGATCACCGAGATTTCCATCCCCCCGAAGATCATGCGCTGCATTCAATTGTCCTTATCCCGGCGCAACGCATCTGCCATGACGTCGCCGGGGCATTCGGGGTTGTGACGTGCGGCTGGAGCCATGATATTATTGCGTGTTGTCGAGACCATGTGAACTGCCGGTTTTGGAGAAGAATTTGGCATGAGTCGCGTCCCTGATTTTGCCTCGGTGGAATTCGCCGACGCCGCGAGCTCCGGCGCGTCGGCCACTGCAGGCGCGACACAGCCTTGGCTTACGCCCGAGGGCATTCCGGTGAAGCCCATCTACGGCGCGGATGACGTCGCCGGCCTCGATTTCCTCGACACCTATCCCGGCATCGCGCCCTATCTGCGCGGCCCCTACCCGGCGATGTACGTGACGCAGCCGTGGACCGTGCGCCAGTACGCGGGTTTCTCGACCGCGGAGGATTCCAACGCCTTCTACCGGCGCAATCTCGCGGCCGGGCAGAAAGGGCTCTCGGTCGCGTTCGATCTCGCGACCCATCGCGGCTACGACTCCGATCACCCGCGCGTTTCCGGCGACGTCGGCATGGCGGGCGTCGCGATCAACTCGATCTACGACATGCGCACGCTGTTCTCCGGCATTCCGCTCGACCAGATGAGTGTGTCGATGACGATGAACGGCGCGGTGCTGCCCGTGCTCGCTCTCTACGTCGTGGCGGCCGAGGAGCAGGGCGTGCCGCCGGAGAAGCTTTCCGGCACGATCCAGAACGACATCCTCAAAGAATTCATGGTGCGCAACACCTACATCTATCCGCCCGCTCCCTCGATGCGCATCATCTCCGACATTTTCGCGTTCGCTTCCGAGCGCATGCCGAAATTCAACTCCATCTCGATCTCCGGCTACCACATGCAGGAGGCCGGCGCGACGCAGGATCTCGAGCTCGCCTACACGCTCGCCGACGGCGTCGAGTACGTCCGCGCCGGGATGAAGGCCGGGCTCGATGTCGACCGCTTCGCGCCGCGGCTGTCGTTCTTCTGGGCGATCGGCATGAACTTCTTCATGGAGGTCGCCAAGCTGCGCGCGGCGCGCATGATCTGGGCGAAGCTGATGAAGGAGTTTTCGCCGCAGGACGCGCGCTCGCTCTCGCTGCGTACGCATTGCCAAACCTCCGGCTGGTCGCTGACCGCGCAGGACGTCTACAACAACGTGGTGCGCACCGCGATCGAGGCGATGGCCGCAACGCAGGGACATACACAATCGCTGCACACCAACGCGCTCGACGAGGCGCTGGCGCTGCCCTCCGACTTCTCGGCGCGCATCGCGCGCAACACACAGCTGTTCCTGAGCCAAGAAAGCGGCACCACGCGCATTGCCGACCCGTGGGGCGGCTCGTTCTACGTCGAGCGGCTCACCGCCGAGCTTGCCAAGAAGGCGTGGGGCCACATCCAGGAGGTCGAAGAGCTCGGCGGCATGGCCAAGGCGATCGAGGCCGGCATTCCGAAGCTGCGCATCGAGGAGGCGGCCGCCAAGGCGCAGGGGCGCATCAACTCGGGGACTCAATCGATCATCGGCGTGAACAAATATCGCCCGGCGCAAGAAAAGCCGATCGACGTGCTGAAGGTCGACAACTCCGCCGTGCGCACGCTCCAGCTCGACAAGCTGGCACGGCTGAAGGCGGAGCGCGACCCCAAGGCGGTTGAGGAAGCGCTCGCGGCGCTCACGCGCGCGGCGGATCGGGGCAACGGCAATCTGCTGGCGCTCGCGGTCGATGCGGCACGCGCCAAGGCGACCGTTGGCGAAATTTCGATGGCGCTGGAAAAAGTGTTCGGGCGCCATCGCGCCGAGATCAAGACGCTGTCCGGCGTCTACAAGCGGGAGGTCGGCATGACCGACGCCGTCGCGCGTGTGCTCAAGCTCGTCGCAGCGTTCGAGCAGGACGAGGGCCGCCGGCCGCGCATCCTCGTCGCCAAGATCGGTCAGGACGGCCACGACCGCGGGCAGAAGGTGATCGCGTCGGCGTTCGCCGATTTGGGCTTTGACGTGGACGTCGGGCCGCTGTTTGCAACGCCGGACGAGGCGGCACGTCAGGCGGTCGAAAACGACGTGCACGTGATCGGCGTGTCGTCGCTCGCCGCCGGGCATTTGACGCTGGTTCCGGAGGTTAAGGCAGAGCTCGAGAAGCAGGGGCGCGGCGACATCATGATCGTGGTTGGCGGTGTGGTGCCGCCGCAGGATTATGACGCGCTGAAACAGGCCGGCGCCGAGGCGATCTTCCCGCCCGGCACGGTGATCGCCGAGGCCGCTGAGGAGCTGGTCAAGTCCTTGAACCGGCGGCTGGGGCACGAAAAGGCGGCAGCGGAGTAGTTGTTACGTTGGCAGATCGGCGAGTCTCAGTATCAGGCCCGGCAATGCGGCCATCGGCAAGAGATCGTTTGGACCAACCTCACGCACATTCGCCCACCCGGTCGCTGTTGCACCCGTGTGCACGGTTGTCGCCCGCGTCCTCGCATTCACGACCCAAAGCTCCTGCACACCATAACTGGCGTAGAGCTGTGCTTTGGGGCCGAGATCAAAAGCCAGAGTAAAGTCTGCGACTTCGATAACGAGCATCAGATCCGGCCCCTTGACATCTTCAAGCATAAGCTTCCGGTCATAGATGCAGAGATCCGGCTCGACAAAGGTTCGCTCCGCCAGATAGATGCTGCTTTCGACGCTGAGCCAAAGGTCATCCGGAAGCCGTCGTGCAATTTCCAGGTTCAAAGCTGACTTGACGCGTTCGTGGGGATCGTGGCTTGGCGACACCGGAACGATCTCCCCCTCGATCAACTCAAATCGTTCGTCCTCGCGGATGATCCCCGCCTCGATCATGCGGTGGACATCCGCGACCGTGAATGCACGGCGCGGATATCCCTCGGCGGCCCTAGTCCATGCGACGTTCATGCCGTGATTATACCATAGATTTTTGCGTGGTTAGGAGCCGGAAGGGCACCAGGGGTTTCCATGCAACGTCTTGCGGCGGTCTTTGCGCTCGTGCTGTCTGCGCTCCTCTCCGGCTGCTTTGGCTCCGACAAGCCGATGTTCTTGGCCGAGACAGCGGTGCGGGCGCTCGAGCCAGGCCGCTACGGTCTGTTCGAGCAATACGGCGACCAGACCAAGCCGTCGGAATACATGGAGGTCCGGCTCAGCGGCAACGTCTATGACTTCGTCAACGAAAAGGGCGCGGTCAATCCGGTGAGCTTCCACCCGATCGCAGGCGGACTATACGTCGCGCAAGTCGGCGGCATGCCCCAATCAGGCACCGACAAGAAGGGCTATGGCTACGCGCTGTTCAAGATCGACGGCCGCGAGGTGCTGGTCTCCGTGGTCGAATGCGACAAGCAGGACAAGGCGATGCTCGCAGCGTCGCGGGTCGAAATTCGCGGCCAATACGAGTGCTTCATCGACAATGTCGCGAAATCCGGCGGCGTTCTTTGCCGGACTGAAGCGTAGCGATCCGCCGTCGAGAATGGTGCGGGAGTAGACGCTCCTCATCCTGAGGAGCCATGCGGAGCATGGCGTCTCGAAGGATGGCCACGTGCGCCATGGTTCGAGACGCGTTGCTACGCAACGCTCCTCACCATGAGGACGTCAGTTCAGCCGCCCCTCGACCACCGTCTTCTGCTCCTTGTCGAGAATCCGGCGCACGTGGCGCATCACGTGATCGGCGACGATCGCGTGCGCTTCGGCGGTTGGGTGGAACGCGCCCGAGGTGAGCGCCGCGAAGGCCGGCTGGAGAATGTCGAACGGCGAGATGCCCTCGCGATGCGTGTTGGCGGTCAGGAACGCATCGTTGGGATTGTGAATGAGCCGCCAGCGATGCGCGTACGGCAGCGCGCCGGCAGGCGAGTACGGCTCCCAGTCGTCGGTCATCTTGGAACGGCGCGGCATCTTCATCGAAGCCTGGTCCATCAGCGCGCGGGTCGGGTCGCGCGCGCAGATGCCGCGCTTGGTGAAGTCGGCCGTGTGCTCGGTGACGAAGCGGAAGCCGGTGCCGGTCCCGGTCGCGAGATTCGCCGGACAGTCACGCCGGTTCCGCGTCGAGGCCATGCAGTCGAGCCGCTTCTGCAACTCGGCCGCGACGTCGGCAGCCTCGTTCAGCCGCGCCTTGTTCACCTTCAGCGAGGGATGCACGTCCATGCCGAGGGTCGGCTGTCCGCCGCAATAGCCGCCGACCTCGTCGAATTGAATGGGCTCATAGGCATTCTGCAACACGCGTGACGGCTCGACGCCGAAGCCGTCGACCAGCGCGTCGCGCACCGCCTTGATGCGTTTGTCGAGCTGGCCGAGGTAAGTGCGGGCCACGTCCGGGCCGAAGCGCAGCTCGCCGCCAGCGAGCGCTGCGATCGGCGCAAGGTCGCGCGCATTCTCGATGCTGGCATAGAGCGCGAGCGCACCGAACCCGATGTCGTTACCGCCGATCGAGAGCAGCACGAGATCAATTCCGCGCTTGCGGCTGGCCGGCGGACACCATTGCTTCGACACGGTCTGTGACGAAATCCCGGTGCTGCCGTACTTGTAGGTCGGCAGCGTATAACTCGCGGACTGCGTGCGGCCCTGCCGCCCGCCGCGGCACATGAGATCGGCAAGCTGGTCGAGTTGCGGCGGCACCTTGGCGCCGCCTTTCTCACCTGCGCGCTCGCGCGCGTCATGGTCCGTGAACAGGCCCATGACGTCGGCACCCGAGCACGCGACGCTCACCAGCGTCACGGCGCGATGGCGGTTCTCCAGCGTCATCGCAAGGCCGACGCGGAACGGATAGCCGTATTGCGAGCGGTGGCAGTCCGCCGAGAGCCACTGCGCGGCACCCTTGTCGAACGCGGCCTGGAATTCAGCGGAGTTCGGGCGATAGACGAGGCCCTTCGCCTCGTCTTCCATCTTGCGGCGCGGCAGGCTCTTCGCGTCGAATGCACTGTCGGTCGAAGCGAGACCGAATGCGTTCGCCTTCGCCCTGTCGAGCCCGCGCGAGGCGAGCTGCTCGCGATCGTTCGCCATTTGTGGGTCGTAGACCATCTGGCGCGATGCGCTGAACGAAACCGGGCGATCCGGATTGCTCTCGCCCGACATGAACGAGTCGCCGATCGCAACCACGAGCACGTCCTCGACGATTACAGTCTCGGTGAGTTCGCGCCCGTCGGGCAGCGTGACCTTGATGTTCGCGCCGGACACCTTCCGGTCGGGCGAATACGGCACGCGCTTGATCACGAAAGGCTTTTTGCACGGCTGCTTGACGGTCTCGCCCTTGCCGGCGCCCGCCCGCGGCGCCCAAGAGAACGTGCATTCGCCCGCGCCCGCCTCGGCAAGCCGTGCGGGGGAAAGCGTGACGTCCACGGTGTGCGCATCGGGCAGAACGTAGTCTTCCTTCGCGGTGCCCCACGAATACTGCCGCTCGCACACGCCCATGTAGCGGAAGGGCCGCGAGTTGCGTTCGTAGCAGGTCAACTCCAGCGTCTGCGCCGCCCAGCCGAGGCGCGAGCGCTCGTAGCCGGCGCGCTTGGTGTCGTAGCAGCGCCCAGGGCTCGATTTGTCGACGCAATCGGGATCGTTCAGACGGCGCTCGGTGCGCCAGACGATATTTGCCGGGAGAGGCGAATCCGCCTTGCCGCGCACTGCCTCGAATGCCTTCTCATGCAGGGCGAATGCCGCCGGCTTCTTGAAGAAGCGGAACGGATTCTGCACCTCCCAAACGAGATCGGAGGCGGAGGTAGCGCTGACCTGAAGGAAAGGAAGCGACGCAAGGCAAAGGGTCGCCGCGAGCCGACGCATGAAGTATCTCCCGCACCCTTCCACCAGGCACGATGATACCTGATTTTCGGGCAACAGAGCAGAAAATTCGTCGCCCACGAGTTAACGTTCGCTCTGGCAGTGGTGTCGGCTTATTACCGTAAGGTACTGAAAAATATCAACAATATATTCCTGTCAGCGCCTCCTATCGCTGAAGCGCTGCGAGCCGTTTTGTCCGGTCTTGCCGGGCGCGACCAGATTGTTGGCCGCGATCGTGACGTCGCAGACGAACCCCTCGGGGCGGAAGTCGATTGAAATATCGCCGTCGAGCGAGGCCCCGATCCGCTCGAACACCACCTGACCGAAGCCCTTGCGCTTCGGTTGCCTGACCTGCGGGCCACCGCGCTCCTGCCAGTTGAGCCTCACCCCATTGCTGGCGGGGTCGCGGGTCCAGCCGATCGCGACCGAGCCCGCCGGACTCGACAGCGCGCCGTGTTTGGTCGCGTTGGTGGCAAGCTCGTGCATGATCAGGCCGAGCGACTGCATCGTCTGCGGCGCGAGATGCACCTCCGGCCCTTGCAGAGTGATTTTGCCGGCATCAATGCCGCCGAATGGGGCAAGCTGGATGCGCAGCAACTCCTCGAGCGTCGCGCCCTGCCAGTCGTGCGCCACGAGCAGATCGTGGCTGAAGGCGAGCGCCTGGATGCAGCCGCGGAAGCGCACTTCGAAATCTTCGATCTCATCCGATCGTCGCGCGATCATGTGCGCGAGGCCCTGCACCACTGCGAGCATGTTCTTCGTGCGGTGTGAGAGCTCGCGCAGCGTGAATGCGAGGTGCTCTTTGTTGTCGCGGTTCTCCGTCATGTCGCGATGCACCGCCGCAACACCGGTAACGCGGCCATCGGGCGCGAAGATCGGCGAACCTGAGATGCCGATGGGAATCAAGACGCCGTCTTTGCGGCGTCGCACGGTTTCCAGAAGCACCGGCTTGCCGTTCATCGTCTCCGCATAAAGCCCGGCCTGTTCATCGCGGATCTCCTCCGGGCAGATCATTTCCAGCGATTGGCCGATCGCTTCCGCTGCGCTGTAGCCATACAGCCGCTCAGCGCCGGGGTTCCACGTCCTGATGATCCGGTCCGGATCGATCGAGAAGATCGCGTCGCTCGACGACAGTACGGTGGAAGCATGCAGCGCGTTCGCCTCCTCGCCGTGCTTGCGGTCGGTGATGTCGACCACGAGACCGATCGAGCGCGTTGGGCGCCGTCCTTCGAGTCCCTCCTGGAAGAAGGTCTTTCCGCGCAACAGGATCCAGCCCGCGGACCCGTCGAAGCGCGTGATGCGGTGCTCATCCTCGTAGTCGCCGTTGTTGCCCGGCGCGAGCGAAGCATCCAGCTTCTCGCGGAACCGCGCGCGCATTTCCTTTGGGATGACACGCTCGAGCAGGTCGGAACCGGCATTGATATCGAGATCGGCCGGTACACGCAGGATTGCGCGCAACTCCGGCGACCAGTAGCGCCGCCGCGCAACCCAATCGATCTCGTACATGCCGAGGCCCGTGGCGCGACGTGCGAGGCGCAGACGCTCTTCCAAGTCGCGCAGCGCCTCCTGGGAATTGTCCGAGCTTTCGTCCGGGCGGACGGACGCGCGTCGGCTGGACGGATCGACCAAGACCGCCAGCCGGCGCATCAATTCCGCAAGACCAGAACGCAGGTTCATCGTGCCAACCAATTCAGCAAAAAACACGGACAGGCGGATTTGGTTCCGGACGAAGACAAGAGAAGTCACACGATAGATGAGTCCCGGCAGATGCGCGATGCGCTGACCCCGCTCCAATTGGCGTACATCTCGCCACGCAGCGCCTTGCCTGCCCCGCACCGCGGGCGCTAGCATGTTAGAGATCAGACAAGAGCGGCAAACGCCGCAGGGAGGACGCCATGACGAAACTGACACGCCGCGCATTTGCGGCAACTTCCGCCGCCGCGGCCGCCGCCGCCGGTCTCAAGCTCGGCCCTGCCTTCGCGCAGGCTTATCCCGCGCGCCCGGTAACGGTCGTCGTGCCCTGGGGCGCGGGCGGCGGCACCGACGCAACCGCGCGTATCGTGGCGGCGTTGCTGGAGAAGGACCTCGGCCAGCCGTTCAACGTCGTGAACCGCACCGGCGGCTCAGGCGTCGTCGGTCACTCGGCGATCGCGACCGCGCAGCCGGACGGCTACACGATCGGCATGGTCACGGTGGAAATCACCATGATGCACTGGCAGGGGCTGACCGAACTCAACCCGAAGAGCTACACCCCACTCGCGCTGATGAACGAGGATCCGCCCGGCGTCCAGGTGTGGTCCGGTTCGCCGTACAAGACCATCAAGGAGCTTGCCGACGCCATCAAGGCGTCGCCCGTTGGCAAGATGAAAGCCTCGGGCACCGGCCAGGGTGGTATCTGGCATCTCGCGCTCGTCGGCTGGCTCAAGGCCATGGGCCTCGCGGCCAATCACGTTGCGTGGGTCCCATCGAACGGGGCGGCGCCCGCGATGCAGGACCTCGCGGCAGGCGGCCTCGACATGACCACCTGCTCGGTGCCGGAAGCGCGTGCCCTCATCGAAGCCGGCAAGGCGCGCTCGCTCGCCGTCATGGCGACGCAACGTAACTCCGCCTTCCCGGATGTACCGACTCTGAAAGAGGCGGCCGGCATCGATTATTCGGTCGGCGCATGGCGCGGCATTGCGGGTCCGAAAGGCCTGCCGCAGGACGTTGCAACCAAGCTAACGGCCGCGCTGAAGAAGGCCTGGGACTCCAAGGAGTTCAAGGACTTCATGAGCAACCGCGGCTTCGGCGTGGTTTGGGGCGACGCTGGGCAGTTCGCGAAGTTCATGGACGAAGGCGACGTCAAGATGGGCGACGCCATGAAGGCCGCCGGATTGGCAAAGGCGTAATCAGTAAGATTGCGGCGGGCGCATTGCGTCCGCCGCCCGCCTGAAGCACGTTCCCCCGCGCACTTCCCTGCGGAGCTCCTCAAGGCTCAATCGTCTATGCGTCTGCCTGATCGCGTCACAGGACTTTTTCTGGTCGGCCTTGGCGGGGCCGCCGCCTATGGGGGCTGGTTGTTGCCGCCGGTTCCCGGTCAGCCGGTCGGCCCGAACGTGTTCCCGCTGGTCATCGGGATCGGGCTTGTTCTTTGCGGCCTGATGATTGCGTTCGGGATCGGCCACTCGTTCGAGGAAGAAGAGGAACTGGTCCCGTTCGAGGGCGGCCAGCAGGCCGCCGCCAAGCCGCGCGGCCGCTTTTACGGCGTGCGGGCGCTGCTGCCGCCGTCACTGCTGATATTCTATGTCGTTGCCGTGGACAGGATCGGCTTCATCCCGACCGCCGCGTTGATCGTGCTGGCGACCTCGACCGCGCTTGGCGCGCGGCTCAAGCTCTCCATTCCGCTCGCCATCCTGGCTCCCATCGGCATTCACCTGATCTTCGCGAAACTGCTGCGCGTGCCGCTGCCGGCCGGGCTCGTTCCGATGCCGTGGTGACGCGATGCTGAAGACACTGACCGAGGCGCTGGCGCTGATCTCCACCTGGGAGGTGATCATCGTCATGATGCTGGCATCGATCTACGGCCTCGTGGTTGGATCGCTGCCGGGCCTCTCCGCCACGATGGCGACGGCGCTGCTGGTGCCGGTGACGTTCTATCTCTCGCCGATCGCCGCGATCGCGGCGATCGTGGCGGCCTCCTCGATGGCGATCTTCTCCGGCGACATTCCGGGGGCGCTGCTGCGCATTCCAGGAACGCCGGCGTCAGCGGCCTACGCGGACGAAGCCTACGCTATGACCCGCAAGGGGCAGGCCGAACTCGCGCTCGGCGCGGGCGTCTGGTTCTCCGCGATCGGCGGTATCGCGGGCACGCTCTCGCTGATGATCCTCGCGCCCCCGCTCGCCGAGATCGCGCTGTCGTTCTCGACCTTCGAATATTTCTGGCTCGCGTTCCTCGGCCTGATGTGCGCGACGCTGGTCGCGCGCTCCTCGCCCGTGAAGGCGATCGCCGCGATGCTGCTCGGGCTGCTTGTCTCCTGCATCGGCATCGAGAATCCAGGCGGCGTGCCGCGCTTCACCTTCGGTTTCGTCGATCTGTTCGGCGGTATCGAGCCAATCCCGGCCCTCGTTGGCGTGTTCGCGGTCGCGCAGGTCATGCGCGCGATGTTGACGCCCGAGCCCCCGCCCCTGCCGAAGCGCAAATTCGGAAGCATCATGGCGGGCCAGTGGATGCTCACCAAGCTCTATCACTGGCAGATGACGCGCGGGAATATCGTCGGCATCATCATCGGCGTGTTGCCGGGCGCGGGCGCCGACATGGCGGCGTGGGTTTCCTACGCGATGTCGAAGCGCTTCTCCAAGGAGCCGGAGAAGTTCGGCACCGGCCACGTCGAAGGGCTGGTCGAAGCCGGCGCCAGCAACAACGCCAGCGTCGCGTCCGGCTGGGTGCCGTCGCTGCTGTTCGGCATCCCGGGCGATACCATCGCGGCGATCGCCATCGGCGTGCTCTACATGAAAGGGCTCAATCCCGGCCCGACGCTGTTCACCGAAAAAGCCTCGAGCATGTACGCGATCTACCTGCTGTTCATCATCGCCAACATCATGATGATCCCGTTGGGAATCCTCATGATCCGCGCCGCGGTGCACATCCTGCGCGCGCCGCGATCGAGCGTGATGCCGGTGATCATGCTGTGCTGCGCGGTCGGCTCTTTCGCGATCGGCAACAATCTGTTCGGCGTCATCACGGTCGCGAGTTTCGGCGTCATCGGCTACGTGATGGAGGAGAACGGCTATCCGGTCGCCGCCATGGTGCTCGGCATCGTGATGGGCACGATGGTTGAGCAGGCCTTCGTCACCTCGCTGATCAAGTCCGATGGCAGCATCCTGCCGTTCTTCGAGCGCCCGATCTCGGCGGTACTGGCGGCGTGCACGATCTTGGCATTCGCCTGGCCGGCGTTCGTGTGGGTCATGCGCAAGATGACGAGCCGAAAGAGCAGCACCCAGACGGCTTGAGCCGGACGGATGAATCGCGGCTAGACTGGCCGCGTCATGGCCGCGCCCTCTCCCGACATCCCTACCCTCGCCCGCAAACTGCGCGCGGGTGACCGCGCCACGCTCGCGCGCGCGATCACGCTGGTGGAGAGCAAGCGCGCCGACCATCAGCAGGCCGCGCACCGGCTGGTGCAGGAACTGCTCGCCGAGACCGGCAAGGCCGTGCGCGTCGGCATCACCGGTTCGCCCGGCGTCGGCAAGTCGACCACGATCGACGCGCTCGGCACTTACCTCACAGAGAAGCGCCACAAGGTCGCGGTGCTGGCGGTGGACCCGTCATCCGCCCGCACCGGCGGATCGATCCTCGGCGACAAGACCCGTATGGCGCGGCTCGCCGCCGATCCGAGCGCCTTCATCCGCCCCTCGCCTGCCGCCGGCACGCTCGGCGGCGTCGCTGCGAAGACGCGCGAGACCATGCTGATCTGCGAAGCCGCAGGCTTCGACGTGATTCTGGTCGAGACCGTCGGCATCGGACAGTCGGAGACCGCGGTCGCCGACATGACCGACTTCTTCCTCGTGCTGATGCTGCCGGGCGCGGGCGACGAATTGCAGGGCATCAAGAAGGGCGTGGTCGAGCTTGCCGACATGATCGCCGTCAACAAGGCGGACGGCGACAACGTCAAGCGCGCCAAGGCGGCGGCGGGCGAATACCGCGCAGCGCTGCATATCCTCACACCGCGCTCGCCGACCTGGGCGCCGCCGGTCGTGACCTATTCGGCGCTGACCGGCGACGGCATCGCGCAGCTGTGGGAGCAGGTGCTGGCGCATCGCCAGCAGCTCACCGCCTCCGGCGAGTTCGCCGCGCGGCGGCGCGAGCAGCAGGTCAAATGGATGTGGGCGATGCTGGAGGACCGGTTTCACCTGCGCCTGAAGACCGACGCCAAGCTCAAGTCGCGCCTGCCGGCGATCGAGAAGGCTGTCGCGGACGGCACGCTTTCGCCGTCGCTCGCGGTCGACGAGATCGCCGCAGCGCTCGGAGTGTGATAGACTTCGACCATGAAAAGGATCGATGCCATCGAAACGCTGAAGTCACACGCCGACGCCATCAAGGCGATGGGCGCGACGTCGCTTTATCTGTACGGCTCGACGGCACGCGATGCTACGAGGGGCGCCAGCGATCTCGATCTCTTCGTCGACTACGATCCCACCGGCGCATTCAATGCCTTCGATCTTGTCGGCATCAAGCTGTTCCTCGAGAAAGAACTGGCGATTCCCGTCGATCTGACGACGCGCGACGGCCTGCATCCCATGCTAAGGGCCGACATCGAGCAGACCGCAACGCGCGTGTTTTGATGCCGCGCCGCGTCGATCATGTCGTCACCGACGAATTGCCCAAGTTGAAACGTGTAATCCAGCGCATTCAGAAGTGTGCCGGCACGTGACCACCGTCCTCATCACCGGCTTCGGACGCTTTCCCGGCGCGCCGTTCAATCCGAGCGGCCCGCTCGCGCTGGCGCTCGCGAAACGGCGGCGGCCGGCGTTCGCGGATGTGCGGCGCGTCGTGCACATTTTCGAGACGAGCTACGCGGCGGTCGATCGCGACCTGCCGAAGCTGATCGCGACGCACAAGCCCGACATCGTGCTGATGTTCGGCCTCGCGGCGCGCACGCCGTTCGTGCGCGTCGAGACCCGCGCGCGCAACGCGATGTCGATCCTGTTTCCCGACGTGACGGGCTTTCGCCCGACCGAACGCGCGATCGCGCCGGGCAAGCCCGCCGCGCGCGGCCGCGCGCCGTTTGCCCGCCTGCTCGGTGCGGCCCGCGCGAGCGGAACACGCAGCCGCCTGTCGCGCGATGCCGGCCGGTATCTCTGCAACTACGTCTATTGGCGCGCGCTGGAGGCGTCCCGATCCGGAACGCCGCTCGCGCAGTTCATCCATATCCCGTCGGTTCCGCCCGCGAGCCGCGCCGCCCGGGCGCAAGCGCGCGCATGTCGCAGGCAGCGCTCGCTGCGCGCCGGCGAGGCCATTCTGCTGGCACTTCTGGCCGCGCACCGGCGTTAACGTTAATGCCGCTGTCCCGCGCCGGCACAGTGCGCGACGGCGCGCTTCTTGAACCGTCGCGTTCCTCCTTGGAGGAGCGCCATGAGCATCGACCGCCGCCATTTCATCGGAGCCACCGCCGCAACCGGCGCCTTCACCGCGACCGAAGCCGTCGCCGCGCCCGCCGCGTCCAGCACCGTGCCGGTCTCGGGGCTCGGCGTCGACGCCATTCATCTCGGCGTCCGCTTCAACGGCTCCGACGACCAGACCGAGGCGCTGCAGCGCGCGATCGACCGCACCGCGGGCGCGCGGCTGCCGCTCATCCTCGCGCCCGGCGTCTATCGCGCGCGCGGCCTCGTGCTGCCGACCGGGCGCGCGGCTGATCGGCGTGCCCGGCGCGACGCGCATCGTCGCGACCGACAACGCGCCGCTGATCGTCGCGCGCGGCGCCGACCACGTTCTGCTCTCCGGCATCATTTTCGACGGCAGCGGCAAGACGCTCCCGGACAAGAGCCGGCCTGATCCAGCTCGCCGCCGGCCGCAGCATCGCGATCCGCGATTGCGAGATCGTCGGCATCGCGGCCGCAACGGCATCGTGCTCGAAGGCGATCGAGGGCGAGGTCACCACCACGACGATCACCGGCGCGCGCGGCGCCGCGATCCACTCGCTCGACGCGCGCGGCCTCATGATCGCGCGCAACACCATCCGCAACGCCGGCAACAACGGCATCCAGGTCTGGCGCTCGCAGGCCGGCGACGACGGCACGCAGGTGATCGACAACCGCATCGAGGACACCGCCGCGCAGGCCGGCGGCTCGGGGCAGAACGGCAACGCCATCAACGTGTTCCGCGCCCACAACGTGACCGTGCGGGGAAACCGCATCCGCAACGCGGCCTTCTCGGCGGTGCGCGGCAACGCCGCCTCGAACATCCAGATCACCAACAACACCTGCACCGGCCTCGGCGAGGTCGCGATCTACGCGGAGTTCGGCTTCGAGGGCGCGGTGATCGCCAACAACACGATCGACGGCGCCGCGATCGGCATCGCGGTGACGAACTTCAACGAGGGCGGCCGGCTCGCGGTCGTGCAGGGCAACCTGATCCGCAATCTCGTGCCGAAGCGCGCCCGCCGGCACCGATCCGAACGACGGCGCCGGCATCGGCATCGGCGTCGAGGCCGACACCGCGGTGACCGGCAACATCATCGAGAACGCGCCGACCGCCGGCATCGCGGTCGGCTGGGGACAATATCTGCGCGACGTCAGCGTGACCGGCAACGTGGTGCGCAGCGCCGGCGTCGGCATCGCGGTGTCGGTGTCGCCCGGCGCGGGCTCCGCGGTGATCGCCGACAATCTGATCGCGGCCACGAAGAACGGCGCCATCGTCGGGATGGACCAGCGCAAGCCCGATGACCGGCGATCTCGCGCGCGAGGGCGCGGCGCGCTACGCGCAGCTCGCGATCAACGGCAACCGGGTGCGCTAGCGCCGCTCCCGACGCGCCGATAAAGTCGGCGCGTCATGAGCTTCCACAAATCCGACAGACGCGCTCGCGGCGCTGTGGCGCCTCGCGGGCCAGCCCGACGCCGCGCTCGAGGCCGTCGAGCTGACCGGCCGCGAGCCGGCGCTGCCCTCCTCGTTCGCGGTCGGCACCGCCGCGCAGGCGAGCATCGCGGCGGCGGCGCTCGCGGCCGCCGAGCTGTGGCGGCTGCGCACCGGGCGGCGCCAGCACGTCAGCGTCGCCATGCGCGATGCCGCAATCGAGTTTCGCAGCGAGCGCTACATGCGCCTGAACGGCGAAGCCGCCGAAGGAGCTGTGGGACAAGATCGCCGGGCTCTACCGCTGCGGCGACGGGCGCTGGGTGCGGCTGCACACCAATTTTCCGCATCACCGCGACGGCGTGCTGAAGCTGCTCGGCTGCGACTATTCGCGCGAAGCGGTGCAGCGCGCGCTCGACGGCTGGCAGGGCGAGACGTTCGAGACGGCCGCGGCCGAGGCCGGGCTGGTCGTCACGATGACGCGCTCGTTCGCCGAATGGGACGCGCATCCGCCAAGGCCGCGCGGTCGCCGCGCTGCCGGCATTCACGATCGAGAAGATCGGCGATGCGCCGCCGCAGCCGCTGCCGCCGGGCGACCGGCCGCTGTCGGGCGTGCGCGTGCTCGATCTCACGCGCGTGATCGCCGGCCCGGTGTGCGGGCGCACGCTCGCGGCGCATGGCGCCGACGTGCTGCTGGTGACCGCCGCGCACCTGCCGCAGATGATGCCGCTGGTGATCGACAACGGCCGCGGCAAGCTCTCGACCTTCATCGATCTGCGCGACGCGAGCGGGCGCGAGACGCTCGCCGGCGCTGACGCGCGACGCCGATATCTTCGTGCAGGGCTATCGGCCGGGCGCGGTCGCGGGCAACGGCTTCGGCCCCGAGCGAGGCGGCGCAGCTGCGCCCCGGCATCGTCTATGTGTCGCTCTGCGCCTACGGCCACGAAGGCCCGTGGGCGAACCGGCGCGGCTTCGACTCGCTGGTGCAGAACGCGAACGGCATCAACCACGCCGAGGCCGAGGCGGCGGGCGCGAAGCAGCCGAAGCCCCTGCCCTGCCAGGCGCTCGACCACGCGGCCGGCTACCTGATGGCGTTCGGCGCGATGACGGCGCTCGCGCGCCGCGTCGACCGAAGGCGGAAGCTGGCACGTGCGCGTGTCGCTGGCGCAGACCGGCCACTGGATCCGCGGGCTCGGGCGCGTGCGACGGTCTCGCCTGCCCCGATCCCGGCTCCGACGACGTGCGCGACCGGCTGGAGGAAAGCGATTCCGGCTTCGGCCGGCTCACCACCGTGCGCCACGCCGCCGCGATGTCGGAAACGCCGCCGCGCTGGGCGCGGCCGTCGGTGCCGCTCGGCACGCATGCGCCGGAGTGGCCGCGCTGAAGCTGAGCGCTGTCGCTCGGCCGCAATCCGCCGACCTCGATGCCGTTCCAGTTGCGCAGGGCCGGCCGCAGCGAAGCGTCGAGCGCCGCCCGCTCGTCGTCCGGACATCGGCAGGAAGCGCGCGATCATCGCCGCCATCGCGACTTCGGCCGCGCGCGTCGCGCCGTCCTCGCATTTGAGCGCGATGCCGAGCCCCTGCTCGGGCAGCGCGCCGCAGAACACGCCTTCGGCGCCGGTCTTCACCAGCACGCGCGCGCCGAACAGCTTCATGATCTCGGTGCAGAAGCGCCCGGTGCCGGCGACGTAATAAGGCTGCGCCGCGCAGGCCGCGCGCAGGCGCGCGGCCGCCTTCGCGCGCTCGTCGCCGAGGCCGTGCCCGGTGCCGAAGCGCGCGAACGCGTGCGCCAGCGCGGTCAGCGGCACCGCCCAGGTCGGGATCGAGCAGCCGTCGATGCCGCATTGGTCCGTCCGAGAGCCCGACGCCGGTCAGGCCTTCGAGCGCGGCGCGCACCTCGCGCTGCACCGCGTGACCCGGCCGCCACATAGCCGCGATGATCGACGCCGGCCGCGCAGGCGACGCAGACGAAGCCCGCATGCTTGCCCGAGCAATTGTTGTGCAGCGCCGACGGCGCGCCGCCGGAGCGCGCCAGCGCCTGGCGTCGAGGCCTGATGCGACGGCCAATGCGCGCCGCATTCGAGCGCCGCGCGCGTCGAGCCCGGCGCGCGCCAGCATCCGGCTCGCGACCTCGACATGCGCCGGCTCGCCGCCATGGCTGGCGCAGGCAAGCGCGAGTTCCTCGTCGCCGAAGCCGTAGCGGTCCGCCGCGCCGCTCTCGATCAGCGGCAGCGCCTGCATCGGCTTGACGGCCGAGCGCGGATAGACCGGCTGCGCCACGTCGCCGAGCGCCAGCACGGTCGCGCCGTCGGCATCCACCACCGCGACCGCGCCGCGATGGCGGCTTTCGACCAGCGCGCCGCGCATCACCTCGACCAGCACCGGATTACGCATTTGTCATGCGCCGCCTTCGTGCCTTGCCACAGTTCAGACCGAAACCATTTATACTCGACTGTCATGTCCACCGCCTCGTCCCTCCCCGCAGTCCCCCGCCGCTCCCGCCGCAAAGTCCTGACCTGGACTTTCCTGGCGTTCTTCCTGCTTCCGGTGTTCGGCGCGCTCGGCGCGCTCGCCTATCGCGGCGGCCCGACGCACTGGAGCCAGTGGGACCGCACGGTCGACGAGCCGCCTCGGCGATGCGGCGTCGCATCCCGAGGCGCGCATTCTGGTGATGTCGGGCCGCACGCGCGGCTGGAAGGGCGCGCTCGCGGTCCATAGCTGGGTCGTCATCAAGCGCGAGAACGACCGCGACCTGGCGCCGCTACGACGTCGCCGGCTGGGGCACTCCGGTGCGGCTGAACTGGTGGCCGCCGGACCTGTGGTTCGGCGAGCACGGCGATGTCCTCGTCGACATCAAGGGCGCGCAGGCCGAGGCGCTGATCCCGAGGATCGAAGCCGCCATCAAGAGCTATCAGTACGCCAACTGCGGGCGACTACCGCATCTGGCCGGGGCCGAACAGCAACACGTTCGTCGCGACGGTGCTGCGCGCGGTGCCGGAACTCGGCGTCACGATGCCGCCGAACGCGGTCGGCCGCGACTTTCGCGCCTTGCCCGTATCGCGGGCCTGAGCGACAGCCGCACCGGCAGTCGAGGCGAGCCTGTGGGGCGTGCTCGGCGTCAAGCTCGGCTGGGTCGAGGGGATCGAGGTCAACGTGCTCGGCCTGGTCGCGGGCCTCGACCTGCGCCATCCGGCGGTGAAGCTGCCGGCGGTCGGGCGCGTAGGGTTCGAGTTCAGTGGCGAGCGCCGCTGCCGCGAAGCCGTGAGGCTGACCAAGCTTCTCCGCTACTGCCCGACGAGCGAGATATCGCCGATCACCGGTCTCGCCTCCGAGGCCGGCCGGCCCGCGTCCATCGACATAATGGCCTCCGATGGCGGGCCGGCGCCGGGCATTTGCTCGAACTGGTCGTAGGTGTAGCCGCGCGCCGATGTGGCGCCGAAGTCGCGCTGTAGGCCCTGGCTGCCGGAGCGAAATGGCGCGCGTCTTGGAGCGAAAATCTGCGGAGCTGGCGGAGGAAGCCGAACTGAAATCCAGCGGCCGACCAAGCCTGCTCTCGCGCTATCAAGTCAAATTGGTTGGGCGCGCCGGGATATCGATTGACCTTCCACCAGGTTGCTCGACCAACGCCAGTTCGCGGATCACCGCGCGGGCGTCCGGAACGGGCCGCGCCGAGGGCGCGATCGTCACCGTCGGACTGTCACTCAAACGTCCGGCCGCCCTCAGCCGCCGGGCCAGGTCGGTGATGTCGAAGCTGTCGTCGATGCCAGCGAAGGCGCCGTCATCGCCGTGGTGCGGAACGGCATCAAAGAAGCTGATCGATCCGGCATAGTGCAGCTGGGTCTCCCGCGGCGATGCGTTGGACGGCAGATCGAGAAAAAGATCATAGAAGATGCCGGGCTGCCGGGCCGCGCTATAGTTTTTGACGACGAGATAAAGTCTGCGATCGACACCTTGCGCGCCGATCGCGGCGGTGAACGCCGCCCCCTCCCGCCTCGCCGGCGCAAGCTGCACGCGCACCGGCTCTGATCCCAACGCAATCCCTCCCGCCGGTGCCGCTCTGTGACGCAAACTCATCGCAATACGTCCCCGCGTTGGTGAAACGGCCTCGGTCGGTCCGCCTGGGGACTGGCCCGGGACCGCGGTCGGGCCTGGGGCGGGGACGGGACTTGGGGCGGGCGACGGCCCGGCGATTGCCGGCATCGGCTCGCACACGTCATATTTGTATCCGCGTGCAATGGTCGAGCTGAAGTCCCGCACCAACTGCGTAACCCGCTGGCCATTTTCATCTGCGAAATCCAACGGCACGTCCAACCAGCTCACATCCGTCGGGTTTTGCCGGCCCGCATTGTTCCAACTTGCCCACAGGCGGTCGATATTGCTGTGATGCAACCAAAAGATCGGGTCATTGGCCGCCCCCGGAACATTTCCCATTCCCGTGTCGTCGCCGATGCAGACATGGACAAAGCCGTGCGGCCGGCGATTGAGGATGTTGTTGAATCCCCGGTCTACGCCAATCGGGCCGTAGTTCGCTCGCGACAGAGCGTCGTCGGGACTCAAAAAGATTGCTTGGCGTCCCTGATCGATCGGTTGTCCTGCGTTGATGTCCGAGGGAGTCGTGTTGCGGTTTGCGCGAAAGAGCGGGTTGCTCTGATTGGCTGGAGTGCGGAACGCGGCCGGAAGCACCCGGGAAGAGGGATTCGAATAATTCCAGTAAGGCAGCGTGAACGAATCGTCCTCGAGCACTTTTCGGCAGATGCGCTCGAAGAAGAACACGTACATCCGATGCCACGGCAGGAACAGCAGCTCATCCTGCCCCGGCATGTGGGGTGTGCAGGTGCCCCAGATCCTGGCCGCCAGGTCCCTCTCCGGTGAGGGCGCCGTGTAGACCGCATTGACCGCAGCATCGATCGCGGTTCTGCTGTTTCCACTGGCCGTCCCGTGGATATTTCGTTGGAACAGCCAACTGGTCGGCAACTGATCGGCGGCGGCCATCATGCGCCGCACGGCTTCGGCGTATTTGAGCAACATCGCCGCGCCTTGCGGCGTCTCGATGTTGTGCCGGATTCGCAGCGCCTGGAAGCAAACTTCGACGCGGCGGTTGCTCGGCGCATTGGCCGAAACGGCACGCGCCTCGCCCACGGACGTGACGTTGAAGCGAATGGCGCCGGAAGTGCCCGGTGTGACACGATCGATCTCATTCCGCAGCGCCTCTGCCACATTGTCGGCGCGCCGCTGCCCGAGCGCGAGGTTGTAATGGTCCGGCCCTTCGGGGCTTGCGTGACCGGTCACGTCGACGCCTGATACCGAGCCCCCCACGATGCGTCGGGCCAACTCCTGGGTTGCGGTGCGATGCGCGCTGGTGAGTGCCGCGCTGTCGCGGCCGAAACGGTCAAGGGTCCGGCACGTCAATCCGGACTGCGCCGGCGGCACGGGCGGCGTCCCTGCTGCGGTTGCGCCCGCGACGGGACCGGCCGCGGCGGGACCTGCCGCGGCGAGCGCTTGCCGCAGGGCTTGCATCGTTTGGGTGCCGGCGATTGCATCCTGCGGCAGACCGCGCGCGGCCTGGAAGCGGCGCACCGCCCCGCGCGTCGACGGGCCGTCCAGCCCGTCCACAGTCAGTCCCGCTCCAATTATGCGGTTAAGCGCTGCCTGCAGCCACCGGATGTTGGGATTGGGCTGCTGCGCTTCCGAAGCCTCGTCGCCGACGGCCTCATCCGGCCGGCGGCCGCGCAAAACCAATGTGTCGGGCAGCACATAACGATCGGCGCTGCTCAAACGCCGAGCGAACCGCGCGCTGCTCCGGCGCGGACGCGCACCGGCCTCGACGACATGGGCGTATAGACCCGGCCACGGTCCTTCCAGCAACAGGCCGTGCGCGACCGCGTCGTGCTCCCGATACAGCACCGGATGCGCGATCATGGCAGCGTGGGCGAAGCCGCCGTCGCCGCGCCGGATGACGATGTCGCCCGCCTGCAGCGGCGCTATCAAAAGATGCCCCGGCCGCGCGACGACGTCGAAGTGGCGCTCCAATTCGCGGCGACGTCCCGGGGTGGTGCGGCCCACGAGGTCATCGAACACGGTACGCGCGGTGCCGCCCTCTCGCCAGGCGAGACCAGCATTCGACAGCGATTGCGCCATGAATTGCGTGGCATCGCCGATTCCGGAATTGATGATGGCTTCCGCCGCGTCGACCGGATGCGGATAGTCCGGTTCGCCACCCGGCTCGTCGCTCTTGCCTTGCCCCTTGCGACGCTCGGCGGTCGAGCGCCACGACGGATCGTGGCCGGTCGGCTCCGGCGCTTCGAACGCGCTCTCGCCAGCGCGCTGCGGCTGGCAACATTGGCACGTCTCACATGGATAGTTGCGGCAATGTTCGCAGTCCTTGCATTTGTCTCCGCAACACATGGCACTCATGACGCTCTCCTGTTCGAGCTGCGGCACGGCCGCGACCTTGGCGGCGACAATTGGTGCTTGTTCGATATCGGCCGCCGCGGCGGTTTCGGTCAGGGCCTCCGCAGGCGAGATCTCCGGGGCAGTCTGCACGGCCTCGACTGGCGCCAGCTCGCCTTCATCGCCCGCTGCAGTTTCGGTCGGGGCCTCCGCGGGCGAGATCATCTCCGGCGCAGTCTGCGCGGCCTCGACTGCCGCCAGCTCGCCTTCATCGCCCGCTGCAGTTTCGGTCGGGGCCTCCGCGGGCGAGATCATCTCCGGCGCAGTCTGCGCGGCCTCGACTGCCGCCAGCTCGCCTTCATCGGACTCGCGCGCCGGCTTCTTGCCGGCGGCGTACGCCTGCGGCCGCGCATCGACCGCTTGTTCGCGGGCCAGCTTCACGGCAAGGGCCGTGTCGAGAAATCCATATCCGACGCGGTCGCGATCGAGCGGGTCGTCGACATCGGCCGGCGTCAGCGCGTCGAACAGCACCTGGCGCAGGCGCACGATGTCGAGCGCGCGGGCCGTCTCGAACATCAGGGCGATCGTGCCGGCAACATGCGGCGCGGCCATGCTGGTGCCGCTCATGCGCGTGAGCGGCGGCGCCGACCCCGTTTTCGGATGCGAGCGGGCGGCGAGAATCTTCACGCCGGGCGCCAGGACCACCGGCTTGATGCGGCCGTCACGCGTCGGACCCGAGCTGGAGAACGGCGCAAGCGCGCGGCCCGGATCGTGCCCGTCATAGGCGCCGACCGCGATGGTCAACAGCCCGTTGCAGATACTGCCGGTCGTGGTTTCCTTGACGGAATGATCGGGAAGAAACTGGGCCTGGCAGGTCTTGCAGCCGGGATCGCGCTCGAGCCAGGCGTGGTAGCGGCCGTCGACAACGTCGATGCCGCGCAGCACCACCTTCCACACCCCGGCCGGCGCGTTCTGATACTGGAACAGATTGATGTGGTTGTCGCCGTTATTGGGATCACGCGCGCGGTGATAGAGCGTGCCGGTTCGCCGGCCGTCGGCGAGCACGGCCTCCTGGCCGCCGAGCGCGACGTCGGTGACGTCGCGCCCGTTCGGCGCCACGAGCTGCAGGCCGAACACGTCGCTGCCGGGGTACCAGATTTCCAGCTCGTTCGGCGTATCGTCGCCGGGGTTGACCTTGAACGGCAGCTCGATCTCTTCGCCGCTGCGTAGCCGGCCGCAGCTGTGCACGGGGCGCGAGAAATAGTTGCCGCCGCTCTGCACCACCGCCGTTGCCCGCCGCGCACGCACCAGCCAGTCGAGCGCCCGCTCCACCAGTTGGGTGCCGTCATGCGAGCCGCCGTGGCGGCCCATGCTCAGATTGAAGACAAGCGGCCGCTTGCCGGCCAGTGCGACGATGAAATGGATGGCCTCGAGCAGATTGGCGGAATCGCCGAGCGGCCCGGCCTTTTCCCAGCCGGGCGTGCCGAGATGCACGAACGCCAGCGAAGCCTCCGGCGCAATGCCTGTCGGACCGCCGCCGCGCCCGTTGCCGGCGGCGATGCTCATCACATGCGTGCCGTGGGCGCCGATGCCGGTGTCGGAAATGCCCGGATGATAGCCGACGGTCGCGTAGGGATCGGCCGCCGCCAGCGCGGCCGTCAGCGCTTCGCCGCGATGGATGCGGCCGTAGCCATAGCGATTGCCGTCGTTCTCGGCCGCGCGCTGGTCCCATAGCGCGATCAGGCGCGATTTCCCGTCCTCGGTGACGAAATCGGGGTGAGCGAAGTCGCAGCCCCAATCGATCACGCCGATCACGGTGCCGCGGCCGGTCTGGGCCAGATCAGGCGGGCGGCGCCGGTCGGTGTCGGTCGCCTCGACATCTTCGGCATCGGCGGCATCGAGCACCGGCCCGTATTCGGTCGCGTACCAGCGTGGCGCCTTCAGGCTGATGACGGCCGGATCCTCCCACACCCGCCGCACCGCGAGGCGCTGCACGCGCGCGGTTGCGATCGGCCCGAACTGCGCTACGATGCGCAGCCCCGCCGGCACATGCGCGTCGTCGCGCAGGCGAACGACGACCGCGACCTCGTCGGTCGGATTGCCGGTGTCCACCAATTCCTGCAGTGCCGGATCCATTCGCGGGCCCCTTGCAGTCAGCCGCGTTCCAGGGCGGCCGGCCAGGCAAGCACACCCCCTCTCAGCTCGCACCGATCCCGACAGTGGCGGCTATTTCGATTTGCTGGCCTTCCGGGCCTTCCGAGTGCGCCGTCCGGTCGGCTCGGAAGCTTGTTGCCCGGAAAGCCTTACGGCCCCTGACTTGAGCTGGTCTTGTGCAGTTGCGGTGGAGGCGTCGCCGCCTGGCCCAGCCGTGTGGCAACCACGTAGCTCATGGGGGGCCGTATGAACGCGGTGACCACCGCAATTCTTGCCGCTTGATCAGGCGGCGCGCCCGCGGACTCAGCGAGCCATCGCCCAAGTAGAAAACTCCAAACGTTCATTGTGTCCTCCAACGGTTCAGTTGGGCTGGCTCGGCTACTTCATCGACATGATAAGCGCGAGCATCATCATGTTGTTGTTGTCGCCCATCATGCCGCCGCTTGAACCGGACTGGCCGCCGCTGCTGCCCATGCCGCTGAACAGGAGCATCGGCAGCATGCGGGAGAACGTGTCGCCACTGTCGATCATGACCTTGCTTTGTGCCGGGATTGTATCGACCGCGGTAGTCAGCGTGATGCTCTTCTGACTGCTCAGCAACGGCAGGATCATCGACATCTGCTGCAAATTGTTGACCTGGCCGGTCAGCGCCTCGCGTTTCTTGGTCTCGGCGCTCAAGGCCGTGCGCAGCTTGCCCTGGTCGGTATCGAGCGTGCGCACGCGGCCGTCGAGCGCCTTGATGCCGCTGGACGCCACGGCGATCTTGGCGTCCAGGCGGCCCGCGGTCGCCGTCAACTCGGCGCGGGTCGCAAAGCCGGCGGCCGGCCGGGGCGCCACGGCGCCGCCGCGCCGCGGCGTGCGGATGGGAGCG
This sequence comes from uncultured Alphaproteobacteria bacterium, assembly GCA_963778455.1. Taxonomy (GTDB): domain Bacteria; phylum Pseudomonadota; class Alphaproteobacteria; order Rhizobiales; family Xanthobacteraceae; genus PALSA-894. Next base: position 183,251 of record CAVZUL010000004.1, read on the forward strand.
CGGAAGCGCCGGCGCGGCCGGCGGGCCGCCTCGTCGGCTTCATCGGCTTCGTCGGCTTCGTCGGCCTCGAGGAACAACTCGTCGGCTTCGTAGGCCTCGTCGGCTTCAGGGAAGAGGGGATAGACGCTGGACATGATCAGCTCCTTTCGCTGTGATCAGAAGGCGGCACGGGTGGATTGGGTCTTGCCGTCGGCTCGACGGCCTCCGCGAAGAACCGGGATCGCGCGGCGGGTTCAGGTGCAAACATTCCGGGCTTGCCGCGACCGCGGCAGCTTCGGCACTCCCGATCCTCGCCCCAGCACAGCCCGCAGGCGCCGAGCACCGCGGCGAGATCGGCCAGCCGATCCTGCGCGTCGTCCAATTCGTCGCCCAGCCGGCGTACGAGCCGCTGCAGCTTGTCGGCGCGCGCCTCGGACTTGCGCAGCTCGTCCTCCAAGGCATTGACCTCGGCGCGCGCGGCCTCCAGTTCCGGCGGCGCGGCCTGCGCGTTTGTTACGCTCTGCCGCTGCATGGCGACGAGCTGGGCGAACCAGGCGAGGTCCGGATTCTGCCGCGCGAAGTCGGTCAGGAAACCGTCCATCGCCTGCTGCGGCGAGGAGGCGTTGCCGGACTGGTCGATGGGAACGGCGGCCGGCTCAAGCATAGGCCTCGCCCTCCTGATATTCGGACTCGTAAATTTCAGCCCACAGCGCCTCGTCCGCTTCCGCGTCGGCTTCGGTGTATTCCGGCTCGCGCTGCTGCACGACCACGGTAGTTGGTCTTGCGGCCCAGATCGGCGACGTCAGCGCCATGTAGGTCAAAAGCCGGTCGGTGCGGCCCTCGCGCTCAGCCGGATCGACGGCGAGTTCGCCGTTCGCGTCGTAGAAATATTCGGGCAAAGGCTCGTCGTCGCCGCCGCCGGGCATGTCGTCGGCCGCGCGTCCAGCCAGATTGCCGAGCGCGCTCAGGATCGACTGGACGCTGACCTGGTTCGGTCCGATCTGGACATCCTGGCGGCCGAGCCCGCCCATGGCCGCCGCTCCCAGCGCTTGACGGACCTCCGGCCTGCCGAGCAATCCCAGCAAAGCGTTGGCATTGGCCCCCGGCGGTGGAGCCTGAAGCGGCTCGGCCGGTGCAGCCGGTGCGCCCGGCGCACCGCCTGCAGGCTGTGGAAGCCCGGCCAGCGCAGCATTGCCGACGTTGTCCAAGCCGCGGCGGCGTCTGCCGCCACCGAGAAATTGACTGCCGGCGCTGTCCAGGCCGCGGCGGCTTCTGCCGCCACCAAAAACCTGATTGGCGACGTTGCGCAATCCGCCGCCGGGGCCGCCAAGTTGTGACAGCCCGCCCTGAAGAAGATTGCCGATATCGCCGGCAGGCGCGCCGCCACCGCGTCGTCCGCGCCGACCGCCGAGCTGCGAGAGCCCACCCTGAAGAAGCTTGCCGATGCCGCCGGCCGCCCCGCCGCCGCCGCCGCCGCCGCCGCCGCGGATGGACGAAGCGAGTTGCGTGGCGGTGCCGAGACCGCGGCCGATGCCGCTCAGGGTTGGATTTTTCGACTGCGACAACACGCTGCCGGCGCCGCCGGTGATGGCGCCCGCCAGCATGCCCCAGGGGCCGAGCGCCGATCCCGCCATCGCGCCCTGGGCCATGCCCGGCAGCGCATTTTGCAACGCCGGCGCGGCTTGTTGCGCAAATTTGCCGACCGCTCCGCCGATGTTGCCGAAGCCGCGTTTGAGATTGTCGAAGAACCCCTCGAGGTCTTCCGCGCCGATGCCCTCGCCATAGGCGTACTCGACCAGCGCGTCGATCTGCTCGTCGCTCAATTCGGCGAATTCCGGCGCCAGATTCTCGCGCAGGGTGGGGAAGTGCGTCTCATGCGTCTGCCATCCATTCATGGCATGGAACCTTCATCCTGGTTGCCGGCTCGCGTCTTCATGTGGACCTGACAAACCATTGCTGACCGACGGGCGGTTATGTCTTCTCGGGCGACGCACCGGCTTCGGCCGGAGCGTCAGTGGGACGCGGAATCATCGCGATCCCGCAGCAGCAGTTCGCCGGCTCCAGTCGCGCGAGCCAGAAGCTCGCCAAGTTCCACAATGTTGCCGAACGAGCCGACGCTGTGGCCTTGGAGATTGCTGAGAGTCCCGCGCCACACAGGTCGCTGTCCGGAATGTTCGCGCGTTTCTTTCCAAAGGCGGACCAGAAACGCGTGCGCGGCGGGGCTGTGAGCATCGTCGCTGGAGCCGCCGGCAGCTCGGGTGGCGGGCTGCGATACAAGGAAGCTTGGACGAGGTGTTCCATGCGTCTTCCTAGACATGTTGTCTGGCCAGCGAGGTCCCTGACATTCGACATCGGGATCCTGACGAAGGGTGCGAGTCGTGGTTCAGTCGCCACGCTAGCGTCCAGCGGCCACCGCACTGTCACCGCGGTGCCACAGCGGTCTCACCACAGCCGATCTATTGCTGGAATCAAAAAAAATTTGCGCGCGGGGCTCCCGGAAAGCCGGCGACTGCAGCGGGTGGGTGTTGGTCTTTCAAGATTGAGGAGGCACGAGCTGTTCGAGCACCTGAGCGAGCTGCTTCTCGGACGAAGCCAGGACGCGCCGGACACGTGCGATACGCCGCCGAGCGTGCGCGAGCGGCGTCACTGCGGCGGCTGACGGCGGCGCCGCTTCGGTCGCGGGTACCGCCTCGGTCATGAGCAAGCGATAGAGCTCTTGCGTTTCTGGCATAGGTTCGACGTCGAGATCGGCACGCAGGACGCGCTGACACAGATTATACTGAGCAATCGCCAGAGCGCGATTTCCGGTATGCCCGTGTGCCCGCATCAACAGGCGATGCACGTCCTCGCGCAATGGCTCCTCCCGGTTGAGGCGCCGTCCCCACTCGAGCACACGGGGCCAATCTGATGCGGCCGCATAGGCCAGTGTCAGATGATAGAGTCCGTCGAGATAAAGATTACGCAGTCGCTGGCGCTCCAGCCACGCCCATTCGTCATCAATTCCGACCAGATAATCCCCGCGATAGAGGCGAACGCCGCGCTGAACGCGGGCGGTTTGATGGCGCGTTAGCGCGGCAGGTTTGATACGGAGCAGTGGCTCAATGCGCAGTTCCATCGCAACCGCGTCCACCCACGCGGGAGCCAAGTTCAGCGAAACCTCCTCCGGGCCTTGGAAGGTCAGCAGCGGAGTACCGTCGCCAGTCGATTTCTTGAGCCGCCACAGCGCCGTCGAGAGACAACGGCGAGCGCGAGCGTCGTCATGGTCTGCCCATAACGTCTCCGCGAGCTCGGCGCGGGAAATGCGGCGGCGTCGATGCGTGAGCAAATAACCAATGATTGGACGGCAGGAGCCCGCGATCGACAGCGAGGCACCATGGGTGCCGAACACGGTCAATCCGCCAAGCGCTTCCACTCGCAAACGCAACATAGCCCCCACGAGTCAGCAAATAGACCGCACATCATGCCGAAGCACGTATCGGGATCGAAAGCGGATAGCGCTCTCGATCAATCTCCGCCGGCTGCTCTTACACAACAGATGAGAAATCTATCCAACCTGTGGTTTTATTATGACCTGTTCTGTTTCGGACGTCACGCCCTTATTTTCCCAGGACATTTGTTGTCGGGCCCCGGTCGGCGAGGCCATTCTTCGTGGGCAGTTGGCCGGTCGTGCTCGCCGACATCGGTGGCGCGCAAGCCGCCGCGCTGATCCCGCGCATCGAGGCGGCGGTGAAAGGCTACGCGTTCGCCAACTCCGGCGACTACCGGATCTGGCCGGGGCCGAACAGCAACACGTTCGTCGCGACGGTGCTGCGCGCCGTGCCGGAGCTCGGCGTCACGATGCCGCCGAATGCGGTCGGCCGCGACTATCGCCCGTTTCCCTATCTCGGCTGGAGCGACAGCGGCACGGGAGTCGAGGCGAGTGCTTGGGGCGTGCTCGGCGTGAAGCTCGGCTGGGTCGAAGGCATCGAGTTCAACGTGCTCGGCCTCGTCGCGGGCCTCGACCTGCGTCATCCGACGGTGAAGCTGCCGGCGTTCGGACGGATCGGGTTCGACGGAGCGGTCGCGAGTGCGGCGAGTTCGAAGTAACCGCACTCACTCCGGCGCGCGCAGCCGATAGCCGATGCCCGTCTCGGTGAGCACGTATTGTGGGCGCTCGGGGTCGGCTTCGATCTTCTGCCGCAGCTGGCGCACGTAGACTCGCAGATACTGTGCGTCGGTCAGATCGTCCCACAGCTCGCCGAGCAGGAATTTGTGGGTCAGTACCTTGCCGGCATGCTGCACCAGCACGCGCAGGAGGTCGTATTCCTTCGGCGAGAGCTTCACGTCCTTCTCGCCGATCTTGACGATGCGGCGGACCAGATCGACCGAAAGATCGCCGACGCGGAACACCGGCCGTTCGCCGTGGACCTGCAGCTGGTGACGAAGCGCCGCGCGCATGCGGGCGAGCAACTCGTCCATCCCGAACGGCTTGGTGACGTAATCGTCCGCGCCGAAATCGAGCGCCTGGACCTTGCCCGCCTCATCGCCGCGGCTGGAGAGCACCACGATCGGCACGCTCTCGTTGCGCGCGCGGATCATGCGCAATAGCTCGTGGCCCTGAATGTCCGGCAGGCCGAGGTCGAGGATCACCAGATCCGGCTTCTCGCCGAGAAGCTCGAGCGCGGTCTTGCCGTTGGGCGCTTCGAGCGTGTGGTAGCCTTGCGTGGTCAGGCCCATTTGCAGGAGCTTGCGGATCGGCGGCTCGTCGTCGATGACCAGAACCTTGAGCGGAGCGGCTGTCATGCGGCGGTGTCCAGCGCTTGGGAGTCCGCCGGCACCGGCAATGTGATCGTGAACGCGGCGCCGCTGCGATCTGCGCGGTTCCCGGCGATGATCGTGCCCTGCATCGCCTCGACGAAGCCGCGCGAGATGGCGAGCCCGAGACCGGTGCCGGCGCGGACATGATCGCCCTTCTGGGCGCGATAGAACTTGTCGAAGATATGCTCCAGGTCGGTGGCGGGAATTCCGCTGCCTTCGTCGAGAATTTGCAGGCAAATGGCGCCGCCGTCGCGCCAGCCCCGGATGCGGATCGTGGTTTCGGACGGTGAATACTTCGCGGCATTGTCGAGAAGGTTGAACAGCGCCTGCTCGAACAGCACCGCATCGAGCCGCAGCATCGGCAGGTCCGGAGCAAGCTCGAGCTCGACGCGGTGCCGCGCCAGAATCTTGGCTGCGCGGCGCAGCGCCGAGCCGATGATCTCGCCGATGTCGTGCAGCGCGCGTTCGGCGCAATCGCGCCGGATTCGAGCTTCGTCATGTCGAGCAGGTTCGCGATGAAGCGGTTGAGCCGCTCGGATTCATCGATGATGGTCGCCAGCAGATCGGGCTTCTCGGCATCGCTGAGCTTGCCGCCGAGGTCGCGCAACGTTCCCGCGGCGCCGAGGATGCCGGCAAGCGGCGTCTTGAGGTCATGCGAGATCGAGGTCAGCAGCGCCGATCGCAGCCGGTCGGTCTCGACCGTGCGCTTGACGCGATCCATGTCCTCGACCAGATGCACGCGCTCGATCGCGAGCGCGCCCTGGTCGATCAGCGCGTCGAGCAGTCGCCGCTCATCCGGCGTGAGCAGCGGGCCCGGCTTGTCGCTGTCGATGCCGACGACGCCGACCGCGCCGCGTCCGGTGCGCATCGGCAGGAACAGGCGCTTGGCGCCGGGCAGCGTATCGGACCCCCGCCCGGCGGGGCGGTCGTTGGCCCATGCCCATTTCGCGGCGGCGAGATCGGCCTCGTCGAGAATGTCCTCGGGCGGGTAGCCGGCCTTCACGGCGATCGAGCCATTCTCGGGCAGCAGCAGCACGACGCGGACCTTGAGCATCAACGCGGTCTGATAGGCGGTCGCCCACAGGACATCATCGAGCGTGCCGACGCCGGCGAGCTTGCGGCTGAAGGCGTAAAGCAATTCGGTGCTGCGCGCCCGCCCGATCGCGGTGACGGCCTGCGTGCGCACGCGCGCGGCCACGTTGGAAACGATGACCGCCATGACGATGAAGAAGAAGAACGCCGCCACATTGGTCGGGTCGGTGATCGTGAACGTGTAGATCGGCGGCAAGAAGAAGAAGTTGTAGCAGAGCGAAGCGATCGACGCTGGCGAACAGCGACGGCCACAAGCCATAGCGCACGGCGACGCCGACCACGGCGGTGAGCAGCACGAGATCGACATTCTCGAGGCCGAGCCAGGGCTGAATCGCCTGACCGACGCCAAGAGCGATCGCGACGGCAACAAGCGCGACCAGATACGGGCGCGGATCGAGCGCGTCACCGCCCTGGCCGTGCTGACGGTCTTTCTCGGGATCGGCTCGCCCGCAATGGCGTCGCCCGCGATGACATGAACGCTGATGTTGCCGGAGCGGCGCACCAGATCGTGCACGACCGAACCATGCAGAATTTCGAACCAGCGCGAGCGGGTCGATTTTCCGATGATGATCTGCGTGACGTTGTTGGCGTGCGCATAGCCGATCACGTCGTCGGCGATACGGCCGGCGCTCGGAATGGTGATCGCCTCGCCGCCGAGCGACTCGGCGAGCCGCAGCGTGTCGGCGATGCGGTCGCGCTGTTCATCGTCGAGCTGGAGGCTGCGCCGGCCTTCCACGTAGAGCGCGATCCAAGGGCCATGCAGGCGGTCCGCCAGGCGCTTGGCATAGCGCACGAGCCCCGCGGCGCGCGGGTCTTCGCTGACGCAGACAAGAATGCGCTCGCCCGCCGCCCACGGCCCCGGAATGGCGCGTGCCTGCATTTCGGAGAGCAATTGCTCGTCGACCCGGTCGGCGGTGCGGCGCAAGCGCCAGCTCGCGCAACGCGGTCAGATTGCTGGGCGAAAAATAATGCTCCAGCGCGCGCTCGGCCTGTTTCGGGACGTAGACCTTCCCTTCCTTGAGCCGCTCGATCAGGTCGTCCGGCGTCAGATCGACCAGTTCGACGGCGTCGGCGCGATCGAAGACGGAATCCGGTACGGTCTCGCGCACGCGCACGTGCGTGATCTGCGCGACGACGTCGTTCAGGCTTTCGATGTGCTGGATATTGACCGTGGTGTAGACGTGGATGCCGTGGCTCAAGCAGCTCTTCGACGTCGAGATAGCGCTTCGGGTGGCGGCTGCCCGGCGCGTTGGTGTGGGCAAGTTCGTCGACCAGAACGATCTGCGGCCGGCGCGCGATGATGGCGTCGAGGTCCATCTCGTCGAGCCACTGGCCCTTGTATTCGAGCGCGCCGGCGCGGAATGACTTCGAGCCCGTCCAGCAGCGCTTCGGTTTCTTTGCGCCCGTGAGTTTCGACGACGCCGATGACGATGTCGTAGCCGTCCTTCTTTCGGGCACGCGCCTGCTGCAGCATCTCGTAGGTCTTGCCGACGCCGGGCGCCGCACCGACGAATATCTTGAGCTTGCCAGCGCGGCTCTCTTCGCGCCGGGCCGCTTCGAGCAAGGCTTCGGGTGAAGGTCGCTGATCAGAATCGCGCCGCTGATCTGCCATTCGGCCTCAGGTTCCTCGGCCGGCAAGCCGGCACGGCTATCGGCCGCGCTCTGTCCAGCGCCAGGTTCAGCGCCAGCACGTTCACGCGCGGCTCGCCGAGCAGGCCGAGGAAGCGACCCTCGGTGTTGTCGTTGACGAGCTGACGCACGCGATCTTCCGGCATGTTGCGCGCCTTGGCAACGCGCGGCACCTGGAAAAGCGCGCCGGCCGGCGAGATGTGCGGATCGAGACCGCTGGCTGTCGTGGTCACCAGATCGATCGGAACCGGTGCGGATGGCGTTCTCCTCCTTCAGCTTGTCGACGTCTTCCTTGACGCGATCGATCAGCGCCTTGTTGGTCGGGCCGAGGTTCGAGCCGCCGGAGTTCGCCGCATTGTACGGCGCTCGGACGGTCTTGGTGGAATCCTTCGGATCCGGCGCGGTCGTCGCCGACGGCCGGCCGTGGAAGTATTTGTCGTCGGTGAAGACCTGTCCGATCAGCGCCGAGCCGATGACCTTGCCGTCCTTCTCGATCAGGCTGCCCTGCGCCTGATACGGGAAGATCGCGCCGGCGATGCCGGTCATGGCCAGCGGATAGATGAGGCCGGTGATCGCCGTCAGGACGACGAGCAGCACGATCGCGGGGCGGATTTCCTTCAACATGACGCAAGTCTCCTCAGGCGAGGCGCAAGGCGGTGACGATCAGGTCGATCGCCTTGATGCCGACGAACGGAATGATGATGCCGCCGAGGCCGTAGATCAGCAGGTTGCGGCGCAGCAGCGGGCCGGCGCCGATCGGCCGGTAGGCGACGCCCTTCAGCGCGAGCGGAATGAGCGCGATGATGATCAGCGCATTGAAGATGATCGCCGACAGGATCGCGCTTTGCGGCGTCGACAGGCCCATGATGTTGAGCGCGCCGAGTTGCGGATAGAACGCGAGGAACATCGCCGGGATGATGGCGAAATACTTCGCCACGTCGTTCGCGATCGAGAACGTGGTGAGCGCGCCGCGCGTCATCAGCAGCTGCTTGCCGATCTCGACGACCTCGATCAGCTTGGTCGGATTGGAGTCGAGGTCGACCATGTTGCCGGCCTCGCGCGCCGCCTGCGTGCCGGTGTTCATCGCGACGCCGACGTCGGCCTGCGCGAGCGCCGGCGCGTCGTTGGTGCCGTCGCCGCACATCGCGACCAGCTTGCCCTTGGCCTGCTCGTCGCGGATCAGCTTGAGCTTGTCCTCGGGCGTCGCCTGGGCGAGGAAATCGTCGACGCCGGCCTCCGCCGCGATCGCCGCCGCGGTGGTCGGATTGTCGCCGGTGATCATGACGGTGCGGATGCCCATGCGGCGCAGCTCGGCGAAACGCTCGCGGATGCCGCCCTTGACGATGTCCTTGAGGTGGATCACGCCGAGCAGGCGGCCGTCCTTGGCGACGGCGAGCGGCGTGCCGCCGGACTTCGCGATCGCGTCGGCGATGGCGTTGATCTCGCGCGCCGCCTCGACTGCTGACCGCAGGCTGGAGCGCGCGGACGGCGCCGGAAGCCGTCACCGTAGCCGTCGGATGCATTCAAGAAGCCGAGGATCGAGTCGACCGCGCCCTTGCGCACCCACGAACTGCCGACCTCCATGCCGCTCATGCGGCTTTGCGCCGTGAACGGAATGAAATTGCCGCGCAGCTCCGCCAGATCGCGGCCGCGGATGCCGTATTTCTCCTTGGCCAGCACGACGATGGAGCGGCCTTCCGGCGTCTCGTCGGCGAGCGAGGCGAGTTGCGCCGCATCCGCCAGTTCCTGCTCGGTCACGCCGCGCACCGGCTTGAACTCGGTCGCCTGCCGGTTGCCGAGCGTGATGGTGCCGGTCTTGTCGAGCAGCAGCGTATCGACGTCGCCGGCCGCCTCCACGGCGCGGCCGGACATCGCCAGCACGTTGAAGCGGACCAGCCGGTCCATGCCGGCGATGCCGATCGCGGACAGCAGCGCGCCGATGGTGGTCGGGATCAGCGTGACGAACAGCGCGACCAGGATGACGACCGAGATCGATGCCGCCCGCATAGGTCACGTAGCTCGGGATCGTCGCGGTGGCGAACACGAAGATGATCGTCAGGCCGACCAGCAGGATATTGAGCGCGATCTCGTTCGGCGTCTTCTGCCGCTCGGCGCCCTCGACCAGCTTGATCATGCGATCGAGGAAGGTCGAGCCCGGCGCGGCCGTGATGCGCACGCGGATCCAGTCGGACAGCACCTGCGTGCCGCCGGTCACCGCCGAGCGGTCGCCGCCGGATTCGCGGATGACCGGAGCCGACTCGCCGGTGATCGCCGCTTCGTTGACCGACGCGATGCCTTCGACGATCTCGCCGTCCGACGGGATCGTGTCGCCGGCCTCGACCAGGACGACGTCGCCGACCTTGAGGCTGGTGCCGGGCACCATCTTGTAGTTCTTGCGGTCCGACCCGGTGAGCAGCTTCGCCTGCGTCGTCGGTGCGGGTCTGCCGCAGCGCATCGGCCTGCGCCTTGCCGCGGCCTTCGGCCACGGCTTCGGAGAAGTTGGCGAACAGGATCGTGATCCACAGCCACAGGATGATCTGGAACTCGAAGCCGATATTCGGGCCGCCGGTGAACAGGTCGCGGATCAGGATGATCGTCGTCAGGACGGTGACGATCTCGACCACGAACATCACCGGGTTCTTGATCAGGACGCGCGGGTCGAGCTTCACGAAGGACGAGCCGATCGCCGGCACACGATCTTGGGATCGAACAGCGCCGACGCCGGCGTTCCCTTGCGCAGGTCGAGGTTTCCATGGACGTGACTCCGGATTCAATTCGCCGAGAACAGCGTGCCGGCGGTCATCGCGAGATGCTCGACGATCGGTCCGAGCGCGAGCGCCGGGAAGAAGGTGAGGCCGCCGACGATCAGGATCACGCCGACGATCAGGCCGACGAACAGGCCGCCCGTGGTCGGGAAGGTGCCGGCCGACGGCGGCACGGATTTCTTCTCCGCGAGCGAGCCCGCGATCGCCATCGCCGGGATGATCATCCAGAAGCGGCCGACCAGCATCGCGATGGCGCCGGTGACGTTGTAGAACAGGATGTTGCCGGTGAGGCCGCCGAAGGCCGAGCCGTTGTTGCCGGTCTGCGAGGTGTAGGCGTAGAGCACTTCGGTGAAGCCGTGCGGGCCCGGATTGGCCATCGAGGCGACGGCCGGCGGATAGACCACCGCGACCGCGGTCCAGCCGAGGATACATCAGCGGCAGGATCAGGATGGCGAGCATCGCCATCTTCACTTCCTTCGCCTCGATCTTCTTGCCGACATATTCCGGCGTGCGGCCGACCATCAGGCCGGCGACGAAGATCGCGAGGATCACGAACAGCAGCATGCCGTACAGGCCGGCGCCGACGCCGCCGATGATGATCTCGCCGAGCTGGATGTTGATCAGCGGGATCATGCCGCCGAGCGCGGTGAACGAGTCGTGCATCGCGTTGACGGCGCCGCACGAGGCGGCCGTGGTGATGACGGCGAACAGCGCGGAGGCGACGATGCCGAAGCGGACCTCCTTGCCCTCCATGTTGCCGCCGGTCAGGCCCATGCGCGGTGAAGGCGTCGTTGCCGTGGGCTTCGGCCCAGTAGCAGACGACGACGCCGGCGATGAACAGCACGCCCATCACGGCGAGGATCGCCCAGCCCTGGCGCTCGTTGCCGACCATGCGGCCGAACACGTTGGTGAGCGCGGCGCCGAGCGCGAAGATCGAGATCATCTGCACGAAGTTCGACAGCGCGGTCGGGTTCTCGAACGGATGCGCCGCATTGGCGTTGAAGAAGCCGCCGCCATTGGTGCCGAGCATCTTGATCGCGATCTGCGAGGCGACCGGGCCGACCGCGATGGTCTGCTTGGCGCCTTCGAGCGTGGTCGCCTCGACATAGGGGCCGAGCGTCTGCGGCATGCCCTGCCAGACCAGGAACAGCGCGTAGACGATGCAGATCGGCAGCAGGATGTAGAGCGTGCAGCGGGTGAGATCGACCCAGAAATTGCCGATCGTCTTCATCGAGGCGCGCGCAAAGCCGCGGATCAGCGCGACCGCGAGCACGATGCCGGTCGCCGGCCGAGAGGAAGTTCTGGTGCGTGAGGCCGAGCATCTGCACGAGGTAGGACATCGTGCTTTCGCCGCCGTAGTTCTGCCAGTTGGTGTTGGTGATGAAGCTGACCGCGGTATTGAACGACAGGTCCGGCGCGACCGCGGACTGCTCGGCCGGATTGAACGGCAGCACGGCCTGCAGGCGCATCAGCGCGTAGAGGATGAGAAAGCCGCCGACATGGAAGAACAGCATCGCGATCGTGTAGGTGAGCCAATGCTGCTCGCGCTTCTCGTCGACGCCGCCGAGCCGGTAGAGCACGACTTCGACCGGACGCAGCACCGGCGAGAGAAACGTGCGCTCGCCGTTGAACACGTGCGTCATGTACCAGCCGAGCGGCTTCACGAGCGCGACGACGATCGCGCAGTAGAGAATGATCTGAATCCAGCCGATGATCGTCATGGTCGTGCCTCTCAGAACCGCTCGGGCCGCAGCAGGGCGTAGGTGAGGTAGAACAGCAGCCCCGCGGTCACGAGGGCGGCGAGCGAATAGTCGAAGATCATGGGAGCCTCCTCACAGCCGTTCGCAGGCGTAGGCGTAGCCGACCGAGAGCACGAAGAAGCCGAGCCCGAGGGCCAGCAGGATCAGGTCCATCATTGGAATGCTCCTCTTGAGCCACAGTTCCGCGCGCGCCACATACGTGGCATCAGCAGTCATATGTTTTCGAGAGGAACGCGGGGCTCGCGATATAGGAATCTTATATAGAAGCAGTGCAGCGAGGTTCGTCCCCGGGGGCGCCGCAGGCGCGTACTTATGAGAATCCTATTTCGTGACCTTCAGACTCGTATCGCTTTCCTATGAGCGGCTGATGCATCTGTCTTGGGTAGTGCCCGACCTTGCGGGCGCCGGCGCGAGCACGAAAGATGGACACCGAATTCGGCTTGCACGATCGGCAAGACCGGAGGCTGCGGGAGTGGCTGCTGCTCCTGCTGCGCTTTGCCATCACGCACGAACCTCTCGACCGGTCGGCAGCGCTCACGATGGCCGAAGAGCTCGATGCGCTGGGGAGGCGATGGAAGCCGGCGGCACCGCGCTTTTTCGGCAGAGCGACGCATGAGGTCTGCGAGGCGATCATCGGGCTTGATGACGGGCAACGCGATGCCGTTCTCCGCAAGCACCTCGCACGCATCGACGATCCACGCCTGAAGCAAGCCTTTGGGTCGGCGGTCGGCCTGCAGCCGCCGCTGGCTCAGCCGCTGCGAATCGCGTCGGCCAAGAAGAGACACTTCGACTTGTGGAAGGGGCTCCCCGCGGCAAAGACAAATGCGGCCGCGATGAAACCTGGCGCGACCAGGCGGCAGTAATGCGGCATTGCGCATGCCTGCAGTTCAATTCGCGCTTATAGTATCGGGACCAAAATTTACATTATTCCTATATCTCGCCTGCCCGTCGCATCTCGATTCTATATGGCGTTCTGCCGATCTTTACGGGAGGCCACACAAGGCCGTTCATCTCGTGAGGTCGTGTCATGCTGTCCATCCTGACACCCGAGAACCATCTCGATCGGCTGACCTACCGGCTCCGGCTCGCGCCGGCGCTCACGCCGGACCTTTTCTCGCACTTCGTCGCAGAGGTCTGCACGCGCCTTCCCGCCCTGAGCCAGTCAATTGCTGGCCGGCCCGAGCAGCTTGCCAGGTCCGGCGCCTGGAGCGACGCGGTGCTCGCCCTGATCGAGCTGGAACTGCCCGCATGGAAGCTTCGCCGTCTCGTCTACGAGGATGGTGAGTGGCACTGCTCGCTTTCAGCGCAGCCGAGCCTGCCCGCAGAGCTCGATGACACGGCCGACGCCAGCCACGACGTGCTGCCGCTCGCAATCCTCTGCGCGTTTCTTGAAGCACGCCGCAGGACAGGCTCCGCGCGCCAGTCCGGCGCGCCGATGATTTGGAAGATTCAGGCGGCGGCCGGTTGCGCCGTCTGCTGCGACAACTTCGCGTGAAACGCTATTCGAAACGAGCTTGAGAGAGCAAGGAGCAACTGCAATGCGCGCGATGAGCCTGCACAGCGTGCCGTTGGCGGCACGCGCCACCTTGGCGCCTTCGCACGTCGCCATGATCAAGCGGTTCGCCATGATCACGCTGGGATTTGCCGCGCTGGCGGCGCTGGTCGCGACAATCGCTATCGTGAAACTCGCGATCTTCTATCCGCACCTCTTCCACTAACCGGCGCGAGCCGATCATGATCAAAGGAGAACGTGTCATGGGCCAGAAGGAACCTCCCTCGGCGAGACCCTCGTCGACATCTCCCCTCTTCTTCATCGGCAGGGACAGCCACGGCCACTGGGTCGTTCAGGACCAGCGGCACCTGTGCGGCGGCCTGTTCGTCGACCGCGCAAAAGCGCTGAAGTTCGCGCTGTTCGAAAACGGCCATCGCCCTCAGGCCGTCGTCATGGTCCCCGGCGTATTCGAGCTCGACATGAGCGGCAAGGCGAACGCCTGGCATCAGCCGGCCGCCAATAGCGATGTGCCGCGGGAGCCGCGGGCCGCCTGATCTGCGCTCTTTCAAAGCTCCTGACGGCCGGCCCCACAAGGCGGGCGCCTGAGACACCGCCAACAGCTCTCCCCGCACGCGGGGCTTGCCAATCCTTCCACGACCTGCTGTGAAAACGGCATCGCGTTGGCGGTGTTGGTTGCGCTTGGCGCACATGCGCGTCACGGGGGAGAGGTCGAAGGTGACGGAGACGCACGATCCGATTGCGCTGGAGCTGTTCAAGAACGCGATTTTTTCCATCGCCGACGAGATGGCGCTGACCGTGTTCCGCACGACCTATTCGGGCGTGCTCAAGGACAACATGGACTATTCGACCGGCTTCGCCGACGCGGACGGCAAGCTCGCCGCGCAAGGCCTGACGTTGCCGGGACATCTCGGCTCGGTTCCGACCGCGATGGAATTGATCATGCGTCACTTCGCCGACGACATGGTGCCGGGCGACGTGTTCATCATGAACGATCCGTTCGACGGCGGCATGCACCTGCCCGACATTTTCATCTTCAAGCCGCTCTATCACGCGGGCAAGCGGCTGGCGTTCGCCTGTACGGTCTGCCACCACACCGACGTCGGCGGGCGCGTCGCGGGCTCGAACGCGTCGGACTCGACCGAGATCTATGCCGAAGGCCTGCGCATCGCGCCGATGAAGCTGTACGACGCCGGCAAGCTCAACCAGACCATCATGACGTTCATCGAGAAGAACGTGCGCCTGCCGGTGCAGGTGTTCGGCGATTTGCGCGCGCAGCTTGCCGCCTGCCACATCGCCGAGAAACAGTTCGCCGAGCTGATCGCGCGCCACGGGCCGCAGCAGACAAAAATCTATCTCAAGGAGATCATCGACTATGCGGAGCGGCTGACGCGCGCGGCGCTCAAGGAGCTTCCCGACGGCGAATGGAGCTTTGAGGACTGGATCGACGACGACGGCGTCGATTACGGCAAGCCGATCCGGCTGTTCGTGACCATCCGCAAGAGCGGCGATCACATGGTGGTCGACTGGACCGGCACCAACCCGCAGGTGAAGGGCGCGATCAACAACACGCTCTCCTACACCAAGGCCGCCGCCTACACGGGCGTGCGCTCGGTGCTGCCGCCGAACATCCCGAACAACGAAGGCGTGTTCCGCGCCATCGAAGTGATCTGCCCGCCCGGCACGGTCGGTAACGGCGTGCTGCCGGCCGCGTGCGCGGCGCGCGGCTTAACCGGCTTCCGCATGGTCGACTGCATGTTCGGCGCGCTCGCGATGATGCTGCCCGACCGGGTAAAGGCGGCGGGCGACGGCGGCAATACCGGCATCTCGATCGGCGGCTATGACGCACAGCGCAAGCCGTTCGTCTATGTGGATTTCACCTGCGGCGCGTGGGGTGCGCGGCCCTGGGCCGACGGGCTCGACGGCAATTCGCACATGTTCGCCAACATGGCGTCGCATTCGATCGAGGTGACCGAGGCCGAGCACCCGATCCAGCTCACCGCGTATGAGTTCGTGCCGGACAAGGCCGGCGCCGGAAAGTACCGCGGCGGCGTGCCGTTCCGGCGCGATTATCGCTTCTTCGAGCACGAAGGCGTGCTGCAGGTGCGCTCCGACCGGCGCGACCACCGCCCGTTCGGCCTTTACGGCGGCAGCCCCGGCGCGCCATCGGAGAACTACCTCAATCCGGACAGCGAGAATCGCCTGCTCCCCTCGAAGCTGACGATGAACATCAAACACGGTGACGTGTTTCGCCACGTGCTCGCGGGCGCGGGCGGCTGGGGCGATCCATTGGAGCGCGATCCGGCGGCCGTGCTGCGCGACGTACGCAACGAGCTGCTATCGCCGGAAAAAGCCAGGACAGATTACGGCGTCGTCATCGATCTTGCCGCCTGGACGGTCGATGCGGCCGCGACTGCACGGCGGCGCGACGAAATCCGAAAAGGCCGCGCGTGGGACACCGTGCCGAAGGTTCAGTGGCACGATCCGGTGCCGCTCGCGCGCGCCGCGGAATAACGCATGACCATCACCTATCGTGCCGGTGTCGACATCGGCGGCACCTTCACCGACATCGTCCTGCTCGGCTCGGACGGCACCATCCACACCAAGAAAGTTTCCTCGAGTGTCGAGAACTACGCGCAGGCGATCGTCGATGGTCTCGCGAAGTCTTTCGCGAAACGGGTCTGAACGGCGCGGCGATCGAGGAGATCCGCCACGGCACCACAGTCGCCTCCAACGCGATCCTGGAACACAAGGGCGCGCGCGTCGGCCTGATCACCACCAAGGGATTCCGCGACGTACTGGAAATCCGCACCTTGCGGATGCCGAAGCTCTACGACCTCGACCTGGACAAAGCCGGCGCCGCTGGTCGAGCGCTATCTGCGCAAGGTGGTCGACGAGCGCATCGATCATCGCGGCCAAGTGGATCGTGCGCTCGATCCGGCGGATGCCGAACGCGCCGTCGATGCTCTGCTGGCCGAGAACGTCGAGGCAATCGCGGTCTGCCTGATCAACTCGTTCACCAATCCGGCACACGAGCTCATGCTCAAGGACATCATCGTCCGCAAGGCGCCTCACCTGCCGCTGAGCATCTCGCTACGAGGTGCTGCCTGAGATCAAGGAATACGAGCGCACCTCGACCACCGTCATCAACGCCTATGTGATGCCGATCGTCGCGACCTACTTACGCGCGATGCGCAAGGGGCTCGACGCCGCCGGCATTCCGGCTCGCCTGCTGCTGATGCAATCGAACGGCGGCCTGACGACCGATGCCGCCGCTGTCGAGCGGCCGATGAATATCATCGAATCCGGGCCCGCCGGCGGCGTGGTCGGCGCGCAGGCGCTGGCGCGCGCCAAGGGTCTTGAGAAGATCATCACCTTCGACATGGGCGGCACGACCGCCAAGGCCTCGATGGTCGAGCACGGCGAGATCGCACGCGCACACGAATATGCGGTCGGCGCCGGGATCATGATCGGTTCACGCCTGCTGACGGGGGCGGGCTACACCCTGAAAGTACCGGCGATCGATCTCGCGGAAGTCGGCGCCGGCGGCGGCTCGCATGTCTGGATCGATGCCGGCGGCGCGCTGCAGGCGGGCCCGGAGAGTGCCGGAGCCTCGCCCGGCCCGGTCTGCTACGACATGGGCGGCGCGACGCCGACCATCACCGACGCCAACGTGCTGCTCGGCTATATCAACCCGGCTCATCTCGTCGGCGGGGCGCTCAAGCTCAATGCCGCAAAGGCGCACGCGGTATTCGCCGAGAAGATCGCAAAGCCGCTCGGCATGCCGATCGAACGCGCGGCCTACGGCGCGCATCTCATTGCCGCCTCGAACATGATCCGCGCCATCAAGGCGGTGTCGACCGAACGCGGTCGCGATCCGCGCGAATTCGCGTTGTTCGCGTTCGGCGGCAACGGCCCGCTGTTCGCCGCCGGCATGGCGGCGGCGCTCGGCATCACGCGTATCGTCGTGCCGCCGTCGGCCGGGCTGTTCTCGTCGTTCGGGCTGCTCTACGCCGACGTCGAGCATCATTACGCGCGCACGTTCCGCCGCCTGCTGCGGCAGGCGAACTTGAGTGAAATCGCAGCGGCCTGGGACACACTGGCGCGGCAGGCAAGCGAGCAGCTCGCCGTCGAGGGCTTTACCGGCGAGCGAGCGCGGCTGAAACGCTCCGCGGCGCTGCACTACAAGGGCCAGAGCTATGAGCTGACCGTCCCGGTGCCGGACGGGGCGATCGATGCCAGCATGGTCGCGCACCTGGAGGAAGCCTTCGGTGCCGAACACGAGCGCACCTACGGCCACCGCGCCGGCCCGGAGGAGCCGGTCGAACTGGTTGCGATCCAGCTTGTCGGCGCAGGCTTGCGCGAGAATGGCGGCGTCCCGCAGACCGTCACGTCGAGCCGCCCGGAAGGCACCGCGCAAGCTGCGCGCCGGGCCTATTTCGGCGCAGAGCACGGCTGGCTGGAGACACCGGTTCTGACCCGCGCCGACCTCGCGGGTGGCCGCGTTGGTCCGCTCATCGTCGAGGAATATGACGCGACCTGTGTCGTTCCGCCGGGCGCACGCGCGGAGCGGGATGCGGGCGGGAATATCGTGATCAACCTTCCTTGACTGTCATCCCGGCCGAGTGAAGCGAGAGCCGGGATCCATTCACCCCGTATACGAACCGAATGAGTTTGCGCAGTCATGGATCCCGGATCGGCCTTCGGCCGTCCGGGATGACAGCGGAGCGCGCGTCACCCGAAAACGCGCGGTGCCCACAGCACGATCTCCGGAAAGATACAGATCAACACAATCATGATCAGGAGCGCGATCACGAACGGCGCTGCGCCGCGCTCGACGTCGGATAGCGTCCCACGCCCGCGTATGCCCTGAATGACGAACAGGTTGATGCCAAATGGCGGCGATATCATTGCGGTTTGAATCAGCAGCACAATGAGAACGCCATACCAGACCGAGTCGAAGCCCGCCTGGATGATCAACGGCGTCGTGATCGGAATGGTGGAAATCATCATAGACAGCTCTTCCATGAACGTGCCGAGCACCAGGTAGAGCGCGATCACGGCCATCAGCACCTGCACGGGCGTCAACTGATACGCCGTGATCAACTGGCTCAATTGGCGGGTCAGTCCGATCGTCTGGATCACGACGTTGAGAAAAAACGCGCCGACGAGGATCGCCACCACCATCGCGGTCGTGCGCACCGTCGCCTCGCAGACGTCGCGCAGCATCGCAAGCGTCAGCCGCCCGCGCCATGCCGTGATGACAAGCGCGCCGACGATGCCGACCGCCGCCGACTCGGTCGCGGTAGCGACGCCGAAGAAGATCGCCCCCACCACCACCATCAGCAAAACCAGCGGCGGCAGCAGGTCGGGCAGCAGCCGGATGCGCGCCTCCCAGGTGGTGGTGACCTTGTCGCCGCCCCAGTGCGGTTTCCAGATGCAGGCGATCAGCACCGTCAGGCTGAACAGTACCGTGAGGATGAAGCCGGGAATGAATCCCGCAAGATAGAGCTTCGGGATCGACGTATCGGTCATCACGCCGTAGATGATCATGTTGATCGACGGAGGGATCAGGATGCCGAGCGTTCCACCCGCGGCCAAAGTGCCGAGAAACAGGCGCTCGTTGTATTTGTGCTTGTCGATCTCCTGCATGGCGACGACACCGATCGTCGCTGCCGTTGCGACGCTTGATCCGGATACGGAGCCGAACAGCGCGCACGAGCCGATGTTCGAATGCATCAGCCCGCCCGGCAGCCAAGACAGCCACTGCACGAGAGCCGCATACATGCGCTCGGCGATCCCGCTGCGCAGCAGGATTTCGCCGAACATGATGTAGAAGGGGATGGCGGTGAGGATGAAGTTGCTGCTGGTCGACCAGGTGAGCTCACCCAGAATGCGGGTGAGCGGCATCGGCGTGTAGATCTGATTGAGGATGACGCCGACCAGTCCCATGCCGGCCGCGACGGCGATCGAACTGCCGAGGATAATCAGCAGGATGATGAGAGAGACGGCGGCCGTCATGGCTTCCGGTCCCCCTCAAACGCCTTTTCGATGGCGGCGATCTCCTCCTTCGCCTCGGCCACGGCGGATTTCGAGCCGATCATCGCGAACAGCCCGTCGAGATCGCCTCTGAACAAGGCGAGCAGGGTTCGCGCCACCAGCAATAGCGCAACCGCGACGAAAAACACGAGGCCGGCGAACCAAAGGCCTTGCGGGATGACGAGAAGCGTCTCGATCTCCGACTGCGAACGCGATTGTGAAACCCACGACTGCCGCACCACGCCCCAGGCGTGCCAGGCGACGAGCGAGAAGAAGAACGCGAGCGCGGCGAGACTGAGGACATCAAGCAAGGCGCGGATGGGGCGCCTGACGCGCACATAAACGGTGTCGATGCGGATGTGCGAGCGGCTCAGGAGCGCTGCGGAGAATCCCCACGCGCTCGCGATCGCGAGCGCATAGCCGGCCAATTCGTCGGCGCCGCCGAGCGTACGGGCAACCGTGTAGCGCAGCGTGATGTCGATGAAGATCGTGATGGCCGCTATCAGCAGCAGCGCGCCGCCCGCGATCGCGCCGGCGCGCGAGATGCCGTGCGCGATCGTGTGGATCCGCTCCATTCAGCGCGGCGCCGTTATGGAGTCGGCGCCGTCAATCCGAGCGCCTTGCCGACGGTCTCGTTCCACTCCTTGGTGCACTCCGCGCCGCAGCGCTTGGCCCAACCGGCGAGCACCGCGCCCTCGACCAGCTTCTTGTGGGTCTCGGCCTCCTCGGGCTTCACCGCGACGATCGTCGACTTCGCGAGTTTGCCCATGGTGCAGGGCTGCTTGCCGGTGTTGCAGTTGTCGGCCTCACCGGTCGTGGTCTTGATCGTCGTCCACATCTTGTCTTCGTAGGTCTTGAACTGCTCGGTGAGGAAGGCCTGCGTCTTCGCATCGATCCGCTTCCAGCTATCGAGATTGACGGCAAGTACGTTGATGCTCCAGCCGAGCGACATCGGGTAGATCGACTTGGTCACCTCGTTCCAGCCGGCGGTGTTGCCCGAGAGACTGCCCGTCACGCCGCAATCCACCACGCCGGCGCTGAGCGCCGGGACGACTTCGGCGAACGCCATGCTGATCGCCGTCGCACCGACGCCGCCGAGGAAATCACGCATCGTGTTGTTGAACACGCGGACTTTCTTGCCGCGGAAGCCGGCGAGCCCGCTCACCACGTCCTTGCACCAGAACACCTGCGGCGTGTTGCCGCCGAACGCCAGGAACTTGGCGTTCCAGTTCTTCTGCATCTGCCGGTCAATCACAGGACGATAGGCGTCGCACGCGGCGCGCGCCTTGTCGGGGTCGAGCGTCAACCCCGCGAGATCGCAGGCCTCGAAACGCGAGTTGTCGCCCGCCATCTTGGAGATGTCCATGGCGGCGAAGTCCATCACGCCGAGCTTCAACAGCCGCAGCATGGTCTTGTCGTCGATGCCCATCTGGTCGAGCGGCGTGATGTCGGCCGTGATGGCCCCTTTCGACACTTCCGGAAGTGTCTTGCGCCAGAACGGCAGTTCGTCATGAATCGAGACCGGCGTCGGGCTGTTCAGGCCAATGACCTTGAAATGGCTCTTCGGCAGATCCTGCGCGGCGACCCCCGATACGATGGCGCCCGCCAGTGCCAAGCCTACGCAAAAACGGCGCAACATGTGCGATCTCCCCGCGTTCACTCATACCGCCAAGGTACGAGGCATTCCCCGGTCTTTGGAGTTTGTCACTACTCCCCGATGCTTGGCAATGCGCGAAACTGCCCGGCCTGGTGCACCGGCTTCGACGCCGCGGTTGCAACCGGCGCGATGGTCACCGGCACTCACGCGAAATTGTGCCATCGTGCGCCGCCGCGGGGTGACGCGCGGCGGGCGCCGTGCCAATTTCCGGCCCAATAAGATTCCAACGCGGGACACCGGATGCGCGACACTTGGCCCCTGCTCGACAAGATTCCGTTTCCGGCGATCGCGCGCGGGCGGCTCGAGACTTTGCAGGTCAACGTCGGCTATCGCTGCAACCAGTCCTGCGTGCATTGCCATGTTAATGCCGGACCGAATCGCACCGAGGAGATGGACGCGGCGACTGCCGACCTCGTGATCGATTTCCTCGAGCGACGCCGCATCCCGACTCTCGACATCACCGGTGGTGCGCCCGAGCTGAACGCGAATTTCCGCCGCATGGTGACGGCCGCGCGCGACATGGCCGTCAAGGTGATGGACCGCCATAACCTCACGGTCCAGGAACAGCCGGGGCAGGAAGACCTCGCCGAATTTCTTAGCCAGCATCAGGTCGAGATCGTCGCCTCGATGCCCTGCTATCTGCAGGACAATGTCGACAAGCAGCGCGGCAAGGGGGTGTATGACGGCTCGATCCGCGCACTGCGGAAGCTCAACGCCCTCGGCTACGGGCGCGAGGGCTCGGGGCTTACGCTCAATCTCGTCTACAATCCGCTCGGGCCCTCGCTGCCGCCGCCGCAGGCAGAGCTCGAGGCCGATTACAAACGCGTGCTCGGCGAGCGCTTCGGCATCGTGTTCAACAGCCTGTTCACGCTCGCCAACATGCCGATCCAGCGCTTCGGCGCGATCCTGCTCTCGCAGGGCGAATTCGACCGCTATCTCGACCGGCTGCAGCATGCACACCGCGACGAGAATCTTGCCGGCGTGATGTGCCGTAATCTCCTTTCGGTGGATTACCGCGGCTATGTCTATGATTGCGACTTCAACCAGATGCTCGATCTGCCGCTTGAGCGGCACGGCCGCGAGCGCGTGCATCTGCGTGAGCTGCTCGACGACGACATTACCGCCAATCCGATCCGCGTCGCCGGCCATTGCTTCGGCTGCACCGCCGGCCAGGGCTCGAGCTGCGGCGGTGCGTTGAAGGAGGCGGCGGAGTGAGCGAGCTGCCAGAGCAGCGCGCACTCTCTGTTATTGTTCCGGTTCTCGACGAAACGGAGAACATTGCCTCCGCACTCATGGCGCTGGCGCCGCTGCGTGCCAACGGCGCTGAGATCATCGTGGTCGACGGCGGCAGCGCGGACGACACCGTGGCGTTGGCCACTCCCCTCGCCGACCGCGTTCTCATCGGTGCACGCGGACGCGCCACGCAGATGAATGCCGGAGCGGCGGTGGCGCGCGGCGATGTGCTGCTGTTCCTGCATGCCGACACGCGGCTGCCCGCTGACGCCGATCGGCTCATCCTCGACGGCCTCGCGCAATCGCGGCGCGCCTGGGGCCGCTTCGACGTGACGATCGATGGCCGTCATCCGCTGCTGCCGCTCGTCGCCGCCGCGATGAACGCGCGCTCGCGTCTCACCGGCATCGCCACCGGCGATCAGGCGATGTTCGCGCGGCGCGACGCATTCGCAAAGGCCGGCAGATTTCCCGAAATTGCCCTGATGGAAGACATCACGCTCGCGCGAAACCTCAAGCGCGTATCGTGGCCACTATCCTTGCGCGCGCGTGTGACCACGTCGGGCCGGCGCTGGGAAAAACGCGGCGTGCTGCGCACGATCCTGCTGATGTGGCGCTTACGGCTTGCGTATTTCTTCGGAGCCAAACCGGACGATCTCGCGCGGCGCTACGGCTATGCGCCAGGCGGCGAGCGTACCGCTTGATTGGCTCGTTTCAGGTGCTATCTATCCCTCGCGCGGACGACCACGCATTTCCTCACATTGTCAGGGACGGCCCTGCTCCCTTCGGAGACGCGTCATGGCTTGGATCATTCTGTTTTTCGCCGGTCTCTCGGAAGTTGGCTGGGCCGTGGGCCTGAAATACACCGAAGGCTTCACGCGGCTTGTGCCGTCGGTGCTGACAATCAGCTGCATGGTCGTGAGCATGTTGCTGCTGGGCCTCGCCCTCAAAACGCTGCCGCTTGGCACCGCCTATGCAATCTGGACCGGCATCGGCACGATCGGCACGGCGCTCCTCGGCATCATGCTGTTCGGCGAATCCGCGAGCGCGGTGCGGCTCGCGTGCATTGCGCTGATCGTGGCGGGCATCGTCGGGCTGAAGCTCGTGTCGCCGGAGTAGTTACACCCTCCCCTCCAGCGCGCGCATGAAGATGGTGCGCGCGGCGCGGCGGTCGAGCTTCACCGGATTGCCGCCCGCGGTCGGATCCTCGGGCGCCATCTTGACGATCTGATCGACCTTGTCGTCGCCGACCTTCAAGCCTTGCAGCGTGTGCGGAATGGCCAGTCTGCTCGCGCAGCTCCAGCACGAAATCCATGAAGGCGCGGAAGCTCGGCCGCAGCCCGATGTAGGCGGCGAGGCGCTTGATCTTCTCCTCAATGGCCTTGCGGTTGAACGCGAGCACATAAGGCACGAACACCGCGTTGGTGAGCCCGTGATGCGTGTCGTAGAGCGCGCCGACGGGATGCGAGAGCGCGTGGATCGCGCCGAGCCCCTTCTGGAACGCGGTCGCGCCCGCCGCGGCAGCGGCCATCATGTGGGCGCGCGCCTCGATGTTCGTGCCGTCCTTGTACGCTGCGACGAGATTTTCCTTCACCAGCCGCACGCCCTCGGCCGCGATGCCGTCGGCGAGCGCGTGATAGCTCGGCACGCACAGCGCTTCGAGCGCGTGTGAGAAGGCGTCCATGCCGGTGCCGGCGGTGATATGCGGCGGCATGCCGACGGTCAGCTCCGGATCGCAGATCGGTCTGCTTCGGCAACATCAGCGGGTGGAAGATGATCTTCTTGGTGTGGGTCTTCTCGTTCGTCACCACCGCCGCGCGTCCGACCTCCGAACCGGTGCCCGGCCGTGGTCGGCACCGCGACGACCGGCGCGATCGCGCTCGCATCCGCGCGCGTCCACCAGTCGCCGACATCCTCGAAATCGAACACGGAGCGCGTCTGGCCGTGCATCAGCGCGATCAGCTTGCCGGCATCGAGCGCCGAGCCGCCGCCGAACGCCACGACGCCGTCGTGCCCGCCCGCCTTGTAGGCCGCGACGCCCGCCGCGACATTCGTCTCGACCGGATTGGGCTGCACGTCGGCGAAAAGCTTTGCCGGAACGCCCGCGGCAGCGAGCGTATCGAGCGCGGCCTGCGTCATCGGCATCTTGGCGACGACCGGATCGGTGACGACCAGCGGGTTGCTCATCCCCGCGGCCTTCACGGCCTCGCCGAGCTCGCTCGCGCGCCCGGCGCCGAAGCGCACCGTGGTCGGGTAATTCCAGTTGCCGCGCAGATCCATGGTCTCTCCTTCCTTTCCCTCTCCCTGTTTACGGGGAGAGGGTGGCGAGACGCCACCAGGGCGTTTACGCCCGTCTTCGACGGGCTATGGCGTCGAGCCGGGTGAGGGGCATCTTCGAGAATCGCGGCGGCCCCTCACCCGCCTCGCTTCGCTCGGCACCCTCTCCCCGCTTTGCGGGGAGAGGGAAAGATCAGACCTCGCGCAAATGATAGCTCTTCGGCCGCGTCAGCGACTCGTAGCCGACGCGGGAGAGCGTCGCGCCGCGGCCGGTGTCCTTCACGCCGGTCCAGGCGAGGCCCGGATCGAGATAGTCGCAGCGGTTCATGTAGACGGTGCCGGTCTCGATCTCGCGCCCGATGCGCTCGGCGGCGTCCATGTCGCGCGTCCAGATCGAGGCGGTCAGGCCATACGGCGAGTTGTTCATCAGCCGGATCGCCTCAGCGTCGTCCTTCACCTTCATGATGCCGACGACGGGACCGAAGGTTTCGTCCATCATCACCTTCATCGAGTGATCGACGTTCACCAGCGCCTGCGGCGCCACGTAGGTCGAGCCGTCCCTGTCGCGCGCGAACGCTTTCGTGTCGATCAGCGCCTTGCGCGCCCTTGTGCAGCGCTTCGCCGATGTGATCGCGCACGGTCGCGGCGAGGCGCGGCTGCGCCATCGGGCCGAGCGTGGTCTTCTGGTCGAGCGGATCGTCGAGCACGTATTGCTTCGTCAGGTCGACGAAGCCTTCGACGAACTTGTCGTAGACGTCGGCATGCACATAGACGCGCTCGATGCCGCAGCAGCATTGCCCGGAATTGAAATAGGCGCCGTCGACGACGTTCTCGACCGCGTGCGCGAGGTCGACGTCGGGCCGCACATAGGCCGGGTCCTTGCCGCCAAGCTCGAGGCCGACGCCCGCGAAGGTGCCGGCGGCGGCGCGCTCGATCGCCTTGCCGGCCGCGACCGAGCCGGTGAAGCAGATCTGGTCGACCGCGCCGGAGCCGATCAGCTTGGTCGTGTCGTCGTGCGAGAGCGTCAGCGTGCGGAACAGGCCCTTCGGCAGGCCCGCGCTGTCCATCGCGGGCTGGAAGCGGTCGCCGACCAGCAAGGTCTGCGCGGCGTGCTTGAGCAGCACGGCGTTGCCGGCCATCAGCGCCGGCACCACCGAATTGACCGCCGTCAGATACGGATAGTTCCACGGCGCGACGGTGAGCACGATGCCGACCGGCTCGCGCGCGATGTAGCGCTTGAAGCCCGGCTTCGGCTCGGGAACGATCGGCGCAAGCGCCGTCTCGGCCATCGCGATCATCGCGCGCGCGCGTTCCTCGAAGCCGCCGAGCTCGTTGCCGCCATAGCGCACCGGCCGGCCCATCTGCCAGGCGAGCTCGGGGCCGACCTCGGCGCGCATCGCCAGCATCGCGTCGACGGCCTTCGACAGAATTTTCCCGCGCTCCGCGACCGGCACGCGCTTCCACTCGGCCTGCGCCTTGCGCGCGGCCGCGACCGCGGCCTCGATCTCGGCGGCGGATGAGGCTGGCCGCCGCACCACCTCGCGGCCGTCGACGGGAGAGATGCAGACGATGTCGGTCATTGAAACTCCATTGTCATCCCGGCCGAGCAGAGCGCGAGAGCCGGGATCCATCAGGCGAACAGCGTGAATGGAGAGATGGATCCACGGATAGCCGCTTCGCGGCTTCCGGGATGACAGCTGAGTTTGCATCAATACCTCTCAAACCCGCGCATCAGCTCCCAGTCGGTGATGCGGCGGTCGTATTCGAACTGCTCCCACTTCGCGGTGTGGACGTAGTGGTCGATCACCGCGTCGCCGAACGCCGCGCGCAGCATCTTCGACTTGTCGAGCGCCTCCGGTCGCCTCGCGCAGGGTCTTCGGCACTTCGGGCAGCGCCTTGCCGAAATAGGCATCGCCCGAGAACGGCGCATCGAGCGTCAGCTTCTCCTCGATGCCCGCCAGGCCCGCCGCGATCAGCGCCGCGAACGCGAGATACGGATTGAGGTCCGCGCCGCCGATGCGGCACTCGATGCGGATGCCCTTGCCGCCCTCGCCGCACAGCCGGAAGCCCGCGGTGCGGTTGTCGCGGCTCCACACCGCCTTGGTCGGCGCGAAGGTGCCGACCTGGAAGCGCTTGTAGGAGTTGATGTAGGGCGCGAGGAACTAGGTGATGTCGCTCGCATACTTGAGCTGGCCCGCCACGAAGGAGCGCATCAGCGGCGACATCGTGAACTCGGCCTTCGCGTCGTAGAACAGCGGCGTCTTGCCGGCCGCGTCCCACAGCGAGACGTGCACGTGCGACGACGAGCCCGCGAGGCCGTAATTCCACTTCGACATGAAGGTGACGGCCTTGCCCTGCCCGTGCGCGATCTCCTTGACGCCGTTCTTCAGGATCGCGTGGTTGTCCGCCATGTCGAGCGCGTCGGAATAGCGGACGTTGATCTCCTCCTGCCCCGGGCCCCATTCGCCCTTCGAGTTCTCGACCGGAATGCCGGCGCCCTGCAGACCGCGGCGGATGGCGCGCATCACGCCCTCCTCCTTGGTGGTCTGCAGGATGTGATAGTCCTCGATGTAATAGCCGGCGGTCTTCGGCTCGTGATAGCGCTTGGCGTGGATCGCCTCGTAGCTCTCGTCGAACAGATAGAACTCGAGCTCCGAGGCGCAGTAGGCGCGCATCTTCTGCTTCTTCAGCCGCGCGACCTGGCGCCTTGAGCATCGCGCGCGGCGAATGCGGCACGTCGTGGTGATGGTGATCGAGCACGTCGGCGAGCACCAGCGCGGTGCCGTCGAGCCACGGCAGGCGGCGCAAGGTCGTCATGTCGGGCTTCATGACGAAATCGCCGTAGCCCTTGTCCCAGCTCGCCGCCGCGTAGCCCGGCACCGGCTCCATGTCGATGTCGTCGGCGAGCAGATAGTCGCAGCCGTGCGTCTCCTCGTGCGCGCCGTCGACGAAGAACTCCGCCTGGAAGCGCTTGCCGACGAGGCGGCCCTGCATGTCCACCATGGCGACGATCACGGTGTCGATCGTGCCGGCCGCGACGGCCTTCTTCAGATCGTTGAAGCTGAGATTGCCCGGCATTCGTTCCCCATCCGTAGGGCGGGCAAAGCGAAGCGTGCCCGCCATTTGTGCGGCGGGCACGGCGCGTGCCGCGCCTTTGCCCGCCCTACAGTTCTACACGCTTTTCCATGAACACGCTCAACGGGTCCGGCGCGTAGTCGCCGAACGCAGCCGCGCTCGGCAAAGCCTGCGCGCCGGTAGAGCGCCAGCGCCTCGGTGTTGTGAATGCCGGTCTCGAGCCGCAGCAGCGGCAGCCCGCTGTCGCGCGCGATCGCCTCAAGCTCGGCGAGCACGCGCTCGCCGATGCCGCGCCCGCGCTGATCCGGCCGCACATACATGCGCTTGATCTCGCCCCAGCCGCGCGGATCGCGCAGGATCGCGCCGCAGCCGACCGCCTCGTCGCCGTCGCGCACGACCAGAAACGTGACCGCCGGATCGGACAGCGCCGCGACATCGAGCAGGTGATTGCTCTCCGGCGGATAGAGCGCGGTCATCATGCGCGTCGAGCGCCTCGATCAGCCGCATCACGTCGGGCTGATCGGGCCGCTCCCGCCGGATCGTGAGCGTGCATCGCTCACGGCTTCTCCGCCGCGACGCTGGCGATCGCCTCGTCGAGGATGTCGAGCGCCTGCGCCCATCTCGGCCTCGGTGACGGTGAGCGGCGGCGTCAGGGTCAGCACATTGCCGAACGTGGTCTTGAACGAGAGCCCCTTCTCCAGCGCGCGGTACATCACGGCTTCGGCCGCGGCCTTGGCCGGCGCCTTGCTGACGCGCGAGGTGACCAGCTCGATGCCGAGCAGGAAGCCCGAGCCCGCGCACGTCGCCGATCAGCGGATGGCGCGATTTCATGTCGTAGAGCCGCGCCAGCGCCGAAGCGCCGACCTTGGCGGCGTTCTCGACCAGATCCTCGTCCTCGATGATCTGGATGGTGGTGAGCGCGGCGCGCGTCGTCACCGGATTTTTCTCGTGCGTGTAGTGGCCGAACGCATAGCGCCGCGCCGACATCGAGCTCGGGCCGCGCCAGCACGGCGGCGATCGGCAGGATGCCGCCGCCGAGCGCCTTGCCGAGCACCATCAGGTCCGGCACCACGCCGTCGTGCTGCGCAGGCGAACATCTTGCCGGTCTTGCCGAGCCCGGTCGGGATCTCGTCGAAGATCAGCAGCGTGCCGTGGCGGTCGCAGGCGTTGCGCACGCGGCGCCAGAAGCCGGGCGGCGGAATGTGCGGCACCGCGCGCATCGGCTCGGCGATGAAGGCCGCGACGTCGCCTTCGCGCTCCAGCACGTATTCGATCATGCGCGCGCAGGCGTCCGCGCTCGCGCCGATGGTCGAGGTGCCATAGGGGCAGCGATAGGCCGCATAGGGCGCGACATGCTCGGCGCCCGGCATCAGCGGGCCGACGCCGCCGGAGCGGAACAGCGCCTCGCCGCCGACCGCCGCCGCGCCGAAGCCCGCGCCGTGGAACGCGTCCCAGAACGACAGCGTCTTGTAGCGCCCGGTCGCGGCGCGCGCGATCTTGATCGCGACCTCGACCGCGTCCGAGCCGCCGGTGGTGAACAGCACCTTCGAGAGATTGCCCGGCGCGATCTCGGCGAGCTTCGCGGCGAGCGCGACCGCCGGCCCGCAGGTGTAGCGGCGCGGCGCGAACGGCAGCGCGTCCATCTGCTCGGCGATCGCGCGCTTCAGCCGCGGATGGCCGTAGCCGATGTGGTGCACGTTGTTGCCGTGGAAATCCATGTAGCGGCGGCCGGCCGTGTCCTCGATCCAGATGCCTTCCGCCTTGACGATGGCGTTGAGGCACGGCGTCGAGACCGACTGGCGCAGGAAATACTTCTCGTCCTCGGCGAGCAGCGTGCGCGCTTCCGGGTCGAGGTTCTTCTCGGCCCAGGCGCGCCGCTGCGGCGACAGGTTGGTGTCGCTTTCGGATTCGGCCGGAATGCTCGGTCATCGCCGCCGCCAGGCCTGCAGGCGCATGAACAGCACGCGGTCGAGCAGGATCTGCAGCAGCTTTGCGCCGAGCGCCGTGAACACGATCATGGTCGCCATGCCGGCGGCGGCGGCCGAGGCGCCCATCTCGTCCATGTGCACGATCGCGATCGCGGCGAGCTTGGTGTCCGGGCCGTAGAGGAAGATCACCGCCGACACCGTGGTGAGCGCGTTGACGAAGATATAGACCGCGATGTCGAGGATCGACGGCCAGCAGATCGGCACGGTGACGCGGCCGAAGGTGCGCCAGAACGGCACCTTGAGCGACGCCGAGACCGACTCGAATTCCGGATCGATCTGCTTCAGCGCGGTCAGCGACGTGATGTGCGCGACCGTGTAGAAGTGCGCGACCGAATTGATCACCAGCACGGCGAGCGTGCCGTAGAGGAAGCCGAGCGGATTCCACTTCGCATTGACGAAGAACACGTAGCCGAGGCCGAGCACGAGGCCCGGCACCGCCATCGGCAGCATCGCGAGCAGATGCGCGATCATGCGCCCGCCCGGCATCACCTTGGTCTTCTCGACGAAATAGGCGCCGGTGAACACGATCGCGGTGCCGAACACCGCCGCGCAGCGCCGCCATCGCGACCGAGGTGAAATAGGGCGACCAGCCGCCGGGATCGAAGTTGCCGAAGTCGTAGTTCTTCAAGGTCAGCGTCAGATTGTACGGCCAGTAGGTGATGAACGACGCCCAGATCGCGGTGCCGAGCACGCCGACCAGAATGCCGCCGATGACGAGCGCAATAGACCAGCAGCGCGATGTCGCGCGCGCGGTTGGGCTTCGGCTCGAGCGGCACGGCGCGCGCCGAGAGCAGCGCCACCTGGCGGCGCTGCACCATGCGGTCGATCACGAAGGCGAGCACGGCCGGCACCAGCAGCACCATGCCGACCACCGCGCCCATCTCGAAGTTCTGCTGGCCGACCACCTGCTTGTAGGCGTCGGTCGCCAGCACGTTGAACTGGCCGCCGATCACCTTGGCGATGCCGAAGTCGGTGACCACCAGCGTGAACACCACGAAGGCCGCGTTGATCAGGCCGAACTTCGCGCCCGGCAAGGTCACGGTGCGGAAGATGCGCGACTTCTTCGTGCCGAGCGCGTCGGCGACCTCGTAGAGCCGCGCGTCGGCGAGCGCGAGCGCCGTCACCGCGATGATCAGCGCGTGCGGGAAGCAGTAGAACACCTGCGCCACGATGATGCCGTTCGCGCCGTAGATCGAGCCGCCGAACATCAGGCCCTTGAGCAGGCCCTGATTGCCGAACAGGTAGATCAGCGAGATCGCCGAGAGCAGCGAGGGCGCGAACAGCGGCAGCATGGCGGCGGCGTAGAACAGCCCCTTGAACGCGCATGCGGCTGCGCGTCAGCGCATAGGCATAGACGAAGGCGAGCGGGATCACGATCACGGTGGTGACGACCGCGACCCAGACGCTGTTGAAGATCGAGTCGAACAGGCTCGGCGTCGAGAAATAGCGGATGTAGTTGGCGAGCCCGATGAACTCGCCGTTCTGGTTCTGGAAGCTCTTCGACAGCAGCGCCCACAGCGGCAGCGCGATCGACAGCACCAGCCACGCGACCAGCAGGACGATGCCCGCGCGCATCACCCAGGCTTCGCGCGAGACCTTTTGCGCGATCACCGGTCGGCGGAGTCGCGGTCGTGACGCTCACGACTCTACCCTTTCGCGAACAGGCGCAGCGATTCCGGCGGCAGCGCGATGGTGAGCTTCTGCCCCTCGGCGACGGCAAGATCGCGCATCAGGTTGGCGGAGAAGTCGGCGAGGATCGCGACGCCGGGCGCGGCCTCGGGCTCGAGCTGCGCGCGGCAGAACGAGCCGAGGAAATCGAGCAGCGCGACGCGCGTCGCGATCTGGTTCGGCGTCGAGGCGTCGATGTTGCGCACGCGGATTTCCTCGGGCCGCAGCCCGATGCGCACCGCGGCGCCGTGCTGGAAGCCGTTGATGCTCCTGCAGGCGAGCTCGATCGAGCCGAGCCGCAGCGCGATCGGGGCCGGTCACCTCGGCGTCGAGGAACGTCATGGTGCCGACGAAGTCGGCGACGAAGGCCGTCGCCGGCTTGCGGTAGATCTCGGACGGCGTGCCGACCTGCTCGATCACGCCCTGGTTCATCACCACGATGCGGTCGGCCATCGCGAGCGCTTCTTCCTGGTCGTGCGTCACCATGATGGTGGTGACGCCGAGCCGGCGCTGCAGCGCCTTGATCTCGTCGCGCAGCCGCAGCCGCACGCGCGCGTCGAGCGCGGAGAGCGGCTCGTCGAGCAGCAGCAGGCCGGGCGAGGTCGCGAGCGCGCGCGCGAGCGCGACGCGCTGCTGCTGGCCGCCGGAGAGCTGCACCGGATATTTCGTGCCCTGCTCCGGCAGGCCGACCAGCGCGAGCAGCTCGGCGACGCGCGCGTCGATCTCGGCCCTGCCGGCGCGGCGATTGACCAGGCCGTAGCCGACATTGGCCGCGACGGTGAGGTTGGGAAACAGCGCGTAGGACTGGAACACGATGCCGAAGTCGCGCGCGGCCGGCGGCAGGTGCGAGACGTCGCGGCCGGCGATCTCGATCATGCCCTCGTCCTGCGGATCGAGGCCGGCGATCGCGCGCAGCAGCGTGGTCTTGCCGCAGCCGGACGGGCCCGAGGAAGCAGACGAACTCGCCCTTCTTCACGTCGAGCGAGATGTCCTTCAGCGCGGTGAACTGGCCGAAGCGCTTGGACAGATCGCGGATGCGCAGGAACGGCGGGCGGTTGCGCCGCCGGGAGCGCGCACGGACTGCACCACCGCTTCGTTCATGGCCCCCTCACGCGCTCGACTGTCGTCCCGGAAGCCGCGCAGCGGCTATCCGGGCCCATAACGCCGCTGACCGTCATCGCCGAGCTGTCCGGCGATCCCGATAGAGCACGGCACATTGTATGCCGATCGGGATCACCGGGTCACGCCGCGCGTTGCGCGGCGGCCCGGTGATGACGCCTACGGCGTCAGTTCTTCGGCGCGGCCTTCGACTCGTAGCGCTTCGACCACTCGGCCAGGATGCGGTCGCGGTTCTCCGCCATCCAGCCGAAGTCGTTCTTCACCATCGCCTGCTCGGCGGTCGCCGGATAGTTCGGCGGCGTGTTCTTCACGCTCGGCTCGGCGACGATCGCGTAGTACTTCGAGTAGAGCTCGCTCGCCTCCTTGCTGGCGCCCCAGTCGGCGATCTTCTTGGCGACCGCGAGGTTCTTGGTGCCCTTGACGATGCGGTCGCCTCCAGTCCCAGCCGGCGCCTTCCTTCGGCAGCACGATGTCGATCGGCGCGCCCTTGCGTCTTCTCGCGCGCGCCGCGCATGTCGAAGCCGATGCCGGCCATGCGCTCGCCCTTCGCGGCCTGCACGCAGGGCGCCGAGCCGGAATGGGTGTAGACCGCGATGTTCTCGTGCAGCTCGTCCATGAACTCCCAGGCCTCCTTCTCGCCCATGATCTGCATCCAGGCCGCGATGGTGAGATAGCCGGTGCCGGACGAGGCCGGATGCGGCATCACGATCTTGCCCTTGTAGTCGGGCTTGGCGAGGTCCATCCAGGAGGTCGGCGTCGCGACGTTGTTCTTCTCGCCCTCGACGGTGTTGAAGCAGAGCACCGAGAGATAGGCGTCCATGCCGGTCCAGGTGTAGGGCGCGCGCTGCATCGCGGAACACCGGCTTGAGCGCGTCGGCGCCCTTCGGCTC
The DNA here is from genome assembly GCA_963778455.1 of uncultured Alphaproteobacteria bacterium. Taxonomy (GTDB): domain Bacteria; phylum Pseudomonadota; class Alphaproteobacteria; order Rhizobiales; family Xanthobacteraceae; genus PALSA-894. Next base: position 216,726 of record CAVZUL010000004.1, read on the forward strand.
GTAGGTCTCCAGCAGGCCCATCTTCTCGAACAGCGATCAGGCTGGTGACCGCGAGGCCGAACACCATGTCGGCGCGCGGATTGTCCTTCTCGGCGAGGAAGCGCGCCGTGATGACGCCGGTGGAGTTGCGCACCCAGACGACCTCGACGTCGGGCACTGCCGCCTCGATCGCCTGCTTGAACGGACCGAGCTGGTCGTTCTCGATCGCCGTGTAGATCGTGAGCTTGGTGCGCTGCGCGGAGGCCGGCGCCGCCGCGAGCGACGGCGGCAAGGCGGCCGCTCCCAGCATTGCGAGACTGCGTTTGAACATTCTGTTCTCCCCTTCCCCACAAACTGTCGAAACCAACCCCGGACGCATGCTTCAGGCAGATGACACCTGCATGAATTCCGACATCAGCTTACCCAGTTTTCTTGGGCGTCCGCCAGCACCGGGGGCTGCGATTTGGCGTCCGCAAGGGCGTAATACGCCGCGTAGGCCCGGATCGCGGCGTCGCACAGGCCCTCAAGGTTGTAGCGCAGCCCGCCGAAGCGGCGCAGGTCGAACGCCACAGGTCCATGCCGGGATCGCCCGTGGCGATCCAGTTCGCCATCGCGAGCCCGGCGCCGCCCGAGGCCGCGATGCCGGCCGTGAAGCCGCAGGCGATGAAGAGGTTCTCGATGCCGTCCGCGACGCCCATCACCGGCTCGCCGTCGGCCGACACCGGGATCGGGCCGTTGATGACGGTGCGGATGCCGACTTCGTTGAGCACCGGAATGCGCTCGCCGCGGGGCTGGCGATCTCGGCGAGCCGGTCGAGGTTCTGGCCGAACAGCTCCTGCCCGAAATCGAGCGGCAGCTTGCCGAGCCGTTCACCGCGATGGTGCCGCGCTCCCAGCCGCCGATCGCAAGCGCGCCCGGCTCGGACTTCAGATAGAAATTCAGGTCCGGATCGCGCAGCGTCGGCAGCTTGTCGGGAATGAGCGGCGATTTCTCGGTCACCAGGTACTGGTGCTCGACCACGGTGACCGGCAGCTCGATCGCCGGCCATCTCGCCGACATGGCGCGCCCAGAGTCCCGCGGCGTTGACGGCGATCTCGCAGGCGATCTCGCCCTGATCGGTCACCACATGCGTGATGCGCCCGTTCGCCTGCCGGAAGCCCGTGACCGTCACGCCTTCGACGATCTTCACGCCGCCCTGCCGCGCGCCCTTCGCGTAGGCCATCGTCAGCGAATAGGGATCGACATAGCCATCGCAGGCGATCCAGGTCGCGCCGCGCACGTCCTTCAGGTCGACCAGCGGAAAGCGTGTTCTTGACCTCGTTCGGCCCGATCAGTTCGAGATCGAAGCCGTAGCTCTTCGCCGCGGTCGCGGCGCGCTTCAACTCCTCCCAGCGCGCATCGCTGCTCGCAAGGCGGATCGAGCCGACATTGTGCCAGCCGACGTCCTGATCGGTCTCCGCGCCGATGGTCGCGCAGAGCTTCGGCGCTGTACTGCATCAGCCGCGTGAGATTGACCTTGCGAGCGCATCTGCCCGAGCAGGCCGGCCGCGTGCCAGGTGCTGCCCGCGGTGAGCGCCTTCTTCTCCAGCAGCAGCACGTCGCGCTGGCCGAGCTTCGCCAGATGGTACGCGATGGAGCAGCCGATGGCGCCGCCGCCGATGATGACGATGCGGGCGGCGCCGGGAAGCTTCACACGCGCGTCCTCACCGCCTTCAGCCGCGCGCGCGGGCCGCCGAGCGCGCGCCAGATACCAGTCGACGAAATGCTGCACGTTGGTCTCGCGCACCTTCGAATACGGCCCCGGCTGATAGCGCGGCGACAGGATGCCGGCCTGGTTCGCCTCGCAGATCTCCCAGTCCTGCTCGGAGGTGCGCTGCCAGAACGGCATCAGCGTCGCGAGGTCGTAGTCCTGTGCCCTCGACCGCATCCTTGTGCACGAACCAGTAGACATCGACCTGAGCAGGTCGTGGCATCGACCGGCGTGATGCGCGTCGCGACCGCGTGATCGTCGCTCGCGTGCTGCCAGAAATTCGGGAAGACGGTCGAGCGCAGCGTGCCGTCGCTCCATTCGTTGCGCGCGCGGAACGTGCCCATCAGCGGCGCGACCGGCTGGCCGTCGAGGCTCTGCGTCTTCCAGCCTTCCACTCAGCGGCGTGCGCGCCGCGCGCCAGTAGGCGCCGGTCATCTCGGACGAGGCCATCGCGTCGCCGAGCCCCATGCGGGCGAAGCGCTCGCTCGCGAGCCGCTCCGGCGCGCTCCACCTCGGGCAGGGTCTGCGGCGAGAAGCGCGCGGTGTCGTAGGTGCCCTGCACGTATTCGGGATGCGCGGTGTTGCAGTGATAGCACTCGCGATTGTTCTCGAAGATGAGCTTCCAGTTGGCCTTCACGGTGTAGCGGACGCTCTTCGCGAGCTTCGCGTCCTCAAGCCCCTGGTGCTTCATCTTCTCGCCGACGTCCGCGGCGACGCGGTCGAAGCTCGACCGGATCGTCGCCGAGCGCGACGAACAGCAAGCCCGGCGACATTCTTCAAGCGGCACCGGATGCAGGCCGAGCTTCGACTGATGCACGCCGAACTCGCGCTCGGTCGCGGTCTTCAGCCGCCCGTCGAGATCGTAGGTCCAGGCGTGATACGGGCACACGAAGGCGCGGGCATGCCCGTGCTCCTCGCGGCAGATGCGCGCGCCGCGATGCCGGCAGGTGTTGTGGAAGGCGCGGAGGCTCGCCGTCCTTGCCGCGCGCGAGGATCACCGAGTCGAAGCCGATCGCCCAGGTCATCCAGTCGCCCGGCTGGGGGATCAGGCAGGCATGCCCGGCATAGAGCCAATGGCGCCGCCAGATGCGGTCCATGTCGGCGTTGAAGATTTCCGGCGAGGTGTAGAACGGCCGCGGCAGCGGACCGGCGCCGCGATAGGCGCCGCACAGCGCGTCGATCCGCTCGGCATCGTAGTCGTAGATACCGCCGGTCATCGTCGACCTCGTCACGCCGGCCACGGCAGCGAGTAGGTCTTCACATTGGTGAAGCTCTTCATCGCCTCGACCACGCCTTCCTTGTAGCCGAGCCCGGAATCCTTGATGCCGCCGAACGGCGACATCTCGATGCGATAGCCCGGCACTTCCCAGACGTTCACGGTGCCGACATCCAGCTCGTTGATGAAGCGCGTGATGTAGTCGAGCCGGTTGGTGCAGACGCCGGACGAGAGCCCGTAGGCGGTCGAGTTCGAGATCCTGATCACCTGCGCGATGTCGTCCGGGCAGCGGATGATCGGGATCACCGGGCCGAACGTCTCCTCGTGCACCAGTTCGCTTCCGGCGGCACGTGGTCGACCACGGTCGGCGGATAGAGCGCGCCCTGCCGGTTGTTGCCGTGCAGGAGCTTCGCGCCCTTCTCCACCGCATCGACGACGCGGCGCTCGAACGATTTCGCCGCGCCTTCGTGGATCACGGTGCCGACGTCGGTCGACGGGTCCATCGGGTCGCCGGCTTTCAGCTTCTTCGCCTTCTCGAGCACGAGCTTCGAGAACTCGTCCGCGACCTTCTCCACCACCAGGATGCGCTTCACCGCCGTGCAGCGCTGGCCGGAATTCTTGGTCGCGCCGGTGACGGCAAGCTCGGCCGCCTTGTCGAGGTCGGCGTCCTCCATGACGATGAGCGGATCGTTGCCGCCAAGCTCCAGCACGATGCGGCGGTAGCCGGCCTTGTCGGCGATGTATTTGCCGACCTTCACCGAGCCGGTGAAGGTGATCAGGTCGCAATCCGGGTCGGTGATCATGGCGTCGCCCATGGTGGACGGATTGCCGGTCACGACCGAGAGCATCTCGGGCGGCAGGCCCGCCTCGTAGAGCACGTCGGCGAGCGCGAGCGCGGTCAGCGGCGTCAGTTCGGTGGGCTTGAGCACCACGCGGTTGTTGGTCGCGATCGCGGGCGCGATCTTGTGCGACACCATGTTGAGCGGGTGATTGAACGGCGTGATCGCCGAGATGACGCCGCCCAGCGGAAAGCGCGTGGTGAAGATCTTGCGCTGCTTGCCCTGCGGGGAGATATCGCAGGCGTAGGTCTCGCCGTCGTCCTTGATGGTGAGCTGGCCGGCGAACGAATAGACGTCGTAGGCGCGCCCAGCCTCGTAGAGCGAGTCCTTCCAGCACAGCCCCGACTCCGCCGTGATGATGCGGGCGAACTCTTCCTTGCGGGCGGCGAGCAGGTCGGCGGTGCGCAGCAGGATCTGCTGGCGCTCGTAGCGCGTCAGCTTCGGCTTGAACGCCGCGGCCTTGGCGAACGCCTCGCGCACATGCTCGGGCCGCGCCGCCGCGATCGTGCCGACCACCGCACCGTTGTACGGGTTGAATACCTCGATCTGCTGATCGGTCTCGACGCGCTTGCCGGCAATGCGCATCGCCTCGTGGCGGACCGCGGGGATCGGCTTCGTTTGGATGTTCATGCCGCAATCCTGTTCAGCGCCACGTCGAAGATGTCGAAATTACGCAATTGATGCCCCTCGGGCAGCGTCACGGCGCGATTGGCGATCATCGGCACCACCTGCTCGGTGAGACCGCCATGCGAGCGCAGCGGCTCGGTCAGCCCTGAGAGATCGTGCTTCTCGCGCGCGGTGCCGAGCACCTTGTGAATGGTCGAGATCACCACGACGTCGCCGAAGCGATCCGCCGGAAGCTCGAAGCGCCGGCACGCCTCCTGCGCCGAGATCGCCAGTTCGATGCCGTCGACCGCGCGCAGCCTGGCGAGCAGCGCATTCACATCGGTGCCTTCCGGCAGATAGATCGTCGCATACGAGCCGAGCGCGCCGTGATGCACCACGTACGGATCGGTGATCGGAAGGATGACGCGCGCCACGTCCTTCCCGAGCCACTCGTCGGTGAGATTCTGGAGATAGATGACGTCCGGCTCGCCGTTCGCCAAATGCTTGTCGTTCATGCCGTGGTCGGCGGTAAGCACCAGCACCGCGCCTGCCGCGTCGAGCTCGCCGACATAGCGGTCCATCATGGCGTAGAACGCATTCGCGAACTCCGAGCCCGGCGCGGCCTTGTGCTGCACATAGTCGGTGGTCGAGAGATACATCAGGTCCGGCCGCTCCTTCTTCAGGATCGAGACGCCCGCCGCAATAACGAATTCGGAGAGATCGGACGAATAGACCTCCGGCAGCGGCATGCCCATGCGCTTCAGCACATCGCCGATGCCGTTCTCTTGCACGGTCGCCTGATCGGCCTTCTCGGAGGAGAACGCGATGGCGCGGCCGGTCGACATGTCGAGGTCCTTGCCGAGCATCGCGCGCAGCTTGTCCTTGGCGGTGACGACCGCGACCTTGGCGCCCGCATCGTGGAACGCCTTCATGATGGTCGGCGCGCGCAGGAAGCTCGCGTCGTTCATCATCACTTCCTTAGCCTGCGCGCGGTCGTAGAAGTAGTTGCCCGCGATGCCGTGCACCGCCGGCGGGCGGCCGGTGATGATCGACATGTTGTTCGGGTTGGTGAAGCTCGGCATCGCGGAGAGCGCGGTCAGGTTCGCGATCTGCATCAGGCGCGAGAAGTTCGGCGCAAGTCCCGCATCGATCGCGCGCTCGATATAGCCCGGCTCCGAGCCGTCGATGCACACGCAGACGGTCGGCGTCTTCGGGAATCGGTAGTCCCGATCGTTGACCGACACCGTCGGCGTACGCTGGACGTTCATCTCTCTCTCCGATCACTCCGCAACTTCAGCGGATATAGGCTCGCACGCGCGACGACACGAGGTCGGTCACCAGCACCATCGCGAGGATGACGAGAATGCACATGGCGGTGTCCTGGTACTGAAACAGCTTCATGCTGGATACCAGCTCGAAGCCGATGCCGCCCGCTCCCACCATACCGAGGATGGTCGACTGCCGCACGTTGGTTTCCAGCCGATAGAATATGGTTCCGAGCCAGGTCGGCAGCACCTGCGGCAACACGCCGAACAGGATGGTCTTGAAGCGCCCGACACCCGCGGACTTGAAGGCCTCGAGCGGGCCATCGTCGATGTCCTCGATCGCCTCGGCGAAGAACTTGCCGAGCATGCCGGCCCCATGCAGCGCGAGCGCGAGCACGCCCGCGAACGGCCCGAGCCCGATCGCCGCGACGAAGATCAGCGCGAGGATGATCTCGTTGATGCCGCGCATCACGTTCAGGACCTGGCGGGTGAAATGGAAGATGACCGGATGCGGCGACAGATTGCGCGCCGCGAAGACGCAAATCGGCAGCGCAAGGATCACACCGAAGATCGTGCCCCAGACCGCCACCTGCAGGCTTTCGGCCGCCGGCTTCCACAGCTTGTCGATGAAGGCCCAGTTGGGCGGCACCATGCGGGCGATGAAATCGGCCATGTAGGGCACGCCGTTGAGCAGGTTCTGCCCATTGATCTGTGCCCCGACGGCGGTCCACCACAAAGCGACGGCGGCGATGAGTGCCGCGGATGCCACGCCGAACCAGCCGAAGCGGCCACGCGGCGGCCGGAGGACGAGCTCGAAGACCCGCGACAGACATGGTGGCTCTCCCGGATCAGGCGGTGGCGACGGCGGCGCGCATTGCGGCAAGCGGCGCGGCCTCGGCGGACGGCGTCAGGATGCGGCCGATGCCGGGGTCTTCGAGCCCCGGATAGATGCGATGCACGACATCGGAGGTGAGTTTCGAGGGCACGCCGTCGAAGATGACGGACCCGCCCTGCAAGCCGACGATGCGCTCGCCGAACTCCACCGCGTAATCGACTTGGTGCAGATTGCAGATCACCGCGATGTTCTCGTCCTTGCAGATGCGCTTGAGATAGCCGAGCACGATGCGCGAGGTCTTCGGATCGAGACTGGCGACCGGCTCGTCGGCGAGGATCACGGCGGGCTCTTGTGCCAGCGCCCGCGCGATGCCGACGCGCTGCTGCTCGCCGCCGGAGAGCTGGTCCGCGCGCGACATCGCCCGGTGCGAGAGCTCAACGCGCTCCAGCGCAGCCATCGCGATTTCGACATCGCGCGCGGGAAACAGTTGCAGCATCGCGAGCAGCGACGAGTGCCCCGCCATGCGGCCGACCAGCACGTTCTTCAGCACGGTCAGCCGCCGCACCAGATTGTGGTGCTGGAAGATCATCGCGACGGGACGGCGCTGCTCGCGCCGCCCGCCAGACTTGTACTCCGCGCCGTCGATCAGGATGCGCCCACCGTCCGGCTGCACAAGACCGTTCACGCAGCGCAGCAGCGTCGACTTTCCGGCGCCGCTCGGTCCCAGCACGACGAGAAACTCGCCGGCGCGGACCGAAAGGTCCACGCCCTTGAGAACGGAACGCCCGGCATACGACTTGCTCAATCCCTGGATCGTGATCATGCGCGCGTCCCCGTTGGCCGAGCTCACTTCATCTTGGAGAGGTCGAGCTTGAGCGCCTTCGCGGTCTCGCGAATGACGTCATAGTTCTTGTCGTTCGTCTCGACGAAGCGGTTGAGCTTGCCCTGATCCGCCCAGGTGATGTCCTTGATGTTGAGGAACGCGGTCTTGATCTTCTGCTTGAGATCGTCGGGCAGATTGCGGCGCCAAACCGTCGGCGATTCCGGGATCGGGTCCGAGCGCCACACGACGTGGATCTCTTCTTCCTTCACGAGCTTCTTCTGGACCGCCGCATCGAAGATGCGGTCCGCGATGGTGGCGGCATCGACGCGCTTGTTCGCGACCGCGAGCGCGTTCGCGTCATGCGAGCCGGTGAACAGCACGCGGCCAAAATACGTGTCGGGGTCGATACCCATCTTGATCAGGCCGGCCTTCGGAAACAGGTGACCCGAGGTCGACGACGGATCGACGAATGCGAACGTGCGGCCCTTGAGGTCGGCGATCGTTTTGATGCCGCTGTCGGTGCGCGTGATGATCTGGCTGTGATAGTAGGTCCGGCCAGACTTCGCGGTCTCGGCCGTGGCGAAGGCCTCGATCGGCGCGATGGTCGTGCCGAGCACATACGAGAACGGCCCGAGGTAGGCGACCTCGATGTGGCCGGAGCGCATCGCCTCGATCACGCCGTTGTAGTCCGACGCGACGAAGCCCTGCACTTTCATGCCGAGGTTCTTCTCGAGCATCTCGAGCAGCTCTTTGCTCGACGCAAGCATCGCGCGCGAATCCTCGGACGGAATGAGGCCGACGCGAATGACCGTTGGGCGCGCACCGCGGGTGCGAACAACACCGACGCGGCAAGTCCGCCGGCGGACACGTGCAGGAACTTCCGACGCGAAAAGGCCATTTGATTCCTCCCGATTGCAGGCTTTTGTCTGTTTTCACGCCTGTGTGACAGTGACGCGACCGATGAAGTTTCTTCCCCGCTCTCCTTCGATCGCCCGCTCGACCAGATCGTCCCATTCGTCCCGCCCGACACCGTGATCGGACGGATTCGTGCCGACGCCGACGCCTTGCAGAAACTTCATCAGCCGCTGCACGCCCTGGCGTAGATCGGGTCCAAAGATCCGCTTGAGCGCCTCGTCGCACGCGGGTGACGCACCGATCGCCCACTCCATCACCTGCGGGAGACAGAAGGAGCAGGCGATGCCGTGCGCAGTGCCGTGGCGCAGCGTGATGCCGTAGGAAATGTTGTGCGCGAGCGCGGTCTTGGTGTTGGAGAAGGCGAGCCCCGCGAACAGGCTCGCGCGCGCAAGCCGCGAGCGCAGGTCGAGATCGTCGAGCCGCTCGAGCAGGCGCGGCAGCGCGTCGAGGATCTCCCGCGCCGCCTCGACCGCGTAGTTCGCCGACACCGGATTGGCGTTCACGTTCCACAGGCTTTCGAGCGAATGCGAGAGCGCATCGAGACCCGTGGTCAGCGTCAGGCCGCGCGGCGCCGCGAGCGTCAGCGACGGATCGACAAGCGCAGCCTCGGGATAGAGACGCGGATTGGCGAGCGAATATTTCGCGTTGGAGGCCTGGTCCCACACGGTTGCCCAGGAGGTGACTTCGCTTCCCGTACCCGACGTGGTCGGCACCGCGATGATCGGCAGGAATTTGGACGCATCAAGCGGCGCCTTCTCGATCAGATGGCGCTTCACGCACGCGAAGTCGCCACCACTTGCGGCCAGCACCTTGGCGGCATCGATCATCGAGCCGCCGCCGAGCGCGACAATCACTTCCGGTCTGGTGTTGGCGGCGCCGAAGCGGCGGCAGCTCTCGATCAGCTCGGCGACATCCGGATTGGTGTCGATGTTGTCGATGGTGACGACGGGGGCGCCGGCGGACGCCGACAGCTTGGCAGCGAGCGCGCCGAAATGCTCGGTGCTCGTAGGTAACAAGGGCGTAAGGGCGGCCGGCAATCTGGTCGCCAACCTTGTCGAACTGGCCGGCCCCGAAGGCGATCCTGACCGGATTCCAGTAGGCCCAACCCATCGCGTCCGACCCCTTCCAGCTTATTTGAGCGATGGTGTCAGGGCGCCTCGGGTAGAACAAATTGATTTTTTGAGCAGAATTGATAGAATTTATCTATGCGTTACACATCGCTGCGCTCGTTCCACGCGGTCGCCAGCGCGGGCGGCTTCAACGCCGCGGCCGCCGAGCTCAACATCACGCAGCCGACGCTGACCGCGCAGGTCGCCGCGCTCGAAGCCGAATACGGGGTCGAGCTGTTCATGAAGCAGGGCCGCCACTCGCGGCTCACCGAGGCGGGGCACGATCTGCTCGCGATCACCACGCGCATGTTTCTCGAAGAGCAGGAAGCGCTCGCCTATCTCGAGCAGTCGCGCGAGTTGCGCACCGGCCGGCTCGCGATCGGCGCGGTCAGTCCCTATCACGTCACCGAGATGCTCGCGGTCTTCCAGCGCAAGTATTCCGGCATCGAACTGTCGGTGTCGCTCGGCAACACCGCGGACGTGCTGCAGGATCTGCTCGACTACCGCATCGACATCGCGGTGCTCGCGGATATCGAGGTCGGACGAGCGCGTGCTGCTGATCTCCGTACCGGCGCCACCCGATCGTGGTGTTCGCGCGCAAGGATCACCGCCTCGCGCGGCGCCGCTCGATCAAGCTGCGCGAGCTCGAAGGCGAGCGCATGATCGTGCGCGAGCAGGGCTCGACCACGCGGCGCGCGTTCACGGCCGCGCTCGAGGCCGCGGGCGTCACGCCGAACATCGTGATGGAGATCGGCAGCCGCGAAGGCGATCCGCGAGGCGGTCATCCACGGCATCGGCATCAGCTATGTGTCGGACGCGGAGTTCGTGCCCGACCCGTCGCTGGTCAAGATCAAGGTCGAAGCCGGGCGAGATCTACACCTACGCGCAGCTCTGGCCGTGCTGGAGAAGCGCAAGGACAGCCGCATCATCAAGGCGTTCCTCGATGTCGTGCGGAAGGAGCTGCTGTAGCGGGAGCTATGCGGCCTTCGCGGGCGCGAGCGACCTCACGCCCATCTCGTCGAGGATATCGCGGATCGCGGCGAGCGCGCCACGCATGTGATCGGGATAGAGCCGCCCGATGCAGCCGATGCGGAAACTGTCCGCCACGGTCAGCTTGCCCGGATAGATCACGTAGCCGCGCTCCTTCAGCGCATCGTAGAACGCCTGGAAGTTGAAGTTCGGATCGGCCGGCATGCGGAACGTGACGATGATCGGCGCCTGCAGATTGTTGCCGAGCAACGTCTCGAAGCCGAGCGCGCGCATGCCGTCGATCAGCACGCGGCAGTTCTCCGCATAGCGCTTGCCGCGCCCCGGCTGCCCGCCCTCCTCGAAGAATTCCATCAGCGCCTGATGGAACGACACGATGACGTGGATCGGCGGCGTGAAGCGGTATTGCCCGGTCTTCTCGAAATTGCGCCACTGGTCGTGCAGGTCGAGCACCAGCGTGGTGGCATTGCCGGCGGTCTGTTCCAGCGCGGCGCGGCGCGCGATCACGAAGCCGAGGCCCGGCACGCCCTCGATGCACTTGTTCGACGAGGCCGCGATCGCGTCCGGCCTGATCGCCTGCGCGTCGAGCGGCAGCGCGCCGAACGCGCTCATCGAGTTGACCAGGTAGCTCTTGCGGTATTTCTGCGCCAGCGCGCCGATGTCGGCGATCGGATTGAGGATGCCGGAGGTGGTCTCGCAATGGACCGTGAAGATGTGGGTGATCGTGGCGTCGTCTTTCAGAAGACGCTCCACCGCGCCAAGATCGGGCGGCGTGTCCTCGGGTGTCTCGTGCACCGTGACCTTGCGCTTCGCGATGTCGAGAATCTTCTTCGCGCGATGCCCGTAGGCGCCGTTGATCAGCATCAGCACCTGGCCGTCCGGCGGAACGAAGGTGGTCAGCATCGCCTCGACGGCGAACGTCCCCGAGCCCTGCATCGGCACGGTGACGTAGTCGCCCGCGCCGTTCACGATCTCGGGCAGCCGTGTCAGCACCTCGGCATTGATCTTGAGGAACGTCGCGTCGCGCGAGCCCCAGTCGTGCACCATCACTTCCTTGACGCGCTTGCCGGTGGTGAGCGGGCCGGGGGTGAGCAGCAGCGGATCGCCGGTGTCGGACACGGCGGGAGTCGACGTTTTCATAAAGGCCTCTTTGCGAATTACCACAATATATCACAAATTCGGGCAAATATACCAGAATTCTGTGGGCCGGCCGGCCATCATCGGCGTCACCCGCTTATCCCCAAGTGCCCTTCCGGAGCAATGCCATGGCCGCCAGCGACTACGAGGTCCTCGACGAGCGCTTCCGCAATTGCGTGAACCGCACCTCGCATGTGGAGCGGCTGTGGACCGGCGCGCGCTGGACCGAGGGGCCGGTGTACTTCCCGGCCGGGCGCTACGTGCTGTTCTCCGACATCCCGAACGACCGCATCATGCGCTACGACGAGACCGACGGCTCGGTCAGCGTGTTCCGCACGCCGTGCGGCTACGCCAACGGCCACACCGTCGACCGCCAGGGCCGGCTCGTCTCGTGCGAGCACGGCGGGCGGCGCGTGTCGCGCACCGAGCATGACGGGCGCATCACGGTGATCGCCGAGCGCTACCAGGGCAAGCGGCTCAACTCGCCGAACGACGTGGTGGTGAAGTCCGACGACTCGATCTGGTTCACCGATCCGCCCTACGGGATTCTCTCCGACTACGAAGGCCACAAGGCGGAACAAGAAGTCGGCAACAACGTCTATCGGGTCGACGGCAAGAGCGGCGAGATCACGGTCGTCGCCGACGACTTCATCCGCCCGAACGGGCTCGCGTTCTCGCCCGACGAGAAAAAGCTCTACATCGTCGACTCGGCGGGCGGGCGCACCAAGGGCCAGCCGAAGCACATCCGCGTGTTCGATGTCGGCGACGGCGGCAAGCTTTCCGGCGGCCAGGAATTCGCCGACTGCACGGCGGGGCGCTTCGACGGCATGCGCTTCGACGATGCCGGGCGGCTGTGGGCCGCGACCGACGACGGCGTGCACTGCCTCGACACCGACGGCACGCTGATCGGCAAGGTGAAGATCCCGGAGATCTGCTCCAACGTCGTGTTCGGCGGGCCGAAGCGGAACATGCTCTACATCACGGCGACGAATTCGCTCTACGGCGTGCTGCTGCATGTGAACGGCGCGAGGACGTTTTGATCTTTCCTTCTCCCCGCAAAGCGGGGAGAAGGTGGCGAGCGAATGCGAGCCGGATGAGGGGCTGTGCACGACAGTTGCCCCTCACCCGCCTCGCGCTCCGCGCTCGGCACCCTCTCCCCGTTTCACGGGGAGAGGGAAAGCAAGCGAGCCATACCGAAAGGAATCACTCATGCCCATCGACACCGCCGCCGCCACTTCCCGCCTCATGCGCTTTCTCGCCATCGAAGGCGTCACCGGCCGCGAGGCGGCGATCGGGCGCGAGATCGCGGCGGCGCTGAAGGAGGTCGGCGTGCCGGCGGGCGCGATCTATCTCGACGACGCCAACACGCGCATTCCGGTGCCGACCGAGACCGGCAATCTCATCGTCGATCTGCCCGGCCGCGGCGCCATGCACAATCAGCCGCCGCTGATGTTCATGACCCACATGGACACCGTGCCGCTGTGCGCGGGCGCGCAGCCGAAGCTGCAGGGCCGCAAAATCGTCAACACCGCGAAGACCGCGCTCGGCGGCGACAACCGCACCGGCTGCGGCGTGCTGGTCACGCTCGCGGCCGAGCTCGCGCAGCAGAAGCTCGACCATCCGCCGATCACGCTGTTGTTCTGCGTGCGCGAGGAAAGCGGGCTGTACGGCGCGCGCCACGTCGACAAGGCCGACCTCGGCGCGCCCGTCGATGGCGTTCAACTATGACGGCGGCTCCGCCTCCAACGTCGTGGTGGGCGCGGTCGGCGCCGACCGCTGGGAGGTCGAGATCTTCGGCCGCGCCTCGCATGCCGGCGTCGCGCCGGAGCGCGGCATCATCGTCGACGATGATCCTCGCGCTCGCGCTTGCCGAGGTGAAGAACGGCGGCTGGTTCGGCAAGGTCGTGAAGGGCAAGAAGCAGGGCACCAGCAATGTCGGGCCGGTGACCGGCGGCGAAGGCCGGCCCGCCGGCGACGCCACCAATGTGGTGACCGACTACGTGCATGTGCGCGGCGAAAGCCGCAGCCACGACGCGAAGTTCTTCAAAGCAGATCACCGCCGCCTACAAGGCCGCGTTCGAGAAGGCCGCGAAGGCGGTGAAGAACAGCGAGGGCAAGACGGGGCGCGTCAAGTTCAAGACGCAGACCGACTATTATCCGTTCCGCATGAAGGACACGCTGCCGGTGGTGAAGCGCGCGGCCGCGGCGATCGCGGCGGGCGGCGGCACGCCCAACATCCGCACCGCGAATGGCGGGCTCGATGCGAACTGGATGGTGCGCCACGGCATCCCGACCGTGACCTTCGGGGCCGGCCAGAACGAGGTGCACACGGTCGACGAGTGGATCAATCTCGACGAGTACGAGCGGGCGTGCGCGCTGGCGGTGCGATTGGCGACGATGCGGTGATGGCCGGTGGGCTCTTGCATTAGCGAGCCCTCGGGAATGTTTTCGAGAGCCGATCCGGTATGCTTCGACTAATCGCTGAGTCGTGATCGCACACTTGAAGGCCCCGATGAGCAGACCTGATATCCCTAATCTTAGAACTTGGCCTCGCAATTTGAGCACGTCACAAGGCGGTGGCTTGTCCACCTCACAATACGGAGGCATGTCTACCTCTCAATATGGCGGAGCATCCACGTCCCAATATGGCGGTATGTCCACATCCCAATATGGCGGGATGTCTACTTCGCAGTACGGCGGACTCTCAACATCCCAGTATGGCGGCCTCTCGACGTCGCAGTATGGTGGTCTATCCACATCTCAATACGGAGACCTTTCGACTTCTCAATTTGGAGGCTTGTCGACATCTTCCGGCGGAGGCATGTCTACCTCATCTTCGGATGTATACCGAAGCAACATTCCTCCTTGGCCCGTATTTTTGAGAGAGCTCGAAGCTCGGGGATATCAGCAGGCATCGGCGCTAATCAGAAGACACTTGCCAGCCTCTCTGTGGCCGGAAAACTTTTTCTAAGACTGATAGCAAATTGATAGCGGGTCATGCGGCTCAGCACGTAGGGCGGATTAGCGAAGCGTAATCCGCCATGGGCTCGGGCGACGGCGCAATACGCTTCGCTATTGCGCCCTACGGTGCTTGGCGAACACCGCCTCGACTTCGTCCGCGCTCGCGACCTCGCCGCGCCGCACGGCGGCGAGCGCCTCGTCGATCTTCGCGAGCTCTTCGCGTGTCGCCCGGTAGGTGCCTGCGGTCACTTCCTGATCGATTTCGAGCGCGAGCTGCGTGAGATCGTCCTGCGCCCATTCGGGCCAGGTGGCGGCACGTTCAAGCACAGCCTTCAGCGTCTTGGTCATGGCAGACGAATATCATGCCTCACCCGCATGCGACAATCTTGCGAACGTGGCTCAATCCGCTTTCCCCAACACATACCCCTTCGGCGCCTCGTGCATCAGCGCGAGCGTGTGACCGTCCGGATCGGTGAAGAACGCCATCCACAGATCGTGGTCGTCCATCGCAGCGATGCAATGCGGCGCGTGCGTGAAAGTCACGCCGCGCCGTGTCAGCTCCGCGACCGCGAGCGCGATGTCGGCGCAGCGGAAGTAGATGGAGCCTTGCGGCGCGATGGCGCCGCGCGCCTTTTCCAGCAGCAGCCGCACACCGGCGCAATCAAAGAACGTGAGGTCGCCGAAGCGATAGAGCTTCGGCAGGCCGAGCACGTCGGCATAGAACGCCTCGGCGCGATCGACATCGCTGACCGGCAGCGCGATCTGCCCGATGTGGCGGAGATTGAGAAACATGATGTGTCTCGTGTTTGGGCAACACCTAGGGCGGAGAGCGAAAGGTAATCCGCTCTCCATTGAAACGGCGCAATAGGCCTTGCGATTGCGCCCGACGCTCCGGCGGTGATGCTCCGTGATTAGGATGAATCCAGCCGCAAGCGGCTTGTGTTCCCTTTTTGTTCTTGACGACCTCCGTGTTGATGTGGTTGGATTTTGCACCCTGCTCACCGAGGGGCGCCATCATGAGGCGTCTTGGTGGTGGAGCAGGCCGGAGGCGGGACCGGAGAACAGGTCCTTCAATCCGGCAGCCGGCGCCCGGCAATTCCGGGCCTTGGTTGGTGCGGCGCCCGCGCTGCCGGCTCGCAACCGGCACCCGGGCGGCGTCGGGGCTCCGCCCGGGGACACAACGATCCCCTGCCAGGAGCTGGCTGATCGGCGCAAATGCCGGAAAGCGCGGCCCGACGCCGTAGTGAGAACGCCGCCGCAGAGCGCCGAGAGGCGCGCCGGCCTACGTTATTGGCTGGCGATCTTCGGCGATCCGAAGATCGACCCGACCGCGAGGCGGGTCACGGGGTGCGGCGCTTCCGCACCAGCGCCTGTCGGCGCTCTGCTCCCCTCATTTTTAAGGGGAGCGGAAAACGACTGAGGGTGCCCGCCCCTGCGAAACCGGGCCGGCGGAGCTTTGGCTGTTTGACAATTGAATCGGGATGAAGACGAACGAGGTGCGGCAAACCGACGGTGACGTAGAACAGGGCTACTGCAACCGGATCGCCGCGAGGCCCGCAACGATCATCACGGCCGCGGCGATGCGGTTCGCGCGCAGCGGCTCCTTCAGGATCGACGACCGCGATGAGCGTACCGAACAGCACACTCGTTTCGCGCAGCGCCGCGACCATCGCGATCGGCGCGACCGTCATCGCCCAGATCGCGATCCAGTAGGCGATGAGCGACAGCACGCCGCCGATCGAGCCCGCTCTTCCAGTAGCGCGCCATCTCGGGGATCGAACCCGTGCCGCGCCAGATGATCGCAATGAGCGGTGATGAACGCGCCGTCGATCACGAACAGCCAGAGCGCATAGGAATGCGCATTGCCGGCGGTGCGCGCGCCGATGCCGTCGACCAGCGAATAGCAGCAGATCGTCACCGCGGTGAACAGCGCGAAGCCGACGGCGCGGCGGTTGAGATGGGCAAGCTCGCCGCCGCCGCGCATCGACAGCAAGAAAATCGCCGGCCGTGAGCGCGACGATCCCGCTCCAGCCGGTGAGGCTGAAATTTTCGCCGAGCAGGAGCGCGCCGCCGGCGGCCGTCATCAGCGGCGCGGTGCCGCGCGCGATCGGATAGACCTGCCCCATGTCGCCCGCGCGATACGCGCTGGAGAGGCCGATGTAGTAGCCGACATGGGTGATGACCGAGGCGATCAGCCAGGGCCAGGCGGCGAGCGGCGGCACCGGCACGAAGAACAGCAGCGGCAGCGCGACGATGCCGGCCAGCGCCGCGATCAGCGACGATCGCCAGGAACGGGTCGAGCCTGATCTTGATCAGCGCGTTCCAGGAGGCATGGCACGCCGCGGCCACGAGAACGGCGGCGAAGACGAAGGAGTCCATCAGGCGCTACTTTCTTCCCTCGCCCCGCGTGCGCTTTCCCTCTCCCCGCTCTTGCGGGGAGAGGGTGCCGAACGAGCGCAGCAAGTGAGGCGGGTGAGGGGCCATCGTGCGATACGAAGCTGCCCCTCACCCGGCTCAGTGCTTTGCACTTCGCCACCCTCTCCCCGCTCCGCGGGGCGAGGGAAAGAAAGAGCGGCGCTCATCCTTTCATTCTCGCACCTGCCGGATCGTACGGCGCCTTGAGGCTCGCGCGCACGGGCACGCGCTCGCCCGCGATGTCGATCTCGAAGCGCGCGGAAAGCCACGCGTCGTCGACGCGCGCGCCGCCGGTCGCCGCATACCCGAGCGCCACGATGCCGCCGACCGTGTGGCCATAGGCCACCGACGTGACCTCGCCGGCGGGCTCGCCGTTGCGCAGGATCAGTTCGCCGCCATGCGCGATCGGCGTATCGGGCGACAGCGCGACGAAACTCAGGAGCCGGCGCGCGGGCGGCTTTGCCCTTCGCGGCGAGCAGCGCATCGCGGCCGATGAAGTCGCCCTTGTCGAGCTTCACCGCGAACGCGAGCCCCGCCTCGTAGGGATTGTAGTCCGGCGTCAGCTCGCGGCCCCAGGCGCGATAGCCCTTCTCCAGCCGCAGCGACTCGACCGCGTAGTAGCCGGCATTGCGCGCGCCGAATTGCCGCGCCCGCCGCCATCAGCGCATCGTAGACGCCGCCCGCATATTCGGCCGGGACGTACAGCTCCCAGCCAAGCTCGCCCACATAGGTGCGGCGCGACGCCCAGCAACGTTGGCGCCTGCCAATGCCGATCTCGCGGATCGCGCCGAACGGAAAGCGCCGCGTTGTCGAGCGGCGCCTTGGTGAGGCGCGCGAGCAGGTCGCGCGCGCGCGGTCCCATCACGGCGATCACCGCATAGGCCGACGTCACATCGGTCAGCGTGGCGTCGACGTCCATCCGGCAAATGGCGGCTGATCCAGTCGGCGTCGCGCGTCGCCTGCGCGGTGCCGGTGACCAGCAGGAAGCGATCGGCGGCAAGGCGCGCGACGGTCAGATCGCTCTCGTAGGTCCCGCGCGCATTGAGCAGCCCGGTGTAGACCGTCTGGCCGACCGGCACCGCGACATCGTTGGCGCACAGCCGCTGCAGCGCGGCCTCGGCATCGCGGCCCTGCACGAGGAATTTCGAGAACGAGGTGAGGTCGGTGATCGTCACCGCCTCGCGCGTCGCCTTGTGCTCGGCCGCCGCGTAGGGAAACCAGTTCTGCCGCTCCCACGAATAGTCGATGCGCGCGTCGGCTTTGCGTCGGCGCGAAGAAGTTCGGCCGCTCCCAGCCCATCTTGGAGCCGAACAGCGCGTTCTGCGCGGCGAGCCGGTCGTAGAGCGGCGAGCGGCGCAGCGGCCGCGCGGACTGCAGTTCGCGGTTCGGCCACGGCATCATGTAGTGCAGGCCGAGCACTTCGCTGACGCGCTCCTTCAGGAAGCGGTCATTGTCGTGGAAGCGCGCGAAGCGGCGGATGTCGACCGGCCACAGGTCGAGCGACGGCTCGCCCTGCGACGATCCATTCGGCAAGCGCGCGCCCTGCCCCGCCGCCGGACGCGATGCCGATCGAGTTGAAGCCGGCCGCGACGAAGAAGTTCTTCAGCTCCGGCGCCTCGCCCATGATGAAGTTGTTGTCGGGCGTGAAGCTCTCCGGGCCGTTCATGAAGGTCTTGATCTCGGCGGTCTCGAGCGCCGGCAGCCGGATCAGCGCGTTCTCCATCAGGATCTGGAACTGGTCCCAGTCGTCGGGCAGCATGCCGAACTCGAAGTTCTCCGGAATGCCGTCCATCGCCCAGGGCTTCGCGACCGGCTCGAAGCCGCCCATCAGCAGCCCGCCGACTTCTTCCTTCACGTAGATGTAGCCGTCCGGATCGCGCAGCACCGGCAGGTCCGGATGCACGCCGTCGATGCGGCCGGTGACGATGTACATGTGCTCGGCCGAATGCAGCGGCACCGTCACGCCGGCCATGCGGCCGACCTGCTTCGCCCACTGGCCGGCGCAATTGATCACGACCTCGGCCTTGATGTCGCCGCGCGTGGTCGACAACGCCGGTCGCGACGCCGTTCTTCTGATGGATCGCGGTGACGCGCGTCTGCTCGAAGATGCGCGCGCCGCCCATGCGCGCACCCTTGGCGAGCGCCTGCGTCACGTCGGCGGGATTGACCTTGGCGTCGTCCGGCAGCCACAGCGCGCCGAGCAGATCGTCGGTGCGCATCACCGGATATTTTCGCGCGGCTTCCTCGATCGAGATGATCTCGCAGGCGACGCCCTGCGCGCGCGCCGCCGACGCGATGCGCCGGAACAAGCGTCACGCGCTCCGGCGTGCGCGCGACCAGGATCGAGCCGCATTGCTTCCAGCCGGTCGCCTGCCCGGTCTCGGCTTCGAGCTGTCTGGTAGAGCGAGGCCGAATACTGCACCAGCCGCGTCATGTTCTGGTGCGCGCGCAACTGCCCGACCAGTCCCGCCGCGTGCCAGGTGGTGCCGCAGGTGAGCCGGCCCTGCTCGAGCAGCACCACGTCGCGCCAGCCGAGCTTGGTCAGATGATAGGCGACCGAGCAGCCGATGACGCCGCCGCCGATGACGACGGCGCGGGCACTGTCGGGAAACGTCGGAGATGCCATTGCGGGCAGGCTCAGATTCCATTGCCTGCCAAATATAACAACAAAATATCACAAAATACCAACTTCTATTTCGCGACGATGATGTCCCAGCCCAAGCCGGTCCAGGTCGCCGCGAGTGCGCGGTCCGGCATGCGGTCGACGATGACGCCCGCGCACTTGTCCATGTTGGGCACGCGGAACGGCGTGCGGCGGGTGAACTTGGTCTGGTCGGCCAGCAGATAGGCGCGGCCCGCGAGAATCATCTTTCCGCGCGTTTCGGCGGCGACGATCGAATAGTCGGTCATGCCGCCGTCCTCGGCGAAGCCGCCGACGCCGATGAACGCGACGTCGGCGCGCACGCTGTCGATCCCGGTCGCCGTGCCGGTGCCGAATGTCGCCTCGTCGTTGTTGTCGACCTCGCCGCCGAGCATGATCGACGCGATTGCCCGACACGCGGCACAGCGTGACGCGCGTGATTGAGCGAGTTGGTGAAGATGGTCAGCCCGGGCCGGCCGACGAGTTCCTGGGTCAAGCGCTGCCGTCGTGGTGCCGGAGTCGATCAGCACCGAGCCCGCGTCCGCCACCATCCGGGCGGCCTCGCGCGCGATCGCGGTCTTGCCCTCGGCGTTCTCCTCGCCGCGCTGCGCGATCGAGGGCTCCATCATGCCGCGCCGCGCAGCGCCGCCATGCACCACGTCGAGGTGGCCGTTGATCGGCGAGCAGCTTCAGGTCGCGGCGGATGGTCTCGTGCGAGACGCCGAAGACATGTCGGCGAGCTCGCCGACGCTGACCGAACCGGCCGCGCGCAGGCGCTGCACGATCTCGTTATGACGGCGGACGGCGAGCGGTCGAACCATGGGAACTCCTGGGGTGTAGACTTCAGCCAATGTGACGAGAGCGCAGGATGCGTGACAAGCCCGCAAATGAACGTTCTGCGCGCACGCGTTTGATTTCGCACGCTGAAACGGAACTAGCTTGGCCGCGCGTGGCGTTCGGCCAAGCGTGCGGTCGTAGTCGAGCACGGCCTGCAGCAGCACCTGCGCGCCCGCCGCGCACTGCTCCTTGGAGGTGAATTCCGCCTCGTTGTGGCTGATGCCGTCGCGGCACGGAACGAAAATCATCGCGGTCGGCGCCACGCGAGAAACATATGCCGCGTCGTGGCCGGCTCCGGAAATAATCTCCTGCGCGGAAAATCCGCTCAGCTCCGCGGCGCGGCGCACCGAGGCGACGCATCCGGCGTCGAAGCGAACCGGCGGCTGATCCCAGATCCGGCTGGACGTGACGGCAAGGCCGAGCGGATCGCAGATTTCGCGCAGCGACGCCGTGTACTCGGCTTCGAGCTGGTCGAGCACGGCGGCGTCCGGGTGACGCAGGTCGACGCAGAAGAACACCTCGCCCGGCACGACGTTGCGCGAATTCGGCCGCACCTCCATCAGTCCGACCGCGCCGAGCGCCGGACGGCGCGTGCGCGTTGCGCGATCGCCTCGATGCGGTCGACGAGGCGCGCGGCGCCGAGCAGCGCATTCTTGCGCAGCCGCATCGGCGTCGCGCCGGTGTGCGCGGATTCGCCCGTCACCGTCACCTCGTACCAGCGCATGCCCTGCACGCCGGTGACGATGCCGATCTCTTTCGTCTTCGGCCTCGAGGATCGGCCCCTGCTCGATGTGCAGTTCGAAGAAAGCCGATAGCGGATGCTGCCCGCACGGCTCGCTACCGCGATAACCGATGGCGTCGAGCGCCGAGCGGAACGTTGTTCCGGCGCGATCCTCGCGCGCCCAGCGCCCAGTCGCGCGTGAAGGCTCCGGCGAACACACCCGACGCGACCATCGCGGGCGCGAAGCGCGAGCCCTCCTCGTTGGTCCAGTTGACCACCTCGATCGGCGCGAAGGTCTCGTAGCCGGCCTGCACCAAAGTGCGCAGCGCCTCGAGCGCACCGAGCACGCCGAGCACGCCGTCGAACTTGCCGCCGGTCGGCTGGGTGTCGAGATGGCTGCCCATCGCGATCGGCGGAATGTCGTTCCGCTGGCCCGGCGCGGCGCGCGAACATCGCGCCCATGTCGTCGACCGTCACGGTGCAGCCGAGCGCCTCGCAGCGCGCGCGAAACCAGTCGCGCACCTGCCGGTCGAGATCGGTGAGCGTGAGGCGGCAGATGCCGCCCTTGGGCGTGCCGCCGATCGCGGCGGTCTCCATCAGCTCGCCCCACAGCCGCTCGGCGTCGATCACGAGGTTCTGCATCGTTCATCCCCGCGATCAGGCGACGGCAGATCAGGCGGCGTTGTCCCGGTAGGACGCGCCGGGCCACAGCTTCGGCGCCGCGCGCAGATATTGCTTCGGCCGCGCGACGTCGGCGCCGAGCTCCTTGGCGGCGAGCCAGGCCCAGTGCGGGTCTTCCAGCATGGCGCGGCCGAGCGCGATCATGTCGGCCTTGCCCTCCGCGATGATCGCCTCGGCCTGCTTCGGCGTCGCGATCAGCCCGACGGCGCGCGTCGCGATGCCGGTCTCGCGCTTGATCTGCTCGGCGATCGGCACGTTGTAGCCCGGCGTGGTCGGCGTGCGGATTTCGGCGGTGACGCCGCCGGACGAGACACAGACGAAGTCGAGACCGTCCTTCTTCATCGCCGCCACCCAAGCGACGGAGTCATCGCCGGTCAGCCCGCCCTCCATCCAGTCCGTCGCAGGAGATGCGCGCGCCGAGCGGCATGCCCTTCGGCACGGACCGCGCGGACCGCGCGCAGAACTTCGAGCGGAAATTTCATGCGCCCTTCGAGCGAGCCGCCATAGGCGTCGTTGCGCTTGTTCGAGATCGGCGAGACGAAGCTATGCAGCAGATAGCCGTGCGCCATGTGCAGCTCGATCGAGTCGAAGCCGATGCGCAGCGGAGCGCTTCGCCGCGTCGACGAAGGCGTCGCGCACCTCGCGCCATGTCCGCCTCGTCCATCGCGCGCGGCGCGGGCCACGCGGCGCCGGGCGCAATCGCCGACGGACCGATCGTCGGCCACGGGATCCTCGCCGGGCTTGAGACCGAGACCGCCTTCCCACGGGCGCGCCGAGGAAGCCTTGCGGCCGGCATGCGCGAGCTGGATGCCGAGTTTCGCGGTGCCGATGCGCTTGCAATGCGCGACGATGCGCGCGAAGGCGTCCTCGCTGGCGTCGGAATAGATACCGGTGCAGCCGTGGGTGATGCGCCCGCGCCGCTCGACGCCGGTCGCCTCGACCACCACCAGCGAGGCGCCGGAATTCGCCAGCATGCCGAGATGGGTCATGTGCCAATCGGTCGGCATGCCGTCACTCGCGCTGTACTGGCACATCGGCGCGACCACGACGCGATTGGCGAGTTCAAGCTGATTGATTTTGTATGGCGAAAAGAGCGCGCTGGTCATGGTTGATGGTGCTCGGTGGGAGGGAGGAGTCGCGGAGAACGGCGCGGATGATAGATGACGGCGGGGCTGGCTCAAGTCAATCGCGCGACCGCGAGCGCCAGCGTCTGCGCGCGCGGGACGAGCGAGTCGACCACCAGATATTCCTCCGGCGTGTGCGCCTTGCCGCCGACCGGGCCGACCGCGCAGATGGTCGGCGTGCCGACGCCCGCCGTGAAGCCGGAAGTCCGCGCAGCCGCCGGTGAACTCGCCTTCGACCTTGAGATCGAGATCTCTCGCGCAGGACGCGTAGTGCTCGAACAGCCGCTTGTTTTCAGGGCCTTCGACCAGCGGCTTGAACTCGCCGGCGATCTCCAGCGTGGCGCTGGTGCCCGGCACATTGCTGGTCTCGACGATGCGCTCGATCTTGCCCATCGCGGCCTCGCGGTCGGGCGGCGTGACGTAGCGCAGGTCGATCTCGCATTTCGCCCAGGGCGCGACGGTGTTGACGGTCTGCCCGCCCGAGATGAGCCCGACATTCACGGTCGTGCCCTTGGTCAGGTCGGTGATGGCGTGCAGCGCGGTGATCTTGCGCGCGAGTTCCTCGATCGCCGAGATGCCGTCGGTGAAATTGCCGCCGGAATGCGCCGCCTTGCCGGTGATCTCCATTTTCATGAACACGCCGCCCTTGCGGCCGGTCACCACGTTGCCGCTCGGCCGGCCCGGCTCGGAGTTGAACACCGCGCGGGCGCGCCGCGCCTCCGCCTCGATGATCGGGCGGCACGCGGGCGAGCCGATCTCCTCGTCCGAGGTGAACAGCCCGACCAGCGGCGCAGGCGCGCCGCCGAACTTCTGAAACGCCGCGAGCACGAACGCGTTCATCACCAGGCCCGGCCTTCATGTCGGCGACGCCCGGACCGTAGGCCTTGCCGTTCTCGATCTTGAACGGGCGGCGCGTCGGCTCGCCCTTGGGAAACACCGTGTCGCGATGGCCCATCAGCATGATGGCGCTGTTCGACGGGCCGCCGACGGTCGCGCGCAACGCATCGCCGAACTTCTCGTTCTCGATCGTCTCGCAGGCGATGCCCTGGTCTTCGAGAAACTTGCGCAGCCGCGCGCCGACCGCGTCCACGCCCGCCTTGTCGTAGGAGCCGCCGTCGATGTTCACGATGTCTTCGAGCAGCGCCAGCATCGCGCCCTTCTGGCCGCCGAGCCATTCGAGGATTTCGCCTTCGCCGTTTCTTCGCCATTGTTACCTTTCTCCTTCGGATCGAGCGCGTCGCGCAGGCCGTCGCCGACCAGATTGAATGACAGCACGGTGAGGAAGATCGCAAGCCCCGGCCAGATCGCCATCCACGACGCGTTGGTGAGGAAGCGCTGCGCCGAATTGAGCATCGAGCCCCACGAGGGCGCGGGCGGCTGCTGGCCGAGGCCGAGGAACGACAGCGCCGCCTCCGCGATGATGGCGGCGGCGATCGAGAGCGTCCCCTGCACCAGCAGCGCCGGCATGATGTTCGGCAGGATGTGAAACAGCGCGATGCGCCAGCGCGGATTGCCGATGGCGCGCGCGGCCTCGACGTAGTCCTCGACCTTCACGGCCATCACCTGCCCGCGCGTGAGGCGCACGAAAATCGGCGTGGTGGTGACGCCGATCGCGATCATGGCGTTGCCGAGGCTGGGTCCGAGGAACGCCGCAAGCGCGATCGCCAGAATGAGGAACGGCACGGCCAGCATCGCGTCGGTGATGCGCGACAGCAGCGCATCGACCCAGCCGCCGAGATAGCCGGAGATGATACCGAGCGGAACGCCGACCGAAACCGCGATCGCGACCGAGATCACACCGGCGAGCAGCGAGGCACGCGCGCCGAAGATCACGCGCGCGAGCACGTCGCGCCCGACATCGTCGGTGCCGAACCAGTGCAGCGGCGGACGGCGCCTTGCGCACCGAGGTCCAGCTTTGCGCCGCCGGATCGTAACGGCGCGATCAGCGGCGCGAACACCGCGACCAGCACGAACAGCGCGATGACGACCAGGCCGACCACCGCGCCCTTGCGGCGCTTGAGCCGGCGCAGCGCGCGGCGCATCGGGCTCTCGACCGTCTCGTCGGCGCGGCGCGCGACCAGCGCGCTATCGTAGGGGACGTCGGCCATCACGCCCTCAGCCGCGGATTGACCAGCACGTAGAGCACGTCGGCCATCAGGTTGAGCGCGATGTAGGTCGTCGCCGTGACCAGCACGACGCCCTGCACCACCGCGTAGTCGCGGTTGAACACCGCATCGATGATCAGCTTGCCGAAGCCCGGAATGGTGAAGATCTGCTCGGTCAGCACCGCGCCCGAGAGCAGCGTGCCGAGTTCGAGCGCGCCGATGGTGATGACCGGGGTCAGCGCATTGCGCATCGCGTGCTTGAGGATGACGGAGCGCTCGAGCAGCCCCTTGGCGCGCGCGGTGCGCACGTAGTCGCTGTTCAGCGCCTGCAGCATGGCGCTGCGGGTGTGGCGCATCAGCACGGCGGCGATCGCGTTGCCGAGCACGAAGGCCGGCATGATGGTGGTGAGCAGGCTTTGCCTCCAGTCCTCGGTCAGCGGCACATAGCCCGAAGGCGGCAGCCAGCCGAGCTGCACCGAGAACAGGAAGATCAGCATGATGCCGAGCCAGAAGTTCGGCGTCGACAGCCCCCACAGCGCGAACACGTTGGCGGCGTAGTCCCAGACGGTGTCCTTCTTCACCGCCGATATGATGCCGGCCGTGATCCCGATCGAGATCGCGATGATGATCGCCATCGCGGCGAGCTGCATCGTGACCGGCAGCTTCTGCAGGACGAGGTCGAGCACCTTCTGCTTGTTGCGCATCGACTCGCCGAGGTCGCCGCTCAGCACGCCCTTGACCCAGTAGACGTATTGCACCGGGATCGGCTGATCGAGCCGGTACTGCTTGCGGATCTGCTCGATCACCTCCGGGTCGCGATCCTCGCCCGCCATGATCATGCGCGGGATCGCCGGGCAGCAGTTGCTGCAGCGAAAAGATCAGCACCGACACGAAGAACAGCGTCGGGATGAGCTGCAGCAGGCGCTTTCCGAGGAAGGTGAGCATGGCTCTTTCCTATCCTTCCCCCGCAGGGGGAGGGTGGACGCGAGCACCGCGAGCGGCCGGGTGGGGCTTCCCGTCACTCGCAGCACCCCACCCGTCTTCGCGCTTCGCGCGAAGCCACCCTCCCCCTTCGGGGGAGGGATGAAGAAAACAGGTCACTTGAACTTCAGCCCCGTCACACGCACCAGCCCGTCCGGCACCGGCACGAAGCCGTCGACCTTCGTGGTCTGCGCGATCAGCACCTTGCGGTGATAGAGGTAGATGATGTGGCCCTCGGTGAGCAGGGTCTTGGCGACCTTCTCGTACACCGGCTTGCGCTTGGCGGGATCGGAGAAGGTGCGCGCCTCGTTGAGCAACTTGTCGACCTCCGGATTGCAATAGCGCCCGTTGTTGTTCGGCGCCTTGCAGGCGTGGAACGTGTAGAGGTTGCCGTCCGGATCGGTGCGGCCGCTCCAGCCGATCAGATAAGCCTGATACTCGCCTGCTTCGGCGGATTTCAGCGAGGTGGCGAATTCGGTGACGCGGATCTTCATGTCGAAGCCGGCTTCGGCCGCCATCGCCTGCACGACTTCCGAGATCGCCTTGTTCTCCGCGCCCTGCGGCACCATGAAGTCGATCGCGATCGGTGTCGTGACGCCCGTTTCCTTGATCAGCGCTTTCGCCTTGGCGACATCGCGCTTCGGCACCGGCAGGCTCTTCTGGTAGTAGAAATTGTCCGGGCCGACCCACTGATTTCCGGGCACAAACTCGCCGTTGAACACGACCTGGTTGATCGCGTCGCGGTCGATCGAGAGTTCGAGAGCCTGACGCACCTTGGCCTGCTGGCCGAGCGGGTTCTTGGCCTTGTCGCCATTCTCGACGTTGATCGTGATGCCCCAGTAGCTCAGATCCGGGATCGCATTGAGCCTCAGCCGGTTGTCGGACTTCACGTCCGCGATGTCGGTCGCTGCGAGGCGCTCGATCAGATCGAGGCCGCCGGACCGCAGGTTGGCGAGGCGCACGGTCGCGTCGACGATCGGCAGATAGGTGATCCGATCGATGTGGACGTTCGCCTTGTTCCAGTAGTCGGCGAATTTCTCGACCACGATGCGGTCCTGCTGCACGCGCTCGACGAACTTGTAGGGGCCGGCGCAGACCGGCTTGAGGCCGAACTTGTCGCCCGCTTCCTTGGCGGCCTTGGGCGACACCATCATGCCGGCGCGGTCGGTGAGCTGCGCGATCAGCGGCGAGGACGGCGCCTTGAGCACAAGGCGGACGGTCATCGGATCGACGACTTCCACCTTGTCGACGGGCGCGAGGTCCGGCTTGCGGAACGAGCCCTGCATGTTCATGTGACGCTCGAAGGAGAACTTCGCGGCTTCGGCGTCAAACGCTTCACCGTCGTGGAATTTCACGCCCGGCCGCAGCTTGATGGTGACGGCTTTGCCGTCCTCGGATGTCTCATGGCTGAGTGCGAGCTGCGGGACGACCTCCAGCTTCTCGTTCACGTCGAACAGCTTGTCGCAGATCGACGCGAACACGATGCGGCCCACATAGGTGCGGGCGAGCGTCGGATCGAGCACATCCGGGTCTTCGGCAAGCCCGATGCGCAGATGGGATTGCGCGGCCGCTGTTCCGCAGCTCAGAGCAAGAAGCGCGGCCGTAGCCGCCAGACGAAAAGTCTTCATGATGATCTCCCCTCGGTAACCGGCAAGACAGGCGCGCCGCCCAAGCGCCCTTCCCTCACTCTATCAACACCGGACTTCGCGCGCACGTCCGTCTGCGCGGCAAATGCGCCGATCAGCCGCTCGAAGGCCGCCGAACGGCCAGCATCGAGCGGCGTTGCCGCCACGGCAGGCAACTCCGGCCAGCGGTGACAGGCGGTCGCGTGGGCGCGGTCGGCGATCAATGCCGGACGCTCGATGCGGCAGCGCTCGATCGCGTGCGGACAGCGCAGATGCAGATGGCAACCGGGCGGCGGGTTGATCGGGCTCGGAACGTCGCCCTGAAGGATGGTTCGTTCGCGCCGCGCGCGCGGTCGCGGGACGGGGATCGCTGAAAGGAGCGCCTGGGTATACGGGTGGCGCGGATTGGCGAACAGGTCATCCGTTGGCGCGGTCTCGACGATGCGTCCGAGATACATGACGGCGACGTGATCCGCGATGTGCTTCACCACCGCGAGATCGTGCGAGATGAAGATGTAAGCGAGGCCGAGCCGCCGCTGCAGGTCGCGCAGCAGATTCAATACCTGTGAGCGTATCGACACGTCGAGCGCCGACACCGGCTCGTCACACACGATCAGCTTCGGTTCGACCGCGAGCGCGCGCGCGATCACGATGCGCTGGCGCTGCCCGCCGGAGAATTCGTGCGGATAGCGCGGCGCAAAGCGTGGCTCCAGTCCGACCAGCTCCATGATTTGCGCGACCCGCTCGCGCCGTTGCGCCGGCGGCACGATGTCATGCAGTGCGAGAGGCTCGCCCAGGATGTCGCCGACCGTCATGCGCGGATTGAGCGACGCATAGGGGTCCTGGAACACGAGCTGCGCCTGGCGGCGATAGGCGCGCACATCGGCTTCGCTCAGCGCGAACACGTCCTCGCCGGCGAACCGCATGCGGCCCGCGGTCGGCTCGATCAGGCGCAGCACCAGGCGTCCGACGGTGGATTTGCCGGAACCGGATTCGCCGACCAGCGCCAGTGTCTTGCCTGCCTCGACCGTGAAGCTCACGCCATCGACGGCGTTCACGTGCGAGAGCGGGCGACCGAAGATCGAACGGCGTGCGACGAAGCGCTTCACCAGCCCGTCGGCTTCGACCAGCGCGGTCATTTCCCTCTCCCCGCTTGCGGGGAGAAGGTGGCGAGCGAAGCGAGCCGGGTGAGGGGGACTCTCGATAGGCTCAAAACGCGGAAAGCCCCCCTCACCCGCCACGCCTGCGCTGCGCTGCGGCGTGCATAGCCGATGCTCCGCATCGGCGTTCTTGGACCTAAGAACGGCGGCCGAAGGCCGCCTTTGCTCTCCCCGCAAGCGGGGAGAGGTGAAGAAAGCAAATCGACCAGCGCAGTCATGCGACGAGTTGCTCCAGCGGCGCGCGCAGGCAGCGCGACCAGCGTCCGCCGAGCTCGACGACGGGCGGCGGCGCGGCACGGCACTCCTCGAGCACGAACGGGCAGCGATCCGCGAAGCGGCAACCGACCGGCGGCGCGGTCATGTCCGGCAGCACGCCGTCGATCGCCGCCAAGCGCTCGGCGCGCTGATCGAGCCGCGGGATCGAGGCGAGCAGCCCGACTGTGTAGGGGTGCTCGGGCGCTTCGAACAGCGCGTCGGCCGGGGCGCGCTCCACAATTTCTCCCGCATACATCACGGCGACCTCGTCGCACACCTCGGCGACAACACCGAGATCATGCGTAATCAGGATGATCGCCGCGTCGCTGGTGCGCTTGAGTTCCCGCATCAAATCCAGAATCTGCGCCTGGATCGTCACGTCGAGCGCTGTGGTCGGTTCGTCGGCGATCAGCAGTTCGGGATCGCACGCGAGCGCGATCGCGATCATGACACGCTGGCGCATGCCGCCGGAGAGCTTGTGCGGATAGTCATCGATGCGCTCGTGCGGCGACGGGATCCCGGCGCGGAGCAATAGCGCAAGCGCCTTGTCGCGCGCCTGCGCATCGCTGAGACCCCGATGGCGTACCAAGACCTCGATGATCTGGTCGCCAATGGTATAGCTCGGATTGAGCGAGGTCATCGGCTCCTGGAAAATCATCGCAAGCCGGTCACCGCGCAGATCGCGCAGCTCGCGGTCCGGCAAATCGAGCAAGCCGATGCCGTCGAACGTCACGGCGCCCGAAACCTCCGCGCTCGCTTTCGGCAACAGCCCCATGACGGCGAGCGATGTCACGCTCTTGCCACAACCGGACTCGCCAACAAGTCCAAGCGTTGAGCCGCGCGCGAGCGACAGGTCGACGCCATCGACCGCGACCGTGCGGCGGCCGCGATCGCCGTGAAACACGACACGCAGATTGTCGATCGCCAGCAGCGGCGGGGGCATTACTTCGTCTCGCCGGCAAGCGCCGCCGCGATGCCGGCATCGATCTTTGCGCGGTCGAGCTCGCCGGCCGGGTTCTTCTTGGTCGGAAGATATTTCAGGAAGTGCACCCAGCGTTCGCGGCTGACCTTTTCGAGGCGCTGCAGCTCGGCGAGCGGGTCAGTGTGATCGTCGACACGCAGATCGAGATCGGGCCATTCCTCCTCGCCGTAGATCAGCAGCGCGCAGGATTGCTTGCCGCGCTTGTCGCCGCCCGCAGCTTCGCCGGCTTTCATCGCGGCGATCAGGCGACGTGCAAACGGCAGCCCTGCGTTTCCCTTGTAGGCCTTGGCGGTTTCTTCGATCACGGCGGGCCCGGCGAGCATATTCCCGGCGACCGAAAATCCTTCACCTGCGGTCGAGCCGCACCAGTCGATGCATTCCTTGCCAGTATGCACGGCCGTGCGACCGGCCGCGTCCATCACGTGGACCTGACGATGCTCGCGGCCATCATCAGCGGCGGTGACAGCTTTCACGATGTCGGGCGCGGATTTCCCTTCGCGCAGCAGTTTCAGGCCATTCACGCCATAGAACGGATTGGACAGCGCCTGCGAGGCAACTGCCCCGACCCCGGCCGCGATGAACGGCACGCGTGTGCCGACCGCAAAGTTCTTGGTTGCGACCGCGATGGCGAAAGCGCCGGTCGCCGGATCGCGCGCGATCAGCGACCAGGTCATTTACCGCCCCGCCGCATAGCCCTGCATGCCGCGCGGGTTGGCGGCGGCCTTGCGCCGCTTGCCGTCCCGCGAGGCGGCGGTCAGACGTCCTTCCGACCAATCCGGCCCGACCTCGAGCTTGTGGCCGCGCTTTTTTAACTCGTCCTGCGTCGCCTTCGGCACGCGGCCTTCGACCACCACCACGCCGGGACGCGCTGTGCGCGGCCAGAACGAGGAGAGGAAGTGCTCGGTGTGCCAGGCCGGTGCGTCAATTGCCTCCTGCAGGTTCATGCCGGCATGGACGTGGCGCAAGAAGAACTGCGTGATCCATTGATCCTGCTGGTCGCCGCCGGGCGAACCCCACGCAAGGTACGGCTCGCCATCGCGCAGCGCCATCGTGGGTGTGAGCGTGGAGCGCGGGCGCTTACCCGGCGCGAGCGAGGCCGGATGGCCCTCCTCGAGCCAGAACATTTGCGCGCGCGTACCAAGGCAGAAGCCAAGCTCCGGGATCACCGGCGAGGAATGCAGCCAGCCGCCGGAGGGCGTCGACGACACCATGTTGCCGGCCTTGTCGACGATATCGAAGTGCACCGTGTCGCCCGGCACCGCGCCCATCTTCTCACGCTTCTTCGCCTGCGCGGCGATGGCATCCGGCAGATCGTCCTCGTCGTGCGTCCAGGGGATGTCGCCGACCGTCGGCTCCCCTGCCCCGCTCGACCCGACCGCCGCGCGGGCGCTGTCGGCGAGACGCACGCCCATCGTCTTGCCGAATCCCTCGATGGTCCCAGGCCTGATCTCGTGCGATGCCTCGATGGTAATCAGCTTGCGCCGCGCGTCGTTGTAGGCATCCGACAGCAGGATATCGATGGGCACATCGACGAAGTTCGGGTCGCCGTAGAACGTGTCGCGGTCCGCGAAGGCGAGCTTCGCGGCTTCGACCTGGAAATGTATGAAGTCCGGCCCGGTTGGATCGAGCCCATCGAAGCCGAGACGCTTGCACAGTGCGAGCTGCTGCAGGGTCACCAGCCCCTGCGTCCAGGCGTTCGCCTTGAGCACCGTGTAGCGGCCGTAGTCATAGGAGATCGGCGCCTCGACGGTCGCCTGCCACTTCGCCATGTCATCGCCGGTGAGCACGCCGCGATGACGGCGGCCGGACGTGTCCATGATCTCCTGCGTGCGGAAGAACTTGTCGACCGCCTCGGCGACGAAGCCCTGGCTCCAGACTTTTCGCGCGCGGTCGATCTCGGCCTCGCGGTTTCCGCCGTTTTGTGCCTCCTTGAGGATGCGCTCGTAGGTATCGGCAATCTTCACATTGGTGAAATGCGTGCCG
This sequence comes from uncultured Alphaproteobacteria bacterium, assembly GCA_963778455.1. Classification (GTDB taxonomy): domain Bacteria; phylum Pseudomonadota; class Alphaproteobacteria; order Rhizobiales; family Xanthobacteraceae; genus PALSA-894. The sequence goes on from CAVZUL010000004.1 coordinate 248,658, forward strand.
GGCTTCGGCACCTTGCCGCCCGGCAGATACACGGCGGCGGAGGTCGGCCAGTGCTCCTTGAACAGGTCTTTGACCGTGTCGATGGTGGCGCAGATGCGCTCGACCAGCGGATAGCCGTTACGCGCATAGCCGATGGCGGGCGAGAGCACGTCGGTGATGCGCATCGTGCCGTAGTCGCGCAGCAGCGTCATCCAGGTGTCGAACGTGCCGGGAATGCAGGCGGCGAGCAGGCCGGTGCCGGGCACCAGATCAAGGCCGAGCTTGTCGCGGTAATGCGCGATCGTGGCGCCCGCCGGCACGGACCCCTGCCCGCAAATGACCTCCGGCTTGCCCCGCCGCACGTCGTAAAGGATCACCGGCACATCGCCGCCCGGCCCGTTGAGATGCGGCTCGACCACCTGCAGCGTGAAGGCCGTCGCGCAGGCCGCATCGAACGCGTTGCCGCCGCGCTCCAGGATACCCATGCCAACCGCCGTGGCGATCCAGTGGGTCGAGGTGACCACGCCGAACGTGCCCTCGATCTCGGGACGGGTGGTGAACGGGTTGGGATTGACGAAGTTCATGCGGAATCCGGGGCAAGGGTTGGAAAACGCCGGACTTGACCACAGTTCGCGGGCCGGGGAAACCGCCTCGCGACGGGACCAGCCCCTCGGCAATCACATGCGATTGATCAGGCGGGACGGGAGCTAGGCCGCCTTCGCGGCTTCGCGGGATTCCGTCATCTGCTCAAGGATTTTGGCCCACGCCTCGGCGTTCTGGATCACGTCGCGCATGCGCAGCAGAAAGACTTCCTCGGTGAAATAGCGGCGCCAGCGCTCGCTGCGATAAAGCTCGACGTAATGGCGGCGCCGGCGCTCGGCCAGCGTGTGCCACTTGCGTGCGGTCTCGATTGATGTCCGAACCGAAGTCTCGCTCAACATGCGCGTCCGGCCCCCGAGTGCGCAAAATCCCCCCGCGCCAGGCGAACCGCTCGACGCGCCGCAACAACGCACGCTCACACACGCTTGAGAGGCTGACGCAATACAGCCGAAAACAGATTGCCCCGGCGGCAATATTCACGCCGTTGCGTCAGTCATGCAACGGGAAGGTCTGCGTGCTTGTGGACAAGTGGCGCATTTTTTCGCGACCGTTGCCGATTGGCATCGGTTCCCACCTGGGCGCGTCGCCCGGCGCCTGGCCTACAGCTTGATCCGCAAGAGATGTGCGATCTCGCCGACGATCCCGCGCCGGAACAACAGCACGCAGACGACGAAGATCAGGCCCTGGATGACCGTGACCCACTGGCCGACCTGCGCCAGGTAGGTCTGCATCGCGATAATGAAAAATGCGCCGGCCACCGGGCCGAACACCGTGCCGAGCCCGCCGACCAGCGCCATCAGCACCACCTCGCCCGACATCGGCCAGTCGACATCGGTCAGCGACGCAATTTGCAGCACGATCGCCTTGGTCGAGCCGGCGACGCCTGCAAGTGTCGCGGAAAGCACGAACGCTACGAGCTTGTAGCGGTCGGTCTTGTAGCCGAGCGAAACCGCGCGCGGCTCGTTCTCGCGGATCGCCTTCAAGACCTCGCCGAACGGCGAGTTGATGATGCGGTGAATGAAGAGAAACCCGGCAAGAAAGATCACCAGCACGGTAACGTACATGTTGAACTGATTGTTGAGATCGATCAGCCCGAACAGCCTGCCGCGCGGCACCGCCTGGATGCCGTCTTCGCCGCCGGTGAAGGGCGCCTGCAGTGCGAAGAAGAACATCATCTGCGCCAGCGCCAGCGTGATCATCGCGAAGTAGATGCCCTGGCGGCGGATCGCCAGCAGGCCCGCGGCGATGCCGAGGCCGGTTGCGGTCAGCGTGCCGGTGAGAATCGCAAGCTCTGGCGGGAAACCCCACACCTTGGCGGAATGCGCCGCCAGATAGCTCGCCCAGCCGAAGTAGAGCGCATGGCCGAACGACAGCAGCCCGACATAGCCGATCAGCAGGTTGAACGCGCAGGCGAACAGCGCAAAGCACAGCGCCTGCATCAGGAACAGCGGATAGATGAAGAACGGCGCGATGACGAGCGCCGCGACCATGATCAGAAACGCGATCACCTCGCTGCGGCTTTCGCCCGACTGCACAGGCGCGGTCACCGTGTCGGTCGCAACAGCCATCACGCGGTCCTTCCGAACAGGCCGGCAGGCCGCACCAGCAGCACAAGCGCCATGATGATGAAGATCACCGTATTGGAGGCTTCGGGGAAGAATACCTTGGTCAGACCCTCGATCACGCCGAGGCCGAAGCCGGTGACGATGGCTCCCATGATCGAGCCCATGCCGCCGATCACCACCACGGCGAACACCACGATGATCAGGGAGGACGCCCATCTGGGGGCTGACATTGTAGATCGGCGCCGCCATCACGCCGGCGAACGCCGCAAGTCCGACGCCGAAGCCGTAAGTGAGCGTGATCATGCGCGGCACGTTGATGCCGAAGGCGCGCACCAGCGTCGGATTTTCGGTCGCGGCGCGCAGGTAGGCGCCAAGCCGCGTGCGTTCGATCACGAACCAGGTGCCGAGGCAAACCGCGAGCGATGCCACGATCACCCAGGCGCGATAGTTCGGCAGGAACATGAAGCCGAGATTCTGTCCGCCACGCAGTGCATCCGGCATCGCATAGGGAAGCCCGGACGATCCGAAGTAATTGCGGAATGCGCCTTCGATGATCAGCGCGAGGCCGAAGGTCAGCAGCAGGCCGTACAGATGATCGAGCTTGTAGAGCCACTGCAGCATCGTGCGCTCGATGATCATGCCGAAGATCCCGACGGCGATCGGCGCGACGACGAGCGCGAACCAATAGTTCAGCCCGGCAAACTGGAGCAGGAAGAACGCGACGAACGCGCCCATCATGTATTGGGCGCCGTGCGTGAAATTGATGATGTTGAGCATGCCGAAGATCACGGCAAGCCCGAGGCTCAGGAGCGCGTAGAACGAGCCGTTGATCAGCCCGATCAGGAGCTGCGCGAACAGCGCCTGTGAGGGGATGCAGGCGCGCCCAGAAACTCCGGAAGACAGATTTCGAACATGGCGTTTTCCACGTCATCGCCGGGCATAGCCCGTAGGAGACGGGCGTAAACGCCCTTTCGCCCGGCGATCTCGCTTAGCGAAGGCACAGTGCCTACCCGATCGGGATCACCGGCGACTCGCCGCGCAATTCCGCGGCGGCCCGGTGATGACGAGACGTCAGCTCCCCGCGATCGGGCAGTTGCCGTCCTTGAGCGGACGGAACGCTTCCGCGGCCGGGATGGTGGCGCGCAGGTGATAGAAGTCGCCCGGATACTTCGACTCTGCCGGCTTCTTCACCTCGAACAGATACGCGTCGTGGATCTTGCGGCCGTCGGGGCGGATCGTGCCCTTGCCGAACAGCGGATCGTCGGTCGGCATGGACTTCATCTTGGCGACCACCGCCTTGCCGTCCGCGCCGCTCTTCAGCTCCGCCACGGCCTTGAGATAATGGGTCAGGCCCGAGTACACGCCGGCCTGCACCATGGTTGGGAACTTGCCCGGACGCTCGGCCTGCCAGCGCTTGGTCCAGGCGCGGTTGGTGTCGTTTGCGTCCCAGTACCAGGTCTCCGTGAGGGTCAGACCCTGCGCTGCCGCCAGCCCGAGCCCGTTCACGTCGCTGGCGAACACCAGCAAGCCCGCAAATTTCTGTCCGCCCGCCGCGATGCCGAACTCGGCGCCCGCCTTGATCGTGTTGATGGTGTCGCCGCCGGCATTGGCCATGCCGATGATCTTGGCTTTCGAGGTCTGCGCCTGCAGCAGGAACGACGAGAAGTCGTTGGTGTTCAGCGGATGGCGCACCTTGCCGACCACCTTGCCGCCGTTCGCCTCGACCGCCGCCGCCGTGTCGCGCTCGAGCGCGTGACCGAAGGCGTAGTCGGCGGTGAGGAAGAACCAGGTGTCGCCGCCGGTCTTGACCAGCGCCTTGCCGGTGCCGTTCGCCAGCATCCAGGTGTCGTAGGTCCAGTGGATCGTGTTGGCGTTGCACTTCGGGCCGGTGAGGTCGGAAGCCGCCGCGCCGGAGACGACGAACGCCTTGTTCTTCACTCTGGCGATCTCGCTGGTCGCGAGCGCGACGCCCGAATTCGGCACGTCGATCACGAGATCGACGCCTTCGGTGTCGAACCACTTGTTGACGATGCCGGAGCCGACGTCGGCCTTGTTCTGATGGTCGGCGCTGAGAAGCTCGACCTTCACGTTCGGATTGGCCTTCTGGAAGTCGGCGATCGCGAGCTTCGCGGCCGCGGTCGAACCCGGTCCGCCGATGTCGGCGTAGAGGCTCGACATGTCGCTCATCACGCCGATCTTGACGGTGACCTGCTGGGCCAGCGCGGTGGTGCTGGCAAATGCGACGGCAAGAGCCGCCAGTCCGAGAGTACGTTTCATTACGGCATTCCTCCTTCTTTCAATCACTGGCCTTTCGGCCGGGAACCAAATTTCGGTCACACCCCGAGATAGTCGTGGAGCTTTTCCAGGTTGGCGTCCAGTTCCGAATTGGCGAACTGGTCGATGACGCGGCCGTGTTCCATGACGTAATAGCGGTCCGCAACGGTCGAGGCGAAGCGGAAATTCTGTTCGACCAGCAGAATGGTAAAGCCCTGCTCCTTGAGCGTGCGGATGGTGCGGCCGATCTGCTGGATGATCACCGGCGCAAGCCCTTCGGTCGGCTCGTCGAGCAGCAGCAGCCGCGCGCCGGTGCGCAGGATGCGGCCGATCGCCAGCATCTGCTGCTCGCCGCCGGAGAGCTTGGTGCCCTGGCTGCGCAGCCGCTCCTTAATGTTCGGGAACAGCGTGAAGATGCTGTCTCGATGCTCAGGCCGCCGGGCTTCACGACAGGCGGCAGATAGAGATTTTCCTCGACATCGAGGCTCGCGAAGATGCCGCGCTCCTCAGGGCAGAACGCAAGGCCCTGCCGCGCGATGACATTCGAGGACAATGCCAATCAGCTCGCGGCCCTCGAAGCGCACCGAGCCCGGTGCGCTGGCCGACGATGCCCATGATCGACTTGAGCGTCGTCGTCTTGCCGGCGCCGTTGCGGCCGAGCAAGCGTCACGACCTCGCCGGCGCGCACGTCGAACGTCACGCCGTGCAGGATGTGCGACTCGCCGTACCACGACTGCAGATTTTCGACCGACAGCAGCGGCGCGGCTCTCAGTCATGGCCGACCCCCATGTAGGCCTCGCGCACGTCGGGATTGTTCGAGACGGTCGCGTAGTCGCCCTCCGCCAGCACGCGTCCGCGCGTCAGCACCGTGATGCGATCGGACAGCGTGGAGACGACGGAGAGATTGTGCTCGACCATCAGCACGGTGCGGTTGGCGGCCGCCCGCTTGATCAGCGCGGCGATGCGATCGATGTCCTCGTGACCCATGCCGGCGGTCGGCTCGTCGAGCAGCATCATCTCGGGATCGAGCGCGAGCGTGGTCGCGAGCTCGAGCGCGCGCTTGCGGCCGTAGGGCAATTCGACCGCCGTCAGATCGGCGAATTCCTGCAGGCCGACATCGGCGAGCAGCGCCATGGCGCGATCGTCGTAGGTGCTCAGCACGCTCTTCGAGTTCCAGAAATCGAACGAGCCGCCGCGCTGGCGCTGCAAGGCGATGCGCACGTTCTCGCGGCAGGTGAGATGCGGAAAGACGGCCGAGATCTGGAACGAGCGCACCAGCCCGAGCCGCGCGATTTCGGTCGGCGGCAGACCCGTGATGTCCTGGCCCTTGAAAGTGATGCGGCCGCGCGTCGGCTGGAGGAACTTGGTCAGCAGGTTGAAGCAGGTGGTCTTGCCGGCGCCGTTCGGACCGATCAGCGCATGGATCGTGCCGCGCGCGACGCGCAGGGTCACGCCGTTCACCGCCACGAAAGCCGGCGAACTCCTTGGTCAGATCCTCGGTTTCGAGGATGATGTCCCCACTCATCGACGCCACAAGTCCCCTCTCTGGGCCCTTACAGCCACAAACCGGAGAATACGTCCAGTGGACGTTCGGACGTGAGCCGCGATGCTGGAAGGCGCTGATGGGAAGGCGCGGAAAACTGACAGCCCGCCCGGACGGGGACCGTCCGAGCGGGCCAGCCGGACCGACGCGCAGGTGGAATGGGGCAGACGCGCCGACCGAACTTCACTTGTGTTCCTGATAGTTAGTCGCGCGAGGGCGGCCTCAGGTTCAGTGGCGGGCGTACCCGACATCAGTTCGCCGGTGGAGCCGCCGAGCCCGAGACCTCGCTCGATCTTCGGCTTGCGCAGAGACGACCGCGCCGAGCGCATCGGCGAGGCCGGAGCCGAACTGCTCGTCGTGGCCCGGGGCGCCGAGATCGCGCGCGGTCGACATCAGGATGCGGCGGATCGATGCGGCATCGAGCTTCGGGTTGCGTTCGCAGCAGCAGCGCCGCGATGCCGCTCACCTGCGCGGCCGCGAACGAGGTTCCGGACTGCATCTGGTAGCTGCCGTTCGGCGCCGCCGCGAGGATGTTGACGCCGGGTGCCGCGACCGCGATGTGCGTGCCGCGGTTCGCCTGTGCGAACAGTCTTGTCGTCGATGTCGGTCGCCGTCACGGCGATCACTTCCGGGTCGGCGGCGGGATAGAGCGGGCGGGAATTCGGCCCGGCATTGCCGGCCGCTGCGATCAGCACGGTGCCCTTGCCGCGCAGGGCCGCCAGCATGATGTGCGAGTTCGGCATCGGCGGGGCCCGCAAAGCTCATGTTGATGATGCTGGCCTTGCGATTTCCCGGCCCATTCGAGGCCCTTGAGGATGTTCAGGCTGGTGCCGCTCGGAGCCGGCCGAGCCGAACGCGTGGACGGCGAGCACCTTCACGGCCGGCGCCGCGCCGGTGAGCTTTCCGTGCGCGGCGATCACGCTCGCGATCCCGGTGCCGTGCGCGTGCGGCTTGTCGGCGGTGCCGGTCGCGTCGAACGAGGCGGCGACGACGCCGGCGAGATCGGGATGGCGTCGCATCGATCGTCGTGTCGATGACCGCGACCAGGACGCTCGCGCCATTCGCGAGCGCATGCGCCTCGGTAAGCCGCAGCTTGGCGAGCGAATATTGCGCGGGACCGGCCGCGGTGGTGGCGGCGGCGCCCTGCTGCACGGCGAAGAGATAGTTCGGCTGCGCACCGAGAATGCGCGCTTCTGCCTGCAGCGAGCGGATCACGGTCGCGACCGGGCGACCGTCGTTGATGCGCAGCCGCGCGATGCGGCGCCGCGTCAGCGTGAAGTCCTGCGTTTCGAGCCGCGTCAGGCGATGACGCCGCGCAATCGCGTCGAGCGCGGTGCCGGAGGTGCGGTCGAGATGTTGAGCAGCACTTCGTTCGGCACGAAGCGCCGTTCGCCCGCCGGCGGTACGTTGAAACCGCCGCGCTGCGCGATCTGCTTTTTCTGTGCTGCTTCTGCTTCTTTGCCGTCTTCTTGGTGCGACGCTGCGCGGCCCCTGATCGTCATCGTCGACCATCACGACGGTGCCGCCCCGGGCCATAACCGCCGGGACCATAACCGCCCGGCGGCAGCATGATCACGCCGCCGCCGCCACCGGGAAAACGTGGGCCGCCGCCGCCCGGATAGCGCGGACCGTCATTGCCGGGAAACCGTCCGCCGCCATGCCGGGGGAGTGCATGCCGTTGCCGCCCATGCCGCGGCCACCGCCGCCGCCAAGCGCTGCGCGAAAGCCGTCCGCGACTGAGGACAAGCGTCATCGCGCTCGGCCGCGAGCATGACGAGCGCGATGCGGCGCCGAACGCGCTTGATCGAGGATCGTGGATTCGATTATGCCGGACATGGGCTTACCTCCAACCGGAGCGCAGAGCACTCTGCCCCGCGCAAGAGCCCCATTCCGCCTGTCAGAAACGCGATGCCGGCCTCGACCGGCCGGCACGCGAAAACCTTGGTGGATTACTCGGCCGACTTCGGGCCGATGAAGCGGACGGCCGGCTCGTCCTGCAGCTTCTTGACCGTGCGCGCGAGATCTTCCTTCGGCATGCCGGTCATCGCGAGGCGAACCGTGTAGACGCCGCCGGTCGGACCCTCGATCACGGCGATCTTGTAGGTCTCGAGCAGCTTGGTCACGTCCGCGACGCTCGCCTGCGGAGCGAAGCTGATCAGCGCGTAGGTGCCCTTGATGACCTGATCGGTCTGAACCGAGGCGGTCTGGAAGCTGGCGCCCTGACGCTCGTTCACGAACATCCCGGCGAGCAGACCGGCCTGCAGCACGACCGCGAGCGCCGCAGCAGTTGCCGACCACGCCAGCGTGCGCGGCGAGAACGAGGAGAGCCGTTCGCTCAGCCATTCGCCGAGATTGAACGAGGAGCGGACGCGGCGGGCGGTCGAGACATCGGCTTCGATGTCGGCCATCAGCTTCTGCATCGCGCGCGCCGAAGGGGCGCCGAGGGATTCGTTGAGACCGATCGTCTCGACCAGGTCCTGCTGGACCGTTGCGTACTGGGTGGCCAGGTCCGCATCGCCGGCGAGCGCCTGCTCGACCTTCGTGCGCGTCACGGCGGCTGAGCGTTCCGGCTGCATGCCACGGCAGGAGAGCTTCGATCTCCTCGACGCTCGGACGCTTTGTTCTTGATCATGTTCATGGCCAACCTCGTTCCACTCCCGCTGCCTTGAGCAGTTCCCCTAACCGCTTTCGCGCATAGAACATGCGCGTCTTCACTGTGTTCTCCGGCACTCCGACGATCTTCGACACTTCCTCGACTGACTTCTCGTGGTAGTAGACCAGATCGATGATTTCCCGATGTTCCGCCGAAAGCTTCGTCAGGCATTTCCGCAGAACGTCGCTGGTATCCTTCTTCTGCATCGCGACTTCTGGATCATCGCCTTGATCCTCGATCGCTTGGGCTGTCTCGTCGTCCAGTTCCTCGTCCGGTCGCTTCCTCAAAGCCGAGAGGGCTTTGTATCTCGCGATCGCCAGCAACCATGTTGAAACCTGAGACCTTGCTTCGAAACGGTCGGCTTGGCGCCAGACGTCTAGGAACACCTCACTGATCAGGTCCTCTGCCCGGCTTGGCTCGCCCACAAGTCTGAGGACGAACCGGTAGACACGAACATGATGCCGGGCGAATAGAACCTGCATCGCGAGCTTGTCGCCGGCTGCGATCCGTCCGATCAGCGCTTCGTCTGATGTCGTCTGCATCGCTAGGCCGTTGACCGGCTCACAGGGTTAGTCGCGGCGGGGTGGGATCGGGTTCAAAGGGGAATACCCTAGGAATACCACCGATCCGGGGGATAGCCTGCCCCGGACCGAACCGGCGCAGGCCGGGCGAATTTGCCCCCGAAAGCCTTCACTCTGCAAGCAAATCCGGCCTCCGCGCCCGAATTCCAACGCTTTTCCGAGCGGGCGGGCGTCCAATTTCGTCTGGACTCTCGCCTAATAAAGTGTGAAACAGACAATAACGGACGAAATACCACGTTAACGGTCAACAGGGTTAGTTGCCGAAACGGCATTAACGAACCGTAAAAATTCGTATAGACAAGGGTTGGCGATGTCCTATACGTGTAATCGCACATCATGCTACCGCTACCTTAGGTAAGGTACTGGTTCCATTGGTTAAAAGTTTACCTAATCCGTTCACCATCGCGCTCGCGGGGGGCCAGCGCCTTGGTGCTTCGCCATAACTGGAGAGCGAGCCTATGGCGGACGTAGTTCACGCGCGAGACGGCCTGCCGAGCGCGGCACGCGCGAGATCCCCCGTAGATGCTCCGATGCAAGAAGCGATGCGCGGAGACAAGCCGCCGCGAAGCGATATCGGCACGATTGTCCTGCACTGGACTACCGCCATCGCGTTCGTGGTCAGCCTGTTCACCGGCATCCGCATCGCGACGTTCGGGTATGTCTTGCCGAGCCTGTCGCAGTGGCTCTCGCCGATCATGCCGCAAGGCGAGATGTGGACCTGGCATTTCTTCTCCGGCCTGACGCTGTTTTTCTGCGCCTCGGCCTACGTCATTTATTTGAACCGCGGCGGACTCACTGCCCGCAACGCGCTGAAAAAGATGCGCGTCGCGCTGATGCCGGTCGCCGGCAAGATGCGCTGGCAGGCGATCAATGTCGGTCTGCATTGGTTCGTCTACGCACTGATCACCGTCATGACGGTGACCGGCGTCATTCTGTATCTCGGCTATGGCGGCTGGTGGGTGTGGATACACTCGATCAGCGCCTTCATCGGCTTCGGTTACATCTTCCTCCACATCGTCACGCACTACCTGTTCGGCGGCTGGTGGCAGCTGTTCCGTCTGTTCCGCCCCGCCCAGCTGGTGATCACCCAGGCGGTGCGGCCCTACCCGCTGCTCATCGCGGCGGCGGTCGGCGTCGCGACCATTGCGCTTGCGGCCGGCGTCGACTGGACCACGCGCGATACGCTCGTGATCACGCGCGTCGACGGATGCGCCGAAGCTCGACGGCGTGCTCGACGACGAGGTGTGGACGAAGGCCCGGCCGGTCTACGTTCATACCCAGCAGGGCGCAAACCTTGGCGGCACCGGCGAGTCGCTCGTGGAAGTGCGCGCCGTGCATGACGGCCAGCGCGTCTATTTCGCGATCAAGTGGGAAGATCCCAGCCGCTCGCTGCGGCGCGTGCCGGTGATCAAGAAAGCCGATGGCTGGCATTTCCTCGCAACGCGCGTCGACGTCGCGGATGTGAACGACTTCTATGAGGACAAGCTGGCGCTCGGCTTTTCGCGCTCGCCGACCTTCGGCAGCGGCGAGGCGACGCTATCTCGGCACCAAGCCGCTCGGCCGACAAGCCGGCCCCGCTTCACGGCATGGGCTATCACTACACGGCCCCCGGCAATCTGATGGACGTGTGGCAGTGGAAAGCCTCGCGCGGCGGGCATCTCGGCTACGTCGACGATCAATATTTCGAGGCGCCGCGTGAGACGACGCCGGCAGAGGCGGCGGGCAAGGCGCGCTATCAGGCGGGTTACTGGAACGATCCCGGCCGTGCCTTCTACAGCTACAATTATGCCGGTGTGCCGCCCGGCAGTCCTTCAGGTCCGTTGAAGCTGCCGCGTTTGCCGAAGGACTGGAAAGCGACCGTCGCGGCGCTCGGCAAGTTCGATCTCAATCCGGACTCGAGCGACACAGAAGGCGCGCGCTGGTGGATGATGACCGAGGCTGAGACCGTGCCCTACTCGCCCGAGATCGATGCGACGATTCCGGTCGGCACCGTCCTCCCCGCCGTGCTGATCACCGGCAACTACGAAGGCGACCGCGCCGAGCTGCGCGGCGCCGCCAAGTGGAAAGATGGTCACTGGAATCTTGAAACGATGCGCGCACTGAAGACCGGCAGCAAGTTCGACCACGACTTCGTGCCGGGGCGCAATCTCTACATGTGGGTCAGTGTGTTCGACCACACGCAGATCCGCCACACGCGGCATGCCCGCCCCATCCGCATCGTCACGCAGGAGTAACGCGCCGCAAGCGCTTTGAGAAGTCTAATGGTAGAGTCAGCATGAGTGCTTCGTTCGATCTCGTCATCAACGGCAAGACCGTCAAAGCCAATTACGGCGAGACGCTGGTCGATGCCGGCCTGAGCGGATGGGTCGCGATCCCGCATGACTGTTGCTCCGGCCAATGCGAGACCTGCCGCGTCTCCGTGGTGAGCGGCCGGGTCGACGACCGCGGCACCGCCGAGAAAGGCACCGTGCTTGCCTGCCAGGCCAAGGTCATCGGCAATGCGGCGATCGCGTTCGACCACGTTCCGGTCGTCGCCAAACGCAGCGGCCTCGTCACCGGCATCTCGGTGCTTTCATCCGACATCGTCGAAGTGACGGTCACTGCTTGGAACTGCGATCGACTTCCGCCCCGGCCAGTATCTCAGCGTGAAGTTCGCGGGCTTCCCGCCGCGCGAACTCAGTCCGACGGTGCGCGCCGATGGTTCGGCCGCACCGGGTGAGCTCGTCTTCCACATCCGGCGCTATCCAGGCGGCCTGGTGTCGACTCAGATCGGCGCGACGATCAAGCCCGGCCACCGCGTTCAGGTACGCGGTCCATTCGGCAACGCGTTCCTGCGTGAAGGCGACGGTCCGATTGTGCTGATCGGCGGCGGTACCGGCTGGGCGCCCATCTGGTCGGTCGCCGTGGCCGCGCGGCGCGAGCAGCGCCATCGCGAACTCATCGTCATCGCGGGCAGCCGCGATGCCGAGGGCCTCTACATGCGCCGTTCGCTGGAATGGCTGATCGACGATGGCGTGCGGGATGTCATCGCGACCGCCGAGGTCGGCGCCACCAATCCTGTGCGGCGCGGCCGTCCGACCCACTACCTGCCCTCGCTCGGACCCGAGGACACCGTGTTTGTGGCCGGCCCGCCTCCGCTGGTGGATGCCGTGAAGGTCAAGTCGCGCGTGGCGGCGGCGCGCTGTTACGCCGACCCGTTCCTGCCGAATGCGCAGCCGCTTTCGCTGATCGATCGCGTGATGGCGATGCTGCGCCGCCCGGCGGCCGTTCCGATCGAGGCGCCGCGCCCGGCCATCGCCCCGATACCGGTCCCTCGCGGGCGGCCGCAGCCCTCGACGGCGACGATACCGCCCCTGCCCGCAGCAGCGCCGCGCCGCACCCAGATGGGCTCGCGCTAGTTACCTAGATCCCCGCTGATCAAGCCGTCACTTCGCGGAGGAACGACTTCACGGTCGAGTCGAGGCGATGTGCTTCGTCCGCCATGTCGGTCGCCTTGGTGACGACCTTCATCGAGGCGCCGCGCGCATCTTCGATGGTGGCCTTGAGCCGTTCGACGCTCGATGACACGTTGACCGAGCCGCTCGCCGCCGCCGTCATGCTTTCGGCGATCTCGCGCGTCACGGCATCCTGCCGCTCCATCGCGAGCGCAATCGCGCGGGTCTGATGCAGCACGATGTCGAGCTTCTGCACGATCGAGCGCACCGACCCGACCGTATCGCCGGTCGCGCCGCGGATGGTCGACAGCCGCCGCGTGATGTCCTCATTGGCGCTGCCGATGCGGCTCGCGAGCGTCTTGATGTCGCTGACCACCGCGGTGAAATTCCCGCCACCGGCCGCGCGCGAGGCCTGAACTGGTGGCGTTGAGGGCGAGTGCGTTGGTCTGTGCGGCGATCTCCGCGATGGCGCGCATGATTGCGTCGATCTCAGACGTCGTGCGCGCCAGACCCTCGGCGCTAGCGGACGCCGATTGCGCGGCCGTGCTGCTCAACGCGATGACGTCGGCGGCCTGATGGATGCCGTCCACCGTCTCGGAAATCGCCGCGCTGAGCCGCTCCGTCGCCGAACGCACCGACGACACATTCGACACGGTATTCTCCGAAACGAACGCCGCTTCAACGGCCTCGCCTTCGGCGACCGCGGACACGCGCGCCAGCTCGCGCGCGGTCTCATCCATGGTCTCGACGCTGTTCGAAACGCTGAGTAGCACCGAGCGCATGATCCGGTCGAAGCGGCGGATCGCGTCCTCGAGCGCCTCGCGGCGCTTCTTCACGCTCTCGGCATGCGCCACGTCGGAGCGCAGCCGGTCGCGTTCCTGCAGCGAGCGCTGCAGCACGATGACGGCGCGCGCAATGTCGCCCACCTCATCGACGCGCTCCACGCCCGTCACCTCGGATTTCCAGTCGCCGCGCGCGACCGCGCGCACCGCTTCGGTGATTTGCATCAGCGGGCGCGTAATGCGCTGCGACAGCCAGCAGCATGATCGCCGCAAAATCACCAACGAAGCAATGGCCGCGACGATCAGCCAGACGAGCGAGCGAGCGGCCTTCCATTTCGCCGATACGAATGAGTTCGTTGCGCAAGGCGTGAAGCTCGCCGACCGGCGCGAGCGCGCAGACGCGCCATTGCTCGAAGATGGGGTCGCAGCGCGACCAGAATCGTCCATCCTTGCTGCGCAGCAGCGATGAATTGGGCGCCTCCGACATACCGACCGAATTTCCCGGCATCCCGGCGATCGAAATCGAACTCCGCGCCCGCGAGAACCGCAAGGCCTGCCCCTTCAAGCCGGGAGAATTCCTCCAGGGTCGCTTCCCGTGCGCGTAGCGAACGATGGGCCATCAGCGCAGCGAACACATCGCCGAAATCGTCGAAGATCGGCTCGGCCATCACGAAGGTGAGCGGCGACTTGCCGGGCACCGAGGGCTTGGGCTGCCTGTTCGTTGACTTCGATGACACGGCGCAGCACGCGCGGACGCTTGCGGTCGTTATCGGTGAGGATGCCCTGGATTTCTTGCGCCAGCGGGCTGTCCTGCAGCGCGCGGTTGACCGTCACGATGTCGGTCTTGTCGCTGTTGGCGCCGAACACACGCAGCTTGGTGTCGACCACGAGGATGCCGTCGATGTCGGCAGCCTGCGCGGCGCGTCCGAGCAGTTCGCTGATCGCCACGACGTTGGCGGACGAAATTGCCTTCACCACGTCGGCGCGTTGCGCGATGCTTTCCAGCCGTGCGCCCGTGGTGGAGAACAGCGTCTCCACGCGCGCGCCGGCAAGCCGCGCTTCGCCGTCGAGGCGCTGGCCAGAGCTTTTCTTCCGAGAGCCGGCTGAGTTGCTCCGCCTGACGTTCCAGTCCCTGATCGAGCCGGACGATCGTCAGGCCGAATGATGCCGCGAACGCGATCGTCGCCGTCGCGACGACGGCGACGATCAGCCGGGTACTGAGCGAAGAGAGGCGAAACAAGAGGCGGGACCCTGGGTCGTCCTCACTCGACGATGGGCACGCCGCCCATGCTGGTGAGCACGGTCTTCGCCTTGGCGGCCTTCACATAACCGATGAAGCGCTTGGGCCTCGGGCGTGACCGTCGCTTCCTTGTGCACGAACGACAAGGTGACGGCGCTCGGATAGTTGCGGTCGGTCGGATAGTGGCCATCGATCTTGAGAACTGCGAGCTCCATTTCGAGGGCCTTGGTGAAAGGACCGAAGCCGATCGCGCCCGGCACCTCCTTCACGGTGTCGATGCCCTCTTGCGTGGTCACGGCCATCTTCGACTTCTCGGTGATCGTCAGGTCTTTCCAGCCGGGCATCGACTGGCGCAGCACGAGCAGGGTCGAATCCTGATCCTCGCGACGGACCACCTTGATGCGCAGGTCCTGCGCCGCCGACCTCGCGCCAGTTGGTGATCTTGCCGCGGTAGATGTCGGCGAGCTGGGCGTTGCGTCAGGCTCGACACGCCGGCGCGAGCGATGCACGAAGAAGGCCGACGGCAGCCGGAATACCGGCGTCGCGATAAGGCCGGCTTCCTTCTCGGAATCCGACAGCGGGCGCGCGATACGGGCCAGCACTTCCTTGTTCGAGCCGACCGCGGCGATACCGCCGCCCGAACCGATGCTCGGCGGGACGATCACGTTGGTATCCGGATGATCGGCCGTGTAGGCGGCGCCGAGCGCGCGCAGCAGGTCGATCCCGTCGCCGGTCCCGACGACGGACAGGTCTCCGGCTTGGACATTGGCGGACAGGCTCATCACCGCGAGCGGAGTGGCCAGAAACACGCGCGTCGCGATGGACATCGGGCACCTCTCGGCTCTGCAGTTGATGCGGCCAAGTTTACGGGAAAAGGAGGTAAGGAAGTGTAAACCCGAGCCCCGTCAATTATGGGTTGAGCCGCGGTGCAAATACCCCTGACGAGGGAAAGAGGGTGCCGCGGTTACAGCTAACGGCTGTGGTATTCCGACGCGCAACATCCGGTAAGCGGCGCGGCGGCCCTGTTTTCAGACCATCTTAAGCCTTTTCGGCTTTTCAGGAATTCGGCCGTGGCCGGTAACACTTCCTCGCAATTGTTGACGTAACAATTGCGCCCAGGACGCAACCGGCCATCGCGAGGGCCTTGTGACATCGCCAGCGCCGGGGAAGCAGCGCTCAGAGCGCGACCCAACGACCGAACGCGGCAGCCGCGTTCGGCGCGTGGCGGTGCGTGGCGCCGGGCTCTCTGGGCGGCTATCGGCGTGGTTGTATCCGGTCCGGCCCACGCGGCGGCCCGCCGGCGGCAATGAATCGATCCCGATCGTCGTGATCATCGCCGGCCTCGGCGCTCGTACTGACGTTTGCCTTTGCGGCGCGCCGTCGCCGTGATGACGCTGCTGCGCCGCACGCGCCACGCCGCGAACGAAGCGCGCCGCCTGCACGCGCTGCTCGACGTGCTGGATGAAGGCGTCGCGGTGTGCACCGGCATGCAGGCGGTCGCGGTCAATACCAGCCTCTGCCGGCTGATCGGGATCGAGCACGAGGACGCGCCGCATCTGATGATCTCGTCGTTCATCGGCGATGCCGACGTGATCGACCGCCTGCTCGGCGAGGGCGAACTGCGGCTCGATACCGATGTGATCAATCGCGCCGGGGAAACGATCGCGGTCGAAATCGCAGCACGTACCATCGCCTATGGCGAGGGCGTTGCGCGCCTGCTCGAGTTCCGCGACGTCGGCGAACGCAAGCACACGCAGGCAGCGCGTTTCCTTCCTCGCTCACCACGATCCGCTGACATCGCTGCCCAACCGCGAGCTGATGCGTGCGCGACTCGCCGACGCGGTCGAGCGGGCGAATGCCGCGGGAACGCGGTTCGCCTGCTCTGGATCGACCTCGATCACTTCAAGGACATCAACGACATTCACGGTCACGTGGTCGGCGACCAGATCCTGCGCATCGTCGCGGACAAGCTGAAGTTCGAGATGCCCGCCGACACGGTGATCGCGCGGCTTGGCGGCGACGAGTTCGTCGTCCTGTGCCCGGACATCAACGATGCGCTCGAAGCGCGGCTGATCGGCCAGCAGCTGCGCCGGCTGCTCAACCGCCCGATCGAGGTCGGCGAAAAATCGCTGACCGCCGGCGCCTCGATCGGCGTCGCGGTTTTCCCGACGATGCCACCAATGCCGAGGATCTGCTCAAGAACGCCGATCTCGCGCTCTACCACGCGAAGACCGAGGGGCGCGGCCGCTGCCGCCATTTCACCGACGAGCTCGGCAAGGCGCGCCAGCGCCGCATGGTGCTGAGCGAGCAATTGCGCGGCGCGATCGAGAACGGCGACATCCAGGCCTATTTCCAGCCGCTTGTGCGCGTGCGCGACATGCACGTGATCGGCTTCGAAACGCTTGGACGCTGGTTCCACCCGGAGTTCGGCCCCATCCCGCCGCCCGAGTTCGTCAAGCTCGCAGAGGAAAACGGCCTGATCACACCGCTGACCGACCTGATCATGCGCAAGGCGATCGAAGCCGCGCGGCAGTGGCCGAACGATGTACGCGTCTCGGTCAACGTCTCGCCGGTGCAGATCAACAGCGATCTGGTCGACCAGGTGCGTGAGATCATCAAGCAGAGCGGCCTCGATCCGAAGCGGCTCGAGCTGGAAGTCACCGAAGACGTGTTGATCAAGGATTTCGACCAGACCGCCAGCATGTTCTCGCGCCTGCGCGCGCTCGGCATCCAGGTCGCGATGGACGATTTCGGCTCGGGATTCACCTCGCTCGGCAACCTCCGCCGTTTGAATTTCGATCGGCTGAAGATCGACCGCATCTTCACGATGGACCTTCCCAATCACCGGCGCTCGTCGGCGATCGTCCGCTCGATGTTCGTGCTGGCGCGCGAGCTCGACCTCGAAGTGACCGTCGAAGGGGTGGAGACTTACGAGCAATATGCCTTCCTGCGCGAGCAGGGCAACGCCGAGCTGCAGGGCTACTTGTTCAGCCCGCCGAAGCCGGCTTCGGCCTTTGCCGACCCGGCCATGCTGCAATTCGCGACGCCGGTGCCGCGCAAGACCGAGCCGGCAGCCGCGAGCACCGCCGCGATCCCGATCATCGCCCATCAGGCCAAACGCGCCTCCTGATTTTCCCTCGTGTGCTTGACCTGTCCCGCGGCGGCGCGGGAAGGTCGGGTAATGACGAAAGTTGCCTTGGTGGCGGGCGCCGGTGGCGCGGCGTCCAAGCGCCTGATTGAGGTGCTGCTCGCCGACGCGGACTGGTCCGTGATTGCACTGGCCCGCAGCCCGCGTGCGTCCAGCGGGCGGCTGACCGCGGTCAGTGCCGATCTGCTCGATCGCGCGGGATGCGCCCGCGCATTGGCCGGACATCGCGGCGTGACGCACATTTTTTACACGGCGCGCGCCAAACATGGCGAGACCGGCGTCGAGAGCGTTGAGGAAAACGTCGCGATGCTGCGCAACGTGCTCGACGCGGTCGAGGCGGTCGCGAGCGCCCTCGAACACTTGCATCTCGTGCAAGGCACGAAGTACTACGGCATGCATCTCGGGCCGTTCCCCACGCCCGCGTGCGAAGACGATCCGCGCCCGGCCGCGCCGAATTTCTATTATGATCAGCAGGACCTGCTTGTTGAACGCCAGCGCGGCCGCGCGTGGAGCTGGTCCGCCTCGCGTCCGACCTTCATCTACGATTTCGCGCCAGAGCGCGCGCGTAACGCAGTCGCCGTCATCGGTGCCTATGCGGCGCTCTGCCGTGAGCTCGGGCAGGCCCTCGACTTTCCTGGATCGGCGGCGGCGTTTGACGCGCAGCGCGACCTGACGGATGCGTCGCTGCTCGCGCGGGCGATGACATACATCGCGGTGACGCCGAAATGCCGCAACCAGGCCTTCAACGTCGCCAATGGTGATGTCACGAGCTGGCGCAACCTATGGCCGGGCATCGCCGCGCATTTCGACATGAAAGCGGGCGATGCACGGCCGTTCAGTTTGAACGAATGGGCGCACGACAAGCAGCCGGTCTGGGACAGTATCGTGCGGCGTTACGGACTCACCCAGACGCGTCTCGATGAAGTTGCCGACTGGGCCTTCGCGGATTTTCATTGGGCGCAGGGCTACGATGTCGTTTCCAGCCCGATGAAGCTGCGTGAGGCCGGCTTTCCGGAGACGATCGACAGCCGAAAGATGCTGTTGGCCCATCTGCAGCGTTATGGCGAGGCGAAAATCTTGCCGTGATCACGCTCGAACAGTTGAATGCAAGCGACCGCGCCGCGTTTGTCGCCGCCGTTGGCGACATTTTTGAGCACGGATCGTGGGTCGCAGAAAGCGCCTACGCGGCACGGCCGTTCGCGACGGTCGCGGCGCTGCATGACGCGATGATGCAGGCGGTACGCGCCGCTCCGCGCGAGCAACAGCTTGCCTTCCTGCGCGGCCATCCGGAGCTTGGCGGGAAGGTGGCCCGCGCCGGCGCAATGACCGCGGATTCCAAGAGCGAACAGGGCGGCCTCGGGCTCGATCGGCTGAGCGACGCAGATTTCGCACGCTTCGAGCGGGCCAATGCCGCCTATGCCAGGAAATTCGGGTTTCCGTTCATCGTGTGCGTACGGAACCACAAGTCGGCGGAGTCGATCCTCTCCGCATTCGAGCAGCGCGTCGGCAACGACATCGAGACCGAGTTCGCGACGGCGCTGACCGAGATCGGTCACATCACCCGGCTGCGGCTGGACGATCGCGTTACTGAATAGCTCCGTTCCGCCATAAGCTCATGTCGATTCCCAAACCTGCCGGAATGTGCCCGTGGTCGGCACGCGTATCCTGAACCAATCCTCGCGCTTAACTGCTGCCTGCTCGCGCGCAACCGTCCATCCCTTTCTCACAAGTACCGAAATGCCGGGCGTACCGTATTGCTGGTCGACGACCATCACGTTCAAGGCCGGGAGGTTATTTGCTGCGCAGAAATGACCAACGATCCCCAGTTGCCGCCCGAGCATGTGACCAGCTCGCTTCGTGGGATAGCCCATCAGCTTGGCCAACTCTCCATACGTTATCGTGGCAGACGTTCTTGGATTCAATCGCGCACTCATCACAATTGCGACGAGAATCACCCAAATTTGTTGCGCCTGAACATACAGGCGGTCACCTCTCTTGAACCTCTTTACATCTGGAACTTTGCTCATATCGCTCTGTCCTATTCAAAAGTACGACTCGCTCTATTCTGCACGGTTGGCTCATCTTGGCAACCCCAGCTGGCTCGATCCGCTGTGCCTGTCAGACCGAGCCCCGCGATCCTCACCGGATAGCGGGAGCTGGCTCATCGGCGTTCGGAGCGTTGCCTAATCCGCCCAAGCCTCGATAATGAGAGGCAGCAAAGCGAGGCACTGATGGCATTCGACACGATCATCCGCGGCGGAACGGTCGCGACCGCGGCCGACACATTCGCGTGCGATGTCGGCATCAGCGGTGGAACGATCACGGCGCTGGGAACGAACCTCGGTGCCGCCAAGGAGATCGTCGACGCCGCCGGCAAGCTGGTGCTGCCGGGCGGCATCGACAGCCACGTGCACTTCGCGCAGCCCTCCGGGCCCGGCATCGTGATGGCGGACGATTTCGAGAGCGGCACGCGCGCGGCCGCATTCGGCGGCAACACCATGGTGCTGCCGTTCGCCATGCAGCAGAAGGGCGAGTCCCTGCGCGAGGTGGTGAAGCAGTATCACGCTTTAGCCGACGGCAATTGCTATGTCGATGTCTCGTTCCATCTCATCATCGCGGACGCGACCGACCGCGTGTTGGGCCAAGAGCTGCCGGCACTGGTCGAGGACGGCTACACCTCGTTCAAGGTGTTCATGACGTATGAGGGCATGGCGCTGTCCGACCTCGAAATGCTCAACGTGATGAGCGTTGCGCGCGAGACCGGCGCGCTCGTGATGGTGCACGCCGAGAACTATGACGCGATCCGCTTCCTCACCGATCGGCTGGAGCGCGCCGGCAAGACCGCACCGCACTATCACGCAACCTCGCGCCCGATCCCGGTCGAGCGCGAGGCGACGCACCGCGCGATCTCGCTGGCCGAGTTGGTCGATGTGCCGATCGTGATTGTGCACGTATCGAACGGCGAGGCGATGGAGGAAATCCGCCGCGCGCAGCAGCGCGGCCTGAAGATCTACGGCGAGACCTGCCCGCAATACCTGGTGCTGACCGCGAAGGACCTCGAGGGCCTCAACATGGAAGGCGCGATGTACGTCTGCTCGCCGCCACCGCGCGACGAGAAGAGCCAGAAGGAATGCTGGGCCGGGCTGCAGAGCCACGTGTTCTCGCTGTTCTCCTCCGACCATTGCCCGTTCCGCTACGACGACACGCAGGGCAAGCTCAACCCGAAGGGCAAAACGAGTTTCCGCTGGGTGCCGAACGGCATTCCGGGCGTCGAGACGCGGCTGCCGATCTTGTTTTCCGAGGGCGTGAAGAAAGGCCGGATCAGCCTGAACGAGTTCGTAGCGTTCACGGCGACCAATCACGCCAAGACCTACGGTCTCTATCCGAAGAAGGGCACGATCGCCGTCGGCTCTGATGCCGACATCGCGATCTGGGACCCGGAGCGCAAGGAAACCATTTCGCAGAAGCTGCTGCACCACGGCTCCGATTACACACCCTACGAAGGGATCGCGGTGACAGGCTGGCCGATCTCCACGATGGTGCGCGGGCGGTTCGTGGTCCGCGACGGCAAGCTGGTGGGGGCGAAGAGCGGCGGCGCCTATGTGCCGCGCGAGAAGTCGCCGTACGCTGCGCCGACCGGCCGTATTCCGACAATCTGACATGCGTTTTGACCGCGAGGTCGACGTTCTCATCTTCGGCGCCGGCATGGGCGGCATGTGCGCCGCCTTGTTCGCCGCGCATGAGGGTCTCGACGTCCTGTTGTGCGAGAAGACCGATCAGGTCGGCGGGACAACTTCGACTTCGGCCGGCACGGTCTGGATACCCGGCTCCAGTCAATCAAAACGCGACGGCGTTCCGGACTCCGCCGACGATGCACGCAAGTTTCTCGCGGCCGAAATCGGTCCGCGTGCCGAAGCGGTGCGCGAAGCATTCCTGACCGCGGGTCCCGCCGCGCTCGATTATCTCGAAGCACACACCGAGGTGAAATTCCGCGCGCCGCCGCACCATCCGGATTATCATTCGAACCAGCCGGGCCGTGCGCTCGCCGGGCGCGCGCTTGCGCCGTTGCCATTCGACGGGCGGCTGCTCGGTGCGGATTTCGATCGCGTGCGGCCGCCGATTGCGCCATTCATGGTGCTCGGCGGCATGATGGTCGGCAAAGACGATATCCCCGTCCTGCTCAAGCCGTTTGCGTCGCTTCGTTCGTTCGTGGCTGCGGCAAGCCTGCTGCTGCGCCATGCGACCGACCGGCTGCGTTACCGCCGCGGCACAAGACTGGTGATGGGCAACGCGCTGGTCGCGCAGTTGTTCTACAGCCTGAAGCGTCGCGACGTTTCCATCGCCTTCAACGCAAAGCTTGTGGAACTGGTGCGCGGCGCCGGCCGCATCGAGGGTGCGGTCGTCGATATCGGCGACAAGCGACAGACCATTCGCGCGATGCGCGGCGTGATCCTGGCGACGGGCGGATTTGCGGCAAACCAGGAATTGCGCGCGGAGTTCATGCACGATCTCCCTGTTGCCCATTCAAACGCTTTCGCTGGTGCGAATGGCGATGGCTTCGCGGCAGCGCGCGCCGCAGGCGCTGCGGTCGACGCGAGACACACCAGCCCCGCGTTCTATTTCCCGAGCTCGCTGCACAAGGACGTCGTCTATCCGCACATCCTGCTCGATCGCGCCAAGCCGGGCCTGATCGCGGTCAACAAAGACGGACGGCGCTTCATCAACGAGTTCGGACAGCTATCACGACTTCGTCGAAGGCATGTTTCGCGCGAATGCAGCGACGCCGAGCGTGCCGGCGTGGCTGATCTGCGACCGCAGCTTCATCCGCGATTACGGGATAGGCCTTGTGCATCCGGGCGCAGGATCGCGTGAGACCGGACGCTACATCAAGGATGGCTATCTACATCGCGCCGGTACGCTGATGGAGCTCAGCGACCGCATCGGCGTTGACGGCAAGAACCTCGTGCGCAGCGTTCAGGAGCACAATCATTACGCCGAAGCAGGCATCGACGAGGCGTTCGGCAAGGGTGGCACCGAATACAACCAGTTCAACGGCGACCCGGCCAACAAGCCCAACCCATGCCTGCGCCCGATCGCCGAGCCGCCGTACTTCGCGGTCGCGGTCTATCCCTCGACGATGGGCACATGCGTCGGGTTATCGACCGACGGCGACGCGCGCGTGCTCGACGAAAGCGGCACGGCGATCGAGGGGTTGTATGCGGTCGGGAACGACATGGCGTCGCTGTTCCGGGGCGTCTACGTCGGGCCGGGCATCACGCTCGGGCCCGCGCTCGTATTCGCCTATCGGGCCGTGATGCACCTCGCGTCGAAGCGCTAGCGAAACGTTAACGGCTGGCGGGACATGCTGGCCCGATGTCCAGCATCGGCTCGTATGTACCCACGGCAGCCGCGCCGCAGGCCGACGCGGGCGCCGGCCGCATCATTTGCGCCGTCATTCTCGCGCTGTTCGTGCTGGCGGCGGCGTTCGCCGCGGAGCGCAAGGACGTGACCCGAGGGTTCGACGAAGTCGCGCACGCGTCCTATGTCGCACACCTGCAGCGCAGCGGCGAAATCTGGCCTGCGCTCGAAACGATGCGGATGCTCGATGCACGGACATTCCGCTTCACCGGTGAGGCGAACTACCTCAATCACCCGCCGCCGTTCTACATGCTGCTCGCGCGGCTCGGCCCCGCGCTGGAAGGGCATCCGGATGCGCTCATCGTGCACCGGTTGCTCAACATTCTGCTGGCAACGATCGGGCTCGCGGCTGCGCTTGGGCTCGCGGCGCAGCTGCCGCGCAACGAGCTCTATGCCTACGCGATGCCGCTCGTCTGCATACCGGTGTTGGCGCCGCTCGCCGGGGCGGTGAACAACGACAATCTCGCGTTCGCGGGCGGCGCCGTCGCAACGCTCGGGGCCTGGCAACTTGCCGCCACAGGGCGCACGCCGTGGCTCGCGATCGCGCTTCTCGGCAGCATCGCGGCCGCATGGGCAAAGCTCACCGGGCTGCTGCTCGCCGGAGGGCTCGTCGCTGCGGTGTGCGTCTATCTCGTCTGGCGCGGACGCCTGCGGTGGCGCGCGCTCATTTTGGTTGCGCTGGCGCTCGCGGTCGCGGCTGCGCCCTATGCGATCTACCTGGCGCAGTACGGCAGCCCGGTGCCCAACACGCCGGCGCAGGTCGCGTTGCTCGAAGACGGAGCCCGCGCGGCCGGCTGGGCAGATCAGGTGCGCAAGCCGTTCCTCGGCTATGTCGCCCATTTCGTCGGCACGTTCATCACCGACTGGATGCCGACGCTCGCGCCGCGCAGTCCGCTCAACCATGCGATGCTGGCGGTCCCGGTCGCGGCGCTCGCCTGCGCGCTTGGGGGCTTTCTCGTTTCGCTGCGCCGCCTTTGGCGGCGCGAGGAAACGGCGCTCGATGTGGTGGTGATCGCCGGCGCGCTGACGATCGCGACCACGTTTGCGGTGCACGTGATGTACAGCTACGGCCGCCACGTGACGACCGGCTGGCTGATGGAAGCCTATCCGCGCTACTACCTGCCGCTCGCCGCGATCATTCCTCTTGCGGCGCTCTCGTTGCTGGCCGCCATCGAGCGCCCGCCACTGCGCGCGGCGCTGATCGGTTTCCTCATTGTGGGACCGGTGGCGTTCCGGTTGCTCGGCGCGCCGCTCGAATAGCGCTACACGATGCCGTTCTTCAGCGCCGGCTCGCCGCGCCAGAGGCGGTCGAGGTTCTCCAGCAGCAGATCGATGACGTTGTCCTCGTAGCGCGCGCGTCTCGCCGGCGGTGTGCGGCGTGATCAGCACGTTGGGCATGTCCCACAGCGGCGAGGCGGCGGGCAGCGGCTCCTCCCAGATGCAGTCGAGCGCGGCGCCGGCGATGCGGCCCTGCGTCAAGCGCGTCGACCAGCGCCGGCTCGTCGACCACCTTGCCGCGCGCGACGTTGATCAGAAAGGCGGAGGGCTTCATCGCCGCGAACGCCTGCGCGTTCGATCAGCCCTTCTCGGTCTGCGGCGTCAGCGGACAGGTCAGCGCGACGAAATCGGCGTGCGGCAGCACCTCGCCGAGCCTGCCGTGTCGAGAACACGTCGTCCGCGCTCTCAAAGCCGCTGCCCGGATCGCGCTTGGTCGCGATCACGCGCATGCCGAAGGCCGTGGCGAGCCCGGCGAGGCGCGAGCCGATGCGCCCGAGGCCGACGATCACCAGCGTCTTGCCGCCGAGCTCGTCCTCGCGCTTGGACAGATCCGAGATCATGCCGCGCCACTGGTGCTTGGCCTGGTTGTCGCGCGCGAAATGGAGCTGGCGCGCCATCGCGAGGATCAGCGCCATCGCATGCTCGGCGACCGCGCGCTCGTTCACGCCTTGCGCGCTGGCGAGGCGGATGCCGGCGGCCTTCAGGGCGTCGCGCTGAATACTGGTCGGTGCCGGCGCTGATCGACTGGATGAAGTTCAGCTTCGGGGCGCGCGCGATCAGGTTGTTGCGCCACATCATCGAGACGCTGACCACGTCCGCGTCGCCGATGCGCACGGTCAGCTCTTCGAGCGAGTTCACCTGAAAATGCCGGATGCCGGTGTTCCGCGCTGCGAAGCGCTCGGCCATGCGATAGGCCACGTGGGCAAAGCAGATGGTCAAATCTTCCTTCGCCGGAAAAGCTGCCATGTCCCGTCCCTGCCCATCCCATGCCGCCCGCGCAGCCCTTTCGGTACCGTGCTAGCATGTCTCGCCGCAAGGGCCAGGTCGCGCTTGGCGACATGGGCTAAACAGCTGCGCGCAAAGGGAGCGTTCCATGCCCAAGAAATCCGAGGAAGGCGTCTACCGGATCGTCGATGTTGTCGGCGTGAGCGAGACCTCGTGGGAGGATGCCGGCCGGCAAGCCGTCAAGACGGCATCAAAATCGCTGCGCGACCTGCGCATCGCCGAGGTCGTCAAAATGGACATGAAGGTCGAGGACGGAAAGGTGGTCGCCTTCCGTACCCGCGTCGCGCTGTCCTTCAAGTACGAAGGGTAAGTCTCGGGACTTTCACGAGAACTGCAGCGAGCGATTGGGCTGGGGCACACTCCGGCCGAGGAAATGCTTTTCGCGAAGGAGCCACGATGAAGGATCTGGCGGATCTCGCGGCCAAGGTCGCTACCGTGCTGACGGCGCGCCGGCAGACGATCGCGATCGCCGAAGTCATCGACCGGCGGGCTGATCTCAGCCGCACTGATCGCGGTGCCGGGCGCGTCGGCGTACTTTCTCGGCGGCGGAGTGGTTTACACGCGGCAGTCGCGACGGCTGTTGCTGGATCTTCCGGACGCGGCGCTCGATGGAATGCGGCCTTCGACCGAGCCCTACGCGCTGCTGATGGCACGCACGGCGCAGCAACAATTTTCCTCAACGTGGGCCTTGGCAGAAACGGGCGCGACCGGCCCGACCGGAAATCGCTATGGCGATGCGGCCGGCCACAGCTGCATCGCAATCGCCGGCCCCACCGAGCAAGCGATGACGCTGGAGACTGGAAAATCGGATCGGCTGGAGAACATGCACGCTTTCACGACCGCGGCGTTGAACATGCTGTTGCAAGCTGTGTCGAAGTAACTACGCCCGCTCGAACACAATATCCTGCGCGCCCTTCCAGAGTGCCATCTTGCCGAGCGGCAGGAGGTTTTCCAGCCCCGACGTCAGCGTGATGAAGTGATTGCCGGCGAGCTGTCCCATCTTGCTGGCGAACCGCACGCCGCCATAAGCGAGCAAGATCTCGGTCTCGCTGATGCCGCCTGGATAGAGAATGATCTGCCCCGGCGCCGGATAGCTCGTGTGATTCTCGTAGCTCACGCCTAGACCAAGATCGCCGAGCGGAATCCACACGGCCTCCCCGCTCCAGCGGACGTGCACCACCTGGCTCTTGAACGGCAGATGCTTTGCGAACGCCGCGCATGTCTTCGGCGCGGCTTCGGTCTCCAGCCGCGCATCGAAGGTGAACGGTCCAGCGGTGATTTTCAGGTTGGTCATGAGCAGAGATCAATCTTGGTTGAGGTGACTCTAGGCTGGCTGGGGCGCCTGGATTCGAACCAGGGGATGGCGGAATCAAAATCCGCTGCCTTACCACTTGGCTACGCCCCATCGCGCCCGCGCCGAGGGCGGTTGCGAAAGCGGGCGGACCATAGCGACGCGGAGCCGGCCGATCAACGGCGCACCTCTCAGGCTCATGCGGCTGCGGCTTGCCTCAAGATGGCCGCCAGGCGCGGCACCATCAGCGCCGTCGCGTATTGATCGTCGACGGTCCTGCGCGCTTCTGCACCCATGCGCTGCCGCAGGTCGGCATCGGCGGTGAGCCGGCGCAATGCGTCGCGACCATTCCTCGGTCGTGTTGGCGAGAAACCCGTTGACGCCGTGCTGCACCACCTGAACATTGGCGCCGACCGGCGAGGCGATGACCGGCTTGCCCGCCGCCATGACCTGCAGCAGCTTATAGGCGCACTTGCCGCGCTCCCAGGGCGTGTCGTGCAGCGGCATGATGCCGATGTCGAAGGCCGCGATCCGCGCGATTTCGCTGTCCTCGCTCCACGGGAAGCTGTCGGCCGGAACTTCGGCCAGCTTCGCGCGGCACCGGCGCGCCGACGACATGCAGCTTGATGCTGGCCTCGGCCGCGACAGCCCGCAGCGCCGGTTCGATGATGTTCAGATAGTGCGCGTTGAGCGGGATGCCGATCCAGCCGATCGTGACCGCCTCGCTTGCCGGCGCGGCGGACAGATCGCGATAACGGTCAAGGTCGATCGCGGTCGGCACGATCTCGACATGCCGAGCGCCGGCCTGGCGCGCGCGCCGCGCCAGATAGTCGTTGCCGGCGACGACCGTATGAGCGACGCTGCATGACCGCGTCGATCTTGCGGCCAAGCAGCGGGCTCAGCCAATGGTTCTCATAGCGGTGAAACCAGGCATCGTCGTAGTCGACGACATAAGGGATGCCTTCCAGCCGCGCGATTTCGATCCACGTCGGAAGCCAGGGCAGCGCTTCCTTCTCCAGCCAGATGACATCGTAACGCATGCGGCGGGTCGAGCGCGCGAAAACGCCGCGCATAGGCGCCTAGAATGCGCGCTGCGCCAACCGGCGGTCCGCCGTAGAGCGAACGCACATAGTCGTTGTCGAGTAACGGCTGCACATCGAACGTGAAGCCCTGTTGTTCTAAGCGCCGGCAGATACTGAAGAAAGCGGATACGACTGCTCGCGCCGAGCCTTTCGTAGCGTGTCAGAGCCAAAACATTCGTCATCCGTCAGTCCGCGCTAGCGCAGCCGCAGGGAAAAGTCTTCCCGATCATAGGTCAGGTGCGGCGAGTAGTACGGATCGCTCAGCAGATCCGCGCCCCAGCGCCGCTGCATGGTGGCGTATTCGTCGGCAAAGCGCCTGGCCTTCGAGGGAGTGAGATCGCGGCCACGGCTGACGGATTCGTGATGGATCAATTCGGCGAACGGCGTCCACAGATTGAGATATCCGGCGGCACGGACTCTCAGGCAAAAATCCACATCGTTGAACGCGACCGTGAGGCTTTCATCGAGGCCGCCGACCTGATCGAACACTGCGCGGCGGATCAAGAGACACGCGGCCGTGACCGCGCTGACGTTCTGCACGGTGCGCAGGCGGTTCAGATAGCCCGGATCGTCGGCGCGCGCGAAACGGTGCCCATGCCCGGCGACGCCGCCGAGGCCGACGACGACACCCGCGTGCTGGATGCGCCCGTCCGGATAGAGCAGCTTCGCGCCGACGCAGCCGGTTTCCGGGCGACATTGCGAGCGCGACCATTTCGTCGAGCCAGTCTTCGCGCGTCACTTCGATATCGTTGTTGATGAGACCGAGGACCTCGCCGGTCGCGTCGCGCGCGGCGGCATTGTTGAGTTTTGAGAAATTGAAGGGCCCCGGCATCGGCAGAATTCGGATCGACGGATCGCCACTCAGCTCGGCAAACAGCCGCTTCGTCTTTTCCTCGACCGACCCGTTGTCGATGATGATGATCTCGTAATTCCGATAGCGCGTCCGCGACCGGATCGAGCGGATGCAGGTTGCCAGTACATCGGCGTTGTCGCGCGTCGGGATGATCAGCGAGACACGGGGCGCAGGCGCCGGTACCGCGCGCTTCGTCGCCTGGTCGCGCGATGACGCCTCCGGTCCCCGCAGGCCCATGAACCAGCAGCTTGGCAAGATGCACGATGGCGCGCGGCGCGACGTGCTCGGTCAAGCGGAGAAGGAGGTCATGCTGGTGTGCCTCACGTCGGGCCGCCAGCCGCCGAGCTTGCTGACGGTCTCGCGGCGCATCAGCGTGAGCTGCCCGAGATAGTCGTGGCTTTCGAGCAGATTCGGCGACCACGCCGGCTTGAAACGCCAATCGCCGCGATGCCCGGCGGAATCGATGCGGTCTTCGTCGGCGTAGATGAGCTCGGCGGAGGGCACGCGGTCGGCGGTCAGCGCGAGGTCGAGCAGTGCGTGCGGAGCGCAGGAGGCGCACCCTCCGTCAAGGGCAGCACGTATTCGCCTTGCGACACCGCCAGCAGCGCATTGAGGCTTTCGGCCGAACTCGCACCGGCGTTGACCATCCGCAGCCTGCCGCCATCCACGCCGCGCGCGGCGAGCGCCGAACCGATGTCGCTCTGCAGGCGCGCGGGCGCCGCGATGACGAGTTCCCACGACGGATAGATCTGCTCCGTCACGCTGCGCGCCAGCCGGTCGAGAACCAACGGCTCGGCGGACGACACCTCGGCCAAGATCGAGATCAGCGGCCGCCGCGACAGCGAGGCCAGCCGTTCCTCGTGGCGGGCACGATCGCGCTCCGGCGCCTCGTCGAAAATGCGAATCCAGGTGTCGTAGGGGCTCTCACCGGCTGTCGCCGCCGTCCCGCGCGAAATCGCAATCGAGCCGGGCCGCGTCAGCCGCCAGAGATAATTCAGGCCGGAGGCGAACACGCCGAGGCCGTCGCGCCGGAAGATATCGACGCCGCGGCGCGCCGCGGCCGCCAATTGCCCGCGCAAGCCGACCCGCTCGAAGCGGCATAGCGTCGGCTCGGTCAGCCGCCCGGAGCCGGTCACGATCAGCGTCAGGCGCTCCAGCGCGCCTTCGAGACGGAAATGCGCGAGGAAATGGTTGCGCGCGAACAGCGGAAGCCGCAGCCACAGCACCCGATCGTCGGCGAAGGAGAACTGCACCACCACGTCGACCAGTCCCTCGGGCGGAAATCGCAGCTCGAACTGATACCAGTCGCTCGGCATCGGCCGATCCGGCGCGAAAACGAGCCGCAAGCCGGGATCGGGATGGACGACGCGCACGGGCGTGCCCTCGCCTCCCCGGACTTCGTCCGCGGATACAAGGCGAAAACCGGAAGGCGCGGGAAAGTGAGACCCGTCTGGCACCACAAATCCTTCGAAAAGCCGCAATGGAGATAGCCGAAGGCGGCGTGTGACGCCAATTTCGCGTGTTTCGACCAGCCAGGCTTCCTGCGCGGCGTTTTGTGCTAGAGCACCGGCAGTCGAAACCTTTGAGCAATCAGCGAAATGGACCGCGCTTCCGTCCACGTGGTGATCGTCAACTGGAATTCGGGGGCGCAGCTCAAGGAATGCCTGCAGTCCTTTGCGGCGGTCGCGAGGACGCGGTGACGCTGGCGCGCGTGACGGTCGTGGACAATGCCTCGACGGACGGCTCGGCCGAGGGCCTTGAGGCCGCGCTGCCGTTCGCCGTGATCCGCAACGAAGGAAAATCGCGGCTTCGCGGCCGCCTGCAATCAGGGCGCGGCCGGGCTCGGACGCCGACTATCTGCTGTTCCTCAATCCGGACACGCGGCTGATGCCGGGCAGCCTGGAGCTGCCGGCGCGTTATCTCCGATCGGAGCATCACGAGGCTGTCGGCATCGTCGGCATCCAGCTCATCGACTCCGATGGGCACGTGGCGCGCAACACGGCGCGCGCGCCTATCCGCGCGGCATGATCGGCAACAGTCTCGGGCTGGACCGGCTGCTTCCGTCAGTCTTTCCGCCACTTTTCGTCGCCGAATGGGCACATGACGAGACGCGCACCGTGGATCAGGTCATGGGAGCGTTCTTCTTCGTTCGTCGGAGCGTGTTCGAGGCGCTCGGCGGCTTCGACGAACGGTTCTTCGTCTATTACGAGGACCTCGATTTTGCGATGCAGAGCACGCGAACGCGGGTGGAGCAGCGTTTACCTTGCGACGGCGCAAGCATTTCATCGCGGCCAGGGAACGACCGAGGGCGCGACCGCGCAACGGACCTTCTATTTCTGCCGCAGCCGAATTCTCTATGCTCGCAAGCATTTCGGCGCGCTCGGCAGCGTTCGGCGTGATGGTCACGACGCTTGTTCTCGAACCGGTTGCACGGCTCGTTGCTTCACCGCGCTCGGCGGCGGTCACGTTGCGAGGTTTCGGGATGCTGTGGAAGGACATGCCGAGGTTTCTTCGGACCGGCTAGAACCAATATCTGCTATAGGTCATCTGAGCATGAATAATCCGCACGCCGATCGCGTCATCAAGTACATCGAAGCCTCGCGCGACGCACTGACGGCCGCGCTCGAGGACCGCGCGTTTGTCGACTCCGTGTCGCGCGTCGCCGAGACCGTCATCGATGCGCTCCGGGCCGGCAGGAAAGTCCTGTTAGCCGGCAACGGAGGCAGCGCGGCCGACGCGCAGCACCTCGCCACCGAGTTGATGGTGCGGTTCTATATCGATCGTGCTCCCCTCCCGGCGATTGCCCTTGGCACCGATGCGTCGGCGGCGACGGCAATCGGCAACGATCTCGGATTCGAGCACCTGTTCGCCCGCCAGGTGCTGGCGCTCGGTCAGGCTGGTGACGCTTTCATCGCCCTTTCGACCTCCGGCCGGTCGCCCAACATTCTCGCCGCCTGCAAGGCCGCGCGGGAACGCGGAATGACCGTGATCGGCTTCACCGGCGCGAAAGGCGATCAGATGGCCGCGTTGTGCGACGTGCTGGTGCGCGTTCCGAGCGACAAGACGCCGCTGATTCAGCAGGTCCACCTCGCGGCCGGCCACATCATGTGCGAAATCGTTGAGGAAGCGCTGGCGCGGAACGCGTGAGATCGGTTCCGTCGGGCTCCAGCGTTAACCTTTGACGTTGTCATCGTTTTCGCGGACTTTGCACGGGTTCGCCCTAGCTGCTACTGCTGCGCCGCCTAGGCCATTGAAATCGCTCTCTAAAGGGCCGGCAACGCGCCGACGACGAAAGGCCTGTGATGAGCTTGGCTGTGATACCGGTCCTCATGTGCGGCGGCACAGGCACGCGGCTGTGGCCGGTGTCGCGGGAAAGCATGCCGAAGCAGTTTGTGCCGCTGGTCGGCGACCGTTCGACCTTCCAGCAGACGCTCCAGCGCGTCGCTGACGCCACAATGTTCGCGCGGCCGATCGTCATTACCAATACGGATTTCCGTTTCGTCGTGGCCGAGCAGCTGCGCGAACTCGGCACCGAGGCCGACATCGTGCTGGAACCCGCACGGCGTGATTCCGGCCCTGCTGTTGCTGTTGCTGCTGCACTTGCGGCGCGGCGCGATCCGGCCGCGACCGTGCTGGTGCTCGCCGCCGACCATGTGGTTCGCAAGCCGGAAGAATTTCTGAACGCCTGCCGTAACGCTGCAGCAGCAGCAGCAGCAGGACGGATCGTGACCTTCGGCATCAAGCCTACCGTGCCGGCCACGAGCTACGGCTACATCCGGCCGGGAGCGAAGCTCAATGGCGGGGCAGCGCTTGCCGTAGAGGCATTCGTCGAGAAGCCTGACACCGCGACCGCGACGCGCTACATGGCGGACAAGTATTTGTGGAACAGCGGCAACTTCATGTTCCGCGCCGACGTGATGCTTGACGAGATCACGCGCTTCGAGCCCGCCATGGCGGAAGCCGCGCGCGCAGCCGTTGCCGAGATGACGCAGGATCTGGATTTCCTGCGTCTTGCCCCGGAGCCATTCGGCCGCGCGCCCCGAAAATCGATCGACTACGCCGTGATGGAACGCACCAAACTCGCCGCCGTCGTGCAGGCGGACATGGGCTGGTCCGACGTCGGAAGCTGGGACGCCGTATGGGACAATCTGGAGCGGGACGCCGCCGGCAACGCCGTTTCGGGGGCGGTCGCGGTCGTCGACAGCCACAACAGCCTGATACGCTCGGACGATGGCATCCTCACGGCTGTGGTCGGGATCGACAATGCGATCGTCGTTGCGACCGGCGACGCCGTGCTGGTCGCCTCGCGCGACAAGGCCGAGAGTGTCAAGACTTTGGTGGAGCAGCTCAAGGCGCAGAACCGCCGCGAGGCGATCGAGCACCGCCGCATCTACCGGCCGTGGGGCTACTACCAGGGCGTCGACATCGGCGCGCGCTATCAGGTCAAGCGCATCGTCGTGAAAGAAGGAGCGCGGCTGTCGCTGCAGAAACATTTCCATCGCGCCGAGCATTGGGTCGTCGTCAAGGGCACCGCAGAAGTGACGATCGGCACCGACGTGCGCACGATCCATGAAAACGAGTCGGTCTACATCCCGATCGGCAGCGTGCACCGGCTCGCCAATCCGGGAAAGATTCCCCTGGAGTTGATCGAAGTGCAGGTCGGCAGCTATCTCGGCGAGGACGACATCCAGCGGCTCGACGACGTGTACGGGCGCAGATAGCCGGCTCAGCGCAATGTCATTGCCGCAATCATGATCCGTACGCTGAAATCCGCTGCGGGACGGTTTGTCGGCTCGATCAGTAGAGCTATCAGCGAAGCGAGTGCGCGGCGCAACTCACCATTCGGCGCCGCAAAGTTTGAACAGAGAGCGCCGGACCACCGGAACGCAATCGACCTGTTTGCTGGACGGTGGGCGACTGACCTTTCCATGGTGAATGCCGAATGGCGCGGGGGCCGGGCCAATCTTGTCGATGATGCCCGCCCCAGGCTCGCTGCTCAATATCTTGGCACCGGCTCCGGACGAATCGACGGTATGTCAGTTCTTGAGCTTGGACCTCTGGAGGGGCTGCACAGCCGGCAGCTCGAGCAGCTGGGGGCCAGCCGTGTTCTTGCGATCGAGGCCAATGTCGAGGCCTACCTGAAATGCCTGATCATGAAAGAAGCATTGGGCATGAGAAACGTGAATTTCATGCTCGGTGACTTCAACCTGTTTCTCGCGAACGCGTCTCAACGGTTTGATCTCGTGTTTTGCGTCGGTGTCCTCTATCACATGGAGGATCCACTGACGCTGATCCGCAATATCGCGCGAGTTGCCGACAAGTGCTTCGTGTGGACGCATTACCACGACCTCAACGAGCCGATAGGCCGACAACCGTCATCTGTCTCTGTTGATGGATTTTCGGCCACCTATTTCCGCAACTCCTATCGTGATCGCGCCCAACCGAACTTTTGGGGTGGCAACAAGCTTTCGAGCTCGTGGATGCGACGCGACGAGATTGTCGCGGCATTTCGGCACTTTGGATTTGAGCGGGTCGAAATCGTCGGTGGTGAGCCGGTTAGTGCCAACGGGCCGAATTTCTGCCTCGCGGCATCAAAGAGCGCTAGCCCAACCGAATTGAAGGGCTGACCCCCCCGCTCGCGACAAACCTTGACTAGAATCAATCCAGCTCGAACTTGTCCTCGTAGTTCTGCTTCAGAGCGGGATCCTGCTCGCTCTTGCGCGCAATGCAATTGCCGATGGCGAGCAGATCGATGTCGGTGCCCATAAAGCAGCGGAACGCATCTTCCGGCGTACACACGATAGGCTCGCCGCGTACATTGAAGCTGGTATTGACCAGCACCGGGCAGCCGGTGGCCGCGTGAAACGCGGCAAGAAGAGCGTGAAAGCGCGGATTGGTCTCCGCGTGCACGGTCTGGACGCGCGCGGAATAGTCCACGTGCGTCACCGCCGGGATGTGTGAACGCACGACGTTAAGCTGATCGATGCCCCACAGTTTCTTTTCCTCCTCGTTCATCGCGCGGCGGCGCTCGGGTGTCACCCCGGCGACCAACAGCATGTACGGGCTGTCGCGATCGAGCTCGAACCAGTCGGCGACATGATCGCGCAGCACCGCAGGTGCGAACGGACGGAACGACTCGCGATACTTCACCTTCAGGTTCAGCATCTTCTGCATCGTGGGCGAGCGGGGGTCGCCGAGGATCGAACGGCTCCCAAGCGCGCGCGGACCAAACTCCATGCGGCCCTGAAACCAGCCGACCGCCTGCTCGCTCGCCAACGCCCGCGAAGTTTCCTGGACAAGCTGTTCGTCGCTCAGAATCTCGAACCGGGCACCCACCGCTTTGAGCCGCGTGGCGATCTCATCGTCGCCGTAGGCCGGCCCGAGATACGAGCCATGCATGGCATCCTTGCCGCCGTTTGGACGCGCTGAGCCGGTTGCGAGGTAATAGGTCGCAAGCGCCGCGCCCACCGCGCCGCCCGCGTCACCAGCCGCCGGCTGGATCCAGATCTCTTTGAACTTGCCGTCGCGCAGGACCCTGCCATTCGCGACGCAATTGAGGGCGACACCTCCCGCCAGGCAGAGATTCTGCTTGCCTGTCTTCGCTGCAAGCGCGCGCGTCAGACGAAGCACGACCTCCTCCGTCACCGCCTGGATCGATGCCGCAAGATCCATCTCTCGCTGCGTGAGAAGTTCTTCGGGCTTGCGCGGCGCGCCGCCAAACAAGCTGTCGAACTTATCGTTGGTCATGGTCAGGCCGGTACAATAGTCGAAATAGTCCATGTTCATCCGGAACGAGCCGTCCGGCTGAATATCGATCAGGTTATCCATGATCGCCTGCGCGTACTTCGGTTCGCCATACGGCGCGAGGCCCATCACCTTGTACTCGCCGGAATTGACCTTGAAACCTGTGTAATAAGTGAAGGCCGAATAGAGCAACCCCAACGAATGCGGAAAATGAATCTCTTCTGTCAGCGACAACTGATTGCCGTTACCGACGCCCATGCTGGTCGTCGCCCATTCGCCAACGCCGTCCATCGTCAGAATTGCAGCCTCGTCGAACGGGGAGGGATAGAACGCGCTTGCCGCGTGGCTCTCGTGATGCTCGGCAAAGCGCAGCTTCTGGTCCCAATCGATCTCGGGCGCTTCGGCGCGCAACAGGTCGATCAGCAGTGACTTCTGGAACAGCTTTTCCTTCAGCCATAACGGCATCGCCATACGGAACGAGCCGAATCCTCTGGGCGCGAAAGCGAGATAGGTTTCCAGCAGCCGCTCGAATTTCAGGAATGGCTTCTCGTAGAACGTCACAAAATCGATTGCGTCCCACGCGATGCCGGCTTCCTTAACGCAATATCGCAGCGCATTCGCCGGAAAGCTCGCGTCGTGCTTCTTGCGCGTAAAGCGCTCTTCCTGTGCGGCAGCAACGATCGTTCCGTCGCGTACGAGGGCTGCAGCGCTATCGTGATAGAACGCCGAAATACCGACAACGATCATCAGGATCTCAGAACAGCGTGTAGATGAACGGCGCGACCACGGAGCCCTTGGTCAGCACGATCAGCCCGCCGAAAATAGTCATCAGCACCAAAGCCGGAACCAGCCAGAATTTCTTCCGGACAAGCATGAAAGCGGCCATGTCTTTCAAGAACGACATCGTGATCTCAAAACGGTTTTTCCAGTGACTGCGGGGTCGAGCCGTGAGCGCTGCGTCTGATCCAGAACGTGTCCATTCGGGGTTTCCGCATGCCCATCGGATCGATACCGAACACGCGCATCAGCAACCCGGTCGGCACGATTGCGATCGCATACATCGCCCCAAGGAAGACCGGATTGGTCACCTTGTGCAGCAGGTGCCCCAGCTTGTTCCACCCGCGGTTGGCGGGTTCAAGTATCCCCGGCTTAATCAGCGCCGCAAGCATCAGAACCAGACCGATTCCGCCCAGCGCGCCGCTGAAGGGGCCGATCTCGCCATGCAGCCACGCCCGTATCGCGCCGAAGGCAAACAGAATCCCGCCGACCACGAGCCCGAATCGCTTGTTGCTTGCGGATTCGACCGCATAGTCGCGCAGGAACTCTTCGTGCAGGCCACTCGCCATTCCGTCGCTTCTCGCTTGATATTTCAACGTGTTAGCACTAGGCCACACGCCGCCTGCCCGAAAACTCGGGGCTTTCCTTAACGTATCGCCCCCGGTCAGGCAATATCGCGACAACCGCGCGCCAGCGGGCATCCGAGGCGTGCAAAACTACTTTCCAAACCCGCAAAGACCTTCGATGAACGGCCGGCCCGACCACTTCTTCGCAAACAAGCTGGCGGTGATAACCGGGGGGAGCTCGGGGATTGGCCTGGCGCTAGCCGAAGAGCTTTCCCGGCGAGATGCACGGATCGTCATCCTGTCCGATCGCCCTGCGTCGGTTTCGAATGCTTTGGCGAAACTCGCCCAGGACGGCCGGCGCGTTCATGGATACGTGTGCGACATCGGAATATCCGAACAGGTCACCGAAGCCTGTGGCCAGGTCGTCGCGTCGCATGGTGTGCCGGACATCCTGATCAACAATGCCGGCTATGCGATTTATCGGACGTTCGAGCAGGAGGAGCCCGACGAGATCGAGCGGCTGATGAGCGTGAATTTCGGCGGCGCGGTCCGCGTCACCAAAGCTTTCATCAATGGCATGGTCCAGCGGCGCAGCGGCCACATCGTGAACATGGCTTCGATCGCCGGCACGCTACCCCTCACCCCGTGCGCCCTCTACGGCGCGGCGAAGCATGGAATGGTCGGCTGGTCGAAATGCATCATGCCGGAACTTGCCCGCTTCGGGATCGATGTCACGGTCGTCTGCCCGGGCCGGGTCGAAACGAGCTTCTTCGATCATGAGAGCTTTCGGCTAAGGCCGCATCGGAAGGAAACCGAAGCGACGGTTCCCCTCGCGAGCGTCGTCGATGCCACCCTCGATGCCATCCTGCGGCGCCAGAGGATACGTTACGTCCCACGCCGCTATGGCGCGCTCACCTGGGCCTACAATGCGTTCGGGCCGCTTGTGCGCGTTCCTTTCGACCGGCTATTGCGGTCGCGCGTTGAAGACTTCTACCGCAGCAGCGAAGGCCGATGAACGACACGACGATCACGCCCTGCCCGACCAACGGGCTCCCTGCCCGCCGGTACTGCGACAAGGACGGCGCGACCTACTATCTGGAGCCCGCTTCGGGAACGATCTTCCAGGCCGCGATGCCGTCCGTCGGCGCGATGAACCAATATGCCGACGACGAGTATGCGTCCGGCGTCTATCGCGAATACGCAAAGTCCCGCGATCTCAAGATTGCGACTGCGCGCCCGCGCCTCGCGGCGATCCGGCAACGGACGAGCGGCAGACGGCTGCTTGATGTCGGCTGTGCTACCGGTTTCTTCATGGAAGCGGCTACCGAAGAAGGCTTCGACGTGCGCGGCGTCGAGTTCTCGACGGTTGCGATCTCGCTCACGCGGCCTGACATTCGTGAGCGCATCGTGCACGGTGACGTCAATACACTATTAAGCCGGGAGGCCGACAAGTTCGATGTGGTGACCGCATTCGACATCATCGAGCATGTTCAGAGCCCGGCGAGGTTTCTCGACGAGCTGCGCCAGATCCTCAAACCTGGCGGCGTTCTGGCGATCAGCTCGCCGGACACCGGGCACTTCCTGCGCTACCTGATGGGTTCCCGCTGGCCGATGCTGCAGCCGATGCAGCATACCGTGCTGTTCTCGCGGCGCGCCATTGCGGATTTGCTCGAGCGCAGCGGATTTGCCGATGTGCAGGTGGAAACTGCGCATAAGGTGCTGACGATCGACTATCTCGCCGATCAGCTCACCGCCACCAATCCTGGCATCAACCGGCTGTATCAAGTCATGAACTGGATCATTCCCGGGCCGCTCAAGCGCAAGCCGCTTGCAATCAACATCGGCGAGTTCGTCGCCTATGCGCGACGGACCTGACGAGCGGGGACGCACAGCATGAGCAGACCGCTTCGATTGGTGCCGCAGGCCGCGCAGCCGATCGAGTTCTGCTGTCCACTCTGCGGCAGCATTCATGCCGCCTATATCTTCGGCACAAGTCAGTTTCGGATTTTTCGCTGCGGCGGGTGCGCGCTGACGTTCAGCAAGGCCACGGCGCGCGGCAGCCTCGAGCCGCCGGTACCGGCGCGCGATAAGCGGTCGCAGGGAAAGCGACCACGCAAGCCTGCTGAGAGCGCTCGATGCCGCCCAGATCAGCGGGCCGGTGCTGCTTGTTGGCGACCCGGACGACGGGATGATCCCTCTGCTCCAGCAGCGCGGCATCACGATTGGCCGCGTGGCTGGCGCGCAAGACTTCGGAGCGGGGGAATGGGGCGCGACGCTACCATGCTGCCATCGTAACCGACGCGCTCATGCGCGTTCCCGACCCGCGCACCGCCCTGACGAAGATCCGCAAGCACCTCCTCGCCTCGGCGCCGCTGCTGATCAGCGTGCCCCTGCTCGACGGCCGGCAGGCGCAGCTGATGGGCCGGACCTGGCATGAGTGGCAGGTAGCGAACCTGTGGTACTTCACGCGCGAAACGCTGAACCTGCTTGCTTCTGTCCGCAGGGTTTGATCATGTCTGGTTCCGTCACGAACGCCGCAGCTACTCGCTCGACCGGTTGAGCGAACGAATGCACGGCAGCGACGAGACGGCGTCGTGGCAGCGGCGCGTGGAATCGTTGCGGCAAGTACTTCCGGCGGTACTGCGGCGCCGCCCGTTCCGCCTGCCGTCCGGCACCGCCGTGGTGAGCGCTGTCGCGGCGCCCGCGCGCTCCGAGTGTGTCGTCTCGATTATCGTGCCGGTGTTCAATGAGCGCGCGACGTTTCAGTCCATGATGGACGCGCTGCTCGCCAAACAACTGCCCGGCATGCGCAAGGAGATCATCGTCGTCGAAAGCAACTCGACCGACGGCAGCCGCGAACTGGTTCGCTCCTACGAAGACCATCCGGAGGTCCAGGTCGTGCTGCAGCCCGGGCCGCGCGGCAAAGGCTATGCGGTACGCGAAGGGCTGCGGCTCGCGACCGGCGACATCGTCATGATCCAGGATGCGGATCTTGAGTATGACCTCGACGACTACGACGGCCTGCTTGCACCGCTGATCGCCTGGCAGTCGATGTTCATCCTCGGATCGCGCCACCAGGGCAGCTGGAAGATGCGCAAGTTCAACGACGCGCCTGTCGTCGCGGCGGTGTTCAATCTCGGGCACTGGTTCTTCAAGTCCGCGGTCAATGTTGCGCTCAACGCCCGCATGACCGACCCTTTCACCATGTTCAAGGTATTCCGGCGCGATGCGCTGTACGGCGTCGATTTCACCTGCAACCGCTTCGACTTCGACATCGAGCTGGTGATGAAGCTGGTTCGCAAGGGCTACATGCCGGTGGAGCTGCCGGTGAACTATGCGGCGCGGTCCTTTGCGGAGGGAAAGAAGGTCAGCTTCACGCGCGACGGCCTGACCTGGCTTTGGACCATTCTGAAACTGCGCATCCTGCCGATCGGGCGTGGCCCGGACTGGCAGCCGAGCCGCCCACAATCATGATCTATTTTGTCACCGGGGCCGCGGGCTTCATCGGAAGCCAATTGACCGATCGCCTGCTGGCGACCGGGGCAACGGTCGT
The DNA here is from genome assembly GCA_963778455.1 of uncultured Alphaproteobacteria bacterium. Classification (GTDB taxonomy): domain Bacteria; phylum Pseudomonadota; class Alphaproteobacteria; order Rhizobiales; family Xanthobacteraceae; genus PALSA-894. The sequence goes on from CAVZUL010000004.1 coordinate 289,024, forward strand.
CGGCTACGACAATCTTTCGACCGGGAAGATGCGATTTCTCGAACCGGCATCGGCAAGCGCGAACTTCCGCTTCGTCCAGGGCGATGTGCTCGACACCGCCGCGCTGGCGCGCGCAATGAAGGGGGCCGATTTCGTCTTTCACCTTGCGGCGAACGCCGACGTGCGCTTCGGCACCGAGCATCCGGAGCGCGACCTGGAACAGAACACGGTCGCAACCTTCAACGTGCTTGAAGCCATGAGGAGCAACGGCATCAGGCGCATGGCGTTCTCATCCACCGGCTCGGTCTACGGCGAGCCGGACGTCTTCCCGACCCCGGAGGATGCCCCTTTCCCGCTCCAGACCTCGCTCTACGGAGCTTCAAAGCTCGCCGCGGAAGGCATGATCGAGGCCTACTGCGAGGGCTTCGGCTTCCAGGCCTATATCTTCCGTTTCGTATCGATCCTGGGCGAGCGCTACACTCACGGCCATGTTTTCGATTTTTGCCGGAAACTCTGGGCCGATCCGACGCGGCTGGACGTGCTCGGCAATGGGCAGCAGCGCAAGTCGTACCTCTATGTTCACGACTGCATCGACGCGATGTTGCTCGCGATCGAAACGGCGCGCGGCAAGGTCAACGTGCTGAACCTCGGGACGGAGGATGCCTGTCGCGTTGAACGACTCGATCGGCTGGATTACGGAGCGTCTCGGCGCGCGCCCGGAGTTGACGTATGCGGGCGGCGAGCGCGGCTGGGTCGGCGACAGCCCGTTCATCCTGCTCGATACGCGGCGCATACGCGCGCTCGGCTGGAAGCCGAAGCTCACCATTCGCGACGGCGTGTTGCGCACGGTCGACTGGCTGGCGCAAAACCGCTGGGTCTTCGAGCAGCGCCCATGAAGCTCGCGGTTTTCGGCCTGTGGCATCTCGGCACCGTGACCGCCGCCTGCGCGGCGGCTGCGGGTGTTGAGACGGTTGGGGTCGACTTGGATCGCGAGCGGATCGCGCGCCTCTCGGCCGGTGAACCGCCGCTGCACGAGCCTGGGCTTGCCGAACTTGTTCGCTCCGGCTTTGCCGCGCGCACGCTCACGTTCAGCGCCGACGTCGCCTCAGTCTCGCAAGCCGACGTCGTTTGGGTTTGCCACGATACGCCGGTCGATGATGAAGACAATGCCGATACCGGCGCGGTGATCGCTGAAGCCGAAATGCTGTTCGCGCACCTCAAGGATGGCGCCGTGGTGCTGGTCTCGGCACAGCTGCCCGTCGGCTCGGTTGCGGCGCTGGAGCGCCGGTTTGCCGCTCAGGCGAACGGTCGCGCTGTCAGCTTTGCGTGTTCGCCGGAAAATCTTCGGCTCGGAAAGGCGATCGAGGTATTCCGGAATCCTGGCCGCATCGTTGTCGGCGTGCGCGATGAGCGTGCGCGCGAAATTCTCGAGCCGCTCCTGAGCAAATTCTGCGCCAAGCTGATCTGGATGTCGGTCGAGTCGGCCGAGATGGTGAAGCACGGACTGAACTCGTTTCTCGCCACGTCGGTCGCCTTCGCGAATGAGATGGCGAGCGTCTGCGAGCGCGCCGGCGCGGATGCATCGGAAGTCGAGCGCGGCCTGCGCTCTGACCCGCGCGTCGGGCCGAACGCCTACATTCGCGCGGGTGCAGCCTTTGCGGGCGGCACATTGGCGCGCGACGTGAACTTCCTGCGGACGCTGGCGCATGAGTACGCCCTCGCGCTGCCCTTGATGGACGGGGTCGTCGCGAGCAATCGTGCGCATGGGCAATGGGCGCTCAGCCAATTGCGTCGCGCGCTGCGGCCCCTGTCGGGCAGGATGATCGGCGTGCTCGGCCTCGCCTATAAACCCGGTACCAGCGCGCTGCGCCGTTCGCCGTCAATCGAGCTGATCAAGGTGCTGGCCAGTGAGGGCGCCCAGGTGCAGGCGTTCGATCCGCATGTGCCCAACCTTCCCGATGAGCTCCGGGAATTGGTTCGCTTGTGCCCCGATGCCCGCGCGGTCGCGTCCGGCGCCGACGCGCTCGTGGTCGCGAACGAGTGCTTCGAGTTCCGTGACCTATCGGCGGATGACGTTGCAAAACTGATGACAGGACGCATCGTGCTCGATCCAGGCCGCTTCCTCGGCCCCGCGTTCGCGACGAACCCGAAGCTCACCTTGATCTCGGTCGGGCGATCCGCATGACACTCGCCGGACGCAGCGCGATCATCACCGGCGCGAGCCTCGGCCTCGGCGCCGAAATTGCGAAGCAGTTCGCCGCCGCCGGTGCCACGCTGATGCTGTGCGCGCGCAACATCACGGAGCTTGACGCGCAGGCTCAGCGGCTCACCGCCGCCTATCCCAACGCCCGGATCGTCACTCAGCGTGCCGATATCTCCAGCCGGGCCGATGTCGATGCGCTGTTCGCCGCGACCATCAAGGCGTTCGGCAAGCTGGACATCCTGGTCAACAATGCCGGCGTCTACGGTCCCATGGGATCGATCGACGCAATCGACTGGGACGAATGGGTCCAGGCGATTGCGATCAATCTGACCGGCACGGTTTATTGCGCGCGCAAGGCAGTCGAGGCGTTCAGGCCGCATCGTTACGGCAAGATCATCAATCTGTCGGGCGGCGGAGCGACCAATCCCCTCCCCGGCATCAGCGCCTATGCGGCGTCGAAGGCTGCGGTCGTGCGCTTCACCGAAACGTTGGCGCTGGAGGTCAAGGAGTTCGGCATCGACGTGAACACGGTCGCGCCCGGTGCGCTCGCGACGCGGCTGACCGATCAGCTTCTCGCCGCCGGTCCGGAGCGCATCGGCGCGAACCTGCACGCGCGCATGTCAAAGATACAGGCCGAAGGTGGAACGCCGCTCGATATCGGCGCCGCACTCTGCGTCTATCTGGCTTCCGCCGACAGCGACGGCGTGACCGGCCGGCTGATTGCGGCGCAGTGGGACCCGTGGCCGTTCGCTGACCCGATCAAAAGCAAGATCGATGCTTCCGACATCTATACGTTGCGGCGCATCGTGCCCACCGATCGCGGCGAGTCGTGGGACAAGACGTGATGCGGCTTGCGATCATCGGATGCGGCTTGATCGGGACGAAGCGCGTGGCCGCGGCGGCGGGCCATGAGATCGTAGCGGTCTGCGATCGCGACCGAGGCCGCGCCGAGCAGCTCGCGCAGAGGTTCGGAGCGAAGGCAATCGTGGACTGGCGCGAAGCGGTTGCCGCGGAGGTCGACGCCGTCATCGTCGCGACCACGCACGATCAGCTCGCCGCCATATCGCTCGGCGCGCTGGAAGCTGGCCGCCACATACTGGTCGAAAAGCCCGCCGGCCGCGAGCTTTCCGAAGTGCAGGCCGTCGCGGACACGGGCACGAAACACAAGCGCATCGTTAAGGTCGGGTTCAATCACCGCTTCCATCCGGCGTTCCTCAAAGCGCGCGAGATCGTGGACTCTGGCATTCTCGGCCCGCTGATGTTCATCCGCGCCCGCTACGGCCACGGCGGACGCGTCGGTTACGAGAAGGAATGGCGCGCGCAGCCCGCGATCTCCGGTGGCGGCGAACTGATCGACCAGGGTTCGCACCTGATCGATCTGTCGCGCTGGTTCCTGGGTGACCTCACCGTCGACTATGCGGCGGTGCCGACACTGTTCTGGAACATGCCGGCTGACGACAATTGCTTTCTGGCGTTGCGCAGTAGCGTTGGACAGATTGCGTGGCTGCACGCGTCGTGGACCGAATGGAAAAACACGTTCTCGTTCGAGATCTTCGGCCGCGACGGCAAATTGGTCATCGACGGGCTTGGTGGCAGCTACGGGCTGGAACGGCTGACGTTCTACCGCATGCTGCCGCAGATGGGCCCACCCGAGACCACAACGTTCGAATTTCCCGGCGAGGACCAGTCGTGGCACGCCGAGTTCGACGACTTCGCCGCCGCGGTGCGCGAGGGCCGCCGGCCGTGCGGCGACATCGGCGATGCGGTTGCCAATATGGCGATCGTCGATGAGATTTATCGAAGGTACCGCTCATGATCATCGTTCGCTCTCCGCTTCGGATCACGCTCGGCGGCGGCGGGACCGACCTGCCCTCCTATTATCGCGAGCAGGGCGGCTTCGTCATCGCGGCGGCGATCGACAAGTACGTCTACATCACGGTGCATCAAACATTCATCGAGGAATTGATCGTGAAGTACTCCGTGCTCGAACGGGTGATGACGATCGAGGAGTTGAAGCATCCGATCGTGCGGGAGGCGTTCAAGCTGGCCGGGCTCGCGCCGAACGCGCTGGAAATCACCTCGATGGCCGATATTCCCGCCGGTACCGGGCTCGGTTCCTCAGGAAGCTTCACCACGGCGCTGCTGAAGGCGCTCTACAGTCATCGAAAGGTGCTGATTCATCCGCGCGAACTGGCCGAGCAGGCCTGCGAGATCGAAATCAACCGGCTGCGCGAGCCGATCGGAAAGCAGGATCAGTACATTGCGGCGTTCGGCGGCCTGACGTGTTTCCGCTTCAACCGCGACGATAGCGTCGAGGCATGGCCGCTGAAGATCGATGTCGAGACCCTCTACAATCTCGAGGACAATCTTCTTCTGTTCTTCACCGGCTATTCGCGCAGCGCATCGTCGATTCTCAAGGAGCAGGACGACAAGACCCGCCAGCAGAATTCCGACATGGTCCAGAATCTGAACTACGTGAAGGATCTCGGCTTGCGCAGTCTCGACGCGCTGGAGGGTGGACGCCTCATCGAGTTCGGCTGCCTCATGGACGAGCACTGGCAGCACAAGAAACGGCGCTCCGGGGGCATGTCCAACCCGAAGATCGATCAGTGGTACGATCACGCGATGCAGAACGGCGCGGCGGGTGGCAAGCTGATCGGCGCCGGCGGCGGAGGCTTTTTGATGTTCTATGCGGAAAACAAGACCCGCCTGCGCCACGCCATGACGATGGCCGGCCTGAAGGAGGTGCGTTTCCGTTTCGACTTCGAAGGCACAAAGACGATCGTGTGATCTCGGCCATGACCGACATGCCTCCCCTTGCGCTGCTCGCGGGCGGCCTCGCGACGCGTCTGCATCCGCTCACCGAACGGGTGCCGAAGGCGATGCTCGAGGTCGCGGGCGAGCCGTTCATCGCGCATCAGCTGCGCCTGCTGCGCCGAAAGCGGATCTCCCGCGTGGTGATTTGCGCGGGCTATCTCGCTGAGCAGATCGAAGCCTTCGTCGGTGACGGCAGCCGTTTCGGCCTATCGGTCGGCTACAAGGTCGACGGTCCTCGTCTGCTCGGGACCGGCGGCGCGCTGCGCGCCGCGTTGGACCTGCTCGGGAGCGAATTTCTGGTCATGTACGGCGACAGCTGGCTCGACACGGACTATGCGGCAGTCGTCGAAGCGTTCCGGACGAGCGGTCAGCCAGCGCTCATGACAGTGTTCCGCAATGAAGGCCAATGGGATAGCAGCAACGTGTGGTTCGAGGACGGGCGCATTCGGCTCTACGACAAGCAGCAGCGCTTGCCACAGATGCATCACATCGACTGGGGCTTGGGCATGATTCGAGGCGATGCGCTCGCCGCGCGGCCCGCAAATGAGCCGTTCGATCTGGCGGACGTCTACTCCGAACTCGCGCGCGCCGGACGGTTGGCAGGATGCGAGGTCACCACCCGCTTCTATGAGATCGGCTCAGCCGAAGGCCTGAAGGAAACCGACGCGCTGCTGCGCAAGGCTTAGAGCTTGTAGCCCGCGGCCTTTCCGTCGTCGTAGAACATCTTCACGGTTTCGAGCGAATACTCGTTCATGTCCTTGCCGACCAGCGACAGCTTCTTGATGATGTCGTTGGTCACCGTGATGACGTGGCAGCCGATTTCGTCCGCCTGGAAAATGTTGAGCAGTTCGCGCGGGCTCGCCCAGATGAGTTCCGTGTTCGGCGCGGCTTTGAGGCGCTTCACGGACTCGGCCATGACTGGAACCGGATCGATGCCGGTATCCGCAATGCGGCCCGCGAACACGGACACGAAACACGGCGCGCCACCCTTCACGGCGTCGACCACGTCCTGAACCTGGTCGAGCGTGAACATCGCCGTGACGTTGAGCGCAATGCCATCCTGCGAGAGCTTGCGGACCAGCGGAATTGCGCTTTCCTTCTTGGTGTTGGTGATCGGGATTTTCACCGACACATGCTTGCCCCAGGTCGTGATGCGCCGCGCCTGACGCTCCATCTCGGAGAAGTCGTCGGCGAACACCTCGAACGAGATCGAGCGGTCCGGGATCGCCGCCACGATGTCCTTCGCGAGCGGCTTCGTAGTCCGTGACGCCGGCCTTGCGCATCAGCGTCGGGTTCGTGGTGAAGCCCTTCACGTTCGGATTCTTGTACATCTCCAGCATGCCGACCTTGTCGGCACCGTCGGCAAAAATCTTGACCTTGAGCTGATTCACGCTGGGCATGATCGTTCCTTAGGCTTTCACAGGTTGCTTGAGAATCCAGTGCGACAGCTTCGGTGAGGTTGCCGAACGTCGCATCGGGCTTTGTCTTGAATGTTTCCGAATAACCGCCGCCGATCAAGATCGTGCGGCAACCTGCGCTGTGCCCGGCCTCGATGTCGCGCCAGCGGTCGCCGACCATGAAACTTTCGTCCAGCACGATGCCGTCGCGCCTTGCGGAGCGCAGCAGCATGCCGGGCTTCGGTTTGCGGCAATCGCAATCGTCCGCGTCATCGTGCAGGCATACTTCGATCGCGTCGAGCGGCACTTTCTCGCGGATATGTGCGTTCATCGCCTCGACCTGCGCGCGCGTGATGCGGCCGCGCGCGACATCGGGCTGGTTGGTCACGAGATCGAGGCGGAAGCCGTGCCGGTGCAGCGTGTCCGCGGCCGCCGGTGCGTCCGGAACGATGACCATCTCGTCGACCGTATCCGGCGAATAGGGCTTGCCGTTGCGCACGATCACTCTGTTGAGAACGCCGTCGCGGTCGAGGAACACGGCCCGTCATGCGCGCGTCGGCGCGCTCGACGCCTTCCCACTTGGTCTGCTTCGCCTTCAGCGCCGGATGGGTCACCAGGAGGTGCCAGATAACGGCCTGAAACGCTTCCGAATGCGGGGTTACGGCATCGGGATTCACGGTCGGAACAATGCAGACCGCATCGCCGACCTTGGCCGTGTAACCGCCATCCCGTCCGACAACGCCAAGGATCTTTGCGCCGACGCTCTTGGCGTATTGCAACGCGCGCACCAGATTGGGACTGACATTCTTTTCAAGACTGCCGCCGCCAACCGAAAAGACGAACACAGCGTCGTCGGCCTTGAGGCGGCTCACCTTGAGCCACTCGACGAACACAGTTTCCCAGCCTTCGTCATTGGTTCGCGCGGTTAATTCCGAGACATTGTCGGTCGGCGCGTAGGCCTCGATGCCGGCAATCTTGCGGAAGTCGTTCACCGCATGCGAGCAGTTGCCCGCGCTGCCGCCGACCCCGAGGAAGAACAGGCGCCCGCCCTTCTGGCGTAACGCCGCGAGCATCTCGGCCATGCGATCGATCACGCCGACGTCGAGCGCATCGATGATGCGCTTGGTCTCGTCGAGATGATCGCGCGCAAAGGTCATTCGGTCGGAGTTCCGAGTCCGGTGGTGCGGACGATATGAAGTGACTTGGCCATCGGGTCAACCTTGACCATCTGGCCGCAGAATTTTGCGCCTGCGTCGTTCGCGGAACACCAACCCCGCCAGCATCAGGAATGCCACGGCGGCGACCGCGCCCCCTGCCCGAAAAGAAAGCGGCTCATAGCGGAATTCAACTGTACTCTTGCCCGCAGGCACCAGCACACCGCGGAACAGGTAGTTCACCACCACCGAAGGAGCGGCACGGCCGTTCACATAGGCCTGCCAGCCCGGAAAATTCGAATCGTTCAGCACGAGCAGCGACGCCGCCGCGGCATCCGCCTCGATGCGGACATATTGCAATTCGTAGCGCGCGAGGGATGCCGCCGTTACGGGGCCGGCCGGGGCCTGCGTGAGCATCGCGATCCCCATCGCGTCGGCCTGCGGCAGCAACTCGCGCGACACGACTGGCTTGCTCCGTGGGTCGTAGGCCGGGTCCTTCAGCCGCGCCAGGACCTCACTATCCGGTACCATCTCGATCGCGCGATAGAGCGAGGTGCGCGGGAGCACGGATGATACCTCGTAGATGCGCACTTCGGCGTCATAAATCTTCCTGAAGTCGTCCGACGGCGGGGCGCCGTTGTGCGGGACGAAGCGCAGGCCCGCCCATCCGGCCCAATCCCCGGTATTGTCACCTTTCGGCCCCGCCTCAGTCGAGAAAAGCAGATCGACCTGCCGCCCCGCGTGCCGGCTGAGATCGATGCGGAAGGGACGGCCGGATTTGTCGGCGGCGGTGCCGCTCGGATCGAGGAACGCCTGGAACAGGGTCTCGGTCCCCTCCCCTTCCCGCATCTCAATCCGAAATCCGGCGCCGTCGCTCTTCCCGGCGACTTCCTTGAGGACGGCGAAGCCCTCCAGCACGGGTTCGCGCGGGTCGATCGATGTCCGATAAGAAACCTTCGTCGATGGCGGGTGCTGAAATACACCGCGCATCCGCGTCGGGGGCTCGCCGACCGTAAATGTGTCAGCGCCGAAGCCCCAGATAAACTCGTCGCTGTGCTGGCGGATAATCTGTTCCGTGGCCTTGGAGGGAAAACCGTAGTCGCTGTCGGTGAGAAGGTATTTCACAGATGACAACGTCAGAAATCGCTTCTCCACGTCGGTATCGAACCCAAAGGCGAACTCCTGTCCGGTGAACCGGTCCGCCAGATCGCCATAGATGCGGTTGTCTCCGGGTGCGAGCAGGAAGTTCCGCACAAATGCGCGATAGCGCGCGTAATGAATGGCGTCGAGGCTGCGCACGTCGGCGATGCCAAACGCCGCGGACCAATTTGGATAGAGGACATTCTCGCGGCCGAATAGGCGCGCATGATCTTTGTTTTGCGCTTTCAGGAAGTCGATGTAGGGAGCGCCCGCATAGGGGGATGCTTTCGCGGGCGGAAGCTTATTGAGAACATAAAAGCTTGGGACGATGAAGTTGAATGTGAGTTCAAGTCCAAGAAGAACGACCAAGCCTCGCAGCACAAGAATACGTCGCGGCGACGAAATCCTTTGGGCGAACCAGGCGAGCAACGCCACAAGCGCGACGACAAGCACACCGCCCGCGAGCGACAAATAGAAGAACACGTTGGCGTACTTTGCGCCGGACGAACGGAGCTCGGGGAGGTACAAGGCAGCAAGAGCCAGCATCACACCCGACGTAACGAGTGCCGAGAGCAGGACTTGACGTTGAGTGACCCCGCGTTCGATCAGCGCTGCGAATCCAAGCCCCGCCAGCATGGCAATGCAGAGCGCAATCAGCGGCTCCTGATACTTCGGATAGAGCACAAGGTCCGAGACCGGAAGGTATCCGATCCAGTTGATGAGGATGCTGCCGAAGCGCTTGAGCAGCATCGCGGCAAGCGTTGCGGCAAAGAAGATTGTCAGAAACCGCCGCGCATCAGCGTGCGCTCGCGATGCGACCGCCAACAGCGCGATGATGGCGCAAAACGCCGGGATGATGCCCCAGTATGCTTTCAGTCCCGACCAGCCGGCAAAGTTGGACAGGGTCGAATTCAGGATGGGGCCAAAAATCAGCGGTAGAAGGTACTGAATCGCGAGCCGCAGATCGTTGTCATAGACCAACCCCGCCCTTGCGCCCCCGACATTTGACGGCTGATGGACGTCGTGACCATGGCGCAAAAGCTCGAGAAAAGGGAACAAAAGAAACGCCGACAGCGCAAAACCGAAAATCACTGCACAAAAGAACTTCAACGCGAGTGGAACGGCCTGCGCACGAAACTCGGGCGTGAACACAATCCGGCAGACGAAATACAAGCTGCCGAAGGCCAGGATGAGAAACAGCGATTCCGGCATTCCGCCGGTCATGCCGAGCAGGATCATCGCGGCGACGCCGGCAACGGCGCTCCATGAATTCTTCCGCAGCAGCAGCTCGAACGCGAGCAGCACACCTGGCGTCAGCACCTCGACGCTGAGGTGCGGCATGTTCAGGAAGACGGTGAAATAGCCGGTCAGCGAGAAGGCGATTGCGGAAAAGAGCGACGGCAGCGCAGTCAGGAACTGACGTGCAAAAAGGAACATCAGCAGCGCGCCAACGAACAGGCGGCCGACGATAAACAGATTGTAGGTCCACGCGGTCAGATGGAGCGAGAGCAGCGTTGCGGGCGGAAAGAAGGGCTGCGGCTGCTGCGACGCGGCGAGCGGCGTTCCGAAAGCATTGTAGGGATTCCAGAGCGGCCAGTTGAACTCACGCCAGAATTGATGCGAGGCCAGAGAGAACCAGGGCTCGGTCTGCCAGGCTGGCGCGCCCGGGTCGGAGGTCCGCTGCAGCCGCAGCGGCGGCCTGCCGCCCTGATCGAAGGCACCCGCGCTGACGACGCTCGGCGCGTCCCAGCTCGACAGCAGCAGGGTCTTTCCGCCGAAGATGGCAGGGGAGAAGACGAGAACGAGAAGGCCTAGAAGGCAAAGGACCGCGGCCGTGCCTTTTCCGAAGACGACAATGCGACGGTCGATTCCCCCCATTTCATGGAACAAACCATGTCGGGTTCATTTCGACAAACTGCACCCGTCAGGCGCGCTCTTTGCTGACTTGGCACGTCTTCAAGTATTTGTTTTTACACATCAATCACGATTTCGATTCCGGGCCTTCGTTAACGTGCCCCCCGGTCGGACAATAGCGCAACGAAATCCGGCGGCGCACCGGCTCCGAAACTCCGCGCGATTTTTGGCAGCTGTATCAGACCTCCGGGAGTGGCGGCACCCGCGAAGGCGCCGCCACTATTTAAAGGCCGTCAGGCTGACAGCAACTGGTCGTAGTGGGCCATGATGCTGATCAGATTGTTCGACGGATCCAGGCCGGACGCCGTCGCGGTATTCTCCACGTGTCCCGCGGTCACGTCAGCCGCGTTCAAGAAATAGTTGAGGGTGAACGCAAACGACTCGCCCGGGTCGAGGACCTCCGGTCCGTAGATCTGCCCGCCGAGCAGCGGGTCGTTGATCACGACGTCATGCAGCGCGAGCCCGCCGGTGTTGGTGATCTGGAAGGCGTACTGGATCAGGTCGCCGTCCGAGTCCACAACGCCGTCCTCATCGTGATCGATGAAGTGCGTTCCGACCGCATCCGACTTATCGAGAGCGAGCGCCGCCACCGCAGCAGGCTGCTCCACTTCCACCGAGGCGCCGTCGCTCGCCGACGCCCCCTGGTCGGTCGTCACGGAGGCGGTGTTCTCGATGAAGCCGTCGCCGCCCCCGTTGTCGTCGATCTCGGCCTGGGTGACCGTGTGGCTTGCCGTGTACTGCCACGTCTCGCCCACGCTGAGCTTGCCATCGGTGTTCGTGTCGCCGACGTTGAAACCGAGGTTTTCGATTGCCTCGAGATCGGTAACGAAGGGATCGCTGACCGAGACGCCAGTCAGGGACATGTTGCCGTTGTTCGTGACCGCGATGGTGTAAGAAATCTCTTCGCCGGCTGTATCCGCCGTACCGCCGTCGACCGTGGCATCCTTGGCCATCGTCACGCTCGGGCTTTGCACGATCGGAATCGAACTCGTCGTCGAAGTCGTTCGCGTCGGCATCGACCGCACCTTGGTCGGTCGTAACCGAGGCGGTGTTGTCGTGTGACAGGCCTGGCTCGACGATCCCGCCATTGTCGATGTCGTCCTGGGTGAGGGTGTAGCTCGCGATGTAGTGCCAGATCTCGGTCAGGTCGAGCCTGTTGTCGCTGTCGGTATCGCCGCTGACATAGGCGAGGTCGATGACCGACGGATCGGTCACAACCAGGCCTGTCAGCGTCATGTTGCCGTCGTTGGTGACGTCGATCGTATAGTTGATCACGTCGCCGGCCGTGTCCGCGGTGCCGTCCGCGCACGGTGGCGGTCTTGCCAAGCGTGATGCTCGGGTCTCTGCACGATCGGCACTGACTCGTGTCGCTGTCGTTCGCGTCCGGATCGGGGCTCGGCAGCGCCGTGCCCTGATCGGTCGTCACCGAGGCGGTGTTGTCGTAGGTGAGCGCCGGATCGACCACGCCGCCATTGTCGATGTCGTCCTGAGTGACGGTGTAGCTCGCGGTGTAGACCCAGGTTTCGGTCAGTTCGAGCTTGCCGTCGCCGTCGTCGCCGCTCACCAAGGCGAGACCGTCGACCGACGGGTCCGACACGTCGATGCCGGTGAGCGTCATGTTGCCGGCGTTGGCGACATTGATCGTGTAGTTGATCACGTCGCCGACCTCGTCCGCGGTGCCGTCTTCGACGGACGCCTGACTTCATCAGGCGTCACCGCGGGTCTTGCACGATCGCCACCGACTCGCTGTCGCTGCCGTTCGCGTCCGCGTCGGCCGCGCCCTGGTCGGTCGTGACCGTGGCCGTGTTGTCATGGGTCAGCGCCGGATCGACGATCGCCGCCGTTGTCGATATCGTCCTGCGTGACCGTGTAGCTCGCCGCTGTAGGTCCAGATCTCGTCGAGGTCGAGCTCGTTGTCGTTGTCGAGATCGCCGCTCACATAGGCGAGATCCTCGACCGACAGGTCCGTCACGTCGATATCGGTCAACGTCATGTTGCCGGCATTGTCGACCGTGATCGTGTAGTTGATCACGTCGTCGGCGGCGTCCACCGACGCGACGTCGGCCGACTTGGTGACGAGGATGTCCGGGTTCTGCAAGATCGGCACGGATGCCGAGCCGTCGTCGCTCGCGCCCTCATTGGTGCTGACGCGTCGCCGTGTTGTCGTGGGTCAAGCCGGGGACAACGGTCGGCACGCCGCCGACTCGATTGTCGATGTCGTCCTGTGTCGCCGTATAGGTGCCGTTATACCGCCACGTCTCGCCGACGTTCAGACTGCCGTCGAGGTTGGTATCGCCGTCGTTGAAGCCGTCGTCATTGGCGTCGACGCCGGCCACGTTGCTGGTGAACGTGAACTGGAAGGTCTCGCCGTTGTTCTCCACGCCGTCACGATTGGTGTCGCCGGCATTGTAGTACTGGAACGTCTCGCCGGGGTCCTCGGCGCCGCTCTGGTTGGTGTCGCCGACATTGGCGTACTCGAAAGTCTCGCCGGGCGCATCTTCGACGCCATTCTGGTTGTTGTCGCCACGGTTGGCGTAGTTCCAGACCTCGCCGTTGTCCTGCAGCCCGTTGTTGTTGGTGTCCCAAACGTTCTTGAACTGCCAGCGCTCGCCGGGATCCTGGATGCCGTTGTTGTCGTCATCGCCAATGAAGGTTTCGCCGGGATCGCGAACGCCGTTGTCGTTCGTGTCGCCGAGATTGAACGCGCTCCAGGTCTCACCAGGATCGTGGAAGCCGTCCTGCGTGATGTCGCCAAGGTAGACGTACTGCCAGGTCTCGCCGGGATCACGGACGTTGTTGTGGTCGGTCGCCTCCTCGATGCCGTCGTTATCCGTGTCGCCGAGATTGAAGTCGCCGTCCACGATCGGAATGAACAACTGCACGTTTTCATCGACGATCGGGGCGGAGACATCAAGCAGCGGACTGAACGTGCCGAGGGAAGGGTCGGTCACCGCCGGATTGGTCAGCGTCACGAGGCCGTCGTTGGTGATCAGGATCCGGTAATGGACCAGCTCGCCCGCTTGGTCGATCGTGCCGCCGGCCACCATGCCGTTCTTGGTCAGCGTCACGTGGGTGCTTTGTTCCACCTCCACTGATGAGGACGCAGAGACCGGCGTCGTCTGGTTGCTGTCCGCCGTCACGGTGTTGTTGATCTGGCCGTCACCGCCGCCGTTGGTGTCGAGGTCGCTCTGCGTCACCGTATGATTTGCTGTGTACTGCCAGGTCTCGCCGGTGCTGAGCTGGTTGTCGTGGTTGATGTCGCCATCATTGAAGCCGTCGAAATTGGCATCGACGGCGGCAAGGTTGCTCACCGACGGGTCGGTGACCGTAATGCCGGTCAGGTTCGTGTTGCCGACGTTCGCAACCGTGATGTCGTAGGAGATCACCTCGCCGGCCGCGTTGGCGGTGCCACCCGGGACCATCGCGGTCTTGTGAACGGTCATCGCCGAAACCGGGCCGCCGCTCGCGTGGCTCAGACCCCATACCTCCGAGGAGCTATCCGCGTTCCAGCCGGTCTGCATGCCGAATTTGGAATAGAGCGTGATGTAGCGATGCGCCGGGTCGTTGATAAATGCGCTGTCCGGGATCAGAATCGTAAATTCAGTCACGTTGGCGCCGTTCCCGTTAAGTCCCTCTTGGAGACCTATCCAGCGGTCGCCGCCTTCATCGAGATCGTAGGCGAGATAGTTGGTGTGTGCGCCCGCAAAGCCTGCGCCGGGCGTGAAGTTGGTGAGATTGCCGGCCTCTTCCTGCCAAATCTGCAAGGAGTCCAGCGACAAATACTGCCCGGCGCCGCCGGCTTCGTCGAGAGTGAGACGGAACTCGCGGTAAGCGACGCCTTCCTGCGTTCCGTGCGAGCCGTCACCGATAACGATCGGCACTTCGGCGAGAAGGATCGAATGCGTGGTGTTCTGGACGTCTCTCTGGTCTTGCTGCAGGGCGCCGTCGGTGTTGTAGCCCTGCTCAACGCCGTTATGCCTGATCTCAAGAAAGGACGAGAATTGATCTGGAACGAGCTGGAATAGGCCGGTCATAAAGACCCCGCCGTTGATGGTGCCTGACGCGCCATCAAAGGTCAGATCGACATCGGGCGTTCCTGGTGGCCTGGTTGGCATTGATTATCCTCCCGAATTGCGCTCACACAGATGTGCAACGAAGGCTGACGCCCGACGACACGAGCATCCTCGTTCCTGGTCTTGTTATGATCATTCATAAGGTTGCGTCGCGAAGGTTTCACGACGCTGGCCCGGGACCGTCCCCACAGCACCCCGGATGCCTCAGCGGACTTGCAATCAAAACAATACTATTCCTGCGCTTGTCGCTGCGTCAATACGCAGATGTCCTATGCCGGCTGCTCCGTGGCTGGAAGACGCTCCGGGAGTATGCGATGAGACCCACGGAACCGGCCGACGTCGTTCAGGCAGTATGACCAAGATCCCGTTCAATGTACCGCCTGTGACCGGGCGCGAGCTCGCGTACATCACCGAGGTGCTCGAGGGCCGCGGATTTTCCGGCAACGGTGCGTTCACCGCGCGCTGTTCAGCTTGGCTGAAGCGGCATCTGGGCGTGCACGACGCACTCCTTACCCATTCGTGCACGGCCGCGCTCGAGATGTCGGCGATGCTCGCCGGATTGGAGCCTGGCGATGAAGTCATCATGCCCTCGTTCACGTTCGTCTCGACCGCAAACGCGGTGGTCCTGCGCCGGGCGGTACCGGTATTCGTCGACATTCGAAGCGACACGCTCAACATCGATGAAACGCTCATCGAGGCGGCGATCACGCCTCGGACCAAGGCCGTCTGCGTTGTGCACTATGCGGGAGTGTGCGCCGAGATGGATGCGATCCGCGAGATCGCTCGCCATCACCGGCTGATTGTCATCGAGGATGCGGCTCAGGCGCTGCTGTCGACGTATCGTGGGGAGCCAGCCGGCAGGCTTGGTGACCTCGCCTGCTTCAGCTTTCATGAAACCAAGAACGCCACCGCCGGTGAGGGCGGCGCACTGACCATCAACGATCCAGCTTTCGGCGACCGCGCATACGTGATCTGGGAAAAAGGGACAAACCGGCGTGCGTTCCGGCTTGGTGCCGTCGACAAATATTCCTGGATCGATCACGGCTCATCCTATCTCCCCAGCGAATTTAGCGCCGCCGTGCTGTTGGCCCAGCTGGAACAGATCGAAGCACTGACGAACGATCGCCGCGCGACCTGGCAGCGCTATCACGCAGGCTTCGCCTCACTTGAGGCGGCGGGCCGTAGCCGGCGGCCAAGGGTGCCTCCGCATTGCACGCACAATGGTCATCTCTTCTACTTGTTACTGCGAGACCAGCGCGAGCGCGATGGTTTGCTCCAGGCGCTCCAGGCTGAGGACATCTGGGCGCCGTTTCACTACATACCGCTTCATTCGTCTTCGGCCGGAAAACGCTATGCGCGCGCCCACGGCGACATGAGCGTGACCGATCGGACGAGCGCCACCCTGCTCCGGCTCCCTCTGTACGCCGGGATACCGGCGGCATTCGCCGACCGCGTCATTGACCGCGTGGGCACCCTTTTGGGAAAATAGCAGGCATGTTGCGCCGGGCGGTATGTGGACGGATCGTCATGTCCGCAAGGGCGGACCTTTTGCCGGTCCAGGATTGCTCGTGAAGACGGTGGTCATCACGCAGTCGAACTACATCCCATGGCGGGGTTATTTCGACATGCTACGCTCCGCGGACGAGGTCGTGCTGCTGGACAGCGTCCAGTTCACCCGCCGTGACTGGCGCAACCGCAACAGGATCAAGACACCGCAAGGCGCCGCGTGGCTCACGATACCGGTCGAAGTCAAGGGAAAGTATGCGCAACCGATCGACGAAATCCGGATCGCGACGCCGGAGTGGAACAGAGATCATAAAAAGTCGATCGAGCTCGCCTATGCGCGCGCCTCGTCCTTTGACGCCATGGCTCCCTGGCTGTTCGATCTGTGGCACACCGTCGCCGGGGAGCCGCTGCTGTCCAGGATCAACGAGACCCTGCTTCGAGGAGTTTGCGACCGGCTTGGAATCCGCGTACCGATTGTCCGCTGCAGCGACGTGCTCGACCGCGAGAGGCTTCGCGCCATGCAGGCCACCGAGCGACTCGTCGCGCTCGCCGAGGCACGGGGAGCGACGCACTACCTCACCGGCCCGGCCGCCCTCGCCTACCTTGACCTCGGATTGTTCGCCGCGGCAGGTATCGAGACAGCTGTCATGACATACGAAGGGTACCCGGAATATCCCCAGTTATGGGGGGCGTTTGAGCCGCAGGTTTCGATCATCGACCTGATCCTCAACACCGGTAACGACGCTCGGCGCTATTTGATGAGAACGCCCGGATGAAACTGTCCATCGTGACGACCCTGTACCGGTCCGCAGACACAATCGAGGAGTTCCATCGGCGCGCTTTGGCAGCGGCCGAGCAAATCGCTACTGACGTCGAACTGATCATGGTCAACGACGGCTCGCCCGACGACAGCCTGGAGCGTGCGATCGCGCTGCACCACGGCGATGCGCGCGTCGTGGTCGTCGACCTCGCACGCAACTTTGGGCATCACAAGGCGATGATGAGCGGGCTTTCGCATGCGCGCGGCGATCTCGTGTTTCTGATCGATAGCGACCTCGAGGAGGAGCCGGAAGTTCTTGCCGCGTTTTACGAACGCTTCACGGCGGGCGACTGTGATGTGGTCTATGGCGTCCAGGAGATGCGGCGCGGCGGTTTGGTCGAACGCGCGATAGGAAGAATGTTCTTCGCTCTGATCGACGCGTTGAGCGATCAAAGCATTCCACGAAATAACGTCGTGGCGCGCCTGATGACGCGCGATTACGTTCGCGCGCTTGTTCGGCATCGCGACCGCGAATTCATGATGATTCACTTGATGCAACTAGCCGGCTACCGGCAGATCCCGCTCGGGATCCGCAAGCTTGCGAATTCGCCGACCACGTACTCGTTCGGCATGCGAATGGACATGGCGATCAAATATCTGACGACCACTTCGACCAGGCTGCTGTACTTGGTATTGTATACCGGTATTTCAATCTTCGGCTTGTCGGTCGTCGTGATTGTCTATTTCGTCGGCCGTTATCTCACGTCCGGCATCGGCGTTGACGGCTTCACATCACAGATCGTTTCAATCTGGCTGCTAGGCGGATTGACTACTCTCATCCTTGGGATCCTCGGCATCTATCTCGCCAACATTCTGACCGAGACCAAGCGACGGCCCTACGCAGTGATACGCCGCGTCCATCGTGCGCAGGCGGCTGCGCCCAACGTTCCGGTGCTCAAGCCGGATCAAGCTCCTTCCCCGACCGGGGTCTCCGGAGCCCAGCATTCGGGTCGGGTCGCCGGCCAGGAAAGAAGCTGACAGCAAGGAACTGGCCATGCGCGTCAACGAAATCAGCAGGCAAGAGTTTGTCGATCTGGTCTATGCGCGGACCGACGAGTTCTTGTCGAAAATCAACGAGCCGCAGGCTTTCGTCGTGAAGGCTTTCTATGCCGCCCGCGACATCCTGGGCTTTCGGGAGGCTGCGTTTCGCAGCGGCCTGTCATCGGACGCGAGCTGGCATCCGCTGCACGACGGCTGCCCCGACTATCATCGCCTGCATGACAATTATCCGAAAGCGCACGTCAAGCAGAAGATGCATGCCTTTTATTATCACGGCTGGTATCCCCATAATAAAGAGAAATTCAATTTTTTTGCCGACATTTTCGCCATAAAGAACTTCCTGGGAGGCTACCCTGAGAAGGAGTTCGTTAGCAACATTCCGTCGGATGGCTTGATCGCGCGCGTCAATATTCACCACTACCCAAGGGGGGGCGGTTATCAGGCGGAGCATATCGATCCGGTCGGCGCGCACGCGCATATTCAGACGCTCGTCGCAGCCTCGGAGTTTGGCAAGGATTATCGCAAGGGCGGGGTCTACGGACGCTCCGCCGCCGGAGCTGAAAAGAGTTATCTGGACCCTTATATGAAACCGGGCGACTTGCTGGTCATGTCGCCCGCAATCCATCACGGCGTGGAATACATCGACCCCGACTTGGAATATGAATGGCGGAGCAATGACGGCAGGTGGATGATCCTGCCCCTGATCGTCGGCTCAGACTATCCGAATCCGATGATCAAAAAGCCGGTCGAAGTAGCGGCCAGAGCGACCTGAAGTACCTGTCATGGCAATCATCACCGAGCAGGATCATCATCAAGATCTTCAGAACATCTTCAATCATGCAGAATTACGGCGGATACCCAAGATCGGCGTTGTGCATGTTGGCGCCGATGTTGGACAAGAGGTTGCGCAATATTTCAGCTATGGCTTTGAGAACATTATCTTGATTGAAGCGAACCCTGATTCGCACGCGATACTTGGCTCAAAGTTCAGTGACAATCCAAACATTCGTATCTTCAACTATGCTGTTTGCGACGTCGAGGGCGTGATCGACTTTCATATTCATACTAGTCGCTCCGGAAATACCGAGCCGGCAAGCATTCTGCCGATGAAGCGGTTCAAGGAAATAGTAAAAACGCTGCACACGCCGAAGACGGTACAGGTTCCGGCTATCACGCTCGATGCGCTGTTCGAAAGGCATCAAATTGCGCACGGCGGCTACAATTTTCTCAACATCGATATTCAAGGTGCCGAACTGCTGGCGCTCAAGGGCGCCACGTCGTTGTTTCCCTCGATCGATGCGATCGTGTCGGAAGTCAATCTTATCGAGATGTACGAAGGCGGCTCGCTTGAGCACGATATCGTCGGGTTTCTCGGAAAGCATGGATACGAGAGAAAGCACGCAGTCTATCACACGCTGTACGACGAGGTTTCCACGTTTCCAGCGTGGGGAGAGTGCCTGTTCGTCAAGCGCGCATCTCCGCGGTAGCCGGATAATCGATGAGCGAAACAGCTTCGATCCTGCGCGATGTCGCGGCTTACTATGCGACCAAGCTCGCCACCCATGGTCCGACACCGCAGGGTGTCGACTGGAACGGCGCCGCCGCGCACGAATTGCGTCATCGCCAGTTTCTTCGTCTACTGGACGGGGCTACAGACGCGTCGGTTCTCGACCTCGGCTGCGGCTTTGGCGACTTCCTGCGCTTTCTGCGGGCGGAAGGTCATCGCGGTACGTTTATCGGTTACGACATCGCGGCCGACATGATTGCGGAGGCATCAAAGCTCCACGGCGTGGGTTCGGATCGTCGATGGCGCGTCGGAGCCGAGCCGGCGGAGGTTGCGGACTTTGCGATCGCCAGTGGCATCTTCAATGTCAAGGGTGAGGTGGCGACGGAAACTTGGGCTCGCTACGTGCACGACACCATCGATATTCTATCGCAGGCCGGGCGGCGCGGTTTCGCTTTCAATGTTCTGAGTTTGTCGAGCGACCCGGAACGGCGGGTCGCCCATTTGTATTACGCTGATGCAGCCGAGATGCTGTCGCACTGCCTGCTCCGCTATGGCCGGGCGGTCGCGCTGCTCCAGGACTACGGCCTCTACGAGTTTACGGTAGTCGTGCGGCGGAGCTAAAGCGCGCGTTAATCCTGCTCCAGCGCCGCAATGCCGAAGCCGGCCGCGCCATAGCGCCCTCCATTGTAGAGCATCATCCGGCCGACCTCGGTGTCGAAAACGAAGGGATAGCAAATCATGTCCTTCTCCCAGCTGCCTGCGTCGCATTCGATGCCGGCCCGTTCGTCGTCGCGGGCCCACTGCACTCCGTCCGTAGAGGTCGCAAAGCCGATGCGATAACCCCAATCATTACCGCGATACGAATACCAGGCACAGTAGCGCTTGTCGGCCTCGAGAAGCGGGCAAAACCGCGCGATCGCAACCTCGCCAGGATGCTGAAATGCGAGCGATTAGAATCCCGCTCAGCGTCCAGCGGATTCCATCGCGGGACTCCGCATAGCGGATGTCGTAGGAAGGATGAGCGTCGCCGAACTGCTGAGTCCATGGCCGCCCCGACTGGTACCACATCCGCCACCGGCCATTCTCAACGGCGACCGCCGGATCGGAGATAAACACCGGCTCTTCCATGCACCGGTCGAGGATCGGACCGGCGCTGATACGTTCAAACGGAAGATCAGGATCCCCGGTCCGCCGAATCGCGAGACCAACCGCAACGTAGAAGCCGACCGTGACGCCGCGATTCCACCCCTGATAATAAAGATGTTCGACGCCATCATTTTCCACGAGCCAGCAACCCATAGCGCCGCTGTCGTCAAAGCAGCCAATTGCTCCCGGAAACAGCAGCGGACGTTGCGACAACCGAAGAACCTTCGTGGGATCTCTGATGTCGATGTCCAGCCAACTGACATTGGATCGAAGCTCGCGATCCCGGGGACTGAAATAGATTCGATAGCGAAAGCCCCCAATGGGCCGCGCGATCGGAACAATGCCGTGACTATTCATCCACTCCGAATGCGCGTCGGCCACGAAAATACGCCCGAGCTTCCTCCAGCGCATTGATGCGTTTTTCATATTCGGCGCAAGCGCGTACTTGGAACTGGTGAACGCTCGCTCCCGCGCGGCGCGACTACCGAGAAATCCGGTTGGTCCTCGAGAACCAAGGCGCCCGCGCCGAGCACGCACTGGGAACCGATCGTGACATGGTCCCGCACCGTGACATTGACGCCGACAAAGCTCGCACGTCCAATTCTGACACCGCCCGACACGACGACGTGCGAAGCAATGAAAACGTCGTCCTCAATGATCGAATGATGCCCGATGTGGTTGCCGCTCCAGAGCGTCACATTGGCTCCGATCCGGGCGAAGGGTTAAATCGTGTTATCCTCCAAAATGAAACAATTTTCCTGGAGCGCAAAATCCGGAAACACGGTCGCGCGGCTGCTCAGATAGGAAACGAGGCGGTAGCCCATCGATTTGGCCGACGCGACTTTCGTGGATCTCAGTGCATTGAGCTTTGAATAGCTCACGGCGACGAACATATCGAAGCGCTCTGGGGGGAATGCCTCGTGAATTTGCTCGAACGGCACGACGCTGCGGCCGAGAAACGCCTGGTCCTTGAGGTAGGCTCCATCAACCGAGAAAGCCGCGACCTTGGAACTCGGTATCGTGAGTAAAGTAGAAATCGGCGAGCTCGGCGATCTCGCCATTGCCGAAAATGACAATCTGTTTCGTCAACTGGGTTTGTCCTTCCCGTCAGGCTTGCGACCGCCCCCGCTACGGGGGCGCGCACCCAAGCCCTCGCCAATTCTACAATACGGCAGTCGGTCTAGGTCGACGATCCTTGTTCCTTGTTTCTGGTCCGTTCTCCTACATCCCGGAGGCATTGACCTCGTCCCACCGACCTCGCCAACCGAATTGCTCCAAAATATCAAAGGCATCAGGTCGAACGCACTGGCTGCGGCAGTCGACGTGCGTCCATCCGACCGAGTTCGGCTCGAGCCCTGAGGAGGTATTTCGTTCCCCCCAGGTGCGATCAGGAGCGCGTGCCGGCCATGGCCCAAGGACGAGGCCGCCCCGCGATCGACCCCGAAATGGCACCCCATCCGCTCCTCAATCAGCCTTTCGCAGCACGCCCCACCGGCGCTTGCCTCGAAGAGCTTCGATGAACCATTGGAGATAGTCGCGTCGTCGTGGTGCCAAAAACCGGAGTAGAATCAGTTAGAAATCAAAATGGACGTGCTGGGCGCGCAAAGTTTGTTCTTTTGGTTGAACCTGCCGGCGGCGTACTGCGACACACGTTTGATGCCCGATTCCGTTAACCCTGGGCAGTTCGGGGTATCCAATTGCCTCTTTTCCGGTGGGAAAATCTGTCTCTTTCTCGACAGGCGGGTTCTCGGGGCAGTTGATCGCTGGAGTTCCGTCTGGCGTCCGCCAGCCGGGTAACGTAAAGGAAAGGCATCAGTCGAGAGCAAAACTCGGTTGGGGCCTCAACCAACAAGGGAGAAGAAGCCATGCGTCAACTCACGTTGCTCGCATCCGTTGCCGGACTTGCAATTCCTCTGCTGACCGCCGTTTCGGCGAACGCTCAAGCGACCAGGACCTGGGTGTCCGGTGTTGGCGACGACGTCAATCCGTGCAGCCGCACGGCGCCGTGCAAAACCTTCGCCGGTGCGATCTCCAAGACAGCGGCAGGCGGCGAAATCAACTGTATCGATCCGGGCGGCTTTGGCGCCGTGACAATCACGAAGTCGATGACGATCGATTGCATCGGCACGGACGGTTCGATCCTGGCCGCGGGCACCAACGGCGTGAACATCAACGACAGCGCGACAGGAACACCCAACACGATCATCGTCAGCTTGCGCAATCTGACGATCCAGGGCGCCGGCACGGGATTGATCGGTATCAATTTCACGAGCGGCGCGGTGCTGCATGTCGAGAATAGTTGGGTTAGCGGCTTCAAGTCAGGCACTGCAGTCGGAATCAGAAGTCGCGAACTCGGCCGGCAATCCGAAGATCTTCGTGTCCGACACCGTCCTGACTAACAACGGCCTCGGGGCAGCAGGCGGCGGAGTGCAAGTGAGGCCCACGGGAGCGGCCACTGCCGTGGTCCAACTCACCCGCGTGCAGGCGAATGGGAACGTGTTCGGCGTCGCGGCCGATGGCTCGGGCGGCACCGGCGCAATCAACGTACACATGTTCAAGAGTGCCGCCAACGGCAACAGCCAAACCGGCATCCTGGCCACCAGCGGCGCAACCGCCGTCAACTTCATGGTCGCCGACAGCAGCGCGAGCTACAACACTACCGGCGTTGCGGCTTCGGGCGCGGGCGCAACCCTGCGAGTCGGCGGCAGTAGCATCACCGGTAACTCGACTGGCGTCAGTGGCGCATCGGCCCTTTCGTACCTGAACAACCAGTTGAACGGGAACGCCGGCGGTGAGGCGTTCGGCGGCCCGGTTCCCGGTGGGTTGAAGTAACCGTCATTGAAGCCGCGTACTGCGGCGCTCCCAAACGAGCGAGAGCACCGGACGGTTTACTGTCCGGTGCTCTTTTCTTGAGGGCCTGCGCGCCGCACGCCGTGAACGACCTGACGCAGGCTCGTCCAGTGGACCGGTCCTAGATTCAAGGGTTCCAGCGGTACAGAACGTACTGCTCGTTTGCGTATTGCTTCCGCCACTGCGGCGCCAGCAGCTTTCCGGCCGACACCACCGCGAAGTGCGAACCATAGGGGCGGCTGGTTTTGACAGCGGTTGGTTCGAGCTTTCCCGACAGCACGGCGTCGTTCACTGCCAGGCGCTCGTCACGCGCGACTGGATTAGCTTGCAGCTGGCCACTCTGATGCCATGAAGAAATAAACACTTGTCGCTGCCCGTGCAGCGCATAGGTATTCCAGCCCCTGAGGAAGCGGATTTCGCGTCCCGTCTGATCGGTGAAGACAAGAGCGTCCCGGGGTGTCTGCTCGCGGACCGCGCGCCATATGTCGCGTACCGCAGGCGTGAGGTCCGCCCCGCCCGGCCAGCCAGAACCGAGGATAAGAGTGCCGCGCGCCGACGCAACTAGTCCCAATGCGGTCACCACAACCAGCAAAACAGCCAGCGCGAGCGGCCAGGGCCGCCACGCCGCCTCTTTCGAGGTTGCGACAGAATCAATGGCGACCAGCGGCACTGTTGCGGCGATCGCGGCCCACAAAAGCCCTGACGGGAGACCAGCCTCATCGGTGAATATCATCGGCGCCGCGACGAGGAGAAATGCAAGCAGGACGAGCACCCGCCGTTGCCGCAGCCCGGCCGCATTTCCGATAATGGCAAGCGCGAGAACGATCGCGACACAGATGAGATTGACCAGCGTGAGGAACGGATACACCAGCACAAGGATCAGTCCAAATATCAGGGCCAAAGCTTCGAGGCGCTCCAAGAAGCGGAAAGCCAGCACCATCATGAGCACCATGCCTGCATCCTGCGCCACGAACGGCCAGGCTGAATACAGGTCGTACCCCCAGTTGGTGAGACTGTCGTACGATCGCGGGCCGAGGCTGGTCATTCCCAGCCGAACCAAGTCGGCGAAGAATGGAAGAAACCTGAACAACATGTAGGCCACGTAAGCGGCCGCGACGGTCAGCAGGATCAGCAGACCGATCTGCACCTTGCGAGGCAGATGCCGCAGATGCGGTGCAAGTTGAGCAAGCGCCAACGGGGCCAATGTTCCGGCGGACATCACCTTGCTCAAGGCCGAGCCGACGATCGATGAAATGATTGCAACCGAAGCAGCCGAGGTCGATCGCCGACCTAGCGTGGCCCAGAACCAAACACAAACAGCAAGCGGGACCACGAACGCAACCGGAGGGCTAATAACGAGCCAAGACGGCGTACGTCCGGCCGCGGCGAGTGCGATCGCCAACACAAGACTTTCAAGGGAAACGAGCCGCAATGGAGGTCGGTCGGAAAGGTAGGCGTGAAGTGCCAGTCCCGACCCCAAGATCGCCATCGCAGTGCTACTGCCGACAAAGAGAAAGCCGTCGATCGGCAACAGCGGCAATAGCCCCGCTCCAATCGCCGAAATCAGAAAGTTTGTGTACGGATAGAATTCCCCTTCATTGCCAAGGTTGGGCCATCCAACCGGATGAGCAGCAAGCGCCCACACGGCCGATGAATAGAAGATCTGGTCGCCGGAGGGCGCGCCCGGGATTGCGTCAGTGGGGCCATGCCAGTGCAATGACATCCAGCAGCCGAAGGTGAAACTCAGAGCCAGGAAAGCCGGCAGCGCGCCACGGAGGCTTCGCAACGACGTGGTTTCAATCGGCCACCGAGTTAGTGGCAGCAGACATGCCACCCAAATGATCGGCGCGAGTGTTCGCCCATATGGAACGATCAGCGCGATAGTCGCCAGAACCGCGAGCAGTGCAAGACTGATCGGAAACCCAAGGAGTACGATCTGGGCGTAGGACGTTCCGCGTTTTGGAAGCAGGAAACGCGCAACCCCCGCCCCCATCGACCATTGTGCCATCGTAATGACGCATGCCAGGATCGTGTGGCCCACCACGGCGAGTACCAAGCTCGCATTCTTTGGCGGGCCGGTCGCAGGATTTACAACGCCGAAAGTGCCAACCGCCAACAGCGACATCCCGCCGATCGCGACAAGCGCCGCGCCAATTCCCAGCGCCCTCCAATATCGCGCCAGCAGTTCGCGCAACCAGAACCGGAGGATCAAGACTACGAGGACATCCAGCAAGACAATACCGACCCAGACTTCTCTTGAAATGCTCGCGTGAGCGCCGCCGTGATAGGTCCGGCCATTAGTTCTTGGATCAGTTCCATCGCTCGTCGAGAAATAGAGGTAATCGCCCCAGTGCGAAAACCGACCACCACCCTTGTCACGAATGTCTGCGTGCGATGAATGGGCCGGGCCTAAGAGACGTCCATTCTCAAGGAGCTGGAGCCTGGATGCGGTGCTACCCTGCTGGTCCGTCGGCACATAGAATGGAAATCCGATTACCAAGTTCAGCGGAACGGTAAATGCGACCCCGAGCTCTGGCGTGATCAACCGCTTTTCAAGGCTGAACTCAAAGCGGGGCGCAAACCATGACAACAACAAGACCGCGGCGGTCGCAGCCACGCCGGCTGACAACAAGATTTTCCGAAGGTGGCTGGGCTTCTGCGGTCGGTCGATCCCGGCGACCATCAATGCAGACGCGCCGGCGCGCGCCATGGATATCGAAGCGTTCGCACAACGTGCGACGAACGCTGCGATCTGTTTTCGAAAGAAAAATACAGCGAGAATGTCCGCCAGCAGTACCGCTGCCCAGACTTCCGTCACCAGAACTGGCTGAACCCTCACGCTGTAGTTGCGGCCATTGACTCGCGGATCGCTACCATCACCTGACGAGAACAGAAGCGATCCAGCCCAATGAGAATAGCGCCCCGCCCCTTGAGAGCGAATGGTGTCATGGAGCGCGTGCCCGGGGCCAAGTGTTTTGCCGTCTTCGGCCAGCTCCAGATTCGACGCGTTGCTGGCCGGTTCATCGGTCGGAATTCGAAGCAGACGGTGACTGGCGAAGTGCAAATGGGCGGTGTAGGCAAGTCCAAGTTCCGGAGCGATCTCAACCGGTTCGAGCTTGAGTTTAAAATTCGGCGTCCAGAGGGCGAAGACAATCAGGCAAACGCTTGCGGCGATAGCGAGAGCCAGCAGCGCTGTCCGGAGATGAAATCGAATCGACTTTGTCCGCGACATTCCATTCCATCGGGTGTTGGTCACTTAGCTCTCTGCTTTCACATCGGCCGCCATCCGATCATGCTCCAGGAATAACCGTGGCGGTGGTACGCACCAACACTAACAAATCCGCTTCGGGCAAGCAGTTCGGTCGCTTCAGCTTGAGAGTAGTACTTTGAATATGTCGGGTTGAGCTGATCATAGATGGTAAGTCGCCGCACACCGCGCGGAAATTTAGCTAACACATCGCGCATGTAGTCACGCATTGGCAGGGGAAAGTAATGGCAAAGGCAAATATAGCCATCGAGAACCCATCCAAGGACCATGCTTAGTATCGCAAGAATGCGATGCGGCAGCTTGGTCGTTACCCAACGTACCGGATGCGCGAAATGCAGGTAGATCTCGTTCCCCTCTCGTCCATATAACCATACCAGCGCGCAGCCGCCGGGTTTCAGTGCCCGAAACGCCGCTCGAACGACCGGTTCCGGATCTGGAATGTGATGTAGGACCCCGATCGAGACAACTACATCCAGGTCGAGTTGTTCGGGTAAACTCTCGCCAGGACCATGCACATACGTCACTTGGGCTGCCCGTGTGGCGGTATTTTCCCTGAGGACATACATGGCGGCGGATGGCTCCACGGCAAATACATGGGCCGCCCCTGCATCAAGCAACATGTTAACAATGCGCCCCGTGCCGCTCCCAATATCCGCGACGCGCGCATCTTTGATCTTGTCCGTGGCAAGCAAAGGTCCAAACAAATCCGAGAGCAGTTCGACCGAGCCGTAATAGCCGGGATTGTCGCGGAAAGCGGTCCATTGCTCGCCGAAGTCTTCAATCGTCTTCGTTTTGAGATCGGCCATGATGCGGCGCCGTCCAAATAGCGAGGCTGGCTAAAGCGATTGGAGCAGATTGCGTCGCTCAAGCACGCGGCGGGTCGCGGCCAGTGCGCTCGCTCCACCCTCGATAAGTTCCCAAATGCCGCCTTCCACCGCTCCGATAAGCCTGAGGAAATACGGCAGAGCGCCTGCCGCGATCGCGACTGAAGGCTGATAGCCGAGAGCCAAGAATAGCGCTGCCGCACCCACTTCCGCCGGCCCAAGTCCCGCAAACGATACCGGGATGACGACCAGCAGCATTCCGCCGGCCACCGCAAAGCAAGCATCGATGAACGTGATCGGAAGGCCAAGACCGTGTCCCGCCAGTTGGACTGCATGTGCGAACAGCACATGCATGAACATCGAAAGCAGGAGCAGACCGATGAGGCGCAAGCGCTGCTGCGCCGTGAGCGCCCACAGCCTGGAGAGAAGGTGTCGCAGCCGCGGCCAGAACCAGAGACCGCAGAACACCAAGACCGCCGCAATTACCAACATCCAGATGAGTTCCCGCGGCGGGTCGAAACGGACGCGCAAATCAACGAACGGCAAGCAAACCACCGCAAGCAGCAACGCAGCGAAAGCCCCAATCAACCGGTCGAGCAGCAAGGCTCCCGCAAGTGCCTGCATCGTCGCGGAGGAATTGATCGCGCAAATCTTGAAGTAGCGGGCAAGTTCAAGGCCGACCGTCATCGGCAGAACAACAAAATAGAACATCGACTGAAGATGAATGCGCATCGCAGCAAGCCAGCTGATTTCGATTTTCGCAGTCAGAAGAACCCATCGCATGCGCGCCGCAAACGTCGCCAGCGCCAATTGATTGACCAAGAGCGCAACAATCAGCCAGACCGGCGAAATCGCGGTCAGTTGCACCCAGTCAGAGCCGGCCATATGGCCGAGAAGCCAAATCAGCGCGAGCGGAACGACGATCAGCCGCAATGCCCCGAACAGAAGGTGACGCGCATTCTCGCTGTGCAAGCCCATTGTGCTCATGCGGCGGTGCTCACTACGTTGCCGGTGCCGCGCGGCGCTATCTCAGCCCCTGCGGCAAGACCGGCGCGCCAGACCGCGAGAACGAGCAATGGCCAAAGCGCAAAAGCGTGGTTAGCCCGGCCATCGCGATGGGCCTCCCAGAGGGTGCGGATCGCATCAGGCCTCAGATAGGGCGCCAGCACATCGGCTTCGCGAGCAAAAAGCTGATCGCCAAGGGGGGCCAATTCCCGGCGAAGCATGCGGGCGATCGGAACGTTGAAGCCTTTCTTGCGCGCATTGGCGACACGATCGGGGGCGCCGAGACGGCGCGAAAAGGCGCGCAGAATTTCTTTCGGATGGCCGTTCCACCGGTTGAGAAGCTTGACGCTCAGGCGGCCGGCCAGATCCATCACGCGACGGTCAAGCAGAGGGACACGCACCTCAAGGCCGTGTGCCATGCTCATGGCATCCACCTTTGTGAGTACGCTTTGAAGATGAAATTGCTGATCAGCCAGCATCGCACGATCAAGGAGGCTCCCCGGCGCTGCGTCATAAAATGCCGCGTAGTCTCTATAGGGCGTCACGTCGGCGAGCCCTGCCATTGCTGGGCCGTAGGCCTTGCGTGCGAGCGCAGCTGGAAGGAGCCTGCGCCATTCAAGATGCGGCCGGGTACCGCCTTCACCCAGCCCTGCGGCAAATCGTGCGATGACGGATGCCGTTGGCAATCGCAACTCGTCTACGGGATTCAGCCGATAGGCCGCTTGCCCCACGACGCGCGACAGCGACGATGGAATCACATGAAGCAGTACCTCTGCGGCGCGAGACGCGGCATACGTCTCATACCCCGCAAAGAATTCATCGCCTCCATCTCCCGATAGTACGACGGTTGAATGTTTCCGCACGGCTTGGGAAAGGCAATAGAAACCAAGCGCACCAGTATCGGCGCATTGTGCGTCGAAATGATGCACCATCGCTCGGAACGTCGCGGGGAGATCGCTCGACGCATCGATCGGAATGACATGATGCGGCAGGCCTGACGCAACCGCGACGTCACGCGCCAAGTCGACCTCATCGTGGCTCGGCTCGTTGAACGTGGCGGTAAATAGTGGGACATGCCTCTTGCTGCGTCCAACAGTCAAGCTGATGAGCGAGCTGTCGATTCCTCCGCTTTGCAGGATGCTAACCGGCACATCGCTGATCAGTTGGCTTCCAACGACTTCATCGAAGGTCATCGACAGCGCGTCGAGCGCGTCGCCGGCGTTGACAATGTCTCCGCGGCGGTTGGGCTCCCAAAATTGCGTGGCGCGCCGACCCTCGCGCGAAAATACCACCAAACTGCCCGGAGGAACCTGTTCGACTCCGACAACAATCGTGCGCGCCGGACCCGCATGGCCGGCCGCGAGATAAGTATGCAAGCATTGCGGCTCGAGATCCGGTGCCACCATCCGGGACGCAAGAATGCCCTTCATTTCGCTCGCAAAAATGACTGACTGGCCGATTTCGGCGAACAGCACCGGCTTGGTGCCGATGCCGTCGCGCGCCAAGATCAGACGCTCCTTTGCGGCATCCCACAGTGCGATGGCGAAAATGCCCTCAAGCCGGGCGAACATCGCCTCGCCCCAAGCAAGGTACCCGTACGGCAGCAACTCGGTGTCGCAGGTCGAACGAAACTTGACGCCAAAGTCACGCTCGAGTTCCCGACGCAAGACAGCGTCGTTGTAGATTTCGCCATTGTAAGTGACAAACACACGCTTGTCCGCATCTGCTAACGGCTGATGCCCGGCGCTCGACAGGTCGCGAATAGAAAGGCGTCGATGCGCGAGCCCAACGTGACCCGCGAGCCAAATTCCGTCATCGTCCGGTCCGCGATGCACCAAGGTCGCAGACATCGCAGCAAGGATACGCTCGTCAACTTGAGAGCCGTCGCGATTGTACCATCCAGCAATGCCGCACATGTGCTAGGCACGATCCATGATTTGCTTCAGCAAGACTGCAAGCAGACCCATCGCGAATACAAGGATACCGAGCAAGATCGCCCCGACCCCGAGCACGAAAGCGCTCGTCACCTGAAGAATGAACCCCAGGATCACTGAGACAATTGCCATAAGAAAACAGAGAATTCCAAACAAACCAAATATCTTCAGCGGATTGTAGTAGGTCGCCGCTTCGAGAATGTATTGTAGCGTACGAATTGAGTCGCGAAAGAGCCGGACTTTCGATCGGCCGACTCGCTCGTGGTAGCTGATCGGGCGATAGTGCACGAACTTGGCGTTCATCATGTAGGCGAGCGTCAAGGACGTCGTAAAGCTGAAAGTGTCACTCACGTGACGAAAGAAGCTGAGCGCCGTCGCCTTGCTGAATACACGCAATCCGGAATTGATATCCGGAACTTCGCGGTTTGCCGTGAACTCCACGATCCTTTTTAGGATCCAGCGGAGCGGGGATTTGATCGCGGATTCTCGATACGCGCTGCCAGTTCTCGCACCGACAACCATGTCGAAGCCACTTTGGAAAGCTTCGAGCAGCTCCGGAATTGCTTCGATCGGATAGGAGCCATCGGCGTCGCTGATGACTATCGTGTCGTATCTCGCCGCAACGATCCCGTCCTTCAGCGAGCGGCCGTACCCGACATTGTGAGGATGGCGAACAACACGCGCGCCTGCTGCTTTCGCGAGTTCGCCTGTGCCGTCGTCCGAACCGTCGTCAACGACAACAATTTCGTAAGCCTTGAAATCACTCGTCTCAAAGACAACCTGGGCACGTCGGATGGTATCCTCGATCGCATCGCGCTCGTTGAGTGCGGGAACAACGAGTGAGATCATTTGCGGCGCGCAATGCAGATGACAGATTGGCCGAAGAACGACCGGAACAGCGGATCCAAGGTCTTGGAAATCGGAATGGCGTAGCGATCGAACAAGCGAATTTGACGGTTGACCGCCTCGGAGTTGAGCGACTTTGGTCGCACGATCGAATTCATCAACCAGCCGATGGCGCCGACCGGATTGATATAGTTGAGCCGAACGATTTCGACCGGTTGACGGGCAAGAATGTCCCGGAGTCGGGTCGTCCTGTATCGCCGAACATGGCCGGCAAAGCGATCAAGTTCGTTGTAAAGGATCATCATAGCGGGAACACTGACGAGCAGATGCCCCCCAGGCTTGATGACTTCGATTACGTTGCCGATTGCCTTCTCGTCTTCCTCGATATGCTCAAAGACATTCAGGCTGACCACCGCATCGGCGCCATTCGGAACGACCGCTCTCAATTGTGAACCGTCGAGAATATCGCAGGGCGCAAACTCGCCGGGAAATCGCATCCTGGCTTCCGCCACACTTGCGGCATCGTGATCTATTCCGAAGTACGTTCCGTGCGCGCTCAATAGCGGGTAATACGAGCCATGCCCAATGCCGACTTCGAGAATTTGGCCGTGAAGATAGGGTTTGAACTGGTCCACAAGCCAGTTCATATAGTTGTGCGCCTCCGCCATCGCGGAGGAGTAGGTGTCAGCCCCGGTTTTCAAGCCACCGCTGCAATCTATCGCGGCCATACGTTCCCTGCACAACTAATTCAGACCGGCGGATTATGACTTAGGAGCCGCCTCGTATATCCGGCAACCCAGGTCGGCGCAACCTTGGGCGATCTCCCACAAGCCGCTCGGCTCCTGCCCGAACTCCGGAGACACGCGGGGCATGCCCGCGACGCGCAGGATCCGTCCATGTGGTTTCGTTACCAAAGCCGGAACGCCATTCATCGTCTGCATGATCAGGAGCCTGGGCCCAGGATAGTCCGCCCTCGAACGCCGCACGTCTGCACCGAATCGACGCCCGACGGCACCCGCTTGAGAGCTCGCGCGGCATCTATTTGCAGTTTGTGCGCTCGTGCAAACAGCGTTGCGCATTTTTCTGAATGTACGCGTTCTTTTCGAGATAGTCCGTGATCGCCGCGGCAGCCCAGCTCTGCCCTGTCGCCGACCAGTGGGAGTCAAATTTCCAGCGAGCGTCGGCAATTGATCCCCTGCGTACAAACTCGGGAAAAAGATCAAGTAGCGGAATGTCGAGTTCCTGCGCGAGATCACGAAGCCGCGTTATCTGACCACGTGAGTTGGGATGATCAACAAATCCCCCTGCGGTCACGTTCTCTGCAGCTACGATTATCAGGGAAAAACGATCCGCTCCCGAATGGGCTTTCCATTCAAGCAACGAACATCGCGTCAACTCCACCGCTTCTTCGAACACAGGCGGCAACTTGTCCATTCGAAAAAATATTGCGTCAACATCGTCCTTCTCGGGTTCGAAACTTCCGAACGCCTTATCGTATTCCGGTGACATTGCACGAAGCTGCTTTACGCGCTCGCCGGGAGAACCTCCCGGAACCGTGAACTTCGACCAATCTCCTCGAATCGGAAGCCGCGTACAGCTGCCGTCACTCTCCTTTTTCAGGAACAACCGCGGATAGTGATCCGGCGCCCAACCGTTCCTTACGCTCTCAAGGATCGCCGAGTTGTTCGCAAAATCGTTGCCGACAAAAAGAAGGATCACCAAGTCAGGATTCAAAGTCCGGTTCTTTTCATAGAAGGTCAATTGATTTGCTTGGCCCGTGCCGGAATATCCCATTGCAACGACATCGATCTTACGGTCTGGAAATCTGGCGTGTAGGGCGTTGGCAAGCTGCGCCTAAATCTTCTTTCGCAAAGGCAGTTGCACAGCCTCAACGAAACTGTCACCAACGACCAGAACCCTGTATGTGCCCGCAGGTTTTGGAATTACAGGTTCGTAGTCAAGGAAGCCAAGCGAATTGACCTTGTCATTGGTCCAATACTCGACGCCATTGGTGTACTTGATCGAGGCGCCCGGCATAAATGTAAATCCCACATCTTCCGAAAATCGGCTTGCCCAGACGACCTCGCTCTTGGGGAACATGCCTTCAAATCTAGTGTAAAGCTCAACGATCGCCGCGAGCAGTACAACAAGAGCGACGCTGATGGCGAGTCCCGGCGCGAGATTTCTCGCAAACCCGCTTCTTGCAAATTTGCGCCCAGCGGCCTTCCAAGTAACCGCGAAAAGAAGAAGCAGAGCAGCCATCAACGCAAGCCTGTGAAGCCAAATGCTGGCCGTTTTTGTAATCGTATCGAGGCGGGCCACTCTGGCACCCGAAACAACCAGATCCAGGCGGCTGACATTGTTGAAGGCAACACCCGCTGGGAGACTAAAATAGATATAACCGTTCCATATCGAATAGCGTCCACCACCTTTTTCACGGATATCCTGGTGGGGAGCCTGACCCGGTCCGAGAGCGATCCTGACATCATAGGTGCTGTTGGGAAATCTCGCCTCAAGAAGCGCCTTTAGCCAGGACAGCGCGTAGCTTTCATTGAAGGCCCCCGGCATGCGGCTCAAAATGGTACCTCTACGCCTCTCGGTCAGGAATAGTGCAGCATGCGTCGGCGAAACTTCTTCACTCAGATTCGGGTCGGAAAGCCTTCCAACGAAGGCCAAACCCGTTTCGGCTCGGAGGTCCGACACCGAAACATGATCTCCAAGATCCAAAAAGTCGGTCACTCTGACCAGTAGCGGTTGAGCGAGCGTGCAAAGCACTAGGATCGCAATCAATGATCTTGCGGGAAGACCAAATTTCAAGGTCATTTCTCCTCCGCCAATGCCTCAAATCCGACTTTGAGCCAACGTCATGGTCCCGATAACGTTGAGCTCGCGCGACTTCGGCGTTGGCACCTCGCAGATCGCGAAAAGTGGCGGCCAGCCTGTATCCATGCGCCAAGCTGACGAAGGCGCCCTTCCCGAAACGAGTTGTAGCTCCGCCTACCGCAAGCGTCGAACAATTCCTGAGCCCGGCAAAGACAAAAGCCGGACAGAATGTACATCAGAAGGTTGACGGGTGCGACGTATTTCGAAACAAAGATGGTAACGATTGAGACGGAGATAAGATACACAATCGCAGTGATTAGTATTGCAGCGCCGAGAGCTCCATCTGCCGAAGCGCGCCCGACGAGTAAGACAGTTAAGAAAAGTATGATCGTAACGATGTTTAGTGCATAGTAGGTGAACCAGTCATAGATCCGCACTGGAATCATCGTGCTAATCGACCTGATCTTAGCGTCGTGCTCAGTCGTCACGCCGAGCTTCTGACGACGGAGTTCGTCATGGGGGGGGTGCTCCTTGAGAGTCGCCATTTGGAGGCTTCCCGCGAGTATCGAAAGGACCGGCGGATCAATCATATACCCACTGATGCGCAGCTGACGAAAAGCCTGCTCTATGGAGTACCAGTCCGGAGTCAAAAGAAAATGTAGAAATGCTCCATTAAGATGCTTATCGGTGTTGTCGGCTGGAAAGGCATCGTGGACCTTAGAATAGGCTTGGACCCAGCACCCGTCAGCTGCCATGGACTTAAAGGCGAGACGTTCGGGCTCAGTCAGGCCGGCTAACTTCGCAGCCAACCAATCCGCGCGCTGCGGCGCGGGAACTTGGCCATACGTCTCGGCGATACGATAGCAGCCGGCGCGGCCGGTAATTGAATATGGGCAATCGCCACCCATCGCCACGCACGTCGCACGCGTGATTATGCCGTTGAGACCAATCGTGATGGCGATTGCCGCACAGCATGCGCCAGCGTATCCGACATATCGAGCGAGCTCCCACCCGGCGCGCGAGGTAGCATACCTAGTCAGCGCAAGCAGAACGAAATAGGTCGGTATCAATCCTGCGAAGATGATGGATGAATGCCGCGTAAGTGACAAAACAAGAATAAAGATTACAAAGGCCGGAAACCTGCTCCATCGCCAGCCGTCAAAGTGTGTACGAAAGACAAAGCCGAGAAGAAATATGAGGAAAGGTAATTCCACGCCTTGTGTCGCCACGGTGTGCGCAAGACTGCCCATCCAGGCACCGGCAACCGCCGCAGTCGACATCACCGCGATTTGAGTTGAGGTACGAAAAGCCAACGCAAGATAGATGACGGACGTTACCAGCAAGATATGCTGTGTGAACAATAAGACATATATCAGGGTTCGGTCCAGCTCCAGGCTGAGTTCCAATCCGTATACGAGCATGGGGTACAGCGGCGGAAAGTGCGGAACCATCGAACGCGCCCAAAGCAATATCACCGTCGAATCCGTTGAGTGCCAAAGAGGCGGCACAAAAAGCAGCCATGCCATCGATGCAAGCAGAGGAGCAACCGCTGCGGCAAGGTAGTGTCCACTCCTGTTTGTGAGGTTACGCCCCATAACTCAATACCCGCCGGCATTGCCGCCCGGTCGGCCGATGCTGTCGTAGACGAAGCCAGCATCCTTGATTTCCTCCGGCCTGTAAATATTCCTGAGATCGAGTAAAACGGGCGCTCCCATCAGTTTCTTCAGACGACCGAGATCCAACGCGCGGAATTGTTCCCATTCGGTGACAATCACAAGAGCATCAGCGTCCGTTGCGCACGAGTAGGGGTCCTCAAAATACTGAACGTTATCGAGAACCTTCCTGGCCTGTTGCATTCCAGCAGGATCGTACGCTTGCACTCTCGCGCCCATGTCTTGGAGCATCGTCACGATCGTAATCGCCGGTGAGTCACGCATATCATCGGTATTCGGCTTGAACGTGAGACCTAGCACGGCAATGCACTTACCGCGCGCGGTGCCGCCCAGCGCTGCCACGATCTTGCGCGTCATGTTTCTCTTTCGTTGGTCATTGATCGCAACGCATGTTTCCACTAGGCGCAGCGGCGCGGCATTGTCCTGACCGATCTTAATCAGAGCCAAGGTATCCTTAGGAAAGCAGGAGCCTCCGTAACCGGGGCCGGGATGCAGAAATTTCGAACCAATCCGATTATCGAGCCCCATTCCGCGAGCGACGTCTTGCACGTCCGCGTGGACTACCTCGCATAGGTCAGCGATTTCGTTGATAAATGAAATTTTCATGGCCAGGAACGCATTGGAGGCATATTTTATCAATTCCGCCGCCCGCCTGCTTGTATATAGAAGGGGAGCCGCGTTTAGGTAAAGTGGTCGGTATAGCTCAGCAAGAACGTCGCGCGCGTGGAGGTCATCTGTCCCTATGACGATTCGATCCGGATGCTTGAAGTCGTGAATTGCCGCACCTTCTCGAAGAAATTCGGGATTCGACACGACTGCCGCTTGCGACATCGGATTGAGTTCGCGAATGATACGTTCGATCTCATCGCCTGTGCCAACCGGCACGGTGGACTTCGTAACAATGACTGCGAGTTCATCCGCGTACCGCGCGATGTCACGCGCCGCAGTGTAGACGAATGCGAGGTCGGCGTAGCCGTCACCGCGTCGCGCCGGCGTGCCCACGGCGATAAACGCTGCCTGAGCACTGGCCAATCCGCTGGCTAGATCGTTGGTGAAGGCGAGACGGCCCTCCTTGAGATTTTGACGCACAAGCTCGCTCAACCCGGGCTCATATATTGGAATATTGCCCTTGTTCAGCTCTTCGACCTTGCGCTTATCGCTGTCCACGCAGACGACATGATGACCAAAATCCGCGAAACAAGCGCCGGATACAAGTCCGACATAGCCCGCACCTATCATCGCAACACGCATTCAGCACCTCTTGCCTTGGTCGATTTCTTTTGCGGTTTCCGAGCTTAGATGGCAAGTCGGCCAGCCTGCCCGGTCCGTCATGGACGGCGGTGAACTCCTCTTGAAACCAAAGCCGAACGTCCGGTCGAACCACCGGAGTTCCAGCTATGACCTTGGTGTTGTACATCGAAGACAAGCGGTTCGCTCGTCTCTGGACGAGGTCGTCGAGGCTCCCGGAGGAGGTCTCAAATCAGTCCAATTGTGGGCAGCCGTGGCCTCATCGGCCGTTCCTGAGTCCTTCAACGCCCCTCGTTCTGAACCGATCCTCAATCGAACTCGAACTTGTCCTCGTAGTCCTGCTTCAGCGTAGCGTCTTGATCGGCTTTGTGCAGGCAGCAATTGCCGATCGCCAGCACGTTGATCTGCCGGTGTCCCGACAATCGGTTCACCGCGTACGTTGAAGCTCGTGTTCACCAGCACCCTACAGTCGGTGAGGCCATTGAATGCCGCCAGCAGCGCATGGAATTTGGCATTGGTGCCGGCGTGCACGCTCTGCACGCGCACCGAATCGTCGACATGCGTCACGGCGGGAATATCTGAGCGCGCCACATTGAGCCGGTCGGTGCCCCAGAGCTTCTTCTCGTCCTCGGTCATTGTGCGGCAGCGCTTAGACTTCACGCTTGCGACGAGCAGCATGTATGGGCTGTCGCGGTCGAGTTCGAGCCAGTCCGCCACCTGCTCGCGCAGCACCGCGGGCGCGAAGGGGCGGAACGACCCGCGATACTTGATCTTGAGATCGAGCATCTTCGGCATCTTCGGCATCGTCGACGAGCGCGCATCGCCGATGATCGAACGGGCGCCGAGCGCGCGCGGGCGGAGCTCCATGTGACCCTGGAACCAGCAGACCGCCTGCTCGTTCGCCAGTGCCCGCGAGGTCTCCTGCACGAGCGCGTCCTCGCTCAGGAGCGTGAAGCGCGCGCCCACCGATTTGAGCCGGGCAGCGATATCCCCATCGGATCGCCGCCGAAGGCGCGCATCAGCAGGCCCGTGAGCACGATCGCGATCGCCTGCGTCCCGCCAAGAAAGACCGGGTTCGTCACCTTGTGCAGCAAAAGCCCGAGCTTGTTCCAGCCGCGACTGAGCGGTTGCACATCGAGCTTGATCAGCGCCGCTGAGGATCAGCACCAGTCCAACGCCGCCGAGCAACCCGGCGACCTCGCCGCGCCGCCAGGCGCGGACGCGGCCGAACATGAGCAAGATAGCGCCGCCCACGAGACCGAAGTGCCGGCGGCCTCGAACACATGCTCGCGCGAGAATTCTTCGTGTAGTCCCGATGCCACGATGGAAACCACTGATATCTCAAGTCCCATCGCGTAGCAACCCGCTGATACCGAGCGTCCTTCGCAGCCAGAAGAATTTCGCTCGGAACAGGATCTGTTTCACTAGGCCAGCGTCCCCGTCGGGAATGCCAGCGACGGCGCATCTCCTGCGAGCACATAGAATGCATATTTGAGAGCGGAGCCATCTTCCGGCGAGAAATGCAACCGCCTTTCGTACATGGAGCAGAATACATCAGCAGGACCCGAGTATGGCCCAGACTCCGCCGAGTAGGCTTCCCGCGAACCGGTCTACAACCTCGTGGCGCGGCATTTTCGATCACGAACTCGTGGTGACGCGTCAACGTCCAAGCTGCCACGCGCGGCGCAACGAGTTGTCTAGGCGGATTCATCCAATCGATCCCTGGTACGGCCTCAACCGACTCGCGGTCAGCGCCTGACCCGATATCAAACTTTCTTATCACAGGCGCTTTGGGCAGATGTCGCGCAGATCAGCAGATGCAAATCGTGGCTCAAGTTCGAGCTGCGCTGCCGGATCTAAAACTTCTTTGCTTGGCTTCCACGAAATCGGCCAAACCAAGTTCCCCATCGGGCCACGGCCAGCGGCTCTAACCAACCTTCCTTCACGCCTCGCTCGACGGATTGATGAACAATCAGTCCCTTCACGCCGGCCGGATCGCGGATGACCATATCGGGTTCCGAGTAGTCATCGAATGCCATGATGCAATTCGGCTGGAGAAGGTCACGATACGTGTTTATGTCACGATCGATTTGACCGTCAGCATCGATGAACAAAAGCCCAATACGTCTGTCACCGATCCTCTGATAAACCTCCCGGACAACCTCCGGATCGGCTGAGTGTCCATTTATCAACTGCGTATAGTTTGAAAGCCCTGCTTCTTCTACATTCTTGCGCAAGTCTGCAAAAATGTCGGTCGATGGAATTTCGTGATTGAGATATTGGCCGCCGCCCTCAATCGAAACGAACGGAAATGCGTGCCCGTCCTGCACGCCCGACGCAATCGCTATTGTCGAGCCGCCGACATACGGCCCGATTTCGAGAATTGCTCCGTCGACTCTCAAGGCGAACATGCGCAGCAGCATGAGCGTATCAACATGCAACATGGACAGCCGCTTTACGCTGGCCATCTTTTCGTAGTAGGAGTGCCGCGGAATATCTGAAATAAAGCTGGTGACGTCCTCGGGCTGAAGCTCGCTCAAGCGCGGTGCGTTCGCAGCAGCGACCAGATCCAAGTATCGTCTGCCCAACTTTTGTATTTGAAAAGAGGACACAACATGGCGCCTGCCCGCGTCACCCATCTCGCGCGCCAGGACGGGGTCACGCAACAATGCAATGCACGAACTTGCCAGATTGGCAACGTCGCCCGCCTCACTCAGTATGGCGGTTTGCTGATCGACAACCACCTCAGGTGTCCAGCCCGATCGCGTTGCAACGACCGCCACCCCCATCATCTGCGCTTCCATCAATACGTTTGGCATGCCCTCTTTCAACGAAGTCAGCAGGAAGACATTTGCCACATTCATCAGGACGTTAACGTCCGACCTGTTGCCCAACAAGGTGACGTTGGAACGTAATCCCAGCTTATCGATCCTGGCTTCGATCTCCGCCTGCATGGGGCCTGCACCGACAACGAAGGCACGCAGGCCGGGAATGGACGTTGCCACCTGACCGCAGACATCGACGAATGTTAGAGGATCCTTTTCGGGCGATAGGCGAAATGCGCCCACAATTGTGGGCTCGTTCGGACCGAGGCCAAGTTCAGCCCGGACTGCCTTGATTTCTTCCTCCGTGGGAGTCGCAAACATCTCGGCGTCGATCGCATTCGGTACGTAACTCACATGGGCGCGCGGGATTCCGATCCAATCGGCGTAGTCGTCGTTCGCTGACCTGTTGTTGCCGGAAAACGTCACCCGATGGGACGTGCTTAGAAGCCTATAAGCAGAAAGAAACCATGCATTATAAATGTAGGGAAAGTGGGTCGGGTTGTAGTTTCGGAACGATAATACAACCCGCGGCACGCCGGCGAAATGGGCAGCAAGTCCAGCAAGAATATTGGGGTGATCGAGCTGTGCGAATATGACCTTCGGCCGCAACGTAACAAAGCCTGCGCTCAGCCGAAGCAATGACTCAAACTCCGGTACGATTTCGGAACCCAGCAGATCCGTGGCACCGGGCTTATCTGGCCACATCTGCTTGGCTTCCTCGACAGAGAAACGCGTCACATCGAGAACCGGTATGCCCGACTTTTCCAGGATCGGCAGGTAGTGATTGTTAGCGCCATCAAGCGGCTGATAAGTCACGAAGGTGACCTTATAACCTGCCCCGGACAAGGCTTGAGCCAGATAGACCCATTGGCGCTCTGCCCCGCCCGGCGGCACCGCGTGCGTGCAAACGACGATCGGATCACCAGGCTGCAACGAAGGCTCCCGGCCCTCCTCGTTCTTGTCGATGGCGAGGACCAATCTCTTCAACAGGCGATCGGGATACTTCGGATTAATGGTCGGGACTCGGAAAGCTTGCGGAACAAACGTCAGGTATTTTGCTATTTCCTCGGAATAAGCAACAATCCAATATGGCCTTTTCTGGATACGATCAGGCTCGGTCGAAGAAAAAATGACCCTCTGATTCCAGATTGAATATCGCCCACCTCCCTTGGCGCTGATATCAGAATGGAAATGCCGGATCGGCGGCATCTGGCGAGTGCCTTCGAACACCAGGTATTGTAGAGAGAGTTCAGCATCCGGATCCGGCGATCGTTCGATTTCCTTGATCAGCTCCGACACGTAGCCGCCCTGCCTGCTGAAAAACATCGATGACGAACCGATGCCACCACGAACAATGGCAATCCGGCGACTGAACAACATGATCAGATCTAAAATACGCCGTAACTTCGAAGGATAACGAAAAACGATTTCTCTGAAGCCTTCGCCGAACGGGTCGCGATACACAAGTCTCGACAAACGCAGACGACGCAGCATCTGCAGCGCGACATAATCAATACGGAACGATTCACTTTCATCGCAAATAAAGAGCGTCGCTCCCCGGAGCTGCGGTAATCGCGCGATGTCCTCGTCCGAGAGCGGGGATTGCCAGTCGGGCAGCGTGAGAGCGACTCCATCTGAGTCGAACGCCGCGCCCGCGTCGGATAACTTCGTATCGTCCCGTTCCAAATCGGCACTTTTCAACGCCACGGCGGTTCGCTCGGCCAGGATCGCAATGTCCTCGGCACGGCAAGCGTCGATTTGACCGCGCGAGACGAGATAAACTGCGTGCCCAACGGAAGTCACAACAAGCGGCCGACCCGCTTGTCGGGCCTCATCGGGTCCGCCGGTGTTGCACTCTTCAGGCAAAGAACAATTCATGATTCTGCGCGGTGAAACTTTCGAACAGTGCCAAAGGTCGGACCTTTCCTTCCACTGGATTTTTGGAAATAGCTGATTAGACGCGCGCTTTGAGCTTGGCTATACCCTACACAAACCACATCGACAACGGTTCGCCAACAGCCCCGGGCGCTCGCGCCAAAAGCGATTCTGCGATGCAGGGCGGTTGCGCTTCCGAACATGGCACCACTGTTTTGGGCGCAACGTCTGAAGAAGCCTTGCGGTTTCAGAGGGAACGACACGGAGGCCCCGCGCGACGTCGACCGAGGTCTGACCGTGTGCGTTTCACATGGCACAGTGATTTGACCCCGTCCAGCCAATTTGGTGTATAGCCGCACTGTTCCCGAGGGGTTTCGAAGTAGAATGTGCGGCATCGCGGGTATCGTCCGCTCCAACAACGGTTTTTTCAACCCTCCGAAGCCACGCGCTGGTTGGCGCGATGACAAATTCGATCGCGCATCGCGGGCTCGATACAGACGGGCGGTGGAGCGATCCGGTGGGGCGCCGCGTACTCGGGTACAGGCGGACTGGGCATCATCAATACCTCTCCGACGGGAAAGCAGCCGGTGGGAACCGGCGACCGGCGTTGGATTGAAATGCGAGTTTCGGTGCGCGCTCCAACTACGAAGCTGTGCCGCGCACAGCCGATCGCGGAATGACAGCAACGTATCGCCGACTGTTCTCATTCGGGTTGCTGCCGTCGGAGGTGGAAAAGTAGAGTTTGCCCTCCCAGTGTGAATAGCGTCCGCTGCCCACCTGCCGAATGGAGGCATGGTCGACATGAGCGGGCCCGAGCTGGGACCCGTCCTCGAACAGCAGCAGCGAGGAGCGCGCGTCATCCTCCGCATCGTCGCTCGCGACGGCGGAGATCACGCAGATCCAGGACCAGCCTTCATCACTGATGAAAGGGCGCTGAAGCTCGATCGTCAGAACATCCTGCTGCGGCGCCACAAAGTGGTCTTGGAGTTCTGACCTCCAAATTGACCAATGAGGCAGTAAAAATGTGCGGCGTCGGAGCGATGACGATCTGATGAGCGTCGAACCGCACATCCTGTTTCGTCTTGTCCCAATGTGCCAGCGTGACGGTTAAGAAGTAGTACCCCCCCGAGACGTTTGCACGGAAGCGAACCGCAATCTCACGCTCCTCGCCTGCGGTGAAAGGAGCAAGCGGAGGGAGCCCGGCAGTGATCATGTCCCAGCCGAACAATTCGATACCCCTGACGTCCCGCAGCAAGAATCGAAACAGACGTCATCCATCGGATCCTTGGAGCGGATCCGACAGATCATCCGATAGTCCCCCAAGGTCCTCAGCGAGCGCACCGAACGACCGTCTGCATCCACGATTCGCGTCGAGACGATCTCGATGCGCCGCAAGCCGTATCGCCGCTCATTCTCCATCGTGGGCAATGCGCCCGCGAAGACGAGAGCCGAATCGAGCCCTTGCATCGCAATGCCCGCCGGTTCCTCGGCTCCTTTGATGCCGTTCACTTCAGCGTGAGCCACTCTCGCCTCGCCCGCATCGGCAACCTTCATGTCGGACGGATTCAACACGCTTTCGGACGTTCCCTCTGGACGGGGAGCATTCGCGCGGGCCGCAAGCGCCTGCACCGTTACTGCAGCGCTTGCCCCCGGCGGACCGAATAGCATCTCGTGATAGAGATTACCGACCTCGTTCGGGTCGCCATCGGCGATAACGCGTCCGCGCTCCAAGAGGATGGCGCGGTCGCAGATACTGACGACCGAGCTGAGCGAATGGCTGACCAAAAGAATGGACTTGCCGCGCTCCTTGAACGATCGAATTCTATCGAAGGACTTGAGTTGAAAGCGCGCGTCTCCCACTCCGAGCGCTTCGTCGACAATGAGAACGTCCGGATCAACGCAAGTTGCAACGGCGAACGTAAGTCTTGCCTGCATGCCGCTTGAATAAGTGCGGAAAGGCTGATCGATGAATTCTTCAAGCTCCGCGAACCCAACGATTTCATCGAAACGCTGAGCGACCTCGGCGCGCGAAAAGCCCAAGCACATCCCCCCCAGAAATACGTTTTCGCGACCGGTGTACTCGAAGTGAAATCCGGTACCGAGCTCCAGAATCGCGGACACCCGACCGTTGACTTCGACCTCCCCGACCGATGCATCCAGGGTTCCAGCGACGATCCGCAGCAAGGTGCTCTTGCCGGCCCCGTTCCGACCCATGATGCCCACGACCGAGCCGGTGGGAATGTCGATCGTTATGTCTTGGAGCGCCCTGAAATCGTGGTGCCGCTTGCGTCCACCGAAGGCCTCGAGAAGCATATCGCGTGAATGATTCCATACGCGATAGCTCTTGCCCAATCCGCTAATTCGAATTGCTAGCGTCATCTACAGCACGTTGCCGAAACTAGGCCGCAACATTCGGAAGACGCGCCATCCTGTCGCGAAGAAAATCAACGACACCACCGAAGTGATGATCCACGACCAAGGATGCACGATTGCCCCGTCAAACAGGGCGTCGCGAAAACACCAGATCAAGTGACTGAAAGGGCTCAGCAGGAAAAACGTCTCAACCCACGGAGGTGATGAGTGCGGAGGATAGAAGATCGGGTGAACGAACATTCCGATCGAGAGCACGACGATGACGATCTCGCGTATGTCGCGCAGGAATACGCCCAACGTCGCAAGAAGATAAACAAGGCCCGCCGTCATGATCAGGAAATAGATCACTGCGATCGGCAGCAGCACGAAAAAGCCGAGGAACGTGAGCGAACCCGTCACGAGCGCCAGGACCGTAACGACGACAATACCGACAAGGAGCGACGGCAATGCGCC
The DNA here is from genome assembly GCA_963778455.1 of uncultured Alphaproteobacteria bacterium. GTDB lineage: Bacteria > Pseudomonadota > Alphaproteobacteria > Rhizobiales > Xanthobacteraceae > PALSA-894. Next base: position 333,676 of record CAVZUL010000004.1, read on the forward strand.
AAGAGCGACCTTCGCCGGAAGAATCTCGCTCGGAAAGACGATCTGCTTGACCAGTCCGGCATTGCCGACAACGGCGAATGTCGCGCGACCGAGCGCGTCCTGCAGGGCGAGCCAGGGCGTATTGCCCGCGAGCACATAGAATGCGTACTTGATACCCGAATCCTCTGGCGAGAACCGCAGGCGCATCACGTACATGAAACAAAAGACGTTCGCCCCCAGCAATAAGGCAGGCGCGGCAACAGCCCAAACCCCACCCAAAGCGCTGCCGGCAAATCGATCGACGATCTCGCGGCGCGTCATCTCGATCACCAGCTCGCGGTGGCGCGTCAAAGTCGCAGCCGCTTCGCGCAACGCCGAAGCATTCGCTGCCAAGTCGAATATCCGCGTCCAAAGCAGATTCATAGACTACGTCCAGGTGAACTACCCGAGAAATTCACGCGGGCAGCCGATAGTAGGCGACTGGATAACAGGCCTGCGTCGATAATTCCATAGCACAGCGAGAAGAGCGTCGAGGCGCATGACAGCTCTGTCCTTCCTTTTTGACATCGCGTTGCCCGATGCGTCGGCAGGCTCTCGATGACATGCGGGGGACCACTGTCTACCGCATGATGTTGTCCGAGCGCACACGCGGCACATGCAGGCGCCAGATCGCCACGTCGCGCCGCACCAGCAGCTCCGGCGCGCGATATAGATCGCGGGGGGAAGCGCGCCGGTCGATATCGGGCGTGATCATGAACGCGAACGGCACGCGTATGGCAGCTTCGTCGAGAAACGACCCCAACTCGGTTCCATATTGACCAGCCGCACCAGACTTTCGAATCCGCGTAGCCCATCGAAGGTGCGGGCCCCGGCGGCCGGCGCCATCACTGGTCACAAGGAATCCGGTCGGCCAGCGCCCTTCTGCCCAAGAGGCGAACGTTAGGTTGCGGCGATGCGGCTTGCGAGGCCGACAGCTCGATCCGGTCGAGCGCGCGTGCCAACGCGGGAACGACGACGAACAACGCGGCGGCAATCGCGATGATAGTTACCGCCGGTCCGCGGCCGCACCAGCCAGTGATCGCCGAACACGCCGCCCACGAACAGGGCGTGACGCTCACCCTGGTCGACCAACTTGCGCCGGGCGATGCGATGGTGTTGGCCGCCCCGCACGAGGGCTACCTCTCGCGTGCCAATAAACCGGACGGTGTTGAGCTTTGGCGCACGTGACGTGCGGCAACATTTCGCGCGTCAGCGCAATGGCAGCGGCTCCGCCTGTTCCACCACTCTTATGATGTTTTTCGGCCGCAGCTGCGGCACAAGGAATCGCCAGGCTTGGACGTCCGGTCTGAGCACGTCGGGGGGCGCAATATAAAGGGCCGTGGTATTGCGCTGGTCGATATCGGGCATCGTCACGAATGCGAACGGCACGCGCGTCTCTGCATCGCTCAGAAACGGGCCCGTCTCGGCTTCGAGGTTCAAGAGCCGGACCATCCTGGCAAATTCAGAAAAGCGGAGCGAAGGCATCGAGATCGAGCGCGTGACGCCGTCAGCGATCACCAGAAAACCAGTCAGCCAGCGACCTGCGGCCACAAGACGAATGTTCGGTTGCGGTGATCCGGCCAGCACGCGCGTCGGCAGTTCGATCCTGTCCGATAGGCGCGCCAAGGTCGGAACGATGAGGAAGAGCGCGGCCATCGCCGCGACGACGATTACTCCATTTTGTGATCGTGTGATCCAGCGATTCCCTGCAGGCGTCACGACATTGCCCGGCGCCACAAATCCAAGCGCGACGAAAGCCGCGAGCAGCGTATTGGTGACATGCAGATTGCGCCAGCCGGCATCGGCAAACACGAACGCGGCCGACGAAATGACGCTAGCCCACAACGCGAGCCAAAACGTGCGTTCGATCCAAGAGCTGCGCGATCGCAAGACATAGACGACGCCAGGAACAAGGGCCCAGGTCGCAAGCAGTACGTATACGAGCGTCGGTTGATGCGGTGTGGTTCCTCCGGTCAAAAAGAAGCGCGGCCAGCCAAAAATGAACTCGGATGCATTGTCCAACATCTTGCGGACGAGAATCTCCGGGTGCAGCCAAAAATTCTCCCAGGCTCTCGCGAGCAGGAACATCGCCTGTTCTCGTTCCTCAAGCGGCATGAGCTGCGCCGCATAGGTGTTGGTGCAGACGCCCCAATCCGCTCCGAGCGAAAGGCCGCAAATCGTGTAGGCGAAATTCGCCCCCGTAAACGTTCCTTCCGCTCCATAGAGAAACGCCAACATGGCGTTGAACGCGAGGACGGCGAAGACTGCGCAGGCCGAAGCGAGCAGCACACGAAATCGCCCGGTAGCAGTTTCCGCGAACATCAGGCTGGCCCATAGCGCCAGGAAAGGTACCGTGAACATGGCACCCATCCGGGTCCACAAGCCGATCGTCAACGCCAGCAATGCCACGAGCGCGTGGGAAAGCGATTGCCGTCTGAGTGCCTCGACGAAGAACAATGCGCAGAACAGGCTCCAGATCATTCCGAGCGGTTCGGTCATCAGTGTGAACAGGTACGGGCGCGCGAGCATAGTCACCAGCCCGACGAAGGCGATCGACGCCCAGACGCCGCGCCACGAGGCGATGCGAGACGCGGTGACGGAGAGCATCAGCGCGACCAGCACGGTCTGCAGGAGCAGCATGCCGACATACGAGTAGCGGGCCGCGAATGCGGTGAGTTCCCGGAATGCCCCGGCAAGCGGTCGATGGCTTCCGACCACATTCCAAGTTCCAAACTGGATTTGATCCGAGATCGCGGTGAGATAGTTGGCGGCGTCGGAGTTCGGGACGAGCCCCGCAAGGCTCACATAGTTGAAGTCCGTTGCCCGGATCTGCCCGTTCCAACCGACGCTGCTGACAGAGAAGATCATCAGCGCAACAAGCGACAGGAGTCCCCAGCGCGCCCACAGGCGCAACTGCGCGATCTCGGCCCGGCGCACCGCCGGTCGAGGTAGTAGTGCAAAGTTCGCGAGCCACGATGCCACTGCGCCGAACGCTGCGAAGATCAGGATCGCAATTGGCGCGTATGGTTCGATCGCCGGAAGACGCCTGGCCCCTGGTATTAGATCGAAAACCGCCGCCGTGGGGAGTGCATAACCGGCATAGACGCCGTACAGAATCGTCGTGAAATAGGAAATGCCGCCCGCGATGACGAGCCAGCTGACGGCCGGAAAGACGAGGAGCAGCCGCGGCGCCCACTGCCGCATGCGTGCCGCGTGAACGCCGCGACGGCGCGGCCCGAACAGAGCGAGGTGCCCCAGCAGCAAGCCCGGCGCCACAAGGACAAGCCCTAGCAATGCGATGGGGGGGAGACGAACCGAGTAGCTGGCGCGCAGTTCCGTCGAGTGATCATTCGCAGACAGCGATACGTGCACGTTGCCGTTCCAGTGGCTGAACGCGCGGGTGTTCCCGAGGCGGATCGTCGCATGTGCGGCGTGCGCCGGTCCCCATTCCTCGCCGTTGACCCAGAGACGAAGGTCCGAGTTGCCGGCGTCGTCGCCAACCGCATTGAAGAGCGCGCCGAGCCGCCCCTTGATTCCCACTGGCACGAGATAGGTGGACGGACTGAGACCTTCCGGCTGAAATGGTCCGCGAATCTGCTCACTCCGCATCCACGCCCCGCCTTCAAGAGAAAATGCCGCCAGGCAGAGCAGGACCGCGATGATCGTTGCAACCAACGAGGGGAGGCGCCAATGCGTCGTCGCAACGCGCGCGGGTCTGCTGCTCGCACCCATTTTCGATCGGACGGTGCCGCTCACAGACATTTGGACAAATACGCGTCGTGCCATCGCACGAAGTTGCGGATTCCTTCCTCGATCGGCGTCTTCGGCTTGAAACCGACGGCCGCCTCAAGCTCAACGACGTCGGCATAGGTTTCAGTCACATCGCCGGGCTGTATGGGGAGCAGCTCGCATTTCGCCTTGCGGCCGAGTGCCTCTTCAAGGATGCGGACCACCTCCCTCACCTCAACCGGATTGTTGTTGCCGATGTTGTAGACGCGCCACGGCGCAGAACTGCTGGCCGGATCGGGTGAGGCTCCCGACCACGCCGGATTGGCGCTCGCGGGACGATCGACCAGCCGCACCACCGCCTCGGTAATATCGTCGATGTAGGTGAAGTCGCGGCGCATGTTTCCGCGGTTGAACAAGCGAATTGACCGCCCGGAGCGTATCGCGTCGGTGAACAGCCACATCGCCATATCGGGGCGGCCCCACGGCCCGTACACCGTAAAAAACCGTAACCCGGAAGTCGGCAGCGCGAACAAATGGGCATAGGAGTGCGCCATGACCTCGTTGGCTTTCTTCGTTGCCCCATACAGGCTGATCGGATGGTCGACGTTGTCGCTTGTACGAAACGGCATCGCGGTGTTCGCGCCATAGACAGAAGAGGACGAGGCGTACAGCAGATGCATGCACTCGACCGCGCGGCACCCCTCCAGCACGTTCAGAAAACCGACGAGGTTGGCATCGACATAAGCGTGGGGATTAACCAGCGAATAACGCACGCCCGCCTGAGCGGCGAGATGCACCACGTAGGGGAACCGATGCGCGGCAAACAATCGTGCGACTCCTTCGCGATCGGCAATATCGAGCTTCTCGAACTGAAATCCCGGAAGCTCGCGCAGTTGCCGCAGCCGCGCCTCCTTGAGCGCGGGATCGTAGTAGTCGTTGAGATTGTCGATTCCGACGACAGCGCGGCCCTGCTCAAGCAGGCGGTGCGCGACATGGAACCCGATAAACCCGGCAGCGCCTGTCACAAGAATTTGCGAATTGTCTGCCACGGTGTTCCTCTTCGGGCGCTAACGCGGATGCGGTGGACGCGGATGACAGAGCGCCATTTGACCAATCTGGGCGGGTTTGGTTTATAGCCGTTTACACAACATCCCAAGAGGCGCTGAACCGGAATGTGCGGTATCGCGGGTATCGTTCGATCGGGCAAGGGTTTCCTTCAACCGCCCGAAGCGGCAGCGCTCGTCGAGACCATGACCTCCTCGATCGCGCATCGGGGTCCCGATGCGAGCGGCGTGTGGAGCGATCCGGCGGAACGGTGCGTGCTCGGGCACCGTCGTCTCAGCATCATCGATACGTCTCCGGCCGGCCGTCAACCGATGCCCAACGGAGACGGCCGGTGGATGATTACATTCAATGGCGAGCTCTACAATTTTCAGGAGATCAGACCGGCCTTGGAAGCTGCCGGCATCCGGCTGCGCGGGCGCACGGACACCGAGGTGCTGATCGATTCGATCGCGTTGTGGGGCGACGATGCATTCGCGCGCTTCGACGGGATGTTCGCTTTCGGAGCCTTCGACACGCTGAGCGGCGAGCTGTTGCTCGCGCGCGACCCGTTCGGTGAGAAGCCAATCTACTATATGGAACTGCCGGGCGGCGACTTCGCGTTCGCCTCCGAGCTGCAGGCGCTGGAAAAGCTCCCCGGCTTCGACGGCACGGTCGATATCGATGCGATCGCCGAAGTCCTGAGCTTCCAGTATATCGGTGCGCCGCGTTCGATCTACCGCAGTGTGAAGAAGCTGCCACCCGGGCACTGGTTGCGGCGCGATGCCAGCGGAAAAATCACAATCGGTCGCTACTACCAATTCAAACCGGGTCTTTCGGGTTTCACCGACCGACCGATGAGCGATCTCGCCGACGAGCTCGAAGAGATCCTCACACGCAGCATTCGCCGCCGGCTGATCGCCGACGTGCCGCTCGGCGCGTTCCTCTCTGGGGGCGTCGATTCCTCGACCGTGTGCGCGCTCGTCCGGCGCAAGCTCGGCATCCCGCTCATGACATTCTCGACCGGTTTCAGCGGCGCTCCCGAGAGCGAACACCTTACGGCGCGCACCTTCGCCGAACATCTGGGCACCGATCATCACGAAGAAATCCTGGCGCCGGACGCAGCAGACTTCCTGCTGCATATCGGCGAGCTTCTGGACGAGCCGAACGGCGATAGCTCTTGCCTGCCGACCTACCTTCTGTCGCGCTTCGCGCGCCGCCATGTCACCGTTGCCGTGTCGGGAGACGGCGGCGACGAAATGTTCGGTGGATATGGCCGTTACTTTGCCACGCTCGACGATGCGAGACAGCATCAGCAAGGAAGGCTACCGGGGTGGACGCCGGGACAAACTTATTTCGGCAGCCGTATCCTCATTGCGGATGAAAGTCATTTGGCCGACTTGTTGGGCTTCGTTCCGGACGGATTTGCCAACCACGTGGCGCGGGTACGGGCTGAGTTGAACAGTGCGGATGGCAACTTGCTGTGCAAGATGCGCCGCAGTGATGTCGACAATTACATGCCAGGTGCCGTGCTCGCCAAAGTCGACCGCATGAGCATGCAGCACTCACTTGAAGTGCGAACGCCGTTCCTCAACGTCGAGCTTGCGCGCTTCGCGGAGCGGCTTCCCGACTCGGTCCTCTTGCAAAACGGCCAAGGCAAGCGCGTGCTGCGTGAAATCGCGTATCGATACCTGCCGCGCGAGCTGATCGACCTGCCGAAGCAGGGCTTCGGGCTGCCGATGTCCGATTGGGCGCGCACAAGCCTTCTCGATGTGGCGACCAAGCTCATCGAAGGCGACGACGGCAGGCTGCGATCCATGTTTGGCGACCGGGGCGTCCAGCGGTTCATGAGGCGGCAGCGCACGCCGGGTCAATTCTCGGCCTACCAGGTGTGGTGCGTGGCGATGCTGGAATCGTGGCTGCGTCACCATCCGGTGAAGCTCCCTCAGATCGAAAGCAAGAGCATCGCGAGTTACGCGCATGGAAAACGCGCAGTCGCGCCGCTCGGTGCGAAGACATTCCTGTTGCTCTCGCAATCGCTGCGGGCCGCGCCGCCGACGGCGGACACGAAACTCCTCGCCTATCCTGAGGCCGACGAGCAATTGACGCCGAGCGATATCGAGCGGCTTGCGCCCCTGAACGGCGCGACTCTCCTTTGCCTCCGGGAAGAACTGGCACTCGATTTTGGCTTTGCGGAGTTCGAGCGGCTTCAGCAACTGGGCGTGGCGCGGCTGATCTTTCCGCATCCGTTCGACCACGACCAGGTCATTACGATGGGCGTCCGTTCAATGAAGCCCGCTGAGCGTATCTGGTCGATCGCGCGATTGTGGCCACACGCGGTCGGCGTCGTTTCAAACCGGCGCCTGACCAAACCGCTCAGGCCGACCCCTTTCAGCAGGACAGACTCGAGCATGAATGTGAGCGCGCCGATCGAGCGCATCGACCGTGCCGCGGATCGCGATCTCTCCTCGTCGTTCATGGTATTCGAGGGTTCGCGCCAGCTGCCGCCCATTCAGGTCTCGCATCAGGACATCGGTACGCTGGGTGGCGGGCGCTATTCCGTATGGAACCAGCAGGTTATCTTCTCGGCGACCAAGCCGGAACGCCGATACAAGTTGCCGTATTGGGTCGTCCCACTCAATGAGCAAACAGAACCGCATCTCCAACTCGTTCCTCGGTGCTCCAACGAGGAGCGCGCGCGGATACCCGCCTCGGTATCGCGCGTGGAGGAATTGCTGACGCGGCACGCTCCAGCGAGTTTCACGCTGAAGCAAGGCGATCGCGTCGTGCTTTGCACGCATGCGCTCTCGCCCGGAGGAGCGGAGCGGCAATGGATATTTCTCGCACATGCGCTGTCGAAGGCGGGATACGATGTATCCGTCGTCGTCTACCGCCCTCTGGCGGGAGAATACGCCCACTATCTTCCCCTGCTCGCGGACGCAGGCATCCGCGTCGTTGCCGCGTCAGACATCCCCCTCGTCGAGCAAGTGAGGATTTGCGAAGGGATTCCGGAGGCCGCCGAGCTGTTGAAGTCGGGCCTGGTGCCTGAGCATGCAAAGCTGTTGCGATTGACGGCGGCGTTCGCGAAGATTTCTCCGAAGCTCGTGATCGCGCAATTGGATGAACCCAACTTGCTCGCGGGCTTCGCGGCTCATCTCTGCGGGGCCGAGCGGGTTGTGCTATCATTCCGAAACTACAACCCGACCAATTTTCCCTACCTCGACAAGGCGTGGTATCGTGAGGCGTACCGAGCGCTCTCGAAGTCGCCGCGCGTATTGTTCTCGGGCAATCACGAACTTGCCAATCGGGACTACGCGGACTGGATCGGTATCGCGTCGGACCGCGTTGCGCTCGTTCCAAACGTCATCGACTCTCAGACCTTCCCCCGTCCAAGCCAGGAGCTGATCCGACAGACACGATCCGAGTTGGAATTGCCGGATGATGCGCCAGTCTTGCTCGGTGCGTTCCGCCTTTCCGAAGAAAAGGACCCGCTGACCTTCATCGAAGTGTGTCAGAAAGTAGCAAGGGAGATGCCCAACCTGCGCGCTTTGCTGGTGGGCGTCGGCCCCATGCGCACTGAAATCGAAGAGCGGATTGCGGCGCTTGGCCTTGAGCGGCAGATCAGGCTGCTCGGCCGGCGTTCCGATATCAACGTCTTGATGTCGATTGCTTCGGCGTTTCTCTTGACGTCGCTGAAAGAGGGAATGCCGAACGTTCTGATGGAAGCACAGCTGCTCGGCCTGCCGATCATCGCGACCGCGACCAGCGGCACGGCAGGCGTGGTCAAGAGCGGTGAGACCGCGCTACTGCAGCCTGTCGGCGACGCGGCCGCGCTCGCCCAAGGATGCATTCAATTGCTATCCGATTCGAAGCTCTCGGAGCGCATGGGGAGAGCCGGCGAGCGCCACGTGCGCGAAAACTACGCGCCCGATCTTCTCGTTCCGCGCTATCTCGACCTGCTGCAGAACGGGGGCGCGGCGTTTACCGACGACAAAGCTCGCCCCCTCGGTCAGGACCGACTGGCGCTGCTGGCTGCCGACTGAGTTCTATTCCCACCGCGCGACGATCAATTCGTACCGGCGTCCGTTGGTATTGGGATCGCTGCCATCGGTCGCGGAGAACAGAAGGTCCGTGTTCCAATGAGAGAAACGCCCGCCGCCGAACTCCGCGATCTCGTTGTGGATGGAGTGTGGATAGGGCAGTTGGCGGTCGTTTTCGAACAGAAACACGCATGACCGCGTGTCGTTGCCCTGGCCTGAGGAATCGGCGAGATGCGCCAAATCCGGCAGGGAGACGTACCACATGCGGCCGCGGGCCACATGATAGGGAGCGCGCAATTCCCGGCGTTCGCCTCCGACGACGTAGAGCGGTGTCGCTGACACTTCGCCGCCTTCAACCGCCCCTGGCGGAAGAACGACACGGTGTGATTCATCAATGGTAGCTTGTCCCAGAATTTCATTGTCGCGCAGAACATGAAGGTCGGTTGAGGCTGCAAGCGCGGGCGGCACCTGCGCTGTTCCGGTCCACGCGCCCCCCGCTTGTTCAAAGGGACCCACAACGCGCCGGCCGAACTGCCGCACCATCCATCGGCCGCCCGGGATTGGCGTATCGATGTACGTCCCAACTCCGGCCTCGCGTCGAAAGACGAATTCGTTGCAGCCATAACCCATCGAGCGATCTTCGAGCCTGGTCAAACGAAAGCCGTCCTTGGCAAACCAATCCACGATCTGGTCGACGGACGCCCGCTCGTAGGGATAGCCCCCGATCCAGTCGATCCAGTCGTGCCATTTGCTCATGCCGCGAGTCGAAATCCGGTCGTACTCGGTCCACGTCTTGAGCCATTCGCGGATCGTTCCCGAGCGGGCATACGCTGCCGCAGCCTTGCCCTCGTGCTTGCCGATAATGCCCAGTGCAAACAGGAACGCGAGCGGGCGCGGGAGAGCGTTGTATCTCTGCTTTACGCGAGCCCATTGGTCAGTCGCTTCGCCCTGATCATTGTAGATCGCAATGAAAAGCTGACCTCCCTGCGCGACCAGCGGCTTCACGTTCTCCAGCGCCTCCCACATCTCGCCGGTGTGGTGCAGCACGCCCCACGAATAGACAATGTCGTGCGTGCCGAGTGTGCCGAGAAAGGACCGATCCAGCACCGAGCCCTGCTCTACCGTCCAATCGTTGTCGTCGGGAAAATAGCGCCGGCGCAGCTCGCGCGTGCACGCAACCGATTGCGGATCGAAATCAAACGATCTGACTCTTGCTCCGAGCCGGCGAGCGGCGAGACTGAAGAGACCGCTGCCGCTGCCGACATCGAGAAAAGACTTCCCATCCAACCGGTCACTCTGCAAGAACTTGCGCACGGACTCTTCCGCGAGCTGAATTCGCTCCGGCGTGAGATGTGCGAGGAAGTGCGACCAGTTCTTGCCGAACTCGAAGCGCTTACCTTCCGCGACTTCGGCGCGGTGTAGCTTGGATGTGTCCGAAGGCTGGGGCGCGGCAGGTTCCGCGGGTCGCACTGGGTCAGCCATTTGAGGCACTGACTATTCCCTTGATAGGTGCGCGTTTTGACGGAACACTGACGATCGCGGCAGACGGATTAGGATTGGCGCAGAAAATATGCAATAGCGCCCGGTCTTGGCGATGGCAACAATCGTGGCGACATCACTTGACCCGAAGCCCGAGATAACCTTTACGATCGCGCTCGTGAACGCCCACCATCGTCCGGCATCCCGTTTCGGCGCGCCCTGTTAGCCGGCCACAGCCGACATAAGTTCCGAGAATCCGATGGCTCAGCCGGCTGAACCGACAATCGCCCCACCGCGCCTGACGATTCGGAATGTCATATCCTTCGTCCTGAAGCTTGTCTTCACGGCCGCTTGTCTTTGGTACGCGTCGCGATCCATTTCGGTGGAAGACTTTCTCCGCCTTTCAAGCACAACGAGTCCGCCTTGGGTGCTTTTGAGTGTTCTCTTGTTCGTGATCCAGATCCCACTCATCGGACTTCGTTGGTGCAAGATCGTCGACGCCATCGCGACTGATCATGGACCTGCTCCGCATGGGCCGCTGATGGCAATTACGGCGATCGGTGTATTCTTCGGACAGGTAGCTCCCAATGTTGTCGGGGATAGCATGCGTGTGTGGCTCCTCGCGCGTATGGGAAGGTCGTGGCGCGAGGGTTTGGTCAGCGTATTGATCGATCGCGGCGTCGGCGTCGGAGTTCTTTTGGCGGTGACATTCTGCGTCCTGTTGTTTCCGTCCAGGTTGGCCGCGCTGGGCGGTTATGGTGGGATTGTCCTCGTGATTATCGGTGCATTGCTGGCCGTTGGCGTCTCAGTCATCCTTTTCGCGCCGCTGTTTGCACCGGTGCTGGCCCGGTGGCGGCTTACACGCTGGATCGGTTTGTTCGCTCTTGCAAGCAGCGACGTCTTGTTGCGCCGCTCCGCCGGCCGCTACATCGTGGCGATCGCACTGGCAGTTCATGGCTTCACGATCGCTTCCATATGGTCGCTGGGCCGCGCCCAAGGTTTCGATCTGTCCGTGGTCGACGCAGCAGCACTCTTCGCGGTCATGGCCGGTGTAGCGCTTCTCCCCATCACGGTCGGCGGCTGGGGCCTGCGCGAACTGGCGGTCACGGCGCTGTTGCAGTCGCATGGCGTGCCGATGGACCGCGCGCTGTTCTTCTCGGTGTCGTTCGGGCTTGTCGTGCTGATCGCCTCGTCTGTCGGCGCGATCGTTTGGGCGTTCTATTCGCCGGAACGTGCGCCAACACCTGTCTGATTCCCGGCATCTGACACCGGAATGCACAGGACGTCCATATAGCCATGCCTCGCGGTGAGAGCCGCTGCGACAACCGCGTCCGTCTGCATCGGAATCTCACGACCGCTGCGGTCGATCGTGAAGAAGCGGTAGCCGTGCCCCTGAATTTCATAGACGAGCGATGCCGCGCTTGCGCCGTTCTCACGCAACGCCGCGTCGTCGAGTTCGATGAACAGATTGGGCCGGCAGCGCCGCAACGTTCTGGTGGCGCCTGCGAGAACCCGGTGCTCGCTCCCCTGGGTGTCGATCTTGATCAGTCCGATCGTGGGGCTTCCCGCCTGCTCCACGAGGTCGTCGAGCGCCACGCCGGCGACAGGGTCTCCGACATCGCTGATCCGATGGTCGGTCGGCTGTTGCGGATTGCGCTGCAGACGAACCATGCCGCTCTTTTCCACCGCAACCGCCTGATGCACATCAATGCACTCGAGACCGGCGGCAGAGGTGCGCCGGCGTAACAGTGCGAGGTTCTCCTCGTCCGGCTCGATCGCAATGACGCGCCCACCCGCCTTCACCCATCGCCCAAAGCGCTCGGTGAAGAAGCCGATATTGGCACCCACGTCGATCGCCCAGCTGCCAGGCGGAATGCGGTGAGCGAGCGCGTGGTTTCCTGCGGCCTCCACGAAATTCTTGTAGAGGTCGTAGCAGACAACAAAGAACGAAGACCCAATTCGCGTCCGTACCAACGCGTCGACGAAGGGCAGCCGGTAAATTCCAAGCAGAAGCGGCTGGATGAAAGACGATGTCATTCGTCCTACTTGCAGTAAGCAATCGCTTTCAAGAGGGATGTCCGACCGGTTTCACGGTCTGCAGCTTGCCCAAATCGCAATTGCTCGGTCCCGTAGCATGGCCCCCGCAGCATTGACAATCCGGCCCGTGTTTGCGAAGGCCCGGGCTCGTTTGGACCGATCTTTGGCGCATGAAAACGCACCAGCCGCCGCAGAACGTGCCGGCGCCGGCGGCGGAGCCGCTCGACGAATACTCGACGGCATGGGACCGCAAGCCGGTCCTGCGCGCCGTATACAATGATTTTTACGATCGCATTGCTTCGGTCTGCGTCCCAGGCCTGACGGTGGAAATCGGCGGCGGCATCGGCAATCTGAAGCAGCGATTGCCCGATCTTGTCGCAACCGACATCCAGTTCGCTCCATGGCTCGATTGTGTCGCGGACGCCCAGCATCTGCCGTTCGCGGACGGCAAGGCATCGAACATAGTGATGGTTGATGTGTTGCATCATATCGAATTTCCGGTCGTTTTCTTCCGCGAGGTTTCGCGCGCGCTACGCCCTGGCGGCCGGATTGTCATGGTTGAGCCGGCCATCACGTGGGGCAGCACGCTGTTCTATCGGCTGTTGCATCACGAACCCGTGCGCATGGCGGCCGATCCGCTGGTCGATGGAACACCCAATCCGAAGCGGAATCCTTATGAATCGAACCAAGCTATTCCGACGCTCATCGCCACGCGCGAGCGCCAGCGTTTCGGTAAGATGTTCCCTGAGCTGAAAATTGCTCAAGTCGTCTGGTTTTCACTGGCTGCCTATCCATTGACCGGCGGGTTCAAGCCCTGGAGCCTGATCACGGTCGGAATGGCAAATCGGGTGCTGAGGCTCGAGCGTTTGGTGGAGCCGCTATTGGGCCGGCTCGCCGCGTTCCGCATGATGCTGGTCGTGGAAAAAACAGCATAGCGAATTGGCTTGGCGAAAGGCGGCCGCCAGCCGCTTTGAGTCTCGTGACCTCGCGCGCGCGGCCCTCGTTGCGAGGCCGAGATCATTCATGCAAAGATATGGCGTACCGGTGGCTGAGGGCCTGCAATGCTAGAATTGGCCTACCTTGGTTGTGTGCGGTCCGATGTCCCTACGTAAAGATGCCGTCCATCGCGAATTTGACAAGGTGGCGTCGGAACGAAGCGATTGGCTCAAGCGCAACGCCTACTTTCATAGCGAGGAATTGCTCTACCTGCGCTTCCTCATTCCTGAGGGGGCGCGTGTCCTCGAGCTCGGATGCGGCACCGGCCATCTGCTCTCTGGTCTCAAGCCGACATTTGGCGTCGGAGTAGATTTCAGTGAGACAATGATCGTTGAGGCGCGAAAGTCCAATCCGCATTTGACTTTCTTTGCCGGAGATATCGAAGACAAGTCCTTCGTGCGTGCGCTGCCCGGTCCATTCGATTTCATCCTGATCGTCGATACGATCGGCATGCTCGACGATTGCCAGCAAATGTTGAACAATTTGCACGCCTTGTGCACTTGCGACACGCGCCTCATCGTCACGTACTATTCGCATCTATGGTACCCGGCGCTCAAGCTGGCGGAAACATTGCGTTTGAAAATGCATCTACCGCCGCAAAACGTTCTGGCGCCGGTCGACGTCCGGGGCCTGGCGGCACTTTCCGACTTTGAGCCTGTCAAGAGCGAGAAGCGACTGCTTGTGCCGTTCCGGCTCCTCGGCCTTGGGCGACTGGTCAACCGCTTTGTCGCCCCATTTCCGCTGATCCGTACGCTTTGTTTTCGGCACTACACGGTGTGCCGCTCGCTTCGTCATAGGGATAGAGATGCGAAGTCGGTGACGATTGTCGTTCCCGCCCGCAACGAGCAAGGCAACATCGAACCAGCGGTCCGACGTATCCCGCGCTTCGCTCCGGACATGGAGATCATCTTTATCGAGGGGCACTCCAAGGATGGAACGTGGGAGGAGATCAATCGCGTCGTCGCCGCCTACCCACAATACGACATCAAGGCGATGCGCCAGCCGGGCAAGGGAAAGGCCGATGCGGTTTTCACCGCCCTCGATGCGTCACGCGGCGATGTGTTGATGATTCTCGATGCAGATCTCACGATGCCGCCTGAGCAATTGCCGAAATTCTGGGAGGTGATGCAGTCCGGTAAGGCCGAGTTCGTCAATGGCTCAAGGCTTGTCTACCGGATGGAAGATCAGGCCATGCGGGTGCTCAATCTCGTTGCCAATAAGCTGTTCTCGCTGATCTTCACATGGCTCCTTGGCCAGCGCTTCACCGATACCCTGTGTGGAACGAAAGTCCTGACGCGTGCGGACTACAAGCGGCTGAAGGCCGGCCGTGCCTACTTCGGAGATTTCGATCCATTCGGCGATTTCGACCTGATCTTCGGCGCGGCAAAGCTCAATTTGAAGGTGATCGAGATACCGATCCGCTACGCCAACCGCACCTATGGCGAAACGCAGATCTCCCGTTTCCGGCATGGTTTGATGCTGCTGCGCATGGTGTTGTTCGCGTTCTTGCGCATCAAAGCTGTGTGAGTGGTGATGACCGGGCCGTTGAACGAATACGCACAATCTGGCGGCGCGAGTTACTCTGGCGCGTATTCGATGCGCTCCAAAGCGACTGCCTAACTTGCGATCGAACGCGACCATAGCAGGAATCCGGAGGCTTCACGCCAGCCGTCATGTCAATTGTGCCACGATCATTTTTGTAACCGCCTTCGCAGGCATCTTCTGGTCGCTCCGCTGGTATTATTGGTCGATCACTTTTGAGGAGCCGTTCTCCGACATCGCCGATTATATCGTGGTCGCAAACCGGATCGTTAATCATTTTTCGTTCGGCGTCAGCGATACCATGTATTCATACTATACGCCGATTACCCCTAGCTTTATCGCTGTGTCAATACTCCTCGGCGGCGACAATTATCAATTGGCGTTTCGCTACCTCGTGCAGACAGTTACCTTTGTGGGCTCGCTTTTCCTGGCTTACGAGATAGTGAAGTTGACCGGCCGGCGGTGGCTTGGCGCTGCGCTGCTTTTGGTTGTGTCGCTGTCGCGACCATCGATCTTTTGGAGCCTGAAACTGGGCACGGAGGCAGTCACCGAGGCCCTGCTCATTTCCGCAATTGCAATCAATTTTCGCGCACTTCGGACGCGTTCGCCTGTGTGCGCAATCGCGGCGGGCGCCGTCTGCGTACTGCTGGCACTCAACCGGCCTCAGTGGGTGCCTTCGGTTTTCGCCGTGGCAGCATGCTTTGGATTCGCTGCGTTTGGCTTTCGCATGCGGCGCGAAGGGTCGAACATGCAGGGTATCATTTCATTGAGGGACAGAACTCGTCTTTGGCAAGCTGCCTGCTTCGTTGCCGGCGCGCTGCTCGTGTGGTCACCCTGGATCGTACGCAACTACCTGCACTATGGCGCTTTTATTCCGACGGCCACGAGCGGCGTCGAGGCATTCGTTTGGGAAAGCGGCGGCGCGCCCCTCACACCCGGGCGGTATCAAGAGCTTCACCTGAGCGATGGCACTGTCTGGCGAAACTTTGCGATCACTGATATTCGGGCAAGCCTTGCGGACAGTCCCAACGACTACGAGCGCTCAAAAAGCTTCAGATTGATGGCAACTGCCTGGCTGTGGGCGAATTTGGAGGACCTTCCGAGCCTATTTGCGCGACGCTTGATGCACTTTATCTCGCACAGCGGCGCAAACGATTTGACGACAGTGCCTCGCGGGCATCTTTTTCCGACCTCGGCTGACGATTTTCAGCTAATCGCGCTTGATCGCATTCTGCTGGACAAGAATTCGTGGATTTGCGCTTTGGCTTTTGGTGGTGTTGTCCTCTTAATCATCCGCTATGGAGTTTTTGGCTACACGATCGCGAGTTTGTGCCTGCTGCCATGGTTTGTCTTGGCGGCCGTTATTGGGCATGAGCGAACAGTGGAGTCGCTTATCAGCATTACGATTTGGCTGGCGGTATATTTTGCGTCAGAGGCCATTGTGGTTGCCTTGTCTTTGTGGCGCTTGACGGGCACATACGGAAAAGGAGCATGATTGTGCGAACAAAGACAAAAATCTTTCTGGCTGGTTTGATTCAACGCGCGGTAATGACTGCTCGCAAGCTTCGAGGCGCCGGCCCCGTGGTTGTTTGCAGGCGAGGGGGAATTGTCTGGCGGTTGGATTTGCGCGAAGGAATTGATTTTGCGATTTACCTGCTGGGCTCTTTTGAACCATCGATGATCGCAGCCTATCGACGCATTCTGCGTGCAAACTCTGTGGCCGTGGACATCGGCGCAAACATCGGAGCGCACACGTTTCCTCTTGCGGCCAGCGTTGGCGCGTCCGGCTTAGTGATCGCGGTGGAAGCTACCAAATATGCGTTCGATAAGTTGACCGATCAAGTTGGCCTAAACGAGGATTTGCGGCCCAGAATTCGCGCCCACCAAGTAATGTTGATGGGGCGCTCTGACGCCCCGTTACCTTCGGCAGTGCCTTCGTCCTGGCCTTTGTCCGCGGCCGAGGGTGCGCACGAGCACCATCTGGGCGTAAGCAAAGGTACTGAAGGGACGGTCGTGATGACGCTGGACGCGTTGATCGACGCGGAAGGATTGCAAAAGATTGATCTCATCAAGCTAGATGTCGATGGCTATGAGGTCGAGGTCCTGCGTGGCGCCCAAAGCGTCTTGAGCAAATTTGGTCCGGCAATTGTTCTTGAATACGCTCCATACACTTTGTTGGAAAAAGGCTATGATCCAGGAGAGTTTCTTACGATTTTGAGGCGAGCAGGATATCGCTTCCATCATCTCGATGGAAAATCGCTTGGCGTCGACGGAACCAGCATTCCCGATGTACCAGTCGGAGCGGGGATCAACGTGCTGGCGCTGCGCGGATAAGCGCAGATAAGGGTGATCCGCCAGACTAGGTCGCCCCGGATTGTGCCTGGCTTCGTGGCGTAGTCATGCCTTCGTGTCGATCGCCGACATGTTGCAAAAACAATTTGTAAGCCATTCCGAGCCCTTCTTCGAGCGTCGTTTTCGGCTTCCAGCCCATCGCGAGCAGGTGCGAAGAATCCATCAGCTTGCGCGGCGTCCCGTCCGGCTTGCTCGCGTCGAAACAGATCTGCCCTTTTAGGCCGACCACGCGCATCACGATCTCGGCGAGTTCGCGAATGGTCACATCATAGCCGACGCCGATATTGACATGATCCTCATCGGAATAGTTCTCCATCAGGAAGACCAACGCATCGGCGACGTCATCGACATACATGAACTCGCGCAGCGGGTTGCCGCTCCCCCAGACCACGAGCCCGTCCTGGCCTGCCTGCTTTGCAGCGTGGGCCTTGGCGATCAGTGCTGCGACGACATGACTGGAGGTCAGATCGTAGTTGTCGCCGGGCCCATAGAGATTGGTCGGCATTGCCGAGATGAAGTCGCATCCATATTGGCGGCGATAGGCCTGACACATCTTGATGCCGGCAATCTTCGCGATCGCGTACCACTGATTGGTCGGCTCGAGCGGACCGGTGAGCAGCGAGTCCTCGCGCATCGGCTGCGGAGCGAGCCGCGGATAGATGCAGGATGACCCCAGGAACAGCAGCTTCGCCACATTGGCGCGATAGGACGCTTCGATGATGTTCGTCTGAATTGCGATGTTGTCATAGAGAAACTCGGCGGGACGCGTGTCATTGGCGAGAATTCCGCCGACCGTCGCGGCAGCCACGAAGACTGCGTCCGGTTTGTTGTCGTCGACCCAGCGCTCGACCTCGTCCTGGCGCCGGAGATCAACCTGCTTGCGGCCGGAGGCGAGGACTTCACAGTCGACCGAACGCAGCCGGCGAACGATCGCGCTACCGACCATCCCGTGATGGCCGGCAACCCATACCCGCCTTCCGCTGAGGCTAAACTTTGACACGCTTGGCCGTATCGCTGGTGACTGGGTTGCCGCCCAAAAGCGCGAGATCGCTCTCTACCATCTCGGCGATCAGCTCAGCAAACGACACCCGGTGCTTCCATCCGAGCTTCGTGTGCGCCTTGGTGGGATCGCCGAGCAGGAGATCGACCTCGGTCGGGCGAAAATAGCCAGGATCGACCTCCACCAGCACTTCGCCGGTCTTGGCATCGACTCCGATCTCGTCCCTGCCCTTCCCGCGCCATTCAATGCGCCGGCCAATCCCGGCGAAAGCATGTTCCACGAGTTCGCGGACGGAATGTGCCTTGCCGGTCGCGAGTACGTAGTCGTCCGGCTGCTCCTGCTGAACGATCAGCCACATGCCCTCTGCGTAATCGCGCGCATGGCCCCAGTCGCGTTTCGCGCCGAGATTACCGATGTACAGCTTCTGCTGCAGCCCGTGTGCGATCGCCGCGACCGCCCGCGTCACTTTGCGGGTCACGAATGTCTCGCCACGTATAGGGCTTTCGTGATTGAACAGAATTCCGTTCGAGGCGTGGATTCCGTAAGCTTCGCGATAGTTGACCGTGATCCAGTACGCATAGAGCTTGGCGGCCGCATAAGGACTGCGCGGGTAGAACGGCGTCGTCTCCCGCTGCGGTGTCTCCTGCACCTTGCCGTAAAGCTCCGACGTTGAAGCCTGATAGAAACGGACTTTGCTCTCCAGCTTCAGAATGCGGATCGCCTCGAGCAGACGCAACGTACCGATGGCGTCCGCATTCGCGGTGTATTCGGGCGTCTCGAAGCTGACCTGGACGTGGCTCTGCGCGCCGAGATTGTAGATTTCGGTCGGCTGTGTCTCCTGCACAAGCCGGATGAGGTTCGTCGCGTCGGTCAAATCGCCATAGTGCAGGAAAAATCGCGCGTTCGGCGTGTGCGGGTCGACGTAAAGATGGTCGACGCGTTGCGTGTTCAGCGAAGAGGAGCGCCGCTTCACGCCGTGCACGACGTACCCCTTCGCCAGCAACAGTTCCGCCAGATAGGCGCCGTCCTGCCCCGTCACCCCGGTGATCAATGCAACCTTTTGCGCCATTAATGCCCCAAGAGTGCGGCCGGCCACCGCCAGCGTCAGCCAATCGTTTCCTCCACCAACCTAACCCATTGAGTCAAGAAGCGATCGTGGTTGAAGACATCCATGGCCGTAGCACGGGCAGCCGCCGACATCTTCGACTGCATCGCCGGATTGCGGCAAACGGAGCGGCAGAAGTCGGCAAGCTCCTCGGGTGACGATGAGTAAAATCCATTCACGCCGTTCTCGACGAAGCGCGACACATCGTGATTGTCGAGGCTGACCGGGACAACGCCACACAACATCGCCTCGGTGCGCGACCGCGGCATCGGCGAGCGCAGGGTCGTGTTGAGGTAGATCTTGTGTCGGCCGAGGTGGTCGAGCCAGTTCTGGAAGGCAAACCCCGAATAGCGAGGATCCTCTCGGGGGACTGGCGTTTGGGCTGTGTGCTTGTGTGTTGAAACCCCGATGTCAGGGCCAAGGCGGGCGAGTGTCGTCTCCAGCGCATGCGCTCCGCGATAGTGCGGTCTTGCTTTGTCAACTCCATGGGTGACCACATCGAGATCATGTTTTCCGGGCAGAAACTCCTGGGGATCGTAACCGTGCCAGATCACGCGGGATTTCCTGAACCGCCATTCGTCGGCCGCCTGATGCGAATTCACCACGACATTCACGCCGGCGAGGCGCTCACGCAACGCGTCGGCGTCTGCCCGGTACGTTTCGAATTCGGTGATCGGATTGGGGTTCGCGGCATATTGACCGACGAACGGCAATGTCCCGTGGCAAACGCCGACCATCGGAATTTTGACGTTCTCGGTGAACCACCGGAAGGTATCGCCCCAATCTGTCCCCAAGACGCCGTTGCTCAGATCGGGACAGAGCACATTTTCATCGAAATGAACGATCGCCATGTCGAATTGTGAGGGATCGACATCCGCGATGCTGACCAGCTGCGCGTTTTCCGGAAGCGGCCGCTGGTCGTAGCTCCATGAATTGGTCGAACCCGTGCCGGTTCCGGTCACCAGGGTGAATTCGAACGGCAGCTTGTAGATTTCGCATTGGTGCGGCACGTGCCAGCGATGCGTCAGCACACGATAGCGCGGGCACCTCTTGCGCATGTAGGGGAGCAGCGGAGCCACTGCGGGCTTCTTCGTCGCGATATCAGCCCGCAACATCTCGATGTCGGGGGAGGTTGCACCGGTGCTCTGCGCCCACTCCACGATGCGGTCCGCCGTGTCGACATACCAGCGGCGGCAAACGCTCCGGATGAACTCATGCTTCTCAACGAGGTAACGGAAATTCCTGGCGGAGCCGCGCACTTGCGCCGCTTGCGGTAGCGAGCTTGCGTGCGACATATGGATTGAAAACGCGTCGCGCGTGTAGCGCACGCGTCCCCGCGTTGCATAAATCCGCGTGCCGATATCGACGTCCTCCCAACCGTATCCGGAATCCGGTTTGGCCGAATAGGACAGCATCGGATCGAACGCGCCGTGCGCATCGAGCCACTGCTTGCTGATCGAGAAGTTGCGCGTCACCGTGTTGACGAACGCGTGGGGCAACAGCTCGTCCTGCATATTCGCGTAAGCCGTGACGTGCTCCGGGTCGTTCTCCAATCGCTGCAAGAGGCGGAAACCGTCCTGCCCGTTGGTCTCGATGTTGTATGGCCCGACCACCGCGTTGGTACCGGGCAGCCGGTGCTCAGCGGCGTGTGCGCTGACGAAGTCGCGATTGATCAGGCAATCGGCGTCGATCACCAGATAGACATCGGCACTGACCGCTGCGATTCCGGCGTTGCGAGACAGGCAATTTCCCACGTTCTCCCCGTTTCGAACGGTCTTGATGGTGACGTTCGCGGGCTTCTGCGACGCCGACTGTTCGATACGCCGCTCGATGTCGGAGAACGCCTCCTCGGGAGAGCCGTCATCGACGAACACAACCGTGATTGGACCTGAGTAAGTTTGGCGGAAGATCGCATCGAGGAATGCCGCGACGTGATCGGCCTTGCGATAGAGAATGGTCACGACCGCGACGTGATAGAGCCGATCATCCGGCGGAATGTTCGGCACCACCGCCCGCTTGGGGTCGCGCCGCAGGATGTCGAGCGTCGAAGCAGTCACCTTCGCGAGGATGGAGGACTCGGCGGCAGCTCCTCGCGCGGCAGGCTTCGAACCCGCGGAAGGCTCGTCGCGCAGTGCGGCGAGGGGCACGGGGTAAAATTCAGTCGCGATCAGTTCGAGCCCGGTCGCGCCGTCGCATGCAAAGCGCAGGAAATAGCGGCGGCCTTTTTCGAATTCGCTGTTCAGAGCACACATCAGACCAAACGTGTCGCTATCGCAGCGCGCAATTCCGTCGACGACGCCGGCTCCGTCAGGAGATTTGGCGACACTGAACCGGATGGGCTCGCGTGAGGTGCCATCGCCCTCGGCCACCAGGGACAATGAACGCAGCGAAACATCCGGCGCGACGAAGGGAATGACGAACGCGGTCTCGCGATCGAGCTTCCATCGTAGCGCAGGCCGATCGCTCGGGCGCGCGGTCGCCCGATACGTCCGCTCGGACGACCCGTCGAACGACACGACCGTCATCTCTCTCGGCGTGACCCAGGTCGCGCGTTGCGCCGCCTGATCCTTGGCCGACCGTTCGCGGAAAGCGGCGAGTTGGGAGTCCACGAACGTCGCATAAACACTGCCCTCTACCGGCAGGCCGCGTGCGAGCAGGCTCGCGACCACGCGCGGCTGGGCGTAACCCGGGTAAGGAAGCGCCCCCTCCCCCTCTCCGTTCAGCAAGAAGTGTTCGAAGGCGTGTTCGTCGGCGCCGACATCACTCCGGAGCGCGCGATAGAACTCCTCCTCAAACATGCCGGCGGATCGCAAACGCGCGACGAGCGCATCGAAGTCGGAAGGCGAGGACTGACGCAGCCGCGCGAGCGCGTCGCCCCCCCGCACCGTTGAAGGCCGTCCGGCGTTGCCCACCCGCGCGCTTCGCCGGCCCCGGCGCGCGCGCAGATAGCGCGACAGCGGGTTGTCGGCGGCGCCGGAGCGATCCTGCTCCGCCGTCGCCTCCAATCGGCGGCGCACGTCGAACATCGGATGCGGTTGCCGCCCCTCCGCGGCACCGTAGCGCAGATAGTGCACCAGCGGATTCCAGCCGGCCGCCGCCACGTCGGGATTCATCGCGCGATACCATCGGGTATCGAACATCGGATTGGGATCGCGCCCTTCGGCCGCGCCGGTCCACATGAAATGTTCGAGAGGATCGGCGCCGGTCGCGGCGACGTCCGGGTTGGTCGCGAGGTACCACTCGCTGTCGAAGATTCCGGATTGGACGATCAGCTCGCGATTGCGCCGCGAGCGGATGCGTCCAAGAACCTCCCTCACCACCCGAATAATCACGGACGGACTTTATCCAGCTCGACGAGCGCGCTCACGCGGTTCCCGCGCCGATCTGCAGCCCGTTCTCGACGTCGCCGGTCCACACCACGCGCCCATGTTCCATGACGATCGCCTTGTTGCAAAGGCGCCGCACGAGAGTTGGCGCATGCGACGCCAGAACCAGAATGCCGGCCCGCTCGATGAAACTGTCCAGCCGCTTGGCTGCCTTCTCGACGAAAGCGGCGTCGCCGGCGCCGATTCCTTCGTCCAGCAGCAGAATCTCAGGCTCGACAGAGGTTGCCATCGCAAATGCGAGGCGCGCCTGCATGCCGGCCGAATACGTCCGCACCGGAAATTTCAGGAATTCACCGAGCTCGGTGAACTCGGCGACGCTATCCATTTTGGCAAGAGCTTCCGCCCTCGACAGGCCGAGATAGAGCCCGCGCAGAACGATGTTTTCGTAGCCGGTACTCTCCGGGTCGATCCCGAGCTGAATATCGAACAGCGGAGTAATGCGGCCCTCAACGACGATAGCGCCGGTGATCGGCTCGAAAATTCCGGCCATCACCCGCAGCAGCGTGGTTTTTCCGGCGCCATTGTGTCCAAGCAGCGCAACACGGTCGCCATGGCCGATTTCAAGCGAAACATTTGCCAGAGCCTGGATGACAACGTGCCTTTCGTCTTGACCGATGCGCCCGCCGGTCGACGCCGCGATCACCGCTTTCTTGAGCGAGCGGCTTCCCGAGCTGTAGATCGGAAACGAGACGGAGACGTCGTTGATCGAAATCGCGGCCATGTCACACCCAATAGGCGATGCGGGTGCGATAGCGCGCAAAGAATAGGACGGCCGCGACGATGCTTACGCAGTTGAAGCCGATAACGACGAGCCACATCGACATCGGCGGGGTCTGACCCATGAGCGGCATCCGCACGATGTCGATCAGGTAATAAAACGGATTGAGATTCACAAACAGTTCACGGTTCGGCAACGAAGCCGGGGTCCAGAACACCGGCGTCAGCACAAATGCCATTTGCATGACGCTGCTGACGATCGGCGGAACGTCGCGAAATCGCGCGCCGAGTCCGCCAAGAACAAGCGCGACCCAGAAGCAGTTGTTGATCACCAGAACTAGGCCGAGAATGGATAGCAGCGCATTCCACCCAAGACTTGGCCGCAGGAAGATCACGATGAGCGCATAGATGACGATGTTGTGCGCGAAGATGAGAATGTTCCGCCACAGGATTTGGTAGAGGTAGATGCTCAGCGGCGCCTTCATCTGCAGGATGGTCGGACCGGCCGTGATGAACACCGTGCTCCCGTCGGTCACGAGGCTTGAGACAAGGGCGAAAACGATCATCCCAAGCGCTACGTAGGGCAAGTAGTCGTCGAGCTTCTGCCCGAACAGACCGGCATAAAGATATGCCAGGCCGCCGATCACCAACCCCATGCTGAGGGTGAGCCAAAACGGCCCCACGATCGAACGGCGATACCGCTGCCGGATGTCCTGCCAGCCAAGCCTCGACCACAGTTCCCAATGCGCAAGCCCTTCAGTGAGATCACGAAGAGCTTCGCGGAAACGCCAGGAAGAGCGCGCTGAGGAGAAGCTGGGCGCAGCAACGGTCGTCATTACGGCAAGTTATCCGGCGGCATTAACTCGCCGGCACACCGTTTCGCGCGGGACCAGCGAGGCCGGTTTGGTACCGGCTTCATGCCGCGTCTGCAAGGGTTCCGCGCGCAGCCGTTGTCATTCCTGTGTAATTCCGGCGCCCGCTACCTTACTGACGGTAAATGAGAATTCGGCACTGCAAACTTTGGCGTACTGGCAATCCAGCACCCACAATGCTACCGAACGGTCGCGCCGCCCGCCGATGTAGCAGGACCACTCCTGCGGCTGAGACATGACGCCCAAGCCCGACAAGCCCGCCTTCTCGCCGTGGAAAAAAACCGCGCCCGTGCGTGCGCTCGCGGCCTTGCTGGGGCGCCTCGGCCTGAGCGCCTGGCGCGGTTCGCAGTCCCGGGGGACGAAGGCGCCCGACTCCATCGCACCCGATCAGTATCGGCGCTGGCTGGATGCCTACGGTACGATCAGTCCGCCCGCTCGCGCGGCGATGGAAGCGAGCATCGCGGCGTTCGCCGCACGTCCGCTGATCTCGGTGATTATGCCGGTCTACAATATCGAACTTCGATGGCTTCGTGCCGCCATTGCGTCCGTGCGCGAGCAGATCTACCCGCACTTCGAGCTGTGCATCTCCGACGACGCATCGACCATCGAGGGGATTCGCGAACTCCTGAAAGCTGAAGCAGCGCAGGACGAGCGTATCCGCATCACGTTCCGCGAAACAAACGGCCATATCAGCGCGAATTCGAACAGCGCGCTCGCGCTCGCAACCGGCGCCTACATCGCGCTGATGGATGCAGACGATGTGCTGCCGCCGGACGCACTTTACTTGGTTGCGCACGCGATCTCGGGACACCCTGATGTCGACCTGCTCTTCTCCGACGAAGACAAGATCGACGAAGAGGGCCGGCGTTTCGATCCGTATTTCAAGAGCGCATGGAATCCGGCCCTGATGCTGTCGCACAACGCATTCAGCCATCTCGGCGTGTTCCGGCGCGATCTCGTCGAACAGGTCGGGGCCTTTCGCGAGGGATTTGAAGGGTCGCAAGATCACGATCTGGTCTTGCGTTGCGCCGAGGCAACGAAGCCGGAGCGAATTCGCCACATTCCGCGCGTGCTCTATCACTGGCGCACGTTGCCGGGCTCCGCGGCGACGAGTGAGGAGTCCAAGCCCTACGCCTGGCATGCGGGACGACGCGCCATCGAGGAACATCTCAAGCGGACGATCGGGGGCGGATCGGTCCAGCGCGCTTTGGCCGGCTACTACCAGGTCTCCTACGATATGCCAGCGCCGCAGCCGCTGGTCAGCGTCATCGTCGCACAGCCGAGCGTTGATCAGCTCAATTCGATTTTGAGCAACACGGCCTATCGCAATTTCGAGCTCATCTTGGCGGCGGGCTTTGAAGATGTCGAGGCAGCGCGCGCAGTGGCCAGCGATCCACGCATACGAATTTTGGCGAACGAGGAGAACGCGTCAGACCGGATGTCCTGGATCAATCGCGCGGCAGCGGAAGCCCGCGGTTCGCTTTTTTGCTTTCTGGACGGCGGCGTTGCGCCTCGCGACAACGACTGGCTCGATCTCCTGGTCGCCCGTGCCGTCCTCGACGACATCGGAATTGCCGCGCCGATGATCACCGATCAGTCCGGTCAAATCCTCCACGCGGGAATCATTCTCGGAGCGGACGGAGTTGCTGGATATCCGTTCCGCGGATTCGACGCTGCCTCCGCTGGCTATATCGGCCGCGCCGCTCTCGAGCAGGACTACACCTGCGTTTCATCTGCCTGCATGGTGATCCGGCGCGACGCGTTCCACGCCACCCGCGCGTTCAACGCGAGCCAGCCTACTCCGCTCGACGAAATCGATTTCTGCCTTCGCGTGCGCCGCGCTGGGCTCCGCACGGTTTGGGTGCCGACGGCGAAGATGCAGCATCGATTCACCGCCGACAGCGGCGTTGGCACGCCTCACGATGCCGGCGACGTTCTGCGCGCGCGCTGGGGCGACATCATCAAAGATGACCCGTGCTATAGTCCGAACCTCAGCCTTACTCCGGATCGGCTGTTTCAACTCGATATCCCGCCGCGGATCGCTGCCCCGCGTGAGACTTCGCCGGACGCGTTATTGACGATCGAGTCCTCGCGCACGGCGTCGATCTAGCGGCGAACAATCTCTTTTAACTATCTGATTTTGTGAAGTAATTGGTCGGAGTGGCAGGATTTGAACCTGCGACCCCCTCGTCCCGAACGAGGTGCGCTACCAGGCTGCGCTACACTCCGAAGGCGCCGCTTATAGCGGCGCAACCGCGCTGCCGCAAGTTCGCGCCGCGAGTGTGCGGCACGTGGCGGCCCAGCGCGCTCAGGTGCGCAAATTGTCGAGCAGCCGCGTGCCGTATTGCGTCTTGCTGAACTTGGCGGCCTGCGCGCGCAGCTGGTCGGCACCGATCCAGCCGTTGTGGAAGGCGATCTCCTCGGGTGCTGCGATGAGCTGGCCCTGCCGCCGCTGCAGCACGCGGATGAATTCGGCGGCCTCGACCAGCGAGTCGTAGGTCCCGGCGTCGAGCCAGGCATAGCCGCGCCCGAGCCGCTCGACTGTCAAGCGCCCCTGCTGCGACGTAGAGGTTGTTGAGATCGGTGATCTCGTATTCGCCGCGCGCCGACGGCTTGAGCTCCTTGACCAGCTCGACCACGTCCTCGTCGTAGAAATAGACCCCGATCGCCGCCCAGTTCGATTTCGGCTGCTTCGGCTTTTCCTCGATCGAGCAGAACCCGCATCTTGTCGTCGAACTCGATGACGCCGTAGCGCTCCGGATCGTCGACCCAATAGCCGAAGATCGTCGCGCCGCTCTTGCGCTCGTCGGCGCCGCGCAGCACCTCGGACAGCCCGTGGCCGTAGATGATGTTGTCGCCGAGGATCAGGCAGGACGGATGGCCGCGCACGAAGTCGGCGCCGATGACGAAGGCCTGCGCAAGGCCGTTCGGGCTCGGCTGCACGGCGTATTCGAGCCGCATGCCCCACTGTTCGCCGGTGCCGAGCAGATTCTTGAACGCGGCCTGATCCTGCGGCGTCGTGATGATCAGGACCTCCCGGATGCCGCGCCAGCATCAGCGCGGACAGCGGATAGTAGATCATCGGCTTGTCGTAGACCGGCAGCAGCTGCTTCGACGTCACAAGCGTCAGCGGGTGCAGCCGCGTGCCGGAGCCGCCGGCCAGAATGATGCCCTTACGCGACATGCGGTTCCTTCTCGATATTGCGCGCCGACCAATGCGCGCGTGATCGCGTCGGTCTCGTCGGTCCACGGGCGTCCACGGAACCCGAAGACGCGCTCGAACAGGCTGCAATCGAGTTCCGAATTGGCCGGCCGGCGTGCAGGCGTCGGAAATTCCGCGGTGGTGATCGGCGGTGACGCGCGGCGCGCGTCCGGTCAGCGGCGCCTGCGCGGCGACGATGCGGCTGGCAAATCCGTGCCACGTCGTCACGCCGGAGCCGGCGAAATGATAGGTGCCCCAGATCTTGTCGCCGCCGAGCAAGCTGCGGGGCGATCGCCAGGATTGCGCCGGCGAGATCGGGGGTCGAGGTCGGGCATCCGCGCTGATCGGCGACGACGCGCAATTCATCGCGCGTCGCCGCGAGCCGCAGCATGGTCTTGAGGAAATTCTGTCCGAACTCGCCGTAGACCCATGACGTCCGCATGATCACGTGAAGCGGCGTCGTCTCGCGCACCGCGCGCTCGCCCGCGGCCTTGCTTCGCCCGTAGCTGTTGATCGGCGCGATCGGATCGCCCTCGACGTAGGGACCGCGGCTTGGTGCCGTCGAACACATAGTCGGTCGAGATATGGATCAGCGGAACGCCCGCAGCGGCGCAGGCGGCCGCCACGATCGCCGGGCCGACTCTCGTTGGCTCGCCGCGCCGCCTCGATCTCGGTCTCGGCGAGATCGACCTTGGTGTAGCTCGCCGCATTCACGACAAGCGACGGACGATGGTGCTCGATCGCGTCGCCGACGGCCGCGCGATCGGTGATGTCGGCCTGCGCGCGGGACAGCGCGACCAGCGGCATCGCGCGCGCGGCGCCTGCGCGCGTCAGTTCCTGGCCGAGTTGGCCGTTGCCGCCGAACACCAGGATCACGCAACGACTCCCAGCCGCTCGCCGCGATAGACGCCGCTGCGAATGCGCTCCCACCACGTGCGATTGGCGAGATACCACTCGACCGTCTTGCGCAGGCCGGATTCGAACGTTTCCTGCGGCTCCCAGCCGAGATCGGTCGTGATCTTGGAGGCATCGATGGCGTAGCGCAGGTCGTGCCCGGGACGGTCCGCCACGAAGGCGATCAGCGACTTGCGCGGACCCGATCTTGGCGCTCGGCGCGAGCTCGTCCATCAGCGCGCAGATCGTTTCGACGACGTCGAGATTTGTTTTCTCGCAGCGCCCGCCGACGCAATAGGTCTGGCCGACCGTGCCCTCAGTGACGACCGCGAGCAGCGCGCGCGCGTGATCGTCGACGTACAGCCAGTCGCGCACATTCGCGCCCTTGCCGTAGACCGGCAGCTTGAGGCCTTCGAGCGCATTGATGATGATCAGCGGGATCAGCTTTTCGGGAAAATGATACGGACCGTAATTGTTCGAGCAGTTGGTCACGACGACCGGCAGGCCGTAGGTGTGGTGCCAGGCGCGCACCAGATGATCGGACGCCGCCTTGGAGGCCGAATAGGGCGAGCGCGGATCGTAGGCGGTCGTCTCGCAGAACAGGCCCTCCTCGCCGAGCGAGCCGAACACCTCGTCGGTCGAAATGTGATGGAAGCGGAAGGCGTCCTTCTTCGCATCGGGCAGGCCGCGCCAGATAGCCGAGCGCCGCCTGCAGCAGCGTGAAGGTGCCGACCACGTTGGTCTGGATGAATTCGCCCGGGCCCGTCGATCGAGCGGTCGACATGGCTTTCGGCGGCGAGATGCATCACGGCGTCGGGCTGATAGCTGCTCGAACAGCTCGCGCATCTTCGGCGCATCGGCGATGTCGGCGCGCACGAAGGCATAGCGCGGATCGTTCGACACGGGCGCCGAGCGAATCGAGATTGCCCGCATAGGTGAGCTTGTCGACCACCAGCACCTGATGCCCGGTCTCGCGGATGATGTGGCGCACGACCGCCGAGCCGATGAAGCCGGCACCGCCGGTGACGAGGATGCGTTTGGACATCAGTTGCCTTCGTACCTGAACGGCGAAACAAAGTCGGCGAAGCGGCCGAGCTTCAGGTCCTTGTCCGACAGCACCACGTCCTCCGGCGCGACCGGCCAGTCGATCGCAAGCGTCGGGATCGTTCCAGATCAGGCCGCTGTCGCTCGCGGGCGCGTAGAATTCGTCGACCTTGTAGGCAACGACCGTGTCGGGCTCCAGCGTGCAGAACGCGTGGGCAAAGCCACGCGGCACGAACAGTTGCTCTCCGCCGTCCGCCGTCAAAGTTTCCCCGACCCAGCGCCCATAGGTGGGCGATCCGACCCGCAGATCGACCGCCACGTCATATACGCTCCCGCTGCAAGACCCGGACAAGCTTCGCCTGCGCGGCGGGCGGCAGTTGGAAATGCAGGCCGCGGATGGTGCCGCGCTTGGCCGAGAAGGACTGGTTGTCCTGCACGAACCTGGCCGTGATCCCGGCCGCGTGAAAAGTCTTCTCGTTATAGGTTTCGGCGAAATATCCGCGCGCGTCGCGAGACCGCCGTGGGCGCAGCAAGACTAATCCGGGGAGATCGAGGTGCCTGATGTCCATGGGGGCAATGAACGTGTGAACCCGTCGGGGGTCAAGCGGGACCGATCGCTTCAAGGTGGAGATGTCCGCGTCGCCATAGCATATCGGCTAACCTTCAAGTTCTGTCGTGTTTTCAAATGGTTAACCGACGCGACGCTCCCGCATACGCTGGCATCCGGCGCGGGTCGCGGGAACCGCAAAAAAAACACCAACGCAGACGGGTAATCTGTTAACCGAGCGCGCGTCGAGCCGTGGTAGTATTGGCCAAATTCGCAGGGCGAATAAGGTTGCGCGACCGGCGAGCGCTGCGGCTCGCCGCGCAGGTGACGTGGCTCAGCGGCGAGAGGCCCAGTTGAGCGAAAGCGGGGATTGATGTCTTTGATGAGCCTGGCCCGTTCCGCGCCGCGCCCGGCGGCGTCGTCGGAATTGCGCGAGGCCCTGTCGGCGTGCTGGCACGCCTTCATCGCGCGTCGGGCTGATGAGCGGCCTGATCAATATTCTGTACCTGACCGGCTCGTTCTACATGCTCGAGGTCTACGACCGGGTGCTGCCGAGCCGCAGCATCCCGACGCTGGTCGCGCTCTCGATCCTGGCGCTGACGCTGTTCGCCTTTCAGGGCGTGCTCGACGTCATCCGCTCGCGCATCCTGGTCCGCGTCGCCGCGACGCTCGACGAGCGGCTGAGCGGGCGCGTCTACGACATCGTGGTGCAGCTGCCGCTGCGCTCCAAGACGCAGGGCGACGGCCTCGCGCCGCTGCGCGATCTCGATCAGATCCGCGCCTTCCTCGTCAGCACCGGCCCGCTCGCGCTGTTCGATCTGCCGTGGATGCCGATCTATCTGCTGATCTGCTTTCTGTTCCATCCTGGATCGGCATCGCCGCGCTCGTCGGCGCGGTCGATCCTGACCAGCCTGACGCTCATGTCGGAATTCATGACGCGCCGGCCGTCGCGCATGGCCATGACGCATGTCGGCGCGCGCAACAGTCTCGCCGATGCCGGCCGGCGCAACGCCGAGGTGCTGCAGGCGATGGGCATGGCGCCGCGCATGGGCAAGATCTGGGGCGAGGCCAACACCAAGTATCTCGCTGAGCCAGCAGCAGACCTCGGATGTCGCCGGCGGCCTCGGCGCGATCTCGAAGGTGCTGCGCTTCACGCTGCAGTCCGGCGTGCTCGGCCTTGGCGCCTATCTGGTGCATCCAGCAGCAGGCGACCGCCGGCATCATCATCGCGAGCTCGATCATCGTGGCCCGCGCGCTCGCGCCGGTCGAACTCGCGATCGCCAACTGGCGCGGCTTCGTCTCGGCGCGCCAGAGCTGGCGGCGGCTGTCCGATTTTCTCGCCGCGATGGACAAGGGCGCCGAGCCGATGGCGCTGCCGGCGCCGAAGGCCAACCTGGTCGTGGAAAATGTCGTCGGCGCGCCGCCCGGCGTGCAGCGGGCTCGTCGTTCAGGACATCAGCTTCACGCTCAAGGCCGGGCAGGGGCTCGGCGTCATCGGGCCGAGCGCGTCCGGCAAGTCCTCGCTCGCGCGGCTGATCGTCGGCGTCTGGACGCCGCTGCGCGGCAAGGTGCGCCTCGATGGCGCCGCGCTCGACCAATGGTCGCCGGCCGAGCTCGGCCAGCACATCGGCTATCTGCCGCAGGACGTGGAGCTGTTCGCCGGCACCGTCGCGCAGAACATCGCGCGCTTCGAGCCGGACGCGCCGTCCGAGGCGATCATCGCGGCCAGCCAGGCGGCCGGCGTGCACGACATGATCGTGCGGCTGCCGGAGGGCTACGACACGCAGATCGGCGAGAGCGGCGCGGTGCTCTCGGCCGGACAGCGCCAGCGCGATCGCGCTCGCGCGCGCGCTCTATCGCGATCCGTTCCTGGTCGTGCTGGACGAGCCGAATTCCAACCTCGACGCCGACGGCGACAAGGCGCTGACGCAGGCGATCATGCGCGTGCGTGCGCGCGGCGGCATCGTCGTCGTCGTCGCGCACCGGCCGAGCGCGCTGGCCGGCGTCGACCAGGTGCTCGCGATGCTCAACGGGCGCGCGCACGCGCTCGGGCCGCGGGACGAGGTGCTGGCCAAGCTGTTCGCGCCGCAGCAGCCGGCGGCGGCGCAGCCCGCCGTCCCGGCTCCGGCGGCGGCAGCTGCGGGCGGCGGCGGATTGCGCCTGGTCGGCGAAGCCGGAGGAACGACATCATGAACCCGCGCGCAATCGATCCGGCGCCATCTCCTGATCAGCCTGGTGGTTGTCGTGCTGCTGGTCGGCGGCATCGGCGGCTGGGCCGCGACCAGCGAGTTTGCCGGCGCGGTGATCGCGCAGGGCCAGCTCGTCGTCGACACCAACGTCAAGAAGGTGCAGCACCCGACCGGCGGCGTCGTTGCCGAATTGCGCGTGCGCGACGGCGACATCGTCAACATCGGCGACGTCGTCATCCGGCTCGACGATACCCAGACCCGCGCCAATCTCGCGATCGTGGTCAAGGGGCTGGACGAGCTGGCGGCGCGCCGCGCGCGCGAGGAAGCCGAGCTCGAGGGCAAAGACAAGCGTCGATTTTCCCCGACGACCTGCTCGCGCGCAAGGAACGATCCGGAGGTTGGCCACGTTCTCGCCGGCGAGGCGACGCTGTTCGAGATCCGGCGAAAGACGCGCGAGGGACTGAAGTCGCAGCTTGCCGAGCGCGTATTGCAGTCGGAGGAAGAGATCAGCGGCCTCACCGCGCAGGTCGCCTCCAAGGACAGGCAGGTCGAGTGGATCAAGAAGGAACTGCGAGGGCGTACGCGAGCTGTGGGCGAAGCAGCTCGTCCAGTTCACCCGGGTCACGACGCTGGAACGCGAGCAGGCGCGCCTCGAAGGCGAGCGCGGGCAGCTCATCGCCTCGATCGCGCAGTCCAAGGGCAAGATCGCCGAGACCAAGATCCAGATCCTGCAGATCGATCAGGACATGCGCACCGAGGTCGGCAAGGACCTCGCCGATATCCGCGGCAAGTCGGCGGAGCTGGTCGAGAAAAAGGTCGCGGCCGAGGACCAGCTCAAGCGCATCGACATCCGCGCGCCGCAGAACGGCATGGTGCACCAGCTCGACGTGCACACCGTCGGCGGCGTCGTCTCGGCGGGCCAGCAGATCATGCTGATCGTGCCGGCGGCCGACAAGCTGATCGTCGAGGCCAAGGTACAGCCGCAGGACATCGATCAGGTGCGGGTCGGGCAGACGGCCGTGATGCGCTTCACCAATTTCAACAGCCGCACGACGCCGGAAATCAACGGGGAAGTATCCATCGTGTCCGGCTGACGTGACGCTCGATCAGCGCACCGGTGCGAGCTACTACACGGTCCGCATCGTGGTGCCGCCGACCGAGCTCGCGCGCCTTGACCAGGGAGTGAAGCTGGTCCCCGGCATGCCGGTGGAAGTGTTCATCCAGACCACGATTCGTACGGTCGTTTCCTATTTCGTGCGGCCGTTCCAGGACCAGATCGCGAAGGCGTTCCGGGAGAAGTGAGAGCGCGCCGGCCGCAGCGGTATCGGGCGGTTCCGGGTTGGAACAGTGTGACGGATTTGATTTAATCGCCTTCGACCTTTTCACGATTATTTCAACACATTTTGGCCATCACTGAATCGTTCACGGTAGCTTGGCGTACGGGCGAATCGGGTCTGACGCGCGGGGACGAAACGAACAGGACATGTGCATCCTTTGCAATCTGGCAGGTGTTCCCTCGGGCGGGCTCGGCTGCGGGAACCTTCTCAATCCACCAGACCCGGGCAGCAGCGCGTTGGCATACGCCATAGGCCCGTCAGACGAGGGTGTTGCGGATTTCGTGACTTCCGGCGGGCGGTGGAGAGATACCGGAAGTTCTTCCGGCTCGTTCACGACTTCACTCGGTAGTTCAGGCGGCGTCGTGGCCTGGAGCCTTGCAGGGGCCGGCTGGACGAACAGCACTGGTCAAACCTTTTTCACCGGCTCGACCGTCGACATGGGGACTTTTCTCCCCTTCGATTATCAAGCCGAGCTTCGACGGGCCTTCGATGCTTGGGCGTCAGTCGGCAATATCGAATTCATTCAGATTGCCGATGGCGGAGCAAACATCGGCACCGGGACCTTGCCGACGATCAGGGTGGTAGGGGGCTTCATCGACGGGCAAAACGGATCCAACGTCCTTGCGCGCGCTTTTTTTCCGTCTTCATCCGCCGCCGGCGGAGACATTGTTTTCGATAGTGGCAATACTTCGTTCTTCTCCAGCGCTCAAAACTTCTTCCTCACGGCCCTCCATGAGATCGGCCATGCCCTCGGACTGAATCACGAGCCGTCCGGCGGCGATGTCGCGATCATGAATCCCTTTATCAATACCTCGCTGACCGGGCTGCAGACGGACGACATCGATGGCATTCGAGTGGTCTACGGTACGCAGGATTTCGGGCCGAATTCGTATTTCATGCCGGCGTCGCAAATAAATCTGACGCTGATCGATGGAGCACCCGCTCTCACGATAGTGGGGAACGGATCGAGCAACGTTATTACCGGCTTGGGCGCAGCGGAAGTTTTTCTCGGCGCTGACGGCAACGACACGATTCGGGGTGCGGGCGGAAACGACTCGATCGACGGCGGGACCGGCTCCGATTTTGCAGCTTTCTCCGGGCCCCGCTCGGCCTATACCATCACCCCGCTCGGAACGACTGGCGTGCGTGTCGCGGGACCGGACGGCACCGACAATCTCACGAATGTCGAATGGCTGGTCTTCAGCGACCAGACCGTGGCGGGAATGGACCCGTCGGCGATACTGGCGAAACGCCCAAGCGACTTCGGCGGCGATTCGCTGAGCGACATCCTGCTGCAGAACACCAACGGCACCGTCGCAATGTTGCAGATGGCGGGCAACCAGATCCTGTCGAATCCGACAGTGGGCGCGCCGGCCGCCTCGTGGCACGCCGCAGGCGTTGCGGACTTCAATGGCGACGGCCGCGCTGATGTCTTTATGCAGCACGACAGTGGCTTCGTCTCCCTGTGGCAGATGAACGGCGGACAGATCGAGCAGAACCTCGGCGTCGCCGATCCGGGCCCGACATGGCACGTCACCGGAACCGGTGACTTCAATGGCGACGGCAAGGGCGACGCGCTGCTGCGCCACAACTCCGGCTTTGTCTCGCTGTGGGTCATGGATGGCAATCAGATCATCGGGAATCTGGGCATCGCCAATCCCAGCACGCAATATCACGTCGGCGGCACCGGCGACTTCGACGGCGACGGGCACAGCGACCTGCTGCTGCGCCACGACAGCGGCTTCATAGCGCTGTGGAAGTTCGATGGCGACAAGATCTCGTCGAACACGGCGGTCGCCAATCCCGGGCCGCAGTATCACATCGCCGGAACCGGCGATTTCGACGGCGACGGCCGCACCGACATCCTGATGCGGCACGACAGCGGCTTCCTGGCGCTGTGGCAGATGAACGGCGACCAGATCGTCTCCAATCTTGCGGTGGCCAATCCTGGGCCGTCATATCGGGTCGCGGCGATTGCCGACTACAACGGGGACGGCCGCAGCGATGTCATCATGCGGCACGACGGCGGCTTCATGGCGTTCTGGGGGATGACCGGCGCGCACATCGACAGCAATCTCGCCGTCACGACGCTCGGGATCGACTGGAAAGTCGTGCCCCCGTCGTATGAACTGTTGTAGTCGCGACGGACTCGCGGCTATCCGATCAACCCGGCTTCTGCGCGGGCTTCGCCGGCGCATCGGCCCGGAGCACGCCCGCCTTGACGAGTTCCGCGGTGATCTGCTGCATCTTGTTCATCAGGTCGACTGCGGCGCCCGTCGACAACACCAGCCTGCACACCGGATATCTTTTGCCCGTGGCCGCTACACCCTGCGACCTTTGATCGTCCAGCCGGGTGACGCCAAACTCGATCCGCAGCGTCTGCCCGTCGAACTGGATGCGCTGCACGTAATCCGCGAATGTTTCGCCGACGTCCGGCCGGTCGACATATTGAAACTCCACTTTCGGCTGCGGTGCCTGCGCCATGACGCTCCCTCACAATTGAGGGCGGCATTTCAAATGCCGCCCCTTCCAAGCTCAAAACCGCTCACTCGCCGCCGCTCAGAGCACGTCGTAATGGCGATTGAGGATCGTCCAATCGGAGTTCAGCGTCGCGACGGCATGATTGTCCGTGATCGTCGGCCCATCCATCTCCCAGATCGAGACCTGTCCGCTCGCATTGCGCCACAGGATGTCGCTGTTGCCGTCGCTGTTGTAGTCGCCGACGTCTTCGAGGCGCCAGTCGTTGCTCGGCGTCGCGACCGACGTATTGGATACGATCTGCGACCCGTTCATCTCCCAGATGACGACCTGACCGCTGTCATTGCGCAACACGACGTCGCCGAGGCCGTCGCCGTTGAAGTCGCCGGTGCCCTGGATGTTCCAGTCAAGCCCGAGGTTGGCGACCGACTGATTGTTCGTGATCTGCGCACCATCCATCGTCCACAGCACGACCTGGCCGCTGTTGTCGCGCAGCAGCACGTCGCTCTTGCCGTCGCCGTTGGCATCCAGCAGTCCCTGGAAGTGCCAGTTCCCTCCGAGGCCCGCGGCGACCTGCTGGTTGTTCGTGATCTGCGCGCCGTCCATGTTCCAGAGCGCGACCTGGCCAGTGATGTCGTTGCGCCAGAGCACATCGGCGTGCCCGTCGGCGTTGAAGTCGCCGACGCCTTCGTTGCGCCATTCGGTGCCGAGCATGGCGACCGACTGATTGTTGGTGATCTGCGAGCCGTCCATCTCCCAGAGGACGACCTGACCATTGCTGTGACGCCACAAGATGTCGGAGTTTCCATCGGAGTTGAAGTCGCCGGTGTCTTGGAAGCGCCACTGCCCCGGACCGAGGAAAGCGGGCTCCTGGAAATTGGCATCGAGCGTTGCGACGCCTAGATTCTGGCCGATCTGTCCGTCGTTCATCAGCCATTCGGCAACAAACCCGCTGCTCTTCTGGCCCAGCAGCACGTCATTGATGCCGTCGGCGTTGAAGTCCGCCTGGTTGCTCGGCAGGTCGACGACGTGCAGCGTCGTGTGCGCGATGTTGCTGTCGCCGTTCGTGCCGTCGGTGACCTGGATGGTGATGTCGCGGTCCGTAATGTCCGGGATGACGCTCGGATTGTTGAACCGGATCTGCCCGAGCGCGGTCTGATAGTCGGCAAGCGAAGCCGAGTTGGTGAGGGTGATCGTGATCTGTCCTGGAACGGACGTGTCGATCGAGCTGTCGATGCCGCCCGGCAGCGGACCTTGGATGGACAGAACGTCCCCTGGCTTCGCGTTGGTCAGAACGATCTTCGCCTTGTTGAGCGCAGCGTTGTCCGGATCCGTGATCGAAATGTCGGTATCGACGATCCGGATCGGCGCCGCGCGTTCCTCGTAGGTCGTGGTGAAGCCGGTGCCACCGCCGCTCGCATCAAGATCGATCGTCGGGGGCGCGTTGAAGCGAAGTATGGTGACATTCACGAGATTGTCGGGATCGGGGTTCGGCGTCTGACTGTTGAGGGCGCCGTCGTTGATCACCCAGCTGATGCTGCGGGAGGGGTTGGCGCCTCCGTTGCTCGGGTCCACCGCCGTCGAGCGATAGGACACCGCGTCCAGTACAAGCTGATAGTGCGCTGGCGTGTCGTTGCCGGAGAGCACAAGCTGCCCAAGCGCGTTGCTTAGCACCTTGATGTTCGTGGTGACCGGAGTGGTGAGCGGATCGCCATCCTCGTCGACCTGGAAGAAGCCGCCGCCCGATGTCGGCAGGTTCACGAACAGCTCGTCGCCGGCGAAGAAGCCACTCTCGATCTTGATCGTCGCGTTGGCAATGCCGGTGAGCGGCGACGGAGCTGCCGCGTCGGGATCGCCTGCGATGAGAGCCGGCGAAATCACGACCCCGCTGGTGCCGAGCGAATAGCTCGCCGCCACCGCAACATTGAGCAGGAACGGCGCGTCGTTGATCTGCGTGATGTTGACCGTGAAGCTGCCGATCGCGGTGCCGGGAGCGGGGCCGAGGCTGCCCTGCGGTTGCCCGCCGGGCTGGCCGTTGCCGTCGCTGAAGGTCAGGTCGATCTGCGCCGTCGCAGGCGGGTTATCGCCGACATTGGTGTAGACGATGTTCCGAATGACTTCATTGATGTCCGCGGCGGTGGCGGTGGCGTTGAACGTGATCGAGAACGTGCCGTCGCCCGGCTGGCTGAAGGTGCCGATGAACGTCGCGCCGGCGTCGAGCGAGACGTTTTCGCCCAGCCCGTTGCTGTTGGTCAGGTCGAGCGAACCGGTCCCGCTGAACGTATCGTCGGCGTTGGGGCCGCCGTTGCGCGCGAGCGTCAGCATCGCGCCCGCGAAATTGCTGCCCGAGATATTGAGTTCCACGTCGCTCACGGTCGCGTTCGCGGTGGTGTCGAGCGTG
Source organism: uncultured Alphaproteobacteria bacterium (assembly GCA_963778455.1). GTDB lineage: Bacteria > Pseudomonadota > Alphaproteobacteria > Rhizobiales > Xanthobacteraceae > PALSA-894. The sequence goes on from CAVZUL010000004.1 coordinate 372,082, forward strand.
ACCCCGCCGCCGTTCTCCGTCATGGCGCTGACGTCACCGAAGCCGGCAAGCTGCGGCGCGTCGTTGACCGAGTTGACCGTGACGTTGACCGTCGCCGTCTCGGTCACGCCGCCCGACGTCACCGTGTAGGTGAACGAGTCGGAGCCGGAGAAATTGAGATTGGGCGTATAGATCACCGAGTCGGCATCGAAGGTGGTCGTGCCGTTGGCGCCGTTGGTGGCCGCCGTGACGACTTCCAGCGCCCTCGAACGAGTCGTTGGTCAGCACCTGCACGTCGACCGCCGTGTCCTCGTTGGTCGACGGATTGTCGTCGGCGATGTCGACAACCGAGTTGATGGTCAGGTTGACCGTTACGATGTTTCCCGCTGCGGTGCCGTCGAACGCATGATAGGTGAAGCTGTCCGAGCCGTTGTAATCGCCGGTCGGCGTATAGGAGAACGAGCCGTCACTCTGCAGCGTGAACGAGGCGGCATGCAGCGGGCCGACATCGAGCACCGCCGTGATGGTCCCGCCATGCACGTCGCTGTCGTTGCCGAGTACGCCGGTGGCTGCGACGTTCAGCGCCGCGTCCTCGTCGGTCGAATATCCGTCGCCGGTCGCAACCGGCGCAACGTTGGTCACGTTGACGGTGAAGTCCTGCGTGCTGGTGCCGCCTGCCCCGTCGGAGGCCTGCACCGTGATCAGATGGCTGGTCGCGCTCTCGAAGTTGAGCAGCGTGCTGTCCAGCACCGTCACCACTCCGGTCGACCCGTCGATAGCGAAGCGCCCGCCGGCATTGTTGGTCAGCGAGAACGTGACCGGCGGCCCGTTGGGATCGCTCGAGTCGGCGTCGAAGCCGGCCACCGCCGTGCCGTTGACCGCGCCCTCGGAAATCGTGTTCGCCGCCCCATCGGCGTCTACCGGCTGCGTCGGATTGACGTTGGTCACGTTGACGGTGAAGTCCTGCGTGCTGGTGCCGCCCGCCCCGTCGGAGGCCTGCACCGTGATCAGATGGCTGGTCGCGCTCTCGAAGTTGAGCAGCGTGCCGTTCAGCACCGTCACCACTCCGGTCGACCCGTCGATAGCGAAGCGCCCGCCGGCATTGTTGGTCAGCGAGAACGTGACCGGCGGCCCGTTGGGATCGCTCGAGTTCGGCGTCGAAGCCGGCCACCGCCGTGCCGTTGGTGGCACCCTCCGCAATCGTGTTCGCCGCCCCATCGGCGTCCACCGGCTGCGTCGGGTTGACGTTGTTCACCTGAATCGTGAAGCCCTGCTCGCTGAATGCACCGGCGCCGTCGGTCGCCCGCACGGTGATGTTGTGCGAGGTCGCGGTCTCGAAGTTGATGCCGGCCGCGCCTGCAGCGCTGACTGTGACCACGCCGCTGGAGTCGATCGCGAAGAAGCCGCCGGGATTGGTGGTGAGCGAGTAGGTGATGGCTGTGGGGGGTACGTCTGGATCGGTGGAGTTGGCGTCGATGCCGACCTCCGTGCCGGCCCCCGCACCTTCCGTGACGGCGTCGGCGTCCGCGTCGGTATCCACCGGCGTGGTGGGCGGCTGGTTGATCAGGATCGACGCGTGCGCGGTGTTGCTCGGGTCGTTGCCGTCGTTGATCACCACGGTGATATCGCGCGTCGTGGTGTCGGGATTGGCGAGGGAATTGCTGAACCGCACCAGTTCGATCGCGGATTCGTAAGCCGCCTTGCTGGCCGAGCCGGTCAGAATGAGGTTGGTCGCGGTCGACGCGCCGCTCACGGTGATGCCGGGCGGCAGCGCCGCAGGGCCGCCGCTGAGGCTCAACAGGTCGTTCGGCTTGGCGTTGGCGACGGTGATTGTCGCCGACTCGATATTGGTGTCGTCGACGTCGCCGATCAGGCTATCGCCGTCGGCGACCGGCACGGGCGCGCCGGCCGGGATGTACTGGCCCTCATAGTCGGCGCCGGTCGCGGTGCTCGAATCGTCATCATCGAGATCGAGTGTCGGCGCGTCGTTCGAGGCCGTGATGTTGACCACGACGCTGCCGGTGCCGATGCCCGGCGTGAACGTTCCGCCCTGCGAGCCGGCATTGCCGTCGTTGAACGTGTAGTTGATCTGCACCGATGGCGTCGTCGGGTTCTCGCTGGTGTTGCGGTAGGTCAGCTGCTGCAGCACGTTGTCAACGGCCGCGCTGGTCGCGTTGGCGTCGAACGTGATCACCAGCGTGCCGTTGACGTGCGTGTAGGTGCCGACCTGGCCCGTCCCGGTGAGCGACACGTCGGTCGCGCCGAACGTCAGCGTGCCGTTGTCGTCGTTGAACACATCATCCGGATTGGTGCCGGTGCTGCGCACCAGAGTGAGCGTGGCGCCGTTGTAGTTGTTCGCCGCGTCGAGCTCGACATCGGCCACGAGGGCGTTGTTGTCGAGCACGACCGCCGCGTTGTTCTCGATGTAGGTGGGGGTGCCGTCGAGGCCCGCGAACAGCGGCTGGTCGTTCACGCTGTTGACGGTGACGCTCGCGCTGTCGAACACGGCCGAGAACGCGGTCGAGCCGCCGCCGGGCGACGGATCGACCCCGGAGGCGCCGTTGGCCGATCCGTTGCTCCGGTCCCAGGCACGGAACGTGATCGAGGACGTGCCGTTGAAGTTCAGGTTCGGCTGGAAGTAGACGCGCGTATTGGCGTCGGCGAACAGGACGCGCGCCGAATCGTCGGTGACCGCGCCCACGGCGAGCCAGTTGGCGCCGCCGTTGATGCTGTACATCCACGTGCCGTTGGAGTTGTCGGCCGCGGTCAGCGCGATGCCAGTCACCGTGTTGTCGACGTCGGTCACGTTATCGAGGCCGCCGCCCGCGGGCGGGGTCAGGTCGACCAGCGCCGAGACGAGCGTGCCGGAGCCGACACCGGGGGCGCCTGCGTCCTCGTTGATCGTCGGGACCACCGGCGTCGCATTGTCGTCGAGCACCGGCGCATCGTTCGTGGCCGTGATCGTGACGGTGACGCTGCCGGTGGCGAGGCCGGGCGTCGCGCCCGAGCCCTGCGCGCCGGAATTGCCGTCGCTGAACGTGTAGTTGATCGTGGCCGAAGCGGGCGGATTGTCGCTCGAGTTGCGGTAGGTGAGAAGCTGCAGGACGGAATTTGCCTGCGCGCTGGTCGCGCCGGGATCGAAGGTGATCACCAGCGTGCCGTTGACGTGCGTATAGGTGCCGACCTGGATGCCGCCGAGCGACACGTCGCTCGCGCCGAACGTCAGGGTGCCGTTGTCGTCGCTGAAGATGTCGTCCGGATTGGTCCCGGTGCTGCGCACCAGAGTGAGCGTGGCGCCGCCGTAATCGTTCGCGGCATCGAGGTCCACGTCGCTGATGGTGGCATTGTTGTCGAGCACGACCGCCGGCCCGTTCTCGGTGAAAGTCGGCGTGCCGTTCAGCCCGGCGAATTGCGGCGCGTCGTTGACGGCGTTGATCGTGATGCCGGCGCTGTCGAAGACCACCGAGTACGCGGTCGAGTCGCCGGCCGGCGTCGGATCGGCAGTGGCGCCCTCGGCGTTGCCGTCGGTCTGGTCCCAGGCGCGGAACGTGATCGAGGACGTGCCGTTGAAATTGGCATTCGGCTGGAAGTAGAGCCGCGTGTCGGCATCGGACGCGAGCAACAGCGCGGAATCATCGCTGACCGCCGGGACATTGGTCCAGACGGTGCCGCCGTTGAGCGAGTACTTCCAGACGCCGTTGGTGTTGTCGCGCGCGGTGAGCGCGATGCCGGTCTGCGTCGAATCCACATCGGTGACGTTGTCGAGTCCGCCGCCGGCCGGCGGCGTGAGGTCGACGAGCTGCGACACCAGCGTGCCGGCGCCGACGCCGGGCGCGGGCGCGTCCTCGTTGATCGCGGTGAGCGTCGGCGTCGCGCCTGCGTCGAGCACCGGCGCGATGTTGGTGAAGCCGAGGTCGAGCGTGTTGTTGGTGTCGTTGGTGCTACCAGCCGTCGGCTCGTTGTTGTAGGTGAGCGTGATGGCGTTGGTGAATGCCGGCTGGCCGAGCGTGCGCGCGCCGTTGTCGTCGTTGTTGACGTTGCCATCCGGGTCGACCGGCTCCGGAATCGTGGTCGGCGAAGTTTGCAGGAACCTGAGCGCGCCGGCCGGGCCGGTGAAATTGCCCGCATCCACCCGCACGATGTAGTGGCCGGGCGCGATGCCGGCGAAGCTGTAGAGGCCGCCGCCCGCGCTGGTCGTGGTCGCGATCGGGCTCGCTATATTGTCCGGCGTATTGTCGTTGTTGGCATCGACGAACAGGCTGAGCGTGACGCCGTTGACGCCGACGTCGGCGCCATCGAACAGGCCGTTGGCGTCCTTGTCCCAGAACACCAGGTTGCCGAGCGAGAGGCTGTCGAGAACGGTGAGGGTCTGCTGGATGCCGGCCGTGCCGCCATCGCCGTCGGTGTTGACGCTGAACGCGCCCGGCTGGTTGCCGGTCACCGTGCCCTGGTTCGACAGGTTCGCGATGAGCGCGTTGGACTGCGCGTCGATCGTCGCATCCCACTGGATGGTGACGGTCTGGCCGACCGGCAGTGTGCCGATGTTGATCGGCCCGACGAGGAACTCCTCGTAAGCGATGCTTCCCGGTGTGGCGCCGTCAGCCTCGCCCTCGCCCGGCAGCCGGCGCTCGCCGGTGACCAGATAGCCGTACATCAGGCCGTCGCGGTCGGTGAGCGAATAGGAATCGCTCGAGCCCGAGCTGGTGGCCCATCTCGTGCATCACGGTGGTGAGCAGGTCGATGTGTCCGGCGGGCGTGCCGCCGGCGTCGCTCGTCAGGCGCGTGCCGCTGCCATTGGCGAATTCCGCGTCGTCGCCCGGATTGGCATCGACGTACCAGCCGTAGCCGGCCGCGTTGCTGTCGATCGTGACCAGGCCCGGATTGGTCGCGCCGAGATACAGGCCCGACATGTCGGCGATGTTGAAGGTGATGTTTTGCAGATAGGCGTTCTGCGCGGCGGTAAGGCCGCTCGCCTCCCAGCGCGCGACCGCGGCGCTGACGATGACGTCGAGCTGCACCTGCGACAGATGCGTTGCGACGATGCCCGGCGCCGGCTGTGCCGGCGGCGTGCTGCCGGTATCGGTGGGTTCGGGGGGTGTCGCGTCTGGTGTCGTTTCCGCAGGCGGCGTGGTGTCGGCGGGAGGCGCGGCCTCCACGCCGCCCGAGCCTGCCATGAGGAAGCCCAAAGACGGGCCGCCGGTCGGCACGGCGTCGCCGGCGAAGCCGATGACCGTTCCGCTGGTCGCGACGTCCAGGACGCCGTCCGCCGGGAACGTGTTGCTGCCCGTGATGAACGCGGTGGGATCGTTCGCAGGCGAACCATTCCAGCCTTCGAGCCGGATCGTGCTGCCGAGATTGTCGAACACGACGTCCCCGATCGGGTCGTCGTTCGCGTCGGCCTGGAAGGAATTGCCGGAAATCTTCGCCGTGATGGTCGAGCTTCCGCCGCCGCTGTTGGCGGCCTGGACGTACAGTGCCGCGTTGACCGTTCCGGGCTCCGGAACGTTCGCATTGATCGTGTTATTGAGCACATCGACGTTCAGGATGCCGGCGCGGTTGGCCTCGAGCGTAATGCCAAACCCGATGTTGGTATTGCCGGTCTGGCCTGCTGCCTCACCGCCGCCGAGCAGCATGTTGGTGGTCGCGCCGCGGCGCGAAGCAACGAAGATGCCGCCGCCGCCGAAGTTGTTGCCCTCGATGATGGCGTCGACGCTGGTCGACGCCCCGAAGCTGGCGTCGGAGGGATCGGCCAGCGCACGGACGGCGTCGTTCGACACCGCCGTCATGGTGTTGTCTCTGACGGCGGCATTGATGTCGGTGCCGCCCTGGGCGGCCCAGCGCACGGCAATGCCCACGGTGTTGAACGTGTTGTTCTTGACGTTCAGGTCGAGCACGCCGTTGGCGGCGTTGTCCGCGGTGGAGCCGAAGGTGATCGAGCGGCCGTTGATCTGACTGAAGGTATTGGTGCCGTCCGCCGTGCTGCCGTCGACGACCAGGCTGCCGTCGCCGCGCTGGATTTCGATATCGATGCCGTCGTTGTCGATCTGGGTGAAGGTCGAGCCGGTGACCGTCATGTTCATGTCCGCAACGTTGTCGTTGCGGATGATGATGCCCTTGTTGTCCGGCGTCGGCGGATTCGCGGAAAGCGTGAAGCCTTGCTGCGCGCCGATGGTGGAGCGCTGGATCGTCACCGTCCCGGTCAGGTTGGTGAAATCCATGCCGTCTTCGCTGGCGCCCGCGGACGCGTTGCCGAAGCCGGAGACGGTGCTGTCGCGGAACGTGAAGTTGTTGACGGTGGTGCCGTGAATGCCGTCGTTGTCGGCGCCGCTGATGATCATGCGCTGCAGCACGACGTCGGACGTGCTGGTGAGCAGGATGCCGTCACCGGTGGAGTTCGCGATCGTACCGCCGCTACCGGCGGTACCGGTCCCGGTGACGGTCAGCCCGCCGAGCGAGCCGGTGGTGTTGAGCACGATGCCGTTGACGCCACCGCTGTTCGAGATGGACTGGAAGGTGAGATCGGCTGCGCCGATGGTGGTGTTGGCGACGTTGAGCGCCGTGCCGGTGCCCGAACTGATCGTGCTGCCGCTGCCGGTCGCCGTCACCGTGCCGCCGCCGGTGGCGGTGAAGCCGGCGGTATTGCTGGCGCTGGTGGTGAGCGTAAGGGTGTCGGTGAAATTGATCGCGGCGCCGGTGTTGCTGTTCAGGAAGATGCCGTCGGCCGAGCCGGTGGACGACACGTCGCCGTCGAACGAGACCGTGCCGGCGGTCTTGGTGGTGACGCTGATCGTCCGGGCGTCGTTGGTCTCGGTGATGCTGCCGTTGTAGTCGATATTGGCCGTGCCGCCGCTGACGTCGAAGCCGACGCCGGTTCCGTTGGTGCCGCTGATCGCGGCGTTGTTGAACGTGATGCTGCCGGCGAGATTGCTCAGCGTGGCGCCCGCCAGATTGCCGGCCGTACTGGTGCTGACGGCGGTATCGAACGTCGCGGCCACCGTGCCGAGGCTCGCGCCCGTCGCGATGTTGACCAGCCGGCCGCTGTTGGTGAGGTCGACGTTGCTGATCGTCAGATTGCCGACGTCGGCGCCGGAAATGTCGGTCCCCGTATCCTCGACCGTGAAGCCCTTGAGCGTATTGTGAGTTGCGAGCGTGACGCCGACGCCGGTGCCGGGATCGATGATCGCGTCCGCTCCGGCCGCCAGCAGCGTGAACCCATTGACGACGAGCGCGCTGCCTTCTCCCCACAGGGTCTGGCTGTTTTCCAGCGAGACGCCGGTCGTGTAGGTGCCGTCGTGCACGAAGATGATGTCGCCGGCATCGTCGGCGTCGGCCCCGCCGCTCACCGAGGCGAGCGTATTGAACGGATTGGTCGAGGTTCCGGTGCCGCCAGCCCCGGCGCTGGCGTCGACATACCAGACCTGGCCCGAGAGGTTGATCGTCACCGTCGCGGTGCTGGTGAGATTGTCCGCGGTGGTTGCGAAATTGCCGTCCAGCCCGGCATCGGTGACCGTATAGGTGAACGTGTCGGAGGCGAGCGAATAACCCGCCGCCGTGACGTAGCTGAACGAGCCGGCGTTCGGTCCGGTGGTTTCCATCACCACCGTGCCGCCGCCGGCGCTGGTGGACTGGAAGCTCGAGATCTGGAACGTGCCGGCGGTGAACCCGGCGCCGGAGAACTCGACATCGTTCGCGAGCACATTGCCGGCGACGTTCGCCTGCGGGCCGGTTGCGCCCGATACAGTGCCGACGACGAACAGCGTGTTGCCGATTGCGTTGTTGTAAGTGTCGTTGAAGGCGATCGGCGAGACGTTGATATTGCCGACCTGCGTCATGCCGTTGAGGTGGCCGTCGCCGTTCTCGACGAAGAACACGCCGGTGGCGTCGGGCCCGCTCGCGTTGGTGATGACGACAGTGGTTCTGACGGTATCGCCGGTCGTCAGGGCGATGGGATCGGCCGCATCGATGATGCCGTCGCCATCAAGGTCGTTGAACAGCACAGTGGTCTGCGTGGCGGTGACAGGCATGACGATACTCCCCTCGACCGGACGTCATCGCGTCCGGTGTGCCCTGCTTCAGGCGGATGTCCCCTAGAACGTCCCTGGACTTGGGGCCGGGCGCGCCCCATTCTCTTCTTAACCCGGCCTCGTCCTTTCCGTAACGCTACCATGGTCGAGCAGACCTGAACAAGGGTAAGTTGCATGAGGGTAAATTCATGGAACTGCTCGCCTTCTCGGCGCGCCGGCACGCGGTAAGTTCCGATCAAAACAGCGCGTGTGCTGACTCGCTATGTCGCGCCATCGGCGCATCGCGTCGCGTTCACGCGAGCGGCCACTCCTCATGATACGGTGCCCCCGCCTCGCCGCCACCCGGCGTCCCGTGTGTTCGCCAGATTGCGCGGATCAGCGAAGCAAGCCAGCGATTGCATTCGAGTTGACGTGACGACAACCTGCTTGACTCCGCTGCGGAACCCGCGAGAATGAAAACGCGATTTGAAGTTGCGAAGCGATTGTCGGGGGGATGCCGTGGCTGAACCGTTTATCGGCGAAATCCGAATGTTCTCGTTCAACTACGCGCCGACGACGCAAGGCTGGACCATGTGCAACGGCCAGCTCCTGCCGATCAACCAGAACCAGGCGCTGTTCTCGCTGCTCGGCACCACGTACGGCGGCAACGGCCAGACGACCTTCGCGCTGCCGGACCTGCGCGGACAGGTGCCGATCATGGTCGGCAGCGGTCACACCCAGGGCGAGAAGGGCGGCGCGCAAGCGGTTACGCTGTCGATCAGCCAGTTGCCGACGCATCCGCACGTCCTGAATGGTACGACCGCGGCTGCCAACGCAGCGGTTCCGGGGACTAACCTGCTTGGCGCAGGCGCGGCCGTGGACCCGCTCTACTCTGCCGCGACGAACTTGACTGCAATGGGCCCGGCTTCGATTTCGAATACGGGCGGCAGCCAGGCGCACCAAAACATGCAGCCATTCCTGGTCGTGACCTTCGGCATCGCCCTGCAAGGCATCTTCCCGTCACAGAATTAAGGAGGCGCAGTCGTGGCTCAGCCCTATGTCGGGGAGATTCGCATGTTTGCCGGCAACTTCGCGCCCGCCGGCTGGATGCTGTGCGACGGCCAGCTCCTGCCGATCTCCGAGAACGAAACATTGTTCAACCTGATCGGCACCACCTATGGCGGCGACGGCCAGTCGACCTTCGCGCTGCCCAACCTGCAGAGCCGCGTCCCCATCCACCAGGGCAACGGCTTCATCGTGGGCGAGACCGGCGGCGTCGAAGAGGTCACGCTGACGGTCAATCAAATCCCGGCGCACAATCATGCCCTGATCGGTACCATCAACCAGGCCAGCGCGACCGATCCGACCGGCAATCTGGTGGCAAAGCCGGACAAGAATCTTTACCGGCCCGAGCCCGCCACGGTTGCGCCGATGAACGCGCAAGCCGTGTCACCGGTCGGCGGCAGCCAGCCGCACACCAACATCCAGCCCTATCTGTGCATCAACTTCATCATCTCGCTGTTCGGGATCTTCCCGCCGCCGGGCTAAGAGGACACCATGGCCGATCCGTTCGTCGCCGAGATCCGCATCTTCGCGTTCCAGTTCGCCCCCAGGGGGTGGGCCCAGTGCCAGGGCCAGATCCTGCCGATCTCGCAGAACACGGCGCTGTTCTCGTTGCTCGGCACCACCTATGGCGGCAATGGCCAGTCGACCTTCGCGCTGCCCGACCTGCAAGGCAGCGTGCCGCTGCATCCCGGCCAGGGCTCCGGCCTGTCGCTCTACGACCTCGGCCAGACCGGCGGGAGCGAGTTCATCACGCTGCTGGAAAGCGAGATGCCCTTGCACGGTCATAACTTGATGGCGCAGAATTTCGTCGGCAGCGACAATGTGCCCACGTCGAACGACCTGAGCAGGGGCTCGGGCTCCCCGGCGGTGAACGCGTATGCGGCGCCGGGCGCCCTTGCCCAGATGAATTTCCAGGCGCTGACTCCCACCGGCGGCAGCCTGCCGCACAACAACATGATGCCGTACCTGACGTTGATGTTCTGCATCGCGATGCAGGGCGTGTTCCCGCCGCGGCCGTAAGCGCCTCTTGGTGGAGCATGATCTTTTCCGAAAACCGGTGTCCACTTTTCGGGATCATGCTCTAGCGATACCACGACACGATCGTGAAGCGTTCGCCGTGCGTGACCGGCGTGACCTCGTGCGTGGTCTCCGCCCTGAAGCACACCAGCGTCCCGGGCGCCGGCGCGACCGGCACCTGCAGGCTCGGGCCCGAATAGGGGCCGTGAAACACCAGCGTGCCGCCGCCATAGCTGTCGGGCGAGCCGTCGGCCGATTGCGCGCTCAGGAAGATCACCGCTGAAATCTTGCGGAAGCGCGACTGGTCGTGAATGAGCGGCGTGTTGCCGTCCTGGTGCGCAACGAAGAAGTCGCCCGGCCGATAATGCAGGAACTGCGGCTCCTCGCATTCCTTAAGCGCCAGCCCGAAATGATGCTCGAGCGCAGGCTTGCGCGCCATCAGGAGCGCCGTCACGCGCTCGCGCGTCGCCGGCGGGACCGCGGCGCGGGTCGCGCGGCGCACTGCACTGCGCACCGAGCCGGCAGCATCGGCACTGAGCACCGTGGCCGGGCCGCCGCCGGCCGCGCGTAGCTCGGCGCGCAACGCGGCGCACGCCTGCGCATCCAGGAAGTCTTCGATCTCGAGGAGGTCGATCATCGTCCGCCCGCCACCGCGGGCACGACCGTATCAGCTATTGTAGTTGGCGCCGATCACCTTGCGCGGGCACTTGTGCCGCGGCTTTGCATTCACCGTGACGCAGTAGCTGTCGCGGCCGATCCGGACCTCCGGAATTCTCTGCTTCATGCCGGCCGGGAGCACGACGTCGCGGCTTCGTCCCGCCGGATAGAAGATGCGGAAATGGCAGATGCTGCCCGCGCGCGCCTCGCATCCGAACGGCGCTTTCGCGGCCGGCGCGGTGGTGGCAGCAGCAGCAGTCGGCGCGTTGGTGGCGGCAGCAGCCGGCCCGCCGCCGAGGGCAAGTGCCGCGGATGCAATCAGGACCAGATGTTTCATGGACGCCTCGCGGTTCTTTTTTGCATCAGGCGCGCGCGCACGTCAGCACGCCTGCCGCGACGCCAGGTTCAGTCCGTTCGCGATCAGTTGGCGCCAGGCGCTGCCGTTGCATGTCGCGGTCGCCGGGATCTGGCGGTCGCCGCCGAACCATCGATCATTCAGGTTGGAACTGGCCCAGTCGATGCCGACCGGCTTGCCGTCGGCGAGCCGGTCGATGTTGCTGTAGAGCCCGAGTTTCGCCTCCAGCTTGCCGAACGGGACGTCGACCGCAAAGCCGATGAACGTGGTCAAGGGCGCCGCCTGCAGCACGAAATTGCAGAAATATTCGTCCGGCGGCAAAGTCGAACCCGGGATCGGGCTTGCCGGGCGGAACGCGGTGGCGCTGGTCGGTACCACGGAATTCCAGACCTTGCCGGCGCCGAGCGCCTGGCCCTTGGGTTTCAGCCACGGAAACAGGAACAGGTTTCCCGCCTCGTAGCTTCCGAGCTTGCCGCGCACGAAGCTCATGCTGACCGCGCCGGCGAGGCCGAGATGGGTGCTGTTCTGCCTGAACAGCTGGAAGTTGCGCCGCGAGGCACAGTCGACGGTCAGCGTGTTGGGCAAAAAGGCCGGCAGCGGGCCGGCAACGCACTGTGCCGCAATCGCCCTCGCCGGCATCATGGCAGCAGCGCCCGCAGCCATCGCGGACATTCCGACGAATGCCCGTCTGCTCAACGCCTTCATTGCACTGCGCCCCTCAACACAACCCGGTGCCGCAAGGGAAAGCTTAAGCTGGGTCAGGACTGGGGGTCAAACAACCTCAGTGGGAATTCGTACTGCGCCGCGCGAATGCGCTCAGTTGAAAGGCGCTTGATAGTCCTGGCGGTCGCGCGCCGGAGTTTGAATCGGAATGACGTAGAGCTCGAACGGCGGGCCGCCGTCGACGTCAAGCGTGTAAAGCCCCTCGCGCAACAGATCGTTAGGGGGCCCGCGGAAGATCAGGTTGAACGGATCGCGCGGGCCGAACGTGCGCTCGAACTCGTCCCGGCGGCGTGCGTCTACCCGCGTCAGCGTCAAGGCGTGGTGGCCGCCGCGCACGCGGAAGACCTTGTTCACGTGCGGGAGGAAATCGTCAGACGTGAGCAACTCGGACATGATCGGATTTACTCGGATAGCGCTGCGCCCCATTATGCTGCGGGGCGTGGCTTTTTGTAAATGTGGCCAAGCACCATGACTGCGGAAGCCCCGGCATCGGATCACATGGACATCATCGAAATCCCCTCGCCCCTCGGGGTTTTGCGGCTGCGGCCGGAACAGGCCGCCGACCATGGCTTTCGCTTTCAGTTGTTCTGCGAGTCACGGCTTCCCGAATGGGAAATGGCGCCGCTTGATCCTGCCGTGCGCGAACAGCTGATGCGACACCAGTTTCAGGCGCAGACCGCGACATACGGGGCGCGGTTTCCCGAGGCGCGCTTCGATATCATCGAACTCGAAGGCCAGCCGATCGGCCGCATCGTGGTCAACCGTCCAGGCCGGTACCTGCACCTCGTCGATCATGCGATCGTGCGACCGCTGCGCAACAAAGGGATCGGCACCGCCATCATGCATGCCCTGATGGACGAGGCGCGCGCCGCCCACATTCCATTCCGCCTTAAGGTCGCATCGAGCAACGATCCGTCGTTGCGACTGTATCTGCGCCTTGGTTTCGTGCCGATTGAAGAAATCCCCGCCTACATCGAGCTCGAATGGAAAGAATGAGCTAGCCAATTTCGAGCGCTGCGTGTTCGCTTTTCTCCGTCATGGTGGTGCATCTTGTCTTGTGATGTCGGGATGGCCTACTTTGCATGGGGTTGTCTTAGGGACTTCCTAGTCAGCCACCCCGCCCCCCAAGAGTCCGAACGGCCGGCGCCGTCCAACGGAGGAAAAACAATGGCGAGAATCTCACGACGGACAATCTCCAAGGGTCTCGCGGCGTCGGCGCTGTCGCTCCTCGCGCGGCCCGCGATCGCGCAAGGCGCCTATCCGGCCGGCGTCGGCAACATCAAGCTGGTCGTGCCCTACCCGGCCGGCGGCGCCACCGATGTCATCGGCCGCATTGTCGCCGACCGCCTCACCGCGCTGTGGAACGCGAACGTCATCGTCGAGAACATCGCCGGCGCGGCCGCCAACATCGGCATGGACCGCGTCGCGAAGGGCCCGAGCGACGGCTCAACGCTGTTCATGGTGCCGCCGCAGATCGCGATCAACCAGTATCTTTATGCCAAGCTCGCGTACGACCCGGAAAAGGACCTGGTCCCGATCGCGCAGGTCGCGAGCCTGCCGAACATCCTCGTGGTGAAGAAGCAGCTCAGCGAGATCAAGACGGTGAATGACCTCATCGATTACGCAAAAGCCAATCCGGGCAAGCTCAACTACGCATCATCCGGCAGCGGCTCGACCATTCATCTCTCCGCCGAACTGTTCAAGAGCGTGACAGGCACGGAGATGAACCACATTCCCTACCGCGGCAGCGCGCCGGCGGTGAACGATCTGGTCGGCGGGCAGGTCGACCTGATGTTCGACAACGCGACCTCGATTATTGGGCAGGTGCGCGGCAACACCGTCACGACGCTCGGCGTCACATCGTTGAAGCGCTCCCCACTCCTCCCCGAGATTCCGACGGTCGCCGACACCGTCCCGGGCTTCGACACCGCCTCGTGGTTCGGTATCGGCGTCCGCGCTGGAGTGCCGGAGGAAGTCATTGCAAAAATCGAGCAGGCCGCGAAGGCGATCACGCAAGAAGCCGTTGTGAAGGAGCGCATGGCCGGTGTGATCGCCGATCCAGTCGCGTCCGACCGCAAGACGTTCAACGAGTTCATCGTCGCCGAGCGCAAGAAGTGGGGTACGCTGATCAAGAACCTCAACCTCCGGGTCGAGTGACGCCCCTCCATGAGTGCACGCAAACGACCCGAGGACCTCCGCAGCCATCGCTGGCTTGGTGTGAGCGACCTGCGATCGTTCGGCCATCGCTCGCGACTGCGCCAGGTCGGCTACGACACCGCCGACTGGGCTGGGCGCCCGGTGATCGGCATCATCAACACCTGGAGCGACATCAACCCCTGCCACACGCATCTGCGCCAGCGCGCCGAAGAGGTGAAGCGCGGCGTGCTGCAAGCGGGCGGATTCCCGATCGAGCTTCCCGCGATGTCGCTCGCCGAAGTCATGGTGAAGCCGACCACCATGCTCTACCGCAACTTCCTCGCGATGGAGACCGAGGAGCTGCTGCGCAGTCACCCGATCGATGGCGCGGTGCTGCTCGGCGGCTGCGATAAGACGACCCCGGCGCTGATCATGGGTGCGATCAGCATGGGCCTGCCGACGATCTTTGTGCCGGCGGGACCGATGCTGCGGGGCAACTGGCAAGGCAAGCATCTCGGCTCAGGCTCGGACGTGTGGAAATACTGGGACGAGAAGCGCGCCGGCAACATCACCGAAGCCGACTGGGAGGAGATCGAGAACGGCATCGCGCGCTCGTTCGGCACGTGCATGACGATGGGCACCGCCGCCACGATGATGGCGATCGCCGAGGCGATGGGGCTGTCGCTGCCTGGCGCGTCTTCGATCCCGGCTGCGGACTCCAATCATCCGCGTATGGCGACGCAATCCGGCCGGCGCATCGTCGAGATGGTGTGGGAAGACCTGACCATCGAGAAAATTCTGGATCAGGCTGCCTTCGAGAACGCCATCAAGGTGCACATGGCGATGGGCGGCTCGACCAACGCGATCATCCATGTGGTCGCGATGGCGAAGCGAGCGGGCACGCAGATTTCGCTCGCGGACTTCGACCGCATTTCGCGCACTGTGCCGGTGATCGCGAACGTGCGGCCGTCGGGCGCGTTCCTGATGGAAGACTTCTTCTATGCGGGCGGCCTGCGCGCGCTGATGTCCGAGCTGCGCGAACTTCTCGACCTCAATTGCATGACGGTGACCGGCAAAATCGTAAGCGAGAACATCGCCGGCGCGAAGGTGCACCTGCCCGACGTCATCCATTCAACCAGCAATCCCATCTCCACGGAGCCTGCGACCGGCGTGCTGTTCGGCAATCTCGCGCCGCGTGGCGCGATCATCAAGCCATCGGCGGTCGAGAAGCGCCTGCTCAAACATCGCGGACCCGCACTCGCGTTCGAAGACTATAACCACATGGCGAGCATGATCGAGCGCGATGACCTCGATGTGACGCCGGACCATGTGCTGGTGCTGAAGAATTCCGGCCCGAAGGGCGGGCCCGGGATGCCTGAATGGGGCATGATGCCGATCCCGCGCAAGCTGGTGAAACAAGGCGTGCGCGACATGCTACGCGTCTCCGACGCGCGCATGAGCGGCACCAGCTACGGCGCTTGCGTGCTGCATGTTTCGCCGGAGAGCTATGTCGGTGGCCCGCTCGCCTTCGTGAAGACCGGCGATCCGATCGAGGTCGATGTCGCGGCGCGCTCGATCAACCTGATGATCCCCGACGAGGAGATGGCCCGCCGCAAGGCCGCGTGGGTGCCTCCTCCCCCGCGCTACGAGCGCGGCTATGGCGCGATGTTCTCGGCGCACATCGGACAGGCGGACGAAGGCTGCGATTTCGATTTCCTCTCCGCGCACGTGCCTGTGCCGGAGCCGGAAATCCATTGATGTCCGCCGAACTCGTCGAGGCGGCCCCGAAATATCAAGGCTGGTCCACGCTGCTCGTGGCCCGCATCCGGCTGCCCGACGGCCGTGTGATCACGCGAGAGATCGAGCATCATGGCCGCGCGGCATGCGTGCTCACCTTTGATCCCGAGCGCAAGACCGCGCTGCTTGTGCGCCAAGTTCGTGCACCCGCTGTCTATGCCGCCGGGCAACCGCATCTGCTGGAAGCGATCGCGGGTCTGATCGACGACAACGAGCCTGCGGAAGCCTGCGCACGGCGCGAAGCAATAGAGGAAGCGGGATTGCGCTTGCGCTCGATCGATCACGTCACGACAGCATGGACGATGCCGGGGATTTCGACCGAGCGGATGGATCTGTTCCTTGGTCAGTATGCGCAAGCCGATCGCGTCGCCCCCGGTGGCGGGACTGGCGATGAAGGCATCGAGGTCATTGAGATGCCCTTGGCCGAACTTGCCGAGATGACCGACGCCGGTACGCTGACCGATATGAAAACGCTGCTGCTGGTGCAAACGCTGCGGCTGCGGCGTCCAGATTTGTTCGACGTCATTCCGGGTTGATCCAATGCCCGACGACATTCCGTACAATCGCGTGTTCGATCTTGAGCCCGGTCGCGCGGAAAAAGTCGCGCCGGGCGTACGCCGCATCGTCGCCGACAATCCCGGGCCGTTCACCTTCAAGGGCACGGTCAGTTACATCGTCGGACGCGGCAATGTCGCGATCATTGATCCCGGGCCCGACGATCCAGGCCATATCGCGGCGCTGCTCGATGCGGTGCGCAACGAAACCGTGACCCACATCTTCGTCACCCACACGCACCGCGACCACTCGCCCGCCGTCCCGGCCATCAAGGCCGCGACCGGCGCAAGTGTTCTGGCGGAGGGACCGCATCGCGCCTCGCGTCCGCTCCACGCCGGCGAAGCGCCGCGCATGGAAGCCGCCAACGACATGGATTTCCGCCCCGACCGCGCGCTCGCGGACGGCGAGGTCGTCAGCGGCGGCGGCTGGACGATCGAAGCGATCGCGACGCCCGGCCATACCGCCAATCACATGGCGTTCGCGCTGAAGGAGGCCAACCTGATTTTTTCCGGCGACCACGTGATGGCTTGGTCGACCTCGATCGTGGCGCCGCCGGACGGCGCGATGAGCGACTTCATGCACTCGCTGCACAAGCTCGCACAGCGCCCCGAGCCGATCTATCTGCCGGGCCACGGTGGAGAGGTGCGCGACGCGCCGAATTTCGTTGCAGCGTACATCCGCCACCGGCAGGCGCGCGAGGCCTCGATCCTGCACCGGCTCGCCAAGGGCGCGGCCGATATCCCGACCATCGTGCGCGCGGTCTATATCGGACTCGATCCACGGCTCGTCGGCGCCGCGGGATACTCGGTGCTGGCGCATCTGGAAGACATGACGGCTCGCGGCGAAGTCATGACCGACGGCCCGCCTTCGATCAGCGGCGTTTATCGGCTGGCTGGTTCTTAGCCTTCGCTTTCGGATCGGCCTTCTTCGGCTTCTTGGCCTGCTCCGGCGTCTTGTCGGGTTTGAGATTGTCGACGGCTTCCTCGATTGCTTCCGCCAGCGCGCTGACCCGCGCCGCATTGGTGCCGAAGTCATGCCGGCCGTAGCGCGAGGTCGAGCGGATATCGAGGCGCGCGCCGTCGGGATCGGAGCGCACGCGCACGACCACGTCGTCGCGGAAGCCGAGGATCGGCGTGCGCGCCACGGCCTCGATGCGGCCATCGCGGCGTCCGACCTGCGGCGCACGCGCATCGACAATACGCCACTTGCGCTTGGTGATCACGTCAACGGCGGCGTCGTACGCCATTTGCGGTGGCACGGAAACGACAAGCGGCTCGATTGCCGGATAGGCCGTTCGCTGCAACTCCGCCGCGCGCAGGCCCGCATAAACGATCGGGTTCGCCTCACGCGAGCGCAGCCGTGCGATCGCCTCGAAGCGCGGCGGATCGATTGGATCGGTCGTGATGTCGGCAATCGCCGGCAGGCGGTAGCCCTTCACGCCGAGATAGGTCGGATAGCCAAGAATCGCGACGCCGATCAGCAGCGCGGTCATCGCCATGCCGAAACCTTGAAGTCCCTCGCGCCAGATCACGATAAGGGCGCCGAGCGCGAGCAGGATTGCAATCATCGCCAGAATGAACGCACCGCCGACGGCCGCGAGCGAGGGAATGATTTCAAGGATGCCGGCACGTACGATCACGATACCGAGCAGCAGCACCGCGACGGAAAATCCCGCGACGCGGCGCGCCCAGATGGCGAGCCGTGAGGTTGGATCAGCCTGGATACGGCGGGCGAAATACGCCCGTCTTATCGGCCCGTGCAGATACGCTTCAGCGCGGCCCATTCGGACGGCTCCAGCAGCGGTTGCGGCGGCGAAGACGATGCCGCCAGGGTGTTTATCACGGCGACGCGCGCTTTCGTATCGGGATGATCGCGCAAAATTTCCATCCCCGGATGGATCGCGCCGGCGATGCGCGTCAGTACCACGCCGAGCGCGCGCGGGTCGCCCCCTGCCCGGCTCATGAGGTTAACGCCGTAGCGGTCTGCCGCGGTCTCGACCTCGCGCGAGTAGGACGATTGCAGCACCGCGCGTGCCCCAATCACCACGGCGCTGCCGCCGACGAAGTCGCCGAGCAGCATGCCGAACAGGAACGACAACCCCGCTGCCTGCAGGATCGAGCGCGTGCCGTCGCGATGCGCGACGTGACCGATTTCGTGCGCGATGACGCCCGCGAGTTCGTCGGTGCTCTCGGATTTCTCCACCAGCCCTTGGAACACATAGATGTGCCCTCCGGGCAGCGCGATGGCATTGGCTTCGCTGCGTCGGACAACCTGCGTGTTCAGCGGGATTGGCAATCCGGCTACCACCTCCAGCTTTCCGATCAACCTGGCGAGCGCAGCGCGACCCTCGGCTTCGCCACTACCCCCACCGCATTCGAATGGGCGGCTGCCGCTGCTGTCTTTATCGAGCATCTTGCGCGCCTGCGTGTCGACCGCGGCGCCGAGCCAGCGCTCCGCGCTCAGCGGCACGAGCGGGGCGATTCTGTCGGCCAGCGCCGGCACACCGAATACGGCGCCGAGCACCAGCGACACCACGGCCGCGAAGCTCCAGGCGATGACCTTGAGGCGACCGCGCCGCTCGCTCGCGCCGCTGCGGTCGACCGGCACGGAGGCTTCATCGATCGCCGCGGCGAGCGCCGGGTCGCGTACCTCGAGCCGCGCGAGCAGCCGCGCCCCGGCGTGACCGAGACGCAGCACCCCCTCGGGCGCGGCAAGGTGATCGAGCTCGCCATACGGCCAGCGCGCGAGCATGTCGCGCTCCTCGGCATCGCGCACGACGAGACCGTCCGAGGCGATTTCAACGAGCACGGGGCGCCGTGCGCTGGTCACGCCGTCGAAGAAAATGCCGGTGCCTGCAGCTGCCATCGTCAAATCCCGCCGACGTTGAGCGCATCGGCCAGTCCTTCGCCGACCGCGGAACTGGCCGCACCCACGGCCTTCACGCGGTCGAGCGCGTCGAGGCCGGAGAGTTCGATCGACTCGAACCCTGCTTTCCAGATCCGCAGTTTTACGGCGGCTTGGTAGATGGTCGAATAAGCGAGCGCAATGATGACGTAGGTGCCGATCAGGATCGCGGTGGTCAGCAATTCGGTGAGCTTGCCCTTGCCGAGCCAGAGCTCAAGCCCGCCGACGATCGCAAAAGCGATCCCCGCGCCAATCGCGAGAACGACGCCTGCGGCGAGCGCGATCCACATGAAGCGCAGATAGATCGCGTAGACGGGGCGCGTGCGCAATTGCGAGGTGACACTCAATTCGCCGAAACGCAGGCCCGAGATCCACCAGCGCAGCACCATCGCCTGGAACGCCGGATAGAGCACCGCCAGTGCGACCACGGACCAGCCGATGCTGAGCACCGCGACCACCAGCGCCGGCGCGACGCCGGCCGCCTCGATCCGCCCCATGACATCGTCGCCGCCCCGCCGCATCGCTTCGCCGACCGCGGTCCAGTCGACCGCGCCGATCGCCATCATCAGGCCGAACGCAAACGGCCCCATGATCGCGAGCCACAACAGCACGCCGCGGAAGAACAGCCGCGTGCCCGATCCGACGAAGTGGCCCTGCAGGTCGCCGTAATATGTGTTGCGCAGCTTGAAGCGTTCGAGGCTCGCCTGCGCCCAAGGGTAGGCGAGCCCAAGCGTGAGCGCGATCATGGCCCACCAGAAGATCGCGCAGATCGCGTAGCGCCAGGCCGAGCCGGTCTGGTGAAAGCGAATGCCGCGGTAGACCGTGCGCGTGAGGCGATAGCGCCGCGCCCGGTAGACTGCGAACTGTCCGAGCAGCGCGAGCGCGGCCAGCGCAAGAAGCCCGGAAATCTGACCGAGCATGCCGCGGCTGAACGCGGCGAAGAAGAACACCATGTTGATCGGCACCAGTATGGCGATCGCGATCAGGAAACCGAGCAGCAGTTCGCGCGCCGTGCCGATGTATTCGAGACCATCGCCCGCGATCTCGGTGTTGCTCCAGAGAATGCGGCGCACATCGGTCGCAAGCCAGAAGCGATAGATGCCAAGCGTCACCAGCAGCAGCACGGCGCCGCGGATCAGCAGCCGCCAGAATGCGCGCTCGTTGCCGGTGAAGCGCGCACCGTTTGCCGGCGTCGCGGGCGTCGACTCGGCTGGCGGCGTGTCGAACGGGCTAACCTCGTTCATACGGCGTTCCTAGAGCAAATATCTCGGACCGTCATCCTGAGGTGCCCGCCGAAGGCGGGCCTCGACGGATGGCCACAAGCGCCGTCGCCCTTCGAGGCTCGCCGCAAGCGCGGCTCGCACCTCAGGGTGAGGGCGGAGACTCAGCGCGCCAGGATGATCGGCTGCGGCGGCGCCTTCCCGCGAATAAGGTCGGAGGCCTTGTCGGCGATCATCATGACGCCCGCGTTGAGGTTGGCGGACAGCATCATCGGCATGATCGAGGCATCAACCACGCGCAGGCCTTCGAGGCCGCGCACGCGCAGCTCGTCGTCCACCACACTCGTCGGATCGTTGTCCGGCCCCATGCGGCACGTACCCATGGGATGAAACGTGGTCGTGCCGCGCTCCTTGACGGCGCCGAGCAGTTCGTCGTCGCTCTGCACGGTGTCGCCGGGGAAATCCTCGTAGTCGTAATATGGCGCGAGCGGCCTCGACTTCAGCAGCCGCCGCGCGAGGCGCATCGCGGCGACCAGTACGCGGCGGTCCGTCTCCTCGGTGAGATAGTTCGGCTGGATTTCCGGCTGTTCGAACGGATCGGCTGACTTCAGCCTCACATACCCCTTGCTCTCGGGCCGCTGCTGCCACGGCGCTGACGTCATGCCTGGCTCAAGCTCAAGCTGGCCCTGATAGCCTTCGCGATAGCTTGCGGGCGTGAAGGTGAGCTGGATATCGGACGTCGTCCAGCGCGTCGTCGGATTTCCAGAAGCAGTAAACCTGCGTCGGCGAGAGTCCGAGGATGCTCGTGCCACCGAAGCACCATTTCAGGATTTCGGCCGCAAGGTTGAGCCCACGCGAGCGCTCGTTGATGGTGTGCATGTTTTTCACGCGCACTGAGACGCGCGGCGCGTAATGATCGCGCAGGTTCTCGCCAACGCCGCGCAGCGCGTGCGTGCACCGCGATGCCCTTCGACTTGAGGAATTCGGGCTCGCCAATGCCGGAGAGCTGCAGCAACTGCGGCGAATTGAACGTGCCGCCCGAGAGGATCACCTCGCGGCGCGCGCGGACTTCCATAACCGGCCCGTTGCGCCCGCCCTTGCGATAGCGGACGCCGACGGCACGCTTACCCTCAAGAATCAGGCCCGTCGCGTGCACCCTGGTGCGCACTTCGAGGTTCGGCCGCTTCATCACGGGATGCAGAAAGGCGCGGGCGGCGCTCATGCGGCGGCCCTTGAGGATCGCGCGCTGGGCGTAGTTGATGCCGAGCTGACTTTCGCCGTTGTAGTCCGGGTTGCGCGGGATGCCCATCTCGACCGCGCCCGCGATGAAGGCCTCGCTCAGCGGATGATGCTGGTCGATGTCGGTGACGGTCAGACCGCCTTCACGCCCGCGAAAGGTCTCGTCGCCCTCCCCGATGCGGCGTCTCCAGCCGCTTGAAATACGGCAGCACGTCCGCATAGCCCCAGCTGCGGTTGCCGCGCTGCTCCCAGCCGTCGTAGTCGGCACGCTGGCCGCGATTGTAGATGTGCCCGTTGATCGACGACGATCCGCCAAGCGTCTTGCCGCGCGGCGCAAGGATGCGGCGTCCGCCGGTCCACTCGCTCGGCTCCTGGGTGTAGAGCCAGTTCAGCCCGGCTGGTGGAACAGCTTGATGAAGCCGGCCGGGATGTGGATGTAGGGATGCCAGTCGCGCGGGCCAGCTTCGAGCACGCACACGCTCGTGCGCGGCATCCTCGCTCAGGCGGTTGGCGAGGATGCAGCCCGCCGTCCCGGCGCCGACGATGACGTAGTCGAAGGTGTCCATTCTGTTCTTTTTGTAGCGTAGGCCGTCGCTATTCGGCGGCGGCCACGGCGGTCGGCAGCGTGTATTCCTTGAACTGATCGCGCAGCGCGGTTTTCAGGATCTTTCCCGTGGCGGTGTGCGGGATTTCGTTCACGAACACCACATCGTCGGGCATCCACCACTTGGCGATCTTGCCTTCCATGTAGCCGAGGATTTCCTCGCGCGTCGGGCTCTCGCCCTTCTTCGGGATGATGATCAGCAGCGGGCGCTCGTCCCATTTCGGATGGCGGATGCCGATCACGGCCGCCTCCATCACCTTGGGATGGCCGACCGCGAGATTTTCCAGATCGATCGAGGAAATCCATTCGCCGCCGGACTTGATCACGTCCTTGGAGCGGTCGGTGATCTGGATGTTGCCGAACGGATCGATGGCGCAGATGTCGCCGGTATCGAAGAAGCCGTTCGGATCGAGGACGTTGCCGCCCTCGCCCTTGAAGTAGCCCTTCGTGACCGCGACGCCCTTCACCTTGAGGCGGCCGACGGTCTTGCCGTCCCACGGCAGCTCCTTCTCGGAATCGTCGACGATCTTCATCTCGACGGTGAACGGCGCGGCGCCCTGCTTCGATTTCACGTCGAGCAGCTTCTCGTAGTCGTTCGCGTCGTAGTCCGGCTTGATCGCGCAGATCGAGCCGATCGGGTTCATCTCGGTCATGCCCCAGGCGTGCGCGACGGTGACGCCGTAGGTCTTCTCGAACTTCTCGATCATGGCGCGCGGGCAGGCCGATCCGCCGATCAGCACGCGGCGCAAGGTCGAGAGCTTGAGATTGTTCGTCTCCATGTGGTTGAGCAGCATCAGCCAGATGGTCGGCACGGCGGCCGTCATGGTGACGCGCTCGCCTTCGAGCAGTTCGTAGATCGACACGCCGTCGAGCTTCATGCCCGGCAGGATCAGCCGGCAGCCCGACATCGGCGCCGAGAACGCGATGGTCCAGCCGTTCGCGTGGAAGAACGGCACCACCGGCATGATGGTGTCCTGCACCGAGAGATCGAACGCATCGGGCGTGAGCGCGACCAGCGAATGCAGCACGTTGGAGCGGTGCGAGTAGACGACGCCCTTCGGATTGCCCGTGGTGCCCGACGTGTAGCACATGCCCGCGGCGGTATTTTCGTCGAACGACGCCCAGGTGAAATCGCCGTCGACCTCGGCGATCCAGTCCTCATAAGGCGACGGCATTGCGCAGGCTCGTCTGCGGCATGTGCGCGGCGTCGGTGAGGATCACGAAGCGCTGGATGGTCGGCAGCTTCTCCTGCAGCTTCTCCATCAGCGGCACGAAGGTCGTGTCGAGAAACATCAGCCGGTCTTCGGCATGATTGGCGATGTAGGCGATCTGTTCGGGGAACAGCCGCGGATTGATGGTGTGATAGACCGCGCCGATGCCGGTGATGCCGTACCAGGTTTCCAGGTGCCGCCAGGTGTTCCAGGCGAGCGTCGCGACGCGGTCGCCGAGCTTGACGCCTTCCTTCTCAAGCCGCTGCGCGACTTTCAGCGACGCGCTTGCGGATCTCGCGGTAGTTGGTGCGGTGGATCGGGCCCTCGATCGAGCGCGTGACCACTTCGCGGTTGCCGTGCTGGATGGCGGCGTGGTCGATGATGCGATGGCAAAGCAGCGGCCAGTCCTGCATCAATCCGAGCATTGGGGTCCCCTCCTTCGGGAAATTCCGGTTTGTTCTTAAGCCTTAGGCCGGATTTTTTGGCGCTTGCGCGGCCAAGCGTCAAGCCCAAAGGTTAGTCCTTCGCCGCCATGCTGCAAAGCCAGTCCGTCGAGTTGCGCGATCGAGGGCAGCAGCACATCCGCATGCGGTTCCAGCCGCTCGCGCGGGACCGGGCCGCTCAGCACACCGACCGCGATCGCGCCTGCCGCGCGCGCCGCCACAAGGTCATGCTCGGTGTCGCCCACGACCGCGATCTCGGCGGGCGCGACCTTGGCGAAAGCCGCGAACGCCAGCACTGGATCGGGCGCGGGCTTGTGCGCCGAAGCCGAAGTCGTAGGCCGCGATGAATTCGAGCAGCCGGTCGAGCCCGAGCCGCTGCAGCTGCGCGCGGGTGTTCGCGTCGGCATCGTTGGTCATCAGGCCGAGCCGAGCCCGCGCGCCGCAAGCGCCATCGAGCAGTGCCTTCACGTCACCCATCGGCGTCAGGTGGTCGAGCGTCGTCTGGAAAAACATCCGGTCGATGTGATCGACGAATTCCTCTGTCAGCGGCACGCCGAGCGCCTGCGCCCACAATTTGCCGTATCCGTAGGTCGTCTCGATCACGACCGGCGAGCCGGGCAGCAGCTTGCGTTCCGCCGCGTCGTAGAGGCTGACGGCGGCGAGGCGCTCGAATGCCGCGCCGTCGCCGTTGCAAAGTTGCGTCAGCACCGTATGGGTCGCCGGACCCCAGGTGCGCTGGAAATCGACCAGCGTGCCGTCCTTGTCGAACAGAATGGCGCGGATCGGCATTGTGTGGGTCCTCGAAATTGCTCGGATTCGTCCTCCATACCGACATGACCAATCCTCGCGGGCGGAAGCAACGGCCTTGACGGCAAGCCGAAGACATAGCTCGCGAGCCCTTTGACTCGCGTTGCGGGCCTCGCGGTCGCGCTGCTGTCCTGCGCCGAGGCGCGGGCGCAGGAAGGTCGATCCCGCTGCCGCGCCTGCGCCCGAGCATTTCGGCCGAATGCGCCGATCATTCCGCTGCCGCGGCCCCGCCCGACGATCCCGACCGCCCGAGGAGGTCGCGGCCGAACCGCCGCCGCCGTCGGCGTGCCAGTTGCGGCTGACCTCCGACATCGCCGCGATCGAGCCGCTGCCGACACATCACGGGCGCGAACGGCTGCGGCATCGAGGATCCGGTGCGGCTCTCCGCCGTGATGACCAAGGACAAGGTGCGCGTCGCGATCACGCCGCCCGCGACGATGCGCTGCACGACCGCGGAGGCGATCGCGCACTGGATCCGCGACGACGTCTCGCCGATCGCCGCAACGCTCGGCGCGCCGCTCGGCGGCATCGCGAATTTCGCCTCCTATGAATGCCGCGGGCGCAACCGCATCGTCGGCGCGCAGATCAGCGAGCACGGCAAGGGCAACGCGCTCGATATCCGCGCGCTGACGCTCACCAACGGCAAGAGCCTATGAGCTGACCGACATCGCGGTCACGAAGGAGGTGCGCGAACGCTTGCGCGCGAGCGCCTGCGCGCGCTTCACCACGGTGCTCGGGCCCGCCTCGGACGGATTTCACGAGGGCCACGTGCATGTCGATCTCGCCGAGCGGCGCAGCGGCTATCGCATCTGCCAATGGGCGGTGCGCGATATCAACGATCTCGTGCCGCTGCCGCGCGAACGCCCGCCGGAAGCGCCGCCGCGCGAGCCATGAGCATCTTGCTCCGACCAAGCTTCACCGCTAGCGAAAGCGGATGACCAACAACTCCGTCCGCCGCTTCTCTGCCGCCGCCCTCGCCGCCCGCGCCTGGGGCCTGCTCGGCACGATCGCGTGGGGCGCGGTCGGCGTTTCGCGCGTGGTTCGCGGTGCAGTTCGCCGTCATCATCGCGTTCCTCGTCTGGCGCGACAGCACGGCGCCCGGCACGGTCGACATGCACAAGCTCGCGAATGACGGCTTCCTGCTGGCGTTCGTCACCATCATGGCGGCGCCCGCGTGGATCGGCGTCTCGGTGCTTGCGGCGCGGCTGCGCGACTGGCGCGCGCGCGACTATCTGGCGCTCGTTCCGCCGCGCCGCGGCGAGATCGTGTTCGGAGTCGCGTGCCTCGCGGCGCTGCTGATCGGCTTCGACCTGTTCACGCTGCTGGTCGGCCGCGACGTCGTGCCGAGCTTCATGCGCGAGGCCTACCTGTCGGCGCGCATGATCCGGCTCGCTGCCGCTGTTCTTTCTCGCCGTGGTGATCGTGGCGCCGATCGGCGAGGAGATCGCGTTCCGCGGCTTTCTGTTCCGCGGCCTGAGCGCGTCATGGCTCGGCGTTTCCGGCGCGATCGATCGTCACCTCCGCCGCCTGGGCCGCGATGCACGTGCAATACGACGCCTTCACGCTCGGCCAGATTTTCTTCATCGGGCTGCTGCTTGGCTGGATCCGCTGGGCGACCGGCTCGACCCTGCTCACCATCGTGCTGCACGTGCTGGCGAACCTCGTCGCCTGCATCCAGGCGGCGATCAAGGTGGAGTGGCTGAGTTAGCCTCAGGCCGCCTGGTCGCGCCGTGACGGACGGATCAGCACATCGGCGGAAATGCCGAGCGTCTTGTGCAAGCGGCGGATCATTTCGATGGAAAGACTGCGCCGGCGATTGAGGATTTCCGCGACGCGCGTGCGTGTGCCGATCAGCGGCTCCAGATCCTTTCGGGTCAATCCCTGCTGTTCCATACGAAACTTGATCGCCTCGACCGGGTCAGGCGGATCCATCGGATGATGCGTTGCTTCATAGGCGTCGATCAAAGTTGCGAGCACGTCGAGCCGATCGCCTTCCGGCGTGCCCAGCTTGGCGCCCCACAGCCGCTCGACCTCCTTGAGCGCTGCCTCGTAGTCCTTCTTGCTGCGGATCGGCCTGACGCTATTTTTCATGATCTACCCTCGTGACGTCGATGCGATCGTAGTCGCGATGAGTGCCTATCCATTTGATCCACACGATGCTCTTTTCAAAGTCGACAGACACCACGAGTCGATAACTGTTGCCCTTGATGTTGAACACGATCCGTTCAGCGCTGACGACGCTTGCGGTCGCGTATAGGCGTCTGACATCCGCCGTGCTCCTCCAACGCGCCTTGCGTACTTCGTCGAACCAACTATCCAAAGCAGCCTTGAGCGCTGGCTGATCCTTGGAGCGCGCGCGCGAGGCAACAAACTCCCGCAGCGTCCGCCGCGCGATGATCCGCATTCATGGAAACTAGCGTGTGCCCAAATTGGGCGCAAGGCCCTCGTCAGGCCGCCGCGACGCGCGGATCGATCGGCGTCATGCCGCGGATGCCGAGAATATCCTCCAGCGCCTTCGCGGCCGCCAGGATGCGCGCTTCGCCGCGCGGCGGCGCGACGATCTGCAAGCCCGACGGGCAGGTTCTCGGCCGTGAACCCGCACGGCAGCGACATCGCCGGACAGCAGGCCAGCGTGATCGCGTAGGCGATCGCGCACCATGCGATGTAGTTCGCGAACTTGTGCCCGTCGAGCTCGGCGACGTAGCGGTTCTCGATCGGAAACGGCCCGACCACCGTCGCGGGCGTGAGCAGCAGATCGTAGGTGCCGAAGAACTCCAGCATGCGCCGCGCCAGCGCAACGCGCTGCGCCTCGGCGCGCTCGAGCTCGTCCATCGTGGTCTTGCCGCCCTTCTCGATGTTCCAGATCACCTCGGGCTTGAGCAGGTCGCGATGGTTGCGCAGCAGCTTCGCGCGCGCGACGTAGAAGTAGTAGGCGCGCAGCACGTCGAAACAGTCGTGCGTCTCGGACAGATCGGGATGCGCCTCCTCGACGACCGCGCCGAGCTCGGCGAAACGCTCCGCGGCCTTGCGGGTGATCGCCGCGACCTCGCGGTCGACCTTGGTGATGCCGAGATCGACCGACCACGCGACACGCTTCGGGCGCCAGCCCGAGCGCGCCGACGAGAGGAACGAGGTCGCGGGGCGCGGCAGCGAGGCAGGATCGGCCGGATGCTCGCCGCTCATGGCGTCGAGCAGCAGCGCCAGATCCTCGACATTGCGCGCCATCGCGCCCTGCTGGCTGAGATTTCCGTCGATCTTGCTGCGCGGCGTGTGCGCGACGCGCCCGATGCTCGGCCGCATGCCGACGACGCCGTTGAAGCTCGCCGGATTGCGCAAGCGAGCCGCCCATGTCGGAGCCATGCGCGACCCATGCCATGCCGGTCGCGAGCGCGACGGCCGCGCCGCCGGAGGAGCCCGCCGCCGAGCGCGATGTGTTCCACGGATTGAGCGTGCGGCCGAACACCTCGTTGAAGGTCTGCGCGCCGGCGCCGAATTCCGGCGTGTTCGACATCGCGTAGACGATGCCGCCCTCGTCTTCGAGGTGCTCGACCAGGATGTCGGACTTCTTCGGCACGTTATCGGCGAAGATCGGCGAGCCTTGCGTGGAGCGCACGCCCGCCACATCGATCAGGTCCTTGATCGGGACCGGCATGCCGGCGAGCTGGCCGCGTTCCGCGACCGGCTTTTTCATCAGCCGGTCGGCGTGCTGCCGCGCGCGGTCGAAGCAGCGCGTCGGCAGCGCGTTGACGGCGCCGTCGACCGCCGCGATGCGCTTTTCCAGCGCGTCGAGCAGATCGTGCGGCGTGACCTCGCCGCGCTTGAGGCGGTCCACGATCGTCACGGCATCCTGGCGGATCAGTTCATCGCTCATTGGTTATCCCGGAATTCAAGGCATCAGGCGGGGCTGCCGGTTCTAGCGCCCGGCCGGCGCGCCGTCCATGCGGCGCCCGCATGAGAGAAATGCTTTACGCCTTGCTGGCACGATGCCGCCTGATTCTGCAGGCCTGTTCGTCCCATGAAGATGTCCGAAACACGCGAGCTGCAGAACGAGCGCGCGCTCGCGCGCCTGACCAAGGCGCTGCCGGAGATTTTTCCCGCGCCCGTGCTGACCTATGCGCTCAACCGGCGCTGGACGCCGCCGATGCCGCGGCTTGCGGTCGACGGCTACTGGCGCGCGCATCCGTTGCGCGCCGACCGCCTGCGCGCGCGCTCGCGCGCCGCAGCGGCACGCCGGACGGTTGGTCATGGCGGCTGAAGGCAGGGGCGCGAAGAGCGATCTGCCGGTGAGCTTCCGCAGCCCGCCCGCGCCCTATCGCGAGAAGGCATTCTCGCGCGGGCCGGGCTTCTGCTGCGTGTGCGGACAGCCGGTCTACCGGCTCGGCTGGCACGAGGACCTGTGGGATCGCGGGCCGAACAGGAATGCGACGTGGCACACCGCCTGCGTCACCGCGTGGCGGCTGTGGAACGCGCCGAGCGACCACGCCAAGCTGCTGCGCCGCCTGCAGCAGCGGCGCTGCGCCGAGACCGGCGCGCGGCTGTGGAAGACCATCGGAAGTCGATCATCGCGTGCCGCTGTTCCGCGTGTGGCGCGAGCATCGCGACATGGATTGGCCGTCGCTGCTGTCGTTCTGGGGCTTGCCGAACCTGCAGGTGATCAATCGCGACGCGCACACGGCGAAATGCGCCGTCGAGGCAAGGACCCGGCGGCGCATTCCCGATCTGGTCGAAGCGGTGTGATGGCTCAGGCCGCCGCGGCTCGGTCCGGCGCAGGCCGATGAACTGAAGCTCCGCGAACACGCCGACGACGATCGCCTGCGCGATCACGAACGCATAGCCGAGCATCGTCGGCGCGACCCATCCGCTCACCAGCAGCCCGACGCTGCCCGCAACCCACAGCACATTGAGCGCGATGACCGCCTGCACGGCAGGCCGCGAGATCGTCTCGCGCGTTCCGACGCATAGGCGACGAACGCCACATAGGGCACGAGCACGAGGCCGGCTTCGCGCATCAGCGCGAGCGGCAGACCGAGCAGGCCTTCGAGCAGGCCGGCGCCCGCGATCATCAGCAGGCCGGTCGCGCCGCTCGCGACCGCGTCGGCAAGCAGCGCGTAGCGGAGAAACGTGTTCGGGCGGGTATTAGCATGACGAACTCCTGTTTCGTGTGTGGCTCGCCGCGCGATCGAGCGCGGTGCCTGTCCCGCCAATTAGGCGGCCGCCTTCCGCCAAGTCGATTAACTCGCAGGTAATGGAGACGCGCCCGTCGCGTGCACTATGTTCGCCGCATGGGTTCCGTCCGTCCGATCGGCGATCACCTGCGCGAGTGGCGCCAGCGCCGCCGCCTCTCGCAGCTCGACCTCGCGCTCGAGGCCGAGATTTCCACCAAGCATCTGAGCTTCCTGGAGACCGGCCGCTCGCAGCCGTCGCGCGAGATGGTGCTGCATCTGGCCGAGCGGCTCGACGTGCCGCTGCGCGAGCGCAACGTGCTGCTGGTGTCGGCCGGCTATCGCGCCGGTGTTTCCGCAGCGCCCGCTCGCCGATCCGGCCTTGCAGCCGGCGCGCAAGGCGGTCGACCTCGTGCTCAAGGGCCATGAGCCCTATCCGGCGATCGCGATCGATCGCCACTGGACGCTGATCGCGCACAACGCGGCGGTGCCGCCGCTGCTCGCCGTCGGCCGATCCCTCGCTGTTGCAGCCGCCGGTGAACGTGCTGCGATTGAGCCTGCATCCGAAGGGACTCGCGCCGCGCATCGACAACCTCGGCGAATGGCGCGCGCACCTGCTGACGCGGCTGCGCCAGCAGATCGACGTCACGGCGGACGGTGAGTTGGTGAAGCTGCTGGACGAGCTATCGAGCTATCCGGCGCCGGGCGGCGCCAAGGCGCCGCGCGCCACGGTGAACGAGGACTATGCGGGCGTGGTCGTGCCGCTGCGCTTCATCACCGACGCCGGCACGCTGTCGCTGTTCTCGACCACGACGATCTTCGGCACGCCGGTCGACATCACGCTGTCGGAGCTGGCGATCGAATCGTTCTTCCCGGCCGACGCCGCGACTGCCGAGATGCTGCGCGGCGCCGCCTGACCGGCCCGCCTCAGTATTTGTTTGCCGCGCGCGTGTACATCGACGGATCGTCGATCGGTCCATCCTTGGACCAGACAACGCGCATCGGCACCGGAGGCTGCGACTTCACTCTGCTTCCCGGGCCTGGGGTACCAAACTGACTGGCGAGCCATGGGTCGCAGTCGGCGGCACTGGTTTTCTTGATCCGCAGCTCCATCTCCTCGGCAGTCGCCACCTGCGTTCCGCCCTTGGATATCGGTTCGACGTTTGCCGAGAGGCAATCGTAGACGATCCGCTGCGCCCGATAGCGGTAGGCGTAGCTGTTGTCGTCGCTGTTCAGGAAGCTGTCGTAACGCGCCAAGGTCGCGCTCGACCCTTTCCGCACCAGCGTGTCGGCGATATCGCGGGTGCGCTCGTCGACCCGGCCCGCCGTCGCCTGATACAGACGCTGGATAAACAGGTTGGCGGCGCGATTGGCCGCGAGAAGTTCGGACGTTTCGAAGATCCGACGGTACACGGCTTGTGCGGCGCGCTGAATCACTGCGTCCACCGCTTCCATCCGTACCTGCCCACGCGTGTTGCCGCCGAACAATGGATTGAGATCGGTGTAGGCGCGATCGAGAACCAGCTTGCGAACCCGCTCTGCCGTCCAGCTTTCGGAAACGAAGCGTTCGAATGTGTCCAGCTTCGCGTCCTTGATCGCCCGCGAGAGCGACTGCTCGATACCGGTCGCCGTGACGTCTCCCGCCGTCGACAGTTCCTTGTCCTGCCGTTCGGACAGGTCTTTCACGATCTGGTCAAGGGCACCCGTGTAGTCGCGCTCGTCCTCTTGCGACCTGGGCCTGCCGACGTCCTGAAGATCCTTGGTCGAACCCACCACGCCAAGAACCGGGCTGGCGCTGATCCCCTTCAAAACCCTGCTCTGCTCTGCGCTCGACGGCGCGCCAAGCGACGCGAGTACCTTGTCGGCCTTCTCGGATTTCGAAGAGCGGTCCTCGTCCTGGCTTGCCTCTTCACGCGGCCCGCGCCGCTGATTGCGCCGGCCGTGATATCGGTTCCGGTAACCCGGCCCGATCTGAATATTGATTCCACCGAAGCCGAACTGCGCATGAGCCGGCTCAGGCGTCCCCATGCACATGCCCGCAGCCAGCGCCGCGATAGCGCAGGTGATCCAGTATTTTGAGAAAGTGCTCATGTCCGTCTCCAGCAATCCCGAATTCTTGTTCCGATTGTCTCGCCTTTGCTGATCTAGCGTCGGCGTCCTCGCCGCCTGCCTTCGCGCGATGGAGCATCAACGGCTGCGCCCATCGCGGTCTTGATCTTCTGCTCGACCAGGTCGGCAAACGGCACCTCATTCTTCTTCGCCTGATCGTAGATATCGGCCAAGGTCCGGCGCAACAGGCCGTTGTCGCTGCAGCCCGTCTCGCGTTCATGACTACGGAACTGGAATTCCGTCGGCAATTCGGCGCGGCCCCAGTCCCACACCCAGATGGCTTCCTTCACCGTCCAGGTGAATTTGTATTCCCTCCGGTCCCTGCCGGACCTGCGTTCACCAAAGCTGCACCTCAGATCCACCATGAGACGGCAAATCTTGACCTGCTTGCTGGAGGAATCAACTCTTCCATAGAAGCGCTCGAGCAACGCGACCTCTTCCGTCGTCAGCAACGGACCGCCCGAGGTGTCCACGGCGTCATTGGTCCTCACCATCTCTGCCAGAAGGTGCGCGGCCGCCATTTCGGGAAACGGTTCGCCGGACTGCGGCGTCTCGTCGGTCAGCGTGGCAAGCTCCATCGCCTTGAAGGCATGGACTACTGCCTGCCTCGGGCTTCTGGCCTGTCCGAGCTCCCCGGTCCGGTAGATCTGGGCCAGCGCAAGGGCCGCCTGCGGCGAGCCCTGGCTCATCGCCTGCGTCAGCAGCTTGATCGCCTCGCTTCCGGCGCCGTACTCCTGCTTGACCAGCACGAATCCGCGCCGCATGCGGTCGGCGAATGTGACCTGCGCGGCGGCATTTCCGCCCTGCGCGGCAAGTCGCCAGTAGCGCTCGGAAGCTTCGGGTTGTGGCGATGACAGGCCGATACCGTTCTGCATCCAGGACGCGAGGATTTCCTGCGCCTGGGTATCGCCACGCTCGGCCAGCCGCCCGAACCACAGGAGCGCAAGGCCACGGTCAGGGCGCACCTGATTGACCTCTTTTTCGTTGGCTTTGCGCGCCATGGCGCCCCGGTAATAGGTCAACGCGAGCAGCATCTGCGCGCGTGTCGAGCCCGCTTCGGCCGCTTCCTGCAAGAGTGCCACGCCGGCGCGTGGGTTCCAGACAGGCCGCCGCTTGATCAGCGCGTCGCCGGCTTCGACCTTGGCGGCCATAATCCCGCTTTCCGCTGCCGACCGGAATAACTCAAGCGCACGCCCGGGGTCGCGTTCGACACCGTCGCCAGAGCGGAAACGGAGGCCAAGAAGGTACATCGCATGCGGCTGCCGTTGCTCTGCACCTCGCTTGAGCAACTCGATGGCATCTCGCTTGGTGCCCCGCGAGTCATCACTTGCTTCAAGCAAGACGGCGAGATGGCCGAGCGCAATAACGTAGCTCCGGGCATTTGCGTCTTGATAGGCCCGTCGTGCACTGTCCAAGGCCGACCGGCGCTCTCTTGGGTCCAATTCGGTATCGGCAAAGCGCTTGTGGTAGGCGCGTCCGAGGTTGAACAGAAAGCGCGGGGTGAATTCGTTCTCCTTTGCGGCCTTCAGACAGGCGGGAATTGCGTCGTCCGCGACGACCTTCTCGAATGGAAGACCGGGTACCCCCGCGGGGCGATCACGATCGAGATCGGACGCCGCAAGCAGGTCGCATTCGTTGACGTCCCTGACGGCGGTCGCCGGCGGCGGCTGGCTGGCCGCTCCGGCGGAGCTTGGCGGAAGCGCCGCAAGCCAGCGACGCGCGAGTTCGCCCGTCGCGCAGCCATCGAAGCGGCGGATGTGGTCCTCCAGCTGATCGCGCCGTCGCGCACCCCGGATTGTCTGCCACTCGTCCTTTGCCTCGAGGCATTTGTCCTGAAACTCGTCGGAATCGTCGGAACTGAGTGTGAGTTCTGCCAGCCGGCGGCGTGCAAATTCAGCGGTATTGCAGCCATCGAACCGCCGGATATGGCGCTCGAAAAGGTCACGCTTGCGCCGGTGCTTGATCTCTCCCCAGTCGTTGTCCCCGCCGACGCACTTTTCCTGCGACATCTGGAACCGTTCGCGGCCGACCGTCCCGATGAGATAGGTCTCGTCGGGGTTCGGGCCGTTGACAACGTATTCCGGCTCCTGCTGCTCGCCCCAAGCCTGCGCAGTCGCCCGAACCATCAGCTTCACGCGCTCGGCCAGTTCCTTCAGCGACTGACCGGGTCGCTTCATCTCAGCGCGAAAGACTTCCGTGAACAGCGAATTGCGGCCGGGATCGTAGGCTGAAAGACTTTCGACCGCCTGTTCGCCGAATGCCGCCGAATAGAGGACCAGAAAATTCCGCGGCGGCGTATGCTTGGTGAACATGCGGCTACCTCTGCCGCCTGTCTTCGAACTCCTCGGCGTCCGTATCGCCCTTCACCAGCGTACGGCAGGCATCGAGGATCATGATGACGGTCTTTGGCCGCCGGTCGTAGATCCTTTGCTCGATCTCTCTGCTCGACACGCCGCTGAGCGGGATCTCGTCGCGATGATAATTGTCGAGATACTGAGGTATCCGCAGGCGGATCACGTCGGAATTCTTCCGATCTTTCTCCGGCATCTGCGCGCGCGCATAAGCGAACGGACTCTTCAGTTCGGTGAACAGCAGATAGTTGTTCTGGTCGGCCTCTACGCCGAAGCCATGACCCGAAAAATAGAAGAAGACCGTATCGCCGGTCTCGATCGTCTTGAGGAATGCGTCGAATTCCTTGTCGAATGCACTCTTCGTTTTGATATCGAGAACGACCTTGATGTTCTTCTTGTCGAAGCCGACTTCTTCGAGGTCCTTGGCGAGATCCCTGGCGTCGTTCGCCGACCGCCGGAGCTGCTGGATATTGCCGTCCTTGTACTCCTGATTCCCGACCAGAAAAGCGCGGCGCGTTTCGGCTTCGGACGGTGACGCCCCCAGGCCAAACGCGAAAATCAGGCATGCGAACAGGACGTTGAGAGGTGACCGTGTCCCCACAAGAAACTCCCCAGCCAGCGTAAACGCGCCCCGCTCAGAATTTCTGGTTGAAAATGCCCGGCAAGAATATGCCGTTACGTCGCTTGCGCTGGCAAGGTCGTTCTGCCAGGTGGGCAGAATACGTAGCCTATAGCTTCAGCTGCCCGAGCCACACGGAACCCGACCTGCGCCCGCGCGGTCGCCGGCTGCCCGCCAGTCGCGCTTCGCAGAACGGACAGTCCTTCGGCTCATCTTCCCAGGATCCGCCGCGCACGACCCGCCGGGAGCAATCTCCCGCCGGTGCGCGCCGAACCGTCGCGCGGTAGGCCCGAGAGCGTCTCGTTCCAGCAGTCCTCGACCCACTCGCTGACATTGCCGTGGACATGCAGCAGGCCGAACGGGATTGGGCTCGACGCATCGATCGGTACCGTGCGGCGCCGCGAAGTGGCCCTTGGACTTCCCAGATAGGCGATGCGCGAGTCGTAGTTCGCCCGGTCCCTGGAAATCTCGATGCCGAACCAGAAGGGCAGCGACTCGCACACTTTCGCGCAGCCGCGCGCGGCATATTCCCATTCGGCCTCGGACAGCAGGCGGTATGTCGCGCCGGTCTTGCTGCGAAAGCCACGCCACATAGGCCTGCGCGTCGTTCCACGAGACATTGATGGCGGGCTGCTTGCCATAGCCCCAGTCGAAATCGGCCGGGCCGAGCGCGGCAGCCGCCCTCGGCGACGCAGGCGAGCCACTCCTCGAACGAGATCTCCGAGCGGCGCAACCGCAAACGGCACGCGGATCACGACATGCTGTTGCGGGCCTTCGTTGCTGGCTGCGGCCGCTCTCGTGATCCGGCGAGCCGATCAGGTTGCTTCCGGCCGGCACGACCGCCATGACCGGACACATGTCGCATTCCTGGAAATACGTCTTGCCGGGCACGGCGTCGCCGACCGTCGGCGCGCGGTCGATGTCCGGATCGTGATCTCCGGCCAGTGGCTCCCGCGACCGGGCGACTTGACCGGCTTGAACTGGCGGCGCCGCGCGGGCTCGCGGCGCCGGCGGTCCGGCGCGCTGCGCTGGGGGTGCGGCGCGCGGCTTGCGGTTCAGGCGCCGCGGGTGGCGGCTGCACCGGGGCGCACGGCCGCGACTTGCGGTTCAGGCGCCGCGGGTGCGGCCGTGGGAGGCGGGACTTGCCCCGTTGA
Organism: uncultured Alphaproteobacteria bacterium; assembly: GCA_963778455.1. Lineage (GTDB taxonomy): Bacteria > Pseudomonadota > Alphaproteobacteria > Rhizobiales > Xanthobacteraceae > PALSA-894. The sequence goes on from CAVZUL010000004.1 coordinate 408,192, forward strand.
CTCGGACTTTCCCCGCCAGCCGACCTGCAAGGCGACGGCAGCGGCCGCGAGCGATCACGCAGACCGCGACAGCCGCGCCAATCATGATCGGCGAAATGCGCGACGATCTTTTCGGTGGCGCGGGCAAGGGTCGTTCGCTTCCGTCTTCGGCGGCGCGGTATCCGCGCGCCCGCCAGACAACTGCTCGATCGTATCGACCAGCCGGTTGCCGAGCGCCTTGCGCTCGACCCATTGCTTGTTGGCGAGCATGTATTTCAGCCCGCCGGCCGGCTCCGATACATCGATGCGCAGCGGATAGATCGGCTTCTTGCCCTGCGCCGCGAGCTCGACCTCGCGCAGCACGTGCTCGCTCTTGTTGGCCGCACCGGAGAACAGCAGCAGCACGGCGCGCGAGTTCTCGATCGCCTGCACGATCTCCTCGTGATAGCTGCTGCCCATCGGGATGTCGCGCGGCGCCATCCAGCAGGTGATGTTCGCGATTCTCGAAATCGGTGACCAGCGCGCGCGCCGTGTCGGCGTCGGCGGAGGAATGGCTGATGAACAGGTCGTACCGCATGGGTTGATCGCGTCGTGCCACCCAATGCCTGGCGCGGTCCCCGATGACCCCGCGCGGCAAGGTCGATATCACAATACCGCCCGGACTTCTGCAACTGCGAATCGCGCGGGACTGACGCCAATCAGCTCCAGAACGCCTGCCGGTTCACTCCGACGCGTTCGGTCATGATCGCGAATGAGTCAATTGAACACTTCGCTTTACTTTGACGGCTGCCCGCGCGCACGCCTATACAGCCGCCTTCAACCCGGAGGCGCCGCCATGGCCCCGCTCACCAATCTGCAGACCCGCGCGGTCGAGACCCTGATCCATCCCTACACCAACCAGGCGACGATCCGCGAGACCGGCCCGCTGGTGTTCGAGCGCGGCAAGGGCGTCTACATCTACGACACCGACGGCAAGGCCTATCTCGAAGGCATGGCCGGCCTGTGGTGCACGGCGCTCGGCTACGACAACGAGGAGCTGGTCGAGGCCGCGGCGACGCAGATGCGCAAGCTTCCCTTCGCGCATCTGTTCACCGCCAAGAGCCACGATCCGGCGATCGAGCTGGCCGAGAAGCTGAAGGAGATCGCGCCGGTTCCGATCTCGAAGGTGTTCTTCTGCAATTCCGGTTCGGAAGCAAACGACAGCCAGATGAAGCTCGTCTGGTACATGAACAACGCGCTCGGCCGGCCGAACAAGAAGAAGATCATCAGCCGCGTGCAAGGCCTATCATGGCGTGACGATCGCGTCGGCCTCGCTCACGGGCCTGCCGAACAACCACATCGATTTCGATCTGCCGATCGCGCGCGTGCTGCACACCGCTGCCCGCACCACTATCGCTTCGCCAAGGACGGCGAGAGCGAGGAAGATTTCGCGACGCGGCTTGCCGCCGAGCTGGAAGAGCTGATCCTGAAGGAAGGCCCCGACACGGTCGCGGCCTTCATCGCCGAGCCGGTGATGGGCGCCGGCGGCGTGATCGTGCCGCCGAAGACCTACTTCCCGAAGATCATGGCGGTGTGCGCCAAGTACGACGTGTTCATGATCGACGACGAGGTGATCTGCGGCTTCGGCCGGCTCGGCACGATGTTCGGCTGCAGCGGCGCTCGGCTACAAGCCGAACTCGATCTCGGTCGCCAAGGCGCTGTCGTCCGCCTACATGCCGATCGCCGGCGTGATGATGCCGGAGGAGATGTATCAGGCGCTGATCGTCGAGAGCAAAAAGATCGGCACGTTCGGCCACGGCTTCACCTATTCGGGGCATCCGGTGTCGGCCGCGGTCGCGGTCAAGACGCTGGAGATCTACAAGCGCGACAAGATCATCGAGACGGCGGCGAACGCGCATGCCGCAGTTCCAGAAGCGCCTGATGGCGCTCGCCGATCATCCGCTGGTCGGCGAGGCGCGCGGCATGGGCATGGTCGGCGCGATCGAGCTTGACCTCCGACAAGCGCGCCAAGAAGCCGCTCGATCCCAAGCGCGGCGTCGGCGCGCAGGTGGTCGATCATGCGCAGACCGAAGGCCTGATCGTGCGCTTCATCGCGGGCGACGTCATCTCGATCTGCCCGCCGATGATCATCAAGCCGGCCGAGATCGACGAACTGTTCGACAAGCTGACGCCGCGCGCTCGACAAGACGCTCGACTGGGCGAAGCGCGAGCAGCTGCTGGCGGCGTGAACGGAAGTTCCGCAAAACAGAACGCCGGGCTTGCGCCCGGCGTTCTCGTACCCCCGCGCCAGAACTTAATTGATCCGTCGCGACCGCTCGTGAAATGCGATGCGCGGATTGGCTCGGCGAGTCGCCCGATCCGGGCGCCAGCACCACCACCGGCGAGCCGATCTTGACCCGGTTGAACAGGTCGATCGCGTCCTCGTTGGTCAGGCGGATGCAGCCCGACGAAATCGCTGAGCCGATGTATTCCGGCTGGTTGGTGCCGTGGATGCGATAGAGCGTGTCCTTCGGGCCGTCGAACACATAGAGCGCGCGCGAGCCCATCGGATTGTGCGGACCCGGCGCCACATAGCCCGGGATATCCCCGAGCCGCTTCTTGATGTCGGTGGTCGGCGTCCAGGACGGCCACTCTTCCTTGCGGCCGACCTTCGCGACGCCCGAGAATGACAGCGCGTCTTCGCCGACGGTGATGCCGTAGCGGATCGCCTTGCCTTCGGGCAGCACGTAATAGAGATAGCGCGCGTCGCTATCGACCACGATCGCGCCCGCAGTCTCCTTGCGGTGATAGCAGACGATGTGGCGCTTATAGGGTTCCGGGATCGTCGCCTGCGCGTAGGGCGCGTTCGCGAGCAGCTTCTTGTCGCGCGGCGTCAGATTTGCGTCGGAAGCGACCTCAAGCGTCGACTGCACGCAGCCGCCCGCGAGCAATCCCAGAGACAAAAAAGCGAGGCTTCGCAGTGCCATCGTTTGTTGTTCCTTGCCCTACTCTGTCGCCCCGGGAATGTCGGTGTGATAGCCGAAAGACCTTGCCCATTCCAGCAGTTAGACGGGATGGACCGCATCCTCGCCGCTACCTGTTGCAGGAATGCCGCAGTCCGGACCACGCCGAGACGCCCGGAATCTGCCCGAACCGAGCTTGGCAGCAATTGGTAAATGACCTGTTTACCTTAAATCCTTAAGCCTATTCAGGCACGCGCTCACTTCGTTCGCGGATGGCGGTCGAGGGCCTCGAATCGCTGCCAAATGCCCCACGGCTGGGCAAGGTTTCTGCCCATTTCCGCCGCAGTCGGACGCGAGACACGCGCCCCAGGGTTGGCACGGCCAGAACGAACAGTCTTTTAGGAGAGGAAAATGGAATCCCGACGAGCGACCCCCGAGCAACGCCGCGAACGCGCCGAGCTGGATGCACGCTTCGGCAAGATCGGCATCTCGGCGGTCGCGGCGGCGCTGCGCTACCAGAGCGAGGCCAAGAACCCCGCCTATGCGCCGGCCGCCGAGTTCGCGGACAATCGGTTCGAGGAGGCCGTGGCGTAGGCGGCTGGTTGCCGCTCGCACTCACGGCGCACGGTCTCACCTTCTGTTGTGGACGATGACACGTCGCCGCGCTAGGCAGGGCAGCTAGCCCCAGCCACGGCGCGCCGATGCTGTTTGCCTATGTCCCGCGTGGAAACTCGCTCGAACGCCAGGTGGTCGAGGAGTCCGGCCCGATTCCGGATGGCGCGGTCTGGTTCGATCTCGTCACGCCGACGCTCGCCGAGGACAAGCTGCTCGAGCGCAGCGCTCGGCATCGCGATCCCGACGCGCGAGGAGATGCAGGAGATCGAGGTGTCGAGCCGGCTCTACGCGGAGAACGGCGCGCGCTACATGACGGCGACGCTGATGTGCCAGTCGGATACCGCGACACCGAAGACCACGCCCGGTGACCTTCATTCTCTCCGGGCACAAGCTCGTCACCGTGCGCTACGACGAGCCGCGGCCGTTCACGCTGATCAGCAACAAGCTCGCGCGCCAATGCGCGCCGACGGTCACCGGCGAAACCATCATGATGGATCTGCTCGATGCGGTGATCGACCGCGCCGCCGACATTCTCGAGCGCGCCGGCACCGAGATCGACCGGGTCTCGCACGACATCTTCGAGCCGGAGGGACGCCGCGTCGACCGCACCATCACGTACCGCTACATTCTCAAGACGATCGGCCGCAAAGGCGACCTCACCTCGAAGGTGCGCGAGAGCCTCGTCTCGATCGGCCGCCTGGTGCTGTTTCTCGCGAACGAGGCCGACGCGATGAAATGGCCGAAGGAGATGCGCACGCAGCTCAAGTCGATGCAGCGCGACGTGCAGTCGCTCTCCGACCACGTCACCTATCTCGGCAACAAGGTCACCTTCCTGCTCGACGCCATGCTCGGCGTGATGAGCGTGGAGCAGAACAACATCATCAAGATCTTCTCGATCGCCGCCGTGGTGCTGCTGCCCCCGACGCTGGTCGCCACCGTCTACGGCATGAATTTCAAGCGCATGCCGGAGCTCGAATGGACCTACGGCTATCCGCTCGCGCTGCTGCTGATGGTGCTTGCCGCCGTGCTTCCCTACTATTTCTTCAAGTGGAAGAGATGGCTGTGACGATCACACGTGCTGTCCGCCGTTAATATGGATTTCGGCGCCGTTCACGTAGGAACTCGTTTCGGTGCACAGCACGTAGATGATCTTGGCGACCTCGTCGGGCGTGCCGAGGCGATGCATCGGGATCTGGTGCGCGACGATCTCCTCGGTGCCGGGCGACAGCATCGCGGTGTCGATCTCGCCCGGCGCGATCGCGTTGACGCGGATGCCGTGCGCGGCCGAAGTCGGACGCCATCTCGCGCGTCAGCGAGGCGAGCGCCGCCTTCGAGGTCGCGTAGGCCGCGCCCGCGAACGGGTGCACGCGCGAACCCGCGATCGAGGTCACGTTCACGACCGCGCCCTTCGCCTTGCTCGAGCTCCTCGATCAGCCCGCGCGCCAGCATGATCGGCGCGAAGAAATTCACCTGGAACACGTGGCTCCAGACTTCGCGCGCGGTGTCGATCGCATCGAGCCGCTTGCCGCCATCCGCCTTGGGCGAGATCGCCGCATTGTTGACCAGCGCGTGCAGTTCGCCGTCGTCGAGCCGGTCTGCGGATTTCGGCGATCGCCGCGTCGGTGTTCGCGGGATCAGCAAGATCGACCTGGATGTGATCCTCCGGCCCCATCTCCCACGGGCAGTTTTCCGGGAATCCATGGCGCGAGCACGTGATCACGCGCCAGCCGGCGGCCGAGAAGCGCTTGACCGTCGCGTGGCCGATGCCGCGGCTGGCGCCGGTCAGCAGAAGGGTGCGGCGCGGCTGGTTGGTGGCTCGAATTGGGCATTCAGACTCTCACGGGTACATCCGCACTTTGGTCCACGGCTCGACCGAAGTCGGCGCGGCGAAACTCGATGCGGTCGTGCAGGCGGAACGGCCGGTCGTGCCAGAACTCCATCGAGATAGGCACGATGCGATAGCCGGACCAGTGCGGCGGGCGCGGCACAGTGCCGAGCGCGTATTTCGCCGCGTAGAGCGCGACCGCCTTCTCGAAGGCGAGCCGGCTTTCGAGCGGGCGCGACTGCTGGCTCGCCCAGGCGCCGATCTGCGCGCCCTTCGGGCGGGTCGCGAAATAGGCGTCGGCCTCCTCCGGCGTGACGCGCTCGACCGGCCCGCGGATGCGGATCTGCCGGTTCAGGGACTTCCAGTAGAACAGCAGCGCGGCCTTCGGGTTGGCGGCGAGCTCGCGGCCCTTGTTGCTCTCGGTGTTCGTGTAGAACACGAAGCCGCGCTCATCGACGCCCTTGAGCAGGACGGTGCGCACGTCCGGCATCCCCTCCGGATCGACGGTCGCGAGCGACATGGCGGTCGGATCGCGCGGTTCCCCTTTCACGGCCTCGTCGAACCAGGCCTGCCACAGCCGCAAGGGCTCATCCGCCTGCGGTGAAATCACCAGTCGTTAACCATGTCGGGTGTTCAATCGGGGCCGTGTCGGACATCGCGCAAGAACCCTGACTTTCCGGGCGACACCGCGGCGCCCCGGCGGCCCCGTTATAAAGGAACGCGCAAGGCGCGCCTATGGCGGCTGCGCGCCAAGGCGATTGCGCTGGCGCTCACCCTCGGCGCCGCGACGTCGGGCTGCAGCCTGTCCTACAAGCTCGACTCGATCATGGGCAAGGACAGCGAGAAGGCCGAGCACACCGCCTCGGTCCGGCCTGCCTCGGCGCCAGCCACCGACGGCGGCCGCGCGCCCGCCGAAAACGACCTCGCCTACGCCAAGGCCGCGGCCGCCGAGGTTCTGGCGCGCGGCGAGAAGGACGCGAGCCAGCCATTGGGAAAATCCCGGCACCGGCGCACGCGGCACGGTGACGCCGATCGCCGACGCGTACACGCAGGACGGCTTCCAGTGCCGCGATTTCCTCGCGAGCTATATCCGCGAGGGCGCGGAGTCCTGGCTGCAGGGCGATGCCTGCCGCATCCATCAGGGCAAGTGGACGGTGCGGACCCTGCGGCCGCTGAAGCGGACCTGATCTCGCACTGCTGGCGCCCGCCGCGTTGCAGAGCGGCCACACTCCCCCCACATTGATGGCAACGAGTCGGGCTTACGCGCCCGCGGGGATTCATTCGGAGCAACAGGATGCGCGACCCCTATGAGGTCTGGGGGTGTCCAAGGCGGCGAGCCCGGAAGACATCAAGAAGGCCTATCGCAAGCTGGCCAAGAAGCTGCACCCGGATTCCAACAAGAAGGATCCGAAGGCGGCGACGAAATTCTCCGAGCTGAACAGCGCCTACGAGATCGTCGGCGACGACGACAAGCGCAAGGCGTTCGACCGCGGCGAGATCGACGCGCGAGGGCAAGCCGCGCTTTCAGGGCTTCGAGGGCTTCGGCGGCCGCGCCGGGCGCGGGCCCGTTCGGCGGACGCGACGGGAATTTCGAGAGCTTCAGTTGGGGGCCGGACGGCTTCCGCCGCACCGCGTCGCGCGGCGGTGGCGGCGCGGGCGGCGGTCACGGCTTCGAGGACATCCTGAGCCAGAATGTTCGGCGCGCGCGCGCGCGGCGGCCGGCGCGACCTTCGAGGCCGAGGATATCGGCTCGGCGATCCGCGGCCAGGACGTCACCGCGACCGCCGACATCACGCTGAACGAAGCCGCGCATGGCGGCACGCGGCGCCTCGAACTGCCGATCGGCAAGGAGGTCGAGTTCAAAATTCCTCCCGGCATCGCCGACGGCCAGCAGATCAGGCTGCGCGGCCAGGGCATGCCGGCGCCGCACGGCGGCCCGCCCGGCGACGTGCTGATCACGATATCGATCGCACCCCACCCGTTGTTCAAGGTCGACGGGAAACAACCTGCGGCTCGAGTTGCCGGTCACGCTCGATGAGGCGGTGCTCGGCGCCAAGGTGCGCGTGCCGACGCTCGACGGCGCGGTAGAGCTTTCCATTCCGCCGAATACCTCGAGCGGCCGCGCGTTCCGCCTCAAGGGCAAGGGCCTGCCGGGAAAGTCCGGCGCGGGCGATCTCTACGCCACGGTGAAGATCATCCTGCCGGACGGCAAGGACGCCGAGCTCGAAGAGCTGATGAAGAAGTGGCGCGACGAGAAGCCGTACGATCCGCGCAAGGATAGGACGTGGCGCTAGTTGCGCCCGCCACGCGCGTCCGACAACGCGCGCGGCAGCGATACCGGTCTGCTGGCGGCGTTTCCACCTGCTCGTAGACCGCCTCGGCGACCTTCTGCAGCCGCGCACGATCGGCCGGGCCGCTCACCACAAATGCCGCCTCATCCTCAACCCAGAAGACCGACCCGATCGGGCCCGCCGCGCGGTAGCGCAGCGCGGTTTGCGGCGCCTGATCGCGGCGGGAGTAGATGGTGAAGCGTTCGCCGGTCGCGCCCTCGTACATATAGAGTGCGGCAGGGCGGCCGGCGTTGCCCGGCAGCAGCCGGCCGCCGAGCAGCTTCAGCCCGAACGCATCGAGATTGGGCGTCGGCATCTCGTAGCCGACGCGGCGCGAGAGCCAGCGGTTGAGATGGCTCTCGCCGGCTTTCACCTCGATCGGATGGCGCACCTCCGCGATGTAGAGCCGATGCGCCTCGAACGCCTCGACCGTGACGGCGCGCGCCGGACCGGTACCTTCCCATGCGCCGCGCCCGAACCAGCCGGCGCCGCCGCCGACCAAGGAATGCAAGCAACAACGGCAGCAGCAGCAAGGCGCGGCCATTTGCGGTTCGCGCGCGCCAGCCGTTCGAGATCGAAGCGCGGCGGCACCGGCTCGCCGGCAACGGCGCCATAGCGCGCGCGGATCGCGTCCGCCTGAGCGCGCCATGCTGAAACGCGCGCGGCATCGTCAGTATGGACGCTCAGCCATCGCTCGACCGCCGCGCTGCGGTCCGCGGCAAGCTCGCCGTCGACATAGGCGTGCAGCTCGTCTTCCGTCACAGGTGGTTCACGGTCAGATCATCGGTTTTCATCCAGTCATTTCACGCGGCGCAGCGGTGGACGCTCGCCGTCGAGATAAGCTCTGATCTGCGCACGCGCACGCGCGAGGCGCGACATCACGGTGCCGATCGGCACGCCCTGCACTTCCGCGACCTCGCGATAACTCAGACCTTCCAGCACGACGAGCAGCAGAGCGACGCGCTGATCGTCGACGAGCGCGGCGAGCGCACGCTCGATGTCGCGGCCGCCGGCTTCCGGTCCCGACATGTCGGGCGCATCGGTATCCTCGATCGGCGTCAACGCCGGACGGCGCGCGAGCGAACGCAGGCGGTTGCGATTGAAGTTGGTGAGGATGGTGTAAAGCCAGCTCCTGATGTCGCCGCCATGAAACAGATGCTCCGATCGTAGCGCGCGCACCAGCGTATCCTGCACCAGGTCATCGGCAGTCTCGGCGTCGCGCGTCAGAGCGCGCGCGTAGCGGCGCAGCGCCGGGATCGTCGCTTGAATGCCCTGCCGAAATCCGCTCACGTCCAAGTCCTTCGCGGGATTGTCGTCCCTGCGCCTTTCGAAAACACCGCCGCATGACGGCATATTCCCTGATTCTGCGGCGCCGTGGGGCGTTGCTTGCTGGCCCCAAGCCCTATGCGATACGAGGCTGCCAGCGCCACAGGAGCGCGGCGCCGAGGGATGCATGGCGGACACTGGTCTCATGCGCGGCAAGCGCGGCCTGATCATGGGGGTCGCGAATAATCGCTCGATCGCCTGGGGCATCGCCAAGGCGGCGCGCATGCACGGCGCCGATCTTGCCTTCACCTATCAGGGAGACGCGCTGAAGAAACGCGTGGAGCCGCTCGCCGAGGAAGTCGACGGGCTGGTGGTCGGGCACTGCGACGTCAGCGACGAGGCTTCGCTCGATGCCGCGTTCGCGGCGGTGAAGTCCGCGTGGGGCTCGCTCGATTTCGTGCTGCACGCGATCGCGTTTTCCGACAAGGACCAGCTCACCGGCCGCTATGTCGACACGACGGCCGACAACTTCGCCACCACGCTCGCGATCTCCTGCTATTCGTTCACCGCGGTGGCGCAGCGCGCAGAGAAGCTGATGCCGAACGGCGGCTCGCTGCTCACGCTCACCTACTACGGCGCCGAGAAATGGATGCCGCATTACAACGTGATGGGTGTCGCCAAGGCCGCGCTCGAAGCCTCGGTGATGTATCTCGCAGCCGATCTCGGCGAGAAGAACATCCGCGTCAACGCGATCTCGGCCGGACCGATCAAGACGCTCGCCGCCGCCGGCATCGGCGACTTCCGCTACATTCTGAAATGGAATGAATACAATGCGCCACTACGGCGCAGCGTGACGATCGAGGAAGTCGGCGATGCGGGCGTATATCTCCTCTCCGACATGTCGCGCAGCGTGACCGGCGAGGTGCATCACGTCGACGCCGGCTATCATATCGTCGGTATGAAGAATCCGGCCGCGCCGGACATCGGGCAGCTGAAGGATTGAATATCCGCGACGGGACTCTGAGCCGCCACGGCTGAACTGCGACAGTCGCGAGCTTGATCTGGCGCGAATCTGATTTAAGGTTGCATCGGGCGCGATTGCACTGTCATTGGTGAGGCACCGATGAAACCGACTGTGAACGGCTTGCGGCGATTTCTGCTCGTGCGCGACGATTTCTATTCAGACCCCGAAGAGGTGCGGCGCATCGCGCAATCGATGAAATATGAACTGACCGAGGGAGTCACCGGATACATGACCTCGGAGGTGTATCATCCGCGCGGCACGCGCCAGCGCCTCGAGCGGGTTCTGGGCGTGAAGATCACGCGCTGGGACGATGATCCCGGCGAAGGTAACGGGATTTTCTACCAGGCCTTCTCGCACGGCACGCAAAAGGAAACGCCCGGCGTACATTTCGACGAGCCGTACGAAGACATCACCGTGCTGATTTATCTGACGCCCGATCTGCCGGCCGACTGCGGCACCTCGCTGTGGCAGCACCGTGCGACCGGCCTCGTCAACGCGCCGATTCAGCGCGATGCGCGGCGGTTGAAGACGACGCTCACCAAGCTGCGTGACCGGCTCGAGATCGATTCGGAAAACCGGCAGAAATGGATCGAGATCGATCGCGCGGGTTACCGCTTCAATCGCATGGTCGCCTACGCCAGCGGCATGCTGCACTCGGCCTCGCGCCACTACGGATCGAGCCTGCGCGACGGGCGCGTCTATCAGACCTTCCGCATCGGCGTCGATTGGTCGAGCTGCCGGCTTTACGGCTGACCGGTCAACGCCAGCACCAGCACGCGGGACGATACGACGTATCGGAGCGCGACTCGGCGGTCGGTTCGGATCGTCGCCGTGCGCGCGGCAAGATTCGACCTCGATGTCGCGGAATTCCAGGAACACGTGGTCCAGCGGATAGACTGCCTTGTAGACGGCTTCCTTGGCGGCGAAGAGAAGTTTTCCGCGCAGCGGATCGTCGGCGATCCTGCTCAGCTCGTTGGGCGTGGCGATCAGATCGAGCATCTCCGTCGGCAGCGGTACCACGGGCTCGACGTCGATACCGACAGAGCCGAAGTCGCGCGCAGAGCCCGACGGCCGCGACTGCCACATGATCGTCGTGAGCCAACGAGCCGACAACTCCGGCGGGCCAGACCGGCGCGCCGGACGCGCCCGCGCGGCACCGGGGTGGCGTCATGCCCAAGTTGCGCAAGAAGCTGCCGCGCCACGATACGCGCGGCACCGCTGGCACGCCGCACCTCGATGACGGGCGAGGCGATCGAGGCTGCCTCCTCGTCGCGCAAGGCATTCTCATCGCCGTGCGAGATCAGACGATGGGCGACCAGCAGCCCAGGCGGCGCGATCTTGTCGATGTCGTGCTGGAGCTTTGGATCGACCGTCTTGCTCGAAGTCACAGCGCCAGTTCCGCGATCGTCTCGCCGTCTTCATCGGTCCCGACTTCCTGGAAGCCGAAGCTCGCGTAGAACCGCTTGGCGACCGGATTGTCCGGCATGTAGCTGATGGAGACGGAATTGATCCTGGGAACAACGGCGCGGATTTCGTCCAGCGCCTTCTCCAGCGCGGCGCGGCCATATCCTGCGCCCTGATGCGTGCGGTCGATCATGAATCGATAGATCAACGCTTCGCGTGGATCGTCATTCGGCTGCCCGGCGTCATACATCAGGAAGCCGACGACGCGTTCACCCACATAGATTGCGCGCGGGCGTGCTCCGGGATCGGCGCACGCTTCGTCAAGCGACTCCGCATTGGTCGCCACAAGATCCTCCTTGCTCGGGATCGAGTTCGAGGCTGACGACCGTTTGCCAGTTGCCGGCCGTCACGTCCCTGAGTTCGACATGTTCGCGCATCCCTTGACCGCGCCGGACGACGGCGGAGTCACTCCGCGGCGATCGCCATGTATTCGCGCGTCCCGGCAGCAGTCCCGGCCGGCGACGTTGCTGTCGTCGAGCGCGTATCACGCCGCACCAGCTTTGCCGGATTGCCGCGCCAGCCGGTGTGGGAGTCGAGAACCTCACCCTTCATCAGGAAGGAGTCGGCGTCGAGCACGACATGGTCGCCCATGCTGACGCCGTAATGCACGAAGGCGCCGGGACCGATCGAGCATCCGTTGCCGATCCGGATATGGTCGGACTTGAACACGCCCTCCTCCAGCGAGTGCGCCTGCAGCACGCAACCTTCGTTCAGATTGGCGTAGTCGCCGACTTGCGTGAGCGTGCGCTCGGTGACCGAGCGGCTACAGTCGAACACCTTCGCGCCGACCTTCATGCCGACCGCGCGCAGGATCATCGGGCGGAACGGCGTACCAGGGAACAAACCGACGATCGGCGATTCAGACAGCTTCCAGTGCCGCTCGTGGAACCAGAAGTATGGGTCGTAGATCGAGGCAAGTTTCGGCTCGAGCCGCTTGAAGGCGAGGCTCGCGCGCTCGAGCAGCGCGTGGAACACGATGTAGCCAGCGGCCAGCGCGGCCGCGGCGGCGAGCAACGCGAACACGCCGAAGCTGTCGTAGTCGGCGAGCGCCGCGGTCCACAGCACGAGTGCGGCGAACACCGACATCCAGCGGCTGAGCAGGAAGATTCCCGCGGTGACGCCGTTGTAGAAATTTTTCTGGCGCAGACGGACACGACGGGTGGCCTCGTCGATCGAGGCATTCATGTCACGGTCGCGGTCGACCATGCGCGGGATCTCGAAGGCCGGCGAGCCAAGCAGCCCGACATTTTCCCGCACCGGGCCGTCGACCGGGATCATGGCCTTGGTGCCGAGCAGGACGTTGGCGCCGGTCTTGCCGTCCGGCGGATAGAAAATGTCGTTGCCGAGATAGTTGTTGTCACCGATCCGCGTTTCCGCGAGCCGGAACGAGGTCGCCGACATGTGCATGTTGATCATCGACAGGCCGTCGGACACCATCGTACCGGAGCCGATGTTGCACAGGAACGGATTGTCGTGGCGCTGGTTGGTGCCCATGTTCGAGCCGGTCTGCTCGACCTTGTTCAGGTTCCAACCGACGAAGCGCATGTAGTTCACGATGAACGAGCTATCGCCGAACAGCACGCAGATAGAAGCGCGAGTTGCTGACGCGCAGGACGATGCTCTGCATCAGGTAGTGGAAGCCGAAGGCCGTATAAGTCACGCCGGGCTTCAGGAACATCATGCAAAGGCGCGGAATCGCGTAGATCGCCGCAAGTCCGAGAACGAGTGCACCAAAGAACGCGACCGCCGAGATGCCGAGCAGCGAGACGTGCGAAGCGCCGATGCCGGAGGTCATACCCGAGGCCGCCGCATACTGATCCCAGAAATGATAGGCGAGGATCGGCGCCGGCACTGCGACCAGCAAAAGAGCGGCAAGCTCAACCGATGCAAAGACTGCCGCGCGCAGGTTGCCGCACTCGCGCGCCTCGATCGGGCAGTAATCGGTCGTCGTCTCAATGGCCGGCGAGCCGTGATAGCGCTTGCCATGCGGCACACGTTGCCCGCTTTGCAGCGAAGACGCGTGACCGAGCTGCGTGTTGTCGCCCATCGCGGTTTCGATATCGATGACGCTCGCCTCGCCCACGAAGGCATTGCGGCCGATCTCGACGGGGCCGACGTGGATGAAGTTGGACTGAGCGCGATAGCCGAGAACGATTGAGTCCTTGCGCAGGATGGTGTTGTCACCGACTGAAATCATGTCGGCGCAGACCGGTCCGAACTGGCAGGCGATCACGGTGTTACGGCCGATCCGGGCACCCATCAGGCGCAGATAGACGTTGTAGAGCGGCGTGCCGACGAACGCCACGATCGGCGACGACCGCATCGTGGTCTTCACGACCCAGAAGCGGAAGTAGGCGAGACTCCAGAGCGGGATCGGCTTTGCCTTGAACTGGCCAACCAGCAGCCACTTCACGACAATCGAGATGCCGGTCAGCGCGACGAACGATGCTACGGCGAACACCACGCTGCGCGCATAGATTTCCAGCGCGCTGTCGGTCGCGGTCGCCCACTGGTAGCCGGTTTCGAGCACCCAGAGTCCGAACAGCGCGTAGACGCCGTAGAACGCAAACTGCAGCGCCCCGCAGGTGTAGTAGGAAAGATTCGAAGGGACGTGGAACGGTTCGCGCTTGGTTGCGACGAAACCGCCCAACGATGACTCAAGATGAGCCGCCAGACTCGCGATCGTCGGGTTCGTATAGATGTCGCGCATCGATACGGCCGACATGCCCGGGTTCTTCCGGATTACGGCGCAGAAACGCGCCATCAGCAGCGAGTTCGCTCCCATGTCGTCGAAGAAATGGTCCTCGGTCGACACGTGCTCGACCCGCAGCACATTTGCAAGCGCAGCCGAGAGCGTCCGCTCGGAGTCGGTTTTCGGCGGAACGTAGTTCGTGCCAGCCGAGAAGCGCGGCACCTGCGGCTTCGGCAATTTCTTGTGGTCAGCCTTGTTGCTGAGCGTCATCGGAATGACCGGAAGCTCTTCGAGATAGGACGGCACCATGTAGGCCGGCAATTTGCTGCGCAGCGCCTGCGAGATCTCGGTGATCGGCAGGTTCGCCCCCTGCTTGAAGGCATAATAGGCGACGATTTCGACCACGCCCGGATCCGGCTCGAAAGTCGTCACCGCGGCCTGCGCAATCTGCGGCAGATCGAGCAGCACGCCTTCGATCTCGCTCAGCTCGATGCGATAGCCGCGGATCTTCACTTGCGTGTCGATGCGGCCCCGATATTCGATTTCGCCGTTTTCATCGATGCGGCCGAGGTCGCCGGTGCGATAGATGCGTCCCGTCGGATTGTTCTGGAGGTTGAGAAAATCGCGGATGAATTTCTTCAGCGTCAGTTCGTCGCGATTCATGTAGCCGATCGCGACACCAACGCCCGCAATGCCGATCTCGCCGAGTTCGCCGGGCGCAAGCGCCACATCTTCGGTCGGATCGAGGATGACGATCGAATAGGTCGAGAGCGGAATGCCGATGGTGACCGGCTTGTCGGGTTTCAGCTCGGTCAGGGTGGCAGTGACGGTTGCTTCGGTCGGGCCGTAGGAGTTGAGGATGCGGCGGCCCGGGCGGTACCAGCGCGCGACGAGGTTCTGCGGGCAGGCCTCGCCGCCGACCAGCAGGATGCGTAAGTCCGGCAGGTCCTGCTCGATCGTCGCCAGCAAAGTCGGGCAGCACGCCATCACGGTGATGCGGCGTTCGCACAGAAAGTCGGCAAGCTCTTCGCCGATCAGGCTCGACCCCGGCTTGCTCGGGACCAGCGTCGCCCCCGCCATCAGCGGCACCCAGATTTCCTCGATCGAAAAATCGAAGGCGATCGTCATACCCTGGAAGACGCGATCGCCCGGCATGTAGCCGTAAAGCTCGGCGGCGACACGCACGAAGTTGCAGATGCTGGCGTGTGCGATGGCGACGCCCTTCGGATTCCCCGTCGTGCCGGAGGTGTAGATGATATAGCAGAGCGGATCGTAGGTCGGGGCAACGCCGGTCATCGGCCCGGCGGGTTGTGCGTCGATCGAGCGCTTGGCCTGGTCGAGGAAAACCTTTCGAACTTCGAGCGTTGCGAGCCGCTCTTCAAAGCCCGCCATCGAAACGATCGCACTGATCTCGGCATCGGCGATGATGTAGCGGACGCGTTCGACGGGAAAAGAGGCGTCGAGCGGCACGTAGGCGGCATTCACCTTCATCACCGCCAGCATCGCGACGTAGGTTTCGGCCGACTTGTCGAACAACAGGCCGACCCGATCGCCGGGCTTGATGCCCTGATCGATCAGGTGGCGTGCGGCCTGATTGGCGCGGCTATCGAGATCGCGATAGGTGAGGACTGCGCCGTCGGTGACGACGGCATCGTTCGTCGCGAAACGCGTGCAGGCCTCTTCGAGAAGATGGTTCAGCCGTTCACCCTGCTTCCACCGCACCGCGTTGTTGGTGTGCTCGCGGGTAACCACCTTCGGCGGACCAAAGCGCAACGCGGGTTCGATCACGCCGGGCAGCCTTTCCGGCAGTTGCGCGGGCGAGCGCAGCGGAGTGACGGGCGCGCCGACGGGAGGTTGGACGCTCAAGTTTCGGAGATCGGCAGGTTGATGCATTGGCGTTGCTTCTTCTTGTCAGCTCAAATGGAGCTCAAGCTGCCAAAATGCTGCCGCCGCCCCGTAGTCCCTTCCCCGCGAAAAGAGATACAGACTCGCACATCCGTTTTCAATGCGACAAAATAGAAAAACACTAGAAATATCCGCAACTTAACTAATATTCAGGTTCGCATTAACTTGCGTTCAGCGACATGAATGCTGGTTCAATGTAACGCTGCGTTTGTTCATCAACGTGGCGCGATACTCAGCGCGCAAGCGCACGCGGCGGGCGAGGCGGGGATTATTTGACCCTGTTGGTGGCGCGGGCTAGCGACACCGCGGGCGAAAAGCAATGTCGCACAATACGTTCGGCCATTTGTTCCGCGTCACCACGTTCGGCGAAAGCCACGGGGTCGCGCTCGGCTGCGTGATCGACGGCTGCCCGCCGCGCATTCCGCTGACCGCCGCCGACATCCAGCCCTGGCTCGACAAGCGCAGGCCCGGGCAGTCGCGCTTCACGACGCAGCGGCGCGAACCGGACACCGTGAAGATCCTCTCCGGCACCTTCCCGGACGACAGCGGGCAGGAGGTGACGACCGGCACGCCGATCGCGCTCGTAATCGACAACGTCGATCAGCGCTCGAAGGATTATTCAGAGATCAAAGACACTTACCGGCCGAGTCACGCGGACTACGCCTACGATGCGAAATACGGCATCCGCGATTATCGCGGCGGCGGGCGGCAGTCGGCGCGCGAGACCGCGGCGCGGGTCGCGGCCGGCGCGATCGCCCGCAAGATCGTCCCGCAAATGCTTGTTCGCGGAGCACTAATTCAAATCGGCCCGCACAGAATCGACCGCGCGCGCTGGGACTGGTGCCACGTCGTAGAAAGCCCGTTCTTCTGCCCCGACGCGGCCGTTGAACCGCTGTTCGAGCAATTCCTCGACGATGTTCGCAAGCGTGGTTCGTCGGCCGGCGCCGTGATCGAGGTTGTCGCCGAAAATGTTCCCGCCGGGTTCGGCGCGCCGGTCTACGGCAAGCTCGACGCCGACCTCGCCTCCGCGCTGATGAGCATCAACGCCGTGAAGGGCGTGGAGATCGGCGACGGCTTTGCCACCGCCGCGATGAGCGGGGAGAACAACGCCGACGAGATGCGCATGGGCAATGACGGCCGCCCGTGCTTCCTGTCGAACCACGCGGGCGGGATTCTCGGCGGCATCTCGACCGGACAGCCGATCGTCGCGCGCTTCGCCGTGAAGCCGACCTCCTCGATCCTCAGCCCGCGCAAAACCGTCGACCGCTACGGCAACGAGACCGAGATCGTCACCAAGGGCCGCCACGACCCGTGCGTCGGCATTCGCGCGGTGCCGATCGGCGAAGCCATGGTGGCGTGCGTGATCGCGGACCACTATCTGCGTCACCGGGGCCAGGTGGGCGAACAGCCAGCATGGCCGTTCGAGAAGCGCTGACAGTCAGCCAGCCTTGCGCCGCATGATGGCAGGGCGCACGCGCTTGCCCGCCGGTGCCGCGTGTTCGGGCTTGAGGTACGGGAACGCCGGCGCCAGATCGCGCGCCGTTCCCTTGAGCAGGAAGCGCATCGCACGCTCTGCTTCGCCCGGTATGCGTTTGCGGATCGCGTCGATCACCGCCCAGTGCTCGATCAGCGAGTTCTCGTACGACTCGCGCGCGTCATACGACACAAGAAATGAGGTGCGCAGCGCAGTGCGGATGACGGCGGCGAAGCGCGAGAGGAAGACGTTGCCCGCCGCCGCGATGATCCCCTCGTGCAAATCGAGATCGTGCTTGCAACAGCCCTCGAGATCGTCCGGCAACGAAGTCGGCCATCCCCCGGTAGGACGCCTCGAGATCGAGAACCTGCCGCGGCGAGGCACGTTGCGCGGCGAGACGCGCGGCCACAGGCTCGATGCTGGTGCGCAACTCCAAAAGCGCCATCAGGAATTCCTGATCGGGCGGCGCGTTCGACATCCACGACAGCACGTCGGGATCGAGAATGTCCCAGCATTCCTTCGGCCGGACGATCGTGCCGCGCCGTGTGCGCGTCTCGACCAGCCCCTTGGCCGCTAGCGCGCGCAGCCCTTCGCGCAGCGACGGACGGCTGACCCGGAGTTTCCGTCCCAGTTCCGCCTCGGTCGGCAGCAGCGCGCCCGGCTGAAGCTTGCGCTCGACGATGTCGCGCCCGACGGCGTCGCACACGGCGAACCACTTCGGACGGCTGTGCCCGGCATCCTTTCGCGGCTGGCGCTTGGTGGTGCGGTGCTTGTTCAAAACTTCGTACTTCCTCTTGTCAGACAAATTGTCGTATAGATCATGCACAAACGAAGAAGCAAGCCGGAAAGCCCGGCGCACTCAGGGAGCAAAGCGATGTCCAAGGCGTTTCGAATCCGTTCGCTGTTCGCAATGGTCTGCTTGTCGCTGGCGACGACGATCCCGTTCGGCGTGCCCTATGCTCAGGCGCAGGAGAAAAAGGTCATCCGCATCAATCACGCCGGCGCGGACGACGTCACCGGCACCGAGCATCAGATGTTCGCGTGGATCTTCGCCAACTACGTGAACAGCAAGGCGCCGACGGTCGACGTGAGGATCTTTCCGAACAGTGGGCTTGGCCAGTCGCGCCAGGTGATCGAAGCGATGCAGCTCGGCTCTGGCGCCAGCATGCATGTCGGCGGCATGGCCGAGTTCGCCAATTTCTGCAGGGCGAAGTGCGGCGTGATCGGACTTCCGTTCATCTTCAGCGGCTACGACCATGTCCAGCGCGTGCTCGACGGGCCGGTCGGCGCCGAGCTGTCGCAGGAAATGGAGACGATCGGCTTCAAGGTGCTCGGCTATCTCTATTCGTGGGGCTACCGCAACGTCGTCACGGCGAAAAAGGAGATCAAGACGGTCGCAGACCTGAAAGGCCTGAAGATCCGCACCATCCCGACGCCGGTGTTCGTCGGCGCCGTCAACGCGATGGGCGCTTCCGCGACGCCGATGAACTTCGGCGAGGTCTACACGTCGATGCAGAGCGGCGTGCTCGACGGCTACGAGCACACGGCGACGACCACGGCCTCCTTCAAGTTCTACGAAATCGCCAAATATTACGCGCTGACGCAGCACCTAATCGATCCGACCGTCGTCGCCTTCTCGCTGTCGGAGTGGAAGAAGCTCGACGCGAAGGAGCAGGCCACCGTGATGGAGGGCGCCAAACTCGCGACCGACATCGCACGCGGGATGTCGCCGGTGCGTGACGCCGAAGGTATGGCCGAGTTGCAGAAGCGCGGCATGACCATCACCAAGCCGGACATGACGGAGGCGCGCAAGAACGCGGCGGCATTCCAGCAGGAAATGGCGGTGAAGCTGAAGGCCGAGCATCTGCTCAAGCAGATTCTGGCGTCGCAGTAGCGGCCGCGCAGCACAGGCCCGCTCAAGCCCGCGAAAGCGGGGACCCAGTTCTTGGAAAGCGCTGGATGCCCGCCTTCGCGGGCATGAGCGGGGTGTGCGCTGACCCTCGCGGGTCCAATAGCAGGTGGTGACAGGCAACTTTCCATGAAATCCCTCTTCGCAGCGATCGACCGCACCATCGAACTGATCGTCGCCGCCATCTTCGCCGGCATGGTGCTGGTGGGCGCGTGGCAGGTGTTCAGCCGCTTCGTCTTGAATTCCACGCCGAGCTGGAGCGAGGAGATCCAGATCTTCGGGCACATCTGGCTGGTGTTTCTCGCCATCCCGATTGCGTACCGGCGCGGCGCGCATATCACCGTCGAGGCGATCCGGCGTGTGCTCGCGCCCTGGATGAACAAGGCGCTCGATCTCATCAATGAACTGCTGTGGGTCGGGTTCGCAATCGCGACCGCGTACTACAGCTATCGTGTCTCGCTGGTGACCGGGAATTCGGTTTCGCCCGGGCTCGAAATCCCGATGAGCTATCCCTACTACGGCATGATCCTCGGCAGCGTGTATCTGCTGTTCGTCGTCGTGCGGCGCCTCACCGGCGAGCTTCCTCCCCCGATCCGGACGAACTCCCGCCCGAGGTGATCGCTCCATGATCACCTTCCTGCTCGCGTCGCTGCTCGGCGTGATGCTGATCGGCATCCCGATCCTTCTGTCGATTGCGCTGATCGGGTTCGTCGGCATGGCGATGCTGCGCGACGTGGTTATGCCACTGTTCGCGCAGAAAATGTTCGCACAGCTCGACTCGTTCACGTTGCTGGCGATGCCGTACTTCATTCTCGCAGGCTCGATCATGACCGCGGGCGGCATCAGCCGGCAGCTCGTCGATTTCGCGCGTGCACTGGTCGGCCATTTCCGCGCCGGACTCGCGCACGCGTCCGTCGTCGGCAGCATGGTGATGTCGGGCGTGTCGGGCTCCTCGACCGCCGATGCCTCCGCGATCGGCTCGATCCTCATCCCGACCATGAAGCAGTCGGGCTACAAGCCGGGCTTCGCTGCCGCGCTGATCGCGACCGCCGGAACGATGGGCGCGATCATTCCGCCCAGCATGACGATGGTGGTGTACGGCGCCATCGCGCAGGTCTCGATCGGCGGGCTGTTCCTCGGCGGCATCATCCCGGGCATCCTGATCGGCCTCGCCTGATGGCAACCATCAAGCTCTACACGTATCACCCGAAGTATCCGGAGCTTCGCGAGGTGACGGCGCGCTTCGACCTGTGCGCGCTGTGGCTTTCGGTGCGCTCGGCCTGGTCCGGCCTGCTCGCGCCGCTGATCATCGTCGGCGGAATTCTCTCCGGCGTGTTCACCGCGACCGAAGCCGGCGCGGTCGCGTGCGTCTACGCGCTCGTCATCGGCTTCATCGCTAAGAAAATTTCGCTGAAGCAAATTCCCGACATCCTCGTCGACGCGGCGATCACCACCTCGATGGTGTCCGGCATCATCGCGGTGTCCGGGCCGATGGGCTGGATTTTGTCGTACCTGCAGTTCGACGCGATGGTGCTGAGCTACGTCTCGACGCTGTCGTCGAGCCCGACCGCGATCCTGTTCATCCTTGCCGCCGTGATGATCCTGCTCGGCACGTTCGTCGAACTCGCTGATCGTGCTTCTCGTGTTCGCACCGGTCGCCGTCAGCGTGACCAAGCTTTACGGGCTCGACCCGTTCCAGGTCGGCCTTGTCATGGTGATCTGCAATCAGATCGGCGCGGTGTCGCCGCCGACCGCGCCGCTGCTGTTCATCACCACCAGCATCGCCAAGACGCCGATCGACCAGACCAACCGGCATGTGTGGACCTTCATGCTGGCCGAAACGCTGGTTCTCGTGCTGGTCATCCTGATCCCCGGCCTGTCGTCGTGGATCCCCAACTACTTCCTCGGCCGCTAGGCTACCGTAATTCTAGCGATTTCAATCCCTTGCAGCGTCATTTTAGCCACGCTAAAGTACACCGCATGGACCTCTCCGGTTGGCTTGGGCGCACTCAGACGCCGCGCAGCGCCTTCGCACGCGCGGTCGGCGTTTCGCCCGGCCGCATCACGCAAATCTGCGAGGGCGAGTTGCCCTCGCTCGAACTCGCAGAGCGGATCGCAAAGGAAACCGCGGGCGCCGTTACGCCCAACGACTTCGTTGGCCTTGTACCCTCACGGCAATGGATCAACTCCCTCATGTCCGACACCCAGGCGCGCGTCACCGCAACCGTCGAAGCGTTCGCCCGCGGCGAGATCGTGGTCGTCACCGACGACGACGACCGCGAGAACGAGGGCGATCTAGTGATGGCCGCGGTGCACGCGACGCCCGAGAAGATGGCGTTCATCATCCGCAACACCGCCGGCATCGTGTGCACGCCGATCACCACCGAGACCGCGCACCGGCTGCGCCTCTCGCCGATGGTGGCGGAGAACGACGCGCCGCACGGCACCGCGTTCACCGTCTCGGTCGACTACAAGCACGGCACCACCACCGGCATCTCGGCCGATGATCGTACGGCCACGGTGCGCAACCTCGCCAACAACAATGCTGGCGCGGCCGACTTCGTGCGTCCCGGCCACGTGTTTCCGCTGGTCGCCAAGGATGGCGGCGTGCTGATGCGCTCCGGGCACACCGAGGCGGCGCTCGATCTCTGCCGGCTCGCGCAGCTCGAGCCGGTCGGCGTGATCTGCGAGCTGGTCAACGACGACGGCACCGTGATGCGCGGGCCGCAGATCAAGGCGTTCGCCGAGAAGCACAGGCTCAAGCAGGTTTCGGTCGACGAGCTGATCGCCTACCGCCAAGCGCGCGAGAAATTGGTCGAGCGCGTCGGCGAGTTCAACGTCGAAACTTCGATCGGCATCCTCAAGGGCTATGCCTACGTCACGCCGTTCGACAGGGTGCATCACATGGCGCTGGTGCACGGGCGCATCGGCGACGGCAGCGACGTGCCGACGCGGCTGCACCGCGCGAACGTCATCCAGGACATGTTCGGCGGCGCGAAAAGCGTGAACGCGGCGCTGGCGCGCTTCAAGCAGACCGGGCGCGGCGTGATGGTGGTCTTGCGCGACGGCACCGCCGGCGTGCCGGTGCAGGCGCTGCCGCAGGAGGAGAGCGCGGCCGAAGCCGCGCGCACGCGCGCCTGGCGCGAGGTGGGTTTGGGCGCGCAAATCCTGAAGGATCTCGGCGTGCGCTCGATCCGGCTGTTGTCGAGCAGCCAGCATACTTACGTCGGCCTCGGCGGGTTCGGGATCGAGATTACGGCGACGGAAGGGCTGGAGGGGTGACGCGCGACGCGCTGACACCTGCCGACCGACTTCTCGCAATTGATACGCACCCCCGCAGGCCGCCATCCGCCGGCCGCGCGCACCGCTCTCAACCTACGAGACCTTCTTCGAATCCTTGATGCACTGAAGGAAAGCCTTGCCCTTGGTGGTGACCGCTTCGACCCCCATCAGCCCTCCAGAAAAGGCCCGCCGCGCTTCCGTCCAATTATCGGTCTTCTCGTTGAAGTAGTCCTGGAGCAAAGACTGCTTCTCGTCGGGAAGAAATTGCGCGAAGGCGACCCGCGCGCCGATGTCCGGCCGCAGAACCAGGTCGGGATTTCGCTCGAGGTTCTCGCCGATCAGCGCGCCGTATTTCTGGTAGTTTCCGCGACCCGTCAGCTGCACCATGCCGCGGCCTCGGTAGCGGAAGCCGTCGCCCTCTTCGATATTGCCAAACCGGCCCCTATAGACCCTGTTCGCCAGCGCTTCGGGATTGTTGACGTACGGGAGGGCGTCTTCCGGTTTCGGAAACTCCCTGCGCCAGATCGTCGAGATCAACTCGGCCGAGCGAAACGACATATTCTGGATTTGAACGCGGAAATCCCCTGTCTCGTAGGCCAGCGACCCCAGGATAAAGGCGAGCCAGCGGTCATCCTTGTCGGAAAAGCGCCGGTCCCAGATATTCAGGAGCTCCTGCAATGAGCTCACCTGGACCGGGCTCAGGCCTGTCTCGCCTTTGCCGCGGTAGCACGTGAGTATCCTGTTCTGATCGAGCCGCGGGCTGCTGGCCGCATTGGACTGGATCGCCCCTTCGGTCTTGCTGCCATAATCCTTCGGGCTCAGCCCGGCGACGCCCTGCGCACTCTTGAGCTGCCGGATGTCCTCGAGTTTCGCACCGAGCGACCGGTTCAGCAGGTGATAGGTCATCAGGTGGATGCAATCGGACTGCGGCAGCTTGTCCGAGGATTGCATGAACTTCTCATTGAAGTCGCAGGTGGCGTAGCTTCCGCTCTGTTCCTCGATGATCTCGCGCGTGCGCTTCGACAATGCCCAGCCGAGCGGCATCTGGTAGGATAGTTCTTCAGGCTCGCCGACTCGCAGACCGCTGATCTTGACCTCCTGCACGGCACCGGTGCGCCCGCGGGTTTCGAACTTCCGCTCCGGGAAAGCATAGCTGGCGCGGTCGATCGCCACATAGGCGCGAGAGGCGCGCGCGCTCAAGAGCCCGCGGATCGGCTCCATCGTTTCGCCGAGGGCGAAGGAGGAGCGCTCCGAGTAGGTGCCGCCGCTCAGCACGATGAGGTTGATCTGAATCTTGCGGTAGGGCCGCGTGCCGTCAGGCAATTTTTTTCCGTCCTGGACGGCCTGGTCGATCTTGTCTCGCACCGAAGCGATCGACTGGAGTAGATCGAGAACGGTCTCGACGCCCGAGTTATCGACGTAGCCGCCGTCCACAAGACGTATCTTCTTGGTCTTGCCGCCGATCCTGCCGTCTGAAACGTCGATCGTTGCGGCCGGCGTCAGCCATGGAAAGCGCGCACTGATGCCGGCCGCCGTGCTGAGCGCGATATCGAGCATCGCACCGAGACGCACGTCCTTCGCAGGATCCTTCGATATCGCGGCCTTCGGGAAAAATGGGAACTGCATCGTTGCGGTCGTTGCCAAGCTCTCCGGATGAAGCGCGAACGGCGAAATCAGAACGCGCCGCCCGCTGCCGGCGTCGGTGGCATTCATGAACAGCGCCGGCGTCGATCCGGTCGCGCTCCAATGGCGCAGGAAGCTTTCGCTGAACGGCTTGACTTGATCCTGCGGGTCGAACCCTGCGGTGGCAAATTCAAAAGCAAGCTCGAGGGCGCGCGCACGATCGAGGAACTCGAATGGTGCCGGTATGAAGCGCTGCGCGAAATCCGGAAACAACGTTGCGGCAGCCAACGGCGACAGCAGGTCGGTTCCCAGCGTCTTGCGGACGATCTTCTCCAGTTCGCCGGTTTTCTCGTCGGTCTGCGCCGCGGGCTCTTCGCCACCGTCCTTGTCGTATGCGGACCGTCCGTGGACCGCACGGAAATATTCCGTGATTGCCGGACACGGGTCGGAAAAGCCCCCGCTCACCGACTCGGCGGCTGCCGCAGCCTTCGCGGCGTTCCTCTTGGCCGCTTCTTCGGAAAACCGGAGGGCCGAGACGAAGGTCGCCGCGCCCACGCTCCCTCCCGAGACGGAGCTGATCGCAAACAGATGGTTGCGGAATGCCGGACAATTATCCTGCATGCGCGCAAGAAAGATCCCGGTCTGATAGGCCGCGTACATGCCGCCGCCCTGAGCGGCAACAATGTAGACCGGATACTCGTCATAGGCATCGAGCTTGGGGCGGCTCTCATACCACCGCTCGAATTCCTCTGCGGCAGTCCTTACCGCAAGCTTCGGCTCGCCGGCATCGGTGCGTGGCGCCACGATGCGTACTTTGTGATTGTCGTTCCAATCGAAGAACGACAGCAGAAAGGCCCAGAACAGGATCAGGAAGATGATCGGCACGCGGCGTGCGACTGTCAGCAGGCTGAAATACAGGCAAAAGGCGACAAGGCAGAGCGTAAAGAGCGCGATGACGCCGAAGACCGTCAGCAATTGCGGCAGTGGCACGGGCCACCAGACGAACGCCAGCGATAGGCCGGTGAAGACAAAGACGGCCCCCAAGAGAAACCACCCCCTGTAGAAATATTCCTCGTTCAGCTTCTCCGTGATGAAGTCGAGAGCTTTGGCGAGCTCGTAGGCAATTTTCGAAAGTGCGAGACCGAGAACCAGCGTGAGGACCGCACCGAAGGTCAATCCGATTCTGACGGAGTCGGCCCAAATTTGGGCCTTGATCTGCGCACTTTCGCCGACCGCGGCATTGTCGGCTTGAGTAACAGCCTCCACTTCCAGCGCTTCAGGAATGGACGTGAGATGTCCCAGTGCGCACGCGATCAGCGGCAGGCCGCCCAAGATCGCGGGTATGACCCAAGACGATTTGACAACCCATCCAGCTACTTTCTTCATTCGGACGATACTTGCCGTCGCAACCTGGTTGGCACCGAACCAGATCAGCAATCCGATGGCGAAAACCGTCAGATAGAACCAAATAAGCCCGAGCACGCTACGCGCCAGAAGCCACAGGTTCACGCACGAAGACGATTCCCCGAGGAACCATTTCGGGTGCCAATTCCAGCACACGTTGGCGTATGTGACGCGATAGAGCTCCCCGATCTGATCAGGCGCGTAAAGCAGGGCCGAGAGGAGCAAACTGATCAGAATGAACCACTTGACGTCGCGCACGAGCTGAAAGAATTGGTCGCGGTCGGGGTTGTCCCGCGCAACCGAGCTGCGCAGCGGCTCGATGTCCGGCGTCAACATGTCGATCGAGACCGACTGCAAACGGCTCTTCAGCGGTTGCATGTCGAATGGCAACTTCATGATGCCCCCTGCCTCATGTTGTCATGACCTGTGCTGTGCCATGCAGCCGCGCGCGGTCCGGATCGCCGTGGCAATCCGGCCACCCAACGCGTTGAGACGCTGCCACAGCATGCGTCACCCGGCCAGTTACCCAAGCCCGGCGCGGACCAAGGCACCGGCCCATGATTGATGATTGTAACGAACACTGCAACGTGCGTTTGTGAGCAAACTCACATTCGTTTTCGGGGTGAACATTGAGCGGGTGCCGAAGCGGCCTCAGCGTGCGCTCGATCCTGTCATCGAGCGAGCGCACCTATGTGGGGCTCGGCGGCTTCGGGATCGAGATCACCGGGACGGAGGGGCTGGAGAGGTAGAACTCAGCGCCTACTTCCCAGCCGTCTGCAAGATCGGCGTCAGCCGCGCGATCTCGCTTTTCACCAGCGCGGCGAGCGCCTGCGGGCCGCGCCGCTCCTTCTCGGGCACGTCAGCGCCGAGATCGGTGAACCGCTTGCGCAACGCCTCGTCGTCGAGCCCGGCATTGAGCGCCTGCACCAGCCGGTCGAGCACGTCCGAAGGCGTCCCCTTCGGCGCGAACACGCCGTAGAACGGCGAGGCCGCGAACGCCGGCAACCCTTCCTCCGTCGCGGTCGGGACATCGGGCAGCGCCGGATGCCGCTTCGCGCTGGCGATCGCCAGCCCTTTCACCGTACCGGCGCGGATGTGTCCGAGCGGCCCCGAAATCGGATCGCACACGTAATCCACCTGGCCGGCGATGATCGCGTTCATGGCGGGCGCGGTGCCGGTGAACGGCACCAGCGTCGGCTTGAACCCGACCGCGGCGTTGAGCAGCAGGCAGCCGGTGTGCGACACCGAGCCGACGCCGGCGTGCGCCATGTTGATCTTCGCCTCGTTTGCCTTCGCGTAGGCTGCAAACTCGCGCAAAGTGTCGGCTGGAAAATCCTTCCGCGTGACCAGGATCACCGGATATTCGGCAACGAGCCCGATCGGCTCGAAATCCGTCTCCGGCTTGTAGGCGAGATTGGGATATTGCACGACCGCGGCCGCGTGCGTCCCCATGTGGCCGAGGACGAGCGTGTATCCGTCAGGCGCGGCGCGCGCGCCGCGTGTCACGCCGGTGGTGCCGCCGGCGCCGACGACATTCTCGATGATGAACTGCTGGCCGAGCCGGCGTGACAGCTGTTCGGCCGTGATGCGGCCGGTGATGTCGGCGGGCCCGCCGGCCGCGAACGGCACAATCAGGGTGACGGTGCGCGCCGGATAGGTCTGCGCCGAAGCGCCGGTGCTGACGACCAGGCAGGCAAGCACGACACCAACCAGCGCTCTTGCCATTCGCCGCTCCCTCGTTGCGCGCAACGTCCGCCTGCCGGCGACCTAAACACGGAACCGGAGGCCAGAGAAGCGGCTGAGGAAAAAGGGCCTCGCCTCCGCTCGGTTGGTCTCGCCTGTCGCGCGCGCTCCCCCCAACACCGTCACCGCCTTGGCGCCGGTACGTTCTCGAATTTAGCCGAGAACCTCGTCCAATTCGGCGGCGGCCCGCGACGATGCGTGCTTACGAGCTCTCAGAGATACACTTCTTCACCGAGGCGTCCTTGGCGGCTCCCGCAAGGGCCTTTCCTTCCTTGCTCACCGCCGCGGTTTCGCAGCATTTCTTGACCGCGGCCGTTTTCGCGGCTCCGGCGAGCTGCTTGCCGTCCTTGCTGACTGCCTGGGTCTTGCACGATCCGCCCTGCGCGACGGCCGGGCTGACCGGCGAAAGAAAGGCTGTCGCACTGATCGCACTGATGAAGCACGCGAGCGTGGCTGCGGTAAGGATTCGGGTCATCGTCGCCTCCTGTTGCGCACGCTGGCGCCCGCCAGCGCGGCCCACGAAGCTTACGATTCGCACTGATGCGGGCAAGCCCCCTCGACGCGGCCCGCTTGTCTCGTGCGGCCCAAGGGCTATGTAGCCCTCATGTCTGAAGTGAAAACCACGCCCGCCGATCTTCTGCTCGCCAGCCGCTCCGGCTGGCCCGCGGACCTGCGCCTGCTGGTCGATCGCTATCCGCGCGAGGTGTGGCAGGGGCACGCCAATCTCGGCGCCATGGCGCAATTCTGGCTGTCGCGCCACGACATGTTTCGCGAGATCGGCGATGCCCTCGCGCAGGCGACCGCCGCGTTCCGCGACGGCACCGCGACCGCGGCCGATTTCCGCGCCTGGTTTCCGCCGCGGCTGCAGTTCTTCCTGCAGCAACTCAACGCGCACCACCAGATCGAGGACCTACATTACTTCCCGGTGTTCCAGGCGGCGGAAAGCCGGCTCGCGCACGGCTTCGACGTCCTCGAGAGCGACCACAAGGTGATCCACGAGCAGGTCGACGCGACGGTCGAGGCGGCCAACGCCTTCCTGCGGGCCGCCGTCAACGACGATGCGCTGCACGGGGCGGGCGAGCGCCATGCGGCGGCGAGCGACACCCTGCTGCGCTTGCTGACGCAACACCTCGGCGACGAGGAAGACCTGATCATCCCGCTCATCCTCGACCGCAGCGAGGCAGCGCTGGGCGTCGGCTGAGGCCGCCCGGCGTCCGTTCTTATCCACAGACGCACACGCAGGTTGCGAATCGCCGCGATCGCTCTAACGTTTCTCGTCCCCTCGGCCGGCCGATTGCGCCGGGAGGATGCGGGCTGCGACGCTGCCGGCCATCGGGCCGGCCGCTGCATCAAGAATGCGCTTCGCGAACGCGCGGTGTTTGTTCATGATTGTCGGGTGTGAGTGATTCGCAGCGTTCAGGGTTCGATCCGCGTTACGTCGCGCACATCCGTCGCGTCTCACGCCGCGTTCCGCCTGGCGTGACGTTTCACCCCGCAACCAACAGCGAAAGATGGACTCGACACTCTGGAGTCGGACCCCGCTGGCCTCGCGGCCAAGCCGGTATGATACGGGTGCCTTTGCTACCGAAGACCTCGACGAAGGCACGATCGTCATCCCCAAATGGAATGAATCCTTTTACGACGGCATGGAAGGCTGGGTGCGGCTCGACCGCCGTCAGGTGCAGAAATTGCCGCGCGACGCCAGGCAGCTGTTCCTGCGCTATGGCCTCGACACCGACTTCGGCCAGATCATCGGCCCGGTCGACATCAACTACGTCACCACGCCGGACAACTTCATCAATCATTCGTGCGACCCGAACCTGCGCTACGACGCGGCCGGCAATGTCGTCGCGGCGCGCGCCATCCGCAAAGGCGAGGAAGTCTTCATCGACTACGGCTGCTTCATCGTAAACTTCGACGAGCCGTTCGACTGCTCGTGCGGCTCGCACAATTGCCGCGGGCGCATCCGGCGCCAGGACTGGAAGAAGCTCGCCGTCACCTACGGGATGAACATGCCGCGCTTCCTGCACAGCCGCATCGCGCGCGCATTGAAGGACGATCGCGAGGCGCGCCGCTATCGCCGCAATGCGGCGCCCGAGCTCGTCGGGGAGAGCAATCCTTCGGCGGCGTAGTTGGAGGGGCTATGGGCGCACTTCAGGCGGACCTGACCGCCCCGTTGCTCACGAGAGGGACTCGCGCCCCGCTACGAGCTGCGCAAAACCGTCACTGGCCGCGCCGTGTTCGCCTGCCGCTCGATCCCGTCCGGCACGCACCTGTTCGGCGAGGACGACTGGGCCGACGAGGCCGAGCGCAAGAGCTTCTCGATTGCTGACTCGGCCGCGCAGCTCGAGGCTCTGCGCCCGCCGATGCGCGACGACGTTCCTGCGCTTTGCCTACAACACCACCCCCGAGCAGATCGCCGGCACGTTCCACCCCGAGACGCGTGCGGCACCCGGTCAATTTCATCAATCACTCCTGCGAGCCGAATGCCGGCTATGACGGCGCCGATGCCATCGTGGCGCTTCGGCGCATAACGGCGGGCGAAGAGATCTGCATGGACTATGGCACCTTCAGCTTCTCGTTCGACCACGAGTTCGAGTGCACCTGCGGCGCATGGGGATGCCGCGGCCAGGTGCGGCGGACGATTGGCACCGTCTGGTGCGTGCTCGGGCTGCGCCTGCCGGGCTTCATGCGCGCGCTCGCCGGCCGCGCCTTTGGGGCTAGGCGTCAGGGCGCCTCTCCTGCCACCATCGGCGCGCCGGAGTACCACGATGCGCGCGTAGCCTGATCGTTCGCCGCAATCCCGGCCTTCGCGCTCGCGGCCGCTGCCTTCGCCGCGCCGCGCTTTGCCGATCTGCCGGGCGGCAAGGCGCCTGGCTCGGTCGAGGTCGATGTCGAGCTCGTGCTGGCGGTCGATATCTCGTATTCGATGGACTTCGACGAGCTCGCGCTGCAACGCGAAGGCTACGCGCAGGCGATCAGCTCACACGATTTCTCAATGCCCTGAAGCAGGGCACGCAACGGCAAGGTCGCGGTCACGCTGGTCGAATGGGCGGGGGTCGCCGAACAGCGCATCGTGCTGCCGTGGCGGCTGATCGACGGCGCGGCGAGCGCGCAGGCGATGTCGGCCGACCTCGTGCGAGCGCCGGTGCGCCGCGCGTTCCGCACTTCGATTTCCGGCGCACTGATGTTTTCCGCCACGCTGTTCGAGGGCAACGGGTTTCGCGGCATCCGCCGCGTGATCGACGTGTCGGGCGACGGCACCAACAATCAGGGGCCGCTGGTCACGCTGGTGCGCGACGACGTGCTCGCCAAGGGCATCATCATCAACGGCCTGCCGATCATGCTAAAGGAGCCGCAGCCCGGCTCGGTCGATCTCAAGGATCTCGACATCTATTTCGAGGATTGCGTGATCGGCGGTCCCGGCGCGTTCGTGATCCCGATCCGCGAGCGCGACAAGTTCAAGGACGCGATCCGCACCAAGCTGGTGCTCGACATCGCGCAGCACAATGGCGAGGCGCGCGTGATCCCGGCGGCGGCGAGTGCACCCCGTATCTCATGTACCATCGGTGAGCAGATGTGGCAGCGCCGCTGGGGCGGCGGCGGGAGCGATGGAAGATAACTGACTGTCATCCCGGGCAAGTGAGCGAAGCGAACGAGACCCGGGACCTATAACCACGGATCGGGAGTATGGATCCCGGCTCTCGCTTCGCTCGGCCGGGATGACATCAACGTGTGAATTTCGCCGCGATCTCCACATGCGCCGAGTAGCGGAATTGATCGACCGGGGTGACCGCGGTCAGCCGATAGCCGCCGTCGGCAAGCAAGCGCGCATCGCGCGCAAACGTCGCCGCGTTGCACGACACCGCAACCACCAGCGGGACTTTTGAGGCGGCAAGCTGGCGCGCCTGCGCTTCGGCGCCCTGCCGCGGCGGGTCGAACACGACGGCATTGAAAGACTTGAGCTCATCCGGCGCGAGCGGGCGGCGGAACAGGTCGCGCTGCTCGGCCTCGATCGGCTTGAGGCCCGGAGTCTTCGCAGCCTGACGCAGGGCGGTGATCGCGGCCGCATCGCTGTCCGCCGCTACAATGCGCGCACGCTCGGCGAGCCGCAACGCAAACGGTCCGACGCCACAAAGCAGATCGGCGATCACCTTGGCGTTTCCGACATGCTCCAACACGAGGCGGGCCAACACCGCCTCACCCTCCGCCGTCGCCTGCAGGAATGCGCCGGGCGGCAGCACGACCGATGCCGTGCCCATGCGCACCGTTGGTGCCGTGCGCTGTACGATGAGTTCGCCGTGGCGCGTGAGCCGCGCGAGACGATGCGTTTCGGCGAGGTGCGCGAGTGTTGCCGTGTGCCGCGCGCCAAGTTGTCCCGAGCCGCGTACGTCGATATCGAGGCCGCCATCGGTCGTAGTCACCTGGATGTCGAGCGGCTTCTTCAGCGCACCGAGCGCTTCGGCGAGCGCCCACGCGGCGGGAATAGCACCGGCGAGTGACGGCGCCAGCACCGGGCAGCGGTCGATCGAAACGATGTGATGCGCCCGATAGGCCGCGAATCCGACTTCGAGCACGTCATGCGTGCTGCGCCGCGCATGAAAGACGGCACGCCGCCTCCCCTCGCCGTGCGCGTCGATCAGTTCGCCGACCGGCGCATCGAGGCGCGCCTGGCGCAACGCCTCGACGACAAGCCCACGCTTCCACTCCCGATAGCGCACGAAGTCCCAATGCTGCGTCTGGCAACCGCCACACACGCCGAAATGCGGACAAACCGGCGTGACGCGCTCCGGACTGGCAGCCTCGACGCGCAAGAGATGGCGCCGGTCGGGATGGCCGGGAAACGCCTCCACCTCCACGGTTTCGCCGGCCAGTGTGTACGGAACGAAGATCGGGCCCTCGGCACTGTCGGCAACACCGTCGCCGCGATGGCCGACGCGAGAGATGAAGAGGCGCTCGGTCATGGAAACCCGATGTTTTCGGATCAGGCGCGCGCGATCTCTGGAAGATAGTGCCGCGCGGTGAGCCGCTGGAAGCGCCAGATCAACAGCACCGCGTAGCAGGCAATGCCGATTGAGAGCCCGATCCAGATGCCGTAGGCGCCGAGCCCGAGCGTAAAGCCGAACAGCCAGCAGCCGGTGAAACCGATTGCCCAGAAGCTGATCGCGGCAAAGACAAGCGGCACGCGTGTATCATTGAGCCCGCGCAGGCTACCGGCCGCGATGGTCTGAATGCCATCCGCGACGAAGAAACATGCGCCGAGGACGAGCAGCGAGGCCGCGAGCGCAACCGTCTGCGGATCGGGTGCATCGTTGCCGAGGAACGCAAGCGGCAAGGCGTGGCGTGTCAGAGCCACAAGAAGCGTCATCGCCGCCATGAAGACGGTGCCGAGCACGATCGCCGCGAAGCCGGCACGCCGGGTCGCCGCCGCATCGCCGCGCCCGACCGCATGGCCGACGCGCACGGTCGCCGCCATCGAAATACCGAACGGCACCATGAACATGATCGCGGCGATCTGCAGCGCGATCTGGTGCGCGGCGAGCGCCACGGTGCCGATCCAGCCCATCAGCAGGGCGGCGGCGGCGAACACGCCGTATTCGAGCAGGAACGAGCCGGAAATCGGCGTGCCGATCACGATCAGTTGCTTCATGAGATGCCAGTCGGCGCGCCACCAGCGCCCCAGCACGCAGTATTTGCGGAACGGCCTTCGCGTATAGCAAACCCAGATCGCCGCGACGCACATGCCGATGTTGACCAGCGTGGTCGCAAGCCCTGCGCCAAGGAGATCGAGACGCGGCAGGCCGAACACGCCATAAATCAGCGCGTAGGCGAGCAGCGCGTTTGCCGGGATTGCGGCGAGCGTGATCCACAGCGCAGGTTCCGGGCGGTTCACCGCACCCATGAAGTTGCGCAACGCCATGAAGAACCAACCCGGGATCACGCACCACGCGATGCCGGACAGATAACGCCCCGCGAGCGCGGCGTTTTCCTGCGACTGGCCGAGCGCGACGAGAAGCTCACCACCCCAGAGCTGAGCCAGCGTGAGCGGCACGCCGAGAATGACCGACGCCCACAATCCGACGCGCAGCGCGCGCCGCACCATGCGCGGCTCATGCGCGCCGTAGGCCTGCGCGGCAAGCGGCGCGACCGCCGAGACGATGCCCATCCCGAGCACGAACACCATGAACAGCACGGTGTGCGCGAGCGCCGCCGCCGCGACGGCTTGATCGCCGAGGCGGCCGATCAGCGCAAGATCGCTCGTCATCATGGCGATCTGGCCGAGTTGCGTAAGCGCGATCGGCAGCGCGAGCTTGACCGTCTCGGTCATCTCGGCGCGCCAAACCGCACTGCCCGCAGGCACAGCACCCGCGGCTGGTATCGCTCCCGGCATCGTCATGGCGCGCACCATAGTCACGAAGGCGTGCGATGGAAGTGACGAATTTGTGTTGGTCCATTCGCCGCGTTGATGAATCGCGCAGCGCTATCTGGTGCCCCCGTCTTCGCCAAACAGCTTCGCCGTAATGTCGCGCGAACCGTGTAGAATTCGAATGATCGATACGGTCTCGTCGCTGACGCGATAGAAAATGAGATAGTCACCCACTCTCAGAGCGCGCAGTTCCACACCCAGTTTGTTGCGAGCCCGTTGTCGTGCCGGTCGGGTCCCGAGGCTTTCGACCTTGTCGGTGATTCGAGTGGTAACTTTCTCCGCCGTCGCATCCCCCGCGACGGTCCGAAAATAGACCTCAATGTCTCGCAAATCGGCCTGCGCAGCTTCTGTATATTCAACGCGATAGGTCACTTGTCCTTCGGTCGAGCAAACCGCGCCCGCAACTCCGCGTGGACCTGTTCGGCCGGGTACACCCGCCCCGCCTCGAGGTCGGCAAGACCTTTGTCAATATATGGCTTTGCCCAGGACAGGTCCTCTTCGTTCAGCGTGGCATGAAGGCGATCGTCGATAACGAGCGCTTCAATGGCATCCTCGACCGACTCAAATCGGCCTTCTTCGACCTGGCTCTTGAGCCACGCTTCGGTGTCGGGCTTCAAACGAATATTCATGCGACCTCGCATGCGGAGAATAGCACGAGAGCGCCCGGACTGGAATGCTTCTCACCACTGCAACCCCATCAGGAATTCCCTGTTCCCCTCTCCGCCTTCGATCGGCGACGGAATGATGCCTGCGGTCGTCCAACCGAGCGACGCGGCGAATGCCGCAATGTCCTCGCACACCGCTGCATGGACTGCCGAATCGCGCACGATGCCTTTCTTCAAGTGCTTTCGCCCCGCTTCGAATTGCGGCTTGATCAGTGCGATCAGGTGGGCGGGCTGGCGCACCAGCCGGTCGAGCGCGGGCAGCACGAGTTTGAGCGAGATGAAGCTCACGTCGATGGTGATGAAGTCCGGCAGCTCGGCAAATCGCGCCGGATCGAGGATGCGGATATCGGTTTCCTCCAGTGAAACAACCGCCGGATTGTCTCGCAATCGTGCATGAAGCTGTCCACGGCCGACATCGACCGCGTAAACGCGCCGTGCACCGCGCGCGAGCAGCACGTCGGTGAAGCCGCCGGTCGAAGCGCCGACATCGAGGCAAACGCGCCCGGCGGGATCGGAGCCGAAATGGTCAAGCGCGGCGATGAGCTTCACACCGCCGCGCGAGACCCAAGTATGCGCGTGCTCCGCACTCAGCGTCGCATCAGGTGAAATTTCATCGGATGGCTTGCGCAGCACGGCGCCGTCGGCCGTCACGAGCCCCGCGATGATTGCGGCTTGCGCCCTGGCGCGGCTCTCGAACAAGCCGCGCTCGACGAGGACGATATCTGCGCGCTTGCGCGTGATCTCAGGCCCGCCGGATCGCGATCTTCTCGCGGCCGAGTGCCTCGAACACCTTCGCCACGATGCCCTTCGCGTCGAGACCGGCCTTGGCATACATCGCGTTCGGGGAATCCTGATCGATGAACGTGTCCGGCAGCACCATCATGCGCACTTTCAGTCCGCGATCGAGCATGCCGTTTTCGGCAAGCGTCTGCATCACGTAGGTGCCGAAGCCGCCAATCGCGCCTTCCTCGATCGTGACCAGCACCTCGTGTTCGCGCGCGAGGCGCAACACCAGATCGGTGTCGAGGGGCTTCGCAAAGCGCGCGTCCGCGACGGTCGCCGAAAGCCCAAGCTGCGCCAGTTCGTCGGCGGCCTTGAGGCATTCGGCGAGCCGCGTACCGAACGAGAGCAGCGCGATCTTGTGGCCCTCGCGCACGATGCGGCCTTTGCCGATCTCGAGCGGCACGCCGAATTCCGGCATCTCCACGCCGACGCCCTCACCGCGCGGATAGCGCAGCGCGGAGGGACAATCGTCGATTGCGACCTGCGTCGCGACCATATGCACGAGCTCTGCCTCATCGGCCGCCGCCATGATGACGAAGCCCGGCAGGCAGCCGAGATAGGCGATATCGAACGAGCCCGCGTGCGTCGGCCCGTCGGCGCCGACGAGGCCGGCACGATCCATCGAGAAGCGCACCGGCAGCCGCTGGATCGCGACGTCATGCACGACCTGATCGTAGGCGCGCTGCAGAAATGTCGAATAAATTACGGCGAACGGCTTGTAGCCTTCGGTCGCAAGCCCGGCCGCGAACGTCACGCCATGCTGCTCGGCAATGCCGACATCAAACGTGCGTTTGGGAAATTCCTTGCCGAAAATGTCGAGCCCGGTGCCGCTTGGCATGGCGGCGGTAATCGCGACGATCTTGTCGTCCTTGCGGGCTTCCTTGATCAGGCTTTCGGCGAACACCTTGGTGTATTGCGGGGCGTTGGATTTCGCCTTCGCCTGCACGCCGGTGATGACATCGAATTTCACCACGCCGTGATACTTGTCGGCGGATTTTTCGGCCGGCTCGTAACCCTTGCCCTTCTGCGTGACGACGTGAACGAGGATCGGACCCTGCTTGGCGTCGCGCACGTTCCTGAGCACCGGGATCAGATGGTCGAGATTGTGCCCGTCGATCGGCCCGACATAGTAGAAGCCGAGCTCCTCGAACATCGTGCCGCCGGTGAGGAAGCCGCGCGCGTATTCCTCGACGCGCTGCGCTTTCTTCTCCAGGCCCTTCGGCATCTTGTGCGCAAGCTGCAGGCCAATGTCGCGCAGCGACATGTAGGTGCGGCCGGAGATCAGCCGCGCGAGATAAGCCGACAGCGCGCCGACCGGCGGTGCGATCGACATGTCGTTGTCGTTGAGAACCACGATCAGGCGCGAATCGATGGCGCCGGCATTGTTCATCGCCTCATAGGCCATGCCGGCCGTCATGGCGCCGTCGCCGATCACCGCGATGACGTTGTTGTCCTTGCCGGCAAGATCGCGCGCAACCGCCATTCCGAGGCCAGCGGAAATCGAGGTCGACGAGTGCGCCGCGCCGAACGGGTCGTAATCGCTCTCTGCGCGCTTGGTGAAACCGGAGAGGCCATTGCCCATGCGCAGCGTGCGGATGCGGTCGCGCCGCCCCGTCAGGATCTTGTGTGGATAGGCCTGATGGCCGACATCCCAGACGATGCGGTCGCGCGGCGTGTCGAACAGATAATGCAGCGCGACGGTCAGCTCGACCACGCCGAGGCCGGCGCCGAGGTGGCCGCCGGTGATCGACACCGCGTCGATCGTCTCCTGGCGCAGTTCGTCGGCGACCTGGCGCAGCTGCGACAGGTCAAGGCGACGGAGATCATCGGGGGTCGGACACTGATCGAGCAGCGGCGTTTTGGACGGCTCTGACACACTTATCTCCACGCATTGTGCCGGCCTTCAAGGGGCCGGAAAGGCGTAATATTTACCGTGCCTTACACCATAAGGAAGCGAAAGCGCAAATGAGTTTTAATCACGCCGGCCTAAGCCATTGATCCGGCGGCTGGTCATGGGAACCGAACCGGATACGATTGCGTTCAACCCAGTCCGATATCGCGTCTAACGCGTCCGATATCGCGTCTAACGCGTTGAGCTTTCATCATGGCACCGCGTCCGCTCTGGAAGGGCTATCTCAAACTCTCGCTCGTCTCGTGTGCGGTCGCGATGTATACCGCAACGAGCACGTCGAGCCGGGTTCGCCTGCATATCATCAACCGCGAAACCGGTAACCGCATCCGCAATCAGGCGATCGATTCCGAGACCGGCGACGTGGTGGAGAACGAAGACAAGGTTAAGGGTTACGAGGCCGACAACGGAAAGTACGTCCTGCTCGAAGAAGACGAGCTGGACGAGGTTGCGCTGGAATCGACCCACACCATCGACATCGAGTTGTTCGTGCCGCGCGAGGAAGTCGACGAGATCTATCTCGACGAGTCGTTCTATCTCGTGCCCAACGAGGAGGTCGCCTACGAGGCGTTTGCGGTCATCCGCGAGGCGATGAAAAAGAAAGGCTGGGTCGGGATCGGGCGTGTGGTCACCCACCGGCGCGAGCGCCTGTTGATGTTGCAGTCGCGCGGCAAGGGAATTCTCGCAACCGCGCTACGCTACAAGAACGAAGTGCGCGACGAGCACGACTACTTCGACGACATTCCGCACGTCAAAGTGCCACCCGACATGGTCAAGCTGGCCGAGCACATCCTCGGGCAGAAGGAGGGCAAATTCGATTCGGACAAATTCGAGGATCGCTATGAGGATGCACTGCGCGCCCTGATCAAGGCAAAGCGCGCCGGCAAGGAGCCGCCGAGCGCGCCCGAGCCGAAACCCTCCAACGTCATCAACCTGATGGACGCGCTACGCCGCAGCGTGAAGGGCGAAAAGGGTGGCGGCGCGCACGCGAGGGCCAAGCCGGCCGGCCGGCGCGCGAGCGCGAAGAAGAAGACCGCGAAACACAAGCGCCTGAGAAAGGCGAGCTAGCGCATCGTCCCGGGACGTGGGAGACCGGTTTCGGACAAGATCATGCGCAAGCAAAAGCCGGGTCTCGAGACTTACCGCCAGAAGCGCAGCTTCGACGTCACCGCCGAACCGCGCGGCCGCAAGGGCAAGGGCCGCGGCAATGCGTTCGTGATCCAGAAGCATGCGGCGACACGGCTGCATTACGATCTGCGGCTTGAGCTCGACGGCGTGATGAAGAGCTGGGCGGTGACGCGTGGGCCTAGCCTGGTGCCGGGCGAGAAACGGCTCGCCGTGCACGTCGAGGATCACCCGATCGAATACAACGATTTTGAGGGCACGATCCCGAAGGGCCAGTACGGCGGCGGCACCGTGATGATCTGGGATCGCGGCCGCTGGATGCCGGACGGCGATCCGCGGCGTGGCTACGCCAAGGGGCACCTCGATTTCGCGCTTGAGGGGCACAAGCTTGGGGGCCGCTGGCATCTGGTGCGCATGCGCAAGCGCCCGGGCGAGCGCCAGGAGCCATGGCTGCTGATCAAGTCCGACGACGAAGCCGCGCGCGGGCCGAACGATCCCGACATTCTCGAAGAGAAGTCGCGCTCGGTGGTGAGCCGCCGCACTATCGAGGGCATCGCAAAGGCCAACGACGCGGTGTGGCAGTCGAACCGTTCGGTCAGCGACAACGTCAAGACGATCGCCAAGACGAAAAAGGGCCGGACCGCGAAAAAAGCCAAAGCTTCGAGAGCCGCGTCTCCCAAGAAAGCAAAAGCCAGGTCCAAGGCGAAATCACGCGCTGTAGCGGCGGTGGCCGAGGTACTGCGTGACAAGCCGGCGCGGCGCGCAAAAGGCAGCCCCCTGCCAGACTTCATCCCGCCGCAGCTCGCCGCGCTCGCCGACAACGCGACGAACGACTCCAGCTATGTCCACGAGGCCAAGTTCGACGGGTACCGCCTGCAGGCCCGGCTCGACAGCGGCGACGTGAAGCTGCTCACGCGCAAGGCACTCGACTGGGCGCATAAGTTCAAGCCGGTCGCGAAGGCGGTCGCGCAACTCGATGCCGACACCGCGCTGATCGACGGCGAGGTCGTGGTCGAGCTGAACGGTGTCAGCGATTTTTCCGCACTGCAGGATGCACTGAAGAACAACAAAAATAATTTCGTCTACTATGTGTTCGATCTCCTGCATCTCGACGGCGTGGATTTGACCGGCGAGCCGCTGCTCGCGCGCAAGGCGGCTCTGCAAGAGTTGCTCAAGAACGCCGATCGCGACGGCGTCATCCGTTACAGCGATCATTTTGAGATCTCGGGCGCTGAAATGCTGGAGCACGCGCGCCAACTCAACCTCGAAGGCGTGATCTCGAAACGGCGCGATGCACCTTATCGCTCCGGGCGTAGCGATGACTGGCTGAAGTCGAAGTGCCATCAAAGTCAGGAATTCGTCGTCGTCGGGTACAAGGACGCCGCGCATCTCAAGGGTGCCATCGGGGCGCTGGTGCTCGGCTATTACGATGGCAACACGCTGAAATACGCCGGCCGCTCCGGCACGGGCTACGACATGGAAACCGCGCGCGGCCTCTGGAAGAAACTTCAACCATTGCGCCGCGACACGCCGGCGTTCGGCAAGCTTCCGGAGGAAGAGCGCGGCCGCAAGGGCATCTGGGTCGACCCGAAGCTCGTTGCCGAAGTCGAGTTCACGGGCTTTACCGCACAGGGCCATGTGCGTCACGCGGCGTTCAAGGGTCTGCGCGAGGACAAGCCCGCGAAGGAAGTCGTGCAGGAGACGCCGATGCCGACGAAAGCCAAAGTGAAAAAGAAAAGCGCCGCCAAATCCGACAAGCAATCGGCGGCCAAGTCGAAGATCGATGCAGGCGCCGTAAGGCTGACACACCCGGACCGCGTCTACTGGCCTGACGCGGAGGTCACCAAGCAGCAGCTTGCGGACTACTACGCTTCGGTTTGGGACCACATTGCCCCGCATCTGGTGGATCGCCCGCTGGCACTGCTTCGTTGTCCTGGAGGCATCAAGGACGAATGCTTTTTCCAAAAGCACGCAGGCGCCGGGCTCATCAGCCCGCGCATCCGGCGCATGAAAGACAGCCAAGGCGAGGAATTGCTTTCAATCTCGGAGCTCGATGGGTTGCTCACGCTCGTGCAGGCCGGCGTGCTGGAAATCCACGTCTGGGGCTCGACCGCCGATGACATCGAGCACTGCAACCGCATCGTGTTCGATCTCGATCCGGGCGAGGATGTGCCATGGCCGGCGGTCATCAAAGGTGCGCGCGAGTTGCGCGAGCGGCTCGCCGAGCTCAAGCTCAAGAGCTTCGTGAAGACCACCGGCGGCAAGGGCTTGCACGTCGTGGTGCCGACGAACGGCACGCCGTGGGACGCCGCGAAGGATTTCGCGCACGCCATGGTGCTGGCGATGGAAGCCGACTCGCCGGACAAGTACGTGTCAAAAATGACCAAGAGCATCCGCGGCGGAAAGATCTTTCTCGACTATCTGCGCAACGGCCGCGGCGCGACCGCGATCGTCGCGTACTCGACCCGCGCGCGCGCCGGCGCCCCCGTCTCGGTGCCGGTCGATTGGAACGAGCTTGGTCCGAAACTCACGCCAAACAAGTTCACGGTGCTCAATATCGGCAAGCGGCTTGCCAAATTGCAGCGCGACCCGTGGGCCGACATCGCGAAGGTGAAGCAGCGCCTCCCCGATCTGAGGAAGCTCAGGAAGAGCGCGTGAGGCGCAAGCCTAGCCGCCGCCGACCCGCGATCCGGTTCACCAGTACCTTGCGCCGCGCACATAATAACCGCGTGCCGGCGCATAATGGCGGCGCAGCGCAATGTAGCGGCTGGTGTACGCACGTTGCGCGTAGACCCAAGGGGGCGTGGGCCGCGTGTCATAGCGGCCATAGATGGTGCCGCTGGAATCCTCGGCAAGCGCCATCGAGGCGGAGCCGAGCACGAAAACGGCCGCAAGGGCCGCCGCGAGTGTGGGAGTCATGAAATCGATCTCCGTGTCATGCGCGGTTGATTGCGTCGAAACACGGAACATGGCCACGGTCGATGGCGGGCACTATTGCCTCAAGGGATACGGCTATTGTTCACATTGAGTGACGCCGCCTATCCGCCTGCCGTGTAGGGCCGGTTCTCGGGCAAAGGAATGAACTCGATCTCGTCGCCTGGCACGCCAGCGAATTTGCCCTCGCGCCACTCGTTCTTGGCTTGCTCGATGCGCTCCTTGCGCGAGGAGACGAAGTTCCACCAGACATGCCGCGGGCCGTCGAGGGTCGCGCCGCCGATCACCGCAATTCTGGACGGCTGCGTTGCCGTCAGGGCGATCCGGTCGGTCGGGCGGAATACGAGAAGCTGGCCGGCGCCGAACTTGTCGCCCGCAACATCGATCTCGCCCGCCACAATATAAATTCCGCGCTCCTCGCATTCGGCATCGAGCGGCATCACGGCGCCGGTGTCGAGCGAAACATCCGCGAAAAGCGTCTCCGAGGTCGTCGCGAGCGGCGAGCGCGCGCCGAACAGCGAGCCCGCGACGATGCGGGCAGTCTTGCCCTCGCCTGTGACGACCGGCAGGTCGCTGCCGTCCAAATGGGCAAAGCTCGGATCGATCTCCTCTTTTTCACTCGGCATCCCGACCCAGAATTGCAATCCGTGCAGCGGCTCGCCGTCCCGCCGGTGATCGGGGGCGGTGCGTTCCGAATGCAC
This sequence comes from uncultured Alphaproteobacteria bacterium, assembly GCA_963778455.1. Taxonomy (GTDB): domain Bacteria; phylum Pseudomonadota; class Alphaproteobacteria; order Rhizobiales; family Xanthobacteraceae; genus PALSA-894. Next base: position 450,213 of record CAVZUL010000004.1, read on the forward strand.
GATGCCACGCCCGGCGGTCATCCAGTTGACGGCGCCCGGATGGATCGCGGCCTTCACGCCGAGATTATCGCGATGAATGATTTCACCGTCGTAGAGATAAGTGAGCGTCGACAGCCCGATGTGGGGATGCGGGCGCACGTCGAGCCCCTGCCCGCTGCGGAACTCCGCTGGGCCGAAGTGATCGAAAAACACGAAGGGTCCGACGGTCCGCCGTGTCGAATGCGGCAGCGCCCGGCGAACCGAAAAACCGTCGCTGAGGTCGACGCTGCGTGGAACCACCACGGTTTCGAGGGCGTCGCAGGCATAGCGATCGCCGGCCGCGGGGTCTTTGCCAGGAAAGAAGCTCATGGATTTTTCCAGTCCTGCCGGTGTTAGCGCCTGATTGGTGCGTTTCTTGAATGTCGGGAGCACGCGGCCGGAAGTCAAACCTGCCGACGGCAAGCGCGGTTTGCAGAGCGGCAATGCGGCAAAGCAATGCTCTTGGCGCGAATGTGAACGGGAACGGCCGCGGCGTCGTGAATACTCGCGGCTGGGAGCATGATCGGGCGGATTGACGATGGATATGGATAGTCCAGCGGCCGCGAGGGAGGTCGCCGGCACCGAGATGACGCCCGTAGCGCTGGTGACTGGCGCATCGTCGGGAATCGGGGCCGCGCTCGCACATACCTTCGCGCGCAACGGCCACGAGGTCGTGCTCGCGGCACGCCGCGTGCCGCAGCTTGCCGGCATCGCGGAGAGCATCCGTGCCGCCGGACATCGCACGCCGCATGTCATCCCTGTCGACCTGACCCGCGCGGACAGCGCGGAGCGGCTCGCGCAGGAACTGGCCGCGCGCAATCTCGAGCCGGCGTTCCTGGTCAACAACGCGGGTTACGGCCTGCTCGGCCCCGCGGCGACGCTCGACCGCGCCGAACAACTTGCGATGATCGATCTCAACTGCCGCTCGCTGACCGATCTGTCGCTGCGCTGGATCAACAGCCTCGCGCGCCATCGCGGCGGCATCCTCAACGTCGCGTCGATTTCGGGCTTCATCCCCGGCCCAGGCATGTCGGTCTACAATGCCTCCAAGGCCTACGTGATTTCGTTCAGCGTCGGACTGCGGCGCGAGCTGAAGCCGAAGGGCATCCGCGTCACCGCGCTCTGCCCCGGACCCGTGCCGACGGAATTCCAGGCACGTGCCGGCATCCTCGACGTGCACTATCCGCGCGGCTTCGACCGCACTGCGGAGGACGTCGCGCAACAGGGCTACCGCGGGCTGATGCGCGGACGCGCGGTCGTGGTACCCGGCATGCACAACAAGCTGGTGCCGTGGCTGCCGCGCTTCCTGCCGCGCGGCGTCATCGCCACGCTGGTGTACGGGCGCCTGCGCCGCTGGGAGGATGCGTAGCGCATGATCCGGCGAAGGGTAGTGTCTCTGTTTGATGGGAGTTCATTCAGCAAGGCCTACAAGGCTAGAACCAAATGTCTGAGAACGATTTGGCCAGGGAATGGCCTTGACCGCCTTCAGCAGCAGCAACCACCTGCGCCTTCAGATGCCCTATCCGGTGCAGGAATCCACATTCGACGTGATCGAACTGCGCCAGTAATCTGGCGGCATGGTGTCTCTACGCGGCGCCACCGCCGACGACATTTCCTTCATCATGGCGACCGAGCGGTTGCCCGGCTACGACGTGCTGGTCGGATGCTTCGAGGAAGACGTACACCGCGCCAACCTCGCCGACGACAGTTGGCTCTACTTCATCGGGCTCGACGCGAGCGGCACGCCGCAGGGCTTTGCCGTCCTCCAGAACCGGCACGACGGCGACGGCAGCGAATTCCTCCGCCGCTTCGCAGTGGCGAACGCCGGCGGCGGCTTTGGCAAGCCGTTCCTCTCCGCACTCATCGACTGGATTTTCACGCACTCGGACAACGCGCGATGTCATCTGCATGTCCGGAGTAGCAACGACCGCGCCCGCCATGTCTACAACGCGCTTGGCTTCGAAGATGTCGGCCCCGAGGAGGGCGATCCCGGCTCGCGCACCATGGTGCTGACCAAGGCCGCCTGGTCCGCGCGTTGAGGACGCGCTCGTCCGCAAAAGCAGGCAATCCGGGCTAAATTTCAAACTGAGACACTACCCGGCGAAGTGTGCAGCGGTTCACCGAAAAGATCATGCACCAATGCAATAGACTGCCGCGCTAACGCAACCGGCGAGCGACGTACCGTTACACATTGACGCGCTTAGGTTTGCGGCCCGGTTCATGACTATAATGCGGCTCGTGTTCACCGGGCCTGCATCATGGATCGAGTCATCGTCGCGCTGCGCGAGTTCCTTACCCTCGCGCTCCCCTACTTTCGCTCCGAGGACAAGTGGCGCGCGCGTGCGCTGCTCGCCGGCGTGATCGGCGCCGAGCTTGGCCTCGTCTATGTGGCGGTGAGCGTGATCCAATGGAACGCGCGTTTCTTCAATGCGCTGGAAGCGCGCGACTGGAACGGCTTCACGCGCGAACTTTTCATTTTCGGGTTCATCACCGTCGGCGCGATCGTGGCGACCGCGAGCCAGTATTTCTTCGGCCAGACCCTCATCATCCGCTGGCGGCGCTGGCTCACCGAGCGCTATGTCGCGGTCTGGATGGCGGAAGGACGCCACTACCGCCTGCGCTTCGTCGACAACACTGTCGACAACATCCATCTGCGCATCGCCAACGATGTGCTGTTGTTTCTCCAGCGCACGCATGAGCTCGGCACTGGCCTGCTCAACTCCACGGTCGCGCTGTTTTCCTTCGCCTTCATCCTGTGGGGCCTCTCCGCCACAACACCGCTGCCGCTGTTCGGCACCGACCTGTCGTTCCCCGGCTATCTGATCTGGACCGCGCTCGCCTATGCGGGCATCGGCACGGCGGTCGCGCACCTGATCGGCTGGCGGCTGATCCCGTTGCAATTCAACCAGCAGCGCTTCGAATCCGATTTCCGCTTCGCGATCGCGCGCGTGACCGACAATGCCGAGCCGGTTGCGCTGATGGGCGGCGAAGCGGTCGAGCGCGCCGAGATGCGCACGCGCTTCTGGCGGCTGGTGCGGAACTGGACGGCGCTGGTGCAGCGCCAGACGCGGCTGATCGGCTTCACGGCGGGCTACGGCCACGTCTCGACCGTGTTTCCGATCCTCGTGGTGAGCCCCGCCTATCTCACCGGCGCGATCACGCTCGGCGCGCTGATCCAGGCGCATCTCGCGTTCCAGCGGGTCGAGGGCGCGTTCGCGTTCTGCATCGGCGCGTATCCGAAGATCGCCGAATGGAAGGCGATCATGGACCGGCTGTCGCAATTCGAGGCCGCCATGAAGGTGGTCGACAGCTATCGCGACCCGCTCGCAAAGATCGAATTCGCCGGGGCGCCGGATCGCAACCTCACTATCGACAATCTGACGGTCCGCCTTGCCTCGGGCGCGCCGATCGCAACCGTCCCGGCGATATCGCTGCGCCCCGGCGAGGGCGCGCTGGTGAGCGGGCACTCCGGCTCGGGCAAATCAAGCCTGTTCCGCGCTCTCGCGCGGCTGTGGCCGCTCGGCGACGGCGCGATCAAGCTTCCGGCGGGTGGCATGCTGGCGCTGCCGCAGCGGCCGTATTTCCCGCTCGGCACGTTGCGGCAGGCGATTGCCTATCCGGCGCTCGCCGAGACCGCCGGCGACACGGAGTTACGCGAAGCGATGGCGGCGGCGGGGCTCGGGCATCTGGCAGGCCGGCTCGACGAGGAGGCCGAATGGGGCACCATGCTCTCCGGCGGCGAGCAGCAGCGCGTCGGCTTCGCCCGCGCGCTGATCACGCGGCCCGCCGTCCTGCTGCTCGATGAAGCCGTGACCACACTGGAAGAGGCGGACGGCCGCGCGCTCTACCGGATGTTGGCGGAGCGCCTGCCCGAAACCATTGTCATCTCGATCGGCCGCCCGGCCCTTCTCTCCGAGCAGCACCGGCGCGCGATCGTGCTGGAAGGCGTGTCGGCTTCATCGCGCGGGTCAGCGCCGACCGTCCCGGTGCCGGCGTGATCCGCCCGTCTTGCAGCGGTCCTTTATGGAGTTTTTCCTTGAACAACCCTGCCCGGTCCTTCAAACGTCACGCGGGCGACAAATGCCGGGAGCCGCAATGCTGAAAATGAATTTGTGGGACGCCAAATGGGACCTCGATGAGGCTCAGTGTCCCTGCGATATCCATTTCAATCAATGGATCGAAGCGAACAAGATCACCGGCAAGGCGATCTATCACTTCGGCACCGGCACGCATCACATCGTCGGATTGACGCAGGCGGCGAACGGCTCAGGCAATGTCGTGTTCGGCATCACGGCCTCGATCATCGAATACGAGGCCTACGTCAAGCTGGTGAACGAGCGGCCGCAGTTTTCGAAGAACTACCTCGCGTATTTCGGCGACATCTATCTCAGCAATCCGCGCCTGTTGCCGGAGCTCGATATCGCCACGATGTTCCACGCCGGCGAATACTTCGGCGACAATACGACGACCCCGGAGTATGGCGGGGTGGACGATCTCGGCGTCGCGCGCATTCTGTATAGCCGCATGCGGGCGGGTGGCTACTTCGCGTTCTACACCGGCTCATTCGCGTTCGACAAAGCGGACGCCCTCGCCAAGGTGCTGGAGGGAGAGAAGAAGCTGGAGCGTGTCGGAACGTTCAAGACGCTGCTGCTGTGCCGAAAACTCTGATCGTCATCCCGGGCGACCGAAGGGCGACCCGGGACCCATAAACACTGCCATCGCGATGATCGAAAGTGCCGGGGTTATGGGTCCCGGCTCGCGCTCGCGTTGCTCGCTTGGCCGGGACGACCGACCTATTTCACGTCCAGCGGCTCGGTGCCGACCGGCTTGCCGGCGGCGTCGAGCGTGATCTTCTCGACGCGCGCCTCGGCCTGGCGCAGCAGTTCCTCACAGCGGCGCTTGAGCGCCTCGCCGCGCTCATAGATCGTCACGGACTCTTCGAGCGCCACGTCGCCGCGTTCGAGCTTCTGCACGATCTGCTCAAGCTCGGCGAGCGCCTTCTCGAAGGTGAGCTTTGCGACGTCGGCATTTGCGGTATCGGCCATGGCGTCCTGACTATCGCGACTCGGCGCGGCTGTCATCCCCGCATCAGCGCGGTGACATGCGCGGCCACAGATTTCGCGAGCCCTTCAAGGTCGTAGCCGCCTTCGAGCACCGACACGACACGGCCCTTGGCGTGCCGGTCCGCGATCTCCATCAGTTTCTGCGTGACCCAGGTATAATCCGCTTCGAGGAAATTCAGGTTGGCGAGCGGGTCACGCATGTGCGCGTCGAACCCGGCCGAGATGATGACGAGGTCGGGCGCGAAGCCGTCGAGCCGCGGCAGGATTGCGGTTTCCATCGCCTCGCGGAAGCGGTCGCCGCCATCGCCCGGCCGCAGTGGCGCATTGACGATGGTATTGTGCGCGCCACGCTCGCTGACTGCACCGGTGCCGGGATAAAGCGGCATCTGGTGGGTCGAGCAGTACATCACGGTCGGATCGCTCCAGAAAATATCCTGGCTGCCATTGCCGTGATGCACGTCGAAATCCACGATCGCGACGCGCTCGGCGCCATGCTGCTTTTGCGCATGACGCGCCGCAACCGCCACGTTGTTGAACAGGCAGAAGCCCATCGGCGTCGCGGTCTCGGCGTGATGGCCCGGCGGGCGCACCGCGACGAACGCGTTCGCCGCCTTGCCTTGCATCACCTCATCGACCGCTTGCACGGCGCCGCCCGCACCGCGCAGCGCGGCCTCGAAGCTTCCCGGCGACATCGTGGTGTCGGCATCGAGCCGCACCATGCCTTCCTTGGGCGATGCGTCGCGTACCTGCTCGACGTAATCCATCGGATGCGCAAGCGCGATCACGTCGAGCGCGGCCATCGGCGCCTGCTCGCGCGCCAGGGCTTGAAATTTCTCATGCTCCAGCGCGCGCTCGATTGCACGCAACCGGTCCGGCCGCTCGGGATGCCCGGGCGGAGTGAGGTGGTTCAGGCAGGCGGCGTGGCTGAGCAGAAGTGTGGTCATGCGGTCCGCATTTTGTTCGGCCAGATATAGGTCATCGGCGGCGCCAGACCTAGGCCAGCTTTTCCAGGCTGACGCCCTTCGGCGGCGGCATGTCGTCGGGCACGAAGAAGTCGATCTGGAGCCGCTGCGTTGCGTCAGCGCGATACCTGTCGAAGTCTGTGACGCCCTCGCCGGCGAGGAACGTGTCGTCGAGCAGGAAATTGCCGGTGAAGGTTTTCGGCTTGTGGAAGACCGCGTAGGCGGCGTCGGCCAGAATCTCCGGCGTGCGCGACATGCTCATCAGCCTGTCGCCGCCGAGCAGGTTCTTCACCGCCGAGGTTGCGATCGTGGTGCGCGGCCAAAGCGCATTGACGGCGACCTTGCCGCGCAACTCGCCGGCTAGGCCAAGCACCACAAGGCTCATGCCGAACTTCGCCATGGTGTAGCCGGTGTGTGCCGCGAACCATTTCTCCTTCATGTCGAGCGGCGGCGACAGCATCAGGATATGCGGGTTCTCGGCTTTCAAGAGGTGCGGGATCGCGTGCTTCGACACCATGAAGGTGCCGCGCGTGTTGATCTGGTGCATCAGGTCGAAGCGGCGCATGTCGGTCTGCTGCACCGGCGTGAGCTGGATCGCGCTCGCATTGTTGATCACGATGTCGATGCCGCCGAAATACGCCGCGGTTGCATCGAGCGCCTTCTTGACTGCCTCCTCCTCGCGCACATCGACGACCAGCGGCAACGCCTTGCCGCCGGCTTTCTCTATTTCCTCCGCGGCCGAATGGATGGTGCCGGGGAGCTTGGGATGCGGCGTCTCGGTCTTGGCCGCGACCGCGATGTTCGCGCCGTCGCGCGCGGCACGCAGCGCGATGGCGAGCCCGATGCCGCGCGAGGCCCCGGTGATGAACAGCGTTTTGCCCTTGAGCGACATGCGATCCTCCCGGCTTTCGTGCAAACGGCGCTTGCAGCGCCTGCCTCGTAATCCGCCGCCAATCTGCCTACATCAGCGCCAGCAAATCAACGAGGCGACACCATGCAGCTCACCGGCATCCATCATTTGACCGCGATCTCGGCCAACGCGCCGGGAAACAAGCGCTTCTACACCGGCACAATGGGCATGCGGATGGTGAAGAAGACCGTCAACCAGGACGACGTGAGCGCGTATCACCTGTTCTATGCCGACGCGCAAGCGCGGCCCGGCACCGACCTTACCTTTTTCGACTGGCCGGCACCGCCAGAGGAGCGCGGCACGCGCTCGATCGCGCGAACCGGCCTGCGCATCGCGGGTCCGGAGAGCTTCCAGTGGTGGAAGGAGCGCCTCAACGAGGCCGGCGTGAAGACGGCTGAGATCGCCGAACGCGACGGGCGCCTGACGCTCGATTTCGAGGACCCGGAAGGCCAGCGCCTCAGCCTGATCGATGATGGCGGCGCGGGCGAGGCCTACCCGTGGGAGAAGAGCCCGGTGCCGGCGGTGCATCAGGTGCGCGGGCTCGGACCGATCACCTTGAGCGTGCCGGACCTCAAGCCGACGGCGGCCGTGCTGACCGCGCTCATGGGCATGCGCGAGGTGCGCACCTATCCTCACCCGGAGAATGCCCGGCACACCGTGCATGTCTATGAGATGGGCGAAGGCGGTGCGGGCGCGGAGCTGTACCTCGCGGTGCAGCCCGATCTGCGCCCGGCGCAACAGGGCGCGGGCGGCGTTCATCACGTCGCGTTCCGCACGCCGGACGCCGAGTACGACGATTGGGCCGAGCGGCTGAACAAGCTACGCGTCCCGAACAGCGGCAAGGTCGACCGCTTCTGGTTCCGCAGCCTGTATTTCCGCGAGCCGAACGGCATCCTGTTCGAGATCGCCTCGGACGGCCCCGGCTTCGGCGTGGACGAGCCGATGGACAGACTGGGCGAAAAGCTGGTGCTGCCGCCGTTCCTGGAGGGCCGGCGCAAGGAGATCGAGGCGGGATTGAAGGCGATTTGAAGATCAATCCGGAATCAGCAGATCGGTCGGTACGCGCAGTACTTCGGCAAGCCGCTTCCACACCGCCGCCGTCCCGCGCCGCGTGCCGTTTTCCAACGCCGAGATCGTGCTTTGCCCGATGTCGGTTTTCATCTCACCCAAATACATCTGCGTCATGCCGCGCCATTCGCGGATGACACGCAGCGCATTCTCGCCCCGCCCAATCGCCTCGGCGACGGAGGCCGGCAATTCGATCTCGTCGCCGGCAGCGAGCGCCGCATCGCTACGTGCGATTACTCGCGATATTTCGTGGCCTTCGTTCTTCACCTTTTTTTCCATTTGAATAAGCTTCGCTGCCGCTCTGGAATGACGCTGTCATTCAGAGATAATTGGTTTGTAGACTGCAACTTCGCTAAGACCGAGATGCGCAGGACACAAGGCTCCGGTTGCGAACGACTCAAGCAGTGCTCGTCGACGAGGATTTTTCACAATCACGCAACGAAAGCCGCACCCTGCTCTCAGCCTGGAATGATTCCCCTTCAGATACTTTTTGGTGAACGAAGACAGGCCGTGCAGATGATTGGTTAGACGCTGGCGGAGCCCTAACAGACCGCGTGGCGTTCTACCAACATGCAAAACCCTGCCCTTCGCACCATAGATTACGTACACCCCCGGCTTTATCGGCGCGTCCAGCTTGCCGCGAGGCCCGGGAAATGGACGAAGCGGCGCGCTTCTGAGTTCTTCGAAGAGTGTCCTAATGACTTCTGGTTCATTCATGGTCAGACCTACTTCTTCCTGCTCAGAAACGCCGTGAACGCCGCGCGCGCTTCGGGCGACTGGAGCCGCTGCTTGAAGGCGTCCGCCTCCTCATCGATGCGCCGCACGACCTCGTCCGGTGCGCCCTTCATCAGCCGGCGCGAAATCGCGACGCCCTCAGGCGGCAGCGCGGCGATCGCCTGCGCGGCCTTCATCGCTTCAGTCTCCACCTGATCGGCGGGCGCGACCTGATTGATGAGGCCCGCTGCCTTTGCCTCTTCGCCGGACAGCGGCTTCCCCATCACCAAAAGCTCGAAGGCGCGGCGATGGCCCATCAGGCGCGGCGCGATCAGGCTCGATGCCGCCTCCGGCACGAGGCCGAGCGCGACGAACGGCGTGGAGAAGCGCGCATCGTTGGCGGCGACCGCATAGTCGCAATGGAGCATCATCGTGGTGCCGATGCCGACCGCAACACCCTGCACGGCCGCCACCAGCGGGCGTTCGGCGCGCGCGAGCGAATAGAGGAAGCGCAGCACCGCGTTGCCGAGGCCTTCGCCGCCGGTCGCGGCCTTCATGAAGTCGCCGAGGTCATTGCCGGCCGAGAACGCGCCGGGCGCGCCCGCGATCACGATGCAGCGGATTGGCGATGACCCGCTCGCGGTCTCGATCGCCTGCGCCATCGCGTCGTACATCGCCGAAGTGAGCGCGTTCTTCTTCTCCGGCCGGTTCATCCGGATCGTGCGCACGTGGCCTTCGTCGGTGACGATGACTTGCTCGGTCATGATGTTTCCTTAGGCGGCGCCGCGCAGCGCGGTGTCCGCAACTGAGTCCGCGCCTTCGGTGACAGTCGTTTCAAGACCACCGGCCTGCACGGCGATGTTTTCGGCAAAGAAGCGCGCGAGCGCGACGCGGCGCGTTCCTTCGGAATCGTCGACACGGATGCCGGCGAGCGCGTCTTCGGCCAGCATGCAGCCGCCCGCCGCGGATGCGAACAGCCGCAGGTATGGCGTCGCACCAGAGAGCGCCGCGTCGGGCGATTTGTCGAGCTTGCCGAGCAGCCACTGGGTCGCGCGGTCGAGGCTGTCGACGGCGTCCGAAAGCCGGGCACCGGTCGCGCCGAAGGCCAGGTGATTGGTCTGTTTGACCGCCGCGACCGTGCGGCGCAGCTCATCGAGATAGCCGCGCACCACCGCGCCGCCCATCGTCGGCAGCTTGCGCGCGACCAGATCGATCGCCTGGATGCCGTTGGTGCCCTCGTAGATCTGTGCGATGCGCGCGTCGCGATAGTGCTGCGCGGCGCCGGTTTCCTCGATGAAGCCCATGCCGCCATGCACCTGCACGCCGAGCGAGGCGACCTCGGTGCCGATATCGGTGGAGAAGGCTTTCGCCACCGGCGTCAGCAGCGAGGCGCGCTGATCGCCCGCCTTGCGCGCCGCGTCGTCCTTGCCTCGATGCGCGCGGTCGATCGCAGCACCCGTGGCGTAGCAGATCGCGCGCGCGGCTGCGGTCAGCGCGCGCATGGTGAGCAGCATGCGCCGCACATCCGGATGCGCGATGATCGGACTCGATCCGTTCACGCCCGCGCGGCCTTGCTTGCGATTCTCCGCATAGGCCATCGCTGCTTGCGTCGCGCGCTCCGCGATACCGACGCCCTGCAGGCCGACCGCGAGGCGCGCATTGTTCATCATCGTGAACATGCAATTCAGCCCGCGGTTCTCCTCGCCGACGAGCCAGCCGGTCGCGCCGCCCTTGTCGCCGTACACCATCGTGCAGGTCGGAGAGCCGTGAATGCCGAGCTTGTGTTCGATCGAATGGCAGCGCGCGTCGTTGCGCTCGCCGAGCGAGCCGTCGGCGTTGACGAAAAACTTCGGCACCAGGAACAGCGAAATGCCTTTGGTGCCCGGCGGCGCATCGGGCAGGCGCGCGAGCACGAAATGGATGATGTTGTCAGTCAGATCGTGCTCGCCATAGGTGATGAAGATTTTCGAACCGGTGACGCGATAGGTGCCATCCGCGTTGCGCTCGGCCTTTGAGCGCAACGCGCCGACATCCGAGCCCGCCTGCGGCTCGGTCAATTGCATCGTGCCCATCCACTCGCCGGTGGTGAGTTTGCCGAGATATTTCTGCTTCAGCGCCTCCGTGCCGTGCCGGTCGAGCGCCTCGATCGCGCCCATGGTGAGCACCGGGCCGATGCCGAACGCCATCGAGGCCGAATTCCACATCTCGATGCAGGCGGCGTTCAGCGCGTGCGGCAACCCCTGCCCGCCCCATTGCTCGGACGCCGCGAGCCCGTTCCAGCCGCCCTGCGCCCAGGCGGCGTAGGCCTCCCGCCACCCGGGCGGCATCGTGACCGCGCCATCCTTGAGCGGTGTGCCGTGCTTGTCACCGACCACGTTCAAAGGCGCGATCACCGTGGAGGCGAACTTGCCGGCTTCTTCCAGCACCGCGTCGATCACGTCTTCGGTGAGGTCGCCATAAAGACCCTCGTTGAGCGCTTGGCTCAAGCCTGCGGAATGCTTCAACGTGAAGGCAATATCGGCGACCGGCGCGCGGTAAGTCATTGATTTGTCTCTTGACGGGGGATGCTTACTTCCCAATGTAGCCGCACCGAACCGGTCCTGAAAGCCGTCAATGTCCGTTGAACTGGCAACGCGCCTGCTCACCACCGATCGCGCCGCGATCACGGTGGCCGCGCGCACGCTCGGCGCCGGCGGGCTGGTGGCGTTTCCGACTGAGACCGTCTACGGGCTCGGCACCGACGCGACGAACGGAGAGGCGGTCGCGCGGCTTTACGTCGCCAAGGGTCGTCCGCGTTTCAATCCGCTGATCGCGCATGTCGCCGATGCGAAGGCTGCGCGCCGGCTCGCGCGGTTCGACGCGGATGCCGAATTGCTGGCCAGCGTGTTCTGGCCGGGGCCGCTGACGTTGGTGTTGCCGAAAGCTCCCGGCTGCCCAGTGTCGGATTTGGCGACCGCGGGCCTCGACAGCATCGCGGTGCGCGTGCCGGATCACCCCGTTGCGCTTGATATCCTCAAGAGCCTTCGGCAAGCCGGTGGTTGCCCCGTCCGCCAACCAGTCCGGCCACGTGTCGCCGACGACGGCGCAACACGTGCTCGCCGATCTCGAAGGACGAATCGATCTGATCGTCGATGGCGGAGCGGCGAGCGTCGGCGTCGAGTCGACCATCGTTGCGTGTCTCGGCGCGCCGATGCTGTTGCGCCCCGGCGGCGTGCCGCGCGAGATCATCGAGCGCGTGCTCGGCCACGCGCTCGCCGATACTGTGTCGTCGTCCGATGAAGCCCCACTCGCCCCCGGCATGCTTGCCTCGCATTATGCACCGCGGACGCCGCTGCGTCTGAATGCCGTCACGGTGAACGCCGGCGAAGCCTTGTTGGCGTTTGGTGCTGACATGCCGGAGGGCGCGGCAACGGCACTCAATCTTTCAGCGTCGGGCAACCTCGTCGAAGCCGCCGCAAACCTGTTCTCGCACTTGCGCGCGCTGGATGGTTCGGGTGCAAGCGGCATCGCGGTGATGCCGATCCCGAACGAGGACCTCGGCGAAGCCATCAACGACCGTCTCGCCCGTGCCGCGGCGCCTCGGTAGGGGTTGAACCGGCCTTCCCTTTTTGGTAGACTAGTCTGACTAGTCAGGAATTATCGCAATGACAGCAAATATTTGGAAGCTTCAGGATGCCAAAGCGCAATTTTCCGAGGTTGTTCGCCGCGCGAAGAAGGGCCCCCCTCAGGAAGTCACCGTACATGGCAAGAAAGCCGTCGCGGTAGTCGACCTCGACAGATACGAGGTGCGTCCGAAGGTGCAAGAAGATCTGACCATGGCGGGTTTCGTCGAGATGTCGAAGAAGTATCGAGGCGCCCCCTTAAAGCTGCCGCCGCGTACGAAGATGATCTATCGCGACAAGAAGATTTTTGAAGAGGACGACACGTGAAATGGCTGCTCGACACGAACGTCGTTTCGGAGAACATCAGTCGTCAGGCCAATCCGAACGTGGAAGAGTGGATCGGAGAGCAGCCTATTGAGGAGATTGGCCTCAGCGCGGTCACGCTCGCGGAATTGATCGATGGGATTGCACTTACGACCGATCAACGTCGCAAAGATGAACTAGCCATTTGGCTGGAGGCCGGCGTGATCAGACGGTTCAACGACCGCATTGTTCCTGTAAGCACTCGAAGTGCTTTTGGATTGGCTCGGGCTGACGCGCGAGCTTGGTGCCCGAGGGCGGCCACAAGCAGCAGCCGATATGCTCATTGCATCGACATGCCGTGTGCATGATTTGACCCTCGTCACCCGCAACACACGCGATTTCGCCAACACCGGCATAACCGTCTACAATCCCTGGACCAACGAAACCGAAAAAATGGAACTGCCGTGATGCGTGCTGTCGCTGTTGCCGACAACAGTCTCCTCCCCCGCTTCGCGCAAATCGTCGGCGAGAAATACGCCATCACCGATCCCACGATGCAGGAGCCGTACCTGCGCGAGATGCGCGACCTGTATCACGGACATACGCCGATGGTGCTGCGGCCGGGCTCGGTCGCGGAAGTGTCGGCGGTCCTAAAGCTTGCGAACGAGACGCGCACGCCGATCGTGCCGCAGGGCGGCAATACCGGACTGGTCGGCGGCCAAGTCCCGCATCACGGCGAGATCGTGCTGTCGCTCAATCGCCTCGACAAGATCCGCGAAGTGGACGCGACCTCCAACACCATCACGGCGGAAGCCGGCGTCTCGCTCGGGCGCGTGCGCGAGGCCGCGGCGAACGTCGACCGGCTTTATCCGCTGCTGCTGCCATCCGAGGGCACTTGTACGGTCGGCGGCAATCTTTCCACCAATGCGGGCGGCACCACGGCGGTGTCATGGGGCGTCGCGCGCCAGCAGGCGCTCGGCCTCGAAGTCGTGCTCGCGGACGGGCGCGTGCTGAACAATCTCAACAAGCTGAAGAAGGACAACACCGGATACGACCTGAAGAACCTGTTCATCGGCGCGGAAGGCACGCTCGGCGTCATCACGGCTGCGACCTTGCGCATGATCGCGCGTCCGCGTTCGGTCGAAACCGCGTTCGTCGGCGTATCCTCACCGGAGGCCGCGCTGGAATTGCTGGGCATCGCGAGCGAACGCACGCCCGGCGTCACGTCATTCGAGCTGATGGTGCGGCTCGGAGTCGACGCGGTGCTGAAATACGATTCGGGTGCGCGCGACCCGCTGAACGACAGGCACCCGTGGTACGTGCTGATCGAATTGTCCTCGCAGGCCCGCTCGGGCTTGCGCGATACGATGGAAGCGATCCTCGCTGAGGGTGTCGAACGGAGCATCGTGGCCGACGCTGCGATCGCCGAGAATCTCGATCAGACGAGAGCGTTCTGGCGTATCCGTGAAATGTTCGGCGAGGTGCAGCGCCAGGTCGGTGGTTCGATCAAGCACGACATCTCCGTGCCGGTCGCGAATGTGCCGGCATTCATCCGCGAGGCCGACGCGGCGGTGATCCGGCTCATTCCCGGCAGCCGGCCGCTCCCCTTCGGCCATCTCGGCGACGGCAACATTCATTACAACGTCGCCCAGCCGATCGACGCCGACAAGGCGGCGTTCCTCGAACGCTGGCATGACGTGAACAAGGTCGTGTTCGACGTCGTGCTGAAATACGGCGGCTCGATCTCGGCCGAGCACGGCATCGGCATCATGAAGCGCGATCTGCTGCCGAGTGTGAAAGACCCGGTTGCGATGGAACTGATGCGCGCGCTCAAGCGCACGCTCGATCCGAACGGGATTTTGAATCCAGGCAAGGTTCTGTGACCGAGCTTGCCATCGCTCCGATCACCGATCCCGACGTCGAACCTGTCATCGCGTTGTGGGAACGCTGCGGGCTGACCCGCCCGTGGAACGATCCGGCCGGCGACATTTCGTTCGCACGACGCGGCGCGAACGCGACGATCCTGGTCGGACGTCATGAGAACACCATCGCGGCCACCGCGATGGTCGGGCACGACGGTCATCGCGGCTGGGTCTATTACGTCGCGGTCGATCCCGACCTGCAGCGCAATGAGTTCGGCCGCGCCATCATGACCGCCGCGGAAGACTGGCTGCGTGGCCAGGGCGTCCAAAAGATCATGCTGATGGTGCGGCCGGACAATGCCGAAGTGCGGGCGTTCTACGACCGGCTCGGCTACGAGACGCAGGAGCGCGTGATCTACGCCAAGTGGCTCGATGGAAGGCCGATGACGCCGTAATCAGAACAAGCTCGCCTGCCCGTCGTCGACCTTTGCCTTTTCCTTCTTCGCGGGCTTCGGCTTCGGCGGCTCGACCGGCTCCGGCTCGCGCAGCGGCTCGATCAGCGTCGGCGAATCATTCGCCGTGCGGTTGACCGCGCTCGACACCTCATAAGCCTCCAACAGCGCATCGCGCGCCGGCTGGATCACGCTCGTCGCCGTTCGCGCGTCGACCTTCGGGATCGAGCCAGAAATCGAACGCCTCGGGCGGCACGATCACCGGCATGCGGTCATGGATGTGCGCGATGGAGCGGCTCGCCGTGGTGGTGACGATCGCGGCGGTTTCCATCTCCTCGCCGTTCGGCCCCATCCAGCTTTCCCACAGGCCCGCAAACGCCATCGGCTGGCCGGACTTGAGCCGCACGAAATAGGGCTGCTTCTTCTCGCCCTCGCGCTTCCATTCGTAGAAGCCGTCGGCCGGAAACAGGCAGCGCCGCCGCTTCATGGCATTGCGGAAGGCCGGCTTGTCGAGCACGGATTCGCCGCGCGCATTGATCACCAGCGAAAACGTGCGCGGGTCCTTCACCCAGGCCGGAATCAGCCCCCAGCGCACCAGCGCAAGCTGCCGTTTGCCCTCGACCATGCGCACGATCGGCACCGGCTGGGTCGGCGCCACGTTGTAGCGCGGCGGGAAATTCGGCTGCTCCAGATAGCGGAACAGCTGCCCGGATCGCCTCCGGGGCCGTGGTGATCGCGTACCGTCCGCACATGGGGGCGTTGCCTTCGGCCTTGATTCTTAATGCGGATTTAACCATGCCCGACAAGACTGCCTAGACCCGAAGAGGCCGCGCCGCACGACCTGATGACAGCTCCGCTCCCCCTGCTCTCCGACGACCGTACGCTGTCCGCGCGCTCGATCCGGCGCGGCTGACGGCCGCCAACATCAATCCGAAGACCGGGCTCGCGACCGACTACCTCAATCACTTCAACGAAGCGATCATGCTGCTCGATCTGCTGCCGCAGACGCCGGAGTGCATCGTCGAGCTGATCGGCTGGGAGCCGTTGAGCTACGAGGAGCATTTCGCGGCCTCGCACTTCAAGGACAAGGAACTGGCGATCGCCGCCTACGCGGCGGCCGAGCCGATTGCGCGCGTGCGGCTCGACGAGCTCGCCGACACCATGAACGCGCTGCTGGTCGCGACCTGCGAGACGTTCCAGCGGCGCTCCTCGCTCGAATGCCGCGAACGCGCTCGCGGCCGAGACCGCGGCGCGGCTCAAGCCGCTGGTCGCGCGCGCCGGCGCGGTGATCAACGGCTACGATATCGCGCATTCGGAAGACATGACGACGGGCGAGCAGCAGGCGACCGTCGACGCGCTGTTTGAAAAGTAATCATGTCCGATCCCCGCATGTATCCCGACCGGCCATACCTGGCCGTGAGCGCCGCGATCATCCGCGACGGGCACGTGCTGGTGGCGCGGCGCGCCAAGGGCGCGAGCACCGGCCTCTACACGTTGCCGGGCGGCGTGGTGGAAGCCGGGCGAGACGCTGCATCAGGCGGTCGTGCGCGAAATCGCCGAGGAGACCGGCATCACTATCGAGCCGGTCGCGCTCGCGGGCCAGCGCGAATTCATCACACGCGACGAGGCCGGCCGCGTGTCGCGGCATTTCGTGATCCTGTGCTTTGCGGCGCGCTGGCTCGCCGGCGAAGGCGACGCCGCAGGTGGAGGAACTGTCCGAGTTGCGCTGGCTGCGGCCGGCGGAGCTTGTCCGCGCTCAAAACCACCGAAGGCCTCGCCGACATCGTCGCGGCGGCGTTCGAGCGGATGGAAGCCGGGTAAACCACGCAACGCGGCACGCCTTGCCCTCGCCGCATCCGGTGGGCATATCCGTTCCGATGCCTCGCCTCTTCGCCATCCTCCTGTTCGTCCTGTCCGCGACCGCCGCCCACGCGCAGGCGACGCAGGGCGGGCGCGCGCCCTATGAAAGCGATCTGCAACGGCTCTCCGAAATCCTCGGCGCGCTGCATTACCTGCGCGATATCTGCGGCGCGCGCGAAGGCATGATCTGGCGCAACGAGATGCAGGCGCTGGTCGACGCCGAGGCGCCGAGCGGAGAGCGGCGCGAGCGGCTGATCGCGAGCTTCAACCGCGGCTATCGCGGCTTCCAGCAGACCTACCGTACCTGCACGCCGGCGGCCGACTACGCGATCCGCCGCTACCTCGACGAAGGCTCGAAAATCGCACGCGACATCACGGCACGCTACGCAAACTAAAATTGTCCGGTTCCCGGTAACCGGCATTGCTATGCGGCCGTTAACCTTTCCTAAAGTCTCGCCTTGTTGTCGCAAAGGCGCATGCTAACGTCCTCGGCATGGGGACGGCGCCATCCGGATGCCGCCGCAATAGGTTTGAGACATGAGCAGTTGCGCCGCGCATCGATCCGGCCCGGGAGCCGGCTTCCGACCATGAGCAAAAGCAGATCGCACTGAGCTATCTGCTCGAGGCGTGGAGCGAGGCGCGTCTCGAGGGCGTCGACGGCGACTGTCTCGCGCAGGCCTCGCTGTTCAGCGCGCTGAGCGAGCTCGTGACGACCTACGGCGAGGACGCGACCGCCAAATACGCCGAAGGGCTTCCGGCCCGCATCCGCAACGGCGAATTCTCGGTGCAGATTTCGCGCCAGTAACCCCGAACGGGTTCTAATCCGCCACTCTTGAGCCGGCCCGATCCGCGCCCTACGTTGCGGATTCTTCGCTGGCGCGTGATCTATTCCGAAAACCGGTTCCCACCCGGGATCAAGTTCCGGGGCAGGCATTTTCGGGATCACGCGCGGCGGACAGGATTCTTCAATGAAGGCTGCACTTTTGCCCGAGCGTGGCGTTGCGAAGGTTGCGGGCGAAGACGCGCGCAAATTCCTCAACGGGCTGCTCACCACTGACATCGCCAGAGTGACGCCGGAGCAGCGCCGCATTCGCCGCGCTGCTCACGCCGCAGGGCAAGATCATGGTCGACATGATCGTGGCCGAGGCTCCGGCCGCGGATGGCGGCGGCTTTTTCCTCGATATGCCCGCGCGCGCTCGGAAAAGACGCTGGTCGACCGGCTCGAATTTCTACAAGCTACGCGCCAAGGTGATCGTCGAGGATCTCTCCGAGGTGCTCGGCGTCATGGCGATCTGGGAGGGCGCCGGCGAAACCGAATACGGGCTGTGCTACGCGGATCCGCGCCTGCCGGCGCTCGGGATGCGCTGCATGTCTGCCGCCGCATCTTGCCGCCGAGGCGGCAGCCGACCTCGACGCCACGCTGGTCGAAGCGAGAGAATACGAGGCGCATCGGATCACGCTCGGCGCGCCGCGCGGCGGCATGGATTTCCAGTACAACGATGCGTTCCCGCATGAAGCCGACATGGACCAGCTCAACGGCATCGATTTCGAGAAGGGCTGCTATGTCGGTCAGGAGGTCGTTTCACGCGTCGAGCATCGCGGCACCGCCCGCAAGCGTGTCGTGCCGGTCGCGTTCGACGATTTCGCCGCCGAGGCCGGTGTTCCAGTGCTGGCGGGCGAGGTCGCCGTCGGCGTGATGGGGTCGTCCGTCGGGGCGCCGGCCGGGGACTGGCGATGCTGCGTCTCGACCGCATGGGCGAAGCACTCGCCGCCGGCAAGCCGCTGATGTCCGGCGGCATTGCGCTCACGCCCATCAAACCCGACTGGGCACAGTTCGATTGGCCGGGCGACGCAAAGGCGGCGGAGTAAGCGGCGAACTTTACAGAAGCTCCAGGCGCAGGCGGCGGCCGAGCAGCAAGGCTGCGCGTTGCAGAGTTTCGATAGTAACGTTGCCCTTCTCGGGGTCCAGAATACGGTCGACCTGTGCGCGACTTGTGTGCATCAAATCGGCCAATCGCTGTTTCGTCATGTGCTTGGCCTTCATTTCCTCGGCCAGTTGCCAGGCAATGACACTCTTTATCGCCTTTGCGGTAGAGCTTTCGAGGATGCCCTCCTCGTCGAGAAAGTCCTCCAGGCTCGAGCCGATGTGTTTCTTCTTGAATTTCACAGCCGCAACTCCTTCAATCTCTTGCGCGCCAATTCGATCTCCGCTCCTGGTGTCTTCTGCGACTTCTTGATGAAGCCGCTCAGGACCACGATTTGATCTTCGTTCGCCGTAAACA
Organism: uncultured Alphaproteobacteria bacterium; assembly: GCA_963778455.1. Taxonomy (GTDB): domain Bacteria; phylum Pseudomonadota; class Alphaproteobacteria; order Rhizobiales; family Xanthobacteraceae; genus PALSA-894. Next base: position 469,309 of record CAVZUL010000004.1, read on the forward strand.
GAACGCGCGCCTCGCGACGGCTTGGTAGCGATGAGCGCAGCTCCCAAACGTGGTCAACCAGCTTGCGAACCAGCGGCATGCCAATCGGCCAGCCAAACTGGAGCGTCCGAAGATCGTCTCCGATCACAGTTCGGTCGCCTTTGTCGAGCGCACGCAGCCATTCACGAACAGGCTCACGGTCCGACGCCGAGCGCCAAAAGGCTACCGGAATCGGCTGCAACCGCGCGATCATCGGATTGTTTTCTGTATCATATATGATACGTTTTGCAAACCAATATTTGGCCGCTAAATCAGACGATGCCCTCCCTCCTTCATTCCGATGGACTGCATCGCTGCCCGTGGCCCGGGCAGGACCCGTTCTACGTCGCCTATCATGACGACGAGTGGGGTGTGCCCGAGCGCGACGATCGAGCGCTCTACGAGAAACTCGTGCTCGACGGGTTCCAGGCCGGGCTGTCGTGGATCACGATCCTGCGCAAGCGCGAGAATTTCCGGAAAGCGTTCGATAGCTTCGAGCCGACAAAGATCGCACGCTACAGCCCGAAGAAGATCGAGCGGCTGATGCAGGATGCCGGTATCGTGCGCAATCGCATGAAGATCGAGGGGGCGGTCGCATCTGCGCGCGCCTGGCTCGACGTGATGGAAAAAGGTCCGGGATTTTCGGCGCTGCTGTGGGGATTTCGTCGACGGCAAGCCGAAGGTGAACCGCTTCCGCTCGGTCAAACAGGTACCGGCCGAAACACCGATCTCGAAAGCGATGTCGAAGGAACTATCGGCGCGCGGATTCAAATTCGTCGGGCCGACGATCGTCTACGCCTTCATGCAGGCGACCGGGATGGTCAATGACCATCTGGTCGACTGCTACCGTCACGAACATTTGACCGGCCGCCCCGAAAAATAATCGGGGATTTATGCCTTCGCGATCAGGAAATCGTCTTTCTTGAGCTTGGTGCCCTTCATTTCCTCGCGCATCCAGACCGGCGTGACGCCGCGGCCCGACCAGAGGATTTTCGGGTTTTTGCGCGAGCGGTATTTCGGGTGTCGCCTTCTTGCGCGTGCCCTTTTTCTTGCGACCGCCGATGGCGCTCATCACGCGCGAGGCTTTCGCCGATGCATAGCCGGACAATTCGGACAGCTTTTCCTCGAAATAGGAGCGTTGTTCGCTCACCTTCTTGCTTCAGCAGGTTTTCCATCCGATCGATGTACTGGCGAAGCTGGCCAATATCCATTTTATCGGGAGATTTTGCGCCGGGGGGCCGGCCTCTTCGCTTGGCTTTCTTTGCCATGATTGACCTTTATGAGTTTACCGAATGTGCGGTTTAAGGCGCCTTCGGCGGGGGACTGACAACGTGCGGCGGGAGCCCGGCGACCATAGTCGCCGTCTCTGAAACAATAAACTAACGGGTATTGGTCGCCCTCGCTTGATTCCGGTCATATCCCTTTAACGCTCGCGTGCAAAGCAACCCAGCATTGTTGCGGGGCGCATTGGCGAAAATCCATCGTGAAATCACGCCGACTTAATCGGTCACAAATCGCCGTTGCGGCAAGCTCTCACGACGCACTGGGTTAATCACGGTCGCCGGGATCGGAGGTTATCCTCTAACTTGCCCGCTCGATGACTTGGCCTCCCTCCCGGCATGTCTCCCAGCACGCGCACCAAATCGCGCACAGGCGCGCGCGCCTGGCAGCGCATGCTGTCCGGGCGGCGGCTCGACTTGCTCGACCCCTCGCCGCTCGACGTCGAGATCGCCGACATCGCGCACGGGCTTGCGCGCGTCGCGCGCTGGAACGGTCAGACCTCCGGCGCACATATTTTCTCGGTCGCTCAGCACACGCTGCTGGTCGAGGCGATCGCGCGGCGGCGCACGAGCCTCGACACCCGCGCGCGGTTCGCGATTCTGCTGCACGACGCGCCCGAATACGTGATCGGTGACATGATCACGCCGTTCAAGTCCGTGATCGGCGAATCCTACAAGGCGGTGGAACACCGCCTGCTTGCCGCGATCCATCTGCGCTTTGGGTTGCCATCGGCATTGCCGGCCGAATTGATCCGCCTGATCAAGAGTTCCGACCGTGCCGCCGCCTATCTGGAGGCGACACGGCTCGCGGGTTTCGGCGAGAGCGAGGCGAAGCGCTTTTTCGGCACGCCGCCAGAGGTTCCGGCGACGCTTGAAAGGGACTATCTAACACCATGGTCCGCCAAGGATGCGGAAGCTCGCTACCTGAAACGATTCGATGCGCTGAAAGGGCCTCGATGATTCACGTCTGCTCCCTTGCCCGCCTGCACGACACGGTGCGCGAGACCGGCGCGCGCCATGTCGTGACCCTGATCAAGGACATTTCGCTGGTGCACCGGCCGGCGACGATCACGGCCGAGAACCACCTGCTGCTCGATATGGACGACATCACCGACCACATCGAGGGTTACGTGGCGCCGGCCGAGGAGCATGTCGGCGACCTGTTGCGCTTCGTTCGCGCGTGGGACCGCGCCAATCCGCTGGTCGTGCATTGTTATGCCGGCATCAGCCGCTCGACCGCGGGTGCTTTCGTCGACTGCCTGCGCACTCAATCCGCGCCGCGATGAATCGAGCATTGCGCGCGCGCTGCGCGCGGCCTCGCATACGGCGACGCCGAACCTGCGCATCGTGCGGCTCGCCGACCGATGCTCGGCCGCAACGGCCGCATGGTCGCGGCGATCGAGTCGATCGGCCCTGGCATGGCGGCATATGCGACCGAACCTTTCCGGCTCGATCTGGAATAGCGATGGCCGAAACCGTCCTCACGCCGATCGAAATCGGGCTGACCGCGGCAATCGTCGCGGTGGAGGACGGCGAGCCGGCGATCCTGGTGGCGGGAGACGGTGGAAAAACCGAACCGCGCGCCGGCCTGCCGTTCGGTCCGTTCGATCCGCTGGCGCATCGCACGTTCGAGATCGGGCTGCGCGAATGGGTCGAGGCGCAGACGGGCCTGCGCGTCGGCTATGTCGAGCAGCTTTACACGTTCGGCGATCGCGGCCGCCATGCCGGTCCGGCCGATGTCGCACACATGGTTTCGGTCGGCTATCTCGCGCTCACGCGCATGCCGGAGAGTGCCGCTGCGCTGAAAACCGGCGGCGCGGGCTTCGAGCCGTGGTACCGCTTCTTTCCGTGGGAAGACTGGCGCGAGAAGCGTCCCGCAGATCCTCGACGACACGATTATTCCACTGCTCGGCGAGTGGACCGCCCCGCCGCATGGCGAGCTTGGCCGCGCGCTCGGCTGGCGCGAACGGCTGCGGCTGTGCTTCGGCGTCGGCCGCTCGCCCTGGGACGAGGAGAAGGTGCTCGACCGCTACGAGATGCTATACGAGGCCGGGCTGATCGAGGAAGCGCGCCGCGACGGGCGTGCGGCGGCACTTGCCCGCGACAAGCTGCCCGTGCTGGGCGAGCCGATGCGCTTCGATCACCGCCGCATCCTGGCGACCGCGATCGCGCGGCTGCGCGCGAAACTGAAATATCGCCCGGTCGTGTTCGAGCTGATGCCGGCGGAGTTCACGCTGACGGAACTGCAGCATACGGTCGAGGCGATTTCGGGCCGCGTGCTGCACAAGCAGAATTTCCGCCGCCTCGTCGAAGGCACGGCGCTGGTCGAGCCGACTGGCGAAACCTCCACGGCGACCGGCGGGCGGCCGGCCGCGCTGTTCCGTTTTCGCCGCGAAGTGCTGTCCGAGCGCCCGGCGCCGGGTTTGCGGCTCGGGGGGCGAGGATGAACCGGATGCGCGCTGGCGGCGACCAAGTGTTGCGCAGGTGAGTGCCGGCGCGCTCGCGCGCGCTTGCCGTGCTGGGGGAAATCATGGACTTCTTGGCCGCCATATTGGCGATCGTCGCGCTCATCTTCGTGTTGAGCATGCGCAAGCGCGTGACCGAGCTCGAACAGCGCATCGCGCAATTGACCGTCGGCGTTCAGCCAGCGCCTTCTCAAGGCTGGTCCGAGGTGCCACCGGGCACCGAGCAGCCCTTCGTCGCGCCCGAGGCCGCTCCGCAGCCGGCGGAGCGCATGGACGAAGCCGCGATCGAAGGCGTCGTCCAGGAGGCCTCGCAGCCCACCCCGCCTCCCCCGGAAGAGCCTGCCGCGCCGGGCAAGAGCTTCGAGGAACGCTTCGGCGCAAGCTGGGTGGTATGGATCGGCGGGCTTGCGCTCGCGCTCGGCGGCATCTTCATGGTGCAGTATTCGATCGAGGCCGGCCTGATCGGCCCCGGCGTGCGCATCTTCCTCGGCGGCCTGCTCGCCACGGGCCTGGTCGCGGCCGGCGAGTGGACGCGGCGGCGCGAGATCGCGAGCGGCGCCTTATTCGCCAGCAACGCACACATCCCAAGCATTCTCACCGCGGCCGGCACCACGGTCGCTTTCGCCACCATCTATGCGGCCTACGCGCTCTACGAATTCCTCGTGCCCGGCACGGCTTTCGTGCTGCTCGGCATCGTGGCGCTCGCAACGCTTGCGGCCTCGCTGCTGCATGGGCCGGCGCTCGCAGCGCTCGGACAGGTCGGCGCATTCGTCGTGCCGGCGCTGGTCGCCAGCAACGTGCCGAACTACTGGGCGCTCTATATCTACCTCGCCTTTGTCACCGCGGCCTCGTTTGCGCTCGCCCGCACGCGGCTGTGGCGCTGGCTGGTGATCACGGCGGTTGCGTTCGGCACGCTGTGGATGTTCGCTGGCCTCGAAGACACGCGCGTCGACTGGATCACGCCGCATGCGTTCCACGTCGTCGTCAGCTTCATCCTCGCCGCCACGATGATCGTCGCCGGCCTGCTTTACGGCCCGGACCACGAGGACGGCATCGACGCGATCTCGTCCGGCGCGCTGGCCGCCGCCCTGCTCTGCGCCACCGTGCTCGCGCTGGCGAGCGATCATGACGGCGCCGCGATGATCGTGTTCACGCTGCTGGTTGTCGCGACCGTTGGAATCGCCTGGCGCACCGAAGCGGCGGTCGCCGCCGTTCCGGTCGCGGGCGCCTTCGCGGCGCTGGTCATCGCCGACTGGGCGGTCAACATCCAATGGACGTCGCTGACCGCAGGCGGCGGCCCCGCGATCGCACCGGATCCCTCGCGCGTCTCCTATGGGCCGCAGCTCGCGCTCGGGGCGATGTTCGCAGCTCTGTTCGCCGCCGCCGGCTTCCTGACGCAAGGCCGCTCGCGCCAGCCGATCGTTTCGATCCTGTGGGCCGCGACCGCCGTCGTGGTGCCGCTCGCGATCCTGATCGCGCTCTACTACCGCATCTACGGCTTCGAGCGCTCGCTTCCGTTCGCAGCGCTCGCGCTGCTGTTCGCCGCGCTGTTCGCAGTCGCGACCGAGCTGCTGACAAAACGCGAGCCCCGCCCCGGCCTTCCCTCGGCCGCCGCCATCTTCGCCACCGGCTCGATCGCGGCGCTCGCGCTCGCGCTCACGCTCGCGCTGGAGAAAGGCTGGCTCACGGTCGCGCTCGCCCTGATGGTGCCGGGCGTCGCGTGGATCGCCGAGCAGCGCCCGCTGCCGTGGCTGCGCTGGCTCTGCGGCGTGCTCACCGCACTGGTGATGCTGCGCATCGGCAACGAGCCGCGCATCGTGGCGGAAGCAGGCTCCACGCCGATCTTCAACTGGATCCTCTACGGCTACGGCATCCCGGCGCTCGCCTTCTGGATCGCGGGCTGGCTGTTGCGCAAGCGCGCCGACGACGTGCCCTCGCGCATGGTCGATGCCGCCGCGATCCTGTTCACGGTGCTCACCGCGACCTTGCAGATCCGCCACTACCTTTATGCCGGCGACATCTACAATCCGTCCGCCGGCCTCGCCGAGGTCGCACTGCAAGTCTCAGGCGGGCTCGCGATGGTGATTGGGCTGGAACGCCTGCGCCTGCGCACGAACTCCATCGTGCATGACGTCGGTGCGCTGTTGATCGCGGGCCTCTGCCTGTTCGCGATCGTGTTCGGGCTTCTGGCCTTGGAAAATGCCTGGCTCAACAATACCAATGTCGGCGGCGTGTTCATCAACCTCAATTTGCTCGGCTACGCGATCCCCGCGATGCTCGCGGCCGCGCTCGGCCTGATGACGCGGGACACGCGCCCGCAGAACTACCGCACCGTCGCGGCGGTGACCGCGGTCGTGCTCGCGCTGACCTACCTGTCGTTCCAGGTCGCGCGCGTCTATCAGGGGCCGAATATCTCGGCCGGTCCGGTCAGCGGGGCGGAAGGCTACACTTACTCGGCGGTGTGGCTCGCTTTCGGAGTCGTGCTGCTGATCGTCGGCATCTTCCTGCGCTCGCAGCCGGTGCGGCTCTGCTCCGCCGCCGTGGTGCTCGCGACCATCGTCAAGGTGTTCCTGCTCGACATGGCCGGGCTGACCGGCGTGTGGCGCGCGCTTTCCTTCATCGGGCTCGGGCTGGTGCTGATGGGGATCGGATATCTCTACCAGCGGCTTCTGTTCAGGAAGCCGCCGGACGCGCCGGTGCCGGCGCCGGCCACATAGCAACGTAGACGACGAGGGAGCGTCCCCGGACTTCGCTTCGCGCCGTCCGGGGCACGCTCCTTGCGGTTAGCGTGTTCTAAGCACTCACTCGTACGCGCAGCAGATGAGCCGCACGAACAGCGGCGCACCGATTGCCGCGAGCAGGATGTTGGTCCATTCCGCCGCCGTCGGAGCCGCGCCGGTGGCCCACCAAATGACCAGAGCGCCGAGGATGAACAGGCTGAACATCAACGTCAGCGTGTCCATGAGGCAGCGCCGGAAGCAGGCGAGATAGGCCTGATAATTCCATTGGCCGGGCGCCCATACGCCGTCCGTCTGGCGGCCGGGCTGGCAACAGCAGACGCACACAGCGAGCACCGAGCCGAGGATCATCAGGTACGCGAACCCCGCTCCGACGCGGTTGAAGACCCACCACCAGAAAAATCCGAACACGACGGTGAGAAAAATACGGATGACAATTGGCATGACTACCCCCGGGGTCATCGGGCGAATGCCGGGCGCCGTGCCGAGAGTGATGGACGCGGCTGCTGCCGATTCGCCCGTGCGGGGCAAGCTAGACGAATTTTTTCCTTGCTACAACTTAAGGCATGCTGCGGTGCGGGACCCGATTGAAATTGCAGCCAGTTGCGTTCATGGCGTTGCCCGGCCAAGGCATTCGCCTATCTCGGTTGCCCCGCCTCTTGCTTCGCTCATGCGGGCAACTTGATCGGGAGATTGATCCTCAGAGGCAGGCAGCCGTCGAACGGCTGGCCAGCCATCCCTACTTCACTATGGAACGGTTTGATCCCTCAGATGGCCGTTCGTGGGGCGATCTCATGAATGCGGAGAGAGAGTTTCATCGTTCCTTAGTCCAAGAAATTCTGTGGGAACTGCCGCGCGAGACGTGGCTAGTTCGGGAGTTATGCCGGGCTTGAGTGCCCCGACAACGGCCACATAGGTCGGAGCGCCCAAGTTTGCAAAGAACCGCATGTGAACGGTGAGATACCATTGGTGCTCGTGGCGCGCGAACGCAAGGCCGAGTTCGTGCAGGACGTTGGATGGCGGTCGATCGATGTCGCCGCCGATCAAATGATAGCACTCCGGATATTGTTCATCCGACGTGAACCGGCGGCGGATGAAATCCGGAAGCGACGGCATTAGGCAAGAATCGCCCAACATCGCCATAGCGAAACTATGACCGGTCTTTGCCAGAAACTGACAGAAGCGGACGGTATCAACTGAGGGAGACCAAAGTTCTAGCGCGTTAGCCTTTGCAAGATCGTTGAGACCTCTGAGCCAAAAACCTCGAATGCCAGAACGCCCGATTGGCCTCCCGGCGAGTATGCCAGGTGTCCGAAGCGGAAGAAAAAACAGCATTGTAGGATGTGTATCCAGCGGCAGACTGAAGTTGACCTCCTTGCCATCAACGAAAGCGGTTACCGGAAATTTCGTTCGCTTAATTTTCGAACGCTTCATCGGCAATTTGAGTTTGTGGCGCGGCGCCCAGAGCATACCGCCCAGAACAGTTGTTTCAGCGGCGCTGGTAGTGCCTTCGCACTCTAGGCAACTTGCTTCGGGGAGAATCAGAGTACCGCCCATGCCCTCGCTGACAATGTGTTCTTCTCCTAGCGGGCGGTCATAACCCGGCGCATACTCTCGGGCGCCGCAGTAAATGCATTGCTTTGCTGGAGAGAAGCGAACAGTGGGTCCGTTCGGAGTGATTTGAACCCCGATCATGTTGTAGATATTCTCAGGACCGTGTGATTGATGCGGCGTTGCGGCTTTTGCCGCCACTTGTTCGCGGTCAGTAGCCTTGAACTTTAAGCGCGCGTGAAAATAACGAACGCGCAGTTGCGTCTCACCGGTAAGCGCTCGCGCTACATATGTCTCCGAGGACATGATGATCCGGAAAATTCTAGATCAATACGGCGAACAGGAAACCGAAGCGCGGATACAGGCCGCCTTGCGCGGTGCTCGCCGTGCCGGTCCCAAGCCCAAGGCGAGCATGACTCCGAAGCGGCCTAAGAAGCAATAAAAGGAAAAACGAAAGAAGACAGGACGCTAGCTCTTTTTGAAGTGCCGAAAAACTTCAGAGAACAGAGCGCTTGGCTTACGAATCTTGACGGTCAGGCTATCTGGCAAGTTAGCGACACGTGACTTGAACGCGATTCGAACCTCCGATTGAGGTGAAAAGCGTGTGTCCTTTACAAACATGGACGGAGGTGGAGCTTGTCCCTCTCCCAGTCCGGTGATGACTTTTCGATATTCGACAACGCCAATATTTGGCGGGTCAAAAATGGCGCTCATCGGCACTTGCGCGTGCTCGACAACACGACCGCGATAGAAAAGATGGTGAGCCAGCAAATCGATGTGCGATATTGCAAGGCACGCATCATAGGGTTTTGTCGCCTCAACACACATCGAGTTGGTCAGTGTTTGAAGATCGCCAATCGATGCGCAGAAGAGAAAATAGTCGTTTGGGATGTTCCACGTAATGCTTATATTGCTTAGCGTACCTGGACCTTGCACATCGAACTTCACGAGCGGGTTATCTCCCGCGAAACGAGCGTCGGATAGAATTCTGCTGTTCTGCCGCCGTCGGTTTGTGTTGTGCCGTGAAGTGATCGATGTGAAGTTCGGATGCGGCCTCTAGGCGGTCACCTATCCATGGTCCCTCTGATGCTTCTAGATTGCGGAAGTAAGTGAGGCTTCGCAGGATCACAGTGCCGTCAACAAGTACCAAGTTGACGTGCTCGCTATTCATGAACTTGAAATAGCGCGAGGTTTCAGAATTTGACATTCCGTCCCTTCCGCTTTCTCCGCCAGCGCATGAATCTCTGCGCTTCGATCTGAAATTCCGGCTAGTGAGCTTGACGATACGTGAGACGCTTGCCGCTTGCCTGCTTCTGGGCTTGGGGCTTGGGGCTTGGGGCTTGGGGCTTGGGGCTTGGGGCTTGGGGCTTGGGGCTTGGGGCTTGGGGCTTGGAGATGTCCAATTACAGGTTTATCATCCCTCTATACGATAAAAGTCATAAAGTGAACAACTTTCGACCCACTCTCCGCCACATCGCCCGTCATACTGGCCGGTTGCCTCGATCCACGAGGGGCGCCTTCCGGAGGCGTCTTGGATGGTGCGGATCGGGGGCGGTGGTCGCGAAAGGGTGCAACACGCACACCCGCGTCGCGACAGCCGAAGCTGCACGGTCCCGACGCGCTCGCTGGCGCGTCACTTGGGACCCACGGTGGCGGCGTCGTACGGCGGTTACCGTCCGCCAGATGCTGTCGATGGTCCCCCAGCGGTGGTGAGGCTCCCGCGCCTGAAAGGGAAGGAAGCCTGAAAAGTAACGGCCACCGGGGGTCGTGCGGAGCAGGCTTCAAACACCGCGCGCGGGACGCCAGAGAAATGGCGGACTTGCGGAGTTACCGAAGGCGCCTGAGCGCCGCGAGGCGATCAGGCCCGCGGGTCCGTCAGGACCCCGGCGTCCCGCGCCGCCCTCACTTCTCGAGCGGCGCAGCTACCCGCAAAACCCGGGCGCAAACGCGCCGCGGGAAGGAGAAGGTGTGTCTTGAATGCGAAGAGAGTGCCACACGCTCGAATACCCTCCCCTGGAGGGGGAGGGTCGGCGAGCAGCGGAGCTGCGAGACGGGGTGGGGTGGCGATTGCGAAGAAGTTTCACCCCACCCCGCCGCTCGTTTCACTCGCGTCGACCCTCCCCCTCCAGGGGAGGGTCAGCACCGAGCACGTGGCGCGTCCGTCGCGAACCTTTGCTTTGTGCAATGAGCAGCTACACTAGCCTCTCAGAACATTGCACTGGTGCAAACGCCATCCATGCTCTCCTGGGACGACTTTCGCTACGTGAAGGCCATCGCCGACACGCGCTCGCTCGGCGGCGCCGCGCAGGAATTGTCGGTCAATCACTCGACCGTGTTCCGCCGCCTCGCGCAGATCGAGAAGCAGCTCGGCTCGCGCCTGTTCGAGCGCAGCCGCGGCGGCTATGCGCTCACCCCCTGCGGCGAGGAAATGGTGCGGCTCGCCGAACGCATGGGCGAGGACATCGTCACGTTCGAGCGCCAGGTGACCGGACACGATCTGCGCCCGTCGGGCGAGTTGCGCGTGACCACCAACGACACCGCGCTGATCTATCTCATGACTGACGTGTTCGCCGGCTTCCGCCGCGCCTACCCGGAGATCTCGCTCGATGTCGTCGTCGCCAATCAGGCGCTGAACCTGTCGAAGCGCGATGCCGACGTCGCGATCCGCGCGACGGATCGTCCGCCCGAAACGCTGATCGGGCGGCGCGTCGCGAGCGCCGCGTGGGCGGTTTTCGCGGCGTCGGACAAGGCGCCGGAGAATTTCGATCCGGCGGGGAATGGGCGCGACGTGGAGTGGATCGGTTTCGGCGACAACCTCGCGAATTTGAAAGCCGCGAAATGGCTGAAGGAGCACGCCGCGCCCGGCCGCATCGTCTATCGCATCAACACCGTGCTCGGTCTCGCCGAGGCGATCGCCGCCGGCATCGGCTTCGGCCTCCTGCCCTGCTTCATCGGTTCTGCGACGCCCGGCCTCACGCGCCTCGGCGCGCCCATTGGCGAAATCACGGACGGACTCTGGCTGCTCACCCACGCGGACCTGCGCCAGACGGCGCGCGTGCGCGCTTTCATGGATTTTGCCGGGAGCGAAATCGCCAAGCGGAGGAAGGAATTGGAGGGGTCGACATAACTATCCACTCGTCATCGCCGGGCTTGTCCCGGCGATCCCGATAAGGCGGGCACTGTACCCTCCTAAGCGGATGGCCGGGACAGCCCGGCCATGACGGAGCCGTGACTTGAGAAAATCGAACGATCGTGCTTTTTCATACGGAGCCAATCGGAATGGAGCGTGGCGTGGACGACATGCGCAACATCGGCGTCACGCCGGTCGAAAAAATCCTTGAGTACGATGGGCTCGGATTTCTCAAAGCCATCATCGACGGCACGCTGCCCAAGCCGCCGATCGCCGATCTGCTCGGCTTCGACATCGTCGAGGCCGAAACCGGCAAGGCGGTGTTCGAAGGCCTGCCCGAATACCGGCACTACAATCCGATCGGCACGGTGCATGGCGGCTTAGCGCTGACGCTGCTCGACTCGTGCATGTCGTGCGCAGTGCAGACCACGCTGGCGAAGGGCGAGATCTACACGACGCTCGAGGTGAAGGTGAATCTGGTGCGCGCGATCACGAAAGAAACAGGCCTCGTGCGCGCGACCGGGCGGCTGATCCATCGCGGCCGCACCACCGGCACCGCGGAAGGCGACATCCGCGATAAGGCGGGCAACCTGCTCGCGCACGGCACCACGACCTGCGTGATTTTCCCGGCGAAGAAGTGACACCGAAGGTGTCATCCCGGACGCCGCGTAGCGGCGATCCGGGATCGAACAAATTCGGAGTTCTTGGGCGATCCCGGGTCTGCGGCGCATCATTTGATGCTGCGCCGCGCCCGGGACACAGCTTACGGCGTAATCGAAGACCTGATCCCCGCCTGCTCCACCGACGGCAGCGGCGCCGACGTGACAGGCTGAGTAGGCGCTGCGGCCGGCTTCTCGTGCGTCTTGTGCCCGCGCCGGATCGACGCGCGCGTGGCCGCAGGCACCGCACCGGATGCGGGTGCCACGGAGGCCTGCACGGTTTCGCCGCGGCCGCCGCGTCGCACGAATTCGCAAGAGGCAAAGCTGAAGCCCGAAACCGCACCGCGGAAGCTGTTGTGGCTGGTCTTGGTGAGATCGAAGCAGGGATTGAAGAACGCGCCTTTGACCTGCGAGCAGATCGCGTTGCCCTTCGGGAACAGCGTTCCGGGCGGCAGGTGCATGAAGCGTGTCGTGCCGTTACCCCGCATGCGCACCACGCCCGCGACCGCGCCATCGTTGAAGATACGGCCGGAGCCGGTAGACCCGTCAAAGCAGGTGAACGAGAACAGCTTGCCGGCAACGAAGCGGCGCGCCGCGTCGGCGTTCATCGGTTCTGCCAGGACGGGTGTGACGGCCAACAGGCTCGCCACAGCAGCAGCAGCAGCACGCAGGACCATGAGTTACTCCCCGTTAACCATCCCGGACGAGGCATATTGCCCGACGATTGTCGCCAAATCCTGAACGCGTTTACCCGATTTTGACTACGATTCGGCCGCGAATGCGGCCGTCGAGGATCGCGGGCGCCGCAACCAGCACTCCCGGAAGCTGAATTTCGTTGGTCATTGTCTGCAATTTGCCACGGTCGAGGTCGGTTGCGAGCCGCTTCCAGGCCTCCCGCCGTACCGCCGGCGGGCACATCACCGAGTCGATGCCCAAAAGCGACACTGCGCGCAAAATGAACGGCGCGACCGTGGTCGGCAGGTCCATGCCGCCTGCGAGTCCGCAGGCCGCGACCGCTCCCCCATAGCGGGTTCCGGCCAGCACATTGGCGAGTGTCGTCGAGCCGACCGAGTCGATGCCGCCGGCCCAGCGTTCCTTGGCGAGCGGCTTGCTGGGTGCTGAGAGCTCCTTGCGGTCGATGATCTCGGCGGCGCCGAGCCCGCGCAGGTACGGCTCCTCCTGCAGACGGCCGGTCGAGGCGATCACCTTGAAGCCGCGCTTGGAGAGAATGGCGGTGGCAACGGAGCCAACGCCGCCAGCGGCGCCAGTGACGACAATCGGCCCGCGGTCGGGCGTGATGCCGTGCCGCTCCAGTGCCATGACGGCGAGCATCGCGGTGTAGCCCGCGGTCCCGATCGCCATCGCCTCGCGGCCGGTCATGCCTTGCGGCGCCGGCACGAGCCAGTTGCCGTTCACGCGCGCTTTCTCGGCATAAGCGCCGAGATGCGTCTCACCGACGCCCCAGCCATTGAGAATCACGCGATCGCCCGGCTTCCATTCCGGATGGGTCGAGCTCTCGACCATGCCGACGAAATCGATGCCCGGGATCATCGGGAAGCGGCGCACCACCGGCGCCTTACCGCTGACTGCAAGACCGTCCTTGTAATTCACCGTGGACCACTCGACGCGAACGGTCACGTCGCCGTCCATCAATTCGCTTTCGTCGAAATCAACCAGCTTTGCGGTCTGACCGGTTTCGGTCTTGTCGATACGCACTGCCCTGAACGTTGCCACGCTGAAACTCCCGACGCCAAGGAATAGCGGAGATTTGTGGACCGGAGAATGCCACAAAGCAAGCGAGATCAGGCGCTTGCGAGTGGGACCTCGTTTTCCATGCCGCCCGCGGAGCGGCCGCGCGGCGCCTTCAGGCTCGGATAGCGGCGCGCCATTTCGGCGATCAGGAACTTCACCGGCACATCGTGGAATGCGCCATGCATCACCTCGTAGCGCATGAAGGTGCGGCCATCGCCGCCATAGGCCTGGAGCAGCGCATCGGAGCTTCCGTCGAAATCGAGCGGGGGAACGCCAAACCGGACGCACAGCGTCGAATTGAACGTCGGGCTCGCCTTGAGCCACCGCCCGCCGAGCAGCACTTCGGTGAAGCCGTGCCAGGCGAAATAGTTCGTGCCCATCTTCTCGTGCAGGCGTTCGCTCGAAAGATGATTGGTCACGTCGGCAAAGCCGACACGCGCCGGCACGCCGGCCGCGCGGCACAGCGCGGCGTAGAGCGCCGCCTTGCCGACGCAATAGCCGTAGCCCGCCTGAAGCACACTCGAAGCGCGATAAACTTCCGGATCGGAGAAATCGAGATCGGGGTCGTAGCGGATTTCGCGTGCCGCGAGATAGAAGCGCCGCGCCTTGTCGGCCGGCGGCATGTCCGGCGTCACGGTCTTGGCCACGAACGCCTTGATGGCGGGATGATCGCTGTCGATGTACTCGGCGGCGCTGAGATAGACCGCGTTTTCTTCACTCTGCAAAATTCGCTCCGTCGTCACGCTGTCGCCGCGGCGAGCCGTTCCACCGGCTTCTCGCGGATCGGCAAATGGACCAGCGCGGCGAATATGCCAAGCGCCACCCCCAGCCACCAGACCATGTCGTAGGAGCCGGTCCGTTCGTAAAGCACGCCGCCGAGCCAAACGCCAATAAATGCGCCGACTTGATGGGAGAAGAACACGAAGCCGAACAGCGTCGCCATGAAACGCGTACCGAACATCAGTGCCACCAGTGCGGAGGTCAGTGGCACGGTGGAAAGCCACAACAGGCCCATCGAGGCCCCGAACGCGAGCGCGCTTGCGGGCGACATCGGCACGAGAAGGAAGACCGCAATCGCAAGAGCGCGCAGCGCATAGATCGTGGAGAGCAGATAGCGCTTCGGGAACCTGCTCCCGAGCAGGCCGGCCGCGATCGCGCCGAAAATGTTGAACAGGCCGATGAATGCCACCACCCAGCCGCCCCACGACACATCCAGCCCGCGATCCACCAGATACGGCGGCAGATGCACGGTGATGAAGGCGATGTGGAAGCCGCAGGTGAAGAAGCCGAGCACCAGCAGCACATAGGACTGGTGCCCGAATGCTTCGCGCAGCGCCTCACGGAACGACTGCGGCTTGCGCGCGGCGCCTGTCCCCATGTCCATCGCGGGGGTCGCGACCGCGAACGCCAGCGGCAGCACAAACAGCACCAGCACGGCGAACACCAGCAGCGTCTGCTGCCACCCGATCGTTCCGAGCAATCCGACCGCAAGTGGAGAGAACAGGAACTGGCCGAACGAGCCGGCGGCTGTTCCGACGCCGAACCCGAACGGTTGCCACGAGGGCGGCAAGAGCTTGCCGAAGGCGGCGAGCACAAGCGTGAAGCTCGCGCCCGCAAGACCGAAGCCGATCAGCACGCCGGTCGACAGATGCAGCATCGCGGGCGTGGTCGAGTAGGCCATCATGGCGAGGCCGGCCGCATAGACGACGCCGCCGACCGCGAGCGGAAGCAGCGTGCCGTAGCGGTCCGCAATCGCGCCGACAAAGGGGAGTGCCGCGCCCCAGAGAAGATTCTGGATCGCAAGCGCGAGCGAGAAGACATCGCGGCCCCAACCGAGATCCTGGCTCATCGGCTGAAGGAAGAAACCGAGGATCGAACGCGGCCCAAACGTCAAAATCGCCATCAGGCAACCGCAGGCGATGATCACCGCCGGCGTGCGCCAACCGAGGCCTGGTTGTGGGGCTGCTACGGTCGTCGCCATCCTGTCCCTCCGGCGCCGACCGCGAAAATCACGCGGCGGCGGGTGCGGCCCGCAGCACGGGCTTCTCCTCGATCGGCAGATTGATCGCCGCCGACAATATGCCGAAAGCCACCGCAAGCCACCACACAATGTCGTAAGAGCCGGTGCGCTCGTACAGCAGGCCGCCCATCCAGGCGCCGAGAAATCCGCCGACCTGGTGTGAGAAGAACACGAAGCCGTACAGCGTCGCGAGCCAGCGCGTGCCGAACATGATGCTGACCAGGCTCGAGGTCGGCGGCACGGTCGACAGCCACAGCAGCCCCATCCCGGCGCCGAACAACAACGTGGTCACGGTGCTCGCCGGCAGCAGCACGAATGCCGCGATGAAAACCGCGCGCAGGAAATAATTGAGCGCCAGCAGATAGCGGCGCGGATAGTGGTTCGACAGCCAGCCGACCGAGATCGACCCGATGATGTTGAACAGCCCGATGGTGGCGAGCGTCCAGCCGCCGACCTGCGCACTCAGACCGCGGTCGATCAGATACGACGGCAGATGCAGCGTGATGAAAGCAAGCTGGAAGCCGCAGGTGAAGAAGCCGAAGACGAGCAGGACGTAGGAGCGATGTCCGAACGCTTCGGTGAGCGCGGCCACTAGCGATTGCCTGGCGGGCGCAACGGTGCCGGCGGGCGCCGGCTCGGAGCGCGGCGTAGCGAGCGCAAGCGCCATCGGAATGATGAACAGCAGCAGCCCACCGAACACGAGCAGCGCATTCTGCCAGCCAACATTGTCGATCAGCGCCACGCCAAACGGTGCGAACAGAAATTGGCCGAACGAGCCGGCAGCCGTCCCGGCGCCGATCGCCAGCATGCGATAGCGTTCGTCGAGCAACTTGCCGAACGCCGCGATCACCAGATTGAACGAGCAGCCCGACAGGCCGAAACCGACCAACACGCCCGCCGTCACCTGCAGCGTGATCGGCGAGGTGGTGTAGGCCATCAGCGCGAGGCCTGCCGCATACATCAGCGCGCCGACGCTCAGCACGCGCACCATGCCGAAGCGGTCCGCAACCGCACCGGCGAAGGGCTGGCCGATACCCCACAGCAGATTCTGCAGCGCGAAGGCGAGCGCAAACACATCGCGGCCCCAGCCGTTCGCCGCCGACATGGGAGTGAGAAAGAAGCCAAACGATGAGCGGGGTCCGAAGCCGAGCAGCGAGATCAGGCACCCGCACAGGATGATGACCGCAGGCGTGCGCCAACCGATGGAGCGCGCGGCTTGGGCAATCTGCGTCATGGGGAAATTCCGTGCGGGAGCGGGAGAAACAATAGGTAGGTGCGCCGCACCATTCGCCCTAACGGAAAATGGTGATCCCACCGATCAGTTTTTTGCATGGCAGGTCTGGCGGCAGGGACTCGCAATTCTCGAAGTGGCGTGCTATATCTGATTTGCTCGGAGTGAGGATAAGGCTCCGAGGAACGGACTTGGCAATGCCGGCGGAAGAGCCGGTTGTTTTCGTCCCCTAATATGCTCAAACTGAGCATATACCGCAAGGAGGCTGTCATGCCTGTGCTCGCATCGCTCGGCCCGACGCGCGGCCTTCCGTTCGCGCCGACAGCGTCGGCGCCCGGAGCGTTGTCGACCGCGGCGCGGAAGTACGGCGTCAAGCCGATGCCCTCGCTTGAATGGAACGCGCAGGTGGAGCGCGAGACCGCGCACCTCTACGAACGCGTGCAGGCCGTCGTGCCGCCGGTCGAGTGGCCGTTCTTCGCGCCGTACGTGAAGGCGATCAACGATATGAAGCGCGAGCGCAACGCGGTCGTCCTGGCGCACAACTATCAGACGCCGGAAATCTACAACTGCGTCGCCGACTTCGTCGGCGACTCGCTGCAGCTTGCGATCGAGGCCACGAAAACAAAAGCGCCGATCATCGTGCAGGCCGGCGTGCACTTCATGGCCGAGACCTCGAAGATCCTGAATCCGGACAAGACCGTGCTGATCCCGGACGTGCGCGCGGGCTGCTCGCTCGCCTCCTCGATCACCGGCGAGGACGTGCGGCTGTTGCGCGACAAATTCCCCGGCGTGCCGATCGTCGCCTATGTGAACACGTCCGCGGACGTAAAGGCGGAGGTCGACATCTGCTGCACCTCGGCGAACGCCGTGCAGGTGGTCGAGAGCCTCAACGCCGGCACGGTGATCTTCCTGCCCGACCAGTATCTGGCGAGCTACGTCGCCGGCCAGACCAAGGTGAAGATCATCTCGTGGAAGGGCGCGTGCGAGGTGCACGAGCGCTTCACCGCCGACGAGTTGGAGAAATATCGCGCGGCCGACCCCTCGGTGCAGATCATCGCGCATCCCGAATGCCCGCCCGATGTGCTGGACGCCGCCGACTACACCGGCTCGACCAAGGGCATGATCGACTGGGTGCGCAAGAACAGGCCGAAGCGTGTCGTGATGGTCACCGAATGCTCGATGGCCGACAACGTGAAGGCGGAATTGCCCGACGTCGAGTTCATCAAGCCGTGCAATCTCTGCCCGCACATGAAGCGCATCACGCTGCCGAAGATCCTCGACAGCCTCGTCTACATGAAAGAGGAAGTCGTGATCGATCCGATGATCGCCGCGAAGGCGCGGCGCTCGGTCGAGCGGATGATCCAGCTGAAGAACTGAGCCTCTTTCCTTCTCCCCGCGGTTGCGGGGAGAAGGTGGCGAGCGAAGCGAGCCGGATGAGGGGCCGTTTCGTTCGATGTAGATGCCCCTCACCCGCCTCGGACCTTCAGTCCTCGGCACCCTCTCCCCGCTTCGCGGGGCGAGGGAAGAAGGCGAGATCCATGTCAAACCACAGCGACATCGTCATCGTCGGCGGCGGGCTCGCGGGCCTGTTCTGCGCGCTGAAGCTTTCCCCGCGCCCTGTGACCATCGTCACCGCGGCTCCAATCGGCGAAGGCGCTTCGACCGCGTGGGCACAGGGCGGCATCGCGGCCGCGGTCGCCGAAGGCGATACGCCGGAGGCGCACGCACGCGACACAGTCGCGGCCGGTGCCGGGCTCGTCGACGAGACCGTCGCGCTCGCGATGGCGCAGGAGGCGCCGGACCGCATCCGCGATTTGCTCGCCTACGGCGTGCCGTTCGACAAGGACCTGGAAGGCCGCCTCACGGTCGGGCGCGAGGCCGCGCACTCGGTACGCCGTATCGTGCATGTGCGCGGCGATCAGGCGGGCCGTGCCATCATGGCGGCGCTGGTTGCGGCCGTGCGCGACTGCCCAAGCATCCGCGTGCTCGAAGGTTGCGTGGCCGAGGATCTACTGACCGAGGGCGGCCGCGTTGCCGGCGTTCAGGTTCGCGGCGACGACGGGTCGCTCATGAATATTCCGGCGCGCGCGACGGTGCTCGCGACCGGCGGACTCGGGCACCTGTTCGCCGTCACCACCAACCCGAACGAGGCGCGCGGGCATGGGCTCGCGATCGCGGCGCGCGCGGGCGCGATCATCGCCGATCCGGAGTTCGTGCAGTTTCACCCGACCGCGATCGATATCGGCCGCGATCCGGCGCCGCTCGCCACCGAAGCGATCCGCGGCGAAGGCGCGACGCTGGTCAACAAGGCGGGCGAGCGCTTCATGCTGAAAATCCATCCCGAGGCGGAGCTTGGCCCCCGCGATATCGTGGCGCGAGGCGTGTTCGCAGAACTTGCGGCCGGGCGCGGCGCGTTTCTGGATGCACGCAGCGCCATAGGCGCATCGTTCGCCGAGCGTTTCCCCGGCGTGATGGCGTACTGCCGCTCGGCCGGCATCGATGCGGCGCGCGATCTCATCCCGGTCGCGCCGGCCGCGCACTATCACATGGGCGGCGTTGCGACCGACGCGAACGGGCGTACCTCGCTCGAAGGGTTGTGGGCTGCCGGAGAGGTCGCGGCGACCGGCGCGCATGGCGCCAATCGCCTTGCTTCCAACTCGCTGCTCGAAGCCGTCGTTTATGCGGCACGCATCGCCGAAGACATCGCGAGTTTGCCTCCGGGGTTGGTAAAGCCTGCGCCCGCAATGGAGGCACCGCGCGGATCGACGCGCGCCGCAACACCCGATCCTGCAAGCGAGCAAACCCTGCGCCGGCTCATGTCGTCCCATGTCGGCGTGATCCGAAATCGCGATGGACTTGCGCAAGCGCTTGGCGAAATTGTACGCATGGAGCGCGATTGGGCACGCATGCCTCAACTGCGCAACATGGCGACGGCCGCGCTGCTGATCACCGCGGCCGCGCTCAGGCGCGAGGAAAGCCGCGGCGGGCACTATCGGTCGGATTTCCCGGAAGCCGATCCGAGCCAAGCGAAGCGCACATTCCTGACGCTCGGCGATGCGCGCGCGATCACCGCGTCCGTCACGCCTGCGCGGCGAGCGGTCGCATGAGCGCCCTCCTCTGTCCTGACGCGTTTCTCTCTCCGCTCGAAATCGATGCAGCCGTCATGCGCGCACTCGCCGAGGATCTCGGGCGCGCGGGCGATGTCACCTCGACCGCGATCGTTCCGGAGGGTACGCGCGGACGCGCCGTCGTGGTCGCGCGCAAGGCCGGAACGATCTCGGGCCTGCCGCTGGCCGAAGCGACCTTGCGCAAGCTCGATCCGGCGGTTTCGATCACGGCGCACAAGCGTGACGGCGGCGCGGTCGCCGCCAAGACCACGCTGCTGACGATCGAGGGCGACGCGCGCGCGCTACTGGCGGCCGAGCGTGTATCGCTGAATTTCCTCGGGCACCTCTCAGGGATCGCGACCGCGGCAGCTTCATTCGTGACACTTATCGCGCACACACGCGCGCGCGTCTGCTGCACACGCAAGACCACGCCCGGGCTGCGCGCGCTGGAAAAATACGCGGTGCGCTGCGGCGGCGGCTTCAATCACCGCTTCGGGCTCGATGACGCGATCCTGATCAAGGACAACCACATCGCGATCGCGGGCGGAATTCCGGCGGTGCTGCGGCGTGCCAAGGCCGTCGCAGGGCACCTGGTGAAGATCGAGATCGAGGTCGACACGCTCGACCAGTTGCGCGAGGTGCTTGATGCGGGTGGCGCCGACGTCGCGCTGCTCGACAACATGGACACGGCGGCCATGCGCCGGGCGGTCGAAATCGTGGCGGGCCGCCTTGTGCTGGAAGCTTCCGGTGGAATCACGCTGGAGACCGCCGCGGCAATCGCCGAAACCGGTGTCGACTATCTGTCATCCGGCGCCATCACGCATTCGGCGCCTAGCCTCGACGTCGCACTCGACATCGAGATGTGATCTCCGCTGTCATCCCGGCCAAGCTGAGCGAGAGCCGGGATCCATCAGGCAACCACGAATGCTGAGTTTGTTCGATCCCGGATATCCGCCTGCGGCGGCTTCCGGGATGACGCGTTCGGCGTCACATCTTTGCGGCCACTTCCGCTGTGTAGGTCGCGCTGCCCCAGATCGGCGCTTCTTCGCCGATGCCCCATTTACGCGGGCGATAGAAATGGTGCAGGCCGATCTTCGAATTTTTCTTCATCGCGCGCACCCAGTACGGATGCACATAGGACGCATGATAGTGCGTGGACTTGGCGATTTCCGGCAGCCACAGCTTGCCGTCGAGCGTTTCGCGCGCGATGCGCTGCGCGCGCGACCATGAGTCCGCATCGTTGACCACGTCTGGAATGCCGTCGCACGCGAAAGTGAACTGGCAGGCGAGATGACGGTGCGCGTTCTGATACACGGCGCCGCAGACATCGTTCGGGTAGAAGCCTGAGAACACGCGGTTCATCACCACCTGCGCGACCGCGATCTGGCCGCGCACCGGCTCGCTGCGCGCTTCGAAATAGACCGCGCTGGCGAGGCACTTCTCGGCCTTGGCGCGTTTTTGACCCGCAAGGCCAAGCCGCTCCGCCGGGCTCTTCGGACGCTTGTCCTCGCCGGTCACCTCGCCCTTGCCGGCAATCGTGACACCAGGCTCGGTCCCGGGACCCTGCGCGGCCTGCTTCATGTCCGGATCGCCTGGCGCGCGCGGCGTCATCAGCACCGGCTCCTCGCCGGTCGCCCAAGGCTTCATGTCGCCAAGCGTAATGCCGAACAGGTCGTTGCCGAAATAGAGCCGCGCTTCCTTCACCTCGGCGTTGAGACCTTCGAGGCTCGGCGGCGCGTTCGGCGTGAACTCGGTCGGATCGAGGTCGGCGAGATCGGCTGGTTCTTCGACCGCGATCCGCGGGTTCATCTCGAGCGACAGCGCGATGTCGTATTCGGGGAATGGCTCGAAATGCATGGCGGCCGCGATTTCATCCGGCTTCGCGGCCGGCGCGTTGCGCCGGTACGTCTCGCGCGCGATCTCGGCAAATACGACCGCCTGTGCGTCGGGAAGCTCAGCCTCGCTGTGATCGTTGGCCTCGAGCTGCGCGGCCGGCGGGTCATTGGCGGCCGGCTCCGACGTGCCCGGCACCAGCCGATCGCCTTTGTTGGCGCGGTTGATCGCCGGGAAAACGATCCGCGCATCGTCGCGGCGCGCCGGATAGACGCCGATCGAGCCGACCACGTCGCTCGTGCCGCCGAGGCTTGCGAGGCGCACCATCGGCGGCTCGGGGATCGTGGTCCCGATCGGGCGCGGCAGACTGAACGTCGCGGCGTGGATGGTGCCGAACGGAGAGGCGATGAGATGGTCGCGCCAGCGCGCGGCGACTGCGGGCTGCTGCGCGACCAAAGCGGCGAGGTCCTGATAACCGACCTGCGTCGGCGTCAGAAGAAATACCAGGATGGCAAGACCGAAGGAGGCAATCTCGGCCCCCTCCGGCCCGTTACGCGACGGGACCATACGCTACTCACGCAACGCTACGCGACACTCACTGGGAATCGAATGATGACGCCGGCTTGATTAAGATTAACTCATCGGCGGACGCCGATGATTAACCCTTCTGCGGCATTAACCTTGAGATCGCGTTAATCGCGCGCGCGCCGCACGAAGGCTGAGGAAGATTTTTCGTTGAGGACGGTAAGTTCCGGGGAAATCGTGCAGCTGCGCGAAGGTTTGTCGTGAAGCAACGTGCGCCGTTCACGATCCGCTAACCATGAAACGACTGCGCCCGGCGAAAGCCGCCGGGCGCATGCGAACAGCGAGAATGTCAGGGTGTGGATTACACCTTCACGCCCTTCTCGGTGAAATACTTGAGCGCAGCCGGGTGCCACGGAATCGGCGAGTTCTTCTGGTTGTCGAGCGTGATGCTCTTCGCCTCGCCATGCACCGCGACCAGTTCGTCGCGTTTCTCGATGAAGGTCTTGACGATGTCGTAGGCGACCTTGTCCGACATCAACTCGTGCGTCGCCAGGATGTTCTGGATGACAGCCACCGGGTTGTCTTTGTCCTGTCCCGGATAGGTCTTCGCCGGGATCATGCCGGTGGTATAGAGGTTGTTGTATTTCTCGTTCATCTTGGTCACGAGGTCCGCCGTATCGAGCAGCTTGATCTTGATGCCGGGGCTTGCGCCGAGGTCGGTCACCGCGGCAGTCGGCAGGCCGCCGACCCAGAAGTACGCGTCGATCTTCCCGTCCTTGATGGCATTGGTGGACTCCGCGACCCCAAGGCGTTCGCGGCGTACGTCCTTGTCCTTGTCGAGACCCGCGGTCTCGATGCAACGAAATGCGAAAACCTCGGTGGCGCTGCCCGGTGAGCCCGTGGACACGCGCTTGCCCTTGAGGTCGGCCATCTTTTCGATGCCCTTGCCCTCGACCGTCACGACGTGCATGCGATTCGGATAGAGCACCATGAGCTGCCGGATCGGGAGCGGCGAGCCCTTGAATTTGTCTTCACCCTTGAGCGCGTCATAGGCCGCGTCGACCTGCGTGAGCGCCATCTCGGCCTGCTTGGAGCCGACGAGCTTCATGTTGTCGACCGAGCCGCCAGTGACGCGTGCGGTCGCCGCGTAGCCGAGATGCTTGGTCAGCACGTTGCCCATGCCGCCCCCGAGCGGATAGTAGACGCCGCCGGTGCCGCCGGTCGCGATCACGATGTTGGTCTGCTGCGCGAATGCCGCGCGTTCGAACAGGGTTGCGCCCGCGGCGAGCGACGCGCCTGAAATCAAAAACTTCCTACGATCCATCATTGCTTCTCCCTTAGGCCGGCGCGTTGGGAAAGGCCGGCTGGATGCGCTGTTTTAGCAGGACGATGGCGCCGATGACGACGCCAATTGTCGCGGTGTAACTGATATCGCGGCCGATAATAAGCTCTATCAGAGCTTCCAGGAGGCTTGGGAACACGAGGAACAAGCCGGCAATCACGAGCAGCACGCGCTCGGCCATCGTCGTCTTGCGCAGAACCCAGCCCTGTGCCGCCGAGGCAAGCGCCGCAAGGCCGAGTGCTGCCTTGACGGAAATCAGTACGATATCGACCCAGGAGCCGCCCTTCGGAATCGTGAACAGCAGCCCGATGCCTTGCGGGTCGAGCACAAAGACGAATGGAACCAGGAACGCCGGCAAGGTGTATTTCCAGGCCTGCAGCGTGGTCTTGTAGGGATCGCCGCCAGTGATCGCGGCCGCGGCGAACGGCGAGAGTGCGGTCGGCGGGGACACCTCCGAGAGCACGGAGTAATAGAAGATGAACATGTGCGCGGCGATGTCGGGCACGCCGAGCTTCATCAGCGCGGGGGCGGCTATCACGGCGCAAATGATGTAGGACGCCGTCACGGGCACCGCGAGCCCGACGATCCACACGATCAGCGCCGTATAGAGCGCGGTCAGCAGCAGACTGCCGCCCGCATAGTCGATCACGATCGCGGAGAATTTCAGCCCGAGCCCGGTCAAAGTGACCACGCCAACGATGATTCCGGCGGTTGCGCAGGTGGTCGCGGCGGTGAGCGCGCTGGTCGAGCCGTCGGAGAGCGCACGAACGAGCTTCCTCGGCTTCAGCGCGGTCTCTTGCGTGAGGAAGCTCAGCGCGAACGTCAGAACGGTGGACCAAAACACCGAGAGAGTCGGCGAAAAACCCCAGAGCATGAACACAATGATTGAGATCAATGACACAAAATGAAAGCCGTAGCGGCGTGTCATCTCCCACAGCGTCAGTTCCGGAGTGACCGACACCATCTGCGCGCCGAAGCGCTTGGCGTCGAGCTCCACCATGAACAGCAGCGAAAGGTAGTAAAGGCAGGTCGGGATCACCGCCATCCAGATCACGTCGAGGTAACTGATCTTGAGAAACTCGGCGATCAGGAACGCGGCGGCACCCAGCACCGGCGGCGAGATGATCGCGCCGAGCCCACCGGCCGCGAGCAGTCCGCCGGCGGCATTCTTCTCGAACCCGGCCTTGGCCATCATCGGATAGGCGACGGCCCCGATCGTCACCGTAGTCGCGACGCCTGAGCCGGACGGCCCGCCAAGGAGGAACGACGACAGCACCACGGTGCGCCCCGCGGCGTTCGGCTTGTTGCCCATCAGCGCGAGCGAAAAATCGATGAAGAATTTTCCCGCACCCGAGTGCTGCAGGAACGCGCCGTAGATGCAGAACAGCACGATCAGGCTGGACGAGACGTCGACCGGCACGCCGAAGATGCCTTCCAGCGTGATAAAGAGCTGGCCGACGATCTGCCCGATGTCGAACCCGCGATGGGTCCAGGGTTGCGGCAGGTACGGACCGAAATACGCATAGGCCAGGAAGGCGAGCGCCACGACCGGCACGATCCAGCCAGTGGTGCGCCGCGTCGCCTCGAGCAGCAGCACCATGAAGATCAAGCCGAGCACGACGTCGAGCTGGGTCGGCGACGTGGCGCGGTCGGTAAAGTCCTCGCCGCCTTGAATAGCGTAAACCAGGATTGCAGCACCCGCGAACCCAAGTATCACGTCGAACCAGCGGATGCGGTTGCGGAAGCGTGCCGCCATCGGGAACAGCAGGAAGCTCAGGATCAGCACGAAGGCGACATGCGCGTAGCGCAGCGGCTGCGTCGAAATGATCGGAAAATCGGTGAATGGCCAGGCGCCCGCGACCGCCGCATAGAGATGGAAGAGCGACATGACGACGGCGATCGCCGTCACCGTCTGGCCGGCGAGGCCGGTCAGGCGGTTCGTCGCGCCCTCGTCGGCTTCGATGAATTCTTCGGCCTTGCGCAGAGCTTCGTCGGAAATCTGGTCCGGGCCGGCCGCTACGCCAATTCCGTCCGGCTGCGCGGCCGGCTTTAGCTCCTCAGCCATGTCCCCTCGTTTTTTGGTTCTTTTCCGGCTGCTCTGACGTCCCCGTAACACGCTACCACGCGCCAAATGGGCCGCCTACCCACGCCTGTTCAGTGAAAATTAACCATACCGCAAGCCCTATCCCGGATAGTCACGCACGCCGTTTCCCGGGGATTCCATGACTGAGCTTCTGACGACCAACACCGTGCTCGTCGCAACGGCGTGCGCGCTATTCATAGCCCTCGTCGCCTATGCGATCCGGCTGCGCCAAACCTGCCGCCACTTCATGACGGCGCTGAACAACATGTCGCAAGGCCTGTGCATGTTCGATGCGGCCGGCCGCATCATGGTCCGCAACCGGCCCTATCTTGCGATGTACAGTCTCAATTCCGACGTGGTGAAGCCGGGCTGCACGCTGCGCGAGCTGATCGCCCATCGCAAGGAGACCGGCTACTTCATCGGCGACGTCGATCAGTACGTCCGCAACATCATGGACAGCGTCGCGAAGGGCAAACCGTTCAGTTGGCTGATCGAGGCGAGCGACGGACGCATCGTGAACGTCGTGAACCAGCCGATGGCAAGTGGTGGCTGGGTTGCGACGCACGAGGATGTCACTGAGCAGCGCAAGCTCGAGCAGCAGCGCGACACCATGATGGCGCAGGAAGACCGCCGCACCAAAATCGATGCCGCGATCCGGAATTTCCGCGACCGTGTCGAGAGCGTTCTGACGACGATGGGCGACAGTGCCGCCACGATGAAATCGACCGCCAGCAAGCTGCTCGCCGCTTCGGACCAGAACTCGCAACGCGCCGAAAGCGCCGTTCACGCATCGAACGAAGCATCGACCAACGTCACCACCGCGGCCACCGCCACCGAGGAATTGTCCAACTCAATCGGCGAGATCAGCCGGCAACTCGACCAGACCACCGATGTGGTGCGCATGGCGGCGAGCGAAGCGGAAACGACCAACGCGCAGATCACCGGGCTTGCCGCAGCCGCACAGAAGATCGGCGACGTGGTGGAGCTGATCCGCAATATCGCCGGACAGACGAACCTGCTGGCGCTCAATGCCACGATCGAGGCCGCGCGCGCGGGCGAGGCCGGGCGAGGCTTTTCGGTCGTCGCCTCGGAGGTCAAGTCGCTTGCGGTCCAGACCGCCAAGGCGACCGAGGATATTTCCGCACAGATCCTCTCGGTACAGGATTCGACGGGGTCCGCAGTTGCGGCGATCCAGCGCATCACGGAGCGCATGCGGGAGATCGATCGTGCGGCGTCCGCGGTCTCGATCTCGGTCGACCAGCAGAAGGCCGCGACTTCGGAGATCGCGCACAGCGTGGCGAGCGCCGCGGAGGGCACCAGCGGCATCGTGAACGTACTGAGTCAGGTCGCAGGCGCGGCCGTGGAAACGCGTCAGTCGGCCGGCACTGTGCTCGATACTTCGGGCGCGGTGGACAAAGCGCTCGCGCACCTGCGCGACGAAGTGGAAACGTTCCTGGCGAAGGCCGTCGCCTGATTTCTCAGGCCGTGCCGGACGAACCCTTCCCCAGCGCGGCCTGCGCTGCGGCAACGCGCGCGATCGGCACGCGGAACGGCGAGCAGGACACGTAGTCGAGCCCAACCTCGTGGCAGAAGGCGCCCGAGGCCGATCGCCGCCATGCTCGCCGCAGATGCCGAGCTTGAGCGCGTTGCGCGCCTTGCGCCCGCGCTCGGTCGCGATGCGGATCAGCTCGCCGACCGCCCTCGCAATCGATCGAGATGAACGGATCGATCGCAAGAATTCCTTTGGTCTGATACGTGCCGAGGAAGCTCGCGGCGGCGTCGCGCCAGCGCGCAGACGTCCGCTGCCTTGAAAGCTGATCGCGCCACGGCTATGTTTGCCTGGTCGGGGTGTCACAGGCTCCCGGCATTCCCAAGACGGCTGGCCGTCCAAGCCCTGTCCACCGCTCGCACCGCGAGGGGTCTGGATGGTCGCGTAGCCGTTTTTCGCTTCTACATCGTTCCTTCCGGGTTGCCGACAACCACCCGGTCACCTCGGCCCATGCCGACCAAGGTTGTCCTGTCTCGCCAGAGATGGGAGAAACCATGGCGTTCGGCATTCGCTCAAATCTCGGTTCGACTTCGGCGCGTCCCGCGTTGCGCGGTGTCGTGCTCGGTGCGGCGCTCGGGCAAGCGTGGCGGCATCTGCTCACGCGGATCGCGCGCAGCCGCGAGCGCGATCTGACCGAGCTCGACGACTGGCTCTTGCGCGACATTGGCGTCTTGCGCGACCGCGATATTGGCGTCAGCCGCGAGGCAGCCGCGCGCGAGGCTGATCGGCAAATTTCGCGCTTACCATGTTGAGATCGCTCCGGAGGAGATCAAGGCCGTGCGCAACAGGCTCGAGCGCGATAGGAAACAGCGATGGCACTCTGACCGCTCTGCTCACGTGCGAGACAATCTCCATCGAGAGAAGGAGAAACCCAATGGCCCTTGAACTAAGGCCCAACTGCGAATGCTGTGACCGAGACCTGCCACCGTCGTCGACGCTCGCTAGGATTTGCACCTATGAGTGCACTTTTTGCGTCGACTGCGTTGAAGGTGTTCTTCATAACGTCTGCCCGAACTGCGGCGGCGGCTTTGCTCCGCGCCCAATTCGCCCGGCAACGGAGTGGCGACCCGGTCTATCGACCGCGAAGCGCCCACCTTCAAGCAAGCGAGTACATCTTTCGTACGGCATGGATGAAATTGCTGCCCACTCCGACCGCATCAAAGGCATCCCGCCCGAGGACCGATAGACGTCGGGCGCCACGACCTTGCTCTAGGCGGTGCTTGCCGCGCCCTTCCCCAGCGCGGCCTGCGCTGCGGCAAGGCGCGCGATCGGCACGCGGAACGGCGAGCAAGACACGTAGTCGAGCCCAACCTCGTGGCAGAAGGCGACCGAGGCCGGATCGCCGCCATGCTCGCCGCAGATGCCGAGCTTGAGCGCATTGCGCACCTTGCGGCCGCGGTCCGTCGCGATGCGGATCAGTTCGCCGACGCCGTCGGTGTCGATCGACACGAACGGGTCGACGGGCAGGATGCCCTTCGCCGCATAGGTGCCAAGGAAGCTCGCGGCGTCATCGCGCGAGATGCCGAAGGTCGTCTGCGTCAGGTCGTTGGTGCCGAAGGAGAAGAATTCCGCAGTCTCGGCGATTTCGCCGGCCTTGAGGCAGGCGCGCGGCAACTCGATCATGGTGCCGACCTGGTAGTCGATCTTTGTCTTGGTTTCCTTCGCGACCGCCTCGGCCATGGCGTCGATGCGCGCCTTGACGAGATCGAACTCCGCCTTGGTCGCGATCAACGGCACCATCACCTCGGGCACCACCGGCGCGCCGGTGCGTTTTCCCGCTTCGACCGCGGCCTCGAAGATCGCGCGCGCCTGCATCTCGGCGATCTCCGGGTAGGCGATCGCGAGCCGGCAGCCGCGGAAGCCGAGCATCGGATTGAACTCGTGAAGTTCTGTCGCGCGCTCCTTCAGCTTGCGCGGATTTGTATTCATCACTTCCGCGACTTCGCGGATTTCCTCCTCCGAGTGCGGCAGGAATTCGTGCAGCGGCGGATCGAGCAGCCGGATGGTCACCGGCAAGCCCTTCATGATGGTGAACAGCTCGGTGAAATCGCCGCGCTGCATCGGCAGCAGTTTCGCGAGCGCCGTGCGGCGCCCTTTCTCGTCGTCGGCCAGGATCATCTCGCGCACCGCAAGGATGCGGTCCGCATCGAAGAACATGTGCTCGGTGCGGCAGAGGCCGATGCCTTCGGTGCCGAATTTCAGCGCCACACGTGCATCGTTCGGCGTATCGGCATTGGCGCGCACCTTCAGCACGCGCACCTTGTCGGCCCAGCCCATCAGCGTGGCGAACTCATCGGATAGCGCCGGCTCGAGCATGGCGACTCGTCCGGCGAGCACCTGACCGGTCGAACCGTCGATGGTGATCGTCTCACCCTTCTTGAACGTCACGCCTGCGGCGGTCATCGCCTGCGCCGCATAGTCGACGCGCAACGAGCCCGCGCCCGACACGCAGGGCTTGCCCATGCCGCGCGCGACCACGGCGGCATGCGAGGTCATGCCGCCGCGCGTGGTGAGGATGCCTTCGGCCGCATGCATGCCGTGAATGTCCTCGGGGCTCGTCTCGACGCGCACCAGGATGACCTTCTTGCCCTGCGCCTTCAGCGTCTCGGCCTCGTCGGCTGAGAACACGATCTCGCCTGAGGCCGCGCCGGGCGACGCCGGCAGGCCGCTCGCGATCACCTTGCGCTCCGCCTTCGGGTCGATGGTCGGATGCAGCAACTGATCGAGCGAGCCGGGATCGATGCGCGTGACGGCCTCCTCGCGCGTCACCACGCCCTCATTGGCAAGCTCGACCGCGATGCGCAGCGCGGCCTTGGCGGTGCGCTTGCCCGAGCGCGTCTGCAGCATCCACAGCTTGCCCTTCTCCACCGTGAACTCGAGGTCCTGCATGTCGCGGTAGTGCTTCTCGAGCGAGCGGTAGATGCGGGTCAGCTCCGCGTAAGCCTCCGGCATCGCATTTTCCATCGAGGGCTTGTCGGAATTGGCGGCCTTGCGGGCGGCCTCGGTGATCTCCTGCGGCGTGCGAATGCCGGCGACCACGTCCTCGCCCTGCGCGTTGATGAGGAATTCGCCGTAGAGCGACTTCTCGCCGGTCGAGGGATTGCGCGTGAACGCAACGCCGGTGGCCGAGGTGTCGCCCATGTTGCCGAACACCATCGCCTGCACGTTCACGGCAGTGCCCCAGCTTTCCGGAATGTTGTGCAGGCGGCGGTAAGTATTCGCGCGCGCGTTCTGCCATGAGCCGAACACCGCGCCGATCGCGCCCCACAATTGCTGCTGCGGATCCTGCGGGAAGTCCTCAGTCGTCTCCTCCTTCACGCGCGCCTTGTAGCGCTTGATCAGCTGGGCCCAGTCGTCGGCGGAGAGCTCGGTGTCGAGCGTGTAGCCCTTCTGCTCCTTGTGGGCTTCGAGGATCTCCTCGAAGTGATCGTGGCCGACGCCGAGCACCACGTCGGAATACATGGTGATGAAGCGGCGATAGCTGTCGTAAGCGAAGCGGCGATCGCCCGACGATTTCGCCACCGCCTCGACCGTCACATCGTTGAGGCCGAGGTTGAGCACCGTGTCCATCATGCCGGGCATCGAGGCGCGCGCGCCGGAGCGCACCGAGACAAGCAGCGGATTGCCGGCGTCGCCGAACTTTTTGCCGGTGATGCGCGCGACGTGATCGAGCGCATCCTTCACCTGTGCTTCGAGCTCTTTCGGGTAGCTCTTTTGGTTGGCGTAAAAGTAAGTGCAAACCTCGGTCGAAATCGTGAAGCCGGGCGGCACCGGCAGGCCGAGATTGGCCATCTCGGCCAAGTTCGCGCCCTTGCCGCCGAGCAGGTCGCGCTTGTCGGCAGCGCCTTCGGCAGCGCCGTCGCCAAAGGTGTAGACCCACTTGGCCATGTCCGAAGCTTTCTTTTTTTGTGCTGTTGCAAGCGTCTGCGGGGCGCTTCTCGAATTGTCTTGGCGGGTTTTGGCGATCAATTCAACTTGCATTTGGAACCTCAAACAGCAAATCCTGCGCCGGGCGAACCGGCGCAGGTAAATGTTTGAAATCAAACGCAGAAAGGCAATTTTTGTTCCGGCCCGACGGGCCGGCGCGCGTTACCGGATGACGCCGAGCCCGATGATGCCGACGATGATCAGGTAGATCGCCACGATGTAGTTGAGCAGGCGCGGCATGATGAGAATAAGGATGCCGGCGACGAGCGCCACGATGGGCTGAAGGTGGCCGATGCTGATGGTCATTGGAATCTCCCCTGGATGACTCGTCATGCCCGGCCTTGTGCCGGGCATCCACGTCTTCCTTGGCTATTCAATCAAGGCGTGGATGGCCGGGACAAGCCCGGCCATGACGAAATCGCCTACCCCTCGATCTTGGAAAAATCCGCAACCGTGCGCGTCGCCTCGCGGATTTCGTTCAGCAGCTTGAGCCGGTTCTCGCGCACGGCCTTGTCGTCCGCATTGACCGTGACCTTCTCGAAGAAGGCGTCGACGACAGGACGCAGTTTTGCGATCGCGCGCATGGCGCCTTCGAAATCCTCGGCGGCAACGCTTCTCGCCGCCTCGGCTTTCGCGCTGTCGATCGCGCCTGCAAGAGCGCGCTCCTCGTCCTGCGCGTAGAGTGCGGTGTCCGGCGCACCGGTGTATTCGCGCCCGTCCTTCTTCTCTTCCTCACGCAATATGTTAGCTGCCCTTTTGTAACCAGCAAGCAAGCTCACACCATCGTCGCTTGAAACGAAGGCAGCGAGCGCATCGACGCGGCGGACGATGCGAACGAGATCGTCCTCCAGCTGAATCGATAAGGCAGCTTGAACGAGATCATACCGAGCCCCTGCCGCACGAAGCTCCCCTTCTAATCGATCCACATGATAGTCGAGAAGATTAAACAATCGATCGACAGCTTCTTCATGCTCCGCCTCAGCTACACCAGAGTAATATTTATCGATAAGCTTGTGCCGCAATTGGAGCGCGGCCTTTTTTGAAAGAGCCCCCTCTCTTCGTGCAGTTTCAACAGCAGCTTGCTCTCGGTTGAGCTTCACGCCCTTGATGTCCAACATGCACTCGATGTCGGCAAGTACGAACACATCATGCAAAGGAATTCGAATTTTGTTCTCTAAAATAATTCGCGTGACTCCTAGAGCCGCGCGCCGCAGGGCGTAAGGGTCACCACTTCCCTTTGGCTTTAGGTCGATCGCCCAGAACCCCACTAGCGTGTCGATCTTGTCGGCAAGCGCAACTGCAATACTTACCGGATTGCTCGGCACTCGGTCATTCGGACCAACGGGCTTGTAATGCTCCTCGATCGCGGCGGCGACATCCGCATCTTCACTTTGCGCAAGCGCGTAGTATTTCCCCATCAGGCCTTGCACCTCGGGGAACTCGCCAACGACTTCTGACAAACGATCAGCTTTTGCGAGACGTGCTGCGCGCTTCGCTTTCGCAACGTCAGCACCTACCAGTGGGGCGAGTTCAGCTGCTAGGCGCTCTATCCGATCAATGCGCTCCGCCTCATTCCCAAGCTTCTCGTGAAACACGATGTCCTTGAACTTCGGCAGCCGGTCTTCCAGCCGGGTCTTCCGGTCGGTCTCGTAGAAAAACTTTGCATCCGACAGCCGCGCGCGGATCACGCGTTCGTTGCCGGCGATGATCGCGCGGCCGCCGTCGGCCGCTTCGGTGTTCGCGACAAGGATGAAGCGCGGGGCAAGTGCCGCGGGCTCCAACCCTCCCCTGGAGGGGGAGGGTCGGCCCGTAGGGCCGGGGTGGGGTGAAGCGTTGCTCGCTTCGCTCGCAGTCACCCCCTCCCGGCCGGCTGCGCCGGCCGACCTCCCCCCTCCAGGGGGAGGTGAAGCGGAGCTCGCGGGACGCGTGAGCACGAAGCATTTCTGGTTGTTGCGGATGGTGGCGCGGATCACCTCGCCGGGAATTTTCAGGAACGACTCATCGAACTCGCCCATCAGCACGACCGGCCATTCGACCAGTCCGGCGACCTCGTTCAACAACCCCTCGTCCTCGACCAGTTCATAGCCTTGCGCGAAGGCGAGGTTCTTCGCGTCACTGAGGATGATCTCGCGCCGCCGCGCCGGATCGAGCACGACCTTCGCTTTTTCCAGCGAAGCCACGTAGTCATCGAAGTGGCGCACACGAAGCGCGCCCGGGCTCATGAAGCGATGGCCGTACGTGGTGTTGCCGGATTTGATGCCGGCCACCTGGACATGGACGATGTCAGGCTCCTCGGTCTCGGGCCCGAAGGTCGCGACGATCGCGTGCAGCGGGCGTACCCATTCGAGGCTGCCCGGCGTGGAGGACTGCTCGCCCCAGCGCATCGATTTCGGCCACGGGAAGGTGCGCAGCACGACCTGCAGGAATTCGCCGATCACGTCGATCGCACGGCGTCCCGGCTTCTCGGTGAGCGCGATGTAGAAGTCGCCCTTCTTCGGATCCTTCTGGATCGCGGCTTCACTGATCGAGGCAAGGCCCGCCGCCTTGAGAAACCCTGAGATCGCGCCCTCGGGTGCGCCGACACGCGGGCCCTTGCGCTCTTCCTTCAGGTCCGGCTGGCGCGCCGGCACACCCTGCACGAACAGCGTGAGGCGCCGCGGCGTCACGAACGCGCGCGCCCCCTCGTACACGAGCCCGGCATCGACCAGCCGGCCGGTGACCATCTTCTTCAGGTCATCCGCCGCCCTCGCCTGCATGCGGGCGGGGATTTCCTCGGAGAACAATTCGAGCAGGAGGTCGGGCATGGTCGGTGCAACGGGCTCCGTCACCCTCCCCTGGAGGGGGAGGGTCGGCGCGCGGAGCGCGCCGGGGTGGGGTGAACCGAGTCCGCGATGTCGATGCGTTTTCGCTCGTGCTTCATCGGCCTCGGCTCGGCATCGCGAGAGCCATAGAGCGCGGCATAGATCACGTCCAGCACGCCTTCGGGATTTTGAACGATGTCGTTGTTCCAAAATCGAATGACGCGGTAGCCTTCGCTCTCGAGCCAGCGGGTGCGCTTTTCGTCGCGTAGTTCGCTCCGCTCCTCGCCGTGCTGCGAGCCATCGATCTCGATAACCAGCCGCGCCGCCATGCACGTGAAGTCGGCGATATAGCTTCCGATCGGCACCTGTCTTCGGAAATGACTTCCTTTGACTTCGAATGTTCGGAGCAGGTGCCAGAGCTTGCGCTCAGCATCAGTCGTGTTGTGACGAAGGCGGCGAGCCGTCTGCCGGCGAAAGTCACTGAGCCTTTTTTGCGCCATCGCCGAACAGTCACCCCACCCCGGCTCGCATTCCGCTTCGCTTCATGCTCGCCGACCCTCCCCCTCCAGGGGAGGGTGCCGGAGTTCGCGGCGCGGCCCTACCGACTCTCACAGCTTCAAATGGCTGTTGTCGCAGATCGGGCCGCGCGCGGTGCGTTTGCAGGTGCAAAAGTTGACCATGCCTGAGCGCTTGGCGATCCATTCCATCGGCTCAAAGCCGGTGCCCTCATGCGAGCCGTCGCAAAACGGTTGCGACTTGGAGCGCCCGCAGCGGCACCACCAATACGTCTCGCCGGCCTCGACCTGAATAGGGAGCGGCGCACGCCCGCCGATTTCCGGATCAGTCATGCAGCCCCTCCCCCATCCGTCGCGAGCCACGCCTCGCCGCACGCCTTCGCGAGTTCGCGCACGCGCAGAATGTAGCTCTGCCGCTCGGTGACCGAGATCACGCCGCGCGCATCGAGCAGGTTGAACACGTGGCTCGCCTTGATGCACTGATCGTAGGCCGGCAGCGCCAACAGATGGCGCTTGCTGTTGTGTCCGGCCTTCCAGCCGTCATCGAGATATTTGCGGCACGCGCCTTCGGCCATCTGGAACTGTTTGAACAGCATGCCGGTGTCGGCATACTCGAAATTGTGGCGCGAGTATTCCTGTTCGGCCTGCAGGAAAATGTCGCCGTAGCTGACCTTCTCAGGCCCCTCGCGGCCGTTGAAATTCAGATCGTAGACGTTATCGACGCCCTGCACGTACATCGCGAGGCGCTCAAGCCCGTAGGTCAGTTCGCCCGACACCGGCCGGCACTCGAATCCCGCGACCTGCTGGAAATAGGTGAACTGCGACACCTCCATGCCGTCGCACCAGCACTCCCAGCCAAGCCCCCACGCGCCGAGCGTCGGGCTTTCCCAGTCGTCTTCGACGAAGCGCAAGTCGTGAACCTTCGGATCGATGCCGATCGCATAAAGCGATTTGAGGTACAGCTCCTGCAAATCGGGCGGCGATGGTTTGAGGATCACCTGGAACTGGTAGTAGTGCTGCAGCCGGTTCGGATTCTCGCCGTAGCGGCCATCCTTGGGCCGCCGCGAGGGCTGCACGTAGGCGGCGTTCCAGGGCTTCGGCCCGAGCACGCGCAGCGTTGTGGCGGGATGAAACGTGCCCGCGCCCATCTCCATGTCGTAGGGCTGCAGCACCACGCAGCCGTGGTCCGCCCAATAGCGCTGCAACGTCAGGATCAGCCCCTGGAACGAGCGTTCCGGGCGCATGTGGGCGGGTAATTCGTCTGGCATGTGCGATTCGTTGCGCGGGACGGATGAGGCCGCGGACCCTATTCGGCGCGTCGTTCAGGGGTCAAGCGCACAGCCGCCGAGCGGCGGATTTCGGCGATACATCGTATCGGAAACGCGGCGGATTTGCTCCAAAGCATTGGAAGAATTCGTATTTTTTCCGTGCGCGAGGTCGGCCACGCCGGTGAACCTAACGACACGTTACCGACACCAACGAATATTGGGGCTTGGGGGATTGTGGAGGTCGATATGACAACGCTTTTCTCGTTTGCCTTCGGCGGCATCTTCCTCGCTTTCATTGTTGCGGCGATCATTGGCCACGCCCTGCTGATCGAAGCCCTTGTCCGCCCTTTTTTCGCCACGCGGGCCCTGACAAACGGGTCAGCGCTGACAACGAACAGGCTGCTGCCGCAGCCCGCCCGCTAGTTCCGGTCCGCAATCCGGAAAAGAGGGCCGGCCGTTCCGGCCCGGCCACGCCGCAGTCTTCGTTTCCCGCAGCCCTGCTTTCGCGCGCCGGAACAGAGCGCTTGGCTGATCGCCCTCCCGCGCACTAACCTTGAGCGCCGCCGGCAATCCGGCGGCGCTTTGAGGAGACGCGCATGGGCCTGTTTCACCGGCTGGGAATTGTTGTCACGGCGCTCGCGCCTTTGATTTTCGGTGCCCCGGCTCACGCGCAGGACTATCCCTCCCGAACCGTAAAGATCGTGGTCGCCTTCCCGGCCGGCGGTCCGACCGACTTCGTCGCACGCCTGCTCGCCGACAAGCTCAAGGGTATCCTCGGCCAGGGTGTGATCATCGAGAACAAGCCGGGCGCAAACGCCGCGATCGGCGCCGACATGGTCGCCAAGTCCGAGCCGGACGGCTACACGCTGTTCCTCACCACCGCCGGCGCTGTGGTGATCAACCCGCACATGCGCACGGACCTTCCCTACGATCCGGTGAAGGATTTCGCACCGGTGACGCTGGTGGTGAACACCATGGAAGTGCTGGTCGTGCGCACCGAGGCGCCTGAGAAATCCGCGAGCGAACTGGTCGCGCTCGCGAAGTCGAAGCCCGACGGCATCGCGATGGCCTCGACCGGCGTCGGCAGCCCGCCGCATCTC
This sequence comes from uncultured Alphaproteobacteria bacterium, assembly GCA_963778455.1. Lineage (GTDB taxonomy): Bacteria > Pseudomonadota > Alphaproteobacteria > Rhizobiales > Xanthobacteraceae > PALSA-894. The sequence goes on from CAVZUL010000004.1 coordinate 506,203, forward strand.
GCGCTCGAGCTGTTCAAGGGCTCGTCTGGCGCCAACATCTTGCACGTGCCCTACCGCGGCGCGGCGCCCGCCGTCACCGACGTGCTCGGCGGACAGGTCTACGCGATGTTCGCCGATCTCCCGGTCCTGCTGCCGCAGATCAGGGGCGGCAAGCTGCGCCCGATCGGGATCGCATCGAAGGGCCGCGCCGCGACACTGCCGGACGTGCCGACGCTCGACGAGCAGGGCATCAAGGACGTCTACGCCGACAACTGGTACGCGCTGTTCGCGCCCGCCAAGACGCCCGCGCCGGTAATCGCGAAACTCAACGCCGCCGTCACGGCAGCGCTCAACGATCCGGAACTCAACAAGAAGCTCGTGGATGCCGGCGCAATTCCGGCGGCGGGAACGCCCGCGGAACTGAGCGAGCACCTCAAGATGGAACTCGAGCGCTGGGGCAAGGTGGTCAAGGACAAGAACATCAAGCCGGGGTCTTGATTACTTCGGGCGATAGACACCCGTGTGCGGATCGCGCTCGAGCTTGCGCACGCTCTCGCGCTCGTCGACCGGCTTCGGCTGCTCGGGATGCAGCTCGGCATTGACGCGCCGCGCCTCTTTGTAGAGCCAGCGCCCCGCGATCGCGCCACCGACAGCACCCAAGGCCCAGAGGATCAGCGGCGGCATCGCGGTCGCCTCACAGTCCGTAGCGCGCCCACATCGCGCGCGCTTCCAGCGATGAGATGAGTTCGTCGGCCAATCCCGGGCGGTCGAGCATCTCGCCGATGCCGGCGCTCACACCCGGTGTCGTTCGGCCGAACAGGCTGCTCTTGGGCGCGACCAGCGGCGTCTCGACCTTCTCGCCATAGCGCTCGCGCAGAGTCGAGCGCAGGTCGCCGATGCGGTCGATCAGGCCGTATTCCATGCCCTTGCCGGCCGCCCAGTATTCTCCCGAGAACAAATCCCCGTCAGGGCCGGAGAGCTTTGCGCCGCGGCGCGACTTCACAAGGTCAATGAAGGTCGCGTGGATGTCCTCCTGGATCGCCTTGAGCCGCGCGACATGCTCCGGATTCTCCGGCAGGAACGGGTCGAGCATCGCCTTGTTGACGCCGGACGTATAGATGCGCCGCTCGACGCCGATTTTGTCGATCAGCTTGGAAAAGCCGAACGACGCGCCGACGACGCCGATCGACCCGACGATCGAGGACGGGTCGGCCACGATCTCGTCCGCCGCGCAGGCGATCATGTAGCCGCCAGAGGCCGCAACATCCTCCACGAAGGCGATAACCGGACGCTCTTTTTCGGCGGCGAGCTGGCGGATGCGCTGGAAGATCAGGTGCGACTGCACCGCGGAACCTCCCGGAGAATTGATCAGAAGTGCGACAGCGCGGGCGCGCGGCCACGCAAAGGCGCGCTCGAGCGGCTTCGCCGCCGAGGCAAGCGTCAGGCCGGGCCGGAGCGGCGTCGAAAAGCCGATGATTCCGGTCAGGCGCACCACGGGCACGACGGGAATGTCGCCGCGAAAACGCCGCGGCAGCACCGGCCGCAGCACGGTCATGGTTTTCTCGAGCAGTCCCGCCTCGGTCATGATCAGGTCATAGGCTGCGGATACAGCTGGCTCAAGCCTCGCAACAGATCATTAACCAGCAGAGGGATAGGAACCACGGGGTAGTTCAAAAGGTTGTCTCACGAGTTCCGGTGGGAGGTGGCGATGAAGCTCTATTTCCTCTGCCTGCTGATGGCGACGATCGCGATGCTGGCGCATCTCGGGGCGCGCAAGAGCGCCAAATCCGACACCGACAAATTACCGGCCTAACCGGTAGGCCAACGCAAGGCCGCACCGCCGCGCAGGATTTCTTCCGCTTCGGCGGCCGGTTGCCTCTCTGCATCATTGAGCGTCAAACCAGGCACCAGCGTTAACGGCGCGCGGCTTCCTTTGGTTGCCCGCATCAGAATCCGGATCGCCGCGGCGTTCGGCCGCGGATAGATCGGCAACAATACGACTCCGCCAAAATCCGCGCGCGCGGCCGCGAGCACCTCAGCAAGTCCATCGGCACGCCAGATCAAGCGTGAGCGTGCCGGATGGAGCAAGCAGCGAAGCGGCCCGCCGCATCCACTGCGCCAGCGTATCCTCGGCAGCCGCGTGAGCCAGGCGGCGCTTTGGATCCGGTGAGACATTCTGGCGCACCGGATCGTTGAACGGCGGATTCATCAGGACGTGTGCGGCCGTTCCAGGATCGATTCCTGCCCGCGAAAATTCGCGCTCGGATGCCGCGACATCCAGCACCGCGACGTGCACGCGATCGGCAAGGCCGTTCCGTGCGGCGTTTTCCGCAGCGAGCGCGGCCAACGCGGGATCGATCTCGATGAGCGTCACCTTCAATCCGGCAATGCGTTGCGCCAGCGCGAGCCCGGCTGCGCCAACACCCGCGCCCAGTTCGACCGCATGTTCGCCCGCGCGCGCATCCGTTGCGGCGGCAAGCAGGAGCGCATCATGCCCGAAACGGTGGCCGCGCCGCGGCTGGCGCAGGATAAGCCGGCCGCCGAGCGCGGCGTCTTCTGTGGTTTCGCTCATCTTTACCTCCCCCTGAAAGGGGGAGGTCGGCGAGCGAATGCGAGCCGGGTGGGGGTCATTTCGTCTGACCCCTCGCCGGACTGCCTCCGGCAGTCCGACCCTCCCCTTTCAGGGGAGGGTGAAAAACTACTGGTCATCTGGCCGCAGCTCATGGCCGAGACCGGCATCGGTGAGCAGCCGGCGCGCGCGGCCGGCCTGTTCGTCGTCGACCAGGATGCGGCGCGGCAGCATGCCGATCGAGCCTTCGAGCACGCTCATGTTGCGATCGAGCACGAGGTGCCGAATGTTCGCGCCCGTGAGCAGCGCCTCGATCGCCGTGATCAACACCGCGTCATTGGTGCGAACGATCTCGCGCATGACGGCTCCTACTCGCGCGCCGGATCGCCCGGCGCATTGTAACGCAGATAGGCGAGCAGCTTCATCTCGCGCCGTCCGCGCGTGACCGTATCGAGCACGAAACCGCTTGCGAACGCGAGTAGCGCGGCGAGCATCAGGCCGGTCGCAAGGATCGCGGTCGGAAAGCGCGGCACGATGCCTTCCTGCACGAAGGTGATGAAGATCGGGATCGCAAGCGCTACGGACACGATCGCGAACGCCGCGCCGATCGCACAGAAGAACGGCAGCGGACGTTCCGAGCGATAGATCTGGAAGATGCTGAACAGGATGCGCAGTCCATCGCGCCAGGTATTGAGCTTGGAGGCCGAGCCTTCCGGCCGCGCGTAGTACGGCGTGTTCACTTCGGCGACCGGCAATTCCAGTTCGAGTGCGTGGATGGTCAGTTCGGTCTCGATCTCGAAGCCGCCGGAGAGCACCGGAAAGGATTTCACGAAACGGCGCGAGAACACCCGGTATCCCGATAGCATGTCGCTGAACGATTGCCCGAAGATGTGCGTCACGAAGCCTGAGAGCAGCCGGTTTCCCGCCCGGTGGCCGCGGCGGTAGGCTGCCTCCTCGCGATCGACGCGCGCACCGACGACCATGTCGAGCCGTTCCTCGACCAGCCGCGCGATCATCGCGCGCACGCTCGGCGCGTCATAGGTCGCATCGCCGTCGGCGAGCACGTAGATGTCGGCGTCCACGTCGGCGAACATGCGCCGGACCACATAGCCCTTGCCCTGATGGGTCTCGCGCCGCACCACCGCGCCTGCGGCTTGGGCAACATCAATCGTGCGGTCGGTCGAATTGTTGTCGTAGACGTAGACGACCGCACCCGGCAGGGCGGCGCGGAACGCGGCCACCACCTCGGCAATCGCCGCCTCTTCGTTGTGGCAGGGCAGCAGCACCGCGATCCGGTGCTGTTCGAGGCGGCCTCCCGCAGCGTGGCCATCGGCGCTCACGTCGGTGGTCAGCATGGCATCCTTCCGGCCGCTCCTGAAATCAATGGGCCGCGCGGCAAGCCGCGCACTTGCCGCTCGACAATAGCGTTTCTATGCTCGCCCGTCCTTCATTCCGGAGCGTCCGCGTGGCCGTCGTCATCCCGTTCGAAAGCCAGCCCCCGGCATCGGTCGACCGTCTGGTCGACCTCGTGACCGCCGACATGGATCGCGTCAATGCGGCGATCCTGTCGCGGACCGGCTCCGACGTGACGATGATCCCGGAAGTCGCGAACCACCTGATCAATTCGGGCGGCAAGCGACTGCGCCCGATGCTGACGCTGGCGATGGCGCGGCTCACCGGATATCCGGGTGACGGCCACGTCAAGCTGGCCGCGGCGGTGGAGTTCATGCACACCGCCACGCTGCTGCATGACGACGTGGTGGACGAGAGCGAAATGCGCCGCGGCCGTCTTGCCGCCCGCATGCTCTGGGGTAACGAGGCGAGCGTGCTGGTGGGCGATTTCCTGCTCGGCCAAGCCTTCAAGATGATGGTGGAAGTCGGCTCGATCCGCGCGCTGGATATCCTGTCATCTGCCGCGGCTGTCATCGCCGAGGGCGAAGTGATGCAGCTGGGCGCCGCGAAGAACACCGCGACCACCGAAGATGAATATCTTGCGGTGATCCGCGCCAAGACCGCCGAGCTGTTCGCCGCCGCCTGCGAGGTCGGGCCGGCGATCGCCGGCCGCTCAAAGGACGAGCAGGCCGCGTGCCGTTCCTACGGCATGAACCTCGGCATCGCGTTCCAGCTGGTCGACGACGCGCTCGACTATGGGGGCAAATCGGCCAAGCTCGGCAAGAATGTCGGCGACGACTTCCGCGACGGCAAGATCACGCTGCCGGTGGTGCTGTCGTTCCGGCGCGGCTCGGATCCGGAGCGCGTGTTCTGGCGCCGTACGCTGGAGGACGGCGACGCGACGGATCACGATCTGGAAACGGCCGTGTCGCTGATGATCAAGTACCGCGCGATGGAGGATACGATCAAACGGGCGCGCCATTACGGCTCGATCGCCAAAGACGCGCTCGCGCTGTTTCCCGATTCGGCAATGAAGGCGGCGCTGGTCGAGGCGGTGGACTTCGCGATCGGGCGATCGAGTTAGCGGAGCTTGGTCGGGCGGACCCACCAGCCTTCGTGGACCGCCTGCATGCGTTGTGCCGCCTCTTCGGCGGCACCCATTGAGCCAAACAATCCGAAACAGGTCGCGCCTGAACCCGACATGCGTGCAAGCAGGCAGCCCGCACAGGCCTGCAGCGCCACAAGGACGTCTGCGATAACGGGTTGAATCCTGATCGCCGGAATTTCCAGATCGTTGCGGCGCGCGGCCAGAATCGACGGCAGCGATGCCGCATCGGCATTGATGGCGATGAAATCGTCCGATTGAGCCGGCGGTGTTAGCGCCGGCGCCGCCAGCGCCGCGAACACATCCTTTGTGGCAACCGCCACGCCCGGATTGACGAGCACGGCCGGCAGTTCCGGCAACCCGATCGGCTCGGAGAGGATTTCGCCGACGCCGCGCATGATGCGAGCGCGCGGATCGAGGCAGACCGGCACGTCGGCGCCGGTCGCCGCAGCTGCCGCGTAAAGTCGCTCGTCGTCGGCAGCAAGCGCATTGGCGCGCGCGAGCAGGCGCAGCGCGGCCGCGGCGTCGGACGAGCCGCCGCCCAGCCCGGCTGCCACGGGAAGCTGCTTGTCGAGTTGAAAACGCCCGAGGCGCAGGCCGGAAGCGCGATCGGCGAACGCGCGCGCCGCCTTAAGCACGAGATTGTCTTCGCTCTCGCCCGCGCCTGCGGCGGTCGGTCCCTCAACGACGAGTTCAAGCGGCCCGCCCGGAACGAATGTCAGGCGGTCCCCGAGATCAGCGAAGACGACGAGGCTTTCGATCTCATGATAGCCGTCGGGCCGCCGCCCGAGCACATGCAGCGTCAGATTGACTTTGGCGGGAGCAAACTCGGCCAATGCGGCAGCCCGGCGGGTACGGCGGCTCTCTAGCCGCCGTTGCCCGGCTTCTTCGCGGCCTTCGCGGTCTCGGCCGGCGCGGCTTCGTCAACCAAACCGGTGCGCAGCTTTTCGACGATCTTGGCGAGATCGTCGGACTCCGGCTTGAGATCGCGCGCGTGTGACCACTGGAACGTGGCTTCCAGCGTACGCCCGACCTTCCAGTAGGCATCGCCCAGATGATCGTTGATCGTCGGGTCTTCGGGCTTGAGCTCGACCGCACGTTCGAGGTGCTTCACCGCCTCCTCGTAATTATGAATGCGGTAATAGGCCCAGCCGAGCGAGTCGACGATATAGCCGTCATCCGGCCGCTGCTCGACGGCGCGTCGGATCATCCGCATGCCATCTTCGAGATTGACCCCCTGGTCGATCCACGAATAGCCGAGATAGTTGAGCACGTGCGCCTGCTCGGGCGAGAGTTCGAGCGCGCGCTTGAAATCGACCTCGGCCTTGGGCCATTGCTTTGAGCGTTCGTGGCAAATGCCGCGGAAATAGAAGATCAGCCAATTCGTCTTCTGCGGCTCCCTCACGGTGTTGATGCCTTTGGTGTAGGCGTCGGCGCAATCAGCAAAGTCCTTGCGCACGCGCAGGATGTTGCCGAGCGCCATGATGGCTTCGAGATCGTTCGGGCGCTCTGCGATCAACTTTTGCAGCGTCTTCTTCGCCTCGTCGGTGCGGTCGAGCGCATCGAGATTGGTCGCCATCTGGATATCGGCGTTGCGCTTGAGCGGTGAGTCCGCGGGCACACGCTGATAGACCCGCAGCGCAAGCGACGGCTTCTTCATCGACTCGTACAAGTCGGCGAGCGACATCAGCGCAAGCGGATGGCGCGGCGCGAGGTAAATTGCGAGCTGCAGATAGGCGAGTGCCAAATCCTCGCCGCCCTGGCGTCCGAGCGAGGTGCCGAGGCCGAACAGGACTTCGGCGGCGCCGGCCTGCGGCGAGTCGACTAGCGGCGGAAGTTTGTCGCCGTCCTTGATCTCGTCCATCGCCTCGACGATGAGCGGATGCTGCGGCAGCACCTTGTTGAACGCTTCGTAGATCTTCAGCGCCTCGTCCTTGCCGAGATTGCGCGAGGTCCAGCGGCCGTAGGCCTCGACCGCGCGCAACGCATTGGCATCGAGCTTGTAGACCCGCTCCAGCCGCTTGCCGGCTTCCTTGCGGTTTCCCGCCACGTCGTAGATCAGCCCGGCGTGCAGATCCTTGAAGATCGCGTACCACTCGGGGCCGGTCAGCTTGTCGATATTGTCGATCGCGGTCTTGACGTCGTTGGTGCCCTGCAAGGTCCAGGCCGTGATCAGTGTCGCGGTCAGATCGGCGATCGGTCCGCGCACCGACTGGGCGATGTGCTGGCGCGCCGACTGATACTGCTTTTGCTTCAGCGCGCGCACGCCGAGCACGAGGCGTGCCACGCGCTGGGTCTTGTCGTTCTGGACGATCCGCTCGGCGAGCTTGACCGCTTCGTCGATCTCACCATCGACCAGCACGGAGAGGAATGCGCGCTCGAGCAGCACCGGATTTTTCGAATCGGCGCGTAGCGCGGCGCGGTAATAGGCCGAGGAGGCGGTGGAATCCCGTTCGGCGCCGGCGTGACGAGCCGCCAGATAGTTCCCCGCCGGCGAAACGCGCGCGAGTTCCTGCTGGGTCGGAACCGGATTCGAGGCTTGGGTCGTCGCCTGCGCGCACAATGTCGCGGGTAAAGCAACGACGGCGGCGAGCGCGAAAACGGCGGCGCGCCGGGGCGGTGTGAAGCGAGTCACGAGCGAGTTGTCTCCATAACGGGGTGCGAAGCTTCGCCCCGATTTGCGGGCACAATGGCGCGTTTGAGTCCCGGCCGCAAGGACGCCACCCTCCCACGGGACGGCCTGCCGATACGCCGGAACAGCGGCGAAAAAGCGGCATTTGCCGCACCGCAAAGCGGGGCAGAGTTACATATTCGGATAGTTCGGCCCGCCGCCGCCCTCGGGGGTGACCCATACGATGTTCTGGTTCGGGTCCTTGATATCGCAGGTTTTGCAGTGGACGCAGTTCTGCGCGTTGACTTGGAAGCGCGCGCCGGACGGCTCCTCGATCCATTCATAGACACCGGCCGGACAATAACGTGCCGAAGGCCCGGCGTAGACGTCGTGCTCGGATTCCTTCTGCAGCACCATATCGCGCACGATGAGGTGGCTCGGCTGATCTTCCTCGTGATTCGTATTCGACAGGAATACCGAGGAAAGCTTGTCGAAGGTCACCACGCCGTCGGGCTTCGGATAGGCGATCGGCTTGTGCCTGGCGGCCGGCTCGAGTGTCGCTGAATCCGGCTTGCCGTGCTTGAGCGTGCCGAACAGCGAAAAGCCGAGCGTGTTGGTCCACATATCAAGGCCCGCGAAGGCAAAGCCTAACGTGGTGCCGAGCTTCGACCAGAACGGCTTGACGTTGCGCACCTTCTTCAGGTCGCGGCCGATCTCGGAGGAGCGCCACGCATTCTCGTAACCGGACAGCTCTTCGCCAATTCGTGCCTCGCCCAGAGCCGTTGCGACATGTTCAGCCGCAAGCATCCCCGACAGGATCGCGTTGTGCGAGCCCTTGATGCGCGGAAGATTGATGAAGCCAGCCGCGCAGCCGATCAACGCGCCGCCGGGAAATGTCAGCTTCGGGACCGATTGCCAGCCGCCCTCGGTGATCGCGCGCGCGCCGTAGGAAATCCGCTTGCCGCCTTCGAACGTCGGCCGGATCAACGGGTGCTGCTTGAAGCGCTGAAACTCCTCGAATGGCGCGACGTAGGGGTTGCGGTAGTTCAGGTGCACCACGAAACCGACGACCACCTGCCCGTCTTCGAGGTGATAGAGAAACGAGCCACCGCCGGTGCGATCATCGAGCGGCCAGCCGAAGGTGTGCTGCACGAGGCCCGGCTTGTGTTTCTCCGGCGCGACCTTCCACAATTCCTTCAGCCCGATCCCGAACTTCTGCGGTTCGCGATCCTTCGCGAGCTCAAAGCGGCTGATGACCTGCTTCGACAACGACCCGCGCGCGCCCTCGGCGAACAGCGTATACTTGGCGCGCAGTTCCATGCCGCGTGTGAACGAGTCCTTGTGCTCGCCTTTCTTGGCAATGCCCATGTCGCCGGTCGCGACTCCGACGACCTCGCCGCGCTCGCCATACAGCACTTCTGCGGCCGCGAACCCCGGATAGATTTCGACGCCGAGCCCTTCCGCCTTGGTGGCAAGCCAGCGGCATACGTTGCCGAGCGATACAATGAAGTTTCCGTGGTTCGACATCAGCGGCGGCATGAGGATATTCGGCACGCGCAGCGCGCCCGCCGCTCCCAGCCAGTAGAAGCGATCATCGGTGACCGGCGTCTTGATCGGCGAGTCCTCATTGCGCCATTCGGGCAGCAGACGATCGAGGCCGACCGGATCGATGACGGCGCCGGACAGGATATGAGCGCCGACCTCGGAGCCCTTCTCCACCACGACCACGCCGAGCTCGGGATTGAGCTGCTTCAGCCGGATCGCGGCGGAGAGCCCCGCCGGCCCGGCGCCGACGATCACGACGTCGAACTCCATCGCCTCGCGGGCGGGCAGGTCGGTCTCGCTCATGATAGCCTCAAGGTGCGCCCGAACAGGTTCCTTGGAGGTTTTCCACGATTTGAACGCACCTGACAATCGCGCGCCAAGACGCGGCAAGACAGATGCCCTGGCGGACCGATTGCGCTAGGATCAGGGCCACCCAACGGAACGCCGTCATGACACCCGATCGCGCCGGCACGGCGCGCGAATTGCTGGATTTCTACGCGGCCGCGGGGGTCGATGCGCCGATCGGCGAGACGCCGGCCGATCGGCTGTCGACCGGCGCGCCGATGTCGCGCCCGCCACGGAAACCGCGCCCGCACCCGAGCGCCAGCCGGCGGCGCGTTTTCAGCCTCTGCCATTGGAGACTGCGGCGATTGCGGCCGCACCTCTTGCGCCCGCCGCTCCCGACATCGCCGTCATGGCGGCGCGCGAGGCCGTGCGCAGCGCCGCGAGTCTCGATGAGTTGCGCGCGATGCTGATGAAATTCGAGGGCTGCGCGCTGCGCACCACCGCCAAGCAACTCGTGTTCGCGGACGGCAATCCGCAGGCGCGCGTGATGTTCGTCGGCGAAGCGCCCGGGCCGCGAGGAGGATCTCGAGGGCCTGCCTTTCGTCGGGCGCTCGGGAAAGCTGCTCGACCTGATGATGGCGGCGATCGGCCTCGACCGCACCTGCAGCCTATATCGCCAACATCATTCCGTGGCGCCCGCCGGGCAACCGCACGCCGACCCCGCAGGAGAGCCAGATCTGCCTGCCGTTCATCCTGCGCCAGATCGAGCTCGCGAACCCGGACGTCCTTGTGTGCCTCGGTGGTCCGTCGTCGCAGACGCTGCTCGGCGTCAAGGACGGGATCAAGCGCACGCGCGGGCGCTGGTTCAATTTCAACACCGGCACGCGCGAGATCAGGGCGATCGCGACTTTCCATCCGGCCTATCTGTTGCGCTCGCCGCTGGAGAAGCGCTTCGCCTGGCGCGATTTCCTGGCGATCAAGACGGCGCTTGTCGAGGGTTGAGGCCCCGCTACCCGCGGAACCGTCCGAGGCTTATGTCCATTGAGGGTCCTGACCGGGGTACGATCCAATGGACTTCGATCCTGTTCTCCTCGCCCGCATCCAGTTCGCGTTCACGATCTCGTTTCACATCATCTTCCCGAGCTTCACGATCGGGCTTGCCGCCTACATCGCGACCCTGCTGACGATGTGGGTGCGCACCGGCCGCGAGCGCTATCAGTTGCTTGCGCGCTTCTGGACCAAGATTTTCGCGGTGTCGTTCGGCATGGGCGTCGTGTCGGGCATCGTGCTGTCGTACCAGTTCGGCACCAACTGGAGCCGCTTCTCGGTCGTCACCGGCAATGTGATCGGTCCGGCGATCGGCTACGAGGTGCTCACCGCGTTCTTCCTCGAGGCGACCTTCCTCGGCGTGCTGCTGTTCGGGTGGAATCGCGTGCCGCCATGGCTGCTCACAATGTCGGCCGCGATCGTCGCGGTCGGCACCGCGATCTCGGCGTTCTGGATTCTCTCCGCCAACAGCTGGATGCAGACGCCGACCGGCCACGAAGTGCGCGACGGCATCGCCTATCCGCTCGACTGGCTCGCGATCATCTTCAATCCGAGCTTCCCGTATCGCCTCGCTCACATGCTGACCGCCGCGTATCTCACCACGGCCTTCGTCGTGCTCGCGGTCGGCGCGCGCTATCTCGTGGCAAGCCGGCACGAGGAGACGGGCGCACGATGGTGCGCATGGCGATCGGCATGATCGCGGTGCTGGCGCCGCTGCAGCTCTTCATCGGCGACCTGCACGGGCTCAACACGCTCAAGCATCAGCCGATCAAGATCGCCGCCATGGAGGGCGCACTGGGACGGCTCGAAGCCGGGCGACTTCCACATCTTCGCGTGGCCGGACGAGAAGAACGAGAGAAACCTGTTTGAAATCTCGATCCCGCGCGGCGCTTCGCTGGTCCTCACGCACGATCCGAATGGCCTGTTTCCCGGGCTCAAGAGCGTGCCGCCGAGCGAGCGCCCGCCGGTCATGCCCGGTGTTCTTCGCGTTCCGCATCATGGTCGGCATCGGCTTCCTGATGATCGCGATCGGGCTCTACGGCGCGTTCCTGTGGTGGCGCGGCAGGCTGTTCGAGACGCGCTGGTACCTGCAGATCGTCCAGCACGGCTGGTGGCTCGGCTTCGTCGCGGTGCTGTGCGGCTGGATCACCACCGAGGTCGGGCGCCAGCCGTGGATCGCCCACGGCATCCTGCGCACCAAGGACGCGATCTCGCCGGTCGTCGGCCGCGAGCGTGCTGACCACGCTGGTGCTGTTCGTGATCGTCTACGGCATCGTGTTCGCGATGGGCATCTACTACATCAACCGCCTGATCGTGCGCGGGCCGCAAGGCAAGGCGCTCGAAGCGCCGCATGGCACGCCGGGCAGGCCGCTGTCGTCAGCAGGCGACGCGGCACGCGAAGCGCTGGGAGGCTGACCATGGAATGGTATCTCCCGGTGATCTGGGCTGCGCTGATCGGCGCCGCGGTCGCGCTCTACGTGATCCTCGACGGCTTCGATCTCGGCATCGGCATCCTGTTTCCGTTCGCCAAGACCGACAAAGAGCGCGACCAGATGATCTCGTCGATCGCGCCGTTCTGGGACGGCAACGAGACCTGGCTGGTGCTCGGCGGCGGCGGCTTGTGGGTCGCGTTTCCGCGCGCCTACGCGGTGATCATGCCGGCGCTGTATCTGCCGGTGATCGTGATGCTGCTTGGCGCTGATCTTCCGCGGCGTCGCGTTCGAATTCCGCACCGTTGCGGACACCAGCAAGAAATACTGGACCTTCGCGTTCGCGGCCGGCTCGACGCTCGCGGCATTCTGCCAGGGCCTGATCCTCGGCGGCCTGATCCAGGGCATCAAGGTCGAGAACGGCGAGTTCGCGGGCGGCGCGTTCGATTTCGCGACGCCGTTCGCGCTGCTCTGCGGGCTCGGCGTCGTCGCCGGCTATGCGCTGCTCGGCGCCTGCTGGCTGGTGATGAAGACCGAGGGCGCGGTCGCGCGAGCGCGCACGCGAGCACGCCAAGCTGCTGCTGATCGCCGTGCTCGCCTTCATGGCGATCGTGAGCCTGTGGACGCCGCTGCAATTCCCGCGCATCCGCGAGCGCTGGTTTTCGCTGCCGAACATCCTGTTCCTGTGGCCGGTCCCGATCATCACCGCGCTCATCGCCTTCATGGCGTGGCGCTGGCTCGATCAGGGCCGCGACGTCGCGTCCGTTCTTTGCCGCGATCGCGCTGTTCATGCTCGGCTATGCGGGGCTCGCGATTTCGGTCTATCCCTATCTCGTGCCGCCCTCGCATCACGATCTGGGATGCGGCGGCCGCGCCCGCGAGCCAGATCTTCATGCTGCTCGGCACGCTGCCGCTGCTGCCGATCATCCTGATGTACACGGGCTTCATCTATTACCTGTTCCGCGGCAAGGTGCGCGAAGGCGAAAGCTATCACTGAGGGAGACATGGAAGCCTTCATCTGCACGACCTGCGGAACGCAGTATCCGCCCGCCGACAAGCCTCCGCCGAATTGCCCGATCTGTGACGACGAGCGGCAATACGTGCCGCCGTCGGGTCAAGGCTGGACCACGCAGGACAAGCTCGCGGTCACCCATGTGAACGGCTGGCACCAGTATGAGCCGGGAATTATCGGCATCGCGACGCAGCCGCGCTTCGCCATCGGCCAGCGCGCGGTGCTGATGCGCACGGCGCACGGGAACGTGCTGTGGGATTGCATCTCGATGCTCGATGACGCGACGGTCTCGCTCATCAAGGCGCTCGGCGGCGTGCAGGCGATGGCGATCTCGCACCCGCACTTCTACACGACGATGAACGAGTGGGCCGAGGCGTTCGATGTGCCCGTTCATGTCCATGCCGACGACCGCGAATGGATCATGCGGAAGGGACCGCGCATCAAGCTCTGGGACGGCGAGACGCTGCGGCTCACGCCCGACGCGACGCTGATCCGCGGCGGCGGTCACTTCACCGGCTCCAGCATGCTGCATTGGGCCGGCGGCGCGTCCGGGCGCGGCATCGTCTGCTGCTCGGACACCGCCTATGTGGCGGCGGACCGCGGCGCATGTGACCTTCATGCGCAGCTATCCGAACTATCGTTCCGCTGCCGGCGGATCGCGTGAAGGCGATCGCACATGCGCTCGCGCCGTTCGAGTTCGACAAGATGTTCGGCAACTTCTTCGAGAGCGTCATCGAGACCGGCGCCAAGCAGGCCTTCAACCGGTCGGTCGAGCGCTATCTCGCGGCGATCGCGCCGCGCTGAGCGCGAAAAAATCAGCGCGGCCGGATCACCGCCCAGCCGATGCGCAGCGAGCGGCAGCCGCCCCTGCACCGAGCGGTCGAACGAGCGCGGCACTTCGGCAACCATGTCGGGGAAGCGCGCCTTCAGCGCCGCCGGCGGCGTGCCTGCCGTATCGGTCGCGGTCCAGATAAGGATCGCGCCCTTCTCGCGCACTGCCTCGTCGGAGAGCCAGGGCGCGAGCGCGGGCGAGCCATCGACGTAGAGGCTCGGCCGGTCGGGCGAGGCGAGCGCGACGAGCCCGGCGGTGCGCACGTCGCCGATCACGATCGCGAGCGGCTTGCCGGTGCGGCGGCGGAACGTCTCGGTGAAGAATTGCCCCATCGCGTTGGCGGGCTTGCTCACTTCGAGATCGACCGCGGCGGTCCACGGCAACGTCACGGTCGCGGCGACGATCACGGCCGGGCGGCACGAGCAGCAGGCCGAGCCAGACCAGCGCGCTGATGCGCTGCCGATAGAGCCGGATCGTGTCGCCCGCCGCGACCACGACCGCGAGGCCCGACAGCACGACGAGCGGCGCCGCGCCGCCGACCGGCGTCGTGCGTCCCAGCAGCACAGCGAGCAGTGTCGCGACGAAGGCCGGCGCGAGCGCGAAGAAATAGACGAAGTTTTTCGCGAACGGCTCGGCCGGCACGCGCTCGACCGCCGGCGCGCTCGCGCGCTTCCCGGCGAGGAAACCGCCGGCGACCAGCATCAGCACGACGAGGCCCGGCGTGGCTGAACAGCCAGCAGCAGAACGAGATTGACCCACGCCATCAGCCGCTTTTCGCCGAGCGAGCAGACCGGGCAAGCTCGCGGAGCATCGGCAGCGGGCTGAAGCCGGAACGTTCGAGCCAGAACAGGTGCGGAAAAACGATCAGCACCACGATGGTGGCGGCAGCCCACGGCCCGATCGATCCGAGCCGGCTGCGCCCGCGCTCGGTCGCGGCAACGAACAGCGATCATCAGCGCAAGCAGGATCAGCCCCGCGTAGGTCGGTGAGCAGCAGCAGGCCGAGCGCGACGCCCGACGCGAGCCAGTCGCCGCGCCAATTGTCGGCCAGCGCACGGTAGGCGAACAGTAGCGTGAGCGCGGTGAGCGGCATCGCGAGCACGCTCGGCCCGAAATTCGATGGTCGGCACCGTGAACACGCTGATGCCGGCCATCAGCAGGACCGCCATCGCGGCGTGCGCGGTGCCGACGATGCGGCGGCCGAGCGCGAACACCGCCCAATAGGTGACGACCACGCAAAGCTGCGAGAGCACGTAAAGGCCGACGCACGCCGCCCGCGAGCGTGAATGCGATGTCGGCAAGCCAATAGGCGAGCGGCGGCCCATAGGGCGAGCCGAGCACCCATTCGCGGCCGACCGCGAGCACAAGCGGGACCTCGCCGGGCGGCGCCGCGTAGAACAGCGACGGCACCAGCGTCCACAACGTGCCTTGCGCTAGCGCCGCCACCCAGAACATCAGCGCGGGGCGCGCGCGCAACGCCTCGAGGATGAGCGAGACGCGGAACATCGGCGCGCGATCGTTCGCGGCGGGATAGGCGGCGGACATGAAGGGAGTTTAGAGACTTAGCTGCGCGGTTTCATCAATTTCCGCGACGATCTCGGGCAGGCCGAGCAGCGCCGCCACGGGCGCGAACCTGCGGCGGTGATGCACGCAGGGGCCAAGCCGGCTGAGCGCCGCGAAATGCTCCGGCACCGAATAGCCCATGTGGCGCTCGAAGCCGTAGCCCGGATGCGCGGCGCCGAGGCAGCCCATCAGCCGGTCGCGCGTCACCTTCGCGACGATCGAGGCCGCGGCGATCGACAGCACCAGCGCATCGCCGCTGATCACTGCGCGGCATTCGCATCCGACATCGATGCGATCGATGCCGTCGACGAACACAAGCTTTGGCGACACGGGAAGCGCCTTGACGGCGCGCGCCAGCGCCCAGAGCGAGGCGCCGCGGATATTGTCGGTCTCGATGCGCGAAGGCGGCGCGATCGCGACTGCGACCTGCGCGGTGGAGCAGATCTTTTCGTACAGCACCGCGCGCGTTTCGGCGTTCAGCTTCTTGGAGTCGTTCAGTCCTCGCGGAATGCGTTTCGGATCGAGGATGACGGCGGCGGCGACCACCGGACCGGCGAGCGGTCCCCTGCCCGCCTCGTCGCAGCCCGCGACCGGAAATATCCCCGCTTCATCGCGTATCGCTCGCGATTGAAGGTCGGGCGCGGATCGGGATCGCCCAGCGGAAGGCGTGCGGCAGCGGCGCGACTCATGGCGGCGATCCTGCGCGGATCGCTGCAGGGAACTCAATTGTACGGACCGCGGCCTGTGAAGGCCGGGGACAAATCGCGTCCGGGCTACTGGAACACGGCTTCGAGCTTGTGTCCGTCGGGATCGCGAACGAAAGCCGCGTAGTAGCTCGGCCCGTAGTGCGGCCTTGGCCCCGGGGCGCCTTCATCGGTGCCGCCTGACGCGAGCGCGGCGGCGTGAAAGCAGTCGACCGCCGTTGGGCTTTCGGCGACGAAGGCGAGATGAAATCCGGGTCCGGGCGGCACCACCGGATGGGACTGCAGCTTCAATGCCAAGCCGGTCATTGCCGCCGGGTGCGCCGTAGCCCGCCGCGCTCTCGCTCGTCCATACGCGGACATAGCCGAGAGCCGCGAGCGTCGCGTCATAGAACGTCGATCGCGCGTGCAAGGTCCGACACACCGAAGGAGAGATGGCCAAGCATGGGCCCGGCGCCGTCTAGTGAAATATCCGCCCGGAATCGATCGCGACCGTCTGGCCGGTCATGGTCTCGGTGCGGCACATGGTGACGACCTGATCGGCGACATCGTCCTTGTCGGCCGCCTGCTTGAGCAGCGCGGCGGCCGCGGAGTTGTCGATCTGCGACTTCAACAGGTTCGCGGTCGCGCGCGTGCCTTCGAGCAGGCCGGGCGCGACGCAATTCACCAGAACCTCCGGCGCGAGCGCGACCGCCATGCAGCGCGTCAGGTGAATGAGGCCGGCCTTGGAGACCGCGTAGGCGATCGACGAGCCGCCCGGATGAAGCCCCGCGATCGACGAGATATTCACGATGCGGCCGCGGCCCTGGCTTCTTCATCACCGGCGCCACGGCCTTGATGGCGTGCATCGGACCGGTGAGGTTCACGTCGATGATCTTCGACCATTCCTCGGTGGTCAGGCCGTCGAGATCCTTGAACGGGATCGCCTTGTTGTAGGCGGCATCGTTGATCAGGATGTCGAGGCGGCCGAAGCGCTTCACCACGTCATCGACCAGGCGCTGCGATTTGCGCCGGCTGCGTCAGGTCGCACTGAAATGCCTGCGCGTCGACGCTGTGCTTGCGCATTTCATCGGCGACCGCTCCGGCTTCGTTTGCGCTCTGCGCATAGACGACCGCGATGATTGGCGCCTTCTCGCGCAAGCGCATGGCAGATGCGCTGCCCGAGCCCGCCATTGCCGCCGGTGACGACAGCGACCGCGTTTTTCAGATCCATGGACGTATCCCTCCGAAATTCTGCACAGCGGCGATGCACGCCATCCTGCGCGGATCGTGTGCCCAGTTCAATTGACCCGTTGAGGCCGTGTGATCTTGTAGCGCTATTGAAACACCACTTCGATCTTGTGCCCGTCAGGATCGCATTTTTCTCAGAAAAACCGCGCGTTTCTTGCACTCCCAACCACGCTGCGCGATATGGTACAATGGCGTCATGAGAACCGAGGATGCTCTGTTGATCCTGCGTCGCCATGAAAGCGACCTTCGCGCGCGCGGCGTGCGCCGTGCCGCGCTGTTCGGGTCGGTCGCGCGCGGCGAGAACCGCCCCGACAGCGACATCGACATCATGATCGAGATCGAGCCCGAGGCGGATATCGGCGTGTTCGAATATGCTGAGATCAAAGAGTATATCGCGAGCCTGTTCGATGGTCCGGTCGATGTCGTGAGCCGAGACAATTTAAAGCCCTTCATTCGTCCCGCTGTAGCCGACGCCGTCTATGCCTTCTAAGCAAGACGACGTTGCCCTTCGCGATATCCTCCATCACATCGAACTCGCTACGGCCTTCATCGCTGGCGCCGACCGCGATGCGTTTATCAACGATTCAAAGACCGTCTATGCAGTGACGCGCTGCCTGGAGATCATTTCCGAGGCGTCGCGACGGCTGCCGCAGAGCTTGAAGGAGCGGCATCCCGGCATTGCGTGGAAGCAGATGGCGGGCGCCGGCAACGTCTATCGCCACGACTATGAAGATGTTGCGGCGCGTTATGTATGGAAGACGATGAACGAGTCCCTGCCGCCCCTGCGCGCGGTGATCGCCGCGGAATTGGCCCGCGGATAGCGAAAGACGCAGGCTTCTTTGACAGTCACTCACTCGTCGCCGATTGCCGGACCTTCTCGGGATCGTGCCCGCCTTGGTTTAATCTTCCGGCTCGATGACTCGACGAAGTCGCGCGTGCTCGGTCATTACAGTCAGATAGTCGATTTGCGTCACTACTCCACAGTGCATAACGGCGTGTCGCGCTGGAAGCACCCGCCTGAAGGTCTCCTGCATTGACTCAACCCGTTGGAACGTGGGCTTGAAAAACGGAAAGTGGTCTTTCCGCTGCATGATTTCGGCTAGGTCTGACAGTTCCGAATAGTCAATGAGATTCGACCTTTCGGGTTGTCCCTCCTTCAGACGCTTTTGTTTCGTTTCCTTCCAACGCTTCACAAGCTCGGGGAGCCGGTCATGCCAATTCTCGCCGAACTCCCGCGTCATGACCTCATTCACAAAGACCCGAAGACGAAACTCGATACGCACCACATGCACGTACGTACGATCGTTCCAGACCAGCTCCGATTCATCTTCCTCGACCAGAAATAGTCCCGCATTTTCGATGGCTTCTTCGAAGGCCTCGGGCGGAAACTCGACCAGTCGGGCTTGGAAGCCGCGGTCGAAGTAGAACTCCGTACGAGCAGCGGGGTCTTCGAAGATGGTCTGTGGAATAGCCGTCACATCGCGCCAGTCGCCAAGATGCTGGCGTAACGTCCCAGTAAACTCCGGGGCGAAGGGCGTGTGCGTCGCGCCGTAGCCAATCGCATGGATAGTCGCGAAGCTCGTTGCGGATTCGAGCGCATGACGCGTATCCAGCCATGGCGTTTGCATCCGCTGCATTTCGGCGACGATGCTACTGGCGGGCATATGTAGGTCGCGCTGGAAAAGCACATCCGTCGCGAGCTGTTGCAGCCGCGTTGCTTCAGGAATTGCGAAGTGACGCTGATGCCGTTCCCAGTAGCTCTCGATCCCTTGCCGTGCTGGCAGATCAGCTACGCCAAGGGTCTGGTCTCGGTACAACTGCCGAATGTCGTGCGGCGACGCCGGAAGCAGTAGCTGCGACCGCAGCGCGGTTTCCCGAGCCCGCTCGGCAAGAACGTCAGCGACTTGGTACTGCGGCGCATAGAGGTGCGTCGTATCGTGGGCGTATCGCGTCACGTCCGCCAGTTCGGCCTCTCGCCGCAACCTGGTGGTGAAGTCATCGAGTCCGGCCGCCTTTCGGAAGCTCTCTTCGATGAACATGCGACGCTGAAAGTCGTCTTGCCAACTCATGACCGCCACCCTCTTTAGTCGGGCTCCTTAAGCAGGGAATCGCTGCGGAGGGAGGATTATACCCGTCTCGGTGAATGAACCGCGCAAACCGGAATGTTTCGGCGGCTTTCGTCACGTCGCCATTTTCTGCGGTGTGCGGCGTGTAGCACCGCTTCCGTGGCAGCCCGAGCGCCACTACATTGAGGCGGCGGCTCTGCCTTGCGTCGAGACGGGCCTGCATTGCGTCGCTCATAGCAGCGAGAGCTGCTGCGGACGCTTGCGCGTCGGCGTGAAGTGCTCGGTGGCGAGCTTGAGCTTGCGCCGGTTGAGGCCGAGCCGTTCGCACGCGGCCTCGAAACGACGGCCGATCATCCAGGCGATCGGCCCCGAGCCGGTCATGCGCTCACCCCACTTCGCGTCGTAGTCCTTGCCGCCGCGCATGTCGCGGATCAGCTTGAACACGTGGCGCGCGCGATCCGGGAAATTCTCCGTCACCCATTCGCGGAACAGGTCGCGCACTTCGAGCGGCAGGCGCAGCAGGACGTAGCCCGCCTCCTTCGCGCCGGCCGCGGCAGCGGCGTCGAGGATGCGCTCGATCTCCATGTCGTTGATCGCCGGAATGACCGGCGCGACCATCACCGAAGTCGGAATGCCGGCGTCGGCAAGGCGGCGGATCGCTTCGAGCCGGCGCTGCGGCGTCGCGGCGCGCGGCTCCATCACGCGGGCGAGCTTTGGATCGAGGCTGGTCACCGACAGCGCGACCTTCACCAGATTGCGCCGCGCCATGCGCGCCAGAATATCGATGTCGCGCAGCACCAGCGCGGACTTGGTCACGATGCCAACCGGATGGCCGGCGCGATCGAGCACTTCGAGGATGCCGCGCATCACCTCGTATTTGCGCTCGATCGGCTGATACGGGTCGGTGTTGGTGCCGATCGCGATCACGCGCGGGGAATATTTCGGCGCGGAAATCTCGCGCTCCAGCAGTTCGGGCGCGTCCGGCTTGACGAACAGCTTGGATTCGAAATCGAGTCCGGCCGAGAGTCCCATGTTGGCGTGCGTAGGCCGCGCGAAACAATACACGCAGCCGTGCTCGCAGCCGCGATAGGGATTGATCGAGCGGTCGAAGCCGATGTCGGGCGAGTCGTTGCGCGTGATGATCTTGCGCGCGGTTTCGATGGTGACCGTGGTGTCGAACGCCGGCAACTCCTCGATCGATTGCCAGCCGTCGTCGAACGCGATGCGCGCGGTCGGTTCGTAGCGTCCCGAGGCGTTGGAGATAGTTCCCCGGCCACGCCGCCGCTCACGGTCGACGGCGGTGCCGAGGAATTCGCCCGCTGGCGCCACGGAGGGCGCTGGCACCGGCGGGCGTCTTAGTGCTGCTGCTGCTTGAGCCATGAAAGCCATATAGCCAACCGTCATGAACAAAACAAGAACAATTCTGTCAAATTTTGTGATGGCCCACGCATACAAGATGCTGATTATTTTGGCTTTTCGCCCGCTAGGAATTGCGTTGGGGTTGCGGCAGGATGAGGGCGCCCGGGGGCCGGCACTTCGATGTTCAGCGTCATCATTGCGACCAGCGATTCGGAGCGCCCGCTTGTGGCAACGCTCGCAGCACTCGTGCCGGGCGCGACGGCGGGCGTGGTACGCGAGGTGATCGTGGCGGATGGCGGCTCGCGCGATGAAACCGAGCAAGTCGCGGACGTCGCGGGGTGCAAGTTCGTCTTATCGGATCAGCCGCTCGGCCCGCGTCTGAAAGCAGCGGCGGCAACTGCGCGCGGCGAGTGGCTGATGTTTCTCCGGCCCGGAATCGTGCCGGGATCGAGCTGGGTGGATGAGACCATCGGGTTCGTTCAGCAGGCCACAAGCGAGCCCCGCGCGGCTGTGTTCGCCACCGAAATCAACGGCGTTGTGGCGTGGCTGAGCCGTGCGTTCTCGCCCCTTCCTCGGCCCGAGCAGGGATTGATCTTGCGGAAATCCTTCTATGCCGCACTCGGCGGACACCGCGCGGACGCCAACGATCCGGAAGCGGGTCTGTTGCGCCGGATCGGACGAAGCCGGCTGACCACATTGCGCACGACAGTCCGAAAACCAGATATTTGACTTAGTCAAATAATTGGTTGACACTGTCATCTTCCGGCAAAGATCCGGCAGGTGACGCATGACCCCGCTTGCCCCCAATCTCGAAGCGCGCATCGCGGCGGTGCGGCGCTTTTCACGCTTCTATACGCGCCAGCTTGGGCTGTTGCAGGAAAGCCTGGTGGCGACGCCGTTCTCGCTCACCGAGGCGCGCGTGCTTTACGAGCTTGCGCATCGCGACAGCGTGACGGCAAGCGAGCTCGCGGCGGATCTCGACCTCGACCACGGATACTTGAGCCGAATACTCCGGCGTTTCGCCGAGCAAGGATTGCTCGCGAAGAAGCGTGCCGCGACCGACGGCCGGCAAAGCGTCATCACGATCACCGCAAAGGGCCGCAAGGCGTTCGCGCCGCTCAACAAAGGCTCGCACGACCAGGTCGCCGCAATGCTGGAGAAGCTCCAGCCCGCCGAGCAACAACGCATCGTCGGCGCGATGAACACCGTGGAATCGCTGCTCGGTGCATCCTCGCAAACCTCGCCCGCTGTTCCGGCGATTATTCTGCGAACACATCAGCCGGGCGACATGGGCTGGGTCACCTCCGCGCACGGCGCGCTGTATGCGGCCGAATACGGCTGGGACATCACGTTCGAGGCGCTCGTCGGCAAGATCACCGCCGAGTTCATCGAGAACTTCGATCCTCGCCGCGAGCGCTGCTGGATCGCCGAGCTCGACGGCGAGCGCGTCGGCTCGGTGTTCGTCGTCGCCAAGAACGACGAGATCGCGAAGCTCCGCCTGCTGATCGTCGATCCTCGCGCGCGAGGATTGAAGCTCGGGCGGCGTCTCGTCGAGGAAGCCTTACGCTTCGCAAAGACCGCAGGCTATTCGTCCATGACCTTGTGGACGCAAAGCATTTTGACCGCGGCGCGCGGCATTTATCAGCGCGCCGGATTCAAGCTCACGGCGCAGGAGCCACATCACTCGTTCGGCGTCGATCTCATCGGCGAAACTTGGGAACGCGCGCTTTGAATCGCACTTCATTGGCGGTTCTCGCCGCCGCGCTGACCGGCATTCAGGTCGGCGCCGCGATCACGGCGACGCGCTATGTGGCCTCCGACATCTCTCCGGCCTCGCTCGCTTTCCTGCGCTATGCCATTGGCGTTGCTTGCCTTGTCCCTGCGGTCGCGATGGCGCGGCGCGTGCGTTTTGCCCGTGCCGACATCGTGCCGATCGCGCTCCTCGGCATCGGCCAGTTCGGCATTCTGATCGCGCTCTTGAACTACGGTCTGCAAACCGTGCCGACGGCGCGCGGCGCGCTCATCTTCGCGACCTTCCCGCTGCTGACGCTCGTAGTAGCCGCATTGCTCGGCCACGAGCGCGTCACTGTTCGCAAGATCAGCGGCATCCTCGCGACACTGCTCGGCGTGTTCCTCGCGCTCAGCGACAAAATCCTGAACGGCGCTTCAGTTCATGGCTGGAGCGCGCTTGGCGGCGAGCTTGCGATCCTCGCGAGCGCCGCGACCGGCGCGATCTGCAGCGTGCTCTACCGGCCATATCTCGCGCGCTACCCGACGCTCCCCGTCAGTGCCTTCGCCATGCTGGCGGCGGCGCTCGCGCTGCTTGTGCCGGCCGCGCTCGGCGATTTGTTCGCCGCGCCCGCGCAGCTTTCAGCGCACGCCTGGGCCGCGATCGTGTTCATCGGGCTCTCGTCCGGCGGCGGCTATGTGCTGTGGCTGTGGGCGCTGAAAAACATCGCGGCGACGCGCGTGACCGTGTTTCTGGCGCTCTCGCCGATCACCGCCGCGGCACTCGGCGTCGCGCTGCTCGGCGAGCCGGTGACGGCCGGGATGATGGCGGGCGTTGTGTGCGTGGCGGCAGGGCTGTGGGTGGCAGGTGGGGAGAGGTGAGTCAGCGTCGGCTGCCGGATGCGCACATTCATCGAGCGTAACGCCCGTTCGCTGAGCAGCGCTGCTCAATTCGGCGGCAGACTTCGCCGCTACCCGCACGGCTACCGAAAGGAGCGCGCGGGTTGAGCGTCATCCATCTGATTTCATGACGATTTCATCCTGACGCCGCACCACGCGCGGCTTGGCATGTCCATTGCAAACCTGTTCGGCGCCAGACGAGGGAGCGCGCCGATGACGATCTATGACCAGCCGTTCGACCCCAACCGCCCGCTCGACCGGTCGGGGTGCGCCTGCGGCCGCCATCGCAGCGCGCTGGAGCACGACTACGACGCGCGCCGCACTATGATATGCGAGCCGGCCGCCGCGCCGAACCAGGAAAAGACCTACGAGGGCGTGGTCGCTTCCGCGGTCATGCACAAGATTTTCCCCAAGGACGCCGCACGGCGCGCGTTCCTGAAAAGCGTCGGTGCTTCCACCGCGGTGGCAGCGCTCTCCCAGTTTTTTCCGCTCAAGACCGCGACCGAGGTGTTCGCGCAGGGCGGGCCGCTTGAGAAGAAGGACCTGAAGGTCGGCTTCATCCCGATCACCTGCGCGACGCCGATCATCATGGCGCACCCGATGGGCTTCTACACCAAGCACGGGCTGAACGTGGAGGTGATCAAGACCGCGGGGTGGGCTGTCATCCGCGACAAGACGCTGAACAAGGAATACGACGCCGCACACATGCTCTCGCCGATGCCGCTCGCGATTTCGCTCGGTGTCGGATCGAATCCGGTGCCCTATACGGTGCCGGCGATCGAGAACATCAACGGACAGGCGATCACGCTCGCCGTGAAGCACAAGGACAAGCGCGATCCGAAATCCTGGAAGGGGTTCAAGTTCGCGGTGCCGTTCGACTACTCGATGCACAACTATCTGCTGCGCTATTACCTCGCCGAGCACGGGCTCGATCCGGATCAGGACATCCAGATTCGCGCCGTGCCGCCGCCCGAAATGGTGGCGAACCTGCGCGCCGATAATATCGACGGCTTCCTCGGCCCCGACCCGATGAACCAGCGCGCCGTGTTCGACGGCGTCGGCTTCATCCATCTGCTCTCGAAGGAGATGTGGGACGGGCACCCGTGCTGCGCGTTCGCGGCGTCGAAGGAATTCATCACGTCGTCGCCGAATACTTACGCGGCGCTGCTCAAGGCGATCATCGACGCGACCGGCTTTGCAAGCAAAGCCGAGAACCGCAAGCAGATCGCCGAGGCGATCGCGCCCGCCAACTACATCAACCAGCCCGTGACGGTGCTCGAACAGATTCTCACCGGCACATTCGCGGACGGCCTCGGCACGGTGAGGAAGGACGCGAACCGCGTCGACTTCGATCCGTTCCCCTACGAGTCGTTCGCGGTGTGGATCCTCACGCAGATGAAGCGCTGGGGCCAGATCAAGGGCGATGTCGACTACGCGGGCATCGCCAAGCAGGTCTTCCTCGCGACCGACACCGCGAAGCTGATGAAGGAAGTCGGCCTGACGCCGCCTGCCGCCACGACCAAGAGCTTCTCGGTTATGGGCAAGACGTTCGATCCCGCCAAGCCGGAGGATTACGTGAAGAGCTTTGCGATCAAGCGATCGTCGTAGTGCTGGGCTGCCGGGCTCTCGCATGACGTCGTCACTCACACTGCGCGCCGCGCTCGTCTCGGTGTTCATCTTCATCGCGTTCGTTCTCGCGTGGCATCTCAGCGTCCGCGGGACCGGCACCGTCGCGCAGATGGACCCCGAATACGCCAAGCTGATGGGGCAGACCGCGACGCAGGGCAAATCCGCGATGCCCGGGCCACTCGATGTCGGCGCCAAGCTGTGGGAGCACCTGCGCCGGCCGTTCTACGACAACGGCCCGAACGACAAGGGCGTCGGCATCCAGCTTGCGTATTCGATCGCGCGCGTCGCCACGGGCTATCTGCTTGCCGTGCTGGTCGCGATCCCGATCGGCTTCCTGATCGGCATGTCGCCGCTGTTCTCGAAAGCGCTCGATCCCTTCATTCAGGTGCTCAAACCAATCTCGCCGCTCGCCTGGATGCCGCTCGCGCTCTACACCATCAAGGATTCGAGCCTCTCGGCGATCTTCGTCATCTTCATCTGCTCGCTCTGGCCGATGCTGATCAACACCGCGTTCGGTGTCGCTGCGGTGCGCAAGGAATGGCTCAACGTCGCGCGCACGCTCGAAGTCGGCACGCTGAGGCGCGCCTTCACGATCATCCTGCCGGCTGCGGCGCCCACGATCCTCACCGGGATGCGCATCTCGATCGGCATTGCGTGGCTGGTGATCGTTGCAGCCGAAATGCTCGTCGGGGGAACGGGCATTGGTTACTTCGTCTGGAACGAATGGAATAATCTTTCAATCACAAATGTAATAATTGCAATTCTTCTGATTGGGATTGTCGGCATGCTGCTCGACCTGATCCTGGCGCGGCTCACGCGCCTGGTCACGTTTCCGGAGTGAGGCCCTCGTGGACAAGTTCATCTCCATCGAGGGCATCTCCAAGCGCTACGGCGCGACCGCGATATTCGAAGATTTCTGGCTCGCGATGCCGCGCGGCGGCTTCACCTGCGTGATCGGCCATTCGGGCTGCGGCAAGACCACGGTGCTCAACATCCTCGCCGGCCTCGATGCGCCGTCCGAGGGCGTCGTGATCGTCGACGGCCAGGCGATCGAAGGCCCATCGCTCGACCGCGCGGTGATCTTCCAGAGCCATGCGCTGCTCCCCTGGCGCACCGTCATGGGCAACGTCGCGTATGCGGTGTCGTCGAAATGGCGAAAATGGCCGCGTGGAAAAATCCACGCGCAGGCGCAGAAATTCATCGATCTGGTCGGCCTCACCGGCAGTGAAAGCAAGCGCCCGGCCGAACTCTCCGGCGGCATGAAGCAGCGCGTCGGCATCGCGCGCGCGCTCTCGATCGAGCCGAAGATCATGCTGATGGACGAGCCGTTCTCGGCGCTCGATGCGCTCACGCGCGGCACCCTGCAGGACGAGGTGCGGCGCATTTGCCTCACCACCGGGCAGACCGCGTTCATGATCACGCACGACGTCGACGAGGCGATTTATCTCGCCGACCGCATCGTGCTGATGACCAACGGCCCGGACGCCAAGCTCGCCGAGATCGTCGACAACCCGCTGCCGAAGGACCGCGCCCGCGCGGACATCCACCGCCATCCGCTCTACTACGCGGTGCGCAACCACATCATCGACTTCCTCGTCACGCGCTCGAAAAACTTCGCCGCCGAGAGACAAGGCCGCACGCACGACCCGCGCGCCGTGCCGGTGGTGCGGCCGGGCATCATCGAAAACTCGTCACCGCCGGACGCGTCCGCGCGCGTCGCCTAACCCCGGAGAAGACAATGAAGCGCGAACACCTCACCGAAAAGCTCCTCGACATCAAGCGCGAGAAGGGTTGGACATGGAAGCATGTCTGCGAGCAGATCGGCGGCATGTCGCCGGTGATGATCGCGGGCGGCGTGCTCGGCCAGCAGAAGATGACCAAGCCGATGGCGGCCGCCGCCGCGAAGCTGTTCGGCCTCTCGAAGGCGGAAGAAGCGCTGCTCAACGAGGTGCCGTATCGCGGCACCGGCACGCCGATGCCGCCGACCGATCCGCTGATCTACCGCTTCTACGAACTGGTGCTGGTCAACGGCCCGGCCTGGAAAGTGCTGATCGAGGAGGAGTTCGGCGACGGCATCATGTCGGCGATCGACTTCGACATGACCATCGACCGCCAGCCGGACCCGAAGGGCGATCGCGTCAAGATCGCCATGACCGGCAAGTTCCTGCCGTTCAAGTATTACGGCGCGACGGGGAACGAGCAGGCGCTGGGGTATCGGGAGGAGTAGGGGGCGCAAGGCGCCGCCTCAACCACACTTCAGCGGACTGCCAATTCCTGTTGCGGCAAATACGATAAGCTCAAGCCGAAGACTAAGAAGGTCTGCTTCGGGTCAGAAGCGGAAACTGCCGCCCAGCGGCCGCCGCAACCCGATGAGCAGATCGACGGTCACGGCTCGTTATCCGCCTGGAGTCAAGCGGCGGAGCTGTGGGTCGGGCCGCGAGGCGCTACATCCCCTTCGGCCACTTCCCGTTTGCGAGCGTGAAATCCACGCACGCCTCGATGTGGACCACCAGCACGTCGCGCGCCGTCTTTGCGTCGCGGGTGAGCGCGCATTCGAGCAGCGTCTGGTGCTCGCGCGCCGCGATCTCGCCGCGGAAGATGCCGGCGATCATCTGGTAGCGCAGGTATTTGTCGTAGACCGGCGCGTGCGTTTCCAGCAGCGCGTTCGAGCCGCAGGCCGAGATCAGCGCGTGATGGAATTCGCAGTCGTAGCGCTTCCAGGTCTCGGCATCGGCGCGGTCGCCGGCGACGCAGCCTCTTCTCGATCGCCGAGAGCTTGTGGTAGGCGGAGACGACGCGCCCCTCCCAGTCCATGTCGCCGGCGCGGAACGACTGCGCGAGCGCGTGCGACTCGAGCAGCAGCCGCAGCGCCGCGATCTCGCGCAAGTTCTCCGCCGAGACCGGCGCGACCTCGAAGCCGCGCTGCCCCTCGGCCACCACCAGCCCTTCGGACGCGAGCCGGTTCAGCAGCTCGCGCAGCGTGCTGACGCTCGCGCCGTAGTCCTCGCGCAGCCGGTCGAGCTTCAGCTTCTCGGCCGGGACCGAGCTTGCCGAAGATGATGTCGGTGCGGATGCGCCGATAGGCCTTCTCGCTGACCGAATCGTAGTCGGAGGTTCTGGTCAGCATCGTCGTTGATTCGTCTCGGTTTTCGCTGTGGCACGCAGCGCCGGCGCGCGCAGCGCACGTCATGCACCGTTCCGCTCATATCATACGAATACGAAAAATCTCATATGAAAATGCAAATTGCCTATTGATTTGTCATTCACCCAACGCAATAGATGGCTCCGACGCATCTCGAACGAGAGCGCGGTAGCAGGGAGGACACGGATGACCGCACAATCACCCGCCGATCACTGCTGGCCGCGGGCGCCGCCGCGCTCGCGCTCGGCACGTCGCAAAGAGCTACGCACAGGCCAAGCCGAAGATGCGCTTCAGCTGCGCATTCCCCGAAACCGATCTTCGCGCCGAGGGCTACAAGGCGTTCGCCGCCGCGATGAAGGACGATTTCGATTTCGAGCCGTACTGGAGCAACACGCTGTTCAAGCAGGGCACCGAGCTCGTCGCGCTCCAGCGCGAGAACCTCGAACTGTGCAATCTCGCGCCCGCCGACATCTCGAAGCAGATTCCCGGCCTGGTCGCTGATGACCTCGGCCTATCTGTTCCGCGACTACGATCACCTGAAGAAGACCTTCGCGAGCGACGTCGGCCAGGAGTTCATCAAGATGGCGCGCGACCAGCTCGGCATCGAGCTGATCCGCCCGGTCTTCTTCGGCGCGCGTCAGGTCAACCTGAAGCCGACCAAGAAGATCAACACGCCGGCCGATCTCGCCGGCGTCAAGCTGCGCATGCCGCCGGGCGAGTTCTGGCAGTTCCTCGGCGAGTCGCTCGGCGCCAATCCGACGCCGGTCGCCTACGCGGAGCTCTACACCGCGCTGCAGGCGGGCGCGGTCGACGGGCAGGACAATCCGCTCGTCTCCGGCCGGTCGATGAAGTTCTACGAGGTGACCTCGCAGTTCATCCTGACCAACCACGTGCTCGGCTACGACATGCTGGCGGTGTCGAAGAAGGCGTGGGCGAGCCTGAAGCCGGACGCAGCAGGCGAAGCTGCGCGCCGAGGCCGACAAGGCGTTCGACGCGAACGCGGCGAAATACAACGCGCAGGAACAGGACGCGATCGAGTTCTTCAAGAAGGAAGGCAAGCAGGTCTACGCGCCGGACCAGAACGCCTTCCGCGCCTTCGCGCAGAAGAAGTATCTCGACAAGTACGCCAACGAGTGGCCGAAGGGCGCGATCGAGCGCATCAACGCGGTCAAGTAGCGAAACGGACTCGTTCTCGGCATCGAGGATGCCGGCCGTCGTCCGTTCGATGACGGCCGGCTTTCATTCGGGGTGACGCCTGCAATGAGACTGGGACAGATCTCGTCGCCTGGGGACGCTGGCTGCGCCGGCGCGCCGAGAACGTCTCGGCGGCGCTGCTGCTGATCATGTTCCTGTGCTTCATCCTCACGATCGTGGCGCGCTACGTCTTCAATTATCCGCTCGGCTGGACCGAAGAGGCGAGCCTGATCGCCTGGATCTGGTGCACCTTGTGGGGCGCGGTCTTCGTCCTGCGCGAGAAGGACGAAGTCCGCTTCGACATTTTCTACAGCTCGCTCAGCGACAAGACGCGCTGCGTCTGCACGGTCATCACCGGCATCGCGGCGATCGTGCTGTTCGGGATCGCGCTGCCCGCGGTCGTCAGCTACGTGACCTTCCTGAAGGTCGAACGCTCCGCCTATCTCGGCATCCGGCTCGACTATCTCTACTCGATCTACATCGTGTTCTCGGTCGGCGTCATCATCCGCTATGCGGCCCTGACGTGGCGCGCGCTGCGCGGCCATCCGCCCGACATCGAGATCGGTGCCGGGTCCGCACTATGATCAGCCCGTTCGGACTCTGCATTCTCACCATTCTGGCGCTCGGCCTGCTCGGATTGCCGATCGGCTATTCGATGATCGCCGGCTCGATCCTCTATCTGCTGCTGGCGGGCCTCGACCTCGGCACCTCGGCCGAGCAGATCCTGAACGGCCTCTACAACAGCTACGTGCTGCTCGCGGTGCCGCTGTTCCTGTTCTCGGCCGAGCTGATGAACGTCAGCAAGATGACGGACCAGCTGCTGCGCTTCTGCGACATGCTGGTCGGCCGCTTCCGCGGCGGGCTCGGCCACATCAACATCGTGCAGAGCATCATCTTCGCCGGCATGTCGGGCTCGGCGATCGCCGATCTCGCCGCCACCGGGCGCATCAGCATCGACATGATGACGCGCAACAACCGCTATCCGCTCAGCTACGCGGCGGCGGTCACCGCCGCATCCGCGGTGATCGGGCCGATCATTCCGCCGTCGATCCCGATGGTGCTCTACGCGCTGATCTCGGACACGTCGGTCGGCTATCTGTTCATCGGCGGCGTCATCCCGGGGCTGCTGATGGCGCTCGCGCAGATGGTCATCAACACCATCCAGGCGCATCGGCACGACTATCCGGTGGAGAAGCCGATCCCGCTGCGCGAATGGCCGATGATCACCTGGATCGCGCTGCCGGCCCTGCTGATGCCGGTCATCCTGCTCGGCGGGATCTACAGCGGCGTCATGACGCCGACCGAGGCCGCCGCCGTCGCCGCCGCCTACGCGTTTCTCGTCGGCGCCATCTGGTACCGCAACATCACGATGGCGCGACACCTATGCGCGCGGTGCTCAACAGCTCGCGCGCGACCGCCTCGATCGGCATGCTGATCGCCGGCGCGCTCGTCTTCAACTACGTGGTGACGATCGAGCAGATCCCGCTGACCGTGAAGGGCCTGCTCGCCGGCTACGATTTCTCCGCGACGATGTTCCTGTTCTGGGTGAACGTCATCCTGCTGGTGCTCGGCTGCCTGCTCGAAGGCAGCACCATCATCCTGGTGGTCCTGCCGATCTTCATCCCGACCGCCAAGGCGCTCGGCATCGACCTGGTGCATTTCGGCGTGGTCGCGGTGTTCAACATCATGATCGGGCTGGTCACGCCGCCCTACGGGCTGCTGCTGTTCATCATCTCGGCGATCTCGGGCGCGCCGCTGCGCCACATCATCCGCGACACGATGCCGTTCGTCATCGCGATGATCGTCGCGCTCGCGATCATCACCTTCATCCCGGAGACCGTTCTCTGGCTGCCGCGACTGATGGGCTACAAGGGCTGAACCGCTATTCCCACCCGAAAGAAAAACGCATGACCAAACCGATCTACGTCCTCAACGGTCCGAACCTCAATCGCCTCGGCACGCGCGAGCCGCACATCTACGGCACCACCACGCTCGCCGATGTCGAGACGATGTGCCGCGCCGAGGCCGGCACGCAGCTGATCGAGTTCCGCCAGACCAACAGCGAGACGCAGCTGATCGACTGGGTGCACGAGGCGATCGACAACGGCAGCGGCATCATCATCAATCCGGCCGCCTACACGTTCACCTCGCTCGCGCTGTTCGACGCGCTGAAGATGTTTCCCGGGCCGATCATCGAGCTGCACATCTCCAACATCCACAAGCGCGAGTCGCACTATCACAATTCGTACGTGTCGAAGGTCGCGACCGCGATCATCGCGGGGCTCGGCGCCAACGGCTATCCGGCGGCCGTGCGTGCGATGCGCGATCTGATCCAGTAGGCCTCGGGCCCGGAGCGCCGCGCGACCCGCGCCTCACTCCGCCGCGCGCAACGGGCTCTGCGCCGGATGCACCGACGCGGCGAGCTGATTGGCGTAGAGCTCCCGCCACGCGCTCTTGTCCGGGCTCACGAAATAGCCAGCGCGGGCGCCGCGGTAGACGTCCGGGTTATCGGCGCCTGGCGGCACGGTCCCGCTTTCTCGCAACGCGCGCGCGGCCATCAGCAAGCGCCGGCGCGTGCGTGTGATCATCTGGTCCGACGGCGCCAGGTGCTCGAACTCATGGTCGACGATCGGTCCCATGCTCTCGGTGATCGCCTGATCCTGCAGGTGGATGCCGTCGATCCCGCTATAGATCCGGTTGCTTTGCTGCGCGTCCCGGTCGATCTCCCAGTCGTTGCTTGGGTTCGCCGCCATGCGCCATCGCCCAAGCCAGTCGGTCGTGTTCGGCAGCATCTTGTTGCCGCGGCCGGTGCCGCCGATGGGGGAGCCGTCCTTGAAAGCGGGCTGCGGCAGGGAACCCGCGTGCACAGCCTTCTTCCACCACAGGAAGACGAACATAGTGTGGGTGTCGTCGAGCGGCACCCAGCCCCGCGCATGCATATGGCTGCCGAACTCACCGTTGGGCGCCTGCGACCAGAACGGAAACAGGAAGTTTCCGAACCGCCAGTACGTGAGCCCCGGCGCGGCCTCGCGGTAGCCGGCGTACTGCGTGCCCCATTCGGTATCGGCGAGATGATACTCCGGCGCACGGTTGATGACCGTGTTACGCACCGGCTCATCCTCTGCCAGATCGTCCACATCGACATGACCGGCGTGCAGGAATCCGAAATGCGAGGTGTCGATCTCTCCCTCGAGCGCCTGCAGGTAGTTGCAGTCGCGCTGGATGAAGCTCACCCGGATCTCGTCTTCGGGAAGATCGAGAATCTCGAACGCCGGCAGCGGCGGCGCCTCGGCACTGGAGCCCATGTAGACCCAGACGACGCCGGCGCGCTCCACGACCCGGTAGGCCTTGGCCTTCATTTTTTCCTTAAAGCCGGGTGGCGGCAGGCTCGGCATGTCGAGGCAATTGCCCGCAACGTCGAACTTCCAACCGTGGTAGATGCAGCGGAGTCCTCCTTCCTCGTTGCGCCCGAGAAACAGCGACGCGCACCGATGCGGACAGCGATGGTCCATCACACCGACCCGGCCGGCGCTGTCGCGAAACGCGATGAGCTTCTCGCCGAGCAGCATCAGGCGAACCGGCGCGCCATCGCGCACGAGTTCTGAAGAGAGCGCGGCGGGGATCCAGTAGCACCGCATCAGGTCGCCCATCACGGTCCCGGCACCGACGCGCGTCAGCTCCAAGCCGTCCGTCGCCTTCGTCATGAGATCCTCCACACCGCAGCTAGCCCCGACAAAATACGCTTCTCGGCGCGGCTTGTCTGGGTTCAATTACTGCGTCGCAATGCCCGCCCGATTGATGATGTCGCGCCATTTTGCGATCTCGGAGGAGATGAACCGGGCGAGCTCTTCCGGCGTGGTCGCTACCGGCTCGGCGCCGAGCTCGCTGAACTTGTCGCGCACGAGGGGATCGGCGATTGCGGCGGCAAGCTCCTCGTGCAGTTTGGCGATGATCGGCTTCGGCGTCCCGCGCGGCGCCAGCAGCGCGAGCCAGCCCGATGGCGCATAGCCGCTGATGCCGGCCTCGGCCACGGTCGGGATATCGGGCAGCGCGACCATTCGCTTGCTGCTCGTGACCGCGAGCGCACGCGCGTCACCGGAACGCAGCGGGCCGATCACATTGGGAAGGAACTGAAAGCCCGCCGGCACCGACCCGGCGATGAGGTCGGGAACGTACTGCGCGATGTTGCGATACGGCACATGCGTCATCTGGATTCCGACCACTTGCTCGAAGTAGGCGCCGGCGAGATGCTGCGAGCTGCCGGGGCCGACGGAGCCGTAGTTGATCTCCTTCGGCCGGCTCTTCGCGTGGTCGATGAACTCCGCGAGCGACTTCACCGGCAGCTTGGCGCTCACCACAATGACGTTCGGTACGTTCGCGAACAGGGATATCGGTTCGAAATCGTTCTCCGGGTCGTAGCCGAGGTCACGGAACAAGGTCTTGTTGGCGGCGAGCGGCCCGAGCGTGCTCATCACCAGGGTGTATCCGTCCGCCTCTGCCTTGGCGGCCGCCGCCGTGCCGGTGTTGCCCCCCGCCCCCGGCCAATTCTCGACGATGAAGCGTCGTCCCATGGACGTGCCCATGCGCTCCAGCAGTACGCGCGTGATCACGTCGCTCGCGCTGCCGCCCGCGAACGGAACAATCACCTGGATGGAGCGCGCCGGATAGGCCTGAGCAGAGGCGGCTCCTGCGGCGCACAGCGGAGCGAGTGTGAGCGCCGCGACTGCAATCAGCCGATTCATATCCAGCCTCCCTTGGAGCTGACGGCGACCCGTACCTCACACCGCCGCGCGCAACACCTCGGCGCGCGCCTTGGCGCCGGCCAGCAGATACGAGTGGTCCGATCCGGACAGGATGAAGCGCGCGCCGCCCTTGATGTAGCGGCTCGCCACCTCCTTGTCGTAGATGCCGCCCATGCCGAGCGCCTTGCCGGCGGCAGCGCAGGCTGCGCCAACGGCCGCGTAGGCCTCGGCGACGCGCGGGTGATCGATCTGGCCCGAGATTCCCATTTCGGCGGTGAGGTCTGACGTGCCGATCAGCAGCGCGTCGATGCCCGCGACCGCGGCGATCTCCCTGGCGTTGCCGACCGCCTGCGGGCTTTCGATCATCGCCACCACCAGGATCGTGTCGTTGAGCGCGGCCTGCGCCTCTGCGTTGCCGGGGGCACGGTAGCCGTAGGCGGCGGGAGGGCCGCCCCATGAGCGAGACCCAAGCGGCGGATAGCGGAACGCGCGCGCGATCTCTCTTGCACGCTCCGCCGTATCGACATGCGGCACGATCACGCCGAGCGCGCCGTTGTCGAGGCAGCGCGTGCCCTCGTCGAGCGCGCCGGCGCAGACGCGCACGATCGGCGTGATGCCGGTCGGCAGCGCCGCGATGCAGAGCTGCGTCGCCTCGTGCACCGAAAGCGCGCCGTGCTCCATGTCGATGAACAGCCAATCGTGGTCGGCGGCGGCCGCGATCATCGCGGTCGCGCCGGTGCGCAGAT
Source organism: uncultured Alphaproteobacteria bacterium (assembly GCA_963778455.1). Classification (GTDB taxonomy): domain Bacteria; phylum Pseudomonadota; class Alphaproteobacteria; order Rhizobiales; family Xanthobacteraceae; genus PALSA-894. The sequence goes on from CAVZUL010000004.1 coordinate 541,009, forward strand.
GCGCGACGCCGAAGCCGAGCGCCAGTTCGTTGTTCTGCAGCTTGCGTTTCGTCCTGTTGTCGACCAGTGCCATCGTGCCCTCCCGGCAATCCGGCATGATCGGTGCTCGCGCCGCCGCGGGTCAAGCCGCACAAAGAGAGGCCCGGCGCTTTCACGCCGAGCCTCCCGCCGGGGGTCGGCGCGGAGTGCCGGATGAACGGCACAAGGGCGCCGCCGCCGATTTGTGGCTACTTCGCCGAACGGGTCTCACGCGTGCGCTCGCACGCGTCCCACCACATCTTCATGAGCTCGAAGGGAACGACGGCCCAGAACAGATACGGCATTGGCACCTCCATTCAGACCTGCGGCGTCTCACTGGGGGCCGCAGCCGGAAGTGCCCGCCGTTTGTGTTCGTCTCATATTGCCGGCGATAAAACGCGCGACGCCTGCGCTGGTTCCGGCCGTTAAAACTGTCACGGATTTCGTAATCAATGCTTGTGCAATGGCGGCCAAAATGTCCCAATGCGCATGGTGTTTGTCATGCTGGCGCTGCTCGCGTTCACGCTCTGGGACCAGAGCAGCAATCATGGGCGCTACAGCGGCCCGTTCTTTTCGTTCATGCATCGCGTGTTCAGCTAACGGCTGAACCGCCGGAACCCGCTGGAACCGGGCCGGAACGGCGTCCTCCTGAAAGCGTTATCTCCCTTGAGGGACTTAAAGAACGGAGGAGAGCCATGAGGAGATGGTTCATTATGCTGGCGGGCGCTGCGGCGATGGCTGCATTCGCCCCGGCACCGTCTTTCGCCCAGGGCATCGGCATCGAGGTGCCGGGCGTTGGCGTGCGGATCGGCGAGCCCTATCGTCACCACCGTTACTACGATGGCCCGCGCTATCGCGAACGCGACGTCTACCTGAGCCGGCGCGATTGCCGGACGGTCACCATCGAGCGCGATGACGGCACCGTGAAGCGGATCCGCCGCTGCGACTGATAACAACGCCGCGATACGCCAAATGCGAAGCGCTCTCCCACTCGCGTGGGAGAGCGTTTTCGCGCGCGGTTACAGCGTTAGAAGAACTTGTAGTTCACGCCGATCTTGGCGGTGTGAATGCCGGGCAGGATGTGGTTGGCGCAGAACGTCAGGTTCGGCAGGAACAACCGGCCGCCGCCGGGCCCGCAAGCGGAGACATTGCTGTCGATGCCGAGGTAGAGATATTCGGCCTTCGCCGACCAGTTCCGGGTGAATGCCCATTCGGCGCCGCCGCCGAACACCCCGAAGACCGGATTGGCGCTGCCGCGCGCGATGAGCGCCTGGCTGCTGCAGTTCGCACCGGTGGTGGTGCAGAGGTCGATCGATTCCGCCGACGCCTGCGTGAAGCCGACGCCGCCCTTGAGATAGAACAGCAAGTCGGCGACCGAATAGCCCACGCGGCCCGCGACCGCGCCATACCAGTTCCCGACCGTGGTGGTGTCGAGGGTGTCGTTGAAGCCGAACGCGAGATTGTAGGGGTTGTTGACGGTGGCGCTCAGGCGCATGACGCCAGCCTCGCCCTCGATGCCGAAGACAAAGCGCGAGGAGGGTGCCTGCCAGTTACAGCCGAGCGTGCCGCCGCCGATGCCGCTGGCGGCGAGATTGTAGCTGTAGGGAGCGGGATTGGCGGATTCCCCGGCACTCGAATTGTAGAACGTGGTCTGCAGCAGCGGAGGCGGGCCGAACACCTGCTGCCCGTTGGTCGAAGGATCGAACGTGTCGACCGAGTCACGGCCCCAGGCTGCGCCCGCGTAGCCGCCGACGTAACAGCCGGTCCAGTTGGTCGAGGGCGCGGGCGCCATCGCGACCTGCCGGGTCGCCATGTCGGGCCCGCCGAAGCGATAGTTCAGCCTGGCCGTGGCCTGATGCGAGAGCAGCCGCACCGGCATTGTGACCGGCGTTGCGGGGAGCAGCACGCCCGCGGCCGGCGCGGTCACCAGCGTGAGGTCCTGCTTGCCGAAATCCGCAACGCGATATTCGGCGGCGAGGCTCCAGTTGTTCGAGAAGGCATACTCGATGCCGCCGCCGAAGGTCACGCCGAGGTAGTCCTGGCTGGAGCCGACGCCCGCTGCGCTGAAATTCTGCGGGGGCGCGGCCGGGAACGGAGCCAGCGCCGGACCGATGATGGTCTGGAAGGTGTAGTTGCCGCCGGTCTTGAGGCTGGTGAACGCGAGACCGCCGGTCGCGTAGACCAGCAGGCGGTCCCATGAGTGGCCGAGGCGGCCGCGGAACGTCGCCTGCCATTGGCGGTCGATGAAGTAGGTGGCGAACGTGTTGCGCGTGTAGCTGCCGGTCGGAAGCACGCCCGGCGTGAATTCAAGAAACTGGCCGCTGAGCGTGTCGCGGCTGCGCAGCACCTGCACGTCGCCTTCGATGCCGTACACGATGTTGCCGGACTGCCAGTTGTAGCCGGCCTGGCCGCCGCCGATGAACGACCCGCCGGATCTGGAGTGAGCGATCGGAACGGACGAGAAGGCGCCGGGGATTCCGAAGAAGGGGGTCGGGAATCCCGCGAATGCGCCCTGCGGGTCGATGAAGACGAAGCCCGGCGAGGTCAAGCGCAACTGACCGGGATCGACGCGATCCAGCACGCCGCCCGCGTTGACGCCGATGTAGCCGCCCGCCCAGCTAAAGACCGCCGGAAGCGGCGGCGCCTTGATCGGGAAATCGGCGGCTTGCGCGGCGGTCAGTGCAACGAAAAACGCACTTGCGGAGATCGCACCGTACAACGTTGCTTTTCTCATTACCGCCCCCAAACGATGCGCCCACCCGGCGAACGCGTGACCTACCCATGCGACAGTCAACTCAAGCTAGCATCGGGGTAGTGGCCGAGGCTGTGACCTGTTTGCATCACCCAGGGATTTTGATGCGGTTTTCCACGTGACATCGCGTCCGGTTCCGGCGATGGGCGGCGCGCAGGAGCGAGCGCTAGAACTTCCAGCTGAACTTGCCCTTGGCGGCGTGGTCGTGGACGTTGCGGGCAAGCTGGCCGACATACGAGATGCCGACGGTCGCGTTGCGGCCAATCGCCAGATCGAGGCCGGCTTCCCCGAGCAAGCTGTCGCGCGCGATCGGAACGCCCGCGATGACGAACGGAGCGGGCGCCGCGAGGAACGCAAGGCGCGCCTCCGGCGTCACGTCGCTGAACGCGTGCTGCCAGGCCGCCGACACGCGCGGCACCAGCACCATGTCGGAGCCGAGCGGGATCAGCGAGGCCGCCCGAACGCCGAGCGTCGAATAGCCGACGTCGAAGGCGTTCGCCGCAACGCGAAGGGCTGCCGCTCCGCCGCGCTCGTTCGTGGCATCGGTCGCAAGATGCACCCAGGCGGCGCCCGCAAACGGCTCGACCGCGACCCGGCCGAAGGCAAAGCCATAACCGGCCTCGCCGAAGATCTGGCCGGTGCGGCCGTCGTAGCGCGCCGTCAGGGTGTCGAAGAAACCGGGGAACGCGGCTGTGCGGCTGGTATCGATCGCGTGCCACGCATAGGCACCCCCGGCCCGCAGATTGAACGCGCCGAAGCTCCAGCCGCCATAACCCATCAGATGTCCGGTCTCGACATTGGCCGAGCCGCGTCCATCCAGGTTGTTGCGCGAGGCCGTGTAACCGGCCGCGATGCCGAGCCGGCCGTTCGCTCCGGCCCGTGTGTCGACACCGGAGAAGAAGCCCGCGAGATCGCGCCGCAGGCTCGCGGCATTGCCGTCGGTGTCGAACTTGCCGCGTGCGCCGAAGCCTTGCGCCCAGAACACGACGTCGTATCCGGGCTGCGACGCCATCGGGGGTGCCTTGGTGACGATCGGCGACTTGCCGTACGCAAGCGCACTCAGCTCTTCGCCGCCCACGAACGCCTGCGGCCCGCCGGCAGAAAGTGACGCCATGCTGGCATCGCCGCCATACGACGCCTGGCGCAAGCGGCCGAGCACCGCGGAGCGCGGATACAGGCTCTCGTCGAGCAATGCGCCGGCGGTGCTCGCGTGCACTTCGCCGGAGAGCGCATTCAGTGCCGCTGGCATTGCGGCGGCTGACAGGTTGAGCAGAGGCCCGAGGGCCGTCGGGAATGCGCCGGCATTGAAGGCCGCGTCGACCGCTGCGCCCGTCGCACGTTCATTACGCGTGAGACCTGCGATCTGCCCGAGACCAAGGGTCAGGTTCAACAGTACGTCAGTCGTGGTGTAGCTGAGGCTTGCGCTGAGAAAAGCCGGCAGGTTGGTGGTGTTCAGTCCGCCAAACGTGCCGCTCAACCCGCCCGCCGCCGACAGGATCGTGTAGTGCGTCTGTGTGTACAGTCCGGGCGCAAAAAATGCATTCACGCTCCCCGCGAGCGTCGCCGTGCCGGTGACGCTGGTGCGGTCGGCAGCGCCTGGCGAAACCTCGACGATGTAGTTGCCGGCGCCGACGAACGTCAGTGTGCCCGACACCGCGATGGTGCCGATGGAGTTGCCGGGCGAAAGCATGCCACCGATCGTCGTCGAGGGCAGCGTCCCGGTGCCGCCGACGAGCGCACCGCTGTTCACCGTAAGACCGCTCGACGCAGCGATCGAGCCATTCACGATCAGCGCGCCGGCGTTCACCATCGTCGCGCCGGTGTAGCTGTGCACGGTGTTGAATATCGTCGTGCCGGTGCCGTTCTGTTGTACAGCGCCGCTGCCGGAGATGACGCCGTCGAAGCTGTAGGCATCCAGGCGATTGAACGCGAGATTTGCGTTGTTCACCACGTTGCCGGTCAGCGCGCCGCTCGTCCCGCCGTTGCCGAGCTGCAAAGTGCCGGCGGCGATCGTCGTGCCGCCCGCATAGGTGTTGTTGGCGGTGAAGATCGTCGTACCGGTGCCGCTCTGCTGGAACGCGCCCGTCCCCGAAATCAGACCATCGAAGGCGAACGCATCGGAGTGGTTGATCGCAAAATTCGCGTTGTTCAGCACGCTGCCGACGATCGATCCGGTCGTGCCGCCATTGCCTAGCTGCAGGGTGCCGGCATTGATCGTCGTGCCGCCCGTGTAGGTGTTGTTCGCCGCAAGAATGAGCGTGCCGGTGCCGGTCTTGACCAGATCGCCCGGCACGACGCCGTCGGTGATCGGCGCCGACATGCTCACGGTATTGGCGGCGGTGACGTTGAAGGTCGGATCGCCCGCCACGCTCGTCGGATGTGTAAAGTTGAAACTGCCGGTGAGTTGCAGCGTCGTGCCGTTCAGCATTGCCAGCGGGCCGGTACCGATATTGTTGTTCGCCGAGATGCTGAGCGTGCCGCCAGCAATCGTGGTTCCGCCGCCGTAGGTGTTGGCGCCGGACAGAACGAGTGTGCCTGCACCGAGCTTGGTCAGGCCGCCTGGCCCGCCGAGAACCTGATTGACCGTGAATGTATTTGCGGCGTTCGCGATATCGAACGCGCCGCCGCCGTTCGCCCAATTGATCGCGCGCGTGGTGGCGTTGAAGCTCGTGCCGGTGATCTGGAGGATGCCGCCATCGAACGTCAGCCCTCCCGCAAGGCCGCCGAGGTTCGCCTCCTGCGATACCGACACCGTGCCGCTTTTGAACGTCGTGCCCCCCGTATAGGTGTTGAGGCCGGACAGAGTCATCGTGCCGGTGCCGACCTTGACGAGCGAGGCGCCGGAGCCCGGAACGCCGCAGCCGCAGGTGAGCGGCGAAAGTCCATCGTTGATCGTGCCGCTCACCGTGGTCGACAGGCTGTTCGAACCGACCGTCAGCTCGAGGCCGCCGAGGAAATAGTCGCCCGCGCCCGCGATCGACCCGGCCGTGACCTTCTTGTCGCTGCCGGGCCCGATCGTCTGCGAGAAGTCGACGATGCCGCCGGCATTGGTGATGAACTGCGCATTGCCGCCGGTCGAGTTGGCAAGGCCGCCAAATCCATCGCCGAAAAGCGTAGCCCCACCATTGTTGGTGATGATCGTGGCGTTGCCCGCCGTGGAGAAGGCCAGGAAGAACGTCGCGCCATCGTTATTGTTGGTAATCGTGGCGTTCGCGGCGCTCGGTGCATCATTGAGCTGAGGCGTGCCGAAAGCGGTCACGCCACCGGCATTGTTGACGATCGTCGCATTGCCCGCGTTCGCGTTGTCGAAGAACAGCGTCGCGCCGAACGACTGGTTGGTGATGTTGGCGCTTCCGGCCGTGCTCATGCCGGAGAACACGGTTTGGCTTGGAACGAAGAAACCGAAGAAAAGGCCATCGTGGTTGACGATGGTCGCGTTCATCGCCGAGGCGCTGTCGGCGAACACCGTTTGGCCGCCGTTGCGGTTGTTGATGTTCGCCGAGCCCGCGTTGCTCATATCGAAGAACGACGTCTGGCCGCCATTGTTCACGATGGTGGCGCTGCCTGCCGTGGTCAGCGCCTGGAAGATCGTCTGCCCGCCGGTTTCGCGGTTGGTGATGGTGGCGCTCCCGGCGCTCGCAGTATCGGTGCCGCCCATGGCGCCGAAGATGGTCTGGCCGCCGTTGCGGTTGGTGATGTCGGCAGTGCCGGCCGAGGTGCCGTTGGTAAAATTGATCGTGCCGAAGTTGCGGTTGGTGATGCTCGCTGACCCAGCCGAGGACAGATTGAAGAAGCTCGTGACGCCGCCGGCGTTCACCAGGCTGGCAGCGCCGAGCGTGCTCGCGTTCGAGAACTGAAAGCCGCCGAGATTGGTGAACGCGGGCGCGGTGCCAGCGCCTGTCACGCCGGCACCGGTGACCTGAAGCACGCCACTCGCATTAATCCTGATCGCGTAGGAGGTTGCGGAAGTAAAGTCGATCCCGCCAATCGAGGCGGCAGAATTGACCGTCACGTCAGTCGAGCCAGTCCCGTCAAAGGTCGCGGTGCCGGTTGGGACGACGGTCGGCAGCCAATTGGCCGCGTTGGTCCACTGGACACCTGCTCCGTTCCAGGTCGCGTCCTGCGCGGCAGCGGGGGCGGCGATCAGTGCCGACGACGCAAGCAACGCCGCACGCAGGCGCGTGCGATGAACTCAGCGGAGAAAAATTCACGCCCAGACCCCTGCACTTTCAAAGCGGCCGCGCTCGCGCGCAAACGCCATCGGCCCGTCACGCGGGCTCTTGGGCCAAGCCTATACTGGCGCGGCGAAACCGTACCGAGGCGCAACGGCGTCACGGCAGATTGCGGGAGCGGTGTGCGGATTCTGCAACAGGCAGCTAGATGGCCTTTCGCAGCGTTACCAGCCCATCAGTCGCTTGGTGCTGTCCTCGTTCTCCTTGAGAAACTTGCGGTAGTCCGCGCCCTTGATGGGCTGCGGCTGCAGGCTCAGTCCCTCGGCCTTGCCCTGATGCTCGCGCGAGGAGAGCACGCTTTCGAGCGCGGCGGTGAGCTTTGCCTCGACATCGTTCGGCAAGCCCGCCGGCGCCGCGATCCCGCGCGACACCGACCAGACCTGATTGAAGCCCTGCTCCTTGAAGGTCGGTGCGTCGGGCAGGAAGCGCGAGCGCTGCGGCGCCATCACGCCGAGCAGGCGCAGCTGGCCGGTCCGCACCTCTTCGGCGACCTCGCTCACATTTGCGCCGAGCACCTGCACGTGCCCGCCGAGCGCCTGGGTCTTGGCTTCGGCGGTCGAGCGGCTGTGAATGACGATGAACTTCGTTCCGGTCTCGGCCGAAATGCCGAGGATCGCGAGATGATCGTCGCTGCCCGCGCCGTAGGCCGTCACCGTGATGCTGTCCGGCGTTTTCTTCGCGGCGTCGATTACGTCCTTCACGGTCCGATAAGGACTGTCGGGCTTCACCGCCCAGATGTTGTAGTCGATCACGTGATTCATCAGCGGCGTGAAGCTGTCGAGGCTTTCCTTGCGGCCGACCTTCGGGTCGAGATAGCCCGCGTACATGCTCGGCACGTTGAGATAGCCGAGCGTGTAGCCGTCGGGGCGCGCCTGCGCGAGCGCACCCCAGCCGATCCAGCCCGCGCCGCCCGCGCGGTTCTCGACCGTCACGGGCTTGCCGAGCACCGCTTCGAGATCGCGCGCGAGCAGGCGCGCCGTAATGTCGGTCCCGCCGCCGGCCCCATAGGGTACGATCAGCGTTAGGCCACGGTCTGGGTATTGCGCGTGCGCATCGAACGCCGCGCCCATCGCCAGCGCGAACCCTACGCCGAGCAAACAACGCCTAGTGATTTTCATGCTGCCCTCCCGATCATTGTTGGCAGGATCGTACCCGCGATCTGTGGTGCAAGACTGCGACAAGAGTTCGCGCAAGCGAAGCCAAGGCGCAGCGCCATGCCGCTCTGGGCCAGAAACGGACCACGGCGCGCGCTCCGAGATGAGTCGGCTTTGGGCCAAGAACCGCCCATTGCTGCAGATGAACAATGTTATCTGCACGCCCCATATCGGATATGTGACCCAAGAAAAATTTGAGCTCCAATTCACTGACGTATTTGACCAGATAAACGCTTTCGACGCTGGGTCGCCAATCAACGTTGTCAATCCTGAGGTGCTTCCCAAGATGCGAGGCCGCTCGTGACGCACAGGTCCGCTATGGGTCAGTCGCGTCAGTTTCGCGGTGCCCAACTGAAGTCTGCTTCCCCCTCAATTGCGGTCATTGGCGCGCACCGCGGTGAACGGCGCGAAGGGCCAAGATTCAAAACTTTCTCCGGCCAAAGATGCAAATTGCCGCCACCTAGGCAGCCACCTTCGCCGAAAACGTGGTGTGACTGACCGACACGGTGGTGCCCTCAGCGCCGGTCAAGGTTTCCACCTGGGCATCGAGTTGAGTTGAAAGCGCTTTGATGATGCCGGTGCCCAATCCGGATTTTTCGTAAGCCAAGACCCCGTCGGACTTGCCAACCCCATTGTCGGAAATCGAAAGTTTCCAATTCGTTCCAGTTCTGTCGTACGTGACGATGATCTGACCTTTCGCCTTATCATCAGGGAATGCATGCTTGAGCGCATTCATCACGACTTCGGTTACAATCAAGCCAAGACTTTCTGCATCGCGGGATGAAGCGCTGCCCACTTCACCGACCACTTTGAGGAAGATGGGGCGGGTGTCGCCAATCATCGAGGTCGCAAGGCTCTCGCACAACTTTGTAAGGTAGGGCGCAATCTCAACGAACCCGGTCGCTCCCGACGCGTGGAGTTGTTTCTGCACGGCAGCGACCGAGAGCACCCGTTTGTGCGCGTCCTGCAGATGAAATCGCGTTTCTTCCGACTTCACCACCCGTGCCTTCATCAGAAGTATGCTGGCGATGATTTGCAGGCTATTGGCTACTCGATGCTGCAGTTCTTCGAACAGCACATCCTTGTCTTTCAACAACTCGTCCTTTTCGTGCTCCAGGATCCGCTGTACGGTAACGTCTTCGATACCGAGCAGAATCGTAATGTTGGCCCCGCCCTCGTAGAACACCTGGCGAGCGTTCAACCGCATGGTGCGGTGCCCGAGGCCCGGGAACTCGTGCTCGACCTCATAGCCTTCCATCACACCCTTCTCGGGGATGATTTTCTCCAGCAGCACACGAAGCTTCGGAATGTCCCACTGGCCATCGCCCAACGCGTAGAGCAGCCTGCCCTGAGTGTCGTTGGGCTTGACCTTGAACGCGGAATAAAACGAACGACTGGCTGCGATCACCCGAAGCTCATTGTCGAGCACCAGGACTGGCTCGCGGACTGTGTCCACAATGCCTTGAGCAAGCGCCCACGCATCCGCGATGGCGGTAAACTGTTCTCTGAAACCTGTCGTCTCCACGCGGCCTCCTCAAAGAGTATCCATGCGCCAAAAACGACTCCGGTCGGTTGCCGGTGTCCGCAGGAGCATGGGTCAGGAGAGCAATGAAGGCCTACGCCTATCTTGACGGAATGTCTGTATAAATCGACCAATGAGGCCCGCCGCGTCGGTCGGGCCGGGAATGCCTTTGGAACGATAGTGATACCTGCTAGTTGACTTGGGTGGTTCCTTCACCCGCCCAAGCCCTCATACTCATTGTCGATGATGACGTGCTGGAACGCATGGGGGCGTCCTATATGTTCTCGGATGCCGGATACCAGGTGCTCGAAGCCGGAACTGCCGATGTCGCGCTGCGATTCTTCGAAACAAATGCGGACATCCGGCTTCTATTCACGGATGTCAGTATGCCCGGTGCGATAAACGGGGCGGACTTAGCCCGTCAGGTCGCCGAGCGTTGGCCATTGGTCGGCATCCTCATGACCTCGGGTCGGCCATTTCCAGACAACCTTCCTCCCGGGGTGCGCTTTCACGCCAAGCCCTATGTGCCCGTGGACGTGATCCGGGACGCGGGGGAAATGGCTATTGCGCTCCAGTGACCATTTATCGGTTCGTCTAGCGCCGAGATTTCTCGCCGCTCAGCCCAACGTCTCATGTCCGCTCCGGGTCAAAAGGCTACGTAAGTGGCATTCTCGCGCCACGTCTGCTTTGCCCGAAAGCGGACATTCCTGCGCGCTTATGAGGACACGCCCTAGACCGTCTCCTCTTTTGCCTTCCCGCGCCGCAAATGCTCGTCCAGCCGCGGCATGATCTCGACGAAATTGCACGGGCGGTAGCGGTAATCGAGCTGGTGCACGAGGATCTCGTCCCAGGCATCGCGGCAGGCGCCGGGCGATCCCGGCAGGCAGAAGATGTAGGTCGCGCCGGCGACGCCCGCTGTCGCGCGGGTCTGGATCGCCGAGGTGCCGATCTTGGCGTGGCTCACCATCAGGAACAGCGTGGCGAAGCCGTCCATGCGCTTCTCGAACAGCGGTTCGAGCGCCTCCGGCGTCATGTCGCGGCCGGTGAAGCCGGTGCCGCCGGTGGTGATGATGACATCGACGCCTGCGTCGGCGATCCAGCTTTTCACCTGCTGCCGGATTTTCTCCACGTCGTCGGTGACGATCGCGCGCGCCGCGACCGCATGGCCGGATTTTTCGATGCGTTCGGCGAGCGTCGCGCCCGATTTGTCCTCATCGAGCGAGCGCGTGTCGGAGACGGTCAGCACCGCGATCTTCAGCGGAATGAACTGGCGGGAATCGTCGATGCCGGGCATGGCCAAATTCGCTGCGTAGAAGCCGAGAAAAACCGTCGCGGTATCGTTTCACCACTGTCAAGCGAACGCAATCTTCGCGAAGTCCGGCCTTTTCGGCAACGTCTCATGCTGGTACCATCGTTGATTGAAGGACGTCGACGTATCCGCTTGGAGAAATTGCCATGACAAGTTTGGACAGACGAACGATCCTGAAGACTGGCGGAGCCTTGGCGTTGGCCTCGGCCCTGCCATCGGAAGCCTCCGCGCAAGCGGTGAAGCTCCGGCCCAACATCAGTTCGCTCACGCCGAACGATCCGATCCTGGTCTCGTATCGCACCGCCATCAACGCCATGAAGGCGCTGCCACAGAGCGACCCGCGCAACTGGACGCGACAGGCTCAGATCCATCAAGGCAACAATGTCGTGCGCTGCCCGCACGGCAACTGGTACTTCCTACCGTGGCATCGCGCCTACCTACTCGCGTTCGAGCGGATTTGCCGTCAGCTCTCGGGCAACCAGAATTTCGCCCTGCCCTATTGGGACTGGACGGCCAACCCGCAACTACCAGCGGCATTCGCGGCGCCGACCTTCAACGGCCAGCCGAACGCCCTGTTCAACAACACGCGCAGCTCACAAACCGTCACGATCCCGGCCAACATCGCGGGTGCACAGGTCATTTCGAACATTCTTGCCGAAACGACGTTCGAGATTTTCGCAAGCTCGCGGCCCAACGGCCAGAACAACACCGCGCAGCAATGGCAGATCGCCTTCGGTTTGCAGGGACCGCTGAAGTCCGGCCCGCACAACAACGTCCACGGGCGCATAAGCGGCAACATGGGGACCTTCATGTCGCCGCTGGATCCGATCTTCTGGCTGCATCACTGCAACATCGACCGGCTGTGGGACCGATGGAACCGCATGGGGCGCGCCAATACCAACGATCCGCTGTGGCGCAATTTCGCTTTCAACAATCAGTTCGTCGTGCCGTCTGGTAATGCCTCGGCGCCATTCAATACCCCGGTGTCGGGCCTGCTCAACATCCAGCAACTCGGCTATCGATACACCCTGCCGATCTTCGTTCCGCCGAACATTCTTGTCGCGCGGCGAGCCGTCGATTTGCGCGGGCTCACGCGCGTGGCGCCGGTCGCGGGTCAGCTCGAATCCGTGCAGGTCACCACAACCGAAGTGGCACGCATCAACCAGCCGCTGACGCTCGACGTCAAGCTCAGTCCGACGCAAGCGGCCGCACTGAAAAAGATTCAACTGGTGTCACCGGCCCCGGAGTCAGCGCGCCCGGTACAGGCCGAGGGACGCGTTCTCGCGGTGATCCGCGGGGTCGAAACGCCCGCGAACGGCAACACCGAGGTGCGGGTCTTCGTCAACGCGCCAGAGGCAAACGCCCAGACCTCGACGCAGGACAGGCACTATGCGGGCTCATTCACCTTCTTCGGCAGCAGCGGCGATCAGGCCGGTCATGCCGGACATCAGGGGCAGGACTACCTGTTCGATCTGACCGAGACGGTACGGCGGCTGCGCACCGGCGACACCGACGTGACCAACGAGATCAAAGTCCAGCTCGTGCCAGTGCCGATCCCGGGCGTGCCTTCGGACGCTCTCCAGTTCAAGGTGGCGGGCGTCGAAGTCGCCATCATGTAAACGAAAAGTGCGGCTAGGGCTGCGCGCCGTGGAGATGTGGTCCGCCATGCGCACGATCACCCGCCGCGCCGCATGCGCGCTGGCGCTCCTGGTCGTCGTGCCGGGTGAGCGAAACGCCGGCGCGCAAGCCGCGAACCTGGTGGCGACGCCGGAGCAGCCGGCGAGCGTCCCGCTGCCAGCGCGCCGCGCCGCGCACGCGGTATTGCTCGATCTTTATGTGCGCGCATACGCGCCGCCGCGTCGTGGTTCGGTCGAAGCGATCGTGTCGCTCGGCCCGACCGGCGGCGAGATGGAGATCGCACGCTTTGCGGTATTCCCGTCGGAGCCGTTCTTTGCCACGAGTCCGAGAGAACTGCGCGCCTACCGGTTCGACGCGAGTGCCGCGCTCGCCGCCTTTGAGGGACGGCCGCTTATTGCGCAGGTCCGGCTCGTGCCGATCGACGACAGAATTTCACCCGAAGGCGCGCAGCTCACGCTCAGCCGGGTGGAAATCAGCCCGCGGTCGGCGAATTAGAGCTGCACACCCGGCGCGAAGGTATTGCAGGCGCCGACGGTGCCGGATTTCAGTCCGGTCTGGAACCAGCGCTGGCGCTGCTCCGAGGAGCCGTGCGTGAACGAGTCCGGAATGACGTAACCCTGCGCCTGTTTCTGCAGGCGGTCGTCGCCGATCGCGGCCGCGGTGCGCATCGCGGCTTCGACGTCGCCCGGCTGGATCAGCTGCCACTGCTTGTCGGCGCGCGCGGCCCAGATGCCGGCGAAGCAGTCGGCCTGCAGCTCGACTTTCACCTGCAGCCGGTTCGCCTCAGCCTTGGGGAGCCCGCGCTGCTGCTGCTGCACCTTGGACAGAATACCGAGCAGGTTCTGCACGTGATGCCCGATCTCGTGCGCGATCACGTAGGCCTGCGCGAACTGGCATGAGCTCGACCCGGCGTCGCAGCCGTGGAAGCGCCGCTCGATGTCGCGGAAGAACGAGGTATCGAGATAGATCTTGCTGTCGGGCGGACAATAAAACGGACCCATCGCGGACTGCGCCCGACCGCAAGCGTCCGCGCTCGTCCGGCCGCTGAACATGACGAGCGTTGGCGCCTTGTAGCGCTGCCCGGCAGCTTCAAAGATCTGCTTCCACTGCACGTCCGCGCTTCCAAGGATGCGCGAGACGAACTTGCCCATGTCGTCGCTTGGCGCGCCGGTCTTGCCCGGCTGCGAGCGCGGCTGCTCGTATTGCTGTCCGCCGCCGGAGATCATCTCGGCGCCGCCGATCAGCAGGCGCGGATCGATGCCCAGCGCATAGCCGACGATGCCGAGAACGACGATCGTGCCGATGCCGAGCCCGCCGCGGCCCATCGGCATGCCGAAGCCACCGCCACCCCCGCCTCCGCCCATGCCGCCATCGCCGCGGCGATCCTCAATATTGTCGCTCTGCGGCAGATCGTCGTAACGCATCGAGCCTCTCCAGGTCGTCCCTGATCGAGTTTCGCCGACACCGGCCGGCAAGTCCATCGATCGGGCATCCTCCTAACGCATAACGCGCCGCGACTTTCCGTCTCTTCTGACGCGCCTTCGGTTCAATTCCCGTCCCTGCTCCCCATAACGCCGCCGGAGCGATTTGGTTACTTAATGGCTAACAGAAAATGTCAGATTTTCTGAGAGGTTAGGTCAGTTTTTATTTACCTTGCGAAGCCATGATGCGGCCAGTCGGTTGTCAGGTATTCGCGTCTCCGACCGCGTACCCGAGTGATGTAAGGTCATGCGTGTGTCGCGTCGCGGGGCGTCCAGTCGGACGCCCCGCAGACATCTTGAGGCTGCGGGTTCGCACAGCATCGTCGTCGGCGATTGCGTCGCCGAGATGACGCGGCTGCAGGCCTCCTCGGTCGATCTCGTTTTCGCCGATCCCCCATACAATCTGCAGCTCCAGGGCGACCTAAAACGCCCGGATGACAGCAAAGTCGACGCGGTCGACGACGACTGGGACAAGTTTTCGAGCTTTTCGGCCTATGACGACTTCACCCGCGCCTGGCTGATGGCCGCGCGCCGCGTGATGAAGCCGTCCGCGACCATCTGGGTGATCGGCTCCTACCACAACATCTTCCGCGTCGGCGCGATCCTGCAGGACCTCGGCTTCTGGATCCTGAACGACGTGGTGTGGCGCAAGACCAACCCGATGCCGAACTTCCGCGGCCGGCGCTTCACCAATGCCCACGAAACGATGATCTGGGCGGGCCGCGAGCCGGGCGCCAAGGGCTACACCTTCAACTATGAGGCCCTGAAGGCCGGGAACGAAGATATCCAGGTCCGTTCCGACTGGACCTTCCCGCTCTGCACCGGCGAAGAGCGGCTCAAGGGCCGCGACGGCAAGAAGCTGCATCCGACCCAGAAACCCGAGGCGCTGCTCGCGCGCGTGATCCTGTCCTCATCCCGCCCTGGCGACCTTATTCTCGATCCGTTCAGCGGCACCGGCACCACCGGCGCCGTCGCAAAACGCCTCGGCCGCCAGTTCATCGGGATCGAACGCGATCCCGCCTATGCTGCCGCGGCCGAGGCGCGCATTTCCGAGATCGAACCGCTGCCCGAGGCTTCGCTTGCGCCGTTCATGACCGCGCGCGAGGCGCCGCGGGTCGCGTTCGCATCCCTGATCGAGCGCGGCATGGTGGCGCCCGGCGCGAAACTGGTTGACGCCAAGCGCAAGGTGAAGGCGCTGGTGCGCGCCGACGGTGCGGTTTCGTTCGGTGAAAGCGTCGGCTCGATCCACCGCATCGGCGCGCTGGCGCAGGGGCTGGAAGCCTGCAACGGCTGGGCCTACTGGCATGTCGAGACGCCCAAGGGGCTGGTTCCCATCGAGGCCCTGCGCGCCGAAGTGCGCGCCGGGATGGGGGCGACTTAGCGCGATTGCATCCGTTAGGATGGCGGCCCCTCGGTCCCGTTCTGCGGCCTTAGGTAGCAAATGCACCTGCGGTTCTGCCGCAGGTCCGTTTGCCGCCTAACCGCCGGTTCTCAAAAAAGGACCGAAATGCTGCGGAAAGCAGAGTGCATCTGCCATCGCGCCAATGGCGCGCATGGTAGGAATGGACATGATCGTCGTGCAGAAACGGCCTTCAAAACAGGGCCGCGCCAAGCAAATCAGCAAGCGGTCGATGGTTTGGCTTTGGCGCGCCTTCGCGGTCGCCAGCACCATCATCGGAATCTCAGGGATTCCGGGCGATCTAGATACCTGGTCTAAGTGGATCGACATCGTGGTGAACGATCCGCTTGTCCTGAAGCTCGCAGCCTATGCGGTTGCGATAGCTGATTTTGTGAACCAGCCGTGGGTCCGGACGGCGCTTGTCATCGGCGGCGTGTTGATGTTCTTTTGGCCGGTCAGGTGGTTCTGGCGCCTTCGCCACCGCCTCGTATTCTGGGGGAAACGTGCCTTGGATCAGGAAGTGTGGGTCGGCCGCGATACGGCGCTCGATCTAGTTCGCAAGTCCCGGTGGGCATACTCGCGCGAGCGTCTCGCAGAGAAGCCGCGCGACCGTTTCGGGTGGGCCGCACTCTCAATGCAAACCGATCCGGCGCGAGATGAGAGAAGCGCCATGTTCTACAATTGGTGCATGCTCGCGCTCGACCAGTATGCCGAGGACCATGACGACGCCGTGCGGAAATCTGAAAAGGGTCAGGAATTTAGCGAATCCAAACTGAGAAAGTGGCTCGACGACAGATTCAAGGGCGATCTGCGTGCGGAATTTGGCGAGCCATACTAGGATCAAGGGTAATCGATTTAGAGCCTACAGCCTGCAAGCACTGCAACCGGAACGCGGCACTGAACCCGCCCCGGCTGATCTTGTTGTTCAGGTTTTTTTCGTTCTCTTGGACCCCGATAGCCCCAGCCGCTCGGCTAGGTCTGATGCCAAAGGTAACGTGATGTGGATGTTGCGCGAGTTGCCGCGCGGGGCGCGCGTTAGCTAGATTGATACCGCGATAGTAAGCTCGTTCTCGCCGCTATAGATAACAGCGACAATCGTAGAGATCGATACCGCAATCCGCTCCGTTTCCCCCGCCAGTGTTCGCTCAAACTGCACCGTGTCCTTTTCTAGGATCGTAACCTTGTATGCGGTGGGAGTCAGGGCCGTCGTAATTAGATCGATGCTCCCGACGGTGATAATACGACATTTGTGAATGGGAGCGGGAGGCGTCTTGAAGAAAGCAACCAACCCGGCGGCGGCGGCCATGATCTAGCTCCAACGTTGTACGCGTGCGTTCCTTGCGGAGTATATCTTAGGGTTGCGAGAGTCAAGCCAGGTGCATTTGCTACCTAATACCGCTGTTCTGAGAGGTGCCGCATGCCCGTCAAAGCCGCCGTCGTCCAGAAACCTCCGGTTCTTCTCGATCGCAGACGGACCATCGAATCCGTGCTGGCCTCGATCGACGAGGCGGCCCGCAACGGCGCCACGCTGCTGGTCTTCCCCGAGGCTTACATCCCCGGCTATCCGACCTGGATCTGGCGCTTGCGGCCCGGCGGCGACATGGCGCTGTCGGGCGAAATTCACGCACGCCTGCGCGAGAACGCCGTGGACATCGCCCGCGGCGACCTGCAGCCGATCCAGGATGCGGCGGCCAAACACGGCCTGACCGTCGTGATCGGGATCAACGAGCTCGACAGCCAATACAGCGGCACCACCCTTTTTAACTCGGTCGTCGTCATTGGCCCGGACGGAACGCTCTTGAACCGGCACCGCAAGCTGATGCCGACCAACCCCGAGCGGATGGTCTGGGGCATGGGCGATGCGTCCGGCCTCAAGGTCGTCGACACGCCGGCAGGACGGGTCGGATCATTGATCTGCTGGGAAAGCTACATGCCGCTCGCGCGCTACGCGCTCTATGCGCAGGACATCGACATCTACGTTGCGCCAACCTGGGACACCGGCGAAAGCTGGGTGGCCACCATGCGCCACATCGCGAAGGAGGCCGGCTGCTGGGTGATCGGCACCGCGACGGCGCTGCAGGGAAACGACATTCCGGCTGATTTCCCCGACCGCGACAAGCTGTTCACGCCGGATGAATGGATCAACGATGGCGGCGCCGTTGTGGTGAAGCCGATGGGCGCGATCGCGGCCGGGCCGCTCAATCGCGAGAAGGGCATCCTGTACGCCGAGATCGACCGCGAAGCCGCGCGGCGCGCGCGGCGTTCGCTCGACATCTGCGGTCATTATTCCCGCCCCGATGTCTTTTCTTTTTCGGTCGACCGCAGGCCGCTCAGCCCGGTCACGTTTTCCGATTGATCCAAGCCAGGTGCGCCCGCGCGGCGGCATGCTATGCTGTGGCGATAGAGCGCTTGTGAGAGATCCATGAAGCAATTCGACCGCACCGCCGAAGACCTCGGCAACTCGATCCATCTGGAGCACGTCAACGTACAGGTGCCGGACCAGCGGCTGGCGCAGCTTTTCTATGCGGCCGGCCTCGGGCTGACGCGTGACCCCTATCTGATGGTTTCCGACACCAACATGTGGATCAATGTCGGGCGCAGCCAGTTTCATTTGCCGACCGGCGCCCCGCAAGTCGTGCGCGGCCACACCGGACTCGTCATCGAGGGCCGCGACGCGCTGCTCAACCGGCTTGCATCCGTGGCGAAGAAGCTCGACGGCACGAAATTCGGCTTCCGCGAACACAACGACTACGTCGAGGCGACCTGTCCGTGGGGCAACCGCATGCGCTGCCACGAGCCGGATGCCGCGCGCTTCGGGCGCATCTCGCTCGGCATCCCCTATGTGGAGTTCGACGTGCCGGTCGGGACCGCAAAGCGCATCGCCGATTTCTATCCGGCGATCTTTGGAACGCCCGCGCAGGTGCAAAACGGTGACGGCACGCTCGCGCGCACTCTCATGGGCAAGGATCAGTACCTGCAATTCCGCGAGACCGACCGGCCCCAGCCCGAGTTCGACGGCCATCACGTGCAGATGTACATCGCGAATTTCTCCGGGCCGTACGAGAGGCTGAAGCAGCGCAGCCTCATCTCGGTCGAGGACAACCAGTATCAATATCGCTTCAAGGACATCGTCGACCTCGACAGCGGCAAGGTCTTGTGGTCGGTCGAGCACGAGGTGCGCAGTGTGACGCACCCGATGTACCTGCGCCCGCTGGTCAACCGCAATCCTGGCACGACCAACCAGAACTACGCGAACGGCTACGACGCCGCGCTCTGGGCGATGGACCCGGCGGAGTACGATCCGCGCGACATGCGGCCGCGGAACTAGAGTGGGCCGCCTCCACAATTCACTCGCGCGGAGCAATAGTCCGTATTAACCTTCTCGCTCAGATTTAGAGCGGGAGGGGCGGCAAATGCGCAAGACGGTTTTCGCGACGCTATTGGCGGCAGCCTCAATGGCGGCTCCGGTGCCGGCGCTCGCGTGGGACTACGTCGGCCACCGCATCGTCGGCGCGATTGCCGATGCGGTGCTAAAGCAACATCACAGCACGGCGTCCCGGCGCGTGAACGACCTGCTCGACAAGAAGGACGCCGACGGTTTTGTCGTTCAGGATCGAAGGCTCAGCCAGGTCGCGGTCTATCCCGACTGCGCCAAGGACGAAGAGGAGTTCTGTGGACGCAAGCCGACCGCCGAGGAGATCGCGTATGTCCTGCGCAATCTCGGGCACGAAGGCTACCACTACACCAACAGTCCGCTTGAAGAAGACGCATACAAGAAGCTCGGGGTCGGCGCGACCGAAACCGATCTCATTCAGATGATCAACCACACGGTTCTCCAGCTGAAGAGGAAGAACCCGTTCAAGTTCGGCGTGAAGCTTTCCAACACCGAGGCGCTCTGGTTGCTCGCGCATCTCGTCGGCGACGTCCATCAGCCGTTGCACGTTGGACAGCCATACTACGACAAGACATGCCGGAATCGCGTCAATCCCAATGGCTTGGCCGCCGGGGATTGGGTGACGACCCGCGGCGCAAACAGCATCAAGTTCGAGTCGACTCCTCCGGCAATCGCTCCTGCCCCGAGTCTCCACATCTACTGGGATGCAATCACCATCGCTCGCGCGATGCACGCCAAGGGCTATGCCGGCGATGAAGCCGGTTTTGCGAGAATGCTCGCGATGGCGCCACCCGCGAACTGGAAGATGGATGGCGAACCGGAGACGTGGGCCGAGAAATGGTATGCCGAAGGCATCCCGCTGGCGCGTCTTGCGGCTCCTCAGGCGAAGATCGCCGGGAAACTGAACGACCGGGGAGAGTGCGAGTGGACGATGACGCTCGAGCCCGCATATGAGACTTGGGCGCAAGAGATCGCGACGCAGCAACTCGCCAAGGCGGGATTCCGCCTCGCCGCGATGCTGGCCGCAATCTTCCCGCCTACTTCGCCGCCACCACCATGATCTCGACGTGGTAACCGGGCGCGGCGAGCTTCGCCTCGACGGTCGCGCGCGCCGGCGTATTGCCGGGCGATACCCACGCGTCCCACACGGCGTTCATCTCGTTGAACTTCGCCATGTCGGTGATCCAAATGTTGGCCGACAGGAGCTTCGACTTGTCGGTGCCGGCCTGCGCCAGATAGCCGTCGATGGCCTTCAACACGTCCTGCGTCTGCTCGGTCATGCTCTTGCCGGAGGCGTTGCGCGCGACGACGCCCGCCAGATAGACCGTGTTGCCGTGGATGACGACCTGGCTCATGCGCGGGCCGGTTTCGTGACGTACGACGCTCATTGGTTTCTGCTCCCTTTCGTTTCTCTGATGTTCGTGAGGATGGGTTAGGCCTTATAGCGCATTAGCGCATCGTCCGGATCAGGTCCAAGCCCCGGCATGTCGGGAATTTGCACCGAGCCGTTCTCGATCGGCACGCTCGCCGCGTATGGCACGTGGCCGAGATCGCAGAAGAAGCGTTCGAGCGCGACTTCCTTCTGCTTTGCGGCGAGGATGTGCAAGGTCGCGAGATACCCGGGCCCGAAGTACGGCGAATGCGGCACGCAGGTGGCGCCGCTCGCCTCGGCCGCGCGGCAGATGTCCCATTGATTGGTGAGGCCGTTCTTCACGGCGCTCGGCTGCAGGTAGTCGATTCCGGCCGCCGCGAGCCGCACAAATTCGAGGGTACCGGTCGCGTTCTCGCCGGCCGCGAGGGGCACGCCGGTCGCCTCGCGCAGTTTGCCGAGCGTGTCGACATCTTCGGCCGGCCACACCGGCTCTTCGACCCAGAGCGGATCGTACGGCTTCATCGCCATCACGGCGTCGTAGGCGGCCTCGGGCAGCCAGGCGCAATTGGTGTCGACCATGATCGGGATATCTGGCCCCGTGGTCTCGCGCGTCGCCGCAACGGCCTCGGTCGTCTTCTCATGCAGCTTGATCTGGCGGTAGCCACGCTCCAGCGCGCGCGCCGTGTTGCGCTTCACGTGCTCGATGTTGCCGCCATAGGCGATGAGCGAGGCGTAAACCTCGACCTTGTCGCGCTTCTTGGGCCCCAGCAGCGCGTGCACCGGCACGCCTTCGAGCTTGCCGCGCAAGTCCCACAGCGCGATGTCGAGGCCGGCGAGCGCGTAGATATACGGGCCGGAGCGGCCAAAATTGTGCAGCGCGCGCTCGAAGCGCGCGAACATTGTGCGGTCGGTTACGTCCTGCCCGCGCGCGAGCGGCGCGACCCAGTGCTCGATCGCTGACTGCGTCGCCTGCCAGCCGCCCCAGAACGACTCGCCCCAGCCGACCATGCCGTTGCTCGCCGTGACGCGGAGGAGCAGGCAATCCATCGTCTCGCGCGAAATGCCACCGAACTTCGGCTTCGGCGCCCAGTGGTCATACGGAATGCGCAACGCGAGCGTTTCGACGCGTTCGATCGTGACGGTCATGTGAGCGCGCTCTTCAGGGCGGCGACGAAACGATCGGCATCCGCCTCGTCGTTGTACACATGCGGCGAGACACGCATGCGTCCGAGCCGCGCGGCGACGTAGATCTGCTGGCCTGCGAGTGCGGCGATCAGGTTCGGCGGCATGCCGCCCGCAAAGCCGAGACTTAGAATGTGCGGGGCGCGGAAGCGCTCGTCCAAGATTTGCACGGCGTTCGTGCCCGCGAGGCCCTCCGCGATCCGCCGTGTCAGCGCGGACAGCCGCGGCGCGACCGCCGCGGCGCTCCACTTTGCCATCAGCTCCATGCCGATTGCGGCCATCTCCATCGAGATGAAGTGATCGCGCTCGCCCATGTCGTAGCGCCGCGCATCGCCGAGATAGCGCGTGTCGGCGAAGTAGACTGGATTCTCGGCCTTCACGTTGCGCCGTCCGAACGAGGTTTGTTCGAGCGGCACGCCATCCTGATGCCGCTTCGCCACATACACGAAGGCGCGGCCATAGGGCCCGAGCACCCACTTGTAGGTCGGAAAGATCAGGAAGTCGGGATCGAGCTTTTTCACGTCGGTCGCGATCACGCCGACACTGTGCGTCGCATCGACCAGCAATGCGGCGCCGTGGCGCCGCATTGCGTGGCGTATCCGCTGCATATCCAGCAGCCCGCCGTCCGACCAATGGATCGAGGAGATCGACGCGAGCGCGAGCGGCGGCGCGCCGCTCCGCTCGATTGCCTCCAGCACGGCGGAAGTCCAGTCCCCATTCTGTGGCTGCGCGATTGTTTCGACTGTGAAGCCCTGCGCGTCGGCGCGGGAAACCCATTCGAGCACCGGCGAGGTGTGGTCGTTCTCCAGCACCAGCACGCGCGCGCCGCGTGGAATCGTGAGCAACTTTCCCGCGATGGCCACGCCGTAGCCCACCGACGAGACGAGCGCGATGTCGGCCGCATCCGCGCCGATCAGGGCGGCGGCCGCGGCACGCGCCCGCTCATGCTGCTTGTCGGAAAAGTCCGGGGCGAGCTTCCAGGGCTGGCCCTTGCGTGACACGGCGGCGCGCGCGGCGTCCTGCGTGGCGCGCGGCAGCGGGCTCCAGCCCGCTGCGTTCAAGTAAGAGACCTCAGAGGGGATATCGAAGAGAGCGCGTTGTGAGTTGAGCATCGTGCGCTCCTAACCGAGTTTGTTGTCGAAAGGCAACAAGCGCTGCTGACCAGGACGTGAACTCATTAGCGCGGAGCCATAGCCAGCGCATGATTCGGCCCCTTCGATCAGAGCTGGAATCACGGCTTGGAAGCCAGGCTCAACGAGCCCGTGCCAAAGGGGTGGTCGCGATGCGCCCGAAAGCGGACTCGTTGTACTCAGTTTGAGTTTTCTGATTTTGACCCGAAGCGGACATGACGATCCATTCTGCTGCGTTCAGTTTCGGAAGCTGCCTTATCGGCGAACATCATAAAACGCCGTCACGGCCCTGGCCGTGTCCACACCGTATGCGCTTTATCTCCTCAGTCTGCGCGCCGGCGCTCTTGTCCGCGACTTGCGACGCGCCTTTACTTTGATCGGCTTTGAAACTTCTTGAATAGGCGCCCCAACCGCGTCAGACAGCGTCACCAACCGCTCGATCAGCCACCGCCCGGCCGGACCTGGCGGAGTGTCGGTCTTGTGAATGGCCTGCAAGGTATGTTCTCCGCCACGCCAATCAGGAAGGTTCAACCGCACGAGCCTTCCGGATTCGATATCGGCGCGAACGATTGGTTCCGGCATTCCGCACCATCCGATACCAGCGAGAAGAAGCTTGTGCCTCGCTCCTAAATCCCCGATGCGCCAGGTATTGAGACTGACGACGCCAAAGTCCCGACTCTCCGTCGCGGGTTGCTCCGAAAGAACGAGTTGGACGAAATCGCTTGCCTGCAACGGAACAGCTGCGTTCGCCTTAGCCAGTGGATGACTGGGCGCGACCACGGGAATGATTCGGACGCTTTCAATGTCAATGCGGCGAAATCCTGTCATGTCCATGTGCAGCAGGTTTCCCACGCCGATGCGAGCATGGCCGTTTCGGACCACGCGCTCGACGCCGCCAAGGGTCTGCACCAAGAGGCGAACCGGCACCGTCGGGAATTGGGCGTGAAATTCACGAAGCAGCGTTGTCAGCCGATCGCCCGGCAACAAGCTGTCGACCGCGAGTGACACTTCAGGCTCAAGTTGATCGAGAAATCCCCGGACGCGCGCGCGCAACGTCTCGACGCTGTGGGCAACCGCCCGAGCTTCAGACAGGACCGCTTCGCCATGCTGTGTGAGCTTCGGCTTGCGGGTCGTTCCGCGGTCGAAAAGCGAAAGACCGAGCTGTTGTTCCAGCGTGTCGATTGCGTAGCTGATGGCCGACGTGGCACGCCCCAGACGTTTGGCAGCGGCGGTAAAGCTTCCCGCTTCGGCCACTGCTAGCAGCACCAGAAGCTGATCGATGCTCGGTGTGGCCGGGCCCCGCATTTCAAATTCCTTGAAAAGAGCTTTCAGTTTTATACGGGTTTTTTTGAGCTGGAGAAGCCCTAGTTACTCCGCGAAGGGCCTGCCTCGCGTCTCAGAGGAGATCGCAATGACCAACAATCCGAATGAACTAACAATTGAAAACTCGGTTCTCGTGCTCATCGACCACCAGCCATGGATCGCCCTAATGGTTCACTCGATCGATCCAGGCCTGATGATCAACAATGTCGCGGGCCTCGCCCAGGCAGCCAAGAACCTCGGCGTCCCTACCATCCTCACCACTATCGGAGCGAAGGGCAGTATCCTCGTCGACCCCCTGTTCAAGGAGATCACCGAGATATTTCCCAACGTCACGCCGATTGACCGCACCTCGACCCATGCCTGGTCGCACCCGGAGTTCCGGGCCGCGATCGATGCGACGGGTCGCAAGACGTTAATCATGGCCGGCCTGGTGACCGAGGTCTGCCTTGCACAATCGGTGCTCGCCGCCCTGAAGGAAGGATACGAGGTCTTCTTCGTCAGCGACTGTTCGGGCGGAGGCACGGTCGAGGCCCATGAGGACGCCAAGGCGCGCATGGTGCAGGCCGGCGCCAGGCCGATCGACTGGAAGGCTGTCACCTCCGAGTGGGCCCCCGACTACACAGGGCCGGAACGCGAGAAGCTTGGCGATGTCTGGTCGCGCCGAGGCAGCGGCGTGGGCCTGCTGATCGACTATGTGTTCGCGCAGGTCACAGCCGGCCTTGTGCCGATGCCCACCTTCATGTCTGCGCCCGACAAGGCCGGTTCTCGCCGGGCACCGACCGTCGGGCAGACGAAAACGGCCGCCGCACATTCCGGGCAAAGAAACTAGGCTTCCAACGCGGAGACAATCGACGTGACCACCAATCCCAACGAACCGGCAACGGACGCGGTCAACCGCACGGCGCAGGAGATTCTGGCCGCATTGCAGGCGAAAGATTTCGGCGAAGGTGATCTCCTATTACGCGCCGGACGCGGTGATCGCCACGACCGGCCGCCCGGCGGCCAAGGACAGCGAGGCGGTGTCCAAGGCCATCCGCGACGATATTGCGGATACCAACTTCAAGATCAGTCTCTCAAACGAGAAGACCGAGGTCGCCGGCTCGGGTGACCTGGCCTACCGCCGCGGCACGTTCAAAATCACTTTTACGAACCCGCAGACCAAACAGGCGGAGAATGCCGCGGGCACCTACTTGACCGTCTTCAGGAAGCAGGCGGACGGAAGCTGGAAGACGGTGGAAGATTTCGGAGTTTAGCCCGGCTAGTGAGCGGAGAAGAAACATGCTGAATGTGGCGATCATCATCGGAAGCACGCGTCCCGGTCGCAAGGCCGAGGACGTCGCACGCTGGGTCTACGGCATCGCTGCGAAGCGGAGCGATGCCTCGTTCGAAGTCGTAGACATCGCGTCTTTCGACTTGCCCCTCCTCGATGAGGCGCTTCCTCCCTCGATGGGCCAGTACGCACAGCCGCACACGAAAGCCTGGGCGGCGAAGATCGCGACCTTCGATGCGTTCGTGTTCGTCACGCCCGAGTATAACCATTCGACATCAGGCGCGCTCAAGAACGCGATCGATTATCTTTTCCGTGAATGGAATGACAAGGCCGCGGGTTTTGTCGGCTATGGCGGTATGAGCGGAGCGCGGGCGGTCGAGCACCTGCGACTGATCATGGGCGAGATCAAGATTGCCGACGTGCGCGCGCAAGTCGGTCTGTCGCTTTTTACCGATTTCGAAAACTTCTCCACGTTCAAACCCGCCCCTCATCAGGAGGCGACGGTCAACGCGATGCTCAACGACCTCATCCCATGGGGTCGGGCGCTGCAGACCATGCGACTGCAAAGCAGCGAGCGAGGGGCACTATAACCTTCGACAAAGGAGCTTCCTCATGACCGAATCCACCGCGGCGACTCAAGTGCGCACACGCCGGATCGTGCATCGCACCTTTGGCGACCGTCGCGGGGCTGCAAAAGGAAGGCCGGTTGTAGGGGCACGACGCCGTCTGCGGAGAGAAGAGGCAGCGCGTCGCACAATGTCCGCCCGACTTTCGAGTGCCGTCCCAGCTCACCGATACAACACCAAGCATCCACAATCAGCCGGAGCATGACATGACAAGCTTTGGAGATCAGCATGTCCGTCACTGAAGTCCACGCCGCGCCTTGGAATACAATCGCTCTTTGGACCGTGAAGGTGGCACTCGCCGCCGTCTTCTTCGCCGCCGGCGGCGCAAAGTTGTATGGCGAGCCCGGGATGGTCGAAACTTTTGAGACCATCGGGCTTGGGCAATGGTTCCGCTATGTCACCGGCGCACTAGAGGTGACAGGCGCATTCCTGATCCTGATACCGGCACTGTCTGGCCTAAGCGCGCTCCTTTTGTGTTGCATTATGATCGGCGCAACGCTGGCGCACCTGTTCGTTCTGTCGGGCTCATCGGTACCGGCGATCGTATTGTTTATGCTCAGCGGCATGGTGATTTTCGCGGAACGCCGCCGGCTGTATGCCTTGTTCGTCGCGGCAAACCGATAAAACGGAGCCGGACGCCTATGCAGACAATCCGCCGGGCATGGCTCCTCGACACGGCGCGGTACGTGGGGTGATTAATGTCGGCTCACGGCCCTTCTGCGACCTCGGGCGATGTCCGCTTTTCCGCCGCTGTTGGAGGACGAGCGGAGATCGGTCGGCCTGCCGCTTAATGACTATATGGCTAAATCACCCGCCCTTCACGCCCTGCGTGTTGACGTAGAGCGAATAGACCGAGTGGCTCGCCGCCATGAACAGGCGATTGCGCAACGGGCCGCCGAAGCAGACGTTGGCGCAGCGCTCGGGCAGCTGGATGAAGCCGATCGGCTTGCCGGTCGGATCGAACACCTTCACGCCGTCCTGCTGCGCGTTGCCCATGCCCCAGCCGCACCACAGATTGCCCGCGATGTCGACGCGGAAGCCGTCGGG
The DNA here is from genome assembly GCA_963778455.1 of uncultured Alphaproteobacteria bacterium. Lineage (GTDB taxonomy): Bacteria > Pseudomonadota > Alphaproteobacteria > Rhizobiales > Xanthobacteraceae > PALSA-894. The sequence continues at coordinate 567,858 of CAVZUL010000004.1, forward strand.
CGTGCCGCCCGGCTCGGCGGTGATGAAGACGCGCTTGTTGGCGAGCTTGGTGCCGTTGTCGGTCACGTCGAACACATGGATGACGCGCGGCGTCACCGCCGCCTCGACCACGTAGAGCTTGAACTCGTCGGGCGAGAACGCGAGCCCGTTCGGCCGGTTGATGTCGCCGGTCGCGACCGGTGAGCTGGCCCGCCTTGTCGAGCCGGTACACGTTGGTCGGCAGCTCGGGCGTCGCCATGTGGCCTTCGTAATTGCCCGAGAATGCCGAACGGCGGATCGGTGAACCAGATCGAGTCGTCCGACTTCACCACCACGTCGTTCGGCGAATTGAGCGGCTTGCCGTTGAACTTGTCGGCCAGCACCGTGATGCCGCCGTCATATTCGGTGCGCGTGACGCGCCGCGTGTCGTGCTCGCAGGTGACGAGCCGGCCCTGGCGGTCGCGCGTGTTGCCGTTCGCGTTGTTGGAGGGCTTGCGGTAGACGCTGGTGCGCCCGGTCTCCTCGTCCCAGCGCATGATGCGGTTGTTCGGGATGTCGCTCCACAGCAGGCAGCGCGCATCGCCGAAATAGACCGGGCCCTCGTTCCAGCGCGTGCCGGTGTAGAGCCGCTCCACGCTCGCTAACCCGAGCCGCAGACTGTTGAAGGCCGGGTCGAGCACCTGAACATAGGGATCGGGATAGCGCTCGCTCGGCTCCCATTGGCGAAAGCCGCAGGTGCGACCGAGGCGAGCGCAACGGCCGCGCCCGCGGTCGTGAACATGTCTCTGCGCGATTGAAGCATGACGTTTCCCCGTGCTTGGCCGCAGCCTGCATGGGCCACGGCTCGGGCGCAGCGTAGCACGTGCGATGTGGCGGCGGCGTGATGGGGCAAAAATTTTTACGCCGGGGAATTTTTCAACACGTGGAAAACAACCTTGCGCATCACGTTGGGCAGCGCTTCGCCGGGCAAGCCGGACAGCGCGATCCAGCGCATCCCGGCGGGCGCCGCGGTGCGCGCCGGCACGCGCGCCGCATAGACGACAAGCTCGAGCGGAAAATGCGTGAAGGTGTGCGTGACCACGCCGAGCATGCGATGCCATTTCGCTTTCAGCGGCGCGGCGGCGAGCGCGATCGCGTCGTCGAAATCGCGCGATCCATTCGGTGGTCGGCACTTCGGTCATGCCGCCGAGCAGGCCTTTCTCCGGGCGCGTGCGCAACAGGATGGAGCCGTCCGCGCGCACCACGACGAACGCCGCGCCGCGGCGCAGCGCGCCGGTCTTCTTCTCCGCCTTGCGCGGGAAGCTCTCCTGATCGCCGCGCGCGCGCGCCGCGCAGGCGTCCATCCACGGACACAGCACGCAGGCCGGCTTCTTCGGCGTGCAGATGCGTGGCGCCGAGATCCATCATGGCCTGCGCGAAGTCGCCCGGCGCGGCGCGGCGGCGTGAGTTGTTCGGCGAGCGCGCGGATGCGCGGCTTCGCCGCCGGCAACTCCTCTTCGACGGCGAACAGCCGCGCGATCACGCGCTCGATGTTGCCGTCGACCGGGCTCGCGCGCCGGCCGAACGCGATCGCCGCGATCGCGGCCGCCGTATAGGCGCCGATGCCGGGCAGCGCGCGCAACGCTTCTTCGGTGTCGGGAAATTCTCCGCCGTGCTGCTCGCGCCACCGCCACCGCACAGGCATGCAGGTTGCGGGCGCGCGCGTAGTAGCCGAGCCCGGCCCAGAGCTTCAGCACGTCGTCGAGCGGCGCAGCGGCAAGCGCTGCGACGGTCGGGAAGCGCGCGAGGAAGCGCGCATAATAAGGTGCGACCGCCTTCACGGTGGTCTGCTGCAGCATGATCTCGGAGAGCCAGACCCGATACGGGTCCGCCCGCTCGCCCTTGGCGGCGCGCCACGGCAGCACGCGGCGGTGGCGGTCGTACCAGGCGAGCAGAAGCGCCGGATCGGGCGCGAGCCGACCTTCTGACGCCGCGGTTTGACTGCTAGCGCTCATCGCCTCCGATCTGACAGAGCGCACCCTCGTTGAACAAGCCTCGCTCGCAGCCCAAACCCATTGAGCCAGATCGTCGGCCAAGACGATCGCGGACGCGTTCGCGCGCCAGGGCTTCGCCTCGACCGGCCTCGTCACCCATTGGCCCGAGATCGTCGGGCCTGAGATCGCCGACCATGCCGAGCCGATGCGCATGGTGTGGCCGCGCCGCGTGCACGAGGACGATCCGGACCCGGCCACGCTGGTGCTGCGCGTCGAGGGGCCGGTGGCGCTGGAGATCCAGCACCTCTCCGGCGTCATCATCGAGCGGGTGAACCGCTTCTTCGGCTGGCGCGCGGTCGGACGCGTCCAGATCCGCCAGGCGCCGCTCCTGCGCCGCGGAGAAGAAGAAAGCGCCCCCTCCCCCGACCCCGAGGTGGTCGCGCGGCTCGCGGCGGGATTAAGCGATATCGGCGACGAGGCCCTGCGCGACGCGCTCGCCCGGCTCGGCGCGTCGGTCAAGCCAAAGTGACCATGCGTCCGCCGCGGCGGAACGCCACATTGCCATAATTGGCCAGTCAGGCTACCGAGACGGCCGCGATTTGGCCCTGAACGATTGAGGGAACTCCCGTGCGTATCACCCGCCGCGAATTCGTCGTCTCCACCGGCGCGCTCGTCGCCGCCGCCGCGTTGTTCGGCTCCGCGCCGCTCGCCTTCGCGCAGGGGCCGACGCAGGAAGAGCTGATGCGGCCGGGGCCGCTGCCCGATCTCGTGCTCGGCAAGGCCGACGCGCCGGTCACCATCATCGAATACGCCTCGATGACCTGCCCGCATTGCGCCACCTTCCACAAGACGACCTATCCGGCGCTCAAGACCAAATACATCGACACCGGCAAGGTGCGTTTCATCTTCCGCGAGTTCCCGCTCGACGAGCTGGCGGTCGCGGCTTCGATGCTGGCGCGTTGCGCCGGCGGGCGAAAAATCCATGGCGCTGATCGACGTGCTGTTCGCATCCCAGGACAAATGGGCGGTGCGCAATCCGGTCCCGGTGCTGACGCAGATCGCCAAGCAGGCGGGCTTCACGCAGGAGAGCTTCGAGAATGCCTGGCGGACCAGAAGCTCTACAACGACATCCTGGCGATGCGCGAGCGCGGCAGCAAGGACTACAAGGTGGAGTCCACGCCGACGCTGTTCGTCAATGGCAAGGTGCAGAAGGGCGGCGCGACGATCGAGGAGCTCGACAAGCTGATCGCGCCGTTTATCAAGAGCTAGGTGCGCAAGCGCACTTCCGGCCCTTTGGCGGGGCGCACTAAGAAGGCTCTTTCATAGGCCCGCGCTTGCGTCGCGAAGGAGCGCGAACTCCGCCCGACGAGCGTCGAGATATTCCCGGACTGCGCGCCGGATGACCTTGGTGGCCGTCAGATCGGCGTCGTTGCAGAACTGAATTAGCTCTGATGTGAGCGGCTCACCCAAAGAGTGTCTCTTTCCTTTGAACTCTCGCGCCAAGGTTCGCTCCGCGCATAACTAGCGTTTGCGAACCAATGTACATTAATGTACATTCGATGACGAATCGACGGGGGAGTCAACTCGGTAGCGGCGGTTTGCTTGGATAAGGGTACGGCAACAACGGCCGCGATGGCGGCACTACGGGAACGCGCTAGATGTCTCGTGATCCGTTAGTTTGGCTTGCCGTTCTGCTGCGCGCGGTTCTACCGGTTCGGCGTGCGCGAAAACACTTTACGGAATGTATTGGTTACGCCACTGTTTTCCGGGTTTTCGAACCTACGCTGCCCCCACTTTCTCTTCAACACGTCCTCGGCCTCGTCGCTCTCCCGTCGTTGGCCGCGACGGACGTTGTAGTCCATCCAGAAATTGAACGGATCAGACGAGCTGTCGGTGCTTGCTGAAAGAGTGCCAAGTTCGTAGATGCCAATCGTTTCAAAAGGTCGCAGTTCGCGACTGTAGTTCTGCAAGATTTCGTGCGGCTCGTACTCCGTCATCGTGGCGAGACAGATAACCTTGTCATCGAACCACACCGCCCTCGTACACGCCGGCATCACGCCCCTGAGACGCTGAATATCCTCTTGGCAGTATTGCGGCTGCCGTTTCAGGCGGATAATCACGAAATACGCGCGCCGTTCCGGAGTCTTTTCCATTTCACTTCTCCGAAGAGACGACACACCGCTAATCAGGTGTCGTCGATCTCATGCCGAGTTGGCGGTCCAATTTGTAGATCTTCAGCTGTCTCAAGCAACGCGCCATCGACTATGTAGCGACCATGCCCAACGCGCTGGATTTTTCCCTTGCGCTTGAGATAGCCGAGCGCGTTGTAGATTTCCTTCGCCTCCGCCGAGATGCCCTGAGCGCGAACATCGTTCTTCAAATCTTCAACCGTCCATTCCGGGCGTTTCGGAAACAGACGAACAATGGCCCCTAGAACATCACCGGCTTGAGGGGCGGAAATCGGATGAAGTTTTTTTCGGAGTTCGTTGAACAGCCGTTCCTGTTCGGCGGCGGGCAGTTCTGAGATCAAAGTTCTGACGACCGCACCGAGTTTATCCGCGCGCTCGTTCGCAGCGGCGTCTGATGGTGTTACTGATGGTTTGGCGGCGCTATCCGACACTCGGCAACTGTGCCACAAAGCACGGTTCCGAGTTGAAATCAAAATCCACCCGCAACCCACAGATAGAGTAAAGCGTCTACTGATAGCAATTCAAACTTGGTGGGACACCAAATATAGTTGTGGGTGATTTCTATGCGGTACTACTTTTTGGCCCTGCAAGGCCGGGCGGGCCGGTGTTTGGGAGCTAGCAAGTAGCCGGATTGCGCTGCGCTCCATCCGGGCTACGTTTTCTTTCGGCGCACCTTCCGGACAGGCCTCGGCTCAGTCGGCACGAACGCCCCGGCGGTCATCCAGTCGCTCCCGACGCGGTTCACTTCGCACCCAATCTTCGCAAGCCGGTTAGCGAGATCGTTCCGTGTGCTGGTCGCGTCGGACAGCTTCACAAGGTGCTTGCCGGCAATATCAGAGAACGGCCGGACCTTGCCGATCTGCACGATGACAGTCTTTTCGGGATGCGCGCCGAGGGCGAGACCGGCCTCAAAAATCACGTTAGGTCTTGCTTGGCCTGCCGGTTTACCGTCGCCATGCTTATCGTCCGCACCCCAGAACTGCTCCTTGAGATGGGCAATCTCGTCCGGGGAGAACATCACCACGACCGCCTGCACACGCGCCATCGCCGTCTCGATGATATCGCCAACATCCGGGTTGTTGCCCTTTGCCTGATGGACTGCCTGCTCCCATTCCATCGGGTTGAGGTCGAGCGATCTGAGAAAGTCAAACATCGATTTGCGAAGCGCGGTATCGCGGCCGTGCACAACGAATACTGAGTTGCCTTTAGTCTTTTTCGTTTTTTGCCCCTTGCCACTCTTGCGTACTGCGGGCCGCGGTACCGGAACGGCCGGCACTTTCGCGGCATGATCGTTACCGCCGCCCGTGAGATGGCTTCGGATCGCAGCGCGCTGCGCAGGGCTCGAATGCTTGTTGATATTGATCCGGTGCCTCGTGGCTAACACCAGTGCCGCGAGATCGCGTTCGAGGAATGTCTCATGCACGATCTTCGCGATCTGCGGATAAACCCCTTTGACCGTGATGCCTTGTTTGTCGGCGATCGCCTCAAGTAGTCGCTGGTTGATAAGGGCCAAGTTAGCCGCCCTTCCGCTTCTTGCCCTTCCTCGCCCGGAATCGGGCAACTTTGACATAGCCTGGGCTGACGGTAAGCAGCGCCTCGATCTCCTTCGAGGTGAAGCCTATCGCGTCGAGCTTCAGCGCCGCGTCGTCCGGCTTCATATCCTTGATAGCGATCAGGGCTAGTACGCCCGCGATCTTATCCGCCGCGGTGGCGGACGGCGCATCATCAGCGCTTTTTCTTCGTTGCTTTTTTGCCATTGGCCTTCCTGTTGCGCCGGCGCAATTCGTCCACCGATGCCTTGCTGCTGCCCGCCGCGCTAGCGGCATCCGCCAGCGGCAGCCCGAGCGCTTCGAGGAAATCGACGCGATCGAGTACGCCGTCGAACTTCTTGGTCCGCTCGGCTTCCTTCATGCACAGGTAAGCGAGAGCCCGCCCGACTACAGGCAGCCACGTTGCCTCGGCCGAAGCCGCATCATCTTTCACGGCCATTTCCAGCCCCCGACAAACATCCGCGGGCGCCCGCGGAACCACGCGAATCAATCGCAGAAAGGTTGACTCGGCCGGGTTCCACTCGCAAGCGCAGCCGCAATGATTCGCCTTATTCACCGCTAGGGATGGCGACCGACGCCCGATGCAGGAACCGCCGCTTTGTAACAAGCCCCCGCCCTCCACAACATTCCCCACGGGACAGCCGAAATTCCCCTGTTGCGGCGAGGGCTTCGCCAATTCATTCTCCGGCGCGATTTCAGGGGGTGGCTGATTCGCCTGACCGGCGGGTGAGACACCCCGCGAGCGGGCTTAAGCTAGCGCCTGCCCACAGTGCCGGAAATGGTATGAAACTCAATAAGTTACGGCTGCTCGGCTTCAAGTCCTTCGTCGAGCCGACCGACTTCCAGATCGAGCACGGGCTGACCGGCGTGGTCGGGCCGAACGGCTGCGGCAAGTCCAATCTGGTCGAAGCGCTGCGCTGGGTGATGGGCGAGACCTCGCACAAGTCGCTGCGCGCCGCCGGCATGGACGACGTGATCTTCTCCGGCACCAACACCCGCCCCTCGCGCAACACCGCCGAGGTGATGCTGTTTCTCGACAACGCCGACCGCTCGGCGCCCGCGCAGTTCAACGAGCACGAGACGCTGGAAGTCTCGCGCCGCATCGAGCGCGAGAAGGGCTCGATGTACCGGCTCAACGGCCGCGAGGTGCGCGCGCGCGACGTGCAGTTGCTGTTCGCCGACGCCTCGACCGGGGCGCGCTCGCCCGCGCTGGTGCACCAGGGGCGCATCGGCGAGATCATTCAGGCGAAGCCCGAGCAGCGCCGCCGCGTGCTGGAGGAGGCAGCCGGCGTCGCCGGCCTGCATGCACGCCGCCACGAGGCGGAGCTGCGGCTCAAGGCCGCCGAGACGAACCTCAACCGGCTGGAGGACGTGATCGGGCAGCTCGCGCAGCAGATCGATGCGCTCAAGCGTCAGGCGCGCCAGGCGGTGAAGTACAAGCAGGTGTCGGCCGACGTGCGCAAGGCCGAGGCGACGCTGTTTCACTTGCGCTGGGTCGCGGCGAATGCCGAAGTTGTCGAAGCCGGCCACGCGAAGGATGTGAGCATCCGCCGCGTCGCGGAGGCGACCGGCGCGCAGGCCGAAGCCTCGACCGCACAGGCGAATGCCGCCGCCGATCTGCCGCCGCTGCGCGACGAGGAGGCGAAGGCCGGCGCGGCGCTGCAGCGCCTCGTGATGGCGCGCGATCAGCTCGACCGCGAGGAAGCGCGCGTCAACGAGCGCATCGTCGAGCTCGACCGGCGGCTGGTGCAACTGGTGGCACGACATCGCGCGCGAGCAGCGCCAGCAGGCGGATGCCGAGTTAGCGCTGGAGCGGCTGGCGGGCGAAGAAGCGGGCCTGACGCAGGACGGCGCCGGCGTGGCGGAGCGCGAGGCGAGCGTCGCGGCGCGGGTCGGCGTGGCCGAAGCGACGCTCGGCGCGATCGAAAAGACATTCGGCGAATTGACCGGCGCGCTCGCCGATCTCGTCGCGCGGCGCAATCAGCTCGAACGCGCGGTGAGCGAGCATTCGGTGCGGCTGATGCGGCTGGAAGGCCAGATCGGCGAGGTCGAGAACGAGCTTGCCGCCCTCGACAAGCCCGAGAACGGCGCGCCGGATGTCGTGGCGCTCGCGAGCGCCGCCGAAGCCGCACAGAACGCCGTCGCGCAGGCCGAGGCCGCGGCACTGCGCGCAGAAGCCGCGCACTCGGCCGCGCGTCAGGGACTCGATGTCGCGCGCGCGCCGTTGGCGGAAGCCGAGCGACGCGTCGGCCGGCTGGAGGCCGAGGCAAAGGCGCTCGCCAAGCTGATCGACGTGGAGGCGAAGAAACTCTGGCCGCCCGCGATCGACCTGCTCACCGTCGAGAAGGGTTATGAGGCAGCACTCGGCGCCGCGCTGGGCGACGATCTCGAAGCCCCGGTCGATCCGGCCTCGCCGATCCGCTGGGCCGGTGCTGCCGCCGACAACGATCCGGCGCTGCCCGACGGCGCCGAGCCGCTCGCGCGCCACGTCACGGCGCCGGCGGAGCTGGCGCGGCGTCTGGCGCAGATCGGCGTGGTCGACCGCGCGCTTGGCGCAGACGCTCGCCGCGCAATTGAAGCCCGGCCAGCGGCTGGTATCGCGGGAGGGCGATCTGTGGCGCTGGGACGGCTTCGCGGCCGCCTCGAATGCACCGACCGCTGCGGCGCGCAGGCTTGCCGCGAAGAACCGCCTCGCCGATCTCGATGCCGAGCTTGGCGCACGCGCGCGGCGATGCCGAAGGCAAGCGCCGCGCCGTCGAGGCGGCGGAAGCCGAACTGGCTGCCGCCGTCGCGGCCGAAGGCGAAGCCCGCAACGCGCGGCGCGAGGCGCAGAGCCGCGCCGACGCGGCGCGCGATGCGCATGCGGCCGCCGAGCGCGAGGCGAGCCGCATGACGGCGCGGCTGTCCGCGCTGGCTGAGGCCAAGGTGCGGCTCACGGCGAGCCGCGACGAGACCATCGCGGCAAAGCGCGACGCCACGCAGGCGATCGAGCAGCTTGGGGTCGTCGCCGACCTTGAGCATCAGCTCGCCGAAACGCGCGGCGAAGTCGCCGCCAAGCGCGCAGTGCTTGCCGAAGCGCGTGGCGAAGCGCAGGCGCTCGCGCGCGAGGCCGAATTGCGCGGCAAGCGCCTGAGCGCGATCGCGGCCGAGCGTGCCGAATGGGACAACGCGCAAGACCGGCGCCGTCGGCCAGATCGGCACGCTCGGCGAGCGCATCGGCGAGGCGCAGGCCGAGCGCGCCTCGCTCGACGGCGCGCCCGCCGCCTTCGCCGAGCAGCGCCGCGCGCTTATCTCGCGAGATCGAGGCGGCCGAGGCCGCGCGCCGCGCGGCGTTCGACCGCCGCGCTGCCGCCGATGCCGCCCTTGCCGATGCCGACAAGGCGGCACGCGCGGCGCTCGAGGCCGTCGGCGAAGCGCGCACCGAACAGGCGCGCGCCGAGGAGCGGCTCGAGGCCGCCAACCGCCGCACCACCGACATCGAGCATGAAATCCGCGAAATGCTGGAGACCGAGCCGGAGAGCGTCGCGGCGCTCGCCGAGATCGCGCCCGGCGCGGCGCTGCCCGAGGTCGCGGCGATCGAGGAGAGGCTCGACAAGCTGCGCCGCGACCGCGAGCGGCTCGGCGCGGTCAATCTGCGCGCCGAAGAGGAACTACGCGAGGTCGAGGCGCAGCACGGCAGTCTGGTCACCGAGCGCGACGACCTGACCGAGGCGATCAAGCGGCTGCGCCAGGGCATTTCGAGCCTCAACCGCGAGGCGCGCGAGCGGCTGCTGTCATCCTTCGCGGTGGTGAACGGGCACTTCCAGCGGCTGTTCACCTCGCTGTTCGGCGGCGGCACCGCGGAATTGCAATTGATCGAGAGCGACGACCCGCTCGAAGCCGGCCTCGACATTCTGGCGAAGCCGCCGGGCAAGAAGCCCGCGACGCTGTCGCTGCTCTCCGGCGGCGAGCAGGCGCTCACAGCGTTGGCGCTGATCTTCGCGGTGTTCCTCACCAATCCGGCGCCGATCTGCGTGCTCGACGAAGTCGACGCGCCGCTCGACGATCACAACGTCGACCGCTTCTGCGACCTGCTCGACGAAATGACGCGGCTGACCGACACGCGCTTCGTGATCATCACGCACAACCCGATCACCATGGCGCGAATGAACCGCCTGTTCGGCGTCACCATGGCGGAGCGTGGGATCTCGCAGCTTGTGTCGGTCGATCTGGAGACCGCGGCGAAGATCAGGGAGGCGGTGTAGATCGCCTTCTTCAGCGATGACAATTGTTCGGTCTCCGGATGCAGATTGAATTGGAGGGGCGACCGTGGCAAGCGTAAATGACGCCGGTTACGTGTACGTTGCGACTTCGCACGAGTTGATGGCGGACGATATTGCGAAAATTGGCTTCACTAGAAACATCCGATCACGGCTAAAGCATCACCGAAACAATTCGTCATCTCCGTATGAATTATTCTGCTTTGCATGCTTCAGATTTGGTCATTTCGAGGACGCGCGCCGCGCTGAAACTTGGGTAAAGCGCGAATTAAGAAAGCTTAATTGCAAGTACGAAGACAAGACGGAGTTTTTCCGGATTTCTGCGTCTGCAATGTGCGCGGCGATTGAAGAGGCAATAGAAACCCTTAAGCTATCGGCAATCGGAGAGTTTCCGTCTGAGTTTGATAACATTATCAACAAGACGGGCGATTTTGTGAGCATGCCAGAAGAGCTGCTGGAATGTCTGACAACAGATGAAGCAAGAGCTTACTGGCAAGGCGCCAAAGAAATGTTGTGGGTTTTTTCTCGACTTGGCGGCACAGAGATTGGTCTTCGCGATTTTTCAGAACTGCGGCATTTGCTGGATTTCAACGTCGAAAATAATGCGCCAAGCATAGCGACGACAGTTGCGCTACATTTCAGAAACCATCACCTCTCTGAAAACAGGGTCGCTGGCGAGAAACTATCCAAAGAGATTTCGGATCGAGATCAATACGGATTTTCACGTTTACCGGGTGATTTTCTGATCTCCAATTGGCGAGAAAAACACGCGTCATCACGAAGAGAAAGTGTCGGTGCCTGATGTTGGTGCGAGAGAGTAGCCGGGTGCCCACCAGCATTCGCTCTTGATCGCGGCAAGCGCAGCGTGGTCGATGGAGTTGCAGGACCTTCGACTGGAAACGGCGGCGAAGATCAGGGAGGCGGTGTAGTCATCTTCACCGGCGTGACCGGCGCGCTATCCGTACGGTGCGCGACCTTCTCGGCTTTCTGCTCGCGCAATGTCTTGAAGTCCGCTGCCTGACGCAAATCGTTCTTGGTCGCCGCAAGCACGATGTGGTCGATGCCGTCGCGCGACTTGTCGCGCACGATGTTGAGCGACTTGTAGGTGACCGCGACTTCCTTCGCGCCCATGCCGAACACGCCGCCGATCGAGATCACGGCTGCCTCCACGGCGCCGTCGTCGTTCACCACCAGATTGGCGATGCGGCCGATGCGCTCGTGCGACGGCGCTCACCACCCTGGCGCCGATCAGGTTGGAGCCGAGCCACTGGCTCGTGTCCTGCCGGATCGGATAGGCGCCGGTCGCGCGCAAGGGCGCCGCGGAGGATGACGGCGCGGTGTCTTGCGCAAGCGCCGGCACGAGCGCGCAAAGCGCGATCGTCGCTACGAGAGCATGACGAGTGAACATGGGCGCTCCCTATCGTGCTGCGACCGGTCGTTCAACGGCCGAAGGCGGAACCTGGTTCCTTGGAGGTAAGTCACGTCCGAAGCGGGACGGTTCGCCTCGTGGGTTCTGGGTGATTCTAGACCCGAAAGAAGGTTAGCGCCCACCAAATCAGCCGGTTTTGAACCGCAAACTGGCCGCAGCGCGACCAGGATCACGCTGCAATGCACGCGCGGTGTGCCGCCACGCGCCCTGCCCCGGCCGCATCGGATGGGATATGTTCCGCGCGCAAATCACCTCCCGGAGCCCTTAAGGAGCCCCAATGTCCAACATTTCCTCGACCTGGATCATCATCGGTGTCCTCGTCGTGCTCGTGGTGTGGATCATCATGATCTACAACGGGCTCGTTGCGATGCGGCAGCGGGTCAACCAGTCGTTCGCCGACATCGACGTGCAGCTCAAGCAGCGCCACGACCTCATCCCCAACCTGGTCGAGACCGTGAAGGGCTACGCGGGCCATGAGCGCGGCACGCTCGAAGCGGTGGTGAAGGCGCGCCAGACCGCGATGGCGGCACCGAACGTCGAGCAGAAGGTCGCCGCCGAGAACATGCTGTCCGGCGCGCTGCGCCAATTGTTCGCGCTGTCGGAAGCCTATCCGGACCTCAAGGCCAACCAGAACTTCATGCAGTTGCAGAGCGAGATCTCCGACATCGAGAACAAGCTCGCGGCCTCGCGCCGCTTCTTCAACAACGCGGTGCAGGAGTACAACACCGGCATCCAGCAATTCCCCGCCGCGCTGATCGCCGGCCCGTTCGGCTTCCATGCGCAGACCTTCTTCGATCTCGGCGAGACGCGCGCGCAGCTCGAACAGGCGCCGCAGGTGAAGTTCTAGCGCCCTCTCCCCACCCCTCCCACGCAAGCGGGGGAGGGAGCCGACCTGAGCGAGTGGCATGGCAGAAGCCTACGGTCTCTACACGCACATCCAGTCGAACCGGCGGCGCTCGATCCTGCTGCTGATCGGCCTGTTCTTCCTCGTCTACCTCATGGTGTTCGCGGGCGCGCTCGCGGCCGAGGCGATGAGCTACGACGCCTCGCTGCAATGGCTGTTGCAGCGCGCCTGGATCGATACCGTGAAGGCCGCGCCGTTCGCGACCGTCGGCGACCGCGCTGTGGATCCTCATCGCCTACAAATTCCACCAGTCGCTGATCGACATGGTGACGGGCGGGCACGAGGTGACGCGGCAGGAAGAGCCGCGGCTCTACAATCTTCTGGAAAATCTCTGCATCTCGCGCGGCATCCCGATGCCGAAGCTCAAGATCATGGAAACGCCCGGCGCTCAACGCCTTCGCGAGCGGCATGAGCCAGAAGCAATACGCCGTCACGGTGACGACCGGACTGCTCGACGCGCTCGACGACGCCGAAGATCGAGGCGGTGCTCGGCCACGAGCTGACCCACATCCGCAACGGCGACGTGCGCATGCTGGTGATCGCCGTGATCATCGCGGGCGTGATCTCGTTCTTCGCCGAGATGTTCTTCCGCATGTTCTTCTATTCGCGCGGCGGCTGGGCGCGCTCCTCCGGCGACAGCGATCGCGGCAAGGGCGGCGCCGGCATCGCGATCGTGATCGCGATCGCGCTGATCGCGCTCGCCTGGTTTCTCTCGGTGGTGATCCGCTTTGCGCTCTCGCGCCGGCGCGAATTCCTCGCCGATGCCGGCTCGGTGGAGCTGACCAAGAATCCCGACGCCATGATCTCGGCGCTGCGCAAGATCGAGAACCGCGGCGAACTGGAAGGCGCGACTTCGGCCGTGATGGAGATGTGCGTCGACAATCCGCGCGAGGGTTTCGAGGATCTGTTCGCCACGCACCCGGCGGTCGACAAGCGCGTCGATGCGCTGGTGCGCTTTGCGGGCGGACACGATCCGGGCCCGCTCGCGGTGCCGCAATTCGACGAGACGCTGGCACGGCCGAGCAGCCGGAAGAGTCCGCAGGAGCAGCAAACCGCCGCCGCGACGGGCCATTCGGCCCGTCGAACGCGGGCGGCAAGCCGTTCCTGCCGCAGCGTCCGCCGATCGAGCTCGGCACGCCATCGCCCGGATCGCCTGGTAGCAGTCGTCCGATCCTGGCCCATGGGGACCGCATGGCGGCAGCACGCGCTAACGGCAGCATCCAATCGCTGCCGATGCGGCGCGCCTCGCGGCCGCGCTCGCGCTCGCGAGCCTGTGCGCTGCGGCGCGGTTTCCGATCCGGCCGGGTTACGCAATCGTGACGCAGGACCGTACGATTTCATGACCTGCCAGGAGATCATCGGCCAGCGCGCGCCAACTGACCGGGCGCGAGAAGCGAGTTGTCCGATCTCGCCGAAAAGGCGGAAGCATCGCCGGGCGGCATTCTGGTGAGCTGCCGGGCCTACCGCTCGGAGCTCGTGCAAACGCGCACGCATGGCGCAGGCCGCCGATCGCGCCGCGCAGGGCAAAAGGCTGCGACGCGCCGAAGAAGCAATAGGCGCGATCGCCAGTCCTTGACCGGTTTGATTACTGCAGCGTCGCTTCGGCGATCCAGTCGGTGACGGCGCGCAGCGCGTCGGTCGCGATCCTCGCTGCGCCCCTGCGCCTGCTCGAACACCGCAAGCTGCGTGTCGGCCGAGGTGCCGCTGCCGACGATGGTGCGGCAATGCTCGACCTCCTTCAGGCAGCCGAGCGCCAGCGCGTCGCGCTCGACGTCCTCGATCACCTGCTCGAGCATCTCGGCGACCGAGATCGCGCCATTGCCCGAGATGTCGACGAACGTGCCGTGCACGCCGTAGCGCTGCGCGCGCCACTTGTTCTCGACCACGATCGCGCGAGTGACCGCGGTCAGGTCCCAGTTCTGCCACGGATTGCGCGTGAGGCGCCGCGCGAGCGTGCGATAGAGCGCCGCGATCGCGATCGAATCCTCGACCAGCGTGCAGGAATCGGGCGCACGCAGTTCGAGCGTCGGGTGCTTCAGCGAGGGCCGGATCGCCCACCACACGTAGCTTGAATCCTCCATCACGCCGGCGTTCACCAGCGCCGCGATATAGGACTCGTATTCCGCCGGCGTGCGGAACAGTTCCGGCACGCCGGTGCGCGGCAGTTCGTCGTAGGCCGCGAGCCGGTAGCCCTTCAGGCCGGTCGGGCGCGCGCGCCAGAACGGCGAGGAGGTCGCGAGCGCGATGAACAGCGGCAGGTAGGGCAGCATGCGCATCATGATGTCGACGCGGTCGTCCGGATCGGGCAGTTCGACATGCACGTGCAGGCCGCACAGCATGTTGCGCTGCCCGATCATCTGCAGGTCTTCCATCACGTTGTCGTAGCGCTCGGCCGGCGTCTGCACGGACGTGCGCCAGGTCGCGGTCGGATGCGTGCCGACGGCGAGAATCGCAAGGCCGTGCTCGGCCGCGATGTTGGCGACCGTCTGGCGCAGGAATCTCAGCTCGGTGCGCGCGTCGGCGATATTGGTGTGCGGCGCGGTCGCGACCTCGAGCTGCGATTGCAGCATCTCGCCCATCACCTGCCCTCCGGTCATGGACTTGAGCTTTGCGAGGAACGGATCGCGGCATCTCGCGCGCGACCGATTTGGTCTCGCGCGTCGACCAGAAAGTATTCTTCCTCGATGCCGAATTTGTATTCGTCGGACATGGTCCACCTCTCCCGTGCCAATGTCGTGTCAGCGGATTTGTGCGCCCCTTCAACGCACGTCTCCAGAACTGCGGGAAATCCCGGCTGCAGTGAGGCGCAATCGCGCCGGCATTGCGCCGATCCCTGGTCGGCAATGTGGCGAACTGAAACGCGGCTGGACTTGTTTTGGTTCCAGGCTGCGCGGTATGCGCCGAACCGCTCAGCGCCAGTCGCCGAGCACCGCCTGCACCAGCGCCAATGCCGCGACCGCGGCGGTATCGGCGCGCAGAATGCGCGGCCCGAGCGCGAGCCGGATGACGTTGGGCAAGCTTCAGCAGTGCGGCGCGCTCTTCCTCGGCAAAGCCGCCTTCCGGCACCGACCAGCAGGCTGACCGGCAGCGGCCCGCAAGGCCGCCGCCGCGCGCCGAAGCCAGCGCCGCGACCGGGTCCTTCACGTCGGCCTCCTCGTCGCAGAACACGAGCAGGCGGTCGGCCCTCCATGCGCGCACGAGCGCATCGAGTTTCTTCGGCTCGGCGATGTCCGGAATGTCGAGGATGCCGCATTGCTCGGCGGCCTCGATGGCGTTCGCGCGCATGCGCGCGAGATTGACCCGCTCGGCCTGGGTGTGGCGCATGATCACCGGCTGCAGCCGCGAGACGCCCATCTCGACCGCCTTCTGCACCATGTAGTCGAGGCGCGCGTGCTTGAGCGGCGAGAACAGGTAGTGCAGATCGCCCGGCGCGGTCTGCGCGCGCGTCGCGCTCGGTGACGTCCAGCTGCACGGTCTTCTTGCCCGCGGGGCCAAGCTGCGCACGCCATTCGCCGTCGCGCCCGTTGAACACCAGCACGTCCGCGCCCGGCTTGAGCCGCAGCACGTTGACGAGGTAGTTCGCCTGATTGCGGCGCGAGCGCCAGCCGCCGCTCCTTCGGCGAGCGGGGCCTCGACGAACAGCCGGGGGGAGCGGAAATCGTAGCGCGCCATGGCTCCGATTTATCCGCCGTGCCCGGGCCATTCCAGCCCAGCCGGGGCCGGATTCTGCGTGCAATTCTGGCACTTTGCCGCGTTGCCGCCGGAATTTGCGCGCGATAGAAGCCGTGGGGACGATAAGGGCTTGACCCAGAGCCGGCTTGCACTTGACTTGAGCGCGGCCGGGGACCGACAAAGATCAAACCTCCCGGCCGGGAGAGGGATGATACCGATGCGCCTTGCGCCGATCGCGGCACTCATGGTCGTCGGCACTGACCGCGAGCGCGGCCGCGCAGTTTCTTGGCGCCGGGCATGCCGATGCCGGGCCAGGCGCCGCCGCAACAGCAGATGCCGCCCTGCTACAGCGAATTCGCGCCGCTGAAGGCCGAAGCCGAGAAGCGCGGGCTCGCCGTCGAGGGCCGCGACGGAGAAGAAAGACAAGGCAACGCGCGAGGAAGTCTGCGCGCTGTTCAAGCGCTACTCGGAGGCCGAGGCCCGGATCGTCAAGTTCATCAAGGCCAACGCATCCAGGTGCGGCATCCCGCCCGAGGCGGCGGTTCAGATGAGGGCGAATCACGATCGCACCCTGAAGACGCAAACCAGATCTGCTCCGGCGCGGCGGCCCGGCGAAGCCGACCGGACCGGGCCTGAGCGAGGCACTCGGCACCGCGCGCGGCGGCACGCTCGATCCGCTCGCACCCAACAGCGGCACGCTCGACACGCTGACCGGTAACGTGCTCTCCCGATGAGCGACTAGTGCCGCCGATTTGAAGTTCCTGCACCGCACTGCGGCAAGCTCTTTCAGGAACTTCAAATCGATAAGCGGCACGAAAGCGAAAATTGCTGTTCAGTGCCTCTTTGCTTCCGAAGTTCGTGCGAGAGTGTGCCGCGATGTTTCACGAACTTCGGAAGCGGGGCACTGATGGTCGCGTCGCCGACTCGACCGGAAACTGGGTCGACACGCTCGCGCCGCCTCTCGCTGCGCCCCTACCTGCGGCTCGCGCGCGCCGACCGGCCGATCGGCGCGTGGCTGTTGCTGCTGCCATGCTGGTGGTCGGCCGGGATTGCGGCGGTCGCGGCCGGACATCCCTACCCCAACCCGTGGCATGTGCTGCTGTTCTTCGTCGGCGCCTTCGTGATGCGCGGTGCGGGCTGCACCTGGAACGACATCGTCGACCGCGATCTCGACGCCAAGGTCGCGCGCACGCGCTCGCGCCCGATCCCGTCGGGACAGGTGAGCGTGAAGGCGGCGGCAATCTTTCTCGCGCTGCAGGCGCTGGTCGGGCTCGCTGGTGCTGCTTCAGTTCAACCGCTTCACGGTATTGGCTCGGGATCGCGTCGCTCGGCATCGTCGCGGTCTATCCGCTGGCGAAGCGCGTCACCTGGTGGCCGCAGATCGTGCTCGGGCCTTGCGTTCTCGTGGGGCGCGCTGATGGGCTGGGCCGCGGTGTTCGGCCGGCTCGATGCGCCGGCCTGCTGCTCTATGCGGGCTCGATCGCCTGGGTGATCGGCTACGACACCATCTACGCGCATCAGGACCGCGAGGACGACGCGCTGATCGGCGTGAAATCGACCGCGCGGCTGTTCGGGCGACGCACGCGCCTTGCGCTGCTCGTGCTTCTACGCGCTCGCCGTGGTGCTGATCGGACTGTCGGGCGCCGCGGCCGGTGCCGGGCCGGTGTTCGTCATCGGCTGCGTCTTCTTCGGCGCGCATCTCGGCTGGCAGATCGAGCGGCTCGATATCGACGATCCGGACTTGTGCCTGAGGCTGTTCAAGTCGAACCGCGACGCCGGACTGATCCTGTTCGCGGCGCTGATCGGGGATGCGCTATACAAATCGCACTTTTTCCTAGGAAATGGCAGCGCAGCCAAAAATGGAGATCAATGTGCAACTCTCTCGCCGCCAAACCCTCGCAGCCGCGCTGGCGCTCTTCGGCGCCGGCGCATCCAACGCAACCGCCCAGGCCGGAAAAACCATGACCACGCCATCGGGACTGCAGATCACCGACACCAAAGTCGGCACCGGCGCGACGCCGAAGACCGGCCAGACCTGCGTCATGCACTACACCGGCTGGCTCTACGAGAACGGCGCGAAGGGCAAGAAATTCGACTCCTCGGTCGATCGCGGCCAGCCGTTCGAGTTTCCGATCGGCACCGGACGGGTCATCAAGGGCTGGGACGAAGGCGTCGCCACGATGAAGGTCGGCGGCAAGCGCACCCTCGTCATCCCGCCGGCGCTCGGCTACGGCGCGCGCGGCGCGGGCGGCGTGATCCCGCCGAACGCCACGCTGATCTTCGAAGTCGAACTGCTCGATGTGAAGGGTTAGGCGCGAACGCGACCTTAATTCCGCGCGATGATCTCGCGTTCTTGCCTGTGCACCAGCGGCGCAAGGCGCGTCACGCCGGCACGGCGGCGCGCGAGAAAGCGCGGGCGGCGCTTGCTCACGGCGAGCGGCGGCGGCGGCGTTGCGCCGGCGTCTTGCAGCGCACCGCGCCGAGGCGCGGGAACGGTTCGCTGAGAGCTGCCGTCGCTGCCGGTGACCAGGCAGCGGCACGCCGAGCACGCGCGACCACAATTGCCATTCGGCGACGACGTCGTCGGAGTTCTGCGCGGCGTAAAGCTCGATCGACAGCGCGGGATCGCGATGCTCGAGAAAGACCGCGACGCCCGCCGGCGCGCCGTCCTGTTCCGGCGTGAGCCGGATCGCGACGCCGAGGAAGGCCTGGACCGGAACGTTGAGCGCGATGCGCATGCCTTGCACGGCACGGCGCAGGATCACGCGTTCGGGATGAAGCTCGACATGGCGCACCCGCTCGTCCGCCACGGCATCGTTGGCCGTGAAGCGGACGGGCAGTGCGAGAGGGTCGAGCCGCGCGGTGCGGCTCGACCCGGCGGAGTGCCCGCCGAGCTCGGTTTGACGCCTCAAAACACGCTCCCTGCCGGACTTTTTGTTTTGTGTCCGGACGTTGAGCGCGAGTATGCCGCGCACGTCGTCGGAATGGGCTTAATTTCGCTGGTTAACGAGGCGTAGCGGGCCTGCGTTCCGCCGACATGATTGACGACGCGTTGCCGCGATCGTGCGATTTTTCGCGATCATGGCGAGACGCGCTAGAATTGCGCTCTTGCCGATAACCGCGCGGAAACCAACATAAGGCCCGCGCGGCCTCATTCGAGCCGCTCGGCGGGCTTGCCAGCACCGGACGCACTCCCTAAACCGGACTGCACACCCAATGTCATCCCTGCTCGACCAATCCCCCCTGCTCGACCTTGCCGAACGCCTCGTTAGCGGCGGCGCGCCGCGCGGGCGCGGACGCCGCCGATGCGGTCGCGGTGCGCTCGATCTCGCTGTCGGTCGAGGTGCGCGACGGCGCGGTCGAGGAAAGCGAGCGCGCCGAAGGCGACGACATGGGCCTGCGCGTGCTGGTCGGCAAGCGGCAGGCCGTGGTCTCGACCAACGACGTCGAAGGGCAACGGCGCGGATGCGCTCGCCGAGCGCGCGGTCGCGATGGCGCGCGTCGCGCCGGAGGATCAGTTCGCCGGCCTCGCGGACGCGGCGCTGCTGGCGCGCGAGTTTCCCGATCTCGATCTGATCGATCCCGAGCTGCCGGACGTCGCCGCGCTTGAACAGCACGCGCGGGCCGCCGAGCAGGCGGCACTTGCCGTGAAGGGCGTCACCAAGTCGGGCGGCGCGAGTGCGTCGGCCGGCATCGGCGGCATGGTGCTGGTGACGAGCCACGGCTTTCGCGGCGCCTATGTGGGCTCGCGCCATTCGATGTCGATGGTGGCGATCGCCGGCGAAGGCACCGGCATGGAGCGCGACTACGATTTCTCCTCCGCGCTGCACGCGGACGATCTCGAAGCGCCGGAGAAAGATCGGCCGCGTGGCGGGCGAGCGCGCGGTCAAGCGCCTCAACCCGCGCAAGGTCGAGACGCGGCGCGTGCCGGTGGTGTTCGATCCGCGCGTCGCGAACTCGCTGGTCGGGCATCTCGCCTCGGCGATCAACGGCGCCTCGATCGCGCGCAAGACGAGCTTCCTGAAAGACCGCATGGGCGAGCGGCTGTTCCGCCCCGGCATCCGCATCGTCGACGATCCGCTGCGCCGCCGCGGCCTGCGCTCGCGCCCGTTCGACGGCGAAGGCGTCGCCGGCAAGCCGCTCGCCGTGATCGACGACGGCGTGCTCAAGTCCTGGTTCCTCGACTCGGCGACCGCGCGCGAACTGTCGCTCGCGACCACCGGGCACGCGTCGCGCGGCGTCTCGTCGTCGCCCTCGCCTTCGCCGACCAATCTGCATCTCGAAGCGGGCACGGCGACCCCGCAGGAGCTGATCGCCGACATCGAGGACGGCTTCTACGTCACCGACCTGATCGGCATGGGGACCAATCTCGTCACCGGCGACTACAGCCGCGGCGCATCCGGCCTGTGGATCGAGCACGGCGAACTGACCTATCCGGTGAGCGAGGTCACGATCGCCGGACACCTCAACGATATCTTCGCCTCGCTCACGCCCGCGAACGATCTCGAATTCCGCTACGGCACCAACGCGCCGACCGTGCGGCTGGAAGGACTGACCGTTGCGGGCACCTGAGCCGAGCGCGCGCGCTTGCAAGCCGCGGTCGAGGCAGCGGTGCGCGAAGCCGGCGCGCTCGCGGCGCGCACGTTCCAGACCTCGCTGAAGAACTGGACCAAGAGCGGCGGCTCGCCGGTCAGCGAAGCCGACATCGCGGTCGACAATTTCCTGCGCGAGCGGCTGACAAGCCTCGCGCCCGATTGCGGCTGGCTTTCCGAAGAAACCGAGGA
This sequence comes from uncultured Alphaproteobacteria bacterium, assembly GCA_963778455.1. Taxonomy (GTDB): domain Bacteria; phylum Pseudomonadota; class Alphaproteobacteria; order Rhizobiales; family Xanthobacteraceae; genus PALSA-894. Next base: position 588,597 of record CAVZUL010000004.1, read on the forward strand.
CGATCTCGCGCGGCTGCGATGCGCCGCGCATGTGGATCGTCGATCCGATCGACGGCACGCGCGCCTACCTCTCCGGCCGCACCGACTGGTCGATCTCGGTCGCGCTGGTGGAGAACGGCCGTCCCGTGATCGCGGCCATCTTCGCGCCGATGGAGGACGCGCTTTACCTTGCGGCGGCTGGCGAGGGCACCACACTCAACGGGAGCGGCCGTTACGGCAACCGCGGGCGCGGAGCTTCGACGGGCATCCGGGCCGCGGGCCCAAAGCCGATGCTGCGAACGGCTCGCGAAAGTCGCGCCGAATCTCGTCGCGGAGCCGAAAGTATTCTCGCTCGCGCTGCGCCTCGCGCGCGTCGCGGCGGGCACGCTCGACCTTGCCTTTGCGTCGGACAACAGCCACGACTGGGACCTTGCGGCTGCCGATCTTTTGGTGCACGAAGCCGGCGGCGCGCTGACCACGTTCGCGGGTCAACAATTGATTTACAATCGCGCCGATCCGTTGCATGGCGCGCTGGTTGCCGCCGGGCGCTCGCGTCACGAAGCGTTCCTCGAGCTGGTGCGGGCGAGAACGCTGGCTTCGCGTGAAGCGCGCGGCGCAGCAACGTCGCCGGGGCGAAGGATTGAGGCATGACCGACACGACGAACCCGAAGCAACTGCTTCATCTCGTGTTCGGCGGCGAATTGACGGCCTCGACTCGGTGGAATTCAAGGATCTCGACAAGCTGGACGTCGTCGGCATGTATCCGAACTACGCGACCGCCTACGCGGCGTGGAAGGCGCAGGCACAGAAGACCGTCGACAATGCGCTGATGCGCTACTTCATCGTGCACATGCATCGCCTGCTCGATCCCGCGACCGACGCGACGCGGCAGAACAGCTGAGCGGAATCGCTTTGCCGATGTTGTCGTGGAAGCGTCTCGGGCGTCAGCGCTGGGTGCAGGTCGCAGCCGGCACGCTCGCGGCGGAATATATGCGTTTCGTCTACAAGCCACGACGCGCGTCGACGATCGATCCGCCGGACGGCTACGCGCGCATCGACGCCCACCTGCCGGTCATAATCGCGATGTGGCACGGCCAGCATTTCATGAGCGCGTTCGTGCAACGGCCGGGCGATCGCGGCAAGGTGCTGATCTCGCGCCATCGCGATGCCGAGATCAACGCGATCGCGGCCAAGCGGCTCGGCATCGAGACGATCCGCGGCTCGGGCGACATGGGCGGCGAATTCATCCGCAAGGGCGGGCTCGGCGCGTTCCAGGCGCTGCTCGACACGCTCGAGCGCAGGCGAGTTCGGTCGCGCTGACCGCGGACGTCCCGAAGATCGCGCGCCGCGCCGGGCGCGGGATCGTGATGCTGGCGCGCGAGTCGGGCCGGCCGATCTTCCCCATCGCAATCGCGACCAGCCGGCGCTACGTTCTCGACAACTGGGACAAGACAACCATAAATCTGCCATTCAGCCGTGGCGCTGCTGTCTGCGGCGAGCCGGTGTGGGTGCCGGCCGACGCCGACGATGGCGCGCTGGAGCAATACCGGCGGCAGGTCGAGGACAATCTGAACGCGGCGACGGCGCGGGCCTACGCGCTCGTCGACCGGAAGGGCGGAGATGCCGGCCGTGGCTAGAGCGGCTGCCATTGACGTTGCGCGCCTATCGGGGCTTCGCCGCAATGGCGACGCCGCTCGTCGCGCCTCGTGCTGGCGAGTCGGCTGCGGCGCGGCAAGGAGCATCCGCAGCGCTCGCCGAACGGCGCGGCGAAACCAAGATCGCGCGCCCGCCCGGACCGCTGATCTGGGCGCATGGCGCGAGCGTCGGCGAGATGCTCGCCGTCGTTCCGCTGGTCGAGGGCCTGCGCGCGCGCAATTTCAATGTGCTGGTCACCTCCGGCACCGTGACATCGGCGCGGCTCGCCGAGCGGCGCCTGCCGCCGGGCGCGATCCACCAGTTCATTCCGCTCGATGCGCCGCGCTACACCGCGCGCTTTCTCGAACACTGGCAGCCGAACCTCGCGCTGCTCGCCGAGTCGGATCTGTGGCCGAACCTGATCATGACGTGCGACGGAGAAGAACATGCCGCTGATCCTGGTCAACGGCCGCTTGTCCGAGCGCTCGTTCACGCGCTGGCGCTATTTGCCGAACACCATCGGCGCGCTGCTCGATCGCTTCGATCTGTGCCTGGCGCAATCCGAGCCGCGACGCCGAACGCTATTCCGATCTCGGCGCGCCGCGCGTGAGCATGACCGGCAATCTCAAGCTCGACGTGCCGGCGCCGCCGGTCGATGCCGGCAAGCTGACCGCGATGCGCGCCGTCGTGCGGCAGCGCCCGATGATCGCGGCGGCCTCGACCCATCCGGGCGAGGAGGCCGTCATCATCGACGCGCACCGGCGCTTGCGGCAGAGCTTTCCCGGATTGCTCACCATCATCGCGCCGCGCCATCCCGAGCGCGGGGCCGGCGTGGTCGAGATCGCGACCGCCGCCGGCCTCAACGCGATCGCGCGCTCGCGCGGGCTCTTACCCGACCGCGGCACCGATGTTTACGTCGCCGACACGATCGGCGAACTGGGGCTGATCTATCGTCTCGCCCCGATCGTGTTCATGGGCGGATCGCTGGTGCGCCACGGCGGACAGAATCCGATCGAGGCGGCGAAACTCGGCGCCGCCATCCTGCACGGGCCGCATGTGTGGAATTTCAACGAGATCTACTCGGCGCTCGATGAAGCGCGCGGTGCCGAGGAAGTGCTCGACGTGAACAGGCTCGCGGTGCGCATCGGCGCGTGGCTGACCGATGCGGCGGCGCGCAAGCAGGTGGCCGATGCTGGCCTTGCGACGGTCGAGCAGCTCGGCGGCGCGCTGCGCCGCACGCTCGCGGCGATCGAGCCGTATCTGATGCAGCTCGATCTGGAACGGCGCTAACGCATGATCCCGAAAAGCATGTCCTCGACCCCGATCGGGGATGGGAACCGGTTTTCGCACAAGGTCATGCCCAAATGATCCGCGCGCCGGCCTTCTGGTGGCAAAGCCGGGGGCGATGGCGGCACTGCTTTCTCCTCTTGCGGCGATCTACGCGCGCGGTCGCGGCGCGGCGGCTGGCACAGCCGGGCGCAACGCACGAGCATTCCGGTGATCTGCGTCGGCAATCCGACGGTCGGCGGCGCCGGCAAGACACCGGCCGCGATCGCGATCGCGCGGCTGCTGATCGCGGCAGGCGAGAAGCCGATGTTCCTGACGCGCGGTTACGGCGGAAGGCTCGCCGGACCCGTGACGGTCGATCCCGCGCACACCGCGCGTGCAGGTCGGCGACGAGCCGCTGCTGCTCGCACGCGTCGCACCGACCGTTGTGGCCGAAGAACGCGTGTCCGGGGCGCGGCTCGCCGCGAGACGGCGGTGCCAGCGTCGTCGTGATGGACGACGGGTTTCAGAACCCGTCGCTGATCAAAGACCTTTCGTTTCTCGTGGTCGACTCACGCGGCACCGGCAATGGCCGCGTCATCCCCGCCGGGCCCTTGCGTGCCCCGCTCGAACCGCAGCTCGACCGCGCTTCTGCGCTCCTGATCGTCGGCGAGACCGACCCTGCAATCGAATCGGCGGCGCGAGCGCGCAGCCTGCCGGTGTTTCACGGAAGACTCGAGCCGGAGGCCGACGCGGTCGCATCGCTGCGAACCAGGCAAGTGCTGGCGTTCGCCGGCATTGGCGATCCGGAAAAATTCTTTGCAACGCTGGACGCCGCCGGCATCGACGCCCCGGTGCGGCGCAGCTTCTCCGATCATCATCGCTACAGCGTCACCGAGGCGCGCGCGCTTCTTCGGCGAAGCCGACAAAGGCGATCTCGAACTGCTCACGACCGAGAAGGACCTTGCGCGCATGCAGGGCGACGCGAACATCGCGATACTGGCGGCGCGCTCCCGTGCCTTGCCGGTCAGTCTGACGGTGACGGAGGAGGACGAGTTCCGGCGTCTGGTGCTCGGCGTGCTCGGCGCGCGAGCGACTCAGGCCTCTTTCAGGCGGCCCGGCGCATAGCGCTGCAGCACCGCCTCGGGCGTCGCATAGGCTTCCTGCAGGTCGACGCTCCAGTACTTCAGCTCTTCCAGCGGGATCGGCACGTTGGTCACCGCGCAGCGCACGAACGCGCCTGGCCGCACGACGCGGAAGTCCCCGTCGAGATATTTCACCTCCGCTTCCCCCGGCATCGGCGAGGGTCCGCTAAAGCGGTTGAGCACGTTTCAGTCTCCGTTCGGGGCCGTGGCGGCTTCTTGCGTGTCCGGTGCAGCGACGCAGAACATAATGGTTCAGGGAGCGAGGTTAAACCCTCCGATTGGCGTGTCTTCGGCCCTATGGCGAATGGCTCGCGCGCTGGACGTTCCTTCTCCCGGTCAATAGGTTAGGCCAAAATTCGGGGAGGACAATGGTCGCACGAATCATCTGGTCGGGAGGAGAGCGCGACGGGGCCGCGATCGCTGAACGCGCCCAGCGCGGCGTCAACGCGCTCGCCGCGCTCGGTGTCGGCGAAGGCGATGTGGTCGCCGTCATGTTGCGTAACGAGATTGCGTTTCTCGAGGCGATGTTCGTCGCGCGTCAGGCCGGCTGCTATTCCTGCCCGATCAACTGGCACTACAAGGCGGATGAGGCCGGCTACATCCTGCGCGACTGCAGCGCGAAGGCGCTGATCGTGCATGCCGATCTCCTGCACCAGATCGAGGGCGGCATACCGCAGGGCATGCACGTCATCGTGGTCGTGCCGCCGCCGGAAGTGCGCGCCGCGTTCCGCCTCACGGGCGAGCAGTGCCGCGTGCCGGACGGCGCGACCGAATGGGAAAGCTGGCTCGCGGGCGCCGCGCCCTATGACGGCCCGCCGCGACAGGTGCACGGATCGATGCCGTACTCGTCGGGCACCACCGGCGGCCGAAGGGCGTGAAGCGCACGCCCGCCGCCGCCCGAGCAGATGGCGCGGATGATCGAGATTTCGCAGACCGTGCTCGGCATCGCGCAGGGCATGCGCACCGCGCTCGTCGCGCCGCTCTATCACTCGGCGCCCGCCTCCTACGGCATGCAGTGCCTTCTCAATGGCGACATCGTCGTCATGCACGAGCGCTTCGATGCCGAGCGGCTGCTCGCCGACATCGAGAAGCACAAGCTCGACCGGCTCTACCTGGTGCCGACGCATTTCGTGCGGCTGCTGCGGCTGCCGGACGAGGTGAAGCGCAAGTACGACACGTCGTCGGTCGAGTTCGTCGCCTCGACCGGCTCGCCCTGCCCGCCCGAAGTGAAAAAGCAGATGATCGACTGGTGGGGCCCGGTGATCAACGAAAGCTATGCGAGCAGCGAAGCCGGCTTCATCACGCTGCTCAGTTCCGAGGAATCGCGCACGCATCCGGGCTCGGCCGGGCGGCCGCTCGCCGGTGCGGATGTGCGCATCATGGATGACGACGGCAGGCTGCTGCCGCCCTACGAGCCGGGGCTGATCTATTGCCGGCAGGAGGCCTACCCGGACTTCACCTACATCAACCGGCCCGAGGACCGGAAGGCGATCGATCGCGACGGGCTCGTTGCGGTCGGCGACGTCGGTTATTTCGACCGCGACGGCTATCTCTACATCTGCGACCGCAAGTCCGACATGGTGATTTCCGGTGGGGTGAACATCTACCCGGCCGAGATCGAGGCCGTGCTGATCACCATGCCGGAAGTCGCGGACTGCGCGGTGTTCGGCATTCCCGACGCCGAGTTCGGCGAGGCGCTCGCCGCGCACGTGCAGCCGCACAACGGCGCAGCGATCGAACGCGAGGCGGTGCGCAATTTCCTGAAAGAACGCATCGCCGACTACAAGGTGCCGCGCGTGGTCGAGTTCTCCGACGCGCTGCCGCGCGAGGAGAGCGGCAAGATCTTCAAGCGCCGGCTGCGCGATCCTTACTGGCAGGATGCGGGACGAAGGATTTGACCGCAACGCCCGCTCCGCCGTTTCGTGCCGAGCACGTCGGGAGCTTGTTGCGGCCGAACGAACTGCTCGATCTGCGCCGGCGGCACGCGCACGGCGAGATCGATCAGGCGGCCCTGACGGCGGCCGAAGATGGCGCCATCGAGGAGGCGGTACGCTTGCAGGAACGCGTCGGCTTGCGGCTCGCGACCGACGGCGAATTCCGTCGCCAGTCGTATCACAGCTATTTCTACCGCCAGCTCGGCGACATCTCGTTCGAGGCGCCGGAAGGCACGGCGGGTTCGCGCGGCGCGCAGCCGATGATCTCGCTCAGGAGCCGCATCGCGTGGAAGGGGCCGATCCACGCGGCGGATTTTGCGTTCCTGAAGGTGCGCACGAAGGCGCTGCCGAAGATCACGATTCCGGGGCCGTGCGCGCTGCATTTTCGCGGCGGCGACGCCGCCGTGATGGCGCTTGCCTATCGCGAGTTGGATGAGTTTTGGGGTGATATCGTGGCGGCGTTCCAGAGCGAGTTGTGTTCGCTCGCGGCCGCCGGGTGCCGCTATGTGCAGATCGACGAGACGGCGTTCGCCAAGTTCGGCGATACCGACGTGCAGGCAACATTGCGTGCGCGCGGCGACGATCCGGATGACGCTGATCGACCGAGTACATCGATGTGACCAACCGCGTGCTCGCGGGCCTGCCGCCGATGCGCATCGGCATGCATCTTTGCCGTGGCAATCGCGGCGGGCAGTGGCACGCCGAGGGTAGCTACGAGGCGGTGGCCGAAAAGCTGTTCAGCCGGCTCGCGATCAACTTTTTCTTTCTCGAATACGATTCGCCGCGCGCCGGCGATTTCGCGCCGCTGCGCTTCGTGCCGAAGGAAAAGTCGGTCGTGCTCGGGACTCGTCTCGACCAAGATGAACTTCCTCGAAGACAAGTCCGAGCTCAAGCGCCGGATCGACGACGCAAGCCGCCACGTCCCACTCGAACGACTCGCGGTCAGCCCACAGTGCGGCTTTGCCTCAACCGAAATGGGCAATCCGATCAGCGCCGAAATGCAGGAGGCAAAGCTGCGGCTGGTGGTAGAGTTGGCGCACGACACCTGGGGCACGGCGTAGGAATTCCGCGGGAGGATGCGATGAAAGCAAAACTCATTGTCGGCGCACTGCTCGCCGCACTCACCTCCGCCTCGGCATTCGCCGCCGATCAGCTCAAGCTCGCGATCGGCCAGCGCGGGCTGTGGGATTCGTCCTTCGCCGAGATCGGTACGCAGTTCGGGCATCTTCGCGAAGCACGGCCTTGAGCTGCAGGTGTTCTACACCTCGGGCGGCGGCGAGACGCAGCAGGCGGTGATCTCCGGCTCGCGCCGACATCGGCGTCTCGCCCGGCACGCTCGGCGTGCTTGGCGCTTTCTCCAAGGGCGCTCCGATCCGCATCATCGCGGGCGAGGCGACCGGCACTGCCGAATACTATTTCGTGAAGGCGGACTCAGCCGTGCAGAAGGACTTCAAGGGCGTGAAGCCCGAGATGACGCTCGCCTATTCGACCGCGGGCTCGGGCACGCACATCACGGCACTGCGCTTCATGAAGGACTACGGCTTTACAGGCGAAGCTCACCGCGACCGGCAACGTGCCGGCGACGTTCACGTCGGTCATGTCCGGCCAGGTCGACATCGGTTTCTCCACGCCGCCGTTCGGCCTCGATGCATTCGCCGAAGGCCGCGAGCCGGCTGATCGCACTCGCGAACGATCTGCCGAGCGTGCGCAACCAGACCGTCCGGCTCATCATCGCGAACGCGACCGATCTCGCGAAACGGCGCGCAGTCTATGATCGCTTCATCAAGGCCTATCGCGAGACGATCGACTGGATGTATTCCGATCCGCGCGCGATCGAGGCCTATGCCAAGTACGCCTCGATCTCGCCCGCGACGGCACGGAAGGTGCGCGACGAGTTCTATCCGAAGACCATGCTCCAGCTCGATGAAGTCAAAGGAATGGCCGAGCTGATGCAGGATGCGATTGCATTCAAATACATCCCGGCAGTGCTGACACAGGCGCAACTCGACGAGCTTCTGCAACTGCCGAAGAAGTGATCAGAACAAGCTCCCCTGCCCTTCGCCGCTGCCGTAGCGGCGCGATCGCGGGCGGATCGGCTGGCGCGGTTTGACCGGTACGCCATGTGCTTCGGTTGCGACCGCCGTCGCGCGCCCGTCGCTGAACTCGATGTCGAGCTGCTGGCCGGGACTGATCGCCGCAGCGCTGCGCAGTGGCGAGCCTTCGGGATCGCGCACTAGCGCAAAGCCGCGCGCCAGCACGCCCTGATACGAGAATGCCGCGAGCAGCTTGTCGGCGCGGTCGAGCGCCGCGAAACGCCGCTCGATCAGCCGCGCCATCCCGACCGAGCTGCGCTCAAACAACGTCACAACGCGTTCGCGGTCGCGCACGATGCGCTGGCGGTGGGCGGCGATATTGGCGCGCACCGCGGCGGTCAGGCGCCCGCCCGCATTGTTCAACCGCTCTCGTCCGCGCTGCACGCGTGAGCGCAACAGCGGCGGCGTCAATCGCGACGCGCAGCGCAAATATTGCTTGTGGTGAATCTGCGCGTTCGCATGCAGCGCGCGCGGCAATCGTTCGGACAACGAATCGAGCTTCTGGCGCGGCACCGCCAGCAGCGCATCCGCGCTCGGCAACACGCGCGCCGCGGCGCGCAATTCGGTGCGGCGCCCCTCAAGCCCACGCGCCCAAGATGACAATTGCCGCCGCGCCAGCGAGTCAATCCGCGTCAGCAGTTCGGACCGCACCGGCACCGCGCATTCGGCGGCCGCGGTCGGCGTCGGGCAGCGCTTGTCGGAAGCAAAATCAATCAGCGTGATGTCGGTCTCGTGCCCGACCGCGGAGATGAGCGGGATCATGCTCTCGGCCGCGGCGCGCACGACGATTTCCTCGTTGAACGACCAGAGATCCTCGAGCGAGCCGCCGCCACGCGCCACAATGATCACGTCCGGCCGCGCGATGCGCCCGCCCTCGGGCAGCGCGTTGAAGCCGCGGATCGCCGCCGCGACCTCTTCGGCCGAGCCGTCGCCCTGCACACGCACCGGCCAGACGAGCACATGGCGGGGGAAACGATCCGACAAGCGGTGCAGGATGTCGCGGATCACCGCGCCGGTCGGCGAAGTGATGACGCCGATCACGGCGGGCAGGAACGGAATGAGCTGCTTGCGCGCCTCGTCGAACAGGCCTTCGGCGGCGAGCTTCTTCTTGCGCTCTTCCAGGAGCTTCATCAGCGCGCCGACACCCGCCGGCTCGAGGCTCTCGATGACGATCTGGTAGGAGGAGCGGCCCGGATAGGTGGTGAGCTTACCCGTCGCGATCACCTCCAGGCCCTCCTCGGGCTTGAAGCGGATGCGGCCGAAGGCGGTGCGCCAGATCACCGCGTCGATCTTGGCGCCCTCGTCCTTCAGGGCGAAATAGACGTGGCCCGACGAATGCGGCCCACGATAGCCGGTGATCTCTCCGCGCACTCGCACGAAGCCGTAAGCATCCTCCACGGTCTTCTTCAGCGCCGCCGAAAGCTCGGAGACGGTCCATTCCGGGATGTTGACGCGGGGCTCGTTCATTGGCGGTTCTTTGCGCGTGATCTTATCCGAAAACCGGTTCCCACTTTTCGGGATCACGCGATGAATAGCGGTTTTTGGGCGATTCCGGCAGTGCGATTTGGTGCGAAACCGCGGATCATTTGTGCCGTATAGTCAGACATCGGGCGGCTCCTCATGCATCCTGTTGTCGCATTCCTGCTCAACGCGCTCGCGCTGTATGCCGCGATCGGTATCGTCGCGGCACTTGTCTTCGTCATTTTCGGCGTGACGCGGGTGCAGCCAGCGCCGGTCAGCCTCGGCGCCCGCATCCTGATCCTGCCGGGCGCGGCGGCGCTGTGGCCCTATGTACTTGTGCGCTGGCTGAAGGCGAGCATGCGATGACGCGCGGTCACCGCACGTTTCACCGCATGCTGTGGCCAGTGCTGGCTATCATCGTCGCGCTCGGCTTCACCATGGCACTGGTCAAACGCCCGCCGCCCGAGCCGCCCGCAGCCTCCACCGCCGAGAAGTCGCGCAAATGAGCGCCGGCTTTACTGCGGTGCAATGGAACCGGCGCAAGCTGATCTACGACGGCATCCTCATGGCCGGCGTCGTGCTGTTCATCGGCACCTTCATGACGGTCGGCGCGCTGCGCAGTCCGCCGGCCGATATGCCCGCCTGGATCAACCTGCGCATCAAGGCGTTCGGCACCTGCGCGTTCGCGATGCTGACGATCATCCTGATGATCGGGCCGCTGGCGCGGCTTTCGCCGCGCTTTCTGCCGCTGCTCTATAACCGCCGCCACTTCGGCGTGCTGACGTTTTTCGTTGCGCTCATCCACGCGTATTCGGTGGTCGACTGGTTTTCGGTGCAGGGCGCGATGGGCGACCTGATGAACGAGATGGTCGCAAGCCCCGGCTACGGCAAGTTCATCGGCTTCCCGATCAAGGCGCTCGGCCTCACCGGCCTCTCGATCCTGTTCCTGCTCGCCGCGACCAGCCACGACTTTTGGCTTGCGTTCCTCACCCCGCGCGTCTGGAAGGCGCTGCACATGGCGCTCTACGTCGCCTACGGCGTGCTGGTGATGCACGTCGCGCTCGGCGTCATGCAGGAGGACCACCGCATCTTCATTCCGGTCCTGCTCGGTGGATCGTTCGTGCTCGTCACGGTGCTGCATGTCGCGGCCGCATGGCGCGAACGCGAGGCCGCACAGGCGCATGACGGCTGGCTCGTTGTCGGTCCGCCCGGTTCGATTCCCGACCGGAAGGCACGCATCGTGGTGGCGCCGGGCGGGGAGCGCATCGCGGTCTTCCGTGACGGCAATCAGGTCGGCGCGCTGACCAACCTGTGCGCGCACCAGAACGGTCCGATCGGCGAGGGCTGCATCACGAACGGCCTCGTCACCTGTCCGTGGCACGGCTACGAATACCGGCTGGAGGACGGCTGCGCGCCGCCGCCATTTACCGAGAAGCTCGCGACTTATCGCGTGCGGCTGCGCGACGGCATCGTTGAGGTCGATCCGAACGCGCTGCCGCCGGGGACAAAGGCCGCGATCAGCCTTCCGGCGTAGCGAAAACCACTCCGAATCTTGCTACAGCACGGCGCATGAACATTCTCCTCCTCGGCTCGGGCGGGCGCGAGCATGCGCTCGCCTGGAAGATCGCCGCCTCGCCGCTCACGACGAAGCTGTGGTGTGCGCCGGGCAACGCCGGCATCGCGCAAGATGCCGAATGCGTGCCGCTCGACATCGCCGATCACGCGGCGGTCGCGGCATTCTGCAAGGCCAACAAAGTCGACTTCGTCGTGGTCGGGCCCGAGGCGCCGCTGGTTGCCGGCATCGTCGACGATCTGGAAGGCGCGGGCATCAAGACCTTCGGCCCCGTGAAGGCGGCCGCGCGGCTCGAAGGCTCCAAGGGTTTCACCAAGGACCTGTGCAAGGCGCACAACATCCCGACCGGCGCCTATGAGCGCTTCACCGCCGCAGAACCCGCAAAGGCCTACGCGCGCAAGCAGCCGGTCCCGATCGTCGTCAAGGCGGACGGCCTGGCGGCCGGCAAGGGTGTGGTTATCGCCGAGACGGTCGCCGACGCCGAGGCCGCGATCGACATGATGTTCGGCGGCGGATTGGGCGAGGCCGGCGCCGAGGTCGTGATCGAGGAATTTCTCGCCGGCGAGGAAGCATCCTTCTTCGCGCTGTGCGATGGCGAAAACGCGATCCCGCTCGCCTCCGCTCAGGACCACAAGCGCGCCTTCGATGGCGACAAGGGCCCCAACACCGGCGGCATGGGCGCCTATTCGCCCGCGCCGGTGATGACGGCGGAGATGACGCAGCGCACGATGGACGAGATCGTCAAGCCGACCGTACGCGCAATGAAAGACATGGGGGCGCCCTTCCGTGGCGTGCTGTTCGCCGGGTTGATGATCACCGCGCAGGGCCCGAAGCTAATCGAATACAACGTGCGCTTCGGCGATCCGGAATGCCAGGTGCTGATGTTGCGGCTGATGTCGGATCTTGTGCCCGCGCTGATCGCGGCGCGCGACGGGCAACTGAAGAACTTCGATTTGCGCTGGTATGACGAGGCCGCGCTCGTGGTCGTGATGGCGACCAACGGCTATCCGGGGAATTACGGCAAGGGGTCGGTGATCGCAGGGCTCGATGCGGCGGCCTCGCTTGAGGATGTGGAAATCTTCCACGCCGGCACCAAACAGGATGGCGGCCCCATCACTGCCAATGGCGGGCGCGTGCTCGGGATCGCGGCCACCGGCGAGTCGGTCGCGGAGGCGCAGCACCGGGCCTATGCGGCGGTGGACAAAATCGACTGGCCGGGCGGCTTTTGCCGACGGGACATCGGTTATCTGGCGATCGGCCGGGGAAACTCTGGAAAAACAATGGGCTAGAATCAGAATGCTTCTTCGTATATATAGAACTTAAGTGTGTATATACGGGACGACCTTGCCATGGGCATCCTGATCAAACGACCCGAAACCGAGGACAAAATTCGCGAGCTCGCCGACCGTGCGGGCGAGAGCATCACCGACGCCGTGGATCGCGCGGTTGACGAGCGGTTGGCCAAGTTCGGGCCGCGAAAACAAGCCGGACGCGTCGATTGGGGACGGCTCGAAACACTTGTCTCCAAGGTGAAATCCAGCCCGCCTCTCAACGAGGGCCTGACGGATGATGAGATCATCGGTTACGACGAATACGGCGTGCCGCGCTGATGGTCATCGATACGTCGGCGCTTGTCGCTATTCTTTTCGACGAACCCGAGAAGCGCATTTTCGCCGCCGCGATTGACACGGCGGTTGATCCGAAGATCTCAGCCGTCACGCGCGTCGAAACTACGATGGTCTATCTTGGCCGCCGCAGAAGCGAACCGACGGACGTATCGGACCTGCTCGACATCCTTGGTTTGAAGACGGCCGACGTCGACCGCGCTCAAACCGAGCATGCGCTCGATGCCTTCGTGCGCTTCGGCAAGGGCCGGCACCCTGCCCGACTCAATCTCGGCGATTGCTTCGCATATGCACTCGCTGCAACCTTGAACGAACCGCTGCTGTTTAAAGGGGACGATTTTCTCAAGACCGATATCGTGCCAGCTTGGCGGCTGTAGGAAAACAATTCAGGGAAACGCATGACCCAGATCGACCGGCAGGCGACCTATACGGGCACCAAGGAGGTGGCGGCGCCGCTGCGCTTCGATACGGCGCGGCTGGAGGAATATCTCGCAGCCAACGCAAAGGGCTTCAAGGGTCCGCTCAGCGTCAAGCAGTTCAAGGGTGGGCAGTCGAACCCGACTTACATGCTGGAAACGCCCGCGCGCAAATACGTGCTGCGCAGGAAGCCACCCGGCAAGCTGCTCCCCTCCGCGCACGCGGTCGACCGCGAGTTCAAGGTCATCAGCGCGCTCCACGCCCAGGGCTTTCCCGCCGCCGAGCCGGTAATCTACTGCGCCGACGAGAGCATCACCGGCACGGCGTTCTACGTCATGGGCTATGTCGAGGGCCGGGTGATCTGGGTGCCGGACATGCCGGCCTCAAATCCGGCCGAACGCGCGGCCGTGTTCGACGCGATGAACGCCACGCTGGCGCGGCTGCACTCCTATGACCCCGCGGCCATCGGCCTTTCCGACTACGGCCGCGGCGAGAACTACGTGGCGCGCCAAGTCGACCGCTGGTCGAAGCAATACCGCGCCTCCGAAACCGAGAAGATCGACGAGATGGAGCGCATCATGGCGTGGCTACCGGCGAACCTGCCGCCGCCGGGTCCGGTGCGGCTGGTGCACGGCGACTACCGGCTCGACAACATGATCCTGCACCAGAGCGAACCGCGCGTGCTCGCGGTCCTCGACTGGGAACTCTCGACGCTGGGCGATCCGCTCGCCGATTTCACCTATCACTGCATGCAGTGGCACATGCCGCATTCGGATTCGAGCGCGGGCACCGGCTCGCTGGTCGGGCTCGATCTCAAGGCGCTCGGCATCCCGGCGTTGTCGGACTATGTCGACGCCTACGTGGCACGCACCGGGCTCGATCCGCGGCCGTATCTCGCGGTCTATTCGGCCTACAATTTCTTCCGTCTCGCCGCGATCCTGCAGGGCATCGTCGGGCGCGTACGCGACGGCACCGCGACCAACGAGAATGCGCCCGCGCGCGCGCAGATGGTCCGCCCGCTCGCCGCCGCCGCCTGGGAGTTCGCGCGCGAAGCGGGGGCGACGTGAATATCCGGTGAAAACCTTCGCGCTAGCGCTCGGTGCCGGTGGCGCGCGCGGGCTGGCGCATGTTGCGATCGTCGAGGCGCTCGACGAGATGGGCGCAAAGCCGATCGCGATCGCGGGCTGCTCCATCGGCGCGGTGATCGGCGCGGGTTACGCGGCTGGCATGACCGGCCGCGCGATGCGGCGCCATCTCATTCCGCTTGCGCACAATCGCGCCGAGGTGATGCGCCGGCTGATGGCGTGCCGTGCGGTCGCTTGGTCGGAGATTCTCGGTGCGGGTTTCGGCAATCCGCTCGCGGTCGATGGCGGTAAATTCTACGATGCTTTTCTGGCGGAGCTGCTGCCGGCAAACTTCTCCGATCTCGCAATCCCGCTCACGGTGATCGCCGCGGACCTGCACGCGCGCGAGCCGGTGACGTTCGGAGACGGCCCGCTCAAACCGGCCATCGCGGCCTCGATGGCCGTTCCGGGCCTCATACGGCCGGTCGAGAATGGCGGGCGCGTGCTGATCGACGGCGGCGCGGTCGACCCGCTGCCGTTCGAGGCGCTGCGCGGAAAGGCTGACGTCATCCTTGCGATCGATGTCGCTGGCGGCACCGAAGGGCAAGGCGTGCCCGATCCGTGGGGCAGCGTGTTCGCGATGATCTCGGTGATGGGCCAATCCATCGTCGCCGAAAAGCTCAGGCGCGGCACGCCCGATCTGGTGCTGCGGCCGAACATCGGCATCTTCCGCATGCTCGATTTCCTGCAGGCGAGCGCGATCCTGCGCGCAGCCGAGCCGATCAAGGCCGAGGTGAAGGAGAAGCTGGGGGCGCTTCTCTCGTAGCCCGCATGGAGCCTAAAGCGCGTTCACGCGCGTCTTCGACGCGCTATGGCGGAATGCGGTGACCGGCCCCGGATTTCGCTGCGCTTCATCCGGGCTACCTGCGCGCCTTGAAGAAATCCTTCAACAGCGCACCCGCCTCGCTCTCGTCGATGCCGCCGTAAACCTCCGGCCGATGATGGCAGGTGGGCGAAGTAAAAAACCGTACGCCGTTCTCCACCGCTCCGCCCTTCGGATCCGCCGCGCCGTAATAGAGCCGGCGGATGCGCGCGAACGAGATCGCCGCCGTGCACATCGCGCAGGGTTCGAGCGTAACGTAGAGATCACAGTCGGTAAGGCGCTCGCTGCCGAGCGCCGCTGCGGCCGCGCGGATCGCCAGCATCTCGGCGTGCGCGGTCGGATCGCGATCGCGCAAGGTGCGGTTGCCGGCGCGCGCGATGACGGTGCCGTCGCGCACGATCACGCACCCGACCGGTACCTCGTCCGAGCCAAGCGCTGCGCGCGCTTCGGCGAGCGCGTCATCCATGAAAGATTGTGGCATAAGGCCTCATGGCGTCGAATCAAACTACACAAGGCGAGCGCATCGCCAAAGTCATCGCGCGCGCGGGGCTTTGTTCGCGGCGCGAGGCCGAGGCCTGGATCGCGGCCGGGCGCGTCGCGGTCAACGGCGCAAAGATCGCCTCGCCCGCGCTGAATGTGACACGCGCCGACCGGATCGCGGTCGACGGCAAGCCGCTGCCCGGCGCGGAGCGCACGCGGCTGTTCCTCTATCACAAGCCGCGCGGGCTGGTGACGACGCACGCCGACCCGCAGGGCCGACCGACCATCTTCGGCGCGCTGGTGAAGGAGCTGCCGCGGCTGATCAGCGTCGGGCGGCTCGACCTTTCCACCGAAGGCCTGCTGCTGCTGACGAACGACGGCGGGCTTGCGCGCGCGCTCGAATTGCCCGCGACCGGCTGGCTGCGGCGCTATCGCGTGCGCGCGCACGGCAAGGTGACACAAGATCAGCTCGATACGCTGCGCGACGGCGTGACGGTCGACGGCATCAACTACGGACCGATCGAGGCAACGCTTGACCGCGAGCAGCCCTCGAATGTGTGGATCACGTTCGCGATCCGCGAGGGCAAGAACCGCGAGGTCCGCAATGTGCTGCGCCATCTCGGCCTGCACGTGGCGCGATTGATCCGCGTGTCGTTCGGGCCGTTCCAGCTGGGCGAACTCGCAGACGGCGAGATCGCCGAGGTGCCGACGCGGGTGCTGCGCGACCAGCTTGGCGAGAAGCTCGCGCGCGCGGCGGGCGCGGATTTCACGGCGCCGATTATCACGCGGAAGCCGGAATCACCGGCCCGTCACCCTGAGGCGCGAGCGCCCGAAGGACGCGAGCCTCGAACGGCTGCTGCTCCCCTCCCCCCGCGAAGCGGCGGAGACGGAGCAGGGGGCCGAGCAAAGCGGGAGAAGCAAGGCGCGCCGCAAAAGCAAGTTCCAGCGCCCGCGCCGTGGCGAAGGCGCGCGGCCATCATTCGACGAGCGCGATTCCCCCACCCGCCGGGCTGCGCCCGGTACCTTCCCCCGCAAGCGGGGGAGGGATAAGAAAAATCGTCGCTAGATGCGTATCGTCGGCGGACGGTTGCGCGGGCGCGCGCTTGCGGCGCCGAAGTCGCAAGCAATCCGTCCGACCGCGGACCGGCTGCGCGAGTCGCTGTTCAATATCTTGCAGCATGCCTACGGCGATCCGGTCAGCGGCGCGCGCGTGCTCGACCTGTTCGCCGGCACCGGCGCGCTCGGGCTGGAGGCGATCTCGCGCGGCGCAGCCTTCGCGCTGTTCGTCGACGACGGTGCCGAAGCGCGCGCGCTGTTGCGGCAGAACGTCGAAGCGCTAGGGCTTGCAGCAATCACCCGCATCTTCCGCCGCGATGCCACGAAGCTCGGGCCAGCGTATCCGGTCGAGCCGTTTTCGCTCGTCTTCCTCGATCCGCCCTATGGCAAAGGCCTGGCCGAGAAGGCGCTCGCGTCGGCGCGCGAAGGCGGATGGTTGACGGATGATGCGCTGATCGTGGTCGAGGAAACGGTCGGCGCGTTCAAGGCGCCTGAAGGTTTCGAGGAAATCGAGCGGCGCAAATACGACGACACGGAATTTGTGATTTTGCGTTTCAAACATTGAGCCGCGAATGGCGGCAGTCGTTATCGCGCCCTCTCCCCTTGTGGGAGAGGGCATCGCCGACATTTCAACAAGCTCCTTTGGGTGAGGGGTCGCCCGACAAACCCCTCACCCATTCTTCTTCGTTGAAATAGCGAGTAGCCCTCTCCCACAAGGGGAGAGGGCACAATAACTTCCGCCCGCGCTCGGCGGGATGACACCGCGTTACTTCCGGCCAAATAGCCGTTCGATATCGCCGAGCTTCAGCTCCACATACGTCGGCCGGCCGTGATTGCACTGGCCGGAGTTCGGCGTCGCCTCCATCTCGCGCAACAGCGCGTTCATCTCATCCGGCTTCAAGCGGCGGCCGGCGCGCACCGAGCCGTGGCACGCCATGGTGGCGGCGACATGCATCAGCCGGCGCTCGAGCGGCAGCGCCTCGTCCCATTCGGCTATGTGCTCGGCCAGATCGCGAAGGAGCGCCGGCGCGTCGGTTTCGCCGAGCAGCGACGGCGTTTCCGATACCGCGACCGCGCCGGGGCCGAACGCTTCGAGCACAAGGCCGAAGCGGGAAAGTTCGTCCGCGCGCGCGGTCAGCCGCTCGACATCGGCTTCGTCGAGCTCGACGATCTCCGGGATCAGCAGGATCTGCCGCGCGACGCCGGATTTCTCCAGCGCGGCCTTCATGCGCTCGTAGACGATGCGCTCGTGCGCGGCGTGCTGGTCGACGATCATGACGCCGTCGCGCGTCTGCGCCACGATGTAGGTCTCGTGCAATTGCGCGCGGGCGGCGCCAAGCGGCCGGTCGATGAGATCGGGAGCGGCGTCGGCCGCCTCGGCGCGCACATCGGCCAGCGGAGCGCCGGTATCGAACGCCGCCTGCGCGGCCTCGGCGAAGCCCGCCAATGCCGTTGCGCCCTGCGTCGGATAGGCGGGAGAATTGCGCCAGTCCCAACCGCGGCGCGGAACGTTCGGGCGGAACGCCGCGATGGTCGCCTCGCCGCCGGTGGTCGCGGCGCGCTGCGCTTCGCACGCCAGCGCCTCATGCAGCGCGCGCACGATGGAGGCGCGCACCAGACCGGAATCGCGGAAGCGCACCTCGGTCTTGGCCGGATGCACGTTCACGTCGACCTCGCGCGGCTCGACCGTGACGAACAGCGCCACCACCGGATGGCGGTCGCGCGGCAGGTAATCGGCGTAGGCGCCGCGAACCGCGCCGAGCAGCAGCCGGTCGCGCACCGGGCGCCCGTTGACGAAGAGATATTGCGAGAGGGCATTGCCCTTCGAATACGTCGGCAGCGCCGCGTAGCCCTCGATCGCAAGCCCCTCGCGCCCGCCGCGCACTTCGACCGCATTGGCGCGGAAGTCCGCGCCCAACACATCGCCGAACCGCGCGAGCTTGCCCGCCGCTCCCGGCAGCGCCGCGCCCCAGGTCACCGGCGCGCGCTCCTCGCCGGCGAGCGTGAAGGCCACGTCCGGCCGGCTCATCGCGAGGCGGCGCACCACGTCGCGGATCGCCTCGGCTTCGGTGCGGTCGGTTTTGAGAAACTTCAGCCGCGCGGGCGTCGCGTAGAAGAGGTCGCGCACCTCGACGCGCGTGCCGTCGTTGAGCGCGGCCGGTTTCACGGCGGACTTCGCGCCGGCATCGACTTCGATCGCCCACGCGTTCGGCTCGCCGGCATGGCGCGTCGCAATCACGAGCCGCGCGACCGCGCCGATCGAGGGCAGCGCCTCGCCGCGGAAGCCGAGCGTATCGATCGCCAGCAGATCGTCGTCCGGCAGTTTCGAGGTCGCGTGGCGTTCGACGGCGAGCGCCAAGTCCGCGCGCGTCATGCCGAAGCCGTCGTCGGTCACGCGGATCAAGCGCCGCCCGCCGCCGTCGGTGACGATCTCGATCCGGCGCGCGCCCGCGTCGAGCGCGTTCTCGACGAGCTCCTTCACGGCGCTCGCCGGCCGCTCGACCACCTCGCCGGCGGCGATGCGGTTGACGATGGTTTCGGCAAGCTGGCGGACGGGCATCTTTCTTCCTTCACCTCTCCCCGCTTGCGGGGAGAGGTCGACGTCGGAGCGAAGCGACGGCGTCGGGTGAGGGGCCGGTGCCAACGAGAGTCCCCCTCACCCGGCTCGCTTCGCTCGCCACCCTCTCCCCGCAAGCGGGGAGAGGGAAAAGCGGTGCAATTCGCTTGAAGTCTACCGATTTGGCGCAAGGGCGGCGAGGAAAGGGGTGCGCCGTCCCCGCTAATCAAACATGGGTTTCGACCGCCGTAAGCCCTTGATATTGGAGCGAACTTTCTTTCCCTCCAGACGCTTCTCCTTCGAGGCCTTGGTGGGTTTGGTGGCGCGGCGCGGGATCGGCCGCACCGCGGCCTCCTGAATCAGCGCGACCAGCCGCTCCAGCGCCTCGGCGCGGTTGCGCTCTTGCGTGCGGTGGGTCTGCGCCACGATCACCAGCACGCCGTCCTTGGTGAGCCGCTTGCCGGCGAGCCGCATCGCGCGGATCGCCACGTCGTTCGGCAGCGAGGGCGAGCGGCGCACGTCGAAGCGCAGCTGCACGGCGGTCGAGAGCTTGTTGACGTTCTGCCCGCCCGGACCGGAGGAGCGCACGAAGCTCTCCTCGATTTCGCGCTCGTCGAGGCTGATCTCATCCGTGATGCGGATCGCCATGTTCGTCAGCCGCCGGCCAGATACCGCTTCGCCAGCACCTTGCCTTCTTCCACCGCCGGCTGGTCGAACGCATCGACGCCGAGCAATTGCGCCGCGATGATCGTCTCCAGCATGAAATGCATCATCAGCGCGCCGAGGCTCGTCTCGTCGAGCCGCGCGAGCTTGATGGTGCGCACCGGACAGCCGTTCATCGCCAGCGTCTCGGCGGTCGCGCGCCCCTGCGCGGCGACGAGATCGCCGATGCTCTTGCCGCCGAACGCGGGCTCGCCGGCGCGCTTCGCCAGGTCGGCGATCAATGCGCGGGCCTTGGCCCTCCGCCGCCACTGTCACCACCGTGAACAGCTTGTCGCGCGGGCCCGCGATGAAAAGCTGCAATTGCGAGTGCTGGTCGACCGGCCCGAGCGCACCGAGCGGTGTCGTGCCTTTGCCGTCCTTGCCGAGGCTCTCGGCCCAGAGCTGCACATACCAGTGTGAGAAGCGCTCAAGCTGGTCGGCATAAGCCATCAGCACCGCGATGTTCTTGCCTGCGGTGGCGGCCGCAATGTTGAGCGCGGCACCGAGTGCGGGCGGGACTTCGTCCGACGGATCGTTGGCCAGTATCGGGCTCAGCGCCATCGCGGCGCCGGCACGCGATGCCTTGATGTCGAGCCCCAGAATGGCGGCGGGCAGGAGCCCGACATTGCTGAGGCCCGAATAGCGTCCGCCAATGCCTGGATCGTGCTCGAGCACCTCGACCGATGAACCGAGCAAGTCGCGCAAGCCGTTGGCCTTGCCTGCCTTCGAGCTCTCGCTGATGCCGAAGAACAATGTCGCCGATGCGGCTTCCAAGCCCGATGGCCTTGACGGCGGCGAGCGCGGCCGCGGTCTGCATCAGCGTTTCGCCGGTGCCGCCGGATTTCGAGATCGCGATGAAGCGCGTGGTCGCAAGCGGAAGCTTTTCGAGCAGCATCGCCGTAGGTCGCGGGATCGAGGTTGTCCATGAAGTGCATGCGCGGCGCAGGCCGGAACGCGTCGAGCGCCGCGCACGCCCACGTCGGCAAGCTGCGCGATCGTCTGGCCACCGAGACTCGAGCCGCCGGTGCCGAGCACCACCACATCGGTCGCGCCCGCGCGCAGCCGCGCCGCGGCGCGCTCGATGGCGGCGAGATCGTCGGTCCTCGCCGGCAGGCGCAACAGCGGGAGGGTTTCGTCGGCGTGTGCCTTGCGCAACCAGGCGAGCGCCGCCGCGCTGCGGGCGACCGCCGTCATCGAGCGCCAACTCGGTGACGCCCTGCCGCGCCGATGTTCTCGGCGCGCGCGTTGTCGATGTTTTGCTGGAAGGGCATCCCGCTACATTACTGTATTGCGGCGGAAAGGTTCCACGGTCTTCGCGGAGCTAATTGGTCTTGGTGAGCCCCTGCGCACGGCCGACCACAATCGTGAGCGTCTTGGTGTCGAGCAGCCGCTTTGCCACGCGCTTGACGTCGTCAGGCGTGACGGCGTCGATCATGGCGCCGCGCCGCTCCGGATAGTCGATGCCGAGGTTGTCGAGCTGAATTTGGACGAGCTGCCCGGCGATCTTGGCCGAGGTGTCGAAGGCGAGCGCATAGGAGCCCTTGAGATAGGCCTTGGCCTTGTCGAGCTCCTCCTGCGTCGGCCCCTCATCGGCCATCCGCTTCATCTCGCGTTCGATGATCGCGAGCGTCTCGCCGGCCTTGTCGCGAGCGCGTCGCCGTCGCGCCGCTACAGGATGTTGGCGTGATCCATCCAGATGCAGCCCGCTGCTGACGCCGTAGGCAAGGCCGCGCTTCTCGCGCACCTCGTGATAGAGCCGCGAGGTCATGCGAGCCGGCGCCGTAGATGTGGTTGACCACGTAAGCCGGTGATGAAGTCCGGATCGGTGCGCGCAATGCCCGGCGCGCCGAAGCTGATCACGGTCTGCGGCACGTCGAGATTGACCACGATGCGCTCGCCGAGATCCGTGCATCTTCGTGTCGGGCACCGGCGCGAGCGTCGCCTTCGCGGGCAGGCCGCCGAACACGCGGTCGATCAGCTTGCCGGCCGCCTCCGCATCGATGTCGCCGACAATGCCGATGGTGAGCGTGTCGCGCGCGAACACGTTGCGCGACGTAGGCGCTTGCAGGTCGTCGACCGTGATGGCGGCAAGCGATTCCGGCGTGCCGTCGCTCGGCCGGCCGTAGGGGTGGTTGGGAAATGCCGTCGCCCACCAGCGCCGGTTGGCGATCTCGTTCGGGTTGGTGGTGCCGCGGCACGAGGTTGCGCCAGCAACTGGTCGCGGATGCGCTCGACGGCTCCGCGTCGAAACGCGGCGCGGTCAGCGCGAGGCGCAACAGTTCGACGGCGTCGTCGAGATTGACCGACAGCGAACGCAAGGAGCCGCGGAACTGGTCACGCCGGCCGTGAAGCCGAGCTGGATCGCCTTCTCCTCCATCCGCTCCTGGAAGGCGCGCGCGTCGAGTTCGCCGGCCCCTTCGTCGAGCAGCGAGGCCACCATGTTGGCGACGCCCGACTTGTCGGCCGGGTCGGCATTGGCGCCGCCCGTGAAGGCATAATCGAGCGCCACGCATCGGCACGGAAGTGTCGCGCACCAGCCAGGCCTTGATGCCGCCGGGCGAGACGATCGCCTCGATCTTGCTCGCCGCGGTTGCGGGAGCCGACGAAGGCGAGCGTCAGTGCGAGCCGAGGGTCGCGCCGAAAAGCCTGATCACGAGTTTCTTCTCCTCGCGCTGCGCGCGCTTCCCGGATGAGATAGCCGGTGACCGACGGCGCTTGTCGAGATAGCGCCGCGCGGCATCGCGCACCTGCTCGACGCGTCACGGCGCGCAGCCGCGTCGGGACGCGCCAGCACGGCCTCGACGGTCGAACCGGTGGTCAGCGCCGCGCCGTACATGCGCGCAAGCGTCGACTGGTTGTCCTGCGCGTAGATATAGTCCGCGATCATGCGGCTCTTCGCGCGCTCGAGTTCCTCGGGCGCTACGCCCTTGTCGAGCAGCGTCTCGATCACGGCGTCGATCGCGCCCTCGACCTTCTCGAGCGGAACGCCTGCGGCGGCGGTCGCGTAAAGACCGAAGCGCGTCGCATCGAGCGATCGTGCCCTGATACCAGGCGCCGGCGCTGGTCGCGAGGCGCTCTCCATCACCAGCGCGCGGTAGAGCCGGCTGTTGCGAGCCGCCGCCGAGCACGTGGCGAGCACATCGAGCGCTTCATCTTCGCCATCCTTCGCGGTCGTGTAGGACGGCACCAGATAGCTGCGCTGCATGCTCGGCTGGGTGACGCGCAGGTCCGCGAAGGTCACGCGCCGCTCGGCGATCTGCGGCGGCTCCTGCGGACGCTTGCGCGCGCCGATCGCGCCGTGCGCGCTCGATCTTGCCGTAGGTCTTCTCGGCCAGCGCCTTGACTTCCTCCGCCGTCACGTCGCCCGCGACCATCAGCACGGCATTGTCCGGCACGTAGAAGCGGCGATAGAACGCCAGCGCATCCGTCGCGGTCGAGCGTCTCCATCTCGTGGCGCCAGCCGATCGTCGGCCGGTGATACGGGATGATTGAGATACTGCGCCGCCTGCACCTGCTCGACGAGACGCGCAGCACGGCTCGTTGTCGATGCGCTGGTTGCGCTCCTCCAGGATCACGTTGCGCTCGGCCACGATGACGTCGTCGGTCAGCACGAGCCCGGTCATGCGGTCGGCCTCGAATTCCATCAGCGTGCCGAGATGCTCGCGCGACGCACGCTGGAAGTAGCCGGTGTAGTCGTAGGAGGTGAATGCGTTCTCCTGGCCGCCGATGGCGGCAAGGCGCTGCGAGAAGCGTCCGGCCGGATTCTTCGCCGTGCCCTTGAACATCAGGTGCTCGAGGAAATGCGCGATGCCCGACTTGCCGCGCGGCTCGTCGGCCGCGCCGACCCGGTACCACAGCATGTGAGTGACGACCGGCGTGCGGCGGTCCGGGATGACCACGACTGCAAGGCCGTTGGCGAGCTTGAACTGCGTGACCGAGGGCGCCGCGAGTGCGGCATCGGGCTGCGGAAGGCGCGCGAGCGCGGCGCAGATGGCGAGCGATTGCGAGAAGACGAATCAATGGGGGCACGGCGGTGCTTTCAAGGCGCCGGTGCTGGCACAGGTGACCGGTCAGGGCGCGGCAAACGGTCAAACGAATCTGGCGTCAGCGATCGATCGTCCGACCGCACGATCGAGAATGGTCGGGATCTTCCATCCGCTGCCCTTGTCGGTGCCGACACCGTAGGCGCTGCGCGGGAGACGGGCGTCTGATAGCCGGGCGGCGGCTGGGTCAGCGAGCCGCGCGTCGGCTCGCCGGTGAACGTCGCCTGTTCGTTCAGGTGGGTGCCCATCAGGGCATTCCAGTTGAAGATGCCCTTGTTGTTGAGCTGGGTCGGGCTCATCGGGCGGCCGACATTGGCTTCCTCGATCGAACCGTCCCTGCGAGGGATCGGTAACGCGGCCCGCGCGCGGGTTGGTGCCGCGGCGCAGTTCGTCCGGCGTCAGCACGGAGCTCGCTGCCCGGCTCATCCGTGGTGGCGCGCGCGTTCTGGCTTGGTGCGCACCACGATCTTGCGGTCCGGCTCGCGCGGCCAGGCCGGATTGCGCGCCGCAGTGCCGGCTTCCTGCGGCGGCGGCAGGTCGCGCGTCGGCGGGATCACCAGCGGGGAGCGCTCGCGATAATCGATGCCGGGGCGGCCGACATCGACGCCCATGCCGCCGAGGATGTTCTTGATGATCTTCTGCTCGAAGGTGTCTTCGTCGTCATCCGCCTGCTGGGCGGACGCGGCAACCGGCAGCGCCAGCAGGACGCCGCAGACGCAGGCCAGCAAGGCCCGGCGCAGGTTCGTCGACTGCTCGTTCGCATGGCGATCATCCGTTTCACGCCATGTCGCGGTTTGCGACCGTCGCCGCCCCCGGCCGGCGTCTGGCCATTCCGGCCATTCATCACGGGGGATCAGGGCGCTTTTGCGGCGCGCCCCCCGAACAGGGATTCATACAAGAGTCCGATGACCCCGGCAACGATGGCGGCATCCGCAAGGTTAAATACGTACCAGGTGAAATTGAAGCTCGGGGTGGTGATGTGGAACAGGACGAAATCGGCCACCGCCCCGTAGGCGAGCCGGTCGATGGCGTTGCCGAAGCGCCCCGCCGATGATCAGGCCGAGCGCGAGCGCCGTCAGCCGGGATTCCGCCCGCGCGAGCCACACCCACAGCACCAGCGACGGCGCCGGCTTTCAGCGCCGAGCAGCACATAGCGGCCGAAATCGCTCTCCTGCGGGAACAGGCCATAGCTGATGCCGGTGTTCCAGGTGAGCACGAGATCGAGGAACGGCGTGAGCCGTACGATTCCGCGGTTGGCGAGATCGAAGCCGAACAGCAGCCAGAGCTTCATCGCCTGATCGACCGCGCAGACGGCGAGCGCGACGATCACTCCGAAGCGGGTGAGCGGGCCGTAGAGGTATTGCGCGAGCACGCTACTCCGCCGCCTTGGCGATGGCGTCCCATTCGCGCAGCGCCTGCGCGTCGCGCGGCGTGACGTCCGGATAGTCCGGATCGGAGCCGACGCTCCCTGAGATTTTCCACGAGCGCGCGCACTTCCGGCCCTCGGCGAGCTTCGGCACGACCGCGACGCCCGGCACATCGGGAAGCCGGAATGCCTCCGCAGGCCCCTCGCCTTCGACCAGGGTCGCGGCAGACGTGATCGAGACCTCGGCGAGATCGACATCGACCAGCGCGGCGAACAGATCGGGGTCGGAGACATAGACGATCGGCGCGGCCTCGAGCGAGGAGCCGATGCGCTTTGCGGCACGTTCCAGTTCGAGCGCGCCGGTGACGGCGCGGCGCACCGTTCTGATCTTGCGCCATTTCTCGGCCAGCGCGTCGCTTCGATACGACGCGGGCAGCTCGGGAAACAGTTCGAGATGCACCGAGGTCTCTTCGCCCGGGTAGCGCGACACCCAGGCTTCTTCGGCCGTGAAGCACAGCATCGGCGCGAGCCAGGTCACGGTGCAGCGGAACACCTGGTCGATCACGGTCAGCGCGGCCTTGCGCGTGAGCGACGAGTAAGGATCGCAATAGAGCGAGTCCTTGCGGATGTCGAAGTAGAACGCCGAGAGATCGACGGTCATGAACTGATTGAGGGCCGCGAAGATGCGCTTGTAGTCGAACTCGACGTAGGCCTGGCGCACCAGCACATCGAGCTCGGCGAGCCGGTGCAGCATCAGCCGCTCCAGCTCGGGCATCTTCTCGGGCGCGATCCGGTCCTCGGGACGGAAGTGCACCAGGTTGCCGAGCATCCAGCGGATGGTGTTGCGCAGCTTGCGGTAGGTGTCGACGAAGTTTTTCAGGATTTCCGGCCCGAAGCGCACGTCGTCGCTGTAGTCGGACGCCGTCGCCCACAGGCGCAGGATGTCGGCGCCATAGTCGCTCACCACCTTCTGCGGCGAGATCACGTTGCCGAGCGACTTCGACATTTTCTCCTGGCCGCGCTCGTCGAGCACGAAGCCGTGTGTCAGCACGATGTCGAACGGTGCGACGCCGCGGGTGCCGCTCGAACTCGAGCAGCGAGGACTGAAACCAGCCGCGGTGCTGGTCCGAGCCTTCCAGGTACATCACGGTGTCAGGCCCGCCGTGGATCTTGCGTTCGATGCCGGCGAGGCTCGGAAAATGCCGCGGGTCTTCGAGCACGAAGGCGTGCGTCGAGCCTGAAGTCGAACCAGACATCGAGGATGTCGGTGACTTGTCTCCAGTCCTCGTTCGCAAGGTTGCCGAGGAAGCGCGCGCGCGCGCCCTCCTTGTACCAGGCGTCCGCGCCTTCGGCCTCGAAGGCATCGCCGATGCGCCTGTTCACCGCTTCGTCCTGCAGGAGCTCGACCGAGCCATCGCGGTTCTCGCGCATGAACACCGCGATCGGCACGCCCCAGGCGCGCTGGCGCGAGATCACCCAATCGGGGCGGCTCTCGATCATGCCGGTGATGCGGTTCTCGCCCTGCGGCGGGACCCATTGGGTTTGCCGGATCGCCGTGAGCGCGCGATGGCGCAGCGTGTCGCCGGGTTTCAGACTGCCGTTGTCACCGATGATGTCGCGATCCATCGCGATGAACCATTGCGGCGTGTTGCGGAAGATCACCGGCTTCTTGGAGCGCCATGAATGCGGGTATTGGTGCTTCAAGCGCCCACGCGCGATCAGCATGCCGTTGTCGGTCAACACCTTGATGACGACGCCGTTGGCATCGCCTTTCTCGCCCTTGTCGGTGAGCACGCGTGCGCCGGTGAAGCCGGGTGCTTGATCCGTGAACGCACTATTCTCGTCCACTGTGTAAGGAATTGCTGTGTTGATGCCGATGCCGCGCTCAATAAGCTCGCGGGCACTAGAAGTCCAAGTCTCAAAGTCCTCGCGGCCGTGGCCGGGCGCGGTATGGACAAAACCCGTGCCGACGTCATCGGTGACGTAGTCGGCTTCAAGCATGGGTACGTTGAACCCGTAACCGCCCGCGAAGTCGCGAAGCGGATGCTTTAGAATCATCTCTGAGAGAGTCCGGGGGGTGACGTCGACATAACGCTCATATGCAGTCACCTTCGCCTGCTTGAAGACATCGGCCGCTAAGGCGTCCGCGAGAACATAATAGTCTCCGACCTTGGCCCAGTTACCGGTCGGCGCTTCGGTGACGCGATAGACCGCGTACTTAAGCGTTGATGAGAATGCGACCGCCCGATTGCCTGGTAACGTCCAAGGTGTCGTCGTCCAAATGACAACTGACGTATTCAACGGAAGTAGCGGATGGGCCAACGGCACTTCCGTGGTGGCTAACCTTCCGCCTGGGGACACGGGAATGTGGGATACGGGAAACTTCACCCACACTTGGTCGCTGACATAATCCTCGTACTCGACCTCTGCTTCGGCGAGCGCGGTCTTCTCCACCACGCTCCACATCACCGGCTTCGAGCCGCGGTAGAGCAAACCGTTTGCCGCGAACTTCATCAGCTCGCGTGCGATCTGCGCCTCGGCCGCAAAGCTCATGGTGGTGTAGGGATTGTCCCAGTCGCCCTCGACGCCGAGCCGCTTGAATTCATTACGTTGCACCTCCAGCCAATGTTGCGCGAAGGCGCGGCATTCGGCACGGAACTCGTTGATCGAGACGCCCTTCTCGTTGCCTCCGGCCTGACGGCGTTCCTCGAGCTTCAGTCCCCTCGCGCGATATTCCTCCTCGATCTTCCACTCGATCGGCAGGCCGTGGCAGTCCCAGCCCGGCACGTAGTTGGAATCGTAGCCGAGCATCTGCTGGCTGCGCGTCACCACGTCCTTGAGGATCTTGTTGAGCGCGGTGCCGATGTGGATGTTGCCGTTAGCGTAGGGCGGTCCGTCGTGCAGGACGAATTTCACTCTGCCCCGCGCGGCCTCGCGCAGGCGGTGATAGAGACCGAGCCGCTCCCAGCGCGCGAGGATGTCCGGCTCCTTGGCGGGCAAGCCGGCGCGCATCGGAAAGTCGGTCTGCGGCAGGAACAGCGTCGCGCTGTAGTCGCGGGCATCGGTCATGGTTGATCGCTAGAATTTCAGGGTTGCGCGGACAAGGGCTCGGCGTCCCGGCGCTCGGCCTGAAATTCAGGCGGAGGCCGGGCCCGTAATGAGAATCACCGGGCCGCCGACATGGATCAGATGCGCGCTCATGCGGCGCCTTCTAGCAGGGGAGTCGTGCGGCGCAAAGGGCGCAGAAAAAAGGCTTTGGCCGCCAAGGCTTGGATCCGGTCTGGACAAACAGCCCGGCCGATGCCATATTGTCATGAAGTAATGGCAAGTGGCACAATGGCCCGCAAAGCTTTGAAACGCCCTTTGGAATACCCGGCCGGCCTATCCGAAAGCGCCGCCGCCGACGCCTTTCTGGCGCCCGCCAGCCGAGCCGAGCCGGCCGCGCTCGTGGACCTTGCCCACCACGGCTACAGCGAGGACGAAATCTTCGCCCTTGTGGTGCCGAAGCGCACGCTCGCGCGCCGCAAGGCGGCGAACGAGCGGCTTACCGTTGAGGAAACCGACAAGGCACTGCGCCTCGCGCGCATCGCCGCGCAGGCTGAGCGCGTGTTCGGCGAAGCCCACAAGGCGCATCGCTGGCTGCGCAAGCCGAAACGCGCGCTGCAGGGCGAGACGCCGCTTGCGTATCTGGCGAGTGAAGCCGGCGCGCGGGTCGTCGAGGAAATGCTTCACCGCATCGAGCACGGCGTCTTCGCGTAATTCATGCGGCTGTGGCGGATTTCCAATCACGCCAACCTGTCGGGTGACGGCGGGCTGCACGCGTCGGGCCGCTGGCACACACGCGGGCGGCGCGTCGTCTATCTGGCGGACCACCCGGCTTCGGCATTGGTCGAAGTCATGGTGCATCTCGAAATCGACGCCGAGGATCTGCCGACCCACTATCAGCTGCTCGGCATCGACGTGCCGGACGACGTGGCAATCACGGCGCTCGGCGAAAGCGAGCTGCCGGACGGCTGGCGCCAGCAACTCGGCCTCACCCGTGCGCGTGGCGACGAATGGCTGCGCGCGGGCGCGACGGCGCTCTTGCGAGTCCCTTCAGCGATCGTTTCGGAAGCCGCGAACTATCTGCTCAATCCCGCGCACCCTGACGCCGCGCGGATCAGCATCGCATCCGCATTGCGCGCGCCGTTCGATCCGCGGCTCATGGCATTCGTGAAGTCCTAGCTTCGGACTATTGGCGTTCGGATTCGACGCAAACACGCGACGCCACGCAGTGTTAACCATGCCCCTTTGCGCAAAATAAACCGTAACGTGACGAACGGAATCTGAATCGACGTGATTAACGCGCACGGCGCATTTCGTTTACCAAACGGTCGAGTTTGTCGGCTGTCATTGGACGCGTACGGAGCCGAATAGCCGGCTCTGCGTTCAGTACGACGATCAGTTCGAGAGTACGTCGATGTCCCGACACACCATCCCGCTCGCCTTTATCGGTATCCTCATCGCGGCCCCCGCCGCCGCGCAGGTCTATGGCCCGCAGGTCTACTCGCGGCACTACGAGGTGCAGCAGGCACCCGTGCATCACGCCGCAGCGCCGCGCCAGAGGGGCGGCGGCTTCATCGAATTCCTGTTCAACAGCACCGAGCCGCCGCGCGCGCACCGTGCCGCGCCGGCCGATCCTTACGTGCGCGATCCTTACGTGAACCGCTCCTACGACCCCGGACCGGCGCTCGCCTCGCGCGGCTCGGTGTTCGGATATCAAGGCGAGCCGGCGCGTCCCGCAATGGACCCGCGCTATCTGCCGCAATCAGTCTCCTATGACGGCAAGCATGCGCCCGGCACGATCGTGATCGATACGCCGAACAGGTTCCTCTATCTGGTCGAGGACGGCGGCCGGGCGCGGCGTTACGGCATCGGCGTCGGCCGCCCCGGCTTCACCTGGGCCGGCGTGAAGAGCATCACGCGCAAGGCCGAGTGGCCCGACTGGGTGCCGCCGCCCGAAATGCTGCAGCGCCGCCCCGACCTGCCGCGCCACATGGTCGGCGGACCGGACAATCCGCTCGGCGCGCGCGCGATGTATCTCGGCTCTTCGCTCTACCGCATCCACGGCTCGAACGAGCCCTGGACCATCGGCACCGCCGTGTCGTCCGGCTGCATCCGCATGCGCAACGAGGATGTGACCGATCTCTACAATCGCGTGAAGGTTGGCACCAAGGTTGTGGTGATCTGAGGCGAGACACAGACACGAAGGCCGCCGCGGCGCCGCGGCGGCCTTTTGCTGTCAGTCAAAGCTCTCCGGCCACCGCCGGGCACCGTGGAACACGGCGAGAACTTCAATCCGATTGTCGCGAATACGGTACGGCACGATGAACGGAGTGCCGGTGACAACCAACTCGCGTGTGCCGGGAATCCGGCCAGGACGACCGCTTTCCGGATGATCCGTGAGCGCATCAACCCGATCGAACACACGCGTTACGATTCGAGCTGATGCTGACCGGTTGTCTTGTGCGATGTAGTCACCGATCGCCTCAAGCTCGCGCAAGGCCGGCGCGGTCCAGACAACTCTCATTCCTGCAATAAGAATTTCGCGCGAACGCGCGCGACCTCCGCGTCGGTGGCGAAATCGCCGCGTTCGGCGGCCTTGATTCCGGCCTCAGTCTTGCGAAGTTGCCAATCGTTGAGAGCGACATAGTCCTGTACGGCCTGCGAGACCAACGACGTCCGCGAGCGCTCGGTCTTTTGCGCAAGCTGATCGAGCGCGCTCAGAGTGATGTCGTCGAGCTCCACCGTAAGGGTATCCGACATGGCCAATCCTCATCGGCGAAGAGCATTCTAGTCTAGGCGAAGTTGATGAAGCGGGAAAGCATCACGTCTCCTCGGTGTCATCCGAGTCAAAGCTGTCACCGTCGTCGCTATCGTCGACGTCCGAATCGCCCTCGCTGTCGTCCCGTGCCGAGTCGAACAGGCCGGTGCGTTGCGCACCGCCACCGGAGCCGTCGCGTCCTGAAATATCGTCGAGGCCGGCCTGGCGCGAGAGATCGCTGCCCGCCGCATTGCCGCCCAACGGTGTGCCCCCGCCCCGGCCGGTCAGCGAGTTCGAAGGCACCCGAGGCCGGGCTCCCGCCCGAATGCCCGCCCATTGCCGAGCGGATGCCGCCCATCAGAAGCGAGCCGCCGATCACACCGGCCGCGGCGGCCGCGGCCGTGCCGAGAAACGAGCCGCCGCTACCCTGCTGTGGCGGAGCTTGCATGGGGGCGCCCTGCTGATAGCCACCTTGCTGATATCCACCTTGACCGCCCTGCCCCCAGGGATCGGACCGGTAGCCCGGAGGCGCTCCCATCGGGGCCCCTGACGACGCACCGCCCTGCGACACGCGTGGCACCGAACCGCGCGGCTCCTCGCGTCCGAACAGACTGTCGCGCATGTTGTCGAGGAAGCCACGCGGCTGCTCGCCCTGTTGCGATTGGGGCGGCCCATATTGCTGCTCGTACTCCTGGATGTGGGCGTTCGCGGCCTTCAGCGCTTCGTCCTGCAGCAGCACCGTCTGTACCAGCGCATAGGCGGCGTTCGGAGCGCGCCGCAGCCCCTCGCGGATCATCGCCTCGGCGTCGGGATCGCGCGGCGCATTTTCAAGCGTGGCAAGGCGATCGAACAGCTGCACCATCAGCTGGCGTTCCTGCGGTGTCATGGCGTCCTCCTGAACCCACCTCCGGGCGGGGCTGATATGGGGCGCGCTATACGCCCGCGAAATGGCACAAGCATGAAATGTTGTCGCAGGCGAACATGTTTCAGTTCAGCGTCAATCCGTGCGCCTTGAGCGCTTCGGGAAACGCATCGCTGCAGAAATAGGCATACTCGCGCTCACGCAAGGTCGTAAGCGGGTCGAGCCGTTCGAGTTCGGCGTCGACGTGACCCGGATGGCACATCACGAGGCCGCCCGCGGGCATTCCTTCGAGGAAAGCCGGAAAGAGCACGGCGAAATCAGCACTGGGGCGGAACGTATAGGTGCCGGCGAAAGCCGGATTGGTGGCGATGCCGAGTTGTCCGGCACGCGCGCGGAATTCGCGGCTGAGCCAGTCGATCAGCAGACCCTTTGGATCCGTCAGCCGCCGGTGCAGCGGCAGCGCGCTGCCGCATTGGCGCATCCAGGCCTGCGGGGCGATCCAGCTTGCCGTCTCAAGCGCCGCCTGGCGCACCTGCGGGAACAGCTGCACGTGCTGATGGCCGTCGACAAAGTCCGGCGGGCGGCCGAACGCAACCGCGAATGCCTCGAACTGCGCGCGAAATTCGTCCGTGATCGCCGCCACATCGAGGCGCTGCTGCATCGCGAGTCGAAGCGTCGTCGACACGGGAAGCAACGCGCCATCGGCGAGTGGCACATACCCGGACGAGAGCGGCCTGAACGGCGCGGTCAATGTCAAATGCAGGCCGATCGCGACGCGCTGCGTGTCGGCGTTGAGCACCGAAAGCGCGGCCGCCTCGGCGCCCGAAAAACTCGGCGCGACCACCATCACGGACGTGGCATTGAGCCGGCCGCGCGCGATCAGATCGCGGATCGCCGCATCGACGCCGGGCGAAATGCCGTAGTCGTCGGCGCACAGCCAGATGCGCCGCGGTGTCTCACCTGATGACGCCTGCGTCACGAGCCCCTGATGCCTATTCGGCCGCCGTGCGCGTCGCGCCGGCCTCGCCGTCCGCCGCCTTCACGCTATGCTCGGCGACAAAGTAGATCGGGCGCGCCTTTTGCTCAGACAAAATCTTGCCGATGTATTCGCCGAGCACGCCGATCATCACCAGTTGCACCCCGCCGAGCACCATCAGGCCGACCACCACCGACGGATAGCCCGGCACGGCGACGCCGTAGAACAACACCTCGAACAGCATGGTGGCGCCGAAGATCAGTGCGGTGAACGCGAGCAGCAGTCCCAACAGGCTCGCAAGCCGCAGCGGCGCGACCGAGAACGACGTCAGGCCCTCGATCGACAGGCCAAGCAGCGAATTCCAGCCGAACGTGGTCGCGCCATGCAGCCGTTCGTCCGGCTCGTAATCGACGCGGATCTGCTTAAAGCCGATCCAGCTCGCGAGGCCTTTGAAAAAGCGGTTGCGCTCGGGCATCTGGCGCAGCGCGAGCGCCGCGCGCGGCGAGAGCAGACGGAAGTCGCCGGCATCTTCCGGGATCTTGTGACGCGCGCCCCAATTGAGCAGCGCATAGAACGCCTTGCTGCCGAGGCGGCGCAGCCCGGATTCGTTCTCGCGATGCGCCTTCGCGGTGTAGACGACATCGCAGCCGCCATCGAGCCAATGGGCGGCCAGCGTTTCGATCAGCGCGGGCGGATGCTGCCCGTCGCCGTCCATGA
This sequence comes from uncultured Alphaproteobacteria bacterium, assembly GCA_963778455.1. Lineage (GTDB taxonomy): Bacteria > Pseudomonadota > Alphaproteobacteria > Rhizobiales > Xanthobacteraceae > PALSA-894. Next base: position 622,234 of record CAVZUL010000004.1, read on the forward strand.
ACAGCACGGCGCCGCGGGCGGCGTGGTCAAGGCCTGCGGCGAGTGCCGCCTCCTTGCCGAAATTGCGCGACAGCGCCAGCACTTGCACGTCGAGCACTGCTGCCGGCAGTCCGCGCGCGATCTTGAGCGTGTCGTCACTGCTGCCGTCATCCACGTAGACGACCTCGACCGACAGATCGCGCTTCTCGGCGAGCTTGCGCGCGACATCGCAAAGCTGCGCGTGCAGGCGCGCGAGGCCGCTCGCCTCGTTGTAGAGCGGAACCACGATGGAAAGGCCGACTTTCATGCCGCGCTTATAGCCCATTGGACAAAGAAATTGAATTGGTCGCGCCGGGGCAACCGCCGTGCTAAGCGGGCCGCATGAGCCTGCCCGCGCCGATCGCAAGCCTGCTCGAACGCCTCCTCACCGCGTGGCGCGAGCGCGCCGTCGCGCTGAAGGCGGTATCGTTTGCGCTGGTCGGGTTGGTCAACACGGCGGTCGACGCCACGATATTCTTCCTGTTGCTCGGCTTCGCCACCTCGTCGCTGGTGATCGCGAACGTGACCGCCTGGTTCATCGCGAACACCGGCTCGTATGTGATGAACTCGTTCACGACGTTCTCGGCCGAGACCGGCGGCAAGCTACGGCTCAAGCATTACGCCGGCTTCGTCGGCTCCGGCATCGTGGCGGTCACGGCATCCACCATCACGGTCGTGATCGCGGCGAAATTCATGCCGGTGTGGGGCGCGAAAGCGATCGCGATCCTCGTCAGCTTCGCGGTGAACTTCACCATCACGCATTTCGTGGTGTTTCGGCCAAAGAGCGAAGGCGCCGACGTGCGCTGACGCTCAGCCCGCGAGCCCCTGCTCCAGCTTCGCGTAGAGCGGATTGTCGCGCGTGAACACGTAATCGATGTCCGCGACCGTGACGCTGTCGGCGCCCTGCTCGCGCAGGAAGCTCGCAAGGGCATGCACGTGCGCGGGCGGGCAGTGCAGCGTGACCATGCCCGACGATGTCGGCCCGCCAAACGGAGTCGCGACGCCGAAGCGTTGTTTCGCCTCGCTGAGCATCTTGTCGTTCACGCCGGGCGAGCGCGTGCGCACCTCGCGGAAGGCGCGCGCGCGCCCTTGTGCGGCGATGCGGTCCAGAATCAATCGCGCGGTCTCGCGCTCCGCGGCGCCCCATTCGGCGCTGCGCGCCGCGATGAGATTGGCCTCCGAGCGCAGCATGATTCCGTCGTCCAGCACCTTCAGGCCGTTGGCGGCGAGCGTCGCGCCGGTCGTCGTGATGTCGACGATCAGCTCGGCAGTGCCGGCCGCGGGCGCGCCTTCGGTCGCGCCAAGGCTTTCGACGATACGGTAATCGATGATGCCGTGGCCTGAGAAGAACTGCCGCGTGAGGTTCACGAATTTCGTGGCGACGCGCATCTTGCGGTCATGCGTCGCGCGGAACGCGGTCGCGACATCGTCGAGGTCCGCCATCGAGCGCACGTCGATCCAGGCCTGCGGCACCGCGACCACGACATTCGCCTCGCCGAAACCGAGCTTGTCGATCAGCACGACGCGCGCTTCGGCATCGGAATACATCTCGCGGATCTGGTCCTCGCCGGTGACGCCGAAATGCACCGCGCCAAGGCCGAGCTGTGTCGTGATGTCGGAGGCCGAGAGATAAGCGACCTCAACGCCCGGAATGTTGGCGATCGCGCCGCGATACTCGCGCGCGCCGCGCGGCTTGATGAGTTGCAGGCCCGCGCGCGCGAAGAAGCTTTCGGCGTTCTCCTGCAGCCGGCCCTTCGACGGCACCGCGAGCACGAACGGCGCGCTCATGGTTGCGCCCCGATCGCGTTCAGCCGTTCGATCCACACCGCAAAGCCGACCGCCGGGATCGGCGCGGTTGCGCCGAGGCGGGTGAGCAGCTCGTCGTAGCGCCCGCCGGCGACGAGCTGGCGTTCGACGCGCATCTCTTGGTCGTGCAGCTCGAACACAAAGCCGGTGTAGTAATCGAGCCCGCGGCCGAAGGCGGTGGAGAACTTGATGCGTGCGACGTCGACGCCGCGCGTCGGCGAGGAATCCGGTGCGCTGCTCGAACAGCTCGAGCGCGCCGCCGAGTTCGAGATCGGCTTCGGAGGCGAGCGTGCGCAGCGCATCGGCGGCTTCGTCCGGATCACCCGAGATGGCGAGGAACTGCTCGATCAGCGCACGCGTCGCGCGCGGCAGGCCCGAGCTTGCGCCGAGCGCCGCCTGTTCGAGGAACCGGTCCGCGATCTCGCCGACAGAACGCCCGCCGACCGCCGTAATGCCGGCAATCGAGAGCAGATCGGTGACGAGCGCGTGCGCGGCCTTCGGGTCGGAGCCAGCCATGGCGGCGAGCACGCCCTGATATTCCGGCCGCTCGCTCGCGGCGGCGTTGACCAGCCGGTCGAGATCGTGCGCAAGGCTGCCGGCGCGATTGAAGTCCTTCACCAGCCGCCGCTTCCAGGCGGGTGCGAGATCGAGCGCCGCGATCAGCGCGGAGAACAGGCCGACATCGCCCATGCGGATTTCCGGCGCGTCGACGCCGTAATGCGCCGTCGCTTCCAGCCCGAGCGACAGCATCTCGGCGTCGGCGGCGGCCGTGTCGCGCCGGCCGAAGGATTCGATGCCGCCCTGCACGAATTCGGCCGGCGCATCCGCGCGATGGCGAAACACCGGCGCGAGATAGCAGAAGCCGAGCGCCTCGCCGGCTTCGGGCGAGGCGAGATAGTCGCGCGACACCGGAATGGTGAGGTCCGGCCGCAGGCAAAGCTCCTGGCCGTCCGGATCGGTCGTGAGGAACATGCGGCGGCGGATGTCCTCGCCCGAGAGGTCGAGGAACGGCTCGGCCGGCTGTAGGATCGCCGGGCTACACGCGCGCATAGCCCGCGCGCTCGTAATGCGCGACGAGCGCCTCCGCGCGTGCGTCGGGCGCGCTCATGGGCCGCCCCGCTTTGGCTTGGAAATCGTCATCCCGGTCCGCCGCGCCCGAAGCCGCAATTCGCGCGGGGCTTTAGCACGCTCCCGGTAAGGTTTCGATTGGGATCGGCGGATGGGTTAATGGGCGGCAGAGCGTGGCGGCACCCCGCACCGAAAATATGATGTTAAATCAATTGGTTAGCCAAACTTCTAGGAGAAGCCCTCACCTTGAGGAGCGCGCCCAGCGCGCGTCTCGAAGGGGCGAGGGCGAGCGCAAGGCTATTGGCCATCCTTCGAGGCCCTGCTTCGCAGAGCGCCTCAGGATGAGGATTCGGCTTTCACCGTCACCTCGACCTCCATGCCGAGATACTCGACACCCTCGCCCGAATAGGTCCCCGAGATCGGCACCGCCTGCGCGGGATCGCGCGTCACCGCGACGCGGATCAGGTTTTCGCCGGCGACAAGCCCGTTGGTCGGATCGAACTCGATCCAGCCGGCGCCGGGCAGATAGATTTCGGCCCAGGCGTGCGTTGCGCCCGCGCCCTGCATCGCGTCCCCACCGTCGAGCGCGGGATCGTAGAGATAGCCGGTGACGAAGCGCGCGCCGAAGCCGAGCGAGCGCGCCGCCTCAATGAACAGCAGCGAATAGTCGCGGCAGGTGCCGCTCTTGCGCTCAAGCGTCTCGGCCGGCGTCTGCGTGCCCTCCTCCTCGCGCGCGCGATATTCGAACGAGCCGCGCATCGCGCCGTTCATGGTGGAGAGCAGGTTGAACGTGTTGGCCGGCGTCTCGATGATGAACGCCCGCGCCCATTCCTCGACCTCACCGCGGTCCGGGTAATGCCGCTCGCGCAGGCGTCCGAGATCGGTGCGGTCGTCGGCCGAATGCATGAACGGATAGCTCTCCGCCTCCGGCGCAATCGCTGAATTCGAGTCGCGCCAGTCCGTAGCGCTCGATGGTCAACGTGGACTCGATGCTGAGTTCGGCGGCCGGCGTTGAGAAATCCACCAGCGCGACCGAATTGCCGAACACGTCGTGCATCCAGCGCATCGTGCCGGGTGGCGACAACGCAAGCTCGGCGTCGACCAGGCGCAGGTCATGGCTGTCGCGCGGGCGGAGCATCAGCCGGTGCTGGCCGAACGTCACCGGGCCTGAGTAGCGGTAGGTGGTGGCGTGGCGGACGGTGAGGAGTTTCATGGCTCTTTCTTTCCCCTCTCCCGCTTGCGGGAGAGGGTGCCCGAGCGTAGCGAGGGCGGGAGAGGGGAAGAGCGCGCGCGGCCCGCCCCGGCCCCTACTCCCACTTCACTCCATGCCGCTCCAGCAATTTGCTGACCTCCGCGACCAACTGGTCCTCCGGCACCGCGCGTTGTGCCTCAGCCTTCTTCTTTAGATACTCGTCGCGATCTTTGATCTGCGAGATTGAGGCCCCAAGAATGAGATCGTTGATCTGCACTTGGTGGTTGGCCGCTTCATCGGGTCCTTGAACAATTGTGCAAGGTGAGCGCCGCCTGTCGGCGTATTTTGTTTGCGCACCGAGTTTACCCGAACCGAGATAAAGCTCGGCGCGGATGCCGACGCTGCGCAGCGCCGCGACCATCTTTTGATAGTCGGCGATGCGATCAGAATCGAAGACGGTGACGACCACGGGGCCGGCTTCCGCCTGCGTGTCGATTTTCTTCAAATGCTGCAACGCCGCCATCAGGCGCGACACGCCGATGGAGATGCCGGTCGCCGGAGTATTCTCGCTGCGAAAGCGCCCGACGAGTCCGTCATAGCGCCCGCCTCCCGCGACCGAACCGAAGCGCACCGGCTTGCCGTCCTCGCCTTCGACCGGGAAGGTCAGTTCAACTTCGAAGACCGGACCAGTGTAATATTCGAGGCCACGAACGACGGTTGGGTCGATTCTGACCCTCTCCGGACCGTATCCTGCCGCTCGAACCAGCTTACGAATTTGAGTTAGTTGTTCTAGTCCTTCGATGACGAGTTCAGGTAAGCTGTGGAGCCTCAGGAACCTCATTAAGTATTCAACATACCTTTGAACGGTGAATGGCTTTGTGTAAGTGCGATCGTAAAATCTAAGCAGTCTCTCGGTGTTCTCGTTGCGCTCAATCAATCCGACGACGCTGCTAATCTCAGGCTCACTAAGGAAGGCACCGCGAGTAAAGTCGCCGCTCTCATCTAGGCGACCAGTGCCAAGCAGCTTTCTTATTTCAGGCAACGCAAACTTGTCAGCTTTGTCGACAGCGCGAAGAACAGCGAGGCGTCGAGCAAAATTACTCTCACCGAAAAGACCCAAAGCCTCAAGTACACCGTCAAGGACCTTGCGGTTATTCACCTTCACCACATAACTGCCGCGCGGAATGCCCAGTTCCTCCATCGTGTCCGCGATCATCATGCAGACCTCGGCGTCGGCCGCCATCGAGGCGGAGCCGACCGTGTCGGCATCGAACTGCATGAATTGACGGAAGCGTCCCGGTCCGGGCTTCTCGTTGCGGTAGACGTAGCCGAAGCGGTAGCTGCGATACGGCTTGGGCAGCGCGTCGAAATTCTCCGCGACATACCGCGCCAAAGGCGCGGTCAGGTCGTAACGCAAGCTCAGCCACTGCTCGTCGTCGTCCTGGAACGAGAACACGCCCTCGTTCGGCCGGTCCTGATCGGGCAGGAACTTGCCGAGCGCGTCGGTGTATTCGATCTGCGGCGTCTCGACCGGTTCGAAGCCGTAGCGCTCGAACACCCGCCGGATCGTCTCCAGCATGCGGCGCGTCGCCGCGATCTCGGCCGGGCCGCGGTCGGCGAGCCCGCGCGGCAGGCGCGCTTTGAGCTTGTTTGGCTTGTCGGTCGACACGGGGCAACGGCTCCGAAGGAACCCGCGTGGAGTAACGAACCCTCCGGACGCGGCAAGGCGGCGCCGCCGGGCGCGCGAGCGGCGCGAACCGACGTTGCGTCAGGCGGAATTCCCAAGCCATTTCAACCATTCGTTAAGCATTCTTTTACTGCCCGCTCACATCTTCCAGAGGTGGCGAACCATCGCCCAGCCCTTGGGAGAATTTCATGCACTTCACGCTTCGCGGCAGCCTCGCCGCCAGCCGCTCGGCGCGTCATCCTGTCCGGTACCGGCCCTCGCCGAGGATGGCGTCACCGCCGACACCATCACGTTCGGCCAGGCCGCCGTGCTCGAAGGGCCGGCCTCCGCGCTCGGCCTCGGCATGCAGATGGGCCTCAACGCGGCGTTCGACGAGATCAACGCCAAGGGCGGCGTGCATGGCCGCAAGATCAAGCTGATCTCCGTGAACGACGGCTACGAGCCGGACCGCGCGATCGCGGCGACCAGGAAGCTGATCGAGGAAGACAAGGTGTTCGCGCTGATCGGCCCGGTCGGCACGCCGACCTCGGCCGCCGCGCAGCCGATCGCCACCGCCGCGAAGGTGCCGTTCATGGGCGCGTTCACCGGCGCCGGCTTCCTGCGCAACCCGAAGCTCGAAAACGTCATCAATGTGCGCGCGAGCTACGACGCCGAGACCGAGGCGTGGGTGAAGCACCTCACCGAGGACCTGAAGGTCTCCAAGATCGCGATCTTCTATCAGGACGACGCGTTCGGCCGCGCCGGCCTCTCCGGCTTCAAGAAGGCGATGGACAAGCGCAAGATGGAGATCGCCGCCGAGGCGACCTACGAGCGCAACACCGACGCGGTGAAGTCCGGCCTGCTCACGCTCGAAGCGCGCCGAGCCGGAAGCGGTCGTGATCGTCGGCGCCTACAAGCCGGTCGCCGAGTTCATCAAGCTGTCGCGCAAGACCGGCTTCAATCCGGTGTTCGTCAACATCTCGTTCGTCGGCGCGAACGCACTCGCGAAGGAGCTCGGCGCCGGACGGCAAGGGCGTGATCGTCAGCCAGGTCGTGCCGTTCCCGGGCGATGCCTCGCTCAAGGTCGTCGCGGACTATCAGGCGGCGATCAAGCAGGCGGGCGGCGAGCCGGAATTCGTCTCGCTCGAAGGCTATCTGGTCGGCCGCCTCGCCATCGCGGCGCTGGAGAAGGCCGGCAAGGACGTGACCCGCGAAAGCCTGCTCAAGACCATCAAGGACACCGGCAGGTTCGACATCGGCGGCCTGCCGATGACGTTCTCGGCGGAGAAGAACGAAGGCCTCGACAAGGTGTTCATGACGATCATCCAGGCAGACGGCACGTTCAAGCCGATCGAGAAGATGATCCGGATTTCGAGCAACTGACGGCGCGAATACCGCGACACTGAACGCCGCACGCGCCGGGCCTTCAAGAGCCCGGCGCCGTGACTCCAGAAAGGGGAATCTTGGGGCTCGTTCCATGAGTGAGAAAATTTCGCCGCGGGCAAAGTTCGGCATCAAGGTGCGGCTGCAGGCCGCCTTCGGCGCGGTCGCGATCACGACGGTGATCGCCGCCGCGGTCGCGATCATGTCGTTCTCGGAAACCGAGCGCGGGTTCGAGCGCGTCTCGACCCGCGAAGTGCCGATGATGACCGACGCGCTGCGCCTCTCGGTCGCCTCGGGCGAGATTTCGGCCGCCGCCGCGCGCTACGTGTCGGCCAAGACGTCCGACGACCGCAAGCTGATCGCCGCGCCAGATCGCGACCCGCTCGCGCGACCTCGACGAGATCATGGACCGGCTGCGCGTCGGCCAGAGCGAGGCCGGCGGCTTCTCCATCGCCGAGCCGATGGCGAAGCGGCTGAAGGAAAACCTCAAGGCGCTGGAGCAGGCGATCTCCGAGCGCACCGACATCCGCGACAGCCTCGAAGCGCGGCTCGCCGCGCTGCACCGGGCGCACAACAAGATCAGCGACAAGCTCACCCCGATCGTCGACGACAGCTATTTCGAGGTCGTGACCACCGCCGAAGACGTCGGCCAGAGCGGCGACATCACGGTGCGCACGCTCATCCAGGGCGGCTTGCAGGTGATGCAGGCGATGGTCGAGGTCGGCGCCGAGACCAATCTGATCACCGGCCTGCTCACGTCGGGCGCGCTCACCGCCTCGCCCGGCATCCTGGCGATGCTGGAGGACCGCTTCACCGCCTCGGCGCGGCGCGCCGAGAAGCATCTCGCCAAGCTTCCGGCCGGCACCAAGTTCGAGCCGCTGAAGGAGCGCGTGCGCGGCCTCGCCAGGCTCGCGGACTTCAAGCCGGGCTCGGCCGAGAGCGAGATGCAGCGCCTCACGAAGGTGTTCCGCGCGCACGAGCAACTGACCAACCTGCTGATCACGCTGATCGACGACCTCAACTTCGACGTGGTGATGCAGAGCGAGGAGGCCGTGAAGCGCACCAGCAAGCTGGTGAAGGACCTCGTCGCGGTGCAGATCACGGGATTGCGCAGCGCGCTCGAAGTCGCGGCCCAGACGCACCTCGTCACCAGCCTGCTGAGCGAAGCGGTCGTCGCCAAGGACAGCGTTTCGCTGGTACCGATGCAGGACCGCTTCAAGGCCGCGACCGACCTGCTCGCCAAGGCGGCGAAAACGCTGACCAACGAGGAGATCAAGGGCGCCATCGACGAGTTGATCGTCTATGGTCAGGGCGACAACAGCCTGTTCGCACTACGCAGTCGCGAACTCGCCGCGATCGCCCGCGCCGACAAGACAATCGATGAGAACGTCACGATCCAGCGTTCGCTCGACCGCGCGGTCGCGGTGCTGGTCGGGGACGCGGAAAAATCGATGCAGAGCGGCTCGATCAAGCTGGTCGAGGATCTCTCCCGCAACCGTACGCTGCTGCTGATCGTCGCCGCGCTCAGCGTGCTGGTCGCGGGCGCGATCGGCGTGTTCTACGTGCAGCGGCGCCTGGTGCGCCGGCTCACCTCGGTGGGCGATGCGATGCGCCGGCTCTCCTCGGGCGAAACCGACCTCGCGGTTCCGGCCGCCGCCGACCGCGACGAGATCGGCGAGATGGCGCGCTCGCTCGAAGTGTTCCGCGCGGGCGAGATCGACCGCAGGCGAGATGGCCGGGCGGCGCGAGGCCGAGCAGGCAGCGCAGCGCGATCGCGCGGCCACCATCGAGCAGATGATCGGCGACTTCCGCGCGACGGTCACGGCGGTGATCGCCGCCGTCACCGACAACGTCTCGCGCATGGAAACGACCGCGCGCACGCTGTCGAGCATCGCGGCCGAAGCCGACAACCAGGCGCGCGCGGCCTCGGCGTCGTCGGAGCAGACTTCATCGAATGTCCGCAGCGTCGCGGGCGCAACCGAAGAGCTTGGCGCCTCGATCCTCGAGATCAGCGATCAGGCGAGCCAGGCGAACGGTGTGGTCGAGCGCGCGGCGGAAATCGCGCAGAATGCCGACCAGCTGGTCGGGCAACTGTCGAGCGGCGCGAGCCGCATCGGAGACGTGGTCAAGCTGATCCGCGCCATCGCGGAGCAGACCAATCTGCTGGCGCTCAATGCCACGATCGAGGCGGCACGCGCCGGCGAGGCGGGCCGCGGCTTTGCGGTGGTCGCGTCGGAAGTGAAGACACTCGCGAGCCAGACCGCCAAGGCCACGGAAGAGATCGCGACGCAGATCGGCGCGATCCAGGGATCGACCGCGCAGGCGGTCGACGCGATCCGCCAGATTTCGGGCGTGATGGGCGACATCAGCCGCTTCACCTCGACCATCGCCGCATCGGTCGAGGAGCAGAGCGCCTCGACCCAGGAGATCGGACGCAACGTGCACGAGGCCGCGACCGGCGCGCGCGAGCTCGCCGGCAACATGGCGACCGTCACCGAGGCGATCGAGGAGACCAACCGCTCGGCGACGCACGTGCTCGATGCGTCGAGCGCGCTGACCGCGCAGGCCGGAACGTTGCAGCAGGCGGTGGATCAGTTCCTCGAGCGGGTCGCGGCGGCCTAAGCTTCCGACACCGACCCTGACGCAGCCAGACGGTCCAGCATCTCCCGCGCCGTATCGGCGTCCCCGCGGTGAGCGGCGACCAGCACACGCGCCACCAGGCCAAGCGGGTCGCTCTCGGAGGTGATCAGCGCCGCATGGCGCGCTGCACCTTCGGCGTCATTCGCCACATAGGCGGCCAGGAATAACAGGAAATCATGCAATGCCGGACGCGCGGGAGATGGGTCCTGTTCGCGCGCGCCTTTGCGGCACGGCGCAGCGGCAAGAGTGCCGCGGTAGAAATTCGGTACATAGCTTCCGAGCGGCAGGCCGATCTGCACCTCGTCATGCTTGCCGCCGTTCTCGTAATAGCGATTGAGCGCACGGCGCAGGCGCGTTGCCTCAACGCGCACGATCGGATCGGATTGCGGATTGAAGTCGTCGCCGCGGCCGAGCGCTTCCACCGCGATGGTGTAGCCCTTGAGGCGATCCTGCTCGCCGCGCAGCGTCGCCTCGATGACATAACGGAGAAAGGCGACGAGTTGCGGCGACCCGCGAAACGCTTCGCTCGCAGCCATGCGGCCGAACGCGGCGCGTATTTCATCCGCGTTCGGGCATTCGTCACGTTGCGGGGCGAGTCCGGGCATTGCCCTGCCGCTTCCCTCAACCTCGCCAGAATCACCGTTTCATGGCGCGGAAATCTTCCGCTCCCACGCGGACACTTTCAACGCACGTCGTTGCAATACAGTCATACCGCAAATGCAACCGTATTCAAAGCAGTGAAAGTGGTACAATTTACAATAGATGCCCACATTTCTCTCGCTTCGGTTGTTGGCGACGCGTTGTTTTGATTGAGGACTCTCCCGTTCGCACTGCAATATTCAATCTCTGAACGATTTACGGATCGCCTGACACGGCCTTGTTGCAGCGAATTGCAGCGGGCATTCCGCACGCGCCCGTTGGCTGATATGAGGGGCGGCAGAGGACCACCCGCCGGTTCCGCAGGAGAATTCCATGTCGCTTGCCACCCGCCCGCTCGCGCCGACGGTACCGAACGATCTTGAGGCGTTCTGGGTGCCGTTCACGCCGAACCGTGCCTTCAAGAAGGCGCCGCGCCTGATCGTGCGCGCCAAGGGCATGCACTACTACACGCCCGAGGGTAAGCCGATCATCGACGGCTCGGCCGGCATGTGGTGCTGCAATGCGGGACACAACCGCGATCCCATCGTGGCGGCGATCCAGCAACAGGCGGCCGAACTCGATTATCCGCCGGCATTTCAGTTTTCGCACCCCAAGGCGTTCGAGCTGGCGAGCCGCATCGCGGCGCTCGCGCCGGGCGATCTCGACCATGTGTTCTTTTGCAACTCGGGCTCTGAAGCCGTCGACACCGCGCTGAAGGTCGCGCTCGCTTACAACAACGTGCGCGGCGAGGCCTCGCGCGTGCGGCTGATTGGGCGCGAGCGCGGCTATCACGGCGTCGGCTTCGGCGGCATCTCGGTCGGCGGGATCGTGGCGAACCGCAAGATGTTCGGCACGGCGCTTGGCGGCGTCGATCACCTGCCGCACACCTACAATCGCGAGCATCAGGCCTTCACCAAGGGCGAGCCCGAATGGGGCGCGCATCTCGCCGACGATCTCGACCGCATCGTCGCGCTGCACGATGCCTCAACGATCGCAGCCGTGATCGTCGAGCCGATGTCCGGCTCGACCGGCGTGCTGCCGCCGCCGAAGGGCTATCTCGAGCGGCTGCGCGCGATCTGCGACAAGCACGGCATCCTGCTGATCTTCGACGAAGTGATTACCGGCTTCGGCCGGCTCGGCACCGCGTTCGCGGCCGAGCGCTACGGCGTGCAGCCGGATATGATCACGTTCGCGAAGGGCGTGACCTCCGGCACCGTTCCGATGGCCGGCGTGATCCTGCGCAAGGGCATCTACGACGCCTTCATGCGCGGACCCGAGCACGTGATCGAACTATTCCACGGCTACACTTACTCGGCGCATCCGCTCGCCTGCGCGGCGGGACTTGCGACGCTCGATGTCTATCGCGACGAAGACCTGTTCGGCCGCGCGGCCGCGCTCGAAGGCAAATGGGCCGATGCCGCGATGAGCCTGAAGGGCACGCCCGGCGTGCTCGACATCCGCACGCTCGGCCTTGTGGCGGCGATCGATCTCTCCTCGCGCCCTGATGCGTTCGGCAAGCGCGCCTACGAACTCGATGGAAAAGGCCTTCCACGAGCACGGGCTGATGTTCCGCATCACCGGCGACACCATCGCGCTCTCCCCGCCGCTGATCATCTCAGAGAACGAGATCGGCGAGATCTTCGAGAAGGTCGGCAAGGTGATCCGGCAGGTGAATTAGGCTCGCGCCGCCCCGCGAAACCACACACCCGCCCAGATCGCGGTTGCGACACCCGCGCCGTACACGGCGAGCGCCAGCCCGACCGCAAGGAACATCCAACCGAGCGAGCCGGTCAGCCGGAGCGCGAGCCAGCCGCCGCCGATCGCGACCGCCATGCGGGCAAAGCCCGCGAGCAGCGGCCAGAGCAGCTTGCCCGCGCCCTGCGAGGCGAAATAGAGCGCGAGCCCGAAACCGAAGCAGCCGTAGAACGGCCCGACTGCGCGCAGATACGCACTGCCCGCCGCGATCATCTGCGGATCGTCGCCAAACAGGCCGAGCCACGCGGTTGGAAACAGCGCGGCCGCAACGCCGATGATCTCGCACAGCACGAAGGCGAGCGCCGCCCCGGTCCAGGCGACGCGCAGTGCACGCTCGCGATTGCCCGCGCCGACGTTGGTGCCGACCATCGCGACCAGCGGCCCGCCGATGCCGAACACCAGCGGCACCAGCAGGTATTCGAGCCGCGCCGCCGTGCCGAAGCCCGCGACCGCGGCCGGACCGGCGGCGAGGCCGACCAGAGCGGTCGTCGCCGCAACCGTGACGTTGGTTTGCACCGTGCTCACGCCGGCGACCGCACCCACGCGCAGGATCTCGCGCGCGTGCTCCCAGCGCAGTCGCGCGAGCCTGAGGCGCGCGATGTTGCGGCCCGACAGCACGTACCAGCCGAGCACGAGCGCCCCGAACAGGTTGTAGAGCACCAGCGCGAGGCCGCCGCCCGCGATACCCATTGCGGGGATTGGGCCGAAGCCGAAGATCAAGAGCGGCGAGAGCGGCACCAGCGCGATGGCGCCGACGCAGATCACCAGCGCGGGCACCAGCATGTTGCCGGTGCCGCGAATCACGCTGGCGAACGCGTTCATCAGCCAGAGAAAGACGATGCCGCCAAACATGATGTTGGAATAGGTGAGTGCCGCTTCGAGCGAGGCGCCTTCGCCGCCGAGCAGGCGATAGAGCGGCCGGCCGAAAATCAGTACCGCGGCGGTAAATGCGGCGCCGATCGCCAGATTGATAACGAGCGCATGCAGCACCAGCGCGTCGGCCTGCTCGCGCTTTCCCGCACCGAGCGCGCGGGCAATCGCGGACGAGATGCCGCCGCCCATCGCGCCGGCGGAAAACATCTGCATCAACATCACGCCGGGAAACACCAGCGCCATGCCGGCGAGCGCGTCGGTGCCGAGCATCCCGACCCAGAAGGTCTCGATCAGGCCGGTCGCGGCCTGCGCGGACATGATCAGCACATTCGGCCAGGCCATGCGCAGCAGCAGCGGCACGATCGGACCCTGCAGCATCGCGCGCGTGCGCGGATTCATCGCGGGCGGCGGTGCAGGCGCGGCGGCAACCGGCAGTTCCGGACGGATGTTCATGCGGCGCCCGCCTCGACCTTGCGCCGCGCATAACGCTTGCGGATGCGCGCGTTCGCGGCCGGGCCCGGCACCATGGCGTACTCGGGCGCCGCGATCGGAAGGCCGGTCGCGCGATCGAACACGCCGATATCGGCGGGCTTGCCCGTCTGCGTGTTGACGACCTGGACCATCGCGCCCTCGGGCGCGAAGTGGCGGTTGCCGAACGCCATCAGGCTGAGCAGCACCGGACGAAAATCGCGCCCGCGCTGCGTCGGCACGTATTCGTAACGCGGCGGTCGTTCGCTGTACTTCCGTTTTTCGAGAAAGCCGTCCTCGACCAGCGAGGCAAGGCGCGTGATCAAGATGTTCGGTGCCACGCCAAGGCTTTCGCGGAATTCTTCGAAGCGCGTGTAGCCATGCAGCGCGTCGCGCAGGATCAGCATGCTCCACCACTCGCCGACGCGCTCGAGGCTGCGCGCAATCGGGCAGTGCATCTTCTGGAAGCTTTTCCGGCGCATGGGCACAAGGCTAAGCCGGTTACTTGCATGATGCAAGTGACTAACCGGACGACCGCCTATGCGGATTCCGCATGAGGCCGGACGCCGCGACCCAAGGCCTTGCTGCAACTCTTCTTTCGTGCGGAGGTTCTGTTTACGGACCATGGAGCGACCGATGCCATCTCCCAGCATCCGCAAAGGCATGCCCTCGACCGAACTGTCGCGGGAAACCTTCGAGCAGCGCTTTAAAGGCCGCTTTTCCGACCCGGCCTACGCGCCGCTCGCCAGAGAAATCCAGGCGATCACCGACATCGCCTGGGACGTGTATTCGGACAGCCGCAAGGCGCCGCACACGCGCAAGGCTGGTCCCGGCTTCGCCGATCCCGATTACGATCTCTCGGTCGAATGGCTCGCGGCGCGCGACGCGATCCTTGAGGCGCAGCGGCGCCACGAGAATCCCGTGGAGCCCTCACGCATCCTGCTCGTCAATGGCTCGGCGCGCTCCGAGCACACCTGTCCGGGCGAAATGTCGAAGACCTGGCGGCTGGTCGAAATCGCGCAGCGCATCATCGAAGATCGCGGCGATTTCGCGGTCGACATCCTCGACCTGAGCCGCACGACGTCAGAATTCGGCAAGACGATCTATCCGTGCAAGTCCTGCGTCGCGACCGCGATGCCGCTCTGCCACTGGCCGTGCAGTTGCTATCCGAACCATGCACTCGGCCAGACACCCGACTGGATGAACGAAATCTATCCGCTGTTCGTCGCGGCGCACGGAATCATGATCGTCACGCCGGTGAACTGGTATCAGGCGCCGGGATCGCTGAAGGCGATGATGGACCGCCTCGTCTGCGCCGACGGCGGCAATCCCGATCCCACCTCCACGGGCGGCAAGAACGCCGACAAGGCCAAGGCGCTGGAGCTTTCCGGCTGGCCGTTTCCGCGCCATCTTAGCGGGCGACTGTTCGCCGCCGTCGTGCACGCCGATGCCGCAGGTGCCGAGAACCTGCGGCGCATCCTGACCGACTGGGCAACCGACATGCACATGATCCCGGCCGGAGCCAAGGCCGCGCTCGACCGTTTCGTCGGGTACTACGAGCCCTATGCGACGAGCCACGAGGCACTCGACCGCGACGAGGCGTTCCAGGACGAGGTACGCGCCGCAGCGCTCACGTTGATGGATGCCGTCACGGCGAAGCGCGAAGGAAAGCTTGCGGAGGCGGGCGCCGACGTGAAGGCCCCGCGGCCGAAGTGACCTTATCGGTCACCGCATCTTGACCTGCGCTTCTGGAAATCCGCGGAACTTTCAGCATCGCCTACGACTTTTGGAATACCGGGAGCGTTGAAATGGCCATAAAAACTGCACATCGTGCGCGCACACGCGAATCGCACAGATCGCACGCTTGGCGTCGGTAGCGTTTCTTACCTATTGCGTGCTTCGCAATCATCAACGCAAACACCGAAGGGCTCGCGTTGCAACATCCGCAATCGACCGAAACGCTGGTCGAGCCGATCCCGGAAACGCCGTTCTACATTCCGGCGACCGGCACCTCACCGCGACCGCGCCGCTCGCTGAAGCACGGCGACTGCTTCGCCGTGCTCGACAGTTACGGCGACATCGGCGCCACGTCCGGCGGGCCGGACGGCATCTACTATTGCGACACGCGCCATCTCGGTCAGCTGGAGATGTCGATCAACGGAATGCAGCCGCTGCTGCTCGGCTCCAACGTGCGCGACGACAACTCGATGCTCACGGTCGACCTGACCAACCCGGATTTCTATTTCGACGATCGGCTGGGGCTGCCCAAGGATACCCTGCATGTCGTGCGCACGCTGTTCCTCTGGCGCGCGACCGCGTACCAGCGCATCCGCATCCGCAATCACGGCGACCGCGCGGCCCATCTCAGTGTGTCGCTGGCGTTCGCCAGCGACTTCGCGGACCTGTTCGAGGTGCGCGGCCTGCGGCGCCCGCACCGTGGCAGCGGCGGCGCGGCCGTGCGATCCGCGAACGAGGTCGTGCTGAGCTATCAGGGGCTCGACGCCAGGCTGCGCCGGACCGTCCTGGTGTTCGATCCGGCGCCCGAGCGGCTGTCGCGCAACGATGCCTCCTACCCGCTCTCGCTCGCGCCGGGCGAGAGCCGGACAATCTTCGTCACGGCGGAATCCTGCATCGGGCCGGCGGAATGCCATTCGCTGCCGTTCCAGAAGGGTCTCCGCTCGGCATTGCGCGAGCACAAGGCCGCCACGCAACGGCGCACGACCGTTTCCACCTCGAACGTCATCTTCAACGAGGTGCTGTGCCGCGCCATGGCGGACATCTCGATGCTGACCACCGCAACGCCGGAGGGGCCGTATCCGTACGCGGGCATTCCCTGGTATTCGACCACGTTCGGCCGCGACGGCATCATCACGGCACTGCAGATGCTGTGGTGCGATCCGCGCCTCGCGCGCGGTGTGCTGCGCCGCCTCGCCCTCTTTCAGGCCAAGGACTACGACCCGCTCGCTGACGCGGAGCCGGGCAAGATCCTGCACGAGATGCGCGGCGGCGAGATGGCGGCGCTGCGTGAGGTGCCGTTCGGTCTCTACTACGGCAGCGTCGACTCGACGCCGCTGTTCGTTTTGCTCGCCGGCCTCTACGCCGAGCACACCGGCGACATCGAGACGTTGCGCGAGCTGTGGCCGAACATCGAGGCGGCGCTTCGCTGGATCGACGGGCCGGGCGATCCCGACCGCGACGGCTTCGTCGAATATCACCGCGCCGACGAAAAGGGTCTGGTCAATCAGGGATGGAAGGATTCGCACGATGCGATCTTCCATGCCGACGGTACACCCGCCACGGGACCGATCGCGTTGTGCGAGGTGCAGGGCTATGTCTATGCGGCGAAGCGGTTGATTGCGCGCGGCGCGCGCCGGCTCGGCAAGGACACGCTCGCCGACGCAATCGACACGGCGGCGATGAAGCTCGCGGCGCAATTCGAGGCCGCGTTCTGGTGCGACGACATCGGCTCTTACGCGATCGCGCTCGACGGGCAGAAGCGCCCGTGCCGCGTGCGCAGCTCCAATGCCGGCCAGGTGCTGTTCAGCGGCATCGCGGCACCGGCGCGTGCCGCGGCGATCGCGCACGACCTCCTGCGCCCGTCGTTCTTTTCCGGCTGGGGCATCCGCACCATCGCGCGCGAGGAAGCGCTCTACAATCCGATGTCGTATCACAACGGCTCGGTCTGGCCGCACGACAATGCGTTGATCGCGGCGGGCCTCGCGCGCTATGGCCACAAGGCCGCGGTCGGCCGCGTGTTCAGCGCGCTGTTCGATGCCGCGAGCTACATGGAGTTCCGCCGCCTGCCCGAATTGTTCTGCGGCTTCCAGCGCAACCGCGGACGCGGTCCGACGCTCTATCCGGTCGCCTGCTCGCCTCAGGCCTGGGCCGCCGGCACGCCGTTCATGCTGCTGCAAGCCTCGCTCGGGCTCGAATTCGATTCCGATCGCAACGAGATTCTGCTGCGCTCGCCGCAGCTTCCCGTCTTTCTCGACGAAGTTACATTGCGCAATCTGCAGCTTGGCCGCTCGAGCGTCGATCTCACGGTGCGGCGCCACGGCGCCGACGTGTCGCTGCAGATCCTGCGCAACGACGGGCAGATAAGAGTGGCCGTCGTCTATTCCTGACGCGGCGCTGCGCGCTTCATATTTTTGCGATCAGATCGGAATCGGGCTCCGCAAATTGATCGCGGAAAGAAACTCCAGGCGCGTTTCCGAATTCTTGCGGAAAACACCCAGCATCTGGCTTGTGACCATGGTGACACCGGGCTTGTGCACGCCTCTGGTGGTCATGCACTGGTGTGCCCCCTCGACTACTACCGCCACGCCGAAGGGCTTGAGCACATTCACCAGGCACCCGGCGATTTCTGCCGTCATCTTTTCCTGAATCTGGAAGCGCCTGGCGTAGACGTCGACCAGCCGGGCGAGCTTGGAAATCCCGACCACACGCTTGCGCGGCAGATAGCCGATGTGGGCGCGGCCGATAATCGGCGCGAGGTGATGCTCGCAATGCGACGCGAACGGGATGTCGCGCAGCACCACGATCTCGTCGTAGCCCGCGACCTCCTCGAAGGTGCGGCTAAGGTATTCGCGCGGGTCTTCGCGATAACCGGCGAACCATTCCTCATAGGCGCGCGCGACGCGCGCCGGTGTCCCCACCATGCCGGAACGGCGCGGATTGTCGCCGGCCCAGCGGATGAGCGTGCGGACGGCGTCTTCGGCTTCCGCGCGCGAGGGACGTTCCTGAGTTCCTACGCCTGACCGCGGCTTGCTCCGCATGACGGCCTCCTCAAGTCGCGGGTTCCACCGGTTTTGCCACCGCGCCTCGCCGGTTGCTTTCCGTCTCCGCCACGATGTAGCTCGGGCGCTTGCGCGTCTCGCGCAAAATGCGGCCGACATATTCGCCGATGATGCCGAGCACAAGCAATTGCGAGTTATTTCCGCGGCATGGGCGGCTTCGTCGCGTCGGCCTGACTCGTGCCCCGCGATTTGAGATCGAGCGAACTCAGCTCAATCTTGCCGAGCTTGCCATCTGTGTCGATCGTATAGGTGCCCGGCCCGACGGCCGCCGTCACATGCTCTCCCGGCGAATCGAAGCGAAAAGTTTCGTCACCCTTGGTATCGAGCAGCCGGACATATGTGTGGCCCGTCACCGATATACCGACGATGTTGCTCCCTTTCGGGACGTCGAGTTGTTTCTTCGTGGCCATGCGTCCGCTCCGCTAGTATTGTAAGTCGAGGAAAAGGCCCGTGACCGTGGCGAGGCCCTGCCCTTCGCCGACCATCTCGATCGCGAGACTGTGCACCGAAGGAGTGGCCGCGAAATTTCCAGCCGACTGCGTGATATTAATGTAGACGTTGCCCACGGTGACCGTCCTGCGATCGACCATGACGGTCGCGATGGGCGACGAGACGTTTCCGGTGCGCTGGAAAAGCCTGACCAGGAGCAGCGCGCCTTCGGTCGTTCCGATCTTGCCCTCGACCGACCCCATCACCCTGAGGCTCTTGACAATCACCGGGCATGAGCCGGCCAGCGGCACGGAGACCGTGCCGAGATAGCCGATGTACTGACTGGTATTGTACCCGTATTTGGTCGCGTAGACCCCACCTCCCCAGACATACCAAGGCAGCCAGATCGGTGACGTGCCTCCCTGAAAGAACTGATAAAGCTCGGCCGGAACCGGATTGGCGGAGAGTGAGAGGATCATTTCGGACCTCCTATTTGCAGGCGACGTCCGGGAGATATACAATCTTACATTTTATTCACGGCCGCTGCAACACATGCTTTGGCTCCACCGGATGAAGCTCTGGTTGAGCCGCTCGGCCGCGTTGCAAGGTGATGTAGCGATTACTGAAAACCGCTGCGTTCCGCTTCCGTCTCCGCCACGATGTAGCTCGGGCGCCTGCGCGTCTCGCGCAAAATCCGGCCGACATACTCCCCGATGATGCCGAGCACGAGCAATTGCGCGGCGCCGAGGATCGCAATCACGGCGACGATGGACGACCAGCCCGCGACGGTGTGCTGCACGAACAGGAAGCTCACCAGCGCATAGATCACGAACAGAAAGCCCACCGCCGCGAAGCCGAGCGCGAGCCAGATCGCGAAGCGCAGCGGCCGCACGCTGTGGGCCGCGATGCCGGTAAGCGCGAGCTCCACCATGCGGGCTGCCGAGAACTTGCTGTCGCCGGACTGGCGTGTCCCACGCGTGTACGGAATCGTGACCAGCGGAAAGCCGAGCCAGCGCACCAGTCCGCGCAGGAAGATGTCCTGGTCCTCGATGCCGTTGACCACGTCGACCACCGCGCGGTCGAGCAGCATGTAGTCGGCACTGCCCGGCTCGATGCGCACGTCGCCGATCGCATCGAGCACGCGATAGTAGAGCTGCGAGGTGACGCGCTTGGCGGCCGCCACGCCGTCGTCGTCGCGCCGTGTCGCGACGATCTTGGCGCCACCCTTCCAGGCCGCGACCAGCTTCGGGATCAGCTCGGGCGGATGCTCGAAATCCGCATCCATCACGATCACGCCGCGCCCTCTCGCGTGGCGCAGGCCCGCGCGCAACGCCGCCTGATGGCCGAAATTGCGCGTGAACGAGAGGTAGCGGATGGCCGGATCGCGCGCCGCCCCGCGGATCGCCGCGAGCGTCCCGTCGCTCGAGCCGTCATCGACGAAGATGATTTCGTATGAGCCGGAGAGCGCCATCGCCTGTGCGATCGCGGCCGCGATCGGCGCGATGTTGCCGGCCTCGTTGTGGGCCGGCAGCACGATCGAGATTTCGGGCCCCGCCGCCCCCATAGTGCCTCTCAACGTCGTCCCCGCGCAGGCGGGGACCCATAAACACCGTGTATCGAGCTTATCGCAAGGTCAGTGTTCATGGATTCCCGCTGTCGCGGGAATGACAAGCAGTTGACGGCAGCCGCCCGCCCAGTTCTCATCCCCTCGGCGATGCAATCTAGGCCGATCCCCTTGCCAGGTACAACGGAGCAGCCCGGCATGACCGACGTCGCCGCCTCATCGCGCCTCGCCGCCCTGGTGGACTATGCGCGGCGCGAGCCCGGCAAGGTGCTCGGCATCGTCCTCGCATTGCACCTCATCATCTGGACCGCGCTGCCGGCGCTGCTGTCGCACAATCTGCAGCTCGACCTGGTCGAGGATCTGGCGCTCGGGCGGGAATGGCAGCTCGGTTACTGGAAGCATCCGCCGCTGCCGTGGTGGGCGGCCGACGCGATCTATCGTGTCACCGGCTCGGTGAATGCGGTCTATCTGCTCGGGCCGCTCGCCGCTGTTGCCTGCATGTACGTCGTGTGGCTGCTCGGCCGCGACATCGTCGGCGGCTTCCAGGCGCTGATCGCGGTCGCGGCGCTGGAGGGCATTCATTTCTTCAATTTCTCGGTGCCGAAATTCGCCCACGACCAGATGCAGCTGCCGTTCTGGGCGCTGACCGGCCTGTTTCTGTATCGGGCCATTACGCGCGCGAGCCTCGTCTACTGGATGCTCGCGGGCGCCGCGCTCGCGCTGTGCTTCTGGTCGAAGTACGCCGCCTTCGCGCTCGCCGGGAGCATCGCGCTGTTTATGCTGTTCGATCCGGCGGCGCGGCGGACGCTGCGCACGCCGGGCCCATGGCTCATGGCGCTCGCGTTTTTCGTCGTGATCGCGCCCAATCTCAAATGGCTGGTCGAGACCGGTTTCATGCCGTTCCGCTATGTCGACGCGCGCGCCAAGATCGCGACGCACTGGTATCACGTCTTCACCTTTCCGCTGCAGTGGACCGCGAGCCAGCTCTTCTTCCTCGCGCCCGCGATCGGCCTGATGGCGCTGGCGCTGACCGGCGGCGCGCCGACACGGCGCGCAGAGGAGGAGAATGCCGCGTTCGCGCGGCGCTATCTCGCGATGCTGGCGCTCGGGCCGTTTCTCGTCACCACGCTGATCGCGCTCGCCACCGGACGCCTGCCGGTCGCGATGTGGGGCTATCCGCTCTGGATCTTCGCGCCGCTCGCGGCGCTCGCCTGGATCGGTCCGGTCATCGAGCCGTTGCGTCTGCGCCGCTACGCCGCCGGTTTCCTCGCGATCTTCGTTGCGATGCCGCTCGCCTATGCTGCCGTCGAGGGCCTCGAACCGGTGCTGCGCGACCGCCCGAAGGCGACGCAATTTCCCGGCCGCCTGCTGGCCGAAAAGGTCACACGCAGTTGGCGCGATAAGTTCGCGACGCCCCTGCCCTATGTCGGCGGCGGCGAGTTCGCCACCAACAACATCGCGGTCTATTCGGCCGACCGGCCGCGCGTGATCGTGCACGCCGACCTTAGCATCAGCCCGTGGGTCGATCGCGACGAGCTGCGCCGGCGCGGTGCCGTGATCGTGTGGGAAGACGGGCAGATCGACGCGGCCGCGCTCGCGCAACTGCGCTCCGACTACCCCGGCCTCGAGGTGCAGGAGCCGTTCACCTTGCCGCGCAAGACGTTTGTCGCGCGCGGCAAGGTCCAGCCGGTGCGCGTGCACTTCGCGATTGTGCCGCCGCGGCCACAATAAAATGGAACTTTCGCCGCCATCCGGCGCTTGATTGACGCCTTGCGGACCCTTCCGGAACGCACCGAGGAGCAATCAATGAAATCGCTGATCACCGCCGCTTTCGTCCTGGCGCTAGCGGGCGCCGCACAGGCCATGCCTGTCGCACCTCTATCCGCCGACGGCCTCACGATGCTGGTCGCGCAAGGCTGCGGCCCCGGAATGCGCCGCAACGCCGCGGGCCGCTGCCGCCCGGCCTTCATGGCACGGCCCTGCCCGCCCGGAATGCGCCGCAACGCGATCGGCCGCTGCGTTCCGTGGCGCCGATAAGCGTCGCGACCAACCAACGACGCCGTGACGCGGCTCACGCCGCCGCCACGGCCTCTCCCTCGATCTCGACCTTGAGGTCCGGCCCCGCGAGGCCGGCGATCACCAGATAGGTCGAGGACGGCGAGACATCGCCGAGCTTGCGCGCGCGGATCTCGCGCGAGAGCTTGAGCGCTTCGGGCGAGCGGTCGGTGGTGAAGTAGGTGATCTTGACGAGATCGCCCGGCCCCATGCCTTCGGATGCCAGCACGGCGAGCAGATTGTCACAGGCCTGCTCGATCTGCGCGGCGAGATCGCCCGCGAGCGTGCCGTCCGGCTTGATGCCGACCTGTCCTGCCATCACCAACCGCTTCAGACCATTGCCGAGCGGATGGACGGTTGCGTGATGATAGCGCCCGAGGGGCGCATGCACGGTGGGCGGATTGTGGCGGCGGAGCGACATGGATGGTCTCCCGGTGATGAAACTGATGTCCGGCTTGGCGTTGACTTCGAAATGTAGGGCGCAATAGCGAAGCGTATTGCGCCGCGACCTGCTCGACTAAGCGACCTTCCTAGCCCGCTCTCTTCGTTTCTTCCGTTGCGCTGGCACGCCTTTGTGGCCCATCATCTTCTGGGGCTTGGGCGGCGTATTCAATGCTGTTTTGACAAGCCTTTCAAAGCGCCATTGCGCTTCCTGTTCCGAGTATGAGTCTTGCGATGAGTTTTCGTCCACGTAGTTTTCGCTCCCTTAGAGAATTTACCAGCGCCGTACCGAAGGACGCGCACAAAATCTTTCACGAGCTGATGGATGATCCGAATGATCGCGCCTCAGGGATCACCGCGGCGGCATACCTCGAAAGCAGTTTGGAGGATACCTTAACTTTCAAGCTGAAAAAAGTTGGGGCCGTCGATGTAAGCGAGCTTTTTCGCGGCGATGCGCCGCTCGGCACGTTCTCGGCGAAGATCAAATTTGCGTTCGCACTTCAGCTTTTCGGCGAGCGAACAAGACATGACTTCGATTGTATCCGCGAAGTTAGAAACGCCTTCGCTCATTCAAAGATGAAGGCCACGTTTGAGACGCCAGAAATCGTCAATGTCTGCGCGCGGATTAGCTTTCCAAAATGGGGACGCGCGCCAGATGAAGGCGACCCAAGACTTGTTCGCATTCGATTCTTAGCATCAGCTACGCTCTACTATGAGGTGTTGGCCGAGATGGCTAAGCCTGGGAATCATCAAATAGCGAGGCGTTGGCTTAGACGGTAAAATGAGGATGTGATGCCATTTGATAGAGACGCAGAATCCAACGAGCTTGAACCGCATATTGCTTTGAGTTTCGGCAGCGGAAAGCCTCTGGCGCCCAACGATCTTCCCTTTGTGCCAAGCGCGTACCTCTTCCTTGGGCACCATAGTTGCGATCAAGACGGGCGCATAATGCTGACCAGCAGGGAAATGTCGTTTGAAGCGTTGAAGGGTCAGGTAGACCTTATCAAGGCACAACTCGACGCGCGACTGGCAGAGGCCAAGGCCCGTTTCGTGGCGTCACTGGCGCCTTAACCCCTCAACCTCCTTACGCGGTAGTGTCTCAGTTTGAATGTGGCAAAACCGCTAGCTGCCGCAAAGCGTGATAACTGCACTTGGCCGGCCCTCTTTGCCCTTTCCGTCGGCAACGAGAATCTCGCCCTTGTTGGGACCGCTGGTTCGCACCGATCTCCAGGTGCGAAATTTGCTCTTGCTTTCTCTGATCACACTGACCGTCAATTCGGATTGCCGGCCGGTCTCGTCGTATTGCATGACGTCAGGGCCGGTCATACGGAGATTTCGGATCACAAATGTCTCGTCCGGGTTGGGCGGCCACTTCAACGTGCGCGTGACTTTGCCGCCAGCCGCAATGGCAATGATCATATGCCAGTTCTGTTCGCTATTCGGCGCGGCGCAGTCGCGGGCTGTCCGGCCGAGCAGTCCGAATTTTCGGATGACATCAGCATCCGATGCGGCCGCGCCCTGAACGCAGCACAGCACCGCAAGGCATGCCATCGAGAGAAGACGAATACCGCGCATCGAAGTATCTCCTGTCAACGCCTTGGCGGTCGTGGTCGATGTTTTGCATCCGGGCGCCTGATCCCGGTTATCGAACAGCCGAGCCACTCGGCATCATGAGAGAGCAGCCGAGGCGCGATCATCGGACCGGCAGAGATGCTACCTTATCCCAGACAGCAACAGCCTTGACGTCATCTTCGCTTTGAACGAGTAGCCGGAACGGTTCTCTCATTCTTACGAAAGATGCCGCGGCCCCCGCCGTCGCCTTGCCTTCTATGCGGTCCACAAACTTTGCCTTCGTCAGAATTTCTTCTATTGCCTCCCAATAAGGATTTTCGAGCAGCTTGCCAGCCTCATCTGTGTGATGTGCTTTAATCATATGCTGCCGTAGCATGACTTTGCATACTCGGTCCAAAAGCTTCACCGCTTCCTGATTCTGCGGCCGCATGGCCTCGCGAATAGAATGTTCATTGATCCAACGTCCTACTTTGTCGGGGTCAAAGACCTCCTCGATGTTGCCCTTATCGGTTAACACAAGCAGCTGGTGAACATTGGGCAATGTCGAGCCAAAGCGAGTTGTGTCGTCAACCGTTAGATTGACCACCTCACATTCACTAAAGGTCACTTGGGAAAGCTGCGCCTCTCGTACGTCCAACCGTTGGAACCGGAGTCGCTCCAAATTCGCCGGGGCTACCAAGCCGAACAATACAGCATCACCAATTTGAATATCGCTATATGATCTCACGCCATCAATCTCCTTACATAAGGCTGATATGAGCAACGAAGCAGCATTTTCCGGGAGGCGGTCGAACGTTTGTTCCTCGTTAAGTACTTTTTCCAGATTTCCGATAAAGCGCGATCCTACACTTTCCGGTTGGTCAAAAAATATTTCTCCAAAAATGGACAAGAAATCCGAGCTAACTGTTCCGCGCCTCATAAAGCGCACTTGCGCTCCACTGCTAACCAATCTAATGAGCGCGGATGCAAGAAAATGATGAGAGATTTCGGTGTGAGGAAATCTGCGATGTCCTTCTCTTGCATCAGTTTCGAGCAAAGCAAAGCTTCCGGCTTTATGTTGCAATTTAGCTAGGTCGCGCGGCTCAAGCAATTCGCCAAACGCCATTTCCGTGACCAGCTGCAAGAACCCCAAATCAACTGAGTCGTGTTCATTATCTGCCATTTCAAGAGCAATCTCTTCAAAAAGATCGTTTAGCTTCTTAGTAATCTGAGCGCTTGGAATGGAAATCTGTTCGCTCAAAAGGCGGGCTTCACGATCGATGAAGTTCTTCACCAAGAACGCGCGCGGAGTTAAATCGCGACTCTCAATGGCAGCCCAGCTTCTCGCCTTAGCGAGTTCACTCAAGAAGAATGGTCTGAGCGCATAAGATCCCGCGCGAAATACGATGTTAGTGTAAGGGTCCTTTAGATCCTTGTCACTCCACCCACGTTTTTTTAACCATTCTTTCGCGCGCGACGGACTCACGGGACTAAGTCGAACGTGGCTAAGTGTGAATGGTCGCAATGAGTCTTCCAAGTGACGAATGAAACTCTGTTGATCAAAAAACGTGTCACGGCCAGCTAGGATAATTGGTCCTCCGAACTCTATCGCCTCAAAAAAATCTCTAAGCGCAAACCAAGCATCTTTGTAACCCTCCGGGTCAACTAATTCGTCAAACCCATCAATGGCTATTTGAATCAAGTTATGCCGAACCAGAACCGGCGTTTGATCGAAAGTGAATTTCGCCCGTACGATCTGGAGCGATTGTGCTAGAGCATCGTCCAGCCCAGTCAAGCGCCGACCTCGGCTTGCGACATGTAACAATGGAGGCAGTGCATTTGCGTCCAAATGGCGCCGCGCGCGCTGTACAAGAATCTTTTGAATTAAGGAAGTCTTTCCGACTCCCGCCGGTCCATCTATAAGAACTACATCGATCCTTCTTGTATTATGGTTGACTAGAAGAGGTGTCGCCAATCTAGTCGATAATAGATTGCTAGTTAGCCTCTCCGAATCAATATCGCCTTCCACGGGTATTAGCTCATCAGAAGCAAAATTCTTGTACAGTCGCAATTGCGTTGCCGAAAATGAGCGGATATCGGCGAATTCCGCAGATGCCAACAACGATTTTAAACTCGCAAACTTTCTCCCTTTAATATGCCGCGCGGTGACCGAACTATCGGTAAAGTTCAAAAAATAGTCGTGTTCCGCCCCATTTCGAACCATCTGTATTCGAACTCCGTGAGAGCCGGAGTCGATTTTAAGTTCGGTCGCAGGGTCGCTGAAGGGGGATAGGTCCCGATGAAGGTCATCAGTGGTGATCATTGCATCACCATTCTTGACGCGATGCCGAATAAGTTGAGGTGGCTGTTCGTGTAGGGCCGGTTGTGCAACATTACCACGTTTGCTTTCCAAGCCTCGGCGGTAAAAAGGCCAGGTATGATGTCATCGTCATTTGCTATTACAATAAGCAGCTGCGAGTCCCTGCTGCGAGCAAGATGCAAAAGGTCGCAGATCAAAATTGCGTCCACCATCTTTTGTCGAGGCTCTCTCGTCTCCGGATCAGCTCGGAGGGTATCAAAAATTGGATTTCGTTTTGAGCTACAGCAGAGGTGGTCACCGAAAGCAAAGTCAGTGCTAAAAGACACCTGCCGGATTGTACGCGAGCGAGCGGCAGTCAAATAGTTTTCAAATACATGCCGATCAACGGTTTTCGTTTTTCCACGGTGCCAACCGTGGTAAATACGCCAACTTATCCGGTAGAAGTTCTTGTTGTCGCTAGCGTTGATGTAGTTTGCTATTGCCGTCTGAAGTCTTTCAAAGATTGCCTCGACGTGCCGCAGCGTTACTTGACCTGGATGCGGGATCAATCGCCGGGCCGTGTCCCAATCGATCAATGCGGTCACGCGGCGCAGGGAACTCATCAGCCCGCTCTTCAACTCCGGTTACAAGTTCAAGTTTAGAGCAAATTCAATGCGCACACCACCTACGTTCTGAATGGCGACCTTCGCGATTCGAGAGATATTGACATATAGTCCTCGTCAATCTATATAATCCGCACCTCGTCCGTCCGAGGGGCGCTTCATGAGGCGTCGTGAGGCGGGACGAATTGGGGAGGCGCCGGAGAACAGGCGAGCTCCTTCGGTGGCGGGCGCCCGGCAATTCCGGGCCTTCGCCGGTGCGGCGCCCGCGGGCGTGCTGACGCACAGCGCGCACTCGGGCGGCGTCGGGGCTCCGCCCGGAGGTACAACGGCCTCCTGCCAGGAGCTGGCTGACGGCAGCGCGAAAGCGCGCTGCTGAAAGCGCGGCCCGGCGCCGGAAGGAGAACGCCGCAGCAGAGCGCCGAGAGGCGCGCCGGCCCGCGTCATGGGCCGGTCATCTCCGGCGATCCGGAGATGGGTCCGCTCGCGAGACGGGCCATCGGGTGCGGCGCTTCCGCACCAGCGCCTGTCGGCGCTCTGCTCCCCTCGTTTTTTTCCGGGAGCCGAAACGGACAAGGGGCATCCGGCGCCCTTAAGGGAAACCGGGCGGCGAAGCTTTGGCTCAACAAGCCAACCACAAGGTCGTATGACGATGCGCTTGCACGAAAACCGCCGCTCA
Source organism: uncultured Alphaproteobacteria bacterium (assembly GCA_963778455.1). GTDB lineage: Bacteria > Pseudomonadota > Alphaproteobacteria > Rhizobiales > Xanthobacteraceae > PALSA-894. The sequence continues at coordinate 650,176 of CAVZUL010000004.1, forward strand.
TGGAGAGTGATCGAGGCGGGCAGCGCGCGCGATTCGCGCGCCTCGCGGCCCTGGAGTCGGACATGGGGCGCCTGAGCGCCATTTTCATTGCGTTCTGCATGGCGCTGATCGCCGGCTCCGTCGGCGTCGTGACCTGGCTCTCGTTCGGCTTCACCGGCATGGAGGCCGCGATCGTCGCCATCGCCACGCTGACCGCGCTGGTGATGGTCAATTCGGTCACCGGGCGCCAGCGCGACCGCTCCGACGTCGGCAGCCAGATCGCGGACCTTTCGCGTGGCACCGCCGACATCGGACGCCAGGTGTCGGAACTCGACCGCCGCATCGTCGCGCTGGAAGGCGAGGTCGCGGCCGCGACGGACCGGAGCCGCGCCACGACCGAGCCGCTCACCGCCGAGATCGACGAGCTCGGCCAGCTGGTGAAAGAACTGGCGGACGCGGTCGCGGCCCACGAGCAGATGCTCGAAGTCGGCGATCAACAACGCGACGCCCGCGCGCGGCGAGCCGATGCGCGCCCCCGCGCTCGCGCCCGAGCCGGTCGAGCGGCCCGATGCTGCCGACCGCGCCGAGCTCGGCGAGCCGGAGCGCACCGCCGGCCGCCCGCTCAGCGGACCGTTCAAGGGCATGGAGCAGCCCGCGATCGTGGCGCAAATCGCGCGCGCGGTCGAAGGCAATCGCGTCGATCTGTTCCTGCAGCCGATCGTCACGCTGCCGCAGCGCAAGGTGCGCTACTACGAGGCGCTGACGCGGCTGCGCGACGACGACGGCACGCTGTTCGCGCCGGAGGATTTCCAGAGCTACGCCGAAAACAGCGGGCTGATGCCGGCGATCGACAATCTGATGGTGTTCCGCTGCGTGCAAGTGGTGCGGCGGCTGTCGAGCAAGAACCGCGAGGTCGGATTGTTCTGCTCGATCTCCGGCTCGACCCTGGTGAACGCCCTCACCTTCCGCGAGATTACGGATTTCCTCGAAGCGAACCGCGTGCTCGCGCCGCACCTGGTGTTCGAGTTCTCGCAGTTCGCGGTGCGCGCGATGGGGCCGATCGAGCAGGAATGCCTCGCGACGCTTGCCGACTACGGCTTCCGCTTCTCGATGGGCCACGTCGCCGACCTGCGCATCGAGCCGCGCGAACTTGCCGAGCGCGGCTTCCGTTTCATCAAGGTGCCAGCGGGGCTGCTGCTCAGCCGCGCGGCCGCGGCCGGCGACATCCATCCGGCGGATTTCTCCGACCTGCTCGGCCGCTTCGGCATCGACCTGATCGCCGAGAAGATCGAGGGCGAGAGCACCGTGGTCGACCTGCTCGATTACGACGTGCGCTTCGGCCAGGGCTTCCTGTTCTCAGCCCCGCGCCCGGTGCGCGCCGAGGTGCTGCAGGGATTGGCCGAGCGGGCCGCGGAACGGCCCGGGTCCGCAAAGCCTGCGCAAGCCGAGCCGGCCGCCTCCACTGCCGCCGAGCCCCGTGGTGGCGGTCCGATGGCCCAAATCGCGCGCGGAACGGTCCGCCGCGCGCAAGGCTAGCGCGCTCGCGAGCGATCGTCTAAACGATCCGCCCTTTCAAGGCTCTCCATGACCCTGCCGATCCTGACCGATCACTTCGCGACGCTTGCGCCGAACTACGACGCGATCCTCTCCGACGTCTGGGGCGTGATCCACAACGGCGTCGCGGCGACGCCACCGGCCTGCGAAGCGCTGACGCGCTTTCGCGACAAGGGCGGCAGCGTGGTGCTGATCTCGAACGCGCCGCGCCCCGGCGAAGGCGTGATCAAGTTTCTCGATCACCTGCACGTGCCGCGCTCGGTCTATGACGGCATCGTGACCTCCGGCGACGTGACGCGCTCCGTGGTCGCGCAGCGCGCGGGGGAGAAGCTTTTTCTGATTGGGCCAAAGCGCGACCACTCGATTTTCACGGGGCTCGACGCACCGTTCACGACGGTCGAGGAGGCGACGTACGTCGTGTGCACCGGCCTGTTCGACGACGAGGTCGAGACGCCGGACGACTACCGGGACCTGCTCGCGCAGTTGCGCGCGCGCAACCTGTTCATGCTGTGCGGTAACCCCGATGTCGTGGTGGAGCGGGGCGACAAGCTCGTCTACTGCGCGGGCGCGATCGCTGACCTTTATGCCGAACAGGGCGGCGAAGTGTTCTACGCCGGCAAGCCGTACCGGCCACTCTACGATCTGGCGCTCGCCGAAGTCGCGCGCGCCCGCGGAAAGCCGGTCGCGCTCGAGCGTGTGCTGGCGATCGGGGATTCGGTGCGCACCGACCTGAAGGGCGCGCACGATCTCGGTGTGGACTGCCTGTTCGTCACCGCCGGCATCCATGCCGAAGAGCTCGGCCACCGCGACGATCCCGACCCCGCGGCGCTGCGTACGATGTTCGCCGCCGCCGGCCAGATGCCGAAGGCGGTGACGCGCAGGCTCGTTTGGTGAGTTCGCGGCGCCCGCCTCGAATACGCTTGAATTGATCCACCCAGACTGGCGTCAGATTCGGCTCGCACGATAGATCCAGTAGTTTTCGTCTGTCGTCGCGCCGGTGAAACTCTGAAGCAGCTTCACGGAAATGGCCGCAGGAAACTGATTGTCCGCCGCCAGGGGTGCGTTTCGTATCAGGACCGCTTCGCGCTGCCCGGTCCGATCGAGCGCCCGGACGAACCGCTCGCGAAACTGCTCGGCCGAAAGCGGCGACTGGCGAGACGCATTCCAGACGATGAACGTGCCGACGCATTCACACTCCAGATAATAGACGGGCCGGCCCAGATATCCCGCAACGCTCGAGACCTGCGCATCGCGAGAGCCGATCAGCGGCATCTGAGCGAAACCGTTTCGTTCGAGCCAGCCGGCCGTGTTGCGACTTTGCGAAAACGTCGTGAATTCGGAGCCGAGCATGAGCATTCCGCCCAGTGCATTGACTGCCAGAACACCGGATAACAGCCATGACGGCCCGGACGATACCCGGGACCGGGCCGTCCAAACGCAGGCGATCAGTGCCAGGAAAACGAGCCCGTGGTGGCGCGCGCCGCCGGGGATGTGCCACAGGACGGCGAACAGCAAGAACCCGGAATAGACGAGAGTGAATTCCAGCGTGCGATAGACGTTGCGTGTCAGGACAGCGCACAGCAGCACCGGTATCGACAAAAGCGCCGCGAGGCGCGCCGGATGATCGGCATCCGCGTGAATGAGCGCCAGAACCTCGTGGGCCGGATTTGGATTCCAGATGAAGGGAACAGGCGCGGTTTGCGGTTCGGCAAGGAAATTCGCCGCAGCATGCAGCCATCGTAGCTCAAGTGGGACAAACGCTCCGAGCGTCACGGCCGGGGTCACCATGACGCCCCTCCAATCGAATTCCGGTGACGCGCGCCACGGTCCAAAATCGGATGCAGGTATCATCGTGACAACGGCAGCCGCGAGCAGCGCCAGGTACATCGCGCCACCAGCGATGAACCGGACATCAGTCCGGCGCTCCTCCAGCACGAAAACGATCGCCAGGGCCATCGACCAGATTGCCGTGTGCACGGCGATGTTTGCCATCAGACCGAGAAGCGCCCAGCAGAGCACGACCGGCAGCGGCCGGCGCTCCCGCAATGCGATGAAGGTGAATGCAAGGAGGATCGCAAGCGCGTAACCGCGGCTCACGATGAAGTACTCGAAGAAAAGACCGTAGCCGAGGAGGAGGAGGAGTTTTTCGATGCGCGTGAAAGGCGAATGGCGCCAAACGACGATCCACAAGATAGCGGCGATTACGGCATGTAGCACCTGCATCCACATGGGATCTGGCGTCAGCGATGCGAGCGCCCACACCAACATATCCCAGAGCGCGGGATGAGACTGGTACCGGAGGTTTGCGAACAGATCGAGCAGGCTCGGGCTGCCGGAGCCGAGCTGAAAGATCTGCAGTTCGTCGCGCCACATCGCGTGGCGCAACGTGCGTACGATATTGAGGGCAAGGAGAAGAAAAAACAGCGCGCGGACGGCGGTTGAGCCGAGTGAAAGACTTTTTTCGGCCCGATCCTTCACGCAGACGCCCGGTAGTCAAGTCGAGGTGAATCTTTCCCGATCAGCCCGCAGCGTTCCGCATGACGGGCCTGATGTCTACTCCTTTGAAGCGCAAAGTGACCGGGCAGCCGCGCGGTCCTCGGACGAGGCCGCACGCAGGGTGCAAGCCGGACCGCAATACACGAGCTAGCTGAACATCTCGTCGACTTTGGCCTGGTCGACGCCGCCTCCCGCGAGCGGCGGACCGTGCAGCAGGAGTTTCTCCTTGCGCTCGGCGCGCTCGCGCTCGTGCTCGGTGAGAAAACCGTCGATGTCCTTGGCGTTCATCACGTCGGCGAAGCGCGACACCCGCTCCTCGATGTGCTGCAAGGTCTCGACCACCTTGGCGATGCGCTGGCCGGTGATATCCTGGAACGAGCAGGCCTCGAAGATGACCATCATCTTCTCGTCGACCAGCGCCTTGTAGGCAGCGGCATCGCTCGCGTCGGCGGCCATCAGCGCCTCGGCGCATTCCATGATGGTGTTGGTCGCAGCTTCCGTCGCCTGCACGATCGCGTCCAGTTCCTCGCCGGCCGACGGGATCCGCGTGTTCTTCAGGTCATTGACCTGCAGCGCACCGATCTCGTGGCGCATGGATTCGATATAGCCGGCGATCTCGCGCAGCTCGCGGTAGACCTTGGCGTCCATCGCGTGGAAGAAGCTCTGCAGCGACTGCGCCGACACTTCGGCGAGCGAAATGATGTCGTTGAAGGTGACGTTCTCGCGCTTCTGCTTCAGGAATTCAACGAGACGATCGAAATGACTCGTATCCGCCAGCGGCATGACTTAACTCCTGCCCGAATTCCCGCGCGACGCGGGTCGCCCCACTGATCGCCCGCAGTGTTCTCGTTCTGCGCGGGCGGGAATTACTCGGCGAACACCGCCTCGATCTTGGTCTTGAGCGTCTGCGCGTTGAACGGCTTGACGATGTAGTTGTTCACGCCGGCCTTCTTCGCTGCGATCACGTTCTCGGTCTTCGATTCGGCGGTGACCATGATGAACGGCGTCTTGTTCAGGCCGGGATCGGCGCGTACTTCCTTGAGCAGCTCGTAGCCGGTCATCGGCTCCATATTCCAGTCGGAGATGACGAGGCCGTATTTCTTCCCGCGCAGCTTGGCGAGCGCGGCCGAGCCGTCGGAGGCATCATCGACGTCTTCGAAGCCAAGCTGCTTCAAGAGATTGCGGATGATGCGGATCATCGTGTTGTAGTCGTCAACGACGAGTACCGGCATCGACATATCGATGGCCATGTCCTGCTCCCCGTACATGAGCGGGCGCGTTTCAGCGCGCGGCAGCTCTGATCCAACGTGAAATCCAGGGCGTCCGCCCCTCTCCCCAAGTCGGCGGACCGTAACAAGGGCGATTGAACATCCGGTTAACCGAGTAATTTTCGTGGGTTAGGCAGTGTCGCGCCTCGGCGTCGAACGCGGCGGAGAGCCCGCCCACTCAGGCCGTTAGCGCTTCCCACCGAAAGTGGTATTGCGCAGGCGGGCGGAACGGCGCCCTGTGATTCCGCGTTAATACTTGGTCAAGCTATCCACCCCATGACCGCTCGCCCGCAGCCTGTCATCGATCCCCGGATGCTCCGGGTCCTCGCTTTTGAGGACCTGCACGTCGGCATGCGCGAAAGCCTGATGAAGACCGTGATGGACTTTGACGTGGTCGGATTCGCGCGGCTGTCGGGCGACGACAACCCGCTGCATCTCTGCGACGTCTATGCGGCCGAGACACGGTTCGGCCAGCGCATCGCCCACGGCCTCTATACGGCGAGCCTCATCTCGGCAGTGCTGGGTACGCGGCTGCCCGGCCCCGGTGCGGTCTATCGTTCGCAGACACTCAATTTCCATGGCCCGGTGACGATCGGCGACGTGGTGGAAGTCGTTGTCGAGGTCGTCAGAGCTGGTGCCAAAGGGCCGCATCGTCCGCCTGCACTGCGACGCCCGCGTCGATGGCAGGCTCGTGCTCGACGGAGAAGCGGTCGTCTCGGTGCCGGCCCAGCGTGCCCCTCCTAAGTAGTCATGCGGATAGGCCGATAGCCCCGCATGCTTCTTCATTGGCCCGCTTGCCGATAAATCGACGAACCCGTAAAGCGCGCCTTGAACAAGTTGCCCATCGCCGAGGCGGGAATGGCATCCACGGAGATTCCAGCCTTCGAACCGGGTGACGCCTCGGATCGCCTGCGCACGTCGGTCGGGATCTTGTTCGCCGGCGTGTTTCTGGTGCTCGTGCTGTTGCTCGGCGCCGGCCTCTGGCTGGAGCGCAATGCGGCGATCAGGGCGGGCCAAAGCGGCGCCGAAAACCTGACCCTGATTCTCGCCAATCACCTCGACCGCACCATCGCGGCGATCGATACCACGCTCGCGCAGCTTGCCTGGCACAGTGCGCGGGTCGGAGGCGCGAAGGCGGGCGCCGAGGCCTGGGACCCGCTGTTCGCTTCCGCCATGTCCGGTCTCGCCGGGGTCGGAAGCCTGACGGTCACCGACGAGGCGGGTATCATCACGCACTCCACGATCCTTGGAATTGTGGGCCAGTCGCGCGCGGATCAACTGATCTTCCGGCATCTGTCGGCCGCCAATTCCAATGCGCTTGCCGCCGATGCGCCATTCCGTAGCACCGTCAACGGGCAGTGGCTGATCCCGCTCGGCCGCAGATTGCCTTCGCCCGACGGGAAATTCGCCGGCACAGTTGTCGCCACGCTCGAACCCGCGCTGCTGCACGAATTCTACCGGACCGTCGATGTCGGCCAGAGCGGAATGATCTGGGTCCTGCACCCGGCGGGCTTTGTGCTGTTCCGCGAGCCTCCACGCACGATCACGAGCGCGCCGGTGCCCGGCAACCCGGTCATTGCCCGGCAGAAGGACGCGCCGGATTCCGGATTTGTGCGTGCAAGGTTCGAGCCGGACGGCCCGGCCTACGCCAATGCTTACCGGCTCATCGCCAGTCCGCCGCTCCTGCTCGCAGTATCGCTTGCCGAAAAGGAAATGCTTGCGGCTTGGTGGACCCACTCCGTCGTAGGAGGCACCATCGTCGCGGCATTCGGGATCCTGCTGCTGCTCGCATGGCAGATGATCTCGCGCGAGATCCGCGCGCGCGCCGAGGTCGAAGCACGGAGCGTCGCGCAGGCGAAGCAGCTGACCGCCGCGAAGAGCAAGCGGGATGAAGCTGACGCTGCACTGCGCGCGAACGAGGTGCAATTCCGGTCGATCATGGACCATGCTCCGATGATGGTCTCACTCCGCGACCTCGATGGACGGTTCACGTTCATCAATCGCGCCTACGTCGACTTCGCGCAGCAGAGTGAGGAGAACATTCTCGGCCGGACCGTCGCGGAGCTGCGATCGAAAGAATACAGCGACAGCCTGGCGGTGCAGGATCGCGAGGTGATCGAGCAACGGCGCGCGATGCAATGGGAAATGACCGTCCCGAAGCAGAACGGGCCTCGTAACGTGCTGGTCGTCAAGTTTCCGCTCTTCAACACAGCCGGACAGGTCATATCGGTCGGGTCGATCCTGGCCGATATCACCGATCGGAAACGCGCCGAGTCACAGCTCGCGCAGGCGCAGCGCATCGAGGCGGTCGGCCAGCTTACCGGCGGGATCGCGCACGACTTCAACAATCTGCTCACGTCGATCCTGCTCAACGCCGATGTGCTGACCGGGATGGTCGACGACAGGCAGCGTCCGCTCGCCGAAGCGGTGCGCATGGCGGCAGAGCGCGGCGCCGATCTGACGCGGCGCCTGCTGGCGTTCGGCCGCCGGCAGATGCTCGAGCCGCGCCCGACTGACGTCAAAGAGCTGCTCGGCGGCATGGAGCCGCTGATGCACCGCACGCTCGGCGAGCATATCGAGATCGTCTGGGAGCACGCCGCCGACCTCTGGTCGGCAACCGTCGACCCGGGTCAGCTCGAAAACGCGGTGCTCAACCTCGCGCTCAATGCGCGCGACGCCATGCCGAATGGCGGTCGCCTTACCATCGAGACCGCCAATGCCGAATTCGACGCCGAGCAGGGGGCCGCCTATCCGGAGATCAAGGCGGGACAGTTCGTGATGATCGCGGTCGGCGACACCGGCAGCGGCATGCCGCCCGATGTGGTCGCGCGCGCGTTCGAGCCGTTCTTCACCACCAAGGATGTCGGCAAGGGCACCGGCCTTGGGCTGAGCATGGTCTACGGCTTCGTGAAGCAGTCGGGCGGCCATGCGCGCATCTATTCGGAGGTCGGCATCGGCACCGTGGTGCGGCTCTATCTGCCGCGCTCGGCCGCCGCGACCGAGACGGCGACCCTCGCGCCCGCCGCGACGCCGGAGCTGCCGACCGGCAGCGAAACCATCCTGTTCGTCGAAGACGATCCGATGGTGCGCGAACATACCGGACGACAGATTGTCGGGCTCGGTTATGCGGTCATCGCCGCCGAGAACGGCGTGGAGGCGCTGGCGCTGGTGGATGACGGGTACGTTCCCGATCTCCTGTTCACCGACGTGGTCATGCCGGGCGGCATCAACGGACGCCAGCTCGCGCTGCGGCTGCGCAAGCGCTGGCCGCGCCTGCGCGTGCTCTACACCTCCGGTTACGCTCATGGGGCACTGACCATCGACGGCGAGTCGGTGCCGGGCAAGTACGTGCTCGGCAAGCCGTACCGGCGCCGCGATCTTGCCGCCAAGCTGCGCGAGATACTCGACGAGCCGATGGAGACGGTTTGACGGCCCGTCTTGGCTTGACTTCGAGCCGTTGAGGGCGGCACGTTCGCGCCTCCGTGACCAAGCAATCCGCTCCATTCCCCGCATGATCGCGCCTGCCAAGCCGGGCGAACCTCTCGTCGTGGTGCGCGATGACGCACCGCAGGCCGCGCGTTTCAACGGCGCGGTCGCGGCGATCGGGAATTTTGACGGCGTGCACCGAGGGCACCGCGCTGTCATCGATGCAGCAGTCGCGCACGCGGCGGCGATCGGCGCGTCGGCGATCGCGGTCACCTTCGAGCCGCATCCGCGCAATATCCTGCGCCCGTCGGAGCCGATGTTTCGCCTGACCGACGAGACCTCGAAGCTGCGCCTGCTTGCCGCCACCGGGCTTAACGGTGCGCTCGTGCTCACCTTCGATGCGGCATTTGCCGAGCTGACGGCCGAGCAATTCGTCACCCGTATCCTGGTCGGGCGGCTCGGCATTCGCGGAGCGACCATCGGGTTCGATTTTCATTTCGGCCATCAGCGGGGAGGCTCACCGGCGTTTCTCGCCGAGCAGGGCGAACGCTACGGCTTCACGGTTGAGACCGCGCCGCCGCTCGAGGATGAGGGACGCCCGGTGTCGTCGTCCTCGATCCGCGCCGCGCTGGCGGAAGGACGCGTGGTCGAAGCGGCCGAACTGCTCGGCTATCCGTGGTTCGCAGCGGGGACCGTGGTCAAAGGCGACCAGCGCGGACGCGATCTCGGATTTCCCGACCGCGAACATTTCGCTCGACCCGGATTGCGGGCTGAAGCACGGCATCTACGCGGTGCGCGTCGGCATCGGCGGGCTGATCCGTGACGGCGTCGCGAGCTTCGGCACGCGGCCGACCTTCGATGACGGCGCGCCACTGCTCGAAGTGCACGTATTCGATTTCGACGGTGACCTCTACGGTGCGCCGCTCGATGTCGCGTTCATCGGCTGGATCAGGGCGGAGGCCAAATTCGACTCGGCCGATGCGCTGGCGCGCCGCATGGCCGACGACGCTCGCCTCGCACGGTCGGCACTCGCGCGCGCGGGCAATGTCTTTCCGTCGCTCGGCGAGATCGCGTCGTAAGCGTCAGCGGCGGATAAGGACGAAACAGATCAGCGCAACGACCGCGAAACCTGCCGCGACCGCGAGCGCGACGGGGTCTGACGCGCGCTCCGCAACGGCGGCGATCACCACCGGCGCGACCGCGGTGATCACCAGCGCCGGCCGCGCGATGCGCCCGATGATGCGGCCATAGCCAACCGGACCGAACAGCGCGAGCGGCACCGCACCGCGCGCGATGGTGATCAGCCCATTGGCGACGCCGAACATCACGGCAAAGAGAACCGCCGCCGGCGTGGAAAATCCAAACAGCAACAACAGCGCAAACGATGCGACGAGCATGCCGACCGCAAAGCGCGCCATCATCAGCGGATGGATGTTGCGCGCGAAGATGAATTCGCACAGCCGCGCGGCGACCTGCGAGGGACCGAACAACATGCCGACGAGCACGACGACATGCGGTTCCAGTCCGGCGCGCTGGAAGATCGCCAGCAGATGCGCCGACAGCCCCGAGGGCACGAACGCGTAGGCGGCGAACGCGGCGACGACCAGCAGAAAGGCGGCCCCCGTCGCAGGCCGCACCGGCGGCGAGGCCACGCCTTCGGCGGGAACGATATCATGCATGGCGCGGGTACCCGGCAAGCCGAACGCGTGCAGAGGCGCAGCCACAAAGGCGAGCAGCGCGGCATAGACCAGATACGTGCCCTGCCAGCCGAGCGGCTGGAGCAGCGCATAGGTCGCGGGCCAGCTCACCGTCGAGGCGAAGCCGCCTGCGAGGGTGAGCACCGTGATCGGTTGGCGCGCCTTCGCGCCAAAAATTCGTCCGAGCGTCGCGAAAGCCGGATCATAGAGCGAGGCCGCCATCGCGACACCGAGCAGCATCCAGACCGCGAAATAGGCAAGCGGATGGCTCGCATAGGTAAGCGCGACCAGCCCCGCCGCGCCGGCAAGCGAGCCGAACGGCATCACGCGGTGGCCGCCGTAGCGATCGATCAGGCTGCCGACCGTGGGAGCGACGAATCCCGCGGCGAGCAGCCCGGCCGAAAACCCGCCCATCGCGAAGGTGAAGGAAAATCCGCGGTCGGCCGCGATCAGCGGCACCGTCAGCACCGGCGGATAGAATATCGCGCCCCACGCCAAAATCTGCGTGACGCCCAGCACGGTGACGGCGCGCCACGGACCGAAAACGAACTCGCGGAAGGAAGGCATTGCGCGGCGGGTATCCTCGAATCGCGAGGTTAGCACGCGCGGGAACTGCTGCCGCCCGGCCTCGCAACCGCCTCCTGTTGCGACCGCTGCATCGATGCTTTTGCGCGAGATGAAACAAGCGAATTGCGCCGTATGCGCCTGTCCATCGTGAGTTGAAGTTGCAGCAAATTCTCACAGCGCCTCGCATCAATCGCAGTTCCAAGTTAGCCGCGCTTAACCAGCCGCAATGGAACCTCGATGCAGAAGAGTCTCGTTAAGTGCGGTGCGAATATACCGAGCCTCGCGGAATTCCCCGCGAGGCAAGCCGCCGTGTCCACCACGCAACTCTTCGAGCGGCGGTCGATCGACCTGCGGCTGGGCGGCCGCTACAGCCTTGCCAACAGGCGCGACACGCAAGGCAACCGGCGTGAGTTCGCCTGCCGCACCACGCGCGTGTCGCCCTACCAGATGATGATTTCAGTCCCGGTCATCGGCGCCATCGGCGAGCGTGTCATTTCGTACTTCGGCGAATTCGGAAAGCTCGATGGCTGGGTCAGCCAGCATGTCGAGGGCGGATTCCTGATCGACCTCGCGGTGCCAAAGGAAAAGCGCCAGCAGATGGCCGGCAAGCTGTCGTGGCTGGAGAAGCAGCAGAAGGATGCGGTCCACGATGCGCGTGCGCAGGAGCGCATTGTCCCCGAAAGTCCGCACTCGACCATGATCTTTGCCGACGGCTCGACGCTCAGTTGCTTCGTCATCGACATGTCGGTGACGGGGGCCGCGGTGTCGGCAGACGTCCAGCCCGAGATCGGCTCACCGCTCGCGATCGGCCGCAGTGTCGGCCGCGTGATCCGGCATTTCCGCGAGGGCTTCGCGGTCAAGTTCATGCTACCGGTCGAGCGCGAGCTTCTTGAGCGCCTGATCATCCGCGCCGGCGCATAGGCCGTTCAGCGCCTATTGCTTCGGCGCCGGCGCGGACGGCGAAACCGGCGTCATGACGGGGACCGTGTTGAGCGCGGGAGCGGGGGTGTAGCTCGCGGTCAGGTATTTCGTGCTCGCCGCATTCACCAGGAAAATCCCGCCGGCCACGACGATGACCGTCACCAGTGTGGCGACGAGCGTGAGATCGCGCTCCTCGACCGTCGGCAAACCCGCAGCGTCGTCGCTTTTCATGGGCTACCTCCACGTTCGGCAACCGACAACGGCCGGGTGCGATGGAAGGTTCCCTATACGGATGGCTCCGAGCCTATCCGCTCGCCTATGAGGTCAGGTTTTCTTGGCGCCCTTTGGCCGCGGCGCGGTTTCGGCGCCGCAGCGCACATAGACGCTGGTGCCATAGCGGCCCGCCACTTCGGGATCGGTGAAGCGCGTCACCAGCACGCGGCCGTCGAAGCGAAACGATCTCGCGGTCGCGTGCGCCGCCCGCGCGGCTCCTCGCCCGGACCGATGTAGTTCTTGCCGTCCGGCCCGCCCTTGAGGCTCAGCTCGGTCGGCTGCGCCTGATCGGGCAGATGCATGACCACGCCGCCGCGCGGACCGCGGAGATGTTGTAGGGCTGGCTGCACTGGCCGCGCGCCGCGGCCTCGGTGCGCGCGCGGTCTTCGTCCTTGTGGTAGGCGGCCAGCCCCCAGCGTCCGACCAGGTCCTGCGCCGGAATGCTTGCCGGCAGCGGCGCGGCCACGGGCGGTGGCTCCGGCGCGGCTGAAGGTCCCGAGCGAGAACTGCTGCGAGGCGCAGCCGGACAGCATCAGAGCGGCCGAGCGCAGCCGGCACTGCACCCGACGAACGCAGCGCGAATGGACATGGGCGGCCCCCTCCTCGATCCTTACTCTCGCACACCAGCTACGCGCGGCCCGGCGGGACGTTCCAGCACGATGCGAAACGTGGCGGGCCGAATTGTGTCGGCGCGTTAACCTAACCCCGCCGCAATAAAGAGACGTAAACACGGCAGGCATCGCAACCAGCCGAGCCGATCGCGGTTAATCGCCCCGCGCCGCCTTGACGCTTCGTCCCGAAGCCATATTCCGACCGCTGCTGGCACTCGCCGGTCGGCGAGTGCTAACTCCACTCTCCGGACACAGTTTTCAGTCCGGCGCCGATAAGCCTGCGCCCGTTTCGTGCCAACGAGGAGACCCATGGCCAAAACGAGATTTCGTCCCCTGCATGACCGCGTGGTGGTCCGCCGCATCGAGGCGGACGAGAAGACCAAGGGCGGCATCATCATTCCCGACACCGCCAAGGAGAAGCCGTCCGAGGGCGAGATCATCGCGGTCGGCCCGGGCGGGCGCGACGAGAACGGCAAGCTGATCCCGATCGACCTGAAGGCCGGCGACCGCGTGCTGTTCGGCAAGTGGTCCGGCACCGAAGTGAAGCTCGACGGCGAGGACCTCCTGATCATGAAGGAGTCCGACATCATGGGCGTGATCGCCTGACGCATTTTCCTCATCCTGAGGAGCGCCCGCAGGGCGCGTCTCGAAGGACGGGGCCACACAATTCATCCTTCGAGACGCGGGCTACGCGCCGCTCTCAGGATGAGGTCAGAGTAAAATCAAGGAACGAAAAATATGGCTGCCAAGGAAGTAAAATTCTCCACCGATGCGCGCGACCGGATGCTGCGCGGCGTCGACATTCTCGCCAATGCCGTGAAGGTGACGCTCGGCCCCAAGGGCCGCAACGTCGTGCTCGACAAGAGCTTCGGCGCGCCGCGCATCACCAAGGACGGCGTGACGGTGGCGAAGGAAATCGAGCTTGAGGACAAGTTCGAGAACATGGGCGCGCAGATGGTGCGCGAGGTTGCCGCGAAGACCAACGACATGGCGGGCGACGGCACCACCACGGCGACCGTGCTGGCGCAGGCGATCGTGCGCGAGGGCGCGAAGTCGGTCGCGGCCGGCATGAACCCGATGGACCTCAAGCGCGGCATCGATATCGCGGTGACGGCGGTCGTGAAGGACATCGAGAAGCGCGCCCAGCAAGGTCGGATCGTCGGCCGAAGTCGCGCAGGTCGGCACCATCTCGTCGAACGGCGACGCCACCATCGGCAAGATGATCGCGCAGGCGATGCAGAAGGTCGGCAACGAGGGCGTGATCACGGTCGAGGAAGCGAAGTCGCTCGACACCGAGGTCGAGATCGTCGAGGGCATGCAGTTCGACCGCGGCTACATTTCGCCCTACTTCATCACCAATGCCGAGAAGATGATCGCGGAGCTGGAGGACGTCTACGTCCTGCTGCACGAGAAGAAGCTCTCCGGCCTGCAGGCGATGCTGCCGCTGCTCGAGGCGGTGGTGCAGACCGGCAAGCCGCTGCTGATCATCTCCGAAGACGTCGAGGGCGAGGCGATCGCGACGCTCGTGGTCAACAAGCTGCGCGGCGGCCTGAAGGTCGCGGCCGTGAAGGCGCCGGGCTTCGGCGATCGCCGCAAGGCGATGCTGGAAGACATCGCAATCCTGACCGGCGGGCAGCTGATCTCGGAAGACCTCGGCATCAAGCTCGAGACCGTGACGCCTGCGATGCTCGGCCGCGCCAAGAAGGTCGTGATCGAGAAGGAGAAGACCACGATCGTCAACGGCGCCGGCAAGCGCAAGGACATCGAGGCGCGCGTCGCGCAGATCAAGGCGCAGATCGAGGAGACCACCTCCGACTACGACCGCGAGAAGCTGCAGGAGCGGCTCGCCAAGCTCGCCGGCGGCGTCGCGGTGATCAAGGTCGGCGGCGCGACCGAGGTCGAGGTGAAGGAGAAGAAGGACCGCGTCGAGGATGCGCTCAACGCCACGCGCGCCGCGGTCGAGGAAGGCATCGTGCCGGGCGGCGGCGTCGCGCTGCTGCGCGCCAAGAAGGCGGTCGGCAGGATCTCCAACGACAACTCGGACGTGCAGGCCGGCATCAACATCGTGCTCAAGGCGATCGAGGCGCCGATCCGCCAGATCGCCGAGAACTCCGGCGTCGAAGGCTCGATCGTGGTCGGCAAGATTCTCGAGAACAAGTCCGAGACGTACGGCTTCGACGCGCAGACCGAGGACTATGTCGACATGATCGACAAGGGCATCGTCGACCCGGCCAAGGTGGTGCGCACCGCGCTGCAGGATGCGGCCTCGGTCGCGGGCCTTCTGGTCACCACCGAGGCGATGGTCGCCGAAGTGCCGAAGGACAAGCCCGCGATGCCGATGGGCGGCGGTGGCGGCGGCATGGGCGGCATGGGCGGGATGGATTTCTAAATCCGCTCCTGACACGCACGCCGCAAAAAACAAAAACCCCGGGGCTTGCCCCGGGGTTTTCTTCGTGACGATGTCCGTATCAGTAGCGCGCAACCACCGGATCCGGACCGGCCGAGAAGCGATAGTTGATGCCGGCACGGATGACACTGTCCGTCACACGACTGGTGACGTTTGCCCCGAGGGGAAAGCCGGCGGCGGTCGGGAAAACGACTGAATTGCTGATCGAGCCGAGATCCATATACAGGTACTCGAGCTTGCCGCTCCAGTTGGTGGCGAACATCGCCTCGATGCCCGCCCCAACCGTCCAGCCGAATTTGTCGACGCTTCTAGACCCGGCGATGGTGACCGGAACGCCGGCCGCCGTGAACCCTGAAAGGGCCAGGTCGGTTTGCAGGCTGCCGTAGGCTCCGCCGCCGGTTGCGTAGAGCAGGACGCTCGGCGTTACGGTGACGCCCACACGGCCACGGAAGGTTCCGAACCACTCGAGCTTGTCACTGAGGGTTGCCCCCACGCCAGTGCCGGGCGCGACGGCGGTCGGGAAACACCCGGCAACCGGACACACGACGGTCGTGCTGCCCTTCTGGCCAGTCCACTGTGCATCGGTCTCGATGCCGAACACCCAGTTGGAGGTCTGCCAGTTGTAACCGATCTGGCCGCCGAACAGGCCGCCGTTCAGATCACGGCCGCCGCCTGTAGCGGTCGCGAGAACCACGCCGTTGAGAGGGTTGAAGAAGTTCAGATCGCGGGTGGAGCGACCCCAGCTGTAGCCACCGTTCACGCCGATATAGAAACCGGTCCAATTGAGGACAGGGACGGGAGGCGGAATGTAAGGCGGCGCCTTCCGCGGAAGATCCGCCGCAAACGCAGGCGCTGTCGCGCCGATCAATAAAGTTGCGAGAAGCAAGGAGCGTTTCATTGTGCGACCCCGAAGCTTTGTTGAAGTGCCCGGAAGGTGACAGCAGCGTTCTCTTAGCTCAATGAATAAAACTCCAAATCACCTGTTCCGGCGGTAGAATGACTGAGGGGTGCGGCGACCGCGCAACACTCTTCTAGATGATGATACCGCTGCGACGCCGAACGTTAATCATTCGTTAATTTGTGGCGAGCCGGAACCGCAGAGTCTTCGTTCCCGCGAGTGTCACGATGTCGCCACGAATCATCCAGCTCGTCGTGCTTGTGAGCGCCGCGATCATGTCATCGTCGGCCTGCGCGCGTTCTGCCGCGCACGGCTCGTCGTTCATAGACGCGACCACAATCGTGATCGTGTCGCCCGCGATGATCGCCTGACCGCGCCCGCGCTTGCACCACAAGTCGATCTGCGCGCTGCCGTTCTGATCGACCGAAAGCACGGGCAATCGTTTCGACCCTCGCATCGGACGCGCATCGAGCACCATGTCGCGGTCGAAGGGAAACGCGGCCTGGCTCAGCGCACTGGAAGGAGCGAGCAACACAACACAGGCGACAGCACAGCCAACAATCGATCGGCGCATGAACGCTCCAATGTATGATTGGCGGATTACAGCGTCGGCAAGCCGAGCCAGGTTGCGAAAGCGGAGAGCACCGTGTGCACGGTGGTCTCAGGTTAGGGGCGCCTCAGCGCCCGGGGCCGCTCTCGCCGTAACGCAGCGTCTGCACAAAATCGTAAATGAGCAGCGCCATGACCAGTACGACAATGATGATCAGCGGCGGGGCCTTCACCCACCAGAGCATGATGCCGAGGAACGCCGCGAGCATGCCGATACCGATGACGCCTGCGATCAGGTGCGCAATCATCGCGATCTACCCTTCCTGGAGCCCCGCCCGCCGCGGCGCGCTTCCCGCCCGAGTGTTTTGACAAGCCAGTGGGCCGTACGCAAGAGGCGCGCGTCATTGCCGCGGCGCCCGATCAGCTGGACGCCAAGCGGCATCCCTTCCCCTGTCGCCATCAGCGGAAGCGAAATGGCGGGGGTGCCGAGATAGGTCCAGGTCGAGCAGAACGCCGGATTGCCGGTCGGCAGGCCCAGCGGCGCTTCGCCCGGCGCAGACGGCGTGATCAGCGCATCGTACTCGTTGAACACGTCGTCCAGCGCCGCATTGAGCGGCGCGCTGGCCGCGACGGCGCGCAGATAGTCGACCGCCGACACGGCGCGGCCACGCCCGATCGCGGCGCGCAGCGCTTCGCTGAGCTGATCGCCGCCTTTCTCGTAGTCGCGATGGAGATTGTGGGCCATGTCCACCTCCATCACGGTGCGATGCAAATCGATGGCGTTGTCGAAGCCCGACCCCAGTTCGATCTCGGTGACGGCGTCGCCCAGCGCCTCGATCAGCTCCGCGAACGCTTCGCTCATGACCGGTTCGATCAACTTCCAGGCCGGCCCGCGCACGAACGCGAAGCGCGGCGGCAACGGCGGCTCGCTCGCGGCCGTTGCGGCAAGTGGCGGCCGCGCGAGCGGGCGCGTGTCGGGGTCCTCGTCGTCATGACCCGCGAGGATTTCGGCGAGCAGGGCCGCGTCCTCGACCGAGCGGGCGAACACGCCGACATGGTCGAGCGCACGCGACAGCATCAGGCAGCCGGTCCGCGCAATGAGGCCGTGCGTCGGCTTGAAGCCGACCACTCCGCAGAACGCCGCGGGGCGGATGGTCGATCCGTTCGTCTGCGAGCCGATCGCGCCCGGCACCATGCCGGCCGCAACCGCCGCGGCCGAACCGCTCGACGAGCCGCCCGGCGTGCGCTCGGGATCGTGCGGATTGCGCGTCTTGCCGGGGTGGTAATAGGCGTACTCGGCGGTCACGGTCTTGCCGAAAATCACGGCGCCCGCCGTGCGCAGCCGCGCGACCGCCTCGGCATCCCGGCGCGGGGTGCGGCCGGCCCAGAACGGCGAGCCGAATTCGGTCGGCATGTCGCCGGTATCGAAGATATCCTTGATGGCTACGGGTACGCCATGCAGCGGCCCCGTCGCGCGGCCGTGCCGGCGATGCTCGTCGGCGGCGTTCGCCTGCCGCATCACGTGCTCGCGGTCGAGAAACGCGAAGGCCTGGACCTTTTTCTCCACGGCGTCGACCTGCGCGAGGCAGTTGCGCGCGAGTTCGGCGGAGGTGATGCGCCCTTCGCGGATTTCCGAGGCCGCGGCTGCGATGCCGAGAGCGGCGAGGCTCATCTCGTGTCCCGGCGGCGCGTGCCGCTCATCGCGGCGAATAGAGATAGTCCGGCAGCCACAGCGCAATCCCGGGGAAGATGTAGACGAGCGCCATGGTGGCGAACACCATGAACACAAACGGCAGCGCGCCGCTGAAGATATCGCTCAGCTTCACCCACGGCGGCGCCACGCCCTTGAGATAGAACGCCGCCATTGCGACCGGTGGCGTGTTGAACGCAGTCTGCGTGTTCAGCGCCACCAGAATGCCGAAAAAGATCGGATCGACTTTGAAGTCGTCGAGCAGCGGCAGGAAGATCGGCACGAAGATGATGATGATCTCGGTCCATTCCAGCGGCCAGCCGAGCAGGAAGATGATGGTCTGGGTCAGCAGCAGGAAGCCGGTGGTCGACAGGTTGAGCGAAAGGAAGAAGGTTTCGACCACCTGCTGGCCGCCGAGCACCGCAAATACGGCCGAGAACGTCCACGACCCGACGAACAGGTAGCAGACCATCGCGGTCGCGCGTGCCGTCAGATAGACCGAGTCGCGCAGCATGGTGAAATTGAGCGCGCCGTACGCGGCGGCGAGGACCATGCTGGCGAGCGCGCCGGCGCCTGCGGCTTCCGACGGCGTCGCGAGGCCGAACAGGATTGCGCCGAGCACCGAAATGATCAGCAGCGCGAGCGGGAAGAACGACGTCGCGAGCGCCCATAACACCGTGCTGAAGGGAACATCAGTTTCTTCCTTGGGCAGCTTTGGGGCGAGCGCCGGGTTGATCATGGCCCGAGCGATCACATAGACGATGTAAAGAGCGGTGAGCAGGAATCCCGGAAGGAAGGCGGCGGCGTAGAGCTTGACCGCCGAAACACCGGCTGTCGCCGCATAGACGATGAGCAGAATGCTCGGCGGGATGAGGATGCCGAGACAGCCGCCCGCGCAAGTGACGCCAGCCGAAAGCTTCACGTCGTAGCCGGCGCGCAGCATCGCGGGAAACGCCAGCAGCCCCATCAGCGTGACCACCGCGCCGACGATGCCGGTCGCGGTCGCGAACATCGCGCAGGTGAGCAGCGTCGCCACGGCGAGCGCGCCGGGCACGTTCTTCATCGAAAGCTGCAGCGAATAGAACAGCCGGTCGAGAATGTTGGCGCGTTCGACCACATATCCCATGAAGAGAAATAACGGGACCGCGGTGAGCACGTCGCTCGAGGAAACCTCGAACGCTTTCTGCACCAGCAGCGTGAAGACGCGGTTCTGGGAGAAGTCCTGGCCCGGTGTGTAGTAGGCGTAGAAGCCGAAGCCGACGCCCATCGCCATCAGCGTGAAAGCGATCGGGAAACCCAGCATGATGATGAAGATAAACAGCCCCAGCATCAGCATGCCGACTTGCGGGTCAGTCATGCTCAGGCTCCCTTCCGAGCCGCTTCCGGCACTTCGGCTTGCTGGCCGTGCAGTTTCTGCTCCTGCATGATGATGCTTTCGGTCTCCTCGACGTCATGCAGGCGCTGCGGCCATTCGCCGAGGCGGATGCAAATGACGCAGCGGATGATCTCGGCGATCCCTTGCAGCAGCAGAAGGATGCCGGTGATCGGGACCAGCGTCTTGAGCGGAAACACCGGCACGCCGGCCGGGCTGAAGATACTCACTTCTTTGAACCGGATCGACATCGCGGCGTAATTCCAGCCGGCATAGATGAAGGCCAGCACCGCGGGCAGAAAGAAGATGATGTACAGGACGAGATCCATCTTCGCCTGCGTGCGCGGCTTCCAGAAGCGGTACATCACGTCGGCGCGGACATGCCCGCCGCGCGAGAGCGTGTAGGCGCCGGCCATCAGGAACAGCGCGCCGTAGGTGATGTAGCTGAAATCGAAAGCCCAGGTGGTCGGCGCGCCCAGAACATAGCGCACGAACACTTCGTAGCTGACGCCGAGGGTGAGCACGAGAATCAGCCAGGCGAACGCCTTGCCGACCCACATGCTGAGCGTGTCGATCCAAAGCAGGAAGCGGTTCATGACCTGACCGCCCGCCAGCGCGGCGACATGGAAATCCCCCTTCCCTGTAGCGAACCGGGCGGCGCATTGGCGCGCCGCCCGTACTGGTTAGCCTGCGACAATCCGTCCCGCAAGCGGCTTTTCAGATCAGAGCTTCAGCGTGTTGGGGAAGTGGTGGTTGAACGCGCCCTTGTAGTCGGTGGCGTTCATCATGTTGTAGTACACGACCTTCTTCACCCACTCCTTCTGCGAGTCCATGACCTTCTTCATGTAGGGGTCGGCACTGAGCGTTGTGATGAGGCCGTCCCAAGCCTTGATCTGCGCGTCGAACACGCTTTGCGGCGTGCGCAGCACGTTGACCTTCTCCTTGTTGATCAGGTCTTGCAGGTCGTCCGAATACTGCCGCATCGCCAGCCACTCGTTGGCGGAGGACGCGGCCTCGGCGGCGTATTGCAGGATCGACTGCTGCTCCTTGGCCAGCGCGTTGAACTTGGTGCGGTTGAACATGATCTCGAAGTACTCGGTCGCCTGATGATGCGAGCCGAGCATGTAGTTCTTCGCCACGTTGTGCGCACCGAAGCGGCGGTCCGAGGTCGGGTTGTTGAACTCGAAGGCATCGATCACGCCGCGTTCCATCGCGGGCACGATTTCGCCGCCCGGAAGCTGCGCGACCGCAAGGCCCATCGCCTGCATCAGGTCGGCCGCGAGACCGACGGTGCGGTACTTCAGGCCGCGCATGCCATTGGCATCCGCCACCGGGCGTTTGAACCAGCCGAGCGGCTGGGTCGGCATCGGCATCGCGAAGAAGCTCTTGATGTTGACCTTCATGATCTGGGTCTGGAGTTCTTCGAACAGCTCCTTGCCGCCGCCGTAGTGAATCCAGCCAAGGCCTTCATTGGCGTTAAAGCCGAACACCGGGCCGGTGCCGAACAGCGAGGCCGCCTTGTGCTTGCCGTACCAGTAGACGGTCACGGTGTGGGCCGCGTCGATCTGGCCGCCGCTGACGCCGTCGAACACCTGGAACGGATGAACGACCGCGCCGCCATGCAGCAGGTCGATCTTGAGCCGGCCGCCCGCCATGTCGTTGACGCGCGTGATGTACTGATTGGCCATTTCGGTGAAGATGTCGGTGGCGGGCCACGACGTCTGCATTTTCAGGGTCGTGGTCTGCGCGCGCGAGACTTGCGGCATCGCGATCGTGGCCGCGCCGGTTGCGCCGGCGGCGAGCAGGAATTTGCGGCGGCTGGTGCGTGACTTCTCTGTGGACATGCGTGTCCCTCCCTTCGTTTTAGGCGGCTTCGCCCCTGCCGCTCTCAATGATAAACCGCCGAACCCTAGTTGGTATTCCAGCGGCAATGGCCTAGTTTGGACAGATCGGCGCCAATCCACAAGCCTCGAATTGCCGCATGACCTTGGGCAATTCGGTATTGACCACCGTCAAGGATAACGGCCGGGCTGTTTGGAGCGGGCGCCGATCGACCGCTCGATCACGCGAGTGTGGCCGCGCCGTCCTCGGATAATCCCGCAGAATCGCCCAGATTGGGGCTGATCTGGGCTGGTTTTTCGCGGTTTGAAACCGCGCTCGCCGTACCGACAGGAGATTGCCTTGACCCGCTTCTTATCGACGCTCGCCACCATCTGGCGGCTCGCGATCCCGTACTTTCGCTCCGAGGACCGCTGGCCGGGACGCGCGCTTCTTGCCGCCGTCCTCGCGATCGAGCTGGCCGTGGTCGGCGTCACGGTACTGATCAATCAATGGAACGCGCGTTTCTACAATGCGCTGCAGGACCGCAACTGGGACAGTTTCGTCAGCGAGCTGTTGTTCTTCTGCATCCTTGCCGCGGTCTTCATCGTGCTGCGCGTCTATCAGCTCTATCTCAATCAGTGGCTCCAGATCCGCTGGCGGCGCTGGATGACGGCGCAATACGTCGGAGACTGGCTGGAGGGGCCGAACCATTACCGCATGCAGTTGCTGGGCGACGCCGCCGACAATCCGGATCAGCGCATCGCCGAGGATATCAAGCAGTTCATCGAGCTTGGCCTCTTCGTCGGTGTCGGTCTGCTTGGCGCGATCGTGTCGCTCGGCTCGTTCGTCGTCATCCTGTGGGGGCTGTCGGCCGCAGCCCCGCTGACGATCTACGGCGTTGCGTGGAATATTCCCGGCTACCTGGTGTGGGCGGCGCTTGGTTACGCAACGATCGGCACGCTGCTGACGCACTGGATCGGCCGCCCGCTGATCGCGCTCAATTTCAACCAGCAGCGCTATGAGGCGGACTTCCGTTTCAACCTCGTACGCGTGCGCGAGAACTCCGAGCAGATCGCGCTGCTGCGCGGCGAAACCGCCGAACGTGGGCGGTTGATGGATCGCTTCCACGCGGTGGTGGAAAACTGGATGCGCATCATGACGCGGCAGAAGCGGCTCACCTTCCTGACCGCGGGCTACAACCAGGCCTCCGTGGTGTTTCCGATCATCGTGGTGAGCCCGGCCTATTTCGCCGGCCACATCCAGCTCGGCGCGCTGACGCAGACCGCGAGCGCGTTCAACAGCGTGCAGACCGCGCTGTCGTTCTTCGTCGACACTTACGTGCGTATCGCCGAATGGCGCGCCGTGATCGAGCGGCTTGCCGGGTTCGAGATCGCAATCGCCAACGCGCAGACCCTGACGTCGCGCACGCCGACCATCGCGGTCACGCCCGTGCCGGCCAAAGAAGTGCACCTCGACAACGTCGAGGTGGCGCTGCCCTCCGGCAAGCCGCTGGTTGCCGCCGACGGCGTGACGATCGCGCCGCGCGATCAGGTGCTGGTCACCGGCCCGTCAGGTTCGGGCAAGTCGACGCTGTTCCGCGCGATCGCCGGCATCTGGCCGTTCGGCAAGGGCACGGTCACGGTGCCGGAAGGCGCGAGGGCGATGACCTTGCCGCAGCGGCCCTACCTGCCGATCGGCACGCTCGGCGCCGCGATCAGTTATCCGTCGGAGCCGGGCACGTTCGATCCCGCGCGCATCCGCGAGCTGCTGAGCGCGGTCGGGCTGCCCGCGATGGCGGAGGCGGCTCGACGAGCAGGCGCACTGGAACCGGATGCTTTCGCTCGGCGAGCAGCAGCGTCTCGGTATCGCGCGCGCGATCCTGCACGCGCCGGACTTTCCTGTTCCTCGACGAGGCGACCGCCTCGCTCGACGAGCCGTCCGAAGCCGCGCTCTACAAGCTGCTGCAAGACCGGCTGCCCAACGCGACAATCGTCTCGATCGGCCACCGCTCGACGCTCGTCGCGTTCCACCGGCGCGGGCTGCAAGCTGGAGCACGATGGTGAGCGCTATCGCGTGAAGGAGGCGGCGCTTGGCGCGGCGGGTTAGTCTTTTTGCATGATCTTATCCGAAAACCGGTTCCCACTTTTCGGGATCATGCGTCGAACACCGCGACTGCCCGGATCGGCGAGCCCGTGCCCCCGCGCCACTTGAGCGGCAGGCCGATGAACTTGAACACGCCCTGCCCGATCAGCGTCTCGAGATTACACAGGCTCTCGATGTGCGTGATGTCGAGTTCGAGGCACGCCTTGTGCACCAGCGCGTTGACCACGCCCTCCGGTCCCGGCCGCATCGAGTCGATGCCGAAATGCACGATACCGGTTCGCGCGAGCCATTCGGTCGCCGCGACGCTCACCCCCGGATTGTCGTTCGTGTAGGCGGGCGTCGGAAAAGTGCGCGCATGATGTCCGGTGCAGAGCAGCACGGTGCCGTTCTTCGGAATGGCGAGGCCCGTCTTTTTCACCGCCGCGTCCAGGTCCGCCGGGGTGATCTCCGCGCGTGGCGCAATGTGGCGCAGATCGATGCAGATGCCCGGCACGATGCAGTTTTCCAGTGGATACTCGTCGATCGGCGTTCCCGATTTGCCGAAATGGCGCGGCGCGTCGATGTGCGTGCCGCCGTGATCCGGCATCGAGAAATACATCACGCTGTTGCCATGCACGTTGCCCGAACTCGGCGAACGCCTCCTCGTGCGTCTTCCACACGCCGTGAATGATCGGCGGTTGGCCCGGATAACTCGGCGTGCGGTGATAGAGCTCGCGTGACAGATCGATGATGCGCATGGCGTCCTCGCCGTGTTAGGTTAAACCGCATACTCACAACGACGCGCGGGATCAACGCCATGAGCATTCGGCTGATGCTGGCTGCCCTCGCAAGCATCTCAGGGGGAGCACGGCCTTGGCGGCGGACATTCACGTGATGAGTGGCGGCGCGCCGAAGGAAGTCTTGGCTGCGCTGGTGCCGGAATTCGAGAAGCAGACCGGGCACAAGATACACATTACGTACATTGTGATCAGCGCGATGCAGCAAAAGCTCGCCGCCGGCGAAAAGGCCGACATGGTGCTGATGCCGGCGCCCGCGCTCGAAGCGCAGGCAAAGGCCGGCGTGGTGCGCGATTCTCCGCGCCCCAATCTCGGCGTCGTCAGTATCGGGCTGGTGGTGCGCGAGGGCGCGGCGAAGCCGGATATTTCCAACCTCGATAGTTTCAAGACAGCGATGCTCGGCGCGAAGTCGGTGGTGCACGCCAATCCGGCCGCGACACCCAGCGGCGCGCATCTTGCCAAGGTGTGGGAGCGGCTCGGCATCGCGGACGCGATGAAGCCGAAGCTGACGTTCCGCAACGCGCTCGACGGCGGCGTCGCGGCGATCACCAGGGGTGAGGCCGAGGTCGGGCTTTATCCCCTGAGCGAGATCATTCACGAAAAAGGCGTGACGGCCGTCGGCCTCATCCCGCACGACATTCAGCTCAACACAATCTACGCAACCGGTGTGCTGGCGGCCAACGCCGCGCCGGAGCCCGCGATCGCCTTCGTCAAGTTCCTCGCCGATCCGGCGAATGCGCAGCACTGGCGGCACGGCGGTTTCGAGCCGGCGAGTTAAAGGTAGGCCTTGACGGGACCCCCAAATCGTACCGCTCCATTCAGGCTATCCATACTTCCACTTTTTGGAATTTTGTGCCATGCTGCGTCGATGATCGTCATCGGCACGGAGATTGTCGAAAGATACTTAACTAACCACTCCGGCCATAAGGGCATCAAGGCGGCGCGGATACAATACAACGCTTGGCTTATCATTTCGGATCGCGCTCAGTGGCGCAACCCCGAGCATGTGAAGGCGTCATATCCGAAGGCGAGCATTCTCAAGGGCAGCCGGGTCGTGTTCAACATCAAGGGCAACGACTACCGATTGATTGCGGCCTTGCAGTACGGGGCGGGGGTCCTGGCGATCCGGTTCTTCGGGTCCCATGCCGAATACGACAAAATTGATGCGGAGACGGTGTGATGGATGCGACCCTGATCCTGATCGACAGCGCGGCAGAACTCGCCCGCGCCCGGGCACTCGTCGAACGGCTCTGGGATTCGAACGATCCATCCGACATTGCCCGGCTCGCCGCGCAGGCGCGCTTGATCGCCGCCTATGAGGAGACGAGATGGCCGCGCCGGCCACCGAGCACCGCCGACATGATCCGCCACCTGATGGATCAGCACGGCCTCACGCGCGCCGACTTGGTGCCGCTGCTCGGCACTGCGAGCCGCGTCAGCGAGGTCTTGCGCGGCAAGAAGGGGTTGAGCATGACAATGGTGCAGCGTCTGCGCGCCCAATTCCGCATGCCGGCCGAATTGCTGCTTCCACCGTTACGGAAAGCGCCCACGAGGCGCGTGACGAAGCGCGCCGCAGCTTGATGTGAGTCGCCTTCGGCAACCCGCTCCGGGGTTAGCACCAGCCTTACGCCGCCGCCGCCTTCTTCCGGTTCGCCTCGATGCGCCGGTCGACCAGTGCCACCTGCGCGTCGATCGCCGGATGGGAGAGGCCCTTCTGCTTCGCGATGAGCTGCACCAGCTTGTCGGCGCGCTCGATATTGGGGGCGCCATTCTGCAGCGCTCGCGCCGCCGAAGCCGGGCGCGTGAGCGACTGTGCGGCCGCTGCGTATTTTTCGTAAGGAACCAGATCGCTCGGATTGGCACCGAGCTTGACGCACAGGTCGAACACGAAATCGTAGACCGACTTGGACGTTGCGGGGTCCGAGTGCACAGCCTCCTGCGCGGTGCGCATGCCGTCTTCGGTCACGCAGCGATAATTGCCGGCGAGCAGCATCGACCACTTGGCGAGCGGCACGAACAGCGAGTCATACGCGCGCAGCTTGACCGGCAGCTCGATCTTCGTGCCATCGCCCGGATCGTAGCGGATCGCATCGATCTCCTGCTCGAGCTGGCGGATAATCGTGTTGCCCTTCTCGTTGTCGAACTTCGCGACCTTGAAGTTGGTCGGCAGCGTGACGACGAGCTCATTGGCCTGACCATCCGGCGGGCGGATTGCCTGCGGATCGGGGCTGCACAGCGTGAGCGAGGCCGGATCGAAATTGTCCCACACGCTCGGATCGGTGTAGGCGGGCTTGAGCGCCTCATAGTCCAGGCCGGGTATGCGCTTCACGTACGGGAGCGGCGGCATGTTCATGATCGACATCGTCGGCACGCGCGACTTCGCGACCGCGTCGAGCAGCTCGCGCACGCCGGGCGAGCGATACTGCGGCTCCTGCATCGCAAGACCGATCAGGTCGTAGTCTTTCGGATTGGGGTCCTTCGGGCCGCACGCCGAAACCTTGCCGGGCAGCTTGCGCGTGTCGAGCACCACCGGGTCCTTGCGCCCCTTCACCGGCAAGCGCACGCGGAAGCCTTCGGAGTTGATCAGGTCCGCCTCGGCCGGCAGACAGACATGGTTCACGTAGTGCCCGCCGAACAGGATTTTTGAGCCAAGCAGCGAGCCGTAAGCCGCGCCCAGAATGAGGATGTTGTACGGCATGACGCTCGAACTCCGTGTGCTGTGAACAGTCTGTTTGGAGCGCAGCGCGTGGGCCCGCTCCCCCGGCCGCAATGCTATTGGGCGCGCCATGCCGATGCAATCGGGCAGCAGCCGCTGCGGTTCATGCGTCCGCGTGGAACCGGTCGGCGCGTTTCGCGGCACGCCCGTGTGACAACCTCCGATAACACAAATAGACAAATACAGTTACAGAGGTTACGCTCCTACTCGCAGGTAAGGAGAATGCGACATGGCAACCGCAAATCTGCTGTACGGACCGGTCATCGATGATGCACTCGCCAATCCGAAATCCAGGCTGGAGGTTCTCAAGACGCTGCGCGAGCACGCCGCCGCCGTTGTCGCCGCGCAGGGCAACCTCAAGACCGCGCTCGGCAAGCTCGACAAGGAGATCAAGCGGCGCGAGAAGCAGGTCGGCAAGAAGAAGTAACCGGTGACGCTGACCGCCGAACCCGCAAGCGCCCCAGCGAAGGCGCGCGGGTTGCCGCGCCGGTTTCGCAACGGCGAGGACATCGAGGCGCACCGCCCTGTCCACGTCGTGTGGGAGCTGACCCTCGCCTGCAATCTCAAATGCGTGCATTGCGGCTCGCGTGCCGGGCGCAAGCGCGAGGGCGAGCTCACGACCGAGGAATGCCTCGACATCGTGCGCCAGCTTGCCGAACTCGGTACGCGCGAGATCAGCCTGATCGGCGGCGAATCCTACATGCGGCGCGACTGGCTCACGATCGTCAAGGCGATCAGCGACGCCGGCATCCATTGCGGTATCCAGACAGGGGCGCGCGCATTCAACGAAGAGCGCATCCGCGCTGCGGTGGAAGCGGGTGTTCGCACCATCGGCATTTCGGTCGACGGGCCGCGCGAAATTCACGACCGGCAGCGCGGCGTGAAGGGCAGCTTCGACCATGCGATGCGCGCGCTGCGCCTTGCCAACGCGGCCGGCATCAGGCCGGGGGTCAACACGCAGATCAACGCGCTGTCGAAGCCGCATCTGCGCGAGATCTTCGAGACCATCGTGGAGCATGGCGCGCGCTTCTGGCAGGTGCAGATCACCGTCGCGATGGGCAACGCGGTCGACAACGCCGCAATGCTGCTTCAGCCTTATGAAATTCCCGAAGTGCTCGACACGCTGGCCGAACTGTTCGAGCGCGGACGACAGATCGGCTTCCGCATCATCCCGGGCAACAACATCGGTTACTTCGGCCCGCACGAGTTCATGTGGCGGACGATGACCAGCGAACTCGCCCACTGGACCGGATGCGCCGCGGGCGAGAACAGCCTCGGCCTCGAGGCGGACGGCAAGATCAAGAGCTGCCCATCGCTGCCCGCCGACCCTTATGGCGGCGGAAACTCGCGTGACGTCTCGATCAAGGATGCCATGGCGGCGCTCGCGCCGACGACAACGCGGCGCGACCGCACGCCGGGCGGCGGCTTCTGCGGCTCGTGCTACTACTGGAACGTCTGCCGCGGCGGCTGCACCTGGGTCACGCACGGGCTTGCGGGAAAGCGCGGCGACAATCCGTTCTGCCATTACCGGGCGCGCGAACTCGCCAGGAAGGGCCTGCGCGAACGCATCGTCAAGGTAGCCGAAGCGCCGGGCCAGCCGTTTGATTTCGGCCGCTTCGACATCGTCGTCGAGGACTCAGAAGGCCGCACGGTGCCGCCCGAACTTGCACGCGACGACAAGCGGCGTCCGCGCGGGCGCAAGCTCGAACTGTGCACCAGTTGCCAGGAATTCGTGTTCGCATCGGAACGCACATGTCCACATTGCGGCGCGGATCATCGCCCGGCAGGGCGCGTGCAGCCGTCGGCCGAACCCGCGGTGCTCTCTCTCCTCGACGATATCGAACTCCATACGCGCCAGATCGAGGAGCTGCTGCATGGCGCTATGGAAGCCGACCACCCATCCGCAGAAACCGGATAACACGGAGGAAGACCATGGCTTCGCCTATTCGTCCTTACGGGCCCGCAATCAACGATGCACTCAGCGACCCGAAGACCAAGCTCACGACCTTGAAGGCGCTACAGCGGCGCGGCTACGAAACACTGAAAGCGCACGGCGATCTGAAAGGCTCGCTGAAGAAGCTCGACAAGGAAATCAAGGCGCGCGGAAAGAAATAGCCGCGCCAAGAAGTCAGCCGGCGGGGCGGAATACGCCGAAGCGGTACGCCGCGATGCGGGCGTTCGTTTCGATCTCGCGAAACGATCTGCTTGCGCGGAAATGACTCACGATGTTGTTCATCGCGACGATGCGGAGCGGGCGCCAGGCCTGCGCCGCCGCCAGCCGTTGCAGGAAGCGTTTCGCCTTGGTGGCGAAGAACGGGCTGTTCAGGAACAGCACGCTGGCGCGGCCGAGCGGGGCCGTCTCGGCGTCGGCCTCGATCACGCGCATCGAGCGCAGTCCGAGCCGCTCGGCGCTGCGCCGCATCGCGGCGCAGCGCTCCGGGACGATTTCGACCGCCTCGAAGCGTGCGTCGCTGACGCAGGCGCCATAGCAAACGAAATGGCCGTATCCGGCGCCCAGATCGTAGACAATATCGTGCCGTCTAAGATTGAGCACCGTAACGATCTCTCTTATGTCGCTGAACGAAGCCGGCTCGAACGCAAGGTGCTGCGTTCCGAGCTTGCGCAGCGATGCGATCAGATCGGTCATCGTTTCGCGATCCGGTTCGATGCCGAGAAGCTCCCTGATCGACCGATCCGGCAACCGCACGCGCTTGCGATGAAATTGAAGCAGACGATCGATCCTCAACTCTGTGCGCATCCATGAACGCCCTTGATTGACAACTTTAGGTTCCGGCCCCTAAGCTGTGATCCTCCTCGCAATGAATCGGGAACGGAGAGAACGCCATGATTATTGCTTATGGTGCTGCAATCAATGACGCCATCAAGAACAAGAGGACCAAGCTCGGCGACTTGATCGCGCTGCGTGAGCACGCGACCGCGGTGGTGCAGGCGCAAGGCGATCTGAAGGGCGCGCTCGCCAAGCTCAACAAGGAAATCGCGAAGCGGCAAAGGGCGGCGAAGAAGTAACACGTGCCTGCCGTCCAGGATGGCCTGCCGCGCCGGCTGCGGCGCGCCGATGACATCGCGCGCCGCAGGCCGGTGCATGTAGTCTGGGAGATCACGCTTGCCTGCAATCTGAAATGCGCGCATTGCGGCTCGCGCGCGGGCCGGCCGCGTACCGACGAGCTTTCCACCGAGGAATGTCTCGACGTCGTGCGCCAGCTGGCCGAACTCGGCACGCGCGACATCAACCTGATCGGCGGCGAGGCTTATCTGCGGCGCGACTGGCTCACGATCGTGAAGGCGATCGCCGATGCCGGGATGCACTGCTCGATCCAGACCGGCGGGCGCGGGCTGACCACCGAGAAGATCAGGGCGGCAGCCGAGGCCGGGGTCGGCACGCTCGGCGTTTCGATCGACGGGCCGCGCGAGGTTCACGACAGGCTGCGTGGCTTCAAAGGCAGCTTCGACCAGACGCTGCGGGTGCTGCGCGACGTCGCGGCGGTCGGCATCGTTCCTGGCGTCAACACACAGATCAACGCACTGTCGAAGCCGCATCTGCGCGAGATCTACGAGATCATCGCGGCGAACGGCGCGAAGTCGTGGCAGGTGCAACTCACCGCCGCGATGGGCAACGCGGTCGACAACGCCGAGCTGCTGATCCAGCCCTATGAAATTCCTGAGGTCGTCGACACGCTCTATGAACTGTTCGAGCGCGGGCGCGAGATCGGACTGCGGCTGCTGCCCGGCAACAGCATCGGTTATTTCGGCCCTTATGAGCATCGCTGGCGCACGCTGACGGACGAGCCAACGCACTGGACCGGCTGTACGGCGGGCGAGACCAATCTCGGCCTGGAAGCAGACGGCAAGATCAAAGGCTGCCCGTCGCTGCCGGCCGAACCTTACGGCGCGGGGCTCACGCGCGACATGTCGCTGAAAGACGCGATCGCGGCGCTGGCGCCGAAGACGATCCGGCGCGACGGCAATCGCGGCAGCGGGTTCTGCGGCTCATGCTATTACTGGAACGTGTGCAACGGCGGCTGCACCTGGATCGCGCACGGCATCTCGAACCAGCGCGGCAACAATCCGAACTGCCATTATCGGGCGCGCGAGCTTGGGAAGCAGGGCCTGCGCGAACGCATCGTCAAGGTGGCCGAAGCGCCGGGCCAGCCGTTCGATTTCGGCCGCTTCGAGATCGTGGTCGAGGACCGCGCGGGCAATCGCGTGCCGGAGAGCCGCGCGCGCGACACCAGGAAGCGGCCGCGCGGGCGCAAGCTCGTGACCTGCACGAACTGCGAGGAATACCTGTTCGCCTCGGAGCGCACGTGCCCGAATTGCGCTGCGTCGCAGCCGCGCAGAAGGCGTTCTGCGCCGTCATCCGAGCCGCGCGTGCAGTTGCTGGTCGATGAGATCGATCACCACACGCGGCAGATCATGGAGTTGGTTTACGGCCGTGCCCCCCGGCACGGCGCTCCGGCGGAGGGTGAGCACGCGCAACCGGCCGAGTGATTGCTCCAGGAAGCGGCGTCACACGATCAGCCGGTACGCCGGGATTGTGAGAAATTCGACGAACTCCGGCGCGAGAGAAATGTCCCGGAATAGCGCGATCGCTTCGCCGAAGCGGCCGGTGCCGTAGGCCTCGCGCACCGACTTCCTCCTTCACCTGCTCCATCTCCTCTTCGAGCGCGCGTTCGAAGAATTTCGGCGTGACGACGATGCCGCCTTCGAGCTCCGCCTCGTACCTGATCCACTGCCAGATCTGCGCGCGCGAAATCTCCGCGGTCGCCGCATCCTCCATCAGATTGTAGATCGGCACCGCGCCGCGCCCGCGCAGCCACGCCTCGATGTACTGCACGCCGACGCGAATGTTGAGGCGGAAGCCCTCCTCGGTTTTGGTGCCGCCGTGAATTTTCAGAAGATCGTCGCGCAGCACGCGCACGTGCTGGCGCACGCGGCCGATCTGGTTCTTCTCCGGCAGCATGCGCTCGAACACGTCCCTGGCGACCGGCACGAGATCGGGGTGTGCCACCCAGGTGCCGTCATATCCGTCGCGCACCTCGCGCTCCTTGTCGGCGCGCACCTTGGCGAAGGCGGCGTCGTTCGCGGCCGGGTCGTTCTTGATCGGGATTTGCGCCGCCATGCCGCCCATCGCAAATGCGCCGCGCGAATGGCACGTCTTCACCAGCAGCGCCGCATAGGCGCCGAGGAACGCCTCGCCCATCACGACCTGCGAGCGGTCGGGCAGGATGCAATCCTTGTGCTTCGCGAGCTTCTTGATGAAGGAGAAGATGAAATCCCAGCGCCCGGCGTTGAGCCCCGCGATATGGTCGCGCAGTTCGTAAAGGATCTCCTCCATCTCGAACGCGGCCGGCAGCGTCTCGATCAGTACGGTCGCGCGGATGGTGCCTACGGGCAAGGCGAGCCGCTCCTGCGCGAACACGAACACCTCGTCCCACAGGCGCGCTTCCTCGTGCGTCTCGAGCTTCGGCAGATAGAAATAGGGCGCGGTGCCGGCGGCGATCTGCGCCTTGGCGTTATGGAAGAAGTAGAGCCCGAAATCGAACAGTGCAGCCGAGATTGGCTCGCCATCGACAGTCAGGTGCTCTTCGACGAGATGCCAGCCGCGCGGGCGCACGATCAGCACTGCGGGCTTGTCGGACAAGCTGGTAGCGCTTGCGCGATTCCGGATCGGTGAAGTCGATCTTGCCGGCCCAGCGGTCCTTCAGATTGATCTGGCCTTCGATGTTGTTTGCCCAGGTCGGCGAATTCGCATCCTCGAAATCCGCCATGAAGACATTGGCGCCGGAATTGAGCGCGTTGACGATCATCTTGCGGTCGACCGGCCCGGTGATCTCGACGCGGCGGTCCTGCAGATCCTGCGGGATCGGCGCGACGCGCCAGTCCGGATCGTCACGGATCACTCTGGTGCCGCGGCGAAAGTCGGGCAACTCGCCGGCGTCGTAGCGCTGCTGCTGCTCGGCGCGCGCCGCGAGCATCCGCTCGCGCGCGGCTTCGAATTCGCGATGCAGCTCGGCGAGGAAGCGCAGCGCTGCCGGCGTGAGCACTTCGGCGTAGCGCGGCCCGAGCGCGCCCTTGATCGCGACGCCCGGAACGCGTGGCGCGCTGCCGCAGGTTTCGCGACGCGCCGCCGCGCGCGTGACACGGGCGCGCGCCGGACCGCGCCGCGACGATCGGCTTGGGGCGGCGTCCGGGCAAGCCGATGCCGGCAAGCCGCCGGCGCGCCGAACGCGCCGGCGCTTTCCGTCTTGCGCGGTGGCTTACCGTTGTGCCGTCTTGTGCGGCGACGCGCGGGTTTCGCCGCCGCGCGCGTTTTGCGACGCCGTCTTCGCCGCCTGGCTTCTTTTTGGCCGCCGCTTTCTTCGCCGCTGATTTTTTTGCGGCGCTTTTTCGCGGCTTGCGCGCTTTCTTGCTTCTTAGGTCTTGTTGTCATCCGAATTGCCGTCTCCACCCGGCGGACTGAACGGGCGATAGGTGATCGGACTCGGCGCGGCGGCGGGCGGCGGACGGCGGCGGCGGAGGCGCGGGCTTCGGCGGCGCGGCTTCGGTGCTGCGGCTTCGGGCTGCCGGCTTCGGCGCGCGGTTTTGGCGCGCGGCTTCGGTGTCGGTTTGCCGGCTTCGGCGCGCGGCTTTCTTCTTCGCTGCGGTCTTTCTTCTTCGCCGCTTTCTTCGCGGCCGTCTTCGCTTCGCGCCGGAGCGCTTCGCACCGACCTTCTTCTTCAGCGGCGGCTTTCTTGGCCTTCTTCTTCGATCTTCGACTTCTTCGCTTTCTTCTTGCGAGCAGCCATGATGATCCTCCTCACGACGGTTCATCGCGCGACCATGCGTCGCGTCCGCGACCGTACGGCATTCTACGTCGCGATTGTCGATTCTGCGCGAGTCATTCGCGTCACTCACGCACATGCTTGCAGCGCGTCGGGCGCCGGTCCGCCGTGCGCCCAGTCGAGCAGCTCGACGGTGTGCACGATCGGGATGCGCGGTCGCCGGCGCGATGTGGGTCATGCAGCCGATATTGCCGGTCGCGATCACGTCGGCGCCGGTGCGCTCGATGCGCGGCGACCTTGCGCGTCGCGCAGCGCGCGCGGCGATGTCGGGCTGCATGATGTTGTAGGTTCCGGCCGAGCCGCAGCACAGATGCGCCTCGGCTAGCTCGCGCACCGCGAAGCCCAGCTGCGCCAGCAAGTCCTTGGGTTGCCTCATGATTTTCTGCCCGTGCTGGAGCGAGCAGGCGGA
Source organism: uncultured Alphaproteobacteria bacterium (assembly GCA_963778455.1). Classification (GTDB taxonomy): domain Bacteria; phylum Pseudomonadota; class Alphaproteobacteria; order Rhizobiales; family Xanthobacteraceae; genus PALSA-894. The sequence continues at coordinate 684,551 of CAVZUL010000004.1, forward strand.
CTGGTAGGCGACCGTCAGGCCGGCTCGCGCGCGCCGGCGCGCCAAGGTCGAGCGCGGCGAGATACTCGGAAACGTCCACGGCGAGCGCGCGACACGCGCGCGGCCTTCGCCGCATAGGCCGGATCGTTGCGCAGCATGAAGCCGTAGTCCTTGATGGTTGTTCCGCAGCCCGATGCCGTGATCAAGATTGCATCGAGCCCGCCGTTTTCGATCTCGCGCGTCCACGCATCGATGTTGGCGCGCGCCTGCGCGAGCGCCTGATGCTCGCGCGCCCATGTGATGCACCAGCGAGCCGCAGCATCCTTCGCCGGCCGCCAGCACGACCTCGATGCCCTGGCGCGTCAGCAGGCGGATCGCCGCCTCGTTGATCGACGGCGCGAGCACCGGCTGGGCGCAGCCTTGCAGCAGCGCGACGCGCCCCTTGCGCGCGCCTTCGGCCGGGACAGCGCCGCGGCCCTCATAGGCCGAACGGTCCGGCAGCCGCGCAGGCAGCAGGCCGAGCATCGCGGCGAGCGCGGCGCAGCGATGCCGAGCCAGGCCGGGCGCGACCGGCACGGCCTTGCGCGCGACCGCGCCGGCGCGAGACGAGCGTCGGCGAGCCGGCCCGGCGAGCCATCCGGCCGCGAGCGCCGCGCGGAACCGGCCGGGATAGGGCAGCACGGCCGCCAGCAGCGCGCGCATCGCCCGGTCGGGCCACGGCCGGCGATAGGTTTCCTCGATATGCGCGCGCGCGTGATCGACCAGGTGCATGTAGTGCACGCCCGACGGGCAGGTCGTCATGCAGGCGAGGCACGAGAGGCAGCGGTCGATGTGCTTGACGACCTCCTCGGTCGCGGGCCGGTCGTTCTCCAGCATGTCCTTGATCAGGTAGATGCGCCCGCGCGGGGAATCGAGCTCGTCGCCGAGCAGCACATAGGTCGGGCAGGTCGCGGTGCAGAAGCCGCAATGCACGCAGGCGCGCAGGATCTTGTCGGCCTCCGCGATGTCCGGATCGGCGAGTTGGGCGAGGGTGAAGGAGGTTTGCATTTACACGCCCGCCCACATCCGGCCCGGCCCGAGCAGCCCTTGCGGATCGAAGCTTTCCTTGACGCGCCGGGTCAGCGCGGCAAGCGCCCGCGTCCTGCGGCTCGAACACCGGCACGGCGGCGCGGATCGCGGCCGGCGCGCGGATCAGCGTCGCGTGGCCGCTCGCCCGCGACGGCGCGGCGCACGCGCGCGGCGCCGCCATCGTCCGCGGCGGGAAGCGCCGCCCAGATCAGCCCGCCGGCCCAGTCGTAGAAGTACTCCGCGCCCTCCCCGATCGCGGCCGCGACCTCGTGCGCCGCGCGTCGGCGCGACCGAGATGCGCCAGAGCGCGCGGGCGCCGCCGGCGAACGGGATCACGTCGCGGATGGCCCGCCACAGCTCGCGCGAGGCCGCTTCCTCCAGCACCGCGATCTCGCCGAACGGCTTGAGCAGCGTTTCGAGCGCGCGCCTGCGATGCGCGACCGACGGCGCGACGCCTTCGAGCCGCAGCGCGGTGATCGCCGTTGCCGGCTTCGGCCTGGATGCTGGCCGCAAGCGGCGCGCGGACAGATGCGCCGCGCCGGACACGTCGTTGGCCGAGCCCATCGCGGCGCTCATCGCGCGCGCGGCGCGTCGCATCGTCGAGCCCGAGCACCAGCACGGTCTGCTCGGTTTCGGCGCGCGGCAGCACCTTGACGGTGACGTCGGTCATCGCGGCGAGCGTGCCCCACGAGCCGGCCAGCAGCTTGCACAGGTCGTAGCCGGTGACGTTCTTCACCACGCGTCCGCCGGACTTGAAGGTCTCGCCCGGCCCGAGACGGCCGTGAAGCCGAGGAAATGATCGCGCGCCGCGCCCGCCTTGATGCGGCGCGGGCCGGAGAGGTTCGCGGCGAGCACGCCGCCGATCGTGCCGCCGCCCGCCGGCTGCGCCGAACACGCGGGCCGTAGTCGATCGGCTCGAAGGCGAGCTCCTGACTGTTCGCCGCCAGCAGCGCCTCGATCTCGGCGATCGGCGTTCCGGCTTTGCGCCGAGAGGACCAGTTCGTCGGGCTCATACAGCGTGACGCCGGAGAGGTCCGACAGATCGAGGCTCAGGTCCCATTGCGCGGCGCGGCCGATGCCGCGCTTGGAGCCATGGCCGACGATCTCGAGCGTCTTGCCTTCGCCGAGCGCCCACTGGACGGCGGCCTCGACGTCCTTGCGCGTCGCGCGGTTTGAGAGTGTCGGTCATCGGATCGCTCAGAACCGCGGAATATCCGGAAACGCGACGCGCCCGGCATGCACATGCATGCGCCCGAGCTCGGCGCAGCGGTGCAGGGTCGGAAACACCTTGCCGGGATTGAGCAGGCCCTTGGCATCGAAGGCGCATTTGACGCGCTGCTGCTGGTTGAGATCGATCTCGGAGAACATCGCCGGCATCAGATCGCGCTTCTCGACGCCGACGCCGTGCTCGCCGGTCAGCACGCCGCCGACCTCGACGCAGAGCCTCAGGATCTCCGCGCCGAACGCCTCGGTGCGCTCCAGCTCGCCCGGCTTGTTGGCGTCATAGAGAATGAGCGGGTGCAGATTGCCGTCGCCGGCGTGAAACACGTTGGCGACGCGCAGGCCGATACTGTTCCGACAGCTCGCGCATGCGCTTGAGCACCAGCGGCAGCTTCGCGCGCGGGATCGTGCCGTCCATGCAGTAGTAGTCCGGCGAGATGCGCCCGACCGCCGGGAACGCCGCCTTGCGGCCGGCCCAGAACAGCAGCCGCTCGTCCTCCGAGTTCGACACGCGACATGTCACCGAGCGGCACGCGCGCGCGATCGCCTCGACGCGCTCCAGCAGATGATCGACCTCGGCCTGCGGCCCATCGAGCTCGACGATCAGCAGCGCCTCGACATCGAGCGGATAGCCGGCATGCACGAATTCCTCGACCGCATGGATCGCCGGCTTGTCCATCATCTCCATGCCGCCCGGGATGATGCCGGCGCCGATGATCTTGCTGACGCACTCGCCTGCGTCCTCCGACGACGCGAAACCGACCAGCAGCGCGCGCGCGGTCTCGGGCTTCTTCAGGATGCGCACCGTCACCTCGGTGACGACGCCGAGCAGCCCTTCCGAGCCGGTGATCAGGCCGAGCAGGTCGTAGCCCTCGCTATCGAGATGCTTGCCGCCGATGCGGATGACCTCGCCGGTGATCAGCACGATCTCGCAGCCGAGCACGTTGTTGGTGGTCATGCCGTATTTCAGGCAATGCACGCCGCCGGAATTCTCCGCGATGTTGCCGCCGATGGTGCAGGCGATCTGCGAGGACGGATCGGGCGCGTAGTAGAAGCCCTCGTGCGCGACGGCTTGCGAGATCGCGAGATTGGTGACGCCGGGCTCGACCACGGCGACACGATTGTCGAAATCGATCTCGCGGATGCGGTTGAATTTGGCGAGGCCGAGCAGCACGCCGTCGGCGAGCGGCAACGCGCCGCCCGAGAGCGAGGTCCCCGCCCCGCGCGGCACCACGCGGATGCCGTGCTCGTGGCAATAGCGCAGCACTCGGCTGACCTGCTCGGTGGTCTCGGGCAGCACGACGATGAACGGGAGCTGCCGGTACGCGGTCAGCCCGTCCGAACTCGTAGGGGCGCATCTCGCGCTCGTTCGAGATCACGCCTTCGCCCGGCACGATCGCGGAGAGGTCGCGCACGATCTCGCCGCGCCGCGCCAGCACGGCGGAATCCGGTTCGGGCATTTTCAGCGACATCGGCGGGCTCCGGACCGGCTCCTGCACAAATCTAGAATATCAGTCGCGCGGTTTTGCCGTAGCATCATTCGAACCATTCCAATATATCGGATCATACGGTGGGCGTCCGTATCGAAGGAGTTGGAAATGAAGGCTTGGGCATTTGCAGGCATGATCATGTTCGCTGCGGTGGGAAGCGTGCCGGCGCAAGACCTCGCGGCGGGCGAGAATTCGTTCAAGAAATGCCTGGCCTGCCACCGGGTCGGCGCGGATGCCAAGAACCTGGTCGGGCCCCTGCTCAATGGACTCGAAGGACGCAAGTCCGGCACGATCGAGGGATACAACTACACCGAAGCGAACAAGAATTCGGGCATTGCCTGGAGCGAACAGACGTTCCTCGAATACATCAGGGACCCGCGGGCGAAGATCCCCGGCACCAAGATGGTGTTCGCCGGCATCAAGAACGAGAAGGAGGCGACCGATCTGTGGGCCTACCTGAAGCAGTTCGACGCGACCGGCAACAAGAAGAATTGACCTGCATCAAGGAGCCGGCCGCGCACGCGGTATTCTCCAATCGATGACTGACCCTGTCCTGATGTCGCATTGAATTTATCGCCGGGGCCGACCAGATCTCGGCCATGGCTTCCGACCTCGACGCGCTCACGCATCACGACGTGTTGCCGGACGGCACGCGCGTCCTGACGCGGCCGCTTACGCCCGAGGACGCCGCGCTCTATCCGGACTTCATCGGGCATCTGACGGCGGAGGACGCGCGGCTGCGTTTCTTCTCGGCGGTCAAGGAACTCTCCCCCGAGCGCATCGCACAACTCACTCAGCTCGACTACGCGCGTGCGATGGCGTTCATCGCGATCGACGAGGCGACGAACAGGATGCTCGGCGTCGTGCGGCTGCACCTCGACGACGACCGCAAGAGCGGCGAATACGCCGTCACCGTAAGTTCGGCGTTCAAAGGACACGGGCTCGGCTGGCTACTGATGCAGCGCATGATCGACTACGCGCGCGCGCTCCGCCTGAAGCGCGTGCACGGCCAGGTGCTCGCCGAGAACACCGCCATGCTGAAGATGTGCGACGAACTCGGCTTCCGCATCGAAGGCGATCCAAGCCAAAGGGGCATCAAGCTGGTCATGCTGGAATTGGAGAAGGAGCCGGCGCTGGAGCGAAAATAGCGCCGCGTCGCGAGATTTTTTGGATCCCCGCCGGCACCCCGTGCCACAATTCCAGCGGATGGGCGGATTCCGTTTCTTTACCAAAGCATAATGTGAGGAATGGCCCGGAAATGCCTAGAATGATAGGCGGGAGAGCGCGCAGACATCGTCAGATCGAGCCGTCCCGGCGCGCACCGTGGGGACCTTTCTCATGCGACAAGCTGCGCTGCGGAAGGTCATTCCAGGTGCGCCCGCGTTTGTCGAACGCTTTCCCTCCTGGACCATTTCGATAGCCGTCGCCATTGCGTTGGGCGTTGCCTACTTCGTGTCGGCGCGGCTGAGCCTGGCCCTGCTGACTAAACCTGACGGCGTTGCGGTTTTCTGGCCCGCTGCCGGCGTCTCGGCAGGGTTGCTCATCGCCCTCGGATCCGCAGCACGGTTGCCGGTCATCGTCGGCGTAGCGGCCGCAACCATCGCGGCCAATCTTCTCGGCGATCGCAACATCTGGAGCTCGCTCGTTTTCGCCGCGTGCAACGCCACCGAGGCCGTACTGATAGCGCTCCTGCTCCAACGATACTTCGGTTTCCCATTTGAACTGGACCAGTTGTGGCGCGTCATCGGATTCGTCACGGCGGCGATTGTGGGATGCACCGTGTCGGGCATCGGCGCCACGGTCGGCTACGTGTTGTTCCACCACTCGACGGCGTCGCCCCCGACAACCTGGCACCACTGGTTCGCATCCGACGTCATCGGCGTCATCACGGTTGCGCCATTCCTGATCGGCATGTTTGCGGCAGCGCGCGATCCCCCATCGCTCAAGGAAACGGCCGAAGGCGGTGTGGCTTTGGCGATGCTCGGCGTCGCGAGTTCGCTTTTTATCTTCGCACCGCACATTCCATGGGACGACATTGCGATCGTCTCGATCTTCCCGCTGTTGTTGTGGATCGCCGCACGCTGCAGGCCGGTTTTCGCCGCGACGGCGGCGTTCATTATTGCGATCACGATCGTTTGGGTGACGACGTTCGACCTTGGATTCTTGGGCGGGACCCTACCGGTCGAATATCGCATTCTGACCGCCCAGGCCGTGATCGTATCAACTGCACTGTGCGCATTGGTTCTTGGCGCGCTTTTTTCCGAGCGGCGCAGCCACGTGTCCATGCTCGTCGAGAGCGCGGCGCGCTTGCAAGATGCATTGAAGGCTGGACAGGCGACGGCCTTCGACTGGCACGTCGATAGCGGCCGGTCGCAGCGGAGCGAGAACGCCGCGCAAATCCTTGGCCTCGATCCGGAACATGCTCCCGCCGGCACGAGCTTCCTCGAGCGCGTCCATCCGGACGACCGCCCCCGCCTGCACGAATGCCTGCGTGCCCTGCGTCGCAAATCGCCGTCCTATGCCATCGACTTCCGCTACATGCGGCCCGATGGAAAGCAGGTCTGGCTTGAGGAAACCGCGAAAGCCGAGTTCGATCAGGTTGGACGAGTTGTACGCATCCGCGGCCTGACGGTCGATATTACCGAACGCAAGCTGTTTCAGGAGGAGTTAGGCGAGGCTCGAAAGACAGCAGAGCGAGCCAATCAAGCCAAATCGGCTTTTCTCGCCGCCGCGAGCCACGACCTGCGCCAGCCGCTGCAAACTCTGAAGATATTGCAGGGGACGTTGAAACAGCAAATTCAAGACAGCGCTGCGCATAAGCCGATCGCCGGAATTGGTCGTGCGCTCGAGACCATGAGTGACATGCTGACGAGCCTCCTCGACATCAATCGGCTCGAAGCCGGAAACCTTCGTCCCTCGAAGAGCGATTTTCCGATCAACACGATATTCGAATCGCTGGCTGCCGATTTTGCCGACTCCATAGAGGAAAGGGGCCTGCAATGGAGATGGGTTCGATCCGGACTCATCGTTCACAGTGACCGGCGCATGCTCAAGGAAATGATCCGCAATCTTCTTTCGAATGCTGTCCGGTTCACCGAGCACGGCAGAATCCTGATGGGCTGCCGCCGCGCCGGCGACAATGTCCGGATCGAAGTTTGGGACAGCGGAGTTGGAATTATGGGGGAGTATTTGCCTCATATATTCGAAGAGTATTTTCAGGGCCCGCAAGACGCGCGGCCGGGTGGTTTCGGATTGGGTCTCGCAATCGTGCAGCGGCTGGGAAACATTCTGGGGCATCCGATCAACGTTCAGTCCACGCCCGGAAAAGGCTCAGGCTTCTCCATCGTCGTTCCACTGGGCCGGGAAAAACCCAAAGTGACTGGTTCAACGGCGTTACTCGAGCGCCTGCCAGATTCTCTCTTCGCCCGAACGATGATCGTCATTGAAGACGAGGGTTCCGTGCGTGCGGCGCTGGAGTCGTGGTTGAGATCGGAGGGGCTGGATGTGGTTTCCGCGGCGAACGGAAACGAGGCGCTGGCTCTCGCCGAAAAGGGCGTCCGCTTCGATCTCATCCTGGCCGATTACAACATTCCGGGCCGCATGAACGGCGTCGACAGCATCAACGCCTTGCGTGCCGCTCTTGCCTGGAAAATCCCGGCCATCGTGCTCACCGGCGACATCAGAACTGACGTCATCGAATCGATTGCAGCGCACGATGTGAGTATCGCGCTCAAACCGGTGAAAACAGACGAGCTTATGGAGCTGATCAAGAGACAGCTTGCCGGCTACGAGGTGGAAATAGATTGAGTGGACGCAGCCCTCGGCGGCTCACACCCCAAAAATCCGCGGCAGGAACGTCGACAGCGGCGGGATGTAGCTGATCAGGATCAGCACCGCCACGTTGGTCACGATGAACGGCCAGATGCCGGCAACGACTGCTTCCATCGACCTGTTGAGCGTCGACGCCGCGACCGCGAGGTCGAGCCCGAGCGGCGGCATGATCATGCCGGTGCAGACGTTCAGCGTGACCACCATGCCGAAATGCACCGGATCGATGCCGAGCGCGGCCGCGATCGGAAACAGCGTCGGCAGGAAGATCACCATGATCGAATTGGGGTCGAGGAACATCGCGCAGGTGAGGAACACGATGTTCACCATCACCATGAACACCACCCAGTTCACGCCGATCTCGCGCACCAACGCGAGCACCGCGCGGTCCACGCCCGACAGCGTGATGAAGTAAGCGAGCAAAGCTCCCATCGCGAGCAGGATGAAGATCACGCCGGTCGAGATCGCGCTGTCCTTCGCGATGTCGAACACCTCGCGCCAGCCGAAGGCGCGGAAGATCAGCACCTCGACGCCGATCGCGTAGACGACGGAGACGGCCGCCGCTTCGGTCGCGGTGAACACACCGGAGAAGATGCCAACCAGCAGGATCACCTGCATCAGCAGCGCCCAGAACGCCTCGCGGAACGCCTTCCATTTCTGGCCCGCCGAATGGCGCTCGCCGACCGCTGCGCCGACGCGCCACGCCTCGAGCGCGACCAGCGCCATGAAGGCGAGGCCGAGCACGATGCCGATGACGAGGCCGGCGGCGAACAGCGCCGCGATCGAGGTACCGGTGAGCCAGCTATAAACCACGAAGGTGATCGAGGGTGGAATCAGGAGCGCGCATTCGGCGCTCGACGCGATCAGGCCGAGGCTGAACTTTTCGGAGAATCCCGCGCGCTTCAGCTCAGGAAACGACAGCCGCCCCATCGCGGCGACGGTCGCCGGCGCGGAGCCGGCGGCGGCGCCGAACACCATGCAGGTGACGACGGTCGAATGCCCGATGCCGCCGCGATAGTGCCCGACCAGCGCGCGGAACAGATCCGCAAGCTGCGCCGCCATGCGGCCGCGCGCCATCAGGTCGGAGGCGAACACGAAGAACGGAATCGCCAGCAGCGTGACGACCTCGACGCCGCCCACCACGCGCTGCCCGATGATCAGGTCGGGCATAAATGGGAGGAAGATGTGCTTCGCCAGAACCGCCGGAATGCCGATGACGAGAAAGATTTCCGCGCCCACGATCAGCAGGCCGACGGCGAGCACGATCAGCGCGAGCACGATCATGTTGCGTTCTTTTTTCCCTCTCCCCGCGAAGCGGGGAGAGGGTGCCCGAGCGAAGCGAGGGCGGGTGAGGGGCTTTTGCGATTTCGTAGATGCCCCTCACCCGGCTCGCAGCTTCGCTGCTCGCCACCCTCTCCCCGCTTCGCGGGGCGAGGGGAAAGACGCGGCACGACGGGCGCGTTACACATGATGCACCGGATCGACCTTGACGGCGAAACGGTCTGCCGGCGTCACGATTTCCAACAGGTAGCGCAGCGCGAGAAGCCCGAAGCCGACCGGCATCACGATGTAGAGCCAGGCCATCGAGATGTTCAGCGTCGGGCTCGATTGGCCCGAGTGCGCCACGAAAAGCGTGATGTCGACGCCGATCTTGGCGAGGTACGCGGCAAACGCGAGACCAGCGAGATTGATGACGAGCTTCGCGGCGCGCTGGCTCGAGTGCGGCATGCGGGCGAGCACCATGCGCATGCCGATGTGCCGGCCGCCTTCCAGGCCGAGCGCGAGGCTGAGGAAGATCATCCACACGAGGCCGAAGAGGCACAGCTCTTCGATCCAGGCGAGCTGCGGCGCGAACGACGGCGCAAGCTCGCGCACACCGACATTGAACGTGTAGGCAAACGACATCGCCAGCATGATAGCACCGAGGACGATGCCCTCGACGCCGCGCAGCGCCCTCATGGGGATGTTTTCATTTGCGCATATCCTTTTCGGAAAACCGGTACCCACTTTTCCGGGATATGCGGCTAGTGGAGCGGATTTGACATTCGCTACCCGTCTAGCCGCAAGCTCCAGAAGCGAATGTCAAATCCAAAGCTCCACTAGCACCTATAATGCTAGTGGTCCTTTGATTCCAACATTCGCAAAAGCGCCTCGCCGAACTGGGATGCGAATGTTGGAATCGGACCACTAGAAGCCGAGCTTCTTGCGCTCCTCGTCGTAGACCGCAAGCACCTTGGCGCCCTCCGCGCCGGCGCGCTCCTGATAGGTCGCGCGCGCCTTCGGCGCCATCGCTTCACGCAATGCCGTGCGCTCCGCCTCATCGGCGACGCGCACGTTGAGCTTGGCGGTCTTGATCGTCTCGATCGAGGTCGCCTGCACGGCTTCCTTCATCTCCTCGACCTGCGGGCGCATCTCGTCGAACGCCTTGGCGATGATGTCGCGCTGCTCAGCCGTCAGCTTGTTCCAGAACGCGTTGCTGAACAGCACGATGTCTTCCATCACACCATGCTCGCTTACCACCATGTGTTTCTGCACCTCGTGGAATTTCATCGTCGTGATTGTGTCGATCGGGTTTTCCTGACCGTCGATCAAGCCGGTCTGCAGCGAGGTGTAGAGCTCGGAGAAATTGATCGCGATCGCGGTCGCGCCGACGGCGGCGAACTGGTCGATCAGGATCTTGGAATCCATCACGCGGAATTTCTGCCCCTTGAAGGCGTCGAGGTTCGCGAGCGGCTTGTTCGAGGTGAGGCTCTTGCGGCCGTTCGGCCAGATGGTGAGCGCGTGCACGCCGCGCGTTGAAAAGCTCGCGAGCAGCGCCTTGCCGAACGGCCCCTCGCGCAGCTTCTGCGACAGCGCGCGGTCGGTCGGGAAGATGTAGGGAATGTCCAGCACCGAAATGACCGGGTTGAAGCCGCCGAGAAACGCCGCCGGCATGACGGTGCCTTCGATGGCGCCGAACTGCGTGCTCTCGATCATCTGGCGGGCATTGCCAAGCTGCGACGATGGATAGAGCGCAAACTCGACCGCGCCCCTGGTGCGTTCCTTCACGAGCGCGGCGAGCTTTTCGAGGCCCTTGTGGCGCGGCTGGGTGGGCGCTTCGAGGTGTCCGATCTTGGCGGTGATGGTCTGCGCCTGTGCGCTGCCTATTACTCCGATCGCCGCCGCCGCGGCGCCAAACTTCAGGACATTGCGCCGATTGTGACCCATAACCCCTCCAGAATTCCCAAAACTGATGATCGGCCCGACAAGGGCCGCCATTGTCCCTCACCGCGCCCACGGCTTCAATCGCGAAGCGGGGTGCGGCGCCAAGCTTGTGGAAACAATGCGGTCCTCACCCCACCCTCTCCCGCGCCGGCATCCTCGTCTGCACCACCAGCCCGCGCGCACTGCGCGTCGGCGACGCCGAGCCGCGCGCAGCGCGAACAGCGTGAGCGTCTGCACGGCGTCGCGCGTTCCGGCGTCGTCGCGCGGATCGGAAGCGAGCGGGCCGATCAGCCCTTCGATCAGCGCGCCGGTGAGCGCGGGCGCCGCGACCGCGATGTCCTGCTCGGGCAGGTGGCCGGCGTCCATCGCGGCGAACACGCGCTTGCCGAGTTCGGCGGTGAGCGCGGCGCGGAACGCAAGCCGCGCATCGTCGGCCGGCATCGACCGGCTCGGCGATCAGCGCGAACGCGAGCTTGCGGCTCGCGAGCGCGCGCGCCGCGTAGGTGGTGATCGCGGCGGCGAGCGCGGAGAGCGGACCGGGTGCGGCGTCCGCAGCGCGTCGCATCGCGCCGATCTCGCGCTCGCGACACCGCGGCGACCAGCGCGGCGACGAGGTCGGTCTTGGACGGGAAGTAGCGGTAGACGGTGCCGGTCGCGACGCCGGCGCGCCGCGAGACCGGCGTGATCTGCACCGCGTTGATGCCGGCCTCGGCGGCGAGCGCGCCCGCGGCGGCGACGATCGCGTCATGGCGCGCCGCGAGACGGCGGACGACGTTCTCGGTGCGGCGATAGGGCATGGCGACTCACTCCGCGAAGAAGTGAGCCAGTGTTCACGCTGCAAGCAAGCGCATGCTCGACGCGGTCAGCGCGCACGTGCGGGTCCGCGCGAGCACCGATGCTCGGCGGCTGTTCGCCGAGGATCGGCCTTCTCGACGCGCTGCGCCATCGATTTCGCGCGGATCGCGTCGAGCGTGGTCGCCGGGCTGATCGCCTGCGGATCGACCTTCAGGTGCATGATCGCGGGCTTGCCCGACGCCCTGCGCGGCGTTGAACGCGGCGGCGAATTCCTCGGTCTTGCTCGACCGTCGCGCCGAAGCCGCCGAACGCGCGCGCATAGGCGGCGAAATCCGGGTTGCGCAGCGCGGTCGCGATGATGCGGCCGGGAAACTCGCGCTCCTGATGCGCGCGGATCGTGCCGTACATGCCGTTGTCCATGATCAGCACGATGATCGGCAGATCGTATTGCACCGCGGTCGCGAACTCCTGACCGTTCATCAGGAAATCGCCGTCGCCGGCGACGCACACCACGGTGCGCTCCGGATAGAGCCGCTTCGCGCCGACCGCCGCCGGCAGCCCGTAACCCATTGATCCGGAAGTCGGACCGAGCAGCGTTGCGAATTTGGTGAAGCGGTAGAAGCGGTGCATCCAGGTCGAGAAATTGCCCGCGCCGTTGGTGATGATGCTGTCCGGCGACAACTGCCCGCGCAGCCACACCATGATCTCGCCGAAGTTCACCGCGCCCGGCTGCTTCGTCGGTTGCTCGGTCCAGGCGAGGTAGTCCTCGCGAGCGTCCTTGGTCCAGCCGCGCCAGCGGATCTCGTTCGGCGGCTGCAAGCCTTCGAGCGAGGCCGCGAACGCCGTCGGCGTCGCATTGATGGCGAGATGCGGCCGGTAGACATGGCCGAGCTCGTCCGGATCCGGATAGACGTGGACGAGCTTCGTCTTCGGATTCGGAATGTCGAGCAGGGTGTAGCCTTGGCTCGGCATTTCGCCGAGCCGACCGCCGACCAGCAGCACGAGATCGGCCGCCTTCACGCGCGCGACGAGCTTCGGATTGACGCCGGTGCCGAGATCGCCCGCGTACGAAGGGTGCGTCGCAGGAAACAGAGGCATGCGGCGGAACGATGTCACAACCGGCAGGTCGAAACGCTCCGCGAAGCGCAGCGTCGCGGCGCACGCAGCCTCCGACCAGCGGCTGCCGCCGAGGATCGCGATCGGCTTCTCGGCCGCCCACAGCATCTTCTGCAATTGCGACATGTCGGTGAGGCCGGGCCATGTCTCGATCGGCTCGGCCGCGAGCGCGTCGGCGACCGAGACGCGCTCCATCAGCATGTCCTCGGGCAGCGCGATCACCACCGGGCCGGGCCGGCCGTTCATCGCGACATGAAACGCATGCGACACGATTTCGGGAATGCGCTCCGGATCGTCGATCTCCGTCGCCCATTTCGCCATGGTGCCGAACACCGCGCGGTAGTCGAGCTCCTGGAACGCTTCGCGGTCGCGCATCTCGCGCGCCACCTGTCCGACGAACATGATCAGCGGCGTCGAATCCTGCTTGGCGATGTGGATACCGGGCGAGCCGTTGGTGGCGCCGGGTCCGCGCGTCACGAATGCGATGCCGGGCCGGCCGGTCAGCTTGCCGGCCGCTTCCGCCATCATCACGGCGCCGCCCTCCTGACGGCAGACCGTGACGGCGACATCGCGATCGTGAAACGCGTCGAGCGCCGCGAGATAACTTTCGCCCGGCACGCAGAACACGTGGCGCACGCCGTTTACGAGCAGCTGATCGACCAGCACTTCGCCGCCGCTGCGCATGTTGTCCTTGCCACGCATCGATCACCTTCCTCACCGCTTCTTCGCGTACGGCGCGACATTAGCACCGCTCTGCACGCAGGTGAACGTGGCAGGCCGCACAACGAAAAGCGCCGCCGCGGCCGACGCAGGCGCAGCGACGCTTCGTGCGTCGGAGTGTTTTCGGCGCGGATTACGCCGCCGTCGGGTTTCTGGCTGGAGATCTGCTCGACCAGATCCACGATCGCACGCCGCAGGTTGCTGTCTTCGATGTCTGCGTAGGCGCGCAGCAGGCGGAATGCGCCGGAGACAGTCAGCAGCTTGAGCGGCGATGACCCGTCGCCCTCTTTCGATTGCTCGCTCTTCGAGCATTTCCTTGCCGGCGAAGAAGGAGCCGACCTCGATGCCGAGCACTTCGGCGATCTTGGTCAACCGGCCGGCGCCGACTCGATTGACGCCTTTCTCGTACTTCTGCACCTGCTGGAAGGTCACACCCAGCTGATTGGCCAGCGCCGTCTGCGACAGTCCACGCGCCAACCGCTCGATTCTGATCCGGTGCCCCACTTCGATATCGACCGGATCGGGTTTTTTCACTGACATCCAATTCTCTCCGTGGACATTCAACTCGCGTTCGCCGTGGGGCAGCGACACGTTTCGCCAAACTTGACCACGCATTGTCAAGTTAACAAGCGATATTCAGTTGAGCGCGCGTCGATTGCTGTGCGCATAGCGCATATGAGTCTTGACCAATTCGTTAAGCATGCGGTCAATCGACACCACTGCTATCGTTGATCTGGCAAGCCGCACAATCTCAGTGCAACATTTTCAATCAAACATCGAGCCTTCCGCTACGGCAAATCGCGCGGCTCCACTGATTGGCGCGGACGAACGCCAGCGGGCATGTTTGACGATGCGACAATGGCGTCGCCGCCTCGGCCGAGGCCACAACCTGATATGACTGGCAGACAGGGGCATTCGCCGCGATGCACCAAATCGAGTCCCAGGAAGAAGTGTTCGCGTTGCTGAGCGATCCCGCGACGCATGGCGGCGCGCTTGTGCGGCGCATCGACACGCACGCGGCCTCGGTCTTTCTCGCGGGCGAGCGCGCCTACAAGGTGAAGCGCGCGGTGAAATTTCCCGTTTCTCGATTACTCAACGCTCGCGAAACGCAAGGCCGCGTGCGAAGCCGAGCTTGCGGTCAACCGGCCGTTCGCGCCGGACATCTATCTGCGCGTCGTCGCGATCACGCGCGAGAACGGCCGGCTCGCGCTCGACGGATCGGGCGAGCCGGTGGAGTGGGCAGTCGAGATGCGCCGCTTCGACGAGAACGCGACACTCGATCATCTGGCGGACCGCGGAGAGCTCGACGTCGCGCTGGCCGATGCGCTCGCGCGCGCGGTCGCGGCTGCGCACGCCGAGGCACCGGTGGTCGACGCCGAACCGTGGATCGAAGCGCTCGCGCATTTCTCGCAGCAGAACGATGCGGCGTTCCGCGCGGCGCCGGAGCTGTTTCCCGCGGCCGACGCCGAGGCGCTGACGCGTGCGAGCCGCGCGGCACTCGATCGCATCCGCCCACTGTTGCGCGCGCGCGGCGCGCAAGGCCTGATCCGGCGCGGCCACGGCGACCTGCATCTCGGCAACATCGCGCTGATCGACGGACGCCCGGTGCCGTTCGACGCGATCGAGTTCGATCCGCTGATCGCGGCCGGCGATGTGCTCTACGATCTCGCCTTCCTGCTCATGGACCTGACCGAGCGCGGCCTGACGCAGGCGGCCAATGCGGTGCTCAACCGCTATCTCGCCGAGGCGCGCCGCGACGGCGATCTCGATGCGCTCGCGGCGCTGCCGCTGTTCATGAGCCTGCGCGCCGCGATCCGCGCCAAGGTCACGGCGGCGCGGCTGGAGACTGCGGATGCGGGCAAGCGTCAAGCAATCGTGGACGCTGCGAAGGCCTACTTTCGGCTCGCCGTGCGACTCATCACTCCGCCCGCCCCGACGCTGATCGCAGTCGGCGGACTGTCCGGCACCGGCAAGTCCGTGCTGGCGCGCGCGCTTGCCGCCGACCTCCTGCCCGCGCCCGGCGCCGTGCTGCTGCGCTCCGATGTCGAGCGCAAGGCGATGTTCGGCGTCGGCGAGACCGAACGGCTGCCGGCGGAGGCCTACGAGGCGGAGGCGACGCGGAAAGTCTACGCGGCGATCGTCGCCAAGGCGCAACGCGTCATCGCCGCCGGGCATTCGGCGGTCGTCGATGCGGTGTTTGCCAGGCCGGACGAGCGCGCCGCCCTCGCCGCGATCGCGCGCGGCGTCGCTTCCGCGGCCTGTTCCTCGTCGGCCGATCTCGCGACGCGAGTAGCACGCGTCGACGCGCGCCGCGACGATGCCTCCGACGCCGACGCCAAGATCGCGCAACAGCAGGAGGCCTATGATCTCGGCGCGATCGAATGGATCAAGGTCGATGCTTCCGGCACGCCGGACGATACGCTGCGGCATGCCCGGGCTGCGCTGGCACGGTGATGCATTCTGATCATGCTTCCCGGATAATGCGCCGGCCATGAGCCGCCATTCATGAACCAGGGATTTCGTCGCGCCGCGGTCGGCATTCCGGGCTTCTGCGCGTTCTTCAACCTGTATGGCCCGCAATCGCTGCTGCCCGCGCTGGCGCAGGAGTTCGACGCAAGCCCGGCACAGATCAGCCTCACCATGACGGCGACGGCGCTGGCCATCGCGATCTCGGCGCCGTTCGCCGGCGCAATTGCCGACGTGCTCGGGCGCAAGCGCGTGATCGTCGCCGCGATGATCGTCGCGACCGCGCCGCTCATCATGATCGCGCTCGCGCCGAGCCTGCACGCGCTCATCTTCTGGCGCTTCATGCTCGGGCCTGGCGCTGCCGCCGATCTTCACCGTCGTGGTCGCCTATATCGGCGAGGAGTGGCCGCCCGCGCAGGCGATGGGCGTGATCGGCGTCTACATGGCGGCGACGAGCGTCGGCGGCTTCTGCCGGACGTTTCGTCTCCGGACTGCTCGCCGACACGGTCGGCTGGCGCACCGGCTTCCTCATCACGGCCGCGATGACGTTCGCCTGCGGACTCGCGGTCGCCGCGATCCTGCCGCGCGAGCGCAACTTCACGCGCTCCGAAGGGCTTGCGGCATCCGGCCGGCAGATGCTCGGCCACCTGCGCAACCCGCAACTGCTCGCGACCTACGCGGTCGGTTTCGGCACGCTGTTCACGTTCGTCGCGCTGTTCACCTACGTCAACTTCGTGCTCGCCGCGCCGCCGTTCAATCTGACGCCGACGCTGCTCGGTGCGATCTTCGTGACGTATCTCGCCGGCGCCGTCACGGTGCTCGGGCTCGGGCGCGCCATCGCGCGCTTCGGACGGCGCCCGCTCGTCATCGGCGCGATCGCGCGTCTGGGCCTGCGGCGCGCTGCTCACGCTCGTCGCCGTCGCTGCCGGTCATCATCGCGGGGCTTGCCGTCGCGGCAGGCGGCGGCTTCATCGTGCAGGCAACCTCGACCGGCTACGTGGCGCTGACCGCGCAGAGCGGCCGCACTTCGGCGATCGGATTTTACGCCACCACCTACTACGTCGGCGGCAGCATCGGCGCGGTGCTGCCCGGATTGACCTGGAATGCGGGCGGCTGGCCCGCCTGCGTCGCGATGGTGATCGCGATGCAGGTCGTTCATGGCGGCGGTGATCCTGCTCGCGTGGAAACGCTAGAGCCCGAAAGCGCGCGCGAGCGATACCGCGGTCAGCCCGAGCGCGACTGCGAGAAATTCATTGCGCCGCAGCAGCATGCTCGCGAGCGTGACGCTGATGCCGATCAGCCCGGGCAGGCCTGCCTTGGCGACGAGCGGCGCAACAGTCGCAACCACGATCGCACCGGGAAGCATCTCCAGCATGCGGCGCACCCGCAGCGTCAGCGGCACGTGGCCCATCAGCCAGAAGCCGGCGACGCGTGTGACATAGGTGGCAAGCGCCATCGCGAGGATGCCGGCCATCGGGCCGTAGGTCGTGCGGATCATTCATCATCGATGAAGCCTCCGGCGATGCTCCCCGTCGACGCGCACCGATGACGATGAACCAGTAGCCTGGGATGAGATAGCGACGCCCCGAGCGCGACCACGCCGGCGATCGCCCAGCCGATCGCGCGCCGCGGTCCGCGCCAGATCTGCACCAGCATCGCGGCGAAGAAGATCGGCAGCATCAGATCGAAGCCGAAGCGCGTCGGGTCCTTGATGAACGCGCCGAGCAGATAGCCGGGGATGACCGCAGCGACCCAGATCGCCCACAGCGCAAGGCCGGCGCCGAGATAGATCGACACATCGCCGCCGCCTTCGGCGCGGTAGCGGATGCGCGACGATCCAGTTCGCGTCGGCGGTCTGCAGCAGCGCCGGATAGGCCTGCCAGGCCGGCAACGGCCCGAGCCACGGCCGCAGCGACGCGCCCATCAGGATGAAGCGCGCGTTCACGATCGCCGTGAGGTCGCGAGCGACGCGATGGTGCCGAGCGTGAGCGGATTGGTCCAGACCTCGATCGCGACGAGCTGCGCGGCGCCGGCGAACACGAGCGCGTTCATCAGCACGGTATCGGTGAGCGTCAGGCCCTTCTGCGCCGCGATGGTGCCGAACGCCATCGCGAAGACGATCGTGCCGGGCACCAGCGGCGCGGAGCGCCACGCGCCTTCGGCGAGGCCGGGCAACGACCAGTACGGCGCCTGCGCGCTTTTTGCGATGAGTTGTCATGGAAATGCGTCGGCGCGGAGCACTAGCAAAGCGCGCGCCCGATCGGCAATGTTCGGCGGCCGAATTCAGAGAGGAATGCCTGCCATGCCCGCGACGTTGACCAAACAACAAATGGAATTTCTGCAATCGATCGACACGCCGACGGTGTGCAACGTCGTCGAGATGGTCGCGCCGGAGCGGCGCGGGCACGGCTACACGGTGAAGCACCTGTTCTGCCCGTTCCCCGACCTGCCGCCGATCGTCGGCTTCGCCAAGACCGTCACCGCGAAGGCGAAGGACAAGGTCGCGCTCGGCGACTACATGGGCAAGCGGCTCGACTATCTCGACTACGTCGCGTCCGAGCCGCGCCCGAGCATCGCGGTGATCGAGGACCTCGACGACGAGGTCGGCTACGGCGCGTTCTGGGGCGAGGTGCAGTCGAACATCCACAAGGCGCTCGGCTGTCTCGGCGTCGTCACCAACGGCTCGATCCGCGACATCCCGATGATCGCGCCGGGCTTCCAGATGCTCGCCGGCTCGCTCTCGCCGTCGCATGCCTAGACGCATGTCGAGGACTTCGGCGTTCCGGTGACGGTGCACGGCATGAAGGTGAACAGCGGCGACCTCATCCACGCCGACCAGCATGGCGCCGATCGTCGTGCCGCTCGACATCATCGACAAGCTGAAGGCCGCGCTCGACGATATCAACGCGCGCGAGGCGCGCATCATCAAGGCCGCGAAGGAAGTCGGCACGGTGGAAGCCATCAAGGCGGCGATCAAGGGAGGCTGACATGCTGGCGCTGCGACCGAACTGCGAATGCTGCGACCGCGACCTGCCGCCGGAGTCGCGCGACGCGATGATGTGCTCGTTCGAGTGCACGTTCTGCAAAGGCTGCGCGGAGGGCGTGCTGAAGGGCAAATGCCCGAACTGCGGCGGCGAACTGGTGCGCCGCCCGATCCGCCCGGCCGACAAGCTGGCGAAGTTTCCGGCTTCGACCGAGCGCAAGGTGAAAGCCGCAGGGCTGCGTCGGCGGCCTAATTCTGCCGCGTCGGATGCCATTGCGGCCGATAGCCGGCGGCGAGAACCGCGACGATGCTCGGCGGCGTGAGCACGTTCGCTATGCCGCGCGGGCGCGCGATCTTTTCTCGACGTAGCCTGTCGGTGACTCCAGCGCAGCAGTTGCGAGCCGCGCACCGCGAATGCCGCGCCGTCCATCGCGACGAACGCGCCGTCGGGCAATTCGTCGATCGGCATTTCGTGCGTCCGCTTCGCGCGGCCGTCGAGCCGTTCGGCCTGAAGCACGACGATCCATCTCGGGCGCATTCGGAACGCGCACGTCTTTCGCCTGCGCCCATTTCTCCGCGAACGCTTTCGCGTCCGCGCGGCGGCATTCGAAGCACGGGCGGTGGCCGGCCGCGAGCGCCGTCACCTCGTCGAGGAAGAACAGTTCGGTGTATAGCGGTCGCGCCAGACCTGGCGATGCCGGCTCTTGAACGACAGCACGCAGCAGATCCACTGCCGCGAGGCCCAGCGGCGCTTGCCCAATGTCTGGTCGTCGCGATGAAAACGCCCGCCGCGATTGCCGAAAAACAGTGCCGCGCGCGGGCGTCGCGATCAGTTCGCCGAAAGGATCGACCCGGTTCTGCAGCGGCACATCAGCGCTTCTCGGCGGCTTGTGCACGGCTGCGTCGGCGGGTCGAGCCGGGAAGTTCCTCAGCCCTCCTCGAGCTCGTCGAGCTCCTCGCTGCGCTCGCTTCGGTTCATCGCGCCTCCTGCCTTGCAGATGGGCGGAGCGGCGAAGTCAATCCGCTGCGCCTTCGGCGCGGGCGGCTCCTTGGCCGGCTGGTGACGGGGGGATCGGAGGCCGGGAAGCTGTCGTCCAGCTCGTCCTCGAGCAGCTTCTCTTCCTTGTTCTCGATCTTGCTCTTCGGCGGCATGCGCGGTCCGTCCGCGTCGCCGCCGCGCGTTTGTCGCTGTGCCCGATCCATGGTCGTTCTCCTGGCTTATGCCCGGAAAACGCCGCTGATCCGGCAAAAGTTCCCTTCCCTCAGCGAGCTTACCGGCTGTCGAGATACGACACCGGCCGGAACGTCAGCGCCGGCTCGTCGTCCGACTGCAGCACGAAGCCCGAGGCACGCGCCGCCGACACCCGCACCGGGCGATCCGACCTGCACCATGAACTGGTTCGCGGGCTTCGGATCGAGATTGTACACGTCGTTGCGGAAGTTGATCGTGCCGTCCGGGCTCGCCCAGCCGGTGAGATAGATCCACGCGACCGGAATGCCGCGCGCGAGCCGCACCGTGGTGCGCTTGGCGGTCGCGATCTCGGCGTCGATCTCCTTGCGGCTCCAGCCCTGCGTTGTCCTTCAGGATCCAGGCCGCGAGATCGAGCACGCCTTCGACGCGCGTGCAGCCCGAGGACTGGAAGCGATAGTCCGCGCGAGAAGAATTCCTTGTGGTTGGTGTCGTGCATGTAGACCGAATGCGGGTTCGGCATGTCGATGCGCACCTTGCCGAGCGCGTTGCCGTCGCCGGAGTCCTGCCGCACCGTGAAGTTCGGCGTGCGGTCCGACTGCCAGTCGACCGAGCGCGCATCGATCTCGTTGCCGGCCGCATCCAGCACGCGCATCTTCATGCGCGCCGACGTAGTCCGGGTCCTTGCGCATCTTGGTGACGATGTCTTTCTTCAGGATCGACAGCGGCACCGTCCAGGTCGGATTGAGATTGACCGCGGTGATCTGCGTGGTGAGCGTCGGCGACGGGCGGTCGACCTTGCCGACCACCGTCACGTAGCGCCGCGCGACCTTGCCGTCCTCGATCGCCTCGGCGACCGCGGCCGGAATGTTCACCACCACGTAGCGCTGGCCGAAGGTGAAGCCCATGCCGTGGAGCCGGTCGAGCGAGGCCGCGAGCTGGCGGATGCGCGTCTTGCCACCGGAACGTTGAGCGCCTCGATGCGTCTGCGGGCCGACCGTGCCGGTTTCGGGCAGGCCGTGGCGCGCCTGGAAGCGCTTCACGGCTTCGGTCAGCATCATGTCGTAGGCGTCGCCGTCGGCGACTTCGGCCGGCAGGTCGTCGGTGATGGCGAGGCGCTGGCGCAGCTTCGCGACATCCGGCCCGGACGCGCCGGGCGCGAGATTCACCTTCGCGAGCGTCGGCCAGCCGCCGCGCACCTCGATCGCCGCGTAGGAGAGCATCGCGGCGTTGATGCGGTCGTAGGTGCCTTCGTCGAAGGTCGGCTCGGGCGAGGTCCAGAAGCTCGCGACGCCGCGCTTGATGGGCTTCGGCTGCGGCAGCGGCGGCTGCGCGATCTGCGCCAGCGCCGGCGAAACGACGAAGCTGAGTGTGGTGGCGAGCAGAATCGTGCGCAGTTTCATCGCGCCCTTCCCGATTTTGCATGATCCCGAAAAGTGGAAACCGGTTTTCGGACAAGATCATGCACGTGATGCTTCCCACCCGGGCGGCACCTTGATGCGACCCGGATGGCGAAACCGTGGCGGCGCGGCACGCGCCCCCTTCCCGGTGAAGAGTTGCACGAGCCGGGTAAAGGGTTCATTGGGCTTAAGGATTTTGTCGCGCGTGGCGCCGATGTGACTCAGTTTGGGACAGCATCCGCCCCCACCTGCCCGTCCTCGCGGTGCGCGATGCCCTCCTCGTGCCAGTCGCGAAACGCCGGCGCGAAGCTCGCGGCTTCCAGGTTCGCCATCGCCTCGTCTAACGTGAACTGCTCCTGCTGGTGCCACACGTACCCCATGAACCACTCCTGCGCGGCCGTTGGCAGTTGTGGAAACTTCGCCTTCAGGCAGGCGCGGCCCGCGCCACGGCAGACGCGGGCGCGATGGCACGCCGCATTGTCGGAAAGCCGCCAGGTCGAGCATCCAGCTCCAGTCGTGCGCGGCCTTCTCGATTTCGATCTCGCTCGTCGACTTTTCCATTCTGTGTCCTTTCCAAATTTCGGACATGCGTTGTCGTTGCCGCGGCGCGTGGCGCCCGGGTTTTGCAAGTCTCCGCTCCCCCAACGAGGGGAGCGGAGCGCCGGGAAACGCGGGGGCTTGCGAAGCCCCCTGGGGCGGCGGCGAACCACCCCGGCACGCTTGCGAGGCGTGCCGCCTCCCTCTTGCGATCGAGGAAGGCGCGCCTCCCGGCGCTCTGCTTGCGGCGTTCTCACTACGGCGCCGGGCCGCGCTTTCAGCAGCGCGCTTTCGCGCTGCCGTCAGCCAGCTCCTGGCAGGAGGCCGTTGTGCCTCCGGGCGGAGCCCCGACGCCGCCCGAGTGCGCGGCCTGCGAAGTCGCGCCCGCGGGCGCCGCGCCGGCGAAGGCCCGGAATTGCCGGGCGCCCGCCACCGAAGGAGTGTTGCGCCAAATCTCCAGCGCCTCCTTCGATTCGTCCCGCCTCACGACGCCTCATGAAGCGCCCCTCGGACGGACGAGGTGCATGGAGGATAGAGTGTTAGGGGAATATTTGTCAATAGTAGGATTTTTATATTTTGGGACTTAGCTCGATATCCCAACTGAAAGCGCAATGCCATGAAGAGACAGCGGTAGGACGGACAATGAGTGAGGAAGATAGTCTCTTATAATTTAAAGTTGACATACGTAAAAATAATTCTTAAGGTTGCTGGTTGCTAGCATTTCAGTCCGAAAGACTAGTTTTCATCAAGAAATGGGAATCCAAAGCATGTTGAATACAACTCATCGGCAGAGGAGCAGAAGCCGGATGTTGCCGCTCGCTATCGCGGCATTCGTCGTCTTCGGCGGCGGCTCGGCCCTGGCAGGTTCGACGCCCTGGTTCGATCGGGACAATCCGGGCGGCGTCGGCGACTTCGAAACGACACAGGATCTCCTGACGATCAAATGCCGGACCAAGGTAAGCGCGACCAATCCCACCTCCGTAGCCGTCACGACCGGCTCGCCGGTGGGCTACAACTGCGGCGTCCCCAAGGGCGCGTGGTGCACGAATGCGCAAACGGTTCCGGCGAACAAATGCGTCGACATGGAAGTGCAATATTCCTGGATCGCTGGAGCGGGCTGGACAGCCGGCTCGACCCCGTGGCTCGACCGCGACAATCCCGGCGGCGTTGGCGACTTCGAGCTGACGACGGACCTGTTGAAGATCGCATGCCGGTACAAGCCCGGCGGAACGGTCACCGGAGCAGTCACGACCGGATCGCCAGCAGGCTACAACTGCAGCCTTCCAATTGGCGGGTGGTGCACGAACGCTCAAACCAGCCCGAAGAACACATGCAAGGACATTGAGGTACAGTTCACCTGGTGACCTGCGCGCGATCGCGCAACGAAGGTGCCGGTTGGCATTTCAACTAAGCTAAATCGGCAATCTGACCGGCGCGGAATCGAAACGTCGCTCATTGGGAACGGGTTCGCCCAATCCCAATGAGCAGGATTTGCGTCAAGCAGCGTCCTTTCCCAAAAGCGCGTAGGGCGTTAGCGAAGCCTAATCCGCCATTTTGGCGTTGGACGCGGCGCAATACGCTTCGCTATTGCGCCCTACTGGATCTGCTCTCCCCCGCAAGCGGGGAGCGATAAGAAAATAAGTTGCCCCCGAGCCCATTATTCTTCCTAAGGTAGAGTTTGTCATATTTTTCAAGTAGAATGGGGGCAAGGCCGCAATGCAGGCGGTCGGCAGAACTTGTGGCCGGGGGCAGACAATGCGGATTCCAGTTTGTTGCGTCACGGCCGTCCTAGCGCTGGCTCTGCCATTGGGCTTTGCAAGCGTCGCTCACAGCCAGACGCCGGCGTTCAGGGATTTGGACACACTCAACCAGATCTTCGAGCGAAGAACCCAGGGATCGTCGCCTGGCTCCGACGCGGTTGATATTCTGGCCGGGCAAGTCCTGGCAGGAATTGCACGCCAGGCGTTCCTCGAAAATTGTTTGGACCGTGCGCGGAGCGCGCGACAGATAGATGTTGGGCCGTTCCGGTACTACCGGCCTCAACGATATCGCATGGGAAACTCGGCGTTGCCGATCGGCGTGCAAACTTTTGTTCTGGAGGACGACGACGTTCTAATCGTGGAAGGACGATGCATTCGATCGTTCAGGGTCACTGGAATTGCGGAAGGGAGCCCTTTGCTGAAACAGAAGCTCAGGATTGGAGACCGGATATTCGCAATGGACGGCCATGTGTTTGCAACCAGCAACGATTTTTTGGACTATACCGTGAACCAGGTCGTCGGCACTGATGCCACGATCGGTATTCTGACTGCCGGATCGAGACGCCCAAACATCATCGTGGTGCCGTACGAGGATAGAAAACGCATCGAAAGGCTGAATGCATCGCGACGGTGACGTGGCGGCGCAATACGCTTCGCTATTGCGCCCTACGGCTATCACCTCCCCGCCTGATACTTGTCGATCGCCGCCTGCACGGCCTGCTGCATCTCCATGCCGGCGGTCGCGTGCTTGCCCTTGGCGTCGTCGTAGCTGAAGTCGCGCAGCGCGTTGGCGTTGCGCTGGAAGTGCGGGTGCACGTAGCGCGCCATCAGCTCGTAGGAGCGCTGCGTCGCCGCCCAGTCGGCCCAGTTGTGCGCGAGCAAGAGGATGCCGCCGAGGCCGCCGTTCGAGCCCTGCCACAGCCGCTCGAAATGGCGCACGCAATCCTCAGGCGTGCCGATGCAGGCGAGCCCTGAGTTCACCAGATAGTCCGCCGGATCGCCGGTGACGCCGGGCGGGATGATCGGGAAGGTCGCGACCTCGCTGAAATAGCGGTTGAAGTCGCCGAGGCCGAACTTGACCTGCTCGCGCGCCGCCTCGCGCGTTTCGGCCACATGCGCGAACGTGACGATGCGCCAGTTGCGGCGGTCGGCGGTCTTGCCGTTTTTCCGCGCGGCCTCCTCGTACACGCCCCAGTTCGCAGCATGCGCCTTGAGCGCGTCGTCCGAGGTGCCGCCGAGCGAGAGCATGCCGATGCCGTGCTTGCCGGCCTGCAGCGCGCCGGTCGGCGAGCGCGCCGAGGCGACCGCCATCTCCATCGCGGGCTGCGAATAGCTTTTCAATTGCAGGCGCGCCTCGCGCAGGTCGAACCAGTCGGTTTTCTTCGTCACCATGTGGCCGGCCATCAGCTCGACGAGCACATCGAGCGCCTCGTCGAGCTTGCGGCGCTGGTCCGCCGCGGCGAGGCCCATCTTGTCGGCGTCGTAGACCAGCGAGCCGGGCCCGACGCCGAACATCGCGCGCCCCCGCGTCTGGTAGTCGAGCTGCTGCATGCGGCCCGCGAGCGTGAACGGGTTGTGATAGGGCAGCGACACCACGCCGGTGCCGAGGCGGATATGGCGCGTGCGCTCGGCGGCGGCGGCAATGAACATTTCCGGACAGGCGATGATCTCGAAGCCGGCCGAATGATGCTCGCCGACCCAGGCTTCGCTGTAGTTCAATTTGTCGAGATGGATCAGCAGGTCCATGTCGCGCTCGAGCGCGAGCAGCGGATTTTCATGGGTCGGATGGAAGGGCGCGAGAAAGACGCCGGTCTTTACGTAGCGGTCGTTGGTGTCGGTCATGGGCGCCCCGGATGTCGATGCGGGTTGAGGGTAGCCCGGATGGAGCGAAGCGCAATCCGGGATTCGTCTGTTCCCGCATTTCGCTGAGTTTATCCTTGGGCACGCCAACGGCGCGACCCGAGGGCTTCATGCGGGCTACGAGGATCCGACGATGAGCACATGCAGCCGGCGCGGACCGTGCGCACCGAGGATTAGGATCTGCCCGATGTCTGCGGAGCGCGACGGGCCGGTGATCATGTTGATCGCGCGCGGCAGCGCGTCGGTGCCGAATTGCTCGCGCAGGCGCTGCCAGACGGTTTCGTAATCGCCCGCGATATCCTTGGCGTCGACCACCATCGAGTGGGAAGAGAGCGGCCCGAGGCCCGGAAAAAACCCGCCCCTTGCGGTGTCCGCGCCCCCGTATGCTAGAGAACACGGCGATCCGGGAGAGATTTTGAGACATGCCCACATCGACCTGCGTCGAGGATTTGCGCCAGCTTTATTTGCGGCGTGTGCCGCGCATGTTCGTCGACTACGCAGAAAGCGGCTCCTATCAGGAAGAGACGCTCGCCGCAAACCGGCGCGACTTCGAGGCGATCAAATTCCAGCAGCGCATCCTGACCGACGTATCGAAGCGCTCGACCGGGAGCACGTTGCTCGGAGAGCCGGTCTCGCTGCCGCTCGCTATCGCGCCGGTCGGACTCCTCGGCATGCAGCACGCCGACGGCGAGATCCACGCCGCGCGCGCGGCGAATGCCATGGGCATTCCCTTCTGCCTCTCCACCATGTCGGTCGCGTCGATCGAGGATGTCGCGGCGGAAACCGGCAAGCCGTTCTGGTTCCAGCTCTACGTGATGCGCGACCGCGCATTCATCACCAAGCTGATCGCACGCGCCGCCGCCGCGAATTGCAGCGCGCTCGTCCTCACCGTCGACCTGCAGGTGCTCGGACAGCGCCATCGCGACGTAAAGAACGGCCTCTCGGTGCCGCCGCGCATGACGATTCCGAACATCCTCGACATTGCGACCAAGCCGCGCTGGGTGAAGCAGATCCTCTCTACCAAGCGGCGTTCGTTCGGCAATATCGTCGGGCATGTGAGCGGCGTCGCGGACACACGCTCGCTCGGTGCCTGGACCAACGATCAGTTCGATCCGACGCTGAACTGGGTCGATGTGAAATGGGTCCGCAATCAGTGGAAGGGCAAGCTGATCTTGAAGGGCATCATGAATGCCGACGATGCCGAGAAAGCCGTCAACGCCGGTGCCGACGCGATCGTGGTCTCGAACCATGGCGGCCGGCAGCTTGACGGCGCGCCCTCCTCGATCGCGGCGCTGCCGCGCATCGCGGGTGCAGTCGGCACGCGCACCGAAGTGCTGTTCGACGGCGGCATCACGTCGGGCCAGAACCTGATGCGCGCGCTCGCGCTCGGCGCGAAGGGCGCGATGATCGGCAAGGCGATGGTCTACGGCCTCGGCGCGGCGGGCGAGGACGGCGTCCGGCAAGTGATCGGCTACATCCAGAAGGAGCTCGACCTCACGATGGCGCTCACCGGCGTCAACACGGTGGCCGAGATCGACCGCCGCGTGCTGGCGGACTGGTCGAGCAATTGGGGGCCGGTGTAGCGGACGTTCCCGCCTTCACCCCTTCCCGTTTCATGCGCCGAACGTGCTATCCAACGGGTCGGAAAGCAATGGGGTGAGGGATGCGCCTGCGTAACGCCATGTCTATCGAGGACTTGCGCCGGATCGCCAAGCGCAACGTGCCGGGCGTGTTCTTCGAGTACATGGAGGCTGGCTCTTACTCCGAGCACACGCGCGACGCCAACGTCGAGGACATGCGCGCGATCAAGCTACGCCAGCGCGTGCTGGTCGACATGTCGCATCGCAGCCTCAAGACCACCGTGCTCGGCGAGGAACTTGCACTGCCGCTCGCGATCGCGCCCACGGGGCTCTCCGGCATGCAGCATGCCGACGGCGAAATCCTCGCCTGCCGCGCTGCGCACGCCGCCGGCATCCAGTACACGCTCTCCACCATGTCGATCTGTTCGATCGAGGACGTCGCCGAGGCGGTGAGGAAGCCGTTCTGGTTCCAGCTCTATGTGATGCGCGACCGCGGCTTCGTGAAGGCTCTGATCGAGCGCGCCAAGAAGGCCGGATGCTCGGCGCTGTTCCTCACCGTCGATCTCCCGGTGAACGGCCAGCGCCATGTCGACATGCGCAACGGCTTATCGGTGCCGCCGCGCCTCACTGCGCGCACGGTTTTCGACGTGCTGCGGCGCCCCACCTGGGCGTGGCGCATCCTCAACGGCAAGCGCAAGACCTTCGCGAATGTCGATGGGCACTTGCCGGGCGGTCCCGGCTTCGGCGGGATGACCCTCGCCGAATGGACGCACAGCCAGTTCGACGTGACGGTGAGCTGGAAGGACGTCGCGTGGATCCGCTCGATCTGGCCGCACAAACTCGTGTTGAAGGGCATCCTCGACCCGGAGGACGCGCGCGAGGCGCTGAAGACCGGCGCGGACGGCGTGGTCGTGTCGAACCACGGCGGGCGTCAGCTCGACGGCGCGCCGTCGACGATCTCGGCGTTGCCGAAGGTCGCGGATGCGATCGGCGGTCAGAAGGAAGTGCTGATCGACAGCGGCATCCGCACCGGCCAGGACATCTTCCGCGCGCTCGCGCTCGGCGCCAATGCCTGCATGATCGGCCGCGCGGCGCTCTACGGGCTCGGCGCCGGCGGCGAGGCGGGCGTCGCGCGAGCGATCAATATTTTCCGCGGCGAGCTCGACACGACGATGATCCTTGCCGGCCTCGACGACGTGAAGAAGATCGATCACCGCGCGATTGCGAGCGAGTTGCCGGGGGAGTTTGCGCAGAGGAATTGAGCGGTGTCTCTCGCTAGACGCGGGACTACGGGATCGTCAGTGTGTTGGAAACGACCCCCTGCTTGGTCAGATTGTCCTGGATGAGAATGAAGATCGCCTTCGGCTTCGGCTTTCCGAACCGTCTTGCGGAGATGTAGAGGCGATCCAGTTCGGCCGGGGAAGCAAGCGCGCAAAAGCTGAATATGTTTTGCCTGGTGGCGGCATCGAAGACAACGACCCAGCTGCGTGCCGAGACGGTCCCCGGGCGGGCGCACTGGGGAAGCTGCGGCGCGGGCGCGAAGATTGCCGGATCGTAGGCCGGCCAGTTCGCCACGCCGAAATTGACAT
Source organism: uncultured Alphaproteobacteria bacterium (assembly GCA_963778455.1). GTDB lineage: Bacteria > Pseudomonadota > Alphaproteobacteria > Rhizobiales > Xanthobacteraceae > PALSA-894. The sequence goes on from CAVZUL010000004.1 coordinate 713,336, forward strand.
AGATGAAATCATCGTCCCGCGTCTGACCTTTGTAGACGAGCTGCGGCTTGGGCAGCGACGCTGTCGGCTTCACGGGCAGCGACGCCGACTGCGCGGCCAAGGTGGACGCCGCAAGAACAACGCCGGCGACCCGAATCCGCGCGATCGGTGTCATGGCTTCTCCCCCTTGAAGTCCCGACCAAACGTGCAAATTGTATTCTCGTCTCAAGGCAGATCATAACGAAATGAGCGCGTCAGGCGCTGCGCGGTGGCCCCCGAACTGATCTTCCGTTCAGGCGTTTTCTTCATGAAGGCCGTGTTGCGGTCCGATTTCGGCTGGGAACAACGGAGGAACTCAATGCAAGTAAAAGACGCAATGACGACGGACGTGGAACTCGCCAGTCCGAACCACACCATTCGTCAGGCTGCCCTGCTAATGGGCAAGATCGACTGCGGCGTGCTGCCGGTGGCCGACAAAGACTCCCTCGTCGGCATGATCACTGATCGCGACATCGCGGTGCGCGCGGTCGCGGCCGGCAAAGGGCCGAAGACACTGGTGCGCGACGTCATGAGCGAGGAAGTGCTGTATTGCTTCGAGGATCAGGACATCGAAGACGTCGCGCGCAATATCGCGGATATCAAGGTGCGCCGCCTGCCGGTGATGAACCGCGAGAAACGGCTGGTCGGCATCCTGTCGCTCGGCGACATGGCGCGCAAGGCGAACGGCACCGACCCGGCCGCCGATGCGCTGAAGGCCGTGTCAGAACCGGGTGGCGCGCATTCGCAGAGTGCCGCGCATTAGCCTTCTTTTCCCTCTCCCCGCAAGGCGGGGAGAGGGTGGCGAGTAGCGGAGCTGCGAGCCGGGTGAGGGGCTTGGGCGAATGAGGAGATAGCCCCTCACCCGGATCGCTTCGCGATCCGACCTCTCCCCGCAACGCGGGGAGAGGTAAAGAAAGCGAGAACTCACATCGGCGGCATGATCCCGCGCCCGGGCGCGCGTCCGAATTCCCTTGCGGCGCCGTCGCGGCGTTCAGCACGTGCGGAATACCAAATTGCGCACTGGCATGCCCGCCGGGCCGTGTTAGAAAGAGGCCAACAACAAGCCGCAGCGGGGGAAACGATGCCAGCGACCGGACGGACAAGGCGTAGCACGGCGCCTCTCGGCAGCACAGCGCGGCACCAGCGGCAGGCGTGAAGCTGCCATCTTCGCCAATCGTCCGGGGCCGCGTATGGACTTTCCGATCGAGCTGTTAATCAACGCCATCATGGCGGGCGTGCTGCTCGGCGGATTCTACGTCGCGGTGACGGTCGGCGTTTCGATCTCGTTCGGCATGCTCGACATCGTCAATATCGCGCACCCGGCGTTCATCATCCTCGGCTCCTACCTCGCCTACATCATCAACCAGAATTTCGGGCTCGATCCGATCCTGGTTGGCCTGCTGATGCTGCCGGTGTTCTACGCGCTCGGTGCCTCGGTCTATCAGGTCTATTATCTTTCGTTCGAGAAGCGCGGACAGGAGGCGTTGCGCGGGCTCGCGTTCTTCTTCGGCATCCTGTTCATCACCGAGGTCGGACTCATCCTCGTGTTCGGCGTCGACTACCGTTACGTCGATGCCGCCTATATCGGTCCGACGCTGCGCTTCGGCTTCGTCGACCTGCCCTACCGCATGCTGGTGCCCTGCGTGCTGTCGCTCGCCATGCTGGCGGCGCTGCAGCTTTTCCTGTCGAACACATTCATCGGGCGCGCCATCATGGCGGTGGCGCAGGACCAGCAGGCGCTCAGCCTGATGGCGGCGAACCCGATCAAGATCAAGCGCGTCGCGTTCGGCATCTCGATCGCGACCGCCGCGATGGCGGGCGCGTTCCTGATCATCATCCAGCCGGTCGAGCCCTCGGTCGGGCGCGAGTATATCGGCCGGGTGTTCGCAATCTGCGTGCTCGGGGGGCTCGGCAGCCTGCCCGGCACCGTGATCGGCGCCATGATCCTCGGCATCATGGAGAGCATCACGGCGACCTTCTACGGTCCCTCGTGGGCACCCGCGGTCGCGTTCGGCTTCCTCCTGCTGACGCTGGCATTCCGGCCGTCCGGCATCTTCGGTCGATAGGAGCAGCCGGTGCGGTCACGCATTTTCCTTATCGTTTGCCTAGCCGTCGCCGCGGCGGTTTTCGCGGGCGCGCGGGCACTCGGGAGCGAGTATCTGTTCTTCGCCGGCTACGTCGTGCTCCAGTTCGTGGTGCTGGCGACCGCCTGGAACATCCTTGGCGGCTACTGCGGCTATGTGAACTTCGGGTCGGCCGCCTTCTTTGCGCTCGGCGCCTACACATCGGTGTTCTTCCACAAAGCCTACCCGCTGCCGATCCCGCTGCTGATCGTGCTCGGCGGTATCGTGTCCGGCGTCGTCGGGTTCGGCATGGGATACCTGACGCTGCGTCTGCGCGGCGCGTTCTTCGCGATCGCGACGCTTGCACTTGCGGTCGTGCTGCAAACGCTCATCGTCAACTGGCAGTACGTCGGCGGCTCGCGCGGCGCCTATGCGATCCGTCCGCCGACCATCGACATCCTCGGCATGGCGCTCCCGTACATGCAATACCTGTTCCTGCTGATGCTGCTGCTTGCGGCCGGTTCGGTCGTGATCGCGCGGCTGATCGAGCGCTCGCGGCTCGGCTTCGGCTTCGCCACCATCCGCGACGACGAGCTTGCCGCGGAAGCTTGCGGCGTGCCGACCTTGCGGCTGAAGCTGATCGCGACGACGGTGTCCGGCGCGTTGATGGGAATGGCCGGCGCGCCCTTCCCCTACTACATCACCTATATCGAGCCGTCGTCGGCCTTCGGTCTCGCCTACGCGGTGAACTCGATTGCGATGCCGATGATCGGCGGGACCGGCATGTGGGCCGGTCCGCTGGTGGGCGCGCTCCTGCTCGGTACCATCCAGGAGGTCGCGCGCGTCACGATCTCTTCGGCCGTCAATCTGCTGATCGTCGGCGTGCTGCTCGTCGCGTTCGTGATCATCGCGCCGAACGGGCTGGTCGGCCTGATTCAGGACCGGCTACGCGCGAGGCAACGGACATGACCGCGCCGCTGCTCCATGTCGCCGGTGTCGGCAAGCGGTTCGGCGGCTTCGTGGCTCTCGACGCGATCGATCTCGACGTCGCCCCGGGCGAACGTCTGGGGCTGATCGGGCCGAACGGCTCGGGCAAGTCCACGCTGGTCAACTGCATCTGCGGCACGCTGCAGAACGAAACCGGCAGCGTCACCTTCGACGGGCGCACGATGGACGGCCTGGAGGCCCACCAGCGCACGATCCTTGGCGTTGCGCGCTCGTTCCAGCTTCCGCGGCCATTCCATTCGTTGTCAGTCGCCGACAACCTGCGAATTCCGCTGCTGTATGCCGTGAAGGCGCGGCTCGGGCCGGCCATTTCGGCGGCCGAGCTCGATGCGCATTGCGTGGAATATCTCCGCCTCGTCGGCCTCGACCACAAGTCGGGGAAGCAGCCGCGCGACCTCACGCAGGTCGAGATGCGCAAGCTGGAGCTCGCGCGTGCGATGGCCGCCGAACCGAAGCTCCTGATCGCGGACAAGTCGATGGCCGGTCTGTCGCACTCCGAGATCGACGATATTCTCAAGCTGCTGGTGCGGCTCAACGAGCGCGGCATCACCATCATCCTGATCGAACATATCATGCGCGCGGTGATGAGTTTCTCGCAGCGGCTCGCCGTGCTGGTCTCCGGCAAGAAGATCGCGGACGGGAAGCCGGACGACGTCGTGCGCAACCCCGAGGTGGAGAGAGCCTACCTTGGCTAACAGCCTCACCATCAGCGGCGTGCACGCCGCCTACGGTTCCGTCCGGGTGATCGAGGACGTGACGATCGACGTGCGTCCCGCCGAGACCGTGGTGCTGCTCGGCACCAACGGCAACGGCAAGAGCACGCTCATGAAATGCATCATGGGGATGGTGCGCCCGAGCGCCGGCACGATCGTGGCCGAAATCGACGGGCAGAAGCACGACCTGGTGGGGCGGACCACCGAGGAGATCGTCGATCTCGGCATCGCGCTGGTGCCCGAGGGGCGGCGGCTGTTTCCCAAGCTGACGGTGGAAGAGAACCTGCTGCTCGGCGCGTTCCGCCCGACCGCGCGGCGCGAGATGAGCCGCAACCTCGAGTTCTGCTACGGCATGTTCGACCGGCTGAAGGAACGGCGCAACCAGCTCGCCGGTTCGATGAGCGGCGGCGAGCAGCAGATGCTGGCGCTGGCGCGCGCGCTGATGAGCACGCCGCGCATCCTGCTGGTGGACGAGCCGTCGGTCGGCCTCGCGCCGATCCTGGTCAACCGCACGATCGACACGATCAAGGAGCTGAAAGAGAAGTACAGCCTCACGGTCCTGATGGCCGAGCAGAACTTCACCCAGGCGATCCGCATCGCCGACCGCGGCTATGTGATCGTGCACGGCAGAATCGCGTTCGAGGGCAAGTCGGCGGACGAACTGAACAACAACGATTTGATCCGGAAGTTTTATCTGGGGCTGTGAGCCGTCGTCAGAACCCTGGATTTGCCTGCATTCCAAGCATCGAGGCTGCTCTCACGAAGCTACCATCGAAACTGCAGACTGCACGAGCACTATGATTTTTCGCAATAGCAAGATGGAAGGCGTCACCAACGCGCAGTCTAGCGTCGTGCCGTTGAAGGTACGCTCGCGAAAGCTCGAAGTCGGCCGCCGTGGGCAACAGCACCGCGAATGACGACGCCACAAGGTCGTCAAACCGGACATTGACCCCCGCTGCGACCTCCCGTTCCAGCTTGCCGGCGCGCACCTCGCGAGCCAGGACCGAGGAAAACTCCAGTTTCGTCCAGTGGCTGACGGCCAGCTGTTCGCGTCGCTGACGTCCAATGAAGGCCGCGACGCGGGAGCTTGTCGACTCTGCAAAGAACAGGGGAACCAGAAAGCTGGTGTCGAAGTAAAACATCCGACGATCAGCCCTCTTCGTCTCTCATCTCCCGGATCAACTGAACGCTGGGCTTGCGCAGGCGCGGCATCGTGGCGCGAAATGCTTCAAGTTCCTTGGCCGGGATCGGCACCTTGGGCTTCACCGCAGCAGTGATCTGCCCCGACGGCTTGCCATGCCGCGTGATGACGACTGTCTCGCCGTCTTCAACCTTGTCGAGGAGTTCGCTCAGGCGCGCCTTCGCTTCAACCAGAGTGACGGTGACCATCGCCGCCTCATATATGACCATAAAACTGGTCATATATATATCACTCTGGCCCTGCCGTCACCAGTGCAAAGAAAAACGCCGCGCGGGGTTGCCGCGCGGCGCATTGTTTTCTTGGAGAGGTACGGCGTCAGCCGCTCACTTCGCCTTTTCGTACGGATAGATCAGGGTGCCGGTCTTCATGTCGTCCGGCGTGATCACGGTCTGATAGTCCATGCCGCGCCAGGTCTCGAGGCCGGCGCCCTGCTTGATGCTGTGATACTGCACCTGCAGCATGCCAGACTTCTCCCACTCGCCGCCCTTGCCGAACTTGACCGGGCCGTGGATGGTCTTGAACGTGGTCTTGGCGATGTACTCGGCAAGCGCATTGTCGTCGAGCCGGCCGGTGGCCGCGACCGCGTCGCCAAGCACCGAGATGTAAGCATACCCCCAGCCGCCGAGATAATAGCCGAGCGGATCGACGCCTTCGGCCTGCGCGCGCTCCTGATACTTCTTGAAGAACTCCTCGGTGCCTTCGTGCATCATGTTTTTGGCCGGCACCCAGGTCTCGTAATTGACCCAGCCGTTGAGCAGCGGGCCGAGCTGGTTCTTGAACACAGTGGCCTGCAGGCCGACCATGGCGCCGCCGATCATCTTCGGCTTGAAGCCGATCTCGTTGACGGCGCGGACCATGCCGACCGAGTCGAGCGGATAAGAGCAGATCGCCACGATGTCCGGATTGGCCGCCTGGATCGCGCGCACGATCGGCGCGAAGTCGGTGGTCGCCGGCGGATAGCGGCGGTCATAAACGATGCGGAAGCCGTGCTTTGCCGCGTTGGTGCGCGCGCCGTCGCACGCGTTGTTGGCGAACTCGGCATCGGCCGCGACGAGCGCGACGGTCTGCGGCTTCGGGTTCTGCTGCGCGGCGGCCTCGAAGAAGCCGTACGTGAACGATGGCTTCGGATCGGGTCCCGACGGGATCATCGCGAAGAACTTCGGATACTGAAACTCTGTATTTACCGCGAGCCCGAACAGGATGATGAAGACCTTGCCCTTCTGCATGATCACCGGCATCGCGGGCGCGGCCATGTTGGTCGCATAGGGGCCGAGGACGAGGTTGACCTTGTCGACGTCGAGCAGCTTGGTGTAGATGCCCGGAACGGTCGACGGATTGGTCTGATCGTCATAGTAGACGAGCTTGACCGGACGCCCGAGCAGGCCGCCCTTCGCGTTGGTCTCTTCCTCCCAGATCTTCATGCCGAGCAATGCCTGCTTGCCGTTGGCGGCGAGCGGGCCGGTGAGCGACATCGCGAAGCCGATGGTGATCGGGTTGCCGCTCTGCGCGGCGGCGAGGTTCGGCGTGAACGCGAGCACCGCGGCGGCAACCGCGCCGACCGCAAGACGTGCGAGATTTTTCAAGAACATTCTGGTTCCTCCCGTATGAAGCGTTTTGCGGCATTTTTGCCTGAGCTTGAGGGCCGCGCCAAGCACAGAATTGGGGCTATTGGTCCAAATCGCGACAATCCGCCGCCATTCGCCCCCTGAAATGCGCACGCCCACCCCTGCCCATCATAGTGGGATGCGCATGGCTGCCCGGCCGCCACCCCCTATCGGGGCCGTCCGCGCGCGTGATAGTCGCAGGCGACATTCTCGCCGCGAAGGTTCCCACTCATGAATGCGCAAGACCGATCGGACACCTATGATTTGAACAAATACGGCGTCGGCCAGCCGGTCCCCCGCACCGAGGACCCGGTGCTGGTGCAAGGGCACGGCAGCTACACCGACGATTTGAATTTGCCCAAGCAGGCCTATGCGGCGTTTGTCCGCAGCCGGCATGGGCACGGGATCATCAAGAGCATCGATACCAGCGCCGCCAAGGGCATGCCCGGCGTGCTCGCGGTCTACACCGGGGCGGACCTTACCGCCTACGGCACGATGAAATGCGCGGTGCCGTTCAAGAACCGCGACGGCTCGGAGATGAAGAAGCCGAAGCGGCACTCGCTGATGACCGACAAGGTCCGCTTTGTCGGCGATCCCATCGCGGTCGTGATCGCCGAAACACTGGCGCAGGCGAAGGACGCGGCGGAAGCCGTCGAGGCCGATATCGAGCCGTTGCCTGCGGTGACGCGGGCGAGCGAAGCCGCAAAGGACGGCGCGCCGCAGCTTTACGACGACGTGCCGAACAATGTCGCGCTCGACTATCTCTACGGCGAGCCCGAGAAGGTCGCAGAGGCGTTTTCCAAGGCCGCGCACGTCGCCAAGCTGAACCTCATCAACAGCCGCGTGGTCGTCAGCGCGATGGAGCCGCGCGGAGCGATCGCCTCGTACGACAAGACGAACGGCCGCTACACGATGAACATCGGCTGCCAGGGCGCGTTCGGCATGAAGGCTGGCCTCGTCGATATTCTCGGCGTCACGCCGGACAAGGTGCATGTGCTGGTCGGCCATGTCGGCGGCTCGTTCGGCATGAGGGCCGCGGTCTATCCCGAATACGTGCCGATCCTGCATGCCGCCAAGGAACTGGGCCGGCCGGTGAAATGGACCGCCGACCGGTTCGAGAGCTTCATGTCCGACCACCACGGGCGCGACCACGAATTCACCGGCGAGCTTGCGCTCGACGCGAAAGGCAAATTCCTCGCCGCGCGCTTCAGGGGCTACGGCAACACCGGCGCCTATCTCGGTCCCGTGTCGCCGCTGATGTCGACCCTGAACATCGTGAAGAACGCAGTCAGCGTCTATCGCATTCCGCTGATCGAGGTTTCGACCAAGGTGACGTTCACCAACACGGTGCTGGTGTCGGCCTATCGCGGCGCGGGGCGGCCTGAGGGCAATTACTACATGGAGCGGCTGATCGACCGCGCCGCGCAGGAAATGGGCATCGACCGCTTCTCCTTGCGCAAGCGCAACCAGATCAAGCGAAGCGAAATTCCCTACAAGGCCTCGTCTGGCATGCAGTACGATAGCGGCGACTTCCCTGCGGTGTTCGAGCGCGCGGTCGAGATTGCCGACATCAAGGGCTTCAAGCAGCGCAAGCGCGAGGCAAAGAAGCGCGGCAAGCTGCTGGGCCTGGGACTCGGCAGCTATCTGGAAGTCACGGCGCCTCCGAACAAGGAAATGGGCGGCATAAGGTTCGAGCCGAACGGCGATGTGACCATCATCACCGGCACGCTCGACTACGGCCAGGGCCACGCAGCGCCGTTCGCGCAGGTGCTCTCCGAAAAGCTCGGCATTCCGTTCGAGCGCATCAAGCTGCTGCAAGGCGACAGCGATGAATTGCTCGCAGGCGGCGGCACCGGCGGCTCGCGCTCGATGTATGCGAGCGGCACCGCGATCGTCGAAGGCGCCGATCAGGTGATCGAGAAGGGCAAGCAGATCGCGGGCTTCGTGCTGGAGGCGGCCGCGAGCGACATCGAGTTCAAGTCGGGGCGTTTCACCATCGCCGGCACGGACCGCTCGATCGGCATCATGGAGCTCGCCGAAAAGCTGCGCGGCGGCCTGAAGGTGCCCGAGGGCGTACCGAACTCGCTCAGCGTCAAGCACGTCACTGCCGAGCCGATCCCCTCGGTGTTCCCGAACGGCTGTCACGTCGCCGAGGTGGAGGTCGATCCCGACACCGGCGTGGTGGAGGTGGTGAAGTACAATTCGGTGAACGACTTCGGCACCATCATCAATCCGATGCTGGTCGCGGGACAGATTCACGGCGGCGTCGTGCAGGGCATCGGGCAGGCGATCATGGAGAAGACCGCCTATGACGCCGATGGCCAGCTGCTCACCGGCTCGTACATGGATTACGCGATACCGCGCGCCGCGGATTCGCCCGAGGTCGGCTTCGAGAGCCATCCGGTTCCGGCGAAGAACAATCCGCTCGGCGTGAAGGGCTGTGGCGAGGCGGGCTGCGCCGGCGCGCTTACCTCGGTGATGAACGCGATCGTCGATGCGTTGTCCGATTATGGCGTCGCCAACATCGAGATGCCGGCAACGCCGGAGCGGGTGTGGAAGACGATCGAGGAGGCGAAGGCGCGGCACAGGATGTAACGCGCTTTGACCTTCCGGCACGCCACTGGTGCCGACCTGCAACGGTTCCGCGCGAACTTGTGGGCGGGGAAATTAAGGCAAGGCTTTCCGGCGAGTCCGCGTGTATCGTCGGCGCGCTGAAACATATGCCGGAGGCGCCAGTGCTTGTATCTCGCACCAGTCTGTTCGCGGCCCTGCTCTCTCTTGGAACTATCGCCAGCGCCGCGTTGACGCCCGCCACTGCGCAGCACGACGACATCCGCAAGCGCGGCGACAAGGCCTGCGGTGGCGACTCGCGGCGGATGTGCAGCAAGTTCTTCGGCGACGACATGCAGGTCTTGGCGTGCCTGCAGCAGAACAAGGTGCGGCTCGCGGGCTCGTGCCGCAAGTTCCTGACCGAGATCGGCCAGCTCCACTAGGCGCTACAGCCCGAGCGCCACCTGCGCCCAGCGCAGCACTGTCCGGCTGTTGAGGAATTCGAGCACCGCCGCCTCGATCGCGGCCGGGCGTTCCAGCGGCGCCACCGCAGTCGCCACGATGGCATCGCAGCGATCGTTGAACCCGACCGAGAGCGCGGACTTGCCCGCGCGCTGCGGCCCGCCGATCGAAAAGGCGCGGGCACGCCCCTTCATCCAGGCGACCCTGATCGGCTGGCCCGGCCCCTGCGCGGTGAGTTGATTTCCCAACAGGTCGAAATCGCTGATGCGGTCGAGCTCCTCGTCGTCCGCGACACCGGTCGAGCAATTGCAGAAACCGATCTTGGCGCGGAGATAGAGCGTCACCTCGGTGCCGCAGTCCGCGGCCTTGCAGACGAAGGCCTTGCCCGTGCCCCACTGATCGATCGGAAACGGCCAGGGTATCTCGGCCCAGTTCGGCTGCAACGTCGTCGCGACCGCACGATCGGGCGCGCCTCCTCCCATGAGCCCGCATGACAGGACTGCTGCGGCTACGATTGCGAAGATCGCCTTTGTCATCCGCACGAACCCGCCGAATTGCATACAACCAGAGACAATAGAGCCGGTATCCGGCACTCTCAAGGCTATTCGGCCAAGCCGCAAGCCCCGATCCTCTCAGCGTCATTTCGCCCTGCTCGCGCGCCCGGGGGTTGAACGACCTGATCCTTCGGGCTTAGCCTTCGGCACGCCTCGCGTCAGCGCAATAACGGCACTCAGAGGGGACGACGATGAGCAAACCACGCGCATCCACCATCCTGTCGCGGCGACGAATCCTCAAGGGCGCGCTCGCTGCCGGCGTTGCGGCTCCAGCCATCATGCGCGCGCATTCCGCGCTTGCCGCCTACCCGGATCGTCCGGTGAGGATCGTGGTCGCCAACACGCCGGGTGGCCCGTCCGACCTCGTGGGGCGCATGATCGCAGGCGCGCTGCAGCAATCGACGGGGAAGAATTTCTTCATCGAGAACATCGGCGGCGCCGGCGGCAACATCGGGATGGGCAACGCGGCGCGTTCCGAACCCGACGGCTACACGATCCTGCTCGCCACGAATGCCTATTCGGTCAACCCCGCGCTCTACGCCAAGCTGCCTTACGATCCGGCCAAGGACTTCGTTGGCGTCTGCGAACTGGCGACGTCTCCGAACACGTTCGTGGTCCAATCTTTATTGCCGGCCAAGACCATCAAGGAGTTCGTCGCTCTCGCGAAGGCCAACCCGGACAAGTTCAACGTCGCAACGCCGCCGATCGGCACCACGCCGCAGATCCAAGCCACAGTTCTGAAAATCCGCGAGCAGATGCCCCAGCTGGAGAATGTCGTCTACAAGGGCGGCGGTGACGCGCTGCAGGCGCTGCTCAGCGGCACCGCGCAGCTCTCCTCCGGGTCATTGCCGCCGGCTCATCCGCACATCAAGGCCGGCACGCTGCGCTGCCTCGCCATCACCGGCGAGACGCGCTGGCCCGACCTGCCGGACGTTCCGACCATGCAGGAGGAGGGTTACAAGGACTTCGTGTTCGCGACCGACACTGTGCTGCTTGCGCCCGCCAGGACGCCGCCGGAAGCGATCAAGTGGATCGAGGCCGAAGTGCTGAAAGTTCTTTCGACGCAGGAGATGAAGGAAAAGCTCTTCAAGGCCGGCTTCCAGGTGCGGCCGAAGGGTGCCGATGCCGCCTGGGCGCGCGTCTCGAAGGAAGTCGGGATGTTCAAGGAGATCCTCGACCAGGCCGGGATCCCGAAGCTTTAGACCTTCAGCTCGATCAGCGTCGTCTCTTCGGTCAACCGAACTGCGTACCATTCTCAACCGCGGTACGGGATGGTGGACTGCCATATTTCCGGCGGCGAATGCATAGTCGCTGCTAGCTCTTCAAATCGCGCTTTGGATTTACTCGGAAAAGTAGGTCCAAATCCAACCGACACGATGGCACTCCGACCATCGGAATATGAAAGCGGTAATTCTACGTATCTAGTCAATCCAAACTTCCCTTCCCGAATTTTTGTAGGAAGAGAGGGTAGTGATGTTCCGTCGGCCTGACGGCCGCCGGGATCTCTGATGCCGTGTTCTGCGTTTTCGTCTGCAACCATTACCCGGGAAATTCGAATTTCGTGCTCTGAAGCGAATGCTGGATGCTTGAACGCAAAGAGATCGGCAACGAAAAGAAATGCCAGCTCTCGTAGTTCAGGGACGTTTTCCGGCGCCTCTTCATACGCAGTTTGCATCATCATGAGACCGCAATTTACAAATGTTTCCAGTTCTTTTTCATCGTAAACGATTTTTCGTATCGTTACGCCCGCTGAATTTTCGAGAAATCGCGTATCAATTCCGACAACACACCCTCCTGCGTTGTCACCATAACGGCGCCATTGATCCAGGTCGTCCTTATTTGGCGTCAAAGAACCAATGAGCATCACTGTATTCGATTCTGAACCGACCAACGTTGCGGTCGTCATGAAGCGAGGAAAGTCATCAATCCAAACCTGCCTATTTCGATAGGCATCGACATAGCGAGCGCGGGCATATGCATATTCGGACGAATCATTCGTCTTTGAATATTCTGAAAGCCAGAAACTTTGACTTCCAAGCATCGCGAAGGCAGCGTCTGCAGTGGTGTAATGATAGAGAACGTCTTGTCCCTCAGGTGCAAAAAAGTGCGCTGGGCCCTCTTTCAAGAATGCCTGCCTATATCCTAGTTGAGAGACTTGCTCCGGAGTGCTCGGCTCGGAAATGAAGTCTACACCTTCAACTCGATCAGCGTCGTCTCTTCGAGCGTGCGCCCGAACCACGCGCTGATGCCCGCGGTGCGCTTGGCGATGTAGACCGGCTCGTCGTTCTCGAGCCGCATCGGCACATCGTGACCGGGCACCAGGATCGAGCCGGGCTTCTTGCGCCACAGATCCCAGATGCGCTCCATGGTGCGGCGGCTGTCGCCGGCGTTCATCGTCATGTCGGCTTCGCGCGAGAGCATCTCGGCGCGGTTCTTGGCAGCGTCGCCGGAAAAGATCACGTCGCGCTCGCCGCCGTTGAGCACGTAGACGAGATGTCCCGGAGTGTGGCCGGGCCCCGCATAGGCGGTGAGCCCCGGGATCACTTCCTCGGCGATCTCGACGTTGTGCAGCTGCTTCGAGACCGCAAGTTCGCGCACATAGAATTCCGGAATGGTGTGGTGGCCGATGCGGCTGCGCGACAGCCCATTCAAGCTCCTGCTTGCCGATCAGCACGCGCGAGGATGAAAACATCGGCCAGTTGATCGAGTGGTCGTAGTGCGCGTGCGTCAGGATCACGTCGGTCACGTCGGACGGCGTCAGCCCGTGCGCTTCGAGCCGGGAAGCGATCACGCGCCGCATGCCGAAATTGCCCGCGTCCACGAGGATCACCCTGCCCTGCCCGCGGATGAGCGCGACCGTGCTCCAGCCGAGACCGCCGTGGCACACGGTCTTGCCGGGAAATCCCTGCACCAGGATGTCGATGGAGAAGCCGCCGATGCGGATGCTTTCGTCGGCGCGCGCGCGCAACGTCGTGTCGGTGTCCATGGCGGTCCTCGATTTGTCCGATCAGGCGCTCGCCCTATAATGCCGAAAAGCTCAATCCCGGGAAACCTCAATGGGACGCTACAACGCCGCCGTCGACATGGTCGACCGCAACGTCGCGGAAGGGCGCGGCGGCAAGGTCGCGTTCATCGATCCGGCGCGGCGGCTGACCTACGGCGAGCTGGCGGACAATGTCGCGCGCGTCGGGCCGATGCTGACGCGGCTCGGCTTGCAGCGCGAAGACCGCGTCGCGATGATCATGCTCGACACGGTCGATTTCCCGGTGCTGTTCTGGGGCGCGATCCGCGCCGGCATCATTCCGATCCCGCTCAACACGCTGCTGCCGGTCGAGCAGTTCCGCTACATCCTGCAGGACTTCGCGCGCCAAGGCGCTGTTCGTCTCAGCCGCCGTTTCTCAAAGCCGCCGAGACCGCGATGGTCGGGCTGCCGCTCAAGACGCTGGTCGTGGTCGGCGACGAGCCGGGGCAATATCCGAGACTTCGGCAAGCTGCTAGCCGCGGAGAGCCCTGCGGCGCCCGCGGACACGTCGGCCGACGAGGTCGCGTTCTGGCTCTATTCGTCGGGCTCGACCGGCATGCCGAAGGGCGTGCGGCATGTGCATTCGAGCCCGATGGCGACCGCGAAGCTTTACGCGCAGGGCGTGCTCGGCATCACCGAGAGCGACGTCTGCTTCTCGGCCGGCAAGCTCTATCACGCCTACGGCCTCGGCAACGGCATGAGCTTTCCGATGTCGGTCGGCGCGACCGCCGCGCTGCTGCCCGATCGCCCGACGCCGGCCGCGATCTTCGAGGTGCTGCGGCGCGAGCAGCCGACACTGTTCTTCGGCGCGCCGACGCTCTACGCCATGATGCTCGCCGACCCCGCCTGCACGCCGGAGAACGGCTCGAAACGCCTGCGCTGGTGCGTGTCGGCCGCCGAGGCGCTGCCCGAGCATGTCGGCACCGAATGGAAGAAGCGTTTCGGCGTCGACATCCTCGACGGCATCGGCTCGACCGAGATGCTGCACATCTTCATCTCCAACCAGCCGGGCAAGCTGCGCTACGGCACCACGGGCGTGGCGGTCGCCGGCTACGAGCTGCGCATCGTCGACGACAAGGGCGCCGACGTGCCGGACGGCGAGCTCGGCGAGCTTCTGGTGCGCGGGCCGACCGCCGCGGAGGGCTACTGGAACCAGCGCGAGAAGACGCGCCGCACCTTCGAGGGCGAGTGGACACGCACCGGCGACATCTATGTGCGCGACGCGGACGGCATGTATCGCTACTGCGGGCGCAACGACGACATGTTCAAGGTGTCGGGCCTGTGGGTGTCGCCGTTCGATGTGGAGTCCGCGCTGATCACGCACCCGTCGGTGCTGGAGGCCGCGGTGGTGGCGAAGGAAGACGGCGACGGGCTGCTGCGGCCGAAGGCCTACATCACGCTCGAAGGACGGCGCGAAGCGGCGACGATCCGCTGCGCGAAGCGCTGAAGGAGCACGTGAAGCAGCAGATCGGCATGTGGAAATATCCGCGCTGGATCGAGATCGTCGACAGCCTGCCGAAAACCGCGACGGGCAAGATCCAGCGATTCAAGTTGAGGGATTGACTTGCTTTCCCTCTCCCCGCACTTGCGGGGAGAGGGTGGCGAGCAGCGAAGCTGCGAGCCGGGTGAGGGGCAATGACTAACGCGAGAGGCCCCTCACCCGCCTCGCTTCGCTCGGCACCCTCTCCCCGCTTCGCGGGGCGAGGGAAAGGAAAGAGCCGCGCATGATTTCCGACTCCGGCCACCTCTCCATCAATGGCACCTCGCTCGAATACCGCATGATCGGCCCGCGGCCGGACGCGGCGCCGACCATCGTGATGCTGCATGAGGGGCTCGGCTCGGTCACGACCTGGGGCGACTTCCCGCAGAAGCTCGCGGAGAAAACCGGCGCCGGCGTGTTCGTCTATTCGCGCGCCGGCTACGGCAAGTCGTCCACGATCACGTTGCCGCGCCCGCTCGACTACATGCAGCGCGAGGCGACCGACGTGCTGCCGCAACTGCTCGACGCGATCGGCTTCAGGCGCGGCATCCTGTTCGGCCACAGCGACGGCGCGACGATCGCCGCCTGGTACGCCGGCAGCGTGCAGGACCATCGCGTGCGCGGGCTCGTCCTGATGGCGCCGCACTTCTTCATGGAAGCAAGCAACTCGAAGCGATCCGCAAGACCGTCGACGACCTACGACACGACCGACCTGCGCGCGCGGCTCGCGCGCCATCACGCCGACGTCGATGCGGCGTTCCGCGGCTGGAGCGGCGCGTGGCTCGATCCGGGCTTCGCGACCTTCGATACCACGGATGCGCTCGCCTATATCCGCGTGCCGGTGCTGGTGGTGCAGGGCGCCGCCGATCCTTACGGCACGCTCGCGCAGGTGCGGGTGGTGGAGGAGGAATGCTACTGCCCGGTCGAGACCGCGGTGCTGCCCGGCGTCGGCCACGCGCCGCATCGCGAGAAGCCGGATGAAACGCTTGGCGCCATCGCGGCGTTCACCGACCGGATCTTCCGCGTCCACGGTGAAGGGCTTGAAAACGCGGCCTGATTTTTCTTGCCAAGCCGATTGCCTGCCACACCGATATGCACTATAGTTCCTGTTCAATCATTGTAATATAAAGAGAATTTTGGAGAGAGGCCATGGGAGAAGCCGCCGAGGCGCGCGCCGACGGCAATGGCGCGATCGATTTCCGCACCGAGCCGTCGCGCTACCGGCATTGGAAGCTGGCGGTCGACGGCGAGGTCGCGACGCTCACCATGGACGTCGACGAAAAGGGCGGCCTGCTCGGCGGCTATGAGCTGAAGCTCAACTCCTACGACCTCGGCGTCGACATCGAGCTTGCCGACGCGATCGAGCGGCTGCGCTTCGAGCACCCGGCGGTGAAGGTCGTCGTGCTCAAGTCGGGCAAGGATCGGGTGTTCTGCGCCGGCGCCAACATCCGCATGCTGGCGAGCGCGACGCATGCCCACAAGGTCAACTTCTGCAAGTTCACCAACGAGACGCGCAACGGGATCGAGGACGCGAGCGCGACTGCCGGCCAAAAATATCTCTGCGTGGTGAACGGCACCGCGGCGGGCGGCGGCTACGAGCTCGCGCTCGCCTGCGACCACATCATGCTGGTGGACGACGGCTCGGCCTCGGTGTCGCTGCCCGAGCTGCCGCTGCTCGCGGTGCTGCCCGGCACCGGCGGGCTGACGCGCGTCACCGACAAGCGCAAGGTTCGCCGCGATCATGCCGACGTGTTCTGCACAACGGAAGAAGGCGTGAAGGGCAAGCGCGCGGTCGACTGGCGGCTGGTCGACGAGGTCGCGCCGCGCTCCAAACTCGATGATGCGGTGGGCGCGCGCGTGAAGGAGCTGGCCGGACAGTCGCAGCGGCCTGCCGGCCTCACGGGTATCGAGCTGACGCCGCTCGCAGCGCGAGATTTCGGGCGATCGGCTCCGTTACTCCACCGTCGATGTCGACATCGAGCGCGAACAGCGCATCGTCACCATCACGATCCGCGGTCCGGAGCAGGCACCGCCGACGGATACCGACGCGCTCGCCAAGCTCGGCGCGGACTACTGGCCGCTTCGCTGTCGCGCGCGAGCTCGACGACGCGATCCTGCGACCTGCGGCTCAACGAGCTTGAGATCGCCATCATCGTGTTCAAGACGTTCGGCGATCCGCAGCGCGTGCTCGCACACGACGAATTCCTCGACCGCCAACGCCAAGCACTGGCTCGCGCGCGAGATCCTCGGGCTTTGGAAGCGCGTGCTCAAGCGCGTCGACATGACGTCGCGCTCGCTCGCCACGCTGATCGAGCCCGGCTCGTGCTTCGCCGGCACGCTCGCCGAGCTCGTCGTTCGCGGCCGACCGCTCCTACATGCTGATCGGCGAATTTGCCGGCGACAACCGGCCGCCCGCGACCTTGACCTTGCACGCCGTGAACTTCGGCCGCTCCCGATGAGCAACGGCCTGTCGCGGCTCGCGACGCGCTTCCTCGGCGAGCCCGCATTCGCTCGATGCCGCGCAAGGCGGCGGCCGGCAAGGCGCTCGATGCGGAGGAAGCCGAACGAGCTCGGCCTCGTCACCTTCGCGCTCGACGACATCGACTGGGATGACGAGGTGCGCGTCTTCCTCGAGGAGCGCGCGAGCTTCTCGCCCGACGGCCTCACCGGCATGGAGGCAAATCTTCGATTTGCTGGCCCCGAGACGATGGAGACGAAGATCTTCGCGCGGCTGACCGCGTGGCAGAACTGGATCTTCCAGCGCCCGAACGCGGTCGGTCCCGAGGGCGCGCTGACGCGCTACGGCTCGGGGCAGAAGCCGAATTTCGATTTGAAGAGTCTAGTCGTCATCACCGGGCCGCCGCTCAGCGGCGAGACCCGGTGATCCCGATAAGGAATGCACAGTGCCCGCCTAAGCAGGATGGCCGGGTCAAGCCCATGACGACGGAAAAGAGGAGTGCCCATGAACGTGCACGACATCAAGGTCGATTACTCCACCACCATCCCGAACAATGTCGGCCTCGGCGAGGACCGCCGCGTGCTCAAGGCGCTGGAAAGCTGGCATCCGGGCTACATCGACTGGTGGCACGACATGGGGCCGGACGGCTTCCAGGAGTCGCTCGTCTATCTGCGCACCGCCTATTCGGTCGATCCGCGCGGCTGGGCCAAGTTCGATTACGTGCAGCATGCCGGACTATCGCTGGGGCATCCTGCTTGCGCCGCAGGAGGAAAACCGCAAGGTGCCGTTCGGCCAAAGCTTCGGCGAGCCGGCGTGGCAGGACGTGCCGGGCGAGCATCGCGCGATGCTGCGCCGCCTGATCGTGATCCAGGGCGACACCGAGCCGGCCTCGGTCGAGCAGCAGCGCCATCTCGGCAAGACCGCGCCCTCGCTCTACGACATGCGCAACCTGTTCCAGGTGAACGTCGAGGAAGGCCGTCACCTCTGGGCGATGGTCTATCTGCTGCAGAAATATTTCGGCCGCGACGGCCGCGAGGAAGCGGACGACCTGCTTGCGCCGACGCTCCGGCTCGGCGGATGCGCCGCGCATGCTCGGCGCGTTCAACGAGGCGACGCCGGACTGGCTGTCGTTCTTCATGTTCACCTACTTCACCGACCGCGACGGCAAGATGCAGTTGCACTCGCTGGCGCAGTCCGGCTTCGATCCGCTGTCGCGCACCTGCCGCTTCATGCTGACCGAGGAAGCGCACCACATGTTCGTCGGCGAGACCGGCATCAGCCGCGTGGTGCAGCGCACCTGCGACGCCATGAAGGAAGCCGGCATCGAGGACCCGACCGACGTCGCCAAGGTGCGCGCGCTCGGCGTGATCGACCTGCCGACGATCCAGAAGAAGCTGAACCTGCATTACACGCTCTCGCTCGACCTGTTCGGCTCGGAGGTGTCGACCAACGCGGCGAATGCCTTCAACGCCGGCGTGAAGGGCCGCTATCGCGAGACGCAGATCGAGGACGATCACCAGCTCAAGAACGACACCTATCCGGTGCTCAAGCTGGTGAACGGGGAGATCAAGCGCGTCGACGAGCCGGCGCTCACCGCGCTCAACATGCGGCTGCGCGACGACTACACGCAGGACTGCGTGAAGGGCCTGCTGCGCTGGAACAAGATCATCTCGCTCGCCGGCTACGACTACAAGCTCGACGCTGCCGAACGTCGCGTTCCACCGCGCAGATCGGCGAGTTCAAGGACGTGCACGCGACGCCCGACGGCGCGCTGATCGACGACGCGGCGTGGGAGAAGCGCAAGAGCGAGTGGCTGCCGTCGACGGAGGACGGCGACTTCATCGCCAGCCTGATGACGTCGGAGACCGAGGCCGGCAAGTTCGCCTCATGGATCTCGCCGCCCAAGGTCGGCATCGACAACAAGCCGGGCGATTTCGAATACGTGAAGATC
Source organism: uncultured Alphaproteobacteria bacterium (assembly GCA_963778455.1). GTDB lineage: Bacteria > Pseudomonadota > Alphaproteobacteria > Rhizobiales > Xanthobacteraceae > PALSA-894. The sequence goes on from CAVZUL010000004.1 coordinate 732,417, forward strand.
GAGACGTAGCTGCCCCGGGGGCGTAGCGGGGACAACACCATCAATATCCGCCCGGATTTCGCTGCGCTCCATCCGGGCTACAAGAATGAAACCATCGTGACCGACTCCGCTCCGCCTTACATCAGCAACCGCCCACTGCGGCCGGCGCGCCGGCCCGCCAAGCAGGTGCGCGCCGAGAACACGCCGCTGTTGCGCGAGATCGGCTATCTGGTGCGCAATGAGCGCGCCAAGCGCGGCATGACGCGCAAGATGCTGGCGAAGCAGAGCCAGACATGTCGGAGCGCTTCGTCGCGCAGATCGAGCTTGGCGTCGGCAATCCGAGCGTGCTGGTCGCTCGACGCGATCGCGCGCGCGCTGACGCTCGATCTGTTCGATTTGCTGCCGGCGGTTACTCTTCAAGAAGCGCGCCGCCGCGCGCTGGTGCACCTGCGCCAGCTTCCCGTGGAGGAGATCAAGAGCTTCCTGAATGCATTCGCGCGCATGGGCGTCGCAATGCCGACGGCGCGCGACAAGCGAATCGCGCTTGTCGGCCTGCGCGGCGCCGGCAAGTCGACACTCGGCACGATGCTCGCGGAGCGGCTCGGCTGCTCCGTTCGTCGAGCTCGACAAGATGATCGAGCACGAGCATGGCGCGCCGGTCTCGACGCTGTTCGACGTCTATGGACAGGGCACGTTCCGCCGCTACGAGCGCGAGTGTCTGACGCGCGTCGTTGCTGGCAATCGAGTCCGCCGTGATCGCGACCGCCGGCGGCATCGTCGCCGACGAGGTGACCTTCGCGCAATTGCTCGAGCAGACACACGTCATCTGGCTGCAGGCCTCGCCCGCCGAGCACATGCGCCGCGTGATGGAGCAAGGCGACTTCCGCCCGATGGCGCACAATCGCGACGCGATGAACGATCTGGTCGCGATCCTCGAGGCACGCGCGCCGCTCTATGGCCGCGCGCATGCACGGCTCGACACGTCGGGAAAGGACGTCGAGGCGTGCGTGGATGAGTTGGTGAAGATTGCGGAACGGTTGTTTGCGAGTGCGTGATACTCTCGCGGCAAACTCGATCTCACCCTCCCCTGGAGGGGGAGGGTCGGCGAGGCGAACGTAATGAGCCAAGCCGGGGTGGGGTGAGCTTTGCGAAGCCATTGCGAGCCGCGGGATCGTCACCCCACCCCGCCGCTCGCTTTGCTCGCGTCGACCCTCCCCCTCCAGGGGAGGGTGACGGAGTTCGCGGCTTGCGCCTGACGAACCTACTTCTCCTCGTCCAGCTTGCCGATGTGGTGCTGCGCGTAGAGCTGCACGCCGAGCTGCTCGACGAGATCGAGCTGCGATCTCGAGGAAGTCGATGTGGTGCTCCTCGTCCGTCATCAGTTCCTCGAACAGGTCGCGCGAGACGTAGTCCTTCACCGAATGCGCAGTGGGTCGCGGCCTCCTGATAGAGCGCGCGCGCATCGATCTCCGCCTGCAGGTCGCAGTCGAGGATCTCCTTGACGTTCTGCCCGATGTGCAGCGGATCGAGCACCTGCATGTTGGGGAAGCCATCGAGGAAGATGATGCGGTCGACGAACTTGTCGGCGTGCTCCATCTCCTCGATCGATTCCTTGCGCCACTTCTTGGCGAGGTCCTTGTAGCCCCAGTTGTCGAGCAGCCGGTAGTGCAGCCAGTACTGGTTGATCGCGGTCAGTTCGCTGCGCAGGCCCTTGTTGAGATAGTCGATGACCTTGGCGTCGCCCTTCATGGCTCGCGCTCCTGGCATCGGGGCCGCGAAACCGGCGGCCCGTCCGTACATTTAAACTTATTCTAATGTGAAGATCCGTCACTTCAAGCGCACGGCAGACAATGCGCCAATCAGCGTGCCGATAGTGGTATCGCCGCAGCTTGGTTTCGACCGCGCGGCGATCTCGACATGCGCGCAGGCGACGCGCACGCAACCGCGCACAGGTCTTCAGCGCCTCGTCCATGATGCGGCGGATGGTGCGGGCGCACCGCCCGCATTGCGGGCTGCATCCGAGGCAGCCATAGACCTGGTTGGCGGTGGCCGGCCGGGCCGGGCGCGCTATCGAGCGCCGACCGCACGTCGCGGTCGCTGAAGACGTTGCAGGAACAAACGATCATTACGGTACTTCGCCGCTACCCGGTTCGACCGGTCTTTGGTTAAGTCGATGTGTAGTCGGCATGCAAAAAGAAAAGCACTTTTTGGAGGAATTCCAAGGTGTTGCAAATCTTGGGTTAATGCTGCGGCGCAGAAATCTTCGCAGACTGAAAGCTTTCTAAACTGAGAAGTACTCAGCTCAGCGCCTCGTCCACCACCCGATTGCTCAGCGTTCCGATCTCCGGAACCGACACCTCCACCACGTCGCCGGCCTTGAGCCAGCGCGGCGGATCGAAGCGCGCGCCGGCGCCGACCGGCGTGCCGGTCACGATGATGTCGCCGGGCTTCAAGCGTGGTGAAGATCGTGATGTAGGCGAGCAGGTCCGCGAAGCGAGAAGATCAGGTTCGCGGTGGTGTCGTCCTGGCGCGTCTCGCCGTTCACCTTGGTCGTGAGATGCAGCGGCTTTGCCGGATCGATCTCGTCGGCCGTGACCATCCAGGGGCCGAGGCTGCCCGAGGCGTCGAAGTTCTTGCCCTGCGTGACGTTGAACTTGGCGTGGCGCGTCCACTCGCGCGCGCGTGCCTTCGTTGCACAGCATGTAGCCCGCGATGTGCTCGTGCGCGCGCTCCTTGGCGATCGTGCGCCCCTCCTTGCCGATCACCAGCGCGATCTCGCCCTCGTAGTCGAACTGCTGCGTCACGCTGGGCTTCACCAGCGGCTCGCCCGAGCCGACGAACGAGCCCGGCGTGCGGAAGAACATGCTCGGATATTTCGGCCTGCTCGCTGCCGTCTTTGTATTCCTCGTTGCGGTTGGCGTAGTTCACGCCGATGCAGAGGATCTTTTCCGGAAACAGGATCGGCCGCAGCAGCGTGACGACCGGAAGCGCGATGTCGGGCGCGCGCCGCGGCCGCCTTGCGGACTTCGCCGAGCGCACCCGCGCGCAGCACGTCGAGCAGGCTTGCGTATTTCAGGCGCCGCCCGAGATCGACGATGCCGTTGCCCATGACGGCGCCGTAGCTCGAGCGGCCGCCGGCCGAAAACGATGCGAGTTTCATCCCACCTTCCGCTCATTCCCGTCCCCGATCGAGTCGGGGATAAACTCCAGCGGGAATCAGTCTGTCGTTTCATGGCTGGGTCCCCGCTTTCGCGGGGACGCGCGGAATCACTTGATTCCGCCCGGTTGCCTCGCCCAGAACATGTTAGAATTCAGCGCAGGCGTCAAACCACACGTTGGAGAAACACCATGCCGCACGTGATCGTGGAATATTCGGCCAACATCGAAGCCGAGATCACACCGCAGCGCCTGGTCGAGGAAATCCATGCCGCCGCGATCACCAGCGGCATCGCCGAGCCGGTCGCGGTGCGCACGCGGCTGAAGCGCCGCGAGCATTTCCGCGTCGGCGACGGCTCGCCGGACAACGCCTTCGTGCACATCGATATCCGGGCGCGCAAGGGCCGCACCTTGGAGCAGAAGAAGCAGGCCGTGCAGGCGATCTACGATCAAGCCAACAAGACGCTCGAGGCGGTGTTCAAGGCGCGGCCGCTGGCGCTGACGGTCGAGATCCACGAGATCGATCCCGAGACGCGGCTGTTGCGCAACGGCATGCGCGAAAGGCAGGCCAGCGCCGCATGAGCACGACGCTCGACAAGACGATCGCGCGCGCGGAGGGATTTCTCAAACGTTTCCGCGACAAGCCAGTCGCGCACCTGATCGACGGCAAGGCGGATTTGGGCAGCGGCGAGACGTTCGAGACGCTTTCGATTTCTCCATGGAAACAAAGAACATCGCGATCGCGCTCGGACAATCACAAGATTCCGAAGATCGGTACCTGATGCTGCGCGATCCCGTCTTCGATCCGCCGTTCAACATCGTGCGCGCGAGCCATGTCGAGCTCGGCGTCGCCGACCTCGCGCGTTCGCGCGCGTTCTATGTCGACTGTCTCGGCTACATCGTCAGCGACGAAGACAGCGACGCGCTCTATCTGCGCGGGCTGGAGGAGCGCAATCATCATTCGGTGATCTTACGCAAGTCGCAGGACATCGCGGCGCTCGCGATCGGCTTCAAGGTCGGCAGTGATGACGACCTCGACAAAGCCGCCGAATGGCTCGCTGCGCGCAAGCTGCCGGTGGCGTGGCCAAACCTGCCGTTCCAGGGGCGCACGCTGCGCACCGTCGATCCCGTTGGCATGCCGATCGATCTCTACTTCAAGATGGATCGCGTTCCCTCGATGCTGCAGAAATACGCGGCCTACAAGGGCGCGCGTATCCAGCGCATCGACCACATCAATTGCTTCACGCCGGATGTGCAGAAATCCTACGACTTCTACACCGCGCTCGGCTTCCGGCTTACCGAGACGACCGAGACCGAAGGTGCCGATCCGAAGCTCTGGGCCGTATGGCTGCAGCGCCGCGGCAGTACGCACGATCTCGCCTTCACCAACGGCAAGGGTCCGCGCCTGCACCACATCGGCGTGTGGAATTCGAACGCGCTCGACATTCTCAACACCTGTGACGTGATGGCAACCTCGGGCTATCTGCCGAACATGGAGCGCGGCCCCGGCCGGCACGGCATCGCCAACGCGTTCTTCCTCTACGTCCGCGATCCCGATGGTCATCGCGTCGAGCTGTTCACCTCGGACTACCTCACGGTCGACACCGATCACGAGCCGATCCGCTGGACGCTCGACGATCCGCAGCGCCAGACGTTGTGGGGGCATCCGGCGCCGAAATCGTGGTTCGAGGAGGGTTCGCCCTTCCGTGGCGTGCCGGTGCGCGAGCCGGTGCTTGAAGCAAGGCCGATGGTGGCGCGCTAGATCGTCATCACGACGTTGCCCATCACCTTTCCGCTCTCGACCGTCTCGTGCGCCGCGACGATGTCGGCGAGCGGAAACGTCCTGGCGACATTGTGCTTCAGCGCGTTCGCTTCCAGCATGCGCGTGATGTCGGCGACCGCGCGGGCGCGCTCGTCCGCCGTCAGCTCGTAGACCAGCAGGAACTTCACCGTGATGTTGTTGACGAGGCAGAACGAGCCGGGGAATTGCACCTGCGGGCCGGTGCCGTAGACGACAAGCGTGCCGCGCGGGCGCAGCACGCCCGGCAAAAGGCCGGCGTTCGCCGTGAGATCGAGTTCGATCACCGCGTCGACGCCGCCCTTGGTCAGCGCCATCACGCGCTCGCCGACATCCTCGGTCTTGCGGTCGATGGTGTGATCGGCGCCTGCGTCGCGCGCGATCTTTGCTTTTTCGGGCGACGACACCGTGGCGATCACGGTCGCGCCGCGCGCCTTGGCGAACTGGATCGCGTAATGCGCGACCGCGCCGGCGCCGCCCGCGATCAGCAAGGTCGTGCCCTTCCCGGTGCCGGCGATGTCGATCGCGTGCCAGGCGGTGAGCGCCGGAATACCGAAGCACGCGCCCGCCTCGAAGCCGATCGCGGCAGGCAGCCGCACCGCCTGGGTCGCCGGCAGCACGATGTATTCGGCCGCGGTGCCGAACGGACGCTTCCATTGCGCATTCCAGGTCCAGACTCGTTCGCCGACGCGCGACGGGCGCGACGCCGTCGCCGACCATGTCGATCTCGCCGGCGCCGTCGCTGTGCGGAATGACGCGCGGAAACGCGATCTTGCGCGTGGTTCCGGCGCGGTTCTTCACGTCCGACGGATTGACGCCGGAGGTCTTCAGCTTGATGCGCACTTCGCCCGGACCCGGCTTCGGCGTTTCGACCTCGCCGACGTGCAGCACGTCCTTCGCGGTGCCGTTCTTCTCGTACCAGGCGGCGCGCATCAATCACCTCACATCGCTCAACTGTCATCCCGGCCGAATGAGCGCAGCGAAAGAGAGCCGGACGCCACGATACCACAGTCCCACGATTCTGCGACGCTGTTGCTTGATGGATCCCGGGTCTCGCTGCGCTCGCCCGGGATGACGGCAACGCTACGCGCTCGCGCGCAGCGCGTGCTCGACCAGCGTCTTGCCGAGCGACCAGACCGCGCCCGCCGGTGACTGTCGGCGATCACGTCGTCGAACGCGCGCACGATCCAGTCGCAGTCCTCGTCATTGATGATCAGCGGCGGCAGAAGCTTGACGGTATGGCTGCCGTGGCCCGCCACCTGCGTCAGGATCTTGTGCTGCTTGAACAGCGGGATGGTGATGAGCTGGCAGAACAGGCCCTTGCTCGCCGTCTCCAGCATGCTCCACGACGCCTTGAGCTTGAGCGAACTCGGCGCGCCGAACTCGACGCCGATCATCAGGCCCTTGCCGCGCACGTCTTTCAGCAGCTCGTAGTTGTCCGCAAGAGCGCCGAGAGCTCGCGTAGCAGCCGCTCTCCGGTGCGCGCCGCGTTCTCGGTCACCCGCTTCGGCCTTCATGACTTCGAGCGTCGCGATGCCGGCCGCCATCGCGAGATCGTTCTTCGAGAACGTCGAGCCGTGCACCACGGCGCGGTCCATGCGGTTGAACACCTTGTCGAATATCCCTTTGCGCATCAGCACTGCGCCGACCGGCACGTGCCCGCCGGACAGCGCCTTGGCGAGCAGCACCATGTCGGGCTCGATGCCCCAGTGCTCGCCGGCGAGGAACTTGCCGGTGCGCCCGATCCCGGTCTGGATCTCGTCGGCGACGAATAGTGTCTCGTAGCGCCGGCACAGATGCTCGGCGCCCTTCAGATACTCCTCGCTCGGCAGGATCACGCCCTTGCCCTGGATCGGCTCGACGATGAATGCCGCCATGCGCCGAGACGACAGCGCCTGTTCGAGCGCGGTCGAGATCGTTGAACGGAATGCGCACGCACTCCGGCAACAACGGCTCGAAGCCCTGCCGGAACACTTCGTCGCCGTTGAGCGAGAGCGCGCCGTAGGTCAGGCCGTGGAACGCGTGACTGCAATAGACGATGCCGGGCCGGCCGGTCGCGGAGCGCGCGAACTTGATCGCGGCCTCGACCAACTCCGCGCCGGAGTTTGCAAAGAACACCTTGTCGAGATGCGGAACGAGCGCGAGCAGCCGCTCGGCCAGAATTCCGGCAAGCGTCGAGACATCCATCTGCACGAGGTTCGGCAGGTCGGCATCGAGCGCGCTCTTGAGCGCCGCGCGAATCGTCGGGTGGTTGCGGCCGAGCGCAAAGACACCAAATCCGCTCAGCAGATCGAGATAGCGCTCGTCCTTGCGATCATAGAGGTATTGCCCGCGTCCCTTGCAAAATCCTACATCATAGCCGATCGTCCGCAGCACACGGACCATCTGCTCATTGAGACGGCGCGTATGCAGGCTAAATCGCTCAGCTTCGTGGGATTCGAAGAGGGCAGCGATATCGATATTCGCACCCGAATCCATGTCGTACTGTTCCCGGGATCACGCGAAACGCAACCTAGCCCAACTCAGATGGGCAGCAATGCGGCATATTTGCCGAAATCCCGCCTGAAACAAACACTAGGCCAATGGTGTTGGGCACCCGAATAAATCTGGATCGAGGCCGATGAAACTTTTGATCGCAAGCGCAGCAATCCTGTCGCTCACGAGTGCGAGCGCACTCGGCTCCGACGCGTCGGTGATCGGCGACTGGCTGGTCAAGGATGGCTACGCGACACATCCGCATCGACAACTGCGGCGGCAAGATGTGGGGCATCGTCGCGTGGGAGAAGGACGTCGGGTTCGACAAGGAAAATCCGGATCCCGGCCAAGAAAGACCGTCCGCTCCTCGGTACGCCGATTCTGATGGGACTGGCGCCTGCGAAGGAGCCCGGCAAGTGGACGGGAGAGATCTACAATTCGCAGAACGGCAAGCTGTATCAGTCGACACATCAGCCTGGCGGACGAGAATACACTCGACCTCGAGGGCTGCCTTGTTTGGCCGCTGTGCCTGACGCAGAAATGGACGCGCGTGAAGACCCCGCCGCCGAACGCCACGCCGCTGCCGCCGATCAAGTCCGCGCCGGCCTCGCAGACCAAGAGGCCCGCCGCCCACGAAGGGCGCCGCGAAGGGGCCCGCGCAGCCTGCGATAAGTGATACCTGCCAGCGAGTCGCGGCCGAGCAGAATGCGACGGCCGTCGCCCCAGCGGCAAAGAAATAGCGCGAGCGGCGCAACCGTGCGCCGCCGCTCTCATCTTTCGATTGCTAGCCTAGTCTTGGATTTCGCGCGGCTTCCCCATCAGCACCGGCTGGAACAGCACGGCCGCCGCAAGCGTCGTGACCAGCGAGAGCGCGAGCAGCTTGCCCATGCTCGACGTGCCGGGATGGCTCGAGAGCCACAGGCTGCCGAACGCGGTCGCAGTCGTCGCCGCCGAGTAGAACACCGCGCGCGTCAGGCTCGATTGCAAGAGCCCGGTCTGCCCAGCGCGCCACGCCATGATGTAGTAGATCTTGAACGCGACGCCGATGCCGAGCAGCAGCGGCAGTGCAATGATGTTGGCGAAGTTCAGCGCCATTCCGAATATCACGCACAATTCGAGCGTCACCACGCCGGCCAGCAGCAGCGGCAGGATCGTGAGCAGCACGTCGCCGAAGCGCTTGAGCACAATCCACAGCAGGATCGCGATCGAAATCAGCGCCCACGCGCCAGCCTCGAAGAAAGCTCTCACGATGGTAGAGCCCGACTCAAGGATCGCGATCGGACCGCCGGTCGCCTGAGGCTCGGCCATCTGCACGGCGCGCGCGAATCGACGTAGCGTCTCGTTGTCGTTCGGGTCGCCTTTGGGAAGCACTTCAACGCGCGCCCGTCCGTCCGGTGTCCGCCATAGCTCGGCGATGTCATGTGGAATGTCCGCGAGCGTGATGGGGTGTGCCTGAAGCAGGTCTCTCAGATCCTCCAGCGCGGTCTTGAGCGGCCGCAGAAACACCTGCGCGGTCTGTTCGCGCAACTCCGGGGCCCCCTTGGAAAGCTTATCGAGCGCAACCGCCAGCCGCTTTGCGGCCGCGGCACCCTGCCCGTCCGGATGCTTCGTGGCGGCTTCGTTCAACGACGTCACGACCTCGTTGAGCGAAGCCACGTTCTCTTCATCGGTCGGCGCCTTCTGCAGCGCCTCGGGCTTGAATGAGGGTGTCATCTTGTCACGCGCTTCCGCGATGGCGGCGAGCTTGCGCTCCTGATCGGGCGGAACGAAGAAGTTGAGCGTGCGCACCTGCGACACTTCGGGAAGCTTGACGAGCTTCTCTTCGATCGGCCGCGTCGCCTCCAGGCTCGGCGCCACCACGTTGATCGCGAAGGCACCCGTCATCGGGTCGCGGCGCAGGTCGAGAAAGGTCGAGATCGATTCGACGTGCGGACTGCGCAGGTTGATTGGGTTGAAGTCGAACTGCAGGTAATAGAGCAGCGGCAGGCCGCCGAGCGACACGATGGCAGTGCCGACCAGGATCGCAATGCGCTGGCGCTCCATGAAGGCGTCGACTGGCGCAAGGAAATGAAACCCGAGCGGCTCCGGCTCGCCCTTCGGATTGAGCACGGTGAGCAGCGCCGGCAAGAGCGTGATGCTGGTGAAGTACGCGATCATCATGCCCATGCCGGCGATCTGTCCGAGTTCGGACACTCCGCGGTAGGCGGTCGGCAGGAACGAGAGAAAGCCCGCAGCGGTGGCGGCGGCGGCGAGCGTCAATGGCGCGCCGGCGTGCCGCGCCGCATGCGCGAGCGCCAGTTTCAGATCGTCGACGTCATAGCGGTCGGCGCGATAGCGCACGCTGAACTGAATGCCGAAGTCGACGCCGAGGCCGACGAACAGCACCGCGAACGCGATCGAGATCAGGTTGAGCGGGCCGACCACCAGGAAGCCGAGCGCGGCCGTGATCGCCAGACCTGCAATCAGGTTCAGGAACACCGCAAAGATGATCCGCCCGGATTTCAGGGCGAGGTAGAGGATGCCGAGCACGATCAGGACGGTGGCGATGCTGTTCACCACCATGCCTTCCTGAACGGTTGCGAATTCCTCATCGGCGATCGCCACCGGCCCGGTGAGGCGGACCCGAGCGCCGTAGTCCTCGGACAGCTTCAGGTCGGCCGCAGCCTTCCGGATCGCGTCGGTCGCACGCTTGCCCGGCTCCAGCGCCGTGAAATCGAGCTCCGGCTGGATGTCGATGAATTTGCGCTTGGTGTTGACCGGATCGTCCGGCTTGGAAGGATTGAGCAACTCATGCCAGGAGAAGTTCACCGGCTTCTTCGCCTGCACCGCCTCGACGGCGTCGGCCGTCATGGTGAGCGGGCGGAGCATCGCGTCGAGCGTGATCTTCTCCAGCTCAACACCCGTCAGCCCCATTTGCAGCACTTCAACCAACCCACGAAGGCTTGGATCCGTCGCCAGTTGCGCGACCAGTGGCTCCGCCTGCCCGAGCTGGCCGGCCACTTTCTCCGCCTCCTCCAGGGGCAGGAACAGGAGGCCGTTTCGCCGGAAGAACTCGCCGCCGCCCGGCTGCGCGATCGATTTGAAATCGGTCTTGTTCGTCGCCAGCCGTTCCGCCAGCGCGGTGGTGGCCTGGCTGGTCAATTCGGGGGTCGGCGCCTCGACGACCACCAGAATCGAGTAAAGATGCTGCGGAAATGCCCGCTCGAACGCGAGTTCCCGCTGGCGCCAGGGAAGTTCCGCCGAAATCAGCGTGTTGATGTCGGTATTGATGCCAAAATGGCGGACAGCGTAAACGCCGGCGACGACCGATATCACCGCTGCAACGGCAATGACCCAGCCACGCGTACCGCGTGCAGCGGGTGACGGTCGCGACGATTGCGGCTCTAAGCATACCCCTGATTTTTCTCGCTTATTTCGGAATGTTTGAAGTCGAACGCGACACGGGGCGTGACCGAACCGATCGCTGGTCCAGCGCGTTGACTACAAAGTTTCCAGCGGGGCGCTAGCACAAGTTCCTGGCCGGGTCGATTAGCTGGAAAGGCTAGCGGAACAATGGGCCATGTATTAGTTCATTGCGGTGCGGCAAGGCTCGGGGGCGGACTTGCGGGTCCGGACCGGATATCCTTGGAACTTCTATGAAAGATGTTGTCTCAAGCATGACGTTAAAGACCACAATGCTGGACGCGATCAAGAGCCCGGCCGATCTGCGCCGCATCAACGAGAAGGACCTGCCGAAGGTTGCCGACGACCTGCGCGCCGAGACGATCGCGCGGTGGCGGTCACCGGCGGCCACCTTGGCGCCGGCCTGGGCGTCGTGGAACTCACTGTCGCACTGCACTACGTGTTTGATACGCCGAACGACCGGCTGATCTGGGACGTTGGCCATCAGGCCTATCCGCACAAGATCCTGACCGGCCGGCGCGACCGCATCCGGACGCTGCGGCAGGGCGGCGGGCTGTCGGGTTTCACCAAACGCGCCGAGAGCGAATACGACTGCTTCGGCGCCGCGCATTCCTCCACGTCGATTTCGGCCGGTCTCGGCATGGCGGTCGCGCGCGACCTCGCCGGCGAGAAGCGCAACGTGATCGCCGTCATCGGCGACGGCGCGATGTCGGCCGGCATGGCCTATGAGGCGATGAACAATGCCGGCGCGATGAATTCGCGCCTGATCGTGATCCTGAACGACAACGAGATGTCGATCGCGCCGCCGGTCGGCGCGCTGTCGGCTTACCTCGCGCGGCTGATCTCGGGGCGCACCTACACGTCGTTGCGCGAGATCGGCAAGCAGATCGCCAAGCGCATGCCGCGCTCGGTCGAGGAGAAGGCGCTGCGCGTCGAGGAATACGCGCGCGGCTTCCTCACCGGCGGCACGCTGTTCGAGGAGCTCGGCTTCTACTACGTCGGCCCGATCGACGGGCACAATCTCGATCATCTCGTGCCGGTGCTGAACAACGTGCGCGACGCCGAGAACGGGCCGATCCTCGTTCACGTCGTGACGCAGAAGGGCAAGGGCTACGCGCCGGCCGAAGCCTCGAGCGACAAATACCATGGCGTCGTGAAGTTCGACGTCGCGACCGGCAAGCAGGCAAAGGCGCAGGCGAACGCGCCCTCCTACACCAAGGTGTTCGGCGAGAGCCTGGTCAAAGAGGCGCGCAAGGACGACAAGATCGTCGCGATCACCGCCGCGATGCCGGGCGGCACCGGCGTCGACATTTTCGGCAAGGCATTTCCCGAGCGCACCTTCGATGTCGGCATCGCCGAGCAGCACGGCGTGACGTTCGCGGCCGGGCTTGCGACCGAGGGCTACAAGCCGTTTGCCGTGATCTACTCGACCTTCCTGCAGCGCGCCTACGATCAGGTCGTGCACGACGTCGCGATCCAGCGCCTGCCGGTGCGCTTCGCGCTCGACCGCGCGGGTCTCGTCGGCGCCGACGGCCCGACGCATGCGGGCGCGTTCGATCGTGGCGTATCTCGGCTGCCTGCCCGGCTTCGTGCTGATGGCGGCGGCCGACGAGGCCGAACTCGTCCACATGGTCGCCACGCAGGTGGCGATCGACGACCGCCCCTCCGCGCTGCGCTATCCGCGCGGCGACGGTGTCGGCGTCGACATGCCGGAGTTCGGCGTGCCGCTGGAGATTGGAAAAGGTCGAATCTTGCGCGAAGGCTCTTCCATCGCGCTGCTGTCCTATGGCACACGGCTGCAGGAATGCCTGAAGGCCGCCGACATGCTGGCGGCGCAGGGCCTTTCGGCGACGGTTGCGGATGCGCGTTTCGCCAAGCCGCTCGATGCCGATCTCGTGCTGCGGCTGGCGAAGGAACACGAGGTCTTGATCACGATCGAGGAGGGCGCGATCGGCGGTTTCGGCGCGCAGGTGCTGCAAACGCTTGCCGAGAACGGCGCGCTCGATAACGGCCTGAAGGTGCGCTGCATGGTGCTCCCCGACGTGTTCATCGATCAGGATTCGCCCGCCGCGATGTATGCGGCGGCCGGCCTCGACGCGAAGGGGATCGTGGCCAAAGTGTTCGAGGCGCTGGGTAAGGACGTTCGAATCGACGTAGTGCAACACGCCTGACGGCGTGCTAGGGAACTCAACGGTTGCGCGCGGTCTTCGCGCGCATACGTTTATGCTGCAGAGCCGACGCTGTTCGTCAGCAGAAACGAGTAGAGATTGATCATGAAGGTGATACTGGCCCAGCCCCGCGGTTTCTGCGCCGGCGTGGTGCGCGCGATCGAGATCGTGGAGCGCGCGCTGGTGAAATACGGGCCGCCGGTCTACGTGCGCCACGAGATCGTGCACAACAAGCACGTGGTCGAAAGCCTGAAGGCCAAGGGCGCGGTGTTCGTCGAGGAAGTCTCCGAAGTGCCGCCGAATGCCGTGACGGTGTTCTCAGCGCACGGCGTCGCCAAGAGCGTCGAGCAGGAAGCCGCCACGCGCGACCTGCCGGTGCTGAACGCAACCTGCCCGCTGGTCACCAAGGTGCACAATCAGGGCAAGCGCTATGTCGGCCAGGGCCGCAAGCTGATCCTGATCGGGCACGCCGGTCATCCGGAAGTCGAAGGCACGATGGGGCAGATCCCGGCGCCGGTCGTCCTGGTGCAGAACGAGAAGGAAGTCGACGAGCTCGACATCTCGCCGGATACGCCGGTCGCTTATGTGACGCAGACGACGCTCTCGGTCGACGACACCAAGGGCATCATCGCGGCGCTGCAGCGAAAATTCTCCGACATCATCGGGCCGGAAACGCGCGACATCTGCTACGCGACGCAGAACCGCCAGTCCGCGGTGCGCGACCTTTCCAAGGTGGTCGACGTGATCCTCGTTGTCGGCGCGCAGAACTCGTCCAACTCCAACCGGCTGCGCGAGATCGGCGCTGAAGAAGGCATCCCGAGCTATCTGATCGCGGACGGCAGCGCGCTGCAGCCCGAGTGGGTCAAGGACGCCGAAGTCGTCGGCCTAACGGCGGGCGCGTCCGCGCCGGAAGTGCTGGTCGAAGACGTGATCGACGCGCTGCGCCGGCTCGGCCCGGTCGAGGTTTCGACGCTCCCGGGCCGCGAGGAACACATGGAATTCCGGCTGCCGGCCGAACTGACGGAAGGCTTTGCAACACGGACGGTTAGCCGGGCGAGTTGACCTTTTGGCTCAAACCGTCTGAAATTGCCGGTTAAATCCGAAGAAAATCCAGAAAGTAGCAGGATGGCGATACCGTTTTTCAAAGAGATCAAGATTGGCACGTACCTGATCAAGCAGAAGCTGATGGGGCGGAAGCGCTATCCGCTCGTCCTGATGCTGGAGCCGCTGTTTCGCTGCAATCTCGCCTGCGCCGGCTGCGGCAAGATCGATTATCCCGATCCGATCCTCAATCGCCGACTTTCGGTGAAGGAATGCCTCGAGGCGGTCGACGAGTGCGGCGCGCCGATGGTGGCGATCCCCGGCGGCGAGCCGCTGATCCACAAGGACATCGGTGCGATCGTCAAGGGGATCGTTGCGCGCAAGAAATTCGTGTCGCTCTGCACCAACGCGCTGTTGCTGGAGAAGAAGCTCGGCGAGTTCGAGCCATCGCCCTACCTGTTCTTCTCGGTCCATCTCGACGGCATCAAGAAGCACCACGACAAATCGGTTTGCATGGAGGGCGGGTTCGAGCGCGCCGTCGCCGGCATCAAGGCCGCTCAGGCCAAGGGCTTCACCGTCAACGTCAACGCGACGATCTTCGACGGTCATCCGGCCGAGGACATCGCGGAGTTCCTTGACCTCTGCAAGCGGATGGACGTCGCCGTTTCGATCTCGCCCGGTTATGCCTATGAGCGCGCGCCCGACCAGGAGCACTTCCTCGCGCGCAGGAAGACCAAGGAGCTGTTCCGCAAGGTGTTCGCGCTCGGCAAGGGCAAGGGCTGGAAGCTCATGCACTCCGGCATGTTCCTCGACTTCCTCGCCGGCAACCAGGAAGCCCACTGCACGCCGTGGGGCATGCCGACGCGCAACGTCTTCGGCTGGCAGAAGCCCTGCTATCTGCTCGGCGAAGGCTACGCGAAGAGCTTCAAGGAGCTGATGGAAACCACCGACTGGGATTCCTACGGCACCGGCGCCTACGAGAAGTGCGCAAACTGCATGGCCCATTGCGGCTACGAGCCGACCGCGGCCGACCTTGCGATCAAACATCCGCTCAAGGCGCTCAAGATCGCGCTGTTCGGCGTGAAGACCGAAGGCCCGATGGCGCCGGAAATCTCGCTCGCCAACCAGCGACCCGCGCAATACGTGTTCGAGCAGCAGGTGCACAAGACGCTGACGCAGCTCAACGCCGAGAAGGCCCAGAAGGCGGCCGAAAAGGCGGCGCAGAACGCGGCGGCAAAAGCTGCTGCCGAGCGCGAGCCGGTGCATCTGACGGCGGCGGAGTAACGCTCTGCCGTCATCGTCCGCGAAGGCGGACGATCCAGTAACCACGAAAACCCGATGAATGGAAACGACCGTGCGTCAAACGACGCGCGGTGCTTACTGGATTGCCCGCCTGCGCGGGCAATGACCACTGGCGGCCGCTACGCGTCCGCCTGCGCGGCGAATTCGCCTTCGAGCGCAAGCGCGATCGCAGGACGGCGCGGCGCCGCGTCCAGCAGACCGAGCCCTGGACCGAGCAGCGCCGAGCCACGCACCAGCGTGGCGCGCGCCGCACGCGCATCGAGCGACATCCGGACGAGCCCGGCGAGATCGCGCGGATAGCGCATCAGCGAGCGCATCACGCGCGAGCGGATCGATCGTTCCGTCGGAGCGCGTGCCGGCCAGCGCCGAGCGCGGGATGGTGCGTTCGACCGGATCGACCACCACGCGGATCGCGGCGAGCGGCACGCCATGCTGCACGGCTGCGCGCGCGACCACATGCGATTCCATGTCGACCGCGATCGCACCGGTCTCTCGGTGCAGTGCGGCTTTCGCATGCGGCATGCGCGATCGGCTCGCGCACGCCGACGATCGGACCGTGCACGGCGTCGGGAATGATGCGCATCAGCCGCTGCGCCCAGCGCGCGTCGGTCGGCCTGTTGCCTGTCGTCGTCGAGAATGGCTGGAGCCGATGACACAGGTGCCGGGCTTCAGATCGGGCGCGAGGCCGCCCGCGACACCGAAGCTGATCAGGCCGCCGCAGCCGGCCGCCATCGCGCGCGCAAGCGTCGTCGCGAGATTGCGCCCGTCGCCGCCACAGATTACCGGAACGCCAAGGCCCGCTGCGATGCGCGCCTCGAAGGCCATCCCCACCACTACAATCATTCGGTAGCCCCTCCCCAAGGGCGTTACATACCGAAAGACACCACCCGACTGTTGCCGCTCTTCAGGTTGCGATAACGCGCCATCGCCCAGAGCGGAAAGAATCTCCGGTATCCGTGATAGCGCAAATAGAACACGCGAGGAAAGCCTGTGGCGGTGTAACGCTGCTCCTCCCACAGGCCATCAACGCCTTGATTCTGGGCAAGATATCCGATCCCGCGTCCAACAGCCGCATGCTCGACCTCACCCGCCGCCATCAAGCCGAGCAAGGCCCAGGCGGTCTGCGAGGCCGTGCTCGGCGCCGTCTCGTGACCGCGATAGTCGAGCTTGTAGCTCGTTCCGTCCTCGCCCCAGCCGCCGTCCGGATTCTGGATCGCGACCAGCCACTGTACCGCCTTGCGGAACATGGGCGATTGATGATCGACGCCCGCGGCATTGAGCGCGCACAGCACCGACCAGGTGCCGTAGATGTAGTTCAAGCCCCAGCGTCCGTACCAGCTTCCCTCGGGGTGCTGATCGCGCTCAAGCCACGCAATCGCGCGCGCGCATCGGTTCCGAGGTTTCCGGCCGCTCGCCAAGCTGCGCCAGCATCGAGAGGCAGCGCGCGGTCAGATCCGCGGTCGGCGGATCAAGCAGCGCGCCGTGATCCGCGAACGGGATGTTGTTGAGATAGTGATAGGCATTGTCGGCATCGAACGCGCCCCAGCCGCCGTCTTTCGATTGCAGGCCGACGACCCACTCGCGGCCGCGATCGATCGCCTGATCGAATGTCGCGCCACGCACGCTGCGCGCGCGATCCATCGCCATCACGACCACCGCGGTGTCGTCGAGATCGGGATAGTGCGCGTTGTTGTACTGGAACGCCCAGCCGCCCGGCCGCACATTCGGGCGCTGCTCGATCCAGTCGCCCTTGACGTCGAGGACTTGCAGAGGCTTCAGCCAGTCGAGACCCCTGTTGGCCTGCGCGACGGCTTTTTCATCGCCCACTTCGAGCAGCGTGTGCGCCACCAGCGAGGTGTCCCACACGGGCGAGACGCAGGGCTGGCAATAGGCTTCGTCCTCCTTGACGACGAGCAGCTTGTCGAGCGACGCGCGCGCGATCGCGCGGTGCGGATGATCCGGCGGATAGCCGAGCACCGCGTACATCTTCACGGAATTTTCCATCGCCGGGTAGATCGCGCCGAGCCCGTCGATGCCGTTGAGGCGCTCGGTGACGAACGCAACCGCCTTGTCGATCGCACGCTTGCGCAAGCCGCTCGGCATCACAGGCTCGAGCGCACGCAGCACGATGTCGATGGCCCGGAAGAACAGGAACCAGGACCATTTCTGGTGCGGCGCCTTGTGCGGCGGCCGACCGTCTTCGGGATCCTGGTGGAACAGCTCGTCGATCGTCACGCCGCGCGGATTGTTCGCGCGCGGCTTCAATGCCTGCAGCACCAGCAGCGGCACGATCACGGTGCGCGCCCAGTACGAGATCTTGTCGATGTGGAACGGAAACCATTTCGGCAGCAGCATGATCTCGACCGGCATCACCGGCACGCTCTTCCACGGGATCACGCCGTAGAGCGAGAGCAGCGCGCGCGTGAACACGTTCGACTTGACGCGCGCCGCCGCGCGACAGGATCGCCTCGCGCGCGCGCCGCATGTGATCGGCATTGATGTCGTCGCCGATCATCTTCAGCGCGAAGTACGCCTTCACGCTCGCGCTCATGTCGAAGTCGCCCTCGTGGAACAGCGGCCAGCCGTCGTGCTTGCCCTGGATGCGGCGCAGATAGACGCCGATCTTGCGCTCCAGCTCGAGGTTCGGCGTCTCGGCGAAGTAGTGCACCATCAGCACGTATTCGGCCGGGAATCGTGGCGTCGGCTTCGAGCTCGAACACCCAATGGCCGTCCGGCTGCTGGTCGGCGAGAAGCGCGTCGGTCGCGGCGCGGATGTGCCGTTCCAGCGCCGGATCGAGCTTGTTCTGCGCCGCAGCGGGCGAAAGGGTCGTCTTATCGTCCATCACTGATTTTTTGTTTTGCGCATGATCTTGTCCGAAAACCGGTTCCCACCCCGGATCAAGTCCGGGGCAGGCATCGGGATCATGCGCGGTGCGCCAGATCGGCTGCCCGGTTGCCGGATCGAATGGCACCTTCGATGGTCGCGGGCAAGCCCGTGTCGGTCCAGTCTCCCGCAAGGTAAAGATTGGAGAATTTCGTGGCAGCACCGGGGCGTTTCGCGTCCTCGGCGGGCGTCGCGGCGAATGTGGCGCGCCGCTCGCGCACCACCTGCCACGGCGGCAAGTCCGCCGTGATGCCGGCAACCTGCGCGACCTCGCGCCAGATCACGCTGGCCAGGTCCTCGCGCGACTGATCGAGCAAGCGGTCCGCGCCGCTGATCGTGACCGACAGCCGGTCCGGAAACGCGAAGATCCATTCGACCGTCGCGCCGAGCACGCCGATCATCGGCGGAAAATCCTTTGGCGGCACGATGCGGAAATGCGCATTCACAATCGCACGATACGTGGTCGGCGCCGAGAGGCTGGGCACAAGCGACGGCGCGATCCATGGCGGCACCGCGAGGATGACGGCGTCGCCATCCTCCAGCGACGATGCGTTCACCGCCGAAGTCGAGCGCCTGCGCCTTCCCGTCGCGCAGATCGAGCGCGCGCAATTGCGCGCCGAAGCGCACCTCGGCGCCGCGTTTCTCGAGGAGACGCAGCGCCGGATCGATCAGCACCTCGGTCAGTCCGCGCGCGACCAGCGGCCGGCAGGCGCGCCCACCCGCCATGCAGCGTCTCGCGGATGATCGCGCCCGCGAGTGCCGCGGAGCCCTGCTGGCGGATCGATGTTGAGCGCGGCGAGCAGCAGCGGATGCCCGAGCTTGTCGTACACCGGACCCTGGCAGGCGATCGTGTCGCCGACGGTCTTGCTCTTGGACGCCCAGACCAGCGGCAGGAGCCGCACGATAGTCCATGACCGTCGAGCCGGGCACGCGGCGGCTGTCGTCGAGCGTCCACCACGGCAGACGTCCGTCGCCGATGCGCAAAGTCCAGCGCTTGCCGCTCGGCAGATCGATGAACGCGAAGTCCGCCTGCGGCGGACCGACCAGTCCCGCCTCCGAGCCGAGCGTGCGCACATACGCCATCGCGGCGTGATTGCCGGAGAGCAGCAGATGGTTGCCGTTGTCGATCACGAGATCGGTGGACGCGTCGTAGTAGGAACGCGCGCGTCCGCCCGCCTGCTGCATCGCCTCGTGCACGACGACGCGCGCGCCGCGCTCGCGTGAGGCGGACCGCGGCGGCAAGGCCGGAAAGCCCGGCACCGATGACGTGGATCGTGCGCGGCATCAGATGAACGCGTAGCGCAGAATGGTGAGCATCAGGCGCGGCTTCGAGACCTTCACCGGCGCGCGCGGCGCCGACCAGCCGCGCCGCGACCAGCGCGCGCAGGATCGCCTGATAGGCCGCCGACATGATGCGCGGGGCGCGCACGCTCTTGCGCGTGCACCGTTTCATCACGCGGTCGGCCTCGGCGAAATGCTGGCGCGCACGCGCGACCACCTGTTCGCATGCCTCACCGAGGCGCGGATGCGCCAGCACGGCGGCCGGATCGGGACTCAGGATGCCGGCCTGCCTGCAAGGCCTCGCGCGGCAGATAGAGCCGCCCGATCGCCGCGTCCTCGTCGATGTCGCGCAGGATGTTGGTGAGTTGCAGCGCACGGCCAAGGTGATAGGCGAGGATAACGCCGGCCTTTTCCTCCATGCCGAACACGCGCACGCAAAGCCGTCCGACCGCGCTCGCGACGCGATCACAGTAGAGATCGAGCTTCGCCCAGTCGGGCGCGCGGATGTCGGCGACGACGTCCATCTCCATGCCGTCGATCACGGCCTGGAAATCCTCGCGGCGCAGCTTGAACGTCTTCACCGGCGCCGCGAGGCTCTTGGCGCGCGAGACCGCGCTGCCGTTGTAGAGCGCATTGATGTCGGCGCGCCAGAGGCGGAGCTGATCGAGGCGCGTGTCGCGTGGCCCGCCGTCATCCGCGATGTCGTCCACCTTGCGGCAGAACGAGTAGATCTCGAACATCGCGTCGCGCTGCGCCTTCGGCATGATGCGCATCGCCGTATAGAACGAGCTGCCGGATGCGCGCTGCGCGGCTGAGTTTTGGGTGTCGGCGACGGCCACGTGCTTCACGTCAGGCATTGTGCCGCGCATCTTGCGGCGCGGGACGCGCGCGGCCGATGCGGCGCAGCGAATTGCTGATGACGGCGCCAAGCCCGTAGAGCGCGAACTGCGCCTTGCTCAGATGTACACGCTCGCTCAGCGGATCGCGCGCCTGCAACATCGCAACGATCTTTTCCGCGTACAGGTGAATCACCGCCACTTCGTGCGCGAGGCGCGTGTTCTCGATTTGGCTGGAGAAAGCTTGACCTTCACGCAGCAGCTTTTCGTTGCGCGCCGCAAGATCGTGAATGCAGCGAAGCAAGTTTGGCGAAGCGCGCGCGGCGCCAAGCTCTTCCGGCGACGCACCCGCCGCCGCGAAGGCATCGAGCGGGATATAGACACGATTGAGATCGCGAAAATCCCTGCCGCAGTCCTGCAAATGGTTGTTGATCTGCAGCGCGGCACAGAGCGCGTCGTTCGCCGCCCATGTGCCGCGGCTCTCGCCATGTACATCGAGCACGAAACGCCCGACCGGCATCGCCGAGAAGTTGCAATAGTGGATGAGATCGTCCCAATCCTGGTAGCGCAGCTTGGTCACGTCGAGCCGGAACGCGGTCAAGAGATCCTGCGCATGGCGCGGCGGCAGGCCGCGCTCGGCGAGCGCGGTGCGCAGCCGGACTGCTTCGGCATTGTCGTCACCCTCGCCGAGCAAGTTTGCTTCGAGCCGATCCAGCTGCGAAAGCTTTTCTTCCGGCTTGAGCCTCGCATGATCCGCGATGTCGTCGGCGACGCGCACGAATTCGTAGAACGCCAGGATGATGCCGCGATGGCGCGCGTCGATCAGCCACGAGGCAACGGGAAAATTCTCGTCGCGATGGCCTTTTCCTGAACGCAATTCGCCGGCCGTGCTCATCGAACCTTCGCCTGAACGCGCCCCTTCCAACTGCCGCCCTTGCCGGCGGCATATTGGTACGCGGAATCCAATGTGTAGAGCATGAAGAGGAAGGTGATAGCGGGCAGCGCTACCCCCCACAAGGGCGAGAGCCGATAGAACCGCAGGATCGGCTGGAACGAAATCGCCATCAGCGCCCATGCAGCAGCTCCGAACAGCTGCGCCCAGCCGGATGCGAACAGCGCCATGAACGGCGGAACCAGATAGGTCAGCACCAGTCCCGCAATCGTCCCGGCGAGATTAAGCGGCGAATAGTTGAGCTGCGCATAGGCCGAGCGGGCGACCATGCGGCGAATATCGCCCCAGCTCGTGTAGGGACGGATGCTGATCACGCGATCGGTGAGGCCGAGCCAGATCGGCCCCTGCTTCTTCATCGCGGCGGCAAGTGCGCAATCGTCGATCAGGGCATCGCGAATGACATCGATGCCGCCGGCCGTCCGCAGGGCGTCGGCGCGCACCAGCATGCAGCCGCCCGCCGCCCCCGCCACTGGGTGATCCGGCCGGTTCACCCAGGCGAACGGATAAAGCATCTCGAAGTAATAGATGAAGGCCGGAATGTGCACGCGCTCGGGCAAGTTCTCGCAGCGCCAGCGCGCGGTGAGCGACGTGAGCACCAGCCCGTTCGCTTCGGCATGCGCGACCAGCCAGCTTGCCGTGTCGGGCGCATGCACGATGTCGGCATCGGTGAGCATCAGGTATTTCGGCGCGAACTTCTCATCCGCCGCCGCGATGCCTTGCTTCACGGCCCACAGCTTGCCGGTCCAGCGCGGCGGCAAGGCGCCGCCGCTGATGATCGTGAGACGATCGTGTGCGCCCTGCTCTGCCGCCACGCGGCGTGCCACGTCGGCGGTGCCGTCGTTGCTGTCGTCGTCGACCAACACGAGCGAGAGCGCCGGATAGTCCTGCCCGAGCAGCGACGTGACGCTCAGTGCGATGTTGTCGGCCTCGTTGCGCGCCGGCACCACGATGGTGACCTCGGGCGGGACCGGCGGCAGCGTCGGCTTGCCGTCGTCGCGCTCGCGACCGAGCCAAAATCCCCCGCGCGCCAACACGAGGTACAGCCAGATGGCGAGGGCCAGCGCTGCGAGCGAAACGGCAATCATCCGCAAGCCACTAGAGCATGGGTGCGGGCGCTGTCCAGCAAGGCAAATCAAAGGGTTGCGGCGCTCCTTTGCGAATGCCATAGGGTTCGCCGGATTAACCAGAAATGCTCGTTGCGGCTTGCCGCGGAACCCTCGACCTGCTGATTTTCAAGCCCAAACGATCGGATCGCCGGACAACAGCATATGAACGACGTGACGGACGCCGCAGCGACGTTCCGGCAGCGGCTCGATGGGGTTGCTGCCGACATCGAACGCCTGCTCGAACGGCTGCTGGATGCGACACCGCTCGCCGAGGAGCGCGCGACGCCCGCCGCGCCTGATGGAGGCGATGCGCTATGTGAGCCTCGGCGGCGGCAAGCGCCTGCGCCCGTTTCTGGTGGTCGAGACCGCGGCCCTGTTCAAGGCCCCGCGGGAGCGCGCCCTGATGGCGGGAGCGGCACTCGAATTCGTGCACTGCTATTCGCTCGCGCATGATGACTTGCCGGCGATGGACAATGACGATCTGCGCCGCGGGCGGCCGACCGCACACAAGACGTTCGATGATGCGACGGCGATCCTGGCAGGCGACGGACTGCTGACGCTCGCGTTTGACATCCTGGCGCGGCCCGAGACGCATCCGAGCGCGGCAGTGCGCGTAGAGCTTGTGCTGGCACTGGCGCGCGCGGCCGGCCTCGGCGGCATGGTTGGCGGGCAGATGCTCGATCTCGCCGCGGAAGGCCGCTTCGATGGCGGCAAGATCCAGAAGCTTGGCGCCGCCGACGTGAAGCTCCTGCAAACCATGAAGACCGGCGCGCTGTTGCGCTTCGGCTGTCTCGCCGGCGCGATCCTCGGCGAGGCGACGCAGCAGCAGCGCGATGCGGTCGACCGCTACGGCACGCTGCTGGGCGAAGCATTCCAGATCGCCGACGATCTGCTCGACGTCGAAGGCGATGCCGCGACCGTCGGCAAGGCCACCGGCAAGGATGCGGCCGCCGGCAAGGGCACGTTCGTTACAGTTCTTGGCATGGACGGCGCCAAGACGCGGTTGAAGACCCTGGTTGCGGAGGCCGAAGTGGCGCTCGCGCCGTTCGGACGGGATGCCGAGATGTTGAAAATGGCAGCGCGGTTCGTGGCGGAGCGCAAGGCATGACAGTGTCAGTTCCCTCGGCGCAAATTCCCGGCGTCTACCGCAGGCGCATCGGCGACATCGTGGTGACGGCGATCAGCGACGGCTATCTCGATGGCGCATACGAATTCATGCGCGATATCACGCCGCACGACGCCGAGCGTATTCTGAAAGACTCGTTCCGCCCTGCCCCGCCGCGCATTTCGATCAATTGCTTCGTCATCCATTCGGCAGGTCGCACCGCGCTCATGGAAACCGGCTCGGGCAACAGCATGGGACCCACGCTCGGCAAGATGCCGCAGAATCTTGCCGCGGCCGGTGTCGACACCAAGTCGATCGACACGATCTTGCTCACGCATATGCATCCGGATCATTCGAACGGGCTGACCGACGAAAACGGCGTCGCGAAATTCCCGCATGTCGAGCTTGTCGTGGCGGAGCGCGATGTCGACCACTGGTTCGACGATGCCGCGATGGCGCGCGCGACCGAGCGGCAGAAGCTGCGCTTCTTCCAGTGGGCGCGCGAGCAGATCGCGCCGTATCAGAAGCAACGGCGCGATGCGAAGGGCGAGGTGTTTCCCGGCGTCACCGCCGAGCCGGTCCCGGGGCACACGCCGGGCCATACCGCGTATCGGATCGCCTCGAAAGGCGAGCAGCTTCTGATCTGGGGCGACATCGTGCATATCCCGGACATCCAGACGCGCCGTCCGGAGGTCTACATGGAGCCCGATGTCGACGGTGAAGCGGCGATTGCGATGCGCAAGCGCGTGTTCGACATGGTTGCGACCGACCGGCTGCTTGCCGCGGGCATGCACATGCACTTTCCGGGATTCTCTGAATCTCAATCGCCGCCCGGACGGCGGTTATGAGTTGATACCGGAAATTTGGAAGCAGGCGCTCTGATCCGGCGTTAAGCTGCGCGTTGCGATTTGATCCGCTTCTCGTCCGCCGGTTTCAAATTGCGCCGAGCCATTTTCAGATCGTAGTGAGCCTGCAAATTCATCCAGAATTCCGGGCTGTTGCCGAAATAGAGACCGAGCCGAAGCGCCGTATCGGCGGTAATGCGCCGCCGATTGTTGACGATTTCGGCGATCCGATTGGGTGAAATCCCGACCGCCTTGGCGAGCTGGTTCTGCGACAGGCGGTATTCCGCCAAGAACTCCTCCTTCAGCATTTCGCCGGGCGTAACCGGGGCGAATTCGTTCGTCGCCATCATTGTCTCCCATCAATGGTAATCGACGATTTGAACGTCATGAGGCTCGCCATCGATCCACCGGAATATCACCCGCCACTGGTCGTTCACGCGGATCGAATAGAAGCCATCGAGCTTGCCCTTAAGTTTCTCCAGCCGGTTCGATGGCGGTATCGTCAAATCGTCCAGGCGCCGCGCCGCATTGACGGCCTCGAGCTTGCGTTTGGCCGGTCGTGCAACGCCTTGAAACTGGCGTACGAACTCATCCCGGAAAAGGGCTTCCGTTCGCCTATCGCCGAACGATCGGATCACATCGTGAATATACCGAATACCGGTATACGGTCAACAATGCCAAGATCGTCTAAGAATGGTGACCAGATTCGCACCAGCAGAGCGTGCGATCAGCGGACGACCGCGCCGCCAGCTACGGTCGTGGTCGTGGTCGCCTTGACCACCGGGCCGTGAACGCGGGCGTTGGAGCTATCCGACCGGGTGACGCTGGTCGCCGACACGATCGCCACGAACACCATCGAAACCGCAACGGCGAGACCCGCGATCTTGGCGTGGGTGTTGCCGCTGGCGCTGATCAGAGAGTGGTTCATGGCGCGTCCCCTTCGATGCTGAAGGGATAGCGCAGTCATGTTTCTTAGCGATGTTGCGATTGTTTCGTTTGTATTGCCGGGGCGGCACTGGGGCCTAAGCCCTTGATTTGAATGGTACAGCTGGGTGGGCTCGAACCACCGACCTCCGGTTCCACAGACCGGCGCTCTAACCAACTGAGCTACAGCTGCACAGGCTCGCGGGCGAGCGGGCGGAAACTAGAGCATGATCCCGAAAAGTGGAAGCCGGTTTTCGGAAAAGATCATGCTCAAACAAGGCTCTCGCCCGGCCGTTGGTTGGCAAGACTTCTGATCCGGCCCTTGGTCGCCCGGCGTCCCGCTGTTGTTCAAAGAAAAAGCCCGGGCAACCGGCCCGGGCTGACGCGACGCTACTGACAATAATACTTTAGGCGACCTTCTTCATCGCCTTGCTGACGCCGCTCTTGATTGGCTCGGCGGTCTCGGTCGCGACCTTCTGGGCGAGGCCCGCGAGCTCCTTGCCCTGCGCGGTGAGCGTCTCGAACTGCATGCGCGAATGCGCGGTGGCGACCTCGACGAAGTCGGACGGCGACTTCACGCCGAACAGCTTCTCGACGAACGTGAACGCCGCATTGGTGTTGTAGCGGGTGATCTCGATCATCTTCAGGCCGTATTCGGTCGAGCCCTGGGACGCAGTCGAATAGACGGTCTCGAGCATCTCGGTGTTCTCTTCGGCAACCGCCTTGAACTTCTCGTAGGCGTCCCTGCTCTGCGCGACGCCCTTCTCGGCGAACTCGCGGAACGCGGCCGGAACTTCCATCTTCGGCATGTCGAAATTCGGGATGTCGAACTTCGGCATCTCGAACATCGGAATCACGGTCGCAGCGGCTTTCGCCGGCTTCGGCTTCACGGTGGTGGCATCGGTCATGGGAATGGTCCTCTCGCTGGGTCAGCGCGCGGCTGGCTCTCACCAGCAGCCGCAATCTCCCGATGGAGCCTATATAGCAAGAGAAATGGTGCATTGCAATAGAAATATTGCATTGCACAAACAGTGCTAAACCTCTGCGTGGAAAGGACTTTTCTAGAGCTTCGGCTTGGCGGCGTCCATCGTGACCTTGGTGGCGGCGGCGCCGAGGTCCTTGGCCTGCGCCTGCATGGCCTGCATCTGTGATTTCAGGAACTCCTGCTGCAGCGCCATCACCTCCTGGACGTCCTTGGCGCGCACCAGCTTTTGGGCGAACTCGAAGGAATTGTTGATGTTTTGCTCCGCAAAGCCCATCACCTTCTGCCCGACATCCTTGGCACCCGCTTGCGCGGCGCTGGCCTGGGTCTCCATCGTCTCCGTTGTCTTCTGCGCCGCCGTCAGGAAGCCATCGACGGCCTTTTTCGCCTGTTCGACGCTCTGCTCAGCGAGTTGACGCATCTGGGTCGGAACATCGAAATTCCACTTCGGATCGTTGGCCATCTTGGCCTCCATGGGGGTGCGCGACTGCCCTCTCACCCGGCGTCATCATGACGCGAACCGCCTCATTTGCAATGCGCTGCCGCGTCTGGCCGTTCCCGCGTTAAGGTTATCCGCGCGTTGCGGGGCTCGCGGCGTGGACGCGGCAAAGGCCGCGCCGTATTAAGGGTTTGTTTACGCTGTGAAGCCGCGTGCGGGCCCGAATGATCGCATCCGACAGTACCGACACGATCCTTGCGCTCACGCGCGACGCGCGCTTCTCGCCCTATGCGATGAGTGCAATCCCCGCATGGTTGTGGGCCTCCGACGGAACCCGCGTGATCTGGTCGAACGCCACCGGCGCGGCGGTGCTGGGCGCTGCGACGCCGGCTGCGTTGACCGAGCGGATTTTCCAGGCAGAGGAACCGGTTGCGGCCGATGTGGCGCGGCTTGCGGCATCGCTGCCGCAGAACGGCGCACCGCGGCTCGAACGGCTGCGCGATATCGGCAGCAGTCTCGTGTGCACCTGTTCGCGCGTGTCGCTGCGAGGTGAAACGCACGGCATCCTGGTGGTCGGTGCCGAGCCGGCGCGGCCCACGCTGCCGCTGAAGGAACGCGTCGCGCGAATGTTCTCGGCGAGCAACGAACCTCTCGCGGTGTTCTCGCCCGAGGGTGCATTGCTCTACGCGACCGGCGACCTCGAACCGGAGACGACTTTGGCGACGCTCGGCGCGGAGGCGCTGAAAACCGACGCGATCGCGGCGGGCCGCGCGAGCGGCGAGAGCGCGCTTGGGCTCCTCACGCTGGAGCGGATCGGCGCCGGCGGCACCACCGTGCTGCTCGCGACGTTGCCGGATGCTCGTAGAAGCCCCGAAGCTCGGGGCGAGGACGCGCCCGAGCAATCGCCGGAAGCGGAAGCTCGGAGCGATACAGAGCCATCCTCCCAGCCGAACGACGCCGCCAGCAATGCGGAAGCCGAATCCGCATTCACGCCTTCCGGAGGTCCCTCGCCTGCCGAACCGGAAGCCGCACCCGAGGCACGCCCGCTGCTCACCGTCGTGCCGGCGGCGAAGAACGTCGTGCCGTTCCGTGGGCCCGCGCCCGCCGACAAGCGCCCGGCGCTCACCCCGGTCGAGCGCTCGGCGTTCAACGAGATCGCCGAGGCGCTGGCGAAAGGCGAGCCGCCGCCAGCCACGCCGGAGCCGCCCGCTCCTGAACCCGCCGTGCAAGAGCCCGCCGCGCAATCAAGCGAACCGGGGCCGCACGCGATGCCGAGCGCGTTCGCGATCCTCCATGAGGCCGCGCCGCAAGCCCACGGACCCCACGCAGCTCACCATTCTCGAACGCCTGCCCGTCGGCATCCTGATCCATCGCGGCGATACACTGCTCTACGCCAATCGCGCCTTCCTCGAATGGACCGGCTATGCGGATCTCGCGGCGGTCTCGGACGCGGGCGGGCTCGAGCGCCTCGTCGTCGACCCGGCAGCGGGCGCGCTCGACCGCGCCAACGGCACCGGCAAGACCTTCACGATCGCGACGCGCACCGGCGACACGCTCACCTGCGAGGGCCGGCTCTACACCGTGCCGTGGATGGCTGAGAGCGCGCTGATGCTGGTGCTGATCCGCACCGCCGCCGCGGACCGCCTGCGCGATTCCGAAATCGCGCTGCGCGCCGCCGAAGCCGAGACGCGCGAGCTGCGCTCGATCCTCGACACCGCGACGGACGGCGTGATCGTGACCGACCGCGACGGGCTCATCCTCACGTTCAACCGCTCGGCCGAGGCGCTGTTCGGCTACGAATATCACGAGATGGCGCGCCGGCCGTTCACCGAGCTGTTCGCGCCGGAGAGCGAGCGCGCCGCGCGCGACTATCTCGACGGGCTGACGAAGAACGGCGTCGCGAGCGTGCTCAACGACGGGCGCGAGGTGATCGGCCGCGTGCGCCAGGGCGGGCTGATCCCGCTGTTCATGACCATGGGCCGCATCGGCGACGGCATGCCGAAATTCTGCGCCGTGCTGCGCGACATCACGCAATGGAAGCGCGCCGAGGAGGACCTGCTCAACGCCAAGCGCACCGCCGAGCGCGCCTCATCGGCGAAGTCCGATTTCCTCGCCAAGATCTCCCACGAGATCCGCACGCCGCTCAACGCCATCATCGGTTTCTCCGAGGTGATGACCAAGGAGCAGTTCGGCGCGATCGGCAACGACCGCTATCGCGAATACCTGAAGGACATTCATTCGTCGGGCGAGCATCTCGTCTCGCTGATCAACGACCTGCTCGACCTCTCCAAGATCGAGGCCGGCAAGCTCGACCTCGTGTTCGCGAGCGTGAACCTGAACGCGCTGGTGCAGCAGTGCGTCGCGCTGATGCAGCCGCAGGCGAACCAGCAGCGCATCATCATCCGCTCCTCGCTCTCGCCCACGCTGCCGCCGGTTGTCGCGGACGCGCGCTCGGTGCGCCAGATCGTGCTCAATCTTCTCTCCAACTCGATCAAGTTCACCGGCGCGGGCGGCCAGGTGATCGTCTCGACCGCGCTGACCGAGCGCGCCGAGGCGGTGCTGCGCGTGCGCGACACCGGCATCGGCATGACCGAGAAGGAAATCCTGACCGCGATGGAGCCGTTCCGCCAGCTCGCGACCTCGACGCGCTACGGCTCCGGCGGCACCGGGCTCGGTTTGCCGCTGACGAAGGCTTTGGCGGAGGCGAACCGCGCGGCGTTCTCGATCAAGAGCGCGGTGGACGCCGGGACGCTGGTGGAGATTACGTTCCCGGGGACGAGGGTGTTGGCGGAGTAGGGGGGCATGCTCAGCGGTCCTTGTTGTCACGCCGTCGCATTCATGCCTAATTTCCGATGGAACCCATTGATTCATTGGCAGAAACACTCCTTGCAATTGACCTCAGCGAGTAATACTATCTTAGACATCAGGTGCTACGTGTCGAAAGAAATGCGCGGCCCGGAACGGGGTCGCGGTATGGCGTTGCGGCAGCGGCCCCACAGGGCCAAGCTACGGGCTATGCCTGTGCATTATATCCCGGTGTTCATCAATGCAGACGCAGGCCGCCGGCGGGACACCGCCGGAACGCAGATGCGTCTTGCCGGTACGCGAGACGTGCGCGGACGCTTGCCATACGAGACCCCCTATGAGCGCGGCAACAATTGCGATTCCGCTCATTGTGTAAAGCAAGGATTGCGGGACCCAGCCGCCCAGCGACATTGTAAGCTGTCGCAAGAGCTGCTCCACATCATGGCGACCATGCCGCACCACCACGCAGAGGATTACGGAGGTGAGGATGACGTCAACGAATGTCGCGTAAGGTCGTTCGAGCGCGTGCAGCAGAGCATTCGGAGAGTAAAACAACACAGAGATTGCGAGGAGCGTGAGTTCTTGCCGCACTCTTGAGAGTGGACAAGTAACTCGCAATCTTCGCTACGACGCACGCTACTGCGTGCCCGACGTCTTTTGGAGTCGGCATAACAGTGCCTCCAAAGGCGGCGGAAGACTGAAGCCCAATATCCGCTCGGGCCTGCAAGCAAGAGACGGGTATGGGCGCGTGGACCACAGACGCGGATCTTCCGCCTAACGTGGTCACTTCGGTCTAGGACGGGGCGGGGGAGGAGACTCCCTCGCCCCACTTTTTTGGGTGATCGGGCGTTGCCTCCGTCAACTTCTTTGATGAGGCATTGTGAGCCATCTTTGACCGGGATCAAGAGGATAGTTTGGGCCCTGGGAAGATTTTGGAGTGAATTGTTAGCTGATGTATTGTTTTTGTCACATCACCATCTTGCCAAATGTGCAATACTTTGGTAGATCGACTTGACCCTTTTGATTCTATATTAACTGCATACGCGTTTCGTATTTTTTTATTACTTGCGTACGCTTTTCGTTCCTAAAATTTGAAAGTAATACGTAATGCGCATTGAAACGGGGGTCCGCGCCGAACAAAGCAGGCTCCGCATGCCCGATTTAACGGAATTCCCTCAAGGCGGAGTTGAAGGTATAATGCTCCGAGGCTGCGGGATTGAACTCCCTTCCGTCGTCGTAGGTGAAACGTGCCTCGCCATCCTTGTTTCTCAATAAGGCGGCAACCTCCTCCACCATCGCGTCTTGCGAAATCTTTCGTCCATCAAAAAACAATTGCTCAAGAAGGCTGAAATCAATCTCATTTGCGAGCATCTTTCGAAATTGGTCTATTTCTGTCTTGAACTCATCGTATGGTCCACGAACAATTTCCTCGTCGTTCGGCTTCTGCATTACTCGCTTAATAGCGAGCCTGCTCGCGAGTAACTCGCCCACCGCGCTCACGGTCAATATCAAGCCGCCGATCAATGGTCTTTGCGGGTTAAAGTTTGAAAAAGCCGCGACCTCAAGGGCAGCCCCCAAATCAACATTCCCGATAAGATACAATCTGGCTGAAATCGAGAGAGCGAATCCGCTCGTGGTCCGCAGATTGCCCAGCCGGTCCCTAAGAACCTGCACAAATTTCACCGGCGAGTGTTCTCCGGCCAGGCGCGACATTGAAAGTCGAGATTTGAAAACACGTCCCGGCTCGACGCCGAACCTATAAGCGAGATAGTGTTTCTCCGTATTCTCTTTCGTGGATACCTCGGCCTCGGAAAAGGCCACTCGGTCCACGCTAAGGAACAACTCTCGCGTCAAGCCAAGACTATTTAACGTCGAAAGCAAGTCGAGCGCAGCAGCAGACGATCGGCCAGCCCATGGTCCCTCTCGCAACAAATATCGATCACGGAATTGAACGTCTCTGGACCTAATTTCAAAGTATTGGTCGCAATAGTGGCGAAACGCTATTGCGTCACTATCTTCCAATGAATTGAATAAGCTCTTTTCTTCTCCTGAAAGCAACCCAATGAAATAGACTAGTGTAATGTACTCGTTGACATTCTTGAATGGATACACCTTCTTTGTCGACTTAATAATCTTTCGAATTGTGTCATGTGACGGAATGTACCCATCTCGCATCGAGTTGGACATCCGCGCGTGTATGCGTTCCGCCGATAGCCCCCCTTCAGCACCAGTTATGCAAGCAAGAATTTTCCTTAAGCCGCTTGTGCTCGCGGCGTCAGATGGAATTTCCCAGTCGGTATTGAATTGCCGCCGGTAGATCTGTTCCGACGTTTCCTTGGGAGGGGGCATGGCGCATTGTCTCGGCAGGCAGTTCAACCGATGCTAGTAACTTCGAACTGCGTACGCAATGCGATTTTCTATCAAGTATGGGGGTCCAATCTTAGCCGGCGCCCTTCCTGGTGCGCCTTGCGCTACGTGTTCTTCACGATTTCGAGCCGCTGTGAGCCAGGCGACCGCGGCCATCGGTTCGCCGGCATCGTCGTATTCCAGCATCAGTCCCTTCGCCAAGTGACGCGCCGGGGGTGCGGCTGCGGAAGAAGAAGCGGTAGCGGCGGCCCCTCACCCGCCCTCGCATTCGCTCGGGCACCCTCTCCCCGCAAGCGGGGAGAGGGAAAGAGGAGTTCGCCGCTCGCTCCGTGGTCTCCCCGACGCGCGCTCGGTGCGCCAAATCGCGCTCAATCTTCTGTCCAACTCGATCAAGTTCACTGGCGTGGCTACACCAAAGTACAGGTCACCTCACACCGAGGTGTAAGTCACATCACGCCAAAGCGATGCCATCGTAGGTCCGTGGTCCTCTCAGGAGCACAGCGTACGGGGGGTTTTGCCATGAGCATCATGACCAAACGCACGCGATCCTTGCTGGGCGGCAGCGCACTCGCGCTGGCGATCGTCACGTTCGAACCGGCAGCTTCATTCGCCGATGAGGGCGGTGTGAGCTTCTGGGTCCCAGGACTGTTCGGCAGCCTGGCGGCGGCGCCGGCCCAGCCGGGGTGGTCGTTCGCCAACATATTCTATTACACCAATGTCAGTGCTTCGGGTCACGTTGCGGCGTCACGCCAGATCACGATCGGGCGACTTAATCCGACGATCAATGTCGACCTCAATGCGACGTTGCATGCGCGCATACCGTCCAATTTCGTCACCGCCAACTACGTCTTCGCAACGCCGGTATTGGGCGGGCAGTTTGCGTTCGGCATGTCGGGCGCATTTGGCGGTCCGACGGCGTCAATCGACGGCGTGCTGACCGCGTCGATCGGCGGCATCACGGTGACGCGCACCGGCAGCATCGCTGACGGCAGGTTCGCCTTTGCGGATCTCTACCCGCTGGCGTCGCTGCGCTGGAACCACGGCGTCCACAATTTCATGATCTACGCAACGGGCGACATTCCGGTCGGGACCTATGACCCGAGCAGGCTCGCCAATCTCGGCATCGGTCACGGCGCGGCCGATGGCGGCGTCGGTTATACCTATCTCAATCCGGCGACGGGTTACGAATTCTCGGCGGTAACCGGCCTGACGTACAATTTCAAGAACGTCCACACCGACTACCAGAACGGCATCGACTGGCATCTCGACTGGGGCGCGTCAAAGTATCTGTCAAAGCAGCTTTTTATCGGCGCAGTCGGCTACTTCTATCAGCAACTCACCCCGGACACGGGCCAGGCGCCGATTTTGGGCGAGTTCAAATCGCGGGTGATCGGCGTAGGCCCGCAGATTGGATACCTGTTTCCGGTTGCCGACATGCAGGGCTACCTCAACCTGAAGGGCTATTACGAGTTCGCTGCCGAGAACCGGCCTTCGGGATGGAATGCCTGGTTGACCTTCGCGATTTCGCCGGCCGAAAAGCACAAGCCGAGTGCGACGGCGAAGCCGGTGGTTCACAAGTAAGGCGATGTCCAGTCGCTCTCACGATTGGAACGCAAACACCTTCTTCCAGTCGTTCTTCATGTCGACGACAGTCCACTTGTTCAGCTCCGCCGCGTCGAGCGCTTTGTCGAGTTTTCCGACGTGTGACTGGCGGTCGTAGGCGTATTCGCGTTCTGCATCGGTGTGGTGGACGATCAGGCCGAAGCGCACGCTGTCGCCGGCCATCGTCGTCCATTGCAGCATCTGGAGATCGCCGTCGGAGTTCCCGAACGCCGCGATCGGCCGGCGGCCGATGTGATGATTGATGCCGATGGGCTTGCCCATCTTGTCGTCGATGAAATTGATCTCGGGCAGACGGAATAGCTCCGGCCGGCCGTCGCGCATCTCGAACCGGGTCTTGATCGAGGAACCCACCACCTGCTCGGGCGGAATGCCGTAAGTCTTCTCGCTCCACGGGCGCATGAACTCGATGCCGCCGCCGGAAACGATGAAGGTCTTGAAGCCGTTGGCGCGCAGGTAGGCGAGCAACTCCAGCATCGGCTGGTAGACGAGCTCGGTGTAGGGCTTCTTGAACCGCTTATCGCGCGCGGTCGCGAGCCAGTCGGAGACGATCCTGGCGAACTCCTCCGACGTCATGCCGGCGTGCGTGACCGCCATGAGCTGCATCAAGCCCTTTTCGCCCGACGCCGCCAGCGCCTTCATGTCACCGTCGAGCACCGCCTTGAATGGCTGCTTGGTTTTCCAGTCCGGGTTCTGCGACGCGAGCGCCTTGGTGCGGTCGAGTATGAAAGCGAGTTGCACGTACATCGGCTGTTCGCACCACAGCGTGCCGTCGTTGTCGAAGGTGGCGATGCGCTGATCCGGCGGCACGAAGTCCGCTCCACCCTGCATCGTGACGCGCGCTACGAAATCGGTGATGGATTTCTTCGTCGCGCCGTCGTTCCAGGAGGGAAGCGGATCGGAAGCTTGCGCCGCGGCCGGTGTGGAGCGCAGCGGTCCGATGACCGCCGGTGCGGCAGCAAATGCGGAAAGCAGCAAGCGGCGGTTGATGCCCAACGTCTTCATGTTCGTCTCCTTCGGACGCAAGTAATGCACCCGGTTGCTCGATGTGGACTCCTCAGTTCCTCAATGGCTTGCGGCGCGCCTCAGGGCTTCAGCTCCCAAGCCTTGAGCCTCTTCCGAGCCGTTCCGAAATTGCCGAGCTGATAAACCGACAACGCCACGGGCGAGAATGTGAACGCATCGAACGGTTCGGCGATCATCGTCTTCAGATAATCCGGGGGCGCCACGCCGACCGTGACGTGCGGCTCGAGTTTCTTGCCGCTTGAGTTCGGTACATAATGAGTCACGTAGTCGATCGTTGGCTGGTTGATGTCGGGGTGTTCCGGCGTGATGAAGAACGCAGCCGCAGTCCCTGTCTCGACCGTAAAGGGGGCAACTGCATCGATCAGTTTCCGCTGGAACTGGATGAGTTGATCGGTCGGCTTGATCACGATCACAGTCACACCGGCCTTGTCCCAGACGACGTAGTAATACTTGAACGCCTTTAGCGTCCATCCGGCCGGCTTCTCCCCGGTCAGGACATTGCCGACTGCGGCGTAGACCTTGTCGAGGTCTGCTGTCCGCACAAACCGCTGTAGCGTCGTGATGTGCGGGCGGTGCGTTGCATCCAGAGCGTAGCCCTCAGGGTAAACCTTGCGCAGGCGGGCGTTGGCAGCCTCCGCGTGCTTGATCATCGTTGCGTCCGGTTCGATCGCAATGTCGATGGCCGTGACGGGGGTCTGCGCCTGAGCGCTCAACGGCTTCGCATTTCCGAGCAGCGCTCCCAGCAGGCCGATGCACAGTGCGGCCAAGGGCTTCATGTGTATGGGCACGGGATCCTCGGTTGGTTGTGTTCGATTTCCTTCAGACGCATGGCTGCGGCTGCGGTCGACCCCCGAAGTAAAGTTGTGCGTCAGGCGCGCACGCGGAACGCCCATATCGTCAGCACCACGCCCTGCACCAACAGCAACACGCCGAACACGAACGGCACGGCGAACGACGCCGCGATCGGCGAACCGAGAAGCAGCAATCCAACAGCGACGTTGATCGCGCCGAGAACGAACGATCCAACTCCCCCGCCCTTGAACGCGCCGATGAGTTGGATCACGCCCATGATCAGCCCTTGAACGCCGAGCAGGATGACGAGCATCGTCGGTACCGTGAGGGCCGCGAGCAGCGGATGCTTCAACACGAGGACTCCGGCCGTGATGCCGATGAGCCCCGTGAGCAACGGCCAGATCCACGACACGGAGCGATCGATGAAAATCCGCGCCAGTTCGAGCACGCCGATGATGAGCCAGTAGAATCCGAGAAAGTGCACCAGCGCGACGAGGGTTTGGCCGGGCGCGGCGAGCAGCATCAGGCCGATGAGAATCGCCGCGATGCCTTGCAGCAGAAAGACCCACCAGATCGCGGATGGCTGGGGATGTACGGCGACTGTGGACATGCTCTGTCTCCTTGTTCTGATCGCCGGCGGATCGGACCAAACGGCCGCCTCTAAACGGCGCGAGCGGCCCAATGTGAGCCGCTCGCCATCAGACTGGGATCATCTTGCCGTCGCTGCGCTGGCTGCCGCTATTTTCGCCTTCACGGCGTCGAGGTTGAAGCTCGCGCCCTTCTGCATCGGCGGGAACTCGATCGCCGTCATGGCCAGCTTCTCCACCTGCTGCTGGACAAACACGAAGCGCCAGAATTCGTATTTGAACCAGTCGAAGTACTGCTTGCGCGCCGTCCTTGGTGCCGCTGTTCGGCCAGCCGGTGCGCTCGAACGGATCGAGCCGAAGGTTGGTGATGTAGGGCACGTCAACTTTGGTCTTGTCGCCCAGCCAGCCGCCCGGCTGATCGATGAAGCGGTACTTGAAGTCGTCGATGCGCACGGCGCCGAGTTCGCTTTCGCCGAAGTAGCAGATTTCGTGGCGATTCGACGGGCCCTTGCCGGTGATCATGTCCATCTGGTTGTAGCCGTCGAGATGCACCTTGTAGGTGCGATCGCCGATCTGCTTGCCCTTCTTCAGCTCCTCGACGATGTTCGGGTTGCCGGCGGCGGCGAGGAACGTCGGGAACCAGTCGAGCCCGGAGATGATGCCGTTCTCGACCTTGCCGGCCGGCACCTTGCCGGGCCAGCGGATCATGGCCGGAGCGCGGAAGCCGCCTTCCATGACGGTGCCCTTGCTCTGCGCGAACGGCGTCTGTCCGCCGTCCGGCCAGGTGAAGACCTCGGTGCCGTTGTCGGTGGTGAAGACGACGATGGTGTTGTCGTCGACACCCATGTCCTTGAGCTTCTGCATCACGATGCCGACGTCGTCGTCGAGCTGCGCCATGCCGGCTTCATGGATGGTCCAGCCGTTCTTGGAGTTGCGCATCGCCTGATACTTCGGCGACAGGTGCGTGACGATGTGCATGCGGGTCGGATTGAGCCAGAGGAAGAACGGCTTGTTGTCGGCCTTGGCCTTGTCGACGAACTTGAGCGCCAGGTCGCGGATTTCGTCGTCCACGGTTTCCATCCGCTTGGGATAGAGCGTGCCGGCGTCCTCGATCTTCTGCTTGCCGACCTTGCCCCAGCGCGGATCCACGGTGGCGTCGTCGACATCGGTCGCCCACGAGTGGACCATGTTGCGCGGACCGACCTGTGTTCAGCAGCTCCTGCGGATAGTCCGGATGCGCGGGGTCTTCCATCGCATCGAGGTGATAGAGATAGCCGAAGAACTCGTCGAAGCCGTGCACCGTCGGCAGGAACTCGTTCTTGTCGCCAAGGTGGTTCTTGCCGAACTGACCGGTGGCGTAGCCCATCGCCTTGAGTGCGGTGGCGATCGTCACGCGCCTCCGCCGGCAGGCCGGTGGGCGCGCCGGCCTGGCCGACCGTGGTCATGCCGGTGCGGATCGGCAGCTCGCCGGTGATGAAGTTGGCGCGGCCCGCCGTGCAGCTCGCTTCGGCGTAGTAGTCGGTGAACAGCATGCCCTCGGCGGCGATCTTGTCGAGGTTCGGCGTCCGTCCCGCCATCATGCCGCGGTGGTAGGCGCCGATGTTCCAGATGCCGATGTCGTCGCCCATGATGACGACGATGTTGGGCCGCTTGCCGGCGGTCGCTGGCTGCGCCTGCGCCGTGCTGACGGCGACTGGCCGACGATAAGCGTCGATGCGCCGACCAGCGAGCTGCCGCTCAGCAGAAGATCGCGCCGCTTCAATCCGCCGTCGATGCGCTGCGTGTCGGCGGCACTCTTCATGCGAGGTTCGCTGCATGGTCATGTTCCTTTCATGATGCGTCGATCTCCTCGTCCGTTGATGCATCGAAAGCCGACATGGCTCGTGGACGTGTCGATCGGCTCGGCATGGCGCGCGGCCGGCCGGTAGCGGCGGCAGTAGTTCGGCGCGCACAGGTGCGAGCCGCCCTTGATGCACCTTGCGCGGAATCCTGATGTTGCGGCTGGCCGCGGGTCGTAGCTGCCGTCCTCGCGTCCGCCGCGCGGATTCTCCGGGATGCAGCACGCCTTCGGCGCGTCGGCCTGGTGCTTCGGCGAATACCAGTCGGTCGTCCATTCCCAGACGTTGCCGATCATGTCGTGGAGGCCGTAGCCGTTCGGCGGAAACGCGGTGACCGGCGAGGTGCGCTCGAAGCCGTCGGCTTGCAGGTTCTGGTGCGGAAATTCGCCCTGCCAGGTGTTGGCCATGTGCTTGCCGCCGGGCGTGAACTCGTCGCCCCAGGCGAACTCGGCGCCGTCGAGCCCGCCGCGCGCGGCGAACTCCCATTCGGCTTCGGTCGGCAGTTCCTTGCCGGCCCATGTCGCGTAGGCCTCGGCGTCGCGATAGGCGACGTGCACGACCGGATGATCGTCGAGGCCGTTGATCGATGCTGCGCTGGCCGTAGGGCTGCCGCCAGTTGGCGCCGAACTTGAACGTCCACCACTGGCTCCAGTCGCGCAGGTCGACCGGCCTGCTCGGGCGGCGTGAACACCAGCGAGCCGGCCTTGAGCATGTGCGGCAGCGCGCCGGGATAGTCCTTCGGGTCGGGCGCGATCTCGGCGAAGGTGACGTGGCCGGTCGCCTCGACGAATTCGCGGAACTGCGCGGTTGGTGACCGGCGTGCGGTCCATCCAGAAGCCGTCGACGGTGACGCGATGGACCGGCGCCTCTTCGGGATAGTGCTTGTCCGATCCCATGCGGAACGTGCCGCCGGGCACAAAAATCATGTCGCCAGATGGCGTCGAGCCACGGGCGATGCGATCGAGCGCCTGGACATCCATCGCAAGCCTCAAGCAATGATGGCTTGTGATTGCAGAATTTCGGGCTGCGGCGATATTACGCCTTCGGACAGTCGAGGGAGACGAATGCCGTAGATGTGTGGTGTGAGAAGCTGACCTCGGCCGGTTGCCCATCGGCCGATGCATCACTTGCAACACCCCACTCGCACCATGAGACTGGGGCCGCACGTCAGGCGGGGGCAGCGGGAGGATGACGAACAGGCTGTTTCGTTTTTGGCCGGCCGCGGCGTGCGCCCTGCTGCTGGGTGCGATGGCCGTGAACATGCTCACGGTGATCGCGGCCAAGAACGTCACCATCGACGAAACAGTGCTGATCCCCTCCGGGTACTATCATCTGACACGTGGTTATTCATCGCTCACCTACGAACACCCGCCGCTGGCAAAGGTCATTGCCGCCACTGCGCTGCTCCCCCTCGATGTGCAAACCCTACCGACGCCCGAACGCCGCCTGCGCGCCGCCGGCGAGCCGGACCTGCTGGTGCGTTTCTGGCAGGACAATGCCGCAG
Organism: uncultured Alphaproteobacteria bacterium; assembly: GCA_963778455.1. Lineage (GTDB taxonomy): Bacteria > Pseudomonadota > Alphaproteobacteria > Rhizobiales > Xanthobacteraceae > PALSA-894. The sequence continues at coordinate 771,631 of CAVZUL010000004.1, forward strand.
CGATCGACCGCATCGGATTCTGGGCGCGCCTTCCGGCCATTGCACTGACGGCCGGTCTTGGGATCCTGATCTTTGTGTTCGCGCGGGATTTGTTCGGCGCGAGGGCGGCGGTGCTGGCGGCGGCGCTGTTCACGCTCGAACCCACCGTGCTGGCGCACGGGCGGGTCGTGCAAACCGACATGCCGGCGGCTTTCGGCTTTCTGCTGCTGCTGTTTGCGATCCACCGGTACCTGCAGCATGCATCCGCGCTGCGCGCGCTCGCGATCGGCGCTGCCGGCGGGATCGCGTGCCTGGCAAAATTCTCGATGATCCTGGCGGGTCCCATGGTGACCGGCTTGTTCCTCCTGGCGGCCTATCGCACCCATCGCGAGAGCCGGCCGGTCTCACCGCTGCTGCGCGATGTCGCGCTGACGGCAATCGCCGCGATCGTCGTCATCAATGCGGCCTACCCGGTTCATTCGCGAGAGTTCGCCGATTGGGAAACCCAGGCGATCCGCGCGCTCTTCAACGAGCGATCTTCCTTCGCCCTGGCATCCGTGAATTTTCTGACTTACCTGCTACCGACCGATTTCGTGATGGGCATCCTCAGCCAGTACGTGCACAACCGGTTCGGTCACGCGACCTCGTTATTCGGCATGCACGCGCAACACGGCTGGCCATATTATTTTATCGCGGCCTTCGCGCTGAAAGTCCCGATCCCGATCCTGATCCTGTCGGTCGCGTCCCTCGGCTGGTGCGGATACCGCGCCATCGCGTTGCGCGACCCGCGCTGCATCCTGCTGTTCGCGGCCTTCGCGATCTATCTGGTGTATTGCTCGTTCAGCAGAATCGCGATCGGGGTGCGCTACCTGCTTCCCGCGTATCCGCTGCTGTTCATCATGGCGGGCGCCATGCTGGACGCGATGTTGCGAACCCCGCGAACGCGCATTGCCGGACTGGTGACAGCCGCGATCGCCTTGCTCTGGAGCGCTGCCGAGACGGTTCGCACCTATCCGGACTACATGTCCTACATGAACGCGTTCGCGGCGCCGCAACCGAGCTGGCACTACCTTTCGGATTCGAATGTCGAGTGGGGCGACGATGTGCGCGCGCTCGCGGCGTTCCTGCGCGAGCGCGGCGAGACGAAGGTACAGGGTGCGTTCATGAACAGTTCACTGCTTGAATTCTACGGGTTTGAGTTTGTCGACCTCTTAAATCCGGCCACTGTCGCTTTGCCGACGACCCGCTATGTGGCGCTCGGCGCCAGCTACCTCAATGGGTCCGCACTGACTCCCGCTCCCGTCCGTGGCGAGATGTTGAACGCGCAACAGCGCGTGAATTATTTCGATGCCTACCGCAGGCAGCAACCCGAACGCATCATTGGCGGGTCGATCTACGTCTTTCGCATCGGCCCGTAGAGGCGCCTCGCATCGGTCCGGTTGCAAGGACATGGCTTGGGTTTTGTCGCTAGGTTGGACAACCATGTCAGGCATGGATTTGCAGATTGCTGAAAGACCCCTTCCTGACTAGGAGTTAGCGGTGGGTTTCATGCATTGGTGCGCCGCCGTTCTCACTGTGTTCGTCACCGCCAGCGCGGCGGCAGCCGAATGCGGAAAGCTCGTGACCTCATCGGGCGCGGTTGGTTTTTGCATAAGCACCGGGACAAGCCGCGACCTGCTCTATGTCTTCCACGGTGCGACAGATGCGGCGGTGACGGCGCCTGAAACACAGCACGCGAACGGCATCGAGGCGCTCAACGCGCTGTGGAGCCAGCACCGCTTGTCACGCCCGACAACCATCGCGGTCTCGTGGGGACCGATCTGGATTCTCAAAGGCGATAAGTTCGCGTCCTTCAAGAACGAAGTGATCCCCACTTTGGAAGCACGCTACGCCGCGCCCGGTGCGCGTCGTCTACTGCTGGGCGGCTCGATGGGCGGGTTTAACGCCTATCTCGCTTGGGTGCAGGCGCCGCACCTGTTTGCCAAGGTTGCGTTTGTCTGCCCAGCTTTTGTACCGGTGAGTCCGTTCGCCTCACGTTTGACGCTGCGCCGGCGCGCGGGTGCCCGCTTGGACACCGTACGCGCCTACAGCAGGGTGTTGCGAAGGTATTTTGCTGGGGCCGAGGAGTGGGAGCATTACCAGCCCCGGGCACAACTCTCCCGCAGAACGTTGCCGCCTGCCTATTCGGTCTACAATCGCGAGGATGAGTTCGGCTTCACCGGGGGTCTCGAGATGGCTAATTTCGGCCAGCGGATAACGTACGAAGCAAGGAACGGGGGGCATTGTCGGAACGTTGCGACGGAGGGGCTTGCCCGATTTCTGTCCGGTCAGCCCTGAGGCTCGCCTGAATGGCGCGTGGCCCGCATCCGTCGCGGCGCGTTCGCGCTGACGCGACGCCAAGTTTATCGACCTCTTAAATCCCACCGCTGCGCTTTGCCGACGACGCGCTATGTGGCGCTCGGCGCAAGCTACCTCAATGGATCGGCTCTTATTCCCGCTCCCGTCCGCGGCGAAACTTAAACGCGCAGCAGCGCGTCAACTATTTCGATGCTGCCGCAAGCGTCAGCCGGAGCGGATCATCGGCGGCTCGACCTATGTGTTTCGTAATGGCGAGTAGGCACACAGCCCGCACTGAGCGGTCGTGGGCTCAAGCCTTAAGGTTCCCCGCCGCCACCGATGCGGCGGGCACGCGCATTTCCGCACGCGAAATGGTCAAGATCGCGACGCACTCTCACCCGATTTGGCGATGACATTCCGCGGCCGGGGAGAGGGGCTCTGCACATGTTGGCGAGGAACGGAGTGCTTCATGCAAGGACGGGCAAGGTCCGCGTCGCGTCTGATCGCCGCTTCCATGTTTTCGGTTTCCGCACTTGCGATGTGGCCGCTGAGCGCAGGCGCGGCGGCCGCCGATCATTGTCTCACCGCGCCGAACGCGCCCGCCCCGCGAGGGAGCCACTGGTACTACCGCATCGAGCGCCCGTCGCTGCGCAAGTGCTGGCGCCTCGTGCAGAAGGACCAGCAGGGTCAGACTGCGGCAGCACGAACGGCGCCGCGGCCAGAACCGGATAACGAGAGCGAAGCGGTTTCCGCGCCACCCGCAAGCAGCTCGGCTGAACACGCGGCCGCGCCGGAGGCACCCCCGCCGCCGGTCATCCGGAACCTGCTGACGCGGAATGTGAGTAATCCGAGTGACGCCCTCTTGCCGTCGCCGCCGTCAGAGCCAGCCGTCAACGCGATGCCGCGGGGCGAAATTCCAAATGCCGCGGCAGCCCAGGAGCGAGCCGCTCCGGCGGAGCCAACCCCGGTCGCGACCGCTGAACAACCCGTTCAACCTGTTCCGCCGCCTGTCGCGGCAGAGCATATCGAAGCACCGCCGATGGGCGGCGCGCCAACGTTACGGCTGATGCTCGGCGCCCTCGCGCTGCTCGGCTTTTTCGCCTGCGCGATCTTCTTCGTTGTGGAGATGATGCGGCGGCGCTCGGACGTTCTGACCACCGTCAGGGATGCGCAGACGCAGCCGCTCGAGATGCCGCCCGAGCAACCGGTCGACGCCGACGCGCCGACGTTTGCGCCGCTTCCGCCGATCGCAATGGCGTCGCGCGAGGACGACGTCGACGAAGCGCTGCGGCGCTTTGCACAGAATATGAAACGCCGCGCCGCCTAGAACTGGAACTCGCAGCGAGCCACCGGGTGGATTGTGCTGGTAACCGGCGGGTCCGGGAAATACTGCGTGGTCCGCTGGACCTCGCGCGCCTGCTCGGTTCCGCCGAGCAGCTCGATCAGCTTCAGGGCTTCGTCGAGACCGGACGAGATCCCGCCGCCGGTTAAACGATTGCGGTCGAGAATATAGCGCGGAAACCCTTCCACGACCTTCACCTTCTCGAATTGCTTGAGGCAGGGCACGAAATACCAGTGCGTCGTCGCATAATATCCGTCGAGCAGGCCGGCCTTCGCGAGCAGCAACGCGCCTTCGCACACGGAGCAGACGTAACGCGCGTGGGCGGCGACGCGGACCAGGAAATCGCGATAGGCGGGCGGCCCGCTCATCAACACTGCGAGCGCTGCAGGGTCGCCGCCCGGCACCCACAGCACATCGAGCGTCTTGATGTCGTCGTAGCCGTACTCCGCCTTGAACTTGAAGCCATCGCGCGTCACGACCTCGCGCGGCTTGTCCGCGATGATGCGGATGTCGGCCTTTGGCTGATCCATCCAGCCGAGAAGCTCGTGTGGTCCCGTGACGTCGAGCAGGTCGACCTTGTCGTAGACCGGAATGCCGATGATCATGTCTTTCCTTCTCTCTGGCTTGATGCGGTGTCACTGCGTCACCGGCATCGTATCCCGGATCGGCCGGGGTGCAATCCCGGGTGGCATCCGTGCACGCGCCATGCCGCATTTACCGCTCCCGCGCGACTGGCTAAGTTCGCCCTCAACGGCGACAAAAACCTCCGGAGGAAACCCATGAACCGGCGCAGCCTGCTCATCGCGCTCGCCCTGACGGGGCTCGGTATTCATTCCGCCGCACAGGCTCAAACGGCCTCTCAATGGCCGACGCGCAGCGTGCGCTTCATCGTGCCGCTCGGGCCGGGCTCGGGCGTCGACATCGGCGCGCGCCTGATCGCCGACAAGCTGTCGGCGAAATGGGGCAAGCCGGTCGTGGTCGAGAACAAGCCGGGCGGTGACGCGATCGTGGCGATCACGGCTTTCACGGGCGCAAACGACGACCACACCCTCCTGATGGCGCCGACCTCGACGTTCACGGCGCACCCGTTCCTGCACGAGAAGCTGCCCTATGACGTGAAGGAGCTCGTGCCGATCGCACGCGTGAGCAATACCGTGGTGGCGGTCGGCGTGCCGGCCGCACTCGGCATCAACTCGGTCGACGACCTCATCAAGCGCGCCAAGGCGGAGCCGGGCACGCTCAACATGGCCTCGGCGACGGGCGCGAACGATTTCGTCGCCACCGGATTCCTCAAGCAGTCGGGCGCCGAAATCGCGCGCGTGCCCTATCGCGACACCGTGCAGGCGATCAACGATCTCGCCGAAGGACGCATCCAGCTCTATGTCGCGGCCTATGCGATCATGCGGCCGCACGTGCAGGCCGGAAAGGTCAAGCTGATCGCCATCACCAACAGCGAGCGCGCGACCGTCATCCCCGACGTGCCGACCGCGAAGGAATCCGGCCATCCCCAGCTGGGCATCGACGGACTGATCGGGCTGTTCGGGCCGAAGGAGATGCCGAAGGAGTTGCGCGACCGCATCGCGGCCGACGTAATGGCCGCGGCCAGCGATCCCGATGTCGCACCGAAGATCGGCGCAACGGGACAGATCGTCCGGCCGGGCGGCGCGGATGAGTTCGCCAAGGAGATCGATACGCAGAGCAAGGTCGTCTCCAACGCCGCGGCGGCCGCCGGCGTGAAGCGGCTGCTGCAAAATTAGCGGGCGCGTACAGCGAACTCCGATGTCATCCCGGAAGCCGCGAAGCGGCTATCCGGGATCCATAACCACGACAGCGTCCGAATCTCTCGGTTCGAGTTTATGGATCCCGGCTCTCGCTGCGCTCGGCCGGGATGACAGGTAGGCGCATGATCATCGACATCTACACGCACATTCTCCCGGACAAATTCTTCCGGGAGATGTCGCGTGTCTCGCCGAAGCTGGAAAACATCGGCGCCCGGTTGCGCGGCGTAAAGAAGCTGTTCGATCTCGATCTCCGCTTCGCCGAGATGGACATGCTCGGCGATTACCGGCAGGTGATCTCGCTGCCGAATCCGCCGCTTGAGGAGATCGCACAGGGCGAGACGGCCGCGCACTTGGCGCGGGTCGCGAACGACGCAATGGCGGAATTGTGCGCGCAGCATCCCGCGCGGTTTCCCGCGTTCGTGGCGGCGGTTTCGCTCGATGACGTCGATGCGGCGCTGAAGGAGGCCGAGCGCGCGATCGGAGAGCTCGGCGCGCGCGGCATCCAGATCTTCACCAACATCGCGGGCCATCCGCTCGACGAGCCGCGCTTCGCGCCGGTGTTCGCCGCGATGGCCGGATGCGATCTGCCGATCTGGCTGCATCCGGCGCGGACCGCCGCGATGCCGGACTACGCGGCAGAGAGCAAGTCGCGCTTCGAGATGTGGTGGTGCTTCGGCTGGCCGTACGAGACGAGTGTCGCGATGGCGCGCCTCGTCTTCTCCGGCGTGTTCGACCGCCATCCGAAGCTGAAGATCGTTACACACCATCTCGGCGGCGGCATGATCCCGTTCTTCGACGGGCGCATCGGGGCCGGCATGGAGGTGCTCGGCTCGCGCACCTCGGATGAAGATTATTCAAAGGTGCTGACGTCGCTGAGGCGCCCGCACCTCGACTATTTCCGCGAGTTCTATGCCGATACCGCGCTGTTCGGCGCGGGTAATGGGCTCATCTGCGGGCTCGATTTCTTCGGCGCCGATCATGTGGTGTTTGCGACGGACGCGCCGCTCGGGCCGATCGCAAGGACCATTGCGGCAATCGACGCGTTCGATCTCGACGCCGGTGCGCGCGAGAAGATCATGGTCGCAAACGCCGAGCGGCTGCTGAATATGGAGCTCGGCTAAACTCCGAGGCGGCTTACATGCCGCCCGGGTAGCCTAGGTACAATCTGACCGGCGCCGTCTGAAATGCCGCGTCGGGCCGTCCATGCGTGCCCGCCGTCTCACGTCGCGCAACTGATGCGGGCCGGATCGAACCGGATGGGCGCGGGTAAAGCCCAATGGGTGCGGACTGATGCCTTTGAGATGGAGGCAGCCAAGTTGTTTCGCCACCATCGGGGGAATTGCCGAGGTTCGGGTCGAACCCCTGCGCTTGTGCCAGCGACGTCGAAGCAAGCGCGAGGGCGGCCGCAAAGGCGACCTTTTTGATGAACATGACGTCGTCTCCCGTTGTAAGGAGCTCTTCGGCGCCTATCCTTTCAAGCGCTTGTTGCACTCCCGGTAATAGCCGCCGCCCTTCTGTATCCAGTTGAGTCCGCCATTCCCGGCGCTCGCCTTGTTGGCGTTGTACTGGTCAAGGCAGGTGTGCATCCTGGCCTTCCCGGCAGATTCACCCGAATATTTCGGCGCGACGGCAGTGGGAAATACGGCGCTGCCGGTCGCTGCTGATGCGGGAGCCGACATGGCTGGCTTCGTTTCAGCCTTTGTTTCTGACTTGATTTCTGCCTTGGGCGCGGCAGTGGTCGCCGCCGTCGCATCCGGTCCGCACTCGGCCTTGCGGAAGTCGTTCAACTTCATTCCTTTGGCAGTGCCTGCCGTCTGCGCGGCTTTATACTTGGCGAAGCATTCTTGCAGCGTGAGCGCATGAGCCGGGCTGGCTGGGAGGACTGCGAAGGCCGTCGTCGCGAGCAGCAAACTGGCTAAAACGGCAGTTGCGCGGATCGTCATGGGGCACACTCCGGTGTCTGTCCCCGCCGCGTTCAAAATTCACACATCGGCGCACTGCACAGATATAAGACCATGGTACAGCGGCCATCGCAGTTCGGGTTGGTCGTGGTTGCGGTGCAGCCGCGCGCCACGGGCTCAGTGGCTACGTCCGTGCTGGCGCAGGAAGCGCCGGCCCGGCTCCGTGACCACCACGATGGTGCCGCCCTCGCCGGACGTCCTCTTCACCAGCCCGCGGTCGCACGCCTCCTCCCACACGGTGAGGCGCGGACACGAGGTCCGCCAGGCTTCGAGCATCTCGCCGTAGGGGCGCGGCTCCTTCGCGACCCATTCGACCAGATCGAGCACCAGGGGATGAAGCGTGTCGGACATAGCGTGCCGGTTCCAGTTCGCCGCAATTCTAACATTCCGAAGGCGCCGCGGGCACTGCCAGGCAGATATTTCGTCATGCGTATCGTCGCAGGAATCGGGTAGAGTGAACGCGATGTTGCGCCTGCGGCCAGCGCCGCAGCCCGGGTGCGCGCCTCCTGGAGGACCCGCATGAGCTATCTGGCCCGAACTCTTTTCGCTTTCATTGCGTCACTTGTTCTACACGGCCATTCCGCGCGCGCCGCCGAGCATGTCGATCTGCTGCTGGTGCTCGCCTCCGACGTCTCGCGCAGCGTGGACGCGCGCAAATTCCAGCTGCAGCGCGAAGGCTATGCGGCGGCTCTGTCCAATCCGCGCGTGATCGAGGCGATCCGGTCCGGTCCGCACGGGCGCATCGCGATCTGCTTCGTCGAATGGTCGGGCGCGACCTCGCTGAAGCTGGTGATCGACTGGACGCTCGTCGGCGACGCGGCTTCGGCCCGCAAGATCGGCGACCAGATGCTCGAATTGCCGCGCTCGTTCGCCGACCGCACGTCGATTAGTGCGGGGCTTGAATTCTCCATGGCCCAGCTCGAGCGCGCGCCGTTCCAGTCGACGCGCCGCACCATCGATGTCGCGGGCGACGGTACCAACAATTCCGGGCGCGACATCTCGACCGTGCGCGACGAGGTGCTCGCCAAGGGCGTCACCATCAATGGGCTGGTGATCTTGAGCGAAACGCCGCTGCCGTGGAATCCCGAACACACCAATCCGGCCGGCGGGCTCGACAATTATTACCGCAACAACGTGACCGGCGGCGCCGGCTCGTTTGTCATGGTGGCGGAAAACCACAACTCGTTCGGCCAGGCGATCGTGAAGAAGCTGATCGCCGAGATCGCCTGGGTGCCGCCTGAGCAGCCCCTCGTGCTGAGATAGCGCCGCGACTTTTCGCATGTCGCGCCCAATTTCCGGACGCATTAGACTGGCCCTTCCTACTTCTGTTAGACTGACATCAAAGCCGGAGCGTCTGATGTGCCCGGCCCGCGCCGGCGCTACTCTGGCTCCGCGGCAACACAAAAAGACGGCTACGATACGGTGAAACTGATGGCTGAAGTCGATCCAAAATTGGGCCGTCTCGTCCCAGACCTCGGGTTGGTCCGAGAACGCGTGGAGAAAGTTCTTCGCGACAACTATGTCACGTCTCCGCCCGTGGTGCCGTTCAAGATTGCGACCAATTACGGACTGAGAGTCCTGTTCACCACCTTTCAGCCCCAAGCCACCGGCGTTGTTTCAGGCCTCTATCAGGTCGACACAAACACTATTTACGTCAACACTGAAGATCCCCCGGACAGGCAAACGTTCACGATCGCGCACGAATTTGGCCACGCATTGCTGCACAAGGATTTGTACGCGAAGGATCCGGATCGATACACGGTTCTCATGAGGACACCGTTGCGTGCGGAAACCGACCCGCTTGAGCAGGAAGCAAATGCCTTCGCCACACAGCTGCTGATTCCCAAGATGTTTCTGGACAAGTACTATCAGAAGGCATCGATCGGAGAACTGGCTCGACTGTTTGTCGTGTCCGAGGAAGTCATCAGATTCCGCCTGGAAAATGAGCACTCAGCCGCCGCCTAAGGTTTCCGACGTGCTGAGCGGCCTTGGTTCGCCGTCAGCCGAGCCGCCGCGTCAGCTCCAAGAGTCGATATCCCAGGCCGACAGGGAAAAGGTCGAGCTCGAGGGACGAAGCCAATTCTTCGATCTTCGCGGCCGGTGGTCGATTTGGATCATCCTTTGGATTTCCGCCCAGCTGCTGTTCCAGGCCGTACTGACCGCATGCCTCGGTTTGGCTTGGCTGGACTTCAAAGCATACCCCTACTTCCTGCCGATCGTCACAATTCAGACGTTCCTGCAAATCGTCGGCATGGGCCTGATCGTAGTCAATTTCCTCTATGAAAAGACGCCCGCCAAATGAGCGGGTTCGCGCCAATGCCGCGTGATCGGTAGCTTGAGTGTTCACCATCGCCGAACTCGACGCCGCCCTCGCGATCGTCCATGCCGCGATGCCGCCGACGCCGCAGTTCGCCTGGCCGCTGCTCAAGCAGCGCAGCGGCATCGATGTCGTGATCAAGCACGAGAACCACACCCCGACCGGCGCCTTCAAGGTGCGCGGCGGACTTGTTTATGTGGATCGGCTCAAGCGCGAGCGGCCGGACGTGAAGGGCGTGATTACGGCAACGCGCGGCAATCACGGACAGTCGCTTGCCTTCGCGTGCGCGCGCGCAGGCATCGCCTGCACGGTGGTGGCGCCGTTCGGCAATTCGGCCGAGAAAAATCTCGCCATGCAGGCGTTCGGTGCCGAGCTGGTCGAGCACGGGCGCGACTTCGACGAGGCGCGCGAGCGCGCCGAACAGATCGCGGCGGAGCGCGGCTACGAATACGGCAAGTCGTTCGATCGCGACCTGGTGCTCGGCGTCGCGACCTACGCGTATGAGCTGTTCACCGCCGAGCCGGAACTCGATGCGGTCTATGTGCCGATCGGGCTCGGCTCGGGCATCTGCGGCGTGATCGCGGCGCGCGACGCGCTCGTTTGCAAGGCGCGGGTGGTCGGTGTGATTTCGGATCGCGCCAACACTTACCGGCTCTCGCTGGATGCCGGCCGCGCGGTGCCGACCAACTCCGCGCTCACGTTCGCGGATGGGATGGCGGTGCGCATTCCCGACGAGGAGGCGCTCGATATCATGCGGCGCGGCATGGCGCATCTCGTCGAGGTCACGGACGACGAGATCGCCGAGGCGATCCGCGTGCTCTACACCGACACGCACACGCTGGCCGAAGGCGCAGGCGCGGCTGCGTTCGCGGCGCTGATGCAGGAGCGTGAGACGATGCGGGGCAAGCGCGTCGCCGTGATCGTCTCGGGGCAGAACATCGACCGGCCGTGGATGGCGACCGTGCTTTCCGGCGGCACGCCGCAGGTCGCGTGAGCGCCTACGGCATCGGACGTTCGATTTCCGTGCGGCGGATCAAAGACCCGCAAGGCTCTTTCGATTCATTCCAGACTGCCCAAGTTTAGAATTGATCTAACATATTGATCTTTCTGGCAATTCTCGTTGCATCGTGAGCACCCTCACTCTAGGAGGATGCTAACAGGAAGCCTCTCTGGAGTTCGCATGTCCCATCGCCTACTGCTTTCCGCGCTCTGTCTCGTGCTCGCGACCCCGGCCCTCGCTAGCGAGGTCAACGTCTACTCGTATCGCGAGCAGAAACTGATCCAGCCGCTGTTCGAAGCCTTCACCAAGGACACTGGCATCAAGGTCAACGTGATCTCCGCGAGCTCCGGGCTCGAGCAACGCATCAAGACCGAAGGTGCGAACTCGCCCGCCGACGTGCTGCTCACTGTCGACGTCGCGCGCCTGCAGGAAGCGGTCGATGCAGACATCACGCAGCCGATCAAATCACTGGCGCTCGACAAGGTCGTGGGCTCCCAATACCGCGACCCGGCCGGCAACTGGTACGGCATCTCGATGCGCGCGCGCGTCGTCTATGCCTCGAAGGATCGCGTGGCGCAGAACGCCATCACCTATGAGGAGCTCGCCGACCCGAAGTGGAAGGGCAAGATCTGCATTCGCTCGGGCCAGCACATGTACAACAACGCGCTGTTCGCCGCGTACCTCGCAAAGCACGGCGAAGCGAAGACCGAGGAGTGGCTCAAGGGCCTCAAGGCGAACCTCGCGCAGAAGCCCTCCGGCGGCGACCGCGAGACCGCGCGCGACATCGCGGCCGGCAAGTGCGATATCGGCATCGCCAACACCTACTACTGGGCGCTGATGAACGACAGAGAAGCCGAGCGCAAGCCGTGGGCGGCGGCTACCAAAGTGATCCTGCCGACCTTCCAGGGCGGCGGAACGCACGTGAACCTGTCCGGCGTGGTGCTCGCGAAGCATGCGCCGAACAAGGCCAACGCCCTGAAGCTGATCGAGTGGCTGGTCGGCGACAAGGCGCAGCACATGTACGCGGACATGAACTACGAGTATCCGCTGCTCGCCGAGGTAACGCTCAATCCGACGATTGGCGCTTACGGAACGCTCAAGCCCGATCCGCTACCGCTTGCCGAGATCGCGAAGAACAAGAAGGGCGCCGCCGCACTGGTCGACAAGGTGGGGTTCGATAACTAGACAATGGCGTCTGCCGATCTTTCCAATCCGGCGCCGGGCATCCCTGCCCGGCGCCGTTTTTTCTGGTCGTCGGCCGATCTCGCCGCAGGCGCGTTCCTCGTCGTCGTCGCGGCACTCGTCGTCATTCCGCTCTTGAACCTTGTGCGTATCGCGCTGTCGGGCGAATCCGACATCTGGACCGATCTCGTCGCTTACGTGATCCCAGAAGCCCTGCGCGTCACCGTACTGCTGCTCGCGGGTGTCGCCGCGCTGACCGCAATCATCGGAACCGGCGCGGCATGGCTCGTCACCGCGTATCGTTTCCCCGGCCGCGACACGCTCGCCTGGGCGCTCGCGCTGCCGCTCGCGTTCCCGACCTACATCGTCGCCTATGTGTATGTGGATTTCTTCGACGCGTTCGGCCCGATGCAGATCGTGCTGCACGCGCTGACCGGATGGACCCCCTCGCCCGCCTCCTGGTATCCGAACATCCGCTCGCATTCCGGGCGCGATCTTCGTCTTCTCGCTCGTGCTCTATCCTTATGTCTTCCTCGCCGCCCGCGCGATGTTCCAGACCCAGAGCGCCGCGCTATTCGAGGTCGCGCGCACGCTCGGCGCGACACGGCTGATGCTCGCGCGCCATGTGGCGCTGCCGCTCGCGCGTCCGGCGCTCGCGGTCGGCCTCTCGCTCGTCCTGATGGAGACCTTGAACGACATCGGCGCCTGCGAATATCTCGGCGTGCGCACGCTCACGCTCTCGATCTTCACCACCTGGCTCAATCGCTCCAGCCTGCCCGGCGCCGCGCAGATCGCCTGCGTGATGCTGATCGCGGTCGCGGCGCTGATCGCGCTGGAGCGCTATGGCCGGCGTGACAAGCGCTTCCACCTCGTGCTGCGCCGCTCGCAGCCGCCCGCGCCGATCGTGCTGACCGGCTGGGCGGGCCTTGCCGCATGCGCGCTCTGTGCGCTGCCCGTGCTGCTCGGTTTCCTGATCCCGGCCGCGAGCCTCGCGCATGAGGCCCTGCTGCGCCGCTTCGATCCAGAGCTGGTCCGCGCCGCGCTCAACACGGTCATCTTTGCGGCCATTTCGACGCTGGCGGCGCTCGCGCTCGGCTTCGGCGCGGTGATCGCGGCGCGGCTGATCCGCCGCCGCTGGACCGCCGCCGCACTGATGTTCGCCGGCCTCGGCTACGCGGTGCCCGGCACGGTACTGGCGCTCGCGCTGCTCTCGCCGCTGGTCGCGATCGACGAAGGCCTGAACGCCGTTTCGCGTGCAGTAACAGGGGCTGGCGTCGGCCTGATCGTGGCGGGCTCGGGCGCCGCGATCGTGGTCGCCTATGTGGTGCGCTTCCTCGCCATCGCGACCGGCTCGGCGCAAGCGGGGCTCGCACGCATTTCCACGCGCGTGGACGACGCGGCGCGCACCCTCGGCGAGACGCCCGGCGGGCTGATGCGGCTCATACACATTCCGCTGGCACGTCCCGCGCTCGGCGGCGCGGCGCTGCTCGTGTTCGTCGACTGCCTGAAGGAATTGCCGGCGACGCTGTTGCTGCGCCCGCTCAATGTCGAGACGCTCTCGACCTACATCTATCAATTCGCAACGCGCGGCAATTTCGAGGAAGGCGCGCTCGCCGCCCTGCTGATCGTCGCGGCGGGAATCGTGCCGGTGATCCGCATGGCGCGCTACGCCGACCTCGCATTGATGCCCGAAGCCGCGCCCGAATAGTCAGCCGGGCGAACGCGCCTCAAGCTCGCGCATGCTCGCGCGCATCCGCCGCGTGATGAGCAGCACCACGATCAGCAAAGCGAGCCCGCCCGCCGCCATCATGCCGAGGCTCAGGCTCTCACCTTCGCCGAGCAGCGCGGCTTTCCCGACCGCGCCGAGATAGGTGTAGAGCACGATCTGCGGGATCGTGAACACGAAGGTCGCCCACGTGAAAGGCCACAGGCCGATGCGCGTGAGGCCGAATGTCGCGTTCTGAATTGTCGAGGGAATGGGCGAGGCAAGCCGGCAGAGCGCGACGATGCGCCAGCCTTCCGCTTCGACCGCGTTCATGATCGCGAGCAGCTTGGGCTTATCCTGCACCGCGCGCCACACGCGCGCACCGAACAGATAGCGCGAAAGAAGGAAGGTGACCAGGCAACCGAGTGTCGTCGCCGGGATGACGATCGGAATCGCTTTCATGCCATACACGACGCCGGCCGCGAGCGTCAGAAAGGTGCGCGGCATCGGCATGAGGCCGCCGACGATGAACACCAGAACGAGAACGGCGGCGGACGTCGGGCTGAGCTCACCCCAGCGGCGCAGGAAATCGACCAAGATTTGGGTGACGTCGAATGAATCGATCAGCCGCTCATTCCCGCGCAAGCGGGAATCCGAGAACTCGCTCCGGACTTTGGGTCCCCGCTTTCGCGGGGACGAGCGGGCTGAGCATCTTCGGCGGGATCGAGTTCAGTGAATGCTCGGGCCTTTGAGAAACCGCGTGCGGTCGCCCGATGCGATGGTCACCTCGAACGTGCGCCCATCGCGATAGACCAGCAGCGGCACCTCGACGCCCGCATTGCCGAGCGACCAGATCTTGCGGAACATGGTCGCACGCTCGCTCACCTCGCGGCCCGCGACCGCCAGAATGATGTCGCCGGTGCGGATGTCGGCCTTCTGCGCGGGGGCGCGGCTCGCCAGGCCCACCACCACGATCTTGTCCTCGATCTCGGTCGCGTAGAGTCCGAGCCATGGGCGCGGCGGACGGTTCGGCCGGCCGAATTTCAACAGGTCGTCGAGGATCGGCTTCAGGTCGTCGATCGGGACGATCATGTTGAGGTGCTCGTCTGCCCCCTTCTCGCGCGCGCGCTCGAGCTGGAGCGAGCCAATGCCGAGCAGATCGCCCGCCGGGCCGATCAGCGCGGTGCCGCCCCAGTTGGGGTGCGCGGGCGCGGTGAAGATCGCCTCGTCGAGTACGTATTCCCAATAGCCGGCGAATTCCTGCTTGCCGACCACGCGCGCCGCGACGGACTTCTGGCGTCCGCCCGCACCGCCGACGACAACCTTCTCCTCCAGCGGGATCATGGTGGAATCGCCGAACGGCAGCGCCGGCAGATCGAGCTTGGCGAGCGCTTGCACCAGCCCGAATCCGGTCGCCTGGTCGTAGCCGAGCACGTGACCGGGCACGACGCGGCCGTCATTGAGATGCAGCCAGATCGTCTCGGCTTCGGTGATCAGGTAGCCGATGGTCAGCACCACGCCGTTCTCGCGGATCAGCACGCCGTTGCCGGCACGCTCAGTGCCGAGCGTCTCTGCCGTGAAGGCATCGCTCGGAATGACCGCATGCAGCCCCATCACCGAGGCGAGCGCCTTGTCGAGGTCGTAGTCGCCGTAGTCTTCCGGCTTCGGCTGCACCGAGGGCGACACCTTGTAATCGGGCAATGCTGGCATTCGCGGGGCTCCTGAGCGGGTCGGGCAGACTCAATATATGGTAATTCTGACAAGACAACAGGGAGGCGCGCATGACACGCACCGGGATCGTTCTGGCCGCGGCTGCACTGATGATGGGCAGGGCGAACGCAATCGAACTCGACCCGAAGATCGTCGGTTTCAAGCTGCCCGGCGACATCAAGTGGAACGAGAACACGCGCTCCGGCAACCGCAGCGCGGTGCTGCAGGGCGACCCGTCAAAGCCCGGCCCCTACGCGATGCTGCTCACCTGGCTGCCGGGCCACATGAGCCGTCCGCACTTCCATCCGAACGACCGCTTCTTCATGGTGATCTCCGGCACATGGTGGGTCGGCAACGGACCGAAGTTCGATCCGGAAGCGACCGTGCCGATGCCAGCCGGCACGCATGTGATCCATTGGGCCAAGGGCGTGCACTTCGACGGCGCGAAAACCGAGCCCGCGACGATCCTGGTGTGGGGCGAAGGCCCGGCGACGAGCACACCGTTCGTGGCCGCGGAGGGGATGGAGAAGAAGTAGCGCGCGTTCCCCGGACGCGATGCAGCATGCAGCGAAGCGGAATGGTGCATCGCTGATCCGGGGCCGTACCGGGCGGTCCCGGTTCTGCGGCGCACCACGGCGTGCTGCGCCGCGCCCGGGACACAGAGTAGCTACCTCCACATCGCGCGCATCCGCGCGGTCACATCGATCTGCGCCTGCGACTTCGCCGCCGCGGCACTCGCCTGCGCGTTCGGCCACACACGCTGCTCGAAATGCCGGGCGACCGATGCCGGAATGAACCGCGTCCGCAGCGCGTGCACGTAGCGGTCGCCGCGGTTCGCCTGATTGTGGGTGTAGAAGCGCTGCGGCACGATCACGTCGAGCTGATCCCTGGCGCGCGTCATCGCGACATACAGGAGCCGCCGCTCCTCTTCGATTTCGTCGGTGCTTCCCGTCGCAAGGTCGGAGGGGATGCAGCCGTCGACCGCATTGAGCACGAACACCGATTTCCACTCCTGCCCCTTCGCCGAATGGATGGTGGAGAGGATCAGATAATCCTCATCGAGCAGCGGGGCGCCGGCCTCGTCAGAGGTGGCAGAGGGCGGATCGAGCGTGAGGTCGGTCAAGAACTGCTCGCGCGTGCGGTAGCTCGCGGCGATCTGTTCGAGCTGTGCGAGGTCGGCGGCGCGCACCGCGGCGTCGTCATGCAGGCGTTCGAGATGCGGCTGATACCAGCGCCGCACCGCTTCAAGCTCGGCCGGCCATCCGGCCGCACGGCGGAACAGGCCGTCGAACAGCGCCGCGAAGTTTTTCCATTCGGCGCCGGCGCGCGGCGGCGCGTAGGTGACGAGCATCGCGGCTGGATCGGGGCCGCTGAGCCGGTCGAGGATGCGTCCCGCGCTCGCGGGACCGATGCCGGGGACGAGCTGCGTAACGCGGAAGCCCGCGACCCGGTCGCGCGGGTTCTCGGCAAAGCGCAGCGCAGCGAGCACGTCCTTCACGTGGCTCGCTTCGAGGAATTTCAGCCCGCCGAATTTCACGAACGGGATGTTGCGGCGGGTGAGCTCGAATTCCAGCGTGTCCGAATGATGCGAGGTGCGGAACAGCACCGCCTGCGATTTCAGCGGCAGTCCGGCCTCGCGGTTTTCCAGCACGCGCCCCACAACGTAGCGCGCCTGGTCCGCTTCGTCGCGCGTTGCGACCAGCAGCGGGCGCGCGGACGCTTCGCGCTCCGACCAGAGATTTTTCGAAAAACGCTCGGCCGCGAGCGCGATCACGGCATTCGATGCGGCGAGGATGGGCTGCGTGGAGCGATAGTTGCGCTCCAGGGTAACGATACGCGCTTGGGGGCTGAAGTGGCCGGGAAAGTCGAGGATGTTGCGCACGGTCGCGGCGCGGAATGAATAGATCGACTGGGCGTCGTCGCCGACCACCGTGAGTCCGCGCCCGTCGGACTTGAGCGCGAGCAAGATCGAGGCCTGCAGGCGATTCGTGTCCTGGTATTCGTCGATCAGGATGTGGTCGAAGCGCGCGCCGATCTCGGCAGCGAGCGCCTGCTCGGCTAGCATGTGCGCCCAATAGAGAAGCAGGTCGTCGTAATCGAGCACGTTCTGGCGCAGCTTTTCCTCGACATAGGCGGCGAACAGTTTCTTCAGGTCGCCCGCCCAATTGGCGCACCACGGAAACGCCTTGCCCAGCACCTCCTCGAGCGGCGCTTCCGCGTTCACGGCGCGCGAATAGATCGCAAGGCAGGTGCCTTTGGTGGGGAAGCGCTCCTCGGTGCGCGAGAAATCGAGCTCGTGGCGCACCAGATTCATCAGGTCGGCGGCGTCCTCGCGATCATGGATCGTGAACGCGCGATCGAGCCCGATGCGCTCGGCATATTCGCGCAGAAAGCGTGCCCCGATGGCGTGGAACGTGCCGGACCACACGAGGCCCGCGCTCGCGTTCGTTCCCGAAGCGCGATTGAGAATGCGGGTCGCACGCGCCTCCATCTCGGCGGCAGCGCGGCGCGAGAAGGTCAGCAGCAGGATGCGGTGCGGATCGGCCCCGTTCATCACCAGGTGCGCGACGCGATGCGCCAAAGTGTCGGTCTTGCCGGACCCCGCCCCGGCGATGATGAGCAGTGGGCGCATGTCGGCGTCCGCAACGCCGTGCTCGACCGCCGCGCGCTGGTCGGGATTGAGCTTGTCCAGATAGGTCATGCGAATCACGGTTGGCGCGCGGGAGCACCACCAATCACGTTTCTGCTTTTGTTCGCAAATACGAGTGGCCCCATTTCATCGAAATTCTTAAGGGATCCCTTCAGCCGATCCTAAGTTGGAGGCTGTACCTCTGCCCCCGTGGAATGAAGGGCTGTAGAGGGCAACACTCATGCGCACTTTGCTTCAACGCTTTCTTCGCAATGAATTGGGCGCCACCGCCATTGAATACGGTCTGATCGCCGCCGGCATCTCGGTCGCGATCATCACGGTCGTCCAAGGCCTCGGCACCAAGCTGTCCGACACGTTCGGCAATATCAGCAACAAGCTCAACTAAGCGGCCACGCCTCACTCTGAGCACGACGAGGCCGGCCCCACTTGGCGGCCTCGTCTTTTGGCGGGCCACAATCCTCTCCGGCACGCGCCGGGGCGGTGGCTTACTTTGCTCAGGCGAGGGGGTGGCCCCCTTTTGAAACGCGCGCCCTCGGCTAAGCTGGGCCCCTCAACGTAGGGGAGGCAGCCATGAGGAAGTCGTACACATTGCTTTTTGCAGGCCTTCTTTGGGCCGCGCCGAGTTCGCCTGTTTTGTCGCAACCCATCGTCGTCACCAACGCGGTGCCCGGGCAACTCTATTTGATGCTGGGAGGCGCGACGAGCCTACCCGGGATCACTACATTTGGGTGCATCACCGGCGTATTTTGTAACTACGCAGCGGGCATCAACGTAAACGACATTGCGACCACCAGTCAGGTGAGTGGGATGGTGGCCAAGGCCTATGATCTGTCGGCCGTCTCCGCTGCAATGAAAGATGCCATTCCAAACACCGGCGACCGGTTTGCAATACGGCTTAACGCGGCTGGCTTTGAAGGTCACGCGGCAGGAGCAGTCGGTGTCAGCTGGAACGTTACGGACAGCGCCCGCTTGCACCTGAACTACGGACAGGGACGATCGCAGGGAATTGTGAGCGGCGGATTGAACCTCTCATTTCGCTGACTCGATATCGCGACGTCCAAAGGCGACCCCCACCCAACATGCTTCGCATGTCGACCTCCCCCTTTGACGGGGAGGTGAAGCGGGCATGCGGCCCCGCGCGGTGCTTGACCTTTGCGGCCCCGCCTTTATGCAGACGGGCAACGGCGCATTGAGAGGCGGGTTTCCATGAAAAAGGTCTATCCCGACGCCAAGTCGGCGCTCGCGGGCGTGCTCAAGGACGGCATGATGATCATGGCCGGCGGGTTCGGGCTGTGCGGCATGCCGGAGACATTGATCCAGGCGATCCGCGATTCCGGGGTGAAGAACCTCACCTGCGTCTCCAACAATGCCGGCATCGATGGCGCGGGCCTCGGCCTCCTGCTCGAGACGCGCCAGATCAAGAAGATGATTGCGTCCTATGTCGGCGAGAACAAATTGTTCGCGCAGCAGTTCCTCGCGGGCGAGCTCGAGATCGAGTTCAATCCGCAAGGCACGCTCGCCGAGCGCATGCGGGCGGGCGGCGCCGGCATTCCGGCCTTCTTCACCAAGACCGGCGTGGGCACCGATATCGCCAAGGGTAAGGAAGAGCGCGTGTTCAATGGCGAGCGCTACATCATGGAGACCGGCCTCGTCGCCGACCTCGCGCTGGTGCATGCCTGGAAGGGCGACACCGAGGGCAACCTCGTCTACCGCAAGACCGCACGCAATTTTAATCCGATGATGGCGACCGCCGCGCACGTGACCGTCGCGGAGGTCGAGCATCTGGTGCAGCCGGGCGAGCTCGACGGCGACCACATCCACACGCCGGGTGTCTACGTCCAGCGCATCATTCACACCACCGCCGAGAAGCGGATCGAGCAGCGTACGCTGCGCAAGAGAGTCATGGCTTAAGGAACAACGCATGCCCTGGACCCGCGAACAGATGGCCGAACGCGCCGCGAAGGAATTGCGCGACGGCTTCTATGTCAATCTCGGCATCGGCATTCCGACGCTCGTTTCGAACTACATTCCGACCGGAATGACCGTGCAGTTGCAAAGCGAGAACGGCATGCTCGGCTTCGGCCCGTTCCCCTATGAGGGCGACGAGGACCCGGACCTGATCAACGCCGGCAAGCAGACCGTCACCGAATTGCCGACCACCAGCTATTTCTCCTCCGCCGACAGCTTTGCGATGATCCGCGGCGGACACATCGATCTCGCACTGCTCGGCGCCATGCAGGTTGCCGAGAACGGCGACCTCGCCAACTGGATGATCCCCGGCAAGATGGTGAAGGGGATGGGCGGCGCGATGGACCTGGTCGCGGGCGTGAAGAAGGTCGCGGTGATCATGGAGCATTCGGCCAAGGCGAAGGACGGCTCGGTCGAGGCGAAACTGCTGCACAAATGCACCCTGCCGCTCACCGGCGCGGGCGTGGTCGACATGGTGATCACCGATCTTGGCGTGTTCAGCATCGACAAGAAGGGCGGCGGCATGACGCTGATCGAGGTCGCGCCCGGCGTGATGCTCGACGAGATCAATTCGAAGACGGAAGCCGCCTACAAGGTCGCGCCGAACCTGAATTGACCCAAACAGGGATAACGGGTTTCCGGCCCCAAAAGGGTCACAGACGGCGGCCAGACGTTGCGCAAGAGTTGCTGCCCGGTATAGTCGGGCCGGCCGCCAAGACCTCCTGAACGGAATTCAAGCCCGTGCCCTCGGCCACCGGCCTCATGCGATTGAGCCTCGTCGTTGTGGCCGTGTTTGCGGCCGGCATTGCCGCGTTGCTCGCTGCCACCGCGCTGATCCCGGCCGAAACCGTGCGCCACGCAGTCATCGCCGAGATCCGTGCCGCCACTGGGCTCACGCCGGTCATTCGTGGCGACGTGTCGGTGTCGCTGTTTCCGAGCGCCACCGTCAGTTTCTCCGACGTGGTGCTGGGCGACGAGCGCGGCGCGGAACCGGCGCTCGCCGCAGACCGGCTGACCGCCAAGCTGCAGCTGCTGCCGCTGCTGTTCGGCAGGATCGCGCCCGACGATCTGGCGTTGACGCGGCCGCGCCTCGTGGTTGCGGTCGAGCCGGACGGCCGCTCGAACTGGTCCGGCCTGGTGGCGACGCTCGCGCGCACGTTGAAACCCGGGCCGCAGAAATCCGAGCACGTGCTGTCGTTCTCGGAACTCCGCATGACCAGCGGCACGATCACGGTGATCGACGCGGCGCGGAGGATTTCGGAAGAACTCTCCGGCGTCGAATTGTCATTCGCCTGGCCGGCGATATCGCGCTCATTCGGCGCGACCGGCCGCTTTACATGGCGCGGCGACACGTTCAACGCCAGCGCCAACGCCGCCGATCTCGTCGCCGCGTTGTCGGGCGACCGCTCCGGCCTCAAGCTCCGGCTGGCGGGCAATCCGTTCAAGCTCGCCTTCGATGGCAGCATCAGCCAGCGGCCTTCGCTCAAGCTGGAGGGCACGCTGGCGGTCGATGGAAAATCGCTGCGCGAGGCGCTGCGCTGGGGGAGCCACCAGCCGCTTCCCGGCACCGGCCTCGGCCAGTTTGCGCTGAAGGCGCAGGCGACCCTGACCGGCGGCACGGCCGTGCTGTCCGGCGTCAATATCGAGCTGGACGGCAACGTCGCCGAGGGCGTGATGGCATTTGCCTCGGAGCCGCGCGTCGGCGTCAAGGGCACGCTTGCGGCCGACACGCTGGATCTCACGCCTTACGTCTCGACATTCGAAGTGCTGCGCTCGAATGAGCGCAACTGGAGCCGCGGCCCGATTGCGATCGGCGGGCTCGCCGACTTCGACCTCGACCTGCGCCTTTCGGCAGCGCGCGTGACGGTCGCGACCGCGCGGCTCGGGCGCACCGGCGTCGCCGCCAACCTGCGCGACGGACGCCTGACCGTCGCAATCGGCGAAGCGCAGGCCTATGGCGGCGTGCTCAAGGGCGCGCTGGTGCTGGCGAAGACCCACGCGGGCGCGGACATCAAGTCGCAATTGCAGTTCACTGACGTCAACCTCGAATCCTGCCTCGGCGAGCTGTTCGGCATCCGCAAGCTCGAAGGCAAGGGCAACCTGACGCTCGCCCTCGAGGCGACCGGGGAGAGCGTGCTGGGCCTGACACGCACACTCGCCGGGACCGGGAGCCTGGTCGCTCGGCAGGGGGGCATCGCAGGCTTCAATGTCGAGCAATTGCTCAAGCGGCTGGAGCAGCGTCCGCTCTCGATCGGCGGGGACTTCCGCCGCGGGCGCACGCCGTTCGAACGGCTTAGCGCCACGGTCAAGATCGCCGAAGGCAGCGCAACGATCGAAGACGTGACGCTTGAGGGAGGTGTCATACGGCTCGCGCTGGGCGGCTCGGCCCATGTCCCGACGCGCGATCTCGACCTGAAGGGCACCGCCACGCTGATCTCGGCGGCGGCCGACGCCGCGCCGGTGTTCGAACTGCCCTTCGTCGTACAGGGGCCGTGGGACGATCCGATCCTGCTGCCCGACGCGCAGAGCCTGATCCGCCGCTCCGGCGCCGCCGCGCCCCTGCTCGAGGCGGTGCGCGACCGCAAGACCCGCGACGCCGTGCGCTCGGTGATCGACCGGCTCAATCGCGACGGCGTCGTGACGCCGGCCGCGCGCCCCTAGCGCTTCATTTCGCTGCTATCATCGCTTCGCACGAATCAGGCGCCGGCCCGGCCCGGCGAACGGCGGATGCTGGCGCGCTTCTTTGCAACAATCGTCAAGGTCGCGGTCGCCTCGCTGATCGTCGGCACGATCCTGGCGCATTTCGGCATCACGGCCGACCAGGTCCTGAAGGACATGGGCATCACGCCGGAACGCCTCGCCGAACTCGCGCGGCAGGGCTTCGCCTGGGCGCTGCCGAACCTGCTGCTCGGCTCGCTGATCATCGTCCCGGTCTGGTTCGTGGTCTACCTCTTCCGCCCGCCGGGGGAGCGGCGCGAGTGACCTATAGCCTCGGACCTAACGCGGCCGGCTCGCGGCGCGCCGAGCGCTTGGTGAGCAGCGAGGCGGCGATGAGCCCGGCCGCCACCACCACGATCATGATGGTGCAGACCGCGTTGATCTCCGGCTTCACGCCAAGGCGCACTTCCAGAATAGATGCGAATCGGCAGCGTGGTCGCGCCCGGTCCGGTGACGAAGCTTGCGAGCACAAGATCGTCGAGCGAGAGCGCGAAGGCGAGCATCCAGCCCGACGCGACCGCGGGCCAGATCAGCGGCAAGGTGACTGTGAGGAACGTGCGCAGCGGCGGGCAGCCGAGATCCATCGCGGCTTCTTGCAGGCTCATGTCGAACGTGACGAGCCGCGACTGCACCACCACGGCGACGAAGCAGAGCGTCAGGGTCGTGTGCGCGATCACGATGGTCCAGAAGCCGCGGTCGATCTCGATGGCGACGAACAGCAGCAGCAACGCCAGGCCGGTAATGACTTCGGGCATCACCAGCGGCGCGTAGATCATGCCGGAGAACATGAGCCGCCCGCGGAAGCGCCCGCCGCGCGTCAGCGCGAGCGCGGCGAGCGTGCCGAGCACTGTCGCGGCAGTCGCGGAGACAAATGCGACGCGGAAGGAAACCCACGCGGCGTCGAGCATCGCGGCATCGTTGGCGAGCGCGCGATACCAGCGCAGCGACGCGCCAGCCCACACCGTGACGAGGCGCGAGTCGTTGAACGAATTGATGATCAGGATCGCGATCGGCAAATAGAGAAACACGAGGCCGAACGCGAGCGCGGCCATCGTGGTGAGACCGAGACCCTTGCGCATCGCTCAGCCCCTTTCCAGCTGGCGCGCCTCGCGCTGCCGGTAGATCAGGATCGGTGGCACGAGAATGAGCAGCAGCACGACCGCAAGCGCGGAGGCGACCGGCCAGTCGCGATTGCCGAAGAATTCGAGCCATAGCGTCTGGCCGATCATTGACGTCGATGACGAGCCGAGCAGATCGGGGATGACGAACTCGCCCATGATCGGGATGAAGCAAAGCAACGTGCCGGCGACGATGCCGGGGAGCGACAACGGCACGGTCACGGCGAAGAACGCGCGCCACGGCGGGCAGCCGAGATCGGCCGCGGCTTCGAGCAGCGACTCGTCCCTCTTCTCCAGCGCCGCGTAGAGCGGCAGCACCATGAACGGAAAATACGAATAGACGATGCCGATGTAGACCGCATAGTCGGTCGCAAGCCACGAGACCGGCGTGTCGACGATGCGCAGTGCGAGCAGCGTCTGATTGAGCAAGCCGTCGTGCTGCAGGATGTTGATCCACGCATAGACGCGGATCAGGAACGACGTCCAGAACGGCAGCACCACGAGCAGGACCAGCACGCCCTGCCAGCGCCGCGGCGCGCGCGCGAGCGCATAGGCGACCGGATAGGCGATCAGCAGCAGGATCGCGGTCGAGATCGCGGCGACCTGGATGCTCTTCCAGTACGACCAGGCATAGAGGGAGTCGGTGAACAGGCTTGCGTAGCTGTCGAGCGAGAGCACGGCGACAAGCGCCTTCAATCCTTCCCAGCCGGCGGCGGGATCGAATGTCGGCATGTAAGGCGGCTGCGCGATCGCGCTCTGCGAGAAGCTGATCTTCAGCACGATGAGGAACGGCAGCAGAAAGAACGCGACGAGCCACGCATAGGGCGCGAGGATCGCGACCCGCATGGTCCAGTGGCGCGTCGCTTTCTCAGACATCACCTACCGGCCCTCATCCTCAGGAGGCCGCGCAGCGGCCGTCTCGAAGGATGGCCGCATGCGCGGTCGGAGTTCCGGGCCATCCTTCGAGACGCGGCCTTCGGCCGCTCCTCAGGATGAGGTCTGTCATGGGACCGCACATTAGGACGAAGGTTCATTGTTACTCCGTCAGCAACACGCCAGCCTCGGGCGCCCACGACAGCCACACGCGATCGTTCACGTGAACCGTGCGCGTGGCCTCGCGCTTCTCGTTCATCACTGCAACCTTGAGCACGAGGCTGTCGTCGAGCCGCACCTTGTAGTGCGAGACCGTGCCGAGATAGCCGATGTCGGTGACGGTCCCGGCAGCGCCGTTTTCGAACGCGCCGTCAGGCGCCGAATGCAGAATCCGGATTTTCTCCGGACGGAGTGCGACCGCGATCGGGCCGGGCGCGACTGGCGCATGCGCGATGCGCAGGCGCATTCCCTCGCGTTCGACCATGACGAAGGACGGATAGACCGCGGTCGCGCGCCCCTCGATCAGGTTGACGTCACCGACGAAGCCCGCGACCCAGCGTGAATTGGGCCGCTCGTAGATATCGGCGGGAGGGCCGACCTGCGCGAGCTTGCCATGGTTCATCACGCCGATGCGGTCGGCGACCGTCATCGCCTCGTCCTGGTCGTGCGTGACGATCACGAAGGTCGTTTGCAGGCGCGTTTGCAGTTCCTTCAGCTCAAAGCGCGTCTCCTCGCGCAGCTTGCGGTCGAGCGCCGCGAGCGGCTCGTCGAGCAGCAGCACCTTCGGGCGCTTGGCGAGCGAGCGCGCGAGCGCGACGCGTTGGCGCTGCCCGCCGGACAGCTGATCCGGCCTGCGCGCCGCGAAGCCGGTAAGCTGCACCAGCGCCAGCATTTCCTCCACCCGTGCGGCGATCTCGTGTTTCGGCAATCCGTCCTGCTTCAGCCCGAACGCCACATTGCCGGCGACCGTCATGTGCGGAAACAGCGCGTAGCTCTGGAACATCATGTTGACCGGCCGCCGGTACGGCGGAATACCGGCAAGGTCCTGACCGCCAAGCAGTACGCGCCCCGTGTCCGGCGTCTCGAAGCCGGCGAGCATGCGCAGAAGCGTGGTCTTGCCGCAGCCGGAAGGGCCGAGCAGCGCGAAGAATTCCCGCTCGTGGATGTCGAGGGTCAGGCCGTCGACGGCGGTGAAATCGCCGAAGCGCTTGGTGACGTGGTCGAACGTGACGATGGGCCGTGCCGCCATGGCGGCACGCTAATCATATTTGGCGGCGGTGCGAAACCGGCCCGACGGCTCAGGCCTTGGCGCGGGACGCTCCGGCCTTCGGCACGAGCGCGGGAGCGGCGGCGATCATGTTCTGCATCGGTTCGTAGAACAGCTTGCGCGGCTCCGGTCCGTAATAGTCGCCGAGCCGCACCATGGCGCGCGGACGGGAGAAGATCGCCACGATGCGGTCGAGCAGCGTCTTGCCGGACACCGGCTTCTTCAGGAACTCGTGGACGCCGAGGCGCGAGGCCTCGATCACGCGCCAGCGCTCGACATGGCCGGTGAGCATGATGATGGGTACGTCCGGCACCGGGAACACACCCGGCGAGCGAACGATACGCACCAGCTCGGCGCCGTTGAGCAGCGGCATTTCCCAATCGAGGATGACGAGGTCGGGCGCGAACATGCGGATCGCCTCGAGCCCGGCAATGCCGTCGGGAGCCTCATGGATGTTCTTGACGCCGAGATTGACCAGGAGGTTGCGGACGACCTTGCGCATGTACTGATTATCTTCGACCACCAGCACGGTGAGCGACTGCACCAGCTTTTCGATGCGATTGGTCGAGCTCATGGCCGCGGCGCGTCCCTTGCGGCCAGATCGCCTGGCCCCATCCTCGGGCGCATTGAAGCAGGTCCGGATGAGGGTCGCGTAAAACCGATGCTTAAAATTGTCAGGAAATGCTTCGGCCGCGCGTTCGGAGAGATTCGAACTCCCGACCCCGGATTCGTAGGCTGATGCTCGACGTTCACTTTGGCATGGTTCGGCAGAACTTTACCAAGTGGAGTACGGACCCGCATAAGGCGCGCGCCGCCAAGGCCGGCGATCGAACGGGTAGTCGTAACGCGCTTCCGCGGGAGCGCGTCGGCGTATCTTGAGGCTTCCTTGCGGCTCGCCACTCAAAAGTACGATGAAATCCGTCCCCTTGCCCGTTTCGGTGCTCAAGCCCTCATCAGAGATGATCAGCGACGACCGCGCCGAGGCCAAACCGGCGATCCGCTCCAGTGCATCTTGCGGAATAACAATCCGGTCCAGGGCTGTTTTCGCTACGCCAGCGCCGCTCGGGATCGGTTTGGCGTACTGATTGCGATCCCCGCGCCCGCGGGCACGTGCTTCGACGATAGCTTGCGGACGTCCGTCCTCGAGTGTGATCACGCTCCACCGCATATCCGTATCGCTGTTGCGTTCCATGGCGGTAAGGACATGCGTACCGATCGGGCGATCTGCATCAACGATCGTGACCGGGCTTTCCATGACAGGTTCAAACGCTCGCCGCACATGAAGGCGCTGCGTCTTGCGGCTAATGAATACCGATATCGGCTCGAGTTCGCGAGCTGCCACGCGCGCAGCTTCGGCGGCAGGCACACGTACGGCTTCTGCAGCAACCGCTGCTTCACGGGTTGAGGCGACGGAATCAAGTTTCGGTTGCAGCTCTGTCTTTGCGGCCGCCCATCTCGCCTCCAATTCAGCGATCCTGGCGATCGCTTTTGCCTTGGTGTCCTCGGCCCGACCTTTGGCTTCGGGCGAGGTCGCGGAGCTGAGCGCCGTTTCGGCGGACGCCAATTCTGCCTCCGCTCTCAGCTTCAGATTTTCTGCCACTCGCACGGCGGTCATGGCCTGCGCAGCTTCCCGCGAAGCCGTCACGGCGGCAAGCCTTGCCCGATCGGCCTTTCTGGTAGCCTCCTCGGCCTCCGCGGCACGGGCAGCAGCGATCGCGCCGGCGCCCGTCTTCGACGAAGGCAAGAACGGGTGCTGTATCTCAACGGGTGTCACGTCATAGGGGGCCACAATGACGCGCATGCCCATCTGCGTCGCATCGAACAGATGCGCCGCGAACTCGAACGGCATCCGAACGCAGCCATGGGATGCCGGACGGCCTGGCAGAACACCCCCATGGAGTGCGATGCCGGACCAGGTGATGCGCTGCATGTGCGGCATATACGCGTCGTCATACAGGTTGGAATAGTGCTCGGCATTCTTCTGGATGATGCTGAAAATGCCTGCGGGTGTTTCACGTCCCTTCTGTCCGCTCGACACTGGCGCCCGAACGATCCAACCTTTTGCGTCGTAGACCGTGATCTGCTGGCTCCGTAATGAAACAATTGCGATCATCGGCTCGCCGGTGACCCGCGAGTCATTAGCTTCGACAGAACGTTGTCTCCGGCCGCTGGCCGCATCCGCTGGATCAACCGCCGCAACGAGAGCCAGCAGACCCGCAATGGCAAGGCGCGTGCCTTGCCGGCTTATTCTTCTGTGATCCGGCTTCAAGGCAAGCGACGTCATGCGCCCCTAGATGCTTCCCACTCTCAGTGATCTTACTTTTGTTGCGGGCTTCATCACGCCCGGATGACCGCCCACGGCGACCGGATGAGGTCTGCTCGTTGTTGCCCCCGCAAGTTTTGCCTTCGCTCCGCCGCGCTTGGCGGCATATTCCTTGCCATCGATGGGTCCGACATGCGGCGGGTCTCGATCAAGGTACGGGCGCCCGATCCCGAGTTCCTTCTCGCGCGCATCGATCCACTTCCATAGCTCTATGGTCGAGGCGAATCGCTCCAGACGGGTCTCGCCCTTGACGCTCACGAGATCGGCCGCAAGCCCGTAGCCGTAGCCGCCGCGACGGCTGCCGCCATGATATGAGCTATCGCTCGCAGCCTTGTTGCCGCTTGCGATCGACTGGCGGTAATCGTCGCGGAATGCGCTGGTTATGCCAGGCATGAGCCCGGCGTCGTCCATTGCACGAAGCGCACGGTAGAGCTTCAGCTTGAAGCCGCGATCCATGCCTCCGATGACATAGTCTTTGACTGACATGCCGGCTCTTTGCGCCGCTATCGGATCTTTCCACGTGAAGTCCCCGACGACGTACTTGGTAGTCGTTTTGATGACGGTCCGCGTTTTGCCCTTCTTCCTGACCGTCGCCTTGACTCGCGCCTTCACCTTGTTCGTGTCGACTTTGGGCGTCCGTTCGTAGAACGACCAGAGATAATCGTCGATGCAGATTTCGGCCACGAGGCATTCGTTGGGCGTTTCGAGCGCGCGCACGACCGGCTTCAGGTCCTCCTCTGACGGGTCAGACCGGAACAGGGATACGAGCCGCACGGGCGGCGTGGCAGCCGGCAGCATCTCACGAGGGTCAGGCAAGGCGATGCCGATGCTCCCTGTCTCGGCGACTTCGAGAGGGGGCGCTGACGCCTCGACATTGTCTTGCACGGGATCAGGAGTGCCCGCCGAGGCTATCGCCACGGGCGGCAGCATCTCCTGAGGGTCAGGCAAAGCAGCGAGGATGCTCTCCATCTCGGGGACCTCGAAAGGCAGCGCTGACGCCTCGACATCCTTTTGCACGGGATCGGCCCTGCTCGCCGACGCGATCCGCATGGGCGGCAGCATCTGACCAAGGTCAGAGAAAGCGGCGTCGATGATCCCCTGAACTGAGACGCCGTCGACACTGTCCCTGGCAATTGCGGTCGCTCGCGGTGTGCCGACCGCGATTCGCACTCCGCCGTTTTCGATGCGGAGCGAACCGAGGCGAGCTAGTCCAGCGGCAACCCAACCGTTGAGAACGAGCGTTCCGCACAACACCGCTAACGCGGCGCACCGCTGCGGGCCCATCATCCCTCCCCCGACTGTCTGGTCCAAGGCTCACGCGAGCCAGGCTGGACAGGAACCAAAGCGAAGCGATTCTCGGATCAAAATGTGATCACCCGCGGGACGAAACCTGCAGGCTGTCAACTTTTTCCGATGTGTTGCCGAGATACTACTCGGACCCGAGGTCAGGCCTAAGTCCTTGACCTGCTGCCGCAATTGAACGGATTGCTGGTGAGCTGCTGCGTGGTGGCTCCCCCGCATGTTCAGGCGGCCTGACGTTTCGCGGGAATAACGGCGTCTGCCATCCGCACGAGAGCCGCCAGCGACTTGGCACCCATTTTTCTCATGACGTTGCCGCGATGTACTTTGACCGTGACTTCCCGAATGTTCATCTGGCCCGCGACCTGCTTGTTCATGAGGCCCGTCGCAACAAGTGCGAACACCTCTTTCTCGCGGGAGGTCAACGACTTAAATCGAATGTGCAGATCGGAGTTTAGCTGGTTTTTTTGCCGTTCGATCTGATCGCGTTCAATCGCAAGACCAACGGCGTCCAGCAGATCCTGATCGCGAAAAGGCTTGGTCAGAAATTCGACTGCGCCTCTCTTCATCGCCTTGACCGACATCGGAACGTCGGCATGGCCTGAGATGAAGACGATTGGCAGCTGAAGATTGATGTTTGCGAGCTCTATCTGGAAATCCAACCCGCTCATTCCGGGTAACCTGACATCGAGCACCAGGACGGCCGGCGCATCTGGCATTTTGAATTGCAAGAATTCTCTTGCCGATCCAAATGTTTTGGTCTGCAAGCCGACCGAACGGAGCAGGCTGCTAAGCGCCTCCCGTACAGTTTCCTCATCGTCGATGATGTACACGATTGGGTTATTGGATGATATCGGCTTCGTCATCATGAGTTGTGATCCGAAAGTCTGACGTTTTGTGCGAAGGTTGTCATGCTCGATCCACACTGAACCTCGATCAGCACTGCGCGGGACAGATATTGCGCGGCGACAATCCACTTACGATCGGTTGACTAGTACGTACCGTCTACTGAAAGCGCGTAGCCATCGACTACACCTAAGTATAGATTCGAACGCCTGATGTCCGCTCTTCTACGGATTGCGGGCGCGCCGAGCACGAATGAGCCCTAGCGGTGCGTCAGCGTGCGACGCACGGCGTCCTGCCAGCCGCTCCATTTGCGCTCGCGCGTACTCACGTCCATGCGCGGCTCGAAGCGGCGGTCGAGCCGCCAGGTCGCCGCGAACCCGTCGAGGTCGGGGCAAACGCCGGCCTTCAACCCGGCGAGATACGCGGCGCCGAGCGCGGTCGTTTCCATGAACACCGGCCGGTCGACCGGCGCGTTCGTCATGTCGGCAAGGAACTGCATCGTGTAGTCGCTCGGCGTCATGCCGCCGTCGACGCGCAGCACCACATTCTCGCCGGCCGGCCAGTCGGCGCGCATCGCATCGAGCAGGTCACGCGTCTGGTAGCCGACCGCTTCGAGCGCCGCGCGGCTGATCTCGGCGGGCCCCGATTTGCGGCTGAGCCCATAAAGCGCGCCGCGTGCCTCGGCATCCCACCACGGCGCGCCGAGGCCGACGAAGGCCGGAACCAAATAGACGGCATCGGCGGCATCGGCGGCAGCGGCAAGCGTGCCGGTCTCGGCCGCGGTCGCCACCAGCTTCAACCCGTCGCGCAGCCATTGCACGGCGGCGCCCGCGATGAAGATCGAGCCCTCCAGCGCATAAGTGCGTTTGCCCTCAAGCTGATACGCGATGGTAGTGAGCAGCCGCGCACGCGATTTCACCGGCGTATCGCCGGTGTTGAGCAGCGCGAAACAGCCGGTTCCGTAGGTCGATTTCATCATGCCGGGCTTGAAGCAGCCCTGCCCGACGGTCGCGGCCTGCTGGTCGCCGGCGATGCCGAGAATGCCGACCGCGCCGCCGAGCAGATGCGGCAAGGTCGTGCCGAAATCGCTCGCCGAGTCGCGCACCTCCGGCAGCAGCGCGGCCGGGACGCGGAACAGGGCGAGCAACTCCTCGTCCCATTGGCCGGAGCGAATATCGAGCAGCGCGGTGCGCGCCGCGTTGGTGGCATCGGTCGCGTGCACCTTGCCGCCGGTGAAGTGCCACAGCAGATACGAGTCGACCGTGCCGAAGGCGAGCTTGCCGGCTTCCGCGGCCTCGCGTGCGCCGCTTACATTATCGAGCAGCCAGCCGATTTTCGTCGCCGAGAAATACGGATCGAGCAGGAGCCCGGTGCGCTCGCTGACCAGCTTCTCATGACCGGCGCGCGTCAGCGCCGCGCAGGCCTCATGCGTGCGGCGATCCTGCCAGACGATCGCGTTGTGGATCGGCTTCCCGGTCGCGCGGTCCCAGATGATCGTCGTCTCGCGCTGGTTGGTGATGCCGATCGCCGCGACGTCGTTCGCCGCGACCCCGGCGCTCGCCATTGCGGCACGCGCGGTCGCGACCGACGTGGTCCAGATGCCCTGCGGGTCGTGCTCGACCCAGCCGGGCGAGGGAAAGATTTGCGGAAACTCAAGCTGCGCAAACCCGACCGGCTGCAATGCCGCGTCGAACAGAAACGCGCGCGTCGAGGTGGTCCCCTGATCGATGGCGAGAAGATGAACTCAAGCACAGTCCCCGTTCGAGCAAATTATTCGGCTGCGGCCCGCCCGCCGCCGTTCTCCATGAAGCGTGTCAGCGCAGCGACGGCCTCCGCCCCCATGCGCAAGCCGAGCTTGGATCTCCGCCATAGCACGTCGTCGGCGGTTGCGGCGAATTCGTGGCGCATCAGGTAGCGCACCTCCGCCGCGGTCAGCTCATCGCCGAACAATTCGCCGAGGCCGGCGAGGCTGTGCGCGCCGCCGAGGATGCGATCGAGACGGGTGCCGTAGGCGCGAGTGAGCCGCCGCGCGTTCGGCTCGGTGAGGAACGGCCACAGCCCGCGCGCGCGCGCGGTCAGCGCATCGACGCCGTCATGCGGGAAGTTGCCGCCCGGCAGCGGCGCGTCGGCGGTCCACGGCGCGCCGAGCTTGACGTACGGCGCAAAACGCTTCAGCGCGGTTTCTGCGAGGCGGCGGTAGGTCGTGATCTTGCCGCCGTAGACGGTGAGCAGCGGCGCCTGGCCGGCGCGGCCGTCGAGGTCGAGCACGTACTCGCGGGTCAAGTCCTTGGCGCGGCGCGCACCGTCGTCGAAAAGCTGGCGAACGCCGGCAAAGGCATGCAGGACCTGATCCGGCGTCACGGGATTGCGGAAATAGACGCTCGCGGCGCGGCACAGATAGGTGATCTCGGCAGCGCTCGCGGTCGGGGCCGCCGGATCGCCGATGAAATCCTCGTCCGTGGTGCCGATCAGCGTGAGGTCGCGCTCGTAGGGGATCGCGAAGACCACGCGGCCGTCGGCGTTCTGGAAAATGTAGGCATGGTCGTGCTCGAACAGGCGGCGCACCACGATGTGGCTGCCTTTGACGAGCCGCACGTGGGCGTGCGGCTTGAGCCGCAGCAGGTTCCCGGTGACCTCGGGCGCCCAGGCGCCGGCCGCATTGACCAGCGCGCCTGCCGTCACGGTCTCGCGGTGCCCGCGCGCATTGAGCACGAGCCGCCAATGGCTGCCCTCGCGATCAGCGCGCGTCAATTTGGTGCGCGTGCGGATGACGGCGCCGCGCTCGGCGGCATCGACCGCGTTGAGCACCACGAGGCGCGCATCGTCGACCCAGCCGTCCGAATAGACGAAGCCCTGGCGGAACTCGCGCTTCAAGGGCTCGCCCACGACGTGATGGGTGAGATCGAGCACCTCGGTGCCGGGCAGGATCTGGCGCCCGCCGAGATGGTCGTACATGAACAGGCCGAGGCGGAGCATCCAGACGGGACGCAGCCCCGCATGATGGGGCAGCACGAAGCGAAGCGCCCTGGTCAGGTGCGGCGCGTTGCGGATCAGCACTTCGCGCTCGATCAGCGCCTCGCGCACCAGCCGGAACGCATAGACCTCCAGATAGCGCAGGCCGCCATGGATGAGTTTGGTGGATTTCGAGGAGGTGCCCGAGGCGAGGTCGTTCTGCTCGATCAGCAGCACCGACAGGCCGCGCCCGGCCGCATCGCGCGCGATCCCGGCGCCATTGATGCCGCCGCCGATGATGGCGAGGTCGAAGTCCGCCATGAAGTGCTGCCGATTCCTCCCGAACCCAATGCGTGAACTGCCCGTGCGCGCGCGCAAGGTCAAGCTTCGCATGGGGCGGGATTGGCGCTATGAAGCGGTCTGACTTCTCCCTCAACGGGGATCGACACGCGAGGCGTGAGGGGCGGGGTCCTGAACTATGGGCTACGCTATCTCCTGAAGTGAGCGCCTCTATGGCCAAGATCAATCCGCAGACGGTTGCCGGACAATGGAAGGCTGGCATTGCCTTGGACGTTCACACGCTGAGCAGCACTTATCTCGGCGTAAATGAACACGGGCATGAAGTGTATGACACAACGCGATCCGAAGTCGGGGAACTTCTTTATCGCCTCAAGTACCGAAGCGACATGGCTGCCGCTAATGAAATCGTGACTACGGCGGCGGAGTACCTGAAACCGCAAACGGGAAAGTTCGACATGATCGTGCCGGTCCCGCCATCAGGTACCCGTGCCTTACAGCCAGTCATTACGCTCGCAAAGGGGATTAGTGAAGTCACGAAGCTGCCCGTAGTGGAATGCGTCACTCTCACGCGTCCAGCGACTCAATTAAAAGGCGTCATAGATGTAGACAAGCGAAAGGAACTGCTGGCTGGGCTGCATGCGGTCGACGCGACACGGACCAAAGGAAAGAAGATTTTACTGTTCGACGATCTATTTCGATCGGGAGCGACGATGAACGCGATCACCGATCTTCTATTAGGCGCCGGACAGGCCGACAGCGTAAGTGTGCTCACAATCACACGTACTCGGAGCAACCAATGAACACGGTCTTCATCGGAGGCTCGCGTGCAGTCTCGCGTTTACCCGCACAGGCACAAGAGCGTTTGAACAACGTCATCCAAGTCGGCGCCAAAGTCATCGTCGGCGATGCAAATGGGACCGACAAAGCCGTCCAGAAATTTTTCGCGTCGCGCAATTATCCATGGGTGACGGTCTATTGCTCCGGGGACGAATGCCGCAACAATATTGGCCATTGGGCTACCCGCCATATCGACCCGCCGAAGGGTGCCCACGGGTTCGACTTTTACGCAGCCAAGGATCGCATCATGGCTCGTGAAGCCGACTACGAACTCGATGATTTGGGATGGAAAAAGCGCCGGAACGATTCTCAACATCCTTCGCCTGGTCAACGCCGGCAGGAAAGCCGTCTTGATCAATATGCCAGAAAAGAGCGCTGCCAACTTTAAGTCGGCCAACGATTGGATGGGCTTCTTATCGAGTTGCACGCCGGGCCTACGCAAGGACGTACGCAAGCGCGCAACCGAGGACGAATGGATCGAGCTCCAGCAACCGCTGCAACTAGCCTTCTGAACGACGATTGTTATCAGTGCGTAGGGGCGCAATAAGCCAGAGCGCAGGACGCAATAAGCGAAGCGCATTGCGCCATTCCGATGGCGCCGGCTTTTCGGTAGCACGGACCAGGAAATCCGATCGCCATAACGCCGCCGTCGCGGGTTTCCGCACCGCTGCGGCGCAATGCGCTTCGCTTATTGCGCCCTACGGGCTGGGCCGCGTTCGGCTTGGCAGGCGTCGAGGCCGGTGTTATATTCCAATATAACTCTGGAAGGGCTTGCCATGACACACGCTGCACGCCTCCGGAAAGTGGGAGGATCGGTCATGCTGGCCATTCCCAAGCCCATGCTCGACGCCCTCGATCTTGCTGCGGAAACTTCCGTCGGGCTTTCGATCAAGGCCGGCAAGCTCGTCGTCGATCCCAAGCAGCGGCGGCGCTACACGCTCGATGAATTGCTGGCACGGTGCAAGCCGTCGGCGCGTCGCTCCCGCGCCGAGCGCGATTGGCTGCGCGGCCCGCCGCGTGGCCGCGAGCTGATCTGATGGAGCGCGGCGACATCTATCTCGTGTCGCTCGATCCGGCCGCCGGCCACGAGCAACAGGGCAAGCGCCCCGTGCTGGTGATATCGCCGGGCAAGTTCAACCGCCTGACCGGCGTGCCCGTGGTGCTGCCGATCACGGGCGGGAGCGGCTTCGCCAGGACGGCGGGCTTTGCGGTGTCGCTGATGGGTGCCGGCACGCAGGTCACCGGCGTCGTGCGCTGCGATCAGCCGCGCACTCTCGATTTGCGCGCACGATCGGGTCGGCGTCTTGAGAGCGTACCCGTTCCCATCGTCGACGAAGTTCTGAGCAAGGTCGGCACGCTGTTCGAATAGCGCGTAGGGCAGGAGCCTGTGTCATGGACTTCACCGATCGTCACGTGGTGGTCACCGGCGGGACCGGCGCGCTCGGCACCGCCGTCGTGGGTGCCCTGCTGGAAGCGGGCGCGGTCTGCCACGTGCCCTATTTCAACGACGATGAAGCCAAACGCTTTGTGCATCGCGAGCACAGACGAGTCTCGTTGACGGCGCTCGGCAACCTCGCCGATGAGGCGGCCGTGAACAACTATTACGATGGCATCGCGAAGCTGTGGGCCTCGATCCACATCGCGGGCGGGTTCGCGTTCGCGCCGATCGGCGAGAGCGACAAGACACTGCTGATGGGACAGATCGAGAGCAATCTCGTGTCGGCCTATCTGTGCTCGCGCGCGGCGGTCGCGGCGTTCCGGCGCGCGGGTGGCGGCGGGCGCATCGTCAACATCGCGGCGCGCCCCGCGCTCGAACCGCGCCAGGGCGCGAGCATGACCGCCTACACGGCCGCGAAGGCCGGTGTCGCGGCGCTCACGGTGGCGCTCGGCGAGGAAGTCGCGAAAGACGGCATTCTGGTGAACGCGGTCGCGCCTTCGATCATGGATACGCCTGCCAACCGCAAGTCGATGCCGAAGGCGGATTACGCCACGTGGCCGAAGGTCGAGGAGGTCGCGGCCACGATCCTGTTTCTGGCCTCGCCGGAGAACGCGGTGACGCGTAGCGCCGTGGTGCCGGTGTACGGGAAGTCGTAGCGCCCCTCACCCGTCGCGCGGCTTCGCCGCGCGCCACCCTCTCCCCGTTTCACGGGGCGAGGGACAGTGGCACGATCTCGCCTTCTTTCCCTCTCCCTGCGAAGCGGGGAGAGGGTGCCGAGCGAAGCGAGGCGGGTGAGGGGCAGCCGCGTGCGCGGTCCAGATCGCAGGAAAGTTCGTGTCGAACGCAGGCTCCGCGGTAATCAGACCGACGCCGAGCGGAAGCTGTGGTTTGCTTTGCGCGACCGAAGACTGGGTGGACACAAATTTGTACGACAGGAAGCTATCGGTCCATTCATCGTCGATTTTGTTTGTCGCGAGAGATTGCTCGTTGTTGAAGTCGATGGTGGTCAGCATGCGGAGAGCACGTATGACGTGCGTCGCGATGCATACCTCCGGCGTGAGGGTTACCGAATATTGAGGTTCTGGAACAACGATGTGCTGGCAAATCGTGAAGGTGTCTTATTGACGATCCTGGACGCGCTGAAATAGCTGCCCCTCACCCGGCTCAGTGCTGCGCACCTCGCCACCCTCTCCCCGTTTCACCGGGAGAGGGAAACGCCGCACCACCGCCGCTCACCACCTATAGACAAAATCGCCCTCTCAGGTCACACAACGCCGTTCATTGCCGAGGGAGAAACCATGCCGGGTCCGTTGGCCGGAGTTCGCGTGCTGGAGCTCGCCCGCATTCTGGCCGGGCCGTGGGCGGGCCAAGTGCTGGCCGATCTCGGCGCCGACGTGATCAAGGTGGAGCGCTCCAAGACCGGCGACGATACGCGCGCCTGGGGGCCGCCGTTCATCGAGGGCAAGGACGGCAATCTCGGCGCCGCCTATTTTCATTCGACCAATCGCGGCAAGCGCTCGATCGAGTGCGATTTCGAGACCGAGGACGGCAAGCGCATCGTGCGCAAGCTTGCGGCGAAGTCCGACATCCTGATCGAGAATTTCAAGGTGGGCGGGCTTGCGAAGTTCGGGCTCGACTACAAGAGCCTCGCGCCCTCCTGCCCGCGGCTGATCTATTGCTCGGTGACCGGCTTCGGGCAGGACGGCCCGCATGCCGCGCGCGCCGGCTACGACCTGATGGCGCAGGGCATCGGCGGCTTCATGGCGCTCACCGGAACGGCGGACGGAGAGCCGACGCGCGCCGGCGTGCCGGTGTCGGACATCTTCACGGGCGTCTATTCGGTGGTCGGCATCCTGGCGGCACTGCAGCGGCGCGAGCGCACCGGCAAGGGCGGCTACGTCGACACGGCACTGGTTGATTCAACCGTCGGCGTGCTGGCGAACCAGGCGATGAACTATCTCGCGTCGGGCGTCGCACCGAAGCGCATCGGCAACGCGCATCCCAACATCGTGCCGTATCAGGTGTTTCCGGTGGCCGACGGGCACATCATCATCGCGACGGGGAACGACTCGCAGTACGGCAAGCTCGTCACAGTGCTGGGCGAGCCGGAGCTCGCGAAAAATCCGGACTATCTCGTCAACAAGGACCGGCTGAACAATCGCGCTCAGCTTGTGACGCACCTTTCGGGGCTGACGAAAAAGTTCAAGCGCGACGATCTGCTCGACAAGCTCGAAGCGGTCGGCGTGCCGGCGGGACCGATCAACGATCTCGACCAGGTCTTCGAGGACCGCCAAGTGAAGCATCGCGGCATGCAGATCCATCCGAAGACCGACGCCGCGAAGGCGGGCTCGGTGCCCGGCGTGCGCACACCGATCATGCTCGATGGCGAGCCGATGGCGGCGGAGCACCCCGCGCCACGGTTGGGGCAACATACGGCGGAGATATTGAAAGAGATTGGGGAGGCTTAGCCCTCGCCCCTTTCTCTGTTCCCTCTCCCCGCAAAGCGGGGAGAGGGTGCCGAGCGAAGCGAGGCGGGTGAGGGGCTGTCGCGATCATGTAGAAGCCCCTCACCCGGCTCAGTGCTTCGCACTTCGCCACCCTCTCCCCGCTTTGCGGGGAGAGGGAAAGCGGGCGAGACCTAAGCCCTCACCAGCTCCCGCACGGCCCGCGCGCGCTTGCGGATGCCGCCGACCGTCACGATGGTGCGGCTCTCCGCGTAGGCCTCGTGGTTCTTCTCGATGTCGTCGACATCGTAGAGATAGTTCACCATCAGGCCGTGCGATTGCGCGAGCCCTTTCTCAGAGAGATCGCCGAGCGGATTGAGCTGCTCGAGCCGCGCGCCGTTGCCGAGATGGAAGCGCGCGACCGGATCGAGCGCGCCGCCGCTGGGGCTGCGGGCGCTCAGGAAATACGTCGCGGCGGCATGCAGCAGCGGTTCCTGCAGGCGCTCGGCGGCGCCGTCCTGCCACCAATTCGGCTTGTCGAGTTCGTTCAACTCCGCGAGGTCCTCGGGGAGCAGGATCGGATTGTTGCTCGCGCGCTCGCGCGCGAGCCATGCCGCAAAGCCCGGCGCGGGCGACAGCGTCACGAAGCTCGAGAGGCGCGGAAACTCGCGCGAAATCTCCTCCACCACCTGCTTGATCAGGAAGCTTCCGAAGCTCACCCCGCTCAAACCGCGCTGGCAGTTGGAGATCGAATAGAACACCGCGGTGTTCGCGCTTTTCGGTGCGAGCGCGCCGCCATTGTTGCCGAGGATCGGCGCGATCGCGCGCGGGATGCCGTTGGTGAACGCCACCTCGACGAAGATCAGCGGCTCGTCGACCAGCGCCGGATGGAAGAACGCATAGCAGCGCCGGTCGGGCGGATCGATGCGGCGGCGCAGGTCGTCCCAGTCCTGGATCTGATGCACCGCCTCGTAGCGGATGATCTTTTCCAGGATGATCGCGGGCGTCGACCAGTCGATGCGCCGCAGCACCAGGAAGCCGCGATTGAACCAAGACGAAAACAGATGCACGAAATCCTGGTCCACCGGCGACAGGTCGTCGCGATGCACCATCGCGTCCAGCAGGTCCTCGCGCATCGCCACCAACGAGGCGGTGCCGCCCGGCGCGAGGTTGAGCCGGCGGAACAGCTCCTGGCGGCGCGGCTCGGAGGCAAGATGCAGTTCGGTTGCGGCTTCGTCGGTGCCTTCGCGCGCCCAGGCATCGACCGCGGCATCGATCCGTTCGCGGTCGACCCCGAAGCTGGTCGAGAGCGCCTCGAAGAATGCGATGCGTGGCCCGGTGGTCAGCTCGTTGTAGTAGGCAAAAAGCTCGCGCGCGAGCGCGACGCCCGAGGCCTCACCGCGCCCGGACAGCAATTCCTCGCATAACTCGATCAGGCTGTGCGAGCGTGCCGCTGCGTCACCGCGCCGGTCGCGCGTGCGGTCGATCAGCGCGCGGCCGCGCTCCGAAATCGTCTGGAGCAGCTCACCGAAAAACGAGGTGTTCATGCCCGTCCTTTCAACGCGTACGATGCGGTCGCAGCGCCTGAGATATAGACGGTTTCGCAATGTCGAAACCGCTCATCCCTCGGCAATGTTAACGACCTCGACCGCGGCTGGCGGCGCGGGGTTTTCCCTTGGCCGCCCAACCGGCTATCAGGTATAGGCTGGTCCGAGCGCATGATCCGGCGAAGTGGGAACCGGTTCGCCGAAAGGATCATGCGCCATTTAATAGCTTAGCGCGCGATCGGACGCAAAACCGGTACCCACTTTTGCTGATCGCGCGCGAGGCACAAGAAGACGCGGAAAAACCCGGAATCCAGGGTGGAAACACTGACGATTCAGCCGTCGCAGGCATCCGCGACCGCGCCGCTGCTCGAGGTGCGCGACCTGCACGTGCGGTTCGAGACCTCGCGCGGCATGGTACGGGCGGTCGAGGGCCTGAGCTTCGAGGTCGCGCGCGGCGAGG
Organism: uncultured Alphaproteobacteria bacterium; assembly: GCA_963778455.1. Classification (GTDB taxonomy): domain Bacteria; phylum Pseudomonadota; class Alphaproteobacteria; order Rhizobiales; family Xanthobacteraceae; genus PALSA-894. The sequence goes on from CAVZUL010000004.1 coordinate 811,985, forward strand.
TCGTCGCGATCGTCGGCGAATCCGGTTCGGGCAAATCGGTCTCGGCGCTTGCCATCATGCGGCTGTTGCCGCGGCTGACCGGCCGGACCAGCGGCCACATCAGCTTCGACGGACAGAGCCTGCTCGATCTGGACGACGAGGAGATGCGCGAGATTCGCGGCCGCAACATCTCGATGATCTTCCAGGAGCCGATGACCTCGCTCAATCCGTTGTTGACCATCGGATTGCAGATCACCGAGCCGCTGACCATCCACATGGGCATGACCGACGCACAAGCCCGCGCCCGCGCCGTGGAACTCCTTCAGCTTGTCGGCATCACTGATGCCGAAGGCCGGCTCGACCAGTATCCGCATCAGTTTTCCGGGGGCATGCGCCAGCGCGTGATGATCGCGATCGGTCTTGCCTGCAATCCGAAGCTCGTCATCGCCGACGAGCCGACCACCGCGCTCGACGTCACCATCCAGGCGCAGATCCTGGAGTTGATGAAGAACCTGTCGCGCAAGCTCAACATCGCGCTCATCATCATCACGCACAATCTCGGCGTGGTGGCGCGCTACGCCGACCGCGTCATCGTCATGTATGCGGCGCGCATGGCCGAACAGGGCGCGGCCGACGCCGTGTTCCACCGGCCGCGTCATCCCTACACCATGGGCCTGCTGCGCTCCGTGCCACGGCTCGACCGCCCGCGCGGCGCGCGGCTGGAAACCATCGAAGGCCTGGTGCCGAATCTCGCCGACGCCCCGCCGGGTTGCCGGTTCGCCCCGCGCTGCCCGTTCCGCATTCCGGTGTGCGATGAGGAGCCGCCGCTTTATCCGACCGACACAGGCGGCGTGTCGCGCTGCCATCGCCACGCCGAAATCGCCGACGGCAAGATCGCGTGGGCCGCAAGCGGCGCCGGCACGCAGCAGACGGTGGCGCAGAGCGCCGGCGCCGTCCTGTCGGTCAGCGGGCTGACCAAGCATTTCCCGGTGCGGGCCAAGCTCGCCAACAAGAAGGCCGTGGTCCGGGCCGTCGAGGATGTCAGCTTCTCGATTCACCCCGGCGAGACCTTGGGACTCGTCGGCGAATCCGGCTGCGGCAAGACCACGGTCGGCCGGCTGATCCTGCGGCTCGATCAGCCGACGAGAGGCGAAATCGCCTTCGAGGGCACCAATCTGCTCACCGCGTCACCGAGCGAACTCAAGATCATCCGCCGCAAGATTCAGGTGATCTTCCAGGACCCGTATTCGTCGCTCAATCCGCGCATGACGGTCGGCCAGATCATCGGAGAGCCGCTGCACGTCTACAAGCTTGCGGCGAACGCGCAGGCCGCAGCGGCACGCGTCGGCGAACTTCTCAGTCAGGTCGGCCTGCGCCCCGAGCTTGCCGAGCGATATCCGCACCAATTGTCCGGCGGCCAGCGCCAGCGCGTCGGCATCGCCCGCGCGCTCGCCATGGAACCCTCGTTCATCGTCTGCGACGAAGCGGTGTCCGCGCTCGATGTCTCGATCCAGGGCCAGATCATCAATCTACTCGAAGACCTGCAGCGCCGGCTGGGTCTCGCCTACCTCTTCATCGCCCACGACCTCGCGGTGGTGCGCCACATCTCGATGCGGGTCGTGGTGATGTATTTCGGCCGGATCATGGAAGTCGCCGATCGGGATACGATTTACCGCGAGGCGCTGCACCCCTATACCAAGGTCCTGCTCGATGCCGCCCCGGTTCCCGACCCGACCGTCGAGAAGTCCCGCGCGCCGCGGCTGATCCAGGGCGAATTGCCGAGCCATATGGCTCCGCCAACCGGATGCGTCTTTAATACCCGCTGCCCGATGGCGAGCCAGGAATGCCGGGAAGTTATTCCACCTCTGGAAGAAAAAAGGGCGGGGCATTATGCCGCCTGCATTAAGGTGTGACGACCGAGGACAATGACGGACAGGACGACAAGGGCGACACCACAGGAGGAAGCGCTATGACGACAAGACGGACGGCCCTCAAGGGCATGGCAGGGGCCTTCGCCCTGGGCGTGGGCGGCCTTCATTGGGACACCGTGCCGGCCAACGCCCAGGCCAAGCCGAAGCGCGGCGGGACTTTGAACTTTGCGATCAGCGCGGAGGCACCGCATTACGACCCGCACGCCAGCGACACTTACGCCACGCTGCATCTCGCCGGACCGTTCTACTCGACCCTGCTGCGCTTCAACCTGGCGAAATTCCCCGAGCTTGAAGGCGACCTGGCGGAGTCCTGGACCGTCGCGCCGGATCTGATGACCTATACGTTCAAGCTTCGTCCCAACGTCAAGTTCGCCGACGGCCAGACGCTGACCTCGGCCGACATCCAGGCGACCTACGATCGCCTGCGCAATCCGCCGGCCGGCGTGGTCTCGACCCGCAAGGCGACCTTCGCCGACATCGGCACGATCGAGACGCCGGACCCCCTCACCGTCATCTTCAAGATGAAGGCGGTGAATGCGTCGATGCTCGAACACTTCGCTTCGCCCTGGAACGTGATCTATGCGGCGAAAGACCTCGCCGCCGATCCAGCCGCGCCCCGAACCAAGGTCAACGGCACCGGACCGTTCATCTTTGTCGAGCACATCAAAGGTAGTCACGTCGCCGGCAAGCGAAACGACAACTACTTCAAACAGGGTTTGCCCCATCTCGACGGCTTCAAGGGCGTGTTCACGCTACAGGCCGCGGCCATGCTCAACGCGGTGCAGGGCGGCCAGTTGCTCGGCGAGTTCCGCGGCATCTCGCCGGCCGAGCGCGACCGGCTGGTGCAGGCGATGGGCGACAAGATCCGGATCGAGGAGTCGAGCTGGACGCTGGCGCTGCTCGTCTGCTTCAACATCGAGAAGAAGCCGTTCGACGATGTGCGCGTGCGCCGCGCGCTGTTGCTCGCAATCGACCGCTGGGGCGGCAGCCAGGGCCTCTCGCGCATCTCGACCTTGCGCTCGGTCGGGGGCGTCGTGCGGCCCGGCTCGCCGTTCGCGACGCCGGAGGCCGAGCTGGTGAAACTGCCGGGCTTCTCCAAGGACATCAAGAAGTCCCGCGAGGAAGCCGTGAAACTGCTGAAGGAAGCGGGCCAGGAGAACCTGAAGTTCACACTCTGGAATCGCAACCTCGCCATGCCCTACACGCCGGCCGGAATCTTCCTGGTCGACCAATGGCGGCAAATCGGCGTCACGGTCGAGCACAAGCAGTCCGACACCGGCGCGTATCTCGCGACCATGAACGCCGGCAACCACGACGTTGCGGTCGACTTCACCAACCTGTTCATGGACGACACGAGCCTTGGCCTCTCCAAGTTCCTCTCGCTCAGCCGTTCGCCCGAGAACCGCTCGCGGTCGAACGACCCTGAGCTCGACAAGCTCTATGACGACCACATCCGCGAGCGCGATCCGGAGAAGCGCAAGGCACTGATCCGGGCGTTCGAGAAGCGGCTGTTCGAGCAGGCCTACCAACAGCAACTGTTGTGGTGGCACCGCATTGTGCCGACCCACAAGACCGTGATGGGCTGGCCGATGTCGCCGAGCCACAACCTCGGCTCGCAGCTCGAGGGCGTATGGCTGGATACGTGAGGCGTGTTGCGCTCTCTCCGCGCTTTCCCTCTCCCCGTGAAACGGGGAGAGGGTGGCGAGCGAATGCGAGCCGGGTGAGGGGCTCACGCCAATAATCAGGAAGCCCCTCACCCGCCTCGCCGCTCCGCGGCTCGGCACCCTCTCCCCGTTTCACGGGGAGAGGGAAAAAGGAGAGAGCGGCGCGAGGTAAAGAAAGAAAATGCTCCGCTACACCATCAATCGCGTGCTGCTGATGATCCCCACGCTGATCGGGGTGGCGGTGCTTGTGTTCTTCATGCTGCGCGTCGTTCCCGGCGACGTGGTGGAGATCAAGCTGCGCGGCGATGGCGGCACCGTCAGCCAGGAGACCATCGAGCTGGAACGCAAGCGGATGGGCCTCGACAAGCCGCTGGTTACCCAGTTCGGCGAGTGGATGGTCGGCATGGCCACGCTCGACTTCGGCAAGTCGATGTGGACCGAGCGGCCGGTCATCGAGGAAATCTCGCTCCGCCTCGAACTGTCGCTTCAGGTCGCCCTGATGGCGACGATCATCGCGGTGCTGCTGGCGCTGCCGATGGGCACGCTGGCGGCGTTGTTCCGCGATACCTGGATCGACTACACGGTCCGGATTCTGACTATCGGGGGACTGTCGATCCCCTCGTTCTGGTTCGGCATGCTGATCATGCTGACGCTGCTTGGCCTCTTCAACTGGCTGCCGCCGATCACCTTCACGCCGATCTATGTCGATCCTGTCGCCAACCTCACGCAACTGATCTGGCCCGCGATGGCGGTCGGCTATCGCTACTGCGCCGTGGTGGCGCGCATGATCCGTTCCTCGCTGCTCGAAGTGCTCAACGAGGACTACATCCGCACCGCGCGGGCGAAGGGCGTGTATGAGAAGCTCGTGATTTCACGCCACGCACTGCGCAACGCGCTGCTGCCGGCGATCACGGTGATCGGCCTGGAGTTCACCTTTCTGATCGGCGGACTGGTCGTCACCGAGCAGGTGTTCAATCTCAACGGCATCGGGCAACTGTTCGTGCAAAGCGTGTCGCGCAACGACTTCACGCTGATCCAGGGCATGGTGATGCTGATCGCGGCGTTCTACGTCTTCGTCAACCTGCTGATCGACCTGCTCTATGCGGTGTTCGATCCGCGCATCCGTTACGGCACATGACGATCGCCGCCCCCGCCCCTGTTGCCATGACGCGGCAGCCCAACGTGCTGGTGGACTTCGTCCGCGAGCAGCCGCTCGGCTCGGTAAGCTTCGTCATCATTTTCCTGATGATGTTCGCCGGGCTGTTCTCGCCGCTGGTCGCGCCCTACAACCCGCTCGACATCGACTTCGCTTCCATTCTGGCTGCGCCCTCCTGGCAGCATTGGTGCGGCACCGACGCCTACGGCCGCGATATCTGCTCGCGCCTGATTTACGGCTCGCGCACCGCCTTGGTGATCGGCTTCATGTCGTCGTTCTTCGGCTCGACGCTCGGCGCCATCCTCGGCGTTGCGTCGGCCTATTTCGGCGGCAAGATCGACGACTGGATCCAGCGCTTCGTCGACATTCTGCTGGCGTTTCCGCTGATCGTGCTGGCCCTGGTCGTGGTCGCGGCGTTCCGCAAGTTCACGGTCGGGGGCGTCGACGTGAACCTGATCGTCGCGATCGCGGTGCCGATCATCCCGCGCGTCGCTCGCGTGGTGCGCGCTGCCGCGCTGTCGATCCGCGTCATGCCTTATGTGGATGCCGCGCGCGCCGCCGGCTATTCGCACAGCCGCATCATCTTCCGTCACATGGCGCCCAATGTCGTTGCGCCTTACCTGATCATGCTGACCGCCTTCATCGCGCAGGCGATCCTCGCCGAAGCATCGCTTTCCTTCCTCGGCCTCGGCGTGACCGAGCCGACCGCCGCCTGGGGGCTGATGCTCTCCGGCAACGCGGCCGACTTCTACCGCGAAGCACCGTGGATGATCCTGTTCCCCGGTGCCATGATCAGCCTTGCGGTGTTCGCCTTTAACCTCTTCGGCGACAGCTTGCGCGACTATCTCGATCCGCGCTTCAAGACGTGATGCTGGAAAGAACGCACCGGTCGACTGTCATGCAAGCGGACCGCGCTCCGCTGATCATCCGCCGTATCGATGCGATCCCTGTGGCGCTGCCGCTGAAAAGCCCGATGAAGATGGCGGGGATCACGATCACCAAGGCCGAAAACCTGCTGGTGCGCGTCGAGTCGGCCGGCGGTGTGGTCGGCTGGGGCGAGGCACCGTCGGCGCCGACGATGACCGGCGACACACTCGGCGGGCTTGTGGCGGCGGCGCGCGATCATCTCGCGCCATTGCTGATCGGCAAGGACGCAGGGGCTGACCACCGGCCGGTACTGCAGCGCGCGCTCGTCGGCAACAGCGGCGCCCATTCGGCGATTGAAATGGCGTTGCTCGATCTTGCGGGCCGCGCGGCTGGAATTGCGCTGATCGATCTTGTCAGCCGCCCATTGCGCCGGCGCGTGGCCCCCATGTGGCTGCTCGGCAATGCGACGGTGGAGCAGGACATCGTAGAGGCGCGTACAAAGCGTGCCGAAGGAATCCATTTCTTCAAGCTCAAGATCGGCGTGAAACCAATCGCGGAGGAGATCAAGGCCGCGCATGCGATCCGCAAGGCGCTACCGGACGCGACGCTCTGCGCCGACGCCAACTGCGGCCTCACGCTCGCGTCGGCGCGGCGCTACGCGGAGCGAGCCCGTGAGGCCAAACTTGCGTTCATCGAACAACCATTTGCTGCGGACGATTTCGAAGGCCTGAAGGCACTCGCGAGAAATATCAAAACACCGATCGGCATGGATGAAAGCATCCACTCGCTCGCCGACATAGAGGCGGTCAAACGTGTGGGGGCGAAAGGTGTTTCGCTCAAGCTGATCAAGCTTGGCGGCTTCCGCGAAGCTTTGGTGGCGAGCAAGCTGTGCAAGAGGCTCGGCCTGAGGATCAATGTTGCGGCCAAGATCGCCGAGTCGAGCATCGGCGCGGCCGCGGCGGTGCATCTTGCGTGCGCGGTGCCCAACGTCGACTGGGGCGTCAGCCTGACCAACTTCTACCTCGCCGAGGATCTCGCGAAACGGCCGCTGCAAATCAGCGGCGGCGCCGTCGCGTTGCCCGATGGACCGGGGCTCGGCATTGACGTAGACGAGGCGGCCGTCGCACGTTTTCGCCTGCATTGAACAAACGGGAGTGTCATTCATGCCCGGACCGCTTGCCGGCATCCGCGTTCTTGAGCTTGCGCGCATTCTGGCCGGGCCGTGGGCGGGGCAAATTCTCGCCGATCTCGGCGCCGATGTCATCAAGATCGAACGCAGCGGCGCGGGCGACGACACGCGCGGCTGGGGCCCGCCATTCGTCGAGGGAGCCGACGGCGGCCAACTTGCGGCGGCCTATTATCATTCGTGCAATCGCGGCAAACGCTCGGTCGCGGTCGATTTCGAGACCGAAGACGGCCGGCGCATCGTGAAGAAGCTCGCGGCGCGCTCGGATGTGGTGATCGAGAATTTCAAGACCGGCGGGCTTGCCAAGTTTGGGCTCGACTACGCGGGCCTGTCGAAAGACAGCCCGCGTCTTGTCTATTGCTCCGTGACCGGCTTCGGACAGGACGGACCCTACAAGCATCGCGCCGGCTACGACCTGCTGATCCAGGGCATGGGCGGCATCATGGACTTGACCGGTTCGCCGGACGGCGAGCCGATGCGTGGCGGGGTGGCGTTCGCGGACGTGATGACCGGCATCTATTCGGCAGTGGCGATCACGGCCGCGCTGAACGAGCGCCACACGAGCGGCAAGGGCAGCTACATCGACATGGCGCTGCTCGATACTCAGATCGCCGTGCTGGCCAATCAGGCGTCGACCTATCTGATCAGCGGCAAGGCGCCGAAGCGCATGGGCAATGCGCATCCGACCGTCGTGCCGTATCAGGTGTTTCCGGTTTCCGACGGGCATGTGATCATCGCGTGCGGCAACGACACGCAGTTCGCGCGGCTGATCGCGCTGCTCGGCGCGCCGGACATGGCGCAGGATGAGCGCTACAGGACCAACGCCGGCCGCGTGGTCAATCGCGCCACGCTGATCCCCTTCATGATGGAGCTGACCGCCAAGATCACGCGCGCCGACCTGCTGGCGAAGCTCGAGGCCGCCGGCGTGCCGGGCGGCCCGATCAATACGCTGGAGGACGTGTTCGCCGATCCGCAGGTGCTGGCGCGCAAGATGCGCATCGACCTGCCGAGTAAATTTGCCAAGGGCGGCTCGATCCCGGGCGTGCGCTCGCCGATCACCATCAATGGCGTCCGCATGGCGGCAGACCGCGCACCGCCGGTGCTGGGGGAGCACACGGAGGAAGTTCTGCGGGAGATCGGGGAAGCCTGATGTGGCAATGCGGACCTGCTATACTGCAACCGGATTTGGAATGGATCGATGAAGACGCTCTATGATCCGGAGGTTGACGCATTGTATGTCCGCTTTGCGGACGCTCCGGTTATTGAAAGCGAAGAGGTGTCAGCCGGTGTCGTGCTCGACTACGACGCTGAGGGACGCATTGTCGCGATCGAATTGCTCGATGCGAGCAAGCATGTGGCAGCCGGTGCAAAATTCCCGACGGCTGCGGAGTGAGTGCTGAAACTCGAATCGTTTTCAGTCGCCACGCCGATGACATGATCGTCGAACGAAACATCGAGCGCGACTGGGTCTACGAAGCCATCCGAAAGCCGGACTTTATTGAGGTTGATCCAAGTAGACCCGGTATCAAACGCGCTTTCGACGCATCGCTCAACGCGGCAATCGTGTTCTGCGCGTCGCGTACGCAGAATCCGAGGATCACACTCGCGTTGTAACGCTGTTTTTCGACCGCCGCAGGCGTGCCTAGCCAAACACCTCTTTGTTGATCGCATTCTCCTTGTTCGGGGTGCCGTCGAGCACGCTGAGGATGTTCTTCGACGTTGCGATCGCCATGCGGTCCATCGACTCGACCGACACGCCCGCCATGTGAGCGGACACGATGGTGTTCGGCAGCTTGAGCAGCGGATTGTCAGCTGGCGTCGGCTCGGCATCGAACACGTCGATGCCGGCCCCGGCGAGCTTGCCGGCGGTGAGCGTGGCGTGCAGCGCCTTCTCGTCGATGATGCCGCCGCGCGCCGTGTTGATGATGTAGGCGCTCGGCTTCATGCGGGCGAAGCGCGCCGCGTTGAACATGCCGACCGTTTCGGGCGTCTTGGGGCAGTGGATGCAGACGAGGTCCACGCGCGGCAGCGTGGCATCGAGGTCGCTCACCGGCTCGCAGCCTGCGGCCTTGATCGTGGCGGCCGGCACATAGGGATCGTAGATCAGCACATTCATTTCCATCGCGACGCAGCGCTTCGCGGTGCGCGTGCCGATCCGGCCGAAGCCGACGATCAGGATCGTTCTTCCCGCAAGATCGACCGGCACGTCCTTCCAGCGGTCCTGCCAACGGTTCTCGCGCACGGCCGCGTCGTGGAAAAACACCTTCTTGGCGAGCCCGTACATCATGAACACCGCGTGCTCGGCGACCGTCACCGAATTCGCGGTGCCGACCACCATCAGCGGAATGCCGCGCGCGGTCAGCGCCGGAATGTCCACCGCGTCGTAGCCGACACCGATGCGCGCCGCGACCCGCAGCCGCGGCGCGGCGGCGATTTCCGGCCCCTTCAGCGGCGTAAGCGACAAAGCAATGCCGTCGGTGTCTTTCAGGGCGGCCTGAAGGTCCGGCATGGCAATGTAGGGATCGTAGCCGACCGCATCGATGTCGTCGCGGGCGCGCAACACGTCCCAGCCGGCCTTGGCCAGGCTGTGCGGCACCATCACCTTCTTCTTGTTCGGCGTCATGGATCACTCTTGTGAGGGGCGCCGCCCGGCGCCGGAGGAGGGAGCGCGATATTCCCGCGCATGGCGGGCGCGCGCAACACCGGATTGACCCCGCACGGCAGCCATGCCCATTGTCGGCCTGCGAAAAAGCAACGGGAGAGACGCCTTGCGCGAGAACAAGCTCAAAACCCTCTGGAAGAACGGCGGCGTTGCGGTAAACGGCTGGCTCGGAATTCCGAGCTCCGCGTCGGCCGAAAGCATGGCGCGCTGTGGCTGGGATTCGGTCGTGGTCGACATGCAGCATGGCCTGGTCGACTACACCGACGCCGTTCCGATGCTGCAGGCGATCTCGCAGACCAACGCGACACCGATGGTGCGCGTGCCGTGGAATATGCCGGACATCATCATGAAGTCGCTCGATGCCGGCGCCTACGGCATCGTCTGCCCGATGATCAATACGCCGGCCGAGTGCGAGGAGTTCATCCAGAATTGCCGTTACGCGCCGCGCGGCCGCCGCTCGTTCGGCCCGATCCGTGCCGTGATGTATGGCGGCGCCGATTACTGGAAATTCGCCAATGAGACGATCCTGACGATCGCGATGATCGAGACGCAGCAGGCCCTCGACAATCTCGATGCGATCCTGAAAGTCCCCGGCCTCGACTCCATTTATGTCGGCCCGTCCGACCTTGGCCTGTCGCTCGGCTTCCAGCCGGGACCCGATCCGACGACCCCGAAGGTGGCGGAAGCGATCAAGTTCATCGTCGACCGCGCGAAGGCGGCGAAGATCCCGGCCGGCATCCATTGCGCCGCGCCCGCCTGGGCGCGCGAGATGATCGGTCTCGGCTATCAGCTCGTCACGCTCGGCAACGACAACTCGCTGATGATGGGTGCGGCGCGCGCGGCCATCGCGGCGACGCGCGAGGGCGCGGCGGCGCCGGCGCAAAAGCCCGGGAGCTTGTACTGACGTTGGCGGCAGCACCGACACCCTGGTGGGCCTGGGCGTGGCCTGCGCTCGCCTGGGCGATCCTGCTGCTGATGGCGTTCGTGGGCGGCGGCAACCTCATCTCGGCAGCCGCCGGGGCCATCCTGATCGCGACGGTGTTCGCGGCCGTCTATCACGCCGAGGTGGTGGCGCACCGCACCGGAGAACCGTTCGGCACGCTGGTCCTCGCCATCGCCGTGACGGTGATCGAGGTCGCGCTGATCGTATCCGTCATGGTGGCGGCTCCCGCCGAGAAGGCAGGGCTCGCACGCGACACGGTTTTCGCGGCCGTCATGATCGTCTGCAATGGCATCGTAGGCCTGTGCCTCTTGTGGGGTGGCGCACGCCACCATGAGCAGGGCTTTCAGGTCCACGGCGCGAGCGCCGCGCTCGCGGTGCTGGCCGCGCTGACAAGCCTCACGCTGGTTCTCCCGAATGTCGCGACGGCCGCTCCCGGTCCGTTCTTCAGCACATCGCAGCTTGTCTTCGCGGGAATTGTTTCCCTGGTGCTCTACGGCTCCTTCGTGTTCGTGCAGACGGTGCGGCACCGCGACTACTTTCTCCCCGTGGCGACCGACGAGGAAACGCACGCGCCGCCGCCGTCCAATGCGGCCACGCTCATCAGCGCCGGTCTGCTGCTTGTGGCTCTCGTCGCGGTTGTCGGCCTGGCAAAATTTCTCACGCCGGCCGTGGAGGTCGGAATCGCTCGGCTCGGTGTGCCGAAGGCCGTTGTGGGTATCGTCATCGCGGCGCTGGTGCTCCTGCCCGAGGCGCTGGCGGCGCTGCGGGCCGCGCGGGCCAATCGATTGCAGACGAGCCTGAACCTCGCACTGGGCTCAGCGCTTGCGAGCATCGGGCTTACGATTCCGACGGTCGCCGTGGTTTCGATCTGGCTCGCCCAGCCGCTGGAGCTTGGGCTGGGTGCGAAGGATCAGGTTCTGCTGGCGCTGACACTGCTGGTCGGCGTGATCACGCTGGGCACCGGCCGCACGACGGTGCTCCAAGGCATCGTCCATCTCGTCATTTTCGCGGTATTCCTGTTCTTCGCCGTGGTCCCATGATGTGAACGAGGCGGCGAGATATCAACGAGCGATGGTCGGCAGCGACGCGCGAATGCGCTGGGAGAAATCGGACGCACCACCGGCCGCCTGCGCGGCCTCGTTGATCAGGGAGCGCCGCCGCAGTTCGTCAAACGGCAGCGTCGTGTCGATCCGGCCCGAGCGGTAGAGGTAGCTGTCGGCAAGGCCGTTGAGAACGTGGCGGATGTCGAGCCGGCCGACCCGGCCGGCGGCGTTGGCTTGCGGCCAAGAACGTTTTGCGGCCAAGTGGAGTTTTGCTTGGTCAGCACGTCACGCGCTTGGCAGGCGGCCTTGCGCCAACACAATCGGGTGGCTCAAGACTTCTAGTTATCGGCGGCGGGGAATAAATGGCAATTGGCAACACGGTTCGAAATCGGCCCGTACCGGTTCTCTACGGCTTGATGATCATTTCACTCGCCGGGTTGATGCTGCTTCCGCCATTTTTGCAAAATCAGGGCTATCATAAGTTCGCCGACCAACGCAGTCTGTTTGCGATCCCGAATTTCTGGAACGTTGTTTCGAATCTGCCGTTCGTCGCGGTCGGCGCGGCAGGCTTGTTGCGACTTCGTCGCGATTCGATAACAGTCGCGCTCTTTTCCGGAATATTTTTGACCGGTTTCGGCTCCTCCTACTACCACTTGAATCCGAACGACAGCACCTTGTTTTGGGACCGGCTGCCGATGACGCTTTGCTTCGCCGCAATCCTTGCCGCTGTTGTCGAGGAACGCGTGGACGCGAGAGCGGGCGTGATATTGCTGCGGCCGCTGCTGGCAATCGGTATTTTCAGTCTTCTGCTGTGGCGCTGGACCGATGATCTGCGGCTCTATGCCTGGGCACAATTTTTCCCCTTCATCACATTGATCCTGATACTCCAACTGTTCCCGGCGAAATATACCGGTGCATCCTATTGGATCATCGCCACAGCGCTTTACGCACTCGCCAAGCTGCTGGAATTCTATGACGACGCAATTTTTTCGACTGGCTCAATCCTGAGCGGACACACGCTCAAGCACCTCGCGGCGGCGGCGGCCTGCTTCGCAATCCTGAGACTTTTTCAAACTCGCCGGCCCATCGATGGCGTGGGCTCCTAGCGAAGCGCGCGCCCTTAGGAAAAGGCGGATCAGACACTGCGCGGAGGCGTTGCGCTGGCCCCCTGCACGGATCGCCTGAGCAGGGCATAGGCGCTGCCACCCGTGATTGCTCCCAGCAGATAGAAACTCGCCGCGATCAGGGCGAGCGGCGCCCGTATGCTAAACCCGAGAAAATCCATCGATACGATCTCGCGGCTCTGCACCAGGAAGATCAGCGTAGCGGCCGCAAACAGAACAACGATCGCTGTATGAACCCACCGCATGGTTGCCTCGTTTTCGCACGTGTGAAGCCGAGCGCGATGGCCTGGATCGCGCTCACCCAGGATCGGGACTCACTTGGGCAAGGTATCCTTGTAGACGGAGCCGTCCTTCATAATGACGAGGAAATTCTTGGGATCTGCAATCAGGTTGATGTTTTCCAGCGGATTGCCGTCGACAAGCAGCAAATCCGCGAACGCGCCCTGTTCGACGACGCCGAGCTTGCCCGGATAAGGATTGCGCTTGCCGGACAGCGCCAGCAGTTCGGCGTTTGTCGATGTCGCCATGATCAGCGTTTCGGCGGGGGTGAACCATTGGGCCATCGAGGCCAGAATTGCCCCCTGTTGCTGCGCCAGCGCGCGGGAGAACAGCACATCGGTACCCCACGCCGTCTTGAGCTTGTACTTCTTCGCCAACTCGTAGGTCTTGGATATGCCGAGCCAGACCTCTTCCGCCTTCTCTCGCTGGACCGTACCCACCGGAAAACCCTTTACCAGAGCTTCGGGGATTGGCTGCATGCTCAGCCAGATGCCCTTCTCGGCCATCAGTTTGGCGGATGCGTCGTCCATCAGCATGCCGTGTTCGATCACCTTGACGCCGGCCGCGATCGACCGCTGGATCGCAGCCGGCGTAAAGGCATGCGTGGCGACGTACGTGCCCCAGTTCTCGGCCGCTTCAACCGCGGCGCGCAGTTCGGCCTCGGTGAAAGTGGTAACGTCGACCGGGCTGAAGGGCGACGATACGCCGCCGCCCGCCGTCAACTTGATCTGGCTGGCCCCCTGCATCAGCTGTTCGCGCGTGCGCACACGCACCTCGTCAGGGCTGTCCGCGACCATGCTCCCGCCAAGCTGCTCCATGCGGTGGACCATGCCGCCGATCGTTCGCGGCAGATCGGTTAGCTGGCGGAAATCCCCGTGCCCGCTCGTGACAGTGATCACGGCGCCGGACGGATAGATGCGCGGCCCCTTGACGATGCCCTCATCGATGGCGCGCTTGAGGCTAAACACCGGCCCGCCCAGGTCGCGAACGGTGGTGAAGCCGCGCATCAGAGTGTCTGTCGCCTCGTCGCCAGCCAGGAGAGTGCTGTAGCCGACGTCACCGAGCGACTGTGCCGGAGTCACCCGGATCAGCGCCGCGTGCCAATGATTATCGATCAGGCCGGGCATCAGCGTGCGCCCGCCGCCCGCGATGATGCGCGTGTCCGCCCGGCGGTCGACCGGGATAGGTTGCGCCGAAATCGTCTCAATCTTGTTTCCGCGCACCAGAACGTTGGAGGGCGCGGAGAGCGTGGCGCTCTTGCCATCGAAGACGCGCACGTTCTCGAACAACGTGACGGCGCCGCTCGCCGGCGCGGAGGCCGGCGACTGGGCCCACGCGTTGCGGTGCTGCCCCAAGGCCACGGCGCAGGCGAGCGCGGCTGTACCCACCAGAAGTGCGTGACACCCGACGCGCAAACACTGCGGGACGATGTCGATCAACGAAGCAAGTGGGTTCGTGTGCATTTCGACCATCCTGTCAGAGTGAGAATGTCTCCTCGTGCCTGGATAGTGCGCGCGGAAATATGGGCTTTCCCGCAAATTGCAACCCCTGAGCCGGTCAGAGCTGCATGTCTGGTTACAAGGCCGCGCTAGCCCGCCAGCCAGCCGCCATCGACCACCAAGATGGTGCCGTGGCAATAGTCCGAGGCGCGGGAGGCAAGGAATACCGCCGCACCGCCGATGTCCTCCGGCTCGCCCCAGCGGCCGGCCGGAATGCGCGATAGCAGCCGCTCGCTGCGCACCGGATCGTTCTGCAGCGCCTGCGTCGCGTCGGTACGCACGTAGCCGGGCGCAATCGCGTTCACATTGATGCCCTTCGCGGCCCATTCGTTCGCGAGCAGCTTGGTCAATCCGGCGACGCCGTGCTTCGCGGCCGTATAGGACGGCACGCGAATGCCGCCCGTATAGGCGAGCACCGACGCGACGTTGACGATCTTGGCGCCGCCGCCGCGCGCGAGCGCGCGTTTCGCGAAGGCCTGCGCAAGAAAGAACACGCTCTTGAGATCGACGTTGATGACGTCGTCCCAGTCTTGCTCGGAGAATTCCAGCGGATCGGCGCGCCGGAGGATGCCGGCGTTGTTGATGAGGATGTCGGCGCGTCCAGCCCAACGAATTGTCTCGTCGAGGATGCGCTCGACCGGCTCGATGGTGCCAAGGTCCGCCTTGATGGCGAGGTAATCACCGCCCGCCGTCTTCACGGCGGTCGCAGTCTCGTTCTGCGATGAGCGGGCCACGCCGGCAATGCGCGCGCCCGCGGCGGCGAGCGCCACCGCGATCCCCTGCCCGATCCCGCTGCTCGCACCTGTGACGATCGCGGTCTTGCCGGTGAGATCGAACGCCGACGGCATGCTCTAAGCGCTTTTGCGTTTGGCGTCCGGCCGTTCGGCGCAGAAGTCGTTCAGCTGCGCGACGGCGTCGCCCGGCTTCGGTTCGGCGACCGCCGCGGCGATCTGCTCATAGAAGCGCGCAATGCCGAGATACATGTCGCGCGCAGCCGGATCGTCGCCTTGAAATTGCGCGATTTCCTCCATCTCGGCGACCCAGCGATACGCCTTCGGCGGCATGCGGGACACGAAGCCGCGCATCCAGTTCAACAGCATCGGCTGGCTTTCGGACAATTCCTGCAACAGCGCATCCGCCGTGCCCGCGCGCGTCGCGCCGAGCATCATGGCCGAGCCGATGGCGGTGCAGCCCTTGGTGATGCCCGCGTAGGAAAGTTTCATCGCCGAAGCAGCGCCAATGGGTCCATCCATCAGCCGGATCGTGAGTCCATGAGCTGCAAGCCGCCCGAACGCTTCCGCACCCTCACCCGACGCATAGAAGATCGTGCGCCCGGTCGCGCTCGGCGGCGGCCCGATGATGCCCGCGTCGACATAGACACAGCCTGTCCCCTCCAGCGCCGCGCCGATGCGCTCCGCGGTCTGCGGCGAAACGGCGTTGCAGTCGACATAAATCGTCTTTCGCCCGGCGCGCTTGAGCGCTGGCGCCAGCCGCTCGGCCAGCGCGACTGCATCTCCCGGCGGCACGATCGACAGGATGAAATCCGCCTGGCGGACGAATTCCTCGTCGGTCGAAACCGGGATAGCCCCTGCCCGCTCGGCGCGTGCCGCGCTCGCGGCCGTGCGGCCGGTGAGTTGCGTTGTGACCGTTGCGCCGTGCTCGTGCAGCCGCCGCGCCACGCCCGAGCCCATCTCGCCCATGGCAATGATGCCAATCGTATCGGCCATCGGTTCGTCCTTGTTTTTTCGCGATGTTTCTGCGTAACCCATTGTCGCGCGCGCATACCCTGATGTCTACGAGGAAGCATGACGTTTCGTTCCGGCAATCCGGCCGTCGATCGCTATGTCGCGGACGGCTACGCCACCGTGCGCGGCATGTCCTCGGCGTTCGCCGCCACGATCTGCGGCCATGTGATCCGGCGCCAGAGCGAGCTCGGCATCAAGGGCCACATCGCGGAGATCGGCACGTTCGAAGGACGTTTCTTCATCGCGATGGCGCTGGGGCTCGCGCCGGGCGAGCGGGCGCTCGGCATCGACACGTTCAACTGGCCGAACGAGGGTCTGCTCGACCTCTTCCATTCGCATTGCGCGCGGCTCGGGCTCGCGCGCGAGCGCTATACGGCGATCAAGGCGAATATCCGCGATCTGACCGCCGATGACATTCGCAAGGCACTCGGCGGGCAAGAATCCGACAAAGTGCGCTTCTGGCATCTCGACGGGGATCATTCGCGCGAGCAGCTGCTGCTCGATCTCGCGCTCGCCGAGTCGACGTTGCACTCACAAGGCATCATCTGCCTCGACGACATGCTGCATCCGGGCTACCCGCTGCTCGTCGTCGCGGTTTATGAATGGCTCGAGCGCCATCCGGACTGGCGCGTGCTGTGCGTGATCGACCGCGAGGACATCGTGGCGGCTGCGAAATTTCTGCTCTGCCACAAGGATGTGGTCCCGCTGTTCGAGCAGGACCTGATGGACACATTCAAGGCGCAGCACTTCGTGCTCGGCTCCGAATGGGAGCGCTATTTCTGCGTGGTGCTGACGCCGCAGCCGCGGCTCGCGGAGGTGGACTGAGGCTTCTTCTTTCCCGAGCGAAGTGAGGGCGGGTGAGGGGCTGCCGCGGACCCAAGTTGCCCCTCATCCGGCTCGCGGCCATAGCCCGTCGCAGACGGGCGTAAACGCCCTGATGGCCGCTCGCCACCTTCTCCCCGCTGTGCGAGGAGAAGGAAAGCAAGAGAGCTACTGCGCCGTCGTGGTCAGCCCGTAGACCGACATCTCAGTCCGGGCATCCGCGATCGAGAACCAGCGGTGCTGCTCGGCGCGGAATGCTCGCCAGTTTTCCAGCACCTTCTTGAACTGCTCGCTCTTGGCTGCCTCCTCGTCGAGCACCTGCTCGAGCGCGGTGCGCAGCGCGCGCAGGATCTCGGGCGACAGCACGGTCAATACCGCGCCTTGCGCGACGACGCGAGCGATCGCCTTGGCGTTGCGCGCGTCATAGCCGGCCAGCATCTCCATCAGCGCGTAGGCACAGGCGGCACGCAGCATCGACTGGTAGCTCGCCGGCAGCTCCGCCCACTTCGCCTTGTTGATGTAGAGGCTGGTGTTTGCGCACAGCTCGAGCACGCCCGGGATGTGCATGTATTTGGCGACCTTGTGAAAGCCGAGCTTTTCGTCGTCATGCGGCCCGACCCATTCGGCCGCATCGATGGTCCCCTTTTCCAGCGCGGTATAGATTTCGCCGCCCGCGATCTGCTGCGGCACAACCCCGAGCTTCGACAGGACCCGCCCGCCGAAGCCGGCCACGCGCATCTTGACGCCGTTGAAGTCCGCGGGCGTCTTCAATTCCTTGCGGAACCAGCCAAAGCTCTGCCCGCCGGTATTGCCGCACGGGATGCTGACGATGCCGAGACCGTCATACATCTCATCGATCAGCTTCTTGCCGTCGCCGAACATGTACCAGGCATTGTGCTGGCGCACCGTGAAGCCGAACGGCAGCGAGCCATCGAAGATCAGCGCCGGATACTTGCCGATGTAGTATCCGCCGTAGGTGTGACCGCATTCGACCGTGCCGTTCGCGACCGCGTCGAGCACCTGCAGGCCAGGCACGATCTCGCCTGACGCAAAAGTTTCGATCGCGAACTTGCCGTCGCTCATCTCGTTGACGAATTTCGCGATAGTGGGCGCCGCGCCCCAAAGACCCTCGATAGCCTTCGGAAAACTCGAGGTGAGCCGCCATTTGAGCGCGGGCTGCTGTGCGATGGCTGGAGACGCGACCGCAACAGTGCTGGCGGCGGCGATACGGGCAAAATTCCGGCGGGACACAGGCATGACATATCTCCCTCGCCGCGGGGCGCGGCGGATGTTTCTGCCGGCGCTGTTCTTGTTTAGGGGATGCCGGCGTCGCTCCCGGGCGGACGATAGCAAAAGACGCAGGCCTTGGCGCAGCCAATCTGAGCGCTTGGGAAAGCCGCCGTTCGGCGGAGCACGCAGGAAATGCGCGGATCAGCTCGCCTTTTTCTCCCGCGCGGCGCGGCGGCTGTCGAGCGTGTCGCGCGTTTCTTCAGCGCGCTGCCGCAATTCTTCGTGCAGGCTCTCGAGCTCTTCGTCCGTCATATCCTCGGCCGCCGCGAAACGGTTTTCCGCCTCGTTCATGGCCAGGATCAGTTCCGACAGCTTGAGCTGCAACGCCATGGTGTCGCGGTTCTGCGTGTTTTGAATCAAGAACACCATCAGGAAGGTCACGATGGTCGTCGATGTATTGATGACGAGCTGCCAGGTGTCGCTATAGCCGAACAACGGTCCGGTCGCGGCCCAGAGGAGCACGCACGCGGTGGCGAGAAGGAATGCGACGGGTTTGCCGGCCCAATGCGCAACCGCAACGGCCATGTTGGAAAACAGGTCCGACCAGCTCTTGTGCTTTTTATTGCCGGATGATGCGGCCGTGTGGGCGTCCGGCGGTTCGCCCGAAATTCTCACTGGCTCGCGCGCGGTCACGAGGGCTCTTGGTTTACGACGCGCGCGCGCCATTGTGTGGTCTCACTGTGATGCAGCCAGCATCAATGCCGCAAAAGCGGAACCGTTCCGGCCGCAAATCGGATGAAGAAGTTGAAGCTGCGCGAACGATCAGCCGCGCCCGCCGGCAGCCATGATGGCGCGGGTCGATTGATCCGGACCGAAGTCTTCGGCGCCCTCGATCGAAAGCAAATCGGCAAGCCGCGTACGCGCGCGGTTGACGCGGCTCTTGATGGTGCCGACCGCGCACTCGCAGATCTGCGCCGCTTCCTCGTAGGAGAAGCCCGATGCGCCGACCAGGATCAGTGCCTCGCGCTGATCGGGCGGAAGCTTGGCGAGCGCCGCGCGGAATTCCTGGAATTCGAGCCGGCTGTTCTGTTCGGGATGCGATTTCAGGCTTTCGGCATAGCTGCCGTCGGTGTCCTCGACCTCGCGCCGTCGCTTGCGATACTCCGAGCGGAACAGGTTGCGCAGGATGGTGAACATCCAGGCCGACATGTTCGTCCCCGGCTGGAACGAGTTGATGTTGGCAATCGCGCGCAGCAACGTCTCCTGCACGAGATCGTCGGCGCGATCGATATTGCCGGACAGCGAGATCGCGAACGCGCGCAGACTGGGAACTGCCGCCAGCATCGCTTCCCGCAAGGAGGGATTTAACGTCATCCGTTCGACCCCCTGTCTTTTTCTTTTTGCTCATCGAGTTGCTTGAGCAACTCGCTGAAGCGGTCAGGGACCCCGGCGCTTACGACGTCGTCATACATGGCCCGGAGCTGCTGACCGATCTTGCTCTGGACATCGCGTCCAAGCCGGCCTCGGGCCTTTCGTTGGTTGACTTCTGTTTGCATTTGTCCGGGCCTGCCTGGCTTGTCGTCTTCTGTCATCGCTACTATTCCCCACCCACTTGGTATCTTCGTCATCGGCATGGGCCCCACCCATTCAGTAAGGTACAACGCGAGGAATAACCGGGTGTTCCAAGCTGGAGGGAACTTTTTTTGACAGCCTGCGTTGGGCGCCGTAACCCTGCGAACGGGACTTGGACGGGAGGTTTTCTTGCTGAAATCACAGGCCGTAGCTCAATACCTGCCGTTTTTGCGGCGTTATGCGCGGGCGCTGACCGGAAGCCAGATGTCTGGCGACGCCTATGTCAGCGCCACCCTTGAGGCCTTGATCGGGGATCCGGGTGTGATCGACGAGTCCGGGGGACCCCGGGTTGCGCTCTACCGTCTGTTCACCAAGCTGTGGAATTCGGTGGCCATCAACGGCGAAAAATCCCCGGTCGACCCGGACATGCCCGCCGACGTTCGGCTCGCCAGCCTCACGCCGAAGCCGCGCCAGGCCTTCCTCCTGGTGGCGCTGGAGGGCTTTTCCGAGGAGGACGCGGCCAAGATCCTCGGGGTCGACGTGCCGAGCTTGCGTTCGCTAGTCGAGGAGTCCGGACGCGAACTCGCCGCCGAGATCGCGACCGACGTGCTCATCATCGAGGACGAGACGTTCATCGCGATGGACCTGGAGACGCTGGTGGAAAGTCTCGGCCACCGGGTGCTCGGCATCGCACGAACCCAAACCGAAGCGCTCGCGCTGGCGCGCAAGAAGGCGCCCGGCCTGATCCTCGCCGACATTCAGCTCGCCGACGGCAGTTCGGGGCTCGATGCCGTGAACGAATTGCTCAAGTCGTTCGAGGTGCCGGTGATCTTCATCACCGCATATCCGGAGCGCTTCCTCACCGGCGAGCGGCCGGAGCCGGCTTTCCTGATTGCCAAGCCGTTCCAGCCCGCGATGGTTTCGGCCATCGCCAGTCAGGCGTTGTTCTTTGCCCGCAACGCGCGAAACCGGAAGAAAGAGCCGACGCACTAGATCATGATCCGATCGGATCATGATCTAGATTTTGTCTGTGCATGATCTTTTTCCGAAAACCGGTATCCACCCCGCATCAAGTGCGGGGCAGGCTTTTTCGGGATCATGCACTAACGCCGGCTGAGAAGTCCTACTACCAGCGCGCCCACTCCGACCGCGACCGCAAGCATCAGCAGCGGCCGGTGCTCCACTTCGCGCGTCAACTTACGTAGCGCGTCATTGCCGAGCCGCAACGCGTCGTCGGCAAGCTGTGCGGCCTCGCGGCCCGTCGTTTGGGTTTTGCCGCGGAAGCGGTCTGCGATGTCGCTGAGAGCGGTCACGATCGTATCGCTGACGCGGTCGACGGCGCCCGGCGTCCCGCGCGAAGCGGCGCGGCTCAGCCGCACCAACCGCTGTTCGAGATCCCGCAACGTCCGGTCAAGGTCGGCGGCCCGCTCTCTTTGCGCCGAATAGGCCGAATGGAATGACATGGGAGTGATCTTTCTTCGTTACCGCGCACTCGCCCAAAACATAACGGCCGGCCAAGAGTGGCCGGCCGTTATGGGAGATCGTCAGTTCACAGTCTTGAGCCAAGTATCGATGTTCTTCTCGGCTTCGTCTTTGGCGTAGCCATAACGCTCCTGCAGACGGCCGGCGAGCTCGGTACGCTTGCCTTCGATCACATCGAGGTCGTCGTCCGTGAGCTTGCCCCACTTCTGCTGCGCTTGGCCCTTGAACTGCTTCCAGTTACCCTGCACGCGGTCCCAGTTCATCGTCACGCTCCTTTGTGTTTGGAATCGCGCGGACAACACCGCGCTGAACGGAATTGTTCCGGGCGCGCGGACGTTGCGCGCTGAATTGGCGCGGATCTTGCGCGAAGTTTCCTTGATGGAACTTGTTCCGGAGCCGCGCGTTATTCCGGAACAACGCTGGGGATCTTTCGCAGCGACGCGAGCGATCTTGGCAAGTGCGGCCAGCGCCTGCTGGCCGGCGCGTCCTCCCGCCAAATGGACGCGCAGTCTCGGCTACGATATGCCAACCTCATGGCACGCCGCCGAATCGTACCTTAAGTGGGAAGTCCTGAAATTCCGAAAGCCGGTGACGCGCCGGCAGGAGGCGGCATGAGCGAGGATCGCAAAGTCTTGCTGGTCGAGGACGAGGTGCTGGTGGCCGCGCTTGCGGTCGATGCACTGGACGAGCTCGGCTATCAGACGGTCGAGGCGACAACCGCCAAGGCCGCGCTGGAGATCGTCTCCGGCAGCGTTCCGTTCGTGTTCGCCGTGGTCGACGTGGGCTTGCCGGACGGCCGGGGCGATGCGCTGGCTCTCGAGATGCGCCGCCTGCGCGCCGAGCTTCCGATCATCATCGCGACCGGCTATGACGGCGCCCATCTCGACGAGCGGCTGCGTGGGCATCCGCGCACCGCCGTCCTGGGCAAGCCCTACGACATCGCCCAGCTCCAGGCCGCGATCGCGGCGATCAGCTAACTCATCGGCGCAACCAACAACTTGCCGCGGTGCGAGGAACGAATCCGCCGCCGAACCGATTGTTTCGGCGTCACACGCCAGTTGGGCGGAACGGGAGGGCTTCCGCTAACGCACTATTATGCCTAGATAATTTGCGACGGCCGAGTATCTGCCTCCAACGAAGGGCCTCCCTTCCGGGCGCGAGGACCGAAAGTACGCGATATGCATGACGCCACGCCGGAGCGGCCGGCAGACGGGAACGGGTCCGCCCCTTCCGAAAAGAAAAAGGTCGCCACCGCGCGATCAATTCCGGACATGGATTCCGTCGGCATCGCGCTCGAAGCTGGCCGTGTCGGGATCTGGTCCTGGGATATCAAGTCGAACGCCGTGAAATGGTCCGGCAACATGGAGGAAATCCACGGTCTGGCGGCCGACAGCTTCGACGGCACGTTCGCGGCCTTTCAAAACGATATTCACCCCGAAGACCTGCCGGAGGTGGTGGCCGCGATCCAGGAGAGCGTGCGGACCGGAAAGCCTTATCACGTGCACTACCGTCTCACTCCGCAAGCCGAGAAAGAGGAGCGCTGGGTCGAAGCGACGGCCAACGTCATTCAGGCGAACGGCATCGCGGTGCGATTGGTCGGCGTCTGCCGCGACATCACCGACCGGCAAAGACTGCTGCGCGAACTGCGCATGCGCGCCAGGCAGCAGGAAGCGATCGCCCGGCTCGGAGAGCGCGCGCTGACCGAGGCCGACCTGCAGATGCTGTTCGATGAGATCGCGACCACGATTGCGCAGATTCTCGACGTCGAGTTCGTGAAAATCCTCGAGCTCGTTCCGGGCGACGCCGAGCTGCTGCTGCGCGCGGGCGTCGGCTGGCGCGAAGGCCTGATCGGCACGGCACATGAGTTCGACCGGGCGGCATTCGCAGGCGGGGTACGCGCTCGCGTCGGGCGGGCCGATAATTGTCACCGATCTGAAATCCGAGACGCGCTTCGAAATCCCTGCGCTGCTGCGCGACCACGGCGTCAATTCCGGTGTCAGCGTTCCGATCGCGGGCCGCGACGGGCGCGCCTACGGCGTGCTTGGTGTGCACACTGCACGGCGCAGGCGCTTCCACGAGCAGGACGTGTCGTTCGTCGTCGCCACCGCCAACCTGATCGCCGGCGCGATCCAGCGCCGCCAGGCGGACCAGCGCCACGAGCTGATGATCCGCGAGCTGCGCCACCGCTCGGGCAACCTGTTCGCGCAATTGCTCGCGCTGTTCTCGCAGACGGCGCGCAACTCGCGCAGCGTCGCCGATCTTTCCACCAAATACGAGGCGCGCGTGCTTGCCCTCGCCAACGCGCATCGCCTGATCACCGAAGGCGGCTGGCAATCGACCTCGCTCGCCGATCTGCTCCGCCTGCTGCTCGCGCCTTACATCGAGCGCGTGACGCTGACCGGCCCTGACGTCTTCCTCGAGCCCGATCCATCATTCGCGCTCTCCTCCGCCGTGCACGAGCTTGCGACCAATGCCAGCAAGTACGGCAGCTTGTCGGACGAGGCCGGGCGGCTCGAGCTAAAGTGGGCGGTCAATCGCACCGCGAAGGGCTTGAGCCTCGAACTCGACTGGAAGGAGCGTGGCGGCCCGGTGCCGAAACGCGGGCGCCGCGTGGGCTTCGGCTCACGCCTGATCGGCATGGTGATCGAGCGTCAGCTCGGCGGCGAGATGCAGCGCACGTTCGGCCCCAAGGGCCTCGACGCGCGGCTCGTCGTGCCGCTGACGCATGAGCGATGGCCGGAGCCGGTGGCGCAGGCGGGAGAGGAGCCGGCGCTGGCCAGCGAGGCGGAGCTTCGTGAGGGAGTCAGTGGGCCTGGCGTCGCGCAAGATTAATGGTGCCCAGGGGCGGGATCGAACCACCGACACCGTGATTTTCAGTCACGTGCTCTACCAACTGAGCTACCTGGGCGCCGAGGCCCGCCGAAACGGCGGGGTTGGCAAGGCGCGCGGTTATAGAGGCTCGGTTTCGGCCTGTCCAGACAAGCAAAAAGAACCGGCGAACCGAACTCCACTGTCATCCCGGACAGCCCGAGGGGCGAATCCGGGATCCATGAAACACAGATCGTCGTGAGGTGGCACGATGGATCCCGGGTCTCGCTGCGCTCGCCCGGGATGACAGTCGTCAGGCGGCCGCCACCGCCTTGCGAAACCGCAGCTTGAGTTCCACGCCGTCCTTGGACGGCAGCACGCGCGGGGGATCGTCCGCCGCGATGCGTACGCGCGCGAACAGTGTCTCCTTCGGCGCGACGAGATCGCCCGCGAGTTTCTTCAGGGCCACTTCGTCGGTCACCTCGTAGGCGTGCTTGATGCCGCAGGATTTCGCAACGCCGATGAGGTCCACGCCCTCGCCGGTATGGCTCGCCTGCATGCCGGTCTCGCCGTAATGCTGGTTGTCGAACACGATGACGGCGAGGTTCGCCGGCCGCTGCACGCCGATGGTCGCGAGCGCGCCCATGCCCATCAGCATCTCGCCGTCGCCGGTGATCACCGCGACTTTCAGCTTTGGCTTCGCGAGCGCGAGGCCCAGCCCGATCATCGCGGCGCCGCCCATCGCACCCCAGAGATAGAAATCGGAATCCTTCTCGCCGAGGGAGGCCATGTCGTAGGTGCACGAGCCGAGCCCTGGCACCACAAACAGGTCCTTCGGCCGGTTCGCCATCAAGGTAGCGATCGCTTCGCGGCGCTTGAGCATCACTTCACCCACACCTTGCGGCCGATCATCTTCTGCGAGAGCAGCACCGCGACCGCGAGGTCGCCGCCGAACGCGAGGTCCGCCGCGGCCTGCGCGGTATCGGCGACGTCTTCGGGCGCGTCCACGCGATAGACCTTCACGCCCATGGCGGTCAGCACCGGCTCGGTCGCCTGCGACATCGGCACCTGCCACGGATTGAACTCGGCCCATTCGCCGCGCATCGTGATGAAGGTGAGAAACGGAAAGCGGCACGTGTTGATCAGCGACAGCATGTTGATGCAGTTGCCGACGCCGCTCGACTGCATCAGCAGCGCGGAGCGCTGTCCGCCGAGCCACGCGCCGGCCGCGAGCGCGACGCCCTCCTCCTCAGTGGTGAGCACGACATCGCGCATGTCGTTGTCGGCCTTGCAGCGCGCGATCAGCCGCGCGTGTCCGGCATCGGGCACATAGCCGACCTGGCGGATGTCGGCGCCCTTGAGCACGTCGAACAGCTGGTCGGGCCAGCCCGTCTGATTTTCCACCTAGTCGTTCTCCCGTGGCGCCAAGCGTTCCTGCTCTTCGGAGTCGTCGGCACTCTCCGCCGCCGGGATCGCGTATGCGCCCTTGAACCAGCGATTGAGGTCGACGTCCTTGCAGCGCGGCGAACAGAACGGCCGAAAGCGCTCGGCCGCGGGCTTGCCGCAAATGGGGCAGGGTTTGGAAACGTAAGACGGTTCCGCCATGGCGTCCAGATAAGCTCTTCATGCGGCTCGATCAAAGGGCTAGCGGCGGGTCGCGCATCGACACAGTCCTCATCCTGAGGGCCGCCGAAGGCGGCGTCTCGAAGGATGGCCGCAAGCTCGGAGTGTGTTGCCATCCTTCGAGATGCTCGCTGCGCTCGCTCCTCAGGATGAGGGAAGAATTATTTCAGCGACACGCCGCCATCGATCACCAGTTCGATGCCGGTCACGTAGCTGGCTCTCGTCGCTCGCGAGATAACACCGCCGCCCACGCCACATCCCAGCCCGAGCCGCCGATCCCCATCGGCACCTGCGCGGCGCGCACGCGCCACATCTCCTCGACGTCGCCGCCCGCATAGGACTGCGCGAGGCCGGCCGAATGCTCGACCATCGGGGTCTGCATCAGGCCGGGCAGGATCGCGTTCACGCGCACGCGCTTGCTCGCGTATTCGACCGCGGTCGTGCGCGTGAGATGACTCAGCGCGGCCTTCGAGGCGTAGTAGGAGGAGTAGGGAACGCCGGTGTAGCGGATCGCCGCGACCGACGAGATGTTGATGATCGAGCCGCCGCCCTGCACCACCATGAGCGGAATGACATGCTTCATGGTGAGGAACGCGCTCTTCAGGTTGACGGCGATCACGCGGTCCCATGCTTCCTCGGGCAGCTCGACCACGCCGCCGACTTCCGCGATGCCGACATTGTTGTCGAGCACGTCGATGCGGCCGAAATCCGCGATGCAGGCCTTCACCATCGCCTCGACGTCGTCGTTCTTGGTCACGTCGGCGCGGAACGGCAGCGCGAGGCCGCCCTCCGACGAGATGATGTTGGCGGTCTCCTCGGCGGCGGACAGATTGACGTCGACGCAGAACACCTTCGCGCCTTCGCGCGCGCAGGCGACGGCGGTCGCCTTGCCGTTGCCCCATCCGGGCCCTATCGAGCCCGCGCCGACGATCATCGCGACCTTATCCTTGAGGCGATGCGGCATGAGATCAAGTTCCCATGGCCGTTGACGGCACGCGTCGATTCAGACGGGCTATGGTTCGGCAACCATGCCATCGGGAACGGGCACGGTGCAAATGTTGCCGCAGATCAGCGTAGGATCGGCTTGGCCGCGCGATGCGCGCGCGACCGCACGCTATGCGGCCGAGCTTGCGGCCATCGCGGCCGGCTATTTCGTGCTCGCCAAGCTCGGGCTGGCGCTCGCCTCGCTGCATCCGAGCGCGAGCCCGATCTGGCCGCCAACGGGCTTCGCGCTCGCCGTCGTGCTGCTGCGCGGGTACCGGGTGTGGCCGGCGATTTTCCTCGGCGCGCTGCGTCGCCAATGCGACGACCGCCGGCTCGGTCGCGACCGGCCGCCGCGATCGCAGCCGGCAACACGCTCGAAGCGCTGATCGGCGCCGCCCTGGTCAACCGCTGGGCCGGGCGGGCGCGACACCTTCGCGACGCCGGTCAATGTCGCGAAGTTCGCGCTGATCTGCTCTTGCGGCGGCCACGCCCGCTCAGCGCGACGATCGGCGTCACGACCTTGTGCCTTGCAGGCTCCGCGGCTGGGCGAATTTCGCGGCGATCTGGATCACCTGGTGGCTCGGCGATCTCGCGGGCGCGCTGGTCATCACGCCGGTGATCGTGCTGTGGACCGAAGCCGCACGCAGTTCTCCGCGTCGCGTGACGAGACGTTGCGCGAGTCGGCGGCGATCTTCGCCACGCCTGCCTGCTCGGCCTCGTCGGCGTTCAGCCCGCTGATCGAGCAGACGCCGGTGCGCGATCCGCTCGGCTTCCTGGCGATCGTGCCGCTGCTGTGGGCCGCGCTGCGGCGCGGGCAGCGCGAGACCGCGACGGTCGCGCTTCATCCTCGCGTGCTTCGCGATCTGGGGAACGCTCGCGCGCGGCGGGCCGTTCGCGCGGCCCGAATCTCAACGATTCGTTCCTGCTGCTGCTCATGTTCCTGATCAGCACCACGGTGCCGAGCCTCGCGCTCAGCGCCACGATCGCGATGCGGCGGCACACCGAAGCGCTGCTCGGCGAGGCGCTGCGACACCGAGCGGCGCGAGGCGCGAGACCGCGCTGGAGCTGACGCGCGAGCAGCTCGCCCAGGCGCAGAAGCTGGAGGCGCTCGGGCAACTGACCGGCGGCATCGCGCACGACTTCAACAATCTGCTGATGATCGTCGGCGGCCACGAGCAGATCCTGCGGCGCCGGCTGCAAGCCGACCGACCCGCGGATCATCCAGGCGCTCGAGGCGATCCGCACCGCCGCGAAGCGCGGCGAGACCCTGACGCGCCAGTTGCTGACCTTCGCGCGCCGGCAGAGCCTCAATCCGATGGTGGTCGACCTGCGCGAGCGCACCGAAGGCATCCGGCAGATGCTGTCGAGCTCGCTGCGCGGCAACATCGCGCTGGTCTACGACCTGCCCGCGGACGTCTGGCCGGTGCGAGATCGACATCGGCGAGTTCGAGCTCGCGCTGGTCAACATCGCGGTCAATGCCCGCGACGCCATGCCGGAAGGCGGCAGCGCTGAGCCTGCTGGCGCGCAACGTCACGCTCGACGCGCTGCGCGCCAATGTCGGATCAGCTCGAAGGGCGACTTCGTGGCGCTCGCGCTGACCGACACCGGCGTCGGCATCGCACCCGAGAACGTCGCGAAGATGTTCGAGCCGTTCTTCACCACCAAGGCGATCGGCAAGGGCACCGGGCTCGGCCTGTCGCAGGTGCTACGGCTTCGCGCACCAGTCGGGCGGCACCGTCACGGCGACGAGCACGCTCGGACGCGGCACCACGATCACGCTCTATCTGCCGCGCGCCCGCGCGGCGCTGACGCGGCGCCGGAGACGCATGGACACGCCGCTCGCGCCGCAGATGGAAGGAACCGTGCTGGTGGTCGAGGACAATGCCGAGGTCGCCGGCGTGACGGTCGCGCCTGCTCGAGCAGCTCGGCTACCGCGCGCTGTTCGCCGACAATGCGGCGGCCGCGCTCGCGCGGCTGCAAGGGCAGGACAAGATCGATCTGGTGCTGAGCGACATCGTGATGCCGGGCGACATGAACGGCATCGAGCTTGCGGGCGAAGTCCGCCGCCAGTTCCCGCACATCCCCGTGCTGCTGACCAGCGGCTACAGCGAGTCCGCGCGCGCCGCGGAAACGCGCTACGCCATCCTGCGCAAGCCGTTCGAGCTTGCGGACCTGGTGCGCGCGCTCGGCGAAGCGATGGCGCGGCGGCGCTGTCGATGAGCATGATTTTCGACAAGATTCCGTTTCGGACTGCTACGCTTGCCGTGCTGTCAGCTCGCGCAGCTCGGTCTTCAGGATCTTGCCGTAATTGTTCTTCGGCAGCGCATCGACGAACACGTAATCCTTCGGCCGCTTGAAGCGCGCGATCTCGCGACAGGCACAGCGCGTCGAGCTCGCCGCGCGCGCACGTCGCCCACCACATAGGCGACGACCACCTCGCCCCATTCGGGATGCGGCCGCCCGATCACCGAGGCCTCGCGCACGCCCGCGTGCTTGAGCAGCACTTCCTCCACCTCGCGCGGATAGATGTTCGAGCCGCCCGAGATGATCATGTCCTTGGAGCGGTCCTTCAGGGTGAGGTAGCCCTCGGCGTCGAACACACCGACATCGCCGGTGTGCAGCCAGCCGCCGCGCAGCGTCTGCGCGGTCGCCTCCGGGTTGCGCCAGTAGCCCGGCATCACGACGTCGCCGCGGCAGAGGATTTCGCCGGTCTCGCCGGCGCGGCAGCGCGCCGGTCCTGCGCATCCGCCACCATCACGTCGAGACAGCGCATAGGGCCGCCCGGCCGAGCCGAGCCGCTCGAGCCAGCGCGGATGATCGCGATCGGCGATGTCCTGCTTCGACAGCGTCGTGATCGTCATCGGGCTCTCGCCCTGGCCGTAGATCTGCGCGAGGCGCGGCCCGAAGCGGTCGAGCGCCTTCAGGGCGTCCTCGACATACATCGGCGCGCCGCCCCACACGATGGTGCGCAGGTTGGCCGGGTTCGCATCGCCGCCGAAATCGACCAGCCGCTTGACCATCGTGGGCGCGGCGAACATCGACATGCCGTTCCAGCTGGCGAACAGGCGGAAGATCTCGTCCGGCTCGAAGCCGCCGGACTCCGGCACGACGTTGATCCCGAGCCGCGCCACATGCGCCATCATGTAGAGGCCGGAGCCGTGGCTCATCGGCGCGGCGTGCAGGACGCAGTCGCCCGGCGCGCCGCGTCCACCTCGGTGAGGTACGCGAAGCTCGCCTGCGCCAGCACGCGGTGGGTCAGCATCGCGCCCTTCGGCCGGCCGGTGGTGCCGGAGGTGTAGAACAGCCAGGCGAGATCGTTGCCGTCGCGCGGCACGACCGGCATCGGGTCGGCGGCGAACAGCGCGTCGATATTCGGCGCTGCCGATGACGATCAGCCGCTCGAGGCTCGCCGGCGTGTGCGGCGCGACTTCTGCGTCGAGCCCGGCGTCGCGAAGCACACGCGCGCGCCGGAATGCTCGAGGATGTAGCCGAGCTCGCGCCCGTGCAGCTTGGCGTTCGCCGGCACCGCCGCGAAGCCGCCGTGCCAGATGCCGTGGATCGTCTCGAGATATTCGACGCAGTTCTTGGCGATGATCGCGACGCGATCGCCGGGCTTCAGCCCGAGACGATGCAGCGCGCTCGCGAGCCGCGCGGCGCGTTCGGCCAGTGCGCCGTAGCTCTGCGCAACGCGCGCGCCGTGCCCGACCGCCGGAAGACCCGGATGGCTCAACCCCGCGCGCGAAAGCCAGGAGGCGATGTTCATACTTTCCTCCTCACCTCTCCCCGCTTGCGGGGAGAGGTCGACGCGCGCATGCGCGCGGCGGGTCGAGGGGCTATGGCGAAGTAGGACCGGGCCCCTCACCCGGCTCGCGGCAGTCCATCATCGGACGACGCGTTCGCGCCGACCCGTCGGCTCGCGCACCCTCTCCCCGCTTCGCGGGGCGAGGGCAGATCACGCGTTCAGCCAGCCGAAATGCACCGGATAGCCCTCGCCGCCGAGCAGCGACATGCTCTCGTACAGCGGCAGGCCGACCACGTTGGTGTACGAGCCGACCATCTTGACCACGAACGTGCCGGCGAGCCCCTGGATCGCATAGCCGCCGGCCTTGCCGCGCCATTCGCCCGAGGCGAGATAGGCTTCGCAGATCCTCGGTCGACAGCCGCTTGAAGCGCACGCGCGTCTCGACCAGGCGCTGGCGGAACGCTTCCTTCGGCGTGACGAGGCAGATGCCGGTGTAGACGCGATGATTGCGCCCCGAGAGGAGCCGCAGGCAGGCGGCCGCTTCTTCCAGCATGTCGGCCTTGGGCATCACGCGGCGGCCGACCGCCACCACGGTGTCGGCGGCGAGGATGTAGGAGCCGCGCAGCTCCTCGTTGATCCGCACGCTCGCGAGCGCGGCCTGCGCCTTGGCGCGCGCCAGGCGATTGGCGAGCGCGCGCGGCAGCTCGCCCTTGATGGGGATTTCGTCGACCTCGGTCGGCTGCAGCGAATCCGGCTCGATGCCGGCCTGATTGAGCAGCGCGAGCCGGCGCGGCGAGCCGGACGCGAGAACGAGCTTGGGACGGCCGATCATCGATTCACCGAAGCGCAGGTCATGCCCCGCGCAGCCGGGGCATCCGAGACTAGCCCAAACACTTAGATGACGCGGTCAACAGCCTGTCAGCCAGCGCTTACTCATTTCCGCCCTGCTGCGCCGAGAAGCGCTGCCTGATGCGCCGCGCAAGCTGGTCGCGCACCGCCCGATAGGCGTCCAGGCGCTGCTCGCGCGTGCCCTCGGTCGGCGTCGGATCGGGCGTCGGCCAATACTCGACGTCGGCCGCAATGGTGCGCGTCAGCTCCAGCGCCTTGTGATGCGCCTCCGGCGAGAGCGTGACGATCAGATCGAAATTCAGCCCCTCCCACTCCTCCAGTTCCTCGAACGTCATCGGCTTGTGCTTGGCGATGTCGAGGCCGAGCTCGTCCAGGGCGGCGACCGCGAACGGATCGAGCTCGCCCTTGCGCACGCCGGCCGAGCCCACATAGGTGCGGCCGAAGAAATGCTTGAACAGCCCGGCCGCCATCGGCGAGCGCACCGAATTCAGCCCGCACGCAAACAGCACCGCCTGGGGCCTTGCGGAGCGCGGGGCGGCGTCCATGGCCTCACCCCTTCCAGTGCAGCACGCAGATCAGCGTGAACAGGCGGCGCGCGGTATCGAAGTCGACGCTGATCTTTTCCTTCAGCCGCTCCATCAGGAGCTCGGAGCCCTCGTTGTGCAGGCCGCGCCGGCCCATGTCGATCGCCTCGATCTGGCTCGGCGTCGCGGTGCGGATCGCCTTGTAGTAGCTGTCGCAGATCAGGAAGTAGTCCTTCACGATGCGGCGCAGCGGCGTGAGCGAGAGCAGATGCGCCATCAGCGGCGCGCCGTCCTCCGCCGGATGTCGAACACCAGCCGGTTCTCGGTGATCGACAGATGCAGCATGTAGGGCCCGCCGTCGTGATCGACCGGCGCGAATGAATTGTCCTCGAGCAGGTCGTAGATCGCGACCGCGCGCTCGTGCTCGATGTCCGGCGAGGAGCGGCCGATCGAGCCTTCGTCCAGCGTGATCTTGATGAGGCGCTGGGTCGGGCGGTCGATTCAGCCGGCACCGTCAGGCCTTCGGTGCAAGTGAGTCGATTTGGCGCAATGTTTGAGCTCACGACGTAGCCTGACTGTCCGGAGGCGCGGAAAGATCAGCCGCCGGGTAACGCGCCGCGAAATACCAGTCGTCAGATGGCCAGATCACGATCTGGCGCCTCGGCGTGCACTGCCGACAAGCTCTGCCAGACTTCGATGTCGTGAATTCGTGGCGGCGCGGTGCCGAGCGCGATCAGCAACGCTTTCGCCATCTTTTCAGCGGCTTGTTGGCAATGAAATGCCGCTGGACCAAAGATCGGTCGAGAGCTCGGCCATTGCGATCTCGATGACGCGTATGTCGCTGATCGGCATAGCGCCAGCCATCGCAGCGACTTCAGCCCGAAACGCTGCGATCAATCGGTTCGTTCATAAACGACAACACCTTCTGTCGCCGCGATCCAGGGCAACGAACCAACGATGTCTGCGCGATCGCGGAACGTAGAGGCACGGCACGGAATTAGGTCGATCGGCGAACGAATGCCACGTCGCGCCTCATGCATCGACCGCCAGCCAATGCGCTCCGGCGGAAGTATCGTCATCAACGATCACCAGAAAATCCCAATCACTATCGTCGTGTATTTCGCCGGTCGCCCGCGACCCGAACAAGATGACCTTCTGCGGATTCAAGTGCGCGACAATACGGTCCAGCAGCCCCTTGGGTAGCTGATCCACGATCGGATCGCATTCGTGCGTCAGGATCAGGCTCATGCGACTGCGATCCATACCACATCACCGCCGATTCAGCCGCATCGCGACCGAGCGGGCATGCGCGTCGAGGCCCTCGGCTTCGCCCAGCGCGATCGCGGCGGGCCCGAGCTTGCCGAGCGCGTCGGCGTCGAGGCGCAGGATCGAGGTGCGCTTCATGAAGTCGAGCACGCCAAGGCCCGACGAAAAACGCGCCGAGCGCGCGGTCGGCAGCACGTGGTTCGAGCCCGCCACATAGTCGCCGATCGCTTCGGGCGTGTGGCTGCCAAGAAAGATCGCGCCGGCATTGCGGATTTTTTGCGCGCAGGCGTTCGGCATCGTGGGTTTCGATTTCGAGATGCTCGGGCGCGATCGCATCGGTCAGCGGCACGGCGTCGTCGAGCGTGCCGACGAGGATGATCGCGCCGAAATCGCGCCACGAGGCGCGCCGCGACCGACTCGCGCGGCAGCGTCTTGAGCTGGCCCTCGACCGCGCGCTCGACCGCGCTCGCGAGCGCCGCATCGTCGGTGATCAGGATCGACTGCGCGGCGGTGTCGTGCTCGGCCTGCGCCAGCAGATCGGCGGCGACCCATTCGGGATTGGCGTCGCGGTCGGCGATGATCAGCACTTCGGATCGGCCCCGCGATCATGTCGATGCCGACGCGGCCGAACACCAGGCGCTTGGCCGCCGCCACATAGGCGTTGCCCGGCCCGACGATCTTGGCGACCGGCGCGATCGTCGCCGTGCCATAGGCGAGCGCCGCCACCGCCTGCGCGCCGCCGATGCGATAGATCTCATCGACGCCCGCAAGCTTCGCGGCCGCAAGCACCAGCGGATTGAGCTTGCCGTCCGGCGCCGGCACCACCATGACGACGCGAGGGACACCGGCGACCTTGGCGGGCACCGCGTTCATCAGCACGGACGACGGATAGGCGGCGGTGCCGCCCGGCACGTAGAGGCCGACCGCCTCGATCGCGGTCCAGCGGTGGCCGAGCTCGACGCCGAGCGCGTCGGTGAAGCGGTCGTCCTTGGGCAATTGGCGGCGGTGATAGGTCTCGATGCGGTCGCGCGCGAGTTTCAGCGCGTCGAGCGCGGCCGGATTGCAGGCGGCGGTCGCGGCATCGAGCTCGGCTTGCGTCACCCGCAGGCCGATCTTTCGCAAATCGACGCGGTCGAATTTCCTGGTCAGCTCGATCAGCGCCGCATCGCCGCGCGCCGCCACATCCGCGATGATCCCGCGCACCGCCTGCTCGACGTCGGCCGAGGCCTCGCGCTTGGTGTCGAGAAAGGCGCGGAATTGTTCAGCGAAGTCGGGCGCGCGGGCGTCGAGGCGGATCGGCATCTGGCGGTCCTGGCGGACGGGTCGCCCGCGTTACCGCTGCATGACTTGCCGAAAAATGCCCGTCAACCCCGCGGGCCGATGGAATCGACCTCGTGCACGGGCCGTGCCTTCGCGTCCCAGGTTGGCCCCAGATCGGCCAGCTCGCATTCGAGGCACTCGACGTCGAGCCGCAGTGCCGCTCCGCCGGAAAAGATCAGCGTCACGACGCCGGCCGGGCGCATCGGATTCGGCAAATTCGACCGCCAGCAGGTTCAGCACCGTATCCCTGTCGGCGGGCCGCACGTTGCGGCAGCGCAGCGACATCACCCGTTCGAACCGCAGCGCGGTGCGCCGCCGCTTGTAGCAGGGGTCTTCACAGCCGCAGGCCTCCCAGTCGAAGCGGTTCAGGCCGATGACGAGGCGATGTTCGGCCGGCAGCCACACGATGTCGGCGACCTTGACGACGGCGTCCTGCAGATGGGTGGAGACGATCGCGATATCGTCCGGGTCGAGCGCGATGAGCTTGAGCGGGTCCATGGGCCGGCGCCGAAGGGTTCAGGGTACTCGCTAGTTAGGGACCGGCGCCGCGAGGCGCAAGGCCGAACAAGCGTTCTTCCGTACGGTCCGGGGTACTTGCCAGATCGCGATCAAAGCATGCATTTTGTCCTCTCAAAGGGGGGCGACCATGAAGACATTACTGACGACTCTATTGTCGATCGCGGCCACCATGGCCGGCATCGCGACGTCCGCCGCCGAATGCTATCTGCCATGGAACGCGCGACCAGACCTGCGCATGCAATGGCTGCAAGCGGATTGCCGCTACGGGTTCCCGCAACGGGACGGCTTTGCCAGCAGGCCGAGGACGATCGTGCTGCGGTCCGGGACGGTGATCGACCGGTTCGGCCAGCCGACTGGCAATTTCCTGGCGCCGGCCGATGCGTCCTACATGGGCCGCGCCGTCCCGTACGACCGGCTGAAAATGCCCTATTACCGCTATGAGGTCGTGAAGCCATTGCGCGTGCAGGCGGGCAAGGCCGCACCATGGTTCGACCAGCCCGGCGGCGGCATCCAATACAAGACCGGCGAGCGGGTTCAGGTACTCCTCGAGCGCGGCTACCTTAAGCAGGTCTGGTAGGCTTGCACCGCGCAAGGGCCGCTCTATATCGAAATCGCTTCAACCAGCACGATACGAGCAGGGAGAATGAGTACGGACGCCCAGACCGCCGACGCAAAAGCCGGCAAATCCCACCCGTTTCAGGCCGAGGTCGCCGAGCTTTTGCGGCTGATGGTGCACTCGGTCTATTCCGAGACCGATGTTTTTCTCCGGGAGTTGATTTCCAACGCCTCGGACGCCTGCGACCGGCTGCGCTACGAGGCGATCGCCAGACCTGAGCTGCTCGCCGACGGGGGCGAGCTCGCCATCCGGATCAAGCCCGACAAGGGCGCCGGCACGCTGACGATCGCCGACAGCGGCGTCGGCATGGACCGGCAGGAGTTGATCGACAATCTCGGCACGGTCGCGCGCTCCGGCACGCGCGCATTCATCGACAAGCTCGCCGAGGTGAAGGACGGAGCGGGACTGATCGGCCAGTTCGGCGTCGGGTTCTATTCGGCTTTCATGGTGGCGGACCGCATCGAAGTCACGAGCCGCCGCGCTGGATCGTCGGAAGCATGGGTCTGGACGTCGACTGGTGGCGCGGGCTTCGAGATTGCGCCCGCGAGCGAGGCGCAGGCGGCGCGCGTGAGGCGCGGCACCGAGATCGTGCTGCATCTGAAAAATGATGCGAAGAAATACCTCGAGCCGCATGAAATCCGCCGCGTGGTTTCGACCTATTCGGATCACATCCTGTTTCCGATCGAGCTGGTCGAGGCGGAAGGCAAGGCGGACAAAATCAATTCGGCGAGCGCGCTGTGGCAGCGGCCGAAGTCCGAACTGAAGCCGGACGATTACGCGCAGGCCTACAAGACCATCGCGCATGCGTTCGACGAGCCCGCGATGACGCTGCACTACAAAGCCGAGGGACGGCAGGCCTATGCGGTGCTGCTGTTTGCGCCGTCGACGCGGCCGTTCGACCTGTTCGACCCGGCGCGCAAGGGGCACGTCAAGCTCTACGTGCGGCGCGTCTACATCACCGACGACGCCGACCTGATGCCGTCGTATCTGCGCTTCATCCGTGGCGTGGTCGACTCGGAGGACTTGCCGCTCAACATCTCGCGCGAGATGCTGCAGAACAATCCGCAGGTCGCTGCGATCCGCAGGGCGCTGACCGGCCGCGTGATCTCGGAGCTGGAAAACCTCGCCGAGAAGGATGCCGAGACGTTCGGAAAGATCTGGGACGCGTTCGGCGCGGTCATCAAGGAAGGGATCTACGAGGACCACGAGCGGCGCGAGGTGCTGCTCAAGCTGGCGCGCTTCGACACGACCACCGGAAAGACGCGTTCGCTCAAGCAATATGTCGCGGACCTCAAGTCCAACCAGACCGAGATCTACTATCTGGTCGGCGAAAGCGCCGATCGCCTCAAATCCAACCCGAAGCTCGAGGCGGCGCGCGCGCGCGGCATCGAGGTGCTGCTGCTGAGCGACCCGGTCGATGCGTTCTGGACCATGATGCCGAGCGACTTCGAGGGCAAGCCGCTCAAGTCGCTGAGCAAGGGTGAGGTCGATTTCGGTTTGATCCCGCTGCTCGATGACAGGAAAGACGAGACGAAGACCGACGAATCGACGAGACCGACGAGGCCACCGTCATCGCGGCGGTCAAAACCGCGCTGGGCGAGCGCGTGTCGGATGTGAAGGCGTCATCGCGGCTGGCCGACAGCCCCGCCTGCCTGGTGGCGGCCAAGCACGGCCCCGATCTCGAAATCGAGCGGCTGATGGCGCGGCAAAACCGCGGCGCCGGCGCGAAGCCGATCCTCGAACTCAACATGAAGCACGCGCTGGTGAAGGCGATCGGCAGTGCGCAGAAGCGCGAGCGCGGCGAGGACGTGAACGACTTGTCGTCGCTGTTGTTCGAGCAGGCGCAGATCTTGGATGGCGAGGTGCCGGACGATCCGGCGGCTTTCGCGGCGCGGCTCAACCGGCTGGTGGTCAGGGGCTTGGGTGTTTCAGCCTGAGGCGCGCGCCGCAGCCTGCGCGGTCTCGACGCTGTCGCTGTAGGTCACGACCGGCTCGTGCAAGTCGGCGGCGATCAGTGTCGCGCGCACGTGCGGACGTGCGGCGCTGAAATAGATCCGCGTTCCGGAGCGTTGCAGCTTATGTACGAAGCCGTGCAGCGCCTTCGCGGCGGTCGAGTCGATTAGCGGCACCGCGGTGAAATCCAGAATGAACACACGCGGCCGTTCGCCGATGCGGTCGAGGATCGTGCTGACGCGCGCGGTCGCCCCGAAGAAAAACGCGCCAGAAATGCGGAACACGAACACGTCGTCCTTCTGCTCGCCCGCCACTGCGCCGACATCGCTGCCATTGTCGGCCTGATCTTCAGTCGCGAGCGTGCCACTCTCGACCTCCACGGTTTCCGCCATGCGATGCAGAAACAGGAACGAGCCGGCTACCACGCCGAAACCGATGGCGATCGGCAGGTTCACGAACACCGTGAGCAGGAACGTCGCCAGCAGCACGAAAGCGTCGCCGCGCGAGGACTTAAGTAGCGCGAGGAACTCATGCTTCTCGGCCATGTTCCAGGCGACGACCGCGAGCACCGCGCCGAGCGCCGCGAGCGGCACGTAGGAAACGAGCGGCGCCGCCACCAGCATGAACAGCAGCAGGTAGAGCGCGTGAAACATGCCCGACATTGGGCCGCGCGCGCCGGCGCGGACGTTCGTCGCGGTGCGCGCGATGGTGCCGGTGA
Organism: uncultured Alphaproteobacteria bacterium; assembly: GCA_963778455.1. Taxonomy (GTDB): domain Bacteria; phylum Pseudomonadota; class Alphaproteobacteria; order Rhizobiales; family Xanthobacteraceae; genus PALSA-894. Next base: position 850,092 of record CAVZUL010000004.1, read on the forward strand.
CGCAGATACCGCCGAAGATCACCGAGCCGATATTGGCCGCGCCCTGCGCGACCAGCTCGCAGTTGGAGCGATGGCGCCGCCCGGTGAGGCCGTCCGCCACCACCGCCGACAGCAGCGACTCGATCGAACCGAGCAGCGCAATCGCCAGCGCGTCGGGAAGCACGTCCTGCATCTTCTGCAGGCTGAACGACGGCAGCGATGGCGCCGGTAGCGAGTTCGGGATGCCGCCGAAGCGCGAGCCGATGGTCGCGATATCGATGCCCAGTGCTGCCGCCGCGGCGGCGGCGAGCACGACAACGATCAAAAAGCCCGGCCAATGCGGCCGCACGCGCCGCAGGATCAGGATGAATGCAATCGAGAAGAGCGCGATCGCGATGGCCGCCGGCCGCACCGTCCCGGCCGCTGCCCAGAGCGCGGCAAGCTTCGGGATGAACTCGGCGGGTTCGTGCGCCAGATCAAGCCCGAACAAATCCCTCAACTGACTGGCCAGAATGATGACCGCGATGCCGGCGGTGAAGCCGGCCGTCACCGGATACGGGATGTATTTGATGTAAGTGCCGAGTTGCAGAAATCCGATCGCCGCCATGATCAGCCCGGCCATGATCGTCGCGAGCACGAGGCCGTCATAGCCGTGGCGCTGCACAGTCGCGGCGACCAGCACGATGAATGCGCCCGCCGGCCCGCCGATCTGCACGCGGCTGCCGCCGAGCAGCGAGACGATGAATCCGCCGACGATCGCGGTGTAGAGCCCGCGCTCGGGGCCAACCCCCGACGCGATCGCGATCGCCATCGAAAGCGGCAGCGCAACGATCGCGACGGTCAGCCCGGCGATAGCGTCGGCGCGCAGGTCAGCGAGCCCATAGCCTTCGCGGAACACCGTGACGAGCTTCGGGGTGAATAGTTCCAGCGCGGTCGGCTGGAGGTGAGGCAAGGCCGGAGAAGCCATCGGGGAGAGTGCTCGGACGCGAAGGCCTGACTATAGCCGAGTCGCGCCGCCGAAATCTTGCGCCGGATCAATGCGCCGGACGAACCCCGACCGCCCGCTTCACGAACCGCCCGGCCCACCGCAATTCAAGCGCGGCGCGATCGGCGAGCCGCTTCCATGCCGGGTCACTCGGCACCGGCTGGTGATCCTTGGCGAAGTAGTAGCCGCCGTTCACGCCTTCGAGCTTGTGCGCCGCCATGTCGTTGGCGCGCCAATAGTGCGTGACGAGACTCTTGCGCGTGCGCTTCGGGTCATTGATCGGCGAGCCGCCATGCGCGATCTGGCATGACCAGATGAAGCAATCGCCCTTGCGCCCGAGGAAGATCTCGCGCTCGAGCCCGCGCTCCTTGATCACCTGATCCAGATAGGCGTGACACCTGTCCATCTCGGCGACGATCGCCCGGATGGTGCCGTTGGAAAAACGATAGGGCGGAATCTTCTGGCTGCCCGGGAGATAGAACAGCGGGCCGGCGTCCGGATGGACGTCCTCCAGGCACACCGAGGTGACGACCATCTTGTCGGGCGTCGGTGGCGGCATGAACCATGAATCGATGTGCTCGGTCTGCTCGCTGCCCTGGATGAAGTTGAGCGAATTGCAGGCGACCGGGGATCCGTCGAGCAAGTCGTCGAGGATCGGCACGAGGCGCGGATGCAGGTTGCAGGCGCGGATCTCGTCGCATTCGAGCAGCAGATCGTTGAACTTGACCGGCTCCTTCAATGCCGCCGGCGGCGCATCCGCGAGCCGCGTGCGCTGCTTGCCGGTCGGGCCGTAGAGCAGATCGACGACGATGCGGTTGGCAAGCTCCTGCGGGCGCTTGCCCGGATCGCTCAGGCGCTCGATCAGCGCGTTGATCGGATCGATGATGTCTGCGCCGAAGAACTGCGGCAGGATGAGATAGCCGTCGCGGTCCCACCTTTCTTTTTGTTCGGAGGTGAGCGCGCCCGCGTGTGTCGCGTCCTTGCGCTCCAATGTGACGGCATCCTGCATTGCGGCTACTCCCGGCACTTAAGCGCTTCAAGTCTACGGGAGCACGCTTGCAGCGGCAACCTCAGCCGCTGATCGGTAGTGTCTCAGTTTGAATTTTTGGGCAATTTTTTGGTCCAGAGATAGCCGCCGTAGAACATGAAGCAAACCGCAGCTACAAGCACGTATCGGTAGGGGATGCCGCCTATTTCGCCGTGCATGATTGTCCAGACGACGCCGAGAACAGGATTGTAGCCCTCAACGAAAAGAAAGCCGATTATCGCGAGTCCGATGCCAAGTCCGACCCAGACAATCGGATCATCCTTTTTCATGGCGATTCCCCTTCTCTTTTGGGGCCTCGGGGCATCAGCGCTTCACCACGTACACGGTCGGGACGTTATGCTTCTTTGCCCAATCTTTGGCCTTCTCGATTGCCGCAGCCTGATCAGCCTCAAGGGCTGGATACGGGATGTAGAAGGTGGCGCCCTTGCTGCCGTGGCTTACGCTTCCCCCGGCTGTACCACTGGTATCGCGGGCCACGAGTGCCCAGTCCTCGCCTTCTGGCGGGTCTTCGCCCGGATTGAGCCAGACAACGTTCACCATCGGAACTACAAAGGCCAACACCGAGCAAGGGTCAAGGGTGCTCAAAACTCAAACTGAGACACTACCCGCTGATCCGCTCGACGCTCGCGCCGCAGCGGCCGAGCTTGTCCTCCAGCCGCTCGAAACCGCGGTCGAGGTGGTAGACGCGGTTGACCATGGTCTCGCCCTCGGCGGCGAGCGCGGCGATCACCAGCGAGACAGAAGCGCGCAAGTCGGTTGCCATCACGGGGGCGCCTTTGAGCTTCTCGACGCCTTCGATCACGGCGTTCTGCCCATCGAGCGCGATGCGCGCTCCGAGCCGCGCCAGCTCCTGCACGTGCATGAAGCGGTTCTCGAAGATCGTCTCGGTGATGCGCGAGGTTCCTTTCGCGCGCGTCATCAGCGCCATCAGCTGCGCCTGCAGATCGGTCGGGAAGCCCGGGAATGGCTGCGTCGTCACTTCGATCGGCTTGATGCCGGAGCCGTTGCGTACGACGCGGATGCCCGCGTTGGTCGCCGAAATCTCCGCGCCCGCCTGGCCCAGCGTGTCGAGCGCGGCTTGCAGCAGTTCGGGCCGCGCCCCTTCCAGCAGCACATCGCCGCCGGTCATCGCGACCGCCATCGCATAAGTTCCAGTCTCGATGCGGTCGGGCAGCACGGAGTGCCGCGCGCCGTTGAGCCGCGACACGCCCTCGACCACGATGCGCGAGGTCCCGGCGCCGGAAATCTTCGCGCCCATCTTGACCAGGCAATCCGCGACATCGACCACCTCGGGTTCGCGCGCCGCGTTCTCGATCACGGTTTCGCCGCTCGCAAGCGAAGCTGCCATCAGCGCGGTATGCGTGCCGCCGACCGTCACCTTCGGGAAAACAATCTCGCCGCCCTTCAGCCCGCCCTTGGCGCGCGCCAGCACGTAGCCGCCGTCGATCTCCATGGTCGCGCCGAGCCGCTCCAGCGCCATGATGAGCAGGTCCACCGGACGCGTGCCGATCGCGCAGCCGCCCGGCAGCGACACCTTCGCCTCGCCCATGCGGGCGAGCAGCGGACCGACCACCCAGAAGCTCGCGCGCATCTTGGAGACGAGCTCGTATGGCGCCGTCGTATCGACGATGCGCGCAGCCGAAATATGCAAGGTCTGCCCGCTCAGATCCTCGTCGCCCGGGCGCTTGCCCTTCACCATGATGTCGACGCCATGGTTGCTCAGGATCTGCTGCAACAGGCCGACGTCGGCGAGGCGCGGCACGTTTTCCAGAACGAGCGTGTCGTCGGTGAGCAGGCTCGCGATCATCAGCGGCAGGGTGGCGTTTTTCGCGCCGGAAATCGGGATCGTGCCGTGAAGCGGCTTGCCGCCGGTGATGCGAATGCGGTCCATGATATCCCCGTGCGTGCGGCTGGCGGCCGGTCTAACGCTTCTCCTTGTCGGCGGCAATTCCGGCGGAATCGTGAGGTTCCGCGGTTTCGCGGCTTTCCGCGCGCCGGCGCGCCTGTGCTTTGCGGCGCTTGAGGTTTTCCCGCAGGGCGGCCTGGAGGCGCGCTTCGCGCAAGTCCTTCTGCGAGGGTTTCGGCCGGTCCGTCATGCGGGATAAGCTAGGGGGCAAACGTGCCGCTTGGAAGCCGAGGGAGGACGCCGTGACCGATTTTCCGAACCTGCTGTCGCGCTTCGCGAAAGCGGTCGCCGCCAATGACGGCATAACGTTCTCCGGCCTGTTCACCGAGGACGGCGTCTACGACGACGGTTTCTTCGGCGAATACAAGGGCCGCAAGGCGATCGCCGACATGCTGCAGCACTTCCACGACACCGGCTCGAACTATCGCTGGGATTTTTTCGATCCACTGAGCGACGGGCGCACCGCTTACGCGCGCTACCGCTTCAGCTACGCCTCCGGCATGCCGGGCGCGGAGGGCAAGCCGGTGGTGTTTGAGGGTATTTCGTTCTTTACGTTCCGCAACGGCCTGGTCGCGCGCTACTCCGAATCCTTCGACCGCGGCATGGCGCTCGCGCAACAGGACTTCGCGCCTGAGCGGATCAAGAAAGTGCTGCTGAAACTCGCCGCCCGGCAGAATGCGAGCCGCGAGGCGAAGGAGCATCTGGCGCGGTTCGGCTGAGCCGCAAGCTCTCACCCTCCCCTGGAGGGGGAGGGTCGGCGAAGCGAACGAAGTGAGCTGAGCCGGGGTGGGGTGGTTGCTTCGAATCTCGATGAGGAATTCACCCCACCCCGATCGCCTTCGCTTCACTCGGCGATCGACCCTCCCCCTCCAGGGGAGGGTAAACGCGGAGAGTCTTGAGCACTTGTCCGCTCCTTCCCCTTATGGCAAGGATCGCGCCATTTCCGGTCGTGATTTCGCCCGTTCCGCCGGACCAGAAGCTGCCGTAGCTCAGTGGTAGAGCACCCCCTTGGTAAGGGGGAGGTCGTAAGTTCAATCCTTACCGGCAGCACCAGAAACAGCCGAGCTTCTAGCGAGTTAGCCGCTGTCGGCGCGCATTCCCGTGCGAGCAGCGCGACCGGCCTCTGACCCAAAAGCCACACACGCTGCGCCGCAAGACTGCGGCCCGGAACCGATCGCACGGCTCGTGCATTTGCAGTTCGGCGTCTCGTGCGCCTGGGGAGGCACGCCGTGGATCGACCTACCGACTTCCAGTCGCTGGAATTGCCACCTGCGGCCCTCTTCCTTTCTGAAGGAACGCCCCAGCCTCCAAGACAAGACGGCTTCGATTTCGAAGATTTCTTCGAGAACGGCGGCATCGCGCTGCATCTCGTCGGCCGCGACGGCACCGTCCTGCACGCGAACCGCGCCGAGCTGGCGCTGCTCGGCTACCGGGCCGAAGAATACATCGGGCGTCACATCGCCGAGTTCCACGCCGATCGTCCCGTGATCGAGGACATCCTTGCGCGGCTCACGCGCGGCGAGACTTTGCGCAAATATCCCGCGCGGCTGCGCGCGCGCGACGGTTCGATCAAGCACGTCGAGATCACCTCCAGCGCCCAGTTCCGCGACGGAGAATTCATCAACACGCGCTGCTTTACGGTCGACGTCACCGAGCTGATGCACGCGCGCGAAGACGCCCGGCGCAAGGACGGGCAACTCGCGAGGGTGCTCGATGCCCTGCCCGCCGCGGTCTACACGACCGATGCGGCCGGCCGGATCACCTATTACAACCGAGCGGCGGTCGATCTTGCCGGCCGCCAGCCCGAGATCGGCAAGGACGAATGGTGCGTGACGTTCCGGCTGTTCACCTCGGACGGCACGCCATTGCCGCACGACCAGTGCCCGATGGCGATTGCGCTCAAGGAGGACCGGCCGGTGCGCGGCGTCGAAGCGATGGCACAGCGCCCGGACGGAACGCTGTTTCCGTTCTTGCCCTTCCCGACGCCGATCAAGGACGAGAATGGATCGCTCGTCGGCGCGGTGAACATGCTGGTCGATATCAGCGATCGCAAGCAGGCCGAAGCGCATCAGAAGATGCTGCTCGACGAGCTGAACCATCGCGTGAAGAACAACATCCAGATGCTGCATGGCCTGCTGCGCTCGGCGCAGCGCGAGTCGCGCAGCCTGGAGGCGCAGGCGGTGCTGGCCGACGCGAGCCAGCGCGTCGCCACGATGGCGGCCGCGCAGCAGCACCTTTACAGCGACAGCAATCCGCGCAGCTTCAGCATCGGGGAATTCCTCGATGCGGTCTGCGCCGGCGCGCGGCAGGCCTTCGGCAAGGAGATCGCGATCCGCATCGAGGCGGAGCCCGGGCATCTTCCCAACGACGTGTCGATGCCGCTCGCCCTGATCCTCAACGAGCTTCTCACGAACGCCGCCAAGCACGGCATCAATGGGCGCGGCACGGGAGAAATCACCGTGAGGCTCCAGCGCGACCAGAACGATATCGTCCTCATCGTCGAGGACGATGGACGCGGCTTCGAACGGCACGACACCGGCCGACGCTCCTCCGGACTGGGACTCATTGCCGGGCTGTCGCGGCAATTGCGCGGCACATTTACGGTCGAGCGCGGCGCCGGTGCGCGCTGCGTCGTGCGCTTTCCCGCAACGCGCGTGCAGTAGCGGCGTGGCATACGGCAAGCACAGTTTTGTTTCACGTTTACGCAACATGCGCCTGGGGCTGCCAATCCCGAGAGCCAAGGCCAATGGAACATCCGCAGCCAGCCCACACGGTGCACGCATACTCGTCGTCGAGGACGATTATTTCGTTGCGCTCGAGCTGGAGCATCGCCTGCTCGAGGCGGGTTTCGACGTTGTCGGCATCGCGGCGACCGCGGACGAAGCGCTGCAGAAGGCCCATGCCGGCAAACCCGATCTTGCCGTGATGGATATTCGCCTTGCGGGCCCGCGCGACGGGATCGAGGCGGCGACCGATCTCATCGCGCTCGGCATTCCGTCGATCTTTGCGACCGCACATTCGGACCCGGAGACGAGACAACGCGCCGAGCAGGCCCGCCCGCTCGGCTGGCTGCAGAAGCCCTATTCGTCCGAGTCATTGATCGCCGCGATCCGGCAAGCGCTGGCTGAGCGAGGCTAGCGCGATCGCCTCGGCGTGCGCGTCCCTAGCGCGGGGAGGGCGGCGCTTCAGGTGCTGGCTCTTTCGGTCCTGTAAGAAAGCGTTGGAATTCGGGGCTAGCGGTGTTGACTACCTCACCGCTTGCCAGTGCGTTGGCAAGCGGCCAGCGCTCTTCCCGCAGCACTTGCGCGCCCGCTGGCACGTATTCGACACGGGCCCATGCCTCCCCCCCTTCGCCGCGTCCCTCGAATGCGATCGAACAACCGGTCTGTATGAAGCCGCCGCGACGGGTTGCACCGAGGTCCACGTAGCCGCATTCGAAGCGGCGCACGGTCGCCGACGTGCTGTTACGCAGCGGCACGGTCGTGGCCGCAACGCGCCGCGAGAGCTCAGGCATCGGCAAGGTCGCCTGTGCCGTGCGTGAGATGCGATAGACGGGCCAGTCCACATCGAAACCCACCGGTCGGCGCGCATTGTCGAACCACACTGCGATCTTCGATCCGCTGCCGACCACCGGCACGCCGCCAATTTCACGCCCAAAGATCGCAATGTTGGCGATCACGCTGGTCCGTGCGCGGGTTCCGGCCACCGCATCGCCGCTGCTCTCCTTCAAATAGCGCACGCCCCAAAATCTCAGGCGCTCACCGGTGCCGATTTTCACGAACCGCGCGAGCGGGCCGCGGACGAACCGGCTTCCAAGCCGTTCGAGTTCGTTCTTCTCGATGCGGCGCGTACCAGCCCGTGCAATCTCGTTTGGGTCGTCGATCATCGCCCGCGCCCGCAGCTTGCTGCCGTCCGCAATGACCTCGAAGTATCCTGCCTCGCCCATATAGGTGAGGATACGGTTCGCCTTCGGGTCTGGTCGCAGGTTAGCCAGCCGCAGCCGGGACCCCATATCGGCTCGTGCGAAGTGTTCGAGCAAAGCTGTGGCGCCGGCTTCGCGGCCGGGGCCCGCCAACACCTCCAGCAGGGGCACGCGGCGCGCCGGAAAACCCTGCCGCAGCGATCGTTGCGTCAGTCCGGCGAGATATTCGGAATGGCCCTTGCGCGGTTGCGCCTGCACGACGGTGCTCAAGGAGAGGAGCAGACCGCCTACGACGGAGAGCGTTGTCAGCGAAGAGTGCATAACATACCCCCGGGCACTCAATTGTCGTCGATCCACGCGTTGCACCATCGCGTGATTTGACCGTCGCGCCAGCGCGCAAAGCCGCCGAAGTTTTGCCATTTCACGCGATCGCGGCGAAAATCGCAGTCCGCAGCCGCATTGGCGGCGCCGGTCAGCGGACTTCCGGTCGCCATCACGGCGACGTCCTGGTCCGCGGACCAATCGCCGTTGCCGTCAAACCACGCCCACTTGACAGCCTTGCCTTTCTGCAGACCGTCCGCGAAATCTTCACCGGTCTCGTTGGTCGTTACGCTGTCCCACAGCTTGTCATGGCTGCCGAGAGCCATGATGAGCCCGCCGGAGAACGCCGTTCTCCAGCGGCTCCACGTGTTGCCATCGCCGTTGTTAAGCGTCTCGCAGGCGTACTGCGCGAAGAATGCTACGGCGCTGTTCTCATCGCCGTAGCGCCAGTTGTCGGTAATCGAGCGCGCGCGCACGTCTTTCTCCCACATCACCAAGCGGGCATCGGCGCTGTTGGTCGCGCCGCCGTGCGTGTTCACGTACAGCAGGTGCACATCGTCGACGCCGTTCCCGCAGCTGTCGCAGGTCGAGAATGAGCTGCGGGCGCCGTGAAGATTCCAGTAGAAGATCTTGGTATCGGTGTCGTCCAGCTCGTTGTTGAACCAACCGCAGCGTTCCCACACATAGGGCATCGTCTCACGCCATCCGTTCTGATACTCACTCTGGCACCGGGTGCCGAAACGCGCGGCCGATAGAGCGGGTTCGCAGGGAATAAGCGCCGAGATGACGACGAGACTGAATGCAAGTCTAAATGAAATGATCATGGTTTCCCTTTCACACGCTCAGCTGGAGGGCGTACCTGCACGCAGTTAAACAATCTATACGTGTTTTGTCAATTAATCTCACCTGCGCGCGACAGCCGCTTGTGCGATACGGGGGTTGTTCGCGCGGCGCGACACGCGACCGGTTTGAGCGGGCAGTCGCCGGGCCCGATCGCCCGCTATGTCACATCCATCACGCATTCGCCGAGCTCGTCGACCGTGAACACACAAGCATCGCCCGGCGCAATCGAGAACGTCGGGATGAGACTGCCGGTGATCACCACCATGCCGGCTTTCAGGCCGCGCTTGCGCTCGGCAAGCAGATTGGCGAGCCAGGCGAGTGTTGCGAACGGGTCCTCGGATTTTCCCTCGCCGATCGGCTTGCCGTTGAGCGTCTGGCGCCCGGTGACGCCGAGAACGTCCTTGCGCGTGACCGGCCGCGGCGTGCCGATCACCACGCCGCCGTTCCAGCAGTTCTCGACGATCATGGAGACCGCCTGCGTCTCGGTGTAGACCGCGTTGCGGTCCTCGATCAGCTCGTAGGCCGGCATCGCGCCGGCGACGAACGGCGCGACGCTGTCGGCGGTCCAGGGCGCTTGTCGCGCCGGCATGTCCTGCCCAAGCTTCAGCGCGATCTCGCTCTCGATCCGCAGATTGACGAAATCGCTCTTCGCGATGCGCGCAGGCGAAGGATGGATCGTGCGCGCGAAGATCGCGCCGCCGCACGGGTGCGTGATGCCCATCAGCTGCTGCATCACCTTGGTGGTGGTCGCGACCTTGACGCCGCCGACCGGCCCGTACACCGGCTCGGCGAGACGGTAATAGACTTCCTGTGCCTGATAAGCCTCAGTGATCGAGCCGGGTTTGAGATCATCGGGCAGATTGGCGTAGTTCGCCCGCGCGCGGCGTGCGTCCCACATGTGCTGCGCCATCGCGTCGAGCTTGCCCATATGTCCTCCCGATCGTTGCCGCATGATAGCGATGCCGCGCGTCATGAGGAAGCTGCATGGCAAATGGGCATCGCGCCGTTCCGGTTTCTGCTAATCCAGCGTCATGTCTGCGCTCACCATTCCGGATGCAGCTTGGGGCCCGCTCGACGCGCTCGGCGAGCAGGTCGACAACGATCTCACCGTGCAGGACGTGCGGCTCACCATGGGCGGCGAGCCGACCTTCGTGTCGATCGACGATCATCAGTCGCCCGAATGGACCGTTGCGGCGCTCGGCGAACGCAAGCGCGTGCTGGCCGACCAACTGACGCGGCGCTTGCGCGAAAGGTTCGCGCCGCAGGGGCTCATGCATTACGGACTCGGCAAGTGGTATCCGGGCGAAGCGATGCCGCGCTGGGCGTTCGCGCTCTATTGGCGGCGCGACGGCAAGCCGATGTGGCGCGACGCCGCACTGATCGCGCGCGAGAGCGACAAACGCGCGCCGGGCGCGGAGGATGCGAAGCGCTTCGCCGAAGCGATCGCGGCGCGGTCTCGGCGTCGCGGCAGCGCGTGTGCAGGCGGCCTACGAGGACCCGGCACACTGGATGCTGGAAGAGGGCAAGCTGCCGGTGAATGTCGATACGCACGATCCGAAACTGTTCGACGCAGCAGCGCGTGCACGGATGATGCGCGTGTTCGAACGCGGGCTTGGGGTCCCGGCAGGCTACGTGCTGCCGTTGCGCCGGCACGACGACGCGTGGGTAAGCGAAGCCTGGCAAACGCGGCGCGAGAAGCTGTTCCTGTTTCCCGGCGATCTACCCGTCGGCTCGCGCCTGCCGCTCGCTACACTGCCGCGCGTCGAGCCTGCGGACTATCCGATCGTCACGCAGGCCGATCCTTTTGCCGAGGCGCCCGCCCTGCCCGATCCTGCGCCCTCGCCGCCGGCCGAAGATGGAATCGTGCGCACCGCACTCGTGGTCGAGCCGCGCGACGGACGGCTCTACGTGTTCATGCCCTACGTCGGCACGCTGGAGGATTACCTCAGCGTCCTGGCGGCAGTCGAAACGGCCGCCGCGCAACTCAAGCTGCCGGTGCACATCGAAGGCTACGCGCCGCCGGACGATCCGCGCCTCGACGTCATCAAGGTGACGCCCGATCCCGGCGTGATCGAGGTGAACCTGCATCCGGCACGCAGCTGGCGCGAACGCGGTCGCGGTCGCGCACGGCGTCTACGAGGACGCGCGGCGCACCCGCCTCGGCGCGGAAAAATTCATGCGCGACGGCCGCCGCATCGGCACCGGCGGCGGCAGTCATATCGTGGTCGGCGGCGCGACACCGGCCGAGAGCCCGTTCCTGCGCCGCCCGGACCTTCTGAAGAGCATCATCCTCTATTGGCAGCGCCACCCTGCCCTCTCGTATCTCTTCTCCGGCCTGTTCATCGGACCCACGAGCCAGTCGCCGCGCGTCGACGAGGCACGCCACGAGGCGCTGTACGAGCTCGAAATCGCGCTGGCACAAATCCCGAAGCCGGGCGAAGACGCGCGCCCGTGGCTGCTCGACCGGCTGCTTCGCAATCTTTTGGTCGACGTCACCGGCAACACGCACCGCGCCGAGATCTGCATCGACAAGCTGTTCTCGCCGAACTCCCCGACCGGCCGGCTCGGGCTGGTCGAATTCCGTGCCTTCGAGATGGCGCCGGACGCCCGCATGAGCCTCGCGCAGCAATTGCTCGTGCGCGCGCTGATCGCGTGGTTTTGGCGCGCGCCGCAGGACGGCGCGTGCGTGCGCTGGGGCACGGCGCTGCACGACCGCTTCATGCTGCCGCATTTCGTGTGGGAGGACTTCTTAAGCGTTTTCTCCGATCTCGAACGCGCCGGTTACACATTCGACCCCGCATGGTTCGCGCCACAGCACGCGTTTCGTTTTCCGCTCCATGGCGCGGTCGAGCACGGCGGCGTGCGGCTGGAGCTGCGCCACGCACTGGAGCCGTGGCACGTGTTGGCCGAGGAAACGGTGAGCGGCGCGACCTCGCGGCCGGCGGATTCCTCCGTCGAGCGGCTTCAGGTCAAAGCCGTGGGGCTCGACCCGGCGCGCCACGCGATCGCCTGCAATGGCCGCCGCATGCCGCTCACGCCCACCGGACGCGCGGGGGAATTCGTCGCGGGCGTGCGCTTCAAGGCCGCGATGCTGCCCGTCTCGCTGCACCCGAACTTGCCGGTCAACACGCCACTCACCTTCGACATCATCGACACGGGGAGCAAGCGCTCGCTCGGCGGCTGCGTCTACCACACGCAACATCCGGGCGGGATGAGCTACGACAGCTACCCGGTGAACGCCGGCGAGGCCGAGGCGCGGCGGCGCGCGCGTTTCCAGGATTTCGGCCACACATCCGGCGTGGTCGATATACCGGCCGAGGAACGGTCGGCCGAATATCCGATGACACTCGATCTGCGGCGGCCGCCACAAGGACTTCCGACACCATGACGTCGCGCGTATTTCTCGGAATGCTGACGCCGTCCTCCAACACCATTCTGGAGCCGGTGACGACCGCGATGCTGAGCGGTCTGCCGGAAGTCACGGCACATTTCTCGCGTTTCAAGGTGACGGAGATTGCGCTGTCCGGCCCGGCGCTGGCGCAATTCGACGACGGCGAGATTTTGCGCGCGGCCGAATTGCTGGCGCACGCCAAGGTCAATGTCATCGCGTGGAACGGCACATCGTCCGGCTGGCTCGGCTTCGAGCGCGACGTGACGCTGTGCGAGCGCATCACGCAGACAACCGGCATTCCGGCGTGCACCGCGATGCTGGCGCTGAACGAAGTGTTGGAGCGCACCGGCGCGAAACGCCTCGGCTTCGTCACGCCCTATCTCGACGACGTGCAGGCGCGCATCAATGCGAATTACGAGAAGGCCGGCTACACGGTGGTGGCCGAGCGCCATCTCGGCATTCAGGACAATTTTTCGTTTTCCGAGATCGGCGCCGACCAGATGCGCGCGATGACGCGCGATGTTGCTGCGGCAAAGCCGGATGCGATTGCGATCGTGTGCACCAACATGCGCGGCGCGCCGCTCGCCGCGGAATTGGAGGCGGCGTACGGCATTCCGGTCTACGACACGGTCGCGACGACGGTGTGGAAGAGCCTGAAGGTTGCCGGCGTGGATACACGACGCGTGACCGGCTGGGGTCGGATTTTCTCGGTCTAGCCGTCATTCCGGCCGAGCGCAGCGAGGGCCGGAATCCATAACCACATTAAGGACCGGACGTGGTTATGGATTCCGGGCTCGCCGCTATGCGGCGCCCCGGAATGACGGGCCTATTGAATCCCCGCCAACCTTATCAGCGCAAAACTGATGACGCCGAGCACGAGTAGTGAAGCCGCCACCGCAATCGTCACGCGCGGGCCTGCCTTCGCGACACTGCGCACGTCGACGCCGAGACCGAGCGCGGCCATCGCAAGCGTCGTGAGCACACCCGCGATTCCGCGCAACACCCATGCGACATCGGCCGGGATGATGCCGACCGAACGCGCCGCCGCCATCAGCAGGAAGCCGACGATGAACCACGGCACCAGCTCGGTGAACGGCGGCCAGCGCCGCGCGCCTCCATTCGCGGCCTCGTCCACGCGCCGGCTCGCGACGAACAGCGACAGCGCGAGCACGAGCGGCCCCAGCATCAGCACGCGCACCAGTTTGACCAAGGTGCCGACCTGGTTGCTGAGCTCGCCGATCGGCAGGGTCGCGGCCAGCACCTGCGGCACCGCATAGACGGTGAGCCCCGCGAGCACGCCGTATTGCGTCAGCGACAGATCGAGCACCGGCACCAGCAGCGGCAAGGTGAGCACCACGATCACGCCGAGCACGGCCGTGAAGGCGATCGAGGATGCGATGTCGGCGGGCTTTGCGCCGATGATCGGCGCCACCGCCGCGATCGCCGAGTTGCCGCAGATCGAGTTGCCGCACGCGACCAGCACCGACATTTTGCGCGGCAGGGCGAGCGCGCGGCACAGCGCGTAGCTGGTGGCGATGGCGACGGTCACGATGACGGCGATGCCGACCAGCAGGACCGGCCCGAGCGCGACGAGCAGACCGGCGCTGAGCGAGGCGCCGAGCAGCACGACCGCGATCTCGAGCAGCGTCTTGGCGCTGAAGCTGATGCCCTTGCTCCACAGCGGCCCCGGCGCCCAGAACGCGCGGATCGCAACACCGACCAGGATCGCGATCACCAGCGCTTCAAGATAGGGATGCCCGAAGAGGCGGACACCGATCTTCTCGATGAGGATCGCGATCAGCGTCACGGCGGCGCACAGCGCGATGCCGGGCAGCGTAGCCTTGAGATCGGCAATCACCAAGAACCTCGCTCGCGCGTCGGCGCCGGTCGCGAACGTACGCCGCCCCCGTTCATCGTGATAGTGTCCCGCACCGAAGTGGATTCGGGCAACGGGGGGACGCATGGTTCGCGGTGGATTGATTGCTTTGGGCGTGACGTTCGCCGGCAACGCATTGGCGCAGGCGCCTTACACGGCAGCCGAGATGCAGGCGCTGCTGGCGAAGGGACTGGCGGTCTCGTCGTCCGATCTCGACGGCGGCAAGGTGTTCACCGGCCGCGTGACGCTTGCGTCCGACGGCAAGCTCACCGGCACGATCACGCCCGCCGGTGGCAGCGCGATCCCGCTCACCGGAACGTGGGCACTGAAGGGCGCGCAGGTCTGCCGCAAGATCGAGCCGATCGAGCCCGGCGAGGTGTGCGAGACCTGGATCAAGTCGGGTGCCAAGCAGGCCACGATCCAGGTGAACGGCAAGGCGGCCAGCATCAACCGGTGGCAGTAGCGGGCGTTCGCCGAATGCCGCCTCTGGACTTTTCGGCCGACTACGGGTAAACCGTAGTACGATGGATGACGGCGCCTTTGAATGGGATGAGGCGAAGAACGCCGAAAACTACGCCAAGCACGGCGTCGACTTCGAAAGAGCCTGCTGGGCTTTTGCCGACCCGTTTGCCATCGAGCGTCTCGACCAACGCGAGGACTATGGCGAGGACCGCGTCATTCTTGTCGGGACGGCCGAAGGTGTTGTCCTGGTCGTTGTCTATACCGAACGAGATGGCCGCTTGCGGCTGATCTCCGCGCGACGCGCAACCAAACGTGAGCAAGATGACTACTTCGCACAGAACGCCTAAGGCCATGCGGCCGATGACACAGGAGCAAGTCGACGCTGCCGCAAGGAGCGATCCCGACAATCGCCCGCTGACGCCGGCCGACTTCGCGCGCATGAAGCGCACGCCGCAGGTGAAGATCATCCGCCGCGCGCTCGGCTTGAGCCAGGACGATTTCGCGGCGCGCTACCACATCCCGATCGGCACGCTGCGCGATTGGGAGCAAGGCCGCGCGGTGCCGGATCAAGCGGCGCGCGCGTATCTGACGGTGATCGCGCGCGACCCGGAGGCGGTGCGGAGGGCGCTGGACGGGGGCCGTAGGGTGAGTTAGCCGAAGGCATAACGCGCCATTGAAATAGCGTATTATGCCTCTAGCCTGCCTGACGCGCTGAGGCGGTTACGATGGCTATCGAGACGATAATCGTTGCAGAGATTCTCAAGATAGGGGTCCGACCTATCGTGCAGCGGGTCTTCGTCGCCACCGGACTCCATCCAGACGAGTCTTCGGTCGCAATTCTGGAAATAAATGATCGATTGCGCAATATCGAACATGCCCTAAATCAGATCGAGAATAAGATTGACGAGAATCGGCTCGCGGTTCTTCTGGGAGGTTATCGATTACTTCGCGACGCGTCGCACATGCGGAGAGGTCGCGGTTCAGTGCTAGAGAGGGCACTTTCTGGATTCATGGAAATCACTTCTCTTCCATCTAAAGGAAAGACTGGAGAATGGAAAAATAACGAGATCAAAGCCTTGGCATTGATAGGAGCTGCTACGGCTCACCACGAATTAGGAAGTAGCGAGCATCTGGTAGCAGACTATTTCGCCCGAGGCTGCGTCGAGGACCATAATCTCGCTGCGAGCATTCTGACTCCGGATATGCTGAAAAGCTTGACCGGGGTGGTTCTGACCGGAAAAGCTAACGTTATCTTCAAGGTCCCGCACGGGGTCTATCTTCGCGATCCCTTACAAATACAAATATACGACAACGACAGGAAACTTTTCCCCAATTCTAATCCTATGCATCCGCTGTTATTTTTGATCAACTTCGACGATGCGACAGTCACTGTCGCAATAGAACCCGGACGTCACATTTTGAGGGTCGTCGGAGACCCGGGATATATACACACTGACAGTGTCCCTGGCGCTATCACACTGAATGCTGAAGCAGGAAAACAATATCACCTGACCATCAGTTGGGAGCACGACGCACACACGCGGAATCCGATAAAAGAAATGCTTTGGTCGTTTCCGTGGGTAGTTGATCAAGCTCTTGGGACGAGCATGGCTCGAGATCGTACTTACTTCGCTGTCACTCTTGAGAAGATACAGGATTTTCCCTTCGGGCGACCGCCCCCAGAGACTTCAGGGCGATCACCGTAGGCTGGGCAGAATCTAGCGACTCGACCGGACTGCCCGATCACTTCAACTTGAGTTCCTTCGCCGCATCGAGCGTATTGTTGAGCGCCGCGTTGATCACGTCGAAGACGCGGCGTGCGTTGCTCGCTCGAATGGCGAGCCCCTGTTCGAGGCGATAGATGGATGAGGCGCTCGGCTTGTGACCTGACAGTCGAGAAACCAGTTCGACGACTTCCCAACCCAATTCTTCTTCCCTGATCTCGCGCAGGCGGGGAAACAACGCTTTCTGCGAGCGAACGAGTCGGCGCTTCGACATGCAAGGTTGCGTATGGGATGCCGACATCAAACGCAAGTTTTCGGCGCAGGTTTTACTTTCTGCTTTTCAACGATGTTATTTGATAATCAATGATAATCATTGAACGGCACATCATCGTTCAGCACGTTATTATTTGACAGATTTTCTCAACAAGTATTCGCTCACGATTCATCCAGCGGACGTACTCGTCAACGCGCCAACATGCCTGTCACCGAAACATCCGATGCGCAGGACTCCGCGAGTGACACCCGCGCCATCCTCGCCCGCCTGCGCGCGGGCTGGCGACCGTCGCGCCGCGATCTCGCGGGGTCCGACGTGCTGCAGCGATGGCGGCTCGTCGCCGCCCGTCCCTACATGCTGCAAGGCTGGCTCGGCATGAGCCTGAAGTCGGGCGTCGCGTTTGCGTTCGACGCGGGAGCCGGATGGGCGCGCTTCATCGACCGCTGGGTGCGGCTCGGCGCGCCGGCCCGCGCGCAGCCGCTTCCCTCCAACGACGCGGTGATGCGCTGCGCGATGGCCGCGCTCGCGGGCCGCGACGAGGCGGGCGAGATCGGCGCGCAGGCGCGTGCGCTGGCCGAGCGTTCGCGCGATGCCGGCCTCGACACGGCGGCCTATCTGCTCGACATGGCGGCGCTCGAACTCGACGCGGGGCGCTGGCCGGAGCGAAACGCGATCACGCCGCCCGCGGCCGGATCGCCTTGAGGACTTCGCCGATCTGGCGGCGGCGCTGCATCAGCGCGTAGTCGGTTTGCAGCCCGATGAAGAAGCCTTCCGACAGGCCGAAGTAGCGCGCGAGCCGCAAATCGGTGTCGGCCGTGATGGCGCGCTTGCCGAGCACGATCTCGTTGATGCGGCGCGGCGGCACGCGAACAGCGTTCGCCAGCGCGGTCTGCGACAGCGCCATCGGCTTGAGAAACTCCTCCATCAGGATTTCGCCCGGATGGGGATTGGGAAGAAGCTCAGTGGTAGTCGACGATTTCGACTTGGTGCGCATTGCTGTCACTCCAGACGAAGCATATCCGCCATTGGTCGTTGATGCGGATCGAATGTTGGCCGCGCCGCTCGCCCTTGAGCGCCTCCAGCCGATTGGCTGGCGGCACCCGCACATCGTCGAGCCGGCGTGCGTTGTTCAGCAGACGAAGCTTGCGCAGCGCCGCCACCTGGATATCCGGCGGCAGCCGCCGGCTGCGCTGACCCGCCCAGACCGTAGCCGTTGCGTCGTCACGAAAACTGACGATCATTGCGGATGTATAACGCAGAACGTTATGCGTTACAACCTCGCTGCCAACGATGCCGCCGGACCTTACGTCCGCTATAGCCTTTAAAATCCTGTTGACATGAATATAATCAAATACTATGATCTCATCCATCCTAACTCGCAAAGGAGCGCCATCATGAGGCGCTTCGGAGCCGAGCCGGGAGCGGGCCTCTTCATGAGGCTCGCGGTGGAGCGCCGGGAGGCGCAGCGTCCGGATGGTGCGGCCTCGCAAGCCCGCCACTGCGGGACGCGCGCGCCTCGGGATGGGATTCGCAACCCCATCCTGACAACCGGATCCGTTGGCTCTCGCAAAGCTGGCAGGATCCGCGGCGCGCCGGGCTTCCCGATCGCAAGGGAAGCCCCAAGGGGTCTCGCAAACCCCTGGCGCCTCCCGGCGCTCCATTTCCTTCTTCGGAAGGAACGGAAAACGGGACAGGGCAACCCGCGCCCTCACCGAAACGGGGAGCGGAGCGTTGGCTTCGCCCTTTCCCCGTCATTCCGGGGCGCGCCGAAGGCGCGGGCCCGGAATCCATAACCACAAGGCAAGCAGTGGAACTGCGATCGAGCGACACGGAGCGTGCTGTGGTTATGGATTCCGGCCCTCGCGGAGCCTGTCATCGGGCCGCGCTGCGCGCGGACCCGTTGGCTCGGCCGGAATGACGCTCAAAACCTCTCCCCCGCGCCTCTCGACAATCGAACAAGAATATTTCTAATGTCGCCTCGTTTCGGAGCCTTGCATGAACTACGACGCCATTTTCGCCGGAGCCTTGGCGACGCTGCATGACGAGCGGCGCTATCGCGTGTTCGCCGACCTCGAGCGCATCGCGGGACGCTTCCCGCACGCGCTGCTGGCATTCGCCGCAGGGCAAGCGCGACGTCATCATCTGGTGCTCCAACGACTATCTCGGCATGGGCCAGCACCCGAAGGTGATCGGCGCGATGGTCGAGACCGCGACGCGCATGGGCGCGGGCGCGGGCGGCACGCGCAACATCGCCGGCACCAATCATCCGCTGGTGGAGCTCGAGGCCGAGCTTGCCGACCTGCACGGCAAGCAGGCGGCGCTCGTCTTCACCTCGGGCTACGTGTCGAACCAGACCGGCATTTCGACCATCGCGAAGCTGCTTGCCCGACTGCCTGATCCTGTCGGACGCCTGGAACCACAATTCGATGATCGAGGGCGTGCGCCAGTCGGGCGTCGAGAAAGCGATCTGGCGCCACAACGACGTCAAGCATCTCGAAGAACTGCTTGCCGTGCAGCCGCGCGAGCGCGCCGAAGCTGATCGTGTTCGAGGGCCTCTATTCGATGGACGGCGACGTCGCGCCCGTGAGGGCGATCTGCGATCTCGCGGAACAATACGGCGCGATGACCTATTGCGACGAGGTGCACGCGGTCGGCATGTACGGACCGCGCGGCGGCGGCATCTGCGCGCGCGAAGGCGCAGATGGCACGCGTCGACGTGCTGGAGGGCACGCTCGCCAAGGCGTTCGGTTGCCTCGGCGGCTACATCGCGGGCAGCGCGAACCTGGTCGATGCGGTGCGCTCCTACGCGCCGGGGTTCATCTTCACCACCGCGCTGCCGCCCGCGATCTGCGCCGGCATCGTGGCGGCGATCCGGCACCTGAAGGAATCCGACTGGGAGCGGGCGCGCCACCAGGATCGCGCCGCGCGCGTGAAGGCCGTGCTGCACGCGGCCGGCCTGCCGGTGATGGCGAGCGAGACGCACATCGTGCCGCTGTTCGTCGGCGATCCGGAGAAGTGCAAGCAGGCGAGCGACATGCTGCTCGCCGATCACGGGATCTACATCCAGCCGATCAACTATCCGACGGTGCCGCGCGGCACCGAACGGCTGCGCATCACGCCCTCGCCCTATCACGAGGATGCGCTGATCGACGCGCTCGCCGAAGCCCTGGTCGACGTGTGGCAGCGGCTCGAATTGCCGTTCGGCAATCGCGCGATGGCGGCGGAGTAGTTACTCGCGTTTCGCGCTCTTCGCTTCATACGCCCGGATCGCGCCGACCGCGAACGGCATCGCCAGCGCGACGAACAGAAAGCGCGCGAGCTGGTGCACGCCGACATAGGCGGGATCGAGGTGCAGGATGAAGGCGAGGATGGTCATCGCCTCCATGCCGCCCGGCGCGTAGGCGATCACCACATCGGCGGTGCGCAGCGAGAGCAGGCTTGCCACCAGTACCGCGAGCAGACAGGCAACCGACGCCGCCACGACGAGCGCGCCGAAGCCCGCGATGCCGAGCCGCACGAGCTGTGCCCGGTCGACGGTGCCAAGCCGCGCGCCGATCAGCGCGCCGGTCACGACCAGCGACGCCGTGATCACCGGCCACGGAAGCATGACGGTGACGATGCCGGCGCCATGCAGCACGCCCGACGCGATCATGGAGCCGACCATCAGGCCGCCGGGAAGCCGGAAGCGCTGCGCCAGCCAACCGGCGACGGCGCAGACCGCGATCAGCACCGCGAGGTGGGTCAGATATTCGGGCAGCGATTCGGTCACCGCGCGCACCGGCGGCGAGCCGCTGATGCCGGCGAGCCCGAACGCGGCCGGCAGCGCGACGATCAGCGCGAACAGCCGCACCGTCTGCACCGTCGCGATCCGCCTCACATCGACGCGGCAGTCCGCGGCGAGCAGCAGCGATTGGCTGAGCGCGCCCGGCGCGGCGCCGAGCAGCGCCGAAACGCCGTCCCAGCCGTGCACGAAGCGCAGGTAGCTTGCGGCCGCGATCGTGACGAGGCTCATCGAAATCGCGAGCGCGAGCAGGCTGAGCGGCCATGCCGACATCGTTTTCAGCGTGTCGGGGGTCACCGCGCCGCCGAGCGTGATGCCGATCAGCACGAACAAAGCCCGGGCGAACGGGTCCGGGAAGTACGTCGTGCGTCCAAACAATCCGAGGCCGGCGACGGCGACAATCGCGCCCGACATCCATCCGGCCGGCAGGCCGGCGAGACCGAAGAGCGCCCCCCCGACAATCGCGACGAGCATCGTTTCGGCGAAACGGCGCAGCCGCACAATGGATTTGGAGCGGGAGAACGACATCGGACCGGCCGATCAATGCCGCCCGCGGCCGCCGGGGTCAAATGGCCTCATTGCATCGAAGCCATGCAGCCGAAACCGGTCAGGCGCGGCGCTCGCTCAGCACGATACGCACCAGATCGGCGGCGTTCTTGGCGCCGAGCTTTTCCATGATGCGCGCGCGATGCACCTCGATGGTGCGCGGTGAGATGCCGAGTTCGCGGCCGGCCTGCTTGTTCGACGAGCCGGCGGCGATCTGCCCCAGCACGTCGCGCTCGCGCGAGGTGAGCAGGTCGTGGCCCGGGAATGCCTTCGGCAGAGTGTCCGCGCTGTCCGCTTGCCCGGCGCGGCGAGACCAGGCCTCGACCGCCTCGCGCACGCGCGTCACCACGGTCGTGGCATCGAACGGCTTCTCGATGAAATCGAGCGCGCCGTTCTTGATCGCCTCGACCGCCATCGGGATGTCGCCGATCCCCGAGATGATGAAGATCGGCGCGGGATATTGCTGCGCGTTCAGCTCTTTCAAGATATCGAGCCCGGACTGACCCGGCATGTGCACGTCGAGGATGACGCAGGTCGGCGTGCGCGACTTCGCGGCGGCGAGAAACGATGCGCCTTCGGCAAAGCCGGTGACTTGATAGCCTTCGCGCGACAGCACGATGGTCAGCGCGTTGAGCACCAGGGGATCGTCGTCGACGATGAAGACTTCCCGGCTGTCCGAGTAACCAGACATGGATCGCTTGCCCTCGCTTCCGAAGCACGAGTTCCAGCCAGCGCTCGCGCGGCATTTGCGAATCGCCCGTAAGCGCGCGCAAGTCAACGTGCTTTGCGCGCCGCAGGATTGCAACCCCGACTATACGCTCGTCCAGCGAGCCGCAGAATAACCGCCGCTACGCGGGTGTGGAAAGCACGGCGGCAACGCGTCCGACGGCGGCCTCGAGCTGCTCGGCATTGCGGGCAAAACACAGGCGCACGAAACGCTCGCCGCCGGCGCCGAACGCGGTCCCGGGCGCGAGCCCGACGGCCGCCTCGTCGATCAGCCGCATGACGAGGCGCCGCGTGTCGGACTCGCCGTCGACCGTGAAGAACAGATAGAACGCGCCATCGGGCTGCGCGAAGCGGCACGCGGCCGGTCGCGGCGAGCGCATTGCAGGAGATATCGCGGCCGCGCCGCGCGCGCTCGATCAGATGCGCGACGAAACTTTCGCCGCGCTCGATCGCCGCGACGGCGGCGCGCTGCATGAAGTGCGCGACGCCCGAGGTCGAATACTGGATCATGTTCTCGATCACCTGACCGAGCGAGGGATGCGCCGCGATCCAGCCGACGCGCCAGCCAGTCATCGCCCAGTTCTTGGAAAACGTGTTGACGAACAGGATGCGGTCTTCGGCGTCCATCACGTCGAAGAACGACGGCGCGCGCGGCCCTTCGCCATACCAGAAGCGCGCATAGGTCTCGTCGGCGATGATCCAGAGACCGTGCCGGCGCGCGAGCGCGAGCAGCGCGGTGAGGTCGTCGCGCGTCGCGGTCCAGCCGGTCGGATTGCTGGCGAGAACCACAAACAGCGCGCGCGTCTTCGGCGTGACGGCGGCGGCGAGCCGGTCGAGATCGAGCGACCAGCCATCGTTGCCGAACGACATCGGCACTTCGACCGCACGCGCGCCGACGATGCCGGTCGCGGCTGCGGCATTCGGCCAGGTCGGCGTCGGGATCAGCACCTCGTCGCCGGTGCCCGCGACCATCGCGAGCACGATCTGGATCGCCTGCATGCCGGAGCCGGTGACATAGAATTCCTCCGGCACGAACGGGCGGCCGTAGAGCGTCGTGTGATAGCGCGCGAGCGCCTGCGCGCAGTTCCGGGATGCCGCGCTGCCAGGTGTAGAAGGTCTCGCCCGCCGCAAGCGAGCGCGTGGCCGCCTCGCAGATGAAGGCCGGCGTCGGAAGATCGCCCTCGCCGGCCCACAGCGGGATCATGCCGTCGCGCCCGCGGCCGTAGTTCATCGCCTCGACGATGCCGCTCTCCGGCGCAGCCTGCGCGGCGCGGCGCAGCGCGTCGGTCAATGACGTCGTTTGCGGCTTCAGCGTCAGATCGTTCATTGCGAGTTCCGATACCGGGCGTCGCACATTCTATCGCGCAAAGCCCGCACGTCTCATCAAAAGACGTGCAGGCGACCGATCAGTTTGCGTGAAGTCAGGCCGGCTTCCTCGCCAGAATGTCGCGGATTTCCTGCAACAGGACTTCCTGGCGCGGCGCCTCGGCCGGTTTCGCGGGCTTTTCGGCTTCCTTTGCGCTGCAGGCGATTGATGCCCGCGCACCACCATGAACAGCACCCAGGCGATGATCAGGAAGTTGATCGTGATGGTGACGAAGTTGCCCCACGCAAGCACCGCGCCGCTTTTCTTGGCGTCGGCGAGCGTCGCGGCGCCCTTCGCTCCGGTGATCTGGTAGAAGTAGTTCGAGAAATCGAGCCCGCCGGTGGCCGCGCCGACGATCGGCATGATGATGTCGGCAACGAGCGAACTGACGATCGCGCCGAACGCCGCGCCGATGATCACGCCGACCGCGAGGTCGACCACATTGCCGCGCATCGCGAATTTCTTGAATTCCTCGAGCATCGTCGTCTCCCCTGCGCATGCCTGGTGCAGCAATCATGAAGCATTCAGCTCTTGAACAGAAGGTCATGCGTCAGCGGGTTTAGCGCCCTGACCGCATCGAGCGCGGCGCGTAGCCGGTCACGCTCGCGCCCCGACAGTCCTTTGACGGCGACAGTATTGGTTGGTGGCCGGCCGCGGTCGGTGTCTTCGATCTGCTGGCGCAGCATCAGATCGATGAATGTTGCGTGTGCCTCATCGAACGCGTCGAGGTCACGTTCGCCTCCAAGAGCGAGCGCCCGGATGCCGGCGAGGCGCGAAGGTGTCGCTCGCTCGACCACATGATGGTGGATGGCGAGCACGCGCGCCGTCGTCACGATGCCGAACAGGCCGGCCTTCTTCAGGTCGATGCGGCCGCGTTCGGTCTTGACGTTGCCAAAGAATCCGAGCGCGGGTTCGACCGACCCTGCCGCCTCGGCGAGTAGCTTGGCGAAACCCGCCTCGCCTTGCGCGGCATCGAAGCCGCTGCGCCACAATGTGTTGGCAAGGGTTGCCTGCCCGTGCACGCCGCGCAAATCAAAAAAGATATCAACCGACAGGAGATCTTGCGGGTTCGAGTGGGTGATCCAATGCACGATCCGCGCGCGCCAGGTCGCGAGCGAGCCGCGCCATTGCGGATTCTTTGCCATCACGCCGCCGCGGCAATACGGCACGCCGACTTCGTGCAAGATGTCGGCGACGTGAATCGCGAGCGCCTCGAACCAGCGGTCCTCGGCACCGCCCGGTTCCCCGTCGGCGAACACCAGCGCATTGTCCTGATCCATTGCGAGCAGGCTCTCGCCGCGGCCCGCGGAGCCAAGGACGGCCAGCGCATAGGGCGATGGCGCCGTTCCGCGGCCGCTTTCGAACATGCGCTGTTCGGCAAGGACGGCGGCGCGGCGCGTAAGGTCGCCGAGCTCGCCCGAGATCACTGCCGCGATGTCACGGCTCGCGACACCTTCGGAGAGCAATCCCGACGCGACGTGCGGCAGTTTTGCCCAAGCACGGCCAAGGCTTGGCACCTCCCGCGCCTCGTCGATCTCGTCGCCGAGCGCGACGGCGTCGGCGGCGCGCAGGCGCAGGAGGTCGCGTGCCGACAGTGCGCCGACGATGCGGTCATTCTCGTCGACGACTCCGAGATGGCGAATGGCGAGCCGGCCCATGCGGCCGATCGCGCGATAGACGAACGCATCCGCCGGCACCGCGGCGAGCGGACTGCTCATGATGCGTTCGACCGGCATCATCAGGGCAGCGCCGCCGTGTTGCGCGAGAGCGCGCAGCACATCCCGCTCGGTCACGATACCGGTGATGCCCGGTGTTGGCGTAACATCCGCATCCGAACGCACGAACAATGACGAGCATCCCTCGCGTGCCATCCGCGCCAGCGCATCGGACAGCACAACGTTCCGCTCGGTGAATTTGGCCGGCGCGCTCATCACGTCACGAATACGGTGACGGTATGGATAGGAGTCCACGCGCGCGAACGTGCGCTCGGTGTCGCTACGGCTTGGGGCCGCAATCGGTTCGACCCATCCGGCCCGATGCTGCTTGTCGAGCGCGTCGGTCAGCCCGCGGCATGCCTGCTCGGCTTCGGCGAGCGTTCGGATTTCGCCCTCGCGTAATTTCGGCAACAGCGCGAGGAAAATACGAGCGGCGCTCAACGCATCGCCCGCCGCCGAATGCCGGTTCTCGGCCTCGACGTCGAGCCAGTCCGCCAACTGATCGAGCGTGAAGCCGGCGAGATTGGGTTCCACCAGCTCGGCGAGCAACCGCGTGTCGAGCGTACGCGGCGCGCGCCAGTCGAGTCCGGCAAGCGCACATTCGCGCCGCAGCACCGCGAGATCGAAACCGATCGTGTGGCCGATCACGACCGAGCGGCCGATGAAGTCCCGAACCTCGGGCCACGCGGCCGCGAACGCCGGCGCGTCCGCGACCGCGGCGTCGTCGATGCCGTGAATGCGCGAGGCCTGCGGCGGTATCGCCTCGCCCGGCCGCACCAACCGCCGCAGCGAGCCGGCCGTGTCGAGCCGCCCGGCACCGATGCGTACGGCGGCGATCTCCACGATGCGCGCCTTGACCGGATCGAGACCGGTGGTCTCGGTGTCGAGTGCAACCGCATCGAGCGCGATAAGCGGCGTCGTATTGAGAACGGTCATCAATGACTCAATTTGCGCAGGTTTCTGCCCGGCCGCCGCTTACGTTACCCAGTTCGGCCAATGGACAAAGCAACAGCATCTGTGGTGACTTGGCGCAGGTAAACCGGCGCCCGCGGGCGCACGGTGACCCAGGAGCCGCCATGCTGCAAGGCTGGGTCGTCATCGTCGTTGCGCTCGGCTACATCGGGCTGCTGTTCGTCATCGCGAGCTACGGCGACCGGGCGCGGCGGCACGCCAGCGGCAGCCGCGCGCGGACGATGATCTATCCGCTGTCGCTCGCGATCTACTGCACTTCCTGGACGTTCTTCGGCTCGGTCGGGCTCGCCTCGCGCACCGGCTACGATTTCCTCACGATCTATGTCGGCCCGATGCTGATGATCGGGCTTGCCACGCCGCTGATCCTGCGGGTGGTGCGGCTCGCCAAGGCGCAGAACATCACCTCGATCGCGGACTTCATCGCGGCGCGCTACGGCAAGCACCAGGCGGTGGCCGCGACCGTCGCGCTGATCGCGATCGTCGGCACCATTCCGTACATCGCGCTCCAGCTCAAGGCGGTGTCGGCCTCGCTCAGCACCATCCTGGCGCATCTCGACACGACCACCGGCAGCGCGCAGCCGGTGCTCGGCGACATCGCGCTGTTCGTCGCGCTCGCGATGGCGGCCTTCGCGGTGCTGTTCGGCACGCGCCACATCGACGCCACCGAGCATCAGGACGGCCTGATCCTCGCGATCGCGACCGAGTCGCTGATCAAGCTGGTGGCGTTCGTCACGGTCGGCGTGTTCGTGACCTTCGTGATGTTCGACGGACCGGTCGCGCTGTTCACCAAGGCGATGGAAACGCCGCACACCGCCGCCGTGCTCACGCGCGAGCCGGTGTGGAGCACGCTCATCACGATGACGCTGCTGTCCACCGTGGCGATCGTGCTGCTGCCGCGCCAGTTCCATGTCACCGTCGTGGAGAACCGCAGCGAGACGGAGATCCGCCGCGCGGCCTGGCTGTTTCCGCTCTATCTCGTGCTGATCAACCTGTTCGTGATTCCGATCGCGATCGCCGGGCTGCTCACCTTCCCGCGCGGCAGCGTCGACAGCGACATGTTCGTGCTGGCGCTGCCGCTGTCGGCCGGTTCCGAATTGCTCGCGCTGGTCGCCTTCGTCGGCGGCCTGTCGGCCGCGACCGCGATGGTGATCGTCGAGACCGTCGCGCTCGCCATCATGGCGTCGAACGACATCGTGGTGCCGTTCGTGCTGCAGCGCCGCGAGGCGATCCTGTCCGGTCGGAAGGATGTCGGCGCGATCCTGCTCACCGTGCGGCGGATCGCGATCTTCGTGATCCTGCTGTTCGCCTATCTGTATTATCGCTTGGCGGGCGACGCGCAGCTCGCCTCGATCGGGCTGCTCTCGTTCGCGGCGGTCGCGCAGCTCGCGCCGGCCTTCTTCGGCGGACTGATCTGGCGCAACGGCACGGCGCGCGGCGCGCTCGCCGGCATGACCGCCGGGATTCTGGTGTGGGCCTATACGCTGCTGCTGCCGAGCTTCGCGGACGCGGACCTCGTCGGCAAGGATATCCTCACGCTCGGGCCGTTCGGCATCACGTGGCTGCGCCCGCAGCACCTGCTCGGCCTCGATCTGCCGCCGCTGGTGCACGGCGTGCTGTGGAGCCTCGCGCTCAACGTCATCGCCTATGTGGCCTCCTCGCTGGCGCGCGCGCCGACCGCGATCGAGCGGCTGCAGGCGAACCTGTTCGTGCCGTCCGAACTCGCGCCGATGACGCCGAGCTTCCGGCTGTGGCGCTCCTCCGTCACCGTCGAGGAACTGACCGCGACGGTCGCGCGCTATCTCGGCGAGGAGCGGACCCACTCATCGTTCGAGAGCTTCGCGGCGAGCCGCCGGATCAGCCTCGACCCCAAGCAGGAGGCGGACTTCCATCTGCTGCGCTACGCCGAGCACATCCTCGCCTCGGCGATCGGCGCGGCCTCCTCGCGGCTGGTGCTGTCGCTGCTGTTGCGCAAGCGCACGGTGTCGACCAAGGCCGCGCTCAAGCTGCTCGACGATGCCAATGCGGCGATCCAGTACAACCGCGAAATCCTGCAGACCGCGCTCGATCACGTGCGCCAGGGCATCGCGGTGTTCGACAAGGACCTGCGGCTCGTCTGCTGGAACCGCCAGTTCGGCGAAATTCTCGACCTGCCGCTGGCGCTCACGCGCGTCGGCATCGGGCTCGACGAAATCCTGCGCCACAACGGCGAACAGGGCGCGCTCGGGCCCGGCCGCGTCGACGATCTCGTGCATGAGCGCATCAAGCGCTATCTCTCGGGCGCGCGAGCCGATCCGCGAGCGCTTCGCCGAGCGCGGCCTCGTGGTCGAAATCCGCGCCAACCACATGCCGGACGGCGGCCTCGTCACGACCGCGACCGACGTGACGCCGAGCGTCGAGGCCGCCGAAGCGCTGGAGCGCGCCAACGAAAACCTGGAGCGCCGCGTCAAGGAGCGCACCGAGGAGCTGACGCGGCTCAACGACGCGCTCGCGCGCGCCAAGGGCGAGGCCGAGGAAGCCAACGTCTCGAAGACGCGCTTCCTCGCCGCCGCGAGCCACGACATCCTGCAGCCGCTCAACGCCGCGCGGCTCTACGTGACCAGCCTGGTCGAGCGGCAGGGCAGCGGCGAGGACGCGCGGCTTGTCTCCAACGTCGATGCCTCGCTCGAAGCGGTGGAGGAAATCCTCGGCGCGCTGCTCGATATTTCGCGGCTCGATTCCGGCGCGATGCGGCCGGAAATCTCCAGTCTTCCGCATGGACGAACTGATGCGCCAGCTCGAGGTCGAGTTCGCGCCGCTCGCGCGCGAGAAGGGGCTTGACGCTGACCTTCGTGCCGAGCACGCGCTCGGTGCGCTCCGACCGGCGGCTGCTGCGCCGGCTGCTGCAGAACCTCGTCTCGAACGCCATCAAGTACACGCCGCAGGGCCGCGTGCTGATCGGCTGCCGGCTCAGGCAGCGGGCGGCTGCGCATCGACGTCTACGACACCGGCCTCGGCATTCCGCAGTCGAAGAAGCGCGAGATCTTCCGCGAATTCCACCGGCTCGATCAGGGCGCGAAGGTCGCGCGCGGGCTCGGGCTCGGCCTTTCGATCGTGGAGCGCATCGCGCGCGTGCTCGATCATCGCATCGAGCTGCAATCGAAGCCCGGCCGCGGCTCGCATTTCTCCGTCACGGTGCCGCTCGCGCCCGCGCTGCCGCTCGACGCGACGGCGCGCGAGCCGCAGCGCGTCGACGTCAGCCAGCTCGCCGACATGCTGGTGCTCTGCATCGACAACGAGCCGAAGATCCTCGACGGCATGGCGACGCTGCTCGGCGGCTGGGGCTGCCGCGTGCTCAAGGCGCCCGATCTGAAATCGGCGCTCGCGACGGTGAGCGACGCCAAGGCGGTGCCGAGCGGCCTGCTGGTCGACTATCACCTCGACAGCGGCAACGGCATCGAGGCGATCGCGGCGCTGCGCTGGCGCTTCGGCACCGACCTGCCGGCGATCCTGATCACCGCCGACCGCTCGCCGGCGGTGCGCGAGGAAGCGCGCGCGCGCGACATCCAGGTGCTCAACAAGCCGCTCAAGCCGGCGGCGCTGCGCGCACTGATCGCGCAATGGCGCGTGCAGCGCATGGCGGCGGCGGAATAGCGTCAGGCCGACGAGCGCGCCTGCGGCCACTGGCCGGCTTCGATCTTGGCCGCCGCGATCACGGCCTGGGTGCGGCTCTCGACGCCGAGCTTCTGCAGGATCGCCGAGACGTGCGCCTTCACGGTCGCTTCCGAGACGGTGAGGTTGTAGGCGATCTGCTTGTTGAGCAGGCCCTCCGACAGCATCATCAGCACGCGCACCTGCTGCGGCGTCAGCGTCGCGAGCCGCGCCATCAGGTCGGCGGTCTCGGCGTCGGTGCCGGCCTTGAGGTCGACATCGGGCGGCGTCCACACGCCGCCTTCGAGCACGCGCGCGATCGCGGTGCGCATCGCCTCGACGCCGAGCGTCTTCGGGATGAAGCCGGAGGCGCCGAATTCCATGCAGCGGCGGATCACCGCCGGATCGTCGTTCGCCGACACCACGATCACCGGCACGCTCGGATATTGCGCGCGCAGATACATCAGGCCGGAAAAGCCGCGCACGCCCGGCATCGCGAGATCGAGCAGCACGAGATCGACATCGCCGTCCTTGTCGAGCAGCGCCGAGGCATCGTCGAACGAGCCCGCCTCGGCGATCGTCGGCATCGCCGAACAGGCCGGACACGGCTTCGCGCAACGCGCCGCGAAACAGCGGATGATCGTCGGCGATCACGAAGCGGTAGGACGACTCCACAGAGCGTCTCTCCCGGACCGGCGCGTGCTTGCCGCGCCGCAGCAACTCACGGACAATTCGTCGCACCATAGGCCATCGCGCCGAAGGTCGTACAGAGGGGCTGTCTGACGGCTGGTCAGTCCTCACGCGCACGCCGGCACGATCGAGCGACGCCGCGACGGCCGGGCACATCCAGCCGCTCGATGAATTCGTCGTGGATGTTGCACATCGCGACGCGCAGATAATTGCGTGTCGTCGGAAAATCGCGGGTGCGCAGCTTCTCGTGGATCGGCATCAGGTCGAAATAGGTCTGCGCCCATTGCTCGGGGATATCGATGACGCGCTTCGGCGGATGCAGTCCGACGAGCTGGAGGCGGCGCGCCAGCTCGGCGCGCTGCTCGCGCCACTCCTCCTCGCCGAGCGCGGCCGGCACCGGATAGCGGTCGAACACATCGAGCACGAGTGTCGCTGAGCGCTTCAAGCGCCGCGTGCCGCTCTGCCGACATGCGCGCGCAACACCCCTTCGACCATCTCGGCCACCATCGCGAGACCGAGCGGATAGGCGCGCCAGCGCGACGACCTCGACCGCGGCCTGGAATTCGGGTTCGCGAAACAGAACCTTGGCGTAGTGCCCGGCACGCGCGCGCGAGTATTCGTAGAGCCCCTTCTGCATCAGGAAGGCGGCATTCCCGTCGATGAAATCCGCAAGCTCCGCGGCCGGTCGCGAATTGGCGGCCGCTTGCGAAACCAGTCGAACAGACCCATCAAATCCTCCCGGCGACCAGCGCCACGTCCCAGGAACTGCCGCGTCCATTGCGCGCTGCGGCCGACAGCCAAACGGTTTTTCCAGTTGCTTTCAAGCCGGAATTTCCGGCGATATTGGCCGAAAGTCGTATAAGGCCGTCCGCGACCCTTGATGGTAGCTTTTTCGTCGAACGGCTCTCAATCCGGCCTGCAGAATCAGGAGCGGGCCGTGCGAGCCGGGGGGCTGCGCGGCGATTCTCGCCGTCCCTCGAACGGTTCACAGGCGGGGCATGCCGGCAACTCCGGCGCGCCGCACCACGCAGGGAGGCTGGGGCCAATGGCGGACTCCAAAATCGCCGACTCCAAGGCAAACGAAGAAGCACACTGGGACAAGACCACCAAGCTGATGCTCACGCATCTCGGGATCTGGTTCTTCTTCGGCTACGTCATCCACATGTTCGTGGTGCCGCTCAACAAGATCATCATTCCGATCCTCGGCTTCCCGCTCGGCTTCTACATGGCCGCGCAGGGCTCGCTGATCGTGTTCGTCGTCATGCTGTTCATGTTCGCGAAGCAGCAGAACAAGATCGATCGCGAGCACGGCTACGCCGAAGAAGACTGAGGGGGACAACATCATGGCAACCCAAACCACATCGGCGCATCAGACGCCTTCTATAAACAGCTCGGCCGGATGTACGGCACCTATGCGGGCGGCTTCATCGCGTTCGTCATTTTTCTCGCGATTCTCGAGCAGGTCGGCGTTCCGAACAAGGTCCTCGGCTACCTGTTCGTGTTCTTCACCCTCGCGGTCTACGCCATCATCGGCGTGATGACGCGCACGGCGCAGGTCTCCGAATATTACGTCGCCGGACGGCGCGTGCCGGCCTTCTACAACGGCATGGCGACCGGCGCCGACTGGATGTCGGCGGCCTCCTTCGTCGGCATGGCCGGCACGCTGTTCCTGCTCGGCTATGACGGCCTCGCCTGGGTGCTCGGCTGGACCGGCGGCTTCGTGCTGGTGTCGATCCTGGTCGGACCGTACCTGCGCAAGTTCGGCGCCTATACGGTGCCCGACTTCATGGCGTTCCGCTTCGGCGGCAACTTCGCGCGCTTCCTCGCGGTGATCGTGCTGGTGTGCTGCTCCTTCACCTACGTGACGGCGCAGATCTACGGCACCGGCCTGATCGCCTCGCGCTTCCTCGGCATGCAGTTCGAGATCGCGGTGTTCGCCGGCCTCGTCGGCATTCTGGTCTGCGCGATGCTGGGCGGCATGCGGGCGGTGACCTGGACGCAGATCGCGCAGTACATCGTGCTGATCATCGCCTATCTCGTCCCGATCGTGATCCTGTCGACGCAGCAGTACGGCATTCCGATCCCGGAGCTCACCTACGGCGCGGCGATCGCGGAAATCACGGCACGCGAAGGGCAGTTGCTGAAGGACAGATCTCGCGGTGCTGTGCACGGCGGCGAGCTGTCCGCCGGGCGCGCTCAAGCCGCACATCGAGCCGTTCATCAACTACACGCCGCTGAACTTCTTCGGCATCATCTTCTGCATGATGGTCGGCACGGCGTCGCTGCCGCACATCCTGATGCGCTACTTCACCACGCCGTCGGTGAAGGAAGCGCGGGACTCGGTGGCGTGGTCGCTGCTGTTCATCTTCCTGCTGTACTTCTCGGCGCCGGCCTATGCGGCGTTCTCGAAGCTGGAGGTCTACACCAACATCATCGGCAGGGACCTGACTGCGGTTCGCCCCTGGATGTTCACCTGGGGCGAGCTTGGGCTGATCCAGATCTGCGGCAAGAATGCCGCCAGCATCGACGCGATCGTCGCCGCCTGTAAGGCGATCGCCGGTCATCCCGGCGTCGTGCGGTTGCAGGACTTCGTGATCAACACGGACGTGATCGTGCTCTCCACGCCGGAGATCGCGGGCCTTCCGTACGTGATCTCGGGCCTGGTCGCCGCCGGCGGCCTCGCGGCCGCGCTCTCCACCGCCGACGGGCTCGCTGCTCGCCATCGCCAACGCGCTCAGCCACGACATCTACTACAAGATGCTCGATCCGAACGCGCCGACGATCCGCCGGCTCACGGTCGCCCGCGTGCTGTTGTTCTTCGTGGCCGTGGCGTCGGCGGCGCTCGCCGCGACCAGACCGGGCGATATCCTGGCCATGGTCGGCTGGGCGTTCTCGCTCGCGATGGCCGGCAACTTCCCGGTGCTCGTCATGGGCATCTGGTGGAAGCGGGCGACCACGGCGGGAGCCATCTCCGGCATGATCGCCGGGTTCGGCCTCTGCCTGTTCTACCTGGTGGTCAGCCGCTACTACCCCGGCATCGGCGTGAAGTATTTCGGCATGACGTCGCTGCTCAATCCGGTGACGGGCAAGCCCCGATCATCCCGAACCTTCAAGCCGCGATGGCGCTTCCGAACGCCATGGAGTCCTGGCCGACGCTGGCGCATCCGCTGGCCAACAAGGTCGGCTGGTTCAACCTCAACAACATCAACTGCGGTCTGTTGGGGATGCCGCTCGGCTTCCTGGTGATCTACGTGGTCAGCCTCTTCACCAAGGCGCCGTCGGCGGAAATGAAGGCCTTCGTCGACGAGATCCGCAAGCCGCGCGGCCAGACGGTGCTCGAAGAAAAGACCTGATCACATCGCAAGACGCAATGCGGCGGGGCCCTGCGGGGCCCCGCTTCGTTTTCGACATCTTGCCGCAGCGACACATGGCCCCAACCAGCGCAGTCGCGTGAGCTTGCTAAGGCGATCTCCCGTCAATGGAGCGTCACGCATGCACGTGCTGATGATCGCTCGCGACAATCGCTGTGGTTCGTCCTGGTCGGACTGCTCTGGTACGCGCGCGCCCGGCGAAGTCACTGTGGCTCGCGGGGTCACTGGTCCTCGGCGTCGTCTACTTCGCGGGTCTTCTCTGGTACGTGACGCGGTCGAACGTGACCGCTAGGCTCGCCGATGAGCCGTCGCTTCCCGCGGCCAGGATCACTGCTTGAACATCAGCTCGTCGCTTCTCACCCACTGGTATTTCCACCTGCCGAACTTCGTTCTGGCGGCGTTGATGTACACGCTGCTCGGCCGCGTGCCATGCTCGGGCTGTTCCTCGATCCGGATTCGCCGAACTACATCTGGCGCTTCTTCTGCCGCATCACCGATCCGGTCGTCGCGGCGGTCGCGCTGGTCACGCCGAAGGCGGCCGCGCCGGTGATCGTCTGGCTGTTCGGCGTGGTCTGGCTGTTCTGGCTGCGCGTCGGGCTGCTCTATCTGTTCCTGGTGCTTCGGCGCCGTTCCCGCGCGCAGGCTGAGCCATGAACCGCAATCTCTATTACATCGCCATCGCGTTCTTCGGCATGGTCAACGGGCTGTTCAACCAGCTCGCGCTGCTGTTCGCGCTGATCCACGTCCAGATTCTGGCGCCTGCGCTGCTGTTCGGCAGCGTCGGGCTGACCTTGATGTTCTCCTCGCTGATGGTGTCGACCGCGACCATCATCCTCGGCGGCATTCCGGCGGCGATCTACGAGCGCTACGTCGGCGCCAAGGACGATTCGACCGAGGTCTCGCTCTGGATCTGGCTCGCCGGCACCGCGCTGCTGACCCTTCCGGCGATCGGAAATTTCTTCCAGTTCGGCCTGTGACGCCCGCTGCCGCCCCACGAAAATTGTGACTACGCGGAACCCGCGATAACATTGCAGAATTCGTGCTGGCCGGTAGGCCGGTTGCCGTGACGACGGCCACGAGGGACTGCGCCATGGAACACATGCGCCGGATCGCCTACGAGACCGTGCTGCGCGCCTGCGGCTTCGGCTCGCTCGCGATTTTCTGCGTCATGATCGGCATGTCGTTCGAGCCGCGCCTCGCCTTTCAGGCCGGCGGCACGCTGACCACGCTGATGGCCGGCATCCTGATCTACAAGGCGCGCGAGGCGCTGACCAAGGATTACCGCAAGACCGAGATGTGGCTCTACATCGAGAAGGATTTCCGCCCGCCGGAGGCCTACGCCCAGTGGGCGAGCTCCACGATCCTGCGCGACACCTACCTCACCTTCGCGCTGTGGACCTCGGCGATCGCCATCGCCATGTGGGTGATCGCGCTGTTCTTCTCGCTGATCGGCTTCTGAGCCGCGCCGTCCAGCCGTTGATCGCGCACCGTCGCCGTTTAGACCTCGTTAACCAACCAAGCGCACACTTTTTCACCATGGCTCCTGTTTGGGCAGGAGCCTCGGGCGGCGAGGAGTGCGCCGGACATCCCTCGCTTCGCCGCAGAACGCGACGAACCGGCCAGGATTTGGCCGCGCGACGGGAGATACCGATGCTGAACCAGCTTCTCCAGGACGACCTCGCCCAAGCCCTGCTCAACGCGCAAAATTCGCCCTATTGGGCCCGCGCCAAGAAGCTCCTGCTGGTCATGCTCGGCCTGTGGATGAGCTATTTCCTGCTGGTCAACTGGTTCGTCCACTCGCTCAACAAGATCGCGGTGCCGGTGCTCGGAATTCCGCTCGGCATCTATCTCGCCGTGCAGGGTGCCGCCATCGTGTTCGCGGTCGCGCTGTTCCGCTTCGCCCGCAGCGCCGAATAGGCGCCGGGCACAGCGCGGCGGGCTGGCTTGTCTCGCTCGCCGCCCCGTATCATACTTTAGTCTGATATGTCGCGTCGCTCGCGGCAGGACGGCATTCTCGCAGTGTCGTCGAAAGGGCGCCATGGACGGCTATCGCGCAACGGCCTTCTACCTCGCGGTCTGGTACGCGTTCCTGACCGCGCTCGGCTCCGTCCTGCTGATCGTCCTGAACGACGTCGAACTGGCCGCCGGTCTGCTGATCGCCGCGAACCTCGCACTGCTGTTCGCCCTCGTCCTGATGGCGTCGGGCGGCCGTCTGAACGATCGCCGCATCACGCGCGGATCAGTTCTGGCGCACGTTGCCGCCGCAGACCCGTCCGTCCGGAGAAGCCGGCCGGCGCATGGCGTGCCGCGCGCTGGAGGAGACCTGGCTGCGCTTCGCCAAAGGGCGCGGCAATGATCGCGATCGTCCTCTCCGGCCTCGCCTATGCGAGCAACGACGTCAGCGCGGCCACGTGGGCAAAAGCGCTCGGCAAGCCCACGGTGGCGCAACCGTGACGCGCGGATAACGCGGTCGGGTCTACCGTTCCGCGCGCTTGCTGCCGATGAACTGAAGCAGCACCTCGCGCCGGTGCGGCCGCGCGCGGTGCTCGGCGAGATAGATGCCCTGCCAGGTGCCGAGCGCGAGCTTGCCGCCGGTCACCGGCACATGCAGCGAGATGCCGTTGAGCATCGCCTTCACGTGCGCCGGCATGTCGTCCGGACCTTCGGTGTCGTGCACCCATCCGGCATTCGCGGGCGCGAGACGTCCAAGCGCGGTCACCAGATCGGTCTGCACGTCGGGATCGGCATTCTCCTGGATGACCAGCGACGCCGAGGTGTGGCGGAGATAGGCGAGCAGCACGCCGTCCTGCGCGCCGGCTTGCTGCAGGAACGCCGCGACATCGCGCGTGATCTCGACAAAGCCTTCGCCGCGCGTTTCGACCGTCAGCTTCGCCGACGCGATGACGTCCGGCGTCGATGCTCCGCACAGTCGTCGAGGCGTGCGGCATACCGTCTATCCGTAGGCGAGCACAGGCCGCAGTCCGACCCGGCCGCGAGCGGCGTGCCACCAGCGCCCCGATCATCAGCAGGTTGACGGCGTTGAAGATCAAGCCCGCCGCGAAGGCCGGCGCATAGTAGCCGAAATGATCGTAGAGCAGGCCGGCGAACCAGCCACCCGACGCCATGCCGAAGCCGCTGCAAAACAAGCAGCACGGGGATGCGCCAGCCGGCGTCACGCGCCGGAAACAGTTCGCGCGCGATCAGCGCATAGGCCGGAATGATTCCGGCAAAGCCCGAGCCCGAACAGCGCCGAGACGGTGAACAAGCCGATTTCATCTTGCGTCAGCGCGAATGCCACGACGGCGAAGAATTGCCACACCGAGCCGATCAGCACCGTCATCAGCCCGCCGATGCGATCCGATATCCAGCCCCACATCTGGCGGCTGAAGAACGCGACGCCGAGCAGCACGGAGAGCATCGCGGCGCCGTGCGAGGCGGAAATGCCGAGATCGGTGCACAGCGCGACGAGATGGCCCTGCGGCATCGACATCGGCACGCAGCAGCAATAGGCCGCGACCATCAGCATGCCGAACACGAGATTGGGCGGCCAGCCGAGCACGGTGTGCTTCTGCGCGCCGGGCGTGACCGCGACCGGCGGCGGCACGACTTCCGGCGGCCGTTTGAGAAACGCGATCGCCAGCGGAACGATGATGGTGACCTGGAGCAGGCCGAACACGAACATGGTCTGCCGCCAGCCATAGGCCGCGATCATCTGGTCGAAGATCGGCGGCCAGGCGGCGCCCGCGATGTATTGCCCGCTCGAGATCAGCGCGAGCGCCGAGCCGCGCCGCTTGTCGAACCAGCGGCTGACATAGACATACAGCGGCGCGTTCAGCCCGGCATTGCCGATCAGCCCGATGAACAGGCCGTGGCCGATGTAGAGCGCCCAGGTCTGCCCGAGCCACGGCGCACCGTATGCGGAGATCGCCAGCCCGATCGCGATCATCACCGAGCCGAACATCGCGGTCCAGCGCACGCCGTAGCGATCCGCGACCCAGCCCATCGCGATGCCGCCGACGCCTGCGCCGAACCAGGCGAGCGACGATGCGAAAGCCGGAACCGAGCGTGCGCCGCCGGTCTCCGCCGCAATCGTCTTCAGCGCAACGACGGCGATCCACGGCCCGCCGAACGCGACAGCGAGGATCGCGAGCGAGATGCTCGCGACGACCCACGAGGCTCTGGATTCGATGCTGGGGGTCATCCGCCGACGACTTCGCCGCCGCCTTCCGGCACGAATCCGAACGTCTCCTTGAACCGCGCCGCGTAGCGCGGCCAGACTTCCGGATTGAGCACGCGGGCGACCGGCTTGCCGTCGAGCGCCGCAATCATCTGCTCGGCAGCGAAGCGGCCCATGTTCTCGCGCCCCTCGCGCGTCACGCCGGCCGTGTGCGGGCTCACCAGCACATTGTCCATCTGCATGAGCGGGTGATCGAGCGGCGGCGGCTCCTTCTCCCACACGTCGAGACCGGCGCCCGCGATCTTCTTGCTGCGCAGCGCATCGGCGAGCGAACCCTCGTCATGGATGCTGCCGCGCGCCGTGTTGACGAGATAGGCGCTCGGCTTCATCAGCGCGTATTGCTTCGCGCCGACCATGCCGCGCGTCTCGTCGGTCAGCGGGCAATTGATCGAGACGAAATCCGCCTGCCGCATCAGGTCGTCCAGCGCGACCTTCTCGACGCCGTGCTTCGTCATCACCTCGGCCGAAACATATGGGTCGTAGGAGAGCACCCGCATCGAAAACAATCCGCGGCACAGCTCCGCGAGGCGCTTGCCGACATTGCCGAGGCCGATGATGCCGACGGTCTTGTACTGCAGGTCGTTGCCGATGAAGAGATTGCGGTTGAGATCCTTCTCGCGCCGCATCGCGCGGTCGGTCTCGATGATGCGCTTGGTCAGATTCAGCATCATGGCGAGCGCGTGCTCGGCGACGGGCTCCTTGTTGCCGCCAGCCTGATTGACCACCAGCACGCCCGCGTCGGTGCAGGCGTTCAGGTTCACGGTGTCGTAGCCGGCGCCGTTGGTGGAGACGATCAGCAGGCTCTGCGTCCGGCGCAGCAGATCGCGGTCGGCGTGATATTTCCTGGCCAGCTCGTCACGCGCCGACCCGATCTGGAACGCGTGCGCGCCCGCGAGAACCGGCGCCGCGGCATCGTCTGGGCTGTCGTTTTCGAGCTTGTCGAGCCGGATATCGCTGCGGCGGCCGAGGATGTCGATGAAGTTGGTGTGCGCCAGATATTTCACATAGAACACGCGCTTCGTGCCGTCGGCCATCCGCCCAATCCCCTTGTATCCTCGTGACGTTTTTCCTTAAAGCGGTGTAGCTTGCCGGCCGGGCGAACGCCACCGCGGCCTTGCGCAGGGGAGGAATGATGGCAGCGCAGGAGGCAAAACCGGGTGGCACAGCGACAGCTTGTCTACGGCGGG
Organism: uncultured Alphaproteobacteria bacterium; assembly: GCA_963778455.1. Classification (GTDB taxonomy): domain Bacteria; phylum Pseudomonadota; class Alphaproteobacteria; order Rhizobiales; family Xanthobacteraceae; genus PALSA-894. The sequence continues at coordinate 889,041 of CAVZUL010000004.1, forward strand.
CAGATATATCCTGCACCGCTCGGGTTCTTGAAGCAGCCGACCAACTCGGGAAGGAAGAACTTCGGCAGATAGAGCACGACCTCCGGGAAGAACACCGTGAACGCGATCGTGATCAAGAACACGACATAGATCGGCAGCGACGCAAACATCGCCGCGCTGAATCTGCACCCCGACGAATTTCGACGCCACCAGCAGCGACAGCCCATAGGGCGGCGTGATCAGTCCGAACACCAGCGTGGTGATGAGCACGACGCCCATGTGCAGCGAATTGATATCGCCGAGTTCGTTCAGCTTGATGACGATCGGCATGAAGATGATGATCGCCGGAACGGCGTCCATGAAATCGCCGATCACGATGAACAGCAGCACCAGCAGCATCATGATGATGCGGCCGTCAGTGCCGGCGACGAGCTCGATCCAGCCCGCGACGATGTCGGGGCCGCGCAGATAGGCGAGCATCCAGCCGAAGGCCGAAGCGGCCGCCACCAGCGCCAGCGGGAGCGAGTAGAGCAGCCCGGTGTAGACGAAGTCGCGCGGCAGGTTCTTGAGGTGGCCGCGGTTGAGCAGCGGGATCAGCACCACCATGATGTAGACCGAGGCGATCATGCCGGCTTCGGTCGGCGTGAACCAGCCGGTGAGGATGCCGCCCATGATGATGAGCGGGATCATCAGCGGCAGCGCGGATGCGCGCGCGGCGTCGGCGAACTCGCACAGGCTGGCGCGCGGCTTGAGAACGCCGATCGGACCGAAGAAAGTGCGAATAGATCATCAGGCCGATGCCGATCAGAACGCCGGGCACGATGCCGGCGAGGAACAGCCCGCCGATCGAGACGTTGCCGGTCGCGCCGTAGACGACTGCCATGATGCACGGCGGGATCAGGTTCGCCATGGTGGAGGCACAGGCGATCAGCGCCGCCGTGAAGGCGCGGTCGTAGCCCTTCGCGCGTCATTTCCGGCGCGACGGTGCGGCTCAGTACCGCGACGTCGGCGGTGGACGAGCCGGAAATGCCGGCGAAGAACATGGAAAACAGCGTGACGACCTGTGCGAGCCCGCCGCGCAGATGGCCGACCATGGTCTGCGCCAGTCGGATCATGCGGTTGGTCACGTCCGCCGACGTCATCAGCTCGCCGACCAGCAGGAAGAACGGCACCGCGAGCAGGATTTCGGAATCGATGCCGTGGAACATCTGCCCGATCATCGACTGCATGCTGATCGGCGTCAGCATGCAGGCGACGAGCACGCCCGCCATCAGGGCGAAGGCGACCGGCACGCCCATATAGCCGAACCACAGGAACAGGAACGTCATGATCAGAATGATCGTCCCGTTGCCCATCACCTGATCCCCGCGAAGTCGTCTTTGTCTTCCGGACCCTCGAAGCCGTGGCGCCAGCCGTTGACGATCTGCTCGATGCAGAACAGCGTGATCAGCGCGCCGGAGATCGGCACGCTCGCCGTGTAGGTGGCGAGCGGGATCAGCGATGGCGCCCGGTAGCTGCCGAAGTCATGCAGGAAGTTCTGATACCCGAACACGACCATCGACAGCCCGACGGCCAGAATGACCAGCCGGTTGAAGATTTCCATGAAGCTGCGCGAGGAGCCGGTCATGCCCTTGGTGATCTCGACCAGATTGAGATGATCGAGCCGGCGCGTCGCGACCGCCATGCCGATGAACACGCCCCAGGCGAAGAAGCCGGTGGTGACGAGTTGCAGCCAGAGCCAGGGCCGGCCGATCTCGCGCGTCACCACGTCGCAGAACACCGACAGGGTGAAGCCCGCGATGGAAATCCCGCACAAGGCCATGAGCACGGCCTTCAAGCGGGTCGAGCGCCTTCCATTTCAGGTGGCGAGTGGCGGCGAATAACCAGAGACGAAGATTCAAAAGCTTCCCCAAAACCGCTTGTCATCCCGGAAGCCGCCACCCGGATCGGCGCTTCGCGCCGTCCGAGTGCAGGCTCACCGGCTATCCGGGACCCATGGACCGCCGGGGGTTATGGTCCCGGCTCTCGCTACGCTCGGCCGGGATAACAGTCTTCCGCGAGCTGTCGCGCAATTACTTCACGTTGCGGACCAGCTCGAGAATCTTCACCGCGTGCGGCCCAAGCTCCTTGGCGAGCTGGTCCTGGATCGGCGCGGCCGCCTTCATGAAGCCGGACTTGTCGACGTTTTCGACGACCTTCACACCCAGCTTCTTCAGACGCTCGGCCGAGTCCGCCTCGAGCTTGAGCGCCATGGCGGGCTCCTTCTTCGGGACACCTCTTCTGCCGCCGCCTGCACCCATTCCTTTTCCTGGGCGCTGAGGCTGTTCCAGGTCTTGTCGCTGACCCAGAGGCAGTTGTTGTTCGCCTCATGCTCGGTGATCGAGAGGATCGGCGCGACTTCGTAGTGCTTGTTCGCCATGTAGACATTGATGCCGTTCTCGGCGGCGTTCACGACGCCGGTCTGCAGCGAGGTGTAGACCTCGCCGAACGGCATGTGCACGGTCTGCGTGCCGTAGGCCGGGAAGTGCGTGTCCTCGGTCTTGGTCGCCTGCACGCGGATCTTCATGCCCTTGACGTCGTCCACCTTGGTGATCTCTTTCTTCGAATAGATGTTGCGCATCCCCATGGTGATCAGGCCGAGCACCTGCGCGCCCTGCACCAACTCCTTGATCATGTCGCGGAACGCCTTCGACACGCCGGGATCGGCGAGCGTCTTGGCGAGATGATTCTTATCGCGGAAGATGAAGTGCAGCGAGAACACGCCGGCCTGCGGCGCGAGCGTCGCGGCATTCGCGGTGGCGGTGATGATGAAGTCGATGTCGCCCGAACGCACCTTCTGCAGCATCACCGGCTCCTGGCCGAGCTGCGCGCCGGGAAACTGATCGATCGACAGCTTGCCGCCGGAAAGCTCCTTCAGCTTCGCGTCGAAGATGTCGGCCGCGATGCCGTAGGCGGTGGTGCGCGGCTGGTCGTAGCCGAAGGTGAACTTGCGCTGCGCGCTCGCGTCGGTCGGCAGCGCGAACGCCGCAACACCCAAAGCGAGAGCCGCAAGCGCACTTCGTCTGCTGGTGATGCTCATTCCGTTCCTCCCTGTGTTTCCGACCGTTTGAGCTGCGGCGGATTGTCGCCTAGGCTAACATGTTTGCGCAGCGGAACAACGGGAAAACACGCGCGGGCGCCTGCTCGCCTTTTTCGGGAGACGACAAACTCATGCCGACCATGGTCGCCGATCTCGACACTCCCGCCGTCGTCATCGACCTCGACATCGTCGAGGCCAACATCAAGCGCGCGCAGGACACGCTCGCGAGCCATGGCCTCGCCAATCGCCCGCACATCAAGACGCACAAGATTCCGGCACTGGCGAAGCTGCAAATCGAGGCAGGCGCGGTCGGCATCACCTGCCAGAAGCTCGGCGAAGTCGAGGTGATGGCGGATGCCGGCGTCGCCGACGATATCCTGCTCACCTACAACGTGCTGGGCGAGGCCAAGACCGAGCGGCTCGCCGCGCTGATCCGGCGCCTCAAGCGCATGGCGGTGGTGCTCGACAACGAGGTGGTGGCGCGCGGGCTGTCGGAAGCCGGCAAGCGCCACGGCGTCGATATCCGCTTCCTGATCGAATGCGACACCGGCTTCGGCCGCAACGGCGTGCAGAGCCCGCAGGCCGCGCTCGATCTCGCGCGCGAGACGATGCGCATGCCGAACATGCAGTTCGAAGGGCTGATGACCTTCCCGACCGCCAAGCCCGAGCAGCGGCTGTGGCTCGAGCGCGCGCTGCAATTGCTCAACGGCGCCGGCATCGCGGTGCCGGTCGTGTCCGGCGGCGGCTCGCCCGCGCTGAAAGGCTGCGGCGATTTCCCGATGCTGACCGAGTATCGCGCCGGCACCTACATCTACAACGACGTCATGCAGGTGACGGCGGGCGCCGCCACCTGGGACGACTGCGCCATGACGGTGCGGGCGACCGTGGTGAGCCGCCCGACCGAGGATCGCGCCGTGCTCGATGCCGGCTCGAAGGTGATGACCTACGAGCAGTATTACGCCAAGGGCTTCGGCCGCATCGTGGAATATCCCGACGCGCAGGTCACCGGCTTCTCGGAGGAGCACGGCATCGTCGATCTCTCAGGCTCGGCGAAGAAGCCGAAGATCGGCGAGTCGGTCAGCGTGATCCCGAACCACTGCTGCGTCGTCACCAACATGATGGACGAGGTCTACGCGGCGCGGAAAGGCAAGATCGAGGCGGTGTATCCGGTCGCGGCGCGCGGCAAGGTGCGCTAGACACTAGTGTGGCGGATTCAGACATTCGCTACCCACGAGCGGCGAGACCACAAGCAGATGTCGAATCCAAAGCCCACTAGATCGTAACATTTGCTAGTGGTCCTTTCGATTCTGACATTCGCACAAGGGCCTGCCGAACGGGATGCGAACGTTGGAATCGGACCACTAGCGCGTGACAGACGCCACCGGCCCACAGAGCCCAACCGCTCCAGCACCCAAGGCTGACAAGGCCCCCTCGCCGTGGCTCGCCGCGATCCTGCGGCCGATCCTCGGCTTCCGGCGGCGCTACCTCCCGCTGATCATGATCTATTTCGCGTATGGGGCGCTTGGGCTCATCGATGTCACGCGCGACATGTGGATCAAGGAGAGTCTCAGGCTCAGCCCGTCCGAGCTTGCGGGTATTGGCGTGTGGCTGAGCCTGCCGTGGACCGTGAAGATGGTCTTCGGCCAGCTTGTCGACAGTGTCCCGATCTTCGGCTCGCAGCGCCGCTCCTACGTGCTGATCGGCGCTGCGCTGACGGCCTGCGGCATGCTGTGGCTCGCTGCGGCGGCCGCCGGCACGCTGCAACTCGCGCGGCCGGAGCAAGCCTATCTGCTCGGCTCGCTTCTGATCGTGATCGGAACGCTGGTCCAGGACGTGGTCGCAGACGCGATGTCGACCGAGGTCGTGCCCCGCACCGATGACGCCGGAAACCCGCGCCCCGAGCACGACATCCGCGCTGAACTCGGTCTGGTGCAGGTGCTCGGCCGCCTCGCGCTGTCGTTCGGCATCCTCGCGGTCGCCGGCGCATCGGGCTGGCTTGCGAGCTTCCTCGAGCCGGCCGACCGTATTTCTGCTCGGCCTCACGGTCCCGGCGATCTCGGTCGTCGGCGTCTTTCTGATCCGAGCCGAACAGGTCGAGCGGCGCCCGCTCGACTGGCGGATCCTCGGCGGCGGCATCGCGTTCGGCGCCGTGGTGGTCGCGCTCGGCGCCGGTGCCGTGCCATTCGCGCAGGAAGTGATCTTCGCGCTGTCGATGATCGTGATCTGCACCATGCTGGTGCTGGTGACGCGCGAGCTCGATCCCGTCTCGCGGCGCGCGATCCTCTACACCAGCATCATCATCTTCGCGTTCCGCGCGACACCTTCCGTCGGCGACGGCTATTTCTGGTGGACGCTCGATATCCTGAAATTCGACGAAGCGTTCTACGGCACGCTGCGCCAGACCGGCGCGGTCCTTTCGATCGTCGCGCTGTGGATCTTCAGCAAGCAGCTCACCGAATACTCGGTCACGAAGGTGCTGTTCTGGCTCGCTGTGGCAGGCACGCTGCTGTCGCTGCCGAACATCGGCCTGTTCTATGGCCTCCACGAATGGACCGAGGCAACGTTCGGCTTTGGTGCGCGCACCATCGCGATCGTCGATGCCGCAACCTCTTCTCCCTTCGCGCAGCTTTCCATGGTCCCGCTGCTGACGCTGATCGCCTACTATGCGCCGCCGGGGCAGCGCGCGACCTGGTTCGCGCTGATGGCCTCGTTCATGAACCTCGCGCTGGTCGCGGGCCAGTTGCAGACCAAGTATCTGAATCAGATTTTCGTGGTCGAACGCGGGGCCTATGGCGAGCTCGGCGTGCTGCTGATCGCCGCGACGGCGTTCGCATTCATCCTTCCGGTAGCGGCGATCGTGCTATTCGGCAGAAGGGTGTGATCGGAGGCAAGACGCGCAGTCTCTTGCGTGCGCGTTTGCATGACGCGCGAATGACGGCCAGAGATGAGTTTTCCATCTGCCAAGGATCGCCGCATGTTCTCTCCGCTTCTCGTCGATCCCGCCGCTGTTCGATCCCGCCGCAATTCCTGCCGAAACGCTCGCGACCAACGCCGAGATCGTCAAACGGCTGAACGCCGAGCCGGTCGGCCTCACGATCCCGGAAATCCGTGCGCGGCGCATCGCAGGTATCGGCGCGTTTCCGGCTGCGCCGAAATCGCCGCGCGCCGAAACGATGACGATCGCCGGGCCCTCCGGCCCGATGGAGCTTCGCGTCATCGCGGCGAAGAACCCGCGCGGGCTTTATCTCCACATCCACGGCGGCGGCTGGTCGATCGGCGCGCCCGACCAGAACGATCCGCTGCTCGAACGCCTTGCCGATGTGGCGGCACTCACCTGCGTGTCGATGAAATACCGGCTCGCGCCGGAAAATCCCTATCCGGCCGGCCCCGACGATTGCGAGGCGGCGGCGCTGTGGATCGTGCGCGAGGGCACGAAGCGCTTCGGCGTGAGCAAGCTCGCGATCGGCGGCGAGTTAGCCGGCGGACATCTCTCCGCGGTTACGCTCTTGCGGCTGCGTGATCGCCATCAAGCTCACGCCGTTTTCGGTGGCGCTGCTCAATTACGGCTGCTTCGATATCGGCATGACGCCGAGCGCGCGCAATTGGGGCGAGGAAAAGCTCGTGCTCAACACGCCGGCAATCGTTGCTTTCCGCAAGAGCTTCCTGCCGCCCGGCACCGACATGTCCAATCCCGATGTCTCGCCGCTTTATGCCGATCTGCGCGGCATGCCGGCGGCGATCTTCTCGGTCGGCACGCGCGATGCGCTGATCGACGATTCGCTGTTCATGGCGCCGCGCTGGCTCGCGGCCGGAAAGGCCGCCGAGCTTGCGATCTATCCCGGCGCCTGCCACGGATTCTTGAGCCTACCGAACCGGCAGCGCGACGATGCGGTCGCGCGCATGCGCGCGTTCCTCGACCGGTATCTCTAACCGTCATTCCGGGGCGCCGCGAAGCTGCGAGCCCGGAATCCATAACCACCACTGGTTCTTGAATCGCTCAGCTTGTGGTTATGGATTCCGGCCCTTCGCTTCGCTCGGCCGGAATGACGAAAAGCTAAATCTTGTCGCTGCCCGGCGTCTTCTGCATCAAGTCGACGATGCGGCGCCACATCTTCTCGAACGCGCTCATCACGCGATCAATCTCGGCATCGCTCGGCAGCGGCACTTTCAGGTTCAACTCGCGCTGCGGTGCCGGCGGCGCGCTCGCGACGCCGCCCGGGCAGCGGCAAGCCGCGCGCCAGCATGTCCTTCTTCAGCGTGCCGTTCTCGCGCTGCAGCCGCGCGATCTCGCTCTCCAGCGCCTGCCGCTCGTCCGGCACCGTGTTGCAGGCCCAGCCGGCGTCCTTCTTCGCGCAGAGCGAGACCTGGCCGGTGCGGGTGTCGAGCCGCAACATGCCGTCCGACACCTGGCTAAACGTGTAGCGGCCGTTCTCGCCGTCCGGCGTGGGCTGCGCATGCGCGGCTGGCGCGAGCGCGACGAACGTCAGGACAAGCAGAGGCAGAGTTCGCATTGCGGGGCTCCCGGAATTCTTCTGGCGGAATCTGGGCGCGTTTTGCGGCAGCGCCGTGGCGCGTTCCGTGCTCTCCTCGTCGCGCATTGCCGCAGTGCGACAGAAAGCCTTGTGGCAGGGCCTGTCGCAAGGTCGAACAACAGCCCATTTTCAGTAGTTGAATCAAAGCGTTACTGCAAGATGCCCAATTCTTGACACGCATAGGGGGTCGGTCAGTATGGTCCGCGCGGCTTCGGGGGCGGTGAAAGGCTCAGGAATTTCCTCGACTTCGCGGTATGGACAATGTCCGGAGACACGCGCAGGCGGGAAGATCAGAGCGCTGAGCCAACCGATGAGGCCGCCCTCTCCGCGAGGCTCAAGCGTCTCGGCGAACGGCTCGAACACGCTAGTCCGAGCCGCGCTGCCGAAACAGGTTCTGCGTCCGGGTCGGTTACCGATCATTCGGGGTTCGCGCGCGGTTTCCGGCTCTCTTCCGAGCTTGTCGCGGGTGTGCTGGTCGGTGCGGGAATCGGCTGGCTGATCGACAAGGGACTCGGGACCTTGCCGTGGGGGATGTTCGTGTTCGCATTGCTTGGCTTCACGGCCGGCGTGCTGAACGTGATGCGGCAGGCGGGAGTCGTGCCCGGAGGCATTCCGGACTCGACCATCGAACGCAACGACAAGCGCCCGCGGCGCTCGAGGACAAACGAGACCGACCGGTCATGGCCGCCGATCCGATCCATCAATTCGAGATCAACAAGATCTTCACGGTCGGTCACATCGGCGGCCACGAGATCGCATTCACCAACTCGTCGCTGTTCATGGTGATCGCAGTCGGCATCATCGGCGACGCTGCTGGTCGGCATGACGTCCTCGCGCAGCCTCGTGCCGGGCCGGCTGCAATCGCTCGCGGAACTCTCCTATGAGTTCGTCGCCACGACAATACGAAGTACCGCCGGCAGCGAGGGGATGAAGTTCTTCCCTCTCGTGTTCTCGCTGTTCATGTTCATTCTGGTTACGAACATCGTCGGGCTCATCCCTTACACCTTCACGGTGACGAGCCACATCATCATCACGATCTCGCTCGCGCTGCTCGTGTTCTTCACGGTGCTGGTCTACGGCTTCTGGAAGAACGGCCTGAAGTTCTTCAGGCTGTTCGTGCCGAGCGGCATTCCGATGTTCATCCTGCCGCTGGTGGTGTTCATCGAAATATTCTCGTTCTTCCTGCGGCCGGTCTCGCACAGCATTCGCCTGTTCGCGAACATGCTCGCGGGCCACATCGCGCTGAAGGTTTTCGCAGGTTTCATTCCGCTGCTCGGTGCGGGTCTCGGGATCCTCGGGTGGGTCGGCGGCGTGTTGCCGCTCGGCATGGTCGTCGCGCTGACCGCGCTCGAGCTTCTGGTCGCGTTCCTCCAGGCCTACGTGTTCACGATCCTCACCTGCATCTACCTCAACGATGCGATTCACCCGGGACACTGACCCGAATACAACCTCGAAAAGGAGTTCTCATATGGATCCAGTCGCCGCGAAATACATCGGCGCGGGCATCGCGTGCATCGGCATGGGTGGCGCCGGCGTCGGCGTCGGCCTGATTTTCGGCCAGTATCTTGCGGCCGCACTGCGCAATCCGTCGGCCGCGCAGGGCCAGTTCGGCAACCTGATTTTCGGGTTCGCGGTGACCGAAGCGCTCGGCATCTTCTCGCTGCTGATCGCGCTATTGCTTCTGTTCGCGCTCTAAGTCTTCGGAGCCGGCAAACGGGGCGGCCGTAAGCCGCTCCGCCGAGCCTTGACCATGGCGCAGAACAAGAAAACGACCACGTCGACCGAGCATGTTCCGGCGAGCGAACATGGCGGCGGGTTTCCGCCGTTCCAGATTGAGACGTTCGCCTCGCAGATCGTGTGGCTGGTCATCACCTTCGTTGCGCTCTACCTCTTGATCTCGCGCATCGCGGTGCCGCGTATCGGCGGCATCATCGAACAGCGCTCCAAGCGCGTCGAAGGCGGATTTCGCCGAGGCGCAACGGGCCAAGGACGAATCGGAAGCGGCACTCGCGGCCTATGAAAAAGCGCTGGCGGATGCGCGCAACCGCGCACAGGCGATCGGCGCCGAAATCCGCGACAAGCTCCATGCCGAGGCCGAGGAGCGCCGCAAAGCGCTGGAGGCGAAGCTCAACGCGCAGCTCGCCGAGGCCGAGAAGCAGATCGCCGCCACCAAGTCCGCCGCGATGGCCAATGTGCGTGGCATTGCGGTGGAGACCGCAAGTGCGATCGTGGAGCGTCTGATCGGCACGACGCCGCCCGCTCCGGCAGTCGCGGCGGCCGTCGACGAGACGCTCAAGCGGTAGGACCTGCCATGCCCTTTATCACCGAGCCGGAATTCTGGGTCGCGGTCGCATTCGTGATCTTCGTCGGCATTCTCGTGTATGTCGGTGTGCCGAAGCTTATTCTCGACGCGCTCGACGAGCGCGGCAAGCGCGTTCAGGCCGAGCTCGACGAGGCGCGCCGCCTGAAGGAAGAGGCGCAGAAGCTGCTCGCCGAATACAAGGCGAAGCAGCGGCAGGCCGACGAAGAAGCGGCAGCGATCATCGAGGGCGCCAAGGCCGAGGCCGAGCGCATTGCGGCGGAATCGAAAACCAAGATGGCAGACTTCGTCGCGCGCCGTACCAAATTGGCCGAAACCAAGATCGCGCAGGCCGAGGCACAGGCCGTGGCCGATGTGCGCGCCGCTGCGGCTGAAGCGGCCGTGACTGCCGCCGAGAAGATCCTGACCGAGTCGGTGAAGGGCAAGGTCGCGGACGATCTGCTCACCCGCGGCATCGGCGACGTGAAGACGAAGCTGAATTAGCGCCTCGACGCGGCGGGGCGCTCGAACTTGACGCCGATTTGCGCGTCCTCAGCCCACACCACCTGACAGCGGCGCGTCGCATTTCCCTGCGCGGACAGCGCGAGGACGAAGTCCTGCGGGAGCTCGGCCGCCCGTTCGATCGCCAGCTTGGCGCCGGTCTGCGACACGTCGAGCACGCGGCATTCGCGCTCCCACGACCCGTCGCTCGCGACGATCTTGGCGTTGTAGCCGATGGCACGGCGAACGGATTTTCTGCGGTTGGCTTCCATGACGCGTCCGGGATTGCCGCAACGATAGCCGCCATTCCTTTCTCAGGCGTAACCACGCGGTGCTCGGAAAAATCGCAAGTGATCACAATGCGTTGATGATGCAGAGCGGGCTCACGTCTTGCCGGTCGCGCGATTGTGTCATGCAATCGCCGCTGTCGCGGTCATAGACTTCCCGTGCATGGAAGCCGGCATTTCGACCGGCCCAAACGCGAGGAGGCGACAATGACGAAGGACGCGATTTCCCTTTCACGCCGCCGGTTGCTGCAGGGCGGCTCCGCCCTCATGGCGGCGGGGTTCGCGGGCGCGCCTGCGTTCGCCAAGGCGCCGATACTCGGCACGCAAGCGCCCTACTTCTACCGCTTCAAGCTCGGCACTGCCGAAGCGACCGTCGTATCCGACGGGCCGCTGCCGCTCGGAGATCCGACCCAAGCCTTCCTCGGTCTCTCCAAGGAAGAGATTGCGCGTCAACTCTCCGGCAACTTCCTGCCGTTGGAAAACGCGGTGCTGGAGCAGAATGCACTCATCGTCAACACCGGCAGCCATTTGGTGCTGTTCGACACCGGCATGGGCACCAGAAAAGATTTCGGCCCGACAACCGGCAAGCTGCTCAACAGTATGAAGCAGGCCGGCATTGACCCGAAGGACATCGACGCGGTGGTGATGAGCCACGCGCACATCGACCATCTCGGCGCGAATGTCGGTGATGACGGCAAGAGCAACTTCCCGAATGCGCAGTTCTACATCCAGCAGTCGGATTTCGACTTTTGGACCGACGAGAAGCTCGCCAGCGGGCCGTTGAAGGCCTTCCTTGAACAGGCAAAGAAGAACCTGCTGCCGGTGCGCGACCGCATCGTGTTTATCAAGGACGGCCAGGAATTCCTGCCCGGCATAACGGCGATCGGCGCGCCCGGGCACACCGTCGGGCCACACGGTGTACAACATTTCCTCGGGCGGCAAGTCGATGGTTTATATTGGCGACCTCACGCACCATCCCGTTCTACTCATGGAGAAACCGCTGACCGAGTTCGCCTACGACACCGATCCGAAGCAGTCAGCGCAGACGCGCGTGAAGCTGCTGACGCGCTTCGCCGACGAGAAGACGCCGATCGTCGCATATCACTTCGCCTGGCCGGGCTTCGGCCATGTGGCGAAGCAAGGCGACGGGTTCCGGTATTATCCAAGCCCGATGAACATGGTGTTGTAAGTAACACCCCACTCGGACGCTTCAGGCGACCGCCCTCCCCGCCTCGCGCGGAGAGACTATTCCGCCGCTTCCTTCTGCGGCTGGGGCTTCACCCAGCGCAGCACCGGCTGGCGTGCCGCGCGTGTCTCGTCGAGGCGGCGGCGCGGCGCATAGTATGGCGCGCCGGAGAACCGCGCGGTGTCGCCGCGTTTTGCCGCGAAAGCGAGATCACGCAGCGCCGCGATAAACAGATCGAGCGAGCCCTTGCTCTCCAACTCGGTCGGCTCGATCAGCATCGCGCCGTGCACGACGAGCGGGAAATACATCGTCATCGGGTGATAGCCCTCGTCGATCATCGCCTTGGCAAAATCGAGCGTCGAGACACCGGTGCCGTCGAGCCAGTGATCGTCGAACAGCACCTCATGCATGCACGGCCAGTCGCCGAAGGGCAGCGACATCAGGTCCTTCAGGCCGGCCTTCACGTAGTTCGCGTTGAGCACGGCATCCTCCGACGCTTGGCGCATGCCGTCGGAGCCATGCGCCAGCATGTAGCTCATCGCGCGCACGAACATGCCCATCTGGCCGTGGAACGCGCACATGCGGCCGAACGGCTTGGCATCGCTGTCGCCCGCATGCTCGACCAGCCGCGCGCCCTTGGCATCGCTCACCACGTAAGGCAGCGGTGCAAACGGTGCCAGCGCCGCCGACAGCGTCACCGGCCCGGCGCCCGGCCCGCCGCCGCCATGCGGTGTCGAGAAGGTCTTGTGCAGGTTGATGTGCATCGCATCGACGCCGAGATCGCCCGGCCGCACCTTGCCGACGATCGCGTTGAAGTTCGCGCCGTCGGCGTAGAAGTACGCACCGACCGCATGCACGGCGTCGGCGATCGCCACCACGTCGCGCTCGAACAGCCCGCAGGTGTTCGGATTGGTCAGCATGATGGCGGCGACGTCTTTCGAGAGATGCTTCTTCACCTCGGCAGGATCGACGGTGCCGTCCGGCGCGCGCCGGAATGGACTCGACGCGATAGCCGAGCAGCGCAGCGGTTGCCGGATTGGTGCCGTGCGCCGACTCCGGCACCAGCACGACCGAGCGCTTTTCACCGCGAGCCGCGAGCGCCGCCTTGATCGCCATCATGCCGCACAGCTCGCCGTGCGCGCCGGCCTTTGGCGTCAGCGCGACCGCCGGCATGCCGGTCAACTCGCACAGCCAGCGCGACAAGCTCGGCGATCAGCTCCAGCGCACCCGGCACGGTCGATTGCGGCTGCAGCGGATGGATGTCGCCGAAACCGGGCAGCCGCGCCATCTTCTCGTTCAGGCGCGGATTGTGCTTCATGGTGCACGAGCCGAGCGGAAACACGCCGCTAGTCGATGCCGTAGTTCATGCGCGAGAGGCGCACGTAATGGCGCACCGCTTCCGGCTCGGCCAGCCCCGGCAGGCCGATCGGCGTTTTGCGCTCGAGGCCGCCGAGGCGCGGCGTGAACTGTGCCGGCTCGTCGAGATCGACGCCGGTGACTTCCGGGCGGCCGATCTCGAAGATCAGCGCCTCCTCGATGCGCAGCGCGCGATTGCCCGTGAATGTGCTCGGCGCGGTGGATACCGCTTCGATCGGCTCGGTCGGACGGCCCTGACGGTTCATGCCAGCACCTCCTTCAGCGCGGTCGCGTAGGCGGCACGGTCCTCGTCGGTGTTCACCTCGGTTGACGCCACGATGATGAGATCGCGCAGTTCCGGCCGCCCCGGATCGAGGCGCGAGGCCGGCACGCCGCCGAGGATGCCCTGGCGGCGAGCTTCTCGACGACTGCGGCCGCGTCGCCGCGAACACGGATGGTGAACTCGTTGAAGAACGTGTCGTTCAGCACTTCGACGCCCGGTACAGCGCCGAGCATCTCGGCCAACTACGAGCGCATTGGCGTGATTGATGCGCGCGAGGCGCCGCAATCCGGCCTCGCCGAGCAGCGAGAGATGGATCGTGAAGGCGAGCGTGCAGAGCCCGGAGTTCGTGCAGATGTTCGAGGTCGCTTTCTCGCGGCGGATGTGCTGCTCGCGCGTCGACAGCGTGAGCACGAAGCCGCGCTTGCCCTCGGCATCGACCGTCTCGCCGACAAGCCGGCCGGGCATTTGCCGCACATATTTCGTGCGGCTTGCGAACAGACCCGACATAAGGCCCGCCGAACGAGAGCGCATTGCCGATCGATTGTCCTTCGCCGACAACGATATCCGCGCCCATCTCGCCCGGCGACGTGACGAGGCCGAGCGAGACGATTTCGGTGACGACGGCGATCAGCAGCGCGCCGGCGGCATGCGCCTTCTCGGCGATCGGCCGCAGATCATGCAAATGCCCATACACATCAGGCGTTTGCACGACGACGCAGCTTGTCTCGTTGTCGATCGCCGCGAGGATATCGTCCGCGCCGTGCGGCGACGGCGGCAGCGCGAGCGACCGCATGATCCGACATGCTCGATACGGTCTCGACCGTTTCCCGGTAATGAGGATGCAGATTTCCGGCGAGCACCGCCTTCTTTCGCTTGGTCACCCGATGCGCCATCAGCACGGCTTCGGCGCACGCGGTCGAGCCGTCGTACATCGAGGCGTTCGCGACCTCCATGCCGGTCAAGAGCGCGACCTGGGTCTGGAATTCGAACAGGTAGTGCAGCGTGCCTTGCGCGATTTCGGGCTGATACGGCGTGTACGAGGTGAGGAACTCCGAGCGCTGAATCAGATGATCGACGCTCGCCGGAATGTGGTGCTTGTAGGCGCCGCAGCCGACGAAGAACGGCACCGAGCCGGCCGCAACATTTTTCGCCGCCATGCGGCCGAGCACGCGCTCGACCTCGATCTCGGATTTCGTGCGCGGCAGATCGGGCAGCGACTTGAGCCGCTTGTCCGCCGGTATGTCGGCGAACAGCGCATCGATATCGGCGACGCCGATGCGCGCCAGCATTTCGGAACGGTCTTCAGGCGTCAGAGGAAGATAGCGCATTCCGGTTGCTCGCTTGTTCCTCGAGCTTCGTGCTCACACGAACGACATCGTGCCTCGAACAACCACCTCGCTCTTCACCGAATTCGCGATGAAGCATTCCTCGTGCGCGAGGTGATGCAGTTCATCGAGTTGCTCGGGCGTCAGGCCGCTTCTCGCCCGCGAAACGTGATCGCGGGCGACAGGATCACCTTGGAAACCCACAGCTTTCCGCGCTCGTTCTTGGTCATCTCGCCGACCGCGTCGTCGGCGTAATCGTCGACGACGAAACCATGTTTCGCCGCGACGTATAGGAACGTCAGCAGGTGGCAACTCGCGACCGCCGCCACGAACGCTTCCTCCGGATCGACCGCCTCGGCGACCGAATAGGGCAGACGAACGCTGAGCGGCGACGAGGATGCCGGAACAGTGATTCCTCCGTCGAAGCGTCCACGTGTGCGCGCGGGTGTAGCGCTGGTCGGTGAACACGGCGCCGCCGCGCGTCCACTTCAGCGCCGCGCGGTATTGGTGTGCCACTTGCCGCTCCTTCATGCTCGTAGAAGCCTCGTTCCTCGTCATTCGAGCGTGGTGAGGAACTCCTTGTACTGCTCGTCGGTCATGAGATCATTCAACTCCTCCGGAGCGGCAAGCCGTAACCGGAAGAACCAGCCTTTCCCCTCGGCGTCCTCGTTGATCGTCGCAGGCGTGCCGTCGAGCGACTCGTTCACGGCGACCACCTCGCCCGTCGCAGGCGCGTAGACATCGCTCGCGGCTTTGACCGACTCCACCACCGCGGCCTCGCCGCCCTTGGTGACCGCGCGGCCGATCTCGGGCAGCTCGACATAGACGATGTCGCCCAGCGCCGACTGCGCGTGCTCGGTGATGCCGACCGTCGCGACGTCGCCGTCGAGGCGGATCCATTCGTGGTCCTTGGTGTAGCGTGTGCTCATCAAGTCTCCCCTTCAGCGAACATATTTGTGCGGCACGAACGGCAGCGTCGGCGACACGCGCCGGCATCGGCTTGCCGCGCACCGTCAGCATCACGGCGGTGTCTGGTGCGGCGTAACGCGCTTCGACATAGCCCATCGCGATCGGCCCGTTGACGCTCGGCCCGAAGCCGCCGGAGGTGATCTTCCCGATCGACGTTGTCGTCCAGCGTGATCTCGGTGCCCTCACGCGCGGGCGCGCGGCCTTCCGGCTTGATGCCGACGCGCAGGCGCGTGCGGCGCCTCCGCGATCTCGCGCTGGATGCGCTCCGCGCCGGGAAAGCCGCCCTCCGCCCGGCGCCGTTTCTGGATCGACCAGGTCAGCGCCGCCTCGACCGGCGACGTGGTGGTGTCGATGTCGTGCCCGTAGAGACACAGGCCCGCTTCGAGGCGCAGCGAGTCGCGCGCGCCGAGCCCGATCGGCTTCACGCTCGGCTCGGACAACAGCCGCTCCACGATCGCGCGCACGCGCGTCGCCTTGCAGGAAATCTCGTAGCCGTCCTCGCCGGTGTAGCCGGAGCGGCTGATGTGGCAATCGATGCCGTCGAAGCGCGTAGTGATCGCGCTCATGAACGCCATCGGCACCGCCTCGGGGCAATGCCGCCCGACAGCCTGGCGCGCCATCGGCCCCTGCACGGCGACCAGCGCACGGTGATCGGCGCGCAGCAGCCGCACGCCCGCGCGCAGCCGCGCCACGATATGCGTGTAGTCCGCCTCCTTGGTCGCCGCGTTGACGACGAGGAACAGGACGCCGTCCTCGTCCGGATCGGCCGAGCGCGTGACCATCAGGTCGTCGAGAATGCCGCCGTCCTCGCCGGTAAGCTGCGTGTAGCGCTGGCGGCCCGGCGCGAGATTGAGGATATCGGCGGGCACCAGCACTTCGAGCGCACGCGCGACGGTCTCGTGGTCGGCGCCGACCAGAAACGCTTGGCCCATGTGCGAGACATCGAACAGGCCGGCAGGCGCTGCGTACATGATTGTGCTCGGCGATGATGCCGTCGGCATATTGCACCGGCATGTCGTAGCCGGCGAACGGCACCATGCGGCCGCCGCGCGCAACGTGCAGCGCGTGCAGTGGGGTCTTGAGGAGCGGCGCGGCAGCGGGCGGTGGCGCGGCGTCGCCGGTCGCGATCGCGGAGGCTTCCGGCGGATGCACCGGCGCTGTCTCGGACGCAGATCCCTGCGTCTCGTTTGCTTCAGCTGTTTCGCCCGTCTGGGTCATGACCGGTTCCGCATGAGGACTCGCGCGGGCAACCTACCCGTTCGAGCCCCCTCTGTCGCGGAACCTGAGAGATTTCGCCGCAGCATGCGCGAGAGGCGCCGTGCGGCCTACTCCGTCGGTGAACCGCACCTCACGGCGCGGCTGCTTTCCAGAGTTCTCATCCCCCTGCGGTCCTTTTGCCTGAGCGTTTCCGGGGCGGTTGCGCCTTCGGCGCCGGCCTCGCAAGCGATGCGCAGCCGGTCTCTCCCGCAGGGTTCGTCTGATGTCGTCACCGCCGGAATCGGGAGCGATTTCAGCGGTTGAGGGATCGTAGAGTCGTAGGGCGAGATGTCAACGCAGGGGTCGGTAGAAAAACTGCGCGCCGATCCGGTCATAAACCTTCGTGCAGGTTTCCTAATTCCAATCGATAAGAGGCTTCTACCCACGTGCGAGGGGTGCAGGCGCCGAACATGTGTGCTTCTGGGTCGGTTATTGGAGCTGCAGGAGAACGCAGATCTGGCGTCGCGGGACAGTCAACCGGAGATTTGCCGCGCGCGTGGCGTGGCCAAGGGCCTCGCGCGGCTTTTGCTTTTTCTGCTGACGGGCGCGGCAGTCGCTGCATTGGTTGCAGCCTTCGGCATCGCCCGCGACTACGGCTATCTGCGTGCGTCGATCCTGACAGGATCGCCCGGAGGCCAGTATTACGCTCTCGCCACGCGCCTGGCCGAACGCGCCCGGCGTGATAACGGCACACTGACGGTCGTACCAACCGCCGGGTCGGTCGAGAATGTCAGCCGCCTTTCCGCTGGCCGGGCCCGATGCGCCGACATGTTCGCGCTGATCCAGGACGGCACGCCGGTGCCGGCCGATGCGCAGTTCGAGCTGCTCGGCCGGCTTCCTCAACCGGAGTCGCTGGTGCTGCTCGGCAAACCTGGGCGGAACGTTCGGGTCCTGTCGGATTTGCGCGGATGGTCGATCGGGATCGGTCCACAAGGCTCCGGCACCGCGTACCTGATGCAGCAACTTTTCTCGGGCAAGAACTCCGAGGATCTGGAGCTCCACCTGTCGCATCATGAACTATCGGAGCAGGCCGCGCTCGTCGCGCAAGGCAAGCTCGACCTTGCCGCCATGGTGATGCAGGAAGACGCCGAACTCCTCGGCGCCATTGTTCGCCAGCACGGTCTCGACATCGTGGCCCCGGACGATCTCAACGGTCTCATTGCCCGCCACTCGTGGCTCAGCGTCGGAAACATTCCGGCCGGCCGCTATGACCTGCTCCGCCATATCCCGGCCACGGACAAGCACGTCGTACGCCTCAATACTCTTGTAGTCGCGAGCAGCTGTGCGGCGCGGGCCGATCGCATCGCCCTTCTCATGCTGATCGCGGCGGAGCTCCCTGGTTTCGTCCGCGCCAATCCGCCCAGCTCGACAAGCGCCGCGACGGCCGTGCCGCTTGCCCGCGAGGCGCGTCAATTCTTTGTAAGCGGCGAGCCGGAGCTCGCCGACCGATATTTTCCGTGGCTCGTAAATATGATGTCGCCGGCTTATTGGGTCTATCTGGTCATGGCCGTGACCATCCTCTTCAACATGATGAACGGATACAGCCGGTTCCGGCTGTGGCGGATCGATGCTGCGCGCGAGAAGCTCGAGACTGCCGTCAAAGGGTTTGTCGATCCCCACTTCACCCATGCACAAATCCGCGCTTCGGCGGAGCACGCGATGGCTGCGCCGGAATCACGCGCCGGCGCGCGGGAGATCATGGCGCGGCTCGAGGTGCTGCGCGCGCGTTGCCGGGCGCAGACAAGCTCCCTCTTCACGCCGATGGGCGATGAGATGTTCTATCGCTACCAGCAGTCGCTGATCGAGGAAACGATCACGACGCTGGCCGCGCTGCTGAAGCGTCCACCAAATCCGGGTACAGCGCGGGAAACCCTGCCCTGACCACGCAGGTTGGATGCGAAGCTCCGCGCGGGTCCTGCCCGAGCTGTCCCTAGGCGCTCGCCTCTTTCTTCATGCGCCACATCTGAAAGCCTTCCGACTCGATGGCCTTTTCGATTGTCGCGCGGGACATGTTGTGCGGCGGCGCGCTGGTAGGGCCGACGATGCCGGTCACCGTCCAGGGCCCGTGCTGCTTCGGCAGTCTGGCGCCGGCCGGATCGTTCGCGAAGGCTTGCAGTTCTTTCCGGGTCTCGGACTTGAAAATGTAGATGCGCACGGCAAAACCCTTTCTGCGGAACGTTAGGTCTCCGGTTCAGATGACCGGTGTCAGATGATCCACCAGGCGAGGAGCGCTCCTGCGGCCCCGATCGAGAGGACAGTCCAGATCGCGTAGAGCTGAAGCGTTGCCATGGGTTCCCGCGTATCCCGTTGCTCAGACCATGCTCAGAATAGCGCGTACGCGGCGAGCCTGGCCGCTGAACGCCGACCGTTCAATGAATTGCGCATTTTGCGCATGCGCTCTCGATTGCAGGCGGGAGCGCACACATCTCTCAGCTACCGGCGCCTGAGGTCGTTTTGCGACATGCCGGTAATGCGTCAGCATACACGGTGCGCGGTCTGGCGCCTAAGCATTTCGGCGGTCGGGATTGCCGATGACAGAACGCACACGCCGACATCCGCTCATTTCTTGCCGCGCACAACGCTCCGCTGTACGCGAGACCGCGCCAAAAGCGCGTTGTGCTCGCCTATTTTCGGTACCCGCATGCGCGGCTTCAAGTGCCGATCGCCGAGCAGCAGGGGCAATAGCGGCACCGGCGTAGTACCGCCGGAAGCGAGAACCAGGTCGGCAAGCCCGCCGCTCGCGAGCAGATGCGGGTCGTCGAACAGCTGCTCGGGCTTGACGATCGGCGCGTAAGGCAGCCCCTCGCGCTCGAACACGTTCTGCAGGCCCTTGGCTGTATGGCGCTTGACGATCTCACGCAGCGCCGGAAGCATCCAGGAGCGCGCCTGGACACGCAGCGTGTTGGTGGCAAGCCTCGGATCGCCCGCAAGCCCGCCGAGATCGAAGGCGCGGCCGAACACCGCCCACTGCGTGTCCGTCACAACACCGAGGAAGACCTGCTCGCCGTCGGCGGTGTCGAACAGGTCGAACACGCCCCAGGCATTGATACGGTCGGGCATCGGCGGCGATGCCACGCCGGTGAGACGGTATTGCAGCATGTGCTGCGCCGAGAGAAACACGCAGTTCTCGAACAGGCCGACCTGGATCTCCTGGCCCTTGCCGGTGCGCTCGCGCTCACGCAGCGCCGCGAGGGCGCCGATCACGCCGAACATGCCGCCCATGATGTCGTTGACCGAGGAGCCCGCGCGCAGCGGCCGCCCGGGCGGACCGGTCATGTAGGCAAGCCCCGCCATCATCTGCACGACTTCGTCGAGCGCAACGCGGTGCTCGTAAGGGCCCGGCAGGAAGCCCTTGTGCGAGACATAGATCAGGCGCTTGTGCTTCTTCTTCAGCGAGGCATAATCGAAGCCGTGCTTCTTCAGCGCACCGGGGCGGAAATTCTCGCTCACGATATCGGCCGAGGCGACCAGCTTGCCGATGCGCGCGCGATCCGCCGGATCGTCGAGGTTCGCGCTCACGCTCTTCTTGTTGCGGTTGAACAGCGCGAAGAAGCCCGCGCCCGACCCGATCAGCGTCCGCGTCTTGTCGCCGCCCGGCGGCTCGACCTTGATCACCTCCGCGCCGAGATCGCCCAAAATCATGCCGCAGGTCGGGCCCATCACCATGTGGGAGAACTCGACCACGCGGATGCCGGAGAGAGGCAGGCGGGGGGATTTCTTGGAGATTTGCTTACGCACGGCGCGGGCTTTGGATGCGGCGCGCCGCTTGGGCTTGGTGGGCATCCGAAATTTTACTGCTGCTTCGGCTTCTGTTTCTGCTTGGCGGGCTTGCGCTCGGGCTTGGTGCTCAGGCTCGCGGGATCGAAGCCGACATACACCACATAGGCGTCGAAATCGGCCGCGCGCGGCGTCGGGAAGGTCAGGTCCTGTTCGATATGCACGAACGGCACGCTCGTCTGGCCCGGCGAAATTGCGACCGGGAGCCTGTAGAACTTGGTGAGGATCGTCTTCGGGTTAGGCCCTTCCTGCACCACCGCCATGCGCAGCGGCACGTCGATCTGGCCCGGCCCGCCCGCCGGGCCGAGCAGGACACGGCCCTCCACGCCGACCTTCATGGTCATCACGCCGCCGAGCGGCGCGCATTCGCGCGCAGTTTGCGCGATCGACACCTGATAGCGCGTGGTCATCGGGCCGGCCTCGGCACCCGGCGTGGTGATGGAAAGCGTCGAGGCGCCTTGCCGCACACTCACGCCGGGACAGTCGACTTCGGCCATCGTGTTGGCGGCGCTGTTGTTGTCGGCCGGCGTGGACGATCCGAACAGCCAGTTGCCGAGTTTGTCGGTAAAGGATTGCGCGGATGCGCCGGAAGGGCCGAGCACGGCCGCAACGATGATCGCGGCAGCCACGCAGCCGTGCGCCAAACTGGAAGCGGCAATCCCCATCACGTCATCCGTTCTCGTGGCGAGCCACGTTATAGCAGCCGAACCTTGGCGTCCCCAAGGCAAGTGCATCAGCCGTTGCGCCCACCGTTGACGCATCCGAACAAGAGATGGTCCTGCCATAACCCGTTGATGCAGAGGTATTCGCGCGCATAGCCCTCGCGCACGAAGCCGGCCTTTTCCAAAAGCTTGATCGAGGCGGTATTGGACGGGATGCAGGCCGCTTCGAGGCGATGCAGCCGCAGCGAGCCGAAGGAGAACGGCACAAGTGCCTGCACGGCGCCGGTCATCAGGCCGCGGCGTGCGAACGGCTCGCCGATCCAGTAGCCGAGGCTGCCCGCCTGCGCGACGCCGCGGCGGATGTTGGCGAGCGTCAGCCCGCCGACCAGCGCTTCGTCGGACTTGCGGAAGAGAAAAAACGCATAAGACGTGTCCGCGCGCTGATCCTCCGCATAGCGGCGCAGCCGCCGGCGGAACGCGCTGCGGCTCAGATCGTCAGCCGGCCAGGTCGGCTCCCACGGCGTGAGGAACGTGCGGCTCGCCTCGCGCAAGGTGGTCCATTCGCTGTAGTCGGACATCTGAGGCGCGCGCAGGAACACACCGTCGCCCTCGATGGTCGGCAGCGGCTCGGAAAAACTGACCGTGCGGAAAAAGGCCATGGGGGATTCGTGACTAGGCGCGGCGCCCCAGACTTTCGGCAATCACCGCCGCCCTTTCAAGCCCACGTCCGGGCCCGAGTACCGCGACCGCCGGCCGGCTGCGCGAGATGAGCGCACGCCCCGCCGCCCGCGCGCTCTCGACCGTCACCGCCTCGACTTTGCCGACGATCTCCTCCAGCGGGATCGGCCGGCCGTAGATCATGATCTGCCGCGCGAGCTGTTCGGCGCGGGCGCCAGAGCTTTCCAGCGCCATCAGGAGGCCCGCCTTCATCTGCGCCTTGGAGCGCGCGATCTCGGCCTCGCTGATCGTCTCGGCGGCGTTGGCGATCTCGTCGACCACCACGCGCGTCAGCTCGGGCAGGTCGGACGCGTCGGTGCCGGCGTAAACGCCGAGCAGACCGGTGTCCATGTAGGCCGCATGGAAGGCGTAGACCGCGTAGCAAAGCCCGCGGATCTCGCGCACTTCCTGGAACAGGCGCGACGACATCCCGCCGCCGAGCACGTTGGTGAACACCTGCAGGCTGTAGATCGAGGGATCGCGCTGCGGCACGCCCTCGAGCGCGAACGCGACATGCACCTGCTCGAGGTCGCGAGACTCGATGCGCGCACCGCCGGAGAACTTCGCCGGTTCCGGCAACGGCGCCTCCGGGCCGGTGAACGTCGCGAAGCGCCGCTCCACCTCCGCGACGATCTGCTGATGATCGACCGCACCTGCCGCCGCGATCACCATGTCGGGGGCGCGATAGTTGCGCGCGAGATAGGCGCGCAGCTTGCGGGCATCGAACGAGCGCACCGTTTCGGGCGTGCCGAGGATCGAGCGGCCGACCGGCTGATCCGGGAACGTGACGGCTTGCAGATACTCGAAGATCAGGTCGTCGGGCGCGTCCTCGGTCGCACCGATTTCCTGCACGATGACGTTCTTCTCGCGCGCAAGCTCTTCGGGCTCGAACGTCGGATTGGAGAGGATGTCGGACAGCACGTCGAGCGCAAGCGGCACGTCGGCCCGCAGCACGCGCGAGTAATAGGCGGTGCTCTCGACGCTGGTCGCCGCGTTGAGGTCGCCGCCGACCGCTTCGATCTCCTCGGCGATCTGGCGCGCGGTGCGGCGCGTCGTGCCCTTGAACGCCATGTGTTCGAGGAAATGCGAAATGCCGTGTCTCGTCGGCGCGCTCGTCGCGGCTGCCCGAGCCGACCCACACGCCGAGCGAGGCGCTTTGCAGATGCGGCATCGCGTCGGTGACGACGGTCAGACCGGAGGCAAGCCGCGTGACGTCCATGCTCATGCGGCTGCTCCTTCGCGCGCGGCACGGCTCGCCGCCAGGATGAATTTCTCGACGGCCACCTGATCGTTCGGCAGCACGGTGACGCGCTCGAGGCGCGTATCGAGATCGCCGAGCCAATCGGGCAATGCAGGCCAGGTTCCGCATGCGGCTTCGACTGCGGCCGGGAACTTCGCCGGATGCGCGGTCGACAGCACCACCATCGGAACCGAACGGTCGCGGTTTTCCTTCTCGGCAACGGCAATCGCGACCGCGGTGTGAGGATCGATCAGACAGCCAGCCTCGCGCTGCACCGTGCGGATGGTCGCGGCCGTCTCGTCCTCGTCGGCGCGATCGGCGGTGAAGCGCGAACGGATTTCGGTCAGAGCGTCGGACGCGATGGTGAAGCGGCGCGATTGTGCAAGCGATCCCATCAGCGCGCGGACCGGAACGGGATCGCGATCGTAGGCGTCGAACAGCAGCCGCTCGAAATTCGAAGACACCTGGATGTCCATCGAGGGCGAGGCGGTCGCCGTCACGCCGCGCACCTCGTAGGTTCCGGTCTTGAGCGTGCGCACCAGAATGTCGTTGACGTTGGTGGCGACGACAAGGCGCTCGACCGGCAGCCCCATCCGCAACGCCACGTAGCCGGCGAAGACGTCGCCGAAATTTCCCGTCGGCACCGTGAAGGCGACCTTGCGGTGCGGGGCGCCGAGCGCGACAGCCGCGGTGAAGTAGTAAACGACCTGCGCGACGATGCGCGCCCAGTTGATCGAGTTGACGCCGGAAAGCCGCACGCGGTCGCGAAAGCCGTGATGATTGAACAGGCCCTTCACGATCGCCTGACAGTCGTCGAACGTGCCTTCGATCGCGAGCGCATGCACGTTCGGCTCGGCTTGCGTCGTCATCATGCGCCGCTGCACGTCGGAGATGCGGCCGTGCGGATAGAGTGCGATGACGTCGACCTGATTGCTGCCGCGGAACGCCTCGACGGCGGCGCCGCCGGTGTCGCCTGATGTCGCGACCACGATGGTGGAACGCTCGCCACGCTGGATCAGCGCGTGATCCATCAGGCGCGCGAGGAACTGCATCGCGAGGTCCTTGAACGCGAGCGTCGGACCGTGAAACAGCTCCAG
The DNA here is from genome assembly GCA_963778455.1 of uncultured Alphaproteobacteria bacterium. Taxonomy (GTDB): domain Bacteria; phylum Pseudomonadota; class Alphaproteobacteria; order Rhizobiales; family Xanthobacteraceae; genus PALSA-894. Next base: position 913,587 of record CAVZUL010000004.1, read on the forward strand.
TACGAAGGTGTTGGGCGACAGTTGCGCGAGCGGAGCGACCGCAGGATGGCGGAACGCCCCGTAGGCATCGTGCGCCATGCGCGAGAGGTCGGCCTCGGGAATAGCACCGCCGACGAACGGGCGCACGATCTCGCAGGCAACTTCGGCGTAGGGCCGTCCGGCCAGTGCGGCGATCTGTTCGGGCGACAAAATCGGCCATGAATTCAGGCACATAGAGGCCGCCGTCGCGGGCAAGCCCGGCGAGCGTCACATCGATGAAGCCGAGCGCGGGGGCTTCGCCTCTGGTGGAAATGTAGCGCACCGCTGTGTCCTGATTGGCCGGCGCGACACTAGTCGGCCGGCAGGCGATGCACAAGGAAACCTAAGTCTCGGCGAATAGGCTTTGATGCTCAATGGTTTATCGCGCCATCCCGCGCCGGCGCGCACGCACGAAGAAGACCGCCGAAATGACGAAGACAAGCGCCAGCCCATACCAGGTCACCGCGTATTGCAGGTGGTTGTTCGGCAGCGCGGGCTTGAGCGGGCCGACCTTGGGCAGGCCGCCCGGCGCGGGCGGTGCCTCCTGGTCGACATAGAACGGCGCGACAGTGCCCCAACCTTTCGCGGCCGCCATCGCGGCGGGATCGCGCGCGAACCAAAGATTCTTCACAGGATCGTCCTTTGGAGTGAACGTGCCGCGCCCTTCCGGCCAGCGCATCACGCCGACGATCTCGACGACGGCCGACGGGCGACCTTCGGCACGCGTCTTCGGATCCTGCCGGCCCTCGGGCACGAAGCCGCGATTGACCACCACGAGGCTGCCACCGGTAAGACGCGCGGGCGAGAACACCCAGTAGCCGGGGCCACTCGCGTCAGGACGCAGCGACGAGCCGCTCGAATAGACGAGCGCCTCCTGATCGGGGAGAAACTCCGCCGGAAATTTCACGCGGCGGAATTCGTCCTGACCGGCGCTGAGCTGCTGCCAGCGTTCGCGCGCCGGCAAGTCGGTGGGCGGCGCCGCGAGCTTGCGGTCGAGTTCGGCGATCAGACTTTCCTTCCATTCACGGCGCTCGAGTTGCCAGGTGCCGAGCCCGATCAACACCGCAAGCGCGGCGAGCAACAGGATCGCGGGAATGAACAAGCCGCGCCGGTGCGGCGTCGGCTCTACCGGCGCCCTCACCGCTTCGGTCCACGCTCGAGCTGGCCTTCGGCTGCCGCATGATGATACTGCAGCACGATCAGCAGGCCCTTGATGAGACGCAGTGGCAGCAGTGTCACGATGAGGATCAGCGGTCCCCACAGCATGGCGTGCAGCCAGAACGGCGGCTGGTAGATCACCTCGACGATCAGCGCGGCGCCGACCACGATGAACCCGGAAATCAGGATCACGAAGATCGCGGGGCCGTCGCCCGCATCCGCGAACGAGTAATCAAGCCCGCACTCCGGGCATTCCTTCCGCAGATCGAGGAAGCCGGAAAACAACGCGCCGTTGCGGCAGCGCGGACAGCGTCCCGCAAGCCCGGTCGCGATCGATTGCGTCAGCGATGGCTGGTCCATGGTGTCTTCTCATGCCGCACGCTCGGTGCGCTCCCTCCCCCTGAAAGGGGGAGGGTCGGGGTGGGGGTCAAAGCAAGTCGACCCCCTCCCGCCTCGCTTGCACTCGGCGACCTCCCCCTTTCAGGGGGAGGTGAACGCGTGCTCGTTCAATGCACGGCCGCGGCCACGTGCGGACCGCCGCCCCAGACGTAGATGCAGGCGAACAGGAACAGCCACACCACGTCGACGAAGTGCCAGTACCAGGCGGCGAACTCGAAGCCGAGGTGCTGCTTCGGCGTGAAGTGCCCGAGATAGGCGCGCAGCAGGCACACGATCAGGAAGATCGAGCCGATGATCACATGCGCGCCGTGGAAGCCGGTCGCCATGAAGAAGGTCGCGCCGTAGATGTGGCCTTTGTAGTTGAACGCCGCATGCGCGTATTCGTAGGCCTGCACGCAGGTGAACAGGAGGCCGAGGACGATGGTGCAGATCAGGCCCCACTTGAGACCCTTGCGGTCGTTATGCAGCAGCGCGTGATGCGCCCACGTCACCGTCGTGCCCGATGTAAGCAGGATCAGCGTGTTGAGCAGCGGCAAATGCCAGGGATCGAACGTTTCGATCCCCTTGGGTGGCCAGGTGCCGCCAAGCAGTTCGGTGCGCGCGACGTGGATCGCGTCGGCGGGGAACAACGCGGTGGAGAAATAGGCCCAGAACCAGGCCACGAAGAACATCACCTCGGAGGCGATGAACAGGATCATCCCGTAGCGGTGCGAGATCTGCACCACGCGGGTGTGGTCGCCCTTGAACTCGGCCTCGCGGATGACGTCGCGCCACCAGCCGATCATCGTATAGAGGACGCCGATCGCGCCCGCGGCGAACACCAGCGGCGCTGCGGCGTAGAGCTTATGCATCCAGGAGATCAGGCCGACGGCGAGGAACAAGGCCGCGACCGAGCCGACGATCGGCCACGGGCTCGGATCCACGAGATGATAATCGTGGTGCGGCTTGGCGTGCGCGTCGGCCATCGTGTCTTCTCCATTCCCCTCGGGCTTTGAGCCCTTAAGTCTCAGTTCGTTGCCGATTTCGTCCCGCGATCCGCGACCGGCTTGACCGTTTCGCGCACCGCGTAGAACGAATACGACAGCGTGATCGTGTTGAGATCGTCGAGCTCGGCATCCTTGGCGAGCGCCGGATCGATGTAGAACACTACCGGCATCTCGCGCCGCTCACCCGGCCCCAGGCGCTGGTCGGTGAAGCAGAAGCAGTTGATCTTCTGGAAGTAGGCACCGGTGGTGCTCGGCGCGACATTGTATGCCGCCTGCCCCACGGTCTCGCGCGCCGCCAGATTGGTCGCGACGTAGTTGACCGTCACGACTTCACCGAGCTTCACGTCGATCGTGTTCTGCTCCGGCTGGAAGCGCCATGGCAGTCCGCCGGCGACGTTGGCGTCGAAGCGCACCGACACGGTGCGGCCGACTGCGCCTTGCGGTGCGGCCGTCGCGACCTGCGGGCGTCCGCCAAAGCCGGTCGTGCGGCAGAACCAGTCGTAGAGCGGCACCGACGCGTAAGCGAGGGCGACCATCGCGGCAACGAACACGCCGCAGGATGCCGCGACGATCATGTCGCGGCGGTTGTTCCTGTTGTGTGTTACCTGCGTCATGGTGCGTTCACAGCGGTCGGTTCAGCACGCCGGGACCAAGCTTCACCACGGTCACGACATAGACGAGCAGCACGAGCGCGCCGAGCGAGAGCGCGATCGCGAGCGAGCGGGCGCGCCGCCGGCGCTTCTGCTCATCGGTGAGCACGATGCCGTCATCATCGCTCATAGGGCGAACCCAAGCCGCGCCAGCAGGTTATCGGCGAGCAGCGCGGCGAACAGCACAAAGACATAGAGCAGCGAGAAGGCGAACAGCCGCTTCGCAGCCGTTGCGGCCGCTGGCCCGATGCGCGCGCGATAGACCCGCCACGCCAGCGCGACCATCATCGCGCCGCAGGCGATCGCGACGGCACCGTAGGCCAGCCCGGCAAATCCGAACAGCGTCGGCGAGAGACCGACCGGCGCGAGCACGAGCGAATAGAGCAGGATCTGCTTGCGTGTCTCATCGGGCCCGGCAACCACCGGGAGCATCGGAACGCCGGCGCGCGCGTAGTCGTCGCACTTCAGCAGCGACAGCGCCCAGAAGTGCGGCGGCGTCCAGAAGAAGATGATCAGGAACATCAGCACCGGTGCGAGACTGATGTCGCCGGTGACCGCCGCCCAGCCGATCATCGGCGGAAACGCGCCGGCCGCGCCGCCGATGACAATGTTTTGCGGCGTCAGGCGCTTCAGCCACATCGTGTAGACGAACACGTAGAAGAAGATCGTGAAGGCGAGCAGGCCGGCCGCGAACCAGTTCACCAGCACGCCGAATACCAGCACCGAGCCGACCGCAAGCGTCGAACCGAAGGCGAGCGCCTCGCCCGGCTGCACGCGCCCGGCCGGAATCGGCCGGCGCAAGGTGCGGGTCATCACGGCATCGATGTCGGCGTCGTACCACATGTTGAGCGCGCCGGAGGCGCCGGCGCCGATCGCAATGCAAAGCAGCGCCGTGAAGCCGATCACCGGATGCACGTGACCGGGCGCTATCAAGAGCCCGACCAGCGCAGTGAACACGACGAGCGACATTACGCGCGGCTTCAGCAGCGCGACATAGTCTTCGACGCCCGCAAGACTCGGCTGCGCGAGGTCGAGGGGCTTTGAGAGATCGGCGCCTTCGCTAATCAGCGACATCGTCGGGCGACTCTAGCCTTCTTGTTTGCGCATGATCTTATCCGAAAACCGGTTCCCACTTTTCGGGATCATGCGCTACTTGATGCGCGGCAGCGTGTTGAACTGGTGGAACGGCGGCGGCGAGGACAGCGTCCACTCGAGCGTGGTCGCGCCGGGGCCCCACGGATTGTTCGCGGCGCGCTCCTTGCGCAGGTAGAACGCATCGAACAGGCCGTAGAGGAAGATCAGCGCACCGACACCCGAGATGTAGGAACCGATCGAGGAAACGTAGTTCCAGCCCGCGAACGCGTCCGGATAGTCGACATAGCGGCGCGGCATGCCGGCAAGGCCGAGGAAGTGCTGCGGGAAGAACACCAGGTTGACGCCGATGAACGTCACCCAGAAGTGCAGCTTGCCGATCGTCTCGTTGTACATGTAGCCGGTGATCTTCGGGAACCAGTAGTACCAGCCCGCGAAGATGGTAAAGACTGCGCCGAGCGACAGCACGTAGTGGAAGTGCGCCACCACGTAGTAGGTCTCCTGCAGCGCGCGGTCGATGCCGGCATTGGCGAGCACCACGCCGGTCACGCCGCCGATGGTGAACAGGAAAATGAAGCCGACCGCCCACAGCATCGGCGTCTTGAACTCAATGGAGCCGCCCCACATCGTGGCGATCCAGGAGAAGATCTTCACACCGGTCGGTACCGCGATCACCATCGTGGCGGCGACGAAATAGGCCTGCACGGCGGCGGACATGCCGACCGTGTACATGTGGTGCGCCCACACGATGAAGCCGATGCCGCCGATCGCCACCATCGCGTAGGCCATGCCGAGATAGCCGAACACCGGCTTGCGCGAGAAGGTCGCGATGATCTGGCTGACCATGCCGAAGCCCGGAAGGATCAGGATGTAGACCTCCGGATGCCCGAAGAACCAGAACAGGTGCTGGAACAGCAACGGATCGCCGCCGCCCGACGCGGTGAAAAACGTGGTGCCGAAATTACGGTCGGTGAGCAACATCGTGATTGCGCCGGCGAGCACCGGCATCGACAGCAGCAGCAGGAACACCGTCACCAGGATCGACCACACGAACAGCGGCATCTTGTGCAGCGTCATGCCGGGCGCACGCATGTTGAAGATGGTGGTGATGAAGTTGATCGCGCCGAGGATCGAGGACGCGCCCGCGATGTGCAGCGACAGGATCGCGAAGTCGACCGCCGGTCCCGGATGACCCGTGGTCGAGAGCGGCGCGTAGATCGTCCACCCCGCGCCGACGCCGTTCGCTCCCGGCTCTCCCTCGAAGAACATCGAGGACAGGAGCAGGATGAACGAGACCGGCAGCAGCCAGAACGAAATGTTGTTCATGCGCGGGAACGCCATGTCGGGCGCTCCGATCATCAGCGGCACGATCCAGTTGCCGAACCCGCCGATCATCGCCGGCATCACCATGAAGAAGATCATGATCAGGCCGTGCGCGGTGGTGAACACGTTGAACAAGTGGGAGGCGTGTTCGCCGGAGAACAACTGCATGCCCGGGTTCTGCAGCTCGATGCGCATGCCGATCGAAAGCACGCCGCCGATCAGTCCGCCGATGATGGCAAACACCAGGTACATCGTGCCGATGTCCTTGTGGTTGGTCGAGTAGACGAAGCGGCGCCATCCGGTCGGAGTCGGATGGTCATGCGCGTCATGGTGCGCGTCGTGAGCCGTTGCCGCAGTAGCCATGTCCCACTTCCTCAACGTTATCGTTGCCGCCCGCTATTCCTTGGTCGCGATGCCGGACGGAAAACCGGTTCCCACTTTTCCTGGCACCGCTCCATCGGTCTTCAGCTAATCGGTCTTCGCGCCCGCCGCGGCCGCGACATTGGTCGCCGGCCTTGTGTCGTCGATCGCGAACTTCTTCTTCGCATCAGCCAGCCACGCCGCGTAGGCCTGCTCGCTCACCACCCGCACCTCGATCGGCATGAAGGCGTGATCCTTGCCGCACAGCTCCGAGCATTGTCCATAGAACACGCCCTCGCGCGTCGCCTTGAACCAGGTTTCGTTGAGCCGCCCCGGGATCGCGTCGATCTTGATGCCGAACGACGGCACCGCGAAGGCGTGGATCACGTCCGAGCCGATCACCTGCACGCGCACGACCTTGTTGATCGGCACGACGACCGGATTGTCGACACCGAGCAGGCGCGGCGGCGGCGGATTGATCTTCGCCCGCTCCGCCTCGGTCAGCATGATCGACGTGAACTCGATCTTGTCGTCCGGATACGCGTAGGTCCAGTTCCACTGGTTGCCGGTCGCCTTGATGGTGAGGTCGGACGGCGGAATGTTGAGCTGCACGAACAGGATGCGGAACGACGGGACCGCGATCACCACCAGGATGACCACCGGCATGACGGTCCACGCCACTTCCAGCAGCGTGTTGTGGGTGGTGCGCGACGGCGTCGGGTTGGCGCGCGCGTTGAATTTCACGATCACGACGAGGAGCAGGACCAGCACGAAAATCGTAATCGCCGTAATGATGTAGAGCACGAAATCGTGGAACCAGACGATGTCGTCCATGGTCGGCGCGGCCGATTGCTGGAAGCCCATCTGCCATGGAGTTGGCTGGCCAAGCCCGGCGAACGCGATGCCTCCCGCCGCGAGCGCCGCCACGAACATAAGGGCCGCCGCGCCCGATCGGATCAATCGCATGAGCACCAGCATTGGCGTGTCCGTTCCTTCCGTTTCGACCTTCGACACCATGCAAGCCGAAATCTGTGCCGCGAGCCCCGGCTCGCGCATGGCACGGCATCGTTTGCCGGCAAAGCTCCGGGCGCTCGGGGATAGCGCCACGAACGGGGCTTTGGCGCTTCTCAAACCACAATTCAGCCCCACTCGCAATGCGCCTCGTGAAGGGTGATTTTTGGGCTGTGCGGGCTACCTCACACCAGCTGCCAAAGGTCAGATTTCATGGCACTTTTCGGGGCCGTTCGCGCCACATTGCCGCTTTCTTGACACGGTTGAAGCAACATGTACGCAGACTGACGCAAGATCCCGCAGGGGAGCGGCAATTCGGCTGGACGCGCGGCTTGAACGTGGCCGCCGACCAGCCCTCGAGGGACGTGGAAACCATGGGCGCTATGATCCGGGCACGGCTTGCTGCTGCTGTTGCTGTTGCTGCTGCCGCCGCGGCCCTTGCGCTGACCGCAACGCCCGCGCTGTCGCAGGGCACCGTGAAATCGGTTCATGCCGACTGGCAGATTCGCTGCGACACGCCGCCGGGCGCGCAGGGCGAGCAATGCGCGCTGATCCAGAGCGTGACCGCCGAGGACCGGCCGAATGTCGGGCTGACCGTCATCGTGCTGAAAACCGCGGATCAGAAGAGCCGCCTGATGCGCGTGCTCGCTCCGCTCGGCGTGCTGTTGCCCTCTGGCCTCGGGCTGAAGATCGACAAGACCGACGTCGGCCGCGCCGGCTTCGTGCGCTGCCTGCCGAACGGTTGCGTCGCCGAAGTCGTGATGGACGACAATCTGGTCAAACAGCTGCGCACCGGCACCGCTGCCACCTTCATCATCTTCCAGACGCCGGAAGAAGGCATCGGCATTCCGCTGAGCCTGAAGGGTTTTGGCGAGGGTTACGACAAGCTGCCGTGAGGCGGTCAGCCGGGAATAGCGAGGTCGCGACTTTCCGCCGCCAACCGCCAGTTCTCGACATCACCGAGCATCGCGTCGCGCGCCGCGTGAGCCCGAGCCCGTAGCAGCGCAAAATTCGGCGGCTCGGTGTGCCGGCTTGCCTCCGGCCAGTCGTGTTCGATCGCCGCAATCAGCCGGTCGAGTCCTTCGGACATGCGGCGCGAGCGCTCAGCCACCCCTTCGAAATCACCGATCACACGGATGCCGTAGGTCGCGGTGCCGAGTGCCGGCAACCCCGCCGCAAGTGCGGTGACGAAAAAGATCTGCCTTGGCGTCATGTGCAAGTGCGTGAGCCCCGCGAGGATGAGCAGCCCGAGCGCGGCAAGAAGTGTCAGGGCGAACAGGACCTCTCCTGTCCGCTCGACCCGGTGGCCCAGGGTCTCCATGCGATGCGCGGTCGTCTTGTGATAATCGCGCTGGCCCTTGAGCACGTCCAGTAATGTCGTCCGTGCATCGCGCAGCGTGTTCGGGTCCAAACGCCCGGCACGCAGGCCTTGCTGTCGTTGGATCGCACGGACGTACCAACCGGTCCACGCGGGCTCTGGTCCAAAAAAGAAACCAGGCCGCGCGCCAAGCACCCACAACGGCAGCGCCACACGAAGGCGTTCGGCGATTTCGCGCGCCTCCAGCCAGCGCTGGTGCCACCTCTCTCGGCGGCCGACGAACGTAATCAACAGCACCGCGATGATGAACAGGACTTCCAGAGACACCGGCCCGATTTTGTGATGCGCGAGTTCCTGCACCACCTTTGGATCGCCGATATCGTGAGCGACGAGCGAGTAAGCGACGGTCCCGACGGCAAACGCCGCAAACAAGAAGTTCGTCACGAAGGCGCTGCGAAAAACCTGACCGAACCGGGTCGCGACCGTATCGGCCCACCCAAACGCGAGCGCCAGCCGATTAGGATTTTCAGTCTCGCGCTGCGACGATTTCGTTTTGGCCAGAGCCGCATACTGCGTCGCCAGCACATCAGCTTGTACCGGCTGCCAATCCGTCTTGCGCATCCCCCGGACGCCGAACAGCGACATCAATGCCGGGAACGCAAACCATCCGTTGAATGAGCGAGGCGGCTCAGAAAGATAAGTGTTCAGCGACGCGCGTTCGTCTTGATCCTCGGGTGGCTCTACCAAACCATCGATCAGTCTCCGCAAGACTTCTTCGTCAAGCCCGGTTTGCGGCAGGTCTTCGACCACGTTGACCTGGTGCGGATGCAGCACGAGCGCGCTCCAGCGGATGCAAGTTTCCTTCTCGCCCTTCGCATCCACATGGATGATCGGCATGCCGAGCCGCGCCGCCGCGTTCAGCATCTCCGGCGTGCCTCCCCGGCCGCGCGAAATTCCGCCGTCCCAAATCGTCAGCAGGATGTCGGACTGGCCCAGAATTGTCAGGCCGGCGGCCTCGTAGGCCCTGGCGGCTTCCGCGTCGTTGGGATCGTCGGCGTTCTTGCGCGTTCCTGGTAGCTCGAGGACCGACCGCGCAACGCCAGGATCGGTCAGACGTCTGAACTCCTCGATCGATTTCCGGCTGCGCTTTTCTTCTTCCGTCTCATTGACCGGACGTCCGCCTCTTTCTTTCTGCGGTCTGAAATCTTTCTCATACTCCTCCTTCAGGAATGGCAGCGGGACATCCAGAATGTAGTCCCGATGCGCAACGGCGGCATTTGCGGCGATGCGATCCGCGCCTTCCGCCAGCGCGCTCGCCAACGAGATGAGCGGCCTATCGACAGTGTAGACGCCGGGATATCCGGGTTTGTCGGCATACTTGTCGTGCGCGATGCGCAACGCCGAATAGATCTTGTCGAGGACGTCCGCGACGGCCGTCTCGATGATAGCGATCTTCGCGCGGTCGTCCGGCAACCGGTCCGGGCGATGGCCGATGATGCCGACAGTGAGGGCAAGCCGCGGCTTCGGCGGATGTTGACTGATTGTCGCAGTGCCCGACATTGCGTGCCCCAGGCAGCGAGTTCTGCATGGACCGCGCAGAGGCCGCAACCGCCGGAATTTTGTTCTGTCAGCCTGCAAACTGCCAGCGCCGAGTATATATGAGGGCAGCATCCGAACAGATGAGGCGGCCCATGCCCGATTCCACGCTCAGCCTGATGGCCCGCACCGGCCTCGACCAGAGCCGCGCCGAGACGCTGCTCAAGCGCGGCCTCGAAGGCGCCGACGACGGCGAACTGTTCCTCGAATACCGGCAGGCCGAGGCGCTGGTGTTCGACAACGGCCGGCTGAAGCAGGCGACCTATGACACCGCGCAGGGCTTCGGGCTGCGCGCCGTGAAGGGCGAGGCGGTCGGCTATGCGCATGCCTCGGACGTGTCCGAGGAAGCGATCGCGCGCGCCGTCGAGGCGGTGCGCGCCGTGCAGGGCGGCTATTCGGGCAGCTATTCGCAGGCGCCCGCGCGCACCAACGTGCGGCTGTACGGCGACGAGAATCCGCTCGGCGCGCCCTTCGTTCGAGGCCAAGGTGAAGCTGCTCGAAGAGATCGACGCGTTCGCGCGCGCGAAGGACCCGCGCGTGCGGCAGGTGTCGGTGTCGTTCGGCGCGACCTGGCAGGTCGTGGAGATCCTGCGCGCCGACGGCGAGACCTATCGCGACGTGCGGCCGCTGGTGCGCGTGAACGTCTCGGTGGTGGCGGGCGAAGGCGACCGGCAGGAGAGCGGCAGCCACGGCTCCGGCGGGCGCGAGGGCTATCAGCGCTTCATCGAGACCGGCGCCTGGAAGGGCGCGGTCGAGGACGCGGTGCGCCAGGCGCTGGTCAATCTCGAAGCCGTGCCGGCGCCGGCGGGCGAGATGGACGTCGTGCTCGGCGCAGGCTGGCCCGGCGTGATGCTGCACGAAGCGGTCGGTCACGGGCTCGAAGGCGACTTCAATCGCAAGAAGACGTCGGCTTTCGCGGGGCTGATGGGCCAGCAGGTCGCCGCAAAGGGCGTGACCGTGGTGGACGACGGCACGATGAGCGACCGGCGCGGCTCGCTCACCATCGACGACGAAGGCACGCCGACCAACCGCACCGTGCTGATCGAGGACGGCATTCTGGTCGGCTACATGCAGGACCGGCAGAACGCGCGGCTGATGGGCATGAAGCCGACCGGCAACGGACGGCGCGAAAGCTACGGCCACGTGCCGATGCCGCGCATGACCAACACCTACATGCTGGCGGGCAATCGCGATCCACAGGAGATCATCGCGTCGGTGAAGAACGGCATCTACGCGGTGTCGTTCGGCGGCGGGCAGGTCGACATCGTGTCGGGCAAATACGTGTTCCAGTGCACCGAGGCCTACAAGCTGGAGAACGGCAAGGTCGGCGCGCCGATCAAGGGCGCGATGCTGATCGGCAATGGACCGAGCGATCTGCATCGCGTCAGCATGATCGGCAACGATCTCGAGCTCGACACCGGCATCGGCACCTGCGGCAAGAACGGCCAGGGCGTGCCGGTCGGCGTCGGCCAGCCGACGCTGCGCATGGACCGGATTACGGTGGGCGGGACGGGGTGAGGACAATTCGCCACAATGTAAGGCTTTGGAGCACGCCTCAGGAGCATCCGATGACGAGCAATCCTTCTCTCGCACGCCGCTGGCTCAACACGATCGGTGAGATCGCCGCCATTCTCGCGGTCGTCGCGGTCGCCAAATCCGCAATCGCGGAGCCTTACTACGTGCCGTCCGGCTCGATGGAGCCGACGCTGCTGGTCGGCGACCAATTGCTCGCGACGAAATTCCCCTATGGCTACAGCTCCGCCTCGCTTCCGCTCGGCATCGCGTGGCCGCGAACGGAGCGCATTCTCGGCGCGCTGCCGGAGCGCGGCGATGTCGTGGTGTTCCGTCATCCGGCCAACCGCTCACAGGTCTGGGTGAAACGCGTGACCGGGCTGCCGGGCGATCGCGTGCAAATGCGCAACGGGCGCCTGTGGATCAACAGCGAGCCGGTCGCGCTGAGGCGCGACGGATCGGTGTTGACCGGTGAGATCGGCAGGCCGCAGCTTGCCGCCAAGCGCTACATCGAGACGCTGCCCGGCGGGCGCACGCATCCGATCCTCAAGCTGAGCGGCACCAGCTCCACCGATGACACGCCGGAAGTCGTCGTCCCGGCGGGCCATCTGTTCGTCATGGGCGACAATCGCGACAACTCGGCCGACAGCCGTATTCCCGTCGCGCATGGCGGCGTCGGGTTGCTGCCGGTCGCGGACCTGATCGGACGCGTCGAGTTGATCGTCGGCTCGTTCGATCTGAACACGACCAATCAGCCGATCTGGACCTGGCCCACAGGCTTGCGCTTCTCGCGCTTCTTCACCGCCGTCCACTAGAGACCTGGAGCCGATCAAAAATACGCGATGCTCCGCCCGCAGATCGCAACCGCGATCCATACGGCGATCGAGACGATGCCGGCGCGGCGCGCGGCGGCCGGCAACGGTGCCAGCGGCGGCAGGTCCTTCACGATTGGCGCGGTGAAAAATTCAAACAACGTGACGTTCAAAAGCCCAAGCGCGATCAGCGCAAGCTTGAGCTGGAACACGCCATTCATGATGACGTGGCTCGCTTCGGCGGTGAACAGCACCGAGCCCGTGGCCACGAGCCCGAGGAACGCCAGGAGTGTCACGCGCCGCGCCCGACTGAGCACATAGCCGGGCGAGGTGGCGGCAAAGGCTCCAGCCATGCGCAAATCCAGCACCGCGACCGCGCCGGCAAAAACGACCAGGGACGCGATGTGCCCGACATTGGCCGCCATGTAGATCCAGGGCGACTGCCGGATCGCCTGGCCGACGCCGGAACCTTCCAGCGCAACGAAGATTCCGGGGGCCGAGTCGAGCATCAGCGCATCTCGTAGGTCTTGCCGTCGATCGTGATGCGCTCGGCACGCATCTCGTCCTTCTCCACGGTCGATGGATAGCCGTAGGCCGCGACGGTCTTGCCGACCGAGACCACCGCAACGGTCGCGCCGCGGTTGCCCATGCGCGACGTCGGTGCGAGCGTCACCGTCCACTCCTTGTCGCTGCCCTTCACCGTCAGCGTTGCGTGCGGGTTTTCGTATTTCGAGGTGAGGATCGGGCCGTTGACCGTGACGGGTTTGGCAGCGTCATAGCTGCCCCAGCCGTGATGCGCGACGGCGGGACCGGCAAGCAGGATGGCGGCCAGCAAGACATGAAGCCGTTTCATTGCTTGCTCCTTGGAACAGGCGAGATTGGGTTCGATTATAGCGAAAAATGCGACGCGATCACCGCACCACGCCCGACACGCAGCACGGCTTGCGGCGCGGCGCGGTGAGCCGCTCCTTCAGGAAGCAGCGCGCGGACGGCCCGAGATAGCCCGGCCGCACATAGGTCCAGGCGCGGCAGCGCTGCTCGGCCTCGCACGCCGTGCCCGCACACCGACGCCGGTCGGATCGGTTGCCACGTCCATGATTCTTGATAGTCGCCGCCGGTGCGGTCGATCGAAAACTCGATCGGTCCGCTCTTGCGCTCCAGCACGCCCGCGCCCTTCACGCCCGACACGCAGCAGGAATTCTCGACGCGCGGCGTGACCTGGTTCTTGAGCCAGCACATCGCGCCCGTCGCCGCGGTGCGCGGATAGGAGAAGCTCCAGGCGCGGCAGCGCCCTTCGCGCTCGCAGCGCGCCGCGCACGCCGCCGGATCGCCCGCGCGGACCGCGAAGCTGGAATAGTCGCCGCCGGGCCGGTCGTAGCCGGTCTGCGCGCGCGCCGGCGCAGCCGCGAGCAGCGAGGCGATCAGGCAATAGATGACGATGCGCAGAGAACGCATTCTGTCGCCGCTCTTTTAGCCGACCGGAATCGGCGTCGCCCGCCCCGGACGCATGTTAGTCAACCGCGCTCGCCGATGCGAGAGGGTCAGGCGTGCGCGGTGTTTGGCGGCGCAGGCGCGCAGCTTGCCCAGCGCCGCCCTGATGCCGGTCAGATGAAACAGCCGCACGCGGGTCCCGGTGTTGATCCGCAGCAATTTGCCGTCGGCGAGCCGCTTGTCCCAATCGGTATCCTTCAGCGAGGTCGTCAGCAGCGTCGGCGGACACGGCGGTGAATGCCTTGGTCAGGACCGGGCCCTGGTCGAGCTGAATGCGCAGCGCGGTTTTCTGGTCGAAGATCATCGGCCAGGTCATATCGATCTTGTGGCTGCGCAGGCCGAGCTTCATGTCTCCCGCTGCATCGAGGGAGAATCCCGACATCGAAATTGTTGATGGCGGAGGCCCACATCTGGCACTGGCGAAACTTGCCGTCCTTGAAGACGCGACCGCCCCGACCAGCCCTCGTGCTTGAACTCTCGGCGTTGGCCGAACGCCGGCGCCATGCCGGCCAGCACGAATGCGGCCACCAGGCTGGCGCAGGATTTACGCATCGCCCCCTCTACCCTTGCGGGAATATCCTGCCATCGTCCCCCCGTGGCTCGACAAGCACGCGCTGCTGAAGCCGCCGACGATTCGACCAGACGGTGCGGGCAGCCGTCGCTGCCCGCGCGCTCACCGCTAGGTGCGTGCAGCGCCAATCGTGTAGCAAGACGCGCAGACCCTCGGGATCAAGCCCATGAACTGCCCATTCCGCCGAAGCCAGCCTGCTCGCCCTCCCCGTCGTGCTGCTCGCCGCGGCCGTCATCAGCGTGCCGATCGCGCGCTTTGCCCGGCTCTCGGCGATCGTCGCCTATCTGGTGGCCGGCGTGGTGATCGGTCCTTACGGGCTCGGCATGTTCACGCACGCCCGAGACCATCATCACGGTGGCGGAGCTCGGCGTCGTGATGCTGCTGTTCCTGATCGGGCTCGAGCTGGAATTGTCGCGCCTGCTCGCGATGCGCCGCGACATTTTCGGCCTCGGCGTCGCGCAGCTCGTGCTCACCGCCGCGGCGATCGCCGGCCTCGCGATCGCGACCGGCCTGTTCGACTGGCGCGCCGCGCTGGTCGCGGGCCTCGCGCTCGCGCTTTCGGCGACCTCGATCGCGCTGCGCATCCTGGAGGAGCGCGGCCACCTGCAGCAGCCCTACGGCCAGCGCGCGTTCGCGATCCTGCTGTTTCAGGACATGGCGGTCGTGCCGCTGCTCGCGCTGGTGCCGCTGCTCGCGCCGGGCGGCGAGATCACGGAGCAGGTCACGCCTCGCCGAAACCGCAAGCTCCGGTCGGGCTCGCCGGCGCCGCGATCGCGGCGCTGGTCGTCGCCGGGCGCTATCTGCTCAATCCGTTCTTCCGCCTGCTCGCCTGGACCGACGCGCGCGAGGTGATGACCGCGGCGGCGCTGCTGGTGGTGCTCGGCGCCGCGCTGCTGATGCAGACGGTCGGCATGTCGATGGCGCTCGGCGCGTTCCTCGCCGGCGTGCTGCTCGCCGAATCGAGCTACCGCCACGAGCTGGAAGCCGACATCGAGCCGTTCCGCGGCCTCTTGCTCGCGCTGTTCTTCATGGGCGTCGGCATGACGATCGACATGCGCATCGTCATGGCGAACCTGTGGCTGGTCATCGCCGCCGCGGTCGTCATCACGCTGCTCAAGGCCGGCATCGTGTGGGCGCTGTTCCGCGTCACCTGCGCGCGGCGCGGCGAAGCGCTGCAGGCGGGCTCGGTGCTCACCGGCGCGGGCGAATTCGCCTTCGTGCTGCTGCCGCTCGGCACCTTGCTCGGCATTCTCACCGCCACGCAGGGCAGTCTCCTCTCGGCCATCGCCGCCGTCACGCTGCTGATCGGCCCGCCGTTCGCGGAAGCTGACCGAGCGGCTGCTGCGCCGCTTCGCGCGCACGCAGGAGCCCGAGGCCGACGATTTCGACGGCACCGACTCCCTCGGTGCTGGTGATCGGCTTCGGCCGCTTCGGGCAGATCGTGTCGCAATATCTGCTCGCCGAGGAGGTCGACGTGACGGCGATCGATCTCGATTCCGACATGATCCCGATCGCCGCACGGTTCGGCTTCAAGGTCTATTACGGCGACGGCACGCGGCTCGACGTGCTGCGCGCGGCCGGCGCTCGAGAAGGCGCGGCTGATCGCGATCTGCGTCGACAAGCAGGAGGACTGCAACCGCATCGTCGATCTCACCCAGGCGGAGTTTCCCGGCACGAAGATTTTCGCGCGCTCCTACGACCGCGGCCACACGCTGCAGCTGCTGGCCAAGAACGTCGACTACGAGCTGCGCGAGACGTTCGAGTCCGCCAACAAGTTCGGACGCAAGACGCTGGAGGCGATCGGCATCGATGCCGACCGCGCCGCGCTGGTCGAGGATTTCATCCGCACGCGCGACCGCGACCGCATCGCGATCCAGCAGGCCGAAGGCATCTACGCCGGCATCGACCTGCTGCGCCAGCGCCCGACAGATGGCGCCGTTCAGCGAGCCGCTGCGCGAGGCGAAGCCGCTCAACGAGGAGGCGGAGGAGATCATCAAGGAGGAGAAGGAGGAAGTGGACTGATCGCGCCCTACTGCGTAAATCCGAGCGCGCGCGGCAGGAACAGCACGACATCCGGGCAGGAAGGCCAGGATCAGCAGCACCACGATGATCGCGGCGAGGAACGGCAGCAGCGGCTTCATCAGCTTTTCCATCGGCAGGCCGCTGATCGACATGCCGACGAACAGGCATAGGCCGACCGGCGGCGTGATGTGGCCGATCGCCGACGCGACGACGCAGACCAGGCCGAAGTGGATCGGATGCACGCCGACCGCCTGCGCCACGGGCAGCAGCACCGGCACGGTGACCAGAATGATCTCCGACGGCGTCAGGAACGTGCCGAGGATGACATAGAGAAAGATCACCAGCACGATGAACATCCACCATTCGGGCGCGATCGCCGCGATCGCGGTCGCCACGACGAACGGGAATTTCGAATAGGTCAGCACCCAGCCGAACGCGCCGACGAAGCCGATGATCAGCCCGATCACGCCGGAGAGGCGCGCGGATTCCGCAAAGATCGCCGGCAGCTCGCGCAGCGCGGGCTCGCGATAGAAGATCGGCGGCACGACCAGCGCGTAGACGACCGCGACGGCGGCGGCTTCGGTCGGCGTGAAGACGCCGAACAGGATGCCGCCCATGATGATCACCGGGATCAGCAGCGCGGGCAGCGCGTTGACGAGCGCGGCGGTGAACTGCGGCAGCGTCGGCGGCGCCTCTTTCGGGTAGTTGCGCTTCTTCGCGATCACGAATACCGGCACCGCCATGCCGATGCCCACCAGAATGCCCGGAATGACGCCGGCGGCGAACATCGCGGCGACCGACTCGTCCGCCATCCAGGCGTAGATCACCGCGATGATCGAGGGCGGAATGATCGGCGCCATCACGGCCGTGCGAGATGGTGAGCGCGGTCGCGAAGTCGAGGTCGTAGCCCTTGCGCACCATTTGCGGGATCAGGAACGTGCCGAGCGCGGAGACGTCGGCCACCGCCGAGCCGGAAATGCCGCCGAAGAACATGCTGTCGAGCACGTTGACGTAGGCAAGACCGCCGCGGAAGCGGCCGACCAGCACGGTCGCGAAATCGATCAGCACGCGCGCCACGCCGCCGCGCGCCGCCACATTGCCGGCAAGGATGAACAGCGGTGCGGACAGCAGCAGATACGAGTCGGAGAGCAGGCCGACGAAGCGCGTCGGGATGATGATCGGGTTGAGCGTCGGATAAATCATCGCGGCGCCGAGCGCGCCCGCGCCGAGCGCGATCGAGATCGGCATTCCGGCGAGGATGCAGATGACGAATACGATCAGGAGCGTTTCGGCCATAGGCTCCCCATCGCTCTGTAGATCTGGAGCAGCATCGGCAGGATGATCAGCGCCGAGCCCACGGGGATCGCGGCGAAGACCCAGCCGAGCGGCAGGCCGAGGCCCGCACTGGTCTGCAGCTGCGCGTTCGGCACCAGCACGAGGCTGAGTTTGATCAGGTAGGCGAACAGCGCAATGCTCGCAGCGTTCACGGCGATCACCACCAGCGCGCGGCCGCGTGGCGAGAGATGGTTGACGAAGTAATCCAGCACGGTGTGCTGGCCGCGCTGCATCGCCGAGGCTGAGCCGATCATCACCAGCCACACGAACAGGAAGCGCGGCACCTCCTCGAGCCCGTCGAAACCGGCCGAGCCCGCGTAGCGCAGCACGACTTGCAGAAACACCGCGGCCGTCATCACCGCGAGGATGAAGCCGCCCAGATGACCGAGCGCGTCGTAAAAGTGCGCGAAGGCGGACTTGCGGTCCGCGCCGACGCCGTCTCCCCCCTGCCCGTGCGACACTGGATTACTTGATGTTCAGGATCACGTCGACGACCTGGCGCGCGTCCTTGCCGGCTGCGGTCGCGTAAAACTCGTTGTAGACGCTCTCGGTCGCCTGCCGGAACGGCGCCGCGTCGGGCTTGGTGATGGTGACGCCCTTCTCGCGCACCTGATCCTGGATCTGCTTGTCCTCGTCGAGGATGAATTTGCGGTTGAACGCGCGCGCGTGCGCCCACGCGTCGGTCACGGCCTTCTGACCCGCGGGGTCGAGCTTCGCCCACGATGCCTTCGACATGATGAGCGCGACCGCCTGATGGGTATGGCGCACGTCGGCGACGTATTTGACGATGTCGTAGAACTTGTTGTGATAGAACGTGTTGACGCCGCCCTCGGCGAAATCGATTACCTTGGTCTGCAGCGCGGTCGCGACTTCAGGAAACGCGATCGGCGTTGAGATCATGCCGAGCGCCTTGAAGGTCGCGACCAGGATGCGGTCCTCCTGCACGCGCACCTTCTTGCCCTTGACGTCGGCCAGCGAGTTGATCGCGCCGTGGCCGTAGATGCCGCGATAGCCGGCCGCGATGAAGCCGATCAGCTTGAGGCCTTTCTTGTCGAGCACGCCCTCGTAGTACTTGGTGATGGTGTCGCTTCCGTCCAGCGCCTTGAAGACGTGGTCGTAGTCGCGGAAAATATACGGCAGCTGGAATGCCGACATTTCCGGAATCAGCGTCGAGAGCGGCGCCGTGGTGATCGGACCGAAGTCGACCGCGCCGAGCTGGATCTGCTGCGCCACCTCGCGCTCGCCGCCAAGCGCACCCGAATGGTGATGCGTGATCTTGATCTTGCCTCCCGAGAGTTCGGCCACCTTGTCGATGAACTGCTGGGCCGCAAGCGACGTACCCTGCCGCGGCGGGTTCACGTTCCCGAGGGTCATCTCCTGCGCGGCAGCGGGGGTCGCCAGCGCGAACGCGACGTACGCGGCCAATACATGAATCGGTCGGATTGACATGGGCGACTCCCCAGTGCGGCGTTATCTTTTTTATGCACGACGGCTACCGCTTGCGGCGTGCCCGGTGCGGCATTGTGGGTGAGCCGGGAGAATGGGGTCAAGCACGATTCTCACGCGCTACGCGCGAGCATGAATGGGAGCAGCGAAATGCCGCAGCAGCCATCCGCAGAGCCGATCACGTTCAGCGTCGGCGAAACGACGCGCGTCTCCGCCCTGCTCCAAGCACCGGCGCACGCCTCCGCCTGTTTCGTGTTCGCGCATGGCGCGGGTGCCGGGATGGCGCATCCGTTCATGGCAGCAGTCGCAGCAGGCCTCGCCGAGCGCGGCATCGCGAGCTTGCGCTACCAATTCCCCTATGTGGAAAGGCGGGCCAAGCGGCCGGATCCGCCGAAAGTCGCTCATGCGGCGGTTCGCGCGGCCGTCGCGGAAGCGCGCCGGCAATTGCCGGAGGTGCCGCTGATCGCGGGCGGCAAATCGTTCGGCGGGCGGATGACGTCGCAGGCGCAGGCGGCAGCGCCGCTCGAAGGCGTCGCGGGGCTCGCGTTCCTTGGCTTCCCGCTGCATCCGGCCAAGCGCCCCTCGCAGGAGCGCGCCAAGCATCTCTCCGACGTGACAATTCCGATGCTGTTCCTGCAGGGCACGCGCGATGCGCTGGCAGAACTCGGCGAGCTCGAGCCTGTCTGCCGGGCGCTCGGCAGCCGCGCGACGCTGAAGCTTTTCACGGAGGCCGATCATTCCTTCCATGTGCCGGCGCGTACGGGCCGCAAGGACGCGGACGTTCGCGCCGAGATGCTGGATGCAATGGCCGAATGGATCAGACGTGTCATCGCCGGGGGCGGCGCTGCACAGGCTCTCGACACCCGCCCGTAAACCTGACACCTCGCGGGGCATGAGCGCAGCGCCCCTGCCAGCCGCCCCCGTGCCGAAGTTCACGCAAGGCTCGACCATGCGCCACGTCGTGGTGATGACCGCGACCGGCTCGATCGGCCTGATGGCGATCTTCATCGTCGACTTCCTCAACCTGTTTTACATTTCGCGGCTCGGCGAGCAGGAGCTGGCGGCTGCGATCGGTTACGCCGGCACCGTCCTGTTCTTCACCGTTTCGCTCTGCATCGGCATCACGATTTCGGCGACCGCGCTGGTGTCGCGCGCAATCGGCGCGCGGCAACGCGAGGACGCCCGGCGGCTTGCAACCTCCTCGCTGGTGTTCATGACCGCGGTGACGGTCGTGCTGAGTGCGATCACGCTGCCGCTGCTCTCGCCCATCCTCACACTGTTCGGCGCGACCGGAGCAACGCACGACGTCGCGTGGCGCTTCCTCATGATCGTGATGCCGACCACACCCGTGCTCGGGTTCGGCATGACCTGCTCCGGCCTGCTGCGCGCGAACGGGGACGCGAGGCGCGCCATGTATGTGACGCTGTCGGGCGGGCTGGTCGCGGCGGTGTGCGATCCGCTGCTGATCTTCGGCTTCGGCCTCGGTGTCGACGGCGCCGCGATCACCTCGGTGCTGGCCCGGCTCGCGCTGGTCGCGGTCGGCCTGCACGGTTGCGTCCGCGTGCACGGCCTGCTCGCGCCGCCGCAGGCGCGCGCGGCGCTCGCCGATGCGCGCGATCTCGCCGGCATCGCGGTGCCGGCGGTGCTCGCCAATATCGCGACGCCGGTCGGCAATGCGATCGTGACCGCCGCGGTCGCGCGCTACGGCGATTCGGCGGTCGCGGGCTTCGCGGTGATCGGGCGTATCGTGCCGCTCGCGTTCGGCGCGATCTTCGCGCTGTCCGGATCGATCGCGCCGATCCTTGGTCAGAACTACGGCACCAGGCGCTTCGATCGCGTGCGGCGCACGATCGTCGACAGCCTGATCTTCATCACGGTCTATTGCGTAGCGATGTGGATTGCGCTGATCGTGCTGTGCGAGCCGATCGTGCGTCTGTTCGGCACGTCGGGCGAAGGCGCGGAGCTGATTCGCTTTTTCTGCATCTACGTGGCGGGCTCGTGGCTTGCAGTCGGCGCGCTGTTTGTCGCCAACGCTGCGTTCAACAATCTCGGCTACCCGACCTGGTCGACCGTGTTCAACTGGGGACGTGCGACAGTCGGCACCGTGCCGTTCGTGTGGATCGGCGCCACGCAATTCGGCGCGGCCGGCGTGATTGCCGGGCAGGCCGCAGGCGCGGTGCTGTTCGGCATTGGCGCGATCGTCGTTTGCTTCATGGTGCTGGAAAAGCTCGCCACGCATCACATCGCGAAGCCTGAGAAATTCGCCGCCGTCGCGCCGCCGGTTCCGCCGTTTGCCTCCGCGAAGGCCGCAACCGCGCTCGACTGGACCGATTCACGCGAAGACGTGAAGCGCCCATGAAAAAGCGCCCGCCGGCAGGGCCGGCGGGCGCGAGGGTCCGAACCTTCGAGGGGACGAAAAGGTCCGGATCGGGAGGCCGACGGGGGAGGATCGGCCTGCATGAGATTCACATTTCAGCCCACAAGGTTCACGGAAACGTGCTTGGGCAATTTCGGGACAATCGACGGCGCGTCGGCCGTGAAGGCGCCACGGCGCCGGTTGACGCGCCGCTCGCTGGCGCGGCTCACCAGAATTGCGGTCGGATCGCGCCAGACCGGCTCGGAGACGGCATCGCGAACATCGCCCCGGGTCAGGCCGATATCGGCCAGCATACGGTCGTCGAGGCCGGCCAGCGTGACGGCATCGCGGCGGTTTTGCAGGAACTGGAGAACCTGGCGCACGCGAGCCACGACGATCCCGGCAACGGCGTTGACGATCCCGGCGAAGTGCGGGGGAACATGGGTATCGGCATAGATCGACATGGCATCCTCCATTCGGTTTCGTGGGCGCAGGAGGGCCTTTGACGCTCCGCAACCTCTTGCGGACCGCCCGAAAAGCTCTGATTTGCCCTGACCAGTCGAATATGCGCCTTCCCTATTGATAAGTGAAACGAATGTTTTTAATCTAACCAATCAGCTGTGGTGATGATTATCCGGCCGGATCGGGCACCTCCGGCCAGCCCCGAAGGACACCGTCATGACTGCTTTGCTCGACGTCGATCAGCTCCGCACTTTCATAGCCATCGCCGAGACCGGCAGCTTCACGCGCGCCGCCGATATCGTGCACAAGACTCAGTCCGCCGTTTCGATGCAGATGAAGCGGCTGGAAGAGCGGCTCGACCGCGCGATCTTCGCGCGCGACGGGCGCGCCTCGAAGCTCACCGAAGACGGCGAGCGCCTGCTCGACTACGCGCGCCGCATCGTGAAGCTCAACGTGGAGACGATCGCGGCATTTTCCGACGAACTCACCGGCCGCGTGCGGCTCGGCGTGCCGGACGATTACGCCGACCGCTATCTGCCGGAGATCATGGCGCGCTTCTCGCGCGCCTATCCGGCGATCGAGCTCACGGTGATTTGCGAGGAGACCGTGTGTCTGCTCGAGCGCATCAAGTCGAACGAAATCGATCTTGCGATTATCACCAACTGCCTGGGTAGTATGACGGCGGAAAATTTCCGCCAAGAGCGTTTGCTGTGGGCCACCTCGAACCGCCATTCGACGCATCTGGAAGAGCGCCTGCCGCTCGCGCTCGGGCGGCCGACCTGTGCGTGGCGGCGCGCCGCGGTCGACTGCCTCGAAGCGATCGGCCGGCCGTATCGCGTGCTCTATTCGAGCGGCAATGCGAGCGCGATTTGCGCCGCGGTGCTGTCCGGACTTGCGGTGTCGGTGTTTCCCGAATCCGGGCTGCGGCCGGGCATGCGCGTGCTTTCGGCTGCGGACGGCTTCCCCGAGCTGCCGTCCTGCCGCATCGGGCTGGTGCGCAATCCGCATGAGCGCAATCCCATGGCGGACGCATTGGCCGAGCACGTCATCTCATCGCTGGACAACCTGTCGGAAGCCGCACGCGCGGCGGAGTGACTCAGCCCTCATGGTGAGGAGCCGCCGAAGGCGGCGTCTCGAACCATGCCATCCTTCGAGACGCGTCGCTGCGCGGCGCCCTCAGGATGAGGTCTTATGCTGATAGCTCCGCCGCCTTCGCCTCCAGCACGCGCACCAGATCGGCGGGCGCAAGCTCGATCTCCAGGCCGCGCCGCCCGCCGTTCACGAAGACGCTCGCATGCGCGAGCGCGGATTGCACGATGAACACACGCGCGCGCTTCTTCTGCCCGAACGGCGAGATGCCGCCGACATGATAGCCGGTGTGGCGCTCGGCCTCGGCGGGCCAGAGCATTGCGGCTTCCTTGGCGCCGGCGGCCGCGGCGAGCTTCTTGAGGCTCACCTGCGAGTCCGACGGCGCCAGCACGCAAACGACCGCCCCACCCGCCTTCGCCATCAGCGTTTTCAATAGTCGCACCGGCTCGACGCCGAGCGCTTCCGCCGCTTGCATGCCGGTGCGCGGGGCGTCCCGATCGTAGTCGTATTCATGCAGCGCGAACGCGACGCCGGCTTTTTGCAGCGCGACGGTGGCGGGCGTGGATTTGGCCATATCGTTGAGCCCTCACCCTGAGGAGCGCGAAGCGCGTCTCGAAGGGCGAGGGCGCTTGCTCGGAGCCTGCGGCCATCCTTCGAGACGCCACGCTTCGCGTGGCTCCTCAGGATGAGGTCAGTACGCATACTCGCCGAACAACGGCTCGACCGAGCGCTGCCACGGCCCGTGATACTTCTCCAGCAATTCCTCGGCCGGTGTCGCGCCGCGCGCGACGAATTCCTGCAGGGGGCTGAGGTAGCGCGTCTCGTCGCGGTCATCGCTGTCGCGAAAATTGCGCCGCTTCAGCCCCGCCTCACTCAATGCGAGGCATTCCTTCGCCAGATCGAGCATGGTGCGCTTGGCGATCTTCGCCGCAAATCCCAAACGCGGCACGTCATCGCGCAGCGCCTGGCGTTCTTCGGCGCTCCAGCCCTTCACCAGATCCCACGCGGCATCGAGACACGCATCGTCATACAGAATGCCGACCCAGAACGCCGGCAGCGCCGGCAGGCGCCGCCACGGGCCGGCATCGGCGCCGCGCATCTCCAAGTATCGTTTCAGCCGCACCTCGGGGAAAATCGACGAGATGTGGTTCGCCCAGTCCGATTGCGTGGCGCGCAGGTTGCCGTGGCCCGGCAGCTTGCCTTCGAGCAGATCGCGGAACGACATACCCGACACGTCGATGTACTCGTCCTCGCGCTTGACGAAATACATCGGCACGTCGAGCGCGTAATCGACATAGCGCTCGAACCCCATCCCATCCTCGAACGCGAACGGCAGCATGCCGGCGCGCGCATTGTCGGTATCGCGCCACACCTGCGAGCGGAACGACAGGAAGCCGTTCGGCTTGCCTTCGGTGAACGGCGAGTTCGCAAACAGCGCGGTCGCGACCGGTTGCAGCGCGAGCGAGACGCGTAGCTTCTTCACCATGTCGGCTTCGGACGTGAAGTCCACGTTCGTCTGCACCGTGCAGGTGCGGTACATCATGTCGAGGCCGTAGCGGCCGACCTTCGGCATGTAGGCGGTCATGATCTTGTAGCGGCTCTTCGGCATCATCGGCGTTTGCGCGCGCGTCCATTTCGGGCTCATGCCGATGCCGAGGAAACCGATGCCGAGCGGGCGTGCGATCTCGCGCAACTGCGCCAGGTGCGCCATCAGCTCGCTGCAGGTCTGGTGGATGGTCTCAAGCGGCGCGCCGGACAATTCGAACTGCCCGCCGGGCTCCAGAGAAATCGCGCCGCCGCCGGTCACGTCGGCGAGGCCGATGATATTCGGCCCGTCCATGATCGGCTCCCAGCCGAGCAGGTGCTGCATGCCGACCAGCAGCGAGCGGATCGAGACACGGCCCTCATAGGGCACCGGCTCATGCGTGTCGGTCGTGAAGGCGAACTTCTCGTGCTCGGTGCCGATGCGCCATTGCGCCTTCGGCTTCGCGCCTGCCGCGAACCACGCGACGAGTTCGTCGCGCGATTCAATCGGGGTCAGGTCGACGACGTCACGAGCCATGTCTCGGGATTCCGGGGAGAAGGGCGCGACCTTACACGTGGGCGCGCGCGAAGGGCAATGCAGGCGCCTGCGGCATCTATTTCCTCAGCCGTGATATTTCAAACACGCGTTTTCGTAGCGGCACGCTCGGTGCTTACCCTCCCCTGGAGGGGGAGGGTCGACGCGAACGAAAGTAAGCGTCGGGGTGGGGTGAGGTTGTCGCGCGCAATGTCACCCCACCGCGGCTCGCATTTCGCCTTCGCTTCATGCTCGCCGACCCTCCCCCTCCAGGGGAGGGTGTTCGAGCGCGCGGCTCGCGCGTCACATCTCGTCAGATTCAAATGTCAAACAGCTAAAGCTCCGCCGCCCGCTTCTCATGGCGCGCGGGCTGCGCCGTATCCGCTTCCTTCACTCCCTGAAAAAGGAAGGGAGCGGAGCGCCGGGAAACGCGGGGACCTTGCGATCGGTCCCCGGGGCGGTCGGCGAAACCACCCCAGCACGCTTGCGAGGCGTGCTGCCTCTCCTTGCGATCGGAGAGGCGCGCCTCACGGCGCTCCACTGGCGGCGTCTTCCTACACAGCGTCGGGCCGCGCTTTCCGCGGCGTCTTGCGCCGCCGTCAGCCAGCTCCTGGCAGGGGGATGTCGCCCCCGGGCGGAGCCCCGACGCCGCCCGCGGGCCGGGTGCAAGCCGGCGGCACGGGCACCGCATCGGCCAAGGCGCGGATTTCTCCGCGCGCCAGCCGCCGGAAGGAGTTGGACCTGATCTCCGGTCCGCCTTCCGGCCTGCTCCACCCAAGCGATGCCTCGCGAGAGCGCCCTTCGGTGAGCAGGACGGGGCGTAGATAGGACTATAGACTGATCCTAGTCAAGGATTATTTTGATAAACACGAATGGGCTCGATTCACGTTAGACTTTCTGACCGAAACGCCATGAAACTATAGGGTGGCCACGCACCGGATGCTCCATGACAAAGATCAACTTGTACTGATATATCCGGAGCATCGGGTTCCCGTTCTGAGCATCTGAATAACATTGTATTCCGATGCGTCACGTTTGGTTCATTTTGAACAACCTGAATGGGACCTGGCGTCGCGAATACGCGCATCCACAATGGCATCTCCTGGACAATCGGATAGTCCACGATCACGTCTCTCTGTCGAACGGATTTTACTGGCTCGAAATTCAGCGGATGCTGAAAAGCGACAACGCAAAGGAGCATTGGGGTTTTCAAACCACGCAGCGGCGGTTGATTAAGGCGAAATCCCGGTTTTGTCTCTGTATGGACAATGCCCGACGCGTGGACCGAAACCTTCGTTGATTTTGATTTTATGATCTCTCCTTCACCATAATCGACGCGAATGGAATCTCCCGTAACGCGCTTCGTAATTAGCCGCGCCTCAGTCACCTTAACCTTCCTTATTCCAGCATAGATGCTGCTATCCTTCCCAATTGAAAACCAAAAGATTGGACGAGCGAACCCATCATGAAGCAGCAAGAGCCGAACGCGGTCGTTTGCCTTCATGTCGAAGATTGGAATAGCGTCCATAGTGACGAGTGTACTTGATTCCACGATGCGCCAGGTCTGGCGGCGGCCGTCCTCGCGCTCGATCATCACGGTCGAGCTGAACTGCACCTTCTCGGCATTCTCCGGCGCAGGTATCAGTTGCGCGGTGGAGCGCCCCGCCGTCCAGTAGCGCAGATCGCGCGCTGCATTTGCGAGCGCCGCGCGATCGCCGGAAGCCTGCGCACGCGCGTGCGCCTCACGAGCCCGCCGCTCAGAACGGATACGGGTGCGGCCCGGTCTGGATCGTGATCCAGCGCAGTTCGGTGAACTCGTCGATTGCGGCCTTGCCGCCGAAGCGGCCGTAGCCCGACGCCTTGGTGCCGCCGAACGGCATCTGGCCCTCGTCATGCACCGTCGGCGCGTTGATGTGGCAGATGCCGGACTGGATGCGCTTCGCGACGTTGAGCGCGCGCGCGATGTCGCGCCCGAACACGGAGGCCGACAGCCCGTATTCGGTGTCGTTGGCGACGCGGATCGCCTCCTCGACGCCCTTCACCCGCACCACCGTGACCACCGGCCCGAAGGTTTCCTCCGCATAGATGCGCATGGCGGGCGTGACCTTGTCGACGATCGTCGCCAGCATGATCGAGCCGTCGAGCTGGCTGCCCGCCGCGATATGCGCGCCCTTGGCTTCCGCCTCCTTGACCAGCGCCTGCACGCGCTCGGCAGCGGCGCGCGAGACCATCGAACCCAGCACGACGTGTCCGCGCGGATTGCCGGTCGGCAGCGAGCGCGCCTTGGCGGCGAATTTCTCGACGAACGCGTCCGCGATCGTTTCGTCGACCACGATGCGCTCGGTCGACATGCAGATCTGCCCCTGATTGGCGAACGCGCCGAACGCCGCCGCCTTGACCGCCTCGTCGATGTCGGCGTCGTCGAGCAGGACCATCGGCGCCTTGCCGCCGAGCTCGAGCAGCACGGGCTTGAGGAAGCGCGCCGCCGTCTCGGCCACGATGCGCCCGGTGCGCGTCGAGCCGGTGAAATTGATGCGGCGGACTGCCGGATGCGAGATCAGCGTCTCGACGATCTTCGGCGCATCGGCCGGCGCGGTGGACACCACATTGACGACGCCCGGCGGCAGGCCCGCTTCGCGCAGAATCGTGCCGATCAGGCGATGGGTCGCCGGGCACATCTCGGACGTCTTGAGCACGACGGTGTTGCCGCAGGCGAGCGGCATTGCGACCGCGCGCACCCCGAGGATGACCGGCGCGTTCCACGGCGCCATGCCGAGGATGACGCCGACCGGCTGGCGGATCGCCATGGCAAAACTGTTCGGCTTGTCGGACGGGATCACCTCGCCGCTGACCTGTGTGACCATGGCGGCTGCCTCGCGCATCAGGCCGGCCGCGAAGTGCGCGTTGAAGTGCCCCCAGTGGCCGGTCGCGCCGACCTCGGCGGTCATGATCGCGGCGAACTCGTCGCCGCGCTTGTCGAGAAGGTCGGCCGCCTTCGACAGCATGGCGCGCCGTGCGCTCGGGCCGAGCGCCGCCCATTCGGGGAACGCCGCGGCAGCGGCGTCGGCGGCCGCGATGGCATCCGCGATCGATGCCGCCGCGGCGCGCGTCGCAACCGCGCCGGTCATCGGATCGACACGGTCGAAGGTGCGGCCGTCGGCCGAAGGCGCGTCGCGATCGCCGATCATCAGATTGACGTTGTTCATGGTCGTCTCCTGCCCTGTCATTCTTGTTGGTTCCGCCATTACTGCCGGCCGCGCCGGCGCGGCGTGCACCTCGCCCGCGCCGAGATAGGCGCGCTGCACGGCGGGATCGTTCTTGAGCGCGCTCGCGGTGCCCTCCCCGACAATCCGTCCGGTCTCGATCAGATAGCCGCGGTCGGCGATGTTAAGGCTTTGCCGCGCGTTCTGCTCGACCAGCAGCACGCCGACGCCGGTCTCGCGAATGCGCGCGAGCGCCTGGAACAGCTCCGTGCATAGAAGCGGCGAGAGGCCGAGCGAGGGCTCGTCGAGCAACAAGATGTTCGGCGCCGACATCAGCGCGCGCGCGATCGCGACCATTTGCTGCTCGCCGCCGCTCATGGTGCGGGCCAACTGGCGCTTGCGCTCGGCAAGGCGCGGGAACAGCGTCATCACGCGCGACAGGTTCTCGGCCTCGTCAAAGCGCGCGCGGCGCGCATAGGCACCCAGCTCGAGATTTTCGCGCACCGTCATTTCGGCGAAGATGCCGCGCCCTTCGGGGACGAGCGCGATGCCGGCCTCGACGATGCGATGCGGCGGCATCTCGATCAGGTCGCGCCCCTTGAAGGTCACGCGGGCGCCCGGCTGCGGGCGCACCAGCCCGGCGATGGCCTTGAGCAGCGTCGACTTGCCGGCGCCGTTCGCGCCGAGCATCACGACGATCTCGCCCGGCTTGACGTCGAGATCGACGCCGGCAAGCGCCAGATGCTTGCCGTAGCTCGCCGCGAGGTTTCTGACCTCAAGCATCGGCGTCTCCGAGATAGGCGCGCACGACCTCGCGGTCGGCGAGCACGCTCGCGGGCGGGCCTTCGGCGATCTTGCGGCCGACATTCATCACGATCACCCGGTCGCACAGGCTGCGGATCGCGTCCATCACGTGCTCGACCAGGATGATGGTGAGCCCGGTGTCGCGCAGCGAGCGGATCAGCGCGATGCCTTCGCCAAGCTCGGTCGGATTGAGGCCGGCAAGCCATTCGTCGAGCAGCAGCAGGTCCGGTTCGAGCGCGAGCGCGCGGGCGAGTTCGAGGCGTTTCTGGTCGATGTAGGTGAGCTGGCCAGCCGGCAGCGCGGCCTTGTCGGCGAGGCTGACACGCGCAAGCAGCGCCACCGCCGCATGCTCGGCCCGCGCGCCAGTGAGGGGATTGTGCCGGAATGCGAGCGCGACCATCACGTTCTCGATCACCGGCATGGATTCGAGCATGCGCACGAGCTGGAAGGTGCGCGCGACACCGAGCCGCGCGATGCGGTGCGTGCTCACGCGGACGAGATCGCGCTCCTTGAAACGGATCGTCCCGGCGTCCGCCGACAGCGCGCCCGAGATCAGGTTGAGCACCGTGGTCTTGCCCGATCCGTTCGGCCCGATCAGGCCGATCAGTTCGCCGCGGTTGATGGAGAACGAGAGATCGTCGACCGCGACGAGGCCGCCGAACGCCTTGCGCAGACCCTGCACCTCAAGCGGCGCGCCCTTCGCCATCACGGGCGCAGCCTGCGGTGCGAGCGTTCCGGCCGACGGTACCTCGCGCGGCCTTGCCGGAAGCAGCCCGATCACGCCGCGCGGCAACATGTAGACGATGATGATGAACACGATACCGAGCAGGATCGAGAAATAGTTCGGGAAGTTCGCACTGAGCACTTCGAACAGGAGCACCAGCGGCACCGCGCCGAGCAGCGGACCGAACAGCGATCCGGCGCCGCCGAGCAGCGCCATGATGACCACTTCGAACGAGAGCAGCGGCGAGAACGCGATCGCGGCATCGATGTAGGTCCAGCGCGGCGCCATCACGGCGCCCGTGAGCGTCATGAACAGCGCGCCGATCGCGAACATCGCGAGCTTGGCGAGCGTGGTGTCGATGCCGGCATGGCGCGCCACCACCTCGTCGTTGCCGATCACACGGAGCGCGAGACCGAGGCGCGAGCGGCCGATCAGCCAGCCCGCGACCAGCACGATCGCGACGAGGGCGAGAAGCTGCCAGTAGATCTGTTCGGTCGTGATGCTCATGAAGATGTAGCGCCCAACCGAGCGGTTGATGTTGATCTCGTACCAGCTCACGATCTGCCGGATCAGTTCGGACAGGCCGAACGTGAAGATGACGAAATAGATGCCGGAGAGCCGCAAGGTGGAGAGGCCGACCACCAGCGCGACCGCCATGCCGATCAGGCCCGCCGTTGCGAGCACCGCCGGCCATGGCATGAATTCGCCCGCCACCGCGACCGTATAGGCGCCGATGCCGAAGAACGCGACGGTCGCGAGCGAAATGTAGTGCGTCGGCCCGGAGAACATCGCCCACGCTGTCGCCAGCACCGTGAAATACAGAAGGCTGATGCCGAGCGCGAGCTGATAGCCGCTGGCGACCAGCGGAACTGCGGCAAGCAGCGCAACGATCGCTGCGCCGAGGGCGAAGCCTGCAGGCGCGTTCAACGGGCCGGCCTCCCGAACAGTCCCGTCGGCCGCCACAACAGCACGATCAGGAACAGCGCATAGGTGACCGCGATGGTGAGGCCCGGATCGACGAGGCGCGCGACCGCCGTTTCGGCGAGACCGAGCATCATCCCGGCAACCAGCGCGCCCGCGATGTTGCCGACGCCGCCCATGATGACGACGATCAGCGCCTTCATGGTGAAGACGACGCCCATCGTGGCGGTGAAGGTCGTGAACATCGCGATCAGGACGCCGCCGGCGGCCGCGAGCGCGCCGCCGAGCGCGAACGCGAAAGCCGATGCCTGACGCACGTCGATCGCGACAAGCTGAGCGGCGACCGGATCGACCGCGACCGCGCGGATCGCCGTGCCCTGCCGGGTGTGCGTGAGCGCGACGTAGAGCAAGGTGCCGATGATAACCGCGAACAGGAGCGCGATCAGCCGGTTGAGCGCGACGTTCGAGCCGAGCACGTTCACGGCGATCGACAGGTAGTTCATGGTGTTGAACTGGCCGCCGAACAGCACGAGCATCGCGCCCTGCACGACGAACAGAAGACCGAAGGTCGCGAGAATCGAGTTCGACCTCGAGCATCGCGCGGTTCTTCGCACGCTTGACCAGCGGCATCAGCACGATCTGGTAGAGCAGCCAGTTGATCGCGAAACCAACGGGGATCGCGACGAGCACCCCGATCAGCGGGCTCACGGCAAAAGCGGTCAGGCCCCACAGCCCGCCAAATGCGGCCGCGATCAGGCTCTCGCCATGCGACAGGTTCATGATGCGCGCAACGCCGTACTGGAGCGTCAGCCCCATCGCGATAAGCGCATACATGCCGCCGAGCACGAGGCCGGCGAGGACAATATCGATCAGGAGGGCCATACTAATTCCCTCTCCCCGACACGAGAGAGGGTCGGGGTGGCGGTCACGCGATCGCCACCCGTTCTACTCCACTCAGCGGCCCGCGAGCGTTAACGCAGGGCCGTACACCGCATCTTTGGTTAAGACGTTCGGTAAATCTCTTTCCGCTCATTCCCGCGTGAGCGGGAATCCAGTTCTTGGCTCTGGGTCCCCGCTTTCGCGGGGACGAGCGGAACGAGAGATGACCTAGTCAGTTACTGCCACGCCGGCTTCGGCACGATCGGGGCGCGCGCGCCGTCCTGCTTCGGCGCGATGCCGTAGAAGTTATCGCCCTGCCACTGCCCGACCGCCCAGACGCCCTTGTAGTGGTTGTCCTTGAGCTGGATCTTGCCGATGATCGTGTCGAAGGTACCGGTGTTGATCTCGTTGATGACCTTCGCCTTGTCGAGACCAACCTTCTCGATCGCCTGCTGCAGCACCTGCAGGCTCGCATAGGTCACCGGGCTCGCCCAGCGATCCGGCTCGCGGCCCATCACCACCTTGTGGTGCTCGATGTACTTCTTGAGGCTCGGCAGGTCCGCATTCGAGCCGCCGATGCCCATCACGCCTTCGGCGCTCGCGCCGAACTTCTGCTTGAACAGCGGGAACGCGGTGCCGACGCCGACGAAAAAGACCTTCGGGCTGAAGCCCGCGATCTTCGACTGATCGGTGAGCCCGATCGTATCCGGCGGATAGCTGAACGCGATGAAGACGTCAGGGTTGGCGGCCTGCGCGTCCTTGACGATCGGCTGAAGATCCTGCGTGCCGAACGGATAGGACTTGTCGTAGACGACCTCGAAGCCCGCCTTCTTGAAACCTTCGCGCGCGGCGGTCGACTGCTCGATGCCGAACTGGTCGCCGACGGCCGCCATCGCGACCTTGCTGCCGATCTTGCCATCCTTGCGCAGCGTGTCGAGCGTGGTGACGAGACCGTCGATGATTTCCGACGGCAGGCCGAGCCAGAAGGTTAGGTTCGGCCAGCGCTTCACCAACTCGGGCGAGCGGTTGGAGTTCGCCGTCACGGCCAGATGAGGGTAGCCGTATTTGTTGAAGATCGGCGCAACCGCGAGGTTCATCCCCGTGCTCCACGGCGCCAGGATGAAGTCCACCTTGTCCTGGGTGGCAAGACGCTCCACCGCCTTGATCAGCTCTTCGGAATTCGAGCGGTCATCGTACTCGATCACCTCGATCTTCATCTTCTTGCCGCCGACGTTGAGCCCGCCGGCGTCGTTCACGTCCTTCACCCACACCTGGTAGTTCGGCAGCGTGGTGATGGCGGCGCCCGGCGCGCCGGGGCCCGACTTCGGGATCGCCCAACCGATCTTGACCGTGTCCTGCGCAGTGGCGGTCGCCATGCAACCGACCATTGCGGCGGCAGCCGCCGCGGCGAGCATCAATTTCCTTCGCATCGCAGTTCTCCTCCCGTGATCAAGGCCGTTCCGCCGGGCCGTCTGTTTTGCGGACCCGTGCTCACTCCATTTACAGCAGTTGATGCGGTATCGAACAAGAGCCCCGGATGCCCGTCAACGCGATCCAGGGCCTGAGGCTATTCGGTCGCATCCCCATGCCGACGCGATCGTTTGGCATCTTGCCCACCAGTTGGCACGCCGGCTTCGATGGGCCCGGGCCATGAGGGCGCCGGGGCCTTGCCCAGAGGAAGGCTGCATCGGACTATTGGGCGAAATCTGTGTCGCGCTCGGAGAGCGGCCTGACAGCCGCTTGAGCGGCGCGATGGGAGTGAGAGATGAAACGAAGTACCGACCGCATTCTCACCACCCATGCCGGCAGCCTGCCGCGGCCGCCGGACCTCACCCGCATGATGTGGGATCTGCTCGACGAAAAGCCGGTCGACCAGGACAAACTCGCCACGCGGGTGCAGGAGGCCGTCGTCGAGGTGGTCGGCAAGCAGCGCGAGGCCGGTATCGACATCGTCTCCGACGGCGAGATGAGCAAGGTCGGCTTCAGCAA
Organism: uncultured Alphaproteobacteria bacterium; assembly: GCA_963778455.1. Lineage (GTDB taxonomy): Bacteria > Pseudomonadota > Alphaproteobacteria > Rhizobiales > Xanthobacteraceae > PALSA-894. The sequence goes on from CAVZUL010000004.1 coordinate 947,173, forward strand.
CTACGTGATGCAGCGCTACTCCGGCTTCGCCAATCGAACACAATTCGTCGCGACCGATCTCGGCGACTTTCCGGACATCATCAACAAGCTGTTCGTCGAGAACGAAGGCGGACGCCATCTCGTCATGCCCAATGTGGAGGGACCGATCGAGCTGCGCGACAAGGACGCGGTGCAGCGCGACATTGCGAACTTCAAGGCGGCGCTCGATGGCGCCTCCCCCAACGATGCCTTCATCGCCGCTGTCACGCCGGGGCAGATGCTGTTCAATTTTCCCAATCGCTATTATCCCTCGGACGAGGCTTATATCGAGGCTGCGGCGAAAGCGCTGTCGGTCGAGTACAAGGCGATCGTCGATGCCGGCTTCAATCTGCAGCTCGATGCGCCCGATCTTCCGATGCGTGCGCATTGCTATACCGGCGGGGTCGGGACCGCCGACATGAAGACCTATGTGCCGATGGCGATCGAGGCCATGAACGAGGCGACGCGAGGCCTGCCGGCGGAAAAGGTGCGGCTGCATCTATGCTGGGGGAATTATGCCGGACCGCACCATCACGATGTGGAGCTGAAGGAGATCATAGAACCCGTGCTCAAGACCAATGCCGGCTTTATCTATTTCGAAGCGGCCAATCCGCGCCACGCCCACGAGTGGGAAGTCTGGGAACAGGCCAAGATCCCGGACGGCAAGGCGCTGATCCCCGGCGTGATCGACACGCTCACCAATCACGTCGAGCATCCGCGCCTCGTCGCACAGCGCATCGAGACCTTCGCGCGTATCGTCGGCAGGGAGAACGTGATCGCAGGCACCGATTGCGGCTTCGGCACCTTCGTCGGTTGGTCCGGCTGCGACCCGAAGGTGGCGTGGCTCAAGCTCAAGGCGCTGGCCGATGGCGCCGGGATCGCCTCGGAGCGGCTCTGGAACTAGTGCGTCCTGTTGCCGTAACATCGCTCGCAACAAAAAGGATCATGGAGGGGCATGCTATGAGCGCCGAAGGTGCGCACGAATATCCCGTGCTGATCGCGGGTGGCGGCCTGGTCGGCCTGTCGGCGGCGATGTTTCTGGCCCAGCACAACGTCTCCTCGCTGGCGATCGAGCGCCTGAGCGGCGCTTCGCAATTGCCGCGCGCCGCCTTCTTCCACATGCGCACCATCGAGCTGTTCCGTGCGGCGGGAATCGAAGCCGAGGTCCGCGAACAGTCGCTCAAGGAGTTCACGCCGGAAGGCGCCATCGTGCTGATGGATACGCTGGCGGGCAAGCAGCTCGCCGCTTTCATTCCAAGCCTGAACGAGGGGGTCGACGCACTGAGCCCCTGCCGGCGTCTTTTCGTGACCCAGCCGGGACTGGAACCGATCCTGCGCCGGCGCGCCGAAATGGCGGGCGCCAGGGTGCTCAACGGACATGAGGTGATCGGCGTTGCGCAGGACGCCGACGGCGTGACCGTGACGGCGCGGGAGGAAAGCTCGGGACGGGAGATCAGGCTGCGCGCGAAATATCTCATCGGCGCGGACGGCGCACACAGCAAGGTGCGCGACCTGCTCGGCGTCGAATTCGACGGACGCGGCGTATTTTCCAACAGTATGACCATCTATTTCCGCGCGAATCTCGCACCCTGGCTGCTGAACAAGCCGCTGAGCGTGATCTACATCGGCAATCCGGTGCTGGGAGGTTTCTTCCGCATGGACAAGGATTGCCAGTCGGGGTTCCTGTGCGTGAACACGGTTGGCGATCCAAAGCAGAACCCGGTCGCTGCGTCGAATGCGTCGGCCGACGTCAGCGAGCAGCGGCTGATCGACTTCGTGCGCGCCGGCGTCGGCGATCCCAACCTGCCGGTCAAGATCGACGGCATTGCACGCTGGCGCGCGACCTCCGATGTGGCGCGCCGCTTCAAGGTCGGCCGCGTGTTCCTCGCCGGAGACGCCGCCCATCTGATGCCGCCGAACGGCGGCTTCGGCGGCAACACCGGAATCCACGACGCACACAACATCGCCTGGAAGCTCGCGATGGTGTTGGGGCAAAAGGCCGGAGCGGAATTGCTCGAGACCTATGAGGTCGAGCGCAAGCCGGTCGGCAAGTTCACCGTCGAGCAGGCCTACACGCGCTACGTCACGCGTACCGCGCCCTATCTCGGCGCCAAGGACTTCGAGCCGCCCGCAAACGACTTCAACATCGAGCTCGGCTACCTCTACCGCTCGCCGGGCATCATGTCGGAGGATCAGGACGACAAGGTGCATGACGATCCGCGCCAGACCTTCGGCCGGCCCGGCTCGCGCGCCCCGCATGTCTGGCTCGAACGCGACGGCGGGCGGGTATCGACCATTGATCTTGCCGGCCAGACGTTCGCGCTGATCGCGGGCCCCGAGGGCGAGACCTGGTGCAATGCGGCGCGCGCTGCAGCCAATCAACTTGGCATCAAGCTCGAAACACACTGCGTGAACGGCGGCGGACTGCGCGATCCGGACGGCGCCTTCCTGCAGGCCTACGGGCTGTCGGCAGGCGGCGCCGCGCTGATACGGCCCGACGGGTTCGTCGCGTGGCGCGCGACGTCACCACCGAGCAATCCGGAAACCACCATGACGTCGGTGCTGCGATCGATCCTGCGGGTACACTAGCGCGCTGCGACAATCTCCGCCTCGACCGCAAGAGAGAGCTTATCGAATCTTCACAATCTCCGCCTCGCCCGTCCCCGCCTGTACCACGTCGCCGACCGACTTCCCCATCAAGGCGCGCGCGACCGGCGAGACGTAAGAGAGCGTGCCCTCGTTCGGCTCGGCCTCATCCTCGCCGACGATCCGCCAGGTCTGGCGGCGGCCGCCGTCGCGCTCGATCGTGACGGTCGAGCCGAACTGCACCTTGTCAGCATTTTCCGGGGCGGGCATCAGTTGCGCGGTGGAGCGCCGCGCCGTCCAGTAGCGCAGATCGCGCGCCGCATTCGCGAGCGCGGTGCGGTCGCCCGAGCCTTGCGCCCGCGCGTGGGCGTCATGCGCGGCGGTCAGCGCCGCCTCGATCTGCGCGAGGCCTTGCGCCGTCACCAGATTGGGATGCGGCGAGAGCGGACGGTCGGGGAGGTCCTCGATCCGTTCACCTTCGTCCGGCTCTTTGGTGAATGCTCGGCTCATATGAGGCAAGTTGTGAGGCGTGGAATGGTTCCGCAAGGGTCTACAGCCCTCATCCTGACGAGGCCGCAAAGCGGCCGTTCGAAGGATGGCAACATACTCCGAGCCTGGGGCCATCCTTCGAGACGCTCGCTGCGCTCGCTCCTCAGGATGCGGCGTCGCTACGCCAGCACCATGCGCGCGCATTTCTCGCCGATCATGATCGCAGGCGCGTTGGTGTTGCCCGAGGTGAGCGTCGGCATGATCGAGGCGTCGGCGACGCGCAGTCCCGCAATGCCGCGCACGCGCAACTGGTCGTCGACCACGGCGTTCGGATCGCTCCCCATCCGGCACGTCCCGACCGGGTGATAGGTCGTCTCCGCGGTGCGCGTCACGTAGTCGATCAACTCATCGTCGGATTGCGCCTGCGGTCCGGGCCCGAACTCTTTCGGCTCGATCCATGCTATCGCGGGCGCCTCCATCAGCCGCCGCGTGATGCGCATGGTCGCGAGCAGGCACTCGCGGTCGATGCTCTCCGAAAGAAAGTTGAACCGGATCGCCGGCGGCGTGCTTGCGTCGGCGGTCTTGATGTGGATCGAGCCCTTGCTCTCGGGGCGCATCTGGTGCGCGATGATGGTGATGCCAGCTTCCTTGGCGATCTTCACGTCCGGCGTCACCAGCATTGGCTGGATCGCCAGCATGGCGTCCGGGCTATCGAGCCCCTCGCGGCTCTTGATGAAGGCCCGCATCGGCGACGCCGGATGGCTGAGGAAACCCTTGCGCTGCGTGATGTAGAGCAACCCCTGCCCGAGCCCGCGCAAGCCCCGCGCGCGCTCGTTGAAGGTTACGCCGTGGCGGCCGACGCGCCACTTCATGCGCGGCGACCAGTGGTCGCGCAGGTTTTCGCCGACGCCGGGGAGATCGTGCACCACCGTGATGCCGAGCGATTTGAGGCGCTCCGCCTGCCCGATACCGGAAAGCTCCAAGAGTTGCGGCGACGCGATCGAGCCGGCCGACACGATCACTTCGCGCGACGCTCGGGCTTCAAACTGCTCGCCCTGCATCGTGTAGCGCACGCCGACGCAGCGCGTGCCCTCGAACAGCAGGCCTTTTGCATGCGCGCCGGTCTCGACGCGGAAATTGCGCCGCGCACGCGCCGGATCGAGATAGACGCGCGCCGTCGAGTTGCGGAAACCGCCGCTGATGGAGGCCTGCGTCATCGCAATGCCTTCCTGCGTTTCGCCGTTGTAATCGGGGTTGTGCGGGATACCGATGCTTCGGGCGGCTTCGATCAGGCTGTCGTAGAGCGGGCCGCTCTCGTCGCTGTCGGTGACCTTGAGCGGGCCGCCGCGGCCGCGCAGCTCGTCCGCACCGCCGCGATAGCTCTCGATGTCCCGGAACACCGGCAGCACGTCGTGCCAGCTCCAGCCGCGGTTGCCGAGCTGCGCCCAGTGATCGTAGTCCTGCTGCTGGCCGCGCACCCACACCATGCCGTTGATGGCGCTCGATCCGCCGAGCATTTTTCCACGCGGCACGGGAATCTTCCGGCCGCCAGAGTAATCCTCTGGCTCGGACTCGTAGAGCCAGTTCACGCCGGGCCGATTGATGAAGCGCGCGAAGCTCACCGGCACGCGCGAGAGCGGATGCGTCTCGCCGCCCGCCTCCAGCAGCAGCACCTGATGGCGGCCGTTCTCGGTGAGACGATTGGCGAGCGCGGCGCCGGCAGAGCCCGCCCCGATGATGACAAAGTCGGCCGTGCGGATGATTCATGCGATCCCTGCCCTCAGTTTTCTCGTTGCTTGGGCGAAGGATATGGCGGGAGCGCGAGAGGCAACAAGTGCAGGACGCGCATAGCTCTCCGGCCTCATCCTGAGGCGCGAGCGAAGCGAGCCTCGAAGGATCGGCCCGGGGCCCCTGGCCATGGCTTCGAGACGCCGCGCTACGCGCGGCTCCTCAGCCATGAGGGTCGGACTTACGCCGCCTGCTTCTGCCGCTTCGGGGCGAAGCGCGCGTAGAAGCTCTCGCCCTTGCCCGCCATCTCGACGAGCAGCTTGTTCGGCTTGAAGCGGTCGCCGTACTTCTGCGCAAGACGCTCGCACAGCGCGACGAATTGCTTCGTGCCCATCATGTCGATGTAGCTGAGCGTGCCGCCGGAGTACGGCGCGTAGCCGAAGCCGAGGATCGAGCCGACATCGGCCTCGCGCACGTCGGTGAGCACGCCTTCCTCGAAGCAGCGCGCGGTTTCCAGCGCCTGGATCGCGAGCAGGCGATGCTTCAGCTCGGTCACGTCGATCGTGTCGGGATCGAGCTTCGTCTGCTGCAACTCGGCCAGGCCCGGCCACAGCCGCTTCGGGCCGGTCTGCGGATAGTCGTAGAAGCCCTTGGCGTTCTTGCGCCCGTAAGCGGCCGCGCTTTTCGACCATCTCTTCGAGCAGCGTCTTCTGCCGCGCGTCGATCGCTTTCGCGCCGAGGTCGGCTTCGGTGGCTTTCAGGATCTTCCACGCGAGATCGACCGCGACCTCGTCGTTGAGCGAGAGCGGACCGACCGGCATGCCGGCCATGCTTGCCGACATTCTCGACCATCGCGGCGGGCACGCCTTCGGTCAGCATCAGGTGGCCTTCGCGAATATAGGTGCCGACCACGCGCGAGGTGTAGAAGCCGCGCGAAGTCGTTCACCACGATCGGCGTCTTGCGGATCGCGCGCACGTAGTCGAGCGCGACGGCGAGCGCGGGATCGGCGGTCTTCTCGCCCATGATGATCTCGACCAGCATCATCTTGTCGACCGGCGAGAAGAAGTGCACGCCGATGAAATTCTTCGGGTCCTTCGACTGCGCGGCGAGCGAGGTGATCGGCAAGGTCGAGGTGTTGGAGCCGAACACGACCTTGTCGCCGACGACGGCCTGCGCCTTCGCGGTCGCCTCGGCCTTTACCTTGCGGTCCTCGAACACCGCTTCGATGACGAGGTCGACGCCTTGGAGCGCGTTGTAGTCCGGGGTCGGCGTGATGCGCGCGAGCAGCGCGTCGGCATCGGCCTGCTTGGCGCGGCCGCGCTTGATTTGTCCGGCCATCAGGTTCGCCGAATAGGCTTTGCCCTTGTCGGCCGCCTCCTGGTCGCGGTCGATCAGCACGACCTCCATGCCGGCCTGCGCCGTCACGTAGGCGATGCCGGCGCCCATCAGGCCCGCGCCGAGCACGCCGACCTTCTTGAGCGTGGAGGCCGGCTGGTTCTCCGGCCGGCGCGCGCCCTTGTTCAGTTCCTGCATCGAGACGAACAGCGAGCGGATCATCGCGGCAGCTTCCGGCGAGCGCACGATTTTGGCGAAATAGCGCGACTCGATGCGCAGCGCGGTGTCGAACGGCACCTGCAGGCCCTCGTACACGCAGCTCATGATCGCGCGCGCGGCCGGGTAATTGTCCTGCGTCTCCTTGCGGTAGAGCGCATTCGCGGCCGGGAACGTCATCATGCCCATCTTCGACCACACCGGGCCGCCGGGCAGCTTGAAGCCGTCGACGTCCCACGGCTGCTTCGACTTCGGCGAGGTCTTGATCCAGGTCTTCGCCGCGCTAACCAGATCGGCCGCCGGCACGATGTTGTCGACCAGCTTCATGGTCTTGGCGCGGTCGAGCCGGATCTGGTCGCCCTTCAACAGGAACTGCAGCGCGTCCGCGGTCGCCATCATGCGCACGATGCGCTGCGTGCCGCCGGCGCCGGGAAACAGGCCGACCTTGATCTCGGGCAGGCCGAGGCGCGTCTTGGGGTTATCCGCCGCGATGCGGTGATGACAGGCGAGCGCCAACTCGAAGCAGCCGCCCATCGCGGTGCCGTTGAGCGCCGCCACCCATGGCTTGCCGCTCGTCTCGAGTTTGCGATAGGTCAGCGAGAGGCGGCGCGAGAAGTCGAACACCATCTGGTTCGCGGCTTCCTCGCCCTTTTGCTTGCGGATCGTCTCGAAATCGTTGCGCTGCTTTTCCAGCATGGTGAGGTCGGCGCCGCCGCCGAACGTGTCCTTGCCGGAGGTCACGACCGCGCCCTTGATCGCCGCGTCCGACGCAACCTTGCCCGACCAGCGCGTCGAGTTCGTCCATGACCGAGGTGTCGATCACGTTCATCGACTTGCCCGGCATGTCCCAGGTGATCAGCGCAATGCCGTCGGCATCGACGTCGAATTTGAAATTGGCCATCAGTATTCTCCTCGGAAGGTATTGGCGGCTCAGTATGGCGCGCCGGATTTGTGCAGGATGCGAAGCTGTTTGCCGTCGCGCTCGAACTTCAGGTCGTCGTCGGGGTAGTGCGCGCGTTCGCTCGGCGCGCGCGAGCCGATTTCGAGATAGAGAACGTCGCCGTTCGACTTGTTCACCAGGTGATGGCCGTTCGCGACGCCGGCCTTGAAGCCCGCGTAGTCGCCGGGCCCGAGGATCGTTTCACCGCCGTCTTCGATCAGCGCGCACTGGCCTTCCAGAATGTAGACGAACTCGTCCTCCGCCTCGTGCCAGTGGCGCAAGGCGGACGCAGCACCGGGCTCGAGCCGCGTCAGGTTCACGCCGAACTGCGTGAGCCCGACGGCATTGCCGAGCGCGGTCTTGTGCCGCCCGGCGCAGACCGGCTGGAACGGCGCCGGATAATTCGGCGAGCCGACGCGCGTCTCAAGCGTGGCCTTGTCGATTTTGGGCATTCTCTCTCGTCGCTCCCCGCTGGTCATCCGGGAAATCGCGCAGCGATTGTCCGGGATCCATAATCACGAGCGCTTCAGGATCGCTCGGTTCGCGTTTATCGATTCCGGGCTCGCGCCTGCGGCGCGCCCCGGAATGACGCTAAACCCTCTCGATAATCGTCGCCGTTCCCATCCCGGCGCCGATGCAGAGCGTGACCAGCGCGGTGTTGAGATTGCGCCGCTCCAGTTCGTCGAGCACCGTGCCGAAGATCATCGCGCCGGTCGCGCCGAGCGGATGGCCCATCGCGATCGCGCCGCCCGCAACGTTGATCTTGTCGTGCGGAATGTTCAGCGCCTGCATGTAGCGCAGCACGACCGAGGCGAACGCTTCGTTCAGCTCGAACAGATCGATGTCCTCGACCTTCATGCCGGCCTTCTTCAGCACCTTGTGCGTCACGTCGATCGGGCCGGTGAGCATGATCGCGGGTTCGGAGCCGATGTTGGCGAAGGCCCGGATGCGCGCGCGCGGCTTCAGTCCCGCGGCCTTGCCGGAGTCCTTGTTGCCGATCAGCACGGCGGCGGCGCCGTCGACGATGCCGGACGAATTACCGGCATGATGCACGTGCGTGACGGTTTCCAGCTCCGGGTAGGCCTGCGTCGCGACCGCGTCGAAGCCGTACATCTCGCCCATCTGCACGAATGACGGCTGCAGCTGTGCGAGCGACTGCATCGTCGTGGTCGGCCGCATGTGCTCGTCATGCCCGAGGATCGTGATGCCGTTGATGTCCTTCACGGGCACGACGGAGTTCTTGAAATTCCCGGCGTCCCATGAGGCCTTCGAGCGCTTCTGGCTCTCGACCGCATAAGCGTCGACGTCATCGCGCGAGAAGCCATACTTGCTGGCAATCACGTCGGCCGAAATGCCCTGCGGCAGGAAGTAGGTCGGCACTGCAATGGCCGGGTCCATCGGCCACGCGCCGCCCGAGGCGCCCATGCCGACGCGGCTCATCAACTCGACGCCGCCGCCGATGGTCATGTCATGCTGACCGGACATCACCTGCGCGGACGCGAAGTTGATCGCGTCGAGGCCCGAGGCGCAGAACCGGTTGATCTGCACGCCCGCGACCGTGTTGCCGTAGCCCGCCGTCAAGGCCGCGGCACGCGCGATGTCGCCGCCCGCCTCGCCGACCGGATCGACGCAGCCGAGCACGACGTCGTCGACCAGCACAGGATCGAGCTTGTTGCGATCCTTGATCGCGCCCAGCGCCTGCGTCGCGAGATTGAGCGCGGTCACCTCGTGCAGCGAGCCGTCGGCCTTGCCCTTGCCGCGCGGGGTGCGCACGGCGTCGTAAACGAATGCGTCGGTCATTGGATTCTCTCCGTCATCTCTCTGGTCATCCCGGCCGAGCGTAGCGAGAGCCGGGAATTCATAAACTCAGTCGGTGGTTATGGGTCCCGGCTCGCGCCCTGCGGGCTTGGCCGGGACGACGGTGAACTACAAACTCCTCGCGATCAGCAGCTTCATGATCTCGTTGGTGCCGGCGTAGATGCGTTGAACGCGCGCATCGCGGTACATGCGCGAGATCGGGTATTCGTCCATATAACCATAGCCGCCGAACAGTTGCAGGCAGCGGTCGACGATCTTGTTCTGCAGATCGGTGAGCCAGTATTTGGCCATCGAGGCAGTGGTGGTGTCGAGTTCGCGGCGGATGTGGCGCTCGACGCAGTGATCGTGGAAGACTCGCCCGATGGTCGCCTCGCTTTTGCACTCGGCGAGCTCGAACTGCGTGTTCTGGAATTCGATGATCGCCTTGCCGAACGCCTTGCGCTCCTTGACGTAGTCGATGGTGAGGCGCAGCGCGCGCTCGATCATGCCGATCGCGGCGGTGCAGACGATGATGCGCTCCTGCGGCAGGTCGCGCATCAGCTGCACGAAGCCCTGCCCTTCCTCGGTGCCGAGCAGGCCTTCGGCCGGGAGCTTCACCTCATCGAAGAACAGCTCGGACGTGTCGGCCCAGTCCATGCCGAGCTTCTTGAGCTTGCGGCCGCGCCGGAAGCCGGGTGCGTCGTCGGTCTCGACCATCATCAGCGAGGTGCCCTTGGCGCCCTTCGCGGGATCGGTCTTGGCGACGACGACGATCAGATTGGCGTGCTGGCCGTTGGTGATGAAGGTCTTCGAGCCGTTCAGCACATAGCCGTTGCCGGATTTCTTCGCGGTCGTCTTCACGCCCTGCAGGTCCGAGCCGGTGCCGGGTTCGCTCATCGCAATCGCGCCGATCATCTCGCCGGTCGCGAGCCTGGGCAGCCACTTCTTCTTCTGCTCCTCGGTGCCGTAATTGAGGATGTAGGGCGCGACGATGCCGGAATGCAACGGCGCGCCAAGCGAGTCGAGACCCGCGAGCGCGAATTCGCGGTTGATGACGGTCTCATGCGCGAAGGTGCCGCCTGCGCCCCCGTATTCCTCCGGAATGCCGGCGCACAAGAGGCCCGCCTGTCCGAGCTTGTCCCAGGCCGAGCGCTCCATGATGCCGTCCTCGGTCCATTTCTCGGCATGCGGCACAAGCTCGCTCGCGAGAAAACGCCGCGCCTGCTCTTCGAGCAGCACGAGGTCTTCGGTCATCCAGGCGGGACGCGGGACTTGAAGGGATTCCATCGGCGTTTCTCTATTCCCTATGCGCTACGCTGATTGTTGACCATTTGCGCGGCTTTGTCTTTGGCCAGCCACTCCTCGGTGCGTTGCGCCGGCAGATCGTGGATGCCCTTCAGCCACGAGATCTCACCTTCCGTGCCGTACTGCTTGGTTGGCGGCATCGCCTCGGGGTCGTCGAGCGAATTGATCGTCACGCTGATGCGGCCATTGCCGTCGAACCCATAGGTGAGCGGCGTGCCGCAATCCCGGCAGAAGCCGCGCTGCGCCATGCTGGATGAGCGGAAGAGCGACGGGGTGCCGCGCGTCCATTTGAGATGCTCGATCTTGCCGCCGGTCAGCCCCATGAACGGCTGGCCGGAAGCCTTCTGGCACATGCGGCAATAGCACACGCTCGAATAGGCCGGTCTCTCCAGCCATTCGTAGCGCACCGCGCCGCACTGACAGCCACCGGTCAGGTTGTCCATGAACTAGAACGCCTCCGCGGGCAGCGCCATCATGGTGTCGGCGCCGGTGGTGATGCGCTTCAAGTGCGCCGCCGTTTCGGGGAGCACGCGCTCCATGAAGAACTTTCCGGTGACGAGCTTCGCCTTCATGCGTTCCTCGGAGCCGTTCGCGCCGTTCGTCAGCTTGTCCTGCGCGGTCTTGGCCATCTGCGCCCACATGTAGGCGAGCGCGACCAGCCCGAAGAGGTGCATGTAATCGGTCGAGCCGGCGCCGGCATTGTCCGGCTTCTTCAGGGCGTTCTGCATGAACCACATCGTGGCCTGCTGCAGCTGCGCCAGCGCTTCGGCGAGCGGCGCCACGTACGGCTTCATCGCCTCGTCGCCGTTCGCCTTCACGAAGGCCGATACCTCGTTGAAGAACGCCGTGATGGCGCGCCCGCCGTCGCGGCCGAGCTTGCGGCCGACCAGATCGAGCGCCTGGATGCCGTTCGCGCCCTCGTAGATCTGCGCGATGCGCGCATCGCGCACGAACTGTTCCATGCCATGCTCGCCGATGTAGCCATGGCCGCCGAACACCTGCTGCGCCGCGACCGTGTTGGCGAAGCCGGTGTCGGTGAGCACGCCTTTGATCACCGGCGTCATCAGGCTCATGTGGTCTTCGGCGGCCTGGCGCGCTTTCTCGTCCTCGGAGCGGCGCTGGATGTCGGCGCGCAGCGCCGTCCACAGCACGAGCGCGCGTGCCGCCTCGTTGAACGACTTGATCGACATCAGCACGCGGCGGATGTCCGGATGCACGATGATCGGGTCGGCCGGCTTGTCGGGCGCCTTCACGCCGGAGATCGAGCGGCCCTGCAGGCGCTCGCGCGCATAATTTGCGGCGTTCTGGTAAGCGACCTCGGACTGCGTCAGCCCCTGCAAGCCGACCGCAAGCCGCGCCTCGTTCATCATCGTGAACATGGCTTGCAGGCCCTTGTTCGGCTCGCCCATCAGCCATCCGGTCGCACCGTCATAGTTCATCACGCAGGTCGAATTGCCGTGGATGCCCATCTTGTGCTCGATCGAGCCGCACATCACGCCGTTGCGCGCGCCGACCGAGCCGTCGGCATTCACGAAGAATTTCGGCACGATGAAGAGCGAGATGCCTTTCGTGCCCTCCGGCGCACCTTCGATGCGCGCCAGCACGAGATGGATGATGTTCTCGGCCATATCGTGCTCGCCGGCCGAGATGAAGATCTTGGTGCCGGTGAGCTTGTAGCTGCCGTCGGCTTGCGGCACTGCCTTGGTACGCAGCATGCCGAGATCGGTGCCGCAATGCGGCTCGGTCAGGTTCATGGTGCCGGTCCACTCGCCGGTGGTCAGCTTCGGCAGATAGGTTTTCTTCTGCTCGGGCGAGGCGTGATGCAGGATCGAGGCGATCGCGCCTTGTGTCAGGCCCGAATACATCGAGAAGGCGAGATTGGCCGACGCGATGAACTCGCTCACGACCGTCGTCATGGTCGCAGGCAGCCCCTGCCCGCCGTACTCGGCCGGCACCGAAATGCCGACCCAGCCGCCTTCCACCATCTGATGGAACGCTTCCTTGAAACCCTTCGGCGTCGTCACGCTGCCGTCGGGATTGCGCTTGCAGCCTTCGAGATCGCCGATGCGGTTGAGCGGCGCAACAACCTCCTCGGCGAACTTCGCGGCCTCTTCCAGGATCGCCGCAACGACATCGGGAGACGCGTCGGCAAAGCCCGGCATGTTGCCGTAGCGCTCCATGTGAAACACGTCGTTGAGCAGGAACTTCACGTCTTCCACGGGCGCCTTGTAGGTCGGCATGATCGTCTCCGCTTTCTTTACCTCCCCCTGAAAGGGGGAGGTCGGCGAGCGAAGCTCGCCGGGTGGGGGTCTAATGGTTCCGCCGCGCCTTGACCCCTCCCCGGATCGCCTGCGGCGATCCGACCCTCCCCTTTCAGGGGAGGGTGATCAGGGGTGGCTTCGCGTGCCGCGAGCTTCGCCTTCATCACATCGCTTGCACGCGTCAGTTCGGCGACGACGCGGTCGATATCGTTCTTCTGCCGTTCGAGCCGCTCGATACGCTCGCCGAATTTCGCGAGAGCGACCTTGAGCTGTGTCACGCCACCATCGCCGACATCGTAAAGATCGAGCATCTCGCGCACTTCCTCGAGCGAGAAGCCGACCGTCTTGCCGGCGAGCACATAGGCAAGCCGCGCGCGGTCGCGCCGCGTGTAGAGCCGCTGCTCGCCGCGACGCGCGGGGTCGAGGAGACCCTTCTCCTCGTAGAAGCGCAGCGTCCGCGCGGATACGCCGAACTCCTTGGTCAGATCGCGGATGGTGAAGATGTCGCGCTCGGGCGTTCCGGCGGTGAAGCCGCCGATCAGGTCGGAAACGCGGAAATCGGAATGCTCGACTTCGGTCACGCCGTCAGCTCCCCGGGCGGGTTTGAAGTGGGAGCTTGATACATCTAGTTTACGTAAACGTCAAGATAAGGCACGCACTTTTCATTGACCCAGCAGGCACGGACCGGGCGCGCTAAGTCGTACGGTCGCAACCGCTATCTTCTTGATTTTACAAATCTTTATCCGACTTGCGGATCGCAGCCGGCTTTAGCCGGTGCGGCGATCGTTGTCGGCAATTTTGCCGGTCAACGACGAATAGATCCGGAAGAGCTCGTTAAGCCCCTCGTCGATCTCGGCTTTCTGCTTCTGCAGCAACTCGATCTGCTCCAGGCATTTCTCGCGGCTAAGGGTTAGCGCCTTGGTGTCGGCGTCGCCCTCCTCGACCGCGATCATCTGACGGATTTCACCAAGGGTGAAGCCAAGCTTCTTGCCCTTGAGAATCAGCGCGAGACGCGTGCGGTCGCCCTGCGAATACAGCCGGCTCAGCCCGTCGCGTTGCGGCGAGATCAACCCCTTGTTCTCGTAGAAGCGTAGCGCCCGCAATGTGACGCCAAATTCGCGTGAAAGTTCGCCGATCGTGAATGCGGCCTTGCCGCTGGAAGAATCGTCGTCTCCCGACGGCTCAGCAGCCCAAACCTGCGCCACCGAGCTCTCCATGTCGCGGGAATCGTCCATCTCTATTGCCTTGCCTCGTGTTCATGCGTCGCACCCGTATAGGGACATTTAGCGCGCAGATAGTACGCGTCGTGAGGAAAAGCGAGCCTGCTGACGTTACGAGACCCAAGATAACGGTAATCTGGTCCAGCATTTACACGAATAACACGGCGTCTGCTGAAATACAACCAAAACAAGTATTGCTGCCCGATACCGAGATACCGCCAGCTTGGCACGCCCGAGGCGCCCGGTTCGCCTTCCGGCGCAAAGCCATGAACCTTAACGGCTTATTTACCGTAACGCGGAAAAGTCATGCCTGAGGACGCAGGACTGCGCGCGCCGTCCATTTCCCTTTAACGAGCGTCCGCTTCCGACGGAGGGCGACCTGCTCTCCGACCGTGCAAAAGCTGCGGGTTGATCAATGACGTCAGGCGCATCGTGGAACGAAGGCGGACTGAGCCCGGAACTCTACCAGGCCGCGCGTGAAGCCGCCCACCGCGCCGGTATGTCGGTTGAGGAATGGCTGCGCTCGACGTTCGGGGATTCGGCTGCGACCGCCGGTGTGCGGCCGACGGGCCGCGGTCCGATCAGTGCGCGCCTCGGAGAATTGTCGCAGCGCTTTGGCCATACGGGCGGCGATGAGTTTACCGAACCCACGACACCGTCTGCACGCGGTGCGCGGCTCGCCGACACCGTCGCGAAGCTCAATGCCCGGCTCGAACAACTGACCTCCGGGCGGCCCGCGCCGGCCGTCTCCCGTGCGGACGACCGTGCGCCGCCGATCGCAGTTGCAATCGCTCGACATCGGGATCGACCAGGCCATCGCGGAAATCGCCGCGCGCCAGCAGGCGCTCGAGAGCACGCCCGCACCGGCATCATCTGAGCCACAGCAAGCGGCCGCGCCGAGCGCGGATTTCGCCAGCCTCGCGCGGCAGCTGCATCACATCACCGAGCAGATCGAAACGCTGCGGCGCCCCTCGGGCGTCGAGGATGCGATTAGCGGACTGCGCGCGGACCTCTCCGAGATCGCGCGCGCCATCAACGAAGCGTTGCCGCGCCGCTCGCTCGAAAGCCTGCACAGCGAAATGCACGCCATCGCGGAGCGGATCGACCACGGCTATGGCCGCGGCGCCGATCCCTCGGCGCTGGAGGGTATCGAGCGCGACCTTGCCGAAGTGCATGAGCGGCTCAATGCGATGACGCCGGCCGAGGGCCTGGCGGGATTCGACGAACGGGTGTCCGAGCTGTCGCACAAGATGGACAGCCTCGCGGTCGGCTCGCCCGATCCCGAAACGCTGCGCTATCTCGAAGCCGCGATCAGCGAACTGCGCGAACTCTCAGCCGGCGTCGCGTCGGCCGAAGGTGTCGCATCGCTTGCCGGCGACGTGCAGGCGCTGAGCGCGCGCATCGACCACATCGCGGAGCGAACCGGCGCAACCGGCCTCGACTCGCTTGCGCACCGTGTCAACGAGTTGACCCAGGCGCTCGACACCCGCGTGGAGCAGATGGGGCCACTGCCGAGCAATCTGGAGTCGCTCGTCAGCGCGCTGACCGACAAGTTGAACCATTCCGACTCGTTTGCGCGCGACCAAGCGGCGTTCGAGCATCTGGAGCGGCAGATTCACGGGATCGCCGAGAGGATCGAGGCAGCGGATCAGAAGTTCGGCGATCTCAGCGCGGTCGAGCGCGGCATTGCGCAATTGACACTGCAGATCCGCGAAGCGCGCGAGGAGTCGGCCCTGACCGCGGAACGTGTCGCGCGCCAGGTCGCGGCCGACATGGCCGAGGCGGTGCCACGGAGCGACGCGGAGGTCTCCTCACTCAAACGCGATCTTGCCGAGAGCGAGCAGCGCACGCACGAAACGCTCGAAGCCGTGCACGATACGCTGGAGCGTCTGGTCGAGCGTCTCGCGATGGTCGAGACCGGTGCGCAAACGCGCCAGCCCGCCTATGCGGGCGAACCTGCGCAGCCGCGCGAGCCGATGGCAATGCCCGAAGCGCGTGCCCCGGAAATGCGCGCCCCCGAGATGCTCGCGCCCGAATTGCGGGCGCCCGAGCCGGTGGCGATCGCGCCCGAGCCGTCCGTGCCGGCGCTGCGCCCGACGCCGTTCATGCACGTTCAGCGAACTGAACGGCCGCCGATCGATCCGGATCTTCCCGCCGACACGCCGCTCGAACCCGGCAGCGCCGGACGCGGACGTTCGCCGGCCGAGCGCATCGCGGCGTCGGAGGCCGCGCTCGCGCCGCTCAAGCGCGAGGGCACGCCCGAGATCACCGGCAAGGCCAATTTCATCGCAGCCGCCCGGCGAGCCGCACAGGCCGCCGCCAGCGAGGGCGGTACGGTCGAAAGCCCGCGCGAAGAGCACAAGGACGATGCGACGCCGACCAGCCTGATCGGGCGTTTCCTCGCCAACCGCCGTCGCGCGCTTATGGTCGGTGTCAGCGCGCTTCTGGTGCTTTACGGCACGATCCAGGTTGTCGGGATGATGAGCGCCGACAACCGCGCCGAGAAGCCTGCGCCGACATCGAGCCGGGCGCAGCCGCCGGAGGTGCGCAAGATGGCGGCGCCCGCCGCACCGGCCGCACCTGCTGCCACAGCAGCAGCAGCAGCAGCAGCAACAGCAGAGCCCGCCGCGCAGGCACCCGCTGCGAGCCGCCAGTCCGCCGCCGAACCGCTCGTCGCGCCGATACCGAGCGCCAACTTGATGGCTCCGACGCCGGTTCTGCCTCCAGCGCCGGCAAGTGCACCGGCGCCAGCCGCTCCGGCCGCCGACATCACCGGCTCGGTCAAACCGCCGATGAACATCGCGCCGCAGGCGCCGGTTCCCATCGCCGCTATTGCGCCGCCGCAGTCAGGTGCGGCGGCACTTCCCGGCTCGATCGGCGGGCCGGCATTGCGGGCAGCCGCTGCGGCCGGCAATCCGGCGGCCGAATACGAGATCGGCGTGCGCTTCTCAGAAGGGCGCGGCGTGCCGGCCAATCTGGAACTCGCGGTGCAATGGTTCGACCGCGCCGCCAAGCAGGGCCTCGCGCCCGCGCTCTACCGCCTCGGCAGCCATTACGAGAAGGGCCAGGGCGTGAAGAAGGACCTCGACAAGGCGCGCCAGCTCTACCTGCAGGGCGCCGACAAGGGCAACGCCAAGGCGATCCACAATCTCGCAGTGCTCTATGCCGAGGGTATCGACGGCAAGCCGGACTACCGCCAGGCCGCGCAATGGTTCCGCAAGGCCGCAGACCGCGGGGTCGCGGACAGCCAGTACAATCTCGGCATCCTTTACGCCCGCGGCATCGGGGTCGATCAGAACCTCGCCGAATCCTACAAATGGTTCGCGCTAGCGGCGCAGCAGGGCGATCAGGATGCGCTCAAGAAGCGCGAAGACGTAGGCTCGCGCCTCGACCAGCAGTCCTTGGTTGCCGCCAAGCTAGCGGTGCAGACCTTTGCGCCCGATCTGCCGCCCGACGAAGCCATGAACGTCAAGGGACCGCCCGGCGGATGGGACCGCGCGACCACTTCGGCCGCGCCCGCAAAGCCGACTGCGACCGTTCGGCGCAAGCCCACGTCCATCTGACCGCCAGCCCGGCCTTCGTGGCGGGAATACGTCCTACCCGCGGCGTGTTTCACGCTTGCGGCCGCACCGTGGCTGGGCCATTCACAGAACCTTCAGCCGCGTTGCGCGTATCTTTGCGCGCGACGGCCGGAGAATCCGACTAAGGTTCGGTTCCGTTGGTCGCGGACCTGAGGGCCAAAGCAAGCCAAGGCCCTCGCATAGGCGGACCCTAGTCTCGTGCAAATCTACCTTCCGATTGCCGAACTGCCCGTCAACGTCCTGTTGATCCTCTTCATGGGGCTCGCGGTCGGTTTCATTTCGGGCATGTTCGGGATCGGCGGCGGATTCCTGATGACGCCGTTGTTGATCTTCGTCGGCATCGCTCCCGCGGTCGCGGTCGCGAGCGTGGCGAGCCACGTGGCGGCCTCGTCGTTTTCGGGCGCGCTCAACTATTGGCGCAGGCGCGCGCTCGACCCGGCGCTGGCGACGATGCTGCTGATCGGCGGCCTGATCGGCACCACGGCCGGCGTCTGGCTGTTCACGCTGTTGCGCTCACTCGGACAGCTCGACCTGACGATCGGCCTTTCATACCTGATCCTGCTCAGTGCGGTCGGCGGCATGATGATCGTCGAAAGCGTGCGCGCGATCCTGCGCGCGCGCGAGGGACGGCCCGCCGAGATCCGCCGCCCCGGCAGCCACATGTGGATTCACGGCCTGCCGCTGAAGATGCGGTTCAAGCAGTCGAAAATCTACGTCTCGGTGATCCCGATCTGGACGATTGGATTCCTGATCGGCTTCATCGGCGCCATCATGGGCATCGGCGGCGGCTTCCTCCTGGTGCCGGCGCTGATCTATCTCATCCGCGTGCCGACCGGCGTGGTGATCGGCACCTCCATGGTGCTCACCCTCGTCACGATGGCGTATGCGACCGTGATCCATGCCACCACCAACCATCTGGTCGATGCCGTGCTCGCGCTCATCCTGATGATCGGCGGCGTGATCGGCGCGCAATTCGGTGCGCGCACCGGAGCGCGTTTTTCCGGCGAGCAGTTGCGGCTGCTGCTCGGCATTCTGGTGCTCGCGGTCGGCCTGCGCTTTGCCTACGACCTGATCGTGCAGCCGGTGGACCTGTTCACCGTACGTCCGGTGGCGGATCAGCTATGAGGGCGCGCATTACCATCACGCTCGCGAGTCTCGTAGCGCTCGCCTCCCCGGCGCAGGCGGAGCGGTTGATCACCACGCTGTCGACCTCGCGCGTGCTGATCTCGTCGAACTTCACCGGCGCCGACGTGGTGCTGTTCGGCTCGGTCGAGCGCGACGCGCAGACGGTGTCCCGCCGCGGCGGCTACGAGATCGTGGTGACCGTGACGGGCCCGCGCGAAACCGTCGTGACCTATCGCAAGGAGCGCGTGTTCGGCATCTGGGTCAATTCGGACTCGCGCACTTTCGTCAAGGCGCCATCCTATCTGGCCGTGCTCTCCAACCGCACCATCAACGACATCGCGGACATCAATACGCTGCGGCGGACCCAGACCGGGCTTGGGCACTTCCTGCTGCCGCAGGAAATCTCCGGCGATATCGCGGACTCGATCCGCGACGATCCCTTCCGCCAGGCCTTCCTGCGGCTGAAGATCGATCGCGGGCTATACCGCGAGATCCAGAACGGCGTCACGTTCCTGACGCCCGCGCTGTATCGCGCGGCGATCCCGATCCCGGACAACGCGCCGACCGGCTCCTACGAGGTCGACGTCAAGCTGTTTGCCGACGGCGCACTGCTGGCGCGCCAGCAGACCGCGCTCGAAATCGTCAAGGTGGGCTTCGAGCAGTTCGTCGCGCAGGCGGCACGCGAGCACGGGCTGCTCTATGGCCTCGCGACCGCCCTGATGGCGCTGCTCACCGGCTGGCTGGCCAGCGTGGTGTTCAGGAAGGACTAGACGTGCTCCTGACAGCATAGCGTCGTGGCGGGTCCATCAACTCTACGCGCAAACTTTGCGCCGCTGTGGGCAATCCAGTCCGATTGCCTTCTCCCGTAGAAAGGATAAAAGTCGTCCGTAAGTTGCACGGGAGGTAGTGAGATGAAATCCGCACAACGGACGGGTTACCCACGACGGACAGGGCTCAAAGATCAACCAATTTCGCGACGCCGGAGCCCGAGCGAGGCGCGAGAGTGTAACGACCCAATCGGTGCCCACACTGAGATGATCCAAATCGAATACGGCATACAACCTCAGGACCAGTGTCAGCCACCGAGCCGGAAGGACCGGGGTGAGGCGTTGCGCATGGCCAAAGAGGCTTTCAAGGAGGTGGCCGCAGCGTACTGTGGCACCCGGGGATGCGGTGACAACGAGACTTGTACCTCGTCAGTCAAGATCGCCTCGACCGAGGATCTGGGCGTCGTATCGACACCGGTTCCGGACAGCTCACGAGTCCGCTGTTCGATCAAGTTCAAGGTGGTCGGCAGCATCACCTGCACCTGCCAGCCAAGATGACCGGCGGGCTGTCAGTCCGCCAAACAGCGCGACGCCGCGAAGGCATAAAGCCGGTTATCGCCCAGCATGTGCGCGGTGAATTTGCGCGCGCCGAACACGGCGGCGAAGGCACGATCGCGGATGTTGAGGCCGCCCGTGTAGGCGCCGAAGGCCGGCATCACCAGCGCCTTGCCGTCGGTTGCGAAACACCGGCGGCTGACTGCACGGCCACGCTGCACGACACGCGCGACCGGATGCAGGTGCCCGGCGATCTCGCCGTCCGGCGCATCGCGCGACGGCTTGTGGCGGAAGGTGAGCGCGCCGATGGACAACGTCGCCGCAAATGTGCCGCCGATACCATCGGCCGGATCGGGATCGTGATTGCCGGCGATCCAGATCCAGTCGCGCCCGCGCTGCAGCGCGGTGAGCGAGGCGCGGTCGCTCGCCGAAAGGCGCGCGGGTCCGCCGCCGTCATGGAAATTGTCGCCGAGCGTCATCACCGTGCGCGGGGCGTAATGCGCGATCAGCCGCGCGAGGCGCGAAAGCGTCTCGGTCGTGTCGTAAGGCGGCAGCAGCTGCCCGCGCCGCGCGAAGCTGGAGCCTTTCTCCAGATGGAGATCCGCCACGATGAGCAGGCCTTCCTCTGGCCAGTAGAGCGCGCCGAGGCAGTCGGCCGCGAGCACGACGCCGGCAACGTGCACGCTGCCGTGGCCCGGGCGATCAGGGCGGAGCAAGCCGGAAGCGGAGAACGTCTGTGCCATTGTGCAGAATCAAGTCGCCATCCTCCGTACGCCAGCGCGACGCGCCAAGCAAAGCCTGAAGATATTTGCCTTCCAGTTCCACCGGCGGGCGCGCATGCGGCCGGCGTCTTGAGCTCGTTCCGCCATACGATGCGTCTTCCCGGAACGAACGTGATGTGGCCGCCCCAGCGGTTGCACAGCGATGTGCGCCCGAAGCGGCGCGCGGGCCCGCCTCATTTGCGATCTTCGCCTCCCTTCTTAGTTGCCGTGCCTGTTCTAGGTCGCACACGGTCCGGAGGAGCTCTTCGGGCTGTAAAAGCACATGTTAAAAAACAAAATGCCGTCGTATCGCCAATACTTCGAGCCAATACTGAAGAAGGCAGGCTCGTACCAAGTATACAAAGTGCCGCGCTCGCAACCCTCGCAGTAAGTTATAAATACGTAGCCGGTTTCCCGGTACCAACTAAAACTGTAGCACCATTGATGCTTTTTGACCGTCCTGGTGCAGACAGCGAAAGGCCAATACCATTTCGGGCACCAATACGTTTCTCTCGAGATGACCTCCTGCTCGTGAGGCATTGTTTTCCCCGGGTGGCAGCCCAAAAGCGCGGCTTTGGTTAGCGATAATTACTGTTTTAAGTTGTATTCATTCGGCGAGACAAGTCAACCCGGCTCAAACCACGATCAACGCCCGCTTGCCATCCGAATTGTCCGTGACGCGGATCTATCGAGAACGAAGCGCCCATCCGTCCCAACCGGCCGATCATCGGCTGTTTGCCGCCTCAACTCATCGCCTCCTTCACCAGCTCAGCTTCGGCTTCCGCCAGCAGCGCGTCGGACGCCTCGCCGTAGACCATCTCGCGGCCGATTTCGAGCATCACCGGAACCGCAAGCGGCGACACGTGATCGAGCGGATTATGCGTGATTCGCCCACGCACGCGCGCCAGCATCTCACCGACGCGCCGCACATCGAGCAAGCCGGACGCCGCGTCCGCATAGGCGGCACGTAGCAAGACGTGATCCGGCTGGTGCTTGCGCAGCACATCGTAGACGAGATCGGTCGAGATCGTCATCTGGCGGCGGCTCTTCTCCTCGCCCGGATAGCGCCGCTCGATCAGGCCGGCGATGATCGCGCAATTGCGGAACGTGCGCTTCATCAGCGCGGACTCGGCGAGCCAGGCTTCGAGATCGTCGCCGAGCATGTCCTGATCGAACAGGGCGTCGAGCGAAAGCTCGCCTCGTTCGATTGCGAACGCCACGTCGCGCAGGCCCCAGACCGCGAGCGCGTATTCGTTGGCCACGAAGCCGAGCGGGCGCATGCGCAGACGCTCGAGCCGGCGTGTCAACAGCATGCCGAGCGTCTGATGCGCGAGCCGGCCCTCGAACGGATAACAGATGAGATAGTATTTCGTGGCGCGCGGGAATGTTTCGACCAGCAGTTCGCGCTTGCCCGGCAGGCGCGAGCGGTATTCCTGGATTTCCAGCCATTCGCGCACCTGATCGGGCAGCGCGCGCCACGTGTGATGATCGGCGAGAATCCCGCGCACGCGGTCGGCGAGATAAGTCGAGAGCGGAAACTTGCCACCCTCGTAGGAGGGTACCTTCGGGTCGGGATCGTGCGAGCGCGAAACGTACGCCTCGTCCTCGACCAGCGCTTCGTATTTCAACACCTCCCCGGCGAACACGAATGTGTCGCCCGGTGTGAGCGTCTCGATGAAATATTCCTCGACCTGTCCGAGCAGGCGTCCGCCGCGCGGGATCAGTTTCGAAGCGCGTGAACGCACGAGCCGCACCTTGAGCATATCGGCCTCGACGATGGTGCCGACGTTCATGCGGTACTGCTGCGCGACGCGCGGGTTTGCGATGCGCCACTTGCCGTCTTTCGTTTGCCTGATCTTGGCGAAACGCTCGTAGGATTTCAGCGCATAGCCGCCGGTCGCGACGAAATCGATTGCGGCGTCGAAATCGGCACGCGTGAGGTTCGCGTAAGGCGCGGCGGTTTTCACCTCGGCATAAAGCTCGTCGGCCAGAAACGGCACGCCGCAGGCACAGCCGAGCACATGCTGCGCCAGCACATCCAGCGCGCCGGTTCGCAGCGGCGGCGTGTCCTGCGCATTCTCGGCGACCGCCCCTATTGCGGCAGAGCATTCCAGCACCTCGAAGCGGTTGGCCGGCACCAGCACGCCTTTCGAGGGCTCGTCCATGCGGTGGTTGGCGCGGCCGATGCGCTGGAGCAGACGCGAGGCGCCCTTCGGCGCGCCGACGTTGATCACGAGGTCGACATCGCCCCAGTCGATGCCGAGATCGAGCGAGGAGGTCGCGACCACGGCGCGCAGCCGGCCCGCCGCCATCGCGTCCTCGACACGGCGGCGCTGGCCGACATCGAGCGAGCCGTGATGCAGCGCGATCGCGAGATTGTCGTCGTTCATGCCCCAGAGTTGCTGGAAGATCGACTCCGCCTGGCTGCGCGTGTTGACGAAGATCAGCGTCATCTTGTGACGCTTGATCAGCGTCGTAGATCTCGCCGAGTGCGTGGCGTGCGCTGTGACCGGCCCAGGGCAGACGCTCGGCACTGTCGAGCATGCTGATGTCGGGCGCGGCGCCGGGCTCTGCCAGCACGAGGTCGGCGAACGCGTCGCCGCCACGCTGCGGCACCAGATAGCGGCGCAGATCGTCCGGCTCGGCGACGGTCGCCGACAGGCCGATGGTGGTGAGGCCGGGCGCGATGGTGAAGAGCCGCGCGAGGCCGAGCGAGAGCAGATCGCCGCGCTTCGACATCACCAGCGAATGCAGTTCGTCGAGGATGACGCGCCGGAGTGAGCCGAACAGGAACGGCGCATCGTCGGAGGCGAGCAGCAGCGCAAGCTGCTCGGGCGTGGTGAGCAGGATGTCGGGCGGATCGCGGCGCTGGCGCTGGCGTTTCGAGACGGGCGTGTCGCCGGTGCGCGTCTCGATGCGGATCGGCAGCGCCATCTCGGCGACGGGACGTTCGAGATTGCGCGCGATGTCGACCGCGAGGGCTTTCAGCGGCGAGATGTAGAGGGTGTGCAGCCCGCCCGCGCGGCGGACGCCGCGGCCGGTGGAGATGAGTTTCTTGGCGGTCGCAGGGGGCTTTTCGGGACTCAGCTCAACCAACGTCGGCAGGAACCCCGCCAGCGTCTTGCCGGCTCCGGTCGGCGCGATCAGCAGCGCCGAGCGGCCGGCGCGCGCCTTCGCCAGCAACTCGAGCTGATGCGCGCGCGGCGACCAGCCACGCGCCGCGAACCAGCGCGTGAAGACGTCAGGCAGCTCGGGGCTTTTGGTTTTTCGCGTGTCAGCACGGGGGAGACGTAGCGCCTCGCAAGGCGGCTTGTCATCGTCGCGCCAGCACGAGCAGTCCGGGAACCGGAACGCGATTTTCGGTGCGCGTCGAGGCGGCTTTGAGTTCCAGCAACGTCAGCCCGGTATCGGCAATAGCAGACCGCACGAACGTCTTGCCGTGTGCGTAGCGCATCTTCGCGCCGACGATCGCGCCCTCGCCGTCATGTGTCTCGACGGTGAAGCCAAATAGGCCGCCGGGTGTGAGAACATCCGCGCACCGCCCGGCAACTTCGGCGAAATCCGCCATATAACCGAAGACATCCGCGGCGATGACGAGGTGGAACGCGGCGTTGCCGGCCTGCTGTTCGGCGAGAAAGTGCGCGATGTCGCCGGTGACGAGCCGATCGTACAGGCCCTTGGCGCGCGCCTCCTCGACCATCTTCGGCGACAGATCGACGCCGACCAGCCAATCGACATGCGGGCGAAACGCCGCGCCCGTCAGCCCGGTCCCGCAGCCGAGATCGAGCATGGTGCCGAAGCGGGTGCCTGTGTCCGGTGACGGCATCGCGCAGCAACGCCGGCGCCGCGTAGTTCAAGTCCTCAAGCGCGCGATCGAAGCGCGGCGCGTACTGGTCGAACAGTGTGCGCACGTAACCGTGCAGCGCCGCGGTCGCCGGATCGGCCGCGCCGAGTCGCGCGAGATGCAAGGCCGCACCGTGGCGATCGTCCGGGTCGGCGGCCAGCGCCTCGTCGAATGCCGCGCGCGCGCCTTCGCGGTCGCCCAGCGCCTCGCGCACTTCTCCCAGCGCGAACCACGCGGACGCAAATCCCGGCGCGAGTTCCACGGCCTGCGCGTACAAGTCGGCGGCCGCCACGAGATCGCCATCGGCCGCGTAGGCGCGCGCGCGGTCGTAGCGGCGGTCGGCGATCAGGTCGCCAGAGGTGATGAACAGCGGAACGGCCACGACGCACGCCTCGGGTTAGCAATGCCGCCGATATGGCATATCTGAAGGCCATGCGCCCGGAAGACATTTTGAAGCCGACGCCGGCCGGCCTGTGCAGCCAGGTCGGCGGCTTTCACATCGATCCGGTGCGACCCGTGGAGCGGGCGCTGATCACGCACGGCCATTCGGATCACGCGCGCGCCGGTCATGGCGCGGTGCTCGCCACGCAGGAAACGCTCGACATGATGCGCCTGCGCTATGGCGAGAGTTTCGCCGGCTCGACGCAGGCGATCCGCTATGGCGAGACGTTGAAGCTCGGCAAGACGCAGGTGTCGTTCCACCCCGCGGGCCATGTGCTCGGCTCGGCGCAGATTTGCGTTGCGGCGAACGGCACCAAGATCGTCGCGTCCGGCGACTACAAGGACGTGGCCGATCCGACCTGTGCGCCGTTTGAGCTCATTCGGTGCGACGCCTTCATCACCGAGGCGACGTTCGGGCTTCCCGTCTTTCGCCACGGAGACCCCCGCGCCGAAATCGCGAAGCTGTTGAATTCGGTCGCGCTGTTTCCCGAGCGCGGCCATCTGGTCGGCGCGTATTCGCTCGGCAAGGCGCAGCGTGTCATCGCGATGGTCCGCGCGGCCGGTTACGACAAGCCGATCTACCTGCACGGCGCGATGGAGAGCATCACGCGCTATTACGCCTCGCGCGGCATCGATCTCGGCGACTTGCGCCTGGTGCGCGACGCGAAGAAGGCCGAGCTTGCCGGCACGATCGCGCTTTGTCCGCCTTCGTCGTTGCAGGATCGCTGGACGCGGCGCTTCCCTGATCCGGTGTCGGCCTTCGCGTCGGGCTGGATGCGGGTGCGCGCGCGGGCGCGCCAGCGCGGCGTCGAGCTGCCGCTGGTGATTTCCGATCACGCCGACTGGGACGGGCTTTGCGCGACGATCGCGGCGACCGGCGCATCGCAAATCTGGGTGACGCACGGCGCCGAGGAGGCGCTGGTGCATTGGTGCACGTTGCGCGGGCTCGAGGCGCGGCCGCTCGGCATGGTGGGTTACGGAGATGAGGACGAGGAGGCTGTCATTCCGGGGGCGAGCGAAGCGGGCAGCCCGGAATCCATAACCACGAATGGGAGTGATACGGACAATTCTGTGGTTATGGATCCCGGACAGCCGCTGCGCGGCTTCCGGGATGACGAGAGCGGAGCATCATGAACCGCTTCGCCGCCCTGCTCGACCGCCTCGCCTATGAGCCGAGCCGCAACGCCAAGCTGCGGCTGCTCACCGGCTATTTCCGCGAGACGCCCGATCCCGATCGCGGCTACGCGCTCGCGGCGATCACCGGCGCGCTGTCGTTCCGCCACGCCAAGCCCGGCACCATCCGCGCATTGATCACCGAGCGCACCGACCCGATGCTGTTTGAGCTGTCGTACGATTACGTGGGGGACTTGTCGGAGACCGTGGCGCTGATGTGGCCCTCTTCCTTCTCCCCGCAAAGCGGGGAGAAGGTGGCGAGCGAAGCGAGCCGGATGAGGGGCCAAGGTGCGACGGAAGCAAGCCCCTCACCCGCCCTCGCTCCGCTCGGGCACCCTCTCCCCGCTTCGCGGGGCGAGGGAAAGCAGCCCACCCTCTCCCACGTCGTCACCACCCTCGCCTCGCTCGGCAAATCCGAACTGCCGGCGCAGCTCGCCGCCTGGCTCGATGCGCTCGACGAGACCGGCCGCTGGGCGCTGCTCAAGCTCGTCACGGGCGCGCTGCGCATCGGCGTGTCGGCACGGCTCGCCAAGACCGCGGTCGCGGTGCTGGGCGGCAAGGAGCCCGACGAGGTCGAACTGCTGTGGCCCGGCCTGAAGCCACCCTACACGGAGCTGTTCGCCTGGGTCGAGGGCCGCGCCGACAAGCCGGTCAGCATCGATGTTGCGCCATTCCGGCCGGTGATGCTCAGCCACGCGATCGAGGAACAGGATTTCTCCGCGCTCGACCCGTCGCGTTACGCGGCCGAATGGAAATGGGACGGCATCCGCGTGCAGGCGGTCGCCGGTACGGCGGATGGCAAGCGCGTCGCGCGGCTCTATTCCCGCACCGGCGAAGATATCTCCGG
Source organism: uncultured Alphaproteobacteria bacterium (assembly GCA_963778455.1). Taxonomy (GTDB): domain Bacteria; phylum Pseudomonadota; class Alphaproteobacteria; order Rhizobiales; family Xanthobacteraceae; genus PALSA-894. The sequence goes on from CAVZUL010000004.1 coordinate 974,163, forward strand.
CGCGTTTCCCGATCTCACGGACGCGCTGGAGTTCAACGGCGCGATCGATGGCGAATTGCTGATCCTGCGCGACGGGCGCGTGCAGTCGTTCAACGTGCTGCAGCAGCGGCTCAATCGCAAAACCGTGAATGCGAAGCTGCTGGAGGAATTTCCCGCGCATTTGCGCGCCTACGACCTGCTCGCGGAAAACGGCGAGGACTTGCGCGAGCTGCCGTTCGCCGAACGCCGCGCGCGGCTGGAACAGTTGGTCGGGCATCTCGATCACAGGCGCGTCGATGTTTCGCCGCTGGTGCCGTTCAGTTCGTGGGATGAACTTGCGGCCGCGCGCGCCAATCCCGCATCGGCCGGCGCGGGCGCAGACGCCGAAGCGGTCGAGGGCGTCATGCTCAAACGGCGCGACGCGCCTTACGTGCCGGGGCGGCCGAAGGGGCCGTGGTGGAAATGGAAGCGCGACCCGCATGTGATCGACGCCGTGCTGATGTATGCGCAGCGGGGCCACGGCAAGCGCTCGTCGTTCTATTCCGACTATACGTTCGGCGTGTGGACGGTGGGCGAAAATGGCGACGAGCTCGTGCCGGTCGGCAAGGCCTATTTCGGATTCACCGACGAGGAACTTCTCGAGATCGACCGCTACGTGCGGCGCAACACCGTCAATCGCTTCGGCCCGGTGCGCGAGGTGACCCACGAGCCGAACAATGGCCTGGTGATGGAGGTCGCGTTCGAGGGATTGCAGCGCTCCACGCGCCACAAATCAGGCATCGCGATGCGCTTTCCGCGCATCAGCCGGCTGCGTTGGGACAAGCAGCCTGGCGAGGCCGACCGGCTTGAGACGCTGCAAAGCATGCTGCGCTCGGAAGGCGACACGCACTCGGTACGACCCTCTCCCCATAGCCCGTCGAAGACGGGCGTGGACGCCCTTTAGGTGGGAGAGGGTGGCGAGCGGAGCGAGCCGGGTGAGGGGTTTCTTCGTCCAACAAATGACCCCTCCCCCCGCGCCTTCGGCGCGACCCTCTCCCACAAGGGGAGAGGGTCAGAAAGCAAGATTTATGATATTGTGCGGCATGACGCTCGAAGGCCCGAGACAACCCATGCCGAATCCTGCCAGCCGCTTCCTCGGAGGCCCGCCGCTCGCCGTGTTCTTCCGCCTCGTGCTGCTGTGCGTGCTGGTCGGCGTCATCCTGCATGCGCTCGGCTTCGATCCCGGCAACATCATCGAGAGCATCCGCCGCATGGTGCAGGCGATCTGGGACATGGGCTTCGACGCCGTACGCTGGGTCTGGCGCTATTTCCTGCTCGGCGCGATCATCGTCATTCCGATCTGGCTGATCATGCGCTTCATGCGCGCCCCGAGATGATTTTGTGCGCATGACCTTGTCCGAAAACCGCTTCCCACTTTTCGGGGTCATGCGCGGCTGATCAACGAAACGCGTGGCTGCCATTCGGCATTTCCATTGGCTCAGCATCGCGCGCGCTGCTAAGCGCATCGGGTGAACGCACCTAGCCCTCCGCAACGCTATTCCGTCACCCACGGCGTCTTGCTTGCCATCGCGGTGCCGATGACGCTCGCGAATGCCACGACACCCTTGCTCGGCGTCGTCGCGACGGCCGCAATAGGGCGGCTCGGCGAGGCGCACCTGCTCGGCGCCGTCGCGATGGCGTCGATCGTGTTCGATTGCCTGTTCTGGTTGTTTGTGTTTCTGCGCTTCGCCACCGTCGCGCTGACCGCGCAGGCGCTCGGCGCGGGCGACGTGGCGGAAGAGCGCGCCACGCTGATGCGTGCACTGCTGCTCGCATCGGCCATCGGGCTCGCTCTGATCGTGCTGCAAGTGCCGCTCGGGAGACTCGTTTTTCAGCTGATGGGCGCGAGCCCCGAAGTCACGCAGGCGGCAGAGCTCTATTTTCGCGTTCGCATCTGGTCGGCACCCTTCGTGCTTGCCAATGCGGTGTTGCTGGGCTGGCTGATCGGACTTGCACGCGCCAATACGGCGCTCGCGCTGCAGGTGCTCGTCAACCTTGTGAACCTCGCCGCAACCGTGTTGCTGGTGCTCTACCTCGGATTTGGCGTGACCGGCGCCGCCTTCGCGGCCGTGGTTGCCGAAGCGGTGGGCACGGCGGCCGGCCTTGTCGTCGCATTCCGCCTGGTCGGCGCGGGCCTGCCTTCGCGCGCGAGCCTGTTCGATCGCGAGCGGCTCAAGCGGTTATTTCTGGTGAACCGCGACATCTTCATCCGCACCGCCGCGCTGATCGTCGCGTGGGGCTTTTTCACCGCGCAGGGCGCGCGGGCCGGCGATACCGTGCTCGCGGCCAACTCGGTGTTGCACAACCTGATGCTGGTCGGCGCGTTCTTCCTCGACGGGTTTGCGTCCGCCGCACAACAGCTGTGCGGACGCGCGGTCGGCGCGCGTGATGAAACGAGCTTTCGGCAGGCCGTCAGGTTGACGATGGGGTGGGGCTTCGGCTTCGGAATAGCCACCACGCTGCTCACGCTCGCGCTCGGGCCGTGGCTGATCGACCTGATGACCGTGAGCCCCGAGGTGCGCATCGTCGCGCGCGAGTTTCTCATCTATGCGGCGCTCGCTTCGGTGATCGGCGTGTTTGCGTTCGCCTATGACGGCATCTATGTCGGCGCGACCTGGACGCGCGACATGCGCAATCTCATGATCATCTCGCTCGCGCTGTATCTCGTGGTCTGGTGGCTCCTGCGCCCCCTCGGCAACAGCGGGCTGTGGCTCTCGATCCTGATCTATTTCGGCGCGCGCGGTGCCTTGCAAGCGGCACGCTATCCGGCGCTGGCGCGGGCGACGTTCAAATACTCAACGCTTGCCTGAACTCATTTCGCGATACTTGGCTTCAAGTCGACGAAATACTTTTTCCGCCCGTTTCGTTCGCCCATGTTTTGCATCGCGCAGCCCGCGCGCAATCGATCGATCAAGGGACCTCAAGCGATCGTTCTTTGAAGCCTTGGAAGGGTCTATTCTCATCGGGTTACTCCACGGCTAACTCGGCCACGGCTCGGCCGTGACCGCCGCGGTGTCACGGCCGACGGCTTGGCCAAGCGAGTTCGAGGCGGCCGATGCGCAGGAAATCGAGCAGGTCCTTCTTGATCGACCCGATCAGCCCGACGCCGCGGAAAATCAGCCCCGAGTAGAGCTGGATCAGGCTCGCGCCCGCCTTGATCTTGGCGAAGGCGGCAGCGCCCGAGTCGACGCCGCCGGCGCCGATCAGCGGGAACGCGCCTTCGGCGCGTACGTAAGTCTCGGCCAGCATGCGCGTCGAAAGCGCGAACAGCGGGCGGCCCGAGAGACCGCCGGCCTCGCTTGCCTTCGTGGTCTCGCGCAGGCTCGGCCGCGTCACCGTCGTGTTGCCGACGATCATGCCGTCGATGCGGTGGCGGCGCGCGACGCCGACCACGTCGTCGAGATCGGCAAGGGTCAGGTCGGGCGCGATCTTGAGCAGCACCGGGCGCGGCTTCGACCCGATCGCGGCGCGCTCGCGCGCGTCGAGCACGCGCGCAAGCAGATCGTCGAGCGCGCTCGCCTGCTGCAGATTGCGCAGGCCCGGTGTGTTGGGCGACGAAACATTGATGGTGAGGAAATCGACATGAGGCGCAAGCGCCGCGATGCAGGTGACATAGTCGGCGGCACGGTCGGCGGTGTCCTTGTTGGCGCCGATGTTGATGCCGACGATGCCGGACGGGTGCGCGCGCCGCAAGGCGCCGCGCCACCGCGTCCGCGCCTTCGCTGTTGAATCCAAGCCGGTTGATCACCGCCTCGTCCGCATCGAGCCGGAACAGGCGCGGGCGGGGATTGCCCGGCTGCGCCTTCGGCGTGACGCCGCCCGCCTCGACAAAGCCGAAGCCGAGCCGCAATAGCGCGTCGGTGACCTCGGCGTTCTTGTCGAAGCCGGCCGCGAGGCCGACCGGGTTCGGGAACGTCGAGGCCAAAGGCCTGCACGCGCAGTTTTTCGTCGTCCGGGGCAGGCCGCGGCAGCGGCGCCAGCTTCAGCGCGTTGAGCGCGAGCGCATGCGCGGTCTCGGGATCGAGCGTGCGTAGAGCGGTCCGGCAAGTCGATCGAACAGCGCGATCACGGCTCAAGCTCCGGAAACACATGCCGCCCGTCCGCGCCAAGCGGCAGCGGCTTCACCCATCGGACGGCCGAGAGCGGCAGCGTGCCGTAGAGGTGCGGAAACAATGCGCCGCCGCGCGAGGGCTCATGGCGTAGCGGGGCCCCGAGCGCGCCGGCATCGACCGCGACCAGAACAAGGTCCGCCATGCCGGCAAAATGCAACGCCGCGGTCTCCGCCACCTGCCCGGCCGTGGAAAAATGGATGTAGCCGTCGGCGAGGTCGACCGGGGCGCCCGCGAAGACGCCCGCGCGCTCGGCTTCGCGCCACAGGGCCGCGTTGCAGATCTTGTAGATGGTCGTCGGCAAGAGACGCCTCATTGGCGGGCGCGGGACCCTATCGGCGCGCTCCCGCGCCTTCAAGCGTGCGGCCACGATAGATATGGACAAATCGCGTTTTTATTCCTACATAGGCGACAAGATTCGGTCTCGAGACGCGCGGAGGACAGCCGTGGCGCAACGCTCGATGTTGACTCATTCGGATATCTGGAACGCGGTGGACCGGCTCGCGGCGCGCGCCGGGCTATCCGCCTCGGGACTTGCCAAGAAGGCCGGGCTCGATCCGACCACCTTCAACAAGTCGAAGCGCATCACGCCGGAAGGGCGCCCGCGCTGGCCTTCGACCGAATCGGTCGCGAAATCGCTCGACGCGACCGGCATCACGGTCGACACCTTCGTGTCGCTGATCACCGACCGCGGCGGCGCCTCGACGCAAGCCGTTCCGCTGATCGGGCTCGCCGAGGCCGGGGCCGGCGGCTACTTCGACGATGGCGGCTTCCCGGTCGGCAAGGGCTGGGACGAGATCGCGTTCCCGGCGGTCAACGACGAGCATGCCTACGCGCTCGAAGTGTCGGGCAATTCGATGGAGCCCGCCTATCGCGACGGCACCATCATCCTGGTCGTCCCCCTCCTCGCCGGTCCGGCGCGGCGACCGGGTCGTGGTCAAGACCAGGGACGGCGAGGTGATGGCAAAGGAATTGAAGCGCCGCACCTCGAAGTCGATCGAGTTGCGCTCGCTCAATCCGGCGCACAAGGAACGCACGCTCTCGGTCGACGATGTGCTGTGGATCGCGCGCATCATGTGGGCGAGTCAGTAGCCCCACAGCAGCACGACGCCGCTCACGAGATAGACGACGCTGACCGCGAAGATCACGCGGAGCGTCCATTGGCGGAAGCCGACGTCGGTCATGCGCTCGAGCACTTGCGCGGCGAGCGTGGTGCCGGCGATCGACAGCAGGATCGCCGGCAGATAGGTCCACAGCGGCACGGCGTCCGCGACACCGACGAACGAGCCGAAATAGACCGCGCGCACCACGTGGCTGAACGTCTGTGTCACCGCCTTGGTGGCGATGGTGGTTTTGCGGTCGAGCTGGCTCTTCTGGAAGAAGATGTCGAGGAACAGCCCGCCGACGCCGGTGAGCAGCTGGATGACGGTCGTCAGCACGCCGGTCATGAACGGGACGCCGCGCCGTTCGATGTTCGGGCGCGCCCGCGCGGGCAACAGCTCGATCGCGAATGGCAGGATTCCGAGCCCGAGATAGACCATCGCCTTGCTCGGAATGATGGCCACATAACGCATGACCGCGAACGCCAGCACAGCGCCGAGCACATAGACGAAAAAGATGCGCCACAGCACGAAGCGCCACCACAGCACCGCGCGCCAGCCATTCGCGACGAACTGGATGATCGAGAAGATCACCATGCCGGTCGCGACATCGAAGTAGACGAGCAGCACGCCGACCAGGATCATGCCGCCCGCCATCCCGAACAGGCCGGAGATGAACGAGGTCGAGATGATGGCGCAGGCGATGAGGACGTAGTCGAAGGGGGTCATGCGGCGGTCGCTTGGGTGCACCCAACTTGCCACGTCATGGCCGGGCTTGTCCCGGCCATCCCGACAAGGCGAGCATTGCGTCACCTAAGCGGGATACGCGGGCCAAGCCCGCGCATGACGGAGTATGCGGTTTAGGCCGACCTCGCCAGCGCGCCATCGATCATGCCGACGGCGTTGTCCACGCCATAGACCGCCACGAAGGAGCCGAAGCGCGGACCTTTCTCTTGGCCCAGCAGCACCTGGTAGAGCATGTTGAACCACTCGAGCGACACGCCGGGGCGGCCGTCCTTGGCGGGCTTCTTGGTATCGAGGAACGGCTCGCGCCGGCCGATCTCATAGACGACGTTTTGAATGTCCTCGGCGGTGGCGGCCTGCGGCAGGTTCGACAGCGCGTCGCGCAGATCCGCCAGCGCCTTGCGCTCGACCTCGGTCGGCTCGCGGAACGTCTTCGTCGGTGCCACGAAATCCCGATAGTAGTTGATCGCATAGCCGACCATCGCGTTGAGCTTCGGATGCGTCTGCGGCGTGACGCCCGGCCGATAGCGTCCGATGAAGCCCCACAGCGTCTCGGCATTCTCAGCGTTCGATGACGCGACCAGCGTCAACAGAAGCTGGAAGGTGATCGGCATGTCGGGCTTCGGCGGATTGCCCGAATGGATGTGCCACACCGGATTGGACAGCCGCTGCTTCTCGTCCTGGCGCTGGTAGCCTTCGAGGAATTGCTGATAGTCGTCGACGTTGCGCGGAATCACGTCGAAGTAGAGGCGCTTTGCCGCCTTCGGCTCACGGTACATGAACAGCGAGAGCGACTCCGGGCTCGCGTAGCGCAGCCATTCCTCGATGGTCAGCCCATTGCCCTTCGACTTGGAAATCTTGCTCCCCTTCTCGTCGAGGAACAGCTCGTAGTTGAAGCCCTCGGGCGGCGTTGCGCCGAGTGCGCGTGCAATCTCGTTGGAAAGCTTCACCGAATTGATCAGGTCCTTCCCGGACATCTCGTAGTCGATGCCGAGCGCGACCCAGCGCATCGCCCAGTCGGGCTTCCATTGCAGCTTGGCGAGCCCGCCGGTCACCGGCGTCTCGAAGCGCTCGTTCGTCTCCGGATCGTTCCAGACAATCGTGCCCTTCGTTGCGTTGGGCTCGACCGGAACCTGCATCACGATGCCGGTCCTCGGATGAATCGGGAGAAACGGCGAATAGGTCTGCGCGCGCTCCTCACGCAGCGACGGCAGCATGATGTTCATGACCGCATCGAAGCGCTGGAGAAAAAGCAGCAGCGTCGGGTCGAAGCGGCCCGACTTGTAGCATTCGGTCGACGACAGGAATTCGTACTCGAAGCCGAACGTGTCGAGGAATGCGCGCAGCCGCGCATTGTTGTGCGCGCCGAACGACGGATATTCGTTCGAGAACGGGTCGGGCACCTGCGTCAGCGGTTTCCCGAGATGCGCAGCCAACATGTCCTTGTTTGGCACGTTGTCCGGCACCTTGCGCAACCCGTCCATGTCGTCGGAGAACGCGATCAGCCGCGTCTTGACCTTGTCGTCGGTGAGCACGCGGAACGCATGGCGCACCATCGTGGTGCGCGCGACCTCGCCGAACGTGCCGATGTGCGGCAGGCCGGAGGGGCCGTAGCCGGTCTCGAAGATCACCTCATCCTTCGGCTTCCTCTTCAGCCGCGCGACGATCTTGCGCGCCTCTTCGAACGGCCAGGCGTTCGAATTCTCGGCGAGGTCGCGCAACGAGGTGGCCATTTCGGCGACAGACATCAGATTCTCCGGCGCGCGCGGACACTAGCCGCTAACCGCCGATCAATCGAGAAAAAATGCGCCCTGCGCGCCTACCAGTTCTCGATCCATGGCCGCAGGTCGAGCTCCTGGGTCCAGGCGTTGCGCGGCTGGCAATGCAGCTGCCAATAGCTCTCGGCGATCGCCTCCGGATCGAGGATGCCGTCCTGTGACTTGAGTGCGGCCCGGTCAGGAAAATTCTCGCGGATCCAGGCGGTATCGATCGCGCCGTCGATCACAATGTGCGCAACGTGAATGCCTTGCGGACCCAGCTCCCGCGCCATGCTCTGCGCCAGCGCGCGTAGCGCGTGCTTGCCGCTCGCGAAGGCCGCATACCCGGAGCCGCCGCGCACGCTCGCGGTCGCGCCGGTGAACAGCATGGTGCCGCGGCCGCGCGGTACCATGCGTTTCGCCACCTCGCGGCCCATCAGGAAACCGCCGAAGCAGGCCATCTCCCACACCTTGAAGAACACGCGCGAGGTGGTCTCACGAATCGGAAAGTTCACATTCGCGCCGATATTGTAAACCGCGACTTCGATCTCGCCGACCTCGCGCTCGATCGTGTCGATGAGCGCGATCATCTCGTCTTCCTTGCGGGCGTCGCTGCCGAACGCGCGCGCCTTGCCGCCCTCCTTCTCGATTGTCGCGACGAGGGGCTCAAGCTTGTCGGCATGCCGCCGCGTCACGCACGCGACGAAGCCTTCGCGCGCGAAACGCCGCGCGATTGCGCCGCCGGTCGCATCACCTGCGCCGATCACCAGAACGGCCTTCTCGCTCATGCGTCTCTCCCGGTCATCTTGACAAAGTGCGATTTTGGACGCGCGATCTCAAGTCCGACCCACCCGGGAGACGCGCATGGGTACGATTGAATTCTTCTTCGACTACGGAAGCCCCGCGTCCTATCTCGCCTACACGCAGATGCCCGGCCTCGCGCAACGCACCGGAGCGACCGTCATCTATCGGCCGATGCTGCTCGGGGGCGTGTTCAAGGCGACCGGAAACCACTCGCCGGTCACGATCCCGGCCAAGGGCGTGTGGATGATGACGGACCTGCCGCGCTTCGCCAAACGGTACGGTGTGCCTTACGTGCGCAATCCGCACTTTCCGATCAACACGCTCAACCTGATGCGCGGAGCGATTGCGGCCGAGATGGAGGGCCGGCTCATCCCCTACAGCGACGCCATTTTCCGCGCGATCTGGGCCGATCAGAAGCGGATGGAAGACCCGATCGTCATCGCCGAGGTGCTGCGCGCGGCGGGCTTCGATCCCGCCGCCATGATGGCGGCGATCGGAACCGCCGAAGTGAAGGACAAGCTCAAGGCCGCCACCGACGAGGCAGTCGCGCGCGGCGTGTTCGGCGCGCCGACATGCTTCGTCGGCGACGCCATGTTCTTCGGGCAGGATCGCCTCGACTTCGTCGAGGAAGAAGCGCGCAAAGCCGCATAGCGCGGCACTATTCGTTTTTCACCTCGCTGGTCGGAACTCACCGGCTTCCTGTTGCGTTGGGCACGGGGCTGCGCGGAGAGGGACTATGGCCCGTGTCCTCGCGCAAGCGAGCGCCATTGTGATGGCGGTCGCAGCATTCCCGCCTACCGTGTCGGCGGAGAGCGGGATCGCATCGTCCTACCCGCACTCATATCAAGGCCGCCGAACCGCCAACGGTGAGCGATTCAATCCACAAGCAATGACGTGCGCGCACAAGCGCCACCCCTTCGGATCGATGCTGCGCGTCAGCGCCGGCCAGCGTGCGATCGCCTGCCGTGTGACGGATCGGGGACCGTTCACGCGCGGGCGCGTGATCGACCTCAGCCCAGCTGGCGCTCGTGCGCTTGGAATATCGGGGCTTGCGAAGGTGACGGTTGAGCGGATGTAGCTCCGGCACCTTCCGGCTAGAACGGGCTGATTGGAAAATACCGCAGCCACAAATCGGTGAAACGCCCCTTCTCCCACAGCCGGAACAGCGCCCAGTTGAACGCAAGCCGCAGCGTGTCGTTGCCGCGCCTGACCGCGATGCCGACGCCCTCGCCGAAATAGCGGCTCTCGGTGAATGGGCCGCCGACGAACACGCAGCAGCCGGCCGAGTCCGTGCCGTTGAGCCAGAACGCAAGCGCGATGCCGTCGCCGAACAGAAGATCGGCTTCGCCCTTGCGCAATCCATCGCGCGCCGCTTCCATGTTGCGATAGACCTTCAGCTCCGCTTCGGTGAAGAACGCTTTCAGATAGGCTTCGTGCGCGGTGCCGGCGACGGCCGCGACCTTCTTGCCCTCGATCGCCTCCGGAACGCTGTCGCGCAGCGTGGTATCGCGCCGCGCAACGAAACGCGCGGGCGCGCGATAATACGGATCTGAGAAATCGACGCGCTGGCGTGTCTCCGGCGTCACCGCAAGCGAGGCGATCACGGCGTCGGCGCGGTTCTCGGCGAGCGCCTGCAACAGCGTGTCGAAGCGGCGCAGTTGGATCGTGCACGGGATTTTCAGCTCCTCGCAGATCAGCCGCGCAAGCTCGACGTTGAAGCCGGCCGGGTTTCCGTCCGGCCCCGCATAGTTGAAGGGCGGATAGTCGAACTCGGTGAGGAAACGGATTTGCGCGATGCGCGACGTGTCCGGACGCTCGGGGCGCCGCCGCGGATCCCAGAAGCCCGGAACGGTGACCGGCGGCTGGATGGTTGTTTGCGCCGCGGCCGGCTGGGCATGTGCAATGGAAAGTTGGATCCCATCTGGCGCGAACAACCAAATCGAGAAAACTGCCGCAAAAACGAATGGCGATGGAACGCTAAGAGGCTGCCATGACGGCAATTTTTCCCTTTTACATCGATGCGGTTGTTTCATTAGAATTCGAATTGTACTAGTTGCAGTCGGGGCGCCGTCGGCGCTCTGCTTATAGACCAAATGCCGTGACGGGGCAGCGGGTTGAGTAGCGTCGAGTTCGAGAACAGCGAAGAGCGGCGGCGACGTGTACCCGCGCGGCCGTTTGTGCCGGAGCCGAGCCGCGTCAGCCTCGGTCCGCAGAGCCGGGCCCGCTCGCGCTGCCCCGAACTCGATTGCCTGCGCGCGCGGCTGCCGCCCGGAACGCTGGCCGCCGCCGAACAGCGCGCGGCCGCGCTCGGTATCGGCGCCGACCGCGTGCTGGTCACGGCAGGGGTGATCTCCGAGGAGGACTACGTCCGCGCGCTTGCCGGCTGGCTGCGTGTGCCGTTCGAGCGGTTCGATTTGCCGCGCGACGCGTGCCCGCTGCCCGACGGGCAATTCATCGATGCGGTCAAATCCGGACTGCTGCCGCTGCGCATCGGCGACGCGTTCATCTGGACCGTCGCGCCGCAAGGGCTGACGGCGCGCCGCCTTGTCACGGGCGCGCACCCGCTGCCGAAGGACAGATTCAGGCTGACGTCGCCGCAGCGGCTGCGGCAATTCGTGCTGCATCACGGCGCGCGTGCACTGGGCGAACGCGCCGCGGATGCGTTGCGCACGGCACGGCCGGAGCTCTCGGCAGCCGTTTGCCCGCCGCCCGTGCGCGCCGCGTGGCTTGCCGGGATCGCGGCAGCCGTGAGCGCGGCGATCGTGCTTCACGGTGCCGCATCGGTGCTGGCGAGCGCCGCGCTGGCGCTGACGTTCCTCGCCTGGACCGGACTGCGGCTCGTCGGCGCGGCGACACGGTGGCGCGGATGGCGCGCGCTGCGCCTGCCGGCACACGAACTGCCGGTCTACACCGTCATCGTGGCGCTCTATGACGAAGCGACCGCCGTGCCGGGCCTCATCGCCGCACTGCGCCGGCTCGACTACCCGGTCGAGAAACTTCAAATCGTTCTCGTGCTGGAGCCCGACGACGCGGCGACGCAGAGCGCGCTGGCGCAGCTCGACCTCGGCCCGCCCTTCGACATCCTGGTCGCGCCGGATCATGGACCGCGCACCAAGCCGAAGGCGCTCAATGCCGCGCTCACGCTCGCACGCGGCACGTTCACGGCGGTGTTCGACGCGGAGGACCGGCCGGCGCCCGATCAGCTGCATCGCGCGCTCGATGCATTCGAGGCACAGGCCGATATCGCCTGCGTGCAGGCGCGGCTCACGATCGACAACACCGCCGACGGCTGGCTCGCCCGGCTGTTCACCGCCGAGTACGCGGGACTTTTCGATGTGCTGCTTCCGGGGCTGTCGGAACGCAAATTGCCGCTGCCACTGGGCGGCTCGTCGAATCATTTCCGCACGCAGGCGCTGCGCAAAGTCGGCGGGTGGGATCCGTACAACGTGACCGAAGATGCCGACCTCGGCATGCGGCTCGCGCGCTTCGGCTATCGGCGCGGCGGTGATCGGCTCGACCACCTACGAGGAAGCGCCCGCGCGCGTCGGCCCCTGGATCCGCCAGCGCACGCGCTGGTTCAAGGGCTGGATGCAAACCTGGCTCGTGCACATGCGCCACCCGACGCGCCTCGCGCGCGAGCTTGGCTTCGCGCGGCTTCCTGACGTTCCAGCTGGTGGTCGGCGGCACCGTGCTGTCGGCGCTGGTGCATCCGATCTTCATCGCGCTGTTCGGCTATGCGATCGCCACGAACAGCTCTGTTTCCGGCCGGCGCCGATCTCGCTTCCGCGGTGCTCGCCGCGCTGTGCGGCGGCGCGCTCGTCGCGGGCTATCTCACCTCGGCGACGCTCGGGCTGATCGGCCTCAAGCGGCGCGGACTGCTGCGGCAGGCGTGGGTGCTGCTGCTGATGCCGCTGCACTGGCTGCTGCTGTCGGTCGCGGCGTGGCGCGCGCTCTGGCAGCTGGTGCGCGATCCGTTATCGCTGGGAGAAGACCGCGCATGGGCTCGCGCGCACCTCGCGCCTCGCCGCGCAGGCGGCGTCGCGCGCACGATCACGGCTCAGAGATAGCGGCGCAGATCGGCCGCCGCGTCCTCGGGCCGCCGCTTGAGACTGAACGGCGCGACGAACTGTCCGTTCTTGTCCATCAGATAGACGATGGCGGTGTGGTCCATCGTGTAGTCGCCGTCCTTGAGCGGGACCTTCTTGTAATAGACCCGATAGGCCTTCGCGACGGCGGCGAGCGCGTCGGCATCGCCGCCGACGCCGATCAGGCGCGGATTGAAGCTCGACAGATAGTCCTTCAGCACCGCCGGCGTGTCGCGCTCCGGATCGACGGTGACGAACAGCGCGTTGACCTTGTCGGCGTCGGGGCCGAGCTTGTCCATGATCTCGGAGATATCGAACAGCGCGGTCGGGCAGATCTCCGGGCAATGGGTGAAGCCGAAGAACACCAGGAACGGACGGCCCTTGAGGTCCCGATCGCTGATGGTCTTGCCGTTCTGATCGGTGAGGCTGAACGGGCCGCCGATCGCCGCAGTCGGCTGCCGCAAGCGGCGCCGGTGCCGCGCCCGGTGACGAGCAGCACGACCGCGAAGCACAGCACCAGCCCCGCGAGGAACGCGGCGAGGATCGAGCAGCAGGCGGGTGGTGCGAGGGTTCATGTCGTTACTTCTTTGGCGCATGATCTTGATCCGAAAACCGGTGCCCATCCCCGATCGGGCGAGGACAGCTTTTCGGGATCATGCGCTCTAGAAACACGCCGCGATGCCGGCCGCGATCGATCTCGAAGAACACCGCGGTGCCGTAATGCGCCCACAGCACCAGCGTCGCGGCGATCAGCACGGCGGCACACCGCGCCGACCAGCAGGAATGGGCGCGATGCATCAGGGGCGAATTGAGTGCGACGTCGGGCATCGGTGTGGTCCAGATCAGGCCTTCAGATAGGCTCGATGGCGCGCCGACGGCAACCTTAGTCCGAAAAGCACCGGCAGCTTGCGCGGGCCGCGCACCGTGCCTTCCGACCACGTCACCTTGGCGGACGGATCGAGGCGGAATTCCGGGATGCGCTTGAGCCATTCCTGCAGCGCGACGGTGATCTCCATGCGCGCCAGGTTCGAGCCGATGCAGCGGTGAATGCCAAGGCCGAAGGCGGCGTGGCGGTTCTCCTTGCGGTCGATCACGACGCGGTCGGCGTCCGGAAACACCGCCGGGATCGCGGTTCGCCGCCGGGAACGAGAGCAGCACCATCTGCCCGGGCTTCATCGGACAGCCGTTGATCGTCGTCTCCTTGATCACCTCGCGCGCCATCGTGACCGGCGCGTAGGCGCGCAGGAACTCCTCGACCGCGGTCGGGATCAGCGCCGGCTCGGCAGCAAGGCGCTGCCGATCCGCCGGATGCTGCGCCAGATGCCAGAAGCACGAGCCGATCGCGCTCCAGGTGGTGTCGATGCCGGCGATCAGGATCAGACGCAGCGCGCCGAGCAGATGATCCTCGGTGATCGGCGCCCCGTCGATCTTTGCGTCCGTCAGCTGGCTGATCAGGTCGTCGCGCGGCGCATCGCGGCGTTTCTCGACCTCGGCCTGGAAATATTTCGTGGTCTCGCCGATCGCCTTCATCAGCACGTCCGGCCGGGTGATGCCGACTTCGAGGATCTCGTGAATCCAGGTGCGGAAGCGGTCGCCCTCTTCCTCGGGCAGGCCGAGCATCACGGCGATGACGCGCACCGGAATTTCCTGCGCGTAGTCGACCGCGGCGTCGCAGCCGCTCTTGTCGGCGAAGCGCGCGACCAGCTTGCCGCAGATGTCGCGCGTGTGCTGCTCGTAGCGCTTGATCGCGTCGGGCGTGAAGGCGGGCAGCAGCAGGTTCTTCGCCGGCCGGTGCTCGGGCGGATCGGAGGTGATCGGCGGCGCCGGAATGCGCGGCGGCGGCGTCTCGCGCACGATGATGCGGCGCGAGGAGAAATTCTCGGTGTCGTAGGCGACCGCGCGCACGTCCTCGTAGCGCGACGGAAAATAGACGCCGCGGAAGCGCTCGGTGTGCGCGATCGGGCATTTCGCGCGCAGCTCTTCCCAGATCGGATACGGGTTCTCGACCCAGCGCGGATCGAGATGATCGAAGTCGGTGCTCCAGTCGCTCGACCGGCGGGCGCGTGCTCATGCTTTGTCCTCGATGACCTCGATGGCGAGCTCCGGGCAGTTCGCCTTGGCGAGGTAGGCCTTGTCGACGAGCGCCTCGCGGCACCGTGCCGTCGCCGATCTCGTGCGCATTGCCGAGCTCGTCGAGCGCGAACAGCTCGGGCGCAAGCGCCGCGCAGCGCGCGTGGCCCTGGCATTTGTCGGGATCGACCTTGACCTTCAATGTCACGCGCGATGTTCCCCGGGGCGTCCGCCTTCGCCAAGGCTATGGCGGACAGTCTTCGTTACAACATGGCTTGCCAGTCGAAGCTCCGGAGGAGCGAAGACTGGAGCGGGCGATCGGGATCGAACCGACGACATTCAGCTTGGGAAGCTGACGTTCTACCACTGAACTACGCCCGCAAACCTCTGCTTTTCGATCCTAGGCAGTCGTAGGCAGTCGGTTTCGCCTAGCGTTTCTAAGCGATTTCGCGATCTTACACAACGCGCATCGACAGCCGTACTTGTCGTAGGTGTGCTCGAACCCGTGGCGTAGCTTTCGCCATCCCTGTTCCTTCGCCGATTCCTCTACATGATGTTTGCGACACAGGATGTCGCATTTCGAAAGCTCTTGTTCGCGGCGAACGCGAGACCAACTCCAGATGCGATGGCTGACCTTTGCCGCGCGTTGGCGGTGGTGAATTTCAAGCTGGCGACGAGCGCGGCAGCGCTTGCAGTGTTTGCCTCGCAGGTAGTCGGCCCGGCGCTTTGCTATCCATCGTCTTTGGTACTGACGGAGATATGCTCTCCGGGCCTCTGTCATATATGTTCAGTCTAACACGCCCGCTCCAAATGAAAGAGCCCACCGCATTTGCGCGATGGGCAGTTTCCTCGACGGCTCGGGAGGTGAGCTTGGTCGGGGCCTTGGGGCTATGAAGCGCGTTTCCGCGCAATAGCGTGTGCAGCGAGTGCGTCGTCTTCGCAGCTCGTGCCGTGGCAGTAGAGCTGCGAGTCGTGCCCGATGTGGGCTTCGACGCGACCTTCGCGGATCGGGAACGGTTGACCACATCCGGCGCAAGCCTTCGGGCATCCGTTCATGAGATAGGGCGTGACCTTTTGCATGTCACAGCCCCGTCCGCACGATGAGCGCGAAGACGACGACGATCAGCGAGAGGCCGAGCGCCGGTGTGATGTCGATTTCAGAGAACTCGTAGCTTCCAATGCGGAAGCGCGCGTGGACCGTCCACATGATTGCCTCCTCAGTTGCGGAGGCGGTAGCGCGTTGTGAGCGTCGCGTGCGCATGACGTATGTACACGCGCTACCAAATTCCGAAACCGAAGGGCTGTCTGTGAAAATTGTATCACGCGTTGGACGGACGAGGCCGGCAGAACGTTCCGTGAAACGAGAACGGAAATCGATTACCGAAAACGGGCAACATCTTTCCACTCGGTCAGTTTATGACGCTTCTCTCTTCGGCTCGTACCTCTCGACGATGTAGCCGCCCCACTTCAGGATAAGGCGCCGCGTCGGATAGCACTTACACGCAGCCTCGAACGCGGCGCGCGCCAGGACGATGCTGCAATTGAGTGAGAGCGACCGAAACATCTCCGGGTACTGGTCCTCCGGCACGCCCTCGTCCAACTGCTCAACGCGAAACGTCAGCTCCTTATCCAACCCGTGCACGTTTGGGTTCTGCACCTGGCGCAATAGGTCGTGCAGTTCCGACGCCATGCGGTGATGCTCTTCACCGATCCTCGTGCACAGGTTCCGAAGGTCGACCAGCAGGCCAAGGGTGTGAGCGTCGCCTTCGTCTTCTGTTGACATGAGAACAAATAGAGAACACCTTCAACGTGAGTCAATGAGCACGCCTAGTGTGCGTGCAAGTGGATACGACTAAATCTTGTGTTAAGCAGGGCTTGACGCCGCGCGCGGAAAGACTCACACCGTGGTCGGAGCGGGTGGGGGAGCGTGATTTGGCCGGAAAGCAACTCGGTGTTCCCGAGGTCGAGAAGGTGACTCGACGCACGCGCAGACGGCCAAACCATTGGGCCAGGTTTGCGAGATGAATTTCAAAAAAAACGAGAGCGCGCAGAAGCTTAGGGGCGGGTACTACACCCCTCCGGAGTTGGCGGAATTTCTCGTCCGGTGGGTCAAAGATATAAAGCCGAAACGGGTTCTGGAGCCGAGTTGCGGCGACGGAATCTTCTTCGCTGCGGCGGCGACCGCGGGCGGTCTGAAAAAAGCGGAACTCCTGGGCTTCGAGCTTGATGCAAAAGAGGCTGTGAAGGCGCGCGCCGTTCTCGCCGACGCGTCACTGACGGGAAGCGTCCGTACCGAAGACTTTCTCGGATGGGCGACCGCTCAACTCGGCGACGATGGGGAGCGCTTTGACGCGATCGTCGGCAACCCGCCGTTCGTGCGGTATCAGTATCTTCCCCCGGAGTTTCAGGAGCGGTCGGAGCGCATCTTCTCGCTGCTCGATTGTCACTTCACAAAGCATACGAATGCGTGGGTTCCGTTCATCCTCGCTTCGATGGCACTCCTGCGGCCCGGTGGGCGGTTGGCAATGGTCGTGCCGGCCGAGATCATCCACGTCATTCACGCGCAATCGCTCCGCGCGTTCCTGGGCGACCAGTGTCGGCGGCTGGTCATCGTCGACCCGGAAGAAATCTGGTTCACGGAGACCCTCCAAGGTTCCGTGCTTCTCCTTGCCGAGAAGAAGCGAGAGGTAGCCGAGAAATCCGAAGGCGTTGCGATACACGCCGTGCGCAACCGGGAATTTCTGCGTGAGACGCCTGCGGCCATTTTCGCTGCGCCAATATCGATCAACGGCAAGACCGTTCAAGGCAAATGGACGCGTGCGCTGCTCGATCCGAAGACACGCAAACTATTCGACGGTCTGGAAGCACACGAAGAAGTCCACAAGTTCGACGACATAGCGTCGGTCGATGTCGGTATCGTCACCGGTGCGAACAAGTTCTTCCTCGTGGATGACGATACGGTGCAGCGCTTCAAGTTGCAGCGCTGGGCGCATCCGATGTTCGGTCGGAGTGAGCACTGCCCCGGTATCATCTATGACGAGAAGCAGCACCGTGCGAATGCAAAGCACGGTAGCCCGACAAACTTCCTTTGGTTCGATGCGGCAACCGCGTCTCGAGACCCGTCTGTGCTCGCGTACGTAAAGACGGGCGAGCTCGAGGAGCTGCATACCCGGTACAAGTGCCGCATCCGTTCGCCCTGGTACACGGTGCCATCGGTCTACTCGACCGAAATCGGCATGCTCAAGCGCGCGCATCACATCCCGCGACTGATATTGAATAAGGCGGGCGCGTACACGACCGATACCGCATATCGCATCCGGTCGAAGGTCCGACCGGAGACGCTCGTGGCGAGCTTCCTGAACCCGCTGACGGCGTTGAGTGCTGAGCTAGAAGGCCGTCACTACGGCGGCGGCGTGTTGGAATTGGTGCCGTCTGAAATCGAACGGATGCTCATCCCGCTGCACAAGAACGCTCGCTACAATCTGGCGGCAATCGACAAGTCCGTTCGCACTCGACCCGTAGACGAAGTCCTAGCCACGCATGGTATCAACGTGCTGCGCTCTATCGGACTGACGGCGGCCGAAGGCGCGCGCGTCATGGACGGATGGAATGGTTTGAGAAACCGCCGGCAGCGCGTAAGCGATGATGTTACGGCCGACGCTTAGTCGATCTCCAACAGGAATCGGGTCGGGTCGTTCGTGTCGCGATAGAGCAACACAGTCCGGCCGATAAACTCCTCCTGCGCAACGTACTTGCGGATCGGCCCCCAACTCAATCGCGTCATGGCGTTACGCTGCTTGTACGACGTGGTATCGGTGCTGGTCGTATGCGAGATGCGCAGCGTGAACTCGCCGTAATTCGTTCCCTTGATGACAAGCTGGAAGGTTGCGTGAGCTGCCTCGACGGCGGCTGATTTGGTCGCTGCCCACGTTAACGCGTTGAAGACCTCGTCGCGGAAGTAATGGCGATGGTCGACCTCGGCCGCCATCGTGCCTTTGTCGAGGTTGATCGAGCCTGTCGGGTGCGTCGTCGCCGTGTCCTTCGGAATCGTCAGATCCCGCTCGGTCAGCGCCTTGCTCTCCCACACGAATTCGAAGCCGACGCCGATGGACGGCTCGACGGCCTCGCCCTCCTCCTCCTTCTTCGGCGCGGGCTTCGGCGTTGCCGGCTTGGACGGTTTCTTTACCTTGCGCCAGATGGGCTTCAACGCGAGCGTGATGCGCTCCAGGCCGTCGCCGGTTCCGCTGCCCTTCTTTACGGCGATAGGTTTTGGCGGCTCCACCTCCGACTCGTCGAGCAACCGGCCCTCTTCGTGCATCTTCGCGAGCACGTCCTTGCCGGTAATGTGGATGACGTGCTTCGGATACTTGCCGGGCAGCGCCGCGAATTGGTCCTCGATCGACTTACACAGCTTCGCGTCGGCCGCGTTCGCCATCTCTAAGTCGAGAACGACACTGCCTTCGATGTTGTTGTTGAGCCCGCCGGCCGTGAAGTTCGCGCTACCGATGATGACGTGTGCGGCCTCTTTCGAGCGCGTGAGGTAAATCTTCGGATGGAAGATCAAGCGCCGCGAGCCGGTATCGACCGCGTACAGCTTCACCCCGAGCTTGAGCAGCGCTTCGAGGCCCTGCCGCGACGTAATGTCATTGCGGATACCGGCGTACACCACGAGATTCTTTGCTACCGGCGCGATGTGGCTCGCCAAAATCTCAACGCCGCCCTCATTGACGAAGGCGGCGCTTAGGATTCCGTGCTGAATGACCTTCAATTTCAGGGCGCGTTCGAGCGCACTCGCGTGGCTGCGCGGCTGAAAGCCTTGGAAGATGAAATCGCTTGTGGCCACCAGACCCGTCCTCGCGCCCAGATTGCGAAGACTCGGACTCCTAACGAGAATCACCCCCGGAGTTGAATCCGGGAGCGAATGGGAATCAGTGGTTGCGGGCTACGCCGCACAAAAACCAATTTCGCGACGTGTCAGGCAGCGATCTCATTGCGCAGCGCTTTCTTGACTTTGTTGATGTCCGCTACTCCTGCTTGGAGTGTCGCGATCGCATTCTCAATCGCCCGTATGTTGTAGCCGAGTGAGTGATCGTCCAGTTCTAAGGCGAATTTCACGTACATGCCGACGGACTTTGCGTAATCTCTGCCCTTCCACTCCGCCAGGCTGATGCCCGATGCCTTTTCAAACTCGCTCACGTACTCGCGCAACCTCTTTAGGTCTTCCTCTGTGCGCTTTCCGCTGTAGCCACGTCCCTCCTCGTAGCCACACTTACGCGCTTCCTCAATCTCGCCCGCGATGTTGTCGCGTTTGATGTGCTCGTTGCGCACCCGCGTCACCTCGTCCGCACTTCTGCGCAAAAGAGAGGCGATGAAGTGAGGGGGCATGGGCTCGGACTTCTTAAGAGTAGGGCGCACCCTTTGGGCCAGCTTGCCGTCTCTGAGGACCAGCAGCCCCCAATTTTTCGGTAGCTCGCCGTCCTGCACTATCGAGGCGTCAGGCACGACCAAGTACCACTTGTCGCAGTAGCCCATAATCTCGTCGGACTTCGACATGTCTTTCAGCTCGGAAAGCCAGTCGGATCGAGAGACTTTGATTTCAAATCCTACTATCTCGTAACCGGTGCTTCCGTACATATTGAACGCCATTGCGTCCGCGACGCGGTTTGCGCCGCCAGTGCTTGAGCGTACCTGCGTCAGAAAAACCCACTGTCTGCTATCGTAGTATCTCTCCGCGAGATGTTTTTCCATTTGCTTCGCGGTAACTTTCTCTACCTCCATGATAATGAGTGAGTGATTTCTGATAATGGATGGTGCACAGCCCTTCCTTGCTCGCCCGGCGATAGCACCCGTACCAACTCATTTCATCGTACTTCCGGGGCCTGATGACCTTCGAGCATCGCTCGGATAGTTTCGAACTCATACCGGCATCTTCGTCTGCTCCGGCTTCTCGCTCGGGGCACTGATAAGAACGTAGCGAGTGGGATGGCGCTTCGTTTCGATGAACCATTGCTTCTCGCGCAATTCGAAGATGCGAGCTCCTGGGTGCGGGACCAGGCCGTAGCCTTCCACACCCACAGTGCGCGCCTCGGTCACGCCAAGCGAACCGTACTTGAGCAGATGAGCCTCAATAGCGATGCGCTGGCGTGTGTGCTCTGCGATAGAGCGAACTTCGTCGATGACCGTCATGCCTTCGGGTTGATGCTGATAATGCCGCGCTTGAACGCTTCACGAAGCGCAACGCCGATGTGCTTCTTGACGTTCTCGGCTGTGTTGATGCCGAATGCAGTGGCCGCTTCAAGCGTGCCTATCTCGCCGGTCATCCATCGAAGCGCGATGCTGATGCGTTTGGCTTGTGTAAGGTCTTTCTTCATTGTGTCGATTGAGTTTTTAAGATGCCGCACTCGACCAGATAGTCGAGGTAGTTGTCCGGGCCTCCATACGGGAACACGGTGTCGCGCCAAGTCTTGTAGCGCTCCGGGTCCAGTGCTTCGGCAGGTGGCTGATAGTTCTCGAACAGCCAGTCTTTCACGCGCTCGCAGAATGGTGCGAGAACCGCGCGGCCTTTCGTTGACCGCGCTATCTTCAGCACCGTGCCGCGCACTGCGACCATGTCGCCGTTGAACTCGGCCTTGAGCCATTCACGAACCTGTCGGCGATCGGCCGGTGAGTGGTGGTCCATACCTTCCTGATAGAAGCACACGAGCGTGACCAACGCGCCCTCGAACCATCCCCGAAGGCGATTGCTTTCGGGAACGTCGAGCACGAGCTTGACGCGCATCGGTCCGTTGTCGGCTAGGTACTTCTTGAACTGCTTCCGGGCGACCGGGTGGAATTGCAACATCCCCTCCGGTGTGCCTGTGCATGTGAACTCGAAGTCCATACGTCAGTTGCCGTCTCCCAGAAGGAAGGCGGGGTTAGTCTCAACATGCTGCGCGAGTGTTTGGCCGTCTTTCATGACGGCATATGGCAAGAACACGTCGCGCGTTGTGACCATCTGAGTCTCGACCAGCGCCATTTGCGCTTCGACCCAGTCCTTCACTATTCGCCATGCTGTGCGCACCGCCTGAAGACGTAGTTCGCTTTGGACGGCTTCGTATCGAGCGTGGAAGCGCTTTATCTTCGAGTCCTTCGCCAAGATTTCGAACACCGGCTCCGGATTGCACGGCAGGCGAAAACTCAGCGTGCGGCCGTTGAGTTCGATTTGGAACGATAGCGCAGAAACGAAGCCACCCGGCTTGTCGTACTGCGTCATCACTGCCGAGGCGCCGTGCATCGACAGGCATCGCGCTATCTCGGCCGCCGTCTTGTCGGGATCGATTTTGGTCGTGTAATTGAGCAAACCCATACGCTAGAACGGAATGTCGTCCGGGTTAATGCCGTGGTCGTTCAAGTTGTCGAGCTCGCCGTCTACGGGCGGACGCTGGTCGTCGTCCGTCGTAGTCGGGCCGTCATCTTCGCGGCGCTCTTTTCGTGGTCCGAACTGAACGCTGTCCGCGATAACCTCGGTGCGGTACTTCTTGACACCTTCCTGTTCCCACGATCGGGTCTGCATGCGGCCTTCGATGTAGGCCGATGAGCCTTTCTTGAGGTACTGGTTCACGCTGTCGGCTGCTTTCCCGAACACGACGACGTTGTGATAGTCGGTCTGCTCCATCTTCTTGCCGTCCCGGTCCTTGTAGGTCCGGTTCGTGGCGAGTGAGAAGTTGCAAACGTTCATGCCGCTGGGAAGCGCCTTCAGCTCCGGGTCTCTGGTGAGATTACCGAAGAGCATTGCTTTGTTGATGTACATACCTACTGTTGTTTCGATTCTTCGATTAATGTTTCGAGGCGAGCGATGATGTCGGCGAACTTCTCAGGCACCACATCAAGCGACGTGCGCTTGGTGATTGCCTCAATCAGTTCCTCCCCCTTCAATTCCTTGCCTACCAACTCTTTCATAAGAGCCGCGATTTTCTGCTTCGTCTCTAGCTCCGCGCGCTGCTCTTTCGTTAGCGCCGGCTTCGCGGCTGCCTTCTTCGCAGCGGCCGGTGCCGGGCTCGATGCTGCGGGTGTCGCCTTCCGCGCCGGCTGAGCGGGCTTACTGGCTGCTGCACCATCATCATCGTCATCGGTTACGAGGCCCAAGGCTGCGCCCAGGGCGTACCGACGCATGTATGTGATTGCCGAGCCTTGACCCTGTGCCGTCTGCTTCTCCATCTGCAACGGGGCGGTATCCATGAGGTACTCGCCGGACGTGTGCATGATGATGGTCGTCAGGCCGTCCCTACCGGGAAGTTGCGAGAACGATAGCCCCTGCTCGGCCAACGGTTTACGGATCGCCTCGATGATTGCTCCGAGGGTCGCGTATTTTCCGTAATTCGCCTTGGCATCTTTGGAAATCGTCGGGGCGTCCTTCTGGAACGCCTGCAATGCCTTCGCTATCTCAAGGATAGTTGGTGAAGTTTGCATACTACTTGGTGTCGAAGGTTCCTAATTTCCTCCAGAGGGTGACTACCCCTCCTATGTTTTCCTCTTTGAAGTCGGCACGGGCTTCCTCTGTCCACCCGTGATCGGCGCGAAACTTCCGATACTGGGTTTGCTTCTCGATGCGCTCGCGTTCTTCCTTAGCCTTACGCTCGGCCTCAGCTTTCTCCCTGGCCTCGTTCTCTACGCGCTCTTTCTCCTTTCGCGCAGACTCCTCCTCCAAGCGCTTGCGCTCGTCGACACGCGCCTGTTCTTCGCGCTCCCGGGCCTGTTTCTCGTTTTCGAGGCGGTTCTTTTCCAATTCGTTTGCGACGCGGTCCGCTTCGATTTTGCTGAGGTCGGCCGCATTCTTGAGAGCTTGGCGGTTTGTCGCGTAGCTCTCAAATTTAACGTCGTCGAGGTCGAGGATGTAATCGTCTGAGACTTCTTCCCCGTCGCCGATGGCCGCTAGCCGTTCCTTGCGCGCCGGCAACAGAGCCATGCGCTCTTCCCGGAGTTCGATCGCCTTGGCTTCGTCCTCTATAAGCTCAAGGCGCTCTTCCTCGGGACTGATGATGCCCACAAGTTCGTTCTCCTTGGCGATAACCGCTTTCTGATAAGCGTTCGCCCCCTCCCTCATCTCCTTGCCCATCTTCGTGATTTTCACGCGGGCGTTTTTGAGATTGATGCGCGCGTCGCGGACGACTTTGAGCTGCGCCTTATCCTTGAGGTCAGTGGCTGTGATGCCTTTGGTGGCTTCGACCATCTGCTGTAGTTGCTCTACAGTCGGGTCGAACACCACGGTAGTGTTTTGGTCCATAAATTATTTGGTATCCGACCAGTGCATTCCATGGTCGGCCTCTGTGTAATCTCCTTCGAAACCTTGGAGCTCTTCGAGCTTTCTCCACGCGAAGTTTCCCGGTAGCGCCTTCGGAGCTAGCTTTCGAATTAACTCTTCCCGGCGCCTCTTATTCGCGTCGGTCAATTCGACGACGCTCATAGCAACTCTTTTGCCGCGCCGGCGATCGTCGTGGCGAGAGCGTGTGAGTACGCGTCGCCGATGACTTCAACTACGAGGTCCTCATTGCCCAGGGCCGGACAGTAGTCACCGCCATAGCTATCGGGGGTCCAGTAGCCGCCGGTCGGCCACCACTTCACCTCGAAAGTATCGAGCGGTTCGTCGCTGTCACTGAAATCGACTTCCCACCAAACTCTCACAACGTCCCTGTCGAAGATTGCCCTGTCGTTCTTGTCCTTGAGCCCGGTGCACTGCTCGCGAACGAGCTCCACGCCCTTGCCGTCCATAACGCCACCAGTCCAGTTGATGCCGTCGATGCTCTGACACCACTCATAGTGAGTACCGTCGAGCGATGTTGTCCTGAGCGCTTCGTAGCCCAGTATTTGCTTCGTCAGCGCGCCGCAGACACGGAACTTGATTTCTCTAGGCATGGTCTGAGTTGTTAGGCTTATTAATTTCGGATTGGTCCGTCCTGCACTTGTTGCACGCGGCCTTGTTGATGCCGTGCTGACAGAGGCCGTCCCACCCGTAGTGTTCTTCAATGATGTCGTTCATACGAATGCGTGAATTGCTAACGGTGCTATCGCTGTGGCGGCCGTGATTGAGACTGCTCTGACGCGGCGCACCGGAACCGGCTTGACGCCCTGTTCCTTGCAGCGGCGTTCGTATCGCAGCCGTGGCGTCCCGTTCGTCTCTCGCCAGCGGTTGGCGTCGCGGCGCATGTCGGGGTAGTCGTAGGTCATGCGTCGATTGCAACGGCTAAGCCCGCGGCGCCTATACCGACCCCTTGGATAATTCCCTCGATGAGTCCGAAGTTGAGGGCATGGGCTATAGGAGCCAACACCGTCATTATGCCGATAGAGAACAGAATATATTTCATTGTTGCGCGGGGCTTTCACCCGCGTGCTGTTGATTAGTTGTTAGAGCGATACGGTCTTGAGCACGGGTCCATCGTAATCGAACTCGAAGACGTACTTCATGACGCCGTGGCGAGCCTCCATCTTGCCTTCGGGTCGTTTCTTGAACACGTGGTCCGCCGCAGCCTGTAGCCAGGTGCAGAGGCCGCGTTTCTTCCATGTATCGACGGGCACGATCTTGGACGCTTCGTTGATGGCGTGCTGAGTGAGCCGCACCGGCGTGAAGTAGTGGTCCAACTCGAGAACGCCGTTGCCCGGCGCCTCGTCCCACGGGACTTCTTCGCCCATGATGGTGATGCGGGGTGTCTTGGACATGCTGTGTTGCTATCCCCCTGCTCTCCGAGCCGCACATGACGGGCTCGGAAAGCGGGGAGCATGTGCTGCTAATTTAGTCCCAGTCAGGTTCGTCGGGCAGATTGTGGCGCTTGTTGTAGCACCTATCGCACTCGCCATCGTCGAACGGGTTCCAAGACAGCTCTATGCACTTCGGGTGAGGTGCTGTTTTACAGGCGAACATTGCCATAGCTAGAGCTGAGCGGCTGCTGTTCGTTCGTCGAGATAATTCCCGAACATCTCGAACAGGTCGCCGACGATGACTTGGCGCTCTATCTCGTTGTCAAGACAGGCCCCGTCATGTGCTTCGAGCACGCCTTGGATGCGCTGCTCAAGCGTTCGTACGTTTTGCATAAGTCACGGTAAATGACTCTGATAATTGCACTGCGATGCAGGCTCGCGGGGACAAAGGAACGGTGCATACTGACTGGCGAGCGCGTCCGCTCCGTCCTACCTTTGCTCCTCCTTTCGGCCGATGGCCGCCTTCACCCCCGTGAACCTGCATCCGCTATGTGTCGTGTCAAAGAGCTTTGCAGTCGTTTTCGAGACGGGCGAGTTTGGAGGTAGGCTATACAACTTAGAGCTTGAGCCGTTCGATGGTCAATCGATGGGGCCAACCTATCAGTGATGTCTTACGCGGAACCACCCGCAGCATGGCTGTGTGGCCTGAAGCCACTTTCACCTCTCACCAATCTCGAAAACAACTTCATCTCTGCACATCATACACCCGTACCCGTACGGGCGCACTGTGGATAACACAACACGATACGAGGAAGCAGGACCGTCAAGTCCTACCGCATCGCCTTCAGGACATATCCGTTGTAGCCCTCGGTCGTCGGTCGGAGCCCCGCGTACTTCGCCAACACCTCCGCATCTTCAAAGGTGCATTGCATTCCTGTTTTTTCCATGAGCAAGCACAGGTGTCGGAGTGTCGGTTCAAGTTCTGAGAGCGTGTAGACGCCTGCAATAAGGCGGTCTTCACGAATGAGCGCGCTGTGGAAATCCCGCGCGTAGAAACCGAAATCGGGAATGATGACCTGACGTTTGAATTGCGAAATGAGAAGCGCCCCGAGAATGCGCGCGTCGTGTTCTCCAATGTCGGTCCGATCTAAGCGAGCGACGACGGATGCACCCGAGAACATCCAGCGCATCGGTGTGCCGCACAGAACCTTTTTCAGGACAGGCGAAAGCAAGAGGTCGTCGATGATAGCGATGGCTTCCTTTTCGGCGTCACTTCTGCCGCCATAGAGACTGTCGATACGGTCGGCGTGCATGAGCATTTTCGTGAGAGCTCGCTTCCCGTTCCTGGCCGTGAGAGTGTCCTTTCCTTCCTCGCCGTACACAATGGACGCGAACTCGCGCGCGTTGCGATAAGTCATCGGCAGCGGGTTGAAGCTGTGCGAGTGCGGATTGAACTCCTTGGCTCGTTTGAACGTATGCAAAAAAGTGTCGGCAATCGGTCCGTCGTCGAGCAAAAGAAAGCCGGGCTTCTCGGGGGTGAGCGCTTCGGTTTTGTCGGCAAGGCCGATGACGATTCGGTTCATGGAATATTGGCCGGCGATCGCGGTACGCGTTACCCCGCATCGTGACAGGGCCTGAGCACGGGACAGCCGACCGTAAAAAAGAGCTGCCCACGCTTATTGTATCGCGGACTCGGAACGCGCCGCCTAACGCGACGCTCTCGCGACGCCGACCGAAGGGAGGTGTTCGAGAGTGTTCGTATAGGCGAGTGCATTGAGCGACCGCAGGGAGCGCCTTTCGGCCGTGTCCGTTAGTCACCGCGGCAGCGGCCTATTCGCCAATTTGCGGCCCTGGCACGGCGTACCAGGCGCACAGCACGGTATCGGCCACAGTGGCAGCCCTCGGCCTTACAGCGGCCTTTCTGTCGCGATGCGTAGTGCATCGCGGCTTCGTGGGCGCAGGTCGAGCACGGGGGCATCATAAGAGTGTGAGCTGCGCGGGGGCTTCGGGGGCTTCGGGTTTCCCATTCGTCGGCATGGGTAGCGGCGCGGGATTATCGTCCCGCGTAACCCACCCGCCTCGAACATCCCAACGGGTATATGCCTCACAGGTCAGCGCGTTGCCGCACCATATCGTGCCAGTCAGCTCGCGAAGTGCGAGGTTGAGCGTCGCCATTTTCGCGCAGCGCTCGTCGAGGTCGATTCCATATAGCACCGCGCACGGGTTCACCTTCGCGGCTGCTATCAGCATCACCCCGCTGCCGCATGTCGGGTCGAGAACGGTCTGACCGTCACGTACCTCCGTCATGGTCATCTGGGCCACGGCATCGGCCAGGTTAAAGGGCGTGAAGTACTGCCCATGTTCACCGAACGAGATAGCGGACATGTACACATCCCCGAGCGGGTCGCCGTTGTCCCGTTCAATACCAAGGACGAGCTCCCCGAATGCCGTGGCGAAGTGGTCAATAGCGCGGGCGCCTTTCGGGTTCTTGTCCGCGTACCGCGCAACAATCTTTAGATATTCGTCGTTGTATGCGTTCTGGTGGTCGAGCATCGTTTCAGGCTTTGACGAATCGAACCGTTCGGACCGGATATGAGCCGACATCGAGAGGTGCGCGCACAGCATCAAGTCGAGCCAGTCGGAAAAGAAGCGGTCGCGTGAATGCCCGCCTCGCTCTACATTTTGTAGCGCCTTCCAAATCGCCTTTCCTGCATCACTCTTCGGCTCGTCCCTCCGTCCCATATCAGTAGAGTGTATCACCCGTACGGGTACGGGTTGTGTGGATAGCCGAACCGCAAACGAGTTGCGTGATGTGTCAACCTCGGGGCTTGGGGAATTGAATCGAACCGAGAACCGAGAACCGAGAACGGTAAGCGAGAGCGAAGTGTCCGCCCTGTTGAGCGCGTGCCTGACGGCCGCGACTTCCCACTGTTTTCCTGGCATTGCGCCCTGCGCGGTCCTGTCAGAGACAGGAAAAAGACAAGGACTAATGCGAGGACAATCGGACGCCCGTAGCAGAGCGGAGGGTGTTCGATCTGCCCGCAGTCATTGTCCTTGTCTTGGGCCGTGGTCCGGTGGGACCAGGGAAGAGCAGGGAAGAAAGCAAAAGCCAGAAACAGCAAAA
The DNA here is from genome assembly GCA_963778455.1 of uncultured Alphaproteobacteria bacterium. Taxonomy (GTDB): domain Bacteria; phylum Pseudomonadota; class Alphaproteobacteria; order Rhizobiales; family Xanthobacteraceae; genus PALSA-894. The sequence continues at coordinate 1,002,645 of CAVZUL010000004.1, forward strand.
CAGTGGGAAGTCGCGGCTGGAAGCCGTCGCGAAACATGGGCGGAAATGGCCGAAACACAGGGGTTCGGAAGCCAGAACTATAGAGTGAGAATATAGAGTGAGAAGGGAGAGATGAAGGGATAGACGGCGGTAGGGACGGACGCCGGCATCGAGAACGGCCGCGCGCCGCTTAGAATTCAAATACCCAGGTACGGACGACCTTTTCCCCCCTCCATACGTTCGGGGTAGTAGGTCGGTCTTCCGGCATCGTGATCATCTCGCATCCCTCAATGCAGTGAATCATCGAAAAATTCGGCGGCGCGAGCCGCTTAGTTCACATCCCGTGGAGGTCGCCCGTTGTCAGGTCGTCGGACAGAGCGGGCAATTGGCACGGGAAATGAACGGCATACAGGTGCAGTTTTTCAGGAGGTGCGCCTGTGGGCGTGGCTCCTTGCCGGAAGTATGAATGAACAATTGCAGTGGCAAGACAACACAAAAGCCGCCCATTGCTGGACGGCTATCGTGATGCATTGCCGATAAAGGCGCGGAATTCTCCGGTGAGCGAAGCGCTCTGCGCCTTATCCTTTATCTTCTGCATACAGCGTAGCATCCCACGGCTGAAGGGCACATGAAGCGCAGCCGGTTGGGGATAACCGAAAGGCCGCCCCTCTCTTGGGCGGCCTTTCAAAGAACAGGACGGAATTGTAGCACTACTCTTCGGAGTAGTGGAACCGGACGAAGTTCGTCACGACGCCGAGCACTCCCCCGACTGTTAGTGTTCCGAGAACCGGCTTCACGTAGGTGACGACCAAGTCCCAGACGGTGATGTCTGAAAAACCTGCAAAAGCGACGAGCATGGTCGCGCCCGTGAGTACCGCGATGAGGCCCTTCGATAGACCTTTCTTGAACGAATATTCCTTCATAGAAATGAGCTAGCTGCTAACGGTGGCGTGGCCACCGGCCCCCCTCCTATCGAACATCAAAGGTCAAACAAAGATGTGAAGGGGGCCGCTAGCCGCGCTTGAGCGCGAAGAGTCTTCCGTACTCATTGTACAGGGATTTCAGAGTGAGCAATTTGAATGCGGCGTCCCCGACGTATTCGAACCCGGCCGCTTTCCCGAGCTCTTCCTGATAGTCCACGTATCCGAAATAGCCATTGTAGTAGTTCACCACTTCGCCCTGGAGAGCGTACTTGATCGGTCGGCTCGGATTGAGCTTCCATCGGCGCTTGCCGAGATGGACGTGTGTGCCGGCATAGGGGTTGTTCTTCCAGAATGGTGTTGCTCCGGAAACAACGAAGCCGGTATTGCCCATCTTCGCGATGACCTGGCCTGCCTTCACAAACTGGCCGGGCTTCACAAGGATCTCGGAACAGTGGCCATATATCCATTCGTCAACATAGCCGCCGTCTTCGACACTCATGAGACGAACATGCTTGCCGTATCCGGCCGGGGAATTGTTCACCTCGGCTATGTAGCCGTCCACGACCGCGAGTAGCGGCGTGCCCCAGGGGGCGACGATGTCGATGCCGTTGTGTCCGGACATGCAGTATTCGTCCTGCGGCATTGTGAGGTCCGTGACGCATATCGCGCCGTAGCGTTTCGGGTTCATCGCGAACCACTGCGTCACGCTGCCGTTCGGATAGAGCGCGTGCTTGTAGCCGGCGATGGGAGGGTTGTTCATATGAGGAGTGAGAGGATGTTCGGCGCGTATCGTGAACCGGCGCCGATCAGAATTCCGAACACGAGAACAAGCGCAATGATGACCTTTCGGAGCTTGCCGTTGGTGTAGTCGAGCCGCTTATTCACAGTCTCGAAACCGGAAAGCATTTCGACGCTGAGCCCGTTGATCTGGCCGGTCATGTGCTCCTTGATGCTATCGACCTCACGCTTGCTGTATGGGTCTTCGGCCATAGATGGGTCAATTGTACATCACGTGTAGCTCTCGGGGATACCTAATCCACCGTTTCCAATATCGCTGATGGCGCGCCCCTGCCTGGCCTGTACGTCGAGTAGGCCGCTCTTGTTGAGCTCCACTTCAATCTCGACGCTGTCGAGCGTGTAGCTGACTCGCGTTATGAGCATGTTGTCGCGGAAGATGTCGGAGAGATTGGAGCTGAATCCCAGGAAACGGCACGTGTCGCCTGGGTGGATGTCCTCGATGTCTGTGCCGGTAGCCTGAACGTAGGGCACGAACGTGACCGGATTCACGCGCACGTTGTCGATTGAGCCGGTCCACGGAGGAAGGTCGGGAAATGGACCCGCCTGTCCATAGATATACAACACTTCGTCATCCGCATCCGCGTCAAAATCCTGTTCGTGCGTTCCGCTGTTTTGTTCTCCCCCGAACGACTGAGCGGCAACTTCGCCGGTGGCGCCACGCCTGAAATGGATATTCGTCTGACCATTCGGGCCTGCTTGGTACTCGTACCGGAGTTCTGTATTCCGTACCCGCGACGGTATTGAGTGGAATAGAGAGAGGTTCTGTGAATACAAATGGTACGTAGAACTGCGCACCTGTCCCTGTTCCGCCCGTCGTGCTGCAAAATGAGTTTGCGAGGTAGTTGGTACCAATCGCTACCGTTTCCCACGCATCAATTGCGCCGAAGCCGTCGACGGCGGTGACTCTAATCTGCGCGTTATTGTCACCGCCCACGAGGGTCAGTACGTCATTGACGACGTACCCGGTCTCACCCACAACTGACTTAGATGCCTGGTCTCCGATTACTCTTCCGGTCGCGCCGACCGTGAAATGTTCTCGGCCTCCGCTATTCGACCAGCCGGCTCCCACGGTCCAATCGTCGTCATTTTCGAAGCCACTGTTCGATACTAAGTTGGCCTCTAGTCGCGGCACGAGTGCGTCGCCGGGAGCGCTGATGCCCGAATTGTTGTCGATGATGGTAGCGACGATTTTGATGGAGGGGTCTTTGTTCTCGGCGAGGAACTTCGCGGCGTATGCGGCCATTGCATCGTCGGCATCGTCGCCATTGATGCCGAAGTCGTTTATGCGCTCGGCTCTACGGCCGTACTGTGCAATGGAAGCGTCGTCGCTGAAGGATTTGTAGACGGAAGGGCCGTTGCTGCCGTTCCATATAGCGAGAACGTTGCGCACCTTCTCGAGAGATTTTTCAACTCGTAGAGTAGCGACGTGCCGCTTGGCAATGAAGGTGTGTGTTGGCTCGGTCGGTGCAGGTTTGAACGATACCTTGCCGGTTTCATCGGCGTACCAATACGTGTTTGGAGGAGCCATTGCCTTAAGGATGTCGAGCGCTTCCCGATAGGTCTTCTGTACGAATGTGTACGCGGCTTCGGTTGCCAGCGTGGGGATAGACTCGTCGGTCCAAAAAAGTTTTCCGGGGTTGGAATGGATGTTGAATGTATTGAGAACCGCTTGCGCAATCTGCCCGATATCGGAGGCCTCAAGGTCGACCGAGGCAATCGCGAGCCCTCCCGGGTTGGAGTACAGGGTCGTGTTGGAGCTGCTTCGAAGAATATCCAATGCTAGAAGCGTGTAGTAGCCGAGGATGTGGACGATAACGCGCTCGTCACCGGGGTTCAACACGCGCTCTATGAGCGAAATGTACCCCTTGTAGATGAGCCGTGTGCCGCCGGGGTCGTCCGAACCTTCGACAGTGTCTTTGTCGCGAAGAATCAGCTCAACGTCATTCCCTTCGCGAAGGTCAGAGCCGTCGTAGTCGAATGGGACAGCGTAGTCGATAACGCACTCGCCGACGCCTCCATTCAAGGTCTTCTCGTAACCGCGGAAATCGATGTTGAACCAGTTCGCCAGGAACGTGCCGTTGGAATTCGTCACCCGCGCGTATACGGTCTTGTCTGAAGCCATATGTTAGAGAAACGCCTTCGTGTAGGCGATGCTGAGCGTGATGTCCGTTTCTTTCGGAGCACCACCGAAGAGAATCTTGAAAGCCGGTATATAGGTGCTGGGCGTCCAGCTCGACCCGCCATCGCTGGAAACAACCGCACCACCTCTTGGATATCCGATAGACGGGTCCGCATTCCATTCGTAACTGTCGCCGGTTTCGTCGCCAGCGATACTGCCTTGGAGCCAGTATATGGTGTTGGCCTCTAGCGTGAGAAGTGTGTCGAATAATGTGAGGTAGGCAAAGGAAGGATGTGTTGGTGGTGTATCGGGGACGATGATTGTTTCAACCAAGGGACTACCATCGGGGTCGGTATCACCTGCGTAGATGTGAAAACGAAGGTTGTTGATCGGGGTGCCGACTTGCGACACACCAACGACGATTCCGCCGAACGTCTCGTCTCGGTAGGGGACTCTGAATCCAATAGCAAAGTTAAGGTCGTCATCGTTGAAATTGACAAAGGACGCTGCCGATGGGCTCGGGACACTCTCTTCATCGGATGTCTGGTTCACGAGTCCGCCTGTTGTGATGCGGTAGTTGTTCGTGCCGATAACAAATCGAGGAAACTGCCCGTAGAAGACGCCTTCAATGGGGTCGCCGTCTGCGAGGACATTGTCGAGAACTCGTCGATTTTCGCAGTCGATGATGACTGTCTTGTCGCTCCAGTCGCCATTGCGCGTGATGATGATGCGGTCGCCGTTGTCGGTGTTCAGGAACTCGACACCCTTCATGTCCGCATCGACCGTTCCGAATACGAGTGTGATGAGAGGCCCGGCCGGCTTGCTCCCGGCCATCGCGAAGTTCCCCTCGTAGATGCAGGAGCCGTCCGACTGCTCTGAGGTTGAGATAGAATTCTTCGTCAACCGGTTCGGTCGTCTCAGTATCCGTGCCGATGCCAGAGCTCACCGTGAATTCTGCCGACCACGGCACGGCACTGAGGTGGTAGTGATCGCGATCGAACTCGTGGTGAGTGCATGTTGCGACGTATCGGCGCGTGGTGTTGTTCCACGAAATGTCGAGACTTTTTTCCTGGCGGCTGAAGAGCTCTTTGAATTCGTCAACGGCATCCTCAAGGTCTTCTTGCGTGGCTCCACGTAGCGTGCCGCGAATTCGAATGGTCTTGCGGCCGTATCGGGTGCTCAGGAACACGTCGCCATCGGCACGCGCGAGTGAAAGCGATATGATGTCTCGCTCAGGTGCCGTTTCGTGCTTCACGAACTGCGGCATGTAGGTGGTGTTCTGTATCTCCACTCCGTCGAAGGTGACGCTCATACGGCAATTGTACTATGCGCCCGCCACGCTCCCGAGTGTTGAGGCTCTGTCGAGGTTCTTCTTTATCTCTTGAACCAGCTTGTTGATGCCGTCATTGCCGACGATGGTGCCGCTGATTTGGATAACGATTTGCGGCAGCTCGCTCGTAAGGCGCTCCACCTTGCGCTCGCGGATGTCGGATAGCTCGCGTCCGAAGTCAGTCAAACCGGCTCGGGCGCGTTCGGCATTCATGATTGCCGCCGCCTTACCGTCGCCGCCTCGAAACATTGGCGCTGCGTCGTTCAAGGCAGCTTGTTCCTTCTCAATCTGACGCATGATAAGAGCGCGCTTCTCCGGGTCCGTCTCATTGACTGCGTCCTCGCGTAGACCGGCGATCTTCTTCTCTTGGTCGATGAACGCTCGAGCCGCGGCCTGGTCGTCGCCGAGCAATGCTTTCTGAAGGCTTTCGAGGCTCTTCCTGGTATCGGATAGTTTGTCATTGAACTCCTGGGCCTTCTTCGTGGCTGCTGCTGCCTCTTTGGCGGTCGCCTGGTATGCGGCCGGCCCTACTTTCCCGAGTGTGCGCAAGTCGGTCTTCATCACGCCCCATGAAGCGATGACGCCCTCGTTCTTGCTCACGAGTGTCTGTAGAAACTCACTGGACCGGTTCGACAGGTTTCCGATACCGATCATCTGCTCTTCGTTCGCGGCCTTGCGATCCGCCCTCTCCTTCTCAGTGAAGAACGAAATGTTGTCGAGCCAGGTCTTCGCCTGTGTTTTGGCAGCGGCGAACCCGAGGCCGACTTGCGCGACGGCGTTGCCGAGCGCGCCGGCCGCCTCAGTGATGTTCCGGAACGCCTTGAACACGAGAAGACCGATGTCCACGTTCTCGCCCATACCGGATGTCGTTTCTTGGAATGCTGAGAATAGGTTGTTGAGTGCGGGTGTGAGCCCGCTACCGATGCCTTCCTGAAGCTCACGCACGTTCTTTTCGAGCTTCACCATACTGCTCGCGCTCTCGTACGCGCTCTCGGCGCTACCCCCGAACTCCTTTTGAATTTCTTTCAGTATGAATGTTTGTGCTTCGAGCGTGTGGCCGCTCTTCACCATGACTTCTATTTGCTCCTGCTGCGCGTTTGTGAAAGCAACACCGACACGCTGCAACGATGCGACGCCCTCGATGGGATTGTTGAGCGCTTTGCCGAGCTGGATAGCGCTGGACTTCAAGTCCTGGCCGAGTGCAGTGCTCATATCGAGCACTGCTTTCGTGGTCTCCGGGAAGATGCCTTTGGTAATGTTCGTGAACGTCAGAAGCATGTTCTGCGCTCCGATGACCGCCTCGTCTTCATAGAGGCTAGTCTTCGCGAGAGCGTCGGCCATCTTTAGCAGTTCGGTGGATGTGAGACCGGCCGCGTTCTGCGTCGATTTCAGTACCGCGTTCATCTGGGCGACAGCGGCGTTATGTTCTTCGAACTCGCGGATAGAAGCGGTGACGGTGCCTGAGAGTAATCGGAAACCGGCACGGAATGCGCCAACAACGGCAGCCCCGGAAGCAAACCCGAGCGCGAGTTTTCCGATAGACGTTTGAACGTCCTTGATGGGCTTAGAGGCTTCGTCCTTTGCGCGGATCGTTACTCGTAGCTCTTGGTCGCCGCCGCCGAAAAGGGCCATATAGAACTATTGTACCCTGGCCGCACGCTCACGCTCCTCCCGGATGCGGTTGGTGTCGATAATGTGCTTGTCGATGACAGCGTCATTGAACCATTCAGGATTGCTCTCGTAGTCGGCGTACGTCCATCCGTAGAGCTGGCAAACCTCAAATATCAAAAGCTCCTCTCGGATGATTGAGTCACCGATGTAGCGTGCCAGCACTTCGTTTATTCTTTTTTTTTACCTTCAACGATGGGCGTAATGAGAGCTGCCACTTCGGCGTACTCGTTAAGCGGGAGCGCAAGAATTGCGTCGTCGACGCCTTCGGTCTGATCGTTCACAGAGATGATGATGATTTCTGAACGCGAGCTTTTCCGCTTCCAAGTCACAGTCGGGTTCTGCCTTGCGCGAGCTCATATGTTGGCGAATTTGCCAATTCTCGGCGCCCGTCATGTACGTGCGATAGACAACCCTCGCCCCCTTGCCTTCCGATGTCGTGAACTCCGCCTGAGGTCGGTTCGACATACTATGCGTAGGTTGCGGTGTCGTTCACCACGACAACCTGCATTTCCTTATCGGTCGCTTCGAACTCGACCGTGAACTTTTGTTTGAGAACGAGAAGTCCGTCGAGATTGTATTCGATAGGCTCTCCGGTGAGCACGAGGCGGCCGAGCTTGATAGTGATGGTCTCGGGCGTTGTGCCGCCGCCTGTTACGGCACCGGTGAACGTGATGATGGCTGCGTTCTTGGTGTTTGCGCGATACTTCGCGAGCTCGGTTGTGTCAGAGAAATGGACCGCATACTCACCCGTTATCTCAAGGCGCCCGGAGCACCACGCACCGGCGGCCGGACTGTTGCTTCCGGATAGGAAGGCTTCGTCGATCTGTACGTTGTTGTTGAGACTGAGTGAAAGCGCTTTGAGCGGCGTCGCGCTGTTTCCTGCTGCATTCGAAAGAGACGTGCCGAACTTCACAGTCATCTGGTGATATGCGTACTCGTTCTCCTGCGAGAACGATTCAGTGACGCTGCCGGTGTCCGGGAAGCCGCCAAGAATTCCGGCCGTCATCTTCGCGTAAGCGTCGGACACCTCAAGTCCGAGTGTATTGACGACGCAGTTTGCAAAGCGTGTTGACTCGATAGCTCCATTCTCTACGAGTATCGTCGCGGTCTTCATCGATGCGTTGTCGTTCTGAACGGTGAATGTGTGCGTGTACGTTCCGTCAACGACGCTTGCGCTCGATTTAGAACCGAGTGCGAGGTACGCGAATATCGGGAAGATGTCTCCGTTGGGAACGAGCCCTATCGAGCCTGCGCCGTATCGGCGCTTTATCATGCTGTCGGATGACATGTTGCGCACGCCGCGTTGCGACGTGAGCATTTCTTTTTCTACGATTGCTTGAAGAGAGAGCTCGTTCCACTTCGGGAAGTGGGTAGCTGCTACTGCGGTTCCCGGTGTGGTCTCGATCCCGATGCCGACGTTCGTCTGTGTGCCAGAAGTCTTAGACATAATTATCGTGTGGTGGCTTTCGCCTCCGTTAGTTTTTTAATGTGACGACTGCCGAGAATGGCGTCTTGAGATTTTTTGTCTGCCGGGAGCTCTGCTGCAACACCGGCGGTCATTCCGAAATTGAACGAAGGGAAATGGATGCTTCTTGAGCTGATGGCCTTCATACGGTTCATTCTACCTCACCTGGTGAAGTCCAGCGACGAAATCCACATGTCCCTCGATGCGGTAGATGTTCTCGCCCTGGCCCAGAGCGGTGATGCCGAACTCGGCTTCGGTGATGGATGACAGGTCGGTTCGTAGGCCGTGTGTCGCATCGACCAAGATATTGTGCCGCAAAATGTAGAGCAGCGATGTGTCCTTGAGGGTGAGGTCTGCGTTCATGCCCTCAATGATGTCGTAGAGCGTGCTGAGTCCGCCAGTGACCTGGGGGATGCTCTCCTGTGTGGATAAGTCGTTCCGAACGTCGACGATAACCGTGAGTCTGAGCGCCATTGCGCGCTCGTCCTCTGCGTTCGTCGATACACCGACGCGCGTCTTTTGCTTCGAGATAACTGCGCACGGAAGGTTGGTCGTAGGGACTTCGAATGGGGTCGCCTTGGTAGTACTCTAGGATGGCGACGTTGCTGGCTTTGAACAGCTCGATGTACTTCGCGATGACGGGGTCTTGGTAGGGCATAGTTATTTAGAGACGGCGCGTCGACTGTACTCTTGAAAGAAACGGACGATCTCCTGCTTCTGCGGGTCGTGTAGCTTCATCATGACGCGCCTCGGAATCTTCGTGCGCGGCGCCTTGCTCTGGTGATATTTGAAGTATTGTGCGTCGTTGTAGATGACAGCCTGGTCCGATGAGACGATGGTCTTGAAGCTCTCCCGCATCCGGCCGCTGCCGATGAGCGGCGTATCCGGATAGCCGCGGCGCGCCTTCTGAGACACCGTATATGGGCTGAGGCGTTTCCATTGCTCCCCGATTGCACCGCCCTGTGTGTCGAACACATCCTTGGAGAAAACAGTTCTGAGGTAGTCGGCACTCGACTGGAACGGCTCTCTCAGGTCTTTCAAGTCCGACGAAAGGCCGATGAGCTTTCGGCTCAACTCCTTCTCTCCTTCGATACTCCATTCGAGGCGCATACATAGCTAGTACGTGTCGGACATCGAGTTCTTTGCTTCATCGACGCACGCGTCGTCGGGGTAGCCACTGAGAACGCCAACGCTTTCATTGCGCGCGAGCTCAACATCGTCGGCATCGAGCAAGAGCTGTCGGCCCTCGCGAATTGCTTTGAGAAGTGCTCGGGCTTCTGCGAGCCAGGTAACGCCGTCGCCTTCCTTGCCGAACTCCTCGTAGTCGATGTAGCCGGCGGCAAGCAGTTGGCAGATGCGCGAAATGAGTCCGGGGACGTACGTAAGAGGCAGAACGTATCGCGCGCCGATAGCACTCTTGATTTCGTTTTCGGCCTGCTTTCGCTTTTCTTCGATGTTGATGTCGGAGTAGCGCGGATTTCCTGCGAGCCCGGCGTGCTTACGAATGAAGTACAGCGATGTGTAGCGGAGCGTTTCGTCACCGGCGACCGCGTCGCTGTCGTCCTCGTCCGTCTCTTCGTCTTCTTCCGAGTTGTAGTAGGTCGCTTTGAAATGGGTGTACGTCGTGCCCGTGTATTCGAGGCGCGTTCCCATCGGGTCGTCAACCTGGATGTCCACAGGGGAGCCGTCGCTTGTGAGCTGACTGTAAGTGCCGTCGGCCGATGTGGCGCCGTAGAACTTACGCTTGTTGTAACGATAGACCGTTACCGGTTCGCCCTTTTGGTGATTGAACTTGAGCGTGGCGACGCGCGCCTGTGTGTTGCCCGATATTGCCTGATTGACTTGCTCGAGCTCGCAAAGTTCGTTCCCTTCGTGCCCGATCGCGATGTAGGTGTCCTCAGCGATCCCGCTGTTGTTCTCCAACGTGAGCGTGACGTTCGAACCGGCCGTGGCGTCTGCGGCGAGAAAGGTGCGCTCTGTCTTGATAAAGTCCTCGGTCGGAGCGAGCAGCGATTTCATGCTGCAATTATAGCAAGGTAGCTTCGTCCTCTGGCTTGCTCGCGAGGATAACTGTGCTCGGATGGGCTGTGAGGGCCGTAGGTTCGTTCTTGGTCCGTAGCGTCGTATCGGTCGGTCTGGTGGTCAGAACACGCGTGTTGGTGAGCGTGCCGAGCACCACAGAGGGCGTACCGGATACGACCGTGGTCTGGGTAGGCGGGGTGAAGCTGAACGGGACGCGCCCGCCGTAGCTGACACTTCCGTATGCACCGCCGTAGAGCATGTTAGAAAAGTGAGCCTATATAGAAAGCGAGTGCGAACGGGGCCGCGAGCACTGCGAGGCATAGAACGCAATAGACGATAGCTATCGGCTCTCGGTCCTGCGGCAAGCGTTCGCCGATGTAGATGTGGAACATGCCGCTATTGTATCACCATAACAGGAACCACCAAGGCGACGACATGAAGCCACTCGCGACACCGACATCGTTGTAGTAGTTCGATATAGCGGTCGCGGAGAGAGTTGTGTTTGAAATTTTCACCGAGTCCACTTGACCGTCGAAGTTATTGAGCCCCGTGCCTTCCACCTGGTCGTAGTTTCCGATCATGACCTTCGCGGTGCTGTTCTTTAGAGAGGCTGGAATAGAGGTGATGTTCGAGTTTGCGAGTGAGCCGTCAACGTAGATGCGGACGGCGACCGATGGTTCGTACGTGCAGACGATGTAGTGCCACGCCGTCGAGCCTGCTGTTGCTGTGCCGGTGCTGAAAGCCGCCCCTCCGGAATCCGTGAACTGACAGAAATAAGTGCTCTCTGCCGTGCGCTCCATGCTGAAGGTGTTGTCGCCCGCACCGTTGTACTTCGTGACGACGCCCTCGTTGTCACCGGGCGCGCCAGCGGCTCCGTTTATCCATGCTTCGATACTGAGCGCGCCAGTCGTGAAGTCAGCGGGGTCGGCGAGTTGAAGGTTCTGGTTCGCGGTGTTTGTGAAGGTGTACGCGCCGTTCGCCGTTGGCGTGGTCTGCCCCGTTGATGCCGTAGGAGAGCCGGTCTGTGTGAGGTCACGGGCTGCTGTGCCCTCGGCATTGTCCACCTTCGCCGCGCTTCCTGCCGTGCCATCGAGCAGGTAGAGCGCGTACGTGTTCACGTCGGATGTGAAAGGCGATGTGGTTACGGCGAAAGCCGGCGTCGGCAGCAAAAGAAAACAGAGGATGACGGCGATAACGTTTTTCATACTAGGGGAGGCAATAGCGCGGGTCGGTCACGCTGGAAGTGGCGATGCCAAAGTAGCGGCCGGTGCGGAGCTGGTACTCGAAGAGGATGCGGAACGCTGTGTTAGCGGTCGTTTTGATCGTGGGGGTCGCGGAACCGTCGGGGAATGCCCAACCGATAGAGCCCGGGTTGGCCCATGAGACGGTGCGGCCACCGGTTCCGTCCTGGCAAAGCAGGAGGGTGAAGTACGAGAGTGGAGCGGTGCTCGGGAGTGATGAAGTCGAGTTCATGATGAACGTCGTGTTCTGCTGCAAGAGGTAGAAGAACGTGTTGCCCGCCATCGATGTCGTTGTGCCGTTCCATACGACCAGAACGGTCGGAAGGTTTGCTGTCGATGACGCGAACCCGGTGGAGAATTGCGCGTTTTGAACGACTGTGGTGGTTGCGATAGAAAAGCCCCACAGCGCTGAGGGCGACGAAGAGGCGATGCTATAGAGGAACGATGGTGCTGAGCTGAAGCCGCCCGCGAAGTGGAATGCAGAGCTCGATGTGGCAAATGTGAAGCTCGCGAAGACGGACTGGAATTTTGTGCTGGTCGCATTGAGGGATGTCAGGTCCGTCGATGAAGCGACGCTGGCGAAGAACTTTGTCGATGTCGCGTTGGTGGTGCTCGCGTGTGTCGCGAAGAGTGTCGTGGTCGTTCCGTTCGTAAGGGAAAGCTTCGCGAGCGTCATGGTGTCAGTCGATTGGTCGTAGATAAACGCGGCTTCGGATGCGAGCGTATCTGCTGCGGTGGTGTAGAGGATGTGGTTCGTGCCGCCGAATGTTGAGAGGCCGGTGCCTCCGTTCGCCACTGAGAGGTCAGTGCCGCTCCACCAAGAATTATTGATTGAGGTGCACCCGCCGAGTGCGCCCGCTACGCTGATCGTCGTTGGGACCTGGTTGGTGCAGGGATTGGCCGCGCCAGCGTATGCAGAGACGGCCCCGCCGCTGTTCGATGTGAGGAGTGCAGATGTCACCGTCGTGTAGAAAGAACCCGTTACGGTGAGCGCTGTTGTCGAGCTAAATGTCGTCGTGTCGTAGAGTGTGAAGAATTTCGTCGATGTCGCGTTCGTGGTGGTCGAGTTGGTGGATGTGATGCGGGTAGTGGTTGCTTCCGTCGAGTAGAAGTTCGGAATCGTTCCTACTGTCGTACTTGCGTACGTCGTTGTTGCATATGTAGTCACGATGCCGAGTGCGGTGAGGTTCACGAAGCGCGATGTCGACGATGCGAAGATGCCGTTCGTGAGGAAGAGCGGCGTGGAAGTTGAGTTGACGTTCACGGCGTAGTGCGTGGTCGGGGTGAAGGGCCACACCTGCGCAGCCGTGATCGGACCACAGGCCACAGCGCCGCTCGCATTCGTCGTCAGGGCACTTGAGCCGGAACACGACGAGATGCCAGATACGGTGAGGTTCGAAGTCGACGCCGTGCCCGCGTATACCGTTCCGGATGTGGTGAGTGCGGTGGTAGATGCGAATGTCAGCGTGGCATTCGTCGCGGTGAGTGTGCTGAATGCCTGCGTACCAGCCCAGGTGTTGCTCGTGGTCGTACCGAAGGCGAGACTAACCACATTCGCGGAAAACTGGACAGGGTAGGTCGCGGATATGACGGCCTGATAGTCGGTTCCTGCTGATGCACCGCTCACAACTCCCGTGCTGCTCGTCTTAAGGAGCGCACTTTGGACGCCTGAAATCGTCAGGTTTGATGTCGACGCCGTGCCGAAGAAAGCGCTCGTGCCGCTGAGTGCGGTCGTCGAAGCAAACAACGTGGTGTCGTACAGGCTGTAGGACTTCGTGGTCGTACTGTTCGTGGAGCTCGCGTTGGTGGCGAAGAGCCATGATGTCGTAGCGTTCGTACCTGTGATGTTCGCGAAGGTGAGCGTACCGGTGAACGTCGGAGATACGGATAGAGCGACAGTGCCGCACGAGCCGGTGACTTGCGTCTGGATGCCGACGAACTCAGAGCATGTGTCTATCTCGGTCGCTGCGATGATGTTGATAGCGCCCCACAGCGTCTCAACCTCGCCGATGGTGTCGATAGAGGTCGTCGACACTTTGTTATTGAAGATGGTCCAATCACCCGAAGCGAGGTAGCCGTTCGCCCCGCCTGTCGCGACGGGGATGGAGAGGGTATTCGCTGAAAACGAAAGCGGGGAGCTGATGGTCGTCGATTGAACGATACCAGTGGTTCCCGTTGATAGAATGGCGGATTGAATTGCTGATACGGTAAGGTTCGATGTCGATGCGGTCCCGGCATAGAGCGTCCCGGATGTCGTGAGGGCGGTAGTGGACGCGAAAGTGATCGTTCCGTTCGCGGCGGTGAGTGTGCTGAAGGCTTGTGTACCTGCCCATGTGTTGTTCGTTGTCGTTCCGAACGCGAGTGCGATCGTCCCCGTATTCGTTATCGGACCGCCCGTCACCGGGTACGTCGTCGCGATGTTCGTGACTGTTCCCGAGCTCGTCGTGAGACACGTCCCGTTCACGGCATAGCAGCCGGCCGATATGTCGAATCCCTTTGCACCAGTCGTCGTGCCTACGGTGGTGAGCACGCCTATCGTCGAAGAGCCGAATGTGCCGACGTTCGCAAAGAGGTTCGTCGAGCTCGCTGTGGTCGCGAAGAATGCAGTGCTCGTAGAGAACGTAATGTTGCCGAACAATGCCGAGAGGTTCGTTGATGTCGCGTTGCTCGATGATGCAAACGTTGATGAAAACGTCGTGGATGTCGCCTGGGCGAATGTCCCGAACGCAGCGAAGAATTTTGTCGAGGTGCCGTTTTGGGTATTGAGGTTCGTCGATGATGCGTGCGTTGCAAAGAACGTAGTCGCAGTCGCATTGCCGAGTATCACAGGCTGCGTGAGCTGGTACGCAACGGATGTAGTCGAATGAAAGTTATTGACCGTCTTCCAGTAGTCCGCGCTGGTCGTTGAGAATGAGCTTGTGACAAAACCCGCGTCGTTCGTGAAGTCCGCGAGCGTCACGACAGACAGATCCAATTCGCTCTCTGCCACGGTGTCGGCGTCGAGCGAACAGGTCGTCCCGTTACAGGTGAAATCACCGAAGTCAGCCGACGCGAGCTCGTTTGCTGTAATCGATGTGCCGAGTGAGGCGATGAGCGTCGTTCCCGACAGGGAAAGTCCAGTCCCAACGAAGTCGCCAATAAGGTCGCCGCCGATGTTCAAAAGCCCGGTGATGCCGAGCGAAGTAGTCGTGCTGTGGGTCAAAAACGCCCCACCTGACACGCTTATGGCCGTAGACGAGGCGTAAGGCAGCTCGTTCGCCTGGCTCGATGTGGCGACGAAATAGCGGGCCATGAAGGGGTTTGTAGAGGTTCCAAGGCCGTCAGCGCCCGACCCGGCGTCGTCGTCACCACATGTAAAGAGGCCGTTCGCCCACCCGAGCGTTTCGCCATCGCCATTGCATGCCGTCAAGCCTGCCCCATAGAGAAGGTTCATCGAAAAGACGCTCGCGTGCGCCTTCGTCGATGTGCTCTGCGAGCTCGATGCGTAGGTCGCGGCGAACGTCGTGCTCGTCGCATTGGTCGCCGTGGCGTTCGCGACGTTGAATGAGCCAGGAAAGATGACGTGGCTCGGCAGTGAAAGTGTCCACGTGCGGTCTGCAGAGAGGTCTTGAGAGCCGGCTGAGCTCGTTATCTGACCGTTCGTTCCGGCAACCGTGAGCGCGCGAGAAGCGCTGACCTTACCGTTGAACGTCGTCCAGTCCGTGCTCGAGAGTAAGCCGGAAGTGCCGGCCGTTGCCGTGTTGAATAGCGATGATGTTGCGGTGTCGGCCCAAGACGAACCATTCCAATAGATGATGTCGCCGTAGTTCTCGGTGATAGCCGCTACGTCGTTCAAGTCCTCGATGCTGTTGTTCGTGAGGTCGTCGGCCGTGCGCGCGGTCTGCTGCGTTTCCCAGTAGTCGACTGAGGTCGTCGAGAATGACGTGTCGTCGAACGAGAGGCACGCGCCATTTATGGCGTAGCAGCCGTCAGAAATGTTGAAGCCCTTACTCGCTGTCGTGGTGGATTCGCTCGTGATGCTAAGACTTGCATCGTCTGTATTGTTGTTGGTGGAAAGGTAAATATTACCGGTGGGTTGGCGAAGAAGGAAGGCGGTATCGTCAAATGTACCGTCACCCCTTGTCCAGGTCAGACCCGACGCACCAGTGCTTGTTGCGAATACGACTGACTGAAAATGGCCCTCAGCCATAAGGTTGCCGATGTATATGCCGTCGGTGGTTGGAACGCTGAACCCTTCGGGACTTCCGGGCACAAAGACATCGCGAGTTGTGGTCGTCGTCACAAACCTGTTCTGAACGGTCCAGTCACGATTGAGCTGATTCCAGAACGCGACCGACGTTGTAGAAAACCGAATGTCGCGCGCGGGTGTGTAGTAGAGGTTCGTGCCCTCAGCGAGATTCGTTGTCGATTTCGTTGCGAGCCACGTGTCCGCTTTCGAAGCGAACCATGTCGTGAGATTCGTGATGTACTCGCCGAGTAGGCTGATGGCCGTGGGGATATTTGCTTTCGGAAGAGTCGATGTGCCGGTCGTTGCGTGGATGTAGCCAACCGTCGGCGATGTTGTCGAAAGCAACTTGCTTGTGCCGTTGCCGTATAGAAAAGCGCCGAGAGGGAATGAGGTGTTACCGGTTCCGCCTGCCGGGACAGTCGATTGTGCGTGCGCGGCAAAAGGCAAACACATGAGGAAGGCGAGAGCGAAGCCGACCAGAAACCAAAGTGTTGACCTCATATATCATTTCATTATCCCATAAATGTCGCCGCCCTGGCCGACCGGAAACTGAGTAATGACGTTCGGCGCGCTCCACACCCACGCGGGCGAGCCGCCAATCTGCGAGCTCTCACGCCACGCCTGTCCGTTGATGACAACGCGTTTCGGCTTCGCGCTGAATGCGAACGTGACGTTGGAATCGTCTACGTCACCTGTAGGAACCTCATCGTCTACGTTCAATCGATCTTCGATGTCCTCTATCGTCTTGCGAGTTGCCGCGAGTATCATCGCGTACGTTTTGCCCGCGATGTTCTTTGCGCTTGCGCTCGTGCCCTCCTGCGCGCGCGTGACCTCGAACGTGTCGGTGATGCGATCCGTGACGCGCACGATCTCTTTGTCCGGGTCATCCGCGGGGTCGGCGTAGTCGGTGATGTTCCACCACACGACATTGAACGCGCCGTCGTCGTCCGGGTTCGGAAAGAGCGCGCCGTAACCAGACAACAACGCGACCGACGTAGCGGCCGCGTTGTATCCGGTAGACACGATTCCCTTTGCGAAATTTCGGACAGGGTCGAGCATAGAGCTTTACCCGAATTGTATCAGGCTACTTAACCTGCTGAGTCGGGAGGAAGTACATCCACAGCGCTCCGTTCGCGCCCGAAACAGTCGCGACCGCGCGCACGTAGCGCGCAAGAGGGTTCACCGGGATAACCGACGTGCCCCGGTTCGTCGTGGACGTTGCGCCTCCGAGCGTGCTCGATGCGGAGTTCAAATTGATGCTGTACGGATTCCCGAGCGCTACCGTCGATGATGCAGTCCCATCTTGAGGATAGAATTTGTACCAATCGCACGCTGTCGGTGTCGCGTTGCAGTCGTACGTGCCATCGTAGTAAGCATACTCGAACGCAATGTTGAGCTTCGTGAGTGCCGAGCTGGATGGCGTGAGCTGTACGAACAGCGCACCCTGGTCGGCTTTGAACGTCTGGCCGCCGCTGAACGTCTGATCCTGAGCGTCGAAGTAGACCGTGGATGTGGACACGCCTGCCGTCATGAATCTGGGCGAGCTTGTCGCCGCACTCGTTGCCGAGCCGGTCGCAAAGATTGACGGGTTCGCTTTCGCGACCGTCGCCAATCCGAGAAGCATGCCGACGCACAGCACAAACGCTACCGCGAGGATGATGCCTGTCTTGCGAGAGAGCGTCATACCTTAGAGTTCTGCTGATGGATCGATCTGCTCCTGGGGCTGTCGAGCCGCTTCAATGAGCGACACGAGCTCCGCCTTGTTGCCGCACGCATCGATCATTTCTTGCGTGGAACCTTCTTCGAGCGCGATTGCTTCGAGCACAGGTCGCGTCATTGCGTCAGAGGCGCCCGGCTTGGTGTCCGTATTGACCGTTTCGTCAACAACAGCTTCCGCGTTGGCGGTGTCTGTCGATGTCGTCTCAGCCGGCGCGTCTTCTTTTGTCTCGGTGCCATTCTTGGCCGCGAGCACTCGTCGCGAGAGGTCGTCACCCTTCTTCTCTTTCGGAGCATTCGGGTCTTCGACGACGCCTTCCCCAACAAGGTATGCCCCCTTAACTTCGTCAAGCTCTATCGTAGAGCTGGGGCCGTAGAGCTGCCCGTTGTGTTTGATTGGTGTGATTACTTTGTATTCCATAGGTATGTGGCTTAGTCGCTGATAAAGCCTTCAACGTAGATGTTCATTTTACCGGCCGTAAGAATCACTCCGGCGGTAACGACAGCGATTTCACGCTCGGCTGTGAGTTTGAGCGCACTCGCTGCGAACAGAGCCGCTACCTCAAGAGCGCTGTCATGTCCCGCATCAGCGCCGAAGTTCGGGAATCCTATCTTCGAACCGCGAATACCGGCGTCCCATACGTTCGATGCGTCGGAGATTGCGATGGCTGCCACAACGTCGTCGGCCGCCTGAATTTTTACCGCGATGGTCGCGGCGTCACTGACTCCGTCTGCGAATGTCGTTACAACGTCGATGAGCACCTTCTCCACGACAAATTTGCTCGGGAGGAAGACGCCTGTAAGGTGAGTTCCGATGGCGCCTCCGTCTACAGCCACGTCGTACGTCGCAACAGCGACGCGCTTTGCGAAGATACCTTCCCGTTTGATTGGTGCGGTGCCGCTCTTACTGAAGAGCTCGTAGTCTGGCGCGAGATGTGGCACGCCACTTCTATTGATTTCCATAAATGTGATTGGCAGCAACCCGGCCGTGAGACCGGGTTGCTGAGTTTAGCTATTAGGCTACTGCGTCCTTGATGAGGTATCCGCACTCCGCTGCCATGAGCTGCATGTCATAGCTGTCGTCGCCGACACGGATGATGGTTCCCTTGCGGTCCTCTTCGTCAGAACCTCGCAGACGTTCGACACGTCGGTCTTTGTTGCGATAGGTGAAGCCGAGAGTAAGCATGCGCTGACCTATCGACGGCGCGATGTGAGCGAGGATAGCGTCCTTGCCCCACACGTACGCGATAGTGTCTGATTGACCCTGTACCGCGGTGTTCTTGCCGGCCGCACCGATGATAACTCGTTCGACATCGAAGAATCGTGCGAGCAAGTCCGTGCTGAGCACCCCGAGCTGCGAGAACTTCACGCGCTCGATGATTGCCGGGTGATCGATGAGCTTATCGACTACCTGCTTACCGAGAAGAAGCGTGTTCGCCTTCTTGAAGGTGGCGGCATGAATAGTTGCAGCCGCAGTTCGGATATCAGCGATTGGATCAGAGCCCGTGCCTGACCACTGTGAGCTGCCGGAAAGCGTCGTGTTCTGTGTCATGACGCCGGTGCTGCGGAGAATGGTAGCAGCCGCGATCTCCCTGCTGATAGCGAGCTTTTCCGTTACGTTGAAGGTCGCGTCTGCCATCGGGTCGCGTCCCTCCGCTGCATTGTCAACGTCCTCGTCCGGAACGAATTCCTTGAGAGCGTGATCGACGCATGAGTACGGGAGGCCCGTCGTGAGAGAGTGAGTAACTTCGTTCGAATTCGAGCTGACGCCGCGTTCGGTCTTTTCAGCGCGGAATGCTTCCTTGTCGAAGATCCAATGCTTGCCGGTAGCCTTGTCTACGCGCAGGTCCGGCAGCATGAGAGCGCCGACCAACTGCTCGTTCGTGTAGCCCTTAGAGAGCTTCGTGAGCAACGGGTCATAGCCCTGATAGTCTCGTGTCATAAATGTGGTTGATTAAGTTTTACTCCTGTAATTAAGCGAAGAACGCTTTGTGAATACCGAGCTGCACTTCGATGAGGTCTCCGTCTGCCGCCGCTGCGGTTCCGACATAGCGACCGATAACGACGTGCCCGTTCGTGGTCGTCGCCACTGCCTTGCCTGCGGTGTCAGACGTAACGTATGCACCGATACCGATTGTGCCGCCTGCCTTCACCTTGACGGTGCCAAGGAATGCGTATGTAGCCGGGTCGCCCGCGTCTACGTTGTCCTGGAGCACACCGACGAGTAAGTCTGTCGGCCCCTCTCCGACTTCGATCTTGCCGGTCGCGTCGAGCTGGACGATGTAATGCTTTTTGTCGGTCATGGCCTCGCCGGCGATTGCCGATCGAGTGCCTTTTCCTACGAGTTCAACGGTCATAAATGGTTGAGTGAATTATCCTGTAATTACTTAAGTGAAGCGTCGTACTGCTTCTTGAGTTCCGGCTTCTCCGCAAAGAGGCGATTCTGCGCCTCGAAATTCGAGAGCGTTTTGTCGGACGCCATGATGGCCTTCACTTCTTTGTCGATCTGGTCGGCAACCGCTTCAGCGTCGCTACCCTGGCCGCCTCCGTCACCCTTTTCATCGAACGTGAGGGTCTTCGGGATCGCCTTCACGAGTTCTGCGAACGTGGTTCGCTGAGCCTCGGTAAGCGTTGCGACGAAACTAGTGACAGTGGCGCGCTCTGCTTCCGCGAAGCGGCCCGCTGCGTTCGTCGGTGATGCCATAAGTTTCTCAACGACCGCTGCGCGCTCGCTCGCAACAATCTTCTCCATCGCCTGGCGCCCTTCCTCGGCGGCGGTTCGGAGGTCGTTTACCTCCTTCTCCGACATGGTAATGACCTTCGTGTCGGTGGCTTTCACCTGAGTAACGGGCGCGGGCGTGACTTCGCCGACGATCTCCTTGAACGTGACGAGCTGTTCCGCTGTGAGCTCCGCCTTGTGTGCGATGAGAAAGTCCTTGTGCTCCTGTTTGAGCTCGGACAACTGCATCAACACGACTTCTGAGAGTTTCAATTCCATAGGAATGTGTTCGTTATCATTAAAATCTTGACTCATAATTCCGGTCTCGCTGAACGTGCCTACCGGCTGCATCTCCTTGAAGTACGGGCGGTTGGTGAGTGCACCTCCGCACAATACGTTCTTGTAGATTTTTGTGCTGTCCTGAGGGTCGGCATACGTCGCGTAGAACTCGGTTGAGAAGTACTTGAAGGCATGTTCCTTCAGAAGCCTCTCGCCCTCCGCATTCCACTTAACGGTCGTCCACAGTCCCTCGTACCCCTTGTCAATGAGCTCTCCGTACCAAGCAACGGCCGGAAGCTCCCCTCCGCCCATGCCGTTGTCGTGTCCGGCAGTAATCGGTAGGTCCAAGCGCACGCCATCGTCGAAGTTTTTCTTCATCTCCGCGATGTCCGCAGGGGCGATCTTCATCGGTCCGTAGTACGGGTGATTCCACTCGCCACACGGGATGACTTGTATCTCCTTCGGAAGCTCTGCGTTCTCTC
The DNA here is from genome assembly GCA_963778455.1 of uncultured Alphaproteobacteria bacterium. Lineage (GTDB taxonomy): Bacteria > Pseudomonadota > Alphaproteobacteria > Rhizobiales > Xanthobacteraceae > PALSA-894. The sequence goes on from CAVZUL010000004.1 coordinate 1,023,617, forward strand.
CCTCGGAGAATGAAAGCTGCGACGCAAATGCGAATCGTTTTTGACTATCGCTTTGCCGCTTGCTCATGCACTCATGATACGGCACGCGTGACACATCACTCTGTGTTTCGCGTGAAACCGTGTGGGGATAACTAAGCGAACTGTATCTCGCCGCCGCGAATGAAAAAGTGTGCTTCGCTCTTGCAGTGATGCCAAATGCTCGGCGACAGCGTCACCTTTTCGAAGTCCGTTTCACCGTTCCAACCCCACCGCGGCGTACTTCCTGAGCCCTTCTCGACCGGAATCATCATTCGACACTCAGTATGGAGCGGGTCCGTGTTCGGATGCGGACACTTCGGGCATAAGAACTCCAAGTACATCTTATCGCGCTCTCCCTCTGCTCCTCCTACCCATTCCGGCTGTAGTTCGATGAGTTGCATACTATTCGGGTCGTTTGTCAGCCTCCTTGCGCGCCGCACTACCCTTCTTCGTTATTGGACGCGCGAGCTGGTCGAAGTCGTTCACCTCGTCGCCCAAGCGGTCGCGGATCGCTTTCGGGATGCCGCTGATAGCAGGCAACTCGGCTTCATCTTTCATGATGGCAACCCAGATGCCTCGGCAGCTCGAATGAACGGGACCGGTGCGCGCGATGCTGTCGTCGTTCTCCACGATGCGGCCGTCGATTGAGAGACAGAAGTTGCACGTCACGGCATCAAGCAGCTCCGAACGCTGTAGGGCGTGGATGTCATCAGCGAGCCGGTCGAAAACCTCGTCACGGCCCTTGTTGATGTAGCCGGCTGTGAGGATGTTCGATGTGTTCCGGGCGAGTAGGTCGATAGCCTCCCCCGCAGCCAGGTCGGCCGCTGCCAATGCTGCCGATAGCGATTGCCCGCGGCTGAGGGCGTTGACCATGGCGTTCTTGGCATCCGCGACGATCTCCGCGATGTGTGCGTCTGCAATGGCGTCGGACTGAATGTCGATTTGCCGAAGGATGGCAGACGGGTTGCCGGGCGCGTCCTTCTTGATCTCCTTGGCGGCGTTCGTCTTGCCGTATTCAAATGCGCCGCGGCTCGCGTTCTTGAGGACGCGCGCGTACTCGGCCTGCACCTTGAGGGTCGCGTCTTTGATGGCCTGAGTGTCGCCCGCGTGTGCGGCCCTCGTGAGCGCGGCCATGTACTTGTCGCGGGCCTCGTGCAGCAGCGCTTTCGTCTGCTTGTCGAGGTCCGCTTCGAGCTCGTCCATCTTGGATTCGAGCTTTGCGAAATCAACCTTCTTCTCGGCAAAGGTTAGTTCGCGGTCAATGCGCTTTTCTGCGAAGTTTTTTTTTACGCTATGGCGGTGGTCGCTGAACGTTTCCTTGGGCTCCGGTTCTTCCTCGCGGATGCCAGCCTCGTCGAGTTCCGGGAGGCCCAGCTTCTCACGGAACGCTGCCTCGTCTGCGTCCTGTGCTGTGATAGCGCCGGAGTTCTTGAGCGAGCTGTATGCCGTACGATACCGGCCACGTCCTCGCGCGTGATGCCCTCGAAGTCGAGTGTCGGGTACTTCTTCACGCCAGGGAAATTGAAATCGACGAGCTCCTTGATAGGAGCCTTCATTACGTCGCATATCCAACGTGCGGCGGTCTCGATCGATTGCAGGAACATCTCAGAGTGGTCTTGTGAAAGCGCACGTGAGCCGCCCGTGCCTCCTGCTGACGACGAACCGAGCTCTAGGAATTGTGCGAGGACCGATTCGTAGATTTTGCGTTCGTGATAGGAAAGAGAATTCGACGGATCGCGCGTGGTAGACGCTTTCATGTCCATGAACCCGATATCAACACCATGGGGTTTGACGATGAATGCGTGTTCGTTAGCTCGAACGTTCTTCAGTATCTTTTCGTACTTGAGGCGTGTTGCTTCCGTGTCATCGCCCTCGGGCATTTCTGCGTAGGGGATGCCAAGACCCTGACGCTCGTGTGCAATCGCGTCGATTTTCTCGAGATTGGTCATCATGTACCACTGCTTGTACGCCGGCCGTAGAAGCGAGACGCCCTACCAGTTGTCACCCTCCTTCTTGTTCGCGAATACGATCAGCTTCTCCATCGGGATTTCGACGCTGCGGCCATCGGCGGTTTGTTGCACGACACCAAGGCGCTTTCCGCTGATTTCCCATTGAGTATTGAGCGCGGTAGACGCGGTGCAAGCTTCTTCCACACGATGCGCTTCTTACCGTTCACCTCTTGAACGTCGAACACCTTCTCGAACACCATGACGCCGAAATCGAACGAGATAAGCGCGTGTCGTAAGAAGTCGGCGAACTGAATACGTTCGAATAGAACTCTCATGCACGAACTCCGCAATCTCTACATCGCGTGCCTCTTCGCTCGCCGGCTTGATGCGCCACTCGGCAGAGCGAATGGGTAGCTTCACAGCGCTCAATACGGCCGAGACCGTGCCGTCGCTTCTTCGCATTTCCTCGTAGACGTTGATCCCGGCGAGATCTTCGAGCTTGCGATTGTATTCTTCCTGAATGATCCCGGAGAAGATGCGCGTACCAGAGTCGCCTACCTCAAGTGTGATAACGCGCTTGTCAGATTTCTCAGCGTCGTCCTTTGAAGCAAAGCCGAGCCGGCGATTGGACATATGTGTGAATGATAGCACCACGCATTAGAATTGTTCGTCGATAAGCCCACCTGTGACTGTGGATGAACCATCGTCTTTCTTCTTCTTGTCGCTCCGCCCGTCCTCGGTGTTGAGCCTGCCGGGCGCCTTGCCGAGCATCCATTTGCGCAGCAGCAGCATCGTCGCATCCGGATAGTGGTCGTCCTCTTTCAGCGGCTTGTCGCTGCCCTTCTGGTATCGATATCGCTTGTGCTGCCAGATTGCCGTTTGAGCGGCGGACTTGAGCAATCGAAGCAGGTGGCGCGAGAAGTAGGCCTGGTAGTTGCCGAGCATGAACTCCTTCTCGGTGCCCAGCTTCTTGTTGATGTCCTTCTTCAACGCCTTGCCGTCGCCGGCCTTCTTCCCGTTGTCTCTGCGATCTGAATCGGTCGACCGAACGGCACTTCCACGACGCTGCATGGGAATTGTTCGTGCTCCGGTAGCTCTGCGATCGCCTCTTGATTGTGGCTCGTAGGTCGGCGTTCTCGAACCCGTGCGAGGCGTCCGCGTGGATCTTATTGATGCGGTACGCGAGCACGTCTTCAACGATGTCGTCGATGATGACGCCGCTTCGGACCTGAGACCAATTGCGCTGGTTGAGCTGCACCTTGACGTTGTCCTTGTGCTTCATGCCGGCAACCCACGCGGTCATTCCGGAGAAGCCCCAGTCGAGCCCGCCGCCGCAATCGGTGTTTGGCATCCATTCGAACTCGCCGAGCTCGTCGATGACACACGCGTCCACGTCCTCCGGGTCGTTGACCATGCCTTCGGATGACGGACGCGAGCCCATGTACTCGACATCGAAGTAGTCGATGGTCGTCTTCTCGCGCCACGCCTGGATGATGTTCTCGATTGGTATCCATCCCTCGGGGTCGCCGTTGCGTCCAGCCAGGCGATGCTCGAGCGATTTCTTTCCGGCCTGCGCGATGGTGAGGTCCGGTATCTCTTTCAGCAATCGCTCGTCGTTCCAGATGGCATCCGGATCGAACGTCTTGCACACGTCGATGCTGTCCCACGACAGGCGCACCCATCCGAGCTCCGGTGCGCGGTCCCACGTCTCTTGGAAGTAGCCGAAGATTTTGTGGAACGTCGATGTCATCACGACTAGCGAGAACTCCGACGTGTTCACCATCGGCATCGCGTCGAGGATGAGCTGGTCTTTCGTCTCGCACGCCTCGTCGATGTAGAGGTTGTCCGGGTGCGGGCCTCGAACGGCCTTCGGTGATGCTGCGACGGCCTTGAAGTAGTTTCCCTTGTCGCTCTTCGTCTCTTTCATCGTCGGATCGGAGGGGAGCGCCGACTGAATGCTTGGCTGCTGCTTAGATGTGGTTGACGAAATAGTTGTAGACGCCCTGCGCCTGTTGCAGCGAGCCGCCCATGTCCACGATGCTCTGTGACTGCAGGAGCCACTTAACGAACCCGAGCGCGCCGAGCATCTTCGACTTACCGCCGCCACGCGGTCCTTTGATGATGAAGCGTGATGCGGGCCGGCCGTTCTGGTCCTGGCGCATCCAGATCAGCGCGAAGATGAATCGGAGCTTCTTCGGAAACTTGATGTTCGGGTCGAGGAATTGCAGCAGCGTGATCGGCTTGTCGCCGTATCGCCTGCGGATGTCGTCGGGGCTACCGAGTGACGCCGCCTTCAGACGTGCCAGAGCGTCGCTGTAGCTCGGCTTCGTCGATAAGTTGCTTGATGATTCCATAGAAATAGTCTTGGCGCTCCTGTGGGAGCGTTGCGATCAGCACGCCGATATCTTCCTCGCCGAACGGGAGACGGCTTAGGTTCTGCGTCTTGTCGATGATGCGGCCGCGTAGCTTATTGTACTCGCGTATGGCGGCGATTTTGTTTGTGTTGTCCCGGTCCTGCATGACCAACTTCGCGAGCTGACTATCAACTATCTCGTCCTTAAGCACTTCGTTGAGCAACGTGGTGATGCGAGCCTGTATCTTGGCAATTCTCAGCAGGCGAGAGGCGTTCGAAGCACACACCCGTTCGGCCTTGTCATACGGGCTATCGTCAATCTTCTCTCGATTGCCGTCTTCGTCTGGGGCGCCGTAAACATCCTTTGTCGAGAGCTCGTCCAGTTTGAAATCGTACGCTTCTGCGTACGAGTCAGTTCCGTTCCCGAAGGTTTCTCCGTTCTGTGTGTAGAAGCGGCAGAACAGCTCTTGCTTGCGGTTGAGGCCGTATGCGTTCTCGACCGTCTCCGGGTCTACGCGTGCTGGTTTTGGTGAGGGCTTCGCCGTCTTCTTCGCCATACGGTCATTCTACACCGCCCAAGTGGATGACCTTTCGGTTGCCGAACCCGTTGACGATGTGGACGGTCAGCTTCTTCCAATTCACACGAATGAGCCGGTGTCCCGGATACTTCCTGAGCTCGGCCGCGATGCGGTCCTCAGTGGCGCGCTTTGCAATCTGCTTGCGAGGCACGGGCTGAGGCTGCTGTGCCAACGCCTCCGGTGTTGAGGTTCCGTCCATATCAATCGCCGCGACCTCTTAGGTCGAGTATGTGCGGGTATAGCGACGGACCGAGTGCGGCCATGATGAGCTCATTGCTCGGCTCGTGGCCGTGGGTTCGAAAGAGAATGCGCTCAATCGTGACGCGTATCATGCTGTTATTTTACCACGGCCGCGTACGGACCGAGCTTCGCATTGAGAACATCGCGCCGACGGATGTAGTTGATGGCTCGGCAATACGGTCTGAGTTGTTCATCTGTTGCCCGATTGAGCATCACCCAATCGCATCGGTCCTTGAGCTCTCTATCTGCGGGCACGCGGTCGTGAACGGATGCGGCGAGCGGCAGTATCGCCCACGGATCGTTGACCTGGCGCCCGGCGAATATGAGATTGTGATGCCACTCTATCCGCTCTGATGTGCTGCCGGTGATGCAGCAGCGATGCATGAATGGGTCGGCGTCGAGCTGTTCCCGGATGTCGTCGGGAATCCGTCTCATACGCTGTCGGTTCGCTTCACAACCCCCGACACAAAGGTCAGAGGCTACCGTCTCCTACCCAACGTTTCCGCTGGGGGTTGTGCTTCGAACATTCGGGCCACACCGCCCGACGCGAGCGTCAGACGGATACACACAAATCCCATCTCTCGATGGGCGGCGTAGCTCGAACCTGTTCCGATTGTATCACCCCGCGGCGCATGCAAGAATCGGCCACCTGGGGGAGACAGCGATGACCGAAAAGACGTGGTCGAGAAAGATGTATGAAAAACGCGCCGCTGAAAGAGAGGCGGAGCGGATACGCAACCCACCACCCCCGCCAGAGCCCGGCGAGTTCGAACCGCTCCCGGGCGAGAGCGAGGAAGATTTCCAAAAACGCAAACAGCCTGAGTGGGACAAAGAAGAAGCAGATGCGGAGGCGTTCGTCGCGCAGATGAAGATTGATGATGCTGCAAGACAGGCCCGATACGAAGCGGAAAGACCTGCGGAAGAGGCGTACTATGAGTATCTGAAGTACCCGCTGTGGAAAAAACTTTGGTACACGTTCGTGCTAAGAAAATAGCCCGGCATTCGCGCCGGGCTTCGACCGCAGTACCTCGCGGGTCATCAGGGTAATGCCGCCTCGTGTATCCCAGAGCGCGGCTTTCAGCCCTCGCCGCTGCCCGTGGGAACGGTTCGCAATCGCGGTCAGTGCAGTCTTTCGCACACTCCATCGATGACCTGGTGAAGCTGCTTGGTGAGGTCCGGTCTCTCCGCGACCTTCCCGGCGAGTGCGAAAGTGGTGGCGTTGAATAGCCGCCAGGCAGTCTTCGAGCCCCAATCGTGCGGCGGCTCGTCGTAAGCCTTCAGCACATGGCCGATGGCCTGCACCCCGATGATGTCGCGGCGGTGCATCGTCATGATCGCGTGGTCCGCGGCCTCGTCAGTGAGCGCCGCGTGCTGATACGCGATCAGCTTCTGGTTCTGTAGAATCCGCTGATGCTGAAGCGGTGCCACGATCTCGGAAAGCAAGCCCGGCAACTCGCGCTTGGCCTTGACAGTGTGCTTGCGCCTGATGACGTGGTCGCCGATGAAAGCGAGGTTGTCGCAAACGAACACGCGCGAGCCGAACGCGATACCGATCGGCAGGGACTTGTCGTGACTGTTTCGCAGCCCGAGCAAATCCGTGTAGTCGCCGTACGGGCCGCGCAGAGATAGCATGCCGAAGTAACGGGCGCCGTCCGGTGTGACAGCGTGATGCTCTTCCACAATCTCGTGGCCGTAGAAGCCGAGCGTGTAGCGCATCAGCTCCACGATCTCGTGATGTGCCACGGGAACGTGGGTATCGGTTCCGTCGGGTGTGATGACTGCCCGTAGGTCGTCGTAGCTCACCGGTGCTGCCCCGGCGTGGATGACGAGAGACATTTCAAGGTACTCCTCCTCGGTTGCGGAGAAGTGCGGGCAAGTCGCTGTCGTCCTAGCGGTCGATGCGCTCTTGCGGTACTGCCGCACAATTCCAGAACCGAAAAGCTCTCTCGCCATTGTACCAAGAGAAATGCCGCCCTTTCGGAGCGGCTGAGTTTGGATGCGGCGGCCGAAGCAGCAGCGGTTTGATATCTAGTGGACCAAAGAGGCCGCAGTGAATCGTAACACGCGCTAGTCCAGGCCCTCTCCCATGTACGGCCGCTTCACGCTCCAGTGCGTTGATGAACTCGGCCACACCTGCTTTTTGCACTTCTTGCAGGGCTTGTTGTAGTCGCCGAACCACGGACGCTTGGCCCACACGACCCAGAACTCGTAGCCGCACTTGCATTCGTACGCGGCTTTCATCGGCGGTTCTTGAATGCTCATAGGTCTTGCTCCATCAAAAGCTCAAGACAGCGCTCGCCGCTGAACTCGACGATGCGCCACAAAATTGAAAACCCGGCGAAGATGACGACACCTTCAGAGTGGTCGGAGTCGTCTGAGAATTTGTCGAACAGGCTGATGCGATAGATGAGGCGTCCGCGCATGCGCGCGTCGAGCTCCGCAACAGCGGGGGAAAAGAGAACGACGCAATCCGCCAGGGTAGTCCGGGTTGCGTCGTTCTTCGCTCTGGTATCAGCGAGCGTCACTTCTGAATCGGGTAGAGGTCTACCGAGCCGTACTCCATCGGGTACAGGTCAACGCTGCCGTAGCCCGGCTGCTTCGGTGCCGACACGTCGTAGTAGTCGTAGCCCTGCTTCATTGGGGCCATTTCCAGACCGCCGTAGTATTCGGGCTTCTTGATCTCCGCGTCGCGGTAGGGCGTGGCAGTCATGAAGTAGTCTTCTCCACGCATCGGCTCGGCCGTCATGTAGAACGGTCCGCGAGCGGGGACGTTCGGCACGCTGACATCGCGAACGATGTGTGGGGGGCTGTCGTGCTGGGGAGAAGTGGCAACGACGTAACCGATGGTGCCGTAGAGCACGGCAGCGAAGGCAACGAGGCCCGCGATTTGATATTTGGTCATGATGTCCTCCGTTAGAGAGGACACCTATTCAGCACATATTTTCGGGGCTGTAACCGGAAGCCATGGTGAACCATGGAGAGCTATCGAGAGCGGTGGCTACCTACGGCGGTTGCGTGTCGCGCTCTTACGCGGTCCTTGTATTGCCTGTTGTACTCTCTGAACTGACTTCGATGACGCCGACGATATGCCTTGTGCCTCGCCATACACTGCTCTCTGTGCGTCCAGTAATAATCCAATGAGTATTCTCGCAAGCGTTTTCGGTTTCGGGACGCGTACGACCGCGCTGCTGCCCGTTCTTTGATGCGCTGCTCGGGCTTGAGACGAAGCTTGCGCCGATACGCTCGTTCCTTCGCTCGAAACGCCTGACAAAATTGGCACTCGCACCCCCGCGTCGCACGCTTACGTTCTGCGCATTCCATCCGTTAAATTCTACCATTCCAAAAGAAAACCCCCACTGTGTTAGCGGACACAGCAGGGGCGACGGAGATAGCGCGAGAGTTGATGTTGTAGCACGCAAGAGGGTGATTGTGAATCCCTCTACTTCACGACGCGCCACAACTTGCGGAGCTCGTCGGCCGGCTGCCGGTCGGGTTCGGGTGGCTTCACCTTCTCGTCGAGGTTTCGCGGGAACAGAAGCAACGGCTCCATGTCCTCGCGCGTTGCCAGTCCACAATATCCGACGAGCTCGCCGCTCGGCAGTCTGAGCGGGATACACACGCGGCCGACCATCGTGCCGCGCACTGCGAAGCCGATACCGATCCCCTCGGCCGCCGTTTGGCTGAGGCCTAGAAGTTCAATGGTGGGATGGGTCACGTCGAGGTAGCTGAGCGGCTCCATGCCTGCCTCCTCCTCTAGCTTGGCTGTCGGGGCTGGGGAACTGCCTCGCGGAGCGGAAAGGAAATGCTCGGCTAGCTCCTTCGCCGCGTCGCCCTGCGAAATGCCGCGGCAGTGGGCGACGAGCGATACAGCGTCATTGCCGCGCTTGTTTGCACGGAAGCACGTGAACCCCTTTTCGGTGTTGATGCTGAGATCCCGTTTGTCTGAGCCTTTGCAGGCAGGACAAACGCTGCGAAATTGGCCCGGCTTCTCCTGCTTAACAGTGAGGCCGAGGAAGCTGATTGCATCAGCGAGTGAAACCCGCTCTCGAAGCTGTTCGAAGATATTGGGCACAACGCAAGTCTCCTCTGTCAGAGAGCCTGCGGTTCATTATCTCACGCTGCGAGACCATGATTCGGATGGAAGCCGTACTCTTCATTGGCACGCGTTCTAGAGGCAACAGCGTCCTCAAGTGTCCTATAGGTTCCGAGGATTCTTTGCTTTCCGTGCAATTGGATTGAGGCACAATAGTTGCCGGTCTTTTTGACCTTGAACACTCCGGTGTAGCCCGTCTTGTTTCGTCGGCTCAGTCGATTGTTCTGGTTGTTACCTACTGGAGAAACGAGTCTAAGATTTTCAATTCGGTTGTTGGCGCGATTGTGGTCGATGTGGTCTATCTGCATTCCTGGTGGAATCGGTCCATTGACCATCGTCCAAATGACGCGGTGAACCATAAGCGGCTTACCCGCGATACCACAGGTCAGATATCCATGATTATTGCGACACCCGATGTGTCGCCCGTGCATTTGCGAACCGGGCTTGTGGTGGCGCAGGATGCCAGTATCTTTTTCATACGAATAACGAGCATTCAAATATTCTGGTGATGGCATAAACAATGCCGCTGCGGACGCCCCGCGTTGTAAGAAGGGAGTCCACAACAGCTACAACGCTGATAATGCCTGAATTGTACCACAAAAGTGATGGCCGCATTCGCGCGGCCATTGTGTCACTGTTGCTCGCTGATCCATTGCTCAGCGCGGGTGAGGAGCCGCGCAGCGTTGAGTAGGTCAGCGTGACCGAGCTGGTCGGTCTCCTTGAAGTCATCGCCTTCCTTGTAGCTGCGCGCCAGAACGACGTTGAAAAATCGTTCGTTCTGCCAAATCGTCGCCGTCAGAAACCCGAGCTTGAGCTTCTTCGCGGGCTTATTCGCTTCCTTTGCCATCGTTTGCTCCTTCTCCCGCGTCAGTGCGGGCCTCAGCAATTTTACCACCCCCAGGCGGGCGGCCTCGTTTCACCTTTGGCGTGACGCCAAGCAGCTCTGAGAGTTCGGTGTCGATCGCGTCACGCTGCGCGATGAGCGTTTTCACTCGCGTTATCCTGTCGTCCAACATCGGCGGCTCCTGTGCTCTGGTCCAACTGTAGGTCCGGGTTGTCGGCGCGCTTCCACGGTTCGGTGAGCATGTGTCCGGTTGCACGCGGTGCTTCACGTGACTTCAGCGTGGGATGCGTCTTGAATAAGAAATGTCGGCGAAGCGAGGGCTTGCGCTCCGTCATCGCCATAAGCGCGTCCATCATGCTTTGCATTCTCGTCGCGTTGCGCGTCACGAAGGCAAACTGATGGGTCGCGAAACCGAACTGCCGACGGATGAGTTCGTTGTCGATGATGTGAATGTAAGCTGCGAACTTGTTGCAAATGCTCGAGCGCTCCCGGTCGTATGCCTTGATGGGCTCCGTCCCGGTGTCGGCCTCAAGGAAGATGTGTCGGCGCTTTCCGTCTGACGTGCGCTCGATGGCGAAGGGCGCGTAGTCCGGTGCAACCCATTCGTCCTTCGACACCGAAATTCGCAGCGGGTGCTTCGATTGGCGCGTGGGTGCTGGCATGTCGGGCAGCAAGTCCTCGAAGTACCGCAGAGCGATGTCCGTGCGGTCCAATGCCCCGATAGCGAACGACGCGATGATTTGCTCGGTCAGTAGCGCATGGGTGAAGTTTTTCGACACATACCGCGGTTCGATGTGGATGCCCTCTTCCTCCAACAGCGCGATGCCCTTCGGAGAAATGTCGTAGTAGAGATATCCGAACCGGAGCATGAAGCGGTCCTGGCGCTGGGGTTCGCAGATGGTGACGAGCTCTACCTTGTCTTCCTTCAGTGCTCGGAGCCTGCGCCCTACCCCCTGAATTCGAGCGACGGTTTCCGGAATGTGAGAGAAGCGCAGCGGCATAAGGCGCTGAGAGCGCACGATGACGAGCAAAGAGCTTCAACAACTCGATGTCAGAGTTTCGAATGTGTCGCTGAACGACGTGACCGTCTTTTGCCGTGTACGGCTCGGTCGATCCGCGCGGTCGTGAAGTGCGAGCGTCCATACATTGGTGATAGCGAACGAAAATATTCTATGAAACGGAAGCCAGGGCGAACCATGGCGCACGGTGGCCCGCAAAGGCGGTCCACGGTGCTTGCAAATATTTTATCACGCACTCAGCCGAAATCGTCGGGGTCGGGCTGCTTCGCAACTCGGACCACGTCTTGTACGGGCAGCGGCGTAGGTTGTGCGGCTCGTGCCGGTGGTCGTGGGCTCGCCGGCTCTACCGGTGCCGCACGCTTCGCGTACGTGTCAATCTTCCCCATCGGTACGGCAACCGAGATAGGGTCATCGTGCAGACCGCGCGCGTACATGGCGAACCGCACGTCCGTTTTCGTCTTCTGCTGAATGCGTAGAAAAGCGGCGTCGCAATTCAGGTCGCGCGCCATGTAGTTGAGGTCCAATCCTCCGGGTGCAGCGCAGAGTTTGATGGAGGTGTTCGTTGATATCGCTGAGCGAAGGTCATCGGAAAGCTCTTTACCTTGCATGTTGTGGTGGGCCATTACGATGCCGACGTTGTATTCACGGGTGAGCCGTAGCATTTCGGGCGTTTTCGATTCGTCCATAAATTGTTGGAACTCGTCGATGTAGAGAAACGTCGGGGGCCATTGGTCCGGGGGAAGCGTGCTGCGGATGTAGGTCGCGTTTAGAACCATCGCGATGATGAAGCGGCCAAGCATCTGAGAAGCTACCGGGTCGCGCGACATACCGGTGTTCACGAGCACGATCTTCCGGTTCTGGATGCAGTCGAAGATATCAACATCACGCTCTTGCGTGTCGAACATCGCCTTGAGCATCGGTCGTTGCGCGATAGCCTGAAGTCGGACGTTTATTTCTCCGCGCGTACTGTCGTAGCCGCCTGAGCCTGTTGCATAGAAGTCCTGTTCGAAGAAGTTGCGCACTTCTTCGGGTAGATTGTTGGGCAACTGATAGGTGCGCGCGCGGAGCAACTGCATGAGGCTTGAGAGTGTGCCCCCCGTCTCGAACATCAAGCGTACGCAGTAGTCGAAACATATCGCCTGCTTCGCGGTGAACTGAAATCTGCCACTCTCGAAGATGTAGCCGTACGTGCCGATTGCCTGAGTGAGCGTCTGTTCTTCGTCTACTCCGGTGACGACGCTCTTCGAGAACAGACCGAGCTTCACGGGATTGGGGAGTGTCGCGTCTATCACTACGAGCCGCGCCGGGTCTATGAGCTCCAATCGGCGCACACGCTCCGTCAACAATCCCTTTGGGTCGATGACCACGAGAGCCGGCGAGTCGTCGCGTTGTAGGTCGTGAAGGATGAACTCTTGAATGAGAGTAGTTTTGCCTGATCCCGACGCTCCGAGAATGTGAGTGTGTTCGAAGCGAAGATGGTCCGGCGGAATTTCGAGCGGCTTCGGCGTATTGCGTTCTCTTAACGCTCGCGATTTCTCTACTTCCGCAATGACATCGTTGGACGCCTGCACTGATGCGGCGTGCTTGAGCTCCGCTTTGAACAGGTCTTGCTCAATCCTCTCAAGGCGAGCTGGTCGGTCGGCCTTCGATTTGTGGTCAAAGTCCGCGAAATATTGTTCGTAGGCTTTGTCTATCTTCTGCTGAACGGAATCGGACCTACCCAGCGCCGCAATGCGGTCTTGGTTTTCTTTCAGGCGTGTCTTGAGATATGGTCGCTCCGCTGCGGACGGGTAATGAAGAACCAATGTTTCATTGTGCTCCTCGATGGATTTTATCTCTTGCCTAACGTCCTTCTCGTGCTCTCTACGGAGTTTGTCGAGGCTGATAACCTTCTCAGCGCAGGCCTGAGAGCAAAAAAATGGGTATTCAGTATATTTGAAGGGCCGCAACTTTTTCAGCGGGCCGTTGATGCGGTCGTCTTGATACCCCTCGTAGAGCTTATCGCCGCATTGCGCGCACACACCGTCTTCAAAATGCACAGGCACCCCCGAATGAGGTGGGGGCGAGCCTGGCCAGACCCGCCCCCGGTAGTAAGATCGCCGTCAAGAGAAATCGATGTCCTCTGGGACGGGCAGGCCACGCCGCTTGAGGTAATCGAGGACTTCCGGGGTGTACCACATCGGCGGACTGTTCCTGTGCGTCCCGAGCTTGTGACTTCGCGGAAAGCGTTGTTCAGCATACTCAGGCTCGTTCATGAGCCGTCCTAGATGGGTACGTTTGTACGGAATCCCTATGACGTTCCTCAGTGCTTCAAAGTTGAGGTACAGCGGCAGTCTCACTTTTTGCATCGGTATCTCCATCGGGAGACACCGGTGCTCCGAGTGGGTTAGCCACTAGCAGCGCATGGAGTGTATGGGGGACGGCGACGACTCGCCAGTTGTCCATAGCGCCCGTCTACTTGAGGGCGAGTATTTTCTTTAGGTGCAACTCCCACGCCGCCAGTGCGGCACGTTTTTCGGGGAGGTAGTCGTACCTGTCATAGATTTCATCGAGGTCGGTTCTACCCGCCCCGGTAACGTGGTTGAGAAGCACTTCGCAGAGGTCACGCGACACTCCGAGCTTCGCCATGCCGGACCGGAACGTGCGACGGATGTCCCTGCACTGCCATCCGGTGACGCCAGAACGCTTGTCGAGTTCCTTCTTGAGCTTGCCCCATGAGCCGTCCTTGAAATGGCTGTCTTGGATGTGGCCGGGGAAGTAGTACAGGCTGTTCGTCTTCCGGCGGCTAAGGATGGCGCGGGCCATCGGGTGCAGCGGTATCGCATGCGCGCGGCCGTTCTTCGTGAAATCACCGGGGATGACGATTACCCTGCCCTCGTTCCATTGTGGCTGTAGGCGCCCGATTTCGCCGTTCCTGGCCCCCCAGAGGATGAGAAGGCGGACCATGTCTCCGAATAGCCCCTCACACGCGTTCCAGACCTTACAGAGCTCGCGATCGGTCAGGATGCGACTTCCCTTGCGGTCTTTGCCGGGCGCTGGGTAGCCCTCTAGGGGGCTGTGCCTGATGTGCCGGTGCGGGGGGCGAACGCACCAGCGAAAGAACACACGGAGCGCACGGAAGGCGTGAAGTTGCTCGCTCGGCCTGTCCGCGAGTTTGGCGAGCTGAGTGCTGATGTCGCGGTCGGTGATGTCGGCAAGGACCATTTTGCTGATGCTGGCAAAATGGTTTGTGAGAAGCCGCTGCACCTCGCTCTTCGTCTTCGGCTTCTTGTCGCGGTAGTGCTCTGCGATGAAGAGGGAAACTGCGGCGGTGTATCGGATGCCAGACACCGGCTCCGGCGCTTTGATGCCGAGCGTACGTTCTGCAATCATGCGCCGCGCGTTTACCCGCGCCTCGCTCAACGAGAGCACGTTTGTCCGACCGACGGTGCGCCTTATGCCATCACCATTGAAGATGACGTAGGTCTTGGTGCCGCCCTGAGAGATACGAACACCGAGCGGGCTCTTGCTGTCCCAGACCGTGACTTGTCCTCGTGGCGGCGGCTTGAGCGCAGACACGCCGACATCGGTGAGATTGATTTTCATAGGCAGTCCTAGGCAGTCGTTGCCGTGAATTGCCACGAAAGAGCGTGGTTCACGGTGGGGAATGCTACCTAGGAAAACGTGAGTTGTAACAGGCACATATGGTGCACAGTGGGGCACCATGAACAGTCAGAAATCCACCTTGGGAAGCTGACGTTCTACCACTGAACTACGCCCGCATTTCAATGACTTAGGCGATTTGAGATTTCTCTTAGGCACCGCCTAGGCACCGGAACAAAGCAAGCATAGCAAGGTAGCACGTAGTGCCTCAAGGCACCGCGCAAATTCAGTTACTTACGTTTTCTGATTGTACCGCGGCGCCGCTCACCATATTATCTCGTTGGGGGGCCAAAGGAGGCCCGCGTGGGCAAGCTTGCGAAGGCGCTCGCGTTCATTTTCTTCGTCGCTGTCAGTGCGCTAATAGGGGCAGCGTCTAAGGACATTTACGATGCCGGTAAGCTGTGGGGCCCCAACCTCACAAGCTACTTCGGCTCCGCACCCGCTGAGCGTCGTACGATCCTAGAAGTCAGTCTCCCCCAAAAGTTGGCGCTGCTTGAGAAAGACGATCTCAAGGATGCGGGACCGGACGTGCCGTTCATCGCGGGCCGTGAAGTGATCGGCGAAGGCGGCTATGGGTGTTGTGCAAGCGGCGCGTTAGATTTCGTTCCGTACCTGCCGCCGCAGAACCGGCCTAGCAAACCCGTGCGTGGCGCCCCGAACTCCAGAACAGCCGCTGGCGATGGCGGCAGCGATGGTGGTGGCGACGCCGCGGGTGGGTGCTGCGGAAGCCTCGCTCCGACGAAGCGATTCCAGCAGGGATTCACAGGTGGAACGTGGAGTGGTGAGGGTGGATTTGGCGAATCCGGTACTTGCTGTGATTTCGCCAAGCCGAAGGCTCGCGCAAAATCTACGCAGGCCCCCGCTCCTGTGATGAAGGTGAGCGACGAGCGCAGTGGCAATACCTTTTCCGATTGGGGTTGGACCGGCGGAGATTGCTGCGGGCTCAGGAAGAACTAGACCGTCTTCACCGGCAAATAGAGCCGCCGACATTGTGAAGCGGCAAACGCCTCCCCAAGATACCGAGATAAATCCGGACGACATTCCGTTCTAAGCTCGCATCTCGGACAAGGCAGCGTCTATACTGGGGGCGCTGCCCTATCGGGGATGAGAGCAAATGAGTAACTCGTTCCTTGTTACTGCTATAGGAATAGTCGCGATCGTGGTGCCTGTCCTGGCCCTTCTGATGAGCTTCGCGCGCACGCCGCCCGAAGAGGCCACGGCAAACCTTTCGAAATGGCTGGCCCGCTTACGGGCTCCGACCGTTCCGCAGGTAACGCGTCGAATAACGCTCTCACCTTGGGCGGTGCGGGCCTGGCTAGGACTCATCCTCCTCTGCGGTGTGGTGCTGGTAGGCTGGTCCATGTCCGATTTGCGCAGAGGCCAGCCATCACCTTTGGCTGCATCCAAGACCGTTTCGCCCTCGGCACCCTCGACAGCAACCTCCTCCAATCAGTCTTCGACTGTCAGCTTCGGCCGCCCGTTGGGACCTGAGCAACATGTAGAGATTCCGGCAAACTTTGGAATGCCTTGGCCTGAAATTCAGGGCATCCAGTATCGATACCGCGTTGTAAGTGGAAAAGTTCTCGTTCGAGATAGTATGAACGACAGAATAATTAAAGGCTGCGACCAGGATGAGTGGGTTGGTAGTGGTCGCTGGGCCGTCATTTTTTCGTGCGGAGGTAAAGCCGTTATCGCCATGCAGCAGTATCAACAATAGCCGAGCGTCGAGCGCCTACCTACACACGAGTGGACTGGCGCGGGGGTGGGATGACATGGCAACACGGAGTGGAGCCGAACAGCCTACGCCAACCGAAATATCCAAACCTATTTATAGCAACGTTACCAAGGTGTGGGTATTTTGGTTTGTAGGGACTGTTATAGGAGCTATAGGCCTCAAACCCACGGCGATAAACGCAGGCGGGCTGTCCCTAACAATTGAGCGGCCGGAGATAATTCAAGGACTGGTGTACCTAGCCGCCCTCTTCTACTCGTTTCACGTCTTCATGCAGGCGCTAGTGCAGCCGACAGCGTATACAAAATCCCGCGCCATGCGCCGCTATGTGATTTGGGCAAGCCTACCAAAAGGGACACGGTCTCTGCGCGGGGCCACAAAGGCAAGCCTGACGAAGGTGAAGGAGAATGCCAGAAGACTGATGATTGGTGCAAATGCTCTGCCGGTCGGGATCGTATCAGTACCCGTATTTCTTATCGTCGTATTCAATCCTCTCAAGGTGCTTCGGGCGCTCGGCGCTCTTGTAGGATTTTGAGTGCTCGCGCTATCCACACCCCTGAAGCTTGCATGAAGAAAGGTCAGGTACACTGTGTCTAGCGAAGCGAGTGGGAGCGGAGCAACCGGCAAGAACTGACGTATTGCAATAAAGCATCCCGGAATGACGATCCATCGGCTCCTATTTGAGACCGCGCCCACGCCTCGCGTACAATGCCCCCATTCCGGCGCCCTCCCTGGCGCCGCCGACATGGGGGCGTCCGTGAACATCTTTCTCCGCAACCTGATCGCCGATCCGCGCACCGAACGCGTGGTGATGACACTCATCATCGTCAACGCGATCATCCTCGGGCTGGAGACCTACCCGTCCGTCATGGCGCGGGTCGGTCCCACGCTCGACCTCATCGATCACATCATCCTCGGCGTGTTCGTGATCGAACTCACCGCGCGCATCTATGTCCACCGGCTCGCGTTCTTCCGCGATCCCTGGAGCGTGTTCGACTTCGTCGTCGTTGCGATTGCACTCGTCCCGGCGAGCGAGACTTTCGCGGTGCTGCGCGCGTTGCGCGTCCTGCGCGTGCTGCGGCTGATCACGGCGGTGCCGGCGCTGCGCCGCGTCGTCGAGGGACTGCTCGCGGCGCTCCCCGGCATGGGCTCGATCGCGCTGCTGATCGGGCTGATCTATTACGTGTTCGCCGTGATGGCGACGAAGATGTACGGGCAGGATTTCCCAAACCTGTTCGGATCGCTCGGTGATTCGCTGTTCACATTGTTCACCGTGATGACGCTCGAAGGCTGGGTCGATGGCGTGGTGAAGCCGATCATGGAGAAGTTTCCGCATGCCTGGATCTTCTTCATCCTCTTCATCGTGTCCACGACCTTCATGGTGCTCAATCTGTTCATCGGCGTGGTGGTGAACGCCATGCAGGCCGAGACCGAGAAGGCGTTCGAGGCGGAACGCGCCGTCGAGCGCGTGATGCTGCACGAGGAAACCGCGCCCGTGCTGGCGGAGGTGGAGCGCCTGCGCGACGAGGTCGCGGCGCTCCATGCGGAGATCAGGAGCGCGCGGGGCCCGGGATAAGCTCCGTCAGCCTTGGTTGGACGCCCGCCGCGCGGCTGCTTCGGCAAGCCGCTTCCACGCGTCCGCCATCTCCAGCAGCCGCGCTTTTTGCTGGGCGTCAGTGGTCTGCTGCGCGATGCGCAGGCACTCGATTGCATATTGTTTGTATCGTTCGACCGCGTCCGCCATCCCAGCCAGCTCTCCCGAAAGGCTGAAGGAGCTAACGCACAAGTCGCGACATGGTTCCGTGTATAAGAGGGAACTCTAAGCAGGAACTCCGCGTTTTATGCGGGCTATGCAGGACGCGAAAACATACCGGCAGTACGCGGACGATTGCCTCAAGCTCGCGCGGCAACGACCGCAGGATCGCGCGCGGCTGGAAGAGATGGCGGCCGTGTGGACCGATCTCGCCGAAAAGGCCGAAGCGCGGGACGGGAAGAATTGGGGGCAACCGAAAGAGCCGAAGTAGGACTGGCGTTGCGACGGATTGGTACGCGGCGACGCCATTTGCACTCGCGCCACACAAAAAGCCCCGCCGGAGCGGGGCTCAATGTCGGGTCGGCGTTGCGCTCTTTACTTCTGCGCGCCGGCCGGCGGCTGTGGCGCGGGTGTCTGCGTCGGCACATTGGTGGTGATTGGCGCGCGGTCATTCAGTGCGGTCGTCGTCTTGTTGGTCGCGGTGCCGAACAGCAGCAGGCCGCCGACGAGCACGACGATGCCAATCAGTGCGGGAAGACCCCAGCCCGCGAAGGTGTCGCCGTTCAGCCGCGAGCGCTCATAGTGACTGGAGCTCAGCGGGCGATTGGGGTCGTTTCGATCGTCCATCATGGCGTCTCTCCCATGGTTACGTTGGGGGATAACGCCCCATTGCCCGACCTTGTTTCATCCCGAATTGGCCACAGGAACTTTGCGCTGTGTGCCCCGTTGACCGGCACGCCGGGGGACCGGTCCCAATCCGGCACGCCGATAACGCGCGCTTCGGGGACTCACCAGAGAGGGAAGATATGACCACACTTGCGAGGCTTGGGTTTGTTTCGGCTACGCTGCTCGCGCTGTGTTTCGGGGCCGGCAGCGCCAACGCGTTTGTCGCCAGCCCTGCGCTGACCGGCATTTCGGTGGACTCGCTCGCGACACCCGTCGCGATGTGCGGCCGCACCTGCCGGAGCGGCGGGCGCTATATCCCGGGTCCGCCTTCGGTCTGCGCCGCGAACGGTCTTGAGTATTGCGGCTCGTCGCGCGGAGGCGGAGGCGGAGGCAGCGTGGGCGTTGTCGTGCCCGGCACCGGCGTCGGCATCCGCGTTGGGGAGCCGCGACGCAGTTGCCGCACCGTCACCACCCGCCGTCCCGACGGCAGCGTCACCAGAGTCGAACGCTGCGGCTGACTGGGTTTACTTCTTCCGCTTGATCTCGACCGGCTCGCCGGTCACCGCACCCTCCCCGACCCGCAGCCCGCTCTCGCCTGAGCGCGCTGCGGGCGGGATCACGGCTTTCGGCTGACCGCTCGGTTGCGTGTTGCCGGCCGGTGCCGTCTGCGCCGGCTTCGTGGTGAAGTTCGTCGACGTGCTGCTCTGCGCGGCGGCGATCGAGGAACTTGCGGCAAGCATTGCGGCGAAAAGGATGCGCCTCATGCGCGCCTCCGTTTGCTGACTCTCGCGAGAGAACGGAGCGCCGTTTCGAATCGTTCCGGATCGCTAAACTTTGAAATGCTTCGACAGCTTCAGGCCCTGTGCCTGATAATTCGAGCCGATGCCCTGGCCGTAGAGCGTGTCGGGACGGGCGAGCATCTTCTCGTAGACCAGCCGGCCGACAATCTGCCCGTGCTCGAGGATGAACGGTACCTCGCGCGAGCGCACCTCGAGCACCGCGCGGCTGCCCTTCCCGCCCGCGCCCGCGTAGCCGAAGCCCGGATCGAAGAAGCCCGCGTAGTGCACGCGGAATTCGCCGACCAGCGGATCGAACGGCACCATCTCGGCCGCGTAGTCGGGCGGCACCTGCACGGCTTCCTTCGAGGCGAGAATGTAGAATTCATCCGGATCGAGGATCAGCGTGCCGTCGGCGCGCGCGCGCATCGGCTCCCAGAAATCCGCGAAGTCGTAACCGGCACGGCGTTCGACGTCGATCACGCCGGTGTGCCGCTTGGCGCGGTAGCCGATCAGCGAGTTCGCTCCGGAGCCTGCAAGATCGACACTCACCGAAATGCCGCCCTCGAAATCCGCATCCTCGGAATCGACGAGGCGCTCGCGCGCGTGCAACGCTGCAAGATCGTCGGTGCCGAGGGCGGAGTGTCCACGGCGCAGCCGAAGCTGCGAGAGCCGCGAACCCTCGCGCACCAGCACAGGAAACGTCTTCGGCGAAATCTCCGCATAGAGCGGTCCGTGATATCCCGCCTCGATACGGTCGAAGCCGCGCGCACGATCGGTGATCACGCGGGTGAACACGTCGAGCCGGCCGGTCGAGCTTTTCGGATTGGCGGCAGCCGCGATACCGGCAGGCAGCGCAAGGCTTTCCAGCAGCGGCACGATGTAGACGGCGCCCGTTTCCAGCACCGCGCCATCAGTCAGCGCAATCTCGTGCAGCTTCAGATGCTCGATGCGTTCCGCGACGGTTGCGCGGCCGGGCAGGAAGCTCGCACGCACGCGATACGCGATGTCGCCGAGACGCAGATCGAGGCTGGCCGGCTGGATCTGGTCGGGCGCGAACTCGTAGGCCGGCAGGATCGCGCCGGCCCTGGTCAGGCCCAAGATCATGCGATCCGGCAGGATGCCTTTTTCGTCTGCACTCAGGCCAAGCGGCAAATCTCAGTCCTCATCCTGAGGAGGCAGCGAAGCTGCCGTCTCGAAGGATGGCAGCTCCATGCGCCGCCTCTCCTTCGAGACGCCCGCTGCGCGGGCTCCTCAGGATGAGGCGGAAGGTAATCGTCCTCTATCCGAAGGCTATCTTGACGGAAAGCGGGCCCCCGCGTATCAGACCCGTTATCCCGTGGTCATTTGAGCCGGCCGGCTTGCCGCCACGTTAAACAAAGGTGCTAAAAGGCCGGGGACGCAGGTGACCGCGACCCGGCTATAGGGCTTCTGCCCGGGCCGGGTTTTTTGTTGGTCGCCGAGGAGCCCGTCATGCCCGCGTCGCAAGCCCGCTACCGCCCCGAAACCCGACTCGTGCAGGCCGGCATCCTGCGCTCCGAGTTCGGCGAGACCTCCGAGGCGCTGTTCCTCACGCAGGGCTACGTCTACGAAAGCTCCGCGCAGGCGGAGCGGCGCTTCAAGAACGAAGAGCCGGGATACCAGTATTCGCGCTTCGCCAATCCGACGGTCGCGATGTTCGAGGCGCGCATGGCGGCGTTCGAAGGCGCCGGCGCGGCGCGCGCGACCGCGACCGGCATGGCGGCGGTGACGGTCGCGCTGCTCGGCCAGTGCAAGGCGGGCGATCATGTGGTGGCGGCGAAGCAACTGTTCGGCTCTTGCCGCTATGTGGTGGAGGATTTCCTGCCGCGCTACGGCATTGCGTCGACCTTGGTCGACGGCACGGACTTGAAGCAGTGGAAAAAGGCGGTGCGTCCGAATACGAAAACGTTCTTCCTCGAAAGCCCGACCAACCCGAATCTGGACATCATCGACATCGCCGAAGTAGCGAAGATCGCGCATGCGGCCGGCGCGACACTCGTGGTCGACAATGTGTTCGCGACGCCGCTGTTTCAGTCCCCGCTCGCGCTCGGCGCGGACTGCATCGTCTATTCGGCGACCAAGCACATCGACGGCCAGGGTCGTTGCCTCGGCGGCGTGGTGCTCGGCTCGGAGAAGTTCATCGAGGACAATGTGCACAACCTGATCCGGCAGACCGGGCCGTCGATCTCGCCGTTCAACGCCTGGGTCTTGCTGAAGGGCCTCGAGACCTTGAGCGTGCGGGTGCATCGCCAGACCGACACGGCGGCAACGGTTTCGGTGGCGCTGGTCGATCATCCCAAGGTCACGCGGATGATCTATCCGGGACGGCCGGATCACCCGCAGGCCGCGATCGCGCAGAAGCAGATGCGCGGCGGTTCGACGCTCGTTGCGTTCGAGGTCAAGGGCGGCAAGGCCGGCGCATTCCGGTTTCAGGACGCGCTCAAGCTCATCCGCATCTCGAACAATCTCGGCGATGCCAAGAGCCTGATCACGCATCCGGCGACGACCACGCATCAGCGCATCGGACCGGCCGCGCGTGCCGAACTCGGCATCACGGACGGAATGGTGCGCCTGTCATGCGGGCTTGAACATCCCGACGATGTGGTGGAGGATTTGCTCGCCGCGCTGGATCGGGTCTAGGCGGAGATTTACGGCTTGTTCGTCGCGATGGGAGCGATCGCCGTCGCAACCGGAAGCTTGGTGCCGTCGAGGATGGCAGCCGCCAGCAGCTTGGCGGTGCAGGCATAGCTCCAGTCGTTCATGTGCAGCAGATCGGGCGAGAGGAACTGCTCGAACGGTATCCGCTCGGATTCCCGCCAGTAGCGCATGATCGCAAAGCGATCGAACATGCCGACCTCGGCATCGCGCGCAGTCGCCGTGATGACATCGACGGCGTGACCGATGTCGGCCTTGGCCAGAATTTTCGGCGCGAACTGCGGATTGATCAGGATCACGTCCGCGCCACTCGCCTCGAGGCGCTCGACGCCCTGGCGGATCACCTCGCCCGGCGTTGGGTGATCGCGCAGCACCGAATTGCTGCCGACCTGCCACAGCACCAGATCGGGACTTCTCATCGATTACGTCGGCATCGAAGCGCGCGACCATCTGGCCCGCCTCTTCGCCACCGATGCCCTTGTTGAGCACGGTGACGGGCAATCCCGGAAGCTGCGCCTTCAGCTCGGCTTCGAGCCGGCTCGGATAAGTGGCCGCCGACGACGACGCACCCGCGCCCGAAGTAGACGAGGAGCCGATCGCGACGATCTTGATCGGCAAGCCTTGCGCGATACGCGCACGGAAGTGGGTCGGGGCGTGCTCCAAGCCGGTCGATTCAGGCGGCGCGACGCATGTCGGCGCGTCCTGCGAGTTGGCCATGGCCGGAGCGACAACGCATGCTACTGACAGCGCCAGCGCGAAAGCAGATGCCGCGCCGGCGGCCGATCGAGAGAAACTCCGGCTCATTGCTTGACGTTTTCCTTCGCGTTGTTTGCCGGCGCCGAGGCTGCTTCGAAAATAAGATCGGCCAGCAGGCGGCCGATGCAGTCGTGCACCTTGGCGGCAGTATCGAGCGACTTGGTCGCGGCGAGAAGATCGAACGTTCCGAGCTCGCTCCACTGGCGCATGATCCCCTGGCGGTCGAACAGATTGACCGCGTGCTCAAGGGCGACCCAGCGGATCGCATCCGCATAGGCCGCCGTCGAAATCACGGCATCGGTGCGCGGGCTGTATTGCATGTTCATGAAGATAACGTCCGCGCCGCCTGCCTGCAGTTTGTCGACTGCCGCTTCGAGCGTGCTCTGGAAGACTTCGGCGCCGACGCCGCGCATCGCGTCGGCCGTTCCGGTCTGCCAGATCACGAGCGCCGGCTTGTCGTCCTTGAGAACCCTCGGAAACCCCTCAGCCATGTCGGCCGCTGTCTGTCGCGGCTTGGCCAGAGATATAACCTTCACGGCCACGCCCGGCAACTTTTTCTGCAGCGCGACCTCAAGCCGAGCCGGATAGGCGAGCGCCTGTCCGGTCGCGCCAGGCAAGGTGGACGAAGTGGTTCCGGCGACCACGATCGTAAGGCTTTTCGACTTGGAAATTGCTGCGGAAACACGCGGCAATCCGGCATCCGCGTGCACAAGATGGGCCGCGACGTCGCAGGCATCGCCTGCGACCGCGGTGCTCACGCCGATATACGTGAGAATACCTAGTGCTATCCCGGCAACGCGTCTCATGCCTCGCCTCCCGCGAGGTCCGCATCGGATGGCTTCGGTTTTTTCGAGCCCGAAGCTCGTTCTTCGAGACCCTTGTACCACGAGATCAGCCAGGCAACCGCAATCATTGCCAGGATGCCTAACGCACTGATTAATATCTGTATTCCCACGGACCGCGAGATTTCCGACGTCACGAAGTGACCAAGGAACGACAGGAAAATCCCCAAGCAGAAGATCTCCAGCGAGTGCTGTCCGCACATGATCATTGGCTTGAGAATCGGCGATTTCAGGCCCGGCCAGTCGATCGGGATAAATCGCACCGTGACCACCGCGAGCGCGACAAAATGCGCGAATCGCAGGACGTCCATGTTGGTCTTGTCGATCGGGTACATCCAGTCCTGGAACCATTTCGGGATGTAGACCGCATAGCGCGGGAAGTACCACGTCATGACGATCAGGAACGCAAACAGCAGATAGGCGATCGCGATCGCGAGCACCCATCGCGAGCGCATGAAATGGCCGAGCCGCTTGACGCCGCCGAGCCCGCACCAGGCGCCGAAGACGAAGATGAGCTGCCAGGTGAGCGGATTGAAGTACCAGACCCCGGTCGGATAGGAAGGCAGGTTCCAGCTCAGATTCCAGCTCAGTGCGTACAGCGCCACGGAGAACGCGAGTGCGACCGTCGGCGCCTTCAACAGCAGCCAAAGCACCGGCGGAAATCCGATCAGCAGCACGATGTAAAGCGGCAGCACATCCATGAATGTCGGTTTGAACTTCAGCAGCAGCGCCTGGATCAGCGTATCGCCCGGCTCTTTCATGAAATCGAGCGCACCCATCTCTTCGTTGTAGAGCGGGTTGTCGATGCTGCGCGTGAGATACGCGATCTCCGCCATAAAGATCACGAAGATAAAGATATGAGCGACGTAGACGGTCCATGCACGCCTGAGGATGCGCGCGCTCGCCACGACGACGCCGCGCTGCTCCATGGTGCGGCCATAGACGAAGGCCGCCGTATAGCCGGAAATGAAGACGAAGATTTCCGCCGCGTCGGAAAAGCCGTAGTTGCGGATCGTGATCCAGTTGACGATGTTCGACGGGATGTGGTCGACGAAAATGAGCCAGAGCGCGAGGCCGCGAAACAGATCAAGCCGCAGGTCTCGTCCGGCAGGGGCGATCGGAGGCATGAAGTGCTCTTGTTGCCTTGCTCAATGGATCATAATGCGGTTACGCCGAATTGAGAATGGCGGCCGGCGCGACTATTGCGCGCTAGCGTGGAACGCGATTCACTAGCCGCCCCGGGCCGACCCGCATGCCGTTCGATCATGATGAGCGATCAGCCATGTACCAGTCCGTCACGCGCAATATCGAGGTTACGGTAACGCCGCAATATCTTGCCGACCGCTCCTCGCCGGAGACCGGAGAGTACTTCTGGGCCTATACGATCGAGATCACAAATCGGGGAGCCGAAACCGTTCAATTGCGCACGCGGTACTGGCGCATCACCGACGCGACAGGCCGGCGCCAGGAGGTGCGCGGGGCCGGCGTGGTCGGCAAGCAGCCGGTGCTCAAGCCGGGCGAGTCGTTCGAGTACACCAGCGGGGTTCCGTTGCCGACTCCGTCGGGCTTCATGACCGGCACGTACGGAATGGCGTCCGCCGCGGGCGAAGCATTCGACATTGCGATCCCGACGTTTTCACTCGACAGCCCCGACTCGCGGCGCACGATCAATTGACTGCGCTGTCTTTGGGATCTGCGACTTCAGCCGGCTCGAACACGTAGGTCGCACTGCAAAACTCGCAGGTCACCGAGATCACGCCCTTCTCGACCATGTCGTCGCGGTCGGTCTGCGGGAATGACCGCAGCATCGCCTCGACGCTTTCGCGCGAGCACGAGCATTGCGCGCGCAGGTCGGCGCTGCGGAAGACGCGCACGCCGCGCTCGTGGAACAGCCGGTAGAGCAGCCGCTCCGAGGAGAGCGCCGGATCGATCAGCTCGACATCCTCCACGGTCTCGATCAGTGAGCGGCCCTCGACCCACGCGTCATCCTCCGGCACCGCATGCGGCGCCGTCCCCTCCGGCGCGTCACCGGGATCAAGATCGGGCACGCGTGCACGCTCGGGCGCGCGAGGCACGAATTGCAGCAGCATTCCGCCGGCGCGCCAGCGATGGCTCGCGCCCCCGGTCGCCGCGCGAAATTCCTCAGCCACGGCAAGCCGCACGCGGGTCGGGATCTGTTCGGAGCGCAAAAAATATTCGTGCGCCGCATCCTCGAGATTGCCGCCCTCGAGCGCGACCAGCCCCTGATAGCGGTTCATGTCGCCGCCCTGATCGATCGTCATCGCGAGATGACCGTGGCCGAGCAGCGCTCCGGCATCCGTCTCGCCCGCGGCGGCCGCCGCGGTGACGCGATCCTTGTCGAACCGCGCGCAGGCGCGGACCTTGTCTGGTGTCATGAAGTCGACGACCAGCATGCGCACCGGCCCGTCGGTTTTCGTCTGCAGGATGAAGCGGCCCTCGAATTTCAGCGCGGTGCCGAGCAGCACGCCGAGCACGATCGCCTCGCCGAGGAGCTTCGCAACCGGCTTAGGATAGTCATGGCTGGTGAGGATGGTGTCGACCACGGGCCCGAGCCGCACCACGCGGCCGCGCAGGTCGAGGGGTGCGACCTCGAACGGCAGGATCGTGTCGTCAGCCGAAACGTCCGCGGGGGCGCGGCTCGGTATCGCGATATCCGGATTGGGCATGCGGCTTTTATTTAGAGGCTTGCGCCAAAATTGCGAGGCTGAATTTTGGTGCGTTCACCGCCCCTCAAGGCACCACGCGAGAATGCCCTTCTGGGCATGCAGGCGGTTCTCGGCCTCGTCGAACACCACCGATTGCGGGCCGTCCATCACCTCGTCGGTCACTTCGTCGCCGCGATGTGCCGGCAAGCAATGCATGAAAATGGCATCCGGCTTGGCGCGCGCCATCAGTCGCGCATTGACCTGATAGGGTTTGAGCAGATTGTGGCGCCGCTCGCCGTCGCGGTCGCCCATCGAAACCCAGGTGTCGGTCACGATGCAGTCCGCGCCGGCCACCGCCTCCTCAGGATCGTGCCCGATCTCGATCGCCGCGCCGGAAGCCTTGGCCCACATGATCATCTTCCGGTCGACCTTGAGTTCCGGCGGGGTCGCGACCTTAAGACGGAAGTCGAAGCTCTTGGATGCGTGCATCCAGGAGGAAAGCACGTTGTTGGCATCGCCCGTCCAGGCAACGACATGGCCGCTGATCCGGCCTTTTTTTTCCTCGAAGGTCATGACGTCGGCCATTACCTGGCACGGATGCGAGAGCCGGGTCAGTCCGTTGATGACCGGCACGGTTGCGTGACTGGCCAGCTCGATCAGCGCCTCGTGATTGAGAATGCGGATCACGATCGCATCGACATAGCGCGAGAGCACGCGCGCGGTGTCGGCGATCGTCTCGCCACGGCCAAGCTGCATCTCCTGCCCAGTGAGCATCAGCACATCGCCGCCGAGCTGACGCATCGCGATGTCGAACGACACACGCGTGCGCGTGGATGGCTTGTCGAAAAT
This sequence comes from uncultured Alphaproteobacteria bacterium, assembly GCA_963778455.1. Classification (GTDB taxonomy): domain Bacteria; phylum Pseudomonadota; class Alphaproteobacteria; order Rhizobiales; family Xanthobacteraceae; genus PALSA-894. Next base: position 1,051,069 of record CAVZUL010000004.1, read on the forward strand.
CATCGCCAGGGTCTTGTTCGCGAGCGGCTTGTCGGCGGCGGCGCGGTCGCGTTTCACGCGTTCCTTCATGGCGCGGCTCGTCTCGATCATCCGGCGCAATTCGGCGACCGGGATTTCCGTCAGATCAAGAAAGTGCCGCAGCGCCTGCGCGCTCACCCGACGACTCCCTGCTTGGTCGGTGTCTCAACATGCGCGAGCTTCGCGCACGCGCGCTCCAGCATGCCCATCGCTTCGCCGACGTCCGCCTCCTCGACGATCAGCGGCGGCACGAGCCGCACCACGTTGTCGCCGGCCGCAACCGTGAGCAAATGCTCATCGCGCAGCGCCTCGACCAGTTGACCGTTCGGCACGACACAACGAAGGCCGAGCAGCAGGCCCTCGCCGCGCACCTCCGCGACCACGCTCGGAAACCGGTCCTTGATCTCGGCGAGCCGCTGCTTGAACAAGAGACCGATGCGCTTGACATGATCGAGGAAGCCCGGCTCGAGCATCACGTCGAGCGTTGCGTTGCCGGCCGCCATCGCGAGCGGGTTGCCGCCGAAGGTCGAGCCGTGCGTGCCGGCGGTCATGCCCTTGCCGGCTTCCTTGGTCGAGAGAAACGCCCCGACCGGAAAGCCACCGCCGAGCGCCTTGGCAAGCGCCATGATGTCGGGCTCAACGCCGGTGCGCTGATAGGCGAACAATTCGCCGGTGCGGCCCATGCCGGTCTGCACCTCGTCGAAGATCAAGAGCAGGCCATGCTGGTCGCACAGCGCGCGCAGCGCCTTCAGGAACATGTTGGACGGCACACGCACGCCGCCCTCGCCCTGGATCGGCTCGATCAGGATCGCGGCCGTCTCGGGCCCGATGACCTTCTTCACCGCTTCGAGATCGCCGAACGGCACCTGGTCGAAGCCCTCGACCACCGGCCCGAAGCCTTCGAGATACTTCTTCTGCCCGCCGGCCGCGAGCGTCGCGAGCGTGCGGCCGTGGAAGGCGCCTTCGAACGTGATGATGCGGTAGCGCTCCGGATGACCGTTCACGGCCTGGAACTTGCGCGCGGTCTTGATCGCGCCTTCCATCGCCTCGGCGCCCGAATTGCAGAAGAAGGCATAGTCCGCGAAGCTCGCGGCACATAGGCGGTCACCGAGCGTCTCCTGCTCGGGCACGCGGAACAGGTTGGAGACGTGGATCGCCTTGTGCGCCTGCGTGGCGATAGCGTCCGCGACCTTCGGATGCGCATGGCCCAGCGCGTTGACGGCGACGCCCGAGGTGAAATCGAGATAGCGCTCGCCGTTGGTGGCGGTGAGCCATGCGCCTTCCCCGTGATCGAACGCGAGGTCGACACGCGCGAATGTCGGCAGGAGATGAGCGGTGCTCATGGCACATTTCTCGTTTGCGGCACTTGAAATGAAATGTGCCGCCTCGCCGGGCGGCACTTTCAAGCAATTGTATGTGCGTCGCCGATGCCGGTCAACATGACCGCGCTGCCACACGCTTGCCGCTTCCGCCCGTCACAAGGGACATTGCTGGGGAAAACAGAGGATGGCGGTGCATCCGGTAAACTCCGACTCTTGCGCACGAGTCACGGTATATTGTAGTTTTGTGACTGTCAGGTACGACATCTCGTGCGGCGGACTGTCTCCTGAGTTCGTTCCTACAAGGGGTAGCGTGCGTACGGCGGCTTTCGGCCGCCGGGCGTCGGAGGGGGATTCCGCACGGGGCGCGCGTCGGCCACAGAGGAAGAGTGGAGCAGAGCCCAATGACGTTTTTGGACCAAAAGCGGCCCGAACTGCAGACTTGGACCGACGATCGGGTCGCGCTTTTGAAGAAACTGTGGGCGGACGGCCTGTCGGCAAGCCAGATCGCGGGCGAATTGGGCGGCATCACCCGCAACGCCGTGATCGGCAAGGTCCACCGACTGGGCCTCTCGGGACGTGCCAAGGCCCCCTCCTCCTCGGTGCCGCGCCAGCGTAAGCCCCGCGCGCCCTCCATGTTCCGCCCGCAGCGCACGATGATGCGCGGCAATACGGCACTCGCGATGCCGGCCTACGACTACGAGCCGGAGCCCGAGCCGGAGCTGATCGAGAACATCATTCCGATCGGCCAGCGCTGCACGCTACTTGAGCTCAACGACGAGAAGTGCCACTGGCCGATCGGCGATCCGGGCCAGCCTGACTTCTTCTTCTGCGGTGGAAAGACCAACACCGGGACACCTTATTGCGGTTATCACGGGCGCGTTGCCTATCAGCCTCCGGCGGCGCGGCGCGACAGGCGTCCTTCGCGCTAGTGGCGCATGATCCCGAAAAGCATGTCCTCGACCCGATCGGGGATGTGAAGCGGTTTTCGGATCAGATCATGCGCAGACGAGTGTCCTCCCGAGCGTAACAAACTGGGCGGCAGGCAACTGCCGCTCTTTTTGTCTATCTTACGCCGACTTTCCGAACCGCTCGTCGAACGAATAGCCGGCGCCGCGCACGGTGCGGATCGGGTCGGAGGCGCGGCCGCGATTGAGCGCACGGCGCAGACGCCCGACATGCACGTCGACGGTGCGCTCGTCGATATAGATGTCGCGGCCCCAGACCCCGTCGAGCAATTGCTCGCGCGTGTAGACGCGGCCGGGGCTCTCCATCAGGAATTCGAGCAGGCGGAATTCGGTCGGCCCGAGATGGACCTCGCGGCCCGAGCGCGACACGCGCTTCTTCTCGCGGTCGAGTTCGAGATCGCCGGCGCCGAGCACTGTTGCGACCCGCTCGGGCCGCGCGCGGCGCAGCAGCGAGCGGATGCGTGCAAGCAATTCCGGGACGGAGAATGGCTTGACGATGTAGTCGTCCGCGCCGGTCGCAAGCCCGCGCACGCGTTCGCTCTCCTCGCCGCGCGCGGTGAGCATGATGATCGGCAGACGCTCGGTGTCGGGACGCGCGCGCAGGCGGCGGCACAGTTCGATGCCGGACATGCCGGGCAGCATCCAGTCGAGCACGAGCAGGTCGGGGGGGCTTTCCTTGAGCTTGATCTCTGCGTCATCCCCGCGCGCGGACGTATCGACGTCATAGCCCTCGGCTTCGAGATTGTAGCGCAGGAGCAGCGTGAGCGGCTCCTCGTCCTCGATGATCAGGATGCGGGCGCTCATGATGTGGCCCTATCAGGCTGCCGGAAATGGCACGGTGGTCGACGACGTGCTGTCGCCCTTCGGCCGCTCGTCAGTGAGCGGCCGGCCCTCGACGATGTAGTGCACTGTCTCGGCGATATTGGTCGCATGATCGCCCATCCGTTCGATGTTCTTGGCGCAGAACAACAAATGCGTACAGAAAGTGATGTTGCGCGGGTCTTCCATCATGTAGGTGAGAAGCTCACGGAACAGCGAGTTGTTAACCGCGTCGATCTCCTCGTCGCCGCGCCATACCGCGAGCGCCTTGTTGACGTCCTGGCGCGCATAGGCGTCGAGAACGTCCTTGAGCTGGTTGAGCACGAGGTCGGTCATATGTTCGACCCCGCGGATAACCTTGTGCGGGTGGAATTCGTTTCCGATCGCGATCACCCGCTTGGCGATGTTCTTGGCAAGATCGCCGATGCGTTCGAGATCGTTCGATACACGCAGCGCGCCGACGATTTCGCGCAGGTCCACCGCCATCGGCTGGCGCCGCGCGATGGTCAGGATGGCGCGCTCCTCGATCTCGCGCTGCAGCGCGTCGATCGTCGGATCGAGCGCGACCACGCGCTGGGCAAGCTTGCCGTCCCGCTTGGCGAGCGCATCGACCGCGTCGGCGATCTGCTTTTCGGCGAGGCCGCCCATCTCGGCGACCATCCGGGCGAGATCCTGCAGGTCGACGTCGAAGGCCTTCATCGTGTGGTCAACCATTACACTCGTCCCTGCCTTGCAAAGGTTCCGATGGCGCGGCGTCAGCCGAAACGGCCGGTGATGTAGTCCTGGGTGCGGCGGTCGCTCGGCGAGGTGAACATGCGGCTTGTGGAACCGAACTCGATCAACTCGCCGAGATACATGAACGCGGTGAAATCAGACACGCGCGCGGCTTGCTGCATATTGTGGGTCACGATCACGATCGTGTAGTCCTGCTTCAACTCGTCGATCAGTCCCTCGATCTTCGCGGTCGAGATCGGATCGAGCGCCGAGCACGGCTCGTCGAACAGGATCACCTCCGGCTTCACTGCCACGGTGCGGGCGATGCACAGGCGCTGCTGCTGGCCGCCCGACAGGCTCTGTCCGTTCTTCGACAACTTGTCCTTGACCTCCTCCCATAGCGCCGCGCGCCGCAGCGCATGCTCGACCCGGCCGTCGAGTTCCGACTTGGACAATCGCTCGTAGAGGCGGATGCCGAAGGCGATGTTCTCGTAGATCGACATCGGAAACGGCGTCGGCTTCTGAAACACCATCCCGATACGCGCGCGCAAGAGGTTGACGTCCTGCTTGGGCGAGAGAATGTCCTCGTCCTCGAACAGTACCTCGCCTTCGGCACGCTGGCCCGGATAGAGGTCGTACATGCGGTTGAGGACACGCAGCAGCGTGGACTTGCCGCAGCCCGACGGGCCGATGAACGCCGTCGCCTTGTTCTCGTACAGCGACAGGCTGATGTTCTTCAGCGCTCGCGCATCGCCGTAGAAGAAGTCAAGATTGCGGATCGTGACCTTGGCATCCAGGCTGGCCGGATCGACGGCGGCATGGGTTACGGTCGGTACTGCGACAGATGGCATGTTCATGTGGTTCTTCTCGGTGCGGCGAGGATTCTCGCGATAATGCTGAGCGCAAGCACGGTCATGGTGATGATGAGGGCGCCGGTCCAGGCAAGCTTCTGCCAGTCCGCGTAGGGGCTGAGCGCGAACTGGAAGATGACGACCGGAAGGCTTGCGATCGGGGCGTTGAGGTTGGAGCTCCAGAACTGATTGTTCAGCGCCGTGAACAACAGCGGCGCGGTCTCGCCGCTGATGCGCGCAATCGCAAGCAGCACGCCGGTCAGCATACCGGCACTCGCCGCCCGGTACGCGATGCGGAGGATCATCAGCGAACGCGGCAGGCCGATCGAGGCGGCAGCTTCGCGCAGCGTGTCCGGCACCAGCATCAGCATGTCTTCGGTGGTGCGCAGCACGACCGGAATCACGATCACGGCAAGCGCCACCGCACCGGCCCAGCCGGAGAAGTGCCCCATCGGATAGACCATGATCTCGTAGATGAACAGGCCGATTACGATCGACGGCGCACTGAGCAGAATGTCGTTGATGAAGCGGACGATACTGGAGAGCTTATCGTGGCGGCCGTACTCGGCCATGTAAGTGCCGGCGAGAATTCCGATCGGCGTGCCGATCAAGACCGCGAGCGCGGTTAGGACCAGGCTTCCCATGATCGGGTTGAGCAGACCGCCGTCGGAGCCGGGCGGCGGCGTCATCTCGGTGAACACCTTCAGCGATAAGCCGCTGAAGCCTTCCCACAGCAGCACACCAAGAATGAGCACAAGCCAACCGAGCCCGAACAGGGTTGCTGTCAGCGACAGACCCATGGCCATGCTGCTGCGCCTGCGGCGCGTATTGTAGAGGGGCGAGGCAATTGTGGCCATGGTCAGCCGATCCTGCGTTCGAGCCGCAGCAGCATGTAGCGCGCGCAGGCGAGCACGATAAACGTAATGACGAACAGGATGAGACCGAGCGCGATCAGCGAGGAAGTATAGAGATCGCCGACCGCCTCGGTGAATTCGTTCGCGATGGTCGCCGAGATGGTCGTGCCCGGCGCGATGATCGAGGACGAGATCTTGTGCGCGTTGCCGATCACGAAGGTCACCGCCATGGTCTCGCCCAGCGCGCGGCCGAGCGCCAGCATTACGCCGCCGATCACGCCGACGCGGGTGTAGGGCAGCACGACATAGCGTACGACCTCCCAGGTGGTGCAGCCCAGGCCGTAGGCGGACTCCTTGAGCATCGGCGGAACCGCGTCGAACACGTCGCGCGAGATCGAGGTGATGAACGGCAGCACCATGATCGCCAGGATCAGGCCGGCCGTCAGGACGCCGATGCCATAAGGCGGTCCGGCAAACAGCGAGGACAGCACCGGCACATTGCCGAACAGGTTGATGAGCGCGGGCTGGATGTATTGCTGCAGAAACGGTGCAAATATAAACAGGCCCCAAATTCCGTAGATGATGCTGGGAATGCCGGCGAGCAGCTCGATCGCGATGCCGATCGGGCGGCGCAGCCACATTGGGCACAGTTCGGTGAGGAACATCGCGATCAGGAGCCCAACCGGCACCGCGATGAACATCGCGATAAACGAGGTGACGACTGTGCCGTAGATCGGCGCAATGGCGCCGAAACGCTCGGTTACCGGATTCCAGCTGTCATCGACCAGGAAGCTGAAGCCGAATTCCCGCAGCGCGGGCGATGCACCGATAACAAGCGAAACCATCACGCCGCCGAGGAGCACCAAAACCATGACGGCCGCGGCGCGCGTGATCTGGCGAAAAACGTTGTCGCCGATGCGTAGCCGATCGAGAATCTTCGCGCGCGATTGGATTTCGCCGCCCACGGCGCTCTGGCCTTGTAACGCAAGGTCGACCACAGAATCCCTCCGGTCGAGCTGCATCGACGGCTCCCTCACGGCCTCACAGGAGCGCCATCAAGCGGCTCGCTTCCCCCAAAAGACAAGACGCAACGCGACGAAACACCGTGGATAAGAAAGGCGCTTGCCGGCGCCTTTCTACGATCCACTCCAGGTCAGTTGCTCACCGCGTAGAGCGGCTTGCCGCCGGCATCCTTGACCTCAGTCCAGGCCTGCTCGACGTCCTTCACCACATTGGCGGGCATCGGCACGTAATCGAGCTCTTCAGCCGCCTTGCTGCCCTTCTTGTAGGCCCACGCGAAGAACTTGAGGGTTTCGGCGACTGCGGCTGGGTTGTTTGGCTTCTTGTGAACCAGGATCCAGGTCGCGGCCGTCATCGGCCAGGACGTATCGCCAGGCTGGTTGGCTAGGATTACCCCGAAGCCGGGTTGCGATTTCCAGTCGGCATTGGCAGCGGCAGCCTGGAAAGTACCTAAATCCGGCGAAACAGCCTTGCCCGCCTTGTTGATCATCTTGGTGTGCGTCAGCTTGTTCTGCTTGGCGTAGGCGTACTCGACGTAGCCGATCGAGCCCTTGGTGTTGGCGACGTTGTTGGCGACGCCTTCGTTGCCTTTGGCGCCAATGCCGCCCGGCCACTGCAGCGCGGTGTTCACGCCGACCTTCGCCTTCCACTCCGGGCTCACCTCGGCGAGATAGTAGGCAAAGTTGTAGGTGGTGCCCGATCCGTCCGACCGGTGCACGATCGCGATCGCCTGCTTCGGCAGCTTCGCTGACGGATTGAGTTTCTGAATCGCCGCGTCGTCCCAGCTCTTGATTTCGCCAAGGAAGATCTTGGCCAGGATCGGGCCATCCAGAGTGAGATCGCCGGGCTTGATGCCTTCGAGATTCACGACCGGTACGATTCCGCCCATGACAGCCGGAAACTGGACGAGGCCGTCCGTGTCGAGTTCCTTGCCGGGAAGCGGTGCGTCGGTGGCGCCGAAGGCCACGGTCTTGGCCTTGATCTGCTTGATGCCGCCGCCGGAACCGATCGACTGATAGTTCATGCCGACGCCGGTTTCCTTCTTATAAGAATCCGCCCACTTGGTGTAGATCGGATACGGGAAGCTCGCGCCCGCGCCCGAGATATCGACCGCGCTCGCGGGCGCGATGATGGCTGCCGAAGTCAGAACGGCAGCCGCTACGGTGTGAATGAATCTCACGGGATCTCTCCTGTTGGCCGAAACGGAGCGCAGCCTGAAACGGGCCCATGCCCGCACCTCCGCGATCCGCAGTTGGGTCTTGGCTTGTTTTTTCCGCCCCCGGGTCGGCTGGCGGATCGGACATCTGGCGTGATCCTGTCCGCAGCCGGGGCAAGCGTTAGGCGTCTCATGTCGCCGTTGTATGAAGCTTCGGCGACGCTAATGTGACAGTTCAAGTATTTGAAATACCTTATCTATTCAGGCGGCCGACGCAGACGCGCTGTGGACGAGCGGCAGCCGAACCGTAAAGGTCGCGCCCTTGCCCGCCTCGCTCTCGATCATCAGCCGCCCGCGATGCCGGTTGAGGATGTGCTTGACCAGCGAGAGCCCAAGACCGGTGCCGCCTTCCGCGCGACTCTGCGTAACGTCGACACGATAGAAGCGCTCGGTCAGGCGCGGGATGTGCTCGGCGGCGATGCCGGGCCCGTAGTCGCGTACCGTCACCAGCGTTTCGGCTTCGCCGCCGGGCGCGGTCGCGGCCGAGAAGGCGATGTCGACGCGCTTGCCGTTCGCGCCGTACTTCAGCGCGTTCTCAACCAGATTCTCGAACACGCGCGTGAGCTCGTCGCGATCGCCCGGCACGATCGCAGGTGCGTTCGGCAGCGCGATTGCGATCTCGACATTGCGGTCGGTTGCAAGCGTCTGCAGGCCGTCGACCACCTGTCGCACGATCGGCACGAGATCGACCGGCGCTTCAGGATGCATGTGCTCGATCAGCTCGACGCGCGAGAGGGAGAGCAGATCGTCGATCAGGCGCGCCATGCGGGTCGCCTGCGTCTTCATAATGGCGAGAAAACGCGCGCGCGCCTGCGAATCCTCACGCGCCGAGCCGAGGAGCGTGTCGATGAATCCCGACAGCGCGGCCAGCGGGGTGCGCAGTTCATGGCTTGCGTTGGCGACGAAATCCGCGCGCATTTCCTCGACGCGGTGCAGCGGGGTCAGGTCGTGGAACACCAGCAGCATCATGCTGGCCGGGGCCACGCTGCCGAGCGGGCGGATATGCGCCATGAACCAGCGATCGATCGGCACGCGCTGGGAAAACTCCACGCTGCGCGGCTCGTTACCGGCCGCGACCTCGCGCACTGCCTCGACCACTTCGGGAACGCGCAGCGCGAGCGAGGCCGGCGCACCGCGCGCGAGCGCCGGCGCGATGACGCGGGCGGCCGCGTTGAAGGCAATCACGCGCGTCTCGCGGTCGAGCACGATCGCGGCGTCGGGCAGGCTCGCGATCAGCGCATCGAGCAATTGGGTGTCGGCGATCTCCGGGGTGCCGGCATCGGCGAGCGAGGTGCCGGCCGAGCGATCGGCCGCGAGCAGCGCCACGACCGCGATCACGACGAAGCCACCGAGCGCGTGCCCGATCGGCAAATCCCCGATCACCACGAAGCCTGCGAGCACCAGCACGGCCGCGGCCAGCACCCAGACAACTCCGGCGCGCCCGAACCGCAAATTCGGGCCGCCTAGCGGAAAAACCTGGTTCTCGCTCGCCATGGCGATCCGGAGTTGATCCTTCGCCTATCGCTTGGATGCGACACCAAGCCAGAGTTCGCGCACACCCAGGATCAAGAGCGACAGCGCAAAGGGAATAACATAATAGAGCAGACGGAACAGCAGCAGCCCGGCGAGCAGTTCCTCCTTCTCGAATTCGATCAGCGCGACCAGCATGGCGGCATCGAACACGCCGAGGCCGCCCGGCGATGAGCTTGCGAAGCCGAGCAGGGTGGCCGAGACGAAAATCACCGCGAGCTTGATGAAGTCGATGTGCGGGTCGTCCGGCATCAGGACGTACATGGCGGCCGCGCAGCAGGACAGGTCCACGATGCCGATCCCGATCTGCAGCAAGGTCAGCGGACCGCCGGGCAGCGTCACCTCCCAGTCGGAGCGGCCGATGACACGCGGCTTGACCCACACCCAGGCCACATAGGCGGCGAGCATGCCAAGAGCCACGAAGGCGATGACACGATTGAACCAGGGCGGCAGCTGATCGATCGCGCTCGCCGCCTGCGGCTCGTAGGCAATGCCGAGGCCGAGCACCGCGACATTGCCGAGCCAGAACGTCAGACCGGCGATGAAGCAGATTTTGGCCACGTCGATCGCGGTCAGCCCCCAGGCCGAATAGACGCGGTAGCGCACCGCCCCGCCGGTGAACACGCTCGCCCCGATGTTGTGGCCGACCGAATAGCTGGTGAAGCCCGCGAGCGACGCGACGCGGTAGGGAATATGGTTCGCGCCGATCGTGCGCAGCGCGAACAGATCGTAGAAGGTGAGCGTGAAATACCCGGCCGCGACGAACAGGCCGGCGAGCAGCACGTCGGACGGCTCGACCGCCTTGAGCGCGACGACCACGTCGGAGAAATTGGTGCCGCGCAGGATGCGATACAGCACCACCGCGGCTGACGCGATGATGATGAGACTGAGCGCGAGGCCGATCCGGTTCCAGCCGATCTTCTGATCGATCAACCGCGCCGCGGCGCGGATTGGATGGAGCATTCCTTTCCCCTCGGGTCGGCTTCGTTTCTTGTTTTCCGGGAAGCGCCGGGCCGGCTCGACGTCAGTAGCAGAACGTTGCGCGAAGCGCGAGTGCCGCATGGGTCGTGGCGGCGCGGCGCATGGCAAACCGATTGTCTGAGGGTCAAGCGCGTGCGAGCGTCACGCCGGCAATAGACAGGGAGCGATCATGATTTTGCGCAATTTGGGCAAGTCGGGCCTGCGGGTCTCGCTGGTCGGGCTTGGCTGCAACAATTTCGGCCAGCGGATGGATCTGGAAAGCTCGCGCCTGGTCATTCACAAGGCGCTCGATGCCGGGATCACGCTGTTCGATACCGCCGACGTCTACGGCGGCCGCGGCGGTTCGGAATCCGTCATGGGGCAGATCCTCGGCGACCGCCGCAAGGACATCGTGCTTGCCTCGAAATTCGGCATGCCGATGGACGAGGGCGAAAAGAAGGGCGCGTCGCGCCGCTACATTATGGCCGCCGTCGAGGCGAGCCTGACGCGGCTCAAGACCGACTGGCTCGACCTCTATCAGGTGCACCACCACGACCTGCTCACCCCGATCGAGGAGACGCTCCGCGCGCTCGACGACCTCGTGCGCGCCGGCAAGATCCGCTACATCGGCTGCTCGAATTTCTCGCCCGCGCAAATCGTCGAGGCGCAGTGGACCGCGCGGCATCACAATCTCAACGCGTTCGCCTCGGCACAGGACGAATACAGCCTGCTCAGGCGCGGCCTCGATGCCGAACATATTCCGACGCTCGAGCACTACGGCCTCGGCCTCCTCCCCTACTTTCCGCTCGCCTCGGGCCTGCTCACCGGCAAGCACAAGCGCGGCGCGGCAGCCGCCGGCACGCGGCTCGCGATGCCGATGTTTTCGTCGGTCATGACCGACAAGAACTTCGACATCGTGGAGAAGCTCGACGCGTTCGCGAAGGCGCGCGGCCATACGCTGCTGGAGCTCGCATTCTCCTGGCTCGCCGCGCGCCCGACGGTTGGGAGCATCATCGCGGGCGCGACCAAGCCGGAGCAGATCGAGGCCAATGTGAAGGCGGCCGGCTGGGAGCTGACGGGCGAAGAGATGACGGAGATCGATGAAATCACCGGGAAGGCGTGAGGCGCGCGCTCCCGCGCTCCGCCGTTTCGCTCACGCAGATCGATCCGATTCGATTGTCAAACAGCCAACGGCTCCGCCGGCCCGGTTGGCGGGGGCGGGTGCCCCATGTCCGTTTCCGCTCCCTTGAAAAGTGAGGGGAGCAGAGCGCCGACAGGCGCTGGTGCGGAAGCGCCGCACCCGTGACCCGCCTCGCGGACAGGTCGATCTCCGGATCGCCGGAGATCACCGGCCAATGACGCAGGCCGGCGCGCCTTTCGGCGCTCTGCGGCGGCGTTCTCCTTACGGCGCCGGGCCGCGCTTTCGTCGATGGCGCAAGCCTGCCCACCGATCGTCAGCCAGCTCCTGGCAGGAGGCCGTAGTACCTCCGGGCGGAGCCCCGACGCCGCCCGGGTGCCCGGTTGCGAGCCGGCAGCGCGGGCGCCGCACCAGCACGAGGCCCGGAATTGCCGGGCGCCGGCTGCCGGAAGACGAGGCCACATCTCCGGCCCCGCTTGTCCGGCCTGCTCCACCATCAAGACGCCTCTAGATGACGCCCCTCGATGAGCAGGGTGCACGATCTAGGCATATCGCGCGGCAGTCGTCAAGAACAAAACGGGAACAAGGCGGCGAGCCACGCTTCGCTTTGGCCGCGCTGCGCTACGCTCGCTTCAGGAGAGCGCGATGAGCCGCCGCAGGGAGAGGGAATTTTCAGCCAAGACCATCAAGGGCGCATTCGTCCGCCAGGACGGCTATTGCGCCAGTTGCGGTGCACGAATCTGGAAAATGGGGGCCGACGGCGCGACGCAGCACACGTTCGGCGAACGTGCCGAAGCGCATCACGTCATCCCTGTCCTTGCCGGCGGCACAGCTCATGTCGACAACTGCGTCATTCTCTGTCGCAGCTGTCATTACTCCGCACATCAAGGCGGACGCTGGGCAGACGTCTCGATCTATAAAAAGTCCGGGAGCGGAAAGAAACCAGAGTACGAGTCGGTCGAAACGATCGGCGCCGAGTATCCGTTCTACAAGTTCACGAAGACGAAGGCGCGCGAGTTGGAGGGGCTGAACAAGGCGTAGCAGCGAGCTTACCTGCCCCACGCTTGTTTTTTGACACTTTCTTGGTGTGAAGGGTCGTTATGAAGAATCCGAGCTTGCCAGAAAACCTTTGGATGGAATTGAGCGGTCGACTTTGGCATGCAACGAGCATTGATGGCTTGAGCGGCATACTGCGCGATGGCTCCATCCAACCTGCCAGCGGGAAGCGCTATCTTAATTCGATCTGTCGCGGCATGGGATGCATCAGCCTCTTCGATTTCGGCCCCGAGGCGCTAGAGCAAGATGAATTCATGCAATCAAATTGGTTCCCTTGGCTTGGTCGAGAACATGATGGACGCAGTGCAATATGGTTGGAAATTGATCGCGTCATTTCGGCAGGCAATTTGGTGAGTCCTGCAACATTGCTACAGGCCGTAAGAGATCAACAACTTAGAGGCAGATTTTTCTGTGGAGTGGAGGCCTGTCATCGGGGGCCAATTGCCGTGACCGCCATCCTCGGCGCGCTTGTTATAGATGTCCACGACTGCTCGTCATTTCGATCATACTGCGGGTCGCTAGAACAGTTACCGACCGCTGTCGCAACATTCGTCGAGTCGCTTTCCCCGCCACCACCGGAACACCCGCTCGTAAGAGCGCATCGCGAGTTGCGGCGATCATCGCAATCAAACTAACTTGTAGGCCGGACAAGGCGCATAACGCCGTGCCGCGACGTACACAATCCGTGTGCGGTCGGGCGGCGGGCACGCTTCGCTTTTGCCCGCCCTACAACTCCTTCCCGATCCGCCGATCGAGCGAATACGGCCCGCCGCCGCGCAGCGCGATCGCGAACATGATCAGCCCCCAGAACAGGGGGTATTCGTAGCCGCGGGCGGCCCAGCCAAAACCCTGCGGCAGATGCGCAAACATGATCACCAGCATCTCGATCGCGACGGCGGCGGCGAAGAAGCGCGTGAACAGTCCGAGCGCGATGCAGACGCCGCCGACCGTTTCGAGGAACGCGACCACGAAGGCGAGCGGCAGCGCCGGCTCGATGCCGCGCTTCTGCAATCCCGCTGCCGCGAACGCTGCGACGCCCTGGTTGAACACCTTCGGGATGCCGTGCGGCAGCAGCATCAGGCCGGCGGTCACGCGGATGATGAGCCAGGAGAAGTCGGCTGTGTGCGCGTAGAGCGGCGCAAGCGCCGGAATGAGCGGGCGCGGGTCTGAATTCGATGGCATGTAATGTCCCCTCGTAGTTGCAGCGCGTGTCTCCGCGCACTCGGTGTCACCCTCCCCTGGAGGGGGAGGGTCGGCAAGCATGAAGCGAAGCGAAATGCGAGCCGGGGTGGGGTGATTTTTGAAAGCTCACCTCACCCCGACGCTCGTTTCACTCGCGTCGACCCTCCCCCTCCAGGGGAGGGTATTCGAGCGTGCGGCTCGGCCTTACGTCCTCTCGCTTGGCCTGCCCATGTTGAGCAGGTGATAGAGAATAATGCACCCGAACGTCGCGGTGCCGATGCTGTCGAGCGTGAAGCCGCCGAGCGAAAGCTTGAAGTTGCCGGCGCCGAGCACGAGCGCCACGGCAACGGTGATGAGATTGCGCGCGTCGGAGAAGTCGACGCGGTTCTCGACCCAGATGCGGCCCGCCGTGGCGGCGATCAGGCCGAACACCACGATCGAGAGGCCGCCGAGCACCGGGCCCGGAATGGTCAGGATCAGCGCGCCGAATTTCGGCGAGAAGCCGAGCAGGATGGCGATGATCGCGGCCGCGATGAACAGTGCGGTCGAATAGATGCGCGTGATCGCCATCACGCCCATGTTTTCCGCGTAGGTGGTGACGCCGGTGCCGCCGCCGCTGCCTGAGACCATGGTGGCGATGCCGTCGCCGATGAAGGAACGGCCGAGATAGGGGTCGAGATTGCGCCCGGTCATCGCGCCGATCGCCTTGATGTGCCCAAGGTTCTCGGCGATGAGCACGATCGCGACCGGGGCGATCAGCACCATGGCCCTGGGGTCGAACACCGGCGCCGAGAAATTCGGCATGCCGATCCACGCCGCCGCGCCGATCTTCGAGAAATCGATCGCGGGCCCGAGGCCCATGACGTTGGCCGCGACGTAATAGACGAGGTAGCCGACGATCGCGCCAAGCAGGATCGGGATGCGCCGCCAGAGGCCGGGCGCATAGACGGCGGCGAGGCCGACCGCCACCACAGTGATGAGCGCGATCCAGCGCGCGAAGGCCGAGCCGTCGGCGTTGCCGGGGCCGATCCCCGAGGCGCTGTCGATCGCGATCGGCGCCAGCACGAGGCCGATCGCCGCGACGATGGCGCCGGTGACCACCGGCGGCATCACCTTCTCGACCCACTGGTGGCCGATCGCCATCACGATCAGGCCGATGACCGTGATGAGCGCGCCCGCCGCGATGATGCCGCCGAGCGCAACGCCGATGTTCGCATTGGCGCCGGCCGCGACCGCCGCGCCGGTCGCGGTGAGCACCGGGCCGATGAAGGCGAAGCTCGAACCGAGATAGCTCGGCACGCGCCCGCCGGTCGCGACGAAGAAGATCAGGGTCGCGATGCCGGAGAAGAAGATCGCAACGTTCGGATCGAACCCCATCAGGATCGGGGCGAGCACCGTCGCGCCAAACATCGCGACGACGTGCTGCAGGCCGACCAGAACGGTGGGGCCGGGCGGCAGGCGCTGCTCGGGCAGGATCACGCCCTCGGTCTTGAGCGTCCAGACGACGAAATAGCGTTCCGCCATGATTGCCTCCCCCAGTCCGTCCAGCCGCGAAGGGTCGGCCTGCCCATGATGGGGGTCAAGTTCGCGCGCAGCGTCGTGCACAGGGAGTGCGGTGCGTCATTCCGGGGTCCGAGCGACGCGAGGGAGCCCGGAATCCATAATCCCGGCTTTGCAATTTCGTGACGTTGGTGGTTATGGATTCCCGGCTCGCGGCTTCGCCGCGCCCGGGAATGACGAGAACTTCATGACCATCGCGATCGTCGGCGGCGGGATTTGCGGGCTGTCGCTCGCGCTGAACTTGCATGCGCGAAACATCCCGTGCCGCGTTTATGAAGCGGCACCGGAAGTGAAAGAACTCGGCGTCGGTATCACGCTTCTTCCCCATGCGATGCGTGAGCTCGCCGTGCTGGGCTTAGGCGCGGACCTGCTGCGCGTGGGAATCGAAAACGCCGAGAGCTGCTTCTTCAACCGCTTCGGCCAACTCATCTACAAGGAGCCGCGCGGCAAACACGCCGGCTATCAGTATCCGGAGGTCGGTATCCACCGCGGCAGACTGCATCTCGCTTTGTATCGCGCGGTGCAGGAGCGGCTCGGCAAGGATTGCGTCGTCACCAATCACCTCTGCGTTGACGTCGAACAAGATGAAGGCGGTGCGCGCATCGCTTTCAAGGAAACAACGTCGGGCCGCGCGCTGCCGCCGGTCGCAGCCGACATCGTGATCGCCTGCGACGGCGTGAACTCGGCGCTGCGCAATCAGCTCGTCGGCGACGGCGTCGTGTTCACCGGCATCAACACCTGGCGCGGCGTGACGAAGCACAAGCCCATCCTCGGCGGCCGCAGTTACTTACGCATCGGCTCGATCCTGACCGGCAAGATCGTGATCTATCCGATCGTCGACAATGTGGACGAAGCGGGAAACCAGCTCGTCAACTGGACCACCGAGATCAAGCGCGACACACTCGAAATGAACGACTGGAACAAGCCGGGCGATCTTTCGGATTTCATCGCGGTCTACGATTCATGGCGCTTCGACTGGCTCGATGTCGCGAAGCTGATCCGCAAATCCGAGTTCATCCTGGAATACCCGATGGTCGACAAGGACCCGCTCGATCGCTGGACGTTCGGGCGCGTGACGCTCGCGGGCGATGCCGCGCATCCGATGTATCCGCGCGGCTCGAACGGCGCGGCGCAAAGCGTGATCGACGCGCGCGTGCTGGCAGATTGTCTCAGCGGTAGTGCCGACCCGCGCGACGCGCTGAAGGCCTACGAGGCGGCGCGGCGCGAGACCACCGGAAAGGTCGTGCGCACCAATCGCGAGCATCCGCCGGACTTCATCAACATCAAGGTCGAGGAACTGACCGGCGACCGGCCGTTCGACAATCTCGACGATTTCATCACGCAGGACGAGTTGCGGGCGCTTTCGGAGAACTATAAGCGGATCGCGGGGTTCGCGGTAAGCGATGTGACGCGGGCTTGAACTCGCGGCTTTCTCGTCATTGCGAGCGCAGCGAAGCAATCCAGGTTCTTAAGCAAACTGGATTGCTTCGTCGCTTACGCTCCTCGCAATGACGGATGAGCCGCCTGCGATTCTCGGTCGCATACGCTAGTTCTTCACCCACTTCAGCAAGTGCGTCGCCACCGCAACCAGCACGCCATCCTGATTGACGATCTTGATGTCGGCGGTGGCGCGCAGCTTCTCCCGGTCGATCGACGCGATCGTGTAGTTCACCGTGATGGTGTCGCCGAAGAACACCGGCGCGAGGAAACGCATGCGGTCGTAGCCGAGCGAAACGCCGGTGACGCTCGTGTCGGCGCGCGAGCGCGACGCCATCTGGGTCGAGGCGGTCGACATGTAGCCGACCAGCAGCGCGCCGTGCGCGATCAGCCGGCCGTAGCCCGATTTCTCCATGTAGGCCTTGTTGACGTGGTTCGGCGCGAAGTCGCCCGAGATGCCGGCGAAGGCGTACACATCGTACTCGCCCACCGTCTTGGTGAACGATGTCGTGTCACCGACCGTCACGTAGAACTCACTCATGCGGCTTCCCCGTTGATCACGCCGACTATGCACCCTACAAGTTCGCCGGCACAACAAAGCGAGGGCGACGATGGGCGAGTTTTCCAACAAGGTCGTGGTGGTAACGGGCGGCAGCCGCGGGATCGGGCGCGCGATCGCGCAATCGTTTGCGCGCGAAGGCGCGCAGACCGTGCTCGCGGCCTCCTCGCAGGCAAACCTCGATGCGGCTGCGGCCGCCATCGGCAATTCAGGGCCGAAGCCGCTCACGCTCGCGGGCGACCTGAAAAAGCTCGAGGCTTGCGAGGCGCTGTACGCTTTCGTGAAGGAGAAGGCCGGGCGCTGCGACGTGCTCATCAACAACGCCGGCGCGACGCGGAGCGGCAATTTTCTCGACATGCCGGATGAAGCGTTCCACGACGGCTTCGCGCTGAAGTATTTCGCCGCCGTCCGCCTGTGCAAGCTGTTCTGGCCGATGCTGAAAGAGACCGAGGGCCGCGTCGTCAACATCATCGGTGGTGCCGCGCGCACGCCCGATCCGCTGTTTCTGGTCGGCGGCTCGGTGAATGCCGCGTGCGCGAATTTCTCGAAAGGCCTCTCCGGCCTCGGCAAGAAGGACGGCGTCAACGTCAACGTGATCCATCCCGGCCTGACCGAGACGGATCGCGTCATCACGTTGATGCAGCAGCGCGCGCAGGCAAACGGGATCACGCCGGACGAAGCACGGAAGCAGGTCATGGCGAAGGACGGCTTGCGCCGCATCGGCCAGCCGGAGGATGTCGCCGAGCTTGCGCTGTTCCTGTGCTCGGAGCGCGCGCGGCACATCCAGGGCGCGGCGATCGCGGTCGACGGCGGGCAGACGACCGGGCTGTTCTAAACGCCTCGGGGCTGGCCTTTGCGCCACCCAACTCTTATCCTGCCCCGGGGAGAGCTTCCGAATGGATCTGGATCGCCCGTCGCGCGAGCCTGAACTGATCGCGGTCGTGCGCGAACTCGTGCGCGAGCTGTCGCCGCAGCGCCTCAAGCGCGGCGACGTGACGCTCGCGAGCCGCCTCGACCGCGATCTCGGCATCGACTCGCTCGGGCGCACCGAACTGGTGCTGCGCATCGAGCGCATATTCCGCGTGCGGCTTGCGGTCACCGACGTCGCCGAGATGGAAACGGTCGGCGACCTCCTGAAAGCGGTCGAGCAGGGCGCCCCGAGCGGCGCGACCGCCTACACGCTGGACATCGCCACGCAGGCGACGACGCCGCTGATCGGCCAGCCGGATCATGCCAAGACCCTGACCGAGATGCTCGACTGGCACGTGCAGGAGCACCCCGACCACATCCACGTCACGGTGCTGCAGGACGAGAACACCGTTCTCGGCACCATGAGCTATCGCGACCTGCAGACCGCCGCGCGCGCGGTGGCGCAGGGGCTGATCAGCCGCGACATCGTGCCGGGCGATCGCATCGCGATGATGCTGCCCACCTCGACGGATTTCTTCGCCTCATTCTTCGGCATTCTCTATGCGGGCGCCGTGCCGGTGCCGATCTATCCCCCGGCGCGCATGGCGCAGCTCGAAGAGCACATGCGCCGCCAGATCGTGATCCTGAACAACGCCGGCGCGCGCATGCTGATCACGGTGCCGGAAGGCCGCAAGCTCGCGGTGCTGCTGCGCAGCCAGGTGCAAACACTGGAGTCGGTCGAAACCGTCACGACACTGTCGGCGGAGCGCGCTCCCCTGCGCTTGCCGCCGCTCAACGACCCGGAAGCGCTCGGGCTGATGCAGTACACCTCTGGGAGTACCGGCGATCCCAAGGGCGTGATGCTCACCCATTGGGGCTTGCTGGAGAACGTCCGCTCGATGGGTCACGCGATGGAGGCCTCGTCGAAAGACATCTTCGTGAGCTGGCTGCCGCTTTATCATGACATGGGATTGATCGGCGCGTGGCTCGGCTGCTGCTATTTCGGCGCGCGGCTCTACGTGATGTCGCCGATCAGTTTCCTGGTGCGCCCGGCCACATGGCTGTGGACCATGCACAAATACCGCGCGACGTTCTCGGGTGGGCCGAACTTCGCGTTCGAACTGTGCGCAAGCCGCATCCCGGAGGCCGATCTCGAAGGATTGGACTTGTCCGCGCTGCGCTTCGTGGTCAACGGCGCCGAGCCGATTTCGCCGCAGACCTTGCGCAAGTTCACCGACCGCTTCGGCAAATACGGCATGAACCGTGGTGTGCCCTCGCCGAGCTATGGGCTTGCCGAAAACTGTGTGGGCTTGTGTTTCCCGCCGTTCGGACGCGGCCCGCAGATCGATCGCATCAAGCGCGACTCCCTCGCGAAACGCAGCTACGCCGAGCCGGCCGGCCCGGAGGATCACGACGCGATCGAGATGGTCGCCTGCGGCCATCCGATCGAGAAGAACGACGTGCGCATCGTCGACGACGCGGGGCGCGAACTCGGCGAGCGCCACGAAGGCATGCTGGAATTCCGCGGACCTTCGATCACCAAGGGCTATTTCCGCAACGAGGCGAAGACGCGCGAGCTGTTCCACGACGGCTGGATCAAATCGGGCGACCGCGCCTACATCGCGGGCGGCGACATCCACATCACCGGCCGCGTGAAGGACATCATCATCCGCGCCGGCCGCAACACCTACCCGCATGAGATCGAGGAAGCGATCTCGGCGATCCCCGGCATCCGCAAGGGCGGCGTCGCGGCATTCGGCTCGCCCGATCCGGAGAACGGCACCGAACGCCTGATCGTGATGGCGGAGACCAAGGAGAACGATCCGGAGGCGCGCACCAAGCTGATCGCGCAGGCGCACGAGGTGGTGACCGCGATCGCGGGCTCGGCGGCCGACGACGTGGTGCTGGTGCCGCCGCGCGGCGTGCCGAAGACCTCGAGCGGCAAGGTGCGCCGCTCCTCCGCCAAGGAGCTGTACGAAACCGGCCGCACCGACGTGAAGCAGCATGGCGTGTGGCTGCAGATCGCGCGGCTCGCGCTCTCGAGCGCAGGACGTTCGGCGACGGGTTTTGCGCGCCGGATCGGCGACACGCTTTATGCAGGCTGGTGGTACTTCGTGACCGCACTGGCTCTCGTCGCGGCGTATCTGTCGACGATGACCCTGCCGACGCTGTCCGCGCGCTGGGCCGCCCTGCGCGGCATCGTGCGCGCGACGCTCGCGCTGACCGGCATCAAGGTGAACGTCAAGGGACTGGAGAACCTGCCAAGCGGCAACGCCGTGATCCTGTTCAACCACACGAGCTACATGGATGCGGTCATCATCGCGTCGGTGCTGCCGGGCGAGCCTGCTTTCGTCGCGAAGAAGGAATTCGAGAAGTCAGCCCTTTGCGGGCTCGTTCATGCGACGGCTCGGTGTCGCGTTCGTCGAGCGCTTCGATGCGGCCGCGAGCCTTGCGGACGCCGAAGCCGTGACGGGGCTTGCGAAAGCGGGCCGGCTGTTCGTGTTCTTCCCGGAAGGCACGTTCACGCGCCGCGCGGGATTGCTCGGCTTCTACATGGGCGCGTTCAAGGTTGCGGCCGAGGCGAACCTGCCGGTGGTGCCGGGAACCTTACGCGGCGTGCGCACGCTGCTGCGCGGTGACCAGTGGTTCCCGCGCCGGACCGGAATCAACGTGGTGATCGAGCAACCGATCCTGCCGGCGGGCACGGATTTCACCGCGATGCTGGCTTTACGCGATGCGGCGCGCGCCGCGATGCTCAAACACGTGGGCGAGCCGGATTTGGGTGCGCTGGAGAAGCCGCCGGGGCCGGCTTCCTGACGAAACCCCCGGTATATCAAAGCGTTAACGGTTCACATCGTGTTGAGCGCCATCGGCCGGTACCCCGTTGCGCCGACCTTTCCGCTTCAATACCCTATTGGCACACAAGCAGAATGCACCGTGGAGGAGATGATGGCCTGGACCACCCCGACCCTTGTCGAGATTTGCATCGGCCTCGAGATCAACGGCTATCTCCCGGCCGAATTCTGACGTTAGACTTCCTGGTACTGGGCGCGCGCCCCGCCTGAGGGGCGCATGAGCCGCCTGACCGCCATCGTGCTCGGTGCCGCGGCGGGCGGCGGTTTTCCGCAATGGAATTGCCGGTGTTCGGTGTGCCGCCTCGCATGGGACGGCGATCCGCGCGTGCGCCCGCGCACGCAGGCAAGCCTCGCGGTGTCGGCCGACGGCGCGGGCTGGACGCTGTTCAACGCTTCGCCTGATCTGCGCACGCAGCTTGCCGCGACGCCCGCGCTGCATCCGCGCGAAAAATTGCGCGGCAGCCCGATCGAAGCGGTGGTGCTGACCGGGGCTGAGATCGACCAGACCGCCGGGCTGTTGAACTTGCGCGAGAGGGAGCCCTTCACCTTGATGGCGACCGAGCAAACGCTCGGCGCGCTCGCCGCCAATCCGATGTTCGGCGCGCTCGGCGCCGACGTCGTGACGCGGCGCGCGGTCGTTCCCGGCGCGCCGTTCATGCTGCCGGGCGGGCTTTCGGCGGAGCTGTTCATGGTGCCCGGAAAAGTCCCGCTCTACCTCGAGCAGGGCACGCCCGAGACCTCGGTCGAGAGCGGCGCGAATGTGGGCGTCGAGATCAAGGCCGACGAGGCGACGCTGATGTTCGTGCCCGGCGCCGCCGCGATGACTCAAAGCTTGCGCGAGCGGTTGTCCCGCGCCGACGTGATCCTGTTCGACGGCACGCTGTTCACCGACGATGAGATGATCGCGTCCGGGACGGGCGAGAAAACCGGGCGCCGCATGGGTCACATGCCGATCGACGGCGCGGACGGCTCGCTTCGCGCGCTGGCGGGTCTTGGCAAGCGGCGCGTCTACGTCCACATCAACAACACCAATCCGATCCTGATCGACGGCTCAGCCGAACGCGGGCGCGTCGAAGCCGCCGGATGGGAAGTGGCGGCCGACGGGCTGGAGATCATTTTGTGAAACTGCTGACGCCGGACGAGCTGGAAGCCGAGCTGCGCGACATCGGCGCGAAGCGCTATCACCGTCTACATCCGTTTCATGGTCTGCTGCACGGCGGCAAATGCACCAAGGGCCAGGTGCAGGCCTGGGCGCTCAATCGCTATTATTATCAGGCGATGATCCCGATCAAGGACGCGAGCCTGATCTCGCGCTGCGAGGACGCGAGCGTGCGGCGCGAATGGCGCTCGCGGCTGCACGACCATGACGGCGAGAACGAAGGCGACGGCGGCATCGCGCGCTGGCTGAAATTGACCGACGGGCTCGGGCTCGACCGCGATTACGTGACCTCGCTGCGCGGGCTGCTGCCGGCGACGAAGTTCGCGGTCGAAGCCTACGTGCATTTCGTGCGCGAAAAGACCTTACTGGAGGCGATCGCGTCCTCGCTCACCGAGCTGTTCTCGCCGGCGATTATCGGCGAACGCGTGGAAGGCATGCTGAAGGGCTATCCGTTCGTCACGTCTGACACCCTCGCCTATTTCGCCAAGCGCCCGCCGCAGGCGAAGAAGGATTCGGATTTCGCTCTCGGCTATGTGAAACGCAATGCCCGTACCCCGGCCGAGCAGCGCGCGGTGCTCGCCGCGCTCGAATTCAAATGCGGCGTGCTGTGGTCGATGCTCGATGCGCTGCACTTCGCCTATGTTGAACCGGGACATGTTCCGCCGGGTGCGTTCGTGCCACAGGAATAGACTATGCACGAGCCGCATACTCGGTCTCTTACCTCCCCCTGGAGGGGGGAGGTCGGTCCGCGCAGCGGACCGGGTGGGGGTGAATCGCGGAGCGATGCTCTCACCCCACCCCGGCTCGCATTTCGCTGCGCTCAATGCTTGCCGACCCTCCCCCTCCAGGGGAGGGTATCGGAGCGCGGGGCACGCGCATGAGTATCTCACCCGACGCCAAGCCGAAGCTGCCGCGCGGCGTGCGGCTGACGCACAACGAGGCGCAGGGCGGCTGGGTGCTGCTCGCGCCGGAGCGGGTGTTCAAGGCTGAAGGGCCGGCGCACGAGATCATAAAGCGCTGTACCGGCGAGGCGACGGTGGATCAGATCGTGGATGATCTTGCGAAGACGTTCAATGCGCCGCGCGACCGCATCATGACGGATGTGACGACGATGCTCACGGGACTGGTCGAGAAGAGGCTGATGGAAGTCTGATGGACGCAACGCCGCAGCGCGCGCCGCGCCCGCTCGGGCTGCTCGCCGAGCTGACGCACCGCTGTCCGCTCGGCTGCCCGTATTGCTCCAATCCGCTCGCGCTCGAAAGCCGCGCGGACGAGCTCGATACCGCCACCTGGGCGCGCGTGTTCGCCGAAGCGGCGGCGCTCGGCGTGCTGCAGGTGCATCTCTCTGGTGGCGAGCCCGGCGCGCGGCGCGATTTGGTGGACATCACGCACGCCGCCCACGACGCTGGGCTGTACACCAACCTCATTACCTCAGCGGTCGGCATCACAAAGGAAACGCTCGGTAGGCTCTCCGATGCCGGACTCGACCATGTGCAGATCTCGATCCAAGACAACGAGCCGGGCTCGGCCGACCACATCGCCGGCTATAAGGGCGCATACGCGCGCAAGGCCGCGCTCGCAGCGCAAGTGACGCGGCACGGCATTCCGCTCACCGTCAATGCCGTGATGCACCGCGCCAACATCGATCATGTCGGCGACATGGTCGCGCTCGCGCTGAAGCTCGGCGCGAAGCGCGTCGAGATCGCGCACGTGCAGTACTATGGCTGGGCGCTGAAAAACCGCGCGCAACTGATGCCGACGCGCGAACAGGTCGAGCGCGCGGTGAAAACCGTCGAGGCGCTGCGCCTGCGCCATCACGGGCAAATCGTGATCGACGCGGTGGTGCCGGACTATTACGCGCGCTACCCGAAAGCGTGTGTGGGCGGCTGGGGCCGCCGCTCGCTCAATGTCACGCCGTCCGGCAAGGTGCTTCCCTGCCACGCGGCCGAAAGCATTCCCGAGCTGACGTTCTGGAACGTGCGCGAGCATTCGCTCGCCGACATCTGGGACAATTCACCGGCCTTCCTGGCGTTTCGCGGCTTCGACTGGATGCAGGAGCCGTGCCGCTCCTGCCCGAAACGCGAGCAGGATTTCGGCGGTTGCCGTTGCCAGGCCTTCGCGCTCTTGGGCGACGCGCGCGCGACCGACCCGGTGTGTCACCTCTCGCCGCGGCACGCGGTTGTCGCCGAGCTGGCCGAGATGCGCGAGGATGCGGCGTACGATTACCGGCGGTGACGCGTGATCTGCACGCCGACGGCGCCGGGACCAACCTCAAGCTTCTCCACCCGTACGGTGACGCTCTGGATCACGGGATGCGCCAGCACCATTGCGGCGATCCGCTCGGCCAATGTCTCGACGAGATGGATGTGGCCCTGCGCGACGATCGCGCGGATGCCGTCGGTGATCAGGTCGTAGGAAAACACCTCATGCAGGCGCTCGGGCACGCGGCCGGGCCGCGTCACGCAGGCATCAACGTGGAAGCACACCTGCTGCGTCCTGTCGTGCTCGCTGTCGAACGCCCCGATGCGCACCGGCAGCACGAAGTCGTGCACGAAGATGCGGTCGAGCGCGGCGTCGGGATTTTCAGGCTCGGTCATGGGCAGGACGATCACGGCGCGAGAGGAGAACTGGCGCGCCCGGAGAGATTCGAACTCCCGACCCTCAGATTCGAAGTCTGATGCTCTATCCAGCTGAGCTACGGGCGCGTGCGCGGGCCGCTCCCAAGCGGAGCGAAATCACGCGCGTCATCCCATAAACCGTCCGCCGCTGGCGGGCAACGTCGCGCGATCAACGCCGATCGCGCAGTGGCGCCGGCCGCTCGCCCAAAATGGGAAGACAAACGATCATGAAAGCCAGCGCCAGCACTGGCATGATGTCGAGAGGATTGACCATTGCGCACCCGTTCGGCCGTCGCGCCCTCCCCCTTTCCGCACAACGCGTAGGGTTCCCGCGGGTTGCACGCGGATGACCTAATTTTAGCAGGCGCATACAACTCGCCCTCGAACACGCCAACAATTCAGTGGCTTGCGCGCTTCACACGCGGCAAGAAATCAATACGACCGCTCCATCCCGAGCACGTGCTGGCCGAGATAGGCGAGCACCAGGTTGGTCGACACCGGGGCGATCTGATAGAGCCGCACCTCGCGCCATTTGCGCTCGATGTCGTATTCCTTCGCGTAACTGAAACCGCCATATGTCTGCATCGCGGCTTCGGCCGCCTTCCAGCACGCCTCCGAGGCGAGCAGCTTCGCCATGTTGGCGTCCGCGCCGCACGGCGCGTTCGCATCGAACAGCGCGGCGGCGCGGCGGCACATCATGTCGGCGGCCTCAAGCTCCGCATAGGCGCGCGCGAGCGGGAACTGCACGCCCTGGTTCTTGCCGATGGTGCGGCCGAACACGACTCGGCTGTTGGCGTAATCGACCGCCTTCTTCAGAAACCATCGACCGTCGCCGACAGCTTCCGAGGCGACCAGAATGCGCTCTGCATTCATGCCGTCCATGATGTAGGAGAGGCCCTTGCCTTCCTCGCCAATCAGGTTCTCGGCGGGCACTTCGAGATTGTCGAAAAACACTTCCGTTGTGTTGTGGTTCACCATCGCCTTGAGCGGGCGGATGTCCATGCCCTTGCCCTTCGACTCGCGGATGTCGACGAGGAATACCGATAAGCCTTCCGAGCGCTTCTTCACCTCCTCGACCGGCGTGGTGCGCGCGAGCAGCAGCATCAGGTCGGAATGCAGCGCGCGCGAGGTCCAGACTTTCTGGCCGCTTACGACATAGCGGTCGTTGCCCTTTTTCACGGCACGGGTCTTGAGCTTGGTGGTGTCGGAGCCCGTGGTCGGCTCGGTGACGCCGAACGCCTGCAGCCGCAACTCGCCGCGCGCGATGCCCGGCAGATAGCGGCTCTTCTGCTCCGCGTTGCCGTGCCGCAGCAGCGTGCCCATGATGTACATCTGGGCGTGGCACTGCGTTGCCGTGCAGCCCGCGATGTTGATCTCTTCGAGGATCGCGGCGGCGGCGCGGATCGGCAGTCCGGCACCGCCGTACTCCTGCGGGATCAGCGCCGCGAGATAGCCGCCCTCGGTGAGATCGCGCACCATCTCGGTCGGATAGGCGGAGCGCTCTTCGAGGTCGCGCCAGTAGGGGCCGGGATATTTCGCGCAGATTTTTCGCACCGCCTCGCGCAGCTCGGGATAATCTTCGCCAAGCTCGAACGAAACGGCGCTGCCCTTGATCGGGCTTTCGATGTTCATGCGCGATCCTCAGGCGGCCTTGCGGGCATCGGCGTAGGAGAATCCCTTCGGCAGGCCGGCTTTCGCCACCTGCCCGTACAGCGCCTCGCTCGGCAGCGCCTCGGCGACGATCTTGCGCACTGCGACCAGCTTATCGAGATCGATGCCGGTGTCGAAGCCGAGCGACTCGCTAAGGAACACCACATCCTCGGTGACGATGTTGCCGGTCGCGCCCGGCGCGAACGGGCAGCCGCCGAGGCCGCACAGCGAGGCGTCGAAGTGACGTACGCCGACGTCGATCGCGGCGGCGACGTTCGCGATCCCAAGGCCGCGTGTGTCGTGGAAATGCGCCGCAAGCAAGATGTTCGGGCCGATCGCCTTGCGCACGCGCGTGAACAACGTGCGGATCGCATTCGGATTGCCGAAGCCGACCGTGTCGGCGAGCGCGATCTCGTCCACACCCATCGCGGCGACCTGTTCGGCGAAGCTCACCACGCGGTCGTGCGGCACGTTGCCCTCGATGGTGCAGCCGAACGAGGTCGCAAGCCCGCACAACAGCCGCGGGCGCTTGTCGGCCGGAATGGCTTTCAGGAAGTCCGCGATGCGTTGCAAGTCGGCGAGTGAGTCCGCGGTCGAGCGGCGCACATTGCTGAGGTTATGCCCTTCGCTGACCGACACGACGTAGTCGAGCCGGTGCACGCCGAGCGCGGCGCCACGTTCGGCACCTTTCAGATTCGGCATCAGCGCCGCAACGGTCAGTCCCGGAATGGCGAGCGCGCGCCTCGTCACCTCCTCGGCGTCTGCGAATTGCGGCAGCAGCTTGGGCGGCACGAACGAGCACACCTCGATGTCGCGCACGCCGGCCGCCACCTCGGCCTTGACCCAGGCAAGCTTCAGGTCGGCCGGCACCACCGTCTTGATGTTCTGGATGCCGTCGCGCAGGCCGACCTCGCGGACCTCGATGAATTCGGCCATCACTTAACTCCTCGGGCTCTTTGCGGTTTGCTTGGGGCAGGCTCAGACGCTAACGAATTAGCCGCGGAGCGTCAAAGAATGCCAGCCATGACCATGGCGGAGAATCCTTGGGCTCAGTCGTTGCGCGCGTTCGCGCGGTTCGGCGGTCGCGTGGCGGTATCATCGCGCGGGCAAACACTCACGTTCGCGGAACTCACCGCGCAAGCGATGGCCGTCCGCGCCGCCGTGATCGAGGCGGGCGCGCAGCCGGGCGAGCCGATCGCCATCGTCGCGCGCAACGGACCCGGGGTGGTGGCCGCGAGTTACGGCGTGATGGCCAGCGGCGCCGCAGAGTTCGTGGTCGATCTCAATCTCGGCCCCGAGGATATCGCCTATGCGATGCGCATCATGGGCGTGCGGCATGCGATTGTGGAGCGCAGCGAATTGCAACGCGTTGCATCGCTCGGGTTGAATGTGCTGGTTCTGGAGGACATTCTCGCGCGACCGGCCTGCGAAATTGCCGCGCCGTTCAATTCCCGCGCCTGGGGCAAGGCCATCATGACCTCAGGCACCACCGGACGTCCGAAAGGCATCGTGCATCGGCACGACCGGCGTTGGATCGCGCACGAATTGCTGCGCGCGCATCTCCCCTTCGTGCCCGGCGAAAACGATCGCGTGCTGCTGATGACCGCCTACGCGCACGGCGCCGCGCTGCTTGCCGCCACGTGGTTCGAGCGCGGCGCATCGGCCGAGCTCATCAGCGGCGTGGATGTCGCCTATGCGGACGAGCTGTTCGCGCGCGGTGAACTCACGGCCCTGTTCGCGCCGCCGACGGTGCTGACCAAACTGGTGCAAGGCACGCGGCACAAGCGTGTCGAGGGGATCAAATGCATCTTCTGCGGCACCGCAACGTTGCAGCCGGGGCTCTATCGTGCGGCGGCCGCGCTGTTCGGCCCCGTGATCCGCGTGACGTACGGTAAGTCTGAGATGTTCAATCCGATCACGGTGCTCGAAATGGATGAGGCCGCGGACTACTACCGCGATCTCACGGCGTTCGATGCAGTGTGTCTCGGAACGGCGGCGACGAACGTCGAAGTCGAAATTCGCGACGAGGCTGCCCATGTCTGCACACCCGGCGAGCATGGCGAAATCCTCCTACGCAGCCCGCACATGATGATCGGGCACGTGGACGAGCAAGGCTTTCACGCGTTGCCCGAAGGCGAATTCCACGCGACCGGCGACCTCGGCTATCTCGATGAGCGCCGGCGGCTGTTCCTCGCCGGCCGCGCCCATGACGTCATGAAGACTGGCGGCTACAAGATCTATCCCGAAGAGATCGAGCGCGTGCTCCCCGAGGGCGTGGTGGTCGTGGGCATTCCATCCGCGCACTGGGGCGAGGTGATCGTCGCGGTGTCGGAGGGCGATAGCGATCTGACGCCGGATGTTGCAGCAGCCACGGCAGGCCTCGCACGCTACAAGCAGCCGCGCGCGTGCCTCACGATCGGGGCGATTCCGCGCAGCCTGCAGGGCAAGGTGCAGCGCTCACGCGTGCGCGAACTCATCCTCGCGCGCTACGCGATGACCGACGGGCCGTATCCGGAATTCGCGTTGCGCTAGCTTTCATGCAGCGAAACTTGCTCGTTGCGGGGCGAGGCCGTAGCCTTTGATCAGCGACCTCATAGAAGAACGAATGTCCGGGGAGGCGTCATGAGGCGATTGAGCAACACGATCCGGTCGATGCGTAAATTTGTCGCTCCGGCCCTCGCGGCGGCCTGCCTCGCGCTTGGCCCCGCGCACGCGCAATCGGTCGCCGACAAGTATCCCGAAAAGCCGATCCGGATCATCGTGCCATTCGCGCCGGGCGGCTCGGTCGACACGCTCGCGAGGTTGCTCGGGCAGCGCATGCAGGAGAATTGGGGACAGAACGTCGTCGTCGAAAACCGGGCCGGCGGCGGCAACATGATCGGTACCCAGGCGGTCGCGACCGCGCCTCCCGACGGCTACACCCTGATGATCGCCGTGAGCACGCACGCGACCAATCCGGCATTGCAGGCCAGGGTGCCGTACGATGGGTTGAAGGACTTCGCGCCGATCGCGCTGCTCGCCCGCACGCCGGTCGTGCTCTATGCGCATCCTTCGTTCCCCGCGACCGACGTCAAATCGCTGATCGCGATCGGCAAGGCGAAATCGCACAAGCTCAATTTCGGCTCGGGCGGCGTCGGCACCATGACGCATCTGGTCGGCGAGATGCTGAAGCTCCAGGCCGACATCGAAATGCTGCACATCGTCTATCGCGGCGGCACGCCGGCGCTGAACGATCTGCTCGCGGGCCATTTGCCGCTGCAGTTCGCGACCGTCGCGCAGGCCTTGCCGCAGTACAAGGACGGCCGGCTGCGCGCGCTCGGCATCTCGTCGGACAAACGCTATCCCTCGGTGCCGGAAATCCCGACCTTCAACGAACAGGGCCTCGATCTCGTCGTCAACGAATGGTACGCGCTGCTCGCGCCGGCCGGCACGCCGCGGCCGATCGTCGACAAGCTCAACGCCGAAATGAAGCGGATCGTCGCCCTGCCGGGCATGGGTGACCGGCTCGCGGCGATCGAGCTGATCCACTCGACGCCGGAGGGGGCGGACAGCTTCATCCGCGGCGAAACCGAGCGCTGGGGCGCGCTGATCAAGAAGCTGGGGCTGAGGGCGGAGCCGGCGCCCTAAAGGATTTGATCCAGAAACTGCTTCGTCCGCGGGTCGCGCGGGCTTGCGAAAAACTCCCGAGGAGGGCCGTGCTCAACCAGCACGCCGCCATCGGTGAAATAGACCTGATGGGCGACCTCGCGCGCGAAGCCCATCTCGTGCGTGACGATCATGCATGTCATGCCGTCCTCGGCGAGCTCGCGGATCGTGACGAGCACACCCTTCACGGTTTCGGGATCGAGCGCGGCGGTCACCTCGTCGAACAGCATCACGTCGGGATTCATCGCGAGCGAGCGCGCGATCGCAATGCGCTGCTGCTGTCCGCCCGACAGTTCGCCCGGATAGGCGGATTCTTTGCCCTGCAGGCGCACCTTGGCGATCAGCGCGCGCGCCTGCGCTTCAACTTCCTTTTTGTCGCGCTTTAAGACGTGCACCGGCGCCATCATGACGTTCTCCAGCGCGGTCTTGTGCGGGAACAGATTGTACTGCTGGAACACCATGCCGACCTTGCGTCGCAGCGCCAGCTTGTCGAGTTTCGGATCGTTCACCTCCTGCCCCTCGACCGTGATCGAGCCGCGGTCGATCGGCACCAGCGCATTGACGCAGCGAAGCAGCGTGGACTTGCCCGAGCCCGACGGACCGATGATGCAGATCACCTCGCCCTTCATCACGTCCATGCTGATGCCCTTGAGCACTTCGACGCCACCACCGAACGTCTTGTGCACGTCGGCGAGGCGCACCAGCGGCTGGTCCGGCGTCCACATCATTTCACCGCGAAGCGCTTTTCCAGCGCGACCGTCGCGCGCGCGATCGGGTAGCAATAGAGGAAGAACCACAGCAGCAGATAGAGATACATCGGCACCAGCAGCTCGGTGCGCGCCTCCGAGGACAGGATATCCCCGGTGAGGGTCATCGCCTCGCTCACGCCGACGACGGAGGTGAGCGGCGTCGCGACCGTGAGGATCGCATAGAGGTTCATCCAGGGCGGCGTCATGCGCTTGATGCATTGCGGCAGGATGACCATGCGCAAGGTCTGGCTGCGCGACATCGCGACCGACTCGGCAGCCTCCCATTGACCGAACGGGATCGAGCGCACCGCGCCGCGCACCAGTTCCGACACGTTCGCCATGACCGGCAGCGACAGGCCAATGGTCGATTTGAGCCATCCGGGCAGCGGGATGATCACATCGCCGACGCGCACCTCGAACGGCAGCAGCAGCATGCAGTAGAACAGCAGCACCAGCCACGGCGAATTGCGGAAGAACTGCGTCACGAACCACGAGCCGCCGCGCACCGGTGGCAGCAGCGAGATTTGGGCTAAGCCCAGCGGCACGCCGACCGCGGTACCGATCGCCATCGCGAGGAAACTCATCGCGATATTGAGCGCGAAGCCCTGCGCCAGCAGCGGCGTCCATTTCAGGATGGTGGCGATGATGCCCGGTTTTGCGGCGGCGGCGGCTTGCGCCTCGCCGATGCCGATTGCCACGATCAGCGCGGCAACAAGCGCGACGCCGTGCCAGATGGTGAAGCGCCACGGCTCCGCGGCGCCGATCCGGAACGGCTTGAGGACAGCCATGTCTGAGCGGTTCGCGATCATGCAGCCGAATACCCCGGAATCCGCAGCGCCCGCTCCCAGCGGCCCATCACCCACACCAGAATGCCGACCAGCGACACGTAGCTGATGAGCAGCACGTTCATCATCTCGGGAACATTCAACTCGTCCGACCAGATCTGGTTCGCGACGTAGAGCATCTCCGGCACCGCGATCGCGTAAGCGATGGTGGTGGTCTTGATCAGGTTGACCAGATTGTTGTTGAGCGCCGGCAGGCTAATCCGAAATGCAAGCGGCAGGATCACGTAGACGTAGGCTTTCAGCCGCGAATAGCCTAGGCTTTCGGCGGCTTCGAGCGTTTCGCGCGGCACCGCTTCGATGCCGGCGCGAAAGATCTCGACGTTGAATGCGCCCGCATAGAACGACAGGCAGATCGCCGCCCAGGTGAAGTTCGATACGATCGGCACCGACATGCCGGTGCCTGTCGTGACCTTCAGGTACGAGCCGAGCGCAAAATAGAAGAAATAGAGCTGCACCAGCGGCGGCGTATTGCGGAAGAACTGGATGTAGCCCTGTGTGATCAGGCGCAGCACGCGCAGGCGCGAGCCTTGGATCCACGCGCCGACCACACCGATGACAACGCTCGCGACAAGGCACACCGCCATCAGGCGGACGGAGGTGAGGAAGCCGTTGAAGAAGCGGGCGCGGTCGAACGCGTCGTAGAAGATGGTGAGCTTGATGCCGGATGTCGCATGGAGCACCCGGAACCAGTCCCAGAGGGGTTGGGGATCGAAGGTCACGTCACGCGCGCCGCGTCATTCCGGGGCGCCGCGCAGCGGCGAGCCCGAAATCCATAGACGCGAGATTGGGAATTGGCACCGGCTGTGCCACATCGGTAGTGCAGTGGTTATCGATTCCGGGCTCGCGCCTTTCGGCGCGCCCCGGAATGACCAAGTCTCACGACCCCTTCTTCGAATACTGCTCGTTCATCTTCTTGAGGAACGCCGACGCCGGGATGTTCCACTTCTTCTCGAGCTCGATCATTTTGCCGTTGCGGTGCATTTCCTCGAGCGTTGCTGCCATGAACTTGCCCCACGCTCCCTCGCGCTCGGGAAGCGCGACCGCGAGGCCCCATGGCTCTTCCATGATGGTCGGCAGGGTCATCTCGAAGCCGGCCCATTTCGGATCGGCGAGGCGCTCGGCAAACGCGGTGTCGTCATAGACCCAGCCGACACAGTTGCCCTGCTGCAACGCGACCTCGGCTTCGGTCTGGCCCTTGAACGCCACGAAATCGGCGCCGTATTTCTCGGCGACCGGCTTGTTGTACCACGCGCCCTGGATGCCGCAGACCTTCTGGTCCTTGAGTTGCTCCCAGGTCTTCAGGTTCGCCTTCTTGTTGGCGAGCACGTTGACGCCGGAGGCGTAATAGAGCGGCTCGATGATGCCGACGATCTGCCGGCGGTCCGGCTTGTCGTTCATGGTGGCGATCATCAGGTCGATCTTGCCCTGCTGCAGGAACTGCATGCGGTTCGACGAGACCACCGGCTCGAGCTCCAGCTTCACGCCGAGCTTGTCGGCAACGTACTTCGCGATGTCGGGCTCGAAGCCGACAATCGCGCCCGAGGGGTCGCGGAAGCCGAACGGCTTGTAGTCGGCCTTCGAGCCGACCACGAGCACGCCGCGCTGCTTGATCTTCTCAAGCGTCTGCGCGGCGGCGGGAGCGAAGCTGAGCGCGAGGCCGAGAACGGTCGCGGCCGCGGTCAGAAGCAATTTGTGCATGATGATCCTCTCAGGGTGAAGGGCTGGCGGAAAGCTTAGCGAAGATGTGCAGGGCGTGCCAGCATACAATCCTCATGTTTCCAGTGCCCTCACCTGCTTCGCCTGCTCGGTGGCGGCCGACATCAGGAACCCGAAGTCGGTGCCGGTCGACACGTACCGCGCGCCCATCTTGACGAACTCGGCGATGAGCTTCGTCCGCCCGGCAAGGCCGCCGACGCCGACGTGCTTGCCGTGCTTCTTCGCCGCGGCGATTGCGCGCGCGTAGGCATCGCGCACCTTCGGGTGATCGTAGTCGCCGGGGATACCCATATCGGCGGTGAGATCGTTGGTGCCGAACAACGCCATGTCGACGCCGTCGACTGAAAAAATCTCGTCCGCGCGCTCGATCACCTCGACGCTCTCGAACTGCACGATCACCATCGTGGCGGCATCGAGCGCCGGATAGGCTTGTGTGGCGGGTGGGCTACGGAACTGGAAGTGAGGCAACGCGCTCGCGTGGCCGCGCTCGCCGAGCGGCGGATATTTCGCGCACTTTACGGCTGCGCGCGCCTGATCGGGCGTGCGCACGTCCGGGATGATCACGCCGAGCGCGCCGCCATCGAGCACACGCTGGATCAGTTCAAGCTGCGGCACGCGCACGAACGGCGCGATGCCGACTTGCAGCGCCGCGACGCAAATCTGGCTAGTGGTCTCGAGCGACAGGCTCGAATGCTCGAGATCGACATAGAGCGAGTCGAAGCCCGCGGTCTTTGCAAGTCCCGCGATCTCGACTCCGCGCGTCAGCCGCACCGTCATGGACGATGCGACCTCGCCACGCGCGAGCCGCTCTTTCACGCTGTTGCGGACGACAGGCTCGCTCATGTGGCTGGCTCGAATACGTAACCGTCGCCTTGCCGGCGCACATAGCCGCTATACGGCGCGCCGAGATGCATCGGCATGATCAGTGCGCCGCGCTCCGCCGCGCGGCTGAGCACGGCGGCGCGGGATTGCAGCGCCTTGTCGGGCCAGACGCAATAGCGATCGTTCCAGTCCGGCCGCGCGATCTGGATCGCGTTGTGCATTACGTCGGCGGTGAAAATGCCTTCCTCCCCGCGCGAGCGCAGGCGGAACGACAACATGCCGGGCGCGTGGCCGGGAACGGGCTCGGGCGTCAGGCAGCCCGCGACTTCGCTCTTGCCGTCCATAAAGTCCGCGAGACCGGCATCGAGGATCGGCAGCACGCTGTCGGCGAAGGAGCCCTGGTTCACTTGGGCATCGCCCTTGTCGTAGAGCTCCTTCCAGTAGTCGAACTCGGCTTGCGGGATCAGGTAGCGCGCCTTCGGAAACGTCGGCGCCCATTTGCCGTCTGTCTCAACCGTATTCCAGCCGACATGGTCGGTGTGCAGGTGGGTCATCACTACATGCGTGACCTGCTCCGGTCCGGCGCCGATGGCTTCGAGCCAGGGCAGCACCAGCGTATTGAGCTGGTCCATCCGTGCCGCCGCGGCGCGTGTTTTTCGGTTGCCGACGCCCGTGTCGATCACAATCACATTGCCGCCGGCACGCAGCACCCAGAGCTGAATCGTGACGATCAGCCGGTCCATGTGCGGCACGTAATGGTTCGGTACGAGCCAGTGCGCGTTGGCCTTCAGCACGGCGTCACGCTCGGCCTTCGGCACCGCCGGATAGAGAAACTCTGGCGCATGAGTTGGGCCGGAATATTCGATCACGCCGGTGATACGCGCATCGCCGAGGCTGTGGTGGTGGATCATGTGCTCACGCGCTCACGTTTCCCGCACGCGATGCAGCACGAAGTGGTGCATCGCAGATGCGGGGTCGCCCGAGACTTCTGGCGGTCCCGGGTCTGCAACGCATCATTGCATGCTGCGCTGCGCCCGGGACACAGGGAGCGATCATGGCTCGTCCACCGGCTCGGTGGCCGTGACCGATGGCCGCGCCGCGAATGTCTCGTACCACCTGGTCAGGCGCGGATGGCCGTTGCGCCACGCCAGCTCGGGGAAGCGGAAATCGATGTAGCCGAGCGCAGCGCCGATCCCGATATGGCCAATGGAAAAACGCGAACCGCTGAGCGCGGCGGCTTCCTGCTCCAGCATGTCGACCGATACATTGGTTTTCAGCCGCCACGCCTGCGTGTGCTTGATCGACTGGTTGGCGGGCGGACGCAACACTTCGGCGCGCCACATCAACATGGTGTCGAGCATGCCGTCGCCGAGCGCATGACGGCGCAGCGCGACGAGCCGCTCCGGCCAGCTCGCCGGAAACAGCTTCTCGCCGCTGTGCAACGTGTCGAAATATTCGCAGATCACGACCGAGTCGTAGATCACCGTCCCGTCCGCCAGAACCAGCGTCGGCAGCCGGCTTTGCGGATTTTCCTTCATCAGTTCGGTGTTCGGCTCCGCCGCCGCGACCACGGTGCGCACTGTCTCGATGCGATCCGCGATGCCGGCCTCATGCGCCGCGATCATCACTTTGCGCACATAGGGCGAGCGCGGCGACCAGTGCAGCAGCATGTCCTTCATGGCGTTCCTCGTCCGCCGCGAGCTTGGCACCGATCCTCGGCAGCGCAAAGTCATGGCACATCGGCGCATTCGTCATGGCCCGGCGGATCATGCGATGCTAGAAAACCAAAAAGCGGGGACGGAATGCCGATCGACAAGCGCGTCAGCCTCACGGAGGCACTCGAGGGTGTCCCGGATGGGGCGACGGTCTTCATCACAGGCTTCGGCGGGGCGGGCTTTCCCAACAAGCTCATTCGCGCGTTGCGCGAGCGCGGGCCGAAGGACCTCACGCTGGTGGTCAACTCGGCGACGCACCGCTATTCGCTCACGCACGAACTGATCGCTGCGGATCTCGTGCGGAAAGTGATCTGCACGGCGGCGCGCGGACACGACAAGGAGCCCTCGCCGTTCGAGACGCGCTGGATGGCGGGCAAGATCGAGCTGGAGATGGTGCCGCAGGGCACCTTCACCGAGCGCATCCGCGCGGGCGGCGCCGGCATTCCGGCGTTCTACACGCCGGTCGGGTTCGGGACGGAACTGACCAAGGGCAAGGAAGTGCGCCGCTTCGGCGAGCGCGACTATGTGATGGAGGAGGCGATCACCGGCGATCTCGCGCTGGTGCGCGCCGATACTGCTGACCGCACCGGCAACCTCGCGTTCAACTATGCGCAGATGAATTTCGGGCCGGTGATGGCGAGCGCCGCGAAGCTGGCCGTCGCGGAGGTGCGCACCGTCACCGACGAGCCGCTGCCGCGCGAACGCATCCAGTTGCCCGGCATCTATGTTGACCGCGTGGTGGCCGTATGAGCGCGCTCAATCGCCTGCAGATCACCTGGCGCGCCGCGCAGGACATCGAGGACCACCAGGTGGTCAATCTCGGCATCGGGCTGCCGGTGCATTGCTCGGACTACTTGCGGCCGGACGTCGATGTGATCCTGCAATCCGAGAATGGCGTGATCGGGGTCGGCCCGCTCGCTGCGCCAGACAAGGCCGACAGCGATCTGGTCGACGCCGGCTCGCGCCGGATCACGCTGCGGCCGGGCGCGTCGATCGTCGACTCGTCATGGTCGTTCGCGATGATCCGCGGCGGGCACATCGACGTGACGATCCTCGGCGCATTCGAGGTGGCGGCGAACGGCGATCTCGCCAACTGGGACATGCGCGTGCCGAACCGCGGTCCGCTGGTCGGCGGCGCGATGGACCTGGCGGCCTGCGCGCGCGAGGTGCGCGTCATCATGGAGCATGTGACGCGCAAGGGCGCGCCGCGGCTGTTGGAAAAATGCGCGCTGCCGCTGACCGCGGTGCGCTGCGTTTCTCGCGTCTACACCGATCTCGCGGTTGTCGACGTGACGCCGCAGGGCTTTGTGGTCGCTGAGATGGTGGAGATCAGCCGCGAGGAGTTGCAGGGCAAGACCGGCGCGCCGCTGACCTTCGCGCCGGACTGCAAGCCGCTCACCGCGCCGGCGATTGCGGAACAGCCATGAACTTCATCGAGGCGAACGGCGCGTCGCTGCGCTACATCGTCGAGGGCGTCGGCAAGCCCATCGTGCTGATCCACGAGATGGGCGGCACGATGGAAAGCTGGGGCCATGTCGCGCCTCTGCTCGCGAGCCACCGCCGCGTGGTGCGTTACGACACGCGCGGCGCCGGGTTCTCGGAGAAGATCCGCGGTGCGCTGACGATCGACACGATGACCGGCGATCTGATCGCGCTGCTCGATGCACTCGGCATCCAGGAGAAAATCGCGCTGGTCGGCACCGCGGTCGGCGGCGCGATCGCACTGCATACGGCATTTCGTTTTCCAGAGCGCGTCGTGGCGGCTGTTGTCACCAGTCCCGCAATCTCGATTCCGCCGGCCAATCGCGAGGCGACGCTGGCGCGTGTCGCGAAATTCGAGAGCGAAGGCCTACGCACGGTGTTCGAGGGAACGGCGGCGAACGGCTACCCGGAGGAGTTGCGCGGCGACGCGGCAAAGTTCGCCGGCTGGCGTGCGCGCTGGCTCGCGAACGATCCATCGAGCTTCGCGGCGATCTATCGCATGCTCGCCGATATGGACCTGTCGCCGGAGCTGCCGTCGATCAAATGCCCCGTGCTGGTGATCGGCGGCGAGTACGATCGCGGCCGTCCGCCGAGCGTCGTGGAGCCGATCGCGAAGGCAATTCGCCACGCAACATTCAAGGTGCTGCCGACCGGGCACTATGCGGGCTTGCAAACTCCGGAGCTGATTGCGCGCGAAATCGACGCGTTTCTGGAATCGGTGGGGCCTAACACTACGCCGTCATTCCGGCCGAGCGCAGCGAGGGCCGGAATCCATAACCACGAAACAGGCGATTGATCGTGATTGAGAGGCTGGTGGTTATGGATTCCGGGCTCGCGCTTTCGGCGCGCCCCGGAATGACCAGCTTCTAAACCGTCGCCGCCGTCCCCAAAACCACGCTCGCCTGCGCCGAGAGCACGCCGCCGTTGCCGTGCACCACCGCGGTGTCGTGCTTCTTCACCTGCCGCTCGCCGCACTCCCCGCGCAGCTGCCGCACGCCCTCGATCAGAATGAGCAGGCCGTACATGCCGGGGTGGCAGTACGACAACCCGCCGCCGTTGGTGTTCACCGGAAGCGTGCCGCCGGGCGCGATGTTACCGTTACTGACGAACGCCCCGCCCTCGCCCTTGCGGCAGAAGCCGAGGTCCTCCAGGAACAGGATCGTGTTGATGGTGAACGCGTCGTAGAGCTGGACCATGTCGATGTCCTTCGCGGACAGCCTCGCCATCTTGTAGGCCGCACGGCCGGCTTCCACCGCGCCGGTTACCGTCAGGTCCGGCATGCTTGAAATGTTCATGTGCGTGATGCCGTGGCCGCAGCCGAGGATGTAGGCCGGCGGCTTCTTGCATGATTTCGCGCGCTCGGCCGACGTAATCACGATCGCGCCGCCGCCGTCTGTGACGAGGCAGCAATCGCGCACCGAAAGCGGGTGCGAGATCATGCGTGACTTCAGCACGTCCTCGATGGTGAGCGGCTTCTTCTCCCACGCGACCGGATTGAGCTGCGCCCATTTGCGTGCCGCGACCGCGACCTCGGCGAGTTGCTCGCGCGTGGTCCCGTACTGATGCATGTGGCGCGAGGCGGCGAGCGCGTAGGCGCTGGTCGGCAGGAACGGATTGAACGGCGTCTCGTACGGGTTGACCTCGCGCTGCGAGGCCGCGCGGCGCCCGACGCTGCGCTGGGTCGAGCCGTAGCCGATCACCGCGACATTGCAGAGGCCGGCCTCGATCGCCGCCACCGCCTGCGCGACATGAAACTCGAACGACGAGCCGCCGGTCATGCTGGAGCCGATGAATTTCGGTTGGATGCCGAGGTACTCGATCATGCCGTTGATCGACATGCGCTGCTGCGTCATCGCGCAGAACAACCCGTCGACGTCTTTCAGCGTGAGCCCGCAATCGGCGAGCGCGCGCTGCGTGCCCTGCGCCACAAGATCCATCGGGCTCATGCCCTCGGCGACCTGCCCGAGATCGGATTCGGCAACGCCGACGATTGCGGCCGAGCCGCGCCTGAGGCCATCCATCACGCGGCCTCCGGAGTGAACACGGGGATTGGCGCTTCCTCGCCGCCGGGCTTGTGCGCGCGGAATTTCACCCGCATGCCGATCTTCACCTGCTCGGGTAAAACATCTTCCACGCGGCTCATCAGCCGGAAGCCCTCGTCGCAATCGATCAGCGCGACGTTGTACGGCTGCCCTTCCGCCGGATGCACGATAGTGGTGGCGTAAACCGTGCCGCGCCCCGAGCTCACGCGCCATTCGAGCCTGTCGCTGCCGGTGTACGGGCAGAGCACGCGCGGGAAAAACACCGCGCGGTTCGCCGCGGGACTGAACTGATAGGCGAGCTCGCCTTTTTCGAGGTGCGAATTGTAGGTCGCGAGCGGTGAGGTGGTTTCGTTGGGCATTGTGGTGCTCTCCCCTGCCCACTCTGCCCCCACGCGCGCCGCTGATCAACATGCCGGCCGGCATGGTGCGCATGCGTGACGCTTCGGCTAGGTTCGCGCTGGAGGAAGGCCGCCCACCTTCAAAGTGAAACAAACCGCAACTGAATGAGTGAGACCATGAAGCTGATCGCTTGGATAGTGGCGATTATCGTCGCGATCGTGGGGTTCATCTCACTAGCCTATCCCACCTATACCCATCGCTATCGGTTGACGATCGAGATCAGCACGCCCAAGGGGACAAAAATCGGCTCAGGTGTGATCGAAGCTGCGCGCAGGGACAATGGATGGTTTCCGATCTCTCCGAACCGATATCAATATCTTTTGCGCGGCGATGCCATCTTCGTTGATCTCGGTGACGGCAAGAACGTCGTAGCCCTCTTGGCGCATGGCCGGTTCGGTGAAACCTCGGAAATGACGAACTCGCGATTCAAGCTTACGGCCACGCCCGTGGGAGGGTCGATTTAATTAGCTATGCCCGAGGAAGTGACGAAGCATGGTCTGGCCGCGCAACGATGACCGGCCCCGTGGAGATTCACGCGCCGCTGGTGCCGACCCTCGTTTCATTCGACGATCTTTCCGATCAAAAGTCCGCTCAAGTCGTTTACGCGACCGAAAACATCGAGACAAACGATGGGCGCAGCGGCCCGCGATATGTCGCCCGTGTTGCGGCTGATCGGCTCGGCGATATCCTCGGCCCCGGTTACAGCTTCGGCCGCGCGACCGTGGAGATCGTGCCCTATGGAATTTGGCCGCTCAATCTGATGGGGATCACCGGCGTTCCGGTCACGCGCGGCATCGAACAAAGAGTTGTCGGGCTTAAGGATATGCAGCGATGGATCGACGTGTTGCGCGCGCAGCCATTCAATCGGGAGCGAGTGCGCGTTCATCCGCTGAACTTCAGCCGCGATGATTGGTGATCACTCCGCGACGACCGGATTGCGCAGCACGCCGATCCCGCTGATCTCGATCTCGCACATATCGCCCGGCTGCATGTTCGACGGCACGCCGTCGGTGCCCATCCACATCACGTCGCCGGGCATGATGGTGCAGTATTTGCTAACCTCCGAGATGTAAGTGGGCGCATCGAAGATCATGTTGTTGGTCTTGAACGTCTCGGTCACATGCCCGTTGAGACGGATCGTCGTGACCATCGCGTCGAGATCGGCGCCGGTGACGATCCACGGCCCCATCGGCTTGAACGTGTCGCAATTCTTCGCGCGCCAGAGCGTGCGGTCGTTCGCCTGCCAGCCGCGCTCGCTCACGTCATTGCCGATGGTCCAGCCGAACACATAGTCCAGCGCTTGCTCCTTCGACACATTGCGGCAGCGCTTGCCGAACACCGCCACCAGTTCACCCTCGTACTGAAACTGCTTGCCCGCATCGCGCGGTTTCACGATCGGTTCCCCGTGGGCAATGAGCGCGTTGTTGGCGCGATAACCGATGTCGGGGCGCGGCGGGTATGAGGGCTTGGTGCCGCGCATCGCCGCCATGCGCTCGACATGGTCGCGGTAATTCACGCCGACGCAGAAGAACGTGCTCGGGATCACGGGAATTTCGAGCTTCACGTTGTTGAGCGGCACGATGTGCCCGGTGACCGTATGCTGGCCCCATGGCGTGCCGTCGACCTTGACCACCGTGTGGTCCTGGATAATCCCGAACGACGTCTCGCCGCCAACCGTGAACCGGCACCACTTCATGCCTCACTCCGTTTTCTCGCGCAGCCGTTTCGCGGCATCGA
Source organism: uncultured Alphaproteobacteria bacterium (assembly GCA_963778455.1). Classification (GTDB taxonomy): domain Bacteria; phylum Pseudomonadota; class Alphaproteobacteria; order Rhizobiales; family Xanthobacteraceae; genus PALSA-894. Next base: position 1,092,613 of record CAVZUL010000004.1, read on the forward strand.
GCGCCGCCGCGACGATCGGCACATAGCCGGTGCAACGGCAGATGTGCCCACTGAGGAACTCGCGCAGCTCTGCTTCGCTCGGATCGGGCGTGCCGCGAAAGTACCAGTCGAGCGACATCAGGATGCCCGCGGTGCAGAAACCGCACTGCAGCGCGTGATGGCGGCGGAAAGCTTCCTGCAACACCGAGAGCCGGCCCGGCTCGGGCGCGAGGCCTTCCACGGTGCGCAGCGACGAGCCGTCGGCCTGCACGGCGAGCGTGAGGCACGCGCGCGCCGGCGCGCCGTCGATCTGGATGGTGCAGGCCCCGCACACGCCATGCTCGCAGCCGACATGCGTGCCGGTAAGGCCGAGCTTGTGGCGCAGGAAATCGGTGAGCAGCATGCGCGGCTCGGCTTCGCCTTCGTGCGCGCGGCCGTTGATTTCGAGGCGAATGGTGTGGCGCGCGTCGGCGCTCAGGCGCGGCATTTTTTTCGCGCCTCCTCGATGGTGGTACGGCCCAGCTCCCGCACCAGCATGCGGCGATAGTCCGCGGTCGCATGCAAATCATCGCGCGCGTCGAGGTCGGAAGCGAATGCCGCGAGCGCGTCGTCGCGCGCGTCGTCGAAGTCGCGCACCACAGGCCGGTCAGCGACGCCACCGACCGCGAGCCGCACATTCTTCTCGGTGACGACCGCCGCGCAGGCCACAATGGCGAAGTCGCCGTGCCGCCGCGCGAACTCCCGGAAGGCGAAGCCCTCGCCCTTGCGTCGGCAGGGGAATGAAACCGCTTCGATCAACTCGTCATCGTTGCGCGCGGTCGACATCAGACCAGTGAAGAATTCTTCAGCCTTCACGGTCCGGCGTCCTTTCGCCGACGAAAGAACAACGCTGCCGCCGAGCGCAGCCAGCACGAGCGGCAGCTCCGCGCTCGGATCGGCGAGCGCCACCGAGCCGCACACCGTGCCGCGCGCGCGCGTCTGCCAATGCCCGACCCAGGGCAAAGCCTGCGCGAGCAGCGGCTGGTGCTTTGCCAATTCAGGCCATGCCAGCAGCTCGCCCTGCCGCACGGTCGCGCCGACGTGGATTGCGTTGTTCTCTGCCGCGATGCCGCCGAATTCGGCGACATGCATGATATCGACCAGCACCTTCGGCCGCGCCATGCGCATCGACAGCAGCGGAACGAGCGTCTGCCCGCCCGCGATCACGGCGGCGTCGCTTCCTTCGGAAGCGAGCGCTGCGTGCGCCTCGGCCAGCGTCCCGGCGCGCAGATAGTCGAACGGCGCGGGTTTCATGGCACTACGGCGATCAGCGCCGCAAGTTTCGCCGGCGTCAGCGGCAGATCGATCTCGGTCACGCCGAGCGCATCGGCGACCGCATTGGCGATGCACACCGGCGTGCTCATGCAATTGCCCTCGCCGACGCCTTTGGCGCCGAGCGGCGTGAACGGCGATAGCGATTCGAAGTGCAGGATCAGCGGCGACGGCACTTCGGTGGTGGTCGGCATCAGGTAGTCGGCGAGCGTGCCGGAAATGAAGCTGCCGTCGTCGGCATAGACGTATTCCTCGTACAGCGCCGCACCGAGCGCGTGCGCAAAGCCGCCGGTCACCTGCCCGGCCACCATGCCGGGATGCAGTACTCGCCCGCAGTCGTGCATTGTGACGTACTTGTCGACGTGCACCGCGCCGGTCACGCGATCGACCTCCACTCCGCAGAAGTCGAAGATGAAGCCGTGGCAGAGCGACGAGTTGATGCCATCCTCGTCGGTGGGCGCGGTGAGCTGTGGCGGCGTCCAGAAGACGGTTTCGCGGATCGCCTGATCTTCCTCGCTGAGTGTTCCGGGCGCCCAGTGCGCCGCGGCGGCGAGCCGCCCGAACGGCAGCGCGTTGTCGGGATTGCCCTTTGCGCGCACGCGCCCGCCCGCGAACTCGATCTCGTCCGCCGGCACGTTGAGCTGTGCGGCGGCGGCGCGCGCGAGCTTCTCCTTCAGCCGGTCGCACGCGAGCTGCACGGCGCCGCCGACCGCCGGCGCGAAGCGGCTCGCATAATTCCCCGACGCGATCGACCACGCGTCGCGCGCCGTGTCCATCTCGGTGACGACGCGGATGTCGGAGGGCTTCAGGCCCAGCGCATCGGCGGCGATCTGCGCCACGACGGTGCGATGCCCCTGCCCCTGCGGGACGGACGCGACATGCAGCGACACCGCGCCGCCTGGATCGAGCGCGATCGTGGCCGTCGCCTGCGCGCCGTTCTTCGGGCCCGCCTTGCGGCGCTCCTCAGGGCTGAGCACCGTCGTGATGTAGCCCATGTTGGAGACGCTCGGCTCAACCACGGCGGTGAGGCCGATGCCGTAGAGGCGGCCCGCGGCGCGCGCCTGCGTCTGACTCGCGCGAAGCTCCGCAAGACCGCCCTCTTCCACCGCCTGCGCGACGCAGGCCGGATAATCGCCGGAGTCGAGCAGGCCCCCGGTCGCGGTGCGGTAGGGAAAGGCGCCGCTCGGCACCAGATTGCGCCGGATCACCTCGAGCGGATCGAGCTTCAGTTCGACCGCGATGCGCTGCATCAGCCGCTCGAGCGCGTAATAGACCTGCGGGCCGCCGAAGCCGCGGTTCAGCCCCGTCGGCGTCTTGTTGGTCATCACCACGCGGTTGCGCACCGACACGTTGCGGACGGCGTAAGCGCCGGTGAGATTGCCATGCATGCGATAGAGTGTGGCGGGCTCGGGCGCGCGGATGTGTGCGCCCACGTCCTCGACCTGATCCCACGCGAGCGCCGTAACGCGCCCGTCCGCCTCGACCGCGGCTTCCAGCGTGATCAGCCGGTTGGTCGCCGATACCGACGCAGTGAGATGCTCCAGCCGGTCCTCGATCCATTTCACCGGCCGGCCCGCGACACGCGCCGCGATGCCCATGAGTGCGATGTAGGGAAAGATGCCTTGCTTCACGCCGAAGCTGCCGCCCGAATCCGGCGGCATGCGCAACCGCAGCCGGTTGCCCGGCACTTTGAGTGCGCGCGCCAGCACCGCGTGGATGCTGAACGGCCCCTGGAAGGTCGCGAGCACATCGTAGGCGTCCTCGCCCGGATCATAGTCGGCGATCAGCCCGTAGGTTTCGATCGGCGTGCAGGAGTTGCGCGGGTAGTCCACACGCACGGACACGCGATGCGCGGCCGACGCAAACGCGCTTTCCGGATCGCCGTAGCGGAACGAGCGGTCGCTCGCGATGTTTGAGCCGAGGCCTTCGTGCAGCATCGGGCTCTCGGGTTTTAGCGCATCTGCCGGGCGCAAGGTGATCGGCAGCGCCTCGTACTCGACCTCGATCAGCTCCAGCGCGTCCTCGGCGAGATAGCGGTCGGCGGCGACGACGACGGCGACCGGCTCACCGACATAGCGCACGCGCTCGACCGCGATCGGCCAACACTGGATGTTTGCCTTCACGCCGGCGAGCAGCGGCGCGCCGAGCGCGGTGACCTCCTTGGCGGTCACGACCGCTGCGACGCCGCGCGCCGCCCTTGCGGCGCTCACATCGATCGAGCGGATCGCCGCATGCGGATGCGGCGAGCGCAGCACCGCCGCGTGCAAGCAGCCGGGCGGCACCGCGATGTCGTCGATGTAACGTCCGCGCCCGGTCAAGAGCGCGGCGTCCTCCACCCGTTCGATCGATTGCCCGACCCAGGCCATTCATTTCCTTCCTTGTGGGCATTGTCGCGCAAACGAATCCTCGCGCAAAGCACCTATGCGACAACCTAGCATCGATTGATCTTCAACGACGCGGCCTGCAAGATCGATGCGGCGACGGGGTGAGTGGCGCAATGGCCTGGATGATCGGTGTCGACGTCGGCGGCACCTTCACGGATTTTTTCGCGTTCGACGACGCCGATGACCGCATCGTCCTGCACAAGGTGGCGTCGACGCCAGCCAATCCGGCGCAGGCGGTGATCGCCGGCTTGCGCGAACTCGGCGCCCGCCACGGCATCGATCTTGCAGCCATCACGCGGCTCTCGCACGGCACCACCGTCGCCACCAATGCGCTGATCCAGCGGCGCGGCGGCAAGGTCGCACTGGTGGTCACCGAAGGCTTCCGCGACCTGATCGAGATCGGGCGGCAAATCCGCCCGCATGTGTTCTCTCTCCAGGACGACTACCCGGTGCCCTTGGTGCCGCGCGAGCTGCGCTTCGAAGCGGCCGAGCGCATCACGGCGGACGGCAGCGCAATCAAGTCGCTCACCGCCAACGCGCTGTCCGCGCTGGTCAAGCAGATCGGTGAGGCCGAGCCTGACGCCTGCGCGGTATGCCTGTTGTTCTCGTTCCTCTATCCGGCGCACGAGGCGATGATCCGCAACGCGCTCGCCGCGGTTTATCCAGATATGTACCTGTCGATTTCGTCCGAGGTGCAGCCGGAATTCCGTGAATACGAGCGGCTCTCCACCACCGTGCTGAACGCCTATCTGCAGCCTGTGATCGACCGTTATCTCGGTGACTTCGCCGAAGGTGTCGGCGAGGCAGCGCCGAACGCCGCGCTCGGGATCAATCAATCCTCCGGCGGGCTGATGTCGGTTGAGCGCGCGCGTCATGTTCCGATCCGCACCGCGTTGTCGGGGCCGGCGGCGGGTGCGGTCGGCGCGATCCACATGGCGCGCCTTTCCGGCATGCCGGACGTGATCTCGCTCGACATGGGTGGCACCAGCGCCGACGTCGCGCTGATCCGCGGTTACACCGCCGGCACGACGTTCAGCAAATGGATCGAGGGCTATCCAGCGCGGCTCGCCTCGCTCGACATCAACGCGGTCGGCGCCGGCGGCGGCTCGATCGCGTGGTTTGACCGCGACGGGCTGATGAAGGTCGGGCCGCAGAGCGCCGGCGCGCAGCCCGGACCCGCCTGCTATGGGCGCGGCGGCGGCGAGGCGACCGTGACCGATGCGAACCTGGTGCTCGGGCGACTTTCGCCAAAGGGCCTGCTCGGCGGCGACATGGCACTGGACGAGGGCCTTGCGCGCAAGGCGATCGCACCGCTCGCCGAGCGGCTCGGCTTTTCGGTCGAGCGCACCGCGCATGGCATGCTCGGCATCGTGGTCGCCAACATGGTGCGGGCGATCCGCGCGGTGTCGGTCGAGCGCGGGCACGATCCGCGCGGCTTCGCGCTGCTGCCGTTCGGCGGCGCCGGGCCGCTGCACGCGACTGACGTCGCGAAGAGCCTCGGGATCACGAAATGCCTCGTGCCGTTTGCGCCGGGCATCCTGTGCGCGCAGGGGCTGATCGTGTCGGACTTGCGCGAAACCTTCGTGCGCACGGCGGTGACGCCCGTGAGCGACGCGCGGATGAAGGATGTCGGCGCGCGGATCGGCGAGCTCAAGTCACAGGCCGAGACGTGGTTCGATGTGGAGCATGTCGAGCAGGAAAACCGCAGCATCGATATCGTGCTCGATGCCCGCTATGTGGGGCAGAACTTCGAGCTGGCAATCGGGCTCGGTAATGCGGATTCGCGGCCGCGCGCGGACGAGATCAAGCAGCGCTTCTTCGCCGAGCACGAACGCGCCTATGGCTTCCACAATCCGGCTGACCGAATCGAGATCGTGAACTTCCGCCTGATCGCCGTCGGCAAGTTGCGTCAACCCGCGGCGCGCCTGGGCGAACCGCGCAAGGACGGTGCGCCCGCGGCCGCGTCGCACCGTAAGGTCTGCTTCTCGGCCGATGCCGCGCAGGACACGCCGGTGTACGATCGCGCAACGCTGATGCCCGGAGATACGATCGCAGGTCCCGCCGTCATCGAGCAGCTCGATTCCACCACGTTGCTCTTTCCCGGCGACCGCGCGACGGTCGATCCCTATCTGAACCTGATCGTGGAAATCGCCGCATGAGCATCGATCCAATCACGCTCGAAATCATGTCGAACGGGCTGAAGTCCATCGCGGACGAGACCTACATCGCGCTGATGAAGAGCGCGTACTCGACCAACATCAAGGAGCGTCACGACCACTCAACCGCGGTTGTCGATCCGGCGGGGCGGCTCATCGTTCAGGCGGAAAATTCGCTCGCCATCCACATCGGCTCAATGATGGGCCTGATGAACACGCTGCTCGCGAAGATCCCGCTCGCTGACGTGCGCGAGGGTGACATCTTCATCTCCAACGATCCGTTCGTCGCCGGCGGCTCTCATCTGCCCGATGTCAATATGGCGATGCCGGTGTTCGCGGACGGCAAGCTCGTCTGCTTCATGTGCAACATCGCGCACCACGCCGACATCGGCGGCATCACGCCGGGCAGCATGGCGGGCGGCACCGAGATCTATCAGGAAGGCACGCGTATCCCGGTGATCCGGCTGTTCCGCGAAGGCGAACTGCAGAGCGACATTCTCGATCTGCTGCTGCTCAACGCGCGCGTCCCGGAGGAGCGGCGGGGCGATTACTTCGCGCAGGTCGCAGCGTGTCGTCTGGGCGTGCGGCGCATGCTCGAAATGATCGAGGCGCGCGGCGTGCCGATGCTTGTCGCGTCGTTCGACGATATCATCCGCCGCACCCGCGAGCGGCTCACCGAGGCGCTCGCGCGCATCCCGCCCGGCGAATACACGTTCGAAGACGTGATGGATGACGACGGTGCCGGCACCACCAACATTCCGCTCAAGCTCAAGGTCACCGTGCCGCCGCACGGCTCGAACAGAAAGGTGCTGTTCGATTTCACCGGCACCGGTCCGCAGGTGAAGGGCAACATCAACTCGACGCCGACCGTAACGCTCGCGGGCGTGCTCTATTCGCTGAAAGCCCTGCTCGATCCCGACGTGCCGAACAATCAGGGCCTGATCGAGCTTGTCGATATCCACGCACCGCTTGGGTCCCTGATCAACGCGAAATTCCCGGCCGCGGTCGCGGCCCGCGCCAACACGGCGCAGCGCATCGTCGATGTGGTGATCGGCGCGCTCGCGCCTGCGATCCCCGAGGCCGCGGTGGGTGCTGCGAACGGCGCGAACACCACGGCGGTGTTCTTCGGCCACGATCCACGCCACGACCGCGATTATGTCTATCTCGAGACGCTCGGCGGCGGCTTCGGCGGCCGCTTCACCAAAGACGGCAAGGACGGCGTGCAGGTGCACATCACCAACACGTCGAACCTGCCGGTGGAATCGATCGAGATGGAGTATCCGCTGCTGGTCGAGAGCTATGGCTTCGTTCCGGACTTCGGTGGCGCAGGCAAATATCGCGGCGGACTAGGGCTTCGCCGCGTGGTGCGGCCGGTCGGGCACACGATGACGTTTTCAGGTCAAGGAGAGCGGTTCGTGAACAAGCCGTGGGGCCTGTTCGGCGGCGGCAGCGGCGGCACTGGCAAGTTCGTGAAACTTTCCGGCGGCGGCGAAGTACCGCTGCCGACCAAGCCCGCAAACCTCGAGGTGAAGCCGGACGAGGCAGTTGTCGTCGAGACACCGGGCGCTGGCGGCTACGGCAAGCCCGCCGAGCGCGACGCGGCCGCGATCCAGAACGATGTCGTGTCGGGCAAATTTTCGCGCGAATTCATCAAGAAAAACTACGGCGTAGAGCCGAGCCGATGAGCTACGACGCGATCGTCATCGGTGCGGGAATCAGCGGGGCGGCGACCGCCTATCACCTGGCGAAGGCTGGCGCGAAGACGTTGTTGATCGAGCGTGGCAAGCCGGCGAGCGGCGGCACCGGCAAGAGTGCGGCGATCATCCGGCAGAGCTACTCCACGCCCCTGCTGGTGCGTCTGGCGCGCGCGAGCATCGCGATGTTCGAGAACGCGAAAGCCGAACTCGGCAAGGATGCGGGCTTTGTGCAATCCGGCTACTGCTTTGTCGTGTCGCGGGACATGCTAGAGGGTGCGAAGAAGAACGTCGCGATGCAGCGCGGCCTCGGGATCGTCAACGAATGGTCGGATGGGCCGGGCTTTCCCCAGCATCTGCCCGAGATCAATCCCGAGGGCATCGCCGGGATCGTTTACGAGCCGCACGGCGGCTACGCCGATCCGGTGCAGGCAACGGAGGCCTACGTCGCGGCATTTCAGACGGCCGGTGGAGAATTTCGCGCGCGCACGCCGGTGCGGCGACTGCTTCGCACTGGTGACCGCATCACCGGCGTCGAACTCGACAATGGCGAGGTCAGCGCCGGCCAGATTGTGAACGCCGCCGGTCCCTGGGCAAGACCGCTTGCCGAAAGCGTCGGGCTCACGCTGCCGCTGCGCGCGGTGCGCGAGCAGGACACGGTCTGGCAGGTCCCCTCAGGCCGCAAAAGTCCCAAGACGTCGATCTCGATGGGCGTCGACGCGACGTATTATCGGCCTCTTGGACAGAATCGCTTCATCATCGGACGCGGCTTCCCGAAGGACTATGTCGACGTCGATCCGTACAACTACAAATCCACCGCCGATGCGGATTTCATCAGCGATGTGCAGGCGCGCGTCGAGCGCCGCTTTGCCTCGTTCGCCGGCATGAAGCTGATCGAGGCCTATGCGGCGCTCTACGACGTGACGCCGGACTGGTATCCGTTCGTCGGCCCGCGCAGCGGCATCGCCGGCTATGCGGACTTTTCCGGCGGCAGCGGCCATGGGTTCAAAATCGCGCCCGCGATCGGCCGCGAGCTTAGCCAGTGGCTGCTCACCGGCAACGTGGCGGACGACTTCCGCCAGTTCAGCCACGACCGCATCGCGCAAGGCAATCTGTTCGTGCAATCCTTCGGGGGGAATAGGGGTTAGCTGTCATCCCGGGCGAGCACAGCGAGACCCGGGATCCATATCCACGAGCGTCGATCGGTTGAGAGGTGGGTGGTTATGGGTCCCGGATAGCCGCCTTCGGCGGCTTCCGGGATGACAACAGAGTTGGACTTGTGATGGCGCTACTCGAAGTGAAAGGTCTGCGCCGGCGCTTCGGCGGCGTCACCGCCCTTGACGGTGCGGACCTTTCGGTCGAGCAGGGACGCATCACCGGCCTGATTGGGCCGAACGGCGCCGGAAAGACCACGCTGTTCAACGCGGTGACCGGCGCGCTGCGCCCGAACGATGGCCAGGTGTACTTTGCCGGCACCGACGTAACCGGCTGGCGGCCGGACCGGCTGGCGGACGTGGGGCTCTCGCGCACCTTCCAGATCGCGCGGGGCCTGGCGCAGCTCACCGTGGTCGAGAACCTGATGCTCTACGGCAAGCATCAGCCGGGCGAGACATTCTCGTCCGCGGTGCTGCGCACGAAGGCCGCGCGCGTGCGTGAGGAGGAGCTACGACAACGCGCGATCGCGGTCGCGCGCGAAGTCGACCTGCTCGGTGTCGGCGACAACCGTGCGATCGATCTTTCAGGCGGCCAGAAAAAGCTGCTCGAACTCGGCCGCGCGCTGATGGCGGAGCCGAAGCTGATCATGCTCGACGAGCCCGCCGCCGGCATCAATCCGACGCTGGCGAAGAAGCTCGGCGAGCACATCCTCGCGCTGAAAGCGCGCGGCATGACGTTCCTGATCATCGAGCACAACATGGGTCTGGTCGCGGCGCTGTGCGATCACGTCGTGGTGCTGGTGCAGGGCAAGCGCTTCACCGAAGGGCGCTTTGCCGACCTGCGCAGCGACCCGCGCGTGCAGGAAGCCTACATGGGACATCGCGCATGAGGACTTCCTCACCGCGAGCCCGGTTCGTGTCGATGTGCCCTCTCCCCTTGTGGGAGAGGGCTGCTCAAAGGCTCAACGAAGAAGAATGGGTGAGGGGTTGGAGCAAGCACGAAACCCCTCACCCAATCGAGCTTGCTGACGTTTCGGTGTTGCCCTCTCCCACCAAAAGGGCGTTCACGCCCGTCTTCGACGGGCTATGGGGAGAGGGCGCGATAACTGCTGCCTCACTCTTGGTTACACAAGGTACAGAGTGATGCTCTCCGTCACCAACGTCGTCGCCGGCTATGGCGCGCATGACGAGGTGCTCAAGGGCGTCGGCATCACGGTGGCGGAGCGCGAGCTGGTGGTGCTGATCGGCCCCAACGGCGCCGGCAAATCGACCTTGCTGAAATCGATCGCCGGCTTCCTCAAGCCGCGCGAGGGCGCGATCACCTTCGAGGGCAGACCGATCGGCGGCCTCAAACCCCGCGAGATCACGCGGCAGGGCATCGCCTTCGTGCCGCAGGAGGCAAACGTGTTTCCCTCGCTGAGCGTCGAGGCCAATCTGGAGATCGGCGGCTATGTCGACCGCCGCGCGACCAAAGAGCGCATCAAGGCGATGTTCGCGCGTTTCCCGGTGCTCGCCGAGCGCCGCAAGCAGGAAGCGCGCACGCTCTCCGGCGGCCAGCGCCAGATACTCGCCGTCGCGATGGCGCTGATGGCGGCGCCGCGGCTGATGCTGTTGGACGAACCCTCGGCGGGGCTCGCGCCCGCGGCTTCGGCTGAGCTTTTCGCGCTGGTCAAAGGCCTGCACGCCGACGGCATGACCGTCGTTATGGTCGAGCAGAACGCGCTCGACGCACTTGCGATTGCGGATCGCGGCTACCTGCTGGTCGACGGCTCGAACGCGCGCGAGGGGCGCGCCAGCACTTTGGCCGCAGACGCCGAGGTGCGCCACGCATTCCTTGGGGGCTAATCGCTGCTATCATCCGGCAAACACCAACAGGGGGAAGTCATGCACAACCGCTCTCTCATCACGCGCCGCAAGGCGCTGCTCACCGGCGCAGGGGCGATCGCGGCGCCGTTCGTCATCACCACGCCCGGCTTCGGTCAGACCGGCCCGATCAAGATCGCCGGTCTCGTCTCGCTCACGGGCTCGGGCTCGCCGTTCGGACCGAACAATCGCATCTCGCATCAGGCGGTGGTCGATCAGGTGAACGCCGCGGGCGGCCTGCTCGGCCGCAAGCTCGAATATCTCTCCGAGGACGATCAAACGAACGCCGAGGCCGGCGTGCGCGGTGCGCGCAAGCTGATCGACGTCGACAAGGTGCAGGCACTCATGAGCGTGTGGGCGTCGGCGGTCGGCACTGCGGTGCTGCCGCTGTGCTGGGAAAACAAGGTGATGATGCTCGCGATCTCGGCCGCGGACTCAATCGCAGCGCTGCCGCATCAGGGCTATTTCGTGCGCACGCAGCCGCACACCGATCTGCAAGGCCGCGAGTTCGGCCGTTTCATCCTCTCGCAGGGGGCGAAGAACGTCTACCTGATCATGCCTCAGACGCCGTTCACCGAGACCGTGTTCAAGGCGATCCGCGAGACGGTCGAGCCGAAGGGCGTCAAGATCACGAGCGCCATCATCGACAACAAGAAGACCTCGTTCCGCTCCGAGATCGACGAGATGGTGCGCGCGAACCCGGACCTGTTCATGATGGGCGGCTATCTCGCCGAGAACATCGTGATGGCGAAGGACCTGTTCCGCGCCAACTTCAAGGGCAAGGTGATGGGCTTCGCCTACGGCATCACGCCGGCCTTCATCGACGGCGCCGGCAAGGAAGCCGCGGAGGGCATCTACTCCATCGCCGACCCCTCGCCGGCATTCGACTCTCCCGCCTATTCAAAGCTCAAGGCGCTGGTGAAGAAGGACCAGCTCGATACTTTCATGTGCCAGGCCTACGACCACGCCAACCTGGCGATCCTCTCGATGGCGAAGGGCAAGGACGGCACCGGCACCGCGATTCGCGACAACATCCGCAAGATCTCGAACAACGACAGCGGTACCGTCGTCGACAACGCGCTCGACGGGCTGAAGCTGATCGCCGAGGGCAAGGAGATCAAGTATTCGGGCGCCTCCGGGCCGTGCAAATTTGCCGACAACGGCAACATCATCGAGGTGGCGTTCCGCACCGCGCAGGTAAAGGACGGGAAGATCGTCCAGATCACGGCGTGATGCGCGGCGCCTCCGCCTTGCCGCGGGCGCGATGCGTGTCGACATGCCCTCTCCCCTTGTGGGAGAGGGCAACTCAGAGACTTAACGAAGAAGAAGGGGTGAGGGGTTGGAGCAAGTTGCACGAAACCCCTCACCCGATCGACTTTGTTGACGTTTCAGTGCTGCCCTCTCCCACAAGGGGAGAGGGCGCAGTAACTGCCACCGCGCTTGCAGTCTCAACGTGATCGAAAAATTCCTCCAACTGTTTCTCAACGGCCTGATGGCGGGTGCCGTGCTTGCGGTGCCCGCCATCGGTCTGACGATGATCTATGCGGTGCTGCGATTCGTGAATTTTTCCGTCGCCGCGCACATGGCGGTCGGGGCTTTCGCGGGCTACATGCTCAACGTATGGCTCGGCGTGCCGGCCTGGATCGCCATTTTCGGCGCTTTCCTCGGTGCAGGCGCGGCCGGCATCGCGAGCGACCACGTCGGCACTCCGGCCGCTGCGCGCCCAAAGCGCGCTCACGCTCGCGATTGCGTCGATCGCCGTCAATATCATGATCGAGAGCACCATCCGCTTCTTCTTCGGCGGAAGCCCGCGCGACTACGCGATCCCGCTGCGGCGCGACTGGAATTTCGGTTTCCTGCATGTCGGCCCGCAGCAGGTGGAGAACGCCATCATCGCGGTCATCGCGATGGCGATCCTGTTCGTGTTCCTGATGCTGACCACCACCGGCAAGGCGATGCGCGCCGTCGCCGACAATCCGATGCTGGCGGATTCCAAAGGCATCGACCCCGACCGCATGGCGCGCCTCGCCATCGGCATCGGCATGGGCCTTGCCGGCATCGGCGGCATGCTGGTCGGGCTCGATACCTCGATCGACCCGCTGGTCGGTTTCCGGGCGATCCTGTCGGTGTTCGCCGCCGCCGTTGTCGGCGGCCTCGGCAGCGTGCCGGGCGCGGTCGTCGGTGGCCTCGCGATCGGACTCGCGGAAGAGCTCTCGCTGCTCGTACTCCCCGCGACCTACAAGACCGTGGTCGGGTTTCTGGCGATCTTGTTCATCCTCACCCTGCGGCCGAGCGGGCTCCTCGGAGCACGCGCATGATCAATTACCTGATCGCCATGGCCACGTTCGGAGCGATCTACGCGATCCTCACGCTCGGCCTCAATGTGATGTGGGGCATGGCCGGGATGGTCAATCTCGGCATCGTCGGCTTCTACGGTTTCGGCGCCTACATCTCGGCGCTGCTCACCGTGAAAGGCCACGCGCCGATCGCGCTCGGCTTCCTCGCCGCGATGGCGGGCACCGCCGTGATGGCCGCGCTGGTGACGCTCGGCCTGACGCGCCTGCGCGACGACTACCTCGCCATCGTCACGCTCGGCTTTGCCGAAGTTGTGCGCATCGTCGCCGAGAACGAGATCTGGCTGACGAAAGGTACCGACGGCATCTCCGGCATCCCGCAGCCGCTGAAATCGACGCTCGGCGACGGCTTCAACGCCGTCTATCTGGTGTTCTGCCTCGTGATCCTCGCGATGGTGCTGTTGGTGCTGGAGCGCGTGCGGGCCTCGCCATTCGGCCGCGTGCTACGCGCGATCCGCGAGGATGCGCAGGTCGCAGCCTTTGCCGGCAAGAATGTGCTGAAGTTCAAGGTGAAGGCGTTCGCCCTTGGCGGCGCGCTCGCCGGCCTTGCGGGCGCGCTCTATGCGCACTATTCGAGCTATATCGTCCCGGAAATCTACGTGCCGCTGCTGACGATCTACATCTTCCTTGCGCTCACCGCCGGCGGCATCGGCAACAACTGGGGCGCGGTGATCGGGGCGTTCGTGGTGGTGTTTATTCTGGAGTCGACGCGATTCCTCAACGACGTGATCCCCTGGGTCTCGGCTGAGCAATTCGCGGCGCTGCGCGAATTCCTTGTCGGGCTCGGACTTCTGCTGGTGCTGTTCTTCCGCCCGCGCGGGCTGATGCCGGAGCCGCTGCCGCGGTTAGTACGGCCCTCATCCTGAGGAGCGGTTCGCAGGACCGCGTCTCGAAGGATGGCCACAAACACTCAGCAAGCGCCCTCGCCCTTCGAGACGCGCTTCGCGCTCCTCAGGGTGAGGTCTAAATCTTCTTCGCCCGCGCGATCGCCTCGATGATCATGCGCTTCGCCTCCGCGGCATCGCCCCAGCCGAGCACCTTCACCCACTTGCCGGGCTCCAGATCCTTGTAGTGCTCGAAGAAGTGCTGCATCTGCTGCAGCGTGATCTCCGGCAGGTCGGTGTAGTTCATGACGTGCGCGTAGCGCTTGGTGAGCTTCGGCACCGGCACGGCGATGATCTTCTCGTCGCCGCCGGCCTCGTCCTGCATCTTGAGCACGCCGACCGGCCGCACGTTGATCACCGCGCCGGGCACGATCGGCCGCGTGTTGGCGACCAGCACGTCGATCGGGTCGCCGTCGTCCGACAGCGTGTGCGGCACGAAGCCGTAATTGCCCGGATAGCGCATCGGCGTGTGCAGGAAGCGGTCGACCACCAGCGTGCCGGCCGCCTTGTCCATCTCGTACTTGATCGGCTCGCCGCCGATCGGCACCTCGATGATGACGTTGACGTCCTCGGGCGGATTGTGGCCGATCTTGATGGCGTCGATGCGCATCCCGAGCCTGCTTTGCCAAAAACCCAATCTAGCGTGTAAGCAGGTTGGGTGAAACCGATCCTCGAAGTCCTCTCCGGACGGCGCGCAAGCCGTTCCGCCGGTCTGGTTCATGCGCCAGGCCGGACGTTATCTGCCGGAATACCGCGCCTGCGCGAACGCGCCGGGAGCTTCCTCGACCTCTGCTTCACGCCCGAACTCGCCGCCGAGGCGACGTTGCAGCCGATCCGCCGCTTCGGCTTCGATGCCGCAATCCTGTTCTCCGACATTCTGGTGGTGCCGCACGCGCTCGGCCGCACCGTGACCTTCGAGGCAGGCGAAGGGCCACGGCTCGAACCACTCGACAATGCGGTGAAGCTCAACGCGCTTGCATCCGCGGCGGACGATAACGTCTTCACGCCGGTCTACGAGGCCGTGCGGCAGGTGAAAGCGGCACTCCCTGCAGACGTCGCGCTGCTCGGCTTCTGCGGCGCGCCGTGGACGGTCGCGACCTACATGGTGGCGGGGCGCGGCACGCCCGATCAGGCGCCGGCGCGGCTGATGGCCTATCGCGAGCCGCAAGCGTTCGCCCGCATGATCGATATTCTGGTCGCGGTGTCGTCGCGCTATCTCATCGAGCAATTGCGTGCCGGCGCGGACGCGGTGCAGATCTTCGACACTTGGGCGGGCGTGCTGCCGCCGCGCGAGTTCGCGCGCTGGTGCGTCGAGCCGGTGCGGCAGATCGTCGCGAATGTGCGCGCGCGAAATTCCGGATGCCAGGATCATCGGCTTCCCGCGCGGCGCCGGGGCTTCGCTCGCTCGCTATGTGAACGAGGTGCCGGTGAACGCGGTGAGCATCGACTGGACCGCCGAACCCGCCTTCGTACGCGAGCATGTGCAGAGCAAGGTCGCCGTGCAGGGCAATCTCGATCCGCTGGTCCTGCTGGCCGGCGGCGCGCCGCTCGACCGCGCGATCGACGATATTGTGGAAAGCTTCGGCAAGGGGCCTTTCATCTTCAATCTTGGTCACGGCATCCTGCCCGAGACACCCATTGCCCATGTGGAGCAGACGCTGCGCCGAATTCGGAATGGATAGGGAGACAACATGCCTGACACCGTTTCGCCTGAGCGCGTCGCCGTGATCGCGGCCGCGGCGCGTGTGCCGCTCACGCAGGACGCCGCCGCGCGGGTCGCGCGCACGGTCACCTCGCCGGTCGCGCGCTTTGCCGCCGCCAACATCGCGCTCGACATCGAAGTCGAGCCGGCCACGTTCGTCGCCGTACAGCGCAAGGATGCCAGACTGTGAGCGATCCCGCAGAACTGACCCTGAAAGATCTCGCCGCCGCGATCCGCCGCCGCAAGGTCTCATCAGTCGAAGCAACCAAGGCGCTGCTCGCGCGCATCGAGAAGTGGCAGCCGAAACTCAACGCCTTCGCGCGCGTCGAGGCCGACGATGCACTGAAAGCCGCGAAGGCCGCCGATCGCGCGCTCGCCGCCGGAAAAGCCAAAGGCCCGCTGCACGGCGTGCCGCTCGCCCACAAGGACATGTACTATGTGAAGGGCAAGCTCGCGGAATGCGGCTCGAAGATCCGCAAGGGCTGGATTGCGCCCGCGACCTCAACGGCTGTCGCGCGGCTGGAAGCGGCCGGCGCGTTCCGGCTTGGCGCGCTCAACATGGTGGAGTTCGCGTTCGGGCCGACTGGGCACAATCCGCACACCGGCCATGTCTGCAATCCATGGAACCCTAAGCACATCACGGGCGGCTCGTCGTCCGGCTCCGGTTCGGCGGTCGGGGCGCGGCTCGTTCCCGCCGCGCTTGGCTCCGACACCGGCGGTTCGATCCGCATGCCGGCGCATTTCTGCGGCGTGACAGGCCTGAAGGTGACCAACGGGCGCGTCAGCCGCGCCAACGCGATGCCGCTCTCGTTCACGCTCGACACGGTCGGGCCGCTGGCGCGCACCGCGGAAGACTGCGCCCTGATCCTGGCGGCCATCGCCGGTCCCGATCCGCTCGATCCGACCACCGATGGCGCGCCGCCGTGGAATGCGAAGGCTGCAAGGCGCGCGGCGAGGGGCATGACCATCGGCATTCCGAAGAGTTTCTACGTCGACGACCTCGAATCCGATGTCGCCAAGGCATTCGAGGATGCGATTGCGACGTTCAAGAAACTCGGCGTGCGCGTCGTGCCGATCGAACTGCCGGATCAGGCGCTGGTGTCGGCGGCGGCGCTGATCGTGATCGCCGTGGAGGCGGCGACCACGCATGCGCCGTGGCTGCGCACGCGCGCAGCGGACTATAGCGATCAGGTGCGCAACCGGCTGCAGAACGGCCTTGCCTTCAGCGCGATCGAGTACCTCGAGGCGTTGCGCTGGCGCGGGCCGGCGCTTGCCGCGCATCTCGCGGCAATCGGCAAATGCGACGCGGTCCTGACGCCCGCGGTACGCTCGGTGGCGCCGACCATCGCCGAGACCGATGTCGGCGGCGGCCCCAATGCCGACACCGTCATCATGGGCGTCACGCGCTTCATGCGGCCGATCAACTATCTCGGCGTTCCGGCCCTGGTGGTACCGGCCGAATTCGGCCAGCAGGGCATGCCGATCGGGCTGCAATTGATCGGACGGCCGTTCCGCGATGAGACGTTGATCGCGCTCGGAGCCGCGTTCCAGGGCGCGACCGATCATCACCGGAAGGTGCCGCGCCTGTAGCGGCGATCGGTCTGTCTCGTCGCCCATTCGGACACGGCGGGGTGCGCGCAATCGCGTGATCTCGGTACGGGCGTGCGGAACTCCGGGCGGGGTCGCGAGTTTTCGCCGCAGGAGAACGTCATGTACCCCGTTGTCCGGCCTGATGCACCGTACATCCGCGCGCGGCTCGCGGCCTTTCCGGCCCCGCTCTGCGAGGTGTGCAATGTTCCGATGAAATTGAATGGCGAGTATCGCGCGAGCGACAACTCCACCGCCGCCAGGCGTGAGTATCAGTGCGGACTGTGCGGCAAGGGGATGATGGTGCGCCGCACGAGATGCCCCGTCTGATTTCGCGCCGGATTCAGCGCGTGAACGCGTAGAGGTCGGCGTCCGGATCGGAGTCACCTGTCAACGCGGTACGAACGATTTCAGTCGCGATCCGGCTATAGGTGATCCCGTTGCCGCCATAGCCGAGGGCGGCCCAGCAATTCTTCCATCCGGGAATCTCGCCGATGATCGGAAGACCCGTCGAGGTCTCGCCGAACGAAGCCGCCCATGCGAACTCGGGTTGCGTATCGAGCCTGGGAAAGAGCTTTCCGAGCTTATGTTGCAAGCGCGCGACCTTCCGCTCGAGCAGCGCGCCGTCATGGAGAGCGTGCGATATCTTCTCGTCCTCGCCGCCGCATAGGACGCGCCCGTCCGGCGTGGTGCGGATATAAAGATACGGCGACGAAGCTTCCCAGATCAGGCATTCCTCCGGCCACAGCCTGCGGCGTTGCGGCGCGGTCGCGAACGCCCATGTGGTCATGATGCGGTGGCCGCCGAGCGGCACGAGTTTCGGAAACTCGTATCCGGTGGCCAGCACGGCATGCCGGCAGCGAATGCGTCTGCCCTCGCGATCGGTCGCGACAATCGACGATTTCGTGCGCGACAGTTCGGCGATCTCCGCCGGCGCGTAGATGCGCGCGCCGTGCTTCTGTGCGCGGATCAACAGTTGCGCCGTGACCGCACGTGGATTGATGGTCAGATTGTCGAAGTTCAACAGCGCGGCGCGGCGGTCGATCCCGAAACGCTCGCGCAGCGCCGCTCGATCGAGAAACTGCGTCTCGATGCCGGCGGCCTGACGCCGGTCGCTCTCGCGGCGCAAATCGCGCGCGCCGAGGCTATTGCCGGACAGATAGAGCGAGTCGCGCGATTGCGCTTCCAGTCCGCCATTGCGAAGGAACGCATGCAATGACGACACCGCAAGCCGCGAGCGACGCCATGCCCGCATTGCATCGCGCTTGCCGATTTTCCGCTGCAGTTCGATCAGCGGCGTGTCGATCTCATAGGCGACGAGCGCCGTGCTTGCGAGCGTCGAGCCTTGCGCCGGCCGCCGCCGGTCCACGATGATGGTGTCGAGTCCCGCCTCGCTCAGTGCCTCACCGATCATTGCGCCGGTGATGCCGCCGCCCACGATCAGCACGTCGGCCTGCGTATCGCGCGTCAGCGCACGATACGGCACTCGTGGCGCGCGCAGATGCTGCCAGAGCGAGCCGTCGGTGCGCAGCTTTCGTTTGTGGGTGAGCATGCGTCGGAGGGTGAGCGATCGTCAGTTGGTCTGATGATGACGCGCGGCCAGCGCTGCGGTTCCCCTTGTGTCCGCGACTGCAGCTCACAAATGCGAGAAAACTGGCGCGCCCGGAGAGATTCGAACTCCCGACCCCTAGATTCGTAGTCTAGTGCTCTATCCAGCTGAGCTACGGGCGCTTTTGCCGTCGCCGGGTGCAATGGCCCGGCCGGAACGGCCGCATTGCTATAGTGTCGCTTCCCGCATGGCAAGCGCGGAGAGCCCGCGCCTCAGGCCCTCTGCCGCTCGCCGCGCCGGGCGCCGAGTTCGACCGCCCGGTCGGGAATGATGAGGCGGAAGGTCGCGCCGATCGTGCCATCGACCAGCCGGATCTCGCCGCCATGGGCGCGCACCAGCTCGGCGGCGATCGCGAGGCCAAGCCCCGAACCGCCGCGGCGTGTCGAGCCCTGGAACGCCTCGAACAGGTGCGCGCGTGCCCTCTCGCGTCACGCCAGGCCCGGTGTCGGACACCTCGATCACCGCGACCGCGCCCTCGCGCCGGCCGGTGATGCGCAACTGGTCGCGACCGGGCTCGTTTGGCGCGCGGCTTTCCAGCGCCTGCAGCGCATTGCGCGCCAGATTGAGGATGACGCGGAACAACTGGTCCGGATCCGCATCGACATGCAGCCCGCGCTCGACCGCGGTGATCCAGCGCACCGGCGACTCGGGCGAGAGGCCAAGCGTCTCGCGCACTTCCTCGACCAGCGCTTCGAGCAGCACCGATCTTGCGATCGGGTGGCGGCTCCTTCACCTGGCCGTAGGAGAGCGTCGACTGGCAGAACGCGATCGCGCGCTCGAGCGAGCGCATCAGCTGCGGCGCGAAGCGCTGCACGTTCGGGTCGGGCACGCTCGCGAGCCGGTCGGAGAACAGCTGCGCGGAGGCGAGCAGATTGCGCAGATCGTGATTGATCTTCGACACCGCGAGCCCGAGCGCCGCGAGGTGGCTCTTCTGCTGCAGCATCGAAGCAAGGTCGCGCTGCATCGCGCCGAGCTCGCGCTCCGCGATGCCGATCTCGTCGGTGCGTCCCGACGGCACCACGATGCGCGCCGGATTTTCCGGGTCCTCGCGGAAACGGACCATGTTGGTGGTCAGGCGATTCATCGGCCGCACGAGCAGATAGTGCAGCGAAAGATAGACGAGCGCCGCCGTGATGACCGAGATGAGCAGCGACAGGAACAGGATGTTGCGCGAGAAGCGGAACATCGCCTGGCGCAGCGGCCCTTCCTCGATGACGATCTCGATGAAATCGGCACCCAGCGGGCCATGGCCCACGACGCGCATGATGTCGCTGTCGGAGCAGAGGAACAAGCGTTTCCAGCGCCTCCCACACGGCGCGCGTCATCGAGGAATCGCGCAGATCGATGTCGTGATGGATCTCAGGCGGCATGTCGTTGACGGCGAGCAGCTTGCGCTGGTTGCCCATCTTGATCGCGACGGTCTTGGCGCCGAGGCTGTCGAGAATCTCCTGCACCACCTTTTCGGGCAGGTTGATCCGGTCATCGCCCGGGTCGAGTGCCTCCGGTTCGTTCCGCGACGTTGAGCACGATCGATACGGTGCGCGCGACCGCGACGCGGTCGGCGAGCCAGTTCAGGCGGAAATTCGCGATCGACGGCACATAGATCAGCACTTCCGCGATCATCACGAACAGAATCGTGAGGAGCAGAAGCTTGCCCGATAGACCGAAGCGCAGGGACCGCGCCCCGGTTTCTCGTTCTCGGTCGATGGCGACTCAAGCGTCATCGTGCATGCCTTGTGGCGGATAGCCTATCCGAAGCGGCGCAGAAAGTTGTATCAGCCTTCGCACCTTTGGATTGCTTAAACTTGGCGAAAAATAGGTGATTGCGGCACGCTTTCCGATTTCCGACAAAGTCGGATAGGGAACCACAATTTCGGTCATGGCGCGGATGTTGAGCCCGCGCGACAGCGCGAGCGTCCAGGTCGTGATCAGCTCGCCCGCATGCGCGCCGACGATGGTGGCGCCGAGAATGCGGCCGTTCTTCGCCGTCACCACCTTGATGTGCCCGTGCGTTTCGCGCTCGGCCTGCGCGCGGTCGTTCTCGTGATACGGCCAGCGCAGCACGCGGATCGTCTTGTGGCGCTCACTCGCCTGCGCTTCGGTGAGGCCGACATGTGCAAGCTCCGGATCGGTGAACGTCACCCACGGGACCGTGTCGTCGCTCGCCTTCGCGGGCAGACGAAACAGCGCATTCCGGATGACAATGCCGGCGTGATAGTTCGCGGCGTGGGTGAATTGCGGCCCGCCCGCCACATCGCCGATCGCGTAGGCCTTCTTGTTCGTCGTCTTCAATCCCTTGTCGACCACGATGCCGCGTGGCTCGTATTTGATGCCGGCCTTTTCGAGATCAAGGCCATCGACGTTGGCGCGGCGGCCGGTGGCGATCAAAAGATTTGATCCTTCGATCGTCTCCTCGCCCTGCGAAGTTTCGATGACGGCCTGGATCTTGCCGTCGTTGTGACCAATTCGTGTCACCTTGACGCCGGAACGGATCACGATGCCCTCGCGCGTCAATTGCTCGAGCACGATCGCGGCGCATTCGGGATCGTCCTTCGCGAGCGGCGTCGCGGCCTCCAGCACGGTCACCTTCGCGCCGAGCCGCCGATGCGCCTGCGCGAGCTCAAGGCCGATCGGCCCCGCGCCGATGATGATGAGATGTTCGGGGCAGCGCTTGAGCTCGAAGATCGTCTCGTTGGTGAGATACGGCGTCTCGGCGAGAGCCCGGGATCGGCGGCACCGCGGGCGATGAACCCGTCGCGATCACGAAACGCCGCGCCTTGATCTCGAACTTGTCGCCGACCGTGACGGTCGCGGCATCCTTGAAGCACGCCGCGCCTTCGATCACGTGCACGCCGAGACCGGTGAAGCGCTCCTTGGAATCGTTCGGCGCAATCGCCGCGATGACGCCGTGCACATGCGCGTTCACCTTGGCGAAATCGATTTCCGCGCGCGGCAACGTGAGACCGAACGGCGTGACGCGCGCGCGGTTCGACCGCATGCCTGGCGGCGGCGAGCAGCGCCTTGGAGGGAACGCAACCGTAGTTGAGGCAGTCGCCTCCCATCTTGCCCTTTTCGATCAGCACGACCGGCACGCCGAACGCGGCAGCAGCGGCCGCGACCGAGAGGCCGCCGGAGCCGGCACCGATGACGCAGATGTCGGGGGTCAAAACGTCCGCCACAGTCCCCTTCCCCCGGGCGATC
Organism: uncultured Alphaproteobacteria bacterium; assembly: GCA_963778455.1. Classification (GTDB taxonomy): domain Bacteria; phylum Pseudomonadota; class Alphaproteobacteria; order Rhizobiales; family Xanthobacteraceae; genus PALSA-894. The sequence continues at coordinate 1,114,491 of CAVZUL010000004.1, forward strand.
GATCAGGAGAGTGATGCGGGGCGCGAGCCTGCGCGTTCGCGCGCGTACCCGTTTGACGATCACCGGGATGAGCGCGATCACACCGAGCGTCGCGAGCGCGGCGAGCAGCCGCGGCGTCGCGATCATGCCGATGTCGAAGTGAATCTGCGCAGTCGGCGCGGCCGGACGCGAGGCAGGCGCGGTAGATGCACCTCCTGCGCGGCGATCACGCTGTCGAGGCCGGAGCCGAGGAACGCAAACGCGAAGGTCGCCGGAATGATGCCGATCGCGTCGCCGCCACGAAGGTCGAGCAGCTTCACGCCGACCAGCGCGGGCGCCAGGTTGACCAGAAAGAACGGAAACGCCGGCACCAGCCGCAGGAACAACAGATAGCTGAACGCGTCCGTCTTGAACCCGTCGGCAAGCTTGCAGGCGAGCGGCCCGGCCCGACGCACCAGGCTTTCGCCACATGCCCCCTTCGCGACCATGAAGATGATGGTCGCGCCGATCGTCGCGCTGATCACGGTCGCGATACCGCCAACCACGATCCCGAACAGGATGCCGCCGGCGATGGTGAGAATGAGGGCGCCCGGAATCGAAAGCGCGACGGCGGTGATGTAGATCGCCATATAGGCGGCGACCGCGGCGATGCCGTGGGCCGCGATGAAGGCCTCGATCGCCATGCGGTGGCGCACCAGGGTTTCGAGCGAGACATGGCGATGCGCGCCGGTCGCGAAGACCGCCACCATGGCGAGCACGATCACGGCGATCGGGGCAAACCGGCGCAGGCGCGCACGCACGGTGCCCCCGTCGTCCGCTTTGGCCGGGGATCGTTGCTGCACGGTCATGGTCTTGGTTTTCGGGGCGTTTCTTCGCTTCGCCGCAAAGCTATACACGAGACCCCTTAATGAAGAAGGGTTCTCACTGTCATTTGACGCCACGTCGCGGGTGCCTCCCGGCCGCGTGAAGGCGGCGCGGACGTTAATTTTGCTCCAGATTCACCCTACCGGCGCCGCCGCTACGGCGCATCGGCGTCGCGTTGACTTGGGGCCGCCGGCCTCACCTATAAGCCGCGCCAAGCTTGAGCGCCGGCAGCCTTTGAATGCCGGTTTCAGCGCACACTTTCATCCATCCGGCGCCGCTCATCCGAAATCGTGAGCTCCAGGCCGCGACCTGCGGAGTTCTCGCCCGTGAAACGGACCTATCAACCGAGCAAACTGGTGCGCAAGCGCCGTCACGGCTTTCGCGCCCGCACGGCCACCACGGGCGGCCGCAGGGTGCTGAGCGCCCGGCGCGCGCGCGGGCGCAAGCGGCTCAGCGCGTAGTCGGCATCGGCGGCATCGGCGGCATCGGCGTTCCCATGGAGCGGCTGAAGCAACGGGCGGACTTCCTCGCGGCCGCCAAGGGCGAGCGGGCCACGGCCGGCGCCTTCGTGCTGCAGGCGCGCGAGCGCGGCGACGCGACACCGCCGCGGTTCGGCTTCACGGTGTCGAAGAAGGTCGGCAGCGCGGTCGAGCGCAACCGGGTGCGGCGGCGCCTGCGCGAGATCGTGCGCCGGCATGCCGCGCTACTGGCCGAGAGCGGGCATGACTACGTCCTGATCGGGCGGCGCGCGGCGCTGCAAATGCCGTTCGAGCGGATGGTCGCGGACTTCACGGGCGCGCTGCGGCGCCTTCACGGCAAACGGCGCGCCGCGCCGCGGCTGAGAGCACGGTATGACCGACAACAAGAACACCATCCTCGCCATCGTGCTCTCGGCGATCGTGCTGATCGGCTGGCAGTATTTCATCGGCATGCCGCAGATGGAGAAGCAGCGGCAGGAGGCATTGCTCAAGCAGCAGCAGACCCAACAGACGGCCCCCACTCCTGGTACCGCGCCGCAACCCGGCACGGCGCCAGGTCAGCCGGGAGCGCCGCCTGCCCCCGGGCAGCCGGGCGCGCCGCCGGCGGTGCCGGGACAAGCCGCGCCGCCGAGCCAGGTGCACACCCGCGCGGCGGTGCTCGCCGCCTCCCCGCGCATCGAAATCGAGACGCCGCGGGTGAAGGGTTCCATCGCGCTCAAGGGCGCGCGCATCGACGACCTCGCGCTGATCCAGTATCGCGAGACGGTCGACCCGAAATCCCCGCCGATCACCCTGCTCTCGCCCTCTGGCACCGAGCACCCGTTCTACGCCGAGTTCGGCTGGGTGCGCGGCGCCGGCTCCAACGCGAAACTCCCCGACGCCGACACGGTGTGGCGCCAGGAGGGCACCGGCCCGCTCACCCCGGCCAGGCCGATCACGCTCACTTACGACAACGGCGAAGGGCTCACCTTCCGCCGCACCATCGCGGTCGACGACAAATACCTGTTCACCGCGCGCGACGAGGTGACCAACAACGCCGCCGAGCCGGCCACGCTATTCCCCTACGCGCTGATCTCGCGTCACGGCACGCCGAAGACCGAAGGCTATTACATTCTGCACGAGGGCTTCATCGGCGTGATGGGCGAGCAGGGCCTGAAGGAAGAGACCTACAAGGACGTCGAGGGCAAGAAGGCGATCACCTTCAAGGCGACCAACGCGTGGCTCGGCTTCACCGACAAGTATTGGGCCGCGACGCTCCTCCCCGACAACACCGCCAGCCTTTCGGCGCGCTATTCGGCCGGCACGGCGGGCCTCACGAAAACCTACCAGACCGACTACCTGCTCGACGCGCAGACGATCGCGCCGGGCGCGACCGGGGCCGCCAACATGCGGCTGTTCGCCGGCGCCAAGGAGACCGCGGTCATCGACGGCTACGACCAGGGGCTGAAGCTCAACCGCTTCGAGCTGCTGATCGACTGGGGCTGGTTCTATTTCATCACCAAGCCGATGTTCAAGGCGATCGACTATTTCTACCGCTGGACCGGCAATTTCGGCCTCGCGATCCTGATCGTCACGGTGATCATCAAGATCGTGTTCTTCCCGCTCGCCAACAAGTCCTACGCCTCGATGGCCAAGATGAAGGCGGTGCAGCCCGAGATGATGGCGATCCGCGAGCGCTACGGCGACGACAAGATGAAGCAGCAGCAGGCGCTGATGGAGCTCTACAAGAAGGAGAAGATCAACCCGCTCGCCGGCTGCCTGCCGATCGTGGTGCAGATCCCGGTGTTCTTCGCGCTCTACAAGGTGCTGTTCGTCACCATCGAGATGCGCCACGCGCCGTTCTACGGCTGGATCAAGGACCTCTCGGCCCCGGACCCGACCACCATCTTCAACCTGTTCGGGCTGATCCCGTGGGACCCGCTGGCGACGCTGGGCCCGAACATCGGACCGTTCCTGATGCTCGGCGTGTGGCCGATCGTGATGGGCATCACGATGTTCGTGCAGATGAAGCTCAACCCGGCGCCGCCCGACCCGACGCAGAAGATGATCTTCGACTGGATGCCGCTGGTGTTCACCTTCATGCTGGCGAGCTTCTCGGCCGGGCTGGTGATCTACTGGGCCTGGAACAACACGCTCTCGGTGATGCAGCAGGCCTACATCATGAACAAGCACGGGGCCAAGATCGAGCTGTGGGATAACATGAGCGACATGTTCAAGAAGAAGGACGATAAGGACGGCGATAAGAAGGATAAGAAATAGTCGGCCGTAGGGTGGGCAAAGGCGCGCGCATGCGCGCCGTGCCCACCGTCGGTCCTCAATCGCCGCGCACTGGCGATACGCGCGCCGAGAGGTTAGTCTGACGACATGACATTCACGCGCATCACGATCGATCCGGCTGTGTGTACCGGGAAGCCTTGCATTCGGGGACTCCGGTTTCCGGTCGCGCGGCTGCTTGGGCTCATGGCGGCGGGCGAGACGCGCGAAGCAATCCTCAAGTCTTATCCGTACCTGGAATCCGGCGATATTGACGAGGCGCTCCGCTACGCAGCTTTCATCGCCGAAGACGAGACGATCGATCTGCAACACTCACCAGCAAAGTGAGATTTCTAATCGACATGCCACTGTCGCCAACGCTGGCGGCCTGGCTTGTCGAGCGCGGGCACGATGCCGTGCATGCCGCCGACCTCGGGCTCGCGCGCGAAACCGATGCTGCGATCCTGGGGCGCGCGAAGCAGGAGGGACGAACCGTCATCACGGTCGATCTCGACTATCCGCGCCTGCTCACGCTCGCTCAAGCCACCGAGCCGAGCCTGATCTTGTTTCGCGAGGGCGATTGGAGCGACGCCGCCGTGGCCGCGCGACTGGGCGACGTTCTCGCGGCATTGACGGAAGCGGACATCACTCAGAGCATCATTGTGGTGGATCATTTCCGCGTGCGCCGGCGCCGTCTGCCGATCGGCGGATGAGCAGCGCGACCATGAGGCCTGCCCTCTCGGACCACATGAAGAAGACCCCGGTCGGATTTCTCCAGCCGGGGTCCGGGGGCACCGGACGTTAGGCAGATGGGGGGCAAATGGCCGACGCCCGGCCTTAACACACTAGGCATGGTCGCGCGTGGCGTCTGAGCAAAATTGCACACTTTCGCCGATGATACATGAGCGCCAGGATCGCGAAGACGAGCACGCAGTCGCGGTTTTCCGCGTGGAAATTGCCGCGTCGCGCCGCGCCAAATTTCATGATAATGGAAACCCTCGCGTCGCAGGCGTGCGGCCAGGAGGGCCGTGTCATGGCAATCAAACACCGGCCGCCGTTCGATCCGAAATCCTTCCTCGCCAAGGTCGGCGAGGGCCGCAGCATCGATCGGTTCGGCAAGAATCAGATCGTTTTCTCGCAAGGCGATCCCGCTGACGCGGTCTTCTACATCCAGAAAGGCAAGGCCAAGGTCACCGTCGTTTCCGAACAAGGCAAGGAAGCGGTGGTCGCGATTTTCGGAACGAACGAATTCTTCGGCGAGGGATGTCTTGCCGGTCAGTCGCAGCGCATCGCGACGGTCACGACCATGACGGACTGCGTCATCATGCGGCTGGAGAAAGCGTCCGTTGTCGATGTGATCCATCGCGAACCGGCGTTTTCCGAGATGTTCATCGCCCATCTTCTCGGCCGCACCATCCGCGTCGAAGCGGATCTCGTCGATCAGCTGTTCAATTCAAGCGAAAAACGCCTGGCGCGGATGCTGCTGCTGCTGGCGAATTTCGGCAAGGAGGGTAGACCCGAGCCGATCATCGCGAAAATCAGCCAGGAGACGCTGGCCGAGATGATCGGAACCACTCGCTCGCGCGTGAGTTTCTTCATGAACAAATTTCGAAAGCTCGGTCTCATCACGTATAACGGCGGCATCCACGTGCACAGCTCGTTGTTGAACGTCGTTCTGCACGAGCAGCCGGAAATCAAAGTTTAGGGCGCGGACTCGTTAGCGCGCCTAGAAGCGCTAGCGACAAATCAACTGGTCAGTGCGACATCGACTTCGCGGATTTGGCCGGATCGTTGTCCTTGAAGACGTCCGGGTTGTCCGGACCCTGGACTTCGAGGATGCCCACGAGCCCGCGCTCGACGCGGGTCAAGGCATGATCGACCAGCATGTACTTGCCCGGCACTTCGAGCTTGAACTCGACGACCGTAGCGCCGCCGGGCGGCACGGTGACGGTCTGCACGTCACTGATCGGCTTGGTCGTCAGTGAGCCCATGTTGTAGACCTTGTCGAACATTTCGCCGATCACATGGAAGGAGGAGGTGAAGTTGGGACCGCCGACGCCGAAGAAGATGCGTACGGTCTCTCCGGTCTTAGCCTTGAGCGGCTTCTCTGCCGATAATGCGCCGACCGCGCCGTTGAAGATGAAGTATTCCGGACGCTCGTCCATCAGCTTGTCGTAACTTTCCGTCAACACGCCTTTGGCGCCGAATTTCTGCTCGGTATAGATCTCGCCTTGCATCACGTAGAATTCGTGATCGACTTTGGGCAGGCCGCCTTCTGGTTCAACGAGGATCAGGCCGTACATGCCGTTGGCGATGTGCTGTGCCGCCATCGGCACGGCACAGTGGTAGACGTAAAGGCCGGCCTTAATCGCGGTGAATTCGAAACCGCGCGACTCGCCGGGCGCCGCATCGGTCGCTTTGGCGCCGCCGCCCGGCCCCGTGACTGCGTGGAAGTCGACATTGTGCATCACGGCGCTGTCGTCTTGATTTTTCAGCCGTACCTCGACGGTGTCGCCGACGCGCACACGCACGAAGGGCCCGGGAACCTTCTGATTGAAGGTCCAGTACCGATAGGCAGCGCCATCGGCGAGCCTTCCGGTGATCTCGACCGTTTCGAGATCGACCTTCACGCGTTGCGGCCCCCGCTTGCCCACCGGCGGCGGCAAGTCGTTCGGATCGCGCACGATCGAGGCAAGGCCTTCGACCTTCACGATCTTGGTTATCGTATGCGCATGCGGCACCGGGCCGCGCGCGGGTTGTGCGCGAAACACTTCGGTGCGCACAGCAGCGGCGGGCTGGTCCGAGGCCGTGGCCGGCGGAAACACACTCACTCCGACCACCATGCCCATTCCAACTAAGGCTAGTCCCGTTCCGAGCAGCACCCGGTCATTTCTGTCCTTGGGAAGGCGCATGATGTTCACCACTTTCTTATCGGTTTTGTATCTGTCACCCGCTTGCTAACGGCATGAGCAAACGCGGTTGAGGTCACCAACTGAGGCGGACCTTTTGTCTCCCTAAGTCGAAGTTGCGAACAGCGCACGATAAGCGGAATGCGGTGGCCAGCGGCCCCCGCCATTCGAACCAACATTTCTGGAGAACGATTTGTGCCTGCCGACGGCACCAGGCTGCCAATTGGTGTAAGCGGAGACTTCGGTACGTCGCCGTTTTTTGGGCAGCTCAGACAAGCGACCGCTTGCCATTGTAGTCTTACATGGAGTGCCGCACGCAAAGCACAATAGCGGGTCGCGAGAAGAGTTGACCGAGGAACACTTCGCGCCCGGATATAAACTCACGACGCGTGATAGTTGGACAACCGCTCGATGTGAGCAATTTTGCACAGTTTCCACCCTGACAAAGGCGTAGCGCTGCAGGGGTACTCACAGGCGATCGCTGTCGGCTCTTGGCAGCCGACCTCGCAAGTCCCGAGGAAAGGATTCGTCCGCCGATCAGACGAATCCGGAAGGGTACGCATGCACATGTCGAGCGAAAGCCTTCTCGTCGTCCTGCTGGTCGGCCTCATTGCCGGATGGCTTGCGGGTCAGATCGTGCGCGGCACCGGATTCGGGATCGTCGGCGATCTGGTGATCGAAATCATCGGCGCCTTCATCGGGAGTTGGCTGCTGCCTCAACTCGGCATCCATCTTGGGACCGGCATCGTTGCGGCGATCGTCAATGCCACCATCGGTGCGCTGGTCCTGCTGTTGATCGTCAGGCTCGTGCGCGGCGGAGGCGGATGGCGGGGAAGTTGGGGAGGAAGCTGGGGGAGACGCTGGTAGCTGGCGCCGAACGAGGGTTGGCGCTTTTCGGGAGGGTCGTCATGCAAATGTCGCACTGGTTGGAGCGCCCGTTCACCGCTGACACACTGGCCTTGCTCAGCAATCCGCCACTCGAACAAAAAACGCACACAGGCGTGACTGAATTGCAGGCCGCTCTCGCGCGTGAAGCGGCATTGCGGCGGGAGATGGCCGACCTGGCACAGCGCCAGGCCATGCTGGTGCAGGAATTCGAGCATCGGCTCATCAACGGCCTGCAAGTGATCTCGAGTCTGCTGTCATTGCAAAGCCGGGCCGCCAAGACGTCGGAGGCAGCCGATCAATTGACTATCGCGGCCACCCGTGTTGCGGCGCTCGGGCGCGTGCATCGCCGGCTGCATCTGCTCGATCATCAGGATCATGTGGAGTTCAATCGCTATCTTGAACACCTTTGCGAGGACCTCTCGCGTCTGCTGTGCGAGGAGTCGGGCGATTGCGCCATTCTGGTGGAGGGCGCGAATGCCGAAATCCCGACCGTGTTCGCCATCCCGCTCGGTTTTATCGCCAACGAACTGATCACCAATTCGGTGAAATACGCCAAGGGCGATATCACCGTCCGGTTTGAAACGACGGCGCCCGGCTCTCATTCGCTCTCAGTGTCGGATGGCGGGCCGGGACTGCCGGCGGGCTTCGATCCTGGCCGCAGCAAAGGCCTCGGAATGACAATTGTCAGAGCGCTGGTAAAGCAGATCGGCGGTGCGCTGCACATCTCAACCGGCGATGACGGCCGCGGGGCGCGCTTTACGGTCGCGTTTTCATCCGCATCGGCGGCGAATTAACGCCGATCGCATCAGGCGAAGAATTCGGACCGCGCCGACAACGTCAAATCGCTTTCGAACACCACGCGCTCGTGCTTTTCGTGGACGCTCTTGATTTGATAGCTTGGATCGCCCGTGTCGCGATCGGACACCGGCATCAGCCGGCGGACCTCGTATTGCCCGGGGGCTGCTGCGCGAAGAATTCTTGGAACAAGATCGACCGCCTGCCCGACCGAGAATTTGTGCGGCACAAAATGTCCTTTCCGATCCTCAATCCTGATTTAGTTCGCGCACAAGGCCCAAAGCCTCACGCGCCGTTCTATTGCTTCGGCGCGTCGTCCTTGTGGTCGTGCAGGAATTTGGCCAGCACGTCCTTGAGCGGAGCAGCTTGCTCGTTGTCCTGGATGCTGCTCGCGGCCTCGAACAGGGCGCGCTGCAGCTTGGTCGGGATCGTGTTCCAGTTCAGGATCACGGCGGCCCCGAGGCAGCGCAGGATGTTCTCCTGCTCCTCGTATGCCCCATCACGGTCGCGGCGCTTCCGGCGTGGAGGATCGCGTACGTCGGTGCTCACCATTTTGCCCGCGTTCGCCGCGAGCCAGTCCAGGTTGTCGGCGTGTGAAGTGTAACTCTGCTTCAGACCGCGATATTCGGCGACCTCGGCCGGTGACTGCGCGGCGGCGAGGAAGCCCTCATATTGGGCTGCCTTGGCGCGATATTGCTCTGCTGTGAACATGGTCCGCCCTTCTGGAAAGGGGGAGCGCAACCGGTCTCTCAGTCGCCAGCGCCCTCGGGATTTGTGATCGGCGCGTGCTGGCGATTTGTCGATATGGGGATGATGCGGATGAATTGATAGGGGCGGGGCTGCCAGGTGTTACTAAACCAAAAGAGAATCCCCGACTCGCGTCGGGGGTCCAATGCCGATCGGCTGGCGTCGGTGGAAGGGTATTGGCCGGCCGATCTGCATTTGGTCGAGTTTTCTGGATATTGATCGTCGTCGACGCGGCCTTTACAGGCTGGCGACGCAACTCTTGTCCGCCTTCATCGCGGCTTCGGCTTCGATCTTGGTCTTGTGAACAAGGCCGACGACCGTCATCGTGCCCATCGCGGGCTTCTTCTCGACGATCGAGCACTTCTTCGATGCCGTATCCTGCACGAGATAAAACTCATTGGCGGCAAAGGCAGGCACCGCAAACGACACGACGAGAGCGGCGGCCGCGGCGATAAGCTTCATATTCATAGTTAACCCCCTCCTTGGGGGCGCCTCACAACGTGCCGCATCCTGTTTGGTTCCGGCGGGAGTGCGCTTATCGCGGGGTACTAACGTCGAGCGCTGCGGTCGCGCGGACGCTTGAAGCGCAGAGACGAATAGCTGCGAGCCGCTCCAAGCTGCTCGATGGTTTCCTCATAATAGAGTTTTTCCGGGAGGAACCTTTGTTTCTCGCCACTCGTTCCCTCAATAGTTGAAATGGAGAGAAACGATGAAAAAGCTGCTGATCTTGTTGAGCGCTGCGGCGGCGATCACCTTCTACGCCCCGGCACCGTCCAGTGCGCAAGGCATCGGGATTCAAGTAGTACCCGGCGTCGGCGTACAAATCGGCGAACCGAATCGCCCCCGCTATCGCGAGCATGATCGCGACCGCGACCGCCGTGGATACCGCGAGCGCGAAGTGCGCGGAGGCGGAGGGTGCCGGACGGTCACCATCGAGCGCGATGATGGGTCGGTGCGCAGAATTCGCCGTTGCGACTGACGCAAGTGAATGGGTGGCTGGTTTCGAACCCGGCCGCCCCGTTTCAATCGGTCAGGGAGCGATCGTCGCCAGCCCAATGGCGTTTTACCTCGAGCGCTGCTCGCGTTTCCGAGCGGGAAGGCATTTCGGTATTTTCAATGCTGCCGCAACCGCTCCAGTTCATACCTTATGTCGCGGTGGCCTGCGCCATCTTGCTGGGCGTTACAATCGCCATCATCTGCTTTGGCCAAAGATCCCGCCGAGTCGGTTTTGGTGTTTCGTGGCGGCAGTCGATCCTGCTGATTTTTCAGAAATTGCGGTCTATCTTTTTTGGCGCACGGCCACCGCAGCTTGGCATTATTGTTCACGATCCGGACGCGTCGAAACCTCACGACCTCGACGACCCGTTCTTCGATCCAAAAGTTCGGGAACGGGTCGGTGCGGTGATTGCCAACGCCGCTCTGAAAAGAGTGAAGTCGTAAGGCATCCGTTCTGCCAAGATCCTGTTCTTCCCGCTCGCGCGAAGATCGAGCTGTGGGATAACATGATGGAGCTGTCCCGCGGGAAGAAGGATAAGGACAACGACGACAAAAATAACAAGGACAAGAAGTAACGTCCTTGCCTGTTAGCGGCCAACAGAACAGCTTCAGTGTTCGAAACTCCGCAGCAGCGCGGCAATCTTGATTGTCGCGAATTTGGAGAAGGTGTCGGAGACCGCATAGGGCAAGATGATCTGGTCGTTGTGCCGCATCGCTCCGCATGTGTAGACGACGTTGGGAACGTATCCCTCGCGCTCCGACGGTTCAGGCCGGACCAGCGGCTCGCGCGAGCGTGCAAGAACCCTGGACGGATCGTGCTTGTCGAGAAGAACCGCGCCGATCGAATATTTCCGCACCGGACCGACGCCGTGGGTCAGCAGCAGCCAGCCTTCGTCGAGCTCGATCGGCGATCCGCAATTGCCGATCTGCACGAATTCCCACGGGAATTGAGGCTTCAAGATCGCGACGCCGCCATCCCATGAATGCAGATCGTCCGAATAGATAAGGTAGAGGTTCTCATTGTCCTGCCTGCCGATCATGGCGTACTTGCCGCCGATCTTGCGGGGGAACAGAGCCATGCCCTTGTTGCGTGCGGCGGCTCCCCGCAGCGGCGACAGGCGAAAGGAGATGAAGTCGGTGGTCTCGATCAGTTCGGATCGGATCGCCGTGCCGCTGTAGGCGGTGTATGTCGCGTAGAAGATCTTTTTCCCACCATCTTCGAATTCCACGAAGCGCGCATCCTCGATGCCGTTCGACTGGGACAACGTGACGGGAAAGATCACCCGCTCGCTGATATCCTCGTCCGGCCTGAAGATCACTTCGACATCGTCGCCGTTCGTGCCCGCTATCCGGTTCTTCACGTGCGGAATCGAAGCAAGACGCGCCGTCGGATCGACCGTCACGCTGCCGTCCGCCGCGATGCTTCCCGATCGGAACGTCAGCGACGAAATATGCCCTTCCCCGACCGCGCGAAGGCTGAGGATGAAGCGGCGCCCGCCTTCCGGCGCACCGGACTGATCGGGATGGGAGACGATGCTCGGGTTGAACAGCGCCGATGCTTCGAAGGAATATTCATGCAGAAAATAGGCGCCGACCAGTTGACGCTGTGTCTTGGTGAAGACCGCATGAGGCGAAAAGGCGTCTTCCATTTCGTCGGCACGCGCCTCGAAGGTCGCCAGAAGGTCGCGATGGCGGCCCTGGAAATTCTCAAGGACGTCGGCCAGTTGGTGGGCTGCCATCTCGGGATCGAGCGTCATGACCCGCTCGACGATATGGTTCGCCCGCGTCTTGTCGGTGGGGTTGAGGTCGCGCGGCTCGATCGCCGGCTTGAAGGCGCGCACGACCACCCTCGCGGGATCGGGGCGCAGATGAAGAGCCTGCCGGTTCAGGAACGTGACTTGTGACAAGCGCCCTCGGCTCGTTCGAGTAGGATTTTACAGAGCTCAAGCACGCAAGGCATGAAGCGGCGTACGTCTCGCGCTATCGCCGCTTGTCAGCGCGAGCTGACGAATTTCCGCGAGGCTGAGAAGATAGGACACAACCGACTCGCCGCCCCTGTTCTCGTTCGGGCGGTCGCGATGCAGCCCATCACGACAGCTACCCGTGTCCAGGTCAACCAGGGGGAGCGTCAAATCGTTGCTGCCGAGGAACCAGGCGAAGACACGCGCCGCGTCTGCTCTCCATTCGAGATCGCCATCGGCGCGCCATGCCGCAAGGCAGGCCGAGATCGCCGCCGTGGCTTCCAGGGGCTGCTGATCGAACGCCTGCGGCTCCTGGCGCTGGTCCCCGAACCCCTGCGTCCCCACAGGCCGGAACAAGCCTGCCGGTGTGGTCTGCAGCGTCATGAGCCAATGCAGGGAGCGCAAGCCGGCCTCGACATAGGCCGGCCGATCCGGTCGAATTTCCCGTAACGATCAGGGCCTGAGACAAACGTGCGTTGTCGTAGGACAGCCCTTCCTCGAACCAGACCCAATCCTTCGTCTCAACCGCCGACAGGATGGACATCAGCTTGTCGGCGAGGAGCTGCCGGACACGCTTGGCTGAGGAATCCTCGGCGGCTACGGCGCAATAGGCGTCCAGCCCGAGCAGCGTGAAAGCCCACGCGCGCGGCGAGCTGAAGTTCTCCGCCGGCGGCAACGCTTCGGCGAACAAGGCGGTGGCCCACCGCCGCCGCGACGCACTCGCATCGCCGCGTGCGCACTCGCCCAACGCCCACAGTGTCCGCCCGTGGCTGTCCTCCGAACCGCGATCCTCGAGCCAGCGCCGATCGAAGCTCATGAAGTTGCGGAACCGCTTGGTATCCGGATTCCATGCATGCTGCACAAACGCAGCAAATCGAGCCGTCAAGGCCTCGGGCAGGCGCTGCTCGCCAGGGCCGTTGAGCGCACATGCCAGCAACAGCGCCCTGGCATTGTCGTCGACGCAATAGCCGTGAGCGCGGTCCGGCACGGAATGCACCGCATGCTGGAACAGCCCGGTGTCGTCGCACATCGACAGAAGATGATCGGTCCGCATCTCCGGCGCGGCGTGGCTGTCGCGTGAGGCGACGTTCTGGTCGAGCCGTGCAATCACTCTGAGCCGATGCCCGCGCCGCGCGCTTTCAAAAGCCGTCAGATAGCGCTCCGCGGTTCGCTCCCAGGTCATCGGCCGGCTGCTGGCATAGGCGCGCTTGCGCATGGCCTGCCGCCGGGGATGGTCGGTCAGCAATTCCGCGATCTCGCTGCCGATGGCCGCGGAATTGGCAAATGGAACGAGAATGCCGCGTCCGTCGGCCAGCAATTCGCGTGCGTGCCAATAGGGCGTTGAAACGATCGCCTTTCCGAGCGCGAAGCTGTAGGCCAAGGTGCCTGACGTCATTTGCGACGCATTGAGATACGGCGTGACGTAGACGTCGCACATCGCGATGAAATCCAGCAACGTCGCCTGATCGACGAATTGATCGAGAAACACGACATGGTCCTCGACGCCGACCTCGCGTGCGCGCGCCACGAGGCTGTCGCGGTAGGCCTCGCCCTGCTGCCGGACCAGATTGGGGTGCGTGGCGCCAAGAACCACATAGACCGCATCGGGGCAGCTATTCAGGATCGAGGGCATGGCATCGATCATGAATTCGATGCCCTTGCTCGGCGAGAGAAGCCCGAACGTCAGAATGACGGTTCTATTGCTGAAGCCCAGCTTGGCCTTCGCTTGCTCGGGCTCGACGAACGGGACGTCGGGGGTCCCGTGCGCGATGAGCTCGATCTTTTCCGCCGGCACCCGGTATACGGTGCGCAGCAGCTCCCGGCCTTTCTCCGCCATGACGACGACCCGCGACGACACGTCGACGATCCGGTCCATGACGCCGCGTTGCACCGGTGTCGGCTCGGACAGAACGGTGTGAAGCGTCGTGACGACCGGCATGGTCAGGCGCGAGAGCAGTGCCATGATGTCACCGCCCGCTTCGCCGCCGAAAATTCCGAATTCATGCTGGAGCGAGACGACCTCGAACTGCCCTGCGTTCAGGAAGTCGGCCGCACGCACGTAATCCTTGATCTTGTCGTCGTTGATCTGAAGGCGAACGACGGATGGATAGTCGTAGGCATGACCGTGATCGGTCATCGCCACGATCGACGTTTCCACCTTCGCGTCTGACGCTGCGATTGCCTGCTGCAGATCGGTCGTGAATGTTGCGATCCCGCAACGGCGCGGGAGCGAATTGCCGATGAACGCCAGGCGACTCAACTGGGTCACGATCTGCACCTCCGTCGAGCGGACCGGCGAAGCAGCCGTGGCTCGTGATTGTGAGGAGGGCAGTGCGAACTGCCGGATTTCGAATTTCGCGTCCTGTTGATCAAGCTCTTGCAGCAAGCTCGGCTTCGGATTTGGGCCCACATAGGCCAGTAGCCCCTTGAAACCGCGGGTTCCGACCTTGAGGTTTGTGCGGTCCGCTTCCACGAAGATTGCTTCGCCGACGAACGCGTTCATCAGCCCGATTTGGGCATATCCCTCGACAACCAGGACCCAGGTCTCCTGCTCCGCGTGCAGTCCCCAATGCGAATTCGGCGGCAGATCGATCCGCTCAAGAACGAAATGCGGACTGGCGACGAGCAGGGATCTGGCATCGGTCAGGCGCTGCGGCATTGATTGACGTTCGGCCGGCCCCGCATTGGCCGCCGCCACGGCGTTGTCCAGGTGGATTTCGCGCTCCCGGCCATGATCGAAAAGGCGAAACGTCGTGTCGCTTCTCTGCTGGATTTCGGCCAACACGAGTCCCGCGCCGATGGCGTGAATGGTGCCGGCCGGGACGAAGATGACATCGTCCTTCCGGACGCGGCGCCATTGAATCAGGTCCGCGATCGAACCGTCCTCGATCGAGGCCCGCAATTGCGGCGCCGTGAGTTGCCGCTTCAGCCCGATGGCAACTTTGGCCTCGGGTGTCGCGGACAGGATGTACCAGGCCTCGGTCTTGCCGTTCACCAAGCCGATCGAATGCGCGAAGGCATCGTCCGGATGAACCTGAATGGACAGCGGTTCTTTGGTGAACAGCAACTTGAGCAGCAGGGTCGGATCGGGCGAACTCGCGTCACGACGCTGAAACCAGAGTTCGCCGATTGCCGCACCCTCCGGCTGGATATCGCTCCAGGGCAACAGGTCGGTGCTCCCCCAGGGTTTGCTCACAACTTGCGTACAGGCATGTTCGATCGCCACGACGTTCTCCTGGTTCGTTGCCGGCAGCGATCAAGTGCGGCCAGATCGCAAAATGGCCGCAAGCCTCAATTCGTTGGTTGAATGGCTGACCTTAGGCAGTCCAGACAGTCGTCGCGGGTGGAAAACGGACCAGAAGTGAGCCTTCCCTCGTCATCCATCACATACCAACCCTCCTTGACGCCCCGCATGTCCGATTGGGCCTCATTGACGCGGTGGGGAATTGGTCCAGACACTTCGTATTCCGACTTTCCGTTGTTGAGCGGCCCTGACGTCCGCAGGCGATGCGAGTTCGGCCGGTGACAGCGCCGTCTTGAGCACGACGTTGTTGCGGGTTTCCTCCGTTCGCTATTGCCTTGCCGCGAATTAAGTTTGCCCCCTAGACGAGAGCGCACGATCGGTCGCCGAAGCGCTGGCGCCCCGGTTTCGTGATCGATGGTTGCTGCGAGCAACCGGACATGGGTACGACGTGGCGTATTTACTAGGGCGAAGATCGAGTTGTGGGACAACATAATGGAGCTGTTCCGCGGGAAGAAGGATAAGGACAAGGACGACAAGGACAAGAAGTAACGTCCTTGCCTGTTAGTGGGCAAAGGAGCGTTCGACGCGCGCCCGGACAATGACCGTGATGGCGGCGTTGTAGCCATCCAAGGATGGTCGACGCGAGGGGCGGAGGCACGCTCAGCCATCCGGAGAATGAGACTTTAGATTTTAACGTCGGGCACGGGACCGAGCGTCTTGATGTGTCGGAGGCAATTCTCATCGGTGGCATGCGGTCCGGTGACGAACGTCCCGCTCACCTTCGTACCGTACCAGCCAGATTCGACTCCGAGGCGGGCCGCTTCTGTGGCGTCAACGTGACGCGTGGAGAGATTTGTCATTGGAGCTTCCTTACTTGAGAGATTTGCATTTCGGTGTGAGTGCCGGGTGTCGAAGCGCCTTCAATCGGAGGCGGCGTCATTGTCATGCTCTTCGGTCATGCCGTGAACGACACCGTCAGCCGCGTGCCGCGCTCACCGTCGCCGGGCGCGAACTTTAACGTTCCGCCGATTTGTTTTGTGAGGGACTGAATGAGCTTCATTCCAAGTCCCTTCTGCTTCATCGGGTCGAAATCCACCGGCAGTCCCGGTCCGTCGTCCACAATCGAGAGCAGGACTGCAAGGGCCGACGTCTGAATACGAACGATGATGTCGCCCGTCGCATACTTCACCGAATTGGTGATCGCCTCGGCAACCAGAAAGCCGAGCGGTATTCCAAGCGCGGTCGGCAGCGTTATCTCCGCGCCCTCGACGACGACCGCCCGCCCGGCGCCCTTCTGCAGCAGCAGGTCCGCGATATCGACGCAGAGCGTGCGCAGGTATTGCTTGAACTCGACGTTCTTTTGACGATCGAGGAAGTGCAGTCGCCGATGCACGCGCCCAAACGCGGCGACGCGGCCAGCCGCGATCGTCAGCTGATTCGCCGCCTCCGGCGTCGGGGCGGCGAGGCTTTGCAGCGACAGGAGGCTCACGATCATCTGCAGACTGTTGCCAAGCCGGTGATCGAATTCCTGCGCCATCAGGTCTTGCTGCAGGGACAGGACGCTCATCTCGCTGAGAAGCTCTTCTCGCGCAGGAGCGAAGCGGTAAGCGCGGCCCGATCCGTCTCACGCGGGGCCGGATGCGCGTCGGACTGGCGAAGCTGGCGTTCGTCTGCCAGGTTTGAAATGCTCACGAATGATCCTTCGCCCGCTGCGAAGCGGAGTTAGATTCGCGAAAATGGTAGGGGCGAGCGCGCTCCGAAAGCGCTGCTGTGGAAAGCCGTACTCCCTTATCCGGCTGATGTCGATGTTTAACTGAAGATCGCGGCGTCGAATAACCAATCCCCCGGAACTAAACACCTGCCGGGGGCATGCTTTGCCCGCTTGCACGCAAGACCCAAAGTCGGCCGGCTCAAGCGGCAAATGCGTGATGGCTTGCGAGAACGAATAGGGCAAAGTCGGAAAGAGCGCCCGCTCGGTATGCGTATAACCGGGATTGCTGAGCGTCATGCCCGCGAAAGAACCAGAGGCCAGCCCTTCGACCTTCGAGCAAAGCGCGCGCAGGGCATCGACGTTGGTCATCCCGAAAATCTAGCATGCCCACGCGAATGGCACCAGAAAACCGCCATAGCCTGAGCCTATATTCGCGCCTGCGCACGGCCGCTACCTTGCAATCGCTTCGTCCCTGAAAAAGAGTGACGCGACGGCGTCGCCTCGTTCGGCTCGGAGGCTGCGCACGACATGCTTTGCAGGGAGTGAAGAATGAACCGGCGCCTTTTCATTGCGGCCGTGCTCGTCACGGCAATCGCCACGCCCGCGCTTGCGCAGGACAAGTCCATCATCGTGGCGTCGACGACATCGACGCAGGATTCCGGCCTGTTCGGCCATATCCTACCGCTGTTCAAGCAGAAGACCGGTATCGACGTGAAGGTGATCTCGCAAGGCACCGGCCAGGCGCTCGATACCGGCAAGCGCGGCGACGCCGATGTCGTGTTCGTGCACGCCAAGGCGCAGGAAGAACGCTTCGTGTCCGACGGCTTCGGCGTGAAGCGCAATGCCGTGATGTACAACGACTTCATCCTGATCGGTCCAAAGAGCGACCCCGCGGGCGTGAAGGGCAAGGACATCGGGAGCGCGCTGAAGGCGATCAAGGCGAAAGAGGCGCCATTCGTCTCGCGCGGCGACAATTCGGGCACGCATTTGGCCGAACTCGCGTTGTGGAAGGCCGCAGACATCGACGTTGCGGGCGCCGACAAGGGACCCTGGTATCGCGAGATCGGCCAGGGCATGGGCGCGGCGCTCAACACCGCCTCGTCGATGAACGGCTATGTGCTGGCCGATCGCGGCACCTGGCTCTCGTTCAGGAACCGCGGCGAGCTCGACATCGTGGTCGAGGGCGACCGGCGGCTGTTCAACCAATACGGCGTCATGCTGGTCAACCCGGCGAAGCACGTGCATGTGAAGGCGGCGCTCGGGCAGCAGTTCATTGACTGGCTGGTGTCGGCCGAGGGACAAAAGGCCATCACCGACTACAAGATCAACGGGCAGCAGCTGTTCTTCGCCAATGCGACCGTGCCGGGCGCCTGATGCGATCGTTCGCGATCGCTGCGGTGATTGGCGCAATGGTCTCCTCGGCGCACGCATCCGAACCCGTGCTGCTTCACGCGGCCGGATCGTTGCGCGGCGCGCTGACCGACGTAGCGAAAGCGTTCGAGGCTGCGAGCGGCCTCAAGGTGCAGGCGAAATACGGCCCGTCGGGCACGCTGCGTGACGAGATCGCCGGCGGCGCGAGAGCGGAAGTGTTCGCCTCCGCCAACATGGCGCATCCGGAGTCGCTCTCGAAATCGGGCAAGAGCAACCCGGTCGTGATGTTCGCGCGCAACCGGCTGTGCGCTTTGGTGAAGCCGGGATTTGCGGCCACGCCGGAAAGCCTGCTCGCTGCGATGCTGCGCGACGACGTGAAGCTTGCCACGTCGACCCCGAAAGCCGATCCGTCGGGCGACTATGCGTTCGAGGTGTTCGCCAAAGCGGAGGCGCTGAAAGCCGGAAGCCGTGCGCTCCTGGAGAAGAAAGCCTTGCAGCTCACCGGCGGCGCATCAAGCGCGCAGGCGCCCTCCGGCCGCAGCGTCTATGGCTGGCATGTCCCCGAGGGTCGCGCCGACATGTTCCTCACCTACTGCACCAACGCGGTCGTGGCGGTGCGCGAAAACGCCGGACAGCAGATGGTGAACTTGCCTGATACGCTTGCGGTCGGCGCCGACTATGGGCTGACGGTGATGAAGAGCGCGCCGCCGCAGGCGCAGAATTTCGCGACATTCATCCTGTCGCGCGACGGACAGGGTATACTGCGGCAACACGGGTTTGCCCCGCCCGGAATGTAGCCGATGAACCTCGACCGCCGCGTCGTCACGTCAGGCTTGCTTGCGAGCCTTGTGACCCGCGCGCACGCGGCCGGCACGGTGACGGATGCGGCGGGCCGCGCGGTGCCAATCCCCGACAAGGTGACGCGGGCTTTTCCGGCCGGACCGCCGGCCGCCATCACGCTCTACACGCTCGCCCCGGACTTGCTGCTCGGCTGGCCGCGCGCCAACCGGCCGGAGGAACGCGAGTTTCTCCTTCCCGACATCGGTGCGCGCCCGGAGATCGGCCGCATCACCGGCCGCGGCAACACAGCCAATCTGGAGGTCGTGCTTGCGCTCAAGCCCGACCTCATCGTCGACATCGGCAGTACCGACGGCACCTACGTGTCGCTCGCCGACCGCGTGCAGGAGCAGACCGGCATCCCCTATGCGCTGCTCGACGGCCGCTTTGGATCGATCGCCGCGAGCTATCGCACGCTCGGGCGGCTCACCGGACGGCAGCGCGAGGGCGATGCACTCGCGGAGTACGCCGAGCGGACCGTCACGACCATCACCGGGCGGATCGCGTCCATTCCGCCGGACAAGCGCCCGGCGGTCTATTACGCGCGCGGTCCGCGCGGGCTCGAGACCGGCCTCGGCGGCTCGATCAATGTCGAGACGATCGAGCTGCTGGCGCGCAACGTCGCGGGCGCAACCCGCGGCGGCATGGCGCGCGTTTCGATCGAGCAGGTGCTCTTGTGGAATCCCGATGTCATCATCACCATCGACATGGAGTTTGCCGCCGCGGTGCGCGGCGATCCGGTCTGGTCCTCGCTTGCGGCCGTGCGCGCAGGCCGGGTGCATCTGTCGCCCAAGCTGCCGTTCGGCTGGGTCGACTTTCCGCCCTCGGTCAACCGCCTGATCGGGCTGTGGTGGCTGGCGAAGATCCTCTATCCGGATCGTTTCCCGGAGGATCTGCGCGCGCTCACGGCCGACTTCTATCAGCGTTTCTATCACGTGAGGCCGAGCGAAAGGCAGATCGACCGGGTGCTGGAAGGGCGGGGGTGAACGTGGTCGCGGCTGCCGCTACACTCTGCCGATGACCCGCTCGGCGGTGCCCGGCCTTGCGATCGCGCTCGGCGTGCTCATCGCCGGGCTGTTGCTCGCCTTTACGGTCGGCCGCTATCCGGTTGCGCTTGCCGACATTGCGGAATTCATCGCCTCGCGCCTCGGCGGACGCGTCGCGGCCCTGCCGCCCGCCGTCGAGAACGTCATCCTGCACATCCGCGGACCGCGCGTGGTCGCGGCGGTGCTGGTCGGCGGCGCGCTCGCGGTCGCCGGGACAGCGTTCCAGGGGCTGTTCCGCAATCCGCTGGTCTCGCCCGACATTCTCGGCGCGTCGTCCGGTGCCGCGCTCGGCGCGGTGCTCGGCATCTATTTCTCGCTCGGGATATTCGGCATCCAGGGCCTCGCCTTCGTCGGCGGTCTTGTGGCGGTCGCCGCCGTGTACCTGATCGGGTCGGCGGTGCAGTCGCGCGATCCGATCCTCGTGCTGGTGCTCACGGGCGTCGTGGTGGGCGCGCTGCTCGGCGCGGGCGTCGGCCTCGTGAAGTATCTCGCCGATCCCTACAACCAGCTCCCCGCCATGACGTTCTGGCTGCTCGGCAGCCTGTCGGCGACAGCTCCGGCGGATCTGCTGCCGTTGTTCGGTCCGGTCGCGCTCGGGACGCTGGTGCTGATCGCGTTGCGCTGGCGCATGAACGCGATGTCTCTGCCGGATGAGGAGGCGCGCTCGCTCGGGCTTGCCACCGGGCCGCTGCGCATCGCCGTTGTCGCGGCGGCAACGCTCGTGACCTCGGCGAGCGTCGCGACAGCCGGCATCATCGGCTGGGTCGGGCTGGTGGTGCCGCATCTCGCGCGGTCGCTGGTCGGACCGGACTTTTCGCGGCTGCTGCCCACCGCGGCGATCCTCGGCGGCGGCTATCTGCTGTTCATCGACACGCTCGCGCGCTCGGCCGCGCAGGTGGAGATCCCGCTCGGTATTCTCACGGCCGTGATCGGCACGCCGTTTTTCA
The DNA here is from genome assembly GCA_963778455.1 of uncultured Alphaproteobacteria bacterium. Taxonomy (GTDB): domain Bacteria; phylum Pseudomonadota; class Alphaproteobacteria; order Rhizobiales; family Xanthobacteraceae; genus PALSA-894. Next base: position 1,135,518 of record CAVZUL010000004.1, read on the forward strand.
TCTGGCTGCTCGCCAGCGTCTCGAAGACCTGGTCATGAGCGCCGTCATGATGCTCGAAGGCCGCAAGCTCTCGATCGGCTACACTGACCGGTTGGTCGGCACGGACCTCGACGTGGCGCTCGCCCGCGGCGAAGTGCTGGCGCTGCTCGGGCCGAACGGCGGCGGCAAGACCACGCTGCTCAAGACGCTGCTCGGCCTGCTCGCACCGAAAGGGGGCGAGGTGCGCTGTGGCGACCGCACGCTCGATCACTACTCGATCCGCGAGCGCGCGCGCATTCTCGCCTACGTGCCGCAATCGCATGTCGCGACCTTCGCGTTCACCGTCGAAGCCGTCGTGCTGATGGGGCGCACCGCGCATGGCACGCTGTTCAGCCGCCCGACCAGCGCCGACCGCGCCGTCGCGGCCGCGATGCTGGAGCGCTTCGGCATCGCGCATCTCGCCGAGCGGCCGTACACGATGATCTCCGGCGGCGAGCGGCAGCTCGTGCTGCTCGCGCGCGCGCTCGCGCAGGAGCCGCAGTTCGTGGTGCTCGACGAGCCGACCGCGAGCCTCGACTTCGGCAACCAGGGCAAGGTGATGCGGCAGATCAGGGCGCTGGCCGAGTCAGGGCATGGCGTGATGTTCACCACGCATGACCCGAACCACGCGCTGCGCGCCGCCGACCGCGCGTATCTGTTGCGCGATGGTGCACGCGTTGCGGAAGGCCCGGTCTCCGACGTGCTGACCCTCGACAATCTTTCGGCGCTCTACCGCGCACCCATCCGGCGGCTGATGGACCCGGCCACGATGGAGCAGGCGTTTCTTCCGGGCTAGCGATAGAGCCGCAGATTCCCGGAACGCCAGATGGTAAAGGGGAGCGATGTCCGTCTTCACCCGCTCCGAGATCGACGCCGGCCGCACGCTGTTCGCGGCGGACTGGCAGTTCGCCGCGGCGGCGGGCACGACCGAGCGGCTTCCGCGCATGGCCGGCATCGAGGTCGCATTCGCGGGGCGCTCGAACGTCGGCAAGTCGAGCCTGATCAACGCGCTCACCGGGCGCAAGGCGCTGGCGCGCACCTCGCACACGCCGGGACGCACGCAGGAGCTGATTTATTTTGCGACTGACTCTCCGCTGCGGCTCGTCGACATGCCGGGCTACGGCTATGCGGAGGCGCCGAAGGCCAAAGTGAAGGCCTGGACCGATCTGATCCACGCGTATTTGGCGGGGCGCGCCAACCTTGCGCGCGTGTACGTGCTGATCGACGCGCGGCATGGACTGAAAGACGCTGACGAGACCGTGCTCAAGACGCTCGATGAGGCGGCGGTGAGCTATCAGATCGTGCTCACCAAAACGGACCAGGTGAAGCCCGTAGAGCTCGAGACACGGATCGCCGAGACGGCCGCGGCGCTTGCCAAGCGGCCGGCCGCGTATCCGGATATCCTCGTGACGTCGGCGCGCGAAGGCACCGGGATGCCGGAGCTGCGCGCCGCGATCGCGCGCGTGATGAAGGAACGGCGGATTTAGTTCTCCTTCGCGATCCCCTCACGGCGCAGCAGCGTCATCAGCCGCTGCGCCACCAGCTCGTGGCCGGCGGGCGTCCAGTGGAAGCCGTATTCGATTCCGCGATAGACGTCCGCGCCATCGAACGCGATGTACGGGATCTTCTGTTGCTGCAGATAGGCAACAAGCTGCGGCTCGCTGATCTGCACGCCCACCAGGAACGTCGCGCCCTTCTGGGTGACGAAATCGCGCATCAGGCCGATCAGGCGTTCGCTCGGGTCCGGCACCGTGATTTGCGGGTGGGCCAGTGTCATCCAGCCAAACACGACGGCGCGCGCGATCCAGAGATTGCGGACGAGCGCGTTCTGCTTGAAATGGAGCTGGCGCGGCTTCGGCACCGGCTGGCCGCCGAGCACGAGCTGCCCGCCAGGCGCGGTCGCGAAATACGGCTTGAAATAGCCGTCGTAGCGCACGTTGCTGATGTTGTCCCAGCGATCGTTGATCACCGTGAACATCAGCACCACGACTGCGGGCTCGATGCGATCCCACAGGCGCTTGAGCCAGAGATATTCCTGATCGGTGCCGTAGCCGGAGACGCCGGCGTTGACGATCTCGTGGCCGGGGAGCGTCTCGCGCAACAGCTCGGTGAAGCGCTCCTCCGCCTCGACATCGTTGCCCCACACGAACGAATCCCCGACGAACAGGATTTTTGGCTTCGCCGACGCGCTGAGCTCGATGTCGCGCAGGCCGAGACTGTTGTGCTTCACGCCGATGCGGCGCTCGGCCGTGACGGTGAATTCCGAGTTCGGCACCGGCGCCCAGCCAAGTTCGGGATCGTGCCGGTACGCGATGATGCGCTCGCTCTCCCCCTCGCGCAGCACGCGAAAGTCGATGAGGCGCAGCGCGACTTCAAGGATCGCAAAGGTCGCGATCCAGATCGCGAGGTGAATGCCGGCCGTGCGGAGGAAGCCTGCCTGGCGCTTGTCGATGGTCATTGCGGGCCAATCTGTTCGAGCCGACGCCCGCTTTCAATGGCGAAATGCCCTTTTCGCGGCCGTCCCCGCCCGCTAAAAGCGGCGCGCAAACACCGGGACCGCACGATGACCGTTTCGCCGCAGGATCAGGCCCGCACCCTCATCGAGGCGCTGCCGCACATGCAGCGCTACGACGAGGAAACCGTCGTGGTGAAGTACGGCGGCCACGCGATGGGCGACGAGGCGATGGCGCAAAGCTTCGCGCGCGACATCGTGCTGATGGAGCAAACCGCGATCAATCCGGTGGTCGTGCATGGCGGCGGGCCGCAGATCGGGCAGATGCTCAAGCGCCTCGGCATCAAGTCCGAGTTCGCCGCGGGCCTGCGCATTACCGACAAGGAAACCGTCGAGATCGTCGAGATGGTGCTGGCCGGCTCGATTAACAAGCAGATCGTCGGCTTCATCAACGCGGCGGGCGGGCGGGCGGTCGGGCTCTCCGGCAAGGACGGCAACATGGTCACGGCGCGCAAGGTGACGCGCACCGTGGTCGATCCGGATTCGAAGTATCGAGAAAATCATCGACCTCGGCTTCGTCGGCGAGCCCGACAAGGTCGACGTCACGGTGCTCAATCAGATCCTCGGCCGCGAGCTGATCCCGGTTCTGGCGCCGGTCGCGACCTCGGCCGACGGCGCGACCTACAATGTCAACGCCGACACGTTCGCCGGAGCCATCGCGGGCGCGCTGAAGGCAAAGCGCCTGCTGCTTCTCACCGACGTGCCGGGAGTGCTCGACAAGTCGAAGCAGCTGATCAAGCAGCTCTCGGTGAACGATGCGCGCCGCCTGATCGCCGACGGCACCATCTCGGGCGGCATGATCCCCAAGGTCGAGACCTGCATGTACGCGCTCGAGCAGGGTGTCGAGGGCGTCGTCATCATCGACGGCAAGGTGGAGCACGCGGTGCTGATCGAACTCCTGACCGACGCGGGCGCCGGAACCCTGATACACCGCTAAGGCCCATCTCAAGACATTGAACTCCCAAACGAATTGGCCACTGTTGCGCCGCCGCACTTGAGGCGGCATAAGGCGCATGCGATGGTGGCCGCAGGGCCCGGAGGGGGAATGACCACGCGCGTTCTGATGGTCTATCCGAAGTTCATTCCAAACTCGTTTTGGAACTACGCCGAGGCGTGCGAGCTCGTCGGCGCGAAGTATCCGGCAGCGCCCTTGGGGCTGATCACGGTCGCGGCGCTGTGCCCGAAGGAATGGGACTTCCGCCTTGTCAACCGCAATACCGAGGCGCTGACCGACGCGGACCTCGACTGGGCCGACCTCATCATGCTCGGCGGCATGCTCAACCAGCAGCCGGACTTTTTCTACCTGATCGAGCTCGCGCATCTGCACGGCAAGCCGGTCTGCGTCGGCGGGCCGGACGTGTCGTCGAGCCCGCATCTCTATGCAGCCGCCGACTTTCAGGTGATCGGCGAGGCCGAGCACATCATGAAGGACTTCATCGCCGCGTGGGAACGCGGCGAGCGCAAGGGTGTGTTCACGGCCGAGAAATTCAAGATCGACATGACGCAGAGCCCGATGCCGCGTTACGATCTGCTCAAGCTGGAACAGTATCTCTACATCGGTGTGCAGTTCTCGCGCGGCTGCCCGTTCACCTGCGAGTTCTGCGACATCATCGAATTGTACGGCCGCGTGCCGCGCACCAAGACGAACGATCAAATTCTCGCCGAGCTGCAGGCGCTGTACGACCGCGGCTATCGCGGCCATGTCGATTTCGTCGACGACAATTTCATCGGCAACCGCAAGAACCTGCGCCCGCTGATGCCGCGGCTCAAGCAATGGCTGGAGGAGCGCGACTATCCGTTCGAGTTCTCGACCGAAGCCTCGATCAATCTCGCCGACGACGACGAGATGCTGCAGGCGATGAAGGAGGCCAACTTCTTCGCGGTGTTCGTCGGGATCGAGAGCCCGGACCCCGAGACGCTGATCCAGATGCGCAAGAAGCAGAACACCAAGCGCAACATCGCGGAGAGCATCCAGAAGATCTACGGCTACGGGATGTTCGTGACCGCGGGCTTCATCGTCGGCTTCGACACCGAGAAGGTCTCGATCGCGCAACTCGATGACCGAGTTCATCGAGGAATGCTGCGTTCCGGTCTGCATGGTCGGGCTGCTCTACGCGCTGCCCGGCACGCAGCTGACGCGGCGGCTTGAGAAGGAAGGCCGCCTGCATGCGGGCCACGACATCATGCGGGTGGAGCGTGCGGGCGATCAGTGCACGCTCGGCTGCAACTTCGACACCAAGCGGCCGCTGCGCGACATCCTCACCGACTACAAGACCGTGCTGGGGAACGTGTTCACACCCGAAGCCTACGCGGGACGGCTGGCGCGGCTCGCCAGGATGCTCGACCGCACCGGGCGCCCGAAGCAGCTCGCCGACGGCGATATCCGCAAGGGGCACGGCGTCGACGTGCTCTACAAGATCATGCAGACGCTCCCCGAGGTGCGTGCGCCGTTCTGGAAGACCTTTGTCGAGATCAGCAAGACCAATCCGGCGGCGCTGCGCCAGATCGTGACCCTGATGGCGATGTACCTGCATCTCGGGCCGTTCTCGAAGCACGTGATCGGCGAGATCGACCGGCGCATCCGCGAACTGGACGAAGTCGCACCGCCGACGGCAGCCGAGATCACCGCCTATCGCGAGGCGGTGGCAGCGCACGCGTAGTTTTCCGTCATTCCGGAACGCGCCGAAGGCGCGTGTCCGGAATCCATAACCGCAAGCCAGCCGGGTTGGCGCCGATCAAGCGTCATCGCACTTCTTGTGGTTATGGATTCCGGGCTCACCGCTTCGCGACGCCCCGGAATGACATGAAACGCCTTGCCGCCGCCACCAATCCGATTCATCGATTGAGCATCAGGCGATTCGCGGGGCACCTGCGATGCGGCGCGGTTCTTTTGGCGCTGCTGGCCGTTCCTCGGCCTGACCGCGCCCGCCCGCGCCGATCTCCAGTTCTGCAACAAGACGAGCTACGTGCTCGACCTCGCGCTCGCGCTTGAGGAGAAGGACGCGGCGGCGACGCGCGGCTGGTTCCGCGTCGATCCCGGCGCAATGCCGGACCGTGCTGCAGGGCACGCTGCAGGCCGAGAAGGTTTACGTTCAGGCGCGCGCGCTTGCCGCCTACGGCCCCTCGCCGCTGCCGCAGGCCGGGCACGCGGACTTCTGCATCGCCGACGGCAATTTCGTGATCGCGGCGGCCAAGACCTGCCAGACGCGCGCCGGCCAGCGGCTGGTGCGTTTCTCGCAGATCAAGCCGTCCGAGACCGAGCAGGGCCTCACCGCCTATCTGGGCGAAGAGGCCGACTACGATCCCGCGCAGGCGCGCCTTGCGGGCATCCAGCGTCTGCTCGTCGATCGCCGGCTACGACGCAAACCCGATCGACGGGCTGGAGGGCAAGAAGACCACCGCAGCGCTCGACCAATTCATCAAGGACCGCCGCCTGCCGGCCGACGCTGCCGGCGGGGCGGCGTTCTTCCAGACGATGCTCGATGCCGTGAAGGCCGCCGATGGCGTCGGCTTTTCCTGGTGCAACGAGACACCGCATGCCGTGATGGCGGCGCTCGGCGTGGACGAGAACGGCGCGGTCACGACACGCGGCTGGTATCGCGTCGACGCCGGCAAATGCATCAAGCCGGACGTGCCCGCCAAGCCGGCGCCAGCTCTACAGCTTCGCCGAAGCGGTCGACAAGGAAGGCCAGGCGCTCAAGCGCGGCGACAGGCTGCTGGTGTGGGGCGGGCCGATGCAGCTCTGCACCCGCGACGTGCGCTTCGAGATCGCCGAGCAGAAGAACTGCGGCGCGCAGGGGCTGACCGCGACCGGCTTCGCGGTGATCGACATGACCGGCAAGCAGGGCGCGACGGTGCGGTTCCGGGAGTGATCTTCCTTTCCCTCGCCCCGCGAAGCGGGGAGAGGGAAAAAGGGCGACGCCTTCGCGGGCATGACAAAGAGAGTGAGCGTGGTTAAAACCCCGCCCATGAATTCCCCCGCCCCTGCCCGCGCCGCGCCGCGCGATTTCACCCACGTGGAAACCTGGGTGTTCGATCTCGACAACACGCTCTACCCGCATCACCTGAACCTGTGGCAGCAGGTGGACGAGCGCATCCGCGCCTACATCGCGGACTTCCTGAAAGTCAGCCACGACGAAGCGTTCCGCGTGCAGAAGGACTACTACAAGCGCTACGGCACCTCGATGCGCGGCATGATGACCGAGCACGGGATGAACCCGGACGACTATCTCGCCTTCGTGCACAAGATCGATCATTCGCCGCTCGAGCCGAACCCGGCGCTCGGCGCCGCGATCGAGAAACTTCCCGGCCGCAAGCTCATTCTCACCAATGGCACGCGGGCGCATGCCGACGCCGTGATGCGTCGGCTCGAGATCCACGAGAAATTCGAGGACGTGTTCGACATCATCGCGGCGGAGCTGGAGCCGAAGCCGCTGCCGCAAACCTATGACCAATTCCTGCAACGCCACGGCGTCGATCCGGCGCACGCCGCGATGTTCGAGGATCTCGCGCGCAATCTTAGCGTGTCCCGCATTCGCTCGGCATGACCACAGTGCTTGTGGTGCCGGAAGGATCGCGCGAGGTGCTGCGCGAGGACTGGGAAATGGAAGGGCGCGACGCCGCGCATGTCGATCACGTGACCGATGATCTCGTCGGCTTTCTGCAAGGCATGGCGCGGCCTTGACAGAGAGGCGCCCCGCCCCGACAAACCTCACGCCTTCTGCACGGGATTTCTCAATGTCAGACCTCGCCAAAATCATCGACGACGCCTTCGAGGCGCGCAACGACGTCAGCCCGGCCACCAAGGGCGCGGTGCGTGAGGCTGTCGACACCGCGCTCGACCTGCTCGACAAGGGCGAGAAGCGCGTCGCCGAGAAGCAGAACGGCCAATGGCAGGTCAACCAGTGGCTCAAGAAGGCGGTGCTGCTCTCGTTCCGTCTCAACGACATGGGGCCGATCGCGGGCGCGGCCGGCGGCGCCAGCTGGTGGGACAAGGTGCCGTCGAAGTTCGAGGGCTGGGGCGAGAACCGTTTCCGCGCCGCGGGCTTCCGCGCGGTGCCGGGCTGCGTGGTGCGCCGCTCCGCCTACATCGCGCCGAACGTCGTGCTGATGCCGTCGTTCGTGAACCTCGGCGCGTACGTCGGCGAAGGCACGCATGGTCGACACCTGGGCTACGGTCGGCTCGTGCGCGCAGATCGGCAAGCACGTGCATCTTTCCGGCGGCGTCGGCATCGGCGGCGTGCTGGAACCGCTGCAGGCGAACCCGGTGATCATCGAGGACAATTGCTTCATCGGTGCGCGTTCCGAAGTAGTCGAGGGCGTCGTGGTACGGGAGGGCTCTGTGCTCTCGATGGGCGTCTTCATCAGCGCCTCGACCAAGATCGTCGACCGCGAAACCGGCGAGGTGTTCGTAGGCGAAGTGCCGGCCTACTCGGTCGTCGTGCCCGGAGCGATGCCCGGCAAGCCGATGAAGAACGGACAGCCCGGCCCGAGCCTTTACTGCGCCGTGATCGTGAAGCGCGTCGACGCGCAGACGCGCGCGAAGACAAGCATCAATGAGTTGTTGAGGGATTGACCCGCAAGCCGAACAGACCGATCTTTGGGGCATGAACCGCGACATCACCATTCAGGCTCGCTGGGACGACGAGGCGAGCGTCTGGCTCGCCACGAGCGAGGACGTGCCCGGTCTGGTCGTCGAAGCGGATACTTGGCCTGCGATGATTAACGAGGTGCAACTCGTTCTCCCTGAACTTCTCGAAGTGTCCGGGCAAGGCGTCGACAAGCTCTCCCTGACATTCAAGGCCGAAGAGCACCTCGACCTCGCCACCGCCTGATGGCCGATTTCTATCGTGATCTGGTGAAAATCCTGCGCGCAAACGGGTATGCGCTTGTCCGCACTGGCAAGGGCAGCCATGAGATTTGGTACAATCCCGTCAAAGGCCGGCACGTGACCGTTCCGCGCACGACCAAGTCGCGGCATACGGCAAACGACGTGCTCAAGCAGGCCGGTCTCGAAAAGGCATTCTGATGACCGCCGACCCCATCGCGCTCGCCCGCGATCTCATCCGCTGTCCGTCGGTGACGCCGGCGGAGGGTGGCGCGCTGGCGCTGATCGAAAAGCTCTTGAAGAGTGCGGGCTTCGAGATCCACCGCGTCACCTTCGCGGAGCCCGGCACCGATCCGATCGACAATCTTTACGCGCGCATCGGCACTCAAGCGCCGCATCTCATGCTCACCGGACACACCGACGTGGTTCCGCCGGGCGACGAGCGCAGGTGGACGCATCCGCCGTTCGCCGCCGACATCGCCGACGGCGTTCTGTACGGCCGCGGTGCGGTCGACATGAAAGGCGCGATCGCCTGCAAGCTTGCCGCGGCGCTCGACTATTTGGCGGCGCACGGCGGTAAGCCGAAGGGCTCCTTGTCCTTCCTCATCACCGGCGACGAGGAAGGCATCGCGGTCAACGGCACCATCAAGCTCTTGAAGTGGGCAGCCGAGCGCGGCGAGAAGTTCGATCACGCCATCCTGGGCGAGCCGACCAATCCGCAGAAGCTCGGTGACATGATCAAGATCGGCCGGCGCGGCTCGCAAAACGGTACGCTCGTCGTCACCGGCACGCAGGGGCATGTCGCCTATCCGGAGCTTGCCGACAATCCGGTGCGCGGCATCGCCGCGCTGATGGTCGCGATCAATGCGGAGCCGCTCGACAACGGCACCGCGCATTTCGGGCCGTCGAACCTCGAATTCACCTCGATCGATGTCGGCAACAAGACCGTGAACCTGATCCCCGCCGAGGCGCGCGCGCGCTTCAACATCCGCTTCAACGATATCCGCACGCGCGCCGAGCTGCGCGCGGAGATCGAGCGGCGCACCGCAAGGGCCGCTGGCAAGATTCGCTGGCACATCGAATGGGAGCCGTCGAACGCCGACGTGTTCCTCACCGCACCGGGGCCGTTCGTCGACCTGGTCAGCAAGGCGATCACCGAGGTGACCGGGCTGACGCCGAAGCTCTCGACCACCGGCGGCACGTCGGACGCGCGCTTCGTCAAGGATTACTGCCCGGTGATCGAGTTCGGGCTGTTGAGCCAGCAGATGCACAAGATCGACGAGCATGTGGCGACCGCCGATCTGGTGGCGCTCGCCGCGATCTACCGGCACATTCTGGAGCGGTACTTCGGCTAGTTCGCTAATCTGATCCCGGTCTGGCGCGCGAGATCGAGCCACTTCGCGATATCGGCATTGACGAACGCCGTGAACACCTCCGGCGTGTTCGGCGCGGGCTCGGCGCCCTGCTCGGCGAGGCGCTGGCGCGCTTCCGCGGAGTTGAGAACGCGGTGCGTATCCGCGCTCACCTTCGCGACGATCTCGCGTGGGCAGCCGGCGGGCGCGAACAGCCCGAACCAGCCGAGCGATTGGTAGCCCGGCAAGCCAGTCTCGGCGACGGTGGGAAAATCCGGAAAGAGCGCGGAGCGCGCAGCGCCCGTCGTGCCGATGACGCGCAGCGTGCCGGCCGCGATGTGCGGTGTGACCACGAGCGCGGGCGCAAACATCAGGTCGATGCGGCCACCGAGCAGATCGGTGACGGCGGGACCCGTGCCGCGATAGGGCACATGCAGCATCTCGATGCCGGCCATCCGCATGAACAGCGCGCCGGAGAGGTGCGACGCGGACCCGGCACCGGAGGAGCCGAACGACAGCTTGCCGGGATTGGCCTTGGCATAGGCGATCAGCTCGACGACGTTTTTCGCCGGCACCGCCGGGTTCGCCACCACGATGTAGGGCGGCGCCGCGACCAGCGAGATCGGGCTCAACTCGCGCGTCACGTCGAAAGCCGCCTGCCCGCCCGCGAGCGAGAGGATGGCGCCGGTCGAGGCAAGCAGCAGCGTCAGGCCATCCGCCGGCCCGCTCGCGACCTGGCGCGTGCCGATCAGGCCGGCGGCGCCCGGCCGGTATTCGGAGATCACCGTCTGGCCCCACACGACCTGCAACTGCGAACTCAGCACGCGGCCGAGCACGTCGGTCGCGCCGCCCGGCGGAAACGGCACGATGATGCGCACCTGTCCGGCCGGATAGGTTTGCGCCTGCGCGGGCCGCGCGGCGAACAGCGGCAGGCTCAGAAGCGCGCGGCGCGAAATCATTCCGGGTAATCCACGCTGACCAAATACAGTCCCTCGGGCGGCGCGACGGGACCGCAAGCCGCACGATCGCGCGCCGCGAGGACACGCGCGAGATCGTCGGCGTTCCATTTGCCGTCGCCGACCAGCACGAGCGAACCGACCATCGAGCGCACCTGATTGTGCAGGAAGGAGCGCGCCGAGGTCTCGATCCGGACCTCGTCGTCCTCGCGCACGACGTCGAACCGGTCGAGCGTCTTCACCGGCGATTTCGCCTGGCATTCGGTCGAGCGGAAAGTCGTGAAGTCGTGCTTGCCGACAAGCCGCTGCGCGGCCGCATGCATCGCATCCGCGTCGAGCCGACGCGGGACGCGCCAGGCGCGCGTGCGCTCCAGCGCCAGATCGGCGCGGCGATTGATGATGCGATAGAGGTAGTGCCGCTTCTTCGCCGAGAATCGCGCGTCGAACCCGTCGGCGGCCTTTTCGGCCGAGAGCACCGCGACCGGGTGCGGCCGCAGGTGCGCGTTGACTGCATCGCGCACGCGATCGACGCGCCAGTCCTTTTGCAGATCGACATGCGCGACTTGGCCGAGCGCATGCACGCCGGCGTCGGTGCGGCCCGCGCCCGCGACCTTCACGGCATGACCGCAGAAGGCCGCGATGGCATCGGTGAGCGCCCGTTGCACGGTCGGCGCATCGTCCTGCCACTGCCAGCCGGCGAAGGGCGTGCCGTCATATTCGATGGTGAGCTTGTAGCGGGGCATGTCCCTGCTTAGCGCACCATGGTGCCCGGCGCGACCTGGGTGCCGCGCAGGAATTCCTCCGCCTTCATCGGCTGCTTGCCGGCGCGCTGCACTTCCTGGAGCCGCACCGCGCCCTCGCCGCATGCGATCGTCAGGCGATCATCCAGCACCGCGCCGGGCGAGCCCGAGCCTTCGCCCCGCGTTGAGCGCATCACCTTGATGCGTCCCGCGCCCGGGAGCTCGAACCAGGCGCCGGGAAACGGCGACAGCCCGCGGCAATGGTCGTGCACGGCTTTCCACGGCCTCGCCCAGTCGATGCGCGTCTCGCTCTTGTCGATCTTGGCCGCATAGGTGATGCCGTCTTCCGGTTGCGGCGTAAGTTGCAATGAGCCACGCTCCAGCGCGCCGAGCGCGCGCGCCATCAGGTCGGCACCGAGCCGGGCCAGCACATCGTGCAGGTCGCCGGCCGTCATGTCCGGCGCGATCGGTACGCGCTCGGCCATCGCGACCGGCCCGGTATCGAGCCCTTCGGCCATCCGCATGACCATGACGCCGGTCTCGGCGTCGCCCGCCATGATGGCCCGATTGATCGGCGCGGCGCCACGCCAGCGCGGCAGCAAGCGAGGCATGCAGGTTGAAGCAGCCGAGCGGCACGGAATCGAGGATCGGTACCGGCAGGATCAGGCCATATGCGACGACCACCGCAGCGTCCGCCTTGTGCGCGCGAAACTCTGTGACAGCCTCGTCGCTGCGCAGCGTCTTCGGCGTCAGAACGGACAAGCCGAACCGGCGCGCCTCGCGCTCCACCGGGCTTGGCTGCACGTCCATGCCGCGCCCAGCGGGCTTCGGCGCGCGCGTGTAGACCGCGACGACCTCATGACCGCACCCGACGATCTCGACCAGCGTCGGCACCGCGAAGTCGGGCGTGCCCATGAAAATGAGGCGCATCAATCATTAACCCGCTTCGCCGCCTTGGTGAACTTCTTGATCACGCGGTCGCGCTTGAGCTTGGAGATATGATCGATGAACAGGATGCCGTTGGTGTGGTCGATCTCGTGCTGCAGGACGGTCGCGAGCAGCCCGTTCGCCTCGACCTCCTGCGTCTTGCCGCCGAGGTCCATGAAGCGGACCTTCACCTGGCTCGGCCGCTCGACCTCTTCGTAGTATTCCGGGATCGACAGGCAGCCCTCTTCGTAGGTGCTCTTCTCGTCCGAGCTCCACACAATCTCGGGATTGATGAACACCTGCGGTTGCTTCGGCTCGTCCTTCTTGGCGGTGTCGACCGTGACGACGCGCTTCGCCACGCCGACCTGGATCGCCGCGAGTCCGACGCCTGGCGCCTTGTACATCGTCTCGAACATGTCATCGACGAGCGCGCGCACGTCCGCGTTGACGGCCTTCACCGGTTCGGACACCTGCCGCAGCCGCTTGTCGGGAAGAACGATGATGTCGCGCAACGCCATGCGCGGCGATTTAAGCGGCGCGCGGAGCCGGGTCAACCGCGCTGCCGCATGCAAACGGCCGGCGCCTCGCGACGCCGGCCGCTCGCGTGTCTTGCGCCGTTATCGCCAGCGGCGGCTGCTCCAGCGATGATGCCGATGGTGCCGCCGATGCCAGCGGCGGTGACGCACCTCTTGGGTGACCGAGATGTTGTCGGCCGCCGTCGCGAGCCCGCCGCCGAGCGAGAGCGGCGTTGCGGACGCAAATTGCGGCGCCGCGAGTGCGATGGCGGTGCCGGCCACAGCCATCAGGATGAGCTTCTTCATTTAGTCTTCTCTCCTTCGGGTTTCGCCCGTCGGCACAGGAGGCGCCCCGGCCGCTGAACCGGATGTGAACAATTTCCTTTACGATCTGTTAGGCAAGTTCCGTTTGCGGCGTTCTCTTTTCGTTCAAAGCGTCGCGAATCGCGTACAACGCGCACATGACCGAGACTTTCCTCATCATCGGCGGGATCGCCGTCAGTGTCGGCGAGGCGCTGGCTGCCTTCGCCTGCATCGTGCTTGCGCTGCTTGGCGCGATCGCCGTCATGCTGGCGCGCTCCACGCGCGCGCGCGGCGTGGAGGCGGTGCGTCACGACGTGCATGCCGAAGAGCTGGAAGAGCGCATGGCCGAAATCGCGCGCATCCAGGCCGACACGGCGGGCCGCGTGCACACCATGGGCGAAGTGCTCTCCGGCCGGCAGGCAGAGCTTGCGCGCGCGGTCTCCGAGCGGCTCGACGCCGTGACGCACCGCATCGGCCAGTCGATGCAGGCTTCGACCCAGCACACCATGGAGAACCTCGCCAAGCTCAACGAGCGGCTCGCCGTGATCGACGGCGCGCAGAAGAACATCACCGATCTCGCCTCGCAGGTGACGTCGCTCCGCCAGGTGCTGGCGAACAAGCAGGCGCGCGGCGCGTTCGGCCAGGGCCGCATGGAAGCCATCGTCCAGGACGGACTGCACAAGGGGTCCTACAAATTTCAGTACACGCTCTCGAACGGCAAGCGGCCGGATTGCGCGGTGTTTCTACCGAACGACGACCGGCCTCTCATCATCGACGCGAAGTTTCCGCTCGAAGCGATTACGGCCCTGCACGAGGCTCGTTCCGAGGAGCAAAAGGAAGCAGCCGTCCGCCGTATCCGCCAGGACGTGACGAGGCACGTCACCGACATCGCGGAGCGCTATCTCATTCCGGGCGAGACGCAGGACATGGCGTTGATGTTCGTGCCGTCGGAGTCCGTCTATGCCGAGTTGTATGACGGCTTCGACGATCTGATCCAGAAGGCCTACCGCGCTCAGGTCGTGCTGGTGTCGCCCTCGCTGCTGATGCTCGCCATCCAGGTGATGCAGCAGATCCAGAAAGACGCCCGGATGCGCGAGGCCGCGCACGAGATCCGCACCGAGGTCGGCCATCTGATGAACGATCTCGGCCGCCTGCACGAGCGGGTGCTCAACCTGCAAAAGCATTTCGGGCAGGCGAACAACGATATCGCGCAAATCCTGACCTCGGCCGAAAAGGTCGCGAGGCGCGGCGGGCGGATCAATTCGCTCGAATTCGACGGCGACGAGGCTCCCGCGGGTCATGTCATTCCGGCGCCGCTCGGCCGAAAAGCCACAGCGGCCGAGTAACTGCATCATCCCGATGGACATGATCGGGACAGGAACCGCTTTTGGACAAGATCACGCCCTTTTCGGATAAGATCAAACGCAGAGATCCAAGGCTAATGTTGCGTTAACCCCGCGCTTCCTATTATTTTCGAATCGGGACTTCGCCGGGGCGAAGGGGCTAAGACGTGGATTTCGGGGCGGACTTTCTGCTCCCCGCCGCGCTGGTGTTCGGGGCGCCAGCGAGTCCGGGGACTTACGAAAAAGGGCTGTTCTGCGAGTCGGTCGAGCTCGTCGAACGGGTCGCCGCGCTTGCCGAGCGCGGCGCCAACCCGCTGCGCGTCGTCGCGGACATCAACGCGCGGCGCCGGCACACCGCCTGCATCTATGCCACCAAGGCGGATGTGCGTGCGCGCACTGTGCGGTTTGAGAAGAACATCGCGGCGAACCACACCACCTATTCGATCTATCAGGTGCAGGTGACGGCGCACGGCGTGCAGAAGACCGAGATCGGCGACATCGAATGGACGTTCTCGCCGCCGCTGACGATGTACACGCTGCGCGCCGCGGCGCCGGCGCAGACGGTCAGTCATTAGCCCAGTTTCCCTTCCGCTCATTGCCGCGTAAGCGGGAATCCAGAAGTTTTTGCCAATTCGGTCTAAGGTTCTGGGTCCCCGCTTGTGTGGGGACGAGCGGAAATAGTCATGACGGCTGTGCCGGAAACCACGCGACGCGCCGGATGGGGCGAGACGCTCGACCGTCTATCTGCGCCCGCGCGTGCTCATCGTCATGTTCCTCGGGCTCTCGTCCGGGCTGCCGCTGGCGCTCTCGGGCTCGACGCTGCTGGTGTGGATGCGCGAAGCCGGCGTCGATCTCGGCACCATCGGGCTGTTCGCGCTGGTCGGCACGCCCTACACCATCAAGTTCCTGTGGGCGCCGCTGGTCGATGCGCTCGACGTGCCGGTGCTGTCGCGCCTGCTCGGACGGCGGCGCGGCTGGCTCGTGTTCTCGCAATTGCTGCTGATGGCCGCGACGGTGTTCCTGGCGTTCACCGATCCGGCCAAGGCGCCATGGCTGGTCGCGTTCGGCGCGCTGATGGTCGCGACCGCGTCCGCCACGCAGGACATCGTGATCGATGCGTTCCGCGTCGAGACGCTGCGGCCGAACGAGCAGGCCGCCGGCATGGCGTCGTATGTCGCGGCCTACCGTATCGGCATGCTGATCTCGACCGCGGGCGCGCTGTTTCTCGTCACCGGCTTCGAGAGCTTCGGCCTCGCCAAGGGCGCGGCCTGGACCGCCGGCTATCTGGCGATGGCGGCCTGCGTGCTGATCGGCATCGTGACCACGCTCGCCGCGACCGAGCCGGAGAAATCCGCCGCCGCGAGCGCGGATCATGCGGCGCATGCAAGGCGACAATCCGGTCCGGCGCGTCTGGCGCGCCGCGGTCGGCGCGTTCTCGGAGTTCCTCACGCGCGAGATGGCGGTCGTCGTGCTGCTGTTCGTGGTGCTCTACAAGTTCTGCGACGCCTTCGCCGGCACGATGACGGCGCCGTTCGTGATCGATCTCGGGTTTTCGCGCAACGATTACGCGGCGATCGTCAAGGGCGTCGGCCTTGCGGCGACGCTGATCGGCGGCTTCGCGGGCGGCATGGTGGCGCGCGCGCTGCCGATGACCACCTGCCTGTGGATCGGCGGCCTGCTGCAAGCCGCGTCCAACCTGGTGTTCGCCTGGCTCGCCTACATGGGCACCAATTACTGGGCGCTGACCGCCGCGATCATCGCGGAGAATTTCACCGGCGCGATCGGCACGGTGATCTTCGTCGCCTACCTCTCGGCGCTGTGCCAAAGCCCGCTGCACACCGCGACGCAGTTCGCGCTGCTGACCGCGCTGTCGGCGGTCGGCCGCACGTATCTCTCGTCGGGCGCAGGCTACATCGCGCAGTCGACCGGCTGGCCGGCGTTTTTCGTGCTGAGCGCGCTGGTCGCGCTGCCGAGCTTCGCGCTGCTCGTCTGGCTGCAGGCGCGCGGGCATTTCGCCAAGATCGGGAAGCCGACGGTGGTTGCGGCGGATGATTGATTGCTCCCGTCATTGCGAGCGCAGCGAAGCAATCGCATCTTGCCCAAGAACGGATTGCTTCGTCGCTTGCGCTCCTCGCAATGACGAGGTCGGGGCATCTAAAACGCCGTGCGCTGCGGATCGCCGCCGAGAGCGTGCCCTCGTCGAGATAGTCGAGCTCGCCGCCGACCGGCACGCCGTGCGCGAGCCGCGTCACCTTCACGTTCGCGTCGCGCAGCAGGTCGGTGATGTAGTGCGCGGTGGTCTGGCCGTCGACCGTGGCGTTGAGCGCGAGGATCACTTCGCTCACCGCCGGGTCATGCGCGCGCGACGACCAGCGCATCGATGGTGAGGTCCTGCGGGCCGATGCCGTCGAGCGGCGAGAGCGTGCCGCCGAGCACGTGATAGCGCGCGTTGATCGCCCCGGCGCGCTCCAGCGCCCAGAGGTCGGCGACGTCCGCCACCACCACGATGACCGACAGGTCGCGGCGCGGATCGGTGCACACCGTGCAGGGGTTCTGCGTGTCGATGTTGCCGCAGGTGCCGCACACCACGATCTTCTCGATCGCGGTCTGCAGCGCGCTGGCGAGCGGCGCCATCAGCAGTTCGCGCTTCTTGATGAGATGCAGCGCGGCGCGGCGCGCCGAGCGCGGGCCCAGCCCCGGCAGGCGGGCGAGCAGCTGGATCAGGCGTTCGATCTCGGGTCCGGCAACGGCGGGCATGTCTTCTTTCTTTTCCCTCTCCCCGTGAGGCGGGGAGAGGGTGGCGAGGACCGAAAGTCCGAGCCGGGTGAGGGGCAAGCCTTGCGTTTGCGGAGACGGCCCCTCACCCGCCTCGCTTCGCTCGGCACCCTGCTCCGCGCTTCGCGGGGCGAGGGAAAGAAAGCTAAAACAACTTCAGCCCCGGCGGCAGCGGCAGGCCGCCGGTCAGGCTCTTCATCTTGTCGGCGCATCAGCGCCTCGGCCTTGCGGCGCGCGTCGGCATGCGCGGCGACGATCAGGTCCTCGATGATCTCCTTCTCGTCGGGCTTCACCAGCGAGTCGTCGATGCGCACGCCCTTCAGGTCGCCCTTGGCCGACATCGTGACCGACACCAGGCCGCCGCCGGCCGTGCCCTCGACCGTGATCTGGTCGAGCTCGGCCTGCATCTCCTGCATCTTCGCCTGAAGCTGGGTCGCCTGCTTCATCAGGCCGAGGAAGTCAGCCATGCGGGTCACCTCAACGGTCCTCGTCGTCCGCGCCGTAGTCGTCGCGGATTGGGCAGGCGGCTCGTCGCTCGCGGGCGGCGATGGCGGCCGCCTGCCAGATCCTCGCGCCGGCGCACGCCGACGATCTCGGCGCCGGGAAAGCGCGCCAGCACCGCCTGCACCAGCGGATCGGCGCGCACGCCCTGCTCCAGCTCGCTGCGTTTCGCCTCCGCTTGCGAGTTCACCGTCGGCGCGCCCGGCTCGGACGACACGACGACCATCCAGCGCCGGCCGGTCCATTCGGACAGCTTGCGCTGGAGATCCTGGACGAGGGTCTTGCGCGCGCTCGGCTCGAGCGCGATTTCGAGCTTGCCGTCCTCGAAGCGCACCAGCCGCACGTCGCGTTCGAGCGCGGTCTTCATCAGGATGTCGCGCTTCTCGTTCGCGAGCGCGATCAGCGCCGGAAAGTTCGCGACGCCGAGCGTCGGCGTTGCGGCAGGCTCGGCGCGCATCGTGGAGATATCCGGCACCTGCGCGGTGACAAGTTGCGCCGGCGCAAGCGAAGCGCGCGGCGCGCCGCGCGGCGGATCGAAGCGCGGCGCGCGTGCTCGGGCGCGCATGAGCCGCCGCTTCGCCGGATGCAGGGCGCCGGCGCAGCGCCATTCCGCTTGAATATCGCGGATCACCTCGTCGGGCGTCGGCAGGTCGGCCGCATAGGCGATGCGCACCAGCACCATCTCGGCGGCGGCGAGCGGCTTGCCGGCTTCCTTCACCTCGGCGAGCCCCTTGAACAGCATCTGCCAGGTGCGCGAGAGCACGCGCATCGAGAGCGCCGCCGCGAAAGTGCGCCCGCGCGTGCGCTCGGCCTCGGCGAGCGACGAGATCGTCGGCGACCGCCGGCACGACCTTCACGCGCGTGACGAAATGCGTGAACTCGGCGAGATCGGACAGCACCACCGCGGGATCGGCGCCGGAATCGTACTGATCGCGCAGCTCGCCCAGCGCCTTCGCCATGTCGCCGCGCATCAGCGCCTCGAACAGGTCGATGATGCGCGTGCGGTCGGCGAGGCCGAGCATCTGGCGGATGTCCTCGGCGCGCACGCTGCCCGCCGCATGCGCGATCGCCTGATCCATCAGCGAGAGCGCATCGCGCACCGAGCCTTCGGCGGCGCGCGCGATCAGCGCCGAGCGCTTCCGGCTCGGCGGAAATGCTTCTCCTGCGCGCAGATGCCTTCAAGATGCTTCACCAGCAGCGCGGCATCGACGCGGCGCAGGTCGAAGCGCTGGCAGCGCGACAGGATGGTGATCGGCACTTTGCGGATTTCGGTCGTGGCAAACACGAACTTCACGTGCGGCGGCGGCTCTTCCAGCGTCTTGAGCAGCGCGTTGAACGCCGCCGTCGACAGCATGTGCACTTCGTCGAGGATGTAGACCTTGTAGCGCGCCGAAACCGGCGAGTAGCGCACCGCCTCGTTGATCTGGCGCACGTCGTCGACGCCGTTGTGCGAGGCCGCGTCCATCTCGATCACGTCGACGTGGCGGCTCTCCATGATCGGCCTGGCAGTGCAGGCCGAGCGTCGGCATCGCGATGGTCGGGCCCTTGATCGAGCCGTCCGGCAGTTCGTAGTTGAGCGCACGCGCCAGGATGCGGGCGGTGGTCGTCTTGCCGACGCCGCGCACGCCGGTGAGAATCCAGGCCTGCGGAATGCGCCCGGTCTCGAACGCGTTCGAGATGGTGCGCACCATCGCGTCCTGGCCGATCAGGTCGGCGAAGGTCGCGGGGCGGTATTTGCGCGCCAGCACGCGGTAGGACGGCCGCCGGCCGGCGGTCGGTGCCAAGGTCCAATCCGGGGCTCGTGGCGTCGTTCATCGCTGACCTGCACGGCGGCCCCATGCTGACGTCGTCAGATCTGAAGGTGGGAGGCTGACGAGCGACCCGAGTCGTAGCTCGTTAGGGCTGCTTCCTTCCGGACCTGACCCGGTTGGCGAGTGGCTCGTCCACCGCCAACCTCCCGGCTCCTATATCAGGCGAACAAAGCACGAATGCAAGCGCCGCGGCGGCCGCCGTGCTAGCTTTCCCCGACATTGATTTTCCGGACAAATTTTCATGGACTCCGGCTGGTCGCTGCACCCGCAACTCGACCGCGATACCGCGAGCCTCGGCGATCTGCCGCTGTCGCGCGTGCTGGTGATCAACGACGCCAACTATCCGTGGCTGATGCTGGTGCCGCGCCGTCCCGACATCACCGAGGTGATCGATCTCGACGAGGTCGAGCAGGCGCAGCTGATGACCGAGGTGACGCGCGTCGCGCGCGCGCTGCGCGACGTGACCGCGTGCCACAAGCTCAACATCGCGGCGCTCGGCAACGCGGTGCCGCAGCTGCATGTGCACGTCATCGCGCGGTTCCGCAACGATGCCGGCGTGGCCGAAGCCGGTGTGGGGCGCGGTGCCGCCGCGCGCCTACGAGCGCGAGGAATTGCACAAGCTCGTCACGCCGCTGCGCGAGAAGATCTGGCTGCGTGAGCGCAGGCCGCTTCCCTTGATAGGCGGCCGATCCCATGCGAGGTTCGGCGCCCTCGCCGGAGTTCCCAAATGCCGCTTCGATCTCGGGCCGAAGCCGCTGCTCGGCTACACCGCAAGCATTCTGGAGCGCGTCGCCGAGCGCCGCAGCGACGCGGCGTTTCTCGCCGCCTGCGAGGCGGAACGCGCGCCGGAACCTTCGCGATCGGCGGCGAACTGGTGGTGATGAAGAAAGGCCGCGAACGGCGCCGATCCGCTGTTCCGTCCCGACGAAGCGCGCGCGCTCGCGCCCACCGCCGAGAGCGTGTTCCTCGGACTTGCGCGGCGAAGCCGGCCGCTTCGGCATCGCGCTCGATCCCGAGGCAACCAAGGCGCTCAAGGAGCCGGCCCGATCTGTTCGTCACCGATCTGCGCTCGATCGCCGTGCAGGGGCTGGTCGGGCCGGATCATCTCGCGCCGCTCGCCGAGGCCAAGGCGCTGCTCGCCTGGCATGCGCGGCATCGCTTCTGCGCCAACTGCGGCGCGCCGACGCAATGTCTCGCAGGCCGGCTGGAAGCGCGAATGCCCGGCCTGCAAGGTCGAGCATTTCCCGCGCACCGATCCGGTCGTGATCATGCTGGCGATCGACGGCGACCGCTGCCTGCTCGGGCGCGCCGGGCGCTTCGTCGCCGAACATGTGGTCGTGCCTTGCGGGCTTCGTCGAGCCGGGCGAGAGCATCGAGGAGGCGGCGCGGCGCGAGACGCTGGAGGAGGCCGGCATCGTCTGCGGCGAGGTGAAATATTTCGCGCTCGCAGCCATGGCCGTTTCCGATGTCGCTGATGATCGGCTGCCACGCGCGCGCGACGAACTCGGATATCACGGTCGACCGCGAGGAGCTGGAGGACGCGCGCTGGTTCACCCGCGACGAGGTCGCGCTGATGTTCATGGGCCAGCATCCGGAAGGGATCAGCATCCCGCCGCCGATCGCGATCGCGCATCACATCATCCGCGCCTGGGTCGAAGAGGGCGACGGTGTCTTCCGCTGAACGCGCAAGCATGTGCTGTGCACCGGCATCGCGGTGCTCGATCTGGTGTTCCGCGTCGAGCGATTTCCGCGTCCGGACGTGAAGACGCAGGCGAGCGAATTCCGCACCATCAACGGCGGCAATGCGGCAAATGCCGCGGTCGCGATCGCGCATCTCGGCGCGCGCGCGAGCTTCTCGGGCCCGCTCGGCGGCCCGGCCGGCGCGGATACGGTCGGCGACACGATGCTGGCGCTCGCGGCGCGCGAGGGCATCGCGTGCGTGGATTGTCCGCGCGTCGACGGGATCACCTCGCCGATCTCGGCGATCTCGATCGACGGACGCGGCGAGCGCGCGATCGTCAATTACCGCGACGAGCGCCTGATGGCGGCGCGGCCGAGCGATGCCGCCGCGCTCGTGGCGGACGCCGACGCGGTGATTGCCGACAATCGTTTTCCCGGCTTCGTGCGCGAGATTTGCGCGGCCGGCGCGCAAGCGCCGCATTCCGGTCGTGCTCGATGCCGACGAGCCGCGGCAGGACAGCAACGTGCTGCTCACGCTGGTGTCGCATGTCGTGTTCTCGGCCGAAGGACTGCGCGCGACCGCCGGCACCGATCATCTCGGGCGCGCGCTGATCGACGTCGCCAAGCAGACCAAGGCGTTCGTCGCGGTGACCGACGGCGCCAACGACGTGCTGTGGCTCGCGGACGGCGAGCTGCGTCAGATGCCGGCGTTCAAGGTCGATGTGGTCGACACGCTCGGCGCCGGCGACACGTTCCACGGCGCCTTCGCGCTGATGCTGGCGGAAGGCAAGTCCGAGCGCGAGGCGATGCGGTTCTCGGCCGCGGCGGCGGCGCTCAAATGCACGCGCTACGGCGGCATCCTGAGCGCGCCGACACGCGCCGAGGTCGAAGCGTTTCTGGCGAAGCAGGATTGAGGCTATTTCTTCTGCGCCGACGGGCACGGCGCGCCGCAGGGCGCACAGGCGCCGGCGAAATCTTCCGGCGAGACCGCCCGGCGGATGACGGGCTGGTGAGATGGTCGGCGACCACGGCGGCCAGCCCTGCAATCAGCACCAATGCATAGACGATGCGCATTGGGCCTCAATCGCGCGAGAGGCCGAACAGCGGGCGCAGCCGGATGCCGATCGCGCAGCCGCCGAGCGCGGCCGCGAACCAGATCCAGCCGTGCAGCGAGCCGGACGCGACGCCGCCGACGAAGGCGCCGATGTTGCAGCCGAAGCCGATGCGCGCGCCCCAGCCCATCAGCAGGCCGCCGAGCGCGGCGGCGATCAGCGATTTCGCCGGCGGCCATGCGGTGCGGGCGAACGGCTTGGTGGCGGCGGCCGCCGCCATGGCGCCGAGGATCATGCCAAGATCGGTCAGGCTCGACGTATCGGAGAGAATCGAATTCGGCGAGCGCGCGCTTGGGGCCCGGCCATTGCCAGAATGCCGCGCCGGAGAAATCGAAGCCCGCAAGCGCCGCGAGCTTCGCGCCCCACACGGTGAAGCCGAACGTCACGCTCCACGGATGATGGCCGGCGAGAAACACGCCGATCGAGATCAGCGCCGATCGCGATCGCGCCGATGATGATCAGCGGGCGCGGCGTGATGTTCGCGCCGCGCGCGCGCGCGACCGCGACGATAACCAGCGCAGCGGCCGCGATGCTCGCGAGCGTCACCGCAAGCCCGCCCCACGGGCCGAAGTATGCGGACGCGAGGATCGGATCGACACCGCCGAGCGCGAGGAACGCCGGCAGGTGCAGGCTGCCGATCACGCTGCCGACGATGAACAGCGCGAGCGCGATCAGCATGCGGCCCGAGCCGCCGCCCGCCGTGTAGAGCGTGCCGGAGCCGCAGCCGTTCGCGAGCTGCATGCCGATGCCGAACACGAACGCGCCGATGACGAGCGATGGACCGATCGGCGCAATCGCGCCGCCGAAACCCGGCACCAGTGCGGCGACCGGCACGATCACGATCGCCGCGACCGCGATCAGCAGCAATGCGGCGAGCAAACCGCCCGCCTCGCCTTTCACGAGGAAGCGGCGCCACGCGGCGGTGAACGAGAATTCGGCCTTGAGGAACGCGACGCCGAGCGCGAAGCCGAGGATCACCAGCGCGGCGGAAGCCGGCTGTCCGTCGAGCATGACCAGCGCGACCAGCACGGCCGCGCCCAGTACGGCGGCGATGAGGAACGGCCAGTCGAGCCGCGGCAGTTCCGCGGGCGGATTGAGCGTCGTGGTCGTCATGTTCGGTTTTCTGTCATCCCGGCCGAGCGCAGCGAGAGCCGGGATCCATAACCATAGTCCTCGCCGAATCGCACCTATCGTGGTTATGGATCCCGGATAGCCGCTTCGCGGCTTCCGGGATGACACAGCGTTACGACCCGAAGCCGAGCGTCTTCTTCAGGTCATCCCACTTGGTGCGCGCCGAGGCAAGCGGGCGGCTCGGCGTCCGATGTCCAGTCGACCATCGAGCCGTAATAGAGGCGCACGTCGCTGCGGCCGAGCAATTCGGAGAGCACGAACCAGTCGGTCGCGGCCCAATGCCCGGTGTTGCAATAGGTGACCGCCGGACCGGCCGGCAGCGCCGATGCGATCGACGGCGAGTTCGGCTTGCGGCTTCAGCCGATTGGTCTTTGCGTCATAGAACGTTGCGCTGTCGACGTTCACGGCGCCGGGAATATGGCCGTAGGCCTTCGCGGCTGGCGCCTTCTGCTTGCCGTCGAAGAACGAGGCCGGCCGCGAGTCGATCAGGGTCGCGCCGCCCGACTGCTCGATCTTCTGCACGTCGGTGCGTTCCGCGAGCAGCGCCTTGTTCAGCGTCGCGGTGAAGATTTTCGGCGATGGCTTGCTCGGCCCGGCTTCGATCGCGTTCTGCTCGGCCGCCCAGGCCGCGTAGCCGCCATCGAGGATCGAAACGTTCGACACGCCCGCGACCTTCAGGGTCCAGTAGGTGCGCGCCGCGGAACCGAAATCCGTGTGGTGCACGCCGGCCGGCACGACGACCACGTGCGTGTCCTCGTCGATGCCGAGCTCGCCGATCAGCTTTTCCAGTTCGGCCAGCGTCGGCAGCATGAACGGCACGCCGCCGCGCGTCACGCGCCAGCCGGCCTTGTCGTAGTCGCTGTGGATCGCGCCCGGGATATGCCCCTTCTGATACGCCTCGACGCCGCCGCCATCGATCGCGGAGCGCACGTCCAGCACGAACACGTCCGGGTCCTTCAGATGCTGCTTGAGCCAGCCGGTCGAGACCAGCGGCGTCACGCTCTCGGCGCGCGCCGGGAGCGGCCAACGCGAGCGCGACCAGCAGGCCGCGAGCAATCAGGGCGGAGGAGACGAAAGGCGGGCGCGAACGGTCATGGGGCGGCCTCGGACCAATTTCCCCCTTGAAATAGAATATTCTTCTCTATAAGAACAGATGGTGGCTCAAATAAGAAATGATATTCCGATTTGGGCGCAATACGGGAAAAGATCGTCTCAATTTCTTGAGGAATTTTGGCATGGACGCCATCGACCGGAAGATCCTCGCCGTCCTGCAGCAGGACGCCTCGCTCTCGGTGGCCGAAGTCGGCAACCGGGTCGGGCTGTCATCGACGCCGTGCTGGAAGCGCATCCAGAAGCTGGAAGCCGAAGGCGTGATCCAGAAGCGCGTCGCCGTGGTCGATCCCGACAAGGTCGGGCTCGGCGTCTCGGTGTTCGTCGCGATCGAGACCGGCGATCATTCGGAGGAATGGCTCGCCCGCTTCGCCGAAGCGGTGCGCGCGATGCCGGAGGTGATGGAGTTCTACCGGATGGCCGGCGACGTCGATTACATGCTGCGCGTCGCGTGCGCGAGCATCCAGGACTACGACGCGTTCTACAAGCGGCTGATCGCCGCGATCCCGCTGAAGAACGTGACGTCACGCTTCGCGATGGAGCGGATCAAGCAGACGACCGTGCTGCCGATCGCATGAATTCTTGCTCGAGCATGATCCTGTTCCGAACAGCGGATCCATCGGATAGGTCCAGGCATTTCGGGATCATGCGCGTCAGCAGCTGTTGCACGTAACCGTGTCGGACAGCCGCGGCCGCATGTAGATCTGATCCTTCAGCGTCATCGTGCCGGTGATGACGTAGCCGATGGTCGGCGTGTAGGCGTATTGCGATCTCGGCCCAGATCAGCGAGGTGTTCGCGATGTTGAGCGCCGCCGGCAGCGTCACGGTCGAGTTGACGGCGCGCGCGGTGCCGTTCTTGGTCTTGCTCCAGATCGACCTTGGCGGCGCCGTTCGCGTCGATCATCGACGCGCGACACCGTGACCTTGATCAGCGGCGTCCGGAATAGGGCTGCACGACCGTCGTCGCGGCGTTGAGAATGTTGGTCATGTCGGCAGCGTTCACGCTGGTCGACTGCGCGACGAGGTCGCCGAGCGTGCGCGCGACCAGCGTCACCTTGCGGTCGATCGCGATCGCCGACGACACTTCGACACCGCCGATATAGAGCGTGATCATCAGCGGCAGCAGCATCGCGAACTCGACCGCCGAGACGCCGCGCTTGTCGCGCAGGAAATCGGCGCAGTGGCCGGCGCACGCGCGCGGCGAGACAGGGCGAAGTGTCATGTCGGCCTCTCATCGATAGGGCTCGTTGCGGAACGCCGCGGTCGCCATGATCAGGCGCTTGTTGCCGGCCATGTCGCCGAGATTGAATCCGAGCAGCGATGCATAGACCGGCCACTGGTACATCAGGCGCACGACGACGATCTCGCCCGCGGCCGCCCGGCTGATAGCCGAAGTTGGTCTTCAGGTTGCCGTTCGCGTCGAGCGGCTTGGAATTGTCGACCGAGCCGAATGCCGAATAGGTCTTCACGTCGATCTTCAGGCCGCCGGCGCAATCGAACAGTCCGCCGATCTTCGTCGCAGACCGCCGTCTTGAACTGCGCCTGCGGTGAAATTCTGGTTCTGCGCCTGGCCGGTCATGATGAGGCGCGCCGAATCCGCGACCGCGGTTTCCAGCGTCTGGCTCGCGAAGAACACCAGCGCGGTTTCCATGATGGCGAACATCAGCGCGAGAAACGGCGCTGCGACGATCGCGAACTCGACGGCCGCGACGCCGTCCTCGCCGCGCGCGAAGCCGGCGGACGGTCGCGGATACGCAGATGCTTCTTGCGCGCGAGAGCCGTCTTGTCCGATGGCGAGCTGCAGCCCGGATTGCCTCGATCATGACGCCACTGCTCCGGATCATTGCGGTGCACGCGGCACCGCCGATCAAGCGATACGCTTGATCCGGTTGAGCCTTAGCAAAATCATGTTGTCGAATTGTTGCTTGGATTGACGACAGACTTGGCAGCGGCATTCACGCTTCGCTAACCACGCCGCGACGGCGGGCGCGTCGAAGCTGTCAGCAATAGGGAGCGTATCAGCGCGCCGGCGCCTTGGCGGCTGCGGCGCCGCCGCTGCTCGCCGAGCCGTTGCGCGCATCGGACTGGCCGATCGTCGCGGTGAAGTAGTCGGCGGAGTCGCCGAGCGTGATGCGGCGCTCGCAGTCCGGCGTGCAGCTATAGGTCTCGCGCTGGACGCCGCGATAGACCTGCACGGTCGGGCCCGCCGGGCCGCGCACCACGATCGAGCGCTCCATCAGCACCGCGCCGGTGCGGTCGAGCGCGATGAGATTGGTCGCGCCGTAGCCTTTGCCGGTCACCACGACGAGCCCGCCCGACTGCACCGCCACGTCGGCGATCAGCGGATTGCCGACCACGATGGTCGACACCTTCTCGGGCAGCTTCATGATGGTGGCCTGGTCGAGCACGATGTCGAGCGTCTCGGCGGCCTGCGCGCGGCGCGGAAGCAGCAAAGCGCGGCGAACAAGCAGCGCGAGCAGCAGGTCCGGCAATCTTCGCGTCGGCGCGGCGCAACATCTTCGCCTTCATTTACAACGTCTCCGGGAACTCAACCTGCCGCAGGTCAACACATTCGGCGCAAACCGCCAAGCGCGGATTTGACTGCAAATTGGTGAATGAAGTGCAAATGCAGCGTGTTCGTGGCGCGGCCGACTTGTCGCATTCCATGAAGTTTTCCACTTGCACGCGTCAGTTCTGTCAGCAAGACCATCAACTGCTCTCAGCAATTCTTGGCTATACGTTAGTTATGCAGAATATTACGAGATGAAATACAAACATTCATCGCTCTATATACATTCATATATCATGGAAAGGCAATGTTAACCACGTCACTAACCTCAAGAAAGACTACGTTTTTCCTGATCCGGATTAACTTTGTCGCAATTGGTCGCTGTTAACGTCTCGCACTATCGCATCGGGCCATACAACAAGCCCGGGCGGAAAGTGCTCAGACAGCCACGTGTGGACCCAAAGGAGCCTACCCATGAAGACCCTCGTTAAGCGTTTCGCCAAGGACGAGTCGGGCGCGACGGCCATCGAGTACGGCCTGATCGCCGCCGGCATCTCTGTCGCGATCATCACGGTCGTGCAGGGCCTCGGCACCAAGCTGAACACCACGTTCAGCAACATCACGCACCAAGCTGAACTAACTCGCGCATTCGCGCAGCAATCAGAAGGGCTCCGGCAGCTTCGCCGGAGCCTTTTCATTTGATACGCGAGCCTTTCGCTGAAATTTGACACGTAATTTGACACTTAATGAGAGCATAAATTGCGAACTTTGGAACTCATGCTGATCTTACAAGGTCTCGCGTACTCTTCTGCGACATGCTCGGCACGGGCTCGAGCAAGTCTTCGAGAGTTACAGGGAGATCTACAATGGCTATTCTCAAGTCCTTCCTTCGCGACGAATCCGGCGCGACCGCCATCGAATACGGCCTGATCGCCGCCGGCATCTCGGTCGCGATCATCACGGTCGTCCAGGGCCTCGGCACCAAGCTGAGCGACACGTTCGCCAACGTCAGCACCAAGCTCAACTAAGCCCGATCCACACGGGAACTCGCATTCACCGGAGGCGGGGCCGCTCTGCGGCGAGCAAACCCGCCTCCGGCGTGCCGCTAACCGATCCGCAACGCGCTTGGGCCTATGGTCCGGACACGGGCCGCCCGTCGGCCCGGCGCGCAGGCGAGGCGGATTGGATCATGCTCGCCGACGCAATCAGGTTGCTGCTGTTTCCGGCACTGATGGCCTTCGCGGCCTCGAGCGACCTGCTCACCATGACGATTTCGAACCGGGTCTCGCTGATCCTGGTCGGAAGCTTCTTCGTGCTCGCTGTCTGGTCGGGCATGCCGCTTGCCGATATCGGCATGCATGTCGGCAGCCGGGCTCGCTCGTCCTGGTGGTGACCTTCACGTTCTTTGCGCGCGGCTGGATCGGCGGCGGCGACGCCAAGCTCGCGGCCGCGACCGCGCTCTGGCTCGGCTTCGACCAACTGCTCAACTATCTCATCATCGCGTCGCTGCTCGGCGGCGTTCTGACGCTGATGATCATGCGCTTCCGCCTGATGCCCCTGCCCGCCCTCCTCGCCAATCAGGAATGGGCGAAGCGCCTGCACCGCATGGACGCGGGCGTGCCCTACGGCATCGCGCTCGCGATCGCGGCGCTCTGGGTCTACTCCGACACGGCCTTGATGAAATCGCTCGGCATGTAGCCGGCGCGCCGGACACAGCAGCGCTTTCACAGATCGCCTGCATCGCTCGCACAGAATACTGCGCGCGACGCCGGCGATTTCACGCGCAAAATTCGTTCGCAACAATCGGTTAACTCAAATTGGATACGCGCCATTAACCATGGATTGACGTTTCACTGGTGAAATCCAGTTGTCGGCCGGGTTCGGCCACAGCGTCATTGTGGAAAGTGAAGCGTATGAAAGCCGCGCGTCTTGTTGTTCTCGTAGTTGCGGTTGCTGCTGGTGGTGTTGCGGCGCTGCTCGCCGGACGATCCGGCGATGAGCCGCCGCCCGCGGCGCCCGTCGAAGTCGCCAAGATGGACACCGTCGACATCCTGGTCGCGCGCGGATCGACATCCAGCTCGGCCAGGCGGTTTCGGCCCAGGATCTGCAGTGGCAGCAGTGGCCGACGCAGGCCGCAAGTCCCGCCTTCGTGCGCAGGTCCGACAAGCCCGAATGCGATCGAGCAGCTTTCCGGCGCGATCGCGCGCTCGCCCTTCGTTGCCGGCGAGCCGATTCGCGACGCGAAGCTGATCAAGGCGAACGGGTCGGGCTACATGGCGGCCGTGCTCGACAAGGGCATGCGCGCGATCTCGACCGAAATCTCGCCGGAAACCGGCGCCGGCGGATTCATCCTGCCGAATGACCGCGTCGACGTCATCCTGTCGCGGCGCGACCGCGAAGCCGAGAAATCGAGCGGCGCGGAATCGCACATCTCCGAGACGATTCTCTCCAACATCCGCATGCTCGCGATCGACCAGACGCTCGGCGAGAAGGACGGGCAGAAGGTCGTGATCGGCAAGACCGCGACGCTCGAACTCTCGCCGCGCCAGGCCGAGACGCTCGCGCTGTCGCGCCAGCTCGGCACGCTTTCGCTCGCGCTGCGCAGTCTCGCGGATGCCGGCGAAACGACGCTGCCGGAACGACGACGCGCGCCAGACAAGCGCGCCGGAATCAACACGGTGCGCTACGGCATCAGCACCATGTCCACGCCGAAATGAGTTTTGTAGGGGACGAGTAATATGGCGACGCGTAACTTGACACGGGCCGCGCTCGGTACGGCGGTGCTCGCGGCATCTGCTCGGCGCAGCGCTGATCGCGCGCGCCGCCGAGCCGCACGGCGCCTTGCCGGCGCCGGCCGGACCGATCCAGGTGGTCGGCTCGGATTCCTCGTCGCGCTTCGTGCAGCTCGGCATCGGCAAGTCGGTGGTGATCGACCTGCCGCGCGACATCAAGGACGTGCTGGTCGCAGAGCCGAAATTCGCCAACGCGGTCGTGCGCTCGACGCGCCGCGCCTATCTGATCGGCGTCGCGGTCGGGCAGACCAACATCTATTTCTTCGATGCCGAAGGGCAAGCAGATCGCCGGCTTCGACGTCGCGGTGACGCGCGATCTCAACGGCGTGCGCGCGATGCTGCAGAAGCTGCTGCCGCATGCGGACGTGCGCGTCGACGGCGTCGGCGACGGCGTCATGCTGTCGGGCAGCGTCGCGAACGCGGCCGAATCGGCGCAAGCCGACCGATGTCGCCGCCAAGCTGGTCGGCAGCGCCGACAAGGTGGTCAACAATCTCACACGTTCGCGGCCGCGATCAGGTCATGCTCAAGGTGACCGTCGCCGAAGTGCAGCGCGACGTCATCAAGCAGCTCGGCATCGATCTCAACGGCAGCCTGAGCTACGGCAGCGCGGTCATCAACTTCAACAACGCCAATCCGTTCACCGCGCTCGGCCAGCCGCTGGTCGAGGGCAACGGCTCGCATGGGCACGTTCAAGACGGTCATCCGCCGACCTTGCGCGCGATGGAGCGCGCAGGCGTGATCCGCACGCTGGCGGAGCCGAACCTGACCGCGATCTCGGGCGAGAGCGCGAACTTCCTCGCGGGCGGCGAGTTTCCGGTGCCCGCTGGCTACACCTGCGACCCGACCACGCGCGCCTGCCAGCTCGCGATTCAGTTCAAGAAGTTCGGTGTCGGACTCAACTTCACGCCGGTGGTGCTGTCCGAAGGCCGCATCAGCCTGAAGGTGCTGACCGAAGTCTCCGAGCTGTCGAACGAGAACTCGATCCAGCTCGTGCAGGGCGCGACGCACGCAGACCATTCCGGCGATCAAGACCCGCCGCGCCGAGACCACGGTGGAAATTCCCTCCGGCGGCGCGCTCGCGCATGGCGGGCATGATCCAGGAGCAGACCAAGCAGCAGATCAGCGGCCTGCCCGGCCTGATGCAGCTGCCGGTGCTCGGCACGCTGTTCAAGAGCCGCGACTACGTCAACCGCCAGACCGAGCTGATGGTGATCGTCACGCCGTACATCGCGCGCGCGGTGGCGCAGAAGGATCTGTCGCGGCCGGATGACGGCTTCGTCGACTCGTCCGACCCCGCCGCCGTCCTGCTCGGCCGCCTGCAACCGCATCTACGGCGCGCCCGGCAAGCCGGCGCCGGCATCGGGCTACAACGGCAAGTACGGCTTCATTCTGGATTGATGGACGCGACGAGGACACGAAATCCCATGAAAAAACTTCCCAGCCTCGCGCGCGCCCTCGCGTTCGTCAGCGTCGCGGCGCTGCATGGCCGGCTGCAAGACGACGTCGGTCGAAGAAGACACGTGCGAGCGTTCCGAACGACTACCGCCAGCGTCACCCGATCGCGGTGCGCGAGAAGGCACAGACGCTGACCGTGTTCATCGGCGACCGCCGCGGCGGCCTGACGCCGGCGCAGCGCGCCGAGGTCGGCGCGGTTGCCTCGAGCTGGCGGCAGGAAGCCACCGGCGGCATCGTGATCGAGATTCCGGTCGGCGCCGCCAATGAGCGCGCCGCCACCAGCGCGTCGCGCGAGATCCGCTCGATCCTCAGCGCTGCCGGCGTGCCGCACCACGCGATCGAAATCCGGCCCTACCGTACCCAGGATCCGGTCGCGGCTCGGCACGATCCGCGTCAACTATCCGAAGATGGCGGCCGAGACCGGTCCGTGCGGCCTGTGGCCGCGAGGATATCGGCCCGACCTACGACCTCGGTCTACTGGTCGAACCGGCCGCACTGGAATCACGGCTGCGCCAATCAGCGCAATCTCGCGGCGCAGGTCGCCAATCCGGCCGACCTCGTGCAGCCGCGCGCCGAAACGCCAGTGCTCGCCTCGCGCCGCGCGACCGTCATGGACAAGTACCGCAAGGGCGAATCCACCGCGACGCAGTATCCGGATGCCAATAAAGGCAAGATCAGCGACGTGGGCCAATGATCAAATTCGCACTCAAAGGCGGCGATCCAAGCGCCGCACCCGCCGAAGCCGACTGTGCAGGACGAGCACATCGCGCCGGTGCCGCGCATCTCGATCCAGGCGTTCTGCGCCTCGGCCGACACCGCAGCCGCCATGCAGGCGGCGAGCGAAGACCGGCGCATGACCAAGGCGCATCTCAAGGTGCAGATGGGCGGCATCGCGGCCGCGACCGAGGCCTATCGCGCTTCGGCGACGCCGAACGTCGTCATCATCGAGTCGGACGGCCGCGGCGAGGAACTGCTCGGCGGCCTCGATATGCTGGCCGAGGTCTGCGACGCCGGCACGCGCGTGATCGCGATCGGCCATCTCAACGACATCGTGCTCTATCGCGAGATGGTGCGGCGCGGCGTCAGCGACTATCTGATCGCGCCGGTCGGCCCGGTCGATCTCATCCGCGCGATTTCGGGCCTGTTCCATGCGCCGACGCGAAGCCGGTCGGACGCACGCTCGCGGTCGTCGGCGCCAAGGGCGGCGTCGGCGCTTCCACGGTCGCGCACAACGTCGCCTGGGCGATCGCACGCGACGTGCACCTCGATGCCGTGGTCGCCGATCTCGACCTGCCGTTCGGCACCGCCGGGCTCGACTTCAACCAGGACCCGCCGCAAGGGCATCGCCGACGCGGTGATGTCGCCGGATCGCATCGACACCGCCTTCGTCGATCGGCTTCTGTCCAAGTGCACCGACCATCTGAGCCTGCTCGCCGCTCCGGCGACGCTCGACCGGGTCTATGACTTCGGCGCCGAGGCCTTCGATTCGATCTTCGACGTGCTGCGCGCGACGGCGCCGTGCATCGTGCTCGACGTGCCGCATGTGTGGACCGGTTGGGCGCAAGCGCACGCTGATCGGCGCCGACGATATCCTGATCGTCGCGGCGCCCGATCTCGCCAACCTGCGCAACACCAAGAACCTGATCGACCTGCTGCGCGCCGCGCGCCCGAACGACAGCCGCCCGCAATACTGCCTCAACATGGTCGGCGTGCCGAAGCGTCCGGAAATCAAGGCGGCGGACTTCGCCAAGGCGCTCGAGTTCGAGCCGATCGCCTCGATCCCGTTCGAGCCGCAGCTGTTCGGCACCGCGGCCAACAACGGACAGATGATCGCCGAGGTCTCGGCCGGGCATCGCGCGGCGGAAACTTTCCGCCAGCTCGCGCAGACGCTCACCGGACGCACGGAAGTGAAACGCTCGCGCGCGAGCATTTTGACGCCGCTGCTCGAAAAGCTCAGGCGCAAGCAGGCTTAAAGGGCCGGAGACACATACGTGTTCGGAAAGCGTTCCACATCGGGCCCCGACCTGCGCAGCCCGGCTCCGCCGCCGCCGGTGGCGGCGCCTGCGCCCGAGCCTGCGCGCACGCCCGTGCCGGCGAGCGCCGGCGGCAGCGACATCGGACTGGCGCCGCTGCCGTCCGACGGCCTCGGAGCGCTCGATCACCTCGCCGCCGCTTGCGCCCGGACGCGGCCCGAAGCCGATCATTCCGACCGCGCGCGATTCGCGCCGCTCGGAGATCCTATTACGAGGTCAAGGGCGCGATCTTCTCGGCGCTGATCGAGGCGATCGATCTGTCGCAGCTCGCGCGGCTCGATGCCGAATCCGCGCGCGAGGAAATCCGCGACATCGTCAACGAGATCATCGCGATCAAGAGCATCGTGATGTCGATCTCCGAGCAGGAAGAGCTGCTCGACGACATCTGCAACGACGTTCTCGGCTACGGACCGCTCGAGCCGCTGCTGGCGCGCGACGACATCGCCGACATCATGGTGAACGGCGCCAACACGGTCTACATCGAAGTCGCCGGCAAGATTCAGCAGACCAACATCCGCTTCCGCGACAATCAGCAGCTGCTCAACATCTGCCAGCGCATCGTCAACCAGATCGGCCGCCGCGTCGACGAAGCCTCGCCGATCTGCGACGCGCGCCTGCCCGACGGCTCGCGCGTCAACGCGATCGTGCCGCCGCTCGCGATCGACGGGCCCTCGCTCACCATCCGCAAGTTCAAGAAGGACAAGCTGACGCTCGATCAGCTGGTCAAGTTCGGCTCGATCTCGCCCGAGGGCGCCGAGGTGCTGAAGATCATCGGCCATTGCCGCGCCAACGTGCTGGTCTCCGGCGGTACCGGCTCGGGCAAGACCACGCTGCTCAACTGCCTGACCAGCTTCATCGAGGAAGACGAGCGCATCATCACCTGCGAGGACGCGGCCGAATTGCAGCTGCAGCAGCCGCACGTGGTGCGCCTGGAAACCCGCCCGCCCAATCTCGAGGGCGAAGGCCAGGTCACGATGCGCGACCTGGTCAAGAACTGCCTGCGTATGCGCCCGGAGCGGATCATCGTCGGCGAAGTGCGCGGACCGGAAGCGTTCGACCTGTTGCAGGCGATGAACACCGGCCACGACGGCTCGATGGGCACGCTGCACGCCAACACGCCGCGCGAGGCGCTCTCTCGTCTCGAATCGATGATCACCATGGGCGGCTACACGCTGCCCTCCAAGACCATCCGCGAGATGATCTGCTCGTCGGTCGACGTCGTCATCCAGGCCGCGCGCCTGCGCGACGGCTCGCGCCGCATCACGCACATCACCGAGGTGATGGGCATGGAAGGCGACGTCATCATCACGCAGGACGTCTTCCTCTACGAGATGCTGGGCGAGGACGCGCACGGCAAGCTGATCGGCCGCCACCGCTCGACCGGCATCGGCCGGCCGCGCTTCTGGGAACGCGCGCGCTACTTCGGCGACGAGCAGCGGCTCGGCGCCGCGCTCGATGCCGCCGAAGTCGCCGGCGAACCGTACAAGGGCTAGGACGCATCATGCCGATGCAGACGCTTGCCATGTTCTTCCTGGTGGCGCTCGCGGCCGGCGGGCTGATCTGGGTGTTCGTCTATCCGATCCTGTCGGGCGAGCGGCAAGCCGAGCAGCGCCAGGAAAGCTTCGTGCGCTCGGAGCCGGCCGCGCGCGTTGCCGCCGCGGGCCGCACCGGACCGAAGGTGCGCCGCGATCAGATCGAGGACACGCTCAAGGAGCTCGAGGTCCGGCAGAAGAAGCAGAAGAACCTGCCGCTTGCGATGCGCATCTCGCAGGCCGGGCTTTCGTGGAGCAAGCGGCAGTACATCATCATCAGCGTGGCGATCGGCGCCGCGCTGTTCGTTGCTGATCTTCGTCGTCGGCGGCGGCAGTGCTGGCGGCGGCCGGAGCCGGTTTCGCCGGCGGATTCGGCGTGCCGCGCTGGCTGCTCTGCTTCCTGAAGAAGCGGCGCGAGAACAAGTTTCTGCATAATTTCCCCGATGCGGTCGACGTCATCGTGCGCGGCGTCAAGGCCGGCCTGCCGCTCGGCGATTGCCTGCGCATCATCGCCAACGAATCCCAGGAGCCGGTGCGCAGCGAGTTCAAGACGATCGTCGAGGCGCAGACCGTCGGCATCACGATGGGCGAAGCCTGCGCCAAGATGTACGAGCGCATGCCGCTCGCCGAGGCGAACTTCTTCGGCATCGTGGTTGCTCGATCCAGCAGCGCGCCGGCGGCAATCTGTCGGAGGCGCTCAGCAACCTTTCGCGCGTGCTGCGCGACCGCAAGAAGATGAAGGCCAAGATCCAGGCGATGTCGATGGAAGCCAAGGCTTCCGCCGTCATCATCGCGGCGCTGCCGTTCGCCGTCATGATCCTCGTCTACATCTCGAGCCCGAGCTACATCGAGCTGTTATGGACCCATCCGACCGGGCGCATGATGATGGCGGGCTGCGCGGTGTGGATGATGATGGGCGTCTTCGTGATGAAGAAGATGATCAATTTCGATTTCTAAGGACGCCTTCCCGTGGTCGAGTTCCTGATCGAGAAGCTGCACGACCCGAAGATGATGGCGAGCGTTTTCGCCGCCATCGCGGCGATCGCGACCGTCATCACGCTTGCGATGCCGCTGCTCGTGCGCAACGATCTCAACCGGCGCATGAATGCGGTGTCGGTCGAGCGCGAGAAGCTGCGGCAGCGCGAGCGCGAGCGTCTCGCGCGCGGCGACAAGGTGCAGCTACGCATCACGCCCAAGCAGTACATGAAGCGCGTCGTCGACCAGTTCAACCTCACCAAATGGGTTGGCCAGGAACAGGCACGCGAGAAGCTGATGCAGGCCGGCTACCGTGGCAACGCGCCCTATGTGACGTACCTGTTCTTTCGCATGATGGCTCGCCGATCTTCGCGTTCTTCACGTCGGTCTTCTACCTGTTCTTCATCCTCCAGATCGACAAGCCACCGATGGTCAAGCTCGGCTGTGCCTGTTCGCGGCCTTCGTCGGCATGCAAGTGCCGTGGCTGTTCCTGAAGAACAAGATCGGGAAGCGCCAGCTCTCGGTGCGGCGCGCGTTTCCCGATGCGCTCGACCTGCTGCTGATCTGCGTCGAATCCGGCATGTCGATCGAGGCAGCGTTTCGCAAGGTCAGCCAGGAAATCGGCTCGCAATCGATCCCGCTCGCCGAGGAATTGACGCTGACCACCGCGGAACTGTCGTACCTCCAGGACCGCAAGATGGCGTACGAAAATCTCGCGCGCCGCACCGATCTCGAAGGCGTGAAGGCCGTATGCGTCGCGCTGCAACAGTCCGAGCGCTACGGCACGCCGCTCGGCCAGACGTTGCGCGTCATGGCACAGGAAAACCGCGACATGCGCATGTCGGAGGCCGAGAAGAAGGCGGCCGCG
Source organism: uncultured Alphaproteobacteria bacterium (assembly GCA_963778455.1). Taxonomy (GTDB): domain Bacteria; phylum Pseudomonadota; class Alphaproteobacteria; order Rhizobiales; family Xanthobacteraceae; genus PALSA-894. The sequence continues at coordinate 1,172,296 of CAVZUL010000004.1, forward strand.
CTGCCGCCCAAGCTCACGGTGCCGATGATCCTGTTCTTCCTGCCGGTGCTGTTCATCGTCATTCTAGGGCCCGCCGCGATCCGCGTGATGGCGATCCAGTAGGATCGCAGCGCTCAGAACCCAGCCGAGGCGCGATCTTCGTTGACCTTCAGGCCGGCGTGCTTGCGCCGCGCCGTGTTGACGATTTCACCCGGGCGGTCCTCCGAATCCGGCTTCGACGTGACGAGCCGCAGCACGCTCAGATAATTCGGCCGCACCTCCATTCGCGCCGCATGCGGCCCGCGCATCAGGATCGCGTGCAGCCTGGGCAGATTGTAGCAGGGGACGTAATAGAGCAGGTGATGCTCGAGATGATAGTTGACGAAATACGGCGCGACCAATGCGCGCTCAATCAGGTTCGCCTTGGTGGTGCGCGTGTTGCGCAAAGGATCGTCCCCGTCCGGCACGACGGCATGCTCGGCGATGTTGCGGATGCGCGTGATGACCATCTGCCAGGTGAGCAGCGGGACGAGCCACAGCAGCGGGTACGCCCACCAGACGCCCGCAAGCGCAAAGCCGGCAAGCAGAACACCGTTGGCGGCAAGCTGCGGCCCGAGCTTCTCGGCGAAATGGCGCAGGCGTTGCGCCGCCGGCCACGATGGGTCGCCGAGCGCGTTGAGGAACTGCGCCTTGCGCTGCTCGTAGCCGGTCTGGCCGGACAGGTCGCGCCAGAACTTGCGCCGATAGCTCGCCCTGGTGATCGGAAAGTGCGCCGAGAGAATCAAGTCGGGATCGTCATCCTGTTGCGTGCGCGCGTGGTGCGCGAGGTGGTAGGCCCGATACGCGACCGTATCGGCGAACACCGGATTGGCGCAGAGCCATTGGCTCAATGCCATGTTGCGCTTCTCGTTGCGCGAGAAGCAGCGGTGCGCGCCCTCGTGCATCAGGATCGCAAGGCCGAGCTGGCGCGAGCCGATCAGCACGACGGCGAGCAGATAGGTCAGCGGATTGGGAAAAAACGCCACCAGCGCGACAGAGCCGAGGATCACCGCCCAGGCATGGGCGATCAGCGCGATGCCTTTCCACTCGACAGGATCGCGCAAGCTCGCGAGGTCGGCCGGCGCGAGCAGTTCGCGGGCGGGAATGCGGCGGAGAGCAGTGGTTGCGGTGGCAGACATCAAGGCCTCCACAGCGCCGGGATAGCAGCCGGCAGCCGTCAAGGCAAAGCCTTCGTGGCGCGCAGGTTCCGGGATGTGCCGCTTACGACCCGCCTTCTTCGACCGGCTCGAGCCCGTCGACCGCGCGCGAGCGGATGGTCCTCTTCAGATTTCCATTGCTCTTCTGCGCCAGCATCTGGCGCAGATAGCCGACGTTCGCGGCCGCCTCAGTCGGCGGGAGATCGGCGCGCGCGATCGTTTCGGCTTCCTGGAAGCGCCCCTGCAGTCCGACCACCAGCGCGAGGTTCTGCCGCACGCGCCTGTCGGCGCTGCCCTTGTCGGAGGCGAGGCGCAAGGTTTCCTCGGCGCGCTTCAAGTCCTTCGACAACGCATAGGAGAGCCCGAGGTTGGACAACACCGAGGGCTCGTCCGGCATGATCCGGAGTGCGCTCGCGTAATAGCGCTGCGCTTCGGCGTGGCGTCCCATCTGGTCCAGCACAGCGCCCTGCACCGAGAGAATACGCCAGTCCGGCTGGTCGGGCGAATGTGCGCGCTCCAGCACCTCGTGCGCCTGCTTGAAGTTGCCTGCGTCGGCAAGCGCACGCCCATAGGCGCCGAGCACAACCTTGTCGCCGGGATTATGCAGCGCCGCGGTTTCCAGAACTGCGGCGGCCTGCGCACGCTGGCCGGTCGCTCGCAGCGCCTGCGCGTAGCGCACCGCATTGTCGGCATCACGCGGATTGGCGCGGAATTTTTCGCCGAGCGCCGCGCCGTCGCGTCGCCAATCGGCCTCGCTGCGGGGGCTCGACGAAATCGAACCGGTGGTATCGGTCGAACCGATGGTCTTGCAGCCGGCGAGCGCGAGTGCCGTCAATGCCGCTGCGGTGAGAAGGCGAACGCGAGTCGCTCGTACGCTCATGATGCTGCTCCGCCGGCGGCGCTCCGGTCCGCCAGCCTGGCTTTCAGCAATAGATCGTTAACCCTAAGGCTTGGTTAATCGGCCTGCTTCCCGCGCTCCGGTCGCCATGCTAGCAGGGCCGCCTCCGGGGACTTTTTCATGCATCCAGCGTTTGTTTCACGCGGCGGCGCGGCGCCAATATCGGTCTGGTTCGTTGCGAGGGACACTTACCCGCAGGTGCGCGAGCAGCTTGGCGCGGCGGCGCGGCGCTTCGCCGAGAGCGCGAAGTTCGAGCCGAAGCCCGGCCAATCGCTGCTGCTGCCGGGCGCAGACGGTGCGCTCTCCGGCGTGCTGTTCGGACTGGAGCCCGCCGACAGAGCCGAAAAGGATCGCTTCCTGCCGGGTCGCCTGCCCGGGCTGCTACCGGCAGGGACCTATCGCTTCGCAAATGCGCCGCACGACACGCGGCTTGCCTGCCTCGCCTTCGCACTCGGCGCTTACAGGTTCACCCGCTATCGCAAGGCTGAGTCGGGCGGCACACAACTGGAGCTTCCCGACGGCATCGACGGCGCGGAGCTCTCACGTATCGCCGAGGGCGTGGCACTCGCGCGCGACCTCATCAACACGCCGGCGAACGATCTCGGGCCCGCCGAGCTTGCGGATGCCGCGCAGGCGCTCGGGAGTCGGCACGGCGCGGCGTTCAATGCGTTCGTCGGCGACGAGTTGCTGAAGCAGAACTTTCCGCTGATCCATGCGGTGGGCCAAGCCTCGCCGCGCGTGCCGCGACTGATCGACATCGCGTGGGGCGATGCTGCGCACCCGAAGATCACGCTGGTCGGCAAGGGCGTCTGCTTCGACACGGGCGGGCTCGACATCAAGCCGTCGAGCAGCATGCTGACCATGAAGAAAGACATGGGCGGCGCCGCCTGCGTGCTGGCGACCGCCCACATGATCATGGACGCGAAGTTGAAAGTGCGATTGCGCGTGCTGATCCCGGCGGTCGAAAATGCGATTTCGGGCGATGCGTTCCGTCCGCTCGATGTCTACAAATCGCGCAAAGGCATCACGGTCGAGATCGGCAACACCGACGCCGAAGGACGGCTTGTGCTTGCCGATGCGCTGGCGCTCGCCGACGAGGAAAGCCCTGAGCTGATCGCCGACATGGCGACGCTCACCGGCGCTGCGCGCGTTGCGCTCGGCCCAGACCTGCCGCCGTTCTATACCGGCGACGACACGCTTGCGGCCGACCTGGCGCGTCACGCACGCGCCGAGCAGGACCCCGTATGGCGCATGCCGCTATGGCGGCCCTATGAGTCGATGCTCGATTCCAAAACTGCCGACATCAACAATGTGGGCGGCCCGCAGGCCGGCTCGATCACGGCCGCGCTGTTTCTCAATCGCTTCGTCACTGCGACGAAGGCGTGGGCGCATTTCGACATCTTCGCCTGGACGCCGTCGGCGAAGCCCGCGCGTCCCGACGGCGGCGAGTGCCAGGTCGCGCGCGCGCTCTACGCGCTGTTGAAGGAGCGGTACTCATGACCTCATCCTGAAGGTGCCCGGCGAAGCCGGGCCTCGATGGCCAAGAGAGCCAGGCCATGGTTCGAGACGCCGCGCTGCGCACGGCTCCTCACCATGAGGACGCTTTACTTGCACCCTCGGCCACCATCTGAAACAATTCGGGCCCGAAACGATCTCGGTGCGGGCCCCATGGCCGTCGAGTTGCGGCCGTTGCAGGCCTTGAAACTGCTGCAGAATTTCACCTTCGCGCTCGTCACCGACGGCGAGTCGGATCTTTCGGCGCGCCAGCTCGCGATCCTGCTCACGATTTATTTGGAGCCGCCGCCGCACACTGTGCGCGGGCTCGCCGCGAAACTGAAAGTAACCAAGCCGGTGATTACGCGCGCACTCGACACGATGGGAAAGCTCGCCCTGGTCGCGCGCCGGCGCGACGAGACCGACCGGCGCAATGTCGTGATCCAGCGCACACCGAAGGGCGCATTAACGGTGGAACGGTTGGGCGATCTGCTGATCAGCAAGGCCAGGGAATTGCCGCGGTGAATTTCGATCCGCGCATCACACCGGCCCGACCCGACCTCGCTGCGAAGCATCTCGAAGGTAAGGCGACGGCGGCCCGCTTTGTCGACGGCGAAGAGCGCGAGGTGATCGACGCACAGGCGCCGGTGCGGGCCGAGCCCGCCCCGGACGCGCCGCTGATGACCGAGGCGCTGATGGGTGAGCGCGTCACGGTCTACGAGTTCAACGACGAAGGCTGGGCCTGGGGCCAGCTCGCCGATGACGGCTATGTGGGCTGGCTGCCCGTGAGTGCCTTGATCGCGCCGCGCGCGGCGCCGACGCACAAGGTGACGGCGCTGCGCACGCTGGCGTTTCCCGGACCCTCGATCAAGCTGCCGCCGGTCGCGATGCCGCCACTCGGAAGCAGGGTCGCGGTGACGCGCGAGCAGGAGCGCTTCGCAGTTTCACCGATCGGATTTGTGCCTGCGAGTCATCTCGCGCCGTTCGGCCGGCATGAAACGGATTTCGTCGCGGTCGCCGAGCGCTTCCTCGGCACGCCGTATCTGTGGGGCGGCAAGACGAATTACGGGCTCGACTGCTCAGGGCTCTCGCAACTCGCGCTGAATGCCTGCGGCATCCCCTGCCCGCGCGACAGCGACATGCAGGAGCGTGCGCTTGGTGCGCCGGTTGTGGCTGATGCGAAATTTTCGAACCTGCGGCGTGGCGATTTCATCTTCTGGAAAGGTCACATGGCGATTGTGCGCGACGCGGCGACCATCGTGCACACCAACGCGTTTCACATGGCGGTTGCGATCGAGCCGACCGCGGAGGCGATCGCGCGCATCAGCGCGTCGGGCAGCGATGTGACCAGCGTGAAGCGGCTCTAGTACCCGGCGCTGCGGTCCACCACGTTTTCCAGCGGCTCGCCGCGCTCGTGGCGCGCGATCTGCTCCGCCACGTAGAGCGAGATCGCGTCGGGATCGGTGTCGGCGGCGTTGTGCGGCGACAGCGTCACTTTCGAATGCGACCAGAACGGACTATCGGCCGGCAACGGTTCGGTGTGGAACACGTCGAGCGACGCGGCGAGCAGCGTGCCGTCATCGAGCGCCGCCAGCACATCGTCCTCGTTCTGCAGCCCGCCACGGCCCGCATTGATGATCACCGGGCCGCCGAGTTTTCCGTCGCGCGCGAGCCTGGAGAAGGTCCGGCGATTGAGGATGCCGCGTGTCGCCGGCGTCAGCGGCAGCAAGCAGACAAGAACATCGGTGCGCGCCAGAAACTCGCTGAGCTGGCTGTCGCCCGCGAAGCACTTGATACCCGGGATCGATTTCCAGGTGTTGCTCCAGCCCGCCACATCGAAGCCGATGCGCGCCAGCACTTCGGCGGCGTCGCGGCCAAGCACGCCCAGCCCCATGATGCCGATGCGCAAGTCGCGCGCGGCCCATTGCAGCTTCGGCGCCCAAACTTTTTCGCGCTGGCTCTGCGCATAATAGCCCTGCCGGCGATGATGCATCAGCACGTGCATCACGACGTATTCGGTCATGCGCTTGGTGAGATCATCCACGGCAACGCGTACCAGCGGCACCGTCGGCAACGTCAGGTCGGCGACCACCGCGTCAACGCCGGCGCCGAGGTTGAAGATGATTTCGAGATTGGGAAAATCGCTGAGCGCGCCCGGCTTCGGTTTCCACACCGCCGCGTAGCGCACGCTGGCGGCATCGATCGCATCGTCCGGCAACAGCGCGACCGGGCGCTCCGGGCATACGCGCAGAAACCGCTCGCGCCAACGCTTTGGCGCCCAGTTTTCCGTGCCGCCGGTAATGAGAAGGGCCAGCGCGCCGTTGGTCATCGGGCGGACGAGGCGCGAAAGAAGAAAAGCAGGGCCATGACCCTGCTTCTCTAGCGGCGTTCGCGGGTGAGCGTCAAACGAGGCTCAGACCACGATCTGAACCTTGGCGCTCTTGCTCACCTTACCGTATCGGACGGTAACGTCCGTGAACTTGCCCTTGTAGTTCTTGTCCTCGTAGTCCGCGTCGATCTCGGTAATGACCTGGGGGACCCCTCCTCCGGACTTGCGGACCAGCACCACATCGAGGATCAGGATCGCAGGGTTGAACCCCTGCGGCACCGCCGGCTGCAGGAAAGCCGTGAAACCGGGGGTCGGCGCCTCGATGCGCGAATGGACGCGGAAGCGGAACGGGGGCAGCGGCTTCAGGTCCGCTATCGCCTCGACGCTGACGATCGCGAGGCCGGCGTCGTTCGGCGCCGGCTTTGGACGCGGCAGCGGCTTCTTGGTCTTGGCTACGGTCTTCTTCTTCGCGGGCTTCGCCTTCTTGGCCGGCCTCGTCTTCTTCGGATACCGTGCCTTCTTGGCGGGCCCGGTCTTCTTTGGATACCTAGCTTTCGCCTTGGTCTTCTTCGCTTTCTTTGCCTTTTTGGCCATCGCGTTTCCCCTCATTTGGATGAGGGCGAAACTCTATCAGCGATTGCGCTGCGAGCACAATCCTTCGCGACGGTCTGAGGCTGACGAAGCTATTGGTTCACCACGCCCTCTGGCGCGGTCTCGAGGTTGAACGCCGCGGCGAAGAGGGCGCGGGTGTAATCGCTCTGCGGGCGCGCGAACAGCTCGGCGGCCGGGCCCTCCTCCACGACCTTGCCGTTGCGCATGACGATCAGCCGGCTCGCCAGCGCCGAGACCACGCGCAAATCATGCGAAATGAACAGGTAGGTGAGATTGCGGCGCTTCTGCAGGTCACGCAGCAGGTCGACGATCTGCGACTGGATCAGCATGTCGAGCGCGGAGGTCGGCTCGTCGAGCACCACGAAGGTCGGCTCCAGCACGATCGCGCGCGCCACCGCGATGCGCTGGCGCTGGCCGCCGGAGAATTCATGCGGGTAGCGGAAGCGCGTCTCGGGATCGAGCCCAACATCCTTCAGCGCCGCGATGACGCGCGCCTCGCGTTCGGCTGGCGACAACTGCGGCTGATGCACCCACAGCCCCTCCTCGACGATGTCGGCGACCGACATGCGCGGCGAGAGTGAGCCGTAGGGGTCCTGAAACACGATCTGCATGTCGACGCGGTGCGGCCGCATCTCCTTGAATTTCAGGCCCTGGATAGATTTTCCCATGAACACGATCGGACCCTGCGACGAGATCAGCCGCAGGATTGCAAGGCCGAGCGTGGTCTTGCCCGAGCCGAACTCGCCGACGATCCCGAGCGTCTCGCCCTTGCGCACCGCAATGCTCACGCCGTCGACCGCCTTGATGTGACCGACCACGCGGCGCATCACGCCGCGCTTGATCGGGAACCAGACCTTCAGATCGTTCGTCTCGACCATGATCGGCGCCTGGGGCTGCAGCGGTGCGGGGTCGGGTTTCGGCTCGGCGGCAAGCAGCGCGCGCGTGTAGGGATGCTGCGGCTTGTCGAACACGTCGGCGACTGGCCCCGTCTCGACGATCTTGCCGTCTTTCATCACGCACACCACGTCGGCGATCTTGCGTACGATGCCGAGGTCGTGGGTGATGAACAGCATCGCCATGCCGAGCCGGATCTGCAGCTCTTTCAACAGGTTGAGGATCTGCGCCTGCACGGTCACGTCGAGCGCGGTGGTCGGCTCGTCGGCGATCAAGAGGTCCGGTTCGTTGGCAAGCGCCATCGCGATCATGACGCGCTGGCGCTGGCCGCCGGAGAGTTGGTGCGGATAGCTTGCGAGCCGGCCTTCCGGGTCGGGGATGCCGCACAGGCTCAACAGCTCGACGATACGCACGCGTGCCGCGTCGCCGGTAATGCCGCTGTGCAAGAGCAGGATTTCGCTGATCTGCTTCTCGATGGTGTGGAGCGGATTGAGCGAGGTCATCGGCTCCTGGAAGATGATCGTGATGTCGTTGCCGCGCACGTGGCGAATTTCGCGTTCGGACAGGCTCAGCAGCTCCTGCCCCTTGAAGTGCACAGTGCCGGAGGGATGGCTCGCCGCCGGATAGGGCAGCAGCTTCATCACCGACAATGCCGTGACCGACTTGCCCGAACCCAACTCACCGACCAGCGCGACGGTCTCGCCCTTTTTCAGGTCGAACGAAATGCGGTCGACCGCAAGCAATTGCCGTTCACCCTGGCGGAAGGCGACGGAGAGATCGCGGACGGAGAGGAGCGGTTGAGCGGAGGCGTCCACAATGCTCACCCGAACGTCTTGCGCGGATCGAACGCGTCGCGCACCGCCTCGCCGATGAAGATCAGGAGCGAGAGCATGAGCGCCACCGTGAAGAACCCCATGAGGCCGAGCCACGGCGCCTGGATGTTGGCCTTGCCTTGCGCCAGCAACTCCCCGAGCGAGGGTGAGCCGGGCGGCAGGCCGAAGCCGAGGAAATCGAGCGCGGTGAGCGTCATCACCGATCCCGACACGATGAACGGCAGGAATGTCATGGTCGCCACCATGGCGTTCGGCAGCAGATGGCGGAACATGATGGTCCTGTTCGAGACCCCGAGCGCGCGCGCCGCCTGGATGTATTCGAAATTGCGCCCGCGCAGGAATTCGGCGCGCACCAGTCCGACCAGCGAGACCCACGAGAACAAGAGCAGGATCCCGAGCAGCACGAAAAAGCCCGGCACCAGCACCGACGAGATGATCAGCAGAAGATAGAGCGAAGGGATCGACGTCCAGATTTCGATGAAGCGCTGGAACAGCAAATCGGTCCAACCGCCGAAATAGCCCTGCACGGCGCCGGCCGCGACGCCGATGATCGAGGAGATGATCGTCAGCGTGAGGCCAAACAGCACCGAGATACGGAAGCCGTAGATTAGCCGCGCTACCACGTCGCGTCCCTGATCGTCGGTGCCGAGCCAGTTGTACTCGAGGTCCTTGCAGCCCATGCCGCCGATCTTCTCGGCCGCCGACTTGCATTCGGCTTCGGTGAGCATCCACGTCGGCTTGGACGGGGCGGGCGTCGGTAGGTTGAGATTGTGCGTCGAATAGGAAAAATGAATCGGCGGGAAGTACATCGTTCCGCCCTTCTCGGCGATCAGCTTGCGCAGGTAGGGGTCCCGATAGTCGGCCGCGGTCTCGAACTCGCCGCCGAATGCGGTCTCCGGATAGGTGAACAGCACCGGAATGAACGTCTTGCCTTCGAGGCGCACCAGAAACGGCTTGTCGTTCGCCAGAAATTCCGCGAACAGCGTGACGACGAACAGCACCATGAAGATCCAGAACGCAACGTAACCGCGCCGGTTCGCCTTGAAATTCTGCCAGCGCCGCCAATTGATCGGCGACATCGTCAGTGGATGCCGCTCGGGCGGCACCTCGACCCCCATCACGCCGACGGCCGTGATGTCGGGGGTGCGATCTGTCGTTCGCGCGTCCATCACACCTCCCGGGTCTCGAAGTCGATGCGCGGATCGACCCAGGTGTAGGTGAGGTCGGCGATGAGATTCACGGCGAGCCCAACGAGCGAGAAGATGAACAGCGTCGCAAACACCACGGGATAGTCGCGGTTGAGCACGCTCTCGAAGCCGAGCAGGCCGAGCCCATCGAGCGAGAAGATCGTCTCGATCAGCAGCGCGCCGGTGAAGAACGCATGCACGAACGCGCCGGGGAATCCCGCGATCACGATCAGCATCGCGTTGCGGAAGATGTGACCGTAGAGCACCTGCCGCGAACCGCAGCCCTTGGCGCGCGCGGTCAGCACGTATTGCTTGCGGATCTCATCGAGGAAGGAGTTTTTCGTCAGCAATGTCATCGTGGCGAAGGCGGCAAGCGCCATCGAGATGATCGGCAGCGTGAGGTGCCAGAAGTAGTCGGCGGCCTTGGCGTACCACGGCAGTGCCGCCCAGTTGTCGGAGCTGAGCCCGCGCAGCGGGAAGACATCCCAGAACGAGCCGCCCGCGAACAGGATGATCAGCAGGATGGCGAACAGGAAGCCTGGGATCGCGTAGCCGATGATGATCAGGCTTGAGGTCCATACATCGAAGCGCGAGCCGTCCGCGACCGCCTTGCGGATGCCTAGCGGAATCGAAATGAGATAAGTGAGCAGCGTCATCCAGATGCCAAGCGACATCGAGACCGGTAGCTTCTCCTTGATCAGCTGCAGCACGCTCGTGTCGCGAAAGAAGCTCTTGCCGAAATCGAACGTGGAGAAATTCCACAGCATCAGAAAGAAGCGTTCGTAGGCAGGCTTGTCGAAGCCGAATTGCTTTTCCAGATTCTTGATGAATTCCGGGTCGAGCCCCTGCGCGCCGCGGTACTTCGACGTCACGGCGTCGGCGCCGCCGGCGACCTGCCCTTGGCCGCGTGCACTGAAGTCGCCGCTCTGCGAGCCAGAGATGCGCGAGCTCGCGCCAGTGTCCGAGCCGGAAATCTGCGCGATCACCTTCTCGATCGGCCCACCCGGAGCGAACTGCACGACCACGAAAGACACCAGCATGATCCCGAGCAAGGTCGGGACCATGAACAAGAGCCGGCGGATGATGTAGGCGGCCATCGTTGAACAGTTGCTTCCGGTTTTATCGTCCGATTCTGAAACGGGCGGATGATCTTATCCGATATCGGTTCCCGTTGCGGGATGATCGCGCGCTAGCGCGTCTGCTCGAGCCTGGCTGCTTTCTCGCGATCGTGCCACCACGTTTCCGGAACACCGCGGGCATAGCGCGGCTTCACCTGCGGCCGGCCGAACTGGTCCCAATACGTGATCCAGTGCGAAGCCTTGTTCCAGTGCGGGATCCAGTACCGTCCGGCACGGATCACGCGATCGAGCGCACGGCACGCGGTGACAAGAACAGGTCGCGTTTCAGCCGCGATGATCGTCTCGATCAGCGCATCGATCGCTGGCTCCTCGATGCCGGCCAGATTCTGCGAACCCTTCAGGCTCGCGGCCTGCGAGGAGAAATACGAGCGCAACGAGTTCCCCGGCGTCAGCGAAAACGCGAAACGCTGGACCACGATGTCGAAATCGAAGTCGTTGCGCCGGCTCTGCATCTGCGCCGGATCGATGATCCGCAAGGTCGCATCGATGCCGATGGTCGCGAGGTTCTTGATGAACGGCATGTGATGCGGCTGGAACGACGGTTCCTCGATCAAAAACTCGAAGCCGATGCGCTCACCCCGGGCGTTGACACGCTTGCCGTCCTTGATCGTGTATCCGGCCTCCTGGAGAAGCTGGCCCGCCCGTCGCAGCAGCGCGCGGTCCTGGCCTGAGCCATCGGACACCGGCGGCACGAACGGCTCGCCGAACACCTCGTCCGGCACCTTGCCGCGAAACGGCTCCAGCAGCGCGGCCTCCTCGGGCGACGGCTTGCCGCTCGCCATCATGGGCGAATTCTGGAACACCGAATGAGTGCGGTCGTATGAGCCGTACATGATGTTCTTGTTGGTCCATTCGAAATCGAACGCATAGTTCAGCGCTTCGCGTACGCGGCGATCCTTGAACTTGTCGCGCCGCATGTTGAGGAACCAGCCCTGCGCGCCGGACGGCGTTTCGTCGGGAATGGTTTCGCGCTTCACGCGGCCGTCGCGGATCGCCGGAAAGTCGTAGCGCGTCGCCCAGATGCGCGAGGTGAACTCTTCGCGGAACAGATAGTTCTTGCCCGTGAAACCTTCGAAGGCGACATCGCGATCGCGATAGAATTCAAAGCGCAGGATGTCGAAATTGTTCTGTCCGCGCGAGACCGGCAGATCGACGCCCCACCAGTCTTTCACGCGCTCGTACTCGATGTAGCGGCCGGACTCGAAGCGGCCGACCTTGTAGGGGCCGGAGCCGAGCGGCACCTCGAGCGTCGACTCCTCGAAATTCTTTACCGAATAGTAGGCGCGCGAGAAGATCGGCATACTTGCCGCGAACAGCGGGACGTCACGCGCGCGCTTCGGTGCGAACTTCAGCGCGACCGTCGAGTCGTCCTCGGCTTCGGCGCCGAGAAAGTCGCGCATGAACTGGGTGATGATCGGGTGGCCCTTCTCTTTCAGGGTTTTGAGCGAGAAGGCCACGTCATGCGCGGTCAGTTTGGTACCATCGTGGAAACGCGCCTCGGGACGAAGAAGAAATCGATAGGTGAGCTTGTCAGCTGAAATGCGCACCGACCGCGCCGCGAGCCCGTACATGCTGTCAGCCTCATCGCCCGCGAAGCCGAGGGCCTGCGCCGGCGCCATCAACGTGGCGAAGGTGAATTGCATGCCGAGCGCCGCGTCGCCCCTGAGAATGAAGCTGTTGAGCGAGTTGAAGGTTAGGAAATTCTGATTGAACAGGCGGCTCGGGCCGATCTGCGAGAACACGCCGCCTTTCGGGGCGTTCGGATTGACGTACTCGAAATGCTTGAAGTCGGCCGGGTACCTCAGATCGCCAAACGAGGAAATTCCGTGCGTCTCGGTTTCGTCGGCGGCGTGCGCGGGGGCGGACAGCCCGCTCGCGCCCGCGAGCGCACCTGCGCCCATGATCAGGGCGTCGCGGCGGGTAACGGGCACTAGCGGGATCCCGTCTTGGCGGCGCGCTCGGCATCCCACCACCAGATGACCGGGAACGCGGAGGAGCCGTATTCGGGCAACTTCTCCGGACGTCCGAAGCGATTCCAGCGCGCCGCGCGGACTTTGTTGTAGGTGAATTGCGGCACGACGTAGTGATTCCACAGCAGCACGCGGTCGAGCGCCTTGGTGGCGGCGACCAGCTCGGCGCGGTCCTTCGCGAAGATGATGCGCTCGATCAGCGCGTCGACGGCGGGATTCTTGATGCCGGGATAGTTGCGCGAACCGTTGCGGTCGGCGGCGGTCGTGCCCCAGAAGTCGCGCTGCTCGTTGCCGGGCGAGAGCGACTGGCCCCATACCGCCGTCATGCTGTCGTAGTCCCAGCTCCGCTCGCGATTGATGTACTGCGCCTCGTCCACGGTGCGCACGCTCACCGTGATGCCGAGCCGTTCGAGCGACGGTTTGTAGAACAGCACGAAGCGTTCGGAGTTCGGATCGTAGGTGAGGAATTCGACGGTGAACGGCTCGCCGCTCTTGGCATTGACGAGTTTCTGGTTGCGGATCTCGTAGCCCGCTTCTTTCAACAGCCGCGTCGCTTCGCGCAGGTTTGCGCGCATGTTCTCGGGCGTGCCGCCGACTGGATTCTTGAACGGCTTGGTGAAGACTTCCGGAGGCACCTTGTCGCGAACGATTTCGAGAATTTCGAGCTCCTTGCCTTCGGGCAGCCCCGAGGAGGCAAGCTCGGTGCCTTCGAAATAGCTGCTGATGCGCTGGTACTGACCGAAGAACAGCTGCTTGTTCATCTCCTCGAAATCGAACGCGTAGTTGAACGCGAGGCGCACGCGCGGATCCTGGAATTTTTCGCGCCGAGCGTTGAGGACGAAGCCTTGCATGCGGCCGGACGCGCGGTTGGGGAACTCCTCCAGCACCACGCGCTTCTCTCTGACGGCGGGGAAATCATAAGCCGTCGCCCAATTCTTCGCGGAGTTCTCGCTGCGCCAGTCGATCGCGTCGCCCTTGAAGGCCTCGAGCGCGACGGTGGAGTCGCGGAAATACTCGTAGCGCATCTCGTCGAAGTTATCGCGCCCAATGTTGACGTTGAGGTCCTTGCCCCAATAGTCCTTCACGCGCTCCAGCGCGATGGTGCGACCGGCGACGAATTCCTTGATCCGATAGGCTCCGCTGCCGAGCGGCGGCTCCAGTGTGGTCGCGGTGACGTCGCGCTTTTTGCCCGACGCGTCGCTCCCCTCCCACCAATGCTTGGGCAGCACGTTGAGTTGTCCGACGATCTGCGGCAGTTCGCGGTTTCCCGGTCCGTCGAATGTAAAGGTGATGTCGCGCTCAGCCGTCCGCTCCGCCTTCACCACGTGGCGGTAGTAGGCGGACAGCGTGGGATGATTCTTCTGGAACGCCTGCAGCGAGAAGATCACATCCTCCGGCGTCACTGGCTTGCCGTCATGCCACTTGGCTTCCGCGCGCAGCCGATACGTAACGGAGGAGAAATCCGCCGGATGGCTGACCGCTTCGGCGAGCAGGCCGTATTCGGCCGAGACTTCGTCGGAGGCCGACACCATCAAGGTGTCGTAAACTTCGTTCAGTCCCGCCGCGATGGTACCCTTCACGCCCGAGACCACGATATTGAAGTTGTCGAACGTCCCGAACCCGCCGAGACGGACCGTGCCGCCCTTCGGCGCATTCGGATTGACATAGTCGAATTGCTTGAAACCGGCCGGATACTTCAGGTCGCCGAACAGCGAGAGACCGTGGCGCCATACCTTGTCATTGGCGCGCGCCGCGCCGATTCCGCCAATCCGGCTCAAGGGAGCGACGGTCGCGGGAGCGACGGTGGCGGCGGCGCCTGCGCGCAAAAGGGTCCGGCGGGAAAGCTTCACGGGTTGGCTCCCAAAGTCGTCGCACCCACGAATTTCGTTGAATTATGTCAGTTTTCCGGTGCGTCAACAGACACCTTGGTGCAGGTGCCGATATCCCGCGCCGTTACTAAACGCGCGAATCGTCGCACTGAACGTTTTGCGCCAAGGCAGCGCCGCGCAAAACCGCCTGCCTGACTTACTTCTTCTGGCCCGCGGGGGCTGCGGCGCCCGCTTCCGCCTTGGGCAGCGCCGCCGGGCTATCCGATTTCGAATTCAGGAAGGCGATAAGGTCGGCGCGTTCGCTGCCGCGCGGCACACCCGCGAAGCTCATCGTGGTGCCGGGGACCATTGCCTTTGGATTGATCAGATAGGTGTTCAGTTCCTCGATGGTCCAGTTGCCAGCTTTGGCTTTCATTGCGGCGGAATAGTTGAATCCGATAGACGCCTTGGGCCGGCCGACCACGCCGTAAAGGTTGGGCCCGACACGGTTCGGCTCGCCCTTGCCGTAGGTGTGGCATGCGGCGCACTTCTTCGCCGCGTTCTCGCCCTTCCCAACGTCGGCGCTGGCGAGGAGCGTTTCGATCGGCTGGTCCGGTTCCTTGGCCGCCGCCGGGCCGCTCGCGGTAGGCTCGGTCGCCGCCACCTCGAAGCCGGGCTTCGCCGGCTTCACCGGGTGAAACACCGCCTCGGCGGCGATGTTGAGCGACAACAGGCACAGGCAGGTGAAGAGGAGTGCGCCCAGGATCTTGTTGATTTCGAAAGAGTCCATCGCGACTCGGCCTCTTGAGGCAGGAATTTCAGCCGGAATCGGTGCGGGAGCCGCACCTGGCGGGCCGACAGATAGCCGGTTTGCCGCCGCGCTGGCAACCCGTATAAGCGGCGCCGAAGGCGCCGTCCCGGGCGAGACGAGCGGAGCGAGTAAGACCCGGGACCTCATGCCAAAAACGGCATTTCCCCATGGGTTCCGACGTCCTGATCCTGATCCCGGCGCGCATGGCATCGGTGCGCCTGCCGGACAAGCCGCTCGCCGATATCGGCGGCGAACCGATGATCGTGCACGTGATGCGCCGCGCCGAAGAGGCGGCCGTCGGGCCTGTGATGGTGGCGACGGATTCGGCGCAAATCGCGGATGCCGTAACGGCGGCGGGCGGGCGCGCCGTCATGACGCGCGACGATCACGTGTCCGGCTCCGATCGTATCTTCGAGGCCCTGGGCATCGCGGACCCGGAGGGACACGCGAAAATCGTCGTCAACGTGCAGGGCGATTTCCCGATGCTCGCGCCCTCCGACATCATGGCGGCGCTCGGTCCGCTTGCCGACCCGGCCGTCGACATAGCGACGCTGGCACTCGAAATCACCGAGGATGCCGAGCGTACCGACCCGAATGTCGTCAAGGCGATCTGTTCGCCCGTCTCGCCCGGCCGCTTCCGCGCGCTCTATTTCACGCGCGCGACCGCGCCGTCCGGCGGCGGGCCGCTCTATCATCACATCGGACTTTACGCGTACCGCCGCGAAGCGCTCGCGCGGTTCGTCGCGCTGCCGCCCTCGGTGCTGGAGCGGCGCGAACGCCTTGAACAGCTGCGCGCGCTCGAAGCCGGCATGCGCATCGATGTGGCGTTGACGACGAACGTGATCTTCGGCGTCGATACGCCCGAGCATCTGGAGAAGGCGCGCGCGCTGCTGACGGCGCGCGGTTGACCCAAAGCAAGGCCGCGCGTAGTGCATGATCCTGAAAAGATCGTGCTGCACAATCAATTAGACTGAACCATGAGCAAGCTGAAAATCGCCTTCCAGGGCGAGCCCGGAGCGAATTCCGACATCGCGGCGCGCGAAGCCTATCCGGGCTGCGAGCCGATGCCGTGCCCGACCTTCGAGGACGCACTCGCGGCGATCTCGAGCGGCGAGGCCGACCTCGGCATGATCCCGATCGAGAACTCGATCGCCGGGCGCGTCGCCGACATCCATCATCTGCTGCCACACGCCAACCTGCACATCATCGGCGAATACTTCCTGCCGATCCATTTCAACCTGATGGCGCCGAAAGGCGCGAGCCTCAAGACCATCAAGTCGGTCGAGAGTCACATCCACGCGCTCGGCCAATGCCGCCGCTTCATCCGCCAGCACGGCTACAAGCCGGTGATCGCCGCCGACACCGCGGGCGCGGCCCGCCATATTTCCGAAACAAGCGATGTGACGCGCGGCGCACTCGCGCCGAAGCTCGCGGCGGAAATCTATGGCCTCGACGTGCTCGCCGAAAACGTCGAGGACGAGGCGCACAACACCACGCGCTTCGTCATCCTGTCGCGCGAGGAAAGACATGTTGCGCCGGGCAACGGCCTCGTCATCACGACGTTCGTATTCCGCGTGCGCAACCTGCCGGCCGCGCTTTACAAGGCGATGGGCGGGTTCGCCACCAACGGCGTGAACATGACCAAGCTCGAAAGCTACATGATCGAGGGCAATTTCTTCGCCACGATGTTCTACGCCGACGTGGAGGGGCATCCGGACGATCGCGGGCTCGCGTTCGCGCTCGAAGAACTGAAGTTCTTCTCGCGCGAATTGCGCATTCTCGGCGTTTATCCGGCGCACCCGTTCCGCGCGACGTTCAAGGAAGAGAAAGAGTGAGCGTGCGCCCAGGCGCGCACTGAGGAGGCGGACGATGGCAGAGACGGGACGCAAAGTCCGGCGGACGCTGCATCTGCGGTTCACGCTGCCCTCGGCCGATCCCTCGCAGCTCCTCGCGCTGGTGAACGCATCCAAGCCGTTCTACGAAATGCTCGGCGGCACCGAGGTGCGGCTCATTCAAAACGTGGACGATCCCGGCAAATTCATCCAGACGATCGAGTACGAGACGGCGGAGGAGATGGAAATCAACCGCGCGCGCATCGCCGGCGACGTGCGCATGCAGGGTTTTCTCACCGCGTGGCGCACCATGCTGCCGGGTGGCGTGGAGATCGACGTGTTCAAGGATGTAGAGCCTTAGTTCGGTGCTCGTCATTCCGGCCGAGCGTAGCGAGGGCCGGAATCCATAACCACGATACTCGCGATAATCACGGGCCTGTGGTTATGGATTCCGGGCTCGCCGCTTCGCGGCGCCCCGGAATGACCATTCAAATCGTCTGATTATACGCGCCCACTTCCGGGTGCGTGCGCAGCACGGCGTCGACCGCCTTGAACATCTCGCGCATGCGCGCCTCCGACGCCGGGCTTTCGACCACCACCACCAGCTCGGGCTTGTTCGATGAGGCACGCACCAGTCCCCAGGTGCCGTCCTCCACGGTGACACGAACGCCGTTGACGGTAACGAGGTCACGGATCGTCTGGCCGATCACCTTCTCGCCCTTCTTCTGCGCGGCCTCGAAGTATTTCACCACCGCTTCGACCACGCCGTACTTCTTCTCGTCGTCGCAATGCGGCGACATCGTCGGCGAGCCCCAGGTCTTGGGCAGCGCGTTTTTCAGGTCCGCCATCGATTTTGCAGGATTGCGGTCGAGCATGTCGCAGACCGCGAGCGCGAAGATCAGCCCGTCGTCATAGCCCCGTCCCATCGGCTTGTTGAAGAAGAAGTGCCCGGACTTCTCGAAGCCCGCGACCGCGCCGATCTCGTTGACGCGGCGCTTCATGTAGGAATGGCCAGTCTTCCAATAGTCGGTCTTGGCGCCGTTCCCGATCAGCACCGGGTCGGTCGCGAACAGGCCGGTCGACTTCACGTCGGCGACGAATTTGGCGTTCGGAATGTTCGCCGAGATATCGCGCGCCAGCATCACGCCGACCTTGTCGGCGAAGATCTCATCGCCCTCGTTGTCCACGACGCCGCAGCGATCGCCGTCGCCGTCGAAGCCGAGCGCCACGTCCGCCTTGTGCTCGAGCACGGCGTCACGCATGGCGTGCAGCATCTTCATGTCTTCGGTATTGGGATTGTAATTCGGGAAGGTGTGGTCGAGCTCGCAGTCGAGCGGGATCACCTCGCAGCCGATAGCCTCAAGCACACGCGGCGCGAATGCACCCGCCGTCCCATTGCCGCAGGCGCAGACAACTTTGAGCTTGCGCCTGATCTTCGGCCGCTTGGTGAGATCGGCGATGTAACGCTCCGGGAAGTTCGCGATGAATTCGTAAGCGCCGCCGGGCCGCGCCTTCCCTCCACCGCCGAGCACGATCTCTTTGAGCCGCGTCATCTCGTCCGGCCCGAAAGTGAGCGGACGGTTCGCACCCATCTTCACGCCGGTCCAGCCATTGTCGTTATGCGAGGCCGTCACCATCGCGACGCACGGCACGTCGAGGTCGAACTGCGCGAAATACGCCATCGGCGTCACCGCAAGCCCGATGTCCTTCACCTTGATGCCGGCGGTCATCAAGCCGGTGACGAGCGCCATCTTGATCGAGGCCGAGTAGCCGCGGAAATCGTGGCCGGTCACCAGCTCCGGCTTCACGCCAAGCTCGTGAATGAGCGTGCCGAGCCCGAGCCCCAGCGCCTGCACGCCCATCAGGTTGATCTCTTTGCCGAACAGCCAGCGCGCGTCGTATTCGCGGAAGCCGGTCGGCTTCACCATCGGCTCTGATTCATACGCATAGGTGTTGGGCTTGAGGGAGGGTTTCGGCTTGGGAAGCACGTCAAACTCCGGTGTCATCATCCGCGAAAGCGGATGATCCAGTAAACGCCGACGACGCCGTATCGCTCCGTCAGCAAATTTCATGTTCGGTGATTACTGGATTGCCCGCTTTCGCGGGCAATGACAACCCGCGGTTACTGTTCCATCACGAGACGGCCGTTGGCCATCTCGAAGCGCCGCACGCGCGAGAGGAACGACATGCCGAGCAGGTTCACCCCGAGCGCCTTGTCGGGAACGACCACCGCGCCGACGTCATAGATGCGGATGCCGTTGATTTCGAGCGAGGAGAGCCGCACCGGCGCGACCGCGATGACGCCGTTCGCCGTACTCGTGCGCGCCGTGTAATCGCGCGGTCCCGGGAAGATGCCGAGCTTGTTCGCGTCGCGCTCGCGCAATGCGACCAGCGATGCGCCGGTGTCGACCATGAAGTCGAGCCGCCGGCCGTCGACCGAGCCTTCGACCTGGAAATGCCCGAGGCGGTCGCCCTGCACCGTGACGGTGCGATAGCCCGTCTGCTGCTTCGGCGCCGGTTCGGCCGGCTTCACCGGCTTCGCCTCGATGATCTGGTCTTTGCCGACGTGACCCATCACGCGCGGCATGACGCCGGCGAGCACGAGGGCCGCGATGGCAAAGAAGAGAATCTGCCGCATGACTCAAAACACCGCGAGGACCGGACGGGCCGCATCCAAGCACAGGAGTGGCAAGCAGGAGGCTAACGGGGTGGCGGTTTCGGATGGTTTCAGAACGGCTGGTGAATGAAGGGTTGAGGGGTTCCCTCAAATCGTCATCGCCGCGCCTTGCTTTCCCTCTCCCGCTTCAGCGGGGAGAGGGTGGCGAGGACCGAAGGTCCGAGCCGGGTGAGGGGCTGGCGCGATGAACGCAGTTGTCCCTCACCCGCCCTCGCTGCGCTCGGGCACCCTCTCCCCGTCTCACGGGGAGAGGGAAAGAACGCGTCACTTCGTCCCAAACATCCGGTCGCCCGCGTCGCCGAGGCCCGGGATGATGTAGCCGTGCTCGTCGAGATGGCTGTCGATCGCCGCGGTCCAGATGTGCACCTCGGGATGATGACCCATGGAATTTCTCGATCCCCTCGGGCGCGGCGAGCAGGCAGACGACGCGGATGTTCTTCGCGCCGGCTTCCTTCAGCCGGTCGACCGCCGCGATCGCCGAATTCGCGGTCGCCAGCATCGGATCGAGCACCAGCACGAGCCGGTCGGCGACGTCCTCGGGCGCCTTGAAATAATACTCGACCGCAACGAGCGTCTTCGGGTCGCGATAGAGCCCGATGTGCGCGACGCGCGCGGACGGCACCAGCGTCAGCATGCCGTCGAGGAAGCCGACGCCCGCGCGCAGGATCGGCGCGAGCACCAGCTTCTTGCCGGCGAGCACCGGCGCCTTCATCGGCTGCAGCGGCGTTTCGATGTCGATCATTTCGAGCGGAGGTCGCGCGTGACCTCGTAGGCGAGCAGCATGCCGATCTCGTTGAGCAGCTGGCGGAAGCCCTTGGTCGAGCGTTGCTTGTCGCGCATCAGGGTCAGCTTGTGCTGCACCAGCGGATGGTCGACGACGGTGACGCCTTGCATGGTGTTCCCCCTGCCTCTTTCCCTCTCCCCGCATTTGCGGGGAGAGGGTGGCGAGCGAAGCGAGCCGGGTGAGGGGCAGCGCTCAGATATCGCCCCTCACCCGCCTCACGCCTTCGGCGCTCGGCACCCTCTCCCCGTTTCACGGGGAGAGGGAAAGAAAGCTCAGAATACCGTGCCGTCGCTCACCACCGCAATCGGCGGGCTGGCATCGGGCCGCTTGTCGCGCGCGAGCAGGCGGCCGGCCGCCCAGGTGCCGCCTTCGAGCACGCGCGCGAGCGGGAATTCATCGATCGTCAGCCCGCGCCGCTCGCGGATCAACGCCGCGATCTGGTCGAGCAGCGCGACGGTCAGCGCGCGCCATTCGACGACCAGTGCCGAGTCGACCGGATTGGGATGGATCGCAGCCTCGGGATTGCGCAGGCGCAGCACGCCGGAATCCACGAACAGCCCGCCGTTGCGGTATTCGGCGAGGCCCGTGAGGCCGTCGATGTCGGTCACCTCGATGCCGGACCATTGCAGCGGCTCGATCAGCGAATAGGCCAGCCACTGCGACAGCTTGTGGATCGGCACGAGGCCGTTGGGGCGTCGTCGCGCTGGATCGCCGGATGGCGCCAGCAGTCGCCGAGCGGCACGCCGCCGAGGCGTGAGCCGGCTCGGCCAGATCGGCCCCAGATGTTCGCAGCAGCACTTCGAGGATGCGCGGCGCCGGCAGGCGGCCGTCCTCGGCTTGCGCCACCAGATAGTCGTACAAGCCGCCCGGGCGCGCGCGATCATGGCGCGCGAACACGTTCGGGCTGGCGCGACCGCCGCGCCAAGGCTCGCAGCAGAGCGGCGCGGCCTTCGACGCCGACCAGCGGGTTGCCGACCATGCTCTGGAAGCCGTCGGCGACTTCCTCGTGCTTCAGATCGCATCAGCCGTTCGGCGTCGGCCCGTAACGGATCGGCGGGATCGGCCGAAAAGCGCCCGACTCGAACATGCGCAGGCTCGCGACCGCGAGCCCTTCCGAGCGCGAGACGACCTGTTCGGTCGCGGCGATCGAGGTAGTGCCACGCCGCGCCGGCGCCCGCATCGAGCAGCACCGAGGTGATCGCGAGATCGAATTCGGCGCGCGCCCTAGCGGCGGGCGGAGGGCCAGGCCGCTTGTGCCGCGCGCTCGGCCCACAGGTCGCGCGCGCCGACCACGAAATGCCGCCAGCGCGCATGGAACGGCACGTTCAGGTCCGGATAGTTGACGCGGATCAGCTCGGAGACGACATGCGCCGCGACGCCGAGGCTCTCCAGATCGACGGTGAAATGCTCGAGCCTGCCCTCCAGCCCCGCGACGAACATCTCATGCGCGCGCTCGCGGACGGCTGATGCCGACAGCAGAGACCGCGCGGCTTGCGCCTCACCCAATCAGAATTCCTTGATCTCGCGGCCGACCGTCGCCTTCAATTCGTCCGCGGTCGGCGCATGGGGCGTGAAATAGCCGGCGGCCTTCTTCGCCTCCATCTCGACGTTGGCGTCGTCGGGGATCAGCTCGTCGGGGATCGGCACGCGCTCGCCGATCTCGATGCCGGAGCCCGTCAACGCGTCGTGCTTCATGTTCGACATCGAGACGAAGCGGTCGATCCGGGTGATGCCGAGCCAGTGCAGCACGTCGGGCATCAGCTGCTGGAAGCGCGCGTCCTGCACGCCGGCGACGCATTCGGTGCGCTCGAAATAGGTCGCCGCCTGGTCGCCGCCCTCCTGGCGCTTGCGCGCGTTGTAGACGAGGAACTTGGTCACCTCGCCGAGCGCGCGGCCTTCCTTGCGATTGTAGACGATCAGCCCCGCGCCGCCGTTCTGCGCCTCGCGGATCGCCTCCTCGATGCCGTGGATCAGATACGGCCGGCAGGTGCAGATGTCGGAGCCGAACACGTCCGAGCCGTTGCACTCGTCGTGCACGCGGCAGGCGAGCGTGCGGCGCTTGTCCCACACGGCGGACGGATCGCCGAAGATGTAGAGCGTGATGCCGCCGATCGGCGGCAGGAACACCGGACAGGTCCGGCCGCGTCACCAGTTCCGGATACATGCCGCCGGTCTGCTCGAACAGCGTGCGGCGCAGCGCGTCCTCGGCGACGCCGAAGCGTTCCGCGATGCCGGGCAGATACCAGACCGGCTCGACCGCCGCCTTGGTGACGGCGACCTCGCCGGTATCCTTCATGATGGTGCCGTCGACCTTGAGCCGGCCGGCCACGATCGCTTCGTCGAGCTCCGGAGATCGTGAGCCGCGCCTTGGTCACCGCGATGGTCGGGCGGATGTCGACGCCCTCGGCGATCTCCGGCGGAAATCCTCCGCGATGCGATGGCCCCACGGATCGAGCGAGACGATCGCCCCGGCTCGCACCATTGCGCGAATGGGCCGATCTCGACCGACCGGCGACGTGTTGGTGAGGTCGGGCCGCGCGATCGGGCTCAGCGCGCCGGACGACACCGCGAGCGCGCGGTAGAGCGAATAGGAGCCGCCATGCGCGCCGATCGCGTTGCGGTCCGCGCCCGCATTGACGGTGCCGATCACCGGCCCGCGCTCGCGCGCCGAGGCCGCGCCCCAGCGCATCGGAAAGCGCGTCGCGACACCGCCCCGCCCCGGATGCGAGGTGAGGCGAATATGGCCGGTGCGGTTCTGCTTGGTCATGGTGGTAGCGCCAAAAGCAATAAACCTCCCGCACGACATTTGCCGAACGAGAGGCCTCACTTCTTGAACCCGAATATGGGGCAGAAAGGCCGAAAAATCAAGTCTTTGCGGCCCGCCGGCAGGATGATCAGGTCACGTCGGGGGCTTCTCGCCTTTCGGACCTTCAGCCCATCGCTCGTCCCCGGAGGACTTCGAGTTCACGCTTCCAGGCGCGATCGTAGGCGTCCTTCCGCCTCTTGAGAGGAAAGAACCCCAAGGCGAAGCCAACGGCGGCGTTCAAAATCAAGGCGTACAGCGAGACACCGACGTTCGCGCCAGCAAAGATGATCATTGGAACGGTAAAAACAGCGGCCATCGCGAGCCCGCCGTTCACAGGGCGCCATGCCGGAGGTGGCGCATCGCGCGACGCGCGCCTGTGCGCCTGGCTCACCATGTCCGAGGTAGTGGGGAGTTCACCCATCGCCGCGCATGCTAAGCTGGATACAGGCGATGAACCTAATCGCCCGAAACTCAAACTGAAACACTACGCGGCCGCCACCAGCGCCCGCGCCAGTTTCCCGACCTCGGCCGCGGACCGGCCCGGCTTGTAGAGCGCCGAGCCTATGCCGTAGCCGGAGGCGCCCGCTTCGCGGTAGGCGGCGATGTTGTCGACGCCGACGCCGCCGACCACGAGCATGCAGCGTTTCGGCGGGGAAGACCGCGCGCCAGGCCTTGAACACGGCCGGCGGGATGATCTCGGCGGGAAACAATTTCAGCCCGTCCGCGCCGGCCTTCAGCGCCGCGAAACCTTCGGACGGCGTCATCACGCCGGGCAGCGTAGCGAGGCCGGCAGCCTTGGCGGCGCGCACCACGTCGGCGTCGAAATTCGGCGCAACGATCAGCTTGCCGCCGGCTTCCTTGACGCGCGCCACATCGGCCACCTCGAGCACCGTGCCGGCACCGACAAGCGCGCGTGCACCGTGACGAGATGCAAGCCGCTTGATGCTCTCGAACGGGTTCGGCGAATTGAGCGGCACCTCGATAACGACGACACCGGCTTCGACCAGCGCATCGCCAATCGCTTCGACTTCATCCGGCTTCACGCCGCGCAGGATCGCGACGATCGGGCATTGTTTCAGGGCCGTGCGCAGGTCGAGCATGGGCGTGTCTCAACACAGAGCGGCAGCGCGCGCAATGCGCCAGTGACCAGCGGCGACGCAATCGGCCGGCGCGAGCGTGCTGTCGTGTCCGAGCAGTTTCAATGCCTCGGTGTAGCGCTGCGCAAGCGCGGGGCTCGCGATGATTGTGACGGCGCTTGTTGTCTTGCGCGTTGCCTCCGCGACTTCGGCGCCGATTAACAAGCCACTGAGATAATCGGACAGCGCCGTATCGGCGAGCTTGTCCATCAGCCCATACGTACGTGTCGCGAACACGCGGTTGAGCAGCGCGCCCGCGCTGTCGAGCGCCGCGCCTTCGCGCACGCCGCGCGAGAAAGCTTCAGCATCCGGCGCATTGCCGCGCATCAGGCGGCCGAGGATGGTGTGCTCCTTGAGCGCGCCGAACACCTCGCCGGTCATGAAAGTGCGGAACGATACGATGCGCCCGCCCGAGACCTCGGCCCATTTGGAGTGCGTGCCGGGCAGCAGGAACAGGCCATCGCCGCCGCCCGAACGTGCGAGCGCGCCGAAAATCTGTGTCTCCTCGCCGCGCATGACGTCCGGCATTGCGTCGTTCTCGGTCGAGAGGCCGGGCACAAGCGAAATCGTTTGGCCTGCGTGCGCGATTCTTGCGAGAGCCTTGA
This sequence comes from uncultured Alphaproteobacteria bacterium, assembly GCA_963778455.1. Lineage (GTDB taxonomy): Bacteria > Pseudomonadota > Alphaproteobacteria > Rhizobiales > Xanthobacteraceae > PALSA-894. Next base: position 1,197,286 of record CAVZUL010000004.1, read on the forward strand.
CGATCTCGTCTGCACTCGCCGGACAGCGTGCGTAAGGCGCTTCGTGCCATCCCTGCCGGCTGCCGATCATGCCCGAGAGGATGACCGGCAGCTTTGGCCAGCCACCGATCATTGCGTCGAGTGCGGCACCGAACGCGCCGTTTTCGACTTTCAAGATTCCCGGGCCGCCGGCGACGCGCGCCAGCACCGCACCGTCCGCGCCGATCAGGTAGGCGCGGCACGACGTGGTGCCCCAGTCGAGGCCGATGAGTTGCGGTGTGCTCACACTCTCCTCGTCATCGCCGGGCCGCCGCGAAGCGGCGAGACCCGGTGATCCCGATAGAGCACGCACCATCGTGCCCGATCAATCGGGATGGCCGGGCATCAGGGCGTTTACGCCCGTCTTCGAGGGGCTATGCCCGGCCATGACGATAGGAAGAGATTTACGTCCCGCGCGGCTTGGCGCGCCGCGTCGCTGCTGCCGCGAGCGGATCGTCCGGCCAGGGATGGCGCGGATAGCGCCCGCGCATCTCGGTGCGCACCGCCGCATACGAGCCGCGCCAGAAGCCCGGCAGGTCGCGCGTGATCTGCACCGGCTTGTGCGCCGGGCGACAGCAACTCGATCACCAGCGGGATGCGCCCGCCTGCGATGCTCGGATGCTGCGCTGAGCCCGAACAATTCCTGCAAGCGGATCGAGATTGTCGGGCCAGCGTCGGCCTCATAGTCGATCGCCGCGTTCGTCCCGGTGGGTGCCGTGAAATGCGTCGGTGCTTCGGCATCGAGGCGGCGGCGCAGCGGCCACGGCAGCAATTCATTCAAAGCTGCGGACAGATCGTCGGGAGAAATTTGCGACAACGGCCGTTTTCCCGGCGCTGGCGGTGACCAGCCACTCCACATTCGCGGCCAACGCCGCATCGGACAGGTCCGGCCACTCATCGCTTTCCGTCTTGCGCAGGAACATCACGCGATCGCGCCATTGCGAGAGCGCCTTGGGCCACGGCAGCTTTCCGATGCCGACGCGCGCGATCCCTTCGGCGAGCAATCGGGCCGTTTCCTCGCTGGGCGCGACCTTGCGCGTCTGTTCACTGAGCAAGATGGCGCCGAGGCGGCGCGAACGGCGCGCGCGCAGGCTCAGGGATTTCTCGTCGAACGTCACGTCGTCGCGGCTTTCGATGCGATCCGCGAAAAGCGCCTCGATCTCTTCGAGCGCGATCGGCGCGGCGAGTACGATGCGCGCGTTCGACGCGGTGCCGGTCAGCTCGGCGACCGCGATGAACGGCGCGCGCGAGAGCGGCGAGGCCTGATCGACATTTCCGCCGCGCCCGTTCGCGAGCGTGAACGCACCGTTGCCCCGGTTCTTCGCGATGCGGTCGGGATAGGCGAGCGCGAGGGTGGAGCCGACGGTATGCTGCCCCTCACCCCGCTCGGCTGGCGCCTCGCGACCCTCTCCCCGCAAGGCGGGGAGAGGGTGCCGAGCGAGCTCCGCGAGCGAGGCGGGTGAGGGGCTACTCTCAGCAAGTTCAACCCACCGCTGCGCCATCGCGCGTGCATCGCTCGCGCGGCGCGAGCGGTCGCGGCGGAAGTTCTCGACGCGATGCGTCAGGTCCACATCATCGCCGCCAAGCCCCCTCTCCGTGAGCACCGCCGCGATGTCGGCGGCGAGCGCGCCCGCGCCCTCGCGCGCCGCGTCGACCACCATGCGCGCCAAGCGCGGCGGCAGCGGCAAGCGGCGCAGCGCATGGCCTTCGTCGGTGATGCGACTGTCATCGAGCGCACCGAGCTCGGTCGAGCAGCGCGCGCGCTTCGACGAGCGCGCCTTTCGGCGGGGAATCGAGAAACGAGAGCGTCTCCGGTGCCGCGCCCCAGGCCGCCAGATCAAGCACGAAAGAAGAAAGGTCGGCGGCGAGGATTTCCGGCCGCGCATAGGCTTCGAGCGACGCGGTCTGCGGCTCGTCCCACAGCCGATACGCGATGCCCGGTTCCGTGCGTCCGGCGCGGCCGCGCCGTTGGTCGGCGGCGGCGCGCGACACGCGCACGGTCTCGAGCCGCGTCAGGCCGACATCGGGCTCGTAGCGCGGCACGCGCGCCAGCCCTGAATCGACCACGATGCGCACGCCCTCGATGGTGAGCGAGGTTTCGGCGATGGAGGTGGCGAGCACGACCTTGCGGCGGCCGGGCGGCGCCGGAGAAATCGCACGGTCCTGCGTCTCGGCATCGAGCGCGCCATAGAGCGCGACCACGTCGGTCGCGGCATCGACGCGCTCTTTCAGCAATGTCTCGGTGCGGCGGATTTCGGCAGCGCCCGGCAGGAACGCCAGCACCGAGCCCGGTTCGGCGCGCAGCGCGCGCGCGACCGCGTCCGAAACCTGGTCCTCGACGCGCGCGCGCGAATCGCGCCCCGTGTAGCGCGTCTCGACCGGAAACGCCCTGCCCTGCGATTCGATCACCGGCGCATTGCCGAGCAGCGCCGCGATGCGCGCACCGTCGATGGTCGCCGACATCACCAGAATCTTCAGGTCCTCGCGCAGGCCCTGCTGCGCGTCACGCGCCAATGCGAGCCCCAGGTCCGCGTCGAGCGAGCGCTCGTGGAATTCGTCGAACAGCACGGCCGCGACGTCCTTCAGTTCCGGGTCGTCGAGGATCAGCCGCGTGAACACGCCCTCGGTGACGACCTCGATGCGGGTACTGGCCGACACCTTGGAGCCGAAGCGCACGCGCAGGCCGACGGTATCGCCGACGCGCTCGCCGAGCGTTTTCGCCATGCGGTCGGCCGCGGCGCGGGCCGCGATGCGGCGCGGCTCCAGCACGAGGATCTTGCCCTTCGCCCACGGCTCGTCGCTGAGCACCAGCGGCACGCGCGTGGTCTTGCCGGCGCCGGGCGGCGCGACGAGCACGGCGGCGTTCGACGTGCGCAATGCGGAGGTAAGCCGCGGCAGCGCGTCATCGATGGGAAGGGGCGAGTCGAATTTCATCACTCGTCATCGCCGGGCTTGTCCCGGCGATCCCGCTTAGGTGTTGCCCGCTCTATCGGGGTCACCGGGTCACGCGCCTTCGGCGCGGCCCGGTGATGACGACGAGCGCGGTATGGTTAACACATTCCTACTCCCCGCCCCGGCCCGCTCCTTGCAGCCGTAAAGGCCAATTCAACGCACGGCGTGCAAAATGGCACACATGGGAACGGATATGGGACACGTCGGCGCGCCGCGCGTCGACTGGGTGGACTACGCCAAGGGCTTCTGCATCGTCATGGTGGTGATGATGCATTCGACGCTCGGCGTCGAGCAGGTCGCCGGCGAGCAAAGCTGGATGGGCCATCTGGTGGCGTTCGCCAAGCCTTTCCGCATGCCGGACTTCTTCCTCATCTCGGGCCTGTTCCTCGCGCGTGTGATCGACCGTGACTGGCGTACCTATCTCGACCGCAAGGTCGTGCACTTCGCCTACTTCTACCTGCTGTGGGTGACGATCCAGTTCGCCTTCAAGGCGCCGGGCTTCGCGGCCGAGCATGGCGCGCTCGGCGTCGCAAAACTCTACGCCGAAGCCTTCATCGAGCCGTTCGGCACGCTCTGGTTCATCTACCTGCTGCCGATTTTCTTCGTCGTCACCAAGGCGACGCGCGGCGTACCGGTCATCGTGATCTGGCTGATCGCGGCGGCGCTGGAGATCGCGCCGATCGAAACCGGCTGGACCGTGATCGACGAATTCGCCGCCCGCTTCGTCTATTTCTACACCGGCTATGTCTGTGCGGCGCGCATCTTCCAGATCGCCGCGGGGGCGCAGACGCGGCCCGCGCTCGCCGCATACGCGCTGGTCGCATGGGCGCTGCTGAACGGCTTCTATGTGTTCAGCGGCCTTGCCGACAGGCCGTTCGTCTCGCTCACGCTGGGTCTTATCGGCGCGGCGGCCGTCGTGGCGGCCTCCGCGCTGATGGCGAAGAGCGATGCGTTCGCTCCGCTGCGCTATCTCGGACGGAACACGATCGTCGTCTATCTGGCGTTCTTCCTCGGGATGGCGGCCTCGCGTTCCGTGCTGCTGAAGTCCGGCCTGATCCCCGATATCGGAACGGTCGCGCTGCTCGTGACGGCCTCGGGCATCGCGGTCGCGGTCGCGCTGTTCTGGGCGGTACGTGGCACGCCGCTCCGGTTCCTGTTCGAGCGGCCCGCCTGGGCGCGGCTGAAAAACAAGCCGAAATACGCGCTGCAGCCCGCGGAGTGATTCTGGAGCGTGGATAAGCGGCCGGGCGGCGTGAAATCTCCGCCCGAGGCCCTATATTCGGGCCATGGCCAAAGCATCCGCGAAGACCGCCGCGCCCAGCGGCGTCCCCCGTGTCGCGCCCGGTGAAAAAAGGCGATCACGTCTTTCTGGTCGACGGCTCCGGTTACATTTTCCGCGCCTATCACGCCCTGCCGCCGCTGAACCGCAAGTCCGACGGATTGCAGGTCAACGCGGTGCTCGGCTTCTGCAACATGCTGTGGAAGCTGTTGCGCGACATGAAGCCGGAGGACAAGCCGACGCATCTCGCCGTCGTGTTCGACAAATCCGAGAAGACGTTCCGCAACGAGCTGTACAAGGACTACAAGGCACACCGGCCGGATGCCCCCGCCGATCTCATTCCACAGTTCCCGCTGATCCGCGAGGCCGTGCGCGCCTTTGATATCCCGTGCCTCGAAATGCTCGGCTTCGAGGCCGACGACCTGATCGCCACCTACGCGCGGCAGGCGTGCGCGGCAGGCGCCAACGTCACCATCGTGTCGTCCGACAAGGACCTGATGCAGCTCGTGAACGACTGCGTCATCATGTACGACACGATGAAGGACAAGAAGATTGGCGTCACGGAGGTGTTCGAGAAATTCGGCGTCACGCCCGACAAGGTGATCGAGGTGCAGTCGCTGATCGGCGACTCGTCCGACAACGTGCCGGGCGTGCCGGGAATCGGCGTGAAAACCGCCGCGCAGCTGATCGGCGAATACGGCGATCTCGAAACGCTGCTATCGCGCGCGGGCGAGATCAAGCAGGAGAAGCGCCGCCAGGCGCTGATCGACAATGCCGAGAAGGCGCGCATCTCCAAGGTGCTGGTCACGCTCGACGACAAGGTGAAACTCGAAGTGCCGCTTGCCGACCTCGCGGTTCACGAGCCGGACCACAAGCTCCTCATCGCCTTCCTGAAGGTGATGGAGTTTTCCGCGCTGACGCGGCGCGTCGCGGAATTCGCCGGCATCGACTCCGGCGCGATCGAGCCTTCGGCGGCAGCGCCGCAAAGCCCGCGCGCCGCGCCCACAGCCGGCGCGTCTGCATCCGCGTCGCCCGGCCTACCACTGACCGGCGGCGGCATGACGGCCAAACCGCGGCCGAAGGCGACCGAGCCGGCGGTCGCCGCAACGCCGCAACAGCTTGCCGCCGCGCGGCTGGAAGCGGCGCGCGCCGCGAAGATCGAGCGCCCGCGTTACGAGATCGTGCGCAACATCGATCAGCTCGCGCCGTGGATCGCGCGCGCCTTCGACGCCGGCGTGGTGGCGATCAACATCGAGACGGTCGGCGAAGACCCGATGCAGGCGCCGCTGTGCGGCATCGCGCTCGCGGTCGCGCCGAACGAGGCGTGTTACATCCCGCTCGCGCACCGCAAGGGCGGCAATGGCGATGGCCTGTTCGGCGGCGGGCTCGACCCCGACCAGATTCCCGAAAAGGCGGCACTCGCCGCGCTCAAGCCGCTGCTGGAAGACCCGGGCGTCTTGAAGATCGGGCAAAACCTGAAATTCGAGCTGCAGGTGTTCGCGGTGCGCGGCATCGACATGCAATCGCACGAGGACACCATGCTGATGTCGTACGTGCTCGACGCCGGGCGCTTTGCGCATTCGCTCGATGCGCTCGCGCCGCGCTACTTCAACCACGCGGCGGTCGACTACAACGACGTGATCGGCACCGGCAAGGCCAAGGTGACCTTCGACAACGTCACGTTCGAGAAGGCCGCGCCTTACGTCGCCGAGGACGCCGACATTTCACTGCGCCTTGCCGAGGTGCTCAAGGCACGCATGGTCGCCGAACATGTGATGACCGTCTACGAGACGCTGGAGCGTCCGCTCCTGCCGGTGCTGGCGCGCATGGAGCGGCGCGGCATTTCGGTCGACCGGCAGGTCCTGTCGCGGCTCTCCGGTGAATTCGCGCAGCGCGGTGCAGCGCTGGAAGCCGAGGTGCGCGAGCTTGCCGGCGATCCGAACTTCAACCCCGGCAGCCCGAAGCAGCTCGGCGATATCCTGTTCGGCAAGATGCAGCTGGAGGGCGGCACCAAGACCAAGACCGGCCAATGGTCGACCGGCGCGCGCGTGCTCGACGAACTCGCCGAGCAGGGCCATCAGTTGCCGACGAAGATCCTGGAATGGCGGCAGGTTACCAAGCTCAAGTCGACCTACACCGACGCGCTGCCGGGCTACATCAATCCGGCGACCAAGCGCGTGCACACGAACTATGCGCTCGCTGCGACGCCGACCGGGCGCCTGTCGTCTTCCGAGCCGAACCTGCAGAACATCCCGATCCGCAATGACGAGGGCCGCAAGATCCGCCGCGCTTTCGTGGCAACGCCGGGGCACAAGCTCGTGTCCGCCGACTATTCGCAGATCGAGCTGCGGCTGCTTGCCGAGATCGCGGACGTGCCGGCGCTGCGCCAGGCCTTCAAGGACGGCCTCGACATCCACGCCATGACGGCGTCGGAGATGTTCGGCGTGCCGGTGAAAGGGATGCCGGGCGATATCCGCCGCCGCGCCAAGGCGATCAACTTCGGCATCATCTACGGCATTTCGGCGTTCGGGCTTGCCAATCAGTTGGCGATCCCGCGCGAGGAAGCCGGCGCCTACATCAAGAAGTATTTCGAGCGCTTCCCCGGCATCCGCGCCTACATGGATGACACCAAGGCATTCGCCAAGAACAACGGCTACGTGCTGACCCTGTTCGGGCGCAAGTGTCACTATCCGGACATCGCCAATTCGAATCCCTCGCTGCGCGCCTTCAACGAGCGCGCCGCCATCAACGCGCGGCTGCAGGGCTCCGCCGCCGACATCATCCGCCGTGCGATGATCCGCATGGAACCGGCGCTGGCGAAGCAGAAGCTCAGCGCGCAGATGCTGCTGCAGGTACACGACGAACTGGTGTTCGAGGTGCCGGACAACGAGGTCGCCAAGACCATGCCGGTGGTCAAGCAGGTGATGGAAGAGGCGCCGATGCCGGCGATCTCGCTCTCGGTGCCACTCGCGGTCGGCGCACACGCGGCGGACAACTGGGACGAGGCGCATTAGCCGCCTGACCCACGAGGCAGCGCCGTGATCGCTCCTGCCACTCTGCTCGCGTTCGCGTTGACCTGCGCGATCATCGAGATCACCCCGGGGCCGAACATGGCCTGGCTTGCGGCGTTGTCGCTCTCGCGCGGCTGGCGCACAGGACTCGCGGCGGTCGCAGGGATCGCACTTGGATTATCAGCCTACGGCATCGCAGCCGCGCTCGGCGTCGCGGCGATCATCGAGAACTCCACTTTTCTCTACGAGGCGTTGCGCTGGGGCGGCGTCGCCTATCTGCTCTGGCTCGCGTGGGACGCGTGGTCGACCGCGGACGAGACCCCGCCCGCGGATGCGGCAGGCGACATCAGTGAGCGCGCCTCGGCGTTCCGACGCGGGCTGATTACCAATCTGCTCAACCCGAAGGCTGCCATCTTCTACGTCGCGATGCTGCCCGACTTCATCGACGTCGGGGCCGGACGCATCCCGGTACAAACCCTCACGCTCTCCGCCATCTATGTGTCAATCGCCACCCTCATCCACGCGGCCATCGTCCTGTCGGCGAGCCGCCTGCGGGCCCTGATCGTAAGGCCCGAGCAGGTCCGACGCATCCGGCGCGTGCTCGCCCTCGCGCTTGCCGCCATCGCGATCTGGTTTGCATTTTCGACGACGCGTTAGCGCGGTATTCCTCAAGTCATCTTGACTTGCTTGCTGCGGTACCGGACGTTGCCGTCGCATTCTGGGGGGAATCGCTGATGAGCGGGCACGCGTCCACCGTCTATTTCGGTCTCAACCCGATGTGGGTGTCGACCGTCATCCTGCTCGTCACCTACGCGATCATCATGTCGGAGAAGGTCAATCGCGCGATCATCGCGTTGATCGGCGCGTCCGTCATGATCCTGGTCGGCGTGTACAGCCAGGAAGAAGCGATCAAGGGGATCGACTGGAACACCATCGGGCTGCTCACCGGCATGATGATCCTCGTGTCGGTCTCGCGCCGCTCCGGGATGTTCGAATACATCGCGATCTGGTCGGCGCAGACCGCCAAGGCGCATCCGGCCGGCATCCTGTTCCTGCTGCAGATCACGACGGCGGTGCTCTCCGCTTTCCTCGACAACGTCACGACCGTGCTGCTAATCGTGCCGGTCACGCTCGCGATCGTGAAGCAGCTCGAAGTGCCGGCCTACCCGTATCTGTTCGCCGAGATCTTCGCCTCGAACATCGGCGGCACCGCGACTCTGATCGGCGATCCACCCAACATCCTGATCGGCACGCAGGTCGGGTTGTCGTTCAACCAGTTCGTGCTCCATCTCGCGCCGGTGATCGTCGTCGTGATGGTCGTGCAGGCGATCATGATCCATCTCGTCTGGGGTAAGGACCTGAAAACGACGCCCGAGCGCGAGGCACGGGTGATGGCGATGAACGCCCTGGAATCGATCAAGGACTGGCGGCTGCTCAAGCAGTCGCTCGTCGTCATCGTCCTTGTGATGATCGCGTTCGTGCTGGCGCGGCCGCTGCATCTTGAGCCCGCCACCATCGCGATGTTCGGCGCCGCGGTCCTGATGCTGCTCGACAACTGGGCTCACCACACCGAGAAGGCGGCGCACAACATCCACCAGACCTTCGGCGACGTCGAATGGATCACGATCTTCTTCTTCATCGGCCTGTTCATGGTGGTGCACGGCGTCGAGCACGGCGGCCTGCTCAAGCTGCTCGCCGACCAGCTGGTGGCCGCGACCGGCGGCAACATGGCCACCGCCGGCTACGCGATCCTGTGGTCCTCGGCGATCCTCTCCGCGATCGTCGACAACATTCCGTTCGTCGCCACCATGATCCCGCTGATCAAGAGCATGGCGCCGGCCTACGGCGGGCCGGACAAGATCGAACCACTATGGTGGTGCCTGTCGCTTGGCGCCTGCCTCGGCGGCAACGGTACCCTGATCGGCGCGTCGGCCAACCTGACGGTCGCCGGCATCGGGGAGCGCAACGGTGTCCCGTTCCGCTTCATCACCTATTCGCTCTACGCCTTCCCGATGATGATCGTGTCGATCGCGATCTGCCACGTGTATGTCTGGTGGCGGTATTTTTGAGGCTAGCCGGCAGCCAGCGCGCGTGGTCAGCGCGCGCTTTGCCCGCGGCCGCTAGGGTTAATCCCATTGGATACTTGAACGGGACCGGGCGCGATGCGACGGCTCGTTCGGGAACCTTTCGGCCCGCTGCGCGTCAGTAACCCAGCACGGGCCCTCGGCGGTTTCGTGTAGGGAGTAGGCCGTGCGACCTGATCGCGCATTCATCCCCATTCTGGCTCTGGCGCTGCTTGCCGTCGTTACGCAGGCCGTCCCGGCGTCCGCGCAGGGCTTTTTCGGCTGGTTCGGCGGCAGCCAGCGGCACGACGACCGGTATCCGCGCCAGAACTCCTGGTTCGGTCAGCAGCAGCGCCAATACACGCCGCAGGCGAACGCCTACAGCGATCCGAACTCCGTCATGCAGGAGCGTTACGGACCCGCGGGCGCGCCTTCGATCAGCGGCGGCACGGGGCGCTACGTCGCCTACTGCGTGCGGCTGTGCGACGGGCGCCATTTCCCGATGCAGCGGCACGGCAACGCGACGTCGATCCAGCTGTGCAACGCATTCTGCCCGGCGACGAAAACGCAGGTCTTCAACGGCAGCCAGATCGATCACGCGACGGCCAGCAACGGCACGCGCTATGCCAGCCTGGAGAACGCCTTCGTGTATCGCGAGAAGATCGTTCCCGGCTGCACCTGTAACGGCAAGGACTCGTTCGGCCTCGCGAAGATCGACGTTGCGCACGATCCGACCCTGCGGCCGGGCGACATCGTGGCGACGGGCGACAATCAGAAAGCCGCGCTGCTGGCTGCCGCAAATCGGCAGGCGCGCAACACCATCACCGAAAAGCCAGCCGCCCTGCGCAAGGCGAAAGCCGACGAGGCCGAAGAGCGCCCGGCAGACTGACTTTCACCGAAGCTGCTCCACCACATCCTCGGCGATCGAAAGCGCCGAAGTGAGGCCGGGCGATTCGATCCCGAACAGATGCACAAGGCGCGGCAGGCCGTGAGCGGCCGGGCCGTCGATGACGAAATCCGCCGCAGGCTCGCCCTTGCCGGTCAGCTTCGGCCGGATCCCGCAATAGTCAGGCACCAGCGAGTTGTCGGGCAGCGCCGGGAAGTACGTGCGCACACTGGCGTAGAACGAGTCCGCGCGCTTGGGATCGACGTCGTAGTGCTCGCTGTCGATCCATTCGACGTCGGGGCCGAAGCGCATGCGGCCCGCCATGTCGAGCGTGACGTGCGTACCGAGCCCGCCCTGGACCGGGGCCGGATAGATCAGGTGCGAGAACGCGGGCTTTCCCATGAAGCCGAAGTAATTGCCCTTGGCGAGCACGAGGCGCGGCACGCGCGCTTCCGGATAGCCGTCAGTGGCGCGCGCGAGTTTCTGCGCGCCGAGACCGGCCGAATTGACCACGGCATCGACCGTGAGTGTGCCCGCCTCGGCGCCGCTGAAGGTTACTTGCCACCCTGACGCCGAAGGCGTCAGCCGTTCAATCGTTGTGTTGAAGGCGATCATCCCGCCGCGGTCTTCGAGGTCGCCTTCCAGCGCGAGCATGAAGCCGTGACTGTCGATGATGCCGGTCTCCGATGACAGCAGCGCCGCCACGCAATAGAGCGCCGGCTCCATGGCGCGCGCCGCGTTGCCGCCGAGAAACTCCAGCCCCTCGACGCCGTTGATCTCGCCCTGTCTGGCGATGCCTTCGATCTTTGCGGTTTGCTTCTCGTCGACCGCGACGATCAGCTTGCCGACTTTTTTATGCGGTGCGCCGTGCGAGGCGCAGAATTCATAGAGCATGCGCCGGCCGCGCACGCAGTGGCGCGCGCGCAAGCTGCCGGTCGGGTAGTACATGCCGGCATGGATCACCTCGCTGTTGCGCGAGGACACGCCGTTGCCGATGCCGCCGGTCGCCTCCGCGACGATCACCTCGTGGCCAGCGAGCGCGGTAGCCCTCGCGATCGCAAGGCCGACCACGCCGGCGCCGATAACCAGAACTTGCATGGACTACCCGGGCAGAAAGATGGAGCGAACCAAGTCCCGGTATAGCAAAATCTGCCGCGGCAAAATGCTTGCGTCCTGCAGCGCGCGCCCGAGGATCAGCCCGCCCTCGACCAGCGACGCCGCCATGTCGGCCAGCGCCTCGAAGTCCACGGCCTGACGCGGGGGATAACGCTTGGCGATGATGTCGAGGCGTTCACGGAAACGCTCGCGCCACGCGAGCATCCCCTGTCTATTGAGGTCGCGGATTTCCTTGTTGAACAACTGGTCCTGATAGCAGAACGAGGCCGCGAGGCAGCCGGGATGCGCCTCGGGAAGATTGCCCAGCATTTCGGCGAACAGCTTCAGCCCGACAAGAAAACCGTGCAGCGGATCGTCGTTCAACTCGTCGCCGCGCGCGAAAATATCGTCCAGCACCTGCCGGTCCTGCTCGAGGTAGCGGAGCAGCAGGCCTTTCGCGAGCGCGCCCTTGTCGCGGAAATGATAGAAGAAGCCGCTCTTCGTGATGCCGACCGCCGCGATGATCTCCTCGATCGAGGTCGAGGCGAAGCCTTTCGCCAGCACGGCGGTCTCCGCGACTTCGAGGATGCGCGTGCGCGTGTCGGTCTTGGCTTGCGGGTCCAGCATAGCGGCACTGTACCAAGGGTGCAGTTTTTCCTTTGAACCCTTTTTAGGGTCCTTCCGGTACGGAACAAATACCTGATCCGTCACAAGGAATTCAATGCGGCGCGGTGTACCACCGGACGGCTAGGCGAGCTGCGCGCAATCGGTATTTTCCGCGCCATTCGCACGCCGCCGGATGGCGAGTGCCTCCCACCGATTGGATCGAAAAGGAAATCCCCGATGGCCAAGTATCGCACGCGCCTGCCGCAATTGTCGGACAGGCTGTTTCTCACCGACGCCGGAATGGAAACATTTCTGATCTTCCATGAAGGTGTCGAGCTTCCCTACTTCGCCTCGTTCGACCTGATGAAGGACGCGGACGGCATCGCGCAGGTGCGCCGCTATTACGAGCGCTTCATCGCGCTGGCGAAGCATCGCAGGCTCGGCTTCGTGCTCGAAAGCCCGACCTGGCGCGCGAACCGCGACTGGGCGGCCAAGCTCGGCTATGACGCGCAGGCGCTGGCGGAAGCGAACCGCCGCTCGATCGCGCTGATGGCCGAGATGCGCGACGCGCACGAGACGCCAGCTTCCCCGATCGTGATCTCGGGCAATGTCGGGCCGCGCGGCGACGGCTACAGTCCTGACCGCATCATGAGCGCGAGCGAAGCTCAAGAATATCACGCCGGACAGATCAACGTGTTCGCCGGCACGCAAGCCGATTTCGTCAGCGCCTTCACGCTCAACTACGTGAACGAGGCGATCGGCATCGCGCGCGCCGCCAAGGCCGCCGGCATGCCGGTGGTGCTCTCGTTCACGGTCGAGACCGACGGCAGACTGCCGACCAGCCAATCGCTGCAGGATGCGATCGAGGAGACCGACCGGACGACCAATTTCGCTCCGGCCTACTACATGCTCAATTGCGCGCATCCGACCCACTTCGCGGATGTGCTGGCCAAGGATGCACCGTGGGTGCGCCGGCTGCGCGGCCTGCGGGCGAACGCGTCCGTGCGCAGCCACGCCGAGCTCGATGCGGCGCCCGATCTCGACGCGGGCGATCCGGTCGCGCTCGGGCGGCAGTATCGCGACCTGCGCAAGCGGATGCCGCAGCTCACCATCCTGGGCGGCTGCTGCGGTACCGATCACCGGCATGTGGAGCAGATTTGTTTCGCCTGCACGGCGGAGGAGCCGCAAAAGGTGGCGTGATCTTTTTCTCGTCGTCGCCGGGCTTGTCCCGGCGACCCCCGCTTAGGGACGGGAGATCGAGCGACCGCTATCGGGATGGCCGGGAGAAGGCCGGGCATGACGAAAACTATTGGCTGATCCCATCGAGCCGATAAAACCGCTTCGCGGTCCCGAAGAACAAATCCGCCTTCTCAGCCGCGCTCGCGCCTTTCGCCAGGATCTTGCAGGCGTTCCAGAACACCGGATAGCTGTACGAGCCCTTGTCGACCGGGAAGTTGCTCTCGAACATACCGCGCGAAGGGCCGAAGGCCGCGATGCAGGTCTCGATATAGGGCCGCCACGCATCGGCGAGCGCCTGCGACGATGGAGGGTCGGCGTGCTTCTCGAAGCCGAAGCCGCCGATGCGCATGCCGAGCCCGCCGAGCTTCACATAAACGTTCGGCCGCTTCGCGAGCGCACGAATTGATTTCTCCCAGCCGGGGAAGACGTCCTTGTGCTTGTAGGCGTTGATGCCGACCGGCCCGCCGCAGTGATTGAGTACGATCCTGGCGTCCGGAAACGCATCGGCGAGGTTCGTGAGCTCGTCGAGCTGCGGATGGTACATCCAGGCATCGAATGAATAGCCCATGCGATGCAGCACCGCGAAGCCTTCGCGAAATGTCTTGTCCGTCAGCACGCCGGGGGGCGAGGAGAATGCCGGATTGCGCACCTGCGGATCGGGGTCGTAGGCGACGATGTGGCGGATACCGCGGAAACGCCCGCCGCCCGCGCGCTCATGTGCCTCCAAAACTTTCTCGACGCGGGCGCCGAGCATCAGGTCCGCGTGGCTGACGATTCCCGCGCAGGCGCGGATCTTTCCGTAGATGCCGCTCGCCGTCATCGCGGCGACGCCGTTGACGAACTCGGTCTCGCCGACCGGCCGCATCTCCTCCGCGCCGTCCGCCTTGTGGAAGGCGCGCGCCTGCACGAATACGGTGGCGACGATGTTGTGGCCGCTGTTGGTGTCTGCGAGCAGCTCGTCCAGCAGATAGCGCCAGCCGCCGCGATCCCACAGGTGATGGTGCGGATCGACGATCGCCAGCGCAGGCTCGAGGATGTCTTCCTTGCGCCGATCGAGCCAGTCCTGACGGACGGCAAGATAATTCGCCGCGTGCGCAGCGGGCACCGCCTCGGCCATCGGATCTCCTCCCCGTTTTGCGGATTGTGCGGGGCGCGTCGTGGGAACGCAACGCCGCGTCTCCCCGGCAAGAAGCCGGACGGCCGGGACGATAGCCGCGCGCGATCTCGTCGAACCCGGTCTTTGGACCCGATTCCCACCCCTAGCCACCCCTTGCGAACTGGCATATAATCAATATACTGATCATCAATATATTTACTGTAGCTGAATGAGATGCCGCAACCGCGCTCCTTAAAACGCTTGTACCCGTGGGCGAAATTCATTCTTTCGCCCAACACCATCGTTCCGCACCGGGTACCATTCGCGCTCGCCCGCCGCTTCCAGCAGGTGTGCAACACGATGCTTGCGGGAACGCTCGCAGGCGAGGATGTCTCTGCGCCGCTGGCCTATCACGCGCTCGCCTTGATCGAGGATTTTCCCGGGATCGATCAGCGGCGTCTCGCGCAGTTGATGGGAATAGATCGCACCAATGCCGGGCAAATCGTGGATGAACTCGAAACACAAGGGTTCGTCGAGCGGCGCGTCAGCGGTACCGATCGCCGGGCGCGGGAGTTGCGCGCGACGCGGCGCGCCGTGGCCCTGCGCCGCCGGATGCGCCCGAAGGTACTGGCCACGCAAGCCATGGTACTCGCGCCGCTCAAGGCGGCCGAGCGCGTGCTGCTCGTCGATCTCCTGACCCGCGTGGTCGAAGCGAACGAAATTCACGCCCGGCCCGGCGCCGGCCGGCGCCGGCCACAGAGAAATGCGGTCTCGGCCGTGAAAACCACGAAGGACGACAAGCGACCTGAGTAACGCAAATCGCCCGCGCGCCATCCGTTGAAGCGGAACATGACACGTTCACTGGAGAACTCGGAGGGGAATGCGCCATGGGAATGATTTGTCGTGAATTTCTGCGCCTTGCCGGAATAGCCCCTGCTCTTTTCGCAATATCAGTCACTGCCCGGGCACAAAACTTATCCGACACAGCCGCTGCGCATCATCGTGCCGTTGCCGGCCGGCGGCGCAGCGGACATCGTCGCGCGGATCATCGGTCGAAAGCTTGAGCGCCTCGGCCAGCCCGTGATTGTCGAGAACAAGCCGGGTGCCGGCACCAATATCGGCGTTCAGGCTGTGGTCAATTCGCCGCCCGACGGACACACGTTGTTGCTGATCGGCACCGCAAGCGCGATCAACGCGACGCTGTATGAGCAGCTTCCGTTCAACTTCCTGCGCGATATCGCGCCGGTTGCCGGGCTTGTCCGGTTTCCGCTGGTCATGGAGATCAACCGATCGTTCCCGGCCAAGACCGTTGCGGAGTTCATCGCCTACGCGAAAGCCCATCCAGGCGAGATCAACATGGCTTCGTCAGGTGTCGGCACCGCACCTCATCTTGCGGGCGAGTTATTCAAGGCGATGGCGGGCGTCGACATGGTGCACGTCCCCTACCGCGGCGAGCCACCCGCTATCACCGACCTGCTTGGAGGAAGGGTGCATGTCATGTTCGGTAACATCACCGCCTCTATCGCACATATCAGGTCTGGTGGTTTGCGCGCGCTCGCCGTGACTTCTGCGATGCGAGCGCAGGCGCTCCCCGACGTGCCGACCGTCGGCGAAACGATCGCGGGATACGAAGCGAGCGGCTGGTTTGCAGTCGGTGCCCCAAGGGGCACGCCGACGGCAATTGTCGAAATACTCAACCGAGAGATTAATGGCGCGCTGGCCGATCAGACCGTCAGCACGAGGATCGCCGAATTGGGATCGACGCCACTTCCATTGAGCCCCGCGGAACTCGGTGCTTTCCTTGCCGCAGAAACCGGCAAATGGGCCAGGGTGGTCAAGGCCTCCGGCGCAAAGCCCGAATAAATCTTACAGGACGCGTTCGCGCGTTATTCGGCGGCGATCCGCACTTCCGGCTGCGCGGAGCGCACGTCGGCATCAACGTGGGTCTCGAACTGCACGAAGTTTTTCTGGAACATCGCGACCAGCTCGCGCGCGGTCTTGTCGAACTCGGATTTGTTCTGCCAGGTCTTGAACGGATAGAGCAGGTGCGGCTCGATGCCTGCGACCTGCGTCGGCACCGAGAAACCAAAGTAAGGATCGGTGCGGAATTTGGCATTGCGCAGCGAGCCGTCGAGCACGGCGGTCAACAACTTGCGCGTCACCTTGATCGGCATGCGGCGGCCGACGCCGTATTTGCCTGCGGTCCAGCCGGTGTTGACCAGCCAGCAGTCCACATCATGCACGGCGATCAGCTCGCGCAGCAAGTTGCCGTAGACGGTTGGATGACGCGGCAGGAATGGTGCGCCGAAGCAGGTGGAAAACTCCGGCTGCACGCCGACCAGCCCCTTCTCGGTGCCGGCAACCTTGGCGGTGTAGCCCGACAGGAAGTGATACATCGCCTGCGCGGGCGTGAGCTTGGCGATCGGCGGCATCACGCCGAAGGCGTCGGCGGTGAGCATCACGAGATTCGTCGGCAGGCCGGCGCGGCCGGTGCGCGAGGCATTCGGGATGAATTCGAGCGGATAGGCCGAGCGCGTGTTCTCGGTCTTGCTCTCGTCGTCGAAGTCGACGCGCCGCGTCTCGGGATCGAACACGACGTTCTCAAGCACGGAGCCGAAGCGCAACGTCGCGTCGTAGATCTCGGGCTCCGCCTCGCGCGAGAGCTTGATGCACTTGGCGTAGCAGCCACCCTCGAAGTTGAACACGCCGTGCGGGCCCCAGCCGTGCTCGTCGTCGCCGATCAGCGTGCGGTTCGGATCGGCCGAGAGCGTGGTCTTGCCGGTGCCGGAAAGCCCGAAGAACAGCGCCACGTCGCCGTCCGTGCCGACGTTGGCCGAGCAGTGCATCGGCATCACGCTTTCGGCGGGGAGATAGTAGTTGAGCGTCGTGAACACCGACTTCTTCATCTCGCCGGCATAGAAGCTGCCGCCGATCAGGATCATGCGCTTGGTGAGATTGAGCGCGACCACGGTCTCGGAGCGCACACCGTGTTTCTTCGGATCGGCCTTGAAGGTCGGCAAGCACAGGATGGTGAAGTCCGGCACGTAAGCCGGGACATCCTTGCGCTCCGGGCGGATCAGCAACGAGCGGATGAACAGCGAGTGCCACGCGAGCTCGGTGAACACGCGTGCCTTGATGCGGTATTTCGGATCGGCGCCGCCGTAGAGATCCTGCGCAAAAAGCTGCTTGCCCTTGGCGTGCTCGAGGAAATCCTTCAGCAGCACGTCGAACTGCTCGGGGGAAAGCTTGCCGTTCTTGTCCCACCAGATTGTCTTCTCGGTGGACTCGTCGCAGACGACGAACTTGTCCTTCGGCGACCGGCCGGTATGGATGCCGGTCTCGGCGCAGAACGCGCCGCCTTCAACGACGTGGCCTTCGTTCGCGGCGAGCGCGTATTCGTAAAGTTGCTCGGCGGGCAGATTCCAGTGGACCGCGGCGAGATCCTTCAGGCCAAACTTGTCCGCGCCGTGGGCGCTATTCCGAAGTCCGGTCTCTTTCACGCAAAGCCTCCGCACCTGTCCGGCTCACGCAGAGCCGTCGACACCTTCACAAGCCGCATGGTTAACGCCGGCGTGGCCGGCCGGGTCCCGCCTGAGGCCGGGAGCTATAATCGTGATCCTACAGGCTGCCAAGGCGCGACGCCGCCCACAAACGTGTCACGCCACTAGAATGTTAGCCACAAGGTTAGTGCAACGCGGTCGCATTGCTGCGCCGCATCAATCGGACAAGCCCTTGCTCACCAACCACTTCTGGATCACTTCGGCGATCTCGGCATTGTTCTTGTCCTGCATCAGCATGTGCGAATTCCCCTTGATGCCGATCTCCGGGAGATTGATCCAGTCCACTGTGCCGCCCGCCGCCTTGATGGCGTTGGCATACTCGGTGTCGATCTTCTTGAACGTCGCCCAGCGCGGGTGCTCGTCGACATAGTCGCCGAAGATCATCAGCACGGGCACGTCCTTCAGCTTCGGCGCATTAGCGATGATGCCCGCGGTCGCGGATTCAACCGCCACGATCGCCTTCACCTTGTCGGGCCGCTGCTCGGCGACCTTGAAACCGAACGCGCCGCCCTGACTGTGCAGCAGCAGCACGCACGGACAGACTTTGTCGACCAGCGCGATGTAGGCGTCGATGACCACCTTGTCGGTCGAGAGCCAGCGCGGCACCGACTGCCGCATGTAGTTGTCGTAGGCTTCGGCGGGAAACTGGCTGCCGGGGAGCAGCTTGCGCTTCGCCGGGTCTGCATTCCACGAGCCCGCGCCGTCACCGATGCGGAAGCGCTCGTAAGGGTCCTGATAGGGAAGGAAGGTCGGCTCGGACGGCCAGACATCGGGCGAGGCAAAACCGGAGCGCCCGCGCTCGACCGCGTCGGAATTGTACACGTCCCAACCCTTGCGGATGAACATGTTGAGCCAGCCGTCGCGGCCGTCCGGGGTCGAACTCGTAAGTGACGCCGGTCAATCCGCCGCCGTGCCACATCAGCAGCGGATATTTGCCCTTGCGGTTCTTCGGCAGGAAGTACTGCACGTACATCTGCTCGACCATGTACTGGCCGTTCGGATCAAATTTGGTGAGCGGGCCGCCCGGCTGACGCACGATCTCGCGCACCGGCTTGCCGCTCACCTCGGCGATGCGCCCGCCGATATGGAACGAGCCCATGCCACGCAGCACGATGTCGTCATTTGCGGATGCGGACATTGCGGTCAGACTCATCAGTATTGCGATCAAGAGGTGGCGCATTGCTTCCTCCATTATCGTTGAGAAGCATTGTCGCCGATCGGCGAGCAACGCGCCACCGTGGGCACGCGATACGGAGGCAATTAAAAATGCGGCGCGTGGGGCGGTTGCCCCTTCAACGGTGCGGATCGCCGAGCGGAAAGCGCACGCAAGTGCGAAAGCCATCGCGGCTCTCATGGTCGAAGGCACCGCCGAGCGCTGCACGTCCGCAGCATCGAGCCCGGACCTGTCGTCGATCACGGCGAGCGTTGCCATCATACAGAAAACTCCGATGCGCATGACTGTGCCCCATCGGTCTGTTGTTCAGATTTCATTTCCGGTATGCCAAGTCATAATTGCCGAGCGACCCAGCAGAAATTGCCGAGTATACTTGTATTCGTCTCAAGATGACGCAGATGGAATTCGAATTTCCTCGATTAGCCGTGATTTTCGGAAGTAAATTGCAAACGAATTGATGTCAGGTTACGCCGCGTTTACTTGGGACGTGTGTAACAGTGGGAACGACGATGACAAGACTGCTCAAGCGTTTCGCGGCAGACGAATCCGGTGCAACCGCGATCGAATATGGCTTGATAGCCGCCGGCATTTCGGTTGCGATCATCACGGTAGTACAGGGCCTCGGCACGAAGCTCAGCACTACATTCGGCAACATCAAGAACAAGCTGTAGGCGTCAGTCCGTCGGCGATCTGAGCGCCGTTCTTGTCCTGCCCCTTCAACGGTGCGGATCGCCGATCGGAAAGCGAACATAGGCACAAAACCCGTCGCGGCTCTCGTGGTCGAAGGTGCCGCCAAGCGCCTTGGCGAGATTGGTGACCATGGAGAATCCGAGCTGCGCGTCCGCAGCATCGGGCCGCAGTCCTGGCCCGTCGTCGACAACGGCGAGCATGGCGTGACCGTCGATCGCCGTGAACTCGACCTCGATCGTGCCGCCCGATCGCTCCGCGAAGGCATGGCGGTACACGTTCATCACCAACTCGACAACGATCTGGCCGAGGATCGCGGCGCGCTGGCCGGAGAGCGCGCAGGGCGCGACCGCCAACGTCAGCGTGTTCGGCGCACCGTGATCGTAGAGCTCGCCAACGCGCCGCACGAGATTCGATACGAACTCGTCGAGCGCGATCGGCTCATCGCCGGCTTCGTCGAGATCGACGTACATGGCGGTCAGCACCGAGAAGCGCGCGCGCAGGTCTTCTAGCGCGCGGACAGTCTCGGGGTGTTCGGCGCGCCGCACCTGCAGGCTGATCAGGCTGGTCATGTTCTGCAGGTGCATGCGGAAACGATGGCGCAGCTCCTGCATCTGGACGGCCGGAGGCGATTGAGCCGTCCGCTCTTCGTCGGACACCATGCGCGGTATCATCCCTATCCCCAAGCGACGGCAATGTAGGATTGGAATGCTTCCACGCTTGCGTCATTTGACGTAAACGGGCGCCGCACCTGCAAATATACCGGGTGACCCGGAGAGTGTCGGCCAATGCGCGTACCCTGTTTCGAATGCGAGCTGCGCGCGTGCGGTGCGTTCAAGCCGATCAGCGAGTTGGAGCTCGCCTTCATAAACGAGATGAAGCGCGACCACCTGAAGCTGCCGGCCGGCGCCGACATCATTCCGGCGGGACTCGAGCAGGCCGAGCTTTACACGCTGTATTCGGGCTGGGCCTTCCGCTTCAAGACGCTGCCCGACGGGCGGCGGCAAATCCTCAATATCCACCTGCCGGGCGACCTGATGGGCCTGCAGGGCGCGATGTTCGATGCGGCGCAATACGGCGTCGAGGCGCTGACCGAAGTGGAGGTCTGCCTGCTTCCCCGACGTAAGGTGTGGTCGGTGTTCGAGAACATGCCGGAGCTTGCCTTCGACGTGACCTGGCTCGGCGCGCGCGAGGAGAGCCACGTGGACGAGCATTTGACCAGCGCGGGGCGCCGCACGGCGTCCGAGCGGATCGCCGCGCTCATCATCATGCTCTACAAGCGCGCCAACGCGCTTGGACTGGTGCTGAACGGCGCGATGCCGTTTCCGCTGACCCAGCAGCACATCGCCGACACGCTCGGCCTTTCGCTGGTGCACACCAACAAGTCGCTGGCGAAACTGCGGCGGCTCGGCATGTTTTCGCAGACCAACAGCACGCTGCTGCTCACCAATCCGAAGGCGCTGGAAAGCATGGGGCAGTATTTCGAGGAGGAAACGCCGCAGCGGCCGCTGATCTAGCGTCCCTTGATTCCGGCGATGGCCAGGAGCGAGCGCAGGAAGCCCTCGAAGTTATTGGCCGTCCACTCACGCTTCGGAGAGTCGCTGACCAGCGTGAAGCTGCGGTCGGGGCCGATCAACTGGGCTCCGATCGCGAACGTCTTCGTGTTGTCGGTCCAGTCGATCTCGCGGCTGACCTGAAGCACACGCACGCCTTCGACCGTCCGCTGCTTCGGCTCTGCGATGCGCACATTCCGAATGCGCCCAACCCCCTTGTTGCGGTCGGCAAGGCCGCGCTGATGCGCTTCGAACTCGCCTAATGTCAGCGCTGGCCGGTGCGGCTGCGCCTTGTAGCTCACCGTCGAGCCGGCGGCGCAAATTCGACTCGCGCAGCGATAGTAGGTGACGCCCTCGCGCGTCTCGGCGCGCCAGCCCTCGATCGCGAGCGCGATCGTCTCTTGGGCGAGCGCGCCTGAGCCGAGCCAAAGCAGCGCGAGCAGCGAGACAATTGCCTTCATGACAGACTTCCGGTGGTTCGCCGCCGGCATGAAAAAGCCGAGCGCAGCGTGAAGCTGCGCTCGGCCATTGTTGTATCGAGTCGGTTACTTCGCCAGCGGATCGGGCCGCAGCTGGAAGTGCGCGGCCAGCGGCTTCGTGCCTTTCCCACCTTCGATCAGCCACGGGGTGCGGTCGCCATTCGCGGCCCACAGTCCGCGGCCTTTCCAGCCCGCATTCGGATCGTCGATGCGGCCGTCGAACCCCTTGGCGTAGAAGCCCATCGGATAAGGCACAATCATCGAGACCATCTTGCCGTCCTTGTTCAGGGCGACGAGGCCGTCCATCAGGTTGGCGGTCGACATCGGGATATCTTCGCCAAGGCCGAAGGTGTTGTGGTGGTCGACCCACGAGTAGTAGCTCGAACTCGGCGCTGTTCTCGCCGATGCCCTTGAAGCCCGGGCCGGGATACTGGTGGAACGTCCAGCCTTCCGGGCAGTGGTCGCCGGTCGCCTTCGGGCCGTTCAGCGGGCCCTTGCACTTGCGGCGATCGAATATGCCCATGTGACCGCTCGCCAGCGAGACCACGGCACGGCCCTGCTTGTCGATGTCGCCGCCGCGTACGCCGAAGCCCGGCAGCGGCACACGGTAGATCTCGGCGAGCGCCTTGTGCGGATTCTTGCCGGGATCGAGGCGCACGACCGCGCCTGGACTGCCGCGTAGCGTGCCCCAGATCGAGCCGTCCACCGGGCTCGGCATCACGGCGTAGAACGTCGGGCCGAGGCGCATGTCCTTGTTCGGGTCCTGCGGCTGGCCCGGCTCGGTGTACTCGTCGCGCTGACCGTTGCCGTTGGTGTCGACGACAAGCGCGGTCCAGCCTTGCGACTTCTCGATGTCGCCGGTCTCGTCGAGCATTTTGGTGTTGATCCAGCCGACATTGCCGCCGCCGCCGCCGGTGCTCGCCCAGATCGTCTCGTTCTCGTCATAGCCGAACTGCAGGTGATGCGAGCCGAAGCAGGTCTGGTAGGCGGTGTATTTGCCGGTCTTCGGATCGTACATCGTCACGCGGCGGTTGGTGCTGTTGAGGGGGAATTCCACCGCGGACGGATGCTTCGAACCCTTCTTGCAGAAGTCCGGATTGTTCGGGACATGCCCCGTCGCCGCGAGCCACAGCCGGCCCTTCCGGTCGAACATCGAGTTGTGGTTGTTGGCCCGGCTGTTCCAGATGTTCTCCTCGCCCCAATAGGCCGAGGATTGCAGGATCTTGACCGAGCCGGCGTTGCCGGGGCCGAGCGCGAACGGCATGTCGGGTGTGGTCGGCAGTACAAAGTTGGTCGCGACATTCTTGACCACGTCGAGGATCGGCATGTCGTCGCAGGCGTGCTCGCACTGTCCGTACACGGGACCGTAGGCATTTACCGTCGGATAGCGCCGATCGCTGGCGATCAAGTCATGCAGATATTGTTTCGGATTATGCCAGTCGCGCAGCGTGACGACGATGTTGCGCTCGACGCCCTGCGGCCGCTCCGGCTTCGCGAACGGCAGTTCGCCTTTTTCGACCCGCTGGGTCCATTCGCCGAAGAACTTGAACGGCGCGCCGCCCATATCGCCGGCCGCCTGATTGGTCATCTGCTCGCCGGACTGGCCCGACTGGATGCGGCGCATCCAGCCTTCCTCATGGTTCTTGACTTGATCCATGTGGAATTTCGGGATCGTGCGGGTCGAGAGCTGGCCGAGCTGGTGGCAGCCGACACAGCCATTGTTCTTCATCGCGTTGAGCCAGTCGGACTGTTTGACTTTCTCGGGGATGCCGAGTTCGTTTTTGGGTCCGAATTGGTCCGCAGTCGGAACCTGCAGCATCGCGTACCAGTAGATCGCCGGGTAGTACTGCGCGGCGGCCTTCTCGTCCGGCGCCGGCACGGCCGTGAGATTGAGCTGCTTGCCGGGTTCGCTCTTCACCTTCGGTGAATCGACGAGGCCATAGCCGCGCACCCAAACGTCGTAATTCGCCTTTGGCAGATCGGGCACCACATAGCGGCCCTGATCGTCGGTGACGACGATCCTGATGAACCGCACGCCCAGATCGCGCGTCTCCGCGATCACCCACACGCCGCCTTCCGGCCCATTTGGACCCCTCACCACGCCGCCGATGTCGTCATTGTCGATGGCCACCACCGCGGCGGGCGCTTGCTGTGCGCTCGCCGGAAAAGCGGCGAGTGCAATCAATGCCGTCAAGGCTGCTGATGTGAGCAGGCTGAATCTTGCTGAGTGAATTCGCATGGCATCGCTCCCTTGCCCTTGGCAATCGTTGTGCGTTGCTCGTCGGGGCTGCGCCAACAGTAGTCCCACCGCGCAACCGCGGCAATGCCAATAGGGCGGATACAGGCATGCGGCTCACGCCGCGAACGCCAGCGATCCCCTGCTCAGTTACCGCTCACTTCCGCGCCAGCAGGCATTCGATTTCAATCGGCGAAAGTTTCGCGCTGGACATCTTGCGGTGCATCACCTCGACGGTGCGAAAGCCGTCCTTCTCGCAAAAAAACTCGACCTTCGCTGGATCGACGTCGAGGCCGAGTCCATTGCGCCGGAAGCGGCCTTCGGCGTCGGTCTGCACGATGAAGAAACGCATCGTGCCCTTGACCTGCACCTTGATGCGCGCGTTCTCGACCGGCGTGAGCCCTTTGATGTCTTTGGCCTCCCCGAAATAGGGGTTGCCGTGCTCGTGGATATCGGCCGGCTCGAATTCTGCCTCGCCGGCGATTGCACGCGCGGCAAACATCATGACAGCGGCGAAGCCGGAAACGAGGAAGCGGCGTTGCGCACGTTTTGACATCGGCGTTGCTCCACCAAGGTTGGCTCGCCTGTCGCGTCGATCAACGCAGGAAGAAGCTCCGCAAGAAATACACGAAAGAGACCATGACCAACAGCGGTACTACCCACCCGATCCAGACCGGCGGCTGCCAGCGCCGGGTCAGCGGCAAGGCGAGCAGACTAACCGCCGATGCGCCTAGAAACGAAGTTCCAAGCCAGCCGAACCAATGCATCGCCGGCCCGGATCGCGAAGGCTTGGTCAGCCAGTCCCATTCGTTGATCCGTGGGTGATAGGTGACCAGCGCCCAATTCATTTCCACGGAGATCACATAAATCACCGCGAAAGCCGCCGCGAAAATCGGAAAGATACGAGTGATGCTCATCGCCCAAACAAGCCCCTCACGTTGTTCAGCACATGACCGACGAGAAAGCTGTACCAGACGACAAAGCAGAGCACGCCCGTGATCGCGGCACGGGCGGAAGCGAGCTTCGCATCGAGCGGCGTGCGCCAGACGAACCAGTAGAGCGGCAGCATTCCGAGCCCGACCGCCACGAACTGCTCCTTGAGCTCGAACGAGCCGTTGATGGTCCAGAGCTGCGCGCTTTCCAGGTACGGCCGCACCGCTGTCCGATAGGCGGTATAGATCACGCCTCCGAGTACGCCGGTCACGACGTACAGAATGATATTGGCCACCGTATAGCGGGCGCCCGCCACCGCGCGGAACGACGAGATGAACGAGGCCTTGCTGGTCGCGGGCCAGCAGGCTGCCGCGGTCTGGTGGGTGATGCTGCCGAGCAGCGCCACGGCCAGCAGTCCATGAATAATGAGCAGCGTCGTAAACACGACCCGTCCCCCCCCCCCGCGGCACCAACTCGTTTTCCGGCGGATTTTTTCCGATTGGCCGCAGCCGCGCAAGCGCTTCAAGCGAGCCGTGACGATTTGAAACGCCTCCTTAGGCCCCGCTCGTTGGGGCGAGAATTAACTGGCCCGAAACCTTCTCGTGCGACTCAAAAGGGCCAACACAGCCCATGACTTGAGAGCACCCATGCTGCGCAGCCTGCTCGCCGCGATGGCAGTCTTCACCAGCCTTGTTTGCGCGAGCGCGCAAGAGCGCACCCTGGTCATCGCCGCGACCACTTCAATCGAAGATTCCGGTCTGTTCGTCCATCTGGCAGCCAAGTATCAGGAGCGCACCCGCGTCACAGTGCGCCTCGTATCGCGCCCGACAGCGGAAGCGCTTCGCACAGCGCGGGACGGCTTTGTCGACGTGGTCATTGGTAACAGCCCAGCGGCCCTCGATCGGTTCATGGATGGCGGCGATGGCGCACGCCGCCTGAAGATGATGTTCGATGATTTTGTGATCGCAGGACCGTCGGACGATCCGGCCGGACTGCGTGGCGTGAAGAGTGCGAGTGAAGCCCTTCGGGCCCTCGCGTTCAGGCGAGCGGCTTTTATCTCGCGCGGCGACAATTCAGGCACCCACACGCTCGAAAAACTTCTTTGGGATTCGGCTGGCGTGAATCCGAAGGCGCGGAGCGGCAACTGGTATCTCGAAAGCGGGCTGGGCATGGGGTTGACGATCGCCATGGCCGCGCGCGTCAAGGGCTACGTACTCGTCGACCGGGCGACGTGGTTCGCCCAAGGGCAGCACAGTGGGAGAGAGATTCTGGTCCAAGGGGATCCACGCCTGTTCAACCAGTATGAGCTGATCGTGGTTGATGCAGCGAAGCATCAGAACATCGACCCCGCCGCGGGTGCGCAGTTTGCCAATTGGATCGCTTCCGACGAGGGTCAGGACTTGATCGCGGCCTTCAGGATCGGAGGCCGGCAGGTCTTCTTTCCAAACGCCAAAGGGCAAAACTAGCTTTTGCCTTGCAGCCCTAGCGAAGAAAGCAGGCTGCGTTGCTCTGTGACGCGCGTCCGTAATGATTTGAACGGCTACTTGGCCCAACCCGACCCAAGCGCGGCGAACGGGTCCGCGGCGTAGACAATTTTCCCGCCCACCATCGTGAGCAACGAGGTCAAGGTGTCGAGTTCGCCGGCGGGAACGGTCAAATAGTCCATGTCGAGCACGGCGAGATCGGCGAGCCGCCCGATCTCCAGCGTGCCGCGCCTATCTTCGTCGAAGGTGAACCAGGCGCTCCCCTTGGTGTAGATGCGCAGCGCCTCCTCGCGCGAGACCAGTTCCGGCGCGGCGCGCGTCGTCATGCCGTCGACCGTGCGGCCGTCCGTCATCCACTTCAGCGACACAAAAGGATTATGGCTCATCACGCGGTTTGCATCGGTGCCGCCTCCAATGCTGAGGCCGAGCCGCATCGCCGTCCTGATCGGCGGCGCGCGATTGATCGCAGAGCCGCGGCCGGCAAGAAAACTGGGTGCCGCAAAGTACAATCCGTTCTGCATCAGCCATCCGACGCCGAGCGCCTTCATCCGCATCAGCGACTGATCCGACGCATCGTGAAGGTGCGCCACCGACCAGCGCAAATCGCGGATCGGAATCTCGCGATCGACACGCTCGAGGACGTCGAGCAAATGGTGCACCGAGCGGTCATTGTTCCAGTGCGCCGTCAGCGCCAGACCGCGCTCGGCAGCCCATCTGGCGACCCGATAGAAGTCCTCCTTCTGCGCCTCGGTCGGCGTATCGTTGTTGTACATCCCCCACGTCACGCGTTCGCCGATGCCGTTGAAGCGCAGCATGCGGTCGCCCACTCCCATCGGGAGGAAGCGGGTCAGAGTTTGGAGATCGGCAAGCTCGGTGCCGGGCCGCGGCCCGCAGATGCTGTAGGCGATGCGCACGGTGAGCTGATCGGACAGCGACAGGCGGAACAGCGCCTCGTACTCCTCGGGCGCGAGGTTGTGGCCGCCCGGATCGAACACGCCGGTGATCCCGAACCGGTTCAGCTCGCGCAGAAACCGGCGCGTCCCCTCCATGCTTTCGTCAAGCGACGGCGACGGCAGCCGTGTGTAGAGACCCGTGATGGCGGCGGTGTCGCCGCTGATCCAGCCATTCGCTTGTGGATCGTCCGCATCAAATTTGCCGCCCGCCGGCAGGTCGCGTTCGCCTGCGATGCCGAGCGCTCTTGAGCCCGCAGGGGTCAGCAGGACGGCGCGATAGAACAACTGCACATAGACCGGATGATCCGGCGCAGCGGCGGCGAGTTCGGCCTGCGTGGGCCGCCGCCCTTCGGCAAACTGGTTTGGGGTCCAGCCTCCACCTACCACGATCCAGGTGCCGGGCTTCGCATAGATCGCGGCGGAGCGTATGCGCTCCATCGCCTCATCGATCGACTTGGCGCCGATCCAGCTCACCTCCGTGGAGAACTTGAGACCCGCACGAATGGCGTGGATGTGAGAAGTCGATCAGGCCGGGGATGACCGTCCGGCCGCCGAGTTCGATCACGCGCGTCTCGGCGCCGGCCAGCTTGCCGATGTCGTCCGTGGCGCCGGTGGCGACGATCTTGTCGTCGCGGATCGCCAGCGCCTGCACGACCGAAGATCGCTCGTCGAGGGTCAGGATCTTGCCGTTGACGAGAATGGTTTCGGCCGTTTGGGCGGCGCCCGGCGCTACGCCCGCCAATGAGAGCGCGAGCGCCGCGAGGGCGCTGGCCAGATAGCTCGCCTTCATGCGTCGTTCCCAATGCCGCGCAGCCGCTTGGGAGAGTTTCCGCCATGCCGGATATGCCGTCCAGTCACGACTTCGGTCGCGCGACGCGAACGGTTTCGCTAGTATCGCTTCATGCCGGGCGAGGGTCAGCCGAAGACAGCTTTTGTTTTCGCGGGCGGCGGCAGCTTTGGCGCCATCCAGGTCGGCATGCTGCATTCGCTCGCGTCGCACGGCATCGTCGCCGACATGGTGTTCGGCTCGAGCGTCGGCGCGCTCAACGGCGCCTACTATGCCGGCAGGCCGACGCTCGAAGGCATTCGCGAGCTGGAGACGATCTGGCGCTCCCTGCGCCGGCACGACATATTCCCGGTGACGTGGCGCACCCTGCTCGGCTTTCTGCGGCGGCGCGATTTCCTCGTCACCTCGGACGCGTTGCGCAAGCTGATCGAGACGCATCTCCCCTATCGCAATCTGGAAGACGCCAAGATTCCGATCCATGTCGTGGCGACCGACATCCTGTCCGCCGAAACCGTGGTGCTGTCCAAGGGTTCGGCGGCGGATGCGATCCTTGCGAGCGCCGCAATCCCCGCGGCCTTTGCGCCGGTGCCGTTCGAGAGCCTCTATCTCGCGGATGGCGCGATCTCCAGCAACACGCCGGTCCGGGTCGCCGTCGCCAAGGGCGCACAACGCCTCATTGTCCTGCCGACCGGCTACGCCTGCGCGCGGCAAGCGCCGCCGGTCGGCGCGGTTGCCAACGCGCTGCACGCGCTGACGCTGCTGATCGCGCGACAACTGATCACCGAGCTGGAAAGTCTCCCGCCGCAGATCGACTACTACGTGCTTCCGCCGCTGTGTCCGCTGGACGGTTCACCCTACGATTTCTCGCACACCAGTGAGCTGATCGCGCGCGCAATCGAGAGCACGAACGAGTGGATCGACGGCGGCGGGCTGGAAGTGCCGCGAACGCACGCGCAGCTTGGCCTGCACAAGCACAGGCCGAAGCACTGAAGCTTGCGGCCTCAAGCGCGCGCCTTTTTCGCAAGCTCGACCAGGACCTGCCGCAGCGCACAGCGTTCAACCAGTAATCTGCCTTAAATTGATCAAAATCAAAAAATAAACTATGGATAGAATACCCTTCGGGAGGGACGCGCGATGTTGGGTTTCTCCGCTTTTTTCGTAATACGGTTGCTCAAACAGCTATTCGCTACGTCCTTGATTCTGTTGTTGGACGTTGCCCTGGCGAATGCATTTGAAAACGATACCGACCGCCCCGGCAACGACATCAGAGATTTCTCCGCTCCCACAGCGGAGAGCTGCAATGCAGCGTGCACGCAGGACGGTGACTGCTATGCTTGGACGTTCGTTCAGGGGCCTAATCCTTGGTGCTACCTGAAGCGGCCGGTCCCCGCTGCTTTCAAAAACACCTGCTGTATTTCGGGTCGCAAGCAGGAAGGTGTCGCGTTCCGCATGACGGACAACCAGGATCGCCCAGGCAGCGATTTCTTTTCCTTCCCGATCACCAAGACAATACCGCAACTGTGCAAGCAGGCTTGCATCAATAACGTTCGATGCAGGGCTTGGACCTATGTGCGACCCGGCGTACAGGGTCCCGATCCTGTGTGTTACCTGAAGGATCCATCCCCTACCCCTGTTTCAAATGCTTGCTGCATCTCCGGCGAGCAAATCGGGCCGACCATTGGCGGCCACGAAGTTGTGAGGAGCCCGTGGGCCACCGTGGGCCCGGGGGGGTCGGTCGGAGAGCAGTTTGCGACCTGCCCAGCAGGAAAGTTCGCGATAGGTGCAGGCTACAAGCTGGAGCCGCTCAATATGCTTCCGGCCCCGGAGGTGTTGATGGTGTTAAGGGGACTGGAAATCAAAGGCGCCACGCTCGCTGGGCGTGATGCACGCATCAGAGTTCGGAACGCTCATTGGACCCAACCAGCTCGTATCCAGGCGATTGCATCATGCATCCGGGAAGGTATCCAGGTCACCACAAAAGATGCCTCTCCCACCGGCAGCAACGACCTCACTTTGCATGCATTATGCGATGCCGCACAGCTCGACAGTGAAGGCAATCATTTGCGCGAGCAGATCCTTGGCGGTGGAGTTTGGGTCAATATTGACCACCATATCGATTCAAATAGTCCGAGCGATGTAGGATCGTCATGGAGACTGGCGACAAGGCAGGTAACCATTGCCTACCCTGCGACGGTGCGGGCGATCTGCAGCGGTGGTATCACGCCTCGCGCTTACGAAGTCATATCCAACCCTCACACCGTCGTCGTACCAAGCCAAGGCACTGCCGGGATGACGATCACCTGTCCAGGCAACAAGACCGCGCTCTCCGCGGGCGTTTGGGGTTACGGCCCTGATATCGCGCTTCTTACGTCTTCATTGGAACCAACCGGGGACAGATCGACTTGGACAGCCAATGTTTTGAACCGATCGGTTGCGTTCGGTGACAGTGTGACGGCGAAGATGGTCGCAATTTGCGTTCCAACGAATTGACGCTCTGGTCGATCTGGACGTGTTCTGTCCGCTTGGCCCGTGTCGCGATGCGATCGATCGCTAGGCGCCACGCGCCTGCCGGGCGAGTTCGACGAGGACCTGCCGCAGCGCGCCCGCCGACGTGACCCGTTGCGGGAAGGCGAGCCGCGCGGTGCGGTCGCCCGCCATCAGATCGGCGCCGTCGGGATCGAGGCCGCTGATGCGCCAGGCGCCATCGGCCTCGCTGAGCAGCTTCGTCGCATAGAGCCGCGTCGCCTCGGCATGGTCCGCATTCATGTGATCTATCGCGCCCTCCTCGGCGGCGATCATGTCTTCGGCGCCCGCGACGTCCGTCAGCACGTCGGCGCCGGTCAAATCAGCAGCGCGCGCAAAGCCACCGTTGAGGTGCGCGGAGGCAACCTGCATGCGCCAGAACGAAAAATCGCCGAAGCCGGCGTAAAGCTCCGACTTCGGATGGCGCGCGAGGAAACGCCGCCGCACACGCGCCTCGTCCGCACTGTCACGCTCGACGCGCGCGAACACGCCGAGCACCGTGAGGCGCGGATGCGCCAGCGGATCGCCCTTGCCGGTCTCCGCCAGCAGCACCGAGGCGCGGCCATCGGCCTCCAGGTTCGCCGTGTGGGTGGAAAGCCGCGAGGTCAGGATCACGGGCGAGCCGTCCACATCCGTCGCGACGTTGACCAGCGAGGCGAACGGGTGGCCGGTATTGCGGTCGAGCGTCCCAAGCGTACCGGCGCGGACGCTGCGCAGCAGCGTCTTGGCGAGGGCGACGGGATCGAAGTCGGCGGGCGCGCGCGCCCCTTCGGGCAGGCGGCCGGGCATCACGCCGGGCAGCGGTTGTGCCATTTCGGGCTTCATCGAACCTCTCCCAAATGCTTCATCTGCCACGATTTTTCTCAAGTCTGCCACAATTGCGCCCGTTGACCGGCGTCTGCTTGGAACCGGGGCCGGGCGGGTTTTCGCGCGGCCGATTCATGCTAGAAGGCCGCCCATGCCCACAATCGCCCTGGTCGATGACGACCGCAACATCCTGACCTCGGTTTCGATCGCGCTCGAATCCGAAGGCTACAGGATCATGACCTACACGGACGGCGCCTCGGCGCTGGAGGGCTTCAAGACGAGTCCGCCGGACCTCGCCATCCTCGACATCAAGATGCCGCGCATGGACGGGATGGAGTTGCTGCGGCGGCTGCGCCAGAAGACCGACATGCCGGTCATTTTCCTCACCTCCAAGGACGAGGAGATCGACGAGCTGTTCGGCCTCAAGATGGGGGCCGACGACTTCATCCGCAAACCGTTCTCGCAGCGCCTGCTGGTCGAGCGCGTCAAGGCGGTACTCCGCCGCGGCATCCCGAAAGACGCCACCGCCGTCAAGGAAACCGACACCCGCAAGGTGCTGGAGCGCGGGCTGCTGCGGATGGATCCGGAGCGCCACACCTGCACCTGGAAGGATGAGCCGGTGACGCTCACCGTCACCGAATTCCTCATCCTGCAGGCGCTGGCGAGCCGGCCCGGCGTGGTGAAGAGCCGTAACGCGCTGATGGACGCGGCTTATGACGATCAGGTCTATGTCGATGACCGCACCATCGACAGCCACATCAAGCGCCTGCGCAAGAAGTTCAAGGTGGCGGACGACGATTTCGACATGATCGAGACGCTCTACGGCGTCGGCTACCGGTTCAAGGAAGGCTGACACTCTTGGCCGGATTGCGGTAGAACATTGGCGCGCAATGATTTTTTGGACGCGCCAATCCCTCCAGCGGACGTGAGCGAAGGTGCTGGATCGAACCGCGAAGATGCCTGCCGGCGCCGCCGATGCCGCCGATGCCGGTCCTGCCGAAGCGCCGCGCGTCGCGCGCCGGCCGCTGCTTCGCCGCGTGGCCGATGTGCTGCGCGCGCGCTGGCAATTCCTCGTTACGCAGAGCTCGTCGAGTCTCACGCGCCGCATCATCCTGCTGAACCTCGCCGGCCTGCTCGCGCTCGTCGTCAGCATCCTCTATCTGTCGCAATATCGCGCCGGCCTGATCGACGCGCGCGTGCAAAGCCTGCTGGTGCAGGGCGAGATCATTGCGAGCGCGATCGCGTCCTCGGCAACGGTCGAAACCGACACGATCACCATCGATCCCGACAAGCTGCTCGAACTGCAGACCGGCGAGAGCTATGGCCCGCAGGACGAGGCGCTCTCGGGCCTTGAATTCCCGATCAATCTCGAGCGCGTCGCCCCGGTATTGCGCCGCCTGGTGCAGCCGACGCGCACGCAGGCGCGCATTTATGACCGCGAGGGCGCGCTACAGATCGACTCGCGCAACCTCTACGGCCGCGGCGACGTGCTGCGCTTCGACATCATTCCTCCTGACGACCGCCCGACCCGCATGGAGCGCGCCTGGATCGCGATCAAGAACTGGTTCGGGCGCAGCAGCTATCCGCTCTACCGCGACCTCGGGCCGGCCAATGGCCGCGGCTACCCGGAGGTCGTGCAGGCGCTGGCCGGACAGAAGGCAAGCACGGTGCGCGCGAATGAGCGCGGCGAGATCATCGTGCTCGTCGCGGTGCCGATTCAGCGCTTCCGCGCGGTGCGTGGCGCGCTCTTGCTTTCGACGCAGGGCGGCGAGATCGACGACGCGGTCGCGGCGGAGCGGCTGCAAGTCCTCAGCCTGTTCCTCGCACTCGGCGCCGTCATGGTGCTGCTCTCGATGCTGCTCGCGCGCACCATCGCGGGTCCGGTGCGGCGGCTCGCCGACGCGGCCGAGAACGTGCGCCGCCGCATCAGATCGCGCGGCGAGATTCCCGACTTCACGTATCGCCGCGACGAGATCGGCGAACTCTCCGGCGCGCTGCGCGAGATGACCAATTCGCTTTACAGCCGCATCGAGGCGATCGAGAGCTTCGCGGCGGACGTGGCGCATGAGCTGAAAAATCCGCTCACGTCACTGCGCTCCGCGGTCGAGACCATGCCACTTGCCAAGACGCCGGAAAGCCGCGCGCGCCTGCTGGCCGTGATCGAGCACGACGTGCGGCGGCTCGACCGGCTCATCTCCGACGTCTCCGATGCGAGCAGGCTCGACGCCGAATTGCAGCGCCAGGACGTTGCGCCGGTCGATCTGACGCGGCTCTTGCGAACCGTCGTCACGGTCGCGAACGAAGTGCGCCGCGACGACGGCGTGAAGATCACGCTCGCTTTCGAGGGCGGTGCGCCGCGCGCGTTCACGGTGCGCGGGCACGACTCGCGGCTCGGGCAGGTGATCGACAACCTGATCGAAAACGCGCGCTCGTTCTCGCCGCAGGGCGGCACCGTGCGCATCACGGCGCGGCGCCTGCGCAGCGCGGTCGAGATCACCGTCGACGACGACGGGCCGGGCATCCAGCCGGAGGCGATCGAGCGCATTTTCGAGCGCTTCTACACCGACCGGCCGCATCAGGGCTTTGGCCAGAACTCCGGCCTCGGACTTTCGATCTCGCGCCAGATCGTCGAGGCGCATGGCGGCCGCATCCGCGCCGAGAACCGCATGGGCGTCTCGGAAGAACCTGACGGCCCGAAGGTGCTCGGCGCGCGCTTCGTCGTGCGCCTGCCGGCGCTGTGACCACCATCCACGCGTCCGCGGTTCTGGTCGGCGCGCGCGCGGTGCTGATCCGCGGTGCTGCAGGCTCAGGCAAATCGAGTTTCGCCTTTGCGCTTGTCCGGGCCGGCGAAACCGACCCCCTGCCCTTCACACGTCTCATCGGCGATGACCGCGTTTACGTCGAAGCAGCGCATGGACGCCTGCTGGTGCGGCCAGCCCCGACACTTGAGGGCCTGATCGAAATTCGCGGGCTCGGAATCCGCCGTGTTCCGTTCGAGGCGTTGGCGGGGGTCGGGCTGGTCGTCGACCTCGGCGCGGCCGACTCGGAGCGCCTTCCGGCATCCAATTCAGCCGTTACGGAAGTCGCCGGGATCGCCCTGCCGCGACTTGCGGTCGCGCCCGGCATGGACCCGTTTCCCTTGCTGTTTGCTGCGCTGCAGACTGCTAAATCCGGCCATTAACACAGCTTTTCCTACCCTTCCTATCGCGGCGCAAAATATATTGCCGGCGGCCTGCCACCCCCTTGCGCTCGCCCGGCACATGGTCATGATGGCGCCCTTTCGTGCGGTGGGACGCGAAGCGCGCCGGCCGGAGTCCCGTTCTTCACATGATAGGCTTGGTTCTCGTCACCCACGGGCGGCTTGCCGTCGAGTTCCGCGCGGCCCTTGAGCACGTGGTTGGCCATCAGGACCAGATCGAAACCATCACGATCGGCCCCGACGATGACGTCGAGCAACGCCGCCGCGACATCATCGAGGCGGTCAAATCCGTGGACTTCGGCGAAGGCGTCGTGATTCTCACGGACATGTTCGGCGGCACGCCTTCCAACCTGTCGATCTCGGTCATGAACCGGCCGAACGTCGAGGTGCTCGCCGGAATCAATCTTCCCATGCTGGTGAAGCTCGCCAAGGTGCGCGACGACTACCCGCTTGAGAAGGCGGTCGCCGCCGCCCAGGAGGCCGGCAAGAAATACATCACCGTCGCGAGCCGCGTGCTTGCCGGGAAATGAGCGCGCCGCAGTCCGACGATCCCGCCAAAGCGCCCGGCGCGGTCACCCGCGTCATGAAGATCGTCAACGAGAAGGGCCTGCATGCGCGCGCGTCGGCGAAGTTCGTGCAACTGGTGGAGAAGTTCGACGCGACGGTAAGAGTCTCGCGCAACGGTGAGAGTGTCGGCGGCGACTCGATCATGGGCCTGATGATGCTCGCGGCCGGGATCGGCACCTCGATCACCGTCACGGCAACCGGCC
The DNA here is from genome assembly GCA_963778455.1 of uncultured Alphaproteobacteria bacterium. Lineage (GTDB taxonomy): Bacteria > Pseudomonadota > Alphaproteobacteria > Rhizobiales > Xanthobacteraceae > PALSA-894. The sequence continues at coordinate 1,232,676 of CAVZUL010000004.1, forward strand.
CCGAAGCGCAACAGGTCATCGCGGCGCTCGACGCACTGGTGTCGACGCGGTTTGGGGAAGATGAGTGACCGTTGCGGCGCGCGCGCGACATCGCTAACTGCCCCGCATGGCGCCACCGCTCCTAACTCTCCAGGACATCCACCTCACCTTCGGCGGCACGCCGCTGCTCGAAGGCGCGGAGCTGTCGATCGGCGAACGCGAACGCGTGTGCCTGGTCGGGCGCAACGGCTCGGGCAAGTCGACCCTGCTCAAGATCACCGCGGGTCTGGTGGAAGCCGATCGCGGTGCGCGCTTCGCGCAACCGGGTGCGACCATCCGCTATCTGCCGCAGGAGCCGGACCTGACCGGTTTCGCAACGGTGCTGGCCTTCGTCGAGGCCGGTCTTGCACCGGGCGACGATCCGCACCGCGCGCGCTATTTGCTGGAACAGCTCGGCCTGACGGGCGCGGAAGATCCCGCGTGGCTCTCCGGCGGTGAGGCGCGCCGCGCCGCGCTCGCGCGCGTGCTCGCGCCCGCGCCCGACATCCTGCTGCTCGATGAGCCGACCAACCATCTCGATCTGCCGGCGATCGAATGGCTCGAGAACGAACTCGCGGGCTCGCGGTCCGCGCTGGTGCTGATCAGCCATGACCGGCGCTTTCTCGAAAAACTGTCGCGCGCAACCGTGTGGCTCGATCGCGGCGTGACGCGGCGCATCGAGCGCGGCTTTCCATCGTTCGAGGAATGGCGCGACCAGGTGCTGGAGGAAGAAGAGCGCGAGCAGCACAAGCTCGGGCGCAAGATCGTCGCCGAGGAGCACTGGATGCGCTACGGCGTCACCGCACGGCGCAAGCGCAACATGCGTCGCGTCGGCGAGCTCGCCGATTTGCGCAAACGCTTCCGCGACTATCGCGGCGCGCAGGGCAGTGTGAAGATCGCGGTGAGCGAGGCCGAGCTGTCCGGCAAGCTCGTCGTGGAGGCGGAGCGGATCGGCAAGAGCTTCGGCGGCAATCCGATCGTGCGCGACTTCTCGATCCGCATCCAGCGCGGCGACCGCATCGGCCTCGTCGGCCCGAACGGCGCCGGCAAGACCACGCTGTTGAAGCTGCTCACCGGCGAGCTTGCGCCCGACGGCGGCACGGTGACGCTCGGCGCCAACATCGCGATGGCGACGCTCGACCAGCGCCGCGAGGCGCTCGATCCGGACGCGTCGGTGCGCGACACGCTGACCGGCGGGCGCGGCGATCAGGTGTTCGTCGGCGGGCAATCACGTCATGTCGTCGGCTACATGCGCGACTTCCTGTTCGCGCCCGAGCAGGCCGGCACGCCCGTTTCGGCGCTCTCCGGCGGCGAGCGCGGCCGACTCACGCTCGCGCGCGCGCTGGCCAAACCGTCGAACCTGCTGGTGCTCGACGAGCCGACCAACGATCTGGATCTCGAGACGCTCGATCTGCTCGAGGAGATGATCGACGACTATCCCGGCACTGTGCTGCTCGTCTCGCACGACCGCGATTTCCTCGACCGCACTGTGTCGGCGGTGGCGGTCGCCGAGGGCGGCGGCCGCTGGAACGTGTACGCGGGTGGCTATTCCGACATGGTGGCGCAGCGCGGCGAAGGCGTGACCGCGAAGGTGGCCGCGAAGGAAACGAAAGCGCCGCGCGAGAAGGTCGACGCGCCTGTGACAGCTGCGCCGAAGACCCGCCTGTCGTTCAAGGACAAGCACGCGCTGGAAACCCTGCCCGCGCGCATCGCGACGCTCGAAGCCGAGATCGCGAAGCTCACGAAAGTCATCGCCGACCCGAACTTGTACGCGCGCGATCGCGCTGCGTTCGACAAAGCGTCGGGTGCACTGACCGCGGCGCAAGCCAACCTTGCGGAAGCGGAGGACGACTGGCTGCGGCTGGAGGAGTTGAGGGAGCAGGTGGAGGCGAAATAATCTCTCCGCTCATTCCCGCGTAAGCGGGAATCTAGTTCTTCCTTTTCTTGGCCCTGGGTCCTCGCTTTCGCGGGGACGAGCGGTGTGCAAGTTCACGCCGCTCGGCTGAACACCATCCTCGCCGCCACCTTCAGGTCCTTCACGAACGCCGCATGGCCTGCGCGCTTGTCCGCCTCGTCCTGTATGCGCAGCAGCGCGGACGGGTGGATGGTCACAAGCAGCTGCGTGCCGTCGGCGAGCGCGAACACCTCGCCACGCACCTTGCCAATCGCCACCGGCTTGCCTGTCAGGCTGCGAGCCGCCGTCGCACCGAGCGCGACGATCAGTTGCGGCTGTACGAGCGCACGCTCCTGCTCAAGCCACCAGCGGCAGCGGTCGATCTCGTGGGCGTCCGGCTTCTTGTGCAAGCGGCGCTTGCCGCGCGGTTCGAACTTGAAATGCTTGACCGCATTCGTGACGAAGGTCTCGTTGCGCGGAATGCCGGCCTCGGCGAGCGCGGAATCGAGCAGGCGCCCGGCCGGTCCGACGAACGGCCTGCCGGCGAGGTCTTCCTTGTCGCCCGGCTGCTCGCCGACCAGTATGACCCTGGCGTGGCTCGGCCCCTCGCCCGGAACGGCCTGCGTGGCGTTCCGGTAAAGCGGGCAGCGGCGGCACTCGTTCTCGGCCTTGCTCAGGGCCGAAAGCGACCGCACCACCGGGGCGTCGTCCGACTGCGTCATCACGCGTACCTCCATCCAGCGTAACCGCTTCACCAGCTTCACTATTTTGGTCTTGCTGATCTAACGCGCTGATCCCGCGTAGGTTCGCTCTGGTCTCGAAATCCATATAAAGAAATCTTTATATCCTTGTTGCCCCGGTCCCGCGGCCCTGCTATAGCCACGCCCACGAAACGGGCCGGGTTCTCCGGCGCGTCCGCGTTTTCATTTCGCATCAGGGACCGTCATGACCGCCAAAGCAGCGTCCGAGTACATCGTCAAAGACATCAGCCTCGCCGATTTCGGCCGCAAGGAAATTTCCATCGCCGAGACCGAAATGCCCGGCCTGATGGCGACGCGCGAGGAATACGGCGCGAAGCAGCCGCTGAAGGGCGCGCGCATCGCCGGCTCGCTGCACATGACGATCCAGACCGCGGTGCTGATCGAGACCCTGAAGGCACTCGGCGCCGACGTGCGCTGGGTGTCGTGCAACATCTATTCGACGCAGGACCACGCGGCCGCGGCGATCGCTGCCGGCGGCACGCCGGTGTTCGCCGTCAAGGGCGAGAGCCTGAAGGACTACTGGGACTACACCGCCAAACTGTTCGAGTGGCACGGCGGCGGCTAGCCGAACATGATCCTGGACGACGGCGGCGACGCCACGCTGTTCGTGCATCTCGGCGTGCGCGCCGAAGGCGGCGACACCGCGTTCCTCGACAAGGCCTCCTCGGAGGAAGAGGAAATCCTGTTCGCGCTGATCAAGCGGTGCTGAAGGAAAAGCCGAAGGGCTGGTTCGGCGAGATCGCCAAGTCGATCAAGGGCGTGTCGGAAGAGACCACCACCGGCGTGCATCGCCTCTACGAGATGCAGAAGCAGGGCACGCTGCTGTGGCCCGCGATCAACGTGAACGAACTCGGTGACCAAGTCGAAGTTCGACAATCTCTACGGCTGCCGCGAGTCGCTGGTCGACGGCATCCGCCGCGGCACCGACGTGATGATGGCCGGCAAGATCGCGATGGTCGCGGGCTTCGGCGACGTCGGCAAGGGCTCGGCCGCCTCGCTGCGCCAGGCCGGCTGCCGCGTGATGGTGTCGGAGATCGATCCGATCTGCGCGCTGCAGGCCGCGATGGAAGGCTACGAGGTCGTCACGATGGAGGACGCGGCACCGCGCGCCGACATCTTCGTCACGGCGACCGGCAACAAGGACGTCATCACGATCGACCACATGCGCGCCATGAAGGACCGCGCGATCGTCTGCAACATCGGCCACTTCGACAACGAGATCCAGGTCGCGGGCCTGAAGAACTTCAAGTGGAACAACATCAAGCCGCAGGTCGACGAGATCGAGTTTCCGGACGGCCACCGCATCATCCTGCTGTCGGAAGGCCGGCTGGTGAACCTCGGCAACGCGATGGGGCATCCGAGCTTCGTGATGTCGTCATGGTTCACCAACCAGACGCTGGCGCAGATCGAGCTGTGGAACAACCGGGCGGCAAGTACAAGAAGGAAGTCTACACGCTGCCGAAGAAGCTCGACGAGAAGGTCGCGCGGCTGCACCTGGACAAGATCGGCGTGAAGCTCACCACGCTGCGCGACGACCAGTCCGACTACATCGGCGTGCCGAAGGAAGGCCCGTTCAAGAGCGATCATTACCGGTATTGATTTCCCCGCGTCATGGCCGGGCATGTCCCGGCCATCCACGACTTGCTTTTTCCGCATCAAAGTCGCGGATGCCCGGCACAAGGCCGGGCATGACGGAGCGTGACTGCCCGCTTTGATTGTACGCCCGCACTCGCGCGCTAGACTCCGCGCCGCCCATCGCGCGCCGGGTGGGGGAAATTCATGCGTCGTCGGAACGTTCTGATCGGGACGCTCGTCGCTGATCGTCGCTGGCGATCCTGGCCGTCGCTGCTGATCGCGTGGGGCGGGCACACCGCCGTCACGGCGGCGCGCTTCGCGGCGATCCGCGCGCGACCACACCGCGCTGCGCGCGTTCCTGCGCGCCATGCCGAAGGGCGCCGACCTGCACGTGCATCTCTCGGGCGCGGTCTATGCCGAGGACCTGATCGCGTGGGCGGCCGACAAGGACCTGTGCGTCCGCGCTGCCGACGTGAACATCGTGCCGACCGCCCTGCGACGCCGGCACGACGCCGCCGATCGCGGACGCGCTCGACCAGAGCCAGGCGCTCTACGACGACATCGTCAACGCGCTCTCGATGCGCATCTTCATGCCATCGCCGCAAGACCCGTCCGGCCACGACCAGTTCTTCGCGACGTTCGGCAAGTACGGCGGCGTGACCTGGCGCGATCCCGGCCGAGATGACCGCCGACGCTGCTGCGCCACTACGCGGCCGACAGCGTGCAGCACACCGAACTGATGATCACGCTGCTCGCCGCCGAGGATCGCGCCGGAGCTGCTCGCCGCGATCAGGGACCGCGAGCGACTCCGCGGAGCGGCTGCGCGATGCTCAAGGACAACGATCTCGACGACGGTCGTCGGCGCAGAGGCGGCCGAGATCGATCGATGCGCTGGGCAAGCCGCGTCGACGACATGCTCGGCTGCGATGCGGACCAGCACGCGACCCGGGCTGCGCCGTCAGCTACGCTACATCGCGCAGATCAACCGCAACGCCGACGAAGCCAACGTGTTCGTGCAGACCGCGTTCGCGGCCGCGCTGATCCGCGCGGACCCGCGCGTCGCCGGGCTCAATTTCGTCGGGCCGGAGGACTATCGCGTGGCGCGCGAGGACTATCGCGCGCCACATGGAGATGATCGGCTTTCTCGCGAAGGACGTGCCGTCGCGCTGCATGCGGGCGAACTGTGGGGCGGGCTGGTGCCGCCGGACGACCTGACGCTTCCACATCCGCGAGGCGGTCGAGGTCGCGGGCGCGCAGCGCATCGGCCACGGCGTCGCGCTCGCCTACGAGCGGCGCAGCAACGAGCTGCTCGAGCGAGATGCGCCGCAAGCCAGGTCGCGGTCGAGATCAACCTCACCAGCAACGACGTGATCCTCGGCGTGCGCGGCAAGGATCATCCGCTGATGGCCTACTGGGCGGCGCGGCGTGCCGGTCGTGCTCTCGACCGACGACGCGGGCGTCTCGCGCATCGATCTGACCAACGAGTATTTCCGCGCCGCGCGCGACTATCCGTTCGGCTATCGCGACCTGAAGAAGATCGCGCGCAACTCGATCGAGCACTCGTTCCTCGGCGCGGCGGAGAAGGCCGCGCAAATGAAGAGCCTCGACCAGGCGTCCGCCGAATTCGAGACGCGCGATTGCGAAGCGAGCGCGGCACTGTTGCGCAATATCGGCGCGCTGATCGCGGGCTTGTTCCGCTGGCCGTGATCTATTTGGGCGGCACGCACGACGATCACGTAGCGCACCGGCGTGTCGGCGACGCCGAAATGGCGGCGCGACAGCGTGACGGCGTGGCGCGGCAGGCCGCGCCGCGCGCGCGTTGAGGATCTCCATGCAGATCGCCTCGGGCTCCGGGCAGACCAGCGCGATGCCGGCGCGCGCGACGCTCGCCTCGTCGGCCCACGGCGTCGACGGCCGGCTCGTCGATGTCGAGCGTCGAGGGGCGGCTCGGCAGATAGAACGACACGCCGTTGACGATATTGGTGTAGCTGCCGACGAAGCGCAGCGGCGTGTCGGTCGTCTCGCGCCAGATCCTGTCGACCGCCTGCGCGAGCAGGCGATAGTGCGTCGCGTAGTTCGGCACGCCCTCGCGATGGATCACGATCGCGATCACCGGCGCCGCCAGCACCATCAGGACCGGAAATACGATCGCGAGCGCGAGCAGCCGCACGGCGGCGGCGCGCGGCACCGTGACCAGCGGCGAGGACAAGCAGCACGACCGGCAGCAGCGTCATCGCGCCCATCGCCCAGAGCGAGACGATCTCGACCTTGGCCAGCGACGGCGGCGAGCGCCGGCAGCAGCAGCGGCGCCAGGAACGCGATCAGCACGAGGCGGCGCGCCGGCGTCGCCGGCCACAGCGTATCGGCGACGCGCGCGCAGGCTCGGCCGCGTCGCGACGCAGCGAGATCGCGACCGGCGCCGCCAGATAGCCCGGCGACGCCGAGCGAGGAATCCGAGCCCCGACATGATCGCGCTTTCGCGCGTCGCCTGATGCACCGCGACCGCGTAGGTGAACGGCGCAAAATCATTCGCCACGATCCAGGCGACATGCGGCGCGAGCGCAAGCGCGCCGACCGCGATCGTGACCCACGGCGCGGCCGAGCGGAAGTAGGCGCCGCGGCGCGGATCGGCGAGCGCCGCGACGCCGAGCCCGGCGAGCAGGAAGATCGACCAGTATTTTCCGAGCATCGCGGCGGCGGCCGCCAGCGCCGGCGAGCGCCGCCCAGACCGCGCTGCGCGTCTCGAACGAGCGCAGGAAGCACCACGTGGCGAGCGCCCAGAGCGGGATCAGCACCGTGTTGGCGTTGTACTTCAGCGCATGGAAATTGAAGAACGGAATGAAGGTCAGCAGCAGCAGGCCGGCGACGCGCTTCTCGCCGTCGAGATAGCGCTCCGACACGCGCCACGCGACCCACAGCGCGAAGCTCGCGAGCACCATGGCGAACAGGTAGTAGGACCAGTCGGCGAGCGGGAACACCGAGAACCACACGCGCACCAGCCAGGCGGCGAACGGCGGATGCTTCGGCGTGCCGATGCCGGCCTCGCGCGACCAGGCGACCATCTCGCCCATGTCGAAATGGATGTCCTGGCTGCCCTTGGCGAGCGCGCCGTAGAGCGACCACACCGCGCAATAGGCGATCAGCAGCCACGCGGCGGCGCGCTCGCGCCGCGCCGGATCGGTCAGCGCGTCGAGCAGGCGCTCGACCGGCTTGAGCAGGCGGTCAGTGTCATCTTCGGCGGCACGATCGCGATGACGAAGCGCTTGCGGCGCGCTCTCGAAGCCGAGCCAGCGGCGCGCCAGCGTCACCTCGGTGCGGCGGGCGACCGCCGAACGGCGCCGCGATATGCTCCATCACTGCAGGCAGATACGGGCTGTCCATCGCGACCATGACCGCCATGCCTTCGCGCGCGATGCGCGCGTCGTCGGCCCAGGGCGAGAGATATTTCGAGAAATCCGCAAAGGTCGACGGCCGGTCGGTGCCGTAGAACGCCGCGGTGCTGACCAGCACGAACGGCCCGGCGATCAGCTTGCAGCGGCTTGTCGGTCATCGGCGCGCCATTCGCGCTCCGCCGCCTGCATCACCAGGCGCGCATAGGCGGCGTCGTTCTCGACGCCGCTCTTGAGGATCACGAAGCCGACGACCGGCGACGCCACGACGATCAGCAGCGTCAGCGCCGTCACGACGCGCGGCGATGCGCTGCACCGCGACGCGCGGCACGATCGACGCGCGGCGAGCCGAGCAGCATGCACGGGCAGCAGATTGAGCGCGGGCGTGTTCCACAGCGACAGCAGGCTGATGCTCTTGATCAGCGCCGGCACGAACGGCAGCAGCAGCGGCGTCCAGAACAGGATCGCGGCGGTGCGCCGCTCATCGCGCGGAAACCAGCTGTCGGCGATCGCGGCGCGCGTCGGCCGGACGAAGAGCAGCACCAGCAGCGAGCGCCAGCGCCCGCATAGGCGGCGGTGCCGCCGAGCATACTCGCCGAACGAGCGCGAGCGGGTCGCCGAACGACGGCGCGATGCGCCGCGTCGTCACCCAGGTGATCGGCGGAAAGTTCTCGCGCGATCAGCCACCAGACGTGCGGCGCGACCGCCGCGAGGAACACGCCCGCCGTCACCCACGGCGCGGCGGAGCGGAAATAGTCGCGCGCGCTTCGGATCGGCGAGCGCCGCGAAGCGCGAGCGCGACGATGCAGAAACACCGACCAGTATTTCGTCAGCATCGCGGCCGCGGCCGCGAGCCCGGCGAGCGCCGCCCAGCCGAGATGGCGCGTCGTCGAGCGCGCGCAGCATCGCCCACATGGCGAGCGCCCAGAGCGGAATCAGCACCGAGTTCTGGTCCCATTTGAGCCCGAGGAAATTGTAGAACGGGATCGCGGCGAGCAGGAACGGAACCGCGGCGAGCTTTTCGCGCGCGAGCCATTCGGCGGCAGAGCTCGATCGCCAGAAAGATGCCGGCCGCCGAGCGTGACGACCGCGAGCAGGATGTAGGCCCAGTCGGCGAGCGGGAAGATCTTGAACCAGCGCCCACAGGATCCAGGCGAGCAGCGGCGGGTGCTTCGGATAGCCGAGCGCGAGCTCGCGCGTCCACACCACCATCTCGGCCATGTCGGCGTTGAGGTCCTGGCTCGACTTCGCGATCACGCCGTAGATGAACCAGAGCAGCGCCGTAGCCGAGCGACGAAGACGAGCGCGGCGCGGCGGCGCCGCGCCGGATCGGCGAGGCCGTCGATCAGGCGCAGCAGTCGCGTCGTTGAAGTGGTCGCAGGCGAGAGACGAGCGATCTATCATGCGACTGTCGAACCCGGCGTCATACCTCGCGAGGCCGGGTTCGACGGGCTGCACGGGTCTATGGCATGCGGACCCCGCCAGCGTCCATCGGCGCATTGACATGACGCGCCGCGTCGCCTATCACCACTCGCAATGAACGCGCCTTCCCCAGCGCTCGCGCCCGCGCCGAACCCTGCCGCCGTGCGCCGCGCCCGGCGCCGGAACTGAGCGTCGTGGTTCCGACCTTCAAGGAACGCGACAACGTGCCGCTGCTGGTCGGAGAAGCTCGCGCACACGCTCGCCGGCGTCGACTGGGAGGTGATCTTCGTCGACGACAATTCGCCCGACGGCACCGCGGCGGTCGCGCGCACGATCGGCGAGACCGACGCGCGCGTGCGCTGCATCCGCCGCATCGGCCGGCGCGGCCTCGCCGGCGCCTGCATCGAGGGCATGCTGGCGAGCCAGGCGCGCTACGTCGCCGTGATGGACGCCGACCTGCAGCATGACGAGACGCTGCTGAGCGCGATGCTGGCGCGGCTGCGCGGCGGCGAGGCCGATCTTGCGGTCGCGAGCCGCTACGTCGACGGCGGCTCGGCGGCGGGGCTCGCGAGCGCGCGCCGCGAGCAGGCGAGCCGGCTCTCGACCGCGGTCGCGCGCCGCCTGCTCGGCGTCACGCTGAGCGATCCGATGAGCGGCTTCTTCATGATGCGGCGCGACCGCTTCGAGGAGCTGGCGCCGCAGCTCTCCTCGCAGGGTTTCAAGATCCTGCTCGACATCGTGGCGACCGCGCGCGGCGACCTGCGCATCGCCGAGCTGCCGTTCGTGTTCGCGCGAGCGCCAGCATGGCGAGAGCAAGCTCGACTACGCGCGTCGCGCTCGACTTCGCCGCGCTGATGCTCGCGAAGCTGACCAACGATGCGGTCTCGTTCCGTTTCCTGCTGTTCTGCCTGGTCGGCCTGACCGGCATCGCGATCCACATGGCGGTGCTGCAGTTCGCCGTGAGCCTCGGCGCTGCGGTTCGGCGGGCGCAGACGGTCGCCACCGTTCGCGGCGATCACCTGGAATTTCGTGCTCAACAACATGTTCACCTACCGCGACCAGCGGCTCACCGGCTGGCAGTTCGTCACCGGCCTGATCCGCTTCCAGGTGATCTGCGCGGTCGGCGCCATCTCCAATGTCGGCATCGCGAGCGTGATCTACGCGCACGACCCGAACTGGTGGATCGCCGGCCTCGGCGGCGCCCTGATGGGGGCGGTGTGGAATTACGTGGTCAGCGCGGCGTTCGTCTGGCGGCAGCGGTAGATTCGTAGTCGGACCCGAAAATCGTCAAATTTTTCCGTCCAATTAGCGTCCTCGGGGACAAATTTACCGTTTCGCGTTATCATGGCGCCTGAAGGAGTCGCGACCGATGTGCCGCTGGATCGCCTATCGCGGTGAGACCGATCACGCTCGAGCGTTACGTCACGGCGCCCGCGCATTCGCTCGTCGTGCAGAGCATGCGCGCGCTGGAGGGCAATGCCTCGACCAATGGCGACGGCTTCGGGCTCGGCTGGTACGACGCGCATGACCGCCGAGCCCGGGCTCTACCGCGAGGTGCGCCCGGCCTGGTCGGACGAGAACCTGCGCCATCTCTGCCGCCACATCCGCTCGCATCTGTTCTTCGCCCATGTGCGCGCCTCGACCGGCACGCCGACCACGCGGCCGAACTGCCACCCGTTCGCCTATGGGCGCTGGCTGTTCATGCACAACGGGCAGGTCGGCGACTGGTCGCTGATCCGCCGCCGCGTCGAGGCGCTGATCCCGGACGAGCTCTACAAGGCGCGCATCGGCACGACCGACTCGGAGGCCGTGTTCCTGGCGATCCTCGGCGCCGGCGCCGAGACCGATCCGGTCGCCGCCACCATGCGCACGCTCGACATCCTCACCGACATGGTGCGGGCGAGCGGCACCACGGAGCCGCTGCGCTTCACCTCGGCGCTCTCGGACGGCGAGAACCTCTATGCGTTCCGCTACTCCAACAACGACACGCCGAACACGCTGTACTATCGCGAGTCGCAGCGACAACGTGGTGATCGTCTCCGAGCCGCTCGACACCGATCGCGCGCACTGGAAGGCGGTGCCGCAGCGTCATCTGATCGTGGCGCGCCCGCATGGGCCGGTGGAGCTGCTGCCGTTCCCCGAGGAGGCGCGGTCGCGGCGGAGTAACAGAGACGCTGTCGTCCCGGCCGAGCGCACAACGCGAGAGCCGGGACCCATAAACACCGGTCTGTCCAGATCGCTCGGCCTGTGGTTATGGATTCCGGCCCTCGCTTCGCTCGGCCGGAATGACTACGGAGTGGGCGGTGAAATCCGCACCTCGTAGATCATTGTTTCGCCGGTCACGCCTCCGATCCGGCGCGTCACCGGCACGGTGACCTTTTCGGCCGCGGGATCGAGCGCATCCAGCTTGGCGATGCAGTCGGCCGCATAAGTCGGGCAGGCGCCGACAAAACCCTTGCGCTTCAGCTCGCTCGGATAGTCGATCCAGGGCGAGAGCGCCGGATCGAAGTCCGCATACATCTTCGGATGATCCGGGCTGTAGAAGACCACGTAGGCGGCGACCTCGTAGCCGCTGACGACGATCGGCAGCGGCGAATTGAATCGCGCGCGCCACAGTTTGGTCAATTCATCGGCGATCTCATGATACGGCGCGTGCGAACCGCCGACCGGGCGCAGGCGGTAATTCACCCATGGGTAGATCGGCGCGGCGATCAGAAGAATGAGTGTGAAGACCGTGGCGACAATGCCGGCGCGCGCGACCGCGCGGCGCGTGACGAGTTGCGGAATGAGCACGAGGAGCGTGAGAGGTACGAGGAAGAATAAGGGATTGCCCCAGTCGAGCCGTAGGTAGCTGCCGAGCACCAGCGCGGCGAGCGGCGGCGTGAACACCAGCACGGTGCTGATGACGAGGATGAGGAATGCGGCGGGCTGTTTCGCCGCGAGCGCGTTCACGGCGCGGCGCCATGGCCACAACAGCGCGGCGCCGATCACGACCGGAATGGCAAGCAGTGCGAAATGATGTCCGAGGTACGAGAGCGTGTGCCGCACCGAGCCGGGCTGTTCGGCGAGCGAGCTCGCCCATTGCAAGGTTGGGTAGTTCCACTTGATCAGCCAAAGCACATGCGGCGTCAGAGCGACGAGATAAACGACAGCCGCCACCCACGGCGCGGGCGAGCGCAGGAAGCGCATGCGGTTCGGATGGATCAGTGCCGCAAGTCCGATCGCCGCAACGCCGATCAATCCGGAATAGATCGTGAGCGTGCAGGCGGCGGCCGCGAGGCCGAGCAGCGCGCCCGATACCACGTCGCGCTTCTCGTAGGCATTGAGAAACGCCAGCACCAGCAGCGGCAGCAGCGCGAGCAGCAGCTGATAATTGTTGAAGCGGTCGCCCTTGGTGTGGAACAGCGGGTAGAGCATCATCATCAGCACGACGAACAGCGCGCGCCGCGGCCCGACGACGCGCCGCGCGATGAAGTAGAGCGCCACCAGTGTCACGAACGTCATCAGGCGCGACAGCGCATAGGACGCCCAGTCGGCAGCCGGAAACACGCTGTACCAGACGCCCGCGATCCAGCCGGTCATCGGCGGATGCCGGCCGTAGCCGCCAAGGAAGCTTTGCCCCCAGGCGTAGGCTTCGGCCGCGTCGATGAACACGTCCTGCGCGGCCTTGAGCCCAGTGAGGAAAATAACGCCGGCGAGGCAGAACAGCGCGATTGCGATCAGAGCGGCGCGCGTGTCGTGTTCGCGCAAGTGCGCCGCGAACCACGCCTCGGTGCGGCGCCAGCGTTTGCTCATGAAGCGAGCGCGGCGGCGCGGTCGAGCAACAGCTTGCGCTCGCGGGCGTTCTGCGTCAGCGCGGCGGCACGCTCGAATTCGGCGCGCGCCTCGTCGAACCGGCCGAGTTTCTTCAGGAAATCGCCGCGTACGCTCGGCAGCAAGTGATAGCTCTTGAGCGTCGGCTCGGCGGTGAGCACATCGACCAGTTCGAGGCCCGCCGCCGGGCCATGCGCCATCGCGACGGCGACCGCACGATTGAGCTCCACCACGGGCGACGGCGTGCGCTCGGCAAGCTCCGCATAAAGCTGCGCGATGCGCGCCCAGTCGGTCGCGTCGCCGGTTCTCGCGCGCGCATGGCAGGCGGCGATCGCGGCCTGCAACACATACGGCCCGCGTTCGTCACCCAATTGCTCCGCCCGCACGAGCGCCGCCAGACCGCGGCGGATCAGCAACTGGTCCCAGCGCGCGCGGTTCTGGTCGAGCAACAGCACCGGCTCGCCCGATGGGCCGACGCGCGCCCCGAGCCGCGAAGCCTGGATCTCCATCAGCGCCACGAGGCCGTGCACTTCCGGCTCCGCAGGCGCGAGCTCGGCGAGAATGCGCCCAAGCCGCAGCGCTTCCTCGCACAAAGCGGGCCGCACCCAGTCGTCGCCCTTGGTCGCCGAATAGCCCTCGTTGAAAATCAGGTAGAGCACCTCGAGCACCGACGAGAGCCGCTCCGCAAGCGCATCGCCACGCGGCACCTCGAACGGCACGCGCGCTTCCGCCAAGGCGCGCTTGGCACGCACGATGCGCTGCGCGACGGTCGGCTCCGGCACGAGAAAGGCACGTGCGATCTCCTCGGTCGTCAGGCCGCCGATCAGCCGCAAGGTCAGCGCGACGCGCCCCTCGGTCGAGAGCACCGGATGGCAGGCGGTGAAGATGAGCCGCAGGAGATCGTCGCCGATATCGTCGTCGAGCGCCGCGTCGAGATCGGGGAGATCCTGCTCGTCCATCTCGCGGCCAAGCTCCTCGTGCTTGCGCTCGATCAGCTTCGCGCGGCGGCGCTCGTCGAGCGCGCGGTTCTTCGCGGTCGTCATCAGCCAGGCGGCGGGATTGTCCGGAATGCCCTGCTCGGGCCAGCGCTTGAGCGCGGCAACCAGTGCATCCTGGGCGAGTTCCTCCGCGATCCCGACGTCGCGCACGATGCGGGCGAGGCTGGCGATGATTTTCGCCTGCTCGATCCGCCAGATGGCAGCAATCGCCTGGTAGGTGTCGGGAGCGCTCACGGCTCCCCGACTAGAGCAACTCCCGCACCAACGGCAAGCCCTTCACTTCTCGGCGGCGGCCTTCAGGTCGGCGAGGCCCGCGGCGAACTGCCCGCCGACCATTTTGTCCATGTTGACGAACAGATGGATGATCTTGGCGAAGTACGGCACCGGACCGTGCATCGACCAGGTGACGTTGGTCGCATCACCGGCGGGCTGAAGCGTGAACTCGGCGATGTTGTGCGCCTCGAACGGCCGCATGAAGTCCAGCTTGATGATGACCTTTTGTGGCGAGGAATCGACCATGGTCATCGATCCGGCGCCGATATTCTTGCTGCCGTCCCACGCATAGGTCGCGCCGGGGCCGGCGGACTTTTCGCCGTACGTGCGCTTCATCGCCGGATCGATTTTTTCGAACGGCGACCAGATCGTCCACCGCCGGAAGTCGTTGATGAACGGGAAGATCTTCTCGGGCGGCGCCTTGATGGCGGCGGTGCGCTGCACGCGGAAATCGTCCGGCCGCGTCGCCGCATAGGCGAGGACGCCGGCGATGCCGATCGCGAGAACGGTTGCGATAATTCCGATGATCTTGAGCATGGCGATCCTCACTGGCAGGGCGGCGCGTCCCACATGGGACGGATTTCAATCTCGAGCTCGGTCACGCCGCAGTCAGCGTGGATCTGCATGACGTGCCGCGCGCTCGCGATGGCCTCCTCGTGACTATCGAAATGCATGATCGCGAAGCCGCCGATCCGAAACGCGCGCGCGCCCGGGTGCGAGCCTCGGCCGCGCTCATACCGTTTTCCAAGTGCTTCCGGGTTTCGCGTTCGAGGTGGAAGGCGAGCTCTTCGTCGAGCTCGCGCTCGATGCGGCGCCGTTGGACCAGGGCACGGAGGCGCAGCGTGAGATCGCGAAGATTCATGATGCTACGCCAGCTTCATCACGCGCTCGATCGCCGTCGACATGCGTTCCCACTCGCTGGCCTCGATCGTCAACTGCCGGCGTCCAGACGCGGTGAGGCGGTAGTACTTCGCGCGCCTGCCCAGCTCCGAGATGCTCCACTCGGCGTCGATCCAGCCTTGATGCTCGAGGCGATGGAGCGCGGGATAGAGGGAGCCCTGATTGACCTGCAGAACATCCTGCGAGATCTGCTGGATCCGCTCGGAGATCGCCCAACCGTGCAGCGGCTCGGTCTGAAGCGTCCGAAGGATGAGAAGGTCGAGCGTGCCTGGAAGAATGTCAGGTATCAGCCGTCGAGTCATTGGTGTCGTCTACCGACATTAACGGTTCTTGGTGTCGATTGTCAACATCAACGCGGTGGCTACCGGCTACCGGCTACCAGCTACCAGCTAGTTGGGTAATCCGAAGGCTCTGACTGTCGACCCTGCGACCACACCGACATATTGCTTTCCGTCGATCGCATACGTCATCGGGCTCGATTTCCACGTTTCCTGAGTGTCGAATTGCCACAGACGCTGTCCGGTCTTTGCGTCGACGGCAATCAAGGCACCGCCCGTGTTGTCGCCGTAGAACACGAGGCCGCCGGCAGTGCTCAGGAGTCCGGACGCGGTGACGCTGCCGCCGATCTTCGGAGTTTCCCACGCCAGCTTGCCCGTCTGCAGATCGAGCGCTCGCAGAAATTTTCCGCCGCCTTCGATCGTCGCGTTCTTCGTCGTCCCGCCGTAGAACGATTTGCCGTACTCGAACCAGTCGGAATTCTTTCGGTACACCGAACAGGCTTCCGAGGCCATCACGTAAAACAATCCGGTCGCCGGATTGAATGCCGATGACGGCCAGTTCGCGGCGCCCGACACCGAAGGGCACGTCTGCGTGCCGTCGACGGAGTTCTCATACGGTGGCAACAGCGTCGGCCGGCCGTCGGCGCCGATGCCGGAGGCCCACGTGATGTTCTTCACGAACGGTTCGGCCATCAGCATTTGGCCCGTGAGCCGATCGAGCACGTAGAAGAACCCATTTCGATTGGCGACGACGAGCAGCTTCCGCGCGCGGCCGCGAAATCGTGCGTCGACGAGGAGCGGCGGCTGGTTCGCATCCCAGTCGTGAAGGTCGTGCGGCGTGAACTGAAAATGCCATCGCAGCTTTCCGCTCGCGGGATCGAGCGCAACAATAGACGACGAGTACAGGTTGTCGCCTTTGCGTTCCTCGCCGTTGTAGTCGGGACATGGGTTGCCGGTCGGCCAGTACAGCAACTTCGCCTCGGGGTCGTACGAACCGGTCAGCCATGTCGTGGCACATCCGTGCTCGAGCGCCTTGCCGATCCACGTCTCCGATCCCTTTTCGCCGCGCGCGGGAACGGTCCAGAAGCGCCACACGCGCTCGCCTGTCGACGCGCGGTAGGCATCGAGAAAGCCGCGCACCCCTTCGTCGCCTGCCGAGATGCCGGCGATGACGAGATCGTTGACGATGAGCAGCGCCCCGGTCGCTCCGTAATTCTGGCGATGGTCCGCCATCTCGACATCCCAGAGCAGCCGTCCGGTCCCTCGATCGAGCGCAAGGAGGTGCGCGTGGTCGGTCTGCAGAAACACGCGAGTACCGAGCACGGCGATCGCGCGGTTGATGCCCGATGCCGGGTCTCCCGTTGGCACGAGCCCCGGCGTCTGCGGGCGGACGAACTGCCACATCTGATTGCCGGTGCGCGCATCCAGCGCCCGCACTTCGTTGACGGCGGCCACGTACATGACGCCATCGACGACGAGCGGTGTCATTTGGAGCGCCCGCTTGCCGCCCATGTCGTGGGTCCACGCGGGCGCGAGCGTCGACACGTTTCGGGTGTTGATGCGATCGAGCGGGCTATGGCGATTCGCGCTGAGGCTGCCGTTGTAGCTCGGCCACTCGCCGGGCTTCGGCCGCGCGATATCGTCGAAGGTAATCGCGCGGCGCGATTGCGTGTGCGGCGCCGCCGTCAGCAGGGCAACCGCCAGGGCGACGGCAATCGTTCGTGGCATGGCGGCGCTATGATAATGCAGTGGTCCGCAAGTTGTTGCTCGTTGCCACGCTGGCTGCGCTGGCGAGCCCGGCATGGGTCTCGGCGCAGTTCGGATCGTACTGGTCCTCTGTTTCACCCAATGTGAAGTACGACGACCGGTGGGCGTTCACCCGCCTTCGGTATCGCAACAGCTCGAGCTGGAACCACGACTACCCGCGCGCCGATCGTCACCTCGCCGCCATCGTCGCCGATCTCTCCAAGGCCCGCGTGCACACCGACGGCAGTAACGTCCTCGATCTCGGCGATGCGGACATCTTCCGTCATCCGCTCGTCTACATGTCAGAGCCCGGGTTCTGGGACATGACAGACGCGGAGGCGCAGAACCTGCGCGCGTACCTCCTGAAGGGCGGTCTCATTCTCTTCGACGACTTCGAGACCACGCAGTGGAACAACATGGCCGCTCAGATGCGGCGTGTGTTGCCCGAGCATCAGTGGATCGAGATCGATGTGACGCACCCGATCTTTCATACGTTCTTCGACTTGAAAAAGATCGATTATCACCATCCGATGTTTCCCGGCATGGTGCCCGAATACAAGGCGCTCTTCGACGGCAACGATCCGAAGGGCCGCATGATTGCGCTCGCGAACCACAACAACGATCTCGCGGAATACTGGGAATGGTCGGACAGGGGATACTTCGGGATCGATCCCACCAACGAGGCCTACAGAATCGGCGTGAACTACGTCATCTACTCAATGACGCACTGAGGCTAGCGCGGCATCGGTGGAGTCTTGCGCCTGCGATCGGCCTCGACGGACGTCGGGGCTTGTTGATCCGATCGCATCTCGAACATGCCGAATCCCTCGGTGACAAGGTACGCCGCAAGCGCTGAAGGCAAGTCATACACCTGCCCCGGTCGATACCATTTCAGTGCGACGCCGTGCACAGTCCCAATGGGCTGCCGAAGGATGAGAATCTTGGACAAACGCACCTCGACCAGTTCTGCGGTCGTAGGTCCGGCTGGGGGAGCAGGCAGATTGATGCTAGTAGAAATGAAGAGGCGATGCTAGATGACCAATTACGAACACGCCACTGTAGCGCTCAGATACATGTCAGCGGCGCGCGAGCGAGAGCCGGAACGCGGCCATCTCTTCGCCGTTGCGGACCAGCAGGACGTCGCCGGCGAGCACCGGATGATTCCAGGTCTTGCCCTCGATCGCCGGGACCCGTGCGAGCTCTGTGAATTTGTCTGGCGTCGCAGAGACGAGTGCCAGCTCGCCGTCTTCCGACAGGACGAGCAGGAGATTCTGCTCGGGTAACAGGACGAGCTGGCCGTGGCCGTAGCGTCCGCCCTTCCACTTGCGCGTGCCGTCGGCGAGATCGACGCACGCGAGAATGCTGCCGTCGAAGCCGAAGGCGTGTCCCGCGTGCACGACGAAGTCGTTGAAGTACGGCTTCAATGCGGTTGATGTCCATCGCTCCTTCACGACCCATGCACCATCCGCCTGCGCGACGTTGATGCGCAGCATGCCCGTGTTGGCGGCAAGCCCCGAGCCGCTGCCGATCAGGAGATCGCCTCCCTCGAGCACCGCAGGCTGCACGATGCTGTCGCCGCGCCCACTCGTGCTTCCACAGCACGGTGCCGTCGGAAGGCGCGACGCCGACGACGCCGGGTCCGTTTATCAGCACGACCTGCGCGACGCCGTCGATCGTCATCAGGTGCGGCGAGCTGTAGCCCCAGCCTTCCTTCGGGCCGAACCATCGCGGCTTCCCCGTGGCGAGATCGTAGGCGGCGAGCCTTCCCGCAGTAGCGGCAACGACGACGTCGTTCACCACGAGGGGCGAGCTCGCGATGCCCCAGTCCGGGATCTTTGCGCCGGTGTCGGCGACGGCGTTGCGCGACCACACAACAGAGCCGTCGCGCGCGTCGAGCGCGTTCAAGATGTCCTGTTCCGCCGAGCGTGTAGACGCGGCCGTTGTGAAGCGTCGGCGTCCCGCGCGGGCCGGCGCCCGCATTCGATTCCCAGAACCGCGCAGCATCGCGATGTTTCCAAACCGGGTTGCCGGTCTTCACGTCGTACGCAGACACCATCTCATCTTCGCCGCGCTGTTCCTGAGTGAACAGGCGATCGCCAGAGACGGCGAACGATGACCAGGCGGGTCCGATCGGCCGGCGCCACAACTCGACCGGCGGTGTGCGAGACCAGTCCGTGTCGATCCGCACGCCGCGAATGGTGCTATCGCGTGCGGGTCCGCGAAACCCACTCCATTTGACTTCAGCGTTTGCGCTCGTCGGCGCGGCAACGGCATCTTTCTCAGGAACTTCCGCAATTGGTGGAGCGGTCGGCGGAGCCGGCGCCGGTTCGCTCGGCTGATTCGGTGATCGAGTCTCGGGCGTCTTCGCGGGTACCACATCGTCAGCTCGCGCAAGCAGCCGTTCCTCGGCCGTCGGCGTCCACCGCCATTCAAAATCCGACATGGCATCACCAGTGACACCATTGGTGCGGACAAGCATCAACGCCCCGCACGCGAGAAGAATGGCGGCGGCCAACGACGCGCGTCGACGCCCGCTCGGAAGGCCGCGGCTGGCCACGGCCCCCGCCACAAGCGCGAGGCTCATGACCGGCACGGAGTAGAGGTACACCATGAATCCCATCATCCCGTTGGCCACAGAGGGATGAACGACACGCTTTGTGAGCAGCCACAGCCACGACAATCACCGCGAGTGCTCCCAGCCGCTCGGACCAGGCTGCGCGGCTGAAGAACAGCCACCAGAGGATGACGAGCAACCCGGCGCCGACTCCGACAAGTATCCCGGTGCCGCCGTGTTGAGGAGCGAAGATGGGAACGACGAACATGGCGAGCCACTGCAGCGTGACAAAGAGCACGCCTGGCCATAGGCGAAGCGGTTTCCGCGGAGTTGGATGTTCGTTGTTCATACTAAAAACCGCCTGGCCGGATCCAGAAGCTCTCCTGCCAGACACCACCCGGCGGGATGCTCTGGAGTTCTTTGTACAAACCTTTGTGGGCCAGATTCAGCGCGTTGATGATCCCTGCGACGGGCTCGATGCACACGAAGTTCCGCGCCGACGCGTCCTGGCCCGGCGCGGGCTTCGGCGCATAAATCACGACAGCGCGATAGTTGGCGCCAAGCACCACATCCAGCCGCTGCGCTTTGCCTCGCAACGACATCGTCGCAAGGCCGCGCTCGTCGCGCACAAGGTCGCTGAACACATCGTCGAGCTCGAGCGGCGCCAGCTGAACGGCCGAGGGGTTTGCAAAGAACCTGTCGATCGGTTGCGTCCCGCCCGCCGGCATCTTCGCGTCGGTCAGCGGCCAATGTGTTCTGGCCGCAACCGACAGCGTCCACTCATCGCGCGGCGAATCGGTGAGCTGAAAGAACGGATGAAAACCAATCGCGACCGGCATCGGGTCGATGCTCAGGTTGTCGATCCGCGTCGCCACTTCCAGCACCCCGTCGCGAAGGCGATGCGTCATCTCAATCGTGTGCGCAAACGGAAACTGTTTCATCCACTGCGGATGCCTGAAGAATTCCAGTTTGCTCGTCACCCACGCCGACTGCCCATCGGCGCGCGCTTCGACAACGCGCCACTCGACTGAACCCAGAAACCCGTGAATCGGATTCGCGCCGCGAACGTTTCCCAGGCTCATGTCGAACGCGTATCGCTTGCCGTTGGCGTAAAACGCCTGTTCGTCCAGCCTGTCGGCCCACGGCGCGAGGAACGGAATGCCGATCGATCCCGCGCCGCCTTTGTACGCTGCGGCCGATTCGAACGGGAAGCGAAGGACGTTGTGTCCCTTCACTTTCATTTCGACGGCGAGGTTGCCAAGCGCGGGAAGAATCGAGACAGTCGTCTGGCGGGCGTTGTCAGTCAGCTCGACAACTGTGCCGGTGTGACGCGCGGAGTAGGCCGGGGACGGACCTGGCTGAGGCAGGGCTGCAGACAGGAGCATCGCCGCAAAAAATGCGCGTCCTGACATTCGAGACGTATCTTAACTTAGTCGCGGGGCCCCCCGCCCCGCTCCACGCCGCCTCATCCGCGCGGCGTGATAGGATTCCCGCCCATGAAGCGCCGTGACTTTTTGAACGTGGCGCCACTCGCCGCCGGCAGCCTGATCGCAGCGCCTGCCTATGCTCAGGCGCCCTTCGCAGACGAAAAAAGCAAACTGAAGATTACGGGCGTGCGGCTGGTTCAGACCAGACCGCGCAGGCCCGTTCCCGCCTACACGCCCGCGCCCGGGTCGTGGTCGACCAACCGGGTCGAGGTCGCCAACCCGATGTCGATCTATCCCGAATACAAGGCGACGCGTTCGCTCTTTCAGCCCGATCCCGGCAAGGTACCGAGCGCCACCGTCGAGATCAGCACCGACAAGGGAATTAAAGGCTACGGCAGTGGTGGACCAGGTGCTGGCTACGTCGTCGAGGAGCACCTGACGAAGCTGCTGTTGAACGAGGACCCGTTCAACGTCGAGCGCCTCTGGGACATCATGTGGCGATCGACGATGTCGTATGGGCGCATGGGTGTCGTGATCAACGCGATCAGCGCCGTCGATCTCGCCTTGTGGGACATCGTCGGAAAAGCGCTCAACATGCCGGTCTACAAACTGCTCGGCGGCGAAACCAAGCCGCGGCTGCCGGCCTACTGCACGGGCAACGACATCGAGCAGCACGTCGAGTTCGGGTACAAACGCCTGAAGCTCGCGATTCCACACGGCCCTGCCGATGGTCTCGAGGGCATGCGCAAGAACGTCGAGCTCGTGCAGCGCGCCCGCAAGGCGCTCGGGCCCGACGGCGACATCATGCTCGACTGCTGGATGGCGTGGACGGAACGCTACACGATCGAAATCGCCGAGATGATGGCGCCCTATCGCGTGTACTGGATGGAAGAGTGCCTGCAGCCGCACGACTACGAAGGATTCGGACGCCTCGCGGCTCAGATCACGAGCACCCGCATCGTCACCGGCGAGCACGAATACACGCGGTACGGTTTCCGGCAGCTGCTCGAAAATGGCCTGAGGACGATCTGGCAGCCCGACATTCACTGGTGCGGAGGGCTGACGGAAATGCGGCGCATTGCCGCGCTCGCGGCGGCGTACGACATCCCGGTGATTCCGCACAGCGGCGGCGGCAGAGACGGTGTGCATTTCATCATGGCGACACCCAACAGCCCATGGGCCGAGCTGTTCATGCCCGCGCCGGGCGGTCCCAAAGAGGTGTACGACCGCTATGAAGAAGAAAACATGATCACGCGCGGGCCCGAGGGAATTTACGTTCGCCCCTCGGACGCGCCTGGATTCGGATGGGATTTTCTGGTGAGCTGATTTCAGGCTTCGACAACTTCAATGCCGAGATCGTCGGCTTCCACGCGAAAGAAAAATCCATCCTGCAACCCGTGGAGTGCGATCCAGCTCACCAGCTTCAGCGCCACGGCATTGGCCTTTTCCTCATCATTGCGACCGGGCATCCGATTGTGCGACGCGCCGGTGAAACGTAACGCACCGGTGATGTCGGGTTTCGCCTCGCGCCTGATACGGAGTCGAGCGACATAGGCCTGCCGGCTGCCGGCGCTCTGGTCCAGCGTGAAATCCTCTTGCTGAACAATGCCATCCGATCCGTCAGGCCAGCGGACAACCCGGCCGCTGATATCAAATGTCATACGGGTCTAGTGTAGTTGAACTGAATTTCTATTTTCGCGGTAGCGCGAACGCGACATAGCTCGGCGTGCCGACAACGGGTGCGGTCGCTGCGTCGCCTGGCCGCCGGTGACCTCCGCCCGAGTTGATCCTCGACGAGGCGGGCACCACAAGATACTGACGCCCATTCACCTCGTACATCGCGGGCAACCCTTCAGAGCCCGCGGGCAGCGTAGCAGTCCACAGAATCCTGCCGGTCTCCTCGTCGTGCGCACGAACTTTGCCGTCGGTGGTCGCCACGAAGAGCAATCCGGTTGACGTCACGATAAGTCCGTGACGCTCTGCCATGAAGACGCCCGTATTCTTTGCGCCCTCTTCAGCGGCTCTCGCGTCTTCTCCGAGCGGCACTCGCCATTTGATCGTTCCCTTGTTCAAGTCGTACGCGACGATGGCCGACCATGGCGGACCGATGATGTACGGCTGGTTCGGATAGAGACCCCAGTCGGTGTAGTAGCGGTTCGGCGGTGCGTCAACGCCAGCTGGATACGGAGGGCCGCCGAGCGGACTCGGCCGAGGCTCGAGTACCGGAATGTCCAGTCCGCCGGGCGCGCCGCCAGAGGCCACGACAGGGCCGACCTGTCGCGACGCGATCTGAGACCGCGCGGCGTGGCGGGCCTGAAGGCGGAGAGAGAAACGCATGAAGCGCGGCCATTGCCGCGTCATCGAGATCTGCGAATGCAGGCATCTCGCCTCTTCCGCTGGCAACAACCTGGCGGAAGGGTTCGAGCTCGAGACGATTCTTCCCGGCAACCGCGGGCGGTCCGCCTGCGACGCCCACGCCATCCGGCCCATGACACGACTGGCATCGTCTCTCGTAGATTGTTCTGCCCTGATCTGCTCCGGCTGCCGCACGGCGCGCAGCGAGCGGATCGTCGAGGCCGAGTTTGTAGATGGTCGGCCAATCCTGCGTCGTCAGATACACCAACCCTTTGGAAGGATTGGCGGCATTCGTACCCCAGTTCGATCCACCGCGAGCACCAGGCAACGAGATCGTCTCTTCGAGTCCGGGCGGAGTGAACAGCCCTTCGTTGCGCATCTTCGCGATTCTGTCTTTCCACGCGGCGCGCTCTTCGGCGGTCAGGATGTACGGGTTCACCTCGTCTGCCGTCATCTTTTGGCGCGCGTACGGAGGAGGAACGGTCGGATACGGCTGCGTCGGCCACGCCTGCTCGCCTGGCATGTGGCTCTTCGGCACCGGACGCTCTTCGATGGGCCACAGCGGCTTTCCGGTGACGCGATCGAACACGAACAGAAAACCTTGTTTCGTCGACAGTGAGACAGCGTCGATCGGCTTGCCGCCATGGCGCACCGTAATCAGCTGCGGGGCTGCATTGTTGTCGTAGTCCCACAAATCGTGGTGCACCATCTGGAAGTGCCACAGACGTTTTCCGGTGCGCGCGTCGAGCGCGAGCAGGCAGTTGCCAAACAGATTGCTGCCGATGCGATCGGCGCCGTAGTAGTCATAGGTGGGCGAGCCGGTGGGGAAGTAGGCGATGCCTCGCTTCTCGTCGACCGTAATCTCGCCCCACGTGTTCGTGCCACCCGCATACTTCCACGCGTCCTTTGGCCACGTGTCGTATCCCTCTTCGCCGGGATGCGGAATGGTGTGAAAGGTCCACACGATCTTGCCCGTCCTGACGTCGTAGGCGCGAATATCGCCGGGCGCTGAGAGGTAGGCTTCGCCGGTCGACGATCCCAGCATGATCAGGTTCTCGAACACGCGCCCCGGCGACTCGGGTTGAACGCGGACGATCGTTCTCGGATCGCGACCGAGTCCCTCGCGCAGATCGACCAGCCCGTTGTTGCCGAAGGTCAAAATCGATTTTCCTGTTCGCGCGTCGATCTCCTGCAGGTAGTTGTTGAGCGCAAAGATCAGCCGGCGATCCTTGCGGTCCTTGCTCTCCCAGTACGCAATGCCGCGCGTCGCGAGGCCGGGCAGGTTCTCGTGGATCCAGATTTCCTTGCCCGTGGCTGCGTCGAGCGCCACGAGCGAGCTGTTTCGCGCCTGCACGTACATGACGTTGTCGACGACGATCGGATTGAACACATAGGAACGATTGTCGCCGGTCGGATAGACCCATGCGACTTCGAGCTGGTTCACGTTGGACTTGTTAATCTGTTTGAGATCGACGAAGTGCGAGGAATCCGGTCCGCCGCCGTAGTCCTTCCACGTCTTGTAGTCCTGACCGGCGTGCGCGGCCGTGGCCGGCCGCGATGATCGTGAGGCACAGCAAGGCGACCGTTCTTTTCATGGCCGTCAGTATGCGACGGCTTTGCGGTCACACCTCGAACTCTTTGCGCGCCGTTCGGCCACAGGTGTATAAGTGTCGTAATGATGCGTCAGCTTTTGTGCCTGATCGCGGTCTGCATCGCGGCTGTCGGAGAAGTGGCGGCCCAATCCGGTCCACCGACCTTCAACCGCGACATTCGGCCGATCATGTCGGATACCTGCTTCCGCTGCCACGGTCCCGACAGCGTCGCGCGTAAGGCCAACCTCCGTCTCGACATTCGCGAAGAAGCGACCAGGCCGATGCGCTCGGGACGTATACCGATTGTGCCCGGAGATCCCGGCAACAGCGAGATCGTCACGCGCATTTTCGCTGAGGGCGCCAACATCATGCCGCCCAGATCCGCGCACAAGGACTTGACGCAGGTACAAAAGGACACGATTCGACGCTGGGTTTCTGAAGGCGCAGTCTACGAAGGTCACTGGGCCTATCAACCGGTGAAGCGTCCGCCCGTTCCGACTGTCACGGACGCATCGCGAATCAGGAACCCCGTCGATCAGTTCATTCAGGACCGATTGCGCCGCGAGGCGCTGGCGCCGGCGAGCGAGGCCGACAAACGCACGCTGCTTCGGCGCGTGACGCTCGATCTGACAGGCTTGGTGCCCACGCCGGAAGACACGCGCGCGTTCCTGGCAGACACGGCGCCAGATGCGTACGAAAGAGTGGTGGATCGGTTGCTGTCCTCGCCGCGGTATGCCGAACAGCGCACCATGCGCTGGCTCGACGCGGTCCGTTACGGAGACACGGCGGGATTCCATGGCGACAATCCGATTCCTGCGTGGCCGTACCGCGACTACGTGCTGCAGGCATTCTTGAAAAACCGGCCGTTCGACGAGATGACGCGCGAACAGATCGCCGGAGACCTGCTGCCGAACGCGACCGTCGAACAGCGCGTCGCCTCGGCCTACAACCGCATGAATCGCACGTCGGCCGAAGGCGGGCTTCAGCCCAAGGAGTACCTCGCGAAATACGGCGCCGACCGCGTGCGCACGCTCAGCGCCGTGTGGTTGGGCAGCACGCTCGGATGTGCCGAATGCCACGACCACCGGTTCGATCCGTTCCTCGCGAAGGACTTCTACGCGATGAAGGCGTTCTTCGCGGACATCCAGGAGACGGGGCTCCTGCCCGATCGCGGCGCGCGCGCGTGGGGCGCGAAGCTCGCGCTGCCGACCGAGGCGCAGAAGGCCGAGCTCGCCGCACTCGACACGAAGCTGGCGGCTGCACGGTCGCGTCTCGAGGAAGCGGCCGCGACGCGGGCAGCCGACGAAGAGGCGCGAGAAGCCGCTCTGAACACGCGTTGGCAGGCCGGCCAGCTGGCGTGGACGTGGCAGCGCCCGATTGGTGCGCGTGCGCTGAACGGCGCGACGCTCACCATCTACGACAAGGAACCGATCGAAAGTAATTTCTATCTCGACGGGAGTTTGAAAACCGACACCAAGCCCGGCGACGGTCTCGTCGTCGCGAGCGGCACGAATCCGGACCGCGAAACCTACGCCGTCACGTTGAAGCCTGGTGCTGGAGTGTGGCGTCAGCTCGGTCTCGAGGTCGTTCAGGATGAAAGCCTGCCCGGCGCCCGGTATGCACGCGGCGCCGATCGATTTCTGCTGAGCGAGATAGAGGCCGAGGTCGTGGAACGCGGTCAGCCGGCGCGGCGGTTGCCGCTCGTGATGGCAACGGTCAACGACGCGCCGCCGGCGGTTTCTGCGATCAACGATCCGAGCATGCCGCCCCTCGCCGCCATCGATGGGAAGGCCGGCACCGCGTGGGGTATTCGTTTCGGTGAAGCGAGGAATCCGTTCCTTGCGCTGCGTTTAGCCGACGCGGTGCATACGACCGCAGACACGACAATCGTCGTGACGCTGCGGCACGACTCGGAATTGCGGCGCGCAGTCATCGGACGGTTCCGTCTGGCGCTCGCTGCCGACGCATTCGCGTGGCCGCCGACCGGCACCTCAGGTACTCGTTCCCGCAGCCTGGACGCGAGCGGGCGGACGACGTGGGCCAGCGGCCTTTCGGAAGAGGTCATGAAAGCGCTGCGCAGGCCGGCTGAGGATCGTGATGCAGTGGAAACCACCGCGCTCCGCGACTACTTGATCTTCTCGAATCCGGATCTTGCGGATCTTTATCGAGACGTACAGATCCTGGAGACCGAGCGTGGCCTGCTCGACTCGTCGATTCCATCCGTGGTGACGACCGTGTCGACCGACCCGATGCCGACGCGCATCCTGCCGCGCGGCAACTGGATGGACGATTCGGCGCCCATCGTCGAGCCGGCGATTCCGCGTTTCCTTGGGGCGCTCGACACAAGAGGCGAGCGAGCGACGCGCCTCGATCTGGCGAACTGGCTCGTGTCGCGCGACAACCCGCTGACCGCACGCACGTTCGTCAACCGCACGTGGCGTGAGTTCTTCGGGACCGGGCTCTCGAAGGTGATCGACGACCTTGGCTCGCAGGGCGAGTCGCCAACCCATCCCGAGCTCCTTGATTGGCTCGCGTCAGAGTTCATGCAGAAATGGGACATCAAGCACGTCGTCCGGCTGATCGTGACGAGCCACACGTACCGGCAGTCGTCTCGCCGAAGCCCGCTAGCCGGCTCTGAGCGAGCGGAGGCGGATCCGGAGAACCGCCTGCTCGCTCACCAGAATCGCTTTCGCGTCGACGCCGAGAACGTGCGTGATGTCATCCTGCAGGTGTCGGGGCTGCTCAGCGACAAGGTCGGCGGTCCCAGCGTGAGCCCGGTCGAGCCGCCCGGTTATCTCGGCGCGCTGAACTTTCCGAAGCGCGAGTACTCGGCCAGTCGCGGCGAGGACCTGTACCGCCGCGGCCTGTACACGACCTGGCAGCGTACGTACCTGCATCCCAGTCTCTTGAACTTCGACGCGCCGACGCGCGAGGAGTGTACGGTCAGCCGCAGCATCTCGAACACGCCGCTCCAGGCGCTCGACCTGTTGAACGATCCGATCTACGTCGAAGCGGCGCGCGTGTTCGCGCAGAATGCCGCCGCGCACGGCCCGCCAAACTTTGACGCCCAGCTCACGTTTGTATTCGATCGCGCACTGAACCGTGCGCCCACTGCAGAAGAACGGTCGATTCTGCGGCGCTTGTACGAACGCAACCTGAAACGATTTAGCGCCAATCCCGCGAGCGCGCGCGAGCTGCTCGCGGAAGGCGAGATGCCGCTGCCGCCCAAGTTCAACGCTGTCCGCCTCGCGGCGATGACGACGATCACGAGGGCCGTGCTGAACCTGCACGAACTGATTACGAGAAACTGACCGCCATGTACGAAAACT
Organism: uncultured Alphaproteobacteria bacterium; assembly: GCA_963778455.1. Classification (GTDB taxonomy): domain Bacteria; phylum Pseudomonadota; class Alphaproteobacteria; order Rhizobiales; family Xanthobacteraceae; genus PALSA-894. The sequence continues at coordinate 1,261,000 of CAVZUL010000004.1, forward strand.
TTGTTCGTGAGATGAGCCGACGGGCGTTCCTCGGGCGTGGAGCGGCGGGGCTGGGCGTCGTCGCCCTGAATTCGCTGCTCGGACCTCGGGTGTTCGCGGGCGCGCAGGCGCCGGCCGTGCAATCACGCGGCATCGTGAACCCGCTCGACTTCGCTCCAAAAGCAAAACGCGTCATCTTTCTCTATCAGGCCGGTGGACCGTCACATCTCGAGACCTTCGACTACAAGCCGAAGCTCGCCGACATGACGGGCAAACCGATGCCCGAGTCGTTCACGCGAGGACAGCAGATCGCGCAACTCCAGGGACAGCGGCTGACGTGCTTCGGACCGACGCACGGCTTCAAGCCGTTCGGCAAGTCGGGGCAGGTCGTCTGCGAGTTGTTTCCTCACATCGGCAGCATCATCGACGAGACGTGCATCGTGCGATCGATGTGGACCGAGCAGATTAACCACGACCCGGCCCACACGTTCATGAACAGCGGATCGATCATCACGGGCCGTCCCAGCATGGGATCGTGGGTGCTGTACGGGTTGGGCGCAGAGGCCGACAATCTCCCCGGTTTCGTCGTTCTCGTGTCGCAGGGCAACGGCGGTCAGATGCAGCCGATCGCAGCGCGGCAATGGTCGGCCGGCATTCTGCCCAGCAAATTCCAGGGCGTGCGGTTCAACTCTGTCGGCGATCCGGTTCTGTACATCACAAATCCGCGCGGCATCAGCCGCGACATGCAGGGGGACTCGATACAGGCCATCAACGCGCTGAACGAGGTCGCGAATCGATCGCTGCACGATCCTGAACTGCAAACGCGCATCGCGCAGTACGAGATGGCGTTCAAGATGCAGACGAGCGTTCCCGGACTGCTCGACATGAGCCAGGAGCCGCCGCATGTGCTGGAGTTATACGGAGCGAAGCCGGGCGACGGCTCATTTGCGTCGAACTGTCTTCTGGCGCGGCGGCTGGCGGAGCGAGGCGTACGGTTCATTCAGCTCTATCACCGCGACTGGGATCATCACAGCGACGTGAGGAACAACGTCGTCTTGAAGGCCCAGGAAGTCGACAAAGCGACGGCGGCACTCATCACCGATCTGAAGCAGCGCGGCATGCTGGACGACACGCTGGTCATCTGGGGCGGCGAGTTCGGCCGCACGCCGATGTCGCAGGGACGCGGCGGTCGCGACCATCACATCAAAGGGTTTTCATTCATGTTCGCGGGCGGCGGCATCAAGAAAGGCCTCACCTACGGCGCCACAGACGACCTGGGCTACGCGGCCGTCGAGAATCCCGTCAGCGTGCATGATTGTCACGCGACGATGCTCTATCTGCTTGGCGTCGACGCGACAAAGCTCGCGGTGAAGTATCAGGGTCTGGACGTCCGGCTCACCGGCGCGCAAGGCGGTGCCGTCGTCCGCGACATCATTGCGTAGATGGCTTGACGATGAGCGCTGTTCAGTCGCGTGCTAGCGGGGACCGCGAGCGGCGCCGCCCGTCGGTAACATATTCCGAATCGCCGATATGCGCCACTCGCCCCGCTCGCGTTTGAGCACAATCGTCGTCCAACGCGGTACATCACTGCCAGCGATCGCGTATGTGCCGTCGGCAATTGCGACGTCGGGGGTGATGAAGCGGACCGCTGCGACGGCGATGCTGCGGATCCCGGGATTCTGATTCGTCGACCGGGCCGTGCCGGGGATGACCTGCGCGCGTCCCCTTCGCCAGTCGCCGCCGGTTGTGTATTGGTCGGCATCGGCGGTGAAGAGCGCTTCGATGGCTTTGGGATCGCGAGCGTTGCGCGCCTTCACGTAGTTCTGGATGACTGCCGCGACTCGCGATTCTTCAACCGAGGCGGCCGCAGGGGCCTGCGCCCGCATCGGCGCAGCAAGTAGACAAACAATAATGATCATCCACATATTTCGCTCCGCACTGCGAACAACAAGCTCTATAGTTTCGGTCTTCCCTGAGTCAGTACGGCACGTCGATCAGACGATCGCCGGTGCGCATGTCGTCGTCGAGCAACTGGAGCAGAGCTTTGGCGACGGGACCTGGCTTCCCGTCGCCAATCACCTGGTCGTCCCATTGAACGATCGAGACCACTTTCACCGAGCTGCCCATGAGCAGCATCTCCGCGGACGCACGCGCCTCGGACACTGAAAGGTCGCGGATTTCGATCGCTTTCAGCAGTCCTCGATCGCGCAACACGGTGGCAAGCTCCAACAATCGGAGTGACGTGCAGCCCGCCAGGATGTGATCGAACGTGGGATGCACGAGCACGGCGTCTCTGGTGACGAAGGCGACGTTCATGTTGGAGCCCTCGCCTACATGCTGGTTCTCATCGATGAAGACGCCGGTATCGAATCCGGCCTCTTTCGCCTCCATCTGCATCAGAACGTTCGGCAGGTAGTTGGTGGCTTTGGTCTTGGCATAGATGGGCGCCTTGATTGGGTAGGTGGTGGTCATCACGCGTGCGCCCTGCGTCAGCCAGCGATCCGGGTAGACGAGGCCTGCGAACACCATCACGAAGAACCCCGGCTCGGAGCCGGCCGCCGGAGTGAGCTCGAGGCTGCCAGGTCCCGATGACAACCAGTACCGGATCGATCCGTCGCGCCGCCCGCTCGCCGCCGTCGTCTTGATGATGATGTCGCGCATCTCCTCGCGCGAAGGCAGAATCCTGAGCTTCGACCGTTCAGCCGAGAGGAGAAACCGATCGAGGTGCGCGTCGAGGTCGTAGATTTTTCCGTTGATCAGCCCGGCTGTGTCGAAGATACCGTGGCCGCGATGCACCATGTGATCGTCGAACGGAATCACCATGGCCGCGGGGTCGGTGACGATGCCTCCGAGCTGGCTCGAGTAGAAGGCGTCGAATTTGACAGGCTGACGGGAGCGCAGGTCCTTCAACCGCGCGACGACATCATCGGCCTTCAGGAGAGGAATGGTCGTATGGGTAGCGGTCATTTGGCGACTGTAACACGGAGCGACTTGGTCATGGCACCATCGGCGCGGGTGCTGCGATGTAGCATGCGTGCAGCGCGCGGACGGCCGTCGCCACGTCATCATTCGGCACCATCCAGGTGATCCGGAACGACGACGTCGACATGCCGCGCGGCGTGACACCGGCCTCGTCGAGCGCCGCGAGGCCGGCGCGGACGTTCGCGTAGTTCGCATTGATTCCTGCGCCGATCGCGCTCACCGCGCCGAGTCCGTCGGTGAACGCGATGAGATCGCCAAACTCCTTCTTCAGCGCGCCCAGCACTCTCTCGTAGTCATGCAGGTTCTCACGTGAGATGACGAGCGTTGTATGGCCAGTGGTCGAGACGTGAAGCTGCTTGCCGGCGACGTTGTGTTCGTCGAGGGCGGCCAGCAGCGCGTGCGGGTTTGCATTCCCCTCGAGTACGAACACCTCGCGCTCGCTCGCCACTCCGACCACCGCGCCGGGCAATCGGGGCGGGTTCCGCCGAACGACGGTTCCGTCGACCGACGGATCTGCGCCGGGCAGTGGCCCGTTGGTCGCACGTGCGTAAATGGCGATGCCTTTTTCCTTGGCGAATTCCACAGCCTGCGCGTTCAGGACCTTGGCGCCGGACTCCGCCATCTCCTGCGTCTCTTCGTATGACAGCGTGCCGATGCGATGCGCATTGGGCACAACGCGTGGATCCGCGGAGTACACACCATCGACGTCCGAGCAGATCTCGCAGGTACTCCGCGCCGACCGCCGCGGCCATGGCGACCGCGGTCGTATCGCTGCCGCCGCGACCCAGCGTCGTAATCTCCCGGCGGTACGACACGCCCTGAAACCCGGCGATGACGACGATCTTTCCGCGCGCAAGCTCATCCTGCACGCGGAACGGCCGCACCTCGATGATGCGCGCGTCGACGTGGCGGTCGTTGGTGATAATGCCGGATTGACTGCCCGTGAAGCTGATCGCATCGCCTCCCAGTTCGCGGATGGCGATGGAGAGCAGCGCCATGGAGATGCGTTCGCCGGCGGTGAGCAGCATGTCGAGCTCGCGGCGTTCGGGGTTCGGCGAGACCTGCTTTGCCATCGCGAGCAGTTCGTCGGTGGTGTCGCCCATGGCGGACACGACGACGACGACATCGTGGCCCTGCTGGCGCGTTCGCATGATGCGATTCGCCACTTGTCGAAGCTTCTGGACGTCGGCGACACTGCTGCCGCCATATTTCTGGACGACGATAGCCATGCCGGAAGTCTAGGCCGGGTTTGCGCCCCAGGGTTCCAATAACGTCAGGTTCTTCTTTTTCAATTCGCGATAGCAGTCTGGCAAGTCGAAGCTGGTCAGCACGCCGGGCGGCAACGCCGACAGCGGCCAGCCGTAGTCCCTGGCTTCCGCGACCGCTGCATACGAGCTCAAGGCGTTCTTCAGCGTCACCTGAATCACGTGAGAGGAGAGCAGCGCGGCGAACGTCGATGGCAGCGCGCCATACCCCTTTGCGGCCAGGTGAATCTGTCCGTAGCCCCATCCGTTGAGCCAGTCGAGCACGCGGAGCACGTCGAAGGTTCGCTGACCGATGTAGGGATAGTCGAGCATGAGCGCGTGCGACGCGTAGAAATAGTCCGTGCTGTACTCGCCGCGGTTGTCCACGCTGGTCGTTTGCGGCTCGGAGTCTCCGACGCCGCGTACGTCGCACGTATAAAACGCGGCTTGGGGATCGGCGTCGATGAGACTGCGAATCAATTGTTCGTTGCGCAGCTCGTCGTCTGCGGATTGGTGTGACACGTACAGAATCGCCTTGTTGGTCTCTCGTGGTGGACGCGAGAGCAGCGGTTCGGCGCTGAGTCTGTACACGATCGCATGGACACCTGGGTCGGTTTCCACCATGTACGGAAGTGCGTGCCTCATCGGATACTTCCGGTCGGGCAGCGGCCTCAGGATGCGGAATTCAGGAACGCCGGTCCGTGCTGGCAGTCGAAGCACCTGCGCAACCGTTTGCGGCAGCGCGGCGCCGTCGAGGTCGAGGCGTTTCGCCGCCAGCGATCGCGACTTCTCCTGCGTGAAGCCGTAGATCGTTTTCGATTTCAGCTCGGCCACCTGGCCGCGCGGCGTGGCCAGCAAGGTCTCGTCTTTTTCCAGCACCAGTTTCGGTTCCGCCCTGGCATCGGAGATTCCCGTGCAGCGGTTGAACCAGCGGTACATCGCTTCGCGGTTTTCCTGCGAGTAGCCGTGATACGTCGGTCCGACGAAGTACGCGATGTTGTCTTCCGCGCCAAGCAGACGATACAGATGCTTCAACCGATGGTAGGCCGCTTCGTTGCCGCGGGCGTCGAAGTAGTCCTTCTCCTTCGCCAGGATGATGATGGGTTTTGGCGCGAGCGCGGCCAGGAAGTCTTCGTGGTCCAGGCCCAGCGCCAGCGCGCGTGGCGGGCATTGTTCCATGTCCGCTCCGAGCTCGTTTTCCATATTTCGCCGGAACTCGGTGACGAAACAGCTCGGCGCCGCCATGGTCCAACGATCTTCGACACCGCAGAGCCACGTCGTCATCGTTCCGCCGCCGGAGTTGCCGGTGATGCCCAGGTGGCGCACGTCCACTTCTTTGCGCGACATCAGGTAATCGAGGGCGCGAATGCCGTCCCAGGCGCGCCACATCCAGAAACGCTCGTCGACGAGCACCTGCTGAATGCCGGCGTAGTTGTGCTCTCCGGTCCCTGTGCCGTGCATGGGTTTCAGGCTCGCGTCCACGTACTGCATCCGCTCGCCCTGGCCAATCGGATCGAAGATCAGCACCACATAGCCCAAACGCGCCAATCCCTGACAGAAGGATTGATACGTCTCAATCGCCTTGCCGTTATCCGAATGTCCGCACGAGGCCACCACACCCGGAAGTGGAAAGCGCCGCCCCTTGGGAATATAAAGATTCGCCGACACCAGAAACCCTGGGCGGCTTTCGAACAGCACGTTCTCGATCGTGTAGGCATCGCGCTCGACGACCTTCGTCACGCGGGGATTCAGCGGCGTCTTTTCGGGGTAAGGTCCGAAACAGTCTCGAATGTTGTCCCGAATGGCTCGCACGTAGGCTTCGGCGTCGGACTTCGTGGAGAGTGACGCCAGTCTCTTCAGGCGTGCCTGGTGTATCGCGTTCTCACGCTCCACGAAGAATTCCTGAACCATGCGTGGGAAACGGTTGAGCGCGGCAAGCGGAGGAGTTACGGCCGTGCGACCGGCTTGCATCGCGTAGGCGGGGAACTGGCCAGCCAACGCCACACCGGCACCGCTGATGGAAAGCGTCTGGAGCATCCTGCGACGCGAGACGCGTGTCGTGGCTGCAGGAGCGTCGTGATTCATTGACCCGAAAGTATACGCGCCGTAGCGGCGCGCGTCAGTCAGGATCTCGTTGGCAGGTCTGCCGAGCTGATGATTTCGCACAACCCGCCGGCTGTGCACGTGGTCTTCCCTTTCCATTTCGCGATCTGAGCGGCGAGACGATCGCGGAATGCTTGAAGGTGCCGGATGCGCTCTTCGGCGGCCGCGAGATTTCGTTGCGCCAGATCGAGCACGTGCGAGCACGGCGCTTCACCGGCGCGGCTGATCTTGAGAATCTCGCCGATCTCTTCCAGCGAGAACCCCAATCCCTGTCCCTTCTTGATGAACCGGAGCTCGTCGATGGTGGTGTCGGCGTAATGCCGATACCCGGCTTCGCTGCGTGGAGGTGCAGTCAGCAGGCCGAGCTCTTCGTAATACCGGATTGTGGCAGGGCTGATATCCGAGAGCCTGGCAAGATCGCCGATGAGCATGGCCTGATTAGAAACCTTCAAGCCGACTTTAAGGTCAAGGGGTTGACTCTCACGAAACCACAGCCCACGCTTGACGCTGCATGCCGGTGGCGGAACGATGATCGCGCGCGCAGCGATTCTGGTGGTGGAGGATGAGACGTCCCTTCGCACGACGATGTGCGCAGCCCTGACGCTGATGGGGTTCATGACGCATCAGGCCGCGTCGGTGGACGAGGCGCTCAAGGTTCTGGGCGGCGACCATGTGGATGCGATTGTCCTCGATGTCCGCCTTCCCGATCCGACGGGACTGCAGACGTCCGGCCTGCATCTCCTGCGGTTCGTCCGCGCGACGCCTGAACATGCACGTACACCGGTAGTGGTTTTTACCGGCGTGCCGCTGTCGCCCGCCGAAGAAGAGATGGTGCGAACCAATGACGCGCATGTGTTCTACAAGCCGCAGCCGTACCGCGTGTTGATCGATCAGTTGAATGAGCTGCTGAACACGTCCGCCGGTTAGCGTCAGCCGCACGGGCCCACCACACGCCTCTTCAAGAGCGGAAATATCCGCGCGCTAGTCATGCCGATGGGACCCGGCGGCGTCATGGCGCGAAGCCTACCATGCCCGCACCGGAGTGAGTGATAATCAGCGCCTATGAAGAGACGGACCTTTCTGACAGCAGGCGCCTCCGCGGCGGCAGCGGCCGCGCTGAATCAATCGGCATTCGCCGGTGCGCAAGGGTTCGCGCTCGGCCCCGAGCCGATCCGGTATCCGTCGGGCGTGTGGAAGGTGCTCGACGAGCGATTCCGGAAGTACATGATCGGCAACACGCCGCTCGTGCGCGAATGGACTGGCTCGATGTGGGCCGAAGGGCCGGCATGGAACGGCGTCGGTCGATACGTCGTGTTCAGCGATATTCCCAACAACGTGCAGATGCGCTGGGATGAAGCGACCGGAAGGGTCACGCAGCTGCGCGCGCCGGCGAACTTCTCGAACGGCAACACGTTCGATTACCAGGGCCGGCAGATCTCGTGCGAGCACTCGACGGCGCGTGTCGTGCGGTACGAATATCAGGGAGAGCCGACGGTGCTCGCGGCCACGTTCGACGGCAAGCGGCTGAACGCGCCGAACGACGCGATCGTGCACCCGAACGGCGGCGGCATTCTCTTCACCGATCCCGGCTACGGCAGCCACTGGTATTACGAGGGCACCGTGCGCGAGCTCGAGCTGCCCACCAGCGTCTATCACATCGATCCGCAGACGGCGCGCCTCACGAAGCTGACCGACGAGATCATGAAGCCGAACGGGCTGTGCTTTTCGCCCGACCATCGCTACGTCTACATCGCCGACACGGCGCCGACGCATCATCCAAAAGAGAAGGCGAAGCTCATTCGATGGGACGTGCAGGATAACGGCCGCAGGTTGACCAACCGGCGCGAGTTCGCGGTGCTCGACGCAGGGTTCCACGACGGCATCCGCGCGGATGTCGACGGCAATATCTGGTGCGGAACGGGATTCGGCGGCGAGGGTGTCGATGGCGTCCATGTGTACGCGCCCGATGGCAAGAAGATTGGCCAGATCGTGATGCCCGAAGGCACCGCGAATCTCTGCTTCGTCGGCAAACATCGCAACCGGTTGTTCATGACGAGCAGCCAATCGGTGTACACGCTCTACACCGCGGCGCAGGGCGCCCACATCACATAAGAAGGTTGGTGGTTGGTGGTTCGTGGCTGGTTCTGGGTGGTTGGTGCAGTGTTGCTCACGGCAGTGCCGGTGCGGGCGCAGACACCTGTCCCTGCCCCGAGCAAGGTCGAGGGCCCTGCGTTGGTCCCGCCGGGTAAGCCCGATCCGGTGCAGCGGGTCGCGGATCTGATTGCCAAGTCCGCGGGGCCGTACAAGCAGATTGCGCTTGGCGTGTGGGAGACGACGTACAAAGGGAAGAACCTGGCCGTGATACGCGTGCGCATCGCGGCCGCACAGGACGGCGTCTTCTTCATCGTACCGCTGTTTCCGCGCGACAAGCTGGCGCTCAGCCAGGCGTTTCTGCTGCGGATCGCCGAGTTCAACGCCGAGTACGACTTCGTGAAGCTCGGGCTCGACAAAACGTCGCTCAACTTGCGCCTCGATTCGTACGCGCCTCTCATGGATGCCGCCGCATTCAGCGCGCTCGAAGGGCAGACGGCGCTGGCCGCGGACGAAGCGTACGCCCTGATCAGGAACCTCCTGCCGCCGGCATCGCCATAAGGTGCAAGGTACATTGTCACTATTGCCGATTGAGACCGAGCGCCTGTTGCTGCGGCTGCCTGTCACCGATGATGCCGATCCGTTCGTCGGAATCCATCAGGATCCGGAAGTCATCGCGCTCAAGCACGTGACGCTCACCGCGCCCCCCGGTGGAATCGAGGTGGGGGCGCGCAACGTCGATCGGATGCTTCGTCACTGGAACCGCAGAGGTTATGGGCAATGGGCGGTCGTCGAGCGCGCGACCGCGCGCGTCATCGGATGCGTCGGCTTTCTTCAACTCGATGACTCGCCCGATATCGAGCTCGGCTGGATTATCCATCGCTCGCGCTGGGGCAACGGCTTCGCGACGGAAGCGGCGCGGGCGGCGCTCGACTGGGCGTGGCGCGCCAGCACGATCGATCACGTCAAGAGCTTCATCGGGCGTGACAATCTCGCGTCGATTCGCGTCGCCACCAAGATTGGCCAAAGTCTCGAAGGGGAGGGCATCGGCCCGTCGAGTGGCGAGACCGTGTTGATTTACGGAATCCGCAAGGGAGGCGCGTCATGCTGAAGGGCTTCAAGGAATTCGTGCTGCGCGGGAACGTCCTCGATCTTGCCATTGCCGTCGTCATCGGCGCCGCGTTCAGCAATGTCATCACCGCGATGGTGAAGGATCTGATTACGCCGCTCATCGGCGCCGTCGTCGGCAAACCTGATTTCTCGGCGTTGGTCGTGACCATCAACGGCTCGCCGTTTCTCGTCGGCGATTTTCTCAATGCGGTTATCGCGTTCCTCCTGATGGCCGCCGCCGTCTATTTCTTCGTCGTCGCGCCGATGAATGCGTGGATGGCGCGCCGCCGCGGGGCGAGGCGCCGATCGATCCGACCACCAAGAAATGCCCGGAGTGCCTCAGCGAAGTACCGATTGCCGCGCGCCGCTGCGCGTTCTGCACCTCGACGCTGAGTTAGCGCCCGGGCGCGAGTGCGGCCAGGGGCATTCTGCCTTGACTTCGAGCATCCAGCGGAGTAGAAACAGCGAAGGAACTCAGCCCTTCACAATGAGATATAGCCTCCTCGCGACCATCATCCTGGTCGGATTGTCTGGCACAGGTGCCTTCACGCAGGCACCGGTTTCGCCGGGACACGATCTTCCGAACCCGTATCAATCTGGCGTGCGTAATTGGGGCGTTCTGCCCGACAGCAGAACGTGGGGCTCGACCGCCGGCGTCGAGATCGGTCCTCGCAACGAGATCTGGGCGATCGATCGCTGCGGCGCCAACACCTGCGACGGTTCGGACCTTGCGCCGATCCATCTTGTGGATCTGGCGACGGGGCGGCCGACCAGGAGCATCGGCGCGGGGCTGTTCGTGTTTCCGCACGGACTGCACGTCGATCGCGACGGCAACATCTGGGTGACCGACGCGCTGGCGAGCAAGGACGGTAAAAAAGGGCATCAGGTCATCAAGCTGTCTCCCGACGGCAAGGTCCTGATGCGGCTCGGGATGGCCGGGATGGCCGGCGGCGGTGCGATGCATTTCAACGAGCCGTCGGATGTCGTGACGGCGCCGAACGGCGACATCTTCGTCGCCGACGGGCACTCCGGGCAGAACCCGAAGGTGCCGCCCGATTACGTCACCCGCGTCGTGAAATTTTCGAAAGACGGCAAGTTCATCAAGGAATGGGGCAAGCTCGGGACGGGCCCCGGCGAGTTCAGAAATGCGCACGCGCTCGCGATCGATTCGCGCGGCCGCGTGTTCGTCGGCGATCGCGGCAACGCGCGCCTGCAGATCTTCGATGCTGACGGCAAGTTCATCGCCGAATGGAAACAGTTCGGGCGGCCGAGCGGGTTGTACATCGACAAAGACGACAAGCTGTATGTCATCGACGCCGATTCGACGGCGGTGAGCAATCCCGGCTGGAAGAAAGGCATTCGCATCGGCAGCGCGAGAGACGGCAAGGTCGTCGCCTTCGTGCCGGGGCATGAGGTAGATAACAATCCTGACGGCGCCGCTGGCGAGGGCATCGTGGCGGATCCGGCCGGACACTTATACGCGGCAGAGAACACCCTGCGCGGCGTCACCAAGTACGCCAAAAAGTGAAGGGAGATCGCATGAGCACCCGAGGTAAATCACGACGAAGTTTTCTCATTGATTCCGCGGCAGGGCTCGGTGGCGCCTGGGTTGCGGCGAACTATTCCGGCATCCTCGCTGCAGAAAACTATGTGCTGAAGGCCGCCCAGTCGGGCAAGCCGGTGAAGTTCGGGTTCTTCACCCCCGCGCAGGCGCTCGAGGTCGAAGCGATGGCGGCGCAGATTATTCCAACCGATGAAACGCCTGGCGCGCGCGAAGCGCGTGTCATCAACTTCATCGACCGCGCCTTGACGACCTTCGCCAAGAACACCCAGGCGGCGTACACGAAGGGATCGACGATTTGCAGGCGCAGACGAAACAGATGTTCCCGACAGCGACGACGTTCTCGGCGCTCACCAGCCCGCAGCAGATTCAAGTGATGACCGCCATGGAGAAGACGCCGTTCTTCAACACGGTGCGCACGCACACGATCATCGGATTCTTCGCGAGCCCGGTGCACGGCGGCAACCAGGACAAGATCGGCTGGAAGTTGATTGGCTATGACGATTCGCTGAACTTCCGGCCGCCCTTTGGCTATTACGACGCGCAGGATCCCGCCGGCAGGCGCTGAAGGAGACGACAATGAGACAGTACACACCAACGACTGAGGTCGATTTCGTCGTCATCGGTTCGGGAGCCGCGGGCGGCATCATGGCCAAGCAGCTGTCGCAAGCCGGCTTTTCCGTCGTCGTGCTCGAGCAGGGTGGCTGGGGTAAGTACGGCCGCGACCACGAGTACAACAAGGATGAGTGGTTGAATCGCAACCAGCCCGTGGAAGATCGGCTGATGAGCGATCCCACGCGGCAGCGCAACACGTTCCGCCGGAACGACACAGAGAAAGCCACGCCCGGCACACACAGCTACGGCTGTGTCGTCGGTGGCGGCACCGTCACGTATGGCGGCAGCAGCTGGCGCCACCTGCCGTACGAGTTCAACGAGCTGACGTCGGATAAGACGATTCCGTCAGGCACCGGCATGGCCGACTGGCCGATCACGTATGAAGAGATCGAGCCGTACTACGTGCAGGCCGAGTGGGAGATGGGCATCTCGGGCCTTCGCGTGAACTCACCGTTCGTCGCGCCGATGTCGAAGGATTATCCGGTGCCGCCGGTCCCGCTGAAGAGCTCGGGTGCGCTCTTCAACGTCGCCGCCAAGAAACTGGGGCTGACCGTCGTTCCCGGGCCGCTCGCGATCATCACGCGCCCCTACATGGGACGCGCCGCGTGCGTGAATTGCGGCATCTGCTCGGGGTATGGCTGCCACGTGCGCGCACGATCGAGCTCGGCTGTCACGGTGCTGCCGCTGGCGCAGAAGACCGGCAAATGTGAAATCCGCCCCAACAGCTACGTGCGCGAGATTTCGGTCGACAACAGCGGCCGCGTCACCGGCGTCGTGTATTTCGACAGCCAGAAGCGCGAGATACAACAGCGCGCGAAGGCCGTCGTGCTGTCGGCGAACGGAACGGAGTCGGCACGCCTGCTGCTGCTCTCGAAGTCGCCGAAATTTCCCGACGGCCTCGCGAACACGAACGGCGTCGTCGGCAAGTATCTGATGCTCGGCAACGGCGCCGGCGCGAGCGGGCTCTTCGAGCGTCCGCTGAACGAATACAAGGGCGTGATTTCCGGCGCCGGCATCGTCGACTACGTGCCGTCCGACCCGAAGCGCGGTTTCTACGGCGGCGGACGCCTCACAGCGCGCGGCTACGAGACGCCGCTCGGCATGGGCCTCAACGGGCTGTCACCCAATGCGCCACGCTGGGGCGCCGGCTACAAGAAAGCGCTGCGCGAAGAAGCGAACCACAAGATGGCAATCAACTGCTTCACGACGCAGATGCCGCTCGAAACCAATCGGGTCGACCTCGATCCCGACGTGAAGGACGAGTGGGGGCTGCCGGCGATGCGCATCACGTCGACGAGCCATCCCGACGACATGAAGTGCGCGAATTTCTTCCATCAGAAGTCGATCGAGATCCTGAAGGCCGCGGGCGCGACTCAGGTGTGGTCGAATCCGCCCGGCGACAGCCGCGGCGGCGCGCACAACCGCGGCAGCTGCCGGATGGGCAACGACCCGAAGACGTCGGTGGTCGACAAGTTCCATCGCGCGCACGACGTGCCGAACCTGTTCATCGTCGACGGCAGCAACCTCGTCACGGGCGGACGCAACCACCCGACGATGACGATTCAGGCGCTCGCGTATCGGGCGGCCGAGCATCTGATCAAGGCGGCGAAGACGGGTAATCTGATTACGCGGGTATAGGGTTTTTGAACAGGAGATCAGGAGGTCAGGAGGAAATTCTTTTCAAAAGAATTCTCCTGATCTCTTGATCTCCTGTAAAAGATCTTTCCGTTCCCTCCAAGCCAGTTCGATGACCGATATCAATCGACGAGACTTTGTTCGCGCCGGCGTTTGGCGGGGGTTGCTGCGGGTGCGCCCGGCGAGCGGGTTCTTGCGCAGGCCCCTGCTATACGGACTGGCTCCGCAAGGCCTGTCGTAGTCGCATCAGGCAATGGCAATCGGTTCAAGAACGGCGGCGACCGAACGTGTGTCGAAGAAGCCTTTCGACTTCTCGTCAGCGGATCCGATCCCCTCGACGCCGTGATCGCAGGCGTCAATATCGTGGAGCGAGATCCGGAAGACACGAGCGTAGGCTTTGGTGGCCTGCCGAACGCCGAGGGTATCGTTCAACTCGACTCCTGCTGTATGCACGGCCCGAAGAAGCGTGCCGGTGGTGTCGCGGCGTTGGAAGGTGTTCGCACTCCCTCGCTCGTGGCGAAGGCAGTGATGGAACAGACCGATCACCACCTGCTCGTTGGCCCTGGAGCACAGGTATTCGCCCGTCAGATGGGGTTCGTCATCGAGGACGACCTGAACACTCCGCGTTCGCGCCAGCTGTGGCTCGAATGGAAGCGGCGAGTCGATCCGTCGCATTATCTCGATCCTGAGAAACGGGGGGCCGCGGGCTTTGAGGCCGGTCTGCAGATGGTTGCCGACGGTCTCATCGACCGCGACCATTTCTACGGGACGATCAACTGCAACGCCCTTTCGCCGCGAGCAGAACTGGTGGGAGTCACAACGACGAGCGGGCTGGCATGGAAGATCCCGGGCCGCGTGGGCGACTCGCCGATTCTCGGCGCCGGTCTGTATGTCGATGGAGAGGTAGGAGCGGCTGGCTCGACTGGTCGGGGTGAAGCGAACCTGTATGGGCTGTGCTCATTCCTGATCGTCGAGAACATGCGACGCGGCATGCAGCCCAAAGATGCCGGGATCGATGCGCTCAGGCGAATCAAGTCGGCCACGATTGAGCGGCGACTCCTGAATGGGCGTGGCGAACCGAATTTCAATGTCAACTTCTACGTGCTGAATGCCAGCGGAGCGCACGCCGGCGTCGCCCTGTATTCGGGGCCGCAGTCGTTCTACGCCATCTGCACGGAAAATGGCGCCGAGAACCGTCCTATCGAGCCGCTGCTCCAGGGCAGTCCGAACGCCTGACACACGCTCTAATCTCCTGGCCTCCTGTTTCTATTTGACATTAAATTAGCCAATTGGCTAATATGCTAATCATGGCTGCGAACCCCTCCAGCGCCGTCTTTCGCGCGTTTGCCGACCAGACGCGTCGCGACATCCTGAAGATGCTCCGTTCGGGTCCGCTGACTTCCGGGCAGATTGCCGACAAGTTCGACTCGAGCTGGCCCACCATCTCGCGCCACCTGTCCGTCCTCGCGAATGCCGAGCTCGTCGTGGCAGTGCGCCGCGGCGCGGAAGTCTATTACGAGCTGAACACGTCGGTACTCCAGGATCTGGCGCAGCACATGATGGAGTGGGTGCAGCCGACGATGCCCAAGGGCGGTAACCGCGCCGCAAGCAAGCGACGCATCACTCGCGCGCAGGAGGCATGACCATGCCCGCAATCACCGGCTTGCACGCCACGCTCGTCGCCATTGGCTTCCTCAGCAGTGTCGCGCTGTACTCACGCATTCCGGAGCCCTATTGCGGACCCGGATGCACCATGGTGCTGGCGCGACCGATGATCGCGTTTGTGCTGCCGGCCGCGCTGGCTGTGGTCGTCGTGCTGCTCGGCCTTCTGTGGAAGCGCGATCCGATCCGCGATCGCGACGCGCACATGGAAGCGACGTACAGCGCGATCATCACCGCGGTGCTGCTCCTGATACTCGGCGTCCATCTCGCCGTTCTGTTCGCCCTCACCAGCCAACTCCAAGTGAATGTCGTCAGGGTCGTGGCTCATGGCGTTCCGCTGATGTTGGGTCTCACGCTTGTCGTCATCGGGAATCTGCTGCCGCGCCTCAGACCCAACCTCGTCATCGGCATTCGCACAGCGCGAACGTTGTCGGATCGGAGCGCATGGGCCCGCGCGAACAGAACTGCGGGATACGCGACCGTCGTCGCGGGCTCGTCGCTTCTCATCGCCGGTATGCTCCCGAGTCTTCCCGTCATTGCATTCGCGACAATCGCTGCGCTTGGTATCATCACGATGCTCGCCTGGACGTCCTGGCGAGCGCGGCATGCGTGATCTAATCCCCAATCCCGCGTCCCTAATCACGAGATTTGCGCCCGCCCCCACCGGTTATCTCCACCTGGGCCACGTCCTCAACGCGATCTATGTGTGGGACATCGCGCGCGCGAGCGGGCCCGGCGCGCGCGTGCTGCTGCGCATCGAAGATCACGATCGCACGCGCTGCCGTCCGGAGTTCGAGGCGGCGCTACTGGAGGATCTTGCGTGGCTCGGGTTCGCGGCGGATGGAGAACTGACCAGGCAAAGCGCGCGCAGGCGCCTTCTACGAGCGCGCGCTCGGCGACTTGCGCGCGCGTGGATTGACGTATGCGTGCGACTGCTCGCGTGCGGACATCGCGTCGGGCCGCTATCCGGGAACGTGCCGCGAGAGGAATCTTCGAGAGTCGGCCGGCGCCGGTGTCCGGGTGAAGCTGGATTCCACGGTCGAGCGGTTCGACGATCTCCGCCTCGGCCCGCAGGAGCAGCGACCTTCAGAACAATGCGGAGATCTGCTCGCGCGCGATCGACATGGCAACTGGACGTATCAGTTCGCCGTCGTCGTCGACGACTGGCTGCAGAACGTGAATCTCGTTATACGCGGTGAGGATCTGCTCGATTCGACCGGACGGCAGATCCAGCTTGCGCGTCTCGTCGGCCGCGAGCAGCCGCCGGCATTTCTGCATCACGCGCTGCTGATGAAGACGGCGACACAGAAGCTGAGCAAGTCGGACGGTGATACGGGGGTGCGCGATCTGCGCGCGAAAGGATGGAGTGCGGAAGCCGTGATCGATCGCGCGACAAGCCTCGCCGGCCTGTCGCGCGACGATGTGCGGTTTAGAACGCGTATGACACGCCGCCCATGATTTCGGCCGTCGTGCCAGTGAAATCGCGCTCGATCGTGTGCAGCCGGAATTCTCCGAGGGCCGCCACCCGATCGTTGAAGTAGAAACGCGCACCTCCGGCGGCAGACAACGCGAAGTTGTTCGTGCTACCGATGAAGTCGCGGCGTTGGTGGACGAAGCCCACCCCGCCACCGGCGTACGGGGCGACTCTTCCCACACGCCAGTGATACTGCAATTGCGCTTCCGGAAGGATCAGTGTGCCGATGCCACCCTGCAGTTCGGGGCGCGCAAACAGGCCCCCCACTTCCAGCGCGAGGTTCGACGTGAGAGCCCGCGTTCCACGAACGGCGACGTTCCAGGTATTGCCGGTGCCTGACAGGTCGAAGTTCATAGACCCAGTGCTCGCACTGATGGTGTTGCGTGCTGCCGCCGCTTCTTGAGCCGACGCGGCGTTCACGCCGAGGATGAGGACAGTCACGACCGAAAAAAAGGACAAACGAGTAATCACAATGGCCTCCTGAGTATGTTCGGCCCGCAGAAAAGCACAGGTCGTACCAGAACGCCGTTAAGTTCTTATCGATTCCGCCAGTACTTCTCTTCGATTTCTTCGATTTCTTCCTCGCTCAACCCGAAGTAGTGGCCGAACTCGTGGATGACGGTCTCGGCGACGCACTTCCTGATGTCTTCCTCGTCTTCGCACGCCTCTTCGATCGGCAGTTGATAGATCGAGATTCTGTCGGGCAGCGCGTTGCCGTAGTTGGACTCGCGCTCGGTCAGCGGGGTGCCGTGATAGAGACCGAACAGCGTGTCGTCAGGGTCCATTTCCAGCTCGTCGAGCAGTTCCTGTGACGGCTCGTCTTCCACCACGACCGCCACGTTCTTCATGGCGTCGCGAAACCGGCGGGGGATGCCGCGCAATGCCTCCTCCACGAGGGCCGTGAACCGTTGTCGGGTCATTTCACGCATATCTTACTGTGACGATTGTGGCGGCGGCCTATTTTGCCTATCTGGCCGGAATGGCGATCGCGCGGCGGAGACCGCGCCCGGCCGTATTGGCGGCCGCGACGCTCATCTCGATCTTCACCATCGGCATGCCGCACGTGATGCCGCTCGTGTACCTGCTGGCCGGCTACTGGCTGCCCGCGCTGATCGTGCGGGAACCGAACGTGCCGTTCGAGCGGCGCCTGCTCGAGTTCGATCGGAGATTGTTCGGGTCAGACGGGCTCGCGCGCTTCGAGCAGCGCGCGCCGCGGTTGGTCATCGAGTATCTCGAGCTGGCCTATCTGCTGTGCTACGCCGTCGTGCCGGCGGGATACGCATGTCTTCTGCTCGCAGGGCGCGATGCCGACGCCATCGATCGATACTGGTCGATCGTCCTGCTGGCCGCGTTCCTGTGCTACGGATTGTTGCCGTGGATACCAACGCGCGCGCCACGAGCCATCGAACCGGCTCGCGATGCGACGCGCTCGTCTATCAGGACAAATGAACCTGGCCGTGTTGAATCGCGCGAGCGTGCAGTGGAATACGTTTCCGAGCGGCCACACCGCAGCATCCCTTGCGACCGCGCTCGCTGTTGCGAGTGACATGCCGCTCGCCGGCCTCGTGCTGGCTGTCGTCGCGGTCAGCATCGCCGCCGGCAGCGTCGTCGGCCGCTATCACTATGCGGCCGACGCGATTGCGGGAGCCGCGGTGGCGGTGCTCGCGTTCGTTACGGCATCCGCCGTGCGCGGACTGTAACCGAGGGGCGCTTCGCGGTCACCTCGAGGCTCTTCGGCGGAACCAGCCGTCGCCGGGCGCGCATACACGATCTGATACTGCTGTTCGAGCTCGGTCCCGAGCGACTGCAGGCGATCGGTCAGCGCCATCGGCGTCAGCAAATCGTCGCGGCGTCCGCCCGTGAGCTTGGTCCCATCGGCCACCGCCTTCGCGAGCTCCTGCTCTTCGCGGCTGCCCATCGCAGCGCCAGGCTTGTTGAGCATCAACGTATGCAGTGTCGCGCCAGACTCGCGCAGCGCGTCGATCACTGACTGGTGATAGCGCTCGCTGAACTCGGGGCCTCTTCGCGGCGTACACGATGATGTGCGGACGCGTGGCCTTCCGCCGCTGCAATCCGTTCGAGGCCTCGACGATCGCGTCGAGGATGTACGTGCCGCTGCCCGAGCGCGAGAAGACGGAACCGATGGCTTTCTCGAGGCGCGCGGCATCGCGCGTGTAGTCGGAGAGAATCGTGGGGCGCTCGCCGAGGCCGATGAGCGCGATCTCGTGCTTGCCGCCCATCTGCTTGAAGAAGGCGCGGAGCGCGGTGCGCACGTCGAGCATGTGCTCTTCCATCGCCTGGCTCGTGTCGACCAGCACCGCAATCTGCATGGGTTCGGTAGCCGCCGAGACGCGCAGCACCTCGCGGGCCTGATCGTCCTCGCGCACGACGAACTCGCCGACGCCGAGCCCCGTGACGGGCGCGTCGTTCTTGTCCTTGTCCACGACGCTGGCATAGACAGTCCGCTCGGTGGCCTGCGCCCACACCGGGCTCGCCGGCAGGAGCAACGCCAGAATCAACAATACAGTCGCGCGCATTTTGAAACCTCCGTTTAGTCCGCAAGCGCTACCGTGTGTACCGTACGGTCCGCCGTCTGTCAGGCTCGGACCTTTGTAGTCTACGTCGGAGCTTTCGAAATGCGGCCAGCATTTCGGCGTACGAGAAGTTGGCGTTCCGGCCGCTCGGATTCGGCAGCACGAAGACCGTGGCGCCCTCGAATGTCACGCGCTGAGGGCCGAGCGTGACGGCGCCTTTGGCGCCGAAGATCCATCGGTACAGCGACACGCCGACAAACGCGACGATCTCGGGTTTGAAGCGGCGCACTTTGGCGCGCAGCACCTCGATGCCGGCAGCGCATTCCTCGCGGCTCAGCGTGTCGATGCCCGGCGTCTCGCGCGCGACGAGATTGGTGATGCCGAAGCCCCACTCCGGCAGCCTGTCGTCGGCGCGCCAGTCGATCGGCTCGGGCACGAGCTTCGATTCAAAGAGGAGCTTCCAGAACCGGTTGGAGTAGCCTGCGAAATGATGGCCGGTTTCCGCGGAGCGGATGCCCGGGTTGATGCCGACAAACAGCACGCGAACACCTGGTGCGATGCGGTCGCGAAGGGCCTGTCCCGAGCGCAGTCGAGGGAGAGACACCTCAGAACACGCGAGGCGCCCGCACGACGACGTCGGGTCGTTTCACACCCACTTCGATCGTCTTTGGCGGAATCAGCATTTTCGGCCGCGCGTAGACGACCTGGTATTGATGGTTCAGCTCCGCGGCGAGCGACTGGAGCTGCGCCGTCATCGACATGGCCGAGAGCAATTCTTCCCGGCGCCCCCCGGTCATCTGCGTGCCGACGGCCAGCGTCAGCTCCACTTCCTGCGCCGCGGGATCGGTAGGGGAGACCCCTTCACGTCGCAACACGTACGAGTGCATGGGGGCGCCGCTCTCCTTCACATATTCGAGCACAGTCTGATAGCCGATCTCGCTGAACTCGGGGCCTTGTGTGGTGATGATGACCATGACGCGCCGCAGATCGCGCCGTTTGCGCAGCGCACGCGATGTGTCGATGATGGCCGAGAGCAGGTACGAGCCGGTACCCGGTCTGGCCAGCAGTCTGTTGATGCCCGTCTCGAGGCGCTTCACATCGCGGGTGTAATCGACGAGCACCGTTGGAGGGCCGCCGAATCCCGTCAAGGAGACCTCGTGGCGCCGATCGATCTCGGTGACGAACCCGCGGAGGCTCTGACGAATGTCGATCAGGTCGTTGCGCATCTCCTGGCTGGTGTCGACGAGCACCGCGATGCGCAGCGAATCGGTCGCAGGAGAAACGCGAAGAATCTCGCGGGCGACGCCATTCTCGCGCACCGCAAGATCAGCGGGCGAGAGCCCCATGACAGGTGTGCCTGTGCGATCGACCACACTGGCATACACAGTCCATTCATCGACTTGCGCATGCAGCGGGATCTGGGCAAGAAAGACGACGGTAAGGAGCGCGGAGGTCAGGCGTGTAATAGCCCGATGCTAGCAGATACCGGGCACGAGCCGCCATTTCACGGTCTGGCAGTACCGGACGTATTGCGGGTCGCGGCCGAGCGTTTGTTCTTCGTAAAACGCGCGAACGATCAGCGCCGCGTCGCCCGTCAGCAGCACCGCGACGTTCCAGGCCGACGGATGGGCCGCGAGAAATGGAATGTGCGTGAGCAGGTAACCGAGATAGATCGGATGCCGCACGAGTCGATACAGTCCGCCTTGCATGACGCCGCGGTTTGCGGGCAGCGTGCCGAAGCTGTAACCAAGGGAGATCTTGCCTCCAACGACCACCAGCAGGGCAATGCCGAGCAGCATCGCCGCCGTCGCTTCGGAAATGATCGGCGCAATCTGCGCCGGCCTGCTGAGAAGGGGAGAGGTCATCGACACGGCGGTGACGAGCCGCACGATCAACCGCTTGTCGACGATGGACGCGGGACGCCGCAGGCACGTGAGCACGACGACGAGCGCTTCACCGACGAGCAGCAGCAGATCGGTGGCGCGGCCCGTCACCAGAAAATCGCCCAGCAGCCGCCACGTCAGGGCAAGGAACAGCCCGCCGACCAGAATCCGTGACCAGTTCTCACACGCTTGCGCGGAGAGAGATGGTCTGAGCGTCATCGGGCGGCGGTCCCCACATTCTGCGCGTCTGCGAGGAAATAGGTACTGCACACCTCGTCGATGAGCGCGGTGGTCAGCTCCGCCGGGCGCCGGTGATATCGGCACAGGTTGACGACCTGATCGGTGAGGTCGCGCGGGTGGCACGCGCGCATGTCGAGCTTGCGGCCCACGTAGTACTTGTCGTGCAGGTGCGTGACGATCGACTGGTCGAACGTGAGACCGTGACGCCGGCAGTTCATCTCGAAGATTCTGGAGAACTGATCGAGCGACGGGTTCTTCGCCAGAATCTTGTACGGGATGCGGCGGAGAAACGCTTCGTCGGCGAGCGAGCGCGGCTCGAGGTTCGTCGCGAAGACCACCATCACGTCGAACGGCACCTGGAACTTCCGCCCCGAGATGAGGTTCAGGTAGTCGACGCGCGATTCGAGCGGTACGATCCACCGGTTCAACAGATCGCGTGCCGGTACGCGCTGGCGGCCGAAGTCGTCGACGACCAGAACGCCGCCGTTCGCCTTCAGGTGCACGGGCGCTTCGTAGAACGCCGACAGCTCCTTGTAGCGAAGGTCGAGCATCTCGAGCGTCAGCTCGCCGCCGACGGTGATGACCGGCCTGCCCACGCGAATCCAGCGTCCGTCGATGTCGCTGTCCGTCCTGATGATCGACCCTTCCTCGCGCGTGTCGTGCGACTGGTGCGCGACGGGATCGAACATCGTCACGACCTGGCCGTCGACGTCGAGGGCGTGGGGCACGTAGATGTCGCCGCCGAGCACGCGTCCGATGCCTTCGCCCATGACGCTCTTGCCGTTTCCGGGCGGTCCGTACAGGAACATCGCTTTCCCGGACGCAATGGCCGGGCCCAGCTGATCGAGCATCTCGGGCTCGACGATGAGATGGGTAAATGCGCGTGCCACCTTCTCGCGGAAGACGTCGCGCGTCTGCGCGCGCAGCGCGCTCATGTAGGAGTCGTACTGGGCGAGCGGTACCGGTGCGGGGCCGACGTAGCCGCACGCCTCGAAATAGCGCAGCGCGCGATTACGCCCTTCATCGGTCAGCGTGTATCGATAGCCGGCGGTGCCCATGCCCGCCGCGCTCTTCACCTGCACCAGCAGCTCGACGCGCAGATGTTCGAGCATCGGCTCGAGGATGCTGTACGGCAGGCGAATGCGATCGGCCAGGTCCATGCCGCTGGCCTCTCCGCCGTGCAGCGTCTTGACGATCAGCGACGTCAGCGAGTCGCGCGACAGCCCGTAGTCTTCGAGTGTCAGCGGCTGCTCGGGCGCGAGCACATCGGCGGTGTCGAATTCCTGCGCGATCGCAATGCTCATCGATGAGGGTCTCCTGTTACCGGACGTTTTGCTGGACGGGGCCGAGCACCTTGCATGAACTTGATTGCCGCCGGCCCGATCGTCACGATCCAGATGGCGGGGAAGATGCACACCACGAGCGGGAACACCATCTTCACGCCCGTTTTCGCCGCGGCTTCTTCGGCCCGCTGACGCCGCTTGGTCCTGAGCGTGTCCGAGAACACGCGAAGCGAGTTGGCGACGCTCGTGCCGAACTTGTCGGTCTGGATGAGCATGGCGACGAGCGAGTTGAGATCGTCGACGCCGGTGCGATCCGCCAGATTGCGCAGCGCGTCCGATCGTCCGGTGCCGGCGAGCAGCTCGAGGCCCACCAGGCGAAGCTCGCTCGCGAGATCCGGGTACGCAAACTCGAGCTCCTGCGCGACGCGGGCCATCGCCTGGTCGAGTCCGAGGCCCGCTTCCACGCTGACGACCATCAGGTCGAGCGCATCGGCGAGCGACAACCGGATGCGGTGCTGGCGCTTCTTCGCTTTGCGCGCGAGGATGAAGCCCGGAATCACGTAGCCGATGCCCATCGCGGGCAGCGCCGTCAGCAGGTTCGGCCGACCGAAGAGCGGCGTCATGAAGACCGCGAAGCACGCCGAGCGCGAACGCGACGCGGATGCCGAGAAACACGAGCACCGCCTCGCCGCCGCGATACCCGGCCTGGATGAGGCGGAGCCGCAGCTTGCCGAGCTCCTTCGGGATTCTGCGGCGCCTTCGCGCCAATCCGCTTGAAGAACGCGATGGCCTGCTCATTCGATGCGTCAGGCACCATGGCTTCGGCCGCGACGCCGCCGCCGACGACGTCGCGAAGCCGGGCGTTGAGCCCGGCGGAGCGCGCGGTCAGCGCGTAGGTGACCGCGGTCACCAGCAGCGATCCGAACACGAACGCCAGTAGAGGCAGCAGCATCGTCACGGTTTACACCTCGATCTTGACGATTTGTTTGATCCAGATGAAGCCGATCGCCTGCATGACGATGCAGGCCAGGATCATCATCTGGCCGATGCGCTCTTCGAAGAGCAGGTTCATGTGCTCGGGATTGATGAACGATCAGTGCCACGGCGAGAAACGCCGGCAGCGCCATCAACACGTATCCGGTGAATCGGCCGTGCGCCGTGTGCACGCGTACCTGCCGCCGAATCTTGAAGCGCTCGCGCACGACGCCCGCGAGGTTGTCGAGAATCTCGGCGAGGTTGCCGCCCGTCTCACGCTGGATGAGCACGGCGGTCGCGAAGAACCTGCACGTCGAGCAGGGGCATGCGATCCGCGAGCGCGTTGAGCGATTCCTTGAGCGGAAGGCCGTAAGTTCTGCTCGTCGAATGCCTTGCGGAACTCAGGCCCGACCGGATCGTCGAGCTCGTCCGCCACCATCTTCATGCCGGCGCTGAACGCGTGGCCCGCGCGGACCGCGCGCGACAGGAGATCGAGCGCTTCGGGAAAGTGTTCCTCGAACTTGTAGATGCGCGCCGTCCGCTTGTGCTTGAGGAGCATCGGCTGGATGCAGAGGCCCAGCACGAACGCGACGATCGCCGCCCACCATAAATGCGTGAACATGAACGTCGCGAGCGCGGCGACACGCTCCGAACAGCAGCGTCATGAGAATGACGACGCTGATGGTCATCGCCGTGCCCGTCTGCTCGAGCCATCGCTCGACGCTCGAGCCTTTCAGCGCGGCCGTCGCGACGCGCTCCACGTTCGGCATCGGCCCGACGATTTCCTTGAGCAGCAGCGTGCCACTGCTGGCGCCGGCCTCATCCGTCGGCACGGCGGCGCCGCCGACTTCCTGCAGGCGGTCGTGGATCGCCTTCTCGCGCCGCACCTGCGTTCGGCCGGACAGCAGCATGAACAGGCCGACGACGCGCGGCGGTCACGGCAACGAACGCGAATAGGACAATGATTCCAATCGTCATCAGCGCACCTCGACCACGCCTTCGAACATGTCAGGCGGCAGCGTCACGCCTGCTGTCTTCAGCCGCTCGCAGACTTTCGGCCTGCACGCCGGTGGCCATGAATCGGCCCAGCACTTTGCCTTCGGGGCCGATGCCCGTCTTCTCGAACCTGAAGATCTCCTGCATGGTGATGATGTCGCCTTCCATGCCGGTGATTTCCGACACGCTCGTCACCTTGCGGGTGCCGTCGCTCATGCGCGCCTGCTGCACGACAATCTGAATCGCCGAGACGATCTGCTGCCGCATCGCCTTGTCGGGCAGGTTCACGTTCGCCATCGCGATCATCGTCTCGAGACGGGACAGCGCGTCGCGCGGCGTGTTGGCGTGGACGGTCGTCAGCGATCCGTCGTGGCCCGTGTTCATGGCCTGCAGCATGTCCAGCGCTTCTTCGCCGCGGACCTCGCCGACGATGATGCGGTCGGGGCGCATACGCAGAGCAGTTGACGACGAGCTGCCGCTGACGCACGGCGCCTTTGCCTTCGACGTTGGCCGGGCGCGTTTCGAGCCGCACCACGTGCGGCTGCTGCAGCTGAAGCTCGGCCGCGTCTTCGATCGTGACGATACGCTCGCGGTCGGAGATGAACGACGACAGCACGTTGAGCAGCGTCGTCTTACCGGCGCCGGTGCCGCCGCTGACCAGGACGTTCAGCTTCGCATTCACGCAGTGGCGCAGGAACTCGAGCATGTTCGTCGTAATCGCCTTGTAGCCGATCAGGTCCTCGGCCTTCAGGCGATCGGACGGGAATCGGCGAATCGAGAGCAGGGGGCCGTCGACGGCGAGCGGCGGAATGATGGCGTTGACGCGCGAGCCATCGGGCAGGCGCGCGTCGACCATCGGCGAGCTGTCGTCGATGCGGCGGCCGACGCCGCTGACGATGCGGTCGATGACGCGCAGCAGGTGCTGGTCGTCCTGGAACGCCGCCGGCACCGATTCGAGCTTGCCTCGTCGCTCGACGAAGACCTGCTTGTAGGTGTTCACCAGAATGTCGCTGACCGTCTTGTCGCGCAGCAGCGGCTCGAGCGGGCCGAACCCGAAGACTTCGTCGAGCACGTCTCCGAGAATGGCGTCGCGCTCGCTCACCGACAACGGAATGCCGGTTTCGGCAATCAGCGTCGACACGAGCGCGCGAATTTCGCCTTCGACGCGTCTTGCGCTCCGATGTGGCGAGCTTTTCGAGATTGAGGCGCGTCAGCAGCTTGCGGTGCACGGTGCCGCGCACCTCGAGGTACTGCGCGCGCCGGGCGTCGCTGACGGGCGAGGGCGAGCGGGGCCGCCGCCGGTGGTGTCGGAACGATGACGGGAGCGGCCATTTAGAAGAGCCCCAGGAACGACGCACGCGCCCGCGGCTGTTCTCCGTCGGCGCTGGTCTGATTTGGAAACACGATTTGTCTGGTGAAGGTGGCGAACTGCGCCGCCAGCTCCGAGTGATTGCTCAGCGTGAGCGGCACGCCGGAATTGAGCGCCGCCGACACCGTGGCTGTAGTCGCTCGGGAACACCGAGAAGAGGCTGAAGCCGAGCGTGCTCTCGATTTGCTTCGGCCCGATCTCGTGCTGGTCGGACATGCGGTTCAACAGCATGCGAAGCCGATCTCTGTTGGCGCCGAGCTGCCCCATGCGATCGACGACGCGATGCGCGTTGCGCACGCAGGCGATGTCGGGATTCGCCACGAGATAGATCGAATCGGCGGCGAACACGGCGACGTCCGAACACGGCCCGGTCACCAGCCCGCCGTCGATGATGATGTAGTCGTAGCTGCGGCCCAGCGTCTGGAGCAGCTGTTCGAAGACGACGGCGTCCTGCGGCCCGGGCCGATCGGCCTGCTCGCCGCCGGCGAGGATGTCGAGGCCGGTCTTGTGCTTCACGACGAGCTCGCGCAGGAACTCGGCGTCGATGCGATGCAGGTTGTCGAGCGCGTCGACGAGCGTGAAGCGCGGCCGCACGCCGAGAAAGAGCGCGACCTCGCCGATGAACTGATGCAGATCGATGATGAGCGTCGGCTTCTTCGAGGTGCGCGCGATCTCGATCGCGCTGTTCACGGCGAGCGTCGTCGTCCCCGCGCCACCCTTGACGCCGAAGAACGACAGCACGCTGCAGTTGCGCGTCCCGTCTTTCGGCCTCGATCGTTCGGCCGCCCTGCGAATCGCCGCGTGAATGATTCGATCGAGGGGCCAGGCGAGATACTCGTTGGCCCCGGCGCGCATCGCCTGCAGAATCTGCTCGGGATGCGCGGACGACGGCAATCGCGAAGATCGTGGCCGTCGGATGCGACGCGCGGAGCCGTTCGAT
This sequence comes from uncultured Alphaproteobacteria bacterium, assembly GCA_963778455.1. Lineage (GTDB taxonomy): Bacteria > Pseudomonadota > Alphaproteobacteria > Rhizobiales > Xanthobacteraceae > PALSA-894. The sequence continues at coordinate 1,287,676 of CAVZUL010000004.1, forward strand.
GGCGTCCGTTCTCGCGCCCTGGCGGATGTCGGCGATCGCCAGCGACGGCGGGTTGGCCGCCGCATGGCGCTCGTCGACGAGCGCGACCGAGGTTCCGGACGCGCGCAGACATTTCGTGACATGCGCACGAAAGTCGGTGTCGGTGCTGGAGATGAGAACTGTCAGTTGTGCCATGGGGAGCCTTTGCCGCTATTTCACGAGTACGATGGCGATCGGGAACGGTGTGATGAGGCGTGTCATTCCTGGCCTCCCGTCAGCCGCTTGTACTGCGTGATCAGCTTCTCGAGCTCCTCGTTTTCACGATTGAGTTTGTCCTGCGCCTTCTGGTGCTTCTCCGCAACCCTGCGCTCTTCCTCGAGACGCGCGTTCTCGATCCGCGCCTGCTCGGCATCGCGGCGCGCCTGCTCTTTCGCGAGCTTGTCGGCCACGACCTTCGCCTTGGCCGCCTGCTCCTGCTGCTCGAGCCAGCGTTTGCGGTCGATCGCGGCCTGCTCTTCGAGGCGCTTCTCTTCGAGCTTCTTCTCGCGTGCCTCACGCGCGGCATCGATCCGGCGCGCCTCGTCGAGCTCTTTCTTCTGCTTCTTCTCTTCTTCGGTCGCGCGCGCGGCTTCGATCGCGGCCAGCTTACGGTCCCGCTCCGCCTGTTCGCGCTCGAGCCTGGCGATTTCTTTCTGCGCGCGTTCCGCGGCCTTCGCGGTTCGCGGCTGTCACCCCGGGATCAACAGACGCTGCGCGGCGCGAAACGCCGCGGCTCATCGAGATTCTGCGGAGCCGAGGTCGGGCCTGCGCTTGACGCGATCTGCGATGTCGATGCCGCGCTCATTGCTGACGACCTGGCGAGCCGGCGCCACGGGGTTGTTCGATCCGGGGCCCGAGAATGCCGGCGGCGGCATCGGAATGGTTCTGGTCGGCGCGTCGCAGGAACGGTTCCACGAGCCCGGGCAGATTCGGCGTCACGCCGGGCGAGTCGCGGCGCACGATGTGCGGCGTGATCATCACGACGAGCTCGGTGTTGTTCTTCTGGTACGCCTGGCTTCGGAACAGGTAGCCGAGAATCGGAATGTCGCCGATGCCGGGCACGCGGCGAAGCGTTTCGTTCATGTTGCGATCGAGCAATCCGGAAATCGCGAACGTCTGGCCGTCGCGCAGCTCGACTTCCGTCTCGGTGCGGCGCGTCTGGAGCGCCGGCACGCGGAACCCTTCGAGCACGACCGCGTTGGCGAAGTCGAGCGTGCTGACTTCCGGCGCGACCTTCAGGTGGACGTATCCGCCGCCGGTGATCGTCGGCGTAAACCTGAGACGAACACCGAACTCCTTGAAGACGATCGTGACCGAAGAATTGGCGCCGCCACCCTGGACGACGGGGTAGGGAAATTCACCGCCCGCCAGGAAGCTCGCTTCTTTCCCGTCCTGCGTGATGAGGTTCGGCTCTGCAAGGCTTTCGAAGAGCCCACGGCCCTTGAGCGCCTTCACCGTCGCGCCGATCTGTTCCTTCGCGTTGAACGCGAACAGATTGAGGAAGTCGCGGGACGATCCAGAGCTTTTTCTCGTCGTCATACACGGGCGCGGGTTGCTGCTGCGTCGTGCTGCGTCCCATGCCAACCCTGGGCGCCCGTCGGGCCGCCGAAGAAGTTCACGCCGAGCTCCTGCATCGCGCTGCGGTTCACTTCGGCGAACCGCACGCTCAGCATCACCTGGTCGGTGGCCGTGCTCTCCTGCTGGCGCAGCATGCTGACGATGTTTTCCGGCTTGTCGACGTAGCCCGCGGCCAGCGCCTTTGCGCGGTCGATGACGTACTTCGCAGAGACGACCCCCGACAGCACGACGTCCTTGCCGTTGACGGCGACGGCGATCGGCTCGTTCGGGAACTGTCTCCGGATTTGCCCTTCGAGCGGCGTCAGATCGCGGCGGACGATCACTTCGTAGTTCGTGATTCTGCCGTTGTCGGCCCACACGAGCAGCGAGATGGTGCCCGGCGCCTTGCCGTGCACGAGCATCTCGCGCGGCGCCGTGACCAGCGCGTCGGCGATCTCAGGCGTCGAGAGCGACACTCTCTGGATCGCCCGATCGGTGTGGATGACCGCCGATCGGCCGACGAGCAGAAGAATCTGCTCGGTGCCGGCAATCGCTGGTTCATCGGCGGCTGCCACGCGGCCTGAACTGAACGCTGGCGGTACCACCAGCAGGACGAATATCGCGAGTCTTCGAAGGGTTTTCATCATCAACTCCTATCCGACGGTGACGTGCGTCCGCTTGTCGCCGCGGATGATTTCTACGGTTGGCGCCGGCTGTGCGTAGACCGGTGCGGATGGAGGCGCCGGCGACCCACGACGTGCAGCCGGGCCGGTCTCTGTTGAACGTTGCCCATGAGCATGCCGGGTCGTACGCCCGCAGTGGCCGGAGATTCGAGATCGAGGGGATTCCGCAGCGCGAGCTGAATCTTGCCCTCGGTGCTGGCGAGCGTCAGCCGCTCGGCCTGCATCGGGCGTCACGAGGAGCGTGACGACCGTGACTTGCACCGGCTTGCCGTCCTGGGTGTCGTGCTCGAGGCGCGTGCCGGCGGTGAGCACCTCGACGTTCGAGAGCACGACCTTCGAGGTCATGTCCTCGGCGCGGTTGGTCGGGTTGTGCGTGGCGACGACGTCGACGCGCGTGCCCGGGAGCACGTAGCCCGCGACGCCGATCACTTCGTTGACCCTCACCGACATGGCGCGCTTGCCGGGAGGAATAATCGGCGGCAGGCCGCTGCCCGCTTCCTTCGAGGCGAGCTTGCCAGGAAGAATCGGCTCGTGCCGGACGACCGATGCGATGAGGCCGCGTCCGACCAGCTTCGACGGATCGTCAAACGCACCTTCGGGAACCGAGCTCGCCGGCCAGTCGACCGCCTTCAAATCGTCTGGACCGAAGCTCGCTGCCGAGCGACAGGTCGGCGTTCGCGATGACGACCCGCTGGGTCGGCACCGTCACCGTCTTGACCGGCACGTTCTGCAGATAGTCGTACGTGCCGTATGCGAGCCCGCCTCCGGCGACGAGCGCGATGAGAAACACCGTGAAGATGCGTACGCGATTCATAAAGGCCTCTTTTTTTCTATGGAGCTTCGTTGATGCCGACCATCTCGACCATTGCGCTTCCGCGTTCGCGTGAGTCAGGCTTCATAACGAATCTCCGATCAGCATGGCAATAACGCATCCGATGGCGATCGCGGGCCCGTAAGAAAATCTGTTGTGCTCGGTCGCAGACTCGACGTCCGTTTTCGATGTCGCGCTGCGCCCAAGCAGTCGTCCCGTCAGTTTCACGGTTCGCCCGAGCCGTCCCCGCCGAAACGCGATGACCGCCGCGAGTATCCCGCCTGCGATCGCGACGAACAGAAACGCCGTGACGACCCGACCACTTCCGAGCAACGTGCCCGCCGCCGCAAACAACTTCACGTCACCAGCTCCGGTCGCGCGAAAAACATGTCCCGGCAGCATCATCAGAAAACCGATTGCGAGTCCCGCGAGCGCCGACGTAACCGTGATGTTGCTGATGCCGTACATCGCCAGGAGCAGGCCCGCCGCCGCCGTCGCGACGCAAATCACATTCGGGATGCGCCGGTGCCGCATGTCGATCACCGCTGCACTGCCGAGCCCGGCGCACATCGCGACGAGCGCGGCGACGTTAGATGCTTGGACCAATGGCCGACCAGAAAAATCTATTCAAGATATCGCCGAGCACCGTGACCGCGCCAAGTGCGGCGAGAGCAATCAGCGACGCCAGCATTGCCGTACTCGAGCAAGTCCTGGCCCTCTTCGGTGCGCAACAATCGGTGCAGGAATCGCATTTGTGTCCCCTCCGGCGACAGGCGGACGGGCGCTGCCACGTGGCAGCGCCCACAGCCTGTGTCGTCGCCTTGGTGATTACGCTCCCGGAATCGGAATCGCTTCAACGATCGCGAGGAAGATGTCCTTCACGCGGACGCCAGCCGCCGTCACGCCGGCGACCGCGACCAGCGCGATCAGCGCTACGAGCAGCGCGTACTCGAGCAAGTCCTGTCCATCTTCATCACGCCAAAACGAGCCGACGATGTGTGCAAGCTGCTTCATTTCGTTTCTCCTTGTGTGCGTGCCGCCCAAACGGCCCGCGATGGTCGGACGTATCGCAACGGCCGTACCACACCGAAAAATTCCGCCGGCCGATCGGGTTCAAGTGCGTCTGTCGAGAGCGGGTTAGCGCCACGGATGCCGTCGCGCGCGGTGCACGCCGTGACCCAATGCGGCACACACCCTTCTCGACACAATTGGTCGGCGAGTAGACCGAGTTGTGATTCGCGCAGCGTGCGCGCCGGCGTTTGCGGTTTCGTAAGTACGATGCGCGAATTGTTCGCGCGCGGGAGCTGCCGTGTGCGTCAATCCGGGACACGACGGCCGCAAGGCGCGTAATCGCGCCACTTAGTGGCGTACGTCAGATAGGGCACGGCACTTGCGATGAGCATAAAAGTTGTGTTGAAAAAGGTACGGGACCTCGCTGCGACGCTCGCCGTCCTGGCGGTGTTGTTCGGCATGCTCTTGGCGATCAACCCCCGGGTGCGCGAGAAGTTCGCCGGGATGATGAGCACGAGGGGCACGGACATGAATTCGTCGCTCGGGCCCGTGAGCAATGCGGCGTACGCCGCGATGTCGATCGGATCTGACTACGCGTCGGACAATCCGTTCCTGTTCTCGTTTCTCGTCGTCGCGGTCGTGCTCTTCATGTTGATGGTTCGAAGCTGATATGAGCACCGTCCTGGTCGTGCAGCCGGACGAGGTGCAGGCCGATGTCCTGCGCCGCATATTTGCCAAGCGCGTCGGCGCAGAGCTCGTCATCGTGCACTCCAGCATGGAGGCCGTCGACGAGATCGCCGCGCGCATGCCCGATCTGATTCTCCTGAGCGCGCTGCTGTCGCCGAGAGACGAGGACGCGCTCATCAAGCATCTGCGATCGCTCGACGGCGCCTCGCACCTGCAGACGATTACCATTCCTCAGTTCCGCACGGGCTCCGGCGCCAGCGCCGGCGAAAAAAGGCGGGCTGTTCAGCAAGAAATCAAAAGCGCCTGCGCCGACGGGATGCGATCCGATGGCGTTTGCCGAGGAAGTCGTCGTGCATCTCAAGGATGCCTGCGAGATCCGTAATCGGGTTCACGCGCCGAAGCCCTCGATAAATGTAATCGCGCCGTTTGCGCCGCCTCCTCTTATAGAGGATGGGATGGCCGCGCCATCATCGGCGTTCGACACCACACCGTTCCAATCGAACTACGTGGCGCCGCCTTCGACGAGCTCAGGGCGCCGGCGCGCGAGGGGCGGAGCCTGAGCAGTACATTCCGGAGCCTGCCCTGAGCGCACCTGTCTGGGATGTCGAAGAGCCGATCGCGCCGCCGGTTGAATATGTCGCCGAGCCCGCTGCGTTCATTCCCGAACCGGAACCGGAACCAGAACTGGAACTGGAACTGGAACTGGAACCGGAACCGGAACCGGAACCCTTTGCCGCACCTTATATAGAAGAGGTGAAACGGCCGGCCCGCGTGGCGCCGCGATCGATCGAGATCGAGGAGATCGATCGTCTCTCCCGCGAGCTCGGGCTCAATCTGAAGTACGTCGAGCCGGAGGCCGAACAGGCGACGCCGACGCTTGCGCCCGTCGACGAGGGGGACGTGTTCGACTTCGGCGCGGCACTCGATCGCGCGCGCAACCGGGCATCGGGCCGGCGATCGATCGAGATACCGCAAGCCGGCATCGATGAGGAAGCGATTCGAGAGGCCGCCATCGCCGAGGCGCGCGCCGACGCAGAACGGGAGGCGCGCGAAGCGGTCGCCGCCGACCTGGCGCGCGTGCAGGCCGAGGCCGAAGCGATGCGCGAAGCGGCCATCGCCGACTCCCGCGCGGCTGAAGCCCTGCGTGAGGCCGCTGTGGCCGAAGCGCGCGAGGCCGCCGAACGTGAGGCGCGCGAAAAGCTCGACGCCGAGCTGGCGCGCATGCGCGCGGAAACAGAAGTCACCGTTGCACATGCCCTGAAGCAGGTGAAGCTCGAAACCGAAGAGGCCGAGCGGCTTCGTGCCGAGGAGGCCCGCCTGCGCGCTGAAGAGGCCGAGCGCATGCGCGCGGAGGAAATCCGGCTGCGTGCCGAGGAAGCGGAGCGTGTTCGCGCCGAAGCCGAGCTTGCCCGCGCCGAGGCGGAGCGCGTGCGCATCGAGGCGCAGCAGGCGCAGGAGGCGTTCGCCGCCGAGCTCGCGCGCGTGCGCGCCGAGGTGGAAAGCTCGCTCACGACTCAGCTCGATGCCGCCCGCGAGGAATCGGAGCGGATGCGCGCCGCAGAAGCGGCGAAGGCACGCGAGCGCGCCACCGCCGAGGCGCAATTGAAGGCCGAGCTCGATCGCCTCAAGTTCGTCGCGACGCAGACACGCAAGGCAGACGAGTCGGAGACGCGGCGGGCCAACGATCAGATCAAGCAGCTCGAAGGCGAGCTCGCGCGCGCGCACGCGCAGGCGGAAGAGCGCCAGGCTGCGCAGCTCGTAGAGCTGCATGCGCAGATGTCGGAAATGCGCGAAGCGGCGGCACAGCAGGCGCGAACCGCGGCCGCCGAAGCCGTCGCATCGGAAGTGGCGCGCACGGCAGCGCAGTCGAATGCCTGGACGCCGCGACGGCCGAACGTCGTCAGGATGCAGCCGCGAGCGGTGGCGCAGGATGTGCCGGAGCGGACGGTCGCCGCCCACGAGGTCGAAGATTTCGCCGAGTCAACACGGTCAGCTGACTACCTCAGCCTCTTTTCGCCGCCGAGCCCGCCGGCCGAGCCGACAGTCGAGGTAGAGAAAGAGAGAAGAGGAAGAGGAAGAGGAAGAGGAAGAGGTTGGCGCCGGCATCGACTACAAGCGCCACGCGAAGTGGGTCCTCCCGGTGGCCGCGTGCCTTCTGCTCGTCACCGGTACGGGTACGGCGATCAGCACCGTCTCGCGCTTCGCGACGCCGGACGAAAAGCCCGCGCTCGTCGTGCAACCCGTCGTCAATCCCGAGCCGTTCATCGAAGTGGTCGAGCAGCGGGTGGGGTCGTTGAAGATCGAGTCGATACCGGAAGGTGCGGAAGTCGATCGTCGACCAGAAGAGCCACGGCAGGACGCCGATGACGATTCTCGATCTCGAAGTCGGCCAGCACACGCTGGTGCTCAAGAGCGGCGCAGGTACTATCACGCGACGCTTCACGATCAAGAACAACACGACGACCATTCTGTCGGAGTCGATCTTCTCCGGCTGGCTGGCGATCTTCTCGCCGATTCCGGTCACGGTTGTCATCGATGGCACGCCGGTCAGTCTCACGGACGAGGGGCGGGTGATGACGACCCCGGGCAGGCATGTCGTCGAGTTTGTCAGCGAACGCTTCAACTATCGCTCGAAAGAGACGCTCGATGTGACGCCGGGCGAGACGACCGCCCACACGCTGACCCTGCCGATGGGACGCGTGCGCGTCACCGCTCCGGAAGGCTCAGAGATCAAGGTCGATGGCGCGCCGGCCACCGGCACGCCGGCTGAAGGGCTGTCGATGGCCATCGGCACACACGAGATCAGCGCCACGCATCCGTCGATGGGAGAGCGGCGCGCGTCGGTCGACGTGCGTCACGGCGAGTCGTCGGTCGTCACCCTCCAGTTCCAGCCATGACTCAACTCTTTATTGCGAGCGATGTCGAGACCGGAGTGATCGTGGCGGACCGCGTCACGGTCGCGTCGCGGCGCCTCGAGCGCGCGGTCGGACTGCTCGGTCGCACGCATCTCGACACGGGCGAGGCGCTCTGGATTACGCCCTGTCACGGCGTGCACACGTGGTTCATGCGCTTCACGATCGACGTCCTCGCCATGGATGCCGAGGGCGTGATCGTGGATGCCGTGTCGATGCTCAAGCCGTGGCGGATGCGGCTGCCCAGGCCCGGCGCGCACAGCGTGCTCGAGCTGCCTGCCGGAACGCTGCTGACCGCGCCCGTCAAAGTCGGCCACCACATTCAGATTCAGGGATGGAACTCGGCGACCATGCCGGCGCTGGGTTACGGCGAGTCCGCCGCCAAGTCCGCGTAGAGGCAGGCTGCCTGATCATGGTTCTGCTCTTCGCCATCACCCTGTTTCTCAGCTCATCGCTGCTCTTCGTCGTGCAGCCGATGATCGCCAAGATGGTGCTGCCGCTCCTCGGTGGAACGCCGGCGGTCTGGAACACCTGCATGGTCTTCTTCCAGGGCATGCTGCTGGCCGGATACCTTTACGCACACGCGTCCACGCGGTGGCTCCGCTTCCAGCACCAGGCTGTTCTGCACATCGTGCTTCTGGCGGCATCGTTCCTCGCGCTGCCGATTGTCGTGGCGACGCAGCACAGCGAGCCGCCGGCAACGGGGATGCCGATCGGGTGGCTGCTGCGCGTGCTGCTCGTCACGGTGGGTATCCCATTCTTTCTGGTGTCGTCGAGCGGCCCCCTGCTGCAGCGCTGGTTTTCGCGCACCGATCATCCACGCGCGCGCGATCCGTATTTCCTGTCCGTCGCCGGCAATATCGGCAGCATCTTCGCGCTCCTCGCGTATCCGGCGCTGCTCGAGCCGTCGCTGAGGCTCGCCGAGCAAAGCTCGATCTGGACCGGCGGATATGTCGCGCTCGTGCTGCTGACGGCCGCCTGCTTCTACCTCGCGTACCGCCAGTCGACCGCGCATCGCGCGCTCGCGTCCGAGTCTGCGGCGCTCTCAACCCCGGGCGCCGCTTTGGACAGCCCTGGCTGGCGCCAACGGCTTCACTGGATTGCGCTGGCGTTTGTGCCGTCGAGCCTGCTGCTTGGCGTCACGACATTTCTCACGACTGACGTCGCCGCGGTGCCGCTCCTCTGGATCGTGCCGCTCGTCATCTATCTGCTGACCTTCGTGCTGGTCTTCGCGCGGCGCGTGCTCGTGCCGCACGCGCGGATGATACGCATGCTGCCCATCTTTGTGCTGCCGCTCGCCTGGCTCATCGCGTTCGACACGAGTCTGCCCGTCGCCATCCTGGCGCCGATTCATCTGCTCACGTTTTTCTTTGCCGCCATGGTCTGCCACGGCGAGCTGGCGAAGCGGCGGCCCGACGGCCGCTACCTCACGGAGTTCTACCTGAGCATGTCGGTTGGCGGGGTGCTGGGAGGATTGTTCAACGCGCTCGTCGCGCCGCTGTTGTTTTCGACGGTGCTCGAGTATCCGCTCGCGCTCGTGCTCGCGTGCGCCCTGCGGCCCGCGCGATCGGGCGCATCCGAGACCCCGCTGGCGCGCCGGCTCGACTTCGCGCTCCCTGTGATTGTCGGAGCGTTCGCGCTCGGCATGATGTTCCTGCTGAACCTCTCACAGTCGAAAGCGCCCCACACGCTGCTGCTCGTCTTCATCGTCCCCGCCGTGTTGTGTTTCAGCTTCGCCGCCCGGCCGCTTCGATTTGCGTTGACTGCCGGCGCGCTCATGCTCGCGGGAGGCACGTATGCGGCGGCGCAGGAACATGCGAGCCATCGCGGGCGCAGCTTCTTCGGCGTGCACCGGGTGTTCGATCTTCCCGAGCGAAACCTCCGCTATCTGATTCACGGCGGTGTCGTACACGGTATCCAGCATCTCGACGCCGGACAAGCGCCGCGAGCCGTCGACCTATTTTCACAAGACGGGACCGATCGGCCAGATGTTCGCGTCGTTTCAGGGACGGCACGACAGGAACAGAGTCGGCGTCATCGGCCTTGGCATCGGCACGCTCGCCGCGTACAGCGAGTCGGGCCAGCAGTGGACGTTCTACGAGATCGATCCGGAGATTGCCGATCTCGCCAGCAATCCACGGCAGTTCACCTATCTGTCGGACAGCCCTGCGCGGACGCGCATCGTGCTCGGCGACGCGCGCATCGCGCTCGTGAAAGAGCCGGCTCGGGCATTCGACGTGCTCGTTATCGATGCGTTCAGCTCGGACGCCGTGCCCGTCCATCTTCTGACGCGCGAGGCGCTGCAGCTGTATCTCGACAAGCTCGATGCCGGCGGCGTCATCGCCTTCAACATCACCAACAGCTACCTGAACCTGACGCCGCTCATCGCCGACCTCGCGCATGATGCCGGGCTCGAGGTGCTCGTGCAGTACGACGTGTTCGCCGATGCCGCGGCCAAATCGCTCGGCAAGGCGACATCGCGATGGGCGGTGATGGCGCGATCGACCGACGCGCTCGGCCCTCTTGCGCGCGATGCTCGCTGGAAGCCGGTGCCGGCCCGCTCCACTTCGAAGACCTGGACCGACGATTTCTCGAACCCGTTGAGCCTGGTGCGCTGGATGGGAAACTAAGTCTCACGTCTCACCGCAACGACGCCACGACGCAAGAGAACATCCTGAAGCAAGACGACAAAGAGACACTCTTGTCTCAACGCCTGATCGCAGAGCCCTTACGCAGCCCGCGGAGAAAGCGTGTTCGCCGCGCTCCGACGCTGCGTCTCGGTCGTGTTAGCCGGACTTGGGCCGCGCGAAGTTCCCGCCGGCCCGCGATCGCACGCCGAGATACAGCAGCCAGCCCGCCGGACCAAACAGGAACGTCAGGACCAGGCACGGCGCCACGAACAGATGATGGATGCCGCGCTCGCGCGCGTCGCGTGCTTCCCAGCTTCCGACCAGCAAATCGAACGCAAGGTAGTGAATCCATCCGGCGAGCAATAGCCACGGATTGCTGAAGAGCAGCGCCACGTCCTCGAGCGACGAGAAGCCGCCTGCGCTTCCGAAGAAATGCACGGCGATGACGACAGTGTAGAGAGCGGCGAACGCGGCGGGAACGACCACGCCTGCGACGAGATGATTCACCCATTTCCGGCCTGGCAGCACGATCAGCAGCAGCCAGCAGCAGAGCGCAACGAAGTTCGCGATCGAAAAGACTTGAGTGGGAGACATGTTCGCGCTCCTCAATAGACGACGGCATGGACGCGCCGGGATTCACCGCGCCAGCCTGCGATGACGACCGCCGCTGCCGTCAGCACCGCCCACAACGCCAGCGCCGTCAGCGTCGTCGGATCAGGTGCCGTCACCGACTGGCCCCGCAGCGCCTGCCACAACAGCAACGCGAACAGCGACGCGTAACTCGCGGCGATCGCCCACACGATACGCACCCGGCGGATTTCCTGCCAGCCGAGCGCAGCGAAGAAGAGCGCGACGAGCGCCAGCATCTGGAGCGCGTGCAGGCCGAGGAAATGCGCCACGCGAATGTCACCGTGCTCGAGACTCCAGCCCGTGCCCGGCAACCCGGGGCCGCCATCGGGGGCGCCCACGGTATGCGCGCCGGCGACCGTCATGCGGTGGCCGGCCCGCGCGGCGTCCAGCTGCGCGCGCGTGGGCGTTGTCATCAATCCGCCCGTCATCGCGCCGACGATCGTAATCGTCATGCCGAAGCGCAGCGCCCATCCGATCGCCCGGTCGGAGAAGCGCTGCCTCCACAACGCCGCTGCCACAGCCGTGGCCGCAATCGTCTGCACGAGGATGGCCAGCCCCATGATGGAGAAGAGCACGCCGTCGACGGGCGTGCCGACGTTGAAGTGGCTGGTCGTGCCGCGCCACGCCTGCACGTCGATGATGACGATTTCGAGCACCAGCGTCACCGCGGTGATCCAGCCCACGACGCGGCGTGTTCTCGTCCACTCGGGAAGGTAGGTGAACACCCACGCCAGCGTCAGCGTGTAAATGGCGATGGACGCGGCAAACTTCGCGGGCTTCATCCACGCCGGCGCGCCCATCACGTCGCGCGGATCGACGAGGAGCGCCACGCCGGTCGCGCCGAGCAGTGCCAGCATGGCCAGTCCCACGGCGGTGAGCCGGGCGTCGGTGTCCCACAGGGTCTTCAGCATCGTTCTCATCGGTCGTCCCTCACTGATGATTAATGTTGCCATTGTCAACATGAATATAGCCCGCTAAGTTGACATTGTCAACATACCGCCGTACCATGCCATTCATGGCCAGAAAACGCGCCAATCAATACCATCACGGCGACCTGTCGCGCTCGCTGCTGCAGGAAGCCCTGCGCACGATCCAGAAAGACGGGGTCGCCGCGCTTACCATGCGCGGCGTGGGCAGCAAGCTCGGCGTGTCGCGGACGGCGCTGTATCGTCATTTCGCCGACAAATCGGCGCTGCTCGCGGCCGTCGCCACCGAGGGATTCCGGACGCTGCGCATCCACACGCAGGACGCGTGGGACACGCATGGCGGAGGCCGCTCCGGTCTGGACGCCATGGGAGAAGCCTACGTGAATTTCGCCGTTGCGCACCCCTCGCATTACCGGGTGATGTTCGGGGGATATGTGCGCGACGGCGGGCCCGATTCGGATCTGGCGCGCGAAGGGGCGGGCGCCTTTCAGGTACTGGTCGATGCGATCGTCTCTCAACAGAAGCAGGGCCTCGTGCGGCAGGATAACCCGCTTGCGCTGGCGCAGTACATCTGGGCGACCGTGCACGGCATCGCGATGCTCGCCATCGACGGCCAGTTGAAGCAGCCGACGCAGGATGTCATCCGGTTCGCGAACGAGCGGCTGCGAAGTGGTATAAAGTCGACGCGATCTATGGAGCCGACCGCTTGACCTCCAACCCGATCCTCTCCTTCGAGATCGACCGTGACGCGCTCAAGTATGTCGGACGCGATCTCCAGCGGCCCGAGTGCATTCTTGCGGAACCGGACGGCACGTTGTGGTCGGCCGACGCGCGCGGCGGCGTGGTCCGCATCGCCCCGGACGGATCGCAGGACGTCATCACCCAGCGGCGCTCCGCCCACTTCGAGCATGCGGCGAACGAAGCGACACGCTATCTCCAGGGCACGCTGCCGAATGGACTGGCGTTCGCGAGAAATGGCGATTTTCTGATATCGAATTTCGGCACTGATTGCCTGGAGTTGATGTCGAGGGACGGCACGTCGCACGTGCTCGTGGACGACATCGAAGGACTCCCGATCGGCAAGGTGAACTTCGTGCTGCGCGACTCGCGCGATCGCGTCTGGATTACCGTGTCCACCCGGCTGAAAAACTGGATGCAGGCGCTGCGAACCGACCTGGCCGACGGGTATCTCGCGCGCCTCGACAACGGCCGCATCACGATCGTGGCCGACGGATTCCACTTCACGAACGAAATCCGATTCGATGCGAACGAAGAGTTTCTGTACGTCGTCGAAACGACGGGCGGCCGCATCACGCGCCTGCGCATCGACGATCGCGGCAATGTCAAAGGGCGGGAGATCTTCGGCCCCACCTCGCTCGGCTGCGGCGCATGGCCCGATGGCATCGCGTTCGACACCGCGGGCAACTTGTGGGGCACCCTCGTCTACTCCGACAAGCTGTTTGTGCTGACGCCGGCCGGCGACATGCGCGTGCTGCTCGACGAAGGCGACCCGGAGAAGGTGCGCGCGCTCGAGGAGGCGTTCATCGCCAACACCGTCACCGAAGATGTGCTGTTCGCCACGGGGCGGGGCGTCGCGCCGTGGATGGCGAGCGTCACCTTCGGCGGCCGAGACCTGCAGACGGTGTACATCGGCTCGTTGAAGGGGAGCCGGATTCCGTATTTTCGCGCGCCGGTGCCCGGCCTTCCGATGGTGCACTGGAACGAGACGCAATCGGCGCGGAGATAGATGAGACAGGCGAAAACTCACGTTGACAGCGGCGATACGGGCCTTTTACACTTCCTGCCGGTCTACTAAAATCGATTATCGATAATGTCAACGGTCACAGGCGGCAGCATGCTGATGCGGAATTTTGTCGGGGGCCACTGGGTCGCCTCCTCGGCGACGGATGCGATGGCGGTCCTCAATCCGGCGACGGCCGAGCACATCAGCACGACGCCGCTCTCGACCGCGAAAGAGGTCGGCGATGCCGTCGACGCCGCGAGCCGCGCGTTTCCCGCGTGGCGCCGCACACCGGTCACCGACCGCGTCCAGTTTCTATTCAAGCTCAAGGATCTGCTCGAGCGGCAGTTCGACGACATCTCGCGGGCCATCACACTGGAATGCGGCAAGACGCTCGCTGAGGCGCGCGGCGAGATGCGCCGCGCCATCGAGAACGTCGACGTCGCCTGCGGCACGCCCATTCTGATCCAGGGCTACAACTCAGAAGATATCGCCGCCGGCATCGACGAGATCATGATCCGCCAGCCGCTCGGCGTCTGCGCGGTGGTCGCGCCGTTCAACTTCCCCGGCATGATTCCGTTCTGGTTCATCCCGTATGCGATGGCCTGCGGCAACACCGTCGTCATGAAGCCCTCGGAGCGTGTGCCGCTGACCATGCAGAAAGTGTTCGAGCTCGTCGAGACGCTTGGGCTGCCGCCGGGCGTGCTGAACCTCGTGAACGGCGGCAGGGACGTCGTCAACGCGCTGCTCGATCATCCTGCCGTTCGGTCGATCAGCTTCGTGGGGTCGAGCGCCGTCGCCCGTCAGGTCTATGCGAGAGCAGCCGCTGCGGGCAAGCGCGCGCAGTGCCAGGGAGGCGCGAAGAACCCTGTCGTCGTGCTGCCCGATGCCGATATTTCTGCCGGCGCAGACGTGATCGCCGACAGCGCGTTCGGCTGTGCGGGCCAGCGGTGCTTGGCCACGTCGCTGGCGATCACGGTCGGCGATGCGCGCAAGACATTCTCCGAAGCCATTCAGGAGAAAGCGAGAACCCGCGTCACCGGGTACGGGCTCGACGAGGGCGTACAGATGGGTCCCGTGATCAGTCCCGAGAGCCGCACGCGCATTGTCTCTGCGATCGATCGCGCGGTTGCCGAAGGGGCCCGCGCCGTGGTCGATGGCCGCACGGCTGCCGTTCCGCGGTACGAATCCGGAAATTTCGTGCGCCCGACCGTGCTCGAAGGGCTGCCCTTTGCGAGCGAGATCACGCGCACGGAAATCTTCGGGCCCGTCCTGTCGGTGCATCATGTGGACACCCTCGACGAGGCCATCGCGCTCGTCAATTCCGGCTCGTACGGCAATCAAGCGTGCCTGTTCACATCGAGCGGTGCGAACGCGAGGCGATTCCGCCATGAGGCCGAAGTTGGCAACATCGGCGTGAACATCGCCGTGGCCGCGCCCATGGCATTTTTCCCCTTCAGCGGAGCCCGCGACAGTTTCTTCGGCGATCTGCACGGCCAGGGCAGAGACGCCATCGAGTTCTTTACGCAGGAAAAGGTTGTCGTCGAGCGCTGGCCGGCGTCGTGGACGCGCCGGTTCTAGCCCGGACAAAGAGGTTTCATGAAGAGAACCAGAGCCGCTCTCGTGATGGTGTGCCTTGCAGCGGTCGCCGCCCAGCGTGGGCATGCACAATCCAGCCGCACGACCTGGACGGACTACGGCGGAGGTCCGGACAACGCGAGGCATCTGACGCTTGATCAGATCAGTCGGTCGAATCTGAACCAGCTTGCCGCCGCCTGGACGTATCCGACGCAGGACAATATCTCGTACGTGTTCGGTCCGCTTGTTGTCGACAACGTCGTGTACGTGCTCGCGCGGAATAATTCGCTCGTCGCGCTCGATGCCACGACGGGACGCGAGATCTGGATTCACGAAGGCCTGCAGGGCATTGCGCCCCGTGGCATCAACTATTGGGAAAGCAAGGACCGCTCCGATCGTCGCCTGCTCTTTCAGATGAACAGCTACCTGCAGGCGATCGACGCGCGAACGGGCAAGCCTGTTCTCACGTTCGGCACAGATGGCGCCGTGAATTTACGCGAGGGGCTCCGTCGGGATCCGGCAACGATCGTCAAGACACAGTCGTCGAACCCGGGCAAGGTGTTCGAGAACCTCATCATCCTCGGATCGGCAGCGGGCGAGAACTACATGGCGCCCCCTGGCGATCTGCGCGCGTTCGACGTGGTGACCGGCAAGCTCGTCTGGCAGTTCCACACCATCCCGCATCCGGGAGAGTTCGGGTACGAGACGTGGCCTCCGGACGCGTGGAAGTACATCGGCGGCGTCAACACGTGGGGGGAAATCACGGTCGATCCGGCAAGAGGGATTGCGTACTTCCCACTCGGGTCGCCGACCTACGATTTTTACGGTGCCGATCGGCATGGCGCGAATCTGTTCGGATCGTCGCTTCTCGCGCTGGACGCGCGCACCGGAAAACGGTTGTGGCATTTCCAGATGGTTCACCACGATTTGTGGGACTACGACAACGTCGCGGCGCCGCAACTGACGACCGTCCGGCGAAACGGAAGGACGATCGACGTCGTCGCACAGGCCGGCAAGACAGGGTTCCTCTACGTGTTCGATCGCGTCACCGGCGCACCCCTGTGGCCGATTGAGGAGCGGCGAGTCCCCGCGAGCGAGATTCCGGGGGAGGCGGCGTGGCCGACACAGCCGTTCCCGACCGCGCCGCCGCCGTTCGCGCCGCAGCGGCTGAGCGTCAACGACATCAACCCGTACATTCTGACGCCCGATCAACGCGAAACCTGGAAGAAGCGCATCGGCGATGCGCGCAACGAGGGGTTGTTCACGCCGCCCGCGTTGAAAGACACCGTGTCGATCCCGGGCGCGCAGGGCGGTGCGAACTGGGGCTGTACGGCGGCGGATCCCTCGAAGGGCATCGTGTACGTGTTGAGCATCAACGTGCCGTCGATCTACAAGCTGAGCACGGAGGCGCCGGCACCGGGTGGTGGCAGAGCCGGCGGACCTGCGGCGATCGCGCGAGGCCGTGTCCTGTACGACCAGAAATGCCAGTCGTGCCACGGTGCGGAACTGAAAGGCTCCGGAAACTATCCGTCGCTTGTGGACATCACCGCGCGCATGGGCCCGGAGTCGCTGAGAGAAGTGATTGTCGGCGGGCGTCCCGGTATGCCGCCGTCCAACGATTTGAGCCCTGCCGATCTCGATGCGCTTGTCTCGTTCCTCGGCAATCCGAGCGGCGCACCTGCGCGCGGTCGTGGAGTTGGGCCTGGTAGTCCGCAAACGCCGACAGGTGGCCCGATCGTCGCATCCGGCGGAGCGCCCGGTGGGCGCGCGGTACCGCCCGGCCGCGCGGGCGGCATGGTTGGTCCAGCGTACCCGCCAGGTATCAAAGTGCCCGAAGTGCGCATGTATACGGGGTACGGCATGGAGAGCACGCTCATGAAACCGCCGGTACTCGACGCTCACCGCATACGATCTGAATACCGGCACGATCAAGTGGCAGGTGCCGGCCGGTGGCGACGATCCGCGGGCCGTCAAAGAGGGTGGAAAGAACACAGGCTACCCGAGTCAGCGCACCGGTATCATCACCACTTCGACGGGATTGCTCTTCCAGGCGGGCGGCGATGGTGTGCTCCGCGTGTACGACTCGGAGAACGGCCGCGTGCTGTGGTCGCGCGAGATGCCCGCAGGTTCGCGTGGCATTCCGGCGATGTACGAAGTGAACGGGCGGCAGTTTTTCGTGGTCAATGCGACATCCACCATCGTCGGCCAGGACGGCGCATCCGAGCAGCCGAGCCTGCCGCCCCCCGTGAGGGCATACGTCGCGTACGCGTTGCCGGAGAAAGGATCCCCGAAGTGACGACGAACGAAAGCCCCGCGCCGCGAGCGGCGTGTGCTTCGCGACGAGATTCGCGATCAGCTGATCGAGCAGATTCTGAACGGCAAACTGGCGCCGGGCGAGCGCATCGTCGAGATGCGCATCGCGCAGCAGTTCGGCGTCAGCCAGGCGCCTGTCCGCGAAGCGCTGCGCGATCTCGACCTGCTTGGGTTCGTGGTGAGCTCGCCGTTTCGAGGCGCCATCGTCCGTCAGATTTCGGTGGAGGAGCTCGTGCAGCTCTACCCGATACGGGCGGTTCTGGAGGGGCTCGCCGCGCGGCACGCGGCGTCGCGCATCGACGCGCCGACGCTGAAAAAGCTCGAACGCCTTCTCGCGACGATGCGCACCGCCGCCGACAAGGGCGATCACCGCCGCACAGTCGAAGCGGATTTTGCGTTCCACCTCACGATTGTCGAGGCGTCGGGCAACCGTTTGCTTCAGCAGATCTGGGATCGGATGCGCCTGGCCACGACGACGTTCCTCACCGTGTCGAAGTCGCATCATTCACTCCGCGAGATCGTCGAGCGGCACGCAGCGGTCGTCGACGCGCTGCGAACGCACGATCCGGATGCCGCCGAGCGCGCCCTGCGGCTGCACATCGAGGAGCCTGGAGAGTGGCTGCGCGCTGCGTTGGAAGAAGAAGCCGCGGAAATCGAAGAAGGAAAAGCCACTCGCAAGAAGGGATCGTTATGACCAATCGACTTGGAACGTTGCTCGCGGCGGTCGTCATCGTGGCGGCAGCACTGGCGTCCATCACCCACGGCGCGTCGAAGAATTTCGCGCCGGACGTCGTCTTTGCGGGTTCGAGTCTCACCGGTTGGCCATCGATCGGACAGGCCCGCTGGCGGGCCGAGAACGGAGAGATCATCGGAACCCCGACAGCAGCGACGGGCGGCTGGCTGCTGGCGGATCGGTCGTATCAGGACGTCGCTGTCTTCACCTCGTTCAGATGCGCGGCCGGCTGTCAGACGGGTGTGTTGCTGCGCGCAGAGCGGACTCCCGATGGCGGCATGAAGGGCGTGTTCGTGTCGTTGAACGAAGGTGACCTTGCTGCGTACCGCATGACGGTCGATCGTGAGGGCGCGCAAACATCGAAGGAACGGCTGAGAGGACCGGGCGGCGGACAGCTTCGCGTCGCATTGCCCCCGCCAAACCCCGCGCCGCCGGCGGCCGGCGCCCGCGCAGGGGGGCCTCCCGGTCTGCCCCCATTCCCTGGCGGAATGGCGTCCCCGATTCCGCGGCCGAACGCAGGTCTTCGCGCGAACGACTGGAACACGATCGAAGTGGTGCTCGATGCCAACATCCTTCGCGCGTTTCTCAACGACGCGGGAGGCATCGGTGACTCGGTTGCCGAGACCGAGTACGGCGCGTACGGTCCGTTTGCGCTGTACGTCGGTGGGACCGGCGAAGTCCGGTTCAAAGATGTCTCGTACAAGGATCTTCAACCGCGAGTGGCCCAGCCAGAGAAAGTGTCGAGCAGTTTCCGGATGCAGCAGGTGAACGAGTTCTACTATTCATGGGGTCCTGCGGTCGCCGACTTCAATCGCGACGGAACGCCCGACATCGTCGCCGGTCCGTATTACTACCTCGGCCCGGAGTACACGACCGCTCGCGAGATCTACATCGGCGGCACCATCGATCCTGGAACGCAGTACTTCAACGGCCTGCAGTACGCCTACGACTTCACGGGTGATGGATGGCCAGACGTGTTGAACTCGGTGTTTCAACGGCCGGCGATTCTCTACGTGAACCCGAAGGGCGAGTCGCGACGGTGGGAGACCTACACCGTCACCGACCGCATGTCGTGCGAGTTCATGCTGCTCAAGGACGTCGATGCGGATGGCAAGCTCGAGTTTCTGTTCAAAGACAGCGAGAACAGGTTCGTGTATACGAAGCCCGATCCTGCCAATCCGACGGGTCTCTGGACGAAGCACGCGATCAGCGAGCCCGGCCCCTGGGCCAACCACGGCATGGGCGTCGGCGACGTCGATGGCGATGGGCGTGTGGATTTCCTAAATGCATTTGGCTGGTGGCAACAGCCGACTGGCCCAGAGTCCAAAGCCCAAAGCCCAAAGTCTGGCACGTGGATTTATCACCCTGCGGCGTTTGGCAAATGGACGCGATCGAGTCCGGGCGGAGCGGAGATGGCGGTCTATGACGTCAACGGCGACGGCCTCAACGACGTCGTGACATCGCTGCAGGCACATGGCCTTGGACTGTCGTGGTTCGAGCAGAAGAGAGCCGCTGACGGATCGCGTTCGTTCGTCGAACACCCGATCATGTCGGATTTCTCGACGAAGAATGCCGGTGGCGTGATCTTCTCTCAGCTGCACGGCGCGACGTACGCCGATGTCGACGGCGATGGGCTGCAGGACTTCATCACGGGCAAGCGGTTCTGGTCTCATCTCGATACGTTCATCGATCCAGACCCGCACGGGCCGCCGGTGCTGTACGTCTACCGCACCGTGAGAAACCCGAAGGCGCCCGGCGGTGCCGAGTTCGTGCCGGAGCTCGTCCACAATCGTTCCGGCGTCGGGTCGCACCTGGCTGTCGTCGATCTCGACAAAGACGGGAGCGCAGAAATCATCACGTCGACCAAGCGGGGCACGTTCATCTTCTGGAACAACTGGAAAGCAGCCAAGCGATAACATGCGACTCCTTCGCGCCACGGTCCTCGTCATCGCTGCTGCAGCTATCGTCGGGGCTCGAGGGCCGAACGCAGATAAAGACTGGCCGGCGCATGGCCACGACGCCGGCGCGCAACGCTACTCGCCGCTCAAGCAAATCAATACGACCAACGTGTCGAATCTTCGGCTCGCGTGGACTTACGACAC
>CAVZUL010000005.1:0-636475 GCA_963778455.1 uncultured Alphaproteobacteria bacterium
CTCACCGGCAATGAGCGCGTCGCCACCGTCACCCGCAAGAGCGACAAGCTTCCCCCGAGCGGCGAAGCGAACGCCGCGCGCCAGTTGATCCGCATCTCGACCACGACCCGCGCCGGCGACCGCGAAATCGTGCGCGTACGCCCGTTCGTGCGCGTGGCGTCGAACCTGTCGCTCAGTACCTCCGAGCTCTCCGCCAGCGTGCCGAAGTTCAACCCGGCGCGTCTGCTGATGGACAATGGCCGCGGCAACGCGGTCGCGGCGGATGAATCGCCCGGCGCCGAACCCGACGCCGAAGTCTCCTTCGTCACACGCGATCTCGTCAGCGTGCTGCCGCGCGTGAAGGTCGCCGCCGCCGTGTCGCTGGAGGACGTGATCGCGCGCGTGCGCGACGCCGCCGAATGGACCGGCAGCGTGAGCCGGCCCATCACCGCGAGCCTTGGGCCGAACATGCCCGGCGGTCCGCAGCTCAACTACGCCCCCTCCGGCACCGAGGCGGCCGACCCCTACATCGGCTTCGAGGCGCGCATCGTGCCGGAAAACATCACGCTGCTGCCGAAGAGCGCTGCCAAGAACGACAGTCCGAACGCCTGGAACGAACGGCTCGTCGCGGTGAAGAAGAACGAGTCGGCGGCCTCGATCCTGCGCGATCAGGGTGCCGCGCCAGACGATATCCGCGCGCTCACCGCCGTACTCGGCCCGCGCGGACGCGACGGGGGACTGCGCGAAGGTCAGAAACTGCGTGTCCTGTTCGCCCCCGATGCCGGGCGCCTGCGCGTCGTGCGTGTGATCGTGCTCGGCGACAACGCCGTGGAAGCGGTGGTCGCGCTTTCCGATACCGGCAAGTACGTCGCGGTCGACGTGCAGAGCATGGGCAACAGCACCGAGGTCGCGGAGGCCGACGAGGACGACGACAACGATACGACTGCGGTGCGGCTCTATCAGAGTGTCTACGAGACGGCGCTGCGTAATCAGGTGCCGCGGCCGGTGATCGACGATCTCGTGCGCATCTATTCGTATGACGTCGACTTCCAGCGCCGCGCCCAGCCGGGCGACTCCTTCGAGGTGCTGTATTCGGGCGAGGAAGAGGCCGACGCGCGCAACGACGTGCTTTTCGCGGCACTCACCGTCGGCGGCGAGACCAAGAAGTTCTATCGCTACGTGGCGCCCGACGACGGCGTGGTCGACTACTACGACGAGACGGGCAAGAGCGCGAAGAAGTTCCTGGTGCGCAAGCCTGTCGGCCTCGGCATCATGCGTTCCGGCTTCGGTTTCCGCCGCCACCCGATCCTCGGCTATTCCAAGATGCACACCGGCATCGACTGGTCGGCGCCGTATGGCACGCCGATCTTCGCCTCCGGCAACGGGACGATCGACAGGGTTGGCTGGGAAGGCGGCTACGGCAAATACGTGCGGCTGAAGCACAACAACGGCTACGAGACCGCCTACGGCCACATGTCGGCTTTCGCGCGCGGCATCGAGCCGGGCAAGAAGGTGCGGCAGGGCCAGGTGATCGGCTTTGTCGGCTCGACCGGCCTCTCGACCGGCGCGCACGTGCACTACGAGATCGTCGTCAACGGCCGCTTCGTCGATCCGATGAAGCATCGCCTGCCGCGCGGGCGCGTGCTCGAAGGCCCGGTGCTCGCGGGCTTCGAGAAGGAGCGCGACCGCCTCGAAGGCATGATGAGCCGCAAGCCCGGGGCACCGGCGCGGGTGGCGCAGAACGCCGGCCCAACCAACTAAGCCGCTTCCCGCGCCGCCGCCTCGCCGTTGAAGGCAAGGCTTTGCTTGCCGGGCGCGACGGTGAGCTTCACGGTCTCCCCGTCCTTCACCTTGCCCGAGAGGATCAGCTCGGCGAGCGGGTCCTGCACCGCCTTCTGGATCGCGCGCTTCAGGGGCCGCGCGCCGTAGGCCGGGTCGTAGCCCTTGTCGGCGAGCCACTCGCGCGCGGCGGGATCGAGCGCAAGCGTGATCTTGCGATCCTCCAACAGCATCGACAGCCGCCGCAGCTGGATATCGACGATGCGGCTCATCTGCTCGCGCTTCAACCGGTGGAACAGGATGATCTCGTCGACGCGGTTGAGGAATTCCGGCCGGAACGCCGAGCGCACCACCGCCATCACAGGCTCGCGCACCGCGTCGGTGTCCTGCCCCTCGGGCTGGTTCACCAGATAGTCCGAGCCGAGGTTCGACGTCATCACGATCAGCGTGTTGCGGAAGTCGACCGTGTGGCCTTGCCCATCGGTCAGCCGCCCGTCGTCGAGCACCTGCAAGAGCACATTGAACACGTCGGGGTGGGCCTTTTCGATTTCGTCGAACAGGATCACCTGATAGGGCCGCCGTCGCACCGCTTCGGTGAGCGCGCCGCCTTCCTCGTAGCCGACATAGCCGGGAGGCGCGCCGATCAGCCGCGCGACCGCGTGCTTCTCCATGTATTCCGACATGTCGATGCGGATGAGCGCGGTTTCGTCGTCGAACAGGTATTCGGCGAGCGCCTTGGTCAGCTCCGTCTTGCCGACGCCGGTCGGCCCTAAGAACATGAACGAGCCGATCGGCCGGTGCGGGTCCTGCAGGCCGGCGCGTGCGCGCCGCACGGCCGTCGAAACGGCCTGGACGGCTTCGGCCTGGCCGATGACGCGCCGGGAGATCATCTCCTCCATGCGCAGCAGCTTTTCCTTCTCGCCCTCGAGCATGCGGTCGACCGGCACGCCGGTCCAGCGCGAGACGACCTGCGCGATGTGGTCGGCGGTCACGGCCTCCTCGACCACCGCGCCCTTGCCATCGTGCGCCTCGATGGCTGCGAGCTTCTTCTCGGCCTCCGGGATCTTGCCGTAGGCCAGCTCGCCCGCCTTCTGGTATTCGCCGCGCCGCTGCGCATTGGCGAGCTCGGTGCGGAGTTGCTCCAGCTCGGCCTTGAGCTTCTGCGCATCGGAAAGCTTGCTTTTCTCCGCCTGCCAACGCGCCGTCAGGTCGGCCGACTGCTTCTCCAGCGCCGCCAGTTCCTTTTCGAGATTCTTCAGCCGTTCCTTCGAGCCGGCATCGCTCTCCTTCTTGAGCGCTTCCTGCTCGATTTTCAGGCGCACGATCTCGCGGTCGATCGAGTTCGAGCTCCTCGGGCTTGCTGTCGACTTGCATCTTCAGCCGCGCCGCCGCCTCGTCCACGAGGTCAATCGCCTTGTCGGGCAGAAAGCGGTCGGCGATGTAGCGGTTGGACAGCATCGCGGCGGCCACGATTGCCGAGTCGTTGATCCGCACGCCGTGATGCTGCTCGTACTTGTCCTTTAGCCCGCGCAGGATCGAGACGGTATCTTCCACGCTCGGCTCGGACACGAACACCGGCTGGAAGCGCCGCGCGAGCGCCGCGTCCTTCTCGACGTGCTTCTTGTATTCATCGAGCGTCGTCGCCCCGATGCAGTGCAGCTCGCCGCGCGCCAGCGCGGGCTTTAGCAGGTTCGACGCGTCCATCGCGCCGTCCGCCTTCCCGGCGCCGACCAGCGTATGCATCTCGTCGATGAACAGCACGATGCCGCCGTCCGAGGACGTGACCTCGTTGAGCACGGCCTTCAGCCGCTCCTCGAACTCGCCGCGATATTTCGCGCCGGCGATCAGCGCGCCCATGTCGAGCGCCAGCAGCTTCTTGTCCTTCAAACTTTCGGGCACGTCGCCGTTGACGATGCGCAGCGCGAGACCTTCCACGATCGCGGTCTTGCCGACGCCCGGCTCGCCGATCAGCACCGGGTTGTTCTTGGTGCGGCGCGATAGCACCTGCACGGTGCGGCGGATTTCCTCATCGCGCCCGATCACCGGATCGAGCTTTCCATCGCGCGCCGCCTGTGTCAGGTCGCGCGCATATTTCTTCAGCGCGTCATACGCCTGTTCGGCATTCGCCGAGTCCGCGGTGCGGCCCTTGCGCAGCGCCTCGATGGCGGCATTCAGGTTCTGTGGCGTGACACCGGCACGGCTCAGGATCTTGCCGGCCTCATTGTCCCTCTCGACCGCGAGCGCGAGCAGGAGCCGTTCAACGGTGACGAACGAGTCGCCCGCCTTCTCGCCTGACTTTTCCGCCGTGTCGAACACGCGCGCGAGCGCCGGATCAAGGTAGAGCTGCCCCGCCCCGCCGCCCTCCACCTTGGGACGCTTCGCGAGCGCCGCCTCGACGGCGCGCAAAGCCTCGCGCGAATTGCCGCCAGACCGGTCAATCAGCCCTGCGGCAAGCCCTTCCGGGTCGTCGAGCAGGACTTTGAGCAGATGATCGGGTGCGAATTGCTGATGCCCTTCGCGCAGGGCGAGCGACTGTGCGGACTGCACGAAACCGCGGGCGCGGTCCGTGTATTTCTCGATATTCATCCTCTCACTCCCTCGGCCTGTTCCGACCGCCCCGAAGGCACGAGCCGGACCATCCTCATTGGGTCCGGCACTAGATGTAGGAAGCGGGTTTCAGCGCCGGAAGGGGTTTTGGCGGCATTCTTGGCGTTTCGTGCCGGGATCGTTAAGAGGGCGCCGATGACCGCGACAGTCCAGTCGATCTATCGCTACCCCGTGAAGGGACTGAGCCCCGAAAGCCTGCCTCGCGTCCGGCTTGAGCCCGGCCAGACGCTGCCGGCCGACCGCCGGTACGCGATCGAAAACGGCCCGTCCGGCTTCGATCCCGCGGCGCCGTCCTATCTGCCCAAGAGCCGCTTCCTGATGCTGATGCGCAACGAGCGGCTGGCGCAGCTCGATACCCGGTATGACGACGCGACGCACACGCTGGTCATCCGCCACGAGGACCGCGAGGCCGCGTGCGCGGACCTCTCCACCAAGGAAGGTCGGTTGGCCATCGAGGCGTTCATTCGCCGCTTCATGCCGAGTGAGCTGCGCGGGCCGCCGAAGGTGCTGCAAGCGGATGGCCACAGCTTCTCGGACGTCGCCGCGAAGGTCGTCTCGATCATCAATCTCGCCTCGGTGGCGGCGGTCGAGACGGTGGTGGGCGCGCCGGTGCATCCCCTGCGCTTCCGCGGCAATCTCTATGTCGCGGGCTGGCCGGCCTGGCACGAGTTCGATCTTGTGGGCCAGGAGATCGCGATCAACGGCGCGCGGCTCAAGGTCACGAAGCGGATCATGCGTTGCGCCGCGACCGAGGTCGATCCCGGCACCGGCATCCGCGATCTCGCGATTCCCGACATGCTGCTGCGCACATATGATCACGCCGATTGCGGCGTCTACGCACAGGTGATCTCGGGCGGCGAGATCGCGGCCGGCGATACGATCACTGCGACGGCTTGAGCGAGCTCTCCACCAGGTAGGCGGACATCTTGCGGCCCATGTCCATGCCGACTTCGAGCGAGTTGCGGTAGTGGATTCCGCCCCAGACGCGCACGTCGCACTGCTCGTTCGCCAGCTGGGTGATGCTGGTGAATTTCCGCGTCAGCTTCGGGTCCGCAAGGTCGGTGACCGTGAAGGAAAGGGCAGCCGCGCCCGGGACCACGAGCTCTATCACCGCCGCGGAAGAACCCGCTACGATCGCCGCCTGCGAGGGATACTCGGGATGCATCGGCGTCGCATTGAGCGGCGTCCAGCCGGGATCGCGTTCGGTCGCGTCGTTGCCGTCCGTGTCGCCGTTGCGGATGGCCGTGACCGGCCGCCAGAAGTTGTAGGTGAACTTCGCGTCCCAATCGTTGATGAAGGTGTTGGCCATGCCCATGTTGAGCAGTGCGAACAGCCGCGCGTTATCCGCAAGGCCGAGCCCTTTGGCCGCCGAAATCTGGCGGGCGGCCTCTTGCCATGCGGGGCTGATGTTCTGCTGCGTCCAGAACTTCACGGCATCGGTCTGCTCTTGCGTCCGTGCGGTACTCCTCACACCGCCCAGATTCTTCGTTTCATTGTAGTCACGCGCGTAAACCGTGCTGGTCAATTGCGGCGGGGGCCCTGGCCGGAACTGATCGGCGCTGCGCAGCACCCAAGGCTTGGCCTGTGCATATTGCGCGAAGATCGGCGGCGCGGTGGGGATCCAGACGCCGGGCGTCGTGATCGGCCGGTAGGTGTCCGGGGCGCTGGTGCCGTCGGTCGCGCGGTCAGCCTGGACCAAAGCGGCGATCTGCTCGCCGAGCGCGATGCCCGCTGTCTTAGCTGGACCCTCGGGAATGCCTGCGATCGATTTTGCGTGGGCGTCGTCGATCGCGGCTTTCTGATTTGGATAGAGCTGAGTGAGGATCTGCCGCGCTGCCGCCGAGGCGGCCGCCTCGGCCGAGGCGTCGCGCGCCAGTTCGCCCTTGGCGACGTAGCGCGCATACCGGCCTTGCACCGAATTGACGGCGTCCGACATCGCCACGTGAACCATGGCCATGTTGCGCGTCCAGGGATTGCCGGCGACGTTCGCCGTCTTCATCACGGCGATTGCGGTTTGATTCCAGTCTGTGATGACATCGGCACCGGCGCTGCCGGCGGAGAAGGTCATCGCCAGCCCAACGGCCGTCGCTGCGAAGTGTCTCATGTCAGCCTCCTGCGTTGAAGAGACCTCCCACCACGCTGGATTATGGCGCCAGGACCGGTCTGCCTCCAGTCCAAAAAATGGATCGGGAAGAGCCAACCCAGCCGCCACGCCTTGGCGGGGTAACACGTGGCGTTATAGAATCTGTACTAGTCCGTGAAGGCGAGCGGCCGCGCCACCTGTTCGAGGGGCTTGCGCTCCGCCGCGACGCCCCAGCGCCACATGACGGCGGCAGCCATAATCATCAGCGCCGCACCGAGCAGATAGCCGCCGAGCAGGCTCGTGCGCGAGCCGGTATCGATCAGCGCGCCGAACAGCAGCGGGCCGACGATGCCGCCGATGCCGGTGCCGACCGCATAGAACAGCGCAATCGCGAGCGCGCGGATTTCCAGCGGAAACGTCTCGCTCACCGTGAGATACGCCGAGCTTGCCGCCGCCGAAGCGAAGAAGAAGATTACGCTCCAGGCCAGCGTCTGCTCGCGCGCGCTGAGCATCCCTTGCGCGAACAGCCAGCCGGTGAGCGCGAGGAGCAGCCCGGACATCAGATACGTGAAGGCGATCATCGGCCGACGGCCGATCGTGTCGAAGAAGCGCCCGAGCAAAATCGGCCCGAGCACGTTGCCGGCCGCGAACGGCAGGATGTACCAGCCGACCTGCTCGTTCGGGATGCCGTAGAACGTGGTCAGCACCAGCGCGTAAGTGAAGAAGATCGCGTTGTAGAAAAACGCCTGCGCGGTCATCAGAGCGAGCGCCACGAAGGTGCGCTGGCGATGCAGGTGGAGCAGCGTGTGCACAACCTCGCCGATCGGCGTGTGGCTCCGGCTCCTCAGCCGCACCTTCGGCAGCGGAGTGTCCGGAATGACGTGCCCCTCGGCGCGCAGCCGCGCCTCGATGCCGGCGACAATCGCTTCGGCCTCCGCGGCGCGGCCATGCGTCATGAGCCAGCGCGGGCTCTCGGGCAGCCACAGCCGCATGAAGAACACGATGCACGCGAGCAGCGCACCGATCAGGAACGCGGCGCGCCAGCCATGCTCGGGATCGATCACTGCCGGATCGAGCAGCACGATCGCGGCGAGCGCGCCGAGCGCGGCGCCGATCCAGAATGAGCCGTTGATGACCAGATCGGTCCAGCCGCGCACGCGCGCCGGCACCAGTTCCTGGATGGTCGAATTGATCGCCGCGTATTCGCCGCCGATTCCCGCTCCGGTGATGAAGCGGAAGAGGAGGAAGCTCCACAGAATTCCATGAGAACGCAGTCGCGGCGGTCGCCGCGAGATAAACGACGAGCGTGATGAAGAACAGCTTCTTGCGCCCGAGCCGGTCGGTGAGCCAGCCGAAGAAGATCGCGCCGAGCACCGCGCCCGCGAGATACGCGCTGCCCGCGAGCCCCACGTCGGCATTGGAGAATTGCAGCACCGGGCTCGTCTTGAGTGCGCCCGCGACCGTACCGGCGAGCGTCACCTCCAGCCCGTCGAGGATCCACGTGATGCCGAGCGCCGCGACGACCAGCGTGTGGAAGCGCCCCCATGGCAGCCGGTCGAGCCGCGCCGGAATGTCGGTTTCGACGATCGGGCTTTGATTGTCGGGTGACGGGTCAGGCATCCGCATGCGTCAGCACAACGCCGCATGAGCTGGATTGTTCGGGCGGCCGTCAGCCTTTGCGGCTCAGCAAGAATACCGCCTGCTCGCCGAACAGATTCCAGAACCACCACGGCGCGGAGAGCCGCAACGGCGCGCCCCATGGATTGAGCGCGACCGACTTCTCCATCTTCACGCCCGCGACCTCGCACATCTCGCGGAAGTCCTTGATGGTGCAGAAGTGGATATTGGGCGAGTCGTACCAGCTGTCCGGCAGATTGTCGGTCACCGGCATCGCGCCGTTGAGCAGGAGCTGCAGGCGGATGCGCCAGTGGCCGAAATTCGGGAACGAGATGATCGCGCGCCGCCCGATGCGCAGCATGTTCTCCAAGACCTCGCGCGGACGCCGCGTCGCCTGCAAGGTCTGCGACAGGATCACGTAGTCGAACGCATCGTCGGGATAGTCGACAAGATCGGTGTCGGCGTCGCCCTGGATCACCGCGAGGCCCTTGGCGACGCATTCGTTCACGCCTTCGCGCGAGATCTCAATGCCCCGCCCGTCGACGCCGCGCTCTTCCAGGAGGCGCAGCAGCTCGCCGTCGCCGCAGCCGACGTCGAGCACGCGCGACTTCGGCTCCACCATCGCGGCGACCAGCAGGTGGTCGACGCGCGCGCCGCCGGGCGCACGGGCCGCCTCCGCCATGGTCAGGTCGCGCTTGGGACGGAGCAGCATCATCGGTCAAGCCCGCGCGCCGTGCCGGCGCTGGCGAGGAAGCCGCGCACGATCGCGAACAGTTCCGGCTCTTCGAGCAGGAAAGCGTCGTGGCCCTTGTCGGTCACGATCTCGGCGAACGACACGCGCGCCGAGCCGGCATTGAGCGCATGCACGATCGCGCGCGAGTCCGAGGTCGGAAACAGCCAGTCGCTTGTGAACGAGATCACGCAGAAGCGCGTGGGGGTGCCCTTGAACGCATTGGCGAGCACACCGTCGAAGTCCGCCGCGAGATCGAAATAGTCCATCGCGCGCGTGAGATAGAGATACGAGTTGGCGTCGAACCGTTCGACGAACGAGATGCCCTGATGGCGCAGGTAGGATTCGACCTCGAAGTCCGGATCGAACGAGAACGACAGATTCTCGCGATCCTGAAAGCGGCGGCCGAATTTGCGATGCAAGGCTGCATCCGACAGATACGTGATGTGCGCGCCCATGCGGGCGACCGCGAGTCCGCGGCGCGGATTGGTGCGCTCGATCAGATAGCGGCCCTGCCGCCAATCCGGGTCCGCCATCACGGCCTGACGGCCGACCTCATGGAACGCGATGTTCTGCGCCGAGTGGCGCGTCCCGGTCGCGATCGGCAGCGCCGAGAACACGCGCTCTGGATAGGAGACGGCCCACTGCAGCACCTGCATGCCGCCCATCGAGCCGCCCGCGATCGAGAACAGCTGCTCGATGCCGAGGTGGTCGAGCAGCATCGCCTGCGCGCGCACCATGTCGCGGATCGTGATGACGGGAAATTCTAAGCCCCACGGCTTGCCGGTCTCAGGATTGGTCGAAGCCGGCCCGGTGGTGCCCATGCAGGCCCCGACCACGTTGGGGCAGATCACGAAGTAGCGCTCGGTATCGATCGGCTTGCCCGGTCCGATGATCGAATCCCACCAGCCGGGCTTGCCGGTCACCGGATGCACATTGTTGACGTGCTGATCGCCGGTCAGCGCATGGCACACCAGAATGGCGTTGGAGCGCTGCGCGTTCAGCGTGCCATAGGTCTGATAGGCGATCTGGAACGGCGACAGCTCGACACCGGCATCGAGCTTGAGCGGCTTGTCGCGGCCGAAACGCACGACGGGCGAGTGCGGATTATCCGCCTCGCTTAGGCCGCCGGCGATGTCCGGCCTGACGCTTAACTCTACCTCGACCATTGGCGCTTCCCGTCCGGGGCTCCATTATCGGCAATCCGGACGGGCGTTTCCATAGAACCATGCGGAATAAAGTCAACGTTTTCTTTGATTTCGCCCGATGGGCCAAATAGAACGCCGGTCATGACGAAGCCGCCGCCCACGCTCGCCGACCTGCGCCGCGAGATCGATCGTATTGATGAATCGATGCACCGCCTGCTGATGGAGCGCGGCGAGATCATCGACACGTTGATTGCGACGAAAAAGACCGCCGAGTCGGGCTCGGCGTTCCGTCCCGCGCGCGAGGCCGACATGATGCGCCGGCTGGTGGAGCGGCACCGCGGCATCCTGCCGCTCGATACCGCCGAGAGCATCTGGCGCGTCATCATCGCGACGTTCACCTATGTGCAGGCGCCGTTCTCGGTCCACGCCGATCTCTCGGCCGGTGAAGCCGCGATGCGGGACACCGCGCGCTTTCATTTCGGCTTCACGGTGCCGTTCGTCACGCACATGGGCGCAAGCGGCGTGGTGACGGCGATCGCGGCCTCGCGCGGCGATCTCGGGCTGGTGCCGGCGGCCGGCGCATCGGGCGCATGGTGGCGCGCGCTCGAAGGCGACGATGCGCCGAAGATCATTGCGCGCCTGCCGTTCGTCGAACGCGCCGATCATCCGGCCGGTCTGCCGGTCTTTGCGATTGCGCGGCCGAACCCGGATGCGCTGGTTACCGATGTCGAGAACTGGAGCGTCCGCGTGTCCGGCTGGGGGCCGGCGGTGTCGCGCGCGCTCGAACTCATCAGCGGAAGTGATCGCAGTGCCGGAAGGCACGTTCGACGGCGCAGCGCTGCTGGTGTCTGTCCCCAAGGGCAAGATCGACGAGCTCACGTCCACCCTCGTCAAGGCTGGCGCCTCGGTGCGCTCCAAGGCCCTCGTCGGCAGCCACGCGAGGCGTTATACCGTCACCGCCGATGGCCCGGTTTCCGCCGGCTGCTAGAACTCCCGTCATTCCGGGGCACGCCGAAGGCGTGAGCCCGGAATCCATAACCACGACCGCTTGTTTGTCGGACCGCTTGCGCCAACTCGCTCTTTTTATGGATATAGATTCCGGGCTCCCTCGCGGAGTTTATCATCGGGCCGGCCGGAGGCCGGACCCGTTGGCTCGGGCCCCGGAATGACGAAAGTGAGATTACGATGACCGTGTTGGAGCGTCCGCAGCCGCGTCCCGGTGTGCTCAAGATCCAGGCCTATGTGCCGGGCAAGAGCACGGCGCCCGGCGTCGCGAAAGTTTACAAGCTCTCCTCCAACGAGACGCCGCTCGGACCGAGCCCGAACGCGATCGCAGCCTACAAGGCGCTTGCGGATCATCTCGAAGACTATCCGGACGGCGGCGCGACCGCACTGCGCGAGGCGATCGGCAAGGCGTACGGCCTCGATCCGGCGCGCATCGTGTGCGGCACCGGCTCGGACGAGCTGCTCAATCTGCTGGCGCACGCCTATCTCGGCCCGGGCGACGAGGCGATCCACACCACGCACGGCTTTCTGGTCTATCCGATCGCGACGCTCGGCTCCGGCGCGATGCCCGTGGTCGCGCCCGAGAAGGAGCACACGGCCGACGTCGACGCGATTCTCGCCCGCGTGAGCGAGCGCACCAAGGTCGTGTTCCTGGCGAACCCGAACAATCCGACCGGGACCTACATGCCGTTCGATGAGGTCAAGCGGCTGCATGTGAGCCTGCCGAAAAACGTGCTGCTGGTGATCGACGCGGCTTACGCCGAATACGTGCGGCGCAACGATTACGAGTCCGGCATCGAACTGGTGGCGACCTCCGAGAATGTCGTGATGACGCGCACGTTCTCGAAAATCTACGGTCTCGCGGCGCTGCGCCTCGGCTGGCTCTACGCACCGGAACATGTGACCGATGCGCTCAATCGTATCCGCGGTCCATTCAACGTGAACGCGGCGGCGATTGCGGCCGGGATCGCGGCGATCGGCGACGTCGCGCATGTGGAGCGCGCGCGCCAGCACAATGAAAAGTGGCTGGAGTGGCTCACCGAAGAAATCGGCAAGCTCGGCCTGCAGGTCACACCGAGCGTCGGCAATTTCATCCTGATCCATTTTCCCGAAATCAAGGGGAAGACCGCGAAGGATGCGGACTCGCTGCTCACGTCGCGCGGCTGCGTGCTGCGCGCGGTCGGCGCCTATCACCTGCCGAACGCACTGCGCATGAGCGTCGGCACCGAGGAGGCGAACCGGCTTGTGGTCAAGACCCTCGCCGAGCTGATGGGGAAGAAGGGGTGACCGCGCTCGTCGATCGCCTCGCGCTGATCGGCGTCGGGCTGATCGGTGGCTCCATCGCGCGCGCCGCACGCGAATATGGCGTCGTGCGCGAGATCGTCGCGACCGCGCGCTCGGAGGCGACGCGCAAGCGCGTGGTCGAGCTCGGTATCGCGGACCAAGTGGTCGCCACGAATGCCGAGGCCGCCAAGGATGCCGACCTCGTCATCGTCTGCATTCCGGTCGGCGCGAGCGGGCCGGTGGCGGCCGAGATCGCCGCCGCGCTCAAGCCAGGCGCGATCGTTTCGGATGTCGGCTCCGTGAAGGGCCAGGTGCTGAAAGACATGGCGCCGCACATCCCGAAGGGCGTGCATCTGATCCCCGCGCATCCGGTCGCCGGCACGGAAAACTCCGGCCCGGACTCCGGGTTCGCCGAGCTGTTCGTCAATCGCTGGTGCATCCTGACGCCGCCTGAGGGCGCTGACGCCGCCGCAGTCGAGAAGCTACAAGCGTTCTGGGCCGCGCTCGGCGCGAACGTCGAGGTGATGACGGCGGAGCATCACGACATGGTGCTGGCGATCACCAGCCATCTGCCGCATCTGATCGCCTACACGATCGTCGGCACCGCGGAAGAATTCTCGAGCGTGTCGCGCTCCGAGGTGCTGAAGTTCTCAGCCGGCGGTTTTCGCGATTTCACCCGCATTGCGGCCTCCGATCCGACCATGTGGCGCGATGTGTTCCTGCACAACAAGGACGCGGTGCTCGAAATGCTCGCGCAGTTCAGCGAGGATCTGGCGAAGCTCACGCGCGCGATGCGGCGCGGCGACGGCGAGACGCTGTTCGATCACTTCACCCGCACGCGCGCGATCCGCCGCGGCATCGTGCAGCTGGGCCAAGATTCCGCAGCACCTGACTTCGGCCGCCCGCATCCGGCGAAATCGCTCGGCGAGCTGCCGCGACCGTATGCGGCGGATAGTGAGTAAAAGGTCTTCATCCTGAGGCGCGAGCCTCAAGCGCGTTTACGCGCGTCTTCGACGCGCTATGGCGAGCCTCGAAGGATGGCGGCAAGCTCTGCGCGTGCGGCCATCCTTCGAGACGCGTCCTTCGGACGCCCTCAGGATGAGGTTTTGCGCTAGCCCCGCTTCAAATCCCGCAACACTTCCCGCGCCGCGTTGTGCCCCGGCAATCCCGTCACGCCGCCGCCCGGATGCGTGCCCGAGCCACACATGTAGAGGCCGGGGATCGGCCCGCGGTAATCGGCATGCCCGAGCATCGGGCGCGCTGAGAACATCTGCCCGAGATCGAGCGCACCGTGGAAGATGTCACCGCCGACGAGCCCGAAGGTGCGCTCCAGATCGAGCGGCGACATGATCTGCCGGCCGAGGACCGAGCGCTTGAAGTTCGGCGCGTAGCGGTCGACCGTGTCGATCATAAGGTCGGCGACGGTCTCGCGATGCGCATCCCATGACGATCCGTCAGGCAGGTCCGGCGCGACGTGCTGGCAGAACAGGCTCGCGACATGCTGACCTTTGGGCGCGAGCGTGTCGTCGAGCGCGGATGAGATCACGAGTTCGACGATCGGCTTCTTCGACCAGCCGTGGGTGCGCGCGTCGAAATAGGCCTGCTCCATGTAGGCAAGGCTCGGCGCCAGGATGATGCCGGCCGTGTGATGCTCGGCCAAATCGCGCCCCGGCAGACAGGAAAAATCCGGCAACTCGGAGAGCGCGACGTTAATGCGGAACGTGCCGGAGCCGCAGCGCCACTTTGCGATGCGCTCCGTGAACGCGGGCGGCAGCACCGCGTGATCGACCAGCGCGCCATAGAGCAGCTTCGGATTGAGATTGGAAATCACCGCGCGGGCGCGAACGGCGTCACCCTTCTCGGTCACGACGCCGACCGCCCTGCCCTGCTCGACAATCACCTCGCGCACCGCTGCGTCCACGCGGATCTCGGCGCCGCTCGCGGCCGCGGACTTCGCCATCGCCTGCGTGATCGCCCCCATGCCGCCGATGGCGTGGCCCCATGCGCCCTTCTTGCCGTTCACCTCGCCGAAGCAATGATGCAGCAGCACGTAGGCCGAGCCCGGCGTGTAGGGGCTCGCGTAGTTGCCGACGACTCCGTCCCAACCATACACCGCCTTGATTGGATCGCTCTCGAACCAGCCATCGAGATACGTGCCGGCCGAATTAGTGAAGAGGTCGAGCAGTTCGCGCTGCAGATCGATGCCCAGCCGGCGCAGCCGGTTGGCGATGCGGCCGGACTTGATCAGTTCGGAGATCGCCGCGAAAGGATGTCCTTCGACCACGTTCGGCGGCGTTTCCAGCGCAAGCGCGCGCAGCACATCCGCCACGGCTTCGAGCCGCGCCTGATAGGCATCGAGCCGTTCCGCGTCGCGCGCGGAAAACTTCGCCACCTCGCGGCGCGTGTGCCGACCGCCGACCTTGAGATAGCGCCCGTCTTCGAGCGGCAGGAAATTCGCAAAGCCGCGCTCGACGATGCGCAAGCCGTGCTCGGCGAGCTGGAGATCGGCAATGACTTTCGGGTTGAGCAGCGAGACCGTGTAGGAGGCGACCGAATTGCGGAAGCTCGGATGAAACTCCTCGGTGACGGCGGCGCCACCGACCACGTGGCGGCGCTCCAGCACCACCACCTTGAGCCCGGCCATCGCCAGATAGGCGGCGCAAACGAGGCCGTTGTGCCCGCCACCAATGATGACCGCGTCATGCATAAAGGCGTTCTAGAACGCGGGCGGCACTTGCCCAAGCGGGATTGGCCCGAGCGAGGCTGCGCCGTCGGTGAAGCGCACCGGGACGGATACGCCGCGCTTGCCCTCGACCTCGACCGGCTGGCCGAGCAGTCCGATGAGGCCCGCCGCGAGGTTCTGTGCCTGTGGAGCCACGCGCGCGCCAAGACCGGGCACTGCGCGATCGATCGCATTGAGCGCAGGTGCCACCCGATCGAGGCCAAGCGGAGCGCCTTTGCGTTCGCCGCCGGTGATCGCGGGCAGCAGCTTTTCGAGTCCCGCAACATTCAGCCGCAACGCACCGTCGAGCCGCCCGCGTGGCGTCAGCGCGAGCGTACCGGTCGCGTTGCCGAGCGTTTCGCCTTGCGCGACGCGCGCGTTCTGGATTTCGACCCGTCCGCCCGCCGCCTGCCACTCGCGCAGCCGCACCGGCAGCGGCTTCGGCCGCAAGTCCTTCATGCCGTGCAGCACCGCCAGGATATCGGCATCGAGCGGATCGCGGGTGTAAGGGCCGAGGACCTGCGCGGTCGCGGCGCTCAGCTTCACGGCGAGGTCGATCGCCGGATTGTGCGGCCAGGAGCCGTACTGGATCCGCGCGTGGAATTCGGCGTGTTTGGCATCGAACAGCGCATTGGCCCCAGGTCCGTCGAGCTTCAGGTTGTCAATCGCGATCGAAGCGCGCTCCGGCGTCGATGGCGTCCCGCGCACACTTGCCTGCGCCAGCGTCCAGGTGGCGGTGACCGGCGGCTGCCCCGGCTCCGCGGCGGTCAGCGGCCCGGTGAATTCGGCGATCAGCAGTTTCGGGTCCCACACCTGGCGATGACGTGGATTTCCTTCAGCTTGATGGCGAGCGCCGGCTGCGTGTCTTTCAACTCGACCGCCGCGTCTCCGCAGCGCACCTCGATGCGGAACGGAAAGCCGCCGACTTTTTGCGAGCCGCAGGAGAACACGCGGCCGGCCTTCGCCTGCTGCGTCTGCCAGTCGTTGACGCGCACCTCGGCCTCGCCCGCCGCGTAGTACCAAACGCCGCTCCACACCGCGGCGAGCACCAGCATGAGGATCAGCGGCGTCGGCGATGAGCCAGCGGCCGGCGTCGGGAGCCAAGTTCGGCGTGATAGGTCATGGCGGCTCGTCTGTTGCGAAGCGCGGGCTTGGCGGGGCGATGTGGCCCTATCAAGGCATTGTCTTAGCAAGGCTTGCCGCGCATTGCACCGGGCGGGCGGGGCTGTTAGGCGAGCGGGCGGACCAGCCCCGCCAACGATCCATCCATGCAGCTCAACATCGAACATCTCGCCGAAGACCTGTGGGTGTTCGGCTACGGCTCGCTGATCTGGCGGCCGGGCTTCGAGCATCTGGAACGCCAGCCCGCGCGGCTGATCGGCGCGCACCGCGCGCTTTGCGTGTTCTCGCACGTGCATCGCGGCACGCCGGAGCGGCCGGGACTGGTGCTCGGGCTCGACTATGGCGGCGCCTGCCGCGGCGTCGCCTACCGGGTCGCGGCCAAGAAGCGCGCCGAGACGATCGCGTATCTGCGGGCGCGCGAGCAGGTCGACCAGCGTCTATCGCGAGACGCTGCGCTCGGTGACCTTGCTGACGCGAGCCCGAGCGGCGTGTCTCGGCGCTGGTCTACATGATCGACCGCGGCCACGTGCAATATGCCGGGCGGCTCGATCTCGCGACGCAGCTTCATCTGGTGCGCCAGGGCCACGGCCAGTCCGGGCCGAACCGCGAATACGTGCTCTCGACCGTGCACGCGCTGGAAGCGCTCGGTCTCTACGACCGCGACCTGCATCTGCTGGCGGAGAAGCTTGAGCGGGCGTAGCCCGGATTGAGCGCCAGCGAAATCCGGGGGTTGATGCCCGCGAGAGGTCCCGGCTTTTGCTTCGCTCAAGCCGGGCTACGAAGCTCCTTCTCCCCCTCCGCCACCAATTTGGCCATCGCCGTCTCGATCTCGTTCGCCAGCCGCGCAGCGAAAGCCTCCGGTCGAGACCCGGCGGAATCGGATCGAGCACTTCCAGCACGATCGTGCCCGGATAGCGCAGGAATTTGCGGCGCGGCCAGAACAGGCCGGAGTTGAGCGCGACCGGCACGCACGGCACGCCGGTCGCCGCATAAAGATGCGCGATGCCGCTCTTGTAGGCCGGCGGCGCGCCCGGCGCGGTGCGCGTCCCTTCGGGAAAGATGATGATCTGGCGGCCCGCGCCGAGCTCGCTTCGCGCGCGCTTCGATCATGCCGGCCATCGCGCCGCCCTTCGCCTTGCGGTCGACCGGCACCTGATCGGCTTTCCAGAGATACCAGCCAAAGAACGGAATCCACATCAGCTCGCGCTTGACGATGTAGGCCGGATCGTCGAACAGCGTGAGCAGCGTGAAGGTCTCCCAGAACGATTGGTGCTTCGAGGCGACGATCAGCGCGCCGGGCGGGATCTTCTCCAGTCCGCGAAACTCGACCGCGATGCCGGCAACGACGCGCAGCAGCGCAGTTGCTGGTGCGGCCCCATGATTTCGCAATCGCCATGAAGGCGCGGCGCGGCAGCACGAAGGTCGGAATGCGCGACGATGATGTGCAGAACGAGATTGAGATAGAACAGGACGTTGAAGGCGACCGAGCGCAGGATCAGCACGGCGCTTCAGCTTCTTCGCGCTGACGCGCGCCCGCCCGCGCCTGTCGCTCAGCGCGGGCGCGGGCTCGATGCTCATGCGCAGCTGCGCGACGACGAACTTGGCGTATTCGGACAGGATCAGCCTGCGCGGTCGGGCCGCTCGCCCACCACGGCTCGTTGCGCAGCTTCTCGGTCACGACCGGAAACGGCACCAGCGCGATGTCGGGCATCTGCTTGGCAAGCTCCGCCATGGTGCGCGGCATGTGATAGGCCGACGTCACCACGATCAGCGAGGAAAAGCCGCGGTCCTTGACCCAGCGCCGCGTCTCGATCGCGTTGCCGGTGGTGTTGATCGCCGAATGGTCGAGATCGACGCAGCACGACACCAGCCCCTCGTAGCGCGGCATTGATGCGGGCGATCTCGGCCGTGCGTGGTCGCGCGGTGCACGCCGCTGATCAGCAGGCGCTTGCCGCGCCCGGCGGCGAGCAGCTCGATCGCATCCGAGATGCGCGAGGCGCCGCCGGTGAGCACCACGATGCCGTCGGCATTGCGGTCGAGCGCGACCTCCGTCGCCGGCACGTGCCAGATGAACCAGACGAAGCCGCCGCCGAAGATCGCCACGACGGCGAGCACGGCGAACAGCACGGCGCGCATGAGCCTGCGCATCATTCCATCGACCTCAGCGTGCGGTGCACTGTAAGCCGCGAGGTGCCCGCCGTCACGGCCGCGACCAGCACGACAAGGCCGATCATCGCGCCGTAGCCTTCCGGCCCGAGCGACAGGTTGCCGAACAGCGCGCCGGCCTGGGTCTCGCCCGGGCTGCCCTTGAACCAGTCCGACAACGAGCGCCGACGAGCGCGAACAGCACCATCGCGGCGACGCCGCCGATCGCGCCGCCCTTCAGGCCGAGCAGCAGGAAATGGCGCTGGAATTCGCCCGCGATGAAATCCTTCCTTGGCGCCGACCACATGCAGCACCTCGATGATCTGCCGGTTGGTCGACATCGCGCCGCGCGTCGCGAACATGACCGACAGCATGGTGGCGGCGAGCACCAGCGCGAGGATCGCAAGCCCGACCGCCACGGCGCTGCGCGCCATCGCGCGCATGCGGTCGACCCAGCCGCGATGATCGTCGAGGCGTCGCGCCGGGGACCTGCTCGGCGAGTTGCTTGCGCAGGGCCGCGAGATCCGGCGCTTCGCCCGGCGCGACGCGCACCACGATCATGCGCGGCACCGGCAATTCGTCGAGCGCGAGCCCGCTGCCGAGCCAGGGCTCGAGCAGCCGCGCGGATTCCTCCTTGCTGTAGGGCGCGCACGCCCGCGACCCCCGGCGTGGCCTGACGCGAGCGCCACCGCGCTGCTGCACATCGGCCTCGACGTTGCGCTCGGCGACGGCCGCACCTGGATCGTGATCTCGCG
Organism: uncultured Alphaproteobacteria bacterium; assembly: GCA_963778455.1. GTDB lineage: Bacteria > Pseudomonadota > Alphaproteobacteria > Rhizobiales > Xanthobacteraceae > PALSA-894. Next base: position 18,977 of record CAVZUL010000005.1, read on the forward strand.
CGCGACGGCGGACTGCCATTCGCCCGCCGCCGAGCGCACCAGCACCACGGCGCCGAGCGTGAGCGCCGCGAGGAACGTCATGATCGCGATCACGGCGAGCAGCGCGCGGCCGGAGATCGAGTCCGCCGGAACGATCGAGGCTTCGGCGCGCGGCAGCACGTCTTCCGCCGCCGGCGCGGACCGGCGCCTGCTCCTCCTCCTCGTAATATTCGGTCTGCGCCGCCATCGCGTTGCTCATGCGTAGACTTGCAGGTGGCCGTCATGCAGCACCAGCCGGGGCGCGTCATACAGGTCCATCAGGGCGATATCGTGGGTGGCGATCACCACGGACGTGCCGGACTTGTTGAGCTCGATCAGCAGCCGCAGCAGGCGCCGCGCGAGGCTCGGATCGACGTTGCCGGTCGGCTCGTCGGCGAGCAGAAGATGCGGCTGCGCGATCACGGCGCGCGCGATCGCGGCGCGCTGCTTCTCGCCGCCGGAGAGGATCGGCGGCAGCGCCGCCATGCGGTCGCCGAGCCCGACCCATTGCAGCAGTTCGATCACCTCGTTGCGATAGCTCGCCTCCTCGCGCCCGATGACGCGCAGCGGCAGCGCGACGTTCTCGTAGGTGGTCAGGTGATCGAGCAGGCGGAAATCCTGGAACACGACGCCGATGCGCCGCCGCAAGGTCGCGAGCGCGTCCTGCGACAGGGTCGCGACATCATGGCCGAACAGGTTGATCAGCCCGCGCGTCGGCTTGAGCGCAAGAAACAGCATGCGCAGCAGCGACGACTTGCCGGCGCCCGACGGCCCGGTCAGGAACTGGAACGAATGCGGCGCGAGCTGGAAGCTGACATCGCGCAGCACTTCCGGCCCGAGGCTGTAGCGCAAGCCGACATTTTCGAAGCGGACCACGCTCGTCCTCCGAATCGGCCCCCGCAGGACCTTTTACCCGCCCTGCGCTGTTGTCACGCGCACGCGATTAAGAATGCATTAACGATATTTGGCGCGATCGTGGCCAAGTCACGGGCCGCGCGCGGCTTTTTATGGTTTCCGATTCGTTAACGGACCGCTGCTACGGTTTTTCCGCGTCTCCACGAGCCGCGCGATGCTGATCGTCTGTCCGACCTGCGCGACCGCCTATCAGATCGAGCTGGCCGCGCTCGGCGCGGCCGGCCGCTCGGTGCGCTGCGCGCACTGCAAGAACACCTGGTTCGCGACCGCCGACAGCGTGGTGGAAGAGCCCGCAATGGCCTGTCGGTTCCGGCCGCCGCCGCACGCGCCGCGTCGAGCCGCCCGCGGATGATTTCGCCGGCATGCGACAGCCATGCGCCGGTCGAAGGTCCTGCCGCCGGACGATACGGCCGCGCCGAGAGCGAAAATCCGTTCACGGTGGCGGACGCGCCGCCGCTCGTTCCGCAGGACCAGTCCGGGAACGCGAAGCCCGAATCCGCGCCGAAATTCGATCCCGGCGTTCCGGACGAGGCCGAGACGATCGCGGCGCGCCGCGTCCGCCAGACCTATGTGGACCGCAAGGACCAACGCAGCCTCTTGCGGCGGCTCGTCAGCCTGCCGATGCTGATCGTCGCGATGCTGGCGATTCTGCTCGGCGCGCTGAACTGGCGCGCCGCGGTCGTGCGGCATTTCCCGCAGACCGCCTCGCTCTATGCGGCGATCGGATTGCCGGTCAATCTGCGCGGCCTGTTCTTCGAGGACGTGAAGAGCACAGGCGAATTCCAGGACGGCGTGACGGTGCTGATCGTCGAGGGAACGATCGTGAACCTGACGACGCCGCACGCTCGAAGTGCCGCGGCTGCGCCTTGCGCTGCGCAACAGCGTCGGCCACGAGGTCTATGCCTGGACCGCGCTGCCGCCGAAGACGACGCTCGGCTCGGGCAACGGGCTGCCGTTCCGCGCGCGGCTCGCTTCGCCGCCGCCCGACGGCCGCGACGTGATCGTGCGCTTCTTCAACCGGCGCGATGCCGTCGCCGGTTCACTGTGAGGGCGCGCCTTGCCGCATTCGCCTGACACGCACATCCGCGTCCTGTTCGACGCCGAGGCGATCGCCAGGCGCAACGCAGGCGCTCGCGCTCGAGATCAAGGCCGCGGCGCCGCAGCAGCTGCTCGTGATCGCGGTGCTCAAGGGCAGCTTCATCTTCGCGGCCGACCTGATCCGCGCGCTGCACGGCGCCGGGCTCGCGCCCGAGGTCGAGTTCATCTCGCTGTCGAGCTATCGCGAGGGCACGGTCTCGTCCGGCACGGTCACGATCCTGCATGACGTCGAAAGCGACGTGCGCGGCCGCGATGTGGTGCTGGTCGACGACATTCTCGAATCCGGCCGCACGCTCGCCTACGCCAAGGACCTGTTCGCGGCGCGCGGCGCGAGGCGCGTGCTCACCTGCGTGCTGCTGGAGAAGCCCGGCAAGCGCGCGGTATCGCTCGACGCGGATTTCGTCGGCTTCGTCTGCCCCGACCTGTTCGTCGTCGGCTACGGCATGGACGTGGCGCACGCGTTCCGCCAATTGCCGTTCGTCGGCGTGGTCGAGAAAATCGCCTGATGGCTCGGATTCTGATCGCCGAGGACGAGGAAGCGCTGCGCGCGCTGACGGCGCGCGCGCTCACGGATTCCGGTCACGAGGTGGTGACCGCCATCGACGGCGCCGACGCGCTCGACATTCTCACGCGCGAGCAGGGCCGCTTCGATCTGCTGCTGACCGACATCAAGATGCCGCTGATGGACGGCATCGCGCTGGCGCTCGCCACCGCGCGCGACTATCCGGCGATCATCATCCTGCTGATGACCGCCTATGCGGATCAGCGCGAACGCGCGTCGAACCTCGACGCGCTGATCCACGACGTGATCCTGAAGCCGTTCACGCTCGCCGAGATCAAGGCGGCGGTGAATGGTGCGCTGGCGACGCCAAGCGCAGCGCCGCTGATCAGAAATCCTTCAGCAGCCGCTCGATGTAATCGAGCTCGAGCTGCGGCCGCAGCGGATCGGCGAAGCGCTTGCGCAGCTCTTCGAGAATGCGGCGCGCGCGCTGCACGTCGATCTCGCCCGGCACCTTCACGGTGACGTCGTCGCCGTAGTCGCGCCCGCGCAGCGGCCGGCCGAGCGGATCGGTGTCTTGTTGGCGCGCGCCTGTCCGGTGCGGCCCGGCTGGCCGGGCCCCTGACCCTTGGCCCTGCCCCTGCTGCATCTGCTGCGCGAGGCTCTGCGCGCCGCGGCGCAGCGCTTCGAGCGCGCGGCCCTGCGCGTCGACCGCGCCGTCGGCGTTGCCCTGACCGAGCCGTCCCTCGGCGTCGCCCATCGCGCCGTCGGCCTGCCCCAGCCCTTCGCCCGGATCCTGACCCGGCTGCTGACCCTGTTGGCCTTGTTGGCCTTGTTGGCCTTGCTGGCCGGCCTGGCCGCGCTTGCGCATCTCTTCGAGCAGCTTCTTGAGCTGCTCGCGCAGCGCCTGCTGGTTCTGCCGCAACTCGCCGAACTGGTTCGGATCGCCCTGCTGGCCCTGCTGGCCCTGCTGGCCCTGCTTGCCACGCTGACCGCGTTGGCCGCGCTGGCCCTGCTGCTGGCGCCGCTGTTCCTGACCCTGGCGGAACGTCTTGTCGCGCAGGTTCTGCTGCTCGCGGATCATGTTGCCGAGCTCGTCGAGCGCCGACATCATGTCGTCGTCCATGTCGTCGCCGCCCTGCTGGCCAGGCCGGGCCATCTGCAGGTTTTCCAGCATCTGCTGCAGCTCTTCGAGCAGCCGCTTCGCCGCGTCCTTGGCGCCCGAGCGCGCGAGCTGCTCGAGCCGGTCGATCATGCTCTTGAGATCCTGCGGACGCAGCATGCGGCGTGTTCGGGTCGAGCGGCCGCGCGAGCTGCTGCGGGTTCTTGCGCATCTGCTCGGCCAGCGCCTGCAGGAACTTGTCGAGCGCAGCGCGCAGATCCTGGGTGAGCTTCTTGATCTCCTCGTCGGTCGCGCCGCGTTCGAGCGCCTGCCGCAACGCCTCCTGGGCGGCGCGCAGCGCCGCTTCGGCGTCGGAGAGATGGCCGTCCTCGATCGTCACCGCCATGCCCCACAGCCGCGCCACGACATCGCGCAACTGGTCGTCGATCTTGGTCGCTGTTGGCCTGGAGGAATTTGAGCGCGATGTCGAGATTTGCGCAGATCGAGCGCAGTCCGAGATAATGCGAGACCTCCGGCGTGAAGTTTTCCGGCGCGATCGAGAGCGCGTCGAGCGCCGCGAGCAGGCGCGGCTTTGCCTCGGCGTCGAGCGCCAGATTGCGGCGCTGCTCGATCAGCGCGCGCGCCAGCGGCTTGACGAACACGCGCTCCGGCAACTTGAACTCGGTCGGCGTGCTCGATCCTTCGTTGCCGGCTTCATCGCGCGCGGTGAGCGTCAGCATGACCTCGGCGCCGGCCCAGGGATGATCGGACAGATCCTTGGTGGTCTGGCCGGCGCCGTTGCGCGTGCGCGCCTGCGGCAGCACCAGCGGGAAATCCGGCGCACCGTAGAGCGGACGCAGCACGCGGCCGTCGGGTCCGGCCTTTCTGCTTGAGCGCGAAAGTCGCATGCGCGCCGATGACGCCGTAATCGTCCTCGACCTTGTAGGCGAGCTTGCAGCGATCCGCGCGCCTGCGGCTCGGGCTCCTTGGTGAGCGCGATGGTCGGCGCACGATCCGGAATCGCCGCGAACGTGAAGGTGACATCTTCGTCGAGCACGCCGCGCAGGGTCGCGGTGCCGCGATCCGTGATGACGTAGCGGTGCTCTTCGGTTCCGGCCGGCGGGGTCGGCGCGCCTTCGCGGCTCGCCTCGGCGAGCCCGCCACTCGTCACGACCTCGAGCCGGCTCGCGCCGCTCGCGCGGATGACCAGCACGCTCCCCGTCGGCACGGTCTGGATCAACGCGGCCTGATGCGGCTCGCCGGCGCGGATGCCGGGCAGGATCAGCGGCGGCTTGCCGGTATAGGTCGGCGGCGTCACCCAGGCATCGACGCGGAAATTCTTCGCCTGCACGACGCCGGCCCAGTCGAACGCCGCAGTGATGCGTTTGACGCGCTCGCCGGATGCCGCGAAGAACGTCGTGCAGACCAGCAGCACGACCAGCGCGCGCACCGCGATCGGATCGAACAGCGGCAGGCGCGGACGCGGCGTCCCGGCCTTCAGCGCATTGGCGGCGCGCAACGCCTGCTCGACATGCGCGCGCCACAGCGCGACCGACACCTGATCCTGATCGCCGGCAGCGAGCTCGTCGGCAAGCGCGGTCGCCGGCCGGTGCTTCAGACCGCTGCCGCGATCGAGGCGGCGCAGCCCGTCGAACGTGCTCGGCAGGCGGAAGCGGAACAGCGGCACCGCCGCGACCGCGATCAGCACGACCAGAACGAACAGCGCGACGGCGCGCCCGAGCGGCGGCAGCCAGAGCCAGAGGCCGGCCCACGAAACGGCGAGGAAAATTCCGATCGCGACGGCGAGCGAAGCCAGCGCGGGCCACAGCCGCTCCCAGAGAATCGTCCACCACGCCCGCCGCAAGGCGCGCGCGAGCAGCGTGTCGGCGACCTGCTCGTCAAGCTGGGCGAGGGTCCGCCTGGGAATCGGAAGGCCGGTCGTTCACCTGCTTCTCCGTTGCCAGCCTTAGCCTGATTTGGCCGGGGCAAACAAGCAACGCCTACAATCCAAGCAATTTTCGGGCCGAAATGTTCCTTTTCGGCCACAAGGAACTGATCCGGAAGTCGCAGGCCGCCGCTCGCCATCAGCAGCCAATTTGGCATCCGGTCGAGCGCGATCAAGGTGTCGACGTCGAGCCGCGGCCGCACCAGTGCCCATTCGGTCGCCGTTGACCAGCACTTCCGGCACCAGCGCACGCGTGTTGTAGGTCCCGGCCTGCACGGCCCCGTAGGCGCCGGCCGTCATGATCGCGAGCAGATCGCCCGGCTGCGGGCTCCACCAGGTCGCGGTCGAGCGCGAGATAGTCGCCGGTCTCGCAGATCGGGCCGACCACATCGGCGACGATGCGCCGCGCCCCGGCAGCCGGCTCGTTCACCGGGCGGATGTCGTGATGCGCCTCGTAGAGCGTCGGGCGGATCAGGTCGTTCATCGCGGCGTCCACGATCACGAAATGCTTCGCCTCGCCACGCTTCACGTAGAGCACGCGCGTGAGCAGGATGCCGGCATTGCCGACGATCATGCGGCCGGGCTCGAAGATCAGCTTGCAGTCGAGGTCGCGCGTCGCGCGCTTCACGACGGCCGCATAGGCGGCGGGATCGGGCGGCGGCTCGTTGTCCTCGCGGTACGGAATGCCGAGGCCCGCCGCCGAGATCGACATGCTCGATGTGGTGGCCGTCGGCGCGCAGCGTGCGCACGAAATCGGAGAGCAGCGCGAAGGCGTCGTCGAACGGCTGCAGATCGGTGATCTGGCTGCCGATGTGCATGTCGACGCCGGCGACGCGCAGGCCCTTCAGCTTGCCGGCGTGCGCATAGACCTCGCGCGCGCGGCTGATCGGAATGCCGAACTTGTTCTCCGACTTGCCGGTCGCGATCTTGGCGTGGGTCCTGGCATCGACGTCCGGATTGACGCGCACCGAGACGCACGCGGTGCGCCCTTTCGAGGCCGCGATGCCCGAGAGCAGTTCCAGCTCGGGCTCGGACTCCACGTTGATGCACAGAATGCCGGCGTCGACCGCCGCGGCGAGTTCGTCTGCGGTCTTGCCGATGCCGGAGAACATGATCTTCTCCGCCGGCACACCCGCCGCGAGCGCGCGCTTCAATTCACCGCCCGAGACCACGTCGGCGCCGGCGCCAAGACGCGCGAGCGTCGCGATCACCGCCTGGTTGGAGTTCGCCTTCATGGCGTAGCAGACGAGCGAGGGCACATCCGCGAACGCATCGGCGAACACGCGGTAGTGCCGCTCCAGCGTCGCGGTGGAATAGCAGTAGAACGGCGTGCCGACGCTCTCGGCGAGAGCGCCAAGATCAACCGCCTCGGCGTGCATCACGCCGGCCCGATAGGCGAAATGGTGCATGACGGACCCGGAGCCTAGTCGAGCAGCGCGTCGATCGGCAGGCGTTTTTTCTGTCCGGCCGGGGCGATCGGCTTACCCTCGGAGTCGAACTCGATCGGGCCCTGCGGCGTGTTGATAGGCACCCGGAGGCGCCTCTGGCGGGCCACGCCGTCCGCAAGCCGACAGGGTCAGCCCCAGCGCAAGCAAAAGCGCGCCGGTCGCGGCAAGGCGTAAAGCTGGACGGATGGAACAACTCACAGTGCACCCCTGAGACCGGCGACACATACAACAGATCGAGTGCGGCGAGCGAGAGGCAGGCCGTGCCGGCCCGATACTTGCCCGACAAGTGTTACTTTTTGGCCAGCTTTTTCAACCACTTCGTGGCCTCGCGCCGCACATTGGCCGGCGCGGTGCCGCCGTGGCTGGTGCGGCTCGCGACCGAGCGCTCGACCGACAGTACATCGAACACCGCCTTGGTGATGCGCGGCTCGATCGCCTGCATGGCGGCAAGCGGCAGCTTGTCGAGCGGCACGCGTGCCTGTTCGGCCGCGGCCACGATCCGCCCGGTGAGGTGATGCGCCTCGCGGAACGGGATTTTCAGCGTCCGCACCAGCCAGTCGGCGAGGTCCGTCGCGGTCGAATAGCCGGCGCCCGCGGCGGCTTTCATGCGCGCCGCATCCGGCTTCATGTCCGCCACCATGCCGGCCATCGCGGCAAGCCCGAGCATCAGCGCGGAGAGCGCGTCCATCGCACTCTCCTTGTCCTCCTGCATGTCCTTCTGATAGGCGAGCGGCAGCCCCTTCATCACGACCAGCAGCGCCTGCAGCGCGCCGAACGATGCGCCCCGTCTTGGCGCGCACCAGTTCGGCGGCGTCGGGATTGCGCTTCTGCGGCATGATCGAGGAGCCGGTGGTGAACTTGTCCGACAGCGTCACGAAACCGATCAGCGGCGAGCACCACATCACGATCTCTTCGGCAAAGCGCGACAGGTGCACCGCGGTGATCGCAGGCCGCGGCGAGCGTCTCCATCACGAAATCGCGGTCCGACACGGCGTCGAGCGAATTCGCCGCCGGCCGGTCGAAGCCGAGCGATTTCGCCGTCATCGTGCGGTCGAGCCGGAACGACGTTCCGGCGAGTGCCGCGCTCCCGAGCGGACTTTCATTCAGCCGCTTGCGCGCGTCGGCGAAACGGCCGCGGTCGCGCGCCGCCATCTCGACGTAGGCGAGCAGATGGTGCCCGAACGTCACCGGTTGCGCGGTCTGCAAATGGGTGAAGCCCGGCATCACGGTTGCGGCATGCGCCAGCGCTTTTTCGGCGAGGGCTTGGCTGTAGGCGGCCAGCGCCGCATCGATGTCGTCGATCGCGTCGCGCACCCACAGCTTGAAGTCGGTCGCCACCTGGTCGTTGCGCGAGCGCGCGGTGTGCAGCCGCCCGGCGACCGGTCCGATCAGCTCGGCGAGGCGCGACTCGACGTTCATATGGATGTCTTCGAGTGCGCGCTTAAAGCGGAACTTACCCGAGTCCATCTCTGACAGGATCGTGTCTAGACCGTGAGCGATGCTGCGGGCATCGTCGCGCGAGATGATGCCTTGCTTCGCCAGCATCGCGGCATGCGCCTTGCTCGCCGCGATGTCCTGGCGGTAAAGACGCCGGTCGAAGTCGATCGACGCGTTGATCTCCTGCATGATGGCGCCGGGACCAGACGCAAAACGCCCGCCCCACATCTTGTTGCTCATGACCCGACTGCCAGTTGTTCGCCTATGACCGACCAGATTGCCCAGAAACGCGCTGCCAAACGCCGGCTTGCCGTGATCGCGCTTGGCGGGATTGCTGGCGTCGCCGTCGGGCTTGCGGCGGTATACGGGATTGGCGCGATGCAGCGCAATCCGACCGATCCGGCTTGCCGCGCGGCGGCTGAGCTCGCCGGGCGGCTGGCGCCGCTCGCCCGCGGTGAAGTCGCCGCCCTCAATATCGCGAGCCGCCCGAACCGGCTGCCCGATCTCGCCTTCAATGACGTGTCCGGCAAGCCGCGCACGCTTGCCGACTTCCGCGGCCGGACCGTCCTGTTGAACCTGTGGGCAACCTGGTGCGTTCCCTGCCGCAAGGAGATGCCGGCGCTCGATGCATTGCAGGGCAAGCTCGGCGGCGAGAAGTTCGAGGTGGTGGCGATCAACATCGACACGCGCAATCTCGACAAGCCCAAGGCCTGGCTCGATGACGTCGGCATCAGGCAACTCGGCTATTACGCCGACCCGAGCGCGAAGGTGTTTCAGGACCTCAAGGCGGTCGGCAAAGCGCTCGGCATGCCGACGACACTGCTGATCGATCCGAACGGCTGCGAGCTCGGCGTGCTGGCTGGTCCGGCCGAATGGACGAGCGCCGACGCGATCAAGCTGATCGAAGCCGCGACGGGTCGGACGTTCTAGCTCGGCGCAATGAGATGCAGCCAAATACCGGAAACAACCAGCCCCATCGCAAAGCCGGACAATCCCGTTGTCACGCCGCCGAGAAACGCGCGATGAGGAAAAGTCCCAGAGAAACGGGGTTCATCTCAGGCTCCCCCGAGTTGCTTCGACCGCAGCCGATCGGCAACGCGGCGGCCGATCTCTGCCGATGCCTCTTCCGGAATCGGGAACACCGAACTGACATTGATCTCGCCAAGCACGTAGCTGTCAGATCCGTCGGCGTCGGGCGGGCCGAGCATGAAGTCCGCGTCCCAGATCATCGGCAGGTCGCGCTGCGGGATTTCCAGCAAGGAGATCAGCTGCGGCGTCCACTCGTCTTCCATCAATCGGCGCAAGCGTTGGAACCGCGGATCGGCATGGGAGGTGTAGAGCCGCGGTCCCGCCTCGGCGCGCGCCGCCGCATCGACCAGTGCCTTGACCTTCTGGTGCCCGAAGCCCGCGCAACGATTGCCCGCCATGTAGCAGCGCACCACGCCTTCGCTCAGCCGCGCCTGGAACGGCTGATCGATCACGCCGCCGTCCGCGAAATACTCGGCGCATCGCTCAAGAAATGCGTCGAGCGGTAGCTTCTCGGAGGCGTCCTTGGTGGCGTCCAGCACGTGGACCATCGGCCGATTGCCAAAACTTGCCAACGTCTCAACCTTCCACACGCCCTGGCCGCCGTTGCCGCGGTTGCGCTTGATCACGCGCGGCCCCGCGGCGAGCCGCGCCGGCAGTTCGGCGCGCATTGCTTCTGCTGTTCGATAAAGGGCTGTGTCGCAGCCCCAGCTCATTGTGCGGGTACGATAGAGCACCTCCTTGGTGCCCATCTTGAGGATCACCTCGGGATGGGCACTCACCCAGACGCCGCGCGCCGCGACCACTCGGAGCAGCGCATCGAGCTGGATGCGGTTACGGCCCTCGTGAATCGGGTTCACCCACACAAGCACGCCATCTAGCCTGGCAAGCTGCGCGCGAACGGCGTCGCGAACATCGTCCTCATAAACGACCGGCTCTGCCTCGACGCCGAGGTCGGCAAGCGCCGCGAACACCGCCTTGAAGCGGCTGGTTTCTGGCGCGGCGCTGTGACGCGCCGATGCATCGCCGCGCCACAAGATACCGACGCGGCCGAGGCGAGCCATTGGCGCCTCTCGCGTCACGACAGCGCGGCCGGGTCGAAGGGCTTGACCGGCCCCTTGGCGGCCTTCCATGCGTAGTGCCCACCGGCCATGAATCGTGCATCAAAGCCGGCTTTGCGTAAGGTTTCCGCTGTCTCGCACCCGATATGGAACCCGTAGACGCAGAAGGTGACCACAGGCGTGGTTTTCGAGAGTTCGCTGATCCACTCGTTCAAGCGTTCTGGATCACGCCAGACCGCGCCTTCCACGATGTCCTGAGCGCGGCTGCTGTAGTGCCTGGGGCGCGTATCGATGATCTGCACCTGCTCGCCCGACTGGACCATGGCCCTGACTTCATCGACGGTGACGGATGGCAGGTCAGCGAACCGTGTTTGCACAAGGGGCCGCGGCGGCTTGGCCTCGACGGCATCGTCGTAACGTCCCTGGACCGCGCTCCAATCGATATTGCGCATGAAGGCGGCGACGTAGGCGGAAGCGCTTGTTCCGAAATCGATCTGGTACGCATGTTCGTACATGTCGATTGCGAGAATCGGGATTCCCCCGGCGATGCCCTGAGAGTTGTCGGACACCGTTTGATCGATGAGCCGTCGATCGCGCGGAACCCAGGTCAGCAGCACCCATCCGGCACTGACCGCCAGTGCGTTCGCCAAGGCGATGAACTCATGTCGCCAGCGATCAATCGACCCGAAATCGCGCGTGATTGCGCTCGCCATCGTTTCCGGAACGGCGCGACCGTCACCGCCGAGGCTGGCAAAGTACAGCTCATGCAGCAGCGAGGAATTGAGCGCCGCCATCTCTTCTTGCTTCAGCCGGCTGATAACGTGAGCAGGCGTCGTTTGCGGATCGAGCGCCGCAAGCTCATCGGCGATAGCATTCAAGCGAATGAACGCGCCACCATAATTGTTCTCATAGTGGCTTTCGATCAGTCGCGGCGTGATGCCGTTGAGCGTCCAAGGACGGCAGAAAAGGGGGGCAATCTGGTATCGCATGTTCAGCTTCTCCTGGCCCATCAGGGCAGACGACATTCGCCAAACGCCATCGACCCGCGCGCGGGCAATGTGCAGTGCTTGGGCGAATGCCTTGGAGAAGCCGGGCGACTGCGTGAGCCCGACGATTGTTCAGCAGATCAGTTCACGAAATCTTTTCTCATGACAGTCTGTCCTTCCTGGAATTCGGTTCTCGTCGGAGGTCGCTTCATTGCAGCGTTAGCGTCTGACCGGCGCGCTGCGAACGGGCGAGCTCATAGGCGCGTGCCGACGCGGCCACATCCTGGATACCGACACCGCACCCGTCGAAGAGCGTGATTTCGTGTGCTTCGGTCCGCCCTGGCTTTCGGCCGGCAACAAGCTCGCCGAGCTCGGCATAGACGTCGGCTGCCCCCATCGCACCGGAACGGATCGCGTGATGCAAATCACCCATGTGGCTGCATTGCTCGGTCAGATCGGTGACGACGCGCGCCTTTGCCATCAGCGCGGGGGCGATCTCGCTCTTCTCTGGATTATCGGCCCCGATGGCGGCGATGAAGGTGCCGGCGCGCACATCGGCCGGACCGAGAAAGGGCGCATGTGAGGACGTACAGGTGACAATCACATCGCTCGCGCGTGCCGCGTGCTTCGGCTTCACGGGCACATCCACGTCGAGACCGTCGCGCGCAATCTCGGAGGCGAACGCGTCTGCCGCCGCACTGTCGTTGTCGCACACGAACACCCGGCGGATGTCGAGTTGATGACGCAGTGCCGCCAGCTGGGCCCGCCCTTGTGTGCCGCATCCGAAGATCATGGCGACCTGCGACTCGGGCCGTGCCAGATAGCGCGCCGCCACGGCCGTTGCCGCCCCTGTGCGCTTGATGGTGATTTCGATCGAGTTCAACAGCGCGACCGGCGAACCCGTCGAGGTGTCGAACAGCAGGATCGCGCCCTGGATGGTCGGAAGGCCGCGTGCTGCCCGGTTATTCGGGAAATTTCCGTTGACCTTGATGGCGGTGTAGCCAGAGCCGATCGGAAGACTTCCGGCCTTGACGTGAAAGCCGCCACCAATGGCCGGAATGTGCATCGGCGGCGGTGAGACCGATTGCCCCTCGGCATGCAGCCGGAACGCGTCCGCGACCGCGTTGACATATTCGCCAAACGGCATCAGCGCCGTCAGGTCCTGCTTCGATAGCACGATGAGGGAGGGAGAACCGGCCATGGATGCATTTCGCCAAAAGCCTTCGGCCCACAACGGGTCGAAGTGCAGTGCTTGGGCGAAATGCCTTGGATAAGCCGGGCGACTGCGATCAAGCCCGACACCGTTCATATGATCGATGTCAGTTGTTGAGTCAATCTTGTGAAGAGACGCCCCGAATGTCGGCTCGTGGCACGGGAAAAAGCGGACTCCGGGTTTTTAGGAGTACACGCCCTCACTCACTTCCAGATCGCCCACCACGGCGGGTCCGGGCACGGTAGCTTGTGGCCGACGACACGGTCGAGACGCTCCTTGACCGGACGCGGCGCGACCGTGCCGATATCGTCGCGCTGCGCCCTCGGGAGATAGCCGGCGCGGATCAGATTTTCGATTCCCACGAGCACACGCGGTTCGACCTCGATCTTGGCCGCCGTCGCGGCATGCTCGATGATTCTGAAATGATTGATGATCGCCGCGGTGATCTTGCTGCGCTGGACGGCGGAGCAATAGCGCGCAGGCGCCTCGGTGAGCAGGCAATGAAGCTGCTCGCTTTGATAGGAGATGCTCGTCGCGCCAACCGGCTGCTGCCCCGTGCAGACCAGATCCGCGATCCTGCCGATCTCGTCCGCGCTTTTGCCCGCGTAGCGCATCGGACCGGCTGGCGGCACTGGCGGCGGCACCGGAACGACCGGTGGGGCAGGTTCGGCGCGATTCTGTGTGCCCTTGAAAGTCGGAATCGCGGCGGTGCGCTGCACCGTATAGAAGCGCGGCGCGAACATGACGACTGCGAAGCCGACCGCGACCGCGCACACCGTCACGATCCAGAACGAGAGGCCGCTGCCGCCGCTCGACTCCGGCTCGTGGCTGGTCTCGCGGATGCGCGCCCGCATCTCGTGGAAATCGGCCATCAGGGAAGGCTCATGGTCGGGCCCCGGCGTCTGCCTGCCTCGCGATCAAACCGAGATGTCGAGGTTCTGCCCGAGCCCCGCGGCGTTCGCGAGCTGTCCGAGATTCTTCTGCGCGGCCTCGATCACCTGGACGATCGCGGCGGCGTTGTCGGCATTCATCTTCATCATCTTGGCGGCCGCGGCGAGCTGGAGGCGTCCGATCTGGGCGCCCACCATGGCGGCGGCAAGTGACGAGATATCCATCAGGCGGGCTCCGAATGGGCGCTAACCCTGCCACGCCACTCGTTAATTTTCGCTTCGGCAGCGCTGAAAGCGGGGTCTAGGCTCCCGCGATTCGACTTAGGCGATCTTGATATCCGCCGCGCTCTTGGCCACCTGCGTGGCAGATTTGATCCGCGTGATCGCTGCTTTCGCCGCAAGTTGCGCCGAGCCTTCAATCTGGTTGCTCCACGCAACCGCCAGTCCCGACTGGGCGGTAGTGGATTCGTTCAAGTAGGTCTGCGCCATCTCGCGCCGGCGCGCCCGCCAGGCCTCATGGACCTGCCAGGCCGAATAACGCTTCACAAGGCTGTACCGGCCGGTGTTCGTGATCGCCAGCGCGTGAGCATTCGCGTTGAGGCCTAACGATCCGTTAGCGCCGCGCAGCGCGGTTAACGAGACGTAACCGGATATCGGGTGGCCGCGGACTGTGCGGGCGTGTTGGGCATAGCGATCGCAGGATCGACGCCCGTGCCATTGCCTGCCCGCCCCACCATGTCCGCGACCGACTGGCTGCTGCTGGTTGCGCTGTCGATCCTGTGGGGCGGCTCGTTCTTCTTCGGCAAGGTCGCGGTATCGGAAATCCCGCCGCTCACTGTCGCGTTCGGCCGCGTCGCCATCGCAGCCGCGATCCTCGTCGTCCTCGCGCGCCTGACCGGGGCGGTGTTACCTGCAGGCCTCGCCGCATGGCGGCCGTTCGCCGTCATGGGCCTCCTCAACAACGCGCTGCCCTTCGGCCTCATTCTGTGGGGTCAGACGCACATCCCGAGCGGGCTCGCCGCCATCCTCAACGCGACGACGCCGCTATTCACCGTGCTGGTCGCGCATGCGGTGACGCGCGACGAGAAACTCAACGCCGCACGCGTGGCCGGACTGATGTTCGGCTTCTGCGGCGTCGTGGTGATGATCGGGCCGGACATGCTGCGCGAGCTCGGAGCCAATATCGCGGCCCAACTCGCCTGCCTGCTGGCAGCGGTCTCGTATGCGTTCGCGGGGGTCTACGGCCGGCGCTTCCGCGGCGAGCCGCCGTTGCGCATCGCCACCGGACAACTCGTCATGTCGAGCCTGATGCTCGCACCGCTCGCGCTCGTGCTCGACCGGCCGTGGACTCTCACACCGCCGAGTGCGGCCGCATGGGCGGCTCTCGTTGCGCTCGCGATCGTCTCGACCGCGCTCGGCTATCTTCTCTACTTCCGGATTCTGGCGCGTGCCGGCGCCACCAATGTGCTACTGGTGACGTTTCTGATTCCGGTGAGCGCGATCCTGCTCGGAACGCTGATCCTGGGCGAGCAACTCGCCATGCGCCACATCGCCGGCATGGCGGCGATCGCGGCCGGTCTTGCGGCCATCGATGGGAGGGCGATGCGGCTCTACCGCGTCGGCACAGGCTTCTCGCCGCGGTAGTCGTAGAAGCCGCGGTTGGCCTTGCGGCCGAGCCAGCCGGCCTCGACGTATTTCACCAGCAGCGGGCACGGGCGGTACTTCGAATCCGCCAGGCCTTCGTGCAGCACCTGCATCACAGACAGGCAGGTGTCGAGCCCGATGAAGTCCGCAAGCTCAAGCGGCCCCATCGGATGATGCGCACCGAGCTTCATCGCGGTGTCGATCGCCTCGACGTTCCCGACGCCTTCGTAGAGCGTGTAGATCGCCTCGTTGATCATCGGCAGCAGGATGCGGTTGACGATGAAGGCCGGGAAATCCTCGGCGACCGCGATGGTCTTGTGCAGCTTCTTGACGAAATCGCGGCACGCCTCGAACGTGCCGTCGCTGGTCGCGATGCCGCGGATCAACTCGACCAGTTCCATCACCGGCACCGGATTCATGAAGTGAATGCCGATGAACTTTTCCGGCCGGTCGGTCGAGGCCGCAAGCCGCGTGATCGAGATCGATGACGTGTTGGTGCCGACGATCGCGTCGGGTTTCAGGTGCGGGCAGAGATCGGCGAAGATCTTGCGCTTGACCTCCTCCTTCTCGGCCGCCGACTCGATCACCAGATCGCAGTCGCCAAGCTTGTCGAGCGAGTTGGCCGGCGCGATGCGCGCGAGCGCGGCCTTGCGATCCTCTTCCGAGATCAGCTTGCGCGACACCTGCCGCGTCAGGTTGCCGTTGATGGTGGCGAGGCCGGCGTTGATGCGGTCCGCCGACACGTCGTGGAGCAAAACGTCCATTCCGGCGAGCGCCGCCACGTGCGCGATGCCGTTGCCCATTTGACCGGCGCCGATCACGCCGATCCTGCCGATTGTAAACGCCATTGTCTCCGCCTGGTCGGTGGGGCGCGTCTTCGGCCGCTCCCTAACCTGGGTCATGGTAGCCATGGGGCCTTTCTACGACGATCCGCGCCCGGATACCACTGGCTGGGAGGCTATCGCCCTCGCTTGCCCAACGCCTCCGCCAGCTCGGGAAGCGCCTGATAGAGATCGGCGACCAGGCCATAGTCGGCGACCTGGAAGATCGGCGCCTCCTCGTCCTTGTTGATGGCCACGATCACCTTGGAATCCTTCATGCCGGCGAGATGCTGGATCGCGCCTGAAATCCCGACCGCGATGTAGAGTTCCGGCGCCACCACCTTGCCGGTCTGCCCAACCTGCCAGTCGTTCGGCGCGTAGCCGGCATCGACCGCCGCGCGCGACGCGCCGACCGCCGCACCGAGCTTGTCGGCAACCGGCTCGATGTACTTGGTGAAGTTCTCGCGGCTTTGCATCGCACGCCCGCCCGAAATGATGATCTTGGCCGAGGTGAGCTCGGGGCGCTCCGACTTGGACAACTCCTCGCCGACGAAGCTCGAAATGCCCGGATCCGCCGCTGCGGCCGCGTTCTCGACCGAGGCCGAGCCGCCTTCGCCGGTCGCCTGAAAGGTCGAGGTGCGCACAGTGATGACTTTCTTTGCATCCTTCGACTTCACGGTCTGGATCGCATTGCCGGCATAGATCGGCCGCTCGAACGTGTCGGGCGCCACCACCTTGATGATCTCGGAGATCTGCATCACGTCGAGCAGCGCCGCGACACGCGGCATCACGTTCTTGCCAGTGGTCGTCGCGGGCGAGACGATGGCATCATAGTTTCCGGCAAGCGACACGATCAGCGCGGCGAGCGGCTCGGCCAGCGCATGCTCGTAAGGCGGGCTATCCGCGAGCAGCACCTTGGCGACACCGTCGAGCTTGGCGGCCGCGTCCGCGACATCCTTCGCGCCCGAACCGGCGACCAGCACATGCACGTCGCCGCCCATCTGCTTTGCGGCGGTGAGCGCCTTGTTGGTCGCGTCCTTGAGAGATTTGTTGTCGTGCTCGGCCAGCAGGAGCGTCGCCATTTACAGAACCCCTGCTTCGTTTTTCAATTTCTCGACCAGCTCGGCCACGGTCTTGACCTTGGCACCAGCCTTGCGGCCGGAGGGCTCGGTCGTCTTGAGCACCTCGAGCCGCGGCGCGATATCGACCCCGTAATCTCCGGGCGTCTTGTCGGCGATCGGCTTCTTCTTCGCCTTCATGATGTTCGGCAGCGACGCGTAGCGCGGCTCGTTGAGCCGCAAATCGGTGGTGACGATCGCCGGGCCTTTGAGCTTGACGGTCTGCAAGCCGCCGTCCACCTCGCGCGTGACGCTGACGCTCTCGCCATCGATCACGAGCTTGGAAGCGAACGTGCCCTGCGGCCAGCCGAGCAGCGCAGCGAGCATTTGTCCGGTTTGATTGCTGTCGTCGTCGATCGCCTGCTTGCCCATGATGACAAGACCGGGCTTTTCCTCCTCGACCACGCCTTTGAGGATCTTCGCAACGGCAAGCGGCTCCACGACGCCGTCGGCCTTCACCAGAATGCCGCGGTCGGCACCCATCGCGAGCGCGGTGCGGATCGTTTCGGCCGCCTGTTGCGGGCCGATCGACACCGCCACAATTTCGGTCGCCGCACCCTTTTCCTTCAGCCGGATCGCCTCTTCGACGGCGATCTCGTCGAAGGGATTCATCGACATCTTGACGTTCGCCAACTCGACGCCGGAGCCATCCGCCTTGACGCGAACCTTGACGTTGAAATCGACCACCCGCTTGACGGGCACCAATACTTTCATGCTGCAAAACTCCGTCCCCGCGCGGCGCGCAAACTATGGCCCACCCCAAGGCCTGTCAACGCGATCCCCAGCGCCGACTTTCCTCGGATAATACCCGTCTTGCGGCGATCACATCGCCCGGCCGCATGCACTCGAACAGCACGGTATCGGGGCGCCGGAACAGCAAGGTCAGGCCCGCGCCGGCGATCAGCCCGCCGACGTGTGCCCACCAGGCCGTGTCACCGCCGGCTGCGGCGAATACGTTTAGGAACTGGACCACCGACCAGAACCCGAGCACCCAGGCCGAACCGATCGCAATCGGGATGAGGCCGAACAGCAGGATCGTGATCTTGGCGCACGGACGCAGCATTAGATAGGCCGCGACCAGGCCCGCAACGGCGCCGGAAGCGCCGACCAGCGGAAGGTCAGAGTCCGGATGCATGAACAGATGCGCGAGCCCGCCCGCCGCTCCGCACAGCATGTAGAAGAAGAAGAAGCGGACCGATCCGAACGCGTCCTCGATGTTGTCGCCGAGCACCCACAGGAACAGCATGTTGCCGATGATGTGCATCCAGCCGGCGTGCAGGAACATGTAGGTGAACACGGAGAGAATCGGAGGCAGGTCGCCGCCGAGCGTGAGTTTTCCGGTGATCGCAGCCGGAATCATCGCGTAGTCGCGCACCAGGATGATGCCGGTCTCCTCCGACGCACCGAGCATCACCAGGAACATCGCGATGTTGAGGGCGATCAGTGCCCAGGTGACGAACGCATACGGATTGCGGTCGAGCGGATCGTTGTCGTAAATCGGAATGACCATGAATTACTTCGTCAGCGGTTGGCGCCCGGGACCCACAACACGTCGCGCGCGCCCTTGTCGTTGACATGACGGCTCGCGACAAACAAGAAATCCGAAAGGCGATTGATGTAGCTGCGCACCTCGGCGGAAACATCCTCGCCCGAATCCTTCAGCTCGACAATGACGCGCTCGGCGCGCCGGCAGATCGTGCGCGCCAGATGCAGATACGCCGCCGCCGGCGAGCCGCCGGCCAGCACGAAGGTGCGCAGCGGCGCGAGTTCGGCATTCAGCGTGTCGATCTCGTCCTCCAGCCGTTTGACCTGCTGCGCGTTGACGGCGAGGCGCTCGCCGCCCGGCCCCTTGCCCTTGTCGGGCGAACAGAGGTCGGCGGCGAGATCGAACAGGTCGTTCTGGATGCGTCCGAGCATGGCGTCGATGGCGGGCGCATCCGTCGTGTGCAGCCGCGCAACGCCGATCGCGGCCGTCACCTCGTCCACGGTGCCGTAGGCGCAAACGCGCAGGTCATATTTCTTGCGATACTCGCCATTGCCGAGCATCGTCATGCCTTCATCGCCACTGCGTGTATAAATGCGATTGAGCACCACCATGTCAGCCTCGCCGGTTCGCAGCCGCTTTTTGGATATCCCGCAATCGTCTATCCTATCCGCAGTCCGGAACCAATCAGAGAGGCCAACGCCATGCGGTTTACCTTCATCGTCGCGGTCGCCATGCTGCTGATCCCGGCAGCGCTCACCGCACGCGCGGCGTCAGCTGGCATCAACGCGACGCCGGCGGTGACGGATATCTCGGCCGCAAAGAAAAAGAAGAAGGCGCCGAAGAAAGCCAAGGAAGAGTACCTCAAGGCCGCGCCGGGTACCGGACCGAGCGGCCCGAAATATTAGACTCTTCGTTGGCGCATGATCTTGTCCGAAAACCGATTCCCATCCCCGATCGGTGTCGAGGCCATGCTTTTCGGGATCATGCGCTACCGCCCCATCGCCCAGATGGTGAGCATGATCACCACGACGGCGACGAACTGCAGCAGCACGCGCAGGCGCATCAGTTTCTGTGATGTGTTGGGCGAGCCGCCGCGCAGCATGTTGCCGAGGCCGAGCAACAGCACGATCGCGACCGCGCCGACCGCGATGGGCACGCCGTAGTAATAAAGGAAATTCGACATCGAACGGTCCTGGTCCCGGCCGGGCCCCGTTCGGCATATCGCGCGGCAGAGCAGGTTTTACAAGGCGCGGTTTTACAAGCGATGTTGGGTCTGCTGTGATCAGTTCCGGAGCCCCTCATGACCGACCGGCCACTGAAACCCCGCACCATCGCCGCGCAAGCACTCGGCGCCATCGAGCCCGAAACGAAGGGCGTGGCGCTGCCGGTGCATGTGTCGACCACGTTCATCCGCGATCCAGACAATCAGTATCGCACCGGCTACATTTACGGCCGACCCGACAATGCGACGGTACGCCAGACGGAAAGCGTGATCGCCGCGCTCGAAGGCGCGCATGAGGCGCTGATGTTCGGCTCCGGCATGGCGGCGGCGACCAGTGTGGTGCTCGCGCTGCCGCCGGGCTCACACGTGCTCGCGCCACAGGTCTGCTACTGGGGCTTTCGCGACTGGCTCATCAATGAAGCACCGCTGTTCGGCTATCGCGTCGATCTCGTCGACATGTCGAGCGTCGATGCGGTGCGCGCCGCGATCAAGCCCGATACGAAGCTGGTCTGGACCGAGACACCGGCGAATCCGCTGTGGAACATCACCGATATCGCGGCTGTCGCCGGGATCGCGCACGCGGCAGGCGCGGCGCTTGCCATCGACTCGACCGCCGCAACGCCGGTGTTCACGCGACCGCTCATCCTCGGCGCCGACATCGTGATGCATTCGGCCACCAAATATCTCAATGGCCATTCCGACGTGATCGCGGGTGCGCTCGCGGCCGCGCGCGACGACGCGCTGTGGACGCGCATCAAGCAGGTGCGCGCGCATCACGGCGCGATCCTCGGGCCGTTCGAGGCGTGGCTGGTGCTGCGCGGACTGCGCACGCTGGAGGTGCGCGTGCGCGCGCAGGCGGAGAGCGCCGCGCTGCTCGCGACGCGCTTTGCCAATCACCAGTCGGTTTCCACCGTGCTCTATCCGGGCCTGCCCTCGCATCCCGGTCACGCCGTTGCGGCGCGGCAGATGTCCGGCTTCGGCGGGATGCTGTCGATCCGCCTTAAGGACGGCGAGCGCGCCGCGATCGATGCGGCGGCGCGTGTGAAACTGTGGAAGCGCGCGACCTCGCTCGGCGGTGTCGAAAGCCTGATCGAGCACCGCGCTTCGATCGAAGGACCGAACTCGCCCTGCCCGCCCGACTTGCTCCGGCTCTCCGTCGGGCTGGAGGATGTCGACGATCTCTACAACGATCTCGATCGCGCGTTGCGGGCGGCCAACGCCTGACTCAAGCCGCCAGGCGCTTCTCGATCTCGTACACCGGCATCTTGACGTAGTCCTTGTCGATCTCGGCCTTCACGGCGTCGCGCAAACCGTTCGAATAGGCTTGGCGCAGCATGCCGAGCGCGCGCGGCGGCGCGACCACGATCAAGGACTTCGTTTCGCCCGCCGTCACGGCGGCGTCGAGGCGCTTCGCAAGATCGTTGAGAAAACGCTGCTCGTCCTGATCGTGCCAGTCGGTCTGCTCCATGGCGCTGCGCCGCGAGTTCGATCGAATTGACGGATCGCCCGGGTGCGTCCGTCCCCTGTTCATGGGTCTTGGCGTCGGCCTGTTCGTAAACCTCCTTGGTCTTGAGATTGGGGTGCATGCCGTCGCCGGCGTTCTCAAGGATCAGCGCCTTCGCGCCATCGCACACCACGACCCAATCCCCAGAGCGGATTTTCAGAATGGCCATTTGGAACCTCCAGGGCGCCGGGATGCGCCCGACATTTCGGCGGGAACCCCACGTCAACGCACCGAGAAGGATCAGGTTTCGGCGTGCGGCGATTTAGTTGCTGCCATCGAGCAGGCGCCGGGCGATCAGTCTTTTGCGTTTGTGATCGCCGATGGGCTCAATTCGAGCCGTCCAACAAGCGCCGGGCGATCACCTGTGCTTGTATTTCCGCCGCACCCTCGAAGATCGACAGGATGCGCGCATCGCACAGCACGCGCGACACCGGATATTCCATCGCGAAGCCGTTGCCGCCGTGAATCTGAACGGCGTTGTCGGCCGCGGCCCACGCGACGCGCGCGGCAAGCAGCTTGGCCATGCCGGCTTCCAGATCGCAGCGGCGGCCAGAATCCTTCTGCCGCGCCGCGAAATACGTGATCTGGCGCGCGATCATCACCTCCACCGCCATCATGGCGATCTTGTCGGCGACGCGCGGGAACGCGAACAGCTTCTCGCCGAACTGCACCCGCTCTTCCGCATAACGGTGCGCAAGCTCCATCGCGGCCTGCGCGACGCCGACCGCGCGCGCCGCGGTCTGGATGCGTGCCGACTCGAACGTCTGCATCAGCTGCTTGAAGCCCTGCCCCTCGGCACCGCCGAGCAGGTTTTCCGCCTTCACCTCGAAGCCGTCGAAGCCGATCTCGAATTCCTTCATGCCGCGATAGCCGAGCACCTCGATCTCGCCGCCCGACATGCCGGGCGCTGGAAACGGGTCCTCATCGGTGCCGCGCGGCTTTTCTGCCAGCAGCATGGAAAGGCCGCGATAGCCCGGCTCCTTCGGATCGGTACGCACCAGCAATGTCATCAGGTCAGCGCGCACCGGATGCGTGATCCACGTCTTGTTGCCGTGGATCTTGTAAACGTCACCCTGCTTCACGGCGCGGGTCTTGAGCGAGGCGAGATCGGAGCCGGTGTTCGGCTCGGTAAATACGGCGGTCGGAAGCACTTCGCCGGAGGCGATCTTCGGCAGCCACTTCCGCTTCTGCTCGTCGGTGCCGCCGCCGAGGATCAGTTCGGCGGCGATCTCTGAGCGCGTGCCGAGCGAGCCGACGCCGATATAGCCGCGCGACAACTCCTCCGAGACGACGCACATGGACTCCTTGCCGAGCCCCATGCCGCCGAATTCCTCCGGGATCGTCAGACCGAACACGCCGAGCTCGGCCATGTGCGCGACGACGTCGAGCGGGATGTAGCTGTTCGTCAGGTGCCAGTCGTGCGCGTGCGGCATCACCTCGCTGTCGGCGAATTTGCGCATCTCCGCGCGGATCGCCTCAAGCGTCTCGTCGAGCCCGCAGTCGCCGACCGTCGCGCCATGGTGCTCGCGCATCAGCGTCACGAGGCGGGCGCGGTTCTCGGCGGTATTGCCGGTCGCGATGAGCTCTTCGACCGCGGCCGTGACGCGTGCGCCGACCTGTTCGAGCGTGAGGCCGAGATCGCTTGGCCGCACGAGCTCGCCCTGGCTCATCGGGATGCCGCCGAGCATCTGGGCGAGGTACTCGCCGAGCCCGATCCGCACCACCAGTTCTTCCAGTTCGCCGAAGCGGCCGGCAGCGCTCATGCGCTCCGCGTAGGCGGCAAGCTGGCGCAAGGCCTCCGTATAGGTCGCGAACCAGGCGAGCCCGTGAGCGGCGCGCTGCTCGCGGTCGAGCAGCTCGCCCGAGACCCGGCCTTGCGGCGCGACCCGCGCGGCAACCGCATGCCTGGCGTCGGCCAGCAGCGCGTCCAGCGCGGCGACAGCGTCGCGAGCCTGACCGATCAGACCGGGCCCGGTTTCCGGACGGGTGGCGGCGAGCGTCATCGATCAACTCCGGCCGGGAGCGGCCCAAACAGTTCCTTTGATGCACTGCAATACGATCTGCGTGCAACGCACAAGAGAGAACTGAATCCTCCGGCAAACCTCTGACCTGCCAACGCAACGGCAGGCCGTCCCCTCACGAGAACCGAACGATTTTAGCAAAATTCTACCGGTTTCTTAACCATTCCGCGCTTGCATAGGTCCGCGGCTCCTATTGCGACCGCAGTTGCCGGAGTTCCTGATGCGCCTGTCACGTCTTGGCACCGATCTGTCGGTGCGCGCGCGCCTGATCGTGCTGTCGCTGATCCCCGTTGTGGGATTTGCCGCCATCGCGTTCGCCTACCTGTCGAGCGAGCGCGAGGTGGAAGCGGCATTCGGCAGCGTGCAGCAGTCCTCCCGCCTGGCCGACGCGAGCCGCACGTTCAAGGACTCGCTCACGACCATGCAGGCGAGCGCCAAGGATTATGTAACGCAACCCGCGCCCCGGCTGATCTCGCGCTTCTCCGACGCGGATGACGCCGCGATCGCGAGCCTGAAGATCATCCAGGAATTGACCGGCGAAGCCGACAGGCAAACCCTCTCCGGTCTGCAGGGGCGCGTCGCATACCTGAAGAGCACCTTCGCGGCGCTCACCGCCAGCCAGGACGAACTCGGCCTGAGCGAGTTCGAAGGCATCCAGGGCAGCCTGCGCGACGGCGGCAACACGATGGAGCGGATCGTCAACGAGGACATGTCCTGGCTCTCGGACGCCGACCAGCGCAAGATCCTGATCCCGCTGATGCTGATGCGGCGTGCCGAGGCCGAATACCGTCTGACACGCTCGGAACCCGCACACACGGCGTTCAAGCAGGAGCTGGCGAATTTCGACAAGGCCTTCGCGGCAATCATCGCAGCAGCGGTGATGAAGCAGCAGCTCAGCGATCAGGTGAAGGTCTATACGGAAGCGTTCGCCAGCTGGATTGCCAGCACGGGCAAGATTTCGCGTGCGCTCGCCGTCGTCACGGCCGAGACGCGCCAGATGCTGCCGGCCGCCGACGAGATCATCGCCTCGGCCGGGCGCAAGACGACATCCGCCGCCGAGGGCGTTGCGGCCTCGCAGGCGCAGACCAAGTTCCTGATCATCGGCATCGGCGTCGCCATCGTGGCAATCGGGCTCCTGTTCAACTGGCTGATCGGGCGCAGCATCACGCGGCCGCTCAAGCGGCTCTCGCGGCGCCATGGAGAGGCTCGCCGCCGGCGACAGCACGGTGGATATCCCGTCGACCGACGCGAAGGACGAGATCGGCGCCATGGCGCGCACCGTGATCGTCTTCCGCGACAACGCGGTCGAGCGCGAGCAGCTTGCGGTGACGCAGGAGAAGTCCGTGCGCGAGCGCGAGCGCCGCGCCGAGACGATCGCCGCGACGGTCGCGCGTTTCGAGGACACCGTCGACCAGGCGCTGGCCAAGGTGCGCGGCGCCGCCGAGCGGCTGGAGACGGCCTCGACGGCGCTCAACGGCGCGGCCGATGCCGTCTCGTCGCAGGCCAGTTCGGCCGAGGAGCGCGTCGGCGCGGCGTCGATGAACGTCGCCTCGGCGGCGAGCTCGGCCGAAGAGCTCGCGACCTCGATCGGCGAGATTGCCGGACAGGCCGCGACCTCGACCGAGGTCGCGAGCCGCGCCGTCACCGAGGCGCAGCGCACCGTCGAGACCATGTCGCAGCTCGCGACCGCCGCAACGCGCATCGGCGAAGTGATCGGGCTCATCCAGGCGATCGCCGGCCAGACCAACCTGCTCGCGCTCAACGCCACCATCGAGGCCGCGCGTGCCGGCGAGGCCGGCCGCGGGTTCGCGGTCGTCGCGTCGGAGGTAAAGAACCTCGCCGGCCAGACCGCCAAGGCGACCGAGGAAGTCGCGACTCAAATTGGCGCGATCCAGTCGGCCGCGGGCGATGCGACCGAGGCGATCGAACAAGTGAACAAGATCATCGCCGAGATGTCCGGCATCGCGGCGCGGGTTGCTTCCGCGGTCGAAGAGCAGAATGCCGCCGTGTCCACCATCGCCGAGGGCGTCAACCGTGCCTCGGCGGAAGCCCGCTCCGGCGCGGAGGCAATGACCCGCGTGGCCGGCGCCAGCGCCGATGCGCGCTCGACCGCCGACGACGTGAAGGCGCTCGCCGAAGCCCTCGCCGCCGATGCCGAAGGGCTCGACACCGAAGTACGGCGTTTCCTGAGCGAAGTCCGCGCCGCCTGACGCCTGGCTTGCAAAGGTTGCGCCAATTCGCGAAGTGAGTCCGGTCCTGCGCCGGAGAACAGCGGATCGTGCGGCTCTTGCGACATTGGCTGCGCATTGCGATCGATGCCGCCTACACGTTCGGCGACGATGACGGCTGGGCGCTGGCAAGCCATATCGCGCTCTCCGCCCTGCTCGCGCTGTTTCCGTTCCTGATCGTGCTGACCTCGCTCGCGGGCTTTGCCGGCTCGAAGGACATCGCCGACAATCTCGCGACCTTGCTGCTCGATACCTGGCCGCAGGAGGTCGCGGGGCCGCTGGCGCGCGAAATTCACAACGTGGTCGGCACGACGCGCGGCGACGTCCTGACCGTCGGTGCGGTGTTGTCGATCTACTTTGCGTCGAGTGGCGTCGACAGCCTGCGCATCGCCCTCAACCGCGCCTATGACGCGCGCGAGACCCGTTCGATCTGGCTC
Source organism: uncultured Alphaproteobacteria bacterium (assembly GCA_963778455.1). Taxonomy (GTDB): domain Bacteria; phylum Pseudomonadota; class Alphaproteobacteria; order Rhizobiales; family Xanthobacteraceae; genus PALSA-894. Next base: position 45,096 of record CAVZUL010000005.1, read on the forward strand.
CTGAAGCTCGAAGTCGATTGCCTATGTCCTGATCGCGGCGTTTGCACTGCTCGCGCTCGGCTTCCTGATCGTGTTGGCGCCGCTCGTCTTCGCGACGTGGCAGAAATATGCCCCGTGGCTCGCGCCGCTGGAGCAGCAGTTCACCTATTGGCGCTACGGAATCGCCGGCACCGTGATCGTGATCGCACTGGTGGTAGCGCACAAATGGCTTCCGGCGGGCAAGAGAAGCTTTGCCGACATCGCGCCCGGCGTCATCGTCACGCTCGTTCTGTGGCTCGCCGGCGGCATCCTGTTCGGGCGTTATCTCGCGGAATTCGCCACCAACTATGTGACGATGTATGCGGGCCTTGCCTCGGCGATGATCGCGCTTGTCTTCCTCTACTGGATCGCGACGATTTTCGTCTACGGCGGCGAGCTCAATGCCGCGATCCTGCGCGAGCGCGAACGCAAAATCGCCGAAGCAGAAGCTGCGCGCGCCGCCGCGGCCGTGCGGGCCGCGTTGCGGGAGCAAGGCTTCTTCGAGAAGGCGATGCGCTGGATGGGCTACGAGAAGCGCAAGCGGTGAATTCCTCCGCTCGTCCCCGCGAAAGCGGGGACCTAGAGCCAAAAAAAGAAAGAACTGGATTCCCACTTGCGCAGGAATGAGCGGAAAGATTTACCCCTGCACCGAGAACCCGCCGTCCACGGGAATCGCCGTGCCGGTGACGAAGTCCGACGCCGCGCTCGCCAGGAACACCGCGATGCCGGCGAAGTCCTTCGGATCGCCCCAGCGGGCCGCCGGCGTGCGCGCGAGCACGCGCTCGTGCAGGCCCGGCCACCTCGCGCCGCGCGTTCTTGGTGAGATCGGTATCGATCCAGCCCGGCAGCACCGCGTTGACCTGGATGTTGTCCTTCGCCCACGCGGTCGCGCAGGCGCGGCCGAACTGCACGATGCCGCCCTTGCTCGCCGCATAGGCCGGCGCAAAGCCCGCCGCGAAGATCGACATCATCGAACCGATATTGATGATCTTGCCGCCGCCGGCTTGCTTCATGTGCGGATGGGCGGCATGCGAGCACACGAACGCGCTGGTGAGATTGGTGTCGAGCACCGTGCGCCATTCGGCGAGGCTGAGCGCGTCGGGCGGTTTGCGGATGTTGGTGCCGGCATTGTTGACCAGGATGTTGAGCTTGCCGTGTGCTTTCGCGACGCCCTCGATCAGCGCGCGGCAGGATTTTTCATCCGTCACATCGACGTCGGCGAACCCGGCCTTGCCGCCCACATCCTTGATCTGCTTGACGGCCGCCGCACCCTTGGTGGCGTTGCGTCCCGCGAGCACGACGGTCGCACCCGCCGCCGCGATCCCCTCCGCCATGCCGAGACCGATGCCGCCGTTGCCGCCGGTCACGATCGCGACACGGCCGGACAGATCGAACAGACTCATGTGCTTCCCCCAAAGAATCCTCATCCTGAGGTGCGACCCCGGCCTTGAGCCGGGGGAGCCTCGAAGGATGGCGGCAAGCTCGGTGTGCTTGGCCATCCTTCGAGACGGCCGCTTCGCGGCCTCCTCGGGATGAGGTTTCGACTCTAGAGCATCGCGCGCAGCGCTGCTATTGGTGCGACATGAATTTCGACGACGCCCTCAAGCACCACCTGCCGCGCGTCTGGTTCCGTCTCAAATTTCTCAAATACAAGTATCTCAAGCGCGGCGAGCCTGAGCTGTGGCTGGTCCGCCACCTGGTCGAGCCCGGCACGACGGCGCTCGATGTTGGTGCGTCGATCGGAATCTATGCGGCCGAGATGGCGCGCTATGCCGGGAAGGTCATTGCGTTCGAGGCGAACCCGCAGGTCGCGGCATTCACGCGCAGCGTTGCGGCGGCCAATGTCGAGGTCATCAACGTCGCGCTGTCGTCAAGCGCTGGCCGGACCACCTTGACGGTGCCGCTGAATGCGAAGGGCCGCGCCGTCACCGAGCTAGCCAGCATCGCGGCGAGGGAGGCCGGAACGGGCGCCGCCATCGAGGTCGATACCCGGCGGCTCGACGACTTCCCGATTGCCCATTGCAGCTTCATCAAGATCGACGTGGAAGGTCACGAGGAAGCGGTGCTCGACGGCGCGTCAGCGCTGATCGCCGCACAGCGGCCGGTGCTGATGATCGAACTGGTCGAGGCGTTCAACCCGGGCGTCGTCGCGCGGCTCACCGAGCGGTATGCGAAACTATCCTACACGGTCTTCTTTTCGAAACATGGCCTGCGCCCGATCGCCGAATTCGACGCGGCCCGCGATCAGGATGAGGCGCTGCTGCCGAGCCGCGAATACGTCGCCAATTTCTTCTTCGTTCCTGCGGAGAAATGCGAGCGTGTCCTCGCGCGCATCGGCTGACAGCCCCTTTTTTTGTCGAGTTCATGCCCAATATGCTACAATGACAACATGACGAGCAAAACAGCCACCAGCGACAAACGACGCCGCACCACGATGGTGCCGGTCACCACGATGGAGGAGGTGCCCGTGCTGTCGGACAAGGAGCGCGCGCAGCTCCGCGCATCCTTGGAAGGGGCCGAAGGACGCATCAAGGCCGGTCAAGGCATCGACTATGACCCCGAGGCGTTCAAGAAGCGTCTCACCGACATCTATCGCGGTTCGAAACGCTGACCAATTCCGATGACGTACCGCGTCCGTTTCGACCCGGTCGCGCTTCGTCACATTGAGGATTTCGCCGTCTATTTGCGCGAATACAGCGAAGACTTCGCGGCCGAACAGATCGAGCGTCTGAACCGCATCATTGCGCTCAATCTCGGCGAATCGCCGCTGACGTGGGGCTATTTCGCATTCACGGGCGCTCCTTACCGGGCCTACTTGTTCCGGGTCGGGCGCCGTACCCAGTACTGGATCATCTACACAGTGGACGAAGAGACCCGCACCGTCGACATCCTGCATTTCTGGAACGCGATGCGCGATCCAGAAAGCCTGGACGTGTAAGCCCTACTCCTCCCCCGGCTCCATCGCATCGTCCAGCGTGCGGCAGCCGAGGCGCGGCGCGCACACCAGCACCGCCATGTTGCCGGGCTTGTGCTCGTTCTTCCACATCATCTGGTGCGCCGCCGGGATCTTGTCCCAGGCGAACACCTCGCCCATGCACGGGTCGATGCGCTGGTCGAGCACGAACTGGTTGGCGGCCGAGGCCTGCTTCAGGTGCGCGAAGTGCGAGCCCTGCACGCGTTTCTGCCGCATCCACACGTAGCGCGCGTCGAACGTGATGTTGTAGCCGGAGGTGCCGGCGCAGAACACCACCATGCCGCCGCGCTTCACCACCAGGCACGAGACCGGGAATGTCGCCTCGCCCGGATGCTCGAACACGATGTCGACATCGCGTTTGCCGGTGATGTCCCAGATCGCCTTGCCGAACTTGCGCGCCTCTTTGACCCAGTTGTTGTATTCGGGCGTATTCACCGTCGGCATCTGACCCCAGCATTTGAAGTCCTTGCGATTGATCACACCCTTGGCGCCGAGCTGCATCACGTAGTCGCGCTTGCCTTCGTCCGAGATGACGCCGATGGCGTTGGCGCCGGAGGCGGCAGCGAGCTGCACGCCGAACACCCCGAGGCCGCCGGACGCGCCCCATACCAGCACATGGTCGCCGGGCTTCATGGTGTGCGGCGCGTGGCCGAACAGCATGCGATAGGCGGTCGCCAGCGTCAGCGTGTAGCAGGCCAACTCTTCCCAGGTGAGGTGCTTCGGCTTCGGCATCAGCTGGCGCGACTGCACGCGGCAGAATTGCGCGAACGATCCGTCCGGCGTCTCGTAGCCCCAGATGCGCTGCGAGGGCGAGAGCAGCGGGTCCCCGCCATTGCACTCGTCGTCGTCGCCATCGTCCTGATTGCAGTGGACGATGACTTCGTCGCCGACCTTCCAGCGCTTCACCTTGTCGCCGACCTTCCACACGATGCCGGACGCATCGGAGCCCGCGATATGATACGGGGCCTTGTGCACGTCGATCGGCGAGATCGGCGTGCCGAGCCCGGCCCAGACGCCGTTGTAGTTGACGCCGCCCGCCATCACGAGCACGAGCACCTCGTCGTCGGCGATGTCCCAGGTCGGCAGCACCTCGACCTGCATCGAGGTCTCGGGCGGCCCGTGGCGCTCCTTGCGGATCGCCCAGGCGTACATTTTCTCCGGCACGTGCCCGAGCGGCGGAATCTCGCCGATCTCGTAGAGCGCTTTGGGCGCTGCCGCGCGAGACGTGGACAGTTGCACCACAGTCGACATGGCCGGGTCCCCCTGCGGTTCGGCACGCTCGAAGTCTGCCGCAACGCATATTGCATTGCAACAGATTACGCTGCGCCGCACAGACAAGGTTTGACCACAGCATTTGTTCCGGGAGCGGCGTCGCGTCGCTGGCCACAGATGCCGCAAGGGCGTAGCCTTCACGCCGCGCGAAAGCGCCGAGTCATCAATGCCGGGGGAGGCACACCATGGTCGAAAGTCTTATTGCTTGGCTTATCGTCGGCGCGATTGCCGGCTGGCTTGCCGGCCTGATCGTGAAGGGTTTTGGCTTCGGCCTGATCGGCAACATCGTGGTCGGCATCATCGGCGCGGTGATCGCTGGCTGGCTGCTGCCCCGCCTCGGGATCGCCTTGGGCACAGGCATGGTCGCGGCCATCATCAATGCCGTGATCGGGGCCGTCGTGCTCCTGGTCATCATCGGATTGGTCAGAAGGGTCACCTGAGCCTTCCAAACCGGCCGGGGCGCCCTCACAAATTTGCGTCCCGGCATTTTGCGGTGCACAATGGGCGCTGATCCGCGTTAGAGGCGCGGGTGAGCGCCATGACCGATCAGCCGCAACGCGACAAGCCCTGGATTTTCCGCACCTATTCGGGGCATTCGAACGCCGCTGAGTCGAACGCGCTTTACCGGAAAAACCTCGCCAGAGGGCAGACCGGCCTCTCGGTCGCGTTCGATCTGCCGACGCAGACCGGCTACGACAGCGACCACGTGCTGGCGCGCGGCGAGGTCGGCAAGGTCGGCGTGCCGATCTGCCATCTCGGCGACATGCGGACGCTGTTCGACGCGATCCCGCTCGAGACCATGAACACCTCGATGACCATCAACGCGACGGCCGCCTGGCTGCTCGCGCTCTACATCGCGGTCGCCGACGAGCAGGGCGCGCCCCGCGCAAAACTGCAGGGCACGACACAAAACGATATTGTGAAGGAGTATCTCTCGCGCGGCACTTACGTATTTCCGCCGGCGCCCTCGATGCGGCTCATCAAGGACACGATCCTGTTCACGACGGCCGAGCTGCCGAAGTGGAATCCGATGAACGTGTGCTCGTATCACCTGCAGGAGGCGGGCGCGACGCCGGTGCAGGAATTGGCCTATGCGCTCGCGACCGCAATCGCGGTGCTCGACACGGTGAAAGCATCCGGCGAGGTGAAGCCCGAAGCCTTCGGCGAAGTGGTCGGGCGCATCTCGTTCTTCGTCAATGCCGGCCTGCGCTTCATCACCGAGCTGTGCAAGATGCGCGCCTTCGCCGAGCTGTGGGACGAGATCACGGCGGAGCGCTACGGCGTCACCGACCCGAAGCAGCGGCTGTTCCGCTACGGCGTGCAGGTGAACTCGCTTGGGCTCACCGAGCAGCAGCCGGAAAACAATGTCTACCGCATCCTGATCGAAATGCTGGCCGTGACGCTTTCGAAGAGCGCACGCGCGCGCGCCGTGCAGTTACCCGCATGGAACGAGGCGCTCGGCCTGCCGCGGCCATTCGATCAGCAATGGTCGCTGCGCATGCAGCAGATCCTCGCCTATGAGACCGACCTGTTGGAATACGGCGATATCTTCGACGGGTCCGAAGAGATCGCCCGCAAGGTCGATGCGCTCAAGCGCGAGGCGCGCGATGCTCTCTCCGACATCGAAAAGCTCGGCGGCGCCATCGCCGCCGTCGAGATGGGTTACATGAAGGCGCAACTGGTCGAGAGCAACTCGAAGCGCGTCGAGGCGATCGAGCGCGGCGAGCACATCGTCGTCGGCGTCAACCGGTACATCGAGAGCGAGTCATCGCCGCTCTCGACCGGCGAGGGCTCGATCCTCACCGTTCCGCCGGAGGTCGAGGCCGGGCAGATCGAGCGGCTGAAAGCCTGGCGCGCAAAACGCGACGACAAAGCGGTAAAGGCCGCTTTGCGCGAATTGCGCGAAGCGGCGGCGTCGGAGCGAAACATCATGCCGGCCTCTATTGCAGCCGCAAAGGCGGGCGTCACGACCGGCGAATGGTCTCTGATCTTGCGTGAGGCGTTCGGTGAGTACCGTGCGCCGACCGGCATCGGCCGGGCGGCCCGCAACGACAGCCCGGCGCCGGACGATGTGCGCGCCGACATCGACCGCGTATCGAAGAAGCTCGGCCGGCGATTGAAATTCCTGGTGGGCAAGCCAGGATTGGACGGCCACTCCAACGGCGCCGAGCAGATCGCGGTGCGCGCGCGCGATGCCGGCATGGAGGTCGTCTATCAGGGCATTCGCCTGACGCCCGCGGAGATCGTCAGCACCGCGCGCGACGAAGGCGTCCATGTGGTCGGGCTCTCGATCCTGTCCGGCTCGCATGTGCCGCTGGTGAAAGACGTCGTCGCGCGCATGCAGGAGGCGGGCCTCGATGGCGTGCCCGTCATCGTCGGCGGCATCATTCCGCCCGAAGATGCCGATACCTTGAAGGCTGCGGGCGTCGCCGCCGTTTACACGCCGAAGGATTTCGAGCTGAACCGCATCATGGCGGACATCGTCCGCATCGTGGATGCGGGAGTGAGCGAGGCGGCGTAGTTCATTTACAGCGCGAGCTGCGTTCGCATTGCTTTCTCGATCGCCTTGAGCTCGCTGGCAGTCACGCGACCGATTCGCTCGCGCAACCGGCTTTTGTCCGCGGTTGCGATCTGATCCGCCATAGCCTTGCTCTGGCGCGCTCCGATTTTTACTAAAGCTTCCGACTGGAAAACGTGGCGCGCGTTGGTGGTCAATGGTACGATCTGCACGCGGTTGAGGTTAGCATTGGCGTCGTCGTTCGAGACGATGACGGCCGGACGTGTCTTGCGAATCTCGCTACCGGTCGACAGCTCAAATAGCGTCCACCAGATTTCACCGCGACGGATAGCCGGGCCAGTCACTGAAGTCCTCATCAGGCAGGGTTTCGCCGAAATTGGCGTCGATCCACGCGCGCGCTTCTTTTTCGGCTTCTTCGTCTGCGGCCATGGCCCGATACCCTTCAGCCAGTGAGCCTTTGAAAACTTCTGGCTTCTCCAGCACGTGTTCGCGCGCCAGTTCATCGATGAACCGACTGATCTTGCGGCGGCCAATACGACGATGGAGGCCTTCATAGACCTCGTCTGAAACCGTGATGGTGAGCTTCTTTGTCATATACGTATAGTATACGTATAGCAGGAGAAATTCAAGTCAACGGCCGTTGGTCCGCCAGCTTCCCGACCACCTGTGCCAACGCCGCCGGGCTCACCGGCTTCGCCAGAAACGCATTCATTCCTGCGGCCATGGCGGCGTGTTCCTCGCGAGTTTCACTGCGCCCTGATATGCCGATGATGGGAATTCGGGCGGCCTCGCCGCGCAGCGCTCGGATTGCGCGTGTCGCCGCAAGCCCGTCCATCACCGGAAGTGTGACGTCCATCAGCACCAGATCGAAGCCGCCACGATCGACCGCCGCGACGGCACTTTCTCCGGAGCCCGCGAAATCGACCCGGTGTCCGAGCTCGACCAGGATCGTGTTGAGGACGACACGCGCATAAGGGTTATCCTCCGCGCACAGGATGCGCAGGCTCCTCGTGCCGGCGCCGCGCTTCGTTTCAGCAATTGCGCCGGCCGGCGGCCCCGCAGGTGCCGTCGCAACCGTCACGGTCAGGCGGAAAGTGCTGCCACGTCCGGGGTGGCTTTCGACCGTGAGGTTACCGCCCATCGCCTTGGCGAGCCGCCGCACGAAGGCCAGTCCAAGCCCGGAGCCGCCATAGCGGCGCGCCACGGCGGCGTTCGCCTGACTGAACGGCCGAAACAACCGCGCGATCTCTCTCTTGGAAAGTCCGATGCCGCTGTCCGTGACCGTGAAGCTGAGCTTGTGGCGTCCGCGCGGCGCGCCCGCCGCGCTGACCGCCAACGCGACCCGGCCGCGCTCGGTGAATTTCACCGCGTTGTCGATCAGGTTTTCCAGCGCCGCGCGCAGCCGCACGCGGTCGCCGATCAGCAGCTCGGGCAAATCGTCCGCGATCGTAACATCGGCAGCGAGGCCCTTGGCCTCCGCGCGCGCGGCAAGCGTCGCGCCGGCCGCCTCGGCGAGCGCGCGTGGACGAAACGGCTCGCCGCGCAGAACGAGCCCGCGCTGCTCGACACGCACGCCGTCGACCACCAGCGTGGCAAGCGCCGCCAGATGCTCGGCCGAGCCCTTGACCAGGTCCGCCCATTGGCGCTCGCGTTCGGGCAGGTCGGCCGCGGCGATCAGTTCGCTCATCGCCAGAATGCCGTTGAGCGGCGTGCGGATCTCGTGCGCCAGCATGGCGAGCGCGGTTTCGACCGCGTCGGCGCGCAAACGGCGCGGACGCGCCGGCTTGCGCCGCTTGCGTACGGCTTTCGCACCCCTGACTTGACGCATGTCACGTCCCAGCCCCGCCTACAGAATGCCACGGGCAGTCCCGACAGGCCAATCACAGCCACGGATGTCGGATTGTTGGCCGGACGGTGTCACGGTAACGGCAGGGTCAGGCAAGCCCGACCATGCGCCGGATGTCGGCCGGCTTGCGCCCCTGCTCGCGCAATTCACGCAACGCGGTCGCCTGCGTGGATTTCGACAGCTTGTGCCCTTCGGCATCGAGGATCAGCCGATGATGGTGATAGAGCGGCGCCGGCAGCCCGAGCAGGGTCTGCAAGACACGATGCACGCTGGTCGCTTGGTACAGATCCTGCCCGCGCACCACATGCGTCACGCCCTGCAGGGCGTCATCCACGACGACCGACAGATGATAGCTCGTCGGCGTGTCCTTGCGGGCGAGCACGACATCGCCCCATCGCTCGGGTTGGGCCATCAGGGTCTCGTGATCCTGTTTCGGATCGGCGCCGGTCTCGACCCAGGTTAGCGCCCCGGTGCGCTGGATGGCGGCGTGCATATCGAGGCGCAGTGCATAAGGCTCGCCCGCCGCGATGCGGCGCGCGCGTTCGTCCGGCGGGAGTTGCCTGGCGGTGCCGGGATAGAGCGGCGATCCGTCCGGATCACGCGGCCACGGCGCACCATGATGCTGCGCAATCTGGCGCGCGACCTCGGCGCGGCTTTCGAAGCTCGGATAGACCAGTCCCTGCGCTTCAAGCTTTGCCAGTGCGTCGCGGTACGCATCGAGATTCTCCGATTGGCGCCGCACCGGTTGTTCCCAACCGATGCCGAGCCAGGAGAGATCCTCAAAGATCGCCTGCTCGAACTCGGGACGGCAGCGCTCCGGATCGATATCCTCGATGCGCAGCAGAAATCGCCCACCCAGCGACCGCGCCATCTCGAAATCGACCAGCGCCGAGAGCGCATGACCAAGATGCAGATGGCCGTTCGGGCTCGGCGCAAAACGAAAAACGGGTTGCTTCATGGATCGTCACTTGCGGGCTTGACCCACGGGTCCATCATGAATGAATCGTCTTTAACACCACAGGCGATGGATGGCCGGGTCAAGCCCGGCAATGACCCCGAGAGCATGTCGACCCACATTCACACCGAGACCGATCTCGATAACGGCATCGCGGCGCTTCTCGCCGCCGATCCGCGCTGGGCTGCGATCGCGGAGCGCGCCGGACGGCCGCCGCTGCGCCGCCGCGACGGCGGCTTCGCCGGTCTGGCGCAGATCATCGTGTCGCAGCAGGTGTCGGTCGCAAGCGCCGCCGCGATCCACGGCCGGCTGGTGGCGATCAGCGATCCGTTCGATCATGTGAGCGTGCTGCGCGCACGCAAGGACAGGCTGGTACGCGTCGGCCTCTCGCAGGCGAAGATCAAGACGCTGAAAGCGATCGCGAAAGCCGATCGACTGCCGCGAGATCGATCTCGGTGCTCTCGCCGAACTTGCCCGCCGACGATGCGCATGCGGCGCTGGTCGCGCTGCACGGCATCGGCCCGTGGACGGCGGACATCTATCTGCTCTCCTGCATCGGCCATGCCGACGCCTGGCCGGCCGGCGATCTCGCGCTGCAGGAGGCCGCGCGTATGGCGTTCAATCTGCGCACGCGCCCGACCACCAAGGACATGGGCCCGCTCGCGGAACGCTGGCGTCCCTATCGGGCGGTGGCGGCGCGGCTGTTGTGGACCTACTATCGCGCGGTGAAAAAACGCGAAGGCGTGCTGATCGCGCCGGCGCCGGCGCAGCCGAAGAAGGCGACAAAGAAACGGGGCAAGAATGGCCGCTAACCTCGACGGTCCGCGGCTTGCGCCGAAGAACGGTCCCGCGCGGCAGCTCGTCGTGTTCCTGCATGGCTACGGTGCCGACGGCAACGATCTGATCGAGATCGGCAAGGCGTGGCAGAGCCTCCTGCCGCAGGCTGCGTTCGTCTCCCCGCATGCGCCGCATCCATGCGGCCAGGCGCCGATGGGACGCGAATGGTTTCCGCTCACCTTCCGCAATCCGGAGGAGCGCTGGGACGGCGTCAACGGCGGCCGCACCCGTGCTGGAAAGCTTTCTCGATGCCGAACTCGCGCGATGTAACTTGCCGCCGGCGGCTCTCGCGCTCGTCGGTTTTTCCCAAGGCACCATGATGGCGCTGCATGTGGGCTTGCGCCGCGCCGTCCCGCCCGCCGCGATCGTCGGCTATTCGGGCATGCTGGTGCTCAAGGACGATACCGACGTGGAGGGTTACGCGCCGCAGGTGCGCGCCCGCCCACCTGTGCTGCTCCTGCATGGCGATGCGGACGATCTCATTCCGGTGCAGGCGCTGATTCTCTCGTCGCAGGCGCTGGCGGCACTCGAAATTCCGGTCGAGTGGCACATCTCCGAGCCGGCGTCGGCCACGGCATCGACGACGAAGGCCTGCGCCACGGCGGCGAATTTCTCGCCCGGCGGCTCGAAATCCCGTGTGACGACCTAACCGCCTCACCCTGCTTCACAATCCCGTCACGCTGCCTGTAGACTATGGGCGCCGCCGCGGTGCGGCATGACGGAGGACGGGAAAGCCTTGAACGCGCACGTGCCCAACAGCGGATGGCCCGCATTGGTCCTCAACGCGGACTTCCGGCCGCTGAGCTATTACCCCTTGTCGCTGTGGTCGTGGCAGGACGCCATCAAGGCTGTCTTCCTCGAGCGGGTGAACATCGTCGCGCAGTATGAGAAGGCGGTGCACTCCCCGAGCCTGGAAATGAAGCTGCCGAGCGTGGTGTCGCTCAAGACCTATGTGAAGCCCTCGACCCATCCGGCATTCACCCGGTTCAACGTGTTCCTGCGCGACAAGTTTTCCTGCCAGTTCTGCGGCTCGCGCGACGACCTGACGTTCGACCATCTGCTGCCGCGCTCGCGCGGCGGGCACACGGTGTGGGACAACGTCGTGGCGGCCTGCTCGCCGTGCAATCTGCGCAAGGGCAGCCTGACGCCGGCCGAAGCCGGTATGTATCCCGTCGCAGATGCCGTTCCAGCCGAGCGTGCAGCACCTGCACCGCAATGGCCGCCTGTTTCCTCCCAACTATCTGCACGATAGCTGGCTCGACTATCTCTATTGGGATACCGAACTGGAGCCGTAAGGCGCTGCCAGTCTCCGCGGAGGCGGCCCATCCCGGCACGCGACCCGCGATTGCCTACCCCTCTCGGTTGCAGCTAAGCTACCGGCTATCCGTGTCCGTCGCACGGAACGTCGTCGCGACGGCTCACGGGTGCGCGCAACAGTGAAGAGCTGATCCCGTGTCCGTGACAACGCAAGCGATCGAGACCGCGCCAGCGCGCCGAAGCCCGCGTGTGGCGCTCCTCACCCAACTGCTCCATGATGTCGACGTCGAAGTCGTTTTGCCCGATGGCGAAGTCATGCGCTTCGGCCAGTCCCCGCCGAAATGCCGCGTGATCATTCATGACGAGCGCGCGCTCAGCGGCGGGTTCGACGAATTCTCCATCGGCAAAGCCTATGTCGAGGGCGACATCGATTTCGAAGGCGACATGCTCTACATGCTGGAGATGCGCGCGCGCCTGGTCGAGCGCACGCCGCTCGCCGCCAAGCTTGCGTTCCTCTGGGGGCTGTTGCGCGCACCGACCCGCATCAACCGATCGGCGATCGATTTTCACTACAATCTCGGCGACGAGTTCTATCTCAACTTCATGGACACTAGGTACCGCTTCTACTCGCACGGTCACTTCCACAGCGACGACGAGACGCTGGAACAATCCTCCGAAAACAAGAACGAAACGATGTACCGGGCACTCGGCCTCAAGCCGGGCATGCGCCTGCTCGACATCGGCGGCGGCTGGGGCGGCTTGGAGCAGTATTGCGGCGAGCGCGGCGTGCAGGTGACGGCGCTGACGATCGCCGAGGACTCGCACAAGTATCTGACCAACCTCATCGCCGCGAAGAGCCTGCCCTGCCGGGTGCTGAAGCAGGATTTCCTCACCTACGAGCCGGATGAGCCTTACGACGCGATCGTGATCTACGGCGTGATCGAGCACATCCCGAACTACCGGCTGTTCGCCGAGCGCGCGCATATGTGCCTGAAACCCGGCGGATCGCTCTATCTCGACGGCTCCGCCGCGAAGGAGAAATATTCGATCAGCCCGTTCACCGCGCATTACATCTGGCACGGGTCGCACAGCTTCATGGCGCTGCCCGACGTGATCCAGGAGTTCGTCAACCACGGCTTCGAGATCACCGAAGTGAAGCGCGAGACGCGCGACTACGAACTCACCATGTACCACTGGGCCCAGCGTTTCGAGGCCGCGCGCGACAAGATCGTCGCGAAGTGGGGCGAGAAGACCTACCGGGCGTTCCACGTCTACCTGTGGGGCGGCTGTCACGCGTTCCGCAGGGATATTCTGCAGGCCTATCACGTCGTCGTCCGCAAGGGTCAGGACGCCGGACCGCGGCCCGGCGTGTGGCGGCGCACGCGCAACTTCATCCAGGGGCTCCGCTAGCGGGCCCCCAACTCGCGGGGGACTCTATGTCGACGAAGAAACGCGTCGCGGTGATCGAAGCCGGTCAGTCCGATGCTGACAGTCTCGCCTCGCTTTTCATTCTGCTCGGCTATGGCGGGATGTCGATCAGTTCGTACCTCCATCACAACGGCTACGAGGTGAAGTATTTTCCCATGTTCGCGAGCCTCAAGCTCGACTGGAAATACATCCTCTCGTCGCATTATCTGCTGATCTCGACCATGGTTCATACCGCCAAGCTCGGCTACGAGATCGCCGACGCGGTGCGGCAACACCCGAACGGACCGGTGATCATCTTCGGCGGGCCGCATCCGACCTGCGAGCCGGAAGACACGCTCAAGCATTGCGACTTCGTCGCGACCAACGAGGGCGAGGAAACCTCGCTCGAGCTCCTGCGCATTCTCGACGGCGTGAGTGACCGCAAGATCGGCGACGTGCACGGGCTCGTTTATCGAGGGACCGACGGGCGCATCGTCTACACGCCGCGGCGCGCCGTGATGACCGAGATCGACTTCCGCCTCGAGCCGTCGCTGATCCACCACTATCCGGGGATCGTCGGCAACCTGCTGCAAACCGGATCGCTGCGTTTCCCGTTTCCTGTGGTGCAGTTCTCGCGCGGCTGCCCATTCTCCTGCACGTTCTGTCTCGGCGCGCGCCAGCTCGGCCACAAGTACCGCACGCGCGAGCCGCAGAGCGTGCTCGACGATCTGCGCAAGCTGCATCAGCTCACGAATTTTCCCTACGGCATGTTCCACGACAACGACGTCGCGATCCGCCGCGAGGAGACCAAGCAGCTCTTGCGCGACATGATCGCCGCCAAGATCAAGCTCAACCGGCTGAGCGCCTTCACGCGTATCGACTCGACCAAGGACGAGGAGCTCTGGCACCTGTTCGACGCCGCCGGGATCGCCAACGTGTTCTTCGGCGTGGAGTCGCTCAACCAGGGGAGCCTCGACGACTTCAAGAAGAAGACCACCGTCGGCGGCATTCACGAGGCGCTGGCGCGGCTCGACCGCTTCAAGGTCAAGACCAAGATCGTGGCGAGCTTCGTGGTCGGCGACACCGACGACCCGCTGAAGGAGATGGCGCTGATCCGCGACTTCTGGCGGCAGTACTACGCGCGCCTGCAGCGCGTCGTGATCCAGCCGCTGATGGAGTACCCGTTCCAGCAGAAGCTGCGCAACCAGCACCAGCTCTATCCGGACGAGCAGTTCATTCACTACGACTGGGATTTCTACGCCGGCGACTATCTGGTGTTCTATCCCAAGGCGGTTCCGCCGAGCGTATTCCAGGAGGAGCTGCGCCAGACGTTCCTGTTCCTGCACGGCGTGCCCGAGGCAGCCAAACGCGATGTCGGTTACCAGGTGTCGCAGGCGCTGATCCGCTATACGCACCGCGGCAAGGACCGGAATTTGAAGCGCTATGTCGAATATCTGAAGCGCGCCGAGCGCGGCAAATACGACCGCGACGGCGGACTGAAGCGCGAGACGCTGGCGGGCGACGTGAAACCCTGGACCGTGGACATCGGCGTGCCGACCCGGCGCAAGGTTCGCTTTCCGGCGAACCCGGGTCTGATGCCGGTGCGGTGGCCGGAAGCCGCGGAGGGCCGCCTCCCGGCGTGAGCTTCCGGCGCAGCCGCCGATATGGGATGATCCTGGCGAGGCCGATGACGGCAAGGAGGGGGCTATGAAGCAAGCTGTTGCGCGGGACGAGAACGACTTCCCGGCGGCCGATGAGGCGCGCTCACCCGCACCGCGCCCGATCGCGCTCGCGCGCGAAGGAGCGCAGGCCGCCCCCGCGCCAAAGGCCTGCCAATCCTGCACGCGCATCGACATCGGCGTTCACTACGACAAGGTGTCGCCGTGGCGCGTGTTTGTGGCGTTGCCGTTCGTTTACCTGCCGATCCTCGCGATGCCGTTCATCATGCTCGGTGGCTTTCTCGTGTATCTCCATCTGCGCCTGATGGGTGCGCGCAATCTCAAGACGCTGCGCGACTTCCTCCCCGCATGGGACAGTCATCGCTACAGCTACAAGACGCAGATCGTGAAGCGCGACATCCATCCACTCGCGCGCTGGGCGCGCGCGCGCGCCTTCTGGGTGTTCAACTGCACGCTCTATTGCCCGTTCAGCGTCGCGGCGCTGGAATGGACCTCGTATCTCACCAAGGCGGTGGAGAACTGGTGGTGCCCGTTCGGCCACGCGCAGAAGCCCAACTATGCGGGTTCGGCGATCGACTACTCGTTCTGGCACGTGTCGAAGGACATCGCGCAACTTGACGCCGAGGATCGCGACAACCCGATCTGGAACCGGGATACCGCGCAGCGCTAAAGATCAGCGCGGCCGGGCGGCAGCGCTTGCGCCCCACAGCGCGACCGCGGCGAGCGCCACCGAGATCAGCGCGTTGTAGCCCGCGAGCGAGAGCCCGAGGAAGCGCCACGCCGCCTCGTCGCAGCGGGTGATGTTGATCTCCTGCAGCCGCTTCATGAAATCGGTCGCCGGGCCGAGCGTGGCCGCGCCCGAACATTCCTGCGGGCCCGCCCACCATCCCCATTCGATGCCGGCGTGAAGCGCGCCGAGATAGGCGCCCCACAGCATCAGCAGCGCGAGCACGACGAGCCCGGCCGCTACGATGACGCGGGGCGCCTTGCGCCATGCCGCAAGCGCGACGATCAGCGCCAGCGGAATTCCGATGTAGTACGGCCAGCGCTGCTCGAGACACAGCGGGCACGGCTTGAGCTTCATCGCCAGCTCGAAGAACCACGCGCCCGCGATAGTCGCGGCGCCGGCGAGCGCGACGAGCAGCGCGGCCGCGGCGGCCGGGTTCGTCCGCCAGACGGGCATGGTCACTGGGACCTGATCACGGGACGGCGCCAGCATGGCGTCCCCATAGCGCCGGGCGCGGCTGCTGTCGATTCTGTCGTCCGGACAGGCTCTCGACAATCGTTGACCCGCGGCCTCGCGCCGCTATGATCCGCCGCCATGCCCCTGTGGCGGAATTGGTAGACGCGCCTGACTCAAAATCAGGTGGTGGCAACATCGTGCTGGTTCGAGTCCGGCCAGGGGCACCATCCGCCGGAGCAATCGTCGGGAGATCCGGCGCATGCAAATCCGCCCGATACGCGAGGAGTCGACATATGGGAGCGCGGATAATCGACTGGGCGCGATCGTTGACGATCGGCGTTTTTTTCCTCGCGTGGCTCACGGTACCGGCCTCCGCGCAGGGCTGTCGCGCGCAGGAGATCATGACGAGCCAATGTACCTGGTTCGCGCTGGAGGAACTGCGCACGAGCAAGCAGGCAGCGGAGCAGGCGGAGCGCGAGGCTACGTCCACATTGGTGCAAGGCTGTTCTCAAGGTGAATATCAGATGGTCCTCCTGCGCGGCACTCCTCTCGCCGATAGGGTCATCGCGCGCTTTCGATCGCGCGGGGGCCATGACGCCGCCGCGATCCGCGCGGAGTGCGCAGCAGAAGCCCGCAAGATCGTCGTTCGCTGAAGAAGCCCCCTCGCCGTATACGAACACGGCGCATGTATCACTCGTTGGCGGGTTGCGAACCGCGTTCTGCGCGGCGGCTCATGGGTACGCGCCGGCCGAGTTCTGCCGCTCGGCTGCGCGCCGCCCCGGCGGCGCGGCCAGCATCCGCAGCCACCAGATCGGCTTCCGCGTGGCGATGACGGCGACTATAGGTCGGCCGTTCACATGCCTTTGGTTTCCGCTTCGGGATAGAGGCGCGGAAACAGAATTTCGAGAGCGTCGTCGGGAAAGCGAAGAGAGACCGGACCTTTCTCGGTTGCGGAAGCGAGCAAGCCCGCGTCGATCACAGAACTGAGAATGCGCCGCGCGGATCGCTCCGGCAGGCCCGTGATCCGCTCGATATCGCCACGCTCGAACTCCCCGCGTATCAAGGCTTCTTCCAGGAGTCGCACGGCCTCGGGCTTTAGTTTGTCATTGCGCTCGACAAGAGTGCGCAGACGCCTGCTCAGCGTATCGATGTCGAACAACTCCGACATGAACTTGACCTGGTCGACACAGACTCTCAGGAACCACAGCACAAACTCATTGAGCGCCTTGAGGGAAAGATTACCGCGCCCGTCGAGATCGCCTTGGCGTGGGATGTCGGCGGCATCCAGCATTTTTTTGTACTCGTCGCGGCCCTCGGGTCCGCGCGCGAGACCGCGCGATAGCCCACGCGAAATGGACCACAGGCCATGCGCGCCAATTCCAGCCTCGTGCGCCATGGCATGGCTCATCAAACGACTGACACGCCCGTTCCCATCCGGAAAGGGGTGGATGTAATTGAAGCGGTGATGTGCAGCACCGATCGCCATAATGCGCCCGGCTTTGCCAAGCGTCGCGAAACGATAGCGCTGTTCGAAATAAGTCATGAAGTCGGCAACACGGTCACTCGATGGTGGGATATGGCGACCGACGGCATTGTCCTGCTCGGGCTTCGAGCGCCACGCCCCCGGCTCCATCAGGAATTCATGATCCTTGCCCTTGATCGTGAGCATCTCCTTGGGAGCATCTTTGTAAAATTCGCGATGGAGCCAGCGAATGAATTCGGAGGATGCGGGCTCTGGTAGCTTGGCCTCGACGGCTAGCCTGTCGAGTTCGGCCTGCAACCGAACATGGGCGGCCGCTTCGACCTGGAGATGGCGCCGCTTTTCGTCGTGGTCGAATTCTCCCGCAAGGGCACGCTGGATATCGCCCGGGCGCGTACGGTGCCCTTCAATGAGATTGCTGTAGTAGGTGTTCGTGATCCGCACGAGGTCCGCGAGGTTGGCGGCCGTGCGCGGATGCAGTGCTTTTCCAAGCGTGGCGGACGCCGCCGACAGCTCGGCTAAAGCGTCGGTGAGCGCAACCGGTGCTTCGTCGAGCAGGGCCGGTTCGATCCGCTGGGGCGTTTCAACTTGGGTCATTTTGGCCGATCTTACTTGTATATAACATACGGAAAACACTTGGTAAATCTACTACAGACTGAGGTTTTGGCCGATCAGTTGGCCGATTTAGAGGGGCCATAGTGATTTAATTGGGCCGATCCTGTGGCCGATCCCATGGCCTCCTAAGAGGCTACAATCACTACACAAATTTCAGCGACGGAGCCGCCCTGAGCCCAAGGGTTGGCCGATCTGTCGATCATGGCCTGGTCCACGGTCGCCCTGTCGCCATCTCGCTTGGCGTGCGCCCCTACACCCCCCGCGACAACACCGTCTTCAACAAGATCTTCAAGTCGAACCAGGGCGACCAGTTGTCGATGTAATAAAGGTCGTGGTCGACGCGCGCGCACATCTTGTCGTCGGTGTCGGTCTCGCCGCGGAAGCCGTTGACCTGCGCCCAGCCGGTGATGCCCGGCAGCACGTTGTGGCGCCGCGCATAGAGCGCGATCTTGCGCTCGTATTCGCGGTTGTGCGACAGCGCGTGCGGGCGCGGGCCGACCAGCGACATGTCGCCCTTGAGCACGTTGATCAGCTGCGGCAGCTCGTCGATATTCCACTTGCGCAAGAACCGCCCGACGCGCGTGACGCGGCGATCGTTGCGGGTTACCTGCCGCACCACGTCGCCGTCTTCCAGCGCCGTCATGGTGCGGAACTTGATGATGCGGAATTCCTGCTGGTTGAAGCCGTAGCGCCGCTGGCGGAAGAACACCGGCCGCCCGCTCTCGAGCCAGATCGCAAACGCCACGACGGCGAAGGCCGGCGCGAGCGCGATCAGCGCGCCGGCCGCGACCACGATATCGAACACCCGCTTCTGCGTGCGCTCGAACCAGGTGAGCGGCGCGCGCGTGAGCTGCAGGCTCGCCATCGGGCCGTGCTTGGCAATGCGCACATTGACGAAGCGGTCGAGAATGCGCTCGGGCCCGAGATGGATCTCGACCGGCATCTTGAGGAATTCGTCGACGCACGTGTCGATCGTGCGGGTCTCGGACCACGGCGTCACGATGAAGACCGCATCGGGGCGCAGCGTGCGCGCGCTCTCGACCGCCTGGCGCAGGTCGGTTTCGAGCGTCGCCCGACGCTCCTCGCGCGAGGAGAACGAGTTCGAGCCGCGTCAGCGGCGCGGCGCCGACCGTATGCAGCCCGAAATTCCACGGCTGATAGCGCCGCACGAAGCCCGAAATGTCCTCGCCGCTGCCGATCAGGAACACGCGCTGGGCGGCGACGAGCCCGACCTTGCTGCCGAGCACGACCGTTTGCACGAGCGCGTAGCGGACCACGAGGAGCGCCGGCAGGCCCGCCGCATAGAACAGCACCATCGAGCCGCGCGAGTAATCCTCCATCAGGCGGGTCAGGAAGGCGAGCGCGAGCAGCGCCATGAAGGTGACGTTCCAGTAGTTGAAGACGCGCCGCGGATGCGGACGGAACGCGAGGTAATGCGGCAGGTCGTATTCGCGGCGGAAAATTCCCGGCAGCACGAACAGGCCGGCGGCGGTGGCGCCGACGCCGAGGAAGCTCCTGAGCGGTCCGACATCGCCATAGATGGCCATGTGATAGCCCACGCCCATCAGCATCGAGAGGGCGACGATCGCCACGGCGTCGGCGAACACGGCCGCGACGCTGACCGTGTGGCGCGCAAATGTCGCCCACCAGCGCGCGGGCTGCGCGGCGACCAAGAGCGAGTGGGGCATGAACGTCATAGGCGAGCCTTGTCCCGCACCGGGACAGCCTTTCGTGGACTCGCACTGAGTTCCGCGAAAAGCGTGCCAGCGCTGCGGGGATGAATTTCCGCCGGTGCACGGGGTTAATGTCGCGACGAGCCAGAGATGGCCGGGACGGCTGTCTCGCCTTGGCACGGATGGACATCGGTTAACGGCGGCTCGATAACGCCGCATGAGCGGTTGGGGGACGATGGCGCGCAGGCTGTTTCAGGCGACCGGCTGGTTGTGCGTGCTCGCCGTCATCGTGCTCTCGCTTGTCGCCCCGTCGCTGCGCCCGGTGACGTTCCTGCCGCACAGTCTTGAGCACATGGCGATCTTCGCCCTGACCGGCTTCGCGCTCGGCCTCGGCTATCCGGGCCGGATCGTACCTCACATGGTCATGCTGGTGATCTTCGCGGCGGCGATCGAGCTCGCGCAATTCTACGTGCCCGGGCGCCACCCGCGGCTCATCGATTTCGTGGTCGATGCGGTGGGAGCCTGCGTCGGCGTGGCGCTGGCTGCATTGCTCATGAGGTTGCTCGCGCGCCCGGCAGAGCGCGGTTCATGACCTAGAGCGGGATGAATTGAGATCGAATCACCGGCGCCAGCCATGTTTGCCCTCTCCCCACCGGGTCGCGCCGCTGGCGCGGCCCGGTGGGGAGAGGGCGCTGCGACGAGTTTCGCATGCGCGGACGGAATGGCCGTGTTTCTCAAACCTAAATTGATCCCGCACTAGCCGCCGAGCAACGTCACTTCGATCAGCCAGCCGATCCAGATGCTCGGCGCCAGAAACAGCCCGAACGGAAACTTCAACGCCGGATCGAACCGCTGCCCCAAAGCATAGTGGCGCACGCCGAACACCGCGAGTGCGGCGAGCGCCGCGATCTCGATCGCGATCGGCATGGTGATCCAGTCGAGCCAGGCGCCCGCGACGGCCGCGAGCTTCACGTCGCCGAGCCCGATCCCGTCGCGCCCGCGAACGCGCCGGTAGAGCGCGCGCAGGCCGAGAAACAGCGCCGCCAGCACCGCACCGCGCAGCACCGCGATCCCGACCGCTTCCCAGATCGCGTGCGGCGCCTGCACGGCGGCGTTGACCAGTGCGAGCGCGAAGCCCGCGGCGGAAAGCTCATTCGGAATGATGAACCAGCGCGCGTCGATCACGGCGATCGCGAGCGCGATCAGCGCCAGTGCGGCGCCGAGGTAACCGGGCAGGCCGGGCGCGGCCACGAGGCTCGCCACGCACGCCGCGGCCGCCACCAGCAGAATGGCCAGCGCCGCAAGCGGCCGCTCGCGCCAGCCCGTCAGCCGGCCGACCAGCGAGATGCGAGCCATGTCTATTGCCGATAGAAGCGCGGGTCCGACGTGCCGATCCGGCCGCGCAGCTTGGTGCGCATCTCCTCGGCAACGCGCATCGCGTCGACGCCGTCGCGGATGATCTGCGGCCGGATGAAGATGATCAGTTCGGTGCGCTGTGCCGCCTTGTTGTTGCTGCCGATCAGCTTGCCGAGTTCGCCGAGCTGATCGATCAGCGGAATGCCGGTGCGGCTGTTGTCCTGCCGCTCGCTGATCAGGCCCGCGAGCAGCACGGTCTGGCCGCTCGCGACCGCGATCGAGCTCTTCACGCGGCGCTGCGACACCGTCGGCGTCAGGCTGCCGGCGCTGCCGGCCGCGACGTTGTGAAATCTCCTGCTCGACGTCGAGCAGCACGTTGCCGTTGGCGTTGATGCGCGGCACGACGCGCAGGATCACGCCGGTGTTGCGATAGTCGATCGTGTTCACCACCGGCGCGCCGGCGCCGGTGAGCACGGTCGCGCTCGCGGTCGCGACCGGCACCTGATCGCCGACCTGCAAGGTGGCGACCTGGTTGTCGAGCACGACCACCGACGGCGTCGACAGCACCTTCACGTCGGAGACGCCGCGCAACGCATCCAGCACGACACGCGGCTCGGCTTCCGGTCCGAGCAGGAAGTTGAAACCCGGCAGCGCGCGGCTGAGGATCGCGCTGCCGGTGCGCGTCAGCACCGCCGAGCCCTTGTCGGCGGAATATCCGACGTCGCTGCTCTTGAAGAAGAACTGCACGCCGTATTGCAGGTTCTCGTTGAGCGTGATCTCCGCGATGGTCGCATCGATCGAGACCTGGAGCTGCGGCCGGTCGAGCTGCTTCAGCGTCTGCTCGATCACACGATAGTTTTCCTGGTTGGCGTAGATCAGCAGCGTGTTGTTGACCGTGTCCGCCGTGATGCGGACGCCGGGCAGGATGCCGCCCTGCCCGCCCGTGCCGCCGCCGCCGCCGCCGCCTCCGATGCCGACACCTGCGCCGGGGCTGACCGCCGCCGCGCCCGAACGGCCCGCTGCGGCTCGCGACGACGTCGGCCGGGCTGCCAGCCTGCGCGGCGATCGCCGGGCTGGTCGTGCCGCCGCTCAGGCGCGAATCCGCCGACGAACCTCCCGGCTGCGTGCGCGCGCCACCGATGCGCAGACCCCCCTGCTGGGCCACATCACTGGTGCTCGTCGTCGATGCCCGCGCCCGGCGCGATCTGGTTGGTCGCACTGTCGATCGCGCCGCCTCCGCGGCCGCCGCCGAAGATGTCGTTGAGCAACGCGGCGATCTGGCGCGCATCGCCGTAGCGCACGTGATAGACCTTCACGCCGGTCGCTGGCGGTGTCGGACTTGTCGAGACGGGTGATCCAGGTCGCCGCCGTGCGCAGCAGCGCCGGCTTGCGTGGTGATCACCATGATGGCGTTGAGCCGCGCGATCGGCTGCAGCTTCACCAGGCTCTGGCTCAGCCCGCCCTTCGCCCGAGTCCATGATGCGCTCGAGCTCGCGTGATGACCGGCTCGGGCGTCGAGTTGCGCACCGGATAGATGCCGACCGACTGACCGCGCATCCAGTCGGCGTCGAAGCTCAGCACGGTCTCGACCGCGTTGCGCCGGTCGGTGCCGCTGCCCTGCACCAGCACGAGATTGCGCGCCGCATCGACGCGCACGCTGCCGGCCTTCACGGCGAAGCTGTCGAGCAGCTTGGTGAGCGTCGTTGCCGAAACGTATTGCAGCGGAACGACCGTGATGCCGAAGCCGGGCTCGCGCGCGGGCCGCGGCATCGACGCCGCCGCTGCCGACCGCTTCGGCCGCCGGCAGGATGATGTAGCCGCGCTTGTCGCGCACCAGCGACGCGCCGGAGAGGCGCAGCGCGCTTTCCAGCACGTACAGCAGATCGCCCTTCGGCACCGGCCGGCCCGACGCGAGCGTGATGGTGCCCTGCACGCGCGGATCGATGATGTAGCCGAGCCCAAGGATGTCGCCGAGCACGACCTTGGCGACGCCGGTGACCGGCGTGTTCTCGAAATTCAGCTCATAGCCCTCGCCGTTCGCCGCCTGTTGCGCGCCAACGACCCGGGAGAGGTCGCGTCGACGACCCGCTGCGCCTTCGCCGAGATACGTCGCAGGACGACACGCCGCCCGCGCGGCCGGTCGACGTCGTGCCGGTCGGCTGCGGGAAGCGCGGCAACAGGTCGATCGCGCGCACCTTGTCGAAGACGTCGGGCTCGCGTCGCTGATCTTCGTTGGTAGAGGACGTTGCAGGAGGCGGTGACGGCGGCAAGCAGACAAACGGAAATGATCAACCGCCCGCGCGGATACGGATCTGCAATCGCCGCTTCGGCCAACGGATGTTACGCACCGCCCACCCGATCATTTGTTGCGCGGCGTGGCCCGCTAACTCTTTGTAGCATAACGCAGAGTCGAGCGCGAGCAAATTGACACCGCTTGCTTATTGTATGATAAATATTGCGGAATCCTGTCAAGCTGGGAATTCTATTCGCAATACTATGAAAACATGGACTATTTTGTAGAACGGTGATGTCCATGACTACAAATGTTGTAGACGAGTTTGTGAAATACTTAACGGACCGGCATTTCAATGCTGCGAGCTTACTATCGAAACTTAATTCTACCCCGCGGCGAAACGGCGAAAGAACGCTGCAGAGACCTTTGGGAAGCGAGCGATCTGTCGGCCAATGACTTCGCCGAGGAGGTCGCGAGCTTCTACCGCCTGCCCCGGATCGCCCTGCCGCAACTGATCGCCGCCCCGTCGCTCGCCGCCGAAGTTCTCGCGCCGCTTCCTGCGCGAGACCCTCGTGTTCCCCTACGCGGGCGCCGACGGCGCCTGCCGGCTCGCGCTCGCCGATCCGACCGATGTCGCGGCGCGTGCGCGCGGCCGAGATCGTGCTCGGCCGTCC
Organism: uncultured Alphaproteobacteria bacterium; assembly: GCA_963778455.1. Taxonomy (GTDB): domain Bacteria; phylum Pseudomonadota; class Alphaproteobacteria; order Rhizobiales; family Xanthobacteraceae; genus PALSA-894. The sequence goes on from CAVZUL010000005.1 coordinate 69,073, forward strand.
GGTCGAGATCGAGGTCGCGCTCCTACGAGGACATCGCGACCGTGCTGGCGAAGCGGCTCGGCGAGGACGACGAGGCCGCGCCCGACAGCGACGAGGCAACCTCGCACGCGCGCCGACGACGACGTCGAATCCCTGCGCGATCTTGCGAGCGGCGCGCCGGTCGTGCGCGCCGTCAACGATCTGCTCGAACGCGCCATGGAGCTGCGCGCGACCGACATCCACATCGAGCCGTTCCGCACCGGCCTCGTGGTGCGCATGCGCGTCGACGGGTTGCTGCGCGCCGTGCCGACGCCGGCCGGCGTGCTGCCGGCCGCGCTGATCTCGCGCATCAAGATTCTCGCCGGCCTCAACATCGCCGAGCGCCGCCTGCCGCAGGACGGCGCCGCGCGCGTGCGCGTCGCGCGCGCCGAGTTCGACGTGCGCGTCGCCACCATGCCGACGCAGCACGGCGAATCCGCCGTGATCCGCCTGCTTGCCGCGCGATCGCGGCCTGCTGGAAATCGGCAAGCTCGGACTGCTGCCGCACGACGAGGCGCTGCTGCGCAAGCTGCTGCTGCTGCCGCACGGCATGATCGTGGTCACCGGCCCGACCGGCAGCGGCAAGACCACGACGCTCGCCACCATGCTGTCGATCCTGAATGAATCGACGCGCAAGATCCTCACCATCGAGGACCCGGTCGAATACGAGATCCACGGCGTCAACCAGAGCCAGGTGAAGCCCTCGATCGGGCTCACCTTCTCCAACGCGTTGCGCGCCTTCGTGCGCCAGGACCCGGACGTCATCATGGTCGGCGAGATGCGCGACGCCGAGACCGCCAACATCGCGATCCATGCGGCGCTCACCGGCCATCTGGTGCTCACCACGCTGCACACCGAGACCGCGGCCGCCGCGGTGCCGCGCCTGCTCGACCTCGGCGTCGAAGGCTTCCTGCTCAAGTCGACCCTGCGCGCCGTGATCGCGCAGCGCCTCGTGCGCATCCTGTGCGACCGCTGCCGCGTGGAGAAGAAACTCACCGCCGCCGATCTCGCCGCCGATCCGCGCTACGGCATGCTCGGCTTCGTGACGGGCGACAAGGTGTGCGAGCCCGCCGGCTGCGAGCGCTGCGGCGGCACCGGCTATCGCGGCCGCTCCGGCGTGTTCGAGTGCCTCGAAATGACCGAGCCGGTGCGCAAGCTGATCGGCGCGAACACCGACACCGGCGTGGTCGAGGAGGCCGCCGTCAAGGCCGGCATGACCACGATGATCGAGGACGCGGTCGCCAAGTGCCGCGCCGGCGTGACCTCGGCGGCCGAAGTGCTGCGCGTCACGACGGTCAGGTGATTGCCTGTGGCAAAGCAGTCCGGCGTTTGCATCTCGTGCCCTCTCCCCTTGTGGGAGAGGGCATCGCTGGAGTTTCCGCAAACTCTGTTGGGTGAGGGGTTGCGGACCGAACCCCTCACCCGTCACCGCTTGTTGAAGCTCCGAGTTGCCCTCTCCCACAGGGGAGAGGGCGCAACAGCTCCGGCCGCGAACGCGGAGATATCTCGATCTCGTCGGTGAGAATCTGACGTGCCGAACTTCCGTTACAAGGCGCTGACGCAGGCCGGCGAGATCGTCACCGGCTCGATCACGGCGCCGACCGCGACGGAAGTCGGCACGCCGCATCGAGTATCTCGGCCTCGTGCCGGTCGAGACCGTCACCGAGGAACGCGCCGAGCGGCGCGCCGAGCTTCTTCACGCTCGGGCAGCGCGCCAAGCCCGAGGACGTGACGGTGTTCACGCTCGATCTCGCGCTCCTGCTCAAGGCCGGCGCGCGGCTCGACGACGGGCTCGAGCTGCTCTCCAGCGACATCGACGTCGGCGGCTTGCGTCCGACCGTCGCCAAGATCCGCGCCAGCATCCTGTCGGGCGAAAGCTTCGGCGAGGCGCTGTCGCGCCATCCCGTCGCTGTTCCCGCCGATGTACGTGGCGCTGGTGCGCGTCGGCGAAGCCTCCGGCACGCTCGGCGAAATCCTCGAGGTGCTCGCCGCCGAGCGCGCGCGCGCCGAGGCGCTGCGCCGCAAGCCTCGGCGATGCGCTGCGCTATCCGGCCTTCGTGCTGCTCGCCGCCGTCGCGGTGCTGCTGTTCTTCCTGCTGTTCGTGCTGCCGCAGTTCGCCGCCGTGCTGCGCGACTTCAACGCCAAGCTCGATCCGATCGTGCTGATGTTCATCGGCATCTCGGAGTTCCTGCGCGCCCATGGCGACGTGCTCGCCATCGCCCTCGCGCTCGCCATTGCGGGCATCTGGCTGCTGCTGCGCCGGCCGAAACCGCGCGCCGCCATGATCTCGTTCGCTGTCGCGCCTGCCGCTGATCAGTCCGATGCTGACCTACCACCGCACCACTTTGTTCTGCCGCAATCTCGGCGTCCTGCTCGCGAGCGCGGTGCCGCTGACCACGACGCTGCGCATCCTGGTGGACATGATGGCGACGACGAGCGACCGCGCGATCTGGACGCAGATGGTGGAGCGCGTGCGCCACGGCGGCAAACTGTCGGACGCGCTGACCGACACCGCCACGCTGCCCACCATGGCGGTGCGCATGCTACGGTTGGGCGAGGAGACGGGGCAGTTGCCGATGCTCGCCGGACGCGTCGCGGAATTCTACGAGGCCAAGCTGCAGCGCAGCCTCGACCGCGTGGTCGGCGTCGCCGGGCCGGCCGCGATCGTCACCATCAGCATCATCGTCGGCGGCCTGATCGTGTCGGTGATGACCTCGCTTCTGTCCGTCAGCCAGATCGTCGGATGAGATTGAGCATGCGGACTTGGCGGAAGCAACTTGGAACGAATCGCCGCCGGGCGCGCGGGCAGCGCGGCTTCACGCTGGTCGAGCTGCTGGTCGTCATCACGATCATCGCGCTGATCATGGGCATCGTCGGCCCGCGCGTGCTCAACTACCTGACCGAGTCCAAGGCCAAGGCCGCCAAGATCCAGATCGAGAGCTTCGCGAGCGCGCTCGACCTGTTCTTTCTCGATACCGGCCGCTATCCGGCCGGCTCGGAAGGGCTCTCCGCGCTGGTGCGTCGCCCGGGCAATATCGCGTCCTGGAACGGGCCCTATCTGAAGGGCGGCGCGGTCCCGCCCGATCCGTGGGGCAACCCGTATGTCTACCGGGCGCCGGGACAGCACGGCACCTACGACATCCTCTCCTACGGAGCGGATGGAACAGAAGGTGGAACAGGCGCTGCGCAAGACATCACGAGCTGGCAGCGCTGAGCGGGACCGAGGGCTTCACGCTGCTCGAGGTCGTTTGCGTCGTCGCGATCGTGTCGATCCTGGCCGCGATCGTGATCCCGGCGCTGCCGCGCGGCACGTCGCGGGCGCGGCTCGAATCCTACGCGATCGAAACCGCCGCGATGCTCAAGGCCGACCGCAACGCCGCGATCCGCAACCGCGTGCAGATCGTGACCGAGGTCGACGCGCCGCAGCGCGTCGTCCGCTCCGGCGCGACCGGCCGCGTCATCCGCGTGCCGGACGACGTGGCGTTCGACGCGCTGCTGGCGGCGCGCTGCAATCAGCGCCCGGCCGGCCAGACGATCCGCTTCTTCGCGTCCGGCATGTCGTGCGGCGGCGCCATCGCGCTGACGCGGCTCGGCGTCGGCTACGAGATCCGCGTCAACTGGCTCACCGGAGGGGTCGAGGTTGTTCCGCTCGACCGCATCTAAGAAACGGCGCGCGAGCGCGGGCTTCACCTTGATCGAGGTGCTGGTCGCGCTCGCGGTCGTCGCGGTCTCGCTCTCGGCGATCGGCTCGCTCATCGCCGTGACGACGCGCGGCGTGCGCTCGATCGGCGCTGCATCTGACGCTTGGTCGAAACCGCGCGCGCGATCGTCACCGGACTGCCCGGCCGCGACCAGCTCGTGCCCGGCAGTTTCTCCGGCGAGGCCGCGGGCCACCGCTGGCGCGTCGACGTGCTGCCGTTCCACGCCAACTTCATCGATCCGCAAGCGACCGACTGGATCCCGCAGACGGTCGTGGTGCGCGTGCAGTCGCCGTCCGGACCGCTCCTCCAGGTCAACACCGTGCAAGCTGCGCCGGAGGCCAGCCGAATGAGCAAGCGTCCGCGTCGGCGAACATCGCGGGCTTCACGCTGGTGGAAGCGCTGCTCGCGACCGCGCTGATGGGCGCGATCCTCGCCGCGATCGCGACCGTGACGGCGCAATGGCTGCCGAACTGGAATCGCGGCTTTGCGCGCGTGCAGCGAGCTCGAAACGCTCGCGGCCGGGCTGGAGCGCATCGTCGCCGATCTCGCCGCCGCCGAATTCATTACCGCGGGCGCCAACGTCCGCCAGCCGGTGTTCGACGGCACCGAACTCTCGGTCACGTTCCTGCGCACTGCGCTCGGACCGAACACGCGGCCCGGCCTCGAACTCGTCCGCATCATGGAGATCGGCGGCGACAAGGGCCTGATGATGGTGCGCACGCGCGCGCGCGTTTCTTCCCATGAGCCGCGACGGCGTCGAGCCCGCAGCCGCGTCCCGCGCGATCCGGTCGTGCTGGTGCGCGCGCCCTATCGCGTGACCTTCTCCTATGCGGGGCCGGACCGCGTCTGGCGCAATGTCTGGCGCGGCGAAGGCGAGCTGCCGAGCGCGATCCGCGTGCAGTTGCGCGACGCCGAGACCGACCGCACGCTCTCGGTTTCGACCGCGACCCTCGTCCATGCCGACATGCCGGCCGACTGCATTCTCGCCGAGGTGATCGCCGATTGCCTCAATCGCCATGCCCAATCCGCAGCAACCGAGCTCCGGCTGACCGATGCAGGCACGTCTTTCAAATACTCTGCGCGCGCAATGCGGCCGCGACGGCTTCATCGTCGTCGCGGTGCTGTGGATCCTGGCTGCGCTCGCGACGCTTGCGACGATCTTCTCGGTGTACGTCATCAACACCGCGATCGCCTTCACGGTGCATGACGAGCGGCTGCAGGCCGAGGGGCTGGCGCGCGCCGCAATCGAGCTCTCCGTCTATCAGGTCGCCGCCAACCCGCAGGCGCCGCCGTCGCGCGGCACGCTTCGCGTTCCGCATCGGCAACGCCAGCGTGAACGCCGAGTTCATGTCGGAGACCGCGCGCATCGATCTCAACACCGCGCCGAAGGAGCTGCTCGCCGGCCTGTTCGCCTCGCTCGGCGCGCCGCGCGCCGCGGCCGACTATTACGCGGACCGCATCATCGGCTGGCGCTCGCCGCCGGCGGAGGGCAAGCGCCGACACCGAAGCCGGGCCTCTATCGCGCCGCCGGCCTTCCCTACGGCCCGCGCGGTGCCCCTTCCAGCACACCGGCGAGACTCGGCGCTCGTTCTTGGAATTCCCGACCTGCTGGTCGAGCGCGCTCTGCCGTTCCTCACGGTCTACAGCGGCCAGCCGCAGATCAACATTCTCGACGCGGCGCCGCAGGTGATCGCGGCGCTGCCCGGCATGGACCCGGCACGCCTGAACGCAGTCCTTGTGCAACGCGAGGCAGGGCCGCAGAATGCGCAGGGCCTGCTGGCGATGCTCGGTCCCGCCCAGGCCCTCGCGACCACGCAAGGCAGCAAGGCGCTGCGGGTGACCGCCCGCATCGCATTCGACAGCGGACAGCGCATGACCACCGAGGCCGTGATCTTCATCCTCGACAGCGGCACCGAGCCGTATCGCATCCTCACCTGGCGCGACGACATCGACGACACGCCGGGCACGCGGGTGGCAGCGACGATGACGGGCCTCGCCGACATCACGGCGCTATTTCTCGCGCTGGATCGATTCCGCCGCGGCCGCGATCGTGCGGCGTTCTCGTCGTTCGGCACGCGCAAGACCGTGCAGGTGATCGAGGAGGACGAGGGCTCGTTCGTGATCCAGACCGCGGGCGCGACGCGCCCTCCGGCCTGCCGTTCGAGCGCGTGCAGATCGTCGACGGACAAATCGTCGCCGCTCATCCCGACAGCATCGCGACGATGCTCGACGGCAGCCGCGCCGAGCTTGTGCTGCGCCCGGCGCGCTTCCTGTTCCGCCCGCTCGAATTGCCGCAGCGCGCGACCGAGTTTCTCGACGGCGTGGTGCGCGCAGCAGATCGACCGGCTGACGCCATGGAGCGCGAACGATGCCGCGTTCGGCTGGAGCGAGCCGGCGATCGCCGGCGCCGACCGCATGGTGGTGACGGTCGCGGCGACCGCGCGCACGCTGGTGCAGCCGCTGGTCGATGCGCTGATCGCGGCCGGCGCCGAAGCGGTCACCGTCACGGCGACGCCGCCCGGCGCCGCGCCGATCACGGTGCTCGATCATCAGGCGCGCGGCGCGCTCGACTTCACGCGCGTGCGCGCGTGCGCTGGTCGCGCGTGCTGATCGGCGCCGGATTGCTGGCGGGCGTGTCGCTGAGCGCCGCGGCCGTGGTCGGCGTCCGTCTCGGCGAGCCAGCAGGACGAACTGACGCGCCGCATCGCGGAGCGCCGCGCGGCGATCCGCGCCGGACGCGACGGCCCGCAGGCCGCGACGCCGCTGCGCGCGCTCGAGCGCCGCAAGCACCAGAGCCCGTCGAGCGTGATCGTGCTCGAAGTGCTGTCGCAGATCCTGCCCGACCACACCTACGTCACCGAGCTGCGCATCGAGGGCGACAAGCTGCGCGTGATCGGCGTGACGCGCGATGCGCCCGCGCTGATCCGCCTGATCGAGCAGTCGCCGAACTTCACCCGCGCCACCTTCTTCGCCCCGACCACGAAGGCGCCGTCCGATCCGGGCGAGCGCTTCCACATCGAGGCGCAGATCGAACCCGTCTTCGCGTTGCGCTCATGAGCACGACCCCGACCAGACGCCTGTCTTCCATCCGCCCGCTCGCTGGCGGCGCTCGGCTATGTGGCGGCGGTCGTGGTGCTGCTGCGCGATGGCGTGGACCGGCGTCGCCGACATTCTCGAGCGCCGCCAGTCGGTCGCCGCCGCGTCCGACCTGCTGGCGCAGCTCGAGGGACGCAAGCCCTCGCCGCTGACCGCTGCCGGCGCGGCCGCGAGCCAGGTGCCGACCGGCTCGCCGTTCCTCGAAGGCCAGACGCTGACCGTCGCGGGCGCGGCGCTGCTGCAGCGCGTCGCCGACGCCGTGACGAAAGTCGGCGGCAACGTGCTCTCCTCGCAGGTCGACGTGCAGGGCGTGCAGGCGAAGGACGGCTTTGTCAGCGTGCTGGCAAGCTGCGAGCTCGATCACGCGGCGCTGCAGCGCCTGCTCTACGATCTCGAAGCCGGCATGCCGTTCCTGTTCATCGAGCAGTTCGTGGCGCAGTCGCCGCAGACCGCATCGGCGCCGGAAGGCGGCCGCATGCGCCTGCTGCTCGCGGTCTCGGGCCGATGGCAGGGCGACAAATGACGCGCGCATCGCCCCGATCGGGCTCACCGCCGCGCTGCTGCGTCGGCGGCTCGAGGCGCGCGGCGCCAACCCGCCGGGCGCGCTCGACCTGCCGCCGAGCAATGTCATGCCGGCGCCGGTCGACATGTCGCCCAACGGCCGCCGCAGCGCGTCGAGCGCAGCGATCCGAGCGGCAATCCGCTCTGGGCGATCCCGCTCTCGACGCTGACCGCGACGCGCGACCGGCCGCTGTTCCTGCCCTCGCGGCGCGCGCCCGCGCCGGCGGTCGCCGGCACGCCGGTCGTGGCCGCGCCGCCGCCCGCCGCCCGCCGCCCGCCGAGCCCGAGCAGCCGCCGCTCATGCTGGTCGGCGCGATCGCGAGCGAGACCGAAGGCTTCGCGGTGTTCCTCGATCAGGCGACCAACAACGTCATCCGGCTCAAGACCGGGCAGGATCACTCCGGCTGGGTGCTGCGTTCGGTGAAGGGACGCGAGGCGACGCTGCAGAAGGACCAGCAGACCATCACGCTCGCGCTGCCGGTTCCGGGCGGGCGTCCGGCGATGCCGCGCCGCGGCATGCCGCGTCGCCGGCAGCCGCGGCCTAGCGCGGCAGCGGGCATCCGGCGCGGCCAAGCCGAGACCGGAACTGTAAGCGATTCACGCTAGCGCTCCGGCTTCGGCACCCAGGCGCTCGCGAGATACTGCGCGTCGGCGAGCTGGCCGAGGCTCATCTTCGACGCGACCGCGTCGCGCAGCCGGACATTGTCCTCGTGCTCGGCGCCCTTGGTGCGCGCCGCCGCGAGGCTGAGCCACATGTGCGCGAGCACGTGATCGGTCGCGACGCCCAGGCCCTTGTCGTACATCAGGCCGAGCAGATGCTGCGCGACCGCATTGCCCTGCTCGGCACCGCGCCGGTACCAGTAGACCGCGAGCGCGATAGTTCTGCGGCACGCCGCGCCCATACTGGTACATGAAGCCGAGATAGGCCTGCGCGCGCGCATCGCCGCGCTCCGCCGCCGGCCCGATTCGCCGCACCGCGCGCGGATAGTCGCCGGAGCGATAGGCCCACTCGCCCGCGCGGCCGCGCATGCGCCGGACCGAACGCAGCGAACGCAGCGCCATGGCGAACACGCATCCGACCTTCATCACGCACACCGCAGGGTTGCCTGCCCAAGTCGTAGGCCGGCACAGGCGGACTCATCAAGATTTTTCCGCGCGACTTGCCGCCGTCCGGCACCGACTGAATTTTCTGTTTAATTTCAATAGCTTGCGCGCATGGTCGACACTCGCAAGGATTACGCCGATCCGCACAACGGTTTATTGAGGGATATCGGGCAGACTGCGCCCGACGCTTCACCTCAGCAGTGGCCGATCGTGGGACAGGCGGCAGATCAATCGTTCATGCGCGCGCACCCTTGCGCGCCGAGGCGCACGCGAGCGCGGCGCACCGCCGCGAGGCGCCGCGCAGCGAGCGCCGCACGCCGGCGAGATCAGCCTCGTCGGTGCATCAGGATCTCGCGGCGGCCGAGCAGGACTGGCGCCGCTTCGAGCAGACCGCCGACTGCACGCCGTTCCAGACCTTCGACTGGCTCTCCGCCTGGCAGCGCCACATCGGAACGCTGACCGGCGTGACGCCCGCGATCGTCGTCGGCCGGCGCGGCGACGACATCCTGTTCGTGCTGCCGCTCGCGGTGCGAGCCGCGCAGGCTCGCGCGCCGCCTGACGTTCCTCGGGCAGGATCTGTGCGACTACAACGCGCCGCTGCTCGCGCCGGATTTCTCCGCGCGTCGTCGGACCGGACGACTTCGCCGCGCTCTGGCACGACATCCGTCGTCCTGCTCCAGGCGACGCCCGCGCTGCGCCACGACACGATCGCGCTCGCCAAGATGCCCGAGACGATCGGCGCGCAGCCCAATCCGATGCTCTGCCTCGACGTGCAGCTCAATCCGAGCGGCGCCTACGAGACCGTGCTCGGCACCGACTGGGAGCAGTTCTACACGTCGAAGCGCTCGTCCGCGACGCGGCGGCGCGACCGCACCAAGCTCAAGCGGCTCGGCGAGCTCGGCGAGGTCAAGCTTCGTCGATCCGCAGGAAGCGCGGCGAGATCGCCGCGACGCTCGACGTGCTGATCGAGCAGAAGAGCAAGTCGTTCGCCCGCATGGGCGTGGCCAACATGTTCGCGCGGCCCGGCCATATGGAGTTCTTCCGCGAGCTTGCGACACGCCGCGCCTGCGCTCGCTCGTCCATCTGAGCCGGCTCGACGTCGGCGCGACCTGGGCGGCGGTCAATCTCGGGCTCACGTTCCGCGACTGCTACTATCACGTTCTCGCGAGCTACGACGACGGCGAGGTCTCGCGCTTCGGGCCCGGCGCCGCGCATCTGCGCGAGCTGTTGCGCTACGCGATCGCGCGCGGCCTCAAGCGCTTCGACTTCACCATCGGCGACGAGCCCTACAAGCGCGACTGGTGCGAGACCGAGCAGCAGCTGTACGATTATTCGGCCGCCGTGACCTGCGCGGCTGGCCCTCGGTCGCCGCTCTCGCTCGGCTGGCGGCGCATCAAGCGCGACGATCAAGCAGTTCGGCGCCGCTGTGGAATGTCGGCGCTGCGCGTGCGCAGCACGATCGCGGCGACTGCGCAAGAAGCCGGCGCCGGCCGAACGAGCCGACCGAATCAGCTACTTCAGGAATTCCGGCGAGATCAGCCCCGGCAGGAACAGCGACACCTTCGGCCAGACGATCACCAGCGCCAGCACCATCAGCATCGGCACCAGCATGATGCCGGTGTCCTTGATGGCATCGCGGATGCGCATTCCGGCGACCGAGCAGGCGATCATCAGGCACAGCCCGTAGGGCGGCGTCACCAGCCCGAACGCGAGCGACACGATGCCGATCATCGCGAAATGCACCGGGTCCATCTGCACGGCCTTGGCGAGCGGCTCGAGGATCGGCGCGCAGATGATGATCGCCGGGATGGCGTCGAGGAAGCAGCCGACCACGAGAAACACGAACGCGATGAAGAAGCCGGTCGCCGAGAAGCCCATGCCCCAGGCGCTGACGCCGGTCAGGATCGCCTCGGGAATCTTGTAGTAGGCGAGCAGCCAGCCGAACGTGCTCGCGGTGCCGACGCAGAACAGCGCGATGCCGGCGAGCTTGCCGGTGTCGAGCAGCGCCGCAGTAGAGGCCCTTCAGGTCCATCTCGCGATAGACGAACAGCGACAGCGCGCCGGCATAGAGCACCGCGATGCAGGCGGACTCGGTCGCCGTGAACCAGCCGAAGATCTTGCCGCCGATGATGATGCCCGGCGTCATCAGCGCCGGGACCGCGATCCAGGTGGCGCAGACGAGCGCGCGCCACGTCTCGCGCGGATAGGTCGGATAGCCGCGCGCCTTGGCGTAGGCGTGCACGGTCGCCATCTGGGCGAGCCCGATCAGCAGGCCCGGAATGATGCCGGCGAGGAACAGCGCGCCGATCGACACCGTGAGGATGCCGCCCCACACGATCATCAGGATCGAGGGCGGGATGATCACGGCGAGCACCGCCGACACCGCCGTGATGGCGACCGAGAAGGAGAGGTCGTAGCCCTCCTTGGTCTGCGCCTCGATGAAGATCTTCGACTGGCTCGCGGCGTCCGCGGTGGACGAGCCCGAGATGCCGGCGAAGAAGATCGACAGCACCACGTTGATCTGCGCGAGCCCGCCGGGGAAGTGCCCGACCATCGTGCGCGAGAGCTTCAGCAGCCGGTCGGTCGTGCCGCCGACGTTCATCAGGTTGGCGGTGAGCAGGAAGAACGGCACCGCGAGCAGGATGAACGAGTTGTAGGCGTTGAACGTCTCCTGCATCAGATTCATCGTGTCGAGCCGCGGCTCGATCGCGAGAATCGGCAGGCAGGCGAGCGCCAGCGCGAACGCGACCGGCACCCGCATGAACATGAAGAGGAAGAAGCAGCCGAACAGGATCAGCGCCGCCATTCCCGGCGACAGCACGGAACCGGTCACTTAGGCTCTCCCGAAAATGATCTTGAGATCGCTCAGCACCTGCTCGCCGAGGAAGACGATCCAGCGTGACGCCGGTCACCGGCCAGGCGACGTGGATGAACCAGAGCGGCAGGTCGGCGAGCTCCGAGGTGCGCTGCCAGGCGAAGCGCGTGAACTCGATGCCGGCCGAGACGAAGACGCAGGCCGCAACGAGCACGCCGAGCCGCCCGAGCAGCCGCGCGACCGCCTCGCCGCGCGGCGACATCTGCGGCAGCAGGTCGACCTCGAAATGGGTCGAACTCGCGCACGCCGATCATGGCGCCGATCATGATCGTCCAGATGAACATGAAGCGCGCCATCTCCTCGGTCCAGATGTAGGACGGGATCAGCTCGGTGTAGCGCGAGAAGATCTGCAGGCTGACCGGGATGATCAGCAGGCCGACCGTGATCGCGAGCAGAGCCGAAAGGACATCGGCGTAGAGCCGCGTGAACCGCCGCCACAGGCCCGGCGGGCGGTCTCGGTCGATATGCGGTCATGAATGAATCGTCCGAAGGAACGAAGCGGCCGGGACGAGCTCCCGGCCGCGTCGATACCAAGCCGGATGGCGCCGGCTCACTTGATGTCGTTGATCTCCGCGAAGATCTTCTCCGCGCCGATCTCCTTGGCGTAGGCCGCCATCACGGGATCGACCAGCTTCTTCATCGCGTCGCGGTCGGCGAACGGCACGCGCTTGAGCTTGCCGGCCTTTTCCAGCGCGTCGAGCTTGGCGGTGTCTTCCGAGGACTCGACCTGGCGGCCATAGGCGCCCGCTTCCTTGCCGGCCTTGAGGATCGCGTCCTGCAGGTCCTTCGGCAGCGTCTTGAAGGTCTTGGTCGAGAAGCAGATCGGCCGGATCGTGATCGCGTGCTCGGTCATCGCGAGATGCGGCGCGACTTCGTAGAACTTCATCGAACTCGACGCCCGCCGCCTCGTTCTCGCCCGCCGCGATCACGTTGTTCTGGATCGCGTTGTAGACTTCGTTGTAGGCGATGACGGTCGGCGCCATGCCGGCGGCCTGGAACGTGCGGCTCCAGATCGGCGCGCCCTGCACGCGCACCTTCAGCGCCTTGATCTCGGCGAGGTTCTTCACCGGCTTGTTGACGAAGATGTTGCGCGTGCCGCCGCCCGCGTAGCCGATCAGCATCACTTCGGCTTTCTCGTTGATCTCGTCGGCGACCGGCTTGAGCAGGTCGGCGTCGAGCACCTTGTTCCAGTGCGCGAGGTCGCGGAACAGGAACGGCGCGTCGATGAACGGCGCCGCCTTGGAGAAGGTCGACATGTGCGCCGGCGACACGATGCGCGTAGTCGACCGCCTTGCCCTGCGCCATGTACTCGAAATACTGCTTCTCGAGGCCGAGCGAGGAGTTCTTGTGCAGCACGAAGTTGATCGGCTTGCCGTAGTACTTCTTCACCAGCTCCTCGAACTTCACCAGCGCCTTGTTGAAGGCGTGGTCGTCGTTGAACTGCACGGCGCCGTTGAGCGTGATGACCTGCTGGGCCTGCGCCTGCGGCGCGGCGGCGAAAACCGAAAGGCAGAATGCCGCGATGACGGCCAGGAACACGCATGAAATCCTCCCTGAATTGCGGCCGGCTTTTCTTGGGGATGGGCCGCGTTCTTGTCACGCTAACATGCTAGCGCGCGCGAGCGCGAGGTGACAAGGTCGCGGCGTGCGCATTCGCGCGGAATTTCGACGCAGGACGCGGGATTTTTCGGTGGGCGTGAAACTCTTCGATCCGGAAACTCCCGCACGCTGCGGCCCTGGCTGATCGATCACGTCTGCCGTTACTGGCTCGCGCGCATTCACGATCCGGCCGGCGGTTTCTTCGAGAATCTCGACGCGCTCGGGCTCGCCCGGTCGCGAATCAGCGGCGCACCACGTTGGTGCAGGCGCGCCTCACCTATGTGTTCAGCCACGCCTATCTGTTGAGCGGCGATCCCGCTTCCGGCGAGGCCGCGCGGCACGGCATCGCGTTCCTGATGCGCGCGGCGCGCGCGCCCGACGGCGGCTGGTTCCGCGCGGTCTCGGTCGACGGCGCGACGCTCGACAACACGCGCGACGCCTACGACCACGCCTTCGTGCTGTTCGCGCTCGCCTGGTATTTCCGCGCGACCGACGATGCGAGCGCGATCCAGCTTGCCGACGCCACGTGGGAGTTCGATGCAGCGCGGCTCGCGCGATCCGCGCATGGCGGCTTCTTCGAGGAGTTCGCGCCCGGCCGCACGCGAGATGAAGCTGCCGCGCCGGCAGAACCCGCACATGCATCTGCTCGAGGCGCTGCTCGCGCTGCATGTCGCGACCGGCGAGAAGAACTGGCTGCGCCGCGCCGGCGCGCTGGTCGATCTGTTCAAGCGCCGCTTCGTCGATCCGCGACACCGGCGCGCTGATCGAGTTCTTCGCCGAGGACTGGTCGCCGGCGCCCGGCGACCGAGGGACGCCTGCGCGAGCCGGGACATCAGTTCGAATGGGTGTGGCTGCTGCACGAATATCTATCGCCACACGCACGACGACAGCGTCGTCGCCCTATGCGGAGCGGCTGTTCGCGTTCGGCACGCACATTCGGCATCGAGCGCGGCGACGGCCTGCCGGCGCGGTGTTCGACGGCGTCGACGCGACCGGCGCGCTTGTTGCCGGCACCAAGCTGCTCTGGCCGCAGACCGAATATCATCAAGGCCTGCGTGGCGCGCGCCGAATGGCTGAACGACGAGGCGGCGCGCGCCGCGATCAGCGCGCATCTCGCGCTGATCGCGCAGTCACTTCATGCGCCCCGACGGCGCCAACTGGCACAATCAGCTCGCGCGCGACGGCACGCCGATCGCGCCGGTCACGCCCGCGCGCGTGCTGTATCACTTGTTCCTGGCGGTGGCGGAGGTGGATCGGGTGCTGGCAGCTACTCCGGCGGCCGCATGATCGCTGAATGCGAAAGATCACGAACTCCGCGGGGCGCAGCGGCGCGAAGCCGATCTCGATGTTGACGCGCCCGTTGTCGAGGTCGTCCTGCGTCGTGGTGCCGGCGTCGCAGCGGACGTAGAAGGCGTCGTTGGGACGCGCACCCTGCAAGGCGCCCTGTCGCCACAGCCCCGTCATGAAGTCGGCGACCTGGCTCCTGAGCTGTTTCCAGGTGGGCTCACTGTTCGGCTCGAACACCGCCCAATGCGTGCCGCGCACGAGGCTCTCCTGCATGTAAAGCGCCAGACGCCGGACCGGGACATATCTCCACTCGGATGAATCTTGCTCCGTTCCAGCGAGGGTACGGGCGCCCCAGACTACGATTGCGGTCGCGGGAAAATTGCGCAGGCAATTGACGCCGGCCGCGGCGAGCTGTTCGTTCGCGTTCTCATCCGGAACAGCCGAGAGCCCGGCCGCGCCCTTCACGACGGCTTCGATGCCGGCGGGCGCCTTCCACACACCACGTGTCTGATCGGTTCGGCTGATGATCCCGGCAACGCAGCCGCAAGGTGCACAGGACACCAGCCTGCTGCCATCGAGCGGGTCCGCCACGCGCAGGCGCGGAAAATAAATCGCGGCGTTTTCCCGCGCCGAAAGGCGGAAGGAAGACGCGTGCCCTGCCGCATCCTTAAGCGACCACGCGGCGGGCGCATCGACGATGAGGAACGCGCGGCGCTCGCGGCAACAGTTCGCAGCCGCCTCCCAGGCGGCGATGTCGACGTCCAACGAAAGCGCATAGGGCGGAATGCAGAGCAGGCTGAACTCAGTTCTGTCGAGCGCGCGCAGTCCGGCTTGTGTCGCTGCAGACCCATCCCCGGCGGCGCGCACGATCACCGCGCGCGTACCGCCGTTCTCGAAGAACTGGCGCACCGCAAAGCTCAGCGTGCTCGTCTGCGAGTGTCCGCCGAATTCCCGCTCGAACTCAATCCACGATCTGACAAGATACGGCTCGGTCGGCCCGCGTTCCGCCGCTCCGATGAACGCGGTGGTCGAGGTGCTGACGCCTTCGATCGGGCGCGGCCCACCGGGCAGCTCCTCAACGAACACGCCCGGGAAGACCACCTCGACCGCCATCGCTCACATCCCCGCGAGCGCCTTCTGGTAATAGCTCAGATCGATGTACTTCTCCGGCGCCGCCGGCGTGCCGCCTTCGAACTGCGCGCGCAGCTTGAGCACGTTGCGCACGCCCTCCATGTCGAGCGCGCCGTCCTTGTTGAAGCCCTTCAGTGTCGCGTCATAGGCCTGCGCGGCGACATCCTCCGGCAGCTTCAGCCGCTCGACCAGCAGGCCAACCGCCTCCGCCTTGTTCTTCGGATCGAGCATCCAGCGCAGTCCTTCGACATAGGCCTGCAGATATTTGACCAGCGCGTCCGCATTCGCCGTCGCCCCAGTGCGCAGCACGAAGGCGGCCGAGCCCTGATAGGCGCCGAGCGCGGCTGCCGCCGTATCGATCGCCTTGAGGCCGGCCTTCTCGGCGCGGATCGAGAATGGCGGGTTCATCATCGCGGCCGCGTAGGTCTTGTCCTTGGTCATCGCTTCCAGGCGCTGCGCCGTCCCGCCGACCGGCTTCACCTCGTAGTCGCCCTTGTTCAGGCCCTTCTGGCGCAGCATCTCGTAAAGCTGAAACGCATAGGCGGTGTTCACCGCGTCGACCGCGACGGTCTTGCCCTTGAGGTCGGCGAGCGAATTGATCTCCGGCTGCACCATCAGGCGGTTGAAGCTGTCGTCGCCGCCGAGCACCACCGCGATATCGACATTGGCCTTGTCCTTCATCGCGAACGCGTTGTCGACCGCCGAATGCGCGATGTGATAGCGGCCCTCGGCGAGCCCGTTGCGCAGTTCGTCCGAGTTCGGCGTGAACTTCAGATCGACCGCAAGATCGCGCTTGGCGAAAAAGCCCTTCGCCTGCGCGGCGAACATCGGCAGGTTCTGCACGCCCGGAAACACGATGACGGTGAGCTTGGTCTCGGCCCTGGCGGGCGTGAGCAGCACCGCCATCGCGGCACCGAGCATCAGCGC
Organism: uncultured Alphaproteobacteria bacterium; assembly: GCA_963778455.1. GTDB lineage: Bacteria > Pseudomonadota > Alphaproteobacteria > Rhizobiales > Xanthobacteraceae > PALSA-894. The sequence goes on from CAVZUL010000005.1 coordinate 85,373, forward strand.
CTTGAACGTTGCGCGCATCCTCTCCTCCTCTATTTCTTATCCGCTCCACGGCTAACACCGGTCGCCGTCACACATTCCGCCTTCCGAACGCCGCTTCCATCTCGCGCCGCACCTTCACGGCGAAATCGCTCGGGTCGTAGTCGACATCGGCCCATTTGAGCTGCTCGCCGGTCGCGACATCGCGCTTGAGCTTGACGTTGTGGGCGAGGCCGAGCGGCAGCAGGCCCTCGTCGAGCGAGCGGTCGGCCGGCGTCTGCTTGCCCCACACGCAATAGCCGCCCTCGCCGTCGAGCATTTCGCCCGCCTTCATGTTCTTCTTCGCGGTCGCCACCACGTCGGAGCGGAAGCCGGTCGGCGCGCCGGTCGCCTCCTTGCGCAGCGCCGCGGACGCGACCGAGATGCCGAGCTCGAGCCCGATCATGTGGGTCGGGCGGTACAGCGCCATGTGCTCGAACGTCTCGTCGGGGAGCATGTTGTATTCCTGCGGCGCAGCGCCGCACGTATTCGTGGCCCGCCTTGATCACCACATAGGTGCCGATCTGCAGATGGTTCTCGACCGGCGACTTGTCGCGGTGAAGCGAGGAGACCACCTCGGTCGTGCCGGTGATCGCGAGCTTGCCGCCTGACGCTCTTCGGCTTGCACACCTTCGCGAGGTCGTAGACCGACGACGGCGGAAACGAGAGCCCGTCCGGCTGCGGCGTGAGCCCGGTCGCGTTGCACACCGCCGTCATCTCGATGCCGGACTTGGTGCCGTCGATGAACGAGTTGAACATCTTCGGATTCATGCCGCCCTTCGCGACCATCTCGGGCGGCAGGCCGAAATTGTCCCACACGGTGTCGGGCGTCGATTGATGGAAGGTCGGGTGATAGCGCGTGCCCTTGCCGGCCGAGACCACCTCGAAGCCGCACGCGCGCGCCCAGTCGACATGCTCGCAGATCAGCGCCGGCTGATCGCCCCACGCGAGGCTGTAGATCACGCCGGCCGCGCGCGCCTTCGAGGCGAGCAGCGGACCAGCCACCACGTCGGCCTCGACGTTGACCATCACGACATGCTTGCCGTGCTCGATGATTTGCAGCGCATGGCGGATGCCGGCTTTCGGATCGCCGGTCGCCTCGACGATCACCTCGATGTCGGGAAACGCGATCAGCGCGGCGGAATCCTGCGTGATGTGCGTGCGGCCGCTCTTGAACGCGTCGCCGAGCGAGGCCGCCTGATACTGCTGCTCATCCCAGCCGCAGGAGGCGAGCGCCTTGGCGGCGCGCTCGGCGGAGAGGTCCGCGATGCCGACGAGATGCATGCCGCGCGTGCGCCGCACCTGCGCGAGGAACATGGTGCCGAACTTGCCGGCGCCGATCAGGCCGACGGTGACGGGCCGGCCGGCGGCCTCCCGTTCGAGCAGCAGGGCATGAAAGTTCACGAGGCGCTTCCTCCGCAACAATTCAATGCGGGGATGACATCACAGATCGGGGCCGGATAACAACGGCCTATTGGCAGATCGCGCGCGAGACGAAGGACTCGTCGCTGCACTCCTGCGGATTCGGCGCGCGGCCCTCGCGCCACATCTGCGCCGGGCACTTGAACGACGACGTGATGTCGAGGCTGTTGCCGCGCTCGAAGCCCTTGGACTTGCACAGCGCGACGCTCGCGCCGCTGCAATCCGGCGCGCCGTTCGGCGCGGCGGTGCAAAGCTCGTGACCCGACACGATGTTGGTCGTCGGCAGCCGCGCGACCGTGCCGGCCGCGTCGGTCACGCCCTTGGCGAGTTCGCCCGCCGCATTCGTGGTCGCGCCGAAGCGTCTCGCCCGCGCCCCTCACGCCGGCGCCGACGCCCGCGCCCACATTGGAGATCGACTGATCGATGAAGCGGCCGATCGCGCCGAACATCTCGCGCGGCGGCGGCAGGCCAGTGCTCGCGGCGGAGGCGGCGGCGCTTCGATCACCGCCGGCGGATTGGCCGGCGGCGAGCCGCGTGGTCCTGCGCGTTCAGTGCACACGCTAGCGCGCATGCGAGCAGCAAGCGCACGCGCAGCGCAAAGCGCGGGCACGAACGGCCGAACTGATGCGTGGTGCATGCCCGAATCCATGCCTGCAAACCAGGCGGAGGCTCGTGTCAGTCTTGCGCGCCGGCGCATGGCGAAAATGAGGACGCTGCAGTGCGGCATCAGAATCATCCCGTAGATATCGATCAGCGAAATCGAGCGCGATAAGCGCGGCCGCCCCGATCGCGGCCAGCAGGCCGAGGCGCTTCTCGATGAATTCGCGGATCGGCTCGCCGTAGCGCCGCAGCAGCAAGGCCATCAGCGCGAAGCGCGCCCGCGCGCCATGATGCACGAGGCGACGAACAGCCAGATGTTCACGCCGACGCCCGGACGCGATCGACACGACCTTCATGGGAGGCAGATGCGCAAGGCTGGAGCGTGATCAGGATCCAGCGCGAAACCGAAATTGCCGCTGGCCTGCTGCGCAGTTCCTCGAACTTGTCGGCGTGCCGTAGAGCTGATCGAGCATCGGCCGAGCGATCGTATTCAGTACGCGTAGCCGACAGATCCAGCCGAACACGCCGCCCGCCACCGACGTGACGGTGCGATCATCGCATAGCGCCAGACGCCGTCCGGCCGCGCGAGCCCCATCGGCACGAACATCACCTCGGCCGGGATCACGAAGACCGAGCTTTCGACGAACGCGATGAAGCCGAGCCACCAGTCGGCGCTCTTGCGTGCCGCAAGCGAAACGTCCAGTCGTACAGTCGTCTGAGCATGGCGGCGCCTGATTAGCGACGCAGTGTCCGGATGTCCATGCTGCGGCGGATGCGACGTGGGCCGATCAGCGCCGCTTGCGCAGGCGGCGGCTTTCGAGCGTCACCACCTTGCGGCGCGGATCGGCGTCGGCCGGCTCCTTGAGCAGCTTCTCGGCGATGCCGAACAGGCGCTCGCGCCGCTCCATTTCCTTCCAGACTTCCTTGGGCTGCACGCCCGAGGCGACCCAGAGCACGACGAGATTGTAGATGAGGTCGGCGCTTTCCTTGACCACGGCGTCGCGGTTGCCGTTCATGGCGTCGATCACGACTTCGACGGCCTCTTCGGCGAGCTTCTTGGCGATCTTGGCGCGGCCGGAGCGCAACAGCCGCGCGGTGCGCGACTTGCGTCGGATCGCCATGCCGGGCGGCAAGGACCCCCTCATAGAGGCGGTCGAGCGAATCACTCATGCGCGGACCATAGCGCAACTGGGTCTATTAGTTGTTAACAAGTGAATTTTTGACGCAATATGTGGCCGGACCAGGCTGGACGCCAATGGAAAACGGCGGCCCGAGGGCCGCCGCTCCGCATCTGATCGAGCCAGGTCAGTTGCTGCCGCCCACGCTCGCGCCGCGCCACTGCGGCGGCGGCGCCTGCCCGTTCTGGCCGGCCGCGTTGCCGTAGTTCGTCGCTCCCGGCACGTTCACGTTCGGGCCGCGATAGCCGGGCTGGCCGCCCGAGCCGCAGCGGCTGTAGTAGTCGCGATGCCGTAGGCGGGCGCGCCGTAGTGACGCTGATACACCGGCGCCTCGTGGTACTGATAGCGCGGGCGGCTCCGTAGTAGCCGTAGGCCGGTCCGCCGTAGTAGCCCGGCGCATAGTAGTGGCGCTCATAGTAGTCACGCCGTGCGTTGGCCGCCGCAACGGCGCCGATCGTGCCGACGATCGCGCCGAACGCCGCGAGCGGCACCGCCGGATGGACGCCGCGGCCGCGCCGCTTGCGCTGCGCGCTGAATTCGTCGGCGCCGGCATTCTGCTTCACGATCGCCGGCCCGCCTTCGGGCGCCGCCGCGGCAGGGCGCAGGTCGAAGCTCGTCAGCGCGATCGCAATCGCCGTCGCGCAGATGAGCGTGGATTTGATGGTCATCGTCGTTCTCCTCGGTTTGCCGTCCGGCGCATCAGCTTGAGCGACGCCGGACGACGGAGAAGTCGCTCGCCTGATAACGTGCGGCAGAATGCGCGAGTTCCACTGAACGCGATTTGAATGCGCGCTACGCGTTGATGAATGACAAAAACGTAATGTTTATCGGGCGAAATCGCGCATCTGCGGGAAAGCCCTGCGAGAGAAGGCGCCTTACTCGCCCTCCGCCAGCAGGCTCGCGTTGCCGCCGGCCGCCGCGGTGTTCACCGTCACCACCTGCTCAGTGGCAAAGCGTCGCAGGTAATTCGGGCCGCCGGCTTTCGGGCCGGTGCCGGACAATCCGATGCCGCCGAACGGCTGCGTGCCGACCACGGCGCCGATCATGTTGCGGTTGACGTAGACATTGCCGTTGGCGAGCCGCCGCACGATGTGCTCGGCGGTGTCGTCGATGCGCGAGTGGATGCCGAGCGTCAGGCCGTAGCCGTTGGCGGCGATGTCGTCGAGCAACTGGTCCAGCTCGTCGGCGCGCCAGCGCACCACATGCAGGATCGGGCCGAACACTTCTCTCGGTCAGGTCGCGCGCGCGGTCGAGCGCGATGATGGTCGGCGCCACGATAGGTGCCGCTTGCCGGCGCGCCGTCATGGCGGAAGATGACGCAGCTCGCATGCGCGGCGATCCAGTGTGTCGAGCTTGTCCTTCGCCTCCTGGTCGATCACCGGCCCGACATGCGTCGCGACCTCGCGCGGATCGCCGACGACGAGCGCGCGCGCCGCACCTTCGATCATCTCGATGATGCGGTCGGCCACGTCCTCCTGCACGCACAGGAGCCGCAGCGCCGAGCAGCGCTGGCCGGCCGAGCGGAACGCCGAGGTGATGACGTCGTCGGTCACCTGCTCGGGCAGCGCGGTCGCGTCGACGATCATCGCGTTGATGCCGCCGGTCTCGGCGATCAGCGGCACGATCGGTCCATCCTTGGCGGCGAGCGCGCGGTTGATCGCCCGCGCGACCTCGGTCGAGCCCGTGAAGGCAACGCCCGCGACGCGCGCGGTCCGCGATCAGCGCCGCGCCGGCCTTGCCGTCGCCCGGCACGAGATGCAGCGCGGTTGTCGGCACGCCCGCATCATGCAGCAGGCGGACCGCTGCCGCAGCGATCAGCGGCGTCTGCTCGGCGGGCTTGGCGACGACGGTGTTGCCCGCGACGAGCGCGGCCGCGATCTGGCCGGTGAAGATCGCGAGCGGAAAATTCCACGGGCTGATGCAGACGAACACGCCGCGCCCGCGATAGGTGAGATCGTTGGTCTCGCCGGTCGGCCCCGGCATGCGCTCCGGCACGAGCGCGCGCCGCGCCTCGCGCGGCGTAGTAGCGGCAGAAGTCGACCGCCTCGCGCACTTCGGCGAGCGCATCGTCGAGCGTCTTGCCGCCTTCGGCTTGCAACAGCGCGATCAGCGCGTCGCGGTTCGCCTCGATGAGCATCGGCGGCGCGTTCCAGCGCAGCGGCGCGCTCGCGCGACCGGCGTTGCGGCCCACGCCGCGAAGCCCGCCTGCGCCGCCGACATCGCGGCGGTCGCGAGCGCGGCGTCGCCGTCGGTGACGTGGCCGATTGTCGTGCCGTCGATCGGCGAGACGACCGCGCGCCGGTGCCCGTCGAGCGCGATGCCGTCGACCAGCGGCGCGGCTTCGGTGTCGGGCTTCGCGCTGCGGACCTCAACCAGCAAGCCTCGAGGCTCGCGCGGTCGCCGAACTCCACGCCGGCGGAATTCCTGCGCGCCGGCGCGTAGAGGTCGCGCGGCAGCGGAATGCGCGGATGCCGCGCGTGGCTCGCGTCCGCGATCCAGTCCTGCGGCCGCTGCAGGATTTCGCGACCGGCACCGACGGATCGGCCGCGACCGACACGAACGACGAGTTGGCGCCGTTCTCCAGGAGGCGCCGCACCAGATAGGCGAGCAGATCGCGATGCCCGCCGACCGGCGCGTAGACGCGGCAGGCGCGCCGGACTCCTCGGCGATCAGCGCCTCGTACAGCGCCTCGCCCATGCCGTGCAGGCGCTGGAATTCGTAGCCCGTAACGCCGCCCGCCTGCTCGATCACGCTCGCGACGGTGAGCGCATTGTGCGTGGCGAACTGCGGGTAGAGATGCGGCCGCGCGGCGAGCAGTTTGCGCGCGCAGTCCATGTAGCAGAGATCCGTCATCGCCTTGCGGGTGAACACCGGATAGTCCGGCAAGCCCGCGCTCCTGCGCGCGCTTCACCTCGGTGTCCCAGTAGGCGCCCTTGACGAGCCGCACCATCATGCGGCGGTCGAGCGCCACCGCGGCATCGCGCACCCAGTCGATCACCGCGCCCGCGCGCTTCTGATAGGCCTGGATCGCGAGCCCGAACCCGTCCCAGCCGGCCAGCGAGGGATCGCCAAGCACCGCGCCGATCACGTCGAGCGACAGTTCGAGCCGGTCCGCCTCCTCGGCATCGACGGTGAAGTTGAGATCGTGCGTTTGGCCTGCCGCGCGAGCTCGAGCACGCGCGGCGTCAGTTCGCGCAGAACGTCGCTCGCGCGAGACCGCCTCGTAGCGCGGATGCAGCGCCGAGAGCTTGACCGAGATGCCCGGCCGGTCCGGCAGGCGCGCGTTGCCGGCGGTCGCGCCGATCGCGTCGATCGCGCGCGCGTAGCTTTGGAAATAGCGCTCCGCGTCGGCCTCGGTGCGCGCGCCCTCGCCGAGCATGTCGTAGGAGTAGCGAAATTCGCGGCTGTCCCGCGGCGCGCGACAGCGCCTCCTCGATGCTCTGCCCGAGCACGAAATGCGAGCCGAGCAGCCGCATCGCCTGCCGCGTCGCGGCGCGCACCGCGGGCAGGCCCAAGCCGCTTGCCGAGGCTTTCGAGGATGTTCTCCGGCGTCTCGCCCGGCTGGATGATGCGCGCCGAAATGCCGAGCGCCCAGGCCGACGCCGAGACCAGCAGCGCGCTCGACTTCACCTCGTGGTGGGTCCAGTCGCCGGCCGACAGCTTGTCCTCGATCAGCCGGTCGGCGGTCGCCGAATCCGGCACGCGCAGCAGCGCCTCGGCCAGCACCATCAGGGCGAGGCCCTCGCGGGTGGAGAGCGAATACTCGCGCAGGAAATCCTCGATGCCGCCGAGCCCGCCGGACTTCGCCCGGATCGCCTCGACCAGCCGCGTCGCGCGCGCGTCGATGCGCGCCTCGGCGGCGGCCTCGCGCGGCGCTGCGCCGAGCAGCGCGGCCGCAAGCTCCTCGTCCGGCGCCGCATAGGGCGCCGCGAAGACCGGGCAGCGTGGCTTTGCCCATGCCGCGCGCGCGCGGGCTCATCGCGCGGCCTCCCTGGCGGCAACTCAGTGACATTCATCTTATGTAAGCATTTCGCCGGATCGCTGCGCCCGATCTGGCCGCAGCGCCCGCGGATGCGGCACGCTGCCGCGCTTCTGGGCACGCGTTCACTCTTCCGACGGTCCGTGCTTGCACTTTAGGGCGGCATGTTCTTTGCTAAAGCTACATTGAAATCGAACACTCGCCACAGGCGGCCTGCGGGTGCGGACAGGCGGCGCAAGCTCCAATGGAAAGGAACGACGAAATGACGGTCGATCTCCTCCGGCTCGGCCGGATCGGACTTCTCGCCGCATCGGCGCTCGCCGCCACGCGCCGCCTCGGCGCAGACGCCCGATCAAGTTCTCGCTCGACTTCAAGTTCGAAGGCCCCGCCGCGCCGTTCGTGGTCGCGATCGACAAGGGCTACTTCAAGGCCGAGGGCCTCGACGTCACCATCGACACCGCGGGCGGCTCGCTCGAGCCGATCAACCGCGTCGCGTCCGGCACCTACGACATGGGCTTCGGCGACATCAATTCGCTGATCAAGTTCCGCGACGCCAATCCGGGCACGCCGATCAAGGCGGTGTACATGGTCTACAACAAGCCGCCGTTCTCGATCGTCGGGCGCAAGAGCCGCGGCGTCTCGACGCCGAAGGACCTGGAAGGCAAGAAGCTCGGCGCCCCGCCGCCGGATGGCGCCTTTGCGCAGTGGCCGATCTTCGTGCAGGCGAACGGCATCGACGCCTCGAAGGTCACGATCGTGTCGCGTCGGCTTCCCGGTGCGCGAGCCGATGCTCGCGAGCGGCGAGGTCGATGCCATCACGGGCTTCTCGTTCTCGTCCTACATCAACCTGAAGGATCGCGGCGTTCCGGCGAACGACATCACGGTGCTGCTGATGGCCGACTACGGCGTCAATCTCTACGGCAACACCATCATCGTGAATCCGAAATTCGCCGCCGAGAAGCCGGAGGCCGTGAAAGGCTTCCTGCGCGCGTTCACCAAGGGGCTGCAGGAGACGGTGAAGAATCCCGCCAGCGCGGTCGAGTCCGTGCTCAAGCGCAACGACGTCGCCAAGAAGGAGGTCGAGCTCGAGCGGCTGCAGATCGCGCTCAAGGACAACATCCTGACGCCGGAAGTGAAGAAGAACGGCTTCGGCGCCGTCGACATGGACCGGCTCGACAAGTCGATCGACCAGATCGCGCTGACCTACCAGTTCAAGAACGCCAAGCCGAAGGGCGCGGACGTGTTCGACCCGTCGTTCCTGCCTGACGCGGCGGCGCGCAAGGCGGACTGAGCTCGATTGATTGACTTGAACCGCGCCCGGGGGCGGGAATGATCGGAACGGGGTCATCGCGGTGAGCGCCTTCGTCGCGCTCGACGACGTCAGCCACGTCTACGGCGGAACCGGCGGCACGCTCGCGGTCGACGGCCTCTCGATCCATGTGAACCGCGGCGAGTTCGCCGCGGTGGTCGGCCCGTCCGGCTGCGGCAAGTCCACCCTGATGAAGCTCGCGACCGGCCTGCAATTCCCCTTCAAGGGGAGCGTGCAGGTCGCGGGCTCAGTCGTGGCGAAGCCGGTCAAGATCGCCGGCATGGCGTTCCAGGCGCCGACTTTGCTCCCGTGGCGCACGACGCTGGAAAACCTGCTGCTGCCGCTCGAAATCGTCGAGCCGCACCGCAGCCGCATCCGCCGCCACAAGGCCGAATATGTCGCGCGCGCCGAGGCGCTGCTCGCCTCGGTCGGCCTCGCCGGCCAGGGCGACAAGTTTCCCTGGCAGCTCTCCGGCGGCATGCAGCAGCGCACGTCGCTGTGCCGCGCGCTGATCCACGAACCCGACCTGTTGATGCTCGATGAGCCGTTCGGCGCGCTCGATGCGTTCACGCGCGAGGAGCTGTGGTGCGTCATCCGCGACCTGCAGGCGGCGCGCAAGATCACCATCGTGCTGGTGACGCACGACCTGCGCGAGGCGGTGTTCCTCGCCGACCGCATCTTCGTGATGTCGGCGCGGCCCGGCCGCATCCTCGCCGAGCGCGTCGTCGACATCCCGCGCCCGCGCGATCTCGAAGTGACCTTCACGCCGCAATTCACCGATATCGTGCACGAGCTGCGCGAGCACATCGTGAAGGCGCGGCAATGAAGACCACGCTCGCCATCCGCCTTGCGCCCTGGCTCGCGACCGTGGCGCTGTTCGTCGTCTGGGAAGCCGCGTGCCGCATCTTCAATATCCCGCTCTTCTTCCTGCCGCCGCCGACGCTCGTGTTCAAGGCCGTGATCGACTACTGGCCGGCGCTCTACAAGCATTCGCTGTTCACGCTCTCCTCGACGCTGGTCGGATTCGCGCTTGCCGTCGGATTCGGCCTGCTGCTCGGCCTCGCGGTCGGCTGGTCGCGCGCGGTCTATGCCGGCGTCTATCCGCTGATGATCGGCTTCAACGCGATCCCCAAGGTCGCCGTGGTGCCGATCCTGGTGCTGTGGTTCGGCATCGGCTTCGTCCCGGCGGTGCTGACCGCGTTCCTGATCTCGTTCTTCCCGATCGTCGTGAACGTCGCGACCGGGCTCGCCACGATCGAGCCGGAGCTCGAAGACGTGCTCAAGGCGCTCGGCGCCTCCAAGCTCGACATCATGCGCAAGGTCGGCATTCCGCGTGCGCTGCCGTATTTCTTCGGCTCGCTGAAGGTCGCGATCACGCTCGCCTTCGTCGGCGCGGTGATTTCCGAGAGCGTCGCGTCGAATGTCGGGATCGGCAATCTGATGCTGCAGGCGCAGGCGCAATTCCAGGTGCCGCTGATCTTCGCCGGCCTGCTCGCGCTCGCGGTCGAAGGCATCGTGATGTACTGGCTGATGGCGATGCTGGAGATGCGCATGACCGGCTGGGCGCAGCGCTCCGGCTTCGCGCAGACCTGAGAGCAGGTCCCACAGGAAAAGCTCGCGGGCAGAATGGCTTAGGGCGCCCGCAACCCCTGTGGTCAATGCGCCCAAAATATGGAACTTTCTGCGGTGGATGACCGTTGGCGCGGCGTTACGCGCTGCTCCGCCAGCAGATAAATTGACCTTGGAAGACATGAACTTTGTCAAGCTCTATAGCCGCGTGCTCGCCCTCCTCGGGCCGGAGGCGCGCCTTGGCTGGATCCTCGCGGTCGCCAACGTGGCGCTCGCCGCCGCGCAGTTCGCCGAGCCGGTGCTGTTCGGCCGCATCATCGACACGCTGGTGCGCGCGCAGGCAGCCTCCACCACGCCGAGCTTCACCGACCTGACCCCGCTGCTCGCCGCATGGGTCGGCTTCGGCCTGTTCACCATCGTCTGCAGCGTGCTGGTGGCATTGCATTCCGATCGCCTGTCGCACCGGCGCAAGCAGTCGATCACCACGATGTATTTCGAGCACGTTCTGCAATTGCCGCTGTCGTTCCACGGCGGCTCACACTCCGGGCGGCTGATGAAGGTGATGCTCACCGGCGTCGACGCGCTGTGGGGCTTGTGGCTGTCGTTCTTCCGCGAGCATCTCGCGGCCTTCGTGGCGCTGTTCGTGCTCCTGCCGCTGTCGCTGTTCGTCAATTGGCGGCTCGCCTCGTTGCTGGTGGTCCTGTGCGTCATCTTCGCGGGCCTGACCGCGCTGGTGATCCGCAAGACCGACAAGCTGCAGAGCGCGGTCGAAAGCCACTACACGGCGATGGCCGAGCGCGCGTCCGATGCGCTGAGCAACATCGCGCTGGTGCAGGGCTTTGCCCGCGTCGAGGCCGAGGTGAAGAGCCTGCGCTACGAGGCCGACCGCCTGCTCGCCGCGCAGATGCCGGTGCTCAACTGGTGGGCGATCATCGCGGTGCTGACGCGCTCGGCCACCACCATCACGATGCTGTCGATCTTCACGCTCGGCATCTGGCTCAACATGCAAGGGCTCGCGACCATCGGCGAGATCGTCACCTTCATGAGTTTCGCCGCGCTGCTGATCGTCCGGCTCGAACAGGCGGTCGGCTTCACCAACAAGGTGCTGCTTGACGCGCCGCGGCTGCGCGAGTTCTTCCAGGTGCTCGATACCGTGCCGGTGGTGCGCGACAGCCCCGGCGCGATCGATCCCGGGCGCATGCGCGGACTGATCGAATTCAACGACGTGTCGTTCTCCTATGACGGCAAGCGCGCCGCCATCGCGGAGCTCTCGTTCACCGCGCTGCCGGGCGAGACCATCGCGCTGGTCGGCTCGACCGGCGCCGGCAAATCGACTGCGCTGGCGCTCCTGCATCGCGCCTTCGATCCGCAATCCGGCGTGATCAAGATCGACGGCATGGACATCAAGGCGCTCAAGCTCGCGGCGCTGCGCCACAACATCGGCGTAGTCTATCAGGAGGCGCTGCTGTTCAACCGCTCGATCGCCGAGAACCTGCGCGTCGGCAATCCGGACGCGACCGACGAGCAATTGCTCGAGGCTGCCGCGCGCGCGCAGGCGAGCGAACTGATCGCGCGCCACCCGGACGGTCTGGACGGCACCGTCGGCGAGCGCGGGCGCTCGCTCTCCGGCGGCGAACGCCAGCGCATCTCGATTGCGCGCGCGCTGTTGAAGGATCCGCCGATCCTGATCCTCGACGAGGCGACGAGCGCGCTCGACGCCACCACGGAGCGCAAGGTGCAGGCCGCGCTCGACGAGGTGATGAGGGGCCGCACCACCTTCGTGATCGCGCACCGCCTGGCGACCGTGCGCAACGCCACCCGCATCCTGGTGTTCGATCAGGGACACGTCATCGAGCAGGGCACGTTCGACGAACTGGTCGCGCGCAATGGCCGGTTCGCCGAGCTTGCGCGCGCGCAGTTCATGGCGCCGCCGGCGCCGGTGCCGCAGGAAGCTCCCGCGATGTCGCCCGCCGCCGAATGATTTGACAATCGGTCGCGCGCCCCTATTGTCCCGGCGGTTTTCCCAAAAAGTGCATCCATGACCAAGCAAGAAATTTCCGCGTTCTGCGTCGACCAGCTCGCCGAGATCCTGCGGATTCCGAAAGACACGGTGGACGTGAACGCGAAGTTCGCGCGGCTCGGGCTCGATTCCGCCATGACGGTGTATCTGCTGATGGAACTTGAGGACCGGCTCGATCTGGAGCTGTCGCCCGAGACCTTCCACGATCATCCGACGGTCGATGCGCTCTCCGCGCACCTTGCGGACAAGCTCGCAGCGCGAGCCGGGCAGCCCGCGGCCACCCGCTGAGGTCATGGAGCAGTTTTCCTCGCTCGTTGCCGTCCTGGAGCATCGCGCCGCGACGCAAGCGCACGAGCGCGCGCTGATTTTCCTGACCGACCGCGGCGCCGAAGAAGTCGGTGCTGACGTTTCGCGAGTTGCACGACGCGGCGAACGCCGTCGCGAAGCGGCTCGCCGCCGCCGCAAAACCCGGCGAGCGCGCGCTGCTGGTGTTTCCGCCCGGACTTGAATTCGTCGTCGCGTTTTTCGGTTGCCTGATCGCGCGCATGATCGCGGTGCCGATGATGGTGCCGCGCCGGCAAAGCGCGCGCGATTCGAGCGCCAGCATCATGGCAAACTGCAAGCCGGCGCTCGCGCTGACCAGTCCCGCGCTCGCCCAGCGCGGCGATCTCGCGGAGCGCTTTTCGGCCACCATCTGCAATGGCTGACCGTCGATCTTGCGCCCGGCGCACCGGACGCGATCGATCTGCCACGTCCGCAGATGCAAGACATCGCCTTCCTGCAATACACCTCGGGCTCGACCTCCGACCCGAAGGGCGTGGTCGTCACGCATGCCATGCTGCTTGCCAACATGGCGATGGCACAACGCGCGCTCGGCACCGGCAAGCACTCGACCTGCGTCAACTGGCTGCCGCTCTATCACGATATGGGCCTGATCCTTAGCGTCGTCGGCTCGATGTATCTGGGCGCGCTCTGCGTGCTGCTGGCGCCGTCCGGTTTCATGCAGCGCCCGCTCACGTGGCTGCGCGCAATCAGCCACTACCGTGCCGAGATCACCGCATCGCCCAACTTCGCCTACGATTTGTGCATCACGCGCCTGCGCGCCGATCAGATGGACGGCGTCGATCTCTCGTCATGGAAGATCGTGCTGGTCGGCGCCGAGCCGATCCGTGCCGCGACTCTCGAGAAATTCATCGAGACCTTCACGCCTTACGGGTTCAAGCCGGCGTCGATGAATCCGGGCTTCGGCATGGCCGAAGCGACGCTAATCGTTTCGATGAGCCCCGTCGGCGCCGGGCATGACACGCGCAGACTGAGCAGCGCCGGGCTACAGGCGCATGTCATTCGCGACCCGGACGACAAAGACGACACGCACGTGCTGGTCGGTTCCGGTTATCCGATCCCGGATAGCCGCCTTGCGATCGTCGATCCGCAGACGCTGCGGCGGCTTCCGCCCGACGCGATCGGGGAACTATGGATCGACGGCGCGCATGTCGCGCGCGCCTATTGGGACAATCCGGACGCAACGACCGCAGAGCCTGCAGGCGCGCATCGAAGGCGAGGACGGCGTGTGGCTGCGCAGCGGCGATCTCGGTTTTCTCGATACCCGCGGCCAGTTGTTCATCACCGGCCGCATCAAGGATCTCGTCATCATCCGCGGCATGAATCACTATCCGCAGGACATCGAGCTCACCGTCGGGCGCGCGCATCCGGCGCTCCGCCAGAACGGCGGCGCGGTGTTCTCGGTGCCGGACGATCGCGGCGAGGAGACGCTTGTGGTCGTGCAGGAGGTCGAGCGCACCGCGCGCAACCGCATCGACCCGGACGAGATCACCGGCCTCATCCGCGAGGCGATCACAGAAGAGCACGAGGTGTTCGCGCGCCACATCGTGCTGATCCGCCCGAACACGCTGCCGAAAACCACCAGCGGCAAGGTGCAGCGCTCGCTGACGCGCAAGCTGTGGCTCGAGCCAGCAGAGCTTCTCACCGCCGATGTATGTTGAGCGACAGCTTAGCGCCGCCGCCTTAGCAATTCACGCTCCGTCGTCGCCGGGCTTGTCCCGGCCATCCACGTCTTGCGCCGCGATCGGAAGTCGTGGATGCCCGGCACAAGGCCGGGCATGACGACATGAGCAGGTCTAAAGCTCGATCGAATTCGGGCCTTGTCGCCGAGCTTGATGCTCTCGGCGATGCCCTGCTCCATCCGCCGCGCGATGATCGCGCGGTAGTGGCCGAAGTCCATGAAGTTGGCGCGCTCGCGCGTCAGCGCGATTGTCGACGCGGAAGTCGATGAAATTGCTGCGCGGCCGTCCGGCGACCAGCTTCCGCAGCGCCGCCTTGCACGCCGCTTCCTCCGCAGCCGCGAACGTGCCCGGTCGCGGGAGCGTGGCTGGAGATACACCGGCGGCACGAACAGCACGACCGGCACGTCGGCGGGCAGCTTGCGCGATCGCCGCACCGAGCAGCGCGACGCCGGGAAAATCCTCGCTCACGCTTTGCGGCGCCGGGCCGCCATCGTCGCGCGGCTCGATCAGCCGGCGCGAATTCGCCGCGCGCCTTCCTTCTCGTAGTCCCAATAGCCGTCCGCGGCGCTCGGCTGGCGCCGCCCGGCGAGGATCATCAGCCGCCGCCCGGCATGGCGCAGCGCGCGCGAGGAGAACATGCGCGTGACGTAGTCGAGCTTGCTCTCGCCATAGAGCCAGAACGGAAACGGATGCTGCAGCGGCAGCGCCGGATCGCGCAGTGCACCAGCCGGCATCGGCGGCGATCACCAGCGCGCCGACTTTCGGATGGTGCCGCACGAAATAGTCCATCATGGCGAGCTGCTCGCGCGGCCCGGTGCCCGGCGTGGTGAGCTGCACGAAGTTCGCACCGGTCAGACTGCGACAGCTCGCTCGGGCTTGAGCAGTTGTCCGGTCGAATTGCCGATCACGGCGGAGTCGAATTGCGGATCGCGCGCGCGGCTCGCGTTCGCGGTGCGCGGGCTTGCGTCGTCGACGCCCTTGATGCCGAGCAGACCGAAGCCGCTGTCGTAGGGGTCGACGATCAGGATCAGCGCCAGCACGAGCGCGCCCGCGACGCCAAGCGTCGCGACGAACGTCGCGAGCCAGCGCCCCCACGCGGGCGCGGCCTCGCGCGGCGCTGTCAGAACTGGAAGTAGACGAACTCATAAGCGTCCCGGTCTCCCAGTTCGATCAGCACGCCAACCACCACCAGCGCAAGCGCGGCGGCAGCCAGCTGCCTCGGCCGCTCGTTCAGCCACGCCACGATGTCCTGGCTCGCCGGCAGCAGGAAGGCGATCAACCCCGCGACGATGATCGGCAGCGCGCGCCCGACTGCGCTCAAATCCGGCAGCACCAGCGAGGCCCCTGATACACGTGCCACGCCGCCTCAAGCGAGCCCGCGCGGAAGACGACGCCAAGCAACAGCGCGAACACCATCGTGATCGCCCAACCCGCGAGCGACGGCATACGCCAGCCGTAGCGGCGCCACAGCGACACGGTCACCACCGCGACGCCTTGCAGCGACGCCCCACAGCACGAAGGTCCAGCTCGGCCCGTGCCACAGCCCGCATAGCGCCATGGTGAGGATCATGGCCGCGAAGTACTGCAGCAGCCGGTGCGCTGCGCCCGAAGCGCGCGTTGGCAAGCGGATGAAACACGTAGTCGCGCAGGAACGTCATCAGCGTCATGTGCCAGCGCTGCCAGAGATCCTGCATGTTGGTCGAGCGGAACGGCGCGTTGAAATTGTAGGGAAGCTGCACGCCGAACAGCAGCGCCGAGCCCGATCGCGATGTCCGAGTAGCCCGCGAAATCGAACAGGATCTGGAAGATGAACCCGAGCGCGAGCCACGATTGCCCGTCGGGCACGGCGCCGAGCTTCGCCTGCGCGTAGATCGGATCGATGCAGTGCGGCCGATCGGATCGCCGAGCAGCGTCTTCTGGATCAGGCCGAGCACGATGAAGGTGATGCCGAGCGCGAACTGGCGCTGCCAGCCGGGCGCGTAAACCTCGCGGCCGAACTGGTGCATCACCTCCGACCAGCGCGCGAGCGGCCCGGCGATCGCCTGCGGAAAGAACGCGATGTAGAGCGCGTAGCGGTCGAGCGCGAATTCGCCGGCGCTTTCCGCGCCGCAGGTCGACCAGATACATGATGTGATGGAAGGTGAAGAACGAGATGCCGAGCGGCAGCACGATCGAGAACGGCCCGACCGGCAGGCCGAACGACGGTGACCGTCTCGGCGAAGAAGTTCATGTATTTGAAGAAGGCCGAGCGCCGCGAGGTTCGCGACGATCGCCGCCGTGACGATCGCGCCCTGTTTCGTCGCGACGTACCACTTCGCCGCCAGCCAGTTGATCAGAATCGAGCCGACCAGCAGCGGCAGGAAGCGCACGTCCCAGTAGCCGTAGAAGACGAGCGACAGCAGCGATCAGCACCGGCATCCGCAACCGCGGATGCGGATCGGCGAGCGCGATAGATGACGATCGCCGCCGGAAGGAAGACCAGCAGAAAGGCGTAGCTGTTGAAAAGCATGAGCGGCCAAGAGACCCCGGTGTTCGCTATCCGGGTATCGGCATCAGGCCGGTACGGCAACCCTTTCGAGCGGCCGCTGCGGCAGCACGGGGGCGGAGGCGGCGCCCAGCATCGGGTCCCAGAACTGGCCGCACTCGTACATGAAGCGGGCCTGCGCGTACTGGTACAGGTTGCCCATGACGTAGGACGCCGCGGCCGGGTTCTGCGGGAACATTCTCACGATATTGCCGAGCATCTTCTTCTCGGCCGGACCAAGCCGCGCGATGCTTCGGATCAGCGTCGCAGAATCCGCATAGACGGTTCGCATGTCGTGCACGCTGCTGTCGGTACGCTTCTGCTCGCGCTTGCTTCCGAACGTGGCGATCACCTTGGCGACGCGCTCCTCGAACGCTTCGGGCCGGTAGAGCGAGTTGCACAGCCACTTCACGCCCTGGACCACTTCTTCCCGCGTCATCTGCTTGGGAACGATGTTCGAATACCACGGCGCGGCCGTCGTGACAGACGAATTGTCGAACAGCCGGCCTTCCGCCGCGAGCCGCGCATGGAGCGGCGTCGCATCGGGTGCGACCAGTGTCGCGAGACTGAAGATCGGCACCGATGATGCCATCGCGAAATTGTATTGCCGCTGGAAGATCGTCGCATCGTCGCCGTCGAACCCGACGATCATGCCGCAGTCGACCGAAATTCCGAAATCGACAAAGCGCTGGATTTCATCGACAAGGTTCTTCTTCAGGTTCTGCCGTTTCTTGACCTCGCGCAGGCTCACCTCGTTCGGCGTCTCGATGCCGATGAACACGTGCGTCAACCCGGCATCGGCGCACATCCGCAGCAGTTCCTCGTCGCCCGCCGCATCGATCGAGACCTGCGTGTTGAAGCGGAAACGCCCGCCCGCGCGCTCGTCGTTCCAGTCGCGCATGGCGGCGAGCAGTTCCTTGGCGTGCGCACGATAAACCGTGAAATTGTCGTCTGCGATAAATGCCGAACGGTAGCCGAGGCGGTAAAGCTGATCGAGCTCGGCGATCACCTGATCGACCGGCTTGTGGCGCTGCTTGCGCCCGAGATACTGGATCACGTCGCAGAATTCGCATTCGAACGGGCAGCCGCGCGAGGTCTGCACCGCCCCCATGATGGCCCGATCGTTCCGATAGAGGTCCCAGCGCGGCATCGGCGAGGTGCGCAGGTCAGGGCGCGTGCCGACGTACTCGTGCTTCCAGTCGCCGCTGATCAGATCGGCGAAGATCTGCGACGCGATCTCCTCGATTTCGCCGCGCACCAGGATGTCGCAATGCGGACGCACGACCTCGGGACTGAGCGACGCATACGGTCCGCCGATCACGACCGTCTTGCCGCGCCGCCGGAATTCGCCGGCGATGCTTTTCATCCGATGCCACTGGCTGACCTTGCCGGTGATGCCGACATAATCGGCGGCGGTATCGAAATTGACCGCTGAGACGTTCTCGTCGCAGAGTTCGACGCTGAAATCCTCAGGGGCCATTCCCGCAACGGTCGCAATCGCCAGGTCCGCGATCGCGATCGCCGCCGGCAAGCCACGCGCCGCGAACGCCTCCGCGCTGAAATAGCTCGGCATGTCGGCGGCCGGATTGATGAGGTAGATCGATTTTCCCACGCCCGCGTACTCCCCTTGGGGCAATCTTATAGTGAGACGGGGTTAAGGAGTTCGAGCGAAGGGCATTCGCAAAGGCAGACGGATTTCGCGCGGGAACTCGGCAAAAACAGCGCCGGATGCCGCTATTTGATCCGTTCCAGCACACTCACGTAGTTCGCGACCGCGGCGCCGCCCATGTTGAAGATGCCGCCCAACTTGGCGTCGCGCACCTGGATGTCGCCCGCCACCCCGCAAAGCTGCATCGCGGTGAGCACGTGCATCGACACGCCGGTCGCGCCGATCGGGTGGCCCTTGGCCTTCAGCCCGCCCGACGGATTGACCGGCAGTTTGCCATCCTTCTGTGTCCAGCCTTCCGCGACGGCGCGCGCGCCTTGGCCTTCGGGCGTCAGCCCCATCGCCTCATATTCGATCAGCTCCGCGACCGTGAAGCAGTCGTGCGTCTCGACAAACGAGAGGTCGGTGAGCGCGATACCGGCCTGCGCCAGCGCCCGCTGCCAGGCCTGCGTGCAGCCCTCGAACTTCAGGATGTCGCGCTTGGCCATCGGCAGGAAATCCGACACGTGAGCGGCCGCGCGGAACGCGACCGCCTTCTTCATCTGCAGCGCGGTCTCGACGTCGGCGAGCACCACCGCGGCGGCGCCGTCGGAGACGAGCGAGCAGTCGGTGCGCTTCAGCGGTCCCGCGACGAACGGATTCTTGTCGCTCATCTGGCGGCAGAAGTCGTAGCCGAGGTCCTTGCGCAGTTGCGCATACGGATTGCCGACGCCGTTCTTGTGGTTCTTCGCCGCGATCATGGCGAGCGCATCGGACTGATCGCCGTATTTCTGGAAATACGCGCCCGCGATCTTGCCGAAGATGCCCGCAAATCCACCTTCGATCGCGGCTTCATCCTTCACGTACGAAGCCTTGAGCAGATTGTGTCCGATCTCCGGGGCCGGCGTCGTTGTCATTTGCTCCACGCCGACGACGAGCACGATACGCGCGGCCTTCGCCTCCAGCGCGCGCAGGCCCTGATGCACGGCGGCGGAACCGGTCGCACAGGCATTCTCCACGCGCGTTGCGCGCTTGAAGCGCAGGTCCGGCGAGGCCTGCAGCACGAGCGATGCGGTGAAGTCCTGCTGCGAGAACCCCGCGTTGAAGTGGCCAAGCACGATCTCGTCCACGTCGGACGGCGCAATTCCGGCATCGGCCAGCGCATCCGTAGCAACGCGTACGATCAGGCTCTCCACGGTCTCGGTATCGAGCCGGCCGAACGGCGTGTGCGCCCATCCCACGATGCAGCCGGTCATGGCGCTCTCCTCTGCCGAAATCTCGCCGCGTTGATTAACAAACGTGCAGCTTGCGGGCTACACATAAGGCGTAGCAGGCATGGGGACAATCCGCTTGGCGTTCCGGGCCGGTTCGGTTTAGATAGCGCCATCCGCACCGCCGTTACGCTCAAGAACCATATTCAAGGCCCGTCGAACCGAACCGGACCGTGATGCCTCATTTTTCGTGCCCGATCCTTGTTCGTTGCGTGGCCCTCGGGGTCGCACTCCTTGCATCCAGCCTGCTCGCGCGGCCCGCCGCCGCAGAAGCGACGCTGATCGTCGAAGCCGATACCGGCAAGGTGCTGCACGCCGAGCAAGCCGCCTATCCGTGGTATCCGGCCTCCACCACCAAGCTGATGACGATGTACCTCACGCTCAAGGCCGTGAAGGACAGGCGTCTCGCGCTCGACACGCTGCTCACCGTCTCGCCGAACGCGGTCGCGCAGGCGCCTTCCAAGATGGGCTTCCGCGCCGGCACCACCGTCACGGTCGACAACGCGCTGAAGATGATGATGGTGAAGTCGGCAAACGACATGTCGGTCGTGCTCGCCGAAGGCGTGTCGGGCTCGATCGAGAAATTCGCCGACGACATGAACGCCGCCTCGCGCCGCCTGGGCATGACGCAGTCGAGCTGGGTCAATCCGAACGGGCTGCCCGCCGACGAGCAGATCACCTCGGCACGCGACATGGCGATGCTGGCGCGCGCGATTTTGCGCGACCTACCCGAATACGAGATGTACTGGCACATCCCGGCCATCAAGTTCGGCCGCCGGGTGATGCGCAACACCAACAGCCTGATCGGCCGCTATCCCAACGCTGACGGCATGAAGACCGGCTTCATCTGCGCGTCGGGCTTCAACGTGGTGGCGACCGCGACGCGCAATGGCCGCAAGCTGATCGTGGTGGTGTTCGGCTCGCGCTCCGGCATGGTTCGCTCCGAGAAGGCCGCGCAGTTGTTCGAAAAAGGCTTCAACTCGGGCGGCCTCTCCTGGTTGATGCCGGCGCTCGGCACCGTCGACGCGCTGCAGCCGATCGCTGCCGCGCCGCCCAACCTGCGCGAGGAGATGTGCGGCCGGCACCGCAAGCGCCCCGCCGCGGAGGAAGCCGACGACGACGAGACCGTGCAGGCGAACAGCGATGTCGATCCAAGCTCGGCCTATGCGGTGACGATGCAAAGCCTGCGCGGCCGCGCCCGCGAGCGGTCCGATCCTGCGGGCCTACGCCATCACGACGCCGCCGATTCCGGTGTTCGTCGGTGCTGGCCGCAAGGGCGGCTCGATCCCGCAACGCAGATCGCGGCGCGTCCCGCCCGAAGCGAAGAAGAAGCCGACGATCGCAACGCGCCGCTGCTACCCCTTCCGCTGAGCCCAAGGACGACAAGCCCGCGACCGTGAATGCGTCGGCGGGCGGCTTCAGCCTGACGCCGTCGCTGCAGCGGCTCGGCATCGGGACCTTCACGCCGGCCTCCGCCGAGAGCAAGCCGGTCATCGCGCCCGAAACGCCGCCCAAGCCCAAGACGACCGCCGCGAAACGCGCAAAGCCAAAGACCGACGCAAAGGCAAAGCCCGATCCGAAGGCCAAGCCGGACCCGAAGGCCAAGACCGCGGCGAAAAGGCCGGACGCGAAGTCCGCCAAGCAATGAGCGAGCCGGCCTCGCGGCCTCGCGTTCCGCCGCGCGCCCATCCCGCTTACCGTGCTCACCGGCTTCCTCGGCGCCGGCAAGACCTCGCTGCTCAACCGCCTGCTAGGGATCCGGCGCTGAGCGAAGCCGCCGTCATCATCAACGAGTTCGGCGAGATCGGGCTCGATCATCTCCTCGTCGAGCATATCGAGGACGGCGTGATGCTGCTCTCGACCGGCTGCCTGTGCTGCACCGTGCGCGGCGACCTGGTGACCACGCTGGAGAAGCTCTTGCGCGGACTCGACAACGGCCGCCTGAAATTCAATCGCGTCATCGTCGAGACGACGGGCTTGGCCGATCCGGCGCCGGTGCTGCACACCGCGATGGTGCATCCGTATCTGGTGTTGCGCTTCCGCCTCGATGGTGTCGTCACCGTGGTCGATGCCGTGAATGGCGCCGCAACGCTCGATGCGCACGCCGAGGCGGTCAAGCAGGCCGCGGTCGCGGACCGCATCGTGCTGACCAAGACCGATCTCGTCGATACGCCGGAACGGCGCGGTGCCGCCGCAAAACTGCGCGCGCGCCTTGCGGCGCTCAATCCGGCAGCACCTGTGATCGAGGCCGCGAACGCGAGCGTTGCGCAACTGATCGACTGCGGGCTCTACGATGCGGAGCGAAAAATCCCCGACGTGAAGCGCTGGCTTGCCGAAGAAGCCTACGCGCATGACGACCATCATCATCATCATGACGTCAACCGGCACGACGACCGCATCCGCGCCTTCACGCTCGCAAGCGATCAGGCCATTCCGTTCGCGGCATTCGAGATGTTCCTCGATCTCGTGCGCTCGATGCACGGGCCGAATTTGCTGCGCGTGAAGGGCATCGTGAAGCTCGCCGAGACGCCGGATCAGCCGGTCGTCATCCATGGCGTGCAGCACGTGTTCCATCCACCGGCCACGCTCGCCGCATGGCCCGATACCGACCACCGCACGCGGCTGGTGTTCATCGTCAACGGCATCGAGGCGCGCGTCATCC
This sequence comes from uncultured Alphaproteobacteria bacterium, assembly GCA_963778455.1. Taxonomy (GTDB): domain Bacteria; phylum Pseudomonadota; class Alphaproteobacteria; order Rhizobiales; family Xanthobacteraceae; genus PALSA-894. Next base: position 107,591 of record CAVZUL010000005.1, read on the forward strand.
AGGACCTGTTCAACGCGTTCCTCGGCCTCGCGCAGGTGGACAAGCCCGACCGCGCGGCACTGATGGACAATCCATTGGTTCCGTTTGGCGGGGCCGACCACCGGCGCTAGGGCACCGCAGCAACTGCCCTCGAACTCCCATCGGCAATTGCTCAATGCTGGCGGCGAGGAAATGCCGCATGAGCGATAATCCCTCCACCCTCCCCTCCCCCGAAACCATCCTCGCCTTCTGGCGCGAAGCGGGGCCGGACCGCTGGTTCACGCGTGACGACGCGTTCGACGCGGACATCCGCGAGAGATTTCTTGGCACCTATGAGGCCGCCGCGGCCGGCAAACTGGAGGCGTGGGAGGCGACGCCTGAGGGCGCGCTCGCGCTCGTGATCGTGCTCGATCAGTTCCCGCGCAACATGTTCCGCGGCACCGCGCGCTGCTTCGCGGCCGATGCGCGTGCGCGGCAATACGCCAACCTTGCGCTCAAGCGCGGCTACGATCAGGACGTGGCCGACGACATGCGCGGCTTTTTGTTCCTGCCGTTCATGCATTCGGAGGACCCGGTCGATCAGGACCGGTGCGTCGAGCTTTACCGCGCGGCGGGCGACGAGAACCTGAAATACGCGGAGCAACACCGCGACATCGTCCGCCGTTTCGGCCGCTTCCCGCATCGCAACGCGATGCTTGGCCGCGCGACCACGCCGGAGGAGCAGGCGTTTCTCGACGGCGGCGGGTTTAAGGGCTAAAGCGCGTTTACGCGCGTCTTCAGGAAAGCGTGCGCTGCGGCTGCGTTTCGTCGGCGGGAGGCGAAAATGAAGCCGCGATGTGCGCAGCGGCGCGCTGCACCGGCGCGATCGACAGCTCGCTCAGCGAATGCATGTCGGTTTCGCCGGCCTTGACGCCGAAGCTGATGTTCTCCGGCTCCTTGCGCGGCACATAAAGCGTGCCGAACAGCCAGTCCCAGATCGCGAGACAACTTCCGAGATTCTTGTCGAAGTGGAGCGGATTGTTGGAGTGGTGGATCTGGTGATGCGCCGGGCTCAGGAAAATGCGGCCCCACAGCCCGGTGAACGCGATCCACAGATGCGTGTGCTGCAGGTGCACATAGATGTGCACGAACAGCACCAGGATGATGTTGGTGTCGTCGATCGAGAACAGCGTGACCGGCTTGCCGAACGCGTAGTTCGCCACGCCGGCGGTTGCGCCGAGCGACACCGCGAGGATGTTGGAGAAGATCACCCCGTCGAGCGGATGCAGGCGGAACACGGTGAGTGGGGTCAGCACATTCGCGGTGTGGTGCACCTTGTGCAGCTCCCACAGCGCGGGCACGCGATGCTTCAGATAATGATCGACCCAGTAGCCGAACTCGTAGGCGAGGAACAGCGCGAGCGTGATCGTCACGCGCGCCGTCCAATCGTATGAGGTCGGCGCGACGGCGCCGAACGCGGCGGTAAGCCCGTCGGCGACGACACCCGACCAGAACTTGTACGAGAGGATGGCCCAACCGAAGATCAGGCCGTACACGAAGACATTGAAATAGAAATACGCGAGGTCGGCGTGCATCGAGGCGTGGCGCGCGATCCAGCCGGGAAACAGGGCGCGCCAGAGCGTGCCGGCGCGCAGCGGGCGGTTGCGGCGGCGACGCCGCCACACCAGCACCATCGCGGCGATGACGAGCGCTGCGGCGAGCGAGGTGAGCGAAAATCCCGAGCCGAGGCTCAGCAACACTTTCGCGAGCTGGCGCGGAAAATAGAGAACGCCGTCCATCGGGCCTGTCCTGCCCGCATGGGTTAAGCGAAATGGGTAAACGCCGCCTTAGTGCGGGGAACGAAATTCGCCAGTTCCGAGGTCTGATGTTTTCGGCAAGTTCCCGGAACGCTTTCGTGCGCGAGGCATTCGCCTTCGGGGGAAGCAGGAAGGAAGGAACAAGCCCATGAAACACTTACTGCTTGCCACCGCCGCGGTTGCCCTACTGGCCGGCCCAGCGATGGCCCAGACTGTTGTGATCGCGCCCGAGCAGCGGGCGATCATCAAGGACTATGTCGTGAAGGAGAGGGTGCGCCCGCATAGTTTCCGGTCGCGGGTGACAATCGGTGCGACACTCCCGGCCGATGTCGAGCTCACCCCGGTCCCCGAGACTTGGGGCCCGACGTTCCGCTCCTATCGCTACATCTATACCGGCGATGACATCGTGCTGGTCGACCCCGACACCCGTCGCGTCGTTGAGGTGATCGACTGACGCTTGTCCCGGGCGCAGCGCAGCCTGAAAAACCCGGGATCGCCCCCACCCTTCCCTCCCCCGCAAGCGGGGGAGGGATCAAAGGAAGGGGTTAATCGAACGACACAATCTCAACCCAGTTCGAGCCCTTGCCGGTCGGATATTTCCCGATCGGCTTGAGCGCGCCGGTCTCGCCGTCGATCGCGTATGTCGAGAGCGTCTCCGACTTCTCGCCCGACAGCCGAGCCTGCAGAACGGGCAAAGCCAGCGGCGCGAGCGGGCATGCGTGCCCGCCGCTTCTCCGCAAGCCGTATCCGTGGCTACTTTTTCTTCTTTATCTGATCTTCGCCTTGCCGGGCGGCTCGGGCTGCGGATTGAGCTGCCCGGCGCCGCCCTTACCGCCTCCGCCGCCCATGCGATCGCTCGTGTTGGATTTGCTCGACTTCACGGTGGTTATGCCGGCGGCGCCTTTGCCGCCTCCGCCGCCGCCCATGCGATCGCTCGTGTTGGACTTGCTCGACTTCACGGTCGTCGCTCTGGCGGTGCCTTTGCCGCCTCCGCCACCCATGCGATCGCTCGTGTTGGATTTGCTCGACTTCACGGTGGTCGCTCTGGTGGTCTCCGCCTGCGCGGCATCAGGTCCGGTCATCGTGACAGGTGCTGCCAGGAACGCGATGGCGAGGATCGGGATCAAAACCTTGCGGGACATGAGTTTCCTCCACTGAAGCCGGTCTCTACCGGGACCGTCCGGTCATAGGGAGCCCGGCGGCATGAACGAGGTGTGAACGCGACACACGAGTGTAGCCCGGACGAGCGCCTTGTCCGCCGAAGCGCGGCGAAGGCGGAAGCGAAATCCGGGCTGAGACATTTCATTGCGCCACCCACGGCGTTGCCAGCGGCTTGCCTTTTTCAACGACGTAGATGGCAAGCACCTTCGCGGTCTGGTCTGCGATCTTGACCTCGTGCACCGAACCGGGCGGAACGCGCCAGGATTCACCCGGGCGAATGGCCTTGTCGGGCTGGCCGCGTTCCAGCACCGTGAGACTGCCTTCCAGAAGATACGCGGCATCAAAGCCCGGATGGGTGTGCAATCCGGAATTCACCTGTGGGGCCATCTCGACCAGCATCACCACCGTTTCATAACGGCTGTCCGGCACATCGAATCGTTCGAGGACCGTGCGCACGATTGGTTCCGGCATGACGTGCCTCCCGATTGGCGGCCCTTCGCTGGGTCCGTCCTCCGGCGTAGCACATCGCCGCGCCGCAAGGTCGGAAACTGTAGGGCGGACGGAGCTCAGCGAAATTCGAGACTGAGGAGCATGTTTCGTGGTCGGCCCGGGATTGCGCTTCGCTCCATCCGGGCTACGCTTGCGCGGAACACGGAAGGGGCGCGAGATGTCCGACGACTACGAACGGCGAAGTTACGGCGATACCCCTGTGGGCTTCGGCCGCAAGCCCGGAATCGTGGTCGTGGACTTCATGGTGGCGTTCACCGACCCGCACTATCCGCTCGGCGGCGCGCCGCTGGTTCTGCGCGCGTTCGAGAACACCGTGAAGCTCTTAGGTGTGGCGCGCCGCTACAACGTGCCGATCGCCTCGTGCAACACCGCCTACATGAACGAGCGCGAGATGCCGTACTGGAAGATCAGCGCGGTGCGCGACACGTTCCTGCACGATCATCCGAGCGCCCCGATCGATCCGCGCGTGCATGACCCGTCGTATGACCTCACCGTCTGCAAGAAAGGTCCGTCGATCTTCTTCAACACCGGCGTCGCCGAGTATTTCAACAAGGAGCGCGTCGACACGGTGATCGTCACCGGCTGCAACACGAGCGGATGCATCCGCGCCAGCGCCGTCGACAGCTTCAGCTATCGCTACCGCACGATCGTGCCCGAGGACTGCGTCGGGGACATCGAGGAACAGCCGCACCGCGACAATCTGCGCGACATCGGCCGCCGCTATGTCGACGTGTCCGACCTCGCCACCGTGCTCGCCTATCTTGAAGACTGGCGGAAGTCGAACGCCTCATAATGAACGGCCGGCGCCTACGCCGGCTCCGCTAGCGCGATGGCCCCTGCGCCGTACCTGGCGTCTTCACGCGAAGCCGGTAGATCGAGGTGGAGGCGGTCACATAGAGGCTGCGGAGATCGGCGTCGCCGAAGCAGAAATTGGCGGTGTATTCCGGCATCCTGATCACGCCGAGGCAGATGGCCTGCGGATCGAAGACATGAATGCCGCCCGGACCGCAGCAATAGATGTTGCCTGCGCTGTCGATCTTCATCCCGTCGGGCGCGCCCTGCCCCTCGCCCGTCGTCTCGGCCCAGATGCGCCCGTTCGAGAGCGTTCCGTCCTGCTTCACGTCGAACACGCGGATGTGCTGGCGATCGGTGTCGTTGACGAACAGCTGCCGCTCGTCGAGCGAAAAGCACAGTCCGTTGGGCTGGCCGAAATCTCCCGCAAGCAGAGTCAGTCGGCCGCCCTCCGGTTCGGCGCGGTAGACGCCGCGAAAATCGAGCTGGAGCGGGCGCGGATTGCCGAAATACTCTTTCCGCCCATAGGTCGGGTCGGTGAAGTAGATGCCGCCATCGGATTTCACCACGACGTCGTTCGGGCTGTTCAGCTCCTTGCCGTCGTGATGGCTGGCAATGATCGTGCTGCGTCCGTCGGGCTTCGGTGCGCGTCACCTTGCTGGTCGCATGCTCGCACACGATCAGCCGGCCCTGGCGGTCCCACGTCAGGCCATTCGATTGCGCGCAGGGCTTGCGGAATGTGGTCACGCCCTGCGCATTCCATTTGCGCAAGTGATCGCCGGGCATGTCGCTGAACAAGAGATACTTGTCAGCCGCATGCCACAGCGGTCCCTCGGTGAACAGAAAGCCGGTGGCGAGCTTCTCGAACGTCACGTCGTCGCCGACGACCGTCCGGAATTCCGGATCGCGGATTTCGACGTTCGGCTCCTTCGTGCCGACGTCGTTCATGTCTTGGCCTGCTGCTTCTTCAGAATGTCGACACGCGTGTTTCCGACGTACCAGTCCTCCGCGGCGACCTCGTCGAACACGACCCAGATGGCCTCGGGCGGCAGCACGGCAAGCTCGCTGACCGCCGCGACGACGCGGCGCGCCATCTCGTCCTTTCGTTCCTGCGGATGACCTTTCAGGATCTGGATGTTCACGAACGGCATGTGGCTCCTCCCATGATTTTCGGTTTATGCGGCGGACGACAGTGCGAGCAGTTCGTCGCGCAGCCGCGTGTTGTCGCGCAGTTCGGCGGCGGGACCCGAGAAGCGCACGGTGCCCTTCTCCAGCACGTAGACGCGATCGGCGAGCGCGAGCGAGAAGTCGACGCCCTGCTCGGCCAGCAGGATGGTGAGGCCGTCACGCTTGAGGCCGCTGACCTGTTCGAGCAGGTTCTCCACCACCAGCGGCGCAAGCCCCTCCGACGGCTCGTCGAGCAGCAGCAATTCGGGATTGCCCATCAGGGTGCGGCCGATCGTCAGCATCTGCTGCTCGCCGCCGGAGAGGTATCCGCCCTGCCGGTTGGCAAGCTCCGCAAGCTTCGGGAACAGCGCGAACACGGCGCCGATCGTCCAGCGACCCGGCCGGCCGGCGGCCTGCCCGGCGACTTCGAGATTCTCCAGCACCGACAGCTCGGCGAAGATGCGCCGGTCTTCGGGCACGAAGCCGATGCCGGCGCGCGCAATACGGAACGGCGGCCAGCCGGCGATGTCCTGCCCTTTCCAGACGACGCGTCCCGCGCTCGGCGGCGTCAGCCCCATGATGGCGCGCATCGTCGTGGTCTTGCCCATGCCGTTGCGGCCGAGCAGGCAGACGCACTCGCCCTGCGCCACCTCGAGCGAGATGCCGAACAGCACGCGCGACGAGCCATAGGCGGCATGAATGTCGTGAACTTCGAGGAGGCTCACTGTCGCCCCCCGAGATAGACGCGCCGCACCTCCGCGTCGTTGCGCACCTCGGCCGGCGAGCCTTCGGCGATCAGCTTGCCCTGATGCAGCACCGCGATCTTCTGCGCGATCGAGAAGACCACATCCATGTCGTGCTCGGTGAAGAGCAGCGTGAGCTTGCGCTCCGCCACGATGCGCTCCAGCAGGCGGATCGCGTCGCGCGTTTCGGTCGGCGGACATTCCGGCGGTCGGCTCGTCCAGCATCAGCAGCTTCGGATTGCTCGCCAGCGCGATGCCGAGCTCGAGCTGCTTCTGATTGCCGTGCGACAGCGAATCGCGAAATCGCATCCGCCTGATCGGTGAGACCGAGCGAGCCGAGAATTTGCCAGGCTTCGTCGCGATAGAGCGCCTCGGCGCGGCCCCAGAAATTGCGCGCCTGACCGCCATGCGCGATCAGCGCCGCCTGAATATTTCCGAACACGGTCAGCTTGCGGAAGATGTTGGTGTGCTGAAACGATCGCCCGACGCCCATCCGGCAGATCGCATGCGGCGCCGCGCCGGTGATGTCGCGCCCCTCAAGCGACACGCTGCCGCCGTCGGCGTGCAGATGGCCGGTCAGCAGATTGAACAGGGTCGACTTGCCGGCGCCGTTCGGGCCGATCACCGCGGTGATGCCCTGCGCCGGCACGTCGAGACTGACGCCGGCGACCGCGGCAAAGCCGTTGAACGACTTGCGGATGTCGCGGACCTCAAGCATCGCGCCGCCTCCGCACGCGCAGGATCACGGCCTGCAAGGCGCCGACGATGCCGCCGGGAAACGACGAACAGAAGCACGATCAGGATCGAGCCGAGAATGAACGGCCAGTACTGCGTGTAGGCCGTGATCTGCTGATTGAGCAGGATCAGCACGGCCGCGCCCACGGCCGGGCCCCAGAAGCTGCCGAAGCCGCCGAGGATCACCATGATCAGGACCTCGGCCGACTTCGCCCAATAGGCAAAGTCGGGGAATACGCCGCGATTGAAGATCCCGAACAGCGCGCCGGCGAAGCCGGCGAACGCGCCCGGCCACCACGAATGCGGCGAGCTGGTAGCGCCGGACGTTCACGCCGACGAATTCGGCGCGCTCGGGATTTTCGCGGATCGCGGTGAGGATTTGCCCGAACGGCGAGCCGACGATGCGCTTCAGAAGGAAGAATGCGACGCCGGTCAGCACGAGGACGACGAGGTAATACTTGTCGCCCGAGCGCAGATCGCCGAGCGCGGGCAGCACGTCCATCCAGTCGAGATTGGGATAGGGGACGTTGTTGAAGCCCTGCTCGCCGCCGGTCACGGAATTCCATTTGAAGCAGATCGCCCAGACGATCTGCGCGAACGCGAGCGTGAGCATCGAGAAATAGATCTTGTTCGAGCGCACGCAGAACGCGCCGAACAGCAGCGCCCACAGGGCGGCGTTGATGCCGCCCGCCACAAGGCCGAGCGCGAACGGCATGCCGTAGGTCTTCATCAGGATCGCGCAGGTGTAGGCGCCGATGCCGAAATAGGCCGCGTGGCCGAACGAGACGAGACCGGTGGTTCCGAGCAGAAGATTCAGACTCGCGGCGAACAGCGCGAGGATCGCGATGTCGGTCGCGAGGAACGTGTAGAAGCGCGAGCCGAGCCACGGCACGCATGCGGCCGCGACGAAAACGAGAACGGCCCACGGAATGCGCTGAAGCTGCCGCATCGGCGTCACCCCTTCACCGGCCGGCCGAGCAGGCCGGAGGGACGCACGACCAGCACCAGCGCCATCAGCACGAACACGGCGAACAGCGAGAAGCCGGGCAGGATCAGGATGCCGAATGCCAGCACCTGGCCGAAGATCAGCGCGCCGAGGAACGTGCCCCAGAACGACCCGAGCCCGCCGATCACCACCACGATGAACGCCTCGACGATGATGTCGACGTCCATGCCCGGCACGATGCTGCGGACCGGCGTGACCAGCGCGCCGCCGAGGCCGGCGAGGAACGAGCCGGCCATGAACATCAGCGTGTAGAGCTTGCCGACGTCGGCGCCGAGCGCGCCGAGCATCTCGCGGTCGTAGGCGGCGGCGCGGATCATGCGGCCGGTGCCGGTGCGGCTGAGCAGCAGCCAGCAGCCGCAGGCAAGCGCCGGCCCGAGCGCGATGATGAACATGTTGTAGTGCGGAACGACGGTGCCGAAGAGCTCCAGCCCGCCCGCGAGGATCGGCGGCCGCTGCACGGTGAGCTGTTGCGTGCCCCACAGCACCTTCGCGGCATCGCCGAGGATCAGCACCAGCGCGTAGGTGAACAGCAGTTGGTAGAGCTCCTCGCGGCCATACAGATGACGCAGCAGCAGCCGCTCCACCACGCCGCCGAGAATCGCGACCGCGAGCGCCGAGCCGAGCACCGCGAGCCAGAAGCTTCCCGTGACGCCGCTCAGCCAGAACGTGATCTGCCACGCCATGTAGGCGCCGAGCATGTAGAAGCTGCCGTGCGCAAAATTGAGCACGCGCAGCACGCCGAAGATCAGCGAGAGCCCCGACGCCACGATGAACAGGAACATCGCGGCGGTGAGGCCGCTGAGAAACTGCGCGAGCAGGAATGAGGGGCTGAGCAAGACCTATACTCGTTTGCGCATGATCTGATCCGAAAACCGGTGTCCACTTTTCGGGATCATGCGCGTGCTCAGTTCTCGATCAGCCCGAGCTGCTGCGTGATGAGGGTCGCCTTGCCCCGCATCAGTTCGCACCAGCGCGGAACGAGCGTGCGCTTGAAGCGCATCTTGGGCATCGCGATGCTCATCGCGGCCATCGGCGCGCCGCCGGGTCCCGTCACCGGGATTGCGACGCAGCACAGGTTCGGCACGAACTCCTCGATGTCGAGCGCGAACCCGCTCTCGCGCACCTTGGCGACGTCCTTGCGCAGTGCCGCCTTGCTGCTCACCGTCTGCGGCGTGAACGACTGCAGCGTGATCTTCGTCGACATATTTGTCGAACTCCTCTCCCGACAGTCCCGAGAGCAGGACCTTGCCGGTTGCCGTGCAATAGGCGGGCTCGCGCACCATCGGGCGCACCATGGCGCTGACCAGTTGCTTGCCGTCGGCCTTGCACAACTGCACGATCTCTCCCTGGCTGAAGATCACCAGATAGGCGGTCTCGCCCATCTCGTCGCGCAACGCTTCGAGATGCGGCCGCGCGATCGAGGCGAGATCGTTTCCCTGCAGGTACGTGCTTCCCATCTGGAAGACGCGGGGACCGAGCTGATAGCCGCGATTGCTGCGCTCCTGCTCGACATAGCCGCGTCCCATCAGGGTCTGCAGCAGGCGAAAGGCCGTGCTGACGTTCAGCCCGGTCGAACGCGCGAGGTCCGAGACGCTGACCGCGCGTTGCGAGGCGCCAAGGTGCTCGAGGATATCGAGCACCTTGACCACGCTCTTGACCGACTCGGCCTGTGTCTTTGCCCGAGGCCGTCCACCTGGCATGCGCTTTCCATCAATCCATGAAAGGCAGCGGATCGATGTAGACCGGCGGCGTCATGACGGCGAACCCGTATTTCGGGTCCTTGGTCATCTTTCCCCAGAACTGCGCCCGGTTCGCCTGTTGATCCTTGGCGCGGATCGTCTGCGTGCCGATCGGGGTATCGACCTTGAGGTCCTTCATCGCCGCCGAGACCTTGTCGCTGTCGGTCGAGCCGGCCTTGGCGATTGCGGCGGTCAGGATCTGCAGCCCCATGTAGCCGGTGATCGGCCACGAGGACGGCGGATCTTCCTTCATGAAGGTCGTGAGCCGCGCGGTGTAGTCCTTGTGCGCCTGCGGGCCATCGGTCCAGTTGAACGCGTCATACGCATTCGCCGTGATGCCGAGCGGATAGTCGTCGCCCGCTGCCTTCGCGGTCTCGATCGCGCCGGCTTCGCCGGCGCCGAGGAAGTTGTTGCCGAACGACTCGAAATACTTCAGCGGCTTTGCCTGCTTGGCGAAGGTCACGAAGTGCCCGCCCCAGAGGCTTGAGAACACCGCGTCCGGCTTCTTCGCCATCTGCGCGTTGATGAACGGCGTGTAGTCGGTCTCGCCGAGCTTCGGCCACTGCTGGTCGACGATCTCGATGTCGGGCCGGAGCTTCTTCAGATGCGTGACGAACGCGCGCGTCACGTCCTGGCCGAACGCGTAGTCCGGACTGATCGTTCCGACGCGCTTGATGTTCGGCCACTTCGCCATGATCTCGGCGCCGGTGCGGCCCTCGATCGTCGTGTTGCTGGCCGTGCGGAAGATGTAGGGATGCAGGTTTTCCTTCGCGACGAGCTGGTCGGTCTTCACCACCGGCACCACGAAGACGATCTTGTTCTCCTTCGCGATCGGCGAGACCGCCGGACCTTCGGCCGAGGTGAGCGTGCCGAACAGGAAGTCGACGTTCTCGCGCAGGATCAGGTCGCGCGCGACGCGCACCGCCTCGTCGGCGTTGCCCTTGGTGTCGCGCACGACGAGCTCGATCTTGCGGCCGAGCACGCCGCCCTTGGCGTTGATCTCCTCGACGAACATCTGCGCGCCCTTCATCGACGGCTCGCCGATCAGCGCACCCGGACCCGACAGGATCACCGGGTAGCCGATCCGGATGGGTTTCTGCGCCTCCGCCGATCCCGCGATGAAAGTGACACAGGCCGCGAGCAGCACGGCCGCACGCTGTGACCAGTTCATGTTTGCTTTCCTCCCTAAGAAGCCAAGATCATCGGTGCTTTTAGTTTTTTATTATACGAAAAACTATTTCGTATGTTAGAAAACGCTAATTGCGCGCGCGGAACCTGTCAACGACGGATGCGGGATCGTGACGCGGGAGAAGCAGCGACAGGGGTGCTCAGCCGGCGAGCTTGCGGCGGACCCGCTGCTAATCTTCGGCTTTGGACTTTTTCGGCCACGCCGCGACCGTCGCGTGATCGCGCGGCGTGGTGTGCTTCACGTCTGCGCCACCGGGCCGCCCCCAGCCGGTCACCGCGGGGCCGAAGAACTCCGCATTGATCGCGATCCACGGCCTCAACTCTTCGGGAAGGCGGTCGTCCGCGTGAATCGCCGCGACCGGACACACGGTCTCGCACAGCCCGCAGTCGATGCACTCGTCCGGCTGGATGTAAAGCGTGCGCCCGCCCTCGTAGATGCAGTCGACCGGACAGGCGTCGAGACAGGTCTTGTCCTTCACGTCGATGCAGGCGTCGGTGATGACGTAAGGCATTATCTGCCTTTCCACACCGGCTTGCGCTTCTCGATGAAGGCGCGCACGCCTTCTTTTGAGTCTTCGGACTGCAAGGCCTCGGCGAGCGCCGGCAGCAACTGTCCGCGCGCCTCCGCGGCGGAGAGCTGCGCGGTGCGGCGGACCACTTGCTTGATGGCACGCACGGAGAGCGGCGCGCAGGCGAGCACCTCCCCGACCCAGCGTGCGACCGCGGCGTCCAGTTCGGCGCGCGGCACCACCTCGTTCACAAGCCCGATGCGCAACGCCTCCGCGGCCGAAATGCGTTTTCCCGTGAGCAGCACGCCCATCGCGAGATGAAATGGCACCTGACGCTGCAACAGCGTCATGCCGCCGTCGAGCGGCAGGCGGCCAACGCGGGCTTCGGGCAAGCCAAAGGTCGCTTCCTGCGCCGCAACGATGATGTCGCAGCCGAGCACCATCTCGAAGCCGCCGCCGACCGCATGGCCGTTGACGCGCGCGATCACCGGGACGTTCAGCGTCTCGCGCAGCGCGATGCCGCCGAAGCCGCCGGGTCGCGACAGCGCCCAGTATTCGAGCCCGCTCGCGCCGCTGCCGCCCTTCATGTCGGCGCCGGTCGAGAACGCGCGCTCGCCCGAGCCGGTCAGCACGACGCAGCGCACGTCGCGATTGTTCTCGATCTCGTTCCAGATCGTCTGCAGCTCGCGCTCGGAAGCCGCATCGATGGCGTTGAGCACATCCGGCCGGTCGATGGTGACGTGTGCAACATGTTCCTTGAGTTCGTAGAGTATCGGCATTTACTCGGCCGCCGTCGCGCGCGCCTGCGCGAGTTCCGCGAGCACCTCCTGCGTGTGCTGGCCGAGCTTGGCGGGCGGCACGCGGATGGTGACCGGCGCGTCCGCCATGTGGATCGGCGAACCGACGCATTTCACGGTCTCGACCACACCCGGCGCTTCCATGATCATGCCGTTGATTGTCGCCTGCTCGTCAGCCAGCGCCTCGGCGATCGTGCGCACCGGCGCGCACAGCAGGTCCTGCTCTTCGAGCTTGCCGATCCAGTGCGCGGTGGTGTTGGTCCTGAAGCGCTCCATGAACGTCGCCTGCAGCGCCGGCTTGTTCTCCATGCGCAACGCATGCGTCTTGAAGCGCGGATCGTTCTCCAGACCCGCGAGCCCGAGCGCCGTGCCGATGTCCTTCACGGGATCGGCCTTGAACGCGCCGACCATAACGAGCGCGCCGTCGGTCGTCTCGAACACGCCGGAGAGCGGCATCGCGCCCCAATTGAGCTCATAGCCGCGCATCATCTGCGTGGTGGCTTCCTGCGTCTGCGCGGCGATCATCGAGTTCGAGCAGCGACACGTTGAACTGCTGTCCCCTGCCCGTCTTCTCCCGTTGCAGCAGCGCGAGCAGCACGCCCTGCACCAAGTGCATGCCTGCCGAATAGTCCGCGAATGTCGTCGCATAGACCGAGAGCGGATCGCTCTCGCGCGAGCGGCGCGCCATCACGCCGGACATCGCCTGCGCCAGCACGTCCTGCCCGCCCTTGTGCGCATAGGGGCCGGTCAGCCCGAAGCCGGTGCCGACCGCATAGATCAGCCGCGGGTTCTCCTTCTTCAGCTCGTCATAGCCGAGCCCCATCCGCTCCATCACGCCGGCGCGGAAGTTATTCACCACCACGTCGGCGCCGCGGATCAAGTCCATCAGCGCGGCCCGCTCCTCCGGCTTGCGCAGATCGAGCACCACCGATCGCTTGTTGCGGTTGAGCGAACAGTAGACCGGGCCGACGAGACCCGCCGGATCGTCCGGAATGGAGGTGCGCGAGAGATCGCCGGTCGGGGGCCGCTCGATCTTGATCACGTCGGCGCCGTAGTCGCCGAGCATTTGCGTCGCGACCGGGCCCATCATCACTTGCGTGAAGTCGACGACCCGGATGCCGGCAAGCGGCAGTTCGTTTGCTGCGGTCACGCGGCATGCTCCATCATCTTGGCGTTGGCGGATGGCCGATCGCCCGGATCGCCGCCCTGCGCGCGTACTTTCGCGCAGATCGCGCGCGGCTCGACCCGGCGCAGCGGAATGTTGCCGGACAGCGCGAGCGCGGCCGCGACGCCGGCCGATTGCCCCATCGACATGCAGGGCGGAATCTCGCGCGACATCTTTTGCGCAGCTTCGGTGGCGGAGTAATGGCGGCCGGCGACAATGAGCCCCTCCACCTCCTTCGGCAGCATCGAGCGATAGGGCGTGTAGTAGTCGCGACCGCGCGCGACGGTGTCGGGGAAATAAACGCGCTCCATCACGTCGTCCTTGGTGACGACGTACTCGCCTTCGAGCAGGCGCGTCTGGCGGATGCCGAGCTGCGGCGCGACATCGACCACGAAGCAATTCTTGAAGCCCGGCATGTTGCCGCGCACGAAATCGAGGAGCGCATAGATGCGCTTGCGGCCTTCGAAGTCGGCACGCGTCAGGTCCTCGACCTTGAGCCCGTCGTAGCCGGTCATGTGCGGGCAGTTGCACCACACCACGCCGGGCAGCGGGGTCTTCAGCCACCAGTGATCCCACGAGCCGCCCATGGTGCGCTTGGCCTGCCGGTCGAGCTTGGCGAACTCCTCGGGTTCGGCCGCAGCGAAGCGTTCGGCCTCCTCGGTATCGACATTGCCCAAACGAAATACCGTGGTGACGATGTAAGCGCCGTCGATGAACTTCGCGCCGGCCGCAGCCGCCACGTCGAGATCGCCCGTGGTGTCGATCACGACATCGGCCATGACCGCCTCGCGCCCGGCTTTGGTCTCGCAGATCACGCCGCGGATGCGGCCGTCCTGCACGATCGCTTTCGAGAACCACGAGTGCAGCCGCACGTTCACGCCGGCCTCGGCGATCATCTCGTTCGACACGCGCTTCCAGCCATCCGGATCGAACGCAGCTGCAAACACGATCGGCTGCGGCTTCACCTGCGCGCGGAAATCATGACAGCCCCAGCGCGCCCACTTGCGATATTTGTCCCAGCTCTGCCCGCGCTCCTCGGGCGGCGGATAGACCGCGGCACCGACCTTCGCCATACGCTCGATCATCTCCATGCAAAGGCCGGTGACGGTGATCTCCTCGCCGTTGTGCATGTCGTCGAGCACCAGCACCATGCCGCCGGACGCGAGCCCGCCCAGATAGGGATAGCGCTCGATCAAGGTCACCGAGCAGCCCTCGCGCCTGGCCGCGATCGCGGCGGCCTGACCGGCCGGCCCGCCGCCGACCACCAGCACGTCGCTGCGCGCGACCACGCGGGCGGAGCCGGGGCCTTCGTCGATGCGGTCAGTCATTGCGGGACCCCTTCAGTGTGCGGCGGGCGCCTGCCAGCGCACGAACATGCGTTCGGCGAACGAGATCGCGAGGAAGAACACGACCGAAAACACCGAGCCGACGATCACGGTCGCATAGAGCATGGCCGAGTCGAAATTATACATCGCTTGGATGATCAGCGCGCCGATGCCGTAGGTCGAGCCGATCCATTCGCCGACGATCGCGCCGATCACCGAGGTGGAGGCGGAGATTTTCAGCGCGGAGAACAGATACGGCAGCGAATTGTAGAGGCGCAGTTTGAAGAACACCTCGCGCTTCGACGCCGAGAGCACGCGCATCAGTTCCATGGCCTGCGGATTGACCGACTCAAGCCCGCGCACCATGTTGACCAGCGTGGGAAAGAAGCAGATCAACGCCGCGATCGCGATCTTGGGCTCCATGCCGTTGCCGAGGAGCAGCACGAGGATCGGCGCCTTGGCGACGACGGGGATCGTGTTCACGACCACCACCACGGGGAAGAACGCCTCCTCCATGGTCTTCTTGTGCACGAACACCGTCGCGATCACGATCGCCGTGAGATTGCCGAGCAGGAAGCCCGAGATCGCCTCGATCGCGGTCGGCAGCAGATTGAGCATCAGCACGTCGAACTTGGCGTAGAGCGTCGTGGCGACGAGCAGCGGCGACGGCGCGATGAACGGCGGCACCTTCAGCAGATAGACCAGCGCCGCCCAGATGAGCAGCGCGGCGCCGATGCCGACAGCGGGCAGGAGCCGGCGGCGCCATACCTCGCGCTGGCGTGCGTGGTGGTAGGCGGCCTCGGCGGCGGCGACATCGAGTTCGAGGTTGGGCGCGAGCGCCGTCATGACACGCTCCGCCCGAGCAGATCACGCAGCTTCGCGGCGATGCGCACGAACGGCTCGGTCTCGCGGATTTTCAGATCGCGGTCGCGCGGCAGGTCGATCGGCACGATCTCACGCACACGGCCCGGATTGGCCGACATCACCAGCACCTCTTCGCCGAGATACATCGCCTCGTAGACCGAATGGGTGACGAACAGGATCGTGGTGCCGGTTTCCTGCCAAATGCGGCGCAGTTCCTCGTTCAAGCGGTCGCGTGTGATCTCGTCGAGCGCACCGAACGGCTCATCCATCAGCAGGAGCCGCGGCCCGCCGAGCAACGCGCGCGCGATCGAAACGCGCTGACGCATGCCACCCGAAAGCTCATGGGGAAAATTCTGCTCCCAGCCTTCGAGTCCGACGAGCTTCAGAAGTTCGCGCGGCGTCGGCGCGCCGGAAGGCAAGCCGCCGAACCCGCCGACTTCGGCGGGCAGCTCGACATTCTGCAGCGCCGTGCGCCAGGGCAGCAACGCGGCATCCTGGAACACGAAGCCGAGCATGCGCTTGTGCCGCGCTTCCTGCGGCGACATATCGAACACCGAAACCTGGCCGGTGGTCGGCGCGATCAGGTCGGCGACCACGCGCAGCAGAGTTGACTTGCCGCAGCCCGACGGCCCAAGCAGGCTCAGGAACCCGCCGCGTTCGACCGAGAACGAAATGTTCTCCAGCGCCGTCACGGTGCGCCGGTCGGTGACGAAGCGCACCGACACATTGCGGCACGCGACCGCGCTCGCGCTCGCCTCGGCTGACACCGGCGGCGCTGGCGCCGCCGCCACGGCGCCCTGCGTGAGCATCAACCGATCTTCGGCCGGCTGTCGGCGGTCATCTTGAGGATGTCGAGGGTCATGACTTCCTCCAGCTTCGGCACGCGCTTGGAGAACTGCCCCAGTTCCGCATAGAGGCTGATCTGCTCCTGCCAGATCGCCGGGTCCATCGTGCCCCAGCCTTCAGTCTTGGTGCGCGGCGAGAACCCGAACTTGAGCTGCGTTTCGAGAGACTCGCGCTCGTCCGCGGCTTTGAGGTTCGGGAACTCCTTGACCAGCAATTCCACCGCCTTGTCGCGGTTCGCCGGCTGATAGGCGAATTCCCAGCCCTTGCCACTCGCGCGCAGATATTTCGCCAGTACGTCGCCGCGCGTCTTGATGGTGTTCGCGGTCGCGTAATACGGCAGCGCGTAAAGCTTCACGCCGGTATCCCACAGCCGCATCGAGACCATGTCGGCGCCGAGCACCTTGATGGCGCTGGTGTTGGTGAGCCAGCCGGTAACGCAGTCGACCTGACCGGTGAGCACCGGCGACATGTCGGCGCCGAGCGTGACGATCTGCACGTCCTTCTCGGGAAGCTTGTTTTTGGCGAGCAGCGCCTTGAGCAGGATCACGCCGGTCGCCTGGATGCCGACCTTCTTGCCGACGAGATCCTTCGGCTCGCGGATCGGATTCTTTTTCAGCGAAAAGAACGCATAGGGGTGTTCCTGCAACCCCGCCGCAAAGCACACCACCGGAATGTCCTGCGAGGCCGCGAGCATGAGCGAAGGGCTCGACGACACCTGCCCCACCTCGAAGCGCCCGGCTGCGACGACCGCGACGCCGTCGATGTTCGGTCCACCCGCCTGGAAGCGCATCTCGATGCCTTCCTGGTCGTAGTAGCCGAGCTGCTTGGCGCACACCTCGCCGATCTGGTTACCGGAGAGGAGCCAGCCGAGCTGCATGTTGACGACAGGCTTCGCCTGGCTGTGCGCGTCGACGCTGATGAGGGATGTGGCTGCGACCGCGCCCGAAGTCTTCAGGAAATTGCGCCGGTCGATATGGGTCATGACAGTTCCCCCGTTGGAAAAGGAATTCCCGAGCCTTTTCGGCTCACGGCAGGCATTAGATCACGTTTCAGAGTGCGCTCAAGACCAGCCTCCCCTCGCGCCGCAAACTTGATGATGCTCCGCTTCGCGGTCTAGTCTGCGATCATAGGGAGAGAGAAACGCCATGACCAAGCGCACCACGACACGTCGCACCTTCGTGAAAGGCGGCCTTGCGGTCGCCGCCATGCCGCTTTCGGCCGGGCTGCTGTCGCAGCGGCTCGCGGCGCAGGGACGGCCGGTCACGAAAGTCCTCGATTTCACGACCGCCGCCGACATCGCCAAGGCCGAGGCCGAGGGCGAGTTCACCTACTACAGCCACGACAGCGAGCCGGGGATCGCCGGCATCCTGGCGGCGTTCAACAAGGACTTCCCCAAGATCAAGGGCAAGTATGTGCGGGCGCAGAACTCGACGCTGTTCAGCCGCACGATCGCCGAGCGCTCGGCCGGAAAGTTCACGGCCGACGTCATCCAGTTCTCCGAGCCTGCGACGGCGCTCGATTTCCAGAAGCGCGGCGGCTATGCGCGCTATGTCTCGCCGCAGGCCGAGTTCTATGCGTCCGATCATCTGAGCAATCCGGTCGGCGATTATTTCTGGGTCGGCGTCACCTTCGCGGGCCTCGCCTACAACACCGAGAAGGTGAAGCCGGAGGATGCGCCGACGGGCTGGAAGGACATTTCCAAGCCGGTCTGGAACAACGGCGTCAATGTGAAGATGTCCAACTCCGGCATGCAGTTCGTGCAGTGGTACGAATTGCGCAAGCTCTACGGCGACAAGTTCTGGAGCGAGTTCGCCAAGGTCCGCCCGCGCGGGTTCGACTCGCGCGCACAGCAGTTCGAGCGTCTTGCCAAGGGCGATGACAGGCTTTGCGTGCTCGCCGAATACGCCGGCTATCTCCTGGTCAAGGAGCGGGGTGCGCCGGTCGAGTTCGTGGCACCCGCCGATGGCCTGCCGGCGACCCCGATCCTCTGCGGCGTGGCGGACAAGAGCCCGAACCCGGAGGCCGCGCGGCTGTTCATCGACTGGCACATGTCGTTGCGCGGCCAGAACCACCAGCAGACCGACAAGTTCCTGTACTACGGCTCGGTCCGCAAGGACGCCCCGGCGATGCCGGGCGGCAAGCGCCTGACGGACTACAAGCTCTTGTCGCCGACCAAGGACATGGACAACTTCGTCGCATCGCGCGAGGCCTTCAACAAGGAATGGAATGCGATGCTAGGCCTCTGACGTGGCGGCAGTCGGTGGAGAAGTCCAGCCGGCATTGCCGGACTTCCGCGCACGCATCAGGCTGATGGAGATGGTGGCCATGGCGACGATCGTCGCCACGGTCGCCTTCCTGACGCTCTACCCGATCTACTATCTGCTGCAGGCCTCGCTCGACGTCGGCCTGCCCGATACGCGACCGCCGACCGCCTACGGGCTCGCGAACTACGCCAAGCTTGTCGACTATCCTGCCATCATCTGGAACACATTGCTGGTCACGTTCGCCGCGACCGCGATGGCGCTGCTGTTCGGATTCATGGCCGCCTGGATCCTCACGCGGACCAACGTGCCCTTCCGGCGCGCGCTCGATCAGCTGATGACGGTGCCCTACTACGTGACGCCGCTGCTCGGCGCGCTCGCGTGGAGCTTTCTGGGGAGCCCGGAAAGCGGTTTCGTCAATCAGGTCTGGCGCAAGCTCGGCGGCACGGAAGCGCTGATCGACATGACCTCGCCCTTCGGCATTGCCTGGGTGATGGCGCTGTTCGAGGGCTCGGTCGCCTACGTGATGATCAGTGCGGTCATGCAGTCCATGGACCCGGCGCTCGAGGAAGCGTCGCAGGTGATGGGCGCAAGCCGCAGGCGCACGATGTGGCGGATCACGCTGCCGCTGGTCGCGCCGGGCGTGCTCGGGGCCGCGATCTTCGTGTTCGCCGAAATGCTCGGCTCGTTCGCGGTCCCGCTCGTGCTCGGCACGCCGGCGCGCTTCTACGTGATCACGACCGCGATCTATCATTTCATCTCGCAGTACCCGCCGCGCATTCCGCTTGCGGCCGCCATGGGCGTGTCGCTGTTCGCCGTGATGTTCGCGATGCTCTGGGTCTATCGGTGGCTCACCTCGCGCACCAGCTTCGTGACCGTGACCGGCAAGGCATTCCGGCCGCGGCCGATGGACATGGGCGGGCTCCGGTGGTGGCTGTTCGGCGTCGTCGCGTTCTACGTGTTCCTGTCCGCCATACTGCCGGTCGCAACGCTGGCCTACGCCGCCTCGCAGAAGATCGCGGTCGCGTTTCCGGCAGCCGCCAACTTCACGCTCGAGCACTTCCGGCAGGCATTCTCGATCAACGCCGTGCGCACTCGCGATGTGGAACAGCCTGATCCTGGGGGCGGTCACGGCGACGCTCGGTGTCGCCGCTCACGGGGCTGCTGGCGTTGATCATCCTGCGCAGCAAGATTCCGGGGCGGGGCGCGCTCGAATATCTCGCGATGTTCCCGCAGGCGGTGCCGCGCCTCGTCTTCGCGTTCGGGATCATGTGGGCATGGCTCGTGTTCCCGCTGCCGATCTACGGCACGTTCTGGGTCCTGCTGATCGCCTACCTGACGGTGTTCATGCCGCTCGGCGTTCGCACGATCTCCGGCGTCATTCTGCAGCTCGACAAGAGCCTCGACGAGTGCGGCCAGGTCTGCGGCGCGTCGTGGGTCTACCGGTTGCGCACGATCACCGCGCCGCTGCTCCGGCCGGGGCTGCTCGCCGCCTGGCTGCTCATCTTCGTCGCGAGCGTGCGCGAGCTCGGCGCGTCGATCCTGCTGATGGGACCGGACAGCAAGGTGATGACGCCCGCGATCGTCGAGGCCTGGTTCTCGACCAGCTCGGAACTGACCGCCGCCATGGCGCTGATCCAGACGGTCGTGATCGCCGTGATTATGCTGTTCTTCGGGTTGCTCACGCGCCGGCTGGCGCACCACGGGGCGGCCGCGCAATGACTTCGACCCCCGCACCGGCCATCGCGGTCGAGAACCTGTCGATCCGCTACGGCACCGTGACGGCCGTCGAAACGATCAGCTTCACGGTCGATGCCGGCCGGCAGCTCACCCTGCTCGGCCCTTCGGGATGCGGCAAGACATCGACGCTGCGCGCCGTCGCGGGGCTGGAGAAGCCGACCTCGGGCACCATCCGCATCGGCGGCCGGACCGTTTTCGACGGCTCAAAGGGCCTCAACGTCCCCGCCGAGCAGCGCGGCATGTCGATGGTGTTCCAGTCCTACGCCATCTGGCCGCACATGACCGTGTTCGACAACGTCGCGTACGGCCTGCGCGTTCGCAACGAAAGCGGCGCGGCGCTCAAGGAAAAGGTGCGGCACGCACTCGATCTGGTGAAGATGGGGCCGTACGCGGAGCGCAACGCATCGGCGCTCTCCGGCGGACAGCAGCAGCGGGTCGCGCTGGCACGCGCGATCGCGTTCTCGCCGTCGGTGATCCTGTTCGACGAACCGCTGTCCAATCTCGATGCCAAGCTGCGCTCCGAAATGCGCATCGAATTGCGCGAGCTGCAGCGGCGTCTGGGCGTGACCTCGCTCTACGTCACGCACGATCTCGAGGAGGCGCTGGCGATGTCGGATCGCATCGTCGTCATGCGCACCGGTGTGGTCGAGCAGAGCGGCACACCCGCCGAGATCTACGACTATCCGCGCACGGAATTCGTCGCCGACTTCATCGGCTCGGCCAATCTCGTCAGCGGCGAGGTCGTGAGCAGCGACGATCGCGGCGGCACGGTCGTCATCCGCACCGCCGGCGGCAACGTGGTCCACGGTGTGACCCACGGGCGGCCGGTCGGCGCGCGCGGCACGCTCTCCATTCGTACCGTCCACTTCAGGCTTGCCGCAGAGGCTCCCGCGGGCGCGATCAACGTGTGGCCGGCGCGGATCATCCGTTCGGTTTTCCTCGGCGACCTGACGCAGGTTCACCTGGACTGGGGCGGGCAGGAGATCGTTGTCCGCCAGATCGGGCCGCCGGTCGCCGCTGCGAGCGAGGTCGCCTATCTCCATGCGGCGCCGAGCCAATGCGCCTTGCTCGAATCCGGGCGGTAGCAGCGCGGCGAAAACGCGGCCCGCCGCTGCATGTCATGATAAATGTGATGCGCGACAGGGAGCACCCGACATGACCAAAGAGCAGATTCTCGCGCTGGAGAGCCGCCGCTTCAAAGCCATGTGCGCCGGCGATGCCGATGCGCTCGATGAGCTGTTTCACGACGACCTCACCTACACGCACACGAGCGGCCGGGTCGACAGCAAGGCGAGCTACACGCAGGGCATTCGCGAAAAGCATTGGATCTATCAGTCCATCGACAGCAGCGACGAGACCGTGTCGGTTTACGGCGGCACCGCACTCATCCATTGCCGCCTGCGGATTAACCTCAAGCTCGACGGTGTACCGAAGACGATCGAATCGGTCGCCACCACCGTGTGGGTTGATGACGGCGGCTGGAAATGCATCGCCGTGCATTCCACGCTGCGGCCGAAGCCGGCGGCATGACCGGCCCGGCGCGCATGCAACTCTACTCCGGCCCCTTAAGCATGTTCGGCGCGAAGGCCGAGATCGCCGCGCGCGAGAAGGGTTTCGACTTCGAGCTCATCATGGTGCCGTTCGAGATGAAGCGGCTCTATCAGCCCAGGCACCCGGAGGTCGCGCGGGTCAATCCGAAGCAGCAGGTGCCGGTGCTCATTCACGGCGCGGTGGAGGTTTTCGACTCGACGCAGATCTTCGAATATTTCGAGCACATCAAGCCGCAACCGCCGCTGTGGCCCGCCGATCCCGCCGCCCGCGCGCAGGCGCGCCTGATCGAACTGAAATCCGACGAGGTGTTCTTCCCGCCCATCATCCGCCTGATGGGCTTGCAGGAGACGCCCGCCGATCCCGCCGCGGTCGCGGCACGCGAGGCCGCCGCGCGCCACTACGGCGAGATGGAAGAGACTTTAAGCGATCGCGAATTTCTCGCCGGCAGCTATTCGTATGCCGACATCGCGTTCTACATGGCGCAACTGTTCGGCGCGCGCATGGGCGCGCCGATGACCGCGGCGCACCCGCGGCTCGCGCAATGGCGCGACCGCATGACGGCGCGGCTCGCGGTGCAAAAGGTCGTGGGCGCGATGGCGGCGTTTCTCACTTCGCAAGGCCGCCCGCTGCCGGAGTTCATGCGGGCGGTGATGCGGTAGTCAGCAGGCTCGTCATGGCCGGGCTTGACCCGGCCATCCACGACTTCGATGAATTCAACGATGGAAGAAAGACGTGGATGCCCGGCACAAGGCCGGGCATGACAAAAAAGTAGCCCGGATTAAGCGCAGCGAAATCCGGGATCAAGCGGCGCGGCTTGATGGACTGCCCCGGATTGCGCTTCCCGGAACCCGGGCTACGCTTGCTGACCGGCGAGGCGCACTTGGGTTGAGCCGGGGAACAGATCGGCAAATCGCGAGCAGAGTTCGGCGCTCAGGTTCTCATCGAACAGCAGCTTCATTTCGCGGCGGTAATGACGCGGCGCTCGCGATCCGCCGCGTAGGAAAGACACGCGCGAATGTCGTCCTCGGTCAGCTCGGGATATTCGGCAATGATCTGCGCATGCGTCATGCCGGCGGCAAGCCAGCCGAGAACGTCGCTGACCGCAATGCGCAGCCCGCGAATGCACGGGCGTCCGCCGCGCTTGCCGGGCTCGATGGTGATGAGGTCCTGGTACGACATGGGACGCTCCGAATAAGGCATTCTACCACGATCTTGGTCCCGCGTCCGCCTAGCTCACCCAAGAACACGCGCGATAGTATCGTAGCCCGGATTGATCGGAGCGAAATCCGGGGAGTTGGTATTTGCACTAAGTGATTTTTTGATTGCCCTTTGCCCCTTCGCAAGGTGTCGCGCAAACATTATTAGCGTCACTAATATCATGCGGTGCAAAACCTGCATCCGTGCAGATTACGATCTGCACGAATGACGTGCACGCGTGCACGTTGGCGTGTGCTTTCGTTCAAATATTGATGTGCTTTCTTTCACCCGCTGAGTAGCACTGTTGCAACTCGATGGGCGCTTTTATGCCACAGCGCGTGGCGTTTTCCGCTACGGGGGACTTCACAAGATGTGAATGGAACGCGCCGCGCGGGACATATCCCGCGAAAATTAGGACAGATTGTCCTACGCGATGCTGAATTTTTTTCAGGAATTGACTACATTTTGTAGTCAGCCCGTAAAATTACCAGACCCTACAGAGTTTCTGTTGAATCTGTTTGTTGACGTGAAGCGCGAGAAAGCAGAAATTGAGAGGGCTCCTGCTTCGAATCAGGAGCCCTCTTATCTTCGAGAGGTGTAGTGGCCTCGGCCGATTGCTACGGCCTTGGTGCACGGTCCTTAGCGGGCCGGTTTGGCGTCGCTCTCTTCCAGGAGAGCGGCGCCCTTTTCTTTCGGACCGAACGTGCGCCAATTTCCAAGTCGAATCAGCGTGTTGATTCGGCGTTACGCGTTACGCGTAGCGCAACTTTGCCACCAGCAAAGTTTAGTGTCACTTAAAAAGTTGCCAAGTTGGCAACTTTCAGCGCCTTCAGTATGCCCCTTTGTCACACTGATTCTTCAAGGCCATAGGACTATTGACATATCCTAGGATCAATGTATAGTCCTATTACTCCATCCATCGAGGGGCATTTTCATGAGGTGTCTTGAACATGGGATGGAGGCGGCCCCTGCGAGTGTGCCTCACCAGCGCGCTCCCGGGCGGCTTCGGGAACCGCCCTGGGGGTACTACGGCCCCTGTGCGAGGAGCTCGCTGGATGGGGACGGCGCGAATGCCGTCTCAGGAAGCGCGGCCCGGAGCTGACAAAAGCCGCGGTGGAGCGCCGAGAGGCGCGCCTTCCCGATCGCAAGGGAAGGCGGCACGCCTCGCAAGCGTGCCGGGTGGCTTCGCCGGCCACCCGGGGCCTCGCAGGCCCCGCGTTTCTCGGCGCTCCGCTCCCCTCGGCTTGCGCCGCGGGGAGAGCGAACCTTGCGTTCCCTCCGCCGGCTTGGCCCGCGCGGAGCAGGCTCACTATTGCGCGTGCGGAAAACGAAGGATGCGATCTTCGCCTACGCGGCATCCATCCCCCGCTGACCGATCAGGGCGAGCGCCTTGCGCAGCTGGCCGTTGGCGCGATCGAGCAGCGCCTTGGCGGTCTCGAGCTCGCAGCCGCTCAACAGCATGACGGCGATCTTGACGCTTCCGCGCGCACGGCCGAGCGCGTCGCGCGCCTGCTCGCGGCTGCAGCGCGTCAGCCGGATCAGCATGTCCTCGCTTCGCCGCAGCAGCTTTTCATTGCTCGCCTGCACGTCGACCATCAGGCCGCCGTACACGCGGCCGAGCAGGATCATCAACAGCGAGGAGAGCAGGTTGAGCGTGATCTTCTGTGCGGTCCCGGCAATCAGCCGGGTCGAGCCGGCAATCGGCTCGGAGCCGGTGTCGAGCCAGATCGGATGATCCGATTCCCGCAAGATCGGCGTGCCGCGATTGTTTGCGATGCCGATCGTCAGCGCGCCAAGGCTTTTGGCTTCGCGCAGGCACGCAACCGTGAACGGCGTGGTGCCGCTTGCCGCGACCGCAATGACGACGTCGTTCCCGTCGATCCTATACTCTCGGATAAGGCTGACCCCGTCCTCGGCCTTATCTTCCGCGCCCTCGATCGAGCGCGTGAACGCACTGGGGCCGCCTGCCATCACCAGCAACAGCCGTTCGAGCGGCCAGCTGAACGTCGGCATCAGCTCCGCCCCGTCCTGCACGGCGAGGCGCCCGGATGTGCCGGCCCCGACATAGACCAGGCGGCCGCGATAGCGCAGCCGCGCTTCCATCGCCCGCGCGGCCTTTTCGATCGACGCACGGGCCGCGCGCACGGCCGCGACGGCCGCGAATTGCCCATCGATCATCGAATCGAGGGAATCCGCCGGCTCCCAGGAATCGATCTCCGAATAACGCGGGCTGGGGCGTTCCGTGCTCATATATGCGTCCTAACTCCGGGCGATTGATACCAACGCACACGATCCAAACTCGTTCTCACGCGTTATGGAACTATACGGGTGTCGTCACGGCTGCTGAATCCGGATGGGTATATCGAAAAGTGAGCTTTTTCTGGGTGTTGACGGCGGCGGCACGCGCTGCCGCGCCCGACTGTGCGACGCCGCGGGCGCAAGGCTCGCCGAGGCGGAGGCAGGGCCGGCCAACATCCGTTTCGGCCTGAAGCAGGCGTTCGCCTCCGTGCTGGAGGCGACACTCGGCTGTCTCGAGCAGGCCGACCTCTCGTCCCACGACCTTCCGCGCATCACGGCGTGCCTCGCATTGGCAGGCGCGACCGAGCCTGCGGAACTCGCCGCCGCACGACTGCACGACCAATCCTTCGGCCGGGCCATCCTGACATCCGACGCGCACGCCGCCTGCGTCGGCGCACATGCCGGCCGGGACGGTGCGGTTCTCATCATCGGCACCGGCAGCATTGGATGGGCCCTGCTCGGAGGCCGGCACCACCGGGTCGGCGGATGGGGCCTGCCGGTTTCCGATGAAGGCAGCGGCGCCTGGCTCGGCTGCGAGGCATTGCGCCGCGTGTTGATGGCGCACGATGGGCGCATTGCATGGACGCCGTTCCTGCGCGCCGTGTTCGAGCAATTCGGATCCGATCCTCACGCCATTGTGGGCTCCGTATCGCGCGCGTTGCCGCGCGACCTCGGCGCGCTCGCCCCGACCGTGGTGGAGCACGCGGCCCGCAATGACCCGGCGGCGGTCGAGCTGATGCGTCTTGCGGCGCGCCATCTCGACGTGGTCGCCGCGCGCCTGAATTCGCTCGGTGCAACCCGGCTGGCGCTCCTCGGCGGTCTGGCGCCGTCAATGGAGCAATGGCTCTCGGCCGAGACCCGCCGCCGCCTCGTGCCGCCCGCGGGAGATGCCGTCGATGGCGCGCTCCGCCTCGCGCGCCTCGCCGCCCAATCAGCCGCCGCCGCGTAACCATGCAGCACAAGACCCAGATGGCGGCAGAATTCCGCGAGGCCCCCGACATTGTGCGGCGGCAGGCACAGGACCTGGCGCGGCCGATCGCGGAGCTTGTCGCGGCACTGCGGAGCAGACCGCCGGAGGTCGTCGTGACCTGCGCGCGCGGAAGCTCGGCCCACGCCGCGACGTTCGGCAAGCATCTGATCGAGCGCCACCTCGGCATTCCGGTCTCCGCGATCGCGCCCAATATCGCCACGGTGTACCGGCAGCGTCTTCGCCTCGAAGGACAGATGTTTCTCGCGATCTCGCAGGCGGGCCGGAGCGATGACATTGTCGAGTCAGTCGACATGGCACGCGAGTCCGGTGCACTGACGGTCGCGATCGTGAACGACACCGAGTGTCCGCTCGCGAAGGCCAGCGACATCGTCTTGCCGATGATGGCGGGCCCCGAGTTGAGCGTCGCGGCGACCAAGAGCTTCGTGGCGTCGCTCGCCGCCCTGCTGCGGCTCGCCGCCGTGTGGACGAACGACACTGCGATCCAACGGGGCCTCGACCGCCTTCCCGAGCGGCTGGCTTTGGCGGCCAATCTGGATTGGACGGCCGCGCTCCCCGCCGTCGCCGCGGCGGACAACCTGATCAGCATCGGCCGTGGGCCGACGCTCGCTGTTGCACGCGAAGCGGCCCTCAAATTGAAGGAGACTTGCCTTGTTCACGCGGAAGCGTTCAGCGGTGCCGAATTCCAGCACGGCCCGATTGCATTGGTTGAGCGCGATTATCCGGCGATCCTGTTCATGCCGACCGATGCCGCCGCCGACGGGCTCAGGACACTCGCGATGGCGCTGATTGGAAAGGGCGTGACGGTGTTCACGACTGGATCGCACTCCGGCGCGCCGAACGCTCTGCCGGCGCTCGAACCGGATCATCCGGATGCGGATGCGATCTGCCTTGTGCAAAGTTTCTATCAGTTCGTGATCCAGGTCGCTGAGCGGCGCGGCAGCAACGTCGATCGCCCGCCGCATTTGCAAAAGGTGACGCGAACCAGATGAGCTCCGGCGACCTGCACGCCGTCGTGGCCGATCACGTGTTCGATGGCACCAGCCGCCACGAGCACGCGGGCGTGGTTATCGATGGATCGCGCGTGAGCCGCATCGTGCCGCGCAGCGAAATCCCCGGAGACTTGCCGGTGCGCGTTCTGCCCGACGGGGCGTGGCTTGCGCCCGGCTTCATCGATCTCCAGGTCAATGGCGGCGGCGATGTGCTCTTTAACGATGCGCCCACGCCGGAAGCGATTTCCGTTATCGCGACCGCTCATCGCCGGTTCGGCACGACCGGATTCTTGCCGACGCTGATCACCGATACGCCTGAAAAAATGCACGACGCCATCGCGGCCGTTCAATCGGCGATGCGCACCGAGCCTTCTGTTCTGGGCCTTCATCTCGAAGGCCCGTTTCTCTCGCCCGAGCGAGCGGGCGTTCACGACCGCAGCCTGTTCCGACAGCCAACCGCCGCCGACATTGAGCTGCTGACGGCGCCCCGTCGTGGCGCGCTTCTGCTGACGCTCGCGCCCGAACAGGTGCCGGCGGGCTTTATCGCGCGTCTCACCAAGGCAGGAGTTTGCGTGTCACTCGGGCACTCGATGGCAACGTATGCGCAAACCCGCGCCGCGATCGGCGAAGGTCTCACCGGCTTTACCCACCTGTTCAATGCCATGCGGCCGCTGGACAGCCGCGAACCGGGTCCGATCGCGGCGGCACTCGAGACGCCGGCCTGTTCATTCGGCCTGATCGTCGACGGCATCCACGTGGACCCTGCGATGCTCCGGCTCGCGTTGCGTGGCGTCGGCAGCCCCATGCTGGTGACGGATGCCATGCCGCCGGTGGGCGGTAGGCGCCCAGGGTTTACGCTGTACGGAGAGGAAATTGCGGTCCGTGACGGCCGCTGTGTGAGACGGGACGGCACATTGGCCGGAGCCTATCTCGACATGGCCGGTGCGGTGCGCAACTGCGTCCGCCTGCTTGGGCTGCCGCTCGAACACGCGTTGACTTTGGCTTCAAGCCACCCTGCCCGCTTCGTCAATCTTGGCTCCGAACTTGGAGCGCTGGCCCCCGGCTATCCGCGCCGACATGGTGGCCCTCGACCCGGAAAAGATCGAAGTGCTGGACACATGGGTCGCCGGCGTCAGCCAACACGGCTAGCGTGAGCACATGAACGAGCCCCTTGTCGCACTGACCGGAGCAACGGGGTTTATCGGACAGTATCTCGTTTCCGAGCTTCCGCGCCTCGGGTATCGCGTCCGCGTCTTGCTGCGCAGGCCAACGACCCTGCCGATCGATTGCGCGAACGCCGTGATCGGCGACCTCACGCGTCCGGTCAACGTGGCAGCAGCACTCGCCGACGTGCATGCCGTGGTTCATTCGGCTGCACTCACGCCGTCAATGTCCGGCGCGCCGGAGGAGGATTTCCGGCTGTTGAATACGCAAGCGACGGCAGCCCTTGCACAGGCTGCACGACGCGCCGGCGTGCGCCGGTTCGTCTTCATGTCCTCCCTGCGGGCGCAGACGGGCCCGACCAACAGCCAAGTCCTGACCGAGGAGATGGAGCCGCGACCGACCGACGCGTATGGACGATCCAAGCGTGCCGCCGAAGAAGAGCTCGCGAAACTCGATCTCGATTGGGTCGCGCTTCGCCTTGCCCTTGTCTGCGGAACAGGTGTGAAGGGCAATATGGCGCGGCTGATCGACCTTGCCCGCTCGCCCTATCCGCTGCCGTTCGGGGCGCTCCGGGCGCGGCGCTCGCTGTTGTCGCTCCCCAATTTGGCGGTGGCCGTCCAATCTGTTCTGAACGCGCCAGGACGGTTGGACTGTCCGCTGATTGTCGCTGATCCGACGCCTGTTACCGTCCCTGAGATGATCACCGCGATGCGCGCCGTGCTCGGGCGCAGACCAGGCCTGGTATCCGTCTCTCCTGTGGTGCTGGAAAGAATATTCCGTCTCACCGGCCGTTCTGAACTCTACGACCGGCTCGCCGGACCTCTCGTCGGCGATCCATCGCGCTTGATCCGCTTAGGCTGGGTCCCGCCAGTCTCTCCCTTCGACACGCTGGCCGCTGCGGCGCGCAGCGGATGACCTCACTCGTCATGGCCGGGCTTGTCCCGGCCATCTCGCTTAGGGATGCACTCTGCCCGCCTAAGCGGGATGCCCGGCACAAGGCCGGGCATGACGAAGAAAATATAGCCCGGATTGAGCGCTGCGAAATCCGGGATCGAGCGGCGCGATCAGATAGATCGGCCCCGGATTGCGCTTCGCGCAACCCGGGCTACGCTCGCTGACAACCGCTCGGCGCGGGTTGCAGGCGTTGGTGCGTTTCATTTTCATCAAACAGGACTGATTCGGCCGCGAGTTACACGCCATGACAGTCGTCTCTTGGACTGCGGAGCGATATTCTCCTGTCGGCCGATGCATCTATGCTCGTCGCCGCGTGGAACATGCTCCTCCGTTTACGGATGAGCAGATCATACCGTTCGGCCTATTGCCGAAGGGCGGTGACTGGTTCCTTCCAGAATCGAGCTGCCTCGCATGCAGCGATGTCACGACAAAGTTCGAGGAAAGGTGCTTGCGCAGGATGATGGGTGTCACCCGAGCCAAACTTGATCTCAAGACCCGGCGTAAGAAGGAGCGGGCGCAGCCAATCGGCGTGTTGTTCAGACGCCCCGATGGCGGCGCCGAAACAAAGCAAATGGAGCATCGCGATCTCCCCGAATATTTTATCGGATACAAGTGGCCAGAGCCTGCGATCCTGCGCGGCATGCCGCCGGAAACCCGCGACTTTCACGGCGAACTCACCGTTCGCTATCGGAAGGGAGCTCTAGAAAACCTCATTCCCGGTGACGGACATGGCGTTCGACTTGCCTCCGCCATCAGCGAAATAGACTTCGCTCGCATGCTAGCAAAGATTGCCCATGCATACGCTTTTGCGAAGTGTGGCCCCGATCTATTCGAGCCAATGTTGCTCGACTTTATCTTGGGCGAAGCGGAGAATGCGTCCTATCTAGTCGGAGGCGATCCGACCTCGCCGTTACCTGATCAACCGAGTAAATTGCATGACATCTATCTGGTAACCGCTCGAATTGAGCCAAGCGGAACAGAATTTTTGCTGGTTGCAATCAGGATTTTCGCGATGGTTGGAATGCCCCGCTATCACGTTGTCGTGGGCAAGCAGCTGAAACCACTCCCCTTCGCCAAGCAGACGCAGCAGCCAGACAACAATCCACCGACCTAGCGCTTATAGATTGTAGGACTATTGACATACTCTAGGATCGGTCTATAGTCCCAAAACTCCATCCATCGAGGGCATTTTCATGAGGTGTCTTGAACATGGGATGGAGGCGGCACCCGCGGCCGGCAGACATGCCGGACTCGGGCGACCCGGGGCTCCACCTGGGGCGTACTACGGCGCCCCCGCCAGGAGCTGGCTGACGGCAGCGCACTAAGCGCGCTGCAGAAAGCGTGGCCCGGGATCGAAAAAAGCCGCGTCGGAGCGCCGAGAGGCGCGCCTCTCCGATCGCAAGGGGAGGCGGCACGCCTCGCAAGCGTGCCCGGGGGTGGTTCGCCGCCGCCCCCACGGGGTCCTCGCAAGGCCCCGCGTTTTTCGGCGCTCCGCTCCCCTCGGCTTGCGCCGCGGGGAGAGCGAACCGGCCCCTCCCTCCGGCGGCTTGCCGCACGGAGCCGGTGGACTATTGCGCTTGTGGTCCAACACATTGATTCCAGTTACCTTTTCCTCCTGCGGCAAATTGCGCCGATTTCCCCAAAACCCCGAACCGAACGTTAAGCAGCCCTTGCTACCACTGTCGCCCGAGGGGACGCGGAACGCGGAGCGTGGACGTGGCGTTGACCGAGAGCAGCAGTGCGCCGTTCGTCGCGCGGACGATGAACGCGGTGCGCGCCTGGCTCACCGATCACTCGGACCGCTCGCGCGCGCAACGCGCCGCCGGCACGGCGTTCCTGATCCGCGTCGCGAGCGCCGCCCTGCTCTACGTCTCACAGGTGCTGTTCGCGCGCTGGATGGGTTCGTTCGAGTTCGGCGTCTACGTCTATGTGTGGACCTGGGTGCTCCTCCTCGGCGGCCTGATCGATCTCGGCATCGCGACCGGCGCGCAGCGCTTCATTCCCGAATACACCGCCACCAAACAGCTCGACATACTGCGCGGCTTTCTCGCGGGCTCGCGCTGGCTTGTTGTCGCGATGGCGACCGCATGGGCGGCGTTCGCGGCACTCGGGATCTGGCTGTTCGGCGCGCATCTCGATTCCTACGAGATCATGCCGCTGTACATCGCGTGCGCGGGCCTGCCGCTGTTCGTGCTCGGCCGCCTGCAGGACGGCATCGCGCGCTCCTACGAGTGGATCAATCTCGCGCTGATGCCGCCCTACGTCATCCGCTCGCTGCTGCTGATCTTCGCGATGGGCGCGGCCTGGTGGCTCAAGCTGCCGACCGACGCCTCGACCGCGATGCTCGCCGCGGTCGCCACCACATGGGTGACGGTGATCGGCCAGACTTTGGTGATGAACGCGCGGCTGAACCGACAAGTCGCGCCGGGCCCGAAGACCTACGCGGCCGGCCCATGGCTCGCGGCCTCGCTGCCGATCTTCATGGTGGAAGGCTTCTACCTGCTGCTCACGCACGCGGACGTGCTGCTGCTGCGGCAATACCATTCGCCCGAGGAGGTCGCGGTCTACTATGCGGCCGCCAAGACGCTGGCGCTGGTCGCCTTCGTGTCGTTCTCGGTCTCGGCCGCGACCGCGCACAAGTTTTCCGAATATCACGTCGCCGGCAACAAGGCGGAGCTCTCCGGATTTCTCTCCAATTCGATCAAGTGGACGTTCTGGCCTTCGCTCGCCGCGACGGTGCTCATCCTCGCGCTCGGCAAGCCGCTGCTCTGGCTGTTCGGTCCGCAATTCGTCGGCGGCTATTACCTGATGTTCATCCTGGCGATCGGCCCGCTCGCGCGCGCGACCGTCGGCCCGGTCGAACGACTGCTCAACATGGTGGGCGAGCAACGCGCCTGCGCGGTCGTTTACGCGGCCGCCTTCGCGGCGAATATCGCACTGTGCGTGCTGCTGATCCCACTGTTTGGCGTCGCCGGCGCGGCGATCGCCATTTCCGGCGCGATGGTGCTCGAAGCCGCGCTGCTCTACGGCGTCGCCAGGGACCAACTCGGGCTGCACGGCTTCATCTGGCGGCCGAAAGCAAAATGACGTCCGCCCGCGCCATTCCGGTTGGACTGGCGCGCGAGCGCGCCGACGATGCGCCGCGCCGCGCGGTCGGCCGCGCCGAGTGGCGGCCGCTTGCAGCGCTCGAGGAGATTCGCGGCGAATGGCGGGATTTGGCCAGCCGCGTCCTCGAGCCGAACGTGTTCTACAATCCGGCCTTCGCGCTCGCCGCAGCGCCGGTATTCGGCGCGGACGTCGGCGCCGTGCTGGTGTGGTCAAAGGCGGCGCCACAGCGGCTGATCGGCCTGTTTCCGCTGCGCATCGAGCGCCGCTACGGGGTGAGTTCGACGCTCACCGGCTGGACGCATCCTTATGCGCCGTTCGGCGTCCCACTCATTGATCGCGACGAGGCGGATGCGGCAATCGGCGCGCTGCTCGATCACGTCGAGGCGAAACCGGGGTTGCCCAAGCTGGTGCTGCTGCCGCTGGTCGCCCGCGATGGGCCGTTTGCGGCGGCGCTCGCGCGTGTGCTGGCGCGGCATGGCGGCGCCGCGCAAGGTTTCGGCGAACATGCGCGCGCGCTGCTGGCGCCGGATAATCGCTTAAACTACCTCGATCACATCGCGCACAAGAAGCTGAAGGAGCTGCGCCGCCAACGCCGGCGGCTCGACGAGAAAGGCGTGGTGACTTTCACATCCGCGCACGATCCTGCGGCGATTGCACCGGCGCTTGCCGATTATCTGATGCTCGAAGCGACGGGCTGGAAGGGCCGCGCCGGAACGGCCACACGGCAGAGCGCTGACGTGCTGCATTTCGTCCAAAGCGCCATCGCGGCGCTCGCCGTCGAGAACCGCGTGCGGATCGACCGGCTGACCCGCGGCGCTATGCCGCTTGCCGCCGCGATCACGCTGCGGGCAGGCGACCACGCGTGGTTCTGGAAGATCGCCTACGACGAGGATGCGGCACGCTTTTCACCCGGCGTGCAGCTCACGCTCGATCTGACGCACGAGTTGCTCGCCGACGAGAGCGTTGCGCAGACGGATTCCTGCGCCACCGCCGATCATCCGATGATCGATCATCTGTGGGGCGAGCGCCTCATACTCACCGACCTGCTGATCGCCCCGGATCGCGGCTCGCTCGCACAATTCCGCATCGCGCGTCACCTTGAAACATTGCGCCGTGCACTCATATCGAGCGCAAAAACGGCCCGTGCGTCATTGCGAGCGAAGCGAAGCAATCCAGTTGAGCCGGCTGGATTGCTTCGTCGCTGACGCTCCTCGCAATGACGGGTCAGGCCTGATCGCGCAGCAGGCGGCGGATGATCTTGCCGGTCGTCGTCATCGGCATTTCGGTGATGAAGGCGACCTCGCGCGGATACTCGTGCGCCGACAGCCGGGTTTTCACAAAATCGCGCACCTCGGCCGACAGCGTGTCGGATGCCTCGATCCCGGGCTTGAGCACGATGAACGCCTTCACGATCTCGGTGCGCACCGGATCGGGCTTGCCGATCACGGCGGCCAGCGCGACCGCCGGATGCTTGATCAGGCAATCCTCGATCTCGCCCGGCCCGATGCGGTAGCCGCTTGAGGTGATGACGTCGTCGTCGCGCCCGATGAAGGTGATGTAGCCTTCGTCATCGACGCTGCCCTGGTCACCGGTCGTCATCCAGTCGCCGATGAACTTGTCGCGCGTCGCCTCGGGCCGTCCCCAGTACTCGAGGAACATCACCGGATCCGGCCGCCGCACGGCGATCATGCCGAGCTCGCCCGCATCCGCGCGCGAGCCGTCCGGCCGGATCACCGCCACGTCGTGGCCGGGCACCGGCTTGCCGATCGCTCCCGGCTTCGACACGCCGATCATCGCGCAGGAGGAGAGCACGAGGTTGCATTCGGTCTGGCCGTAGAATTCGTTGATGGTGAGCCCGAATGCCTCGCGGCCCCATTCATAGGTTTCGGCGCCGAGCGATTCGCCGCCCGAGCCGAGCGTGCGCAGGCGGATGTCATGGCGGCCTTTCGGCGAACGCGCGGAGCGCAGCATGCGCAGCGCGGTCGGCGGGATGAAGGCGTTGCGCACCTGCGCCTTCGCAAGCAGCGCGAAGGCTTCCTCGGGATCGAACTTCTCGAACCTGCGCGCCACCACCGGCACGCCGTGATGCAGGCTCGGTAGCAAGCAGTCGAGCAGCCCACCGGCCCATGCCCAGTCGGCGGGCGTCCAGAACCGGTCGCCTGGCTGCGGGAAAAACTCGTGCGGCATTTCCACGCCGGGCAAATGACCGAGCAGCACGCGATGGCCGTGCAGCGCGCCCTTGGCCTGTCCGGTCGTACCGGACGTGAAGATCATCAGCGCCGGATCGTCCGGCGTCGTTTCGGCGGGCGTGAAGTCGGCGGACGCGCGCGCGATCGTCTCGTGCAACCCGAGCGCGCCCTCGCCCGGCCCGTCGATCGAGAGCACCAGCGCGAGGTCCGGCAGCTCCCGGCGGATTTCGGCAAGCTTCGCCAGGCCCTGCGCGTTGGTGATCGCGGCCTTCACGCCGGCGTTTGCCAATCGGTAGTTCAGCGCATCGACCCCGAACAAGATCGCAAGCGGCACCGCGACCGCACCGAGCTTGTAGATCGCGATGTGCGCAATGGCGGCTTCCGGCGTCTGCGGCAGCAGCACCGCCACACGGTCGCCGCGCGCGATGCCATGCGCGGCTAATGTGTTGGCGAGGCGGTTAGAGGTCTCGCGCAGCCGGCCGAAGGTGATGGTCTCGTGCGTGCCGTCGGCACGCACGTTGAGGATCGCCAAACGGTTGGGATCGCCCGCTGCCCACTTGTCGCAGACATCGACGCCGATGTTGTAGCGCGCGAGCTTCGGCCAGCGGAATTCGCGATAGAGTCTGTCGTAATCGTGGATCGGCGGAAGCATGGATAAGTCCCGGCTGGCGCCGCGAAACTAGTGAGGCTATGAGCATCGCGCAACTCAGAGGGCAAGACGCGAATGGCGAAGGCGATCCAGATCCGCATGGGGGGCTACGGCCCCGCGACGACCGGCTTTTCGAGGTCGCTGAAATTCATCGGTGACCGGCTGGAACAGCGGTTCGGCGACCGGATCGACGTGAAATACGTCTGGAACGTCATGGATTTCGGCTACCGCGCCGAGGACATTCTGTGGCTGGTCGAAAGCGGCGTGCTGACGCTCGGTTACCAGTCGTCGAGCTATCTCACCGACCGCGTGCCGGAGCTCGGCTTCGTCGATCTGCCGTTCCTGTTCTCAAAGAACGAGACCGCGCGCGCCGGCGTCGACGGCAAGCTCGGAACATTCCTCGCCACCAAAATCGAGGAGCGGGTCAACTACCGTATCCTCGGCTGGTACGAGAACGGGTTTCGTCAGCTGTCGAACAAGGTGCGGACGGTGCGGACGCCCGCCGACCTGAATGGCATGCGCATCCGCGTGCTGCCGAGCGAGGTGCAGGCGCGCACCTTCGAGCTGCTCGGCGCGGTGCCGCTGCGCTGGGACTTGACCGAGGCGATCGCCGCCATCAAGGCCGGCACCATCGACGCGCAGGAAAACCCCTTTGCCAACACCGTCACCTACGGGGTGCACAAATTCCATCGCTTCCACTCGGTGACGAACCACTTCTACATCTCGCGGCCGATCTTCCTGCACCGCACGGCATTCGAGTTGTGGCCGCAGGACTTGCAGGAAGCAATGCGCGAGGCCGTCATCGCGTCGGTCGCCTACCAGCGCGGGCTCGCGATCGAGGAGGACAAAAGCGCACGCCAGGCGATCGTCGATCAGGGCTGCGAGATCGCCGATCTCAGCGCGGATGAGCACGCGGCGTTCTCGCAAGCCGTGCAGCCGCTCTGGGACGACGCGCAGAAAATGTACGGCAAGGAGATGTTTGCGATGGTGCCGGGCGCATGATCCCGCTCCTCATCCTGAGGAGGCCGCGCAGCGGCCGTCTCGAAGGATGCCACGTGCACCGCTATCGCCTTGGGCCATGGTTCGAGACGCGCAGCTGCGCTGCGCTCCTCACCATGAGGAGCAGGGCTAACTCCGCCGGTCGTCCGGCGCGGCCAGAATGAGCGTCCAGAACACCTTGTACTTCGACTTCGGCGAATAGATCGCCGCGATGCCCATGCGGGTCACGCCCTTGTTGAGCATGTTTGCACGATGCGGCGGGGAGTCGCGCCAGCCGGAGAATGCCTCGGCGAGCGTGTGATAGCCGGCCGAAATGTTTTCCACCGCCACCTTGGCGTCGAAGCGTCCGCCGCGGATGCGCTGGTTGAACGCCTTGCCGAGATCGTGATCGAGCTTGTCGCGCGCCGCCATGTTGCGCGAATGCTCCTCGGCGAGCCGCATCAGGGCCGGATCGATCGTCACCGCACCAAGCCCGTTGTTCGCCCGGTAGCCGGAAATCATCGACTGCGCGGCCGCCGGGTCGAGTTGCCCGCCTTCGGCGAGGTTGCGGTAAAAGCTCGGCTGTCCGCTCGGCAGCGGCGCGTCGCTTGCGCAACCGGAAAATCCGAGCAGCGCCAGCGCCGTCGCGATGCGCAGCATGCATTCGGCGATCAGAGTGCCGGTCATCCTCGTCCCCAAACGTCCCCGGCGATAACGCCGCGAAATGGTAACTGAAAGATGAATAAGGCGAAGATTGGTCGAGAAATCAGAGGGTCTTCGCGCTCGCCCCCGGGGGCGGCGATCCGATCAGACGCACGTCCTGCGTCGGTGTCATGTCGATGCCGGCCGCGCGGAACCGGCGCAGGATAGCGATCTGGATCTCGCTTTTGATCCGCCCGCGCTCGCCAAGGTTCGGCACGATGCAGAACACGTCGAAGACAAGCCCGCCCGCGGCGAATTCGGTCAGCTGGATCGCCGGCGGTGGCTGCTTCAGGACGCCCGGATGTTCGGCGACGCAGGCTGTGAGAACCTCCATCACCTTGTCGGGATCGCAATCGTAGGACACCGCGACCCTGATATTGAGCCGCCCAAGCGTGTTGGCGTGGGTCCAGTTCTTCACCACGCCGGTGATCAGCTCCGAGTTCGGAATGATGACGCTGGCGCGGTCGGGGGTTTCGATCTCGGTCGCACGCACGCTGATGCGGCGCACGAAGCCCTCATCGCCCTTGACGACGATCTGGTCGCCCACGCGGATCGGCCGTTCGGCCAACAGGATCAGGCCGGAGACGAAGTTC
This sequence comes from uncultured Alphaproteobacteria bacterium, assembly GCA_963778455.1. GTDB lineage: Bacteria > Pseudomonadota > Alphaproteobacteria > Rhizobiales > Xanthobacteraceae > PALSA-894. The sequence continues at coordinate 145,277 of CAVZUL010000005.1, forward strand.
GATACGATCGACTGCAGCCCAAACCCGATGCCGACCGAAAGCGCGCCGGCGACCAGCGCGATCTTCTGCGGGTCGATGCCGATTTCCCCCAGCGCGACAACCACCGCGACGATGAAGCCGACATAGCCGATGATCGTCACGATCGACATCCGCAGGCCTGGCTCGATCGCGGTGTGCGGCATCACTTCGGCTTCGAGCCAGCGCTGCAACAGGCGCGTCAGCCCGGCGATGACGAGGAACAGCGCGACCGCGCCAAACACTGCACCGAACGAGATCGTGAAATCGCCGATCCGGATGCCGAGCGAGAAGTTCTTGATCGCGTCGAGCAGGTCTCCGGCCGCGACCTCCCAGCGGCCGATTGCAAGCGCAATCACGATGAGCACGAACAACGCACGCACGACGCCGGAGGCGAGCTTGCCGAACAGGCCGAGCCGGCGCGGATCGATTCCGAGTTGGCGCGCGAGCTTCCGTCCGCCGGAAGAATCTGGCGACATGGTCCGGTTGATCGCCGCATCAGTGACGATCAGCAGCAGATAGAGCGTTGCAACGAGCGAGAGCGTGAACACGACACGTCCGGCCGCAAACGACGCGAAGCGCGCATATCCCGCGAGCAGCGCACCCACGATCATCGCAACGACGATCCAGGCGAGCAGCCGCACGCCGGGAATACGTTTCGGCTCTTCCTCGTTCTCTGGTTCGCGCACCAGAAGATGAACAAGCAGACCCGCAATGGAGAGCGCGAACAGCATGCGCAGTGCGATGTCGACGGCTTCAGGGGCGCCGATCGTGCGATGCAGCGCGCGCAGAATGAGGAACGTGCCAAACAGCCGGCCGCCCCAGACCAGATGCGCGGAGAGCCACCGCGCGCTCGCGTCGTCGAACTTCACCTGCCGTCGCCGCGCGTCGTCCGGTGCAAGCACACTGGTCGCGGACGCGCGCGCAAGCGCTGCCATCGCGGTGCCAAAAATAAGTCCCGAGATGAGCCGCTCGTAGTCGTCGGGAATGAGCTGGAACTGATCGAGCAGTTGCAGCATCACGAACACCACGATCGGCGCCGTCAACCCGCGGCGCAGGAACACCGCAAGCGACGCGAGCGCCATGCCGTAACGATCGCCGATCCGCGCGATGAAGGCCTGCCGTCGCCACCAGCGGATGAAGCCGATCGCGAAGATCAGCAGCCCCGCCAGCGCAATCGCCGCGGAGGTAATCCGCGCCGGGCCGCCCTGAACCCGCGCGTAACCGATCCAGTCCTGAGCAAATTTCGCAAGGCGCTCGCCGTATTCCGGCAGTGCCATCGCCACATCGCGCCAGAAATACGGGTCGAGCACGTTCGGCGACTTGCGGAACATGGTTTCCGCATAGGCGGACCGGCGCTTGTCGGTGAGCGTTGCGGCGAGCTGCGTGGCGCGCGCCTGCAACAGCTGCGCCTGCTTGATCGCAGAATCGAGTTCGTTGCGCTGCTGCGTCAGCCGGGTGCGCTCCGCCGCAATCGCCGCGTCCTCAGTCGTGCCCGGCGCAGGTGGGGCGCCAAGCCCTTTCAGTCGCGCATCGACGTCGGCGAGGCGCGGCTCAAGGTCGGCGAGCTTGTCGCGCAAGTCGTCGCGCAACGGCGAGACTCGCTGCGCGAGTTCGGTGAGCGCATTGACGCCCAGCGTGCCGCGCCGCGACTGCGTCTCGATCTGGTCGAGCGTGGCACGAATCGGCTCGATGCCGATGAGCGGCGCCTGCTGCGCCGAACCGCCTGCCGCAAGTGCGAAGAGGATCGCCAGAGCGAGGCCGAACCTGTGCACCACGGTCGCGAATCGGAACATGGCGGCCCCTGTTGACGGGCGCGATCTTTCGCCTGCCGCCGCGCAAGTCAAGCAGGGGCCGGGTAGGCCAATTTCCCTTGTCCGGCCGGGCACTTGTTGGTCTAATCGTCCGCCGGGCTGGGGATCGCAAGCATGTTCACGACACCGCGTCTTGTCGCGATCGCGCTGTGCGCAGCGCTCAATTTCGCGATCGGCAACATCGTCTATCTGATCAAGCTGCCGATCTATCTCGATTCGATCGGCACCATTCTTTGCGCGCTGCTGATCTTTCCGGACCGTTTCGCCGCAATCGCCTGCGCGTTCATCGCGGGCTTCATCGGGGTGATCCTGAGCGGCCTCATCGTCAATCCGTTTCTGCCCTGGTTCACCCTGACGGTGCTGGCCATCGCGCTGGTCTCCGCGCTGCTGACCGGCCTTGCAACCGAAACCTTCCGCGCCCGGCCGCTTGTGGTGCCGGCATTCGCCGGCAAGGTCATCATGTATGGGGTGATCACCGGCATCGTGTCGGCGGTCGTGTCGGCCCCGGTCGTGGTGTACCTGTTCGGCGGCGTGACCGGCAGCGGCACGGCATTCGTGGTCGCGTTCTTCCTCAAGACCGGCCAGCAGCTGATGAACTCCGCGCTGCTCTCCGGCCTCGCCACCGAGCCGATCGACAAGACCTTGCAGGTGCTGCTCGCGGCGCTGCTCTATCGCGCGACGCCGCGCGAGTTCATCGCGATGCTTGCGCCGCCAACTCGGTCGCCGGCGACCTGAGCGGAATGACTCCCAACGGCACGGTCGTCTTCGCTCTGGTGGTGATCGCCGGAGCGCTCCTCGCCCGTGATACCATCAGTCTCGCCGCAATCCTGGCTATCGTTCTGCTCTTCGCGCTCGGCAGCAGGCGGGCGATCTGGAGCGCGCTCGCGTGGTCCGCCGGCATCGTGCTGCCGCTCGCGGCGTTCATGGGGCTGGTCTGGATCGGCATCGTCGGCCGCGCGCCGGCCGAGATCGCCGCCAATCTGGAAGGCTCGCGCGCGCGCGGCCACCGCCTACGTGGCGATCATCTGCCTGCGGCTGTTCATCATCGCGTTCTCGATCCAGGCCGCGTTCCTGCATTTCGCCGGCTGGACGCCGTTGCGTTTCGTCGGCGGCCTGACGGCGCCCAAGCTCGCCAAGAAGCTGCTGGTGCTCACGCTCTCGCTGATCGAAACGATGCTGCAGGCGGTCGACCGCGCACGCACGGCGTTGATCGCGGCCGGCATCATCACGCGGCGGCAGTCATGGCGGAACCTGCGCCACGGCTGGATTCTGGTGCAGACCGTGTGGCTCACCGTGGTGACCATCGCGATCGGCCGCACGCGCGACAAGTGGCCGATCGAGGACACGCTGGCGCGGCTCGACGGCGCTCTTGCGGCGAGCGGTGCCCGCGCCTCAGCGCCGCCGATCTCGGCTGGATGGCGCTCGCCGCTGCGGGCGCCGCGATTGCGTTTGGGACTGCGCTGAATGGCCGAATTCATCGCAGGCCCGAATTTCTCCGGCCGCAGCGCCGCCCTGATGACGCGGCTGCGCGAGCTGGCGCCCGCTTTCTTCGTCGGTCCTTATGCGGAAGGCGGCGCTGTCGGGCCTTTCCAGCACGGTCGCGGACGAGATCGACATTTATCGCGCGCCAGCGACCAAGCGTCCGGTCTTCGCGCCGCTCGATTTTGCCGCCTATGCGGCGCGCAAGCCGCCGACGCTCTCGGGTGGCGAGCAGGTGCTTGCTCGCGCTGCATTGCTTCTCGCTGTCGGACTATGCGGCGATCGGCATCGACACGGCGCTCGAGCAGCTCGATCCCGGACAATCGCGACGCCGCGCTCGCCTATCTGTCGCAGGGCGCGGCACACGGCTTCACCGCCGCGCTGATCGACAACCGGCTCGCCTGCCCGCCGGGCTGGTCGCCGCGCGAGCTCGCAAGCCGAGCGTCGGAATTCGCCTGCGACCTCGCCGCGACCGCGCGTCTGGCGCCACGCGCGGCGCCGACGATCGGCGTGCAGCAGCTTGTCCTTCCGCTATTCCGGCGGCCGCGACATTTTCCGCAACGCCGGACCTCACGCTCGAACCCGGCCACGCCTATCGCCTCACCGGTCCGAACGGCGCCGGCAAGACCACGTTGTTCAAGCTGCTCGCGGGCGTCCTCAGCCCCATCTGCAGGCGCGATCACGCTCGACGGAGACCGCCTACGCGCCGTGGCGCAGCGGCAACCGCATCTTCGCGCTCGCGACCCAGAACCCGGACCACCAGTGGTGCGGCGCGACCTTGTCGGAGGATCTGGCGCGCCGGCGCGCCGCGCTCGCGCGCATTCCATCGCGTCTGCCGTCCCGATGCGGACTTCGCGGCGCTTGCGGCCTGCCTCGGCATCCGCTCGATGGACCAGCACCTCTATGAACTGCCGCTGGTCGCGCGCAAACGCCTGAGCTGGCTCTGGCCGCTCGCCGGCGCATTGCCGTGGGTGATGCTCGACGAGCCGACGCTTGGCCAGGATCAGGCGACGCGCGCGGCACTGGCGGAGGCGATCGGCCGGCATCGTCGCGCTCGGCTACGGCGTAGTGTTCATCACGCATGACGACGAGTTCGCCGGGCTCATCGACCATCGGCCGCTGCGGATCTCGAACGAAGCCGTGATGGCGTGACGCAGCCGCAGCGCTTGAAAAAGAAAACGCCCGGCCGCGGCGCCGGGCGCTTTGCCTGGACGCGTGTGGCTCGGCTTACAGCCGGACGCCGGTCGTCGAATAGGCGTGATCGGCGTCCTTCTGCACGCCGTTGAGCACGAAGCCCGCAATCGCCGCGATGGCGATTGCCGCCACACAGGCCAGCACGAAAGATTTCATGATTGCTTTCTCCCCAGCTCCAAATCTTATTCGGCAGGCGTCGCCATCGGCTGGCGCTGCGATCTCGTTCGGGCCGGTGCGCGCCATTTCCTGCTCCAGCCACAGGCGCGTGGTGCTCTTTCGCCCAGTTGACGTCGACCGTGCCCTCGCCCATCGCCTCGAAGGCGCCTTCCATGCCGATGGTGCCGATGTAGATGTGCGCCAGCATCGCGGCGACGAACAGCACCGCCACGATGGCGTGCACGGTCTGGGCCAGTTGCATGCCCTGCATGCCGGTGGCGTAGAACGGGAACATCAGCAGATAGCCGGTGATCGCAACGGCGATGCCGCCGATCACGACGATCCAGTAGATCATCTTCTGGCCGCCGTTGAAGCGATAGGCCGGCGGATGATCGTGCCCGACGATGCCACCGCCGCGCTTCGCCCACTCGACGTCGACCTTGTTCGGGATATTGCCGGCGATCCACATCAGGAAGATCAGGAACACGCCGATCGTGAACGGGAAGCTGAGATAGTTGTGCGCGTATTTCGCCCACTGCGACCAGGCCGCGAACGCAGGTTCGCCGATGAGCGGCATCAGCAGCGGCTTGCCGAACGTGATGTTGAGACCCGAGATCGCCAGGATGATGAAGCAGGTCGCCGTCATCCAGTGGACGAAACGCTCGAAGGCGTTGAAGCGCACGATGCGCCGGCCCGAATAGCCGCTCTCGAGCTTCACCTGACCGCGCATCAGATAGAACACGACCAGCAGGATCAGCATGCCGAGGATGGCGATCGCGCCGATCCAGCGCAGCGTCACCTCGTGGAACTGGCGCCAGTCGCGCCCGCCCGGCTGGATCAGGCGTCCCGGACTTCTGGTCCGGAATGCTGACGCGCCCAGGCGATCGCGCCGTCACGCGAGTGCATTGAGCAGCTGCTGCTCCTTCACCGAAGCGGCGGTCGGGTTGACCGAGCTCGGCTGCTGCGCGCCCGCCGGGGCCGCGAGTGCGAGCATCGAGCGCGACTGCCAATGCGCCGATGATGAAACGAGCCTGCGCGAGGTATCCTCGCCATGCCAAACCTCCCTGACTTCCCTGATGCCGCCATTGGTGCGGCGGCACGCTGTCCCCGGCACCGCCCCTTAGGACGCGATGGTTTCGCGATACGCCGTCTGCCAGCCCCACGCGCCCGACGAATAGCCGCGCTTGGTGACCCGCTCCTTGAAGATCTGCGCGATGATCTCGCCGTCGCCGGCGAGCAGCGACTTGGTCGAGCACATCTCGGCGCAGAGCGGCAGCTTGCCCTCGGCGAGACGGTTCGAGCCGTACTTCGCGTATTCGGCCTCGGTGTTGTCGGCTTCCGGGCCGCCGGCGCAGAAGGTGCACTTGTCCATCTTGCCGCGCGAACCGAAGTTGCCGACCTTCGGATACTGCGGCGCGCCGAACGGACAGGCGTAGAAGCAGTAGCCGCAGCCGATGCAGAGGTCCTTGGAGTGCAGCACCACGGCATCCGCCGTGGTGTAGAAGCAGTTCACCGGGCACACCGCCGCGCAGGGCGCGTCGGTGCAGTGCATGCAGGCCATCGAGATCGAGCGCTCGCCGGGCTTGCCGTCATTGATGGTGACGACGCGGCGGCGGTTGATGCCCCACGGGACCTCGTGCTCGTTCTTGCAGGCGGTGACGCAAGCGTTGCACTCGATGCAACGATCGGCGTCGCAGAGAAATTTCATACGGGCCATGGTCGTTGCTCCTTAAGCCGCTCTGACCTGACAGAGGGTTGCCTTGGGTTCTTGCATGCCGGTGACCGGATCGAAGCCGTAGGTGGTGAGACCGTTGACGCTCTCGCCCAGAACGATCGGATCGGTGCCCTTCGGGTAGTTGGGACGCTGGTCGACGCCCTGGAACCAGCCCGCGAAGTGGAACGGACACCAGGTCACGCCCTTGCCGACGCGTTCGGTGACGAGCGCCTTCATGCGCGCCTTTGACTCGAGCTCGGCGCCCGTGACCCAGACCCAGCCGCCGTCCTTGATGCCGCGCTCGGCCGCATCCGCCGGGTTGATCTCGATGAACATGTCCTGCTGCAGCTCGGCGAGCCACTTGTTGGATCGCGTCTCTTCGCCGCCGCCTTCGTATTCGACGAGACGTCCGGAGGTGAGGATGAGCGGGAACGACTTGGCGATGCCCTTCTCGACCGCAGCTTTTTGAACATCGAAGCCGACATTCGGCATCCTGAACTGCCGCGCATTCGGGAGCGTCGGATACTTGGCGACGAGTTCGGGCCGCGGCGTATAGATCGGCTCGCGATGCGTCGGGACGGCATCCGGCAGGCCGAACGCGTTGGCGCGCGACTTGCCGTTGCCGTACGGCGTGCAGCCATGCTCGATCGCGACGCGCTGGATGCCGCCCGACAGGTCGATCGCCCAGGAGACTGCGCCCGGGTTGGCCGCGTTGATGCGCTGGATCGTGGCGAGTTCTTCGGGCCGCAGGTCCTTGTCCCAGCCTAGCTTCTGCAGCACCGCATAGGTGAACTCGGGATAGCCGTCCTTGATCTCCGAGTCCTTCGAGAAGGAGCCGTTGGCGAGCAGGCTGACCTTGCGCTTGCTGCCGTCCGGCAGCGTCTCCTCGCGCTCCAGGCCGAAGCGGGGACGGAACGTACCGCCACCTTCCTTTACCGAAAGATTGGTGTTGTAGAGCAGCGGCGTTCCCGGGTGCCGGAACTCCGGCGTTCCCCAGCATGGCCACGGCAGGCCGTAATAGTCGCCGGCGATCTCCTTCGGAGCCGTCGGCAGCGCCTTCTGCGTGAGCATGTCGAACTGATGCTGGTTCGCCATATGCAGCTTGAGCCGCTCCGGCGACTGGCCGCAGTAGCCGGTCGAGAAGCCGCCGCGATTGATTTCGCGGAGGAGGTCCTCGGCCGACGGCACGTTGTTCGTGACCTTGATGTTCTTGAACATCGCATCGGCGAACCCGAGCTTCTTGGCGAGGAGGTACATCACCTCGTTGTCGTCTTTCAATTCGAAGATCGGCTTGACGATCTGCTCGCCCCACTGGATCGCGCGGTTCGACGATGTGCGCGAGCCGTCGGTCTCGTAGCTGGTCGCGATCGGCAGCAGATAGGTGTTGTTCTTGCGCGCCGGCGCGAGCGCCGCCCAAGTGGTCGGATGCGGATCCGCCACCACGAGCAGATCGAGCGCCTCGATGCCCTTCTGCGCATTCGGCATGCGCGTCACGGTGTTGCCGCCGTGACCGAACACCATCATCGCCTTGATGTTGTCCTTCTGCGATACGTCCTTCTTGTCGTAGAGCGTCGCGTCGAACCAGCGGGTCGACGGGATGCCCGGAGTGTTCATCGTGTTGGTCACCTTGCCGTCGGCCGCCGTGAGCTTGTCGAAGCGCTCGACGAACCAGTCGTACGGCGTCTCCCAGACGCGCGACCAATGCCGCCACGCGCCTTCGACGAGGCCGTAGTAGAGCGGCAGCGTCACGATATCGAGGCCGAGGTCGGTCGCGCCCTGCACGTTGGTGTGGCCGCGGAAGATGTTGGCGCCGGTGCCCGGCGCGCCGACGTTGCCGGTCGCAAGCAGCGCGATGCAGAACGCGCGCACGTTCGCGGTGCCGACGGTGTGCTGGGTCGCGCCCATGCACCAGATCAGCGTCGAGGGCTTCTCGGTCGCGAACATCTTGGCGACGCGCTCGAGCTGCGCGCCCGGAACGCCGGTGACGCGCTCGACCTCGTCCGGCGGCCACTTCTCGACCTCCTTGCGGATGTCGTCCATGCCGTAGACGCGCTGCTCGATGAACTGCTTGTCTTCCCAGCCGTTCTTGAAGATGTGCCACAGCATGCCCCAGATCACCGGAATGTCGGTGCCGGAGCGGATGCGCACATATTCGGTCGCGTGCGCGGCCGTGCGGGTCAGGCGCGGATCGATCACGATCATGTTCGCGCGCTGCAGTTCCTTGCCTTCCAGCAGATGCTGCAGCGACACCGGATGCGCTTCCGCCGGATTGCCGCCCATGATGACCATGGTCTTGGCGTTGCGGATGTCCGTGTAGCTGTTGGTCATCGCGCCGTAGCCCCACGTGTTCGCGACGCCCGCGACCGTGGTCGAGTGACAGATGCGCGCCTGATGGTCCGAGTTGTTCGTGCCCCAGTAGGCGGCGAACTTGCGGTTCAGATACGCGCCTTCATTGGTGAACTTGGCGGAGCCAAGCCAGTAGACCGAATCGGCGCCGTTCTTGCCGCGGATCTCGGTGAGCTTGTCGCCGATCTCGTTGATCGCGACATCCCAGGAAATGCGCGTCCACTGCCCGTTCACGAGCTTCATCGGATAGCGCAGGCGGCGGTCGCCATGCACCAGTTCGCGCGTCGCCGCGCCCTTGGCGCAATGCGAGCCGCGAGTGATCGGCGAATCCCATGCGGGCTCCTGGCCCGACCCACACGCCGTTCTGCACTTCGGCGATCAGCGTGCAGCCGACCGAGCAGTGCGTGCAGATGTTCTTGCGCAGCGTGACCGCCCCGCCTCGCGTGGCGGTCGCGGCTTCCGCCTTGCGCACGCTGCCGAGCGGCAGCGCGCCGAGCGCCGCAAGGCTGCCTGCGGCAAGGCCTGAGCGGCGCAGGAATGCGCGGCGGTCGATCCCGCCACCATTACGATCGGCCAGCACGGCGCTCAGCGAACTGCGGCGCGCCTGGCGTTCGGTTCTTTTGATCAGCACAGGTGCCTCCCTCAGCTCGGATAGCGGTTGACGCGATAGAACGCCTTCACGTGATCGGTTTCCTTGTAGCGGGCCTTGCGTTTCTCATCGTTGGTCTCGGTGTCGGCTTTCGCCTCGCCGGCTGCCAGCGGCGCGGCCGCGCCGACAGCAGCGCCGACGCCCAGCACGCGAAGGAATTCACGACGGCCAACCGTCGTCTTGCCCTTGGATTGCATCGCGCTTCCCTCCTCGTCTTGATTTCGCTCGCCGCTACCCGGCGAATGCAAAAGCTTCCGTTTCGATGTCCATGAACACACGACCGAGCGTCCCGACGTGGCGATAGAAGTCCGCCGCCTCCGCACGCTCCATGTCGGCGAACAGGCGCCCCATCCAGGGCGCCATATGCTTCTCGAACAGGCGGCGTTCGGCGCCCTCCGGCGCTGGGAAACGCCCGCCTGCGAATGCCGCCATGATCTCGCACAGGGTCGCGGCGTGATCCTCCGGCTCGTAGTTGCCGTCTACGCGTTCAACACCGAACGCGGCGAGATCGTCCCGCAGCCGCGCCAGCGGGCGCTCGTTGAGAAAGCCGGTGAGATAGTACGACCCGTACGGCAGCAGCTCGCCGCGCCCGAGCCCGATGAAGAGATTGAAGTACTCGCGCTCGATCGCGCTTCCAGCTTGACGCGCGACGCCGCTTCACCGAGCGCGACATGCGCGACCCCGAGCGGGCTCGCATCGCCGCCGAGCCGCGACAGCCGCGCGAGCAGATCGGCGTCGGGCGCGCGCGCGAGCAGTGCGGAGAGCAGCGCGTATTCCTGCGCCCGCGCGAGATCGATCTCATCGATTTCGATGACGGCCTGCTCGCGATAGAGATCGGGCCGCAGGCGCATACGCTGCGACGCCGGTCGCGGCCTCGACGGCGAGCACGCGCTCGGCGGGAACTTTGTCCCAGTTCGAAACGGATGGCTGCGAGATGCCGATGCGCCGGGCGAGTTCGGAAACCCCGCCGACGGCTTGGATCGCTGCGCTCAGTCCCGGATCACGCATCGCGAAAATTGCTCAGAGGTGTCGCCCCACCCACATGAGAAGCGTTCAAAACGCTAAATCTTGCAATGGTCCACGGTCAATAGGTGGGCAATAGTTCGAGGCTATACTTTTGTTATCGCGGCAGCGCGGTCCCATGAATGCGATGAGATAATTGTTTCGTTTTCTTCGATTCTTCCGCAACGTCGCGCTGCATTGCAGCATCATCTTTGTTGCTTTGCAGCAATACTTGATTGTTTAAATCGTCAGCAGCATCTTCGGCCGTGTGATCGACGTTAGCCCCGTCTTCGTTTGAGGCCTGGTCCTCTGCTTCGGCAGCGCTTACGACATTGGAAGCATTCGAGTTTTCAGAATCGCCCATTCCCGGCTGGCGCATCTCGGCAACTTGCGGCCGCGCAGCCTGGCCGATCTGTCGACGACCTCGGCGATCATGCGCCGGACTTCATCGGTCATCTCCAGCGGCCCAAACCCCGGCATCGCATTCGGATCGGTGAAGTCCCAGGCGTTCTCGGCGAGCCCGACGAAGTCACGGATCGCCGGATCGGCTGTCCACACGCGTCGAAGGGCCGCACGGGTCAAATCCGCCGGTACACCGGCACGCAGGAACGCCGTGATGTCCGACACCGAGCTGATCGATTCGAGCGGCGGCAGCGTCGCGGGATCGAATTCCGGTTCCGGTGTCTCGGGTGCCGGCTGAACCGCGATGTCTTGCGCGCCGGCCTTAGGCGCCTCATCGCGCGAGGGCGCGTCGGCGGAGCCGGCTTCTCGGCTTCCGCGACCTCGCGCTTGCGCCGCGACCATCGTTTGAGGAAATCCTCCTCAGTCATCGTGATCACCATAGCCGCGCCGCCGCGCCAGCGATTCCGGATCCGCGCGGTCGCGCTTGCGCTTGAAGAACTCCCGCTCGACATGGTGCTCGGCGACGAACGCCGCAACGATCTCCTGGATCGATGCCGGCATCGGCACCTGCTCGACCAGATTGGCCGGGCTCTCGGTGAACGCCTCGCCCTCCGACGGATCGGCCGTCACGGTGACAAGTTGTAGGGCGGATCGCTTTCGGTCGCGCTCAGCACGACCCAGAGCGACGGCGAGCCGGTCGCAAGATTGTCGCGATAGAGACCTGTTTCCGTGCGGATGCAGCGCGATGTCGGCACGGCCCGCGTAGATACGTTGTGGTGTCGCCGTCGCTGCTCAGCACGGTCCAGGGATCGGTTTCCGGCACGCCATGCAGCACCGAGACCGGCGCCCAGGTGAAATCGATCCATTGCGAGGCCGCCTTGCGCCGCGCCACCACGACGCCGACCGGAATGCTTGCGAGCGCGGCTCATGTGACGGCTTCCAGATGGCGCATCGGCAGACCGGTGACGAGATTTTGCGGCTTGAAGCGCAACAGCTTGTCGCCGGTCATCGCGAGGATCAGATAGACCGGATCGCCGCGTACCTTGTCCATCACGATGGCGGGATCGCGGAACGTCAGGCCGAACAGTCCGACCACGCTCGCGGCGGCCGCCTCGTCGAGTTCGTCGCCGTTCCAAAGCGGATCGCCGAGCTTGCTGCCGTCGGAGTCGAGGCCGACATACCAGGTGAATTTGGCATCGCGCAGTTCGGTGAGCGGCTCGATCGTCACCTCGACATCGAGCACATGCGCGATCCAGCGCCGCATCGCTTCGGCGAGCGCGACAAGTCCGCGCCGCCCCGCCGTCATGTCGAGCGCGACGTGAAACAGGTCGCTGTGCTCGAAATAGTGCTCGGCATTGTCGTCCGACATGACGTCGATCTCGGCCTCGGCCGGAATGCCGAGCATCGACACGAGCGGCGAGGTCGGCGTGTTCGACGTGCCGGCAATCGTTTCCTCGTCGGCGGCGATCAGCGAGCCTTCGTGCAGGGTCATGCGCTGGGTGCGGAAGAACAGTTCGGCGGCGCGCAGCACGAACGGGTCCTCGCAGCCGTCGAGCGCGTTGCGCAGGATCACGTGCACGAGCTGATTGAGGAAGATGTGCGGAATTTTCGCGCCGCTGCGCACGATGTCGAGATAGGCGGCTTCCAGTGTGCGGTGACGCGATCAGATGATCGCGAAACGCGATCATCACCTGCCAGTTCTCGCGCGCGTCCGCGTCCGCGATCGCGGCGATCTCGTCGGCCGCGACCGCGCGGCGCGGATCGGCCATCAGCGCCGCATGCAGCGTCTTCTCGACCACGCAGGCTTCCGGCGGCGGCGTCAGTTCCGGCCGCGCCAGATAGACTTTGAGAAACTCGTCGGTCACGACGAGACCGCCGCCCTCGTCGCGGTCGAGCAGGTGGTGGCCGCAGGAGAGCCAGAAGTCCTTCACGTTACTTTCTCGCTTCGCGGCGGCGGGCGCCGCAAACTCCGGCCACCTCCCCCTGAAAGGGGGAGGTCGGCGCGCCAGCGCCGGGTGGGGGTCATTTGCGCGACCTGTAACTCCTGAATCTTCGGCGGCGATCACTTCGAGCACGCCCATCAAATTCTCGGTAGCCTCCGAATTCCAGAAGCGAAGCATCGGTGACGCCACGATCCGCGAGCCATTGATCGCGCTTCTTGTCGCGCGTCTTCATTGCGGGCCTGCCCGTGCTGGCCCCCATCGAGCTCGATCGCGAGACGTAGCGAGGGGCAATAGAAATCCAGCACGAATGGCCCCGCCGGATGCTGTCGCCGGAAATCGACGCCGAGCTGTCGGTTACGCAACTTCTGCCAGAGACGCATCTCGACGTTTGTAGAATCGCGCCGAAGCCGTCGTGCGAGCGCCGTCTTGATGATAGTGCGATTGAAATGCGACTTGACCCCCACCCGGCGAGCTTCGCTCGCCGACCTCCCCCTTTCAGGGGGAGGTAACGGAGCCGCGGCTCGCTCGGTGATCCGATCGACATTGGCATCACAGCCTCGCTATCAGCGTTCAGTCTCGGCCATCGCGACAAGATCGACCTCGTCCGCGGGCTCCTCCTCGCCCTCGACTTCGAGAAACGAGAACGCCCGCATCGGCTTCTTGTCGCCGCGCGGATGCAGCGTGCGAAAGGCCTCGCGCACCTCGCCGTTCTCGAAGCTGCGATGCACCGCGATCAGCGTATCGGCCGGGTGATTGCACAGCGACTCGGCGAACGCGACTTCTTCCTCGGCCGCGGCGCGCGCCGCCGCGATATCCGGCGCGCCGAAATGCGCGACCAGTTGCTGCGCCAGTCGTTCGACAACCGCCGCGCGATCCGCTTCGCTCGCCTCGACGATCTGCACCAGGGTCGACCAGCCGAGCAACTCGACCCCGAGGAACGCACCGCGAAACGCCGAGCGCGCCTTGCCTTCCAGTTTCGCCGCGTCCGTCGTTCCAGAACACGAACGCGCCCGACACCGCCCATTCGCCGGGCTCGGCCGCACGCTCGAACACGAACGTGTCGGACGGATCGAGCCGGATGGTGCGGATCAGCTTCACGTGCGCGGCCCGCGCGTTTTCGGATCGAGCCACGACGGCGTCGCGAGCGCCGGCACAAGCTTCTTGCGCTCGACCTCGATCTTGCCGACGCGCCGCACCAGCAGATCGCCGCTCTCGTCGATATCGCGGCGCAGGCCTTTGTCGCGCGGCAGGCGCTGGAGATACTCCTTCGCGATCGCCGCCGAAGCCTTGCTCCTGCTAGCGCGTCGATGTGCACCATCAGGTGCCGCGCGAAGCTGCCGACAAGCTCGGCGGCCGCGACGTCGGTGAAGCCCTCCTCCTCGAGCGCCGCCGCCATCGGATGCAGTCCCGGATCGACGCCGGTCATCGACACCATGCGGATCATGCCGCCGAACACGAGCCACTCCGGCGGCTCGTCCTCGCTTTGCGCCTTCCGGCCAGGCCAGCCGACCGCCGCCGATCAGCCCGCCATCGACACGGATCGCATCCGGCCAGTCGATCTCGATCGGCTGTTCCGGCGGCGCGTAGGCGCAGCAGCGCATCGATCAGCGCCACCATGCCGGTGTAGAACGCACGCCGCGCCGTGCGCAGCGGCTCGTCCGGCTCCAGCACCACGGCGAACTCGGCGAGATCGAAGCGCCCCACATAGAGCGAGCGTTCCGGCGCCCTGCTCGGGCGCGATCTCCACCGCATGCGCGAACGCGTCGCCGACCTCGCGCAAGGTCACCAGCGTGAATGGCGGCGGCAGGTTGAGTTCCGGCGCAAATGGCGCACGTGAACGGCTTCGTGTTTCCAGGGGCAAATCGCCTCCGCGCTTACTTTCTCTTTAGATTGGTTATAAGTACAGGCTGCACCAGGTTGAAAACCAGATGGCGGAACGCCCGCAAATCCTGATCTGCTCGTGCGAAGACACGATGCCGCTCGACGCGGAGGCGGTGCGGCGTGGCTGTCGTGGCGCACAGGTCACGACCGCGCATCATCTGTGCCGCGCCGAGATCGACCGGTTCCGCGCCGCCGTCGCGGAGGGCGAGCCGATCATCGTCGGCTGCACGCAGGAAGCGCCGCTGTTTGCCGAAGTTGCCGAGGAACACGAGAGTTCCGCGGCCCTGACCTTTGTAAATGTTCGCGAAACCGCCGGCTGGTCCGATCGATGCCGCCGATGCCGGCCCGAAAATGGCCGCGCTGATCGCCGCCGCCGCCGAGCCGGTGCCGGATTTTCCGCTGGTCAGTCTGTCGAGCGAGGGCGTCACGCTTGGTCTACGGCCGCGACGAGCGCGCGATCGAAGCCGCGAAGCTGCTCGCCGACCATCTCGACGTCACGGTGCTGATCAGCCGGCCGAAGGATCTGGCGCCGCCGCGCGTCACCGAGTTTCCCGTGGTTAAGGGCACGATCCGCTCGGCCAAGGGCCATTTCGGCGCGTTCGAGCTGACCGTCGACGATTACGCGGCGCCCGCGCCATCGTCGCGCGGCGCACTGAGCTTCGGCACGGCGCGCAACGGCGCGGTGTCGCACTGCGACCTCGTCGTCGATCTTTCAGGCGAACGCGCCGCTGTTTGCCGCGCACGACCTGCGCGACGGTTACCTCCGCGCCGATCCCGGCGATCCGGCGGCTGTGCTCACCGCCGTACTCAAGGCGCGCGATCTGGTCGGCGGTTTCGACAAGCCGCGCTACATCACGTTCACCGAAGAGCTCTGCGCGCATTCGCGCTCGAAGATCGTCGGCTGCCGCCGCTGCCTCGATCTCTGCCCGACCGACGCGATCGCGCCCGCCGGCGATCACGTGGCGATCGATCCGAACATCTGCGCCGGCTGCGGCCAGTGCGCGGCCGTTTGTCCCGACGGGCGCAGCCGCTTACGCGCTGCCGCCCGCCGACACGCTGCTGCGCAAGCTGCGCGCGATGCTCACCACCTACCGCGAGGCCGGCGGCGCGCGCGCCATCGTGCTGCTGCACGATGAGCCGCACGGGAGCGCCGCTGATCGACGCGCTCGCGCGTCACGGCGACGGATTGCCCGCGAATGTGCTGCCGCTTGCCGTCAACGAGGTGACGCAGGTCGGGCTTGAAGCGGTCGCGGCGGCGTTCGCCTACGGGGCATCCGCAATTCGCTTTCTCACTCGCGCAAAACCGCACCACGATGTCGCCGGTCTGCGCAAAACCATTGCGCTCGCCGAACCGATCCTTGCGCGGCCTCGGCTTCGGCACCGGACGTGTCGCGACCATCGAGACCGACGATCCGTTCGCGCTCGGCGAAACGCTGCGCGCGATCGCGCCCGCCGACGGCGCGCCGCGCCCGGCCGCGTTCCAGCCCGTCGGGGCGAAGCGCGACGTGCTGCGGCTCGCGTTGCGCGAATTGCATCATGCGGCACCCGCGCCGGTCGATATCGTCGCGCTGCCCGAGGGCGCGCCGTTCGGCACGGTCGAGCTCAACGTCGAGGGCTGCACGCTGTGCCTCTCCTGCGTCTCGGCCTGCCCGACCGGCGCGCTGTCGGACGAGCAGGAGCGCCCGGTGCTGCGCTTCGCCGAGGACGCCTGCGTGCAGTGCGGGCTGTGCAAGGCGACCTGCCCCGAGAAAGTCATCACGCTCACGCCCCAGCTCGACTTCCGCGCCGCGGTACGCGCCCGCCCGCGTGCTGAAGGAAGAAGAGCCGTTCTGCTGCATCCGCTGCTCGAAACCGTTCGGCGTGAAGAGCTCGGTCGAGCGCGTCGCCGCCAAGCTCGAAGGCAAGCACTGGATGTTCCAGAATTCGGCGAAGCGCCTCGACGTGATCAAGATGTGCGCCGACTGCCGCGTGATCGCGATGACCGAGGAGAACTTCGATCCGTTCGGCGCGCCCGCGCGGCCGAACCCGCGCACGACCGAAGACTATCTGCGCGAGCGGGAGGCGAAGGAAACTCCGACCTCATCCTGAGGAGCGAGCACAGCGAGCGTCTCGAAGGATGGCCCGGAGCGCGCTGCCACCCTTCGAGACGCCGCCTTCGGTGACTCCTCAGGGTGAGGAATTAAGCTACTTCGCCGCCCTCGCCAGAAAATCCGTCAGCGCCTTGCGATCGGCCTCCGAGCCGATGCGCTGCTCGGGCATTTTTGTCCCCGGCGTGTACGCCATGGGGCCCACTTCAAACAGCTTCGCCACCGTCTCGGGCGTCCACACGATGTCGAGCTTCTTCAGCGCATCGGAGAAATTGTAGCCCGGCAGGCTCGCGATTCTGCGTCCGAAAATTCCCGCCAGCGTCGGCCCGGCGCGGTTGCCTTCGTCGGGCGAGAGCGTGTGGCACGCGACGCAGGCGCGGAACACCTCCGCGCCCGGATCGCCCGCGTAAGCCGCGAGCGGATCCTCCGGCGCGCCGATCGCGACCGCGCCGATGTGATCGCCGGTGACGGCGTCCCAGCGGCGCACCATGCGGTCGGTGCCGCCGGTGATGCATCGTGCGGCTGTCGGGCAGGAACGCGACCGACCACACCGGGCAGGCCCGGCCCGACCAGCGTGCGCGCGAGCTTGCGTTCCTTGCGCTCGATCACCGCGACCGAGCCGCGGATGCCGGCTGCCGCGACGAGCGTGCCGTCGGCGGAGACCGCGAGCGAGATGATCGGCGTCGGCGAGGCCTGCACGTCGCCCTTCTGTTGCCCCGCCGCATCGAGGAAATAGACGACAGCCGTTGGCGCCCGCCGCGACGATCTCGCCGTCCGGCGCGACCGCGACGCCCGAGAGCGGCGTCGGCAATGTCACGATGGTCGGCACCGAGCCGTCGAGCGGCCAGATGCGCAGCGTGAGATCATATGCGGCACTGACCACCGATTTTCCGTCGGGCGTGAACGCGACGCCGTTGACGTTCTGATTGTGGCCTTCGAGCACGCGCGGGGCTCCGCCGCCGAGCGGCCAGAGCCGCACCGTGTGATCCCACGCGGCGGAGGCAAGCCACGCGCCGTCGGGCGAAACCGCAAGCGCGACGATCGGCGCCGTGTGCCCTTCGCAGCACCGTGTCGGGCTGCTGCTTCCCGTCGCTCCAGATCGCGATGCGGCCGTCGGCACCCGCCGTCACGGCGCGGCCATCGCGCAAGCAGCGCGACCGCATTCACCGCATCGTCGTGGAAGCGCAGCACCTGTTCGGCGGCATTGCGCGCGAGCGACCAGCGGATCGCGGACGTGTCGAAGCTGCCCGAGAGCGCGGTCGCGCCGTCCGCCGACACCGCGACCGCGCGCACCGGCCCGCCATGCCCGCGCAGTTGCGCGTGCGCCGGCGCGCTCGCGATCAGCGCGAATGCGAGAACGAGCGATTGAATTCTGCTCAGGCTCATTGGATCATCTGTTGCCGCTTCTCCGCGGCGATTGCAATCGTGCGAGTCTCCACATGCCGCATGCCGTGCGCACCACCAGACTGCCCTCGGGCGAAACCGTTCCCGTGCTCGGCCAGGGCACCTGGCACATGGGCGAGAGCGCGCGGAACGAAAGAGCGAAGCGGCGGCGCTGCGCGCCGGGCTCGATCTCGGCATGACCCTGATCGACACCGCCGAGATGTATGCCAACGGCGGCGCGGAGGAGGTCGTCGCCGAAGCGATCGCGGGCAGGCGCGACGAAGTCTTCCTCGTCAGCAAGGTGCTGCCGGAAAACGCGACGCAGCGCGGCACGATCGCGGCCTGCGAGCGCAGCCTCAAGCGGCTCGAGCACCGACCGGATCGATCTTTATCTGTTGCACTGGCGCGGCTCGCCGCCGCTGGCCGATACGCTCGAGGCATTCGCAGACGCTGACGCGCGACGGCAAGATCCGCCACTGGGGCGTGAGCAATTTCGACATGTCGCGACATGGAGGAGATGTGGCGCTTCCCGGCGGCGCGACATGCGCCACCAATCAGGTGCTCTACAATCTGCACCCGCCGCGGCATCGAATACGACTTGCTGCCGTGGTGCCGCGAGCGCGGCATCCCGATCATGGCCTATTCGCCGGTCGAGCAAGGGCGGCTGCTCGATCATCGCGCACTCGTGGCGGTCGGCGAGGCGCCACGAGGCGACGCCCGCGCAGGTCGCGCTCGCCTGGGTGATGCGGCAGGAGGGCGTGATCGCGATCCCGAAGGCCGGCACGATCGCGCATGTGAGGAGAATCGCGCCGCGCTCGATCTTTGCCTGATGCCAAGGACGATCTCGCGGCGCTCGACCGCGCTTTTCCGCCGCCCAAAGGGGCAAGCGTTCGCTCGAGATGCTTTGAACTGGCGGTCCCGGAGGGAGTCGAACCCCCGACCTTCGGTTTAGGAAACCGCTGCTCTATCCGGCTGAGCTACGGGACCGGCCGCGCGGGATATAGCATGAGGTTTCCCGCGCGCCATCCGCGCGCTTCTTTTCCCTCTCCCCGTTCTTACGGGGAAAGGGGAAGAGGGCGCGCCATCCGCACTGCGCGCGAACGCGCCTCAGTATTTCGGCCCCGGCTTGCACGTTCCCTGATGGGCAAGCTGGACCTTAGCATGCCGTCGGATGCAATCGTTGCTGTAGGTCTTGCCGTCGCAGCCGCAAACGGGCCGGAAGATCCGCGGGCAGAGCTGCGGCACCCTCACGCACGTCCCGAACATGTCGAACGCGCGGCAGCTTCCCGCGGGCATCTGGCACCACAGGCCCTTGTCGCACGGAATGCCGATGATCCCGCCGCATTGCTTGCCGGGCCCGACCGCCGATGCGCCTGAACCGAACGAAAGACCGAACGCCAATGCCATCACGGCGGTGATCGCGACGCGACGAATGTCCATGCGCTCCTCCCGTTGTCTTCGATGCCGGTCGAGGCGGCAGGGCCGGACGGCCGCGCCGCCATTTCACGCGGGCGGGATTATTTCACGGGGAACAATCAGAAGTAAATCGACCCCGGCGGCGCCGTTCGCCCTCTTCTTTCCCTCTCCCCGCGAAGCGGGGAGAGGGTGGCGAGGACCGCAGGTCCGAGCCGGGTGAGGGGCAAGTGCAGGCGGCAGCCCCTCACCCGCCTCGCTTCGCTCGGCACCCTCTCCCCGCTTCGCGGGGCGAGGGGAAGCGGAGTGCGCGGCTCGCGCGGGCACACTGGTGGGCTCTATCGCTTTTTTGCGATATATGGATAACCTGACCGGCCGCCGCGTCGTCGTCGTTCGGGTGTTCATCAAGAAGACTCAGAAGACGCCGCCGCGTGAACTTGAACTGGCCCGCCAGCGGGCCAAGGAGGTCCAATGACCAAACTGAGAGACCTGCACAAAAAGTGGATGAAGGACCCCGAATATCGCCGCGAATACGACGCGCTGGAGGAAGAGTTCGCGCTCATCCTCGAAGTCGCGAAGGCACGCCGCCGCGCGGGACTGAGCCAAGCCGAGCTCGCCAAGCGCATGAAGACCACGCAAAGCACGATCGCACGGCTGGAAAGCGGGCGCGGCCTGCCCTCCACGCGCACGCTCGGGCGCTTCGCCAAGGCGACCGGGCATCGACTCAAGATCAGTTTCGAGCCACTGAAGAAAGCGCGCAGCCGGGCGTAGGCGGGAGGACGCTCCCGCGCCTTCGCGCTCTCGATCAATCACACGTCCAAGACCCAACACCTGCTCGCCGCGATCGACAAGGCCACGGCGAAGAAGAAGCGGTGAACTCGCGAACTGCGACACTCCCGGCCAGCGAAGTTACGGCGAGTTAATGAAGTTACGGCGAGTTAATTAGGCCGCTCAATTGCCAATCATTACGCTGCGGAACGGGCACGCGACTAGGAGGCGACGATGCAGACCCCATTGCTGTCGCGCCGCGCAGCGTTCGCGGCTCTTTCGATACCCGCCGCCAACGCGCTGACCGGCACGGCGCTCGCGGCACCCACCGATAGCGCATTCCGCAATGTCTGTTTCCTGACGCCGCAGTCGATCGAGGGACCTTATTACCTCGATCCCCAACTCGTCCGCGCGCGGATCGCCGACGGCCGCACCGGCGTGCCGCTGCGCGTCGATTTGCGCGTCATCGACGGCGCCACCTGCAAACCGAGCGAGCGTGCTCGCGTCGACCTCTGGCATGCCGACGCGCAGGGCATCTATTCGGGCTACGAGGGCCAGGGCGACAAACAGGACCTTTCGACCGTCGGACAAAAATTCCTGCGCGGCACGCAATTCACCGACAGCGAAGGTGCGGTCAGTTTCGAAACGATCTATCCGGGCTGGTACGCGGGCCGCGCCACGCACATGCACTTCAAGGTGCTGCTCGACGACCGCAATGTGCTCACCGGGCAGATGTATTTTCCCGACGCGGTGAACGAATTCATCTATGCGAATATTTCCGACTACGCGGGCCGCCTCGCGCCGCGCGCGGTGGTCAATGCCAACGACCGGTTCGCGAATTTCCACGATCCGAACCGGTTGAGCTTCTGCGCCATCAAGGAAGAGCGCGACTGCTACGCGGCGTCGCTCGTTCTCGGCGTCGATCGCTTCGCTGTCGCGCAGGCGGACCGGCCGCCGCGCGAAGGCGATGTACCGCAGCAGCCGGCTATCGAACGCGTGCGGCTGCTGGTACCGGGCTTCAGCTGTCAAATGATGCCGAAGCAAGTGTAGGCAGGGCAAAGCAAAACGTTCAGGGGCGTGGGCACGGCGGAACGCCATGTCGAGTCGCTCTGCGTTCGACATTGCACGACCACTGGTCACACCTGTACAGTCTAATTGCTACTGGGGCAGGAGCCGATGCGTGCTCTCGCGGCTTTGACCGTAATTGTCTTGCTTGCATCCGCAGATTTTGCGGAAGCCCGGCGAGGGGGATTTGTCTCATCGCTTATCCGCGGGGGCGCACGCGCCGCGGCTCATGGCAGCGGGGGTAGCGGCGGCGTGGGCACTTACAAGTCCTACGGCCCTGACGTACTCACCGTCACGCAGATTGAGGCTTGTGTTAAGCGCGCGTCGGAGCTGGACAGAAGCGTAGGGATCCTCGAAGCGCGCACCCAACAGATAGAAGCGGAGAGTACGGCTATAGATAGGACCCAAGCAGAACTACAACGCGCAAAGTTGAGCGTTGATACATACTCTGCAGCCAGTGTGAACGCGTACAATGCCAAACTCAATCAATTGCGCACACGCATAAACGTACACAATAGCAACATCCCGCAAGCCAAATTCGAGCAGGCCGCCCACAATAGCGCGGTTGCCAGTTACAATACCGATTGCGCCAAAAAGTATTATCAAGACGACATGGATAGCGTTAAGCTGAAGCTGGGCCTGAAGGACGACTAGCAGGGGGATCATCCATGCGCGCAATTCTGGCAACCGTTTTGATCGCGGCGTCGTCACAAGCTCTTGCTCAAACCTGCACTACCATTGGGAGCAGTGTCTTCTGCGACAGTGGGCTCAGTGGCAGTCGTATTGGCAATTCTACATTTTGGAATGATGGAACCTCGTCCAGTCGAATTGGCAATTCGACCTTTAACAGTGATGGAACATCGTCGAGCCGAATTGGAAATTCAACGTTCTACAGCGACGGCACGAGTTCAACGCAGATCGGCGGGACAACTTTTTTCAACGATGGAAGAAGCTGCACTCGAATCGGCAATTCCACTTTTTGCAATTAGCCCACCAACTTCACTTGCCTGTTCTCCGGCCGCGCATCCCGCTTGCTCCATCATCCAACGTCACCCGTTGACGCCCCTCCAAGACCAAGCGCCTGTTCGCCCCAATCGACAAGACAACGGCGAAGAAGAGGCGATGATCTTGTAAATGCGTCGAGTAACGCTCAAAGGCATTAATTAGGGATACATGAAGCGACAGCGTACGAAAACTAGAATGCCAGGGCTTCAAGGCAAAAGCCGCAGATATGCGTGCTTCAGCGTCCTATTACTGTCTACGGCGCTCTATGGCGATGCACTCGCTCAGACAGTAACAGACGTAGAGCTCAGAGCTGCATATTGCCTCGGCGTCGCAACGGGCCAGTATGAGGAAAACAAGCGGAGTGCGGACAGAGAGCCGATGGCGCAGCTAAAAAAGGTCCACCTGGATATTGCAGCCATCATAGACGAGCGGCGGCTTCGGTTTCGCGACTATCTCACCGCGAAGGGCTTTCTGAGTGGTCGCGAAACGAGTGCGATGAGACTAGCCCTCGCGCGCGGGCCCAAAGACGCAGAAACGTGCTCAAGAGAGAATGAGCTGCCGTTCTATAAAGAATGCGGTGAGACATGCAGAAGAACGTGGAGCCAGAATCATTGGCAAGCGACCAACTGCGTCGCCAAGTGCCCGAGACCTGAAGCATGTACGCGGGTGAAAAAGTGTCTTGAGAACTTCCTGCCGTTCTAACACGGCCGACAATTACGCGTAGCTCGGACACGCTTCGCGCAATCCGAGACACAGCACACTACCGAAACAAACGCGCCCTCATCCCTCCTCTCCTCCCTCCCTTGCCTTGGTCTGTTGCTGCTGCATCGGCTGGCGCTGCATCGAGCCGCGCCGGCCGGACGCGCGGGTCGGAGCGCCCATCTGCCGGGTGTTGAATTCGCCGAGCAGCCCTTCGAATTCGGCATCGTGGTCCGAATAGGCGAGCTTCAGCCATTCCTGCGCGCGGGTGAGCAACGTCTGCTTGGTGTCGGGGTCGGTGGTCATGCGGGCGAGCGCGATGCATTCGGCCGCCGCGTGGCGGCAATAGGCGCGGTCGCTCTCGGCCATGGCGGTTACAATCCCGATCTGGCGAAACTGCCTGACCGGGCGCCTGGTTCCCGCGCGGAGCAAAAATTATTGGGGACCGCCAGCCCGTTCCCCCTGCCGGAACCGGCGCAACGATGCGGCGTTGTCATGCCGTCAGAGGCATATCCCCGCGATGCGACCGCGCCCTGCTTTTGACGAAGACCCCGGAGCCGTCGCAGCCGGGGTCTTTCATTTGCGTGCGCAACGCCGCCTTGCGCAAGTCACTCCGTCCTTTTGGTCACCGCCGCCCGTTTCTCCCGCCACCGTTGCGCCAGCCGCTCGCGCAGCACCGCCATGAGGGCCGGCGGCAACATTCCATACGCAACGCTTGCCGGATCCCCATTCACGGCCGGCCGCAGATCGGGGCCCGGCCAGATGAAATCATTGGCTTCGCTCAAGACCACCCATGAGCGCTCAGAATCGAGACCGAGGCGCTGCTTGGTCGCGCGCGGAATCTCGAGTGCATCCGCCGGGTCGGCGGGCGGCGCGTGCGTGACGGGGAGAACGCGCACGATCGGATGAGCGCCTTCGCGCAGGATAACGAGGACGATCGCGCACGGGCGGTCCTTCGCGCCTTCCTCGCGGCCTTGCCGCGCTTCGCGCTCCCACAGATACGAATAACGGATGACAAGTCCCGGCCGTGGCTCCGGCCAGGTCACGGCTTCCAGTCTTTCAGCTCGCTGTCGAGGTGGGCGTCTTCGGCGCGTGTCTCGGTCCGCGCAATGAGCGCCATCTCGTCCTCGGTGAAGTCCTCGAGCCGAACCACGCGGCGGTCGCGGCGCTTGAGCCGCTCATACTCGTCGGCCGACAGCATCACCAGCCGGTCGCGGCCATTCTTGGTTATGGTGACCGGCTCGATCAGGGCCTTGTCCGCCAAGCTCCCATAGTTCTTGATGAAATCGGCAGTCGTCACTTTCACGGCGCGTAACCCGGATTATACGTGTAATGCAAATTAATCCGAAGATACAAATTATTCAAGATCGGTGTTGACGCGGCAAGGCCGGAGTGACGCCGTCCCTGCCGAACCCAGTGCCGCGCATCTCATTGGAAAGGGCCGGCTTTGCCTCACCGCGTTCCGCGCCTTCGTCCCGGAACAGTTCGCGCATGATCCCGCTCGC
Source organism: uncultured Alphaproteobacteria bacterium (assembly GCA_963778455.1). GTDB lineage: Bacteria > Pseudomonadota > Alphaproteobacteria > Rhizobiales > Xanthobacteraceae > PALSA-894. The sequence continues at coordinate 169,797 of CAVZUL010000005.1, forward strand.
CACGCGTGCGGCGAACCGCGCCCAGCGCCGCGCCGTCCAGGCGAAGCCCGGATCGATCGTGAGCGAGCGCAGGTGGAACGCCTTGTGCGCCGAGTGCGCGTCGTAGGCGCGCTTGACCGGATCGTCGTAGAACGCCGCGATCTTGTCCGCGCCCATGCCGCGCGTCGCGAACCAGCGCGGAATGTAGACGTTGCACAGCCGCTCGACGTCGGTGAACACCTTGCCGGTGCCGGTGCCGGCCGCCGGACATGAGGTCGAGAACGCATCGCCGATGAGCACGACGCCCGGCTTGCGCCAGCCGGTCGTCACGTAGAGATCCGCCGGGCGGATCTTCACCGCGCCCGGCACCTCGTACGCGCCGGTGATCTTCGCGAGGCCCGGCATCAGCGCAGCAAGCGTCGCGCGCGGCGCCTCGCGGAATTGGCTCGAGCCACGGATCGTCCATGTCGCGATAGACGCACAGGTTCGCGCGCATCGTCTGCCCGATCGGAAACAGCGTGATGTAGGCGGTGCGGTCGCTGCGGCGCTCGCCGTAATAGGTCAGCGCGGGAAACGTGAAGCTCGCGCGGTCCGCCGGCACGAGATCGAAGCCGAGCATGATCGAGTGCGCCTTGCTGATGTCGTGGCGCGCCATGCCGAGCTTGTGGCGCAGGCCGATGTTGAGCCCGTTCGCCACGACGACGAGGCGCGCCGAAATCTCCTCGCCGGTCGAGAGCGTGACGGTCTGGCGATCCGCGCTCACCGCGATGTCCGTCACCTTGGCGTGAATGAAATCGACGCTCGGCGGAATCTCGCCGCGCATCGTGTTGACCATCGTGTCGTAGAGAATGCCGTGCTGGTCGCCCGGGCGCCTCTCGACGAGCCGGCCGAAGCGCGCGACCCAGCATTCGCCGTCGTGGGTCGCGGCGCGCAGCACCGCCTCGGCGAGCCCGGTCTTGCGCAGCACGGCGGCCTGCGCGGCCGTCGATCTTCTCGGCGCGGAAATCCGGCGGATAGATTTCGTGCGGATCGACCAGCACGACGTCGTAGCCGGCGCGGCCCAGCATCGCGGCCGCGCACGAGCCGGCGAGCCCGCCGCCCGCGATCACGATGTCGGTCTGGCGCATGCGCTGTCCTGTCGCACCATCCATGCGGCTAAAGGCTGAACGGAGCTTTAAGGACGTTGCGCGATTGCGACCGATCACATGCGCTTGACCGTTGATTTTGCTCGTGAATTTGGCAGACCGTATCGACTCTCTTAACCGAACCGCAAGGGCGGAGGGAGCAGATTGCGCACCGCGACAAACGCACTGGGAACTCGCTGATGATTTCCGTCGAAATTCGCGCGCCCGACCTCGCGATCGTGCCGCACTTGGGAGGAGCTGGCGCGCCGCGCGGCGCCGAACGTGTTCATGCATCCGGCCGCGCTTTGCGCCGCGGCCGCGGCCGCCTTTGCCAGGATCCACGTGCTGCTGGCGTGGGACGGGGACAAGCTCGTCGGCTTGTGGGCGCTGCGCGAGCGCCGCGTCGCGCCGTTCTTGCCGGCGTTTCTCGCCGCGCCGCCCTACGAGTATGCCTTCGTGTCGAGCCCGGTGATCGATCCCGATTACGATGTGATGCCGGCGTTCTTCGAGGCGATCGCGAGAGAGCCCGCGCTGCCGAAGGTGATCCAGCTCAAGCTGCTCGACGGCGATTCCGAAACGTTCGCGCGACGATGACGCGCGCTCGGCGCGCGCAACGGACAGACGGCTCAAACTCTCGGAGCGAGTCGCGTCCGTTTCTCGGCGGCGAAACCGAGCGCAAGCGCTCCGGCTCGACGGCCAAGAAGCTGCGGCAGGACTGGAATCGCCTGTCCGCGCTCGGCGCCGTCGACATCGCGAACGAGCGTACGCCGGAAACGGTGCGCGAGGCTTTCGAGATTTTTCTCGCCCTGGAGGCACAGAGCTGGAAGGGCCAGAACGGCACCGCGTTGCTCTGCGACAGGACGCGACGCCGTGTTCGCGCGCCGCTTGATCGGCGATCTCGCTGAACGCGCGAGCGCGTCGGTCGCGCTGCTGCGCGTCGACGGCAGGGCGATCGCCGCGCAGGTGCTGCTCTATTCGCGGCAGCATGGCCTACACATGGAAGACCGCGTTCGATGCGGAGTTCGCGAAGTTTTCTCCGGGTGCGCTGCTGATCGACAAGGTGACCGACACGCTGTTTGCCGCCGGCATCGCGCAGATCGAGTCGTGCTCGCCGGAGGGCAGCTTCATGGAGCAGCTCTGGACCGGACGGCGCATGACGGTCGACCTGCTTGGTCGATGTCGGCGCACAAAAGTCGCTCGAGCTTCACGCTCGCCTGCGCGGCGAGCGCGGCTACGCGTTGCGTACGCGAACAGCGCAACCGGCTGCGCGGCGTCTCCTGGCTGCCGCTGCCGAAACGGAAAAGCCTCGCGGTCACACGGAGTTGAGCGGGCGCGACGTTGCGGCACGCATACGCGCCGCAGTGCTGCCGCATTGCGGCGTTTCGCTTGCACCGGGTCACTCTTTGGGGGCGGACGTGTCCGCTATCCGGCAATTTCGTGGTGTGGCGCGAACGATCGGTTTCGCGGCACTCACACTTGCGCTGACGATTGCGGCGCGCGCGGAGTGTCATTTCGTCACGCATCGGAACCGCGACCGTGCGCGGCGTGTCGCGAGCGGGCATTGCGCTCGAGGACGGCCGCATCGTGCGCCTCGCCGCGATCGAACTGCGCAAACAGTATCAACGCTACCTGCGCGGAACCGCGCTCACGTTGAAGCACCTCGGTTCGGCTCGCCGAAACCGACCGCTACGGCCGCCTCAATGCCCATGTCTTCATCGCCGAAGACGGCGCGGAACGCTGGTTCCAGGCCGATCTGGTCGGCCGCGGCCTTGCGCGCGTCTCCGCCGCGCGTCGGCGACCCCGCCTGCGCACGGATTGCTGCTCGCCAAGGAGCAAGCCGCACGGGCCGCCAAGCTTGGCCTGTGGGGCGAACCGGTTTATGTCATCGGCAAGGCGGAGGACCCGGCCGAGGTCCTCGAAAGCCGCGGCCGGTTTGCGCTGGTCGAAGGCAAGGTGCTGTCGGTGCGCGAAAGCGGCGGCACGATCTATGTGAATTTCGGGCGGCGCTGGTCGGAGGACTTCACCGTCACCATCGCCAAGCGCAATGAGCGCGCGTTTTCCGCCGCCGGCCTCGACGCCGAAGTCGCTGAGCGGGCGGCGGGTGCAGGATTCGCGGGTGGATCGAGGAGCGGGGCGGCCCCTGGGTGGAGGCGGCCCGTCCCGAGCAGATCGAGGTGCTGGGACAATTAGGTGGGCGGAGTCGTGAACGGGGACTTGCGACAACGGGCTGTTCGCGGCGCGCCGGCTGATCGCGCCGGCGCTGTTCGCGTTGCTGCTCGCGGGCTGCGCCGACTTCGGCCGCCTCGGCGTCGACGCAGGTCAGCCTGCCCGAGCCGCCGAAGGCCGTCCGACAGCGCAGCCGGCGCAGCGCGAGCACAATCGCATTCTCGCGGCCTATGGCGGCGCCTATCAGGACGCGCGGCTCGAAGGGCTGATCACCCAGACGGTCGACAGAGCTGGTCGCGGCCTCCGAGCGGCCGAACCTGAAATACAAGGTCACGATCCTCAACTCGCCGGCGATCAACGCCTTCGCGCTGCCGAACGGCCAGCTCTACGTCACGCGCGGCCTGCTCGCGCTCGCCAACGACACGTCCGAGCTCGCTTCCGTGCTGTCAGCACGAGATGGCGCACGTGATCGCGCGCCATGCCGCGATCCGCGAGGACCAGGCGCGCCAGGCCGCGCTGGTGAGCCGCGTCGCCTCCGATGTGTTCAACGATCCGCAGATGGGCGCGATGGCGCTGGCGCGCTCCAAGATCGCGCTCGCGAGCTTCTCGCGCGCGCAGGAGCTCGAAGCCGACGGCGTCGGCGTCGGCATTTCGTCGCGCGCGGGCTTCGATCCGTACGGCGCGGTGCGCTTCCTCACCGCGATGGGCCGCAATGCCGAGCTGCGCGCAGCCCGCCAACAACGGCGTCGACGCGCGCTTCCTCGACTTTCTCTCCTCGCACCCCGGCACGCCCGACCGGCTGAAGATCGTGCGCGTCAATGCGCGCCAGTACACCGCGCCGGGCGACGTCGCGCGCGACAAGGACAGCTACCTCGCCTCGATGGACGGCCTGCCTTACGGCGAGGACCCGAGCGAAGGCTATGTGCGCGGCCGGCGTTTCCTGCATCCGCGGCTCGCCTTCACGTTCACGGCGCCCGACCGCTTCACGCTGGAGAACACCGCGCAGGCCGTGCTCGGCGTGCGCGACAGCGCCAATCTCGCGCTGCGCCTCGACGTGGTGCGCGTGCCGGCCGAGCAGACGCTCGGGCAATATCTCGCGTCCGGCTGGATCGAGAACGTCGACGAGAAATCGATCGAGGAGTTCGACATCAACGGCCTGCCGACCGCGACCGCGCTCGCCAAGGGCGACCAATGGTCGTTCCGGCTCTACGCCATCCGCTTCGGCGGCGACGTCTATCGCTTCATCTTCGCGGCGAAGCAGATGACGCCGGACGCCGACCGCGCGTTCCGCTATTCGGTCGGCACGTTCCGCCGCATGACGCAGAGCGAAATCGATTCCGCGCGGCCCGTTGCGCCTGCGCATCGTGACGGTCACGCCCGGCGACACGGCGGAACGCATGGCGGGCCGCATGCCGCTGGTCGATCGCCCGCTCGAACGCTTCTTGATCTTGAACGGGCTCAATCACGGCGACCCGCTGAAGGCGGGTGAGAAGGTGAAGATCGTGACGGAGTGAGGCTCTGCCTTCACGCTACATTTGTATTTGCATATTGTATGTACAATGATAAAGTGAGCTTATGGATTTCGAGTGGGATGAGCGCAAGCGCCGCCAAATCCTCGAAGAACGCCTACTCGATTTCGCAACAGCCGACCTGTTCTTCGATGGTCGGCCGGCGATCCATCAGCCTACGCCGCGAGGTGTGGAGGAGCGGTGGAAAACAACAGCGGTGATCGAAGGATCGTACTTCACGATCGTCTGGACCTGGCGCACCGAAGTCATTCGCATCATTTCGATGAGACGAGCACATGAGCAGGAAATCAGAAAATATCGTCAGACACACGGCCGCTGAGCTGCGCGCCATGCGCAAGCGCGGTGAAACCCAAAGCGATTGGAAGGGCGCAGCCAAGCAGCCGCTCCCGTCCCGCCGCAATCCCGACGATGCGATGGAGGAGATTGACTGGCTGACAACCGAATTGCCGACGTCACAGCGAAAAGCGCCGCTGACCTTGCGCGTCGATGCCGACATGCTGGGATGGTTTCGCGCGCAGGGCAAAGGATATCAGACGAAGATCAACGCCATCCTGCGACGATATTATCAGCAGCATACGCGGTGAAATTTGGCGAGGCACAATGAGCAGCGATCCGAGCGACTCCGCAGAGGAATATCAAGACGGCGAGGATTCGCTGATCGATGATCCGTTTGCGATGTTTTCCGAGTGGGCAAGCGAGGCCGACGAAAAGGCTTACCGCGATCTTTGAGATGCGGGGTCGCGGACATTTGTCCGCACCCAAGTTCCACCGATACTTACGATACACTTTCGCAGCCTCGTTTATCGAACCCGCCACGCATGCGCGTCGACCAACCGGATGGTTAGGGGGGCCTCGCAAGGAGGCTCGAATGCGCAAGTCCATCACTATTGCTCTCGTGGCGTTCGTCGCGGGCGCGGCTTCGACCTGGACGTTGAGCCAGAGCGGCGCGAATGCGCGCTACACGCTTTCCGGCGCCGCCGAGCGCGGCATCGACACGCTCGATCTCACCAGGAAGGCCGGGCCGATGCCGTCGCAGCAGTTCGACGCGCACTGATCGGCTGAAAATCAAAAGGCCCGGTCTTGCGACCGGGTCTTTTCGCGTGAGCTTTGCACGCAGCTCATGAGGGCGGCGCACCCGTGGCGAGCCCTTGCACAATCCTATATCCTGATGTATATTCCTATGCATGGTCTTTTCCCCCTATCGCAACGCCATCAGCCACGCGCCCCGCACCGATAAGCCGACGCCGGACGATCCCTGCGAAGCGCCGGGCCGCCGGGGAAGACCGCATAGCGACGGCAAGATGATGCAGGTGCGCCGGCTGATCGAGACGACGACTTACAGTTACCTGGAGATCGCCAAGCGCACCGGCGTTCCTTCGACAACCATTGCTCGCTGGAATACAAACTCCAAATGGGTGCGCCCGGCGTTCGCGCCGCGCGCGACCGACACCGTGCCGCGCTGGCGCGCGAGTTTGAAGCTGCGCCGGCGCACGCTTGCGAAGCGCCTCCAGGAGATGGCCGAGCGCTGGGTTACCGAGCTTGAAGCGCAGCCGGGCGTCGATTTCGCCAAGCTGCGCGAGGCGCTCGAGCTGCTCAAGCTGACCAAGCTCGCCGCGTCTCGGCACAATCCGCGGCACCGCCCGGTCGCAGCGGCGGATCCTCTGTTAACGCGGGCCGCGCGGGAGCGGGTGATCGCGGACCTGCGCGCCCGCGGCGTCGACATCGCCCGCGCGCCCTCTGAGGCGCTTGCCGATTTCATCGAGAGCTGCGCGCCGGGGCCCGACCCGAACAAGGACCCGGCGCTGAAGGAGCGCGGGCGGTATTCGAAGCGGGTGCGGGAGCATAGGAGGATGTTGGAGAGGGGGTAGGATCGGTCGGGGATGTAGGGTCGGGTGCGCCGGTCGCGGCGGCATGTTTCTCGGCCACGCGGCTGGTGGGCGGGCGTGGTATCTACGGCCATGTTCGAACGTCCGACAGACGCTGACGTAGACCGCGCTCTCTCAAATCTGATGCACGAGGCGCAGCGGCGGCTAATCGAGCAGCGCCGTGAAGCCACGACCGAGGCGACCAAGGCGGGCGCGCTCCAGAGCACAAGGCTGATCCTTACCGTCGCGGAAGCAGCCGAGAAAGTTCACATCGAAATCATGCAGCAAGCGGCCACTATGCTGTGCGACTTCGCTCAGCGGATGGGCGTCGCTCCCAAGCAGTTGACCGAGGTCGCGCGACTTCCCCTTGAGAACCTCGGCAATTCGCTGCTTGGCGTGATCCCGCCTTGTGGCTTTCCGAACGATCATCAACGCATCGTCGCTCGGTATCGTGCCCAATTCGAACTACGGCTTGATGGCATGCTCCGCGACGTTGAGATTGGCTTTGTGAAAGGTGCGGGGTTCGAAGGCGTGACGACCGAGGACGAATGGGTCAGTGCGGCCGAAGCCATCGCGATGCTGCACCCGACGTTCACGAACTACGCTGCACGTATGCGGATTTGCGAAAGAGCGCATGCAGGCATGATCCGTGCTCGCGCGCAGCAACTTCAATTCGGCAATCGGGTGTCGCAAAATGACGATGTTCCGAAAAGTTTTTGGTGGGCCAAAGGACACGCGGCTCTTGAGCAGGACTGGCAGGCGGGCGACTTCTCAACCTGGAAAGATAAGAACATAGAGTGGAAGGCGTTCGGGGTGACTTTCGCCCGCGCCGACATTCAGAAGCTCGTTCCACCGCAGAGCAGTGCAAAGAAAGAAGTGACAACGACCACGACCGCTGAAGACGAGCAAATCATCGCGCAACTAGACGACATCGTGCCGTCCGCAGCCGTGTCTTATAAGCAGGCGGTTATCGACCTCTCTGACGAAGGCCGGTTGTCTTTTCGAGGCCCGGCGTTGGAGTTACGAGAAGCACTACGCGAAACGCTCGACCATCTCGCGCCCGACGATAAAGTGATGGCGATGCCCGGTTATAAGCAAGAGCCGCAACGCGCCGGGCCTACCATGAAACAAAAGGTACGCTTCATTTTGGGCAAGAACTCGGGGGATGCTCCGGAGAATGCCGTCACAGCCCTTGAAGAGGCGATAAGCACGCTCACCCGTTCAGTGTATGATCGATCCTCCAAGGCGACGCACGTCGCTGGCGAGCGTCGGACTGTGCTACAGGTTCGTCGATATGTCGTTGTAGTGCTTCACGACATTCTCGGAATGTGAGTGTTGGCTATAACCGGCGCCAGTTCATGCTGGCTATGGCCTCTGGCAATCCGCCCGCGTTCATGCTACGTTCTCACGCTCTTATGTGAAGGTGATTCACTTTGACTAAGCCCGCTGATCCAAGAGCCGTTGCCAACCTCCTGCTTAAGGAGGCGCGCAGTCGGGGGCAGCGCATTACGAACTTGAAGCTCCAGAAGCTGCTGTTCCTGTGTCACGCGTTTTATTTGGTGGACACTGGGCGGCCGCTTGTACGGGGCAGCTTCGAAGCGTGGCAGTATGGTCCGGTCCATCGCGAAGCGTATGACGCGTTCAAGTCGTTCGGCGCTGCGCCGATCACGGCGGATGCCGAAAGGTTTGATCCCGTGACGGGTACGCGACAACCGATTGCGCTGCCGGCGGACCGTCCGCTGCTCGATGCGGTGCAGAAGGTCATCCAGTTCTACGGCAGCAAGTCGCCGAGTGAGCTGGTCAAACTAACCCACGCCGAAAATGGACCGTGGGACTACGTGGTGAATGCTGCGAGAACCAGCGCGAACATGGCGCTGAAGATCAACGACGCGGTGATCGCAGAGCGTTTCAAATATCTGTGGTTCGGAAAGCAACCGAATTTTGAGAACAGGATACCAGATGAAGACGCCCCGCTCGTTGCCTGAGACTGACCTGGCTCGCACTGCGTTGCGTCCAGACGATGAAAAGCGGATTGTTCTGCGCGCCGTTCGATCATTCAAGCCACCGCACTCTTTGACACCGCTGCGGAAGGTTGCGGGCGCGCTCTATGCCGCGCGGACCTCGCTGCTGGACTTGCCGAAGTGCACGTGGACGGACATCGACGGCGCGATCAGGCGACATTGCGGCCCGAACCTGCACTGGGTCGAGCCGAACGTGTCATTGGCAAAGCTGCTGTTCGAGTACAATGAGCAGCGCGGCATCAAGGCGGTGGAATGGGATTTCCCGTTCATCCCATTCGGCTATGGTGCCAAGCTCAAGTTCTGGCACGACTTCTACTCGATCCAAGATGGTGTGCCGGTGCTGTCCTTCATCGATCCTCGGAAGAGTGACGGCCTCGGCGTCTTCGGCCGCATGTTTGTATTCTCGGCCATGCGCCATAACATCGCCATCGGTGACTTCGAAGGCGCACGATTGGAAATCATTCGTTTCCCGGAGAACGAATACACCGGCAAACGTGAAGTCGAGGTCTTTACGTTCGATGAGCGCGATGTTGTCGAGGAAGCCACGCTGAACAAGGCCATCGACGACACGTATAAAATCTGGCGCGAAATTTTGGCGGAGCGCGCAGCAGAAGCTCGGAAGCGGCGGCCGACCGGCACTGATGGCGGCGATGAAGGCGACTTCGGCTTCTGAGGCATCGCTGGCCATCCCGGCAACGCCCAAACAAAAAGGCCCGGTCCTGCGACCGGGCCTTTCCGTATTCTCGTGTGCGGCGAAGCGTTACGCCGCTTCGTCCTCGACCACGGCCTCTTCGGCCTCGTCGGCCGGCTTCGGACCGCGACGCGGGCCCTTGGCGAGCGCTGCCTCGATCTCCTTGATCGCCTCGGTCTCGGTGCAGCGCTGCACCGCCGAAATCTCGCGCGAGAGCCGGTCGAGAGCCGCTTCGTAAAGCTGACGCTCGGAGTAGCTCTGCTCCGGCTGCGTGTCGGAGCGGAACAGGTCGCGCACGACTTCCGCGATCGCGACGATGTCGCCCGAGTTGATCTTGGCCTCGTATTCCTGCGCGCGGCGCGACCACATGGTGCGCTTGATGCGGGCACGGCCCTTGAGCGTCTCGAGCGCACGCTTGACCAGGGAGCCCTCGGCGAGCTTGCGCATGCCGACGGTGGCGATCTTGGTCACCGGCACACGCAACGTCATCTTGTCCTTGATGAAGTTGATGACGAACAGCTCGAGCTTGTATCCGGCGACTTCCTGCTCCTCGATCGTGAGGATCTGGCCGACGCCGTGGGCCGGGTACACGATGTACTCGTTGATCTTGAACCCGTGACGCTGCGTCGCCTTCACGACGGGACGCTGCTCCACCACCGCAACAACGGGGCGCTGGGTGGCGGGACGGGCTGCAGTCTTCTTAGAGGTCATACCGCGAGATGCTCCTTGTCGGTTCGCTTGCGAACCGGCTTTTGTTTGGCGCCGCGGGCGGCGCTGCGAGACGGCGAGCCTCTCCGGCGCGCGCCGGCGGAGGCCTTTTTGGTGCTCTTCTTCAAGCGTTGACGCGTTTTTCCAGCCACAGCTTTCGCGTGGAACTCACGCTCCCTGACCCGTTTCCCGATTGAGTTCCCGAAAAAATAAGCTCCCCTGCGGGAGCGGTTCCGGGTTTTTGCTCATTGTGGCGTTAATATACCACATTTCCTGCGAAAATCAATGCCTTGGAGCAATGCAAAGGGACAAGACAGCCCTGTTTGGCGGGCATTTTTGCGGAAATCGTTAACGGCTGCGACTTTTGCGCGAACTAGTCGCCCTCACCCGGATTCGGCGAGAAATACTGCATCTTGCCCGGCTTGCCCTCCCATTCCTTGTGGTCGGCAGGCGGCTCGCGCTTGATCGTGATGTTCGGCCAGGTCTTGGAGTACTCGGCGTTCAGTTTGAGGAACTCCTCCAGTCCCGGCTCGGTATCGGGCTTGATCGCCTCGATCGGGCATTCGGGCTCGCACACGCCGCAATCGATGCACTCGTCGGGATGGATGACGAGCATGTTTTCGCCCTCGTAGAAGCAGTCCACGGGGCATACCGAGACGCAATCCATCAGTTTGCACTTAATGCAGCTGTCGTTGACGATGTAGGTCATTCGAACTCCGGCCGAAAAGCACGCGTTTGCTAGCGCAACGGCCATACCCACGCAAGGCTTGGGCGGCTATTCGCGCCCAAGCAGCCGGTCGATCGCGCGGCGCTCCTGCTTGGTGGGCCGCCCGCTCCCGGCGATCGCGCTCCGCAACGGCGGGCTCTACGGCCGTCACGGGAGAGATGGGGGTCAGATCCTCATACAGCAACCGGGCCGCGTCCGCGTCGCCGCGCCGTTCGGCGAAGCCAGTCACTTTCATGATGCGGACGGTACGGTCGAGCGCGACGGTGACGAACGTCGCCGGCCTTCACCGCCCGGCTCGCGGCCGCGACGCGCTCGCCATTGAGCCGGACGTTGCCCGCCGTCACGAGCGCCGCAGCCGCCGTCCGCGTGCGCACGACGCGCGCGTGCCACAGCCATTTGTCGATGCGCTGGCGGTCGGTCAGATATCTCTCTCCTGCGTCATGGCCGGGCATAGTCCGTCGAAAACGGGGCGTGAACGCCCCGATGCCCGGCCATCCACGACTTCCTACTCTTCGAGTCTGTAAGACGTGGATGCCCGGCACAAGGCCGGGCATGACGAAGTTCTACCGCTCTTTGTTCGCCTCGAGCTGTTCCTTCAGCGCGGCCAGTTTGGCGAACGGCGAATTCGGATCGGCCTGCCCGCCGCGGCGCTCTTTCGGATCGATCCACTCGCGTGGCTCGCCGCGATCGCGGTCCTTGAAATCGCGCCGCCCTTCGCGGCGCGGACGATCGGAACGATCGCGATCCTGCCGCTCGCCGCCACGACGCTCGCGGGCCTGCGGGCGGCCGTCGCGTTGGGGCCGGTCACCTTGTTCGCCCACCGTCGCCGGCCGTGACGCGGACGGCGATCCCGCTGTTCGGGCTTCGCGGCATCGGCATCGGCGGCACCGGCGGCATCGGCCACGGGAGCCGCCGCTTGCGTGCCATCCTGCGCGGCTACCGGCTGTGCGGGAGGCTGGCGTGGCGGGCGACGCTCGCGGCGTTCGCCTTGCGGGCGCGGCAGGCGCTGACGGCGCTCTTCGGGCGGACGGCCCTGCCGCCACACCTCGATCATCTCGGGTTCGGCGGGCTTGGGCTCGGCCGCATCTTCAGCAGGTTTTGTCTCAGCGGATGCAGCGGGCGTGTCTGCCGCCGCTTCGGCTTGGGACGCAATTGCGGTCGGTTCGTCGGGCGCGACCGGTGCGGTCGCAACCGTGAGCGGCGTTTCGGCCGCCTCATTGGCTATGACTGCATCAACCGGCGCAGTGCTGGGCTCCGGCACTTCGACGGCGATGGGGGCAATTCCCACCTCGACCGGCGTGTCGGGCGGCGCAACCTCAACCGCCGCAGTCAACTCAGCCGACGGTGCGTCCGCCGTAGCCTCGGCGGCTACCACTGGTTCAGGCGCTGCGGCCTCCGCGAGTGCAGGCGCAGGCGCCGCCTCGGCGGGCTTCGCACGCTTCTCCATCCGGTAGCCGAGCGAGCGCAGCACCGAGGCGAAATCCTCGCCCGACGATCCGGTGAGCGATGTCATGTTCACCGTGACGGTGAACCCGCCGCCCTCGACCGCGCCCGGCGGCTTCGGCGCCGGTGAGCCCGCGCGCCACGCGAGCGGCGGGCGGATCAGGTCGGCAAGCCGTTCCAGGATGTCGACGCGAACCGCGCGCTCGCCGCACACCCGGTAGCCGACGACGCGATAAAGCGCCTTCGGCACATCCTTGTCGGCCGGGAACGACGTGCGTCCCGACGCCGCCAGATGCGGTACCTCGTCGAGCCCCTTGGTGTCCGGCGTTGCTTCCTTCAGCGCCCAGAGCTGCACCGCAAGCGCGCGCGGGCCCGGTTTGAGCAGGTTCGGCAGATAGAGATGGTAGGCGCCGAAGCGCACGCCGTATTTGCGCAAGGTCGCGCGCGCGGTCTGATCCAGGCTCTTCACTTCCTCGGCGACGCGATGACGCTCCAGCACGCCGAGCGCTTCGGTGAGCTGGAACGCGATGCCGCGTGCGATGCCGGTGATGTCTTCGGCCGACGCGAGCGCGAACAGCGGCCCGAGCAGTTTTTCCAGATGTGCCTTGAGCCAGAGATCGAGCCGCGCTTGCACGATGTCGCGCGACGCGCCGGTCAGATGGTCATCGGAGAGAATGCGCACGCGCGGATACAGCAATTGATCGCCTGCCGTGAGCTTGCCGACGGGCTCGCCGAGCCAGCGGATGCTGCCGTCTGAGGCGAGCACGAATTGTTCGTCCGGTGCATGCGAAAGTTTGGCGGCGCGCGCATCGATCTCGCCAGCGAGCGCCTTCTGCGCGGCGGCGCGCAGCGCCTTGCCTTCCGGGCCGGCCGACGCGCTGTCCGCCGCAAATTGAAAGCCCGCGAGCCGCCCAATCGGATGGCCCTCAACGACGACTTCGCCTGCTTTCGTGATTTCCGTTTCGAGCATTGTGTTCTCGCGCAACCGCCGCATCAACACGCTGGTTCGGCGGTCGACGAAGCGCTCGGCCAGACGCTCGTGCAGCGCGTCGGACAACCGGTCCTCCACGCCGCGAGTGATGCCTTGCCAGTGCTCGGGATCGGCGAGCCAGTCCGGACGGTTTGCCGCAAAGGTCCAGGTCCTGATGTGGGCGATCCGGTTCGCGAGCGTATCGATATCGCCGTCGGTGCGGTCCGCCTGCGCGACCTGCGCGGAGAACCAGTCGGGCGGGATTGTACCCTCCCGCATGAGGAAACCATAGAGGGTGACGGCCATCTCGGCGTGGGCGGCGGGCGAGACCTTGCGGTAGTCTGGGACCTGGCAGACCTCCCACAGACGTTCGATCGCGGCGCGCGTTGCGGCAAGTGCGCGCACCTCGTCGTCGCGCGAAACATGCTCCAGCACCTGAATATCCTCGGCGATCGGCGCGCGCGTCAGCCCCTGCTCGGACGGTGTCTGGCTGAGCGAAGCCGCGAGCGCCCCGAGCGAGGCGAAATCGAGCGCACTGTTGCGCCATTGCAGCACCTTCACGGAATCGAAGCTGTGAGCCTCGAGCGCCTGCGCGAGATCCGCCTCGAACGGCGGACAGCGGCCTGTCGTGCCGAAGGTTCCGTCGCGCATCGCGCGTCCGGCGCGGCCTGCAATCTGGCCGAGTTCGGCGGGATTGAGCTTGCGGAACTGGTAGCCGTCGAACTTCCGGTCCGACGCAAATGACACGTGATCCACGTCGAGATTGAGCCCCATGCCGATCGCGTCGGTGGCGACCAGATAGTCGACATCGCCCGACTGGTAGAGCGCGACCTGCGCGTTGCGCGTGCGCGGCGACAGCGAGCCGAGCACCACCGCGGCGCCGCCCCGCTGGCGGCGGATCAGTTCGGCGATCTCGTAGACTTCATCAGACGAGAACGTCACGATCGCGGAGCGGCGCGGCAGTCGCGTGAGCTTCTTCTCGCCCGCAAAGTGCAACGTGGAGAGCCGCGGGCGCGACAGGATGTTCGCACCCGGAAGAAGCTTCTCCACCATGTTGCGCATGGTGGCGGCGCCGAGCACCAATGTTTCCTCGCGGCCACGCCGGTTGAGCATGCGGTCGGTGAACACGTGGCCGCGCTCGAGATCGGCGCCAAGCTGAATCTCGTCGATCGCCACGAACGCAACGTCGAGATCGCGTGGCATGGCTTCGAGAGTCGAGACCCAGAAGCGCGGATTATTGGGCTTGATCTTTTCTTCCCCGGTGACGAGCGCGACCTGCTCGGCCCCGACGCGGTCCACGCACTTGTTGTAGACCTCGCGCGCGAGCAGCCGCAGCGGCAATCCGATCGCGCCGCTCGAATGCGCCAGCATGCGCTCGATCGCGAGATGCGTCTTGCCGGTGTTGGTCGGGCCGAGCACCGCGGTGACGCCGGCGCCGCGCGCGCGGGCGTCGCGGGACGAAGGGGACGAAAACGAAATGGGCATCAACAGTCCGAGGGCAGTTGCAACAATCAGGTGATGATTCGGATGGCTATTTGTAAGGGCTTAGATCGGACACTCCCTTGGTGCTATGTGCTGACGGCCGGAAATGTTCCGCGCCTGGAGAGTTCCAACAGCAAATTCCCGCCATTGTCCACCATTCATCGCTCGGCTGGCACCAGCCATCCGCGATAGCTGACGATCAGGCCGGTGAATGGATGCGCGATCTCGACATGAAAATGAAACCGGCCGTTCTCGGCATACTCATAGGAGTTGCCGCGCGGCGCGACCGCCAGGGGAAGCGGAATGCCGAACACGCTCCAACGCCGGACAATCAGCCGAAGTTTTCCTTCATCCGGCACCAGCGCCATGCCGGCATTGACCGGCCCGAAGCGCTCGCACATCAGCCACTCGAAATGCCCGCGTCCTTGCTCTTGCGTTGAGTGAAACGAACGGCCCGCAAAGGTGCGTGTCCAGCGCTCGCGGCCGTTTTCCAGCTTGAACTCGACACGCACCGGGACTTTCTCGCCCGCGTGCGGAAACCCAATCACCGCCGCAATGAGGCGCGCGAGCATGCCGCGGCCGCGCGTCACCGCCGCGAGTCCTTCCGCGACCATATCGCGCTTGAGATCGTGCATCGACCTGAACCGGCGCGGGCAATAAGGGATAGACTTCGCCGAGCAGCCGCCGATACAGCGGCAATGCATGTGTTTCAGGCGTGACCTCACGCACGCCGGTGTAGATCGCATAGCGCGCGAACAGTGTTTCGTAGTCGTCGAGCTCGATGTCGTTCGTCGCGGGCCGCGCGCCCGGCGACAGCCGCCTGCCATCGAGGCAGTGGCGAATGATCGCCTCGCAGGCCATCGAGGGGATCAGCGGCCCATCGTCGCCTTCGGCCAGCAGATGCCACGAGCGTTCGATGCGTGCGCCCTCTTTGTCCGCTCCCGTGACGGCAACGAACATGCCGCCGCGATGCTCGCCCCAACGCAGCACATTGATGGCGCGGTGCATTAGGCTGGCGAGCGGCGACAATGACGGAACCAGTTTCAGCCGCACCGCGATCGCACACGCATTCAACAGCCGATGAAGAAATGCCGGGACCGGACCGGCGCCCATCCAGACCGAACGCAAACCGGGCCATAGATCCGGCAGCACCTGCAGGTCCGGCACGTCGACCAGCGAAAACCGGATGTTGCGCAACGGTACGCGGCCGGGCGGCGCGACGGTATAGCGAAGCGACTCCGCAAGCCCGTACCCGACAGCCGGCCTGCCATCGCGAACCAGCTTCACCGGTTTGCCGGCATAGCCGGCAATGGCCCGGATGACGTTTTGCCCGACACCCGCATAGGGCGACGGCGCGATGCCGCCGGTGATCGAGTCGATGCGCGACATGCGCTGGCTGAGCCGGCGCGTCACCGCTGCAGTGAGCACGGGAAAACTTGACACGCCCGACAGCACGAACACACCGCGCTCGCGTGCCTGCACGTCGAACTGCACAATGCCCTTCACGAACTCAGAGCCGTCGGCAAGGTCGAGATAGCCGATGCCGCGCAAAATGGCCGCGCGCACCACGCGATAGGGATCGCCGTATGTCTGAAACGGCCCGCTCGCGTCCACTATGACGTCCGGCGCAAGCGCAGAAAGCTGTGCGTCTACATCGCCATCGCGGTCGAACGCCGCCGGCACGAGCGCGGCCTCGGCAGGCAATGCTTCGCAGAAAGTCTGCGCCTGCTTGAGCGAGCGCCCGGCCACGATCAGCGTCAGCCGCGCCTCGCCGGCCAGAAGGCGAGCAAGCCGCCCGCCGAACGTGCCGTAGCCGCCGAGGATCAGGACCTTCATGCGATGAATCTGTCAGCGAACTTCGCCTCGGGGAGATAGCAGGTCGTCCGCTTGCCGAACCAATTGAGCCGGTTTCGCGCAACCGTTTCATACATTCTGTCACGCCAGGCGAGCGGCAGAATGCGAAACGCCGCCGCAAGCCGCCACGGAAGGCCGAGCCCTTCGAGCATGCGGATCGAGCTCTCCGACTTGAACGACGCGACGCCATCCGCGACCAGGATGTTGGTCTCGTAGTCCCTCGGGTTAAGGCCGTAGTGGACGTAGAGCGCATGGCCAAGCGGCGACTGTGCGGAGAGCAGCCGGTACTGTCCCGTCGGGTCATGGCGCAGCACGAACGCCGCCCAGCCGGAGCAAAGCGCGCAGTAGCCGTCGAAAATGATGATCGGCTTATCGTCCGCGAACGGCGGGACGGCGGGATCGCCGCGGTAGCTGAAGGGCGGCCGCATGGAATTCATGTCGGGCACGGCGTCCGAAAATGCAACGGAGCGCGGCGCGAGCCGCCGACACCTTGAAATCCGCTGACCGCGCCACGTCAAACCCGTCCCGGGATAAGACATCATGAGCTACAAATGCCCGCCGAATCGGCGCTTCCGTCAAGAATAGGAACGAGTTTGGAACGAATCGCGGCCGAAATCGCTACTCGCTGATTCGCGCTCTACCGGTCGGGCTAAGCGCTTTGGCGGCGTACAAGATCGGGTAGGTTCGTCGAGGACCGAGCCGCGGAAGGGTCGATCTGCCGTTAACCCCTGACGGACTCCGATGGGGCAAAGAGTCAAGGATGAATCAGGGCGTTATCCCGCGGATTCATGACGCGGCGCTCACGCCGGCCCGGGCAGAACCTCAGGCGGGATCACGTCTGGCGCGAGGCGGCGCGGGTAGTTCTTGCGGGCGTAACGCAGCGCGAGCGGGATGAATGCAATCACGATCCCAAGCTTCAGCCACGTGGCTTCGCTCAAGTCCGAGCCGCCGACCAGCGCGAGCACCCACACGACGATTGTCGCCATGAGCACCAGGAACGCCTGCTCGGCCCAGAACACGAGCGGCCGCTTGCCGGCGCGAAACACGGAAGACGGATTGGCCGCCGCGACACGCACAACAAGCGCACGCACCAGCGGCGTGTAGGTCGCGGCGCGGTCGTCGAACTCGGCGACCGCGACGTAGTGCGTCGACCAGAATCTTGCGCGTGTCCCATCACGCATCGTGACATCGCAGCGATGGCGGCGTGTGTCGAAGCGCGTCGGATCGAACGAGAGGCGTATCCCGGCGATGTCCGCATAGGGAAAGCGCGCCGCCCCGCCACGCTCGATCGTGATGCCCGACCACGGCCAGAGGAGCCGCAGGTAGAAGCGCGCGGCGTGCGCGGTCCACGGCGCATCGGCGGGCTCGCCGCCTTCGCGTTCGAGTGCCTCCGCGCCAAGCCGCCAGGCCGCTTCGCGCTGGAACACGTTCGCGCGCGACCGGTGAACAATGTCACTCACGCGCCCTCCCCGGCCTTCTCGCCCGTCCCGATCTCGCGTGTGCCGAGCGCATCGGCGAGCCGCGCTTGCGCCGAACCTGGCCGCAATGGCTTTTGCTGGCTCTCGTGCGGCGCCCAGCCGGACAGCCAGATGATCTCGAAGGTCGCGCGGACTTTGCCGTCTGGGTCGGCGAAGCGTTGCGCGTAGATTTCCGCCATGCGCTTGAGCGTCGCGCGCCGCAGCGGCGTGCGGCGGCGCTCGGTCAGCACATTGGTCGCGCCCATGCGGCGCAATTCGCCCATCAGGATGAACGGCGAGGAATAGCGCACAGTGAGCCGCTCGACGTCGGTCACCGGCAGCGCGAAGCCGGCGCGCTGCAGCAGCGCACCCATCTCGCGCACGTCCGCGAACGGCGCGACACGCGGCGAGACACCGCCCTCGATCTCGGCCTCGGCGGCCGCAAACGCCTGGCGCAATTCGGTCAGTGTCTCGCCGCCGAGCAGCGCGGCGAGGAACAAGCCCGTCGGGCTTGAGCGCGCGGCGGATCTGAATGAGCGTGCCGGGCAGATCGTTGACGAACTGCAGCGCAAGCGCCGACACGACGAGATCGAGCGAGCCGTCGCGAAACGGCAGCGCCTCTTCGTCGGCCACGACGTCGCTGTCCGGCAACGGGCTCGCGGCAATCAGCCTGCCGATCGCCGCATTGTCGGCGAGCGCGTCGCGTACCGCATCGGTTGGCGTGCCGAGATCGACCGCCACGTCGAACTGCCGCAACACCGCGCCGAGCCGCTCCGCCAAGATCGGCGGCGACGCGATCGATCAGGAACGTCTCGGGGTCCAACGTGCGCGCGCGCTCCCTGCGTCGTCGCAGCAGCGCACGGTCGAACACGATCCCGGTTCGGCGCCATGTTGAGCACGGTCCTGTTGGCCGCTACCGTATCGCCATGGACACCGCCGCGACAGTGCAGCCTTCGCGCCTCGCACGCTTCGCACACGGCCTGCGCGCGTGCCTGCGACTGGGGCTCGACATGGCGCTGCCGCCGCTTTGTCCGGCCTGCCGCGATCTGGTGACCGACAACGGACTTTGCCCCGCCTGCTGGAGCAAGCTCGCCTTCATCGCTCCGCCCTACTGTCCGCGGCTCGGCATTCCGTTCGCCTACGATCCGGGCCCCGGCATCCTGTCGATGCAGGCAATCGCCGATCCGCCCGCCTATCAGCGCGCGCGCGCCGCGGTGCGCTATGACGACGTCGCGCGCAAGCTGGTGCACGCCTTCAAGTACGGCGACCGGGTCGACCTCGCGCCGCTGCTTGGCCGCTGGATGACACGCGCCGGCCAGGAGCTGTTCGACGATGCCGACGCGCTCGTGCCGGTGCCGCTGCACTGGCGGCGCCTGTGGGCGCGCCGCTTCAACCAGTCGGCCGCGCTGGCGGAGGCGATCGCGCGCGAGAGCGGCATCCCGGTCGCGCATGCGCCGCTCCGCCGCGTCAAGGCGACCGCACAGCAGGTCGGCCTGTCGCGTGCCGAGCGCGCCACCAATGTGCAGGGCGCGTTCCGCGTCGACACCGCCGCCAAAGCCGAGGTCGCCGGGCGCCGTCTGATCGTGATCGACGACGTGCTCACCTCCGGCGCGACCGCCGACGCCTGCGCGCGCGCGCTTGCTGCGTGCGGGCGCCGCACAGAGTCGACGTTCTGGTATTCGCCCGGGTTGTTGACGCCGCGAGGACGCCCATATAGTGGCCTCAATCCGAAATTAACGGCGCATAAGCGACATGGCTGAGGTGGTGATCTACACGCGCGATTTCTGCTACTACTCGGATGCGGCACGGGAACTGCTCACCCGCAAGGGCGTGGCATTCAAGGAAATCAACGCGACCGGCAATCGCGAGCTGCGGCAGGAAATGATCGAGCGGGCGAATGGCGGCAGTACATTTCCGCAAATCTTCATCGGCGAGACCCATGTGGGCGGCTGCGATGAACTTTACGCGCTCGAAGACGATGGAAAGCTCGATGCGCTGCTTACGGGTTGACGGAGACAAGACATGAACAGCGGATCGACCTTCCGCGTCGGCCTCATCCAGATGCGCTCCGGGCGCGCGCCGCCGCCAACATGGAAGCGGCCGCGAAGCTGATCGGCGAGGCCAAGACCGGCGGCGCCGACTATGTGCAGACGCCCGAGATGACCAACATCCTGGAAGTCTCGCGTGAGAAGCTGTTCGCCACGATCGTACCGGAAGAGCAGGACGCTTCGCTCGCGACCTTCCGCGAGCTTGCGCGCGCGCTCGGCATCTACGTGCATGTCGGCTCGCTCGCCATCAAGGCCTCGGCCGACAAGGCGGTGAACCGCTCGTTCCTGATCGACCGCCGCGGCGAGATCGTCGCGCGCTACGACAAGATCCACATGTTCGACGTCGACCTCAAAGGCGGCGAGAGCTATCGCGAGTCGCGCAGCTACCGGCCGGGCGATCTTGCGGTGCTGACCGACCTGCCATGGGGCCGGCTCGGGCTGACCATCTGCTACGATCTGCGTTTCCCGGCGCTCTATCGCGCGCTCGCCGAAGCCGGCGCGACGTTCCTCGCGATCCCTTCGGCCTTCACCAAACAGACCGGCGAGGCGCACTGGCATGTGCTGATGCGCGCACGTGCGATCGAGAACGGCTCGTTCGTGTTCGCGGCGGCGCAAGGCGGCGATCACGAGAACGGCCGCTGCGACGTTCGGCCATTCGCTGGTGGTCGATCCATGGGGACGCATCCTCGCCGAAGGCGGGACCGAACCGGGCGTCGTGTTCGCCGACATCGATCCGGCGGAAGTCTCGATCGCGCGCAGCCGCATCCCGTCGTTGCAGCATGGCCGGCGCTTCGAAATCCTCGAGCCGATGGCGGAGCCGACGCACCTGCACGTTGTCGGAGCCGACGCGTGATCCATTATTCGCTCGTCTGCCAGAAGGGCCACGATTTCGACAGCTGGTTTGCGAGCTCGGCCGCCTACGACAAGCAGGTCAAGCGCGGGCTGATCTCATGCCCGCTGTGCGGGTCCGCCAAGGTCGAGAAGGCCATCATGGCGCCGCGCCTTGCGCGCAGGGACAAGAGCACGCCGATCGTTGCGCCGGTGGAAGAAAGCTGCCCGCGCCGTCGGAAGCGCCGACGCCGGTCGCGATGATCTCGCCGCAGGAGCAAGAGTTCCGCAAGAAGTTGAAGGAGCTGCGCGATCACCTGACGTCGAACGCCGACAATGTCGGCAAGAAGTTTCCCGAAGAAGCGCGCAAGATGCACTACGGCGAGACCGAGCACCGCTCGATCTATGGCGAAGCCTCGCCGCAGGACGCCAAGGATCTGCATGAGGAAGGCATCGAGTTTCATCCGCTGCCCGTGCTGCCGGACGAGCGGAATTAGCTTTCACGCCTCCTCATCCTGAGGAGCGATCCGGAGGGTCGCGTCTCGAAGGATGGCAACAAACTCCGTCGCTCGTGGCCATCCTTCGAGGCTCGCTGCGCTCGCGCCTCAGGATGAGGTCTGGCTTAGTGCGACCAGATCAGCAGCACGACGCCGATCACGATCATCGCCATGCCGACGCCCTCGCGCGGACTCGTCGCCTGCTTGAAGATGAACGCCGAGATCGCCTGGGCGAACAGCACCTCGACCAGCGCGAGCGTGCGCACGCTCGCGGCGGTCGCGATCGCGAAGGCGAGGAACCAGAACTGCGATGCAAACGCGCCCATGAAGCCGGCGAACAGCGAGCGGCGCCACTGCGCCGCGATTGCGACCAATACCGGCCGGTCGCGTAGCGCGAGATAGGCGGTCAGCAATGCGGCCTGCAGCACAAGGCCGCAGGCGAGCGTGAAGGTCGCCGCCATCACGAAGTGGCCGGCACTGACATTGAGGATCGCGCCGCGATAGCCGACGGCCGAGACCGCGAACATCGCGCCGGACGCTAGTCCGACGAGGGTGGGCTTGATGCCGCGGTCATGCCGCCGGTCATGCCGCCGGGCTTGTACGACATGACGAGGACACCGGCGGTCGCAATCACGATCGCAATCATCATCGGCAGGCTGACCGCATCGCCGAGGAAGATCAGCCCGAAGATCGCGACCTGGATCGGCTCGGTCTTGATGTACGCAACGACGACGACGAATGAACGCCCGCCCATCGCGGCGAGCATCAGCGCGGTCGCGGCGATCTGCGCAAGCGCGCCGACGAGGAGCCAGGGCCAGTAGCTCAGGTTCGGCCGCGGCAGCGCGACGCCGGTGATCAGCGCTACCCCGAGGAGAGAGAGAAGCGCGAAGGGAAATCCGAACAGGAAGCGCACATGCGTCGCGCCGACGGTGCCGAGGCTCGCGGTCAGTTCGCGCTGCATCGCGTTGCGCACGGTCTGTCCTCCCGCGGCGAGCAGCGTGAAGACGACCCAGAGCCAGGGGAGGTCGATCATGGAAAGCTTTCTCTTCCCTCGCCCCGCGAAGCGGGGAAAGGGTGGCGAGCAGCAAAGCTGCGAGCCGGGTGAGGGGCAACTGCGAAATGGAAGACCAGCCCCTCACCCGCCCTCGTTCACTCGGGCACCCTCTCCCGCTTCGCGGGCGAGGGGAAAGCAGGAGAGATCACGCAGCCCTCTCCGCCAGCACCATGTAGTTCACGTCGGTGTCGGTCGAGAGCTCCCAGCGGTCGGCGAGCAGATTGTAGATCACGCCGCGCTCGTCGGTGGTGCGAAGGCCGCTACGCTCCATGGCGATTTCCAGCTCGTCCGGCGTGACGAACTTGTCCCATTGATGCGTGCCGCGCGGCAGCCAGCGCAGCACGTATTCGGCGCCGACGATCGCCAGCGCGAAGCTTTTGAGCGTGCGGTTGATCGTGGCGGCGATCATCAGCCCGCCCGGCTGCACCATCTCGGCGCAGCGCGTGACGAACAGCTTCACGTCCGCGACGTGCTCGACCACTTCCATCGCGAGCACGATGTCGAAGCGCTCGCCCGCGTCGGCCAGCGCTTCCGCGGTCGTGACGCGATAGTCGATCGCAAGCCCGCCTTGCTCCGCGTGCAGTTTCGCGGCCGCGATGTTGCGTCTCCGCCGGGTCGGCGCCGAGCACGTTCGCGCCGAGCCGCGCCAGCGGCTCGCACAGAATTCCGCCGCCGCAGCCGATGTCGAGAATGCGCAGACCTTTGAGGCAATCGAGCTGCTTCGGATTGCGCTCGAAGCGCTTGCAGGCCGCATCGCGAATGTAGGCGAGCCGCACCGGATTGAACTTGTGCAGCACCGCCATCTTGCCGCGCGGGTCCCACCATTCCTCGGCCAGCGCCGAGAAGCGCGCGACTTCCGCTTCGTCGATGGTGCTGCGCGATCTCATGAGACCCGCGCCACGCGGCCCTCGATCGGATAGGCCGGATCGTTGTAGCCCGGCGCCGCCGCGTGGCCGGTGACGACGAGATCGTTCACGAACGCCTCGTCTTCCTTGCGTGAACTTCACGTCGAGCGCCTTCACGTAGTCGTCCCATTGCGCCTCGGTGCGCGGGCCCGCCACCACGCCGCTGATCAGTCTGTTGTTGAGCACCCAGGCGACCGCCAGATGATTGGGCGCGACGCCGCGCTTCTCCGCATAGGCCTTGAACTTCTGCGCGGCTTGCCAGCGTCTCGGGGCGAAATTCGGTCTGCAGCATGCGCCTGTCGGCGCGGCCGGCGCGCGTGTCCTTCGGGGCCTCGGCGCCCGGCTGATATTTGCCGGTGAGCACGCCGCGCGCGAGCGGCGAGTAGCTCACCACGCCGAGCCCGTAGTTCGCGCAGGCCGGCAGGTGCTCGACCTCCGCCACGCGATAGAGCGCGTGATAGTAGGGCTGGCTCACGATCGGCCGGTCGATCCCCATCCGGTCGCACAGATTGCAGATCTCGGCGACGCGCCAGGACTTGTAGTTCGACACGCCGAAATAGCGGATCTTGCCCTGCCGCAGCAGGTCGCCGATCGCCCGCACGGTTTCGGCGAGCGGCGTCGCGTGGTCTTCCTTGTGCAGGTAGTAGATGTCGATGTAGTCGGTGCCGAGCCGGCGCAGGCTCTCCTCCGCCGCCTGCATCACCCATTTGCGCGACAGCCCGCCGCGGTTGGCGCCCTCGCCGATCGGATTGGCGAGCTTGGTCGCCACCACCCAGTCGTGGCGCTGGTTGCCGATCGCGCGGCCGGCGATCTCCTCGGACTTGCCGCCCTGATAGGCGTCGGCCGAGTCGATGAAATTCACGCCCTGCTCGCGCGCCTTGGCGACGATGCGCCCCGCCGTCGCCTCGTCGGTCGGCGCCGCCGAACGTCATGGTGCCGAGGCAGAGCGGCGAGACCTTCACGCCGCTGCGCCCGAGATTGCGGTATTCCATCGGCTCATCCTCGTCGCTTTGCCGCGGCCCGCCGGTTGCGGCGCCGCTTCCCTCGCCGCTATGTATACGCGCCTTTTTGCGCCCGCGCCTGCGTTCCGCTATGGACCAGCGCGCTCTTCCCGGGAACGCTCGTCCGCATGTCCCGCCTCGTGATGAAGTTCGGCGGAACGTCGGTCGCCGATATCGACCGCATCCGCAACGTGGCGCGCCACGTCAAGCGCGAGGTCGATGCCGGCCACGAGGTCGCCGTCATCGTCTCCGCCATGGCGGGCAAGACCAACGAGCTGGTCGCCTGGGCGCGCGAGGCCGCGCCGCTGCATGACGCGCGCGAATACGACGCCGTCGTCGCCTCGGGCGAGCAGGTCACCGCCGGGCTGCTGGCGATCGTGCTCGAAGGCATGGGCGTCAATGCCCGCTCCTGGCAGGGCTGGCAGCTGCCGATCCTCACCTCCAACGCGCACGGCTCCGCGCGCATCGAGGACATCAACGGCGACGAGCTGATCAAGCGCTTCCGCGAGCGCAAGGAGGTCGCCGTCATCGCCGGCTTCCAGGGCATGCACAAGGAGACCGGCCGCATCACCACGCTCGGGCGCGGCGGCTCGGACACCTCCGCGGTCGCGGTCGCGGCCGCGATCCAGGCCGACCGCTGCGACATCTACACCGACGTCGACGGCGTCTACACCACCGACCCGCGCGTGGTGCCGCGCGCCAGCGCGCATGGAAAAGATCGCGTTCGAGGAAATGCTCGAGATGGCCTCGCTCGGCGCCAAGGTGATGCAGGTGCGCTCGATCGAGCTCGCGCATGGTGCACAATGTGCGCATCTTCGTGCGCTCCAGTTTCGACAAGCCGGAAGACATCGATCCGATGTCGAACCATCCGCCCGGCACGCTGATTTGCGACGAGAGTGAGATCATGGAACAGCAGGTCGTCACCGGCATCGCCTTCTCCAAGGACGAGGCGCAGATCTCGATCCGCCACGTGCCCGACAAGCCGGGTGTCGCGGCGGCGATCTTCGGCCCGCTCGCCGAAGCCAACATCAACGTCGACATGATCGTGCAGAACGTCTCGGCCGACGGCGCGACGACCGATCTCACCTTCACGGTGCCGGCCGCGGATTACGAGCGCGCCAACGCGCGTGATCGTGAAGTCCAAGGACGCGATCGGCTACGACCATCTCGACGGCTCGACCGACGTCGCCAAGGTCTCGGTG
Organism: uncultured Alphaproteobacteria bacterium; assembly: GCA_963778455.1. Taxonomy (GTDB): domain Bacteria; phylum Pseudomonadota; class Alphaproteobacteria; order Rhizobiales; family Xanthobacteraceae; genus PALSA-894. Next base: position 195,348 of record CAVZUL010000005.1, read on the forward strand.
ATCGGCATCGGCATGCGCAGCCATGCCGGCGTCGCCGCGCAGGCCTTCAAGGCGCTCGCCGGCGCGGCAGATCAACATCCGGGCGATCACGACGTCGGAGATCAAGTTCTCGCTGCTGATCGACGCGGCCTATACGGAGCTTGCGGTGCGCACGCTGCATAGTCTGTATGGGTTGGATAAGTGACGCGCAGCGTCATCCCGGCCGAGCGAAGCGAGGGCCGGGATCCATAACCACGATACGCCGGTTCCCGTTGCAGCCGCCTGTGGTTATCGGATCTGCGGGCTCCGGCCTGCGCGCCGGCCCGCGGAATGACAAACTGAGAGCACCATGCCCCTCCCTCCCCTCTCCTACGCGCAGCGCTTCGAGGACTTCCATCTCTGGCGCTGCTTCGGCGACAGCCGAACGGCTTCTACGTCGACATCGGCGCCGGGCATCCGGTCTACGACAACGTCTCGTTCGCGTTCTATCTGGCGGGCTGGCGCGGCATCACGGTCGAGCCGAACCCGGCGCTCGCCGCACTCGGCCGCGCGGTGCGCCCGCGCGATCATCTCTTCGAAGGACTGTGCGGCGCGGCGCGCCGGCGAGGCGACGCTCTATCTGCAGCGCGAATTCCACGGCCTCTCGACCACCATCGCCGAGCACGCGCGCGGCGCCGAGAAGGAAGTCGGCCGCACCGCCGAGGCGGTGACGCTGCCGATGACGACGCTCGCGGCGCTGTGCGAGCAGCACGCGCCGGCCACGTTCGAATTCCTCAAGGTCGATGTCGAAGGCGCCGAGGCCGACGTGCTGCGCGGCGCGGATTTTTCGCGCTTCCGTCCCAAGGTGATCGTCGTCGAGGCGATCAAGCCGCTCTCGCTCGAGCCGGCCTGGGACGAATGGGAGCCGCTGCTGGCGCGCCACGGCTACGCCTACGTCTGGGACGACGAGCTCAACCGCTACTACGTCGCCGAGGAGGCGCGCGCGCTCGCCGCCCGCCTGGCCGAAGGGCCGAAGTGGTACGCGGACGGCCCGCAGATCGGCAATTTCAAGCCGGCCGCCGACGATCCGACCCATCCGGATCACCGCCTCGCGCGGCTGCTCGCGCGGCGCCGAGATGGCGAAGCTGCCGCTGATGGACCGCGCGCGCTGTTCGACATGCTGACCGCCGGCATCGCGGACCTCGACCGGCCGGCCAGCGCGGCCGATATCGCCGCCATCGACGCGCGCCTGTTCGGCTCTCCCGCACCGCAGCAGATCGCGCCGCAGGGCGGCGAAACCATTCGCGACGTTTATCGGCAAATCATCGATTCCGATGCATTCCGCGCCGCCTGCGGCCGCATCGCGGCGAGCTATGCGTGGTGACGCCGCTTTGTCTTGCCCCCGACACACGGCATTCGCTATAGACGGTGAACGATCCGCGGGCACTGCCTCGCGGGATTCTCGAAAGCCGATCCGGGGGCGTCCGCCGGGCCCCGAATCGACGGCGCAAGGACTGAAGCGATGCGTGGCGCGCTCGGCGGTCCGCGCGTGCTGTTGCGCCGGCTCCGCGAGGTGATGGCGGAACCGGTCAGCGCGCAGGAACGCCTCAACAAGATCGTCGTGCTGATCGCCGCCAACATGGTGGCGGAGGTCTGCTCCGTCTACGTGCTGCGCGTCGACGGCACGCTCGAACTGTACGCCTCGGAAGGCCTGAACGCCGAAGTCCGTGCACGTCACGGTGCTGCGCCAGGACGAGGGCCTCGTCGGCCTGGTGGCGAGCGAGGCGAAATCGCTCAACCTCTCCGACGCCCAGCACCATCCGGCCTTCTCGTTCCGCCCGGAGACCGGCGAAGAGATCTACCACTCGTTCCTCGGCGTCCCGATCCTGCGCGCCGGCAATACGCTCGGCGTGCTGGTGGTGCAGAACCGCGCGCACCGCACCTATTCGGAGGACGAAGAGGAAGCGCTGCAGACCACCGCGATGGTGCTCGCCGAGACCATCGCGTCGGGCGAGCTGTCGGCGCTCGCCAAGCCCGGCCTCGAGCCGGCCGCGCACCGGCCGCTGCAGCTCGAAGGCCTCTCGATCTCCGACGGCATCGGGCTCGGCCACGTGGTGCTGCACGAGCCGCGCGTGATCGTCACCAAGCTGATCGCCGACGATCCGCAGAAGGAATTGCAGCGCCTCGATGCCGCGCTCAACACGCTGCGCGCCGACCTCGACGTGATGCTGGAGCGGCGCGACGTCGCCGACGGCGGCGAGCACCGCGAGGTGCTCGAAGCCTACCGCATGTTCGCGCACGACCGCGGCTGGATGCACAAGATGCACGAGGCGGTGACGACCGGCCTGACCGCCGAGGCCGCGGTCGAGCGCGTGCAGTCCGACAACCGCGCCCGCATGATGCGCCAGACCGATCCTTACCTGCGCGAGCGGCTGCACGATCTCGACGATCTCGCCAACCGGCTGATGCGCCAGCTGGTCGGGCGCGACCATGCGCCCTCGCGCGAGCAGCTTCCCGACAACGCCATCCTGGTGGCGCGCGCCATGGGGCCGGCGGCGCTGCTCGACTACGACCGCAAGAAGCTGCGCGCGCTGGTGCTGGAGGAAGGCGGGCCCGACCTCGCACGTCTCGATCGTGGCGCGCGCGCTCGGCATCGCGGCGGTCGGCCAGATCGCCAACGCGACCGGCATCGTCGATCCGGGCGACCCGATCATCGTCGACGGCGCGATGGGCCACGTCTACGTGCGCCCGACGCCCGACGTGGAAAAGAACTACGCCGACCGCGTGCGGCTGCGCGCGCGCCGGCAGGCGCAGTACGCGGCGCTGCGCGACAAGCCGTGCGTCACCAAGGACGGCGAGAAGATCTCGCTGCTGCTCAATGCCGGCCTGCTGGTCGACCTGCCGCATATCGCCGAGACCGGCGCGACGCGGCATCGGACTGTTCCGCACCGAATTGCAGTTCATGGTGGCGCCCTCGCTGCCGCGCATCGAACGAGCAGCTTGCGCTCTATCGCCAGGTGCTCGACGCCGCGGAGGATCGGCCCGGTCACGTTCCGCACGCTCGACATCGGCGGCGACAAGGTGCTGCCCTACATGCGCTTCGAGGAAGAGGAGAACCCGGCGCTCGGCTACCGCGCGATCCGCCTCGGCCTCGACCGGCCGGGCCTGCTGCGCAGCCAGATCCGCGCGCTGCTCGATGCCGCCGCAGGGCGCGAGCTGCGCATCATGTTTCCGATGGTCACGACGGTCGACGAGTTCGACCAGGCCAAGGGCTTCGTCGAGCGCGAACTGACGCATCTGCGCCGCCACGGCCACACGCTGCCCGAGCGGGTGCATGTCGGCGTCATGGTCGAGGTGCCGGCGCTGCTCTACCAGCTCGACGAACTGCTCGCGCGCGTCGACTTCCTGTCGATCGGCTCGAACGATCTCGCGCAGTTCATGTTCGCGGCCGACCGCAGCAACGTGCAGCTCGCCAACCGCTTCGATCCGATCTCGCCGCCGTTCCTGCGCGCGCTCAAGTTCATCGTCGACAAGGCGCGCGCCGCGGGAAAGCCGGTGACGCTGTGCGGCGAGCTCGCCTCGCAGCCGATCGGCGCGCTCGCGCTGATCGCGATCGGCTACCGCTCGATGTCGCTGTCGGCCTCCTCGGTCGGCCCCGTGAAGGCGATGGTGCTCGATCTCGATGCCGCGAAGGCGACCGCGCTGGTGCACCCGCTGCTCGACGGCGCGAACGCACAAGGGCACGGTGCGGGAGAAGCTCGAGACCTTCGCGGCGGCCGAGGGGTTGCAGCTCTAACGGCTGTTCGTGGAATGCACGACCTGCTGTCCGGGTAACAGCGTATTGCGCCATTGGGCTGGCAATCCGGCGGTTCCACATTATATAATGCTGCGTCATTTGAATGATCGTCATTCAAATTAACCATCACCTTATCCGAAGATGTCAGCATGCGTAGTGCCGCCGCCAAGAAGCCTGCCGTGAATTCGACCGATCGAAGCGCCCGCGCCGGCCCCGATCGCCCGCCAGCCGGGCGGGTTCGACTATTCGCGCGAGGCCGAGCTGTTTCCGACCAACAACCGCAAGTACAAGCGGGCCGCCTTCGGCTACCGGCGATTTTCCGCGGCCGCCGAGGCGATCCGGTTTGCCGTCGAGGAGCTCCCCTCCGACGCGCTGGCCGGCGCCTATCTGGAGGTCCGCGAGCAGCGGTTCGACCGGCACGGGATCCAGCGGCTGTACGAGAGCGACGCTTATCCGCTGCCGCGGCGCAAGGCGGAGGTCCTAGCGACCGCTCTTCCGGCTCGCGCGAGCCGTGCTGCCGCTCCCGATCAATCGTCTTTGACGGATCGCGCCGATTCCGGATAAAGGTTCCGGTTCGCCGATCCGGCAAACAGACGCATGACCGTCACGCTCCCCCAATCCAAGCTCGATGCGCTGGTGACGCGCCTAGCGCACGGTCGAGGCCGACCTCGCGGCCGGTCCGGATCGCGACACCTATGTGAAGCTGTCGCGCGAATTCTCCGAGCTTCAGCCGCTGGTCGAGAGCGATCAAAGCCTACCAGGCGCGTCGAGAGCGAGATCGCCGATCTCGACGCCATGCTGGCCGATGCGACAACCGATCCCGAGATGCGCGCGCTCGCCGAAACCGAGAAGCCCGCGCTGCGAGGCGCGCCGCGACGCGCTCGCGCACAAGATCCGCCTCGCGCTCATCCCCAAGGACGCGATGGACGAGCGCAACGTCATCCTGGAAATCCGCGCCGGCACCGGCGGCGACGAGGCCTCGCTGTTCGCCGGCGACCTGTTCCGCATGTACGAGCGCTTCGCCGCCAGGAACGGCTGGAAGGTCGAGATCGTCTCGGCGAGCGAAGGCGCTGTCGGCGGCTACAAGGAAATCATTGCCGAGGTGAAAGGGCGCGGCGCTTTCGCCAAGCTGAAGTTCGAGTCCGGCGTGCATCGCGTGCAGCGCGTGCCGAATACCGAAGACGCAGGGCCGCATCCACACCTCGGCCGCGACCGTCGCGGTGCTGCCCGAGGTGGAGGAGGTCGACGTCAAGATCAACGAGAGCGATCTCAAGGTCGACACCATGCGCGCTGGCGGCGCGGGCGGCCAGCACGTCAACAAGACCGAATCCGCGATCCGCATCACGCATCTGCCGAGCGGCATCGCGATCGTGGTGCAGGAGGAGCGCTCGCAGCACAAGAACCGCGCCAAGGCGATGGCGACGCTGCGCGCGCGGCTCTACGACGCCGAGAAGCAGAAGCTCGATTCCGAGCGCGCCGCCGCGCGGCGTGGCCAGGTCGGCAGCGGCGACCGCTCGGAGCGCATCCGCACCTACAATTTCCCGCAGGCGCGCGTGAGCGATCACCGCATCAATCTCACGCTCTACAAGCTGCCGCAGATTCTCGAAGGCGAGGCGCTCGGCGAGATCATCGACGCGCTGGTGCAGGAGCATCAGGCCGAACTGCTCGCGGCGGAAGACGCGTGATCGCGACGCTGCGCGGCGCATCGGTCGCGCATGCGCGCCGCGCGTTCGCCGAGCAGTTTCGCGCAGCGGGCATCGAGTCGCCCGAACTCGATGCGCGCATTCTGATCGGCCATGCGCTCGGGCTCGATCATGCCGGGTTGGCGGTCGCGGCGACGCAGCAGATTTCGGACCTGACGCGCGTACCCAGATCGAGCAGTTCGCCGCGCGCCGCCTCGCGGGCGAGCCCGTCGCGCGCATTGTCGGCCAGAAGGAATTCTGGAGCCTGCCGCTGATCGTCACGCCTGCCGTGCTGGTGCCGCGGCCCGAAACCGAAACCGTCGTCGAACTGGCGCTCGCGTTGCTCGATCGCGACGGCGCGCGCACGCGAACGCTGCGCATCGCCGATCTCGGCACCGGTTCGGGCGCGATCCTGCTGGCGCTGCTGTCCGAACTGCCGAACGCGCAGCGGCATCGGGACCGACATCGACGACGGATGCGCTCGAGGTCGCGCGCGACGAACGCAAAGCAGCTTGGCCTTGGCGACCGCGCGACGTTTCTCGCGACCGACTACGGCGGCGCGCTCAACGGACCATTCGATCTCGTCGTCTCCAATCCGCCCTATGTGGCGAGCGCCGACATCGCGACGCTCGCGCCAGAGGTGCGCGAGCACGATCCGCGCCACGCGCTCGATGGCGGCGCGGACGGACTTGCGGCCTACCGCGCGATCGCCGCGGATGCGCCGCGTCTGCTCGCGCCCGGCGGGCATCTGGTGGTCGAGATCGGCGCCGGACAGGAGCGCGCCGTCACGGCACTGTTTGCGGCCGGCGGGGCTTGCAATCGCCGGGACGCGCCACGACCTCTCCGGCATCACGCGCGCGATTGCCGCCAAACGCTGACTGCACGCATTAGTGACAATACGGACGAGTTCCGGCGCGTGCTCGGAAGGCCAAAAAACCGCTTGGAATGTCGCAAAAGACCGATTAGGGTCGGTTCACGGAATCGATCCCAGATTGGGTGACGCACTGCCCACAGAGGCCCGGAGCGAGGCTCCGTGAGGCGGCAGTGCGACAGGGCGAATGAGGAAATTTCCGCTTCGGGGAAACGACGCTTCGCTGCATCGGGATTCGAATGCTTTCACCGGTTGAGCGCATGCCGGGCTTCAAGCCCGCCGGGCGCGTGACAAAGGGTGAGCCAGGCCGCGGCAGGGCCGCGGCGGACTAAGGATGTTCAGACATACGCGACAAGGATCGTCGCCTGAGGCGCACGACGTTCGGGCTCGGCCACCGCGCAATGGCGGTAGCGGTCACGGTGAATTTTGGTGCCGGCACCAGACGCCGGATCGGCTGGGAAAGACGCCGGCGGGTCAGAGCCGCGGCAAATCAGGAGTCGTTGAACAACAAGCCATGAGAAACGGTCAGCAGCATCATCACAACAAGCGTATGCGCGGGCGCAACAACAACAATAACAACAACAATAACAACCGCCGCAGCCACAACCCGCTGACACGGGTGTATGAATCCAACGGCCCTGATGTGAAGATTCGCGGCACGGCCAATCACGTGGCGGAGAAGTATCTCCAGCTCGCGCGTGACGCCCAGTCCTCCGGCGATCCGGTCTCGGCCGAGAATTACTTCCAGCACGCCGAGCATTATTTCCGCCTGATCGCGGCGGCGAACGAGCAGTTCCGCCAGCAAAATCCGAATTTCCAGCCGCAGCGGCCGGAGGGCGGCGGACGGCAACGACCAGCAGTTCCAGCCGCGCCCCGACGAGCAATTTCGAGGAAGGCGAGGACGACGGCCAGCCCTTCTCCGGCGAGCAGCCGCGTTCGGCACGCGCGATCCGCAGCCTTACATTCCGCCGAACGCGCAGCCCTTCGTCCAGCGCGACAATCAGCCGTATCAGCCGCGCGAGCAGCGCGAAGGACAGCCGCAGGAAGTCCGTCACCAGCCGCGCGTACCGCAGCCCGAGCCAGGCAATGTCGATCCCGGCCTGCCGGCCTTCATCACCGGCGGCGCGCCGCAACGCCGCAGCCGCAAGGCCAGAACGGCTACGAGAATGGCGGCCAGCCGGATCGCTTTCCGCTGCATCGCCGCCGCCGCCGCCATCGCGGCCCGCGCGATCACAACGCCCCGCAGGGCGGCGACCGTCCGGACGATCAGGCGGCGACCTAGCTGCTGCGCGCCGCTCCTCCGGCGAAGGGCGCGAGCACCGGTTCGAGCGCCGGCACCAGGCGGCGCCTCTCGCGCCGCGCCGGGATCGCGCGATAGACCTGCTTGGTCGCTTCCACGATGTGCACGCCCGCGAACGGCGCCGAGAGCGTCGCGCCGGTGCGCTCCCACGCGACCGCCGAGCGCAGGAACCAGTTGCGCGCGATCGGCGGCACGTAGAGCGCTTCGCCCCAGCCGGTCGGCGTGAACCAGGTCTCGCGCAACAGCGTCGGTGATCTGCGAGCGCGAATAGGGCCGGCCGTGGCCGAACGGCGTCGTGTCGGTGCGCGCCCACACGCCGCGCCGGTTCGGGATCACGGCGAGCAGCCGACCGCCGGCCGCGAGCACGCGCCACGCTTCACGCAGCATCGCCTCGGCGTCGTGCGACATTTCCAGCGCATGCACGAGCAGCAGGCGGTCGACGGCCGCATCCGCCAGCGGCAGATCGAGCTCCTCGACCAGCGCGGTGAGCGTCGGGCGCGCGGACGGCCATTTCACCACGCCCTGCGCGGCCGGCATGAAGGCAAGGCAGCGCTCCGCTTCCTCGCGGAACAGCCCGAGATAGGGCGTCGCGTAGCCGATCCCGGCGATGCGCTGGCCGCGCGTATCCGCCCAGCGCGCGCGGATGCCGCGGCTCACGAAGCGGCGCGCAACCGTGCCCAGCGGCTGGGCGTAAAAGTTGCGCAGATCGACGACATCAAGAGACATGGGGATTGCTCCAAGGGACCAGCGTGGAACTTTCGTGCGGCAGTCGGACGCTCGAGATTCCGGCGTGGCATATCGAAAAGCCGTGCTAGCTTGCCGCCGCCATGCAGGAGTAGCAAGCCAGCCATGCCGGCCGAGACCCATCTGTTTCCCTGCCTCAAGGACAATTACGGCGTCCTGCTGCACGATCCCGGAACCGGATCGACGGCCGCGATCGATGCGCCGGAGGCCGCTCCGGTCGAGGCCGCGCTCGCCGAAGAGGCTGGCGTCTCACCGACATCCTGGTGACGCATCATCACGCCGATCATACCGGCGGCATCGCGGAACTGAAGAAGAAGCATCTCTGTCGCGTCGTCGCGCCGCGCAAGGAAGCCGCGAAAATTCCCGACATCGACGTGACAGTGCGCGAAGGCGACGTCGTGCAGGTCGGCTCGCTGGTCGGGCGCGTGCTCGAGACGCCGGGCCATACCGCCGGCCACATCAGCTACTGGTTCAAGCAGGACAAGCTCGCCTTCGTCGGCGACACGCTGTTCTCGGTCGGCTGCGGCCGCATCATCGAGGGCACGCCTGAGATGATGTGGAATTCGCTGCTCAAGATCCGCAACCTGCCGGCCGACACGCAGGTGTTCTGCGGCCACGAATACACCGCCGCGAACGTGCACTTCGCGCTCACCATCGAGCCGAAGAATGCCGCGCTGCGCGCGCGCGCCGAAGAGGTCGTGCGGCTCACCGAGCAGAAGAAGCCGACGATCCCGACCACGATCCAGCAGGAGAAGTCCTACAATCCGTTCCTGCGCGCCGACCTGCATTCGGTCGGGGCCGGCATCGGGATGGAAGGCGCGAACGCCGAGAGCGTGTTCGCCACGATCCGCGCGCGGAAGGACAAGTTCTAGGCGGCGGGCATGCGCTACTGCGCGAGCTTGCCCCAGTCGGCCGCCTGGACGCGGGCGACAAGCTGGTAGCTCGTGCCGTCCGGCTTGAAGATGGACGCCTCGCCCTCGCGCACGTCGAACCAGTCCCTGCCGAACGCATCCATGATGTTGGGCTTGTGCGACACCAGGATCGCGTTGGTGCCGGCCGGGGGCATGGTCGCGGCAAGCTTTTTCATCGCCGCCGCGCGCCGGTTGTTCTCGATCGGCGTCACGACCAGCCCGCCCTCGGAAATGTCGACAGTCGACGTGACCGCGCCGAAGCCGAGCAGCGTGCCGGTCTCGACCGCGCGATTGAACTGGCTGGTCACCACCTGCCCGACCGGGACGTTCAGCTTGCGCATCGCGTCGCCGATCTTGCGCGCGAGCGCGCGGCCCTGATCATTGAGCTGGCGCTGCTTGGCGACGTTGGTGATGTTCAGCGGATCGGTGTCGGCCTGATCCTGATGGGTCGCACCATGACGAAACACGATCACATGCCCGCCGCCGCGCAGCGCCTTCACGGCCTCCATCAGGCCGGGATCGACCTGCCCATGCGCCGAACCGACGAATGCCGCGGCCCAAAGGCCAAGCCACAGAACGAGACGCATCGCGTGCCTCCTCGTTTGACGCCCTCACCCGCCCGCGGACTAAACTCTATTCCAGGCGCGGCGCGTGCACAATCTGTGCGTGCCTTGGCCTCGCCCTTATGGATTGAACGCCATGCGTCAACTCACCTCTGCCGAGATCATCCGCCTGCTTGATCTGAAACCCCATCCGGAAGGCGGACATTTCCGCGAGACGTTTCGCGACAGCCGTATCGAGAACGGGCGCGCCGCCTCAACGGCGATCTATTTCCTGCTGGCGCGTGGCGAGCGCTCGCATTGGCACCGCATCGATGCCGTCGAGGTGTGGCACTACTACGCCGGCGCTCCGCTGGTGCTGGAAATGGCCGGCGATGATGCTCCGGTCCGGCGCATGAAGCTTGGACCCGACATCGCGATGGGCGAACGGCCGCAGGGCGTGGTGCCCGCCGGCCACTGGCAGGCAGCGGAAAGTCTCGGCGAGTGGACATTGGCCGGCTGCACGGTCGCGCCAGCGTTCGAGTTCAACGGCTTCGAAACGCCGGCGGATTGGACACCCGGCACCTAGCGCGTTCGGAAAATCATGTCCTTCGCGGCGAGCACGCCGCCGGCAGTGATCAGAACGGCGGCGAACACCAGCGACAGGCTCGCCGCCGCATATCCGGCCAGCACGAGAAACAAGGTCGAGAGCAGCGGCGCAACATAGGACGCGACGCCGAGCACGCGGATGTCGCCGCGTTTCATGCCGATATCCCACACATAGAAGGCTGCGCCGACCGGGCCGATGCCGAGCCCTGCGACCGCGAGCCATTGGCCGAGAGTCTGCGGCCATTGCGTCTGCTCGAACAGCAGATGGAAGATCGCCGCGAGCGCCGACGTTGCGAGACAAAATCCCGCGACAGCATCGGTCGGCACCGCGGCAAAGCGGCGCGACAGCACCGAATAGATCGCCCAGGTGAACGCCGCGACGAACGCGGCGGCGAAGCCCGGCAGGTAGTCCTGCGCGAACGTGATGCCGCGCGCGGCGAACAGCAGCGCGGTTCCGGCGAGGGCGATGAGCGCGCCCGCGACATGGTGCAGGCGCAAGTGTTCGCCCGGCAGGAAGGCGGAGAGCAGCACAATCAGAACCGGCCAGAGGTAATTGACCAACTGCGCCTCGGCGGGCGGAGCGAGGCGCAGCGCGAGGAAAAACAGTGCGTGATAGCCGAACAGCCCGCCGACGCCGAGCGCCCACACCACGGGTGGTTGCTTCAGTGCGGCTGCGGCACCCGGCCGGAAGATCCACGTGACCGCGCCTAAGCCGCCGCCGATGGCGAACGTCATGGCCGCCAGTTGAAACGGCGGCACGGTGCCGGATGCCACCGTGAGCAGCGACAGCAGCGACCACATCAGGATCGCCGCGAAGCCGATGAGCGTGGCGCTGGAGGACGGCATGCGAGGACATCGGCTTAACGGTGACCGGATGCCGAAACAATACGTCTGCAGCGCCAGCCCTCGCCGGCTGCTATGATCGGTGCCATGAGCTTCGAGCCCGACGCGGTGCGCGCCTTCGAACATACAGGCTGGCAGCGAGCCGCCGCCGCCTACGAAGACAGCTTTGCGCCTGCGACCGCGCCGTTCATCGCGCCTTTGCTCGACGCCGCCGAAATCGTGGCCGGCGCGCGCGTCCTCGACGTCGCCTGCGGGCCCGGCTACGTGGCGGCGGCGGCCGCCGCGCGCGGTGCACAGGCGCAGGGGCTGGATTTCTCGACAGCGATGATCGGTGTTGCCGGCGCCTTGCACCCGCACATCGCGGTGGCCGAAGGAGACGCGGAGGACCTGCCGTTTCCGGACAATTCGTTCGATGCGGTCGTGTCGAACTTCGGTCTGCATCACGTGCCCCGGCCGGAGGTCGCGCTCGGAGAGGCCCACCGAGTGCTTGCGCCGGGAGGATGCGCGGCGTTCACCGTGTGGGCCGCGCCGGCGGAGAACATCGCATGGGGGCTCGTGTTCGATGCGGTCGCGCGTCACGGCAGCCCTTCGGCCGCGCCGGCTCCGCCGCCGGGCGGCTCGTTCAATCAGCCGGATGACTGCTTGCGCGCACTCGCTGCGGCAGGGTTTGCCAACACCTCCGCGCGGATCGTGCGGGCTGAATGGCCCCTCGCGAATGCGGATGCGTTGATCGCGGCGCTCTCGGCCGGCACGGTACGCATGGCCGCGCTGATCGCCGCGCAAGAACCTGCGACGCTTCCGTCTATCGTCGCCGGCATCGATCGTGAGGCCGAACGTTACCGCCGAGGCCGCTCGCTCGCGATTCCGATCGCCGCGATCCTGGCGCGCGGGATAAAGGAATAGCGCCGCGCGTCAGATCATCACCTGCCCGCCATTGGCGGACAGCGTCGACCCGGTGATGAAGCCGGCGTCGTCGGAGGCGAGGAACACCACGCAGCGCGCGATCTCGTCCGGCTCGCCGAGGCGGCCCGCCGGGATCAGCGGCAGGATGTTCTTCTCCAGCACGTCCTTCGGTACCGCCATCACCATCTCGGTGGCGATGTAGCCCGGACAGATCGCATTCACCGTGATGCCGGCGCGTGCGCCTTCGAGCGCCAGCGCCTTGGTGAAGCCGAGGTCGCCGGCCTTGGCGGCCGAATAGTTCGCTTGTCCGAACTGGCCCTTCTGGCCGTTGATCGACGAGATGTTGACGATACGGCCGAACTTGCGCGAGCGCATGCCTTCCCACACTGGACGGCTCATGTTGAACAGCGAATTCAGGTTCGTGTTGATGACCTGATTCCATTGGTCCGGCGTCATGCGATGGAACGGCGCGTCGCGCGTGATGCCGGCATTGTTGACCAGCACCTCGACCGGGCCGAGATCGGTCTCGACCTGCTTCAGTCCCGCTGCGCAGGCGTCGAAGGAGGAAACATCCCACTTGTAGACGTTGATGCCGGTCTCGGCCTTGAACTTGTTCGCCGCCTCGTCATTGCCGCCGTAATTCGCCGCGACCTTGTAGCCCGCCGCCTTCAGCGCCTTCGAGATCGCCGCGCCGATCCCGCGCGTCCCGCCTGTCACCACTGCAACCCGGGCCATCTGCGCCTCCCCACATTTTCGCGCCGTCATGGCCGGGCTTGTCCCGGCCATCCATGGCTTTTGATCGTCGTAGCTTAAAGACGTGGATGCCCGGCCGAAAGGGCGTTCACGCCCGTCTTCGACGGGCTATGGCCGGGCATGACGTCGTGACTGATGGGATTGCGAGCGGCTTACCGCTCCACGCACATCGCAATGCCCATGCCGCCGCCGATGCACAGCGTGGCGAGGCCCTTCTTCGCGTCGCGCTTCTGCATTTCGAACAGCAGCGTGGTGAGCACGCGCGCGCCCGATGCGCCGATCGGATGGCCGAGCGCGATCGCGCCGCCGTTGACGTTCACCTTGGAGGTGTCCCAGCCGAGGTCCTTGTTCACCGCGCAGGCCTGCGCGGCGAAGGCTTCGTTTGCCTCGACCAGATCGAGATCGCCGATGTTCCAGCCGGCCTTCTTCAGCGCGGCGCGCGAGGCCGGGATCGGGCCGGTGCCCATGATCGACGGATCGACGCCGGCATGCGCCCACGACACGATGCGCGCGAGCGGCGTCTTGCCTTCCTTGGCGGCTTGGCTCGCGCTCATCAGCACGACGGCGGCGGCGCCGTCATTGATGCCCGACGCGTTCGCGGCCGTCACGGTCCCTTCCTTCGACGAAGGCCGGGCGCAGCTTCGCGATCGACTCGAGCGTGACGCCAGTCTTCGGATACTCGTCGGTGTCGACCACGATGTCGCCCTTGCGGCACTTGATCGTCACCGCGACGATCTCGTCCTTGAACTTGCCGGCCTTCTGCGCGGCCTCCGCCTTGTTCTGCGAGGCGATCGCGAACTCGTCCTGCTGGCTGCGCGTGATCTGGTACTGCGTTGGCGACGTTTTCGGCGGTGGTGCCCATGTGGTAGCCGTTGAAGGCATCCCACAGCCCGTCCTTGATCATCGTGTCGACCATCTCGAGCGAGCCCATCTTCTGGCCCGACCGCAGATAGGCGGCGTGCGGCGCCATGCTCATGGATTCCTGCCCGCCCGCGACCACGATCTCCGAGTCGCCGTTCAGGATCGCCTGATAGCCAAGCGCGACCGCGCGCAGGCCCGAGCCGCACAGCTGGTTCACGCCCCAGGCCGGGCTTTCCACCGGAATACCGGCCGCGATCGAGGCCTGCCGGGCGGGGTTCTGGCCCTGCGCGGCGGTGAGGATCTGGCCCATGATGACTTCGGAGACCCGTCCGCCCTCGACGCCCGCGCGCTTGAGCGCCTCGGCGATCGCGGTCTTGCCCAGTTCATGGGCCGGCAGGCTGCCGAATGCGCCGTTGAAGGCTCCGACCGCCGTCCGCGCGGCGCCAACGATCACGACGTCATCGCTTCATGGAAATCTCCTGTCAGTGCGGCTGCCGCGGCACCGGTCCGCCAATCTCGTGGTCATCCTTGATAGGGCGCCGGAGGGCTGTCAATAAGACGAACCGCATAGCCCGTATTGCGCGGCACCATGACCTTGATCAAAGCGCCACAACGGTTTTCTGGCAGATATGCCGCCCCGCACAAAAAAGTAGCCGCCTTCACCGAAAAGTGCTTATGCTGGCGCAGCTTACCGCGCACAAATTCTCATCCTCCTGGCCCAAGGCGCATCGAGCAATGAGCACCAGCCACCAAATCGGAAGGTCCGGTCACGATCAAGAAGTACGCCAACCGGCGGCTCTACAACACTGGCACCAGCACCTATGTGACGCTCGAAGATCTCGCCACCATGGTGAAGAGCGGCGAGGATTTCGCGGTGTTCGACGCGAAGACCGGCGAGGACATCACGCGCTCGGTGCTCGTCCAGATCATCTCCGAGCAGGAGAACAAGGAAGGCGCGCAGAACCTGCTGCCGGTCAATTTCCTGCGCCAGCTCATCCGCTTCTACGGCGACTCGATGCAGATGCTGGTGCCGCGCTATCTGGAAACCTCGATCGATTCGCTGACGCGCGAACAGCAGAAATTCCGCGATCAGATGTCGCAAGCGTTCGGGGTCAGCGCGGTTCGGTCCGCTCGATGAGACCGTCCGGCGCAACATGGAAGTATTCCAGCGCGCCTTTTCGATGTTCACGCCGTTCGCGCGACGCGACGACGAAGACGACCGAGACCGAGAAGCCGGCGTCACCGACCAGCGACCTCGATGAGCTGCGGCGGCAGCTTTCCGAGATGCAGAAGAAGGTCGACAAGCTGAGCAACGAAGAAAAGTAAGGTTTAGCGCGTCAGCGCTTTCGGGCGGCGGCGCAACAACTGCCCACGGGCGCTCCACCGAGGCGCGGCCGACCAGATCGCCCTGCAGATAGTCGCAGCCCCAAGCCTTGAGCGTAGCGGCGGCTTCCTCGTCCTGCACCCATTCGGCAACCGTTTCGAGACCGAGCGAGCGGCCGAGTTCGACCAGCGTGCGCACGAACACACGGTCGTCCTCCGAGCGGGCAAGATTTTGCACGAAGGCGCCGTCGATCTTGATCATGTCGACGCCGAGCCTGCGCAGGTTGCGGAATGACGTGTAGCCCGCGCCGAAATCGTCGATCGCAATGCGGCAGCCCAAATCCTTGGCACGGGTGACGAAGCCCGCGGTGTCGTCGATGTTCTGGATCGCGGCGGTCTCGGTGATCTCCAGAATCATGCGTTGCGCGACGCCGGGCCGGGTGCGCAATTGCGCACCGAGCGATGCCCACCAGTCCGGGTCGGTGATCGAGTCGGGCGATACGTTTACGCTCGCCTTGAGGGTTGGCGCTGCGGACAGCTCCGCGATCACCAACTCGACTACGCGATGGTCAATCAGGCGCACCAGCCCGAGCTGCTCGGCGATCGGCATGATGTCGTTCGCCGGCACAAGGCTGCCGTCGGCGCGGCGGATGCGCATCAGGCATTCGTAGAACGCGACCTCGCGCGTCGATGTCGCGACCACCGGCTCGAACGCGAGCAGAATGCGCCGCTCGTTGAGCGCCGCGATGATCTTGTCGGTCGAGCGGACGTTCTCCTGGCGCACCGCCTCGCGCTCGATATTCGGCCGGTAGGCGACGAACGATCCGCGCCGCTTGGCCTTGGCGGAATCGAGCGATTCCTGCGCATGCGCGAGAATCTCGGCGACCGTGCGGGCGTGGCGGGGCGCAGCGACCGCGCCGATCGTGATCGTCGCAGCAACCGGCCCGTGCGCGGTCTGCACCACGTCCTCGCGCACCGCTGCGAGGAAGCGATCGGCCGCCATCGAAAGGTCGTCGGGCGTGCAGGTATTCAGCACCACGCCGAACTTGTTCGAAGAAAACCGTCCGAGCACGTCACCGCCGCGCATGCGGCTGCGCAGGCGCCGCCCGACCGCGGCGATGACTTCGTCGGCGACGCCGAACCCGTAGGCTTCGTTGATGCGCGCCAGATTGTCGACCGCGATCAGCATGAAGCCGCATGAGCCGCGGTATTTCAGCGTGTCGTCGAGTGAGGTCGTGAGCGCCTCGGTCAGCGCATTGCGATTCATTTCGCCGGTGAGGCCGTCGAAGCGCGACAGGTAGGCAAGGCGCTCGTCGTGGTCGTGGCGCTCCGTAATGGCGCGCACGACGCCGTGTGCGCGCGCAGGCCGCCCGTCGAGCCCTGCGAACCAGCGGCCGTTGTCTTCGATCCACAGGCGCGTGGCACCGTCGCGGCCGGTCTGCAGGCAATATTCGGTCTGGTATGGAACGCCGGCGCCGTAATCGCGCGTTCCCTCCTGCATCACGGCGTCGTAACGCGTGGAGGTATTCTTCGGATCGAGGAACGCCGCATAGCCGCGGCCGGTCGCGATCTGTGCCACTTCCGCGACCTGCAGAACCTCGGCGGCGTTCGCCCCCCAGGTCAGCACGTCGGTATCGATGCGCCACTCGTACGGCACGAGTCGGATCGACGCGAGAATATCGCTCGCATCCGCATGACTTGCTGCTGCGCTGAGCGCAGGGGCGGAGGTCCGGGCGTTGCGCGTCACGGAGGATCCTGTTCTGGGAAGGGCGCGTGGCCGCATTGGGGCGTGTCGCGCTAATCTGTCTGGAAAATCTTAAGGGTTTGGCAATCGGGTGCGCAAAAACCGGTTATCGCCGCGAAACACCGAGTGCGGCACGCCGGTTGCGATCTCGTGTCTGGAAGCGGGCTCACTGTCCCGTTTCGAGACAGGAGGCGGCCATGCGTATCGTCGGTGTCGGCGGGGCAGCGATTTCCGTTCCGAGACGGCGCGGCGCAAACGAGCCAAGCGAGGCGGGCGCACCGCAAACCGAAGGCCGCGCACTCATCACGATCGAGCAGGCGGCTCCAGGCGAACGCGTTCCGCGCGCGACACGCTACCCGATGGCGGGATTTCTCGCGCAACTGATCGCCACACGGGCGCAGGCACCACAGACCCGCGAGCGCCGGCGCGCCGAGCCCGAAGAGGCGACCGCAGTTTACCGCTCGATGACGAAGCCGGTCGCCTCCAGGCGCTCTTTCGGCACGCGCGCCTAATACCCGAGCGCGCAGCCGTCCTTGCGCGGGTCGGAGCCCCCGATCAGCAGGCCGCGCTCCCAGTCGATCACGATCGCCTGTCCGCCGCCCCACGGGGAATCTCTCACCGTCACCTGATGGCCCCGCGCCTTCAGGCCCGCCACGGTCGCCGCCGGAACGCCGCGCTCGACCAGCGTCGTCTCTCCTTCATAGAACATGCGCGGGTGGTCGATCGCGGCCTGCACATCCATGCCGTAGTCCACCATGTTGGTGATGAAGTGGGCGTGTCCCATCGGCTGATAGTCCGCGCCCATCACGCCGAACGGCATTTCGCAGCGGCCGTTTCGCATCGCGAGCGCCGGGATGATGGTGTGCATCGGGCGCTTGCCGGGTGCGATCGTGTTCGGGTGACCCGGCTCCACAACGAAACCACTGCCGCGATTATGCAGCATCACGCCGGTCTTTTCGGTGCAGATGCCGGTGCCGAATGGGCTGTAAAGCGAATTGATCAGCGAGACCGCGGTGCGGTCGCGATCGACCACGGTCAAATAGACCGTGTCGCTGGTCGGCGGGAGCCCCTTCGGAACCGCGATGCGTCTGCCCGGATCGAGCAGACCCGCGAGTTTCTTCGCGAAGCCTTTTGCGATCAGTCCGGCCACGGGTTCGCGCATGGAGGCCGGGTCCGCGATATGCGTGTCGCGCACCGCGAAAGCGAGCCGCGCGGCTTCAAGCGCGAGATGCAGCCGTTCCGGTCCCGATGGATCGAGTTTTGAAAGCTCGAACTGCTCGAGGATGTTCAGGAGCACCAGCGCGGTCAGCCCCTGCCCGTTCGGCGGCAGTTCGATTACGTCGAGCCCGCGATAGTTCGTGCGAGATCGGCGTGACGACGTCGCCGCGATGACGCGCGAGATCCTCTGCGGCAAGCAATCCGCCCGCCGCCTGCACGGTCGCCGCGATATCGGCGGCAATCTCGCCTTCATAGAAGGCCTTCGCGCCGCCTGTCGCAATCGCCTTCAGCGTGGCGGCGAGCGCCGGGAGTTTCTTGACGCTGCCGATCGCGGGCGCTTCGCCGTTCGGCAGATAGTATTTCGTCGAGCCCGAATGCGGCTTAAGCTTGCCGACCAGCCTCGGCCCAGTCGCTGCCAACGCGCGGCGCGATCACGAAACCGTTTTCGGCGTAGCCGATCGCCGCCTGAAGCGCGCGGTCGAGACCGAAACGGCCGTGGCTCTTGAGGATCGCTTCCCAGGCTTCGATCGCGCCCGGGACGGTTACGGCGTGCGGTGAAGTCGCCGGGATCTTGCGGCGTCATGCCTTGCGCCAGCAGCTTCTCGGTGGTCACCGCTGCGGCGGCGCGGCCGGAGCCGTTGTAGCCCCACACCGGCTGGTCCGGCTTTGCCACGAGGCAGAAGCAATCGCCGCCGATGCCGGTCATGGCGGGCTCGACGACGCACAGCACCGCAACAGCCGCAACAGCAGCATCAGCGGCAGTGCCGCCGGCTTTCAGCGTCTCGATCGCCGCGAGCGTCGCGAGCGGATGGGAGGTCGCGGCCATTCCTTCGCGCGCATAGACGGGCGAGCGGCCGGGCAGATGGAAGTCACGGGTTTTCATATGCGGGAAACGCCGTGGAGGGGCGCCGACGCTAGCCTACGGCTCGATCTTTTGCACGGGCTCGATTTTCACAACCGGCTCGGGGCGCCCTGCAATTCCGGCGGTGGCGGCAACTCGGTACGGGTGAACGGATTGGCCGGCGCCGGCTCGGCACGCGCGTGATCGGCTCGACGCGTGCGGGCTCGGGGCGAACCACCGGCAGGCGGGCGCAACCACAACCGGCGCCTGTTCGACCACCACCGCGCGGCGCGCCCGGCGCAGCGCCGCCGCAAATCCCGCGAACAGGTCGACGAAGCAGATCGCGACGAACAGCATGAAGGTGGAATTGCCCATCTGCGCCGGGGCGGAGAGTTGGTTCATGATGGCGTTCGGATTCACCATTGCGAATTCGGCGCCCGCACCCCCGGCCAGGAGAAGCGACAGGAAATGCTCGACAAACGATTTGCCGTGCCGCGTCGCCTTGATGAACTCGAACAGCAGCATCAGCAGCGAGAACAGGATGAAGGCGTCGCTGGCGGTCGGCTCCCAAACGACGCCCGGACGGCAGCCGGAAGGCATAGAGCTTCGTGTTCCAGTCGAAACGGCGTGAGGAACGCGATCATGTTGTAGATCGCGAACGGAATGATCAGCAGCGGAAATCCGATCACACGGACCTCCCGAGGTCGGCATGACTATAGCTCGGCTATCGGCCCACTAAGGCAAAAATATCGCGCGCCGGTCGGGCTCCCCGGCGCGCATCAACCTTAGCGTAAAGCGTGGCTCAGGCTTCGGTCTTGACCTTGAGGACCTGCCGGCCGCGATACATGCCGGTCTTCAGGTCGATATGGTGCGGACGACGCAAGTTCGCCCGAAATCCTTGTCCTCGACATAGGTCGGCTTCTTCAGCGCGTCGGCCGAGCGGCGCATGCCGCGGCGCGAGGGCGAGGTTTTTCGTTTCGGAACGGCCATTGAAATCTCTCCGGAAAATGGCGCCCGCGCGTCGCCGGTCGCCTCACCAATCGGGAAGGCGCGCTTATAGAGGATCGATCCTGCCAAGGCTAGAGCATGATCCCGGAAAGCATGTCCTCGACCCCGATCGGGGATGGAAACCGGTTTTCGGACGAGATCATGCTCAAACAAAAGGGCATCCGGGCGGCCCGCTCAGCGCCGGATGCAGTCGGCCGCCGCCGATCTCGCCGCCGGCGCCTCGATGGATGCCGGCGAGCCGCGCACGCCCGGACCCGGCCGAGCAGCGCTGCGGCGGTGCGGATTGGGCAGGATCGCGGCCAGCAGCGCGGCCTCGCGGTTGTTGAGGTCACGTGCGGACTTGCCGAACGCGTGGCGCGCCCCCGCCTCGGCGCCGAACTCGCCCTTCGGCCCCCATTCGACGATATTGAGATAAATTTCCATCAGGCGGCGCTTGCCGAGCACAAGGTCGAGCCAGAGCGCGAGCGGAAATTCCAGCACCTTGCGCACGACCGAGCGGCCCTGCCACAGGAACAGGTTCTTCGCCGTCTGCTGCGCGATGGTCGAGCCGCCGCGCATCTCGGAGAGATCGTCCGCATCCTCGATCGCGGCGCGCAACTCGCCGAAATCGACGCCGCGATGCGTGCAGAAGCGCGCATCCTCGGATGCGATCACGGTGCGCGGCAGCGCCGGCGCGATCGCGCTCAGCGGCACCCAGGTCCGCTCGACCCGCGCGCCGGTGACCTAGCGCCACAGCATCAGGGTCGAGACCGGATTGATCAGGTGATACAGCGGCGTCGAGCAGATACGGCAGGAGCAGCACGACGAGCACGGCGACAAGCGCCGCCCTGAGCGAGCGGAAGAGCCAGCCTCGGCGGCGCGTACTCATGCGGGCAAGCTAGACCTGCGACCTGCGCTTGACGATGCGCCGGAATGACCGTCGACTGGCCCCATGGGCAGAAAGCCGCGCAAGACATCGCCAGGACCCGCGAAACACCATCCCTGGGTCGTGCGGTTCCTGCATTTCCACATCCGGCTCGTCGCCGCGATCGCGCTCGGCGTCGTTGCCTACCTGCTGCTGCCGGGAAGCTGGTCCTGGGTCACCCGCATGCTCGTCGGTTGGGACGTCGGGATGGTGAGCTATCTCGGCGCCGTCGCGGTCATGATGCTGCGCACCGCGGACCACGCCCCGCAACAGCGCGCCGCCACGCAGGAGGACGAAGGCGCGGTCGCGATCCTGATCCTCACCGTCATGGCCGCGGCGGTCAGCCTCGGCGCGATCTTCGCCGAATTGGCGCAGGTTCAGTCCGGCGATCCGGACTATGGCTATCATGTCGCACTCGCGGTCGGCACGGTTCTGCTGTCGTGGGCGTTCACACATACGATCTTCGCGCTACACTACGCCTACGACTTCTACGGCGAGGGTCAACGCGCCCAGGGACTCAAGTTTCCGGACGACGACAAGCCGGATTACTGGGACTTCATCTACTTCGCGTTTGTCATCGGGATGACCTTTCAGGTCTCGGACGTGCAGGTGACCAACAAGGGTATCCGCCGGCTCGTGACAGCGCATGGCATGGTGTCGTTCGTGTTCAACACGACGGTGATCGCGCTGACGGTGAACATGGCGACCGAGGCGTTCTGAGCGCCGCCGCAACCGCGGGAGAGCGAGGCATGCCGAACCGGAAATCTCCACTCGAAATGGCGCGCGCCGCAACCGCCGATGCGCGCGGCGCAGCCGATCTGCTGCGCGAGGCAACCGAGGACCTGACGCCGCGCCTGTCGAAGCTCTACACCGGCGTGGTGCATGACGTGATGCGCGGCATGGGGTTGAAGGACTTCACGCTGCCGCACACGCTGCATCCCGTGACGGTCGCGCGCACCATCGCGGGCCCGGTGTTCACCCTGCGCGGCAAGGTCACGCCGAAGGCCGATCCGCACGAGACGCTGCTCGCCTGGACGGGCTTTCTCTCCAAGGCCAAGTCCGGCCACGTCGTGGTGATCGCGGCGAACGACGACGAGGTCGCCCACATGGGCGAACTTTCGGGCGAGACGCTGATGCGCAAGGGCGTGCCCGGCGTCGTGATCGATGGCGGCTGCCGCGACGTCGAGTTCCTGATCGAGATGGGCTTTGCGGTCTATGCGCGCTATGCGACGCCGCGCGACATCGTCGGCTACTGGATGGTCGACGCCATGGACGTGCCGGTGAAGATCGGCCCGGTGAAGATCGCGCCGCACGATTACCTGCTCGCCGACCGCGACGGCATCGTGATCCTGCCGCGCGACCGCGCCGCCGAGATCGTCAAGGCGGCCGCGGCCGCGATCGGCACCGAGAACCAGATCCGCACCGCGATCCTCGGCGGCATGGACCCGCAGGAGGCGTATTTGAAGTACGGGAAGTTTTAGGGGTTCGTCATTCCGGCCGAGCGGAGCGAGGGCCGGAATCCATAACCACGAAACGCGCGACCCAAGCACCAGTCTTGGCTATGGATTCCGGGCTCGCCGCGGAGTTGATCATCGGGCGGCGCCCCCGGAATGACGAACCTACTTGCCCGACACGATCGTAACCTGCTCGTGCAGCTGCGGAATTTGCTCGAACACGTCCCTCGGCACACCGAACGTCGCGGCCAGCACGTGGCGCGGCATCCCGCCGAGCGAGACCGACACGCCGATGTCATCGTCGCTTTCCGCGCCGCTGTTGTTGAACGCGATCAGGAAGCGCAGATCGTCGTTCCCGATGTTCTCGAAGTAGTGGAAGAACCCCATCGGCACGAACACGACCTGGCCCGGCTCGACTTCGAACGTTGTCCATTCGTTGTTCGGCCCGACCACGGACATGCGCGCCTTGCCGCTGATGCAGTAGTCGAATTCCCACGCGTTCGGATGCCAGTGCGGCTCGCGGATGCCGCCCGGCTTCAGCTCGACGAGAAACATCGCCGCCTTCTGCCCCTGCACGATCGGAAACACCTTGTCGTAGGCGCCCCGAACCGTGCCGGCTGGCTTCGTCACCGTGGGGTTGGATTTCGTGAGGTCGAACAAATAGGGATTTTTCATCGTTGATGCTCCGCGTCGCGGCAGGAAAGATTTTGGACAACCTCAGATTAGCATCATGGCGAGGGGATTTTGATGTCCGTCAAACAGTCTGTTTCGGAATCTCGCTTGGCGCTCACACTGGTTCGCTCTCCAGTCTCGGCGTAGCATGGCCACGCACTGCCGCGAGCCGCGGACATCAGGAGGGGATATGGCGAAATCCAAGCCCAAGACAAAATCCAAGACAAAATCCAAACCCAAGTCGAAGCCGGTCACTGTCGCGGGGCTTAAGCGCGCGATCGAGGGGCGCAAGGCTTCCGCGCTTGCCGGCCTGTATGCTGATGACGCCGTTGTTCAGGTCATCGATCGTGACAACCCGCCGAGCAAGCCACGCAGCCTGCAGGGCAAGAGTGCCATCGCCTCTTACTTTGAAGATGTCTGCGGTCGCGACATAACTCACAAGGTCGAAGCCGGTGTGGCGGTCGGAAACCGTCTGGCTTTCACGCAAAGCTGCGCGTACCCCGATGGGACGAAAGTGTTCTGTTCGGCAATGGTCGATCTGAAAGGCGGAAAGATCTCGCGCCAAGTGGTCGTACAGGCCTGGGACGGCTGACCACGGCAGATACGCGGTTCGCGCCGGATCACGGCGGCTTTTCAACGAATTGTGGTTACGGATTCCGGGTTCGCCGCTACGCGGCGCCCTACTCGCACCTCATCCTGAGGTGCGAGCCAACGGGTCCGGCCGTTGGCCGGCCCGATGATAAACTCCGCGAGCCTCGAAGGATGGCGGCAGGTTGCGCCCTCGCCCTTCGAGACGCGCGCTTCGCACGCTCCTCAGGGTGAGGGCAACAGATCAGTTCTTGTAATCCGGCTCTCGTCTGTCGAGGACGCGCTTCATCGCCTCGAAGTGCCAGACATGCGGCTTCTTGTTGCCGTACCCCGGCGCGGTCTTGAACTCCTTGATCGCGTCGTCGATCACGTGCTGCGGCAGGATGTTCAATTCGCGGCCGGTCTGCATGGCCAGGATCTGCTGCTGCGCGGCGCGCTCGGTATAATAGAGCAGGTCGAATGCCTCGGAGATTGTCGGCGTGATGGTCGCGACGCCGTGGCTCGCCATCATCAGGATCTTCTTGTCGCCGATGATGCCGGCGAGCCGCTCGCCTTCCTTCGGATCGAACGCCGGACCGCCATAGCTGTCGTCGTAGGCGGTGTGCATCCCGATCGCGATTTCGGTCTGGCCGATCGGCAGGATGCGCTGGTCCTTCAGCCGCGTCAGCGCGCTCGCGAACGGCATGTGGGTGTGGAAGACCGCGGCACCGTGCTGCGCGAGACGATGGATCGGCGCGTGGATGCAGTAGCAGGAGCGCTCGATCTCGCCCTCACCCGCGAGCAGCGTGCCGTCATAGCCGACTTCCATGAAGCAGCTCGCCGTCACCTCGGACCAGTAGAGGCCGAACGGGATCTGGTAGTAGCGATCGTTCGTGCCGGGCACGCGGAAAGTCAGATGATTGAAGATGCCCTCGTGAAACTCGTTCATGACGCAGAGCCGGTGCGCAGCGGCGAGGTCGACGCGGGCCTGCCAGCGCGCGGTCTCGAGGTCTACGCCCTTCTCGATGGTTTCCTGGAGCATGAGTCGCCTCCCTGTTGCCCGGACTGTAGCATTGTAGCCCGGATTGAGCGCAGCGAAATCCGGGACCAGTGCGAATAATCATACCCGGGTTACGCTGCGCGCAACCCGGGCTACGGGCTCACTCCGGCTGGAAATTCATCGCCACGCCGTTGATGCAATAGCGCTGGTGCGTCGGCGGGGGGCCGTCCGGAAACACGTGGCCGAGATGGCTGCCGCAGCGGCTGCAATGGCATTCGGTGCGCACCATGCCGTAGGAGCGGTCGACCGTCTCCTCGACGGCGCCTGCCTCCGGATCGTTAAAGCTCGGCCAGCCGGTGCCGCTCTCGAACTTCTTCTTCGAAGCGAACAGCTTCTGCCCGCAGCCCGCGCAGCTGAACGTGCCGGCGCGCTTCTCGTAATTCAGCGCGCAGCTACCCGGCCGCTCGGTGCCGTGTTCGCGCATGATGTGGAACTGCTCGGGGGTGAGCAGCTTGCGCCACTCCGCTTCGGTATGCGCGACCGGATAGGTTTTCACGTCCATCGCTTGGCTCCTTTCTGTCGCCCGCCGATGTAGTCACTGACCCTTGATATTGCCTTCCTTCACGACGCGGCCCCACTTCACGATCTCGTTTTCGATGTATTGGGTGAACTCCGCCGTCGTCATGGTCACGGCGGCGGCGCCTTCGCGCGCGAACGCCGCCGTCAATTCGGGCGATTTCACCGCCGCCTGGATGTCGCGATAGAGCCGCTCGACGATCGGCTGCGGCGTGCCGGCCGGCGCCAGGATGCCCCACCAATTGTCGGCCTGATAGCCGGGCACGCCGGCCTCCGCGATCGTGGGCACGTCGGGCAGCACCGGATTGCGCTCGATGCCGCCGACGCCGAGCGCGCGCAACTGTCCCGACTGGATGAACGGCGTCGTCTGCACCAGCGATGAGAACATCACCTTCACGTGGCCGGCAATCACATCCTGCATCGCGGGTCCGCCGCCCTTGTAGGGCACGTGCTGCAGGTTGACGCCGGCGACGAGCTTGAACAATTCACCGCCGAGATGCTGGAAGCTGCCGACGCCGGCCGACGCATAGTCGATCGTGCCAGGCTTCTGCTTCGCGAGCTCGACCAGCTCCTTCACGGACTTCACCGGCAGCTGCGGATTGACCACCAGCACGTTCGGCCCGGTTGCCATGATGGATACGGGCGCGAAGGATTTGATCGGATCGTAATTGAGCTTGTAGAGCGCCGGGTTCACGGCGTGGGCGATCGACACGACCAGCAGCGTGTAGCCGTCCGGGGCGGCGCTCGCCGCGGCTTCCGTCCCGAGCACGCCGCCCGCCCCGCCGCGATTGTCGACGAACACCTTGTGACCAAGCTTTTCGGAAAGCTGGTTCGCCACCAGCCGCCCGACCACGTCGTTGCTGCCGCCGGGCGGGAACGGGATGATCAGCCGCACCGGGCGGTCGGGATATTCCGCCGCCGCAGGGGCAGTGAGAGCGAGCAGCAGCGCGAGGCCAAGCAGCCGCATCATTTCGGCGCGCGCTCCAGCACCTCGATCGACACGCCTTCCGGCCCGCGGATGAAGCAGATCTTGATGCCCGGCCGCGGCTCGTTCAGCTCCATGGTGAATTCGGCGCCCTTGGCCTTGAGGTCCGCCACCACCTTGTCGATGTTGGTCACGCGCAGGCCGAAATGATCGAGCCCCTGATAAGGGGTGACCGGAGGCGCATTCACGCCGCTTCCCGGCTTGACCGGCGCGATGAACACGTCCTGCCCGCCGATCTTCATGTCGATGCGCGGCTCGCCCTGCTGCATCGAGCGGATGATCTGCGCATCGAACATGCGCTCGTAATAGGCCGCGGTCTTTTCCGGGTCCGTGCTGCGCAGGTGGATGTGGTCGTAGGTAAAGGTGGACATCATGGCTCCTTGAGTGAATTTTGCGACAGCAGGTTAGCGCGGAAATTGCCTTTTCGTCATGCCCGGCCTTGTGCCGGGCATCCACGTCTTTCCCACGTTTGACCAAAGCAAGACGTGGATGGCCGGGCCAAGCCCGGCCATGACGGAGAACTATGCCGGCCGCTCGCCCTTGACCGTCACGCGATTGCCCGAGCGCGTGTGCGGCCAGTAGTCCCACATCGCGCGATGCTGCGTGCAGCGATTGTCCCAGAACGCGATCGCGTTCTCGGTCCAGCGGAAGCGGCACTGGAACAGCGGGTTTTCGCAGTGCTGATAGAGGTAAGAAAGGATCGCGTCGCTCTCGTCGCGCGGAATCCCGACGATGTGCGAGGTGAAGCCGCGGTTGACGTAGAGCGCCTTGCGGTTCGTCACCGGATGCGTGCGCACCACCGGATGTTCGGCGCGGGGGTATGTCGGTTTGTCTGCCACGCCCATGTTCGCATAAAGCCCGCGATAGGCCATCTCGCCGTCGTGCAGCGCGGTGAGCCCGTCGAGATAGGCCTTCATCCGGTCGGATAGCAACTCGTAGGCCGCGTACATCGAGGCGAACAGCGTGTCGCCGCCGCGCGGCGGGCACTGTTTGATGTAGAGGATCGATCCCATCGGCGGCTCTTCGTCGCATGACACGTCGGTGTGCCAGCCCTCGCCGTTCGCGCGCGGTGAATTCTTGTCGGCATAGATCTTCATCAGCGCCGGCTCGCCGTCCTCGTGCGGCGCGGCGGGATGAATGTGCAGTTCGCCGAATTTTTGGCCGAACGCCAAATGCTGCTGCGGCGTGATCGCCTGGTCGCGGAAGAAGATCACGGAATTTTCCGCGAGCGCGCGGTGGATCTCGTCCATCTGGCGGTTCGAGCGGTCGTCCGAGACAAGCTTGCCGAGATCAACGCCGGAAATCTCCGCGCCAATGATCGGCGTGAGCTTTTCCACGGCAAGCGTCTCGTAGGGCTCCTCTTCGCCGGCGGTATGGCGATAGCGCGGGCCCGATTTGCTGGCGAGTGAACTCATGGGAATCCTCCGGCGAACGTCGCCGGAGGATCGTAGCGCGAATGAAGCCCTCGGGTCACGCCGTCGGCGCGCCCGAGGGTAAACTCCGCGAAAATCCGGGGATTACTTTAGTACCGGTAGCGCCGGCGCCAGTAACGGCGACGCCAATAGCGGCGGCGGTAGTAACGGGGCCGCCAATAACGGCGGCGCCAGTAGCGCCGACGCCAGTAACGACGGCGACGGCGCCGCCAGTACTGCGAACTCAGGTCCGTGACGTTGGCGGTATCGTCGGCGGCGAGGTCGGTGGCCTCGTCAGCCCGCTGGGTGTCGTCAGCCTTGGTCGCAGGTGCGGGCTCGAGCGGCTTTGCTTCCGCCGCGCTTGAACCGAGCAGCTTCGGTGTGGCCAGCAGCAGTCCGGCGAGCCCCAGACCGGCTAGGGCGTCTCTTCGCGAGAGCGCCGCCTCTTCGTCGCGGCCGAAAATGCTCCTCAGGAACTCCTTACCGCGCTCCATGATCGCTCCTCTCCGGGTTCCAATGTTCCACGTGAGCTAAACCGCCGCGAAGTCTTTTGGTTTCCCGGTCTGCCTTAGGAAAACCAAAGCGACACGATCGCCGCGCCTGCGAGCGCGAACGAAAACACCCAGGCTGCGAAAAGGACCCACCGCAATGGCGCCACCCGACGTCGCCACCCAGAGCCCCCCGGTACTCAGGTACAAACATGGGAACCTCAGGCCCGGTTGCCGCCGGGCAGCCCCGATCGAAATGCAGACCCGGAAAGAACGATTTTTCTCTGAAACCGATCGGTGGCGTCAAAAAAGTGGCCAGAAACCTCGTGGTTTGGCGAGAACAAGAGGGGGCGGCTGGCCAACGCTCCGCCCGCCCGTTTCTAGCCAAGGGCGCGGGTTGCCCTGTCCCGTTTTCCGTCTTCCTCCGAGGAGGAAATGGAGCGCCGGGAGGCGCCAGGGGTTTGCGAGACCCCTTTGGGTTTCCCTTGCGATCGGGAAACCTGCAACGCCGAGGGGGACCGGTTTGCGAGACCTACCCCCGAGGCGCGCGCGCCCTGCGATGGCGGGGTTGCGAAGCCCTCCACCCGGACGCTGCGCCTCCCGGCGCTCCACCGCGATCTCATCGGGCACGTCTACCCGCCTCGACCGCCAGGCCGCATTGTCGGCGGCCCGCCCCCTGCCTTCCCTCGGCTGCCTCCGGAAGGCGGCCCTCGGTGAGCAGGGTGAGTTCAGCTTAGCGACTCTATAATCCTTGTCAAGGACTATAAGGAAGGTAGAGCGAAGTTGACATGCTCCCCGGAAATACACACACTGTGTCACACTGTCTAATGGTGACCGCCATGGGAAAGTATGAGCCGCTGGGACAATTCCTGCGCAATCAGCGCACGAGCGAAGTCCCGCTGACCTTCCGCGAGATCGAGAAGATCACCGGCGCAAAACTGCCGCCGAAGGCGCAGCATCATCGCGCGTGGTGGAGCAACAACCCGGACAACAACGTGATGACGAAGGTGTGGCTCGCGGCCGGCTTCGAGAGCGCGCAGGTGGACATCGAAAAGCGCAAGCTGGTGTTCCGTCGCGTCGCCAAGGTCAGTGAATCGACTGGCGGCTTCGCCGAGGCCGCTCCGAAGCCCTATGCGACGAAGGATGGCCGCCATCCGGCTTGGGGGGCGCTTAAAGACATCACGTTCGTACCGCCCGGGGTCGATCTGACCGAACCCGCTTTTCCAGAATGGGCCGACCTGCTGGACAAGAAATACGGACCGGAAGTGAAGTGACCTGAGCGATGTCGCTGCTGCTCCTCGATACCAACGCAGCGATCTGGCTGATGCAAGACAAGCCGGTCGCGCCGGCGGCCCAAGACGGGATCGACGCGGGCTTTGAATCGCCGGCGGGCGTTTTCGTGTCCCCGATTACCGCTTGGGAGGTCGGCCAGCTTGTTTCGCGCAATCGGCTGGACCTGCTGGCAACGCCGCGCGGCTGGTTTCAGCGACTTCTGGCCATACCGGGGATGAGACTGGCCGAACTCTCGCCGGACATCCTGATCGCGGCGTCGTTCCTGCCCGGCACGCCGCCGAACGATCCCGCCGACCGCATCCTGCTCGCGACCGCGCGCGAACTCGCCGCGACGCTGGTGACGCGCGACCGCGAGATGCTAGCGTATGGGGAGAGGGGGAATGTGAGTGTGCTGGAATGTTGAGGTGATTGCGGCGTAGACGGTCCGATGGCGCACGCGCAATGCCCGAGCCGGCCTGCTTGCTAGTCCAGCTTGTAGTTCCCCCACTGGTCCGTCTTGAGCCCCCTTGCCAAGTCCTCGGCGATCGGATGGCTGGGAGCGAGCGCGAGGTCGGCGCCGCCCGCGACCAGCAGTTGGAAGATTTCGAAGCTGCGCGGGACAACCGAGTTGTTCGGAAACCGCCGGATGTTGGCGCGGTAGTAGTGCAGGAACAGCGGCTCGGGTTTGACGTCGACCGGCCGCGGACCTTTGACCATGATGTTTGGGTCGATCAGCTTCGCCGCCAGCGCACGCTTGAGCAGATCAAGCATGACGCCTGAGCGGTCCGGCAAGCCGAGATAGCCGAGGTCCACGTAGGACACCTCGTCGACGAAATCGAGCGCGTCCTGTCCGGCGTAAGCGCGCTTCCTGGCAAGCCGCGCTTCCACGTCGCGCGTACGGTTCTCGATGCGCTCGCGCGCTTTGGCGTCGTGCCGCGCATTCTCGCCGCGCTGCCACGCGGCCCCGCGCTGGTCGTCCACAAACTGGTCGATCTGGTAGACGGCGATGGGCGCAACGCCGGCTGCGAGCGTCAGCAGCAGGGCATTCCGCGCGCTGGTGCCGCCCTTTGCCGTAAGCCCGACGACGGTCAACACCACGACCGTCCCAACCGCAAGCACGCGTGCGACATCCGCCGCGGTGCTCGACGGCCGCATGACCTGAATGACGAGCGAAAAGTAGATGAGGCCGAGAGCCAGCACCGCCGCAATCACCTGCACGACGATGATGGCAGTGCGGCTCATGAGCGGAAGACTATTCGGCGGCGGTTCTCGCGCCGGCGCCGGCCCCATACCGCTTCTCAATATAATCAATCACCATCTTCTTGAAATCCGCCGCCACCGTCGGGCCGCGCAGGGTCACGGCCTTCTTGCCGTCGATGAACACGGGCGCGGCGGGGGTCTCGCCCGTCCCCGGCAAAGAAATTCCGATGTCGGCGTGCTTGCTCTCGCCCGGGCCGTTCACGATGCAGCCCATCACGGCGACGTTGAGCGCCTCGACACCCGGATACTGCGTCTTCCACGCCGGCATCGAGTCGCGGATGAAATCCTGGATGTCGCGCGCAAGCTCCTGGAACGTGGTCGAGGTGGTGCGCCCGCAGCCAGGGCACGCGGCCACCAGCGGCACGAACACACGGAAGCCCATGGTCTGGAGCAATTCCTGCGCGACCTTCACCTCCACGGTGCGGTCGCCGCCGGGCTCGGGGGTGAGCGAGATGCGGATGGTGTCGCCGATGCCCTGCTGCATCAGCACGCCGAGCGCGGCGCTCGACGCCACGATACCCTTCGAGCCCATGCCGGCTTCGGTCAGCCCGAGGTGGATCGCATAGTTCGAGCGCCGCCCAAGTTCCATGTAGACCGCGATCAGGTCCTGCACGGCCGAGACCTTCGCCGACAGGATGATTTTTTCGCGCGACAGTCCGAGCTCTTCGGCGCGCTCGGCGGAGAGCAGCGCGGACTGCACCATCGCCTCGCGCGTCACCGCGCGCGCGTCCTGCGGGTCGGGCGACTTCACGTTCTCGTCCATCAGCCGCGTGAGCAGCTCCTGATCGAGCGAGCCCCAGTTCGCGCCAATGCGCACCGGCTTGTTGTGCTTGATCGCCATCTCGACGATGGACGAGAACTGCGTGTCTTTCTTTTTGCCGAAGCCGACGTTGCCCGGATTGATGCGGTATTTGTCGAGCGCCTCGGCGCAGGCCGGATGATTGGCGAGCAGCGTGTGGCCGATGTAGTGGAAGTCGCCGACCAGCGGCACGTCGAGCCCCATCTTCAGGAGCTTGTCCTTGATGTGCGGCACAGCCGCCGCCGCCTCGTCGCGGTCGACCGTGATACGCACGATCTCGGAGCCCGCGCGCGCGAGCGCTGCGACCTGGCGCGCGGTGCCCTCGGCGTCCGCCGTGTCGGTGTTGGTCATCGACTGCACCACCACGGGCGCGCCGCCGCCGACCTTCACGTTGCCGACATGCACGGGAACTGACTGGCGCCGCTCGAGCGGGGCAGCAGAGGGGGTCATGAACAGGGCTCCTGAGGTCGGCGGATGAGTGCCAGACCGGGGGTTTGCAGTCAATTTAGTGGCTCTGAGTGCGGTAAACACCCACCCGGAACTCAGTTTCACCTCCCCCTGAAAGGGGGAGGTCGACCGCGAAGCGGTCGGGAGGGGGTCGCTCTTCGACCCCCTCCCCACCCCTCCCCCTTTCAGGGGGAGGGAGCACACCGCGTTTGCGGCTCGTTCCCTCAATTCGGCCGGTTGACCAGCACCAGGCCGCCTACCACCAGCGCCACCGCCAGCCCGAAGGCCCAGGAGATCGGTTCCCCGAGCACGAAATGGCCGGAGGCGACGCCGAACAATGGGGTGAGGAATGTGAAGGCCGAAAGACGGCTCGCCGAATAGCGCTGCACCATCGCGAACCACACCGCATAGGTCAGGCTCACCACCCAGAACGTCTGATAGGCGAGCCAGCCGAGCGAGAACGCGCTCGGCATGGCGGTCATGCGCTCGCCCATCGCGAGCATGCCGAGCGCAAGGATCGGGATCGAGACCGCGAGCTGATAGGCGAGAACTTTTTCGGCCGGCGCGCTGCGCAGCTTGGTCGCCTTGATGACGAGCGTGGTCGCGCCCCAGGCGGCGCCCGCGCCGACCATCATGATGTCGCCGAGCAACTGTTTGCCGTCGCGCGATGCGTCCGGCACGCCGAACGCTACGACGAGTCCGGCGAACGAGCACAACAGCCCAAGCCATTGCACGGCGCGCAGCTTCTCGCCGAGCAGGAAGCCCGAGCCGAGCGCAACGAAGAACGGCGCGGTGTAAATGAACAGGGTCGCGCGGCTCGCGGCGGTGAGCTGCAGGCCGGGAAAGATCAGCAGGAATTCGACGCCGAACAGCACGCCGGCCGCGATCCCGCCGGCGAGCGTGCCGTCGCGCGACGTGAGCGGCACGCCGCGCCAGCGCGCCCAGATGACGATGATCGCGAACGCGCCGATCGAGCGCACCGTCGCCTGAATGAACGGCGGGATCTCGGGGAGCGCAAGCTTCACCGAGACCTGATTGAGGCCCCACGACAGCGTGAGGCCCACCATGATCAGCGCCGCGACGGCGTCGAGCGGACGGGAGGTGCTTTGATTCAAGTCTCACTCCGAGTCATTCCGGGACAACGCGAAGCGTTGGGCCCGGAATCCATAACCACAAGCGGTGCGATCATGGACAGGTCGGTGGTTATCGATTCCGGACATGCGCTTCGCGCATTCCGGAATGACTGTGGAGGGAGCATCACTCCCGGCAATGCGCGCACACGCCCGTGATCTCAACCACCGGGCTCTTCGGCGTGAAGCCCGCGCTCTTCGCCGCGGCATTCAGGCTGTCGGCGACCGCGCCCGAGGCCGCTTCGCCGACCGCGCCGCAATGCTCGCAAATGAGAAACACCACCGGCGCGCCCGAGGCGTGATTGTTGATGCATGCGAGGAACGCGTTGCGGCTCTCGATGCGGTGCACGAGACCCTGCGCGGTGAGGAAGTCGAGCGCGCGGTAGATCGTGATCGGCGCCGGGCGCGGGCCCTGCACCGCGACCTGCTCGATGATCTCGTAGGCGCCGAGCGGCTTGTGGCTCTGGGCGAGCACCTCCAGCACATGGCGGCGCATCGGGGTGAGGCGCTCGCCGCGCTTGACGCACAGCGCCTCGGCGTGCGCCAGCGCATCGGCCGAGCAGCGGTCGTGATCGTGGTCTGGAGCGGGAAAAACAGCGGGCATTGCAAAACCTATACTCGATTCCGGGCTGCTCTGCTCACCGTTGTCATCCCGGCCGAGCGAAGCGAGAGCCGGGATCCATAACCACCGCCCTCACGATACTGCACCAGACCGTGGTTATGGATCCCGGGTCTCGGCCTTCGGCCTCGCCCGGGATGACAGGCCGCGGCTCGCGCATTCGTGAAGCGTCGGATTGACCTTTATGTTGCGGTGCAGCAATGCTGCCGCAATATCCGATATAAGGGCCATTCCCGAAAGGTCACGCCATGCTCAAAGGCAAGTCCGTCGTCGTCACCGGTTCCACCTCCGGCATCGGGCTCGCGATCGCGCGCGCCTTCGCCAAAGAAGGTGCGAACCTCACCATCAACGGCTTCGGCGACAAGGCGGCGATCGAGAAGGAGCGCGCCGGCATCGAGAACGAGTTCGGCGTGAAGGCGATCTACTCAGGCGCCGACATGACCAAGCCGGCCGAGATCGCCGGGATGATCGCCACAACGGAAAAGACCTTCGGCGGCGTCGACGTGCTGGTGAACAATGCCGGCATCCAGTTCGTCGCGAAGGTGGAAGATTTCCCGATCGAAAAATGGGACGCGGTGATCGCGACCAATCTCTCGGCCGCATTCCATACGACACGCGTCGCCATCGCCGGTATGAAGAAGCGCAAGTGGGGCCGCATCATCAACATCGCGTCGGCACATGGGCTGGTCGCAAGCGGCGAGAAGGCGGCTTATGTGGCGGCGAAGCACGGCATCGTGGGTTTGACCAAGGTCGTGGCGATCGAAGCCGCGAACGACGGCGTAACCTGCAATGCGATCTGTCCCGGCTGGGTGCTCACGCCGCTGGTCGCCCAGCAGATCGAGGCGCGCGCCAAGGCGGCGGGCCAGACCTTCGAGGAAGCCAAGCGCATCCTCGTCGCCGAGAAGCAGCCGATGCTGCAATACACCACGCCGGAGAACATCGGCGCGCTCGCGGTGTTCCTTAGCGGAGATGCCGCCGCGACCATCACGGGCTCATCCTACTCGATCGATGGCGGCTGGACCGCGCAGTGACTCCCACCTCATCCTGAGGAGCCACGCGCAGCGTGGCGTCTCGAAGGATGGCCGCATGCTCCGAGCAAGCGCCCTCGCCCTTCGAGACGCGCTTCGCGCTCCTCAGGGTGAGGGCTCCATGATCAAACTGCTCGACAAGCTGCGTGGCGCTGAGCCGAAGCCCGCCAGCAACAAGAAGAAGATCAATCTCGGCCTGCAAGGCGGCGGCGCGCATGGCGCGTTCACCTGGGGCGTGCTCGACTATCTGCTCGAAGACGGCCGGCTCGACATCGAAGGCATTTCCGGTGCGTCCGCGGGCGCGATCAATGCCGTGATGCTGACCGACGGGCTTGCGCGCGGCGGGCCCGAGGAAGCGCGCAAGCGCCTCGCCGATTTCTGGCGCGCCGCAAGCCTCGACGGCAAGCTGCCCGGATTGCAGCGCGCGGTGTTCGACCGGCTGCTGTCGTTCACGCCGTTTCAGGGCTCGCCAGCGGAGGCCTGGTTCGGCCCGCTGTCGCGCTATCTCTCGCCCTACGACATCAATCCGCTCAACATCAACCCGCTGCGCGACGTGATCGAGCGTTTCGTCGACTTCGAGGCGGTGCGCGCCTGCAAGGAGGTGTCGCTGTTCATTTCCGCCACCAATGTACACACCGGCCGCGTGCGGATTTTTCCGCAGGACAAGCTCAATGCCGACGTCGTGATGGCGTCGGCCTGCCTGCCGTTTCTTTTCCGCGCGGTCGAGATCGACGGCGTGCCGTACTGGGACGGCGGCTACATGGGCAATCCGGCGATCTTTCCATTCTTCGGCGCGACGCAGACCGAGGACGTTCTGATCGTCCAGATCAACCCGATCGAGCGCAAGTCGACGCCCAACTCGCACACCGAGATCATGAATCGCGTCAACGAGATCACGTTCAACTCCTCGCTGCTGTCGGAATTCCGCGCGATCGATTTCGTCACGCGCCTGATCGATCAGGGCCGGCTCCCGCGCGGCACCGGCGAAGGCGAATACCGCCGCATCAACGTGCATCGCATTCCGCTCGACGCGACCTTCAGGACGCTGACCGCGAGCTCGAAGCTCAGTTCGGATTTCGATTTCTTTGAGTCGCTCTTCCGCGGCGGGCGCAAGGCGGCGCGGAATTTTTTGAGCGAGCATTTCGACGATATCGGCAGGCGGAGCACCGTGGACCTGCGGGCCGAAGCGCACGCAGAGTGGGCGTAATCCCTCCCCCGGAGGGGGAGGGTGACTGCGAGCGAATGCGAGCAGTCGGGTGGGGTTCTTCGTGAAACCAACGGCCCCCACCCGGCCGCGCTTCGCGCGTCCACCCTCCCCCGCTTTGCGGGGGAGGGATAAGGTGCACAGCATGCCCCCTCCCCTCCTCTCCTTCTCCGTCGGCCCCGCCACCTGCGACATCCTGGTCGCCGACATCACGGCGCTTTCCGTCGACGCCATCGTGAATGCGGCGAACCGCTCGCTCACCGGCGGCGGCGGCGTCGACGGCGCGATCCATCGCGCCGCAGGACCGGAGCTGCTCGCCGAATGCCGGACGCTCGGCGGCTGCGACACCGGCTCGGCGAAGATCACGCGCGGCTATCGGCTGCCGGCGAAACACGTGATCCACGCGGTTGGACCGGTCTGGCAGGGCGGCGGTTCGAACGAGGACGAGTTGCTGGCGTCGTGCTATCGAACCGCGCTCGACCTCGCGGCCTCGAACAAACTTAGCTCGATCGCCTTCCCGGCGATCTCGACCGGCATCTATGCGTTTCCGCCCGACCGCGCCGCGCGCATCGCGGTCGGCACCGTTACGTCGGAACTGTCCGCCGCGCCGCGCTCGATCACCCGCGTGGTGTTCTGTTGTTTCTCCGAGCAGTCCGCGCAGCATCACCTCGATGTGGTGGGCGATTTGGGGTTGGCTTAATGCCACCCAGCCGTCATTGCGAGCGAAGCGAAGCAATCCAGTCTTTTGAGAAGGCTGGATTGCTTCGTCGCTAACGCTCCTCGCAATGACGGCTTTAGCTCAGCGCGCCTTCTTCGCCGCGCCGTGCGCGTAAGCGATCTTGAGCGCGTCGTGCAGCTCTGCCTTGCTGAGCTTTGACAGCACCGCCGTCGTCCATCCTTGCCGCCCCCAGGCATTCGGGATCGCGGCGAACGCCTCCGGCGCCAGCATGCATTTGAACTCCTGTTCCTCGGGCGTGAACTTGAAGTTGGCGGTTTTGCCGTCCGGCGCCAACGTCACGTAGATGCGCACCGCCTTGAAAGCCGCACGGTCGAAATGCGGGTGTTCGGTCGTGCTTTCCAGCGCAAGCGCCGCGCGCCGCAAATCTGCAGCAGTCGCCATGCTATCCGACTCCCGTTTTTCGGCCTTTCCACATGCGCGTCCGGCCGTCTAAATTCATCCCACATTAGACAAAGAGAAACAGGGAGGCACGATGGCCAAGAGCCAGAAAGTCATCATCACCTGCGCGGTCACCGGCTCGATCCACACGCCGTCGATGTCGCCGCACATTCCGATCACGGCGAGCGAGATCGCCGATGCGGCGATCGGCGCCGCGGAAGCCGGCGCCGCGATCGTGCACCTGCATGCGCGCGATCCGAAGGACGGCCGGCCGGATCAGTCGCCGCAAGCCTTCTCGCCGTTCCTGCAGGTCATCAAGCAGCGCACCAAGGCGGTGATCAACATCACCACCGGCGGCGCGCCGACCATGTCGATCGAGGAGCGCGTCAAGCCCGCCGCGACCTTCAAGCCCGAGGTCGCAAGCCTCAACATGGGCTCGATGAATTTCGGGCTCTATCCGATGCTCGCGCGCTTCAAGGGCAAGCTGAAGCACGCGTGGGAGGAGCCGTATCTCGAAGGTTCGCGCGAGCGGATCTTCAAGAACACTTTCGCGGACATCGAATACATTCTCACGACTTGCGCCGAGAACGGCACGCGCTTCGAGATCGAGTGCTACGACATCGGTCATCTCTACACACTCAACCACTTTCTTGAGCGCGGCGTTGTGAAGCCGCCGGTGTTCGTGCAGTCGGTGTTCGGCATTCTGGGCGGCATCGGCCCGCACCCGGAAGACGTGCTGCACATGCGCCGCACCGCCGATCGCCTGCTCGGCCGCGAGAATTATCACTGGTCCGTGCTCGGCGCCGGGCGCAACCAGATGCAGGTCGCCGCGATCGCGGCGGCGATGGGCGGCAACGTGCGCGTCGGGCTGGAAGACTCGCTCTGGATCGGCCCCGGCCAGCTCGCCGAGTCGAATGCCCAGCAGGTCACCAAGGCGCGCCAGATCATCGAGGGGCTGGGACTGGAGATCGCGACGCCCGACGAGGCGCGCGAGATCCTGGTGCTCAAGGGCGGGGACAAGGTGAATTTCTAAAAGGAAGAAACGATGAACATCACCGTCAACGCCGCCGCCATCAAGGAGGCGTCCGAAAAACTCTCCAACTGGGGCCGCTGGGGCAAGGACGACATGAGCGGCACGCTCAACTATGTCGAGCCGCACCACATCGTCGAAGCCGGCAAGCTGATCAAAAAGGGCAAGGCGTTCGCGCTCGGCATCCCGCTCGACCGCACCGGCCCGCAGAGCGGCCTGTTCGGCGGGCGCTTCAACCCGATCCATCAAATGTTGGCCACCGGCACCGACGCGCTCGCCGGCCAGCAGGACTGGAACAAGCTGCGCTACGCCGACGACACGCTGATGCTGTGCGTGCAGGGCGCAACGCACTGGGACTCGCTCGGCCACATCTTCTACGAGGACAAGGCCTATAACGGCCATTCGCCGAAGCTGATCGACTCGCGCGGCTTGAGCGTGCTCGGCATCGAGCACTCCAAGAACAAGATGAACGGGCGCGGCGTGCTGCTCGACATCGCGCGCTTCCGCGACGTGCCGTGGCTCAAGGATGGCGAAGGCATCGGCAACGACGAGCTCGATGCGTGCGCGAAAGCACAGGGCGTAGAAATCCGCCGCGCGGACTTCGTCATCATCCGCACCGGGCAGATGGAACGCTGCCTCGCCGAGAAGGAATGGGGCGGCTATGCGGGCGGCGACGCGCCGGGCGTGAAATTCGAGAACTGCTACTGGTGCCACGAGAAGGAGGTCGCAGCGCTGATCACCGACACCTGGGGCTGCGAGGTGCGTCCGAACGAAACCAAGGACGCAAACCAGCCGTGGCACTGGGTCGTGATCCCCGCCATGGGCCTGTGCATGGGCGAGATCTTCTATCTCAAGGAGCTCGCCGAGGATTGCGCGAAGGACAAGGTCTACGAGTTCTTCTTCTGCGGCCCGCCACTGATCATCACCGGCGGCACGGGATCGCCGATCAATCCGCAGGCGATCAAATAGGCGTGTCCGCTGACAATTCATTCCCGCGAGGGAATAGACTGACCTTGGAATGGAATGGCCCATCAAGGGTTCAAGTAAAATCACGACCACCAGGGAGGATTGTCATGACACGTCTCACCCGGCGCCGTGCGCTGACGCTGGCCGCTGCGCTCGCGGCAGCGCCGCTGATGCCGCGCATCGGCTTCGCGCAGGCCGGACCGTTCAAGCAGGACCCGCTGCCCTACGCGAACAACGCGCTTGAGCCGCACATCGACGCGCGCACGATGGAGATCCACTACGGCCGACACCACGCGGCCTACGTCACCAACATGAACAACTTCGCCAAGGACCACCCGCAGATCGCGCAGCGCCCGATCGAGGAGGTGCTGGCGAAGCTGGCGGACGTGCCCGAGGCGATCCGCACCGGCGTGCGCAACAATCTCGGCGGCCACGCCAACCACGCGATGTTCTGGCAGATCATGGGACCGGGCGGCGGCAAGCCGGAGGGCGAGCTCGCGGCGGCGATCACCGCGATCTCGGCGGCCTCGAGAAGATGCAGAACGATTTCAACGCCGCCGGCGGCCGCGTCTTCGGCTCCGGCTGGGTGTTCGTCACCGTGACCCGCGACGGCAAGCTCGCGATCGAGACCAAGCCGAACCAGGACACCCCGCTGATGGACGGCAAGCGCGCACTGATCGGCAACGACGTGTGGGAGCACGCCTACTATCTCAACTATCAGAACCGCCGCGCCGACTATCTCAAGGCCTGGTGGAACGTGGTGAACTGGAACAAGGTCGCCGAGCGCTATGCCGCCGCCAAGGCCGGCCGGCTGACGATCTAGCATCGCGTCTTCGCGCATTCGGATCGACCCCCGGGGGCTCGTCCCGGGGGTCGCCATTTTTAATCTCCGATGTGTGCGCTAGGGTCGCCGTCAAATAGTGGCCGCTTCCGCATAAGCGGACGATCCGGAACGGAGAACACGATGCCCCGCTTTCTCAAACGCGGAATGGACGCGAGCGCCATCAAGGCGGCCGACGCGAAGGTGCGCGAGACGGTCGAGAGCATCCTCAGCGTAATCGAGGAGCGCGGCGACGCGGCGGTGCGCGAGTTGTCGGAAAAATTCGACAAGTGGTCGCCGGCGAATTTCAAGCTGACGCCGCAGGAGATCGAGCAGGCCATCAGCCAGGTTGCGAAGCGCGATCTCGACGACATCAGGTTCGCGCAGGCGCAGGTGCGCGGCTTTGCGCAAAAGCAGAAGGATTCGATGCACGATCTCGAGGTCGAGACGCTGCCCGGCGTGATCCTCGGCCACCGCCACATCCCGGTGAACTCGATCGGCTGCTACGTGCCGGGCGGGCGCTATCCGATGGTTGCCTCCGCGCACATGTCGATCGTGACCGCGCGCGTCGCCGGCGTGAAGCGCATCATCGCCTGTGCGCCGCCGTTCAAGGGCGGGCCGCATCCCGCGATCGTCGCCGCGATGCATTTCGGCGGCGCGGACGAAATCTACGTGCTCGGCGGCGTGCAGGCCGTCGCCGCAATGGCGCTTGGCACCGGCACAATCCAGGCGGTCGACATGATCGTCGGCCCGGGCAACGCCTATGTGGCGGAGGCGAAACGCCAGTTGTTCGGCCGCGTCGGCATCGACCTGCTCGCTGGCCCGACCGAGACGCTGATCATCGCGGACGACTCGGTCGATGGCGAAATCTGCGCAACCGACCTGCTCGGGCAGGCCGAGCACGGGCCGACCTCGCCCGCCGTGCTGATCACCAATTCGGAGAAGCTTGCGCGCGACACGATGACGGAGGTCGAGCGGCTGCTGACAATTCTCCCCAGCGCCGACCTCGCCGGCAAGGCGTGGGAGGACTACGGCGAAGTGATTCTGTGTGCCGACGAGGCCGAGATGATCGCCGAGGCTGATCGCGTCGCGTCCGAGCACGTTCAGGTGATGACGAGCGACCCGGACGTATTTCTCAACGGCATGCGGAACTACGGCTCGCTGTTCCTCGGGCCCCGCACCAATGTGGCGTACGGAGATAAAGTGATCGGCACCAACCACACGCTGCCGACCAGGAAGGCGGCGCGCTACACCGGCGGGCTGTGGGTCGGCAAATTCATGAAGACCTGCACATACCAGAAGGTGCTGACCGACGAGGCGAGCGCAATGATTGGCGAATACTGCTCGCGCCTCTGCATGCTGGAAGGCTTCACCGGCCACGCCGAGCAGGCGAACGTGCGCGTGCGCCGCTATGGCGGACGCAACGTGCCTTACGCGCAGGCGGCGGAGTAGCGCTGCGGATGGTCGATATCCTCGCCCGAATCCGGTTGCTTGTTGGGCGCGGAGACGTCGCCACCTCGGTCCACGGCTTCCGCGAACTGGCGGCAGATGGTATCCTGTTGGACGATGTGATCGGCGGTGTCACCGCAGCGATCGTGGTCGAGGAGTATCCGGAAGCGTTCAAAGGCCCGAGCGTCCTTGTGCTCCAGCGCGACCGGAACGGAAAGCCGTTGCATATTCTTTGGGGCATTCCGAAAGATGTAGAAGGCCCAGCGACGATTATCACCGCGTACCGGCCGAAACCGAACCGCTGGTCCAGTGACTTCATGAGACGAAAATGATCAAGGAAGATCGATTGGAATTGGTCCGCGTCGGCAACCATGCCGTCGAAGTGCCGGTCGAG
This sequence comes from uncultured Alphaproteobacteria bacterium, assembly GCA_963778455.1. Lineage (GTDB taxonomy): Bacteria > Pseudomonadota > Alphaproteobacteria > Rhizobiales > Xanthobacteraceae > PALSA-894. The sequence goes on from CAVZUL010000005.1 coordinate 236,845, forward strand.
GTCCTCATCGAAGAGGGTGAGGGCGGTTGGTCACCGTACTTTTCGATTGAGGAAGCAAAGAAGCTCGAAACAGTTCGGCTTGCTCTTCAGCGTGGCGATCTGGCGGAAGCCGCGAAATATGGGCGCCTATTTGAGCTCCTGCCGATCTCTGCTTGATGGTCGAACTCCACACCGCCCCCTCCTTCCGCCTCGACGGCAAGCGCGCGCTCGTGTCGGGCGCAGGGCGCGGCATCGGGCTGGCGGCAGCATCGGCGCTGGCGGATGCCGGTGCGCATGTGACGCTCGCGGCGCGTACGGCAGCTGAAATCGAGGAGGCTGCTGCCGCCATCCGCGCGCGCGGACAAGAAGCCGATACGCTGGTGCTCGACGTGACCGATCTCGCCGCCATGCAAGCCGCGCTCGCGCAAGCCGCGCCGTTCAACATCCTGATCAACAATGCCGGCACGAACCGGCCGAAGCCGCTGATGGACGTCACGATCGAGGACTACGACGTCATCATGGGGCTGAACGTCCGCGCGGCCTATTTCGTCGCGCAGGCGGTGGCGCGGCGGCTGATCGAGACCAAGGAAAGCGGCTCGATCATCAATATCTCGTCGCAGATGGGTCATGTCGGCGCGGCGCGCCGCACGGTCTACTGCGCCAGCAAGCACGCGATGGAGGGGTTCACCAAGGCGATGGCGATCGAGTTGGCGCCGCACGACATCCGCGTGAATTCGCTCGGCCCCACCTTCATCGAGACGCCGCTGACCAAGCCGTTCTTCCAGAACGAGGCGTTCCGCCGCGAGGTGCTGTCGAAGATCAAGCTCGGCCGCATCGGGCAGATGGACGAGCTCACCGGCGCGATCGTGTTTCTGGCGAGCGACGCGTCGCGGCTGATGACCGGCTCGGCGCTGGTGGTGGATGGAGGATGGACGGCGGAGTAGCTGCTTACTCTCCCTTGTGGGGAGGGCTGGCCGCGAGTCGGCGATCGGGAGAGGGGTACCCCTCCCGCTCTCGTGTTCGTAGCCCTCTCCCCGGGGAGGGAGGAAACTCCGCGGCCTGCCGGCCCTTCCCGACCGTGGCGTTGACCTGCGGCATCACCTTTTCGGCGAGCAATTGCATGTTGCGGCGGCCAAGCTCGCGGTCCTTCCAGTCCTTGCCGGCGAGCAGCAAGGTGCCGAAATCACCGATCTCCTCGCGGAACGCGAAAATCTGGTCGGCGACGCGATTGGGCGAGCCCCAGAACACCAGCTTCTCGCACACCGCGTCGAGCGAGACGTCGTTGTCGTCCTGCTTCGGGTCGGTCTTGAACGCGATCGCGCGGCCGCCGCGCTGAAGCTTCTTCAAGAGCTGGCTGTAGTAGTAGCGATACGGCCCGTTCGGATCGGTCGCGTAGCGCTTCGCGGTCGCGTCATCGTCGGCGACGAAGATCGATTTTGCGACGCGCCAGTTCGCCGGATCGGCGGGGCGTCCCACGCGCTCGCAGCCCTCGACATATTTCGGCCAGTGCGACTTCACCCATTGCGGCATCAGGAAGTTCGCCGAGATCGGATCCCAACCGCGCGCCGCCGCCTCGGTCACCCCCTTGGAGAACGGCGCGACCGCCGTGACGACGATCGGCGGATGCGGCTTCTGCAAGGGCTTCGGCAAATGGCCCTGCCCGAGGTCGAGCATCAGCTGCTTCTCGAGCGCGATGTTCCAGTACTTGCCCTTGATGCTGTAGGGCGCATCGCTCGCCCAGATCTCCAGCACCTGGTTGATGCATTCGAGGAACATCGCGTTGCGGTCGGCATCGAGATTGCCGAACACCTCGGCATCCGACATCAGACCGCCCGGCGAGATGCCGAGGATGAAGCGCCCGTCGAGCATGTGGTCGAGCATCGCGACGTTCGCCGCGACCGCGGCCGGATGATTGTTCGGCATGTTGAGCGTGCCGGTGCCGAGCTTGATGCGCCTGGTCGCCTCGATCAGCGTGCAGATGAACATCATCGACGAGGTGATGTTCTCGGCGCGGTCGGTGTGATGCTCGCCGACATAGCCTTCGGTGTAGCCGAGCTCATCGGCGAGGATGAACGCCTCGCGATCTTCGCGCAGCGAGACCCGCCAGTCCTTCTCCAGCGGATGGATCGGCATGGTGAAGAAGCCGAGGTTCATGGGCGTCTACTCCGTCATTCCGGCCGAGCACAGCGAGGGCCAGAATCCATAACCACAGTCCTATCATCTCACAAACAGTCGTGGTTATGGATTCCGGGCTCGCCGCTGTGCGGCGCCCCGGAATGACGCAGGCGTTATTTTCACATCATGCAATATCGCGCCACGCGCCGTTGCGCTCCGCCGAGTCGAACACCGCCTCGAGCACCGCGACCGTGTGCACAATCCCGGCGTCGTCGATCTGGAACTTGGCCGTTCCGAGCGCCGCGGAGGCGAACGAGTCGAGATTAGCGCCGATGTGATTGGTTTGCGGCACGTCGAATGTCTCAGGTCTGCCGTCGCGGCGACAGATCGTGACTTTGGTTTCGGACAGCGACTCCGCCCACATCTCCGAGCCGTACACCGCGCAGCGCCACACGAAGCCCGGAACCTTCAACGATGTCGCGATCGTGCCGGTCGCGCCATTTTCGAAAGCAACCATCGCCTGCGTGGTGTCGCCCGACTCGAACGGCAGAATGCGCTTGGTCGAGAGCGCGCTCACGCGCGCCATCGGACCGACGAGAAATGAGAAGGCATCGAGCAGATGGATGCCCATGCCGGTCATGCCACCGGCTTTGGTTTCCTGCGGCGCGGAGCGCCAGTTGTCGAGCGGCGTGTTGGCGAGGATGTCGTGGCTGTAGTTGCCCTCGGCGAACATCACGGTGCCGAATTCTTTCGACGACACGACTTCCTTCAGCTTCACGATCGACGGCCAGAGCCGCCGGTTGTGCCCGACGCCGAGCGCGACGCCGGCCTTGCGGCACGCCGCGATCGCGGCCTTCGCGTCCTCGACGGTGAGCGCGAACGGCTTTTCGCAGAACACATGCTTGCCGGCGGCGGCCGCCGCCTCGACCTGCGCGCGATGGCGCGTGTGCGGCGTCGCCAGCACCACGGCGTCGATCGATTTGTCGGCCAGCACGTCCTCGTATGACGTGCCGATCGAGATGTTCATCTCCGCTGGCGAAATCGCGCACCGTGTCGGGCTCGAGCGTCACGCCGCGGGTGAAACGCATCAGCTTGCTGTCGCGCGCCGAGCGGACAAGCTCCTTGCCCCACCAGCCGAGGCCGATCATCGCGGCGTTGAGCATCGTTCAGTGCGCCACGCTTGCCGGCGCACCGGGCTGCTTCAGCGGATGCGCCTTCGCGAACGGCGCAAGCTCCATGCAGCTCGTCGCGATGCGCATCACGGTCGGATACGGCGCAACGTCGACCTTGAAGAAAGCCCGCGCCGGTGACCTGCGCGGCGACGCAGATGTCCGCCATCGTGACGGCATCGCCGTGCGCGAACTTGCCGGTCTCCTTGTCGCGCGACAGATGCCCTTCCATCGCGGCGAGCCCCTCGCCGATCCAGTGCCTGATCCATTTCTCGCGCGCCGCCTCGTCGAGCTTGAGCTCGTGCTCCATGAAGTTGCGCACGCGCGGCACCATCAGGGGATGCGAGTCCGCCGCGTTGATGAGCGCAAGCGCGCGCACGCGGGCGCGGCCGCGCGGGTCCTTCGGCAGGATCGGCGGCTGCGGGTGCGTCTCGTCGAGATATTCCATGATGGCGACCGACTGGAACAGGATCGGCCCGTCGCCGTCGATCAGCGCCGGCAGCAGCATCTGCGGATTGACCTTGTTGGTAGGCGTCCTGCCGCTGATCGCCCTTCGAGCAGGTCGACGTTGACGACTTCGTCCGGCACGATCTCCTTGATGTTGAGCGCGATGCGCACGCGGAACGACGCGAGCGAACGCCAGAAGGAATAGAATTTCAAAGCGGCCTCCCCGAAATTTCGCGGGAGCATAGGGGGGATGCGCGGGACTTGTCATTGCCCGCGAAGGCGGGCAATCCAGTGCTTCTCTAACCTCATCCTGAGGTGCGAGCGCAAGCGCGAGCCTCGAAGGATGGCCACATCGCCCTCGCCCTTCGAGACGCGCTTCGCGCTCCTCAGGGTGAGGGCTCAATCGAGGAAACGCCATGCCCCGCCTGCCCGAGCTCGACCCCGCGAAATTTTCGCCCGAACAGAAAAAGGTCCACGACGCGATCCTCGCCGGGCCGCGCGGCAAGGTGGTCGGGCCGCTCAAGGTGTGGCTGAACAATCCCGGCCTCGCCGAGCACGCGCAGGCGCTCGGCGCCTATGCGCGCTTCGGCTCGAGCCTGCCGCCGCGGCTGTCCGAGTTGGCGATCTGCGTCACCGGCGCGTTCTGGAAGGCGAACTACGAGTGGTACGCGCACGCGCCGCTCGCCATCAAGGCCGGCATCGATCCGGCCGCCATCGAGGCGATCCGCACCGGCGCCACACCGAAGCTCACCAAAATCCGACGAGCAGGCGGTCTACGATTTCGCCAAGGAACTCGTCACCAGCAAGCGCGTGTCGAGCGCCGATCTTCGAGCGCGCGAAGAAGGAGCTCGGCCTCACCAGCGTGATCGATCTGGTCGGCATCATCGGCTACTACAGCCTCGTCTCGGTGACGCTGAACGCGTTCGAGATGCCGCTGCCGGAAGGAGAGAAGGAGCCGTTTTAAGCGTTTGATTTCCTCTCCGCTGCGGAAGCCGCAAGCGAGCTGGGGAGCGCATTTGCGCCCTCTCCCCTCTGCGGCGAGAGGGCGCCCTCTCCCACTTGGGGAGAGGCTGAAGCGCTCGCGGCTAGGCTCCGACAACAGCCTTCAATCCCGCCGCCTCGATACCCGCGACAGCGCACACCTCGTCCTTGTCAGACGTATCGCCCGAAATCCCGACCGCGCCGAGGACGGCGCCGTCCGCGTCCTTGATCAGCACGCCGCCCGGCACCGGCACGAGGCGGCCCTGCGCGATGGTCGTCAGCGCGCCGATAAAGACCGGGTTCTTGGCCGCGCGCTCGGCGAGTTCGCGCGAGCCAAAGCCCATGCCGAGCGCGCCCCAGGCTTTGCCGTAGGCGATGTCGAAGCGCAGGATGCCGGACCTGTCTTCGCGCTTGAACGCGACGAGGTGCCCGCCGCCATCGAGCACCGCGACGGTCAGCGGCGCGCAATTGGTCTCGCGGCCTTTCTTCAGCGCGATGTCGACGATGGTTGAAGCCTGCGCCAGCGTGACGGACATCTTTCTCTCCTGTCATCCCGGCCGAGCGAAGCGAGAGCCGGGATCCATAACTACGATCTTCACGTATGGATCCCGGTTTCGCCGCTGCGCGGCGCCCCGGGATGACTGGTCATTTCCTCGACCAATACACCGAATGCGCGGCGGACTTCCTTGCCGCCGAGTCCCTTCGACACCGACTCTTCCATGCAGGCGAGCGTGAGTTGCACCAGCGGCAGCGACAGCCCGCGCGCCTTCCCCTCCGCCTGCATCGATTGCAGATCCTTCACGCAGCCGGCGAGATCGAACGTCACCGGCGTCTCCTCGCCGTTGATCATCTTCGCAACGGTCGGCGCCCGCGCCTTCATCATCGTGGGTGCGCCGGAGGTATCCGCAAGAATATCCATCAGCCGCTCGGGTTCGAGACCCATTCCGCGCGCCATCGACAGCGCCTCGCCGAGCGCCTGGTAATAGATCATCAGCGGCATGTTGATGGTGAACTTGGCGAGCGCACCGTTGCCGACCGGCCCGACATGCTCGAGCCGGCGGCAGAGTTGATCGAGGATCGGTTTCGCCAGCTCCGCGTCGCCCGGCTCCGCGCCCATGAAGCCGAACAGCTTGCCCTGCCGCGCCGGTCCCGTCGTGCCGCCCACCGGACATTCGACGAAGCGCGCACCGCTCGCGCGCACCACTTTCGCCAGCGCGATCTCGACCTCCGGCCGCACCGTGCTCATCTCGATGAACAGCTTGTCGGTCACGTCGCCGCTCAGCAGCCCATGCTCGCCGTTGTAGACATGATCGATCGCGTCCGCGTCGGTCAGCATCGTGATGATGACTTCGCTGTGCTCGGCCAAGTCCTCCGGTGTCTCGGCCTGTTTCGCGCCGGCGTCCATCAGCGCCTTCGCTTTGCCGGGCGAGCGGTTCCACACCGTGATCGTGTGACCCACTTCCATCAGCCGCGCCGCTACCGCGGCACCCATGCGGCCAAGCCCGGCAACTCCGATTTGCATGAGGAACCCCCGCTGGTACCGTCTGCGTCTTGCGACATACTACGACAATAACGCGCGATTGGGAGAGAACATGAGCCCTGCAGCTAAGGGAAGCGTGGGCATCGTCGGCCTCGGCATCATGGGCGGCGCGATCGCGAAGAACCTGAGCGCCGCCGGCTGGCAGGTGATCGGCTTCGACCTCGAGAAAGCACGCTGCGACGAGGCGAAGGCGGCCGGTGTCGAGATCGCGAAAGATGCAGCGGCAGTCGCGACGAAAGCGACGAATATCCTCGTCAGCCTGCCGAAGCCCGAGGCGCTGATGGCGACCGTCGAGGCGATCGCCGACGCAAGGCTGCCGCGCCGCGTGATTGCGGAGCTTTCGACCTTCTCGCTGGAAGACAAGACGGGGGCCGAGGCTGCGCTGCGCGCGGCGGGACACACCATGCTCGATTGTCCGCTCTCTGGCACCGGCGCGCAGGCGCGTACCAAGGATCTCGTGGTTTACGCGAGCGGCGACGCGCAGGCGATCCAGAGCCTGATGCCGGTGTTCGCGGACTTTGCGCGCCAGGCGCACGACCTCGGCGCCTTCGGGAACGGCATGAAGATGAAATTCGTCGCGAACCTGCTGGTCGCGATCCACAACGTCGCGAGCGCCGAGGCGATGGTGCTCGGCATGAAGGCCGGGCTCGATCCCGCGCAGGTCTTCAAGCTGATCACAGCGGGCGCCGGCAACTCGCGCGTGTTCGAATTGCGCGCGCCGATGATGGTGCATGACAACTACGTGGGCGAAAATCTCACCATGCGGGTTTCGACCTGGCAGAAGGACATGAAGGTGATCAGCGAGTACGCCGCAAGCGTCGGCTGCCCGACGCCGTTGTTCTCCGCAACCGAGCCGATCTATCGCGCGGCGTTGTCGACGGGTCACGCCGATGAGGACACCGGCTCGGTGTGCGCCGTGCTGGAGGCGATGGCGGGCATCAGACGATGACCGCTCAAGCGCGTTCACGCGCGTCTACGACGCGCTATGCCGAAATCCGCGACGGCATGCGCATCGACTGGGATGTGCCGATCACGATGGACGACGGCCTCGTCGTCCGCGCGGATGTATTCCGCCCGATCGCGGACCGAAACTATCCAGTCATCCTCACCTACGGTCCCTATGCGAAGGGGCTCGCGTTCCAGGACGGCTATCCGAGTGCGTGGCAGCGCATGGTGGAGAAACATCCCGACGTCGCGGCGGGATCGTCCAACCTCTATCAAAGCTGGGAAGTGGTGGACCCGGAGAAATGGGTGCCGCACGGCTATGCGTGCGTGCGAGTGGACTCGCGCGGCGTGGGCTGCTCGCCCGGCTACATCGATCACTTCTCTCCAAGAGAGACTAAGGATTTCCACGACTGCATCGAATGGGCCGGCGTGCAGCCCTGGTCGAACGGCAAGGTCGGGCTCAACGGCATCTCGTACTACGGCATCAACGCGTGGCACGTGGCCTCGCTGCAGCCGCCGCATCTCGCCGCGATGTGCGTGTGGGAGGGGGCGGCCGACTGGTACCGCGACATGACGCACCATGGCGGCATGCTCTCGACCTTTTGGGCTAACTGGTACGACATGCAGGTGAAGACCGTGCAGTACGGCGCGGGCGAGCGCGGCAAGCGGTCGCGCGTGCATGGCGAACTGGTGTGCGGACCGAAGACCTTGAGCGAAGAGCAGCTTGCGAAGAATCGCTGCGACTTCGGCGCGGAGATCCGCGCGCATCCGCTCGACGACGATTATCACAAGGCGCGCTCGCCCAAGTGGGACAAGATCACGGCGCCGCTGTTCTCGACGGCGAACTGGGGCGGACAGGGCCTGCACCCGCGCGGCAACTTCGAGGGATTTGCGCGCGCCGCCTCGAAAGACAAATGGCTCGAAGCGCACGGCATCGAGCACTGGACGCATTTCTATACGGACTACGGGCGCGAACTGCAGCGCAAGTTCTTCGATTATTTCCTGAAAGGTCAGGACACCGGCTGGGGCAAGCAGCCGCGCGTGCTCTTGCAGGTACGCCACCCCGGAGAGAAATTCGTCGAGCGCGGCGAGAACGAATGGCCGCTCGCGCGAACGAAGTGGACCAAGCTCTATCTTAATTCTTTGGATTTCTCGCTCGTCGAAACCTCGCTCACTGGCGACGCGCGCGTGACATTCGACGCGCTCGGCGAAGGCGTCACCTTCATGACCGCGCCGCTGCACACCGAGACCGAGATCACCGGGCCGGTCGCGGCGAAACTGTTCGTGTCGTCATCGACCGCCGATGCCGACCTGTTCCTGGTGCTGCGCGTGTTCTCCGCCGACATGAAGGAGATCGTGTTCCAGGGCGCGATCGATCCGCACACGCCGATCGCCCAAGGGTGGCTGCGCGCCTCGCATCGCAAGCTTGATCGCAAGCTCACCCTCGCCTACCGACCCTATCACACGCACGACGAGAAGCAGCCGCTGACGCCCGGCGTTCCGGTCGAGCTCGACATCGAGCTGTGGCCAACCTCGATCGTGGTGCCGACCGGCTATCGGGTGGCGCTGTCCGTGCGCGGCAAGGACTATGAATACGGGGGCGGCTCGGGCGGCAAGCTCTCAAATTTCAAGAATGAGCTGAAGGGGTGCGGCCCATTCCTGCATGACGATCCGGTCGACCGGCCGAAGGACATCTTCGGTGGGCAGACCACGCTGCATTTTGGCGGAAGCAGGCAGGCCTATCTGCTGTTGCCTGTCGTACCGCAAAAGTGAGGTGGTCATTCCGGGGCGTGCCGAAGGCGCGAGCCCCGGAATCCATAACCACTGGCGGAGCGTAAGTTGCTCGAGTTCGTGGTTATGGATCCCGGGCTCCTCGCTTCGCTCGGCCCCGGGAAGACGGAAGGAGGGAGCCGCGCCAACTTACCCCGTTGCACCAGCCCCAAACTTGCAAGAGCATAGGCACGACAAAAAACCAAGGGAGGAAGCAGCATGAGCATGAACAGGCGTCACGTTCTGAAAGGCGCGCTGGCCGCGGGCGTCGCGACCTCCGCGCTGAAAGTCCCCGCCGCGGTTGCGCAGGCTGGACCCATCAAGGTTGGCTTCCTGACCATCAAGACTGGCCCGCTCGCCTCGGGCGGACTGCAGATGGAGCAGGGCCTCACCGTCTTCTTCAAGGAACGCAACTTCCAGATGGCCGGCCGCCCGGTCGAGCTGCAGACCGCCGACACCGGCGGTAACCCGGCGCAGGCACGCACCAAGACACAGGAGCTGGTCGAGCGCTTCAACGTGCACGTGCTGATCGGCCCGCTTGCCGCCTTCGAGGCGCTGGCGATCGACGACTACATCCGCTCCTCGAAAACACCGATCCTCACCGTTGCGGGCGCCGAGGACATGACGCAGCGCAAGGCCAATCCGTGGCTGGTGCGGCCGAGCTCCACCTCGTCACAGCCGAGCCACGCCGTCGCCGACTACGCCGCGAAGGAGCTGAAGCTCAAGCGGTGCGCCGTGATGGCGGACGATTTCGCGTTCGGCCACGAGAACGTCGCAGGCTTCCAGCGCGTGTTCGAGGATGCCGGCGGCAAGGTGGTGCAGAAGCTGTTCACGCCGCTCAATGCGCCCGATTACGGCACCTATATCTCGCAACTGAAGCCGAACATCGACTGCCTCTATACCGGCCATGCCGGCTCGAACGGCCTGAAGATCATCCGCCAGCTTTCCGAGTATGGACTGAAAGGCAAGTTCCAGCTCCTCGGCGGCTTCACGCCGGTCGATGAATCCTTGCTGCAGCAGATCGGCGAGGACGGGCTCGGCGCCATCACGGGCAACTGGTATTCGGCGCAACTCGACAATCCGATCAACAAGAAGTTCGTCGCGTCGATCCAGCGCGAATACAAGGTCGACCCCGGCGTGTACGCGGCAGAGACCTATCTGTGCGGCGAGGTTCTCGAGCATGCCGTCAAGGGGATCGGCGGCAAGGTCGAAGACAAGGACGTCTTCATGAAGGCGCTGCGGGAGGCGAAGGTGCCGGCGACCGTGAGCGGGCCGATCAGCTTCGACGAGCTCGGCAATGTCGTCAGCAACATGTACATCCGCAAGGTCGAGAAGAAGGACGGCAAATACATCAACGCCGTCGTCAAGACCTATCCAAACGTCAGCCAGTTCTGGACCTACAACAAGGACGAGTTCCTGAAGAACCCGGTCTACTCGCGCGACTGGCCGCCGGCGAAGAATTTGGAATGACGACGTAGCCTGATGCGCAGGCCTCTCTTTCTTTTCCCTCTCCCCGCAAAGCGGGGAGAGGGTGGCGAGCAGCAAAGCTGCGAGCCGGTGAGGGGCTGCCGCCTAAAATGAAAAGCCCCTCACCCGCCTCACTTCGCTGCGCTCGTTCGGCACCCTCTCCCCGCTTCGCGGGGCGAGGGAAGTAAGCAAATGCAATTCTGGATCATCCAGACGCTGAACAGCATCGCCTTCGGCGGACTGCTGTTCCTGCTCTCGTCCGGATTCTCGCTCGCGTTCGGCCTGATGCGCATTCCCAACCTCGCGCATGGCGCCTTCTTCATGCTCGGCGCATATCTCGGCGCGACCATTACGTATTTCGGCGGCCATTTCTGGATCGCAGTGCTCGGCGCGGGCCTCGGTGTCGGCCTCCTCGGCATCGTGTTCGAGCGGCTGATCCTGCGCCGCCTCGCCGGCAACGTGCAGGGCCAGGTTCTGGTCACGCTCGGCGTCTCGTTCATCATTGCCGACCTGTGCCTGCTGATCTGGACCGGCGATCCCTGGACGGTGGCGGCGCCGGTCGAGCTGCGCCCTCCGCTGCGCTACGGCGGCTTCGCATTCCCGACTTTCCGCCTCGTCGTGCTTGGCATCGCGCTGGTCGTCGCGGTCGCGCTGTTGCTGTTGATGGAGCGCACGCGGCTTGGCGCCATGATCCGCGCCGGCGTCGACGACATGGAGATGGCGCGCGGCGTCGGTATTCCGGTGTCGCTGCTGTTCACCATCGTGTTCTGCCTCGGCGCCGTGCTCGCCGGGTTGGGCGGCACGCTCGGCGCGCCGATGCTCAACGCCTATCCGGGCCTCGACACCGACATGCTGCCGCTCGCACTGATCGTCGTGATCCTCGGCGGCGCGGGCTCGCTGCTTGGCGCCTTCGTCGGCAGCTTTGTGGTGGGCTTTCTCTATAATTTCGGGATCGCGCTGTTTCCCGATCTCGCCTACTTCATTCTGTTCCTGCCGATGGTGCTGGTGCTGGTGTTCCGGCCACAGGGCCTGTTCGGCCGGGTCCCGTCATGAGGCGCAACGCGGTTCTCCTGTTCGCGATCGGCATCGCGCTGATCGCCGTGCCGCTCGTGATCACCAACGATTACTATCTCAACCTCGCGAGCCAGATCCTCATCTACGCGCTGCTCGCGCTCAGCCTGAACCTGCTGCTCGGCTATGGCGGCATGGTCTCGCTCGGCCATGCGTCCTTCCTCGGCCTCGCGAGCTATGCGGCCGTGCTGCTGCTCAATGCGGGTTACGGCCAGCTTCTCTCGGCGATCCTCGCCATCGTGTTCTCCACGCTGTGCGGCGCGTTCTTCGGCCTACTGGCGTTGCGTGCCTCCGGCATCGGCTTCCTGATGATCACGCTCGCGCTTGGGCAGATCGTGTGGGGCGTCGCGTACCGCGCCAACACGATCACCGACGGCGACAACGGGCTGCGGTACGCCGCGCGCCCGCAGCCGTTCGGGATCGACATCAACGGCGCGACGAACTTCTACTGGTTCACGCTGATCGTATTCGCGATCGCGCTGTTCTTCATCTGGCGTGTGACGCGCTCGCCGTTCGGCGCCGCGCTGCAGGGCGCGCGCGACCAGCCGCGCCGCATGCGCATGCTCGGCCACAATGTGTGGCTGATCCAGTGGTTCGCTTTCGTGCTCGCGTCGTTCTGGGGCTCGGTCGCGGGCCTGCTCTACGTCTACTACAATCTGTTCATCTCACCGCACGCGATCTCGCTGCAGCAGTCCGCCGAGGTGCTGCTGATGGCGATCCTCGGCGGCGCATCGAGCTTGACCGGCCCGATCGTCGGCGCGGTCATCATCACGTTGGTGAAGAACGTCGTCTCGACCTACTTCGAGCGCTGGAACTCGCTGCTCGGCGTGATTTTCGTCGTCGTCATCATGTTCATGCCGTTCGGCATCGTGCCCGGCGTGCGTCAACTGTGGCTGCGCTGGCGCGCGCCAAGAAAAGCACCAGGCACGCTGGAGCGCACCGCATGACGCCCGCGCTCGAAGTGACGCGCCTGAGCAAGCGGTTCGGCGGCCTGCCGGCGACCAAGGATGTGTCGCTGACCGTGATGCCGGGAGAGCGGCGGCTGATCATCGGGCCGAACGGCGCCGGCAAGACAACGCTGTTCAATCTCGTCACCGGCGATCTGACGCCCGACACCGGTTCGGTGAAACTGTTCGGGCAGGAACTATTGAAGCTCCCGACCCAGCAGCGCGTGCACCTCGGCCTCGCGCGCACGTATCAGATTCTCACGCTGTTCCCCAAGGAGACGCTCTGCCACAACGTCGTGCTGGCACTGCTCGGCCTCGACAGGCTGCGCTGGAACGTGTGGACGTTCCTCTCCGGTCAAGGCCATCTCTATGATGCGGCGCGCGAGGCGTTGAGCCTCGTTGGCCTCGGCGCCAGCGCGGACTGCAGTGTGGCGGAGACGTCGTACGGCGAGCGGCGTCGGCTCGAAATGGCGATGGCGCTCGCCCAGAAGCCGAAGGTGCTGCTGCTCGACGAGCCGCTCGCGGGTTTGAGCCAGGAGGAACGTCAGCAGGTGCGCGAATTACTCGCGAAAGTGCCGCGCGACGTCACTATCGTGATGATCGAGCACGACATGGATTCGGCGCTCGCCTTCGCGGAGCGCATCACCTTGCTGCACTATGGCGAGGTCATCGTCGAAGGCACACGCGCGGAGGTCGTCGCCGATCCGCGCACCAAGGAGGTGTACCTTGGGGAGTGAGGCGCTGGCGGTCAGCAATGTGGACACATTCTACGGCGACAGCCATGTGCTGCACGGCGTCGGCTTCGCGCTGCAGCCGGGACGGCTGCTCGGCCTCTTGGGCCGCAACGGCGCCGGCAAGACCACCTGCATGGCCACCATCATGGGCTTCCTGCGCCCGCGGCGCGGCGCGATCGCGCTGTTCGGCGAGGAGGTCGCGGGGCTTGCGCCCGAGACGATCGCCCGCAAGGGCATCTGCCTCGTGCCGCAGGGCCGCCGCGTGTTCCGTTCGCTCACCGTCGCCGAGAACCTGATGGTCGCAGCGCAAACACGCGCGACCGGCAATTGGACCATCGATCGCGTTTTCGCGTTGTTCCCGCGCCTGAAGGAGCGCCACGCGCAGGTCGCGGGCTCGCTCTCCGGCGGCGAGCAGCAGATGCTCGCGATCGGCCGCGCCCTGATGGGCAATCCGCGCGTGCTCTTGATGGACGAGCCGTCCGAGGGCCTCGCGCCGCAGATCGTCGCCGAAGTCGGCCGCACCATTGCGCAACTGAAGGCCGAAGGGCTGTCGATCGTGCTGGTCGAACAGAACATCAAGCTTACGCTCGACCTTGCGGACGACGTGGTGATCGTGAATACCGGCGCGGTGGTATTCAACGGCACCGCCGCCGAGACGCGGACCAACGACCGGATCATCGCGCAGCATCTGGGGGTGTTTTGATCTGACCTCATCCTGAGGAGTGGCCGCAGGCCGCCTCTCGAAGGATGGCCACATACACGCCCTCGCCCTTCGAGACGCACGCTTCGCGTGCTCCTCAGGGTGAGGGGCAACATAGAGCAGGAGAGAAGAAACGTGACCGACACCAACCGATACGGCCCGACCGCGGCGCGCAAGCAAGGCAAGCCCGGACGCGAGGTGCGGCCGAAGTCGACGACCATCGACATCCATTCGCACGTCGGCGTGCCGGCCGCGGCGCAAATCGCGCAGCCGCATCTCGACATGGCCACCGTTCCGCTCGGCCACTTCGCCACGCCCAACGTCAAGGCGCTCAACGCGAAGCAGGAGGCCGACCGACGCACCCGCATGACCGGACTGGAAAACGGCCTCGACGATCGCTTGCGCGACATGGACGAAATGGGTCTCGACATGCAGCTCGTCATGCCGCCCCCGCCGCAATGTTATTTCACGGTGCCGGTCGAAATCGGCGTGAAGGCGATACGCGTGCTCAACGACGGCATCGCCGCTTACGTGGCGCGCAAGCCGGACCGCTTCGTCGCGCTCGGCACCGTGCCGATGCAGGACGGCAACGAGGCGGCGGTTGAGCTCGAACGCTCCATGAAGGAGCTTGGCTTCAAGGGCTGCCAGATTCTCACCAACGTGGCGGGCCGCGAACTCTCGGATCCGGCCTTCGCGCCGTTCTGGGCCAAGGCCGAGGCGCTCGGCGCGCTCGTGGTGATCCATCCGAACGGCTTCACGCAGGGCGAGCGCTTCGCGCGCCTGTATTTCTCCAACGTGATCGGCAATCCGCTCGATACCACGGTCGCGCTGCACTACCTGATCTTCGACGGCGTGCTGGAGCGTCACCCCAAGCTGAAGATCCTCGCCGTGCACGGCGGCGGCTATCTCGGCGGCTACTCGGGCCGCATCGATCACGCCTGGGGTGCGCGCACCGACGTCGCGAACAACTTGCCCAAGCCGCCGACCGAATACCTGAAACGCGTCTACTTCGACACGATCGTGTTCACGCCGCACCAGCTCGAGTATCTCGTGAAGGTCTTCGGTGCCGATCACATTATCATGGGCACCGACTATCCGTTCGACATGGCCGACTACGATCCGGTCGGTCACGTGGCGAACACGGAATCGCTCGACGCGAAAACCGTCGCGGCGATTTGCGGGGGAAATGCGAAGAAGTTGCTGGGGATTTGATTCTTCGTCGTCGCCGGGCTTGTCCCGGCGACCCCGACAAGGCTGGCACGCTGGTGCGTCATCTATGGGGATGGCCGGGACAAGCCCGGCCATGACGAATAGAGAGTGTTGTCAAAAATCCATCATCGCAGTTTCGGCGAGCACCGCCTCGGGCGTGCGGTGGCGCGCGGCGTATTCGCGCTCGGCTTCCGTCTTCAAGTCGGCCTGCACGTAGGCGCCGAGATGACGCGCGCGCGCGATGATGCGCGCCCCGGCCGGAATGCGCGCCTTCTCATAGTGCTTCAGGGCCGCTTCGCTGTCCGAGTTTGCGCCGAGCGCCTGCGCCAGCGCGAGCGCATCCTCCGCAGCCTTCGCGACGCCTGCGCCGACATGCGGACGCGCCACGAACGCAGCGTCGCCCAGGATCGCGACGCGGCCGAACGCCATGCGCGGCACTTCCAGATCGTAGATCGGTTGCAGGAACGGCTGCGCGCACAGGCCGACCATCTCGTTGAACTGCGGCGCCAGCACGCGTTCGGCATCATGGCGCATCGCCACGATCACACCGCGCGCGATCAGCGGCGGCGGGATCGACAGCACATGGGTGTGGCCGGAATCGTCGGTCAGCAGCCGCGGCAATTCACGCGCCTCGCTCGCCGGCCGGTACCAGACGAAATTGTAGCGGCGACGGCCCGGGCGCAGATCGTTGTCCGGTCCCGCCACCGGATAGCCGAGCATCTGCTCGTTCTCCGGAAGACAGAACGAGAAGTCCTCGAACAGCGCGGCATGCAGCGCAGCCGGAAACGCGCCTTCGGCGATCAGCCCACGCCACGCCGTATAGCCGGCATAGAGCGGCACGACCTCGGGGAGATATTGCTGGCGCACCGTCGAGCGAATACCATCAGCGCCGACCAAGACATCGCCCTCCTCGGCCGAGCCATCGGCGAAATGCGCGATCACGCCCTGTCCGCCCTGCTCGACCCGGCGCAATTCCTTGCCGCAATGATAGTTCGCCTCGGGCAGCGCGGCCTTGAGCAGAAAAAACACCCGGTCCCATGCGGTCATCGTCTGTGCAATCGGCACCCGATGCGTCACGCGGCCGTCGCGCGCAAACATCACCCGCGTTGAAACCTCGATGCCGAGATCGCGGTCGGCCTCGAGCCCAAGCGTGCGCAGGATCGCCTTCAGCTCGGGCTGCGCCACGATGCCGGCGCCGCGCCCGGCGAGCGGCTCGGCCACGCGCTCGAACACGACGGCCCGCCAGCCGTGCTGTTTCAGCGCGAGCGCGGCAAGCAGCCCGCTCATCGAGCCGCCGATTACCAGCGCGCGCTTGCCCTTCGCCAAACGCATTCCTCCGCGAAATGAAACTTGCTATAGCTTGGGCATATCCGAAGGGAGAATGCCATGGCGATGACCATGAAGGAGAAATCCGCCAACACGCACGTCAAGACCGAATGGCCGGCTGCGCTGAAAGCCGAATTCGCGCGCGAGGCCGAGAAGCCGAACGGCTGCGTCGGGTCCGAGCTTCTGTCCGAGACCGACAAGCTGCGCGTGTGGACCATCCGGCTCAAGCCCGGCGAGCGCATCGGCTTCCATCGCCACGTGCTGAACTACTTCTGGACCGCCGTGAATGGCGGGCGCGGACGCCAGCACCTGATGGACGGCACCACGGTCGAGTATTCGTACCATCCGGGCGAGACGCGCCACGAGACCTACGGCGCGGGCGAGTTCAAGGTGCACGATCTGGAAAATCTCGGCGACCAGGACATGATCTTCATGACGGTCGAGTTGATCGAGGGCTCGGCCAACAAGCCGCTGCCCGTGCCGGAGACCGTGCGGCTGAAGGCGGCTTGATCCCGAGCGCGCGACTTATTCTGCCGCAACTGCGGTCGCGCGCTCAGCCACCGGCATCATGAAGCCATCGAAGAAGGCCGCGAGCTCGCTGTAGCCGTCGAGCGGGAGCACATGCGCGACGAACTGGTCCGGCCGCACGACCACCATGCAACCCCGTTCGCGATCGATGCCACGCATGGCGAAGATGTCTTGGCCGCTCTTCAGGTCGGGGCAGAAGATTTTCTCGTAGTCGCGAAGTCCGTAACGTCCCTTCGGCGGCAGAAGGAAGGACGGCATGGATTTGATGTCGAGTTCCTGATGGCCTTGCTGAAATACCGCACGGACATCGATCACCGAGTCGATGTCCTCACCGGCCGGAGTGTATTTCCTCACAGGTGACTCTCGCGCCTCGCTCAAGAAATTCGCACAGGCCGCGGATGCCCGAATTGGACGCGGCTGGATCCTCCGCTCCGGCAAATGCGAAGATGCGCCAGCGGCCGTCCGCCTTGACGGCGTGGCCGAGGTGAACAGGCTTCGCGTCCGCGACGCGGATGACCGGCGCGGAATGGAAACGCATGCCGATCGTGAGCGCCCTCGGCCAGATGCTGACAGGTCGGCTCGCCGGTGATGGATCGAGGGATGATAACGCGTCGCCGTTCCGGCGGTGTAGCGCCCGTGCCGCACGAAATAGTTCTGGGTCTCGGCTGGGTCGAACCCTTTGCTTGAGGCCAGCAAGGCGGCCCATTCGCGATCGAAGTCGATCAGCTCCTTGGCGACGGCCTGACGTTCCGCCGAGTAGGTGTGCAGGAGGCGCGGTGCGCACCGCTTCCGCAGCACCGAAGCCAGCTTCCAGCCGAGATTGAAGCCGTCCTGCATGGAGACGTTCATGCCCTGCCCGGCTTTCGGACTGTGCGTGTGGCAGGCATCGCCGGCGATGAACACGCGCGGCAATCGCTCCTTGACGGCTTCTTCGGGCACGTCGTCGAACTTGTCGCACAGGCGCTGGCCGATCTCGTAGACCGACCACCAGGCAATCTCTTTCACGTCGAGACGTATGCGGATTGAGAATCCGCCGCGCCTTCGCGATCAGATCGTCGGCCGTGATGTTGCGATCGGAAACGCGCTCGGCCGCGCCGAGCTTGTCGAGCTCGATATAGAGGCGAAACAGATAGCCGCCCTCGCGCGGGATGATGATGATGCTGCCGTCGTTGGCGGACTGGATCAGCCACTTGAAGCGAACGTCGGGGAAGTCGGTGACGGCCAGCACATCCATCACGCCCCAGGCGTGATTGGCGGAGTCGCCGTGCAGCGCACGCCCGATGGACTTGCGCACGACGCTGCGCGCCCCGTCGCAGCCCACCACATAGCGGGCCTTCACCGTCTCGATCTGTCCTTCGTGCGCGGGATCGAGCCGCTCGAGCCTGGCGGTCACCTGATACGGATTGGCGTTGTCGCCGGAGGCTCTCGTCGATTGCAAGATCGAGCAGGCGCCGCGCGTAGTACGGCTCGAGCCGTGACGGCGATTTGCGCATGACGTCGAGATAGAAGTCGTGCACCCGCGCCTGGTTCAGAACGACATGCGGGAATTCCGACAGCCCGTCTTCGACGTCCTGCACCCGTCCGCTGCGGACGATGTTGTCGCGCTGCTTGTCGTCGGGCTTCCAGAACGTCGTCTCGTTGATCCAGCAGGCTTCCTTCACCACGCGCTCGCTGAAGCCGTAGGCCTCGAACATTTCCATCGTGCGGCAGGCGATGCCGTCGGCCTGACCGCGCAGCAGCGGGCCGGACTTCTGTTCGACGATTGCTGTCTTGATGTCGGGAAAGGCGGACAGTTGCGCCGCAAGCGTCAAACCGGCCGGCCCGCAGCCGACGATGAGAATATCGACCTCCTCCGGAACGGTGCCGGAGACTCCTGACGCGGGGTACCGCTGCGCGGGGTCGGCGATCTCCGGGTCGCCGGGTTCGAATCCGTTCAGATGAAATTGCATCGCACCTGTTCTCGCCGCCAGCTTTCCGTTTCGCTGCAACTGCCAGGAAGAACTAGCCGATTTTGGCCAGCACCGCATGGCGATCTCAAGAGCCAACCTTGAAGTGGAAGAATGCCGGCGAACACAAAGCCGCAAAACCTGCCGTTACGTCACAAAGATTGTTCGCTGCGACATTAATACCTCAAGTCGGATTCCGCTTGCCCTTTGGCATACTTTATTATCTGTTCGGCGAACGGGCGTTGGCCCATCGGGAGCAAACTCCTCCCGGTGATCCCACGCCCAAGCCGGCCACAGTCCGGCGGGGACGACAAAATTCTTGGGGAGAGACGCATGACAGGCCCGAGCCAAATTCAGAGGAATTGCGACTTGTGGACTAGCCGCCGCGCTCAGCGCGGCCGCGTTTGCGATCGTCACACCGGCCTCCGCCGCATGGGAGCCTACGCGCCCAGTCGAACTCATTGTGCCTGCCGGTACCGGCGGCGGCGCCGATCAGATGGCGCGCGTCATCCAGGGCATCGTGGCCAAGCACAGCCTGATGAAGCAGTCGATGGTCGTCATCAACAAGGCCGGCGGAGCCGGCGGCGAAGGCTTCCTCGACGTGAAAGGCTCGGCGCGCAATCCGCACAAGCTGATCATCACGCTGTCGAACCTGTTCACCACGCCGCTCGGCACCGGCATTCCGGTCAACTGGAAGGACCTCACGCCGGTCGCCATGATGGCGCTCGACGAGTTCGTGCTCTGGGTCAATGCCGAGACGCCGTACAAGACCGTGAAGGATTACATCGACGCCGTGAAGGCCGCGCCGCCCGGGCAGTTCAAGATGGGCGGCACCGGCTCGAAGCAGGAAGACCAGATCATCACGGTCGCGATCGAGAAGTCGACCGGCACCAAGTTCACCTACATTCCGTATCGCGGCGGCGGCGAAGTGGCAGTGCAGCTCGTCGGCAAGCACGTCGAATTCGACGGTCAACAACCCGATCGAAGCGGTCGCGCAATGGCGCGGCGGGCAGTTGCGTCCTCTCTGCGTGTTCGACGGCAAGAAGCTCGAATACACCGAAAAGGTGACCGCGGACATGGCGTGGAGCGATATCCCGACCTGCAAGTCGCAGGGGCTGGATATGGAATACCTCATGCTGCG
Organism: uncultured Alphaproteobacteria bacterium; assembly: GCA_963778455.1. GTDB lineage: Bacteria > Pseudomonadota > Alphaproteobacteria > Rhizobiales > Xanthobacteraceae > PALSA-894. The sequence continues at coordinate 256,860 of CAVZUL010000005.1, forward strand.
CGGCATCTTCATGACGCCGAACGCGACGCCCGATCAGGTCGCGTTCTATGTCGATCTGCTCAAGAAGGTGCGCGAGACGCCGGAGTGGAAAGACCTGATGAAGAACGGCGCGTTCAATCAGACGTTCATGACCGGCGCCGACTACGCCAAATGGGTCGAGAAGGAAGAAGCGCGCCACCGCGACCTGATGAAGGAAGCCGGCTTCCTCGCGACCACCAACTGACGCTCGAGACGATTGCGTCCGGCGGGTTCAGACCCGCCGGACGCGCGCGCGCATCCGGAGCCCATTCATGACCGACAGTTCGCACTCGAGCGGCGCGGGTCCCACGCACCGGGGCGTCGAGATCGGCGTTGCGATCGCGATGCTGCTGTTTGCCGCGATCATCATCTACGGCGCATGGCTGGCCGGCATCAACTGGGGCGCGGAAGGTCCGCGGGCCGGGTTCTTCCCGTTCTATGTCGGGTTGGCGATCCTTCTCGCCACCGTGGTCAACCTCGCGCACGCACTGAGCGCCGACCGCAAGAAGCTGTTCGCCGAATGGGGGCAGCTGAGGCAGGTCCTGTCGGTCGTTATCCCGACCGCAATTTACGTGGCACTCGTGCCGTCGCTCGGACTCTACGTCGCGTCTTTCCTGCTCATCGCCGTCTTCATGAAGTGGCTCGGCCGCTACAGCTGGACACTGACCCTCGGGGTTGCGATCGCGGTCCCGGTGCTCGCGTTCCTGATGTTCGAGAAGTGGTTCCTGGTGCCGCTGCCGAAAGGACCGATCGAAGACCTGCTTGGGCTGTAACAAAACGCTTTAGGGGGCGCGCAAGCGTTTGCGCGGGAATACGCCGTAATGGAAGAAATCGCCAATCTGTTTCAGGGCTTCGCGACGGTTCTGCAGATCGTCGACGTCAAGGTCTTTGGCTATGTGGTGCCGCTCCCATTCAACGTGCTGGTGATGGTGATCGGCATCCTGCTCGGCGTCATCATCGGCGTGCTGCCCGGGCTCGGCGGCGCCAACGGGGTCGCGATCCTGCTGCCGCTCACGTTCTCGATGTCGCCGACTTCCGCGATCATCATGCTGTCCTGTATCTACTGGGGCGCACTGTTTGGCGGCGCCATCACATCTATCCTGTTCAACATACCGGGCGAGCCGTGGTCGGTCGCCACCACCTTCGACGGCCATCCGATGGCGCGCGCCGGCAAGGCCGGCGAGGCGTTGACCGCTGCGTTCACGTCCTCGTTCGTCGGCGCGCTGTTCGCCGTGATCATGATCACGCTGGTCGCGCCTCTGGTCGCGAAATTCGCGTTGCAGTTCGGTCCGGCGGAAAAGTTTGCGGTGTATTTCCTCGCATTCTGCTCCTTCGTCGGCATGAGCAAGGAACCGCCGTCAAAAACCGTCGCGTCGATGATGATCGGATTCGCGCTGGCGGCGGTCGGCCTCGATCAGGTCACCGGCCAGCTGCGCCTCACGTTCGGCATCCCGGAACTGCTGACCGGCTTCGACTTCCTGATCGCCGTGATCGGATTGTTCGGCATCGGCGAGATCCTCCTCACCATGGAAGAGGGACTGAGCTTCCGCGGCGGCTACGCCAAGATCAATCCGCGCGTCGTGTTCCAGACCTGGATCGAGCTCGGCAAGTACTGGGCCACCTCGCTGCGTTCCTGCATCATCGGCTGCTGGATGGGTATCACGCCGGCGGGCGCCACGCCTGCGTCCTTCATGAGCTATGGCATCGCCAAGCGCGTGTCGAAGGACGGCAACAAGTTCGGCACCGGTCAGATCGAGGGCGTGGTCGCGCCGGAGACCGCCGCGCACGCCGCCGGCACGTCGGCGCTCTTGCCGATGCTCTCGCTCGGCGTGCCTGGCTCACCGACTGCCGCGGTGCTGCTCGGCGGCCTGCTGATCTGGGGCCTGCAGCCCGGCCCGATGCTGTTCGTCGAACAGAAGGAGTTCGTCTGGGGCCTAATCGCCTCGATGTATCTCGGCAACTTCGTCGGACTGATCATCGTGCTCACCTGCGTACCGCTGCTCGCCGCGATCCTGCGCATTCCGTTTTCGATCATCGCACCCGTCATCCTCGTGATCTGCGCGATCGGCGCCTATACGGTGCACAACTCGGTGTTCGACGTGGTGATGATGCTCGTCTTCGGCGTCGTCGGGTACGTCCTGAAGAAGTGCAACTATCCGCTGGCGCCGCTGGTGCTGGCGATCGTGCTTGGCGACAAGGCCGAAGAGGCGTTCCGGCAATCGCTGCTCGCCTCGCAGGGTAGCCTCGGCGTGTTCTTCTCCAACAGTCTGGTGAGCACGATCATGGTGCTCGGGCTGATCGCGCTGTTCTGGCCGCTGATCCAGACGGCCTGGACCCGGCTTCGCCTCGCGACTGCTGCCTGAAGAGGGCTGGCCGGATTGATTAGGGGCGCTAAGATGCTGTATATGGAATTATGTATACCAGATCGCGGCAGCGGCCTGATACCTCTCCCTATGAGGCGGCCATGAGCGAGATAGCGCCTCCCCGGAGCGAAGCCGCGCGTGTCGTCTTGGCGCCGCTCGGCGACACCTCGACCTTCGCGGACCGCGCGTACACGGCGCTCAAGGACACCATCGTTTCGCTCAACATCTACGAGCAGGCCGGCGAAGTGCGGCTCGACGAGCGACAGCTGGCAAGCGATCTCGGCATCTCGCGCACGCCGGTGCGCGAGGCGATGGCGCAGCTCGAGCGCGAGGGCTTTGTCCGCTCGGTGCCGCGCCGCGGCATCTATGTGGTGCGCAAGTCCAGGCAGGAGGTGATCGAGATGATCACCGCGTGGGCGGCGCTCGAAAGCATGGCGGCGCGCCTGATCACGCAGAACGCCACCACCGAGGAGATCGCTTCGCTGCGGCGCATGTTCGCGACCTTCGAGAACGGCGAGGCACGCGCACATCTCGACGAATATTCCGAGGTGAACATCGAGTTTCATCAGACGATCATCCGAATGAGCAAGAACGGCGTGCTGATCGACCTGGCCGAGAACCTGTTCACCCACATGCGCATGATCCGCCGCAAGACCATCGGCGAGCAGGATCGCGTCGACCGCTCGATCCGCGATCATATCAACATCATCGAGGCGCTGGAGGCACGCGATACCGAGCGCGCCGAGGACCTCGTGCGCAACCACGCGCTCGGATTGGCCGAGCACGTGAGGAAATACGCGGACTATCTGGACTGAGATGCGACGGCGCGAAAGTCGCGCGGCGTAACATTGGGGAGAACGCCATGGCTGATGCGGCACTGAAGGAAAAGCCCGCGTCCGAGGAAGAGCGCGAGCTGACCGACGGCTTTCATCTCATCATCGATGCGCTCAAGCTCAACGGACTTACCACGATCTATGGCGTGCCCGGCATCCCGGTCACGGACTTCGGCCGCATGGCGCAGGCCTCCGGCATTCGCGTGCTCTCGTTCCGCCACGAGCAAAACGCCGGCTATGCGGCCTCGATCGCGGGCTTCCTCACCAAGAAACCCGGCATTTGCCTCACCGTGTCGGCGCCCGGCTTCCTCAACGGCCTCACCGCGCTCGCGCACGCCACGACCAACTGCTTCCCGATGATCCTGATCTCGGGCTCGTCCGAGCGCGAGATCGTCGACCTGCAGCAGGGCGACTACGAGGAGATGGACCAGCTCGCGATCGCCAAGCCCCTCTGCAAGGCGGCCTATCGCATCCTGCATGCTGCCGACATCGGCATCGGTATCGCGCGCGCGATCCGCGCCGCGGTGTCGGGCCGTCCGGGCGGCGTCTATCTCGACCTGCCCGCGAAGCTGTTCGGACAGGTGATGGACGCGGAAGCCGGGCAGAAGTCGCTGGTGAAGGTGATCGACCCGGCTCCGGCGCAAATCCCCTCGCAGGACTCGATCAAGCGCGCACTCGATGTCCTGAAAAGCGCGAAGCGCCCGCTGATCATCCTCGGCAAGGGCGCAGCCTATGCGCAGGCCGATGATGCGATCCGCCAGCTGGTCGAGAAGAGCGGCGTGCCGTTCCTGCCGATGAGCATGGGCAAGGGCCTGCTGCCCGACACGCATCCGCAATGCGCGGGCGCGGCGCGCTCGACTGTGCTGGCGCAATCCGACGTGGTGATGCTGATCGGTGCGCGGCTCAACTGGCTGCTGTCGCACGGCAAGGGCAAGACCTGGGGCACAGAACCGAAGAAGTTCATCCAGGTCGACATCGAGCCGAAGGAAATGGACTCGAACGTCGAGATCGTGGCGCCTGTTGTCGGCGACATCGGCTCGTGCGTGACGGCGATGCTAAACGCCATGGGCGGCAACTGGCCCGCGCCGCCGGCCGACTGGACCAAGACGGTGACGTCGAAGCGCGACGAGAACGTCGCCAAGATGGCGCCGCGGCTGATGAACAACAATGTGCCGATGGACTATCACGGCGCGCTCGGCGTGCTCAAAACGATCGTCAAGGAGCGGCCCGACGCAATCCTCGTCAACGAGGGCGCCAACACGCTCGACCTCGCACGCGGCATCATCGACGTCTACCAGCCGCGCAAGCGCATCGACGTCGGCACCTGGGGCATCATGGGCATCGGCATGGGCTATGCGATCGCGGCGGCGGTCGAGACCGGCAAGCCGGTGCTCTGCGTCGAGGGCGACTCGGCGTTCGGCTTCTCCGGCATGGAGGTCGAAACGATCTGCCGCTACAAGCTTCCAGTTTGCGTCGTCATCTTCAACAACGATGGCATCTATCGCGGCACCGACGTGAACCCCGTCAGTGACGATCCCGCGCCGACGGTATTTGTCAAAGGCGCGCGCTACGACAAAATGATGGAGGCTTTCGGCGGCGTCGGCGTCAACGTGACGTCGCCCGACGAACTCAGGCGCGCCGTGAATGCCGCGATGGATTCAGGCAAGTCGACGTTGATCAATGCGGTGATCGATCCCGCGGCGGGCAGCGAGAGCGGCCGCATCGGCAATCTCAATCCGCAAAGCAAGCTGAAGAAGAAATAGATAGTGACTAAGAGGAACACCAAATGGCTAACAAGGTGAAAGCCCGCCGCGCGGCGGCGCGCGTGACAAAAAAGGCGTCTGCCGCCAAGCGCGCCGCCGCTCATGCGGCCGCACGCGCCCCGGGCCGCGCCGCAAAACCCACCGCCAAGCAGCTACGCGCGCCGAAGAAGGCGCTCGCGAACAAACGCAGCCTCGTCGCGGCGGAAAAGCGCGCCGCACGGGCCACGACGAGTGCCGCGAGGCGCAGCAACCGCAAGGCCGCCGGCAATAGCGCAAACAAATCCAGTGGCAACGGCTTGCCAAAGCCTTCGTCAAAACCGTTCGGTCAGGCCGGCAAGGCGCTCGACGGCGTGCGCATCCTCGACTTCACGCACGTGCAGTCGGGTCCGACCTGCACGCAGTTGCTCGCCTATCTGGGCGCGGACTGCATCAAGGTGGAGCGCCCCGGCGTCGGCGACATCACGCGCGGACAATTGCGCGACGTGCCGAACGCGGATTCGCTCTATTTCACGATGCTCAACGGCAACAAGCGCTCGATCACGATCGATTCGAAACACCCGAAGGGCCGCGAGATCCTCGACCGCCTGATCAAGCAATGCGACGTGCTGGTGGAGAACTTCGCGCCCGGCGCGCTCGACCGCATGGGGCTGACCTGGGAGCACATCCACAAGCTCAACCCGCGCATGATCGTCGCCTCGGTGAAGGGCTTCGGTCCCGGGCCGTACGAGGACTGCAAGGTCTACGAGAACGTCGCGCAATGCGCCGGCGGCTCGGCTTCGACCACCGGCTTCCGCGAGGGTCCGCCGCTCGTCACGGGCGCGCAGATCGGCGACTCAGGCACCGGCCTGCATCTCGCGCTCGGCATCGTGTCGGCGCTCTACCAGCGCATTCGCACCGGGCGCGGGCAGAGGGTGCTGTGCGCCATGCAGGACGGCGTGCTGAATTTGGCGCGCGTCAAGCTGCGCGACCAGCAGCGCCTCGCGCATGGCCCGCTGAAGGAATACTCGCAGTTCGGCGAAGGCGTGCCGTTCGGCAAGGCGGTGCCGCGCGCCGGCAATGATTCCGGCGGCGGACAGCCGGGCTGGATCCTCAAGTGCAAGGGCTGGGAGGACGATCCCGACGCCTACATCTACTTCATTACGCAGGCGCCGGTGTGGGGCGCGATCTGCGACCTGATCGGCAAGCCGGAATGGAAGACCGATCCGGATTACGCCACGCCGAACGCGCGCCTGCCGCGGCTGAAAGCGATCTTCGGCACCATCGAGCAATGGACCATGACCAAGACCAAGTTCGAGGTGATGGACCTATGCAATGCGGTCGACATTCCGGTCGGGCCGATCCTGTCGATGAAGGAAATCGCCGAGGAGCCGTCCCTGCGCGCGACCGGCACCGTGGTCGAGGTCGATCATCCGACGCGCGGCAAGTATCTGACCGTCGGCAATCCGATCAAGCTGTCGGATTCAACTTGCGACGTGCAGCGCTCGCCGCTGCTCGGCGAGCACACCGAGGAGATTCTGACCAAGGTGCTCGGCTATTCGGCGAGCGAGGTCAGCGAGATCAAGACGTCGGGCGCGATCACGCCGTCGGAGAAGGGCGCGCGGGCGGAGGCGGCGTAGTTCTTCCTTTCCCTCTTCCCCGCTTGCGGGGAGAGGGAAAGAACCGAGTTCGGGGAGAGATATTTCCAATGCGTATCGTGGTTCACGGCCAGCAGGCGTTCGGCAAAGCGGTGCTCGACGCGCTGCTGAAGCGCGGCGAGCACGTCGTCGCGGTGTACGTCGCGCCGACCAAGCCCGGCGCGAAGCCGGACCCACTGCTCGAAGCCGCTCTTGCCGCGAGCCTGCCGGTATTCCAGCCCAAGTTCCTACAAGAAGCCCGAGGTGTGGGAGCAATTCCGTGAATTGAAGCCGGACCTGCAGGTGATGGCGTTCGTCACGCTGTTCGTGCCGGAGGACTTCCTCAACATCCCGACGCACGGCTCGATCCAGTATCACCCATCGCTGCTGCCGGCCTATCGCGGCGCGAGCGCGATCAACTGGCCGATCATCAAGGGCGAGAAGGAAACCGGGCTGTCGATCTTCTGGCCCGACAACGGGCTCGATACCGGCGACGTCCTCGTTCAGAAGAAGACGCCGATCAGCGACACCGACACGCTCGGCACGGTCTACTTCGATCGCCTGTTCCCGATGGGTGTTGACGCGATGCTGGAGTCGGTCGATCTGGTGAAGGCCAGCAAGGCGCCGCGCATCAAGCAGGATGAATCGAAGGCGACTTACGAGGGCCGTTGCGGCCCCGGCAATGCCAGGATCGACTGGGGCAAGCCCTGGGAGCAGATCGACCGGCTGATCCGTGGGTGCAATCCGGCGCCCGGCGCCTGGACGACGCTCGACGGCAAGACCATCAAGGTGTTCGACGCGAAGCCAATGCCCGCCAAGAACCCGAAGGGCATCGCCGGCAAGCTCGGCGAGATCGTCGCGGTCGAAGCTGACGGCATCACGGTCGTCTGCGCCGACGGCCGTTTCAAGGTCACGCGCGTGCAGGCCGACGGACCGAAGGTCGGTGCCGGCGAATGGGCCACGGGCGCCAATATCGAGAAAGGCGCCAAGTTTTCATGATGCACTCCGTCATGCCCGTGACGAACTGAAAGTTTCCCTCCCCGCTTCCCTCCCTGACGGATCACATCAACATGCCCGCCTCGCAGCATCAGTCACCGAAGTCCGACATCGAAATCTCGCAGGCCGCAAAGCCGAAGCGGATCGCGGATGTCGCCAAGGAGAAACTCGGCATCGCGCTGGAGAACCTCGAGCCGTACGGCCACTACAAGGCCAAGGTGTCGATGGACTTCATCAAGTCGCTCGGCAGCAGACAAGACGGCAAGCTCATTCTGGTGACGGCGATCTCGCCGACGCCGGCGGGCGAAGGCAAGACCACCACCACCGTCGGTCTGACCGACGCGCTCAACCACATCGGCAGGAAGGCGATGTGCGCGCTGCGCGAGCCCTCGCTCGGTCCGTGCTTCGGCGTGAAAGGGGGAGCTGCCGGCGGCGGCTACGCGCAGGTGATCCCGATGGAGGACATCAACCTCCACTTCACCGGTGACTTCCACGCCATCACGTCGGCGCACAATCTGCTTTCGGCGCTGGTCGACAATCACATCTATTGGGGCAATACGCTCGGCATCGACTCGCGCCGCGTCGCATGGCGCCGCGTGATGGACATGAACGACCGCGCGCTGCGCGAGATCGTGTGCTCGCTCGGCGGCGTCGCCAACGGTTATCCGCGCGAGGCCGGCTTCGACATCACGGTGGCATCCGAGGTGATGGCGATCTTCTGCCTCGCCAAGGACCTCGAAGACCTTAAAGTCCGCCTCGGCAACATCATCGTCGGCTACACGCGCGACCGCAAACCCGTGCGCGCGAGCGAGCTCAAGGGGCACGGCGCCATGACGGCGCTCTTGAAGGACGCGATCGCGCCGAACCTGGTGCAGACGCTCGAAGGCACGCCGGCCTTCATCCACGGCGGCCCGTTCGCCAATATCGCGCATGGCTGCAACTCGGTGTCGGCGACGACGGCCGCGCTGAAGCTCGCCGACTACGTGGTGACCGAAGCCGGATTCGGCGCCGACCTCGGTGCCGAGAAATTCCTCGACATCAAGTGCCGCAAGGCCGGGCTGAAGCCCAATTGCGTCGTGATCGTCGCGACCATCCGCGCGCTCAAGATGCACGGCGGCGTGAAGAAGGAAGACCTGAAGAAGGAAAACCTCGCCGCCTTGACAAGCGGCATGAGCAATCTTCAGCGCCACATCGAGAACATCAAGAAGTTCGGCCTCCCCGCGGTCGTGTCGATCAATCGCTTCTCGGCCGACACGGATGCCGAGATCGCGCTGGTGAAGGAGCAGTGCAAGGCGCTCGGCGTTGAGGCGCTGATGGCCGATCACTGGGCGATGGGCGGCGAAGGCGCGGCGGATGTCGCCAGGGCGGTCGTGAAGATCTGCGACGAGGGCAAGGCGAACCTGAAGCTGCTCTACGGCGACGACATGCCGCTGTTCGAGAAGATCCGCACCATCGCGAAGGAAATCTATCGGGCCGATGATGCGACGGCAGACAAGTCGGTCAAGGACCAGCTCAAGACGTGGGAAGAGATGGGCTTCGGCAAGCTGCCCGTCTGCATCGCCAAGACCCAGTATTCCTTCTCGACCAATCCGGACGCCAAGGGCGCGCCGACCGGCTTCTCCATCCCGGTGCGCGAGGTTCGCCTCTCGGCCGGCGCGGAATTCATCGTCGCGATCTGCGGTGAGATCATGACCATGCCGGGCCTGCCGAAAGTCCCCTCGGCGGACTCGATTGACGTGAACGAGCAGGGTAGGATCGTGGGTCTGTTCTAACCTCTCTCCGCCTCATCCTGAGGAGCGCCCGCAGGGCGCGTCTCGAAGGACTGAGGCGGCCACCGGCCATTCATCCATGCTTCGAGACGGCCGCTTCGCGGCCTCCTCAGCATGAGGTCGGAGCAACTTGCGAAATAAGGAGACGACAATGCTCAAGTTCTATTACTCAGGCGCGCCGAACCCGACCAAGATCGCGCTGATGCTCGAAGAGACCGGTCTGCCCTACGAGCCGATCGCGGTCGACACGCGCAAGGGCGACCAGCACAAGCCCGAGTTCATGGCGATCAATCCGAACGCCAAGGTGCCGGCGATCGTCGACGGCGACGCGACCGTGTTCGATTCGAGCGCGATCCTGCTCTATCTCGGCGAGAAGACCGGCAAGTTCATCCCCGCGAAGTCCGACAAGGCGCGCGGCGAGCTTCTTTCCTGGATGTTCTTCGTCTCGTCCGGCGTCGGCCCGTATGCGGGCCAGTCGGTGCATTTCCGCGCCTATGCGCCGGAGAAGAACGAGTATGCCATCAACCGCTACGCCTATGAGGCGCAGCGCCATTTCGGCATCATCAACGAGCGCTTGGGCAAGAACAAATACATGCTGGGCGACTACTCGATCGTCGACATGAACATCTGGGGCTGGGCGCGGCTGATCCCGAATATCCTCGGCGAGAACGGCTGGGCGAAATTTCCCAACCTGAAGCGTATGGTCGATGAGGTCAGCGCGCGCCCGGCGGCTCAGCGCGCTGTCGCGCTGAAGGACAAGCACAAGTTCAAGACCGAGATGGACGACGAGGCGAAGAGCGCCATGTTCCGGCATCTGACCGTGAAGGTGGCGTAGAGTCGCGAGGGCTGCGCGTGTTGATGCGCCCTCTCCCCTTGTGGGAGAGGGCTACTCCGAGGGGCAACGAAGGAGAATGGGTGAGGGGTTGCAGCCTCTTGCTCGAACCCTCACCCAATCGAGCTTGCTGACGTTTCGGTGTTGCCCTCTCCCACAAGGGGAGAGGGCGCAATGACATCGACCCCGCTCGCGGCTACAGCTTTCGCCCTTTCGCTCTGCTCCTCAAACCCCGCATAGTCCATCGTCAGCTCCTCACCCACGGCGATGTCGCGCAGCGCGACGTCGAGGCCGTAAGGGTCCTGCGCGTAGTCCGTCGCGACGTTCGGCGTGTCCGAGTGATTGACGAAACGCGCGTCGTCGAAGCACAGGATGAGCCGTTTCACGTTGCGGTCGAGGTAGCCGTAGTGCGCGAAAAATTCGCGCACATGCGCAGGCAGTGTCTCGACAATGTCCGGGTTGAATTCCATGTCGAGACCCTTCGCAAAGCGCCACACCGGCGTGCCCTTCGCGATTGGCACCGCGGCGAACACGCCAAGCCCGTGAATTGTGCTTGGCACTAGTCGCGTCGGAACGAGCAGCATCGTTCCCTCATGCCGCCTTCAGCGTCGGATCGAGCGTGCGCGCGAGCCGTTTTGCCTCGTTGACCAGCGCGGCATTGAGCGGCGTCATCGGCTCGCGTGCCGGCACCACGAGGCCGATGGTGTGCACCGCCTCGGGCTCGGTGATCGGGATCGCGCGGATCGTTTCGGTCAGCCCGAGCGTCTCGGCGAGCTTCGCCGGCATTACGCTCGCCCAGCGCCCGGTGCGCACATGCGCGAACAGCACGATCATCGAATTGGATTCAAGCGTCGGCTGCGGGTTGCCGCCCGCGCCGCGCAGCAGGCCTTCGATGATGCGCCGGTTCTGCATGTTTGGCGTCAGCAGGCAGAGCGGCACTTGCGCGACTTCCGCCCAGGTGACGCTGTCGCGATCGCCGAGCGGCGCGTCCGAGGACGTGATCAGCCGGTAGCGCTCGCGATAGAGCGGCACCGTGCTGACGCGCCCAAGCGGCTCGTTGTCGAGATAGGTGACGCCGGCATCGATCTCGAGATTGTCGAGCTGCTCCAGCACCTCGATCGAGGTGCGCGACATGATGGTGAACTGGACATTGGGGTGGCGCTGGCGGAACGGCGTGGTGAGGCTCGCGATCATCGCAAGCGCGGTGGGGATCGCCGCGATGCGCAGGCGGCCGGTGAGGCCGTGGCGCAACGCGTTGATTTCTGCGCGCATGGCGCGCTCGTCGCCGACGATCCGGCGCGCCCACTCGAGCACCTTCTCGCCTTCCGGCGTGAAGCCGCGAAAGCGCGAGCCGCGGTTGACCAGCAGCACGCCCATTTGCGCCTCGATCTGCTTCACGCCGGCCGAGAGCGTCGGCTGGGTGACGCCGCAGGCTTCCGCGGCGCGGCCGAAATGGTGTTCGCGGGCGAGGGCAAGAAGGAATTCAAGTTTATCGATCAATGTGTTAGCCTGTTCATGGCGCTTTCTGACTGTATCCCCAACGATAGAAGGCATCAATCGATTGATCGCCGTTACGGGATTGTTTTTTAGCAACCAATTCAGCTTTGTTCTAAACAAACAAGGACCTGGGATGGACACGCGCAGTCCGATCGACCATGGCGGATCGGGCCGGAAGAAGAACCGGCCGCGCCGCACGCCGAAAGGCCGCCAAACCGATCCGGCGGCGCTCGATGACGTGCGCGCTCTGCTCGGTGACAAGCCACGCCGGCGCGATCTGCTGATCGAGCATCTGCATCTCATCCAGGACAGATACGGTCATCTTTCTGCCGCGCATCTTGCGGCGCTGGCCGCAGAGATGAAGCTCGCGCAAGCCGAGGTCTACGAGGTCGCAACCTTTTACGCCCACTTCGATGTCGTGAAGGAGGGCGAGGTCCCTCCCCCGCCCGTCACGGTGCGGGTGTGCGACTCGCTCTCGTGCGCGATGGTGGGCGCGGAGACATTGCTTGCCGATCTGCCGGCGAAACTCGGCCCCGGCGTGCGTGTCGTGCGCGCGCCGTGCATGGGCGCGTGCGATCGCGCGCCGGTCTGCGCGGTCGGCCATGTGCAGGTAATGAAGGCGGATGAAGCGGCCGTAACAATGGCCGCGCGCAAAAGCGCGCACGCGCATCCGCACAAGCCGCAGGTCGATTTCGCCGCCTATCAGGCACAAGGCGGATACACGCTGCTGCGTGATTGCCTCTCGGGCAAGCGTACGCGCGACGACATCATCAAGATCGTGAGCGATGCCGGCCTGCGCGGGCTGGGCGGAGCCGGCTTTCCGACCGGCCGCAAGTGGTCGCTGGTGCGCGCCGAACCGGCGCCGCGGCTGATGGCGGTGAACGGCGACGAAGGCGAGCCGGGCACGTTCAAGGACCGGCACTATCTCGGCCTCGATCCGCACCGCTTCATCGAAGGCATGCTGATCGCCGGCTGGGTGGTCGAGGCGGCTGACATCTATGTCTACATCCGCGACGAATATCCGGAGCTGATCGCGATGCTGCGCGAGGAGTTCGCGCGCGTCGAGCAGGCGGGCCTCTCCCCGCATGCGCACATCCATCTGCGGCGCGGCGCGGGCGCCTACATCTGCGGCGAAGAGTCCGCGATGATCGAGTCGATCGAGGGCAAGCGCGGCCTGCCGCGCCACCGGCCGCCTTACGTGGCGCAAGTCGGACTATTCGGCCGTCCGACGCTCGAACAGAACGTCGAGACGCTCTACTGGGTGCGCGACATTCTGGAAAAGGGAGCCGAGTGGTTCACCTCGCACGGCCGGCGGGAGCGCAAGGGCTTCCGCTCTTTCTCCGTCTCCGGCCGCGTGAAGAAGCCAGGCGTCGTGCTCGCGCCCGCGGGCGTATCGGCGCGCGAGCTGATCGAGGAATATTGCGGCGGCATGGCCGACGGCCACACCTTCAAGGGCTACCTGCCGGGCGGCGCATCGGGCGGCATCCTGCCCGCCTCGATGGCGGACGAGCCCTTGGACTTTGGCACGCTGGAAAAATACGGCTGCTTTGTCGGTTCCCACGCGGTTGTCATTCTGTCCGAGAAGGACGACATGAAGGCCGTGGCGCTCAACCTGATGCGCTTCTTCGAGGACGAAAGCTGCGGCCAGTGCACGCCCTGCCGCGCCGGAACCGAGAAGGCCGTCAAGCTGATGGCAACCGGGCCGTGGGATGAGGTGTTGTTGACCGAGCTTTCGACAGCGATGCGCGATGCCTCGATCTGCGGCCTCGGTCAGGCTGCGCCGAACCCGCTGACATGTGTGTTCAAGTATTTCCGCGATGATTTGGTGAAGCCGCTGGGCCAATGGTGATGCCATGAGCGAAAAGAAAGCCATCACCTTCACGCTCGACGGCGAGGAAGTGCACGCGCGCGAGGGCGAGACGATCTGGCAGGTCGCCAAGCGCCAGGGCACCGACATCCCGCATCTGTGCTACGCGCCCGAGCCCGGATATCGGGCGGACGGCAACTGCCGCGCCTGCATGGTCGAGATCGAGGGCGAGCGCGTGCTCGCGGCAAGCTGCATCCGCACGCCCTCTCCCGGCATGAAGGTGAAGTCGCAGTCCGACCGCGCCAGGACGGCGCGCAAGATGGTGTTCGAGCTTCTGATCTCCGACCAGCCCGACCGCAACACGCAGGCGCACGATCCGGCCTCCAAGTTCTGGTCGTGGGCCGACCGCATGGAGATCGCGACGAGCCGCCTGCCGCCGCGCGAGCGCGATCCCGCCCCGGACCGCAGCCATGTCGCGATGGCGGTCAATCTCGACGCCTGCATCCAGTGCAATCTGTGCGTCCGCGCCTGCCGCGAGGTCCAGGTCAACGACGTGATCGGCATGGCGGGGCGCGGCCACCACGAAAAGATCGTGTTCGACTTCGACGATCCGATGGGGAGCAGCACGTGCGTTGCGTGCGGTGAGTGCGTGCAGGCCTGCCCGACCGGCGCGCTGATGCCCTCGACGCTGGTGAACGACGACAATGTGCGCACGGCCGCGCATTTCCCCGACCGCAAGGTCGATAGCGTCTGCCCGTACTGCGGTGTCGGCTGTCAGCTCACCTACAACATCAAGGACGACAAGCTTCTCTACGTCACCGGCAAGGATGGCCCGGCGAACCAGAACAGGCTGTGCGTGAAGGGCCGCTTCGGCTTCGACTATGTGAGCAATCCGCAGCGCCTGACCCAGCCGATGATCCGGAAAGACGGCGTCGCCAAGCGCGCCGACGATCTGGTCGATCCCGCAAACCCGTGGACGCACTTCCGTCCCGCCACATGGGACGAGGCGATGGAGCGCGCGGCGTCCGGCCTCGTGAAGATCCGCGACCGCGACGGACCTCGTGCGTTGGCCGGCTTCGGCTCCGCGAAAGGCTCGAACGAAGAGGCGTATCTGTTCCAGAAGCTGGTGCGCACCGGCTTCGGCACCAACAACGTCGATCACTGCACGCGGCTCTGCCACGCCTCCTCGGTGGCAGCACTTCTCGAGGGCGTCGGGTCTGCGGCGGTCACCGCCACCTTCAACGAATGCAAGAATTCCGACGTCATCATCGTGATCGGCGCGAACCCGACCGAGAACCATCCCGTCGCCGCGACCTTCTTCAAGCAGGCGGCCAAGCGCGGCGCCAAGCTGATCGTGATGGACCCGCGTGGGCAGGCCTTGAAGCGCCATGCCTGGCAGATGATGCAGTTCCGGAACGGCACCGACGTTGCAATGCTCAATGGCATGCTGAACGTCATCATCGCGGAGAAGCTCTACGACCAGCAATACGTGCAAAGCAATGTCGAGGGCTTCGAGCAGCTCGCCGAGAGCGTGAAGCCGTTCACGCCGGAGGAAATGTCGCCGATCTGCGGCATCGAGCCGGACGTGCTGCGCACCGTGGCGCGCACCTTCGCGCGTGCCGAGTCGGCGATCATCTTCTGGGGCATGGGCGTATCGCAGCACACCCACGGCACCGACAATGCGCGCTGCCTCATCGCGCTGTCGCTGATCTGCGGCCAGATCGGCCGGCCCGGCACCGGGCTGCACCCGCTGCGCGGCCAGAACAACGTGCAGGGCGCCTCCGACGCCGGTCTGATCCCGATGTTCTTCCCCGACTACAAGTCGGTCGAGAATGCGGAAATCCGTGGCAAATACGAAGCCGCATGGGGCATGAAACTCGATCCCAAGCGCGGCAAGACGGTGGTCGAGATCATGGACGCCGTACACCACGACGAGATCAAGGGCATGTACATCATGGGCGAAAATCCCGCGATGTCGGACCCCGACCTCAACCACGCGCGCGGCGCGCTGGCGCATCTCGAACATCTCGTGGTGCAAGACATCTTCGTCACCGAGACGTGTTCCTACGCGGACGTGATCCTCCCGGCGTCGGCGTGGCCCGAGAAGGACGGCACCGTCACCAACACCAACCGCCAGGTGCAGATGGGCCGGGCCGCTCTGCCGCTGCCCGGCGAGGCGCGGCAGGACCTCTGGATCATCCAGGATCTCGCGCAGCGGATCGGGTTGAAGTGGAATTACAAGCACGTCTCGGAAGTGTTCACCGAGATGGCCTCCATGATGCCGGCGCTCGACAACATCACGTGGGAGCGCGTCGCGCGCGAGGATCACGTCACCTACCCGGTCGACGGGCCGGATGTGCCGGGCCGCGACGTGGTGTTCGACAAGGGCATTCCGCGCCCGAACGGCCTCGCCAAGCTGGTTGCGACGAAATACACCGCGCCCGACGAGATGCCAGACGCCGAGTATCCGTTCATCCTCTCGACCGGCCGCCAGCTTGAGCATTGGCACACCGGCTCGATGACGCGCCGCGCCGCCGTGCTCGACGCCATCGAGCCGAACGCAAGCGCGCAGCTCTCGCCCGGCACGATCCGCAAGCTCGGCATCGAGCCGGGTGACCCGGTGCGCGTGTCGACGCGGCGCGGCGTCGTGGAGCTTGCCTCGCGTCAGGACGACGCGGTGCCGGACGGGGTGGTGTTCATCCCGTTCGCCTACGTCGAGGCGGCCGCGAACCTGCTGACCAATCCGAAGCTCGATCCGTTCGGGAAGATCCCCGAGTTCAAGTTCTGCGCCGCCAAGGTGGAGCGGGTGGAGCCGGTGCGCGAGGCGGCGGAGTAGGCTTCAGCGCAGCCGCGCCAGATAGTGCGCAAGATCCACAATGTCGGCGTCAGTGATGGGCCGGATCACTTCGTCCATCGTGGCGTCGTAGCCCGGACGCGTACCGGCCTTGTAGTCGCGCAGCGACTTGAGCAGATAGTCTTCGCGCTGCGCCGCAAGGCGCGGCATCTGTTCGCGGCCTGAGAAGTCCGGATTGTGACAGGATGCGCACCAGTGTTTCGCGATCAACGCCTGCGCACGCGCCACGATCGCGGGATCGGGCGCCTCGGCCGATAGCGTCGGTGGCGCCAGCCTCGCAAAATACTCGGAAAACTTGCGTAGATCGTCGTTCGTCATCCCCTTCGCGACGTCGTTCATGATCTCGATCTTCCGCATCCGCTCACGGAAGAGATACAGCTGGATCAGGGTGAATTTCTCCGGCATTCCGGCGAGCGACGGCACTTCGGGCGCTTCGGACACACCCTTCTCGCCATGGCAGGCGAGACACGCGGCGAGCCGTTCCTCAAAGGATTGCGCAAGCGCCGGCGCGATCAGCGCAAAAGTCAGCGCCAGCGCAGCGATCGCTCTGCGCATCCTTTACTCCGGCCGTCGTGTTCAGGCGGATGAAGCCAGAGGCGGCACAAGGCCGCCCCTGGGGATTCGGCTTTACTTCGTCGCGGCGGTCTTTGCGCTGCCGTAGCTGACGCGATAAATCGCGCCGTTGTAGTCGTCCGACACGAGCATCGAGCCGTCCGTCATGACCATCACGTCGACCGGCCGCGCCACATAGTTGTTGTTCTGGATGAAGCCCGTCATGAACGGCGTGATCGACTTCACCGTGCCGTCCTTGTTCAGCTTCACCACCACGACGTCGCCGCCTGCCTTCTTGGTCCGGTTCCACGAGCCACGCCGCGCAACGAAGATCTGATCGCGGTACTCGGCCGGGAACATCTTGCCGGTGTAGAACCGCATCCCGAGCGAGGCGGTATGCGGGCCCATCTTGGCGATCGGCTTCACGAACTCGTCGCACGAGCGGCCCCAGCCGAGCTCCGGATCGAGGAAGTCACCCTGATGGCAGAACGGATTGCCGAAATGCTCGCCGACCTTGGTGATGCGATTGAGCTCGTCCTCGGGGAAGTCCTCGGACACCCAGTCGCGGCCATTGTCGGTGAAGTAGAGTTGCTTCGAAACCGGATGCCAGTCGAAGCCGACCGTATTGCGGATGCCGCGCGCGATCACTTCCGCGCCGCTGCCGTCGAGATTGATGCGCCGCATCTGCGCATGCGTGTCCGGCGCCGGACAACTGTTGCAGGGTAGGCCGACCGGAATATAGAGCTTGTTGTCCGGTCCGATGCCGATGAACTTCCAGCCGTGCGCCTCGTCCTTCGGCAGGTCGTCGTAGATCATCGTCCCTTTCGGCGGATTGTCGAGATTGTCCTCGATCTTCTCGAACTTCGTGACTTTTGAGATTTCCGCGACGTACAGAGTGCCATCCTTGTACGCCAATCCGTTCGGACGGTGCATGCCCGAGGCGATCACTTTGACCTCGCGCTTGCCGTTCTTCTCGACAACCGCGTGAACCTTGTCGTTGAGGCGGCCGGAGACAAAGACCGTGCCCTTGTCGCCCTGCCGCATCGTGCGGGCATTAAAGATACCCGACGCCCACACTTCGACCTTGAAGCCCTTCGGCACGACCAGCTTGTCGAGGGGAAGCTTGTCGCCGGCAGTCGGGATCGGCGGCGGGGCGATCGGCGCGAGCTTCATGGCGCCTTCGGTGTTCGGGCGCCCGATCAGCGGCGAGCCGGGGGGCAAAGGCTGTGGGTTGAGTGCGGGCGCAGCGGCCGGAGGCGCGGCGGCAGCGGGCGGCAACGGCTGGGGATTGAGAGGAGCCGGCGCCTGAGCGGCCGCCGGATAGACTGCGAGGGTACCGAGCGTCGTGGCGAGCAAAAGCGCGCGCCGGCTTGAAGACCGGAATGTCATCGTCAACCTCCCTTACGCGGAGGCCTTTTGTCCGCTGCCCGGCGCAACCGGCCGGACGCAACGGGCGGCCCCATCGGCGCCAGTGTCCGACTTTTGCAATCCGCGCGCAATCGCCCAACCGGCCTGTCCGCGCCCGCTGGCCAAGCTGCGGATTTGTGCGATAAACGCCTCAAATTCCCAAGGAGCAGGTCATGCCCGAAGCCTTCATTTGCGATGCCGTGCGCACACCGATCGGCCGTTACGCGGGCGCGCTCTCCAAGGTGCGCACCGACGATCTGGCGGCCGTTCCGCTGAAGGCGTTGATGGCGCGCAATCCAAAGGTCGACTGGACGAAGCTCGACGAGGTCTATTTCGGTTGCGCCAACCAGGCCGGCGAAGACAACCGCAATGTCGCCCGCATGGCGCTGCTGCTTGCGGGCCTGCCCGACAACGTGCCGGGCGTAACGATCAACCGGCTATGCGCCTCGGGCCTCAATGCGGTCGGCGCGGCCGCGCAGGCGATCCGCGCGGGCGACATCGATTTCGCGATCGCGGGCGGGGTGGAGTCGATGACGCGCGCGCCGTTCGTGCAGGGCAAGGCGACGGAAGCATTTGCGCGCGCGGCGGAAATCTACGACACCACCATCGGCTGGCGCTTCATCAACCCGCTGATGAAGAAGCAATACGGCGTCGACGCGATGCCGGAGACCGGCGAGAACGTCGCGGAAGAATTTCAGGTGACGCGCGCGGATCAGGACGCCTTCGCGTGGCGCTCGCAGCAGCGCGCCGGCAAAGCGATCGCGGCCGGCTACTTCGCCGAGGAGATCGTGCCCGTGGAGATCACGGGCAAGGTCACGGTGAAGGTGGAGGCGGACGAACACCCACGTCCCGAAACCACGCTCGAAGGCCTCGCCAAGCTCAAGACGCCGTTCCGCGATCCGGGCACTGTGACGGCCGGCAACGCGTCGGGCGTGAACGACGGCGCCGCCGCGATGATCGTCGCGTCGGAGGCGGCGGTGAAAGCGCATGGCCTGAGCCCCCGCGCACGCATCGTCGGCATGGCGTCGGCCGGCGTGCCGCCGCGCATCATGGGCGTCGGCCCGGTGCCGTCCACGCGCAAGCTGATGGAGCGGCTCGGCTTGAGGATCGGCGATTTCGACGTGATCGAGTTGAACGAGGCGTTTGCCTCACAGGGCCTCGCCGTCATGCGCCAGCTTGGCCTCCCCGACGACGCCGAGCACGTCAACCCGAACGGCGGAGCGATCGCGCTCGGTCATCCGCTCGGCATGTCGGGCGCCCGCATCGCGATGACCGCCGCGCACCAGCTGGAGAAGATCGGCGGCCAGCGCGCGCTTGCGACGATGTGCGTCGGCGTCGGCCAGGGCGTGTCGCTGGCGATTGAGCGGGTGTGACGCGGATGGCGATGAGTCCCGGCTACATCCCGTTTCATCCCAATCCCTCGAAGCCGAAATACAAGCCGCCGGCCGGCGCGGTCGATGCCCATTGCCACGTGTTCGGGCCGGAGGCCGTGTTTCCGTTCGCGCCAAAGCGCAAGTACACGCCGTGCGACGCGCCGAAGGAGAAGCTGTTCGCGCTGCGCGACTTCCTCGGCTTCGACAAGAACGTGATCGTGCAGGCGACTTGTCACGACACCGACAACCGCGCGCTGGTCGACGCGCTGGTCAACTCGAACGGCAAGGCGAAAGGCGTCGCATTCGTCGGCGAGAAGATCACCGACGCGGAGCTGAAGGAGCTGCACGACGCCGGTGTGCGCGGCGTGCGCTTCAACTTCATCAAGCGGCTGGTCGATTCCACGCCGAAGGACGTGATGCAGCGGATCGCTCACCGCATCGCCGATCTCGGCTGGCACATCGTGATCTATTTCGAGCACGCCGATCTCGACGAGATGGCGCCGTTTCTTAAATCGCTACCGACCACCCTGGTGTTCGATCACATGGGCGTTCCGGACATAAAGGAAGGGGTCGAGGGCAAGGCGTTCCAGAACTGGCTGAGCGCAATCGATGCCAACAAGACCTGGATCAACAAGGTCACCTGCCCGGAGCGCTTCACCGTCGCGGGCCCGCCCTATGACGACGTGGTGCCGTTCGCGCGCACGATCGTAGAACGGTTCCCGGACCGCGTGTTGTGGGGCACCGACTGGCCGCACCCCAACATGAAGAACGAGGCGCCGGACGACGGCGTGCTCACCGACATGATCCCGAAGATCGCGCCCACGCCCGCGCTGCAGCGGGCGCTGCTGGTCGACAACCCAATGCGGCTTTATTGGGCAACCTGACCTCATCCCGAGGAGCCGTGCGAAGCACCGCGTCTCGAAGGATGGCCGCGAACGCGCCTCGGGCCATGGTTCGAGACGCCGCTGCGCGGCTCCTCACCATGAGGCCGGAAACCAGAACGATTCCACCCTGCTGCGCGTTGGTTCGCGGCGTTGCCAAGGCGGCGCCCGCCGAGTATGTGAAGCGGGACATCGCGCCGCATTTTCTGAGGCGCGCCGATCCGCTCCCTGCGGATCGCCCTTGAGGGAGAAAACGCCGATGGCGGCGAAGCCAAAAGAGAACGAATACGAGGATATCCCGGGCACATTCGTGTTCAATGCGGAACGCTCGCGTCAGGGCTACGGGATCAACATGTTCTGCATGTCGCTGATGAAGGACGAGAACCGCAAGGCCTTCAAGGCGAACGAAGCCGAGTACCTGAAGAAGTATCCGCTCACGCCCGAGCAGACCGACGCGATCCTGAAGCGCGACTACAACCGCATGCTCGAGCTCGGCGGCAACATCTATTTCACCGCCAAGCTGGGCGCGACCGACGGGCACTCGTTTCGCCATCTCGCCGCGGTGATGACCGGCTCGACGCAAGATGATTACGCCAAGATGATGATCGAAGGCGGCCGCTCGGTGGAAGGGAACCGGTCGAAGTCCGGCAAGTACGGCACGCCCACCAGGAAGGCCGCCGCGGGCGGTGCAAAAAAAGCCAAGTCCAAATCCTCAAAGAAGCGGAAGTAATACCGTGGCAAAGATCATCGCAGGGTTAGCTTCGTCGCATGTGCCGGCCATCGGCGCCGCAATCGACAACAAGCAGACCGAAGAGCCATACTGGAAGCGTGTTTTCTCCGGCTTCGAGAAAACCAAGCAGTGGATGGCTGAAACCAAGCCGGACGTCGTCATTGCGATCTACAACGATCACGCCTCGGCGTTCTCGGTCGAGCTGATCCCGACCTTCGCGCTCGGCTGCGCGGCGGAGTTTCCGCCCGCCGACGAGGGTTGGGGTCCGCGCCCGGTGCCGGTCGTGAAAGGACATCCGGAGCTTGCCTCGCACATCGCGACGTCGACCATTCTCGATGGTTTCGACCTTACCATCGTCAACAAGATGGAAGTCGACCACGGCCTCACCGTGCCGCTCAATCTTGCGTTCGGCTCGCCCAAGCAGTGGCCCTGCCCGGTCATCCCGATCGCCGTCAACGTGGTGCAATATCCACCGCCCACCGGAAGGCGCTGCTTCGATCTCGGGCGTGCGATCCGCAAGGCGGTCGCGTCCTATCCGGGCGAGCTGCGCGTGGTGGTGTTTGGCACCGGCGGCATGTCGCACCAGATCTCCGGCCCACGCGCGGGCCTGATCAATCAGAAATTCGACAAGGCCTTCCTCGACGGGCTCACCAGGGATCCGAAGAAGCTCGCCGCGATGCCGCACCTTGAATACATGCGCGAGGCCGGTGCGGAAGGCATCGAACTCGTGATGTGGCACGTGATGCGCGGCGCGCTCGACGACAAGGTGAAGGAAGTCTACCGCTTCTATACGGTGCCGGCATCGAACACGGCCGTCGGCCACATCATCCTTGAGAACGGCGTGAAGGGCGCAAAGAAGGCCGCGCGCAAAGCCGCGTCGAAGAAAACAAAGGCGAAAGCCGCGACAAGGAAAGCCGCATGAAGATCTGCGTTGCCGGGCAAGGCGCGTTCGGCCAGAAGCATCTCGACGCGTTGAAGCGAATTCCGGGCGTGGAAGTCACCTCCCTGGTCGGTGGCAACCAAGATTCGACTGCCAAGGTGGCCGAGAAATACGGCATTCCGCACTACACCGGCGAATTGTCCGAAGGCATCAAGCGCGCCGACGCTGTGATCCTCACCACGCCGACCAAGATGCATTTCCGCCAGGGCGAGCAGGTGATGCGCGCCGGCAAGCATGTCCTGGTGGAAATTCCGGTGACCGACTCGGTCGAGGACGCCGAGAACCTGGTGAAGATCGCCAAGGAGACGGGCGTCGTCGCGATGGGCGGCCATGTGCGGCGCTTCAACCCGAGCCACCAGTACGTTCACAAGAAAATTCAGAAGGGCGAGCTGAAGATCCAGCAGATGGATGTTCAGACCTACTTCTTCCGGCGAAAGAACATGAACGCCGCCGGCCAACCCCGCTCATGGACCGACCACCTGTTGTGGCACCATGCGGCGCACACCATCGACCTGTTTCAGTACCAGACCGGCGAGACGATTTCGGACTGCTACGCCGTGCAGGGCCCGGCGCATCCGGAACTGAAGATCGCCATGGACATGGGCATCGTCGCCAAGGTGCCGTCCGGCGCGATCTTGACGCTATCGCTGTCGTTCAACAATGACGGCCCGCTCGGGACCTTTTTTCGCTACATCTGCGACAACGGCACGTTTCTCGCCCGCTACGACGACCTGTTCAACGGCAAGAACGAGCCGATCGACGTTTCCAAGGTCGATGTCTCGATGGACGGCATCGAACTGGAGGATCGCGAGTTCATCGCGGCCATCAAGGAGAAGCGCGAGCCGAACGGGAGCCTCGCCCAACTGCTTCCCTGCATGCGGGTGCTGGGCAAGCTCGAGCAGATCGTCGATCCGCAGCGTCAGGCGCACGCCTGAGGCCAGCCTTCACTTCGTCATGGCCGGGCATAGCCCGTCGAAGACGGGCGTAAACGCCCTGACGCCCGGCCATCCACGTCTTGGACGCGGTCCGTGTAAGACGTGGATGCCCGGCACAAGGCCGGGCATGACGCATGCGCCTAACACGTCAGATCCCGGCAAAAGGCAAGCATTTCCCGGCTAAAGCTGCTGTCGAATCTTGCTTTCCCGCGCTAAAAATCCGCCACGCAGAAGCGGGCCATCCGCTCAGGAAAACGATCGGCTAATCGGGGAGTCCGGGATGTTGCGCAGGCAATTCGTTTCAGGCGTCGCGGTCTTGGGCATGGGCGCGTTTCTCAGCCAGCCCGCCGGCGCGCAGGACACGGTCAAGATCGGTCTGATTCTGCCGATGACCGGCCAGCAGGCCTCGACCGGCAAGCAGATCGACGCCGCCGTGAGGCTCTATCAGCAGCAGCATGGAACGACGGTCGCAGGCAAGAAGATCGAAGTCATCCTCAAGGACGACGCCGCGGTGCCCGACAACACCAAGCGCATCGCGCAGGAACTGATCGTCAACGACAAGGTGAACTTCATCGCGGGCTTCGGCGTGACGCCGGCGGCACTCGCCGCGGCCCCGCTCGCGACGCAGGCGAAGGTGCCGCTGATCGTGATGGCGGCCGGCACCTCGATCATCACCGAGCGCTCGCCCTATATCGCGCGCACCAGCTTCACGCTCGCGCAATCCTCGGTGATCATCGCGGACTGGGCGGCGAAGAACAACATCAAGAAGGTCGTCACGATGGTGTCGGACTACGCGCCGGGAGTCGATGGTGAAAAATTCTTCTCCGAGCGGTTCAAGGCCGGCGGCGGCGAGATTCTCGCGGCGATCCGCGTGCCGCTCGCCAATCCGGACTTTGCGCCCTTCCTGCAGCGCGCCGCCGATGCCAAGCCCGATGCGCTGTTCATCTTCGTGCCCTCTGGTCAGGGCGGCACCTTCGTGCGCCAGTTCACCGAGCGCGGGTTAGACAAGGCCGGCATCAAGCTGATCGGCCCCGGCGACGTAACCGATGACGACCTCCTGCCCACGATGGGCGACGCGGTAATCGGCACCGTGACCGCACATATGTATTCGGCCTCACACCCCTCGCCGAAGAACAAGGAATACGTCACGGCGTTCGAGAAGGCCTACAACTTCCGTCCCAACTTCATGTCGGTCGGCGGCTATGACGGCATGCACTTGATCTACGAGGCGCTGAAGAAGACCAACGGCGCAACCGACGGCGACAAGCTGATCGCCGCCATGAAGGGGTTGAAGTGGGAGAGTCCGCGCGGACCGATCTCGATCGACCCGGAAACGCGCGACATCGTGCAGAACATCTACATCCGCAAGGTCGAGAAGGTGGACGGCAAGCTCTATAACCAGGAGTTCGCGACCTTCGAGGCCGTGAAGGATCCGGCCAAGACGCCGAAGTAGCCCCTCTCCGAGCGCGGCTTTGCCCCTTCTCGGCTTGCGACGAAGGGGCAGACCGAGCAAGCTCTCTCCATGCTGACCATCCTGTTCGACGGTATCGCCTACGGCATGCTGCTGTTCGTGGTGGCATGCGGGCTCTCGGTCACGCTCGGACTGATGAATTTCGTCAACCTCGCCCATGGCGCGTTCGCCATGGCGGGCGGTTACATCACCGTCATCATGGTGAACCGCCTTGGCCTGCCATTCCTCGCCTCGCTGCCGCTCGCTTTCGTCTTCACCGCGATCGTCGGCGTGGTGTTCGAGCGCACGCTCTATGTGCACCTCTACACCAAGAGCCATCTCGAACAGGTGCTGTTCACCATCGGGCTGGTGTTCATGTCGGTCGCGGCGGTCGACTACGTGATGGGGTCGCAGCAGCAATTCGTGTCGATCCCCTCCTATCTGCAGGGGCAGATCAATTTCTTCGGCGTGGGTATCGGGCGCTACCGCCTGCTCATCATCCTGGTCTGCGGATTGTTGACGGTCGCGCTGCAATTCGCGCTCGCGAGCACGCGCTTCGGCTCGCGGCTGCGTGCAGCAGTCGATGACGCGCGCGTCGCGCGCGGTCTCGGCATCAACGTCAACGCGGTGTTCGCCGTCACCTTCGCGGTCGGATCGGGGCTCGCCGGCCTCGGCGGCGCGCTCGGCGCCGAGATCCTCGGGCTCGATCCGCACTTCCCGCTCAAGTTCATGATCTACTTTCTGATCGTCGTCACCGTCGGCGGCACGTCGAGCATCACCGGCCCGTTCATCGCCTCGCTGCTGCTTGGCATCGGCGACGTCGCCGGCAAGTATTACGTGCCGCAGTTCGGATCGTTCGTGATCTACACCATCATGATCGTGGTGCTGATCTGGCGCCCGCAAGGCCTGTTCTCGCGCGCGGTCGCCAAATGAGCGTGACGGCATCCACCTCCACGCCCTTTGTTGACCAGGCGACCGCCAGCTTTGCCGCACGCGCGCGCTGGAGCCCGCTGGAAATCGCGTTCTGGCTCGCGGCCGCCGCCTCGGTCTTCCTGTTGCCGAGCAAGCACCTGATCCTTACCGAGATCGCGATCCTCGGTCTGTTCGCGGTCTCGCTCGATCTTATTCTCGGCTACGCCGGCATCGTGTCGCTCGGACATGCGGCGTTCTTCGGCTTCGGCGCCTATGTGGCGGGGATTCTCGCGAAGTACGGGGTGATCAAGGAGCCGGTGTTGGCGCTGCTCGTCTCCGGACTTGCGGCGGCCGCGCTCGGCTTCGTCACGAGCTTCCTCGTGCTGCGCGGCTCCGACCTGACGCGCCTGATGGTGACGCTCGGCGTCGCGCTGGTGCTGCGCGAGATCGCGAACCGGCTCGAGATCACCGGCGGGGCCGACGGCCTGCAGGGCGTCGTGATGGAGCCGATCCTCGGCCACTTCGAGTTCGATATCTTCGGCCACACGCGCCTACATCTACAGCCTGATCGTGCTGTTTCTGCTGTTCCTGATCGCGCGCCGCATCGTCAATTCGCCGTTCGGGCTGTCGCTGCGCTCGGTCAAGGGCAATCCGCTGCGCGCCGCGTCGGTCGGTATTCACGTCAACGGCCGGCTGGTCACGATCTACACGATCGCCGCCGGCTATGCGGGCATCGCCGGCGCACTGTTGACGCAGTCGACGCAGTTCGCCTCGCTCTCGGTGCTCGACTTCGAGCGCTCGGCCGACGTGATGCTGATCGTCATCATCGGCGGCACCGGCTATCTCTACGGCGGCCTGATCGGCGCGGTGCTGTTCAAGCTGGTGCAGGACTACCTCGCGAACGTGAACCCGCAGTATTGGCAGTTCTGGCTCGGGCTGATGCTCGTCATGATGATCATGTTCGGGCGCGTCTACGGGGCCGCGATGGCGGCGCTCATTTTCGCGATCTGCACGTGGACGAAGCTGCCGTTCATGCACAGCATCGTCTTCACGCTCGCGCTCCTGTTCGTGCTCGGAATCGCGCGGCCGCAGGTCCTCAAGTTCACATCCGCGATCACCGAACGCGCCAATCGCCGTGCACAGAAGGCTGAAAGCGCGCTTCAATCGCCGGAAGGGTGCCTCCTGATGGCCCCGGTGCTCGAAACCAGCGGGCTGACCAGGCAGTTCGGCGGCATCATCGCGGCCAACGACGTGACGCTGTCGGTCGAGAAGGGCGCGCGCCATGCGCTGATCGGGCCGAACGGCGCGGGCAAGACCACC
The DNA here is from genome assembly GCA_963778455.1 of uncultured Alphaproteobacteria bacterium. Classification (GTDB taxonomy): domain Bacteria; phylum Pseudomonadota; class Alphaproteobacteria; order Rhizobiales; family Xanthobacteraceae; genus PALSA-894. The sequence continues at coordinate 283,705 of CAVZUL010000005.1, forward strand.
GTGATCAATATGCTGACCGGCGTGCTGCGCCCGACCGCCGGAAGCATCCTGCTCGAAGGGCGCGACATCACCGATCTCGAAGCCGCACAAGCGCGTGGAGCTCGGCATCGCGCGCACGTTCCAGATCAACCAGCTGTTCGCCGATCTGACGCCGCTCGAGACGATCGGGCTCGCGGTCTCCGAACGCATGGAGCTCGGCCGCCAGTGGTGGCGGCTCGTCGGCTCGAAGACCATCGTGATCGAGGAATCGGTCGACATCCTCAATCGCTTCAATCTCACCGACGTGATGGACGAGCGCACCGCCAACTCTGCCCTACGGCAAGCAGCGCTTGCTGGAGATCGCGCTCGCGATCGCGTGCCGGCCGAACGTGCTGCTGCTCGACGAGCCCGCCGCCGGCGTGCCCGAGGCGGAGCGGCACGACATTCTCGATGCGGTCGCGGCGCTGCCGAGCGACGTGACGGTGCTGCTGATCGAGCACGACATGGACATCGTGTTCTCGTTTGCCGACCGCATCTCGGTGCTGGTCAATGGCGAGCTGTTCGTCGAGGGCACCGCCCGAAGAGGTCGCGCAGGACCCGCGCGTGAAGGCGGTCTATCTCGGCGAAGAGGCACACGATGCCTGAGCTCCTCGCCATCGAGCAGCTGACCGCCGGCTACGGCGAGGCGACCGTGCTGCAGAAGGTCTCGCTCTCGATCGCCGAAGGGCAGTCGCTCGCCCTGCTCGGCCGCAACGGCATGGGCAAGACCACGCTGGTCAACTCGATCGTCGGCGTGACGCGCTATTTCAGCGGCACGATCCGGCTCGACGGGCGCGACATCACGCGGCTGCGCGCCGATCAGCGCGCGCATGCGGGCGTCGGCTGGGTGCCGCAGGAGCGCAATATCTTCAAGTCGCTCACGGTCGATGGAAAACCTCACCGCGGTCGCGCAGCCGGGGCCGTGGACCACCGCGAAGGTGTTCGCCATGTTTCCGCGCCTCGCGGAGCGGCGGCGCAATCTCGGCAACCAGCTCTCCGGCGGCGAGCAGCAGATGCTCGCGGTCGGCCGCGCGCTGATCCTCAACCCGCGCATCATCCTGCTCGACGAGCCGCTGGAAGGACTGGCGCCGATCATCGTCGAGGAATTGCTGGCGGCGCTCAAACGCATCATCCGCGAGGAAGGTCTCTCCGCCATTCTGGTGGAGCAGAACGCCAAGAAGATCCTCGGCGTGACCGACCGCGCCGCGATCATCGAGCGCGGCGGCATCGTGCATCAGGCCGAGAGCGCCACGCTCGCGGCCGATCGGGCGGTCCTGGAGAAATATCTCGGCGTCGCCGACACCGATCGGCTGAGGCGGGGGAAGTCCAAATCCTCATCCTGAGGTGCGCGCGAAGCGCGCCTCGAAGGATGGCCACAGACTCGCGTGCCGCCATCCTTCGAGGCCCTCGCTGCGCTCGGGCACCTCAGGATGAAGTTCGTAGGTTACGCCCGCTTCTTCACCGGCTCCGGCTTCGCGCCCTCGGCCCTTTCGCGAACAAATACTTCTCCAACGTCAGCGGCTCGCCTTGCCGTCCGGCGCCGTCACCTTCGCGCCGACCAGCGGTGAGCATTCCTCGAACCAGCTTCGCGGCGGCGGCAGGCCCCACAGATTGGTGTTGCCGCGCTTCACGTCGTAGCGCATCGGCTCGTCGTCGATGTCGATGATCTGCACCGCCGGCAGCAGCAGTTCGAGCCGGTGCCCGTCGGGATCGCGCAGATAGACGTAATAGGAATGCCCGTGGCCGTGGCGTCCCGGTCCGTGCTCGAGGCTCTCGCCGAAGCCGAGATTGCCGGCGCAATCGAGCGCACGCACGACATGGTGCATCTCGGGAACGATGTAGCCGAAATGGTGAAAGCGCGGGCCCGAGCGCGTCAGAAACACCATGTCGTGCGGATTGTCCTTGCGATGGAGAAAATGCCGATGACCGGTCCGCTCGCCGCGCAGTAGTAGTCGGACACGCGGAAGCCGAGATCGGTATAGAACGCCGCGGCCGCGACGACGTCCGGCGCCAGCACCTGAAAATGATCGAGCCGCAGCGCGCCCGCGCCCTTGTGCTCGTGCGCGCGCGTCTGCACGCGCGGCAGCGTCTTCATGCGCGCGCAGAATTCAAGCGGCGTGCCCACTGCGTCGGTCACGTGCAGCGTGCGGCCCTGGAACGGCACGTTGACGAATTTCGCCGGGACGCCCCTGGCGTCGAAATGCGCCTTCGCTTTTTCGAGATCCTCCTCCTCGAACACCCGGAAGCCCAACGCGCTCGCAGGCAGGCTCCTCCTTGGTGCGCCTGAGCGTGAGGCTGTGATGCGCGCGCTCCTCGACGCCGCGCAAATGGATCGTGGTGGCGGACTCGTCCGCTCACCTTCAGGCCGATCACCTCGGTGTAGAAATCCCGGGCCTTCGCGAGATCGCGCGAGGTCAGCACCAGATGGCTCGCGCGCGTGATGTTGAACGGCGGGTGGAGGTTGGTCGGCGGCAGGCTCATGGCGGGTCCGCACCCCTATAGCAAGAAAGTGGGACGCATTCCGCCCCGGGAGCCGATTGGGCCACGAGCCGAAGCGGTCAGCAACGCCACGCTCGGGCGCCTGCGTTGACCGCCCCGCTCAAGCCCTGTATAGACCACGTCCAAAGCACATCGAGGGAGAGAAACGTGCAGAGGACCAAACCTCCGTTCCGCGCCGACCAGGTCGGCAGCTTCCTGCGCTCCGAGCCGCTGAAGGAGGCGCGCGCCAAGCGCGAGAAGGGCCAGATCAGCGCCGCAGATCTTAAAAGGGTCGAAGACACCGAGATCGAGAAGCTGATCAAGAAGCAGGAAGACATCGGCATGCAGCTCGTCACCGACGGCGAGTATCGCCGCTCATGGTGGCACTTCGACTTCCTCGAACAGCTCGACGGCGCGAAGGCTACGAAGCCGAGCAAGGCATCCAGTTCGCCGGCGTGCAGACGCGCGCGCGCGGCGTGAAGGTGTCGGGCAAGCTGCACTGGAGCGGCCACCCGTTCGTCGACCACTTCAAGTTCGTGAAGGATCACACCAAGGCCACGGCAAAGATGACCATTCCGGCGCCGTCGGTGCTGCACTTCCGCGGCGGACGCAAGGGCATCAGCAAGACCGTATATCCGGAGCTCGATGCGTTCTTCGACGACCTCGCCACGACCTACAAGGACGCCGTGAAGGCCTTCTACGACGCCGGCTGCCGCTATCTGCAGTTCGACGACACGGTGTGGGCGTATCTCTGCTCGCAGAAGGAACTGCGACCTTGCCAAGCAGCGCGGCGATGATCCCACGCGGCTGCCGGAGATCTACGCCAGGGTGATCAACGAGGCGATCAAGGATCGCCCGTCCGACATGACGATCACCACGCATGTGTGCCGCGGCAATTTCCGCTCCACCTGGATTTCCGAAGGCGGCTACGAGCCGGTGGCCGAGATCCTGTTCGGCAAGGTCGAACTACGACGGCTACTTCCTCGAATACGACACCGAGCGCGCCGGCGGCTTCGAGCCGCTGCGCTTCGTGCCGAAGGGTAACAAGCAGATCGTGCTCGGCCTGGTGACCTCCAAGTCCGGCACCCTGGAGAAGAAGGACGACATCAGGAAGCGCATCGACGAGGCGGCCAAGTACGTCGCCCACGATCAGCTCTGCCTCTCGCCGCAGTGCGGCTTCGCCTCGACCGAGGAAGGCAATGTGCTGACCGAGGAGGCGCAGTGGAACAAGATGCGGATGATCCGCGAGGTCTCAAAGGAGGTGTGGGGCTGAGGCTGCCCGGACGGGGGGTTGACCTCCGCCGCCCGCAAAACCACTATCCTGGCAACGAACGCGCCCAATCCGCGCCCCTAACCGACGGGAGAGCCCCATGGCCCTGGAGACCGGAGCCGACTTCACCAAATCCGTGCTGAAGCGCTACGAAGACATCCCGAACCCGCGCCTGCGCGAGGTGATGCAGGCCGCGGTCAAGCACCTGCATGCCTTTGTCAGCGAGGTCCGGCCGAACGGCGAAGAATGGTTCAAGGCGATCCAGTACCTGACGGCGATCGGCCATAAGTGCGACGACAAGCGCCAGGAGTTCATCCTGCTGTCGGACACGCTCGGCGTCTCCATGCTGATCGACGACATCAACAACCGCCGCGTCGCCGGCGCGACGCCCTCGACGGTCGAGGGCCCGTTCCACATTCCGGACTCGCCGGAGATCGCCGACGGCGGCGACATGGCGAAGGGCGCGCCCGGCATCCCCTGTTTCGTGACCGGGAAGGTAACGGGCCTCGACGGCAAGCCGATCGCGGGCGCGATGCTCGACCTTTGGCAGACCGACGGCGAAGGTCTCTACGAGGAGCAGCGCCGCACCGCCGAGGCGTGGATGCGCGGCATCTACCACACGAATGCCGACGGCTCGTTCTGCGTCCGCACCGTCGCGCCGATCAGCTACAGCATCCCGATGGATGGCCCGGTCGGCAACTTCTTCACGCACACGAACATGAGCCATATCCGGCCGGCGCATATTCACTTTGCGGTCTCGGCGCCCGGCTACCACTATCTCGTGACCCACCTGTTCCAGAAGGGCGACGAGTACATCAACAACGACGTGGTCTACGGCGTGAAGGAGCCGCTGGTGGTCGAGTTCGTCAAGCGGCCACCCGGCAAGGCGCCGAACGGCGAGACGATCGACACGCCGTTCTACGAAGTGAAGTACGACTTCGTGATGGAACAGAAGCAGGCGGCGCTCGCGGCGGCCGAATAATCAGCCGCTCCTGTGCAGCGTACCCGGCCGCCCTTCCGGGCTGACCATGTCGGCAGTCTGCTTCGTCCCGCGGCCTTGAAGGACGCGCGGGCGAGGCGCGCCAAGGGTGAGATTTCCGCGGCCGATCTCAAGGCCGTCGAAGACCGCGAGATCGAACGCGTCATCAGGAAACAGGAAGAGGTCGGCCTGCAGGCGGCGACCGACGGCGAGTTCCGCCGCTCCTGGTGGCATCTCGATTTCCTCTGGGGCCTCGACGGGGTCGAACGCCATGTGACGGAGCACGGCGTCTCGTTCGCGGCGCGACCACGACGCGCGCCGGAGGGCATCAAGGTCACCGGCAAGGTCGGCTACACCGGCCATCCGATGATCGAGCATTACAAATTCGTCGCCGCGCACACCAAGGTGACGCCGAAGATCACCATTCCGGCGCCCGTCCGCGATCTACGGGCGGCCGACTGGCGACGCCGATCGACCGATCGGTCTATCCCGATCTCGACGCGATTCTTCCACGATCTCGGACAGGCCTACAAGCAAGGCCGTGCGCGCCTTCGCCGACGCCGGCTGCCGTTACCTCCAGCTCGATGAAGTGTTCATCGCGATGCTGTGCGACGAGAAATATCGCCAGCAGATGCGCGACCGCGGCGACGATCCCGAAAAGCTCGGCGAAATCTTACGGCGACCTGATCAATGCGGCGATGTCGGACATTCCCGCCGACATGACGATCACGATGCACATGTGCCGCGGCAATTACAAATCCACCTTCATGGGCGCGGGCGGCTACGACGCCGTGCAGGAGATCCTGTTCAACAAGATCAACGTGCACGGCTACTTCATGGAATACGACGACGAGCGCTCGGGCGGGTTCGAACCGTTGCGCATGCTGCCGAAAGGCAAGCAGGTGGTGCTCGGCATCGTGACGACGAAGACCGGCAAGCTCGAGAGCAAGGACGATCTGAAGCGGCGCATCGACGAGGCGGCGAAGTTCGCGCCGCTCGATCAGCTCTGCATCTCCGGCCAATGCGGCTTTGCCTCGACCGAAGAGGGCAACGTGCTGACCGAGGACGAGCAATGGGCCAAGCTGCGGCGCATCGTTGAGGTGGCTGAGGACGTGTGGGGATGACAAGACAGCAGCCGCCCTTCCGCGCCGACCATGTCGGCAGCTTTCTGCGCACCACAGCCGTAAAGGACGCGCGGGCCAAACGAGAGAAGGGGCAGATCACTGCCGATCAGCTTGAGGCGGTGGAAAATGCCGAGATCGCCAGGATTATCCGCAAGCAGGAGGACTGCGGCCTGAAGCTCGCCACGGATGGCGAATTCCGCCGCTCCTGGTGGCATTTCGATTTCCTCTGCGGCCTCGACGGCGTGGAGATGAAGCAGATCGATCATGGCATCCAGTTCGCCGGTGTGCAGACCAAGGCGGAACGACCGGATGTCGTCGGCAAGGTCGATTTCTCCAGCCATCCGATGATCGAGCATTTCAAGTTCCTCAAAAGCAGCACGCGCGTCACGCCGAAGATGACGATCCCCTCGCCCACGCTGATGCACTTCCGCTTCGGCCGCGCGTCGATCAGCAAGACGCTCTATCCCGACCTCGATCAATTCTTCGACGATCTCGGCGCGACCTATGCCAAGGCGGTGCGGGCGTTCTACGACGCCGGCTGCCGTTACCTGCAGTTCGACGACACGATCTGGGCGTTCCTTTGCTCCGAGAAGGAGCGCGCGCAATCGCACCAGCGCGGCGACAATCCGGATGAGTTGCCGGAGAAGTACGCGAAGATGATCAATCAGGCGCTGGCCGCAAAGCCCGCCGACATGACCATCACCACGCACATCTGCCGCGGCAACTTTCGCTCCACCTGGATTTCGGAGGGCGGCTACGAGCCGGTCGCCGAAACGCTGTTCGGCAAGCTGAACTACGACGGCTATTTTCTCGAATACGATACCGACCGCGCCGGCGGCTTCGAGCCGCTGCGCTTCGTCCCGAAGGGCGGAAAGCAGATCGTGCTCGGGCTCGTCTCCTCCAAGCTCGGCGCGCTGGAGAACAAGGACGACCTCAAGCGACGCATCGGAGAGGCTTCCAAGTTTGTCGCGCCAGAGCAGCTCTGCCTTTCGCCGCAATGCGGCTTCGCCTCGACCGAGGAGGGCAATCTGTTGAGCGAGAACGAGCAATGGGCCAAGCTGCGGATGATCGTTGAGCTGGCGAACGATGTTTGGCGGTAGCCGTCATTCCGGGGCGCGACGAAGTCGCGAGCCCGGAATCCATAACCACGACCGGTGCGATATCGATAGGATCGTGGTTATGGGTCCCGGACTGCGCGCTGCGCGCGCCTCCGGGACGACAGAAAACTGAGGGGCGGAAAAGCATGACCGGTTTCGTTGCAGGCAAGGTTGCGATCGTCACCGGCGGCGGGCGCGGCATCGGGCGCGCCATCGCGATGCTGATGGCGAAGGAGGGCGCGAGCGTCGTCGTTGTCGACATCGGTGCCGCGCTCGACGGCTCGGGCAGCGATCAGGGACCCGCCCAGGAGGTCGTCAACGAAATCAAGCAGGCCGGGGGCAAAGCCACCGCCTCGACGCTCTCGATCACCGAGCCGCAGAACGCCGAGCAAATCGTGAAGTCCGCGCTCGATACATTCGGCCGCGTCGACATTTTGGTAAACAACGCCGGAATCCTGCGCGATCGCATTTTCCACCGGATGAGCTGGTCCGATTGGCATGACGTCATCAACGTGCATCTCAATGGCTCGTTCAACATGGCGCGCGCCGTCGCCGGGCATTTCCGCGAGCAGGAATCGGGCGCGATGGTGCACATGACGTCCACCTCGGGCCTGATCGGCAATTTCGGCCAGGCCAACTACATGGCGGCGAAGCTCGGCATTCACGGGCTCGCGCGCGGCATCGCGCTCGACATGGCGCGCTTCAATGTGCGCTCGAATTGCATCTCTCCGTCTGCCTGGAGCCGCATGATCGGCTCGATCCCGACCGAAACGGAAGCCGAGAAGCTGCGTGTCGAGCGCCTCAAGCAGATGACGCCGGAAAAGATCGCGCCGCTCGCGGTCTACCTCTGCTCCGACAAGGCCGGCGGCATCAGCGGGCAGATCATCGGCGTGCGCAACAACGAGATTTTCCTCTACTCGCAGCCGCGCCCGGTTCGCGTGCTGCATCGCTCCGACGGCTGGACGCCGGAGAAGCTCGACGCGCAGCTCAAAGGCGCCTTCAAGCAATCGCTGACGCCGCTCGAGCGCTCCGGCGACGTGTTCACCTGGGATCCGGTGTAACGTTCTCCGTCATTCCGGGGCGCGCCGAAGGCGCGAGCCCGGAATCCATAGACACGACACTTGAGGTTTTCGCACGAGAAGGAGTTTCCTTTGATAGGTTTGGGGTTATGGATTCCGGGCTCCTCGCTGCGCTCGGCCCCGGAATGACGGAGTCCTCGTAATGGCGATCGTCTACGACAAGCTGCTGGCACTGAAGATCCCTGACGTTGAGCGCACCTACACCAAGCGCGATCCGATCTTCTATGCGCTGAGCCTTGGCTTCGGGCAAGATCCGATGAATGCGGACCAGCTTCCATTCGTGCTGGAGAATGATCCGAAGGTCTTGCCGACCTTTCCGGTCGTCGTTGCACAGCCCGGCATGTGGGCGCGCGAGCTCGATACCGGCATGGATTGGGTAAAGATCGTGCACGGCGAGCATCAGGTCGTGATGCACAAGCCGCTGCCGGCGAGCGGCATCGTCACGAGCCAGACGCGCGTGATCGATGCGATCGACAAGGGGCCCGGCAAGGGCGCGCTCGTGATCTCGCAGCGAAAGGTCTACGACAAGGCGACTGGCGATCTTCTCACCACGATCACGCAGACGACGTTTGCCCGCGGCGATGGCGGCTTCGGCGGCCCCCAGCGCTCCTCGCCTGCGCCACACGCGATCCCGGAGCGCACGCCCGACGCCGTGTGCGATCTGCCGACGCGGCCCGAGATGGCGCTGCTCTATCGCTGGAATGCCGACATGAACCCGCTGCATTCCGACCCGGCGGTCGCCGCGAAGGCGGGGTTCTCGCGGCCCATCTTGCACGGACTCGCGACCTTCGGCGTCGCCGGACATGCGATCCTGAAAACGATGTGCCGCTACGATCCGACCCGCTTCAAGTCGATTGCCGGGCGGTTTTCCGCACCCGTGTATCCCGGCGAGACGATCCGCACCGAGATGTGGCGCGACGGGCCGGTCGTGAGCTTCCGCGCGCGTCTGGTGGAGCGTGATGTGATCGTGCTGAACAACGGCAGGGCCGAGATTGCAAACTGATGGCAGCAGCGCGTGACAGCGAAGAGATCGCCGGCATCCGCGCCGCCGTGCGCGCATTGTGCGAAAAATTCCCCGGCGAATACTGGCGCGCGCTCGACCGCGAGCGCGCCTATCCGGCCGAGTTCGTCGCGGCGCTGACTGAGGCGGGATTTCTCGCCGCGCTGATCCCGGAGGAATACGGCGGCAGCGGCCTGACGATTTCGTCCGCGGTCGCGATCATGGAGGAAATCCACGCCGCCGGCTGCAACGGCGCTGCCTGCCACGCGCAGATGTACGTGATGGGCACCGTGCTGCGGCATGGCAATGCGGATCAGAAGCAGCGTTACCTGCCGAAAGTCGCAAGCGGCGAGTTGCGCCTGCAAGCCTTCGGCGTCACCGAACCGACCTCCGGCACCGACACGCTCGCTCTGCGCACGACCGCGGTGCGCGACGGTAACGACAGCTATCGCATCAATGGGCAAAAGATCTGGACCTCGCGTGCGGAACATTCGGACCTGATGCTGCTATTGGCGCGCACGACGCCGCGCGAGCAGATTAAGAAGCGCACCGAGGGCCTGTCGGTGTTCCTGGTCGACATGAAGGCGGCGGGCGAGAGCCTGAAGATCAACCCGATCCGCACCATGATGAACCACGCGACCACGGAAGTGTTCTTCGACGATCTCCGCGTGCCGACCGAAAACCTCGTCGGCGAGGAGGGCCAGGGTTTCCGCTACATCCTCTCCGGCATGAACGCCGAACGCATCCTGATCGCCGCCGAATGCATCGGCGACTGCAAGTGGTTCATCGAGAAGGCGACGAACTACGCCAAGGAGCGCAGCGTGTTCGGCCGCCCGATCGGGCAGAATCAGGGTATCCAGTTTCCGATCGCCCGCGCCTACGCGCAGATGCGCGCCGCCGAACTGATGGTGTGGGAGGCCGCCGCGCTCTACGAGCAGGGCCGCGACTGCGGCGCCGAAGCCAACATGGCGAAGATGCTCGCGGCGGACGCGTCATGGGCGGCGGCCGACATGTGTGTGCAGACGCATGGCGGATTTGGCTTCGCGGAGGAATTCGACATCGAGCGCAAGTTCCGCGAGACGCGACTTTATTCGGTGGCGCCGATCTCGACCAACCTCATTCTCTCATTCCTCGCCGAGCATGTGCTGGGGTTACCGAGATCATACTGACTGTCATCCCGGCCGAGCGTGCAACGCGAGAGCCGGGATCCATAACCACAGGATGAGCGATATTGTGAGTATCGTGGTTATGGATCCCGGGTCTCGCTTCGCTCACCCGGGATGACACGGAGTTAGAAATGCCTCTGCCGCTGGAAGGCCTTCTCGTCGTCTCGCTCGACCAGGCGGTCGCGGCGCCGCTTTGTGCCTGCCGGCTCGCCGACGCAGGTGCGCGCGTCATCAAGATCGAGCGGCCCGAAGGCGATTTCGCGCGCGGCTATGACAAGCTCGCGCGCGGCGAGAGCGCCTATTTCGTCTGGCTCAACCGCGGCAAGGAGTCGGTCGTTCTCGATCTGACGAAGGGCGAGGACAAGGCGCTGATGGAGAAGCTGCTCGCCAAGGCCGACGTGTTCATCCAGAATCTCAAGCCGGGCGCGATCGCCAAGCTCGGCTTCTCGGTCGAACGGCTGCGGCGCGATTACCCGAAACTGATCTGCGTATCGATCTCAGGGTTTGGCGAGAGCGGGCCGTATGCCACGCGCAAGTCCTACGACCTGCTGGTGCAGGCCGAGAGCGGGCTCGCCTCGGTGACCGGCGGACCGGAGGCCCCTGCCCGCGTCGGCGTGTCGGTGACCGACGTCGCCGCCGGGATGAACGCCTATGAGGCAGCGCTGGAAGCAATCATTGCGCGCGGCCGCAGCGGCCAAGGCGCGACGATCAACGTGTCGCTGTTCGACGCGATGGCGGACTGGATGACCGTGCCGCTGTTGCATCACGAGGGCGGTCAGTCGCCCAAGCGCCTCGGGCTCGCGCATCCCTCGATCGCGCCCTACGGCGTGTTCAAGTCGAAGGATGGCGCGGACATTCTGATTTCGATCCAGAACGACCGGGAGTGGCGCATCCTCGCGGCCGACGTGATGGACGACAAGGCTCTCGCCGCCGATCCAAAATTCGCCAAGCTGGTGGACCGCGTGAGGCATCGCGCCGAGACCGACGGCAAAGTCGCGGCCGCATTCGCCACGATGGATGTCGAAGCATTGTCGAAGAAGCTCGAAGCCGCTGACATCGCGTTCGCACGCGTCAATGACGTGGCGGGGCTTATCCGGCATCCGCACCTGCGCCGCATCAGCGTCGAGACGCCGGGTGGGCCGGTCTCCTATCCGGCCCCTGCCCCGATCCGTGAAACGCCGCGCCAATACGGGCGCGTGCCGAAGCTGGGTGAGCATACCGAGAAGATTCGCGCCGAATTCATTTGAGCCTCACCCTGAGGAGCGCGAAGCGCGTCTCGAAGGGCGAGGCGCTTGCCCGGAGCTTGCGGCCATCCTTCGAGGCCGGCCTTCGGCCGACGCCTCAGGATGAGGGCCCTCTTACTCCACCGCCGGCGCGGCCTCGCGCACCGACACACGTCCGCCGCGCAGCGAAGCCGTCGAGCCGATCGCCAGCACGAACGGGATCGACAACACGCAGACCGCCGTCAGCAGCATGAAGTCGTTGGCGTAGGCCATGATCGCGGCCTGCATGGTCAGCATTTGATCCATGATCGCGCGGCCCTGATCGGTTGCAAGATCGAGCCAGCGGGCGACATCCGGTGTTTGCAGCGCGTTGTTGAACGGCGTGATGTGCTCGGCAAGCTGGCTATGAAACACCGTCGTCTTGCTGGTGAGATTGGCGATCACGACCGAGATGCCAACCGAGCTTGCGACGTTTCGCACCAGCGTGAGCATCGCGGTGCCGTCGGTGCGCAGATGGGCAGGAAGCGAAATGAACGCCACCGTGCTGAGCGGAATGAACACAAAGCCCATGCCGAAGCCCTGAACGAGCCCGACGATCACGATCGTACGTGCCGACGTGCCGTCCGTGAAACCGCTCATCTGGTACATCGTGACAGCGGTCAGTGTCAGGCCGATCAGGATCAGCCAGCGCGCCTCGAATACCCGCAGCAGCCGCCCCATCAGCGCCATGCCGACCAAGGTGCCGAGGCCGCGTGAGGCGAGCACCCAGCCCGTGGTCTCGATCGGATAGCCGAGCACGTTTTGTATGAACGGGGCCGACAGCGCCATCGAGGAGAACAGCATCAGCCCCATGATCACCATGAAGAAACAGCCGATGAGAAAATTGCGGTCCTTGAATATCGCGAAACGCACGAACGGCTCCGGCGTCGTCAGCGAGTGTGCAAAGAAATAGTAGAAGCCGACAATCGAGATGATCGCCTCGGCGACGATCTCCGGCGAACTGAACCAGCCGAGCTGCTCGCCGCGGTCAAGCATGAGCTGTAAGCCGCCGATGCCGGCGGCAAGCGCGGCGAACCCGAACCAGTCGAACTTGAGATGTGCCTGCCGCTTCGTCTCATCCATGAAGACGAGCAATCCAAGGATGGTCAGAACGCCGACCGGCAGATTCACCAGGAACACCCAGTGCCACGAATAATTCTCGGTCAGCCAGCCGCCGAGCGTGGGGCCCATGATCGGCCCGAGCATCACGCCGACGCCCCAGATGCCCATCGCGTGTCCGCGCTGCTCGACCGGATAGGCGTCGAGCATCACCGACTGCGACAGCGGCACCAGCGCGGCGCCGCACATGCCCTGCAGCAGGCGGAACGCCACGATCTGCTCGATGTTCTGCGACAGCGCGCAGAGCAGCGACGCCACCGTGAACCCGCCGACACAGACGATGAACAGCTTCTTTCGCCCGAAGCGGTCGGAGAGCCAGCCGACCGGGGCCGTCATCACCGCGGCCGCGACGATGTAGGAGGTGAGCACCCAGCTGATCTGGTCGAGCGAGGCGGAAAGCGAGCCCTGCATGTAAGGCAGCGCGACGTTGGCGATCGTCATGTCGAGCGCCTGCATGATCGTCGCGGTCATGGCGCAGATGGTCAGCAATGCGCGCCGCGCTCCGGGCGACAGCGCGGCGACCGCGGCGATCACTTTCGCGGTTCCGCAGCCCCGCTGGAAAAGCCGAGCGAGGAGAGGACGGTGTTCTGCCGGCCCGTGTCGATGCTGACGGTCACGCTCATCCCGGCGCGCAGATCGCGCACGTCTTCATTTTGTGCGAACTCGATGCGCACCGGCACGCGCTGCACCACCTTCACCCAGTTCCCGCTCGCGTTCTGCGGCGGCAGGATCGCGAATTGCGCGCCGGTGCCGGGGCTGACCGCCGCGACCGCGCCGCGGAACGAGCGGCCCGGGAAGGTATCGACCGAGATCGATACCGGCTGGCCGATGCGCAGATGCGTGATGTCGGTTTCCTTCGGGTTCGCGTCCACCCACGGGCGCGTGTCGTCGATCAGGCTGAACACCGGCGTGCCGGCGGTCACGTAGCGGCCCATCTGGATGCTGGCGACCTGCGTCGCCATGCCGGCAATCGGCGCGCGCAGCACCGTGTGGTCGAGGTCGCGCTTGGCCTGATCGAGCGCGGCGGAAGCCTGCGCGTAGGGCGGATATTTCTCGATCGGCAGGTCGGGAGCGCCGAGCAGCTGATTGCGGATCGCTTCGGTCTGCTGCTCAAGCTGTTCGAGGGCCGTTTTCGCCACGACCAGCAAGGTCATCGAGTTGTCGAGATCGGCCTGCGAGCCGGCGCGATTGGCGACCAACGTGTTCTTGCGGTCGAGATCGCGCTGCTTCAGGTCCACTGTCTCGCGTGCGAGCGCGATACGGCGCGTCATCGAGGCGAGGTTGGTTTTCAGATTGAGGAACTCGGTCCGCACCGAAGCAAGCCGTGCCTCGGCTTGCGTCACGCTGATGCGGAAAGGCTCGGGATCGATCTCAAGCAATGGATCGCCCGCATTGACGCGCTGGCCCTCCGCCACCGTCACCTTGGCGATCTTGCCGGAGATGTCCGGCGTGATCAGCACCTTCTGCGCGCCCACGTAGGCGTTGTCGGTCGAGATGTAGCGGCCGGACATCAGATAGAAGTACAGCCCGCCCGCGAGCGCGAGCAGCGGGATGATCACCAGCAGCACCATGCGCAGCCGCACGCGCGAAGGCCGCGCGCGCACGGCCGGCGGCGCCAGCTCCTCCAGTGTTTTCCTCAGCTCGACAACCTTGTCGGCCATGACGATGCCCTAGGCGGCGGCCTTGGCCGCGACCTTCCTGGAAATCGCGTCGCGCAGATTGTCCTTCGCGCGCCCGAGATCGACGATCATCTGCTCGATCGTCTCGTTGTCGAACCCCTCGAGCACGGTTCCCATCATGTCGTGGCCAAGCTCAGCAAGCCGGTCCATCAACGGCCGCGCCAGCGGGGTGAGATGCAGGCGCTTCGCGCGCCGATCGTTCGGGTCCGCCCGGCGCTCGATCATTCCGTTCGCGCACAGCCGATCGACCAGACGCGTCAGCGTGATCGGCTGGAGGTCCAGCATCTCGGCGAGTTCCGACTGCTTCAGCCCCTCATGATGTTCGAGCCGCGCCAGCACGGCCCATTGGGCCCGCGTCATGCCAAGCCGGCGCGCGCGCTGGTCCGCATAGGTGCGCAACAGGCGGGCTACATCATTGAGAACAAAAGCAAATTCGCGTCTGGGATTGCGTGGGCGCATAATTTCTTCTTGTCAGTTGGAGACAAGCATATAATAAGCTCACTTATAATATCGTCAATGCGTGGTAGCGCATACCTGCGCAAGGCACCGGGCAGAGCAGCTTGATCAGACCTTGCCGAGCGCCCTGAGCACGACGGTCGGCGTGATCGGCATTTCGGTGATGAGCTTTGCTCCGAGCGGCGCCAGCGCATCATTGACGGCGTTCATCACGGCCGCCGGCGCGCCCGCAGTGCCGGCCTCGCCCGCCCCCTTGGCGCCGAGTTCGGAGTCAGCCGTCGGCGTCACCACGTGGCCGACTTCGATGTCGGGCATCTCGGCCGCCATCGGCACCAGATAGTCCGCCATGTTGCCGTTGAGCATCTGCCCGCGCTCGTCATAGAGGCAGTGCTCGAACAGCGCAGCGCCGAGCCCCTGCACCACGCCGCCGCGCACCTGCTCGTCGACGAGCTGCGGGTTGATCACCGTGCCGCAATCCTCGACGCACCAGTGCTTGAGCAGTTTGATGAAGCCGGTGTCGGTATCGACCTCCAGCCAGCTCGCCTGCGCGCCATTGGTGAACGCAAAGGCGTAAGCGCGCGGAACGTAATGGCGCGTCGCCATCAGCTCGGCCTGGAAGCCGGGCGGCAGCGTGTCGGGGCGAAAGTAGGCGATGCGCGCGACCTCATCGAGCCCGATGCGCTCGCGCCCGGTGTCGGCATCGACCACGATGCCGTTGCGAATATCGAGCGACTTGCCCTCGGCCTGCAGGATCGAGCCGGCAACTGCGAGCACGTTCGCGCGCAGCGCCTTACCGGCCTGCCATGCGGCTTCGCCGCCGATGCCCGCCGCGCGCGAGGCCCAGGTGCCGCCGCCATACGGCGTGTTGTCGGTGTCGCCGGTGACGACGCGCACGCGCCCGATCGGGACGCCGAACGACGATGCGGCGACCTGCGCCATCACGGCCTCGGCGCCTTGGCCCTGTTCGGTGACGCCCGAATGCACCGAGACATTGCCCTGCGCATCCAGCTTCATCGTGGCGCCGTCCTGCGCCGAGATCTTCGCACCGCCGACGCCGTAGAATGCCGCCGACGGATTGGTCACCTCGATGAACGAGGCAAAGCCGAGGCCGCGGTAGATTCCCTGCTTGCGCAGCCGCTCCTGCTCGGCACGCAGGCCGGCGTAATTCATCAGTGCATCGATGTGCGCCAGTGTCTCGTGATGCGAGAGCTTCTCGAACTTGATGCCGGACGGGCCGGAAGCCGGATAGGCATCGTCTGGAATGAGATTGCGCCGCCGGATTTCCAGCGGGTCCATGCCGATCTTCATCGCGGCGAGGTCGACCAGCCCCTCGGTGACAGCCGTCGCGATCGGGTGGCCAACCGCACGGTACTGGCACATGACGTTCTTGTTCTGAAACACGACGCGCGCGCGGGCGCGATAATTCGGGCAGGTGTACGGGCCGCCGGTCAGGTTCACGACCTGATTGGCTTCGATGCCGGATGTGCGCGGATAGACCGAATACGGCCCAATACCGGTAAGGTCGTCGATCTCCCAGGCGGTGATCGTCCCGTCCTTCTTCACGCCAACCTTCGCTTTGACCCGATGGTCGCGCGCGTGAATGTCGGTGACAAAGCTTTCCAGCCGGTCGGCGACGAACTTCACCGGGCGCGTGAGCAGCTTCGAGAGCGCCACCGTCGCCATCTCGTCGGCGTACGTATGCACCTTGATGCCGAACGAGCCACCGACATCCTTGGTGACGACACGCACCTGCTGTTCTTCCAGCGCGAGATGCTTGGCGAAGAGGTTCTGCATCATGTGCGGCGCCTGCGTCGCATGATAGACGGTCATACGCCGCTCGCCGGAATTCCAGTCGGCGACAACCGCGCGCGGCTCGTTGCACACACCGGTATGGCGGCCGAACAGGAAGGTCGCCTCGATCACCTCATCGGCTTCGGCGAACGCCTTGTCGGGCTCACCCGCGACGTGCACGCGTTCGAAGGTGAGGTTGTCGCCGAGATCGGGATGGATCACGGGCGTCGCCGCATCGAGCGCGGTCTCGGCATCGGTGACGGCGGGAAGCTCTTCGTACGTCACCTCAACCAGCTCGCAGGCATCCTCGGCCTGCGCCCGCGACTTTGCCACCACGGCGCACACCGCCTCGCCCTGCCAGCAGGCGCGGTCCATCGCGATCGCATACTGCGGCGCGGACTTGATGCCCTTGAGATGCGTGAGTACGCCGACCCACGGCGTGATGACCTTCGCGAGCTCCGGCCCGGTCACCACCGCGACCACGCCTGGGGCCTGCTTTGCCGCCTCCGTCTCGATGTTCACAATGCGCGCATGTGCATGCGGCGAGCGCACGTAGGCGACGTGTGCCATGCGCGGCAGCGTGACGTCACTGACATATTGCCCGCGGCCTTCGGTGAGGCGCGTCAGATTCGGGCGCGGCACTGAGCGGCCGATGTAGGAATTCGGCCGGTCGAGCGCGGTCAGTGCGGAGGGATTGTCCTCGACGATTCTCATGGGCAGTACCGCGCGTGCAGAACGCGTCGATGTGCCCTCTCCCCTTGTGGGAGAGGGCGGCTCGGAGTTTCAGCGGGGAAAAATGGGTGAGGGGTAGTGCAGCGACCCCTCACCCGAACGAGCGTGTTGAACGTCCAGCGATGCCCTCTCCCACAAGGGGAGAGGGCAAAAGCGGCGAGCGCCCGATTCGCGGAAATCACGCCCCTGCTCTCACAAGAACCGGTTCGGCCACATCATGGTGCGCCACATGTGCGCCGATGGAGAGTCATCCAGCCCTAGCCCTTCCTCCGGTTGGCGGAAATTGCGCCCGACGATGTCGACAAAATCGTCCAGGTTGACCTTCGCATTCGGATCGAACGAATAGATGTCGTTGATGCAGATCAGCCGCGAGGTCATGTACCATTTGTGATTCCGAGCGCGCTCGTATTCGGCGACGATGTAGGGCTCCGGCTTGTAGTCATCGCCGAACAGCTTGATGTACATCTCGGGGTACTTGTAGCCCGCCGCCTCGTCGGGGAAGAAGCGCAGCGCCTGATGCGTGCGCACCGCCCAGCTCACTTCCTCGTCGACGTAGGGTTCGATCATCTGCGCGCCCCAGTAGCCGTGATCGCAGCGGATGAAGCTGACCACGCCGATGTCGTGCAGCAGGCAGGCGAGAATGACCTTCTCGTTATGGCCGGCTTTCAGCGCATGCGTGGCGCTCTGCAACAGGTGTGCATGCTGGGCGAAGCGGCACTTGAAGTAATCGATCAGCGTCGGCTTCGCCGGCATCGCCGGCAGGCGCGGGTCGGGACCCATGTTGAACACCGCACCCGGATGCTTTGCCCACAGCCCGGCGCTGGTGTCCATCTTCACCTCGCCGTCGGCGAGATAGTGCAGCGTCGATTTTGATACGACGCGCTCGAGCTCATGCATCATGTGCTCTTCGAGCTCGTCGGCCTGCTGCGAGATGCTTTGCGGCTTCAAGTGCTCGTTCATGGCCTCACCCTCTTGCGCGCGTCTGCGCGACGGATTCGATGGCATCGACAATCGCCTGATAGCCGGTGCAGCGGCAGTAATTTCCCGAAATGTACTCGCGGATTGTGTCGCGGCTGGGGACGCCGCCCTTGCCGAGCAGTTCCTGCGCGGTCAGCAGCATTGCAGGCGTGCAGAAACCGCATTGCAGCGCGTTGCGGCGCCGGAAGGCTTCCTGCAAGTCGGCGATGGTGCCGGAATCGGACACGCCCTCGATGGTCTCGACGTGCGTGCCGTCGCATTGCACCGCGAGAGTCAGGCATCCCCGCACGATCGTATCGTCCACACGCACCGTGCAGGCGCCGCACACGCCGTGCTCGCAACCCACATGGCTGCCGGTGAGGCCGAGCGCCTCGCGCAGGAAATCCACCAGCGTCGTGCGCGGTTCGACCATTTCGGTCACGGCTTCACCGTTCACCGTGAGCCGGATTTCGGTGTTCATGCGCGCGGCTCCGCGAGCTGCTTTGCGACGCGGCGCAGCAGCACGCCGGCCAGGTGCTTTTTCACCGCGCCGGTCGCCTGGATGTCGTCGGGCGGATCGAGGTCGAGCGCTTTCACCGCCTCGTCGACCGCGCCGCCCGCAAGCGCAGCTTCCGCCTGGCGCGCCCGCAAAGGGGTTTCGCCGACGCCGAAATAGCAAAGCCGCACATCGCTCAAGCCTTTGCTGCTCGCTTTCGCCGCGGCTGCCAATCCCACCATCGCATAGTCGCCATGGCGCCGCGCCAGTTCAGCAAAGCCCACCCGGGTATTCGCGTCAGCGGCGGGAAACCGGATCGCGCTGAGCACGTCGTGTGGCCCGAGCGCCGTTTCGAACAGGCCCTTGTGGAAATCGCCCGCCTTCACGGTGCGCCGGCCCTTCGGTCCGACAATGTCGATCTCGCCATCCAGCGCTACCAAACACGCAGGCAGCTCGGCGGCCGGATCCGCATAGGCGAGCGAGCCGCCGACGGTGCCGCGATTGCGGATCGCCGGATGCGCGATATGCGGCATCGCGAGCGCGATCAGCGGTGCGTGTTTCGCGATATCGGCCGAGCGCTCCAGGGTGACGTGGCGCGTCATCGCGCCGATCTCGACCATGCCGTTCTTGACACGAATGCCGTCGAGCCCCGCGACGCCGTTGATGTCGATGAGCAATGACGGGCTTGAGAGCCGCATGTTCAAGGTGGCGATCAGGCTCTGCCCGCCGGCTAGCAGCTTCGCCTCGCCCTTGTGCGCGGCAAGCTGGGCGATCGCATCATCCAGCGAGCGCGCCTTCGCGTAGGCGAATGCTGCCGGTTTCACGCCGCCTCCCCGTGCGCATCAAGTCGGTTTCCTGGATTGCGATTGGCCGGGATCAAGAAAGCGAAGTCAAGGGCGCACGGGTGAGGCGCGCGGCCGAACGACGCAAACAAATGATCGATCCTATCACTTGACTTATATCCTACATAGGGATATGAGCAAATCCACCGGCATCTGGCTGCGTGGCGCGTTCATGAAGCGCTGCGAAAACAGAACCGGGCGGCACCGACAACGTGCCGCGGTGGAGCGCCGGGAGGCGCAGCGTCCGGGTGGTGGGCTTCGCAAACCCGCCATTGCGGGACGCGCGCGCCTCGGGCTGGGCCTCGCAACCCCGGCCTGACAACCGGACAAACCTGCGGTGATGCCGCAGGGGAGTCCGCGGCGCGCGACACGCCCCGATCGCAAGGGGCGTGCAAGGGGCCTCGCAAACCCCTGGCGCCTCCCGGCGCTCCATTTCTCTTTCGCGAGAGGGAAAGCGAAGGGTAGCCCGCGCCCTTGGCTGGAAGCGGGCGGCGGAGCGTTGGCTACATGCTGAAAAAGACATTGCGGATGGCAGCGCGGTCATGCTCGGTACCGTCGGGCAGATCAGGGAGAACGCCAGCGTGAGGCAGGTCGAGGCGGCGGTAATCGGTGTCGGATGGGTCGGGGGAACGCGTGCCGAGGCGCTGTCGCGCACCGCGCTGGTCGACAAGCTTCACCTCTGCGACATCAAGCCGGACCGCCTCGCCGAGGTGAAGGCGCTGTACAAGCCCGCGACCACGACGCTCGACTATCAGGACATCATCCGCAACAACAACATCTCGGTCGTCTACATCTCGACGACGCCGGAATCGAACCACTATCCGATCTGCCGCGACTGCCTGCGCAACGGCAAGAACGTGATGCTGGAAAAACCGATCGCGCTGGAGCTGTGGGAGGCCGACGAGCTGATCATGCTCGCCAAGCGCAACAACCTGAAATTCACCATCGGCTATTCGCAACGCTTCAACACCAAGATCGCCTACGCCAAGAAGAAGATCACCGACGGCACGCTCGGCAACGTCGTCTCGGTGCTGGTCAGCCGCAATCTGTCGCGCTCGCTCGGCAAGAAGATCGCGAGCCGCGTGCGGCTGTCGCCGGTCGTAATGGAATCAACCGCACGATCTCGACTTCGTGTTCTGGCTGCTGGAGCCTGCGAAACCGGTCCGCGTCTATTCGCAGGGCGCCTACGGCTACATGCAGCCGGTGAACGGTTCGCACGATGTGATGTTCTCGATCATCACGATGGACAACGGCACCGTGGTGATGATCGGTGGCGGCTGGAACCTTCCGGAAAGTCTTCCGAACTACTGCGCGAGCTGGATCGAGATCACCGGCACCGACGGCGCGCTGGTGCTGGACGATACCCAGCGCGATCATTGGCTCAACACCGTGAACGGCGGTCAGGTGTTCGCGATGTCCACGATGCCGGGCGAGCAGGTCGGCGAAGTGTTCGCCGGCGGCATGGGGCCGGAAACGATCCACTTCCTCGAAGCCTGCATTCGCGACACCCCCGTGATGGTGACGCCCGAGAGTGCGCGCCGCGTGATGGAGACCTACACGGCGGCCGATCTCTCCGCCGACCGCAACGAGCCGGTCGATCTCCCGCTGACCAACGAGACGATCTCGGCCGTGGCGGAATTCAAGCAGAAGATCCGCGCGGGGCTGAACAATTGAACATACCAACCGCCAACGCGATGTCTGCCATGTTTGCCCTCTCCCCTTGTGGGAAAGGGCGTCGCAGGGCGTTCAACGGTCACAGTCGGGTGAGGGGTTGCCTTACCCCTCACCCACTCTCGCTTGTTGAAACTCCGAGCCGCCCTCTCCCACAAGCGGAGAGGGCACATCAACAGCCATCGCGCTTGCGGAGATGTGCATGAGACCGCAAGCCAAGGAGCTCGGCGTTGCGATCATCGGCGGCGGGCGCGTCGGGCTGTTCCGCGGCGAGGTCGCGAACCGTCATCCGGCGGTGAAATGGGTCGGGCTCGCAGAGAAGAACCCGAACCGCGCCGGCGAGGTCGCCGGAAAGGTTGGCGCGGATTTCGTGACCCAAAGCCATGTTGAGTTGCTCAAGCGGCCTGAAGTCAACTGCGCCATCATCGCGACTGACGAACACCTGCACGTCGAGCCGATCCTCGCAGCCGCCGAGCGCGGCATTCCGCTGCTGATCGAGAAGCCGCTCGCCACCGACCTCGCGCAGTCGGCCCGCGTGCTCAAGATCATCAAGGACGCCGGCATCGACGCGGTGGTCGGCTACACGCAGCGCTTCCGCCGCAAGTGGCTCGCCGGCAAGGAGAAGGTGCGCTCCGGCGCTTTGGGCGACGTAACGCTGGTCACATCGCGCGCATTCATGAACCGCCTCGTCGCGATCGACAATTACAAGCGCACCGACGATCCCTCGACCATCTCGCCGATGGTGATTTCCGGCACGCACGCGCTCGACATGTGCATGTGGTACCTCGAAAAGAAAACGCCGGTCGAATGCTATGCGCGTTCGATCGACAAGGTGCTGGGCCCGCTCTACCAAGGCATCGATGCCACCGCCGGCATGATCATGATGAGCGACGGCACGATCTATCATCTCAATATCTCGTGGGCGCTGCCGGTGACGTGGCCGGGCGCCGTCTATTCGCTTGAGGTCGGTATCACCGGCACCGAGGGCGTGCTCACCATCGACGACACCCATCGCGACATGGTGCTGGCGGTGAGCAAGCCGCAGAGCGAAGGCTACGCGCCGGACCAGACGCGGCTGGTCGATTTCCTCGGCTCCTATCCGCCCGGCGACATGGCGCTCGGCGAGTTGCGCGGCCCGATGGCGGACGAGACCGCATCGTGGCTCAATCGCGTCGCACTCGGCCTGCCGACGCCCGCCGCGACGGTGGAGGAAGCGCACAAGAACCTGATGCTGACCAAGGCGCTGGATTTGTCGGCGAAACTGAAAAAGCCGGTGCAGCTGCCGCTGGAGGCTTAGTTCAATCCCTCATCCTGAGGAGCGCCCAACGGGCGCGTCTCGAAGGATGGCAACAGGCACGTCTGCGGCCAGCCTTCGAGGCTCGCTGCGCTCGCGCCTCAGGATGAGGTCCGTTGATTGAGCGGCTTCACCCCCAGCTCTCCCGCCATCTTGTCGAGCTGCGCAACCAGCGGCGGTGCGAGCGGCACGCCATCGCGCAAGCGTTCCTCCCGGCATGCGCGCCGCCGCTCGCCCGGCATGCGGATTTCATCTACGGCGGGCAGGCGCTTCGACGCCTTCAGCTCGCGAATGTGCCGGTCGACCTCCGCGGTGTATTCGGCGAGCGGAAGGAAACGCGCGACATCGAGCGCCACGATGAAATGCCCCGTGTTGGTCTCGCTCGCATCGTCGGCATTGAAGTCGATCACGTCGCGGCCGAACAGCGCGCGGTTGAGCGGCCCGGCGAGAAATCCGAGCATCACCGCAAGCCCTGATCCCTTGTAGCCGCCGATCGGCAGCAGCAATCCTTCGGCGGCGCGCTTCGCGTCGGTGATGTCCTCTCCGGTCTTCGTGTTGACCATCCAGCCGGGCTGCATCTGTTTTCCCTGCAGCGCGTGGTTCTTCACCGTGCCGTAGGAGACGACCGTGGTCGCCATGTCGAGCACCATTGGCCCGGCGCCGGACGGCACGCCGATCGCCAGCGGATTGGTGCCGAGCAGCGCGTCCGCGCCGCCCCACACCGCCATGTGGTTCGCGTTCGCAACCGCCGAATACACGCCGATCATTCCGTGAGCGGCCGGCATCTCGGCATAGAGCCCGGCCGGCCCCGCGTGGTTCGAGCGGCGCACGCCGACCCACGCGACACCGGTTTCGCGCGCGAGCGCGATTGCGGTTTCGGCCGCGCGAGACATCACCAGATGGCCCATCGCGTTGTCGCCGTCGACCAGCGCGGTCGCGGGCGCTGAGCGCGTCACCGTGATGTTGGCCCGCTTGTTGAACCCGCCGGCCTTCAGGCGCCTTACGTACTGCGGCAGACGAAACACGCCATGTGCGTCGGCGCCGGTGAGATCGGCCTCGCCCATCAGCCTGGCGCAAGCGCCCGCATCCGCGCGCGGCAGTCCCGTGCCGGTCAGCGCATCCTCGATCAATGAACGGATCGCCGCGATCGGCACGCGGCCCTCAGCCATGCTCATGTCGTTCCTTCAACTCACGCCCGCCAGAGTTCGGCGCGCCAGCGCAGCGCGATCATTGCCGTGCAGACAAGGCCGATGATCGCATAGAGCGATGCCGTCGCGCGGAAGCCGAACCAGTCGATCAACGGACCGGCCGCGAGCAGCCCGAGCGGCAGGCTGTAGATCGCCATCATGCGCACGCCCATCACGCGCCCGCGGAAGCGATCGCCCGCGGCGCGCAGCAGCGTGATCGAGAGCGGCACCATGCAGAAGCTTTGCATGAATCCCGCGAGCAGCAGGCACACGAGTGCACTCAGAGGGCCCGGCATGTGGGCGAAGGCGAGCAGCAGCGCGTACCAGAGGAGCGTCGCGACGATGATCATGCGCCCCAACGCGACATTGGCGCCCGCGTGGCTCAGCACGATAGAGCCGACGAGTGCGCCGCCCGCGAAGCTCGCCACCATGTAGCCAAGCCAGGTCTGATCCAGCACGAAGACGTCCTTCACCACATAGGGCATCAACCCGTTGGTGAGCGGGAAGGCCGTCAGGTTGGCGAGGAACGCAAGCCACATGATGGCGAGCAGCGTCGGCGTGTTCCACACCTGCGCAAGACCGGCCTTGAGATCGCGCCAGGGCGACGACTGCGGATCGTCCGGCGTCATCGCGAGGGATACATGCCGCCGCGGGTCCGCGATCCCGAGCGTGAGCAGCGCGCCCGCCGCATACAAGCAGGTGATGATAACGTAGGCTGGGCCCATGCCGAACAGCGCAAAAACACCGGCGCCTGCAAGCGCGCCCGCGACACGCGCGGAATCGCTGGTCGTGCGCGCGATACTCATTGCGCCGATCAGCCGCTCGGCCGGCATCGTCTCGGCGACCAGCGCACCGCGCACGCCGATATCGGATGGGCGGACGATCCCCGCAATGGCCCCAAGGATGAGCACCAGCGAGGGAGTCAGCCCGCCGGCAAACGCCAGGGTCATCAGGAGCGCCGCAATGACCGCGTAGCTCACGCGCATGGCGAACAGCACGTTGCGGTGCCCGATGCGATCACCCGCGACCCCGAACAGTGGCGCGACCAGGGTGCCGAGAAATTGCAACGCGCCGAATACCGTCAACCACAGCACCGAGCCTGTCTCGACCAGTACGTACCAGCCGAGAATGATCGTCTCCATTTCGAACGCCCACGACGTCAGCAGGTCGGCGGGCCACTGAAAACGGAAGCTGCGGACCGCAAACGGCGCGATGACAGAATGACGCCGCGGACCGAGCGGCGGCGGCTCGGCCTCACGCGTCGTTTTCATTTCGTCTGGTGTCTCGGTCCGGCGATCGAGCATTCTTGAGAGGCAATGACGCCGGACCCTCACCGTCCGGCAGGGCCGGACCTTAGCCTATTCGCGCGGCGTCACGACCCGCAAAAGCGCATGGGGGTCGTGCATGCTGCGGTGCAGTTGCTTTTTTTGCGCGTGATCTTGTCCGAAAACCGGTTCCCACTTTTCGGGATCACGCGCTGCGGCCAAGCACATTGTCGAGATCGTTGTAAATCGTGTGCAGATGCTGCGCGGCCGCGTCGACCGACCCCATCTCGATCACGAAACCATCGCCAATGAGGCGATAGCCGAACGCCTTCTCGGGCGCGTTGGCGCCGTACCACGCGAAATGCACCGCCGCCTGGTCGCCCGAGCGCACGCGCGCCTTCTGCGCTGCGGCGAGCACGGGCGTGAGGTAGTCCACCGAATAAGTGTCGATGAGTTGCCACAGCAGGTCGCGCTGCGCGCTCGTCAATTCGGCGGCCGCAACGCCGACCTTCTGGGCGTTGGAGCGCTCGCGGCCCGCATAGGACATGATGTTGTAGAGCGGCTGCTCCGACTGGCGCACACGCGGCTTGGCTCCGAGATCGGCCATCAGCCGGCGCGCAAGCGCCTCCTCGTCCTTCAGCGTGACGAGACCGGCATGCTTGCCCGATGTAATGCGATTCGGCAGTGCCGAGAACGAGGACGGTGTGACCGAGACGATGCGGTTATCGCGCACGCTGATCGACTGTGTCAGGTGATGCCCTTCGAGGCGGAAGCCCCACGCGCCGGTTTCGGCCGGCGTGCCGAATACCGAGAACGAGAACCGCTCCGACGAACGCTGCCCGGTGCCATTTCCGCTCGCGGCCAGCACGTCCTGCAATGTCATCACATTGCGGGTCTTCTCGATCCCGGCCGGCGAGAACACCGTCGCGAGCAGGTTCCACGCGGCTTCCTTCTGCGCGGCGCTCATCTGTTCCAGCCGCAGACCGGGCTTGATGTAGCCTCCGACCCCAAAATAATTCCAGCCGCGCCACTCGGGGCCGCCCCAAGGGAACGAGGCGGCTTTCAGCTTGTCCGGTTCGAGCCCGGCGAGAAATTTTCGCGTCGCGGCTAAAAGATCGGCCGCCGGTGCAAGGCCCGCCTCGGCGGCTGCGCCGCCGCGGGGAAGCACGGCGGTTCCCAGCAGTGCCGAGCCCGCGAGCATGACGCTGCGGCGGTTCAGGCCTGTGCGATGTATCGGCATGATGCGCCTCCGTTCAAGCGCACGCATTGTCGGACTGAAACAGGGCACGCCAATGCGCGCGTTGTCGCTCTCACGCGAACGTGAACATCACATCAATTTCTCTTCGCGCAGCACCTCGGCGGCGACGCGGTGCGCCTCGTTCGCCGCCGGTATCCCGCAATAGAGCGTGACCAGCAGCAGTATTTCCTGGATCTGCTCCACACTGCACCCGTTCTTCAAGGCGCCCTTCAAGTGCACGCGCAGCTCGTTCGCGTGCCCGGCCGCCGCCATCATCGCCACCATGGCGAGCGACTTGGTCGCAAGTGGCAGCGCGGAGCGCTGCCACACGTCGCCATACGCGTAGGCGTTGATGACGTGCTGTAGCGGCTTGCCGAACTCGCCGAACGCCGCCATGCGCTTCTCGACCGCGTCGCGCCCGAACATCTCGGTGCGCAGCGCCAAGCCGCGCTGCTCTTGTGTATCCATGATCGTGCCCTCCGTTGCCACGATCCATCATGACACGATCGGTCGATCAGGAAGAGCGGCGCCGGCGTACCATCAGCACGAGCACGACCGCAAAGGCGGACGTCGCCGTGTACATCATGAAGGCGTTGAGATAGCCGATCATCGCCGACTGGCGCGTGATCTCGTTTGAAATCTTCGCGAGCCCCGCCGCGGTGTCGAAGTTCCACATGCCGGTCATGTTCGGCAGCGTGAGCGCGGGATTGAACGGCGTGATCATTTCGCTCATGCGGCTGTAGTTCGCGCCGGTCGTCCGCACGATTTCGGCGATCGAGAGCGAGATGAAGAAGCTCGACCCGATGTTACGCAGCAGGTGAAACACCGACGACGCCTCGGCGCGGTCCTTCGGCGCGAGCGTGTCGAACGCCACCATGGTCATCGGCACCCAGACGGCGCCAACCGCGAAGCCCTGCACGGCGCTGTTGAGCACCAGGGTCTCCATGCTGACGTTGAGGTCGAACGTCAGCATCCACAGGCCCGCAACGGTCTGCAGCCCGAAGCCGAACGCCATGCCGATGCGGGGATCGATCCTGCTCATCAGGCCCGCGGTCATGAATCCGACCGTCATGCCGACGCCGCGCGCACCGATCACCTGCCCGACGAGCGCGTCGGTGAAGCCGACATGCTGCTGCAGCAGCGGCGGCAGCAGCACCATCGGGGTGAAATTCAGCATTCCATAGATCGTCACCAGCACGAGGCCGATCGCGTAGTTGCGATCGGCGAGCAGTTTCAGATTCAGGAACGGCTCCTGCGTCGTCAGGGAATGAAAGAGGAAAACGTAGAACGCGACCGCCGCGATCACACACTCGACGATGATCTCTGTCGATTCGAACCAGTCGAGCCGCACGCCGCGCGCGAGCACGAGCTGGATCGCGGCGAGTGCCACGGAAAGAGCAATGAAACCGGTCCAGTCGAAGCGCGCATTCGCGGGCGGGCCGTCGGCGCGCAAGGTCAGCTGCATGCCCATCAGCGCCGCGGCGCCGACCGGCACCAGCATGTAGAATGCCCAGCGCCAGCTATAGGCCTCGGCCAGATAACCGCCGAGGATCGGGCCAAACACCGGCGCAACGGCGACCGCCATGCCGAACAGCCCGAGCACCATCTGATGCTGCCGGCGCGGAAACGTGTTGAGCAGGATGGTCTGAGACAGCGGCACGACCGGTGCGCCGCTACCGCCCTGGATGATGCGCCAGAACACCAGCGTTTCGAGCGACTGCGCCATGCCGCACAGCATGGTGGCGAGCGTGAACACGCCGATCGACCACACCATCACGCGCTTCTCACCGAAACGCGCCACGAGCCAGCCCGTCATCGGCGTCACGATCGCGGTCGCCAGGATGTTGAAGGTCATCGCCCAGGCGATCTCGTCCTGGGTTGCGGACATCGCGCCCTGCATCTGCGGCAGGATGGTCGAGGTGGTGAGCAGGGCCGTCCCATAGAGGGACGAGGCGAGCACCACAGTCGCCAGCGTCAGGACACGCTGCGTCGTGGTGAGGCCGGAGTCCGCACCGGGGTCGAAACTCGCAGCCGTGGTCATGTGTCGGGCGCACCCAAGTGATGCAATTGTAACCTAGCTTACTATTTCGGTTCCCGCTACACTTCCCCTGTGCCCAATACCGACGACTACATCGGTGTCGTGATTTCCGACGTCGCCCGCCTCATTCGCACGGCGTTCGATCGGCGCGTGCGGACGCTCGGCATCACCCGCGCACAATGGCTTGCGCTGACGAGGCTGCACCGTCACCCGGGCGTCTCGCAGTCGGATCTGGCCGACATGATGGAAATCGAGCGCGCGAGCGCGGGCCGGATGATCGACCGGCTCGAGGCCAAGGGGTGGGTCGAGCGCCGCGCACGCGACGGAGACCGGCGAATCAAGCAGGTTTTCCTCACGTCCGAGGCCGAACGCGTGCACCGGCGCATCTGGCGCGTCGCCGAGGCGACCGTGGACGATGCGCTGCGCGATCTTACGGCGCAGGAAGGCGCGCAGCTCATGCGGCTGCTCACGCGCGTGAAAAAAACACTCATTGAGGATGATTTTGCGCCGGCACAGAACGGCGCCAAATCCGCGCAAAACGGTGCCGCCAACGGCAAGTCCGCGCAAAACAGTGCGGCCAAGTCCGCGCGAAACGGCCACCGCCCCGCCGGGAGCGTTGCGCCGTGAGAAGCTTCCGCCCCCTCGCGCTGATCGGCGTGCCGGTGCTCGTGCTGATCGGCGCGCTGTTGTTCTGGCTGCAGGGCGGACGCTTCGCCACGACCGAGAATGCGTTCGTCAAGGCCGACATCGCGCAGATCGCAAGCGAGGTCGCGGGCCGGATCGTGGACGTGAATGTGCGCGATCATGCGACCGTGGCGGCGGGTGACGTGCTGGTGCGGCTCGATCCCGAGCCCTATCGGCTCGCGCTCGCCAAGGCCGATGCCGAGATCGACAGTGCGCGCGCCCTCGTGGAAGCGCTCAAGGCGAGCCTGCGCGAGACGCGCGCCGACACAAAGGAAACCGAGAATCGGCTCGCCTATCTGGAAGTGCAGGCGAAGCGCCAGCGCGAGCTCTCCGGCCGCGGCGTCAGCTCGGCGGCGCGCGTCGAGCAGGCCGACAGCGAGGAGCAGCAGGCGCGCGACCGGCTTGGCATGCTGCAGCAGCGCATCGCGCGCGTCGAAGCAGCACTCGGCGGTGACCCGGACAAGCCCACGGACCGCTACGCGGCGGTGCGCGAGAAATCGGCGCTGCGTGACCGCGCCGCGCTCGATCTCGCCCACACCGAGATCAAGGCGCCGCGTACCGGTACGGTTCTCAATTTCCGTCTTCAACCCGGCGAGCAGGTAAAGGCGCAGACGCCGCTGTTCTCGCTGGTCGCCGAGCGCCGTCCCTGGGTCGAAGCCAATTTCAAGGAAACCGATCTGACCCACGTCACC
Source organism: uncultured Alphaproteobacteria bacterium (assembly GCA_963778455.1). Taxonomy (GTDB): domain Bacteria; phylum Pseudomonadota; class Alphaproteobacteria; order Rhizobiales; family Xanthobacteraceae; genus PALSA-894. The sequence goes on from CAVZUL010000005.1 coordinate 313,318, forward strand.
GTCGGTCAGAAGGCGACCGTGGTGCTCGACATGCATCCCGACATCACCTGGGAGGCCGAGGTCGAAAGCATCAGCCCGGCGACCGGCGCCGAATTCGCGATCCTTCCGCCGCAGAACGCGAGTGGGAACTGGGTGAAGGTGGTGCAACGCCTGCCGGTCAAGCTGCGCCTGATCGAGCGGCCGGGCGAGCCGCCGCTGCGCGCCGGCATGACGGCTTACGTGAGCATCGACACCAAGCGGACGCGCAGCCTCGCGAAAATCTTCGGCAGCGGCGACGCGGTGGCGGCAAGGCCGTAGCGCAGGGTCTCATCCTGAGGAGGGCCGAAGGCCCGTCTCGAAGGATGGCCACGAGCGCGGAGTATGCCGCCATCCTTCGAGACGCGGTGCGATGCACCGCTCCTCAGGATGAGGTTCTTTTACTGCTGCGCGATCCCCGCGGCCTCACGCACCTTGTTCCAGCGCACGAGCTCGTCGAGCATGAACTTGCCAAACTCTTCCGGTGTCGAGCCCTTCACGGCGACGCCAGCCTTGGTGAGTTTGTCGCGCACCGCCTCATCCTTCAGCGCGTCGTTCATTGTCTTGTTGAGCTTGGCGACGATTTCGGGCGGGATTCCGCGCGGCCCGAAGAAGCCATACCAGGTGGAGACGTCATAGGCCGCCATCGCGCTAGTTTCAGCAATCGCCGGTACGTTGGGCACGATCGGGAAACGATCTTTCGAGGTGACGGCGATCGCCTTGAGCTGACCGGACTGAACCTGACCGAGCACCGCCAGCACCGTGTCAAAAAGAACGTCGACCTGCTTGCCGAGCACCGCCGTGATCGCCTCCGGCGTGGTGCGGAACTGCACCGACACCATGTCGACACCCGCCATCTGCTTGAACAATTCTCCTGACATGTGCTGCGTGGCGCCGAAGCCGGGGCTCGCGACGTTGATCTTGCCGGGACTGGCCTTCGCGGCCGCAATGAGGTCGTTGACGTTGCCGGCCGGAAAATCCGCGCGCGCGACAAGCATCAAACTCGCGGTTCCGACCTGCGATATCGGCTCGAACGCGGTCGCGGTGTCGTAACGCAGCGATTTGTTCATTGCTGCGGCGATGACCTGCCCCGCCGTCATCACGCCGAGGGTGTAGCCGTCCTTGTCGGCACGCGCGACCATCTCATTGCCGAGCGCTCCCGCCGCGCCCGGCTTGTTCTCGATCACGACCGGCTGCCCGAGCTTCTCCTGCAGTACCTGCCCGAAGATGCGCCCCACGATATCGCCACCGCCCCCGGGCCCGAACGGCACGATGATGCGGATCGGTTTGTTCGGGTAATCCTGCGCGGCGGCAGGCGCTGCGAGCAGCACAGAAGCCGCGAGCGCGGCGATCATGAACCTGAACATGCGGCTTCCTCCGGGCGCGCTCTGGGGCGCTTCCGGGCAAGAATGCCAGTTTGAGAGCGCGTGTCGATAGACAATCGCCTCACCACTCGTCCAGTAAGAACGCCGCCGCGCAATGTCGCCTTAGGGGGAGAAGCGGACGTCCGCTCATCGCGTGGCCAACGTCCGCTTCTGACCCGGAGCGGACATCGCTCACAAGGCAGCTCGAGTTATTCAAGTGCTAAGCCGAAGCGAGACCGCGAAACATCGCTCCCTTCAACGAGAAAGGGACGCGACTTAGAACCAGATTATCCCGGTCACAATGGCCGAACGACGGGCACGGAGAATTCGCACACGAGGCCCGCTGGCTCGTACTTCAATTGAACCTCTCCACCGAGTTCACTGGCGAGCCGGTTGATCAGGCGCGTCCCGAAGCTGTGCCGTGTCGGCTGCAAAACCGGCGGACCTCCATGCTCGGTCCATGTGAGCGAAAGCCGCTGCGCGTCGGCGTCAAACGCCGACACGATTTCGACCTGCCCCGCATTGTTCGACAAGGCGCCGTATTTCATCGCATTGGTGCAAAGCTCATTGAGCGCCATCATCAGCGGCAGCACGGCCGCCGGGCCGACCTCGATTTCGGTCTCTCGAACGGCAAACCGGCGGACATCGTCGGAGTCGAATGGCTCGATCGCCTTGTGAATCAAGTCGGTCAATTTCGCGCCGGTCCATTTCGATTGGAGGAGCAGATCGTGTGCCTTGCCCAAGGCAATCAATCGGCTTTCGACCGCCAATCGGCCTTGCTCCAGGGTCTCCGCGGTGCGCAGCGACTGGGACGTAATGGCCATGACGGTGGCCAGTGTGTTTTTCACGCGATGATGCAACTCCTCCAGCAGCAGATGTTGCAATTTTCTCGCGGACTCGGTCGCCGTCGCATCAATACCCGCCTGGGCAAGCAGGCGCGCGGCATCGATGCCGGCTTGCGTCAGCAATTCACGTAGACCGGCGTTTTCTACCGCTAGAATGTCTTCGTTGCGAATATCCGCCATGAGCGCGCCCGCGTGGATCCGCGTGGCGCCATCCTAGTGCATTTCCGCTCGCCGAAATGGAAAAGCCGCGCTCACCTAACGGAGCGCGATGACGCGAACCACCCCGGCTTCGTTGGCGGGCCTCCTGAGATCGAATTGACAGTCCCGATCGTAGTAAGGCCAGCTGCGCAACGAACACGCGGGTCCCCTGACGCGCGTGGGAAGCCTGTCGCCCTTGGCGTGCGGCAGGACGACCAGCGATTTGGCACTCGCTTCCGGCACCGCCGAGGTCATGAAGGCCGCGACGCCTGCCACCAAAACGGCGGCCGCAACGAGCGTGATGGACTTGGCGATGATGGATTTGAACATTGCGGTCCCCTCGGCACCTTGAGGTGCTTGTGGCGACAACGCGCGGGTCGGCTAGAAGTTCAGTGTTTTCCTTGAGTTACAAAATAATTCCTCGTCAAACGAGCTGCTTTTGTTGATATCGTTCAGTTATTTCAAATAGCAATGGCGATTTGGTTAGATAATACTGACCGATACAAAGTATTTGTCGGGCACAAACTACTCATCCGGAACTTTTTCCTGTTGTGACACTTATCTCGGCGCAACCCGTCTCACAATTTTTCAAAAGGGAATTTTCACTCGGTCGACTTCATTCCCGATTGAATCGGAGCGACGAGTATCGACATGGCAATCGAGCCGCCGACACGAAGCTGCCCTGCCTATTGGCAGCTGCAGGGAAACCGCTGTCAGCGGCTCTCGCGGAGCTGCATGGACCTCACGACGGCGCGCGACCTCAGGCTCATGGCGGAAGAATATTTCATCGAGGCATCGAGGCTTGAGGGAATCCTCGACGCGAGAACCTAAAGCAGCCGTCGAGAAGGGCACATCATGTTCACAGCAGAACAATACCGCGCCAAGGCAGCCGAATATGACGGCCTGCTTGGCGCCACGCAGTCACCGGCGCAAGCCGCCGAATATCGCCAACTGAAGCAGAACTATAAGTCGCTCGCCGAGAACCTCGACTGGCTCGCGGCGAACGCCGGCAAGACCATTGGTTCCGGCGCGGATGCGCCAACTTGAACGTCACACTCAAAACATCGGGAAGGATATTCTGTGTCGCATAAATTTTCTGTCGGACAGGCCGTCGATCTTACCCCCAGGGTACTCCGTGCAGCGGCACCTGGACGATACGAGGTTCGCCAGTTGATGCCGGAATCCGATCGCGACGCGGGCGATCCGAGCTACCGGATCAAGAGCATCGGCGAAAAGCACGAGCGCGTCGTGTCGGAAAGCGATCTGACCTTGCCGGCTCGATCCAGCGCCGTCTTCGCCTGATGCGATGTCTCCTTTTTGGCCCATTGCGGACATCAAGCATGTCCGTTCCGAGGTCCGCTTTCAGAGGGACAGCAGACGTCGCGAATTCGTGAGTCCATGGTCTAGTCGAGCTGCTCGATCCCGAGCTCCTTGATCAGCACACCAAATTCCCTGGCGGTATCCTTGATCAGCGCCCCAAGCTCATCGACCGACGACGACACAGGAATCACCCCGGTCTTCTCGATGACGTTCTTGAACTCCGGCGATGCGACCGCGGCGGCGACATGTTTGTTCAGCGTTTCGAGCACCGGCTTCGGCGTGCCGGCGGCCGCGCAGACGCCCCACCAGCCATAGTTCACGATGTCGGTCCCCTGCTCTTTCAAGGTCGGCACGTCGGGCGTGATGGCGAGCCGCTCCGGACTGGTCATGCCGATGACCTTGACCTTCTTCGCCTCATGCAACGGCATGGTGACGGCGAGCGGACCCACCATGAAGTCGAGCCGGCCCGCCGCGATTTCCTGCATGGCCGGCCCGGTGCCGCGGAACGTCACGCCGGTCATCGAAATGCCGGCGACCTTCTCGAGCTGCTTCGCCAGCAGTTCGGTGACCGAGCCTGCGCCGACCTTTCCGTAGTTGAGCGCGCCAGGCTTCGCCTTCGCGTGCGCGATAAAGCCCTTGAGATCGCTGACCGGATAATCGGCCGGGATCGTGAACGCGTAATACGCCTTCTGGATCAGCGAAACGGGCGCGACGTCGTCGAGCTTGTAGGCAACCTTCTTGTAGAGCAGCGGATTGATCGCATCGATATAGGAGCAGAGCAGCAGCGTGTGCCCGTCACGCGGCTGCGCCAGCATCTCGTTCAACGCGATCATGCCGGCCGCTCCGGTCTTGTTCTCCACGATCACCGGCTGGCCGAGCGCGAGGCGCAGCTTCTCGGCGATGATGCGCGCCGGCACGTCGCTCGGGCCGCCGGCCGGAAAGCCGACCAGCATGCGGATGGTCTTGTTGGGGAATGGCTCCTGCGCGGCGGCCGCCGATGCAAACAGCATGATAAGAGCCGTCAGCAAGCTTCGCATCGCTTCCCCCATTCTTTGTCGCCCGGCGTCGTGCATTATAGGGCTTGTCCAGCGAAGAGAAACACAGCGCCATGACGCCGCAGGAATTAAAGGACGCCGTCCCACGCGGGATGCTCTCCTTCCCACTCACCGACTTCGACCGAAACGGCGAGTTCGATCCCGCAGCCTGCGCGCGGCGGCTGGAGTGGCTTTCCGGCTACCCCTCGTCGGCTTTGTTCATGGCGGGCGGCGCGGGCGAGTTCTTTTCGCTGACGGCCGCCGAGTTCAGCGCCGTGATCGGCACCGCCGTGAAGGTCTGTGGTGGGAAGACGCCCGTCATCGCGGGCTGTGGCTACGGCACGCGCACCGCGATCGCGTACGCGCAGGAGGCCGAGCGCCTCGGCGCGGACGGTTTGCTCCTCATGCCGCCCTATCTGGTCGAGGCTTCGCAGGAGGGCTTGCGCGCGCACATCACGGCGATCTGCCAGGCGACGAAACTTGGCGTCATCGTCTACAATCGCGCCAACTGCCGCCTTAGCCCCGCCACCACGGAACAGCTTGCCGAAGAATGCCCGAACCTGATCGGCTTCAAGGACGGCGTCGGCGAGCTCGAAGTGATCGCCGCGACGCGCGCCGCCGTCGGCGAGCGGCTCCTCTTCATCAACGGCATGCCGACCGCCGAGACGTATGCGGCGGCCTTCAAGGCCGCGGGCGTGGCCATCTATTCGTCGGCCGTGTTCAATTTCATCCCGCGCACGGCACTGAAGTTTCTCGACGCGGTGAACAGCGGCGATCACGCAACCATCGATGCGCTGATGCGCGATTTCTTCGTGCCCTATGTCCGTTTGCGCTCCAAGCAGCCCGGATATGCGGTCAGCATCGTCAAAGCCGGCGCCGAGATCGTCCGCCGCTCGGCCGGCACGGTGCGCCCACCGCTTCAGAGCCTGAATGTTGCGGAGTACAATGAACTCGAAGACTTGATCGCGAAACTCGGCCCGCAGAACTGACCGCAGGCCCGCTTGGCAGTGCGGCGCGCCGGGCGCTAACATCGGCCCTATCCGAAGGCGCTCCCAAACCCCATCTTTCAAGGCGTGGCCGCATGACCGCGGAACGCAGCCCCATTTGACGGAGTCATCATGAAATTCGGCGTTGGCCAGCCCGTTCGGCGTTTCGAAGACCAGACCCTGATCACCGGCAAGGGCCGCTATACCGACGACATCCATTTCGACAGGGCGGCGCAGGCTTACGTGGTGCGCGCGCGGGTCGCACACGCCAACATCCGCAGCATCGATACGGCCGCCGCCCGTGCGATGCCCGGCGTGCTGCTCGTTCTCACCGGCGACGACGTGAAGACTGACGGGCTCGGCGATGTGCCGTGCCATGCGCCGCTCAACAACCGGGATGGCAGCCCACGTTTCGACACGCCGCGTCCGGCACTCGCGGTCGGCAAGGTGCGCCACCTCGGCCAGCCGGTGGCGCTGGTGGTTGCGGAGACCTTGCCGCAGGCGCAGGACGCCGCCGAGGCAATCGAGATCGATTACGAGCCCCTCGCCGCCGTGACGGATGCGCGCGCCGCGCTGGAAAAAGGCGCGCCGCAGTTGTTCGACGGAATTCCCGGCAATCTCGTGTTCGACTGGGACAACGACACCTCGGATTTCGCCGCGACCGACGCGGCCTTCGCCAAGGCCGCGCACGTCACCACGCTGGAGATGATCAACAACCGCCTTGTCTGCAATTCGATGGAGCCGCGCAACGCGATCGGCGACTGGGACGCCGCCGCCGGTCGCCCGGTGCTCTACACCGGCACGCAAGGCTCGCATTTCGTGCGCGATCCGCTCGCCGAGGCGGTGCTGAAAGTCCCGAAGGAGAAGCTGCGCGTGATCACGCCGCCGAACGTCGGCGGCGCCTTCGGCATGAAGGCGTTCGTCTATCCCGAGCAGGTGCTGGTGGTGTGGGCGGCCGGCAAGCTGAAGCGGCCGGTGCGCTGGCAGTCGGACCGCTCCGAAGGTTTCATCTCGGACAACCAGGGCCGCGACCACTTCACCAAGGCCGAGCTCGCGATGGATGCGAAGGGAAAATTCCTGGCCTTGCGTGTTTCGCTCGTCGCCAACATCGGCGCCTACCTTTCGCCGATGGGCCCGTTCATTCCGACGCGCTCGACCGATCTCGTCTCCGGCCTCTACACGACACCGGCGATCGCCATCAACGTGAAGGGCGTGTGCACCAACACGGTGCCGGTGTGCGCCTATCGCGGCGCCGGCCGGCCGGAAGCGTCCTACCTGATCGAGCGTCTGGTCGACGCAGCGGCGCGCGAAATGAACATGACGCCGGACCGCATCCGGCGCATCAATCTCATCCCCAAGAAGGCGATCCCCTACACGTCCCCGACCAAGCTCACCTTCGACTCCGGCGAGTTCGTCGAGATCATGAATGACGCGATGGCGAAGGCCGACTGGAACGGCTTCAAGGCGCGCCAGCGGGAGAGCAAGAAGCGCGGCAGACTGCGCGGCATCGGCATGGCGACCTATACGGAGCGCTGCGGCGGCGGATTTCCCGAGACCGCGTCGATCGAGTTCAAGGGCGACCGCGTCGATCTCGTGATGGGCAATCAGGAATACGGCACCGGGCTGGTCACCTCCTACAAGCAGCTCGTGTCGGACCGCCTCGGCATCGATGCCGACCGCATCGACGTCGTGTACGGCGACTCGGACCGTAGCCCGCGCGGCCTCACAGGCGGCTCGCGCGCGCTCCCGGTCGGCGGCTCGGCGCTGCACGAGGCTTCGCTGAAGATCATCGACAAGGGCAAGCAGATTGCCGCGAATCTGCTGGAAGCGTCCGCCGCCGACATCGAGTTCGGCGACGGGGAGTTCCGCATCGTCGGCACCGACCGGCATGTCGATCTGTTCGATGTCGCGAAGGCCGCGCGCGATCCGGCGAAATTGCCGCCCGGCATGGAGCCGGGGCTCGACTATACGCAGGTACAGAACCCGGCTGCTGCCACGTTTCCGAACGGCTGCCATATCGCGGAGGTCGAGATCGATCCGGACAGCGGCATCACAACGATCCTGCGCTATACGATCGTCGACGACTTCGGCGACGTCATCAATCCGATGCTGCTGGAAGGCCAGGTGCACGGCGGCGTGGTGCAGGGCATCGGCCAGGCGCTGCTGGAGGAAACCGTCTACGATGAGGACGGCCAACTGCTTACCGGCACGTTCATGGACTACACGATGCCGCGCGCCGACGACCTGCCGTTCTTCTCCTTCACGACCCGCAACGTGCGCTGCACTGCGAACCCGCTCGGCATCAAGGGCGCAGGTGAAGCCGGCGCGATCGGCGCGCCGCCCGCGATGATCAACGCGATCGTGGACGCGCTGCATCACAAGGGCGTGCGTCACATCGACATGCCGGCGACGCCGTCGCGCGTGTGGGCCGCCCTGCACGCGAGCGGCTGATCGGGGGCTCAATACCCGAGGGCGGCGGACTGCGTCCGCATCGGGATCGCGCGCTCGCGCAGGATGCGTTGCGCCGCAATCCAGAGACAAATCCCGCACACCGCCTCGCCGGCGATGAAGCCCGCGAGCGACCATGCGACCGATGTGACGGCCAGCAGGATCGCCACTGATGTGAGGCCCACAATGGCGCCGTACGTGGTCGCGAGCGCGACCGGCCTGAACTCGCCGGCGCCTTGAACGAGTGCGAGCGGAACGTTGTAGGCGGAATAGACCGCGACCGCGATGCCCGACAGCGCGACGATCAGCGGCATCGGCGCATTGTCGAACTTGCCGGCAAACAGATACGTCTCCAGCAGCGGCCAACCGAGCCAGATCGCGCCGCCCACGGCAACCGATGCGAGCAGGATGAGGGCGGTGATGGAGAGCATCGTGGTCCGCAAGCGGCCAAGCTGTCCCTGCGCGAGAGCGGCGCCGAAATCCGGGCGGAAGACATTGATGAAGGCCGAGATCGCCGGACGCAGCGGTGTGAACAGCACCATGCCGACTGCGAGCGGCGCATAGGCGGCGGGGCCGGCGATTGCGGCGACCAGAAACATCACGGCCTGTCCCTGGACGGCCCACGTGGTGGTCCCGAACAGCGACCATGCGACGTCGAACCAGATCGCCCGATAGCGGCGCCAGACGGTGCGCCGGAAACTGATGCGCGCACGGCGGCCGAGCGCGCGCAGCGCCACGAACACGCCCACGATATTGGCGGCGGTCAGCGCGAGCAGGACGCCGGTGAGCTGCGGCACGTCCGGCAGCAGCCAGAGCACGCCGCCCACAAGGAGGACGCCGCTCAGCGTGTAGCTGAAGTCGGACAGCGTGGCGGCAACCATCGCGTGGCGTGCGAACATCACACTGCGCACATGATTGCGCAGCGTCCACAATCCGCTGAACGCACCGCCCGCGATCGCTTCCACCATCTGGCCGGTCGCGAGCCACAGGCCCGCTGTGACGACAATTGCGATGGCGGCCGAGATCACGAGCGCGATCGAGCCGAGCATCACATCCTGAAAATCGGCCGCGCGGGCGCTTTTCAGCCGTGGAATGAGTACGGCCGCAGGCGTCGAGACCAGCGCATTGCCGTAGGTCAGCGAAATTCCGCCGAGCACGAACGCAATCGCGAACACGCCGAAGTCGTGCGGCGACAGGAGCCGGATCAGAAGCAGATTGAGGAGAAAATGGAATCCGCTCTGCAGTCCTTCGCCGCCGAGCGAGAGCAGGAAGTTGCGCCCGAGCCGGACGATATCGCGCGGGACGCGGCTGATCATACGCGCGCCAACCCGATGCTTGCGCGCCGGTCGCCGTCCGCGCCGAAACGTGCGCGCACGATGGCCTGAAATTGCCGGGCGATGCCGCGCGCCGTGAAAGTCGCCTCGAAGCGCGCGCGCGCAGCCGTGCCGTATCCGTGCCATGTCTCGGGTTCGGTCACGATGCTGCCGATGGTGTGTGCGAGCGCATGCGCGTCATTCGGCGGCACGATCCAGCCGGTGACGCCGTCCTCGACCACCTCGGTCAGGCCGCCGATCCGCGCCACCAGCGGCGGGCGGCCATGCGCCATTGCTTCGATCGCCACGCGGCCAAGCGATTCCGGCAGACGCGAAGGCACCGCCACGACGTCGGCCCAGCGGTAGAGTGGCGCGGTATCCTCCTGGAACGGCTCAAAACCCACGACCGAGCCCAGTCCGGCGGAGCGGACCGCCTCGCGCAGAGCGGTCTCGCGCACAGCATCGTTCTGGAACGAGTCGCCGACGATGCGGACTTCCAGGCGCTGTGCGATCGCCTTTGGCAACAGACCCAGTGCCTCGATCAGCAGATCCTGCCCCTTGATACGGCTGATGCGGCCGAGCATCAGCAGCCGCAGCGGACGCGTGCCGTCGTAATGCGCTGCCCCCACTGGCTCCGGCGCCGCGATGCCGTTGTAGAGAACGTGCTGGGTCTGGCGGTCCGGCAGCCGATACGCGGCTCGCGCCGCCCTCGAATTGAAGATCGCCTCGGCGCGCGTCCATTTCAACAACCGGCGGAATGCCTGAAGTTTCAGCCCGTCCGGAATCTCGTGGACATGCACCAGTGTCTTCCGGCTGAAGAAACGCGCCGCAAGAAGATGGTCCAGCACCACCACGGTATTCACGTAGACGAGATCGGCTGCACGCACGCGGTACACGGCCCGCCAAAGCGCCGGCACGATGCGAAACGGCGCTGTCGCGATCAGCCGCGCAAGGCCGCGGCGGCGCAAGATGAACAGCGGCTCGATGACGATGCGTGTTGCGGACGCTCGCAACTGCCGGCAGATCGGCCCGTCTTGCGGCAGCACCACCTCGATGTCTGCATGCGGCCACGTTTCGCGCAGCGCGGCGACCAAATCGATGAACGCTCGATCCGAGCCGTAAAGCTCGTAGCCTTGATGGATGCACACGATACGCATGGCCGCCGCTCAAAAACGCGATCTTTGCCCCCTTCCCCGGCGTCAAGGTCCACGTCTCGCTGACGCAATCAATGCAATTGTGCCGGTGTCGTTAACGAAGGCGGTGCGGAATTCCATCGTTAACGGGCACCCTGGCACACCGCTTGCGACGCGAAGCCGAGACTGTGAGCTCCTCCCTCGGTGGGACGGACCGTGTCTCGATTCGGGTCGTCGGCATGCCGGACAGCCAACCTCGCGTATTGATCCTCGGAACGCGCGGCGTTCCGGCCGCGCATGGCGGCTTCGAGAGCTTCGCCAAGAAGCTTTCGCTGTTCCTCGTCGCACGCGGCTGGCGTGTCACGGTGTACTGCCAGCACGATGCCGTAGCCGTGACGCAGCGCTTCTCGGCCGACACGTGGCGCGGGGTCGAGCGGATCAATGTGCAAGTCGATCGGGCGGGCGCACTCGGCACGATCGCGTTCGATTGGCATTCGATCCGCCATGCCGCCAAGCAGGACGGCGTGTGCCTGGTGCTCGGCTACAACACCGCTGCGCTGCTTGCGCTGCTGCGTGCAAAGGGCCGAAAGATACTCATCAACATGGACGGCATCGAATGGCGGCGGCCGAAATGGAGCCGGCCGGTGCGCCTGTGGTTCTATCTCAACGAATGGCTCGGCGCGTGGCTCGGCCAGCGCCTCGTCGCGGACCACCCGGCGATCGCGGATCATCTTGCGACGCGCCGGCCGCGCGGCGCCATCGCGACGATCCCGTACGGGGGCGACGAGGTGATGGCAGCACCCGTCGCACCGGTTGCCGAACTCGGCCTCGCGCCGGGGAACTACCTGATTTCCATCGCGCGGCTGGAGCCCGACAACAGCATCCTGCCGCTGGTACAGGCGTTCTCGCGCCGCGCGCGCGGCGCAAGACTGGTCGTGCTCGGCCGCATCGATTCGGACAATCCCTATCATGCGGCCGTCACGGCCGCGGCCAGCGACGAAGTGATGTTCCCGGGTGCGATCTACGACAAGGCGACCGTGCAGGCGCTGCGCTTTCACGCGCGCGTGTACTGTCACGGCCATACGGTTGGCGGCACCAATCCGTCGCTGGTGGAAGCGCTCTGGTGCGGCAATGCCGTGCTGGCGCATCGCAACCGCTTCAACGTGTGGACGGCCGGGGCCGAGCAGTTCTTCTTCTCCGGCGCGGATGAGTGCGAGCGCCTGATCGCACGCATTCTGACGGACGATCTCGCCGTCGCGCGCGCCCGCGTGGCGGCGCGGCTGCGCGCGGTGGCGGATTTCGATTGGGCCGACATCCTGCCGCAATACGAGGCCGAGCTTGCGGCGCTCGGCGGATACCGGTTCGCGCCGCAGATGCAGGCGCCGCCAGAACAGGCGCGGCAGGCGCGCTTGCCGTGACGTGCGGGCGAGCTGTCACGCGGCGGCAGGTTGTCGGTGCGCTCGCAGCCTTTGCGACGCTCGGCACCCCGGCGATCCCTCGCGCGGCACCCCTGGACAAGCCTGTCATCCGCCTGCGCCGGGGGATGAACCTGTGGCCGTGGTTTTCGCTGACGCGCGAGTTCGCAGCCCCGAACACCGAATACGACTGGCCGCCGTATCAGCCGGATCGCGCGATCCCGACGCGCGACGATCTTTCCGCGCTGCGCCGCGCCGGGATCGATTTCGTCCGGCTGCCGGTCGATCCCGGTCCGCTTCTGGCGTTTTCGGGCGAGCGGCGGCGGCGGTTGCTGGCCGACGTCATCGCCGCTGTCGACCTCGCGCTCGCGCAGGATCTTTCGGTCGTCCTGAACCTGCATCCGAACAACGCAACACATTACTGGAATTCTGCCCTGCTGGTCGGTTCCGTAGCTGCGCCGCTGTTCACACGCTATCTCGCTCTCGTGCGCGACATGGCGGCGCAGCTTAATCGCCTCGATCCCGCGCGCATCGCATTTGAGCCGCTCAACGAGCCGCCGCAACGTTGCGGTGCGGCCGACTGGAACACAATGCAGGCCGAGCTCCTGCGCACGGCGCGTCTCGCGGCGCCGTCCCTCACACTGGTTGCGACCGGCGCGTGCGGCAGCATGATCGCGGGCCTTGAGGCGCTGGATCCTTCGTCGCTGAGCGATTCCAACACGCTTTACACGTTCCACTTCTACGAGCCCTATGTGTTCAGTCATCAGGGCGCGCCCTGGATGACCTCCGAGCCGATGTACCGCTATCTCAATGCGGTGCCGTGGCCCTCCGCGGCGGGCTCGCGGGAGAAAACCCGCGCAGCAGTCGCGGCACGCCTCGCGGCCGATACCACGACCCCTGCTGCGGAGAAGCGCAAGATCGCCGTAACCATCGAAGGTGTCCTGAAACAATATTTCGACGCGCAGCCGGACCGCCGCTTCATCGAACGCTACTTCGCGCGCGTGACCGCATGGGCCGACCGCCATGGCATCGAACGCGGCCGCATTCTGCTCGGTGAGTTCGGCGCGCTGCGCACCGATGAGCGGTATGTCGCGGCCCCCGCGCCGGACCGTGCGCGCTATATGGCCGACGTGCGGGAGACCTGCGAGGCCGCCGGCATGCCGTGGGCGTTCTGGAATTTCTTCGACGGCATGGGGCTGACGACCGACGATGCGGTGCGCGAATTCGATCCCGCCATCACGGCCGCGCTCGGTTTGCGCGATCCCGGTGCGCTCCTCAGCGGATCGAAACGCTGAGCGCGTTGCCCGACCGGCGTGTTTCGCGGGGACAGCTCTGATCGATGGAACATGACGATCAGCAGTACGATGAATTGCGCGAGTCCCAGGGTCTTGTTGGAAATGCTCTCGTAGGAATTGATGAGAATGACAAACGCCACGAGCGCCATGCCGTAACCGGAACGCAGCCGGTGAACGATTTCGATGATGAAAAGGGTCAATCCGGCGAAGAGAAATCCGGCGAAGATCACACCTTGATAAAGCACAAGCCGAACGACCGGATTCTCGATGCCAAGTTCGAGCCCAAGCGAACGCCGTATTGAATCGATCTGCTCGGGATTTGCACCCACGAGGATGTCGTGCGTGGAGAGCCGGTTGAAGATCTCGAGCATCTCGATACGGGTGTTCGCACTGCCGCTATCGTCGGCAAAGCGGACGAGTAGCACTTCGAAAAAGCCGCCCGCCGCGATTGCGGCAACCCCTAGCGCCAGTACGGGAAGCAGAATTGCCACGGAAGCGAAGGCGAGGAGCGACATGCGGCCGCCGCGCAATAGGTTCACAGCCCGAGGAATTCGCCAGAGTGTCAACATGCCGAGCGTCAGCAGCGTGGCGGTGCGCCCGCCGAACGGAACCAGGGCGGCGAGTTGCAGCAGCACCGCAGCCGGACGCAGCGCGGCCGGCATGCTTGACCCCCCGCCGGCCAGCAGCACCATGATATAGATGCTGGTCAGCTGCGCGTTTTCGAGCGGATGACCGCTGAGACCGGTCGAGCGCGTGTCCCACGCGAGCTCGACACCTTCGAACCGGAACGGAAAGAACCGGTGACCGATCGCGTATTCGAGCAGCGCGAGCGCCGCGTTTACGGCGAGCAGCACGTGAATGAGCTTCTTCGGCGCGCGCAAGATCGCGCCCGCCGAGGTCCGCGGCAATCACCGCGACCGCGATCGCGAGGAGATAGGTGTCGAACACCGTGGCGATACCTTTGCGTCCATCGAGCACGATGTACGCCGCAAGCATCAGGGTCGTGAGCAGGAAGACGAGCGTTCCGGGCTGCCGCGTGACCAGGCTCGCGACAAACGAGGCCGGATTGCGCCGCGCAACAATCATCAGCATCACAGTGAAGAACGCCAGGTAGGTGGCGGGGTGGACCTTCGAGGCGATCGCGCCGGTGACGCCACCGTGATTGATGCCGAGCACCCCCAACATGCCGGACGAGACGGCAAACAGCAGAAGAACGAGGACAAGAAACAGCCCGGCGATGACCGCATGCGCGAGTTGCCCGGTGGCGCGCGCCGCTGCCTCCCCGCTGCGCCGCGGAGCCACAGCAGCATCATGCGTGGTCATCGCCATGGCGCTAAGCGGCGTCTTCCGAGCCGGTCAGGACGGTGCCGCGTATCTTGCGCGCATTGATGCGCAGCGCATCGATTGCCGCCACGATGGTATCGCGCTCCGGACCGCCGGCGCGGACGACGACGACGATATCGTCGACGAACTCGGCGAACGGCCGCACGTATTCGTCCGCTAGTACGGCACCGCTGTCGATGACGACCAGATCGAACTGGTTCGCGGACTCGCTGAGCTTCTGGGCGATGCTCTGCGGGTCGGGGCTTCCCGCAAGGGTCGCGTTGCCCAGCGGCAGAAAGTTCAAGCCCGATTCCGTGTCACTGAGGACAACCGACGGCAGCGTTGCGCGCCCCTCGATGAGGTCGAACAGGCCGGCATTGCCGGCGGCGTCGAGTGTCTTCGACAACATGCCGCGCGCGATGTCCGCATCGATCAGCAGCACGCGCCAGCCGGAGGCCGCGGAGGTCAGCGCGAGATTGAGGGCGACGGTGGTGCGGCCCTCCCCCGCGGTAGCGGAGGTCATCAGCAGGCTGCGCCCGCCCTGCGGGCGCTCCTCGAACAGCGCGTCGCACAGCCGGCGCATCGCGGCGATCTGCACTGCGGCCTGCTGACCGGCATCTGCGTCAGGATCCTGCCGGCGTCCGCGCACCGAGTCGGCGAGCCTGCTCCAGCGCCGCATACCGGCCGAGAGTTTGGGAACGACGGCGAGGACCGGCACGCCCGCGACTTCTTGCAGGCGCTCACGCGAATACACGCGCTCATCCAGATACTCGCGCATCAGCCCGACGCCGGTGCCGACGCCGAGGCCGGCCATGAGTGCAACCGCGAGCAGCAGCAGCCGCGGGGGCCAGCTCTTGTCGCGCGGCGGTGTCGCCTTTGAAATCACGCGTGCGTTGGTGTTGTCGATCGATTGCTGTTCGCTGGTTTCGCGCGCACGCACCAGGAACGCCTGATAGACCGCGCGGCTCGCCTCGAGCTCGCGCTCGAGTTCGCGCAGCTGGACCGAGGCCTGATTGGTCGAAACGGCGTTCTGCTTCGACGCTTCCAGATTGGCTTCCAGCGTCTGCTCGTTTGCCTGCGCGCGTTCAAGCGCGCTGCGCGCTGCGTCGGCGATACGCGAGAGCTCCTCGTTGATCAGCTTCTGCCCGCCCTGAAGCTGCGCATCAAGCGTCGCGATCGAAGGGTGCCGCGGGCCGACCACGGCGCCAAGCTCGGCGCGCTGGCGCGCCACTTCGGCGTATTGCCCACGCAGCTGCCCGATGGTTTGCGACAGCACGGCTTCCGGCGTTGCGCCGGATGCGACGCCGGAACGCCGCGCGCTTGCGATCTGCTCGTAGCGGGCGCGCGCCTCTGCGGTCTTGGCGCGCGCGCCGTTGAGCTGGAGCGTCATCTCGCTGAGCTGCTGCTCGTTGACCAGCACGCCACCCGCCGCGAGAATCTTGTGCTGTTCCTTGTATTGCACGACCCGATCTTCGGCCTGCTGCACGCGGCTGCGCAGCGCATCGAGCCGGCCGCCAAGCGCCACCGAGGCCCGGCCTGACGCGCCCGCGCGCGCTTCGGTCTGGTCCTCGAGGTAGGCCTGTGCGATTGCATCCGCGATGCGCACCGATTTCGCCTTGTCGTCGGACGACACGAAGACGTCGACGACGAAAGCCTTGTCGGAGCGCCTGACACCGAGGCGCTTTTTCAGCTGGCGCAGCGCTCTCAGCTCCGGATCGCGGCGATCGGCCGCGTCAAGGTCGATGCCAACCGATGCGAGGCCGCGAAACAGGACGCCAAGCGCTCCGGCCGGCGGACCACCGAATTCAGGGTCGGTGTCGAGACGCTCGCGTGCAATCGCACGACGCAAAACAACGTCCGACGTGATCACCAGCATCTGGCTTTCCACCACGGCGACCCCGCCGTCCGCCGCAAGCACCTCGGGCGTAACTTCGTTACTGACGATGCGGCGGTCACGCGGATCGATCAGGAGCTGGGTGGAAGCGGTGTAGAGCGGTGTTGCGAACAGCCCATAGAGCAGCGCGAGCAGCACGGGTACCGCCGCTACCCACAGGATCGACTTGCGCCGCCGCTTGATGATGCGCGCGAGCTCTTTCAGATCGATGCGTGGATCGTCCGTCTGCGGCGGCGGCGCCGTGGTCGGATGCTGAATCACCCGTCGCAAAGGCTCGGCAATCTTTTCGTGCAACATCCGTCCCACCTTGCGAACCGGCGCAGCATTTCGGCACACCGGCGCGGGTTTGATTTCGCTGTTGCAAGATTAGGGACCAGCCTCGCGGCAAACCATCATTTGCAGCGTTAACGCCGCGCTATTAACGCTGTTTGTTCGGATTTGGTTAAGTTTGCTGGAACGAAAGCGCGTGCCGATTCATCTTTCTCGGACCTGTGAATTGCCTCGCCATGTCCAGAGGGATAGCTAGCTTATACCAGCCGATTGGGAACTTGGTCGCCGATCAAGTCTCGTCGCGCGGCGAAGGCCGACGCAAGGCAGATTCGAATGAATCTCTTTTCTTCGCCAGAGTTCCTCGGTGCTATTGCTGATACCTACTTCAAGGGCCGACACACAACCGTTGAGGACGTGCGAGTTGGAACCGAGGTCCTGCGTCTGCTCGTGGTCGATGAGGAGGTCATCACCAACATCCGGTTTCTCGACTATCATGTCCCCGTCTCTGGCGAGCGGCTTCACGCTATGGGGCGCCAAATTGCGTCTGCACCATTCGTCGTGCGAGGTGTCATCGATCGGAACGAGTGGGAGCGGGGCGTTCAGAACGACCTTGTCCCTGCACCTTTTCTCGACTGGTCGCTATTCCCCACGTTTGACGACTATCGGAAGTTCATCAAACAGAGAAAAAAAGACTCTGTGCGGAAGTTGGAGCGCCTGCGGCGCCGCATGGAAGAGAAGTTCGGCGGACTGCAGTTCTGTGTCAACGACGAACGAAGCGACGTTCTCGAATTTGCACGACGATGGAAAAGTCAGCAATTGCGTGCGACCGGCGAGAGCGACTTCTTTGCAAATCCAAAGACGATTGAGTTCTTCGAATTGCTGCGCGCGAGGGGCCTTCTGACCTCATCGAGCTTGCGCACAGCCGATGGGCAACTGCTCTCGGTCTGGCTCGGAGCCATGCATGATAACGTCTGGTCCGGCTGGATTTTCACCTACGACCACACGCCAGAGATTGCGTACTTTTCACCCGGGCATCAGTTGGTGCAGATGATGCTTGAGGAAAGCCATCGGCTGGGACACCGGGAGTTCGATTTTTCGATCGGCAGCAGCGAGTACAAGTGGATGTACGCGACACACGTCCGTCTGCTTGGCTGGCTTGGTCAGCCGCCATTGGCGCAACGGATGCTGGATCGCGCGCGCCGGCAAGCATCAAAATATGTTTCCGAGCACCCCGGATTGCGCCGCGTGGCACGGTCCGTAAAGCGAATCGTGCAGGGCTATGCGAGTCCCGTATAGGGCCCGTGACGAATTCATCACTGGCATAGCGTTGAAAGCTGGCCGCGAGGAGTGGATTTCTGGCGGCAAGGTTACCGCCGCATTGCGCGCACCAAGCGGCGGAGTTCGATTATCAATCCGGCCGTGGCCAACGGATTCCGGGCCGAAAATGAGTCGCCTGGAATGCACTGATCGAACATGAAACTCACCCTTCGCCTCGACCCGAAGCGGCTGCGGCGCTGGCACGTTGCCCTCGCGGACACATTGGCGCGCCGGCCCGGCTTGTATGTCGGCGTCGAATGGAATCCGGGCGGAGAAGCGCTGCCGGCGTCTGTCGCACTGCTGTTCGCGCTGGAGCGGCTGGTCTACGGAATACCGGCGGACGACACCGCAAGCGCCGCGCCTGCCGACCTTGCGCCATTCAGCGCAGAATCCGAGCGGCCCGATCTCATCCTCGATTTCACCGCTGGCATTCCGCAGGCGAGTACGAATGACGCCGCACGCACCTTTCGGATCATGTTCGATGGAGTAGCGGACGAGACCGGGGCGCTTGCGGCGCTCGTGCAATCGCGCACGCCTCACGTCGCGATCACCGACGCAGCGACCGGCGCCGTCATCGTCAGCGGCCATCCCGGCACGGAAACCGCCGGCATCATGACACTCGCGTACCGTGATGTGCTGGCGCGAACCACGATGCTCATCCTCGCGGCGCTCGACGGCGCTGCGGCTCGCCTCGAGGCGAATGCGGCGGCATACTCGCTGGACGCCAGCGCGGTGGCACAATTCGCCGCGAAATCGCTCGCACGCGCTGTGGCACGGCGGCTCTATCTTCTCTGCTACAACGCACCGCATTGGCGCGTCGGCTGGCGCTTCGTCGAGGGCCCCGACGTGATCGATCTGCGCGCCCATCCGAAAGACCGTTGGCGTGATTTTCCCGATGACCGGCGACGTTTCTACGCCGATCCCTTTCCGATCGAACAGGACGGCCGCCTGTTCCTGTTCGTCGAGGATTTCGCGCACAGGCTCGGCTACGGCGTGATCTCAGCGGTGGAATTCAATGACACGGGACCCGTCGGTGTGCCGCGTCCGGTGCTCGATATCGGTTCACATCTTTCCTACCCGTTCGTGTTCGAGCATCGCGGCGCGGTCTGGATGGTGCCGGAGAGCAGCGCGACCGGAACAGTCGATCTTTACCGCGCCACGACGTTCCCCGACCAATGGATCAAGGAGGCAACGCTGCTCACCGGCATCGAGGCGAGCGACGCCACGCTGCTGGAGCAGGACGGCCACTGGTGGATGTTCGCGACTGTGCGGGCAGGCGGTGCGTTTTCGGACGCGCTGCACGTCTGGTCGGCGCCCGATTTGCTTGGGCCGTGGCAGGCGCATCGCCGCAATCCTGTGTTGGTCGACATTGCGACGGCGCGCCCGGGCGGGCGCATGGTGCGGCGAAACGGCCGGCTGATCCGGCCATTCCAGGATTGCACCGACGGCTACGGCGCGGCGCTCGGCTTGGCCGAAGTAACCCGGCTCGACGACGAAGGATTTGCGCAGCGGGTCGAGACCATATTGCGGCCCGGAGTCGAATGGCCGGGCCGCCGGCTGCACACGCTCAATCGCGCAGGGCCACTCGAATGCATCGATGGCTCCGCCACGGCGCGGCGGTTCTGAGCCGCCCCGGAAGTATGGTCTGCCAGCCTCGCGACTTCGTCAGGCGGCCGCCGAGGCCTCGTCGATGCGGCCAGCACGCACCAGCTTGCCGGGCAGCGCACCAGTATGCTCGCCGCGCTCAAAGATCGGCTCGCCCGCGACCAGCGTCGCCTCGTAGCCGGTCACGCGCTGCACGAAACGCCGGCCGTTCGCCGGCATGTCGTGGATCAGCTCGGGCTTCTGCATGCGCATTCCCTCGAAGTCGATCAGGTTCACGTCGGCACGCAGTCCGGGCGCGAGGCGGCCGCGGTCGGTGAGGCCGAAGAAATTCGCGGTCTCGCTGGTCTGGCGCTTCACCAGCATTTCGAGCGGCAGCTTCGGCCCGCGCGTGCGGTCGCGGCCCCAGTGGGTCAGCATGTAACTCGGCACGCCCGCGTCGATGATCGAGGTGCAGTGCGCGCCACCGTCGGAGAGACCGAGCAGGCAGGCGGGATCGTTGAGCATCTCGCGGATCGGCTCGTGGTCGCCGGTGACGTAGTGCACCACCGGGAAGTAGAGATATTGCCCGTCCTCGAGGATGTAGTCGTAGGCGACTTCCTCAGGGCTCCGGCCTTCGCGTTGCGCGATCGCCGCGACGCTCTTCTCCGGACCGGGCTCATAATCCGGCGGATTGCCCATGACGAAGAATTTGTCGAAGCGCTTGGCGACGACCTGGCGGAATTGCGCGAGTTTGGCGATCTCGGCGTCCGAGGGCTGCTCGGAGAGGATCTTGCGCCGCATCTCGGGGTCGCGCAGGCGCCGCCGCTGCTCCTCAATGGGCAGGCTTTCGAGCTGCTTGTAGCTCGGCCGCACCGTGAACGGATTGAGCGCGGTGCCGATGCCCATCATCACGCCGATCGGCCGGCCGGCCGTCTGCGCGGTGAGCGAGAGGCCCTGCGCGCGCGCCTCGTGCACCGCCTTCATCAGGCGGCGCCAGCGCTGCGGATCGGAATAGCGGTCGGTGAGCAGGAACCAGATCGGACGGCCGGTCTCCTTGGCGAGCTTGCGCATCCAGCGCAGCTCGAATTCCTCGTCGTCGAAATCGCTATTCATCCCGAACGCGCCGGTGCCGGTAACGCTCATCGCGGCGCCGATGCCGAGCAGCTCATGATCGTCGGCATCACGCGACGGCACAAGATCGCCGTCCGGCGTCTTGTGCGAGTCGGTGCGCGATGTCGTGAAGCCGAACGCGCCGCATTGCAGCGCTTCGACGGTGAGACGGCGCATCTCGGCGATGTCGTCCGGAGTCGCGGGTTCGCGTCGGATCGCGCGGTCGCCCATCACGTAGACGCGCAGCGGCAGATGCGCGATCTGCGCACCGATGTCGATCGCGCGCGGACGGCGGTCGAGTTCGTCCATGTACTGCGGAAACGTCTCCCACTCCCAGTTCAGCCCGGCGGCGAGCACCGGATTAGGGATTTCCTCGACGCCCTCCATCAGGTCCATCAGCGCGCCATGGTGTTCCTTCTTCACCGGCGCGAAGCCGACGCCACAATTGCCGAACATCACCGTGGTGACGCCATGCCAGCACGACGGCGCGAGCAGCGGGTCCCACATCGCCTGCCCGTCGTAATGGGTGTGCACGTCGACCCAGCCGGGCGTGACCAACAGCCCGTCGGCATCGATCTCGCGCCGCCCTGGACCCTGCTTGCCGCCGACCGCAGCAATGCGGCCGCCCGCGATCGCCACATCCCCGGTGAATGCCGGCTTGCCGGACCCGTCGATGACGGTGCCGCCGCGAATGACGATGTCGTGCATGAGCGCTCTCCCCGGGTGGCGAGGCGCCGATGATGCGCCCGCGCCGGGGTCTCGGCAATGGGTGCCGCTACCCCTGCCAAGGCGCGCCACCCATGCGGCAAACTCAACGCTCAAACGGCGGGTGCGGGATCGCCTCCAGCAAATCGCGCTTGCCTCGTCCATCTCGGCAATGAGCCCGCTACCATCACCAGCGCCATGGCATGCTGCTTGCTCCGTCCCGCCCGCGCGCGCAGACGTTGGCGGCTCATACTTTCGCCTGCGGGGCATAGGCAGATCGGCGAAAAAGATGGCAGACTGGGCGCAGCCTCGTGCGGGCGCTCAACACAATGGGGAGAGTGAGTGATGGATCGCAGGACTTTCTTGAAGACCACAGCCGGCGCGCTCGCGGCGACGGGCGGGCTTTCCACGCCGGCTATTTCGCAGGGCGCGGCGGCAAAAACGCTGCGCTTCGTGCCACAGGCAAATCTCGCCAATTTCGACCCCATCTGGGGCACGCAGTACGTGGTGCGCAACGCTTCGGTCATGGTTTGGGACACGCTGTATGGCTTTGATGAGAAGCTGCAGCCGCAGCGGCAGATGGTCGAGTCCGAGGAAACCTCGAGCGACGGCCTCACCTGGACGTTCAAGCTCCGCTCGGGCCTGAAATTCCACGATGGCGGGCCGGTCCTCGCCAAGGACTGCACGGCGAGCCTCACCCGCTGGATGTCGCGCGATCCGTTGGGCTTGATGCTCAAGGCCATCAATCAGGAGCTTACGCCGGTCGACGATCGCACCTTCAAATGGGTGCTCAAGAAGCCCTATCCAAAAATGCTGCTCGCGCTCGCCAAGAACTCCACTCCGATGGCGTTCATCATGCCGGAGCGCATCGCCAAGACCGACCCGTTCAAGCAGATCGAGGAATACATCGGCTCCGGCCCGATGAAGTTCGTGAAGAACGAATGGGTTCCGGGCGCCAAGGCGGTGTTCGAGCGGTTCGCCGACTACCAGCCGCGGCAAGAGAAGGCCTCATGGCTCGCGGGCGGCAAGAAGATGCTGGTCGATCGCATCGAATGGGTCATCATGCCGGATCCTGCGACTGCGTCGGCGGCGCTGCAGAACGGCGAAGTCGACTGGTGGGAGAACCCGATCTCCGACCTCGTGCCGGTGCTCAAGCGCAATCGCAACGTCGCCGTGGATATCGCCGATCCGCTCGGCAACATCGGCACCTTCCGCATGAACCACCTGCATCCGCCGTTCAGCGACGTGCGGGCACGCCGTGCGGTGCTGATGGCGATGGACCAGGAAGAGTACATGCGGGCGCTGGTCGGCGACGACAACAGTCTCTGGAAGCCGCTGCCGGGATTCTTCACGCCCGATACGCCGCTCTACAACGAGGAGGGTGGTGACATCCTCAAGGGCAAGCGCGACATCGCCGGCGCCAAGAAATTGCTGGCCGAAAGCGGCTACACCAACCAGCCCGTGACCTGCGTGGTGGCGCAGGACCAGCCGATCACCAAGGGACAGGGCGACGTCACGGCCGAGCTCTTGAAGCGCATCGGCATGAACGTCGATTTCGTCGCGACCGACTGGGGCACGACCGGCCAGCGCCGCGCGCAGAAATCGCCACCCGGCCAGGGCGGCTGGGCGATGTTCCACTCCTGGCATTCGGGATCGGATTGCATCAATCCGGCGGTCTATATCGCGATCCGTGCCAGCGGCGACGGCGCCTGGTTCGGCTGGCCGAATGTCCCCGAAGTCGAGAAGGAAGTAACCAACTGGTTCGATGCGAAAACTCTCGATGAAGAAAAGGCCGCCGCGCGGCGTCTCAACAAGGCGGCGCTCGACAACGTTGTGTTCGCGCCGACCGGTTTCTTCCTCACCTATCAGGCGTGGCGCAAGAACGTCAGCGGCATAACGAAAGGCCCGCTGCCGTTCTTCTGGGACGTAGCCAAGACCGCGTGATCTAGGCGGTAGTATCGGCTCATGTTCACGTACGTCGTCAGGCGTGTTCTGGCGACCATCCCGGTCATGGTGGTGGTCGCACTCTTCGTGTTCAGCCTGCTGTTCGTCGCGCCCGGCGATCCGGCCGCGGTGATCGCGGGCGATCAGGCGACGCCGGCCGACGTCGAACGCATTCGTCAGAGCCTTGGACTCGATCGGCCGTTCCTGGTGCAGTTCTCGGACTGGGCGTGGCGGTTGGTGCAGTTCGACCTCGGCCGGTCGATCTTCACCAATCTGCCGGTCACCACCATGATCGCGCAGCGCATCGAGCCGACGCTCTCGCTGATGGTGGTCACGTTGCTGCTTTCGATCGCGGTCGCGGTGCCGATCGGCGTGCTCGCCGCCTGGAAGGTCGGTACCTGGTTCGATCGCGTCATCATGGGCTTTGCGGTGTTCGGCTTCTCGGTTCCGGTGTTCGTGGTCGGTTATCTGCTCGCCTATTTCTTCGCGCTGCAACTCGAATGGCTCCCGGTGCAGGGCTACACGCCGATCAGCCGGGGACTGTGGCCGTGGCTCGAAAATCTGATCCTGCCCTCGATTGCGCTCGGCTGCGTCTACATCGCGCTGATCGCCCGCATCACGCGGGCCACCATGCTCGAGGTGCTGCAGCAGGATTACATCCGCACTGCGCGCGCCAAAGGCCTGGCGCAGAGTCCGATCCTGTTCATCCATGCGCTGAAGAACGCATCCGTTCCGATCGTCACGGTGATCGGCATCGGGATCGCGTTGCTGATCGGCGGCGCGGTGGTGACCGAGAGCGTGTTCGCGATTCCAGGCCTCGGGCGGCTCACGCTCGATGCGATTCTGCGGCGCGACTATCCCGTCATCCAGGGCGTCGTGCTGTTGTTCAGTTTCGTCTACGTGCTGGTCAATCTGGCGATCGACCTTCTCTATATGCTGCTCGATCCGAGGATCCGCTATTGAGCCCGCCGCCCGCCATCGCCGTGCCGGCTGAGAGCATCACGGCGGCGCCCCCGCTCCCCGACCTGTGGCCGCCGGTCAAGCCGCTGCGCGGCATCACGGGCTTCCTGCGCCGCCATCCGACTGTTGCGATCGGCGGCGCGTTGCTGATCATCATGGTGCTGATGGCGGCGCTGGCGCCGTATCTCTGGACCGTCGACCCGACCACGCTCAACACGGGGAGACGCACCCGCGAACCCTCCGCGCTCTACTGGTTCGGCACCGACATGCTCGGACGCGACATCTATTCGCGTGTCGTCTACGGCGCGCGCGTGTCGCTCACCGTCGGTTTCTCGGTTGCGATCCTCGCGTCGATCGCTGGCCTCACCATCGGTCTCGTTTCCGGCATGGTGCGCTGGGCCGATGGATTCATCATGCGGGTGATGGACGGGCTGATGTCGATCCCACCAATTCTGCTGGCCATTGCGTTGATGGCGCTCACCCGCGGCAGCGTCGGCAACGTCGTGATGGCGATCACGATCGCGGAGATCCCGCGCGTCGCGCGTCTGGTGCGTGGCGTGGTGCTGTCGCTGCGCGAGCAGCCCTATGTCGATGCGGCGGTCGCCGCCGGCACACGCACGCCGATGATCATCCTGCGTCACATCCTGCCCAACACGCTGGCGCCGATGACCGTGCAGGCGACCTACATTTGCGCGAGCGCGATGATCGTCGAGGCGATCCTGTCGTTCATCGGCGCGGGCGTGCCGCCGACCGTCCCGTCCTGGGGCAACATCATGGCCGAGGGTCGCGCGCTCTGGCAGGTGAAGCCGTTCATCGTGTTCTTCCCTGCCGTGTTCCTGTCGGTGACGGTGCTCGCCGTGAACCTGCTCGGCGACGGCATGCGCGACGCGCTCGATCCGCGCCTTGCTAAAGGCCTCTAGCGCAATGGCCCTGTTGGAAGTCGAGAACCTGCAGACGCATTTCCGCACGCCGGACGGTGTCAACCGCGCCGTCGACGGCGTGTCGTTCGAGGTGCGCGAAGGCGAGACCTTGGCGGTGGTTGGCGAAAGCGGCTGCGGCAAGTCTGTCACCGCCAATTCGATCCTGCGCCTGGTCCCCGAGCCGCCCGGCCGGATCGCGGGCTCGATCCGTTTCCAGGGCACCGACCTGCTGACGCTCGACGAGCCCGCGATGCGCAAGATCCGCGGCAACGACATCAGCATGATCTTCCAGGAGCCGATGACGAGCCTCAACCCGGTGCTCACCATCGGGCGACAGCTTGGCGAGACGCTGCGCCTGCATCAGGGGCTCGACCGTCAGGCCGCCGAGGATCGCGCCGTCGACATGCTCGCGCTCGTCGGCATTCCGGAGGCGCGGCGGCGGGTGCGCGAGTATCCGCACCAGTTTTCCGGCGGCATGCGCCAGCGCGTGATGATCGCGATGGCGCTCGCCTGCAATCCGAAACTGCTGATCGCCGACGAGCCGACCACCGCGCTCGACGTCACCATTCAGGCGCAGATCCTCGACCTGATGCGCGATCTCAAGCACCGTGTTGGGGCCGCCATCATCCTCATCACCCACGATCTCGGCGTCGTCGCAGAGGTCGCCGAGCGCGTGATGGTGATGTATGCGGGCCGCAAGGTGGAAGAGGCGGCGGTCGGCAAGTTGTTCCGCACGCCGCGTCATCCCTACACCCAAGGCCTGCTCGGCGCCGTGCCGAAGCTCGGCTCCTCGGTTACTGGCGAGGAGACGCGGCTCGCCGAAATCCCCGGTCTCGTGCCGAGCCTGAAGAGCCGCATCGTCGGATGCGTGTTTGCAAGCCGCTGCGCGCTCGCGACCGATCTGTGCCGCGAAATCAGCCCGCCGCTCGAAGCGAAGGCGCCGGGCCACACCGCCGCATGCCATTATGCACCGCGGGAGGCGGCGGCCGCATGAGCGTCCCGCTGCTCGAGGTCAACGATCTGAAGAAGCATTTTCGCGTGCGTGGTGGATTCTTCGGGCGTGCGCCGGCCTGGGTCTACGCGGTGGACGGCGTATCGTTCGAGATTGCGCGCGGCGAAACGCTCTCGCTCGTCGGCGAATCCGGTTGCGGCAAGTCCACGGTCGGCCGCGCAATCTTGCGGCTGTTCGATATCACCGCAGGCCAGGTGGTGCTCGACGGACAGCGGATCGACGATCTCTCCGCCGGGGCGCTGCGGCCGATGCGCCGGCGCGTGCAGGTGGTCTTTCAGGACCCGTTCTCCAGCCTCAATCCGCGCATGCGCGTGAAGGACATCGTGGCCGAACCGATCCGCAATTTCGGCCTGGCCAGTTCATCGGCCGATCTCGACGCGCGCGTCGCCGCGCTGATGGATAAGGTGCGGCTGCCGCGCGAGGCGGCAGAACGCTGGCCGCATGAATTTTCCGGAGGGCAGCGCCAGCGCATCGGCATCGCGCGCGCGCTGGCCGCCGATCCCGACCTGATCGTCTGCGATGAGGCGGTATCTGCGCTCGACGTCTCGGTGAAGGCGCAGATCGTGAACCTGCTGCAGGATCTGCAAAAGGATCTCGGTCTCGCGATGCTGTTCATCAGCCACGATCTCGCGATCGTCGAGCACATGACACACCGCGTCGCCGTGATGTATCTCGGCAAGATCGTCGAGGTGGCACCGAAACGGCGCATCTTCGCCGCACCACAGCATCCCTATACGCAGGCACTACTCTCCGCTGTGCCGGTGCCAGAGCCCGGCGCCAACCGCCAGCGCATCATCCTCAAGGGCGATGTGCCGAGCCCGATCAACCCGCCGAAGGGCTGCCGCTTTCACACCCGCTGCCCTTACGCCTTCGACCGCTGCCGGGTCGAGGAGCCGAAATTGCAGCCGACAGAGGCCGGCCATCTCGCGGCCTGCCACCTGCTCGACGCGCCGGTTTCGCGCGCCGCTTGAACCCGCGGCGGATGCGCGGGCAAACCGCGCATGACGAATTCCCAGAGCAGTTCTATTTTCCGAGGATCGACCCCGCCATCGCGCGCGGGTCGCGCACCGGCCACGTGCCGGCATCGGCTGCGGCGAACAGCTCGGCCAGGTGCGCATTGAACGCCGCCGGATCCTCGAGATTGATGTTGTGGCCCGCGTTCGGCATCACGACCAGCCCGGCGGTCGCGATGGTCTTCTTCATCAGCACGCCCGGCTCGATGCACGGCCAATCCTCATCGCCGGTCATGATCAGCGTGGGCGCCGTGATCGCCTTCATCCTGTCGACCAGTTTGAACAGTGAGGGTCGCTTCGCCTGCACGCCGCGCATCGTCAGGACCGCGCCTTCGGTCGAATGCTCGGCGAACTGGTCGGCGAATTCGCGCCAGCCACGCGGATCGCGACTCTGGTGCTGCACCCGCGTTGGTCCAAGCGCATAGCCCTCGGCGGCCTTCGCCATCGTCAGTTCCTCGAAGCGCTTTGCCGAGGCCTCAGCTTCCGCGGCGAATTGCGCCCTCTTGTCCGGCTCGGCGCCATATCCACATCCCGCGATCACCAGCGAGCGGGCGCGATCCGGATAGGTGAAGCCGAAATGCAAGGTTGCGAAGCCGCCCATCGACAGGCCGACAATGTGCGCCTTGTCGATCTTGAGCGCATCGAGCACGGCGCGGATGTCGTCGCGCGCACGGTCCTGCGAGTACTTTGCGCCATCCTTGGGCACATCGGATGGCGGATAACCGCGTGCATTTACCGTGATGCAGCGGTAGTAGCGGGCGAAATAGCGCACCTGCTGTTCCCACGAGCGGCAATCGCCTGCGAACTCATGGATGAAGACGATCGGAATGCCCTTGCCGGTCTCCTCGTAGTAAAGCTTCACGCCATCGTCGGTGGTCAGATGCGGCATGTGTCGTCCCCGATCAATGCTTGAAGCTATATCACGACGCCGCCGCGATCATGCGGCGAATCCCCTCGCGATGGCCGATCTGCGCGCGAAAGCCGAAATCGCGGGCGGCCGCCTCCACGTCAACGAGGCCGCGTGCGGCTTTCGGCTTGGACGCGTCGATGTCGAGCGTCACCGGGCGTCCCGCCGCCGCGCAGGCAGCAGCGATATCCTCGGGCGTCACCCGCTCAGGATGCGCGACGAAATAGGCAAGCTGCCTGCGTTGCGTCGAAAGACACGCCGCGATCGCCGCATCGGCGGCATCCTCGACATAGATGTAGGGCCAGTCCGTGAGTGGATCGAGCCGCGCCGCTTTGCCCGCCAGCGCGGCGCGCACGATCGTATCGACGTTGAACTCGGTCTGCCGGCCCGGCCCATAGATTGCCGTGAGCCGGAGCGAGCAGAGGTCGAGCGGCACCTTCCGCCACAATCCGCGCAAGACGAAATCCATCGCGGCCTTGGAGCAGCCATAGGCCGAGGCCGGCCGCATCGGATAGCCCTCGTCGATCGGTTCGCGCTCGTAGAAATTCCCGATCGCCGCGAGCGACGAGCAGTGCACGAACGTGGCGATACCGGATTTCATCGCGGCGTAGAGCAGATTCATGCTGCCGGTGACATTGATTGCCATCACGCCGGCAGGGTCGTCGGCCATCACCATCGGTCCCGACACGCCGCCCGCATGGACGATGTGCGTCACGCCCTTACCCTCCAAGAGGGCGCGGAGGCGCGCGCGGTCAGAGAGGTCGTCGATGATCTGCGTGCTGGCCGATGGAACAGGATCGAGGCCGATCGCACGATGTCCCGCCGCGGCGAGCCGCGCCATGACGATCCGGCCGACAAAGCCGCTCGATCCGGTCACAAGCGTCACGTTTGAAGCCATCCGACAACTCCCCCGAACTGAGACCGCACGCAGTATCGCAATAGTGGGGAGTTCGATAAAAGGCTGACGTCCGGGCCAAGAGGCACAACGTGCACCTCAATATCGTCAATCCGAATACCACTGCCGCTATGACGAAAACGATCGCGGCTGCCGCCGCGAAAGCGGCACGGCATGGCACGGTCATTCGCACGGTCGAGTCCACGTTCGGCCCCGCCTCGATTGAAGGCGCCTATGATGATGCCTTCGCGGTGCCGGGCATGCTCGAGCGGATTAGGGAGGGCGAAACCGAGGGTGCGGATGCCCACGTCATCGCGTGCTTCGATGATACCGGGCTCGATGCCGCTCGCTCGCTCGCGGACGCGCCGGTCGTCGGTATCGGAGAGGCCGGCTTCCATGCCGCCACGATGGTGGCGCATCGTTTCGCCGTCGTGACGACGCTGTCGCGCTCCGTGCCGATCCTGGAGAATAACCTGTTGCGCTACGGCCTCGAGCGCCGTTGCGCGCGCGTGCGCGCGACCGACGTTCCGGTGCTGGAACTGGACAATCCCGCCTCGAACGCACGCGCTCGCATCGCGGACGAAATCCGGATCGCGCTCGACCACGACGGCGCCGACGCGATCGTGCTCGGCTGCGCCGGCATGGCCGACCTTGCAGCGTCGCTCTCGGCTCAATTCGGCGTTCCGGTGATCGACGGCGTTGCGGCCGCAGTCGTGATGGCCGAAGGACTTGCGGCAATTGGCCTCAGGACTTCCAAGCGCGGCGGCTTCGCACCTCCGTTGCCCAAGACCTATTCGGGCCAGTTCGCTCCCTTTTCGCCCAAGGGCTGAGCGCCGCCTGGCAGCCTCCCGGAATGCGCTCTCCACAATTCCTGCCGCGGGACATTTCCTCTTGCCCATTTTGTGGGCAAGCTGTGCCCCAGATGCGCGCGCCCGGCGCACGCAGACAGCCCTTGCGGCCGCGATTGGGACTTCGCGGCGCTGGCACGGTCCTTGAAGTGAAAGCTCGTCCCAACGGGGAGTTTGCAATGAGAAAAATTCGTCTGTTCCAAGCTGGCGTCGCAGCGGGTCTGCTGGCGGCGCTGATGTCCACGGCTTCAGCGCAATCCGTGGTCCGCATCGGCATGACCGCGGCCGACATTCCAAAGACCGTCGGCCAGCCCGATCAGGGCTTCGAGGGTAACCGTTTCACCGGCAACACGATGTACGAAGGGCTGACCGCGTGGGACCTCTCCTCCGCCGACAAGGCGAGTGTGGTGATCCCCGGCATCGCGACCGAATGGGCGGCGTCGCCGACCGATCAGACCAAATGGATCTTCAAGCTGCGCCCCGGCGTGAAATTCCATGACGGCTCGGACTTCGATGCCGACGCGGTGGTGTGGAACGTCGAGAAGGTACTGAAACAGGACGCCGTGCATTTCGACGCGAGCCAGGTGGGCGTCACGGCGTCGCGCATGCCGAACCTGCGCAGTGCGAAAGCCATCGACAAGATGACGGTCGAGCTGACGACCGCGGCGCCGGACGCGCTGCTGCCGATCAATCTCACCAATCTCTATATGGCCTCTCCGGCGCACTGGAAGAAGCTCTACGACGCCGCAAGCGCCAGCGATCAGAAAGAGAAGGCCAAGCAGGCGTGGGACGCATTTGCCCGCAATGCGTCGGGTACCGGTCCGTGGAAGATGGACAGGTTCATTCCGCGCGAGCGGCTCGAACTGGTGAAGAACGCCGCGTACTGGGATTCCAAGCGCGTTCCGAAGGTCGACCGCATGGTGCTCCTGCCGATGCCGGAGGCGAACGCGCGCACCGCAGCGCTCCTCTCCGGACAGGTTGACTGGGTCGAGAACCCGGCGCCGGACGCCCTGCCGCAGATCAAGCAGCGCGGCTTCGTCATCTATCAGAACGAGCAGCCGCACGTGTGGCCGTGGCAGTTCAGCCGCATCGAGGGTTCGCCCTGGAACGATCTGCGCGTGCGCAAGGCCGCGAATCTCTGCATCGACCGCAACGCCATGAAGGACGGCCTCCTTGGCGGGTTGATGGTGTCGGCAACCGGCACATTCGAGCCGGGCCATCCGTGGCGCGGCAATCCGAAGTTCCAGATCAAGTATGATCCCGCGGAAGCCAAGAAGCTGATGACCGAAGCCGGCTTCTCGGCCACCAAGAAGCTCAAGGTGAAGACGCAGACCTCGGCGTCGGGCTCCGGCCAAATGCTGCCGCTGCCGATGAACGAGTTCGTGCAGCAGAGCCTCGCCGAGTGCTTCTTCGAGGTCGAGCTCGACGTGATCGAGTGGAACACGCTGTTCACCAACTGGCGCAAGGGCGCGAAGGACGAGTCCGCGCGCGGCTCGCATGCCACCAATGTGACCTATGCGGCGATGGACCCGTTCTTCGCCATGATCCGCTTCCTCGACTCCAAGATGGCGCCGCCGGTCTCGAACAACTGGGGCTTCATCAACGATCCCGAGTTCGACAAGCTTGCCGCGGCGGTGCGCGTCGCGTTCGAACCGGCCGCGCGCGACAAGGCGCTCGCCGCCCTGCACGAGCGCTCGGTCGACGAGGCGGCATTCCTGTGGGTCGCGCACGACGTGGGCCCGCGCGCGATGACGCCGAAGATCAAGAACTTCGTGCAGCCGAAGAGCTGGTTTGTCGACTTCTCCACGATGACGATAAACTGACGCGGATACGGTGCCGTCATTGCGAGCGTAGCGAAGCAATCCAGGCTTGACTGAAAAGTCTCTGGATTGCTTCGTCGCTTTGCTCCTCGCAATGACGGAGGAAACTTATTGATGCTCGTCTACATCGCCAAGCGCCTTGTCTTCGTGATCCCCGTCGTGTTCGCGGTGGCGCTGGTGTGTTTCCTGCTCGTACATATCGCGCCCGGCGATCCGCTGGTCTCGGTGCTGCCGCCTGACGCCAGCCAGGCGCTGGCCGAGCAGATGCGCAAGGCCTACGGCTTCGACCGCCCGCTCCCCGTCCAGTTTGGCATCTGGGTGTGGAACGCCATCAACGGCAATCTCGGCACCTCGATCGCGACCGGCCGCTCGGTCGCCGAGGAGGTCATCCGCGCCGTCGGCAATACCATCATGCTGGCGGTGCTCGCGTCTCTCATCGGTTTTGTATTCGGCGTGATGTTCGGCTTCCTTGCCGGCTATTTCCGCGACACCTGGGTCGACAAGCTCGTTACCACGATCTCGATTACCGGCGTGTCGATGCCGCACTACTGGCTCGGCATGGTGCTGGTGATCATTTTTTCGGTGCAGCTCGGCTGGTTACCTGCGGTCGGGGCGGGTCCGGGCGGCTGGGCGTGGGACTGGGAGCATTTCCAGTATTTGATCCTTCCGTCCGTCACCATGTCGGTCATTCCCATGGGCATCGTGACGCGCACCGTGCGTGCGCTGGTCGGCGATCTGCTCAGCCAGGAATTCGTCGTCGCGCTGCGCGCAAAGGGCCTGACCGAGAAGCGCGTGTTCCTGCACGTCGCCAAGAACGCCGCACCGACCGCAATTGCCGTGATGGGCTTGCAGCTCGGCTATCTCCTCGGCGGCTCGATCCTGATCGAGACCGTGTTCTCGTGGCCCGGCACTGGCTTCCTGCTCAACTCGGCGATCTTCCAGCGTGATCTCCCGCTGCTGCAGGGCACAATCCTGGTGCTGGCGCTGTTTTTCGTCTTCCTCAACCTCGTGGTCGACGTGATCCAGGCGGCGATCGACCCGCGCATCAAGCGAGGCTGAGATGAGCGCGGTTGCCGACGATCTCGTCCGCGTCGCTGTCATCGACAAGGCGCGCGGCTACTGGGGAAGCGTGTTCCGCCGCCTATCGCGCGATCCGGTCAGCGTCGCGTGCGCTGCCGTTCTGCTGATCATCGCACTTGCGGCGATCCTCGCGCCGTATCTCAATCTCGCCGATCCTTACCAGGGCAGTATGATCCGCCGCCTGCGCTGGATCGGCACGCCAGGCTATCCGCTCGGCACCGACGAGCTCGGCCGCGACATGGTGGCCCGGCTGATCTATGGCGGCCGGCTCTCGCTTTTCCTCGGGCTGTTCCCGGTCGTGCTTGCCTTCTGCATTGGCATGACGCTCGGCGTCGCGGCCGGCTATCTCGGCGGCTTCGTCAATCAGGCGATCATGCGTACGGTCGATGTGTTCTACGCGTTCCCGTCGGTGCTGCTGGCAATCGCGATCTCGGGCGCGCTCGGCGCCGGCATCACCAACTCGATCGTGTCGCTGACCATCGTGTTCATCCCGCCGATCGTGCGCGTCTCGGAAAGCGTCACCACCAGCGTGCGCAACCTGGATTTCGTCGATGCCGCGCGCGCTTCAGGCGCCGGTCCAATCACCATCATGCGGGTGCACGTGCTCGGCAACGTGCTCGGACCGATCTTTGTCTATTCGACCAGCCTGATCAGCGTGTGCATGATCCTCGCCGCAGGCCTTTCCTTCCTCGGCCTCGGCACCAAGCCGCCTGAGCCCGAATGGGGCCTGATGCTCAACACCTTGCGTACCGCGATCTACGCCAATCCGTGGGTCGCGGCGCTGCCCGGCGCCATGATCTTCATCGTTTCGATCTGCTTCAACCTCTTAAGCGACGGCATGCGGAGCGCGATGGATGTCCGAAGCTGAAGCGCTCGCCCCTGTCGCGGATGTCGGCGGTCCGCAGCAGCCGCTTCTCGAAGTACGCGCGCTGTCGAAGCATTTTCCGGTGCGCGGCGGCTTCATCGGCAAGGCCGGCGTGGTGCGTGCGGTCGATGACGTGAATTTCTCGGTCGACAAGGGCGAGGTGCTCGGCATCGTCGGCGAGTCTGGCTGCGGCAAGTCGACGACCGCGCGTCTCGTGATCGGGTTGATTGAGCCGGATGCGGGCTCGATCGTGCTCGACGGCGAAAAGCTCGGCGCGTCGCTCTCGCTGCGCGACCTACGCCGCCGCGTGCAAATGGTCTTCCAGGACAGCTACGCCTCGCTCAACCCGCGCCTCACGGTGGAAGATTCGATCGCGTTCGGGCCGAAGGTGCACGGCATCGGCGCGGAAGAGGCGCGGGCGCGGGCGCATGATTTGCTGCGCAAGGTCGGCCTCGATCCGGCGCTGTTCGCCGACCGCTATCCGCATGAGCTGTCGGGAGGGCAGCGCCAGCGCATCAACATCGCGCGTGCGCTCGCGCTCAGCCCACGTCTCGTGCTGCTCGACGAGGCGGTATCGGCGCTCGACAAGTCGGTCGAGGCGCAGGTGCTCAATCTGCTGATCGACCTGAAGGAGGAGCTCGGCCTCACCTACGTGTTTATCTCGCACGACTTGAACGTGGTGCGCTTCATCTCCGACCGGGTGATCGTGATGTATCTCGGCGAGGTGGTGGAAACCGGCCCCGTCGAGGCGCTCTGGTCCGACGCCCGGCACCCGTATACGCGCGCGCTGTTCGCCGCGATGCCGTCACTCGATCCCGACGACCGCACCAGGGAAGCGCCGATCACCGGCGATCCGCCCAACCCGATCGATCCTCCCTCCGGCTGCCGCTTCCACACGCGCTGCCCGTTCGCCGAAAGCGTGTGTAGCGAGAAAAGCCCGGCATTGTTCGAGACTGGCAATCCGCGCCACGCCGCGGCCTGTCATATGGTCGATCCGGCTTCGGGCCACTCGAAAGCGGCGCCGTCGCCGCCCGGGGAACCCGCGCGCACATGACCCCTGTCGTCGACATGACGGACTTGCGCGTTCGGTTTCTCGGCGAGCGCACTGTTCACGCCGTCAACGGCGTGAACATCACGCTGAACCAGGGCGAGGTGCTGGGCCTGCTTGGCGAATCAGGCTCAGGCAAGAGCGTCACCTTGCGCGCACTTCTGCGCATGCTGCCGCCGAAGCGCAGCGAGATTTCCGGATCCATCCGGGTGGGCGATGAGGATGTCCTGGCACTCGACGAGACCAGCCTCGAAAAATTTCGCGGCGGTACCGTGTCGATGATCTTCCAGGAGCCGATGCTGGCGCTCGATCCGGTTTATACGATCGGCGACCAGATCGCCGAGACGGTCGTGCGTCACCTCAGCGTCTCGTGGACGGACGGACGCAAGCGCGCGCTCGACATGCTGGAGCACGTGCGCATCCCTTCGGCGAAGCGCCGGCTCGACAGTTATCCGCACGAAATGTCGGGAGGGATGCGGCAGCGCGCCATGATCGCGCTCGCGCTGTCCTGCAAGCCGAAGGTCCTGCTCGCCGACGAGCCGACCACCGCGCTCGATGCGACCGTTCAGATCCAGATCCTGCTGCTGCTGCGCGAGCTGCAGCGGGAGATGGGCATGGCGGTGATCTTCGTCACGCACGACATCGGCGTGGCGGTCGAAATCTCCGATCGCATTGCGGTGATGTATGCCGGGAAGATCGTCGAGACCGGCAGCTTGCGCGACGTGGTGCGGACGCCGAAGCATCCTTACACGCGCGGCCTTCTGTCTTCGACCGTGCATGGCGCCCACCGCGGCAAGCGCCTCGAAGCGATCCCCGGCGCGCCGCCGCGACTTGATCGTTTGCCGCAGGGCTGCTCCTTCGCGCCACGATGCAATCTTGTCGCCGCAGAGTGCCACGCGAACGATATCCCCATCACGTCGCTGGCCGCACAGCACGACGTGCGCTGCCTCAAGGCGATGTAGCCGCTTCGCCAGACCGTCGAGCGCGTTGCTTCCATAGACGCTAACGGTCAGGCTGGGTTCGCGCATGAAGCTCGCGACCTTCAACATCAACAACGTCAACAAGCGGCTGTCCAATCTGCTCGCTTGGCTGCGCGTGGCGAAGCCCGATGTGGTCTGTCTGCAGGAGCTGAAATCGGCCGATGCGGCCTTTCCGGTCGAACCGATCCGGCGGGCCGGATACGAGGCCGTGTGGCGAGGTCAGAAAACCTGGAACGGCGTTGCGATTCTCGCGCGTGGCATGGAACCGGTGCTGACACGCAGCGAGTTACCCGGTGACCCGAATGATGCGCAAAGCCGGTACATCGAGGCGGCGGTGAATGGCGTCCTGATCGGCTGTCTCTATGCGCCGAACGGCAATCCCCAGCCCGGCCCCAAGTTCGCCTACAAGCTCGCCTGGCTCGAACGCCTCACCAGGCACGCCAAGTCGCTCAGAGCCGCCGGCGTTCCCGCCGCGCTGATCGGCGACTACAATGTCGTGCCGACCGAGCGCGACATTTATCCCACCAAGTCCTACGACAAGGACGCGCTGGTGCAGCCCGAAAGCCGCGCCGCATTTGCGCGCTTGCTCAGCCAAGGATGGACTGATGCCATTCGCGCGCTGCATCCCGACGCTCGCATCTACACCTTCTGGGACTACATGCGAAATCGTTGGCCGCGCGATGCGGGGCTGCGGATCGACCATATCCTGCTTAGTCCCGATCTTGCGGCACGCCTCAAGGCCTCCGGCGTCGATCGCGCCGTGCGCGGCAAACCGAATGCCAGCGATCATGCGCCGGTCTGGGCGGAACTGGGCGAGGCGAAGGCGCGCGGCGGCGCGTCAAGGCGAACCAGCCGCCGTACCGCCAACGACACAGCAAAGAGCCGGCGTTCCGGCAGCGCACGTCAACGTGCGCCTTTACTCGTGATCGACGGAGATTCCTTCGCGCACCGCGCCTATCACGCGCTGCCCAAAACTATCCTGCGCAACGGCGACAAGCCCGCCGGCGCGATCCTGGGTTTCGCCAACATGCTGTTGCGTCTCTATCAGGCGGAGCGGCCGCGCGCGGTGCTGGTCGCCTGGGACACGCTCGACGTTCCGACCTACCGGCACAGGAAGTTTCCCGCCTACCAAAGCGGACGGCAATTCGACGATGCGCTGCTCGAGCAACTCGACGCGCTTCCGGAATTCGTCGCAGCTTGCGGTTTCGCCAACGCCAAGGCGCCCGGCTATGAGGCGGACGACTTTCTCGCCGCCGCAGTGGCCGCGGAGGAGAAACACCGAGGGAACGTGCTGGTAGCCAGCGGCGACCGCGACACCTTTCAACTCGCGTCCAACACGACAACCATTCTCTATCCGGTCCGTGCCGGCGAGATGGCGCGGATCGGGCCGGCGGAAGTTCGCGAGCGCTATGGTGTCGACCCGTCACAAGTCCCGGATTTCATTGCACTGCGTGGCGATCCTTCGGACAAGCTGCCCGGCGCACCGGGTGTCGGTCCCGCGGGCGCGGCGAGCTTGCTGCGCAAATACGGCACGCTGGAAAACATTCTCGCGGCGGCGCGTTTTGCGGCGCAAGCCGAGAAGCTGCGGCTGTTTCGCGCCATCGCCACCATGAACGCCAAGGCCCCGTTGCCGCCGCTTCGCAATCAAGAACCGGCTTGGGAGAAGACCGCAGCGCATGTGCGCAAGTTGGGGCTTAATCAGCTTGCCGACCGCCTTGAGATGCTGGCACGGTCGTAACGCGTCGGAGCGCTGCGAATTTATTCCCTGCTAACAGGGAAAGGCGGGTCCTCAGGTTGGGCCCGCGCGCATCTCGGCCGCCGTATCCAGAACGGCGCGAACGATCTTGTCGTAGCCCGTGCAGCGGCACAGGTTGCCGGCGAGCCAGTAGCGTGTCTCGGTTTCTGTCGGGTTGGGATTGCGCTCCAGCAGCGCCTTGGCGGCGACCAGCACCCCCGGCGTGCAGAAGCCGCACTGGAGCGCGGCGTGCTCGAGGAATTTCCGCTGCAACGGGTGCAGATCGTGGCCGCGCGCCATGCCCTCGACCGTTTGGATCGACTTGCCTTCGGCCTCGACCGCCAGCACGAGGCATGAACAGACCAGACGGCCATCGATGGTGACACTGCAGGCGCCGCAGTCGCCCGAGCTGCATCCCTCCTTGCTGCCGGTGAGGCGCAATTCGTCACGCAGCACGTCGAGCAGCGTGAGTTGCGGCTCGCAGAGAAACTCGGTCGGCTCGCCGTTGATCGTCGTCGTGACGTGATGCTTGCTCATTGACGCTCCCCGGCGCGCTCGAAGGCGATTGCGGCCGCGCGGCGTGTCATCACGCCTGCGACCTTGATGCGATATTCGATGGTCCCGCGCTTGTCGCTGATCGGCTTGCACGCCGCGCGCGCCGCCTTGTCGAGGCCGGCGAGCGCCGCCTCGTCGAGCTTGCGTCCGACCAACGCGACAGCAGCATCCGGGACCAGCACGGCGGTCGGCGCGACCGCGCCGAGCACGACGCGTGCGTCGGTGCAGGTGCCCGCGGCATCCAGCGTGACGTTGACCGCGGCGCCGACCACCGCGATGTCCATCTCGGTGCGTGGAATGAAGCGCAGATAGGCATCCGCCGAGCGCGGCAGGCGCTTCGGCAGATGAAACTCGATGATGAACTCATCGCGCGCGAGCGAGGTGCGTCCCGGACCGGTGCAGATGGTCTCGACCGGTACCTCGCGCCGTCCGGTGCCGCCCACGACCACACAGGTCGCACGCGCCGCGATCAGCGCCGGGACGCTGTCGGCCGCGGGCGACGCGTTGCAGAGATTGCCGGCAAGCGAGGCCCTGCCCTGCACCTGGGTGGAGCCGATCAGATTGGTGGCCTCAACGAGGCCAGGCCAGGCACGCTTGAGCGGTTCGCATTCACCGATCACCGCGCCAGAGGTTGCGGCCCCGATGACGAAGGCATCCTTCTCTTCGCGAATGCCGGAGATCCCGGGGATTCTCTTGGTATCGACGATGAGCGACGGCGTGGTCCGGCCGGATCGCAGCTGGACCAGCAGGTCCGTCCCTCCGGACAGGATCTTCGCAAGGCCGGAAGCTCCGGCGAGAGCACGAACGGCTTCCTCGACGGACGAAGGGGCAGTGTATGCGAGCGCAGGCATGGTTTCTCCCGAACGTTCTTGGGCAGAACGCTAGTCCAGCGCCGGGTGGCGGTCTAGCGGCTTGCATTTGGATACGGCCCGCGCGACCCTCCACCCAAATATCCGCAGGGAGACTGCCGTGAACGACGTCGCTGCACCGGAGACCAAGGGCTACAAGTGGGTTGGAACCCGGCCAATCCGCCCCGACGGCGTGCCAAAGGTCACCGGGACGGCGATGTACGGCTCCGACATGGCGATGCCGGGCATGCTCACCGGCCGCATCCTGCGCTCGCCGCATGCCCATGCGCGCATTCGCTCGCTCGACATTTCCAAGGCGGCGGCACATCCCGGCGTCAAGGCCGTCGTGACGTCCAAGGATTTCCCCGAGATGAAGTTCGACTACGTCGGGCCGGAGCGGGTCGCGCAGAACTTCTGGCACATGACACGCAACATCATGGCGCGCGAGAAGGTCCTCTATGAGGGCCACCCGGTTGCAGCCGTGGCAGCCTCCAGCAAATCGATCGCCGACGAGGCGCTCGCGCTGATCGAGGTCGACTATGAGGTGCTGCCGCACGTCATCGACGTTGACGAGGCGATGAAGCCGGACGCACCGCTGCTGTTCGAAGACATGATGACGCGCGGTATCGAGAACCCGAAAGCGCCATCGAATGTTGCCAAGCGCAACGAATTCAACCTCGGCGACATCAAAGCCGGTTTTTCGGCGGCCGACGAGATCGTCGAGATGTCGTTCAAGACCGCCGCGGTGCATCAGGCCTATATCGAGCCGCAAGGCTGCGTCGCCCGCTTCGATGCCGACGGCCAGTGCGAGCTGTGGAGCGCGAGCCAGGGCCATTTCGTGGTCCGCAACTACACCGCAACGCTGCTCAACATGAAGGTCGGCGACCTGCGCGTCTATCCGGCGGAGATCGGCGGCGCGTTCGGCGGCAAGACAGTGGTCTATATCGAGCCGGTTGCCGTAATGCTGGCGCGCAAGTCCGGCCTTCCGGTGAAGGTCGTGATGAGCCGCGAGGATGTGTTCCGCGCGACTGGCCCGACCTCGGGCGCGTCGATGACGGTGAAGATCGGCGTCAAGCGCGACGGCACGATCACCGCCGCCGAAGGCCTGTTCAAGCTGCAGGCCGGAGCGTTCCCGGGTTCGCCGTTCATGAGCACGTGCATGTGCGCATTCGCGCCCTATGACATCGCGAACGCACGCGCGGTCGGGTACGACGTGGTGTCTAACCGCCCGAAGGTGGCGGCCTATCGCGCTCCGGGCTCGCCGATCGGCGCCTTCGCGGTCGAGAGCGTGCTCGACGTGCTGGCCCAGAAGATCGGCATGGACCCGCTGCAGCTTCGCCTGAAGAACGCCGCCAAGAAGGGCACCAAGATGCTCGCGGGCACGACGCTCGGCCACGATGGCTATGCGGAGACCATCAAGGCGCTGATCGACCACCCCGGCTACAAGGTGCCGCTCGGCAAGAATCAAGGGCGCGGCGTCGCCTCGGGCTACTGGTTCAACGGCGGCGGCGAGTTCGAGCGCGACCGTGCACGTCAACGATGACGGCACCGTCGTGGTGGCGACCGGCAGCCCCGACGTTGGCGGCTCGCGCGCCTCGATGGCGATCATGGCGGCCGAGACGCTGGGCGTCGAATACGATCAGGTGCGCGCGATCGTCGCCGACACGGCTTCCGTCGGCTACACGCACGTCACTGGTGGCTCGCGCGTCACCTTCGCAACCGGCGCGGCGGTGATCGATGCGACCAAGATCGTGATCGCGGACATGTGCAAGCGCGCCGCCAAGAAATGGGGCGTCGATCCCGAAGGCGTCGTCTGGGAGAACGGCCACGCGCGGCCGGCGAGCAGCAACGTCGGCGACTTCAAGCCGATGTCGATCAAGGAAATCGCCGCAACGCGCGGCTCAACCGGCGGGCCGATCGTGGCCGCAGCGGGCGTCAATCCCACGGTTGTCGCGCCCGGCTACGCCACGCAGTTCTGCGACGTCGAGGTCGATCCCGAGACCGGCAAGGTGACGATCCTGCGCTTCGTCGCCGCGCAGGATGTCGGCCGCGCCATTCACCCGAGCTATGTCGAAGGACAGATCCAGGGCGGCGTCGTGCAGGGCATCGGCTGGGCGCTGAACGAGGAGTACATCTACAACGCCAAGGGGCAGATGGAGAATGCGAGCTTCCTCGACTACCGGATTCCGGTTGCGTCGGACTTACCGATGATCGAGCCGGTGATGGTTGAGGTGCCCAATCCCAACCATCCCTACGGCGCGAAGGGCGTCGCCGAGGTTAACATCTGTCCGCCGATGGCGGCCA
Organism: uncultured Alphaproteobacteria bacterium; assembly: GCA_963778455.1. Taxonomy (GTDB): domain Bacteria; phylum Pseudomonadota; class Alphaproteobacteria; order Rhizobiales; family Xanthobacteraceae; genus PALSA-894. The sequence continues at coordinate 354,621 of CAVZUL010000005.1, forward strand.
TTGCGAACGCCATCGAGCGCGCGACGGGCAAGCGGCTGACCGAGCTGCCGATGTCGCCGCCGAAGGTGCTTGCCGCGATCGACGGCTGATAATCACCGCGACGGAGAAGTCACTGCCGTTTCTCAGCGGACAGCTTCGTTTCAGTCAATCCGAGAAATGTCCGGATGGAGCGAAGGACCTCATCGGGCTTATCGTGATGAAGCCAGTGGCCTGCTCCGGATATCGTCTCGGTTTGGGCTTGTTGGAAATACTTCGCCAATCCCGCAGTTTCAGAACTTTGTAGGAAGCTCTCCTCCGCGTGCATCAGCAGCGCAGGGCAGGTTATGCGGGACCAAAGCGAAACGTGATCTTCCGGCGACAGCCTATGGGGCGCCCTCGCGCGCTGGTATGGATCGAATTTCCAGCTGTATGTGCCGTCCTCGCTTCGCCTCACGCCAAAAGTAGCAAGATGCCGGGCGAGTTCCGGCGGCAGCCGCTTGTTGTGTGCGCGCATCTGCGCGGCCGCCTCTTCAATCGTACGATAGCGGCGCGGTTCGCGCTCTTCCAGGCTATCGAGCTGGCCAATCCACTTCGCAATGCGCTCGTGTGCCGGCAAGCTCTTCGTATTCGGCAGGACCGTTACGCCATCGAGAACTACCAGAGCGGAAACCTGGTCCGGGAACGTGCCCGCATGAATGAGCCCGACCATCCCGCCCATTGAATGACCGACAATCGCCACCTGGTTCGCCGCTGTGTGCCGCACGAGACGCGAGAGGTCGTAGACATATTCGGTCAAGGAGTAGCTGCCGCCCTTCGTCCACTCGGAATCGCCGTGTCCGCGAAGGTCAGGGGCCAGAACATGAAAATGGGGTTGCAGCGATCGGGCGATCAGATCCCAGCTGCGACAATGATCACGGCCGCCATGAACCAGAAGGATTGGCGGGGCATCCTCATTGCCCCAGTCCGCATAATGCAGCCGCAGGCCTTGCGATACGAAGAAACGACTTTCCGGACCCGACATTGCCCCTCCGGTCCTCATCTGCAGATGGCCGGTCCGGCCATTGGGACGACGCACCACCTGCCTGGGGTTTACATCTCGTAGCCAAACGGGTCGTCAACCGAATGGGCCGGTTCGGTGAACCAGCGTGCTCCCGTCTCGGTGATAAGCATGTGGTCCTCGAGCCGCACGCCGAACTCGCCATAGATGCAGATCATCGGCTCGTTTGAGAATGTCATACCGGGCCTCAGCACCATGCGGTTGCCTTTTACAAGGTAAGGCCACTCATGCACGTCGAGCCCGATGCCGTGACCCGTTCGGTGAGGCAGGCCCGGCGTCGCGTAGCCCGGGCCGAAGCCCGCCGCAACGATGACGCCGCGGGCGGCCGCGTCGACGTCCTGGCACAGGTTTCCGGGCTTCGCGGCCGCGAAGCCCGTCGCCTGAGCCTCTTTCTCGAGATTCCAGATCTGGCGCTGGCGCGAGCTCGCGTTGCCGAACACATAGGAGCGCGTGATGTCCGACAGATATCCGTCGACGGGCGCGCCCGTGTCGATCAGGATCATGTCTCCGTCTTTGAGCGTCTGCGGATAGGGCACGCCATGCGGGTAAGCGGTCGCCTCACCGAATAGCACGCCGTTGAACGGCGGCGGTCCCTCGGAGCCGAGCTTCTTGTGTGCGGCGACGAGAAAGGCCTGCACTTCGGTTGTCATGATGCCTTCGCGCATGATGCGGGCGGCTGCCTTGTGTGCGGCAAGCGTGATGTTCTTTGCGGTTTGCATCAACGCGACCTCGTGCTCGGACTTGATCATGCGGCATCCAGCCGTGACATCGACCGCGTTGACGAATGTGTAGCTGTTGCCGGTGCGGCGCAGCCCATCGAAGGTGAAAAACGGCGTTGCCTCGTCGACCGCGACCACGCTGTTCGGATAGCCGAGTGAGCGTACCGTTTCGGTGACGACGGCAGTCGGATCGTCGTCTTCTTCCCACGCGGCGATCTTGTCGCCGAATGACATCATGGTCTTGAGTTTCTCGACCTCGAAGGCGGGAGAGACGTAGACGATGTCGCCTTTCGCAGACAGCACCGCCGAATGCATGCGCTCGGTGCGGCGGAAATTGAGCCCGGTGAAGTAGACCATGCTCGAAGACACATCGAGATAGAGCGCGTCGATGCCTTTCTCGCGCATGATCGTCTGGGCGCGGGCAATGCGCTTCAATCGCTCCTCGACGCCGATCGGCGGCACGTCGCCACGCATCGAGGTCATCGCGGCGAGTTCCTTCTCGGCGGTCGAGCCGCCAACTCCGGTCGTCATCGTGGCCACTCCAACTGTTGAGCCCGGTCTGCGCTAACGGAATGTGCCCGGCGTCTCGGGCTTCAATGAAAGCTGCATGAGGTCTTCGCCGATCACGATCACGCCGTCATAGACGCGGGACATCTCTGCGACCACTTTTTCCCGGATGCCTGGCTGGTCGAACTGGTCATAGATGTGCGTGGCGACAAGGCGGCGCGCTCCAGCGGCCGCCGCGGCTCGCGCCGCCTCCAGATGACCGCTCGTACCCAACTGTGTCGCGCGGTTGTCGACCGATCCGGTAATATAGGAACACATATGGATGAGAAGGTCGCAGTCCTTTGCCAACTGCTCCAGCGCAGGGCTCGGTCCGGTATCACCTGAGTACACCATCGATCCGGCGTCTGTATCCATCCGATAGGCGAGGCAGGTGAGATATGGTTGGGCGTGCGGAACCTCGGCGACTTGAATGCGCCAGTGATCCGTCTCGATCACATCTCCCTTTGCGATCTCGCGAACCTCGGGCGCGGGCGGCAGGCGCGGGTCCTTGCCGCCCCGCGCCCGATAGACGTGCAAACTCGAATCCCAATTCGTGCGCGCCGTCAGGTCCGGGCCGAACACACCATCGGGCCCGATCAACCCCTCGACCAGCCGCTTGATCGGCTTTGGCCCGAAGACCTTGAGCTCGGGAATCTGAGCGGCGCCGCTGTCCCATCGGGTGAGGAGCAGGCGAGGGAAATCCACGAAGTGATCGTAGTGAAGATGCGAGAAGAACGTATGCGTGACGTCCGTCGCCCTGAGTCCTGTCTCGAGCAGACGATGATGACTCCCCGGTCCGTGGTCGAAAACGATGACATCGTCTTCGACTTCCACGACGTAGCCGGAGCCCATGCGCTTTAAGGATGGCGCCGGGTTTCCCGTCCCGAGCAACGTGATCTTCATCGCTTGTCTTCCATGGGAGAGCTCGAATTGCGCAGGTTGCTCAAACTTCCTCGGGCTCCGACTTGATCCATCGGCATGTCAGCTTCGATAGCGGCGTTGCACCAGGATGTTCGCTGTGGCTGTCAGGATCAGCGTCGTCATCATGAGGATCAGAGAGACGGCCGCCCCGAACGGCCAATTGCTCTTGACCGCGAACTGGACATACACGAGCGGCCCCATCATCACGAACTGTGGGCCGCCGAGCAGCACAGGCGTGGCGTAAGCATTCATGCTGAGGATGAAGCAAAAGATTGCACCGGCAGCCAGGCCTGGCAACGCCAGCGGCAACAGCACGCGGCGCGCCATGCTGATGGGGCCGGCGCCGAGATTGAAGGCAGCCTCCTCGACGGCGCGATCGATTCCTTCGATCACACTCTGCAGAGTGAGAACGACATAGGGGAGATTGACCGCCAGGATGCCGACGATGACGGCGAACTCGGTGTACATGAATACGATCGGCTCGCTGGTCAATCCAACAGACTGGAGGGTGGCGTTCAGGAATCCTTTGTTGCCGAAGACAGTCATCCAGCCGGCTGCGCGTACGGCATTGCCAACGAACAGCGGCAGCACCAGCAGTATCAGGAGGATGTTCTTGAACCGGCTTTGGGTGCGCGCCAGGCGATAGGCCAGCGGAACCGCCAAGACAAGGCAGCACACCGTGACGATCGCCGCGACGCGCAAGGTGCGGTAAAGCGCTTCTGTGTAATAGAGGTCCGTGAAGAACAGAATGTAGTTTTCGAGCGTCAGTGCCTCGACCATCAGCGTGCCGGGGGCGAATTGGTTGAGGCTGTAGCGAAGAAGGATCGCGATCGGGATCAGAAGGCTGACGGTCACGAATATCGTCGCCGGACCAATCAGGATGGTAGCAGTGGACAGGCGCCCGCCGCGCTCTTCGCGCGCGGCGAGCGACTTAAGATCGTCGGCTGTCGCCGTGACGGTCATGGCGTTCTGGAAACCGAAGCTAAGCGCGCTTGAATTCTTTGTCCCAGAAATCCTTGAGCTCGGCGGCGCGCTTGGCGATGAAGTCGAGATCGGGGTTCACCAGCAGCTTCTCCTCCTCGGGTGTGAAGCCGATGCGGGCCTTGAGCGCAGCTGGCACTTTGGCGTTGGCGACAACGGGGTTGTAACCCATATCGGCCGCGAAACCCTCCTGCACCGACGGCTCCAAAGCCGCATCCAGGAATGCATAGGCCCCCTCGCGATTGGGTGCATTCTTCGGGATACAGAATCCTGACACGTAGGCGATGAGACCTTCCTTGGGGGCCACGGTCAGGATGTTGGCGCCCGCATCCTGCCACTGCACCGCGCGCGCCTTCCACATGATGCACAGCCCCACCTCCTCGGTCTGCAATGCCTGGGCGAGTGCCTCATTGCTGGGATAGAAGCGCGGCTTCAGCTTCTTGAGCTCGAGCAGCGATTTCTTGGCGGCTTCGAAATCGCCGGTCTTGCCGCCGGCAACGAGGGCCGCCGCCATGGTCGTGTAGACGTGCTGGATGTCGACGATGCCGACTTTGCCCTGGTTCTTGGGATCCCAAAGCGAATCCATGCCTGTTGGCACGTCTTTGATCAGCTTCGGATTGTAAAGGACGACTTTCCCGCTGTAGATGTGAGGTGAGAAAAGCGGAGAATCCGCAATACTGAAGGTCTTGATGATATTCTTCGCATTCTTGAGCCTGGAAAGGTCGAGCTTCTCCAGCGTATCCGACGCAGTCATTTCGGCGACATCGGTGGCCGTCAACGCTTGAACATCGGACGAGCCGGCCGGCAACCGTTTCTCGGCCATGGTTTTTGCCTTGCGCTGGACGACCTGCGCCTCATCGTTCACGACCTCCCAACCGTTTGGCGCAAGCGCAGGTACCGAGACGTGCTTGGTGAGCAGCTTCGCGTAGTCGCCGCCCCAAGTGGACAGCACAATCCTCTTGCGGGGCGTCTGACCTTTAGCCGCGAGCGGGAACAAGGCGCCCGTTGCAGCCAGCACTGCTGCTCTCTTGAGGACGACACGACGATTGACCACTGATCCTGTGCGCTTCGACATTGGCACTCCTCCTTCTGTTCCCGCCACTTCTGGCCATTCATTCGCTCGCTGGCGCTCACCCTGCTTCTTAAGGCAAGATGACGGCAGCTGCCGACTGCCAGCAGACCTCAGTCGTGTCTCCCTCCTTCGGTACGACACCGTCGAGGCGGTTCGGCTGAGAGACCACAATGCGCTCAGCGGGTGAGACTCGCACATGCACGTCGATCGAGGCGCCGAGATAGGAAACGAACTCGACCGTTCCCGGGAGACGATTGTCGAAGCTCGCCGCCCCCGACCCAAGAACCACGCGCTCGGGCCGCACGGCAATCACGGCCGATCCTGGTGCGCCGCCGATGCAGGCGATTGTCAGCCCGCCGTCAGTCTGGAAGGTTCCTGGCTCGACGATCCTGCCTGAAAGAAGATTGCTGCGGCCGACGAACCCAGCGACGAAGCGGTCGGCCGGCTGCTCATAGAGTGCACGCTGCGTGCCGACCTGCCGCACCGATCCTTCGGACATCACAACCATCCGATCGGCCATGATCAGCGCTTCCTCCTGGTCATGCGTGACCATCACCGTCGTGATGCCCAGTTGCCGTTGCAATTGGCGGATCTCGACGCGCACGGCCTCTCGCAGCTTGGCATCCAGGTTCGACAGGGGCTCATCCAGCAGCAGCACGTCAGGTCGCGTGACCAGTGCGCGAGCCAATGCGACACGCTGCTGCTGGCCGCCCGATAGTTGTCGTGGCAGTCGATCCGCCAGACCGGAGAGCCGGACCATCTCCAAAGCTTCCGAAACGCGCATCTGGGTCGCGTTCCGCGCAACGCCGCGCATCTCCAGTCCAAACGCGATATTCTCGCCAACCGTCAAATGCGGAAACAGCGCATAGCTCTGGAACACCATGCCGGTGTTGCGACGCCAGGGCGGCACAGCGGTGATATCGCGCTCGCCGAGGCGCACCTGGCCGCTGGTCGGCGTGACGAAGCCTGCGATCATGCGCAGCGTCGTGGTCTTCCCGCAACCGCTCGGTCCGAGCAGCACAACGAACTCGCCGTCGCGGATGTCGAGAGAAACGTTGTCCACGGCAACCGTCGGGCCGAAATGCTTGACGAGGCGATCAATCCGAAGCCGAGCCATGACCTATACGATCCTCGACAGCTTGACGAAGCGATCGGTCGTGAACATCGCCGCACCGATCAGCAGAACCTGCAGGAAAGAGACGGCGGCGATAGTCGGATCGATCCGGTACTCGAGGTACTGCAGGATCGCGATCGGCAGCGTCGTCCGGCCGGCGCCGACCAGAAACATCGACATCTCGAGATTGCCGAACGAGACGACAAACCCGAACAGTGCCGCGGCCACGATGCCCGGCCGGATCATCGGCAGCGTGATACGAAAGAAGGTTCTCGTTGGCGTGGCGCCAAGATTTTGTGCCGCTTCCTCAATGCTGCGGTCGAACCCGGCGAGGCTGGCCGTCACGAGGCGCACGCTCCAGGGAATGACGATCAGGATATGCCCGGCCACAAGGCCGCCCGTGGAGCCGATCACGGGGAGCGAAGTAAGGATTGTTGCTTCGACGTGGAGCAAATAGAGCGACGTGCCCAGCACAATTCCGGGGACGAGGATGGGCAGAAGCAGCAGGTTGGCGAGTGCCTCGCGCGCCCGGAAGCGATAGCGGGCCAGGCACAGCGCGGCCGGTACGCCGATGGCCAGCCCGAACAGCATAGCGATGACGGCGACCTGCAGGCTGAGCCAGAACCCATCGACAAACCGGGGGTTCTCCGGAATCGAAAAGAACCATTTCAAGCTGTAACCCTGGGGCGGAAATGCCGGGATCGGCTGTTGGAAAAATGCCAACCACGACACAAACACCAGGGGCAGCAGGATGAGCGCGAACGCCACCGCGGCGCCGGCCGTCAAAGCCCAACTCCCGAGTGCCTGTCTGTCGACGACCACCAACGCCATGCCCCCTCGTCATCGGCCGATTGGTTTCCGGTTGGTATCCAACCTACCGTGTCTGGTTGCCTAGGGCACCTTTTTCAAACAATCGTTTCGATGCCAGTCCAGCACCTTCGCGCAACGCGCGCAGCTTCGCCCAAACAATATCCTCCGTAACGCGCCCCATTCCGGCGGACGTGTCGAACCCGCAATCAGTCCCCGCCAGTACGCGCCGCGGATCGCCGATCGCACCGGCAATCCGCTCGATCCGATCGGCGATGACTTCCGGGTGCTCGACGAAATTCGTCAGCGTATCGATCACACCGGCAATCAGCTGCTGATCATCGGCGAGCGGGATTGATTCCAGCACGCGAAACTCATGCGCGTGGCGTGGATTGGCGAATGGCAGAAAGATCGCGCCTGCTTTCGCCTGAAGGATCGCCGGCAGGATGTCGCGCAAGGCCACGTCGTGATCGTGGGGACCTTCATAGTTGCCCCAACACACGTGGAAACGCACTTTTTCGCGCGGAATGTTCTTCAATGCCTTGTTGATCGCCGCGACGACGAGTTCCGCGAAGGCGATGAACTCCGCGAGTGGGCGGTCGCGGAAGGACGTATGGCGCTCGAGCGCAAGGTCCGGGCAATCGAGTTGGAGCAGAAAGCCATTGCGCACAATCGCCTCGTATTCCACTTGCAATGCAGCGGCCAGCGCATCCACGTAGCGATCGAACGTGTCGTAGTGTTCGTTCTGAACGATCGACGCGATGATGCCCGGCGAAGGCGCCGTCAGAAATGCTTCCGCGTATCGTCCGTCCTGACCCGCAAGGGCCGCACGAAAGTCCGCGCATTCTGCTTCGATAAGCGCAGGATTCTTGTAGGTGACTTCGTCGACAGCTTTCGGCAGGTTCGCACGATTGGAAACCCTGTCGGGCGAGGTTGCCCGCTGCTGAAATGCGCTCTTGTATTGGGGATAGGCGTCGAGATCGGCATGCATCGGCCGCGTTCCCGTGCCGCCGAGTCCTGTCAAGCGATGGCGCATGTAAAGGACGAAAGACTCGCGCGACTGTTCACCATCGTCGATCACATCGAGGCCTGTCTCGATCTGCTTTCGGACGATTTCTTGGGTGGCGTCGCGAGCTTGCGCCTCGATTTCCTTCGAATCGACCACCTCCCCTGCGGCACGCCGGGCGTAGAGCCGGGTGAGCGCAGCGGGGCGCGGCAAGCTGCCGGCGTGCGTTGTCAGAATGCGGTGTTCGCTGCGTTGCATGCCCCTGCCCGACCTTTTCCTGTTACCAGTAGGGTGCCAGTGGGGGCAGGCGAGCGCAAATGACGGCGGACCGGTGCTACTCAGCGGACGGGCAATTTCTCAACGCAACGTTCATGGATTACCGCATGCCCCGCGCCGACGATGTCCGCAACTGAGAACGGCACATCACAGCGTGCCGTGCACGACCAATCCGCTCGGTGTTAAAGGGGCCAGCGCGCCAGTGGCCGACCGACCGTGGCAAGCGTAGCCCGCATGAGCGATAGCGACAGGTGGGAGGGAAGGCCTTGGGTACCCGATAGCGCGTCGAAGACGCGCGTAAACGCGCTGATGGCTCACCCAAGGCTACGCTCGCTTGGGCGCCGCCTCCACGACCAGCACGCCGTACTTGCGCGTCAGGTCCGCCACGCAGGGACCTCGAATCGTCCCGTTCCCCATAGCCTGCCCGCGGCCGAATCGCACCAGGCCCGCGCATCGTACCCGCGAAGGGCTCGGCTCTCTTCTGCGGAAGCGCGCCGATAGGGAGCGTTCATCGCCTGCCGCGGCGCGCATATCGCTCCGGACTGGGCGATCTGGCGGTGGGCCGTTGCAGATAGGCAGCGGTCTCGCTCTGCCGCCCCAGCCGTGGGCCTTTACCTTTAGAGTATTTCAAGACCACCCATTGGGGCTTGACCAGGTCCCGCCGCTTCGCGCCCCGGCGCTTCAAGTCGACCCGCAGCTTCGTCCTAAAATGCTGGTTGCCGCCCATTGCCGACGCGGCAAACTGATTGAGCGTATGCAGCACTGCCTCGGCGGCCATGTTCAGCAGCCGATGGAACCCCACTCCTTGCGCCCCTGCCGCAACGGCATCCGCGCGCCGCCGCAGATCGCGGCTGCCGTGGTTCTTGGCCGAGCTATTGAATTGCGCCTCTTCAGGACTGGTCGGGTGCTGCTCGGAGCTGCCTCCCGGGCCGAAATTGTGGCCGGTCTGGTTCGTGGGCAGGCGGAACACCGAAACGATCTTGACGGAAAAATTGAGCTTCTGCCGTTCATCGTTGCTCATGGTCTTCCCCATGCTGCGGAGGCCCTCGCCGATGCCCTTGAGCACGTGGAAAACCGTCGTGGTCGACAGGTGCTCGTCGGTGCCCGGCGCTGCCGCGCGATAGGTCCTGCCGAAAGCCTCGCCGTCCCCGGCGAGCCCGTGCCCGATCGCCTCGATCACCTTGTTTTCCTCGTGAATGGTTTCGCCGCCCGCAAGTTGCATGATGTCATTGTATTTATTCCGGAAGAAGCTCACCGGAGTCTTGTCGCTTCCCATTTCGCTCGCGATCGCCTTGCCGATCGCTTCGCTCTCCTCGTGCAGCGAGCGGTGCGAAATCTTTCCGGTTCGGCTCTTCCTCCGTTTGCTTCGCCCCATGCCGTCGGCATCGACATGGCTCGCGGGGTTTCCGCCGAGGAACGCATAGAGGTTCAACCCGTCCGCCGTTCCCGAAGGATCGGGGCTGAGCCATCGGCCAAGCCACGGCGCATAGTGGCGCGCGCCGTAGTAGTAGAAGCCCGTCACCTGGTCCCAATTCTTGTCCGAGTAGCGGTATTGCTTCAACGAAACCTCGGCAAGACTGGCGCCGGTCGCGTAGACGGTCGAACCGTAGGGGGAGTATTCCTCGTAGCTGATCAGCTTGCCGGCGCCGTCCACCTCCATCATGGCGGAGCCCTGCTCGTTGTCGAGCTGGTAGCGCAATTGCGGCTGCGACACGCCGGCCGGCGGCGTTCCGACGGTCCACGTCAAACGCTCGGCGATACAGCTCCCGACGTCCATCAGCCGCAGCCGCCGGCTTTCCGTCACAAGCTCGGTGCCGCGGCGTGATCGCGTGATCTCGAGGGCTCCGAGATAGAGCGTCTCCTCGGTCTGCAGCTCTGGCGCAGAGGTCTTGCGCTGGGTCAGGCTGCGCACGCGCTTGCCGGTTGCGTCGTAGACGCAGTAGCGCGCGTCGGGGTCGGCACCGCTGCGCTCGATCAGGATCGCCTGGCGCAGCTCGTTGCGATAGCTCCAGACCAGGCTCGGCAGGCCGGCGGTCCTGATCTGATTGCCGTTGGCGTCGAACCAGGAAATCGACGCTGCCGCTGCCGAGCGCCGCGGCGTCGACGGCGCGGTTCGAATTCGGCGCGACCGTCATGGTCCGCGTCCAGCGCGGCGAGGGCGCGGAGGCGGGCGACATGTAGCGCGTCTTGGTGAGGTTTCCGCCGCCGTCGTAGTCGTATCGCATCAGGTATGCTTCGACCGCCGAAGGGTCGTTGAGATTGGCCGCAAAGACCTGTCCGTAACCGCCGTCCGCTTCCGCATCCTGGGTGAGCGCGTGGTGCGCCCGCCCCCGCGCCGCGGTGAGCCGGTAGAGCGCATCGAACGTGTAGTCGAGGTCGGGCGTGACGGTCTGGCCGTTGCGCACGACCGTGCCGGTCAGCCCGGACGAATCCTGCACGTGCGTCACGTTGCCGACCGGATCGTAGAAATAATTGAGATCCTGGAGCGCGGTCCCGTCTGAGCCGCGCGTCGTCTGCAGCCGCCTGAGGCTCAGCGTGTCGGGATCGTAGCTGTAGGTCCGCGTCGCGAAGCCCGCCCCGCCCGGCGCCCCCAATGTCAGCGCGCTGCGCTGGTCGTTGGCCGTATAGGCCACGCCCTGCAGGTAGGCGAATTCCGCCTCGCCGCCCGGTGTGGCGTAGATCGCCTTCACGCGCCCCGACACGTGGCGCTCGATGCGCCGCTGGTTGCCGCCCGGATCGGTGTCGATCGTCGGCTCGTCGAGGGCGTTGTAGGCATATGAGCTGGTGAAGGCATCGGGCTCGAGCTGCGGCGCAAGCTTTGCCGCGAGATCGGCCCAGCTCCATTGGCCCGACATCGCGACCGACCAGTCGGGGTCGGTCCGCGCATCAAGGGCGAAACGCTGGGTCGAGCCGAGCGGCGCTCCCGTGAGGGCGTGCGCCGGCACTTCGACTTGTCCGGCCGGGTCATAATGCATCCAGACATTGCCGCGCAGATTGCGCCCGTCGCTGTCCGGGAACGGCGGCTTGCCTTGTCCGTCCAGACTGTCGCCGTAGATCACGCGCTCGGTCGTGCTGACCGGCGTATGCGCCGCGAGATCGCGCAGCAGCGTGGCGACGCTGCGATGTGCGCCGTCATAGGCGTAGGTGACCAGCTGCCGCCGCGCGTCGAGCCTGAGCAGCGGTTTGCCGAGGACGTCCGAGAGCGCGTACGACGTGCCGGCGTCGGCGCTCGTGGTCGAGATCGCGATCTGGCCCAGCCCATAGCTGAGCTGCAAGTTCCAGGCGCCGGCTGCGCTGAGCCGGGGATCGGCGACGGCAGTGGTCCTTCCTTGAATGTCGATGGTCAGGACGGTGACCAGCGCATCGGCGTCGCCGGGACTGCGACGCTCGACGGTGCGGACCACCTGTCCGTCGCAACTGAGCACCTGCGTCGCCGGCGTGTCGTCATGCGCGGCGGCCTTGACCAGCGCGTCCTTGTCGTATGGCGCGAGCGGCGGCGTCTTGCCGCCGGGATCCACATAGGCGCGGTAATAGGCCGAGTCCTTGATGGTGTCGTCCTCGTCCCACGACGTGACCGACCACGGCGTACGCTCGATTTTGCCGAAGAACGCCTCCGTCATCGTTCCTTTCTGGTAGGCGGTGCGCGCCGGCCGCGACAAGGCATCGTAGTAGAACGTCGGTGACGAGCCGAAGCTGCGCAGCTCCGCGTTGTCAGTATAGCTCCAGCGGTCGCGGTAGAACGGTTCGTACTGCTTGTAGGGCTGGTTCTTGTTGTTGAAGATGGTGGCGCCGGTGGTCTGCCAGCGGTCGGTGGTCTGCGCCATCGTGAGCGTGCCGGCCGCGAAGACCGGCGTGCCATCCGGTGCGCTCTGGATCGCTTCGCCCGACTCGACCTTGCGCGTCGACTGCACGATGCGTCCGAAGCCGTCGTCATAGTCGACGCGCATGCGGATATCGCCGACCGGAACCGTGGGCCGAGCCGGATCGGGGTACTCGGTCGCTTCGATTTCGACCGTGTGCGCCGGAATGCCGTCGCGGCGCCAGCTGTCGACGTCCGTATAGATGAACGACGACGCCCCTTGCAGGTAGCGCGCCGCGTTGGCGATCGCGTCGGCGGTCGAGGCCGGCACCGGCCAGTCGCCGGCGGCGGGCAACGGCGCAAATCCGATCGCGGCGGACGATCCATCGACGCGTTGAACGCCGCGGTGCGACGTCGCCACGACCATGCCGAGCGGATCGAACAGGACTTCGGCGATCCGGTCGCTACTGTCTTCCACCTGAAGGGGCATCAGGGTCTGGTAGTCCATGCGCGTGACCGCGACGCGGTCGGCGAGCACGTCGGCGCCCGTGCTCGTCGTTTCGATCGCGACGAGGAGCAGATGGTAGGCATCGTAGGCGTAGGTGGAGATGCTCCCGGGCGGCCCATTCGCCTGCGCGGCAAATGCGTCCGCCGTCGACGACGGCGCAAAGAACCGGTCGGCGCCGCCGTAGCATTCCGTCGGGCCGCTGCGCCACCAATAGCCGTCGGCCAGGCGGTAACCGCCCGGACCCGACAGCGTCGTGTTCAGGTCGTCCGGAAGGCCGGCGGGCGCGAACACCGCCGCGATGCCGGACGCGCTGAACTCGGCGGTCTGCACGTTGCGCAGCAGCGCCTGCGGCGTGATCGCGCCGGCGTCCTCGACATAGGACCAGCGCTCGGAGGACAGCACGATCGCCGCGGGCTGTCCCGCGCCGCCCGCGCCTCCGGCCGCCAGCGCCGCCGCAACCTCCGCGGCGAGGGTCGCGAAATCGAAATAGAGCGTGCCTGCAGGAGCGATGTTAGCGATCTGGAACGTCTGCTCGGCCTGCGGCAGCCCGTGCAGCCACATGTCGGCTTCGCGTTGCGCCGGCGTCGGTGTGAAAACGGTGCAGCGGGCGCGTAGCTGCGCCTGCTGCGGGTCGACCGCCGGCTGCGCGGGCCGGCGCGGATAGAAGATCTCGCAGGATCGGGTCACGTTGCCGAGGTCGTCGACCGCGAGAACGAAGTCGTGCGACACGCGGGGATCCTCGGCAACGCCTTCGTAATCGTAGCTGATCTCCTCGCGATCGTGCGTGAAGAAGACCGCCAGGTTCCCCGGTTGCGTGCGCGGCTGGAGCAGGCGCACCGTGGCGTTGGCCTGCGTCGCCGTGAGCGGCACGTCCTGCCGCGGGCCGCCGTCGAGCCCGTAGTTTTCGCTGCGCAACACCGTGCCGGCGAGCGCGACATGCGCCTGGCGCAGCGTCTCCGGGTCGGGAACGAAACCATCCGGCCAAACGAAAACGGCGGCCGGCATCGCATAGGCTTGCGGATCGCCGGCGAAATACTCGCGCGCCAGCAGCTGCGACAGCGGTCCGGCCGGCGGCTGCGCGCCGGTGTGATACCAGGTGCGCTCAAGCAGCGGCGGCGCCTGGGCGGGCGAGGGCGTCAGCGTTTCGGCATCCTGGCGTTCGACCAGCGCGAACCCGCGGAATTCGCGCTCGACGCCGTCGTAATATCCGTGACGGTAGCGATAGGTGCTGACCTGCCGCGTGTCGGAGATCGCATCGTAGCGCTCGAGCCTTGTCACTACCTGGACCGGAAACGGCAGCGTGGTGATCCAGGGCCGCCCGGCGCTCTTGTCGTCGAGATAGAAGCCGACCGAGCTGCCATACGTGACGCGGGTCGTGGTTCCGCTGCCGGTGTCCACCGATTGCAGAAGGTAGGGTTTCTGCCCATTGCAGAAATCATAGGTCCAGCTGCGCGGCACCGGATCGTCAGTGCTGAAGATGAGGCACTGGGTGCCCGTGCCGAACAGGTCGGCGAAGCTGACCTGTTCGCGCGCAGCGTATGCGGCCGGCAAGGGCAGGACCAACGGGGCGGTCGCGAAGCTGTTGCCGGACCGGTTGATGAAGATCTCCAGGCGATCCGCATGGGCGATGATGACGTCGGCCGGGCCCGAGCCGTCCAGATCCGCGAGATAGACCCGCGTCACGTCGAACCCGCCGGCCACCCGCGGGGCGTTCGCCGGCGTCACCGCGGGTGCGAAACGGCCGTAGCCGAGCACCGGCCAGCAGTCGATCCGGCCGTTGACCAGGCACACCCGCTGCGCCGAGCCGGCGCCGAGCAGATCGGTGAACAGCGTGAGCCGGTCCGGCCCCGGCACGTTCAGCGGCGGAACGTCCGTATCGTTGGGGGCCTGGGCGGGCCGCTCGTAACCTCTCGCTCCGATCGACTTGGAATAGGAAATCGAATCCCGCCGCACGCGCACGAGATCGTTCAGTCCGTTTCCGGTGATGTCGACGAACTCGCTGAAGGATTCCGCGTAGTCGGTAGGAAATGCGTCGAGCGCGCGGAAGCCGCTCCAGCTGCGGTCGGGATTGGCGCGGAAGAAGCCGGCCGACCCCGGCTGCGTCAGGAGCAGCTCCTGCCTACCGTCGCCATCGAGATCGGTCACGACGACCGAAGGAGCGCCGATCGGCAGGTTGGGGAGCTGCGGCAACGAAGACGGCGCCGCGTAGCCGACCGCCGCTCCATTCCCGCCGCTCTTCTCGGGGGCGCAATAGAACGTGGACGTGCGATCGGCATAGAGCAGTCCCGGGACGCCTTCGCCGAACAGGTCGGTGAGGGAATAGCGCGGCGGCTGTTCCACCTCGGGAACCGGCAGCCGGGCGCCGCCGAAAGGTACGAAGGTCGCAGCTGCCGGATTGAAGCCCGTATAGCCGAACGTCAGCGGCGGCATCGACTTCGCGGCATAGTGCTGGCCGTCATGCCGATAGCCCGTGGCCGTGACGCTGGTGAGCTGGCTCCCGGCCGCATCGAGCGCGTAGCCGAGCGTGAACGCATGCGTGAGCACCGGATCCGTCCCCAGCACGTCGAAGCGGTGGAAGGTCAGGATGTTGCGGCACAGCCGATATGTGCGCCGCTCGAAACCCGCCACGTAGGTCGAGAACGGATCCGGCCGCGCCAGCCACGGCCCCACCGGCTGGTAAGGACGATCGTTGGACGGATCGACCCGGTACTCGCCGTAATCGAGAACGATCTCGAAGTGCCAGACCGTGTCGTCGGGCAGGCCGCCGCCGTCAGGCGCGGGCACGACCGGAGCGTCGTTGGCGTAGCAGACCCGCTCGAGGTAGCGGTTGGCGTTGCGCACGCGCGAGACTTCGTTGATGGCGTCGATCGCGACGCCGGCATCATCCTCGGCCTTGTAGCGGTAACGCAGGGCGTTGCCCCTGGCATCGAACTCCCATTGCGGCAGCCAGGCGAACACATGACCGGGCCGCGCCGGGTCGGCGACGCGCGCTTCGGGATCGCGGCCATAGAACGTCATGCGGTTGTCGGCGGTGATGATGCGCCAGAAGCCGCCGGCGCCGTCAGGCGCGACCCAATGCTCGATCAGGTCGAAACTTCCTTCGGCCCGCAGGCGATAGCGCGTGACCTCGTAGCTGCGGCCGCCGACGCTGCGCACGGCCGATCCGCCCGGCAGCGGACAGAGTTCCGTCCCGCCCCAGACAAAGACATCGCGGCCGTCATAGTGTGGCATCCCGAGCGAGGTGCGGCGGGAAATCCCCACCACCGGGAGTGCGAAGCCAAGCCCGAATTCGCCTTGCCCCGCCGTCGACGCATAGGACAGCGCGAGCTCGGGTTCCAATCCGCGCGCGGGTGGCGGTGCGAGCGGAATCGTCAGCGAGAATTTGCCCGACTGCTGGTCGGTCGCGGCACTCGCGCCCAGACCGGTGATCGCGCCGCCGCCCTTCGGGGCGGCGATCGATTGCGCCTTGACGGCGGGACGAGAGCGAGCGCTGCCGGAACCGTTCCCTGCCATGTCGATCGCAATCCCGCTCGCCGATCGTTGCGCGCACTCTATGGCAGGGTGAAACGTGGCTCAACCTATAATTTAACACGCGCGAGCGTGCCACATGGAACAACCAAAAATATTTTTCGTTGCATTAAATTTCATCTACAATTTTCCAGAAAAGATGTGCTAGTTTACATCCATCGGGCGAGCGTGGGTGGTTCATGGTGAGCGTCGATACAGCTGCCCTCACCGCGCCGCTTGATGCGATCCGCAAAGATCATCCCGATTTCGAGATCGTTCACGCCGATCTGTTCGACCGCGTCACGCTGGCGAACCTCGGTCTCTCCGGCGATGCCGCGCGGACCGCCACGCTGCGCGGCGTGCAGCGGCTGCTTCGCATCGATCCCGACCATGCGGTTGCGGCCACGCTGTCAGCGGCGGGACTGGATTCGGCGCATCGCATCGCCGCGGTCGGCCGCAGCCAGTTCATCCGGCGCTTCGCGGATGCGCTCGGCGGCGCCGACAAGGCGCGCGAAGTCTACGACAAGGCGGCGCTGGTCAAGTCGCGCGTCGCCCATCTGACGGCGAGCTTGCATGGCCTGATGGCGTCGCGCTACGCGCGCGCGCTCGCCGGCAGCAACGTCTCCACCGACCTGACCGACTACTTCCAGACCTTGTCGAGCTACCAGACGCTGTTCGGCAGCCTCGACTACTGCGACCCCGGCAACGGCGAGAGCATCCTCGATCCGGCCGCCTATCTGGTGGACCTGCTGCGGATCATCGATGTCGCCATCACGGGGCCGAACACCACGCGGCCGGATGCCGCGACGGTCGCCGCGGCGCGCGCCAAATACGATAAGGGCGGCCCGCTGTCGGACGAAGAGAAGCGGGTGTTGTTCACGCTGAACATCCCGCCCGGGTTGAGCCTGGACGAGCGCCGTCCCGACATCGGCAACATTCCGCTCACGGCGGCGAACACGTTCGACGAAGAGCCGTACCTGCAGATCATCAACGCGATCCTGGCGCGGACGGTCGCCGCAGAGCTGACGCGAGCGGGGACGTTGCAGCAGAACGACGTCTTCCTGACGCTCGCCAATCTCTACTATCCGTTCGTCCTGCCCTATCAGCTGCCGCTCGACCGCATCCGCGCGACGCTGGCGGCGAAGCAAAGCAGCCTCGCGGAGGTCTATGGCGTTTTCGACCCGCCCGACACGGTCACGCTCGGGACCGCCGCCGAGCAGATCGGACTGTCCGCCGAGCAGGTGGGCAACCTGGCGCCGATCGGATCCGGCAACCTCGCAGGCCGGGTGTCGGCCAATTACGGGCTGACCATCAGCGACGGCAATCTCGCCGGCATGGACGATCTCGGCAAGTTCATCGCCCAGACCGGCCTCGACATCACCGACCTCACCCCGCTGTTCCTGCAGAACCTGAGCGCGCGCGAGATCTTCGACACTAGCGGCCAGTACCAGACCACCGGACGGGGCACGACCCTGACGCTGGCGCAGCGGGGCAGCGACGTCACCGGCACCTTCAATTCCGGCGGAACGCTCGCATGCGTCCTGCACGGACTGGTGATGAGCGGCTACTGGCAGACGTCCGGCGGCACGCCGCAGGCCGGCAGCTGCGAATTCACGTTCGCGGCGGACGGGACCTCGTTCCAGGGCCACTGGCGCGTCGGCTACACCGGCGACTGGAACGCCACCCCATGGAACGGGACGCGCGCGGCATCGACCGTCGGGATCATCCCGCACAGCTTCTTCATCAACAAGACCCTCGCGGTGCGCCAGTACCTGGCCGCGGTCGAAGTCTTCGGGCGCGGCGACGATCGCGCATCAATCGGTCGGCACCCTCGACACGGTGAACCGGTTCGTCCGCCTCGCGGCGGCGCTCGGCTGGTCGTACCCGGATCTCGATTGGGTCCTGACCACGCTCAAGCCGTCGACCGTGGACAGCGCGGGCAACATCATCTGCGCAACGGAACTCGACGCAGCGACGTTAGTCGAGATCGCCAAGGTCAAGCGCCTGGTCGACGACTACGGCTTCACGGTCGATCTCGCGACCTGCATGTGGTTCGACATCCGCACGATCCGCTGCGGAGCGGCGTCCAAATCGGCGGCGCCGTTCGACAAGATCTTCAACAGCCCCGCGATCCTGAGCCAGTTTCCCAGTCGGAGCGTCTATCGCCCGACGATCGCCGCCGCCCCATCGAGCTATGCCAATCCGCTCTACACCGATGGCCCGATCCCCTGGATCGTCAACGCCACCGGCGATGCCAACGCGTTGGCGGCCGCGATCGTCCAGTGCATTCCCGCCGATGCCGACGACATCGCCACCATCGCCGCGGCGGCGTTCACCGGCCCGACGATCGACCTGACGGTCCCGAACCTGTCGCTGCTCTACCGGCACGCGATGCTGGCCAAGCAGTTGAACCTGCGGGCGCCCGTCTACATCGCGTTGCTTTCGCTGCTCGGCCTGCAAACCGGCGACCGGCTCCCCGCGACCCTGGATCGCGATCAGGTCGCGAAGGTCCTGGACGGCGCGGCATGGATCAATGCCTGCGGCATCAGCATTCCGAACCTTGCTTATCTGGTCGCCGCGGATCCCGCTGCGCTGCTCGCCGGGCCGCTCGGCCAGTATGTCAGTCCTGGCTACGATCCGTCCGCGGTTCCGGCGCTGCTCGCCACGCTCGATCAATTGCTCGGCGGCGCGCTCGCGAAGCCGGCGAGCCTTGCGCCGCCCGGCTTCGGCGACGCCGCGGCGGCCTACTATCAGGTGCTGCTCAATACCGGATACATCGATCCGGTCGGCGTGATCCTCAAGGACGCCGCCGCCGCGCCGCCCGATCTTTCCACGGTTTCCGCCTACGATCCGACGGTCCCGGCGCCGACGCCGGCGCAGCTCGCCTACGTCGTGAACGCCCTGACGCAACAGGCAAGCCGCCAGTTGCAGCAGGTGTCCGGACAGCTCGCCACGTTCTTCGGCGCCAAGGCGGACTTGCTCGGCGCGATGCTCACCGACGCGGCCGCGTGGCTGCTGCTGGTCAGCCCGGTCGAGCCTTTCCTGCTCACGCCGCTATTCCGCGTCGCGGCCGCCGACGTCGAGACCGCAGGTTTGCCGGATCCGGTCAAGATCGGATCGGCGTTCACGGCGCACCACATTGCGCTCTCCGGCGACGTCACCGTCACGCCGCAGACGGCGACCTCATGGTCGCTCGTGGACGCGGCGCATGCCGCTTACACGGCGGTCTCGCCGGATTTGCAGGAGATCCGCTACTACAAGAGCGGCCAGCTGCTGTTCAGCGGGCCGGTCAGCGACGTCATGACCAACGGCGCGATCGATCCAACGCGCGTGGTGTCGGTCTTCAAGACGAACGGGATAACGCTTGCTGCGCCCCTCGCCGTCACGATGACGGTCGCGCCTTCGTCTTGGTCGATCCTCGATGCCGACGCCAACGTCACCTATTACGCCACCCAATACGGGCAGCCGGCCGCGCCGATGACGTTCCTCGGCGCGGCCGGCGGCGCCCCCACAGGCGCCGGCCCGGCGCCTGCCCTGATCCAGCGAGTATCGCAGTTCCTCATCCTCGAAGGCGCGATTTCCCTCTCCGCCAAGGCGCTGGCGGCGCTGGGCCAACGGCCGGCGGCGTTCGGATTCACGGTGACGGTCGGCACGCCCGTGGCGATGAGCCTGGAGGAAATCCATGCCGTCTACCGGTTCAGCACGCTCGTGACCGCGCTCGCCGACAACAAGGACGGCCTGGCGGGCTATCTGCTCGCCGTGGGAACGGTGGCGACGCCGGTCGCGGCAGACCGATTGCTCTGCGCGGTGACCGGCTGGGACGTGCTGCAATGTACCTTGGTGCGCACGGAACTGTTCGGCGAGCAGGCGTTCCTCGACAGCGTGAGCCGGATCGACGCCGTGCGGGCGATCTTCGCGCTGGCGGCGAGGTTCGGGATCGGCGTCTATCTGCTGCGCGACATCGCAAGCACGGCCGAGCTGGCGGCGACGCCGCAGAACTATGCCAAGTTCGACAAGGTGGCCGGCCGACTGCTGCAGGCGCTGCGCGCCACGACGCCGCCCGCGATGTGGCCGACCGTCTTCCAGCAGTTCAACGCCCCGTTGCTGGAAGATCAGCGCTCCGCGCTGGTGCCGGTCGCGGTGTGGCAGCTCGGCCAGACCTACACCGACATCACCACGCCGCGGGCGCTGTCGGAATTCCTGCTCACCGACGTGGAGACCAGCAGCTGCGCCCAGCTCTCGGTCATCAAGGAAGCGCTCAACGCCGCGCAGCTCTATCTGCAGCGCTGCCGCCTCAACCTCGAGCGCAATGTCAGCATCAGCGCCGACGACCTGCCGAATGTGTGGTGGGAGTGGCTGCTCAACTACCGCATCTGGCAGGCCAACCGCGAGATCTTCCTCTATCCCGAGAACTACCTCGATCCGAGCCTGCGCCGCTCCAAGACGCAGCTGTTCCAGACCCTCGAGAGCGATCTGCTGCAAGGGGACGTGACCACCGAGCGGGTCGAAGCCGAGTTCCGCAAGTACCTGGACGGCCTTGCCGAGCTCGCCAAGCTCAAGATCGTCAATTCCTGCCATGCGGTCGTGCACGACCCCGACAAGGGCAAGGTCGACACCTTGTTCCTGATCGCGCGCACCAACACGCAGCCCTACAAGTTCTACTACATCCAGCGCCAGCAGGTCGGCGATTGCCCGGGCCATTCGGGGCAGGTGTGGACCGAGTGGCTGCCGATCGGCATCACCATCAATTCCGACACGGTGACGTCGGTCTATGCTTTCAACAAGCTGCTGATCTTCTGGGTCGAGTCCACCAAGAAGCAGCAGCTCGACGGCAGCAGCAACACGAGCAATCGCGTCACCACCACCACGTCCAGCGTTCGCTACTCCTATCGCAACTTCGCCGGAAACTGGATGCAGCCGCAGACCCTGGTCGCGGACCGCCCGGTCGACGTGCACGGCCCCGCCGACAATCTGTACGGCCCGTTCTCGACCCTGTTCGGCAATACGCCGGCCGGCATGTGGGGCAAGATCGCGTGCCTGCACCTTCCTCCGACCGCCTTCGCCGATGGTATCGTCGGAGCGGAAAGGCTGTGCGTTTTCTTCGGACCCCTGCTGGATCTCACGAGCGGGGACAAGAATCCAAATTCGCCTCCGGACCCCAGCTCCTTTGCCGGCAACGCCGATGTGCAGAAATTCGCCGCGAGGATCGACGAAGCCAGCGCAATATTGAACCAGCTCCAGGGCTTGACGCTGACCGGCAAGGCCTCGCTGCTGCAAACGGTGGTGCTCGACAGCATGCTGGAGCCGGTCCCGCTGGTGTCGAACAACGAGTATTTGATCATGCGTGCCGACGCGCTGGCGGAGACCAGCGCGCCCGCATTCCAACTCGGCCTGAACGGATCGTCGCTGGTCGCCGAGAGCGCCAACAACTCGCTGTTCCAGAATTATGTCGCCGGGCTGGGTTGGACCATTCCCTATGTGGTGGGAGCCAAAGCTCCGGTCACGGCGCAATCGTTCGTGAGCGACTATGTCACCCAGGCCCAGGCGACGACCTTCTTCGGCGGATTGACGGGGTCGGCGGTCATCGATCCAAACACGGGCCAGGTGGCGGACTGGTTCAAGGACCGCGCGCCGGCGATGCTGGCTCAGCTGTTGAGCATTCCCATCGGCACCGCGCGATGGGTGCGGGAGGTGCTGCTCAGCGCTTATTTCGGCAGCCCTGTTTTGCTGTCGCAGGTTGCCGCCGCCAACGCCAGCGTGATGCCGGTCAACAACCAGCCCGGTGCATTCCTCCTGTGCAACGGCGGGGAGACCTTTCTGATCACGGCGGCAACGCCGGCCGGGGCCGAATTCGGCAAGATCGACGAGGCCGTGGTGGTGGGCAAGGCCGTGCCGGGCCAGACGGTGGTGACCCCCGCCTCGCTGGTGACGCGCGACATCGGCCCTGACCGGGCGCGACAAATCTATCAAGCCCTCGCGGCAGCGCCCCCGGTCGGCGTCATCGACGCCAACGGCGTGGTCAATACGACGGTACTGCAGAACGTCTCCCCGACGATGGTGGCGCAGGAGACCAGCACCGACGTCGGCCGCGGACAAGAGCTCAAGAACATTCTTCTCTCCGGATCGGGGCCGTCCTACGCCTCGTATGCGGACGACGCCTTCATCGTCACCGACTCGCTCTACTCCCTGCAGTTCTCGATCCAGCGCCTGACCAGCCGCGCCGTCGATCAGCTCAGCGCCGCGCTCGACGGTGGCGGCATCGACGCCCTGCTGGCGCTGCCGCGCCAGCAACTGCCGGTCAACGTCTCACACCCGTTCGACGCGCTGGGGCCGAGCACCGGATCGATCGCGCTCACTCCGGCCTCATCGCTGCTCGTGCCGCCCACGGCCTATTTCGGCGAGCAGGTCGATTTCGACGGCCCCTTCGGCCTCTACTATTGGGAGCTGTTCTTCCACGCCCCGCTGCTGGTCGCCAAGATGCTGCACGACAACCAGCAATTCCAGGCGGCGGAGAAGTGGCTGCAGTACATCTTCAATCCGACCTTGCCGCCGGCGCCGCTGACCCAGGATCGGTTCGTCGCGTTGCGCCCCGACGACCTCACCCAGCTGCAAGCACAGACCATCTACACGGCCCTGTCGCAGTCCGGTCCCAATCAACTCATCGATCCGACCACCGGCGCCGTACTGCCGCTCGCCGCCACCATCACGGCCTTCATGTTGAAGATGGCACTTTCCGTGACGCTCGCGCAGGCGCAGGAGATCAAGAACCTGCTGGTCAATCAGATGCTGGTGAAACAGACCGGCCGCTACTGGCAGTTCCAGCCGTTCCGCAATCACACGCTCGAATCGCTCAAGGACCAGCTGATGAGCTGCGCCGAGATCGCCGCCTACAACGACGACCCGTTCGACCCGAATGCCATCGCCCGCCTTCGCATCGGCGCCTACGAGAAGTCGGTGGTGATGACCTATGTCGAGAACCTGCTCGACTGGGGCGACAGCGAGTTCTCGCAGTACAGCTGGGAAGCGATCGTCACGGCGCGCATGCTCTATTCCTACGCCTACGATCTGCTCGGCCCGCGGCCGGCGGATCTCGGGCCGTGCGAGCAAACCGTTCCGACCACCTTCAACATCATTCTCGCCCGCTATGGCGGCGACCCGGGCGACATCCCGCAATTCCTCATCGATATGGAGAACGCCCTGGCCGGCCCCGCGCCCGAGGGCGCCCTGCTCTCCCAGGTCGGCGTGCCGTTCAACGATCTTGGCGGCGTCTTCACCATCCCCGAGAACACCAATTTGACGGCGCTGTGGGACCGCGTCGAAGACCGCCTCTACAAGATCCGCAACTGTCTCAACATCGACGGACAGCCGCAGCCGCTGCCGCTGTTCCAGCCGCCGATCGATCCGATGGCGCTGGTGCGCGCCGCCGCCGCGGGCGGCAACGTGCTGGCGCTGCTGGCGCAGCTGCAGCCGCGCGTGCCCCATGTCCGCTTCTCCGTCGTGGCGCAGCGCGCGTCCGAGACCGTGGAGACCTTGCGCTCGTTCGGATCGGCGCTGCTCGCCGCCCTGCAGAGCAGCGATTCCGAGGCGCTGGCGCAGCTCCACGCCACCAACGAGATCGCGATCCTCAACATGATGACCCTGATCAAGACCCGGGCCATCGACGATCTCGACGCTCAACTGCAGGCGCTGCAGGACGGGCTGCAGAGCGCCACCTATCGCCAGTCCTACTACAACGGGCTGATCAGCGGCGGGCTGAGCGCGGCCGAGGTGAGCGGCCTGACGCTGACCACCGGCGCGATGGTCGAGCGCGCCGGCGTGGTGGCGTTCAACGGCCTCTCGGTCGTCGGCTATCTGGCGCCGAACATCTTCGGCTTTTCCGACGGCGGCATGAAGTTCGGCGACGCCATCAACGCGGGCGCCGGGATCGCCGGCGCGATTTCCGACATCCTGGCGCAGAGCGCGAGCATCTCGCAGACCGTCGGCGAGTATCAGCGCCGGGCGTCGGAGTGGACGCTGCAGAGCAAGCTCGCCGGCTACGAGATCACCGGCACCAACGACCAGATCGCTTCGGTCCAGGCCCGCATCGCCGCCGCCCAGCGCGATCTCGCCGCGCATCTGCGGCAGATCGAATACGACGGCAAGGAGCTGGACTTCCTCAAGAGCAAGTTCACCAACCGCGACCTCTACCGCTGGATGATCGGGCGCCTGGCGACGCTGTACTTCCAGGCCTACCACATGGCGCAGGAGCTGGCGCTGGCGGCGCAGACCGCCTACCAGTTCGAGCTCGATCGCGACGACCAGATCGTCACCTTCGGCTATTGGGACAACCTGCACCAGGGACTGCTGGCAGGCGAAGGTTTGGCGCTTGCGCTCGCGCAGCTGCAGAAGGCCTATCTCGACCATGACGACCGCCGCATGGAGATCGAGAAGACCGTCTCGCTGCGCCAGACCTTCCCGGCAGCATTCATCGGGTTCAAGTGGGGCCACACCGGCGGCGTCGCCACCGCGATGCCGGGCCGACTCGATTTTGCGCTGCCCGAGGCGCTGTTCGATTTCGATTTCCCGGGGCACTACTGCCGCAAGATCAAGTCGATCTCGATCTCCGTCCCGTGCGTCGTCGGTCCCTATCAGGACCTGCATGCGACCCTGACGCAGAACGGCGACGTGGTGACGATGAGCGCGAACATCGACGCGCTGAAATACGCGGCGCAGCGCATCTCGTCGACGCCGGGCGAGGGGGACGCGCCGCCCGCCGGCACCGTGCGCGAGAACTGGGCGCCGAGCCAGAGCATCGCGATCTCGCAGGGCGTCGACGACGACGGGATGTTCGTCCTCGACTTCAAGGACGACCGCTATCTGCCGTTTGAAGGGACCGGCGCGGTGTCGTCCTGGAGCTTCGCGATGCCGCCGGAGACGAACCCGATCGACTTCGACGGCATCTCCGACGTGATCGTCAAGGTGCGCTACACCGCGAAGGACGGCGGCAACGGCTTCGCCGGGCAGGTCAAGCAGTACTACCGTCAGCAGGCCGCCACGAACCCGCGCCTGCTCAGCGCCGCCTTCAACCTGAGCCGCATGTTCTCTTCCGCGTGGTGGCAGGCGCTGAAGGCCAAGCCGGTCAAAGACGCGCAGACCGTCACGTTCCCGGTCGGCAACGCCATCATCCTGCCGAACCTGCGCAACGCCAAGCTTTCCGCCGTGCTGGTGCAGCTCGAGGTCGCCGGCGGCGCGCTCGTCAACGCCCCGGTGGGCCAGGAATTCCTCAGCCTGCAGGTCAACGGCCTTCCGTCCAAGGCGGTCCCCATCGCCCTGGTTAACAATTTCGGCCAGATCAGCGGCGACGAGTTCCCGTCAACCTACACCGGCGTCCCGTGGTCGCTGGTGTTCGATGTTTCGAAGAGCACCATAGCGCCGCTGGTCACCAACGGCGTGCTCGATCCTACCAAGCTGTTGGATGTCGCACTGGTCGTCGTCTACAGCGCCGATCCGTTCTGAATGAACCCGTTCACTGCGAAATAGGAGGACGATATGAGCAACGGCCAACCTTGGTGGTACGCGCAATGCCTGGCAAACATCCAGAGTTTGCCGGGGCCCGGCAACGTCATGTGCGAGACCAATCACTGCGACAACTCGATAGTCAAGGTCTACTCTGAAAAGTTCTGCAATTGTGTGTCGCCTTGGCCGAACGGTTGCGTACCAATAGCAAGCCCACCTCCGCACTGTTGCTCCTACAGCGCCACCAGTCCGGTCGTAATCATGGAATACAACTGTTACTGTTGTTGCGGGTGTTTCGCCAACAACACGCCGGTCGCCTACGACAAGGATCGCTACAAGCCGATCGTCGAATTCGAAGTCAACGTCGACATGGTCTATGTCGCCGACGACGTCAGCCTGAAATCCTGGAGCCAGCGGCGCGTCCTGTTCAGCGCCGGCGCCGGCGACCAGGGCGCCCGGAACATGATGGTGAAAGTGAGCTACGGCGAAGGAGCCGACCACGACTATCTGCTGGTCAATCGCGGGCAGCTGTTTCTCCTTCCCGACCGCACGCTCAAACCGGCTTCCGCGTTGGTTCCCGGGCGCAACTCGGTGGTCAAGGCCGACGGCACGCCGCTCGGCGTCATCGCGCTCGAGGCGGGGATATTCAAGAAGGGAATGCATCACGTCGCGACCAGCCGCGGCGCGGCGAGTTCGCCCGACGGTCATTTGCTGCTGGCCAAGGGCATTGTGTGCGGCGACTGGGCCCTTCAGGTCGGGTTGTCATCGGCAGAGGCCCGGGCCACGCTGCCGCTCGCGAAAGACCTCGACCACGCCCCCGAGTTCGGCACCCGCGAATACGCCGCCAAGCATGCGCAACTGGAGCACAAGCCGTTTCGGGCGATTGTTTCAGGCAAGCAAGTCAAAGCGGCTTCTCCCGAAGAGTTCGAGGCGCTCGACGCCGACGATGCCGCCTACATTCCGGAGAACGCCTTTGCCTTTCTCACCGAGGACCAGTCCTGGGACATCTACAACAGCAAGGACGCCGCTATCGCGCCTCCGGCCTCTCAGGCCGGCAAGGAGAACGTGGGCTATCTGTTCACGTTGTTCGGCGCGTTCTACCCGCAGATAGAGTTCTACTATGACGAACGCAACGTGATGCCGAATGCCTACTACTTCGAGGAATACGGCACCAGCCGCGTGATCGTCACCGGAGGATTGGCGCGCTGCCATGTCATCGGGTTCGAAGGGCTCGCGCTCGCCATCGCCAATGTGGTCGGAGCCACGACCGGCGGGCCACCCCTCAACGACAACGGCTTGAGCTGCATGGGAATGGCGGCTTACTCGGCCGTCGGCGGCGTCATGACCCACGTGTGGTACGGTCTGGGAGCGATGCCGATCATCAAAGCCGGCCTCGTGCAACTGCAAGCGCTGTTCGACTGCATCGACCCCACGCACCGCGGCGGCAGCGACAGCTGCATGAACATCTCCACCGATTGCCGCCTCCAGGCCATGCAGGCGCCTCTCAGTATGCTGCCGTTGCCGCACTGCGCCGGCGGGCCGCCGGATCCTGCGCTGCAAGTCGCCGGCGCCACGGTCTTCACCGGCATGCCGAAAAGCGTGGTGACGGTGTCGTTCAACATGCCGGTCGATCAGGTCACCGGGCTGCAGCCGGCCAACTACGCCTTCGCTCCGCTCGCCGAGGTACTTTCGGTGAGGTTCTCTCCCGGCGGTGCATTCCATGTGAACATCGAGGTCGGTCTGGTTCCCAACATTCCCTACACGGTCACGGCGGTCGGCGTGCTGTCGCAGGACCAGCAGCCGCTCGTGCCCGGGAAGGATTCGGCTTCGTTCAAGACCTGATGATTGAAGGCACATGCGGCGGGCCGGGTTCCCGGCTCGTCGCCGCCGTCACGGAGAAGCGACATGATCAAAGAACTTATCGACATCAACGAAACCAACTCCTTGGACGAGTTGCGCGCGCGGCTCGCGGACGCCATCGGCTGGCGCGAGCCGGTTCCGGCCGCCGCCTTGCTGCGGGCGGTGGCTGAACCATCCTACGCGGCTGCGCTGATCACCTCGCGCAATGTCCCGGGCTTTCTCGAGCCGTTGCTCACCGACCCGCGCAATGCGCGCTACGCGCCGCAACCCGAAACGAAGGGCGCGGAGCTGAGCAACGTGCAGCTCCTGACCCGGGCCGCTGGCGCGATGCTGCGCTGGGGCAAGGCCGGCTTCACGGTCGCCGACGACGACGTCATCGCGCGGCGTGAGGATGCGTGCCTGTCATGCGAACACCTGAGCGATCCGGACAAGCTGCTGCAGCAGCTGCTGCCGTCCGCGCCGGTCAGCGACGCGGTCGGCCGGCGCACCGGCAACAAGGTGTGCGGCCTGTGCGGCTGCAGCGTCGCCAAGAAGATCCGCTTGCCAACCGAGGCCTGCCCGGGCGCGCATCCGACCGCGTCCGGCATGACCCGTTGGCTCGAACCACGGAGCGAAGGCGCGGCCCGCCCGGCGTGAGCCGCCCGCGGAACCTGCTCCTTCGTCGTATTGGGACTGGTCGCCGGCGCGAAGCCGATGCGCGCGTCCGCCGCTCGGAGCGCGCGCTGGGCGCCGGAAGCTGTGGGTATCGCGCCGGTCGTACGGCGCCGATGCGTTGTGAATGGGAACTACTCTGTCGCGATAAGGGGAGGACACGATGAGCAACGGCCAGCCGTGGTGGTACGCGCAATGCCTGGCGAACATCGAAAAGCTGGGGCCACCCTTCAACGTCATGTGCGCCACCGAGCATTGCGACAGTGCCATCATAGGGAGATATTCTGAACTTGCGTGCAGTTGCCAGCCGCCTTATCAAAACGGCTGCTATCCGACGCCCACGCCGAACTGCTGCCCGTTCAGCGCGACCAGTCCGATTCCGGTTCTTTCCTTGGGCTGCTACTGCTGCTGCGGCTGCTTCGCCACCAGCACGCCGGTCGCCTACGCCAAGGATCAGTACAAGCCGATCGTCGAGTTCGAGGCCAATGTCGACATGGTCTACGTCGCCGACGACGTGAGCCTGAAGTCGTGGAGCCAGCGGCGCGTGCTGTGGAGCGCCGGCGCGGGCGGCGACGACAGCGCAGCGGCGAACATGATGCTGAAGGTCACCTATGGGGAGGGATCGGCGCAGGACTACCTGCTGGTCAACCGCGGACAGCTCTTCCTGCTTCCCGACCGTACGCTCAAGCCGGCCTCCGCCCTGGTCCCGGGAGTCGAACTCGGTGGTCAAGGCCGACGGCACGCCGCTTGCAGTGGTCGCGCTCGAGGCGGGCATGTTCAAGAAGGGACTGCATCACATCGCGACCAGCACCGGCGCGGCGCATTCGCCCAACGGCCACCTGCTGCTGGCCAAGGGAATCGTGTGCGGGGACTGGGCGCTGCAGGTCGCGCTGTCCTCGGAGCAGCATCGCGCGGCGCTGCCGCTCGCGAAGGAGCTCGACCACGCCCCCGAGTTCGGTACCCGCGAATACGCTGCGGCCCACGCGCACCTCGAGCACAAGCCGTTCCGCTCCATGGTCAAGGGCGCGAAACCCGCGGTGGCCGCCGCCGGCGAGTTCGAAGCCTTCGATTCCGACGATGCCGCCCACCTCCCGGAAACCGCCTTCTCCCTCCTCACCCTTGAGCAGTCCCGGCAGGTCCACGACAAGGAGGACATCGCGCCTCCCGTCTCGCAGGCCGGCAAGGACAGCGTGCGCTACCTGTTCAAGCTCTTCGGCGCGTACTATCCGCAGATCAAGTTCTACTACGACGAGCGCTCGTTGCTGCCGAACGCCTACTACATCGAGCAATTTGGGACCGCCTCGGTGGTCATCACCGGCGGATTGGTGCGCTGCCGCGCGCTCCGGTACGAAGGGCTGGCATTGGTCATTGCCACCGTCGTCGGGGCAGTGACCGGCGGGCCGCCCTACAACCGCTCCGGCCAGAGCTGCCTCGGTATGGCCGCCTACTCGGCGGTCGGCGGGGTGCTGGGCGATATCTTTTTCGGCTTGAAGGCAGTGCCGATCATCAAGGGTGGCATGGCGCAACTGCAGGCTTTGTTCAAAAACATCTCGGCGCCCAGTCCCGTCGACAACTGCATGAACATCTCCCCAGCGTGCCTGCTCCAGTCGATGCAGGCCAGCTTCGACCTGATGCCGCTGCCGCACTGCGCCGGCGGCCCGCCGGATCCTGAGCTGGAAGTGGTCGGCGCCACGGTTGTGGCCGGCAAGCCGAACAGCGTGGTGACGGTGACGTTCAACCTGCCGGTCGATCCCGTCACCGGGACGGCCCCGGCCAACTACGCCTTCGATCCGCTCGCCGAAACGTTCTCGGCCAGCCTGGTGCAGGACAACGCATCGGCGGTGGCGATCACGGTCGATCTGGCCGCCAAGACCTCCTACACGGTCACCGCGGTCGGTGTGATGTCGCAGGACCAGCAGCCGCTGGTCCCCGGGAAGGCTTCGGCGTCGTTCAAGACCTGATGAATCGAGGCACATGCGGCGAGCCCGGCTCCCGGCTCGCCGCCGATTGACCCTCCAAATCCTCAAGGCGATGGAGGTTGCGATGCGCATATTGGCTGCATGCTTGCTGGCATTTGGAATCGCGGGCCCAGCATTCGCAGAGAGCACTCCCGCCAATCCCGGCGCGACCGGGATCAACACCGTTCAGGTCTACAACGAGCAGGATGAAAAGCTTGGCGAAGCGAGCGAGGTCTTCGTGAACCAAGCCGGCCGAGTTGAAGGGGTGTTTGTGACGATCGCCACAGAGCCCCAGCGTGAGGTGCTCTTGCCAATCGAACGGGCCAAAAGCGCGACCGCAGACAGGAAAATCGTGGTTGCGGCGACACGATGAATGGAAAGCAATGCGGAAGTTGGAGGAGCCCATT
Source organism: uncultured Alphaproteobacteria bacterium (assembly GCA_963778455.1). Taxonomy (GTDB): domain Bacteria; phylum Pseudomonadota; class Alphaproteobacteria; order Rhizobiales; family Xanthobacteraceae; genus PALSA-894. The sequence goes on from CAVZUL010000005.1 coordinate 385,284, forward strand.
CAGCCACCCAGGCTGATCAGCTTTGATACACAAGCGTCAGGCCGGGAGGGGCCCGGTACTCGCAATGCGCCCGAAGGTGCTAGGCACGAATAAGGCGGAAAGGCCAATCTCAAGCGGCGCGGGTTTTTGTCGGCAGAGCGGAATATTGAACGACTTTTGTGCGGCGGGACCAGGGGCGGGTCCAATCTCTCTACTGTTTTAGGGGCGGGCACCGGCGAGCTGCAACATTCGCACATCCCAAAAAAATGGGGAATCTGGTCATTGAAGAATTTTCGGTTATCGGTACTGGATTTCAGTTTCGCCAAGCCCAGTTGTCTTGTCAAATACCATCACCTTGGAGACGAAAGCTTTGACATCTCGGATGTGGGACAGACCACAACCTACGGCGAGCACGCCAAAGTCCTCGTTGATGTAGCTCGCATAATAGGGTTCGTGATAATTCTGCGGAAAGAGTTCTAAGAGCCCTTCATAATCCGGCTGATCGCCGCGCTGGAGCAAATCCACAAGGACGAGACGCCCGCCAGGCTTCAGCACTCGAGCACATTCGCGAAAAACGATGCGGCGCACCTTTGGCGGCAATTCATGAAACAAGAAGATGCTGGTAACCGCGTCCTGGCTTTCATCGGGCACAGGCAGCGACTCCGCATTTCCAACTGTGAGGTTCAGCCGCGACCAGCGTTTCAGGTGACGCTTGGCGTGTTTGATATACGGCTCAGACATATCTAGCCCGAGGGCCGGAAGCCGCGGCCAAGCCTGTTTGACAAAATCGAGAAAGCGCCCGGTCCCGCAGCCGATGTCGAGCAGTCTCAACTTGCGTTGATCACGTCCGGCAAAAACTTCATGGAGTTGCGGCAAGGCCTGACGGCGCGTGGCATTGGCTGTCCCGTTGAAGAGCACCTCGACCTGCGTGTCATATCGCCTCGCCGAATCGTCCGTCATCCAGCCGCCCGACTGGAAATGGAAATTCTGCAGGTAGTAGCGCGGCCGCTTCCCGCGTGTGCCGTCGCGCAGGACTTCGTTGTGCGCCCTGTTCTCGCGGCGCCGATGGATCTCGGGGAGATCCTCGAAAAAAAGGCGTGAGCGATCGAGCAGTGTCAACAGCGACCCATCATGATCGGCGGGGAGCGGATAAAGGCCGGCCTCGATATTGGCGAGGTCCTGCCGGAGAAGGACGGCCATATCCGCGTAGAGACGTCCGCGGTCCGGCACGGGTGCATTGGTATGGGCGTGTGGCCGCGCTTTCTTACCATCACGCCGCCGCACCTCTTCCGATAGCCTGCGTAGCGCGAGACTGTGCCCGACATACCACGCGACTCGCGGCAGTTGGCTGGCGCCATAAGCGACGCGTGTGGCAAAGCGGGAGAGCGGATTGCTCATGCGTAGCTTCCAAGGGTAAAGCCGCGCGACAATCCCACTATATAGCATGCAAGAGGAGCAAGCCGATCCCTAGGGACTTGCAACAGAGTTCCCTATGAATCGAAATAGGGAATTTGAAGGAAGCTTGCAGGGAACTGCGGGAGCCGAACAGCGAATTGGTCCATAGCAAGGTAGCAAGGCGACAGTTGGTTCTGGGCCGCGCCCGACAGCAAGTGAACGGTCAGCGGAATCACCACGATGAGCGCAATACTGCGCGCCACATAAAGCACCCGCTTCAGCATCGCGACTTTGAGCTTGCGCGAATAGTAGCGGATCGCAAGGCAGACATCGGTCAGAAATCCTCGCCACACCTCGTCCTTGGGATCGATGCCCTCGACGTGCAAATCCTTCCCGATGATCGATCGCAACTCCTCGATATCGTCCACGTTCCTGTGCACGTCGGCGAAGAACCCGACATTGAAAAATTCATCTGCGGGACTAGTTCCTGTCGACACATCGGTCATGGCTGCCCTCCCTGTCTGTGCTCGGCCGAAACTGCAATCCCTTCGTTGGCCAGCAGATGCATGAACTGGTGACGACCGTTCACAGACAATTGCGGCCAGCAACGCGCGGCTTCCCTCAACGTCTTTCCGTCCTGAAGCGGCGCGAGCAGAGGTGCGATGGGATGTCCTTCGACGAAGGCGATCGGACGTCCGTTCGGCCGCTCGATGCCGGACACCTCGATCACGAAATCCCCGCTGAGCGCCGAGACCGGCGCCAAACGAAAGGCTGGCCGAAGAACGAAATCTTCAATGTTGGCTGACTGCGGCTGCGCATCCGGGACGGAATCGGCGACACTGTCGCGCATGCCCGATCGATAGAACGCGTCCGTCCGGGTCAAGAAATGATCCGTCATGTCGCGTTGCACGTCCGCGTAGAAGGCGAGCGCAGCCGACCGGGCGCCGGGACGGCGGATCAGAGTATTGGCGACGCGCGCAGCCTGGATGGACGACAGCGCGGCGACGTAGAGGCCGCTGGAATTCAGCGGGTCGACGGTGAGCAAAGCGTCGCCTATCCGTATCCAGTCTTCGCCCGCTGGCGTGGGGCAGAGGCGTGACGTCGCATCCGCTGCCCGCACGAGCTGCACCGTTCCATCGTGATGCGGAATGATCACCCGCGCGGCCTGGCGAAGCAAAAGGTGAGGTGCAATCTTGCCCGGCTCGCCCGCGCACCTGAACGCCAGAATATGGAGTGAGCCGGCGGCTGCGACGGCCCAGAACCAAGCATTTTTGAGGCTCCCGACAGTCATCATGCCGGGCCGCAGGGGAGCAGCATGCACGATCCCGTAGCAGGCCACGATCCGGCGGCTGTTGTGAGCGGTGCGCCGCGTTGCGTGTGCGCGCCGGCCGGTGGCGACGACCAGAAAGTCCGTATCGGTTGGCGCCTTCCCGTCAACCGATACGCGCCATCGCCCGTGCGCGGTCCGGGCTGGCGCACTTGCAATCCCTTCCAGGATCTCGACGCCGCAGCGTGCGGCACAGCCGCGCAGCGCCGCATCGAACCGCCCGCGATCGATGATGATGCTGCCGGGCTGCTCGAGTAGAACAGGCTGCTCGCCGTGCCACCGCAGGCATTTCTCGGCGACCGCCGTGCATGTTGCGGCCGCCAAGGCATCCTCGAGGCCAAGTCGGTTCAGCACCGCCCACAGCCGCCGATCGGCGGTTTCGGGCCAGCGCTTGCGCGCGTCGGCGCGATGTACGAGGCGGGTGCGAAAGCCGAGGCGCGCGAGTTCGATGGCGGCGATCGCACCGGAAGGCCCGCCGCCGATGACGCAAACATCGACGTTCATGACCGGGCCGGCGGCGCCTCGCCGTTGAACCACCACGGCGCATCCCGCATCAGGCGCAGGTAGGCTTCGAGGCAATAGGTGAGCCAGCCGCGAATGTAGTCGCAGGCAGGCCGCCCGCGATGGATCACCTCATGATGGCAACCGCCGCCGCACAGATAGCGCGCCCAGCAGCTCTTGCACGGTTCCTGGCGATGTACGTGGCGCTCGGCAAGCCAGTCTGTCTGCCGCTCTTGATCCAACCCAGTGAATACGTTCCCGAACGCCCCCACCGGATCGTTGACGAAGCGATGGCAGGCGGCGAGATCGCCGTCGGCGGAAACACCGAGGTAGCCGGCGCCGGCCCCGCAGGGGTAGGGACGGTGCGTGCCGCGATGCAGTTCGCGCAACGCCGTCGCGAGATTGGCGAACGGATGGTAGCGACCGGCGACAAGGCTGGTTTCGAAATCCTTGCCGCAGGCAATCATCTGGTCGAGCATGCGCGCGAGATCTTCTCTCGACATTTCCTCGCGGCCCGTCGGCGATTTCAGAACCGGAGAGAAGCCTATCGTGCGAAACCCGAGCTCCGACAATCCGTGAAGCGTGTCGGGCAGCGAAAGATTTCGCGGCGTGACCGTCACGCGCGCCGACAGATCGATATCGCCCTGATACCCGAACAACGGCCGCAGCCGGGTCGCAATCCGGTCGAAGCTCCCTTCCCCGCTGCGGAACGGCCGCAACCGGTCGTGAACCTCGCCGACACCGTCAAGGCTGATCGTGACGGCAAAGCGATGACGCGCGAGGAACGCGGCGTCATCCTCGGTCAGCAAGGTGCCGTTGGTCGTCAACGAAAAACTGACATTTGCGTTACGCGCTGCTGCCATCTCCTCAGCAAGCTCAACCGCGCGGCGCAGGCCCGCGCGATTGGTCAGAGGCTCGCCGCCCAGAAACGCTAGTCGGACGGTCTCACCGGCGGCGACACCGTCAAAAAGGCGCCGCACCGCTGCGTCCGCGACATCGTCCGGCATGCTCTTCGGTTTGGCCCCGAAGTCACCGCCGTCTGCATAGCAATAGGTGCAGCCGAGGTTACATTTTTGCGCAATAGCGAGCGAGAAGCTGCGGACGGGAAATTCGTGCGGCGGCTCGTCACCGATCACTGGACCGGAGGACAGGCCAAGTGCGGCGAAGATATTGTCGACCGCTTCCGGGCGATCGTTCGACGCTGAAAAGGCAAGCAGATCGGCGACCTGCTCACTGATCCGATGGATGCGCGAGCCATCGACGACAAGGAGGCCCACTCCATCGTCGCTCGCAAACATACGGAACCGAGCCGTATCTATTTGCGACGCCTGCGTGGAAGACGCGAGTGCAATATGTTCAACCATGACTGTCTCCCAGCGTTGGATTGCCTGAAACGCTAGGCCGACGGCGGAAGCGGAATGTCATTGGTCCGCTCGGTCTCCGTTTCCTGCCCGTTTTTCTTTCGGATGATTCCCAGCTTGTAGACATGCTCGACAATCTCCGGGTTCGCCGACATTTCCCCGCTCGCCGGAAATTCGGTGGCGTTTGCAACTGTCTCGGCTGCCACGTAGCGCAGCCATTTCACGGCCGGCTTGTTTCCAGGCGACCACTGGATTGGAGCAGTATCGTCACGATGCACGGTATCGGGCCGGTGCGCCGCCCAATAACCGCAATGGCACGGTGAGAAATCGAACTGCCACGGACTGCACATGTATGCGGTCAAGTCACCGGGTTTGGCCTTTGACGGATCAAGTCGCATATCGGCGGCATCCAGAGTCTGTGCCCCAGTGAAGAACAGGGAGCTGATGTCGTTATTGTTCTCCGACACGAACGAGCCGTAACCAAGACACGTTTCGACCCCTGGCGAGAAATCGTCAGTGCCATGACTCAAATGGACACGATCCAGGTTTTTGGCCGTGGCGTTCACTGGGGCCGGAGCACCAAGCTGCCCGGCTAACCAGCCATCGAGGTTCTTGCGGTTCGGATAATGGTCGCTGTCCTTTATCTGGGGCGCGAAATCAGGCGGCGTGACGAGCAGCCACGCTGAGAGAATTTTTTGGGGTATGGCCTGACCGGGTTGCGTGTCCGAAATTTGGGCCTCCACGATGCCGTCGCAGGTATTGTCCGCAAAGTCCTCGGAGAACATGCCGGCGAGCGGCATGGCGATTGTCGGGTCGGCCCGATAGAGGGTGCCTTGGCCGGGTACGAACAGGCCGTCGGGATGGATCCGGCCGAGGGGAATACTATGCCCCTCGTGAAAGTCCGCGGCCTGCATATCCCCGACGAGCTCTCCGTTGTTCTGGTCCGAACGCGCTTCTGCATTGACGATGTAACTTTGATCGGCCGCCGCAATCGTATGGTTCGGCCCGCGCAATCGTGCGATCTTCTTGTTTGCCACCCGCACTCGCCAAACGATGTTTAGTCCCATCGTCTGCAGGTCGGCGAGAGAGTATGCGCCAACTTCTTGGCCTTGAGCATCATAGCCAACGACAACAAAACGAACCGCCTGGCGCTTGATGACCCCGTTGGATTTGTATTCGTTCGGGGGCGTCTCGCCGTAAACAAAATACGCGGGGCTTGATGAGACTCTTGCGATTCCGATCGCGGGATGAATCTTCAGAAGTGCGACATTGTTCGGGAAAGACATGATCGGCTCCATTTATGGCTTCGGCGGAATGTTTTTGACTTTGCATTTCGCTTGATTGGGGTTCTTGCAGCAGTCGAGAAGCGCAGTAATGCCTGCGGGTGGCGCCAAAGCATCGTAGGTTGCGAGCCACTGCGCTTCCGGGAGCGGGCCATCTGGCTGGATTCCAGGCATGCCCTCGGGCATCCAGCGGGCATGATCTGGGCGTTTATGGAGATCGCTGACAAATTGATTCAGGAATGCGATATCGCGGCCGACCGACCCGGCGAGAATGCGTTCGCAATAGTTGAATGTCGGCGGCGATGTATAGGCTTGTACACCTATCCTGTGACAATCGAGGCATTTGTTTGGATCGATCGCGTTGTCGGCGTTGGCATCGATCTCGACATAGCGCGGCGCGGTCCACGCGGTGAAGAACTGCGACCCGACGAAATGATAGTACCCGGTATCGAGGTTAGGTTTTTGGGGACCATTCGGGACGATAGGGACGTCCTTGAAGGCCTCCTGTTGGCAGTCTTCCGAACCCTCCTTCCGGAGGCATATCTGATCGACGTAGGGTGTATGTATCCACGGGTCCGGATTGTGGCATGCATTACACCGAATATTGGCCGTCAGTTCGGGCGTGAGCCAGAATTCGCTTGCCTTGAGATGACCCGCGGGAGTTTCCGCCGCCGTTTCAAGAGGCGACGGAACGCGAGTCGTGTCCTTTGGTGAACTCTCGTCCAGCATCTGGTAAAAGCAAGTCGCTCCGGTCGAGCGTCTGCTTCCGACGATTGCGACATCCTCGAAATGCGGATCATTTTCGTTTGGTTCGACGCGATAGCGTCGGCAGATGAAGGTCCATGCGACGTCATCGTCCGGGTCGCCATTGGCATTGGCACCGGGCAGGCGTCCGATCCTGGCGTTCGGCTGGCAATGCCCAGCACCTCCATCAAGATACTTGGGGCGGTCGCATTTGGTATTCTCGTCGATCGAAGCAACAGGAATTGCGACTCCATCTTTCGTTATCGGAATAATCTGCGGCTGGCGAACCTTTGCTGCCAAGGCCTTCAAAACAGGCGGTAGATTGTTGCCGATATTTGTCGGCACGCCGGTGATGCAACTGAACGGCGGAATGGGTCCGATCTTCTCCCGACATTCGTTTGCATAATCTTGAATTTGATAGCCTTGTGCCCGCGCCGCATCTGCAACACAGGAAGCCACCGCGACCAGAACACTAAAGGAGTGCGTTAAGCGCCTAATCATGAAAATCCCCCAGGCGTTCCGACATTTCAACGCTGGACCCGCAGTCGGTTGCGCATGCTGACCGCCTGATCCACGGCATCGCCATCCGTAACCGGGAGGCTGACCTCCACCAGCCGCTCCGGCTCGGCACACGTGTCGGGCTTGATGCGTAGAATCAAAACGTCCGGGCCAAGTTTCGACTGTCCGACATGGACGCGAAAACTTCCGGCAGTAGTGCAACCGCGGCTCATCACCTGAATGGCCAAACCGCTCGCCCGGAGGATGACGCCGTAAATGGGCTCGACTTCGTCGGCCTTGCCCGCTGTCGGGACCGCAAGCAATCCCGCAATCATCAGTAACGTCGATCCGATTCGCACGGCCTTCTCCCTGGGCTGCTTCAGAACGCTTTCTGAATCGTGATTACCTGCGTCGTCCCGTCGGGGAACCGGATCAGCACGGTGTCGTGAGCGCCCGAGTAGTTGCCGTCGTGATAGACGACCTCGATCCAGGTCATGACCTGCGGCCACATGCCGGGGCGCTGCTGGAGCTTGAGATCGAGGATCAACTGCGTCGGGTTGATGCCGGGGGGATTGGCAGGCGTGAGCGTGCCGATGTAACCCGGATTCGGCACGAGGACCTGACCCCGCACGACCAGCGAATCCGGAGGTGGCGGCCGAAGGTTCGCGAGAGCGGTCCAATCGCCGCTGTTGAGAGCTGAGCGAGTCTCGGCTGTCACGATGGTCATGCGGTCGACATCGCTCGCCGCAATGCTGTTCTGGCCGACGACGGTGCCATTGTTCAGCACCGTGAACGCAACGACGCTCGTATGCCCATTACCAAGCCGGATGTTCGGGACGGTGTGACGAACCGGCCGGATCGCCATGAGGCAAATCCCGTCGCGACGATCGATCCCGAGAGTGACCGCACGCGCTTCCGGAATAGTCGAATGCCCAGGCGGCGGTCCGTTGGAAATAAGTCCTGGGCTGAAGCAACTGTTCGGGGTCATCGTGACGGCGTGCAGCGTGAACTCTCCGTCGGGTTCTCGAGCGAGTGAAAGGTCGGGTTTGAACATATCCACGGGAAATCTCCTTTTTTGCTGCGGGCCTGAATCAGGCAGGCGCGCGGATTGCGGTCAGAACAGGACGCTGAGCACGACCTTGTATTGTTCGCGTCGTTCAAGCGTGCTCTTGTCAGTGCCGTTGTTGTAGACAAACGACACCGAGGGCATGAGTTGAGGTCCATGCTTCGCACCTGTCGCGCATGCGACGTTTGAGGAGGATGGCGCGAAGCTGTAGCCGACCTGAGCCTCGGTATCGGTAACCGATCGTCCGGATCGAGCATCCCAGAAATAGTTCGCCGAGCCGTTGGCAAACACGCGGCCGCAAAGCCATTCCGGCACGCTCGTCATGTTCTCGAACAGAACGGTGCGGACCTGCAGTGTGCCGCCGAGCCAGGCATAGGCCGTGCGCGCGGCGAAGTCGCTGAGGCCCGGCTTGTCGACGTAGATCGAGTCAACCTCGCCGATTACCCGCCATAACACGCCGATTAGCTTGGGAAAGCGCATGTCATAGCGTGCGCCGAGATTCCATTGCTCCTTGTAGGGCTCCCAAACCGCTTGCAGGCCGGCGATCTGACCCTCGCCGCGGAAGTCCGTCTGCACATAGGGCCTAATGCCAAGATCCTGCAGATTAAACAGCCCGCCGCGCCAGAACTCGAACTGCGCGTCGAGGCCCGCCTGAAGCGCACTGCGCTCCGAAGGCCTACGCGGATCAGTCAGGGTGCCGTTGAGCCAAAGGTAGGGTGCAAGTGCTATCGCCGAGAGGCTAAGCGGACCTGTCGGTGAGCGGTCGCCGTCGAAAAAATGCCGCGCAACCACGTAGCTGCCGAACGCCTGAACGCTCGCAACGCGGCTGCGCGTCAGCAAGTCTTCGGTGTAGCTGAAGGATGCGCCCTTACCGTCGAGCGGCTGCGTGGGATTGAGATACTGAAAAGCCGCCATGTCGATCGGATCGCGCCGAAGGAAAAAGCTCTGTGCCGGGTGCTTATTGGCAAGCGCCGCGGGTGAGAAATTCGGATCGGTGATGTCCTGATTGGCGGCGACGGGTTTGGTCGCAAGCACATTGTCCATCGGTTGCGCCGCAGCCGCGTCGCGTGCGACCTGCCCCGCCGGTTTCTTTTTGGGGCGCTTCCCCGCCTGCGTTGCGCCGACCGCGGCGGTGCTGGTGATGCCGACCGGCGCAGAGAGCGGCTGCCCGTGGGCCGCGCTCAAGACCGTGAACGCCAATGACGCGATGCCGCTCAAGAGAGTGGATACTGCTCGCATGACAGCCCCCTTTTTTCCTGCTTTCAGCGTTCAGCTTGTCGCAAACCCCAATCGATGACGCTGATCAGTTCGCCGATCGTCGTCACGAAGCGCAGATCGTTCGGGCTGAGCTGAAGCCGACGGGCTGCGAACGCCGGCCACTCGACCAGCGGCTCCCAGAACGCCGCGACCGCACCCGGGCCGCCGGTGAAATAGTCGCCGATGTCGTCGGCATCGCTGATGTTCGGGGCGTTGAACATCTTGGCGAGTTCGGCGCGGATCTGCGCGCGCGTGAGGCGCCCCGGATTTGCAGCGTGATGTACTGTGGGCATCGTGTCGGCTCCTGATGGCGTGAGTGGATGCGACAAGCGTCGCTCTGGGGCCCCTCTGCTTCCACGGAAGGTTGCGCGAAGGTCCGAAGCGAAGCGTTTGACCATGTCGACGAGAACGCGGAACCGAGCGAAGTCGCGAGGCTGATCAGCAGCCACCCGACCGAGCAGGAGCCAATTGAAAGAAAGCTCACGGTCCTTCCATCCGAGCGGCCCCCCCGCTTGCGCAGTCGCAGCGCGACATTGTGCCGGCCAAAATTGCTTTCTGAATTTCCTTGCCCGATCGCTGCCCATCGAAAGCCCCACCGTCGGCCCATGCACGATGCCGTGCGTGAACCTTGCAATGTGTCGGGCCACGTGACAGTGAGGCAGCTCACAAAAGACCGATCTAAAGTCTTTTGCCGATAAGACAGCTCTTCATTTTCTAGCGGTTTTTTATTTCCGTGTTATGGTTGTGACGTCGACCGGCGTAGGGGCGAGACGGTGCGGTTGGATCGCAATGCACATATAAATTCGGACGTGCGCGATAAGTTGGCACTGCTCGAATGGCACCCGTTGTTTCGGGAATTCGGCATCGAAGAGCGCTGCCGGCTCGCCAGCTATGCGACCACGAGACACGTGAAACGCGGAAAAACCATCTTTTCGAAGGGCGAGCTCGGCAGTTCGCTGTTCGTAGTCTGCAGCGGGACGGTGGAGGTCGTGGTCCCTTCTGCGGAAGGCAAGAACGCGGTCGTCAATCTGATCGGTGAAGGCGAGATCTTCGGCGAAATCGCGCTACTCGACGGCGGGCCGCGCACCGCGGACGCGCTGGCACTCTCTGACTGCCAACTGATGGCGATTGAGCGGCGGGACTTCCTTGCGCTTTTGCGCGCCAATCCTGAGGTTACGATCAAGCTTCTTGAAGTCCTCTGCTCACGGCTGCGCCGCACCACGGAGCAGGTCGAGGATCTGATGTTTCTCGATTTGAAGAGTTGACTGGTCAAGACATTGTTGCGCTTGTCCAAAAGCGCGAATCCGCCGCGCGAAATTGCCATATCGCAGAACGAATTGAGCCAGATCGTCGGCTTTTCGCGCGAGATGACGAACAAGCAATTGCGGCTGTGGGCAAGGGAAGGATGGATCACGCTGGCGCGCCGGCGCATCGTCGTCGAGCGACCGGATGCGCTGGCGCGGATTGCCGCAGAGGATTGACGCCCCGTCGCGTCTGCAAACCCGCAACTGCGGCATGCGCGAGTAGCAACACCGATGTGAGCTGGCTTACACAAGGAACAAGTTTCGCCCTCCAAAGTGGCCCAAAACAAATCATCTCGGGGCCATCATGTCGGATATCGGAGATGCGGACCTTTGTGACTTTTGCGGAAAGGGAAAGGTTATCAAACGCAGCGAGGAAATTGCCTTTCGCCAGGAGACCGAGTTCGGAGCTATCCGCTGCAATGTGACGATTCCAATCGGTTTTTGCGATCAATGTGGAATGAAAGCCTGGGACGATGCAGCCAGACTCGATCATCGAGGAAGCGGTTCGCAGGGAAATCAGCAAATTCAGGTAGCGAGTTCCTTCCGGAGGCATCGCCATCGTTGGCCAAGACGCGTGCCGCCGGCAAGTCTGCAAAGCCAAGCGTGGAACTGATTTCGTCCGACGCCTCGGCTTGCCCGAGTGATCGGCCTTATGGCCCATTGTCGCGATAGAACACCGCGACCGAGTCGTTGCTTTGCTGCATCGGCCTCGAGACGACGGCGCCGGGGTCGGCCAAGTCGTCGAAGTCGACCATTTCGATCAGCTCGGCATCCTCGAGTTGCTGTTCCGCCGAGCCGATCCCGATGTCATCGTCAATCACCGCCACACAGCCGTAGAATACGGTCGAGCCGTAGTCGGGCAGCGTGTACAGCTCGTCGCTGTCAATTTTGGTTGGACGCTCCATGACCCAAGACGCGGTCAAACCCTCGACTTCAGCGTACTCTGAGCGTGGCCCCTCCGGGGAGTAAGGTGTGCTGGTGCAGCACCCCGTGGTTTCATTCTTGATGCGCGCAATCACCCGCCTGGACTTGAGCACGACAAGTTCGCAGCTGACGAGATCGCCCGGCGAGATCCCGATGTTGTTGAACACCTTCGGGCCTAGGCCCTGTGTATCCTGCTCTCTCACCCACCACTGAACCCATGCATAGGTTTTGCACGACTCTTCTAAAATCCTGCCGTTCTCGACACAAATCTCCTGAGCGGTGCCGATCTGGGGGAGCGATGGGCTGCTCGGCTCGAAACCGTCCAGGCCGATCCAGGTTGAGGATCGATACTCGCCATCGATCCAAGGACCGCCCTTTGTCAAAGGCGGCGGCGGAAGCACGGATGGGACCTGCCAAGTCCCTTGCACGCGTACAAATCGCCGTCCTGGCTCCGCGGAGATGGACGCGCCGGACCAATTCTCGCTTGAGGTCGAGCTTGTACGCCAATCCCGCGGGAATATGTGCGGGTCTACCAGATCGGGCGTGGAAAAGCGCACCGGCCGCGAGAGCGCGCGCAACCAGTGAGCATACGACACAGGGCAGCGAAGCGCGTCCGGACGCGGGGGGAGTCTGTACTTTTCAAGATCCTGGTCCGAAACAGTGTGGGGATCGAAACAATCCTCGTCGGGAAGCGGTGCGGCCCCGCGCACGCACTTGTGGTCAATGGCTTGTGGCTCAGCGTACGCTGTCGTTTGCGCAGTCAGCATGGCCATGGCCACTCCTGTTTCGCCTCCTCGACCGCATGGATAAATGTCGGCACAGCTGGCGTACCCCCACAGGACGGATGAAGGATTTCAATGCATCCCTCGGCCAATAATTTTCCTGCACAACTATCGGACTCGTAGTGTACGCCGGCGATTTCACGATTCTTCGCAATCCGCCGCGCCAGTATGAGGAGATTTTTCTCGAACGAATCGTGAATCGAGGGGGGTAGGACCAGCGTCACGCACTTCGCCATCAGAAACGCCTGAGTGGCGTGGCCGCTGGGATAGGAGGAATGGCCTGGCACCTGCAGGGGCGGCAGCAGCGCCGGGCAGAGTTCGGAAGGACGCTGGCGCCGGTAGTGGTGCTTGAAATGCATGGCGGCAAACAGTCCGACCAGGCTGCCGATGCTCAGAATCCTGTGCGTGAGGGGATGCGACTGAGGCTTGATGCCGAGCAGCGCCATGAAGTAGCTGAGGAACTCACCGGCTTGCGCAAATATCTCCGGCAAAGCGTCATTGCGGTGACCTTTGGCCAAGGCAATCAGGTAGTCGATTTCTTCCTTGGTGTCCGCCTCCTTCAGAGGTCCTTCGATGTCGATCTTCCGGTAATCGGTGGTCGCAAATTCAGCGAGGATTTTCCACGCATAAAATTCCGGGCCCCAGTTGTGGGGCGGGTAACCGCACGGGACGGGATCGAAGGGGTCCGTCTCCAGATCCTTCTCCCGGATGAATGGATGGCGCACGCGGTCGGCAAAAACCCATCCAATGCCGGCGTTGCCGAGGTTTCCGAGATTCCCCAGGTTGCCCAGATTGCCCAGGTTTCCCAAGTTGCCGAGATTTCCCAAATTCGCCATAAGATTCCCCCTGCTGACAATTCCTCACAACACGTCCGCACGCGGGCACATGAAATCGCCCCGATTGCGATCTTATGCGCTCATTTTCCCGCTATTCGTGATCTACCTCACACTTCCCTCCTGTCAGTCCGGCAGCCCGGCCAACCGCAGCCGCTCGACAAATGTATCCCTTGTCTCTCCGCGCAGCGGCGTCCGCGCCTTGAACGTCTCGATCCGAAAATTCGGCTGAAGCTCAAGCAAACGACGTGCGATCCGGCGCGCCTCTTCGACATCCCCCACCGCGACCAGACTCGCGATCAAGGTGCGCAGGTTAGAGGTCTGCGAGTTGTTATGGCCAAACGACTTGCGGCCCCAGGCGACCGCCTCTTCGTAGTGGCCACAGATATAGTGGGCCTGAGACAGCATGTGCTCGTGCCAATTGATGTCAGGCGAAAGCGGCGAGAGCCGCAGGCCGTGCTCGGCACGCGCGACGGCGGTCGGGCCGTCGCCCAGGTATCCGCATGTCGCGCTGCCGTACGCCCATGCGTCGGCGCAATTCGGGCCGGCCGCAAGCGCACGATCAAGAAACTCCATGGCCGCCGAATAATCCTTGAGCAGAAACGACTGCAAATGACCGTAGATCGCCAGAGCTAGGGCGTCGTTGCGATCGAGCTCGATAGCGGCCCACGCGGCGCGGGCGGCTTCTGCGGTATCCGCCGCGGCGTCGGCCGACCAGCCTTGCCCGATCCGTAACATGTGCCAGTAGGAAACGTGGGAATAGGCTGGCGCATAGCCTGGATCGTCCGCGATTGCCTGTTGTAGCAGACCGCGCGCGCGAGAGAACGACTCGTAGTCGAACCGGTACAACACATCGAGTGCCTGCAGCACGAGATCGTACGCGGTCATGTTGTCGGGATGTTTGCGCAGCGCGCGCCGCAACTCGTGTTCTCGCACATGCGGCGCGATCGTCGCCACCACGCGGGTGGAGATCTCGTCTTGCAGTTCGAACAGATCCTCCAATTTTCCGTCATACTGGTCGGGACGCACGATTGCGCCGGTTTCGGCATCGCTCAGCTCGGTGGTGATTCTCACGCGCCCCCTAGCGCGGCGCACCCCGCCATAAAGCACGTAACGCACGCCGAGCTCCCGGCCGATCGCGCGAACGTCGATTGCGCCGCCGTAGCCAAGCGTCGAACTCCGCGAGATAACGAATAGCTCTTTCAAGCCCGCGAGGGCGTGGACGATCGCCTCGATGATTCCGTCGGCGAAATAGGCTTCGTCTTGGTCCACCTGATTCTTGCGGAAAGGCAGAACGGCGATGGACGGGCGCGAGCTCGATGATGCGAGCGCTACCGCAACGGTACCGTTTCCGCCCGCGCAAACCTTGAAAGCGCGTACGGTTTGCTTGAGATTCTTGAGGTGCAAGTCACCGATATCGATGACGAAGAAATCGGGTCGGCCGGAAATCTGCTCTGCGACGGCGGCCGACACAATGATACCGCCGGGCTCCGCATAACTCTGCAAGCGCGCAGCGATATTCACCCCGCCGCCGTAAATATCGTCCTTTTCAATGATGGCGTCGGCGATATTGATGCCGAAACGGAACACGATCCGCCGGTCCGTCGCTTCGCTCGCAGTCGCATGCGTGATGCGTCGTTGCATTTCGAGGCAGCAGCGGGTCGCATTTAGCGCGCTGTCGAATATCGCTAGGAACCCGTCACCGGTATTCCGGATTATCCGGCCATGTCGCGCGGCAACCTCCGGCTCGAGCACGTCGGATCGCAAGCGCTTCAATCGCTGATGCGTGTCCTGCTCCTGCATTTCCATCATGCGGGTGTAGCCCACGACATCCGCCGCAACGACGGCGACAAGCCTCCGTTCCGGATACTTGAAGGTCATCTATGAGAAGCCGCGAGCGCGAAAGGCCATGGCGACACGCAACGGTAATGCATCGTCCCCCCATCGGCCTGGCGCACGCCCAGGTCGTAAGTACTTTAGAATAGACCGCCTTTGACTTGCAATTGACGGTCGAGTTGAGGCGAAGGCGCATGATCCGCGGGCCGGGGGACAACTGCAGGTTACAAGCCTGACGAGCTACCGGGAGCCGAAGTGTCATATCGCCCTTGGAGAACTACGCGCGACGCGCTGGTCCTACAGAACACCACGGCGTCTCAGGACGAAATCTCCGCGAAATTGCGCAGTTTTCGGCTGAACAAATCGCTCTGTACAAAACAGCTGTCTAGTTGGCGGAGAGGGAGGGATTCGAACCCCCGATACGGTTGCCCGTATGCCGCATTTCGAGTGCGGTGCATTCAACCACTCTGCCACCTCTCCATCAGAGGCCGAGTGCGGGGAAATCCCCGCGGCGCGGGCGGAGTATTAGCGAAGGCGAGAGACCGAAACAAGCTTGAGGTGGCGGCGCCGCCAAGACGCTATGCGGCGCGGCGACTTGCTCCGTGCAAGCGCATCACTCCTTGGCGTTCTTCCCGTTCTGCCGGTTGGTGAAGCGCGCATTGCCGAGCCCGGTTCCGATCGTCAGGGCGCCCCAGCGCTTGACGTCGCGCATGAACGGCACCTCGCTCAGGCCCTGCACCACGGCGTCGTTGTGCATCAGGATCGTAACGTCGTGATCGCCGATCGTCGCGATCGCTTCGGCGAGGCGCTCCGGAAGATTGAAGCGGCTGCTCTCCCAGTTGCCGGGCAGGTTCTGCGCGCCTTTCGCGATATCGCCGTTCTCCTCGATCCTGCCCGGACACGCGATACCGATGAACGGCGCGAGATTGAGGCCCTCTTTCGTTGCGCGCTTGATCAGCTCCTTCAGCATCCGGATCAGCTCGCCGATCGCGTCCTCACGGTTGAGCTTCTCTTCGTCGGCATGGCGCCACTTCTCGGACTTCCACACCGAGGCCTTGGTGAGATCCGCCGCCTTCGCGAGATCCGGCAGCACGACGCCGGTCCGAATATTTGTTCCTCCGATATCCACCGCCAGAATGCTGTCGTGCCCCTTGAAGATCCACGAGGGCGCAAGATGCAGGCTTCCGATCAGCGCCGCCTCGTCGGGGTCGTTGTGGATCGGCACCATGTCGACCTTGATGCCGTCGGCCTTGAGAATGAGATTCGCACGCGCGATCGCAAGCTCGCCGATGCGGCTGTCGCGAAAGCCCCCGCCCATCGCGATGCGCTCGGTGTTGGCCCAGGCCTTCGCTTTGAGGAAGCGCCGTGTCACCAGCGCGAGCTCCTGCGCGTAGTCCTCGATCGCACCCTGGATCACGGCAGCCGCTTGGGGCTCGCCTTCTTTCAGCACGGCATCGAGCTTCGACCGGTTCAGTTCGTCGGACGGCTTGTCACCGAATGGATCCTCGCCGAGCTTGCGCAGCGGCTTGCGCCAGTTTTCCAGAATATCGTGAAACGCCTGCCGGCTCGCGCGGTCCCCGAGAAAGCCCTCGTCATCCTTGAGCTCGAGGTTGTAGCTGTCGACCTCGACCGCGGGCAGCCTCGTCGCCCCGTGCTTGCCGAGTGCCGGAGCGGTGACTGTACCGGACATGACATGCCCTCCTGGCCCGCCCGACAACGTGCGAGGGCGTTCGATTGTTTCACTGCGCCCCGGCGCGGCTACCCCAAAGCCGTAGATTTCCGGCCAAGATGCTCGGTTTTCGCCCGGATTGGCCTTCCTTGACAGGCGAAACCCACCCCGCCATAAGCATCACGCGCGACGGGCCTTTGCGGGCCCGTTCGCTTGTGTTTTTGCCGCCTCAGGCGGGTGAAAACCTCAAACAATCCGACTGAACAAGAAGCCGGGCCAAGTGACCTGCAAGGTCGCCCTGAGCCGCGGGATACGAACACGAGGGAAAAATGTTCGCAGTCATCAAAACCGGCGGTAAGCAATATCGCGTTGCCGCCGAGGACAAGCTGAAGGTCGAGAAGGTCGCCGGCGAACCCGGCGAGATCATCCAGTTCGGCGACGTGCTGGTGGTCGGCGGCGACAACGTGACGTTGGGCAATCCGACCGTATCGGGCGCCTCGGTCGCAGCCGAGGTGCTGGACCA
Source organism: uncultured Alphaproteobacteria bacterium (assembly GCA_963778455.1). Lineage (GTDB taxonomy): Bacteria > Pseudomonadota > Alphaproteobacteria > Rhizobiales > Xanthobacteraceae > PALSA-894. Next base: position 402,566 of record CAVZUL010000005.1, read on the forward strand.
GGGCCGCGGCCCGAAGGTCATCGCCTTCAAGAAGCGCCGGCGCAAGAATTCGCGTCGCAAGCGCGGCCACCGCCAGGAATTCACGCTGATCCGGATCACCGAAATCCTGACCGACGGCGCCAAGCCGACCAAGACCGCACGGCCGAAGCGCGAACCGAAACCGGTCGAAGCCGCCGCCCAACCGGCTGGCGAGGACGCGGCGGGCGAGACCGAGAAGCCGAGGACCAAGGCAAAAACCAAGGCCAAACCGGCCGCCAAGTCGGCATCGGCAAAGAAACCTGGGACGAAAAAGCCCGCCGCCGGCAAGTCCGGAAGTAAACGTCAAAAGAAGTGATGAGTCAGGCGCTATTCAGTTGATGCATTCATCACGGATTCGCGCTACATAACAATCGAGTTCGGAGCACCTCATGGCCCACAAGAAAGCCGGCGGATCATCGCGCAACGGGCGCGACTCAGGCGGTCAGCGCCTCGGCGTCAAGCTGTTTGGCGGCGAAGCTTGTATCGCCGGCAACATCCTCGTGCGCCAGCGCGGCACCAAGTGGCACCCCGGCCACAATGTCGGTGTCGGCAAGGACCACACCCTCTTCGCCAAGACCAATGGTCGCGTCGCGTTCAATACCAAAGCCAAAGGCCGCACCTACGTATCCGTGATTCCGATGACGGAGGCTGCGGCCGAATAGACGGTGGATCCCAAGATCCGCCGGCACCCAATGCCCCGGCGGATCCTTGGATGACCTAGTTGGGCTCCAAGACCGAGGGGGAGACGGGATGCCGGCTCCCCCTCGGTGCTTTGAAAGGAGCCCGGTCATGACGTGCCTCGAAACCCTACCCCCGCCGACCACTCGCCGAGAGATTACTCGCCGTCCTCGAGACGCAGCGGCTGGTTTTGCGTGCGCCGCAGCTTGAGGACGCTAAAGCAATAGCGTCGCTCGCCAACGATCGCCGCATTGCGGAGAATACCGCGCGCATTCCGCATCCCTATCGAATCGCGGACGCCGAAAGCTGGATCATCGGCGCGGGCGCCGATATCGAGGGCGAGACCTATTTGATCACGCTCGCGAACGGCACCGTGATCGGTGGCTGCGGCTTCGACATGCGCGACGGCCCCGCGCCGGAGATCGGCTACTGGCTCGGCACCCGCCACTGGGGCAAGGGCTATGCCACCGAGGCGGTGCGCGCGCTGATCGATCACGCGTTCACCGATCTCGATCACAAGGCGCTGCAATCTTGCGTGCGGGTGACCAATCCGGGATCGCGCCGCGTGTTGGAGAAGTGCGGCTTCCAGTGGACCGGCGTCGGACTGTGCCGCATCCGCGCGCTCGGCTCGTCCGTGCCGGTCGACCGCTTCCGGCTCGAACGCGGCATCTGGACCGCGCTGAAAAGCTGGGGCCCGGTGAAGCGGGTGGCGTGACAAAGAAGATAGATCGGGGCGGAGAATGGGCTCCCCGCCCCGATCACTCCTTGACTACGGAACGGGTGCGAAATCCGGCTGACGCCGCGCCGCGATCTGTTCGCGATGGAAGATATAGAGTCCCGCCGCCACGATGATGGCGGAGCCGGCCAGCATGAACCCGTCTGGCACGTCGCCGAACCCGATGTAGCCGAACAGGATTGCCCACACGAGCATCGAGTATTGATAGGGCACGACCACGCTCGCAGGCGCGAGCTTGAGCGAACGGTTGATCGAGAACAGCGCGCCGACCGAAATCGCACCGATCCCGATCATGAACATCAGATCGAAGAGCGACGGCGTCACCCAGGCGAAGGGCACCGTGACGGCGCCGAACGCGAAGGTGCCGAACATCTGACTGCTCATCAGCACGGCGTCGTGCGTGTCGCGTAGCATGCGCGTGACGATCATCAGCAGCGCAAAACAGACGCTTCCCGTCAGCGCGATCAGCGCGGGCCAGGTCAGCGTCGCGGCGGACGGACGGAGCGCAATCACGACGCCTGCAAATCCGATCAACACCGCCATCCAGCGCCGCCAGCCGACCTGCTCGCCGAGCAACATCACCGAGAGCGCGGTGACGTAGATGGGCCCGGCCAGGTAGAACGTGATCGCATCGGCGAGCGGCAGATAGACGACCGCCCAGAAAAACAGCACGACTTCGAGCGTCCCGAGCACGACGCGCAGAACCTGCAGGCCGGGACGCGGTGCGCCGAAGAACACGGCTCGCCCGGCACTCCACATCAGCGGCAGCAGCAGCAGCAGCGTCACCGCGGCGCGGATCGCCAGAAACTGCCCGACCGGATAGGTCGCGACCAGCCATTTCCCGATCGCATCGTTGACGCAGAACAGGAACACGCCGAGCAGCATCAGTCCGATGCCGGCAAGCGCGGCGGAGCGAGGGCCTTCCGGCGTCATGGTGTCTCGGGTCCCGGCGTGAGCGGCGCCTTCGCTGCAGCCTGTTCGCGCCAGAAGATATAGAGCCCGGCCGCGACGATGATTGCCGCGCCGACGATCGTGTAGGCGTCCGGCAGTTCGCCGAACATCGACCAGCCGAACAGCACCGACCAGAGGATCAGCGTGTACTGATACGGCACCACCACGCTTGCGGACGCGAGCTTGAGCGAACGCACGACGCAGAAGAGGGACAGCATCGAGGAGACGCCGAGCCCCACCATGAACAACAAATCGTAAGCGGCGGGCGCAACCCAGCCGAACGGCGCGGTCGCAGCGCCGAATGCAAAGACGCCGAGGAACTGCGTTGTTATCAGCACCGTGTAGTCGGTCTCGCGCAACGTGCGGGTCACGATCATCAGGAGGGCATAGAATACGCTTCCGCCGAGCGCGATCAGCGCCGGCAGTGTGAAGCTCGCCGCCGATGGCCGCAGCGCGATCACGACGCCGGCAAAACCGATCAGCACCGCGGTCCAGCGCCGCCATCCGACCCGCTCGCCGAGCAGCAGCACCGAGAACGCCGTCACGAAAATCGGCCCCGCCAGATAGAACGTTGTCGTATCGGCAAGCGGCATGTACTGCACCGCCCAGAAGAACATCGCGATTTCGGCCGTCGAGAGCACAACGCGCACGACCTGCAGGCCGGGCCGGGGGACGTTGACGAAGGCAGCCCTTCCGGCCCGCCAGATGAAAGGGCTGAGCAGAAGCAGCGTCGCCGCGCTGCGGATCAACAGGAATTCGCCAACCGGATAGGTCGCAACGATCCATTTGCCGACCGCGCTGCTGAGCGCGAACAGAAAGACGGCGGCCAGCATGAAGCCAATGCCGGCAAGCGCGGCGGAACGGCCTGTGGCAGCCGAAGAAGTGGAAGGAAGAGCGGTCATGTCGGTCCCGGCGGGGACGCGGACGCTAGAATTGGAAGCCATGCATCGCAACCCGGCCGATTGCCGCGCGGACGCATAGGCCTTATCTCAGCGTCATGAAATTTCTTGATGAGGCCAAAGTATACATCCGCTCCGGCGACGGCGGGAACGGGTGCGTGTCGTTCCGGCGCGAGAAGTTCATCGAGTTCGGCGGGCCGAACGGCGGCGACGGTGGGCACGGCGGCGACGTGATCGTGACCGCCGTGAACGGCCTTAACACGCTGATCGACTACCGCTATCAGCAGCATTTCACCGCGCAGAACGGCCGCGGCGGGATGGGCAAGGACCGCCACGGCGCGAACGGCAAGGACATCATCCTGAAGGTCCCGGCCGGCACGCAGATCTATGAAGAGGACGGTGAGACCCTGCTGGCGGACCTGACCGACGTTGGGCAGACGGTGACGATCGCGCGCGGCGGCAATGGCGGCTTTGGCAACGCGCATTTCAAGTCGTCGACCAATCAGGCGCCGCGCCACGCCAATCCCGGCTTGCCAGGCGAGGAACGCACCATCAGGCTTCGGCTGAAGCTGATCGCCGATGCCGGGGTCATCGGTTTGCCGAATGCCGGCAAGTCGACATTCCTGGCCGCGGTCAGCGCCGCCAAGCCGAAGATCGCCGACTATCCGTTCACCACCCTGCACCCGCAGCTCGGCGTCGTGCGCATCGACCAGCGCGAGTTCGTGCTCGCTGATCTGCCCGGCCTGATCGAACATGCACATGAAGGTGTCGGCCTCGGCGATCGCTTTCTCGGCCACGTCGAGCGCTGCCGCGTGCTGTTGCATCTCGTCGACGGCACCGGCGAGCACGCCGGCCAGGACTACAAGACGGTGCGGCATGAGCTTGAAGCCTACGGCCACGGCCTCGCCGACAAGCCGGAGATCGTCGCGCTCAGCAAGGCCGATGCGCTGACGCCGGAGCAGCTCAAGGAGCAGGTCGCACGCCTGAAGCGCGCCGCGAAGAAGACGCCGCTGGTGGTGTCGGCTGCGGCGCAGAAGGGCGTGCCGGAGGTGCTGCGCGCGCTCCTGAAGGTGATCGACGGCGAACGCGCGGCCAGCGGCGAACCCGCTCCGGCCGAAGCCTGGCATCCGTAATTGCCAAGCCTTGCGGCTTGTGAGACACGATTTCGCACAAGCCGACACGCACCATGTCCCGCAACACACCAGCGCTCGCCGACTTCCGCCGCATCGTCGTCAAGGTGGGCTCGTCCCTCCTGGTCGACGCCGCGGCCGGCCGCGTCAACGAGACCTGGCTCGCCTCGCTCGCCGACGACATCGCGCGGCTGCATGGCGAGAAGCGCGACATCCTTGTGGTGTCGTCCGGCGCGATCGCGCTCGGCCGCGCCGTGCTCAAGTTGCCGCGCGGCTCGCTCAAGCTCGAAGATTCGCAAGCCGCCGCCGCCGTCGGGCAGATCGCGCTCGCGCGCACCTGGGCCGAGGCGCTCGGCCGCCATGGCATTTCGGCCGGGCAGATTCTCGCTGACGCTCGGCGACACCGAGGAGCGGCGCCGCTATCTCAACGCGCGCAACACGATCGCCAAGCTGCTCGAATGGCGCAGCGTGCCGGTGATCAACGAGAACGACACGGTCGCCACCAACGAGATCCGCTATGGCGACAATGACCGGCTCGCAGCGCGCGTCGCCACCATGACGAGCGCCGATCTGCTGGTGCTGCTCTCCGACGTCGATGGTCTCTACGACGCGCCGCCGCAGGACGGCGCGACCGCCAAGCTGATCCCGCTGGTCGGCGCGCATCACGCCCGAGATCGAGGCGATGGCCGGCGCATCAGGCTCGGAGCTCTCGCGCGGCGGCATGCACGACCAAGATCGAGGCGGGCAAGATCGCGACGACCGGCGGCATCCACATGGTGATCGCATCGGGGCGCATCGAGCATCCGCTGCGCGCGATCGCCGACAGGGGCCGCTGCACCTGGTTCCTGACGCCGGCCAATCCGGTCACGGCGCGCAAGAAATGGATCGCGGGCTCGCTCGAACCGAAGGGCACGCTCACGATCGACGCCGGCGCGGTCGCGGCGCTGCGCCGCGGCAACAGCCTGCTGCCGGTCGGCATCATCAAGGTCGAGGGCGCATTCGCGCGCGGCGACGCCGTGATCGTGCGCGGGCCGGACGGCCACGAGATCGGACGCGGGCTTGTCGCCTACGACGCCGAGGACGCGGAGAAAATTCGCGGCAAATCGTCGAGCGACGTTCTGCTCATCCTCGGCATCGAGGGACGCGCCGAGATGGTGCACCGGGACGATCTGGTGCTCGGGCACGCCTGACGGGTGATGGAACCTTGAAGCGCTGACGGCGTCTACCTCCCGGGTGGCTGCCGTCAGCATCAGGGTCGCAATGCGCGCGATCACAGTTCATCCGCAAAATCCGAATTCCATAGAGTTACAGGAGGTTGGCGAGCCGCCGGAGGCGGAAGGCGCGCTGCTCGTCGAGACGCTTGCGCTCGGTGTCTGCGGCACCGATCGCGAGATCATCGCGGGCCATTACGGCGAGGCGCCGGACGGTCACGCGCGTCTGATCCTCGGCCACGAGTTCGCTTGGCCGCGTGCTCGAAGCACCGGACGATTGCGATCTCAATGCCGGCGATCATGTCGTCGGCATCGTGCGCCATCCCGATCCCGTCCCCTGCCCGGCCTGCGCGAACGGCAATGGGACATGTGCCGCAACGGGCTTTACACCGAGCACGGCATCAAGGGGCGTGAACGGCTTCGGCGCGGAGCGCTGCCGCATCCGCCGGAGTTCGCCGTGAAGGTCGATTCCGCACTCGGCGCTCGGCCGTGCTGCTCGAGCCGACCAGCGTCGTCGCCAAGGCGTGGGATCATTGCCGACCGCGTGTGGCGTCTCGAAGAGCGCACCGTCGCGCCACCTGCTCGTCACCGGCGCGGGGCCGATCGGCCTGCTCGCCGCGCTCCTTGGCGTGCAGCGTTACTTCGATGTGCATGTGTACGATCACAATCGCGAGGGCCCGAAGCCGGAGCTCACGCGCGCGCTCGGCGCCACGTTACCATTCGGGCGAGCTCGACGCCTTGGGCAAGCTCGCACCCGATATCGTGATCGAATGCACCGGCGTGCCGCCGGTCATCGCGGCGGTGCTGTGCGACGTCGCGCCAGACAGCGTCGTCTGCCTTGCCGGCGTCGGCGCATCGCATCGCGCTGACTTCGACATCGGGGCTGTTCAACCGCACGATGGTGCTCAACAACGGCACCGTGTTCGGCACCGTCAACGCCAATCGCCGACACTACGCGCTTGCCGCGGACGCGCTCGCGCGCGCCGACCGTGCCTGGCTTGTCCCGCCTGATCACGCGCCGCGTGCCGCTCGCACGCTTCGCCGAAGCCTTCGAACACGCAAGGGCGACATCAAGGTCGTCATCGAGTTCACGCCGTAGCCATGACCGCAAAAAAAGCCGAGGCGACCGCATCCGCATGGGCATTCGCCATTCGCCTAGCAGCCTTGGCTAAAGGTATACGGGCCCGCTCCCCGTTTCCGCACAAGCGCTTGCCACGAATGGCAAATTTGCCCTGCCCTGTTGCAAAAGAGTGACGGCCCGGCCGCAATTGGCCCGCTATTGTGGGGAACTATTTAAGGAACAGGCGGCAAGCTCACTTGTTGAATGCATGGTCCTGAAAAGTGGGTACCGGTTTTCGGACAAGACCATGCAGCCAGAATTAGAGTCGAAGAGGTCATCCATGCGTCTGGCATCCATTCTCGCCGTTTCCGTCGCCGCCGTCACGATCGGCGCGTTGGCAAGCCCTGCCGAGGCGCAGCGGCGCGTCTATCGCGGCGACCAGACCGAGCGGATCACCATCATCGACGAGAACGGCCGCGCGCGCACGAAGATCACGGTGCGGCCGCGCAGCTATCTCGACGGCGGCACCGAGGTGCTGCCGGGCGAGCGCAAGTTCATGGATTACGCCAACGCGCCGACCTACAGCTGGCTTGCCCCTACCAGCTCGTGGGACCCGAACGGAATTCATCGTTATCCGCTGCCGATGCCGTTCGAGCTGCCGGGCTTCAATCCGTACACGTACTATTTTTACTGATCCCGATTGGTTCGCGGCATAGCCGCTACCTGCCGGACAACTGGCCGCTCTACGCCGCCAGCTTCTCCATCTCGCCAATGATCGCATCGCCCATCTGGGCGGTGCCGACCGTTGTCGCTCCTGGCGACGCGATGTCGGCGGTGCGCAATCCCTTCGCGAGTGCAGCCGCGATCGCCTGCTCGATCATGTCGGCTTCCTTGATCATCCCGAACGAATAGCGCAGCGCCATCGCGAACGACGCGATCATGGCAATCGGGTTCGCGACGCCCTTGCCGGCAATGTCCGGCGCCGAGCCGTGCACCGGCTCGTACAGCGCCTTGCGCTTCTTGGTCTTCGGATCGACCTCACCGAGCGAAGCCGAGGCCAGCATGCCGAGCGAGCCGGTCAGCATCGCGGCGACGTCGGATAGCATGTCGCCGAACAGATTGTCGGTGACGATCACGTCGAACTGTTTCGGGTTGCGCACGAGCTGCATCCCGCCCGCGTCGGCCAGCACGTGCTCGAGCTGCACGTCCTTGAACTCGCGCACGTGCACCTGGCCGACCACCTCGTTCCACAGCACGCCGGTCTTCATCACGTTGCGCTTTTCCATCGAGGTGACCTTGTTGCGCCGCTTGCGCGCGAGCTCGAATGCGACGCGCGCAATGCGTTCGATCTCGTAGGTGTCGTAGACCTGCGTATCGACGGCGCGCTTCTGCCCGTTGCCGAGATCCGTGATGGTCTTCGGCTCGCCGAAATAGACGCCGCCGGTGAGCTCGCGCAAAATCATGATGTCGAGCCCCTCGACCAGCTCGCGCTTGAGCGACGAAGCATCCGCCAGCGCCGGATAGGTCACGGCCGGACGCAGATTGGCGTAAAGCTGCAGGTCCTTGCGCAGGCGTAGGAGTCCGGCCTCCGGGCGATGTTCATAGGGCACCTTGTCCCACTTCGGCCCGCCGACCGAGCCGAAGATCACCGCGTCCGCGGCCTTCGCCTTCTCGACCGTCTCGTCGGTGACGGCGACGCCATGCGCATCGTAGGCGCACCCGCCGCACAGCCCCTCTTCGGTTTCGAACGTGCCCATGCCATGCGCGTTCATCCAGCCGATCAGCTTCTTCACCTCGGCCATGACTTCGGGCCCGATGCCGTCGCCGGGGAGAAGGAGGAGATTGTAGGTGGGCATGGCGAGTTCTCGCGTTGCGGGTCGCGCGGATTGCTATCGGGCGTAACGGCGCATGGCAAGCGTGTGCTACAGGTCCCTGCCAGACTTCAACGCCGGACTTGCCAGACGACAGAGACGCCATGACGAAAACCACGCCCGGCAATTTCTTCGAGGACTTCCGGCTCGGCCAGACCATCCGGCATGCGACGCCGCGCACCGTGACGGCCGGCGACGTCGCGCTCTACAACGCGCTGTTCGGCGCCGCGCTTCGCACCGCAGTCGTCCGATCCGTTCGCCTATGCGATCGGCTACCCAAGCTCGCCGGTCGACGACCTGCTCGTGTTCCACATCGTGTTCGGCAAGACCGTGCCGGACATCTCGCTGAATGCCGTCGCGAATCTCGGCTATGCGGATTGCCGCTTCCTGCGCGCGGTTTATCCGGGCGACACGCTCACGGCGGTCTCGGAAATTATCGGCCTGAAGGAGAACTCGAGCCGCAAGACTGGCGTGGTCTATCTGCGCTCCGCCGGCTTCAAGCAGGACGGCACCAAGGTGCTCGAATACGTGCGCTGGGTGATGGTGCGCAAGCGCGATGAGGCAGCAGCGGCGCCGGGCGATCTCGTGCCGGACCTGCCCAAGGCAGTCGATCCCGCAAGCCTCGGCGAAGCCTGCTCGATGATGGTCGTGCGCCACTATGACTATGCGCTTGCCGGCAGCCCGCATCGTTTCGGCGATTATCAGGCCGGCGAGAAGATCGACCACGTGGACGGCGTGACAGTGGAGGAAGCCGAACACCAGATGGCGACGCGCCTTTACCAAAACACGGCTCGCGTTCATTTCAATCAGTTCGCGATGAGCAAGGATCGTTTCGGCCGCCGGCTGATCTATGGCGGACACGTGATTTCACTCGCGCGCACGCTGTCGTTCAACGGGCTCGCGAACGCGTTCCACATCACGGCGATCAATGGCGGGCGGCATGTCGCGCCGCTGTTCGCCGGCTCGACGGTGTTCGCCTGGTCGGAAGTGTTGGCGAAGGCCGAGCTGCCGCGCCGCTCCGATGTCGGCGCGCTGCGCCTGCGCACCGTCGCGACGAAGGATCAGCCCTGCACGGAGTTTCCGCTCAAACAGGACGGCGGCGATCATCCTGCGGTGATTCTCGATCTCGATTACTGGGTGCTGGTGCCGCAGTAGGTTCGCGGCGTTAGGTAATCTCCCGCCGCGGCTCGCGCATGTGGTCCACGAGCTGGCGCGCGTAGGGCGGCAGCGCCTTGTAGTCGCGCACGCAGATGGAAAGATCGCGCAGCGCCCAAGGGTCGGTGAGCTGCACCGACTTGATCTCCATCGCCTTCGCGGCCCAGCGCACCGTCGTCTCCGGCACGATGCCGACGCCGACATTACGCTCCACCAGCCGGCACACCGCATCGAAGCTGCGCAACTGCACGCGTAGCCGCAGCGGGCGGCCGACGCGGTTCGCCTTGTCGGCAAGGAAGCGCTGCAGCGCGCTCGCGCGGTCGAGCCCGACGTAATCGTGATTCGAGCGTCTCGGCAAAGCTTACCTTGGCGCGGCGCGCGAGCGCGTGATCGCGCGCGACGACAAGCACAAAGCGGTCGGTGCGGAACGGATAGGTCGTGAGCCGCCCGGGGTCGACCGTGCCGGCAACGATCCCGATGTCGGCGACGCCTTCGGCGATCAGGCCGACGATCTCGTCGGACAGCCGCTCCTCCAGGTCGACGCTGACATGCGGATGCGTGGCGAGGAACGAGGACAGCGTCTCGGGGAGAAATTCGGTCAGCGCATTGGTATTGGAGAGCACGCGCACCTGACCGGCCTGCCCGCCCGCGTAGCCGCCGAGGTCCTCGCGCAGCCGTTCGGCCTGCGCCAGAATGGTGCGCGCGTGCTGCAGCAGCGTGCGGCCGGCCTGCGTTGGCGTCACGCCGGCGCGGCTTCGTGTCAGCAACGCGGCGCCGAGCGCCTGCTCCATCTGCCGAATTCGCGTGCTCGCTGCGGCGAGCGCGAGATGCGCGCGCTCCGCGCCATGCGTGATGCTGCCGGCCTCGACCACATGGCGAAACAGGCTCAAATCCGTCAGGTCAAAACGCATGTTACTTCGCCATTCGCGAAGGCTGACTACGCCGAATAGTCATTGTTCAGCCCAATACAGACGCATCATACTTCGTGCATGACGAAGTGTCGAGGCCACACGCGTTTAGCAGTGATCTCGCGTCCTTCCGCGTTGCGGCCGCATGATGCATCGGTTACCAACGAGCGAAAGTCACAGCGGTTAACGTCCGTCGGAGAGTGAAATGGCCGAGGCTCGGATGAGAGACCGCCCGGTCTCCCCGCATATCCAGATCTACAAGTGGACGCTCCCGTTCCTGATGTCGGGTTTTCACCGCGTCACCGGTGCCGTCCTCTATTTTGGATTTTTGCTCGTCGCCTGGTGGCTGATCGCCGCCGCGTCGGGGCCGAGCGCCTATGCGAACGTGCAATGGTTTTATGGCACGTATATCGGGCGTCTGCTGCTGTTCGGCTATACGTGGGCGCTGATCCACCACACGCTCGGCGGCATCCGGCATCTCTTCTGGGACACCGGGTACGGCTTCACCGATCGCGAAATCGACTGGCTCGCGCGCGCGACCATCGGTGGCTCAATCGTCCTCACGCTTGTCGTTTGGATCGTCGGCTATCTGGTGATGCGCTGATGGCACACGAAGCAAAATCGATCCACCCGCCACCGACGCCGGCGCGCTATCGCAGCTCGGCCCGCTCGGGCACGCAGACCTTTTGGCATCAGCGCATCACAGCGGTCGCAGGCGTGCCGCTCACCATCGCGTTCATCGCGATCGTTATCGCGCTGCTCGGCCGCAATCACGCCGCGACCCAGCAGGTGCTGGGCTCGCCGCTGGTCGCGATCGTGGTGATCCTGTTCACCGCTGCCATCGTCTATCACATGTGGATCGGCATGCAGGAGATCATCGTCGATTACGTGCATGGGCCGGTGGCGAAGTATCTCGCACTGTTCGGCAACATGTTCTTCTGCAGCGTGGTCGGGCTCGCCTCGATCTACGCGGTGCTCAAGCTGAGCTTCGGAGTCTAGGCGATGGCGACCAACGGCAAGACCAACGGCGCGCCTGGGGTGAACGGCCGCGCCTATCCGATCGAGGACCACACCTATGACGTCGTGGTGGTCGGCGCCGGCGGCGCCGGCCTGCGCGCGGTGGTGGGCTGCAGCGAGGCGAAGCTGCGCACCGCCTGCATCACCAAGGTGTTTCCCACCCGCTCGCACACCGTCGCGGCGCAAGGCGGGATCGCGGCCGCGCTTGGCAACATGGGCGAGGACGACTGGCGCTGGCACATGTACGACACCGTCAAGGGTGCCGACTGGCTCGGCGACCAGGACGCGATCGAATATCTTTGCCGTAACGCGCCGGACGCCGTGTACGAACTGGAGCATTGGGGCCTGCCGTTCTCGCGCCGCGAGGAAGACGGCAAGATCTATCAGCGCCCGTTCGGCGGCATGACCACGCATTACGGCAAGGGCACCGCGCAGCGCACCGCCGCCGCCGCCGATCGCACCGGCCACGCGATGCTGCATACACTCTATGGCCAGGCGCTCAAGCATCACGCGGAATTCTTCATCGAGTATTTCGCGATCGACCTGATCATGAACGAGGAAGGCCGCTGTTGCGGCGTTGTCGCGCTCAATCTCGACGACGGCACGATCCATCGCTTCCGCGCGCAGATGACCATGGTGGCGACCGGCGGCTACGGCCGCGCCTACCAGACCTGCACCGGCGCCCACACCCAGACCGGCGACGGCAATGCCATGGTGCTGCGCGCCGGCCTGCCGCTGCAGGACATGGAGTTCGTGCAATTCCACCCGACCGGCATCTATGGCGCGGGTTGCCTCATCACCGAAGGCTCGCGCGGCGAAGGCGGCTATCTGGTCAATTCCGAAGGCGAGCGCTTCATGGAGCGCTACGCGCCCTCCGCCAAGGACCTCGCCTCGCGCGATGTCGTGTCGCGCTCGATGACGATCGAGATTCGCGAGGGCCGCGGCGTCGGCAAGGAGAAGGACCACCTTTATTTGCACCTCGATCATCTCGATCCGGAGGTGCTGCACGACCGCCTGCCCGGCATCACCGAGAGCGCGCGCATTTTCGCCGGCGTCGACCTCACCAAGGAGCCGATCCCGGTGCTGCCGACGGTGCACTACAACATGGGCGGCGTCGCCTCAAACTATCACGGCGAAGCGCTGACCAAGAAGAACGGCGATCCCGACACCATCGTGCCCGGCCTGATGGCACTCGGCGAAGCGGCCTGCGTCTCGGTGCATGGCGCCAACCGTCTGGGCTCGAACTCGCTGATCGATCTCGTGGTGTTCGGCCGCGCGGCGGCGCAGCGCTGCGCCACGCAACTCACGGCGGGCGAGAAGCAGCGTGACCTGTCGAAGGATTCCGCCGAAAAATCGCTCGCGCGCCTCGACCGGTTCCGTCACGCATCGGGCGGCACGCCGACCGCCGAGCTGCGCACCCGCATGCAGAAGGTGATGCAGAGCAATTGCGCGGTGTTCCGCACCGGCGAAGTGCTGGAGGAAGGCCACAGGCTGATCCACGACGTGTTCTCCGGGGTACCGGACGTGCGCGTGACCGACCGCTCGCTGATCTGGAACACCGACCTGATCGAGACGCTCGAGTTCGACAACCTGATCGCTCAGGCGGTGGTCACGATGGACTCGGCGCGCAATCGCACCGAAAGCCGCGGCGCGCACGCGCGCGAGGACTATCCCGAGCGCGACGATGCGAACTGGATGAAGCACACGCTCGCCTGGTTCGACGACGCGACCGGCAAGGTGACGATCGATTACCGCCCGGTGCACACCTACACGATGACGAACGAGATCGCGTATATCGAGCCCAAAGCACGGGTTTATTGAGAAAAGCTCATGGTCGAATTCAATCTCCCCAAAAACTCCAAAGTCGGCGAAGGCAAAAAGTGGCCGCAGCCGGCAGGCGCCAGCGAGACGCGCGAGTACCAGATCTATCGCTGGAATCCCGAGGACGGCGAAAACCCGCGCATCGACACCTATTACGTCGACACGGCCGACTGCGGGTCGATGATTCTCGACGCGCTGATCTGGATCAAGAACACGATCGACCCGACGCTCACCTTCCGCCGCTCGTGCCGCGAGGGCATATGCGGCTCCTGCGCGATGAACATCGACGGCATCAACACGCTCGCCTGCACGCGCGGCATGGACGAGGTCAAGAACAAGACGATCAAGGTTTATCCGCTGCCGCACCAGCCGGTGATCAAGGACCTGGTGCCGGACCTGACGAACTTCTACGCCCAGCACGCCTCGGTGCAGCCCTGGCTGCAGACCGTGACGGCCACACCCGAGAAGGAGTGGCGGCAGTCGAAGGAGGACCGCGACAAGCTCGACGGGCTGTACGAGTGCATCCTGTGCGCCTGCTGCTCGACCTCATGCCCGAGCTACTGGTGGAACCCGGAGCGCTATCTCGGGCCCGCGGCGCTGCTGCAGGCGCGGCGCTGGCTCATCGACTCGCGCGACGAGGCGACCGGCGAACGGCTCGACGACCTCGAAGACCCGTTCAAGCTTTACCGCTGCCACACCATCATGAACTGCACCAAGGCGTGCCCGAAGGGCCTGAACCCCGCCAAGGCGATCGCCGAGATCAAGGCCGAGATGGTCGAGCGTCAGGTGTAGCGGCCCACGGGCCGGCGGCATCCTCGGACAGATTTGGCCGGCCGGATTGGAACTTCTGCTCGGCGACTGCTGCGCCCTCGGCCGTTTCGGGACGCGGCTTGCGGCTCGCCCCGTGCTGCTGCATTGCCTGCGGGATGTGCGCTGTCCACTGGATCGGCATTGATCCCTCCCATTGATTTTCTTGTTTTATTTGCCCGGCACCCTTTCGATGTTGAGACACAATTACGCCGCATGACGGTTTGTTCCGTGCGAGAAGGCGCGAACGCGAAATAAATCTGCTTTTTGCCTGTTTGCGGGATCGCCTAAAGCGTTGTCCCGCCGAGATAAGAGAGTTACCGCCATGATCGACCACATCGGGATTCCGGTTTCCGACTACGCCCGCTCGAAGACATTTTACGAAAGAGCGTTCGCGCCCCTTGGCTATGTGCTGGTCATGGAAGTGCAGCAGAACGAGCACGACGCGAAGGCCTGCGGGCTCGGTATCGGCGGCAAGCCGGATTTCTGGATCGGCGGTGAAGGTGGCTTGAACCGTCCGGTTCATATCGCGCTTACCGCAAAGGAGCGCGCCACGGTCGATGCGTTCTACCGGGCCGCGCTCGCGGCCGGCGCGACCGACAACGGCCCGCCGGGGCTGCGGCCCCACTACCATCCCGACTATTACGCCGCCTTCGTGCTCGATCCGGACGGCCACAACATCGAAGCGGTCTGTCACGCGCCAAGTTAGTGCTGCCTCATCCTGAGGCGCGAGCGCAGCGAGCCTCGAAGGATGGCCGGAAGCTCCGGGAGCACGGCCCTTCGAGACGCGCGCTTCGCGCGCTCCTTAGGGTGAGGGCTAGAGGGTTACGCCGGCCGCAGCATCTTGGTCTGCACGTCGAGCATCGCGGTCGCAAAGCCGTGCGTGTCGGCCACAAGTTCGCGCCACATCGACATCGGTGTCGGATGCGCCGCCTCGACTTCGCCGACCACGCTGCCGAAGTCGAACGTCAGCTCCGCCTCGAACTTCCGCGCGAGCTCGATCATGCGCTGGTTGTTGGCGAGGCAGGCCATGTGCAGCAGCTTGATGCCGCGATTGCGTGCAGCGAGGAGCGTGCGTTGCAAGAGCGCGCTGCCGACGCCGTGACTCTGCCACGGCTTCTCGATCGAGAATGCCGCCTCGGCTTCCTGCGTGAATTCCTTGCCGAGCGGACGCAGCTCCGCAACGCCGCGCAAAGTCCCCTCAACGAAGAAGCCGTGCATCACGGCGTCGAGCCCAACCGAAAGCTCGGTGTATTTCTCGATGAACTCATCGGACACGGCGCCGCCAAACCGGTTGCGCCGGCTCTCGATGTCGAGACGCAGCAGATGGTCGCGATACGGGCCGGCGCGTTCGATCCAGATCTTGCGGATCACGCCGTCGATCAAGGGCTCGTGCATCGGGCCTCCTGTTATTCTTGTTGCTCGCAAAAGCCGCCCCACGGCTTCTTCAGATACCCACCATTCGGCAGGCTCAAAGCATCTCGCGCCAAGCGTAATGTTGCAATGCAATATCATTTTGACAAGAGCGCGGCACGACAACCGCGCACAGCATTATAGATCAATCACATATCTGAACATGGCAGATATGCTGCGATGCGATATCTCTGCCGAAATTTCGCGCAATTGCCGCCCATATCGCCCGGCCGGAAAGACGAAACAGCCGACGCAACGCCGGCTGCTTCAGGATGAGCCGGCGCGAGGGAAACGCCGGTTCGCGGACTTCGTGGGAGATCTTAGCCGCCGCACGCGAAGGGCGCGGACGCACGGTCCATCACGTTCATCATGAGGTTGTCAGTTGGCGTGGAGATGTTACGGCCCTGACGCCGCACCGGTGCGGACTGCGTCGCACCGCCAGGAGCGGTGAGGCCGGGAGAGCGGTTGCCCATGTTTGATTCCTGCGCGAGCGCGGCAGAGCCGGTAGCGGCAAACATCGCGGCGGCAAGTGCCATCTTGGTCTTGGGCAACATTGTCGTCCTC
Organism: uncultured Alphaproteobacteria bacterium; assembly: GCA_963778455.1. Lineage (GTDB taxonomy): Bacteria > Pseudomonadota > Alphaproteobacteria > Rhizobiales > Xanthobacteraceae > PALSA-894. The sequence goes on from CAVZUL010000005.1 coordinate 418,805, forward strand.
CTCGTGGCTTTGAAGCCGCGTTGTGCGACTCCGTTCGTCGAGGGGATTGTGTCCCCCGGCGATGCGCCAAAGCTACAGGAGTCGCGACGGAGTTCCAATCACGAGAAGCTGCGCACCGATTGCTAGATTGATCAACGAGCCGTGATGACGGTGTCGAAATTTTCGTAACTGCGGCCGGCGTTGCCTCGCCCCTAAACGAAGCAGCCGGCGTTGTGCCGGCTGCCTCTGGGGTGAACCGGCGCGGGGGAAACGCCGGTTCCAGGGGACCTCTTGCGAAGCCTTAGTTGCCGCCCGCGTACGGCGACGACGCGCGGTCACTGCGCACGACGTCGAACCAGTCCTGGCTGCCGTAGCTGCGCGCCTCGCCACTCGGCAGCGCGACATCTCGGCTGATGACCCCGACATTGCGGCCCTGACGCAGCCGCACCGGTGCGGACTGGAACGCCGCGCCTGGAGCCTGGCCCTGGTTCAACTGCGTCGGAGCGTTGCCACCCGCGACGTAGCCATAAACGCCAGGGTCGGCCAAACCCGGATAGCGGTTGGCCAGGTTCGGGTCGTATCCCTGCGCGAGCGCGGCAGAGCTCGTAGCGGCAAACACCGCGGCGGCAAGTGCAATCTTGGTCTTGGTCAACATTGTGGTAACTCCTCGATTTGAGAGCCTGTGGTAGCGTTTTTGAAGTCGTGTTTTTCGCGACTCCGTTCGTCGAGGGCATCGAAGTCCCCGGCGATGCACCGGAGCTAGGGAAATCTGCGTAGACTTCCAATCACGAGACGCGGCGTACGATCACGACGTTGGTGAACGAGATGTGATGACGTGGAGCGCATCGAAACGATTGGCGTCGCTCGCATACGAAAATCGCAAGAAAAATTCTGCAAGCAACCGATCAGAAGGAACGAGTGCGCGCGCAACAGCGCTAACGTCGCGTCACTCTGCGCGGCGTGCAGAGCAGCCTGCCGCATGCGGCATGAAGCTGCGCAACAACGCTCCATTCGCAAAAGCGATTGGCCATCACAATTCTTGAGGCGCCGCTGCGTCCGGCCGTCTTATCAAAAGAAATGATTTATCGCGCGGCCGCCGCCAGCACCGCGCGGCGGAATGAGCCCTCGACGGTAATCGCGAAATTGTAATGTGCCGCCGAGAACGCCTGTGCACGGACCGGATCCGTGCTGCGGTATCCAACATAAATTCCGACGATGTTTTGGCCCGCCGTCAGCGCGGCGCCCGAGCTTCCGGGCGCCGCGTTGCAGTCGATCGCGAATTCACGCACACCCCGCGCCGAAGTTCCGAGCATGCCGCGCGCATTGCATCGTTCCGTGCCCATCCGGTCGGCACGTTTATTGCCGCCCGCAACCATGAACACGCTGCCCGGCTTGCTGCCGGCGGATGCAAGTCCGTAAGGCGTCACGTTTTGAATCGGGCGCGTGAGCCGCGCGACCGCCCAGTCGTTGGTTGCCGGATCCGATAGTGGAGTTCGGCTGCCCGCCTTGATCGATTGCGGATCGATCGTCACCGGTTCGCCGCTGCCGGTTGATTGAAACGTGCATGAGGTGCGCGGCTGTCCGTTATTTCCGATCAGCACGTGCGCCGCGGTGGTGATGATGTCGTTGCGCAAGGTCAGCTGTGCGGTACCGACGGCGCCGCCGCAGCGCACGAGCCCAGTCGCAGCAAAGCGCGCGCCTGGCTTCGGATTGCGCTGAACCCAATCTTCCGGAGAAGTTCTCCGGTCCGTCTCCATGCTGACTGCGGGCACATAGGGCCGCAACAGCTCAGCCGGATAGCGTTGCGTGAATTCGGCAAGTGCTGGCGTGATGGAGCACAGCACCATGGTCAGCAGCCATGTCGATCGCCGGCGCATGTGGCGGATTCGTCCGTAGAGAAACCGTGAGCCAGACAAGGGAACAGCCGGCGGGGGGAGGCCGGCTGTTCCAGGGGTGAACCGGCGCGGGGGAAACGCCAGTCCTGGGGGACGCTTGAGAGACTTAGACGCCGCCGGCGTTCGGGTTGCTCGCGCGGTCAACGGTCGGCGTGATGCTCGGCTGGCCCGTCAGCGCGACGTTGCGTCCTTCCATCACCTGCGCCGGGCGCCGCATAGGACGGATAGCGGTTCGCCATATTGGGGTCGAAATCGAACGCCATCGCGGCCGAAGCGGTGCTCAGCACGAGAGCAGTGGTGAGAATGATCTTCTTCATGGTCGTATCTCCTCGTTAGAGTCTGGGTTGATGTGAAGCCGAATTTTCTTCTTCAACTCCATCGTCGGAGACTTCGTCGCCCGACTGATGCACGCAGAGATACGTGGCGCGTCGATCAATAGGAAATCACGAGACGGCGCCTGAGATCAAGAAATTCGTGAAGCGGACGTGAACGGATCGTGTGAAACGTTTCCGCCGCGCGCCGTACATTTCTCTCATGTTTCGCGACTGTATCGTGTGTGTCGCGACACCCAGAACATCTCCGGAAAATGGATCGATACCGGGGCTTTTCACGGCCCGGCGTTCCGCGGCGATATGCTGCGTTCACCAAAATCGACGTCCGCAACACAAAAACTTGAACCGCGGTCCGCGGTGCCGATCTTGCGCAGTTCAGTCAACAGCGCCGAGAAGCATTTACACGGCTGGTGCGCGACGGCATACCTGACGCGACCCACCCCACGATCCGCGAACGAATGCCCTCAACCGTCACCGAACGTTATGCCGCCCTGGTCAGCGAGGGCGAGGTCGAGCGCGATCCCGCGCAGGAGGCCGTTGCGGCACGACTGACCGACTTGAGGAGCGGCTGGCGCAACACCGGCTCTCGCGCAAGTCATCCCAGCTCGGCTGGCTGTTCGCCAGGAACGAGCCGAAGGGTCCGATCAAGGGTCTCTACATTTACGGCGAGGTCGGGCGCGGCAAGACCATGCTGATGGACTTGTTCTTCGCCGCAAGCGCCGTGAATCGCAAACGCCGGGTGCACTTCCATGAATTCATGGCCGACGTCCACGAGCGCGTGCATGCCTATCGCCAGAAGATCAAGGCCGGCGAGATCACCGATGACGATCCAATCGGGCTGACCGCGGCCGCGCTCGCCGAGGAAGCCTGGCTGCTCTGCTTCGATGAATTCCACGTCACCGACATCGCGGACGCGATGATTCTCGGGCGCCTGTTCACGCGGCTGTTCGAGGCGGGTGTCGTGGTGGTGGCGACATCGAATGTCGAGCTGAACGAGCTCTACAAGGATGGGCTGAACCGCGCGCTGTTTCTCCCGTTCATCGCGCTGCTGCGTCAGCACATGGATGTCGTGCGGCTCGAAGCGCCGAAGGATTTCCGGCTGGAGAAGCTCAGCGCGCAGCCGGTGTGGTACGTGCCGGCGGACGAGGACGCCGAAGTCGCGCTCGACAATGCGTGGCAGCGCCTCACCGGCACCTTGTCGGGCGAGCCGCACGAGATTTCCGCCAAGGGCCGCGTGATCCGCGTGCCGGAAGCCGCAAAGGGCGTGGCGCGATTTTCCTTCCGCCAGCTCTGCGAACAGCCGCTCGGCGCGAGCGACTACCTGCGCATCGCGCACGAATTTCACACCCTCATCCTGGAAGGCATTCCGGTGATGGACTATCCACAGCGCAATGCGGCCAAGCGCTTCATCGCGCTGATCGACACACTCTACGACAACGCCGTGAAAGTCGTCGCATCGGCACAGGCCGAGCCGCAGGCGCTTTATCTTGCGACCGAGGGTTACGAGGCGAATGAATTCAAGCGCACCGCCTCGCGTCTGATCGAGATGCGCTCGGAGGAATATCTGGCGCTACCGCACGGACGGCGCGCGCAGACTGCGTCTGGATCGACCGAAGGGATCGTAGAGACCTGAGATTGGTCCAATGGGTGCTTAGTTCCAACCAAGCTCCGGAACACGGCCCAGAATACGCGCCGCGCAAGGCAGAAGGAGTTCTATAGGCCCCTCGGGATCAGCTTCAGTCCAGTACCGCTTAGCTCGTTGACGAACACGCACCGAGTCATGCACGTCGTTTCTGTCGACGAGATTCCACCGCGCAACAAAAACTTGGGTCAAGTTCTCGATCGGCTCTATTCTGTACCAGACATCTTGGCGCCGGCTCTGGCTTTCCGCAAACCGTTTGGCTGCAGCTTCGGTCGGACAAACAAACAGACAATTCTGGCGGCTCGGTGCTTCGGAAGCGTGTTTGAGCCGCTGCTCCTCGAAAACTTCTTCCAGCCGAAATTGCAGCTGGCCACCGGAGTTGGTTGCAATGTTGTTGCTGCGAATGATGCGCCACCAATTTCCTGGGAGGAGGGTTGACCCATCGCCCAGCAGAGTCGATGTGCCAAACATCCAAGGAGGCGGGTAGTTCTCTAGTGAGACGAACGGCATTGCCAGGACCTCAGGTCGTCAGCCAGGCATATCCGAGTTGCTTGCAATGGAGACCCTCGACCGCGTCCGGTCGTTTGACCGCATTTGCTGCATCGCAATGAGGAATTGCCCTTGGCAGGTTGAAACCACTGGCATAATGTATTACACATGAGGCTGGAAAACGGTTCAGCGCACCGAAGGTCGGCTTGAGAAGGTCCGTGCTTTAGCGTTTAACCACGCGCGTCCCGCGGTTCCGCGGCACCCCTCAATCGAAGGTCTTGTCCTCCATGGCGCGCAAGAAGATTGCATTGATCGGCTCCGGCCAGATCGGCGGCACCCTTGCCCACCTCATCGGCCTGAAAGAGCTCGGCGATGTCGTGATGTTCGACATCGCGGAGGGCATTCCGCAGGGCAAGTCGCTCGACATCGCGGAATCCTCACCCGTAGAGGGCTTCGACGCGAAATACAGTGGCACGAACTCCTACGAGGCGATCGAAGGCGCTGACGTGTGCATCGTCACCGCAGGCGTGCCGCGCAAGGCGGGCATGAGCCGCGACGATCTTCTCGGCATCAACCTCAAGGTGATGGATCAGGTCGGCGCCGGCATCAAGAAATACGCGCCGAATGCGTTCATCATCTGCATTACCAACCCGCTCGACGCCATGGTGTGGGCGCTGCAGAAGTGCTGCGGCCTGCCGAAGAACATGGTGGTCGGCATGGCGGGCGTGCTCGACTCGGCGCGCTTCCGTTATTTCCTCGCCGACGAATTCGACGTGTCCGTGAAGGACGTGAGCGCGATGACGCTCGGCGGTCACGGCGACGACATGGTTCCGCTGGTGCGCTACTCCACCGTTGCCGGCGTTCCGCTGCCCGATCTCGTCAAGATCGGCTGGACCACGCAGGCGCGGCTCGACGCGATCGTCGAGCGCACCCGCAAGGGCGGCGGCGAGATCGTCAACCTGCTCAAGACCGGTTCGGCGTTCTACGCGCCCGCCTCCTCGGCGGTCGCGATGGCGGAGAGCTATCTCAAGGACAAGAAACGCGTGCTGCCCTGCGCCGCCTATCTCAACGGCGAGTATGGCGTGAAGGACCTCTATGTCGGCGTTCCGGTGGTGATCGGCGCGAAGGGCGTCGAGCGCGTGATGGAGCTCGAATTCAACGGCGCCGAACGCGAGATGTTCGACAAGTCGGTCACCGCCGTGCGCACGCTGGTCGACGCCTGCAACAAGATCGCGCCGACGCTTGGGAAGTGACGTTTGTTGTCATTGCCCGCGCAGGCGGGCAATCCAGTAGACACTGAAGTTGCTGTGACGCACGACCGAGCCGGTATGTAACGGCTGCGATTACTGGATGCCCCGCCTTCGCGGGGCATGACAGCGGGGGTTGAGGCTTTCATGAACATCCACGAGTACCAGGCGAAAGCGGTCCTCGCGAAATTCGGCGTGCCGGTGCCACGCGGTTTTCCGGCGTTCAGCGTCGGTGAAGCCAAGAAAGCCGCAGCCGAGCTCGGCGGCCCGGTCTGGGTCGTCAAGGCGCAGATTCACGCGGGCGGACGCGGCAAGGCCGGCGGCGTCAAGGTGGTCAAGTCGATCGAGGACGTCGAGAAGGAAGCGACCCGCATCCTCGGCGCAACGCTCGTCACGCCGCAGACTGGCCCGAAGGGCAAGCAGGTCAACCGCCTCTATATCGAGGATGGCTCTGCGATCGAGAAGGAATTCTACCTTTCGATGCTGGTCGACCGGGAGAACTCGCGCGTCGCAATCGTCGCCTCCACCGAAGGCGGCATGGATATCGAGAAGGTCGCGCACGACACGCCGGACAAGATCGTCACCATCACGGTCGATCCGGTGGCGAACATCTGCCCGCATCACGTGCGGCGGCTTTCCAAGGCGCTCGGGCTCGACGGCGACCTGCAAAAGCAGATGAGCCCGCTGATCACGAACCTCTACAAGGCGTTCGTCGAACTCGGACATGAGCCTGCTGGAGATCAATCCGCTCATCATCACCAAGGACAGACAACTGCTCTGCCTCGACGCCAAGGTCGGCTTCGACGACAACGCGCTGTTCCGCCACCCCGACCTCGCGGCGCTGCGCGACGAGTCCGAAGAAGACGAGAAGGAAATCGAGGCGTCGAAATACGATCTCAATTACGTCGCGCTTAACGGCGAGATCGGCTGCATGGTCAACGGCGCCGGCCTCGCGATGGCCACGATGGACATCATCAAACTCTACGGCATGGAGCCCGCGAACTTCCTCGATGTCGGCGGCGGCGCGACGACCGAGAAGGTGACGGCAGCGTTCAAGATCATCACCTCCGACCCGAAGGTGAAGGGCATCCTGGTCAACATCTTCGGCGGCATCATGAAGTGCGACATCATCGCCGAGGGCGTCGTGACGGCCGTGAAAGAAGTTGGCCTGCGCGTGCCGCTGGTGGTGCGGCTCGAAGGCACCAATGTCGAGAAGGGCAAGGAGATCATCGCCAAGTCGAATCTCAACGTGACCTCGGCCGACGACTTGGATGATGCGGCGCAGAAGATCGTCAAAGCGGTGAAGGGTGGCTGAATGAACCCGCTCGCCGGCCTGATGATTCTTGGCGCAGCGATCGCCAATCCACTCGGAATCGCCCTTTTTGCCGTGGGCACGCTTGTTTCGTGTGTCGTTTGGCTCGCGGTCTCGCAGAGAAGGATACCGCGTGTGATCTATTGGATCCTGACGATTGCGCTCAACGTTCCCTCGGTCATCTTTATCGTACTCGCGGCTTTCGGTGACGAGAACGCGCAGAATGCCAACTTTAACTTTGGCCTCGCGCTTCTCGTGTTCTTTGCTTTGGGACCATTCGGGGCCGGTTGGCTTGCCGGATACGGGCTTGGATGGTTGATGAAATCGGACCTTGGAGCGACGAAAGCTATGCTGACGCCGCGAAAAAAATTGTCAAAGCGGTGAAGGGTTCGACCTGATGTCCATCCTCATCGACAAGAACACCAAGGTCATCTGCCAGGGCTTCACCGGCAAGAACGGCACGTTCCATTCGCAGGCCGCGATCGACTACGGCACCAAAATGGTCGGCGGCACGGCGCCCGGCAAAGGCGGCCAGACTCATCTCGGCTTGCCGGTGTTCGACACCGTGGCCGAGGCGAAGGAGAAAACCGGCTGCGACGCGAGCGTGATCTACGTGCCGCCGCCCGGCGCGGCCGACGCCATCGCGGAAGCGATCGACGCCGAGATCCCGCTGATCGTCTGCATCACCGAAGGCATTCCGGTCGCCGACATGGTGAAGGTGAAGCGCTCGCTTTCCGGCTCGAAGTCGCGTCTCGTCGGCCCGAACTGCCCGGGCGTGATGACGGCGGGCGAATGCAAGATCGGCATCATGCCGGGCAACATCTTCAAGCCCGGCAAAGTGGGAATCGTATCGCGCTCCGGCACGCTCACCTATGAGGCCGTGTTCCAGACGACACGCGAGGGCCTCGGCCAGACCACCGCGCTCGGCATCGGCGGCGATCCCGTGAAGGGCATGGACTTCATCGAGGGGCTGGAGCTGTTCCTCGCCGACAAGCAGACCGAAGCCATCGTGATGATCGGCGAGATCGGCGGCTCGTCGGAGGAGAACGCCGCGCAGTTCCTGATCGATGAGGCAAAGCGCGGCCGCAAGAAGCCGATGGTCGGATTCATCGCGGGCCGCACCGCGCCGCCCGGCCGCCGCATGGGTCATGCGGGCGCGATCATCTCGGGCGGCAAGGGCGACGCCGAATCCAAGATCGCCGCCATGGAGGCCGCCGGCATCAAGGTGTCCCCCTCCCCAGCGCGCATCGGAAAGACGCTGGTCGAAGTATTGAAATCCTGATTCAGTTCTTGTTCTTTTATTGTCTTGCCGGTCGCCTAAATAAGGTACAAGGCGCCGCCCACCGGGGAATGGGCGGATTCGGGGCCAAATCGGCCAAATTCGGCAGGCTTAGCCTTCCGAGACGACTGGGATGCGGCAGATGTCACGCCAGGACGCGAACGCGGCTTTCGCACTCTCTTCCTTTCTCTACGGCGGCAACGCCGCCTACATCGAAGACCTCTACGCGCGCTACGAGACCGATCCGAAATCGGTCGACGCCGAATGGCAGGCGTTCTTCGGCAGCCTGAAGGACCAGGCCGCCGACGTTGCAAAGAGCGCGCGCGGCGCCTCGTGGAAGAAGCCGCCGCTCATCGAGCGCAACGAGCTTCTCTCCGCGCTCGACGGCCAATGGGCCGAGGCCGAGAAGAAGATCGCCGACAAGGTCCGGGCGAAAGCGCAAGGCGCGGGCGTCGAGCTCACCGCAGCCGACGTGCAGCAGGCAACGCGCGACTCGATCCACGCGCTGATGCTGATCCGCGCCTATCGCATCCGCGGTCATTTCCACGCCAAGCTCGATCCGCTCGGCCTGGAGCCGCGCAAGGACGACGAGGAGCTCGACCCGCGCTCCTATGGATTCACCGAAGCCGACTACGACCGCAAGATCTTCCTCGACTTCGTGCTCGGGCTCGAATTCGGCACGCTGCGCGAGATCGTCGCCATCCTGCAGCGCACCTACTGCCAGACGATGGGCATCGAGTTCATGCACATCTCGGATGCCAAGCAGAAGGCGTGGATCCAGGAGCGCATCGAAGGCGCCGACAAGGAGATCACCTTCACGCGCGAAGGCAAGCGCGCGATCCTCAACAAGCTGATCGAGGCCGAGGGCTTCGAGAAGTATTGCGACACCAAGTTCACCGGCACCAAGCGCTTCGGTCTCGACGGCGGCGAGGCGCTGATCCCGGCGCTCGAACAGATCATCAAGCGCGGCGGCAATCTCGGCGTGAAGGAAATCGTGCTCGGCATGCCGCATCGCGGCCGGCTCAATGTGCTCACCCAGGTGATGGGCAAGCCGCACCGCGCGTTGTTTCACGAGTTCAAGGGCGGGTCCGCCGCGCCCGATGATGTCGAAGGCTCGGGCGACGTGAAGTATCACCTCGGCGCCTCGTCGGACCGCGAGTTCGACGGCAACAATGTGCATCTGTCGCTGACCGCGAACCCCTCGCATCTGGAAATCGTCAATCCGGTGGTGCTCGGCAAGGTGCGCGCCAAGCAGGACCAGCATGGCGCGACGCCGGACGATCGCACCATGGTGATGCCGCTGCTGCTGCACGGCGATGCGGCATTCGCCGGCCAGGGCGTCGTGGCGGAGTGCTTCGGCCTGTCCGGCCTGAAGGGCTACCGCACCGGCGGATCGATCCATTTCATCGTCAACAACCAGATCGGCTTCACCACTTATCCGCGCTATTCGCGCTCCTCGCCCTACCCGTCCGATGTCGCGAAGATGATCGAGGCGCCGATCTTCCACGTGAATGGCGACGATCCGGAAGCCGTGGTCTATGCCGCCAAAGTCGCGACCGAGTACCGGCAGAAATTCCAGAAGCCGGTCGTCATCGACATGTTCTGCTACCGCCAATTCGGTCACAACGAGGGCGACGAGCCGGCTTTCACGCAGCCGCTGATGTACAAGGCGATCCGCGCGCATCCGAGCACGCTGGAGATCTACGCCAAGAAGCTGATCGCCGAAGGCGTCGTCACCGAAGGCGAAATCGAGAAGATGAAGGCCGACTGGTGCGCGCGGCTCGATGCCGAATACGAGGCAGGCACCGGCTACAAGCCGAACAAGGCCGACTGGCTCGACGGACATTGGTCGAAATTCAAGTCCGCTGCCGACATCGACGATCCGCGCCGCGGCAACACCGGCGTCGCGATCGGGACGCTGCGGGAGATCGGCAAGAAGATCACGACGGTGCCGGACGGCTTCCATGTCCACCGCACCATCCAGCGCTTCCTCGATAATCGCCGCAAGGCGATCGAAACCGGCGAGGGCATCGACTGGTCGACCGCCGAGGCGCTCGCCTCCTGCTCGCTGCTGCTCGACGGCCACCGCGTGCGCCTCTCGGGTCAGGACAGCGAGCGCGGCACGTTTTCCTCGCGCCATTCGGTACTGATCGATCAGGAGAGCGAGGCGCGACACACGCCGTTCAATCATCTCTCCGAGAAGCAGGGGAAATACGAAGTCCTCAACTCGATGCTCTCAGAGGAAGCCGTGCTCGGCTACGAATATGGCTACACGCTCTCCGAGCCAAATGCGCTCACCATGTGGGAGGCGCAGTTCGGCGACTTCGCCAACGGCGCGCAGGTCGTTTTCGACCAGTTCATCTCGTCCGGCGAACGCAAGTGGCTGCGCATGTCCGGCTTGGTTTGCCTCTTGCCGCATGGCTACGAGGGACAAGGTCCGGAGCATTCCTCGGCGCGCCTCGAGCGCTTCCTGCAGATGTGCGCCGAAGACAACATGCAGGTCGCGAACTGCACGACGCCGGCGAACTATTTCCACATCCTGCGCCGCCAGTTGAAGCGCGAGATTCGTAAACCCCTGATCCTGATGACGCCCAAGAGCCTGTTGCGCCACAAGCGCGCGGTTTCGCGGCTCGACGAGTTAGGCCCCGACGCGACCTTCCATCGCCTGCTGTGGGACGATGCGCAAACCAACCCGGACGAGAAGATCAGGCTGGTCGCAGATGGTAAAATCCGCCGCGTGATCCTCTGCTCCGGCAAGGCTTATTTCGATCTCCTGGAGGAACGCGAGAAGCGCGGACTCGACGACATTTATCTCTTGCGCATCGAGCAGCTCTATCCGTTCCCCACCAAGGCGCTGATGACGGAGCTCTCGCGCTTCAAACAGGCCGAGATCGTGTGGTGCCAGGAAGAGCCGCGCAACATGGGCGCATGGTTCTTCGTCGACACCTTCATCGAGTGGGTGCTGAATCAGATCGGCGCCGAGCATCGCCGCCCGCGCTATGCGGGCCGCCCCGCGATGGCGTCGACCGCGACCGGTCTGATGTCGAAGCACCAGGCGCAGCTCAAGGCGCTGCTTGAACAGGCGCTCGGGGATGAGGAACAGGAGCGGCGCAATGGTTGAAATCCGAGTCCCGACGCTCGGCGAATCCGTCACCGAGGCGACGATCGGGAAATGGTTCAAGAAGCCCGGCGACTCAGTGAACGTGGACGAGCCGATTGTCGAACTCGAAACCGACAAGGTGACGATCGAAGTCCCGGCGCCTGCCGCCGGAACGCTCGGCGAGATCTCGGCGAAGGACGGCGAAACAGTTGCGGTCGGCGCGCTGCTCGGTGAGATCAAGGAAGGTGCGGGAGCCACAAAGGCTGCGCCAGCCAAGGCCGCGCCGGCTCCCGCCTCCGAAGCCAAGCCGAAGTCTGAAATCAACCGACCCGCCGAAAGTCGCGGCGGCCGAGGCGCCGCTCGCGCCCTCGGTGCGCAAGATCGCCGCCGAAACCGGCATGGACCCTGCCAAGATCGACGGCTCGGGCAAGGACGGCCGCGTCACCAAGGGCGACATGATGGCGGCGATCGAGCGCGCCGCCGCTCAGCCGACGCCGGTTTCGCAGCCCGCCGCTGCGGTTCAGGTGCGCGCTCCCTCGCCCGCCGACGATGCCGCGCGCGAAGAGCGCGTGAAGATGACGCGGCTGCGCCAAACCATCGCGCGCCGCCTGAAGGACGCGCAGAACACCGCCGCGATGCTCACGACCTTCAACGAGGTCGACATGAGCCACGTGATGGCGCTGCGCAATCAGTACAAGGATATGTTCGAGAAGCGCCACGGCGTGAAGCTCGGCTTCATGGGCTTCTTCGTGCGCGCCTGCGTGGCCGCGCTGAAGGACATCCCCGCCGTCAACGCCGAGATCGACGGCACCGACCTCATCTACAAGAACTACTATCATGTCGGCGTCGCGGTCGGCACCGAGAGGGGCCTCGTGGTGCCGGTGATCCGCGATTGCGACGGCAAATCGCTCGCGCAGATCGAGAAGGAAATCGCCGACGCTGGCCGGCGCGCGCGCGACGGGCAGCTCAAGATCGAGGAGATGCAGGGCGGCACCTTCACGATCTCGAACGGCGGCGTCTACGGCTCGCTGATGTCGACTCCGATCCTCAACGCACCGCAGTCCGGCATCCTCGGCATGCACAAGATCCAGGAGCGGCCGGTGGCGCTCGCCGGCAAGGTCGAGGTGCGGCCGATGATGTATCTGGCCTTGTCGTATGACCACCGCATCGTCGACGGCCGCGAGGCGGTGACGTTCCTCGTGCGCGTGAAGGACGTGCTGGAGGATCCCGCGCGGCTGGTGCTGGATTTGTGATTAGGTTAGAGATGCCGACGGTCGCAACAATCGACGGCATCAAGATCCAGTTCTATTGGGATGAGCATCCGCCTTCGCACTTTCATGCAGAGTATGCCGAATACCAAGCGCAAATCGAAATCGGCAGTTGGCGGATTATGGAAGGCTACATACCCCGGCCACAGTACCGAAAGGTCGTGGCGTGGGCCAGGACGGAGAGTCAAGATTACTAAGGGCGTGGATAGAATGCCGGTCCGACATCGACCCAGGAAAGATCGCGTAGCAAAGATGTTGCCGCGTATCGTTTCGGCGCAGCCGGTGATTCACGGCGTCCTCAAGGTTGTTTGGAATGACGGATATGAGGGCGTCGTCGACCTGCGGCCGACCATCGCTCGCGGCAAAATATTTACATACCTGCAGAAGCCGAAGAACTTTTCGAAGGTTCGGGTCAGTGACTACGGGCACTCGATCGAGTGGATAAATGACAAGGGTCAGGAAATTGATTTTGGTGCCAATTCTCTCCGGATAAAGGCGGAAAATCAGGCTCGTTTGAACGAAGTTGCTTCAGTACTGCAGTATTGAGTTGATCGCATACCCTACGACCATCGCATCGTCGGCGGTCGCGAGGCGGTGACGTCCCTTGTGCGCGTGAAGGACGTGATGGAGGACTCGGCAAAGTTGGTGCTGGATTTGTAACGGCGCTTCCCAAGGAACCATGTCTAGGCTTGTCATTCTTACCGGTGCATCGGGATCCGGCAAGACAACCTTGGCGAAGGCTGTCGCGATACGCCGTCCGGATATCGAGGTCTTCTTCTTCAACTCGACCGGAGTGCCATCCTTGGATGAGATGATCTCCGAATACGGCTCTGGCGAGGCCTGGCAATGCGCCAAAACCCTCGACTGGATGACGAAAGTTGCGCCGCTCAATGCAGGGGGATCGAGTGTTGTGTTGGAGGGGCAGATGCGTATTAGTTTCATTGAAGAGGCATTGGTGTCTGCCCATATTCGATCGGCACGCATCGTCTTGGTCGACTGCGATGACAGAACGAGAGAACGCCGTCTGAACGCCGAGAGGGCGCAACCTGATCTGTCAAATCACACGATGATGGACTGGGCACGCTTCCTGAGGGATGAGGCCGCGCGTGGCGGCCATGAGCGGCTGGATACATCGAATCTCGATGTTGCTGCGTGCGTGAACCGCATCTGCCAGCATATCGCGGGTTAGGAAGACAACATGCCCACCTACGACCTCACAGTCATCGGCACCGGCCCGGGCGGCTATGTGTGCGCGATCCGCGCCGCGCAGCTTGGGCTCAAGGTCGCCGTCGTCGAGAAGGACAAGACCTTCGGCGGCACCTGCCTGAATGTCGGCTGCATCCCGTCGAAGGCGCTGCTCTATGCGTCGGAGATGTTCGAAGAAGCCGGCCACAAGTTCGAGAAGATGGGCATCAAGGTGCCGGCGCCGAAGCTTGATCTGGCGGCGATGATGAAGTTCAAGGACGAGGGCGTCGACGGCAACGTCAAAGGCGTCGCGTTCCTGTTCAAGAAGAACAAGGTCGATGCCTTCATCGGCCACGGCCGCATCGTGGCGCCGGGCAAGATCGAGGTGAAGGGCGGCGACGGCAAGACGCAAACGGTCGAGACCAAGAACATCGTCATCGCGACCGGCTCCGATGTCGCGCGCCTGAAAGGCATCGAGATCGACGAGAAGCGGATCGTGTCGTCGACCGGCGCGCTCACGCTGGAGAAAGTCCCGCAGAAGCTGCTCGTGGTCGGCGCGGGCGTGATCGGGCTGGAGCTCGGCTCGGTGTGGCGCCGCCTCGGCGCGCAGGTGACGGTGGTGGAATTTTTGGACCGCATCCTGCCCGGCATGGACGCCGAGGTCGGCAAGCAGTTCCAGCGCATCCTTTCCAAGCAGGGCATGACGTTCAAACTGTCGTCCAAGGTCACGGCGATCGACACCTCGGGCAAAACCCTGAAGGCGAGCATCGAGCCGGCCGCGGGCGGCACTGCGGAGACAGTCGAGGCGGATGTCGCGCTGATTTCGATCGGCCGCGTGCCCTACACCGAAGGGCTCGGCTTGGCAGAGCTGGGCGTCGTCATGGAGAAGGGCCGCGTCACCGTGGACGCGCATTACGCGACGAACGTTGCCGGCGTCTACGCGATCGGCGACGTGATCGCCGGGCCGATGCTGGCGCACAAGGCCGAGGACGAGGGCATCGCGGTCGCCGAGATCATCGCCGGTCAGGCCGGCCACGTGAACTACGACGCGATCCCGAACGTGATCTACACGTATCCGGAGGTCGCTTCGGTCGGCAAGACCGAGGAAGAGCTCAAAGCCGTCGGCATCGCCTACACGGCGGGCAAGTTTCCGTTCACCGCGAATGGCCGCGCCAAGGTCAATCTCACCACCGACGGCTTCGTGAAAATCCTCGCCGACACCAAGACCGACCGCGTGCTCGGCGTGCACATTGTCGGCGCCGACGCCGGCACCATGATCACCGAGGCGACGATCGCGATGGAATTCGGCGGTTCGGCCGAGGACATCGCCCGCACCTGCCACCCGCATCCGACCCTGTCGGAGGCCGTGAAGGAAGCCGCGCTCGCGGTCGGCAAGCGGACGATACACATGTGACGCCGAAGGCGTCGCAGCATGACCCCAGTCACGTAATTATTTGCCGCGCTTTGACGGGGTTTGCATTGGCGGTGTTGCCGCCAGCGCAGGAGCAACATTCGCCCCAGTCAGTTCTGGAAATGGCGAGAGATCGCCGCTGCAGCTATCCATGAAAGTGGCCAGCCTCATGGATGCGGCATTCTCTCCATGAAACAACACCACATACTTCTGCACTCCGGTGTAGCCGCCTAATGCATTTTTTGCGTTGGCCTCAAGACACGCATAGGTCACACCGCCAGCACCATACGGATGGCCAATCCGGGCATCTCTAACCGAGTCCGGGTCTTTCCATAATCGCGACCTTTCGGCGACAATTAGCCGTTTGGCATCATCCATGCTGACTGGTGGCACACCAGAGCTAGTGGCGCAGCCCGCTAACGTTGTGGCAAACGCCAAGCCGAAGCGATACATGATGGCCCCCGTTGCTGACACGATAGCGCGGCGCGCGCAGCCCGGAAAGGTTGAAAAAAGAGGTCCGCAACTCTGTCAGCGCCTCACCATATTTTACTTGTCGGTCAGGTTCGAATTTCCGGGGGAGCCGCCGGTGGTCACTGGTTCAGTATGCGAGCGTACGTTTATGCTGCTTAATCGCAGCGATCGTGCGGCCCCCGCGCAAATGCCGGTATGCGCGTTCGATTGCCGGAAGCGCTGATCTATCACTGTCCCCAATTCTCCCTGCCAATTCAACTTAACGGCAGCGTACGAGGCGCCGAGTGGGATCGTACCGATGCCCTGTCCTGACCCCGCTCTCGCTACGCTCGGCCGGGACGACAGCTGTGCTAAATTGCGAGAATGCGCCGCATTCTCAAACCGCTCTGGATCCTGCTCGCGCTCGTGTTCCTGTTCGAGGCGTGGCTGTGGGAGCATTTGCGCCCACTCGTCGCGTGGGTCGTCGAGCGCATCGCATGGAACAGGCTGAAGGCAGCACGTCGCCGCCGCGATCGAACACCTGCCGCCCTACCCGACACTGCTCGTCTTTCTCGTGCCGGTGATCCTGCTGTTCCCGCTGAAGCTTCTTGGGTTGTGGATGCTGGCGCACGGCTCATGGCTCGGGGCGATGGCGATTCTCTCGCTCGCCAAGGTCGTCAGTATGGGCGTCACGGCGTTCATCTTCGAGGTGACGCGGCCAAAGCTTTTGCAGCTCTGGTGGTTTCGCTGGTTCTACGAGCACATGCTCATCTGGCTCGCCAAGGCGCATGCGCTGATCGATCCGATCAAGGCACGCATCAGGCATAACCTGCGGCGCTGGCGCTGGCTGCTGAAGCCCGGCCGCCCGGGCCGCTTCTTCCGCCGTCTCGCCCGCATCCGCCGCCGCGTGCACGCGCAGCCGGCGGAGTAACTCGAACCTTAGTGACGCCCGCCGCCGGCGAACAAAGCCTCAAACCAGTGCAGGATGTTGTGCAGCAATTCGGGCATGAACAGGCCGGTTCCCATCAGCATCAGGCCGATGAGACCGACGCAGATCGCACCATAAGCGAGCGCCACGATGCCGGTGATGACGGCGGCTGACGCCAGCACGATGCCGATCTGGAACGCCGCGGAAGCGAATTCGAAATTGTGGTACTTGTTGAGCTGCAGATCGCGATCCTTCTGCATCTCGATGGCGCGCCTCGCAAGCTCGCGCGTGCCCTCGCCCTTGCCGCCGCCGGCCTCGGGTTCCGACTGATAACGCGCCGCTGTCTTGATCCACTCGTCGATCTGCTTGGCGAGCGCGGCCTTGTGCTGGTCGGTGCCTGCCGCGACCGCGTCGATCTTGGCCATCTCGGTTGCGACGATCGTCATCGTGCGGCGGATGTTCTTGGCCTGGAAGAAATTCCACAGGTTCGAGGCTTCGATCTGGGCATTGAGCGCCGCAGTCTGCGCGCTCTTGCCGAAGGTCTCGGAGAACGCAAGACAGAGCGCCAGCACCGAGATGATCAGCGCGATCTTCTTGTTGTCGCGGCCGCCCTCGTGTGCAGCATGTTGCGCATGTTCGGCATGTTCCAGATTTTCGTGCGGCCCAGCCATTGCAGCCTCCCCTGTCGACCCCGCGGCACGATTGAACCCAAGTCGTGCGGCGCCGCAAGGGGGCTTTGCGGCGTCATGTCGCCGACATGGACAACCCAAATGCGAAAGCCCGGGCCGAGGCCCGGGCTTTCCTGAGGTCACGCGGCTCGTGAGGCCGAATTACTTGGTCTGTGTCGTTGACGGCATCTCCGCCGTCTGCACGGGGGTCGCCAGGCGTCGTGACCTGGCTCGAGGCAACGACGTTGGATTTCCCGCCACACTCCCACGCCAATGCGGGGGTCGCCGCAACCGCGGTGGCAAACACGAAGCCGATCACGACTTTCATGATCTTCTCCTCGCGAGCGTCATGCCCGCAGCGCCAGCCTAGCACCCGGGCGGCGGCGCACAAGCCCTGGCTAGGCTCTCGGGTGCGCGCTGCGATAGACCTGCAGCAACTGCTCGCTGTCGACCGCCGTATAGATCTGCGTGGTCGAGAGCGAAGCGTGGCCGAGCAGTTCCTGGATCGCGCGCAGGTCGCCGCCGCGCGCCAGCAGGTGCGTGGCGAAGGAGTGGCGCAGCGCATGCGGCGTCGCGGTTTCGGCAAGGCCGAGCGCGCCGCGCAGCCGCGCCATGGTGAGCTGCACGATGCGTGGTGAGAGCGGCCCGCCTTTGGCGCCGAGGAAGATCGTGCCCTCGTCCGGTAGGTCGTAAGGGCAGAGCGCCGCGTATTCGGCGATCAGCTCCAGCACGCGCGGCAGCACCGGCACCATGCGGGCCTTGTTGCCCTTGCCCTTGACGGTGATCGAGTCGCCCTTGCCTGGCACCGGCACGGCCTCGCGCGTCAGTCCGAGCGCCTCGGAGATGCGCAGCCCCGAGCCATAGAGCAGCGCGAGAATCGCCGCATCGCGCGCGAACACCCACGGCTCGCGCTCTTCGCCGGCGCGAAGGTCCGTGTCGGTCAGGCGCTTCGCCGAGCTGACCGAGAGCGGCTTCGGCAACGTCTTCGGCACTTTCGGCGCACGCACGGCCGCGAGCGCGCCGACCTTGCCCTTGCCGTTGCGCTCCAGGAACCGCGCGAACGAACGCGCGCCCGCGAGCGAGCGCATCAGCGAGCGCGAGCCGATGCCGTCGGACCGCCGCGCCGCCATGAAGGCACGCACGTCGCGCGGCTCGATTGCGGCAAGTGCCTTCAGCGAGACCTGCGCTCCGGTGTGCTCGGTGAGAAACGACAGGAATTGCCGCGCGTCGCGCTCATAGGCCTCGACGGTCTTCGGCGACATGCGCCGCTCGGCGCCAAGATGCGCGAGCCAGCGCCGCAGCTCTGCGGCGACGTCGGCGGAGGCGAAGTGGATTGAATCGTTCTCGCTCGATGACGACATCAGCGCCGTTCTCTCGGTCGCCTCATCCTGAGGAGCCGCCGAGCCTTGGTGAGGCGGCGCCTCGAAGGACGAGGCGACGTATGGCCATCCTTCGAGACGCGCCCTGCGGGCGCTCCTCAGGATGAGGATTTGGAGCGCGCGGCCGGTCCGCGTCTTGACACCCCGCCTATAATCTCCTGCCTTCCCTTAAGAAGCTCTATCCAAGTCGGCCCGGCATGGCACAGCGCATCGTTGACGTTCTGGTGCCTGTCGCGCTCGACCACGCCTATTCGTACCGCGCGCCGCCGGAACTGGACCTGCACGTCGGCGATCTCGTGGCGGTGCCGCTGGGCACGCGCGAGGCGCTTGGCGTGGTGTGGGCCGACAACGTGCCGGTCCGGCCCGGCCTGCACAACCGCCTGAAGGACGTCGAGGCGAAGCTCGACTACCCGCCGCTGCGCGAGGAGCTGCGCAAATTCGTCGACTGGGTCGCGAACTACACGCTGGCGCCCAAGGGCATGGTGCTGCGCATGACCTTGCGCATGGGCGAGCTCAGCCCCGAGCGCGAGCGCGTTGCGGTGCGGCTGAGCCGGTCCGCCGCCGCAGCGTTTGACGCCGGCGCGCCGCCGCGTGCTCGCCGCGCTCGCGGACGGGCTTCTGCGCACCAAGTCCGAAGCCGCCAAGGATGCGGGCGTCTCGGCCGGCGTGATCGACGGGCTCGTCGACGAAGGCACGCTCGAAGTCGTCGCGCTGCCGCCCGAGCCGGTCGCGCGCCAGCCCGATCCCGACTACCGCAATCCGGAACTCACCGCCCCGCAGCGCATGGCGGCCGACATCCTGCGCGGCGCGGTGCAGCACGGCGGCTTCACGGTCGACCTGCTCGACGGCGTCACGGGCTCGGGCAAGACCGAAGTGTATTTCGAGGCGATCGCCGAAACGATCCGGAAACGACGCCAGTCGCTGGTCCTGATGCCCGAGATCGCGCTCACGGCGCAATTCCTCGATCGCTTCGCGCAGCGCTTCGGGGTGCGTCCCGGCCGAATGGCATTCGGAGCTGGGGCCACGCAAGCGCGCCCGCACCTGGAACGCGGTCGCGGCGGGCGAAGTCAATGTGGTGGTCGGCGCCCGCTCGGCGCTGTTTCTTCCCTACGCCGATCTCGGTCTGATCGTGGTCGATGAGGAGCATGACGCGGTCTACAAGCAGGAAGACGGCGTGCATTACCATGCGCGCGACATGGCGGTGGTGCGCGCGCGCATCGCCGACATCCCGATCGTGCTCTCGTCCGCGACACCGTCGGTCGAAACCGTCGTCAATGCGCGGCGCGGGCGCTATCGCAGGCTCGCACTCGCGCAGCGCTTCGGCGGTCAGCGCGAACCCGCGATCGAGGCGATCGACCTGAAGCGCGAAGGCCCGCCGCGCGGGCGCTTCATCGCGCCAAGACTCGCCGGCATCGTCAAGACCGCGCTGGAGCGCGGCGAGCAGGCGCTGCTGTTCTTCAATCGCCGCGGCTACGCGCCGCTCACGCTGTGCCGCGCCTGCGGCTTCCGGCTCAACTGCCCGAACTGCGACGCCTGGCTGGTCGATCACCGCTTCAAGCGCCAGCTCGTCTGCCATCATTGCGGCTTCACCACGCCAGCCGCCCGCCGCCTGCCCGAAATGCAAGGCGGCGGACTCGCTTCGTCGCCTGCGGCCCCGGTGTGGAGCGGCTCGAGGAGGAAGCCGCCAGCCTGTTTCCCGACAAGCGCATCATGGTGCTCTCGAGCGATCTGATCGCCTCGATCGAGCGCATGCGCGAGGAATTCCGCGACATCGAGCAGGGCCGCGTCGATATCGTCATCGGCACGCAGCTCGTCGCCAAGGGACATCATTTTCCAAAGCTCAATCTGGTCGGCGTGGTCGATGCCGATCTGGGCCTCGGCTCGGGCGATCCGCGCGCCGCCGAACGCACGTTTCAACTCCTGCATCAGGTGATCGGCCGCGCCGGCCGCGACGAGGGCCACGGCATCGGCTATCTGCAGACGCATCAGCCCGAGCATCCGGTGATGAAGGCGCTGATCGCGCAGGACCGCGAGGCGTTCTACGATTCCGAAATCGCGGCGCGCGAGCGCTTGACCGGCTATCCGCCGTTCGGACGGCTCGCGAGCCTGCTCGTCACCGGCGCGAACAAGCACGCGACGGAAGGTTTCGCGCGCAGCTCGCAGCCTCGGCACCCGCGACTGAAGAGGTGCGCGTGCTCGGGCCCGCCGAAGCGCCGCTCGCCGTGGTGCGCGGGCGGCATCGTTTCCGCCTGATGGTGAAGTCGGCGCGCAATTTCGATCTGCCGGGATACTTGCGCGATTGGCTGGCGAATGCGCCGAAGCGCAAGGGCGACATCAAGCTTGAGGTCGATGTCGACCCGCAGAGTTTTCTTTAACTCCGCGCCGGCAACAGCACGCACACCGACGCCGCGAAGATCAGCACATAGCCGACGATATCCGCCGCGGTGGGAATCTCGCCGAGCAGCACCGCAGTCGACACCACGCCGATCACCGGCGCGCTCAGCACACCGAGCGACGCTGTCATCGCCGATACACGCCGGACGATCCCGAACCACAGGAAATAGGCAAGGCCCGAACCGGCGAGCCCGGACCAGATCAGGCACAGCACCGCAGGCATGTGCGCCTGCGTTACGTGCAGCGATCCTTCGGCGATCGGCAACGATGCGGTGACGAGCACGAATGCGACGAAAACCTGCCACGCCGCATTCACGACCGGATCGCCCGTGAGGCGCGCCCATTTCACATAGACGGTCCCGGCCGCCCAGCTGCACCGCGATGCTGATTGCGATCAGCAGGCCGATCAGCGTGCTCTGCTGCGCGAGCGGCCAGATAAGGATGCCCATGCCGGCGACGCACAAGACGAGGGCGACCACGCCTGCGCGCGTCAACCGTTCGCCGAGCACAAGCCAGGCGAACAGCGCGGCCCAGATCGGCATCGTGTAGGCGAGCATCGCGACGCGCCCTGTCCCGGCGAACATCATCGCGATGACGCTGAGCAGCGAAAACGACAGGACGTTGAGGATGCCCGCGACGCTGAGATGCGCGGCGTGCTTGACGCCTTGAACTGCGAACGGCCGTCCCTGCCACCAGCCGACCAGAAACAGCACGCCCGCGCCGAGGCCGAGCGTTACGACGCGCATGCTGAATGGCGGGATCTCATCGAGCGCGACGCGCATCGCCGGCCAGGTGAGGCCCCATGCGAAGCCGAGCGCGACAAGCATCAGCTTCGCGGTCGTGTCGGCGGCTTGCTGCTGTGGAACTGGCACGACCGATGTCCGGGAGAGCGCGAGCCGGAATGGCCGCGTGTCACCGTTTTAAGCGCCCTCGCCCGCGTGACAATGGCGGATCGCGCCATGGCAGGCATGACCGTCGCCGGGCACCCGGTGCTCCAAAATCGCTTTCTTTTCAACATATTGCTGCAACGCGGAACCAGCGACCGCATTGCGGCGTTACCCGGGCGCATCCCGCCTTGGAGACGCCGCCATGGACCCGAGCCTGCTCGAAGCGATCGCCGGCAAGCTGGAAGCCGGCAAGGCTCGCCGGCTGGCTATCGGACTATCTCGTGGCGTGGCATGGGCCGAGCGAGAAGCTGGAGCCCGAAGTCACGGTCTGGCGCGCGGCGGACTGGAATGACGACACCGTCAAAGCCTATCTGGCGGGAATGCTCAGCGATCTCGTCCCCGAAAGCGGCATCGTGATCGCAGACAGCTGACAAGTATCGGGCTCCGGCCTATCCGAAGGGCGCCATCCGGCGCCCTTTTTGCTGCGCCTCGCCGGGAAAGTTCCTACATGCTAGGAACGCGCCCGAGGATACGCATGACCGCGCCGTTGAAAACCATTGAAGGCACCGGAATTGCCGCCGCGATGGCCGACATCGGTCGGCGCGCGCGCGGCGCGGCGCGTGCCTTGGCGCTGAGCCCGACCGTGCATCGCAATGCGGCGCTCGACGCAATGGCCAAATCAATTCGCGCCAGCGAAGCCGGAATTCTCGCCGCCAACGCCGAGGACGTCGCTGAGGCGAAAGCCGCCGGCGCGACCGCAGCGTTCATCGATCGCCTCTCGCTCGACGCCGGGCGCGTCGCCGCGATGGCGGACGGCATCGACGTCGTGCGCAAACTCGACGATCCGGTCGGCACCGTGATGGAAAGCTGGACCCGGCCCAATGGAATGATCATCGAGCGCGTGCGCGTGCCGCTCGGCGTGGTCGGGGTGATCTATGAAAGCCGTCCGAACGTGACAGCGGACGCCGCCGTGCTCTGCCTCAAGGCCGGCAATGCCGTGATCCTGCGCGGCGGCTCGGAGAGTTTCCGCTCCGCGCGCGCCATTCATGCGGCGCTCGTCCAGGGTCTGCGCGCCGCAGATCTTCCCGAGGACGCGATCCAGCTGGTGCCGACGCGCGACCGCGCCGCGGTCGGGCTGATGCTCGCGGGACTCGACGGTCATCTCGACGTGATCGTGCCGCGCGGCGGCAAGAGTCTGGTCGCGCGCGTCCAGCAGGAGGCGCGCGTTCCGGTGTTCGCGCATCTCGAAGGCGTGGTGCACGTCTATGTCGACAAGGCCGCCGATCTCGCGATGGCGAAGGAGATCGTGCTCAACGCGAAACTCCGCCGCACCGGCGTATGCGGCGCCGCCGAAACACTGCTGGTCGATCGCGCGGCAGCACCCACGATGCTCAAGCCCCTCGTCACGATGCTGCTCGATGCCGGCTGCGAGGTGCGCGGCGATGCCGACGTGCAGAAGTCCGATCCGCGCGTGAAGGCCGCAACGGAAGAAGACTGGCCCGCCGAATATCTCGACGCCATCATTGCGGCGAAAGTCGTCGATGGCGTCGATGCCGCCATCGCGCATATCGAACGCTACGGCTCACATCACACCGACGCGATCGTCACCGCGGATACGAAGGCAGCCGAGAAGTTTTTAAGCGAAGTCGATTCCGCAATCGTTCTGCACAACGCCTCGACCCAGTTCGCCGACGGCGGCGAGTTCGGCTTCGGCGCCGAGATCGGCATCGCGACGGGGCGCATGCATGCGCGCGGTCCCGTGGGCGTCGAGCAGCTCACCACGTTCAAATATCGCATTCGCGGCAACGGTCAGATCAGGCCGTGATACGCCTGCCGCCGCATGCGCGCGGTCTTCGCATCGGCCTGTTCGGCGGCACCTTCGACCCGCCACACGCTGCGCATCGCGCCGCCTGCCTGCTCGCGATGCAGCGCCTTGGGCTCGACCGCATCTGGTGGCTGGTGACGCCGGGCAATCCGCTGAAGGACACGCGCGGCCTCGCGCCGCTCACTGAACGCATCGAAGCCGCCAAGAAGCTCGCGAACAACCCGCGCATCGTGGTGACCGGTGTCGAGGCCCAAATGAGAACACGCTACACGCACGATACCGTCCGCACGCTCATCGCACGCTGCCCCGGCGTGCATTTCGTCTGGATCATGGGGGCCGACAATCTGCGCAGCTTCCATCGCTGGCAGAAGTGGCGCGGCATCGCGGATCTCGTGCCCATTGCGGTGGTGGATCGCATGGGCCCGAGCCTCTATGCGACTGCCGGACCTGCGGGCCAGGCGCTCGCGCGGTTCCGCATCCGCGAGGAAGCCGCGCGGTCGCTGCCGCACCGGCGTCCGCCGGCCTGGGTGTTCCTGCACGGGTTGAAGTCGCCGCTTTCGTCCACGGCGCTACGGGCGCTCCGCGGCCGGGCATGACTTCGGCCGACCTATCATGACAATGGACGCGCTCACGGTCTTCGGACTGCTTGCCGTAACGGCCATGCTGGTCTTCTACGCGCTGGAAGAGCGCAGCCCCTGGTACATTCTGGCGTTCGCCGGCGCCTGCGCGCTCGGCTCGCTCTACGGCTTCCTGCAAGGCGCGTGGCCGTTCGGAGTGATCGAAGCGATCTGGGCCGGCGTCGCGGTCCGGCGATGGGTGTCACATAAAGGTCGCGCCACCTTGAGAAAGTAGCGTTGCGCAACGTCGCCCGGGTTGAATCCGTTAACCGGGCACGCATATTCTCAACGCAGGCCCCGGGCAGGGTGTCCGGGGCGATTGAGCCGAAAGGATCGAAACCCCTGACCATCACTGCGCTCTCTCGGGCAGCCCGTTACAAGCCCGAACCGGTTTCCAAGGCGCGTCCAGAGCCCGAGGAAACCCTCCGCCTCGTCCTCTCCAGCCTCGACGACATGAAGGCCGAGGACACCATCTCAATCGATCTGCGCGGCAAGACCACCATCGCCGACACGATGGTTGTGACCTCCGGACGGTCCAACCGGCATGTTGGCGCGGTCGCCGATCGCGTGCTCGAAGACCTGCGGCAAGGCCGGCGTGCCGAACCTGCGGGTCGAGGGCATGCCGCATTGCGACTGGGTGCTGATCGACGCAGGCGACGTGATCGTCCACGTCTTCCGTCCCGAGGTTCGTGAGTTCTACAACCTCGAAAAGATGTGGGCACCGGGCAGTACGCGCGGCAAGCACGCGAGCTGAGTTTCGGCGCTTGCGTCTAGTTTGCGCATGATCTGATTCCGAAAACCGGTACCCACTTTTCGGGATCATGCGTAAACTGCCGCGATGCGCATCGTCGTCGCGGCCGTCGGCAGGCTCAAGCGCGGGCCCGAGCGTGATCTGAGCGAACGCTATCGCGAGCGCGCGGTGAAGTCGGGACGCGGGATTGGGCTGCGCTCGGTTGAGATCATCGAAATCGCCGAGAGCCGCGCGCGCGAAGCGCAGCGGCGCATGCTGGAAGAATCGATCGCCCTCGCCAACATCATCCCCAAGGATGCCGCAACCGTGCTGCTCGACCCGCGCGGCGAGGCCATCAACTCCGCGTCATTCACGAAGCGCTTGCGCGGCTGGAACGATGGCGGACGCGACGTTGCTTTCGTGATCGGCGGACCGGACGGGCTTGCTCCAACGCTTTCAGATCAAGCCGACCTGCATCTCGCCTTCGGCGCGCTCACCTGGCCGCATCAGATGGTGCGCATCATGCTCCTGGAACAGATCTATCGCGCGACCACGATCCTGTCGGGACACCCGTATCATCGGGAGTAGCCCGAGTTTCTCCGATCCAATTCGGATAAACTTAACTCAATTTTATGGAACTTCTGCGTCGCAATATTTCCTACACGCCTCCCCCCTAGGATACCGCTCGGTTCGGCGGAGGCTTGCCTTGTCCGTCAATGAATTCATGCAGCGGCGCGCTGTCGACCTCCGCACCGGGGGACGCTACAGCCTTTCCAGTCGCCGCGACATGCAAGGCAACCGGCGCGAGTTCGCGTGCCGCACCACACGCATCTCGCCGTTTCAAATGCTGGTCGCCGCTCCGGTCCTTGGGCCCACGGGCGAGCGGGTCATCTCGTTTTTCGGTGAGCTCGGCAAGCTGGACGGCTGGATCACCGACGTTGTCGAGGGCGGCTTCCTGGTTGACATCGCGGTCACGCGAAAGGAGCGCGAAGGTCTCGCGAGCAAGCTCAGCTGGCTGGAAAAGAAACAGCGCGATGCCGTGGTCGACTTGCGGAAGCAGCAGCGCCTCGTGCCGGAAGATCCGCACACCAATCTGATCCTTGCGGACGGCACCACCGTCAGCTGCTTCGTGATCGATGTTTCGACGTCCGGCGTTGCGGTATCCGCCGACATCGAACCGGACATCGGAACGCGTCTCGCCGTCGGCCGCGCGGTCGGTCAGGTGGTCCGGCGATTCAATGAAGGCTTTGCGGTCAAGTTCGATCGTCTGCACGATATGGATTTCCTCGAGCAGATGATCCGGCCTCCGCGGGACCTACCGGCATATCTCACGCGCCCGCCAAGCGCCTGGTTGCCGCCGGTTGCGAGCAGCCGACCGGCCGTCAGCGGCTTGACCGGCTGTACAGCGTTGTTGCCCGAGGAGAATATCTGGCTGGTTGATTAGCGGCCGCTGGCTCTCGGCAAACTCGCGCGGTCAAGCCGGCTTCTGCACCCAGAACCGGTACATCGACTCGAAGGTGCGCGGGTTGTCCTGCTCGAAGGCATGCCAGCAATCGAGGTCGGTCATCGCTGTGTCGGCCGGAAATCGTGCCGCGTATTGCCGCGCCGTCGCCCGATCGACTTCCAGCCCGAGGAATTGCAGGCCCTGCTGGCTAAGAAAACCCTTGATCTCGGGGAGCGTCATGCGGTGCTCCTGTGTATGGAACGCGAGATCGCGGCACTCGCTCATGCTGTAGAAGTCATTGAACCGCAGAATGTCTCGCGCCGCTTCGTTGTTCCCCTGCATCAGCTCCAGCCGGAAGCGGCGGATCTCAGCGGGCGTCGACCCATAGCCGGCCTGCGCGACCATCGCGCGCGCCGCCACCACGCCCTGCCGCGCGATCTCGCTGTAAAGAGCGATCCGCATGAAGCCGCCCGGACGCAGCAGCGCCAGCAGCACGCGCCACCCGGCATACGGGTCGGCGAGATGATGCAGCACGCCGCCCAACTCGATCAGGTCGAACCGGCGCTGCAGTGTCCCGAGCCGCATGATGTCGGCCTGCGCGTACTCGATCGCGTCGAGCCCAAGCGCACGTGTCTTGCCGGCCGCGTAGGCAAGGCTCGCGCGGCTGAGATCGATCGCCAGCATGCGCGCGCCCTCGAATTGCTGCGCCGTCAAGATCGCGTGCTGACCCGTGCCGCAACCCGCAATCAGAATATCGAGGCGGCCAATCTTGCCGAGAGCGTGGAACGTCCCGTGAGGAAATCGCTCGCGCAGATACGCATCGATGCTCGGGTATTTTCGCGGCGCGCTGGTGTAAATCCATCGTGGATAGGGATTCGCCTCGTACTGCGCCTGCACGGCGCGCGACACGTCGCCCTCGATCAGCGTGAGCTGCCGGATGCCGCCGCGCAGCGCGGCTTGCTCCTGCGGCTCACGGATCTGTTGAACCAGCAGCGCCATGATGGGAGCGGGCCAGGAACGTGCCAGCAGTGCGTTCGCGGAGGCAAGCCCGTGCAGCGGAGAATACGCCGCGACCGCCGCCACCAACAGCGGCGGCACCGCTTCGCCCGACGTGAGCGCGGTTTGCAGACGTTCGCGCATTTGCCGTGCCCGCGTATTCTCATCGTCGGTGGTCGCGTAAACATACTCATTGATGAAGCACTGTCGCGCCAGCGCGGACGCGACCTCCAGCAGCGCCTCGCTCGTATCGTCGGACGGCGTGGCTTCGGCCAGTCTCCAGCAACGCGAAGCGGCACGCCGCGAGGAATTTTTCGAGATCGGCGTCACCAACGACCGTCCTCGCCATCAGCGCCTGCAGCAGCGGATCGGCCAGCACCGCGAGCCCCGCCGATCCGAACAGCTCGGGCGCGGGCAGCCGTCCCGGCCAGGCCTGCACGGCGCGTGTGATGAGCGCGCTCGCCGGGCCATGGCGGATCAGCCCGATGCAGACGGGCGCGAACGCGCCTGGCGCGGTCCATCCCTGCTCCAGCGCACGGATCAGGAAACGGCGCAGGTCGGGCTCGTCGCGATCGATCGAAATCCCGGAGACAAGGCTCGCGAACAAGGCCTTGTTCTCGGGTGTTTCGCGAACAGAGATGCTGTGCATCGTGACCGCAAGCGCATCGCCGGTCTCGCCGCGGTTCGCATGCGCCATCGCGAGATTGAGGTAGGCGTCGATAAAGCCTGGCTGCAAGGCGACCGCGCGGCCGTAATGGCGGATCGCTTCTTCGTCTCGCCCGGCCTTCGCGAGCGATAACCCGAAGCTGTTGTGCGCCGGCGCCGATTGCGGCTGAAGCTGCACCGTGGCGCTATGCTGCGCGATCGCTTCGTCGAAGCGGCCTTGCTCGCGCAGCGCATTGCCGAGGTTCAGCCGCGCCTCGGCGAAGTTCGGATTGAGCGCAACGGCGCGTGCCCAGTGGCCTGATGCCTCCGCGCGGCGACCGAGCGCCCACAGCGCAAGCCCTATGTTGTAGTGGAATTCCGGAACCTGCCCGTTGAGTGCAATGGCGCGTCCGATCAGCTTGACCGCCTCTTCATTGTGTCCGGTCGCATGGGCGAGCGCCCCGCGCAGATGCAGTGCATGGATGTGCCTCGGCTCGGCGGCGAGCACCTTGCGATAGAGGCGGTCCGCCTCGGCGAATTGGCCGGCCTGATGATGCTGGACGGCGGCCATGAACGCGTCGGGGGGAGGCATCGGGCATTCGAAGCGCGGATCGGCACGAAAATCAATTCGTCCCAGTTGTGTGGCCGATCGGCGGCCCGGTCAGCTTTGCTGACACGCCAAGCCTGAAATCTCACGGATATGTGACCCAAGCCCCGGCGCGGATGCGCACGTGCCCAATTCCGCCGCGATCCGAAAGGTTAATGGTTCGTCAATGAACTTCAGGCGTAT
This sequence comes from uncultured Alphaproteobacteria bacterium, assembly GCA_963778455.1. Classification (GTDB taxonomy): domain Bacteria; phylum Pseudomonadota; class Alphaproteobacteria; order Rhizobiales; family Xanthobacteraceae; genus PALSA-894. The sequence continues at coordinate 447,697 of CAVZUL010000005.1, forward strand.
TTTGGCGCGATGACCCCATCCTCCGCAGGCTCGCCACGCGGCCGGTTCGTCGCCGGCATGCTCGGCTTGTTCCTGTTGGCGGCACCGGGGCACGCCCAGCAGCCGCTGCAGATTACCCCGGCAACCTCCGGCCCTTCTGCGACCGCAGTCGCACCCGAGGCCGCGAAGGGCGCGCGCCAGGAGGAATTGGAAAAGGTCTTGGCCGAGCAGAAGCGGAATGCCGACCTTGCCGCCAAACTGAAGGCCGAACTGGACGCGATCGGCGAGGACCGCCGCAAACTCAATGCGCTACTGATCGGCTCGGCCGCCAATGTCCGTGCGGTCGAGGATCGCATCGCCGCAGCCGAAACCCGGTTGAGGACGCTGCAGGCGAACGAGTATACGGTGCGCCGCTCGCTTGGCAGCCGCCGCGCCGTCATTGCGGAGGTCTTGGCAGCCCTGCAGCGGGTCGGCCGCCGGCCCCCGCCAGCCCTGATGGTGAGCCCGGAAGATGCCCTCCAGTCGGTACGGACCGCGATACTGCTCGGTGCCGTGCTGCCCGACATGAAGGTCGAGGTCGACACGCTGGTCGCTGATCTTGCCGAACTCGTGAAAGTACGTAGCGAAATAGCGACCGAACGTGAGGTGCTCGGTCGTGATCTCGCCGCACTTTCGCAGGAAAGAACACGGATGACCGTGCTCGTCCAGGAGCGCCAGCGCAAACAATCCGAAACCGAGAAGGCGCTCGACGCCGAGCGCACCCGTGCGGTGCAGTTGGCCCGGCAGGCCGACAATCTGAAGGACCTGATCGCCCGAATCGAGCAGGATATCGCGGCTTCGGCCCGTGCGGCGGCAGCAGCGCGCGCCGGAACCGACAGGCCGGCCGACCCGAAAAGGCAGCCTTGCGGCGCTCCAGGACCCCGGCCGGCTCTCTCCGGCGATTGCGTTCGCGTCAGCCAAGAAATCGCTGCCGCTGCCGCTCAACGGCATCCGGATTCGCGAATTCGGCATGCCGGATGGCTTGGGCGGGACGGAAAAAGGCCTATCTGTCGCGAGCCGGGCCGGCGCGCAGGTGACGGCCCCCTGCGATGGCTGGGTCGTGTACGCGGGACCGTTCCGGTCCTACGGACAACTCTTGATCCTGAACGCCGGCGGCGGATATCATGTGCTGCTTGCGGGGATGGAACGAATCTCGGTCGATCTTGGCCAGTTTGTGCTGACCGGGGAGCCAGTGGCGATCATGGGGGGCGGGCCGCAATCGGCCGCAGCCGTAGCGACAGGTTCGAGCCAGCCGATCCTGTATATCGAATTTCGAAAAGACGGAGCTCCCGTCGATCCAAGCCCATGGTGGGCGGCAAACGACAGCGAAAAGGTTCGCGGATGATACGCAAGACTTCCCTGGTCCTCCTCGGCGCGGCAGCCGGCGTGGCGATCACGCTCGCAGCCACACAGCCCCGCCTCGCCCTCCTCGGCGCCAGCGCCAAGGCGGCGGCAGCCGACACCTACCGGCAGCTCAATCTGTTCGGGGACGTGTTCGAGCGGGTGCGCGCCGACTACGTCGAGAAGCCGGACGACGCCAAGCTGGTGGAGCAGGCGATCAACGGCATGCTCAACGGGCTCGATCCGCATTCGAGCTACATGGACCCGAAGAGCTTCCGCGACATGCAGGTGCAGACGCGCGGCGAGTTCGGCGGGCTCGGCATCGAAGTCACCATGGAAGACGGCCTCGTGAAGGTCGTCACCCCGATCGACGACACGCCCGCCGCCAAGGCCGGCGTCATGGCGAACGACGTCATCACCCATCTCGACGACGAGCAGGTTCAAGGCCTTACGCTGAACCAGGCGGTCGAGAAGATGCGCGGGCCGGTCAACACCAAGATCCGGCTCAAGATCATGCGCAAGGGCAGGACAAGCCGATCGAAGTCTCGATCACGCGCGACATCATCCGCGTGCGCTCGGTGCGCTCGCGCACCGAGGGCGACGATGTCGGCTTCGTGCGCATCAGCCAGTTCAACGAGCAGACCTCGGAAGGCGTGAAGAAGGCGGTCGCCGACATCACCGCGCAAATCCCGAAGGACAAGCTCAAGGGCTACGTCCTCGACCTGCGCAACAATCCGGGCGGCCTGCTCGATCAGGCGATCTCGGTGTCCGACGCGTTCCTCGAGCGCGGCGAGATCGTGTCGACGCGCGGTCGCAATGCCGAAGAGACGCAACGCTACTCGGCGCGCGCGGGCGACCTGACCGAGCGGCAAGCCCGTCATCATCCTGATCAACGGCGGCTCGGCTTCGGCCTCCGAAATCGTCGCCGGCGCGCTGCAGGATCACAAGCGCTCGACCGTGCTCGGCACGCGCTCGTTCGGCAAGGGATCGGTGCAGACCATCATCCCGCTCGGCAACAACAACGGCGCGCTGCGGCTGACCACGGCGCGCTACTACACGCCGTCCGGCAAATCGATCCAGGCCAAGGGCATCGTGCCGGACATCGAGGTGCTGCAGGACGTGCCGGATGACCTCAAGACACGCGCCGACACCAAGGGCGAGTCCTCGCTGCGCGGTCACCTGAAGGCGCAGGAAGGCGAGGAGCAGACCGGCTCGCAGTCCTACATTCCGCCCGACGTGAAGAACGACAAGGCGCTCAACATGGCGCTGGAGCTGTTGCGCGGCACCAAGATCCAATCCGGCCTTCCCGCCGACCGCAAAGGCCGCGCAGGCGCCGCAGCAGTAGCCGACGCCAATGTGATCCGAGTTATGGGGCGGCCTTCGGGCCGCCCCTTTTGCTTTTTCGGGCGCGCGCACCTCTTTGTGTATGGTCCCTTTTTCCGAAAACCGGTGCCCACTTTTCGGGGCCAGCGTTACGGTAAACGATCGGTTAACGCCTACGGCTTAAGGTTTGCGGAACATTGCCCGGAGCCATTCCGTGTCCACCGACGATTCAACCGACGACCTGCACAAGCCGCTCGGACAAAGTCCGAAGAAGAAGAAGCCGTTCGTGCTTCCGATTCCGGTCGTCGCGCGGGCGATCGCCGGCGTGCTCGGACTTTGCGTCGCCGTGCTCGCGGGGTGGATCCTGTTCGTCGAACGAGCCGTTCGGCGGCGAGCCGATGGTCGTGGTCAGCGCCGATCCGCGCCCGCCGGGACAACCGAAACCATCCGGCGACCAGAAGCCGTCTGCCGGCAAGCCCGACGCCGCACCGACCGCGCTTGCCGAAAATGACAAGCCGGCAGGCAAGACCGTGACCATCATCGATGGCTCGACCGGCAAGCGTCAGGAAGTCAGCGTCGGCCAGTCGAGTGGCCCCCGGCAAAAAAAAACTGAACTGAAGACCGAGGCAAGGCCCGAGACCAGGCCGGACGCTCCCGTCGATCCGCGTCTTGTCGAATCGTCGCGCGCACGGCGCGATTCCGAAGATCGCGCCCGACGGCGCGCGCCCGTCCGACATCTACGCGCGCCCCGTCAAATCACGCGGCAGCGCCGATGCACCGCGCATCGCGATCGTGATCGAGGGTCTCGGCATCGGCGCGAACGGCACCGCCGAAGCGCTCTCGAAGCTGCCCGCGCCGGTCACTTTCGCATTCGCGCCCTACGGCACCGATCTGGAGCGTTGGGTCGCGCGCGCGCGCGGCGAAGGTCACGAGGTGCTGCTGCAGATCGGCATGGAGCCGTTCGACTATCCGGATAACGATCCGGGGCCGAAGACGCTGCTGGCATCGCTCGGGGCGGAGCAGAACATCGACCGCCTGCACTGGTTCCTGAGCCGCTTTCAGGGCTACGTCGGCGTGACCAGCCTGATGGGCGCGCGCTTCACCGCGACCGACCAGGCGCTCAGCCCCGTCATCCGCGAGATCGGCAAGCGCGGCCTGATCTGGTTCGACGACGGCTCATCGCCGCGCAGCGTCGCGAGCCAGATTTCCGGCGCCCACAATGTGGCGTTCGCCAAGGCCGACGCCGTGCTCGACGCGGTGCCGACCGCCGCCGACATCGACAATGCGCTCGCGCGCCTTGAGGCGACCGCGCGCAATCGCGGTGTCGCGATCGGCGCCGCGAGTGCGCTCCCCGTGTCGATCGAGCGCATCGCCCAGTGGTCGAAGGCCGCCGAGGGCCGCGGCATCATGCTGGTGCCGGTGAGCATGGTGGCGAACCGGGCGAAGACGGGGAGCTAGCGTCATTCCGGGGCGCGCGCAGCGCGAGCCCGGAATCCATAACCCCCTGTCTTTCCGTAGTCTCCGAGGCTAGTGGTTATGGGTCCCGGCTCGCGCTCGCCGCGCTCGCTTGGCCGGGATGACAGGTTTGGCCCATGCCCCCTCACTCTTCCCTCCCCTATCGCCCCTGCGTCGGCACCATGGTGCTCAACCGCGACGGGCTTGTGTTCATCGGCCGTCGCACCGAGGGGCCGGAGCATGTTGATCTCACGCATGTGTGGCAGATGCCGCAGGGCGGCATCGACGAGGGCGAGGACCCGTGGCCGGCTGCGCTGCGCGAGCTCGCCGAGGAAACCAACATCACGTCGGTCGAGAAGCTCGACGAAATTCCCGAGTGGTTGAACTACGATCTGCCGCCGGATGTCGCCAGGCACGCATGGAAGGGGCGTTATCGCGGACAGACGCAGAAATGGTACGCGCTCGCCTTCACCGGCGACGATCGCGAGATCGATATCCTCGAACCCGCCGGCGGCCACGAGCCGGAATTCGTCGAATGGCGCTGGGAGCCGATGCGCAATCTCCCGGACCTCGTGATCCCGTTCAAGCGCGAGGTCTATCAGCGCGTCGTCGACGCGTTCGCGCATCTGGTGAAATGACGGATATCATCATTCGCCCACTGAGCTCCGCGGACGCGGCGCAGTGGCGCGTGCTGCGGCTCGAAGCGCTGCACAGCTATCCGACGGCGTTCGCAAGTGCCTACGAGGAGGCGCTGGAGCAGGATCTGTCCGCTCGCATTCCGCCGCCGGACAGTCCGAGCGTCCTGTTTGGCGCGTTCGTTGGCAGTACACTCTCCGGCAGCGCGGGGTTGTACGTGTGGCCCGGGATGAAGCAGCGACACAAGGCGGAGCTTTGGGGAATGTATGTCGCACCATCGCTGCAGCGGCGCGGCGTCGGCTCTGCAATGATGCGGGCCGTCATCGACCATGCGCGTACACGCGTCGCCGTGGTGCAGCTCACCGTGCTGCAGGCGAACAGCGCCGCAAAGGCGCTCTACAGCCGATTCAGTTTCGTCTCGTATGGAATCGAGAAACGCGCACTGCGCCATCAGGGTATCGATCACGACGACGAATTGATGGCACTCGACCTCGGAAACGGCTTGTGACGGAGCGCGTCTTGACCGCCGAGGCTAAGCCCTACCGCCCCAACGTCGGCATCGCGCTGTTCAACGCGGCAGGCCGCGTGCTGATCGCGCGGCGCTTCAAAGACGACGGACCGGAAGTGATCTATTCCGGACTCGAATGGCAAATGCCGCAGGGTGGCATAGACGCAAACGAGGACCCGCGTCCGGCGGCGCAGCGCGAGCTTTACGAAGAGACCGGCGTGACGAGCGTCCAATATCTCGGCGAGACCGCGGAGTGGCTCACCTACGACTTCCCTCCTTACGACGGCCCGCCGCACCGGCTCGCAGTGTTTCGCGGCCAGCGGCAGAAATGGTTCGCATTCCGCTTCGTCGGCGATGAGCGCGAGATTGCCGTCACGGACTGGCGCAACAATCAGGAACCCGAGTTCGACGCGTGGCGCTGGGAGCCGCTGGTGAACGTCACCTCCCTGGTCGTGCCGTTCCGGCGCGAGGTCTATGCGGCGGTGGCGAGAGAGTTTTCGCGATTTGCCGGATAGCGTTCGCGAAAGGCGTCATCGCCGCCTTGCGGGGCCCGCGGCAAAAATACCACACCTGGGTAAGGTTACGGGTTGAGGGCACTCTCCTTTCAACCCGAGGGCGTTGCTTTCCCCCGATACCAGCCGCTAACATGACGTTGCGGCGTTCGTGCGTGAGAGGAATGCGATGAAGTTTGTAACAGCGTTGTCTGCTGCACTGATTGTGGGGTGGGCTCTCGCCGGATCTGCGACTGACGCAAATGCCGGCAAGGGGCGCGGCTGCCCGGGCTGCGGGCCGCTCCCGCCGTCCTACACCCACAAGACCAAGACGGTGCACAAGCACATCACCCGTTATCGTGACGTGCACCGCACCAAGTATTTCAAGCGCATCAAGCCGATCATCCATGTGACCCGGATCCAGCCGGTGATCCATGTTCGCAAGGTGACGCGCGTCCACACCAGGCTCGTCGGCGTGCCATACCCGGTGCATCACCATGTGACGAAGTGGCTGCCGCCGCGGCATCACGTGACGAGTAGCGTCGTGTATCTGCGGCCGCACTGCGGTTGCTATTGATGCTCTGACTGCGACGGGCTGCGGCTGCTACCGCGGCTCCAGAACGGACGAAGCGTAGCTGCGGGACGCACGCTGCCGGTCGGCATCGCGTCCGCGTGCGGTTTGCTCCCGCGCGCCGCAACGGGCGTGGACTTCAGGCACGCGGCCGGACAGACGGGCGCCCGCCCGAGGATTTTCTGCAAGCTCGCCTGCGGCCTGCTCTGGCAGAACTGCCGGATGAGGGACTTGTCCTGCGTGCCGAAACTCGGGATGCCGCACGAGGAGGCCATCACCTTCTCGGCGCGTCCCCACAGCTCCGATACGGTTTTCGCGACGCGCGGCTGTTGCAAACCGCTCCACGTCGCAGGCTCGCTGTCCTCCGCCTGCTCAATGTAAAGCGCGACGAACGCCATCAGCGCCGCGAGCCCGTCGCGATGATCGACTTCGTCGGCGCCTTCTTCGACAGAGGCCTGCGAACGGCTCAAGGCGACCGCGGTGTTGAGATCGTGCGTGTAGGCATTGAGCTCATCAAGCAGGTAGAGGAAATCGCCCGATGAGCTGGCCCGGCCCGGCCGCAGGTAGGTGGCGACGAATTCGCTTCCCTTGAATCTTGCCGCGATGAGCGACGGCGCAAAGAACGCGGATACTTCGTGCGGCCGCTTCACCTGGCCGCCGTTGACCAGCGGAAACGCGTCGGTCTCGGCCGTGATGTAGTGCACGGACTCGTGCACCGCCGTCGGCAAACCGAGCTGCGCCTCGCCGCAGCTGATCCAATTGAGAAAGAACGCCTTGTCCTTGATCTTCTGGTAAATGGCGAGACCCGCAGGCGCCGCAGTACGCAATCTTTCGATGGCCGCCGGCCGGCAATCAGCGGCCTGCACCGCCGAATTAGAGGCGGCGGCAAGAGCCATGCACGCAAGCGCCGTGAGGGAGATGGACCGCAATAGCCGACGCATGATCGTCAGTCACCTTTGGTGCGTGACGATAGGATCGGCCTGAACGGTTAATCCCCGGTTGCGGACAAGTCCTCATCCTTGTAAGTCACGAACGCCCGCACCGGCTATATTGGCTGGCGCGGTGGCGGACGGGAGGCCGGCTCATCCTGGGACTTTGAAGTCCGAGCCTCAGCGCGGCTCCCCGTCCGTCGTTCCATTGAACCCGAACAGTCGCGTGGGCCGCTCGCGAAGCCCGATTGCGCAAGGACGGGATCAGATGGACACCACCATTGTTGGAATCGATGTCTCGAAAGATCGGCTGGACGTGTCGGTGCATCCGGCCGGAACGGCGTTGAGTTACAGCCGCGATGCGGCTGGCATTGAGCTTCTGATCGGGATGCTGGAGCCTCTTTCTGCGCGGCTCGTTGCCGTGGAAGCGACGGGCGGGTTCGAAACGGTTGTGGCGGCGAGCCTGGCGGCCGTGGGGTTGCCGGTCGTGGTGGTCAATCCGGCGCAGGTGCGTTCCTTTGCGGGTGCACTCGGCAAGCGCGCCAAGACCGACCGGATCGACGCTGAGGTGATCGCACGTTTTGCGGCGGCGACCGAGCCGCCGGTGCGCCCGTTGCCGGACGCCGCCACCCAGGCGCTCGCCGATCTGGTGACGCGGCGGCGTCAGATCATCCAGATGATCGTGGCCGAGGGCCAGCGCGAGAAGCGTGCCAGTCTGCGTGCCAGGAAGAGCATCCAGCGTCTGCTCAAGAGCTTGCGTGCCGAGCTCTCCGAGATCGATGGCGAGATCGACGAAAGTGTGCGCGGCTCCGCGATTTGGCGCGAGAAGGAGAACCTGCTCGCCTCGGTGCCGGGCGTCGGATCCGGCACTGCACGGACCATGCTGGCGGAGCTGCCTGAACTGGGCACGCTCAACCGCCGCCAGATCGCGGCGCTGGCCGGGCTTGCACCGTTCACGCGCCAGTCCGGCAAGTGGCGCGGCAAAAGCTTCATCAGCGGCGGCCGGGCGAGCGTGCGCACCGCTCTGTTCATGGCGGCCATGACGGCGATGCGATGCAACCCCACCCTGCGCGCGTTCCATCACCGCCTGCGCGCCGCCGGCAAGCCCAAAATGGTCGCCCTTATCGCCGTTGCCCGAAAGCTCCTCACCGTCCTCAACGCCATCCTCAGGGACAACAAAAAATGGCAAAACGCTTGACTGCAAACACAGTCGCTGAGGAGCGCGAAGCGCGTCTCGAAGGATGGCCAAGAGCACGGAGTATGCCGCCATCCTTCGAGACGCCGCCTTTGGCGGCTCCTCAGGATGAGGGCCGTGGCTAATGCATCGCCGTGCCCTGCAGGTGGTGATCGACCTGCTTGAAATGATCGAGCCGCTCGATCGCCTTGTCGAGCGCGCTGCCCTGCTCCATCCCCTCGATCTTCTCCTGCTGCGCGGTAATGCGGTCGGCAAGCGCCGCCCGGTCGAAATCCTCGACCGAGTCCGCGAGATCGGCGAGCACCGTCAGCTTGCCGTCCGCCGAGACTTCCGCAAAGCCGCCGAGCACGACCATGCGCTGCTTCTCGCCGCCGATGAACACCGTCATGATGCCGGGACGCAATGCCGAGACAGTCGGCGCATGGCCGGCGAGCACGCCGAAGTCGCCCTCGATCCCCGGTACGTCGACCTGGTCGACTTCGCCGGAGAAGAGGAGCTTTTCGGGTGAGACGAGATCGAAGTGGAAGGTGGCCATGTCTCTAATCCATCCAATCGCTCGGTTGTCATCCCGGCCGAGCAAAGCGAGAGCCGGGATCCAGTAAACACCGCCTGAGCAAATTCGCGCCGCCGGTGGTTACTGGGTCCCCGCTTTCGCGGGGACGACAGTCTGCGTACTACGCCGCCTCCGCCGCCAGCTTCTTGCCCTTGTCGACCGCCTCTTCGATGGTTCCGACCATGTAGAAGGCCGCCTCGGGAAGATGATCGTATTTGCCGTCGACCAGGCCCTTGAAGCCCTTGATGGTGTCGGCGAGGTCGACGAGCTTGCCGGGCGAGCCGGTGAACACTTCGGCGACGAAGAACGGCTGCGACAGGAAGCGTTCGATCTTGCGCGCGCGCGACACGGTCGTCTTGTCCTCTTCGGACAGCTCGTCCATGCCGAGGATCGCGATGATGTCCTGCAGCGCCTTGTAGCGTTGCAGCACCTGCTGCACGCGCCGCGCGACCGCGTAGTGCTCCTCGCCGACGACCAGCGGCGAGAGCATGCGCGAGGTCGAATCGAGCGGGTCCACCGCCGGATAAATGCCCTTCGCGGCGATGTCGCGGGAGAGCACCGTCGTGGCATCAAGGTGCGCGAACGAGGTGGCGGGCGCCGGATCGGTCAGGTCGTCGGCCGGCACGTAGATCGCCTGCACGGATGTGACCGAGCCCTTGGTGGTGGTGGTGATGCGCTCCTGCAGCGCGCCCATGTCGGTCGCCAACGTCGGCTGATAGCCGACCGCGCTCGGGATTCGGCCCAACAGCGCCGACACTTCCGAGCCTGCCTGCGTGAAGCGGAAGATGTTGTCGACGAAGAACAGCACGTCCTGGCCCTGGTCGCGGAAGTGCTCCGCGACGGTGAGGCCGGAGAGGCCGACGCGGGCGCGCGCGCCGGGCGGCTCGTTCATCTGCCCGTACACCAGCGCGCATTTGGAGCCCGCGGCCGAGCCGTTGTTCTTCTTCGGGTCCTTGTTGACGCCCGACTCGATCATCTCGTGATAGAGGTCGTTGCCCTCGCGCGTGCGCTCGCCGACGCCGGCGAACACCGAATAGCCGCCGTGCGCCTTCGCGACGTTGTTGATCAGCTCCATGATCAGCACGGTCTTGCCGACGCCGGCGCCGCCGAACAGGCCGATCTTGCCGCCTTTTGCGTACGGGGCGAGCAGGTCCACGACCTTGATGCCGGTGACGAGAATTTCCGCTTCGGTCGATTGATCCGTATAGGGCGGCGCATCCTGGTGGATCGCGCGCTTCTGCGCGGTCTTCACCGGCCCCGCCTCGTCGACCGGATCGCCCACCACGTTGATGATGCGGCCGAGACACTCATCGCCCACCGGCACCGAGATCGGCTCGCCTGTGTCGGTCACCGCCTGTCCGCGCACCAACCCTTCCGAGGTGTCCATCGCGACGGTGCGCACCGTCGACTCGCCCAGATGCTGCGCGACTTCCAGCACCAGCCGATTGCCCTGGTTGGTCGTCTCCAGCGCGTTCAGGATCGCCGGAAGATGGCCTTCGAACTGCACGTCCACCACGGCGCCGATGACCTGGGTGATTTTTCCGGTAGCTACAGCCATGTCGTCCTCTCAATCGAACTAAAGCGCCTCGGCGCCGGAGATGATCTCGATCAGTTCCTTGGTGATCATCGCCTGGCGCGTGCGGTTGTAGGTCAGTGTCTGCTTGCGAATCATTTCGCCGGCATTGCGCGTCGCGTTGTCCATCGCGCTCATCTGCGCGCCGTAGAACGAAGCGTTGTTCTCGAGCAGCGCGCGGAAGATCTGCACCGCGAGATTCTGCGGCAGCAGGTCGGTGAGGATCTCGTCCTCCTCCGGCTCGTATTCGTACGCCGCGCTCGGCGCCGCCGCGTCTTTCTCCGGAAACACCGCCGGGATGATCTGCTGGGCGGTCGGTATCTGCGCGATCACCGACTTGAAACGCGAGAAGAACAGCGTGCAGACGTCGAACGCGCCCGCGTCGTAGAGTGCGATGATCTTCTCGGCGATATTGCGCGCGTGCACGAACTGCAAGGTGCGCACGCTGCGCAGCTCGACATGATCGACGATCTGCTTCTCGAACTGGCGGCGCAGCTGCTCATAGCCCTTGCGGCCGACGCAGAAGAACTTGACCTGCTTGCCCTCGCCCGCGAGGCGGTAGGCATGATCGCGCGCAAGCCGCACGATCGCCGAATTGAAGGGGCCGGATAGCCCGCGCTCGCCGGTGCAGACGAGCAGCAGATGCACCTGCGAGTTGCCGGTGCCGGCGAGCAGCTTCGGCGCGGACGACACGTCGGTCACCGCGGAGGCGATGTTGCCCAAAACCTTGTCCATGCGCTCCGCGTAAGGACGCGCGGCCTCCGCCGCCACCTGCGCACGGCGCAGCTTCGATGCCGCGACCATCTGCATCGCCTTGGTGATCTTCTGCGTCGCCTTGGTGGAGGCGATGCGGACCCGCATGTCCTTGAGTGAGGCCATTCGGCAAGTCTCTTAGGCGAAGCTCTTCGCGTACGTGTCCACGGCGCCCTTCAGCTTCTTCTCGGTGTCGCTGGTCAGGTCGCCGGTCTTGCGGATGTCTTCCAGGATGTCGGTGTGCTTCGAGCGCAAGAGATTGAGCAGGCCCTCCTCGAAAGCGCGCACGCGCTCCACCGCGATCGGATCGAGATAGCCGTTGACGCCCGCATAGATCACGACCGCCTGTTCTTCCATCTTGAGCGGCGAGAACTGCGACTGCTTCAACAGCTCGGTCAGGCGCGCGCCGCGCGCCAGCAGCCGCTGCGTGGTCGCATCGAGGTCGGAGCCGAATTGCGCGAACGCCGCCATCTCGCGGTATTGCGCAAGCTCGCCCTTGATGCGGCCCGCGACCTTCTTCATCGCCTTGGTCTGCGCGGCCGAGCCCACGCGCGACACCGAGAGGCCGACGTTCACCGCCGGCCGGATGCCCTGATAGAACAGGTCGGTCTCGAGGAAGATCTGCCCGTCGGTGATCGAGATCACGTTGGTCGGGATGTAGGCCGAGACGTCGTTTGCCTGCGTCTCGATGACGGGCAGCGCCGTGAGCGAGCCGGCACCCGCGCCGTCGCCCATCTTGGCGGCGCGCTCGAGCAGGCGGGAGTGCAGGTAGAACACGTCGCCCGGGTAGGCTTCACGGCCCGGCGGGCGGCGCAGCAGGAGCGACATCTGGCGGTACGCGACGGCCTGCTTCGACAGATCGTCGTAGATGATCACGGCGTGCATGCCGTTGTCGCGGAAGAACTCGCCCATGGTGCAGCCCGCGAACGGCGCAAGGAACTGCATCGGCGCCGGATCGGAGGCAGTCGCCGCCACCACGATCGAGTAGTCGAGCGCGCCCTGCTCCTCCAGCACCTTCACGAACTGTGCGACGGTGGAGCGCTTCTGCCCGACCGCGACGTAGACGCAATAGAGCTTGATCTTCTCGTCGGGCTGCGCGTTGAGCGGCTTCTGGTTCAGGATGGTATCCAGCGCGATCGCGGTCTTGCCGGTCTGGCGGTCGCCGATGATCAGCTCGCGCTGGCCGCGCCCGATCGGGATCAGCGCATCGATCGCCTTCAGGCCGGTCGCCATCGGCTCATGCACCGACTTGCGCGGGATGATGCCGGGCGCCTTGACGTCCACCTGCTTGCGCGTGTCGGACTTGATCGGGCCCTTGCCGTCGATCGGATTGCCGAGCGCGTCGACGACGCGGCCGAGCAGGCCCTTGCCGACCGGCACGTCCACGATCGCGCGCGTGCGCTTGACCGTCTGACCTTCCTTGATCTCGCGGTCGTTGCCGAAGATCACGATGCCGACGTTGTCGGTTTCGAGATTGAGCGCCATGCCGCGCACGCCGTTCTCGAACTCGACCATCTCGCCGGCCTGCACGTTGTCGAGCCCGTAGACGCGCGCGATGCCGTCGCCGACCGAGAGCACCTGCCCGACTTCCGAAACCTCGGCCTCCTGGCCGAAATTCTTGATCTGCTCTTTCAGGATGGCGGAAATTTCCGCGGCGCGGATGTCCATCAGCGTGCCTCTTTCATCGCAAACTTGATCGAATTGAGTTTCGTGCGCAGCGACGCGTCGACCATGCGGGAGCCGACCTTGACCTTCAGCCCGCCGATGATCGAGGGATCGACATCGACGTCGACCTGCACGTCCTTGCCGGTGACCGCGCGGAGCGCGTCGCGGATTTCGGCGAGGCGCGCATCGTTGAGCGCTTGCGCGACCGTGACCTGCGCCGTCACCTCGCCCTTGTGCTTCGCCACCAGCGCGTTGAAGCCGCGGATCATGTCGCGCACCGCGAACAGGCGGCGGTTCTGCGCGACCACGCGCAGGAAGTTCGCCGCAACGCCCTTGATGCCGGCCTTCTCGAGGATCGCCACCAGCGCCTTCGCCTGCTCTTCGCCGGAAAACACCGGCGAGCGCACGAGGCGCGTGAGGTCCGGATTGCCCGCCACCAGCGCGTCGAACGCCTTCAGGTCGGACTGCACTTGGTCGACGGCCTTGGTCTCGAGCGCCAGCTCAAACAGCGCGGTCGCGTACCGCCCCGCCATGCCGGAAACGATGCCGTTTTCGCCTGCCACGCCGCGCCCTGTTTTTCTGCGGTTCCGAGAAGCCGAAGGCGCCGGAGACGGCACCATAAGCCCTTGGAATTGAAGGGACTTTTCTCCGCGGCTTCCCGAACTGTGCGTTGGCCCGCGAAAATCGCGATTTTGCTAACACAGCGCCGGAAGCGGTGCAACATTGCCGCTTCGGAAAGCGCTGCGACATTGGCCCTTGGGATAGAGCCGGCGCAAAAGGGATGAGACGGAGTTCGTCATGGCCGGGCTTGTCCCGGCCATCCACGTCTTTGGCACCAGAAACGCAAGTCGTGGATGCCCGGCACAAGGCCGGGCATGACGGAGGAAATTACCCCGCCTTCCGTCTTGCCGCCGGCTTCGCGGTCTCTTTCGCGGCGTCCTTGCCCTTCTTGCCCGCGATGGGCAGCAGCATTTCGCGCTGGCCCGCGACCTGCTTCTTGCCCTTCTTCGGTGCGGCCTTCGCGACCGCCTTCGGAGCGGACTTTGCGCCTTTGCCGGACTCGACACTGCGGCGAAGCGCATCCATCAGGTTGATGACGTTCTTTGGCGCTTCCGGCGCGCCGCGCTCCTTCGGCACCGGCAGGCCGGCCTGCTTCTCCTGCAGCATCTTCACGACCGCTTCCTCGTAGTGGTCGACGAACGTTGCCGGATCGAAATCGTCCTCCTTGGTCTCCAGAATATGCTCGGCGAGCTTGAGCATCTCGCCCGCCACCTTGACGTCGGGAATCTCGTCGAAATACTCCGACGCCGGGCGCACCTCGTAGGCGTAGCGCAGCGTCGTGCCCATCAGGCCCTTTTCCCACGGCTGCAGCATCATCACGCGCTCGCGCTTCGCCAGCACGATGCGGCCGAGCGCGACCATCTCCTTGCCGCGCATCGCCTCGCGGATCACCGCAAAGGCTTCCTGGCCGACCTGATCGTTCGGCGTGATGTAGTAGGTCGAGTCGAAGTAGCGCTCGTCGATCTGCGCATGCGGCACGAACTTGTCGATCTCGATCGTGTGGTTGCTCTCGATCGCGACCGCGTCGAGCTCCTCGTCGTCGACCGGGATGAAGGCGCCCTTGGCGTATTCGTAGCCGCGCCCCTTGTCGGCGCTCTCGACCGGCTCGCGCGTCACCTCGTCGACGAGCTGCTGGCGCAGCCGGTTGCCGGTCTGCTTGTTGATCTGGCGGAAGGCGATGCGCTCGCCGCCGCTCGCGGCGGTGTGCAGCGCGATCGGGCACGAGACGAGGCTGAGCTTGAGATAGCCCTTCCAGTAAGGACGCGGCGCCAAGGGATACTCCTACACAACACGAGGGTTACGGGCGGATGGCCGGACTCTGACTCGCGGTCACGGAGAGTCAAGCAAACGCCGATTGTGCGGGGGCTGAGTAAAAAGCCGGTCAAGCAAAAGCGAACAAACGTGCAACGCGCTTGTGGTGTGTCTTTCTTTCCCCTCTCCCGCTTGCGGGAGAGGGTCGCCGACGAAGTCGGCAGGGAGAGGGCGCTTCTGTTTATCGACCGGGGAGTGGCTGGGACCGGCCTGACGCAAAACCGCCCGTACGGAACCGGCGCACAGGGGAACACCGATTCCGACGGGCGGGATATTCGAGTCCTAGTTCGTGCTGCCCTCGGGCGTTGGCTCATAGAGCTCAGGGAACTGTTCGGGGCTGTATATCGTGTAGCCCTCAAGGGACCGATAGACCGGGATGCCCTGGTAAGACGGGTAGCCCTGATAGACCGGAGCGTCCCGGTACAGCCCGACTGGCGCGGAGATGAGCGCACCGCCATAGGCGGCGCCCCGATACATCCGGGCCGCCGCGTAGGGGCGCCGATACGCCCGGACTGCGGCGTGCGGGCGCTGCTGCAGCCCGACCTGCGAGGCCCGATGAATTCCCCCCGTCGTGCTCCGGGCCTCCCCGGCCAGAGCGAACGAAGTGCAGCCAAAGGCAAGAGTAACAGCGAGGATAATGTTCTTTTTCATCATGAGTTATGTCTCCTTTGCAGGAGCCGATATGAAGACCCAGACGCGACTTATCCATCGCACGAAGGCGCAGTGACCTTTGAACGTTCTTGTACGATGGCTATACGCATTCGGCTTTTCCGGAAGCGAATGCGGCGACAAGTCGTCTATGGTTTGACTGTGGCGTGTTGTGACAAAGCATTTGCTTTATTGGATTGGTTGCGGCGCACCGCTTCGATGCCGTCCTGATTTGTCGTGAGCCGCCAAACCGGCACGCAACATTCTCAATCCGTCATCGGGGCTACACACCTCACATGCCTGACCTCCTCCCGCCCGACCTCTCCGCGCCCGCCCTCGCCTTCCTGCTCGTCGCAGCGTTCATCGCCGCGATGGCGCGCGGATTCTCGGGCTTCGGCGCGGCGCTCATTTTTCTCCCCCTCGCCGCAACGGTGGTTGATCCGAAGATCGCCTCCCCACTCCTGCTCATCACCGACGCGGTGCTGGCGGTCGGCTTCATCCCGGACGCGTTCCGCAGGGCCGACAAGCGCGAGGTGTCCATCATGGGCGCGGGCGCCGCCATCGGCATTCCGCTCGGCACCTTGTTGCTGGTGCATCTCGATGCGCTGACCATCCGCTGGGCGATCGTGGTGCTCGCCGCCGCGATGCTGGCGCTGCTCTTGTCCGGCTGGCGCTATCGCGGCACGCCGACGCCGCCGCTCTCGTTCGGGGTCGGCGCGTTCGCGGGCGTGTGCAGCGGCGCCGCGCAAACCGGAGGTCCGACCGTGATCGCCTACTGGCTCGGCAGTCCCGCGCCGCCCGCGATCGTGCGCGCGAACATCATTCTCTATTTCGCGATCTCGATTCTGATCGCGATCGTCTCTTACACGGTGGCCGGCGTCATTACGCTCACCGTGCTGAAACTCTGCCTCGTCGTCGGCCCCGCTTATGCGCTCGGTCTGTTCATCGGCTCAAAACTGTTCGGCATCGCCGACGAGGCGATCTTCCGCCGCATCTGCTACGCGCTGATCGCGGTGGCGGTGCTGGTGAGCCTGCCGGTGCTCGATGGGGTGGTGAGATAGAGGCGCCGTAGGGCGGGCAAAGGAGCCAACGGGCCGGCGCAAAGCGCCGCCCGATGACAGGCTCCACGACGTGCCCGCCGCACGATGGGATGGCGGGCACGCTTCGCTTTGCCCGCCCTACGCTCGCAGCCCGGCTATCGCCGCACGTAATAACAAAAGTCCCGCTCGGCGCATCCCAGTCCGGTGGAAAGCTGGTGCATGCGCGCGTTGTGGCGTCCGCCGCACTGCCGTTTGACCGCCTTGCATATCGCGACGAAGGTCTTGCCGATGGTCTCAGCGAATTTCTCAGGGTCGGTTTTGTATTGCGCGCAACGCAGGAGCTTTCGCTCCATCGCCTGCGTCTCCTCGGCGCAGAGTTGACCGATCGCTTGCAGGTCGGTGCGTGTCTGGGCGTGGCCCGTGCCGGCAAGGGACATCGTTGCGACGATCGCGCAGGCGAAGACTGTTGGTGCTCTGCTCATGGAAGGTCCTGATGCAACGACATTGTCTGACACTCCTGATCGGCGCATCCGCCATAGCGAAGCGAAGGTGGATGCGTTGGGTCCGCCGACAGACCTCACATCGACCGTGAGATCACGTGAAGCCGAGTTTGAAGCGATCGCCATAACGTTCATTCAAGTGACCGATTACGATCCTTCGAAAGAGTGGCATGAACGTTCGCACAGTTGCCGCGTCGTCCGAATTCTAGGCCGGTCAACCCGATCAGATCAGCACCGCCAGTTTTGATGTGAGCGCAACGATCACGAAAATGATGAACAAAATTGACAAGCTTCTTGTTGCTGATGGCGAGGGCCTTAAACTCGTCTTCGTACGCAGCTAGCAATTCCGTTAGACCCCTCCATGTGCCGTGATCTCGAAGTTCGAGTTCGAGCACTTTATAGAGCGACAAGTATCTGAACGGCATGGGGATCATGGGGTGACCTGCATCGGTAACGAGGGTCAGCAGTCGTCGAAGTCCCCTACTGGCGCCAAAAAAATTCTTGATGAGGTCAATATTGACTTCAAAGCCCTGAGTTAAGCCGTGAGTTATTTTTACGCTCAGGCTCGGTTTCCCTTCCACGCTAAAATTTCCGATCGAGATGAAATCCTCTCCGTTACGTGCGCGATCTAGACTCGCATCATAGGTTAGTCGCAGTACCGCGATCATATGCTCTGTGACATTTTCTATTCTTCTGATCCTTTCGGGACTAAGCTTGCCGTCTGAGTTGGGCGTCGAGAGGCGGATGAGTCGAATCGTTTGAGGCGTTCCTATAAGAGCCACCTCCATCTCTTGCTCACCTTCGGAGGCCAGCAATGGAATGGTGAGCAGCACTTCTGTCCCATCGTCCTTGTAGTCCGGCCCGGCATCAGCAATCGGGACATAGTTGAACCAAGTCCGGTGTTCATCCGTCATGCTGCCGCTCCATCGACCCCATCCGGACAACCTAGACGGCGTGCTACCACGCCTTCCGCTTCTCGCGGCGGCATTCGGGGTCCTTCATCAATTTCTTGTGCAGGTCTTTGAGTTTGGTCATGCGATTTCCCGAGAGCGTTCGTTCGTCATAGCACGCGCGCGGCTTCGAATGGCGGGCACGCGCTCCGCGCTTTGCCCGCCTACAACGCGCCTCTTGACTTGATCCTACGATAGGACTATACACACGCCACCCTGCTCGCCGAGGGGCGCCATCTAGAGGCGTCTTGATGGTGGAGCAGGCCGCAGGAGGCGCTGGAGATTCGGCGCAATGACTCCTCCGGCAACCGGCGCCCGGCAATTCCGGGCCTCGTGCTGGTGCGGCGCCCGCGGACGTGCTGACGCACGGCATGCACTCGGGCGGCGTCGGGGCTCCGCCCGGAGGTACAACGGCCTCCTGCCAGGAGCTGGCTGACGATTGAGGGGCACGCTTTTGCACCCTCGACGAAAGCGCGGCCCGGCGCCGTAGTGAGAACGCCGCAGCAGAGCGCCGAGAGGCGCGCCGGCCTACGTCACTGGCCGGTCATCTCCGGCGCTTCCGGAGATGGGTCCGCTCGCGAGACGGGCCATCGGGTGCGGCGCTTCCGCACCAGCGCCTGTCGGCGCTCTGCTCCCCTCATTTTTTTCGGGAGCGGAAATGGACAAAGGGGACCCGCCCCCTCGACAACCGGGCGGCGGAGCGTTGGCTGTCTGACAATTGAATCGGGATGATGCGCGCGATGGGATGCGATGCGCGAGCCGCACGCTCGAATACCCTCCCCTGGAGGGGGAGGGTCGACGCGAACGCAGTGAGCGTCGGGGCGGGGTGAAAGCTTGCGCGAAGCTCACCCCACCCCGGCTCGCATTTCGCTTCGCTTCATGCTCGCCGACCCTCCCCCTCCAGGGGAGGGTCAGCACCGAGCTTGCCGCGCCCTACCGCACCGCGATCGGCGACACGGTCGAGCCGCTGCCGCCCTGGATTTTCAGCGGCTGCATGATGAAGGCAAACTCGCCGACGCCCTTCTGCGCGAGCTCGTCGAGCTTCACGTTCTCGAGCAGATGGATGCCGTTCACCACGAGCGCGATCTGATGCACCGGCAGCGACAGTTGCTTGTCCGGATTGGGCGCGACCTCGACCGGCCAGTTGTCGGCGCCGAGCAGCATCGGGTCCTGGGCGGCGAGCCACAGCGCCGCGGGCACGCCGATGCCGGGGCACGACTTCACGTAGCGCGCATTGTCCTTGCCGTAGAGCTTGCCCCAGCCGGTGTTGATGAGCACCGCGTCGCCCTTCTGCAAGGTGAGGTTCTGCTTCTTCAGCGCGCCTTCGAGGTCCGCGACGGTGATCTCGTAATTGTCGCCGAGCATCTCGACGCCCTTGAAGCCCGCGACGTCGATCATCACGCCGCGCGTGAACAGCGTGCCGACATTGTGGATGCCGAACTTCTTGAACTGGTTGCGCTCGACGTTCTCGTCGACCTTCACGCAATTGTACCAGCTGTTGAGATGGGTCTGATGCGCGAAGCCGTCGAACTGCGTGCCGACCTGGCCGAGCTCGGTGATGACGATCTCCTCGTTCGAGCCGCGCATGTTGGAGAACTGGTTCATGAACGTGCGCTTGGTGTGCACGTCGAAGCGCCGCGTGCCGAAGAACGCCATGCTCGGGCCGAGCACATGGGCGAGCTCGATCACCTCGCCGGCCTTGATCAGCTTGCTGGCGGCGAGTCGCGGCCGCCGCCGTCTGGTGGTTCATCGAGCCGCGTTCGTCGTTCGCGCCCCATTTCGACGGACAGCGCTGGCTCTCCGTCGGCACGGTCCAGGACGGGGCCTGCGCGAATGCGGCCGTGGCCGAAAGCGCAAGCGCTGCGCCAAACGTAACAGCTTTCATGTGTCGCCTCCCTGCGGGTGCTCTGTGGCGGCACCCTGAGGCGGATGATGCAAACTCGAGCCCACCCGGTTCAAGTCACGTCCGCGTGCTTGCGTTCGCTCCGGTTGCCGCAGCCCCCTATACGTGACGCCAGTTGAGCAGCCGCGGCGCGCACGATAGGTTCATCCCAAGGCGACGCGAAATCCGGCCAAAACCGACCGCAAAGCCGGATACCAAGGGGAGGAACACCATGGCACGGGAAACCGAACGGCCGGCTCAGGACTTGTATCGCGGTGACCCGGCGCGGCCCGATGCCGCGCCCGTGGACCGCGGCCGGCGCGGTTTCCTGAGCGGGACGGGGCTCGCGGCGATCGGCGCCGCCATTGGGGGTGCGAATGCCTTTCTCCAATACTCCGGGCGGGCTGATCCCGGCGGCCTCGGCGCAAGGCGCTGCACCCGCGAAGGGCCCGCAATTCTGAAATTCCCCGGCAAGAACGAGGGGCTGGTGGTGCTCGGCGAGCGCCCGCTCGTCGCCGAGACGCCGGAGAGCCTGCTCGACGACGACACCACGCCTACGGAAAAATTCTACATCCGCAACAACGGGCAGATCCCGGAAGCCTCGAAGGATCCGGAAGCCTGGAAGATCGTCATCGACGGCGAGGTGAACAATCCGATCACCATCACGCTCGGCGAGCTGAAGAAGAAGTACAAAGCCGTGACGCAGCGCATGGTGCTGGAATGCGGCGGCAACGGCCGCTCGGCGTTCTCGCCGCCGGCGCGCGGCAACCAGTGGACCAATGGCGGCGCGGGCTGCGCCGAGTGGACCGGCGTGCGGCTTGCCGACGTGCTGAAGGACGCCAAGCTAAAGCCGACCGCGAAATACACCGCGCACTATTCGGCCGACCTGCATCTCTCGGGCAACCCCAACACGCCGACCATCTCGCGCGGCGTGCGCATCGCGAAGGCGATTGATCCCTACACGCTGATCGTGTGGGGCATGAACGGCCAGCCGCTGCCGAACATCCATGGCGGGCCGGTGCGGCTCGTCGTGCCGGGCTGGGCCGGGTCCGCGTCGCAGAAGTGGCTGACGCGGATCAACATCCGCGACAAGGAGCATGACGGCCCCGGCATGATGGAGTTTTCCTACCGCGTGCCGATCAAGCCGATGGTGCCGGGCGACAAGGGCGATCCGAAGAATTTCAAGATTCTCGAATCGATGCCGGTGCGCTCGATCATCACCAATCCGGCGAACGGCGCGAAGTTCGCGGCCGGAACGAAGGAGCTGAAGCTGCGCGGCGCCTCATGGGCCGGCGATCTCACCGTGAAGGCGGTCGATGTCTCGACCGACTTCGGCGCGAGCTGGCAGAAGGCGAAGCTCGAAAAGCCGAAGAACAAATTCGACTGGCAGCGCTGGACCGCGACCGTGAAGCTGCCGAGCGACGGCTACTTCGAGATCTGGGCGCGCGCGACCGACCAGAAGGGCACGATGCAGCCGCATCAGGCGGGCTTCTGGAATCCGCAAGGCTACGGCGGCAACGCGATGCACCGCATCGCGGTGCTGGTGGGCTGATGAAGCGTTATGCGCTTGCGGCGATTGCGGGACTGATCTGGATTGCTCCCGCAATCGCGCAAACCACCTTCACGCCGCGCGACGAAAGCCCGGAAGATTTCGCCGCCGGCGCCGGGCGCGACGAGACCTTCTACGCCTGCACCGCCTGTCACGGCTTCAAGCTCGTCGCGCAGCAGGGCCTGAGCCGCGCCGGGTGGGACGACTCGATCAACCTGATGATCCGCCGCCACAACATGCCGCCGCTCGACGACAAGGACCGCGCCGTGGTGCTCGGCTATCTCGAGACGGCCTACCCGCCCCGCGCGCCCGCGGCCCGCGGCGGCTGGCAAAATCCATTCAGCAAGCAATAGCGCATGATCCCGAAAAGCATGTCCCGCACTGATGCGGGATGGGAACCGGTTTTCGGAATCAGATCATGCGCCAGAAAAGCTAATCCAGCGAGGCGCGGCCGCGCAGCTTCGGATCGCGCGCGGCTTCGATCCAGTCGGTGTGCTTCGGGCGTCGCGGCAAGGAACACGCTCTTCTGACCGCAGAAGCTGCGCTTCAATTCGGCGCGCGCGAACAGCGTCGCGAGTTTCGGTTCGCTGCCGGCGGCGACCAGTGATAGGCGATCGAGCGCGCAGGCGATCATGCCGCGAGCGACGAGCTCCACGCCTGGATTGCAGAACCAGCCGCTGATCTCGAGACGCGGCTCGTCGAAGCCGCGCGGTAAAGCGCAGGCAGCGGCGCTCGCCGCGCGGCGCCTGATCGGTAAACGGCTCGACCAAGACGGCGCCGAACTTCGTTTCGATCGTGCGCGGCGACATCGGGCCGATCGGACAGACGCAGCTGCGCGATGCTCGCCGTGATGTCGTCAGCTTCGCTCGCATGATCGTCATCGGCACCCGGCCGATGGATTTCGACCACGGCCGTAGCGCCGCCCGGCTCGCCGAAGGTCAGAATGTCCTTGCGGCCGCTGCCGCTCACATGACGCCAGATCGCGTAGCGCGGCGGCTCGAATTCCGGGATCGTCATCGCGAAAGCCGGGAACGGTTTGTTGACCTCGATCCAGTCCGGCGGGGCTGCAGCCTGCGTCACGGCGGTGCCGCGCGAGGCGACCTCCGCGATCGCCCAGTCCGAAGGCGCCGAGCGCGGCGCAATAGACGAACACCCGCGTCGAGCGTCGCCTGCATCTCGAAAGCGAACATGCGCAGAATCGCGAATGCCACGCAGGCGCCGGCCGAAGCCTTGCGCCTTCGCTGCCGCAAACGCGTTACGCAAGACAGGATGCACGCCGTTCCCCAGACGCCGTTTGCCGGCTAGCTCTAGCGCGAGGGCGCTATTCGCCGAGGTTTCGAAGCGCCACGAAACCGGGCGTTTTTCGCCGGAAAGGTCAACGAGGCGTTACGGCCACAGCCCGCTCGATCAGGGCGCCGAATGGCCCCATTCACAGGATTTAATTGACTTTTCAGCGCTGAGAGGCATTTAACATCGGGACGAGACCAAGGTTGTTCCGATGACCCCCGCGCTGACGACCAAACCGGCCAAGAAAACGCCGGCCGCCAAAGGCGGCACGACGCGCTGACGTCTCGCTTCCGGGCCCCTCTCCCGGCACGAGATGGGGATCAAGGCCACCACCACGGCACCCCGGGAAAACACCGAACGAGCTTCAACAGCAGGATCACGATCATGGGCTTCAAGGTCGCCGTCGTTGGCGCCACCGGCAATGTGGGCCGCGAGATGCTGAATATCCTGGCGGAGCGGGAATTCCCCGCCGACGAGGTCGTCGCGATCGCGTCGCGCAAGAGCCTTGGCCAGGAAGCCTCGTATGGCGACCGGACGCTCAAGGTCAAAGCGCTCGATCACTATGATTTTTCCGACGTCGACATTTGCCTGATGTCGGCCGGCGGCGGCCCGTCGAAGGAATGGTCGCCGAAGATCGCAGCGGCGGGCGCGGTGGTGATCGACAATTCGTCCGCCTGGCGGATGGACCCGGACGTCCCGCTGATCGTGCCGGAGGTCAACGCCGACGCGGTGGCGGGCTTCCGCAAGAGGGGCATCATCGCGAACCCGAACTGCTCGACCGCGCAACTCGTCGTCGCGCTCAAGCCGCTGCACGACAGGGCGAAGATCAAGCGCGTCGTGGTCGCGACCTATCAGTCGGTGTCGGGCGCCGGCAAGGAAGCGATGGAGGAGCTGTTCTCGCAGACCAAGGCGGTCTACCAGCTCAATGAGGTCGAGGCGAAGAAGTTTCCCAAGCGTATCGCGTTCAACATCATTCCGCATATCGGCGACTTCATGGACGACGGCTCCACCCAGGAAGAGTGGAAGATGGTGGCCGAGACCAAGAAGATCCTCGACCCGAAGATCAAGCTCACCGCGACCTGCGTACGCGTGCCGGTGTTCGTCAGCCACTCGGAAGCCGTGAACATCGAGTTCGAGAATCCGATCTCGGCCGACGAGGCGCGCGACATCCTGCGCAAGGCGCCGGGCTGTCTGGTCATCGACAAGCGCGAGCCGGGCGGCTACGTCACGCCCTACGAGGCGGCCGGCGAGGACGCGACCTACATCAGCCGTATCCGCGAGGATCCGACGATCGACAGCGGCCTCGTGATGTGGATCGTGTCGGACAATCTGCGTAAAGGAGCCGCGCTCAACGCCGTGCAGATTGCCGAAGTGCTGGTCAATCGCAAGCTGATCCAGGCGAAGCGCAAAGCGGCGTAGCGCGCATGATCCCGAAAAGTGGGTACCGGTTTTCGGACAAGATCATGCGCCAACAAAACTAAAACCGCGGCTGTGCGAACAGCCGCGCGTAGTCTTCCGCGGCGATCGGCGCAAATTCGCCCGACGCTGGATCGCGCACCGAGAGGCGGCCGCTCGCGACACCGAAATAGGCGCCGTGCAGGCTGATGTCACCGTCCTCGGCGCGTTTGCGCAGGCGTGGAAACGTCATCAGATTATCGAGGCTGTTGGCGACGTTCGCTTGCTCGAGCCGTATCAGATACTCGGTCTCGGAAAGATTGCCGCGCGGTCCGATCTTCTCCATCGCCGGCGCCATCAGTTTCATCCACTGGCCGATGAAATCGCCGGGCGAGAGCGGCTCGGCATCCTCCGCGTAGGCTTTCACGCCGCCGCACTGCGCATGGCCGAGCACAACGATGTGCCGCACCTTCAGCGCCACCACGCCGAACTCCAGTGCCGCCGATACGCCATGCTGTCCGCCGTCGGGCGAGTAGGGCGGCACCAGGTTGGCGACGTTGCGCACCACGAACAGTTCGCCAGGCCGCGCATCGAAGATCACCTCGGGAGAGACGCGCGAGTCGGCGCAGCCGATCACCATGATCTGTGGCGACTGGCCCTGCTCGGCGAGTTCGCGGTAGCGGCTCTGTTCCTCCGGCAACCGGCCGGCGAGGAAGCTGCGGTAGCCTTCGATCAGGCGATCCGGAAAGCTCATGAACTCACCGCCGCAAGTTTTGCCAGATCCACGTTCGCGCCGCACAGCAGCACGCCGATCTTTTCGTCCGCGCGTGGTTTGTAACTTCCGGTCACCAGCGCGGCGAGCGCGGCCGCGCCGCCCGGCTCGGCAGCAATGCGCAGCCGGTCCCACAGCAGCCGCTGAGCGGTGACGATCGCGTCGTCGGGCACCAGCGCAACATGGTCGACGTTTTGCCGTGCGATGTCATAGACCATCTGTCCGGTGTTGCGCGCGCCAAGCGAATCCGCCGCGATGCTCTCGACCGTCACATCGACCGGGCGGCCGGCTTCGAGCGAGGCATGCAACGCGCGCGACCCTTCCGGCTCGACGCCGACGACCTTGATGCGCCTGCCGTACCACGCGGCGATGCCGGCGATCAGCCCGCCGCCACCGACCGCAACCAACACCGTATCGAGATCGGGAGCATCCTCTTCCCATTCGAGCCCAACGCTGCCCTGACCCGCGACCGTCTCGGCGGCGTCATAGGCATGCACCGACAGCGCGCCATTCGTCTTGATGAAGACGTTGCAGGCATCGAGCGCGTCCGCGTAGCGCGCACCGCCGACCCGCACATCGGCGCCGTAACTTTTGATGCGCGCGATCTTCACCGACGACGAGACGTCCGGCACGAAGATCGTAGCCTTATGCTTCAGGCATTGCGCCGCGTAGGCGACCGCCGCGCCATGGTTGCCGCCCGAGGCAGCCGCGACGCCCACCTTCGGCACGTCGCGCGAGAGCAGGTTGTTGAACGCACCGCGCGGCTTGAACGTGCCGGTGTGCTGCAGAAACTCGAGCTTGAACGTGAGCGGGTGCAGCAATGTCATTCCGACATCCGCCGCATCGGCGCGGATGACCGGCGTATGCCGGATGTGCGGCTTGATGCGCGTATAGGCCGCGCGGATGTCGTCCTGACCGATCATATGATGTTGAGTTCCTTCACCGCCCGTCCTTCCGCAATACGCTCATAGCCGAACAATGAAAGGTCGAGCGATACAAACTTTTGATGAGTGATCAGCTCGGCGACCGCGCGCCCGGCGGCCGGCGATTGCTGCAAACCGTGGCCGGAGAAGCCGTTGGCGAAAATGACATTCCCGATTTCCGGATGCGGTCCGATCACGGCGTTCTGGTCGAGCGTGTTGTAGTCGTAGTGCCCGGCCCAGGCGCGTTGCAGCTTCAGCGCTTCGAAAGCGGATACGCGATGTGCCAGCGTTGGCCAGACCACCTCATCGAACAGCGCATAGTCCACCTCAAAATCGGTCGCGCGCGCGTCACTCTCTTCGGGCGGCGAGACGCCGCAAATATAGACCTCGCTCTCGGGGCGTATCCACACGCCGCTCGGATCGACCATCAGCGGCATGCCGGGCAGTGCTGCGCGGCACGCGACCACGAAGACACAGCGCTTGCGCGGCTCCACGGGAAGCGCGATGCCGGCGAGTGCCGCCACATCGCCCGCCTGCGGGCCCGCGGCGTTGACTAGCATGCCGCACGCGATGCGCTCACCATTGGCGAGCGTCACGCCGGTGACCCGCGCGCCCGTGCGCCCGATGCCGGTGACTTCGCCATGAATGTAGCGCGTGCCGTTGTGACGCGCCGCGTTGCGCAGCAGTGCGAGCAGCGAGTGGGCATCGAACCAGCCTTCCCCGCTGCGCCCAAAAGCGCCGAGCATCAGGTCCGACGTGTTGAGCCAGAGGAATTTTTCGGCAAGCGCCGAACCATCCATCAGCGCGATGTCGGCGCCTTCCGCCTGTTGCACGCGGTGGTTTGCGCAAAGCACATCCGTACCGGCCTCGCTCGCCAGCAGCAGGTAGCCGCGCTCGCGAAACGCGATGTCGGCCTCCGCGCCGAACCGCGCTTTCAGCTCGCGGACGAACGCGACGCCGAACTGACTCATCCGGATGTTCTCCGGCGTGGAGAACTGCTGGC
Source organism: uncultured Alphaproteobacteria bacterium (assembly GCA_963778455.1). Taxonomy (GTDB): domain Bacteria; phylum Pseudomonadota; class Alphaproteobacteria; order Rhizobiales; family Xanthobacteraceae; genus PALSA-894. Next base: position 474,529 of record CAVZUL010000005.1, read on the forward strand.
GGATCGAAGCGGCCGACAGCGTCGTGGCGGCGCACGCGTAACTCGGGTCGCGCTCGATGACCGCCACAGAACCGGTAAAGCCGATGTCATGGGTGAGGAAATAGGCGACCGCCGAGCCGACCGCCGCCCCGCCGATAATCACCACGTCATAGGTTTCGGAGCTCATCTGCGAAACAGTGGCATGCACGATGCATGGCGGCTAGGGTTTGCGCCGCCCATGCCTCTGGGGGACGACCGCATGACCATCCGCCCGCGCCGTAGCGTACTCTACATACCCGGCTCGAATGCCCGCGCGCTGGAAAAGGCGAAGGCATTGCCGGTGGACGGCGTCATCCTCGACCTGGAGGACGCAGTCGCGCCCGACGCCAAGGCCGCCGCGTGCGATCAGGTGGTGGCGGCCGTGAAGGCTGGCGGGTTCGGCGCGCGCGAGGTGCTCATTCGGATCAACGGCATCGGCACGCCGTGGCTTGCCGAAGACCTCACCGCTGCGGTCGCGGCCGCTCCGGACGCGGTCCTGATTCCGAAGATCTCGGCTTTCGAACAGCTCGAAATGATCGGGCGCCGGCTGCTCGACATGCGTGCCGATCATCGGACTCGCATCTGGGCGATGATCGAGACGCCGGCGGCGGTCTTCAACGTGCGCGCCATCGCGGCGGCCGCGAAGGATTCCGAGACACGGCTCTCCGGCTTCGTAATGGGCACCAACGACCTCGCCAAGGAGACGCGCGCGCGGCTGCTACCCGGCCGCGCCCCGATGGTGGCGTGGCTCACCACCTGCGTTCTGGCCGCGCGCGAATATGGCATCGACATTCTCGACGGCGTCTACAACGACATCGCGAATGCCGAAGGCTTCGCGCAGGAATGCGCGCAGGCGCGCGACTTCGGCTTCGACGGCAAGACGCTGATTCATCCGAACCAGATCGAGCCGTGCAATGCGGCATTCTCACCGACGCCGGACGAGGTCGCGCAGGCACGCAAGATGATCGCGGCGTTCGACCTGCCGGAGAACCATGACAAGGGCGTGGTGCAGATCGGCGGCCGCATGGTCGAGCGCATGCATGCCGAGATGGCGCGCCGCACCGTGGCTATTGCCGAGGCGATCGAGGGGCGCTGAGGCGCGGGATGACAACAGATAGTATTTTCGCTCTGATTGCAGCTGCGCTAGCATGCGCCCGTTATCAACGGGCTGGGTGCGATGTTGGACAAGCCGAGGACCAGGAGTTGAAAGAACGATGCCGAGCCGGCAGCCGGCAGAACGGCGAAGTCGCATCGGATTTCAGCGCTAAGCGCGTTGCGCGAATGGATGAATTCTTCGCGTGTGAAACGCCGATGGAAAACGATGGGTGCTGCGGCCCTGACTACCTACAACGCAGCTGGGATCATCTCCAGTATTGTCGTGAAGGTACCGTTGACCATCGTAATTGTTGTTATCCTGGTGCTTCTGATCCGAAATCTCAGCCAACACACAACAGCGATTGAGCCGATATCCGTACCGAAGATGCTGGCGGAGGGCGGCTACACGCCTGAAGTCGCCGCACAGCGGCTGCGCGATGCCATGACGACGTTCGCCGAAGAAGCAAAAATAGAATTGCAAAAATCAGCCATCGTGACCCGCGCCGAGCTACCTACCATCGCTGTACCGACCGTCGGACTGTCGCTCGATGCTATCACCTCGACGATCCGCACCTTTTTCGGCAACACCCGTCACCGCAGCATCTCGGGTGAATTGATAGTCGTGGATAAGCTGCTTTGGCTGCGCCTGCGCAAAGATGGACGCACCCTCTATAGCAGCCCAGCGGGGATCCCTCCCGACAAACCGGATGAACTGCTCGCAGAAGCGGCTGCCGCAGTATGGGATGAGAGCGAGCGCGAACTGGTCGCAGCTTGGTACGTCAGCAAGGATCCGGCCAGGGCGATCGAGAAGGCGAACCGGATGATCGAGCGGCCCAGGCCCGGTGAGAACGTCGCCGGCGCATATGTCATAAAAGGAATGGCGTTGAGGGCGCTGGGAGATCGGGAGGGCGCAGCGGCCAGTCCCGGGCGCAAGGATGCGGAAGGCGCGGCGGCAAGAAAGTATGATGATGCGATCGCCGCATACAGCGAAGCGATCCGGCTCGACCCAAAACATGCAGCCACACGCTACAATCTAGGCAACGCGTTGCAACTTCGGCAGCGACATGAGGACGCCATCGCGGCATACCGCGAAGCCATCAGGCTGGACCCATCGTTTTCGGAATCTTACAACAACCTGGGTGTCGTTCTGGGCAAGCTGGGCGATCACGAAGGAGCTGTCGCGGCGTACCGTGAAGCAATAAAGCTCGCTCCTACGATTGCGAAAGCTTACATCAATGCAGGCGCAACGTTACAGTTGCTGCTGGGCAGAACTGATGAGGCCACCGCGGTGTACCGCGAAGCTGTCAAGGTCGATCCGATGAATGCGATGGCCCACTACAATCTCGGCACAGTATTGCGATCACAGCCCGGCAAGATCGAAGATGCCATCGCCGAATATCGCGAGGCCATCAGGTTGGATCCGGATTATGTAAATGCCTACTTCAACCTCGGCATGGAGCTACACCGGCAGACCGGCAAGAGCGGCGAAGCCATTGCAGCATACCGGGAAGTCATCAAGCGGGATCCGAAGTTTGCTGATGCCCACTACTATCTCGGACTGCTGCTGCAGGATCAGCCCGGCAAGAGCGAAGACGCGATTGCCGCTTATCGCGAAGTCACGAAGCTTGATCCGAACTACTCAGATGCACATGCCAATCTGGGCGCTATCCTGAAGGGCCTAGGCAGGACCGAGGAAGCAATTGCTGAATTTCGTGCAGCGCTCAGGTCTGATCCCAACAACACAACCGCGCGCGAGAACCTCAACGAAATCCTGCCTAACGCGCCGGGTGCGAGGGACAGCACCAATGAAGAAAAGTCGTCCGCACGTCAGTGACGCCGAGCGCAGCGCGCCTCACATCCACGGCCGCGTGGCCTTCGCCTTGTCTTCGTAGGCGCCGATCTTGTCCTGCTTGACCATGGTCAAGCCGACGTCGTCGAGGCCGTTGAGCAGGCAGTGCTTGCGGAACCCGTCGATCTCGAATTTCACCACGCCGCCGTCCGGCCCGCGGATTTCCTGTTTCTCCAGATCGATCGAAAGCGTCGCGTTGGCGCCGCGGTCGGCGTCGTCGAACAGCTTCTCCAGATCCTCCGGCGAGACCTTGATCGGGAGAACGCCGTTCTTGAAACAGTTGTTGTAGAAAATATCGCCGAACGAGGTCGAGATGACGCAGCGGATGCCGAAATCCATCAGCGCCCAGGGCGCGTGCTCGCGGCTTGAGCCGCAGCCGAAATTGTCGTCCGCGACAAGGATCTTGGCATTGCGGTAGGCCGGCTTGTTGAGCACGAAGTCCGGGTTCTCGCTCCCGTCGTCCTTGTAGCGCTTCTCGGCGAACAGGCCCTTGCCGAGCCCGGTGCGCTTGATCGTCTTCAGATAGTTCTTCGGGATGATCATGTCGGTATCGACATTGATCATGTGTATCGGCGCCGCGACGCCTTCCAGCTTGGTGAACTTTTCCATCGAACTGTTTCTTTTCGGACGATCAGGTGGCAGTGGTCTACAGCAAACCGCCCAGCCGCGAAAGCCTCGCGCCATGTTCGCCGCGCATGGGACGGCCGCGTCAATCGGCGGCCCGTTCGATGTTCTCCATATCGGCGTCCGACATGCCGAAATGATGCCCGATCTCGTGCACCAGCACATGCGTGACGATCGCGCCGAGCGTCTCATCGTGCTCAGCCCAGTAGTCGAGGATCGGGCGGCGGTAGAGCCAGATCATGTTCGGCATGTGGACGGGCGCGCTTTCCGAGCGGAACGGCAGGCCGACGCCCTGGAACAGGCCGAGCACGTCGAACTCGCTCTTCGCGCCCAGATGATCGAGCACTTCGTCGGTCGCGAAATCGTCGATCTTGATCACGAGGTCGGCGCAGAGCGCGCGGAAGTTCTCCGGCAGGCGGCGGAACGCCTCGATCGCCAGCACCTCGAATTCGGCCAGCGAGGGCGCGGACGTGCCGCGCCAGCCGAGCGGATCGTTGGTGGCGTTCATCGCGCTTACTTGGCGAAATACGTGAGATAGAGATAGATCGCGAGCCCGACGAGGCCGGCGAGGCTCAAGGCCCGGCCGATGCGCCGCCCCCACAACTCGATCGTGTCGACCGGGCCGTCCGCGGCGACGGCATCCTTCATGGTATCCTTGGCGGTGAAATGATCGCTGGCGCGGCGCGCCGTGCGCGCGAGCGCCGAGGTGGCGAAGGTGTCGCTGTCGCGCAACGCATCGAGGGTGCGCAGCGCCTCGCGCCGCTGGTCCTCCTCGCGTTGCCGTGGATCGCTCATGGCGACAAACATAGGCCTGCGGGGCATCCGGTGCCACAGTCAAGCGGTTGACGGCGCCGCAACGATGCGGGAGCGTAGCGGAAGATCGTGGGAACGTTTCATGCGTAGCATCATCATCGCGGCGATGGCCGGCGCGCTGGGGATTGACGTTGGCGCGGCGGCGGCCGCGCCGATTTCGACGGTCATGCAGGCGTCCTCAACCGAGGTTTCCGCGCAGGCACGCCGCCCTCCCGCGCGGCTGCGGGTCTATCCGGGTCGGCTGCTTTACCGCGATTGCGTCTTCCGGCTGGCGCAGCAATGGCGCCCGAGCGGCACCGTGATCGTGCCGGTTCAGCGCTGCTGGTGGGTGCGCGGCTGACGCATTCTGACTGCCGCGACTGTTGGGGGTTGATCATGTCCAGACTGTTCGCCGGTGTCACGGCCGTCGCGCTGCTGTGCGCCGCGGCACATCACGCCGTGAGCGCGCCTGCGGCTCCCGGTTCCGTCGAGCCGGTGCCGGCCGCGCCCGCTCCGCCGCGCGCCGCGCCACCGCCAGCCGCAACACCGCCCGCAACGTCTGCGCCCGCGGCGCCGGCCGCACCAGCGCCCGCGACGCCACCGGCCACGACAGCGCCGTCGACTACCGCACCGGCGGCAACACCGCCCACAAGCGAAACCACAACGACACCTACCAGGTCCGAGGCGAAGAAGCCGTCAAAGCGGCGCACCGCGCGCTATCGCTATTATCCATACCGGCGCGACCCGTTCTTCTACGCGCATTCGCGGTTCTGGTGGCCGTACTCCCGGCCGCGCTACCGCTATTACCGCCATCATCGGCGGTATCATTATGGGCCGCCGTTCCCGTTCACCATGTTCCGCTGGTAGCGGCGCGCGTCGCCGGGGCGATCACTCACTTCCACTCGCGCACGTCGACGAACGTGCCGGCGATCGCAGCCGCCGCCGCCATCGCGGGCGACACCAGATGCGTGCGGCCCTTGTAGCCCTTGGCGGCCCTCGAAATTGCGGTTCGAGGTCGAGGCGCAGCGCTCGCCGGGCGCGAGCTTGTCCGGGTTCATCGCGAGACACATCGAGCATCCGGGCTCGCGCCAGTCGAAGCCCGCCGCCTTGAAGATCTTGTCGAGCCCTTCGGCCTCGGCCTGCTCCTTCACCAGGCCGGAGCCCGGCACGATCATGGCATTGACGCTGGCGTTGACGTGCTTGCCCTCCGCGATGCGCGCGACCTCGCGCAGATCCTCGATGCGGCCGTTGGTGCATGAGCCGATGAACACGCGGTCGAGCGCGATGTCGGTGATCTTCTCGCCGCCCTGGAGGCCCATGTAGGCGAGCGAGCGCGTCAGCATTTCGCGCTTGTGCTCGTCGGTCACCTCGTCGAGCCGCGGCACGCGGCCGGTGATCGAGACGACCTGCTCGGGGCTTGTGCCCCAGGTGACGATCGGCGGCAGCTTCGCGGCATCGAGCCTGATCTCGCGGTCGAACGCCGCGCCCTCGTCCGAGTGCAGCGTCTCCCAATAGCGCATCGCGGTTTCCCATGCGCCGGCCTTCGGCGTCTTGGGACGGCCCTTGATGTATTCGAACGTCTTCTCGTCCGGCGCGATCATGCCGGCGCGCGCGCCGCCCTCGATCGACATGTTGCAGACCGTCATGCGGCCTTCGATCGAGAGCGCGCGGATCGCCTCGCCGGCATATTCGAGCACATGGCCGGTGCCGCCCGCGGTGCCGATCTCGCCGATGATGGCAAGGATGATGTCCTTGGCGGTGACGCCCGCCGGCAGCTTGCCGTCGACGACCGCGCGCATGTTCTTCGCCTTGCGCTGGATCAGCGTCTGCGTCGCCAGCACATGCTCGACCTCGGACGTGCCGATACCGTGCGCGAGCGCGCCGAACGCGCCATGCGTCGAGGTATGGCTGTCGCCGCACACGATCGTGGTGCCGGGCAGCGTGAAGCCCTGCTCGGGTCCGATGATGTGCACGATGCCCTGGCGGCGATCGAACTCGTCGTAATACTCGATGCCGAAATCGCGCGCGTTCTGCGCCATCGACGCGATCTGCTCGGCGCTTTCCGGATCGGGATTGGGCAGCTTGCGGTCGGACGTCGGAATGTTGTGATCGACCACCGCGAGCGTCTTTTCCGGCGCGCGCACCTTGCGGCCCGCGGCGCGCAAGCCCTCGAACGCCTGTGGGCTCGTTACCTCGTGCACGAGATGGCGGTCGATGTAGAGCAGGCAGGTCCCGTCCGGCTGCTCGTCGACCAGATGGTCGTCCCAGATCTTGTCGTAGAGGGTGCGGGGCTTTGCCATTGCTCAAAAAATCCTGTCACGCGATCGTTACGGGGCCACTCTTTAATCGCTTCAAATAGCAAGGGAAAGTGGGTGCGACCGCGTAGGCCCCCTGCCCGGTCCGCATGCCCTCCAACGTCATCAGTGGAGCACCACCATGCAGCCGATCACGCCCTACCTGACCATAAACGGCGCCGACAAGGCGCTGGAATTCTACCAGAAGGCCTTCGGGGCGACCGACATCTTCCGCCATCCGGGCGAGGATGGGCGCCTGTTCCACGCGCGCATGACCATCAACGGTGGCATCGTGATGATGTCTGACGACTATTCCAAGGACCATGGCGGTCCGCCCGCGCCGACGCCGGACAACACCGCGCCGGTCGCGGTGTCGATCGCGCTTGAAACGCCGGGCGAGGTCGATGGGATGTTCGCGCAAGCCGTCTCGGCGGGCGCCAATGGCGTGGTACCGCCGGAGGACATGTTCTGGGGCGACCGCTTCGCGATCGTCGTCGACCCGTTCGGCCACCGCTGGATGCTCGTCGCGCCGCTGAAGAAGTGATGCGGGGCGGTCAAATGACGGGAGCGATTACTCCGCCGCCTTCGCCGCGGCGGCCTCGGCGCCGCCTTCCTGCTTCTCGGTGATGCGCGCCTTCTTGCCGCGCAATCCGCGCAGGTAGTAAAGCTTGGCGCGGCGCACCTTGCCGCGGCGCACGACCTTGATCGAGTTGACCATCGGCGAATAGAGCGGGAACACGCGCTCGACGCCCTCGCCGTAGGAAATCTTGCGCACCGTGAAGCTCTCGTTGATGCCGCCGCCCGAGCGCGCGATGCACAGGCCCTCGTAGGCCTGCACGCGCGAGCGTTCGCCCTCGACCACCTTGACGTTGACGATCACGGTGTCGCCCGGCGCGAAATCCGGGATTTCCTTGTTGGCGGTGAGTTTCTCGATCTGCTCTTGCTCAATCTGTTTCAGAAGGTTCATGGCAATTCTCCGGCGGCGGCGCCGCGCACAGGGCGCTCAGGCGGCAGGTCAAAATGGGGTTGGGCGAGCTTCTACTGGAAAGTTTTGGGCTTGTCACCCGTCCGTCACGCCCTTCGGTTTGACGGCTGCCCAAAGGTCCGGCCGGCGCTCCTTGGTCAATCGCTCCGCCTCGACACGGCGCCAGGCCGCGATCTTGGCGTGATCGCCGGACAGGAGCACCTCGGGGATCGCCCGGCCCTCGCAGAGCTGCGGCCGGGTGTATTGCGGGTATTCGAGCAGGCCCTCCGCGAAGCTTTCCTCGGCACCCGAAGCCTCCTTGCCCATGACGCCGGGCAGGAGCCGCACGCAGGCGTCGATCAGCGCCATCGCGGCGATCTCGCCGCCTGACAGCACGAAATCTCCGAGCGAGAGCTCTTCCAGGCCGCGCCCCTCGATCAGGCGCTCGTCCACCCCCTCGAAACGGCCGCACACGATGATCGTACCCGGCCCGCCGCTGAGTTCCGCGATCCGACCTTGCGTCAGCGGCGCTCCGCGCGGCGACATCAGCAGCCGCGGCCGACCGTCGCCCGCGGCATCGATCGCGCGGGCGAGCACATCCGCCTTCATCACCATGCCGGGCCCGCCGCCCGCCGGCGTGTCGTCGACCGTGCGATGCTTGTCGGTTGCGTGATCGCGGATATCGATCGCATCGAGCGCCCACAACTTTTTCTCGAGCGCCTTGCCGGCGAGGCTGACGCCCAGCGGCCCGGGAAACATCTCGGGGAAGATCGTGAGCACCGTCGCGCGCCACATCACGCATCCACCGGCGGCTCGACGACGATCTTGCGGGCCGCGACATCGACGCGCGGCACGGCGGTTTCGTTGAACGGCAGCATGACTGTCGCGCCGCCATCGGCCGGTTCGATCTCCAACAGATCGCCCGCGCCGAAATTGTGCACGGCCTTCACGGTGCCGACCGCCTCGCCGTTCGTCCTCACTGCCGCAAGCCCGACGAGATCAGCAACATAGAACTCGTCATCCGCAGGTTTCGGCAAGCGCTCGCGCGACACATAGAGGCGCAGGTTCTTCAACCGCTCCGCCGCGTCGCGATCGCTCACGCCTTTCAGGCGCGCAACCAGCATGTCTTTGGCGGGCCGCACCGCCTCGATCTCGAAACGCTGTTTGCCATCTTCGGTTTCGAGCGCGCCGTAGCGCGCAACGCTGAGCGGATCCTCGGTGAAAGCCTTGAGCCGTACCTCGCCGCGCACGCCGTGCGCGGCGCCGATCTGCGCAATGCAGACGCGCGCGGTCACTTAGGCTGCGGGCGCAGCCGCGGGTGGCGCACCCTCGGCAGGCGCGCCGGCGGCGGCCGCCGCACGCTCCTGCGCCTTCTTCTTCGGCTTCGCCTTCTCGGGATTGTTGCGCGTTTCGCGCTTCATGATGCCGGCGGCGTCGAGGAAACGCGTCACGCGGTCGGTCGGCAGCGCGCCCTTCGCCATCCAGGCCTTGACCTTTTCGAGATCGAGCTTGAGACGATCCTTGTGGTCCTTGGCGAGCAGCGGATTGAAATAGCCGAGCCGCTCGATGTAGCGCCCGTCGCGCGGACTACGGCTGTCGGCGATCACGATGTGATAGACGGGGCGCTTCTTGGTGCCCGCGCGCGCGAGCCGGATTTTCAGCGACATTGAAGTTCCTTTCTCATCAAAGCTGGTCATTCCGGCCGAGCGAAGCGAGAGCCGGAATCCATAACCACAGTCGGAGGCTGGATTCCGGGCTCGCGCCTACGGCGCGCCCCGGAATGACGGGTGAGGGTGATCGTCATTTCTTTTTTCCAAGTCCGGGAAAGCCGCCAAGCCCGGGCATTTTCGGCCCAAGACCTGGAAAGCTTCCAGGCAGCGTTCCGGGGAAATTCGGCGGCAGGCCGGGCATCTTTCCAGGCATGCCTTGCGGTGCGCCCGGCATTCCGGGAGGCAATCCGCCCGGCATCTTCTCGGCGAGCTTCTGCATCTCTTCCGGGCTCGGCATGCCGCCGCCGAAGCCCATCATCTGCGCGATGCCGGCCATCGGGCCGCGCTTCGCGCCGCTCATCGCCTTCATCATGTCGGCCATGCCGCGATGCATTTTCAGGAGCCGATTGATGTCCTCCGGCTTGGTGCCGGAGCCCTCGGCGATGCGGCGCTTGCGGCTCGCTTTCAGTAGATCGGGATTGCGCCGCTCCCGCGGCGTCATCGAGTCGATGATCGCCATCTGCCGCTTGAGCACGCGCTCATCGAGGTTCGCCGCAGCGATCTGATTTTTCATCTTGGCGATGCCGGGCATCATCCCCATCAGCCCGCCGATGCCGCCCATGGTCTGCATCTGCCCGAGTTGCTCGCGCAGGTCGGCGAGATCGAACGCGCCCCTGCGCATCTTCTCGGCGACGCGCGCGGCCTTCTCGGCATCGATCGTGGCGGCGGCCTTCTCGACCAGCGACACGATATCACCCATGCCGAGAATGCGGCCGGCGATGCGCGCGGGATCGAAGTCTTCCAGTGCGTCGAGTTTTTCGCCGGTGCCGATCAGCTTGATCGGCTTGCCGGTAACGGCGCGCATCGACAGCGCGGCGCCGCCGCGCCCGTCGCCATCGACGCGCGTGAGCACGATGCCGGTCAGCCCGACGCGTTCATCGAAAGAGCGCGCGAGATTGACGGCGTCCTGTCCGGTGAGGGCATCGGCGACCAAGAGCACTTCGTGCGGCGAGGCGGCCTGCTTCACGGCCGCGGCTTCCGCCATCATGTCTTCGTCGAGCGTGGTGCGGCCCGCCGTGTCGAGCATCACGACATCGAAGCCACCGAGGCGGGCGGCTTCCATCGCGCGGCGCGCGATCTGCGGCGGCGTCTGCCCCGTGACGATCGGCAGCGTGTCCACGCTCACCTGCTGACCAAGCACGGCGAGCTGCTCCATCGCGGCGGGACGGCGGGTGTCGAGCGAGGCCATCAGCACCTTGCGCCGGCCCTGCTCGGTGAGACGCCGCGCGATCTTTGCCGTGGTCGTGGTTTTGCCCGAGCCCTGCAGGCCGACCATCATGATGGCGACCGGCGCGGGCGCGTTGAGGTCGATCGGATCGGCAGTCGCGCCGAGCGTCGCGATCAGCTGGTCGTGCACGATCTTGACGACCATCTGGCCGGGCGTGACCGACTTGATCACCGCGATGCCGACCGCGTGCTTCTTTACCTCGTCGACGAACGAGCGCACGACATCGAGTGCGACATCGGCTTCGAGCAGCGCGCGGCGAACCTCGCGCAGCGCCGCATCGACGTCGGCCTCCGAGAGCGCGCCGCGCCGCGTCAGGCGATCGAGAATTCCGCCAAGCCGTTCCGACAGGCTGTCGAACATCAAAAACACTTTCGCGCCCGAGGGCGCATCGCGCTGTCGGGCGGTGGCCGCTGGCTTCGGGGCCCGGGCGGCGAGTTGGCATTACGGCTCTTTTCGAGAGCGGGAGACAGTTAGGGTGCCAAGCGCGGACAGTCAACGCACTTGCAGATAGTGAATCTCCGCGCTAGATTGAACTAGTCAATCTGACTGGTCAAAAAATTATGAAGCAAGTTCAATTCTCTACGGCTAAGGCGCAGCTGTCCGACCTGATCGACGAGGTCGAGCGCGGAGAAACCGTCGTGATTACGCGGCATGGCAAGCCCGTCGCCCGGCTGATGCGCGAGGAAGACGGACGGCGCGCTGACGCCCTGCGCGCGATGGCCGAGCTCAAAGAACTGAGAAAAACCGCCGGACGGGCGACCGTTGAGGAAATCCTGGCTTGGCGCGATGAAGGTCGCAAATAGCCCGTGCCGTTTGTCCTTGATGCATCGATCGTCGGCTGCTGGTGCTTTCACGATGAAAACGACGCGCGCGCCGATGCCGCATGGGCCCTGCTGGAGCTTGACCGAGAAAGCGCCCGCGTACCGCTACATTGGTGGTTTGAAGTGCGCAATGTCGCGCTGCAAGGAGAGCGCCGAGGGCGCCTGACCGAAGACTACACGCTCGACTTCTTTCGAATCATTGAGCGATTTTCCATCAACCATGCGTCCCTGCCGGACTATGCCGCCGTGATCGCGCTCGCGCGACGGCATCGGTTGAGCTTCTATGATGCGGTGTACCTCGAATTGGCCCTGCGCGAGAGACTAGCACTCGCCACCTTGGATGATGAATTAATACGGGCGGCGCCGGTAGAGGGTGTTTCGCTCATCGGCCCTCGATAGGGATTGCATGCCCCTCTTCACCCGCCGCCGACTGTTCGCCGGATTTGCCGCTTTCGGGGCGGTCGTGGGCGTGCTCGGCCTGCGCTCCGCTTCGGCGCGCTATTACGACGGCCCGGTATCCGACCATTTCGACGGTACGCGCTTTTTCGATCCGCATTCATCGCCGCCCAAAAGCATCGCAACGCTGCTGCGTTGGTACTCGGGCCGCGAGAAGTCCGAATGGCCCGAACGTGTGCCGAGCCCCTACAGCGATCGCCCGCCCACGCGCGTGGACGGAGCGGAATGGCGCCTCTCCTACGTCGGGCACGCGAGTTGGCTACTGCAGACCGCAGGCTTGAACATCCTGATCGATCCGGTGTGGTCGGAGCGCGTCTCGCCGGTGAAGTTCGCAGGACCGAAGCGCGTCAACGATCCGGGCATCGCATTCGAGGCGCTGCCGCCGATCGATGTCGTGCTGGTGTCGCACTGCCACTACGATCATCTCGATGTCGAAACGCTGGCGCGGCTCGCGGCCGCGCACAAGGCGCGCGTGATCACGCCGCTCGGTAACGACGCGATCATGAAGGATCACGATCCGGCGATCCGCGCCGAAGCGCGCGACTGGCACGACCGGGTGGAGCTCGGCAAAAATGTTGCCGTCACGCTGGTGCCGACACACCACTGGTCGGCGCGCGGGCTGACCGACCGCAACAAGGCGCTGTGGGCCTCGTTCGTGCTCGAAACACCCGCGGGCCGCATCTATCACGTGGCGGATTTCAGGCTACGGCAACGGCCACCATTTCCGCGCCGCGCGCGACCGCTACGGCCCGTTCCGCCTCGCTGTTCTTCCGATCGGCGCCTATGAGCCGCGCTGGTTCATGGGCGACCAGCACATGAACCCTGCCGAGTCGGTGCGAGCCTTCCAGACCTGCGGCGCCGAATTCGCGCTCGGCCACCACTACGGCACGTTTCAGCTCACCGACGAGCCGTTCGATGCGCCCGAGCGCGCGCTTGTTGCCGCGCGGGTCGATGCTGGAATCGAACCCGAGCAATTCCGATTGCTCAAGCCCGGTCAGGTTTGGGAAATGAAGGCGCAAGCCGTAGCTTGAGCTTGTGCGATCTCAGCTCGCCGCTGCGCCGCGTCCGGGATGACGGCTGCGCCGTCATTTGACCGGCACGTAGACCTCGATGACGAGATTGTCCTCGGGCGTCGTCAACGGATCGGTCACGTAGTGCTCGACGAACAGGTCGCGCGCTTCCAGCCGCTTCTCGTCGAGATGATTGGTGATCGCCTCGTAGGTCGAGTCCATGGCATCGTATGAGCCGCGGTGGATGAACTTCAGCGCCCTTCCTTCCGGCGACTTCCCGACGAACAGCGCGTCCGGCAATGGAGCTTTCGGCTCCTCGGCGACCGGCACGCCGGCCTGATATTCAAACCCGGTGTCGTCGGTCGCGGTGTAGATCGTCATCGCCGGGCCGGCGGCCTTCAGCCCCTGCTTCTGCATCGCGCCGTAGACGTCCTTGAACGCCTCGACCAGCGTCTCGAACGCCGAATCCCAATTCGCGGTGCCCTTGCCGTAGATCATGGTCTTTGCCGTCAGCGTCACCTCTTCGCCGAACGCGTCGCCCGGCTTCGGCTGCGGCGCCTGGGCGGGGGGCGGAGGCGGCGTGGTCTGGGCAAAGGACGGATTCGTCAGCGTCAGCAAGACACACATGGCGACGAGCACCCATGCGGCAAGGCGCCGAAATGACATCGAAACTCTCCCCATCCGAACACCGTCCGCCCCGGCTTGCGGCACCGGATTCATAGCACGGCGATGCCCGATTTGCCTGCCGGTTTGTGCCGCCCGCCATGCGCAACGGCTGGCGTCGCGCCAATCTTTCGCCATATAACCTCGGGTGTAAGGATCGTCCATGAGCGCCCTTTCCGGCCACGCATTCGTGAAGATGAACGGTCTCGGCAACGAGATCGTGGTGGTCGACATGCGCGCCAAGCCTGCGGCGATCACGGCGGCCGATGCGCGCGCCGCGGCCAAGCCGCAGGGCACGCCGTACGACCAGATGATGGCGCTCTATCCGCCGCGCACGCCTGGCACGGATTCCTATGTGCGCATTTTCAACAGCGATGGTTCCGCGGCCGGGGCGTGCGGCAACGGCATGCGCTGCATCGCGGAACTCATGTTCCGCGAAACCGGAAAGGACGCGCTCACCTTCGAGACGCCGGCAGGGCTGCTCAATTGCTGGAAGGGCGCCGAGCCGCTGATCTCGACCGTCGACATGGGCAAGCCGCGCTTTGCGTGGGATCAGATCCCGCTCGCGGAAGAATTCGCCGACACACGCTGCATCGAGCTGCAGATCGGCCCGATCGACGATCCGATCCTGCATTCGCCCTCGGCGCTGAGCATGGGCAATCCGCACGCCATTTTCTGGGTGAAGGATGTGGCGGCTTACGATCTCGGCAAGATCGGCCCGCTGCTGGAAAACCATCCGATCTTCCCTGAACGCGCCAACATCTCGCTCTGCGCTGTCAGATCGAAGGAGCACATTGTGGTTCGCACCTGGGAGCGCGGCGCGGGGCTCACAAAGGCCTGTGGCTCTGCGGCTTGTGCTGCTGCTGTTGCTGCTGCACGGCTGCGCAAGACGGGCCGCAAGGTGACGGTGACGCTGCCGGGCGGCGATTTGCAGATCGAGTGGCGCGAGCCGGACGATCACGTGCTGATGACCGGGCCGGTCGCGTTCGAATTCGAGGGCCGCTTCGATCCAGCGTTGTTCGCCGCGGTGGCATGATGAGCGTCGATGTGATCACTTTCGGCTGCCGCCTCAACACCTATGAGTCCGAAGTGATCCGCAACGCCGCGACCAGCGCCGGCGTGGAGAATACGATCGTGGTCAACACCTGCGCGGTGACGGCGGAAGCCGTGCGGCAGGCGCGCCAGGCGATCCGCAGGCTCGCGCGGGAGCGCGTGGGTGCGAAAATCGTGGTGACCGGCTGCGCGGCCCAGACCGAGCCGCAAACGTTCGTAGAAATGCCCGAGGTCGCGATCGTACTGGGCAACGAGGAGAAGATCAGCACAAAGCTCTGGGCCGAGCAGCGCGATATTCTAGTCCGAGGATCGTTCGGTCTCGAAAAAGAAGAAAAAATCCGCGTCAACGACATCATGGCGGTGAAGGAAGCCGCCCTGCATATGGTCGACAGCCTCGACGGCCGCGCGCGTGCATTCGTGCAAATCCAGAACGGCTGCGATCACCGCTGCACCTTCTGCATCATCCCCTACGGGCGCGGGAACTCGCGCTCGGTTCCGATGGGCGAGGTGGTCGCGCAGGTGCGCCGTCTCGTCGAGCACGGCTACGCGGAAGTGGTACTCACCGGCGTCGATATCACCAGCTACGGCTCGGGCCTGCCCGGCGCGCCGCGCCTCGGCAAGCTCGTGCGGCAGATCTTGAAGCACGTGCCGGAACTGAAACGCCTGCGCATTTCCTCGATCGATTCGGTCGAGGCGGACGCCGACCTGCTCGCCGCTCTCGCGGACGAGCCACGGTTGATGCCGCATCTGCACCTTTCGCTGCAGCATGGCGACGACCTGATCCTCAAGCGCATGAAGCGGCGCCACTCGCGCGCCGACGCGGTGGCGTTCACCGAGCAGGTGCGGCGCCTGCGTCCAGATATCCTGTTCGGCGCCGACATCATCGCGGGCTTCCCGACCGAAACCGATGCGGCGTTCGCGCGCTCACGCGACCTCGTGGACGAATGCGGGCTCACGCACTTGCACGTGTTCCCCTATTCGGCGCGGCCCGGCACGCCCGCGGCGCGCATGCCGCAGGTGCCGCATCCGCTGCGCAAGGAGCGCGCGCGGCTGCTGCGCGACGCGGGCACGGCCGCGCTGCGGCGACATCTGATGAGCGAGATCGGCACCCGCCGCCGCGTGCTCACGGAGTCGAACGACATCGGCCGTACCGAGCAATTCACCCCGGTGCGGCTCGCCGCGCCGGCCGAGCCCGGGCAGCTCGTCGATGTGACGATTGCGGCCCACGATGGCAAGCATTTGATCGCCGCATAAAGGGAACTGAGATGTCCGACCACCTCATCACCAGCATCGAGCAGCTCGAAGCACTCTACGGCTTGCCCGCGGGCGCCGCGGTGTTCAAGGAGATCGACCACGTCAACGCGCAATACCGCGCCTTCATCGAGGCGGCGCCGTTCTTCGCGCTCGCGACCGTCGGGCCGGAAGGCGTCGACTGCACGCCGCGCGGCGACGAGCCGGGCTTCGTGCGCGTCGCCGACGAGAGGACGCTGCTGATCCCCGACCGGCGCGGCAACAACCGCGTCGATTCATTGCGCAACATCGTGCGCGACCCGCGCGTGTCGCTCCTGTTCCTCGTGCCCGGCGTCGGCGAGACGTTCCGCGTCATCGGCCGCGCCACAATCTCGACCGATCCGGCGCTCACCGAGAGCTTCGTATTCGCCGGAAAGACACCGCGCTCGGTCATCGTCGTTGCGGTCGAGCGCGTCTATTTCCAGTGCTCCAAGGCGATCCTCCGCTCGAAACTGTGGGATGTCGCGCGCCACGTCGACCGCGCGAGCCTGCCGAGCAACGGCACGATCTTGGCCGCGATCACCAAGGGCGAGCACGGCGGGGAGGAGTACGACAAGGCGTATCCGGCGCGGCTAAGGGAGACGATTTATTAAGGAGGCTAGAGCGAGCCGGCGAACTCGCTTAGCGCTCTCTGACAAAGTGGAGAATTATTTCAGCTCTCATCCGACCATCCAGCGCGCTTTTGGCTCGCTTCGGTGGAGGTAAATATCTGCGATTATGTGGAAGAATGCGCCGGCGGGATGACGTGAGCCTTAAGCCACGTCGTCTAGCTAGAGATTTTATGATTTTGGCCGTTTCGATATACTGTCCACGAATTGTATTCTCGCCGACAACGTAGACCGCTTTTCCGCCAACTGCGAGAACCCTGGCGACTTCTGCGATGCAGGTTCGCATATCATACATATATGTAAGAACTATTCCGAGATGGCGCTTGGATAAACCGCTCAAGGTAAGCAGTTGCGCCAGCTTATTTAGCTCCGCGTCCTCGAGAGAGTCGCTATCGACCGCCTCTGTTCCAACGCTGGATCGGCGAATATTTGTAAGTTTCTCAATAGAGAATCCCATCCATACGAGCGTGAACTTGCTGCATCTAATGTAATCGATCGCATTTAAATAAGGAGGCGATGTCAGAACTAAGTCAATACTATCAGAGGCAATCGGTAGCTTTCGGGCGTCACCCAGCCTAACGGATGCTTGCTTTCGTGCAGCTTTGGAGTCGAGTGCGTTCCGCAAGACATGCTCTACTTCATCGACGAAATAATCGAACGGCAGCGCCGGTGCAGAGCGATAGAACCGATGCGGACGACTGTGCGCCAAGTCCAAAGCGCGAGACGCGCCTGCTTGCTTCGCGATAATCAATCGAGAGAAGGCGCACCATAGCGCATCTCGCGTTGTCGCGTCCCTTGTGCGACCAATCCCATCCGACAATGCCTTTAGCTGTCTACGGGACTGAGCGTCGAACCAGTATCGAATGAAGGCTCGTGTTTGAGAACTTGCGGCGCTTGGAAAAGCATCGCGCAAATCCATCCGACTGCTTACCTCACGAGCGCGCTTCAGAACGGAGGTGGCTCTCAATTTCACCTTGTGATGGTTGATGCGGCGCGTCCAGACGCGAGCTATTAGGACGGCGAGAGGATCAACATCGATTCCAAACGCGGCATGCGATGCTTGTTGGGCAAGCGCGATCACCGTTCCAGATCCGGACATCGGATCTAGCACGCGCATCGGCCGCTTGGCGGAGCGAATTATCCGGGAAACGATTTCTGGGGCCATTCGCGCCGGAAATGGATGAACCGGATTCCGGCCTAACGCATGATAGATCGTCCCGGCGTTCGGCATCAGGCAGGCTCTTTCGCCTGAATTAGAGCGCTTGCAATTGCGTCCATCCCGCGCGGAACCTTCCCGGGTAAGGGAGCGCGGTTTCCAGAGACTGAGTACTGGCCTCGGTACGGACGGTCGATTCGCAACCAAGCCTTCTCGGTCTCGTGAAAACTCACGACTTGGTGCAATTCGCCGGCACTCAAGGTGACAATCCCGTCTGTCTCGCAGACAAGAGCAACAAAAGTCTCAGGATACTGGACCTCCAGATCCAGCAGATCCGCCGCCTGCTCAATGCTGAACGTAAAGCGCCATGGACTCATCCTCGCGGAAGCGTGCTTTACATAAACCCCTATCTTCCTGTTAAGAACAAACGCGTTGACGCGCCCCTCTCTTACGAAGGGACGAAATGCGACGGGTTGGCTGATTTCTACGACTAGCTGCCGAAGAACTACGCCCTGATAAAATTCATACTCGTCCAGCATTTTTCATATTTTTCAGGAAGCTGATATTCCCCGTGAACCGATATACAAGG
Source organism: uncultured Alphaproteobacteria bacterium (assembly GCA_963778455.1). GTDB lineage: Bacteria > Pseudomonadota > Alphaproteobacteria > Rhizobiales > Xanthobacteraceae > PALSA-894. Next base: position 492,808 of record CAVZUL010000005.1, read on the forward strand.
CGTGCCTTTCCCTTTCCATTGTAAAATAGTTTGAAGTGGTGAAGAGCCTCGGGTGCGTCTCGTTTCGCTTGGCCAAAGAGGCCCTTGGATCGCCGAATCTGGTCGTGGTCAGCGTCCTTCATATTCTCAACTTGGCTGGCCGCATGGATTGCAATGGCATTCGGACCTGCACCTTTGGACGTCTGACGTACATATCTGAGCAAGTAATCTGGAACTGCATCAGGGCCCAGCTTGGCCTGTAGTCGAGCCAAGGCAGCAAGTGAATCGGGGTTAGATCTGAACTCGATGTCGACGCGTGGCTCATACTCGAACATGCCATATGACATCTCCCCGTGATCTATTACGACGTTGGCCTTATCGATGCTGCTTGAGGCGGCCGCTGCAATCCGGCTGTCTGACAGCCAAACCGGTGAGCCCATGTTGTTTTTGATCGCCTCCAGAGAGAGACGGTGGAAAACGAAACACCTATGCCAATCTAGGTAGAGTTGCTCGGGAATCGTAAGCTCAAAGTACTCAAGATGAGTCCGACGAGAACCAAACATCCTGGCTCTCTGTATGTAAGTATCTTGTTGTATTTTATGTTTCGCATCCCTTGTGAAAAACATTGACAGAAGATTGTCGAACGTAACTCCACGAGAGACGATGTTTCCGCCGATTACGAACGTGAACATAGCTGCCGGCGACGTAGCTGATTTGAAGTCGATGTTCTTGTCACGCTCACTATTCATTATGATCGTGGTTGTCTGATCGCAGTTCCGAACGATGTAACTTAAGATTTGAGGCGCGGCATTGGGGCCAAAGAGTTCTACCGCAATCTTGTTTATTTCGCGAGCATACGCCTCAAACTTCTTGGAGTGCACATTCGACAAAGCGTTCATCACATCATCGATCGGCTTCTTGTCGGATCGGTGATCAATCTTCTTTCCGCTCGTGTGAATGAGCATGGAGAAGTTTTCATCTCTCCCAGAAGCGAGGTTAAGTGCCGCAACGCGGACAAGGAATCGAAAGAGCGCCTCGCGCAAGTAACGCGGACTGTCCTCAGTGTCAGGAAGGGTCTTCAGGGCATATGACAACGATCCCGGCTCAAGCGGAAAGAAGATGTCCTGTCCTGTATACACCCCATGAGGGGGAAAATTGACCCACTGCTCGTTGTCGTTGTTGAAGGTGTTGTTGAGGTCTAACCGAGCTGGGGTGGCCGTTACGCCGATGTAGACACCATCATCCGATATCAGGTCACCCACAAGTCGATTGATCGCCGTAACTTCGTTCTTGTTTATCAAGGCATTGGGGCTCGCAAAGTCCGCTTCGTCATCAATGATGATCTTGCGCCCAATCCCGCGAAGCTTCGCATTCAACTTGGCAAGGTCGCTGGCGTTCTTCTTGCAGAAAATTATATGAGTTCCTGCGGCGAGGGAGTAATCTGGGTCGAGAATGTCGGAAAAATTCTTCGCAGCTGGCGACAAATTGGATCTTTGAAATCTGTCAAGGTTTTGCTGGAGGAGCTGCACGCTGTCATTTAGTAAGTGAATAATAACGCGATGCCCATCGTCCGCTAACTGAGCGGTTAGACAGATCATCATCTCGGTTTTTCCGCTTTGCGGTTCGCCATAGACAACGAGCGAGCGAACACCCGCACGAATTTTGTCTGCCGTACTGCTAACGGCCCGCTCAATGCAGGATGTGTCCTTCCGAGCGGTGCGAAGCCGCGCTAGCTGCTTGTCATAGCGGTTCTTCCGCTGCGATATCTCTCGCAGCTCATCGAAATTTAGTTCCATCACCCAGCCCTAAAGCGCCGTTCCAACCTGATTTCAACACAGGTGGGCGCTCAGCTTCAAGCTGTTGAATCTGGCGAACAGTACGGTCTTGCACCACGCGCGGCGCTTTCCTATGTTGCAACGTAGAACATAGGTGACCCGCATGCGTCAAATGACTGTCCGCGAGGCGAACCAGAATTTTTCCCAGGTGATTGCCGCCGCCGAGCGCGGCGAGACGATCGTGATCACCAAGAATGGGACCCCTGTCGCCAGGATCGCCCCTCAGGGGGCGGACCGAACGAGCGATCCCGAATGGCAATCGACCTTCAAGGCACTCAAGAAGAGCCTGCGGGCAAAGCGTCCGTCCGGTTATCGCGTCGGCACGATCACCGAAGACGACAAGTACGGCGACGACGCATGACGCGCGTCGCGCTCGACAGCAACATCCTGATCTATGCCGAGCTGGAGCCGGATTCCGAAAAAGGCAAGCGGGCCGCCGACCTTATCCTGCGCGCCGCTCATGATGGCGTCATTCCCGTACAGGTGCTCGGCGAATTCCTTCGGTTCGTACAGCGCCGCGTGCCGCCGGCGTTCGAGGAGGCAATCCGGCAGGCCTCGATTTATCAGGCTGCATTCCTGACGCCGCCATCGACGGACGCCGTCATCAACAAAGCCTCCGCGCTTGCCCATGCCCATCGCATCCAGTTCTGGGACGGCGTGGTGTGCGCGGCTTCCGTGGAAGCGGGAGCGAAGGTTCTGCTCACCGAAGACATGCAGGACGGCCGCGTTCTCGACGGCCTGCGCCTGATCAACCCCTTCGCCGCGGCGAACGCCGAGACGATCGACGCGCTATGGCGCGACTGACGTCCCCATGACCCCCCTCCCCACCCACTCCGTCCGCGCCTTCAACACCGCGGCGGCGTCGGAGAACCGCATCCACGACGACACGGTCGCGCGGCGCTTCGGATTTCGCGGCGCGCTCGTGCCGGGCGTCGAGGTGTTCGCCTATATGGCGCATGTGCCGGTCGCGCATTTCGGCCGCGCGTGGCTCGAACGCGGGCAAGCCGAGTGCCGCTTCCTCAAACCCGTGTATGACGGCGACACCGCGCGCGTGACGGCGGCACACGACGGCGATGTCCTCGCGCTCACGGTCGAGAGCGCGGGCGAGCGTTGCGCGACGGGCCGCGCCTCTCTGCCGGCGCCGGGCCCTGCCCCCGCGGCCGATTCACTTCCCCTGGGCACTCCTCCGGCCGAGCGGCCGCAGGCGAGCGAGACGTCGCTTGGCGTCGGGCACGCGCTCGGCATCGCGCCGCTTGTGATCGATCGCGCCGCGCTCGCCGCCTATCTCGACGCGATCGGCGAAACCGAGCCGCTCTACCGCGCCGAAGGGATCGTCCATTCCGGACAGATCTTGCGGCTCGCCAACCAGGCGCTGGTGCAGAATGTCGTGCTCGGCCCGTGGATCCATGTCGGCAGCACGCTTCGCTTTCATGGCCTCGCGCACGCCGGTGAGGAGCTGACGCTGCGCTCGCGCATCACGTCCAACGCGGTGAACAAGGGCCACGCGATCGTGGCGTTCGACGCGATCGTGGTCGCCGACGGCGCGCGGGCTGTCGCCGCGATCACCCACACGGCGATCTGGCGGCCGCGCCAGGTCGCAGAAGCCGGATAACTAGGCCACCAGCGCCTGCGCCAGATCCGCCACCAGATCGTCCGCATGCTCGATGCCGATCGAGAGCCGGATCGTCGCATCGCTGACGCCGATGCGTTCGCGCAAGTCCGCGGGCACGCCCGAATGCGTCGTCGAGCCGGGATGGCAGGCGAGCGACTCCGTTCCGCCGAGGCTGACGGCGAGCTTGAAGATCTGCAGCCGGTTGAGGCACGCGAACGCTTCCGCGAGTCCGCCCTTGATGTCGAACGAAAAGGTCGAGCCGGCGCCGGTGCACTGCGCCGCGAACACCCGCCGCTGCGGAGAGTCCTCCGAAAGAAACGGCAGATAGTGCACCTTCGCGACGCGCGGATGATCGCGCAGATACTCGGCGACGACCCGGGCATTGCTGTTGCCGCGCTCCATGCGAACGCTGAGCGTTTCGAGCGAGCGGCCGATCATCCAGCTCGAATGCGGGTCAAGCTGCGTGCCGATGGCGCCGCGCAGGAGCCGGATCGGCCTCATGATCTCGCCGCTTCCGAGCGCGGCGCCGGCGACGAGGTCCGAGTGCCCGCCGACGTATTTGGTGAGCGAGTACACCGAGACGTCCGCACCGAACGGCAGCGGGCGCTGGAAGACCGGCCCGAGCAGCGTGTTGTCGCATACGATGATGGGGCGATGCCGCTGCCGCGCCGCGATCCCGTCGGCGATGCGCCGCACAAGCTTGATGTCGACCATCGTGTTGAGCGGATTGGAGGGCGTCTCGATCATGATCACGGCGACGCGCCCTTTTCCTGCCGCCGCCTCGGCGGCCTCGCGGATTGTCGCCTCATCGACGCCGTCCGCGAAGCCGACAGCCTGCACGTTGTAGGCCGTCATCGTGCGCGCGATCAGTGTTTCGGTGCCGCCGTAGAGCGGCTGCGAGTGCAGGATGACGTCGCCCGGCCGCGTGAAGGTGAGGATGGTGGTCGCGATCGCCGACATGCCGGAGGAGAACAGCGTGCAGGCTTCCGCGCCCTCGTAGGCCGCGAGGCGATCCTCGACGATCTCGCTGTTCGGATGGTTGAAGCGCGAATAGACGAGACCACCCGCCTCGCCTTCCGGCGGCTGGCGGCGCCCGGCCGTGTAGTCGAAGAAGTCGCGCCCCTCCTCGGCGGTGCGGAACACGAACGTGGAAGTGAGGAACACCGGCGGCTTGACCGCACCCTCCGAGAGCAGCGGGTCGTAGCCGTATCCGAGCATCAGCGTCTCGGGATGCAGCACATGGTTCGCGAGCCGGAGCTTGTGGTAGCGGTCCGCTTTCATCGCCGGCCTCCAGGGTTTGGTGCGTGCCAAGCAATAGCCCGCCTGCGTTTCGCTGTCGCGGCTCGATGCACGCGCGCTGCGGCATGTGCTAATACGTCCCCCATGCCCTTCCACATCGGCCTGCTCCTCTTCCCCGACATCACGCAGCTCGACATGACCGGGCCGTATGAAATGTTCATCAAGTTTCCCGACGCGAAGGTGCACCTCGTCTGGAAGACGCGCGAACCCGTGACGGCGGGCGGCGGGATGCAAATCCTGCCGACAACGACGTTCGCCGAATGCCCGCAACTCGATCTCATCTGCGTGCCGGGCGGCGGCGGCATGAACGCGCTGCTCAACGATGCCGAAACGCTCGACTTCGTCCGCGCGCAGGCGAAGGGTGCGCGTTATGTCACCAGCGTGTGCACCGGCGCGCTGGTGCTCGGCGCAGCCGGGCTCTTGAAGGGCAAGCGTGCCGCGACGCACTGGATGAGCCGCGAGATGCTTGTCAGCTTCGGCGCGACGCCGGTGGCCGAGCGCGTCGTGGTCGACGGCAACACGATCACCGGCGGCGGCGTCACGGCGGGAATCGATTTCGCGCTCACCGTCGCCGCGCATGTGTGCGGCGCGGAGTTCGCCAGGAAGACGCAGCTCGGCATGGAGTACGATCCGCATCCGCCGTTCGATTCCGGCTCGCCCGAGCGCGCCGATCCCGCGCTGGTCGCGCAGGCGCGCGCCGATGCGGCGCAGCGCCAGGCCGAGCGGCAGGCGGCAGTCAATGAGGCGGCGGCGAAGTTGGGCTGATTGCGCGTCCCGACCCAAGCGCATGCGCCAGGATCAGCACCATCGCGCCGATCACCGGAATGACCAGCAACCGGGCCATGAAATACGGGTGCACGGCGGCGTGATTGAGGAACGCCGCGCACCAGACCATGAGAACAGCGACGCCGAGCCAGCACGCGGCCAATAGCGTGTGATCGGCAGACCAGGGCAGCCGCCTGATCCGCCACGTCTGGACGGCGAATACGCCCAACGCCGCCAAGACAAGGCCTGTGCCGATATTGGCCGAGCCGAGCGCGATCAGCTTGCTCCAGGCGCGATAGGCGGCGAGCACGTATCCGAGCGTCAGTTGTGTGCCGCTGGCCGCCACCGGCGCACCGTACATCCGGTAGAACAGCAAATGCAGAAACGATTCTTCGCTGTCCAGAAACGCGCTCGTGAAGCCTCTCTTGATGACGAAGGACGCGAGCACGGCGACGCAGAAGGCGAGCCAGAGCTGAATGACCTTGGCGAGGTAGGCGCGCCAGTTGCCTTCAAAGCCCAGGGCGAGCAGCAGCGGCAACAGGGCCAGCGCAAACGGAATGCCGCCGGTGAGCGTTTCAAAAATCGCGGTCAGGCTTCCATAGCTCGCCGCATAGAGCGCAAGGCTCCTCGCGCGCATGTGCGCCAGCGGCGCCGCCAGGCTGATGATGATGAATATGAAGTGAACGTAGTCCGGGGGAGCAAAGAACAGCGTGGCGTCGAAATAGTGCACGCCGTAGAGCAAGGCGAGGCAGCCCGTGATGACGAGGTAGGCCGCGGGTACGAGGCGAGAGGCGGCCGGCGCGGGGTTGCGCCATTTCCACAGCGCCAACAAGCCAAGGGCGCCGAGGAGTGCAAAGGCGGCGCCGCGCAGCACGCGCGCAGCCAGCTCGAGCGGCATCGCCGACAGCAATGCACGCGCGACAACGCGGACACCCATGATGTAGCGGTCGACCGGCCTGTACTGGACGTCGCCGTAGCCCGCTCCCAGTTCGGGAATCGCCCGCGCCAGGGCCTGGCAATCGAGCGTCTCGGGCACGCGTGTGTCGTGCCATGAGTGATCGACCGCGGGCATACGATTGCTCACCGCATCCACAAGCCGCCCGGCCGGCGGAGCGATCATCATGCTGGCGAGCGCGCAATCCATCGTGTGACGCGGCCACACCAGCCCTCCGAACGGCCCGTAAGTAAATCGCGCGTTGAACGTGCCGTCCACGATCGCGGCGACGACGTGGCGGCGAATGGCGTCCTGGTCCCGCGGAAGCCACAATGCCGCCGCCACGAACGCGGCGAAAAAGCACGCCGCGACGAGCACGCTGAGGACAACCGCACGTATCAGGATGAGCATCGGGAGATTTTCCTGCCCATCATCCCGAACTCCGTCAATAGTGCGGTTGATCTGCCCGCCCATCCCCGTTAGACACGCGCGCATGGCACAGCGGCGCGGACCCCCCATGAGCAAAGCCGAGTTGCGCGCGCAGGCCGATGCGGCGATCGCCGCCGCCACCAAGCCGGTCACGAAGCTCCCGACCAAGCTCTCGCGCCAATGCGGCCGCTGCGGCGAGATCACCTCGGTGATGATCGAGCCGGGCGCGGAGACGCCGGCGTTCAAGTGCAAGAGCTGCGACAAGTGATCGTCATGGCCGGACTTGTCCCGGCCATCCACGTCTTATCATGCAGAAAAAAGAAGTTGTGGATGCGCGGGCACCAGGGCGTTTACGCCCGTCTTTGACGGCCTATGCCCGCGCATGACGGAGACGAATTTCAGTCCGCCTTGGCTTCCGCCGCGCCGATGATCTTGTTGGTGCAATCGACCGAGTCATAGACCGACACCTGAACGATCGGGTGCGCCTTCTTGATCACTTCGCCGGCGGCTTCGGCCGTGGCGAGCGTAGTGTAGGAACCCTTCGTCTGCCGGTCGACCTGCAGCCAGAAGCGCTCCTCGGCCTTCTTGCGCTGATGCGCGGGATCGCGCGGCGTCTCGATTTCCGCTTCCCTGGATTTGATCTTCGTTGCCGGACGCAATGCCATTTGAAACTCCTTTGAGTGTGAATTGTCCTAAAATGTGCGCTGAGCCATCAACATGGGCGCGATGGGCTGAGATTGCCAGCGAAACCTTACAAAAGGTTACCGAAGGTCATTCGCGCGGCGGCTCGTCGCCGTTCCATCCGCACGCCATGAGCCGCGCGCGCAAATGCGGCGGCACCGGCGCGATGACGCGCACCGGCTCCTTGTTCTTCGAGATCGGCACCACGATCTCGCGCGCGTGCAGCTGCAGGCCCGGCGCGTCGGGCCTCGCCACGAACTTGATCTGCCGCGCGCGGCGTTGGCTCGCCTCGTTGCCGTAGATGTCGTCGCCGAAAATCGGAAAGCCCATTGCGGCACAATGCACGCGCAGCTGATGCGTGCGCCCGGTGACCGGCTCGAGCGCGAGCCATGACATCGCGCGGTCAGGCGCGCGCCCCATCACCTTCCACTTCGTCACCGCCGGCTGGCCTTCCGGATCGGGCTTCATCCACCAGCCGAAGTCGGGATCGAGCCGCCCGAGCGGCATGTCGATCACGCCTTCGTCCGCCTCCGGTCCGCCCTCGGTGACCGCCCAGTAGGTCTTGCCGACGCGGCGGTGCTTGAACAGGAGGCTCAGGCTGCGCGAGCGCCTTGCGGTGGCGGCCGAGCACGAGACAGCCGGAGGTTTCGCGGTCGAGCCGATGCGCAAGCTCCGGCCGGCGCGGCAGGCCGAAGCGCAGGGTGTCGAACCAGTCTTCGAGGCTCGGCCCGCCCTTCGGCCCGCGATGCACCGAGAGGCCGGCCGGCTTGTCGATCACCAGCATCAGCCCGTCGCGGTGAAGCACGCGCGCGAGGATTTCTTCCTCGGTCGCGTTCTTGGGGTTGAACACCTTGTCCGGCGCTTTCACGTCCATCCCGAAACCGCTATCACGGCGGCTAGTGCCCCGCATCCGAAGTTCGTGATACATCGCTGCACCCTCTGACACGAACTTCGGATGCAAAGGGGCACTAGTAAGCATATCGATTCGAGTGCCGCTTATCGATTTGAAGTTCCTGAATGAGCTTGCGGCAGGCTGTGCAGGAACTTCAAATCGGCGGCACTCGCATGAATGACACCCCCAAACAAAGCTGGTGGCAGCGCCTCTCGGGCGGGCTGAAGCGCACGTCGGCGTCGATCGGAACCGCGATCTCGGACCTCGTGTCGAAGCGCAAGCTCGATGCCGGACGAATCGAGGAGCTGGAGGAATTGCTGATCCGCGCCGATCTCGGCGTGGATGTGGCCGCGCGCATCGCGGCGGCGATCGGCGAAGGACGCTACGACAAGCAGGTGACCGACACCGAGGTGAAAGCGATCCTCGCCAGCGAAGTCGAGAAGGTGCTCGGCCCCGTCGCGAAGCCGCTCGTGATCGACGCGGCGAAGAAGCCGTTCGTCATTCTGGTGGTCGGCGTGAACGGCTCGGGCAAGACCACCACGATCGGCAAGCTCGCGGCGCGCTTCCGCGCCGAGGGACGCAAGGTGATGCTCGCGGCCGGCGACACGTTCCGCGCCGCCGCGATCGATCAACTGAAAATCTGGGGGAGCCGCACCGGCGCCACGGTCGTGGCGCGCGAGCAAGGCTCGGATGCCGCGAGCCTCGTGTTCGAGGCAATGACTGCGGCGCAACGCGAAGCAGCCGATGTCCTGATCGTCGATACGGCGGGGCGATTGCAGAACAAGCACCGAGCTGATGGCAGAACTGGAAAAAGTCGTGCGTGTGATGAAGAAGGTCGAACCGAGCGCGCCGCACGCGGTGCTGCTGGTGCTCGATGCGACCGTCGGTCAGAACGCGCTGTCGCAGGCGACGGAGTTCACCCGTATCGCGGGCGTCACGGGATTGGTCATGACCAAGCTCGACGGCACCGCGCGCGGCGGCATCCTGGTGGCGCTCGCCGCGAAGCACAAGCTGCCGGTGCATTTCATCGGCGTCGGCGAGGGCGTGGAGGATCTCAGCGACTTCGCCGCGAAGGACTTCGCCAACGCGATCGCGGGGATCGAGACATGACCGAAAAGAAGCAGCTCAATCCCATGCTCAAGCTCGCGCTCGAGATGGGCCCGCTGGTCCTGTTCTTCTTCGCGAACTCCAGGCCCGCGCTTGTTCGTGCCGTTCGTCGGCCCGTTCCTCCCCGCGGCGGTGAGCGGCGAGAAGGCCGGCATTTTCGTCGCGACCGCAGTGTTCATGGTGGCGATCCTGGTCTCGCTCGCGGTCTCGTATGCGCTGACGCGCCATCTGCCCATGATGGCGATGGTGACGGCGGTGATCGTCGTGGTGTTCGGCTCGCTCACGCTGGTGCTGCACGACGACACCTTCATCAAGATGAAGCCGACCATCATCTACGTGCTGTTCGGCGCGATCCTGCTCGGCGGGCTTTTCTTCAACAAGCCGCTGCTGGCGATCGTGTTCGACTCGGTGTTCGACCTGACCGACGAAGGCTGGCGCAAGCTCACCTTGCGCTGGGCGATATTCTTCCTCGCGCTCGCGGTGCTCAACGAGATCGTCTGGCGCACGCAGACGACCGACTTTTGGGTGAGCTTCAAGGTGTTCGGCGTGCTGCCGCTGACCTTCATCTTCGCGGCGCTGCAGTATCCGCTGCTGCAGAAATATGCGGCGGCGAAGGAGGAGTAACAATCTTCATTGTCATCCCGGCCGAGCGTAGCGAGAGCCGGGATCCAGTGAAGCCCCGCACGCGCCAGCGCGTAACGCGGACGGATGGATCCCGGGTCTCCCTTCGGTCGCCCGGGACGACAGTAGCGCTACTGCGTCTTCGCGTTGGCCGGGCGACTGGCGCAGCACCTGTGCGGGTTGCGGCTGCGCCACGAAATAAGTCGCCTGCAGCACGCCGAGCCCGAATGGCGTCGGCACCGAGAAGCGGAAGGGCACCAGCGCCCGCGTTCCGGCGATCGGCGCGAGCCACATTTCCATGTCGCGCTGCTCGATCAGATATTTGATCGCGGGCCGCTCGGGGCGATGTCCGGCAATCGGGCGATACAGCATCGTGCACACCACGACCGGGCCCTGATAGCCGTTGTCGGCCTTCACGCGATCCATGCGCTTGAACACGAGTTCGATGTCGGCGCGCTGGCGCCCGTCGAAGACCGCAAGCTTGCGCTTGCAGGCGTCCGGCGTGAGCACTTCGCCGGTGCCGGGGACCGCGATGATCGCGGCGCTCATCGGATCGGTCACGCCCTTGCGGTGCGCCTCGGTCACCGGCACGCGGTCGGGCGAGGGCGGAAGCGGCGGCTCGGCTGACACGTCCTTCACGGCGCCGGCCCGCAGGGTCATGCGCACTTCGTCGGTCTTCTTGTCGGTGGTCGTACTCGACGCGTAGCTCGTCGGAACCATGCTGGCGCCGTGCACGGTGCCGCGCGATCCGCCCGAGCCCGATCCGTCGGAGACGAGCTTGACCAGCCCGCTAGTACGGCCGCTCGCGACCGCTGTGTATTGATCCGACGCGATGTCGATGACCCATACGCCCGAGCCGAGCGGGATACCGGCCAGCGAGGCCGTAGTAGCGCGCCTCGAGCTTGCCCTGCGCTTGCGCGCTAACGGAAAGGCGACGCAAGCACCGCGCTTGCGGCAAGGAGAAAACCGGCATGCCAGCGGTAACACAAAACGTCTGATCCTTCCCAGCTTGTCCTGGGCCTGCGGCCCATCGGAGCATACCAGCCGACCCCTGCGATACGGGCGGCATTTTCGGGTCATCGGCCGTGAATGCGCCAAATCTGTGATCCACGCCCCTCAGCTTGACGCCCCGCGGCGTGGACCTTATAGGTCCGCGTCCCCGAACGGAGGTCCGCCGCCGCGCCCCGGGGATTTACCGATCATATTCAAGGATTTCGACCATGTCGCGCCGTTGCGATCTGACCGGCAAAGGCCCGCAGGTTGGCCACAAGGTCAGCCATTCGAACATCAAGACCAAGCGACGCTTCCTGCCGAACCTGTTGAACGTCACGCTGATCTCGGATGCGCTCGGCCGCTCGGTCAAGCTGCGCATCTCGGCGCATGCGCTCAGGACCGTCGATCATCGCGGTGGCCTCGATGCCTTCCTCAAGAAGGCCAAGAGCGAGGAGCTCTCGCCAAAGGCGCTCAAGCTGAAGAGCGAGATCGCGAAGAAGCAAGCGGCGGAAGCCAAGGCCGCCTGACCTCAATCCCACGGTTTTGCGGAAATGCCCGGTCTCGTGCCGGGCATTTTGTTTTTGCTCTATCGGTGCGGGCTGAAGAACCAGACCGCGAACCAAATCATCCCGCCGATGACCGCCAGCATCACGGACGCGGCGGTGAGCAGGTACCCGACGCCGACCAGGAAATCGAACGGCAGCCGGCCGGAAATCCCCAGCCAGTAGAAAATCGCAGCGCCAGGTGTCACGGCGGCAAGCACCGCGAGCAGCAGGTCGAGGGGATGAATGGTTTTCCGGAACATCGCGCGTTCCATCAATCCGTCGTTGGAAATCTATCTCTCTTGCCGCTAGTCCGCCAGCGTGAACTGCAGCAGCAGGGTCCGCTGGATCATCGAAAAATTATCGTCCGAAATCAGCGTCAGCACGAGCGCACCGTTTGCAACGCGATGCACCGACAGGCCTTCCATGTTGTCGATCTGATAGCCCATGTCGGCCTCGAACAGCGCAGGCCCGTCGATGGTCACGCCGGGCGCGATGCGCGCAAGCGGCACGCGGCGGATGCGCATGCCCACACCGGTGAGGCGCGAAAAGCTCCGCTCCAGTATCAGCAGATCGCCCTTCGGCGTGATGGCGCAATCGCTCACGTCGAAATCGCCGATGCGCTTGACGGAAAATTCGCCAGAACTTGATGCAGCAGGACCCGGGCCGCCGAGCAGGAAGCCCTGGATGTTGCCCTCGCGATCGAGCCCGCGCTCGGAAATTCCCAACAACGCACCGCCGAGCGGCAAGCCGCGCGGCACGACGTCGAGACATTCGAGCCCCTTGTTGTGCGGGAGCCGTTGAATGCCCGGCGGCACCGTGATTGGCTGGCCGCGGGCGAGCAGCCCATGCCGCCCGATATCGAAGCGCACGATGCGGTTCGTCCGCTCGATGCCGAGCCAGACCGTGCCGCCGTCCTCGGCGATCGCCTCGGTGTCGTACCAACCGCGCGCCGCGAGCGTGCGGCCGTCCGGCCCGAGCACCGGCGCCATCTCGGCATCGGTGATGCTGACGGGGCGCGTTCCCTCATAGACGATGCGGCCGCGCAGCCAGCGGCCCTTGTCGGTCACGGCGAGAAAGCGCGCGCCGTCGGCCGCCACGCGAATGGCCGAGATGCCGCCGAAATCCGCGTAGGGCGATGTCAGCTCGATGCCGCCGCGGAATGTCAGCGCACCGAAGCGCACGCGCGCGGGATCGCGCGGCTCGAACGCCGCAATCGGCTTCGCACGCACCTCGATCCTGACGGGTGGCTCGGGTTGGCGCGGGCTGGTTTGCGCGGAGGCCGCAAGGCTGAGCGGGACGAGCAGCGCGAACGTAAGCGCCGCTCGGCGACCATTGCGCACTAATGCATCTTCCGGCGCGGCGGGGGCGCGGGCTCGGCGGCGGCCTGCTCCTCGAACAGCTCGGCGAGCTTCTCGGTCATCACGCCACCCAGCTCCTCGGCGTCCACGATGGTAACGGCGCGGCGGTAGTAGCGCGTGACGTCATGGCCGATGCCGATCGCGATCAGCTCGACCGGCGAACGCGTCTCGATCTCCTCGATCACCCAGCGCAGGTGCCGTTCGAGATAGTTCCCCGGATTGACCGAGAGCGTGGAGTCGTCGACCGGGGCGCCGTCGGAGATCATCATCAGGATCTTGCGCTGTTCGGTGCGCGCAAGCAGGCGTTTGTGCGCCCAGTCGAGCGCCTCGCCGTCGATGTTCTCCTTCAAGAGCCCCTCGCGCATCATCAGGCCGAGGTTCTTGCGCGCGCGCCGCCACGGCGCATCGGCCGACTTGTAGATGATGTGGCGCAGATCGTTGAGCCGGCCGGGATTCGGCGGCTTGCCGCCGGCGAGCCACGCCTCGCGCGACTGCCCGCCCTTCCAGGCGCGCGTCGTGAAGCCGAGAATCTCGACCTTCACGCCGCAGCGTTCCAGCGTGCGCGCCAGGATGTCCGCGCAGGTCGCCGCCACGGTGATCGGACGCCCGCGCATCGAGCCGGAATTGTCGAGCAGTAGCGTCACCACGGTGTCGCGGAATTGTGTGTCCTTCTCACGCTTGAACGAGAGCGGATGCATCGGATCGATCACGATGCGCGACAGCCGCGCCGGATCGAGCAGGCCTTCCTCCAGATCGAACTCCCAGGCGCGGTTCTGCTGCGCCATCAGGCGCCGCTGCAGCCGGTTCGCGAGCCGCGAGACCACGCCCTGCAGGTGCGAGAGCTGCTTGTCGAGATAGCCACGCAAGCGATCAAGTTCCTCGGGCTCGCACAAATCTTCCGCCGCGATGGTCTCGTCGAACTTCGCGATGTAGGGATGATAGTCCGGCCCGCGCGGCTCGTTCTGCCCATGCTGGCGCGGCCGCCACGGCTCGTTGGCGGCTTCCGAATCGCCCATGTCGGCATCGTCCGGCATGTCGGCGGAGGGCGCGTCCATCGCCTCGCTCGCGCCGTCGGGCAGTTCCTCGGCGGAGACTTCCATCTCCTCCATGCTCATGCCCTCGGCGTCGTCGGATTCCTTCGCGTCGCCGTCCTCACCCTGATTCTGCTGCTTGTCGTTCTCGCCGGACTCGTCATTCTCGTCCTCGGAGTCGCGCGCGCGCTCGTCACCCATGTCGAGCGAGTTGAGCAGATCGTGAATGACGTCGCCGAAGCGGCGCTGCTGCTCGACCAGCTTCTCCAGCCGGTCGAGCTCGCGCCCGGCGCGGTCCTCGATGAATGGGCGCCAGAGATCGACCAGTTTTCGCGCGGCGGACGGCGGCGCCTGTCCGGTGAGGCGCTCGCGCACCATCATGGCGACCGCGTCCTCGATCGGCGCGTCGGCGCGGTCCGTGATGTCGTCGAACTTGCCGCGATGAAATTTGTCGTCGAGCATGGCCGAGAGATTTTGCGCCACGCCGTGCATGCGCCGCGCGCCGATCGCCTCGACGCGCGCCTGCTCGACCGCCTCGAAAACCGCGCGCGCCTGCTGGCCGCCCGGCATCTGGCGGCGGTGCACTGCCGGATCGTGGCAGGCAAGCTTGAGCGCGATCGAGTCCGCGTGGCCGCGCACGATCGCGGCGTCCTGCGCGTTGAGCTTGCGCGGCGGCTCGGGCAGCCGCGCCTTGCCGCCCGCGATACCCGGCCGCTCCGCCGCGTAGGTGATCTCCAGGTCCGGCTTGCGCGCAATCGCGCGCATGCAGCCCGCGACCGCGCGCTTGAACGGCTCAGTCGGCGATTCCTTCGACGGCGTTTTCGGTTTGATGTTGGAGGACATCGTCCGCTCAGCTCAGCTCAGTGCGACGTTCACCGAGCTTTCCGGCAGCTCGACGCCGAAGCAGCGCTGATAGAATTCGGCGACGATCGGCCGCTCCAGCTCATCGCACTTGTTGAGGAACGTGAGGCGGAACGCAAAGCCGATATCGCCCGCGAAGATGTCGGCATTCTCGGCCCAGGTGATGACGGTGCGCGGGCTCATGACGGTCGAGATATCGCCGTTCATGAAAGCGTTGCGCGTGAGATCCGCGACCCGCACCATCTTGTTGATGATGTCGCGTCCCTCCGTGGTGCGATACGACTTCGCCTTGGCGAGCACGATCTCGACCTCGTTGTCGTGCGGCAGATAGTTCAAGGTCGAGACGATCGACCAGCGGTCCATCTGCGCCTGGTTGATCTGCTGCGTGCCGTGATAGAGGCCGGTGGTATCGCCGAGCCCGATCGTGTTCGCGGTCGCGAACAGGCGGAACGCCGGATGCGGGCGAATCACACGGCTCTGGTCGAGCAGCGTGAGGCGTCCGGAGGATTCCAGCACGCGCTGGATCACGAACATCACGTCCGGGCGGCCGGCGTCATACTCGTCGAAGCAGAGCGCGACATTGTGCTGATACGCCCACGGCAGGATTCCGTCGCGGAATTCGGTGATCTGCATCCCGTCCTTGATGACGATCGCGTCCTTGCCGATCAGGTCGATACGGCTGATGTGGCTGTCGAGGTTGACGCGCACGCATGGCCAGTTGAGCCGCGCAGCGACCTGCTCGATGTGCGTCGACTTGCCGGTGCCGTGGTAGCCCGAGATGATGACGCGGCGGTTGCGCGCAAAGCCGGCAAGAATCGCGAGCGTCGTGCCGCGATCGAAGCGGTAATCCTGGTCGACATCCGGCACGTGGTCGTCCGGCTCCGAATAGGCCGGCACTTCCATGTCGCTGTCGATGCCGAACACCTGCCGCACCGACACCTTCATGTCGGGCAGGCCGGCAATTTCCTGGGTAGGGGCAGTCATTGATCCTCCGAGGCCTCAAGATAAACCCGAGGCGCCAATTCAATTGATGCGGATCGGATAATTGGCCGGGAAACTACCAGAAACCGCGTGCAATGCGATAGTGATCCTGCGCCGGGCAAATATCACAATTTTTCATGGCTTTATCTCGGGGTTACGACGAACCCCGGCGCGGCGCGGCCTCGAGATTTGCCCCAAACGCTCGGAAATCGTGGCAGCGAACGCCAGCAGCGGCTCGCGCAATTCGCGCAGCCGCTGGCGCGTCATCCGGCTTTTCGGCCCCACCGTGCAGAGCGAGGCCACCACCTGCCCGCTGTAGATGCGAACGGGCGCCGCCACGCAGCGGATGCCCTCGATGTGTTCCTCGTCGTCGTTGGCACACCCGGCAGCGCGGATGCGCCGCAATTCCGTCTCCAGTGCGGCACGTTGCACGATGGTCCGCGGCGTGTAGCGCTCGTAGGCGAGCCGCGCGAGGACGCCGTCGAGCTCCGCTGCCGGCAGGAACGCCGCGATCGCCTTGCCGACTGCGGTGGCGTGAATCGGCCGCTCCGCGCCCACGTCCTGGACAACGCGAACCGGGCCGTCGTGGTCGCATTTGGCAACGATCTTCACGACGCCGTCGCGGTAGGCTGCGAGACTCGCGCCTTCCTCGCTCAGACGCGCAAGTTCCGCGACGACCGGTTGGGCGATGACGCCGAGTTGTTCGGGCGTCCACGTGCGGCGGGTGAGCTCGAACAGCTTGGCGGACAGCTCATAGTTTCGCGTCATGCCGTCCTGGCGCAGGTAGCCAACGCCCACCAGCGTTTGCAGCAGGTGATGTCCAGTCGAACGATGCAGGCCGGTGCGGCGCGCGATTTCGGCAAGCCCGATCGGCCCTCCGCCCGCCGCGATGACTTCCAGCACGTGCAACCCGCGCTCGAGCGAACGATGCGTCGTTCGTGCCGCGCTGGCATCCCCCACCTGCGCCGTCTGATTGATCGACGACATGCCTGCCCCCTGTGTTCGCGAGCTGCTCGACCCGCCTCGTTCTATTTCATTTACTGAAATGGTCAAAGTCATCACATTTCACATAATGTATAGCCAACCCGCCGAGCCGCCTACTGACCGGCGGAGACATCTAGTCCACGACGGCCGCGAACGGCCGCTTCGGCAACGAAATGAAGTGGTAGTTCGGTCAGACGATCGATAAGCCCAAGTGCTGTGCGATCGCATCGAAATCGCGGTCGTCGTGCAGCAGGCTGTGACTGCACTCGACGCAGTACGTCGCGATGATGAGGTCGATGGTTGGGACGGTGATACCCAAGCTGCGTAGCTTGCGATAATTGGCCGCAACCTTGACGGCCATACGATCATCGAGCATGCGCTCGATCGTGAACTTGCGGAGCCGCCGCTCGATTAGCTGGGCGTGCGCGTCATCGCGCGCGCCGCGAAGCACCTCAACAAGCACGATATCTCCGACGATGATTGTATCGACCCCCTCAATCATACGATTGAGCGAACTGACGGCACGCTGATCGGCCTCACGGAGCTGTCCGATCCAGACCGAGCTGTCGACGACGATCATTTGATGTGATCAAAATCTCGGTCACGCCGCATCTCGTCCAAATCGCCTTCCCAGCCGATACCACGAAGATCAGCGATGGCTTTGCGCCGTTCATGGTTCTTGACGAGTTGGCGTAGTGCCTCCTCGACAGTGGCCTTTTTGGTGGGTGCTCCCGCGGCCTTCATGGCCCGCCTCAACAACTTGTCGTCGATGTCGATGTTGGTTCGCATGGCAGCCTCGATGTGTATAAACTTAACAGAATATACACATCGGTCCGCAAAGTAACAACGGCTCTTCGCTATGCCGCCGGCGGGCCCTTGAGTTCGACGCCATTGCCTTCCGGGTCGGTCAAGTAGACCGACGGGCCCTGCCCATCCGCGCCGAAGCGCGATTTCTCCTCGCCGCTGTCGTAGCCGTACGCGGCGAAATGCTTCTGGATCGCGGTGGCATCAAACGGTTCGATGCGCAAGCACAGGTGATCCATGTTCGCGCCGCGCCCGGCCTGCGCGCCTGCGGCGGGCCCGGCCTGTCCGGCCGGAACAATGTCGATCAGCGTGCGGCCAGCGCGAAGCTGCGTGAGCGAGATTGCAGGCTAGCGCTTCTCCACGCTGCAGCCGAGCACGTCGACATAGAATTTCTCAAGCGCGGCCGGATCGGCCGCGCGCAACACAACGTGGTCGATTCCAAGAATGTTGAACGGTGCAGCCATCGCACTCAGCAGAATTTCGCAGACTTCAGGTAATTGTACGCCTGGATGATCTCACGCAGGCGGTCCTCGCAGGAGCGGTCGCCGCCATTGGCGTCGGGATGATGCCGCTTCACCAGTTCCTTGAAGCGCGCCTTGATCTCGGCCGCGGCCGCGTCGATCTCCAGCCCAAGCGTATCGAAGGCCTTGCGCTCGGCATTGCGAACCGTCCTGACCTCCGGCGCGGGCCGCTCGACGCGCGCCCGCGGCCCGGTTCCGAACTCGCGCAGCACCTCGAACGGATCGGACGAACCGTGCGCCTGAAACCCGTCCACGCCCCCGTTGAAGCCCATTTTCCATGTCGGCCGGTGGCCGGTAACCGCATCCTTCTGGTAGCGCGCGACCGCATCGTCGCTCATGCCGGCGAAATAGTTGTAAGAATGGTTGTATTCGCGCACGTGATCGAGGCAAAAGCGCCAGTATTCCCGCTCGCGCAGCCGGCCCTTGGGCGCGCGGTGCGTCGCCTCGAAACCACAGCCCGGCCAATCGCAAGCCGGCGCATGACCGCGCGGCTGGCGGTCCTGCTCGGGCTTGACCCGGATCCGGTTGAACAAGGGCGAGTCGAGTTTCATGACCGACCATTATGCGGACGCTGACGAGGCAGCCGCAAGCTTGACAAAACAAAATGACGCGCGTTCGACCTTAGCCAGACGGGCCATTGCCCGGCCCCCGGGCGGAACCGATGCGCACAGCTGAGATCATCACAGAGAAGTTGACCGAGGCTTTCGCGCCCGCGAGCCTGCGCGTCGTCGATGAATCCCACCAGCATGAAGGCCACGCCGGACACCAGCCGGGCAGGCAGACGCATTTCAGGGTCTATATTGTGGCAGAGGCCTTCCGGGGGAAGAGCCGGATCGAACGTCACCGCATGATCAATTCGGCGCTCGCCGGCGAACTACAAGGCAGCGTGCACGCGCTCGCGATCCACGCCAACGCGCCGGGAGAAGAAACGAGAGCATGACCCCGAAAAAGCCTGCCCCGCACTTGATGCGGGGTGGGAGCCGGTTTTCGGATTAAGATCATGCTCAACTAAGAAGGCCGCGTCAGCGGAACATCGACGAACACACGGTATTGCTGGGTCTTCGGCTTCGCCTTGTCCTCTTCGTTCACGTACTGGATCGAGCTTTTTCCGATCAGCGCGCGCGGCAGGATCATCACACGAATGAAGCGGGCCGGCCGGTTGCCGGCCTGCGCGAACACCAGGCTCCGGTCCGCTCTCGAACCAGGCATCGCCGATTTCGTAATCGTGCGACCGCCCCGCGGTATCGATCCGCAGGTTTCCCTCGATCAGGCAGCGGATGCCGGGCCCCTGGTGGCGATGCAGATAGGCGCAGCCGCCGGCCGGGAACGCCACGCTGTCGCCGCGCCAAAGCAGCTCGCCATCGGGAAGCGCTTCGAGCGGCGCAACGAACTTGGTGTGCGAGGCGACGCCGGGCTTGGTGCTCTTCACGGGCGGTTGGCGCGGATCGGACAACTCGAAGCGCCACATCGTCACGCCCGTCCCCTCGGCGTGTGCGGCGATCAAATCTTCGCCGTACAGGACTTCGCCCTGGCCGAGAGTCCGCTGGCCGACCGTGACCAGTCCGCGCACGACATAGAGCATGCGCGGCTGCGCCGGGAGCGAGAGCGCGCCCCGGTCGGTGAGGAAATCCTCGATCAGCCGCAGCTCGGGATGCATGGGTGCCCATCAGCGGGAGGCGGTTTCCGCCGCCTCGCCGCACAAGCTAAGATGCCGCCAACGGCAAGCGCAAGGACGGGCGGGCGTGACCGAGTTCGATCCAAGACCCACAATGTGACCGAGCGGCGCGGCTTCGACGACCTCAAGGTCGGCGAGGTTTTTCGCAATCCGAGCCGCACCGTGACGGAAGCACATTTCGCCGCCTTCCAGATGCTCTCCGGCGACAATCATCCGATCCACTACGACATCGAGTTCTGCAAGGCGCACGGACTGCGTGGATTGCTGGCGCACGGGTTTCAGGTGCTCGCTTTCTCGGCGGTGGGCGCGGGCACGTTCCCGCACATGATCGGCGACAAGCTCATCGGCTTCACCGAGCAGTCGTCCAAATTCCTCAAAGGCGTGTATGTGGGCGATACGCTCTACCCGGCCCACACCATCACGGCACTGATCCCGCAGCGTACCACCGGCGTTGTCGTGATGGCCGCAACCATCCATAACCAGAACAGCGAGCTGGTGCTCACCGGCGAGCACAAGTACCTGCTGCGCAAATAGTCGTCCGCGTAACAGCCAAAAAAGTCGGAGGAAGTCTTGCCCGTCATTTCCGGAAAGCGCGCGTTCCTTGAGATCTTGAAGCAGGAAGGCGTCGACATCCTGTTCGGCAATCCCGGCACCACCGAATTGCCGCTGATGGACGCGCTCGCGGTCGACAACGAGATGCGTTACGTGCTCGGCCTGCAGGAAGCCACCGTGATGGCGATGGCGGACGGCTATGCGCAGGCGTCCGGCAAGCTCACCGTCGTCAACCTGCATGTCACGCCCGGCCTCGGCAACGCGATGGGCATGCTGTACGACGCCCAGAAGGCCGGATCGCCGATCCTGGTCACCGCCGGCCAGCACGATCAGGACTTCAACCGCAGCGAACCGATCCTATATGCCGACCTGCCGCCGATCGCCCGGCCGCTGGTGAAGTGGTCGGACGAGGTGCACCGCATCGAGGATCTGCCGCTGATGGTGCACCGCGCGTGCAAGACCGCGCTCGCGCCGCCGACCGGGCCGGTTTTCCTGTCGCTGCCCGGCGACATCCTGAAACTCGAGGCCGACATCGACCTGATGGCGCCGACCCGCGTTGCGCCGAACGTGCGCGGCGACAAGGCCGCGATCGAGGCGGCGGCGAAAATTCTCAGCCAGGCGAAGCGCCCGATCATCATGGCGGGCGACGCGGTCGCGCAGGGCCGCGCAACCGCCGAGCTGGTCGAGTTGGCCGAGCTGATCGGCGCGCCGGTCTACGCGGAGCTGATCCCGAACACGGCGTCGTTTCCATCCTCGCATCCGCTGTTCCGCGGCGCGATGGGCCGCATGCAGCCCGCGATCCGGAAGATCCTCGACCAGCACGACGTGATGTTCTCGGCCGGCGCCGACCTGTTCGCGCTCTCGTTGCCCTCGGATGTGCCGCCGGTGCCGCCGGACCTGCGGATCGTCCATCTCGACACCGACCCGTGGGAGCTGGGCAAGAACTACCCGTCGGAAGTCGCGATCCTTGGGCATCCGAAGGGTACCTTGCCGGAGATCACCGCGGCGATCCGCGCCAATATGTCGGCCGGCGCGCAGAAGGCCGCCAGCGACCGGTTGAAGAGCGCAAGCGAGGCGACGCGCGTTGAATTGGAGAAGTTGCGCGCACGCGCCAAATCGCTCGCGAGCGAAACGCCGGTGCAACCGCTCGCGCTCATCCACGCGATCAGCGAAATCCTGCCCAAAGATGCCGTGGTGATCGACGAAACCGTGTCGTCGAGCGGCGGCATGCGCCAGCTCATCACGAGCGACGATCCGCAGAGCTACTTCGGGCTGCGCGGCGGCGGCATCGGCTGGGGCCTGCCGGCTTCGATCGGCGTGAAGCTCGCGCTGCCCGACCGGCCCGTCATCTGCCTCTCCGGCGACGGCAGTGCGATGTACACCTGCCAGGCGCTGTGGACCGCGGCGCGCTACAAGATCGGCGTCACGTTCGTCATCTTCAACAACACGTCGTACCGCATCCTGAAGCAGCGCGTCTTCGCGCAGCGCGGTTACGCAGCGCAACTCGACCGCTATGTCGGCATGGAGCTGAACGACCCGGAGATCGATTTCGTCGGGCTCGCGCGATCGCTTGGCGTGCGGCCGAGCGCGCCACGACGGTGCACGACGCGACCGACCTGATTTCCAGGGCCATGGCGGGCAATAGCCCAACCCTGATCGACGTGGCATTGGCGCGCGAGTTCAAATAAACACGAAAGAAGAAACCGGGACTGCGCCAATGGCCGAACAATCTGCTGCCGACGACGGTCGTCGGCTCCTATCCGCAGCCTGCCTGGCTGGTCGACGAAAAGATGCTTCAAGTCGCAGACGGTGCCGCGCGTTCGCCTGAAGGACATCTGGCGCGTGCGGCGAGCCTTATCTCGAACAGGCGCAGGACGACGCCACGCTGATCGCGATCCGCGACATGGAGCGCGCCGGCATCGACATCATCACCGATGGCGAGATGCGGCGCGAAAGCTATTCCAACCGGTTCGCGACCGCGCTCGACGGCGTCGATATCGACAAGCCCGCGATGGTCAAGGCTCGCGCCGGCGCCGGAGTCGAAACCGCGCTGCCGCGCGTCATCGGCAAGGTGCGCCGCCGCAACGCCGTCGAAGTGCGCGACATGGAGTTTCTCCGCCGCAACACCGATCGCGTCGCGAAGATCACGCTGCCCGGCCCGTTCACCATGACGCAGCAGGTCCAGAACGAGTTCTACAAGGACCAGGAAGAGCTCGCGATGGACTACGCCGTCGCGGTGAACGAGGAGGCGAAGGACCTGCGTGAAGGCGGGCGCCGATGTGATTCAGCTCGACGAGCCGTGGCTGCGCAACGACCCGGACGGCGCGCGAGCGCTACGCCATCAAGGCGATCAACCGCGCGCTCGACGGCATCACGGTGCCGACCGTGGTGCACCTGTGTTTCGGCTATGCGTTCCTTGTGAAGAACAAGCCGGCGAACTATTTCTTCCTTGAGGAGCTTGCGGATTCGAAGGCGCAGCAGATTTCGATCGAGTCCGCGCAGCCGCAGATCGATCTCGGTGTGCTGAAGAATCTGTCGACCAAGAAGATCATGCTCGGCGTGATCAATCTCGGCGATCAGATCGTCGAGCGCCCTGAGCAGGTCGCCGAGCGTATCCGCGCCGGGCTGAAATACGTCTCGCCCGATCGCCTGATCCCGGCACCCGACTGCGGCATGAAGTACATGACGCGCGAGGTCGCGTACGGGAAGCTCAAGGCGCTGGCCGACGGCGCGGCGATCGTGCGGAAAGAGCTCACGTAAATCGTCACGGGCGGGCAAAGGAGCGGAGCGACGTGCCCGCCGCCGCGTGCGATGGCGGGCACGCTTCGCTACCACGAAGCTTCGCCCGCCCTACGGCATTCCGGAGCTACTCCGCCGGCTGCAGCTTCGTTTCCTGCGTCTGCGGCCCGCGGCCCCCGAGCCTGCGGTGCAGCCGGTCGAGCAGGAGATAGATCACCGGCGTCGTGTAGAGCGTGAGGATCTGCGAGACCAGCAGCCCGCCGATGATCGTGATGCCGAGCGGGCGGCGCAGCTCCGAGCCGGGACCGCTCGCGATCACCAGCGGCACCGCGCCGAGCAGCGCGGCGAGCGTGGTCATCAGGATCGGCCGGAAGCGCTCCATGCAGGCTTCGTAGATCGCGCGGTCGGGCGACAGCCCGCGGCTTCGTTCGGCGTCCAGCGCAAAATCGACCAGCATGATGCCGTTTTTCTTCACCAGCCCGATCAGCAGAATGATGCCGATGAACGCGATGATGGTCAGCTCCGAGCCGGACAGCTGCAGCGCCAGCAGCGCGCCAAGGCCTGCGGAAGGGAGCGTCGAGATGATCGTCAGCGGATGCGCGAGGCTCTCGTACAGCACGCCGAGCACCAGATAGATCGCGACCAGCGCGGCGAGGATCAGCAGCGGCTGCGCGCCGGCACTCGCCGCGAACGCCTTCGCGTCGCCAGCAAACTCCGCTTGGATAATGTCGGGCAGGCGCATCTCCAGCACCGCCTGCTGCACGTCGGCGGTCGCAGCTTCCAGCGCTACGCCTTCCTTCAGCCCGAACGAAATCGTGACCGCCGGAAACTGGCCCTGATGATTGATCACCAGCGGCGCAATCGTGCGCTCGAAGCGCGCCACGTTCGAGAGCGGCACCTGTGCGCCGCCGCTGCCCGGCACATAGATACGCGAGAGGTCGTTCGGATCGCGCTGGTATTGCGGATCGATCTCCAGAATGACGCGATACTGGTTGCGCTGCGTGTAGATGGTTGAGACTTGGCGCTGCGCGTAGGCGTTGGCGAGTGCCGAATCGATATCCTGCACGCGCACGCCATAGCGCGCGGCAGCCTGCCGATCGATCGCGACGTTGAGCTGGAAGCCACCCTGCTCGCGGTCGGTCGAGACGTCCACCACCGTCGGCACCTGCTTCACGCGCTCGACCGCGCGTGGCACCCATTTCAACAGCTCGTCGAGATCGGAGCTCCACAGCGTGAACTGGTATTGCGACCGCCCCCAGCGCCCGCCGACGCGCACGTCCTGCGCCGGGAACATCCACACTTCGATGCCGGGAATGCGCTGGAATTTCGGCCGCAGCCGGTCGATCACGCGCTGCGTCGGGATGCCGCCGCGCTCTGCGATCGGCTTGAGGCTGACGAACAGGCGCCCCTGATTGACTGAGGCGCTCCACGCCGAGCCGCCGACCGAGGATCCGACGCCGGACACCGCTGGGTCGTCCAAAATGATGTCCCGTACACGCGTCTGCATCTCGACCATCGCCTGATACGAGATGTCCGGCGAGGCGCGCGTCGAGGTGAAGATCAGCCCGGTATCGTCCTGCGGGAAGAAGCCCTTCGGGGTCTTAATGTACAGATCGACCGTGAGCGCGATCGTCGCCAGGAACACGATCATCATCAGCACGCGGTGTTCCAACAGGATGCTGAGAGCTCGCCCCATAGGCGCGCGTCAGCCGCGACAGCACCCATTCGACGATTCGGTCGAAGCGCGTCTCGGTGCGGCTGGGCACAGTGTGAATATAGTGCGCGCAGATCATCGGCGTGACGGTGAGCGACACGATGGTCGAGATGATGATCGCGAACACCAGCGTGACCGAGAACTCGCGGAACGCGCGACCGACGATGCCACCCATGAAGAGCAGCGGGATGAACGCCGCGATCAGCGAGACGCTGATCGAGATCACCGTGAAGCCGATCTGGCGCGCACCCTCTATCGTTGCGCGCAGCGGCGAATGCCCCTTCTCCATGTTGCGGTAGACGTTCTCGATCATCACGATGGCGTCGTCGACCACGAAGCCGACCGAGACCGCGAGCGCCATCAGCGACAGATTGTCGATCGAGAAGCCGACGCACCACATCAGCGCGCACGTGCCGGCCAGCGACAGCGGCACCGTGACGCCGGCCGCGACCGTCGGGGTCGTACGGCGCAGGAACAGGAACACCACCAGCATCACCAGCGCGATGGTGCCGGCGAGCGTCCACTGCATGTCGTTGACGCTCGCCCGGATCGTGCCGGTGCGGTCGGACAGGATCGAGACGTCGATGTCGGCCGGGATCCATTTCTTGATCTCGGGGATCAGCGCCTTGATGTTGTCGACCGTCTCGATGACGTTGGCGTTGCCCTGCTTGGTGATGATGAGCAGCACCGACGGCTGCTTGTTGAACCAGGCGGCCGACCGGCTGTTGCGCGTGCTCTGCTCCACGCTGGCGATGTCGGAGAGCCGCACGATGTTGCCGTCGCGGCTCTTCACCACCAGCGTCTTGTAGTCGGGCGCGCGGCGCAGCTGATCGTTGATGCCGATGGTTTCGGCGAGCGCGCTGCCGTCGACCACGCCGAGCGGGCTTTGGGCGTTCGCGCCCGCGATTGCGGTCCGCACCTGCTCGAGCGAGATGCCGGCCGAGGCAATCGCGCCCGGATTGACCCGTACGCGCACCGCCGGCTGCTCGGCACCGCTCACCGTCACGTCGGCGACGCCCGAGACCTGCGCGATGCGCTGCGCCACCACGGTGTCGGCGGCGTCATAGATCGCGCTCGGCGGCACGGTCGTGGAGGTGAGCGCGAGGATCAGCACCGGCGACGCCGCAGGGTTGAATTTGCGGAACGACGGGATCGACGGCAGATCGCTCGGCAGGTCGGTCAGCGAGGCGTTGATCGCGGCCTGCACGTCGCGCGCAGCGCCTTCGATATTGCGCGCCAGGTCGAATTGCACCGTGATCGAGGTCTGCCCGAGCGAGGACACGGACGTGATCTCGGTCACGCCCGAGATGGTCCCGAGGTTGCGCTCCAGCGGCGCCGCGACCGTTGCGGCGATGATCGCCGGATCGGCGCCGGGCCGGCTTGCCGTAACGCGAATGGTCGGCAGCTCGACGTTCGGCATGCTGGCGACGGGCAGAAACCGGTAGGCCACGAGGCCGACCAGCATCAGCCCGATCGCCAGCAGCGTCGTGCCGACCGGCCGCATGATGAACGGGTAGGAGAAATTCATCGCCGTGCCCTACTCGGCCGGCTGCGGGGCGGGCCGCGGCGACTGCCGCGTGAGACGAATGCGCAGGCGCTCCATCGCGAGATAGATCACCGGCGTGGTGTAGAGCGTGAGCAGCTGGCTCAGCAGCAATCCGCCGATGATGGTGACGCCGAGCGGAAAGCGCAGCTCCGAGCCAGTGCCGCTTTCGAGCGCCAGCGGCAGCGCGCCGAACAGCGCCGCGAGCGTCGTCATCATGATCGGGCGAAAGCGCAGCAGCGATGCCTGCAGGATGGCGTCGCGCGGCGACATGCCGTGGCGCCGCTCGGCTTCGAGCGCGAAGTCGATCATCATGATGGCGTTCTTCTTCACGATGCCCATCAGCAGGATGATGCCGATCAGCGCAATCACGGAGAGGTCGTGACCGACGAGCATCAGCGCCAGCACCGCGCCGATGCCGGCGGAGGGCAACGTCGAAAGGATCGTGATCGGATGGATGAAGCTCTCGTACAGCACACCGAGCACGATGTAGATCGTCACGATCGCGGCGAGGATCAGCCATGGCTGACCCGCAAGCGACTTGGCGAACTCCGCCGTGTCGCCCGAATAGCTGCCGATCACCGACGTGCGGCATGCCGATGACGCGCTCGGCCGACGCGATGATCTTGACGGCGTCGCCCAGCGCCTCGCCGGGCGCGAGATTGAAGCTGAGCGTGACCGAGGGGAACTGCTCCTGGTGCGCGATCGAAAGCGGCGCGGTGGTGCGGATCATCTCGGCAAAGGCCGAGAGCGGCACCTGCGTGCTCGATTGGCCCGGCACGAAGGTCGATTGCGGCTGGATGTTCTGCGCGCTCGATGATTGCAGCGGCTGGCTTGGGATATTCGCCGGCAAGTAGATTTTCTGCAGCGCGCGATGGATCGCGCTGGTACTGCGGCGCCGCCTCCAGGATCACGCGATACTGGTTCGCCTGCCCGTAGATGGTGGAGATCTGGCGCTGGCCGAACGCGTCGTTGAGCGTGTCGTTGATCACCTGCATCGAGATGCCGAGCCGCCCGGCCTTCTCGCGGTCAACGTTGATGAAGGCGCGCAAGCCGCCTTCCTGCGCCTCGGACGACACATCGCGCAACGTCGGATTGTCGCGCAATGCCTCGACCAGCTTCTCCGACCACGTCGTGACCTCGGCCGCGCTAGTCGCAACCAGCGTGTATTGATACTGCGCGCGGCTCGGGCGCGTCGAAATCTGGATGTCCTGCACGGGCTGGAAGTAGACCGTCATACCGGGAATGTCAGCGATCGAGCGCTTCAGCCGCTCGATGATCTCGGCCACGACATCCTTGCGCTCGCCGCGCGGGCGCAGCGTGATCGACAGGCGCCCGGCGTTCGGCGTCGCGTTGAGCGGGCTGACGCCGACCACCGAGATCACGCCGGTGACGTCCGGGTCCTGCCGCATCGCGTTGCGAGATCTGCTGTTGCAGGCGCTGCATCTCGGCGAACGAGACCTCGGTGCCGGCCTCGGTCACGGCGTTGATCAGGCCGGTGTCCTGCAGCGGCAGGAAACCTTTCGGCACGACGACATAAAGCACGATCGTCGCCACCAGGGTGGCGGCCGTGACGACGAGCGTTGCCTTCTGATGCCGCAGCACCCATTCGAGGCTGCGGCCGTAGGACGCGACGCTGCCGTCGACGAGACCATTGAGCCAGCGGATGAACCGGTTGCCGCTTCTGCCCTGCCCGTGACGCAACAGCTTGGCGCACATCATCGGCGTCAGGGTGAGCGACACGATCGCCGAGACCACGACCGCGATGGTGAGCGTCAGGGCGAATTCGCGGAACATGCGGCCGACCAGGCCGGTCATGAACAGCAGCGGAATGAACACCGCGATCAGCGAGAAGGTCAGCGAGATGATGGTGAAGCCGATCTCGCGCGCGCCGTGCATCGCGGCGTCGTAGGCGGAATTCCCCCTCCTCCATGTGACGCACGATGTTCTCGATCATCACGATCGCATCGTCGACCACGAAGCCGGTACCGATGGTCAGCGCCATCAGCGAGAGATTGTCGAGCGAGAAGCCGGCGAAATACATCACGCAGAACGTGGCGATCAGCGAGAGCGGCAGCGCGACGCCGGCGATGATCGTTGCGCGGATGGTGCGCAGGAAGAGCAGCACCACCAGCACCACGAGCGCGACCGCGAGCACAAGCGTGAACTGCACGTCGCGGATCGAGGCGCGGATCGTGTCGGTGCGGTCCTGCACGACGATGAGGTTCGCGCCGACGGGGAGGATGCGGCGCAGGCGCGGCAGCTCTTTCTGGACGTTCTGGACCGTCTGCACGACGTTGGCGCCCGGCTGGCGCCGGATGTCGATGACGACGGCCTGCTCGCCGTTGTGCCAGCCCGAGACCTTGGCGTTCTCCAGCCCGTCGACGACCTCCGCGACGTCGCGCAGCATCACGGGATTCTGGTTACGGTAGGCGATCACCAGCGTGCGGTAGGCTTCGGCCGCGGCAAGCTGGTCGTTCGCCGCAATGGTGTAAGACTGGAACGCGCCGTCGAATGCGCCCTTCGGCCCCGCCACGTTTGCGTTGACGATCGCCTGGCGGATGTCCTCCAGCGAGAGCCCGTAAGCCGCGAGCCGAGGCAGGTCGGCCTGGATGCGCACCGCCGGCTTGATGCCGCCCTGCGTCGCCACATTACCGACGCCGGAGATTTCGGAGAGGCGCTGCGCCAGCAGCGTGTCGGCAAGATCGCTCAACGACCGCAGCGACACCGTCTCGGAGGTGAGCGCGAGCGTGACGATCGGCGTGTCGGCCGGGTTCACCTTGGAATAGATCGGCGGATACGGAAGGTTGCGTGGCAGCGCAGAGCCGGCGGCATTGATCGCGGCCTGCACATCCTGCGCGGCCGCGTCGATCTCGCGATTGAGGTCGAACTGCAAGCGTGACCTGGCTGATTCCATAGGAGCTGGACGAGGTCATCGTGGTGAGCGACGGGATCTGGCCGAACTGGCGTTCGAGCGGGGCCGTCACCAGCGACGCCATCGTGTCGGGGCTCGCGCCCGGAAGCTGCGTCGTCACCTGGATGGTCGGAAAATCGACCTGCGGCAGCGCCGAGACCGGCAGCCACAGGTAGCCGAGCAAACCGCCGAACATCACCGCAATACCGAGCAGCGAGGTCGCGATCGGCCGCGTGATGAAAGGGGCCGAGACGTTCATTGCTTCGTGCTCGGGGTCGCCGGCGTAGTCTCGGAGCGGCGTCCCTTGCCGTCGGTCCCCGCGCCTTCGCGCTTGCGCCGGCCTTGTGCGGCCTCCGGGCCCTGCGGCGCGGCGGCAGGCGCCGCATCGGCCGGCTGACCGTCGCTCGCCTGCACGTTGACGCGCGTGCCGTTGGAAAGGCGCGTGAAGCCGGTGGTCACCACCTGCTCCTGCGCCTTCATGCCGTCCGAGATCACCGCCCGCGTGTCGTCCTGCTGCGCGACCGTGACCGGGCGCACCGCGACCTTGGCGTCCTCCCCGACCACATAGACGAACGTGCCCTGCGGCCCGCGCTGCACCGCGCCAGTCGGCACGACCACGACCTGCCGCAGGGTGTCGACCAGCATGCGGACGTTGACGAATTGTCCCGGCCAGAGCTGCAGGTTCGCGTTCGGGAACTCCGCCTTCATGCGGATCGTGCCGGTGGTCTGATCCATCTGGTTGTCGATCACCTGCAGCTTGCCGCGATCGACGAATGCTTTTCCGTCGACCGCCATTGCGTCGACGTCGAGCGGACCTTGCGCGAAGGCCTTGCTCACCTGCTGGAATTGCTGTTGCGGCAGGTTGAACAGGACCGAGATCGGCCGCACCTGCGTGATCACAACGAGGCCGTTGGCATCGTTCGCCTGCACCAGGTTGCCTTCGTCGATCATCCGCAGGCCGACGCGCCCGTCGATCGGCGCCACGATCTTGGTGAAGCTCAGCATCGTCTTGGTATTGTCGATCGCCGCCTGATCGCCCTGCACCTGCGCCTCAAGCTGCGCGACCAGCGCCTTCTGGGTATCGGCCTGCTGTTTCGATCCGGAGTTCGAGGCGGCAAGCCGGGTGTAGCGGTCAACGTCGAGGCGCGCGTTGGCGAGCGTCGCCTCGTCCTGCGCCTTCTTGGCGACCGCCTGGTCGTATTGCGCCTGATAGGTGCGCGGATCGATCTCGGCGAGCACGAAGCCGCGCGTGACGTCCTGGCCTTCCTTGAAATGCACCTTGACGATCTGCCCGCCGACCTGCGCGCGCACCGTCACGGTGTTCAGCGCGCGCGTGTTGCCGACCGCATCGAGATAGATCGGCACGTCGGCGATGCTCGCGCGCGCGGCCAGCACCGGCGCGGGCTGGTCCTGGAACGCGCGCGCGCGCTTCTGGTCTTCTGCTCGTGCTGCTGCTGGCCGTACACCACATAGCCGCCGACAGCCGCGACCACGACTAGCGCGCCGACGACAATGGGCAGGATGCGACGCAAGTCTCATTGC
This sequence comes from uncultured Alphaproteobacteria bacterium, assembly GCA_963778455.1. Taxonomy (GTDB): domain Bacteria; phylum Pseudomonadota; class Alphaproteobacteria; order Rhizobiales; family Xanthobacteraceae; genus PALSA-894. The sequence goes on from CAVZUL010000005.1 coordinate 523,719, forward strand.
AGGCCTTTCAGCGTTTCGCCCGCCATGCGCGCCACCCGCGTGCGTTCGCGATTTGCTCCGGCATCACCCAGCCGCCGCCGAGCGCCTGGAACAGGCTGACGATCGCCTGCAATCGAGTCAGCCGAACCACCACGAGCTGGTCCTGCGCCTGGAACAGCGTGCGCTGCGTGTTCAGCACGGTCGTGATGTCGATCGTGCCGGCGCGCAGCTGGTTCTCGGAGAGCTCATAGGCACGCCGCGCGGTCGCGACCACTTCGGCCTTGCAGGCGCTCCTGATCGGCGAGATCCTTGCATGGCGATCAACGCGCGCTCGACATCCGCGAAGCCCGAGATGATGGCCTTGCGGTAAAGCTGCAAGAGCTCGGTGCGCTGACCTTTGCGCAGATCGAGCTGGCTCAACAGCCGGAAGCCGTCGAACAACGGCTGCGTCAGGCCCGCGGCGACCGAATAGATCGCGGACTGCGGAATGAACACCGCCTGCAGAGTCGTGCTGACGAACCCGCCCTGCCCGGTCAGCTGCAATGCTCGGGAAACAGTGCGGCGCGCGCGCTCTCGACGTTGGCGTTGGCGGCGGCAAGCAGCGCCTCGGCTTCGCGGATGTCGGGACGCTGCAGCAGCAGATCCGACGGCAAACCGGGCGAGGCGCTTTGCGCCGCGATGGCCTGCAGGCTGCCGCCTCGCACCGTGAGCCGCGCGGGCGGTTCGCCGAGCAGCACGCGCGAGCGTCGCGATGTTCTGGCGCATCTGCTGATCGAGCGGCGGGATCGACGGCGCGCTGCTGCGCGAGCAGCGATTGCTGCTGCGCGATATCGAGTCCGGTCGCGGTGCCGACCGCGATGCGCTCCTGATAGACGTCGAGGATACGGGTCGCGGCCGCGACGTTGCTCGCGCGCGATGCGCAGCCGGTCCTGCGCGGCGAGGACCTGGAAATAGGTGTTGATGACGCTCGCGATCGTGGAGAGGACGATCACCTCGCGGTCGAAGCGGCGTCGCGATCGAATCGAATTCCGCCGCGCGCAGCGCCGCGCGGTTCTTGCCCCAGAAATCGATCTCGTAGCTCGCGTTGAGCACGGCCCGATAGGTCGTCGCGCCGGCGCGACGTACCGGTGCCGGTGCGGGCGACCGAAGCGTCGAGGTCGGCGGCCGGCAGCAGCGGCGCGCCCGCGATGCGCGTTGTCGCATCCGCCTGCTCGATGCGCGCGACCGCTGCCGCGATGTCGAGGTTGGCGAGATACGCGCGCTCGACCAGCGCGGTCAGTTCGCCCGAGCGGAAACCGCGCCACCAGTCCGGCGCCGGAGCGCGGCGCGCGGATTGGCCGACGCCGCGCGATAGGCCGGCGGCACATCGACCACCGGCGCCGTGAGCGTCCCGGTGGTCAGCACGCAGCCCGACAGGCATGGCGCCAGCACGAGCGCGAGCGCGCGCCGGCTCGTCCTCGCTCCTGTTCGCGCTCGTGCCATTGCGTTCGGGCTTTCAGATCACCGCGTGTTGGCGTGGAGCGCGGCGCCGGCCAGTCCGCAAGCTTGGCGCGGCCTTCCGGCGACATCGCGCCGGCGCCGCGAGATAGATTTCCTGCATCACCTGCTCGTAGGCCGGCCGCGCGTGCGCACGTCGGCGAGCGCCGCGCGAAGCTGCGCGGGATCGAACGGCTGCGCGCGCAGCGCGGCCTGCATGCGCTCGAATGCGCGGTTGAGCGTATCGCGCGCGCCTTCGGCCGCGGCTTCGCGCGCCCGGAACGCGGTGCGCAGCTTCTCGGCGTCCGCGCCGGGCAGCGGCGCGGCGAGCCGTTCGATGCGCGCCGCCGCAGTGCGCGGCCGTTCGGTCGCGGCCGGCTGCGCCGGCATCACGTACTGGCGCACCGCAATCGCGCCGAGCGTGCCGACGAAGAAAAGGTTGAGCGCGAGCGAAGCCGATGAGCAGCCAGCGCGACGAGCGGTCCGGCACTATCATGGTCATCGTCATGGGCGTAATCCCGTCACCGAGTCGCCGTCGAACACATTGGCGCCTAAATCATCCGCGGACTCGCAACGCGCACCAGATCGAGATCGGCAGCGATGCGCGTGCCGACATTCGAGAGCCCGATCGAGATGCCGAGCACCGCGGCACCAGCCAGCGCCGCAAGGCGCGGCCAGGCAGGCGCGAAGCTGACATCCATCAGCGCCGACGGCCACCACGCGAAGGCGCGCTTCTGCGGCGGCAAGGTTTGGAGCCGCGCAACGATACGCTGCGCGGCCGCATCGTCCGCATCGTCCGGCGTCATCACGCGGCGCAGCGCCGCCTCAAGCTCATGATCGTCTTTCATGCGCTCCTCCTAACTTCACTCGCTGAGTTCAGTCCGCAGCGCGCGCTTGGCGCGCACCAGCAGCGTCTCGACTCCGGAGACCGACGTATCGAGCACGGCCGCGACCTCGGCATTGCTGAGCCCTTCCTGATAGGTGAGCACGATCGCGGCACGCTGGCGCTCCGGCAGCGCGTCGATCGCGGCAGCGAGGCGACCGGTCGCGCTCGCGGGCCTCCAATTGCGCCTCGGCACCAAGCGCGGGATCGGCCACATGCTCCGCGGCCTCGAGCGGCAGGTCGGCCGAGCGCGGCGCTTCGCGTTGAGGCAGAGATTGACGACGATGCGATAGAGCCAGGTGCGGAACGCGGCCTCGGGCCGCCAGCGCGGCGCGTTGGTCCAGACCCGCAGCAACGCGTCCTGCACGATGTCCTCGGCGAGCGCCTCGTTGCCGAGGATTCGCCGCGCCAGCCCGAGCGCGCGGCCCGTATGCCGCTGCGCCAGTGTCCGGAAGGCCCGCCCGTCGCCCTGCGCGGTGCGCGCCATGAGGTCGTGATCGGCCGGCCCATCCATGCGGGCACAAGTGTGCCCGCCGCCTGCCGCGTTGTCGCGGCGCAACCGGCGCGGAGCCGTCGCGCGGTTGTGGGAAACGTCGCGGTTCGGTGCCGGCCATCCCTATTTAACCCGCACGACGCCCAAACCCTGCGGTCGCGCGCTGGACTTTCTCGCCATCCTCGTGCAAGGCGGAGCCGCAACCGACCGGAATTGCGACATCATGCTGGATTCATTGAAGAATTTCATTTCAGACCTGACCGGCGGCGAAAAGCACCCGGAACGTTTCGAGGAAAACGATTACCGCCTCGCCGCCGCCGCCCTGCTGATCCACGCCTCGACCATCGACGGCAACATGACCGGCGCCGAGCGCGACAAGCTGCGCGCGGTGCTCAAGTCGCGGTTCGCGCTCGACGACGCCGCGACCGAGGAACTGATCGACGTCGGCACGCTGGCCGAGAATGAGGCGGTCGACCTCTATCGCTTCACCAGCCTGATCAACCGTACGCTCGACGAACCGGGCCGCCTCGGTATCGTCGAGATGATGTGGGAAATCGTGTTCGCGGACGGCGCGTCAACGAGTTCGAGGATAACCTGATGTGGCGCGTCGCCGATCTGCTGGGGGTCTCCTCGCGCGACCGCATCGCGCTTCGCCGCCGCGTGGCCGGCGAAAAGGCGGAAAGCAGCGGCGCTTAGGGAGACGCGAGCGGGGGCCGGATGGCGACGTCTATCTTCAAGCCCGTCACGGTGATCACCGGCGCCTCGGTCGGGATCGGCGCGGCGCTCGCGCGCGTCTTCGCCGCGCAACGGCCACGAGATCGCACTGGTGGCACGGCGCGAGAAGGAAATGATGCTGCTCGCGACCGAACTCGCGGTATCGGCGAAATACAAGCCGCACGTCGTCACGGCCGATCTGCAACGCTCCGACGCGCCGGCGCGCATCGCGCACGAACTGTTCGGGCGCGGCCTCGAGCCCGCGATCGTGGTCAACAATGCGGGCTTCGGCCTGCACGGCCCCGCCGCCGACATCGACCGCGCCGAGCAGCTTGCGATGATCGATCTCAACGTGCGCGCGCTGACCGATCTGTCGCTGCGCTGGATCGACGGCATCGTGAAGCACAAGGGCGGCATTCTCAATGTCGCCTCGGTCGCGGGCTTCATGCCGGGTCCCGGCATGGCGGTGTATTACGCCTCGAAGGCCTACGTGCTCTCGTTCACGCGAGGCGTTGTCGCGCGAGCTTGAGCCGCTCGGCGTGCGCGTCACCGTGCTGTGCCCCGGCCCGGTGAAGACCGAATTCCAGATGCGCGCCGGCATCGAATCGCGGCCGCCCTCGCGTCTGCTCGACCGCACGGCCGAACAGGTCGCGCAGGCGGGCTATGACGGCTTCATGGCCGGCAAGCGCCTGGTCGTCCCGGGCGTCGGCAACAAGATCGTCAGCATGCTGCCGCGCCTGCTGCCGCGCGGCATGATGTTGCGGACGCTCGAATCCTACCAGCGCGGGCGCGGCCGGCGGGCGGAGAGTTGGCGGAAGCCGGCTGACGTTTCAAGCCGCGCCGATCCATTCGAGCGAGGCGCCGTGCGGGTCCGTCCACGCCACGGGCGAGCCGTTCATCGCCAGGAGAAACCGGCCGGGCACGCCGCGTTCTCCAGCGACGCTCGCCATCTCGGGGAACACGCCCGGATACTCGTTCGAAATCCAATATGGGCAGAGCGACGTCACTCGCTCGGCGAAAGCCTGCCTGTCCGCCGGATCGGTCACGTAGGCCAGTACCGCAGTGTGGAAGACGACCAGCGTGGCGTTCTTTGGCGCTTCACGACAAAGCTGCGCCAGGTCGTCTCCGCGGAGATCGCCGCGCAGCACGCGCGGCTTGATCGCGGCCGCGATCTTCAATGCGGCGCGCAAATTGGCGAGCCGCTCGGCTTGCTCGGGCCAAACCAGGGTTTCCAACCACGCAACTTGAGCGGGGTCTGAAACATCGACCGGATCGAGATCGAGCCCGGCGCGCCAGACGATTGTTGGCATCGTCCGCGGTATCGGCGTTGCTTCGTCGGCGCAGCAGGTGAACATCGGAAACGCGCCGGCGCTTGCCGGGCGAAGGACCGCGCCACGACCGTAATCGTAGCCATAGAAGTCCGGCAAGAGGCACAGCCCGGCGGACGCTCCGACCTCGACGAGGGCAAGCGGCTGCGGCAGTCGCGCCAGAAGGGGCAGCAATGTGGCGCAGCGTGCAGGCTCGTTGGTCTGCGTCGAACGCGTTCGCATCAACCGGCCGATGGAATCGCGACTCGCCAACAGAGCTCGGCGAAAGCCTGCCCAGTCCTCGGGCGTGCCGGACAGGTGGCGCACAGCGGCGAGCAGGAGGTTTGGCTGACGCTTCTCCGGCGGAAGGGTCAACAGGAAATAGATGATGTCCGAATCCGCCGCGACGCCGCGCGCGATCGCTTCGTAAAGCGGCGAGCGGCCATGGGCCTCCACCTGCGCGAAGCGCGCATAACGGGCGGAAATCGCAGCGATCTCCTGCTCTTGCTGGTTCACGCACCGAGACTATTCGAGCGAGCGTGGCATTGAAATTGCCTGTTAGTCCGTTAGGAGTTGAATAGCCGCTTCGGACGAATTCGCTGACGCCATGACCGAGAAAGTCCTCATCGTCCTGCATCAGGAGCAATCGACGCCCGGACGCGTCGGTTACGCGCTCCGCCACCGCGGCTATGAGCTCGACATCCGCCGCCCGCGCTTCGGCGATCCACTCCCGAACACCATGGCGGAGCACGCCGGCGCGGTGATCTTCGGTGGCCCGCAGAGCGCGAACGATCCCGACGATTTCATCAAGGCCGAGATCGACTGGATCGGCGTGCCGCTGCAAGGAAGGCAAGCCCTATCTCGGCATCTGCCTTGGTGCGCAGATGCTGGCAATGCAGCTCGGCGAGCGCGTGTTCACGCATCCGGAGGGCAAGGCGGAGGTCGGCTACTATCCGGTCAGGCCGACCGCTGGCGGGCCGCGCGATCTGCGACTGGCCCGCGTATCAGTATCAGTGGCACCGCGAAGGCTTCGATCTGCCGCGCGGCACCGAGTTGTTCGCCGAAGGCGACATTTTCCGCACGCAGGCATTCCGCGCCGGCACCGCCTACGCGATCCAGTTTCACGCCGAAGTCACGCACGCGATGATGTGCCGCTGGACCACGCGCGGTCACGCGCGCATGGAATTGCCCGGCGCCAAGCAACGTCACGAGCATTTCGCCGACCGCCCGGTCTACGACCACGGCATCCGCGCCTGGCTGTCGGATTTCCTCGACCATTGGCTGATGGTGGGCCAGCCGCAGCAGCTCGCGGCGGCGGAGTAATTGGGCGTCGTGCCCTTGACTCTTATACGGCTTAGCCGTACATAAGCGATGCACGCGGTCATTGAGACGTCAGCGTTTCTGAGCGATGCCGCCGCGGCCGGCCTAACAGAAGAAGAGCGTTTTGAGATTGTGAGCCTCGTCGCCGAAAATCCGGCGGCTGGCGTGCTCATGCCGGGTACAGGTGGCGCCCGGAAACTTCGTGTCGCCGGCGTGGGAAAGGAAAGTCTGGCGGCTATCGCATTGTCACTTATTTCGCGGCGCAGGACGTTCCGGTTTTCATGTTGGCAGTGATCAACAAAGGTGAGCGTGCAAACTTATCGAAAGCAGAGCAAAACGCATTGAGGAAGGAATTGTCGGGGATTGCCGATGATTATCGCGCCGGAACTCATCGCATGATCGCACGACGAAGGAGATCATGATGACCACACTTGGAAAGCGGCTGATCGCGGCAGCGAAGGAAGCAAGGCAAATCGCGCGCGGCAAAGCCGACCCTTCGACCTATCGTGTCCACCTCCCAGTGGACATTGATGTGCAATCGATCCGCAAGTCGCTCGGAATGAGCCAATCGATCTTTGCATCGCGATTCGGAATCGCGGCCGGTACGTTGCGCGATTGGGAACAGCATCGCAAACGGCCGGATGGAGCCGCTCGGGTTCTCCTGATGGTCATCAAGCATGAGCCCGACGCGGTGAATCGTGCGTTGAAACGCGAACTCACCTGACGCGGCTCTCAGGCCTGACGTCTTCCAGCCGGTCGATCCGCGTCAGCGGCGGAAACAGCCACATCCACAGCGCCACGATCACGAGCGTGCCGGCGCCGCCGATCAGCACCGTCGGCACCGCGCCGAGCCATGCGGCCGCAGCGCCCGCGCGGAATTCGCCCAACTGATTCGACGCGCCGATGAACAGCGCGTTGACCGACGTGACGCGGCCGCGCATCTCGTCCGGCGTGCCGAGTTGCACCAGCGTCATGCGGATCACGACGCTCACCATGTCGGACGCACCGAGCACGACCAGCGCCGCGAGCGCAATCACGAACGAGCTCGACAGCGCGAACACGATGGTCGAAAGGCCGAAGGCTGCGACCGACGCGAACATGATGCGGCCCGCGTTGCGCTCGAACGACCAGCGCGTCAGCACGATCGCCATGCCGAGCGCGCCGACTGCGGGCGCGGCACGCAGCAGCCCGAGCGCCCAAGGTCCCGCCCCGTAGATGTCGCGCGCGAACACCGGCAGGAGCGCAGTCGCGCCGCCAAGCAGCACGGCGAACAGGTCGAGCGAGATCGCGCCGAGAATGATCGGATTGCGGCGGATGAATCCGAAACCCGCGAAGAACACCGCAAGCGTGAACGGCTCGCGTGACGGAGCCGATCGCTCGATACGGATCAGCGTCACCAGCAGGCCCGCGAGCACGAACAGCGTGCAGCATGCACCGTAAACGATGAGCGGGCTCACCGCATAGACGAAGCCGCCGAGCGCGGGGCCGATGATGGTCGCGCTTTGATTGGCAGTCGCCGAGCCCGCGACCGCGCGCGGAACGAGCGGCAAGGGCACGAGGCTCGGCACGATGGTCTGCATCGCGGTGAGCTCGAATGCACGCGCGGCGCCCAGCACGAACGCCGCGCCGAGGATCAGTTCGCGCGAGATCGCGCCGGAAAGCGCCGCGATCAGCAGCGCACTCGCCGTGACAGCCTCGACCACCTGACAGGTGGAGAGGATCGCGCGGCGATCGTAGCGGTCGATCACCTGCCCGATCACAAGTACCAGCAGGATGCCGGGGATGAACTGCACGAGGCCGACGAGCCCGAGGTCGAGCGGGTTGCCGGTCAGCTCGTAGAGCTGCCAGCCGATCGCCACCACAAGCATCTGGTAGGCCATCGTGGTCGCGACGCGCGCGCACCAGAACAGCGCGAACGGCCGGTGGCGCAGGACGGAGTTGGGTTGAGAAGTGGTCATGGGCGAGCCAGACACTAGACCATAGTCCGATCAAATCGGATCATGATCGCCGGTCTCTCGGCCGCGCGCATAAGGGGTATGCCATGAGCGAGCGCATCGGATTCATCGGGCTCGGCCTGATGGGCACCGGTTTCACCAAACGTCTGATCGCGACCGGGCATGAGGTCGTCGGCTACGATCCCGATCCCGCGCGGATGGATGAGGCGGTGCAGCGCGGCGTGAAGCCGGCCGCGAGCGCCGCGGACGTCGCGAAGGCAGCCGACATCATCCTCCTCTGCGTGATCAACACGGCGGCCGTGGAGGACGCAACGCTTGGGCCCCGTGGCGTTGCGGCGGGCGATATCGCCGGCAAGGTCGTGGTCGATCACTCGACCGCCGAAATCAAGGCGACGCTGCGCATTGCCGCGCAACTGGCGGCGCGCAACTCGCAGTTCGTGGACGCACCGGTATCCGGCGGTCCCGGCGCGGCCGAGACCGGCACGCTCGCCATCATGGCGGGTGGTCCTGAGGCTGCGATCGCGCGGATCGTGCCGGTGATGCGGCATCTTGGGGTCATGACCCACATGGGCGGTGCTGGCGCCGGCCAGGCCACCAAGCTGGTCAACCAGACGATCGTGCTGACCAACTACTGCGTGCTCGCCGAAGCGCTGCGGCTTGGCGAGGCCTATGGGGTGGACACGCGCAAGATCGCCGCCGCGCTCGCGCCCGGTCATGCCGGCTCGAACCTGATGCCCGTCCTCCTCCCGCGCATGATCGAGAAAGATTTTTCGCCACGCGGCTATGTGCGGCAGGTGCTGAAGGATCTCGAAATGCTGCAGGCGGCAGCCGCCGACGAGCACATCGCGATGCCGATGGCGGCGCAGGCGCTCACGCTTTACCGGCTGCTGGCCGCGAGCGGCCGCACCGAGCTCGACGCCAGCGCGGTCGTGACGCTCTACCCTGACCAGAGGGACTGAGAACCAGCGGAGAGCTGGTGGAGCCAGGCGGGATCGAACCGCCGACCTCCTCATTGCGAACGAGGCGCTCTCCCAGCTGAGCTATGGCCCCTAAAGGACACACAAAAGCGCGAAAAATCGCTGTTGCGCGGCTCTCCAGTGTGGGGCGTCATTTACGGCCGGTGGTTAGGGGTGTCAAGAACGCTCCCGCCCCGGCTGCGCCTTGTTCCCGGACGCCGCTACCGCTACATGTTCCCCGCTCAAACGACGGGTCGTCCATGCGCGCAATTCTCGATGTCATCCTTATCGCCCTGCAGATCTATGTCTGGCTGCTGATTGCGTCGGCGGTCCTGTCGTGGCTGATCGCGTTCAACGTGGTGAACACGCGCAACCAGTTCGTCGCGACCGTCGGCGAGTTCCTCTACCGCATCACCGAGCCGGCCTTGCGGCCGATCCGCAACCTGATGCCCAACCTCGGCGGCATCGATATCTCGCCGATAATCCTGATCCTGATCATCTTCCTGATCGAGCGCATCATCATCCACTACGTCTATCCGAACGTGATCTGACAGACCGAATGTCATCCCGGGGCCGAGCGAAGCGAGGAACCCGGGATCCATAACCACAAGCGGTGCATGAAACGCTCGGTTCGTGGTTATGGATTCCGGCTCTCGCCATAGCGCGTCGCAGACGCGCGTAAACGCGCTTACGGCGCGGCCGGAATGACATGGGAGAGAGCATGACCGCGCGCATCATCGACGGCAAGTCAATCGCGGCGGAGTTACGCGCGCGTGTTGCCGTCGAGGTGCAGCGGCTCGCGCGCGAATATTCGCTCGTGCCGGGACTCGCGGTCGTGCTGGTCGGCGAAGACCGCGCGAGCTCGGTCTACGTGCGCAACAAGTCGAAGCAGACCGTCGAAGCCGGCATGAAGTCGCTCGATCATCGGCTACCCGCGTCGGCATCCGAAGGCGAGTTGCTGGCGCTGGTGCAGAAACTCAACGCCGACGCGGCCGTGCACGGCATCCTGGTGCAGCTCCCGTTACCGAAGCAGGTCGACAGCCAGAAAGTGCTGAACGCCGTCGATCCCTTAAAGGATGTCGACGGCTTTCATCCGCTCAATGCCGGGAAGCTTGCGACCGGATTGCCGGCGCTGACGCCCTGCACGCCGCTCGGCTGCATCATGCTGGCGAAAACCGTGCACGCTTCGCTCGCCGGAATGGACGCCGTGGTGGTCGGCCGCTCCAACATCGTTGGCAAGCCGCTGATCCAGCTGCTGCTCGCCGAGAACGCGACCGTGACGGTGGCGCATTCGAAAACGCGCGACTTGGCCGAGGTCACGCGACGCGCCGATCTCGTATTCGCGGCGGTCGGCCGCCCCGAGATGGTGCGCGGCGACTGGATCAAGCCGGGCGCGACCGTGATCGACGTCGGCATCAATCGGATCACGGGCGCGGACGGAAAGGGCCGCATCGTCGGCGATGTGGCGTTCGCCGAAGCGTCGCAAGTCGCGGGCGCGATCACGCCGGTGCCGGGCGGCGTCGGCCCGATGACGATCGCATGCCTGCTGGTGAATACGTTGCGCGCGGCTTGTGCGATTCGCGGGCTACCGGCGCCGGCGGTCTAGCGGCAGTCAGAGAAGCTCAGTTCTGCCAGCCGAACGCTACCTTATCGAGGCTCTTGGCCCCAAAGCGCTCCGAGGAGCGCGCGACGGCGCGGCCGCCGAGCGCCTTGTAGAACCCGACCGCCGGCTCGTTATCGGAGAGCGCCCAGATCACCAGGCTCTTCAGCCCGCTCTGCGCGAGGTCGCGCCGCGCCGCGGTGAATAGGCGCCGCCCGAAGCCGAGCCCCTGGAATTCCGGGCAGAGATAGAGCTCGTAGATCTCGCCGTCGTAGAACAGGCTGCGTGCGCGATTGCGCCCGTAGTTCGCATAGCCCGCGACACGATCGCCGAATTGCAGGAGCGCAACGCGGCTCCCCTTCGCGATGGCGTTCTCCCACCAGCCGGGTCCGCGCCGGCTGATCAGCTTCTCGAGTTCGGGGCCGGGGATGATGCCGCGGTAGGACGTCCTCCACGCCGCATCGTGCGTCGCCGCGACCAGCGTGGCGTCGGCTGGCCTGGCGCGGCGAATCTCGATGAGGACAGTGCTCATATGCGAATACAAGCAAAGGGAACGGGTTACTTTCAAGCCCTCTGTTAACGGACAGTTAACGATTTGAACAGCGTGGCGCGGCTGCATCACAGGTGCTTTGCGGCATCCCGACTCTTGACTTTGAAAGGGAAAAGTGCCGCCGCGCTGTCACAAATCGGGACTCGACGCACGAGCCCCCGCGACTTCAGACCGTCTCGGCTTCCCGTGCGCGCTCGGCGCGCTTGCGATCGTTCGCGTCGAGCAGCTTCTTGCGCAGCCGGATCGACTTCGGCGTCACCTCGACCAGCTCGTCGTCCTGGATATAGGCGAGCGCCTTTTCCAAGGTCATGCGGATCGGCGGCGTGAGCCGCACTGCCTCGTCCTTCGAGGTGGTGCGGATGTTGGTGAGCTGCTTGCCCTTCAGCACATTGATCTCGAGATCGTTGCCGCGCGTGTGTTCGCCGACAATCATGCCGCGATAGACCTTCCAGCCGGGCTCGATCATCATCGGCCCGCGATCTTCCAGCTTCCACATCGCGTAGGCGACCGCGTCGCCCTGATCATTGGAAATCAGCACGCCGTTGCGGCGGCCCTCGATGTCGCCCTTATGCGGCGTGTAGCCATGGAACAGGCGGTTCATGATCGCGGTACCGCGCGTGTCGGTCAGCAATTCGCCCTGATAGCCGATCAGCCCGCGCGTCGGCGCGAAGAACACGAGCCGCGTGCGGTGCCCGCCGGACGGCCGCATCTCGATCAGTTCGGCCTTGCGTTCCGACATCTTCTGCACGACGACGCCGGAATGCCCCTCGTCGACGTCGATCACGACCTCTTCGAGCGGCTCTTCCAGTTCACCCGCTTCGCTCCGGCGTAGCAGAACCTTCGGGCGCGACACGGAGAGCTCGAAGCCCTCGCGGCGCATCGTCTCGATCAGGATGCCGAGCTGCAATTCGCCGCGGCCGGCGACCTCCATCGAGTCGTTCTCGTCCGATTCGCGCACGCGCAGCGCCACGTTGCCTTCGCCCTCGCGCAGCAGGCGGTCGCGAATCATGCGGCCGGTGACCTTGTCGCCCTCGGTGCCGGCCAGCGGCGAGTCGTTCACGCGGAATGTCATCGCCAGCGTCGGCGGATCGATCGGCTGCGCCGGGATCGGCGTCTCGACTTCCGGCGCGCAAATGGTGTGGGCGACCGTCGCGTTCGGCAGCCCCGCAAGCGCCACGATGTCGCCGGCCTCCGCCTCATCGACCGGCACGCGTTCAAGCCCGCGAAACGCCAGCACTTTCATGATGCGGCCGCTCTCGACCAGCGCGCCATTGTGTTCGAGCACCTTCACGGCCTGGTTCGGCTTGACCGAGCCCGAGGTGATGCGGCCGGTAACGACCCGGCCGAGATAGGGATTGGCCTCCAGAATGGTGCCGAGCAGGCGGAACGGGCCTTCCTCAACCGTCGGCGGCTTCACGTGGCTCAGGATCAGATCGAACAGCGGCTTCATGCCGTCGCCGTGCGAGCCGTCGAGGCTCGTCGCCATCCAGCCCTGCTTGGCCGAGCCGTAGAGAATTGGAAAATCGAGCTGCTCGTCGGTCGCATCGAGCGCGGCGAACAGGTCGAACACCTCGTTGACAACCTCGACCGGACGGGCGTCCGGGCGGTCCACCTTGTTGATGACCACGATGGGCTTCAGCCCCATCTTCAGCGCCTTCGACACCACGAACTTGGTCTGCGGCAGCGGCCCCTCGGCGGCGTCCACCAGCACGAGCGCGCCGTCCACCATGTTGAGGATGCGCTCGACCTCGCCGCCGAAATCGGCGTGACCCGGCGTATCGACGATGTTGATCCGGTGACCCTGCCACAGGATCGAGGTCGCCTTGGCGAGGATCGTGATGCCGCGCTCGCGCTCCAGGTCGTTGGAATCCATCGCGCGCTCCGCCACCCGCTGGTTCTCGCGGAACGAGCCGGATTGCTGCAGCAGCCGGTCAACCAGGGTGGTCTTGCCATGGTCGACGTGGGCGATGATCGCGACGTTGCGGAGGTCCATTGTGCTTCTTTGAAATGCACGTGCCCGGCACACAGCCGGGCACCACGATGCTGCGCCGCATATAATGATTTGCAGGCCTCAGGGCAATGCAAAGCCGCGCCGGGAAGACCCGATTTCGCATCCCGCGCAGAATTCCCCGGCCTCCACCAAGGTATTGATGCCGCATACGGATTTATACGATGATCGCGTCGCTGAAATCGGGGGAGCTGCATGCGCTGCCAAGTCGCCGTCAAGAACAAGCGCCGCGTGCTGTGCGTCTTCCCGATCTACACACCCGCGTTCGGCACGTTTCAGCACGCCTACAAGCTGATGTACCGCGTGAAGGCCTTCATGCCGCCGCAGGGGCTGCTGCTGATCGCCGCCTACATGCCGGAAAGCTGGCCGGTGCGGTTCATCGACGAAAATATCAATCCCGCGACCGCGGCCGATTTCGAATGGGCCGACGTCGTGATGGTCACCGGGATGCACATCCAGGCCGAGCAGATCCACGACATTACGCGGCGCGCCCACGCGGCCGGCAAGTCGGTGATCCTCGGCGGACCGTCCGTGTCCGCGTCGCCTGAAGTGTATCCGGACGTCGACTATCTCCATGTCGGCGAGATCGGCGACGCCACTGATGCGCTGGTGCGCCTGATCGACGATGACGCAAGCCGCGCCACCGAACAGGTGTGGTTCCAGACCAAGCAGCGCCTGCCACTGACCGATTTCCCGATTCCGGCTTACAGCAAGATTCCGCTCGGGCGCTATCTGCTCGGCACGCTGCAGTTCTCGTCGGGCTGTCCATACACCTGCGAGTTCTGCGACATTCCCGGCCTCTACGGCCGCCAGCCGCGCATGAAGACGCCGCAGCAGATCGTGACGGAACTCGATTTCATCTTCTCGCAGCCGAACCCGCCGACGACACTCTATTTCGTGGATGACAATTTCATCGGCAATCGCAAGGCCGCCAAGGAGATGCTGCCGCATCTCGTCGAATGGCAGAAGAAGAACCACTATCCGGTGATGTTCGCCTGCGAGGCGACGCTCAACATCGCCAAGCAAACCGAGATTCTGGAGCTGATGAAGGAAGCAAACTTCGTCGGCATGTTCGTCGGCATCGAGACGCCGGAAGCAGACGCGCTCAACGCGATGAAGAAGGGGCACAACAACAAGGTGCCGATGCTCGAATCGATCAAGACGCTGAACAACTACGGGATCGAGATCACCTCCGGCATCATCGTCGGCCTCGACACCGACGGCCCCGACACCGAGCAGCGGCTGAAGGACTTCATCGACGTATCGAACATTCCGATGCTGACGATCAATCTCTTGCAGGCGCTGCCGAAGACGCCGCTATGGGATCGGCTCAAGCGTGACGGCCGGCTGTCCGACGACGGCTCGCGCGAGAGCAACGTGGTGTTCCTGCGTCCGCACGATGAAGTCGTCGAGATGTGGCGGCGCAGCATCGCCTATGCGAACGACCCGGAGCGGCTTTTCTCGCGCTTCCGCTACCAGGTCGAGGCGACCTACCTGAACCGGAAGGAAACGCCCGCAAAGGGCAAGCTCACCTGGCCGAACCTGCGCGGCGGCGCCGTCCTGGCGTGGCGCACCGTGCTTTACCTCCTGGTCCTGTCGGACTTCCGCGCAGCGTTCTGGAAGACCGCGAAGCACGCGCTGAGCCGCGGCCAGATCGACGGGATGCTCGGCGCCGCCTTCATGGGCTATCACCTGATCCAGTTCACCCGCGAGGCGTTGCGCGGGGACCAGAACGCTTCGTACTATTCGGCCAAGAAGCGGACGGCGCCGATGGCGGTCGACAAGCCGCCGGTCCGGCAGGAGGAGCAGGTCGCGGCCTAGTGCCAGACCTCATCCTGAGGAGCGTGCGGAGCACGCGTCTCGAAGGATGGCCATATGCTCCGAGCGCGCCGCCATCCTTCGAGACGCGCCCCGGCTCACGCCGGGTCGCCCTCAGGATGAGGAGCGGTGTGTCGGCCCCAACTCGATCGACCACAGGGCGCGGTCTTCGACGTCCTTCAGCGTGACGGTCATCGCTTCGGTTGCGCCGTCGATCGCCGCATGGCCGAAAAACTGCAAGCCGAAGCGCGGCGCAAGATCGTCGCCCTGCTCCTTCGAGCACGCGTTGTGATAGACGGCACGCGGCCCGAACGTGTTGTCCAACGGCACGGGCCCGCCGGTGCCCGCGTGGATCGGGCCCGACATGAATTCCCAGAACGGCTCGAAGTCCTGAAACACCGCGCGGTTCGGATCGTAGTAATGTGCCGCGGTGTAATGCATGTCGGCGGTGATCCAAACCGTGTTGTGCACGCCCGCATGCTTGATGAATGACAGGATGTCGGCGATTTCGAGCTCGCGCCCGAGCGGCGGCCCGTCGCCCTGCGCGGCCGCGTCGTAGTTCATCAGCCCGATCGGCAGATCGGCGGCGATCACCTTCCAGGTCGCGCGCGAAGCCGCAAGCTCGCGCTTCAGCCACGCGACCTGCACCGGCCCGAGGAAATGCGTCGCGTCGGAATATGTCTCCTGCATGCGGTCGCCGCTCGGCCCGCGATAGCTGCGCATGTCGAGCATGAACACGTCGAGCAGCGGCCCATAGGCGATTTTGCGGTAGATGCGCCCGCGCTCGGCCGCGAACTCGCGCGTCGGCATGAACTCATGAAACGCGTGGCACCCGCGCGCCGCGAGCGCCGTGATGTCGGCATCGCCGACGGTGAGCAGCATGCCGGGATACCAGTCGTTGGTCACCTCGTGATCGTCCCACTGCGCGAAAGTCGGCACTTCGGCGTTGAAGGCGCGCAGATTGCGGTCGAGCAGGTTGTATTTGTAGTTGCCGCGATAGTCGGCGAGCGTTTCAGCGACGCGGGATTTTTCTTCCGTGACGATGTTGCGCCAGATCTCGCCATTCGGAAGCCTCTGTTCGGCGCCGAGCGGACACTCCGCATAGATGCTGTCGCCGCAATGGACGAAGAAATCCGGCCGGTTGCGCAACATCGTCGCGTAGGTGCGCATGCCTCCGCGCGACTCGTCGATGCCCCATCCGCCGCACGTGTCGCCGGACCAGACGAACGTGACGGAACGTTTTTCGCCCGGCGCGGTGCGGAAGCGGCCAACCCGTGGTTCGCCGCGGATCGTCGGCGATGACAAATCCGCGAACGCCACGCGATAGAAGATATCCTGTCCGGCCGGCAGGCCTTCGAGCAGCGCCTTGGCGGTGAAATCGCTCTCCGGCAGCGCATCGACCGCGACGGCCTGGATGATGTCCTTGAAGCTTTCGGTGGTGGCGACCTCGACCGTCATCCGCGCCGGACGGTCGGCGCGCGCCCACACGATGCCGGAATCAACCGAGATATCGCCCGACTGGATGCCGTGGGTGATGTACGGCCGATCGGCGGCGCGGGAGAGATACGGCTTCGCAATGCCGCCGAGCACCGTAAGCGCGCCGGTGGCGCAAGCGGACGCAAGCAACCGCCGGCGCGACAATGCCGCGCCGCGCCGCATCATGACGGTCATGTGGCCTCCGCCGCCGATGTCGCGGCGGAGATGCGTGATTCGTTTGACGTGAACTCAACGGTTCGACGACGAACCGATGACGGCGGGTGCTATGCGCCGGCCGGACGGCTCCACGGGCCGACGCGCGCGCCCGCGGGCATTGCGTCGCGTACCATCAGCATCTCGCCGATCGTCTCCGACGTGATCAGGCCGACGAGTTTGCCGCCGGCATCGACGACGCCGACCGCGGGCGCCTGCTTTTCCTGCAACAGGCGGACCGCCTCTTCGAGGCAGGCGCGATGGCTGACGGTCGGCACCTCGGCGGTCATCGCGTCGGCCACCTTGGCGTCGGGTCCGAGCTGCTTGAGGGCGCGGATCAGGTCGGCGCGGCCCAGCACGCCGACCAGCTTGCCGGAGGCATCGGCCACGGGGAATTCGCTCTGGCTGGTGCGCAGCAGCGTGTCCACCGCCTCTTCGATATGCGCCTCGGGTGCGAGCCGCGCGAACTGCGTGATCATCGCGGCATTGACCGGGACGTCGCGCGACATCGCCCGCATCGCGACGAGCTGCGCCTCCGAGGAGGCCGCGAGATAGACGAAGATCGCGATGAAGATCAGCAGCGGATTGCCGAACAGGCCGAGGAAGCCCAGCCCAAACGCCACGACCTGACCGATCGACGCCGCAATCTCGGTCGCCCGCACATGGCCGAGCCTGATCGCGAGCAACGCGCGCAGCACGCGCCCGCCGTCCATCGGGAACGCCGGGATCATGTTGAACAGTGCGAGAAACAGGTTCACGGCCGCGAGCCGGTCGATCATCGAGATGCGCGCGCTCTCCATCGCGGCGAGGTTTTTCGCGTGCAGGTCGGCGCCGAAGAACAATATCAGCGCGAGCGCGATCACCACGTTGACGGCGGGGCCGGCGAGCGCGACCAGCAGCTCCTCGCTCGGCTTCTCGGGGATGCGCTCGAGCCGCGCGACGCCGCCGATCGGCAGCAGGGTCACATCGGGCGTCGCGACGCCGAAGGCACGCGCCGTGAAGATGTGGCCGAACTCGTGCGCCAGCACGCAGGCAAACAGCAGCAGCATGAACGCGAGGCCGGACCATGCCGCGTCCGCTCCGCCCGAATACCAGCTTGCGAGGAAGATCCACGCCAGGAACAGGATGAAGGTGAAATGGATGCGGACCGCTGTGCCGGCGATCGTGCCGATATTGATGGACCAGAGCATGAAGGCCTCCTCGCCGGGCGCGACGCTGTCCCGGAAAGGTAGTCACCCCTTGAAGTGTCTGCCAGATGACGTGAGGGCTACGACTCCGGCCGCGCATCGAGCGCGCCGCGCACCGCCTCGGCGAGCTTGTGGGTGCGGTAGGGCTTGCTCAGCAGCGCCACGCCTTCCTCGGTCGGCCCGCGGCCCTTGATGAACTGCTCGGAATATCCGGACGTGAACAGCGCCTTGAGGCCCGGCCGCAGCGCACGCGCACGCCGCACCAATTCCTGGCCGTCGATCCCGTTCGGCAGGATCAGGTCGGTGAACAACAGGTCGATCTTGCCGGGCTGCTCGCAGAACGGCGAGTGCGCCCGGGCCGTCCGCGGCCTCGCGCACCCGATAGCCGAGCCCGCGCAGGATATTCACCGCCACGCGCCGCACGGCCTCGCTGTCTTCCACGATGAGGATGCTTTCGTGGCCCGCGAGGTCGGCCTTGGCGCACCGGGGCCGGGGCCGCTTCGCGTTCCGCGGCGATCGCGCGCGGCAGAGTACACCGTGATGCGCGTGCCGTGGCCGACTTCACTGTAGATCTTCACATGGCCGCGCGACTGCTTCACGAAGCCGTAGACCATGCTCAGGCCAAGACCGGTGCCGTGGCCGACGTCCTTGGTGGTGAAGAACGGCTCGAACACGCGCTCCAGCACATCCGGCGACATGCCGGTGCCGGAATCGGTGATCGACACCGCGACATACTCGCCCGGCGTCACTTCGACGTTGTGCGCCGCGTACTCCTCGTCCAGCACCGCATTTGCGGTCTCGATCACGAGCTGCCCGCCGTTCGGCATCGCGTCGCGCGCATTGACGGCGAGATTGAGAATCGTGTCCTCAAGCTGCGACGGATCGGCGAGCGCCGTCCACAAGTTCGTCGCGCGAGAACGGTCTTCACGGCGATGTGCTCGCCCAGCATCCGCTCCAGCAGCTTGACCGAGCGCGAGACGATTTCGTTGAGATCGAGCGTCGCGCGCCTGCAGCGGCTGCTTGCGCGCAAAGGCGAGCATGCGCTGCGTGAGCTGCGCGCCGCGCGTCGCGGCCTCGTCGACCGCCGTCGACGATCGGCTCGAGCTGCGCGTTGCCGGCGAGTTCGTCGGACAGAAGCTCGGTCATGCCGATGATGACGGTGAGGATGTTGTTGAAATCGTGCGCGACGCCGCCGGTGAGCTGGCCGACCGCTTCCATCTTCTGCGCCTGACGCAGCTGGCTCTCCAGCGTCACCCGCTCGGTCATGTCGCGGCCGATGAAGAAATACTGCCCGTCCGGCTCGGACCAGATGCCGGTCCAGGCGAGCGGCACCGGGTGGCCGTCCTTGTGGACATAGCGGCATTCGAAATTGCGCTTGCAGCCGGCCGCGCCGCGCGAGCCGCGTGTTCTCGCGCGTCATTTCGAGGTCGTCGGCGTGGAGGAAGTCCTGCGCGTTCTTCCCGATCATCTCTTGCGGCGCGTATCCGAGAATCGCGAGCGAGCTCGGACTGACGCGGAGAAAATTGCCGCGCCGGTCGACCACCAGAATGAGATCGAGCGAGGTGTCGAAGATGCGCTGATTGATCGAGCGGGCGCTTCGCGCTCACGCTCGCTTTCCAGCATTCGGCCGCCCACCGGCTGATCCGGCGAGGCCGGGCGGAACAGGATCGTGTAGCCGCCCGGATGCGGGTAGCCACGCACGTCCACCCACGCGGCGAAAACTTCCGAATAGCCCCTGAATGCGACCGGCTCGCCGTTCTGCTTCGACACCATGTAGGCGAGCCGAAACGGATTGTCGGGAGCGATATCGAGCGCGTCGTGCACCGATTTGCCGATCAGCGCGCGAAGGTCGCGGCCCCAGATGCGCTCCGCCGCCGGATTGGCGTAGACGAGGCGCCACTCGTTATCGAGCGCGACGATGCCGTCGGAAATGCTCGCAAGGATCGCGTCGGAGTCAATATCAAGCCGCGCGCCCGCCGGCGGCGGGAAAGCCACGATGGAAGCGTCGTCACGGAGCGTCGCGGCAATACGTGCCGATTGCTCCGTCAGCCGATCGTTCATCGTCTGCTCCGCTGCGGCGAACGATGCCTAGGCCCCTCCTACCCCGAACTCGGTTGAGAATTACCGCCAGGCGCGACAGCGTCAAGCAGCCACATGGTGAACAGATGGTGACGATAGGGGAACTTTTCGAGAGCGGATCGCTAGAGCTTCAGCTTGCGCTTCCTCTGCCCCAGCGTGCGCAGGCGCAATGCATTGAGCCGGATGAAGCCCGCCGCATCGCGATGATCGTAGGCGACCGCGCCTTCCTCGAACGTCACCAGATCCTGGTCGTACAGCGAATACGGGCTCTCGCGTCCGATCACCGCGACCGAGCCCTTGTAGAGCTTCAGCCGCACGCGCCCGGTGACGAACTCCTGGCTGCGGTCGATCGCGGCCTGCAGCATCTCGCGCTCGGGCGAGAACCAGAAGCCGTTGTAGATCAGCTCGGCATATTTCGGCATCAGCTCGTCCTTGAGATGCGCCGCGCCACGATCGAGCGTGATCTGCTCGATGCCGCGGTGCGCGGCGAGCAGGATGGTGCCGCCGGGCGTCTCGTACATGCCGCGCGACTTCATGCCGACGAAGCGGTTCTCGACCAGATCGAGCCGGCCGATGCCGTTCTGTTTGCCCAGCTCGTTGAGCCGCGCGAGCAGCGTCGCGGGCGACATTGTCTTGCCGTCGATCGCGACCGCATCGCCGCGCTCGAAATCGACCGTGATGACGGTCGGCTTGTCCGGCGCAGTCTGCGGGATCGTCGGTGCGCGAATAGACGTAGTCCGGCACGTCCTGCGCGGGGTCTTCCAGCACCTTGCCTTCGGATGAAGCGTGCAGCAGGTTCGCGTCGACCGAGAACGGCGCATCGCCGCGTTTGTCCTTGGCGATCGGAATCTGATGCGCTTCGGCGAACTCGATCAGCCGCGTGCGCGAGGTCAGGTCCCATTCGCGCCACGGTGCGATCACGGTCACGTCGGGCTTGAGCGCGTAGTAGGCCAGCTCGAAGCGGACCTGATCGTTGCCCTTGCCGGTCGCGCCATGGGCCACCGCGTCGGCGCCGACCTTCTCGGCGATTTCGATTTGCTTCTTGGCGATCAGCGGCCGCGCGATCGCCGTGCCGAGCAGATACTGCCCCTCGTAGACCGTGTTGGCGCGAAACATCGGAAACACGTAGTCGCGCACGAACTCCTCGCGCAGGTCCTCGATGAAGATGTTTTCCGGCTTGATGCCGAGCAGCACGGCCTTGGCGCGCGCGGGCTCGAGCTCCTCGCCTTGCCCGAGGTCGGCCGTGAACGTCACGACCTCTGCGCGGTAAGTCTGCTGCAGCCATTTCAGGATGATCGAGGTGTCGAGCCCGCCCGAATAGGCGAGCACGACTTTTTTCACGTCGGATTTAGCCATCGGGAAGTCCGCCAGAGGAGCAAAATTGCGCGCGGACTATAGGAGGAAAGCCGCAGCGCGCAAGGCGGCGTGCGCCGCGCAAAAAGCGGCTTTCAATCCGCCAACGGGACGTAAGCGCGTTTCAGGTCTGCTTGACGGCGATGAACGACGCGGTCACGCCCGCCGGCTGGCCGTCATGCGGTTTCGCGCGCAAGATCGTTCCGACCAGCGAGGCCACCTGGTCGACGCCGTTCGGCCACTTGAAGCCCAGAAAGCCGTGGTAGTCGTATTCCCAGCCATCCGTCTTGGTCGTGGGACGCCCGTTGCCGATGATGTGAACCGTCAGCGGAGCGCTGTCGCTTCCCGGAGTGATGGTGCCGTCGAGATCGAGCACAAAATCGTTTCCCATGTCGAGGGTGCCCTTCAGCGTCGTCGCCGAAGGCGTCGTGAACGTGAATGTGCCTCCGCCGAATACCTGCTGCTGCGCGGTGTTGCGATAGCTGCGGTACGCCCACGTACCGGCAATCGGAGTATCTGCCATGCTGGCCTCCCGTTCTGACTCACAACGATAGCTTACATCTATACGGCGAATAACACCGGGATTGTACCGTTTTGTGAAGTGCACACCCGCGCGGCGTTTTGGCCGAGACGCTACGGCCTCTCGCCGGCCCGTGCGCCGCGAATGCGCGCGATCAGGCGCTCCACAGCCTCGTAGCCGGGCAGCACGATGCGCTCGATCGCGCGCTCGATCTGCTCGTCGGAGAGGCGCGTCGCGCGCCAGCGATAGATCAGGCCGTGCACGATCCAGATGATGAGGAATGTGAAGACACCCGCGAACGCCACGTCGGAAAAGAAATGCGCGCCGCCGGAAAGACGCAACAACCCCGCGGCGGAGCCGAACAAGAGCGCCGCGCCATAGGCAATCGGCCGCCACGCGGCCGGAGCGAGCGCCGCGGGCGCGAGCGTCCAGAAACCGCCCGCGCCTTCGCCCGCCACGAACGAGCAGTTCTTGTCGCAGCTCCCGCGCGGATCCCACCACGGGACGAATTTGTCGGGGCCATTGAATTGTTGCACCGATGCCGGGCGCGGCCGGCTCCAATGATCCTTCAGGATCACGTTCGCCATCAGGCCTGGCGCAAGCGCGAGCGTTGCGATCAGGAGTATCGCGGCACGGCCGGCAATCAGCATGCGGCGGCGCGGCAGGAGAATCTTGAACGCAAGTGCGATGAACGCGGGCGCGACGAGTGCCGCAACGACGTAACTGAAGATATCGCGAAGATGGCGCGCGACGAGACTGTATTGGACCGGAAACACGCGATGCGCCTCATCGAAGAAGAGGCGCGAGATCGCGATGTCGAGCTGCGGATAGACGCCGAACACGACGCCCGACTGCGGCGCCGAGGAGAAGCGCGATCACAAGACCTGTACGGTTCATGACGAGCGGTCTAGCGGACGGCACCGGCAAGGGAAAGGGCAAGCGTGTGTTTCCGAATTCCGCTAGGGTAAGGCATGCCCGCGCTCGATTTCTTCTACGAATTCGCCTCGACCTATTCCTACATCGCCGCGATGCGCATCGCGCCGCTGGCGCAAGCCGCGGGCATCACGTTGCGCTGGCGGCCGTTCCTGCTCGGGCCGATCTTCAAGGCGCAAGGCTGGGACACCTCGCCGTTCAATCTCTATCCCGCCAAGGGCCGCTACATGGTGCGCGACTGCGAGCGGCAGTGCACCGCGCTTGGGCTCACGTTCCGCCTGCCCGAGCCGTTTCCGGCCTCGTCGCTGCTCGGCCTCGCGCGTCGCGGTGGGCGCGCTCGAGGAAGGCTGGGGCGAGGATTTTTCGCGCGCGGTCTATCGCGCCGAATTCGCCGAAGGCCGCAACATCGGCGATACCGCCGTCATCATCAGCATCGTGCAAACGCTCGGCCATGACGGCGCGGCAGCGCTCGCACGCGCGCAATCCGACGAGATCAAGAGCAGACTGCGCGCCCAAACCGAGGAAGCACAGCGGCTCGGCATCTTCGGTGCGCCGAGCTTCGTCGCCGGCGGCGAGCTGTTCTGGGGCAACGATCGGCTGGAGCAGGCGCTCGAGTTCGCGAAACGCACGACGATGTGATGCATCGACCGCGCTTGGGGTCGTTATGATGATACGACGCAGAAAATGCCGGAGATCAAGATGAAAGTCGGAACCGTACTCGCGGTCGTGACCGCCCTCGTGATGTCAGTCGCAACCGCCGAAGCCAAGCGCGACAAGAGGGAGGCGCGACAGAAGGTGCAGGCTCCGGTGGCGATGTCGGCCCATGCACCCGCGCGCATGATCGAGGTACGGCCCGGCTACTGGATTTCGAGCTACGGCTGCGCGCAGGATGCAGGCTACGGGCGCTTTACGCCCTGCGACCTCAACGACGGCAACTCGCGGTGACGTTCGTTCCCGACCTGCAAGTTCTTCTCGCCTACACGGCGGCGGCGGTCATTCTGGTGATCACGCCCGGTCCGGACATGACGCTGTTCCTCGGCCAGACGCTGACCGGCGGCCGGGCGCGCGGCATCGCGGCCTATCTCGGCGCCTCGGCCGGACTAGTGGTGCACACCATGCTGGCGGCGTTCGGGCTCTCGGCGCTGCTCGCGCACTCGGCGACGGCGTTCGGCGCGCTCAAGATCGCGGGCGTCGCCTACCTCGCATGGCTCGCGATCGATGCGCTGCGGCGCGGCTCAGCGCTGACGCTGGCGCCGGGATCGGGTGCGGCGCAGCCGCTCGGTCAGGTGTTTCTGATGGGTGTCGGGATCAACCTGCTCAATCCGAAGATCATCATGTTCTTCCTGACCTTCCTGCCGCAATTCGTCTCGGCGAGCGATCCGCATGCCGGGGCCAAGCTGATGTTCCTCGGCCTCTACTTCATCGTGCTGGCGGTGCCGATCTGCCTGGTGCTGATCCTCGCGGCCGAGCGATTCACCGCGGCGATCCGCCGCTCGCCGCGCCTGATGCGCGCGATCGACTATCTGTTCGCCGGCCTGATGGGCGCGTTCGCCGTCAGGCTCCTGTTCGCGCGGGCGGATTGAACGGATTGTTCGCGGGCGGCGGGCCTAAGGTCCTCGCAAACACCGGCTTCCAGAATCCCGCGCTCCAGCCCGGCCACCGCCCAATAGGCGAACCCGCCCGCAAGCCCGGCGCCGAAAATGAACGTCGTCTCGTTCATCGCCATGCCGGACTGATCGACCGGCGCAAACATCTGCCAGCCGACCCAGCCCGAGATCGCACCGTTGAGCGCGTGAAAAATCCACGAGCGGATCGCGAACGCTTCCGAGACCAGGATGCCGACCGAAGCCGGCAGCCACATCGTGGCGGCGATCATGACAAACATCACCGGACCCGCGATCAGTGCGGCGAAGAAGCCCGCGGTCGCGGTATCGGGATTCTCGCTCAGCATCATGCTGCCGGTCTTCCATGAGCCGAGCACCAGCACGCCCGCGCCGATGGTGACCGCCGCCAGATAGCCGAGCGGCACGAGGATGAAGCGGAGAAGCAGGCGGAGAAACGAATCCAACGGGAACCTCCCTGCGGCGCTTGCGCGAACACCTGCGGCGCGGCGGTTGCGGCGGCGGCAGCAGCACGGGTTGCAAGAACGGTGCGTCGGCCAGTCGCGCGCCGCAATCGGCTTTTAGAATGAGCACTCATGAAGCACGGCGTCACTTTCTCCGCCAGCAGCGGACATTCTTGCGGCGCTTTTCATGTCGGCCAAGGGCCCGAAGCAGACAAACACCGGAATTCGATTGTCCAGCCTCCGTCGGCGATCAAGGGTGAAGGGCCAATTGAGGGAGTAACCCTCAGAATCGGACGCTTCTGAGCGTGCCTCGTCAACGACGTTGGTTGAGTGGCCGGCACACCTGTTCACAAGACTGTTATTGCGACCTATCGCGCTCTTCGCTTCCCTAAACTGGAAATTGTTGGCAACCGCGCTAGATTGAGGGTGTCTCGCGCCTGTTGCCGTCCTTCTCGACGAGCAACTGCACGTCGCCAGGAGGAACTTACATGACCACCGTGGTACTGAACCGCCGCAACCTCCTCGCCGCTGGCGGCTCCGTCCTGGTAACCGGGGTTTCCGGGCTCCTGTTGCCCGCTCGCGCGCAAGGCGTCGCACCGACCCAATCGATGCCGGGCGGAGCCAACAACTACCACAACCACAAAGGCGCGCCGATCGTGAATCGGATCGGGAAGGGTGGCTTCTGGATGAGCGGCACCGTACGCCGCGCAGGCGACGGGGCTCCACTTGCCGGGCAGCGCATCCAGATCTGGGCGCACACGACCGAAGGGCAGGAGCACGAGCCGCAGAGTCATGGAGCCACGCTCACCGACAAGGACGGCAAGTTCCGTCTCGAGATGCCGCAGATTGTTCCCATCTTTGGCCAACCGCATGGTCACCTCGCCTATGACAGCGGCGAGTTCAAAACCGTCTTTCTGCGTCCCCTGATGCGGAGCGCAAAAGACAAGAGCCTAGAGGCGCACTTCGTCCTTCAGCCGGCCTAACCTTGGGAACAAAGGGATGAGATTGGCCCGGGTGGCCCTGATCTGGGCCGCCCTTGTGGCCGCCATTTGCGTG
Organism: uncultured Alphaproteobacteria bacterium; assembly: GCA_963778455.1. Taxonomy (GTDB): domain Bacteria; phylum Pseudomonadota; class Alphaproteobacteria; order Rhizobiales; family Xanthobacteraceae; genus PALSA-894. The sequence goes on from CAVZUL010000005.1 coordinate 549,660, forward strand.
CCGGTTGCCCTCGCAGCGACAAGCGATCTGCTCCCCTACCGCCGCCCGGTTTACATCCTCGCCAGCTTCGCCGGGATCATCGCGCTGGGTCTCGTGCTCGTTCAGCCTCTGCTGATTGGCGGATACTTGCCCGGCCTGCCGGGTTATCGCGGACGGCGTGCGCACTACTGGATCGGAGGCGCGCTGGTCATCGCGGTGGTGGTCCATGTCGGGGGCCTTTGGTTCAGCAGTCCGCCGGACATGATCGACGCCCTTCTCTTCGTATCGCCGACGCCGTTCTCTCCCTTTGGTGTGATCGCCATGTGGGCGATCTTCGCCGTCGCGCTATTGGCTGCGTTCCGTCAGCGATTGGAGCTGGCGCCGCGAACGTGGCGCCTCTCTCACATGTTCTTCGCGGTGATCATCGTCGTCGGCAGTGTGGTCCACGGCCTCCTGATCGAGGGGACGATGGAGACGATGTCGAAGGCGGCCCTTTGCGCGCTCGTCGTCCTGGCGGCCATCAAAGTCATGGTTGACCGACGGGTGTGGAGAAAGGGAGTGACGTCGCGCGGAGAGAGCCTTGCGCGACAGTAAGCTAAGCAGAATAGATGGCGATACGGATCTCCGGAACGCGTTCCGAGTTGGGTCAAAAGGCGGCGTGGCGGTGTTCGTGGGCCACGTCTGCTGCGGGTCCGAACGAGGACATTTCCGCATTCCTGCGCGTGATGAGCAGGCGTCCTAATCCGTCATCGCCATCGCGCGCAGCGCCAGACGCTCGCGCGCCGAAAGCTTCTCGCTCTCGCTCTTGAGCTGGCCGCAGGCCGCCAGAATGTCGCGCCCGCGCGGCGTGCGCACCGGCGACGAGTAGCCGGCGTTGAAGATGTATTCGGAGAATTTCTCGATCTGCTCCCAGTCGGAGCATTCGTAGCGCGTGCCCGGCCAGGGATTGAACGGAATCAGATTGATCTTGGCCGGAATACCCTTGAGCAGCTTGATCAGCGCCTTGGCGTCGGCAATCTGGTCGTTCACGTCCTTCAGCATCACGTACTCGAAGGTGATGCGCCGCGCATTCGACACGCCCGGATAATTGCGGCAGGCATCGAGCAGCGTCGCGATCGGGTATTTGCGATTCAAGGGCACCAGCTCGTCACGCAAGTCGTCGCGCACCGCATGCAGCGAGATCGCCAGCATGGTGCCGATCTCCTCGCCGGCGCGCGCGATATTCGGCACGACGCCCGAAGTCGAGAGCGTGATGCGGCGCTTGGAGATGCCGATGCCGTCGCCGTCTGCGACGACCAGCAGTGCGTCACGCACCGCCTCGAAATTGTAGAGCGGCTCGCCCATGCCCATCATGACGATGTTCGTCACGAACCGGCCCCCGTCCGTGGGGACAATCGCTCCCTCCGGCGGCGTGCCGCCCGGCCAATCGCCCAGACGATCCCGCGCGACCATCACCTGGCCGACGATTTCGCCGGGCGTGAGATTGCGCACCAGCCGCTGCGTCCCGGTGTGGCAGAACGAGCAGGTGAGCGTGCAGCCGACCTGGCTCGACACGCACAGCGTCGCGCGGCCTGTATCCGGGATGTAGACGCACTCGACCTCGTGCGGCCGCTCACCCACATGCTCTCCTGGAAGCCGCAGCAGCCATTTGCGCGTGCCGTCGACCGAGACCTGCTCGGCGACGACCTCCGGACGCTCGAGCGTGAAGCGCGCGTCGAGCGCGGCGCGCAGGTCCTTCGACACGCTGGTCATGTCGGCAAAGCGCGTCACGCCGCGCACATAGATCCAGTTCCACAGTTGCTGCACGCGCATCTTGCGCTGCTTGTCAGGGACCCCGATCTCGCCGAGCGCGTCGGCAAGCTGCGCGCGCGACAGGCCGACCAGCGAAGGCTTCGCGGGCGGAACGTAGCGTTCCAGCGCGGTCTTCTCGACGAAGCCGCGCGGCTGGGTTTCAAGCAGAGTTGTCATTGCGCCCTCTAACATAAGCGGGGCGCGGGGCGCTCGCCACACGTCATTCCGGGGCCGAGCCTAAAGCGCGGTTACGCGCGTCTGCGACGCGCTATGGCGAGGAGCCCGGAATCCATAAACGCAATCCGGGCGGCTACGATCAAATCGAGAGGCCTGTGGTTATGGATTCCAGGCTCGGCCCTGCGGGCCGCCCCGGAATGACATCGGAGTCACTTACACTCCTGTGCGACGCGATCGAGCGCCTGCGCAAGGCCCCTGAGATTGTAGCGGTCGGTCGACTTGGTGCCGCGGCCGGATTCCCCCGTCACCACCAGATCGGAGCCGCGCCGCATCGTGTCGACCATGCGTGCTTCCTCGGCGGCATTCTTGATCCAGGCGCCGTCGGCCTGGGTGTACATCGGGTATTTTGCCGACCCGATGTCGACGGTCGCATCCGACCCCGGCTTGAACGGATAGCCGATCACGATCGAAATCTCGTTGCGCACGTTCTCGCTGGGGCGGGTCGAGACGAAAATATAGGCCGGATCGCGCGGGCGGTTCGCCGGTTCGGTCGCCTGCGAGGAGGGCTTGGCCAGCGCGTAGCAGACCTTCTTGCCGGCGTTCATCGCCGTGTAGGCGCCCCAGTCGCCGAACTGACCGAGCAGGGTCGGCTGCCCGCCCCCGGCGGGGCTGGGCGCGGGTTGCTTGGCCTGCTTCGCGGGAGATTTCGCCTCGGACTTCGTTTCGGATTTTGTCTCAGATTTTGTTTCGGCCTTGGGCTTGGCCTGCTTGGCGGGCGGGCTCTGCTGCGCGGACGCGATCGTCCACAGCCCGACCACCGCCGCGAGTGCGAGCAGAACCGACCGATACGCGCGAATAGTCCTCATCGAGCCTCCCGCCTCAGCCAACGCCCCGGAAGTTGTAGAAATAACGGGGGAAATCGGCAATGTGAAGGCATCACGGCGCGGCTGACGCTCCTTATCGCCTGCGTGACGGCGCTCTCCTGGCGCCTTAAAGTGCGCGTCTTGTTCCTCCGAATGCAAAGTCCATCATGAAAGCCATCCTCTGCAGCCGCTTCGGCGGCCCCGACGATCTCGAATACGCCGATCTGCCGGATCCCGTGCCCGGCTCCGGCGAAGTGGTCGTCGCGATCAAGTCCGCGGCGCTGAATTTCTTCGACACGCTGATCATCGCGGGGAAATACCAGTTCAAGCCGCCCTTCCCGTTCTCGCCCGCGTCGGAGTTCGCCGGCGTGGTGGAAAGCGTCGGCGCGGGCGTGACCGGCTTCGCGCCGGGCGACCGCGTGCTCGGCTATGGCGGCCACGGCGCGGCGCGCGAGAAGATCGCGATCAGCGCGCAGCGCGTGGTGAAGATTCCCGACTCGCTCGACTTCGACCGCGCCGCCGGCATCACGGTGATCTACGGCACCACACTCCACGCGCTGAAGGACCGCGCGCACCTGAAATCCGGCGAGACGCTCGCCGTGCTCGGCGCCTCGGGCGGCACCGGGCTCGCCGCCATTGAGTTGGGCAAGCTGATGGGCGCGCGCGTGATCGCCTGCGCGTCGTCCGACGACAAGCTCGCGTTCTGCAAGGAGCGCGGTGCCGACGAGGGGATCAATTACGCCAAAGAAGATTTGAAGGAGGCGCTGCGCCGCGTCACCGGCGGCAAAGGCGTGGACGTGATCTACGATCCGGTCGGCGGCCCCTATGCAGAGGCCGCGCTGCGCTCGATTGCCTGGAAGGGGCGGTTTCTGGTGATCGGTTTCGCGGCCGGAGAGATCCCGAAGATTCCGCTCAATCTCGCGCTACTCAAAGGTTGCGACATCGTCGGCGTGTTCTGGGGCGCATTCATCGAGCGTGAGCCCAAAGGCCAGCAGGCCAACATGGCAGAGCTCGTGCGCTACGCCGCCGAGGGCAAAATCTCCGCGCACGTGCACGCGACCTATCCGCTGAAGGAGACGCCCGCCGCGCTCAAGGCGATTGCGGATCGGAAGGTGATGGGGAAGGTGATTTTAAGGCCGTAATCCTGCTTCTTTCCCTCTTCCCGCCTTGGCGGGGAGAGGGTGCCGAAGGCCGCAGGCCTGAGGCGGGCGAGGGGCAATCGCGCAATTCGAAGAAGCCCCTCACCCGCCATTGAAAATTCATATCAAAAATGGTATGGAGCGCCAACTTGATTCCATTCCAAATATGATATAAATATGCCTTGGGTGTTCCGAACATATCGGAAGGCCAGTGGTCGCGACGACGTTCGGGAGTGGTACTCCGGTTTGTCAGGCGGTGACCGAGCAAAGGTGTTCGTTCTGCTCCAGTACCTACGGGACCGTCCTCGCGAACAATGGACTCGTCCTGATTTCGATCTGTTAGGCGGCAAGGTAGCTGGCCTTGGCGAGGTGCGTAAGAAGGTTGGTGGCGTTCAGTGTCGTCTTATCGGTCACTTCGCGCCAAGGCGCATGAACTTTACGTTCTTGCTGGTGGTGCAGAAAAAGGGCCGCTCATTCGAACCACGAGACTGGGAAGACATAGCGTTGCGTAGACGCGATGAAGTCGATTCAGATTCAGGGTGCGCCGATGCATGGCTTTGGTAGCGCGCTTGTTGCGGAAATGCAGGACAAGGACTTTCGTGACGCGTATGTTTCTGAACATGCGCGCCGTGGGCTTGCGACGCAGATCAGGTCGCTGCGCGAGACACGCGGATGGTCTCAGGCTGAATTGGGCCGCCGGACTGAGAAGCCTCAAAGTAACGTCTCGCGTTGGGAAGACTTTGAGTACGGCAAATTTAACTTGCAGACGCTAATCGATGTTGCGGCGGCCTTTGACGTTGCCCTTCTCGTTCGTTTTGTTCCTTTCGGAGAGTTTGTCGCGAGGACGGACAACGTTTCCGATAAAGCCTTCCAAGTCCTGTCGTTCGATGAGGAAAGGGCTGCGGAAAAAGCCAGTGCTGAGCACGAAGCTATGCAGCGCTTGCTTTCCCAAAGCGGCCGGCCCCAACGTGCGGAGGCGGGTGGCGGCGGCAAGAAAGTTGTAGCTGTGCTGCAAGATGAGCCACCGAGGCCCACCGAACATCAACGCGCGGAGGATAATGCGCTCTTGGGCAGAGGTTTGCGCCACTTAATCGAGAGCGCTCAAAAAGAGCATTCTCCGCCCCCGCCGGGGCTGGGAACAATCGAGGGAGCGCGAGAAGCATGGATATCGTAGGCTACGAAAGAACTCGCGCTCTTCGCCTTGCAAACGCATTCCGGCCGCAGGGCGCACCCTTTATGCCCGAGGCCTTTGCCAAGCTGATCGCGCGCTATGGCTTCGCGAAGCATCCGACGATTGAGGACCTACAAAAGGAAGGCCCCTCACTATTTCATATTGGAAAATTTCAAGACATTCAGATTGATGAGTTCGGTATCTACACAAACGGCTACGCGGCGGCGGGGCGGTGTAGCAGCGAAAAATTGGATGCATTTCTAGACGACGTGTCCGAGTGGGCCACACAAGAGCTCGGATTGACCTTTCTTCTCCCGCACAGACAGGAAGTGTACTACGAAACAAGCATCGTTGTTCAATCGAGCACCGACCTAGCTTCAAGTGGTTCGTCCTTATGCGGCTAACGCAATTTCCGAGATTCTTACAAAGGCAGCGGGCGTCCAGTATGTGCCCACTGCGGTTACATTCGATTCTGACCCCAACAATATGCCCGCCAACAAAATAAAACGTTGGCGTCTTTCAATTGAACGCCGGGCTGGGTTTCCGTTCGAGGAAAACATTTTCGCGTGCCAAGGGCCGATCAGTACGCCTGAGCTTGTGAAGCTGTTGAAGGGGCTAGAGCAGGTGCTAACGGAACGGCGGATGTGACCGACGAGCGCTCGCCCAAGTTTGAAATTAGGACAGACCGCTCGGCAACTTAGGATAGCGCTCCGCGGCGAGGGATCAGACCCGCTTCATCGCGCGGCGTGCCGGCTCTGATCACCAGCGTTGCTGCTCGCGGCGAAGATACGGATCGGCGAACCAATCCGAATTGCGAGGTTGGGAGCCTCGCTGCGGACCAGGTTGCGGGCCCCCGTTGCGCTGGGGACCAGGTTGAGGCCCCTGATAACCCCAGCCGCGCTGGGGAGAATTGCGTTGGAAAAACCAGCCGAAGCGATCGTCGCCGTATGCGTCGGTTACCGCAACATCGGTGGTACGCTCGCGCGTGATGAAGCCGCCCTGCGGCTGGTTGCTCAGCACCGCGACGAACTCGGTGCGGTAGTTGGTTTCCTCGCTCAGCGGCTCGTCCGAGATGATGATCGAGGATCGCGGCAACGCGGTCGGCGCGATGCGGTCGAGCACGTCCTTCGGGATGGTGATGCGGTCGAGCGCGTTCCTCGCGCCGTCGGCCTCGTCGATCGTGACCGCGGTCCAGCGCAGGCCCGCACCCTCGCGCGCCACCGCGGTGAACACATGCGTGCCGATCGGCTTGAAGGGATCGCGGATCGTGACCGGAGCCTCGATGGACGAATCGAACACCTCACCGCCACCGTCCGGCGCCGGCTTGTGCGTGTTGCGCCGCACGTACAGCTTCTGCGTCGCGCGGCTGATGTAGATCGAGACCGGCTCGAGCGCGAGCTTCGCCTCGCTCGCCGCCTTGGCGGCCGTCGCCTTCCTGGTCTCGGCCGCCTTGGCGGCTTCCTTCACGGCGGCAGGGTCGGGCTTCGACTTCGCCTCGGCCCTGGCGGTCTCGAGCTGCGTCGTGAGTTCCGCGGCCTTGGCCGCAGCTTTCTGCTGCGCCTCCTCGGCTTTCGCCTTGGCCTGGTCCGTCTTCGCGGCGGCAAGCGTCTTCTCGGCGCGCGCAAGCTCGGCGTCGGCGCGCGCCTTGGCCTGTTCCAGCTTGCGCAGCGAGACGCTGAGCGCTGCTGTCTCGCGCACCGCCGTCGCGGCGGCTTTCTTCGCCTCGTCGGCCGCCCTGGCGGCCTCCATGGCCTCGCGGGCGAGCGGCTCGGCGCGTGCCGGCGCTGCCGCGAGGGCCTCCGCATTCGGCACCAGGAGCGCGGCGTGGGAGAACGCGACCGGTTCCGCGTCGTTCGGCGCGATGATCACCCGCATCCCGATCCGCGTCTTGCCGAAGAGCCTTTCGGCAAAGCCGAAGGGTAACCGAATGCAGCCGTGCGAGGCCGCATACCCGGGCAGCGGCCCGCCGTGCAGCGCGATGCCGTTCCAGGTGATGCGATGCATGTGCGGCATGTGGGCGTCGTCATACATGTTCGAGCGGTGGTCTTCTTTCTTCTCCACCACGGCGAACACGCCAGCCGGCGTCTCGCGTTCTTTGACGCCGGTCGACACCGGCGCGCGCAAGATCCAGCCGTCGGCGTCGTACAACGTGACCTGCTGGGACTTGATCGAGACGATCGCCATGATCGGCTCGCCCGCTTCGCGCGGCGCGGTCGCCTCTTTGGGTGGCGGCGCGGGGCGCGCCTGCTGCTTGGGTGATGGCGCGGGGCGTGCCTGCTGCGCGACAGCGTCGGCGGTCAGCGCCGTCAGTGCGGCCATCGCCGCGAGCATTGACACGGCGCGAGGACCCCGACACCGCATCGCCGCGGTGGATTGCGCCGTCGTCAGTCGACTTAACATGCCATGCCCGGTTGAAAGGCCTGTCCGCGCGTTCGATGGCGCTCTCTCATATATGACAGCACGCGTAGGAGGAAGTGTGGCTTGCGATTGGGGCCAATTGCCGACATGCCAGCTCTCGTTGCGAGGCACTCAGCGACCTCGTGGGCAGGCTTGATGAAAAGCTTCGCGACTTACTTGTCCGATGCGGATCACGGAGCTGCCGCCTCGATAAACGCATATTCCTGTTGCGCAGCGCGGACGATCAAAGCCCGCTTCCCCTCCCTCTCGCCGACCACGAAATTGAAGCCGCTGATCGTGGGGTCGATGGAGATGAATGACGTCGTTCCGTCGTCATTCCGTCGCGAAGCGACCGCGCTGCGCCACTTCCCAAAATCGAAGATTGTCGCACCATCCTGCGCACGGACGCGCAGCGTGCCGAGCGCGGGTGAGACGTAGTTGGCCGCGAGCTTGCCGGCCTCCGCAGCGTCCGCCGGGACGACCAGTCGCTCGCGGTTCTTGGCGATGTTGGCGGTCCGCTGTGCGCGCGTGACCCTGGCCTGCTCGACTGCCTCGGGTTTGCCGTCGAACAGCACCTCGAGGAGCCGCCGCCGCAACAGACCGGTCAGGAAACCGCCGGTGTCCGCGTTCGCGAGAACCACTGCCCCGACGCCGTGATCGGGCAGGAATATCATGTCGCTCTTGTAGCCAAACAAGCTGCCACCGTGATGCACAACCGGAATGCCGTAGCGCGTGTCGATCACGAGCCCCATTCCGTAGGCGGTATCCTCGCCCATGTGAATCTGCGGCCTGCGCCGTTCCACAAGGCTTTCGTTCGAGACCAGGCGTGTCCCGTCGGGCAACGCGCCGAGCGCCAGCTCCATCAGCAGGTATTTCGACAGGTCGCGAGCGCTGGTCCACATACCGCCGGCCGGACGCAACGGAAAGACCGAGTAGTTGTTGTCCATGCGTGCCGGCAGCGTCTTGCCGTCGACGTCGTCGCCGTGGGGGCTCGCGAAGTTGTCGTTCATGGCGGTCGGAAAATCGAAGGTCGTTCGCGTCATTCCGAGAGGTCCGAACACCTTGGACCGCATGGCCTCGTCGTAGGCGGCGCCGAGCTCCTCATTTGGACGCACAAGATGTGCGCCGACATAGCCGGCGGCTCCGGCCATAACGTTGCTGTATTGGTAGACCTCTCCGAAGCGACTGGTCGGCTGCATGGCGGCAAGCGATGCGAGCGACGACGCTGGTGTCGCCGTTGCATAATTGAACAGCCACTCGAAGTCCTGACGGGGAAGGCCCGTGCATGCGCACAGCAAGTGCTTCACCAGCACCTGCCGCGTGATTGCGGCGTTTCCCAGTTTGAAGCCCGGATAGACATCCGTCACGGGCTGGTCCCAGCGCAATTTGTTCTCGTCGACCAGTTCGGCCAGGAGCAAGGTCGTCATCGCCTTGGTATTGGAGGCGGCCAGGAAAAGCGTGTCAGCGTCCACCGGATCCGGTTTGCCCAGGGTCTTCACTCCCAGGCCGCCCTGAAAGACAACCTTGCCGCCGTCGATCAGGCTGAGACCAACGCCAGGGATGCCGAGCTGTTGCATGACGTCCTGGACGAAATCCTTGAGCAGGGTGATCCGCTCGGCGTCCAACGCCTGAGCTTTCTTCCCGCTGAACATCTCGCGCTGGTATCCCTTCGGACGCAAGCTGCCGATCGTCAGTGAAAAGGCCGCATTGCGTTTCTCAAAAGTCGAGCGGGACGCGTCGACGATCACGACTGTCCAATCCTCGCCCGCCCGCCAGGCCAATGCGTAGACCACGGCCTTCTCGTTGGGCGACGTCTCATAATTGTAGATGTGCCGCTCTTCCCAGCCATTCCAGGGCGCCTGCGGCGTCGCGATTCTGAGCTGTCGCATTGCATCGGGACGGTAGCTTGCCCAGCCGGCAGCGACAGCGGCGGCGGCATTCGCGGCTCGGACGTCGACCAGTGCCAGATGCGAGTCCGCCTCGGGCGGCTCAAGGACTTTTTTGCTCGCGGTTGATGTGACGCGCCAGCCCGATGGCGCCGTAAATGTGGCGCCGCTTGCCGTTCTGACGGGAGTATCGGCCGAGATGAGTTCGATGCTGGAGTTTGCCGGCTGGCCGACGGCCACGCTCGCAAAACCGAAAGAAAGAGCTAGTGCCAGGATAGCGATGCCGCGCATGCAGTCCTCCATGAACGGTAAGCGCGCCAAGAAACATCGCCCGGAACGCGCGCATAATGGATGAATTCTTGTCCGCTGCGGCATTTCTGGCAAGCGGCACGACTCGGTGCTTGTCGCCGACCCTCACCCTTCGCACCAAGGAAGCATCGGCCGCCTCACTCCCTCTCCAGCATCCGCGCGTGCCGCTGCGCCCGCGTGAGATACCGGGCGTTCCCCCGCCCGCGGGAGCGCGGCGGCTTGTCCTCCTCGCGCGGCTCCGCGCGATGCGCGAGGAAATCATCGATCGCCGCGCGCGGCGCGCGGTGGAGGTCGACGCCAGCCGTGCACAATTCGGCAATCGGGCGCATCGGCTCGCCCCAGACCAGGGCCTCCGTGCGGCGCGGCGTGCGGCGCATCGCGGCAAGCTTCGCCATCTTGGCGAGCTCCAGCGCCTGCCCAAGCTTGTCGAGATCGATGGCAGGCGCGTCTTCCAGTTCGCGGACGTAACGCTCGGCCAGCGCCAGCAGGCGGCGGCTGAGCAAGCGGTGCTTGTTGTAGGCGGTCGCGCGCGGGGTCGGCACGGTGAGCATGGAGCGCGGCGCGAACAGCGGCCGCTTCCATGCGCCGGCCTGCATCCAGCGGCTGATGCTGGCGGGCGAGGTGCCGGTGCGCGCCGCGATCTGATGGTAGGTGAGCGTGGTCTCTTCGATCAGCGCCGCGCACGGTTTCGACCGTGCCATCGGCATGCGGCCGGCCCTTGCCGCCCGGCGGCAGCGCCATCCGCGTGCTGTCGTCCGGCGCCGGGTGGCGCCGCATCGCCTCGCGGAACGGGGAGTAGAGGGAGGGTGTGAAGGTCGGAGGGCGCATGGGTAGGAATATAGGCTGACAATAGGACATATGCAAGGGCGACCTTGCGGCCTCTCCACGTCATTGCGAGGAGCCTCGGCGACGAAGCAATCCAGTCGTTTCAACAAGCTGGATTGCTTCGCTTCGCTCGCAATGACGCTGGGGGCGAGGGTTTAGAACCGCTCCATCGCGCGCCGCGCCGCCTCGCGGTGCGCGGGCGCATGTGGATGCAAGCCGGCAAGACTCGGCGAGATCGATTTTGACGCTGGTGAGAACTCGTCAACTATGTTCGTCAGCGAATTCGCAAACTGTTTTGGCTATCAATGGGTAAATCGATTGCGGAGAATTTCCGGTGGTGCCATCGCGACCATCGAGACTTATGGCGCATGATCGGGCCTGGCGTAACCTGGCCAGCCGTCCGATCAGCCCGCAAGTTTTCAATACGAAGGCGTGGCCGGAGGCGAAACCCGCTTTCACCTCGGACGCATCGTCGGCCTCCCCTGAACCCGGCGGCACTCAGGAGCCGAACCGCGACCGCGCCACTCTCCCGGCCGCGATGATGGTGATGATCGCCGTGAACTTCGGTGCGGTTCTCGGCCTGGTGGGATGGCCCATGCTGCAGGCCTTCGGGCTGGTCAACGAACCGGCCGTCGAGGTGGTGCAGCGGAACCAGGCTGAGCTGATGTCCCGGCTCGACGCAACGTCCACCGTTGCAGACTTGAGCGCACGCGTCGCCTCCACCAGTGACAAGCAGGAGGCCGCCAGCCAATTCATGGCGGAGATCGACGCCCGCTTCGTTGCGCTGCGCAAGAGCATGCGCGAACTGCGCGAAGCACAAAATGCGGTCAACGAATCCTGGCTTCAACCGGTGGCGGAGCTCAACGCGGCGGCCACGAAGGCACGCGGCGATATCGTCCGGCTGCGTGCGTCTCTCGACGAGTTGAGCCGGCTGCGTCACCCGGAAGTGGCTGCGATCAGCGCGCGGATCGATCGGATCGAGCAGGCGATGGTCCAGCCCAGATTGCCTAGTGCGATCCGAGGTTCGATCCAGGCATCAGGGGAGCGCCCTCGCTCTCTCGCCTCGGCTGCGCGTTCAGCGGCGGCGGATGGACATATCTTCGAGCTGAAGCTCGCCCAATAGCGCCTGCTCTCGGCGCATGTGCTCATTCCCGCTTTCGCGGGAATGAGCCGAGTACTTGGTAACCGCGGAAGCTTAAAGCCGCGCCATCGCGCGCCGCGCCGCCGCGCGGTGCGCGGGCCGCAGATGGCTCGCGACGAGGCGCAGCGCGGTCGCCAGCACCGCCGCATCGTCCGCGAAGCCGAGCATCGGCATCACGTCCGGCATCACGTCGAGCGGCAGCACGAAATAGGCGAGCGCGCCGATGAGCGCCGCCTTCACCTGCATCGGCGTGTCGCGATCGAACGCGCAGTAGTAGGCGGCGACCAGGTCCTCGGCGAAGGGAAGCCGCGCCGCAAAGCGCCGCGCCTTGCGCCAGAAGCCGCGGCGCACGGTCTCCTCGTCGCGCGCGAGACGGTCGGGATCGACGGTGGAAAAATCAGCCTCGTTCCAGGCAGCGGCGCGGGCGAACGTCATGGGCTTCCTCCCGAGATCGCGCGCAACATGGGAAGGGAAAACGGCGGCCGCAAGGCACACAGTTCGTCGTGCCCGGGCATAGCCCGTCGAAGACGGGCGTAAACGCCCTGATGCCCGGGCACCCCGCTTAGGCGGGCACAGCCGTGCGTCCTAATCGGGATGGCCGGGACAAGCCCGGCCATGACGGAGAATTAGGGCGTGTACTCATGAAACGTGGCGTCTGCTCCTCCGCAAAGAGCGGACAGTTCGTGCAGCCGTCCGCAAGTCCGCTCTGAGCCACAATTCGCCCCTGGGCTTCGTGAGTTTTTCAACGGAGAGCAATAGAGCGATGTGCGTCAGGGTCATACGCACAACGGTGAACTCCCTTGTACGTTCGTACAGTCGCGCGGCTGGCGCCATGGCTTTTCTATTCAAGCGTCAAGGCTCGCTGAGCCGGTTGTAACGGGGAGCGTAAAACAATGACTGGACGTCCCGTCCGCGTACTCATCGCCGCCGCATTCGCGGCTGCGGCGAGTCTTCTGTCTGCCTCTTCCGCATCCGCTTGCTACGGGGGTTGCGGGTTGGGTTATGCGGCGCCGGTCTACGTGCGGCCGGTCTACTTGGCGCCGGTCGCTTACAGTCCGTGCGGCTATGGCGGTTACGGCGGCGGCTATTCTTATGCCGGCGCTGGTTACGGCTATGGTGGCTATGGTTACGGTGGTTACGGTTATCGCGGTGGCCTGGGCTATGGGGGCGGCCTGGCCTATGGCGGTGGCTGGGGCTACCGCGGTGGCATCGGTTATCGTGGCGGCTACGGCTTCCGTGGCGGCTATGGTTTCCGCGGCGGTTACGGTGGCGTGGGACGCCTGGGTGGCTGGCGGTAGTAATCGGCCTGAATTGGCGATTCGAAGTGGAGCGGGCTTTGGCCCGCCGCTTTGCATTTCAAGATTTGTGCAGCTGCACCGGTGAGCCAGCGGCGATTGTGTATGGTCCGGGTTGGCTCGGCTCGAAATTGCGATGTCCGCTATTCCCCCGAAAAGCAGACATTGGCCGGAGCCAGTGGACCACCGACTGAATACGACGGCGCAAAACGATGGCTGACATCACCTACTGAAGGTACCTCACCTTCACCTCGGCAATCTCGCCGTTGAAGGCGAACGGGGCCTTGTCGAAATAGTCGAGCGCGACCGGCGAGCCGAGATCGATGCCGATGTCGAGGCAATCATTGGCGGTGAAGATAAGCGGCGCCGAGATCGGCACAGTGCCGCCGGCCACGACTGCGCCGTTGACCTTCAAGGCTACTTTCAGCGGGCCGGCCGGTCTCCTCTCGGCATAGACTGTCTCGACCTCGACCTTGATCTTTCCGGTCGGCAGGTTCTGCTGCGAACAGAACTTCGTGCGCTGAATTTCAAAGAGGTTGTACTCGTAGCAGAGCCTGCCGTCCTTCACGTAGGTCGTCAGGCCGGCTGAAAAACCACCAAGCGCATAGAGGACGCCGTTGGCATTGGTCGGAATCTCGACATCGATCGTAACGAGATTGTCCTTGTTGCCGAGCGCCGGCGCGGCGACCTCCGGCATGCGGGTCATGTTTCCGGCGAATGTCCATTCCTTGTAGGGCGGGGCGATACGCAACTCCGGATGCAGAACGGGAACCCACATGCCACCGCCGACGGGCAGTGCCTTGTTCCTCGTCGCTTCGACCAAAAACAACTGTTTCAGGTCTTCAAGCTTCGCGGGCATTTTGTCCGCAAGATCGTTCGCCTGCGACCAATCCTCATCGACATTGTAAAGCTCCCACTTATCCTTGTCCGGCGTCCATTCCCTGATCCCCGCCGGTATGCTAGCGGCCCACGGCTCGCGCGGCCCGAAAGCAGAGGCCATCCAGCCGTCGTGATAGATGGCGCGGCTGCCCATGACCTCAAAGTACTGGGTCGTCTTCCTGCCCTTCGCCTTGGCATCGCCGAACGTATAGGCGAGGCTGACGCCATCGAACGGATCCTGCGGAAAACCGCTAACGATGCGGGGCGCCGTGATTCCGACGATCTCATAGAGGGTCGGGACGATATCGTTGACATGATGGAATTGTGCGCGCGGCGTTGCGCCGGGCTTGATCTTCGCAGGCCAGCGCACCGCCATCGGATTGCGCGTGCCGCCGAAATGGGAGGCGATGACCTTGGTCGCCTTGTAAGGCGAGCTTCCCGCCCAGCCCCAGCCGGCGTGGTACATGTTGTCGGTCTTGGGCGATCCGAGCACGTCGAGCCCGCCGAGTTCATTCAGGGCATTGATGTGCTGCTGAACGGTGGTCGGAATGCCGTTCTGCGAAAGCAATTCGCTGATGGTACCGTTCGCGCCTTCCGCCGAGGAGCCGTTGTCGCCCCAGATGTAGAGGATCAGCGTATTGTCGCCGTGGCCGAGACGATCCACCTCGTCGATGAGGCGGCCGATCTGGACGTCCATGTGCTCGGTGAAACCGGCGGCCACTTCCATCAGCCGGCGCTGGAATGGCTTCTCGTTCTCCGGGATGCTGTCCCATGAGGCGAGCGTTGCCGGCCGCGCAGTGAGCTGGGTATTCTGCGGAATCCACCCCATCGCCTTCGCCCGTGCAAACGTGCGCTCGCGATACTTGTCCCAACCATCGTCGAACTTGCCCTTGTACTTGTCCGCCCACTCCTTCGTGACGTGGTGCGGCCCGTGCACCGCCCCGGGGGCCCAGTACATGAAGAACGGCTTGTCGGGCTGAAATGCCTTCTGGTTGCGGAGCCAGTTGATGGAGTCGTCGGCAAGGTCTTCGCTGAGATGATACGGCCTGCCGGGCCTATGGTTGGGCTGGACCACGGTCGTGTTGCGCACCAAATGCGGCTCGTATTGCGAGGCCTCGCCGGCGAGGAAACCGTAAAAATATTCAAAGCCGTAGCCGGTCGGCCAATACTCGAACGGGCCGGCCGCGGTGGTGTGTTCGGCGGGCGTGTTGTGCCATTTGCCGAAAGCTGATGTGGCATAGCCGTAGTTCTTCAAGACCTCGGCGACCGTGGCACTCGTTTTCGGGATGACGCCGGAGTAGCCGTCCCAATCGTTGGCGAGTTCGGCGATCTGCCCGTTGCCGACGCGATGATGATTGCGCCCGGTCAGCAACGCGGCGCGGGTCGGCGAGCACATCGCGGCGGTGTGAAAGCGGTTGTAGGAGATACCGCCGCTCGCGATGCGGCTCAGCGTTGGGGTGTTGATCTCGCCACCATAGGTGGTGGGAAGCGCCGGGCCGACATCATCGATGAGGATAATGAGGATGTTCGGCACGTCCGCCGCCAGCCGGCGAGTCGCCGGAAGCGGGCTGTAGACCGAGTCCTGCATGGTCCGGTTGGCAATGCTGCCGGACGGTTTGGGCGGGAACGGCAGAACCTCCTGCGCTGTCGCGAGACCGGGCGCAGCAAGTATCAGGCAAGACAGGCTTATTGCTACCAGCAGTTTTCGCGACGCGCACGGCATTATGCGAATTCCCGTGAACTACGGGATCGATCTTCGCGACGACCTTGTCGGGCTAACACTATCCTTTCGGACATTTCTATTTGCTTTGGTCGAGAGCAGCGCCATGTCCGCCTTGGATCAAAAGGCGACGTGGTCGCATTGTCGGATCACGTCTGCTTTGCTCCCGAAAGCGGACATTCCCGTGCGCTGTTGCGTATACCTCTAGGAGGCGGCGATCTTGTCCATCGCGTCCGCGAGCTGAATATCGAGCTCGGTGACGCCGCCCGCATCATGCGTCGACAGCGTGACCTCCACGGTCTTGTAGACGTTGAACCACTCGGGATGGTGATCCATTTTCTCCGCGATCAGCGCTGCGCGCGTCATGAACCCGAACGCCGCATTGAAGTCCCGGAACACGAATTTCCTGGTGATCGCATCGCGTCCCGCGACCTCGCTCCAGCCGGACAGCTTCGCCAGCGCGGTCTTGCGCGCCTCGCCGGTAAGTTTCTGCGGACGGGACATGGCGAATTCCTCCTACAACGTCAGTGCCCCCACCCTACCCTCCCCCGCAAACGGGGGAGGGATAAAAGGAGAGGCTACGCCGCCAGCGGATAATCCGCCTCGACCACGTAAGGCCCGCCGCCGACCGACGCGCGCGCCGAGAACAACACAAAGCGCGAGACGCGGAACGACGCGTCGAACAGCGGGCCGCGCGTCGAAAGATAATCGGCGACGTCGCGGCTCGATACGTCGCGCAGGCGCGCCAACGTCACATGCGGCGTGAACTTGCGCCCTTCCGGCTCCAGCCCAAGGCGCTGCATCAGCCGTTCGAGTTCGGACTGCAGCTCGACCAGCGGCTGGATCGGCTCGACGCCGACCACGATCGCGCGCGGCTTGCGCCCGCCGAACGCGCTCAGCTCGCCGAAGCGCACTTCGAAACTGCGCCGCTTCACGCCGTCGAGCAGCAGCGCGATCTCGTGCGCGAGGCGATCGTCGATGTCGCCGATGAAGCGCAGCGTGATGTGATAATTTTCCGGGTCGATCCAGCGCGCGCCCGGCAGCCCGCCCCGCAGCAACGACAGCGTCTGGCCGACCTCGCGGGGAATTTCCAGACCGACGAACAGGCGCGGCATCGCTAACTCCAAGACCCGGCCGACTCCGCGAATCTCAGCCGAATCATGGCCGGATTTGGTCCGTCCGGATCAACACAGGGATATGACGGACCCCGCCCTTCAGGAGCCCCTGCCCGCCTTCACCCGGGCGATCAGTTCCTCGGCCTTCGGCAGCAGGCCGTTGACCATCACGTCCACGCCGGCCGCGGTCGGATGGATGCCGTCGGCCTGATTGAGCGCGCGGTCGCCGACGATGCCGTCGAGGATGAACGGGTAGAGGATGAGATCGTGCGCGGCCGCCAGTTCCGGATAGATCGGATCGAACGCCCTGGCGTAGTCGGGCCCGAGATTGCGCGGCGCCAGCATCCCGGCGAGCAGCACCGCGATGCGCCGCTCCTTCAGGCGCTGGATGATCGCCTCGAGCGACGCGCGCGTCACCTTTCGGGTCGCTGCCGCGCAGCGCATCGTTGGCGCCGAGCTCGAGGATCACCGCGTCGGTGCCGTCCGGCACCGACCAGTCGAGCCGCGAGAGTCCGCCCGCCGCGGTATCGCCCGAGACGCCCGCGTTCTCGATCGCGACATTGTGGCCCTTCGCCTTCAGCGCCCGCTCCAGCTTGGCGGGAAGCGCGTCCTGCGCCGTGAGCCCGAAGCCTGCGCTGAGCGAGTCGCCGAGCACCACGATGCGGATGGGACGATCCGCCGCGTTTCCCAGGCCGGCCGTTAGTATCGCGGCAACAAACGCGAAACATGCAAGCGCCATGACCGCCCGGCGGAACGGCTGGACCGGACCGCCCGCCTTCCCATATGACCGCCTGACGAAGGCCGCCCGGGCGCCGCGAAGAAAGACCGCATGAACGAAACCTCGATTATGGCCGCCTCCGGCGATCCGGCTCTCCGGCGTCAACCTGTCGCTCGGCCGGGGCGCCGCGCGAGTCCATATCCTCAAGGACATCGATCTGCATATAGGCACCGGCGAGGCGGTCGGCCTCGTCGGCCCGTCGGGCTCGGGCAAGTCGACTTTGCTGATGGTCGCGGCCGGGCTGGAGCGGCCCGACACCGGCGCCGTGCACGTGGCCGGGCAGGACCTCGGCCGCCTCGACGAGGACGCCCTCGCCCGCTTCCGCGGAAAAAATATCGGAATCGTATTTCAAAGCTTTCACCTCATCCCGACCATGACCGCCCTGGAGAACGTCGCGGTGCCGCTCGAACTTGCCGGCGCCGCGGATGCGTTCGAGCGCGCCGCCGCCGAGCTTGCCTCGGTCGGCTTGCGCGATCGCGTGAATCACTATCCGGCCGAACTGTCCGGCGGCGAGCAGCAGCGCGTCGCGCTCGCGCGCGCACTGGCGCCGCATCCCGCCATTCTCGTTGCCGACGAGCCGACCGGCAATCTCGACGAGGCCACGGGACGCGAGATCATCGAGCTGCTGTTCGCCGGTCACGAGAAGCGCGGCACCACGCTGGTGCTGGTCACGCACGATGCAGCGCTGGCGCAGCGCTGCGATCGCGTGGTGCGGCTGCGCTCGGGGCGGATCGAAGCGGGCGAGCGGGTCGCATGAGCGCGCGCGCAAAACGTTTCGCGCGGTGCTGACGTGGCGTTTTGCGCTGCGCGAGATGCGCGGCGGCCTGCGCGGTTTCGCGGTGTTCATCGCCTGCATCGCGCTCGGCGTCGCGGCAATCGCGGGCGTCGGCTCGTTCGCGCGCAGCCTCGGCGACGGGCTTGCGCGCGAAGGCCGCGTCATCCTCGGCGGCGATGTGTCGTTCTCGCTGATGGCACGCGAGACGAGCGCGACCGGAGCGAAAGTTTCTCGAAGACAATGGCCGGCTCTCGGTCGCCGCCACCATGCGGGCGATGGCGCGCAGCGCCGACGGTCAGACCGCGCTGGTCGAGATCAAGGCGGTCGATGGCGCCTATCCGCTGTTCGGGACGGTCGCGCTGGAACCCGCGGGCGACCTCTCGGCGGCGCTGGCGGAGCGCGATGGCGTGTTCGGCGCGGCCGTCGATCCGGCGCTGCTGGCGCGGCTCGGCATCGAGCGCGGCGCACGCGTCACCATCGGCTCAGCGACGATTGAACTGCGCGCGATCCTCAAGACCGAGCCCGACAAGCTCGCGGGCGGCATCGGCTTCGGTCCGCGCCTGATCGATCAGCGATGCCGCGCTGCGCGCGACCGGACTGGTGCAGCCTGGAAGTCTCGTGCGCTGGCACTACCGGCTGCGCGTGCCGGCTGCCGATGCCAACGATCGCGCGGCCAGCGCCGTCGTCGCCGCATCGGAGAAACAATTGCCGGACGCGGGTTGGGAGGTGCGCACGCGCGCCAACGCGTCGCCCGCGCTCGGCCGCAACATCGAGCGCTTCACGCAATATCTGACGCTGGTCGGCCTGACTGCGCTGCTGGTCGGCGGCGTCGGTGTCGCGAATGCCGTGAAGCATTATCTCGATCGCCGCCGCGAGGTGATCGCCACGCTGAAATCGCTCGGCGCGACCGGCGGGCGCGTGTTCGCGATCTATCTCATCGAGGTGATGCTGCTCGCCGCTGTCGGCACCGCGATCGGGCTGGTCATCGGGGCGATCCTGCCGTTTGCGATTTCGGCCGCCTTCGGCAGCGTGATGCCGCTGCCGCTCGAGCCGGCCTTGCATGCGCGCGAGCTTGTCCTTCGCGGTCGCGTACGGTTTCCTCACCGCGCTCGCCTTCGCGCTCTGGCCGCTCGGCCGCGCCCATGACGTGCCGGTCTCGGCGCTCTATCGCGACGCCGTCGCGCCCGAGCGGCGCTTGCCGCGCAAGCGCTACGTCGCGCTGACCGCGCTGGTGGTCGCGACACTCGCCGCGCTCGCCATCCTGCTCGCCTACGACCGCAAGATCGCCGCGATCTTCATCGCGGCGGCCGCCTGCCGTGTTCCTCGCGCTTCGTCTCGTCGCCATGCTGATCATGTGGGCGGCGCGCCGCGCGCCGCGCCCGCGTTTCGCGCTGTTGCGCCTGGTGCTCGCGAACATCCACCGGCCCGGCGCCCTCACGCCCGAGCGTGGTGCTTTCACTCGGCGTCGGGCTCGCGCTGCTCGTCACGTTGCTGCAGATCGACGGCAACCTGCGCCGCCAGTTCGTCGCGGCGCTGCCCGACAAGGCACCGTCGGTGTTCTTCGTCGATATCCAGGATGCCGACGCGACGCGCTTCGATGCGTTCGCCAAACGCACGGCGCCAGATGCACGCTATGAGCGCGTGCCGATGCTGCGCGGGCGTATCGTCAGCGCCAACGGCGTGCGCGCCGAAGACCTGAAAGCGCCGCCGAACGCCGCCTGGGTGCTGCAAAGCGACCGCGGCATCACCTATGCGGGCGAGACTGCCGGCCGGTTCGCGCGTGGTCGCGGGACAATGGTGGGGGCCGGACTATCAGGGCCCGCCGCTTGTCTCGTTCGAGAGCAAGATCGCCGACGGGCTCGGCCTGAAGATCGGCGATCCGGTCGTCGTCAACCTGCTCGGCCGCAACATCACGGCGACACTCGCCAACACCCGCGCGGTCGACTGGCAATCGCTCGGCATCAATTTCGTGCTGGTCTATTCGCCGGGCGCCTTCCGCGGCGCGCCGCATACGCACATCGCGACCTTCACCTATCCGGGCGGCGCCAGCGTCGAGGACGAGATCGCCCTGCTGAAAGCCGCCGCAGCGGAATTCCCGACCGCCACGGCGGTGCGCGTGCGCGAGGCGCTCGAAGCGGTCACCAAGGTCGTGTTCGACCTGACGTTCGCGATCCGCGGCGCGAGCGCCGATCACGCTTGATCGCCGCCGTGCTGGTGCTCGCCGGCGCGCTCGCCACCGGCCATCGCCATCGCGTCTATGACGCTGTGGTGCTCAAGATGCTCGGCGCGACGCGGGGCCGGCTGCTCGCCGCCTATGCGCTCGAATATCTGCTGATCGGGCTTGCGACCGCGATCGTGGGCGTCGCGGCCGGTTCGCTCGCGGCATTCATGGTGATGACCGAGGTGATGAACCTCTCCTTCGCGTGGCTGCCATGGCCGGCGCTGGTCGCGACGCTCGGCGGCGACCGCGTTAACCATCGCGTTCGGGCTGATCGGCACGTTTTCGGCGCTCGGCCAGAAGCCGGCGCCGGTCCTGCGCCATCTGTGACGGCAACTTTTCGGGACGGCCGCATTCTTTGCGACAATCCGTCGCGCGACCAAGCGCGTCGCGCCAATCCCCTGCGTCGGTTGGGCACCTTGTTCCGCCATACATTTTCGCCATATTGAGTCGCGCTCATAGACGCGGGTTTCGCCTGCGTTCGGGCAAAGGGGCGAACACACGAGGTTTCGACAATGTCGGACTTTGATCGCAATGCCGCCACGGCGCAGTACGGCCGGCCGCTGACGCGGGCCGAAGCGGCAGTCGTCGACGAGGGCCTGCGGGCCTACATGCTGCGCATCTACAATTACATGGTGCTGGGTCTCGCCATCACGGGCGTAGCCGCGCTCGGCGTCTACATGCTGTCGGTGACGACCGATCCCGCCCTCGCGGTCGCGAAGGTGCGGAACATCATGCTGACCAATGTCGGCTACGCGCTGTTCGTGAGCCCGCTGAAATGGGCCGTGATCCTGGCGCCGCTCGCACTCGTCTTCTTCCTCTCATTCCGCATCCAGAACATGCGGCCCGCAACCGCGCAGATCACATTCTGGATCTACGCCGCGCTGGTCGGCGTCTCGCTCGGCTCGATCTTCCTGATCTACACGCACACCTCGATCGTCCGCGTGTTCTTCATCACGGCAGCCTCGTTCGGCGCGCTCTCGCTGTGGGGCTACACCACCCAGCGCGACCTGACCGGTATGGGTTCGTTCCTGATCATGGGCCTGTTCGGGATCATCATCGCTTCGCTGGTGAACATCTTCCTGGCGAGCACGATGATGCAGTGGATCATCTCGGTCGTCGGCGTGCTGGTATTCGCGGGCCTCACCGCCTACGACACGCAGCGGCTGAAGAACGAGTACGTCTACGGCGCAATGGACGGCGAGGTGATGGAGCGCTCCGCCATCATGGGCGCGCTGTCGCTCTACCTCGACTTCCTCAACCTGTTCACCATGCTGCTGTCGCTCCTCGGCAACCGCGACGAGTGACGCACTGACGATTTGTCATCCACACGCGCTACTGGCCCCGGCTCAACGCCGGGGCCTTTTTGTTGAGGCGCGCTATACCTGAGCAGGTCTAGCGCTTGCCCTGATCCCACACTAAATTCGCGCGCACAGGCGCCACGCGGCCGATGCCGCGGCGCTTTGGTCCGCCGGCGGACGCGCCCGGGCCAACCAGGAGGATGCTTTCATGTCGGACTTTGACCGGAATGTCGCGGCCTATCCCGGCGCCGCCCGGACGGTTGCGGTCGATGCGGGCCTGCGCGCCCACATGGTCCGCGTCTACAACTATATGGCCGCCGGTGTCGCGCTGACCGGTCTCGTCGCCTACTTCACTAACCAGTTCCTCGGACCGACGCTCCACAACAGCCCCATCATGTGGGTGCTGATCTTCGCGCCGCTCGGGCTCGTGTTCTTCCTGAGCTGGCGCATCGAGAGCCTCTCGGTCTCGACCGCGCGCGCGCTGTTCTTCGTCTATGCGGCGCTGCTCGGCGCCTCGCTCTCGGTGATCTTCGCGGTCTACACCGATAGCTCGATCACGCGCGTGTTCTTCATCTCGGCGGCGGCCTTCGGCGGGTTGAGCCTGTGGGGTTACACGACGCAGCGCGATCTCACCGGAATGGGCTCGTTCCTGATGATGGGCCTGATCGGCATCATCATCGCGAGCCTCGTCAATATCTTCCTCAAGTCGAGCGGGCTCGACTGGATCATCTCGGTGATCGGCGTGGTCGTGTTCGCGGGCCTGACCGCCTGGGACACGCAGAAGATCAAGGAGATGTATGACATCAACGATGACGGCACCGTCTCGGGCCGCAAGGCCGTGATGGGCGCGCTCACGCTCTATCTCGACTTCATCAACCTGTTCCTGATGCTGCTGCGGCTGTTCGGCGGCCGGCGCTGATCATCGCAAGCCTGTCCTGCGAAGCGCCCCGGTGACCGCCGGGGCGCTTTCGTTTTAGTCTTGGCGCATGAACGACGTTTCGATCCGGCCTGCGGCGCCCACCGATATTCCCGCCATCACTCGCATCTACGCCCACGCGGTGCGCCACGGCACGGCGTCGTTCGAGCTCGAGCCACCGGACGAAGCCGAGATGACCCGGCGCCAGCGCGCGCTGCTTGACGGCGGCTACCCATATCTGGTGGCTGAGATCGATGGCGCCGTCGCGGGCTACGCCTATGCGGGTCCTTATCGGACGCGACCGGCGTATCGGTACACCGTCGAGAACTCGATCTACATCGCGCCGGAGGCGCATCGCCGCGGCATCGGGCGCGCGTTGCTCGATCGCCTGATCGCCGAATGCGAAGCGCGCAACTATCGTTTGATGATCGCCGTGATCGGGGATTCGGCGCAGGCACCCTCGATCGAATTGCATCGCGCCGCCGGCTTCAAGCTGGTCGGCGCGTTCGAGGCAGTCGGCTACAAGTTCGATCGCTGGCTCGACTCGGTGCTGATGCAGCGACCGCTCGGCAAGGGTTCGTCGGCGCCGCCGTGATCAGGTCGGCAACGAGCTTCAGCGACTTGTCCACCGCGCGCAGCACGCCGTCGAGCTCGTGGCCGCGCTTGACGATCAATCCCGTCGCCGAGATCACGCTGTAGGCGCCCTGACGGCGTGCCAGCCGTGGATTCTTTTCGATGCGGTAGAGCGGCACTTCGGACGAGCGGCGGAAGACGGAAAACACCGCGCGGTCTTTCAAAAAATCAATCGCGTAATCGCGCCACTCGCCGGCTGCGACCATGCGGCCATAGAGGCCGAGAATGCGGTCGAGTT
This sequence comes from uncultured Alphaproteobacteria bacterium, assembly GCA_963778455.1. Classification (GTDB taxonomy): domain Bacteria; phylum Pseudomonadota; class Alphaproteobacteria; order Rhizobiales; family Xanthobacteraceae; genus PALSA-894. Next base: position 573,206 of record CAVZUL010000005.1, read on the forward strand.
CGCGCCGGCTGAAGGTGACCTTTCCGGGGACGATGGCCGGAACGTTGGCCTCGCCCCCGCGCTGCTCGCTCGGATCGGTTTCGCCGAACGTCATGCGGCGCCTCCCTGGTTTGCGGCCGCCGATGATCGCGCCGTCGCGTGATCCCCGCAAGAGCCCCATCGTGCGATGACGCCTTGATGACAAACTTGCCGAAAACGATCGTTTTCCGCGACATTTTTCCACGAAGCCGGCCGTTCGCTCACGGATTCGTTAAGAGATTTCACAATGAAGCCCAATTTCGGACAAGGGCGTGCCCTTGTGGCCTGCGAAAAGCAGCATAGTTGATTAGGGCCCGGTTCGTTCGAGCACCGGATTCCTCAGCCCCCCAGCCCCCCGGGGCTTGGACAGGACCGGGCCCTAGTTCCGCGTACGGTTCAATCCCCCAACGCTCTTAGGGCCAGCTCGCGCTGGCCCTTTTTCTTTTCGCGAAAGATTGTCAGTTCAGCGACGCGACAGTCGCACCGAGCATGTTGCCGGGCGCTTCCTTGCTGCCGGATTGGACCACAACCGCAACGGCGTCGGCATCAAAGCCGGTCACGTCCTGCTTCGGTATCGTGAAGGTCTTCGCCGCGCCAGTCCAATCGCCGAGCTTGATCCAGCGCCGGACCACATTGTGATAGGTGACGGAGTGACCCGAATTCTCGCCGCGTCCGATCGCGATCTCGGCGTTCCGGGTGATCGGGCAGAGCCAGACCTCGCCCTGCGCGGCGCCGCTTTTGCTAGCCGGGACCGAAACCGAAATTTGCTCGGCGGCGACTGACAAACTAACCGGCAGCGGCAGCGTGCCGGATTGATTGCTTGTCTGTGCGATCGCGCTCTTGATCGCGTTCTTGTCGCTGCCGAGAACATGCTTGGTGCCGTTGACAATGACCTGCGGCGTATAGACCTCGCGGTCGCCGCGCCCCTTCGAGTAGGCGCGTTGCCGCTTGGTATGGCCGGGAATTGCCAGCGTATCCTTCCAGCCGAGATAGTCCCAATAATCGACCGGCAGGCTCAGCACGACCAGCGACGGGTCGCGCGCCAATTCGCCGGCCAGCTTGTCGGCCGGCGGACAGGATGAGCAGCCCTGACTGGTGAACAATTCGATCACGCCGCGCGTCTGCGCGAGGGCGGCAGCCGACGTCATCATGGCCGAAGCGATGACCGCTAGCGATAACGCCACTCGACGGCGTGTCATGCCGATCTCCACATCCTCATCCCCGACGGATTTCCGGCGCCGCAACATCGCTGTCCGCACCACGAGATCCGTCAGACCGCGGATGCCTCGTCCCACAGCTAAGACTTAGAGACAACGCCGATCAACGGCCACTCAATTCGCGGTGAGCGGCCGACAGCGTGTTCATATGTTGAAACACGGACCCGGAGCGGGCCGAGAACCGATCAACTTCACGCTGCCAGATGGCGCAGCACGTAGTGCAGGATGCCGCCGTTCTTGAAATAGTCGAGCTCGTCCAGGGTATCGATGCGGCAGATCAGCGGAACGCGCTTGAGCGCGCCGTCCGCCGCGACGATCTCGGCGATCAGCCGCTGACGTGGCTTCAGATCGCCATGCAGCCCGCGGATCGTCACCGTCTCGCTGCCCTTGAGGCCGAGCGTCTGCCAGGACGTGCCTTCCTCAAACACCAGCGGGATCACGCCCATGCCGATCAGGTTGGAGCGGTGAATGCGCTCGAACGATTGCGTGATCACGGCGCGGATACCGAGCAAGGTCGAGCCTTTCGCGGCCCAGTCGCGCGACGAGCCGGTGCCGTATTCCTTGTTGGCGAAAACGACGAGAGGCACCCCTTCGGTCTTGTAGCGCATCGCGGCGTCATACATCGTCATGCGCTGCTTGGACGGATAGTGAATGGTCACGCCGCCTTCAACGCCCGGCACCATCTGGTTCTTGATGCGGATGTTGGCGAAAGTGCCGCGCATCATCACTTCGTGATTGCCGCGCCGCGTTCCGTATTGATTGAAGTCCTTCGGGCGCACCTGCCGGTCGCGCAGATAGTGACCGGCAGGGCTCTCTTCCTTGATCGAGCCAGCCGGCGAGATGTGGTCGGTCGTGATCGAGTCGAGGAACAGGCCGAGAATGCGTGCATCGACGATGTCATCGATCGGATGCGGGCGCTTCGCCATGCCCTCGAAGTACGGCGGATTCTGCACGTAGGTCGAGCGATCGCTCCACTGGAAGGTCAAGCCGCCCTTGACGGCGATCCTGCGCCAGTTCGCCTCGCCCTTGAACACATCGGCGTATTTTTTCGCGAACACGTTCTTGTTGATCGACTTGCGGATCACCGCCGCGATCTCGCGGTTGGTCGGCCAGATGTCGCGAAGATAGACTTTCTTGCCCTTCTGATCGGTGCCGAGCGGGCCGCGCGCGACATCGACATTCATATTGCCGGCGAGCGCGTAGGCGACGACCAGCGGCGGCGAGGCGAGATAGTTCGCCCGCACGTCCGCGTTCACGCGGCCCTCGAAATTGCGGTTACCCGAGAGCACGGCGGCTGCGACAAGATCGTTCTTGTTGATCGCCTCAGAAATCTCCGGCGCGAGCGGGCCCGAATTCCCGATGCAGCTGGTGCATCCAAATCCGACGAGGTTGAAGCCGATCTTGTCGAGCTCTTTCTGCAGACCGGACTTGTCGAGGTACTCAGCGACGACCTGGCTACCCGGTGCGAGCGAGGTCTTCACCCACGGCTTCGGCTTGAGGCCCTTCGCGGCCGCCTTCTTGGCGAGCAGGCCCGCCGCGACCATCACACTCGGGTTGGACGTGTTGGTGCAGGACGTGATCGCCGCAATCACGACGTCGCCGTGACCGATGTCGTGCCTGCGTTCCGGGATCTGGATGCGCTTGCCGGCTTCGCTCGCCTTGTTGAATTCTTTGTCCATCGCGGCCGCGAAGCCGTTCTTGACCTCTTTCAACAGCACGCGGTCCTGCGGGCGCTTCGGTCCCGCGAGCGAGGGCTCGACCGAACCGAGCTCGAGCTTCATCACGTCGGTAAAGACCGGGTCGGGCGTGCTCTTGGTGCGATAGAGGCCCTGCGCCTTCGCATAGGCCTTCACCAGCGCCACGCGATCGGCCTTGCGCGCCGTCTTGGTGAGATAATCGATCGTGTCATCATCGATCGGGAAGAAGCCGCAGGTCGCGCCGTATTCCGGCGCCATGTTGCCGATGGTCGCGCGATCCTCGATCGTGAGATTGTCGAGCCCGGGCCCGAAGAACTCGACGAATTTTCCGACCACGCCGCGCTTGCGCAGCATCTGCGTGACGGTGAGCACGAGGTCGGTCGCGGTGACGCCCTCCTTCAGCTTGCCGTTGAGGCGGAATCCGATGACCTCGGGCAGCACCATCGAGTAGGGCTGGCCGAGCATCGCGGCTTCGGCCTCGATGCCGCCGACGCCCCAGCCGAGCACAGAGAGGCCATTCACCATCGTGGTGTGCGAGTCGGTTCCGACGAGCGTGTCGGGGTACGCGAGCTCCGCGGCCACCACCTTGCCGTCGACCTTCACCTTTTCCTTGTCGGCGCTGAGCCAGACGGTCTGCGAGAGATATTCGAGATTGACCTGATGGCAGATGCCGGTGCCCGGCGGCACCACGCGGAAATTATTGAACGCCTTCTGCGCCCACTTGAGGAAGGTGTAGCGCTCCTGGTTCTGCTTGTACTCCTCCTCGACGTTTTTCTTGAATGCCGAGTTGGAACCGGCGAAGTTGACGATCACCGAGTGGTCGATGACGAGATCGACCGGAACCAGCGGATTGATCTTGGCAGGATCGCCGCCGAGGTGCTTCATCGCATCGCGCATCGCCGCGAGGTCGACCACCGCCGGAACTCCGGTAAAATCCTGCATCAGCACGCGCGCCGGACGGAACGCAATCTCGCGTTCGGACGACTTGTTCTTGAGCCATTGCGCGAAGCTCTGGATGTCTTCCTTGGTGACGGTGCGGCCGTCTTCGTGCCGCAACATGTTTTCCAACAACACTTTGATCGAGAACGGCAGGCGGGAAATTCCGCGCAACCCGTGCTTCTCGGCTTCGGGTAGGCTGTAATAGACATAGGTTTTGCTGCCGACCGCGAGGGTCTTGGCGCATTTGAAACTGTCGAGCGAGGTCATGGCCGTCTTTTCCATACGATCGGACCAGCCGGTGGCGCAGAACACGCCCCGCGAAAGCTCGTCCGCAATGCGATGGAGCGGCCCGCGATGATGTGCGCCGCCCCACGCAACGTACCGGCTTATAAGGGCTTTTCGGCTGGCATGCTACAGACTGGAGGGCCGCGAAGGTATGCATTCAGCACATTTTGTTTGGCTGCCCTAGGGTGCGGCGCAGCGCGCCACGCGGGGGCTTGAGATGCTGCGGCTTTCGGCATCCAAACTTGGCTGTGTTCGCGGGTCCCGAAGTGTATTCGACGGCATCAACCTGGAGTTATCCTCAGGAGGAGCATTGGCCGTGATGGGGCCGAACGGATCGGGCAAATCCTCCCTGCTGCGCCTGATCGCCGGTCTGTTGCGGCCGTCGGCGGGCCGCATCGAGCTTCACGGCGGGGCCGCGGAGCGCACCGTCGCCGAGCAGGCGCACTACCTGGGCCATCTCGATGCCCTCAAGCCATCACTGACGGTCGCCGAGAACCTCAGCTTCTGGACCTGCTACCTGGGCGACCGGCGGAGCGCGCCCGAGGAGCCTCTGGCCGCGCTCGGCCTGGGCGGTCTCGCACATCTTCCCGCCGCCTATCTGTCTGCCGGGCAACGGCGGCGGCTCTCGCTGGCCCGGCTACTGGCCGTGCCGCGCCCGATCTGGCTGCTGGACGAGCCGACCTCGGCGCTGGACGCGGCCGGGCAGGAGCGGCTGACGGAGCTTATGCGCAAGCACCTTGGCACCGGCGGAATGATCGTGGCCGCGACCCACGAGCGGCTGGGCATTGAGTGCGAAGAGTTGCGGCTGGACGAGACCCCATGACTGCCCTCTCCACCATCCTCGTCCGCGACATGCGGCTCGCGATACGAGTCGGCGGCGGTGCGCTGATGGGCGTGCTGTTCTTCCTCATCGTCGTAACCTTGGTGCCGTTCGCGGTCGGGCCGGATCTGATCCAGTTGCGCCGCATCGGCCCGGCGATCCTGTGGCTCGGCGCGCTGCTCGCCTCGCTGCTGACCCTCGACCGCTTGCTCGCGGCCGACCACGAGGACGGCTCGCTCGATCTCATCCTGATGAGCGGCACGCCGCTGGAACTTGCGGTGCTCGCCAAGGCCGCGGCGCACTGGATCACGACTTGTTTGCCGCTGGTGATCGCAACACCGCTGCTCGGCCTTTTCCTCAATCTCGAGCCGATCGCGATCGGCGCAGTCGCGCTGACGCTGCTTGCCGGCACGCCGGCACTCACCTGCATCGGCCTGATTGGTGCGGCATTGTCGGTGGCGCTGAGACGCGGCGGACTATTGTTGCCGGTCCTCGTGCTGCCGCTGACCGTGCCGGTGCTGATCTTCGGCGTCGCGGCCTCGAACGCCGCGCTCACCGGCCCGATGAGTTTCGGCGCACCGTTCCTGATCCTGTGCGCCCTGACGCTCGGAAGCCTCGTGCTGGGGCCGTTCGCGGCAGCCGCTGCGCTGCGCCACGGCCTTGAGTAGGAACGATGAGCTCACTAATGAGTCACCGATGGCCCTGATCGAGCTCGCCAATCCGACGCGTTTTCTTAGCGCAACCGCGCGGGCGCTGCCGTGGCTCGCGATCGCGACGGCGCTCGCCTTTGCGCTCGGGCTTTATCTGGTCTGGTTCGTCGCGCCCGACGACTACCAGCAGGGCGCGACCGTAAAGATCATGTTCATCCACGTTCCGAGCGCGTGGCTCGTAATGGGCGTGTGGACCGTGATGAGCATCGCCAGCATCGGCACCTTGGTGTGGCGCCATCCGCTCGCCGACGTTGCGGCGAAAAGCGCGGCACCGATCGGCGCGGCCTTCACGTTCCTCGCGCTGCTCACCGGCTCGCTGTGGGGCCGGCCGATGTGGGGCACCTATTGGGTATGGGACGCGCGGCTCACCTCGGTGCTGGTGCTGTTCCTGATGTATCTCGGCGTGATCGCGCTGTGGCGCACCGTGGACGATCCTTCGCGCGCCGGGCGCGCGAGCGCGATCCTCACGCTGGTCGGCGCCATCAACCTGCCGATCATCAAGTTTTCGGTCGACTGGTGGAACACCTTGCATCAGCCGGCCTCGGTGCTGCGCATCGGCGGACCGGCGATTCACCCCTCGATCCTCACGCCGCTGCTGGTGATGGCGCTCGCGTTCCTGCTGCTCTTCGTTACGCTGCATCTCGCCGCCATGCGCAACGAGATCCTGCGGCGGCGCGTGCGCGCGATGTGGCTGATGCAGGCGCACGCCGCGCAAGGTGCGTGATGGGGCTTGGACCGCACGCCGCATTCATCGTTGCCGCCTACGCGATGGCGGCGCTCGTGGTGACCGGATTGATCGCGTGGGTGCTGGCCGATCATGCGGCGCAACGCCGCCTGCTCGCCGACCTGGAAGCGCGCGGCGTGACGCGGCGCTCGGAAAAATCGGAAGTCCCATGAGCGTGACCGCCTCCGGGGAGAGACCCGCGCGCCGGCGCCTGCTGGTGCTGGTGCCGCTCGTGGTTTTTCTTGCACTCGCGGCACTGTTCTTCTTCCGGCTCGGCTCGGGCGATCCGTCGCGCATTCCCTCCGCGTTGATCGGGCGCCCGGCACCCGAGACCAACATGCCGGCTGTGCCGGGCCTGGTCGCGCGCGACGGCCGGCCGTTGCCCGGCATCGCTTCCGCCGAATTCAAGGGCGCCGTCACGCTGGTGAACGTGTGGGCGTCGTGGTGTGTCCCCTGTCACGACGAGGCGCCGCTGCTCAACGCACTCGCCGAGGACAAGCGCATCCGGCTCGTCGGGATCAACTACAAGGACCAGCCGGACAATGCGCGCCGCTTCCTCGGGCGGCACGGCAACCCATTCGTGGCAGCGGGCGCCGACCACAACGGCCGCGCCTCGATGGACTGGGGCGTCTATGGCGTCCCGGAAACCTTCCTGGTCGGCCGCGACGGCAAGATCGCCTACAAGCTGATCGGCCCGATCACCGCAGTCAATCTCGAACGCGTGCTGAAGCCGGAGATCGAGATGGCGCTTTCTCGCTGACCTCATCCTGAGGCGCCCTCGCGAAAGCGAGGGCCTCGAAGGATGGCCGCAAGCTCCGGCGCGCGCCCTCGCCCTTCGAGGCTCGCAAGCGCTCGCACCTCAGGGTGAGGGCTACTTGATGGCCCTCGCCGCCTCCCTCCCCGCTATCCTTCCCGAGAAGATGCAGCCGCCGAGGAACGTCCCTTCGAGCGCGCGGTAGCCATGCACGCCGCCGCCGCCGAAGCCCGCGGCTTCGCCGGCCGCATAGACGCCGGGCAGCGGTTCACCGCCAGGCTGCAGCACGCGCGAGGATAGATCCGTTTCAAGCCCGCCGAGCGTCTTGCGGGTAAGTACGTGCAGCTTCACGGCGATCAGCGGCCCGGCCGCGGGATCGAGAATGCGGTGCGGCTTGGCGACGCGAATGAGCTTGTCGCCGATATACTGGCGCGCCGCGCGGATCGCCATCACCTGCGCATCCTTGCCGAACTTGTTGTCGATCTCGCGATCACGCGCCACCACCTCGCGCTCCAGCACGGCTGCATCGATCAGCTGATCGCCGGTCAGCTGGTTCATTCCGGCGGCGAGCTCCGGCAACGTCTTGCGGATTACGAAATCGGCGCCGCGCTCCATGAAGCGCTTCACCGGCTCAGGCGCGCCCTTGCCGATGCGGCCGAGCACTTGCCTGATGCTGCGCGCGGTCAGATCCGGATTTTGCTCCGAGCCCGAGAGCGCAAACTCGCGCCCGATGATGCGCTCATTCAACAGGAACCAGGAATGATCGTGGCCCTTGCGCGTGATGTGATGCAGCGCGCCGAGCGAGTCGAAGCCGGGGAAGAGCGGTACCGGCAGCCGCTTGCCGCACGCATCGAGCCAGAGCGGCGACGGGCCGCTCAGGATCCGGATGCCGTGGCGGCTCCAGATCGGCGCATAGTTCTGGATGCCTTCGGGATAATGCCACATGCGGTCTTCATTGATGACGCGCGCGCCGCTCGCACGCACGACATCGATCATCAACCCGTCGACGTGCTCCGGCACGCCCGAGATCATGTGACGCGGCGGTTCGCCCAAGCGCTTGGGCCAGTGGCGCCGCACCAGGTCATGATTGCCGCCGATGCCGCCGGACGTGACGATGATCGCCTGCGCGCGCAGCGCGAACGAACCGACAAGCCGGCGCGAGCTTGCGGTGCCACGTTCGGCGTTGCTCGGCTCCAGCACATCCCCCTGCACGCCGTCGACCACGCCGCCGGTCCTCGTCAGCGCGGTCACGCGATGGCGGAAGCGGAATGTCACGAGGCCGCGGCTCTCCGCCTCGCGTACGCGCCGCACGAAGGGCTCGATCACGCCCGGGCCGGTGCCCCAGGTGACATGAAAGCGCGGCACCGAGTTGCCGTGACCGGTCGAAAGGTACCCGCCGCGCTCGGCCCAGCCGACGATCGGAAAAATCTTGAGACCTTGCGCTCGCAGCCACGCGCGCTTCTCGCCCGCGGCGAAATCCACGTAGGCCTCGGCCCAGCGCCGCGGCCAATGATCCTCCTCGCGATCGAAGCCCGCCGAGCCGAGCCAGTCCTGCAGCGCGAGATCGCGCGAGTCGCGGATGCGCAGCCGGCGCTGTTCGCGCGAGTTGACGAAGAACAATCCGCCGAACGACCAGAACGCCTGCCCGCCGAGCGAAGTCTCCGGCTCCTGATCGAGGATGATGACGCGCCGGCCCGCATCGGCGAGTTCGGCGGCAGCGACGAGGCCCGCAAGCCCAGCGCCGACCACGATGGCGTCTGCGTCCACTTCGTTCCCCACAACCGCTCGGTCAGGGGATGGATGTTAGGCAGTTCTCGCGCGCGAATACAGCCGCGCCGGTCACATTGCGTTGCCGACCTTGTCCCAAAGGGCTGTCTTGATCGTCGAGCCCAGGTTGGTGACGGTCGTCACGATGGCGACGGCGATACCGGCGGCGATCAGGGCATATTCGATCGCGGTCGCGCCGCTTTGGTCGGCGTGGAAACGCCGGGCGAGCTTCGCCAAGGAAACCACCAATTCACTCATCAGCTTCGCCCCTCGTTACGCGGCACAAAGTTCAGAGCAGCGTCGTCAGATGCGCCACCAGCGGCACGTCCGCGGGCGGCATCGGGTATTCGCGCAGCCGGTTCGGCCGCACCCAGGCGAGCCCTTGGCCTTCCTTGGCGGTCACCGTTCCGTCCCATCGCCGGCACACGTAAAGCGGCATCAGCAGGTGGAAGTCCGGATAGGTGTGGCTCGCGAAGGTGAGCGGCGCGAGGCAAGCCTCCTTGACGACGATACCCAGTTCCTCCTCGAGCTCGCGGATCAGCGTTTCTTCGGGCCGTTCGCCCGTCTCGACCTTGCCGCCGGGAAATTCCCACAAGCCGGCCATCGGCTTGCCCTCCGGCCGCTGTGCCAGCAGCACCCGTCCGTCGGGGTCGACCAGGGCGCAGGCAGCGACAACAACGATGTTCACCGCATACGCCCCTGTGAGACTAGCCAGCCGCGGGTTAAAGACCGCTCAACACGATCAGTGAAACCGCCCTAACGGCAATCGTACAAGTTGAACAGATTACGAACGATAGTCGGCGTTGATGGCGATGTATTCGCTGGTCAAATCGCACGTCAGCACCCGGTCCCGGCCGTTCCCGAGCCCTAACCGTACCTTTACGGTAATTTCCTCGTTTTTCATGTAGGCCGAGACCTTGGCCTCGTCGTAACCCGGATCGCGGGCGCCGCGGTGCGCCACCCGGGTCTTGCCGAACCAGATCGACAGCTTGTCCCGGTCGGCCGGTTCCCCGGCCTTGCCGACCGCCATGACGACACGCCCCCAATTGGCGTCCTCGCCGGCGATCGCGGTTTTGACCAGCGGCGAATTGGCGATCGACATCGCGATGCGCCGGGCCGACTTTTTCGATGTGGCGCCCTCGACCACAACCTCGACCAGCTTGCGCGCACCTTCGCCATCGCGCGCGATCTGCTCGGCGAGATCGGCCAGCACGTTTGCAAACGCCGTACGGAATGCTTTCAGCCGCGGATCGTTCGCCCGCGTGATCGCCGGCGCCCCGCGTGCCGCTCCGGTCGCAAACGCCAGCAGTGTGTCCGAGGTCGAGGTATCGCCGTCGACCGTGACGGCGTTGAACGTGTCGACCACCGTCTCGGAAAGGATCGCCTGCAGGGCGGGCGCCGCGATCGGCGCGTCGGTGAACACGAACGACAGCATGGTCGCCATGTCCGGCGCGATCATGCCGGAACCTTTGGCGATGCCGTTGATCGTCACCGTGGCGTCGCCGAGCTTCGCACGTGCGGTTGCGACCTTCGGAAACGTGTCGGTCGTCATGATCGCCTTGGCGGCGTCGAGGAAATGTCCCGGCGCCGCCGTCGCGGCGAGGCCGGCCATCACGCCATCGAACCGATCCGCCGGCAGCGGCTCGCCGATCACGCCCGTCGAGGCGAGGAAGACCTCAGCGGGTTTGCAGCCGGATGCCTGCGCGGCAAGCTTCGCGGTGAGCGCGGTCGCGGCGCGCCCAGACTTGCCCGTGAAGGCATTGGCGTTGCCGGAATTCACGACCAGCGCGCGGGCCTTGCCGCTCTTCAGCCTGGCGCGGCACCACTCGACCGGCGCTGAGGGACATTTCGAGCGTGTGAGCACGCCCGCAACCGTGGTGCCTTTGCCGAACAGCGCGAGCAACACGTCGGTGCGGCCCTGATACTTGATGCCGGCCGCGCCGGTGGCGAGGCGTACGCCGGCAACCTCCGGCATGTCGGGAACGTGTTTCGGGGCAAGCGGAGAAACGGCGTGAGGCATGGATTGTCATTCCGGGCGCGCCGAAAGGCGCGAGCCCGGAATCCATAACCACAACAGCAGCGATTTTGATAGCGGTGCCCGACCCCTGCCGTCGGGGTTATGGATTCCGGGCCCCGGCCTCCGGCCGGTCCCGGAATGACAAGCTACTTTTTCTGCTCGGCAGGCGGGGCGGCGGGGGCCGGTGCGGCCGCGCCGACGCGCTCGATCTTGCCTTCGGCGCGCAGCTTGGTGATCAGCTCGCTCTGCGACTTGCGCACCAGGAAGGTCTCGAGCTGGTCTTTGACCTTCTCGAATTCCGGCGGCTGACGCTCGCGCTTGTCCTCGACCTTGATGACATGCCAGCCGAATTGCGACTTCACCGGGTCGGACAGCGCGCCCTTGTCGAGCTTGAACGCAACCTCGGAGAATTCCGGCACCATCTGGTCCTTGGTGAAGTAACCGAGATCGCCGCCATCGGCCGAGCCCGGATCCTTCGACTTCGTCTTGGCGAGATCGGCGAAGTCGGCACCCTTCTTCAGTTCGGCGACAACCGCCTTTGCGTCATCCTCGGTTTCGACCAGGATATGGCGCGCGCGCACTTCGGGCTCCTTCTTCATCTGCCCGATCGCGTCGTCATAGACCTTGCGCATCGCCGGCTCGTTGACGGCGGCCTTCGCTTCGGTCTGCAGCAACTGCTCCATTAGAAGCTTGGTGCGCGCATAAGCGAGCTTGCGCTTGAAGCCGTCGGTATCGCCCATCTTCTTGGCTTCCGCCGCCTTCGCGACCAGAATCATGTCGCCCACGAAGGTGATCAGATAGTCGCGCTTCGCCTCGGGCGTCATCTGCGGGACATTGCCGCCAAGGTCTTCCTCGGCCGCCGCAAGGTCGCTCTGGCGCACCTCGGTGCCGTTGATGCGCGCCACGACCGGATCGTCCTGCGCCCCGGCAAACGGTGCAGCCAGCACCGCCACGACGGCGAACGCCGCAATGAGAAGACTTGCCCCGGCCAACGCCGGGCGGGCGGATAACGACAGCAGTTGCATGGAAGGGTCCTTCGGTCCGGGAAAACGCCCCCGCGATCGGCGCGGACACTCGCCCAATCGCACATTGTTGGCAATGCCAGATTGCGGGGCTTGGCTAACAACGCCGTGAGCGCGGTTGTCTTGCGCGCAAAAGCGGCAAATTCGGGCCGATTGACAAGGATTATACCCCCTCCTATCTCTGCGGCAGCACCTCGCAGGCCTGTCCCGCGGGGGTCTTTATGTTGCCCGCCGCATGAAGCCCGAAAAGCGCCATCCTGAAGGCGCATCGGGCGGCGCAGGCCGCATCGATCAAGATGCGGAACTGAGAAGGATTTGCCCCTGATGTTCGCTGGCCTTGCCCGCAAGCTGTTTGGCTCCGCCAACGAGCGGCAGATCAAGGGCTATCGCCCGCGCGTGGACGAGGTCAACGCGCTGGAGAAGGAGCTGGAGGCGCTCTCCGACGACGCGTTGCGCGCGCGTACCGCCGAGTTCAGGAAGCAGCTCGCCGAAGGCAAGACGCTCGACGACATCCTGGTGCCGGCCTTCGCGACCTGCCGCGAGGCCTCCAAGCGCACGCTGAAGCAGCGCCATTTCGACGTGCAGCTGATCGGCGGCATGATCCTGCACGAGGGCAAGATCTCCGAGATGAAGACCGGCGAAGGCAAGACACTGGTCGCGACGCTTGCCGTCTACCTCAATGCGCTCGCCGAACGCGGCGTGCATGTCGTCACCGTGAACGACTACCTCGCCAAACGCGACGCCGAGTGGATGGGGCAGATCTACAATTTCCTCGGACTCACTGTCGGCGTGATCGTGCACGGCCTCGACGATCCCGAGCGCAAGGCGGCCTATGCCTGCGACGTGACTTACGGCACCAACAACGAGCTCGGCTTCGACTATCTGCGCGACAACATGAAGTACCGGCTGGAGGACATGGTCCAGCGCGGGCACATCTACGCGATTGTCGACGAGGTGGACTCGATCCTAATCGACGAGGCGCGTACGCCGCTGATCATCTCCGGGCCGCTCGACGACCGCTCGGACTTCTACAACACCATCGACGCGTTCATTCCCAATCTCGACAAGACCGACTATGAGGTCGACGAGAAGCAGCGCACCGTGAACCTCACCGAAGTCGGCATGACGAAGGTGGAGGAGCGGCTCAAGGCCGACAACCTGCTCAAGTCGGACTCGCTCTACGACGTTGAGAACGTCACGGTCGTGCACCACGTCAATCAGGCGCTGCGCGCCCACAAGCTGTTCCAGCGCGACAAGGACTACATCGTGCGCAACGGCGAGGTGGTCATCATCGACGAGTTCACCGGCCGCATGATGCCGGGCCGCCGCTATTCGGAGGGGCTGCACCAGGCGCTGGAAGCGAAGGAGCACCAGCCGATCCAGCCCGAGAACCAGACGCTCGCCTCAATCACGTTCCAGAATTACTTCCGGATGTACGACAAGCTGGCCGGCATGACCGGTACGGCGCTCACCGAGGCCGACGAGTTCGCCGACATTTACGGGCTCGAGGTGCTCGAAGTCCCGACCAACATGCCGCTGATCCGCGACGATCAGGACGACGAGGTCTATCGCACCAACGTGGAGAAATACCACGCGATCATTGGCCTGCTGGAAGAGAGCAAGATCAAGGGCCAGCCGGTGCTGGTCGGCACTACGTCGATCGAGAAGTCAGAGCAATTGGCCGAGATGCTGCGCCAGAAGGGCTGGGAGCAGCACGACTTCTCCGATCCGAACGCGTTCGCGGCGCTCTACACCGGCGACGAAGGGGCCAAGAAAACCAAGGTGTTCGCGGTGCTCAACGCGCGCTACCACGAGCAGGAAGCCTACATCGTGAGCCAGGCGGGTGTGCCCGGCGCGATCACCATCGCGACCAACATGGCGGGCCGCGGCACCGACATTCAGCTCGGCGGCAATGCCGACATGCGCATCAAGCAGGAGCTGAAGGAGATCGAGGACAACGGCGAGCGCGACCTGCGCGCCGAGGAAATTCGCAATCAGGTCGGGCGCCTGAAGGAAACGGCACTTTCGGCGGGCGGCCTCTTCGTGCTCGGCACCGAGCGGCACGAGTGGCGGCGCATCGATAACCAGCTGCGCGGCCGCTCCGGCCGTCAGGGCGATCCGGGCCGCTCGAAGTTCTTCCTGTCGCTCGAAGACGACCTGATGAGGATCTTCGGCTCCGACAAGCTCGACGGCATGCTGACCAAGCTCGGGCTCAAGGAGAACGAGGCGATCGTCCATCCGTGGATCAACAAGGCGCTCGAGAAGGCGCAGCAGAAGGTCGAGGCGCGCAACTTCGATCTGCGCAAGAACATCCTCAAGTTCGACAACGTGATGAACGATCAGCGCAAGGTCATCTTCGACCAGCGCATCGATCTGATGAAGGACGAGAACGTCGCCGGCACGATCTGCGGATATGCGCCACGCCGTGATCGACGACCTCGTCGCCAAGCACGTGCCGGAGAACGCCTACCCGGAGCAGTGGGACACGCCCGGCCTGAAGACCGAGCTCGACCGCGTTCTCGGTCTCGACATTCCGGTCGACGAATGGGCCAAGGAAGAAGGCATCGCCGACGAGGAGTTGATCGCGCGCATCGAGAAGCGTGCCGACGAGCACATGGCCGGCGAAGGTCGCCCAGTGGGGTCCGGACGTCATCCGCTACGTCGAGAAGTCGATCCTGCTGCAGACACTGGATCATCTGTGGCGCGAGCATCTGCTGATGCTCGAGCATCTGCGCCAGGTGATCGGCCTGCGCGGCTACGGCCAGCGCGATCCGCTGAACGAGTACAAGTCGGAATCGTTCAACCTGTTCGAGGCGATGATCGCCAAGCTGCGCGAGGCCGTCACCGCACAGCTGATGCGGGTCGAGATCGTGCAGCAGCCGTCCGAAGAAGAGCAGCAGAACCTGCCCTACATGGAGGCGCACCATATCGACCCGGCTACGGGCGAGGACACCTTCGCGAATGCATCGCTGGCGCCCGCGATGGCCGGAAACGGCAACGGCACGTCGCGCGCCGTCAATCCGAACGATCCCACCACCTGGGGCAAGGTCGGGCGCAATGAGACGTGCCCGTGCGGTTCGGGCAAGAAGTACAAGCACTGCCACGGACGGTTTGGGTAAGTGTCTCCGTCATGGCCGGGCATAGCCCGCGAAGACGGGCGTAAACGCCCTGGTGCCCGGTCATCCACGTCTTCGTTTCAAAAAAAGCAAGTCGTGGATGCCCGGCACAAGGCCGGGCATGACGCAGCACTACCGCATCGCACCCCAGCGCTGATCGAAGCTGCCGGTCGGGACGGTCGGGGCCGCGCCGTTCATCAGGCTCGCTCCGCTTGCCGCCGATTGGCGCGCCGGCGTCGGAGCCGGTGCGGTCTGCTCGGGTTCCTGCGGCTGCGCGCCCGGCTTGGGGTGCGCGGCGACCGTCGTCGTAGGCTGCGGACGCGCGGCCGGCTTCGGAGTTGGTGTGGGCGCCGCTGCCTTCGCGGCCGGCGGCGACACGGGCTTTCTCATCGTCGCCGAACAGCCGCCCGACCGAGGACTCGCGTCGATGCGAACAGGCTGGAGAACATCCCTCCGGACTCGCTCGATGTGCGCGCCGGGGCCGGGGCCGGCTTCGATTCCGCCGCCGCCGTCATGGTGGTGCTGCTGCGCGCAGCCGGAGCAGATTTCTGCTTCGGCGCAGCCCGTCGCCGTGGCGGTCGTGTCGGGCTCGGTCGGATGAATCTCGATCGGCGGATTGACGTAGGAGCCGAGTTTCTTCTTGGCGTTCTCGTCCACCATGTAACGCACGGTGCCGTCGGGCTCGCGCACTTCCTGTGGCTTGAGCTTGGCGAGGAACGTCGGATGCATGCCGCCGTCGCGGCCGGTCTTGATCGGCGCGGCCGCTCGTACGCCAGTCGACAGCGACGCGATCTGCTGATCGTCCTGGCGCTGCTTCGCCTTCACTTCGGCGAGCACGTCGGCCGGCACCTCGTAGGCCGGGCACTTGGCCGCCGGATTGAACTTGAGCGAGACCTGCTGCGGCTGCTGGTCGCGGAAGCCGCCCCACGGCGTGCCGAGCTTGATGCCATTGCTCACCGGCGTGAAATTCTGCGGCGCCTGCGGATTGAACACGTAGCGCTTGTCGCACACCTCGACGACCGGCTCCTGCTGCGTGATCTCGAAGTGGTCGTTGCCTTCCTTCAGCATCCGCCAGAACGGAATGTTCGGATTGTTGCGATGCTTGGCGAAGTTCGCCGCCGTCATGCGGAACGGATAGGCCTGCACCTGGAAGGCGCGCTGACCGCCGAAGAAGGATTCGCGCGCGAGCGCGTAAATCTCGCCGATCTGGTCGTCGGTCATCGCGTAGCAGCCGCGCGACGAGCAGTCGCCATGCACCATCAGGTGCGCGCCGGTGCGTCCGTGCGCCTTATCGAAGGCGTTCGGATAGCCCATGTTGAACGACAGATAGAACTGCGAGTTCGGATTCATCTGCGCCGGGGTGATGGTGTAGAACCCCTCGGGCGCCTGACGGTCGCCTTCCTTGATCTTCGGTCCGAGCTCGCCCGACCAGCGGCAGATCGGATAGGTCTTGAGCAGCTCGTAGCGGCCGCGCCGCGTCCTGCTTCCACAGTTCGAGTTCGGCTTCCTGCTTGAACAGCCGCACCAGCATCGGCGACTCGACCGGCATGTTCTTCTGCGTGAGCTCGGCGCGCAGTTCCGGCCGAGAGCTCTCTCATCGCCCGGCCGTGATTGCAGGCCGTCGGTCTCGCAGCCGGCGAGCGCCACCACGGCGGCAAGCGCCGCCGAGGTCATCAGACCCCTGAGGTAACCGGAAGACTTCAACCCCATGCTCCCCGACCCGCTGGCGTTCCCGACGACGGTCACCACAGGCCCGTATTACGGTAACCGTTATCCTTAAAGATGCGGCAATCACAAGGCAGCCGCAAACTCTGACCCGGCGTTCCAGCACGGATATGGTGAACGAAAGGTAAACCGAGGTCAAAGGGGCTCACAAGACCCTGCCGATATTGAGGAATTTCTCCCGCCGCTCGCGCCGGACGGCCTCGCGGTCGAGGCCCGACAGGCCCGCGAGCGCATGTGCCGATGGCCGTCCCGGTCGCCTGCGATGGCGGCGGCCGGGTCGCGATGCGCGCCCCCGACCGGCTCCGGGATGATCTCGTCGATCACCCCGAAGCGCATCAGGTCCTCGGCGGTGATCTTCATGTTGGTGGCGGCATCCTGCGCCTTCGAGGTGTCGTGCCACAGGATCGAGGCCGCGCCCTCCGGCGAGATCACGCTGTAGATCGCGTGCTCCAGCATCAGCACGCGGTTGGCGGTCGCGATCGCGATCGCGCCGCCCGAACCGCCCTCGCCGAGGATGACCGCGACGTTCGGCACGCCGAGCATCAGGCAGGCGTCGGTCGAGCGCGCGATCGCCTCGGCCTGGCCGCGCTCCTCCGCGCCGATGCCCGGATAGGCGCCGGCGGTGTCGACCAGCGCGATCACCGGAATGCCGAAGCGGTCGGCCATGTCCATCAGCCGCACCGCCTTGCGGTAGCCTTCCGGGCGCGCCATGCCGAAATTGTGCTTGAGCCGGCTCTCGGTGGTCGGAGCCTTTCTCCTGCCCGATGACGCAGACGCTCTCGCCGCTGGAAGCGGCCGAAGCCGCCGACGATCGCCTCGTCGTCGCCGAACTTGCGGTCGCCGGCGAGCGGCGTGAAATCGGTGATCAGGCCGGCCACATAGTCGAGGCAGTGCGGACGCGTCGGCCAGCGCGCGACCTGCGTCTTCTGCCACGGCGTCAGGTTTTCGTAGAGTTCGGTGAGCGTCTGCGCGGCCTTGGCTTCAAGCCGCTCGATCTCGTCGGCGACCGAAACGTCGCCGCTCGCCTGCATGGCGCGCAGCTCCTCGATCTTCTGTTCGAGCTCGCCGACCGGCTTTTCGAAATCGAGGTAAGAGCGCATCACGTCTCAATATAGGGATGAAAACGGCGCCCGCTGCGGGCGGCGGAAACTGGCTGCTGGGTGCCGCCAAGTCAAGAAAGCCACTGGTATATCAGCGGCGGCCCTATGATTTCGCCCAACGGATGCAGGTCGCGCACCAGGCTCTTCAGCCGCTCCTCCAGCACATGCGTATAGATCTGCGTGGTCGAGATGTCGGCGTGGCCGAGCAGCGTTTGCACCGAGCGCAGATCGGCGCCGTTCTGCAACAGATGGCTCGCGAAGGCGTGGCGCAGCACGTGCGGGCTGACCTGCTTCGGCTTCAGCCCGGTCGCCGCGGCCAGCGCCTTGAGGTCGCGCGCGAAGTGCTGGCGCGTCAGGTGCCCGCTCGCGCCGAACGAGGGGAACAGCCACTTCGCGGCTTTCACCGAGCCCTTCTTCGGATGCTTCGCGCCGGCTTCCTCGCGCAGCGCGAGATAATCGCGCATCGCCTGCTTGGCGGATTCGTTGAGCGGCACGAGCCGCTCCTTGTTGCCCTTGCCGCGCACGATCAGCATGCGCTGATCGCGTTGCGCCGCCGATGCCGGCAGCGCGACCAGTTCGGAGACGCGCATTCCGGTCGCGTACAGCACCTCGAGCAGGCAGTTGAGCCGCGCGGCGCGCAGCCGCTCGGTGACCGCGCGCTCGCCGTCATCGATCCCCTCGCGCGCGACGCCAAGCAACTGATCCACATGGCTGACCGACAGCACCTTGGGCAGCGCGCGCGCCGCGCTTCGGACCTTCGATCGCGGCCGCCGGATCGTCCTTCCGGTTCCCCTCCGCGTAGAGGAAACGATAGAGCTGACGGATCGCCGACAGCCGCCGCGCAACCGATGCGGCCGAAAATGCGCGCTCACTCAAGCGCCCGAGGTAGGCGCGGATCGCATCGCTGTCCCGCCGTCGCGACCGCACCGCCATGCTTGCGCAGATCGCCGGAAAAATCCGTCAAGGTCGCGCCGGTAGGCTTCGAGCGTGTTCGCGGCCGCACCGCGCTCGGCCGCCAGCATGTCGAGATAGAGATCGATCAGCCGCTCGTCGGATGGCTTCATGCGAATCGTCCCGCACGCCGGTCTACCCCGATGCCAGCCCGCTGGGGAGAGGTGAAGGAGACGTCAGTTCGGCTTGGTGAGCCGCTGCTGCGGGATCGTGATGCTCATCTCGCGCTGCTTCGGCTGCACGAAATTGGCGAGCGCGAACATCGCGCCATAGGCGGCGCCGCCCAGAAGGCCGACGACCATGAGAAGACGGATCAGGCTCGGCATCGTCGCGAACTCGAAAGCCGTCCGCAATTCGGGAATGCCTGCCGCAGGGTTTCGTGAGACCCGGCATCCCGCGTCCGGTAACTGCGGAAGCCACTAACCATCACGTTCCGGCCGAACTGGCAAGGGCCGCGTGGTCGCGGTATATGCTTGCCGAAAATCAAGGTGAATGGCGCCAATCGGCCGCCAACCGGAACCGGAACCGATGAGCGAACTGCCACGCATGAAGCGGCGGTCGCACCGCAAGAGACCGCGTTGCTCGCGGCACTCGGGCGGCGTTCGGTCGTGCTCGTCGGCATGATGGGGGCGGGCAAGTCCTCGATCGGCCGGCGGCTGGCGCAGCGGCTCGGCGTCGGCTTCGTCGATGCGGACGCCGAGATCGAAGCCGCGGCCGGCATGACCATCGCGGAAATCTTCGCCACCTACGGCGAGCCGGATTTCCGCTCCGGCGAGGCGCGCGTGATCGCGCGCCTGCTCGACCAGGGCCAGCAGGTGCTGGCGACCGGCGGCGGCGCCTTCATGAACGCCGACACCCGCGCGGGCATCCGCGCCGAAGGGCGTCTCGGTCTGGCTCAAGGCCGACTTCGAGGTGCTGATGCGGCGCGTCAAGCGGCGCGCCACCGCCGACCGTCCGATGCTGCAAGGCGATCCCGGCGGCGCGCATCCGCCAGCTGATGGACGAGCGCTATCCGGTCTATGCCGAGGCGGACGTGACCGTGATCTCGCGCGAGGTGTCGCACGAGATCATCGTCAACGAGATCGTCGCCGAGCTTGCGCGCGTGCTCGCCGTCCCCACGCCCGCGACGATCGCCGAGGCGGCGCCATGATGACCGCGCCGTTGCGCGTCGGCGAAGCCACCACGGTGCCGGTGGCGCTCGGCACGCGCGCCTATGACATCGTAATCGGCCGTGGCCTTCTCGCCGAGCTCGGGAAACGCATCGCGGCGCTGAAGCCCGGCGCCTCCGCCGCGATCGTGACCGACGAAACCGTCGCGGCACACCACCTCGCGGCGGCCGAGGCGGCGCTCGCCGCCGCGGGCATCCGCGCGGTGCCGATCGTGGTGCCACCCGGCGAAGCGACGAAAAGCTGGCCTCGTGCTGCAACAGGTCTGCGACCGGCTGCTCGATGCGCGCATCGAGCGCAATGACGTGGTGATCGCGCTCGGCGGCGGGGTGATCGGCGATCTTAGCGGTTTCGCGGCCGCGATCCTGCGCCGCGGTCTCGATGTCGTGCAGGTGCCGACCACATTGCTGGCGCAGGTCGACTCCTCGGTCGGCGGCAAGACCGGCATCAATTCCCGCCATGGCAAGAATCTCGTCGGCGCCTTCCATCAGCCGATTCTCGTGATCGCCGACACCGCCCTGCTCGACACGCTCCCGGCGCGCGAGTTCCGCGCCGGCTATGCGGAGCTCGCAAAGTTTGGCCTGCTCGCGGATGCGGGCTTCTTCGCCTGGCTCGAGGCGAACTGGCAGGACGTGTTCGCCGGCGGCAGCTCTTCGGAAGTGCGCGCGAGCACGCGATCGCGGTTGCATGCCGCGGCAAGGCCGGGATCGTCGCGCGTGACGAGCGCGAGACCGGCGAGCGCGCGCTCTTGAATCTCGGCCACACCTTCGGGCACGCGTTCGAGGCGGCGGCCGGCTTCTCGGACAAACTGCTGCACGGCGAGGCGATCTCGCTCGGCATCGTGTGCGCGTTCGAATTCTCGACCCGGCTTGGCCTGCTGTCGACGAACGACGCCGGACGCGTCGCGCATCATCTGGCGGCGGCCGGGCTGCCGACCCGCATCGGCGACGTGCCGGGCCTGCGCACCGATGCGGATGTGCTGATGAATCTGATGGCCCAGGATAAGAAGGTGCAACGCGGCAAGCTCACGTTCATCCTTGTGCGCGGCATCGGCCAGGCCTTTGTCGCGCGCGATGTCGGTCCCGCGCACGTTCGCGACTTCCTCGAGCAGAAACTGACCACCTGAAATGCAGCGATCTCATCGTCACCGACAATGACGTCCACGATCATCAATCTGCTGCTCGCGGTGTTCCTGCTCGCCGCCAACGCGTTCTTCGTTGCGGCGGAGTTCGCGCTCGTGAAGAGCCGCGGCTTTCGCATCAATGCGCTGGCCGAAGAGAACCGCTTCGGCGCCCAGCTGGTCCGGAAGATTCTCGGCAACATCGAAGCCTATCTTGCCTGCTGTCAGCTCGGCATCACGATGGCCTCGCTCGGCCTGGGCTGGGTCGGCGAGCCGACCGTTTCGGCGCTGTTGCATCCGGTGCTCACGCCGCTCGGGATGCCCGAACCGGCGCTTCATTTCACCTCGTTCATGGTCGGTTTTCTGGTGTTCTCCTCGCTCCACATCGTGGTCGGCGAGCAAGTGCCGAAGACGCTGGCGATCCGGGAGCCGGAGCCGGTGTCGCTGTGGGTCGCGTATCCGCTGCATGCGACCTACCTGCTGTTCTATCCCCTGAACTGGCTGCTCAACGCGGCATCGCGCAAGATTCTCGAGATGCTCGGCATCAAGGAATCCTCCCAGCACGAAATCCTGACTGACGCTGAGATCGAGGGATTGGTCGAAGCATCTGCCGAGCACGGCAAGATGACCGTCGGCGAGGCCGAGTACATCCACAATGTTTTCCGCTTCGGCGACCTCGTGGTTTCCGACGTGATGGTTCATCGCACCGAGATGATCACCGTCAACGTCGACGATTCGGTCGAGGACGTGGTCGAGGCGGTGCTGGCCGCGCCTGTGACGCGGCTGCCGCTGTGGCGCGAATCCGCCGAGAACATCATCGGAATTCTGCACGCCAAGGATCTGCTGCGCGCGATCCAGGCGGCTGGCGGCGACCTGTCCAGGATCGATATCGCGGCGATCGCCCGTCCGCCCTGGTTCGTGCCGGATATCCGCCCGCTCTCCGAGCAGCTCAAGGCATTCCGCCGGCGCAAGACGCACTTCGCGCTCGTGGTCGAAGAATACGGCGAGGTGATGGGACTGGTGACCCTGGAAGATCTCCTGGAGGAGATCGTCGGCGACATTTCCGACGAGCACGACGTCGCGGTTGTCGGCGCGAAGCAGCAGCCCGACGGCTCCGTCTTGGTCGACGGCGCCGTGCCAATCCGCGAGCTCAACCGCCTGATGGACTGGAACCTGCCCGACGGGGAGGCGACCACGATCGCCGGTCTCGTGATTCACGAGGCGCGCGCCATCCCCGAGGCCGGGCAAAGCTTCACGTTCCACGGTTTCCGTTTCCGCGTTCTGAAGAAAGAGCGCAACCGCATCACCGCGCTGCACGTAATGCCGCTCAACCGCAAGGGAGCGGCCGCCGCCAAGGTCGCATGAACCGGGAGGATTGAATGACCAGCGAAACTGCCGCGATCGAAAAGACGCTTTGGACCTATCTCGACGGGCTGCATGAGGGCGACGCAGAGAAGATCGCGCAGGCGTTCCACCCGGTGTCGCATCTCTACTCGGAGACGAATGGCGATGTCGCGGACGTGCCGCGCGACAAATGGCTCGACATGGTGCGCAACCGGCCGTCGGCGAAGTCGCAGGGGCTGCCGCGCCATGACCGCATCGTGACGATCGATCAATCGGGACCGGTCTCGGCCTTTGCCAAGGTCGAGTGCGCGCTGCCGCCCCGCTTCTTCGTCGATTACCTGACCCTGCTCAAGACCAAGGACGGCTGGCGCATCGTCGCCAAGGCATTCAAGACCGAGACAAGGTAGGCGCTTTATCGTCATTGCGAGCGAAGCGAAGCAATCCAGCTTCTTGACAAGGCTGGATTGCTTCGTCGCTACCGCTCCTCGCAATGACGAGTTGACATGACCTCTGCGTCAGGGCGTCTGGGTCCCCGCTTTCGCGGGGACGAGCGGCCGAGACTTCTTCTTCTCCCGCCATTCCAGCAACGTGCCCAGAATGCCCTTCGGCATGTAGATGATGAACAGGATCAGCAGCAAGCCATAGACCATCGTGTCGAGCGCGAGCACCGCCGAGCCGAAGATCTTCTGCAGCGGCGCGGAGCTCTGGATCGTGACCCGCAGCACTTCGGACAGCATTTGCGTGAACACCGCGCCGACCGTCGGCCCGAGCATCACCCACATACCGCCGGCGATCACAGCGAACACGATATTCAATGAGACACCCAGCCCGGCGATCGTGTCGGGCCCGATATACATCTGGTACTGGCCGTAGATCGCGCCGCCCACGGCGCACATCGCAGCCGAGATCGCGGTGATCTTCAGTTTCTCGCGCGTCACGTCGATACCGACGGAGGCCGCCGCATCCTCGTCCTGGCTCGCGGCGTCAAGTGCATAGCGGTCCATGCTGCGGTCGACGCGCCACCAGATGTAGAGGCCGGCTGCCCAGAGCGCGAGCGCGACATAGTAGGAGAGCACGCGGTCGGGCTCGAACTGCAGCGCGTAGAGCGAGACGCCGTCGCCGTAGCGTGCGGGCTGCGTGCCGAGCGATCCGCCGGTGTAGTCGCGCAAGCCCACGATGACCAGCCGCACGAATTCGGTCAGCGCCAGCGTCAGCAGCGCAAAATAGTGCCCCACGATGCGGAGATGGAAGCATGGATAGCCGACGAGCAGCGCGACGATCACCGAGACGACGACAGCGACCGGAATCCCGATCCACGGCGTGATGCCGCCATAGTTCCACAGCAGCACCATCACGTAGGCGCCAATGCCGGTGAATGCGCCGTGGCCGAGCGAGGTCAGCCCGAAGCGGCCCATCAGCGACCAGCCGGTGTAGATGAACGACCAGATCAGAATCTGGATCAGCAGGTGCAGGTAGTATTTTTCCGCCGCTGGAAAGAAGAAGCGCACCGCGAACGGGACCAGCAGCAGGATCGGCACCCCGATCAGCGCAGAGCGTGGAATGCGGCTCACGACTTGCCCCCGAACAGGCCCTGCGGCTTGATGAAGATCACCACCATGAAGAACAGGAACGCGATCGCGTAGCCCCACTCGGTCGCGAAGCACGACGAGCCGACCGCGATGAACTGCGCGATGATGAACGCCGCGATAAAGCCGCCGATCATGTTGCCGAGCCCGCCGAGCACGCAGATCATGAAGATCAGCGGGCCGAACTGCAGGCCGATCTGCGGGTAGATGTCGTATTGCAGCACCATCAGCGAAGCCGCGAGGCCGGTGAGGCCGCCGCCGATCGCCGAGGTGACGAGATAGATCTTGCGCTGGTCGACGCCCATCAGCGGCATGATCGCGCGATCCTGCGAAATCGCGCGGATCGCGATGCCCATGTAGGTGCGCGACAGAAACAGCCACAGCAGCAGCATCGCGGCGAGCGCGACACCGAACGTGATGATGCGTGCGTAGGAGAATGACATATCGAAGGCGTTGAGCGAGCCGAGCCGGATGCCGAGGTTCTTGAAATCGATGCCGAACACCATCGTGGCGGCGGCCTGCAGGAAGAACAGCACCCCGCCGGTGACAAGAAGCTGATTGATCGGCGCGGAATCGAGCACGGGCCGGATGACCAGATAGTGCAGCGCCATGCCGGCAAGCGCGATCAGCACGATGCCGAACAGCGCCGCGACAATGAACGGCGTGCCGCCCTTGTAGGCGAAATTGATGCCGTACATGCCCACCATCATCAGCTCGGCGTAGCAGATCCACACCACGTCGATGACGCCGAAGATCAGATTCAGCCCGAGCGCCAGCAGTGCGAGCAGGCCCGCGAGCAGCAGGCCGTTGAGGATCGCCTCGAGGAAGAAGATGTCGAGCTGGCAGTCCATCAGGCAGCTCGCTCAATGTGTGCCGCTTGTGCCCTCTCCCCTTGTGGGAGAGGGCTACTCAGACTTTCAGCGAAGAAGGATGGGTGAGGGGTGAGACTCTGACCCCTCACCCGAACGAGTGTGTTGAACTCTCTCCGATGCCCTCTCCCACAAGGGGAGAGGGCAAACTCGGCAACCGCCGCGTTCGCTGCCACCGCAAGAATCCGCTCGGCCGGGATGACATCCGTGATCATCATCAAATCCCCATATACGCCTTGCGGATCTCGTCACTCGCGAGCAGCTCGTCGGCGCTGCCGCTCAACTTGAGGCGCCCGACTTCGAGCAAATAGGCGCGGTCCGCGAATTTCAGCACCTGGCGCACGTTCTGCTCGACGATCAGCACCGTGTAGCCTTCGGAGCGAATGCGGCGCACCAGGTCGAACACCTGCGCGACGATCACCGGCGCGAGGCCCATCGACGGCTCGTCCAGCAGCACGAGCTTCGGCCCGCTCATCAGCGCGCGCCCGATCGCGCACATCTGCTGCTCGCCGCCCGAGAGTGTGCCGGCAAGCTGCGCGCGGCGCTCCTTCAGTCGCGGGAACAACTCGTAGACGAAGTCGAGGCGCTCGGAAAATCTGGCGCGCGCCTGCGGCACGAATGCGCCGATCTTCAGATTGTTCTCGACCGAAAGACGCGGAAACAGCCGGCGCCCCTCGGGCACATGCGCGATGCCGGTCTCGATGATGCTGTGCGGCGCGGTGTCGCGCAGTGAGACGCCCTCCATCGTCATGGTGCCGGAAGTTGCCGGCAGCAGGCCGGAGATGACGCGCAGCAGCGTCGTCTTGCCGGCGCCGTTCGAGCCGATCACCGCAACGGCTTCGCCCGCCTTGACCGACATCGAGATGCCGAACAGCGCCTGGAAGGCGCCGTAACCCGCATCGATGTTGGAGAGCTCAAGCATGCGCTCTGCCAACTCGCCGCGAGTGCGACGCCCGTCGTTGTGCCCTCTCCCCTTGTGGGAGAGGGCTTCTCAGAGGTTCAACGAAGAAGGATGGGTGAGGGGTGGGGCCACAACCCCTCACCCGACGGAGCGTGTTGATTAGTCCGAGCTGCCCTCTCCCACAAGGGGAGAGGGCATGAGATGCAGCCATCCCGGCGTGCGGCTCGACAAACAGTCGTTGACTGCTTGCGTATCGCATCACGCCACCGCCTCCGAACCCAGATACACCTCGATCACGCGTGCGTTCGCCTGCGCGTCCTTCGGCGGACCGGCGAAGATCACCTCGCCGTGGTCGAGCACGACCACGCGATCGACCACGCGCATCAGCACGCCCATGATGTGCTCGACCCACACGATGGTGATGCCTTTTTCGCGCCGGATACGCTGCAGCATGTCGGCGGCCTGCTCCATCTCGGAGTGATCGAGCCCGTTGAGGCTCTCGTCCGCGAGCAACAGCCGCGGCTGCGTGGCGAGCGCGCGGGCAAGCTCGAGCTTCTTCAGCGCGGCCGCGCCGAGCCCGTCGGTGGTGATGCGCGGGTCGACCGGCAAGCCGACCAGCGTCAGCGCTTCTTCGGCGAGCTGCCAGCAGTCGGCGCGCGACTTGCCGCGATCCTGTCCGAAGAACGCCGAGAGCGCGACATTCTCCATCAGGGTGAGATTGCGGAACGGCCGCGGAATCTGGAACGTCCGGCCGATGCCTTTGTGGCAGATGCGGTTCGGCGTCAGCCCGGTGATATCCGCGCCTTCGAAACTGATCGTTCCGCCGTTGGGCGCGTACAGGCCCGCGATGCAGTTGAAGATCGTGCTCTTGCCCGATCCGTTCGGCCCGATCAGCCCGAGGATCTCGCCTTCGTTCACCTCGAACGAGACGTCATTGACCGCCCGCAGGGCCCCGAACCTCTTGGTGAGGCCGGATACGCTGAGCATCGGCATGAGCAGGAATTCCGTTGGCTTGTGTCCCGGACGCGGTGCAGCGTGAAACGGTGCACCGCAGATCCGGGACCGCCATGGACTGGAACGGTCCCGGGTCAGCAGCGCATCATTTCATGCCGCGCTGCGCCCGGCTTTACCGCGCGTAGGCGTGCCCCTTCGGCAGCGGCAGCACGGCGTCGATGGTCTTGATGCTCGACGGCCAGGCGATCTTGGTGGCGCCGTCGACATACTGCATCACGACCGGCGAGGAGCGCTCGTTCTGGCCCGACATCAGATGTCCGGGCGGGAAGAACTTCACGCCATAGCCCTGCACGGTGCCGCCTTCCGGAATGTCGGTCTCGAGCGCGGCCTTGCGCAGCGCTTCCGGGTCGTAGCCGCCATGCTTCTTGATCGCGCGCGGCAGCACGTCGGAGAGGAAGATCCAGGCGTTGTTGAAGCCCATCGAGGTGTGCGGCGGCACTTCCTGTGCGCCGGTCTCGGCCTTGTAGCGCTTGACCATCTCGGCCGTGAGATCGGCGATACCCGGCTTCAGGGTCTTGGGATCGAGCAGCTGCGCGGCGACCGGGTCGACGTTGTAGAAGTAGTCCACGTCCTTGCCGAAGGTCTCGATCAGCTTGTCGATCTGCCCGTAACCGGCGCCATGGCCGATCATCGCCAGGAACTTGAAATTCGCTTCCTTTGACTGACGCAGGAACAGCGTGATGTCCGGATTGTAGCCGGTGTGCAGGATGACGTCGGGCTGCGCGCGGCGCAGCTTGGTCACCAGCGCGGAGAGATCGGTCGCGGTCGCCGAATAGGCTTCCTTGTGCACGATCTGTATGCCGAGTTCCTTGCACTTGGCCTCGTTACCCATCGCGACGCCGACGCCGTAAGGGCCGTCCTCGTTGATGATCGCGACCTTGAGGTCCTTCACTTCCTTGCCGAGCTTGGCCTTGGAATTTTCCGCGAGGAACACGCACGACGCCTCGCCGAACTGATCCGAATGCACCTGCGGGCGGAACACGTATTGCAGCTTCTTGTCTTTCAGCACCGCCGAGGCGACGCAGGTGTTGATCCACATGAATTTCTTGGCGGCGTCGACCTTCGCGGCCATCGGCACGCAATGCGCGCTCGAATAGACGCCCATGATGACGTCGACTTTCTGCTCGTTGAGCAGCCGCTCGGCTTCGTTGATCGCAACGTCCGTTTTCGATTGCGCGTCCGTATAGATACCGACGATCTTGTTGCCTTCGACCCCGCCACGCTCGTTGATCATGTCGATCGCGATCTTGTTGCCGATGCCGGCCGCCTTCGATCCGCCGCCCGCGAACGGGCCGGTGTAATCGTAGATCGTGCCGATCTTGATGTCGGCGGCATGGACAGTGCCGGCCAATGCGGCGGTGAGTATTCCGGCGGTGAGCGTGGCAGCTAAGCGGATCATCATGTCCTCCCTGCGGATGGCTGAGTTTTGTGTTGCCGCGAGTGTGCGGAGCGTCACACGGGCTTGTCAATGGTGCGAGGTTGCCGCAGCGTGGCGGCGTTTTGCGCAGCGCTTTTCGGGTTTTGTGCCACGCGTTTTGGAAGGCGGACGATGACAACGGCGGCGTTCACGGCCGGCGGATATCGCTTCATCCCGGCGGTTTTCCAGTATTCGGGCGGCGTTGCCGCCGAGCCGGGTTTCGAGATCGTGCGCGTGCGCTTTCAAAAACCGGTGCCGCTCGCTGAGGGTTTTGTGCGGATAGAGCGGACAATCCGCGACGCCGGCCGCCCGCTCGCCGCGTTCTGCGCCTGCGAACTGCGCTCGTTCGCGCCGTTCACCGAAGAGGGCTTCCGCGCCTTCAACGAAATCTATGCCGGCACGTTGCGCCAATGGGACGTGATGACAGGCGACACAAACCCGGTGGCGCGCAGCAATGTGTGTCCGGAGATCGATCCTCCGGCCGAGTCGTCGTTCCATGCGTTCTGCTTCACGGTTCCGGCGCAAAGCGCGATGCCGACCTTCGTGGTGGCGGGCAGCGGCGAAGCGGTGGAAGGCAAGACCAACTACCGCGACCACATGATCCGGCGCGGCGAAACGTCGCCGGACGCGATCCGCGAGAAGGCCATTTATGTGCTTGGCGAAATGGAGCGGCGGCTGTCGCTGCTCGGCTTCGGCTGGGCCGACACCACCGCCACGCAGGTTTACACCGTGCACGACCTCCATCCGTTCCTTGCGGATGAAATCGTGCACCGCGGCGCCGCGCACGCCGGCTTGAGCTGGCACTACGCGCGCCCGCCGGTGCGCGAACTTGAATACGAGATGGATTGCCGCGCGATCGGGAACGAGCGGGTTATCTAGCGCCCGCGCGCGCGGCTTGAATGGTCTGCCACACCCTGCCCGGCGTCGCCGGCATGTCGATGCGGTCGATGCCGAGCGGGCTCAGCGCGTCGATCACCGCGTTGATCACCACCGGCGGAGCGCCGATGGTGCCGGATTCGCCGATGCCCTTCACGCCGATCGGGTTGGTGAGGCACCGCACCTCTTCCAGCGCGATCTCGAAATCGGGGAGCATGTCGGCGCGCGGCATCACGTAGTCCATGAAGCTGCCGGTGACGAGTTGCGCCGATTCGCGGTCATAGACCGCGTGCTCGTACAGCGCCTGCCCGATGCCCTGCGCGACGCCGCCGTGCTGCTGGCCGTTGACGATCATCGGGTTCAGCACCTGGCCGAGATCGTCCACCATCACGTAGCGGTCGACCGTCACCTCGCCGGTCTCGGGATCGATCTCGACCTCGACCGCATGTGCGCCGTTCGGATGGCTCGGCGGCTCGGGCGAATGCGAGCCTGAGCCTTCGAGCCCGATGCCGAACTTCGTCATCGGCCCCATCGGGGCGAACGAGGCCTTCGCCACTTCGGTCAGCGGGATCGCCTTGTCGGTGCCGGCGACCTTGAAGGCACCGTCGGAAAACTCGATATCGCCCGCATCCGCCTCCATCATGGCGGCCGCCATCGGCTTCGCCTTGTCGATGATCGCGTCCGCGGCGCGTTTGAGCGCGCTGCCGCCGACCACCGCGCTGCGCGCCCCGTACGTGCCGCGCCCGAACTGCACCTGCGCGGTGTCGCCCTGCACGAAGCGGATTTGCTCGAACGGCACGCCGAGGAATTCATGCACGAGCTGCGCGAACACCGTCGCGTGCCCCTGTCCGTGCGAATGCGTACCGGCGAACACCGTGACGGTGCCGCCCGGATCGAAGCGGATGTCCATGCGGTCGTTGAAGATGCCGCCGAACTCGATGTAGTAGCAGACCGAGCGTCCGCGCAGCTTGCCGTTCTTCTCTGAGGCCTTGCGGCGCTTCTCGTAGCCCTTCCAGTCCGCCATCTCGACGCACTTGTCGAGCAGCCGCGCGAATTCGCCTAAGTCGTAGGTGTAGAGCGTCGGCGTGTTGTAGGGGAACTTGCCGGGCGGAATGAGATTGACACGGCGGATTTCGGCCACGTCCATGCCGATCTGCTTCGCGGCGTGCTCGACCATCCGCTCGGTGAAATACGCGGCCTCCGGCCGTCCGGCGCCGCGATAGGGCCCGGCCTGCGGCGTGTTGGTGAACAGGCCCTTGCACACGATGTGCATGGTCTGCACGTCGTAGGCCTCGGGGATAAAGCGCAGCGAGAACAGCCCGCTCACCATGCCGGGGCCGACGAAGTAGGCGCCGATCTGGAACAACGACTGCGATCGGATCGCGAGAATCTTGCCCTTCTCGTCGAGCGCAAGCTCGCCGTAGCTGACGAGATCGCGGCCGGTGTGGTCGGTCATCATGGACTCGGAGCGCGTCGCGACCCACTTCACAGGGCGCTTGAGCTTCTTCGCCGCCCACAACGCGAGCGCATCGTCCGGAAACGCCCCGCCCTTCAGGCCGAAGCCGCCACCGACGTCTGGCGCGACCACGCGCACCTGGTTCTCGTTCACATGGAAGATGTGCGCGATCTCCATGCGCACGCCGTGCGGATTCTGCGACGAGGTGTAGAGCGTGTAGAAATCCTCCACCGCATTGTAGTCGCCGATCGAGGTGCGCGGCTCCATGGAGACCGGCGTGACGCGGTTGTTCTCCATGCGCAGCTTGACGTGATGCTTCGCCTTGGCGAAGGCCGCGTCGGTCGCGGCCTGATCGCCGAACGCCAGCATGAAGGCGACGTTGCCGTTCGGATTGTCGTCCCACACCTTCGGGGCGCCGTCCTTCGCGGCGTCCTCGACCAGCGCCACCGCGGGCAGCGTCTCGTAGTCGACCTCGATCATCTCGGCCGCGTCGCGCGCCTGCGCCTGTGTCTCCGCAACCACAAATGCCACGCGGTCGCCGACGAAGCGGACCTTGTCGGCCTGCAGCACCTGCTGGAACGTCCGGTGACCCTTCGGCGCGCCGATGTCCTCGGGCATCATCGCGGAAGTGAAGGCTCCGAGCTTGTCTGCCGCCAGATCGGCAGCCGTGAGCACGAGCAGCACGCCCGTCGCGGCCTTCGCCTTGGCGGTGTCAATCTTCCTGATCCGCGCATGGGCGTGCGGGGAGAGCAGCACCACGCCGTGAACCATGCCGGGTAGCGTGATGTCGTCGACGTAGCGCCCCGCCCCGGTGAGGAAACGCGCGTCCTCGACGCGCCGCACCGCCTGCCCGATTCCGAATTTGGCCATTCCGCATCCCCTGAAAGGTGTCTCGGCGCGGACGATATGGCGGCGGCGCGCCGAGAGCAATTGGCGGGGTGACGCTGGGCTATCGCCCCGCCATCATGTTGGGCAGCCACAGCGCGATCTGCGGAAACACCGTGATCACCAGCGTGAACAGGATCATGATCACGAGATACGGCAGCGTCACCCTGGCGATGTAGCCGAGGCCGTCTCCGGTCAGCCCCTGGATCACGAACAGGTTGAACCCGACCGGCGGGGTGATCTGCGCCATCTCGACCACCAGCACCAGAAAGATGCCGAACCATATCGGATCGAAGCCCGCCTGCTTCACGATCGGCAACACGATCGGCAAGGTCATGACGATCATCGAGAAGCCGTCGAGGAAGCAGCCGAGGATCAGGTAGAACACGATCAGCGCGACGATCAGCATGAACGGCGATAGTCCCATGCCGGCCACGAAATCCGCGACCGCGCGCGGAATGCCGAGGAACGCCGCCGCCGAGCCGAGGATCGAGGCGCCGAGCAGGATCATGGCGATCATCGAGCAGGTCATGACCGCCCCGATCGCGATGTCGCGCATCGCCTGCAGGGTGAGGCCGCCCTGCAGCGACGCCACGATGACGGCGCCGAGCACGCCGACCGCCGCGCTTTCCGAGGGCGTCGCGATGCCGCCATACATCGAGCCGAGCACCGCCGCGATAAGGAAGATCGCCGGCGCAAGCTCCTTCAGCGCCTTGATGCGCTCGATCATCGGGATACGGCTGAGCGCACGCTCGCTCGCCGGAACGAGCTCGGGGCGCAACGTGGAGTGGATCATGACCCACGCCATGAAGCAGCCGGCGAGCAGGAAGCCGGGAATGAACCCCGCGGTGAACAGCTTCACGATCGAGACGTCGCCGAGCACGCCGTAGATGATCATGATGTTCGACGGCGGGATCAGGAAGCCGAGCGTGCCGGCGCCCGCGAGGCTGCCGATCGCGATATCCTTGGAGTAGCCGCGCTTCGTCAGCTCAGCCAGCGCGATACGGCCGACCACCTGCGTGGTCGCGGCCGACGAGCCCGAGATCGCCGCGAAGATCGAGCAGCCGACCACGTTCACGTGCAAGAGCCGCCCCGGCAGCAACCCGGCCCACGGCGCAAGTCCTTGGAACAGCGAACGCGACAGGCGCGACTGGAACAAAATCTCGCCCATCAGGATGAACATCGGCAGCGCGAGCAATTCCTGCGTGGTGAGGATGTTCCAGGCATACTGCGCGAGCAGCTTGTCGAGCGGGATGTTGCGGAAGATCGCGAGCAGCACCGCGCCGGTCGCGCCGAGCGCAAGCCCAATCCACAGCCCTCCGGCGAGAGCCGAAAACAGCAGCGCGAACATCGTGCCGGTGATGGCGCCCATTACTCCACCGGCGCGGCCTTGATGCGGTGATCCTCCAGCGGCAGGCCGAGCAGCGCCTGGATGGTGCGCGCGAGGAATTGCAGCGCGAGCAGCACCATGCCGAACGCGATCACGGCTTCGGGTATCCACAACAGCGTGTCGCTCGAAATCGACCTCTGGCCTGCGGAGAATGCCGTCCAGGCGAAGCGTGCCATCGCGATGGCGAGGAACCCGACGAAACATGCCGCGACCAGCGAGGTGGCTATTTCGAGCAGCCGCCGCGCCGGAGGCGCGAGCCGGCCCAGCACGAGCGTGACCCGGATATGTCCGCCCGCGCGCAACGTCATGGCGGCGCCGAAGGTGAAGCACGCCGCCATCAGGTAGGAGGAATACTCCCATGCGACCGGGATATCGGCCGGCACCCACGAGATGAAATTGGAAAGCGCCCGCACAGTGATCTCGGCGAGCATCAGGAGGGTCAGCGCAACAAGACAAGCCGCCCCGATCCATCCGTCGAGGCGGCCCAGCCGTTCGATTCCGTCGAGCAGCAGCCGCAGCGGCGCGGGCGCTCCTTCGTTCAGGCTGCGCGTGGTGTTTTCCATCAGCGCCGTGCGCATTGATGTGCCCTCTCCCCTTGTGGGAGAGGGCTACTCAGACGTTCGCCAAAAAAGAATGGGTGAGGGGTACCCCTCACCCGACCGCGTCTGCTGAAAAGCCGGAGCTGCCCTCTCCCACAAGGGGAGAGGGCGCAATAGCAAGCACCGCGCGCGCGGCCAATCGTCATCGAGAGATCACGACGACCGCTTCACTTCGGCGAGGAACGCCTTCACGGGCTTTTCGGAAGCCGGCACGCGCTTGAGGAACGCGTCCTGCAACGGCGCGGTCTTGGCCTGGAAGTCTTTCATCATGGCGGGTGGAATTTGCACGACCTCCATGCCGCCGTCCGTCAGCCGCTTCAGGCTGTCTGTGTCGGCCTTGAGCGAGGCCGCCCAGAAATCCGGCTCGAGCTTCTTCGCCAGCTCCTCGATCGCCTTCTGGTGCGCGGGCGAGAGCTTCTTCCAGGTGTCGTTGTTGACGTTGACCATCTGGCACGACCAGGTGTGGTTGGTCGGATAGATGTATTTGAGGAATTCCCAGAACTTGCCGTCGACGCCCGACACCGCCGATGTCGACACACCCGCGACCGCCCCGGACGCGAGCGCCGGAATCGTCTCGCCCCACGGGATCAACACCGGCGCCATGCCGACGGCGGCGCACATGTCCTGCGCGTTCTTGTCCGGCACGCGGATCTTCACGCCCTTGAGGCCATCGAGCGTGTCGGCCTTCACCTTCAGGTGCAGGTACTGCGTCGGCCACGGCACCATGTAGAGGACTTTCTGGTTGTTCTTGGCCGCTATCGCCTCGTATTCGGGACGCAGGTACTTGTGCAGGATTTTCAGCTCCTTGTCGGAGCTGACCAGGAACGGAATCGACTCGGTGCCGAGCATCGGCTCGTCGCCGATCTGCTGGATATTGAGGATGTCGGCGAGCGGCACGAGCCCGTCGCGCACCGCACGCAACTGCTCCGGCCCCTTGAAGCCGAGCGAGCCGCCGGCATGCACGGTGATTTTCACCTCGCCGCCGGTCGCCTTGCCGACTTCCTCGGCAAACTTCTTGGCATTGGTGGTGTGGAAATTTCCGTCCGGCCACACCGTTGCGAGATCGAGGCTGGTTGCAGCCGATGCCGGATACGTCAGGGCCGTGCTGGCGAGAACCGCGCCAGTGCCCACCATGAATTCCCGTCGCGTGAACATGATTGACTTCCCTCCTTTTGTGTCCCGGGCGCAGCGCAGCACGACGTGATGCGCTGCAGAACCGGGACCGCCAAGAACTTCAGTGCGCGTAACGATCCCGCATCTGCAATGCATCACTTCGTGCTGCATCGCGTGCGGGAAACACTCTCACTCCGCCGCTTTCACCGGCGTATAGCCATACAAGTCCCGTGCCGTGTCTTCCGACACCAGTTCGTCGGACAAGTCGCGCGCGACGCGCTCGGCAGCACGCTGGTCCGGCGCGCCGATACCGCCGCCGCCCGGAGTCAGCACCACCAGCCGGTCGTCCGGCGGAATCTCCTGGAAACCCTTGCCGCGCATTTTCTTGCCCGACTTGAGCCCGATGTAGCCGGCCGCGCCGGCGCGCCCACCATCGCGCCCGCGCGCCGGATGATCGATGCGGTCGAACGCCGCGAGGATGTCCCACGGCCGGCCGATGCCGCTGCCGATCTCGATGATCTGTCCGTGTCCGCCCTGCGTGCGCCCGGCGCCGCCGGAATCCGGCCGCAGCTCCTTCTTCCAGAAGATCAGCGGCGTCTGGCTTTCGGCGATTTCGACCGGTGTGCCGCGCACGCCGCTCGGATAGGCGGTCGCCGACAGCCCGTCCTTGTCGGGCCGCGCGCCGGTGCCGCCGTTGCTGGTCACCGCCATCATGAACCCGTAATTGCCGCCGGAGCCCGCCTGCGTCTCGCCGCGCACGTTGAGGTTCCACAGGCACGACGTGCCCTCGGCCGGCACCCGGTCCGGAATGATCTGGCGCAGGCAACCGAACGCCACGTCCGGCAGCATCTGCCCGATGATGTGGCGGCTGCACACCGGCGCGGGCTTCGGCGCATTGAGGATACAGCCGACCGGCGCCGAGACGGTGAGCGGCCCGAGCGAGCCGGCATTGTTCGGGATCGCGCTTGCGACCACGCAGCCGAGGCCGAACACCGTGTAGGCGGTCGTATAGGCGTGCGGCACGTTGATGCCGTAGCGCGATTGCGGCGACGTGCCGGTGAAGTCCACATGGATGCCGGTGTCCGACACGGTCAGCGCCGCCGCGAGCGTGACCGGCGCATCGTAGCCGTCGACGATCATCTCGTTGCGGTACGTGCCTTTCGGCAGCCGGGCGATCTCGGCGAGCACGGCCTCGCGCGAACGCGCACAGATGTGCTCTGCCAGCACATCGAGATTGTCGATGCCGAACTCGTCCATCATCTCGGTGAGGCGCTTCGCGCCGACGTCGTTGCAGGCGGCGAGCGAATACGTGTCGCCCTCGGTGTCGATCGGCAGCCGCGTGTTGGTACGGATCATCGCCATCAGGGTCTCGTTCACGGTGCCCTGATCGATCAGCTTGAGCATCGGGATGTAGAGGCCTTCCATGAACACGTCGGTCGCGTCCGGCCCGAAGCCGATGCCGCCGATGTCCATCAGATGGCTGGTGCAGGAGAACAGCGCGACGAGTTCGCCCTTGGAGTTGAACGCGGGCGTCGTGACGACGAAGTCGTTCAGGTGCCCGGTGCCCATCCAGGGATCGTTGGTGATGTAGGCATCGCCCGGCTTCATGGTCTCGAGCGGGAAATGGCGGATGAAGTGTTTCACCGACTCCGCCATCGAGTTGACGTGGCCGGGCGTACCGGTCACCGCCTGCGCCAGCATACGTCCCTTCCGGTCGAACACGCCGGCCGAGAGGTCGCCGCACTCGCGCACGATCGGCGAGAACGCGGTGCGCATCAGCACCTGCGCCTGCTCCTCGACGACCGCGATCAGCCGGTTCCACATGATCTGGAGGTCGATGAGGTGGGTGGCTGAGGTCATGGGTGCGTCTCCCGTGCCAAGGGCTCGGTGCCACCCTCCCCTGGAGGGGGAGGGTCGGCGCGCGGAGCGCGCCGGGGTGGGGTGA
Organism: uncultured Alphaproteobacteria bacterium; assembly: GCA_963778455.1. GTDB lineage: Bacteria > Pseudomonadota > Alphaproteobacteria > Rhizobiales > Xanthobacteraceae > PALSA-894. Next base: position 609,749 of record CAVZUL010000005.1, read on the forward strand.
CGGCGCGTCGCACGCGCCGATGCTTCAGCACCGCCGGTTCGCTATCTCGCGTGCCGTACAGCGTGGCATAGATCACATCCAGAACACCCGCTGGATTTTGCGTGATGTCATTATTCCAGAAACGGAGGACGCGATAACCCTCTGGTTCCAGCCAGCGTGTGCGCTTGTCGTCGCGCGACTTGATCGGATCTTCGCCGTGCTGCGACCCGTCCACTTCGATGATGAGCCGCGATGCGAGGCACGCAAAGTCCGCCACATAGGAGCCGATCGGTACTTGCCGTCGGAAATGCGTGCCTTTGACCTCCAATTTTCGGAGCTCGCGCCACATTAGCGTCTCGGCGCCCGTACTGTTCGCGCCCAGGCGACGAGCCGTCGCGCGCCGGAAGCTGCTGATGGTGCGCCGATCGATCATCACCCCACCCCGCCGGCTGCGCCGGACACCCTCCCCCTCCAGGGGAGGGTGTCCGAGCGTGCGGCACCACTGAACATCACGCTCTCCGCTCCAGCACGATACACCCAGCGCCATCGATGCGCGCGTCGAAACTCGCGGTGACGAATGTCGAGGTCTCGTCCTCGGCAATGATCACGGGCCCCGGTACGCGCACGCCGGCCTCCAGGCGCGCGCGGCGATAGGTCGGCACATCGACGGTCCCGCCCGCGCGGCCGTCGAAGAACTTGCGGCTGCCGTCCGGCGATGGCGCGCGCTTGTCACCGACCGGCGCCATGGCGTCAGGCCGATGCGCCTGCGTGGAGATCAGCACGGACCAGCTCAGCGCCTCGATGGCGGCACCCGGGATCGGGCGGCGGAACAGCACCGAATACTCGCGCTCGAATTCGTCGCGCAACACCTTCGCATCGTCCAGCGTCAGATCGCGCACCGGCAGCGGCACCGTGATCTCGTGCCCCTGCCCCACATAACGCATGTAGGCGAGGCGCCGCTCAGTCACCGGCGCGCCGCGCGCACCCGGCTCGACCAGCGCGCGCGCATCCTTCGACATGCCGGCGAGCAGCGCCGAGGCACCCGCGAAATCGAAACTGTCGAGCCGCATGTGGCGGCTCTTCACCAGCTCGTAGGAAATCGGCGCGACCAGGAAGCCGACCGCCGAGCCGACGCCGGCATTCGGCGGCACCAGCACGCGCGCCAGCCCCAGTTTCTCCGCCACCCGCGCCGCATGCAGCGGCGCCGCCCCGCCGAACGCGATCAGCGTGTGATCGTTCACCACTTCGCCGCGCTCGACCGCATGCACGCGCGCCGCGCTTGCCATGTTCTCGCACACCATCTCGTGCACCGCGTAGGCTGCAATCTCGGGGTTCATGCCGAGCGGATCGCCGACCGCCGTGGCAAGCGCTGCGCGCGACAGGTCCGGATTGAGCGCGATCGTGCCGCCTGCGAACGCCGCCGGATCGATCATGCCGAGCACAACGTCCGCGTCAGTGACCGTGGGAAGCATCCCGCCGCGCCGGTAGCAGGCAGGTCCCGGCTCGGAGCCCGCGCTTTCCGGGCCCACGGTGACGCGCTTGAGCGCATCGACCTTGGCGATCGAGCCGCCGCCCGCGCCGATCTCGACCATCTCGATCACCGGAATGCGCACCGGCAGGCCGGAGCCCTTGAGAAAACGCGCCGCGCGATCGACTTCGTAGACCCGGGCTGAATTCGGCTCGAAGTTTTCAATGAGGCAGATCTTCGCCGTGGTGCCGCCCATGTCGAACGACAGCACTTTTTTCTCGGATGCGCGCGCCGCGACCTGGGCGGCGAAGATCGCGCCGCCAGCCGGCCCGGACTCGATCAGCCGCACCGGAAACTTGCGCGCGGTGTCGATTGACGTGAGCCCGCCACCGGAGGTCACCAGATAGATCGCGCCGCGGAACTGTTCGACGCGCAGCGCCTCGTCCATGCGCGCCAGATAGCCGTCCATCAGCGGCTGCACATAGGCGTTGGCGACCGCCGTCGAGGTCCGCTCATATTCGCGGATTTCCGGACAGACTTCGGACGAGAGCGTGATGCTTAAAGACGGCATGGCTTTTTTCAGGATCGCCGCCGTGCGCTCCTCGTGCGCCGGGTTCGCGTACGAGTGCATGAAGCAGACCGCGACCGCCTCGATGCCGTTGTCCTTCAGCGCCCGCACAAGCTGTGCGACCGCCGCCTCGTCGAGCGCGAGCCGCACCTTGCCATGAATGTCGACGCGCTCCGGCACCGTGAAGCGCAGCGAGCGCGGCACCAGCGGCTGCGGTTTCTCGATGGTCAGATCGTACTGGTCGTAGCGGCTCTCGTTCGCGATATCGAGCACGTCGCGAAAACCGTCCGTGGCGATCAGCGCGGTGCGGGCGCCGCGCCGCTCGATGATCGCGTTGGTGGCCAACGTAGTTCCGTGAATGAAAACGTCGATGTCGGAGAAATGCAGGCCGGCGTCGCCGAGCACCAGCCGCGCGCCGTCGAGCACGCCTTCTTCGGGCCGTTTCGTCGTGGTCAGCACCTTACGGGTGAGCCGCTCAGTGCCGCGATCGAGCACGATGTCGGTGAACGTGCCGCCGATATCGACCGCCATGCGGACGTCGCGGCCATTGGTTTTTGCAAGCATGCCCGATGTTCGCATGGCGTGTAGGCCGATGTCATCCCGGGCGAGCCTCAAGCGCGTTTACGCGCGTCTGCGACGCGCTATGGCGAGACCCGGGATCCATAACCACTATCCTCGCGATACTGCACTGGTCGTGGTTATGGATCCCGGATAGCCGGCTGCGCCGGCTTCCGGGATGACCAAGCGGTCAGTTGTTGCGCTCCAGACGTGCAATCAGGAACTCGATCTCGGCGATCGCTTCCTTGGACAGCTTGATGCCCGGCTTGCGCTGCGCATCGCTGGCGATCGCCCCGCGGCGCTTGAGGATGTACTTGCGCACCGCGAGCCCCAGCATTCCGGGCTGCTGCTCGTAGCGCAACAGCGGCAGGTGCCGGTCGAACAGGTCGTGCGCCGCCGCACGGTCGCCGGCCTTGATGAGCTTCACGAGCTGCACCAGCATTTCGGGATACGCATAGCCGGTGTTGGCCCCGTCCGCGCCGCGCTCCAGCTCATGCGGCAGGAACACGCCGCCGTTGCCGCACAGGATCGCGACCTTGCGCATGCCGTTGGTCATCAGACCCTTCAACGCCGTGAGCTTTTCCAGCCCCGGCCATTCCTCGTGCTTCACCATCTTGCACGAGGGATTGTCCTGCACGATGCGCTTGATGACAGATGGCGCCATGTAGACGCCGGACGCGTAAGGATAATCCTGCAGCACGAACGGCACGTCCGCGCCGATCGCCTCCACGGCGCTGGCGTAATACGTCACGATCTGGTCGTCGGTCTTGAGCGTGCCCGGCGGCGCGATCATCACGCCGCCCGCGCCCGCATCCATCACGTCCTTCGCCAGCGCCGCCATCTGGGCAAAGCCGGGCGCCGAGGCGCCGACCACCACCGGCAGTCCGTTCGCGCGCCGCACCACTTGCCGCGTCAGCGCGACGGACTCGGCGTGGGTCAGCTTCGGCGCCTCGCCCATGATGCCCAGCACGGTCACGCCGGTGATGCCGCAGTCGATATAGAAATCCATCAGCCGGTCGAGGCTTGCGGTATCGACTGCGCCGTTGTCCGTGAACGGCGTCGCCGCGATGATGTAGACGCCGTGGGCGGAGGTATCGAGCATGGGCATGATTCGCGTCCGTCATTCCGGGGCCGAGCCATAAGCGCGTTTACGCGCGTCTGCGACGCGCTATGGCGAGGAGCCCGGAATCCATAAACACCGCTGTTGCGATGCTGGCGAGACCGTACAATACGGAATATTCGGTGGCTATCGATTCCAGGCTCGCCGCTGCGCGGCGCCCCGGAATGACAAGGAGAGATCATGCAACCCTTCGATCTGGTGATCCGCGGCGGCACGGTCGCGACCGCGACCGACAGTTTCCAGGCCGATGTCGGCATCCGCGGCGACAAGGTCGCGGCGATCGGCGAAGGGCTCGACAAAGGCAAAGAAGGAAATCGACGCGCGCGGCAAGCTCGTGCTGCCCGGCGGCGTCGACAGCCACAGCCACATCGAACAGCTCTCCGCTTCCGGCCTGATGAACGCCGACACGTTCGAGAGCGCCACCACGGCGGCGGCGTTCGGCGGCACCACGACGGTGATCTCGTTCGCCGCGCAGCACGTCGGCATGAGCCTGAAGACCGTCGTCGACGAGTATCATCAGTATGCGGAGCGCGGCGCGGTGGTGGACTACGCGTTCCACATGATCCTCGCCGACCCGCGCGAGGAGGTGCTCGCGAAGGAAGTCCCGCCGCTGGTGAAGGCCGGCCACGCCTCGCTGAAAGTCTTCATGACCTACGACCGGCTCAAGGTCGACGACGAGCAGCTGCTCAACGTGCTGCAGTCCGCGCGCGACAACCGCGCGATGGTGTGCGTGCACGCCGAGAACCACGGCATGATCTCGTGGATGGGCAAGCGGCTCGTCAAGCACGGCTACACGGCGCCGAAATTCCATTCGATCTCGCATCCGCGCGTGTGCGAGCCGGAAGCATTCCAGCGGCTGATCGCGTGCGCCGCGCTGGTCGATCAGCCGATCATGATCTTCCACGTCTCGACCGCGGAAGGCTGCGCGGTCATCCGGCAGGCGCGCGGCGAAGGGCTCAAGGTGTTCGCCGAGACCTGCCCGCAATATCTCTTCATGACCAAGAAGGATCTGGACAAGCCCGGTCTGGAAGGCGGCAAGTGGATGTTCTCGCCGCCCGCGCGCGAAGCTTCCGATCAGGAAACGCTGTGGCAGGCGCTCGACCTCGGCGACCTGCAGGTGATCTCGTCCGATCACGCGCCCTACGCGTTCGACAAGTCCGGCAAGCTGGTGGCGGGCAAGAAGTCGACCTTCAAGCAGATCCCGAATGGCATGCCGGGACTTGAAGCGCGGCTGCCCGTCGTGTTCGACGAGATGGTGTCGCGCGGCCGCTTCGACGTATCGCGCTTTGTCGCGTGGACCTCGACCAACCCGGCGAAGATCTACGGGCTCTACCCGAAGAAGGGCACGCTCGCGATCGGCTCGGATGCCGACATCGCGATCTGGGACCCGAAGAAGAGCGTCACGTTCTCGGACAAGACCGTGAAGGACCGCGCCGGCTACACGCCGTGGAAGGGCCGCACCGTGAAGGGCTGGCCGGTAACCGTGCTGCTGCGCGGCGAGGTGCTGGTCGAGAACGACAAGCTTCGCGCCAAGCCCGGGAGCGGACAGTTCCTCGCGCGCAAGGCCGGCCAAGCCGCCGAGCCGCTCGGCCGCGCGACGCTCGAATTCGATCCGAAGCGGAATTTCGGCGCCAAGCTGCGTTGACGCTACTGTCATCCCGGGCAAGCCGCGAAGCGGCGCGACCCGGGACCCATAACCACCGAATGAGCTTATGGGTCCCGGCCCTCGCTACGCTCGGCCGGGATGACAGCCCGCTACCCCGCAAACCTCGGCAGCTTCTTCTCGACGATCCCCGCAAGCGCCGCGGCGCCGATCGGCAAAATCTCGTCGTTGAAGTCATAACCCGGATTGTGCACCGGGCAGCTTCCGACCGTGTCGCCGTTGCCGATGTTGATATAGGCGCCGGGGCGCTTCTCCAGCATGAACGAGAAATCCTCCGACGCCATGATCAGGCTGCGCTCACGATCAACGTTCCGATCGCCGACGAGGTCGGCGGCGACATCGGCGAACTCCGCGGTCGCTGCCGCATCGTTGACCAGCGCCGCGAACAGCTTTCGGAAATCGACGCGCGCGGTTGCGCCGAATGCCGCCGCCACACCCGTGGCAGTGCGTCGCATGTTCTCCTCGACCAGCGTCATCGTCTCGTTCCTGAAGGTGCGCACCGTGCCGCGGATCTCGGCTGTCTGCGGAATCACGTTGTAGGCATCGCCGCCGTGAATCGCGGTCGCGCTGACCACCGCGGTGTCGATCGGATCGACGTTGCGCGCGACGATCGCCTGCAGCGCCGTCACGATGTGGCTCGCGACCAGCACCGGATCGATGCTGACTTCGGGGCGCGCGCCATGCGAGCCGCGCCCCTCGACGTGAATGTCGAAGAAGGCACCAGCCGCCATCATGGTGCCCGGGCGGATCGCGAACTGGCCGACCGGCAGCCCCGGATGATTGTGCATGCCGAACAGCGTGTCGCACGGGAAGCGCGCGAGCAGGTCGTCCTTCAGCATCGCGAGCGCGCCGCCCAGGCCTTCCTCGGCCGGCTGGAAGATGAAGTTCACGGTGCCGTTGAAGTTGCGCGTCTCGGCAAGATAGCGCGCGGCCCCGAGCAGCATCGTGGTGTGGCCGTCGTGCCCGCAGGCGTGCATCACGCCCGGCTTGGTCGACCTGTACGGCACGTCGTTCGCCTCGAGGATCGGCAGCGCGTCCATGTCGGCGCGCAGCCCGATCGACACCGGCCCATTGCCTTCGCGCAGCACGCCGACCACGCCGGTCCCGCCGACGCCGCGATGCACCTCGATGCCGAGCGCCTCGAGCTGCTTTGCCACGATGTCGGAGGTGCGGTGCTCGGTAAAGCCGAGTTCCGGATGCGCATGGAAGTCGCGGCGCTGCGCGGTCAGCTCGGCGTGGTAGTTCTTGATGCGGTCGATCGGTTTCATGTGTCCGTTTGTCCGGTGATTTCGCGTGACATTGCTCGGGAAACGCGCCTCGCCGCAAGAGGGAGGCCGATCACATTGATGAACCGGAAGCATCGTGGTGAGATCGGCGCGCCCACCAGCCGGGAAGCGATGCCATGACCGAAGCCTGGATCATCGATGCCTGCCGCACGCCGCGCGGCATCGGCAAATACGACAAAGGCGCGCTGTCGAAGATTCATCCGCAGCAACTCGCCGCGACGGTGCTGAAGGCGCTCGCCGAGCGCACCGGCATCGACACATCGGAAGTCGACGACATTGTGTGGGGCACGGCGGCGCAGGTAGGCAGCCAGGGCGGCGACCTCGGCCGCATGGCGGCGCTCGATGCCGGCTATTCGGTCAAGTCGAGCGGCGTCACGCTGGATCGTTTTTGCGGCTCCGGCATCACGACGGTGAACATCGCGGCCGCCTCCATCATGGCGGGCTTCGAGGACCTCGTGATCGCCGGCGGCACCGAGATGATGTCGATGCCGGGCCGGCGCAGCGCGGACGGACGGCCGCCCATGATGGACAACGGCAATCTGCGCCTGCGCGCGCGTCATCCGCAGTCGCATCAGGGCGTATGCGCGGACGCAATCGCCACGCTGGAGAACATTCCGCGCGAGGCGCTCGACGATCTCTCGCTCGAAAGCCAGCAGCGCGCCGACCGCGCGATCCGCAACGGCCATTTCGCGAAAAGCCTCGTACCGGTTCATCACGAGGACGGCACGCTCGCGCTCGACCGTGAGGAATATCCGCGCCCACGGACCACGCGCGAGGGATTGGCCGCGCTCAAGCCGGCGTTCCAGGCAATGGCGGACTTAGCCGTCGACGAGGCCGGCACCACGTATCGCAAGCTCATCACGCAGAAATATCCCGACCTCGACATCACGTTCGTGCACCACGCGGGCTCCTCGTCCGGCGTGGTCGACGGCGCGGCGGCGCTGCTGCTCGCCTCGCCGGATTACGCCAAGCGGAAGGGCCTCAAACCCCGCGCAAAAGTCGTCGCGATGGCGAACATGGGCGACAGCCCGACCTTGATGCTCAATGCGCCGGTCCCGGCGGCGCGCAAGGCGCTCGCCAAGGCCGGGCTCACACTCGATGACATCGATCTGTTCGAGATCAACGAGGCTTTCGCGGTGGTGGCGGAGAAATTCATCCGCGATCTTGCGCTCGACCGCGAGAAGGTGAACGTCAACGGCGGCGCGATCGCGCTCGGTCACCCGATCGGCGCGACCGGCTCTATCCTGATCGGCACGCTGCTCGACGAACTGGAGCGGCGCGACGGCAAGCGCGGGCTGGTCACGATGTGCGCCGCCGGCGGCATGGCGCCGGCGATTATCATCGAGCGGGTGTGAGCGAGAAGGGTGCCGTAAGAGGCACCGAGCAACCGTCTTGTCCAGCTCCAGTGGCGACCGGCCTCATTCAACCTTGATGCCCGCGAACTTGATCACCTTCGCCCATTTTTCGGTGGCCTCCGAGATGATCGTCCCGAATGCCGCAGGCGAGCCTCCAAGCGGGGTGCCGCCGAGCTCGGTGATCCGTGTCCTGATCTTGGTATCAGCGACGCCGGCATTGAGCTCCTTGTTGAGCAGAGTGATGATGTCGGCCGGAGTGTTCCTGGGCACGCCGATGCCCGCAAAACCGCTGGCCTCATAGCCAGGCACGAAATCGCCCAGCGGCGGAACGTCCGGGAACACGTCCAGGCGGGCCGCGGGCGTCACCGCGAGCGCCCGCAGCTTGCCGCTGTTGATGTGTCCGATACATTCCGACACCGGACAGAAAATCACCTGCAGGTGACCGCCGACCAGATCGGTTGTCGCAGGCGCGCCGCCCCGATACGGCACGTGGACCAGATCAACCCCGGCCATCATCTTGAAGAGCTCGCAGGTAATGTTTTGCGGCGTGCCGGGGCCGGCCGACCCGTAGTTGATCTTGCCCGGGTTGGCCTTGGCATAGGCGATGAACTCGGGGATCGTTGTGGCCGGAACCGACGGATGCACCACGACGACGTAGGCGAGGCGCGCAAGCGCGATGACCGGCGCGATGTCGCGGATGAAGTCGAAATTCAGATTGCTGTAGAGCGCGGCATTGATCGCGTTCGGGGTCACGACTTGCAGCAGCGTATAGCCATCGGCGGGTGCTTTCGCGGCCGCCTCGGTGCCGATGTTGCCGCTGGCGCCGGCGCGGTTCTCGACGATGAATTGCTGGCCGAGGCGCTCCGACAGCCATTGACCCATCAGGCGCGCCATGATGTCGGTCGCCCCGCCGGCCGGAAAGCCGACGATGATACGCACCGGCCGTGACGGATAGGCTTGGCTCCACGCCATGCGGGACACGGCCGGCAACGCGGCGGCACCCGCGGCCAGATGAAGGAATGTGCGGCGCGGAAATTTCATGGATAGCTCCTCCACAGTCTGCGGCTCGCGTCGCGGACATGCCATCCGGCAGGGCGCGCAGTGGGAACAGACTACGCCCGTCTTATAGGGAGGTGGAAGCGGCTAGTATCGTCTCTTGGCCCCTGGCAGACACCCGGAAGAGAGTAAGCGTAGCCCGGATGAAGCAAAGCGAAATCCGGGAATACCGCATGTCGCGTTGCTTATGCGGGCTACAATCGCGCTCGGTCATCCGATCGGCGCGACCGGCTCGATCCTGATCGGCACGCTGCTCGACGAACTGGAGCGGCGTGACTTGAAGCGCGGGCTTGTCACGATGTGCGCGGCTGGGGGAATGGCGCCGGCGGTGATCATCGAGCGGGTCGAATGACTGTCAGTCGCCCCCAGTGAGCGATTTCGCATAATAGTCGAACAGGCCCGCGCATTTCAGCTTATTTTCGAGCCGTATAGCAGTGTCTCGCGTGGCCTTGGTCATCGTGCCTTTGAAGAAATCCGCGAGTTGATTGCTGACCACATCGACATCGGCGTCCGACATTCCGTACGCGGTTGCGAATATCGGCCGCGACGCGAAACAATTCTTTGGACGAAGCATCCGAATGTTCTGCGCATGGAATGCGAAGCCAAGAAAGATGATGCACTCGGTGTTCTCAAGCTCTTTCGTTATCTCGGTCTTGATACCGGTCTCTTCGATCTGCTCAGTGTATGTCTTAATGCCGCCCGCGAACTCAGCATAGTTTGCCCTCGTCGCCCCGAAGGTGGCGCGTCTATCCACTGCGCCATACGGATGGATGATGCGAAGCTTGCCGAGAATATCGGCCGCGTGTTGGTGGTGGATGCCGTAGAGCGATTGCAACGCATTAAGCAGGAAGTGTTCAAGACATCGGTCGTAATTGAAGATGATAAACGCGATATTATCGAAGATCGTGTCAACCTGTTCTTTGGGTATACCTCTGCTGAGCGCAAACATCAGTTTTACGAACCACGTATTTGTTAGGCGGTCCGGATTGAACGTCTGGCGGCTGGAGGGGTCGAAGTAGAGAGAGCTTCCGTGCTCGGCTTGTAGAATCGTCTTAACGATTGCGGCCTTCCCATAGTGGTTAACCATCGTATTCTGGCGGTGATTGTCGAGAAAATCGTCAATCGATTGCGCCAATCCCAGCCCGTCGCGTAGCAGCCAAGCTGCCTCTTGGTATTCGTTTGTGAACTTCTGAAATTGACTCGTTAGCTGAATGAAGAGATCGAGATCTCCGGAGCCAATGTTCTTATTGAAACCTTCGAACCGGATATCCATTTTGGTCTTGATCGCCCCGGCGAGAGCAGTGCCGACGGGAAAGTCAACTTCCGCACTCGCGCCAGCGCCCAAAACAAAAAGCGTTCGGCGTTTGAACATGGCCGATGCTTAGCAGATTCTGCGGATGTCGTGTGTCTGCGCTGCAATGAAGCGCGCGGCTCTTTTTGAGTAGGAATCCCGCATGTCGCGTTGCGCAATGCGGGCTACACGCTCCGTCGTGGCCGGGCTTGTCCCGGCCATCCACGTCTTGCTTGATCCGCGGAACGAAAGACGTGGATGCCCGCGACAAGCGCGGGCATGACGACGGAGAGACCGGCGTGCACATTTTGGAAAATGGTGCCGCAAGAGGGACTCGAACCCCCGACCCCCGCTTTACGAAAGCGGTGCTCTACCGGCTGAGCTATTGCGGCGTCCGGAGCATTTTCAGGCGAAGTGTGAAGCGGTTCGCCGTCGAAAATGCGACCATGTAAGTTCTACCGGCGCTTCTGATAGTCGCCTGCGGCCAAATCCGCAAGAACATGACGGCCGGCCGCAATCCCAAACATACGCGGGGAACGCCTGTGGCCGGCCGGCCCGTTGCCGGACCGGGAAAGTGTCACCGGAAAAGCTGACGAATTCGTTGCCAGGAGCTTCGTTCCCACCTGTCGGGCTTCGGCTCGGTCGTTACTTCGGCGTCGGTATCCGCTTCCGGGTCGGGGCCGGGATCGTCCGGAACCTGGGTCAGCGGAATGATCGGTGCGGCGCGCGGCACCGATCGTGCGGCGGCGATTGGCGCGCGGGCGGGTGGCCCGCCATTCTCCGCGCCGACATTGCCGAGCGGCGGCGAGACGACTTCGCGCGGAAGGTCCTGGCGCGGAAGGCCTTGGCCCGGCAACTCCAGCCGGGGCGCCTCCTCGGCGGGCGCCTCGATCAGCACCGGCGTGCGCTCGCCAAGCTCCGCCACAGGCACCTTCCATTGGAAGGCATCGAGCCTGCCGGTCACCGGCGAGACAGGCAGCCAGCGGTCGGATACGAAGCCGTCCGCGGTCCAGGCCGGATCGAGGCCTGCGTTGAGCGCGCGGCTCATCCACGCGCGCGCGCGGCCATCGTCGCCCTCGAGCTGCTCGAGCTCGGCCATCAGCATCGCGACGCGCTGGGTCGGCTCAGGCGTCAGGGAGCTAAGCGCGTCGCGCGCAATCGAGAATTCGCGCGCATCGAGCGCCGCGCGCGCGACCGCGAGCGCGCCTTCCGGGTGGCCGGGCGCCATGCGCGCCAAGGCCTGCACGCGGCTGAGCCGGTCGCGTGCCGAATCCGAGAGGCGCACATGCGCGTAGGTTTCGGCGAGATCGGGATGCGGATTGGCCTTCCAGGCCGCCTCGATGATTTTGCCGGCCTTGCGCCGTTCGCCCGAACTCGGCGAGCAGCCGCCCGGCGAGCGCCGCGGCAGGCACCAGTCCGGGCGCGAGTTTCGCCGCGTCGACGGCAAGCGCGCGCGCGGTATCGCGGCTCTCCTCTTCGGCGCCAAGCGCGCGTGCGGTGAGCAGCACGGCGCGCTGGCGCCGGTAGGCCACGCGATCGAGCATGCCGCTCTTGCGGTGTTCTTCCAGGATCGCGAGCGCGCCTTCCCAGTCGCCGGCCGCGCAACGGAATTCGAGTACCGCCTGGCCCGGCCCAGGCAAGCGCGGGCGCATCCTTCGCGGCCTGTTCGGCGAACAGCCGCGCCGCTACGGAATCGTTGCGCCGCTGCGCCTCGACATACAGTCCGCGCAGGCCGAGCAATCGCGTGTCGCCGCGCCCCGCCATCGCACGGAATGCATCCTCGGCGCCCGCACGGTCGCCATGGAGCTGCGCGGTCTGCGCCCGCAGCAGCAGCGCGAGCGGCTCGCCCGGCAGGCTCTTCTCGGCATTGGCGGCGAAAGCGCTGCGCGGCGCGCGCATCGCCCGCACCGATCGCGATCAGGCCGCGCGAGATCGCCTCATACCCCTTGCGCCGCTTGCGTTCGCGCAGCGCCAGCGAAAACAGTTTCGGCGAGCGCAGCATGAACGCGCGCAAGGCCCCACACCATCACGGCGAGCGATCGCGATTGCCGCGATCGCCATGACGGCAACCATCACCGAGGTGTCGGCGCGATAGCCGAGCCAGGTGATGGCGACCTGTCCGGGCCGGTCGGCGAGCCACACGACGCCGAGCGCGAGCAACCCCGCCACGACGAGAAAGGCGACGACGCGGATCATGCGCGCGATCCGCTCATGGCGCGGCCTTGGCCGAGCGCGCCACCGCGTTTTCGGCGAGCGCGCGCGCCGCCGCGAGCGCCGCGACCTGCGCTTCGGCCTTCTTGATCCAGCCTTGCGCGGGCGCGCGCACCGGCGCGGGCAGACGCGAGAGTTCGGCCAGCGCGCCGCGCGATATCGCCGTGCGCCGCCTTCGACGTCGGCGCGCGCCACCATGGTCGCCGAGATCGTCGCCCGGCGCCTCGTTGATCGGGCGGATGCGCACCAGCCGCTCGGCATTCTGTTGCAGGCGGTCGATGAAGCCGCCGTCGCGCGGCGCATTGCCGGCCGCGCTGAGCATCGGAGCCGTGAGCTGCGAGAGTTCGCGCGCGAGCGTCGCCGCGCGCGGCACGCCGGTCGCGGCGAATGGCTCGAGGGCGCTGAGCGCGGCGGCATCCGGCACCAGCGGTTTGGCGGCGGCGAGCTCCTGCGCGAACGGCTCGCCGCGTTCGACCGCGGAGCGCAGCGCCACCGCGACGAACGCGAGTCGCCCGGCACGGTCGGCGCCGGCGCTCACCGCCGCGCGCGCGATTTGTTCTTCGGCAGCCTTCGCGGCCTGCTCCAGCGCGGCGACGCGCGCGGCGAGCGCTTCGATTTCCTTGTGGTCCGCCGCCTGCGCGGCCGGCACCGCGGAATTCTTCTGCGCGGCCTCGAATGCCGCATCGGCGCGGCTCTTCGCGTCGCGCGCGGCCGCGCTCGCGGCATCGATCCGCTGCCCGAGTTCGGCGAGCGGACGCACCGCCGCCTCGAGCGCCGCGACGCGGCCGGTCAACGCCTGATCGGGCTGCGACGGGACGCGGCGCCGCGGCAGCCGCTCGGCCTTGCGCGATCCGCGCATCGAGATCGGCGAGCCGGCCCATCGCCTGCTCGGCGGCGCCGACGCGGGCGGCGAGATCGGCCAGCGCGCGCTGGTCGAGCCCCGCGGGCTGCGGCTGCGGCGCAAGATCGCGCACCTGCATTTCCAGGATCGCGAGCCGCGCCGCGAGCGTGACGGTGAGGTCGTCGCGGATTGCTGACCGCGCCGAATACCCACAGCGCGAGAAACACGGCGAGCATCGCGGCCGCGCCCGCATGCTCCGCGCCGCGATCAGTCGCCAGTTCATCCGCTCCGTCGAGCTGCGCGCGCAGCGCCGAAATCCGCTCATTCATGGCGGCGAGGTCCAGCCATTCGGGCCGCCAGCCGCTCGGCCGCGGCTTCGGGCGGGCGGCTGAGGCGGCGGCGGCGGGGCGGCTCGCGCGGCGGCTCAACCTTCGGCTCGGCCGCGCGCGCGGCGGCAGCCGGCGCTTCGGCGCGCGGCGTTTCCTGAGGTGGATCAACGGGTTCTGTCGGCTTCACGGGCTCGGATGCAATCTCGGTGGCCTTCAGGTCAATGGTCGTCGGCGGGCGGCGGCGCTTGCCGCCGGTGGCCGCGAGGTCCGCGCTTTTCATCCGCCATCACGCGCCTCCCGCCCCCCGGCCGACGCACGCCTTGCCATACTGCGGCGCGGGCAGCCCGGCAACTTCGTCTCACAGCAGGCCGATCAATGCCGCCTCGTCGGGACGCGGCGCGACCGAAATCCGCCCCGCGCCCGCGTCCCGCAGCGGCACCGCCACCTCGTCGGACAGACAGTAGTGCGCAAGCTTGAGCAGCGCGTTAAGAACGCCGGCCGGCTCGGCCAAGTCCGATCAGCGTCGCGACGCTGCGGCGCGAATAGTGCAGCACGCCGTCGAGCTGCGCGCTCGACAGCGCCTGCGCAAGTTCCGGCCGGAAGGCGCTTCGGCCGCGACCGCGCGATAGATCGACCGACGGTATCGACCGCGATGCCATGCGCCGCGAGCTCGCCCGCAAGATCGCCGGCGCGATCCTCGCCCGCGAGATAGAGCAGCCTTCGCGGACGTTCCGGCGAAGCGCGCCGCGACGAGCCGGACGAGATCGGCGAGCGCACCGTCCGCCGACGTCACGTCGTCGAAACCCGCCGCACGCGCGGCCTCGGCGCTGCGCATCGCCGACCGCGAAGACGGGAAGCTCGTGAGTTCGCGCGACGCGCGGATGCGACGACACCGCGCGCGCCGCGTTCGCGCTGGTCATCAGCACCGCGCCATAGGGTCCGGCAAAATCCGCCTCGATCGTTTGCGTCGACGAGCAGCGGTACCACCAGCACCTCGTGGCCGCGCTCGCGCAACAGTTGCGCGGTGCGCGTCGCATCGGGCTCCGGCCGCGTGACAGCAGGCGCATGTCAGGCGCTGAAGAAATCGGCCGGCGCGCGGCGCTTCAACTCCGCGCCCGCATCGGCGCCGAGCGCCACTGCATCGCGCCGGTTGCCCGCGCGGCTCGTCTCGAACGCCTCGCTGCCATCCGGCCGCAGGATCATGCCGCGAAACGAGATCGCGTCGCCGTCGAGCACCGCATGCCCGGCGATCGGCGTGCGGCACGAGCCGTCGAGCACGCCGAGAAACGCGCGCTCGCAGGCGAGCGCCACGCTCGTGTCCGCATGATCGATCTTCGCCAGCAGTTCGCGCGTGCGCGCATCGTCCGCACGCGTGCCTCGATCGTGATCGCGCCCTGCCCGACCGCCGGCAGAAATTCTTCCGCGTCGAGCAGCGCCGTCGCCTTGCCGGCAAGGCCGAGCCGCTTCAGCCCCGCGAGCGCCAGCAGCGTCGCGTCGACCTCGCCGGCTTCGAGCTTCGTGCAGCCGCGTCTCCACATTGCCGCGCAGCGGCACAACGGAAATATCCGGCCGCAGCCGCTTCACCATCGCCTGCCGCCGCAGCGAGGCGGTGCCGACCACCGCGCCTTGCGGCAGGTCGCGCAGGCTCGCGGCCTTGCGGCTGATGAAGGCGTCGCGCACGTCCTCGCGCGGCAGGCACGCGGCGAGCATCAGCCCATCGGGCAGCACGGTCGGCATGTCCTTGGCGGAATGCACCGCGAGATCGATCGTGCCGGCGAGCAGCGCCTCCTCGATCTCCTTGGTGAACAGCCCCTTGCCGCCGGCCTCGCGAGAGCGGCCGGTCCTGGATGCGGTCGCCCGAGGTGCGGATCGTGACGATCTCGATCGCGTCCTCCGCGACGCCATGCGTCGCCGCAAGCGCCGCACGCGTCATGCGCGCCTGCGCGAGCGCGAGCGGGCTGCCGCGCGTGCCGATGCGGATGGATTGCGCCACGTGACCTCACAATGTTACGCGCGAGCCAGCTTATATCGTCATTCCGGGGCGCGAGCGAAGCGCCCACTTGCCTCACCCTGAGGAGCACGCGCAGCGTGCGTCTCGAAGGGCGAGGCGACGACTCGTGGTCATCCTTCGAGACGCGCCCTTCGGGCGCCCTCAGGATGAGGTTCGGAGACTGAATGCTCGTTCTCGGCATCGAGACGACCTGCGACGAGACCGCCGCCGCGGTGGTGCGGCGCGACGAGGACGGGCGCGGCGAAATCCTCTCCGATATCGTGCTGTCGCAGACCGCCGAGCATCAGCCCTATGGCGGCGTGGTGCCGGAAATCGCCGCGCGCGCGCACGTGGAGGTGCTCGACCGCATCATCACCCAGGCGATGATCGAGGCGAACGCGAGCTTCTCCGATCTCGACGGCGTCGCGGCCGCCGCCGGGCCCGGGCTGATCGGCGGCGTGATCGTCGGGCTGACCACCGCGAAGGCGATCGCGCTGGTCGCCGAGAAGCCGCTGATCGCGGTCAATCATCTCGAAGCCCATGCGCTCACCGCGCGGCTGACCGACAACACGGCGTTTCCCTATTGCCTGTTCCTCGCCTCCGGCGGCCACACCCAGATCCTCGCGGTGCTCGATGTCGGCAAATACGTGCGGCTCGGCACCACGCTCGACGACGCGATCGGCGAAGCTTTCGACAAGACCGCGAAGCTGCTGGGCCTCGGCCTATCCGGGCGGGCCGGAGGTGGAGCGCGAGGCGCAACGCGGCGATCCGGAGCGTTTCATCCTGCCGCGCCCGATGCTCGGCCGCGCCGAGGCGGATTTCTCGCTCTCGGGGCTGAAGACCGCGCTGCGCATGGAAGCCGAAAAGGTCGCGCCGCTGAGCGATCAGGACGTGGCGGACCTGTGCGCGGCGTTCCAGCAGGCGGTGGTCGATGTGGTGACCGACCGGCTGCGCGCGGGACTGCGCGCCTTCCGCGAAAAATTCGGCGGGCCGACCGCGCTCGTGGTCGCGGGCGGCGTCGCGGTCAACCAGTCGATCCGCCGCGCGCTCAATCGCGTGGCGATCGGCGAAGGCACCGTGCTGGTCGCGCCGCCGCCGGAACTGTGCACCGACAATGGCGCGATGATCGCGTGGGCCGGCTGCGAGCGGCTGGTGCGCGGGCTGACCGACACGCTCGATGTCGCGCCGCGCGCGCGCTGGCCGCTCGACGGCGACGAGTGGCCAAGGCGCGGAGAGACAAGCTCTCGTGACATTCAGCGCATCGCGGTGGTCGGCGCGGGCGCATGGGGCACGGCGCTCGCCGAGCACCGCGGCGCGCGCCGGGCGCGACGTGACCTTGTGGGCGCGCGATCCCGCGATTGTCGCCGCCATCGCCGAGAAGCGCGCCGACGCCACACTGCCCCGGCCCGCGATCGACGATCGCGTCGCCGTCACCGGCGCCATCGCCGACGTCGCGCAGGCGGATGCGGTGCTGCTCGTGGTTCCGGCGCAGGCCGCGCGCATCGCCGCGACGGCGCTTGCGCCACATGTCCGCTCCGGCATGCCGGTCATCGCCTGCGCCAAGGGCATCGAGCGCGGCACGCACAAGTTCATGACCGAGGTCATCGCCGAGACGTTGCCCGGCACGATGCCGGCGATCCTGTCCGGTCCGAGCTTCGCCGCCGACGTGGCGCGCGGCCTGCCGACCGCCGTGACGCTCGCCTGCGCGGACGAAGCAGACCGCCGCCGCGCTCGCGCAAGCGCTCGGCTCCCCCACGTTCCGGCCCTATCACACGACCGACGTGCGCGGCGTCGAGATCGGCGGCGCGGCAAAGAACGTGCTCGCGATCGCGGCCGGCATCGTGCAGGGCCGCAAGCTCGGCGCGAGCGCGACCGCCGCGCTGGTGACGCGCGGCTTCGCGGAGCTTGCGCGCTTCGGCCGCGCACTGCGGCGCTCGCACCGAAACGCTGACCGGCCTGTCGGGCCTCGGCGATCTCGTGCTCACCTGCTCGTCGCCGCAGTCGCGCAATTTCTCGCTCGGCATCGCGCTCGGCGAAGGCCGCGCCGGCGGCGACGCGCTCGCCGAGGGCGCGTTCACGGCGCGCGCGCTGGTCGAGCTTGCGAACGAGAAGAAGGTCGAGATGCCGATCGCGACCGCGGTCGCGGCGGTGTTCGACGGGAAGCTCAGCGTCGATCAGGCGATCGAGGGATTGCTGACACGGCCGTTCCGGGCGGAGTGAGCCGAAGCGGTTTCTTCTTTTCCTCTCCCCGTGAAACGGGGAGAGGGTGGCGAAGTGCGAAGCACTGAGCCGGGTGAGGGGCTTGAGCGCCACAAGTAGAGCCCCTCACCCGCCTCGCTTCGCTCGGCACCCTCTCCCCGCGTTGCGGGGCGAGGGAAAGACGAAACTACTGCTGCCGCAGCCCCAGCTCCTCGACCAGCGTGCTTCTGCTCGCCGATCTGCTGCATCGCGTAGGCGTGATAGTCGGCGGTGCTGAGGTAGTACGTCCTCCTGGTCGAGCTTCGACCATCGTGTCCTTGTAGGACTGCTCCTCCATGCCCTTCTTGAACGCGTCGTGCAGCACCTTCACGACCGCCGGGTCCATGCCCTTCGGCCCGCCGATACCGAACGGCGAGTTCGACACGATGTCGATGCCGGTTTCCTTGAGCGTCGGCACGTTCGGCCAGTTCTTCGTTCGCGCCGCGCCCCACGTCACCAGCAGGCGGAACGTCGCCGCGAGTTGACGAGCTCGGCCCATCCGGTCGAGTTGGCCGTGACATCGATATGCCCGCCGAGCAGTCGCGTTCAGGCTGTCGGCGCCGCCCTTGAACGGCACCTGCGTCCACTTGATGCCCTTCTGCTTGGCGATCTGCTCCATCGTGATGTGCAGGCTCGAGCCGGCGCCGGGCGTCCCGTAGTTGACCTTGCCGGGATTGGCCCTGGCGTAGCTCGATCATGCTCGTTGAACGTCTTCAACGGCGAATCCGCACTGCACCACCACGCCGAAGGTGTAGCCGGTGACCTGGATGATGTAGGTGAAGTCCGTGCGAGGCATCGTACGCGGTCTTCTGGATATGGCGGGATGCGGAAGATCGTGATCGGGAATTGCGCGACCGTGTAGCCATCCGGCCGCGCGTTCGCCGCCATGTTGGCGGGGCCGAGCGTGCCGGCCGCTCCGGGCTGGTTCTCGATCACGATCGACTGGCCGAGATGTTTCTCGGTTGCGGTCGCGAGCGCGCGCATGCGCGATGTCGGTGCGCGCCGCCCGGCGGCCACGGCACGATCAAGCGTGACTGGCCGTGTCGGGAACTGCTGCGCCTGTACGTTCGCCGCGAATGCAACGATTGCCGCCGCAAGCAGAGATCGATTCTTCGCATCGTTCCTCCCTTCGCACGCGCTGTGCGAGTTACTGCTGCCGCAGCCCGAGCTCCTCCACGAGCTGCTTCTGCTCGCCGATCTGCTGCATCGCGTAGGCTTGATAGTCCGCCGTGCTGAGGTAATATGTCCTCCTGTCGAGCTTCGACGATCGTGTCCAGTAGGACGGCTCCTCCATGCCTTTCTGGAAGGCGTCGTGCAGGACCTTCACCACCGCCGGGTCCATGCCCTTCGGTCCGCCGATACCGAACGGCGAGTTCGACACCATGTCGATGCCGACCTCCTTCAGTGTCGGCACGTTCGGCCAGTTCTTGGTGCGCTGCGCGCCCCACGTCACCAGCAGCCGCGCGTCTGCCGGAATTCACGCGCCCGGCCCAGCCGGTCGAGTTCGACCGCGACATCGATGTGTCCGCCGAGCAGCGCAGTTCATGCTGTCGGCCTGGCCCTTGAACGGCACCTGCGTCCACTTGATGCCCTTCTGCTTGGCGATCTGCTCCATCGTGATGTGCAGGCTGGTGCCGGCGCCGGGCGTTCCGTAGTTGATCTTGCCGGGATTGGCCTTGGCGTAGTCGAGCAGCTCGTTGAACGTCTTCCACGGCGCGTCGCGCTTCACCACGACGCCGAACGTGTAGCCGGTGAGATGGATGATGTAGGTGAAGTCCTTCGCCGGGATCGAAGTTCGTCTTCTGGATGTACGGCAGGCGGAACACCGTGATCGGAAACTGCGCGACCGTGTAGCCGTCCGGCGCGCGCGGTCGCCGCCATGTTGGCGGGACCGAGCGTGCCGGCCGCGCCCGGCCGGTTCTCGATCACGATCGACTGCCCGAGGTGCTTCTCGGTCGCGAGCGCAAGCGCGCGCATGCCGATGTCGGTCCAGCCGCCCGGCGGCCACGGCACGATCAGCGTCACCGGCCGGGTCGGAAATTGTTGCGCCTGCGCGATCGCCGCGAACGCGACGATCGCGGCCGCAAGCAGCAAGAACTCGCTTCATTCATCCCTCTCCCCTGTTTCGCAGACCGGAATTTTCCGGCTATCGTTGCGCCAACATTGCCCAATCATGGGCAGCACCGCAACGGAGGACACCTGTGGCGTATTGGCTCTTGAAAACCGAACCGGAGGAATTTTCCTGGGACGATCAGGTCAAGCGCGGCGCCAAGGGCGAAGCGTGGACCGGCGTGCGCAATTTCACGGCGCGCGGCAACCTGAAAGCCATGAAGAAGGGCGAGCAGGCCTTCTTCTATCACACCGGCGACGAGAAGCAGGTCGTCGGCATCGTGGAGATCATCCGCGAGGCCTACAAGGACCCGACCGACGAGAAGGGCGTGTTCTATTGCGTCGACACGCGCGCGCGTGAAGCCGTTTCCCAAACCCGGTGACGCTCGCGACCGTGAAGGCCGACGCGAAGCTCAAGAGCATGAAGCTCGCGCGCGAGCCGCGCCTCTCGGTGCAGCCGGTGACGGACGAGGAGTGGAAGCATGATTTGCAAGATGGGCGGGGTGAAGGAGTAGAGCCGCGGGATGCCAGCTCGTCATTGCGAGGAGACGCAGCGACGAAGCAATCCGAGTTATTCGAACAGGCTGGATTGCTTCGCTACGCTCGCAATGACGAAACACTTACGCCGCCATGCTGGCGACGACCTGCGCCAGCAATTGCTCGCGATGCGCGGGCGAGCGGCGACCTTTCAGCGCCTCGGAAAACTTCTCGAGCTTGCCGTTCTCGAACGCCGCCACCACGGTCTGGTGCACGTAGCTCTTGCGGCAGATGGTCGGCGTGTTGGCGAGTTCTTCCGACACCGCCGTCACGGCTTCCTTCACCTGACGCGCGGCGCCCGCGCTCGCTCGCTGCGGGCGCAACATGCGCGAGCGCTTCGAGCGCCGCCGCGGAGGCACACAGCGTGCGGAAATCCTTCAGCGAGATCTTCACGCCCGCGATCTCGCGCAGGAACGCGTTGACGTCGCTCGCGGTGACGATGCGCACGCCGTCCGTCGCCGCGATACTGAAACAGCCGCCGTCCGGGAATTGCGTTCAGCACATTGACGGCGCGCGCGACACGCGGGACAATGGAATTCCTTCTCGACATTCTTGCCGCCCTTGGCGCGGAATTTCAGCGAAATGGTCGCGCCACTTCACCGCGATATTGGATTTGAGCAAGCGTCGCGGCGCCGCGCACGCGGTTCGACTTCACGTAGCTCTCGCTGCCCGGCGCGGATCGCGCTGCATGAGACCAACTCGATCACGGCCGCGAGCGCGAACTCGCGCGTCGGCTCCGCCGTCGCAAGATGCTTGTTCACCGCGCGGCGGATGCGCGGCAGCGCTTCCACCAGCCGCCGCAGGCGGCGCGCCTTGCGCTGCTCGCGCACCTGTCTCCCACTCGGCGTGATAGCGGTATTGCAGACGCCCGGCCGCATCGCGCCCGATCGCCTGGATGTGCGCGCGCGGATCGGTCGCGTAGAGCACCTCTTCATACGCGGGCGGCACCGCGAGGCGCTTCAGTCGTGCGCGCGTGATCTCGTCGCGGATCGTGCGGCCGCGTCGCCGAGACGAACGTGAATTTGTCGCCGACTGCGCTTGCGCCGGATCGTCAGTTCGTCGGTCGAGACGTAGCGCAGGCCGAGCCGCTTCATCGCGCGCGCCGCAAGCTGCGACGAGAGCTTTCGCGCTGCCTGCTCGCCATTGACCTCGGCCATCGAAAGTTCCTTGTCCGATGGGGAAGGAAAGTCGCTGGCGGGTCAAATAGTTCCGCTCTCCGTCATGCCCGGCCTTGTGACCTGGCATCCACGTCTTCTCTGTTCAAGTCGTGGATGCCCGGGACAAGCCCGGCCATGACGAACTAAGCTTCAGCGCTTCCGCGATCCCGTCGGTGAACACCTGCGCGCCGAGCACCAGATCCTCGTCCGAGGTGTTCTCGCTCCAGTGATGGCTGATGCCGCCGATGCTCGGCACGAACATCATGGCGGCGGGAAGCTTGCGGGCGAGCCACTGCGCGTCGTGCCCGGCACCGCTCGGCATGCGCATGTGCTTGCCCGGCGCATGGCGCTCGGCCGCGGTATCGAGCGCCGCCATCAGCCGCTCGTCCATCACGCGCGGGCGTGCTCTGCGAGATCACGCGACAGCTCGAACTTGCAGCGGCTGACGCGGTTGGCCGCAGCGATGAGGTCGTTCAGCTCGGCGTGCAGCTTGTCGAGCACCGCCGGATCGGCATCGCGCAACTGGAACAGCGCCTCGGCGCGCGCCCGGAATGATGCTGTGGCTGCCGGGATCGAGCGTGATGCGCCCGGTGGTCCACACGCGTGCGCGGCCCGCAGATTTCCGGAAAGCGCTTGTCGATCGCGTTGAGCAGCTTGATCAGCGCGAGGCCCGCGTCGCGCCGCCGCAGCATCGAGGTGGTGCCGGCGTGGTTCTGCTCGCCCGTCACCGTGATGCCGTACTGCCAGATCGCCACGATCGCCGTCACGACGCCGATGCGCAGCTCGCCCATCTCCAGCGAGTCGCCCTGCTCGATGTGCGCCTCGAAGAACGCCTTGTAGCGCTCCGGCTCGATCGCGAGGCGCGGCCGCCCCGCATAGCCCGCGGTCTTCAGCGCCTCGCGCAGCGGCGTGCCGTCGTTCTTGTTCTTCGCCTTGTCGATGTCGTCTTCGGTGAGCACGCCGGTGAACGACTTCGAGCCGAGGAACGAGCCGAAGTGACCCTCCTCGTCGCAGAACACCACGACGTCGACGCCGGTATCGCCGCCCGCCTCGCGGATCGCGCGCGACGGCTTCCAGCGCGTAGACGCAGCCGAGCGCGCCATCGAGCCAGCCGGCGTGGTTTTGCAATTCCAGGTGCGAGCCCGGAGAGCGCCTTGGCGCCGCTCGCCTTGGTCTTTCCCAGAATGTTGCCGATGCCGTCGATGGTCGTCTCGAGGCCGGCCGCCGTGCATTGCTCGGCGAACCATTGCCGCGCCGCGATGTCCTCGGGCGAGAACGTCGGACGGTGGACGCCGGTCTTGTAGGTGCCGAAGCTGCGCAGCTTGGTGAGATCGCCGAGCAGGCGGTCGGGCTTGATGGCGGGCATTGGTACTCTCGCTGTCATTCCGGGACCGGCCGAAGGCCGGGGCCCGGAATCCATAACCACAATCCTCTCCGCAATTGCGAGAGCGTGCAATCATCTCCTGTTTCGTGGTTATGGATTCCGGGCTCCTCGCTCCGCTCGGCCCCGGAATGACGGCAACGCATGATCGTCGATCGCAAAGCCTTCATCCGCGCCAACACGCGCCTCAAGCCGGTGCCGCACGTGCCGGAGATTTCGCTGCTACGTCGCCGACGAAGTCGGTGCCGATCTGGCTCAAGACCGAGGAAGAACTTGACGCAGATCGGCCTGCCGCCGCCGTACTGGGCGTTCGCGTGGGCAGGCGGACAGGCGCTGGCGCGCTACGTGCTCGACCATCCAACGATCGTCGCGGGCAGCCGCGTGCTCGATCTCGCGGCCGGCTCCGGGACTTGTCGGCGATTGCGGCCGCGATGGCTGGCGCCGCGCCGGTCATCGCCGTCGACATCGATGCGTTCACCGAGGCCGCGGTCGCGCTTAATGCGCGAGGCGAACGATGTCTATGTCGACGTCACGATCCTCGACGTGCTGGACCATCCGGCGCCCACCGAGCCGCGCCATGACGTGATCCTGGTCGGCGACCTGTTCTACGAGCGCGACACCGCGGCGCGCGCGCTTGCCTTCCTGGAGCGCCATGCGGCGACCGGCACGCGCGTGCTGATCGGCGATCCCGGCCGCACCTATCTGCCGAAGGAGCGGCTGACACGCGCTCGCCGAATATTCCGTGCCGGTGACGCGCGAGCTGGAGGATCTGGAGATCAAGCGCACGACGGTCTGGGAGTTGAGGTACACTCCGCCCTCATCCTGAGGAATGAGGCCGAAGGCCGAGTGTCTCGAAGGATGGCGGCATGCTCGGTATATGTGGCCATCCTTCGAGACGCATCGCTCCGCGACGCTCCTCAGGATGAGGACCTTTTGGAGAACTCTCCATGACCTTCGCCGGGATCAACTATCTCGCCATCCTCATCGCCGCCGTCGCCGGCTGGCTCGCCGGCGCCGCCTACTACGGCGTGCTCGGCGAGCGGTGGGTCGCCGCGCAAGGCAAGACCATGGCGGAATTCAAGGCGCGCCAGGCGTCGCTCAAGGGCACGCCCGCCGCCTGGCTCCCCTTCGCGCTCGCGTTCGTCGCCGACCTCGTGATGGCGTGGGTGCTCGCCGGCATGGTCGGGCACATGGGCAGTGTCACGATTCGCAGCGCGGTCATCTCGGCGCTGTTCGCTTGGCTGGGCTTCGTCGTCACCACGATGCTCGTCAACAACGCCTTCACGGGGCGGGGGCACATGCTGACCGCCATCGATTCCGGCCACTGGCTCGTCGTGCTGGTGCTGATGGGCGTGGTGATCGGCTGGATGGGGGTTTGATTTTCTTTCCCTCTCCCCGCTTGCGGGGAGAGGGTGGCGAACCCGAAGGGTGAGCCGGTGAGGAGCTTCTTCGATCATCGCAATGGCCCCTCACCCGCCTCGCTTACGCTCGGCACCCTCTCCCCGTTTCACGGGGAGAGGGACAAGGCCCGACCAAAGTGTGACACCCCCTCACCTTGTTCCACCTCAAGGCCGCGTCGCATAATAGCAGCCAAGGAAACAACGGGCCGTCAGGCCGCGCGTATCGCGTGGGAGGAAAGAATGTCCGACAAGATTTATTCGGTGCCGGAGGAGTGGAAAAAGCGCGCCTATATCGACGACGCGAAATACCGCGACATGTATGCGCGCTCGATCGCCGATCCGAACGGCTTCTGGGCCGAACAAGCAAAGCGCATCTACTGGTACAGGACGCCGAGCAAGATCAAGAACACCTCGTTCGGTCCCGGCGACGTCTCGATCAAATGGTTCGAGGACGGAGTCACCAACGTTTCCTACAACTGCATCGACCGGCATTTGCCCAAGCGCGCGAACCAGACCGCGATTATCTGGGAAGGCGACGACCCAAAGGACGACAAGAAGATCACCTATCAGGAGCTGCACGACGAGGTGTGCCGGATGGCGAACATCCTGCGCAACCGCAACGTCGCGAAGGGCGATCGCGTCACCATCTACATGCCGATGATCCCCGAGGCCGCCTACGCGATGCTCGCCTGCGCGCGCATCGGCGCCATCCACTCGGTGGTGTTCGGCGGCTTCTCGCCGGATTCGCTCGCCGGCCGCATCGAGGACTGCAAGTCGAACGTCGTCATCACCGCGGACGAAGGCCTGCGCGGCGGGCGCAAGGTGCCGCTCAAGGCCAACGTGGATGCGGCGATCGCCAAGGTCGGCGGCGTCGACCACGTGATCGTGGTGAAGCGAACCGGTGCGAAGGTCGAGATGGATCCGGTGCGCGACGTCTACTACCACGAAGCCGCGAAGGTCGTGACGCACGAGTGCCCGTGCGAGCACATGAACGCCGAGGATCCGCTGTTCATCCTCTACACGTCGGGCTCGACCGGAAAGCCGAAGGGCGTGCTGCACACCACCGGCGGCTACAACCTGTTCGCCGCGATGACGCACCAGCTCGTGTTCGACTACCACGACGGCGACATCTACTGGTGCACCGCCGACGTCGGCTGGGTCACCGGCCACAGCTACATCGTGTACGGCCCGCTCTCGAACGGGGCCGTCACGCTGATGTTCGAAGGCGTGCCGAACTACCCGTCGATGTCGCGCTTCTGGGAAGTGATCGACAAGCACCAGGTCAACATCTTCTACACCGCGCCGACCGCGATCCGCGCGCTGATGCAGGCGGGCGAAGGGCCGGTGAAGAAGACCTCGCGCAAGTCGCTGCGGCTGCTCGGCTCGGTCGGCGAGCCGATCAATCCGGAAGCGTGGGAATGGTACTACCGCGTGGTCGGCGAGACCCGCTGCCCGATCGTCGACACCTGGTGGCAGACCGAGACCGGCGGCATCCTGATCACGCCGCTGCCGGGCGCGATCGCGCAGAAGCCGGGCTCGGCGACGCAGCCGTTCTTCGGCTGCCAGCCGCAAATCGTCGATGCCGACGGCAAGGTGCTGGAAGGCGCCGCGACCGGCAATCTCTGCATCGCGGATTCATGGCCGGGGCAGATGCGCACCGTCTACGGCGACCACCAGCGCTTCATCGACACCTACTTCAAGGCCTATCCGGGCAAGTATTTCACCGGCGACGGCTGCCGCCGCGACGCCGACGGCTATTACTGGATCACCGGCCGCGTCGACGACGTGATCAACGTGTCGGGCCATCGCATGGGCACGGCCGAGGTCGAGAGCGCGCTGGTCGCGCACGAGAAGGTCTCGGAGGCCGCGGTGGTCGGCTATCCGCACGACATCAAGGGCCAGGGCATCTACGCCTACGTGACCCTGATGGCCGGCGAGCAGCCGACCGAGGAGCTGCGCAAGGAGCTGGTCGGATGGGTGCGCAAGGAGATCGGCCCGATCGCCGCGCCCGACCTCATCCAGTTCGCGCCGAGCCTGCCCAAGACGCGCTCGGGCAAGATCATGCGCCGCATCCTGCGCAAGATCGCCGAGGACGAGTTCGGCAATCTCGGCGACACGAGCACGCTCGCCGATCCGGCGGTGGTGGATGACCTGGTGAACAACCGGCAGAACAAGCGGAAGAGTGCGTGA
>CAVZUL010000006.1:0-290080 GCA_963778455.1 uncultured Alphaproteobacteria bacterium
GCGGTCGGGCGCGTGCTGATGCGCGGCGGCATCGGCGCGCTGCCGGAAGAGAACGCGCCGCCTGCCGCGTTGCGCAAGCTCGCGCTGCCCGCGATCGAGGCAGCGGCGGCACGCGCCTGACATGCTCGACGCGCTGCGCACCGCGCGCGGCGTCTTTCGGTCGCTGCGCATCTATTACGGCGGGCGGCACAATCGCGCCGCGATGGATGCGCTCTATGGGCAGTTCGTGAAGCCGGGCGATCTCGTGTTCGATGTCGGCTCGCATGTCGGCGACCGCATCGCGGCGTTCCGGCGGCTCGGCGCCCGCGTCGTCGCCTGCGAGCCGAACCCGCCGCTGGTGAAGACCTTGCGGCTGATCTACGGGCGCGACGCCAACGTGACCATCGAGCCGGTGGCGGTCGGTGCCGCGCCCGGCGAGATCGAACTGAAGATCAATGTCGACAATCCGACCGTTTCGACCGCCTCGAAGGACTTCGTGAAGGCCTCGCAAGGCGCGCCCGGCTGGGAAGGCCAGAACTGGGACAAGAGCATCAAGGTCCCGGATGACCACGCTCGACGCCCTGATCGCGCGTCACGGGATGCCGGTCTTCATGAAGATCGACGTGGAAGGCTTCGAGGCCGAGGCGCTGGCCGGGCTGACCCAGCCCGTTCCGGCGCTTTCGTTCGAATTTACCACGATCCAGCGCGACGTCGCGCAGGCCTGCCTGACGCGTTGCGCAGGCCTTGGGGTATTCCCGCTACAATGCGGCGCTGGGCGAGAGCCAGACGCTGGTTCATGACGACTGGCAGAGCGCGGAGGCGATCGGCCGATGGCTCGGCGAACTGCCGATGAGTGCGAATTCCGGTGATGTGTATGCGACGCGTTGAGTCACGGTCGTCATGCCCCGCGAAGGCGGGGCATCCAGTAAACACCGGCCATGCCTTGTCGCATCGTCAGCGTTTACTGGATCGTCCGCCTTCGCGGACGATGACGGCAGCGTTTGTCGGTGCTCGCGCTGCTTATGCTCTGCCCGCGCTCGCCGCCGACGAGCTCGCGGTCGACGTGCAGAACGCCAGCGAGCCGACGCTGTGCGCCGAGAAGGACAACGTCTATCTCAAGCTCGCCTCGCCCGAGGTGCGGCAGTTCAAGGTCGAGGCGGTGCATCCGGCCTATATCGGCACTATCGTGGTCGACCGCTCGGCGTTCGACCTGCACAACTGCCCGGACCTGGCGGCCGCGCCGTTCATCACCGAGAAGCCGCGGCGCGTCACGATCTTCGAGAACGCCGAACTGGCAGCTTGATCGGCCACACCATTCCGAATTTCTGGCGCAAGACCATCGTGCCGGTGCGCGTCGGCGACCGCATCGAGACCGGCGTGCAGCTGCTCCAGCTCTGGACGCGCGCGAACGACCGCGCCGAGGAAGTGCTCGTGCTCTATCCGCAGGACGGCTACTGGCGCGCGCGCCCGCTGCCGCCCGCGAACCTGAAATGGAGCGCCTACGGCTCGTCGTTCATGGTCGGGCCGATCGAGTTCAAGGAGCGGCCGTTGGTCGATATCCGCGAAGTGGTGTTCGATCCGAACACGCAAGTCGTTCCGCCTCGCGTTCACGCGCGGCGGCAGCGCGACCTTGCGGCTGGAAACGCTCGATCAGCGATCGGCAGGTGCTCGACGTGACGCTCGATCCGGTCGGCGATCTGCCGTTCGCGGCGCTGCGCTCGATGTTCGTGACCGAGATCAACAACGACGTGGCGCATCTCGGCTGGCGCCTGAAGGGCGCGCAGAGCTGGGAGCGCAGCGGATCATGGACTTTCAGGCGCGCGAGCGCGGTCGAAGTCTGGGCCGGGCGGCTTGTGCCGTCGCGCCACAACACCAGCGCGCCGGACATGGTGTTCCGGGATTTCAAGGGGCGCTAGCCTCAGCGCAGCTTCGCTCGCATCTCCCGCCACGCACCGCGCAACGGTTCGAACGTGAAGCGCACCGTGTGCTTTCCGGGCTGCACCGCGACGGCGCGGAAGATCACATTGGCGCGCAGGATCTCGGTTTCGACGCCGTCGACGGTCGCGCGCCACCACGGATGCCAGACGTCGTTGAGCACCAGCAGACCGTCGGACGGTGCATCGACCTCGACGACGACTTCGGTGTTGGCGTAGCGGACGAGGCGCGCGCTGCCCACCGCTGCGGCAGCCGACCGCGACAACGCGCGAGACGCCTTCTCCAACAGCACGGTTTCGGTGCGGATCGATCCCCGGACGGCCAGCCCTCGGCAATCAGCGCTGGCGAAGTTGGCGACCTGCCAGCCGCCGACCAGCATCACGCGGGGCAGCGCGCGCGGATTTTCGTAGACGTAGGCATCCTTGGTGCGCGCGACGAAATTGAGATCGCCGGGCTTGAGCGTCTTGTCGATCTGCTCGACCGGCACGCCGGTCGCGATCAGCCGCAGGCCGAACAGGTCGGCGAACGCCGAGCGGTAGGACGGATAGAGCGGCGAGAACGGCCGCTGGCCCGGTCGCCGCGACCGTGTCGCCGGCGCGCGTCGCGTCATAGAACCATTTCAGCCGCAGCGGATTGTGCCCGAACACATGCTCGCAGCCGTGGATCATGCAGATGTTCGGCCAGTGATACTCGATGCCGATCAGCTCGACGCGGTCGCGATGGTTCGGCGGCTGCGCGGCGAGACGCTGCTTGATCAGCGCGACGGTTTCGTTGCGCGTGTCGGGCCGCAGCGCGTCGTAGCGCGCGGGCGGCAGGCCGGTCGATTCATGCGGCGCATTGTTGAAGGCGAGATCGGCGGTCGCGAACAGGCCGAGCAGCGTCGCGGCGGCGAGCGGCGTCGTCTGGCGCCGCGCGATGCGCAGGATCGCGACCGCCGCCACGAGGAAGCAAAGCCCCATTGCGATCGGCGTGGCCGCGGTATCGATGCCGACGGTCGTCGCGGCGAGCCAGACCGCGATGGCGACGATCGCAAGCAGAACGACGAACACGACGTTGCGCTGCCGCCGCGACGCGGGCGGTTCGGCAGCCAGCGATGCACCAGGTAGCCGGCGATGATCGCGATCATGCCGCCGAGCACGAAGCTCGCGTCGGCCGGCCGGCGGAACAGCTTCACGCCCGGCATCAGCTCATACATCGCGTGGAATACCGGCGTGTACCAGCCGAAGGCGTAGAACGCCGCGAGCAGGGCCGCGATGACGAAGAAGCGTATCTCACGCGACCACAGCCAGCCGCGCACGGCGCCGACGACAAGCAGCACCGGCACCAGCGCGCCCGCGTAGAGCAGGCCCATGTTCTGCGCGAGGAACAGGTCGGCCATGCCGAAGCGCTCGTTCCACGCAAAGCCGCCCGCGCCCCAGAAATCGACCTTCGGGTCCATCGCGCCGAACAGATCGGGGAAGACGAGCGAGAGCAGGTGCGTGTAGTGCAGCGAGCCGCGCCCGGCGTCGATGGAGCTGATCTCCGGCCGGTTGGAGTCGAGCGCGAGCAGTTCGGTCAGCAGGATCGGCAGCGCGACGATGAGCGCGCCCGCGATGCCGCCCGCGATCAGTGGCTTGAGACTTGCGCGCAGGCGCGCCGCAAAGCCCGCGCCGCACCAGTGCGCGAGCACGAAGCCGCGCGAGCACATAGAGCTCGAGCAGCGCGACCTGATCGCGGCCGAGCACGATCAGCGCGGCGGCCACGCCCGAAAGCGCGCCCCAGCGCCAGGATGAGCGATCGAGCGCGCGCGCGAGCAGCCAGAGGGCGACAGGCAGCCAGGCGAGGCTGATCACCTGCCCGATGTGCTGGAGCCGCCCGCTCGCCGAGCCGCCGAACGCGATCGCCAGCGCCGCGACCAGCGCGCCCGCCGCGTGCCAGCCGCGGTCGCGGAAGAAGAGAATGATCGCCGAGCCCGCCGATGAACAGATACGCGAAGACCACGGCGTCGTTCGCCCGGAAGCTTGCGCCTTCGCCCGCGAGCGCGATCAGCACGTGCAGCGGCGACGCGAGCAAAGACTGCGGATCGGCGATGTTCGGCCAGCCGGCGTAAATGTTCGGCGTCCAGAACGGCCATTCGCCGGCCGCGAACGAGCGCGCCATGAACGCGACGGGCGGGAAGAAGGTCGATTTCGCGTCGTACGGAATCGTCACCGCACCGGACAGCCACGGCCACGCGGGCACGAGGAACAGCAGCGCGAAGAGCACGACCGTCGCGGCAAGCTCTCTGCGGCTCGTCATCGCTCAGACCGCCACGCGCGTCGCGTCGTATTCGAAGATCCAGTCGTAGCGCTGCTTGACCGTCGCCTCGCTCCACTGCGCATCGACATAGGCCTTCGCACCGGCCGCGTCCGCAAGCGCCGGATTGTGAAAACGCTTCGCCATGTCGTTCGCGCCGCGCACCAGTTTCGCGGTGCGCTCCACGCGCGCTGCGTCGTAGCGCGCGAGCGCGGTTTCGACGTCGTCATAGGCCGCAAGGCAGCGCGCCAGCACCATTCCGTCCTCGATCGCCATGTTGGCGCCCTGCGCCAGCATCGGCAATGTCGGATGCGCGGCGTCGCCGAGCAATGTGACGCGGCCATGTGAGAAGCGCGTCAGCGGCGTCGCGGCCGAGCAGCGCCCATTTGTACGGCTGCTCGATGTTGCGGATGATCGCGTGGATGTCGTCATGCCAGCCGGGGAAGTCCGCCGCGCATTCCTCGCGCGTGCCCTGCTCGGTCCAGGATTCCACGCGCCAGTCGCGCTCGACAATGCCGACGAAGTTGAAGATTTCACCGCGACGCAGTTGATAGTTGATCACGTGCCCGCCCGGGCCGACCCAGTTGACGCCGACGTTGCGCCGCATGTGCGCGGGGAGTTTCTCCACCGGCACCAGCCCGCGCCACGCCATGCAGCCGGTGAACTCGGGCTTGTCGTCGCCGACCAGAATATTGCGGATGCGCGAATGCACGCCGTCGGCGCCGATCAGCGCATCGCCGGTGACGCGCTCGCCGTTCGCGAGATGCAGCGTCACGGCGCTGCCGTCATCGTCGAAGCCGGTGCAGCGCGCATCGAGCCGGATCGCATCCGACTTGAGCGCCCGCACCGCATCGATCAGCACCTGATGCAGGTCGGCGCGATGGATCATGAAATACGGCGCGCCGTAGCGCGCGACCGACTCGGCGCCGAGGTCGAACAGCTTCCAGGTCTCGCCGGTGTTCCACAGCCGGATTTCCTTGGCCGAAGGCACGCACCACACCGCGCGGATCGCGTCCTCCAGCCCGAGCGCGAACAGCACGCGCGCGCCGTTCGCCGAAATCTGCACGCCCGCGCCGAGCTCGGCGAGCCGCGGCGCCTGCTCGCAGACCGTCGACGTCGTGGCCGTCGCGCAGCAGCGCGAGCGCGGCCGTGAGCCCGCCGATCCCCGCGCCGACGATCAGGATGCGCAAAAGTCTCCGCGGTCATTCCGGAGCCGCGAAGCGTGCGTCCGGAATCCATAACCACAGATCTGTGCGATGTCGCACAGTCGGAGTGACTTCGGCAAAGTTGTGGTTATGGATTCCGGGCTCACGCCTTCGCGTGCCCTGGAATGACGAGTGTGCCATGCCCAACCCCACGACTCCCGCGCGAGCGCGCCGACTATTCGGCGATCGTCGACCGGCCGCCGCTGAAGCTGCCGGGCGGCGCGCGCGCTCGTGTTCTGGACCATCGTGAATCTCGAAGTGTGGGACATCGGCAAGCCGATGGCGCGGCAGGTGCTCCCCGCCCCGACCGGCGTGCCGCTGCTGCCGGACGTGCCGAACTGGAGCTGGCACGAATACGGCATGCGCGTCGGCGTGTGGCGCTTCTTCGATCTGTTCGCGCCGGCTCAACATCCAGCCCGACGCTCTCGATCAATGCGCGCGTCTGCGAGGACTATGTCCGCGTCGCCGAGGAGGCGAAGCGCCAGGCTGGGAGTTCATGGGTCATTCCTACGAGCAGGGCCCGATCCACAAGGAGCCGGATCAGGCCGCGATGATCGCGCGCTCGATGGGCATTCTGGAGAAATTCACCGGCAAGCGGCCGGTCGGCTGGCTCGGGCCCGGCCTCACGCAGACCTACGAGACGCCGGAGCTGCTCGCCGCCGCGGGCGTGAAATACATCGGCGACTGGGTCTACGACGACGAGCCGACCGTCATCCGCACCGGCAAAGGCCCGCTGGTCACGCTGCCCTACTCGGTCGAGCTCAACGACATTCCGATGATGATCGTGCAGCACCACGAGAGCGACTATCTGCTCAAGCGCACGATCGACCAGTTCGACCGGCTCTATGCGGAGGGCGCGAGCCGCGCGAAGATCTGCTCGCTCGCGATCCACCCCTACATTTCCGGCCAGCCGCATCGCATCAAGTATCTCGAAGCAGATCTACGATTATGTCGGCGCGCCACGACGGCGTGCTGCACTGGAACGGCGAGCAGATCCTCGACTGGTATCTGACGCAGACCGGCGCCGCGCAGAAGGTCGCCGAATGAACGACACGACCAAGCGCCCGCCCGCCGGCATGCTGCCGACCGAGCGCATTGCCTATTCGCCGATCTCGCAGAGCGCGCGCCGCTCGAAGCTGCCCGGGGCGGCGCCCGCATGGTGGTGTGGTGCATCGTCAACGTGGAGGAATGGGACATCCTCTCGCCGATGCCGCGCACCGTGCTCACGCCGCCGGCGGGCGGCGCGCCCTCGCCCGACATTCCGAACTGGGCCTGGCACGAATACGGCAACCGCGTCGGCTTCTGGCGCATGCTCAAGGTGTTCGACGACTTCCAGGTGCCGGCGACGCTCGCGATCAACGGCTCGGCGATTGCCGCCTATCCGCAGATCGTCGCGGCGGCGAACGAACGCAACTGGGAGTTCATCGGCCACGGCTTCACCCAGCGCAACATGCAGAAGGTGGAGGACGAGCGCGCCGACATCCGCCGCACGCGCGAGGTCATCGCCAAGGCGTCGGGCAAGCCGCCGCGCGGCTGGCTCGGCCCCGGCCTCACCGAGACGTGGGAGACGCCCGACCTGCTGGTGGAGGAAGGCTACGACTACGTGTGCGACTGGGTGCTCGACGACCAGCCGGTGTGGCTGAAGACGCGCGGCAAGCCGATCCTCAACGTGCCCTACACGCAGGAGTGCAACGACGTCGCCATGATGCTGATCCAGCATCACAAGGCGTCGGAATATTTCGACCGCGCGCGCGACCAGTTCGAGCAGATCTATGCGGATGCCGCCGACGGCGCGCGCGTGATGGCGCTGGTGCAGCACCCCTACATTCTCGGCGCGCGCGCACCGGCTGAAATATTTCCGCCAGGTGATCGAGATGATCGCGGCGCGCGACGACGTGCTGTTCTGGACCGGCGCGCAGATCGCGGATTGGTTCGTGCAGCAGGAAAAGGCCTGAGCGTTTAGAGCGCTATCGGTTCTAGGTTGATCGGAGTTGCGCTCTAGCTTCTTGTTCGAGCACGATCTCATCCGCAAACCGGTTCCCACTTTTCGGGATCAAGCTCGACGCGACGTTGAGCCCCGCCTGTCCGCCGTAGCGGACGATGCGATCCTGCCCGATCTGTCCGGTCACCGACAGCAGACCCGTCACGCCGCTGCCGAGCGCGATCTGCGTGCCGACGGTGCCGCTGCCCCAGTCCCTGCCCGTCTCGATCGCCGGCAGCGAATAGCTCGGCGCGACCGTGGTGGTGAGCGTCGTGACGATCTGCCGTTCGGTGTTGGCGAACTCGTGGTTCCACAACAGCCGCGCGAACGGACGGAACATGCCGGCATCGAGGGCCACGCGATAGCCGAACGCGCCGATCGCGGATTCGCGCGTCTGGTCGCCGAACGAGAGGCTGGTGAAGCTGCCCGTTTCGGTGAAGCCGCCGACGCGCACGCGCTGGATCAGAATCCCGACGACCGGCCCGTGCGTCCACGGCCCGTTGACCATGTCGAAGCCGCCGGTCGCGGCGAACGACCAGTTGGTGCCGCTGGTCGAACCGTTGTTCGGCTGGATCGTGATGCCGATCGGCACGCGGCCGGTTGATGTCGTACTTCAGCGAGCCGTAGGTGCCGATGAGATCGAGCCAGAAGCCGCTCTGCGTGATAGCCCGCGTAGAGGCTCGCGGTGTATTCGTCCTGCTTGAAGGTGCCGCCGGTGTCGAAGCTCGGCTTCTTGGTGTCGAACGAGAACGCCGCGCCGATCAGGATGCTCGGCATGAAGCGATAGTCGAAGCCGGCGGCGATCTGCGCGGGCGTGCTGGTCTCGCTCGCGAAGCCCGGACTGTTGTTGACCTTCAGGCTCGACACATCGCCGCTGATCCAGCCGTTGAAGCCGAGCGGGCCGCGCACGCGGCGCGAGATCGCGATCTGGTCGCCGATCGTCGCGGCGAGCCCTTCGCGGATCTTCACCGGATTTTCGGCGAGCAGCGAAATCTGCGACGGCGCATATACGAGGCTCGCGTAGTAGTCGCCATAGACGCGCTGGCCGACCGCGGCGAAATGCTGGTCGTCGCGAACAGCCGGGTGAGCGTCGCGTCGTTCGACGCGAGATTGGCCGCGAGCCCGGACGGCGCGGTGGTCGGCGCGCAGATGAGGCCCCACGCGCTGGTGTTGCCGCGCGGGCGCGATGCAGGCCGACTGGCGTGCCCGGACCCGGGCGCGCCATTGGCGGTGAGCAGGATGCCGAAGGATGCCGGATTGTTGGCGAGCGCGGTGCGCACCGCGTTGCTGTCGGCCGGAATGAAGTTCACGCCCGCCGCCGCGAGCCCGCCCCACAGCGTCGTCGTTGTAGAGCGAGCGCAGCGCGCGCGTGTTGGCGTTGCCGAAGTCCTCGTTGAGGTTCGGCACGACGATGTAGCGCGCGCCGCGCGACGACAGCGTCGCGACGCCGCCGACGAGCGCGTTCGCGGCGTCCGTCACGTAGGCGTTGCGCGCCGCCATGCGCCGAAATTGTCGAGCGCGAACGCAGACGTCGTTGCCGCCCGACGAGATGAGATAGAGCGAGTCGCGGATCGGCGCCGCCGTATGTCGCGAGATAGTTGTTGATCTGCGTGACGGTCGGAACGGCGCCGAGGAAGAAGATCGCCGCCCGGAAGATTGATCGGCGCATTGCGCGCGCCGCTGGTCGCGAAGTTCGTGCCGCCCGGCGTGTTGGCGGGATTGGCCGAAAGGCCGAAATGCTGCGCAGCACTTCGGAATTCATCAGGCCGGGACCGCCCGGCGTGACGCGGCTGCCGAGCGCGATCGCGGCCGCGATGCGCGCGTCGAAGCCCGCCGAAGCCGCTGGCTCGAATTGGCGTACCAGCCGGAGTCGATCGTGGAGTTGCCGAAGCCGAAGAAGCTGGTGAGCGATTGCGCCGACGCCGGCGCGCTGAACGCGACCAGGCCGAGCGCGATGACGCTGGTGACGGCTTTCATGGTTCGACTCAGCCCCCGCAGCTTTCCGCGAAATTCTATCGGCATTCACGCCGAGCCTGTGTTGCGGCTGCGTCACAGATTCCCGCAATGTTCGGGGTTCCACGCGCGCCTTGACGGCTTAGCCAACGCTCCGCCGCCCGGTTTGGCGGGGCGCCGGGCGCCCCTTGTCCGTTTCCGCTCCTCACAAAATGAGGGGAGCAGGGCGCCGACAGGCGCTGGTGCGGAAGCGCCGCACCTCGTGGCCCGTCTCGCGAGCGGACCGATCTCCGGATCGCCGGAGATCGCCGGCCCATGACGCGGGCCGGCGCGCCTCTCGGCGCCCTGCTGCGGCTTTTTTCGGTCCCGGGCCACGCTTTCCAGAGCGGCCCACTCGCAGCCGTCTGATCAGCCAAGCTCCTGGCGGGAGGATCCGTAGTGACCTCCAGGCGGAGCCCCGGGCCGCCCGGGTCCGGCATGCCTGCCGGCCGCGGGCGCCGCGTCAGCGAACCTCTTTCGAGGTTCGCCCCGGAAGTATCAGAGGCGCATCTCCGCCCCGTTCCTCCGGCCTGCTCCGCCACCAAGACGCCTCAGGATGGCGCCCCTCGGCGAGCAGGGTGCGCGAAGGATAAGGGCGGTTTTGAGAGCGGGGATAACTTATTTTCGGCAAGTTTCGCCGCGCTGGAGAAGTTGGCTGGTCGCGGCAGAGCGGCGGTTGACCGCAATACGCATCATCGCACGCTTGAGATTCTAGCTAGAATTTCTGGCCAGAGAGACAGACCGATGGCTCGCTCGCTCGTGGTCGGTGCAGGACGCCAAGAACCAGTTCAGCGCCGTGGTCGAAGCGGCGCGCAGCGCGCCGCAGACCGTAACCGAAACACGGCAAGCCGGCGGTCGTCGTGGTGGACGCGGCCGATTACGAGCGGCTGCGTCAGCTCGGAAGCGCGCGCGCGCCGAATTTCAAGGATCACCTGCTGGCGATGCCGCGCGATGGCGGCACCTTCGAGCGTGACGGATACCAAGCTGAGGGATGTGGAGTTCTGATCAACCCAAGGCGCCGCCGTGTATCTGCTCGACACCGACATCGTGTCCGAATTGCGGAAGCCAAAGCGCAATCCGAACGTGTCGGCGTGGATCGAGCAGCGCGCGCACCTGACGATTTGCTTCTTTCGCTGATTACGGTATTCGAGATCGAGCGCGGTATCGAGCAACAGCGGACGCGACGATCCGGCGTTCGCAAGAGCCTTGCGCGCATGGCTCGACGCGATACACTGCGGCTCTATGGCGAGCGGGTGCTGCCGTTGACCACCAACATTGCGCGGCGTTGGGGGCAGCTCGCCGCAAAGATCGGCAACAAGAACCTCGACTTCGCGCTCGCCGCGACCGCGCTCGAGCACGGACTGACCGTCGTCACCCGCAACGTGGCGCACTACGAGCGGACCGATGTCGCGATCGTGAATCCGTTCGAGGCGAGCGCGAGAAACGCGCTAGCACACGCCACCAGGCCGCCCGGCCTTTCCCGCAGCAAGTTCGATCCTCGACCGAGATCCGCAGGTCCCCGCACTCCGCATGATCCGTCTCGACAGCATCAGCAAACAGAACGGCCACCAGATCGTCTTCATCGAGGCTTCGGCGACGCTGCAGAAGGGCGAGAAGGCGGGCCTCGTCGGCCCGAACGGCTCCGGCAAGACGACGCTGTTCCGCCTGATCACCGGCGAGGATGTGCCCGACGAAGGCCAGGTGGCGGTCGATCGCGGCGTGACCATCGGATATTTCAGCCAGGACGTCGGCGAGATGTCCGGGCGCAGCGCGGTCGCCGAGGTGATGGACGGCGCGGGTCCTGTGGCGGCGGTCGCGGCCGAGCTCCACGCGCTGGAGGCCGCGATGGCGGATCCCGGCGCGCGCGGACGAGATGGACGAGATCATCGCGCAATACGGCGAGGTGCAGCACCGCTTCGAGGAACTGGACGGCTACGCGCTCGAAGGGCGCGCGCGCGAAGTGCTCGCCGGCTTGAGCTTCAGCCAGGAGATGATGGACGGCGACGTCGGCGCGCTGTCCGGCGGCTGGAAGATGCGCGTCGCGCTGGCGCGCATCCTGCTGATGCGGCCCGACGTGATGCTGCTCGACGAGCCGAGCAACCATCTCGATCTGGAAAGCCTGATCTGGCTCGAGCATTTCCTGCAAGGCTACGAGGGCGCGCTGATGATGACCTCGCACGACCGCGAGTTCATGAACCGCATCGTCACCAAGGTGGTGGAGATCGACGGCGGCGCGCTGACGAGCTATTCGGGCAACTACGAATTCTACGAGCAGCAGCGCGCGCTCGCCGAGAAGCAGCAGCAGGCGCAGTTCGAGCGCCAGCAGGCGATGCTCGCCAAGGAGATCAAGTTCATCGAGCGGTTCAAGGCGCGCGCCTCTCACGCGGCACAAGTGCAGAGCCGGGTGAAGAAGCTCGACAAGATCGAGCGCGTCGAGCCGCCGAAGCGCCGCCAGACCGTGTCGTTCGATTTTCGCGCCGGCGCCGCGCTCCGGCGAGGACGTGGTGAGCCTGAAGAACGTGCACAAGGGCTACGGCAGCCGCACGATCTACGACGGGCTCGACTTCATGGTGCGCCGCCGCGAGCGCTGGTGCGTCATGGGCATCAACGGCGCGGGCAAGTCCACGCTGTTGAAGCTCGTCGCGGGCTCGACCGAGCCGGACGACGGCACGGTCGCGCTCGGCGGCAGCGTGAAGATGGGCTACTTCGCGCAGCACACCATGGATCTGCTCGACGGCGAGCGCACGGTGTTGCAGTCGCTGGAGGATTCGTTCCCGCAGGCCGGCCAGGGTAGCTTGCGCGCGCTCGCGGGCTGCTTCGGATTTTCCGGCGACGACGTGGAGAAGAGATGCCGCGTGCTCTCGGGCGGCGAGAAGGCGCGGCTGGTGATGGCGAAGATGCTGTACGATCCGCCGAACTTCCTGGTGCTGGACGAGCCGACCAACCATCTCGACATGGCGACCAAGGAAATGCTGATCGACGGCGCTGTCGCGCTACGAGGGCGCCATGCTGCTCGTCTCGCACGACCGGCATTTTCTCGCCGCGCTGTCGAACCGCGTGCTGGAGCTCACGCCTGAGGGCGTTCACCAATACGGCGGCGGCTATACGGAATATGTGGCGCGCACCGGCCACGAGGCGCCGGGGTTGCATGAGTGAGGTGGGACGGGCGCTTGACGCGCACGCCAACGCACCCTAAATTCTGGCCAGAATTTCTGGCTAGAAGGAAAGCGCCATGTCTCGCCGCTCCTGGTCGGTGCAGGACGCCAAGAACCAGTTCTCCGCTGTGGTCGAAGCCGCCAAGCGCGATCCGCAGACCGTGACGAAGCATGGCAAGCCGGCCGTCGTCGTTGTGGACGCCGAGCTCTACGAGCGGCTGAGCAAGCTGGAGAAGGCGAAGGCGCCGAGCTTCAAGGATCATTTGCTCGCTATCCCGCGCGGCGGCAAGGATTTTGAGCAAGTCGAGGTCGAGTTCCGAGACATCAAATTCTAGCCGAATGTATCTCCTCGATACCGACATCGTGTCGGAGCTTCGACGGCCGAGGCGCGACGACATCGTGGTAGCCTGGATCGAACCGATCACGCCGAACGATCTTTTCATATCGACTGTCACTGCTTTTGAAATCGAATTCGGCATCGAACAGCAGCGGCGAGACGATCCCCCCTTTGCACGAGACCTCGAAGCCTGGCTCGATATGACGCTGCGCCTTTACGGCGATCGGATCCTGCCACTCACCGTAAGTATCGCGCGCCGCTGGGGACAACTCGCAGTACTGATCGGAAACAAGAACCTCGACGGAGCCATTGCGGCTACAGCGCTCGAGCATGGACTGACAGTCGTCACCCGCAACGTGTCGCACTACGAGCGCACGGGCGTCGCGGTCGTGAATCCATTTGAGACGAGGCCGCGAAGGCGCTAGCACATTGCGTGCGATCGACGCTCACCGAAAGAACAACGAATGTCCAAGGACCCCTCCGGCCTGCGCAAAGGTCTCACCTCCTACGGCGATCCCGGCTTTTCGCTGTTCCTGCGCAAGGCCTTCATCAAGGCCAAGGGCTTCTCCGACGACGCGCTCGACCGGCCGATTATCGGCGTCACCGACACCTACTCGGACTTCAACCCCTGCCACGGCAACGTGCCGCAGCTGATCGAGGCGGTGAAGCGCGGCGTGATGCTGGCGGGCGGGCTGCCGATGGAATTCCCGACCATCTCGATCCACGAGAGCTTCTCGCACCCGACCTCGATGTACCTGCGCAACCTGATGTCGATCGACACCGAGGAGATGGTGCGCGCGCAGCCGATGGACGCGGTGGTGATGATCGGCGGCTGCGACAAGACGCTGCCCGCGCAGGTGATGGGCGCGGTGTCGGCCGACAAGCCCGCGATCGTGGTGCCGACCGGCCCGATGGTGGTCGGCCATCACAAGGGCGAGGTGCTCGGCGCCTGCACGGACTGCCGCCGCCTGTGGGCGCAGCATCGCGCCGGCAAGATCGACGAGGCCGAGATCGAAGTGGTGAGCGGGCGGCTCGCGCCCTCGGTCGGCACCTGCATGGTGATGGGCACGGCGAGCACGATGGCGTGCGTGATCGAGGCGCTCGGCTTCTCGCTGCCGTACGCGGCGGCGGTGCCGGCCGTGCATGCGGAGCGCATGCGCATCGCGGAGGCGAGCGGCAAGCAGGCCGTGGAGATGGCGAAGAAGGGCTCGCCGCGGCCGACCGAGCTGTTCACCGAGCGGAGCTTGCGCAATGCGCTGATCGTGCTGCAGGCGATCGGCGGCTCGACCAACGGCATCGTGCATCTCGCCGCGATGGCGGGGCGCGCCGGCATCACGCTCGATCTCGATGCGTTCGACGCGCTGTCCAAAGCAGGTGCCGGTGCTGATCGACCTGAAGCCCTCGGGCGATCACTACATGGAGCACTTCCATCACGCCGGCGGCGTGCCGCGGCTGATGCAGGAATTGTCCGACATTCTCGATCTCGACGCGCCGACGGTTATCGGCACGCTGCGCGATCACGTGAAGGTCGCCGAGCAGGTGCCGGGACAGACGGTCATCCGGTCGCGGAAGAATCCGATCAACCCGCAGGGCGCGATGTGCGTGCTGCGCGGCAACCTCGCGCCGCGCGGCGCGGTCATCAAGCAATCCGCCGCGACGCCGAAGCTGATGACGCATGAGGGCCGCGCGGTGGTGTTCGAGACCATCGAGGACATGACCTTGCGCATGGACGATCCGAACCTCGATGTGACGCGCGGACGACGTGCTGGTGCTGCGCAACGCCGGGCCGAAGGGCGCGCCGGGCATGCCGGAGGCCGGCTACCTGCCGATTCCGAAGAAGCTCGCGCAGGCCGGCGTGAAGGACATGGTGCGGATTTCCGATGCGCGCATGAGCGGCACGGCGTTCGGCACCATCGTGCTGCACATCACGCCGGAGTCGGCCGACGGCGGGCCGCTCGCGCTGGTGCGGACGGGGGATCGCATTCGGCTCGATGTGCCGAAGCGCGCGATCGAGCTATTGGTGGATGACGCAGAACTGAAGAAGCGCGCTGCCGCCACCAAGGCGCCACCACCGCATGAGGGTTCGGACCGCGGCTATTCCTGGCTGTTCCAGCACCACGTCATGCAGGCTGACGAGGGCTGCGATTTCGATTTCCTCAAGAGTAGCGGGCGCGGCGCGCCGAAAACCCCATAGTCCGGCCCTATATTTGCTCCGCACGGCCTCCCGTGCCTTGCGTTTTCGCGACCGTTTGAAAATGGTGCGGGGACGTTCAGTGCGAGACGAGGCATGCCCGACGGCGCATCCGCGCTTCAACTTGTATTCGGCGGCGACCCGGCGCTCTATCGGATCGTTGCGCTCTCGCTCTACGTGAGCCTGTGCGCGGTCGCGCTTGCCGCGGTGGTGGCATTGCCGTTCGGCGCGTTCCTGGCGCTGGTGAACTTCCCCGGCCGCACGTCCATCGTCGTCGTCATCAATGCCTTCATGGGCCTGCCGCCGGTCGTGGTCGGCCTCGCGGTCTATCTGCTGCTCTCGCGCTCCGGACCGCTCGGCGCGCTCGGCATCCTGTTCACCCCGAAAGCGATGATCATCGCGCAAGCCTTCCTGGTGATGCCGATCATCGCGGCGCTGACGCGGCAAACCATCGAGGATCTGTGGGTGGAATACCGCGAAGAGCTGACCGCCCTGCGCGTCACACCCGCACGCCGCGTCGCGACCTTGATCTGGGACGCGCGCTTTTCGCTGGTCACCACATTGCTGGCGGGTTTCGGTCGCGCCGCCGCGGAAGTCGGCACCGTGATGGTCGTCGGCGGCAACATCGACGGCTTCACCCGCACGATGACCACGGCGATCGCGCTGGAAACCTCCAAGGGCGACCTGCCGCTCGCGATGGGGCTGGGGATGGTGCTGATCACGCTGATCATCGCGGTGAACGCGCTCGCCTGGGGCGCGCGCCGCCTCGGCGAAATGCGGGTTGGATGATGCGCGCGCCGATGAGCGATCTGCCGGTGGCATTCGAAAACGCATCGCTGCGGATCGGCGCGGTCGAGGTCGTACGCGATCTTTCGCTGACGCTCGGCGCGGGTGCGCCAACCGTGCTGCTCGGGCCGAACGGCTCGGGCAAGAGCACGCTGATCCGGCTTGCGATGGGACTGGTCGCGCCGACGGGCGGACGCATTTCCTGGGGTGGACGGGGCGTACCGGGCGAGAGGCTCGCCATGGTGTTCCAGCGCCCCGTGATGCTGCGCCGGACGGCCGCCGCGAACGTCGCCTATGCGTTGCCGGCACGCGACGAGAAGCGCGTGACCGAATTGCTCGCGCAGGTCGGGCTTGCACACCTCGTCGATCGCCCGGCGCGGAAACTGTCCGGCGGCGAGCAGCAGCGGCTTGCGCTCGCGCGCGCGCTCGCACGCGATCCGGAAGTTCTTTTTCTCGACGAGCCGACCGCGAGCCTCGATCCCGCCGCCGCGAAGGCCGTCGAAGACATTACACGCGACGTTGCGGCTTCCGGCGTGAAGATCGTGATGGCGACGCACGAGTTGGGGCTCGCGCGGCGCCTTGCAGGCGAGGTCGTGTTCCTGGTGCGCGGGCGGCTCACCGAGCGCGCCGATGCCGGATCGTTCTTCACCGCGCCGGCAACACAAGAAGCCGCCGCATTCCTGCGCGGCGATCTGGTGATCTGAAGCTACGAAGTCACGAAGCCACGCGCATCGTCTTGCTGCTGAACGGGCGCGTGTTGTACTGGCTGCAGTCGATCGCCAGATTCGAATTGCCGACGAACGTCACGGTGTCGCCGATGACCTGCGTGCAGGTCGTCGCGGTATCGGCTCCTCCCGCAAAAGTCACCGCGCCGGTCGGGACATAAACCGCGCCGGCGAAATACTGCGAGGCACCGCCGTTGAACTTGAAATCCTTGCCGGCCGGCATGTTGCGGTCGGCAAGAACGACGATGCCCCTGGTCGGCCCATAGGTCATCGGCTTGAGGTTCACATTGGCATTGCCGTTGATCGTAACGGTCGCCCAATCGTTCTCGTTCTTTTTTGTGAACACGAGAGTCACACCCGTTCCCGACACCGTCGAGCCGCCGTTCACCGTGAGGCCGCCGCCATCCAGGATGTACAGGCCGGGATTCAGCGTCAGTACCGCGTTGGCGTTGACCTTGATGCCGCCGCAAAAGACGCCGGGATTGATCGTCTCGGTGTTCTTGGCGGTGTAGTTGTTTTCGTCGCAGCCGCCGAACACCGGCACATTCACATCGGCATATGGGTCCACGACAGGAGAGATTCCGGTGCGGACGCCGTTCGTCGCCGAGATTCCCGTGCTCGACCCGATGCCGCCGACGACGCCGACGAAATCCGCCGTCACCGTCGCTGAGCCGCCAACGGTAAGCGCGGAGCTGTTGGCCGAGTTGTCGTAAAGGCTGCAGCCGTTCAGCTTGACGGCCGTGCTGCCCTGCGCGGTGGCGGCGCCGCTCGCCGTCGGATTGAGCGAAAGCACGCATCCAAGGCCGTCGCTCGCGGTGACGACGGTCGCATTTGCCGCAATCGCCACCGTGGTGCGGCCGAGCATATGCATGAACGTCGTTGCGACCGTGCCGCCGGCAGACGCCGTCACCGTCGTGCCGCCCGTTCCGTTTGAGACGGATGCGTTCACCGAAAGACTCGACACGTCGTCGCGCGCAAAGGCGGCGTTGAACAGCTCGGACGCGCGCGTGTTGACCTGGTTCGACGGGATGATTTGCGCGTCCTTGGCGATCATCAAGGTCGTCGCGTCCAAGGTCGCTTGCATGGCGGAGC
The DNA here is from genome assembly GCA_963778455.1 of uncultured Alphaproteobacteria bacterium. Lineage (GTDB taxonomy): Bacteria > Pseudomonadota > Alphaproteobacteria > Rhizobiales > Xanthobacteraceae > PALSA-894. Next base: position 17,653 of record CAVZUL010000006.1, read on the forward strand.
GCGCGGCGGTGGCGCGGCTGTAGTCGACCGCGGCCCCGGCGAGGCCGATCATCGGAACGAGCCCGAGCGCGAAGATGGGAGCAACGCCGCCATGCTGGTCGGCGAGAAATCGTGAGAACATGTGTCTCTCAGCCCCTTGATCAACGGAGCCGCACAGTGGCGCGCAAGGTTTTACCTTTCAGTCACGGCGTGACCGGAACTTCTCTTAAAATGCGCTAAGAATAAATCGGTGCGGGACAGTGCGTTGTTAGTCCGCGGGCCTGCATTGCGGACCAATCGAAACAAACGCGCCGCATCGGCATGTTGGTAAACAGCACATTGCTCGGATTGCAGAGAAACGCTTAAGCCGCCGGTAAGGATAGGCCTTAGCGGCAGATTCAACATAGCAGCATTCGAGCGCCAAACTTCAGGAAGGATTCAGTTTCAACGCGCACTTTGGCCAACACAAAAGCAAATTAAGAGTTACGGGGCTGGCGGTGCGAAAAAATACCATCGTGATGGTTGGCATAGCGGTCGTGTTCGGCCTGCTCGCGGTCTTCGTCGCGCAGGGCTGGCTGAACTATCAGGCCGACCTCAGCCGCAAGGTCGTGGCGCCCAAGGCAAAGCCGATCGCGACGCGCACAATCGTTATTGCGGCAGGACCACTTCGCTTCGGCACGCATGTCACGGCGGACAATCTGCGTGAGGTCACCTGGCCGGATGAAGCGCTGCCCGCCGGCACGTTCGGCTCGATCGCCGACGTGATCTCGGGTGGAAAGCGCATCGTGCTTGCCTCGATCGAGCGGAACGAGCCGCTCCTGCGTTCCAAGATCACGGGACCCGGGCAGAAGGCGACGCTCTCGGCGGTGATCCAGGACGGCATGCGCGCCGTCACGATCCGCGTCAACGACGTCGAAGGCGTCGGCGGCTTCGTGCTGCCGGGCGATCATGTCGACGTGCTGCTCACGCGCCAGCAGGAACGCACCAACGGCATCAACGACGTGGTGATCCAGAATGCGCGCGTGCTCGCGGTCGATCAGCTCGCTGACGACGCGGCCGACCGGCCGACCGTCGTGAAGGCGGTGACGGTCGAGGTCGATACCGTCGGCGCGCAGAAAATCGCGCTCGCGGCTTCGCTCGGCAATCTCTCGCTGATGCTGCGCCGCGCCGGCGAGCAGGTGCTGGACGCGACGCGGCGCATCACGACCGGCGACTTGAGCCAGACCGAAGTAATTCAACGCGCGCCCGAGGCGAAGCGTTTCGCCAAGGTGTCGGTGACGCGCGGCACGACCAAGCAGGACTACAACGTCGCGGCAGAAGAAACGCAATGGCGCGAAAGCGCCGACGAACAGGCAGCGGCGCGCCGCTGAATAACGGGGAAGGGGTTGGGTCATGGGGAACGAATGTCGGGGCGCAGAGCGCCCTGCTAAAGCCGCGCCGCCGCGCGACTGGCTGAAGACCGCATTGCGCGCGGCCGTCATGCTGGCGTCGGCAACCGCCGCGCAGTTTGCCGCCGGCATCGCGCCCGCGCTGGCGCGCGAGGTCGCGCTGACCGCGGGCCGCAACGCCGCGACGGTCAAGATATCCATCGGCAAGTCGGAGAGTGTGCGCACCGAGGAGAGCTTCTCCGAGGTGATCGTGAGCGAGCCCGACGTTGCCGACGCGATCCCGCTGACCGATCGCTCGCTGTCGGTGCTCGGCAAGAAGATCGGCAACGCGCGTGTTTCGGTTTACGGCGAAGGCAAGCGGCTGGTCGGCGTGTTCGACATCGAGGTGTCCTATGACACCTCGCGGCTCGGCAGCGAACTCGCGCAGCGCTTCCCGCATGCGCGCTTCCGCGTCTCTTCGGTCAACGGCCGCATCATGCTGGGCGGCACGGCGCCGAACGCCCCGACGGTCGATCAGGCCATGACGATCGCCAAGCAGTTCGGCGCGGATGTCATCAATTCCGTGAAGGTGAGCGCCCCTCAGCAGGTGATGCTCGAAGTCCGTTTCGTCGAGGCCTCGCGCTCGGCGGGCCGCGACCTTGGCATCAACTGGCAGGTGATGCAGCAAAGCTTCCAGGCCGGCAACTCGGGCATCGCGGCGGCTGTCGGCGCGGGTTCGCTCGTTTCCGGCGCCGCGCCATTTGGCGCGGTCATCGGACGCCTGCTCGGCAACGGCGTGCAGGCCGACGCACTCTTGCAGGCGCTTGAACAGCGCGGCGTCGTGCGCCGCCTCGCCGAGCCGAACCTGACCGCGCTCTCGGGTGATACCGCGAGCTTCCTTGCCGGCGGTGAGTTTCCCATTCCGGTCTCATCGAGCCTCGGCAGCGTGACGGTCGAATTCAAGAAATATGGCGTCGGTCTCTCGTTTACCCCGACGGTGCTCGGCGATGGCGTGATCAACCTCAAGATCGAGCCGGAGGTCAGCCAGATCGACCCAACCACGTCTGTCACTGTCGGATCGATCTCGGTCCCGGCGCTGATCGTACGGCGCGCCAACACCACGGTGGAGCTGCGTGACGGACAAAGCTTCGCGATCGCGGGCCTGCTCCAGAGCATCAACACGGCGGACCAGAAGCAGTTGCCCTGGCTCGCCGACGTTCCGGTGCTCGGAGCGCTCGCGCGCAGTGCCTCATACCAGAAGAAAGAAACTGACCTCGTCATCATCGTGACGCCGCGCCTCGTGCGCCCTGCCCGGCCGGGCGACGTCCTGCGCACGCCGCTCGACGGCACCAAGCCGGCAAACGATGCGGACTTCTTCCTGCTCGGCCAGGCCGAGATCACCGTGCCGATGGACCGAAGAATCAAGGGTCGCTCGGACGGCAGCGCACCGCTGATCGGCCACATCCTCGATGTCCCGAAGGGAGTCACCTATGTCTCGAAGTAAGGGCGCGACAATCCTGGCGCTCGCCGCCACCACACTGCTCGGCGCGTGCACCGACATGTATCTCGACCGACGTGACACGGTGAGCTTCGCGGCCGGCGACGCGACCGCGGCCAACAAGGTGACCCACATGGTCGATCCGTGGCCGCTGCGCGCGGGCGACCGCAACATCGCGTTCGACGGCGAGCGCATGCAGGCCGCGGCCGAGCGTTACCGCACCAACAAGGTCACGCCGCTCGCGGGCTCCAGCACCTCGTCGCTGAAGTACGACCCGGTCCTGCTGCAACCGAAGTGAAATGTTGAGACTTTGATGTTCGCGCGCGGAAATCCCGATCCGGTCAAGACGCGCGTCGTGGCACAGTGCCGCGACGCCGATTTTGAACGTCTGGTGCGCGGCACGTTCGGCATGGACGGCAAGATCGAGCTCAGCACCACGGCCGGCGCATTCGCCAGCGAGGTGCGCAAGCTCGAGCCGACCGGCGCCATGGTGGTGATCGTCGATATCGATCCCGGCAGCGAAGCGGACTTCGCGGCGCTCAACGCGCTGACGCAGCGGCTCGGCGGGGCGCCGCCCGTGATCGTCGCGATCCCCGCGTTCGACGTGTCGGTCGCGCGGCAACTGCTGCAGATGCGCGTCGCGGACTTCGTCGTGAAGCCGGTGCAGCCGCTCGATCTGGTGCGCGCCTGCGCGCGCGCCGCGCAAGGGGCACAGAGCGGCGGCGCGACCGAAGCAACGATCTACACCTTCCTGCCCGCCTCCGGCGGCGTCGGTCTCACCACATTGGCGATCGAGACCGCGATGCTGCTGCTCAAGGGCGAGGGCGGGCAGAAATCCTCAACCTGCCTGGTCGATCTCGATTTCCAGCACGGCTCGTGCTGCGACTATCTCGACCTCGAGCCACGTCTCGATCTCGACGAGATCGAGCCGCGTCCGGATCGCCTCGACCGGCAACTGCTCGAAGTCATGATCTCCGAGCATCCCTCGGGCCTGAAGGTGATCGCGGCGCCGAGCCGGCCGGCCGAAATGCGCTCATTCGATTTCGAAGTCGTGACGCGGCTGCTCGATCTGGTCGCGGCGCATTTCGATAATGTGGTGATCGACGTGCCGCGCACCTGGTTCGCCTGGACCGACAGCGTTCTCATCGGATCAAATCGCCTGTTCCTGGTCACCGAAATGACCGTGCCGGGGCTCAAGCACGCGCGTCATCTGGTCAACGTGATCCGCGAGCGGCTCGCCGACGGGCCGCATCCGGAGGTCATCGTCAACCGCTTCGAGCAGCGGCTGTTCGGACCGGGGCTGCGCCGCGCCGACATCGAGCAGGCGCTCGGCGAAACGCTCGCCTGCACCATTCCGAACAATTTCCGTCTGGTCAGCGAGGCGATCGACCGCGGCGTGCCGCTCGACGAAGTGAAGGCCGGCAACAACATTTCGACCGCGCTCTCCAAGCTGATCGTTCCGCCGAAGAAAAAGGGCGCCGTCGCGGCGGCGCCGGCATCGAGCGAGCGCAAGCTCGCGCTCGCGCGCTGAGGCAAGACATGTTCGGCCGTTTCACCGCAACGCGACGCATCGCCGAGGCGCAGGCCGCGGCCACGGCGGCTGCGGCGGCGCCCACCGCGGAGCTCCCGCCGGTCGAAGCGCCGAGCCTGCAGATGGTGGCGGAGCTGCCGAAGCTCGAACCCAATCCGGAGCCCGCGCCGTCGACCTCGCCGCTGCGCGACAAGCTGCTCGACGCCAAGGTCCGCCTGCATCGCCGCCTGATCGAGGAGATCAATCTCTCGGCGATCGAGAAGGTGTCGGAAGGCGAGGTGCGGCGGCAGATCTCCGCGCTGGTCGCTCAATATGTGCTCGCCGAGCGCATCGCGCTCAACGCGCAGGAGCTCGACGCCTTCGTCGACGAGATCATCGACGAGATGACCGGCCTCGGCCCGATCGAGCCGCTGCTCAAGGACCCGACCATCAACGACATCCTGATCAACGGCCACGAATGCGTCTACATCGAGCGCGCCGGCGTGCTCGAACCGACGCCCGTCCGCTTCAAGGACGAGCCGCACCTGCTGCGCATCGTCAACAAGATCGTCTCGGCGGTCGGGCGGAGGGTCGATGAAACGCAGCCGCTGTGCGATGCGCGCCTGCTCGACGGCTCGCGCATCAACATCGCGGTGCGGCCGATCGCGGTCGACGGACCGTTGGTCTCGATCCGCAAGTTCTCCAAGAAACCATACAACCTGAAAAAGCTGATCGATATCGGCGCGCTCAAGCCCGCGATGGGCGAGGTGCTCGCCGCCGCCGTCAATGCGCGCATCACGCTGATCATCTCGGGCGGCACCGGCTCGGGCAAGACCACGATGCTCAACGCGCTTTCGGCGTTCATCTCCGACAAGGAGCGCCTGGTCACCATCGAGGACGCGGCCGAACTGCAGTTGCAGCAGCCGCATGTCGGCCGCATGGAGACCCGCCCGCCCAACGTCGAGGGCAAAGGCGAAATCCGCCAGCGCGAGCTGGTCAAGAACGCGCTGCGCATGCGCCCCGACCGCATCATCCTCGGCGAGTGCCGCGGCGAGGAAGCCTTCGACATGCTCCAGGCCATGAACACCGGCCATGAGGGCTCGATGGCGACCATCCACGCCAATACACCGCGCGACGCGATCTCGCGCCTCGAACAGATGATTGGCATGGCCGGCATGCCGATGACGATCGCGTCGGTGCGCGGACAGATCGCCGCCGCCATCCGCGTCATCGTGCAGCTCCAGCGTCTCTCGGACGGCAAGCGCAAGGTGACCGCGATTTCGGAGATCACCGGCCTCGAGGGCGACATCCTGCAGATGCAGGACATCTACAAATACGTGCGCACTGGCACCGCGGCTGACGGCTCGGTCGAGGGTCACTTCCAGGCGACTGGCGTGCGCCCGCGCTTCCTCTCCGAACTTGTCGCGCGCGGTATCAACATTCCGGGCGCGTATTTCGATCCGTCGAAGCCGCTTTAGCGCATGATCCCGAAAAGTGGAAACCGGTTTTCGGAAAAGATCATGCGCAAACTAAAGAACTAACCCATGTGGTTCGAACTCGACACCACCACGCTGATCACGATCTGCGCAGCGATCTCGGTCGTGTTGTTCGCCGAGGCGGTGTACCTGCTCGGCTTCTCGACCGCGTCGTATCGCAGCCACGTCAACCGCCGCCTCAAGTTGTCGCAAGAACCAGCCGGACCGCGAAGCGATCCTGATCCAGTTGCGGCGCGAGCGCGGGTTGACCAACGACGGCCTGCTGCGCTTCGGCGTGCAGTGGTTCAACCGGCTGATGCTCGAATCCGGCATGACGCGCGGCGCGCTGATGCTTGCGCTGGTCGCGCTGGTGGCGGGCGGCGGCACGTTCTTCGCGTGTTGACAATCCGCGGCGAGATGATCGAGGCAAGCGCGGCAGGTCTTGTTGCCGCAATCGCGCTGCCGTTCGCGATGCTGCTGTTCATGCGCCGCAGGCGCCACGGCAAATTCGCCGCGCAGTTTCCCGACGCGATGGACATCATCGTGCGCTCCCTGCGCGCCGGCCATCCGGTCCCGGTCGCGGTCGGACTGGTCGCGCAGGAAATGCCCGATCCGATCGGCACCGAGTTCGGCATCGCGGCCGACGAGATCACCTACGGGGCGGACGTCGAAACCGCGATGCGCAACCTCTACTTCCGCGTCGGCCAGGAAGACCTGCCGCTGTTCGTCACAGCCGTGTCGATCCAGGGGTCGACCGGCGGCAACTTGAGCGAAATCCTCGAGAACCTCTCGCGCGTCATCCGCGAGCGCTTCAAGATGCGGCGCAAGATCAAGGCGCTCGCCGCGGAAGGAAAATTCTCGGCACTGTTCCTGTCCGGCCTGCCGATCGTGATCTTCCTGTTGCTCAACGTAGTGGCGCCCGGCTTCTACGCCAGCGTCTGGGAACAGAGCCTCACCAAGATGGGTCTCGGCCTCGCCGGCACCTGGATGGTTCTGGGCAATATCGTCATGTACAAAATGTGCAACTTCCGGATCTGACCGTGGACACGATCTTCGAGCTCATGAGTCAGATTTCGGGCGGCGACAATTCCACCCTGATGGTGAGCGCGTTCGTATTCCTGTCGGCGGCCGCGCTCGCGTTCGGCGTGATGGCGCTGGTGCAGGTGCGTCTCGCGGTGAAACGCCGAGCCGCCGGGATCGGAACCGGCGGCGGCACGACTCAAGCGACCGACGACCCGCGCTCGCTGCGTTACGCCAGCAAGGTCGCCACACAACGGCTGATCGAATACACCGCCAAGCATTATTCCGGCGAAGACGCCGGTGAGGTGAAGGAACTGCGCCGCCGGCTGATTCAGGCCGGCTTTCTCGACCAGCGTGCGCCCGCATTCTTCTTCCTCGCGCGCGCGGTCGCGGCGATTGTGCTCTCCGTCTCGGCCTTCCTGATCGCGCCTTATGCCTTGAGCGATGATAGCGGCATGTTCTGGCCGATGGTGCTGCTCGGCGGAATCTTCGGCTATTTCGTGCCTAGCGTTTATCTCAGCCGCGTCATCTCGGTGCGCCAGGTGGAGCATCGCACCGGGTTTCCGGACTTCATGGACTTGCTGGTGGTTTGCGCCGATGCGGGCCTGAGCATGGAGGCAGCGCTCGACCGCGTCGGGCGCGAGCTAGCGGACAGCTACCGCTCGCTCTCCGCCAACATCCACATGGCGACGCTCGAGATGCGCGCGGGGCGCACGTTGAGCGAAACGCTCGATCATCTCGCCGACCGGCTCGGACTGGAAGAGGCGCGTTCGTTTGCAACACTGCTGCAGCAATCCGAGAAGCTCGGCTCATCGCTGACGGAGGCGCTGCGCGTCTATTCCGACGACATGCGCCACAAGCGCATGTCGCGCGCCGAGGAGAAGGCTTACAGCCTGCCCGCCAAGCTCTCGGTGCCGCTGACGCTGTGCGTGTTTCCGGTGGTGATCATCGTGATCCTGCTGCCGGTCTACGTGCGGCTGAAGGTCGGGAATTACTAACTCCGACCTCATCCTGAGGAGCGGCCCAACGGGCCGCGTCTCGAAGGATGGCCAGGAGCGCGTGCCATGGTTTGAGACGCCGACTTCGTCGGCTCCTCACCATGAGGAGCAGGATTGCGCCACCCCGCTCCGGAACTGCAAACAATCCCTTAACTCTTGTCAGCCTATCCTCCGGCGGGGGGAGCCGCGTTCCGTCTCCCAACAGTGTGTGTGTTGTGTTGCGTAACGCCGGCCGTGCGCCGGAGTGGTGAGTGCATGCGTATTCTTGTGCGCGTTGTCTGCGTGGCTGCGTGTCTGACCGGGCTTGCCGGCTGCGCTTCCGTACCGGACTTCAAGCTTGCTTCGCTGATGCCCGGCGGCGCCGACGATTCACCCCCTCCCCCGCCCGCGACGCCCGAAATCACCGGCAGCACGCCTCTCGTCGAAGAGCCCAACCTGGCCGTGAAGGACGCGCTGCTCGGCGGCGATCCAGGCGACGACCTCACGCTCGGCAAGCGGCACTACCGCGAGAAGAACTACGGACTCGCCGAACAGCACTTCCGCCGCGCGGCCGAGAAGCTCCCGCGCGACGGCGAGGCCTGGCTTGGGCTCGCCGCCTCCTACGACCGGCTCAAGCGCTACGACCTCGCCGACCGCGCCTACCGGGAAGCGCTGTCGATCTTCGGGCCGCGGCCGGAGGTGATCAACAACATCGGCTACTCGTATCTGCTGCGCGGAGATCTGCGCCGCGCGCGCGCGAAATTTGCCGAGGCACAGGCTAAAGACCCGGCAAATCCCACGATCGCCAACAATATCGCGCTCGTGGATGAAGCCGCGCGCCGCCGCAAGGGATTGAACTGAACAACCGCGAAGCGCGAGCGCGACCAAAACGCGCTTGTCTTATTTGTAGACTTGATTAGTCCTCAATCATTTTTCCGCCTGTGACATCTGCTCCCGATCACGGAATTGCGATGTCCCGATCTGTTTAGAATTGTTAGCATGTCGTCCGACGCGCGCTTGAGAAAAACCGCGCCAACAAAAAGCGATCGCGCGAGTTGGCGACGACAAGCTCACCGATGGGTGAGCAGGGAGGCATGACTATGGTTGCTCTGACCATCAATGGACAATCGCATAACATCGACGTCGACCCGACCACGCCCCTGCTGTGGGTGATCCGCGAACAGGTCGGACTCACCGGCACCAAGTACGGATGTGGCGTCGCGCAATGCGGCGCGTGCACGGTTCACATCGACGGACAGGCCGTACGCTCCTGCGCGATGGCGGTGAGCGATGCCGCCGGCAAGAAGATCACCACCATCGAAGGCCTCGCGCAGGGCGGCGTGCTCACCAAGGTGCAGCAGGCCTGGGTCAATCACGACGTGCCGCAATGCGGCTATTGCCAATGCGGGATGATCATGGCGGTCTCCGCGCTTCTCGCCGAGAAGCCGAAGCCGACCGATAAAGACATCGACGACGCGATCACCAATATCTGTCGCTGCGGTACCTTCCAGCAGGTCCGCGAAGCGATCCACATGGCAGCGAACGCGTAAGGGGAGCAGTCATGAACTATGTACCGAATATGAATCGCCGCTCGTTCCTGATTGGCACCGCCGCCGCCGGTGGTGGCCTTGCAATCGGCATCCCGTTCGCAAGCGAGACTGCGAACGCACAGGCCGCCCTCTCGACGCCTGAGCTTGGCGTGTGGGTCACGATCAAGCCGGACGACAGCGTCGTCGTCCGTATGGTCCGCGCCGAGATGGGCCAAGGCACCGTCACGGGCATTGCACAGCTCATCGCCGAGGAGCTCGAAGCCGACTGGTCGAAAGTCTCCTATGAACACGCGCCGCCGAGCGAGAGCGTCAAGCGCAAGCGTCCGTGGGGCTCGTATTCGACCGGCGGAAGCCGCGGCATCCGCGAGTCGCACGAATACGTCCGTCAGGGCGGCGCAGCGGCGCGCATGATGCTGATCCAGGCCGCGGCGAACGAATGGAAAGTGCCCGCCGGCGAAATCACGGCGGACAAGGGCGTGCTGACGCACAAGGCGTCGAACCGCACCACGACCTACGGCAAGGTCGCGGACGCCGCCGCGAAACTGCCGGTGCCGGACAAGCCGGCGCTGAAGAATCCGAAGGACTGGAAGATCGCCGGCAAGCCGATCAAGCGGTTCCGGACCGCCGACAAGGTCACCGGCCGCCAGATCTACGGAGCCGACCTGAAGCTCCCCGGAATGCTCAACGCCACGATCAAGGAGTCGCCGGTGTTCGGCGGCAAGGTGAAGAGCTTCGACGCCGCCAAGGTCGCCGGCATGCCCGGCGTGAAAAAGGTCCTTCAGGTCGGGCGACACCGCGGTCGCGGTCGTGGCCGACACTTGGTGGCAGGCGAAGACCGCGCTCGATGCGCTGCCTATCGTCTGGGACGAAGGTCCGAACGCGAAGGTCTCGAGCGCGTCGATCGCCGAGATGCTCAAGGCCGGACTCGATGCCGAGCAAGCCTTCGTCGGCAACCAGAATGGCGACGCCAAAGCCGCGATCGCGGGCGCTGCGAAGAAGGTCGAGGCGGTCTACTCCTATCCCTACCAGAACCACGTCTGCATGGAGCCGATGAACGCCACCGCGCGTTTCACGGCCGACAAGTGCGAGGTGTGGGTCCCGACGCAGGACGGCGAGGCATCGTTTGCGGCGACGCTCGCCGCGTCGGGCCTGCCGGCCGACAAGTGCGAAGTGCATCAGATCGACCTCGGCGGCGGGTTCGGCCGGCGCGGCGCGTTCCAGGATTACGTGCATCAGGTTGTCCGCATCGCCAAGGAGATGCCCGGCACCCCGATCAAGCTGCTCTGGTCGCGCGAGGAAGACATGGCGCAGGGCCGGTTCCACCCGGTCATGATGGCCAAGCTCACCGGCGCACTCGACAAGGACAACAACCTGACCGGCCTGCACATCCGCCTGTCGGGGCAGTCGATCCTCGCGGCCGTGCGCCCGCAGGTGGTGGAGCAGGACAAAGGGCGCGATGCGCTCGCCTTCCAGGGCCTCTTCCACACCGGCGAGCACTCGTTCAGCTACACGATCCCGAACCTGCTGATCGATCACGCCATGCGCAATCCGCACGTCCCGCCCGGCTTCTGGCGTGGCGTAAACATCAACCAGAACGCCATCTTCCTGGAATGCTTCATGGACGAACTGGCGCAAGCGGCAGGGCAAGACGAGCTCGAATTCCGCCGCAAGCTGCTCGCCAATCATCCGCGCAATCTCGCTGCGCTCAATGCGGTCGCGGAGAGGATCGGCTGGGGCAAGCCCGCTCCGGCCGGCATCCACCGCGGGCTCGCGCACATGAAGGCGTTCAACGCCTACGTGGCGGGAGCCGCGGAAGTGTCGGTCGAAGGCGGCAAGCTCAAGGTGCATCGCATCGTGGCGGCCAGCGATCCGACCTACGCGGTCAACCCGGCGCAGATCGAACGCCAGGTCGCCGGCTCGTTCGTCTATGGCCTCTCGGCGCTCTACTATCAGGAGTGCACCGTGAAGGACGGGCGCATCGTGGAGTCCAACTTCGACAGCTACGACTCCATGCGGATCGCCCAGATGCCCAAGGTCGAGTCGATCATCATCGAGAGCGGCGGCAGCGGGCCGTGGGGCGGCATTGGCGAGCCGACCATCTGTGTGGCGGCCCCGGCCGTCATGAACGCGTACTTCAAGGCGACGGGCAAGCGCATCCGCTCGTTCCCGCTGAAGAACCACAACGTGGCGATGGCGTAGGCCAAGAAGAACGGCGGCGGCCCTCACAGGCCGCCGTCTTTCATTGCAAGGATTTGCACATGCCCATGATGCGTCTGACCGCCGCCGCAATGATCCTGCTGGCATCGGCCGGCATCGCGTTCGCCGCCGAAGCGCCTGCAGGCGCGGCGTCGTGCTCGGGCTGTCACGCGGCGAGCCCGCGCGTCGACACGCCGGTGCCGCCGCTCGCCGGCCGGCCGGCTGCCGATATGACGAGCCAAATGATCGCGTTCAAATCCGGCCAGCGGCCCGGCACCATCATGGACCGGATCGCCAAGGGATTCTCCGAAGACGAGATCCGGGCGATCGCCGCGTGGTATGAGGCGCAGAAATGAAACGCGCGATGAGCACCAGCCGGCGCACTTTCCTCAAGGGCGCGAGCGCCGCAGCGCTATTCCCGCTGCCGGCTATCGCACAAGGCGCCGGCCCCCGTGTGGTCGTGGTGGGCGGCGGCTTTGCCGGCGCGTCCGCGGCGCGCTTCGTCAAGAAGGCCGATCCAAAGATCACCGTGACGCTCATCGAAGCGAACCCGACCTTTACGGCCTGCCCCTTCTCGAACGGCGTGATCGCGGGCTTACGCCCGTTGCGCGCGCAGCAGTTCAGCTACGAGAGACTTGCCGGCGCGGGCGTGACGGTCGCGATTCAGACGGCAACCGGCGTTAACGCGCAGGCGAAGAGCGTGACGCTGAGCGGCGGTACGACGCTTCCCTACGACCGGCTTGTGATGGCGCCCGGCATCGACCTGCGTTGGGACGGTCTGCCCGGCTACAACGAGCGTGCGGCCGAGATCATGCCGCATGCCTGGAAAGCGGGCGAGCAGACATTGCTGCTGCGCAGTCAGCTCGAAGCGATGGAGGACGGCGGCACGGTGTTCATCGCGGCGCCAGCCAATCCGTTCCGCTGTCCACCCGGCCCGTACGAACGCGCCAGCCTGATCGCCCATTACCTGAAAACCAAGAAGCCGAAGTCGAAGGTCATCATCCTCGATGCGAAGGACGCATTCTCGAAACAACGGGCGTTCCAAAATGCGTGGCAGCAGCTTTACCCCGACCACCTCGAATGGGTGTCGCTCTCCAAGGGCGGCAAGGTAAATGCGGTCGATGCCGCCACGAAGACGCTGAAGACCGACTTCAGCGATCACAAGGCGGACGTCGCGAACGTCGTTCCGCCGCAGCGGGCTGCCGCGATCGCGCAGACCGCGGGCGTCGCGGACCGTTCGGGCTGGTGCCCGGTCGATGCCGTGACGTTCGAGTCGAAGCTGGTGCCGAACATCCACGTCATTGGCGATGCCGCCATCATGGGTGCAATGCCGAAGTCGGCGTTCTCGGCCAATTCGCAGGCCAAGGTCTGCGCCGACGCGGTCGCGACGCTGCTCGCCGGCAAGACACCCCGCGAGCCGCGACTGATCAACACCTGCTACAGCCTGGTGGCCCCTGACTACGGCATCACGGTCGCGGGCGTCTACAAACCGACCGACGGCGTGCTCGCCGACATCCAGGGCGCGGGCGGCGTCAGCCCGATCGACGCGCCGCGCGAGAACCGTTCGCTCGAAGCGCAATTTGCCGAAGGGTGGTTCAATACGCTCACGGCCGAGGTGTTCGGCTGAAGTGCTGGGCGATATCGGCCGGGCTTCTGCTCGGCGCAGCGGCTGCGCTGGCGCAGGAGTTGCGACCCTACACGGTGACCGGTGACGCAATTCCGCAGTCGCTCACCGGATCGCCTGGAGACACCGGGCGGGGCGAGAAGATCGTCACCAACCGGCAGGTTGGGCTTTGCCTGTTGTGCCACTCGGGCCCATATCCGCAGGAGCGGTTCCAGGGCACCATGGCGCCGGATCTGAAAGGGGCCGGTGCGCGTTGGTCGGAAGGACAGTTGCGGTTGCGGATCGTGGATGCCGCACAGGTCAATCCGCAGACCATCATGCCGCCGTATTACCGCGTCGATGGTCTGACCAGGGTTGCGTCGGGATTTCGCGGCAAGCCGATCCTGACCGCGGAACAGATCGAGGATGTGGTGGCGTACCTGATGACGCTGAAGGACTGAGACAATGATGCTCAGAATCACGCGGCGCGAGGCACTGATCGGTGGGATTGCCGTTGCAGGCGTTCTGCCGGGGGCTGCCGCCGCGAACACACCCGGCCAGATGGAAATCGCGATCCGGCGCGTGGTCGGCGAAGCCGAGATCCGCAAGGGCAAGGTGACGCTCGACCTGCCGCCGCTGGTGGAGAACGGCAACACCGTGCCGATGACCGTCACGGTCAACTCGCCGATGACCAAGACCGATTACGTCAAGGCGATTCACGTGTTCAACGAAAAGAACCCGCAGGCCAATGTGATCAGTGCACAGCTTGGGCCGCGCTGCGGAAAGGCTGTCGTGTCCGCGCGTATCCGCCTCGCCGGCACACAAAGGCTGACCGCGATCGCCGAGATGTCCGACGGCAGCTACTGGTCGGACACCCAAGAGGTGCTCGTCACGCTCGCGGCCTGTCTGGAGGATTTGATCTGATGGCTGCACGCGCCCTCATCAATGTGCCGAAGACCGCCAAGCGCGGCTCCGTGATCGAGATCAAGACGCTGATTTCGCATGCCATGGAAACCGGCTACCGCCACTCCAACATCGGCGTGATCATCCCGCGCGACATCATCACGTCGTTCTCGTGCCGATATAACGGCGAGGAGATTTTCGCAACGACGCTCTATCCCGCGATCGCGGCAAATCCATTCGTCACGTTCCATACGGTCGCCAGTGAAAGCGGCACGCTCACGTTCCATTGGATCGGCGACAATGGATTTGAAGTGACCGAAGAGGCGAAGATTGTGGTGGGGTAGGATGTGGTCATTCCGGCCGAGCGGAGCGAGGGCCGGAATCGCATAACCACGAACTCTCGCCGGTTTTCCTCGGATTGTGGTTATGGATTCCGGGTCCGCGTGCTACGCACGCGCCCCGGAATGACGGTGTTTCTTCTCACCTGCTTCCTCACCTCTCTCGCCGACGCCCAAATCCCGCTCGACCAGCGCCGCTCCAGCTACGAGCAGATGAGCCCCGCCACCAAGGCGATGCAGGACGACGATACGTCTAATCCCGCGACGCTCTCGGTGCTCGACGGCGAGGCGCTGTGGGAGCGCAAGGCAGGCACAGCCGGGAAAGCCTGCGCGGATTGTCACGGCGACGCGGCCACGTCCATGCGCGGAGTGTCGGCGCGCTATCCGGCGTTCAGCCCGGCGAAAGGCCGTCCGATCGACATCGAGCAGCGCATCAATCGCTGCCGCACCGAGCAGCAGCAGGCGCCACCGCTCGCGCACGAGAGCCGCGACCTGCTCGCACTCACCGCCCACGTCGGCAAGCAGTCGAGCGGAATGCCGATCTCGGTCTCCGAGGACGCGAAGACGAGGCCGTTCATCGAGGCCGGCCGCACGCTTTATTCGGCGCGTCAAGGCCAGCTCAATCTATCCTGCCAGAATTGCCACGACGACAATTGGGGCCAGAAGCTCGCGGGCGTCCCGCTGGTGCAGGGCCACCCGAACGGCTATCCGCTCTATCGACTGGAATGGCAGAACCTCGGCTCGCTGCAGCGCCGCCTGCGCAATTGTCTGATCGGCATGCGCGCGGAGCCCTATGCCTATGGCGCTGACGAATATGTCGACCTCGAGCTATTCCTGATGTGGCGCGCACGCGGCATGACAGTCGAGACGCCGGCGGTGCGGCCGTAGCAACACCGACCTCATGCTGAGGAGGCGGCCAACGGGTCCGCGCAAAGCGCGGCCCGATGATAAACTCCACTGCCGTCTCGAAGCATGGCCGAGGATACAGCTTGTGGCCATCCTTCGAGGCTCACGGAGCCTGTCATCGGGCCGGCCCGAGCGGGCCGGACCCGTTGGCTCGCACCTCAGGATGAGGAGATAATGAATGGACATCGATCTGCCGGAGGTTGTCGCTGAAGTGCGGGCCGCGTTCGACCGCTACGAGAAGGCGTTGGTGACGAACGATCTCGACGTCCTCAATTCGATCTTCCGCGATGCGCCGCAGACGATCCGCTACGGGATCGCAGAGAATCTCTACGGCTTCGATCAGATCAAGGCGTTTCGCGGGGCGCGCGCGCCGATCGGGCTGATGCGTTCGATCTCGCGCACCATGATCACGACCTATGGCCGCGACTTCGCGGTCGCCTCGACGCTGTTCCGGCGCGAGACCGTGCCCGGCAAGGTCGGCCGGCAGCAGCAGAGCTGGGTGCGCTTCCCGGACGGCTGGCGCGTCGTGGCGGCGCACGTCAGCCTGATCGACGAACGGTGACCGTCATTCCGGCCGAGCCAACGGGTCCGCGCAACGCGCGGCCCGATGACAGGCTCCACGAGGGCCGGAATCGATAACCGCAGCCGAGAATGAGGTGAGAGAGTCGTGGTTATGGATTCCGGGCTCGCCGCTGCGCGGCGCCCCGGAATGACCACACTTTGCTTCAGTTCTCCCGCCGCACCGCGCTTTCATGCCAGTTGCGCAGCGCGAGATGCGCGATCCAGCTTGTCAAAAAGAAGATTGCGATGCCGGTGAGCGAGATCATGATCAGCGCCGCGAACATGCGGGGGATCTGCAGCCGGTAGCCGGATTCCAGAATGCGATAGGCCAACCCGGACGCGCTACCGCCGGTGCCGGCGACGAACTCGGCGACAACCGCGCCGATCAGCGCGAGCCCTCCGGATATCTTCAGACCGCCGAGGAAATACGGGAGCGCGGCGGGCAGGCGCAGGTAGCGCAAGGTCTGCCAGCGGCTCGCGCGGTAGAGCTGGAACAGGTTGATAAGATTGTGGTCGGCGGAATTGAGCCCGAGGATCGTGTTCGACAGGATCGGGAAGAACGCCACGATCCAGGCACAGATCAAGAGCGACAGGTTGATATCGCCGACCCAGATGATGATCAGCGGCGCGATCGACACCACCGGCGTCACCTGCAGGATCACCGCATACGGAAACAACGATTTCTCCAGCCACTTCGACTGCGTGAAAATAATTGCGAGCGCGACGCCGACAACGACCGCGGCGGTCAGCGCCGCGAAGGTGATGCGCAACGTTATCAGCAGCGAGTCCGACAGCGTGGCCCAATCGTTCCACAGTGTCTGCGCGATCAGCAGCGGACCCGGCAGGATGTAGTGCGGAATGCCCTTGAGGCGCACCGTCAGTTCCCATGCGGTCAGCGCCAGGATGCCGATCACCACAGGCGCGATGATGCCGGGCCAGGAGCTCGCGCGGATGCCGAGGATGCGCCGTTCCTCGGCGAACACCGGCCGCGCCTCGGCGTCGGTGCCGTCGTGGGGAAGGGTCTGGGAGAGAGGGAGATCGCTCATGCAGCAATCGCCTGCTTGAGCGTTTCCGACGCGACGCGGCAGAGGTGCGCATATTCGGCCGACGTTCGGAACAGTGCGTCGCGCGGATAAGGCGCCTCGTTCGCAAGATCGGCCATCACGCGCCCGGGCCGCGCCGCCATCACGACGATGCGCTGCGAGAGATACACCGACTCGAATACCGAATGCGTGACGAACACCGCCGTGAAGCGGTTCTGCCACCACAGCCCCAGCAGATCGTCGTTGAGCTTGTGGCGGGTGATTTCGTCGAGCGCCGCGAATGGCTCGTCCATCAGCAAGATCTTCGGCTGCGTCACCAGCGCGCGCGCGATCGAAACGCGCATCTTCATGCCGCCGGAGAGTTCGCGCGGATAGGATTTCTCGAAGCCCTTGAGGCCAACCAGTGCCAGCATTTCGGCGGCGCGTTCCTCCGCCTCGGTCTTGCCCACGCCCGCCAGGGTGAGCGGCAACATGGTGTTGTGCAGCGCGTTCGACCACGGCATCAGGGTCGGGTCCTGGAACACGAAGCCCAGGTCCGGGTGCGCTTCGCCGCCCGTGTCATGCGCGGAGGTCGGCCACTCGACAATGCCGGCGCTGGGTGCCCCTAGCCCGGCAATGATGCGCAACAGCGTCGACTTGCCGCAGCCGGACGGCCCGAGCAGGCTCACAAACTCAGCCTGGCGCAGATCGAGATCGACCCCGCGAATGGCGACCGTGCCGTTCGCAAACTGCTTCGAGACATCGCGGATCGAAACAAGCGGGCGGGCGTTTGTCGCGCCCGCCACAGCGGCAATGGTCACGCGCCGACGCCCTTGTTCACGAACTCCAGGCTGTAGGCTCGTCTGTAATCGACGCCGGGCGGGAACGCGCCAGCCGCCGTCATCGTCTCGTAGAAGCGCTTCCAGCGCTCGTCGGTCATCGCGCCGAGCCCGAGTTTCAGCGCATCGCCCGACTTCACGATGCCGCGCTCGTTCATGACCTTCAGCGCATAGGCCATCTTGTCGTCGGTCATATCGGGGTTGTCTTTCTTGATCTGCGCATTGGCCGCTTCGATCGCCGGCCCGCCCTTCATGTATTCGGCCCAGCCCTCGAGCGAGGCGTTGACGAAGCGCTGCACCACGTCCTTCTTCTCGTCGACCATCTTTTTCGAGATGTTGATGGTGGTCTGGTAATTGTCGAAGCCGGCATCGGCGATCAGGTGCACCACCGGCTGCACGCCGGCCTGCATGATCACGTAGGGCTCGGACGACAGGAAGCCCTGCTGCGAAAGCTGCTTGTCGGCAAGGAATGGCGCCATGTTGAACGTGTAGGGCCGTGCCTGCTCGTCGGTGAAGCCGAAGCGCGCTTTCAGGAACGGCCAGTAGCTGGTGCGCCCGCCCGCGCCGATCAGGATCGGCTTGCCCTTCAAATCCTCGAACTTGTCGTGGCCAACATTCGGATGCGAGATGATCACCTGCGGGTCCTTCTGGAAGATCGACGCGACCACCAGGAACGGCAGGTTCTCCTTGGCGTAATTGATGCCCTCGAACGAGTTCGACATGATCATGTCGACGCGCCCGCCGAGCAGAAGCTGCGAGGGGTTCTGCTGCGGCCCGCCTTGACGGATGTCGGCCTCGATGCCGTGTTTCTTGTAGATGCCGTTGGTGACGCCGAGATAGAAGCCGCCATGCTCGGCCTGCGCGCGCCAGTTCGTCTGGTAGCTCACCTTGTCGAGCGTCTGCGCGGAAACCCGCGCGCCCGGCACCGCCACCAACGATGCGGCGCCCCCGAGAAGCCCGAGGGCTTTGCGGCGGTCGATGCGATACTTCATGCTCATGACCCAATCCTTTCACTTCAAACGGCCCCGAGGGGCGGCTGAGACCAAGGGCATTCCTAGCAACAGATATGCCGCATTTCCCGGCCCCCAGTACACGCCTCGGCCGGATGTCATGCACAAGGATACAGCAGTCCCCTGCCCAGGTAAGAGGCAGGTGAAATCGGACCCCGTAACTCACAGGAGCGGCCACGCTTTCAGGTTGCGTGAATAGGCCCTCGCCGGCCGATTGCTTTGCGCCGGGGGCGATGCCAGTTTCGGCGTGAACCCCGGAGACCCAGATGCCCGCCGCGACCGCAACCGCCCCGAAATCGCGCTACGACATCGATCGCCTGCTCGGCATGATCGGCGACGTGCCGGTCACGACCGACTTGCAGCGCGTGCGGCTGCGCTCGCGCGACTATTTCTGGTATTCGCCGGTGCTCAACAAGCAGCTGCACGGCAAGTCCGCCGACATCGTCGTGACGCCGCGCAACGAGGCGGACGTCATCCGCGTCGCGGCCGCCTGCGCGAAGCTGCGCATTCCGCTAACGCCGCGCGGCGCCGCGACCGGCAACTATGGGCAGGCGGTGCCGCTCGAAGGCGGCGTGCTGCTCGACCTCACCAGCATGACCAGGATCGAGTGGCAGAAGCCCGGCATGGTGCGGTGCGAGCCGGGCATCAAGATGAATGATCTCGACGCCGCCACCCGGCCGCAGGGGTGGGAAATCCGCATGCATCCCTCGACCAAGCGGATGGCGACGATCGGCGGTTTCGTCGGCGGCGGCTCGGGCGGCATCGGCTCGATCAACTACGGCGGCCTGCGCGAGCCCGGCAACATTCTTTGCGCGCGCGTGGTCACGCTGGAAGAAACGCCGCGCGTCATCGAGCTGCGTACCGATGCGGCGCAAAAGGTCAATCGCGCCTACGGCACCACGGGCATCATCACGGCGCTGGAAATGCCGCTTGCGCCCGCGTGGCCTTGGACCGATGTGATCCTGACGTTCGACGATTTCGGCGAGGCGATGCGGGTCGGCTACGACATCGCACTTGCCGACGGCGTGGTGAAAAAGCTGATCACGCCGATGATTTGGCCGATCCCGATCCATTTCCCGGTGTTGAAGGCGCATTGCCCCGAGGGCAAGCACGTCATCTTCTGCATGATCGCCGAGCCGTCTTTGGAAAGCTTCAAGGACATCGTCGGCAAGCGCGGCACGATCACCTACGAGCAGCCGCATGACGACAGCCCGGGCAAGGAGCCGTTGTACGAATACACCTGGAACCACACGACCTTGCAGTGGCTGAAGCAGGACCGCACCATCACGTATCTGCAATGCCTGTTCCCGCACGACCGGCTGCTCGAGTTGGTCAAGCAGATGACCGAGATGTTCCCCGACGAGGTGCTGCCGCACACCGAGTTCATCCGCTTCGCCGGCAGGATCACCTGCTCGGCGCTGCCGATCGTGCGCTATACCACCGAGGAACGGCTGAACGAGATCATCGCGCTGCACGAGAAGAATGGCGTGTTCATCGCCAACCCGCACGTCTACACGCTGGAGGACGGCACGCGCCACAAGTCGACCGGCGCCGACCAGCTCGGCATGAAGGCGGAGGCCGATCCGTACGGGCTGCTTAATCCGGGCAAGATGCGGACGTACCGGGCGGTGAAGCAGTGATCTTGTGTCCCGGGCGCATTGCAGCACGCAGTGATGCGATGCAGACCCGGGACCGCCACGGACTATGGAGTTTCGTGCGGCCCCGGATCAGCGGTGCATCACTTCGTGCTGCACCGCGTCCGGGGCACAGTTGATGAACATGCGCGTCCTCTATCTCTACTGCCATCCCCTGCCCGAGAGCTTCCACGCCGCGATCCGCGCCGAAACGCTCGCCGGACTGAAGGAAGCAGGCCATACGATCGACCTCTGCGATCTCTACGCCGAGAAATTCGATCCCGTAATGTCCACCGAAGAGCGCCGCGCCTATCACGATCTCGCCAAGAACCAGTCGGGCGTCGCGGACTATGTGCGCCGCCTGCGCGAGGCCGACGCGCTGATCTGCCAGTTTCCAGTCTGGTCGTTCGGGCCGCCCGCGATGCTGAAAGGTTGGATGGACCGGCTGCTGATGCCGGGCGTGGCGTTCGATCTGTCCAATCCCAGCATGGCGATCCCGCTGCTCACCAACTTGAAGCGCATCGCCGGGATCACGACCTACGGCCGACCGTGGTGGAACGCGCTGCTGGTCGGGAACCCGCCGAAGAAGATCATAACGCGCTACATGCCGCGTTTCACCAACGGGGCGAAGGTGGACTATTATCCGCTCTATCATATGAACGTCGCGACCGACGAACAACGTAAGGCGTTCATGGCCAAGGTGCGCGCCGCGATGGCGAGGTTCTGATGCGCAAGGTCCACTGGATTCAACTGACAACGGAAGAGTTCGCCGGCCTCGATCCGGAAAAGACAATCGCGGTGCTGCCGATCGCCGCGATCGAGCAGCACGGGCCGCATCTCGCGGTCTCGACCGACACGATCATCGGGCAAGGCTTGGTCGATACGGTCATCGCGAAGCTGCCGGAGGACCTGTCGGTGCTGTTTCTGCCGATCTCCGCGGTCGGCAAATCGAACGAGCACATCCGCTCGCCGGGCACGATCACCTACACGGCTGAAACCGCGCAGCGCGTGTGGACCGAGATCGGCGAGAGCGTCGCGCGCGCCGGGCTCCGCAAGCTGGTGATCGTCACGTCGCATGGCGGCAACGTCGACACGATGCGGGTCGTCGCGCGCGAGCTACGCGTCAATTGCCAGATGCTGGTGGTGACCACGGGTTGGCGCTTCGGCGTCCCGAAAGGTCTGTTCTCGGACCAGGAAGCGCTGCACGGTATTCATGCGGGCGACATTGAGACCTCGCTGATGCTGCACCTGCGCCCCGACCTCGTGCGCAAGGAGAAGGTGGCGAACTTCGTGCCGTCGTCGGTGCGGATGGAGAACGAATTCAAGTTCCTGCGCCCGACCGGCCTGCACGCGCATGCCTGGATCGCGCAGGACATCCATCCGGCCGGCGCCGCGGGCGATGCGTCGCTCGGCACAGCCGAGAAGGGCAAGCAGTGGGCGGAGTTTCAGGCGGAGCGGTTTATCGAGCTGCTGCGGGATGTGGAGCGGTTTGAGCTGAGCAGGCTGGCTTAGCGCAAGCCGCGGGCTCGATCACCCTCCCCTGGAGGGGGAGGGTCGGCGAGCAGCGAAGCTGCGAGCCGGGGTGGGGTGAATCTTTTCGCACTGAACTCACCCCACCCCGACGCTCACTGCGTTCGCGTCGACCCTCCCCCTCCAGGGGAGGGTAAGCACCGAGTCGTGCGGAAGCTCGGCGTGTTAATCCAGCTCGCGGTAATCCGGCAGCGCGCGATCCACCTGCTTCCCCGCGCACAGCACCACGCGATCGTTCTGCGGCCGCGAGAGCAACTCGTTCATCGTCCGCGCGCGCGTCAACACGAGACCCGCGGGCACGCCAGCCGCCATGCGGCCATGTGGCAGCCCCATCACCTCGCCCGGCGTCGCCGCGATGGTCTTGAGCCACGGCCGGTCCGAATGATCGAAATGCAAAATGCGCGTCGCCTCGCGATAAACCTCCAGCATGTCGAGATCGCCATAGGCGTAGAACGGATCGCGCGTGTTGTCGCTCGCCACCATCACGGTGACGCCGGCCGCCGCAAGCTCGTGCAGCGGCGCAACGCCGCGCCAGCGCGGCGTGCGGCCGAACACACGGTCCTGAAGGTACATGTTGCACATCGGCAGCGACACGACCGCGATGCCGGCTTCGGCCATCTTGGCGATGATGGTGGCGCGCTCGTTGTCGTCGGCGAGCGCAAGCGAGCAGCAGTGACCGGCGACAATGCGGCCCTTGAATTTATTGCGCAGTGCCGCCTCGGCGATGCGCGGCAGCGTGCGCGCGAGTGGGGACTCGCTCTCGTCAACATGGAAATCGAGATCGAGGCCGTTCGCCTTCGCGGCCTCGAAAACCCTGTCGAGTGCCGCGTCGAGCTTCGCTGTCAGCGGCTCGCCCATGAAGGTGAGCCCGCCGATGGCGCCACCATGCTTTGCAACCGTCTCGACCATCTGGCGGAATTGCGGTTCATCGTCGATCGCCCATTCGACCGGATAGATCGACACGGCCTGCAGTGCGATCCGGCCTTTCCATTGCTCGCGCATCTCGGCGAACACGCCCCACGAGATCGCGGTCTGCTTGCCGATCGAGTCGATGTGGGTGCGCAGCGCGCCGGTGCCATGCGCGAAGGCGCAGCGCAGCGAAAAGTCCATGCGGCGGCGCACGTCCTCAGCGGACCAGTTCGCCTCGCGGTCGGCCATCACGGTCGTGCGCGCACCCATGAACGTTCCGTCCGGGTTCGGTGCGCGATGCCAGATGTGGCCCTTGTCGATGTGGGTATGTACGTCGACGAGGCGCGGCAGCACGATACCGCGATCGAGATCGAAGCGCGGCAGGCCGTCGTTCGCGGCGGACGCCGGGCTGACCGCGCCAATGCGATCTTTCTCGATCACGATGTCGCAGGGCGCGAGGCCCTCGGCATCGGCTTTCAACTTGCGCGGCATCGGCGACAAGACACACGGGCACACGCGCATTGGCGAGGCGGAAGCGCGTGAGGGTCTGCGGGATGGTGATGAAATCGTCGGACATTTCACTTTTTACTTCGTCATGGTCGGGCTTGTCCCGGCCATCCCGCTTAGGAAGGACATTACCCACCTCGTCGGGATCACCGGGTCTCGCCGCTTCGCGGCGGCCCGGTGATGACGATATGATGGGGTATGAAACGCCCGATCAATCCCGCCTCCATCCGTGCGCCGTTCGCGCAATACAGCCATGCGGTCGAGGTCCCGGCCGGGCGTATGCTGTTCGCCTCGGGCCAGCTTGGCGTTTCGCCCGACGATCATGTGCCGGAGGATGCCGAGGCGCAGGCGGTGCTGTGCTTCGAGAACATCGAGGCGATTTTGGCCGAGGCGAACATGACCTTCGCGGATGTGGTGCGGTTCACCGCCTACGTCACGGATCGTGCCTATTTCCCGGTCTATGGCGCGGTGCGCAGCCGCTACGTGTCCGGCAGTGCGTTCGCCTCCACACTGGTGATCGTCTCGGGCTTCACCCGGCCGGAATTCAAGGTCGAGGTCGAAGTGACGGCGGTAAAATCGTAAGTCTTTCCCGATACTTAGAGTATTGCTTGACTTCTCCGGCGGGTTGGCGGAATTATCAGAACATATCATGAACATACGGCACTGCCATGCTCCCTGCCGGATGGAGCAGCGGCTTTCGCGCCTCCGAGGCGCGATCGCCACCGAGACGCTTCCCGAGGAAGCAGGCTCACGCGCGCTCGGCGTTCGCGAAATCGACACGGCGCTCGGCGGCGGGCTCGCCTGCGCGGCACTGCATGACCTGAGCGCCGCGCCGATGCATCTCGGCGCGGCGGCCGGATTCGCGCTGTCGCTGGCCGCGCTCGCCTCCGAGAAGGCGAAGCAGACGCTGTGGATCGCGACCGATTTCGGCATGCTCGAAACCGGCGCGCTCTATGGCCCCGGCCTCGATCACATCGGGCTCGATACCGCGCGGCTCCTGGTCGCGCGCGTCGCGCGGCCGGTCGATGCGCTGTTCGCCATGGAGGAGGCGCTGAAATGCCGCGCGCTCGCAACCGTCATCGCCGAGATCAACGGCGAGGCTGACCTGACGGCGACGCGGCGGCTCTCGCTCGCGGCGCGCGAGGGCGGCGCGCTCGGCCTGCTGCTGCGCCCCAAGCCGTCGCGGAGCCCAAGCGCGGCGCGCACGCGCTGGGAGATTTCCGGCGCACCGAGCGTGCCCGACGAATTCGGCGGCCTCGGCCGCACCGCCTTCACGCTCTCTCTCGTACGCAACCGCCGCGGCCCCTGCGGCACCTGGACACTCAGCTGGGATCACCATGAGCGCGTCTTCGCGGCGCTATCTCTCGGTGTGGATGCGGCGTCTCGCGACCGACCGGATCGCGAAGCGCTCATCCGCACCGCCTGAAGCGCTGGTCATCGCCGCCCCGGTCAAGGGCGCGTTGCGGCTCTCCGCCGTAAACGACGCCGCGACCGCGCTCGGCCTCAAGGCCGGCATGGCGCTGGCCGACGCGCGCGCGATGTATCCGCAGATCGCGGTCGCGGATGCGGACGAGCATGCGGATCGGCAGTTGCTCGAAGCGGTCGCCGACTGGTGCGACCGCTACACGCCGCTGGTCGGGCTCGATCCGCCCGGACGGATTGGTGCTCGACGTCACCGGCTGCGCGCATCTGTTCGGCGGCGAGGCGGCACTCGCCACCGATCTGGTGCGGCGGCTCAGCACGCAGGGCTATCAGGCGCGCGTCGCGGTCGCCGATACGGTCGGATGTGCGTGGGCGGTGGCACGATTTGGCAAAGACATCATCGTGCCCGCAGGCGAAACGTCGAACGCGGTCACTCCCCTCCCCCTCGCGGCACTGCGCCTCGCCGTCCGACACACTCGAAGCCCTGTCGCAGGTCGGCCTCAAGCGCATCGCCGACGTGCTCGACCGTCCCGCGCGCGCCGCTCGCGGCGCGCTTCGGCGCGGAGTTCGTGCGCCGCATCGATCAGGCGCTCGGCCGCGACGACGAGCCGATCGCACCGCGTCTGCCGATCCCCGCCGCAATCGCGGAGCAGCGCTTCGCCGAGCCGATCGCGCTCGAACGCGATGTGCTCGGCACCATCGAGAAGCTCGCCGGAAAACTGGGTGCCCTGCTGGAGCGGCGCGGCGAAGGCGCGCGGCTGCTGCAGGCCGCGCTGTTCCGCACCGACGGAAAGGTCTTCCGCATCGAGATCGGCACCAGCGAGCCGCTGCGCGATCCCGCGCGCATCCGCCATCTGTTCGCCGACCGGCTCGGCGTGATCGGCGACGAGCTCGATCCGGGCTTCGGCTTCGATATGCTGCGTCTCGCGGCGCTCGTCACCGAGCGGCACGAACCGGCGCAGACCGGGCTCGCCGCACCCGACCACGCGGTTGAGCTGGCGCATCTGATCGACCGGCTCGGCGCGCGCTTCGGCCTGCGCCGCGTCACGCGGCTCGATGCCGCAGGACACGCACATTCCGGAGTTCGCCGTGATGGCGGTGTCGGCGCGTATGGCGGCCTCTTTACCCTCCCCCTTGCGGGGAGGGTCGACCGCCGCAGCCTTACAGCAAGACAGCGCCGCCCCCACCCGCCCGATCCGCCTGTTCGCGCGACCGGAGCCGATCGAAGCAATCGCCGAAGTGCCGGACGGCCCGCCGGTGCAATTCACCTGGCGGCGCATGCGCCATGTCGTGTCGCACGCCGAAGGCCCCGAGCGCATCGCGATGGAATGGTGGCGCGATGAGGAGAATCGCGCGCTGACGCGCGACTATTTCCGCGTCGAGAGCCGCGAGGGTGTGCGCGTCTGGCTTTATCGCGAAGGCCTGATACGACTGCAGGCAACTCACGCGCTGGTATCTGCACGGCGTGTTCGCATGAGAAACGTCGTCCGCCTTCCCGACAAGGAGAAGAAGGGACAGACCTTCGTCCTGCCTGCTCCCGACCCATCGCATGCCTATGCGGAGCTTGCCGTCACCACGAACTTCTCGTTCCTGCGCGGAGCCTCGCATCCGAAGGAGTTGATCCTTCAGGCCCTCGCGGTCGGCCTGACCGGCATCGGCATCGCGGATCGCAACAGCGTCGCGGGCGTGGTGCGCGCCTACAGCGCGCTCGAAGAATGGAATGAACACGTCCGCGACGAGAAGGAGAAAACCGGTATCGACCTGCCGACGGTGAAGCTCGTCGTCGGCGCGCGGCTCTGTTTCGCGGACGACACGCCGGACATCCTTGCCTATCCGCAGAACCGTACCGCATGGGGCCGCCTCACGCGCCTGCTCACCGTCGGCAAGAGCCGCGGCGAGAAGGCGGAATGCATTCTCTATCTCGACGATCTCATCGAGCACATCGCGGGACTCAATCTCATCGTGATGCCGCCGGTGCGGATCAAGGCGGACTCACTCGGCACGATCTTGACGAAGCTGAGGTCCGATGCTGCCCGGCGTTCCGTCTGGCTCGCCGCCAGCATGCTTTATCGCGGCGACGACAACCGGCGGCTCGCGCGGCTTAAAGCCGTTGCGGAAAAGTCGTTCGTTCCGCTGATCGCCGTGAACGACGTGCTCTATCACGTGCCCGAACGGCGGCCGTTGCAGGACGTCATGACCTGCATCCGCGAACACGTCACGATCGACAAGGCCGGCCGCCTGCTCGAAGCCAATGCGGAACGGCATCTCAAGTCGCCGCAGGAAATGGCGCGCTGTTCCGCCGTGCGCCGGAGGCAATCGATCGCACGCTGCGCTTTCTCGATCGCTGCAATTTCTCGCTCGAGGAGCTGGAGAAGACCGAATATCCGGACGAGAACCGCGCGGGCTCTGCAAACCCGCAGGATGCGCTCGTGGCGCTTGTCGAAGCTGGATACCGGAAACGCTATCCCAATGGAGCCAGACAGGACGTTCGCGACGCGCTCGATAAGGAGCTAAAGATCACATCGGATCTTCATTACGCTCCGTATTTTCTGACCGTTCACGACATCGTCCGCTTCGCCCGTTCGAAAGGCATCCTGTGCCAGGGGCGCGGCTCGGCGGCGAATTCCGTGATCTGCTACTGCCTCGAGATCACCGAAGTCGATCCGGAGAAGGTCGATCTGCTGTTCGAACGTTTCGTCGCCGAGGAACGAAAGGAGCCGCCCGACATCGACGTCGACTTCGAACACGAGCGGCGCGAAGAGGTGATCCAGCACATCTACGAGAAGTACGGCCGCCATCACGCGAACCTTGCCGCGACCGTCATCTGCTATCGCGGCCGCAGCGCGATCCGGGAGGTCGGCAAGGCATTCGGATTGTCCGACGATACCGTCGGCGCACTCGCCGGCATGCTGTGGGGCTGGTCGCAGTCCGGCGTGAAGGAGGAGGAGGCACGCCGCGCCGGCCTCGATCCCGTACGATCCGCGGCTCAACCGGGTGATGCAGCTTGCCGAAGAGCTGATCGATACGCCGCGCCATCTCTCGCAGCATGTCGGCGGGTTTCTGATCACGCGCTCGCGCATCGACGAGGTCGTGCCGGTCGAGAACGCCGCGATGGACGAGCGCACCGCGATCGAATGGGACAAGGACGATCTCGATACGTTGCGGCTCCTGAAGGTCGACGTGCTCGGGCTCGGCATGCTGTCATGCCTGCGGCGCGGGCTCGATCTGTTGCGCATCCATTACAAAAAAACACCCACCGTCCCTTCTCTGCTGGCCCAGCAATATGACGACGAGAAGGAGCGCACACCCGTTTACCGCATGATCCAGCGCGCCGACACGATCGGCGTGTTCCAGATCGAAAGCCGCGCGCAGATGTCGATGCTGCCGCGGCTGCGCCCGGAGAAATTCTACGACCTCGTCATCGAAGTCGCGATCGTGCGGCCGGGGCCGATCCAGGGAAAGATGGTGCATCCCTATCTGCAGCGGCGCGAGAAGTTCCGCGAGACGAAGGTGGAGCCGGACTACCCGTCTCCGACTCCGGATCATGGACGCAAGGATGAATTGCAGAAGCATCCTGCACAAGACGCTGGGCGTGCCGCTGTTCCAGGAACAGGCGATGCGCATCGCCATCGTGGCGGCGAAATTCAGCGCGGACGAGGCGAACGGACTGCGCCGCGCGATGGCGACGTTCCGGCGCATGGGGACGATCCAGAACTTCAAGGACAAGTTCATCAACGGCATGACGGATCGCGGCTACGAGCCCGAGTTTGTCGAAAGCTGCTTCGACCAGATCCGCGGCTTCGGCGAATACGGCTTCCCGGAAAGCCACGCGGCGAGCTTCGCCAACCTCGTCTACGTCTCGTGCTGGATGAAGTGCTATTACCCCGATGTGTTCGCAGCCGCGCTGCTTGAACAGCCAGCCGATGGGCTTTTACGCGCCGGCGCAGATCGTGCGCGACGCGCGCGATCATGGCGTCGAGGTGCGGCCGGTCGATGTGAACTTTTCCGATTGGGATTGCACGCTGGAGACCGCTCTCGCGGCAGCAGTTAATGCAACCTCTCCCCTTGTGGGAGAGGGCGACTCGGAGCTTCAACGAAGAAGGATGGGTGAGGGGTAAAGGTGTAACCCCTCACCCATCCGAGTTTGCTGAAATGTCTGCGATGCCCTCTCCCACAAGGGGATGACGGGCGCAAATGCCACCCGCGGCGCTGGTGGACAAATCCACCCCCGCCACGCCTCGATGAAATCCGACATCCGCACCACGCATGCGCTGCGGCTCGGCTTCCGCCAGATCAGCGGATTCTCCGAAGATCACGGCCTGCGCATCGAATCGGTGCGCGGGCGCGGCTTCGACTCGGTGCGCGATCTCTGGCTGCGCACGCGGCTGCCGCCCTCCGCGCTCGAGCGTCTCGCCAATGCCGATGCGTTCGGCTCGCTGGGCTTATCACGGCGCGATGCCTTGTGGGCGGTGCGCGCACTGCAGCGCGCGGGCGACAAGGACGACCTGCCGCTGTTCCGCCGCGTCGCGATGCCGGAGATGGAGCCCGACGTCGATCTGCCGCCAATGCCGCCGGGCGAGCAGGTGGTCGAGGACTATCGTCACCTGCATCTGTCGCTGAAGGCGCATCCGGTGTCGTTCCTGCGTGGCGATCTCGACGCGCGCGGCATTACGCGGCACGAGCTCTTGCCGAGCATGCGCTCCGGCGAGCGCGTCACGGTGGCAGGCCTTGTGCTGGTGCGCCAGCGGCCCGGCACCGCCAAGGGCGTGATCTTCATGACGCTCGAGGACGAGACCGGCATCGCCAACACGATCGTGTGGGCGCGGGCATTCGAAACGTTCCGCCCAATCGTGATCGGCGCGCGGCTCGTCGCCATCACCGGGCCGCTGCAGAACGCCTCCGGCGTGATCCATGTGGTGATGGAGCGGATCGAGGATCTGACCCCGCTGCTGCGGCGGCTCTCCGACGCGCACGGCTGCGTGGATATCCGCGCGCATGCCGATCAGGTGCGCCGTCCCATCGTCGAACGGCACCGCCATCCGCGCACCGGCGACTCGCTGGTTACGCTGTTGAAGGAGGCCCCCGATCTCGGCGAGTTGGCGGCGCAAACCGCCGAGGTGATGCCCAAGGGGCGGAATTTCCATTGAGCGTTGCCCCGGAAAGTGAATTGACCTTGGCCGGCCCAACCTGTTTGCTGCCCGCCAAATCCCTGGAGAACGCCATGGCCAAACACAAATTCCTGATCCAGCCGCACTTCCGCCTGCACGAGTGGGTCGCCGAGGAGAAGGGATATTTTGCCGCCGAGGGCCTCGATTACGAATTCCAGGAGACCGTGCAATCGACCGACGGCAAGGTGCATGCGCAGGGCGACAAGGTCGGCGCGATGCAGTCGTTCGAGAAAGGCCGGAGCTCCGACATCTCCTGCGCGTGCCACTGGACGGTGAACGTCGCGGCCGCGAAGGGTCACGGCAAACTTTACGGCGATGCCTATTCGATCTCGCCGTGCGGCGTTTTCGTGCCGCCGGATTCGAAAATCACGTCGCCCGAGCAGCTTGCCGGCGTGCCGATCTCGGTCGGCTATCAGTCGGGCAGCCACTATTCGACCATCCAGGCGCTCGAACAATACATGCCGCTGGATCAGATCAACCTCTCCTACAAGGAGGGCATGCTGTTCGCCCGCATGGACATGCTGTTCGCAGCCCAGATTCCGGCCTGCACGCTCTTCTCCGGGCCGTATTACTTCGCCGAGCAGCTCGGCTTCCGCAAGGTGATCGACTGCACCTTCATGATGGCGACGATGATCACCGGCGAGCCTGAGCCGGATGACGTGCGCAAGTTCTTCCGCGCGCTCAAGCGGGCGCAGCGCGACATCGACCTGCGGCCCGAGCTTTACACGCACTTCTACGGACAAGAGTTTCCCAAGCGCTACCACGACAGGATGGATACGCGCCGATGGGGCCCTGGCGAGCGCATCGTGTTCGAGCCCTACTCGCAGGACATCTTCGAGGAATCGCGCGACTGGATCCGCGAGCGCGGAATTTTTGAGGGTAACGACCTCGGTGCGAAGGCTTACGACAGCGCGGTGGTGCGGCTGGCGGTGTGAGTCAATTATTTCGTCATGGCCGGGACAAGCCCGGCCATGACGGATCATTTTCTCCACAGCTCCTTGCTCGCGATCTGCGCGCCCTTCACCAATGACTCGAACTTCGCCCACACGATGCTGGGGTGGATTTCGTCTGCGCCCGCGAAGGTCGCAAAGCCGCAGTCGGTGCCGGCGATGACGTTCTCGCGGCCGACGATCTCCGCGTATCTGACGATGCGCTGCGCAACCAGCTCGGGATGCTCGACCAGCATGGTCGAATGCGAGATGACGCCCGGAATCAGGATCGTGCCATCAGGCACCTTCGCGTTTCGCCACACTATCCATTCATGCTCGTGGCGCGGATTCGAGGCCTCGAACGAGTAAGCGCCGGCCCGGATCTGCAGGATGATGTCGATGATGTCCTTCAGCTCCATGTCATGGACGCGCGGACCCATGTTGATGCCGTAGCAGGTGTGATAGCGGATTTTCTCCGTGGGAATGCCGCGCAGCGCGTGATTGAGCGCCTCGACACGCATCTGCGCCCACTTGCGGCAGTCCGCGACGCTCTGATCGGGATACAGCATGTAATAGGTGACGAGTCGCGGATCGTCGATCTGCAGCAGGAAGCCCGCATCGATGATCGCCTGATATTCGTTGCGCATCGCCTCGCCAAGCGCGACGACGTAGTCCTCGTCGGTCTTGTAGTATTCGTTCTTGTTCCAGTCCTCGAAACTCGCGGGCGAGATCGCCGGCAGGAACACTTCCGCCGGGTTGACGCCATTCAGCGCCGCTTTGAGGTTGTCGAGATCGGTCTTCAGCGCGGCCTCGCCCTTGTAGGTGACGGGGCCGGTGCACACGAGCCGCGCGTGCTGCGCCGACACGCTGCCCATCTGTGATTGATAGAACTCCGGGAAGGTCCGCGCTTCGCGCGAATGCGCCCACGGGCTGACGCCGCCACCGCCGGTACGCGCAGAAAACCCGCCGAGCCGCTCATTGCCGTAGCTCACGAAGCTCGGCTTGCCGCATTCGCCGTCGTCGATGACGTCGACACCGAGCGTGATCTGCTTGCGTACGATCCCGGCAACCGATTCTTTCAGTACCTTCGCGTAAGCGTGCGGATCGACCGCCTCGCCACGCAGCTTCGCGCGCACGATCGCGATCAGGTCGTCCGGGCGCGGCAGGCTGCCGACATGCGTGGTGAGAATGCGATCGTCGGAACGCTTCATACGCAACCCTTTTATTGAACTAGTGCTCGCCCTCGATCCTCAGCCCAATCAGCCGGTCCAGCGTCGCGGCATCGTTGAGCAGCTCACGCGAGGGCGCGCGGTGCACGATAACGCCGCGTTCCATCACGAGCGCGTCCTGCGTCAG
The DNA here is from genome assembly GCA_963778455.1 of uncultured Alphaproteobacteria bacterium. Classification (GTDB taxonomy): domain Bacteria; phylum Pseudomonadota; class Alphaproteobacteria; order Rhizobiales; family Xanthobacteraceae; genus PALSA-894. The sequence goes on from CAVZUL010000006.1 coordinate 49,862, forward strand.
CGACAGCACGACTTCGGCGTGCTGCTCGACCAGGATCACGGCGGTGCCTTCGTCCTTGATCATGCGGCCGATCGCGGCGCTCAGCTCCTCGACGATGATCGGCGCGAGGCCTTCGAGCGGTTCGTCGAGCAGCAGCAGGGCCGGGTTGGTCATCAGCGCGCGCGCGATCGCGAGCATCTGCTGTTCGCCGCCGGAGAGCTGATTGCCCATGTTGGCGCGCCGCTCGGCAAGCCGCGGGAACAGGCCGTACACGGCCTTCAGGTCCCAGCGTCCTGGGCGCGACGCGACGGTGAGGTTTTCCTCGACCGATGAGCGACGGAAAGATCTCGCGCTCCTGCGCGACCCAGCCGAGGCCTGCGCGCGCGCGCCGGTGCATCGCGCTTGCCGGTGATCTCCTCGCCGCGCCAGCGCACCGTGCCGCGCGTCACACTGGTCGCGCCCATGATGGTGAGCAGCAGCGTCGACTTGCCGACGCCGTTGCGGCCGAGCACCGCGAGGCTGCCCTGCTCGGGCACTTCGAGCGAGATGCCGTCGAGCACGACCGCGTCGCCGTAACCGGCGCGCACGTCATGCAAGCGCGAGCAGCGGCTCAGCCATGGCGCGCACCCTCGCGATGCGATTTGCCGAGATAGACTTCGCGCACGCGCGGATCCGCGGCGACCTCGTCGGGCGTGCCTTCGAGCAGAACGCGCCCGCCGACCATCACGATGATGCGGCTCGCAAAGCGGAACACGAAATTCATGTCGTGCTCGATGAACAGCACCGTGATGTCGCGCGACAGGTTGGAGATCGCGGCGAACAGCTCGGCACTTTCGTCGCGCGGCACGCCGGCGGCCGGCTCGTCGAGCAGCAGCACCTTCGGCCGCGTCGCAAGCGCGAGCGCGATCTCGAGCAGGCGCTGGCGGCCGTAGGGCAGTTCGCGCGTCGGGCGATAGCAGTCGGCGCCGAGCATCAGCGACGACAGGATCGCGTGCGCCTCGTCGACTGCGGCCGGATAGGCCGACACGCGCTGCCACCAGGTGCGCGCAACGCCCTCGCGCTCGCACACCGCGAGCGTGACCGCTTCGAGCGCGTTGAGATTGGGAAACAGCGTGTTGATCTGGAAGGTGCGCACCAGCCCGCGCGTGACGCGCTTCTCGGGCGGGAGCGCGGTGATCTCCTCGTCGCCGAGCAGGATTTCGCCGGCATCGGGCCGCAGCATGCCGGTCATCAGGTTGATCAGCGTGGTCTTGCCGGCGCCGTTCGGGCCGATCAGCGCGTGGCGCGCGCCCTGCGGCAGACTGAACTCGATGTCCTTGGCGACGACGAGCGAGCCGAAGCTCTTGTCGAGCCCGCGGGTGGAGAGCGCCGCGGTCACGACCGGCCCCACCGTTCGCGAAGGGACGCCATGAGCTTGGCAAGCCCGCCCAAGAATGCCGTTCGGCAGGAACATCACGACCGCGATCAGCAGCATGCCGATCCAGAAGTACCAGAACTGCGGCGTGGTGCCGGAGAACTGGTCGCGCGCCACCATGAAGATGATGGCGCCGATGAGACCGCCATAAAGCCAGCCGGCGCCGCCGAGGATAAGCATCACCAGCACATCGGCCGAACGTTCGAAATCGATCGATGCGAGCGAGACCGTCTCGGTGGTTTGCGCCAGCAGGGCGCCAGCAATGCCGGCCATCACGGCTGAGATGGTGTAGATCTTGCGCAGGTGCGCCCGGCTCGGCGCACCGAGCGCCGGCATGCGCAGTGGGTTCTCGCGGATGCCGCGCAGCGACAGCCCGAACGGCGAATTGATGATCCGCCGCGCGACCAGGAACAGCGAGGAACAGCACGATCAGCGAATACGTGTAGGCCGTATAGCCCCACAGATCGAAACGGAACGTGTTGAAGATCGGCCAGATCTTCACGCCCTGCAGGCCGTCGGCGCCGCCGGTGAGCCAGCTTGCGCTGTTCGCTGCCTCGTTCAGAAGAAGCCCCATGCCGAGCGTGATCATGATCAGCGCAAGGTGGCGGAAGCGCGCAATGATGAAGCTTGCCGCATAGCCGACAATGCCGGCGACCGCAGCGCCGAGCACAAGGCCGGATAGCGGTTCGCCCCAGACGAACTTGGAGAACAGTCCCGCCGTATAGGCGCCGAGGCCGAAGAACGCCGCGTGGCCGAGCGACACGATGCCCGCATAGCCGAGGATGAGGTCGAGCGAGAGCGCGAACAGCGCCGTGATGGCGATCTGGCTGGCCAGCACCAGATAGTTCGGCGACAACCAGAACGGCAGCAAGGTCGCGAGCCAGAATGCGATCTCGATCCAGCTGCCAGCGGGCCTGCGCCTGCAGGTAGGCGTGCGGCGGAGCGCAACGGACGTGACCGACATCAGCGCCTCCCGAACAATCCGGCCGGCCGCCACATCAGCAGCACGATCATGACCAGATAGATGAGAAACGCGCCGAGCTCGGGGACGTAGTACTTGCCGGCGACGTCGCTGATGCCGATCAGGGTGGCGGCCGCGAACGAGCCGGCGATCGACCCGAGCCCGCCGACCGAGACGACGATCAGCACATAGATCAGGTAGGTGAACGCGAAGGACGGATCGAGGCCGACGATGTCGATCGCGAGCGCGCCGCCGAGCCCGGCGAGACCGCTGCCGAGCGCGAAGGTGACGGCGAACGCGCCGTCGACATTGATGCCGAGCCCGCGCGCCATGCGCTGGTTGTCGACCGCGGCGCGCACCTGCGCGCCGAAGCGCGTGTATTCGAGGCCCACGACGAGGAGAAGCGTGATCACCAGCGCGATGCCGATGAGAAACAGCCGGTAGGCCGCGAAATTGATGCCGAAGATGGTCACGAGGCCGCGCAGATAGGGCGGCATCTGCACCGGCTGCTGCAACGTCCCGTAGATATAGGCTGCTGCCGCCACCGACACGAACGCAAGCCCGATGGTGAGCAGCACCTGATCGAGATCGCTCGCCCGATAGAGCCGGCGGTAGAGCATGCGCTCGAACACGACGCTCACCAGCGCGGCGACAAGAAACGCGATCGGCAGCGTCGCGAAGAACGGCCACCCGAACTGGTTCATCAGCGTGACGGTGACGTAGCCGCCGAGCATCGCGAACGCGCAATGCGCCAGGTTGACGAAATTCATCATCCCCAGCGTCACCGACAGGCCGACCGACAGCAGGAACAGCAGCATCCCGTAGGCAAAGCCGTCGAACAGGACGCCGATCACGGGGCCGATCATGGGAAGCCGTCGTTCAGAGGGGCAAAGCGGCGCATGGTCCCGCTCCGAATCGGATCGGGGCCATGGCCTTCTTGCCTTGCGGCGGGTTCGGGCGGAAGTCCGGCATTCCGCGTCAATTGGTCTTCACCCGGGCCTTCACCGGATCCTTGACGTTCTCGACCTTGTCGAACTCGACGTTGCGGGTCTCGTTGCCGGCCTTTTCCACCCGCCGGATGTAGATGGTCTGGACGATGTCGCGGGTTTCCGGATCGATCGAGATCGGGTCCACGCGGGCTCTCCCATGTCATGCCCTTGGCGGCGGCGATCAGCGCGTCGCCGTCGGTCTTGCCGCCGGTCTTCTTCAGCGCCTCGTAGATCAGGTGCATGCCGTCGTAACCGCCGATCGAGTAGATGTTCGGGTTGCGCCCGCCATAGGCCTCCTTGTAGGCGGCTCACGAACGCCTTGTTCTTCGCCGAATCGTGGCCGTGGTCGTAGTGATAGACCGTGATGATGCCGAGCGCGGCGTCGCCCATGCTCTTGCGCGCCTCGTCCTCGGTCAGTTCGCCCTGCCCATCACCTTGGTCTTCGCGGGTCGATGCCGCGTTCGGCCAAGGCCTTGCCGATCGCGGCCGGCTGCGCGCCGCCCGGCACGAAGATGTAGATCGCCTCCGGATTGAGATCCTTGGCGCGCTGCACGAAGGCGGAGAAGTCCGGATTGGCGACCGGCATCCGCACCGAGCCCACGATCTCGCCGCCGGCTTCCTTGAAGGCGCGCGACGAAGCCCTGCTCGGCGTCGTGGCCGGGCCCGTAGTCGGACACCATCGTGTAGACCTTCTTGATGCCGCCCTTGGTGGCAGCCCAGGTGCCGAGCGTCTCGGTGTTCTGCGGCACCGTCGAGCCGGTGCGCGTCATGTAGGGCGACTTGTTGGTGATGATCGCGGTCGCGGCATTCATCACCACCATGAACTTCTTCGCCTCGGCCGAAACGTCGCCGGCCGCCATCGCGTTCGGCGTCAGCACGAAGCCCGCCAGAATGTCCACCTTGTCGCGCACCACCAGTTCCTGCGCGAGGCGCTTGGCGACGTCCGGCGCGATGCCGCCGGTGTCCTTGCGGATGAACTCGATCTTGCGGCCCGCGACCGTGTCGCCGTTCTGCTTCACGTAAAGCTTGATGGCATTGTCCATCTGCGTTGCCGTGTCGGCGAACTGGCCGGAATACGGCATGATCAGCCGATCTTGATCGGCTCCTGCGCGGCGCGCGGCGGTGGCGAGCGCCAAGGCGGCAAGAGCCGCCCAGCGCTAACGTGAATTTTCGCATGGGTCCCCTCCGGCGAAATTCGCTCTTGTTGGCGGAAATCTTAGCCACGAACGCGTGCGCGGTCGAACTCTTTCGGCGGCCAGCGCGCGCTTGGGCAGAAAGGTTGGGCATGGCCCACGCCCGAAACGCGACAGGCGGGCGATGATCCGCCCGCCTGCCGATTTGGCTTGAAGAACTTGGAGAAAACTACTGCTTCTTCATCGCGGCCTTGACCGGGTCCTTGACGTTGTCGACCTTGTCGAACACGACATTGCGGATTTCGTTTCCGACCTTCTGGACCCGGCGGATGTAGATGGTCTCGATCACGTCGCGGGTTTCCGGATCGATCGACATCGGACCGCGCGGGCTCTCCCACTTCATGCCCTTGGCGGCCGCGATCAGCGACTCGCCGTCGGCCTTGCCGCCGGTCTTCTTCAGCGCCTCGTAGATGAGGTGCATGCCGTCATAGCCGCCGACCGAGAAGAAATCGGGATTGCGCTTGTGCTCGGCATTGTGCGCCGCGACGAAGTCCTTGTTCAGCTTGTTGTCGAGATTGTAGTCGTAGTGCCACGCCGTGATGATGCCGAGCGCGGCATCGCCCATGCTCTTGACTGCCTGCTCGTCGACTACCTCGCCGGTGCCGAGGATCTTGATCTTGTTCGGATCGACGCCGCGTTCCGCGAACGCCTTGCCGAGCGCCGCCGGCTGCGCGCCGCCGGGCACGAAGATGAAGATCGATTCCGGATTGAGATCCTTGGCGCGCTGCACGAACGCCGAGAAATCCGGGTTGGCGACCGGCATGCGCACCGAGCCGACGATCTCGCCGCCCGCCGCCTTGAAGGCGCGGTGGAACGCGCCCTCGGCGTCATGGCCGGGGCCGAAATCCGAGACCATCGTGTAGGCCTTCTTGATCCCGCTCTTGTAGGCCCAGGCCCCCATGGTCTCGCCGACCATCGGCGAGCGTCATCGAGGTGCGGGCCGAATAGCTCGACTTGGTCGTGATGATCGAAGTCGCGGCGTTCATGATCACCATGAACTTCTTGGCCTCGGCCGAAATGTCGGAGGCCGCAAGCGTGTTCGGCGTGAGCGCAAAGCCCGCCAGAATGTCGACGTTGTCGCGCACCACCAGTTCCTGCGCGAGACGCTTGGCGACATCGGGCGCGACGCCGCCGGTGTCCTTGCGGATGATCTCGATCTTCTTGCCGGCGACGCTGTCGCCGTGCTGCTTCATGTAGAGCTTGATGCCGTTGTCGATTTGCGTCGCGGTGTCGGCGAACTGGCCCGAATACGGCAGAATAAGCCCGATCTTGACGGTACCTTGCGCGTTGGCCGAGCTGACGCCGAGTAATGTGGCGAGCAGGCTCGCCGCAACGAATGATTTTCGCATGCTTTCCTCCCTAGATCGTTCGCCCCGTCTTTTTGTGCCCGGGACCGTATCACCCTGAGCGGCGGGGTCAATTTGGTGAAATTGTCGCTGGTTAACGGGTGAAATTCACCGACAGCCCGCCCACCGGCTCGAGCGCATAGGCGAATTCGGTCTCATCCGGCTCGATGATGGGCGGTGGGACGATCGAGCCGGTGATGATGACATCCCCGGCGCGGAGCTTCTCGCCATGGGCCGCGAGCGTGCCGGCGACATGCTGCACAATGCCGATCATCTCGCCGATCAGGGCCTCGACATTGTCCTGTTTCGCCGCCAGCGCCCCGCGGCGGAAGACGTGGCCGGAGAGGCCGTCGAGCTTCGCCCCCGCGCGGGACGGGTCGCACGGCCCGAGGATGACGTGCCGATGGAAGATATTGCCGGCGAGCGTGATCTCCACGTCGTCCGGGGGCGGGTTCAGGTCGGCAAGCTCGATCGCGGGCCCAAGGCCGGCGATCGCCGCGATGGCCGTGGGCCGGTCGGCGCCGCCGGCCAAGTCCCTGCCCATATGCACGGCGATTTCCGGCTCGGCGACGGGCTTGTGCCAGCCTGCGAACGAGACTGTGCTGGCATTCGGCACGAGCGATTTCTGCATCATGAAGCCGACCAGTGGAGCCTTGATCTTCAGCCGCTCCATCGCGGGTGGCGCGCCGAGGCCCACTTTCCAGCCGAGCGGCCGCTCGCCGGCCGCGATGCGGGCGCGGCGCTGGCCAAGCTGCTTCTCCATGCCGCGCGCAATGCGCGGGTCGTCCCAGGCGTTCATTCCATTTCCTCCTCATCCTGAGGCGGCCGCGCAGCGGCCCTCGAAGGATGGCCGCAAGCTCGGAACAAGCGTCCTCGCCCTTCGAGACGCCGTGCTCCGCACGGCTCCTCAGGGTGAGAGCTCAGCTATTTGTGCCCCTCCGGATCGACCTCGTAACCCGAGGCCTCGATCGAGCCCGCGCCCATCCAACCCCACACCAGCACCACGTCGTGGTCGGACGTGTTGTTGAAGCCATGCCAGCAGCCGCGCGGCGAATAGACGACATCGCCCTCGATCGACGGCTTCTGCCCCTCGTCGGTGTAGATGTGCCCCTGCCCCTTCAGCACGATGAAGAACTCGTCGCAATTGTGATGGCGGTGGTTCTCGTGGCGCGCGCCGGGCTTGAGCACCGTCCAGCCGACCACGTGATCGGCACCGGCGGATTTCCTGTCGATCAGGAACTGGACCTGCATGTCGACCCAGCCGTCCTCGCGCGGCAGGCCCTCGACCTTCGGCACGTCGCGCAGATTGGTGCGGTACATCTTGGCGGGCGGCGCATCCTCACGCATCTTCTCGACAGTCTGCTTCACCGCCTTGCCCAAAGCGGCGCCAAATATCTCGAACTTCGACGTCATGATTGTCCTCCCAGGCGCCGATAGACCTCGTGCGCGGCGACGAAATCCTTGTGATCGATGCCGAGCCCGCGGCAGGCGTTCATCATCTCGTTTGCGGCCGCCGCAAGCGGCACCGGGCTCCCGAGTTTGCGGCCGAGATCGAGCGCAAGCAGCATGTCCTTCTGCTGCAACGTGACGTCGGCAAGCGGCACGGCGGGCATCTTGCCTTCCAGGATGAATGGCCCGCGATAGCCGAGCACGGGCGAAGCCGCGACACTTTTCAGGATCGCGTCGACCGCGATCTCGCGGGGGACGCCGCCCTTCTCGGCGAGCGCGACCGCCTCGCCGAAACAGATCACCTCGACCATCAGCAAGAGATTGACGGCGATCTTCATCTGGCAGGCAAGCCCGTTGGCCCCGATGTGCGTCACCTTGGGGCCGATCGCGAGCATCACCGGTTTGGCGCGCTCGAAGGCCGCCGCGTCGCCGCCGACCATGACCGAGGCATTGCCGGCGACAACCGTGACAGGACTGCCGGAGATGGGCGCGTCGAGCATGAACCGCCCGGTCTTGGCGAATTCGGCCGCGATTTCGCGGCTGACATCCGGACTGATCGTGCTCATGTCGGCGTAGATGCCGCCGGGCTTGAGGCCCGCAAGCACGCCATTGTCGCCGAGCGCGACCGCGCGCACCGCGGCGCCGTCGGTCACGATCGAGAACACGATTTCACATTGCGCGGCGACCGCGCGCGGCGAATCCGCCCATGCCATCCCGGCGTCGACCAGCTTCGCGGCCTTGTCGCGCGAACGGTTCCAGCCGGTCACGCTGTGACCCGCCGCCATCAGGCGCGGGACGATCAGCGCGCCCATGGCACCGAGGCCGATGAAGCCGACATTCATTGTTATGATTTCCAAAACTCTCGCGACGCGATGCGCGCGCCTTCGGCAAGCGCCGCGAGCTTGGCGAACACCACGTCCGGATCGACCGCGGCCTGGCCCACCCAGGTGCCGTAGCCGCAATCGCTGCCCGCCATCACGTTTTCGCGCCCGACGAGCTTCGCATAGCGGCCGATGCGCTGCGCGATCAGCTCCGGGTGTTCGATGAAGTTCGACTTCAACTCGATCACGCCGGGGATCAGCACCTTGCCGTTGGGCAGCTTCACCTTTTCGAACAGCGTCCATTCGTGCGCATGGCGCGGGTTCGCGGCTTCGAACGAGATGTAGGTCGCGCGCGCCTTGAACACCAAATCGATCACCTCGGCGAGCGGCACATCGTGATGATGCGGGCCCTCGTAGTTGCCCCAGCACACATGGATGCGGAGCTGCTCGGCCGGGATGTTCGCGGTCGCGTGGTTCATCACGTCGATGTTCTGGGCAGCGGCCTTGCGGAACGTCGCCAAATCCGCATCGTGGAACTGGATGTGGCGGCCCATTGCGAGGTCGGGGCAATCGAGCTGCAGCACAAAACCGGCCTTGGCGACCTTCTCGTACTCGTCACGCATCGCGTCCGCGATGGCGTAGAGATAGGCCTCATGGCTCGGATAGTGATCGTTGCGGAAAAACACCGCGACAACGCCAGGCGACGCCGCGCTCATGAAGCCGCCCGCGGCTTTCACGCCGCCGAGCGCGGCCTTGAGATTCTCGACATCGGCCGCCGCGGCTCCCGGGTCCCGCACGCCGATCGGCGCGTTGCAGGCGGGCGTCTTGCGCCGAGAACGTCCGGGATCGCCGAACACCCGCTGCTGCAGTTTTGGAAAATCCGCGAGATCCTTGTAGACGAACGTGTTGCCGGTGCCGCCGAAGCCTTCGAGACGATCCTTGATGTACGTCGCGTAGCTCGGCTTCGACAATTCGCCGTCGTTGATAACGTCGATGCCGGCATCGGCCTGTTTCTTCACGATATCGGCGACCGCCCAGCGCACACGCATCCCAAGCGCTTCCGGGTCGACCGGCACGCCCTCCTCCTTGGCGTACATCATGCGGATCAGGTCGTCCGGGCGCGGCAGGCTGCCGGTATGCGTGGTGAGAAAGCGATCTGTACTGCGCGGCGCCATGCGTTCCGTTCCCTCGGCGTGGAGGGAACGTTATAGAACAGATGCGCAGAAGGACAGGCGGGAAACGAATGCCCACTCCGATCAAGACCGCGACCCGCATCGTGCGGCGCGACGGCGCGGCCGAAGCGCGGCAGATCGAGGCGGACATCTGTGTCGTCGGCGCGGGCAGCGCGGGGATTTCGGCCGCGCTGGAAGCGGCGAAGCTCGGCCGCAAGATCGCGCTGGTCGACGGACTGCACGCGCTCGGTGGGCAGGCGGTCAACTCGGTGATCGGGACGTTCTGCGGGTTCTTCTCCAACGGCCATAGCGGCTACCAGACGGTGCACGGCATCGCGGACGGAATCTTATGCGATCTCGGTGCGCAGGGCGCGCTGCACTACCGGCACGGGGGGCCGTCGAACACCATCGTGGTGCAGTACGACGAGGTCGCGCTGGCGCGCTGGATCGAGAGCCAAGTGCGTGCCGCCGGCATCACGGTGCTGCTCGGCGCGGTGATGCGCGAGGTCAAGCGCGACGGGCGGCGCATCCGCGCGATCGAGCTCGCGACGCGCTTCGGAGACGTGCGCGTGTCCGCCACAGGCTTTGTGGATGCGACCGGCGATGCGGCGCTTGCCTGGAACGCAGGGCTCTCCTGCCGCGAGGCCGCTGATGGTCCGGTCTACGGCTCGCAGATTGCGATCATCGAGGGCATCGACGAGGACAATCAGCCAACGCGCGCCGAGATTACGGCGCGGCTGAAGAGCAAGGCGAAGGACTATGGCCTGACGCGCGAGAGCGGCATCGCGTTCGTGTTTCCCGGGCGGAACACCGCGATGGTGAACATGACGCATGTCGAGACGCCACTCGACCCGCTCGAATTCTCGAACAGGTCGCTCGAAGGCAAGGAGCAGGCGGATCGCGCCATCGCATTCCTGCGCGGCGAATTTCCGGCCGGCTTCGGCAAGGCGCGGGCACGCAGCTATGGCGGGCTCGGCATCCGCCAGACGCGCTGGATCGCGGGGCGCCAGCAGCTAACCGTCGAGGACGTGCGCGCCGGCCGCAATTTCCTCGACTCGATCGCGCGCACCGGCTGGCCGATCGAGTTGCACGACACGCCGCAAGGTCACGTGTGGGAGCCGTTCCCGGACGACCACCTGCATTACGTGCCGATGGGCAGCCTCGTGTCGCCGGAGTGCGACAACATGGTCGCGGCGGGGCGCAACATCGACGGTGACGTCGCGGCACTCTCCAGCGTGCGCGTGATGGGCCCGTGCATCGCAATGGGCGCTGCAGCGGCGCATGCACTCGATCTCGCGGGCGCGGGCAGCGTGCACCAGATCGACAATGCGGCGTTGCGCGCGCGCGTGAAGGATAACGTCGAGCGGATGGATTGAACGATGGACCTGGGCATTCGTGGCCGCAAGGCGCTGCTTTCGGGCTCAAGCCGCGGCCTCGGCAAGGCCTGCGCGCTCGCGCTGGCGCAGGAAGGCGTCGACGTCACGATCGTGGCGCGCACGCGCGAGCCGCTGGAGCGCACCGCGGATGAAATCCGCGCACTCGGCGTAAAAGTGACGGCGGTCATCGGCGACATCACGACGCCGCAGGGACGCGAGGCAGCGCTCGCCGCCTGCCCGGCGCCGGACATTCTGGTGAACAATGCCGAAGGGCGTCTGCCGGGCGATTTCCGCACGTGGACGCGCGACGACTGGATCTCGGCGCTCGACACCATGATGCTCTGCCACATCGAGATGATGCGGCTCACCGTCGACGGCATGATGGCGCGCGGCTTCGGCCGCATCGTCAATATCGTCTCGCGCAGCGTGAAGATCCCGCAGCTCGAATTGGGCCTGTCGAACGGCGCGCGTTCCGGGCTGGTCGGCTTCACGGCGGGCCTCGCGCGCCAGACCGTCCGGCACAACGTCACGATCAACAATCTGCTGCCCGGGCCGTTCGACACCGACGCGCAGCGCGATCATGTGCAGGGCATGGTCGACGCGGATCATTCGTTCGATCAGCTCTGGCAGGGGCGCGTCGCGCAGAATCCCGCGGGCCGGTTCGGGCAGGCGGGCGAGCTCGGCGCCTATTGCGCGTTTCTCTGCTCCGCGCAGGCGGGTTACATCACGGGACAGAACCTGCTGATTGACGGCGGCAGCTATCCGGGGACTTATTAGGCCAAACGGGAGTTTACCCATGAAGCGCGTATCCCCCCTGCTCGCCTTCGTGTTGCTGGCGCTCGCCGCGCCCGCGCTGGCGCAGCCCTATCCGAACCGCACCGTGAGCATGATCGTGCCCTACCCGGCCGGCGGCTCTGTCGACGTGGTGGCGCGCCTTGTGGTGCAGAAGCTCAACGAGAGCATGGGCCAGAGCTTCATCGTGGAGAACCGTGCGGGCGGTGCCGGCGGGGCCGTCGGCGCCAACGTCGTCGCGAAGGCCGCGCCCGACGGCTACACGCTGTTGTTCACCGCCTCGATCCACATCATTACGCCGTTCCTCAACAGCAAAATCCCCTATGACGCCGTGAAGGATTTTGCGCCGGTTTCGCTGGTCGCGTCCGGGCCGCTGATCGTCTCGACCGCGCCGAGCATGCCGGCAAATACGCTGAAGGAATTGTTCGATCTCGTGCGCAAGGCGCCGGACAAGTACACCTTCGCGACATCGAGTTTTGGTTCGGCCGGACATCTCGCCGTCGAGCTGCTCAAGCGCGACGCCGGCGTCGAAACGCTGGTGATCCCATACAAGGGCGCGGCGCCGATGCTGACCGACATCATGGCCGGACAAATTCATCTGATTGCCGACCCGATGGCCTCCTCGCTGCCGCTCGCCTTGTCGGGCAAGATCAAGCCGCTGGCCGTGACCAGCCTGAAGCGTGTCGTGGCGGCACCGGATATCCCGACCGTCGCGGAATCCGGCATGACGGGATTCGAGTTCGGCTCCTGGTACGGACTTTGGGGGCCAAAGGGCTTGCCCGCCGACATCGCGGCGAAGCTCCAGGCGGAAGTCGCGAAAGCGGTGGCGACGCCGGAGATCAAGCAGAGGCTCGGGCAGATCGGCTTCGAGCCGATCGGATCGAGCAGCGCGGAGTTCGCGAAATACATCGACGATGAGTCCGCCAAATACGGGCAGATCATCCGCGACGCGAAGATCAAGGCCGAGTGATGCGGCCTGACACCTCGACTGAGCCGTTCGCCGCCGCCATCGCACGCTTGCACACGGCGACCGCCAAGGTGGCGAACGGCGATATCTCGGCCATCAAGGCGCTCTATTCGCACGCCGACGATGCGACCAGCTTCTATGGCTGGGGCGGATACGAGAAAGGCTGGGACGCCGTATCAAAACGATGGGACTGGGCCGGCCAGCAGTTCAAGGGCGGCACGGTGAGCTACCAAAATGTGACCGTGGTGGTGACGGCGGAGCTTGCCTACACGACCGACATCGAGACCTTCAGGGTCAGCATGGCCGGAATGGATGCGCCGACGGAGTGGACGAACCGCGTCACCCATATCTTCCGACTCGAGGACGGCGCATGGCGGCTGGTGCATCGCCACGCAAATCGTTTCGAGGAACAATATGCTCCGTCCACGCGCCTGAAGCCGGCCGGGTAACCAGTTGTCATTCCGGGACACGCCGAAGGCGTGAGCCCGGAATCCATAACCACAGCAGATTCCGTTTGGCTCGGTCTGAGTTTCAACTCATCGGGCCGGGATTATGGATTCCGGGCTCGCCGCTGCGCGGCGCCCCGGAATGACGAGCTGGGTCACGGCTGCCGAAATACCCACGAGTGATCCGGCGGGATCACGATGCGGATTGAATCTTCGGCATTGAAGCGCGGCACGGTGCCGAGCTCGACCGCCTCGAGCCGATGGCCGAGCGTTTCGATCGCGTAGGTCGTCTGCGTGCCGTGGAAATGGCCTTCGATCACGCGTGCCGGAAAACTGTTCACCGCATCCGATGCATCGCCGTTGGCGCGCAGCAGGATATTCTCCGGCCGCACCGCCACCAAAACGGCCTCGCCCGGCTTGGCCCGCGGCGAGCCGGTAATGCGCAGCGTCTCGCCGCCTGAAAGCTTGACGGCACCCGCCGGACCAAGTTCGCCCTTGAGCAAGTTCGACACGCCGGTGAAGTTGGCGACGAACAGGTTCTCCGGCTTGTTGTAGAGCTCGACCGGTGCGCTCATCTGCATCAGCTTGCCGTTCTCCATCACGCCGATGCGGTCGCCGAGCACCACAGCCTCGGCCTGGTCGTGCGTGACGTAAAGCGCCGTGACCTTCGCCTCCTTGATGATGCGGCGCAGCTCGTCACGTAACCGCAGGCGCAGCTTGGCGTCGAGATTCGACAGCGGCTCATCGAGCAGCAGGATGCGCGGCTCGTAGACCAGCGCGCGGGCGAGCGCGACGCGCTGCATCTGCCCGCCGGAAAGCTGCGTCACCGGGCGCTCGGAATATTCGGTCAGGCCCACGAGGCCGAGGACGTCGTTGACTTTCTGATGGGCCCGGTCGCGCGGCACCTTGCGGTGACGCAGCGGATAATTGACGTTCTGGCGCACTGTCATGTGCGGCCACACCGCGTAGGACTGGAACACCATGCCGATGTTGCGCGAGCGCGGCGGCACATGCACGCCACGCTCGGGCGCCGCGACCTCATCGCCGCCGATCGAAATCGAGCCTGCGGTCGGGTGTTCGAGGCCCGCGATGCAGCGCAAGGTCGTCGTCTTGCCGCAGCCCGACGGCCCGAGCAGCACGACGATTTCGCCCGCCGCGATGCGGAAGCTGACGTCATCGACCGCCGGGCGGCCGACGGCGAATTGCTTGCGCAGATGCGAGACGATCAGTTCGGCGGACATTCACACTCCCTGTATCCCGCACGCGATGCAGCGCTTAAGCGATGCAGCGCAGATGCGGGATCGTCAAACACTCCGGTGCTTTGCGGCGATCCCGGGTCCGCGTCGCATCATTTCATGCTGCGCCGCGCCCGGGACACGTCACTGTCTATACCCGTAAACCTTGTTCCACTCTTCGATCCACTTCCCGTATAGCCCTTCGAATTCCTCGAACTTCGGGAGCCACAATTTCGTGTCCTTGCTGGAACCCTCCGGCAACATCGGCGGCACCTTCAGCGAAGTCAGGTTACCGTGCTGCTTGATGGAATAGATCTGCCCTTCCTCGGAGAGCTGCCATTCGAGATAAAGACGCGCGGCATTGGGATTCTGCGCGGTCTTCGGAATGCCAGAGCCGTACGGTATGACCGGCACGCCCTCGGGCGGGAAGAAAGTCTTCACCGGCGCGCCGTCGCGCTCCTTCGGATAGATGATGTTGTAGACCAGCGGCGCGATCGAGACCTCGCCGCGCACCAGCGAGTCGGACAGCGGCGCGCCGGAGGGATAGAGCTTCGGCTTGGTGGCGGCCTGCTTTGCCCAATAATCCTCGCCGAGCACCTGCCGCTCGAACATGATGCGGGTCCAGGTCGTGCCGCCGGATTGCCCGATCACCTGCGCGATCTGGCCGTTGGCGTACTCGGGCTTGGTGAGATCCATCCAGGACTTCGGCGGATTTTTCACAAGCTCGGTGTGATAGGCGATGCACCAGCCGACCGTGATGTTCGGCCACAGCTTCGGCGAGGAGAGCGCCCCGGGGAGATAGTCCACGGCGTTTGGCGGCGCGTAGTCGGCGAACAGGTGCTCGATCCCTTTCATCAGGCCGCGATCGGAATGCAGCACGAGGTCAGCCGCCAGCTTGCCGGCCGCTGCTTCGGTTTTCACGCGCTGGATCAGTTGGCCGCCCGGCGCGCGGATCATCTCGATGCGGATGAAGGGAAATTTCTTGCGGAATTCGTTGATGACCTCCTGCTCAACTTCCGTGAAGGTCGCGGTGTAAAGGAGGAACTTGCCCTCCTTGCGGGCGGCGTCAATGAGACTGTCGGACGGCTTGTAGGGCGCTGCGGCGCGCGTGCGCCCGATGATCGCGAAGCTGCCGATGCCGGCGGCTGCCGCGAGAACCTTGCGCCGGGTCAGTCCTTTCCTGATCATCCGCCCCTCCCGTATCCCGCACGCGGTGCAGCGCGTGAGCGGTGCACCGCAGATGCGGGATCGTTACATACTCCGGCGCTTATGGCGGTCCCGGGTCGGCGTCGCATCATTTCATGCTGCGCCGCGCCCGGGACACGAATTCATTGCCGGTAACCGTAGGTCTTGTTCCATTCGTCAAGCCACGGCTTATGCAGCTTCACGAAGTCATCGTATTTCGGCACCCACACCTTCACGACATTCGGATCGAAACCTTCCGGATAGAGCGGCGCCTTCTTCAGGGAGGTCAGGTTGCCGACCTCGCGGATCATCGCCGCCTGCCCTTCTTCGGAAAGACACCAGTTGAGGAAGAGCCGTGCGGCGTTCGGGTTGGCCGCGGTCTTGGTGACGCCGGCCGCGAAGGGTGTCAGCGGCGCGCCCTCGGGCGCGAAGAACACCTTCACCGGCGCGCCGTCGCGCAGTTTTGGGAAGATCGCGTTGTAGAGCAGCGCCGCGACATGAATCTCGCCGCGCACCAACGCATCGGAGGTCGGCGCGTTGGAGGGAAACAGCATCGGCTGAGTCGCGGCCTGCTTCTTCCAGTAGTCGGGGTCGACGACCTGACGCTCAAACATCGCGCGTGTCCAGGTCGTACCGCCCGATGGCGCGATCACGTTGCCGATGTGCTTGTTGCCGTATTCGGTCTTGGTGAGGTCCATCCAGGATTTCGGCGGATTCTTCACCAGTTCCGAATTGTAGGCGATGGCCCACACGACGGTGGAGCGCGGCCACAGCTTTTCCGAGACCCGCGTTTCCGGGATGTAGTCCGCGGCGTTGGGCGGCGCGTAGTCCGCGAACAGGTGCACGATTTCGGCCATCAGCGCGCGATCGGAATGATCGATCACATCGGCGAGTAACTTGCCGGCCGACGCCTCGGTCTTCACGCGCTGGAGGAGCTGGCTGCCTGGCGCGCGCAGGAACTCGATCTTGATGAACGGGAAACGCTTGTTGAACGCGTTCATGACCGGATTTTCGCTCTCGGCCACATTGGCGCTGTAGAAGACGAGCTTGCCCTCCTTGCGTGCAGCCTCGATCAGTTCGGGCGGACCGAACTGCGCGCTGGCGTGCGCGATCAGTGTGGCGAGTGCAAGCGCCGCGATAGCGATCGATCTGACCATCGCGTTACTGCCTATATCCGTAGGTCTTGTTCCACTCTTCGATCCATTCGCTGCGCAGCTTGACGTATTCCTCGAACTTCGGCGACCACGGCTTGATCACCGCCGGATCGTAACCCGGCGGATTGAACGGCGGCTTTTTTAGCGCCGTGAGATAGCCGAGCTCCTTGATGTGGATGGCCTGGCCCTCCTCCGACATGTTCCAGTTGAGGAACAGCTTGGCGGCGTTCGGATTGGCCGCCGTCTTGGTGACGCCCGCCGCGTAGTAGTTGAGCGGCACGCCGTCCGACGGGAAGACGATGTCCACCGGAGCGCCGTCGCGCTTCTTCATGTAGGCGATGTTGTAGAGCAGCACGCCGATCGAGCATTCGCCGCGCACCATGGCGTCGGCGGTGGGCGCGCCGGATGGGTACAGAATCGGCTGCGTCGCCGCCTGCTTCTTCCAGTAGTCGTCGCCGTGCACCTGCCGCTCGAACATGATGCGGGTCCAGGTCGTGCCGCCGGAAGGCGCCACCACCTGCCCGATCTTCTTCGGGCCGTATTGCGGCTTGCACAGGTCCATCCAGGTCTTCGGTGGATTCTTCTCGAGCTCGGTGTTGTAAGCGATCGACCAGCCGAGCGTCGTCTTTGGCCAGAGCTGCGGCGCGATCTGCACGTCGTCGCGGTAGTCCTTCCCGTTCGGCGGTGCGTACTCCTGGAACAGATCGGCGATCCCCTGCATCAGGCCGCGATCCGAATGATTGACCACGTCGGCAAGCAGCTTGCCGGCGCTCGCTTCGGTCCTGATGCGGGTGATCAATTGCCCGCCCGGCGCACGCACCATCTCGACCTTCACGAACGGGAAGCGCTTGTTGAAGGCCTTGATGAGCTCCTGTTCTGGCTCGGTGAAATCGGCCGTGTAGTAGACGATCTTGCCTTCCTTCCGGGCCGCTTCGATCAAATCGTTGCCGCCGAAAGTCTGCGCGTCGGCATTCGTGATGCTGAATGACGTCGCGGCGGCTGCCGCCGCACCGGCGGTGAACTGCCGGCGAGTGATGTTGGTCATGGGGTTTCTCCTTCTTCGCTTCTATCCGGAGCGCCCGACGGACGTATCCGTCCCGCCGCGTGACAGGAAATGCGCGACACCGATCAGCACCGCGAGCAGCAGGGTCTGCACCAGGCTGAACGCGGACGTGATGCCCACGTTGCCGCCCTCGTAGTAGTCGAGCAGCAGCACCGCCATCACCATGGTGTTGCTGGTATAGAGGAACAGCGAGGAGCCGAGCTCGCGGATCGCCAGGATGAACAGCAGCGTCATCCCGGCGATGACGCCGGGGCGCGCGAGCGGCAGCACGATGGTGCGGATCGTGCCGAGCAATCCCTTGCCGCAAATCCACGAAGCCTCTTCCAGCTCGCGATGGATCTGCAGCAGCGAGGTGGACAGCGCCTTGATGGTGTCGGGCATGAAGCGCGCGATGAAGGCCAGCGCGAGAATCCAGATGGTGCCGTAGAGCCCGCCCGGCAGGCCGATCCAGGCCCACAGATACGCGACGCCGATGACGAGGCCGGGGATCGCGACCGGCAGCGTCGAGATGACGTCGATGCTGCGGCGCCCGACGGTCTGCGTGCGATGCACCGTGTAGCCGATGGCGAACGCCAGGATGCCGCCGAAGATCGCGGTGATCAGCCCGACTTCCATCGTGTTCCAGATCGACCGCATGGCGAGCGGATTGTCGAACAACCGCTCGAAATGGATGAGCGAGTACTGCTTGAGATCGAACAGGCTCTCCATGTTGCGGATGAACATGAACTTGCGGAACGCCGCGACGGTCAGCGCCAAGGTCGGCAGCACCACGACGACGATGAGATAGACGACCGCGAGCCCGAGGGTGAGATAGCGCCACGGTCCGAGGTTCATCACGCCCGGGCGGAACGCCTTGCCGGCGACCGTGATGTAGCTGCGCCCGCTCACCACCTTCTGCTGCAGGTAAACGAGGAAGCCGGTCACGATCATCAGGATGATGGCGACCGAGGCCGCGGTGGAATAGAGCGGCGGCGACCAGTTGGTGAGCTTGAAGATGTAAGTCGTCAACACCGGGATATCGCCCGGCGCGCCGAGCACCGCCGGGATGCCGTAAATGCCGAGCATCACGATGAACGACAGCAGCATGCCGGAGATGATCGCGGGTGCGATCAGCGGAAACGTCACGGTGAACAGGATGCGCACCGGGGTGGCGCCGGAAATCTCCGCCGCCTCCTCGAGCGCCGGATCCATGTTGCGCAGCGCGGAGGCCGTGAACATGTAGACGTAGGGCGCGTAATAGATGCCGAAGATCGCGATCAGCCCGCCCATCGTGTAGACGTCAAAGCGGAAGTCGATACCCGCCCACTTGATCATGGTGTTGAGCAGGCCGGTCTTGGGCGAAGCGAGGATCGACCACGCGACCGCCGCGACCAGCGGCGGCACGAATAGCGGGATCAGGCTCACCGCCGAGATGAATCCCTTGCACGGCGTGTTGGTGCGCACCACCACCCAGGAGAATGTCAGCCCGATCACAACGGCGAGCAAGGTGCCTCCGCCGCAGGCAATCAGCGAGTTGGCAAGCGCCAGATGGACGTTGGGATTGCCGAGAACGGTGATGAAATTGGTGAGCGACAGGTCGAACACGCCGAACCCGTCCACCACCGGATTGGTGTTGGTCAGCGCGCCGAGCACCAGCATCGAGACGGGATAGATCACCAGGAAGGTGAGCAGGACCAAGAGCCCGGCCGACCACAGCCAGTCAAGCGGCAAGCGCCTGGCTGCTTCACGCGGTGCGACCAGTGCGGCGGTTTCCGCGGTCACTATCCTCCCCACAAGATGGCCGCGCGTTTTGGTGCGTGGCTCGTTCGTTACGCCCTGCCTACCACAGAAATCGGCGCCCGGGCACATTACCAAAGTGCAATCTTGGCCGGGCCGATTGCCACTGCTGTTTTCGCCATGCCGAACGCGTGATCAAGCTCGCTTTCGGCGCGGACCGCGCCCGCATAGTGTAGGCAAGTTCCATTGATCCGCGAGCGCGATGTTCACCGAACGCACGATCGATCTGCCGACGGGGCCGCTGCACTACCAGGCGGGCGGCAGCGGGCCGCCGATCCTTCACCTGCATCCGGCCGGCGGGCCGCGCGTCTCGCCGGTGATCGAGCGGCTCGCGGGCCGCCGCACCGTGTTCATGCCGACCGATCCGGGCTTCAACGGCACACCGCGGCATGCCGCGGTGACGTCGATCAGCGGACTTGCGGAGCTGATGGCAGAATTCGTCAGGACGGTGATCCGCGGCCCGTGCAACGTGATGGCGGAATTGTTCGGCGGGTGGATCGCGCTGTGGCTCGCCGCGAAGCATCCCGATCTGGTGAAGAAGCTCGTGCTGCAGGCTCCCGCCGGCCTGCGCGACGAAGGCACCGGCGGATTGCCCGCCGATCCGGAAGGGCGCCTGCGTGCCCTCTACTCAAGACCTGAGCACGCGCCGAAGGAAACGCGCGCGCCGGCGGTGATTGCCGAGTTGCAAAGGATGCGCGAGGTCTATGCGAACGGGATCAACTATGACGCCGCGCTGCATCGTGCATTGCCGGGCATCAAAGCGCGCACGCTGATCCTGATCGGCACCAACGATACGGTCGTGCCCGTGATCACGGCGCACCGGCTCAAGGCCGGAATTGCGGATGCGCAGCTGAGCTTCATCGATGGCGCCGCGCATGCGCTGGAGTTCGACGCACCGGCGCAGGTGTGGCCGCTGGTCGACGAGTTTCTGGAGGATGAGGGGCGCCGCCCGGTGGCCTGACTACATCACCAGCGCGATCTTGCCGAAGTGCTGGTTTGCGCGCATGTGCGCCTGCGCGGCGACGCATTCGTCGAGCGGAAACGTGCGGTCGATCGGCAACCGCAGTTTGCCGCTCGTGACCGCATCCCACAGGTCGGCGCGCATCAGCCGCACGATCTCGCGCACCTCCTCGACCGAGCGCGTGCGGAAGGTGACGCCGATGTAGTCGATGCGCTTCATCGCATGCAGGTCGAAGTCGAACTCCGCCTTCACGCCGCCGAGCCGCCCGACGTTGACGATGCGGCCGAGCACGGCGGTCGCCTTCATGATCTGGTTCACGCCCGGACCCGACACCATGTCGATCGTCAGGTTCACGCCCTTGCCGCCGGTTGCTTCCAGCACCTGGTCGGGCCACTTCTCGTCGCGCGTGTCGATCGCAAGGTCCGCGCCGAATTCCTTCAACCGCGCGCGCCGTGCATCGTTCGTCGCCGAGCCGATCACGGGCTTCGCGCTCTTCATCCTGGCGATCTGCAGGCCCATCAGCCCGACCCCGGAGCTTGCGCCCTGGATCAGCACGCTCTCGCCCGCCTTGAGGCGGCCTTGTGTGACGAGCGCGTTGTGCAGGGTGTGCAGCGCGACGGGGAGCACCGCGGCCTGCTCGAACGAGAAGCCCGCGGGAAGCGGGATCGTGCGGCCGTAGTCCGACACCGCATACTCCGCATAGCCGCCGCTGCCGGAAGCGACCACGCGGTCGCCCGGTTTGAACTCCTTCACGTCCGCGCCGACGGCCGCGACTTCGCCCGCCCATTCGAGGCCGAGCGCCGCGCCCATCACGCCGTGTCCGAGCGATGCCTTCGCGGCGGAGAGGTCCGCGCGATTGAGCCCGCATGCTTTCACGCGCGTCAGAACTTCGTTCGGCTTCGGCACCGGCTGCGGGATGTCGCGCAGCTCCAGTCCGTTCGGGGAGGAAACACCGGCTTTCATAACGCTTCTCCGAAAATCTTCTGGCTTCTCGCCATCGATGACGCACCCAATTCGCACTACTCGGGCACGCCTGCCTTGCGCAACCCTTCCAGCAAAAGATCCCTGTTCGCGAACTTCTCGTTGATGTGGCCGCGCAACACGCTGACCCGCAACGGCGGTCCCATGCGCTCGCGGATCGCGATGAACCCTTGCGCCTCCTTGCCCAGGCCGAGATGGCCGCAGCAGCTGATCAGCGTATTGTAGTGCCCGGGGAAATTCGCCAATGCGGCGACCGAGGCGCGAAGATGCGGCAGGGCTTCCTCAAAACGGTGCGCCGAGATGAGGGCCAGCCCGTGGATCGAGGTGTAGAAGCCCGAGAAGCTGTCGAGCGGGCTCATGCGCAGCGCGCGAGTCGTCTCGGTGACGGCGTCGTCAGAGTGACCGGCGCGGCAGAGGGCCCATCCAAACACCATGCGCCCGAGCGCAAAGCTTGGGTTGAGCTGCAGGGCGGCGCGGAGCTCGGCGAGTGCGCGATCGTGCTGCGCCGCCTGGCTCAGCGAGAGACCGCACGTCACCCTTGCCCACGGATCGTTGGCGTCGAGTAACACGGCCTGCTCCGCCTCGGTTGCCGCCTCGGCGTAGCCGGCGGACCGGTCAGGAAGCCAGTAACAATAGGCGGCCCACCACAGCGCCCAGCTCAGGAGCGCGTGAGCCCGCGCATAGGCGGGGTCCATTGCGATGGCGCGGCGCAGCAGGTTCCGCGCCTCGTCGTTCTGCGCACGATCGATCTTGCTGGTCAGGCTGAGCGCGCGGACGACCAACCCCCAGGCGTCGATACTATCAGGCTGCTTGCCCGCCGCGCGAAACCCTTCCTCGGCGTAAAGGTGCGGCTCGACCGCGGCCACGACTTGCTCGGTGATCTCGTCCTGCACGTCGAAAACGTCGCGCAGCTCGCGGTCGTATTTCTCCGCCCAGATATGCTTGCCGCTCTCCGCCTCGATAAGCTGGCTGGTGATCCGGATGCGCCCGCCAGCGGTGCGCACGCTGCCCTCGAGCGCGTAGCGCACGCCCAACTCGCGCGAGACCTGCCGCACGTCGACGGGACGGCCTTTGTAAACGAAGGTCGAGTTGCGCGCGATGACGAACAGCCAGCGCAGGCGCGCGAGCGCCGTGATGATGTCCTCGGTGAGCCCGTCTGCGAGAAAGTCCTGCTCGGGATCGCCGCCCATGTTGGCGAACGGCAGAACCGCTATCGACGGCCTGTCCGGCACGCTTGGCTTTTCCACGGCGCCCGACGGGGCGGCCGCGGCCGGCCTGGTACGCAGCTTCAGGCCGGTGTGGCTTTCGACGACGACGAGGGTGCGATCCGAATAGAGGCCGGTCAGCAGCTTGTCGACGGTCGATTTTCCAAGCTTGGTCTTGAATGCGAACTGCTCGCGCGAAATCCGCTCGCGCGCAAGATAGTCCCTGATCTCAGCCGCAACCTGCTTTCGGTCGTCCATTGCTCGTTCCGCGCCGATGCGCCCCGTGACCGGCGGTCAGGAAAGCCTCCCGGAAAGAACAGGAAAACTCCGGCGAGTGCCACGGAAAGTTTCGTGGCCTAGATCAGGGACGAATTCGACGTTCAACCGGGAGCTAATCCCATGCGGAACACAATAGTCAACGCGGCCATCTATGCCCTGTGCACCCTGGCGGCGGGATCTGTTCTCGCCTCGCCTGCACACCCCCAGGACGCGACCATCATGGATTGCGGCAGCCGCCACACGCCGTGCGCGCTTGCCGGCCAGCCCGACATGGCGCGCAGCCCGTCGAACATCGCGTTCCAGATACCCGGCGGGAAGACGACCGGCGCCTATCTGGCGCTCGTCGAACCGACATAAGGATACGAAAGCATGTCGCCCAAGAACTCAAACAACAACAATGGCGGCACCCTCGGCCGCGCGGCGTTCGGCAGCACGAGCGATGCTGGCGCCGCGCGGGCCGACGACCTGTGGGTCTTCGCTCGCGTATCCCTGATGTTCGTCGTCACGATCGGCCTGGCAATCGCGACCGCGCCCGACCTCTGGCCGCAATTGTTTGCGGCGCAATAGACGCAATGCGAGCGCGATCGCGGCCGGAAGCGCGATGTGATCGCGCCGATGCGCCGCGCCTCAGGACGAGGTTGCTGCGCGATCCGCTCAGTCCAGCTTGAACCCGCGCGCGCGAACATACGCGCCGAAGTCGGCGCGCTCGGGCGCTGCATACTGCCGCGCCTTGTCCTCGGACCAGCCATACGCGCCGGACTTCCCAAACTCCTCCACGTAACGCTGCTCGCGGTAGGGCTGAGCGGCCGCGCGCCGGCGGTCGTAGTCTTCGACTGCCTCGCGCAAGCCATGCTCGCGATAGCCGTTGCGGTGAACCGTCACGTCGAGCGGCAGACGCATACTTCGCTTCCACGGCCCCGCCGGCCAGCCGACCGCAAGCCCCGCCACCGGAAACACGTGCTGCGGAAGATGCAGCAATTCGGACACCGCGGCCGCGCGATTGCGGATCGCGCTGATCGGACAGGTGCCGAGCCCCTGCGCCTCCGCGGCGAGCACGAAGGCCGTGAGTGCAATCCCGGCATCGACGCTCGCGTTGAAGAATGCATCGAGGTGATCGTTCGCAAACGGCTTGCCGCGCCACGCATGCCACAGCCGCTGGCGACGATTGTTGCCGCAGAAGATCAGGAGCGCGGGAACTCGTGTCAGCCACGGCTGCCCGGCCGGACCTTCTGCGAGCGGGCTCAGAATCTCCCGGCTCAACCGGGCATCGTCGACAATAATAATGTCGCGCTGCTGCAGATCGCTCTTTGTCGGCGCGCACAGAGCAAGCGCGCAGAGCCGGTGCAACAGATCGAATGGCACGGGCTGCGGTGAAAACGACCGGACCACACCGCGTGTCGCAAGCTGCGCGTGGAACGCCGGTGCGTCCGCCGGGAGGTCGAGATGCGTGTCGTCCGCCCCAAATCGGCGTTGCAGCACGCCACGATCGTCGGGAGGCGCCATCCTGTTCAGCCTCCGGCCGCCGGCTTCAGCTGGCCAGCTTCTTGTTGATCCGCGGATACACCTTGCGCGCGTTGCCCTCGAACACCTTTGCCTTGTCGGCGGCGGACAGATTCGTGCCCTCGACATAGCGCTTGGTGTCGTCGAAGCCGAAGCCGGTCTTCGGATCGTCGCCTCTCACGGCGCCGACCATCTCGGAGGCGAACAGGATGTTGTCGGCCGGCACCACCTTGAACAGCAGGTCGATGCCCGGCTGGTGATACACGCAGGTGTCGAAGAAGATGTTGTCCTTGATGATCTCGGTCAGCTCCGGCCGGTTGTTGTTGAGCGCCAGCCCGCGGAAGCGGCCCCAATGGAACGGCACCGCGCCCCCGCCGTGCGGGATGATCAGCCGCAGCTTGGGGAAGTCCTTGAACAGGTCGGACAGGATGAACTGCATGAACGCCATCGTGTCGGCGTTGAGATAATACGAGCCGGTGGTGTGCATCGCCGGATTGGCACAGCCCGAGACGTGCACCATGCCGGGCACGTCGAGCTCGACCATCTTTTCGTAGAGCGGGTACCACCACTTGTCGGTGAGCGGCGGCGAGTTGAAATATCCGCCCGAGGGATCGGGATTGAGATTGCAGCCGACGAAGCCCATCTCGACGACGCAGCGCTCCAGCTCCTTGGCGGAGTTGCGCGGATCGACGCCGAGCGACTGCGGCAGCTGGCAGACGCCGATGAAATTCTTCGGGTAGAGCGTGACGCAGCGGTGGATCAGGTCGTTGCAGATCTCGGTCCACACCAGGCTGACCCCTTCGTCGCCGATGTGGTGTCCCATGCCGGAGGCGCGCGGCGAGAAAATCGTGACGTCGGTGCCGCGTTCCTTCTGCAGGCGGATCTGGTTCTGCTCCAGGCTCTCGCGGATCTCGTCATCCGACATCTTCAGGCCTGCGCGCGGCGGCAGCGCGGTCTTGTTCTTCACGGCCTCGGTCTGCTCCTTGCGAAAGCGATGCAGGTCCTTCGGCTCGGTCGTGTAATGGCCGTGGCAGTCGATGATCATGAGGTCCGTCGTGATGATTGTGAGGGCCGTTGCGGGTCTGGTACGATCACTACCTTAGCTTACCGCACAAGGGGAGTGGAATGGCCGACCTACCGCGTCTGAATGGTGTGATCCGCGCGCTCGAAGCGGGGCGGCCGGCCTTCACGTGCTTCCAGCCCGCCGAAATTGACTTCGCCGTGGCGATCAGCGCGACGAAATTCGACGGCGTGGTGTTCGAGATGGAGCACAATCCGTGGGACGGGCGTGCGCTGCGCGACGCGCTGCAATACATGCTCAACCGCGGGCAGATCGCGAAAGCGGGATTGCTCAGCCCCGCCGTGACGCCGATGGTGCGCATCCCGGTGAACGGCATCGAGAAGGGTCAATGGCACGCCAAGCAGGCGCTCGACATCGGCTGCTACGGCATCGTGTGGCCGCACATCTCGACCGTCGAGGAGGCCTACAACGCGGTCGCGGCGTGCCGCTACCCGCGGCTGAAGGCCGCGAAGAATTATGAGCCGGCCGGTATCCGCGGTGACGGGCCGACCGGCGCGGTACGCTACTGGGGCCTGACGCAGCAGGAATATTACAACAAGGCCGACGTGTGGCCGCTCGATCCGAACGGCGAAGTCTTCGTCATCTTGCAGATCGAGGATACGCGTGGCGTCGACAATCTCGACGCGATGCTCAAGGAGGTGAAGGGCATTGGCGCGATCCTGATCGGCGAAGGCGACCTTGGGCAGGAGCTCGGGTATCCGCGCCAGTACGAGCATCCCGAAGCTCTTGGAGCAGATGGCGCGCGTGGTCGAGACGTGCCGAAAGCACCACGTCGTGGTCGGCCATCCGCATGCGGAGGCCGGCAATTGCGAGCGTCTCCTCAGCGAGGGCTATCGCTTCCTGATGTGCGCGCCGACGCGCTCGTACGGTCATCTCGACAAGGCGCGCGCCGCCGCGGGGCTGAAGTGATACTCGGTGGTCGTTCCGGGGCGCGCCGAAGGCGCGAGCCCGGAACCCATAATCACGAACGGTGCAGAAGCTCGCAATCCTGTGGTTATGGATTCCGGGCCCAATGCTTCGCATTGTCCCGGAACGACGCGTGAGAGCATGAGCAAATACCCTTCCTCCGGCCCGGTGACGCTGAAGACCAATCTCGCCGACTACGCGATGACCCGGGCGCTGAAGAGCGGCGTCGTGAAGTCGGACCTGGTGACATTCGATTTCTGCGGGCCGAAGGTCGCGAACCAGGGCTTCAAGCAGATGGTGCGCGAGCGCGCATTCGATGCCGGCGAGCTAGCGATCGGCACGTTCCTGGAAGCGAAAACCTACGGCAAGCCGGTGACGCTGCTGCCGGCCGTCGTGATGGGCCGCTTCCAGCACGGTCACACCTTGCGCTCGACCGCGCGCGGCACGTTCGGCCCCGGCGACATCGAGGGCAAGCGCATCGGCATCCGCTCCTACACGCAGACAACCGGCATCTGGGTGCGCGGCATCTTCAAGCATGAGTACGGCGTCGATCTGAACAAGGTGACGTGGGTGTGCAACGACGACGGGCATCTCGCCGAGTTCAAGGACCCGCCGAATGTGGAGCGCACGCCGCCGGGGGCCAAGAAGGTCGACCAGATGCTGCTCGACGGCGAGATCGATGGCGCGATCCTCGGCGTCGAGAACCTGGACGATCCGCGCGTCGCGCCTCTCATTCCGAAGCCGAAAGAGGCGGCGCTTGCGTGGTACAAGAAATACAACACCGTCCCGGTCAATCACCTGTTCTGCGTCGACAAGGATCTGGCCGACGCGCGGCCTGATGTGATCGCCGAGATCTTCCGCATGCTGAAGGAGAGCAAGGCCGCAATGCCGCCCTCTCGCGACGGAATCGACTTCCACCCGTTCGGCGTGGAGGCGCTGCGCAAGCCGCTGGCGATGATCAACCAGTATTCGGTCGAGCAGAGGATCATTCGGCGCGCGCTCAGCGCAGAGGAGCTGTTCGACGATGTGACGCGAAAGCTTGCCTAGACGAGAGTGCTCACTGAAGCAGGGAGATTGAGCCATGGCCGATCAGTTGCTCGCAGAGCCTTCACTTATGCCGCAAGACCCGCCGGTGCTGACCCAGGCCGAGATCGATCAGCGGGTGTTCGATCTCTATGACGAGTATTGCCACGGGCGCATCGATCGCCGCGAATTCCTGGCGCGTTCCGCCGCCGTGACGATCGGCGGCCTGGCCATGGCGCAAGCGCTGCTGCCCCGCTACGTGCAGGCGCAGACGATCTCCTTCACCGACCCGCGGATCAAAGGCAGATACGTGACCTACCCTTCGCCGGGCGGAACCTCGGGCACGATGCGCGGATATTTGGTGCAGCCGACCGGACAGGGGCCCTTCCCCACCGTGCTGGTCATCCACGAGAACCGCGGGCTCAATCCGTACATCGAGGACGTGGCGCGCCGCGCCGGAGCGGAAGGGTTCCTGGCGCTCGCGCCCGACGGACTGTCTCCCGTCGGCGGCTATCCTGGTAACGACGACGACGGCCGGACGCTCCAGGCCGGCCTCGATCCGGGCAAGTTGCGCACCGACATGGTCAACAGCGCGCGCTATCTCAAAGCCAACGCGCTCTCGACCGGCAAGCTCGGCGTCACCGGGTTCTGCTGGGGTGGCGGCACGACCAACTTCCTCGCCGCGATGCTAGGGCCCGACATGCACGCGGGCGTTCCGTTCTATGGCGCGGCGGCCGACACCGCTTCGGTTGCGACAATCAAGGCGCCGCTGATGATCCAGTACGCCGAGAACGACGAGCGTATCAATGCGATGTGGCCGGCGTTCGAGGCGGCGCTGAAGGCCGCGAACGTGCCGCACGAGATGCACATGTACGCGGGCACGCAGCACGGCTTCCACAACAACTCGACGCCGCGCTACCACGAGGCGTCCGCAAAGCTCGCGTGGGAGCGGACAGTCGCGTTCTTCAAGAAGCATCTCGCCTGAGAACGCGGCCGGAAGGGAGCGACCACCATGAAACTCAAGCTGCATCACGTGAACCTCACCACCACCAACGTGCCCGTGATGGACGAGTTCTATCGCGACGTGCTCGACATGGAGACCGAACCAACGCTGGCGCGGCAGCGCATCAAGACGCAGGGCTACGCGGGCGACGTCGCCTTCGTGACCGACGGCGTGACGCAGTTTCACATCGCCGAGAAGGACATGGGCACCGGCTTCCGCACCGGCCAGGTGGTCAATCCGGTCGACCGCGGCCACATCGCGTTCCGGACCGACGATATCGCGGCCTTCAAGAAACGGCTCGACGAAAAAGGCATCAAGTATTCGGACTATGGCGGCTGGGCGATGAGCGGCTGGCACCAGATTTTCTTCTACGACCCCGACGGGAACGTCATCGAGGTGCATCAGGCCCCGTAATGACGGGCCGTCAGCTGCTGAGCTCCTCCAGAAGCCTCGCCAGCGCTGCCTTGCCGGTCGCGCTCGCCTTCTCGCGCAACTCGAAAAAGACGTCCGAGCGCTGGATCGGCTGGCGCTTGCCGGCGCAATAGATTTCCCAGCGCCACGGCTTGGGCAGGGGCGCCCGGCTCTTGACCACCACGGAGTAATCGGTCGGATCGAAGTCCTTCAGCATGGCGCACATATGCGCCTGACCGGCGCAGAATGCCAGCATTGCGAGGAGCTTCGGATGCAAATTTTGCATCGCATGCTAAAGGCGTCGTGCGAGGCAGCCCGCAGGGCTTAAGGAAAGACGGGGGACTGAATGGCGACGTTCGTGGTGGCGCATGGCGCCTGGTCGGCGGGCTGGGCATGGAAAAAGATGCGCCCGCTGATGCGCGCCGCCGGGCATGAGCTGTGGACCCCGACCTACACGGGCCTCGGCGAGCGGGCGCATCTCGGCCACGCCGATGTGAGCCTCGACACGCACATTCAGGACATTGTGGCGGTGCTGGAGACCGAAGACCTCAACGACGTGATCCTGATCGGGCATTCCTACGGCGGGATGGTCGCGACCGGCGTCGCCGACCGCGCCCGCGCGCGCATCGCCAAGCTCGTCTATCTCGATGCGTTCGCACCGAAAGACGGACAGGCGATCTTCGATCTCGTACCGCCCGATATCGCCGCCAAGATGCGCGCGGGTGCGCAGGCGAGCGAGAGCGGCTACGGCATTCCGTCGAATCCGATGCCGTCCGACACCGCACCGGAGGATCAGGCCTGGGCTGCGCCGCGCAGGCACCCGCAGCCGGTGCAAGCGTTCGCGACCAGGCTGAAGCTCTCCGGCGAACCGTCGGCGCCGCGCTATTACATCTACGCAAGGAAGGCCGGGATCGGGGACAATTTCCGTCAGTTCTACCAGCGTGCGCAGCGCGAGGGTTGGAAAACCTACGAAATCGATGCGAGCCACAATCCGCACATCACCAACCCGCAGGCGCTGCTCGCGATCCTGAACGAGATCGCCGCATGACGGCGGCGCGCCAGGTCGGCATCGGCGGCATCGGCCTGCTCGGCAACGCGCTGGCGCACCGCCTGCTGACCAGCGGCTTCACACCGAAGGGCTTCGATATCGATGCCGGCAAGACGGCGGCGTTCGCCCAGGCCGGCGGCACGGCGGCGAGCCTCGAGGAGGTCGCGCGATGCGACGTGGTGCTGCTCGCGTTATTCGACACGACCCAAGTCGAGGACGTGGTGACGAACGCGCTGCTGCCCGCCGCAATACCCGGCACGCCGAAGACCGTCCTGTGCGCCTCGACCTGCGATCCCGACCGCATCGCGGCGCTGATCGCAAGGGTCGCACCGCGCTTGCGCATGATCGAGGCACCGGTATCCGGCTCGAGCGCGCAGGTGCGCAACGGCGAGGGCGTCGGCCTGATCGGCGGCGAGCGCGATACGATCGACAGCGTCACCGATATTCTCGATGCGCTCTATCCGAAATGGTTCTTCATGGGCGCCGCCGGAAATGGCGGGCGCGCCAAGCTCGCGATCAACCACATGCTCGGCCTCAACCGCCTGGTGCTCGCCGAGGGACTGGTGTTCGCCGAACGAACTCGGGCTCGACCCGAGAAGCTTCCTCGACGTGGCGCGCCAGTCGGCCGCCTACAGCCAAGTGATGGATATCAAGGGGCCGAAGATGGTGAGCGGCGATTACACGCCGCAGGGCTTCATCCATCAGTCGCTGAAAGATTTTCGTTTGATCCTGGATCAGGCGGCGAACCGCGGTCAGGAGATGCCACTCGCGGCGCTCAACGCGGCGGTGCTGCAAGCGTGCCTGAACGCGGGCGAAGGCGAGCGCGACAATTCGGCGGTGATCGAGGAACTCAAACGCAGAAAGAAGCGCTGATGCGCCGGAGCGAGAAACGGATTCTCACCACGCACACCGGCAGCCTGCCGCGTCCGCCGGAGCTGACGCGGCTTTATGCGCGCCGCGCGCGCGGCGAGCCGGTCGATGCCGCGACGCTGCAAGCGGCGGGCCGTGCGGCACTGCGGCGGATCGTGCCGAAGCAGATCGAGGCCGGCATCGACGTCGGCAACAATGGCGAGCAGCAGCGCAACTCGTTTCTCTTCTACATCCGCGACCGGCTGACCGGACTCGGCGGCTCGTGGCAGCGGCGCCAGCGCGCCGACGTCGAGCGCTATCCGATCTTCATGAAGGAGTCCTACGAGTTCGTCGATCAAGAAGGAGTCGGTCGACGACATCCGCGGCCTGCCGAAGGCGGTCGGTGACATCACCTACCCGGACGCCGGCGACGTGAAGGCCGAGTGTGACGATTTCCGCGCCGCGCTCGCGGCGACCGGCAACCCGTTCGTCGAGCCGTTCCTCACCGCGCCCTCGCCCGGCATGGTGTCGGCGATCGTGAAGAACGAGCACTACAAGACCGAGGAAGAATTTCTCGCCGCGCTCGGGAGCGCACTGCGCACCGAATACAAAGCGATCGTCGATGCCGGCTTCCTGCTGCAGCTCGACTGCCCGGACCTGGCGCGAGAAGCACAACACGTTCGCGGATCGGCCGCTCGCCGACTTCATCGCCTTCGGCAACCGGGTGGTCGACGCAATCAACGCCGCGCTCCACGACATTCCGCCGGAGCGCGTACGGCTGCACGTATGCTGGGGCAACTATGAAGGCCCGCACGATCTCGATGTCGAGCTGCAGGAGATCATCCCATTCCTGCGGCGCGCCAGGGTCGGCGGCTTCGTGCTGCCGTTCGCGAATCCGCGCCACGCGCACGAGTATCGCTACCTGACGGACCTGATCGGCAAGGACCAGATCATCGTGGCGGGCGTGATCGATTCCACCACCAACTTCGTCGAGCACCCTGAGGTGATCGCGGAGCGGCTCGAAAACGTCGCCGAGACGATCGGCGATCCGCATCGCGTGATGGCGGGGAGCGATTGCGGCTTCGAGACGATCGCGGGGCGCGGCCGCGTCGCCGAGGACGTGGTGTGGGCGAAGTTCAAATCGATGGCGGAAGGCGCCAGGCTCGCGTCGGAGAGGTTGTTTTGAGGGAGATCTCCACCATCCGCGAGTCACGGCAGCATTTGTTGTGCCCTCTCCCCTTGTGGGAGAGGGCCTCGCCGAAAGCTCAACAAGCTCCGTTGGGTGAGGGGTTTGCGCTCGAACTGAACCCCTCACCCATTCATCTTCGTCGAATTCTCCGAGTTGCCCTCTCCCACAAGGGGAGAGGGCATGAAAACGACCGCCGATGACGCGGAAATACTTGCCAACAACAAGACCTGTTTGGGAGGAATGTCATGAAAACACGGATCGTCACGGCACTCGCCGCATCGCTCGCGCTCGCCACGCCGGCGCTCGCCGTCGACTGGAATTTCTATCATCATCAGTCCGCGCCGCTGTTTGCCACGTCGCGCGGCGCCAAGATGCTGAGCGAGCAGATCGAGAAGGACACCAACGGCGAACTCAAGGCGCGCCTGCATCTGTCCGGCACCTTGCAGATCGCGCCGAACAACATCACGCCCGCGGTCGCCGACGGCGTCGTGCAATTGGCAGACGACCTATTCAACTCCGGCAACATCCCGGTTGCGGGCATTCCGCGGCTGCCCGGGCTCGTGCGCACGCTCGACGAGTTCAACAAGACGGCCGATGTGCTGCGGCCCTATTTGGAGAAAGCCTTCGCCGACAAAGGCATCGTGATGCTCGCGGCGTACACCTATCCGCTGCAGGTCGTGTGGGGAAAGAAGAAGCTCACCTCGCTCGACGACTTCAAGGGCATGAAGCTGCGCGTCGCGCAGCCCGAGCAGGGTGAAATGGTGCGCCGTTTCGGCGGAACGTCAGTGACGATCAGCGCGCCGGAAGTGCCCTCCGCGCTCGATCGCGGCGTGGTCGACGGCATTTTCACGGCCGGCGTCGGCGCGGTGCTGTGGAAGGACCTCTTGAAGTTCGGCTTCCTGATCCCGGTGAACTGGAACAACTCCTACATCCTCGCCAATGCCGAGGCCTTCAACAAATTATCTCCGGATCTACAGGCGAAACTGCGCAAGGCCGCTCAGGACATCGCGAAATGGAATCAGGACACGATGCAAACCGAAGAGGCCGCGTCCGTGAAGACGCTGACCGACGCAGGCTACACCATGACGACCGCGCCTGCGGCGGAAGCCGCCAAGGTCGCCGACACCATGACGCCCTATTGGGACGAATGGGCGAAGTCACGCGGCCCTGTGGTGGTCGAGGCGCTGGCCAAGGTGCGCGCGGCGCTTAACCGGTGACGATGAGCTCGCTGCCCGACGCCGCGGACGGCATGCCGGCGCGCCATCTGGCGCCGCCGGTCGGCGAAGGGCCGGTCGAACTGGCCTGCAAGCTGATCAGCGAGGCCGCGCTGATCATCATGCTGGTGGTGATCGGCGCGGACATTTTCACGCGCTATTTGCTGAACTTCTCGTTCGAAGTCGCCGACGAGCTCGGCGGCTACATGCTCGTTGTGATGACCTTCGTCAGCCTGTCGGTCTGCCAGGTCAACGGCGCGTTCCATCAGGTCGAGCTGGTGCAGGCACGGCTTGGCCC
Organism: uncultured Alphaproteobacteria bacterium; assembly: GCA_963778455.1. Classification (GTDB taxonomy): domain Bacteria; phylum Pseudomonadota; class Alphaproteobacteria; order Rhizobiales; family Xanthobacteraceae; genus PALSA-894. The sequence continues at coordinate 83,128 of CAVZUL010000006.1, forward strand.
GCGCGGGCGCGCGTTGTCGGCCGCGATCTTCGACGTATTGTCGTTCGCCTTCGCGGCGCTGCTGCTGTGGCACTTCATCAGGCTCGAGTTCTCTTCCTGGCGCTTCGGCGAACGCGCGCCGACGTATCTCGAAACGCCGCTGTGGCTGCCGCGGCTCGCGATGGCGATCGGCGCCGCGGCGCTGTGCTTCGCGATCGTCCGCACCTTCCTCGCTCACGTGCGCCGCTTTCGCAGGCTCGCGCATGGGCCCTGAGCTCCAGATTTTCATTGTCACGGTGCTGTTTCTCGGCCTGCTGACGGCCGGGATGGCGGTGCCGTTCGCGATCGCGGTACCGGCCGTCATCTACCTCCTGATGCAGGGCGGCTTCACGGCGCTCAACGGCCTCGGGCTGATGAGCTGGGGCAGCATGAACACGTTCGCCCTGACCGCAGTGCCGTTGTTCATGTTCATGGCGGATATCTTAAGTGTCAGTGGTCTCTCCAACCGCATCTACAACGGCCTCGCCAAGCTCGTGGCGCCGCTGCCCGGCGGGCTGTTGCAGACCAACATCGCGGGGTGCGCGATCTTCGCGTCAGTGAGCGGATCGAGCATCGCGACCGCGGCCTCGATCGGCGGCGTCGCGCTGCCGCAGCTCACCAGCCGCAACTATAACCGCGCGCTCGCGGCCGGATCGCTCGCGGCGGGCGGCACGCTCGGCATTCTCATCCCGCCGAGTTTCCCGATGATCATCTACGGCACGTTCACCGAAACTTCGGTGCCGAAGCTGTTCATCGCCGGCGTGATCCCGGGCCTGATCATGACGGGCTTCTTCATGCTCTACATTGGCATTCACGCGAAGCTCGTGCCGGATGTTGCGCCGAAGGAGCAAGGCGCCAAGAACGCGCACGAGGTCATCGGCGCGATTGCCGACATCGCGCCGTTCTTCGTTTTGATCGCCGGGACGCTCGGCGGGCTTTACTTCGGCGTAGTCACGACGACCGAAGCCGCGGTGATCGGCTGCTTCCTGTCGATCCTGCTCGGCACGGTCTTCGGCGACCTGACGGTGAAGAAGCTGATCGCGGCGATGCACTCGACGGTCAATTTCTCCGGCAACATCCTGTTTCTGATTTTCGCGGCTTACGTGTTCTCCTACGCAATCAGTTTCGCGGGGATCGGCGAAAAGCTCACCGAATACATCGTCGGGCTCCAGCTTTCGAAGCTTCAGTTCTATCTGGTGCTGTTCGCGCTGTTCACAGTGCTCGGCTGCCTGATCGAAAGCCTCGGCATGATCGTGATCACGGTGCCGCTGCTGTTCCCGATTCTCGGCCGCTACGGCATCGATCCGATTCTCTTTGGCGTGATTCTGGTCATCTACATCGAGCTTGGGCAGATCTCGCCGCCGATCGGCATCAACCTGTTCGTGATCCAGAGCATCTGGGATGGCAAGCTTTCCGAAGTCGTCTATGGCACGATCCCGTTCCACCTCATCATGTTCGTGGTGTTGGTGATGGTGATGGTGTGGCCTGAACTGGCACTATGGCTGCCGCACCAGATGAGCGGGAAATGATGATAGCCCTCACCCTGAGGAGCCCGCGAAGCGGGCGTCTCGAAGGGGCGAGGGCGTGTGAGGCCATCCTTCGAGGCTCGCTTCGCTCGCACCTCAGGATGAGGGCATCATGACCACACGCGACGCCGCCGTCATCGGGCTCGGCAACATGGGGCGAGGGATTGCGCGCAATCTCGATCGCGCCGGGCAGCTTGCGGCCGCCTGGGATATCGCCGAGGCGGCGAGAGCAAGCGCCGCGTTGTCGTCGGAAGTCGCACTCGTGCCGCCGAGCCAATTCGGCCGGCTGAACTTCGTCCTGTTCGTGGTCCCGGGCTCGCCGCAAATCGAGGAGTTGCTGCCCGCCCTGCTGGCGCGGCCACATGACGGCGAAACGCTGGTCGACCTCACCACCTCGCATCCTGCCAAGACGAAGGCGCTGGCCGAGAAGGCGCGTGCGACCGGCCGCGACTATGTGGATTGCGGCATGTCGGGCGGTGCGATGGGCGCGGACTCAGGGAAGATGGCGCTGATGGTCGGCGGCGCCAACGATGCCGTCGCGGCCTGCAAGCCGATTTTCGATGCGATCGCCGGCACCGTCACGCATGTCGGCGGCAGCAGCGCCGGGCATGCGATCAAGCTCCTACATAACATGGTGTGCCACACCAATTTCCTGGTCGTCGCCGAGGCAGGAAGGCTCGCCGAGCGCGCCGGCATTCCGCTCGAGATCGCCATCAAGGTGTTCAACGCCGGCAATGCGCGCAGCTACATTTCAGAGCAGCGGTTTCCCAACCACATCCTGTCGGGCAAGTTCGATGGCCGTTCGACGGTCTCGAACCTCGCGAAGGATCTCGCGATGGCCGACGCCTTCGCGAACGAGGTCGGGCAGGCGAATGCCTACACGGCGCTGACCGCGGAGATTCTGGCGAAGGCGATGGAGCAAGGAATGGCCGCCGAAGATTTCACAAAATTGTATGAGGAGTACGAGGACCTCGTCCGCTCCGCGCAACAAACACAGCCCTCATCCTGAGGTGCGAGCGCAGCGAGCCTCGAAGGATGGCCGCAAGCGCGGTGTCTGTTGCCATCCTTCGAGGCTCCCCCGGCTCAAAGCCGGGGTCGCGCCTCAGGATGAGGATCGTGGCCTGTTTTTCAGCGCGATGTCGCCGGCGATATCGTGCACCAGCTCCTTCCGGGCAAAGCGCCAGCCGGCCGGCGTCTTCACGAAGCGGTCCTTGTAGGTGCCGCCCATCACCGGGATCAGCCCGTTCTCCAACTCGCGGACGATCAGATAATCCGAAACCGCGCTCGCGCTGTCGCCGTCGACCGCGATGATGATGTTGGTGATGTAGTGCTTGCGCTGCGGCCCCTCGCCTTTCACCGGCACGATGCTTCGGATGAAGGCTTCGATCTCAGCCGGCCCGCGCGCGGCGCCGTAGTCCGTGGTCCATTCGCCGTCCGCTGCGAAACAGGCCGCCACGTCCGCGAAACGGCAGGCATCGAGCGCCTGCGCGTAGGCCGCCATCAGTTCGCGGATCGCATCCTTGGCTTCGAGCACGGCGGACATGGAACGAGACGTCAGCGTCCCTTGAAATCCGGCACGCGCCGCTCGGCCATCGCCTTGACGCCTTCCTTGAAGTCGTCGGTCGCGCGCAGCCGCGTTTGTATCTCAAGCTCATACTCGGTCGCCTTCATGACGCGACCGGCGAGGCCGGCGCGCATGGTGGCGCGCGTCTCGAATGTACCGAGCGGCGCGTTCTCGGCGATCTCGGCCGCGAGCTTTTGCGCGGTGGCGCGCACTTGATCCTGCGGCACCAGCATGTCGGCGAGGCCCATGGCGAGGGCTTCCTCGCCGGTCACGCGGCGGCTGGTGTAGAACATCATCGCGGCGGCCTGCCGGCCGATCACGGCGGGCAGCGTTTCGGTCAGGCCGAAGCCCGGATGGAAGCCGAGCCGCGTGAAGTTCGCGACGAAGCGCGTCTCCGGACAGGCGACACGGAAATCCGGCACCATCGACAAGCCCAAGTCCGCCGCCGACGGCCGGGCCGTGGATCGCGCCGACGATCGGTTTCTTCGAGCGGAACAGGCGCACCGCCTGGATATAAAGGTGGCCGATCGGCGCCATCGCCTCGCCCGGCCGCTGCCCTTCCTTGTTGAGCGCCGAGCCGTCGCCGAAGTTGGCGCCCGCGCAGAACGATTTTCCCTGCGCGGCCAGTACCACGGCGCGGCAGGAGTCGTCCTTGTCGAGCGCCTCGAGCGCGTCGGCGATCGAATTGATCAGCACATTGTCGAAGTAATTGTGCGGCGGCCGCTGGATCTCGATTGTTGCGACGAAACCGGATTGCTCCACGCCGATGTCCGGGAACTGCGCCATTCTGCTCATCCTTTCAGGAATTGTTCGCGCGCCGCGCGGTAGTCTGCCATCACGCGCATGGCGCGGGCGCAATTGTGCACATTGGTGAACAGCGGCAAACCCGCCTCGCTCAACAGATCGACGCAAACAGCCGCCGGCCGCGTGTAGCTCCACAGCAGTACCGGTTTTTTGCTATCGCGGCCGAGCGCGATCAGGTTGTCGCGATCCTCCAGCAGAAAGCGCGGATGGCGGCCGGTGACAACCAGGATCACGCCGTCGACATTCGGCAACTCGGCGGCAAGCCGCGCGAACTCCGCGTAGCCGCGCTCGTGAATGGCCTGCGCGGTGACATCGACCGGGTTCTGCGAGGTGCCATACGGCGGCAGGTACGCGTCGATCTTCGCCCGCGTCGCATCGTCGAGCAGCGGCATGTCGAGCCCGGCGAGCGCGCACGCATCCGCCACCCAGGCGCCGCCGCCGCCGGATGAGGACGCGATCGCCACGCGATTGCCCGCCGGCAATCGCTTGCCCATGAGGATGAACGCCGCCGCGATGTCGACCATCTCGTCGAGGTCATTGCTCTCGATCACGCCGTATTTCGCAAACAGCGCGCGGTATTCGGCATCGTTGCCGCGCGCCGCGGTGTGCGCCGCGATCGCACGGGCACCTGCTTCCGAGGCGCCCAGCCGGTTCACGATCAGCGGCTTGCCGGCGCGCAAGGCTTTCTCGGCGGTGCGCGCGAAAGTCGCTATATCCTTGATGTCCTCGATCAGCATCAGGATCGCGTCGGTCTTGCCTTCGTCGATGATGAACTCGGCGAAATCGCTCGCCGTGAGGCACGCCTCGTTGCCGGTGGTGACGATGTAGCGGAACGACAGCTCCTTCGGCCGGCCGTGATCGAAGAACGCAAAGCCCATGCCGCCACTCTGCGAGATCACCGCAACCTGCCCGCGCGTGCGGTCGGCGCGCGGCAGCAGCGGCACATCGCCCGCGTCCATCGCGGGACTGAAGGTCGGGCAAAGCGAGGCCGCCGTATTGGCAAAGCCCTCGCCGTTCGGCCCGCTCACCGCCATGTCGTATTTCTGCGCGATCGCCTGCACTTGCCTCTGCAGCGCCGGTCCGGTCTCGCCTTTCTCCTCGGCGAAGCCGGAGGAAAGAATGATCGCCGCCTTGATGCCGGCCTTGCCGCAGTTCTCCAGCTCCTGCGGCACGAACTTCGCCGGGATGATCATGGCGGCAAGGTCGGTCGGCGGCAGCTCGGCGACTGACTTGTAGGCCCTCAGCCCCTGCACCTCCGCTTCGCTGCGGCTCACCGGATAGACCGCTCCCTGATAAGGGTGGCTGCGCATGATCTGCACGATGCGGCCGCGCAGGCCGCGCGTATCCGACGACGCACCGATAATCGCGACCGATTTCGGCCACAGCAGCTTCTGAATGTCAGGCATTCAGCGCAGTCCAAGCCCGCGCGCGATGATGCCGCGCAGCACTTCGGTGGTTCCGCCCTGGATGGTGAGCTTGGGCGCAATCATGGTGGCGAAACGAAGCTGCTCTTCCAGCGTGGCGCGGTTGCTCTCGGTCTCCTCGATGAACGCCGCAAGCTCGCGCACGCGGTTCGGCAGCTTCTGCTCCCACACGGTGCCCATGTCCTTCACGATCGAGCCTTCGACCACCGGCTCCTTGCCGGCCTGCAGCATGCCGTTGACCGAGACCGACATGCGCCGCAGCGTGTGCAGCTGCGCGACGAGCCGCCCGAGCCCTTCGGCGCTGCGGATATCCGGCGTCGGCCCAAGCGCGCGGACGAGACCGCTCAGGACATAGAAGGTTTCGAGAAAGCGCTCCGGCCCGGAGCGCTCATAGGCAAGTTCACTCGTTGCCTGCTTCCACGCGCCGTCGATCTCGCCGAGCACGTGATCGTCCGGCATGAACGTGTCCTCGAACACGACTTCGTTGAAATCGTGTGCGCCGGTCAGCTGATAGACCGGGTTCACCTTGATGCCCGGCGTCTTCATGTCGACGAGGAACTGTGTCAACCCGTGGCGGCGGTTTTCCCTGGTCGGCGGCGAGGTGCGGAACAGCGCAATCATGTAGTCGGCGATGTGCGCGTTGCTGGTCCAGATCTTGGTGCCGTTGATCAGCCAGCCGCCGTTGGTTTTCGTCGCCTTGGTTTTCGCGGCGAACAGGTCGGAGCCGGAGCCCGGCTCGCTCATGCCGATCGCGAAGCACACTTCGCCGGCGCAGATGCGCGGCAGCACGTCCATCTTCACGTGCTCGGGCGCGTACTTCATCAGGATCGGGCCGCTCTGGCGGTCGGCCACGAAGTGCAGCCGCACCGGCGCGTTGGCGACGCGGAACTCTTCCGTGACCACGTAGCGTTCGAGGAAGTTGCGTTCCTGCCCGCCATACTTCTTCGGCCAGGTCATGCCGATCCAGCCCTTGGCGCCGACGCGGCGAGAGAATTCCTTGCTGTGCGCGTCGCCATGTCCCGGATGATGCGGATCGAACGTGCCGGCCGCGACCTCTTCGGCTAAGAAGGCGCGCACCTCATGGCGCAATTCGTCGCATTCCGGCGGCAGGCGGATCTGGTCGAAGGCAAGGCTTGCGGTCATGGCGCGTCCGTTCAGCAGGCAGCGACGAGTGGCCAGAATTCTTCCGCGCCGCGCGAGGCGATGCGATTGCCGAGCGCCGCCGCCCAGTAGCTCTCGTTGCCGAAATCGTCGCGCCAGGAGAGCATGCGCAGCGTGTAGCGATGCAGGATGTGCTCGTTGGTGAAGCCGATCGCGCCGTGCACCTGATGCGCGATCGCGGCACCCTCCTGCGCGGCCTCGGCGGAGCGGATCTTCGCCGCCGCCGCTTCGAGGAAAACCACATCGTCGAACGCGTCTGCGCGGGCGATCGCGTCCGCCGCCGAGTAGGCCGCCGTCATTGCGGCCGACGACTTCGCCGGCGAGCCGCGCGAGATTGTGCTGCACGGCCTGGAATTTTCCGATCGGCTTTTCGAACGCGATGCGCTCATTGGCGTAGCGCACCGTCAGGTCGAGGGTCGCCTCCAGCGCGCCCGCAATCTGCACGCTGCGCACCGTGCAGCCCATCAGCATCAGGGCCGGCTGGTTGAGGCCTTGCGGCGCCGGCGCAACGGCCAGCGGCTTCACCCGGTCGAACGTCACCGTATTCGAGGGCTCGCTTGCGAGGTTTGTGCCGTCGCTCATGCGGCACGCACGCGTCTCAACCAGCGCGACGGACGATCCGGCGAGCACGGCGAGATGCTTCGCCTCCTTGGCGAATGGCACGCCGCGCGCTTGTCCGCTCAAGGTCCCGTCCGCATTCAGCGAAACCTGGTCGCCCGGCCGCGCCGGCGCAACCGACATCGCGACCTCCGGCGCATTCAATCCGGCGCGTGACAGCAGCCAGCCGGCGAGCAGCGTTTCGGCGAGCGGCACCGCGGCCGCATAGCGGCCCGCGACGCCCAGCACCGCGAATCCGTCGGCCGAACTCCGCGCCGGCGCCCCCGTTTGCTTCCGGCACCCACGCGAGCGTCAGTCCGGAGTCGGCGAGCGCCCGCCAGAGCGGTGCCTTCCATGATCCGTCCTTCGCGCTGTTGACCTCCTGCGGGTCGGCAAGGTCCGCGAAGATCCGCGCAGCCGTTTCGGCGACGATCGACCCGCTCTCGCTCACGGCGTTTCCTGTTCCCTTCCGCGAGGCGCAATGGTGGGGGCAAGGCGCCGCCTTGGCAAGGCGGGCGCGCGAAGGGCTGCCATTCGGGTTGCCGTCGAAGGGCGCACAACCATTAGCGTGACCGCGACAAGAATAAAGAAGAACCGGAGCGGGGGCGCTCACCGGCCTTCGGGCTGCACGGGAGGACGCAATGAAATCCAGGTTGCTCTGCTTGGCGGTCGCCGCCATCGCCGTTTCGCATCGCCGCGCCGGCCCAGTCGGACGGCAAGCGCGGCGGAACGCTGAAATATGTACCATCGCGACAACCCGCCGACGGCCTCGATCCACGAGGAGGCCACGGTCTCGACCGTCAATCCGTTCATGGCGGTGTTCAACAATCTCGTCCTGTTCGATCAGGCGCAAGCCGAGCAACAGCCTCGACACGATCGTGCCGGATCTGGCCGAAAGCTGGACCTGGAGCGCCGACAAGAAGACCCTCACCTTCAAGCTGCGCCAGGGCGTCAAGTGGCACGACGGCAAGCCGTTCACCTCCAAGGATGTCGGCTGCACGTTCGACCTGCTGCTCGGCAAGGCCAAGGACGGCCTGCGGCTCAATCCGCGCCAGGTCTGGTACCGCAACGTCGAGGACGTGAAGCTCGAACGGCGACTTCGAGGTCACCATCGCGCTCAAGGAACAGCAGCCGTCGTTCCTCGCGCTGCTGGCGTCCGGCTACACGCCGATCTATCCGTGCCACGTGTCGCCGCGCGACATGCGCGACCAAGCCGGTCGGCACCGGGCCGTTCAGGTTCGTCGAGTTCAAGCGCAACGAGGTGCGTCAAGCTCGCGCGCAATCCGGACTACTGGAAGAAGGATCGCCCCTATCTCGACGCCATCGAGGTCCGCATCATCGCGAGCCGCTCGACCCGCATCCTCGCCTTCGTGTCGGGCGAGTTCGACATGACCTACGACACCGACGTCACGCATCCCGCTGATCAAGGACGTGCAGTCGCAGGCGCCGAAGGCGATCTGCCAGCTGCGTCCGACCGGGGTCTACGTCAATCTTCTGGTCAACAGCGAGGCGGCGCCGTTCAACGAGCCGAAGCTGCGCCACGCGATGGCGCTCGCCATCGACCGCAAGAGCTTCGACGACATTCTGGGCGAAGGCAAGCTCGGCATCAGCGGCGCCATGCAGCCGCTGCCCGAAGGCGCGTGGGGCATGTCCGAGGAGATGCTGCGCTCGCTGCCGGGCTACGGCAAGGATGTCGAGAAGAACATCGCCGAGGCGCGCGCCATCATGACGGGCCTCGGCTACGGCCCGGACAAGCCGCTCAAGCTCAAGGTCTCGACCCGCGACATCGCGATCTATCGCGATCCCGGCGGTGATCCTGATCGACCAGCTCAAGAAGATCTACGTCGATGCCGAGCTCGACGTCGTCGACACCACGATCTGGCATCGCAAGGTCACGCGCGGCGACTATTCGGTCGGCCTCAACCTGACCGGCCTCGCGGTCGACGATCCGGACGTCAATTTCGTCGAGAACTACACCTGCAAGTCGGAGCGCAACTACAACAAATACTGCAATCCCGGAGGTCGAGAAGCTGATCGACCAGCAGTCGAAGGAGGCGGACGTCGCCAAGCGCAAGGCGCATCGTCTGGCAGATCGAGCGCAAGCTCGCCGAGGACGTGGCGCGTCCGGTGATCCACTTCCAGCGCGCCGGCACCTGCTGGTATCCGCACGTGAAGGGCGTCGTGCTGCACCAGAACAGCATCTACAACGGCTGCGCGGTACGAGGACGTCTGGCTCGACAAGTAGGGGCACCCTGGTGGGTGCCCCTGCGGGACGGGCGTCCACACGGTGCTCCCTGCTTCGCGGGCAAGGCGGAGGGAGTTGAGCGTTGGGCACCTATCTGATCCGGCGGCTGCTGCTGATGATCCTGACGCTGTTCGGGATCTCGGTGATCATCTTCGTCCTGTTGCGCGTCGTGCCCGGCAACATCGCCGACATCCTGTTCGACGCCGCCGGCATGGTGAACCCGGCCGAAAAGCAAAAGCTCGAAGCCGAGCTCGGCCTCGATAAGCCGATCGTGATCCAGTACGTCAACTGGATCGGCGGTCTTGCCCGCGGCGACTTCGGCTACACCTATGTGTCCGAGCAGCCCGCGCTCGAAGAGATCCTGCCGCGCATTCCGGTCACCGCCAAGCTTGCCGGACTGGCGCTGTTCTTCGCCATCCTGTTCGGCGTCCCGCTCGGCGTGATGAGCGCCGTGCGGCAGAACACGCTGCTCGACTATGTGCTGCGGGTGATGAGCCTGAGCGGGTTGTCGCTGCCCTCGTTCTGGCTCGGGCTGCTGATCCTGATGGCGTTCGTGCACTATTTCGGCTGGATCCCGATCTACACCAGCAAGCCCGCGCAGCCTGTGGGACGAACTCCTGCTGCTCAGCATTCCGGCGGCGGCGGTCGGCTTCCGCGCGTCCGCGCTGATCATGCGGCTGACGCGCTCGTCCATGCTGGAGGTGCTGCGCCAGGACTACATCCGCACCGCGCGCGCCAAGGGCGCCTCGCAGCGCGACGGTCAACTACAATCACGCGCTGCGCAACGCGATGCTGCCGATCATCACCATCATCGGCATCGAGGCCGCGTTCCTGGTCGGCGGACTGATCGTCACCGAGACGGTGTTCAACATTCCGGGCGTCGCGCGCTTCCTGGTCGAGGCGATCCGCTGGCGCGACTATCCGGTCGTACAGAGCCTCGTGATGTTCATCGCGGTCGTCGTGGTGACGGTGAACTTCCTGGTCGACATGGCCTACGCGGTGCTCGATCCGCGCATCCGGTACGAGGATTAGGCGTGGCCGTCATCGATCATCAGGCCGAACTCGGCCGCCCAAGTACCCCAGCGCAGGGAGTCCGGGTTTCGCTCGGCTACTTCATCCGGCGCTATCCGCTCGGCGCCGCCGGCGCCGTGATCGTGCTCGCGGTCGTGCTGATGGCGATCTTCGCGGGCTGGATCACGGCCTACGATCCGACCGCCACCAATTCGCGCGCCTCGCTCGCTCCGCCGGGCGGCGCCTACCCGCTCGGCGCCGACTTCATGGGCCGCGACATGTGGAGCCGCATCGTCTACGGCGCGCGCATCTCGCTTGCGGTCGGCATCGGTTCGACCACGCTCGGCTGCCTGATCGGGGTCACGATCGGGCTGATGTCCGGATATTTCGGCGGCTGGTTCGACCTCATCGTGCAGCGCATCATGGACATGCTGCAGTCGCTGCCGCTGCTGGTGCTGGCGCTGGTGATGGCGGCGGCGCTCGGACCGTCGATCAGCAACACCATCATCGCGATCTCGATCCCGCTGGTGCCGACGATTGCGCGCGTGATCCGCTCGAACACCCTGATGCTGCGCGAGATGCCTTACGTCGAAGCGGCACGCGCGGTCGGCATGAGCGAAGTCGCGATCGCGCTGCGCCACGTGCTGCCGAACACGCTGGCGCCGCTTGATCGTGCTGGGCACGGCGCAGCTCGGCTCCGCCATTCTGGTCGAGGCTGCGCTGTCGTTCCTCGGCCTCGGGCATTCCCGAGCCGCATCCCTCATGGGGGCGGATGCTGTCGGAGTCGGCGGCCGAGTATGTGCGCGTCGCGCCGTGGCTGGTGATCTTCCCGGGTGCTCGCGATTTCGCTCGCGGTGTTCGGCACCAACCTGCTCGGCGATGCGCTGCGCGACATCCTCGATCCGCGCCAGCGCGACTGACGCCATGCTGCAGCCGCAGGCCGCTCCGCAGCGCCGAAACGTCAAACCTGCTCGATGTCGCGGACTTGCGCACCTATTTCTTCCTGCGCGGCGGCATCCTGAAGGCCGTCGACGGCGTGAGCTTTTCGCTGAAAGCCGCACGAGACGCTGGCGATCGTCGGCGAGTCCGGCTGCGGCAAGATCGATGACTGCGCTCTCGCTGATGCGGCTCATTCCCGATCCGCCGGGCAAGATCGTCGCCGGTTCGGTGAAGCTCGACGGCCGGGACCTGCTCGCGCTCGACGAGCGCGCGATGCGCCAGGTGCGCGGCAAAGACATCTCGATGATCTTCCAGGAGCCGATGACGTCGCTCAATCCGGTGATGACGGTCGGCAACCAGATCGCCGAGGCGCTGCTGCTGCACGAGGGCCTGAGCCGAGCGCGACGCGCTCAAGCGCGCGGTCGAGATCCTGCGGCTCGTGCGCATCCCGGAAGCCGAGCAGCGGCTGAAGGAATATCCGCATCAGCTCTCCGGCGGCATGCGCCAGCGCGTGATGATCGCGATGGCGCTCGCCTGCAATCCGAAGGTGCTGCTCGCGGACGAGCCGACCACCGCGCTCGACGTGACCATCCAGGCGCAGATCCTCGACATCATCCTCGACCTGCAGAAGAAGCTCGGCACCGCCGTCATCCTGATCACCCACGACCTTGGCGTCGTGGCGGAGACCGCGCAACGCGTGATCGTGATGTATGCGGGCAAGAAGGTGGAGGAAGCGCTGGTCGGCGAACTGTTCGCGCGGCCGCTGCATCCCTACACGCACGGGCTGATGGCCTCGATCCCGCGGCTCGAGCTGATGCGCGGCGGAAAGGGCGAGACGCAAGCGCCGGCTGGAGGAGATCCAGGGGATCGTGCCGGCGCTGACCAACCTGCCGCCGGGCTGCACGTTCGCGCCACGCTGCCCGTTCGCGGACGACCGCTGCCGCCGCGAGTTTCCATCCTATGAGGAGAAGCGGCCCGGCCACTGGGCCGCGTGCTGGCACTCCTCAGAGCAATCTGACGGGGCCGGCCATGCCTGACGCGCAGCGCATGGTGCTGGAGGTAAAGGACCTCAAGAAACATTTTCCGATCAAAAAAGGCCTGCTGCGCCGCACCGCCGGCTACGTCTACGCGGTCGACGGGGTCAGCCTTTCGATCCGCGCCGGCCAGACGCTCGCGCTGGTCGGCGAGTCCGGCTGCGGCAAGTCCACGGTCGGGCGCGCGATCTTGCGGCTGATCGAGCCGACCGCGGGCCAGATCCAGGTCAACGGCACCGACATCACGCATCTCGACAAGGCGAGCTTGCGCCCCTACCGCCGCCAGATGCAGATCATCTTCCAGGACCCGTTCTCCTCGCTCGATCCGCGCATGTCGGCGGGCGACATCGTCGGCGAGCCGCTGCGCGTGCACAGCGTCGGAAACGCGAAGGAACGCCGCGCGCGCGTCGCCGACATCTTCAAGCGCGTCGGGCTGCGTGCCGAGCACGTCGACAACTATCCGCATCAGTTTTCCGGCGGACAGCGCCAGCGCATCGGCATCGCGCGCGCGCTTGCGCTGGAGCCGAGCCTGATCATCGGCGACGAGCCGGTGTCGGCGCTCGACGTATCGATCCAGGCGCAGATTCTCAATCTCGTGATGGACCTGCAGGACGAGTTCGGCCTGACGTATCTCTTCATCTCGCACAATCTCGCCGTGGTGGAGCACGTCAGCCACCACATCGCCGTGATGTATCTCGGCCGTATCGTCGAATACACCGACAAGCGGACGCTGTTCACGGCGCCGCTGCATCCCTACACGGAATCGCTGCTCGCCGCCGCGCCGGTGCCGGACCCGGCGATCAAGCGCAAGAAGATCGTGCTGCAGGGCGACGTGCCGAGCCCGGTGAAGCCGCCGCCCGGCTGCCACTTTCATACGCGCTGCCCGTATGCGTTCGACCGCTGCAAGGTCGAAGACCCGAAGCTGCGCGAGGTGAAGCCGGGGCAGTTGGTGGCGTGTCATTTGAGATAGACACTATGCGGCGCGCACGATTGCCCTGCGCCCTCGCCTGTGGCGTCATGGCCGGGCTTGTCCCGGCCATCCACGTCTTCCGGATGGCTCGGTAAGCCAAGACGTGGATGCCCGGCACAAGGCCGGGCATGACGAAGAGAGTGGAAACGCACCGGAACTCATGCGCCCGTTCCGCCCCGAAGCCTCCTGCCCGCTCGATCGTCTTCGCGTGCTCGATCTCTCGCGGCTCGTTGCCGGCAACATGCTGAGCCTGCAGCTCGCGGACTTCGGCGCCGAGGTGATCAAGATCGAGGACCCGCGCAAGGGCGACCCGTTGCGCGACTGGCGCACCGACAACATCAGCGTCCACTGGAAGGTGTATGCGCGCAACAAGAAGAGCGTGACCTTGAACCTGCGCGCGCCGGAAGGGCTCGATCTGCTGCGCAAGCTCGTGGCGACCGCACAGGTGTTCATCGAGAACTTCCGCCCCGGCACTTTGGAAGAGATGGGCATCGGTCCGGACGCGCTGCACGCGATCAATCCGAAGCTGATCGTCGTGCGCGTCTCGGGCTGGGGACAGGACGGGCCGTATCGCCTCAAGCCCGGTTTCGGCAGCCTGGTCGAAGGCATGTCGGGCTTCGCGTCCAAGAACGGCTTCGCAGACCGGCCGCCGGTGCTGCCGCCGCTCGCGCTCGCCGACATGATCGCCGGCCTTTACGGCTCGAACGCCGTGCTGATCGCGTTGCGCGAGATCGAGCAGAACGGCGGCAACGGCCAGGTGATCGACCTGCCGCTGCTCGATCCGATCTTCTCGATCCTCGGGCCTGAGGCCGCGATCTACCAGCTCACGAAGAAAATCGAGCCGCGCGTCGGTAGCCGCTCGAACAACACCGCGCCGCGCAACGTGTACGAGACCAGCGACGAGCGATTCATCGCGATCTCGGCCTCGATCCAGAGCATGGCCGAGCGGCTCTACCGCGCGATCGGGCGCGCCGACATGATCGACGATCCGCGCTTCCGCACCAACACCGACCGCGTGAAGAATATCGACGAGGCCGACCGGCCGGTCGCCGCGTTCATCAAGGCGCGCACGCTTTTGGAAAACCTCGCGGCGTTCGAGGCCGCAGAGGTCACCGCCGCACCGGTCTACGACATCGGCCAATTCATCGCCGATCCGCACGTGCAGGCGCGTGGAATCGTCACCGATCTACCCGACCCGGAGATGGGCAGCGTGCCGATGCATGCCGTGGTGCCCCGCCTCTCCGGCACGCCGGGCGAAATACGCAACCCGGCGCCCGCGCTCGGCGAGCACAATGATGCGATATTGGGCGGCCTCGGGTTTGGCGCTGCGGCGCTCGCCGATTTGCGCCAACGGAAGGTGATATGAGCGACGCAACCGACCGCAAGCTCCCCGTCTGGCGCTCGGCGCTTTACGTGCCGGCGAACGTGCCGCGCTTCGTCGACGGTGCGCATAAGCGCGGCGCCGACGCGATCATCGTCGATCTGGAAGACTCCGTGCCGCTTGCCGAGCGCCCGGCGGCGCGGCGAGATCTGGCTGCGACGGCGGAGAACGTTTCGCGCGGAGGCGCCGATGTGATCGTGCGCATCAACCGCCCGTGGCGGCAAACGATGCTCGACCTTGAGGCCGCGATCTCGCCGCGCGTGAAAGCGCTCGCCGTAACCAAGGTCGATAGCGCAGATCACATCCGGCTGATCGCCGAAGTGGTGAGCGAGCTCGAAGCCGAGCGCGGCATGGCGGCCGGCGCCACGCAATTCATTGCGATGATCGAAACGCCTGCCGCGTGGTTCAAGATGCCGGACATCGCGACGGCGGACCGGCGCATCGTCGCGCTCACGCTCGGCGGCGAGGACTTCGCGCTCACGATGGGCATGCTGCCGACCGCCGAAGCGTTGTTCATGCCGAAGCAGCAACTCGCGATCGCGGCCCGCGCCGCCGGTATCCTGCCGCTCGGCTTTATCGGCACGGTCGCGGACTACCAGGACCTGGATGCGTTCCGCCAGACCGTGCGGCGCTCGCGACGGCTCGGCTTCCGCGGAGCCTCGGTCATTCACCCGGCGCAAATCCCGATCCTGAACGAGGAGTTTTCCCCGGGCGCCGACGAGGTCGCGTCGGCAAAGAAGATCGTCGCCGCCTACGACGAAGCGGTCGCGGCCGGGCGCGGCTCGATTTCGGTCGACGGCAAGATGATCGACGTGCCGGTCGTCTTGCGCGCACAGGAATTGCTGGCAATTCATGAGGCGATCAGGGAACGCGAGGCGCGGAAGACGAAATGAGTGCCCTTCCCGAATACGAGCTGTTCGCCATCCGCTACGCAACGCGGGAGGCGCGGCGTGCGGATCATTTCATCGGCGGCGATCCGCATGACGGCCCGATGCCGATGGATTATTTCGTCTGGGTCGCGAAAGGACCGGGGCGCGCATTCGTGATCGACTGCGGCTTCACGGAGGAAACCGCGAAGAAGCGCAAGCGCACGTTTCTGCGCGACCCGATCGAGGCCTTGAAGCTGGTCGGCGTCGATGGCGACAAAGTGCAGGACGTCATCCTCACCCACCTGCACTACGATCACGTCGGCGGATTCAGTCGTTTCCCGAAAGCCCAATTTCATCTGCAGGAGCCGGAAATCCACTACGCGACCGGCCGCTACATGCAGTATCCGTGGCTCTCCCATTCGTTCGAAGTCGAGGACATCGTCGGCGTGGTGCGGCTCAATTTTGCGCACCGCGTGACCTTCTATAACGGCGGCGCCGAGCTCGCGCCCGGCATCACGTTGCATCCGGTCGGCGGGCACTCGATGGGGCTGCAATTCGTACGCGTGCACACGCGGCGCGGCTGGGTGGTGGTCGCTTCCGACACCACGCATTTCTACGAGAACATGATGACCGGCCGCCCGTTCACCACCGCATTCCATATCGGGCTGATGCTGGAGGCCTACGATACGCTGCGAGCGCAGGCGCCGAGCCCGCAGCACATCGTGCCCGGGCATGATCCCAAGGTGATGAAGTTCTACCCGCCGCCGAGCCCGGAGCTTGCCGGCATCGTGGCGCGGCTCGATGTCACGCCGGACGACCCCGAGCTGGCGAACATCGGGACGTAGCGCGGCCCACCGGCCGATGTTAGCCTTGCCCAACGTTTCCAAGGGGAGAGAAAAAATGTCTCAATTGAACCGCCGCCGCTTTCTGGCTTCGACCGCGCTCAGTGCGGCCGCGACGCTCTACGCGCCCGCCGTGCTGCGCGCGCAAGGCGCACCCGTCAAGGTGGGCATTCTGCATCCGACCTCCGGCGCCATGTCGTATTCGGGCCAGCAGGGGCGCATCGGCGCGACGCTCGCGTTGGAGGAGATCAATGCGAGCGGCATCAAGTCGCTCGGCGGTGCCAAGATCGAGCCGGTGTTCGGCGACGCGCAATCGACGCCGGACGGCGGCAACGCCGAAGTCGAGAAAATGAACGCGGCCGGCTGCGCGGCGGTGGTCGGCGGTTTTGTCTCGTCGATCTGCCTCGCGGCGAGCCAGACCGCGGCGCGCTACGACCTGCCTTACATCGTGGACGTCGGGGTCGCCGACTCGATCGTGACGCGCGGGCTGAAGAACACCTTCCGCTTCGGCCCGGGCTTCGGCCTCATCTCCAAGGCGGCGATCGACAACCTGATCACGCTCAACGACGGCGCCAACAAGGTCGCCAAGACCGCGATGATCATCCACGAGGATTCGGCCTTCGGCTCCGGTCTCGCCGGCCTGCTCAACAAGCAGCTTCCGGAAAAAGGCTTCCAGGTGATCGAGACGATCCCGCATCCGACGCCGACGCGCGACTTCAACAATGTCGTGACCAAGATCCGCGCCGCGAATCCCGACCTCGTGATCCCGGCGAACTACTACAACGAATACGTCCTGCTCGCCCGCACCATGCAGCAGCAGAAGGTGCGCCCGAAGGCGATCTATTCGATCCTCGGCGGCGCCGCGTCGTCCTACAAGTTCGTCAAGGAATTCCCCGAGGCCGCCCAGTACATCATGGACTGCAATCACTGGTTCGACCCGAAGAACCCGAAGGCGCTCGACCTGAAGAAAAAGGTCGAGGCGAAGGGCGAGTTCTTCACCTACGAGGTCTACATGAACTACACGGCCGTGTTGCTGCTGGCCGACGCGCTGGAGCGCGCCGCAAGCGCGGATCGCGCCAAGATCATCGCGGCGCTCGAGACTTCCACGTTCTCGGGTCACGTGATGCCCTACGGCCCGACCAAGTTCGTCAACGGGCAGAACCAGGGCGCCGCGCCGGTCAACACGCAGGTGCAGGGCAACGACATCCAGGTGATCTTCCCGGCGGCCTTCGCCTCGGCCAAGGCGGTGTACCCGATGCCGGCGTAGCTCCGCATGTCATCCCGGGTGAGCGCAGCGAGACCCGGGATCCACATCGCCCGCGTCGCGATCGTTGATAGATGGATCCCGGATAGCCGCCGTTGGCGGCTTCCGGGATGACACCTGCGCGATGCTCTCCCCCATCATCCTCGTTCCCGCCGTCCTCAACGGGCTGCTGACCGGCGCCGTCTATGCGCTGGTCGCGCTCGGGCTGACGCTGATCTACGGCGTGCTGCACATCATCAATTTCGCGCATGGCGCGCTGCTCACCGCCGCGATGTTCGCGGCATTCTTCGCCCACAGACTGCTCGGGCTCGATCCATATCTGGCCGCGGTCGGCCTGACGCCACTGTTCTTCTGCCTCGGCTATGTGCTGCAGCGCTTCGTCATTGGCCCCGCAGCGCATGGCGAGGACCGCAATATTCTGCTGGTCACCCTCGGGCTCGCGGTCGTGATCGAGAACGCGCTCCTCTACGCGTTCCGCGCCGACACGCGCACGATCAATCTTCCTTACGGCTTCAATGTCGTTGAAGTCGGGCCCGCGTTCCTCAGCGTGCCGCGCGTGATCGGCTTCCTGGTCGTGATCGGCGTCGCGCTGGCGCTCTTTCTGCTGATGCGCTTCACCGACACCGGCAAGGCGATCCGCGCGGTCGCCAAGGAAAAACTCGGCGCGGAGCTGTGCGGGATCGATGTCGCCCACATCTATGCGATGACGTTCGGCATCGGGACCGCGTGCCTTGCCATCGCGGCATGCCTCCTGCTGCCGACCTATTACGTCAATCCGCACGCCGGCAACGCCTTCGTGCTGGTCGCCTTCACCATCGTGGTGCTCGGCGGCATGGGCTCGGTCGCGGGCGCGCTGATCGGCGGGCTCATCATCGGCGTGGTTGAATCGCTTTCCGGGCTTTACCTCGGCGAATCCCTGGGTCAGGTCGGGATCTTCATCATCTTCATTCTCGTGCTGCTGTTCCGCCCGAGCGGGCTGTTTGGAGAGCGCGCGTGAAAAGCTATGCAAGCATCGCCGTCGTGGTGGCGCTGCTCGCGCTGGTGCCGCTCATCACCGCGTCCAATGTCGTGCTCAATTTCATGGTGATCGCGCTTTTGATCGCGCTGGTCGGTCAGGGCTGGAACGTGCTCGGCGGCTATGGCGGGCAGTACTCGTTCGGCCATGCGGCGTTCTTCGGCACTGCCGCCTATGCGACCGGCATCCTGCAACTGCGCTATGGTGTGAACGCGTGGCTCGGCCTGCTGATCGGCATCGCGGCCGGCACCCTCGTCGGTGCGGTGACCGGCGCGCTTAGCTTCCGCTCCGGCCTGCGCGGCTCCTACTTCGCGCTGGTGACTTTGGCGTTCGCCGAGGTGCTACGCATCGTCGCGAGCGTCGCGCCGATCACCGGCGCTGGTGTCGGCACGCTGATCAAGCTGGATCTGCGCTGGGAAGCCTTCCAGTTCCAGAGCCGCGCGCCGTTCTACTGGATCATCCTCGCGTTCGTCGCGATCTCGCTCGTCATCGTGCGGCGGCTGGAGCAAAGCCGCTTCGGCGCCTATCTGGTGGCGGTGCGCGAGAACGAGGATGCCGCCAAGGCAGCCGGCATCGACACGTTCCGCGTCAAGCTCGCCGCCATGACGCTCTCGGCCGCGATCACGGCGGCGGGCGGTTGCTTCTATGCGCAATATTTCCTCTTTCTCGACGCCGGCATCGCCTACGGCCCGTGGATCTCGGTCGATGCGCTGCTCGCGCCGATCATCGGCGGCATCGGCACGGTATTCGGTCCGCTGCTCGGCGCGCTGGTGGTGAAGACACTCGGCGAACTCACCAAGCACATCATCGGCGACGCACCGGGGCTCGACCTCGTGATTTACGGATGCGTGCTGATCCTCGTGGTGGCGTTCGCGCCGCGTGGCATCGCCGGACTGTTGAGGCGGCGCACATGAGCGAGATGCTGCGCGTCGACAATGTCTCGCGCCGATTTGGCGGACTGCTCGCCGTCAATGCGGCGTCGTTCGCGGCCGATGCCGGCCGCATCACGGCACTGATCGGCCCGAACGGTGCCGGCAAGACCACGCTGTTCGCAATCGTCACAGGATTCCTCGCGCCAACCGAGGGCCGCGTGTTCTATGAGGGCACCGACATCACCGGCGTGCCGACGCATCTGCTGGCGCGGCGCGGCATCGCGCGCACTTTCCAGATCGCGCAGCCGTTCGCGGGCCTGACCGTGCGCGAGAACATCGCGGTCGGCTCGCATCTCTCGCGGCCCTCGCGCGCCGATGCGCTCGCAGCAGCGGAGGACGTGGCGAGAGCCGTCGGCCTCGCGCCGATGCTGGATCAGCCGGCCGCAAGCCTCACGGTCGCGGGCCGCAAGCGGCTGGAGCTTGCGCGCGCGCTCGCAATCGAGCCTAAGCTCCTGCTGCTCGACGAAGTACTCGCCGGGCTCAACCCGTCCGAGATCCGCGACATGGTGCCGGTCATCCAGGCGATCCGTGCCCGCGGCATCACCATCGTGATGATCGAGCACGTGATGCAGGCCGTGATGAGCCTGGCCGAGCATGTGTTCGTGCTCGCCGAGGGTCGGATCATCGCGCAAGGCGCGCCGCAGCAGATCGCCGCCGACCCGCGCGTGGTCGAAGCCTATCTGGGCCACGGTGCCGCCGGCCGCATGCTGGGAGCGGCACATGGCTGAACTGCTCGCCATCGAAGGCCTGCACACCGGCTACGGCGCGACCGAAATCCTGCGCGGCATCGATCTCACGGTGAACGATGGCGAGATCGTCGCGGTGCTCGGCTCCAACGGTGCCGGAAAATCGACACTGAACCACGCCATCTCCGGCGTGCTGCGGCCGTGGCGCGGCGCGATCCGCTTCGAGGGCAACGCGATCGAACGCGCGCGTCCCTCCGCGATCGTCGCGCATGGACTTATCCATGTGCCCGAGGGCCGACGCATCTTCCCCAACATGAGCGTGCGCGAAAATCTCGACCTCGGCTGCTATCGCCGGGCGCGCAAACAGCGCGCGCAGAACCGAGAGCGCGTGTTCGGCATCTTCCCGCGCCTTGCCGAGCGGCAGGCGCAAAGCGCCGGCACGCTGTCGGGGGGCGAACAGCAGATGCTCGCCATCGGACGCGGCCTGATGGCCGAGCCGAAGCTCTTGATCCTCGATGAGCCCTCGCTCGGCCTGTCGCCGTTGCTGGTCGAGGAGCTGTTCGCGCTGATCAAGAGCATCAACCAGCAGGGCATCGCGCTCTTGCTGGTCGAGCAGAACGTGGTGCAGAGCCTGGACGTCGCGAGCTCGCGCCTATGTGCTCGACAACGGCCTGATTGTGCTACAGGGAGACGCGGCGCGAGTGCGCAACGATCCGGACCTGAAGCGCGCGTATCTTGGAATGTGAGATGGTTGATGCAACGCTGCGCGCTCGCCTGACCCGGAAGCCGATCGTGGCGGCGCCCGGCGTCTATGACGCGTTCACGGCGCTGGTCGCCACGCAGGCGGGCTTCGAGACTCTCTATGTGTCGGGCGCCGCGATCGCCTACACCAAACTGGGCCGGCCCGACATCGGCCTCGTCAGCATGACCGAGGTGGCGCAGACGATCACACTCATTCGCGATCGCGTGAATGCAAACCTCATCGTCGATGCCGACACCGGCTACGGCAACGCCATCAACGTGACGCGCACGGTGCGCGCCTTCGAGCGCGCGGGCGCGAATGCGATCCAGCTCGAGGACCAGGACTTTCCCAAGCGCTGTGGCCATCTCGACGGCAAGGCGCTGATCCCGGCCGACGAAATGGTCGGTAAGCTCAAGGCTGCGCTCGACACGCGTACCTCGCGCCGACACGCTGATCATCGCGCGCACCGACGCGGTCGCGGTCGAGGGTTTCGAGCGCGCGATCGAGCGCGCCGCACGCTACCGCGAGGCCGGCGCCGACATGCTGTTCGTCGAGGCGCCAAAGTCGCGCGACGATCTCGCGCGCATCGCCAACGCGCTGCCCCGTGTGCCGCTGATGGCCAACATGGTGGAAGGCGGAAAGACCCCGATCCTCCCCGCCGCCGAGCTTGAGAGCATCGGCTTCGCGCTGGTGATCTTTCCCGGCGGTATCGTGCGCGCGCTCGGCCACATGGCGGCGGAGTATTACGGCTCGCTCGCGGCGAACGGGACCACGGAGCCGTACCGCAACCGCATGCTCGGCTTCGAGGAGATCAACCGCGTGGTCGGCACGCCCGAGATGATCGCGCTCGGCAAGCGCTACGAAACGAAATGAAGCCGCTCGATCCCGTCACGCTCGCGGTGCTCAACGGCCGTCTTGTCCAGATCGCCGACGAGATGGACGCGACGCTGTTTCGCTCGGCGTTCAATCCGATCATCGCGGAGGCGCATGACGCCTGCCACGGCCTCTACCACGCCGAGACCGGCGCCACGATGGTGCAGGGCACGTCCGGCCTGCCGATCTTCGTCGGCGCGATGGCGTTCGCCGTGAAGGCCGTGATCGACAAGGTCGCGCGCGACGGCGATCTCGCGCCGGGCGACACGTACCTGTTCAACGATCCCTACGACGGCGGCACGCACCTCAACGATGTGCGGCTGGTGCGCCCGTTGATGCGCGGGGATAAAGTGTTCGCGTGGCTCGCGTCGGTCGGCCACTGGCTCGACGTCGGCGGCAATGTGCCGGGCAATTTCAACGCCAAGGCCACCGAGAGCTTTCAGGAAGGCTTCCGCATTCCGCCGGTCAAGCTCATCCGCGCCGGCGTGATCCAGCAGGACATCATCGACATTCTCGCCGCCAACTCGCGCGTGCCGCAGTCGAACTGGGGCGATCTCAACGGCCAGCTCAATGCGCTCGATCTCGGCGAACGGCGGCTGCACGCGCTGCTCGACGAATACGGCGACGAGACGATTTCCGCCGCGCTCGCGGCGCTGGCGGCGCGCGCCGAAACGCTGATGCGTGCGAATATTTTGGCGCTGCCGGATGGCACCTACACCTGCGACGATTTCCTCGACAATGACGGCGTCACCGACAGGCCGCTGAAGATCGCGCTCGACCTGACGATTTCGGGCGACCGCATGACGCTCGATTTCTCGCGCTCGGCGCCGCCGTGCGACGGGCCTTTGAACATTGCACGTTCCACCACGGTCGCTTGCTGCTATGTCGCGCTGAAGCATCTGTTCACCGACGTGCCGGCGAATGCCGGTTGCCTCGCGCCGATCGCGTTCGTCATCCCCGACACGACCCTGCTCGGCGTCTCGGCGCCGCGCCCGGTCGGCGGCTACACCGAGACGATCCTGCGCGTGATCGACACGATCTTCGGCGCGTTCGCTAAGGCCGCGCCCGAGCGCGCCAATGGCAGCCCGTTTGCGACCATCAATGCGCTCTCACTCGCCGGCTGGCGCGAGCATGGGCGGCGCTGGGTGATGTTCTGCTTCTTCGGCGGCGGGCTCGGCGGCAATCCGGAAGGCGACGGGCTCAACCACGGCAACAACCCGATCTCGACCGCGACCATTCCACCGCTGGAAATTCTCGAGTCGCTTTATCCCGTGATGTTCACCCAATGGGCGCTGCGCCCGGACTCAGGTGGACCGGGCCGGCATCGCGGTGGGCTCGGCGCCATCTACGAGATCGAGGCGCTCGCCGATGGCGGCGCGGAGGTGTTTCTGCTCGGCGAGCGCGGAAAATATCCGCCGCCCGGTGCGAACGGCGGCGGCAGCGCGGCGCTCAATCGATTCATCTACGAGACCGACAACGGCGAGGCGACGCCGCCACTCGTGTCAAAAGTCACCGACGTGAAAATCAAACGCGGCCAGAAGGTACGGCTCGAAACACCGGGCGGCGGCGGCTTCGGTGATCCGGCGGCGCGCGACCCCGCGAAGGTCGCGCGCGACGTGCGGCTCGGCTACGTCACGCCGGAAGCGGCCGCGCGCGACTACAAGGCGCGCGCATGAGCGTGATCGTCGGGATCGATGTCGGGGGTACGTTCACCGACCTGTTCCGCTTCGATTCATCCGCGCGCACCTTCACCACCGCCAAGGTGCCGTCGCGGCGCGGCGACGAAGCGCAGGGTTTTCTCAACGGCCTCTCCGCCATCGGCGGCGCCGCGCAAGGCTCCATCGTCCACGGCACCACGGTCGGCACCAACACGCTGCTGGAGCGGCGCGGGCCGAAGATCGGCGTCATCACGACGCGCGGCTTCCGCGACGTGCTGGAGATGCGTCGCCGCGACCGCCGCCGCACCTGGGGGCTGTGGGGCGATTTTACACCGATCGCCGACCGCGACATGCGGTTTGAAGTGAGCGAGCGCACGCTGGCGGATGGAACGATTCGCACCGCGGTCGACGAAGATGAAGTCCGCGCGGCTGCGCAGCAACTCATCGTGCAAGGCGCGCAGGCGGTCGCGATCATCTTCATCAACGCCTATGCGAACGCCGCGAACGAACGCGCCGCACTCGCGGCCGTGCGCGACGTCTGGCCGAACGACTACGTCACCGCCTCGCACGAGGTGCTGTCCGAGATCCGCGAGTTCGAGCGCTCCTCAACGGCGGCGATCAACGCCTATCTCCAGCCGGTCGTCGCCTCCTACGTGGCGAAACTCGAAGCCGCGCTGGCGGGCGAGAGCAAGCTTCATATCGTGCAGTCGAACGGCGGTATCATGTCGACCGCGACCGCGCGCCGCCTCCCCGTACGTACCGCGCTCTCGGGCCCCGCGGCCGGGGTGGTGGCGGGCGCGGCGCTCGCGAAGGCCTCGGGCTTCGACAATCTCATCACCTGCGACCTCGGCGGCACCTCGTTCGACGTGTCGGTGATCGCGAACGGCAAGGCGTCGGTCGCGGCGCAGACCACCATCGAGTTCGGCCTCATCATCCGCACACCGATGGTCGAGATCACCACCATCGGGGCGGGCGGCGGCTCGATTGCCTGGGTCGATCGCGGCGGGCTGTTGCAGGTCGGGCCGGAGAGCGCGGGCTCCGTGCCGGGGCCCGCCTGCTACGGGCAGGGCAACACGCGGCCGACCTTAACGGACGCGCAGGTGGTGCTCGGGCGCATCAACGCGCAGCGCCCGCTCGGCGGCGAACTGAAGTCGCTCGATGTCGAGGCAGCGCGGCGCGCCATTCACCAACACGTCGGCAAGCCGCTCGGACTTGCGCCCGACGACGGAGCCGCCGCAATCGTGCGGGTCGCGGACGCGCGCATGGCGGGTGCTATTCGCCTGGTGTCGATCGAGCGCGGGCACGATCCGCAGAAATTCGTCGCGATGCCGTTCGGCGGCGGCGGTGCGCTGCATGTCGGCGCACTGATCCGCGAGATTGGATTGCGCTGCGCGGTGGTGCCGCGCTTCCCCGGCATCACCTCCGCGCTCGGCTGCGTTCTCGCGGACTTGCGCCATGACATGGTACAGACCGTAAACCTGATGCTCGACGGGCTCGACGCGGGCGCGCTCGCCGCGCGCATGACGGCCGCCGGAAACGAAGCGAGCGCCGTCATCGCGGCCGCCGGCATTCCAATCGAGCGCATCGACGTGATTTACGAGCTCGACATGCATTACCTCGGACAGACGCACACGGTGTCGGTGCCGCTGCCGGTTACGGCCGATGCGCAGGGATTGAGCGAAAGCGTCGCTCGCACGGCATTCGAAGCAGCCTACTCGGCGTCATTCAGCCGGTTGCTGCCCGGCCTCGCGGTTCGCATCGTGTCGCTGCGCGTCGCGGCGATCGGGCGGCGGCCGCCATTCGACTTCTCGGTGTTCGCGCCGGAAGCCTCGGCCTCGCTCGAGAAGGCGAACACCGGCTCGCGCAAGGTGTGGTTCGACGGCGGCTGGCGCGACACGACTGTGTGGTCACGCCTCGCGCTGCCGGCCGGCGCTGCGATCGAAGGGCCTGCGATCCTCGAACAGCCCGACGCCACCACCGTCATCGAGCCCGGTCACGTCGGGCGCGTCGACAAACTGGGCAATGTGATCGTGGAGTCTAAACCATGATCCGTTCCGGACCATGGTTTAGGTTGTTTGAGTGGTCGCATTCTCTGCGACGAACCGCTGCACACTTCGTCGGAGAATGCTCCGTATGAGCAAGCAAACGACTGCGCTCATTCTCGGCGACCTGCAGAACGATTTCCTGCATCCCGAGGGCGCCTATGGCCGCGCCGGGCAGACCAGCGCCGATATCGCCGCCCTGCCCGCCCGCCTTGCGCCGCTGGTGCGCGCCGCGCGCGACCATGGAATCCTCACCGTCGCGACGCTGTTCACGCTCGTTCCCGGCCGCGGCGGCGAGCCGATCATCTCGCCGCATCTCAAATCGCTTCGTCCTTTCCTCACGAAAGGCGACTTCGCGCCGGGAAGCTGGGGTCAGCAGCTCGTGGATCAACTCGCGCCCGCCGATGTGAACATCGAGAAGATCGCCTATTCGGCATTCCATGCTTCGCGCCTCGAATGGACACTGAAGAAGTGCGGCATCGAGCAGCTCTATTTCACCGGCATCGTCACGAACGGCGGCGTCGCGTCGACGGTGAGGGATGCACACGTGCGCGAGTTCCACTGCACGGTGATCGCCGACGGCTGCGCGGCATTTTCGCGCGTGTTGCACGACGCGGCGATCGAAAGCCTGAAACCTGTCGCGAAAGTGATCACGGTCGCCGATGCGATGCGCCACTTCGCCGCGTTATGATGGCGGCATGACACGCCTGCTCGCGCTCGCCTTCACGCTGATCGTTTTCGCGGCCTTCGCCGATCCGGTGTTTCCGCCCGGCTCGCGCATCGGTCTCGTGCCGCCGCCCGGCATGACGCCGAGCGCCTCGTTTCAGGGCTTCGAGGATCGCACGCGCGGCGCGATGCTGGTCGTCACCGAGCTCTCGGCGCAGAGCTATGCCAAGGTCGCGCAGGATTTCGCGCCGGAGCAGATGCAGGCCGGCGGCATGGAGGCCATCGCGCGCGAAAAGATCCCGCTGTCCGGCGGCGAGGGCCTACTGGTCGTCGCACGCCAGACCGAGAACGGCGTCGCGCTGCGCAAATGGGCGCTGCTCGCGCTCGCCGACGACATGACGGCGATCGTCATCGCGACGCTGCCCGAGGCGGCACGGGAGACGTACCCGGACGCCGCGTTGCGCGCCGCATTTGCCAGCGTCGTCGTGCGCGGCAAGCTTTCGCCGGACGAGATGCTCTCCGTGCTGCCGTACCGGCTCGCCGATCTCGGCGGCTTTCGCCTGCTGCGTGCGACGCCGGACGGCACCGCGGTGCTCACGCTCGGGCCGAACGACACGACGCTCCCTGCCGAGCAGCCGTACTTCATGGTGGCGCCGCGCGCCGCCGAGCCGCCGCAGGCGGCCGAACGCGATCGCTTTGCGCAGCGCGCCCTGATGGCGTTCGTCAACCGGCCGAACCTGCGCGTCGTCAGTTCAGAACAGCTTCGCATCGGCGGCGCGCCGGGCCATCAGATCATCGCGGCCAGCAGGGACGATCGCTCCGGCGACGACCTCGTGCTGGTGCAATGGCTGCGCTTCGGCCCCGGCGTGGTTCAGATGTTCGGCATCGCGCGCCGGGACCAGTGGGACACGGTCCTGCCGCGCATGCGCGCGCTGCGCGATGGATTTGGGACGCGCTGAAGCGACTCGCCCACACGGCGAAGAGCCCCGGCCGAAGCCGGGGCTCTCGTTGAGGTCCGCGAGACTTACTGCTGCTGCGGAGCCTGCTCCTGCTGCTGGGAGGGAAGCTGCAGCTGCACTTGCGTGTTGCCGGCCGGCGCCGACGCGACTTCCTTGGTGCACACGTCCTTGAACACCACCAGATTGTCCGGCGTGTATTCCTTGGTCAGGCAGGTGCAGGGCCGCGGAGCCGCAATGGCCGGAGCAACTGCGTAGCTCGTCGCCACAAGGCCGGTGCCGTAGATGATCGGGCGCGGCCAGCGCACGTGAACCTTGCAGCGCCACGGGAAGCGGTGACACCAGTGCGGACGGAGATGGATGTGCGGGCGATGCCCGATGCGGACGCGGTGGCCAAGGTGCACGCGCCCGCCGATGCGGTGCATGCCGCCGATGTGACGCCCGCCGCCGACGCGCATGCCGACATGGCCGCCGCCGCCACCGCGGCTGAAGCCGCCGCCGTAGCCGCGCGCATCGGCCGACGTCGCGGTTGCGAGTGAAGCGATACCGAGCGAGGCGATCGCCGCCAGCGCCAGTGTGGTGGTACGGATCCTGGTGAACATAGCTCTCTCCTGATGTCTCTCGAAGGGGTGAATGGGTCGTTCGGCTATTGGTCGCCCCCGACCGCTCAGTCGGTTCATAGTTCAGTGACAATTTCCGCCTTAATGTCCGTGACTTGATGTTCATCTTGGCGTTCATCCGGCGTTCATTGCCCGGAACCCGAGGACGAAGGCGGTCGCGTGTTACCGATGTTGCTGCGAAACCACGGCGCGCGAGGACGTGCGATCACGCGCTATCGGATGACTTGATCGTGCGTGCGCAGTCGCGCGAAAACTGAAAAGCGAGTTGGACTCGCCGGGCTTGAGGGAATTGCGTTGCGACGTCGTGCCACCAATGCGCTTCTGATCGCGGCATGCGCGGCCACGCTCGCTGCGAGCGCCACGCCGGCTGCTGCCTATCAGCGCTGGGGATGGTACGCGCCACCGCCGTACGTCATGCAGCAGTACCCCGAGCCGCGCGCATCGGTGAGGCACCGCAGCCGCCAGGAGAAGGCGCGCAAGTACATCGCCGACCAGATCAAGGTGCCGGAGAAGCTGCCGCCCGGTCCGCTGCAGATCGTCATCTCGATCAGGAAGCAGCAGTTGACGCTCTACGCCGGCGGTCAGCCGGTCGCGCACTCGCAGGTGTCGACCGGCGTGCCCGGCCATCCGACGCCGCAGGGCGTGTTCAGCATCATCCAGAAGCAAATCTATCACGAGTTCAATCTCTACAGCTCGGCGCCGATGCCCTACATGCAGCGCATCACCTGGTCCGGTGTCGCGATGCATCAAGGTGTCGTGCCGGGCCGTCCGGCTTCGCACGGCTGCATCCGCCTGCCGGCTGCGTTCGCCAAGCGGCTGTGGAGCCTGACCAGGATCGGCGCGCGCGTGATCATCGCGCAGGACGATGTCGCGCTTGGCCGACATCGACAGTCCGCGCCTGTTCGCGCTGCGCCCGGGCCAGGCGTCAGCGCCGAGCTGCCGGCCCGGCAAGGTGCAGGTATGCGACGGTCGAGAGTGTCTCCGACGCGCCACTCAAGGGCTCGATCGATCGCACGCGAGCGCGGATCGAAAGTGCGATCGACCGGATGGTGCAGGCCGGCATGGCCGAGTCCGACGCCTCTCACGGCGAGGACGACAAGGTCGCGCCTGCGGTCGAGAAGCCCGGGCTTGCCATGAGCCCGAAGGACCCGGTGCTGCGGCCCGGCCCGATCTCGGTCTTCGTCAGCCGCAAGACCGGCAGGATCTACGTGCGGAAGGGATTCGACGAGGTGTTCGACGCGCCGTCACGATCGCTAACCCGGAGCGGCCGCTCGGCACGCACGTGTTCACCGCGCTCCAAGGCAAGGACGAGCTGCGCTGGAACGTCGCCTCGCTGCCGATCGACCGCACCGTAAAGCCAGGCAAATATCTGATGACGTATACGGCGCGCGGCGAGAAGCTGCGCAAGGAACTGGTCCCGCCCGAGTACGAGGTGATGCCGGCCGGCAATCCGAATGAGGCGCTCGAACGCATCACCATTCCGGATGCGGCGCTCGCGCGTATCACCGAGCTGATGTCGCCGGGCGCCTCGCTGATCATTTCCGATCTCGCCTACAGCTACGAGACCGGCAGGGGCACCGACTTCATCGTGCTGACGCGCTGAGGGGCGTTTGCAGAGCGCGCGGCTTCACACGCGCCGGCTTGATGCATAAACTCCGCGGCCCAAGGAGCTTATGCATGCCCGGCCCGATGCTGTTCGAACCGATCTCGATCCGCGACGTGACCTTGAAGAATCGCGTCGTCGTCGCGCCGATGCACCAGTACTCGGGCGTGAAGGGCTTCGCGACCGACTGGCACCTGATGAATGTCGGGCGCTATGCGGCGGGCGGCGCCGGGCCTCGTGTTCATGGAATCCACCAAGGTCGAGCGGCGCGGCTGCGGCACGGTCGGCGATCTCGGGCTGTGGGACGATGCATTCATTCCGGGGCTGAAGCGCTGCGTCGATTTCATCCGGCAGCACAATGCCGGTGCCGGGCATCCAGCTCGGTCATTCGGGGCGCAAGGCGCGGCGCTTCCGTCCGTGGGAAGGCGGCGCGCCGCTCAAGCCTTCGGCCGAGATCGACGACTGGGATGCCTGGGAGCTTGTGTCGTCGAGCGCGATCAATTCGCCCGACACCGACCCGACGCCGCGCATGCTGACGCGCGCCGAAATCCCCGAAGTCGTCGAGCGCTGGGGCCAAGCGGCACGGCGCGCGCATGAAGCGGGCTTCGACGTGCTCGATATCCACGGCGCGCACGGCTACCTGATCCACCAGTTCCTCTCGCCGTTCTCCAACGTGCGCAACGACGAGTACGGCGGCAGCGAATTGAACCGCATGCGTTTCGCCGTCGAAGTGGTCGAAAGCGTGCGCGCGCATTGGCCCGCGGGCAAGCCGCTGTTCCTGCGCCTCTCGGTGCAGGACGATGCCGGCTGGGGCCCGGACCAGAGCGTCGCGCTCGCGAAGCTTGTGAAGCCGAAGGGCGTCGACGTGATCGACTGCTCGTCCGGCGGCATGCGCGGCTCGCCGGTGGTGAGCGCCAGGCCCGTCACCTACGGCTACCAGGTGCCCTACGCGGAGCGGCTGCGGCGCGACGCGAATATCATGAGCATGGCGGTCGGCTTGATCGTGCATTGCGATCAGGCCGAGCAGATCTTGCGGAAGGCCGCGCCGACCTGATCGCACTCGCGCGCGAGCTGCTCTACAATCCGAACTGGCCGATGGACGCCGCGCAGAAGCTGGGCGTCGACAAGGACTTCGCCTCGGTGCCGCTCGCCGCAGGCCTACTGGCTCGGCAAGCGCGCGCAGTCGGTCAAGGAGCGTGCAGCCCTCGACCTACATGAAGGGCATGAAGGCGAGTTGAAACCAGCTCGCCAGCCCTTCCGCTTCTGGCCGAAGCGGACACCGCGCCGCGATCGCGGTCTGCAACCGATTACACCTAGGGTGAATGGCGCCGGCCCACTCGGTCGGACCAACATGCGCGCCTTCCTTCCGGCCAACCCGAAAGATCAATCTCGTCCGACTGATTGATCGGTAAAGACCATGGCGCATGCTCCCGAAGCTTCATCGCCGGCATTGCGCTTCGATATCGTAGCCGGCCTGACGGCGGCGGCCGTCGTGCTGCCCAAGGCGATGGCCTATGCGGCCGTTGCGGGCCTTCCGGTCAGCGTTGGCCTCTACACGGCCTTCATCCCGATGATTGTGTACGCACTGCTCGGCACATCGCGTGTGCTGAGTGTCAGTTCGACGACGACGCTTGCCATTCTCGCGGGCACGCAACTGGGATTGGCGGTCCCGGACGGCGACCCGGGCCGACTGATAACGGCGACCGCGACGCTCACCGCGCTGACGGGCGCGCTGCTCGCCGCGGCATCGATCCTTCGCCTCGGCTTTGTCGCCAACTTCATTTCCACTCCGGTGCTGACCGGCTTCAAGGCGGGCATTGGATTGGTGATCGTGCTCGATCAGGTCCCGAAGCTGCTCGGCATCCACATCACCAAGCAGGGCTTCTTCCGGGACATCCTGAGCGTGCTCCATCATGTGCCGGAAACGTCCTTGATCACCTTGACCGTCGGCGGCGTGGCGCTGCTGGCATTGCTGGTCCTGGAGCGGATGTGGCCGCACTCACCCGCACCGCTGGTCGTGGTGGGCGCGGGAATTGCCGCGTCCTGGATGTTCGGCCTGAACGCCCTCGGGGTGGGAACGGTCGGACTAATTCCGCAATCGCTGCCCTCGATTACGCTTCCAAGCCTCGGCCTGGTCGAGCAGTTGCTGCCTGGGGCCCTTGGTATCGCCTTGATGAGCTTTACCGAGACGATCGCGGCTGGGCGTGCCTTTGCGAGGCAGACGGATCCGCCGATCAAGCCCAATCGCGAATTGGTGGCGACCGGGGCAGCGAATTTCGCTGGCGCGTTCTTTGGCGCGATGCCGGCGGGCGGCGGCACGTCACAGACGGCCGTGGTGCGCTCGGTCGGCGGCCGGACGCAGAAGGCTTCGCTGGTGACGGCCGGAGCCGCGGCGGCGACCATGCTGGTGCTCGCGCCGTTCCTGGGCCTCCTGCCGCAGGCGGTGCTCGCCGCCCTTGTGATTGTCTATTCGGTTGGCCTGATCAGTCCCGCCGAATTCATTTCGATCCGCAAGATCCGGACGATGGAATTCACCTGGGCACTCGCCGCGCTTGCCGGCGTCCTTGTCTTCGGCACGCTGCAGGGAATTGTTGTCGCGATCGTCTTGTCGCTGATCGGACTTTCCAGCCAGGCCGCCAATTCGAAAGTCTACGTGATTGGCCGCAAAAAGGGAGAGGACGTGCTGCGGCCGCTGTCGCCTGAGCATCCAGATGACGAAACCTTCGAGGGGCTTCTGATCTTGCGCCCGGAGGGGCGGTTGTTTTTCGCCAACGCGCAGCAGGTCGGCGACCAGATCTGGGCTCTCGTCGCCAAGCATCAGCCAAGCGTGCTCGCCGTGGACATGAGCCGTGTCCCTGACATCGAGTACTCCGCTCTGCAGATGCTGATCGAAGGCGAGCGGCGAATGACCGAAAAAGGGATCACGGTGTGGCTGGCGGCGCTGAACCCCAGCGTGCTCGCCTGCATCCGGTCGTCCGCGCTCGCGGAGCGGCTGGGCCGGGAACGCCTTCTCCCCAATGCGCGCGCAGCGATCAGGAAGTATCAGAGCGGCGCCTGACGTACGGCAATCAATAGTGCCGCGGAATCGGTTGCCCCGCGTCGAGACCCTTCACGGCACCCTTCGGTTTCGGCTGCGTTTTGGGAATCTTCGGCAAGTCGATATCCACCTTCTTGTAGGGGATGCTGTCGAGCAGATGCCGGATCAGGTTTAGCCGGGCGCTGCGCTTATCGTCAGCAGGCACGATGTGCCAAGGCGCCTCGCGCGTATGTGTGGTCTCGATCATGCGCTGATACGCCGCCGTGTAGTCCCACCAGCGCCGCACCGACTCGGTGTCCATCGGGCTCAGCTTCCAGTGCTTGACCGGTTCCTTGATTCTCGCCTCAAACCGGCGCCGCTGCTCGTCCTGGCTGACATCGAGAAAATACTTGCGCAGGATAATCCCGTTTTTGACGATCATCTCCCGCTCGACGATGGGTGCCAGTTGCAGGAACCGCTCATATTGCTCGTCGCTGCAGAACCCCATCACCCGCTCGACTCCGGCACGGTTGTACCAGGAGCGATCGAACAGGATGATCTCGCCGGCGGCCGGAAACTGCGCGATGTAACGTTGAAGATAGATCTGGCTCTTCTCGCGGTCGGATGGCGCGGGCAACGCCACATGCCGGTAGACGCGCGGGCTTGTGCGCTCGGTGATCCGGCTGATCACGCCGCCTTTACCGGCGGTGTCCCGGCCTTCGAAGACCACGATGACGCGTGCACGTTTGGCCTGAACCCAATTCTGCAAGCGGACAAGTTCGACCTGCAGCTTGGCAAGCTCCTTCTCGAAATCCTTGCGGCTGATTTCTTCGGCAGGCGCTGACGCTCCCGCCACCTCATGCTTCTTCGAGTTGTTCTTTCCCAACTGGAAGCCCTCCCTCTCGCAACCCGCCAATGATCGTGCAACAGCGGCGGCGCTCGCGAGCATGCTTGCGGTAGTTGTCCGGCGCGCCTTGGGATGCTCACAAGTGGATCAACGTATCTGTCATTAAACCTAAGACGAATAGCCAAGCCCTTTCGCGTGGAGTGCAAGGCGGGCGCGATCATTCGCCGAGGATCCTGCGATGGCTGCGACAACCCCGCTCTCCGTCGGCAAAGCACTCGACCAATTGCGCGGCACCGAAGAGCCAAGATCGAAGTTCACCCGGCTCGACGAAAAAGGTGCCGCGCTCGACGAAGAGATCCGGCTCTTGCGCGCCAGAAGGCGCCGTCTGGAGCGGGACCAGCGAGCCGATTCGAAAAACGACGTCTGACGAATGTCTGCTTCGCGATCCCGCGACGCTAGCGCCCGTCGATCTGCCGGGCGATGTGAGCGATGGCCTGCTGATAGACCGAGGCCGCATTCCAGGCCTGGATCGCAGCGAAATTCGGTTCTCCCGGCTGATACCCCGCCCCGGCGCGCCAGCCGTGAGCTTTGAGGAAATTGGCCGTCGAGGTGAGCGCGTTCGCCGCAACCTCGAGGTTTCCCGTGCCGTAATTCAGGATCGCTTTGGGCAGGAACTGCGTCTGGCCGATCTCACCGTGCATCGAGCCGCGCGTGCTGGCGGAGAGGACGCCGCGATCGACCAGCTTCAGCGCTGCGTCGAGCTGATCGGTGAAAAACGCCGGGCGCCGGCAGTCGTACGCGAGCGTGGCGACGGCAGAGAGCGCGTTCTGGTTTCCTCGCTGACTTCCAAACGCCGTCTCCATCCCCCAGATGGCAATCAACGGCCCTGGCGGAACGCCATAGCGCTGCTCCAGGCTGGCAAACAATGCCGCCTGGGATTGCTTCAGCGAACGCCCGCGCGCGACGATGGCCGCTCCGCCGCGCTTGGCGAGAAACTGATCGAGCGACAGGCGGAAACTTCGCTGGCCGCGGTCGGCATTGATTGTGGCCGTCGCATAATTCGTTTGCATCAGCGCCGCGATGCCGGCAGCGCCGATGCCCTTGGCCCGGGCCTCGGCGGCGTACTGCTGCTTCCAGCTCTCGAAGCCGGCGGCGGAGTTTCCGCACTGCGCAGCCCCCGCCTCACCGACGAAGCCCATGAGCGCAGTCAAAACCACGAGACTGACGATACTGAAGCGCTCAGGCCCTTTTGCACGAACTCGCATAGTTGGGTCTCCAGATTGCTGTATCCGGCGCCGCACCTCTGGGCAGCGGTGAAAATGCACGATCTTGCATTCGGAGTCTCGCTTCGCGCGCTTCGCGGTTGTCGCGTACCGCTGGAGGGGTTGGCGCGCTACCGCCTCAGCCGCTCCAGCTCGGGGAACGGCTCGTAGGCGGCGCCGTTGCACTCCTCGCGCGTGACCGCCATCTGGTCGAGCTTGCCGGCGAGAAAGATCGCGAGATGCTCGCGCACGCCCGCATAAGCGCCGGCGGCGGACTTGGCGTTGAAGCGCACGCACACCGCGTAGCGCTCCACGCTGCCGACCCGGCGCAGCGCCGGCTGCGTGATCGCGGCCGAGCGGATGCCGGTCGGATCGTTCAGGTAGCTGCGCTGGTAGGCGAGGATCTCGGCGCGGTAATTGTCCGGGAAGACGTTCACGTTGACGCCGCCGCGCGTCGTCTCGGGGCCGGAGTAGTCGCGCTCGCCGCTCGCGCAGGCCGCGAGCACGAGGAGCAGTCCGAGGATCGGCATCCGTCCCATGCGGGCAAACTGCCACGAACGGCCGCCCCGATGGAAGCGGTTGGCGAGCGCGCGCGGAGCGGTTAGGTCTGTCGGATGGTTGCCCTCTCGATCCTCGATCTCTCCCCGGTCACCACCGCAACGCCGCCCGCCGCGGCGCTGAACAACACGCTCGACCTCGCGCGCTTCGCCGACACGCTCGGCTTCACGCGCTACTGGCTCGCCGAGCATCACAATCTGCCGACCATCGCGAGCTCGGCGCCCGACATCATGATCGGGCAGGTCGCGGCGATCACGAAAAACATGCGCGTCGGCTCGGGTGGCGTGATGCTGCCGAACCATGCGCCCTTGATGGTGATGGAGCGCTTCAAGGTGCTGGAAGCGCTGTTTCCCGGGCGCATCGATCTCGGGCTCGGCCGCGCGCCCGGTACCGACCAGGTCACCTCGCTGGCGCTGCGGCGGCGTCAGGACACGAGCGGCGAGCAGGACGATTTCCTTGACCGCTTCCAGGAGATGATCCTGTTCGAGAGCAACGGATTTCCCCAAAACCATCCGTTCTCGAAGGTCGCCGCGATGCCGACCGGCGTCCCGCTGCCGCCGATCTGGCTCCTGGGCTCGAGCGATTATTCGGCGCAGCTTGCGGCGCAAGTCGGCGCGGGATTTTCCTTCGCGTATCACTTCTCGGATTTTCCCCCTGAGATTCCGATGCTCGCCTATCGCGACCGGTTCAAACCGTCCGCGTGGCGGCAGACGCCCTACGCCATCCTCGGCGTCGCGGCGATCGCCGCCGATACGGAAAGCGAAGCAGACCGCATGGCGATGAGCGCCGACCTGCATTTCGCGCGCCGCGCCGTCGGCCAATACGGCCCGCTCGCAAGCCCGGACGAGGCCGCCGCCTACCCGTACACGCCGATCGACCGCCAGCGCATCGCGCACAATCGCAAGCGGCTGATCGTGGGTGTGCCGGGCCAGGTGCACGAGCGGATCATGGAACTCGCCGACGTCACCAAGGCGGACGAGGTGATGATCACCACCATGGTGTTCGACCACGCGGCGCGGAAGCATTCGTATGAGCTGCTCGCGCGCGAGTTCCGTTTGGAAAACCCGTCAGGCCGCTAGGAAGTCGCACCGGTTCTACAGTTCCATCCTGTTGCACAATTGGCACGCGTCGCGACGGAAATGCCGCGTACGGCCTTCCACGTATTTACTCGGCCGGCGCGCCGCCAAAAGCTCAAGCCAGAAGAGAATCACAGGAGGCGGGACAAGCGGGGGACCTGCGATGCAGCTTTCGAGCTTGCGGCTGAGCGTCGGGCTCGGCGCCATTCTGGCGGTTGTCATTCTGGGATCGGTGTACGCGGCTTTCATTCCGGCCGGCGATGAACAAGCCGACGAGGGCCCGGCACGCGACATCGCGGCCGAGACCGAGCTGCATTGTGTCGCGCTCGCCGTCTATTTCGAGGGCGGCTCGACGTTCGAGACCGAAGAGGGCCAGCGGCACATCGCGCGCGTCGTCGTCGAACGCGCGAAAGCCAATCTGACGAAATGGGGCGGCGCCAATCTGTGCGACGTCGTGTTCTACAAGCGCGCCGGCGTGTGCCAATTCTCCTTCGCGTGCCTGCCGCTCGCGCGCCGCATCCCGCGCATGAACGCGCAATGGAGCCAAGCGCTCGCGATCGCCCAGGACGAACTGGAAGGCCGCAGCAGCATCCGGGAAGCAACCATCCGCTACTACATGAATCCGGCGCTCACGTCGGACCGCAATGCCTGCCGCTTCCGCAAGGAATTCGTGCCGGTGAGGGAAGCGGGGCGGCACCATTTCTTCCGCGAGCCGACGGCGTGGGAGCTCGCGGACCTCAGGAACAGCGATCCGATCGAATGCCAGCGCTACAAGGCCGCACTCGAGGCGAAGAAGCGGTTCGCGAAGAAGCTCGCCGAAAAGAAGAAGCGGCTGGCCGCGCTCGCCAAGAAAAAGAAAGCGCTTGCGGCAGCCAAGGGCGCGAAGGTCCACTACGCCGGGAAGTGAGCCGTTCTCCGCTCATTCCCGCGCAAGCGGGAATCCAGGGCCAAGAACTGGGTCCCCGCTTTCGCGAGGACGAGCGGAGGGGAGCTTATTCGCTCTCGTTGGATCAGCGCCAAGTCCACATCGTCACGCCGCCCGAACGAGGCTCGGCACGCCCTTGCCGCGCACTTCCGCCTCCTCGAACTCGGCGGCGGCGATCGCCCGGTCGAGCGCCGCGCGCAACTCCTTCGCGGTCTCCAGCGTCAGCTCGATTCCGGCGCGCGCGCCGGGCTCCAGGCCCGTGTTGATGAAGTCGAGCGTGATGACGTCGCCGAGGTTCGCATGGCGGGCGTGGTCGTAGGCGACCACTGCCGTCGACAGCGCGAACCACTCGTCCCCGCGCTTCGCCATGCCTTCGGCGCGCGCGATCTCGATGATGGACGTGCACATGGTTGCACTCCTTACTTGCTGAGATGCTTGCCGAAGAAGGCGAACACCTTGCCCCACGCGTCCATCGCCTGCTCGGGGCGGTAGAGCGGGCGGTGCCAGTAATTGAAGCCGTGGCCCGCGCCGTCGTAGCGGTGGAATTCATAGGTCTTGCCGTGCTTCTTCAGCGCGGCCTCGTGTTCGTTCACCTGCTCGGGGCTCGGCGCGCGGTCGTCGTTGCCGAAGATGCCGAGCAGCGGACAGGACAGGTCCTTCGTCATGTCGATCGGCGCGACCGGCGTCTTGGCGTTGAGCTCCTCTTTGCCCATCACGACGCGGCCGCCCCACATGTCGACGGCAGCATCCACGTCCTTGCGCTGGCACGCATAGATGAACGCGTGCCGCCCGCCGGAGCAGGAGCCGTAAACCGCGACCTTGCCGTTGTGCTCCTTCTGCGCGCGCATCCACTTCACGGCGGCCTCGGTATCGCCGACCATCTGCGCGTCCGGAATGCCGCCATCGGCGCGCACTTTTGCCGCGACATCGTCCGGGGTGCCCTCGCCGGCGCGCTGATAAAGGTTGGCGCAGATCGCCAGATAGCCGTGATGCGCGAAGCGCCGCGTCGTTTCGATGTAGAGCTCGCTCCAGCCCGGCAGGTGATGGATCAGCACGACGCCCGGAAACGGGCCCGGCCCTTCCGGCTTTGCCGTGTAGGCGGTGATCGGCGTTCCGCGGTCGCCGTTCAACGTCACGTTCGCGCAAGTCATGCCTCGATAGAATGACATCGGTCTAACCTTTTGTAGGGATTGTGGCGCGGGGAGTATTGGACAGGCGCGAGGGGAGTGCAATAAGGGGCACACCGCTAGCCTGCAGCAACAACACCAGCCCTCATCCTTCAGGAGCGTTGCGAAGCAACGCGTCTCGAAGGATGGCCGGAGGCGACGCGCCGTCGCGGCGCGATCCGAAGCTGCTCAAGGCGATGAGCAAGGCGGGACACAGACGGAAGAAACGCTGACCCGTAGGGTGCGCAAAGCTTGCCATCGCGACAACGATGGCGAGCGTGCCCACCGCATCGCAGCGTCGCAGCCCGGATGAGCGAAGCGAAATCCGGGGTCCGCCGCAGCGCGCTACTCTCATCTATGGTGCCGAATCGGTTTATCATCAGAAAATGAATAGCCATCTTCCGCCAATCCACGACAGCGTTCGCCTTTGGCAAGGCACAGAAGAAGCGACGCTGCGAGCGTGTATCGCATTCCGAAAGCGTGTGCTGCCTGGATGGACGTTGTCCTGGTTACGAGAGTCCGCGGCGCATGTTTTCGTTGGCGAACTTGCAGAATCAGCATTGCGTCAAGCGGTGAGAGCGAACGTTCCTGAAGAGGCGCAGCGCTCGGTAATGCGAGGCTTGGAATTATTGCTTGCTTTCATCGAAAAACACCGGTGGCAGGGAAAGGCACTGCCACCACGGACTATCAGCTGCGGCGCGCTTTGCACCGAACTTCGACCAATTGGAGAATATTATTCACACTTGCTGAATAAGCGATTCTTGCTGGCGCTCCAGCCTCGCTTGGAGGACGTACCCAATTTTGAGCAATTTAGGATATGGCATAGTGCGTTAGATTATGAGTTCTGTACGAACTCATCTGAGCTACCTGAGACAATGATTGTAGACCTTTCAAAAAACCTAGTTAGTGGCAAGAGAGAACTGCGGGAGCTTACCTCAGTGAAGCTTCCTCTGCTTGAAAGGACCGAGTTACGTTCGCGTCTCGAACTCATTGCATCTTGCTATAAGAGAGCAATTGATGAAGTACCGCACTTACCCGAAAGACAGCATCATCCGCGGAATGCGCGGCAAAAAGAACTTCAGCTTTAGTCAAAAGCGACCGCTTCATTGAGAGGCATGCAACGCTTGCCAATCGCGGCAGCAAGGCGGGCCCGCCTCATCGCGCGCCGGCTTCATCCAGAGGAGCCCCGCAAAGCGTGGCTTCTCAAGGGATGGCCGCACGCTCAGCGCAAGCGCCCTCGCCCTTCGAGACGCGCGGCTGACGCCGCGCTCCTCAGGGTGAGGGCTCGTTGAGAGCGGACAGTGACCCAATCCACTGACGCATCACCCCGAAAGGTAACCTCCTGCCTCCGGCGGTAAGCTCCGACCATCGCGCGAGGAAGGATCGCTCGCTCATCGCCCGAGCAAGCCTGCGCACAGGCGGTCAACCCCCTCCTCGCCGCCGAGGATCGCCCCTTCTACGAGCACCCAGCCCGAGCCCCGCCGTTTACCGATCGTTAGCCAAATTCGTATGCTGTAAACGCCTTCATCCTGCCCCAACTGGCCCGCATAGGTGTGGCGCGGTTGGGATGGCCGCGGTTCGGGGAGTTTTTCGAATGATCCTGCGTTCGGCCCTTGCGTTGGGGGCGCTGGCGACCGGTCTTGCCCTCAATGCCGCGCAGGCCCAGCCCTACCCGCCGGGCTATTACCCGCCCGCGAACGTCCAGGGCTATCCGCCCTACCGGGCGCCTCCCGGCGCCATGGTTCCGGACGATGACGACGACGATCTGCCACCGCACCTGCGCGCGGCGCCGGGAAATTATCCGCCTCCGCCCGGGGGTTACGTGTTTCCGAACGATCCGCGCATGGCCCGCCCGGCTCCCGGCGCGGGCGCGCCCACCTACGGCAATCGCCCCCCGGCGGTGGTCTATGGCGACCGCACGCCCGAGCCCTACCCGCAAGCCTATCCGCCGGCCTATCAGGCGCCGGCCTACGGCCGCGGTCCGGCCGGCGCCGGCCAGCCTGAAATCCTACGGCGCCGCGCCGCCGCCCGGTTATGCGCCGAGAGAGGCCGCGGTCCCGCAACCTTACGGCCCGCCGCCGACCTACCAGGAAGCGCCCGGGCAGGGCCCGATGCAGCTTGGACCCGGCACGCGGCCGCCGCGCGACGTCACCGGCACGTTGCCGCCGAACACCGTCGCATCGCTGCCGCCCGAGGATCAGCCCGAGACCGGCAAGGCCGAGCTGCCGCCGCACCTCAAGCGCCAGCTCGCGAGCTTCCAGTCATCCGAGCCCGCCGGCACGCTCGTGATCGATACCGCGAACACGTATCTGTTTCTCGTGCTCGGTAACGGGCAGGCGATGCGCTACGGCATCGGCGTCGGCCGCGAGGGCTTCACCTGGGCAGGCGCCGAGCGCGTGTCCAAAATGTCCGAGTGGCCCGACTGGCATCCGCCCGCGGAAATGATCGAGCGCCAGCCCTATCTGCCGCGCTTCATGGCGGGCGGCGAAGGCAATCCGCTCGGCGCGCGCGCGCTCTATCTCGGCAAGACGCTCTACCGCATCCACGGCACCAACCAGCCGAGCACGATCGGGAAGTATGTTTCCTCGGGCTGTATCCGGCTGACCAACGAGGACATCCAGGATCTCTACAGCCGCGTGCAGGTCGGCACCCGCGTCGTGGTGCTGCCGGGATCGCCGCCCGCGACGGCCTCGAACGCGCCCCTGCCGCAGCAGCAACCGGTGCAGCAGCGGTAGAGCCCGGCAAGTACTCTCTCCTTCGTCATGGCCGGGCTTGTCCCGGCCATCTCGCTTAGGGGCGCACGGTTGTGCCCACCTTTCGGGGTCGCCGGGACAAGCCCGGCGACGACGGGAGCTAGAGCAGCTACCATCGGCGCGAGGGGAATCACCTTATGTCCGACCACCTGATGGCGTCGCGGCGCTTTGCGCCCTTGTTCTGGTGCCAATTCTTCTCGGCGTTCAACGACAATTTCCTGAAGAACGCGCTCGTGTTCCTCATCCTGTTCGCGCCGGGCGTTGCCAACCGCGAGGCGCTGATCACGCTCACGGCGGCGGTGTTCATCGGGCCGTTCTTCTTCCTCTCCGGCCTCGGCGGCCAGATGGCCGACCGCTTCGACAAGGCGGTGGTCGCGCAGCGGGTCAAGCTCGCCGAGATCGCCGTAGCGGGGATTGGCATTGTCGGGTTCTGGCTGCACTCGATCCCGATCATGTTCGCGACGCTGTTCATGTTCGGCGTGATCGCCACGCTGTTCGGCCCGATCAAGTACGGAATTCTCCCTGATCATCTGAAGACGGAAGAACTGCCCGCCGGCAACGCACTGGTCGAAGGCGCGACCTTCATCGCGATCCTGCTCGGCACGATCGTCGGCGGGCTCGCGGCGAAAGAGGGCAACCATCCGGCCTATTTCGGCGCGCTGATCATGGTGTTCGCGCTCTTGTGCTGGATCGCGAGCCTGTTCATCCCGCGCACCGGCGAGGGCGCACCGAACCTCACCGTCGATCCGAATATTGCCCGCTCCACAGGTGCTCTGCTGAAGGACCTGTGGGTGGATTCGCGGCTATGGTGGGGCTCGCTGGTCACGAGCTGGTTCTGGCTGGTCGGCGCGGTCGCGCTCTCGCTGATGCCGCCGCTGGTGAAGAGCGTGC
The DNA here is from genome assembly GCA_963778455.1 of uncultured Alphaproteobacteria bacterium. Classification (GTDB taxonomy): domain Bacteria; phylum Pseudomonadota; class Alphaproteobacteria; order Rhizobiales; family Xanthobacteraceae; genus PALSA-894. The sequence continues at coordinate 125,064 of CAVZUL010000006.1, forward strand.
TCGGCGCGACCGAGGAAGTCGTCACCGTGTTCCTCGCGGTGTTCTCGATCTCGATCGCGATCGGCTCCGGTCTTGCGGCCTGGATCGCGCACGGCCGCATCGTGCTGTGGCCCACTCTCATCGGCGCGCTGCTGCTCGCTTTGTGTGCGCTCGATCTCGGCTTTGCGACCTACGGAGCGGCGCAAGCCGCACCGGCGAGCGTCGCGGAGGTGTTCACGACCTGGAAAGGCATCCGGATCGCCCTCGATCTCGCCGGGCTGGCGATCGCGGGCGGCCTCTACATCGTGCCGTCATTCGCCGCCGTGCAGTCCTGGGCGGGGGCCGACAAGCGCGCGCGCGTGATCGCCGCCGTCAACGTCATGAATGCGGCATTCATCGTCGGCGGCACACTTGTGGTCGCAGCACTGCAAAGCTTCGGCGTCACGCTGCCGCAGCTGTTCTTGCTGCTCGGCGCAGCCAACATCGTGGCACTCATTGCAATCGCCCGCACCCTGCCGGCGAACGGGTTGCCGGACTTCCTCAGCACCATGCTGCGCGTGCGTCAGCCGAGAGGGTGAGGTCAGGGATATTCCCACCTCACCCCATTGATGTCCTCAACGACCGCGCCGGCATCGCCGCACATGTCGACATATCCCAGCCCGACCGGCACCTTGCCGTGACCGTCCGGGATATCGAGTACATACGTCGGCTGGGCAAGGCCCGAGACGCGGCCGCGCAGCGCGCGCATCAGAGCCTGGCCTTCACGAAGCGTCGTGCGGAAATGCGACGTGCCGGGCGCGAGGTCGGCGTGATGCAGATAGTACGGCTTGATGCCGCATTCGACGAACGCGCGCATCAAGGCTTCAAGCGTGTTCGCGTCGTCGTTCACGCCGCGCAGGAGCACTGACTGACTAACCATTGGAATGCCAGCCTCGACAATGCGCGCGCAAGCAGCGCGCACCGTCTGCGTGAGTTCGCGCGGATGGTTGGCGTGCAGCGCCACGTAGGTCGTGACGCCCGGCGCCTTCAGCGCGCGTACAAGTGACGGCGTGATCTTCTCTGGCGATACGATCGGCAGGCGCGTGTGCAGGCGGATGATCTTGACGTGCTCGATCGGGCCGAGGCGCCGCATGACATCGCCGAGCCGGCGCGCCGACAACACCAGCGGATCGCCGCCGGTGAGGATCACCTCCCAGATTTCCGGATGCGCGCGCACGTAAGCGACCGCGGCGGCGAGCTGCTCGGTTGAGAGCATTTGTTTGCCCGGCCCGACCACCTCGCGGCGGAAGCAGAAGCGGCAATAGACCGCGCATACGTTGACGAGCTTGAGCAGCACGCGGTCGGGGTAGCGGTGCACCACGCCTTCGATGGGACTGTGCACATGATCGCCGATCGGATCGGCGCGCTCCTCGGGACGCGTACTGAGTTCGGCAATATCGGGCACGAACTGCCGCGCGATTGGGTCGTCCGGATCGTTGCGGTCGATCAATTCGACAACAGACGGCGTGATCGCAACGGCGTAGCGTGCAGCGACGCGCGCGAGATCGGCGAGTTTTTCCGGCGGCGCGAGGCCGGCTGCAACAAGTTCCGACGGAAGACGAATCGTCATGCCGGCTGTCTACTGCGGATCCACGACCGGCGTCCACAGCACCTGCTCGATGCGCTGCGCACCGGTTGCGAGCATCACCAGCCGATCGAAACCGAGCGCGATACCCGACGCCTCCGGCATCTGGCCGAGCGCGGCCAGAAAATCCTCATCAAGCGGATAACGCTCGCCGTGCACGCGCTGCTTCTCCGTCATCTCGCTCTCGAAGCGGCGGCGCTGCTCGGCCGGATTGGTGAGTTCTCCAAACGCATTGGCGATCTCGACGCCGCAGACATACAGTTCGAAGCGCTCGGCGACCCGCGGGTCATGCGCCGTCGGACGCGCGAGCGCGGCCTCCGAAACCGGGTATTCGTCCAGAATGGTCGCGCGGCCGATTCCCAGATTCGGCTCGATGCGCTCGACCAATACGCGGCTGAAGACATCTCCCCAGGTGTCGTCAGCGGCGACGCGGATCCCCTGCCCTTTCGCGGCAGCCACAAGCGCATCGTGATCGTCGAGGACGGCAAGCAGATCGATATTTGCGTAGCGACCGAACGCCTCGGCAACGGCCAGCCTCTCCGGCGCCGCAAATGGATCGGCAGTGCGTCCGCGGTAACGGAAGCTTTGCGTTCCCCCCGCCTCGCCGGCCGCAGCCATCAAGGCCGCGCAGTCGCCGATCAGCGCCCCATATGGTTCATCCGCCCGATACCATTCCAGCATGGTGAACTCGGGATGATGCAGCACGCCGCGCTCGCGATTGCGAAACACGCGCGCAAACGTGAACAGGCGCTTTTCGCCAGCCGCGAGCAGCTTTTTCGCGGCGAATTCGGGCGATGTGTGCAGGTAAAGCTGCGTCCTCGAGGCGTCCGGCGCAATCAGCTCGGTCGCGAACGCATGCAAATGCGCCTCGTTCCCGGGAGATGCCTGCAGAATGGCGGTCTCGACCTCGACGAAATCGTGTGCCGCAAACCATGCCCGCACAACTGCAGTGATGCGCGATCGCGCGAGCAGGAATGGCCGCCGGTCGGCGTACACATGCGGCGCCCACCACGGGGACGAGGTCATGCGGTCCGGCCCCGTATGCTCAAACCGGCCGCATGAAAATGCTGGCATGCGGGCGCCAGATGAGTAAGGTGCGCCGCGACAAATCGGGCCGTTTCGGCCCCGCCGCACATTGAGGAACCAACGTGAGAGTCATCGCTTCATCGCTCCGCAAGGGCAATATCGTCGATCTCGAAGGCCAGCTGTACGTCGTGCTCAACGCCGAAAGCTTCCATCCCGGCAAGGGCACGCCGACCACGCAAGTGGACATGCGCCGGATCAGCGACGGGGTAAAGACCCAGCAGCGCTACAAGACGACCGAGCAGGTCGAGCGCGCCACCGTGGAGGAGCGCGAACACCAGTTCCTCTACCAGGACGGCGACGGCTTCCATTTCATGAACATGGACAACTACGATCAAATCACGATGCAGTCGGACGTCATCGGCGATCAGGCCGCTTACCTGCATCCCGAGATGAAGGTGATGCTCAGCATGCATGAGGGCACGCCGATTTCGATCGTGCTGCCGCAGAAGGTCGTGCTGGAAGTCACCGACACCGAGCCGACCACGAAGGGGCAGACCGCGTCGTCGTCCTACAAGCCGGCCGTACTGTCGAACGGCGTGCGCACCGCGGTGCCGCCGTTCATCACGGCAGGCACGCGGATCGTGGTGATGACGGCCGACGGAAGCTACGTCGAGCGCGCGAAGGATTAGTCACTCCGCTCGTCCCCGCGAAAGCGGGGACCCAGTCCTTGGCTCTCGGATTCCCGCTTGCGCGGGAATGAGCGGATGGCGCTGGCGCGACTTAATCAGGCCGCCACACCCGTGCCGATCGGACAGCTCACGCCGGTGCCGCCGAGACCGCAGTAGCCCATCGGATTCTTGGCGAGATACTGCTGGTGATAGTCCTCGGCGAAATAGAACTCGCCCGCGTCGACAATCTCCGTCGTGATCGGCCCATAGCGGTCCGCGGCGAGCGCCTTCTCGTACACCGCCTTCGAGGCTTCGGCGGCTTTGCGCTGCACCGGCGTCGTCGCATAGATGCCGGAGCGATACTGCGTGCCGACGTCGTTGCCCTGGCGCATGCCTTGCGTCGGGTCGTGGTTCTCCCAGAACGTCTTCAAGAGCCGCTCGTAGGAGATCTTGGCCGGATCGTAGACCACCAGCACGACCTCGTTGTGACCGGTGCGGCCGGAGCAGACTTCCTCGTAGGTCGGGTTCGGCGTGGCGCCGCCCGCGTAGCCGACCGCCGTCGTGTGAATGCCCTCGCCGAGCTTCCAGAACACGCGTTCGGCGCCCCAGAAGCAGCCGAGGCCGAAAATCGCGGTCTCGAGGCCGGCCGGGTACGGACCCTTCAGCGGGCGCTTCAGCACAGGTGATTGGCGGCAGTCGGGATCGGGTTCGTGCGGCCCGGCAATGCGTCGGCGGCGGACGGCATCTCAAGCTTTTTTCTGAACATGAACATGCAATCTCTCCTCCGGTCTCGTGGTGCCAATATAACCTGATGGGCGCAATGCGCACGGAGGCGCGCCATCACATCGCATCAGCCGCGAACCTCTCCCCGATCACGCGCCCGCGAGCAGGCTGTGTGTATTCCGCATCAATCGCGCCCGTAGCCAATCAGCGGCTTCTTCTTGCGGCCGATCAGGATGAAAAGCGAGCCGATGATGCCTAGCACCAGCCAGGTCGGTGCGGTCAGGACATTGAGTACGATTGGATCCCACAGCCATTGTCCCACGTATGGTTCAATGTGCCTTGCGAGCGCTGCCTCGAAGAATTGAACGCTGGTCGAGTGAATGTTGGTCCAGTCATCGCCGAGCTTGGTAATCAGGATTGCATTACCGGCAATCGACTTGGTGCCGTCGCGCACCAGCGCGACGAAACCGGCCGCCAGAATCCACAGGCCGATGAAGCGGAAAATGAAGCGGAACATGGGCGGTGTCGCTCTCCGTCCCGGCGCGGGCGCCGACGGCCTTTCGCTTACTCCGGCGCGGGGCCGGGTTCAATTGCGGGAACGAAGGTGCAGGCGGCAACCCGAGGCCATCGCGCGCCGGCACGGCGGGATTGGCCGGTTCTGACGAAATCTGATCGGCCGGATGCCCCGCCTTGCAATAGCGGCGCGTGAGCCTTCAAAAGACCGCCCAGCCGGAGGGATGGCCGAGTGGCTGAAGGCGCTCGCTTGGAAAGCGTGTATACGGGAAACCGTATCGTGGGTTCGAATCCCACTCCCTCCGCCAACTAGACTTATTTTCCTAATCTCGTCGGTATCCTACGTCGGAAATGGCGGTTTTCCCCGCCAATTGGGCACTTCTTTGCTGCAAAGCGAACCACCAGAATGCCCGTTCATCCAATGAATAGGCGCAGCAGGCCGTTTTTCTCCAATCCACCTCCGCGTGGTTCGCTTTCTTGATTTCCATGCAGCGCGGTATTGACTCACGGTAGTCGCCTCGCTCCGCTCGCGATGCAATTTTGATCGAGCGAATAGTTCGCAGAGACGAGCGACATGTCAGCTCTGACCGAGAGCAGACGATCTCGTGACTTAATCGTGCGTCAGCTTCTGAACCATCGGAGAGACATGGGGCTGATGATCCTGGACTATGCGTCCCTCGCGAGCGATCGAGTAGCTGCAGTGGTACTGGCGGGGGAGATCGAACCAGTGTGTGGGAACGCGCGGAAGAAACTGCTCTGATCGGGAGAGCCAAGGAGATAGAGCGACCTAAACGAGGCGTCGCGCGAAGCGGCTAAGTACTGCTTCACGGCTCGCGCTGGGTGTCACCCAACAGCAGAGCAAACGATTTCCCTTCTCCTCAAGGCCCGCCGCCGCAGCGCGCTCATGCACAGCTTGCTCGCTACCTCATCGCGTCATTAGCGTCGGCCGGTAGCTGGAGATCACCTCGCGCGCGTCTGTTACGAAGGGGGTCAGCCTCGGCGTCGTGTACGAGTATGATGTTGAAAGCATCAAAAAGCAGGCAAAAGACAGTTATTCAAAAGCACTAGACCTGATACAGTTCGCCTGTAGGATCGTCTTTGATTACCGCCGCACAACTGCGCGCCGCGCGTGCTCTTCTCGGCATCGATCAGCGCAAGCTGGCCGAGCTGTCGGGATTGTCGCTCCCCACGATCCAGCGCATGGAGGGGAGCGAGGATGTGATTCGGGGCAACGTCGATTCACTGATGAAACTCATCGGCGCGCTCGAGGCGGCAGGCATCGTGCTGATCGGCGAGGGCAGCGCTAGCGCGCAAGGCGGGCGCGGCGTGCGGCTGAAGAGGTAGGCGATGATCGTCGTCGCACTCGCTTGCGTGGCGGTGCTGCTCGGCATCGCCTGCCTTGCGGTGGCGGCGAGCCAGTCGCGCTTCGCGAGTCCCATCGTGTACTGGGCGTGTCTGCTGGTGTCCGTGGTGGGGCTGGGCTGCGGGCTCGCCGGACTTCTCGCGGGCGCGACGCCGGCGCCCATGCTCACCCTGCCTCTCGGGTTGCCGTGGATCGGCGCACATTTCCGGCTCGATGCACTCTCGGCGTTTTTCCTCACAGTCGTCAATCTTGGCACCGCGGCAGCGAGCCTCTTTGCACTCGGCTATGGTCGCCATGAGGAAGCGCCCGAGCGTGTGCTGCCATTTTATGCGGCGTTCCTTGCCGGCATGAATTTGGTTGTTCTCGCCGACGATGCCTTCACGTTCCTCGTCTCATGGGAATTCATGTCGCTTTCGTCTTGGGCGCTGGTGATGGCGCATCACCGCGTGCGCGACAATGTCCTTGCCGGCTACATCTATCTCGTCATGGCGAGCCTCGGCACCTTGGCGCTGCTGCTCGCCTTCGGCCTGCTGGCCGGCCCGGAGGGCGGCTATTCGTTTGAAGCGATGCGCGCGTCACATCCCTCAGCCGGGTTGGCCGCGCTCGTCCTCGGTCTCGTGTTGTTCGGCGCCGGCTCCAAGGCCGGCATCGTGCCGCTGCATGTATGGCTCCCGCTCGCTCATCCGGCAGCGCCGAGCCATGTCTCGGCGCTGATGAGCGGCGTGATGACCAAGGTCGCGGTCTACGGCTCGATCCGCGTCGTGTTCGATCTGCTCGGGGCGCCCTCTTGGTGGTGGGGCATGGTGGTGCTCATCCTCGGCGGCATCACCGCAGTGATGGGTGTGCTCTATGCGTTGATGCAGCACGACCTCAAGCGGCTGCTCGCCTATCACACGGTGGAAAACATCGGCATCATCTATATCGGCCTCGGCCTCGCGCTCGCTTTCCGGGCGAACGGCATGGCGCTGCCGGCGGCGCTCGCCGCGACGGCAGCACTGTTCCACGTGTTCAATCACTCGGTGTTCAAGAGCCTGTTGTTCTTCGGGGCCGGCGCCGTGCTCAACGCCACGGGCGAGCGCGATATGGAGAAGCTCGGCGGATTGATCCACCGCATGCCGCACACAGCCTTTGTGTTCCTGGTCGGCTGCGTCGCCATCTCCGCGCTGCCCCCTCTCAACGGCTTCGTTTCCGAGTGGCTGACGTTCCAGGCGATCCTGCTCAGTCCGGAGTTGCCGCAATGGGGCCTGAAATTCATCGTGCCGGCGGTCGGCGCGATGCTCGCGTTGTCCGCAGCGCTTGCAGCCGCGTGTTTCGTCAAGGCGTTCGGCGTGACGTTCCTCGGCCGCGCGCGCACGCCGGTCGCGGAGCGCGCGCAGGAGACGGATCGTTTCTCGCTTGCCGCGATGTTCGCCTTCGCGGCGCTCTGCCTCCTGGCCGGCGTCCTGCCCGGCTTCGTGATCGACGGCCTTGCGCCCGCGGTTCAGGGCATCGTCGGCGCCCGCATGCCGGTGCAGACGTCATCGCCCTGGCTGTCGATCGTGCCGGTCATGGAAAGCCGCAGCTCATATAACGGGCTGATCGTCTTCGTGTTCGCGCTGCTGACTGCATCGCTTTCAGCCTACGTGATCCACCGCGTTGCCTCCAAGGCGCTGCGCCGCGGGCCGCCTTGGGATTGCGGCTATCCCGATCTCAGTCCGGCAACGCAGTATTCAGCCGACAGCTTTGCCCAGCCGATCCGCCGCGTGTTCGGCACCGTGGTGTTCCGCGCGCGCGAACAAGTTGCGATGCCGCCGCCCGTTGACCCGCGTCCTGCCCGGTTCGTCGTCCACTTGCAGGATCTGATCTACGACTGGCTTTACGCGCCGGTCGCGCTCGGCGTGACCTTCGCGGCCGAGCGGCTCAATCACCTGCAGTTTCTTACCATCCGGCAGTACCTCAGCCTCGTTTTCGGCGCGCTGGTCTCGCTGCTTACGGTGCTTGCGCTATGGCCGTGATCCTCGATCTCGCGGTGCAGGGCGCGCAGATGCTGCTGGTGCTGCTGCTGGCGCCGCTGCTAACCGGCCTCACGCGCAAGGTACGGGCGCGAATCCTGAGTCGCCGCGGGCCGCCGCTGCTTCAGCCCTATCGCGATCTCATCCGGCTCGTGCGCAAGGATGCGGTGCTCGCCGAGAACGCCTCGTGGCTGTTCCGCGTGATCCCCTACATCGTGTTCGCGGCGACCTGGGTCGCGGCCGCGCTCGTCCCCACTTTCGCGACCGGTCTGATTTTCTCCTGGTCCGCCGACATGATCGCGATCATCGCGTTCCTTGCGACGGCGCGCTTCTTCCTCGCGCTCGCCGGCCTCGACGTCGGCACGAGCTTCGGCGGCATTGGCTCAAGCCGAGAGGTGATGATCGCCTCGCTCGCCGAGCCCGCGATGCTGATGATCGTGTTTACGCTGGCGCTGATCGCCGGCTCGACCCAGCTTTCCACCGTCGCGGCCTACATGGCAGGCAGCGAGGTCGGCCTGCGCGTCTCGCTTGGCCTGGCGCTGGTCGCTCTGATCATGGTGGCGATCGCCGAGAATGCGCGCATCCCGGTCGACAATCCGGCGACACACCTTGAGCTCACAATGGTGCATGAGGCCATGGTGCTGGAATATTCCGCGCGCCATCTCGCGCTGATCGAACTCGCCGCTTCGCTCAAGCTCCTGCTTTATATCTCGCTTATCGCCTGCGTGTTCGTACCCTGGGGCATTGCCCCAGTGGGTGCAGGGCTTGCCGCCTACGCGGTCGGCGTCGGCCTCTATCTCGTCAAGCTCGCGATTGGTGGTTTCCTGCTCGCCGTGTTCGAGACATCCATCGCGAAGATGCGCGTGTTCCGCGTGCCGCAGTTCCTCGGCGCCGCGCTGATGCTCGGCCTGCTCGCAACCTTGCTGCGCTTCGTATCGGGGGGCCTGTAGTGCGCGGCCTTGTGTTCGACATCGCCCATCTGCTCGCCGGCTCGCTCGTGCTGGTGAGCTTCATGATGCTGTATCAGGATCGGCTCTATGCGCTGCTGAATACCTTCGCGCTCCATGCTCTTGTACTCGCGCTGTCGGTCGCATGGCAGGCGTTCATCCAGGACGCGCCTCATCTCTATCTCACCGCATTGATCGCGCTGGTGTTTAAGGCGATCATCATCCCGGTCGCGCTCCATCGCATCATCGTTCAGCTCGGGATTCATCGCGAGATCGAGGCGGTGGTCGGCGTCGGCATCACCATGCTGGGCGGCGTCGGCCTCGTCGCGCTCTCGATCATGACCATGCTGCGCGTGACGCCTGAGGCGGACCCGCTCGCGCGCGAGGATCTTGCGTTTGCGCTCGCCGTCATCCTGCTCGGCCTGCTGCTGATGGTGACGCGGCGCAACGCGGTCAGTCAGGTCGTTGGCTTCATGTCACTGGAAAACGGCCTCGTGCTGGCGGCGACCGGCGCCAAAGGAATGCCACTGGTCGTCGAGATTTCGATCGCGTTCTCGATCCTCATCGCATTCATCGTGATCGGGATCTTCCTGTTCCGCATCCGCGAGCGGTTCGACACGGTCGACGTGCAGGCGCTCGACCGGTTTCGCGGAGAGCGCCGATGATGCCCTTCGGCTTCGACGCGCTCTCGGCCGTCTTGCTGATTCCGGCGATCGCGGCGGGGCTGCTGGCGTTGCTGCCCGCGTATCGCCTTACTGCATCGCTCAACGTTTTGGCCGCGCTTCTCAGCTTCCTGGCAGCACTCTCCTTGTTCTTCGAACGCCCTCCCGCCGGGCGTTATCTGCTGGTCGACGATCTCAATAACGTCTTCATCGTGCTGACCACTTTTGTCGGCTTCACCACCAGTGTGTTCTCGGCAAGTTATATCGGCCACGAGCTGGAGACTGGCCGGCTGACGCCGACTAATCTGCGCTTCTATCACGCGATGTATCAGACCCTGATGTTCGCGATGAATTTCGCGCTCGTCGCCAACAATATCGGGTTGATGTGGGTCGCGATCGAGCTGGCGACGCTGACGACGGTGCTGATGGTCGGCATCTACCGCACCCATGAGGCGCTCGAAGCAGCGTGGAAGTATTTCATCCTCGGCAGCGTCGGCATCGCGCTCGCGTTGTTCGGAACAATCCTCGTGTACATGGCGGCGCGGCCGGTCGTCGGCGAAGGGCTCGATGCCATGATCTGGACCGTGCTGATCGAGCGCGCCGGCGGCTTCGATCCAGCGCTGCTCAATCTGGCGTTCGTATTCCTGCTGCTCGGCTACGGCACCAAGGTCGGCCTCGCGCCGCTGCACGCATGGCTGCCCGATGCGCACGCCGAAGGCCCGACGCCGATCTCGGCCGTGCTCTCCGGCCTGCTGCTCAATGTCGCGCTTTATGCGCTGTTGCGGTTCAAGCTACTGCTGGCCGCCAACCCCGGCGCGCTCGCGCCCGGCCCGCTGATGGTGATACTCGGCCTCGTATCGCTCATCTTTGCGGTCTTCATGCTCTACCGGCGGCGAGACATCAAACGCATGTTCGCCTACTCGTCGATCGAGCACATGGGCATCATCACGTTCGCGTTTGGGATCGGCGGGCCGCTCGCGAACTTCGCCGGGCTTCTGCACATGACGATGCACTCGCTCACCAAGTCGGCGATCTTCTTCGCGGTCGGTCATATCTCGCAGGTGAAGGGGACGCAGAAGATTGCCGACATGGGCGGCCTGACCGTGACGCATCCGGCGCTCGGCTGGGGACTGGTGCTCGGCGTCGTGGCGATCGCGGGCCTGCCGCCGCTCGGCATTTTCATGAGCGAGTTTTTGATTGTTTCGTCGACCTTTGCGCGCGAGCCGTGGCTCGCCGTGCCGCTCGTATTCGGGCTGCTGGTCGGGTTCGGCGCATTGCTCCTGCAGCTCAATCAAGTCGCGTTCGGCGAGCCGCGCGGACCCAGCGCACCGGCTGAAGCATCCTATGTGCCGATGTATGCGCACCTCGCGCTAGTGTTCATGGCGGGCGTCTATCTGCCGCCGCCGCTGGTTGCCTGGTTCCAGAACGTCGCGAAGGTCTTGGGGTAGCGCATGAGCCTCACCGACGCGATCCCGCATTTGAGCAAGGTCTCCGCACACGCGCCCTGGCCGCGCGCGATCCTGGATGGAGCCGCGTGGAGCGACGTCGCGCGCGAACTTTCCACCGGCCGATGGATGTTGGTGAGCCTGTGGGCCGAGCAGGGTGCCGTGCACATGGCATTGTTCGACGAAAAGGCGGGCGAGGGCGCTGTCATTAGCTATGAGTGCGACCTCGAGCGTTTTCCATCGGTTGGCACCGTGCACCCGCCGGCGATCCGGTTCGAGCGCGCCATCCGGGATCTTTATGGGCTGGAGCCGCACGGGATGTGGGATCTACGCCCGTGGCTCGACTTCGGTGCCTGGGATGTGATGCAGCCGCTTGGGCCGCACCCGGAAGAAGCGCCGTGGACCGCGCCCTTCCTCTTTCTGCCTGTCGAAGGCGAAAACCTGCATCAGATTCCGGTCGGGCCGGTGCATGCCGGCATCATCGAGCCGGGCCATTTTCGCTTCACCGCCAATGGCGAGACGGTGGTACGGCTCGAACAGCGTCTCGGCTATGTGCACAAGGGGATCGAGGGGTTGATGACCGGCGCAACGTTTGAGCGCGGCGCGAAGCTCGCGGGGCGCACCTCCGGTGACTCGACCGTTGCCTACGCGCTTGCGTTCGCGCGCGCCGCCGAGGCTGCGCTCGGCATCGAAGCGCCACCGCGCGCCGTCCATTTGCGCGCGCTGATGGCCGAACTGGAGCGGATCGCCAACCACTTCGGAGACTTCGGCGCGATCTGCAACGATGCGTCGTTCTCGATCATGCACGCTCAGTGCGGCATGCTGCGTGAACTGACCTTGCGTGCGGCGTATGCCTGCTTCGGCCATCGGCTGATGATGGACCGCATCATACCGGGTGGAGTCGTTGCGGATCTGGCGACGGATGGTGCTGCGCGGTTGCGCGCGCTGGTAGATGAGGTGCGGCGGCGCTTTCCCGAACTGGTCGAGCTGTATGACAACACCGCTTCGCTGCAGGAGCGCACCGTCACGACCGGCATCCTCAAGGGCGAGCTGGCGCGGCAATTCGGCACCGGAGGCTATGTCGGCCGCGCGTCGGGTCGCGTCGTGGATATGCGCCGCACGCCCGGCTATCCGCCGTACGATGAGCTCCAATTCGACGTGCCGGTCTTCCAGGAGGGCGACGTCAACGCGCGGGTATGGGTGCGCATCCGCGAGATCGAACAGAGCCTCGGCTTGATCGACCAGATTCTGGCGCGGCTGCCCGAGGGGCCGATCAGGGCTGAAATCCCGAACGCGGGCGAGGTCCGCGAGGGCTTGGCGCTGGTCGAGAGCTTCCGCGGCGACGTGTTTGTCTGGCTGCGCGTTGCCGCGGACGGCACCATCGCGCGCTGCCATCTGCGCGATCCCTCCTGGTTTCAGTGGCCGCTGCTGGAGGTCGCGGTCGAGGGCAACATCGTCGCCGACTTCCCCCTATGCAACAAGTCGTTCAACTGCTCCTATTCGGGGCATGATCTCTAGAGTGGCGCATGCGCAAGCTCGTCCTTGAGAAACTGTTGCGAAGCCCAGTGACCGAGGCGGCGCCTTCCGTCGAGGACGCAGCTCTCGCGGAGCTTGCGAGCAGCGTCGATCGCGCCGCCAAGCGCAAGCTCGGCCGCTCGCTCTCGATCCGCGAAGTCGATGCCGGCTCATGCAATGGCTGCGAGCTGGAAATCCATGCACTGCAGAACGCGTTCTACGATCTCGAACGCTTCGGGCTTCGCTTCGTCGCCTCGCCGCGCCATGCCGATGTGCTGCTTGTCACCGGCCCGGTCACCAAGAACATGCGCGAGGCGCTGGAGCGCACCTACGCGGCAACCCCGGACCCGAAATGGGTGGTCGCGGTCGGTGACTGTGCCGCCGATGGTGGCATCTTCGCCGGCAGCTACGCAGTGACCGGCGGCGTGTCCAAGGTCGTGCCCGTCGATCTGCACATCCGAGGCTGCCCGCCGTGTCCGCGCGAACTCTTGAAGGGCTTGATCGCGCTCCTCGGAGGATAGAGCCTAGGGCCTGTTCTTGATGCTGCGATTTCTGGAAGCCGGACTGATCGCGGGCTCGCGCCAACTTGTGGCGATCATTCTTATTACCTCGATAGCTTCTCTCGCTTCCGAGAAGATTTCGTTTGAAAGTGCGGCGGGGTCCCTCAGCCATCCGGAAATCTCGCGGTTTGTTTCTCCTGTTGTTACTTGGGCCTACTTACTGACCGCCGTCGGTTTTGCGTTCACCCAAAATGAAACTCTGATGCTGACTGCTAAACGAATTCGCCATGCGACGCGCCTGCTTGATGGGGAACATAGATCCACGGCGCTGGCAGGTCAGCTTATCATCGCCACATTACTTTTTGCCTTGTTGGCGTTGCGCCCGCCCCCATACTTTTTAGTTGATGTATGCCAATACGCCGGATGTCTCCCCGCCCTTCCAGTAGTTTGGGGAGGCACGATGACCACGGCTGTCGCCTTTTTCGGCGCAAGCGCCCACGCAGCGATACGATCAGCTGATTGAGGATGCATAGCGGACGTTCGGCGTCTCGATGCAAATGTTTGCTTGCAGTAGCAAGTAGACTATCGAACCGCGGCACATCCGAGTGGGCGTCAGCGATGCAGCATGCATCCGAGTGGAGAGCGAACCACGAGACCCGTGAATGCGCCGGATGTCACGTTCGGTTCCTGCAGCTCATGCGGGAGTTAGTCTCTGTTCAGGCTTTGGACCGCTCACGTCCCGGAATTCTGGCGAGATTTCAAAGGCAAAATCTCCAAAAAGCGTACCGTAGGTTCGAAGACTACTTGCTCCGCCAGCTAGTCTTATATTCCCAGTCTCGTCGATAGTCTGCGTCAGAAATGGCGGTTTCCGCGCCAAATGGGCACTTCTTTAGGGCAAAGCGAACCACGAGAATGCGGGTCTTCGCGATAAACCGCGCTGGAGGCTACTATTCTCCAATCGCGATATGCGTGGTTCGCTTTTACAGTCCAGCAACGGCTTCCTGTCTTTCTGATCATAGGCGCATTGTCGCGCTCATGTCGTTTCTCCTTCCGTTGGTGCGGAGCCGCGCCCGCGGCCTTCCGACGGCGACCGGAAGGGGCGTTGTCAGGCGGGTTCGCGCACCCGCAGGGCCGGACCGGAGAGGAGGAGGGACGGCGACGCTATTACGCGAAACAAATACGAAGGCTTAAATGTAGAATCTAAATGGCAACGGCGGCGCCTCCATTCCGCGCGGTGATGCCGTAAGAATTTCACCAACGCGACTCGCAAATTTCAGCGTGACGGGCAAGCCGCTCGCATAGTCGCAGGCATTGTAATTTACCTTCGTCAAGGCGAGCACGTCAGCCATCACGATCCTCAAGTCCGCGTTTCCTCGATTGACCTCAACAAGTATCGGCTTTGGAGTCTCGAAGCCAGGATAAGTCCGAAGCCTCGGAACATATCCTGTCGTCCAGAGATAGCCCTCGCGCTTGGACATCGTGACAGCCGTTCCGCGAAGAACCGGAACATCGACGGAAGGTCGAAATAATCGGAGATCTTGCGTTGGGCGAATGCGAACGCCGACAAGACGCGTTTCGCTCGGATTGACAGCGCTTGCAAAACCATCCCACTCCTCATCCGCGAAGCGTTGCTGCGCGTGAATAAATAGCTCTGCCGGAGGCGAGCCGTGATCCTTTTGGTATGCGTTAAGCACCTCGGAGACTAGGTCCTTGGCAGCACCACGTCGTAGGTGGAATTCTCGCTTCTCCTCCGAATACCACGGGCCCAGCGCACCCCGAAACACGACGCCGTTGCCCGAATTGAGAAACATCTGCGCGGCGCAGCAAGCCTCGCCCTTCTCAGCCGGGGATGGGTCTTGCTTAAACACTAGACCTACATAGCAGACGCGCGGCCGCACGTCGGCTAACTGCCACGGCTGAACCCGCGCACCCTTGAAGTACAGCGTTGTCGAGAAATTCCATGCAATGCGGGCGCGCTCTTGCACTGAACGGATCGGATTTCCGAAACGGTCCAGTTCAATCGTAGGATCGAGAGTTGTCTCTCGGATCACCTGAAGGACGACTTCCCTATGCAGAAGCTGCGCCTTCAGCTGATGGTGAAAGTTACGTGCGAACAGATATGTTTCGGCTTCCTCGGTCATGTCGGGAAAAAGTGAACCGCCTCTCAAGAATTTCGCTGCTGTTTTTTCCGACATGAGCGTCGATCTAATCGCATCCTTCGGACCCGACACGGTCGGCCGCCCATAGCGGTGGATGATTTCCGGCACCACCACCAACCAAATATCAGGGCGTCGCTCGTCGCTGCGAAAGTGTTCCAATATCGCCGTCTCAAACATCTTCACGGTCGAGCGCACAGCATCGTAGCGATTTGTCTTCCCGATCGCTGTGATGATGTCGCTGCCCGAGAGCGGGAGCACGACAAGCGGTACCGGTTCCAGACGTGCGCCAAACGCGGCCTGGAAGCCGGGCCACGGCGAAGTGTGAAGTTGATCAGGTCGCTCAACAGGAAGCGGTCCTTGAAGCGTTACGAGCCATTTCTTTGCGAGTTCAATTCCGTCGGACGTGCCGACCACTCCAACATGAACAATCTCGGGCGAACCTTGGCTCTTTACCGGCCCGTACAGAAACAGGCCGTCTTGAGGATGCTCTAATTTTTGACGACTGCCGAATTCCAAGAGCGGTTCGGGGATAAAGTGGGTCTCAATTGTCATGATGGCCGCTCATCGTATTGGTCGCGGGGCTCGTTCGGGTCTCCTTCCTCGCCCCCTTCATCCAAATCGTCGGTTTGGTCATTCAGAGCGGCACTCGGGACAATGTTGCCTTCATCATCTTCCTCAGATGGGAGGGGCGGATCGAAGGCGTCATACGAAACGGGGACATCGGCCTGCAGCGGCCATGCTGAGACCGCAAATTGCACATGACCCGCCTCCATGGTGACCGAGGTGTTGTTGTCGGCAAGAAAATTCATTGCGGCTAAAAGGCGATCGCGCCAAACGTCGTTCCACCAGGACTTTGTAAGGCGCCGGCGTCGCTTGTGCGTCTTCTCGCCCGGGATCGGCGTCTTGCCATCTTCACTGAGCACGACGTTGGCGTGAATTCTATAGACGAGTGATGGCCAAATCCGAGGCTTGGCAAGAAGGCACAGATGCCACCGCAGCGCCTTGAATTTGCCGGTGACCGATCGGCGAATTCGCCTCCCGTCCGGAGTTTCGCAAACGATCTTGTTGGCGGGCACAAGACCATCGGGAAAGAACCATCCGACTTGGCTATTGGCAAACTCGACCGGTCGTAATCCACGGGCAGCGGCAGTTTGATCGAAATGTTGTCGTAGGAGG
The DNA here is from genome assembly GCA_963778455.1 of uncultured Alphaproteobacteria bacterium. Classification (GTDB taxonomy): domain Bacteria; phylum Pseudomonadota; class Alphaproteobacteria; order Rhizobiales; family Xanthobacteraceae; genus PALSA-894. The sequence continues at coordinate 141,355 of CAVZUL010000006.1, forward strand.
TTCACGATATCCTTGTTGGCCTCCCGCCGATCGACATACGGACCAAGATTGATTCCGCCCACAAAATCACTGAATGGAATTTCGTAGGCAGTCGGCATGCTCTGCTCGAACGAGCTAGCCAGAAGAAATGCTGGTGGGTCCGCGAAGGTTCCAGCAAGACGGCCGATCTCAATGTTAGGGATGCGGCACTCCTTTCGCCACGCCTTCATCTGCTCTTGAAGGCCGTCGAAACGATAGTAACGAATATGATCGGGCGGCGTGACTGGAAACCAGTTTGTTAGCAGCGCTTCGGGTACAGCAACAACGAACCGCCGGCCTTCCTCGCGCGCTTCAACGATAGTGCACAACACCTCGGCGTCTGGGCTGACGGTGCGGGGAACGCTCAATTGCTCAAGCGTCTCGAACAGTCCCTCCAGACAATCATGCCAATTAGGGTATGCATCAAGAATATTCCCGCGTAACAATTCGGCGGCGCATCGGAGAAGGCGATATCGTCATTGCGAATGCCGATCATAAATTTTGGATCGTTCAACTTCGCCTTCATCACGTCGCCAATCGCCAGCTCTTTCTTTACGCCTGGTTTGACTACATGCTTAGTGAAAACGACGATTTGTTTGATCGCCTCTTGACGAAGCACACGGTCAATCTCGTCCCAGGAATCATCCCCGCCGCGCAACCGGCGCCGGTCTACCCAAACCCGGTAACCGGCAATCGAAAGCTTTGATGATAGCCAAAGCGCGAACTCGTTATCCTGCGGCGCGGCATGGCTGATGAAAACTGCGTCGCGTTTGGGTGTAGGAATTGCGGGGACCACGCGCGACCCTCATTTTGACGGGCTATCGCGAAGACGATCGCGAGGTAAATTGGAAAAAAGGTCGGACTGTGAGGAAAGAGCGGATTTGGCGGCATCCGTAAGGATGCCTGCCTTGATGCCCGCCATGATTACATAGGGCTGCATCGCAGGATCTGAGAACCGGTACCGGTAACCCCTTTCCTCGCCTATTCTCTCGATCACCTTGCCGCGCTTCTCCTCGATCAATTCGTGTAGTTGAGGCCGAAGGTGACCAATCTCGATGTTCCTTCCGAGCATTTGACTCAGTGGTCCCCTGACGGCCGTTTGCGTGAAAAAGCCGCTCTCGTCTGCCTTTGCCAAAGCGCACGCGGTCAAGACCTCCCTAAATTTCGCAAATGGCTGGTTGCTCTTAACAGCCCTCTCAAATGCCTGCTTCAAACTTTGCTGAGAGCTTTCGAGAATAGTGTCGATCGCTCGGTCCGTATCACTCTCGACAATCGTAAGGCGGCGACGGTCGATTGCGGCGTAGCACGAGAATTTGCCAAGCCCGTGCACGAAGGTCGGGAGCCCCTTCGAAAGATTTATGATCTTCCACTTAGCGTTTCCTTCGATTTGCATGTTCAAGCGCGCCGCTCGAGTTTCGATAACCTCGCGCAACTCATCCTGCTCCATCCGAGGCATCAAGACCTCCTCACAACAACGACTGATGCTTTCATGACCGGCAATCAGCTGGTTAATGTTGTCGGCCACACCAACTAGGATGACCGTGGCATTCACGCCATCGTCCGAAAGACCCTTGATTGTATTGGCCATCAATAGAGAAGTTGGCTCGTCGGAGATCTCGTTGAACTCGTCCACTACAATGATTGGGACATCGTTCTGATTGAAACTGCTTAGCTCCCTGACCACGTCGTCAGGCGTTATGTCCCGATCCGCATACAAGTCGGCTACTACGGCACTCCGTATGTCACGAAAGACCTTTCGCCAGATTGAGCTGAAATTGTCTGAGGGACCTGCTGTCTTCCGGATGTGCTGAACTTTGCGAATGCCCCTTGGCAACATCAGAGGTACGACTTGACTGAGTGAGGTCTTCCCTACGCCTCGTTCGCCGTAAACGATCGCATGGCGACCCCGCTCCGCAATGGCCTCAAACAGCTGGCTAATTTCCTTTTTCCTGCCTGAGAAAAATTCGGCGACCGAAATTGGCGTTGAAGGAGTGAATAGATGTCCCGCTTCGAAACGAAGGGCCTCCCAGTCCTCTTTCTTCCTCGCCAATTGATCTTACTCCGAATCGAAAAGGTCTAAGTCATACGGTAGAAGCTATTAGTAACGCAACAAAAGGTCAATGCTCGCTCAGAGCCCCGACCGACGCCTATGGAAGGAAATGAGCCAAAGGAGGTCGGGACAAACCGCGGATCGTGACGAAGGCGTTCGCCTACCTTGAAACGGCGCATCAATATCACTGAAACCAGGGGACCCAGTGACGGTATCAAGAAACAATCCAGCATTCGATCTGGTGACGTTCAAAACGCAACATCAAGGTCAGAAGAGATGGTCCGCACACTGTTGAAAAGCGTTGGTAGTCAGTGTCCCCAGAAGGGATTTCGACGACAAGCACCTTCAAAAACCCTTGATTTCATGGGGCATGATGAGGGATTCGAGCTCACGACCCTCAGATTCGAAGTCTGATGCTCGGGGTTTGCTGGAAACGGCCTGCGATTGCGCCGGCCACCCCGAGGGCAGATCGACATCTCGCGCCAGTCGTTTGGTCGAAACTCTCATCCGTATCTTTCCACTCAACACTCCCTCGACGATCTCCGGGCTCAGAAACGCCAGCTCGATCATCCGGCTCACATATCGTCCAGTCACGCGTTCGCGCTGGGCGATCGACTCGATGGTATCGCCGTTGCCGGACGACAGTTGCTCGAACCAAGCGAAGCCGCGAGCGATCGCCTTCACGAGGACCGGATCGGCCTTGGCATCCTGGTGCGCGCTACCGGCGACGATCACGGCCATCTCGCCGTTTCGCCGTATTAGCTCGATCGGCACCTTGAGACGGTGAGATTTGATGTTCGGCGCTGAGGTATTCTGGGGCAACATCACTGCAAGCCTCATCTCGATGCTGAGCTCTGACTCCGTGACGATAACCCGCTTGACCAGCTTGAGGATGGCCTCGCGTCGCGTGGCTGGCGTCGCAACTTGCGTTTCGAACTGCTGTCGCGGTCCACAAAGCTTCTTTCAGTTGGGGGGCGCTGAGCTTCTGCGACGCCAAGGCTTGGGCGAGGCGGTGCCGGTCACTGAGGAACCGCTGCAGCTCCCGCATGGTAGCGGTTTCGATCTGACCCGCCGGCAATCGCCAGGGTCTCGACTGGCCCTGCTCGGTCCGGACACCAACGTAGTAGCGATATCGTTTGCCGTTCTTGACCGCATGGGAGGACGTGAACCGATTGCCTTTGAGATCCGCGAGTAGGCCCGCCAAAGCGTTCGGCTCCTTGGCGCGTGCCTGCGTCCGGCTATTGCGGTTGTTGGCCGCAAGCTGAGCCTGCACGGCTGCGAAGGTCTTGCGGTCGATGATCGCCTCATGCTGCCCGTTGTAAAGCTTGTCCTTGTGACGGATCTTGCCGGCGTAGATCGGGTTCGAGAGCAGATAGTAGAGGTGTCCGGGGCTGTAGGGACGGTCGCCCCACACATTGCTGCTGCCATTCGCGACGAACGACCCGCGTCCGCTGTTCGCGCTCCGCGAGTTCGGTTTCCAGCTTGTGGACACTGCCGAGTTCCAGATAGCGGCGGAAGATCATTCGAATGATGTCAGCCTCCTTTGGATCGACAACGAGCGTGCGATCTTTCGCGCGGTATCCAGATGGGACGAAGCCACCCATCCAGAGGCCCTTTTTCTTGGAGGCGGCGATCTTGTCGCGGATGCGCTCGCCGGTGATCTCCCGCTCGAACTGAGCGAAGGATAGAAGCACGTTCAGAGTCAGCCGGCCCATCGACGTGGTGGTGTTGAAGGCCTGCGTGACCGAGACGAAGCTGACCCCGCTCGCATCGAATACCTCGACGATCTTGGCGAAGTCCGCGAGCGAACGGGTCAGCCGATCGACCTTGTAGACGACCACGACATCGATGCGCTTGGCCTTGATGTCGGCAAGAAGCCGCCTAAGGGCCGGCCGCTCCATCGACCCACCCGAATAGCCGCCATCATCATAATGGGCAGAGATCGCCCGCCAGCCCTCGTGCTTCTGACTCTTTATATATGCGTGACACGCCTCCCGCTGGGCATGGAGCGAGTTGAAGTCATGCTCCAGCCCCTCCTCGCTCGACTTGCGGGTATAAATGGCGCAGCGCAGTTCCTGCGGTCGGGCGGCGGAGTCATGCATGAGCAGCCGCCTTTCCGGCCGCGCGTCTGCGCGCAGCGGCCTTGCGGGTCACCGGCCAGACCACCTTCCCGTTGCGGCTTGGTTTGGGCCGCTGAAACTTGCCGCGGCTATCGAAACCATTCTTTGCGGCGGGACGTGTGATCCCGAAGAAGCGCCAGCCATTCCAACTCGTCCCCGTGATGGTCTTGGCAACGGTGGAGAGCGAGGTGTAGCGCTTGCCGTTCCAGGCAAAGCCATCTTGCAGCACCATCACTTCGTGGGTTGCCTTCTTCCAGGTCCGGACCAGCTTGGTCCCGGGCTTGATGCGCGGTTCGAGGTCGACCGCATCGAAGGTGCCATCGCGAGCCGCCTCGGCGATCTCGCGCAGACGCTGCTTGGTCGCTACCGATAGTCCGCCATACGCCTTCACCTGCATCTGGTACGCGATCGCGCGGACCATGAGATCTTGACGGAAGTATTTCGGGACCGGGCGGCCGTAGAGCCGCATCCAATGCTCGCGAAGCCCGGCGAGGCCGAGATCGGGCAAGCGCGCGATCTCGGCCTCAAGTGCCTTCACCTTCGACTTGTTGACCACGATCAGCCCTTCCGACGTGCAACCTTTCGGGCCTGCTTGGATTTCACCGGCTTGCTTTTCGGCGGCTTCGCGTGGCGCGATGCCTTTCCGGCACCAGCTTTCGCTGTGCCAGTGATGCGGTAGACGCGCTCATCGCCGACCTTTTCGGAGGTCAGCATCAGGTCGAGTTTTTTCTTCACAACGCCGGAGAAGAACCCCCGCACCGAATGCTGCTGCCAGCCGGTCTTCTTCATGATCGCCGGGATCGTCGTACCCTTGGCGCCCTGCAGCATCGCGAGCACCTCCGCCTGCTTGGAGTCGGATCGGTTGGCACGTTGCTTTCCGGCCGTGGCGGAAGCCGACTTGCGACCCCTACCCTTCGATGCGACGGCCGGTGGGTTTGCGTCCGTGCCGCTGCTCTTGCCGGAGGCGGGCTCTTCAGCCTCCGCTAGGCCAATCGCCGCGAGGCCGGACTTGGTGATGTGCAGCGCCTTAGCGCCATCCTTCTCGTCGCGCCGCCACACCGGCATGTCGGGTTTTGCGGCGATTTCGACAAGCAGCTTGCGAGTGAGCAATGGCTTGATGGCCTTGGCGGTGGCATCGCCGAGACTCTTCGGGATGACGACGAGCCCGTCATCGCGCCGCGAGGCCGAGGACAGCAGGATCAACTGGGTGTCGGAGAGTTTGGACATCGGACTTGCCTTTCTGTCGGGCAGCAACATCGCTGCACGAGGGCAAGCCCGCGGAGACCAGGATGGCGCTGGCGGGTAAAGACGAAGGCCGGGAAGGTGAAACGCGCGGCGCGCGTTACGCCTCCTTGGCGAGACGGTTCAGCAGGCTCGCGGCATCAAGGAGCCGTGTCGCTTCGTAGACCAGCTGCTCGATATCGAGGGCGACATGCACGCCCTTGTCGGCATTACCGGCCTCCGCGCAGGCGTCGGCCGCCTTTGCGATGCTGGCTGCCTCTTCGAGGCGGGAATAGATTTCCTTGAGGTAGACCTTGATGGCGGTCTCGGCGATGGTGGCGTCCATGGGCGTCTCCGTTCTGACGCCCCACACACGCTCTGTTCCGCGACGAAGTCGAGCGGAAGGTGAGCAATCTTATGGCTCATTTGCCGGCGCGACGATCATCTAGTGATGCATCGGCGCATTGAATGCCGATCAGCCGATCTTGCGCAGTAAGGCTCTTATCATGCGCATCGGATCGGCGCCTATCGCCCGCGCGATGCTGATGAACTCCAGCACGTCGACACGCCGCTCCCCGCCTTCATACTTCGCCACGAACGACTGCGGTTTGCCAAGACGCCTGGCGAGCTTCTCTTGCGTCAGTTCGGCTCTGTCGCGGGCCGCAACGAGCAATTCGCACAGCACCCGCTGCTCAGAAGAATGAACCGTTTTTCGGATCCGGCGTGCCGAGGGAGCCATCGGCGCGGAGAGTTGATCCCGAGACCGGATTATCCCAAATTCGGATGGACTGGTGCCTTTCTACTGGACTAGCTCGCCGAAAAGAGCGTGTTGGCAGGCAGCCCGCGCGGCAGCGGGCTGGGGTATAGAGCGTAGGATTCAAGATACGATGGACCAACCGCTGGGGCGCCTAGAGCGCGTCGAACTCCGGAACATCTGGATCAGTGAGGCGACTGGCTTCACGCCCTGGCTTGCCCGCCCTGAGAACATCGCGGTGCTGGGCGAGGCATTGGGCCTCGACCTTGAGATCGAGGCCTCGGAGAAGACGGTCGGCCGCTTCCGTGCGGATATTCTCTGTAAGGACATCGACACCGGCCGGTGGGTGCTGATCGAAAATCAGCTTGAGCGCACCGATCATGGCCATCTCGGCCAGTTGCTGACCTACGCTTCAGGACTCGACGCCGTCACCATCGTTTGGATTGCGGCCCGTTTTACCGAGGAGCATCGGGCCACACTGGATTGGCTCAACAAGATCACGGACGATAGCTTTCGGTTCTTTGGCCTGGAGGTTGAGCTGTGGCGGATCGGACAATCACCGGCCGCGCCGAAGTTCAATATCATCTCCAAGCCGAATGACTGGTCTCATTCGATTGCACAGGCGGCGCGCGCCATCGACGAGGGTGATCTCTCCGAGACGAGAGTTATGCAGCGCGACTACTGGGCCGGGTTGCTGAAGAGCCTTGCCACGGCTGGCGGACCGATCTCCGGAATCCGGACGCCGCTTCCACAGGCGTGGATGAGCTTCCCGATCGGGCGAGTCGGTTTCAATCTCAACAGCGTGATGGTCCGACCTAAGAAGCAAGTGCGTGCTGAGCTCTATATTGCTGGTGACCGGGCGAAGATGCTTTTCGGTCGGCTTAAGCGCGATAAGGAGGGGGTTGAGCAAGAGCTGGGTTATCCGCTCGAATGGGAGGAGCTGCCCATCAGACGCGACTGCCGTATCTCGGCATACCTGCGCGACGTTGATCCCGAGGACACGACCGATTGGCCGCGCCAGCACGATTGGCTGGCGCGACGCTTGCAGGAACTGCATCGGGTATTCGCGCACAGAATCGGCGCACTGCAGTTGGATGAGTAATCGTCAGATCCTGGCCATCGCTCACCAAACGTGCCGCCGCCTGTGGCGGCCGGTGCGCACGATCAATCGATCCAGCTGAGCGTACTGTCGTAGCCGGAGCGCGCGTGCGCGAGCGCCTGGCTGATGCTGTCGACCTGATCGTCGTGCCGTGACTGCGGAAACGCAAACAGCTCTTCTTCGAGATCGGGGAGCCATGATGCGCGCTGGGGAAAGTAGACCTGCCCGCTCTCGAATTTTGCCAATTCAATCGACATGCGAGCTTTCTTGCTATGCTCAGGTTTGATGGCGACCGCCGCAATGCCCCCAATTCGCTTAATTTCTTGGAGCAGAGCAGTCCCCACGCCAGTATCCTCGATGAGCACCTTGCGGGCTCCGTGCACCTTGGCGAAAGTGATGAGGCGCGCTTTCAAGGTCGGATAGTCGAAGCGACCGCGCAGAACATCTATAAGATAGTACTTATGTTCATGAATCAGCCATGCGGTACAGACCGACCAATCATTTTCAGCGCCCTCTTTGCTGGCCGTGTCCAATGAGAGGATCACGCGCGCCGGCCATTTCCTCATCGGCAACACGTCGTATCGCCGAACCCACTTGCGCTTGATCATGCCTCCCCCGGAGGGGACCGGCATCTGCTGATATTGAGCCGCGAACGTCTCAGAGCCAAGTTGTCTCTTGTATGATTCCAGGACGGCGATCGGCTCGCGCTGCGGATGAAGCACGTCGCCAATGCGGCGCTCATGAAATTTCCCATCGCCAATTGCAATCTGTTCGTCTTGAACGGCGATCGCCGGCAGGCTGAGCTGTACCCATTCGTCGCCGGTGCGCAGCACCTCGCCGGTGAGGTCCTCTAGGTGCAGGCGCTGCATCACAATGATGATGGCGCCGTGCCGCTTATCATCAAGCCGCGAGAGAAGCGTATTGAAGTACCATTGATTGACTCGCTCTCGCTTCGAGCCTGAAAGGACATCGATCGGCTTGAGAGGATCGTCAACGATGATGATGTCACCGCCGCGGCCTGTCAGCGTGCCATCAATGGACGTTGTCAGGCGATAACCGTTGCGCGTCGTCACGACCTCGGACTCGGTATTCTTTGCGGAGATCCGCGTCTGTGGAAAGATTTGGCGGTATGCTGGGGACGTCAGCACCGCCCGGAAGTCATTGGCGTGCTTTGCGGCGAGATCCGAGCCGTAGCTCACCGTGATAATGCGCTTTGTAGGGTCATGGCCGAGGAGCCATGCCGGGAAAGCCACCGAGCTGATGACTGATTTGAGCGATCGCGGCGGCACGTTGATGATGAGGCGCTTGATTTTTCCGAGTCTCACTAACTCGAGATGGTATGCGAGCGCCAGAATGTGCCAATTGTTGTAAAAGTTCGCGGCGGGTGAAAGCAAATGGAAGCACCGGCGAATGAAGGCCGGAAAGTCCTGGCGGGAGATAGCGTTGAGCGCCGTCAGCTGGAAGGCGGGATCGATATCTGTGGCGTTTCGTATGGCTTGGATTTTGAGCTTTGTTTTCATTTTCGTTTTCCCTTTTGTCTTTTGCGCCGAAAGTAGTCAGCGATGATCTGAAGGTCGTTTTCGGTCGTCGTGGCCTCAGCGGGGTTGATCTCGGAAGGATCGACATCGTTCGCCAGCATCAGCAGGTACCCATGTGCCTTCTGATCACCGGACATCGCTTTGTCGCCGAGCCGACGAAACGCGACGTCGTCGACGGTCATTTGGCACTTTTTGCCGTTGACCGTGACGGTGACCTTGCGATTGAGGGCGGCCCTCGCTCGTGTGGAGGCGTTCTTGGTGCCCTTCGGCCGACCCTTCAGGTTGCCGCTTTGTCCGGGCTTGAACTGGTGGGCTTTAGGCGGCCGGCCTTTGCCGATGAGAAAGGTTCGGCCAGCACCACGGGCGGGAGGCTTGTGCATCACCGGCTCTTCTCCCAACTCTTGCGAGCCGGTGATGGCGGAGCTCTACGGACTCTGGGAGGTTCGCCACGCTCTGCTTCCGTCTCGGAGAAGGTCTTACCGCTCGATTGGAGGATTGCATCTTTGCCGGTGAACTCTTGCCAGCGGCGCACGGCGACATCGACATAACGCGGATCCAGCTCGATCCCGTATGCGCGCCTGCCGACGCTCTCGCCGGCGATGATAGTAGTCCCGGATCCGATGAAGGGATCCAGCACGATCGTGCCACGGCTTGAGCAGTCCAGCATTGCATCGGCAACAAGACGCACGGGCTTGACGGTCGGATGCAAATTCAGTTCGTCTTGCCGTCCAGCCTTGAAAGAGTTGACTCCTGCGTACGACCAAACATTCGTTCGTGATCGGCCATGTTGACCAAGCTCGAACGAATTCGTGTGGGCGGCGTTGCCTTTCTTGAATATGCAAATGAGCTCGTGCTGTGAGCGGTAGAAGCTGCCCTGCCCACCGTTCGATTTGACCCAGACAACAATGTTCTTGAGCTCAGAGAAGACCAGGCCGCCAGCTTCGAGAAGTTGGTGCACGTGTCGCCAGTCCATACAGACATAGACGATGCAGCCATCATCGCAGTTCTCCGCGATGGCCGTCAGGGCGCGCTCAAGAAAGCCTTGAAACTGATCCGCTGACATCTCCCCCGAGGCCATCGCGAATTCGTCAAAAGCAGCACTACTGCGCCCGCGTGCGTGCTTTTTGATCGAGACATTGTACGGGGGGTCGGTGAACACCATGGCTGCGCGCTCACCGCATAACAACGCCCTGTAAGACACAGAGTTGAGCGCGTCACCGCAATAGAGACGGTGCTTCCCCATGATCCAGACATCGCCCGGACGCGTCACCGATGTACCCGGCGCGGGCAGTGCGTCGGCATCGGCTGTGGAAGTGGGCGCCGCCGCTTGATCAGCGATGATTATATCGGTCTCGGCAATCTCAAATCCCGTAACCGCAAATTCGATCTCGGCTTCAGGCAGCAGCACGGCCAATTCGCCAAGTTCGGCCGCCAAGGTTTCGCGATCCCATCCGGCATCAATTGCAATGCGATTTTCGGCCAGCGCTAGCGCCCGCTTCTCCAACTCTGAGAGGTAAGTGATTTGGATCACGGGGACGTGCGTCATCCCCAGCAGCTTGGCCACTTCGAGACGAAGGTGACCAGCGATGACGTTTCCCTCTTCATCGATGATGATGGGGTTGATGAAGCCAAAGCGTCGGATAATCGCGAGAAGCTTCTCGCGCTGCTTCTTCGAGTGCGTGCGCGCGTTCCGCTTCGCGGGGCGAAGCCTCTTGAGCGGCAGCATCTCGATTTTCGGGTGCCAGAAACCGCGAGCGTCTACGCGCATCGCAGGAGGACGGGGACCAGGATTGTACATGGGTGTGACTCCGAGTTTTTGCGGAGTCCTATTTACATGCACACGCCTTCAGTCGGACAGCAATGCCTCGCGAGTTCCGTTATGGCAAAATCATGATGCGACGTTTGGTCGGCGTCTTTACTTGCCACTCGATCTTGGCATCCGCATGCCAGAGTGCCGGAGCGCATATGCGACGCGGGAAGGAGGAATGTTTGACAGGCGTTTCAAAACGTAGTGCTGCACCGGCTTGAGGCGCTTGACCTGAACGTCATGCATCAATGCGTAGTCTAGTACTACAAATCCCGGGAACTCTTCAGGATCCAGTTCTCGATAGCACTGCTCTTTGACCCCAAGAAACTCCACCGACAATTTGACGATCTCGTCATCCGTTTCATCGAATTCTGGAAGCGCTGACGTACGCAGATCGACATTGCGGAAAATTTGCCCGCTTGCGAGCTGAATTTTTCCACTACCATACGCACGCGCCTCATGGAGCAGATGGATTGGAAATGGCAAACGGTCTCCTGCAGGAGTCAACGCCGTAAAGCCGCTCGATGAGGGCATGGGAATGACCAACATCGAGGAGTCTGCACGTTTTGGGCCAGCGAGGATCACAAATCCAATTCGGCGGCCGTCACGCATCTCGAGGCCAGTGACCTTCGCGACCAATGCTTCATCTTCTGCCAGCCCGTCGAGGTCACGTGCTTTCTCGATGGCGTCGGCCAAAGAACGCAGTGTTTCACGACCGTCATACTCTCGAACCGGTGGCGCGAACAGAACCATTTTCCCTCCGCTGTAGATTGGTAAACATTGGCGGGGGGCAATAGTTCATTTTTGCGATGAACAAGTCGCCGTCGCACATAGGCACCGTGACGACGACGACGATTTACCTCGATGCCTCACGAGAGGAAGAGCGCGAGATCGTGACGCGCATGTGAACAATGCCGTAGGCATCTGCGCTATCCACGTTAGGTTGACAACCAGAGCTCGCGTTGCAACGGGTCTTATTGTTTTGCTTGTTGCCGCAACGTGGCGGCTCTAGTCGCATAATGACTCGTTATGGAACCGGAGGTCGCGCGGTGATTTCAGCTTCTCCTCCATGGGCAGACAATACGCGGCGCCAATGTGATGTCCGCTAAGAGGCCAAAAGCGGACCCAAGCGGGCGTCTTGATGTGAGTCCGTTTCTCCGCGCTAGGCAGACGTAAACTGTCGTCGCCCTCGCGTCCGTTACGGGCCATGCAGACATGCCGACCTAACCTTACAATTTTGGCCGCGGTGCGCTCACGACACCGAACTGTTCCAACCTCCTGGCAACGCGAAATGCAAGATCTTCCCGCCATGGCGCGGCGATGATTTGCACTGCGATCGGCAGCGGCTCAAGCGGCACGGGGACGGCCACCACCGGCAAGCCAATGAACGAAATTGGCTGGGTGTAGATGCCGATGTTGGGTCGAAGTGGCATTTCGATGCCGTTCAGGACGAATGTCTGTTGCCCGATCCGCGGAGCTGCGCAGGGCGTGGCCGGCGCGAGAACGACGTCGACTTCGCGGAATAGTGCGAGCATGCGGTCGTGATACCAGCGACGAAACTTCTGCATCTGGTTCACCAGGGCAGCGGGCACCATGGCGCCTGCAATCAGGCGGTCGCGTACCGTGGGGTCGAAGTCCTTGGCACGCTTGCGCAGACGCTTAAGATGCAACGCGCCGCCTTCAGCCGCAGTAATGACATAGGCCGCGGAGCGCGCTCGTTCTGCCTCGGGAATCTCGATCTCTCGCTGGGCATTGAGCGCTTTCGCCACGCGTTCCATGGCCTCTCGCGCCTCGGCAAAGAGGCCTTTGCGAAAATAGCCTCCGGCCACCGCAATTCTCAGGCCGTCGATGCCGCGATCGAGCTGCGGCATCACCGGCTCGTGTGGCCTCTCGGCGCAAATCGGGTCGTCGGGGTCATGGCCCTGCATTGCGTCATAGGCCAACGCCAGATCCGAGACGTTGCGAGCAAACGGGCCGAGATGGTCGAAGCTCGCGACAAATGGAAACGTCCGCGCTCGCGACAATCGCCCGTAAGTCGGTTTCAATCCAAAGATGCCGCAGAACGACGACGGCACGCGTATCGAGCCGTTGGTATCCGAGCCGAGCGAGAGGGGTACGAGCCCGCCCGCGACTGCGCCGCCCGAGCCGCTCGACGAGCCGCCGGTCATGCGATTCAAGTCATGCGGGTTGTGCGCGTTGCCGTCATGCACGTTCTCGCCGGTGAAGTCGTAGGCATATTCACCCATGTTGAGCGCGCCGACGAGGATGGCGCCAGCGGCCTCAAGACGTTCGATCAGCGGCTGGTCATGCGCGGCAGGTGGACGCTCGCGATTGATCTTCGAGCCCGCGCGGGTCGGGAGCCCCTTCACGTCGAACAGGTTCTTCACCGCAAACGGAACGCCGGCGAGCGGACCGAGTTCTTTGCGCTTCGTACGTGCCGCATCGATGGCACGCGCGCGCGCCCGTGCGCGGTCCGCGACAACGTCGGTGAACGAGTTGAGCATGAGATTGCGCTCGGTGATGCGCGCGAGCGCATCGTCGGTCACCTGCATCGCGGTGACATGCCCGGCCGCGACTGCTTCGGCGATCTCCGCCGCGCTGGACCAGCTCGTGTCCATCGACTCAGGCTTTATAGACCGGCGCGGGCTCGGCATCGTCCGGCAACTCCTTCTCGGCTACGAAGGCGGCGAGCTTGAACGTCACGTCGAGGTTCTGACGAATCGCTGGCTTCCAGCCCGGCTCGATCGGGATGCCGAGCGCCTGCGCGGCGGCATCGATGTAGGTGTCGCGGGGATCGGATTTGCTTGGCATGCGCTCAGTCTCTCAATTCGTCATCGCCCGTGAAAGCAGGCGGCCCGGTAAACATCGGCCTGTCTTGCGTGTACCGGGTAACCCGCTTTCGCGGGGTATGACGACTGCGCAAATAGCACGGGTAGACATCCACTACACCGGCGGACGCGGAATCGCCTCAAGCAAATCGCGCGTGTACTGCGCCTCCGGGGCAAACAGCACGCGTTCGGTCGGACCCTGCTCGACGATCTTCCCCGCCTGCATCACGATGACACGATCGCATAAGAGACGCACCACGTTGAGGTCGTGCGAGACAAAAAGATAGCTCATGCCGAGCTTGTCTTTCAGGTCCTGCAGCAGGTTCAGCACCACCGCCTGCACCGACACGTCGAGCGCAGCGGTCGGCTCGTCGAGGATAATGAGGTCCGGATTGAGCGCGATCGCGCGCGCGATGCCGAAGCGCGCCTTCTGCCCGCCTGAGAGCTGATGTGGAAAGCGATCGAGCAATTCGAGCGGCAAGCCGACTTGGCCCGCAAGCTCTTCGCAGCGTTCACGCACGGCGTCGCGCCCACTCGCATTGCCGAGCCGCAGGATCGGGTCCGCGATGGCCCGCGCCGCCGTATAGCGCGGGTTGAGGCTGTCGGTCGGGTCCTGAAACACCATCTGAATGCGCTTGCGCAGCGGCAACGTGGCGAACTGCTTCGCCGGGATCGCGCCGATGTCGTCACCACCGAAGTGGATCAAGCCGTCGCTCGCATCGATCAGCCGCATGATCATCATCGAAGTGGTGGACTTGCCGCAGCCGGATTCGCCGACCAGCCCGACGCTTTCACCGCGATCGATTGAGAAGCTGATGCCATCGACAGCGCGGAACACCTCTGGCTCTGGCGTCGGTCCGCCGCGGAAAAGCGTCGACAGCGACTTGGTGATGCCCTGGCGCGGGTATTCCTTGATCAGCTTCTCGACGACCAGGAGGGGCTCGCCTTTCGCGGCGGCCGGCTTCGCGGGCGCGGGCGTAACTGTCGCAATGCAGGGAGCATCCTCCGGCAACAAGTCCCGCAAATTCACGCCGGGCCGCGGGGTCGCACGCATCAGCTTGCGCGTATAGGGATGCGATGGCGCCTTGAAGATCGTGGTGGACTGCGCGGTTTCGACCACATGACCCTTCTCCATCACCACCACGCGGTCGCAGTAGACCGCCGCAAGGCCGAGATCGTGCGTGATAAGGATCGTCGACATGCCGCGCTCGCGCGTGAGCTCGGTGACGAGGTCCATCACGGTCTTCTGCGTGGTGACGTCGAGACCCGTGGTCGGCTCGTCGGCGATCAGGAGCTGCGGCTTGCAGGCGAGCGCCAGTGCGATCACGACGCGCTGGCACATGCCGCCTGAAAGCTCGAACGGATAGGCATGGTAGCGCTCGCGCGGACGCGCGATGCGTACCTGATCGAGGATCTCGATCGCCTTCTCGGTGATCTGTACGGAATCCGCCTGCGCGTGCTGACGCAGCACGTCCTCTATCTGCCGCCCGACTTTGCGGATCGGATTGAGCGCGGCGCGCGGGTTCTGGAAGATCATAGACATTTCTCTTCCACGAAGATCGCGCATCTGGTCGTCGTCCGCGGCGCGCACGTCGACGCCGGAGAACATTACCGAGCCCTCCGCGATGCGCCCCGCGCGATCGAGGATGCGCATGACGGCGAACGATGTGACGGACTTGCCCGAGCCCGAACTCCCCAACGATGCCGACAGTCTCGCCCTTGCCGACTTGCAAATCGATGTTCTTTACGGCGCGCACGATGCCGCGCCGCGTGGAGAACTCGACCGTCAGATCCCTGATGTCGAGCAGCGGGATCGGCGGAGGCGTGTTGCGGAGCGGCTCACTGGTGTCCATCACGTCCGCCGTTGCGGGTCGACAATGTCGCGCAGTCCGTCCCCGAGCAGGTTGAAGCAGAACACTGCGATCATCAGCGCGAGGCCGGGAAAAAACGCGATCCACCATTCGCCCGACACCATGAAGGCCGCGCCTTCGGCTACCATGATCCCCCATTCGGCGGCCGGCGGGCGCACGCCGAGCCCGATGAACGAGAGGCCGGCGGCGTTGAGGATCGCGTAGCCCATGGTGAGCGACATCTGCACGATCATGATGGGCATGATGTTGGGCAGGATCTGCGTGAGCAGGATGCGCGCTTCGCCATTGCCGGACAGCCGCGCTGCCTGCACGAAGCCGGCCTCGCGCCGCACGTTGGCTTCGGTGCGGGCGATGCGCGCGTAGAGCGGGAAGTTCACGATGGCCGTCGCGATCACGATGTTCTGTACGGTATTGCCGAGCGCCGCCACGATGCCCATCGCGAGCACGAACAGCGGAAACGCCATGATGGTGTCGGCGATGCGCGAGACGATGCGGTCGGTCCAGCCGCCGAAGAAGCCCGCGGCGACGCCCGCGAAGTCCGCCCATCAGGAATACAAGCGCGACCGACGAGACCGCAATGATGAAGTCAAGCCGCGTCGCCGCGACCACGCGGCTGAACACGTCGCGGCCGAGCTGGTCGGTGCCGAACCAGTGCGCGCGCGAAGGAGGCTTGAGCGACATCGCGGTGTTGCTCGCGAGCGGATCGTAGGGAACGATGTGCGGCCCGAGCAAAGCTGCGAACACGATCAGCACGAACAGGCCAAACGCGAAGCCCGTCACGGGATTCTCGCCGATCACATAGCGCGCGTGCTTCAGCGTCGCCGTGAAGCCGGCGGCGTGCGAGGCCCGCTTGGAGAGCGTCAGGTCGCTCATCCCTCGAGCCTCACACGCGGATCGATCACGCCGTAAAGGATGTCGATCGCGAGATTGAGCAGCACATACATGATTGCCATGGTGAGCACGAAGCCCTGCACCGGCGCGAAGTCGGACGCGATCAGCGCCTCGACCGCGTAGGAGCCGATGCCGGGCCAGGCGAACACCTTCTCGACCAGCACGTTGGCGCCGAGCAGGAACGAGAACACCATGCCGAGCGTGGTCACCACGGGGAGCATCGCGTTGCGGAACGCGTAGGTGACAATCACGGTGAACGGCGTAAGTCCGCTCGCGCGCGCGGTGCGCACGAAATCGGAGGCGAGCACCGCGAGCATCGAGGCGCGCGTCATGCGGGCGATCGGCGCGAGCGAGAAGATGCCGAGCGTGAGCGCAGGCAGGAAAAGCTGGCTCAGCGCTCCGCGGAACACCTCGAAGTCGCCGGCAGCGACTGAGTCGATCAGGAAGAAACCGGTGACCCGCGGCGGCGCCGACAGGAACGTGTCGAGCCGCCCCAGCGGTGCCGGCGCCCAGCCGAGCAGGTAGTAGAAGACGTAGACCAGGATGAGCCCGGTGAAGAACACCGGCAGTGACACGCCCGCGGTCGTCACGACGCGGCAGACGTGGTCGATCCAGGAGTTCGGTTTCACCGCCGCGAAGATGCCAAGCGGGATCGCGATCGCGACCGAGACGATCAGGCCGAGCAGCGTCAGCTCGGCTGAGGCAGGCAGGCGGTTGCGCAGCTCGGTGACGACCGGCTGGCCGGTGGTGAGCGACTGGCCGAGATCGCCCTTCGCGAGATCGGACACGTAGCGGACGAACTGCTGCGGCAGTGGCTTGTCGAGCCCGAGCTGCACGCGGATTTCCTGGATCGCCTCTTTGGTCGCGGCTGGTCCTGCGAAATACGCCGCCGGATCGCCCGGCAGCGCGCGGGTGAGCAGGAACGTCACAATCACGACGCCGATGAGACTCGGGATCGCGATGAGCAGGCGTTTCGCAATGACGGTGAGCATGCGCTCACCCCTTCACCAGCGCGCGATAGTCGAGCCGACGGTGGAACCAATACTGATAGCCGCTGACGTTCTTCTGCATCGCGACGTTGGAGTAAGGCTGGAACAGCGGGATACGCGGGATGTCGGCGAAGGCGAGATCGACGAAGCCCTTCACGTCCTTCTCGTACTCGTCCTTCTTGCCGATGGCGGCGGCATCCACGGCGCCGTCGATCATCTTGTCGAGCGCGGGCGACTGATAGCTCATTGTGTTGAAGATCGAATTTTTGCCGTGATAGCACCAGATGAAGAAGTACTCGGGGTAATCGAGCCAACCCGAGAACACGTTGGTATAAAGTGGCAGCACTTTCTTGTTCAGCTCGGTGCGGAAGTTCGATCCGGGGATCTTGTTGATCGTCGCCTTGATGCCGATCTGCCCCAGAACTCTCCTGCACCAGAATGCAGAGCGGCTCGTTCACCGTCGCAAAGCCGAGATCGAACGACAGCGTCGTCTCAAAACCATTCGGATAGCCGGCCTCGGCGAGCAACTGCTTCGCCTTGGCGATGTCGGTGTTGAACTTGTGCGGCTGCGGCCACGCGACTTCGGTAGCCTTGCCGGCGGCGGCGCCGAACATCGGCCCCCCGAGACCGAACAGCACCGCGTCCATGATCTTCTGGTACGGGATCGCGTAGGCGACCGCCTGCCGCACTTTGAGGTTATCGAACGGCGGGTTCTTCACATTCATGCCGATGTACTGGATGCCGTTTGAGAACGGCGTCGACACGATGGTGAGCTTGCCGGCGTCTTTCAGCTCGACGAAATCCTTGTTCGGCAGTTCGTATGAAATATCGGCGTCACCGCGCTCGAGCAGCGCGCGCCGGTTGCCGGCGGACGGCACCATACGCCACACGATGCGTCGCACCTTCGGCGGCGGCCCGCCAACCCACTTATCGTTGCGCTCGAGGATGACCTCCGTCCCGGCGGTCCACTGCGTCACACGATAGGCGCCGGAGCCCGAGGTATTGAGTTTGGTGTATTCGAGACCCCACGGGTCTTTTTCGGTGGCCTTCGATTTGACGAGTTCTGAGTTGTAGATCGCCGGCACGATCACCGCGAGGTCCGGGATCGTGAGGCGATCTTTCTTCAGGAAATCGACACGGATCGTGTTGTCGTCGACCACGACAAATTGGTCCGTCTTAGTAAGGGAGCCCGCGCCCATCTGGAAGGTCGGGAAGCCGCCGACCGAGACCGCGCGGTCGAGCGACCACTTAACGTCCTTCGCCTTCACGGGCGTGCCGTCCTGGAAGACCGCGTTCTTCTTCAGCTTGAAGGTGACCGACATGTCGCCGACATTCATGTCGTCGGCGAGTTCCATCTTGAACTTGTCGCGGTCGTAGTAGGGCTGCCCGCTCGGGCCGGTCTTCATCTCGTGGCTGATCAGGCGGTCGTAGCAATTCCACGACACCTCATAGCCGGGCACGTTGGTGCCGACGCCGTGGATGTCGATGTTGTTCGGCCCGCTCTCGGAGACGACCAACAGCGTCTCTTGCCGCGATTGGGCCTTTGCCGGGGACCAGATGGCAGGGGCCGGCAAAACGCCGCCTGTTGCAAACGCGGTTGCCGACTTAAGAAAATCGCGCCGTTTCATCCGAAAACCCCCCTGACGCCGAAAGACTGCGAGCCGGCACACCGCAAAGGACGTGCCAGTTCGGCCTCGATGCAAGCTACTGAAGGGGCTTGTAAATTTTCAGCGCCATCGCGCTGCCGGTTTGACAGCGGGCAGTTCGCCTAGAAAAGAGGCAACCAATCAGAAAGCTGTCGCGGATCTCGAGGTGTGCTTCTCCGCAGTTGCTATTCGTTCCTCAAGCTCGCGATGTAGACCCGCCAGTCACCGAATTCAGAAACATCCTTGTGCCGGCCTTCCGCCAGCGAGCGGGGAAAAAGAATGCCGTCCACGATACGACCATCCGAAAGCTGGACCGGACCGCGGTAGAGATGAGGCGGCTCGCCCGCTTCGACGCGCCGCCATATGTCGTCGCTCATGCGATACATCTCGCCCGCGACCGAGATCCCGCCGGTCTCGACTTCAAACATGCCGGGATGAACATCGCCAATCGAATACAGGCGATAACGTGGAGCGGTACGAAAGGCACCCAAGAACGTGGAGCCGTCCAGGTTGTGATGCAGCGCCAAGCCCCGCATCAGCGTTCCGTTCACAAACAACTCTAAAGCCATCGCTTCCAACCGGCGAAGCCAGTGTCGATCATAGTGCCATTATTGTGCATTGCCTGCCTGCCCGCCACCTTGCATTTCCGATCTTCGATGATCGTCCGCTATTCAATCCAGACTTGGCGTCTATGGCGGCGCTTGCCGATTTGATCGCGCAAGGGCAATGTCCTCCGCGATGTCCGCGATCCAGTGCTCCATCAGCGCCTGCGAGCTTCCTTCGTCCGCACTGCTTCGCAAGTACGTCTATAAAGGTGCGTATACCGACTGCTATGTAACGAGGATCACGACATCGGTCTCACAGGCTGAGTATGTCGAAGCTTTCTACACTACGGCCGTGTTCAAACTTGAGCGACTGATATTGAGATGGTTGGCCTCCAAGCCCTCGAGTGACTCCGATGCCAGACGTCTCGCGAACGCGGAGATTGATTCGTTTGCAGCCTGGAGCGTTGAAGACCGAACGCCCAATCAGCTCCTCCTGTGTGATTTCCAACATCGCACCCGATCGTGGTTGATGGTTGATCCGATCGAGAGCGGCGACACGGGCACCCGCTTGTACTTCGGTTCTGCAGTTGTGCCAGTGCGAGGGAGGTCAGGAGAAGCTGGGCTCGGTTTCATCTTCAGTGCGCTGCTCGGCTTTCACAAGCTCTACTCTCGGATTCTATTGAGGGCAGCAAGGTCGCGGCTGGCTAGCCAACGTCGCGCGAGCGGCGACAACGAATGATCGCTCGTGGCCCAAAGCGGACTTACTGACAGAAGCGATGATGTCCGCTTCGCGGATAGGAGCGGACATCATCCTAGCGCGACGCGATGTCGCCTTTTGACCCGAAGCGGACCTGGGCGTCGGGGGGCGGCAATGATCCTGGTGCACAATCATCCCGGGGATGATCCGACGCCTTCGCGCGCGAACATCGACATAGCGGATGATTGTCGAGGTCGCGAAGCCACTCGGCGTCGCCGTGCACGATCACATCATCGCTTAGTACCAGCGTCCGCGGCCATACCACCCGCCGCCGCCTAACAGAACAACGAGAAGAATTATGATGAGAAGCGTGGTGCTATCCATGCGCGGCTCCTATGAGTGCTCTCGGCCGGCCATTTACGCGGCGCGGATTGCCTTCGTCGAAAACGTGGCGTGAGTGATCGAGACGGTCGTGCCCTCAAGGTTGGCCGACGTTTCAACCGTGGCGCCGAGCTGTTGCGCGAGCGCCTTAATGATACCAGTGCCAAGTCCAGTTTTGGGTTGCGCGAAGACGCCGTCCGGCCTGCCAACCCCATTGTCAGCAACTGAAAGCTTCCAATCTGTTCCGGCAACGTCATACGACACAGTGATCTTCCCCTCTTTTGTATTTTCGTTGAACGCGTGCTTTAGAGAATTTACCACCAGTTCAGTGACGATCAATCCGATGCTCTCGGCATCACGGCAATTGGTACTTCCTGCTTTGCCGCCCACCTTCAGCGAGATCATTCGATCGTCCCCAATCATCGAATGTGCGAGGGCCTTGCAAAGCTTTGTGAGATAGGGCACCAGTTCGACGGATCCGCTGTTCGCAGTTGCATGGAGGTGTTGCTGCACGGCCGCGATCGACATGACTCTTTTGTGAGCATCATGCAAATGATGCCGGGTCTCTTCCGAATCGACTGCTTTCGCTTTCATCAAAATGATGGCTGCAATAATTTGGAGGCTATTAGCCACACGATGCTGCAATTCCTCAAGCAGTATGGCCTTCTGCCGCAAATGCTCGTCCTTCTGACGCTCTAAGGCGCGGCGGTCGGTTATGTCCTCAATGCTGAGCAGGATATTCGTGTGCGCGCCTACCTGGTAGAACACTTGGCGGGCGTTCAGGCACATCGTGCGTCGTCCAATGTCGGGATATTCATGCTCGACTTCATAGTCCTCCATCGCACCGTGCTCGGGAATGATTTTCCCAGGAGCAACCGGAGCTTTGGAATGTTCCATTCGCCGCTGCCCAGCTCGTATAGTAGCTTGCCTTCGGTATTGTCGGGATCAGCCTTGAACTTGAGATAGAAGGACCGACTCGCGGCGACAACGCGAAGATCTTGGTCGAGGACGATGAGAGGCTCTCGCACAGTATCCACAATTGCATGCGCGAGTGCGCAAGCATCTTGGACGTCGGTGAACTGTTTTCTAAACATCATGAGCCTCGTCCGCTCCCGCTGCCCATCCCTCCAAATCTGCTGTGAGGGAAGGACTCCCCCGCCGCGCTGCCATTGAAGTCAATTCACAAGGGAGACCCGGCTGCGTTAGAATCGCACCGCTCCGGGACGCCGGACTGAGCTAAACCGCTCACAAAGTAAAATAAATGGATACTCTGCCCGCGCTCTGAGGCGGCATCGCTAACGGAGATCGCCAGGAACTGGCTCTACGGAGCGTGACTGTTCGGCCAGAACGACACCCAACAACGAGCTATGGACTTCGAGATGGCCGTTGTAACTAATGAAGCCCAATTGGCGGAACTTATTCATGAAATGACTTACGCGCGATCGGGTTGTGCCGATCATTTCAGCGAGTGTTTCTTGACTGATCTTCGCTACCACCGGCTCGGGCCGACCCTCCTTGCCAAAATTGGCTAACAACAGCAGCACCCGAGCAAGCCGCTTCTCGGTTGAGTTGAAGAGCTGATCGACCAAGTCTTCTTCAACGCGGGCATTCCTCGTCAAAATATGTGAGACAAACATTTGGGAAAATGCGGCCTCGTCCTTGAGAACTCGTTGGATTTCGGTTTTCTCCACTTGCATGGTCACGCATTCCGTCATTGCCATAGCTGTTGCCAAGCGCTTCGGCTGTCCGATCAAGCATCCCTCACCGAAAAATTCGTCCGCTCCGAGGATTGCGACAACGGCTTCCTTGCCTTCCGGGGATATGACAGTGACTTTGACCTTTCCCGATTGAATATAGTGGACTGAACCCGCTGCATCGCCCTGCGCAAAGATGATGTGCTTCTTCGGATGCGTGGAAACGACCCGGCCCTTGGCTGCCGTCTTCAAAAACGCAATTGGATCAAACAGCGCGCGCTTCGCTGTTTGGCCGTTTGTGTTTCGCTTGATGGACTCTAGTCTCGGTGCACGAGACATAACGGCTTCCCTCCATTGAGGCGGGAGCTCAACTGCCTCTCAGTCGCCGACGCCTGGCAAAGGCTCTGTCAGTGATGCTGCGTGTACACTTTCGGACATAAACAGTCCAGTATCGCAACGCGCGCGGCTTCGCCACCCTCACGGGCGGATGGCAAGGAGCTCGCGACAGTTTCTCCGCATACCAAGGGGCAGAGCTACACGCGAAACTGCTCGATCACGCTCACGCGTTGACCGCTTCAGCGGAAGCGGACATTGCGCGCACGTGCCGTCATGTCCGCAACTGACCCTGGCTGTGTGAAAACCCCGCAAGCTCGAAAACGAGGAGAATGATCTTTCTCCAATTGATCAAAAATCGACCGCGCTTAAGATTTCTTACGACCCAGATCGCGAACCCAAGAAACGTCCATTCTATCGGTTCTCCGCGCAGGTGCGTTTTTGCACAGCCAAGACCCAAAGCAGACTTGGTCGGCTTGAACAATATCGCCCACTCAGCCTGAGCGGACTGGCAGAAATGACGCTTTATTCGCAGGTCAGAATCGCTTCGCGGGCGTGACTGTACCCTCGCAAGTTGGTATCCATTATGTTGCTTAGGGAGACCTGCTCACAATGTCAGAGGCAAAGACATGCTATCCTTTGATGGCCGCAGTTGCTGCCCTCGCACTCATGATTTGTAGCGCTTCAGGGTTTGCGGCGGACGTCGAGCGCGGCAGGCAACTCGCCCGCAGAGTGTGTTCCGTCTGCCACGTTGTTTTTGTCGGTCAACGCCCGGGAGTACCTCCTGCTCCGTCGTTCAGATCGATCGCAAAGACCCCGCAATTTCGTGCAAAAAGGGCGAAATTGCTGTGGGAAAAGCATGGGACAATGCCGAATTTTGCGCTGACTGTTGAAGAGGCAGACGACGTAACGGCATATATCAGATCGCTCGCTAAGTAGCCCATTGTTCGCAATCAAGTAGTGGCCAGTTTGCTTGTGGCGCGCGACTGGGCGATGTCTGATCGCTCCTGTTCCGCCGCGTGCAGGCTTTCGTTTGAAGTGCCATGGCGGAACGCCGGAGCGCCCGCATGAGGGCTAACTCGACTATGGTGCGGTACGCGTCGCCGCGGAGGCGACGCGCTACGCTACCGGCCTAGCTCGCACGGGTGCCTTCGCACCCTCGCAAGGCAGGCCGAGGTGTTTCATGATCTGATCGATCTTTTGTTGCTCGATCACGTAGAGCCGCTCGATCAACTGTTCGATCTCCTCTTTGGCTGCAAGGTTAGTCTCGTAGTCGTGCTGCGCCTGTTCTCGATCGCGCGCAGCAGAGCGGTTCTGGCTTTGCATTATGATTGGGGCCGCATAAGCCGCCTGGGTCGAGAAAACTAGGTTGAGCAAAATGAACGGGTAAGGATCCCAATGTTCAAGATACGCAATGACGTTGAGCCCCATCCACACGATGACCAACCCGGTCTGTATGATGATGAAGGTCCAGCTTCCCATTCCCTCCGCGACTGCATCCGCTAGTTTGCCGCCGAAGGTGCGCGATTCGAGATCCGTGGTGTGCCAGTTGCCCTGGGGTCTCGCATAGCTCCTACGCACGGGCTCATGAGCGGGAACGGCGTGCGACGCCGATGGAACTTGCATTGCCATAGCGCTTCCTTCCCTCAAACGCTAAAAATCGCAAGATGGTACGCGATAAAGCTCATTGCGAACCAGTCAGTCGTGGGGGGAGGCGGCGCGACGGAAAGAGGCTCCTCCTCCCTGGCCGACTTATCTGAACTGAATAGGGAACGTTCTTACCACTCGGCACTTGGTCCAAGCCGCTATAGCCTCGCGCACGCGAAGCCGGCAAGGTTCTCGCCATGACAACCAGGAACGCCAAGGCGGCTCGCCAGGTCGTTGCCGCACGCGTCGAATCGTATCTCGCGACGGTAAAGCAGCATCTTCCGACTAGCTCGATCGAGTTCTGGGAGCGGATCGAGCCCCACCGTTTTCCAAAGAACGTTGAAGCTTGGCAGCCGGGAGATAGAAAATGAAGCCGCTGCGGGATCATATATCTAGGAAGTCTCACCGAGCTTTCTGGACGGGTATTCTCATGTGCGCGTGGTCTAGCGCAGCAAGTGCTCAAATCGCACCCGCTGCTCAGCGCGGCGCTACTTTTGCCCTTGCAAATTGCGTCTCGTGTCATTCGATCGACAAAGTGACTCCGAGTTCGTTGTCTTTGGCTCCTCCCTTCCGCAATCTCCACTTGCGATATCCGGTCGAGAGTCTTGCCGAGGCACTGGCTGAAGGAATCGTCACGGGACATTCGAATATGCCGGAATTCCGTCTCGATCCCGGACAGGTTGGCGACTTTATTGATTTTCTCAAGACACTCGAACGCTAGCAGACATCATGACCCGCAGCGGACACTCTTCCTTGCACGGCGGTTCGGATCGTGCGTGCAACGATCGGCGGCGCTTAGCTCCTTTTGCGGCGGCTTATTCTGGCTTGCACCCACGAATTTACGGCTTGTTGCGTGATCGGCCGGGAGCATTTCTATTTCTATAGGGTCCGCGCGATGCCGTTGCTGGTCTGACCGCCGTCACACGGCCTTCGATCATTAACCGGTAGCCTTTCGCCCCGCACTCCACGCATTCGCTCCCGTGAAAAATTCCGGTGGCGTTGCAATGCTCGCATGGCGCGCAAAGTTTATCCGTCATTGCGTTCCTGCGATTCGCGCGACAAACGCATGTCCGCTTTTGCTCGGATACATTTCGCGGCTCCAACCTGCGACGGCGAGGTGGCGCTTCTTCAGCATGACTGCGCTCGCGCTTGAAATGACAGTCTCGGACTCCGTACCGTAGCCATCGTCGCGTCGGATGACCTTCTTGAGATCGCAAAGACGCACGAGGGCGGCGTGATCGGCGGCACTGAGTGGTCCCAGAGGTTTGCGCATCTTCATTCGGCCTCGGCCCGATTTGGGGCGCGTCACCGCGTTAGTCTCAACAGCAAGCAGAGTCCATGAGGAAATGTGCGTATGCGCAAATGACTGCGGCTTTGGGAGCGTCGCACCGGAATGTCCGGCATTGTCTGATCCGTAGCGCACGGCGGCGTGAGGTGCGCTCATGGCCCAAATCCGGCGCGCAGCTTTCGCTGCACAATGTCGGCTTAGCGAGGAGAAGCAGACTTACTGTCCGAGCTAGCACTAGTCCGCGCTGTTGACCCTGGCTGTGTGAAAATCCCGCAAGCTCGAAAACGAGGAGAGAATGATCTTTCTCCAATTGATCAAAATCGACCATGCTTAGGATTTCTCTTACGACCCCGATCGCGAACCGAAGAAACGTCCATTCTATCGGTTCCTCTCCGCAGGCGCGTTTTTACACAGCCAAGACCCTAAACTGACAGTAGGCATTGGCCCCAAAAGGGCGTAGCGTCCACGCACGTTCCAGCGATTTGCTTGCCTGAGAGCTGCCCAAAAAACGGGGACCTGCCGAAGTCTCCGCTACTAACAATTGGCAGCCTAGTGCCGTCGGTAGGCATAAAATATTTCGCAAGAATTGATGTTGGTTTGGATCGCGGAGGCCGCTGGCGCCTGTCTTTTCGCATATCGCGCCCAGCCGACGCTCAGCTGGACTAGGGAGGATATGAAATGGACAATCTCTACATTTGCCCCGTCGGTGGTTTGTGCGACTTCATCCCCGGCAATTGGCTCTGGACCATGCCGCTCGTGATGGCCACACTGTTTCTCATCGTTTTTGGCGTGCCCACTATGAAAATCTTGCATCGAGCCGGGCGCAGTCGGTGGTGGATCATTCTCGCGTTCGTGCCGCTGCTGAATGTCATTGGTTTGTGGGTGTTTGCTTTCACCCGGTGGCCGACCCTCGATCGATAATCGCTACATCGCAACCGCGTTTTGGAGGCCCCCATGAATCATCGAGTCAATCCGGCGCAAATGTATACTTGCCCCATGCATTCCGACATTCGTCAGCCGAACCCCGGCAAGTGCCCGAAGTGCGGTATGGACTTGTTGCCGGAAGGAGCGCGGTTCGGCTTGCTTCGACACATGATCAGCAGCCCTCTGCATCTTGCTATTATGGCAGCCGTCATGGTGGCGCTAATGGCGGCGGCGATGATGCTGATGCGCTGATCGTAGTCATTTTGTCTTGCCACACGGATTGCGCGGGCGTTTGGGTCCAGTGAAGGCAGCTGCCACTTCGGAATCTGGATGACCGCTCCTGGCCCAGCCGCCGAAGCAGCACCGCAACTTCATGTCCCCTTAGTTCCAATGGCCAAACATATTTTTAATACGGCTAGCTATCGGAGAACCATGGCTTAGATAAGGTGTGTTGGTTGAGTAATGACATTCAAGCAACATTTCCCAAAAAGATTTGGAGACATTGCGATGACGAACGCACAACATGCGAACGAGAACCTGACTGTCCATATCAAGGTCAAGGACTACGCCACATGGCGTACGGCTTACGATGGGCGAGAGAAAGGCCGCATCTCCGCGGGTATCACGAACGGGAGAGTGTTCCGCAACACCGAAGACCCGAATGACGTGGTGATCCTTCAGGATGTAGCCGACGTGGCAAAGGCCCGCACCTGGTTCGGCTCAGATGAGGTGAAGGCAGGAATGCAGAAGGGCGGCGTTCTTGGCTCACCAAACTTCCGCTTTGCCGCCGCGGCGTAAGCCGTAGCGGAAACAAACTGCCGGGACGGCTCGTAGCGTGAGTGCTTTGTTGCGTGGTCGTCCCGACGATGGAAGCCCCAGCCCCTGTCCCCCGACTCCGACCGGGGCTTTCCATTACATTTGAACTGAGAAAATTCTGATACTCGTCCGTGTGGACGGATGCATCGGTTGATCACGAACGCCGCCATGTTCGAATCGAACTACGTCCTCATGTGCCTGCGCTTGGCGGCAGACTGTAGAAATTTAGCGGCAGATGTTCCCGAGCTCGTCCTACGGGCCCACTTCCTTCGTATGGCTGGCAGGTGGACGGAAATGGCGGGTGAACCCCGTGTCCTGCATTAAGTAGCCGCAGCGGAATAGTGCAATTGTTCATTCAGGCGGTGCATCAGCTCTTGAAAATTGGGGCGGAAGGAAGGAACGCCCCTGTCACGGAGCGTTGCCTTGAGAACCCTCGAACCCGATTTAGGGTTTGGCACACCATTGCCGCACAATGAATGCTACAATTGTCAAAGCTAGCGCCGCGGCTCCGGCCAGATAAATTTGCCAATCGAATTGCGCAAGAAGAAGAAGAATGGAGCCGATTGCCGCCAAAGGTAAAAGCGGCATCTGGCCGACGCTCAGCGGCACGCGGAATGGTCGCCAGTATTCTGGCAGGCGATAGCGCAGGACGATAAGCGCGAGATTGACGGCCAAGAACGCCAGAAGCGCCGAGAAGGATGAGAGTTCGGCGAGAATCTTCACATCGCCGATCGGCAGTAAAGCGGTGGACATTGCGAGGGTCAAGATCGCCGCGATCCACGGCGTGCCGCGGCTCGGCAAGACCGCGGCGAGAAGGGCAGGAATCTCCCCGTCGCGACCCATCGAGAATACGAGCCGTGAGGTAGCGATCAGAGTGATGAGAACCGTATTAGCGGTGGCGAACAACGCGATCGCGCTGAGCAGATTTCCGGCGCCGGGCCAGACCTTCTGGACGGCGAGCGCGAGTGGTGCTTGGCTCGCCGCCAATTCGGCGGGCCTAGCCAATACGACGACCGCTAAGGATACCAACACATAGAGGAAGGTTGTGATGCCGATACTGAAGAAGATAGCACGGGGAAGATCGCGTGCCGGATCCCGAACCTCCTCGGCCAAATTCGCAATCTCCTCAAACCCGAGATAGACAAAGAAGAGGATCGCGGCGGCGGGGATGACGCCCTGGTACGACGGCACCGCGAGCGGCTCCGTCAGGTTTCTATGCATAAACCCCGCGGCGATAACCAGGAAGAGACCCGCGACCTCAATAGAGGTGAACAGCACATTGACCCAGCTCGATTCCCGCAGACCCCAAATGCCGAGGGCCGTACAGCCGAGCAACAGCGCGAAGGCCGACAGGCCTGTCGGGATATCGACGAACGTCTTGAGATAGCCTCCGAAAGCGACCGCGACCGTCGTGGCGGTCGCGGCGCCTCCCACGAGGATTACGAGTCCGACACTGAAGCCAGCCAAGTCCGACTCCGGAAACGCACGCCTGAGATAAACGTATTCTGCCCCGGCCTGCGGAAACGAGGTGGTCATCTCCGCATAAGAAAAGCCCGTTAGAAGCGCGACGAGGGCGGCGACGGAAAAACTCAGCCATAAGCTCTCCTGCGCCAGGCCAGCCGCCGCCCCAATGACAGAATAGACGCCGGCGCCGATGATGACGCCGACGCAGTAGAATATGAGCTGGATAGGACCAAGAATCGGCTTGAGCTGCATTGCATCCTTCAATGCCGGCGAACCAGAGATAGAGTGAGCCCGAACGCTAGCTTTCGGTCGATTTGGTTTTGATCACGAACCTCGTTAGTTGAACGCGCTTACCCGCAGGATGCAAACGCGCCGGATGCAGCAATCCCTGACCCTCAAGACCGTTCCGCAATGGCTCTCCAGCCTGTTGCGCCCAATCCGGGCACTGCGTCTCAGTTATATCCCGCTTCTCACGGTTTATTTCGCCTATGGGGCGCTCGGCGTCATCGATGTCACGCGGGACATGTGGATCAAGGAGCGCCTGACGCTCAGTCCCGCGGAACTCGCAGGCATCGGCGTCTGGCTGAGCTTGCCTTGGACGATGAAGATGGTGTTCGGGCAACTCGTCGACAGTGTTCCGATCTTCGGTTCGCAGCGGCGCTCCTATATCTTGATCGGCGCCGCTTTCACCGCTTGCGGGATGCTCACGCTTGCCGGCGCCGCCGGCGGCTGGATCGCCTTGGGCCGCTCCGACCAGCTCTATATTCTTGGCGCCATTTTGATCGTAGTCGGCACCGTGATCCAGGACGTCGTCGCGGACGCTATGTCGACCGAGGTTGTCTCCCGCGTCGACGCCGCCGGCAAGGCGCGTCCCGAGAAAGAGATTCGCGCCGAATTGGGCATGGTTCAGGTGCTCGGACGCCTCGCCTTAGGCATTGGAATCCTGTCGGTGGCCGGCCTATCCGGATGGCTTGCGCAGTTTCTCGCCCGAGAAACGGTGTTTCTTCTCGGTCTCGTAGTCCCGGGTATTTCAATCATCGGTGTGCTGTTGATCCATGCGGAAACCACCGAACGGCGTCCGCTCGACTGGCGCATCATCGGCGGCGGTACTGCATTCGGATCCGCTATTCTTGCGATCGCCTTAGGCGGGTTACCATTCGCGCAGGAAGTGATCTTCATTCTGTCGATGCTGGTCATCTGCACGATGCTGTTCTTCGTCACCCGCGAGATCAATCCGAAGACGCGACGGGCGATCCTGTTCACCAGTATCATCATCTTCGCATTTCGCGCCACACCGTCCGTCGGGGACGGTTATTTCTGGTGGACGCTCGACGTGCTGAAATTCGATGAAGCTTTCTATGGCATCCTGCGTCAGACAGCGGCCATCATCGCAATCGGCGCGATGTGGATCTTCAGCAAGCAGCTGACCGAATATTCCGTGACGAAAGTGCTACTTTGGCTTGCGATCGCCGGTGCCATCCTGTCCCTACCCAATATCAGCCTATTTTTTGGACTCCATCACTGGACGGAGGAGGCGTTCGGGTTTGGCGCGCGCACGATCGCCGTGATCGACGCTGCCGCCGCCTCGCCCTTTGCACAGATCAGCATGATCCCGCTGCTCTCGCTCATCGCCTTCTACGCACCGGCAGGCCAACGGGCGACCTGGTTCGCCCTCATGGCGTCGCTGATGAACATGGCGTTGGTCGCGGGCCAACTCCAGACCAAGTATCTCAACGAGTTTTTCGTCGTTCAGCGCGGCGACTATTCCGAGCTCGGTGCGCTGTTGGTCACGGCGGCTTTGCTCGGTCTCGTGCTGCCGGTCGGCGCCATCATACTATTCGGTCGACGAGTCTGACATTCCACGCACCGTGGAGCTAAGTTTTAGTCAGTAGTCTGAGGACGCTGGTATCGGCATCGTCGGGATCGACTAAAACTCCGCACACATGCGCAACATCGCCGAATTTTCGTTGAGATCGACCATCGCGTTACATCAAGAACGTTTCCTTCGTCGGCTATTTTCAAACGGCATCTTAGGCCGATCGATGCCGCCGCAGATAAATGAACCAATACACCCCTCCGACCAGCGCGCCACCGCCAATGATATTGCCGATGGTGACGGGGATGAGACTGGAGAAGAAAACCGGCCATGTAAGGGCCGCGAAATCGGCGGAGCTAATTCCAATTTGAGCCCATAAGCCCACTGGCGCCCACGCTTTGATGAACAAGCCGAGGGGTATGAGATACATGTTTGCGACTGAGTGTTCAAAACCAGCTACGACGAAGGCCGATACAGGGAAAAGCACGGCAAGCACTTTGTCGCTTGTTGTCCGCGCACCGAGGGCAAGCCACACGGCAAGGCACACCAGGACGTTACATAGAATGCCCAGAAAAAAAGCATGATCGAAGGACAAGGTCGCTTTGTCGAGCGCGAGCTGGAGGGCCACATGAGCGACGGCACCTTTCCCGGAGAGATACTGTCCTGAGAGGAATACGAGCATCGCAGTCCCGATCGCGCCAATAAAGTTGCCGACGTAAACGATAAGCCAAGCCCGCAACATCTCGCGCAGTTCGACCTTGCCGGCGGCCCAAGCCATGATCATCAGGGCATTCCCCGTGAACAGCTCGGCTCCGCCAACGATGACAAGTATGAGCCCGAGGCAGAATGCGATGCCCGCAAGCAGCCGACTCAATCCGAAGGGAAGAACGCCATCAGCTCCCGCCAGGACGGTGGTGGCGAACATGGCACCAAGAGCGATGAAAGCGCCCGCCAGGACTCCCAGGGCCATAAGACTCAGAAATTCCAGCTTCGTCTTCTGAACACCGACCGCTTCGGCCTTCTCGGCAATTTCTGCTGGCAACAGCGCGTCGATGCCGCGATTGGTAGGGTCTGATCCGATCATGTCGCGCGCTCCCTCGTTGAGCAGCTTGCCTCATTGTCCGCGCCGGAATGCCTCATATATCTAGCATCCCTCACGGCGTTCATCGCCATGCCGGTCGTGATTAATGAAGGTCGCCGAAAGGCCACCCGGTCATGCGCCCTGCAGGTGCGATGGCGTCCATGGTTGGCGTGTACATGTATGGATTGTGAGTGTCCGAGTATCCAGGTGGCGCTTCCTTGTACATAAATTGCCGTCTCGCTTGCAGCAGCCGCGCAGCCATCCGCGAAGACCGATGACCGTTGCGTTGCGAGGAGCGCGCTCTCATTGCGCAGCGTGCCATCGCTGCGCAACTCGCCAGAACGTTCGAATGCAAGTATGCTGGCTGCAGCAATTCGCATCACGCGCTCGTGTCTTGGATGTTCTACATTCCCCTGGAAACACTCGGCGCCTTTGCCCTCACCTGTCTCGTCATCGAACTGACGCCGGGACCGAACATGGCGTATCTTGCGGTATTGAGCGCGGGTCATGGCCGACGGGCAGGCATTGCGGCGACGCTTGGCATAGCTCTCGGCCTGTTAATAGTTGGAGTTGGGGCGGCACTGGGCCTAGCCGCCTTAATCTCGAGTTCGCGCCTTCTCTACGAAGCCCTTCGCTGGGGTGGGGTCGCCTATCTTCTGTGGCTAGCCTGGGATGGATGGCGCGACGCCACAGAAACTTCGCCGGCCCGTACTGACGGCAACGGGATGGACGCCGCGGTCTTCACGCGCGGCCTCATTACGAACCTGCTAAATCCGAAAGCCGCTGTGTTCTACGTTGCGGTGCTCCCGACATTTGTCGATCCGGTACGGCCGGTGCTGTGGCAAACCGTACTCCTGTCAGCCGTCTATGTGTTGATCGCGACCGCCATACACACGACAATTGTTTCACTGGCAGGAACCGCGCGGCCGTTCCTCGAAGACGCTAACCGTCGCCGCATCGTGCGGCGCGGACTCTCGCTCGTGCTCGGGGCAATCGCCGTTTGGTTCGCGTTCAGTACGGCGCGATAGATCCAAGCCCTAGCTGCGAGAGCCCGACCTCTTGACACCTCAGTAGCTTCCGAATGAATTTTGGATCCTTCGTTTGCAGCGGCGTACTGCGGATTACCCTGACAAGGCACCGTCCGTGCGCGCACTGAGCCGCTTTGATTTGGGTCAAATCGCCGGGCGGCCCGGGGCCCCAAAGAGGCAGGGTTCAACCTGCCGCGATCAAGGTTCCACTGATGGTCACGTTGCAGGGCTGACAGGAACAACCCGAAACGTGTGCGCCTCATTCTGATTACTGATGGTCACATACTCGTCCGGCATGAACTTGTGAGCACCGAAGCGGTATCCCGACTCGTCGTTATCCGCCTGCTGCGGTCGTAGTCGAAGAACCCGCGCGCGTGCTCGCGGCTGCCCGGATTCTGCACGAGAAGCCCGTGCTAGTCGGCCTCCCCGGCGGCGCACGCGGCAACGATCGCGATGCGAATTCCATTCCCTGGAATCGATATGGCCGTCGGCATCCAGCGGTGCCACGAAGTCGTAAGCCATACCCTGCGGATCCGACGGAAAATTCCTTCAACCGAGCGATACTGAGTCGAATGCGTTTGAAATTTTGCGACAGGGCCATCGTTCGTCCTGGCGAAGCTGAATTCACCGACAAATGGGCGAAGCGCGCCTGCGCATTGATCTCGATCAAAGCCCCACCCGTCGCCCGGCCCGGGCAGAGCTCGAACACAAAAAACCGGCGGGACAGCGAATGCCTGTCCCGCCGGTCCGGGCACGAAGAAGACTTACTGTCCGTTCTTCTTGAGCCAGCCTTGCATCAGAGCGATTTCGCTCTCCTGCGCCCGGACGATCTCCTCGGCGAGCTTCCTCATCTCGGGATCCTTGCCGAAGGCAAGCACAGTCCTCGCCATGTCGATCGCCCCAGCGTGATGCGGGATCATTCCCTTCACGAAGTCGACATCGGCGTTGCCGGTGAAGGCGATATCCATGGCGCTGTGCATCTTCATGTTGATGCCGTGGAATGCCAGGCTGGACGGCCCGGCATCGCCTTTGGGCTGCATGCTTTGCGATCCGTGCGTGGCGCCGTGGGACGAACCACCCTGCTTGCCGTGCATCATGGCGCCGCGCATCATGGGCCCGTGCATTCTTCCCGGTCCCATCATGCCGTGCCCGTCCTGTTGCATGCCCATCTGGCCACCCGGTCCATGTTGCATCTGGGCATAGGCCACCGCAGACACGAGCGTCAGCCCAGCCACGGCGATAATGATAGCTTTCTTCATTGATCAGTCTCCATGTCTCAAGGGTTCCGACACGCGCCCGCCTCGCGGTGCGTCGATGCCGTTTTTTCAATCGTGATTAGGCAGTCGATCAGACGTCGAGACGGGGAGGAGGAACGGCGGGCTCGAGGGAGGCAGCCACCATTTCGGCCGCGGGACCAGGTGACAGCGTTCCGATAGGATTGAAGATAGCCACCGGTGCCCTGAGCGCCGTGGACTCGAGGGTCACAAAGCATCCAAAGGCGTTACAAACCGGACGTGTGCTGTTCTGGATCGGTAGCGATTCATCGTCCGGAATGGAATGCTCGTGATGATGGCCCGTTTGGCCGCCGGCATGCATTGCGTGGCACGCGGGAGCCGGATCGGCCTTCGCAAATGTCATGATCGGACCGTGCAGAAGGCTCATGAGTCCGAATATCACGGCCATCGCCGTGCGGACCAAGGCATGAGCCGGCCGATGCACTCGCATAGGTCAGCAAATAATAGCTTCTTATCGCCGGACAAGAGCGATCCGCCGAAATTTTGCCTGGCAGCCGCACGAACACCTTTCTTCAATGCGCCATCAGCGTAGGCACTGTCATGCTGCCGAGCATGCCGCGCGTCGCTCCGCCGAGTACGAACTCGCGCAGCCGCGAATGTCCGTAGCCTCCCATAACGATCAAATCTGCCGCGGAGTCCGCGGCGTAGGAGAGAATGGTGGCTGCCACATCGGCATCCT
Source organism: uncultured Alphaproteobacteria bacterium (assembly GCA_963778455.1). Lineage (GTDB taxonomy): Bacteria > Pseudomonadota > Alphaproteobacteria > Rhizobiales > Xanthobacteraceae > PALSA-894. Next base: position 175,875 of record CAVZUL010000006.1, read on the forward strand.
TGGCAACAATCGGCTTGAGCTCAACCTTTAGGCCGTGACGGGCCAGATTTTGCGCGATGTCGGCGCCGAGAAGCTCATTGCGGCGTTCCACCTGTTCAATGGTGACGATATCGATCGTTCCGGCGCGCCGCAGGAGCGGCATAGCATCCGCGATCGCGCGGGCAGCATTGCGGCTTCCGTCCCAGCACAGCATGACCCGATCAAGCTTGAGGCCGGTCTGCTGGATATACGGAACGACGAGCAGCGGACGGCCCGATGCGAACAAGACGGCTTCGATGAGCAACTCTTCCGGCACCGCATGGTCCGGCCGCGCTTGCCCAACGATCGACAGATCGTAGCCGCGCGCCATGCGGCCGAATCTTTCGGCCGCGCCGCCCAAGCTGGCTCCGATGACGTGACCTTCTGCGGTCACGCCTGCGCTTCGCGCCGTGTCTTCGAAGGTCCGCCGCGCCTGGTGTGCGATTGCCTTGCTTTCTTCACGATACGTGGCGGCGAAGGATGCGGAGACACCGTCGAAGACCGTTCCCGGCATCAGGAGTTCGTAGGCGAAGGCAACACCCGTCAGGTGGGCCTGGAATACAGCCGCGGCGGAGACCGCGTAGCTCGCGACTGGATCGCGCTTTGCATCGATCGTGAGGTTGACAAGGATATCCTTGATCATGGTTACGCTCCGTATTGATGGCTTGATTCAGCTATCGCCTAGAAGTCTCCTGAGCGAGACGCAGTTCCCTCAGTCGAGCCATGTTCTTGTCAACAGCAAACTGATGGGCTTTGTGGTCCGCCCATGCGGCCTTCGCTTCGATTGCACGTCTCTCCTTCTTTGCAATCAAGGTTTCGACAAGCCTGGGCTCTGGGGTCATTTTCAATCCTTTGAAGCTACGAACTGAACGAATCCTGCGGCGGCGAAACCGCTAACTCCATCCACACGGTGGCCATCCGAATGTAGTCAGCCCGTGCGTGATTGGGCATGGCAGCATCTCTGGCTAGATTGTTGCACTCCGCCGCATCAGCATGTGCTTTTGGGAGATACCTGATTTGGCCATAATGCTCCTCCTTGTCGGACGGGAGCACTTGCCTCTCTCAGTCGCCGGCGAGCCGATAGCGGTGCCGGTGATAAAGTCTAGGTAGGGATGAGCGGGCTACATTACGAGCGTTATCTCGCTCGCTCAACGCGTGAAGTCCCACAAAGAAAAAGCCCCGCCGTCACCTCCCCAACTGCTGTGCCAGGAAAGCGAAGCGGCGGCTTGCCGCAGATGCTGCTGCGCCAAGTCTCAGCGACTCTTGTGCGATGCATGAGTCCGCAGATGGCCCTGAGCAGACATGCGGGCTCGCTCTGATCAACGTCCGCTTTCGAAGAAATAGCGGACATCGCAATTCAGAGCCGACATGTCGGGCAATACCCCTAGCGACCGTTGCGGATTTTTGTAAACGCATGGGGGAACTTCGCCTCGGCGAGCGCGCCTTCCGGCTACAGCCCCGACTGGATGGCTTTGAGCAGCCGGAAGCGCATCGCGCCGTCGTTGCTGCTGAGCGAGATCACGAAGCGTACTCGCCCATGCTTGGAGGTGTCGGCATAGCCCGCCAAGGTGCGGATGCCGGGAATGGTGCCGGTTTTGAAGAGCGCGCCTTCGCCGCGGCGGAGCAGGGTCGCATGGGGCTCGAAGAGGTGCAGCAACTGAGCAAGGCCGCGGGCCGTGGAGCGATTCCCGCGGCTGATGCCCGAGCCTTCCTCGAGATGGATGGACTCGGCGAGGCCGTGCTTGGCGAGCATCTCGCTCGCGACCTGACGCGACTTCTCGAGGCTGACGGGCCCGCCCAGGCGATACCCGCCGATCTCCAGGAAGACCTGGTTGGCGATGTAGTTGTTCGAGCCGACGAGCAACCCGGCAAGGATCGTCGAAAGGGTGCGCGATTGGCGGTGAACGTAGACCGGCTCCAGGCCCCCGGGCACCGCTCCGCTGGAGATCTTGCTCTTGACGCTGCCGCCGGCCCGCTCGATGAATGCGGCGATCAGTTCGCCGGCATATTGCACGCCCACCGCGGGATCCTGGGTCAGGCTGATGCGACCGCGACCCTGGGGGCCCCGCGCCCGGAACTGGCTGATAGCGAGCGGCGTGATCGGGGTCTGCGTCTCGGCGGAGCGGACCGTCTTGCCCTTGCGCACGGCGTGGATCGTGTTGAAGTTCACCGCGAGCGCGGAGTTCAGCGCGTCGTAGGCCTCGTCGGTGTCCTCGATGCCCGGGATGCGGATGTCGGAGGGGTAGTAGCTCGCGTCGAGCACGATGCCGCTTAGCGGCTTCCTGCCGATTGCGGCGACCAGCTCCGACGCCAGTTGAGCCAGCTCTTCGGAGATCAGAAAGGGATCGCCGCCCCCGCGAATGTAGAGCACCCGGTCGCCGTCCAGGTAGAAGCGGGTCTCGAAGCGGTAATCGCCGCCCAGGACCTCCATCGCCAGCCAGGCGGTCACGATCTTCGTGACGGAGGCAGGGACGAAGGGCTTGTCAGCGTTCTGAACCACCAGCTCGTTGCCCTTTTCGTCCATCGCGAGCACCAGCCCCGACGGAGCGAGCACCGCGACCTTCTCCTTGGCACCGGCCAGGGCTTGGACGGGCAGCAGGAGCAGGGCACAGGCGAGGATGAGTAGGTGAGACCACATGACGACTCCAGCCCGTGCCCTCAATTCGTCTTTGGCTCAACATAGCGCTATGGCCGTTTGTGGCCCAAGGCTGACATCGACAAAGTCCGGCGCAACGTCAACGTCAACAAGCGGACATCACGCTGCGGGTCTGTTTGCCTGTTACCAGCACTTGATTTCCCTGCTCGGGACCAGAAAATTCCCTGTATTTCTCGCAGGGAATCGCTCTAGAAGTGCCGGGTTCTCCACAGCAAGTGATCACTCGCTATCCCTCAGCATCGCCAGCTTTCGCGAAATTCCCTGTAATTTTCCCTGTTAGCAGGGAATCCGCGATACGAGACTGGTTCGCAGCAGACTGCTTCCTCCGCCAGTCCCTTCGCGCCCAACAAGCAGCGCGCGGTCGCCTCACAGCGCCATTAGCCAATCGGTGCGAGATGACACGCGGCGCGGCGAGCGGCCTCGATCTCGCGCAGCGGTGGAATCTCGCCGCGGCAGCGCTCGACCGACATGCGGGCAGCGCAAATGGAAATGGCAGCCGCTCGGCGGCGACAGCGCGGAGGGCAACTCGCCGCGGATCGCCTTGAAGCTGACGATCTCGCCGTCCGCCAGCACGAGCTTGGGCACGCTATCGAGCAGCGCTTGCGTATAGGGATGCAGCGGATGTGCGTAAGCGCGCCGCGCATCGCCGATCTCGACGATGCGGCCGAGATACATGATGGCGATGCGATCCGAGATATGCCGCACGACGCCGAGATCGTGGCTGATGAACAGCATGGTGAGTCCGAGCTCGCGGCGCAGCTTGAGGAACAGGTTGATGATCTGCGCCTGGATCGACACGTCGAGCGAGGCCACCGGCTCGTCGCACACCAGCACATCGGGCTGCATCGCAAGCGCGCGCGCGATTGCGATGCGCTGGCGCTGGCCGCCGGAGAACTGATGCGGAAACCGGCTCGCGAAGTCCGGATCGAGGCCGACCGCGTCGAGCCACTTGCCGACGTAGGAGCCTGCGTCGTTGCGGCCGACGATGCCGTGCGCCAGCGGCCCTTCGGCGATCGCCTGCCCGACACGCATGCGCGGATCGAGCGAGGCAAACGGGTCCTGGAACACCATCTGCACGCGCGTCGTGCGCTTGCGGCCGCCGGTCATGACCGGCTCGCCGGCGATGCGCGCCGTTCCGGATGTCGGTGGCAGGATGCCGGCGATGACGCGGCCGAGCGTCGATTTTCCGCAGCCGGATTCGCCGACGAGGCCGACGACCTCGCCGGGACTCGATCGAGAGTGAAACGCGGTCGAGCGCGTGCACGGTGCGCGTCTCGATCGCGCTGCCGAGCGATGCCGCGATCTTCTCGCCGAGCGAGAGGCGCGGCGCGAACTGCTTCGAGACGTCGTGCACCTCGACCAGCGCGCTCATGGGACTTCCGCCGCGAGCGGATGGTGGCAGCGGTAGGCGCGCACGCCGTGGCGCTCGAGCATCGGGCGGCTGGTGGCACATGTCGGTTGCTTCCGGGCAACGCGGCCGGAACGCGCAGCCTTCCGGAAGGCGGAGCAGCGACGGCGTGGAGCCCGGAATTTGCGCGAGATCGCGGCCCGGCTCGGCGCGCGAGGGCAGCGATTGAAGAAGCCCGCGGCTGTAGGGATGGCGCGGACTGCGCAGCACCGCGGCGGTCGGCCCCTCCTCGATGATGCGGCCCGCGTACATCACCAGGATGCGGCTCGCGAGCGAGGAGACGGTCGCGAGATCGTGGCTGATCCAGATCAGCGCCATCCCGAGATCGCGCACGAGGCCGCGCATCTCGGTCAGGATCTGCGCCTGGATCGATACGTCGAGCGCGGTGGTCGGCTCGTCGCACACGATCAGCGCCGGCCTGTGCAGCAACGCGATCGCGATCGCGACGCGCTGGCGCATGCCGCCGGAGAACTGATGCGGATAGGCATCGAGCCGTTGCGCGGCGTCGGGGATGCGCACGGCGGTGAGCGCCTCGATCGAGCGCGCGCGCGCGGCTTCGCTCGAGACGCGCCCGTGCGCCTCCAGCGCGAGGCGCATCTGCGTCGCGATGGTGAGCACCGGATTGAGCACGCTCATCGGGTCCTGGAACACCATCGCGAGGCGCTGTCCGCGCAGCGCGCGCAGCTTTTCGCGGCGCGAGCCCGACAAGCTCCTGACCGGCGAGCTTGACCGAGCCGCCGACGATGCGGCCGGGCGGATCGACCAGGCCGAGAATGGAAAGTCCCGTGACGCTCTTGCCCGAGCCCGACTCGCCGACCAGCCCGACGACCTCGCCCGCCGCCGACATCGAACGACACGCCGTCGACCGCCTTCACGACGCCGGCGCGCGTGAAGAAATGCGTCTGACAGGTCCCGGACTTCGAGCAGGCTCATCGCTTGAGCCTCGGATTGAGCTGGTCGCGCACCTGATCGCCGACAAGATTGATGGCGACGATCAGCACGATCAGCGCGATGCCGGGATAGATCGAGATCCAGTAGCGGCCGGAGAGCATGTACTGGAAGCCGTTGGCGATCAGCATGCCGAGCGAGGGTTCGGTCGGCGGCAGGCCGAGCCCGAGGAACGAGAGCGTCGCCTCGAGGGCGATCGAGTTGGCGATCTGCACCGTCGCGACGACGATCAGCGGCGGCAGGCAGTTCGGCAGGATGTGGCGGAACACGACGGTGTGCGCCGGCAGCGGCGTCGACAGCGCCGCCTCGACATACTCCTTGCTGCGCTCGACCGACGCGGCGCCATGCGCGGTGCGTGCGAAATAGGCGTATTGCGCCGTCACCAGCGCGGCGACGAGCTGCATCATGCCCTTGCCGAGCAGCGCGGAGAGCATCAGCGCGAGCAGGATCGCCGGGAACGAGAGCTGCAGATCGACGATGCGCATGATGAAGGCTTCGATGCGCCCGCCGAAATAGGCCGCGCTCGTGCCCAGCGCCGCGCCGAGCACGAGCGCCACCGTGCCGGCCGCGACGCCGATCTGGATCGAGATGCGCAGGCCATAGAGGATCGCCGAGAAGAGATCGCGGCCCTGCGCGTCGGTGCCGAGAATGTGCACGTAGCCGCCGGAGCCGACGAAGCCCGGCGGGCGGCGCGCGTCCATCAGCACGAGGCTCGCGAGATCGTACGGATTCTGCGGCGCGATCAGCGGCGCCAGCAGCGCGATCAGCGCGATCGCGATCACGACGATCAGCGCGCCGACCGCGACGCGGTTCTCGCGGAATTCGGCCCAGATGCGCGCGAGCGGCTGGTCCATCACGCTCTCCGCACGCGCAGGCGCGGGTCGAGCGCCGCATAGGCGATGTCGACCAGGAAGTTGATCATGATGAACAGGAACGCGACCAGCATCAGGTAGGCGACCATCACGGGCCGGTCGAGCGACGAGATCGAGTCGATGATCAGCTTGCCGATGCCGGGCCAGGAGAAGATCGTCTCGGTGACGACCGCGAAGGCGAGCGTCGAGGAGAACTCCAGCCCGAACACCGTGACGAGCGGGATCGAGATCAGCCGCAGCACGTGGCGGGACAGGATCGTGCGCTTCGCTCTCGCCGGCCGCGCGGGCGAACTTCACCGTGTCGGTCAGCATCACCTCGCGCGTGCCGGCGCGCGCGAGGCGGATCATCATGGCGAGCTTGAACAGCGCGAGGTTCAGCGCGGGCAGGAACAGGTGGCGCAAGCCGTCGAGCGTGAGAAAGCTCCATTCCACGCCGAACAGCGCGACCGTGTCGCCGCGTCCGCCCGCCGGAAGCCATCCGAGCATGACCGCGAAGGTGAAGATGAGCACGAGGCCGACCCAGAAGGTCGGCACCGAGAAGCCGAGGATCGAAAGCCCCATGATGAGCTTCGAGGCGATGCCGTCGGGCTTGTAGCCCGCATACATGCCGAGCGGCACGCCGAGCAGCGTCGCGCCGAGCACCGCCGCAAGCGTGAGTTCCAGCGTCGCCGGCAGGCGCGAGAGGATCAGCTCCAGAACCGGCATGTTGAAGACGAACGAGCGGCCGAAATCGCCCGCGACAAGCCGCTGGAGAAAGCCGAGATATTGCTGCCAGAGCGGAAGATCGAGGCCGTACTGGCGGATCACCATTTCGCGGATGCGCTGGTCCGCGTCGGGCGAGATCAGGACATCGATCGGATTGCCGATGGCGTAGACGCCGAGAAAAACCAGAAACGAAATCACCATCATCACGACGAAGGCTTGCAGCAGCCGCTGGATGACGAAGCCGAGCATCAGGCCCCCGCGCTCACGCCCAGCCGTCCTGCATCAGGGCGCGCGTTTCCTCCACGGCGACGCGCCACATCGCGAGCATCTCGTCGTCGCTGCGCTGATAGAGCCCGCCATAATTGCCGTCGCCCAGCAGCTTCTTCTTCTCGACGGGATCGAGCTGCACGAAGCGGGCAAGGTCCATCATGGGCTTCTGCTCGCCCGGCTGCGTGACGCCGGGCAGCCGCGTCCAGGGAAAATTCTCCAGCCACGAGGCGTGCGAGGCGACCGGATCGATCTCCATCGCCTTGGCCCAGGTCTTCGGCGCATTCCACCAGTTGTGCCACTGCACCCGGCAACCGTGATTGCGGCCGAGCCATTCGAGCACCGCGCCGTGGATCGGGATGTTTCCGCCATGACCGTTCACGATCAGGATGCGCCGGAAGCCCGATTGCACGATGCCGTCGAGCACGTCGGTCACGAGCGCGCACATCGTGGTCATGCGCAGCGTGACCGTGCCGGGATATTCGACGAAGTTCGGCGTCAGCCCGTAGGCGATCACCGGAAACACCGGAATCCGCAACGGCTCGGCCGCCTCCACGGCGACGCGCTCGGAGAGGATCGTGTCGACCGACAGGCTCAGGTGCGCGTGCTGCTCGGTCGAGCCGATCGGCAGCACCGCGCGGTCGTCCTGCGCCGCGTGGTCGCGCACCTGCATCCAGTTCATGTCGGCAATGCGCATCAGTCCGCCCCGTTGTCGCGCCATTATAACAGGCCCTTGACGGCGAACCCCATGGTTGGAACGATCAATCCCAAGACCATGATGCCGGCCTTTCGCACGGCCGAAAACCATTCGGGAAACCACGCCATGACGCGCACAGCCACTCGCCTGCTGATCGCTGCCGGAATGCTGGCGGCCACCACGACATTCGGTCTCGCGCAGACGCTGACGATCGGCGTGCGCGGCGGGCCCGACTCGATCGATCCGCATTTCACCGCGACCGGCACGCACGCCGAGACGCTCAAGCACGTGTTCGACACGCTGGTGTGGTCGGGCGACGGGCTGGAGATCGAGCCGCGCCTCGCGACGAGCTGGAAGGCGGTCGATCCGACGACCTGGGAATTCAAGCTCCGGCGCGGCGTGAAATTCCACGACGGCTCGGACTTCACCGCCGAGGACGTGAAGTTCTCGATCGCCCGCATGCAGACGCCGATGGGTCCGAACCCGACCACGATCTACGTCCGCCGCGTGAAGGAGGTGCAGACGCCTGATCCGCTCACCGTGCGCGTCATCACCGACGGTCCGGCGCCGAATCTGCCGAACGATTTCATCCGGCTGTTCATCGTGTCGCACAAGGCGGCGGCCGGCGTCACCAAGGACAATGCCAACGAGGTGTTCAATTCCGGCAAGGCCGCGGTCGGCACGGGCCCCTACAAGTTCGTCTCGTGGACACCGAAGGGCGATTTCGTCGCCGAGCGTTTCGACGGCTACTGGGGCGGCAAGGAGCCGTGGGCGCGCATCGTGCGCAAGGAGATCGCGAACGATTCCGCGCGCGTCGCGCAGCTCAAGGCCGGACAGCTCGATCTGATCACGCGCGTGCCGGCGTCCGATGTCGCGACGCTCGAGCGCGATCCGAAGATCTCGGTTGCCAAGATCGACACGGTCTATGTGTTCAATCTCGAAATGGATATGCGCGAGCAGCCGCCGGCCGGGCAGATCTCCGCCAAGGACGGCTCGGCGCTGCCGAAGAATCCCTATCTCGACATCCGCGTGCGCGAGGCGATCGATCTCGCGATCGACCGCAAGGCGCTCGCCGAGATCGCCATGGAAGGCCTCGGCAAGCCGGTGAACCAGGTCGTGACGCCCTCGATCTTCGGCTACAACAAGTCGCTGCCGGAGCGGAAATACGACGTGGCGGCCGCGAAGAAGCTGATGGCCGACGCCGGCTATCCGAACGGCTTCAGGATCGCCTTCAGCTTCACGCAGGACCGCCTGCCGGGCGACACGCAGGTCGGCACCACGATCGCGCAGATGCTCGCCGCGATCGGCATCGACGCGCAGGCGAACGCGCAGCCGGCCGCCGTGTTCTTCCCGGCGCGCACGCGCGGCGATCTCTCCATGTCGATGTCGGGCTGGGGCACGCTGACCGGCGAGGCGCACTACACGCTCTCCTCGCTCGCGCATTCCAACGACAAGGACAGGAAGTTCGGCGCGTTCAATGTGCTCGGCTACAAGAACGCCGAGATGGACAAGCTGATCCAGGATGCGGCGGTCGAGATGGATGAAGCCAAGCGCCGCGGTTTCCTCGAAAAGGCGAACGAGCTCGTGCTGAAGGATCGCCAGCGCCTGCCGATCGTCGCGGTCGGCTCGGCCTGGGCGATGCAGAAGGGCAAGATCACCATCAAGGCGCGCGTCGACGAAGACACGCTGGCGATGAACATCAAGCCGGCGACGAACTGACGGCCTTGTCACTCGATCGCGATCGGCATTCATGGCGGCTGTGGGACGCTCAATCCGCGCGGCCGCTCGACGTCGGTCCCGTGCGATGAGCGAGCCGATCCTGATCTGGGGCGCGGGCGCGATCGGCGGCACGATCGGCGCCTACTGGGCGCGCGCGGGCGTGCCCGTGCTGCTGGTCGATGTTGTCGGCGAGCACGTGCGGGCGTGCCGCACCGATGGACTGGAAATCTCCGGACCGGTCGATGAATTCAAGGTCGTGATCCCGGCGGTCGAGCCGCATGAAGTCAAGGGCGTCTACAAGCGCATCGTGCTCGCCGTGAAGGCGCCCGCCACCGAAGCCGCCCTGTCCCAACTCGCGCCCGCATCTCGCGCCGGACGGCTTCGTGCTCTCGGCGCAGAATGGCTTGAACGAGATCGCCATCGCCGAGAAGGTCGGGCCCGAGCGCACGATGGGCTGCTTCGTCAATTTCGGCTCGGACTGGCACGGACCGGGCCAGATCCTGTTCGGCAACCGCAGCGCTGTCGTGGTCGGGGAGATCGACGGATCGATCCGTCCGCGCACGCGCGAGATGCATGCGTTGCTCCAGAAATTCGAGCCCGACGCGGTGCTGACCGACAACATCTGGGGCTATCTGTGGGGCAAGCTCGCCTACGGGGCGATGCTGTTCGCGACCGCGCTGAACGATGACTCGATGTCGCAGAATTTCGCCGATCCGCGGCGCTTCGTCGTCTTCGATACGCTCGGACGCGAAGTCATCGCGGTCGCCAATGCGCGCGGCGTCAAGCCGGTCGGCTTCAAGGAGTTCGATGTCGAAGCGTTCTTGCCGGGCGCGAGCCAGCAGCGCTCGCGCGCGGCCATCGCGGCGCTCGCCGAGTACACCAGCCACGGCGCGAAGACGCACTCCGGCGTCTGGCGCGATCTTGCGGTGCGCAAGCGCAAGACCGAGATCGATCAGCTGATCGGCGATCATCGGCTCGCTCGGGCGCGAGGCCGGAATCGCCGACGCCCGCGATCGACCGGCTGGTGACGCTGATCCACGATGTCGAGGACGGCCGCCGTCCGCTGTCGTTCGCGACATTTCAGGAACTGATCGAGACATGCACATCCGCCACGATGGCCGCGTCGCGCTCGTAACCGGCGCCGCACAGGGCATCGGCCAGGCGATCGCCAAGGGGCTGTCGGACGGCGGCGCGCGTGTGCACGTCGCCGATCTCGATGCGCGACGGCATGCACGGCGTTCGCACAAGCGCAGGGATTCACCGCGCATGTGCTTGACGTGTCGGACCGCAAGGCGGCCGGCGATGCGGTTCGCGATATCGTGGCGCGCGAAGGGCGGCTCGACATCCTGGTGAACGCCGCGGGCGGCGTGCGCGGACAAGTCGGCCGCCCGATCGAGGAGGTCAGCGAGGACGACTGGCGCGTGATCTTTCAGGCCAATGTCGACGGCGCGTTCTGGCTCGCGCAGGCGGCCGCTGCTCCGATGAGAGCAGGCGCGGCTTCGGGCGCATCGTGAACATCGCGTCGGGCGCGGGATTGCGGCCGAGCCTCACCGGCATCCAGGCCTACACGGCGGCAAAGCACGCGCTGGTCGGGCTGACCAAACAGCTGTCGCAGGACCTTGGCCGCTTCGGAATCACCTGCAACGCGATTGCGCCCGGCTTTGTGCGTTCAAATCCCGCTTCGGAGCGCCAATGGCAGAGCTATGGCGCCGAAGGCCAGGCGCGGTTGATCGAGAGCATCCATACGCGGCGCTTGGGAACGGCCGACGATATCGCGGCCACGGCGCTGTTCCTATCAAGCGATCGTGCAAGCTGGATCTCCGGTCAGATTGTGGCTGTCGATGGAGGGAGATCCTAGCTTGCCGAGAAAACGTCAACGCCAAGTGATCGGCTGTACGCATACGTCCGGAATTGGCCCATGGTTGACATGCGAGTTTGAATAGTCAGCGTCGGCTTTTAAGGAAGAAGCGGACATCACGTGTGCTCGCTACTGCAACATCAAATAGTGCTCGCGTGCCGTTCATCGTGCCTGAGCTGGGCCGGGATGCCGATCCGTTCATGCTTCACCCGTACGCCACCCTGGGCGAGAAGGAACGGCGCCTGACCGGAACATTAGCACTCGGCTAAACTGCGAGTAGATCGCGCGCCGTGAGCGCGATGGTTGGCTCCTGACCCGCAGCAGACTTCGATTGAGTGCGCACGCTTGTCGCTTAAGTCGCAAGCGGACACCGCACCAGCTTGCATCGCGCAAGTCGTGCTCGAGTCTCGCTTCCGCGTGAGGAGCCCAACTTTGTGAGCAACCTCACTATTTCAGTTGCACCTTCAGCAAGATTTCTAAACCGAAGTACAATCGAAAGCGCCTGTCGCGCTTCTACCATGCCCCCGCATCAAAATGTTTGTTCGACAAGCGGTATTCGGCGTCGAGGGGCCGCTTTGACCCAGATCAAAGCGGTACGCGAATCGTCGGCGCACACTGACAGGTGCAGCGAGGTACGCCATGTCGGCGGTGGAGGGCAACCCAGCAGAAAAGACGCGTCGCAGGCGAATGGAAATCTTCGCCTTCCTGTTCCTCACAGCTGTGCTGATGCCGGCGCTCGCAGTCGCAACGGTCGGCGGCTACGGGCTGGCGGTGTGGGTTTACCAAATGATCGCTGGGCCGCCCGGCCCGCCGGAGCGGTGAGAGGAACACCATGCCGCTCAATCAATCCATTCTCGATCGCCGCTCTTTGATATCAGGCCGACTGGTCGATCCTGACGCGCTGGTCTCGCCGCCGGATGCCGAGATCGCCAGCGTGCTGATCCAGGCGCGTCCCGAACGCCTTGCCGGGGTCGAGGCAGCGATCACGGCGCTCGCCGGCTGCGAGATTCACGGCCGCGACTCGAGAGGCAAGCTCGTCGTCGTAATCGAGACCGCGAACGCCGGCGCAATCGGCTCAACGCTCAACACCATCGCGCTGCTGCCGCACGTGCTTTCGGCCGCGCTGGTGTTTCACGCCATCGATGCCGTGGCATCGGGAGACAAGTCATGACCGGACAACTCGACCGCCGCCGGGTTCTCAAGCTGGAAGCCGCCGCAATGGCCGCCGCGGCTGGAGGGATCGCTGCGCCGGCGCTCGCGCAGAATCTCGTGACGGAACGCGCAGCCACCGAACTCAAATGGGACAAGGCGCCGTGCCGCTTTTGCGGCACCGGTTGCAGCGTGATGGTCGCCACCAAGGACAATCGCGTGGTCGCGACCCACGGCGACATCAAATCGGAGGTCAACCGCGGCCTCAACTGCGTGAAGGGGTATTTCCTCTCTAAGATCATGTACGGCCACGACCGCCTGACGCAGCCGATGCTGCGCAAGACGAACGGCGTGTTCGACAAGAACGGCGAGTTCACGCCGGTGTCGTGGGACGAGGCCTTCACCGTGATGGCCGAGAAATTCAAGGCCGCCCTGAAAAAGCAGGGTCCGAGCGGCGTCGGCATGTTCGGCTCCGGCCAATGGACGATCTGGGAAGGCTATGCGGCCGCCAAGCTGTTCAAGGCTGGTTTCCGCTCCAACAATATCGATCCGAACGCGCGCCACTGCATGGCCTCGGCAGTCGCGGGCTTCATGCGCACCTTCGGCATCGACGAGCCGATGGGCTGCTATGACGACATCGAGGCGACGGACGCGTTCGTGCTGTGGGGCTCGAACATGGCCGAGATGCATCCGCTGTTGTGGACGCGGGTGACCGACCGCCGGCTCTCCGCGCCGCATGTGCGCGTCGCCGTGCTCTCCACATTCGAACATCGCTGCTTCGATCTCTCCGACCTCAGCCTTGTGTTCAAGCCGCAGACCGATCTCGTGATCCTCAACGCGATCGCGAACCACATCATCAAGACCGGCAGGGTGAACAAGGACTTCGTCGCGAAACACACGGTGTTCAAACGCGGGCAGACCGATATCGGCTATGGGCTGCGTCCCGAGCATCCGCTGCAGAAGGCCGCGAAAGGCGCCGCGAAGGCGAACGACGCAACCGACATGACCTTCGAGGAGTTCGCGAAGTTCGTGTCCGACTACACGATCGAGAAGGCGGCAGAGATGTCGGGCGTGCCAGCAAACCGCATCCAGGCGCTCGCCGAGCTCTACGCCGATCCGAAGACCAAGGTGGTGAGTTTCTGGACCATGGGCTTCAACCAGCACACCCGCGGCGTGTGGTGCAACAATCTCGTCTACAACATCCATCTGCTCACCGGGAAAATCTCCGAGCCCGGCAACAGCCCGTTCTCCTTGACCGGCCAGCCGTCCGCCTGCGGCACCGCGCGCGAAGTCGGCACGTTCTCGCACCGCCTGCCGGCCGACATGCTGGTGGCGAACAAGGCGCACCGCGATATCGCCGAGAAGAATCTGGAAGCTGCCCGAAGGAACCATTCCAGCACAGCCCGGCTATCACGCGGTGCTGCAGAACCGCATGCTGAAGGACGGCAAGCTCAATGCCTACTGGGTGCAGGTGAACAACAACGTCCAGGCGGCCGCGAACTGCAACGAGGAAGGCCTGCCGGGCTATCGCAATCCGGACAATTTCATTGTCGTCTCCGACGCCTATCCGACCGTCACGGCGCTCGCCGCCGATCTCATTCTTCCAACCGCCATGTGGGTCGAGAAGGAAGGCGCCTATGGCAATGCCGAGCGGCGCACGCAGTTCTGGCATCAGCTGGTCGATGCGCCGGGCGAAAGCCGCTCCGACCTCTGGCAACTGATGGAGTTCGCCAAGCGCTTCAAGATGGAAGAGGTGTGGACCGAAGAGTTGCTCGCGAAGAAGCCCGAATATCGCGGCAAGACGCTGTTCGACGCGCTCTACCGCAACGGCCAGGTCGACAAGTTCCCCATCGCTGAAATCAGCCAAAGCCACAATAGTTACGAGTTCGAAAGAGTTCGGCTTCTACGTCCAGAAGGGACTGTTCGAGGAGTATGCGCAGTTCGGCCGCGGCCACGGCCACGACCTCGCGCCGTTCGAGCGGTATCATGAGGAACGCGGACTGCGCTGGCCGGTGGTGAACGGGCAGGAGACGCGTTGGCGCTTCCGCGAAGGCTCCGACCCGTATGTGAAGCAGGGCAAGGGTGTCGAGTTCTATGGTCACCCTGACGGGAAGGCGCGCATCTTCGCCCTGCCCTACGAGCCGCCGCCCGAATCCCCCGACGCCGATTTCCCGTTCTGGCTCGTCACCGGCCGCGTGCTTGAACATTGGCATTCCGGCACGATGACGCGCCGCGTCCCCGAGCTCTATCGCTCGTTCCCCGAAGCCGTGGTGTTCATGCATCCGGACGACGCAGCGGGTCTTAAATTGCGGCGTGGCGACGAGGTGAAGGTGGCATCGCGCCGCGGCTTCATCCGCACGCGGGTCGAGACGCGCGGGCGCAACAGGATGCCGCGCAACGTTATCTTCGTTCCGTGGTTCGACGAAGCGCAGCTCATCAACAAGGTGACCCTCGACGCGACCGATCCGATTTCACTGCAAACAGACTTCAAGAAATGCGCCGTCAAGATCGAGCGGGTATAGCCATGTTGCGCATTCTCGCACTCGCTGCCGCCTTCGCCGTCGCGGCCAGCGGCCTTGCCGCGCAGACGCAGTCCGCGTTGCGCGGGTCCACCCCGCTCGACACCGAAGGGCCGGCGCCGCGCATGACGCCGCTGCGCAACACCGCCGAGAAGGAGGTGCGCAATTACCCCGAGCAGCCGCCGCTCATCCCGCATTCGATCGAGGGCTATCAGGTCGATCTCAATGGCAACAAGTGCTTGTCGTGCCACGCCCGCGCGCGCACCGGCGAGAGCCAGGCGCCCATGCTCTCGATCACCCATTTCATGGATCGCGACGGTCAATTCCTCGCATCCGTCTCGCCGCGGCGTTTCTTTTGCACCCAGTGCCACGTGCCGCAGCATGAGGTGAAGGTTCCGGTCGAGAACGATTTCGTCGACATCGATACACTTCTGAGCCGCGCGCAGCCCGGAGGGCGGCGATGACGGTTGCGGACGGAACGCCGACGCCACGGCGCGGAGTTGTCGGATTCGCGCGCGATCTATGGCACGTGATGCGCCGGCCAAGCTCGGTATTCAGCCTCGGTGTGCTCGTGCTGGCGGGGTTCGTCGCCGGCATTCTGTTCTGGGGCGCCTTCAACACCGCGCTCGAGTTCACGAACACCGAGAAGTTCTGCACCAGCTGTCATGAGATGCGCGACAACGTGTTCGCGGAGCTGAAATCCACCATCCATTTCTCCAACCGCTCCGGCGTGCGCGCGACTTGCCCAGACTGCCACGTGCCGCACAACTGGACTGACAAGATCGCACGCAAGATGCAGGCCTCGAAGGAGGTCTGGGGTCACATTTTCGGAGTCATCGAGACGCGCGAGAAGTTCATCGACCACCGGCTCGAACTCGCGCTGCACGAATGGGCGCGAATGAAGGCGAACGACTCGCTCGAATGCCGGAACTGCCACTCGGCCGACTCGATGGACATTACCAAACAGTCGCCGCGCGCTTCCGACGCGCATCAGCGCTTCTTGTTCACGGCCGAAAAGACCTGCATCGACTGCCACAAGGGAATCGCCCACAGGCTGCCCGACATGAAGGGCGTGCCCGGCTGGCAGTAGTGGGATGTCAGCCCGTCAGGAGCAGGAACAAAAGGCCGCGCACTTCGCTCCAAACGTGCGGCGCGTGATGCTCCGGGTCAGGCAAACTTCCAGTCGAGACCAAGCCTGCTCAAGCGAAGACAAGGCGAGGGACGGCTCACACGCCGAGATGCCGGTGCATGAGCTCCGGATCAGACCTTAGATCCTGCGGCGTTCCCTCGAACACGGTCTGGCCCTTGACCAGGATGATCACGCGGTCGGCCACCGCGGTGACCTCGGACACGCTCTTGTCGACCAGCAGCGTGGCGATGCCGCTCTCGCGGACCAGGCGGACCGTCTTCCAGATCTCCTCGCGAATGAGCGGCGCGAGGCCTTCGGTCGCCTCGTCGAGGATCAGGACACGCGGATTGGTCAGCAGTGCGCGCGCGATCGCGAGCATCTGCTGCTCACCGCCGGACAACTGGTCGCCGCCATTGTCGAGGCGCTGGCCGAGCCGCGGAAACAGCTCGAGCACACGCGCCATGGTCCAGGCGTGCGCCCCGTCGACGCCCGGCCGTTCGGCGATCTGCAGGTTCTCGCGCACCGAGAGCGACGCGAAAATGCCGCGGCCTTCCGGCACATAGGCGATGCCGCGCTGCGCGATGCGAAACGCCGGCGCGTGCGTCACGTCCTCGCCGGCGATCAGGACGCGGCCCGCGCGCGGCGCGCACCAGCCCCATGATCGTGCGGATGAGCGTCGTCTTGCCCATCCCGTTGCGGCCCATCAGGCCGAGCGCTTCACCGCGCGCGAGCGCGAGCGAGACGCCGCGCAGGATATGGCTCTCGTCGTAGAAGGTGTGCAGGTCCTTCGCTTCGATCAGCGGCGGCTCGGTCAAAGCGCTCATGCGTGGCCTCCGAGATAGGCCGTCTGCACCGCAGCGTTGGCGCGCACCTCCGACGGGCTTGCCCGAGGCCAGGACCGCGCCTTCGACCAGCACCGTCATGCGGTCGGCGACCTTGAAGACGAAGTCCATGTCGTGCTCGATCAGCAGCACCGCATGCTCGCGGGCGAGCGACTGCAGCAGCACGACCATGCGCTCGCCTTCCTCCGGGCCCATGCCGGCGAGCGGCTCGTCGAGCAGCAGGACCTTCGGCTCGCTGGCGAGCGCCATCGCGATCTCGAGCTGGCGCTGGCGCGCCGTGGCTGAGCACGCCCGAAATCGTCTTCTCGTGCGCCGAAAGGCCGACCCGGTCGAGCGCGCGGCGCGCCGCCTCGACCAGCGAGGCCTTGGTGTGCGGCGCTGACAGGATCGCCCGCGCCGGCAGCTTCACGGCCTGCACGCCGAGGCGCACGTTCTCCAGCACGGAGAGCGTCTTGAGAATGTTGGTGCGCTGGAACGAGCGGGAGACGCCGAGGCGCGGCATCTCCCAGGGTCGCGTGCCGGTGATGTCGCGGCCTTCGAGGAACAGCCGGCCGCTGCTCGGCGTCAGTTCGCCGGTCAGAAGATTGACGAACGTGGACTTGCCGGCGCCGTTCGGGCCGATGACGGCGTGCAGCTCCTGCGCGTTCAGGCGTGAGCGTGACGTCGCGCACGGCGCGCAGGCCGCCGAAGGATTTCGACAGGCCCTCGCGTCGCGAGGATGCCGGCGGGCGCGTCAGCCATGGACGCGCGCCTCCGACGGCGCTGTCCGGCGCGGCGCGGCTCGCGCCGCAATCGCGGGAGGCGGATGCCGGTGAGCCCGTCGCGCAGCAGGATCACCACCACGAGGATGACGAAGCCTTCGACCAGCAGCTTGCGTTCGGTGATCAGTTGCGCGGCCTCGCCGAGGCCGTAGAACGCGAACGCGCCGACCACCGCGCCGGCGAGCGAGCCGATGCCGCCGAGCAGGATGATGAGCAGGGCCTCGGCCGACTTCTGCCATCCGACCAGTTCGGGATTCACGAAGCCCGTGTGCAGGCTCCACATGTGTCCGGCAGCGCCCGCGAACATGCCGGCGATCGTGAAGGCCGCGAGCTTGTAGCGATAGGTGTTGAAGCCCATCGCCCGCATGCGCTGCTCGTTCACCTTGATGCCTTCAAGCACGCGGCCGAGCATCGAGCGCAGCAGGAACGCGAGGATCAGGTAGGTCGCGACGAGCTGAACGAGAGCGACGTAGTAGGCCGGCCATGCGCGCCGCGCGCGCGGGAAGCTCGACGGACTGAGCTCGAGCCCGAAAGCGGCGATCAGGGGTTTCGCGAGATAGGCGCCGTCGGTCCCGCCGCCGAGCTTGGTGTCGTGGAAGACGAAGAAGATCATCTGGCCGAAGGCGAGCGTCACCATCAGGAAGAAGAAGCCGCGGGTGCGCAGCGCGAGCGAGCCGACGAGCGAGCGCCGCAAGACCGGCGACCACCATCGCGGCCGGCAGCGTCTGCCAGATCGGCCGCGCCGCGCCCTCCGGCGAGACCAGGTACACGACGTAGGCGGCAAGGCCATAGAACGCGCCGTGGCCGAGGCTGACGAGGCCGGTCGCGCCGACCAGAAGATGGACGGCCAGCGCGAGCATCGCGCCGATCATCGCCGTGGTGAGCGAGGCCGACATAGTACGGCGTCGCGAAGAAGGGCAGCGCGGCGAGCATCGCGGTGCCGGCGCGCGAGCGCGATCCAGCCGCGCCACGACTGCGGCAGCATGCGATGTGTGTCGGTCACGAGCGGCCTCCGAACAGGCCGGTCGGGCGGATAGAGCAGCACGACGACCATCAGGATGTAGACCGACATCGAGGCTGCGGCCGCGATCACCGCGCCCGCGCCGCCGCGCGACGCGAAGGCCGGGCCGTAGGCCTTGCCGAGCGTGTCGACGAGGCCGATCAGCAGCGCCGACCAGAACGCGCCCGAGATCGAGCCCAATCCGCCGATCACCACCACGACGAACGAGATGATCAGCAGGCCGTCGCCCATGTTGGGGTAGACCGAGGTGAGCGGCGCGGCGAGCGCGCCGGCCGCCATGGCGAGCGCGGTGCCGACCGCGAACACCGTCAGATGCACGCGGCCCGCATCGATGCCGAGCACTTCGACCATCTCGGGCTTTTCGGCGGCGGCGCGGATGATGGCGCCCATCCTGGTGCGCTCGACCCAGTAGAACAGGGCGGCGGCGAGACAGAGGCACACGCCGATGACGACGAACCGGTACGCCGCATAGCTGAAGGCGCGGTGATCGGAACGGAGAAATTCAGCGCGGCCGGGATCGGCGACCGAGTGGAAATCATTGCCGACCAGCAGCGATCGGAACTCCTCGAACAGCAGGATCAGCGCGAAGGTGAGAAGGACCTGATCGAGATGCTCGCGATTGTAGAAGTAGCGGAACAGAAAGCGCTCGAGGAGGAGGCCGAGCGCAACGCCGGCCACGATCGCGACCGGCAGTGCCAGCCAGAGCGATCCGGTGGTCCGCACGACCAGGAACGCCGCATACGCGCCCATCATGAACAGGCTGCCGTGGGCCAGATTGATGACCCGCAGCACGCCGAAGATGAGCGTGAGGCCGCTCGCGATCAGGAACAGCAGCAGCCCGTATTGCAATCCGTTGAGTAGCTGCGCGACGAAAACCGACACTGCCCCGGCCCCATGAATGTGCAACCGGTCGCCGGACTCTGCTTGCCGTCCGGCGTAGCCGCGTGCCGGCGATCAGAGCTTGCAGCCGGTGCCCGGGTCCGCGAGGTTCGCGACCGCGACGCCGGTGACCTTGTTCAGCCCGCCGGTCGCCTTGCGCACGTAG
Organism: uncultured Alphaproteobacteria bacterium; assembly: GCA_963778455.1. GTDB lineage: Bacteria > Pseudomonadota > Alphaproteobacteria > Rhizobiales > Xanthobacteraceae > PALSA-894. The sequence continues at coordinate 195,489 of CAVZUL010000006.1, forward strand.
ATGTTCTGCACGACTTCCTGCGACTTGGAGAAGCTGATCGGGCCGCGCGGGCTGTCGATCTTCGCTTCGCGCATCGCCTTGTAGAGGCTGGCTTCGTTATCGATGTTGCCCTTCACGGCGTCGAGACCGATCCCGAGCAGCTGCGCCGCGTCGTAGCCCTGGACCGCATAGACGTCGGCCTCGCGGCCGGCCTTCGCCTTGAAGGCGGCACGGAACGCGCTGTTCTTCGGATTTTCGAGGCCGTCGCCGTAGTGCAGCGCGGTTTCGACGCCCTCGGCGGCGGCACCCTGCGGGCCGAGCACGCCTTCGGTGAGGAAGCCGGAGCCGACCAGCGGCACCTTGAGGCCGGCGGCCGCATAGTCCTTGACGAAGTTGATGGCGCCGCCGCCCGCGAAGAACGCGCCGACCGCATCGACGCCGAGGCCCGGGACCTGCGCGAGCAGCGGCTGGAAGTTCGTCTCCGGGAATTTCAGCGTCAGCGTCTGCACGACCTGTCCGCCATTGGCTTCGAGGCCCTGCTTGAATCCCTCGCCGGATTCCGCGCCGGCCGCGTAGTCCCAGGTGATCCAGGCGGCCTTCTTGAGGCCGCGCTTGCCGAGCGCGACGCCCATGCCGTAGGCCGGCTGCCAGTTCGAGAACGAGGTGCGGAACACGTTCTTGGCGCACAGGTTGCGCGTCACCGCGACGGCGCCCGCGTTGGGCACGATGCACAGCGTGCCGGATTCGGTCACCGCCTTGTGGATCGCCATCTGCACGCCGGAGTGGACCGTGCCGATCAGCACATCGACATTGTCGCGCTTGATCAGACGGTCGGCGTTCTGCAGGCCCGAGTTCCGGCTTCGATTCGTCGTCGAGCTTGACGATCTGAATCTCGCGGCCGCCGAGCTTGCCGCCCTTCTCGGCGAGATACATCTCGATCGCGTGGGTGATGTTCTCGCCGAGCTGCGCGAACGTGCCGGAATAGGGCAGCATCAGCCCGACCTTGACGGGCTTGGCCTGGGCGATCGCCCAGTTCGTGGGAGATGGCGCTGGCGGCAGCCGCGGCTGCGCTGGTCGCTGAGCACGGTGCGGCGCGAAATCATCTTCGATGGGCACGGTTTCCTCCTGTTATGGGCGCAAGGCAGCGGGCAGATCTCGGCGGCTGCCCTTGCGGTAAACTGTGCGGACTACGCTCGCCCGAGCCCACCGCCGATTACAAGCCTATAAGCGGCGGGCGGCCCGAGTGCAATTCCTATTCGTGCCTCAGTGGCGTCCGGTCACGCCGCGCGCGATCCGGCCCCGCTCCGAAATGCAGGCGCGACCTCCCGCATGAAACGGTCCATCTCCTCCTTGACCTGATTGTGCGGCTTCAGGCCGACGTTGAAATAGAGGATGACCTCGGCGAAGCCGGCCGCCTCGACCTTCTTCAGGGTCTCGGTGATCGACGTCGGGCCGCCCGATCAGCACGGAATTCTCGGTCAGGTCTTCGGGCCGCACCTTCTGCAGCCGTTCCACCATGTCGATGAAATAGCGGTAGCTCGGCGGCGCGGTCTTCGGGATCGCCCGGGAACGCCGGGATCACGCACTCTCTTGTAGTAGCGAATCTGGCGCGCACGCTGCGCGTCTTCCTGCGCCTTGGTGTCGGCAAAGTGCGTGAAGTAGCTGCACATCAGCCGGCCGGGCTTCGTGCCGTATTTCGCACAGTTCTCGTGATAGAGATCTGCGACCTGCTTCAGACCACCGAAGCTCATCGCGGCCGCAAACGGCGCGACGATCAGCCCGCAGCCGAGCCGAGCGGCAAGCTCGATCGAGGGCTTGGAGAACGACGCCACGTAGGTCGGGATCGGTTGCTGCACCGGCTTGGGCGTGATCCGCACGTCCTCGAAGGAATAGTGCCTGCCCCTTGTAGGTCATGCGTTCGTTCTGACGACCACAGCGTACGCACGAGTTCCAATCCCTCGTCGAAGATCGACTGGTTGTCTTCGAACGACACGATGAAATGGCAGATACTCACGACGGTCATAGCCGCGGCCGGCGGCGAAATCGACGCGGCCATTGCTCAGAAGATCGAGCGTCGCCCACTGTTCGGCGACGCGAATCGGATGATGCAGCGGCAGCACGGTGACAGCGGGCGCAAGGCGGATGTGCTTGGTGCGCGCCGCGATATAGGCAAGCACCAGATCGGGACACGACAACACGCCGAGCGAATTGAAATGATGCTCGCCGATCCAGGCCGAGTGCATGCCGAGCTGGTCGGCATAGAGTGCCTCATCCGTGATGTCCGCGACGAACTGGTTTGCGTGAGCGGGTGTTGTTTTCATAGTGATTGTCGCTCAGCGTGAAGTATCCGAACTTCATCTGCTATCTCCCTATTCATTTTGGTCGAATTTAAAACGCGCCGCGAACCGAAGGTTCGTCAGACTTCTCACTACCAAGCAACCGTTGCAGATCCCGTATGATCCGCTGCCGTCTATCATTACCGGCCTTCGCCCATTCTAATCTCGTTGGAACCGGCCTATAAGCCCTGCACATTCTGCATCAGGAGTTTTGCATGGCAAGGAAAGCAAAGCGTCGCGGCCGTCCACCTGGATCAAAGAACAAGAGCACCTTGGGCAAGTTCGCGGCCTCCGTCTCGAGAATGGACGTGCGGCAGCTTCGCGATTACATCACCGGTCTCGAAAGCACACTCGCAGCGAAGGTCCAGCAACAGCGGGAGATTCTGGAAGCACAGCTCGCCGGGCTGCGGATCTATGCTGACAACAAAGCCGGCGCGGCCGTACGCGCCGTGATGCGTGTGCCGAACACGCGCAAACGCGCCAAGGCGAAGCCCAAGTACCACAGCAAGAAGAACAAACGCCTGAAGTGGTCGGGGCGCGGAATGCTGCCCGTATGGATGCGCGAAGAGATGAAGGGCACCAAGCTGACGAAGCAGGACTTCCTGATCAAATAGGCAATGCAGGTCGGTCGGTGCGGCAGCTTCAGCAGCGCATTTTGGCGGGTACATTACCTCTGTTGAGGCGCGATCGAGAGAGGTGCGCCGGGCCGCATCTTTTCTCTGCGAGGAGGCGTCTGCTTTTCGGAAGAGGACGTCGCGGGAAGCGATGCTGGGGCAGTTGCCTCCTCCTCTCGGGGAGAAGCAGCCGCTGGCTGGCGCGGGGCATTCGAACGATCTTTGGCCGACGGCCCAACCGGATCGGAACGCATTGCGGGTTCCTCATTCATGATGCTCACTGGCGGTATCGAGGCGGCAGACGGCAGCGTGTACTTTTCGGGAATGGGGGCACGGGCTTCGGTATCCGCGGGAGCGTTCAAGAGAGGCGCGGAACTCGCGGTGCCGGCCGGTGGCGGGACGCGCCAGCCACCCGCGTGGCGGGCCACGTTCGCGTCGAATGCTTTCTGTCGAATGTTGTTCTTCAAATGCTGCGGGTCTTGAAACATCGCAAGCTCGTCACACCGCTCGGGAGTGCATCGCCTACGCAGCATGAGAACATGAGAAGTCAGTCCGAGTAGGTCCTGCTGCAGCGACATCCTTAACGCGTCGACGGCGCTGTCGAATTGTGGCGTACGAGGGCCGGGATAGCGTGCGGCGGATGTCAAAAGATCGAGTCGCTCAGCGGTGTATAAATTAGCCGCCGCGAGTGCTTCGGGTGTGGAGAAGAGTTTCTCAGCGCAGGCCGTCTCGACGATGCTGCCGGTGCGCTCCAGGCACGCAAGGGGCGACCCTGCACTCAGCGCCTGCCCTTTCAGCTCCGAAAGGCGGGCCTCGATAGAGCGCCGCTCCTCGAGGAAACCGAGGAAAATCGTGAGCACGAGCGCGCTGCCGAGGAAGGCCATGAAGGAGACCGTCGCCAGCACTATTCGGACGCCACGCCGGCCGTAAGGACCAACCGCAATAGCGCCGAACAACGCCAGGCCCGCAACCGCGATACCAACTATCAGAATGACGCTGTGATACGAGAAGTCCAAGAAACACCGCCTTAAGTTCCACTAGGCGAAATCTAACGAGCCAGGCTCGTTTTCGCAAATCACCGCCGATAGGCAAAGGCGGGCGGAATGCTCTCTACCGGGCTGTTTCAACAATGCTTTCTGCTGTCGGAGTTGCAAGCCGGCCGGTTTTGCTGTCTGCTGATGTGACAAGGAATGGGAGCGGACGCAGCGAGGCACGATGCAAGCGTATATCGTGCGCCGGCTGCTGGCGCTTATCCCGACGCTCTTTTTCGCGAGCGTCATTGTATTCGTGACGGTGCGCCTCATTCCCGGCGACATCATCGATCTGATGCTCAGTCAGAACGACATTTCGGCCGGGAAGCTCAGCCGCGACCAGTTGATCTCCGCCCTCGGCCTCGACAAGCCGATGTGGGAGCAATATTTCCGCTGGATCGGTGCCATTCTGCGGCACGGGGATTTCGGCAATTCGTTGTGGCAGAGCACACCGGTCGGCGAACAGCTCGCGGCACGGCTTCCGGTCACCTTCGAGTTGGGCCTACTCGCCCTGATCGTCGCCCTCATCCTCGCGCTGCCGATCGGCGTCTATTCGGCGATCCGCCAGGATACCGCAGGCGATTACGCCGCGCGTTCGCTCTCATTCCTCATGCTGGCCGTTCCGGCATTCTGGACCGGCACCATGGTGATGGTGCTGCCTTCGATCTGGTGGGGCTGGTCGCCGGAGGTCAGATATGTGCCGTTCACCGACGATCCGCTGCAGAATTTGAAACAGATGATGATTCCTGCGGTCATCCTCGGTACCGCGCTGTCCGCAATCACGATGCGCCTCACCCGCACACAGATGCTCGAAGTTCTGCGGCAGGATTACATCCGCACCGCCTGGGCCAAAGGTCTCAATGCACGCACCGTGATCGTGCGTCACGCTCTGCGCAACGCGCTGATCCCCGTGGTGACGCTGGTCGGCCTGCAGGCACCGCTGTTGATCGGCGGAGCCGTGATCGTGGAGCAGATCTTCGTCCTCCCGGGCATGGGGCTGCTGCTGCTCGATGCCGTGAACCAGCGCGACTATCCGATCATCACCGGCGTGTTCCTCGTCGTCGGCGTCGCGGTGATGTTCATCAATCTGGTCGTGGACCTGAGCTACGGCCTGCTCGACCCGAAGGTGAGGTACCGCTGATGGCGCTCGCCGAGGCAGTCGCACATCCGATCAGCTCACGGCATGGCCCTGTCACGGCATTTGTGGTGCGCCTCGTTCGCGAGAAGCCGCTTGGCGCCGGCGCCGGCGCCATCTTTGCGCTGTTCCTGTTCTGCGGCGTGTTCGCGGATTTCCTTGCACCTTACGGCATGAACCAGATCAGCCCGCTCAACCGCCTGAAACCTCCATCCTGGCAGTTTCCGTTCGGCACCGACAATCTCGGCCGCGACATGCTCTCGCGCTGCCTCTATGGCGCACAGCTCTCGGTGATCATCGGCTTCTGCGCGGCCGGGCTTGCGACCGCGGTCTCGATCGTGCTTGGCATCGTCACCGGCTACCTCGGCGGCAAGCTCGACCTCATCATCCAGCGCTTCGTCGACGCGTGGATGAGCTTTCCCGATCTCATCATCCTCATCGTCGTAGTATCGGTGGTCGGGCCTGGCATGCCGCAGATCATCGTGACGCTCGGTCTCCTTCTCGGGATCGGCGGCTCGCGCATCATCCGCAGCGCAGTCGTCTCGGTGCGCGAGAACATGTACGTGCACGCCGCGCAGTCGATGGGCGCGTCGACCTGGCGCATCCTATGGCGGCACATTCTTCCCAATGTAATGCCGCCGATCATCGTGCTGTTCACGACGCGCGTCGGCACAGTGATCCTCGCCGAATCCGGCCTCTCGTTCCTCGGCCTGGGGGTGCCGCCGCCTGCGCCGACCTGGGGTGGCATGCTGTCAGGTACGGGACGCACCTACATGTTCCAGGGATGGTGGCTCGCGCTTGCGCCCGGCCTTTGCCTCACCGCGGTCGTCTATACCACCAACGTGTTCGGCGACGCGTTGCGCGATCTTCTCGATCCGCGAATGCGCGGATCGCGCTAGTATGGGATAAGGGACTGAAACAAGAAAACCCAAGCAAACAGAAGCTAAATGAGGGAGACGGAAATGCTCGCATCTCGACTTCGCATGGCGTTGATCGCCGGTGGATTTGCCGCATCGCTCGCCACGCCTGCGCTCGCGCAGGCCGAGAAGCCGCAATACGGCGGCGCGCTCGAAATCGGAACCATGTATGTGACGTTGTCGGCGCTGTCGTGGGATCCGGCCGACTGGAACTGGAAGCTCAACCACGACACCGGGCAGTTCTACGAGCAGCTCTTCGCCGCAGACCTTACCAAGTCGCGCCGTAACAAGGGCAAGCATCCGTTCTATGCCGACGCGTGGCTGCCCTCCGACGCGACGCGCGGCGAACTCGCCGAAAGCTGGGAGTGGAAGGAAAATCCGCTGCGCATCGAGATCAAGCTGCGCAAGGGCATCATGTTTCCGGAGAAGCCGGGCGTGATGGCGGCGCGGGAATTGACCGCAGACGATGTGGTGTTCAGCTACAACCGCCTGGACAAGAGCCCGAAGAAGATCGTCGGCTACTTCGACCACGTCGACAAGGTGGAGGCGACCGGCACTCACACCGTGGTCTTCACCTTCAAGGAATTCCACGCCGAGTGGGATTACCGCTTCGGCTACGGCTACTTCTCGCCGATCTATCCCAAGGAGGTCGTCGCCGCCGGGCCTACCAACTGGAAGAACACGAACGGCACCGGACCGTTCATGCTCAGCGATTTCGTGTCGGGCAATTCCAACACCTACACGAAGAATCCGAACTACTGGGACAAGGAAACGGTCGCTGGAGCTCCCCACAAACTGCCCTACGTCGACAAGATCGTCTACCGCACCATCCGCGACGAGGCGACCTTCATCACGGCGCTGCGCACCGCCAAGCTCGATATTCTCGAAAGCATCCGCTGGCAGAACGTCGAGCAGCTGAAGAAGAGCGCGCCGGCCCTGCAATGGTCGAAGTGGCTCAACATGTCGGGAACGTTCCTCTCGATGCGCGTCGACACCAAGCCGTTCGACGACGTGCGCGTACGCCGCGCCCTTAACATGGCGGTCAACAAGCAGGAGATCGTCTCGGCCTACTACAACGGCAATGCCGAGCTGTTCGCCTATCCGCAGCATCCCGACTATCTCGGCTACTTCGAGCCGCTGGAGCAGATGCCGGACTCGATCAAGGAACTGTTCGTCTACAATCCGGCCAAGGCCAAGCAGCTTCTGGCCGAGGCCGGCTACCCGAAGGGCTTCAGCTTCAAGGTCCAGGTCTGCTCCTGCAGTCCCGACCACATGGAGCTGTTGCCGCTGGTCGCGGCCTATCTGGAGCAGGTCGGCGTCAAGATCGAGATCCAGCCGATGGAGTACGGCGCCTTCCTGTCGGCGATGACGTCGAAGACCTTGGCGCCCGGCTACTTCATGAACAACGGCCACACCAATCCGACCACGACAATCCGCAAGAGCTTCTCCACGGGGCAGACCTGGAACCCGTCAATGTGGAGTGACCCGAAGCTCGATGCGCGCATCGACGAGATGTACCGCACGCGCGACGAGGAGAAGCGCATCGGCATGATCCGCGACATGACGCGCGAGATGCTCGACAAGGCGCCCTATATCTGGCTGCCGACGCCCTACATCTATACGGCGTGGTGGCCGTGGGTGAAGAACTACGGCGGCGAGTTGCGCGCCGGCGCGGTGCGGCCGGGTCCGATCTACGCGCGTATCTGGGTCGACCAGGAACTCAAGAAAAAGATGGGTTACTGAGCTCGGTAGACCGGCGCGGGCAATTCTGTCCCGCGCCGGTTCGGTGCCCGATGTCCGCGCCCCTCTTGCAGGTCCGCAATCTCACCACGCGCTTCAATACGGAGCACGGGCGAGTGACCGCCGTCGACCAGGTGTCGTTCGACGTCGATGCCGGCGAGACGGTTGCCATTGTCGGCGAGTCCGGCTCAGGCAAGAGCGTGACCGCGCTCTCGATCATCCGGCTGATCGCGACGCCCGCCGGGCCATATCGAGTCCGGTGAGGTGATCTTCGAGGGGCGGGATCTCCTCAAGCTCGACGATGCCGGCATCCGCGCTATCCGCGGTAACCGCATCGCTATGATCTTCCAGGAGCCGATGTCGTCGCTCAATCCGGCGCTGACCGTCGGTTTACAAGTTGCAGAGCCGATCAATCTGCATCGCGACCAGCCGTGGGCGAAGGCCATGGCGTTCGCCGCAGAGCTGCTCGGCCGGGTCCGCATTCCCGACGCAGTCAGCCGGCTTGCCTCCTATCCGCACCAGTATTCGGGTGGAATGCGCCAGCGCGTGATGATCGCGATGGCGCTGTCGTGCCAGCCCCGCCTGATCATCGCCGACGAGCCGACCACCGCACTCGATGTCACCGTGCAGGCGCAGATTCTCGACCTGTTGAAAGAGCTGACGCGCGAAACCGGCTCGTCGCTGCTCCTCATCACGCACGATCTTGGCGTGGTCGCGCGCTACGCCGACCGCGTCGCCGTCATGTATGGCGGACGCATCGTCGAGAGCGCGCCGGCGCGCGAGCTGTATCGGAGTCCGCGCCATCCCTACACCGTGGGGCTCATGGCATCGGTTCCGCGCCTCGACGGCGCTGCCGGGCGACCGCTGGTGCCGATCGAAGGGCAGCCACCCGATCTCGCTCAGTTGCCTCCCGGTTGCGCGTTCTCTCCGCGCTGCCGCTCGGTCAGCGACATCTGCCGAACGGATCGCCCGCCGCTAATCGCCGTCGGCGATCGCCATCTCAAGGCCTGCTTCAATGCCTGAAGCCACGAGAGCGGGCGACACCGCGAAGACGTCGCCCGACGAAATCCTGCGTGTCGAAGATCTCTCGGTTCATTTCAAGCTGACCAAAGGCATTCTGATCCAGCGTGATGTCGCGACAATCAAGGCGGTGGACGGTATCAGCTTTGCGCTGAAGCGCGGCGCGACGCTTGGCCTCGTTGGCGAAAGCGGGTGCGGAAAGTCCACCACCGGCCTCGCGATTCTGCGAATGCTGGAACCGACCGCCGGCCGTATCGTGTTCGAGGGCGAAGACATTACCAGCTACGGCAAGGATCGCATGCGGTCGATCCGCCAGCGGATGCAGATGGTGTACCAGGACCCGTATGGCTCGCTCGATCCGCGCATGAAGGCGCGCGACATCATCGGTGAGCCGCTTGTCGTGCATGGCTTGGCCGGCGGCCCGGACGCGTACCGCCAGCGTGTCGAGCAACTCATGACGCTGGTCGGCCTGCTGCCGGACATGGCAGATCGCTACCCGCACGAATTCTCCGGCGGGCAACGTCAGCGCATCGGCATCGCGCGCGCGCTTGCGCTCCATCCAAGTCTCGTGATCTGCGACGAGCCCGTATCGGCACTCGACGTTTCGATCCAGGCGCAGGTGGTGAACCTGTTCATGGAGCTACAGGAACGGCTGCAGCTCACGTATGTTTTCATCGCGCACAATCTTGCGGTGGTGCGCCACATCTCCGACCGTATCGCCGTCATGTATCTCGGCCGCATCGTCGAAATCGCACCGCGCGACGAATTCTACACGCGTCCCTTGCACCCCTATAGCGAGGCGCTTCTCGCCGCGATCCCGGTTGCCGACCCGGAGGTCGAGGCAAGGCGGCCGCGCGTCATCGTCAAGGGCGAGGTACCGAGCGTGCTGAAGCCCCCATCCGGCTGTCGCTTCCATCCGCGCTGTCCGAAAGTGATGGACAAGTGCAAGACAATGGACCCAGCGCTCGCGGATCTTGGCGGCGGCCGCTCGGTCGCGTGCCATCTTCACGCTGCATCGCTTAGTTAGGAAGCAATCAAGAGGTCATATGGCGCTACTCGTCATCAAGCTGGACAAGATTATCGGCAGTGCAAGCGCATGGCGCGACACGTTCAGGGAACAGATGCCTGATCTGCCGATTCGCATCTGGCCCGATGCGGGCGACGCGAAAGACATCGAATATCTCGCCTTCATGCATCCGGATTTCGACGCGCTCCCGGCCTTCCCGAATTTGAAGGCCATGTTCAGCCGTGCGGCCGGCGTGGATGACATCGTCAAACATCCGAAACTGCCGAAGGTCCCGCTTGGCAAAGTGGAGCCGCCGGGCGGCGATCCGATGATGACGGAATACGTCGTCATGCATGTTCTGCGTTTGCATCGCGAGATGCCGACCTATCAGGCGGCCCAGGCGAAGCGCGAATGGCTCCGGATACCGATCGCCCGGCCCGAACAAAGGCGCGTCGGCTTTCTGGGCTTCGGATTGATGGCCAAGGCCCCGGCGCAGATTTTGCAGTCGCTCGGCTTTCCGGTCTCCGCGTGGGTTCGCTCGCCACGGCAAGCAGCGGAGGTCCCGATTTTCCACGGCCGCGATCAGCTCGAGCCGTTTCTCAATCAGACCGATATCGCGGTCTGCCTGTTGCCGCTGACAGCGGAGACCGAGGGCATCTTCTGCGCGCGCACGTTCGCGATGATGCCAAGAGGCGCCATGCTGGTGAACGTCGGACGCGGCAAGCATGTGGTGGACAGCGATCTGATCGCCGCGCTCGATTCCGGCCAGTTGTCCTACGCCGCACTGGATGCGCTGTGGCCTGAGCCGTTGCCGCCGGAGAGCCCGCTCTGGCTCCATCCCAAGGTGACGGTGATGCCGCACGTGGCGCGCCGCCCGACCGTCGCCCAACTCGTGACCGAAATGGTCGCGAACATCCGCAGTCTCAAGGCGGGGGGACGACTTCTGGAAGAAGTCGACCTCACACGGGGGTACTGATGAATCGAATTCTCATCACCGGCGCGGCCGGCAAAATCGGCAACACCTTGCGTCAAGGTTTGCGCAACCGCTACCCGATCTTGCGTCTCTCCGACATCGCTCCGCTCAGTCCGCTACGTGACGGCGAAGAGATCGCGCCCGCCGACCTGTCCGATCTCGCCGAGGTGGAAGCCGCCATGAAGGGCGTGGATTGCGTCGTCCACCTCGGCGCGATCCCGGGCGAGGACACGTGGGACAAAATCCTGCCCAACAACGTGGTCGGAACCTGGAATGTGTTCGAGGCCGCGCGCCGGCAAGGCGTGCGACGCGTCATCTATGCAAGCTCGCATCACGCGGTCGGGTTCTATCGGCGCGCCCGCGTGATCGACCAGAACGTCGTTCCGCGCCCGGATGGAATCTACGGCGTCAGCAAGGTGTTCGGCGAAGCGGTCGGACGCCTGTTTGCCGACAAGCACGGCCTTTCCGTCGCCTGCCTGCGCATCGGCGCGTTCCGCGACAAGCCGGAGGACCGGCGTCTGCTTTATGTCTGGCTCAGCCCGCGCGACGCCGTGCATCTGGTCCAATGCTGCATCGACGCACCCGACTATCATTTCATCACGGTGTATGGCGCCTCCGACAATGCACGTAGTCGCTACCGTAATGTCGGCCTCGAATTCCTGGGCTATCGGCCGCAGGACAAGGCGGAGGACTATGCGGCCGACATCATGCGCGGCCCGGACACCGAGGACGCGATCTCGCGCCAATTCCACGGCGGCATGTATACCGAGATGGGGTTCAACGGCGATCTTGCGCGGATCGAGTAGCAATTCACCCGGCGCGCCGCGCCGATTGATGAATGTCGGCCGCGCTCCTGCTTTCCTGAACCAAGGTATGCCGCGGCGATATCCTCGGATAGCCGCGACCCCCCTTCGCACAATGGAAAAAGAAAGCCGGCTGGCCACAGTTTGATCGGTGGTCGGCCGATGAGTTGGAGACACCGCGCGCGTGCGCGCGCGGCATGTTCAGCGCATGACCAATTCTGCTGCACGGTCGGCAACTCTGGCGCGCCGGCAATGCGTCGAAGATCGCTGGATGAACCGCTCGCAACACACTGTAGAGATCGGTTTTGGACCAAGTCCCGTCTGCGCAATCGCGGCCTGACGGTCAGCCAAAGTCGGGGCGTCTCATTCGGAACGGCAACACGTCAATTCAACGGAGGGAAGCCATGGAAGGTACCGCCGCACTTTCGAAGAAGCTGAAGGACCAGCGTTGCTGGCGAGGCTTCACCCCGGGAAGTTGGTACTCCACCATCGATGTGCGCGACTTCATCGTGCGCAACGCCACGCCCTATGAGGGCGATGAGACATTCCTCGCTCCAGCTTCCAAGCGCACCAAGGCAGTGTGGGACAAGCTTCAGCCCTACTTCCAGCAGGAACGAAAGAAGGGCGTGCTCGCCGTCGATGCCAAGACGCCCTCGACGCTGCTGGCCCACAAGCCCGGTTACATCGATCGCAAGAACGAAGTGATCGTCGGGTTGCAGACCGACGAGCCGTTCAAGCGCGCGATATTCCCCTACGGCGGGCTGCGCATGGTCGAGGCGGGTCTCAAGGCGGCCGGGTTCGAGGCCGACGCCCAAGTTCACGAAGCTTTCACGAAATACCGCAAATCCCACAACGACGGCGTGTTCGACGCCTATACGCCGGAGATCATGAATTGCCGGAGGTCCGGCATCATCACCGGCCTTCCGGATGCGTACGGCCGTGGCCGGATCATCGGCGACTACCGGCGCGTCGCCCTCTACGGCGTCGAACGCCTGATCGAAGCCAAGAACGAGGAGCGCGCGCAGATCAACGACATGTGGCCGAGCGACGAAGTGATCCGGCAGCGCGAGGAACTTGCCGATCAGATCCGCGCGCTGGAAGACCTTGCGGCGATGGGCAAGCACTACGAGTGCGACATCACGCGGCCGGCGGCGGACGCACATGAAGCCGTGCAGTGGACCTATCTCGCCTACCTCGGCGCTATCAAGGAAGCCAACGGCGCCGCGATGTCGATGGGCCGCATCTCGAGCTTCCTCGACATCTATATCGAGCGCGATCTCAAGGAAGGGGCTCTTGACGAGGCCGGTGCGCAAGAGCTGTGGGACCAGCTGGTGCAGAAGCTTCGCATCGTGCGCTTCCTGCGCACCCCGGAGTACGACGCGCTGTTCAGCGGCGACCCCTACTGGGCGACCGAGTGCGTCGGCGGAATGAATTTGGACGGCCGGCCGCTGGTGACCAAGAGCAGCTATCGCATGCTGCACACGCTGACCAATCTCGGGCCGGCGCCGGAGCCGAATATTACGGTGCTCTGGTCGAAGCACATGCCGCAGAGCTTCAAGCGCTATTGCATCAAGGTCAGCCGCGATACCTCCTCGCTGCAGTACGAGAACGACGACCTGATGCGACCGCATTGGGGCGACGATTACGGCATCGCCTGCTGCGTTTCGGCCATGAAGCTCGGTAAGCAGATGCAGTTCTTCGGCGCCCGGGTGAATCTCGCGAAATGCCTTCTCTACGCGATCAACGGCGGACGCGACGAAATGTCCGGAGACCAGGTCGCGCCGGCGATGCCGCCCGTGACCAGCGAGATTCTCGAATACGACGAAGTGTTCGAAAAGCTCGACCGTATGATGGAGTGGCTCGCGCGCACCTATGTGCACGCGATGAACTGCATCCACTACATGCACGACAAGTACTTCTATGAGCGCCTCGAGATGGCGCTGCACGACCGCGACATCCTGCGCACGATGGCGTTCGGGATCGCGGGCCTTTCGGTTGTCGCCGACAGTCTGTCGGCGATCAAGTACGGCAAGGTGAGGGTGATCCGGGACGAGACCGGCCTCGCCATCGACTACAACAATGAAACTAACGAAGACCCTCCGCAGTTCGGAAACAATGACGATCGGGTGGACAGCATCGCGGCGGATCTCGTCACCCGCTTCATGCAGAAAATCCGCAAGCATCCGACCTATCGCAATGCAACGCACACCCAAAGCGTGCTGACGATCACGTCGAACGTGGTCTACGGCAAGCATACCGGAAACACGCCCGACGGCCGCCGCAAAGGCGACCCGTTTGGGCCAGGAGCGAACCCGATGCATGGCCGCGACAGCCATGGCTGGCTGGCGTCCTGCCTCTCGGTCGCAAAGCTGCCCTACAAAGATTCGCTCGACGGCATCAGTTACACCGTCTCGGTCTCTCCGCAGAAGGCGCACCTTTCGGAAGATGAGCTGATCGGCGGCGCCGTGAAAGCGTTTGACACCTATTTCGATCAGGGTGGCTTCCACATGAACCTGAACGTCCTCGACAAGGACACGCTCGAGGACGCGATGAAGAATCCCGACAAGTACCCGCAGCTCACGATCCGCGTGTCCGGCTACGCGGTGAATTTCATCCGGCTGACGCGCGAACAGCAACTCGATGTGATCAACCGCACCTTCCACGGCCAGATCTAGAGGGCGGGACGCCGATGGTGCAGCTCGGCACTCTTGCGGCAGGCAGCAGGCACGACCTTTACGTCGGCCTGTCCCCCGATGCGCCCGATGAAAGCGAGGCCGGGAAAGACACCGAAGGTGCCTTCGGCTACGTCCACTCATACGAGACGGGATCCCGATACGACGGCCCAGGCTACCGCATCGTGCTGTTCATGTCGGGCTGCCTGCTTCGCTGCACCTACTGTCACAATCCCGATACCTGGCATTTGAAGGACGGGACCTATGTGTCCGCGCTGCACGTCATCGACCGCCTCGGCAGTTTCGCGCCAGCGCTGCGGTCACTTGACGGCGGGCTGACCATCTCGGGCGGAGAGCCGATGGTGCAGCTGGCCTTCACCCAGCGGATCCTGGCGGCCGCCAGGGGCATGGGTCTCCACACCGCGATCCAGACGTCAGGATTCCTCGGCGAGCGCGCGGATGCGACGTTCCTCTCCCACGTGGACCTCGTGTTGCTCGACATCAAGAGCGGAGACCCGGACACCTATCGCAAGGTGACCGAACGCGACCTCGCCCCTACCCTGCGTTTCGCCGAGCGGCTGGCGGCAATGAACAAGCCCGTATGGGTGCGTTTCACACTGGTGCCGGGCCGCACCGACGATCCTGTCAATGTCGAGAAGCTCGCGCGGTTCGTTGCGCCGATGAAGAACGTCGAGTGGGTCGAAGTGCAGCCCTTCCACCAGATGGGTGCGTTCAAATGGAAGGCGATGAACCTCGAGTATCAGGAAGCGAATACGTCGACGCCCACGCCTGATCTTGTGAATCGTGTGCTTGAGCAATTTCGCGCCGCGGGCTGCCACGCTCGCTGACCAGTTGGAGTCCGAAGGGCCAAACGGGAGACGTCGTCATGATCGAACTTGCACAGAGCATCATCGGCACGCAGCCCATCCTTGCGATCTTCCTAGCCATCGGCGTCGGCTACCTGGTCGGCCAGATCAACATTGGCGGTTTCTCGCTCGGCGTTGGCGCCGTGCTTTTTGTCGGCCTCGCGATCGGTGCATTTGCGCCGAAAGCCCAGATTTCCGGGCCGATCAGCCTGACTGGGCTGATCATGTTTCTTTATGGGATCGGTATCCTCTACGGGCGGCAGTTTTTTGAAGGCATGGCTGGAGCCGCCGGCCGCAAATACAATTTGCTGGCCCTCATCGGAGTTGTTGCCGGCCTCGCAGTCGCGCTGGCCTTGGGTCAAGCGTTCGGGATCAAGCTAGGGCACACGCTCGGCATTTTTGCCGGATCGATGACCAGCACCGCGACCCTGCAGGCCGGCCTCGACGTGATGAAGAACAGCGAACCCTCGATCGGTTACTCGGTCGCCTATCCGTTTGGCGTGATCGGCCCGATACTGTGCATCTACTTCATGACACGGCTGGTGCAGCCGACGTTTCCGCCCAGGGCGCAGCGCTTCCACATGGGCGAGGTGACCTTGGGCGAGAATTGCGCCGGCCGCTCGCTCGAAAGTATCAACAAGGAACTGCCCGACGGCGTTCAGGTCACGATGGTTCGCAAGGCCCATCAGAATGTCGTGCCTTCGGCCGACATGATTCTTGCGGCCGGGGATGGGCTGATGGTCATCGCAGATCAGAAGGCCGCGATCGATGAGACCGGCACGCGACTGGGACGGTTGGAGCCAGGCCGTATTGTCAAGGATCGCTCCGCTCTCGACTACCTGCGCGTGTTCGTCGGCAAGGCAAATCTGGTCGGCGTGCCGCTTGCGAAGCTGCCGATGCCGGCCGGCTTTCCCGCTCATCTGCTGCACGTCCGCCGTTATGACGCGGACATCGTGCCTTCGCCCAATCTCACTCTCGAGTTCGGCGATCGCGTCGGCGTGCTGGTGCCGCATGAACGCAAGGAGGAAGTCCGCAAGCATTTCGGCGACACCGTGAAGGCCACCGCGGAATTCAGCTACGTTTCGCTCGGTATCGGGATGGTGCTCGGTGTTCTGTTAGGGCTCATTCCCATTCCGATTCCGGGTGTCGGTACCGTCACGCTCGGCATCGGCGGCGGGCCGCTGATCGTCGCGCTCATTCTGGGCAAGCTGCGCCGTACCGGCCCGATGCTATGGGTCATGCCGCTGCCGGCGAATATTGTGCTGCGCAATTTTGGTCTGGCGATCTTCCTTGCCGCAGTCGGCATCAACGCGGGGCAGCCGTTCGTGCGTACCGTATCGGAGACAGGCTTCACGATGCTGTTCATCGGCGTCGCCGTCCTGCTGACGACGGTGACCATCGTACTGCTCGTGGGTTACTACCTCCTGAAGATCCCGTTCGACGATCTGGTCGGCGTCGCGTCGGGCGCGACGGGCAATCCCGCCATTCTGGTCTATTCAACCCGCATGGCGCCGACCGAGCGACCCGACATCGGTTACGCCATGATCTTCCCGTCGATGACAATCTTGAAGGTGATCGCGGTGCAGATCGTCGGCCTGATGGCCGCAAGCGGCGCAGGCTGACTTGTACTCAAATGCATTCGCGGACCCATGACAGGGCGGCCAACAAGCAGTCCGATCTGGAAGCAGGCGGCTCTCCTCAGTTCGTCACGTTCGATCCCCTCCTGCCTGCGGCGGTCGCAGCGCGAGCCGAACAAGGCGGCGTCAAGAAGGCATCCACGGATACCTTGACCTTGCTGGTGCTGGCGGTGCTCGCCGGCGCGTTTATTTCGTTTGGGGCGATCTTCGGAACCACCGTCGGGGCGGGGAGCATTTCCGTCGTGGCGGCCGACGGCTCAATGCAGTTCTCGACCGGGTTGCCCTACGGCATCACCAAGCTGCTGGTGGGTCTGGCCTTTTCGGTCGGCCTCATTCTGGTCCTCGTGGGCGGAGCCGAGCTCTTCACCGGGAACACCATGATCGTGATGGCATGGGCAAACCGGAAAGTCTCGACTGGCGATCTGCTCATGAACTGGGTCATCGTTTTTTTCGGCAATTTCGTCGGCGCGTTTCTCACCGCAGGTCTCATGTTCTACACAACGCAGTACACCTTCGGCGGCGGATCGGTCGGCCTCTCCGCGTTGAATGTGGCCCATTCAAAAGCGGCGCTCGACTTCGTTCCGGCCGTCGCCTTGGGTATCATGTGCAATGCGCTCGTGTGCCTTGCCGTGTGGATGTGTTATGGCGCACGCACGACGCTGGAGAAGATCTTCGCAATCATTCCCCCGGTCTCCGCGTTCGTCGCGGCTGGATTCGAACACAGTATTGCGAATATCTACTATCTGTCGGTCGCGCTGTTCATCAAGGTTGGCGCGCCCGAGACGTTCTGGGCCTCGATCCATAAGACACCAGCTGATTTTCCCGCACTGACCTGGGAGAATTTCCTGATCGGAAACCTGCTCCCGGTGACCATCGGCAATATCATTGGCGGGTCGATCTTGGTCGGCGCTGTCTACTGGTTCGTCTATTTGCGTCGAAGAATGGATTGACGCGGCGCCGCTGCACCTGGCCTCGAAGTATGAGGCCCCCAGGACCCCGTGCCTTTTCGAAGATGAAACCGCGAACAGGACCCGGTCCGGGACCTGCTCGCGGTGCCATCCCGCTACGGTGCGCAGCGGGGCTACTTAGTCAGCTTGGTCTTCGTGGTGTCGCTACACGAGGTTATTTTGCCCTTACTGTCTTTGATATGGCAGGCCTCCGTGCCGCGCCAGTTGGGATTTGCCGCCTTGTAGCTCATCGAGCACGGAAGCTTTCTGCCGTACCCCTCGTCGGTCATGCACTCCCATTTCAGGGCCGTCTGCAACGTTGCCGGCTTAGTCGAAAGGTTGTCAGCGAAACCGAATGTTCCTTGCGGTGCCGCTTGCGCGGCTAATCCGAACGTTCCGATTGCCAGGATTAGGCCGAGGCGTGCTGCAATCGAAAACATGGTCGTTCCTCTCTTCCTGGTTGTGGAGTCAATCTGTGACCATTCGCTATGAGGCCTGAGCCTCCGGGCTCAAGACGACCGCCCGCACGGAACCGGCGCGAGGAGAAGACGCCGGCTCCGCCGGGCGGATCTGCGGGCTACATTCCGCCGCCCGCAAAAGGCGACGACGCATGATCGAAACGAGTGGGGCCCATGGGGTTATCGGAGTAAAAAGCACTCACCGGCGAGCCGCGGTACAGCCCGACCGGCGCGGACTGGAACCCGCCGTATCCGCCGTAGCCCCCTCCGTACAGCCCGACTGGCGCGGACCGGAACCCGCCGTAGCCGTACCCGGACCGGAACGCGGCGTAGGGGCGCCGATAGATCCGCCCTGCCCCGTAACCCCCGCGGTACAATCCGACCCGCGCGCTGCGGAATCCACCGTAGGGCCGCCCGTATAGGCCGACCGGCGCGGACTGGTACCCGTACGACTGGTATGAGCCGCCGGAGCGTCCGTACAAGTTGGCGATGCCGGCTGCGAGCGCGTCTTCGCGGTATGGCCCGTCGTACCCGGGATCGGTCGCAGAAACGGGTTGCTGATACAGCCCAACCTGCGCGGACCGAAGCGCTCGTCGGTACGGGCCTCCATACAGCCCGACCGGTGCGGAGCGGAGCGCGCCGTATGGCCGCCCGTACAGCCCGACCGGCGCGGTGTCCATCGTTTCGGTTGGCCGCGGTGGTAGCAGCCAGGTTGTTCCGGCAGTTTCATTACCAGCGCGGTACCCGTACACGCCGGGCTCGTTGAGGACTGGAATGCGATTGCCGAGATTCGGATCGAACCCCTGCGCTAGCGCGAGCGAGCTGGAACTGAGGACAAGGGCAACCGTGAGAACAATGCGCTTCTGTACCGACATGTCTGAAACCTCCTGTGTGCACGAGGATATGAACACAGAGGCACAGCGGAACCATCGGACGAAGGCGCAATGGGGTCCTACGTTCGTGTGCACGGCCTTCTACGATAGCTATATGATTTGATTGGTGAAGCAGCGATGAATGGGGACTGAGTACTGCACGGCAGATCCTCGTTGCGCAAACTCGCAATCGCAGCCACGCAGCACTCGAAGCCCCCGACCGGGTCACACCGCTCTATCGCGCAGTCCGAGCGTATCCGGCTTGGCCAGAATGGCCGCCGGGATACGCCTGCCGTACCGCGGGAACATGTATTGGTATTATTCGTCTTGGCGCTAAATGTAAGCGCAACAAAATAAGTACAGCACGCCTAGCGCTGTTTCTTTATCTATTGATCACACTGATTCATTCGGTCGTTAAGCCGCTTCGCGGCCGATATGAATGTTTCGGCCGCGGACACGATCTTTCGCAAGTCGGAGCTGGTGAAGCTGTCCACCGAAGCGGTCGACGTGCTGTCAAAGAGCTCGATCCAGACGGGAATTCCATCGCCGGAAAAACGCGCCCAAGGATCGACCAGGCGGATTTCGTAGGCCCCGATGCGCTCGAGCACCGCAAACTTCTCGCTCGTCTCGTCTCCCAGAGTGGACTTGAGCAGTCCGTGGGCGCGGATGACGCGACTTTCGAGATCATTGGGTAGAACCTGCTTCGCCATTGATACCAACACTGTTTCTCCGATCGATGCTTTTCGCGTGACGGATGCTTTGTTGCAGTGCTCGAAACCAGTTTTGAAGAACTTGTTCGGCACACCAGCATTCGCAATGCCGGTGCACTGTATCTATCGTTTCCTTTTGCACCCGGCTTGCTGTTGGGCGCCTAAATGTTGATAGATCGTGCCAACCTCGCCGGCGTTCGCGGAAATGGCGCGCATGCCGCTGACAACAATGCGTCTCGGCTGGCCGCGATTCCGACCGCCAATGGCGCAATAGCGAGAGCAGCCTACGCTCGTTTGAAGCAGGCTGGCGTCGACATGCAGCCGCTTTTGGCGGAGGCAGGCCTAACTGCGCGCGAGATGGACGAACCGAACGTCCGGTTCCCCGTGAGGGCTCAAATCGTGTTTCTGAACGCAGCCGCGCGCGTTCTGAATAACGAATTTCTCGGTATCGATTTGGCGCGAGCGATCGAGCTGCGGCAGCTTGGACTATTGTACTATGTCCAGGCATCGTCCACCTCGCTTGGAGATGCCCTGAACCGGGTTGCGAGATATAGCGGCCTCCACAATGAAGGAGTGAACGTTCGCTATACCAACCACAGAAGTACCGCAATTACATTTCGGTACGTCGGAGTTCGACGTGTCGATGATTCCCATCAGATCGAATTCTTTGCCGCAGCGTTGGTGCGGGCCTGCCGGCAGCTCACTACTCGCACTTTATCGCCGACCATCATTAAATTCGTACATCATAGGCCGCGCGTGACCTCGGAAGTGAATGCCTTCTTCGGATGCGAGATCTCGTTCGGCGCTGCCGTGGATCAAATTGTTTACTCGCGTGCGGTGTCGTCAATGCCGGTCACGCATGCAGATCCGTACCTTAACGCTCTGCTCGTCAAGTATTGCGAGGAAGCCCTTGCGGCTCGCCGAGCCGAAGCGGGCCCGTGGCGGGTGCGCGTCGAAAACGCGATCGTACCGCTGCTCCCGCACGGCAAGGCAAACTTGACGGAAGTATGTGCCGCCCTCGGAGCCAGCCGCCGAACCGTTATTCGCCGCCTTGCGTCCGAACAGCAAACGTTCTCAGGAATTCTCGACAATCTGCGACGGGATTTGGCGAACCGGTACTTGCGGGAACGTGATTTGCCGATTTCGGAAATCGCGTGGCTGCTGGGTTACCAGAACGGCAGCGCTTTCAATCACACATTTAAACGCTGGACCCAGAGTTCGCCCTCGCAGGTTCGGGCTTCTGGCCTCAGCGCGGCTTAGGACGAACGGGACATTGCAGCCGCCGCGGGTACCTTATTTTCCGACCGCGATGCGGCATTCGAAGCTGAGAGAGGCCGCCTTATCCGTCAGACACTGCCTGACCTGTCGCGGGCCTTCCGGCGGATTGGCGCAATGAGTCTCGATGTCGCTCCAGCAAGCATCCGCCACTTCGGCGACTTGATTGAGCTTCTGGTCCAGGTTGCGGGAAGCAGAATAGAGCGCGAAATCGCATTTGGTGCTGATCTTGTCCTCGTGAGCCATCATGCACAGCAGCAACTTGCCCTGCGTGCGCGTGACGTTATCGCAGTAGCTCTTCGCATCCTCGCCGCATGCCGTCTCGATTTTTTCAGCGGCATCCTTCAGGCGCGCCTCAAGGCCCGCTCGGACGGTGGATTGAAGATCGGATTGCTGCGCGTTCGCGGCTGTACCGATCAATAACATGAGTGTGGCGGTAACCAATGCGATGAGGGACTTGGTTGATCTCATGATGGCCTCCAGTTGTCGGATTGAACCGGGCAAGACGAAAATATGCTGCCGAGGATGAAGCACGCGAAGCTATACTTTTGCGTAGGTGGCTCTATCTGTTGCGCCAGTGAATGGCCGCAAACGTGCAATGGCGGCATTATCGATGCGTTCGTATCGTACGGCTCTCCTTTGAAGGTGCAGGCTTCGCTTGCACGGGGAAAGAAGGGCCGCTCCATGCATCGTCTCGGATCAGGCGGGATCAATCACACGGTCGCTGGTCCGTCCTCGCTTTTCTTGAGCTTCTTTCTTGCGCTGGCAGCGCCCGCCGGCGCGCAGACGCTTCCCGGCCCAACTCCTATGGAGATGAGAAATCACCGAAGCGGCAGAAATGCTCGGGATGGACCCGCGCTTTGCAGTGATGTTTCCGCACAAGCGTCATGAGCTTGTGGAGTTCGTCGCCGGCAACGTGCTCTTTGCGCTCACTCACGAAATGGGACACGCGGCAATCAGCGAAATGGGCCTCATCGTGTTGGGGCGGGAAGAAGATGCGGCAGATGCCTTCGCGACCCTGACGGGTTTGAAAATGGGCAACGCCTTCGCGCTCGGCGTGCTGAAGAATACGGCTTTGGGATGGTTTCTCGTTGACGCGCGAAGCCGGGCGGAAGGGATTGGCCTGACGTTTTACGACCAGCATGGCATGGATCAGCAGCGCGCCTACAATATCGTCTGCCTGATGGTCGGGTCGGACGCCGAGAAGTTTGGGCCGCTCGCCGATCGGGCACGTATGCCTGTGGAGCGGCAGCAATCATGCGCGGGCGATTACAGCAATGCGTCCTGGTCGTGGGACAAGGCGCTTGCGCCACATCGCCGCGCGGCTGACAAGCCGCAGACGAAGATCAACGTCGCTTACGCGCCCGGTGGTCCGAACGCCGAGATAGAGAAGATCTTCCGGCATATTCGCCTTCTGGAGAGCGTCGCCGAACACGCCTCCGACCGGTTTGCCTGGCGCGCCGAATTCTCACTGGAAATGCAGAGTTGCGGCCAACCCGATGCGGGGTGGCATCTCGATGTCCGCAAGGTTGTCGTTTGTTACGAGCTCGCCGCCGATCTTGCGCAGCTCTACCTCGATTATGGAGACCGACAACGCCTGCCGGCCTGGAGAGGAGAGATTGGCAGGCGGCTATAGCAAAGTTCAGATTGTGGCCCGGCTCCCCCTTCCCCCCGACCGGGTCCGCAAGCGGCCGGCTTATCAGCTGAAGCCGGCCGCACTTTTTGCGGCGACGACAGGAGTGGGACACCTCAACCTTCGGCTTTCATGCGCTCGATGACGGACGCGAAAAACTCGTCCATCGTATGACGAATCTGGCGGTCGGACAGGGGCACGTTCTTAAGGTCGAAATCGGTGCGAACCCGTTTGAAAACCGCATCCGCGCCGGGCCGGTCGAAATCCGCCATGACGAGCTCCCTGGCGTACGCCTCGGCTTGCGGGCCAACGAGATTGAGTTTTTGCGCGGCCCATTGCCCGAGCAGCCGATTGCAACGGGCGTGTGCTCGGAACTTCAGTTCCTCGTCGTGCGCGAACTTCGCCTCGAAGCTTTTCTCGATATCCTTCAAGGTAATCATAGCAAGGCTCTCCTTGCTTGTCCGAAGGGTTAGCGCCAATCCAAACGCTGCCTACTGATGCCGATGCAGATGTTCCCGGCCCTGATGGTGCGCTCTCATTAGACTGCGCGCACGTACGGCGCCTCTACCCGTCGGGCTAGATTGCCGATACCAAAGTCGTATTTGAATGGAAGTGGTGGACCGCCGAATGCGGGAATATCTCACTCACTGGGTTGAGGCACGCGCACGTTCCGCAGAGCAGACTCCACGCAATCCATCAAAGCCTGCGCTTCGTAGGGCTTGGTCAAATAAGCATGCGCCCCGGCTGCAAGAACACGTGCCTTGGTGTTTTCGTCAGCAAATGCCGTCACAAAAATAACCGGGAAAGGAGCGCCCACGCAAAGCAGACGGGCATAAAGCTCCACTCCCGTCATCCCAGGCATTTTTACGTCGGTAATCAGACACAGCGTATGCAATCCCGTATTTGCTTCGAGAAATTCTTCGGCTGAGGAAAATGACGTTGCGCTGTAGCCGAAGGATTTAAGGAGATGACTCGTAGCTGCGCGCACAGCTTCATCATCGTCGACGACGACTATCGTTTTGCCGTTAGTCACGTGGCCTCCGCGCAGTTCAGCCGATAATGCCGCTACGCGCTTCAAGTGCACCGCTCCGAGCATCAAGTCCACGTCGTGACTAGAAATACGACAAGAGCGAGTGGCGCTACCGATGCTATAAGCATGATTGTTGCGATCTCCAGTTAGAGTGCGGGGTGCCGCCTCGGTCAACTTGATTAAAGACAGAACTCAACACACGGTGCGCTACTAATCTCCCTCTCGCGCGCTTCCTTGCTTGCACTAGTTTCTGATTTGCGAGTTTTCTACTGCCTTTTGGACTGAATGACCGTGTCGGCCATGCGCACGAGAGCAGCCAATGATCTGGCGCCCATTTTTCTCATGACATTGCCGCGATGCACTTTGACCGTGACTTCGCGAATGTCCATCTCGCCCGCAATCTGCTTGTTCATGAGGCCTGTCGCAACAAGTGCGAAAACCTCTCTCTCGCGAGACGTCAATGACTCGAAGCGCGTACGCAGGTCGGAGTTTAACTGGTTTTTCTGCCGTTCGGCTTGATCGCGTTCGATCGCGAGACGAACTGCATCGAGCAGGTCTTGATCACGAATCGGCTTGGTCAAGAACTCGATCGCACCCCGCTTCATCGCTTTGACCGACATTGGCACATCGGCGTGCCCGGAAATAAAGACGATCGGCAACCGGATATCCATGTTGGCGAGTTCCATCTGGAAGTCCAACCCGCTCATTCCGGGCAACCTGACATCGAGCACCAGGCAGGCCGGCACGTCCGGCAGGTTGAGCTGGAGGAATTCCCTGGTCGATCCGAACGTCCTGGTCTGCAAGCCGACCGAACGGAACAGGCTGCTGAGCGCCTCCCGAACAGTCTCCTCGTCGTCGACGATCAGGACGATCGGCTGATCGGATGATTTGGACTTGTTCATGTCGATGACCCCGTAACGCCGGGCAACACAATGCGGAATACGGCTCCGTATTGACCCGCGGCTTCCGCCGTTAGACGCCCATCGTGAGCTTCCACGATGGACTGGCAGATCGACAACCCAAGCCCCATTCCACTCGGTTTGGTGGTGAAGAATGGATCGAAGAGCTTGGTCATGTTCTTGGGGTCAATCCCAGGCCCGGCATCCTCGATCGCAATAGAAACACTACCCGGGTTGGAAGCATTCGACGTCACACGCAGCAGACGCGGGCGATCGTTGACCAACTTCATCGATTCGATTGCATTCGTGACGAGATTGAGCAGCACTTGCCGAAGCTGCACCTCGTTGCCGTAAACCTGATGTGGTTCCTGGTCGAGCTCCAGCACAACGATGATGTTGTTCTTTCTGATTTCGCCGGGAATGAGGGAGAGGGCTTTTCGAACGAGGGCGTTCACGTCGATTGCGGCCCGGGGCTCCACGTTGTGCCTGAACATCGCGCGGACGTTTTCGATTACCTGGCCAGCGCGATGCCCTTCGTCCACGATCGTCCGCAAGGCCTTTCGGGCTTCGGGAAGATCGGGCTCGTCCCTCGTCAACCAGCGTAAGCCTGCCGTGCCGAAGGCGACGATCGCCGCCAGCGGCTGCCGGATCTCGTGGGCGATCGAAGCCGACAGTTCGCCAGCCGTCGCCACGCGATCGACGTGCGCCAGTTCGGACCTGAGCTGCAGGGCTTCAGCTTCCGCAGTGCGACGTCTGCGGTCTTCATACAGGAAGGCAAGGATGAGGAAGCTTTGCAGCAAGAAAGCCGCGGCGATGAGAGCGACCTGCCAGCGGTAACGCTCCCACATGTCCATTCGGCGAAATCGGACTTCGCTGCCAGGGGGCAAGAGGTTCTCGCTTATTCCGAATTTGCGGAGCTCCAGCCAGCTGAAAACCGGCTTCATCGAATCGGAGGCAGTAACTGGAATTTGCGCTGCTCCCCCCGCGGCGAACGCGCGGTTCACAATCTCGGCCGTTTCCCGGCCCACGATTGCCGGCCGGACGACAAACCCGCCCGTGCCTCCATGGCCGAGGTATGTCTCCACGTCGACCATGATCGGCCGGTTGGCGGCCTGCGATATGATCCTCAATGCCTCGCGCGGCAGGAGCACCTTGCCATCGCCATCGACGCTGATGACGGTGTACACAATCGCCGAATCCACAGGGAGATTGGCGACGCGCTCTTTCACTGTCCGGATAGGCAGCCCGGTCAGGTCAGCAACTTCCACGCTCGACGCGATCGAGGGGATTTCGTCTTTCAAGCGACTGTGAACGCTTTGCCGCTCGATCAGGTCACCGAGCAACACAACCTGCTTGAGTTCTGGAACAAGATGGCGCGCAGCCTTGACGAGATTTGCAAGCGATACGTCGATTGTGCGCCCCGTCACGTTTCGAGGCAATTCCGAAAGTTCGGGGGAGTCATTATCGACGGCGGCAAATACGATCGGTATGTCCGCTTGTCGTCCTTCCCTTAGCAAGATTGCGCAATGCAGCGCTTTTTCGCCGAGCGCGACGACCATACCTATTGGTCTGTCGCGGTACTTCTCGGAGATGAAAGTCTTGAGAAGTTGCTGATAGGAAGGCCCGCCGAAAACATTGAGATCGAGCTTCTCGTGATAGACCGTAAGCGCCGGGTCGGCGGGAACGTTCAGGCTGGCGCGGAAAGCCTCTACCATTTCGGCGTAGGCGGTTAGCCCCGGTCCGGATTGATCCAGAATCAATATGACGCGCGGGAGGGGCTCGACGCGCGCACTCGCCAGAGAAAGGCTAGTGAGCACACACGTAAGGAGGATGCGATGCCAGGATTCCAGCAGCACTGCGGAGAGTCCGGATTGTGTCAAACGCGTTTGGCTATTGAGATACAACCTCGACTCCGACCTTAGTGCAGGTCAATCGAAATCAAACGGAATGCGCCGTAGTGCTTACTAGTTATCGTAATAAACGCTTAGATATCGACTACACCTAAGTACAGTTTATCATGGACCCTTCTGAGCCGAAATCTTCGCCTGGACCTTTGGCCACGACCGTTGCCTGCAAGCCGCGCGGGCTTCAGCGGTACTCCCTTACGGCGACATGCGCCGGGTCTGGCAGGCGATTGTTGAGCATGAACCCGCGAACCAAATGGGCCAGCTTCGGAATCCTGGCTTCCTGCTTTGCGCTGAGCGAAGCGACCCACGCAATGGACATCACAGGAGCGTGGGCCTCCGACGCGGCGGCCTGCGGAAAGGTCTTCGTCCTATCCGGAAAGAAGATCTCGTTTGCCCAGGACGCCGACATGCACGGCAGCGGCTTTATCATCGAGAGCAACCGCATTCGCGGAAAGATAGCCAGCTGCAACGTCACGACCCGCAAACAAGATGGCAAGACAGTGCACCTCATCGCGGCGTGCTCGACCGATGTCGCCGTCGAGACGGTGCAATTCGTGCTGAACATCATCAACAACGATCAGGTCTCGCGAGTTTTCCCGGGGTTGCCCGAGTTGGATACGAAGTACGAACGCTGCTCCCTCGGCCAGAGGTAGCGCACTGCAGACGCTCGGCGGCAAAACGGAAACCTGATCCAACATCTGTCGGCTTTGCGAAGCCCATCTCCGCCCGCCGCCTTGAGAAATACGGACATGCCCTGGAGCGCGTGGTATCGATTGAGGAGCTACGCCAGGTCATCCCTCTGGATCGTACCGTTTATCGCCATTCCGATGGCGCTCGTTGCAGCGCGCTTTGTGCGTTGGCTCGATGCCTCGCTCGATTGGCAAATGATGGGACTGCAGGTCACCGGGGCTCAAGCCCTATTGCAGGCAGTCGTTACTTCGGCCCTCTCGTTCATTGTATTCAGCTTCGGATCCATGCTTGTCGCGATACAGGTGGCAAGCGGCCAACTGACATCGAGAATCATAGCGACGACACTGCTGCGCGACGACGTGGTCAGATACACTGTCGGCCTCCTCGTGTTCACCTTGCTTTTCGCCGTGAGCGCGTTGGACAGGATGGCGGGGGTCGTCCACCAACTCGTGGTATTCGTGGGCGGCCTGCTCGGTATTCTTTCCTTCGCGGCATTCTTCTATTTGATTGACTACGCCGGCCGGCTCCTGCGTCCGATCAGCGTGCTGACGCGGGTTGCCGAGTCAGGCATGCGGGTTATCGAGAGCGTGTATCCGGAGCCCGCCGGCGCATCTTCGTCACCACTCAAGGGGACCACGCTCGGCCCGCCCGATCGCGTCATTCAGCACCAAGGAAAATCTGAAATCGTGTTGGCTCTGCGTCTGCCGGTCCTCATCGCCGAGGCGGAGAGACTGGATTGCGTGATCGAGTTCGTGCCCCAAGTCGGAGACTTCGTTGCAATCGGTGAACCACTGTTCTGGCTATACGGTTGCGTTGACGATCTGGACGATGGAAGGCTGTCCGCGGCGGTCGCGTTCGGCCCGGAGCGAACCCTTGAGCAGGATCCAACTTTCGCTTTTCGAATCGTCATCGATATCGCGCTGAGGGCCCTCTCGCCGGCAGTAAACGATCCGACGACAGCGGTGCTCGCGCTGGATCAGCTTCATCGCATGCTGCGGGCGGTTGGAAGCAGGAGTCTTGGGACCGACGAACAATTTGGACCGATGTCCCGAAAGCTGCGCGTGGTCTGGCGCACGCCAAACTGGGAAGACTTCGTCGACCTCTCGTTCAGCGAAGTACGCCACTACGGGGGGGATAACTTGCAGGTCGTGCGGCGCCTACGCGCTCTGCTTGAGAACCTGTTGGAAACTCTTCCTGCGCATCGTCACCCGGCGTTGTACCAGCACCTTGCGTTGCTCGATCGTGAGATCGAAAAGCGATTTGCGTATTCCGAAGAGGTCGCGCTCGCGCGCCTTGCCGACACGCAAGGCCTTGGCGGACGAGCGCGCGAGGCACCGCCACTCAGCAAGCCGCGCGCCGATCTCGTAGTGAGGCGCTAGCGTTCGCCCCAACTCAGCGAGAGGCTGATGTCGCCGGGCATTCCGTTCGGCCACTCGGCGATCTGAAACTTCAAGCGATAGCCGCGGGGTTGAAGGTGCTGTTTCCAAAACGCGTACAGCTCCTTGGGCAAGCCGGTCAGCGTCGTCTCCCAGCCGGGCTCCTGCTGGTTGATCGCGCGGCCCTTGTCGGTGAATAGAGCATTCGGGAAACGGCCTACCTCGAGTTCCGTCAATCCGTTGTTGACGGCTCGCTTGATGATGGCGGCAGCGCGCTCCATTCTTTCCTCGTCCGTCACGCCGGAGGGCTTTTCGAGACGATCCAGAAGCGCCTTCTTCTCGGCTTCGGCAATTGCGTGGCGGCGCGCGTAGTCGGCGGCCTTTTCGGCCTCCTGCTCTGCACTTTTCCTCCGGCAATCAGCCGCAGTCGGAAGGACATCGTCGATGGTCGCGCTCATGATGGCTCTCCTTATGCTTCGCGGCCGGGCCGGCCATGTGCTACGGCCGGCCACACCACAACTGCATCTCCGGAACGTCCTTGGGACGACATTCACGAGTTCCTTCTCTAGTCCGTGCTGATCGGCTCCGCGAGAACGCTCCCCCGCGTCATCGCCGGCGGAAGGTTCAGATGATGTTCCAGACTGCGCGCTTCCTCTTCCCTTCCAATCCAGCGCAGCTTCCGGATAAGCTTGATGGTCTCATCCGATGCTTCCTGATCGATCGCGAAGTCCGATACTGATAGCGTGCCGTAACTTGCGTTCATGGCGCTCTCCTCAGGGTTTCTTAAGTTTCTACGAAACAGTACGCCGACCGGCCGCAGCTCACCTGCCCGCTCCGTTGCCGGACATCATGCGCGCAGAGGCGGCTATGAGTTTTTGACTGTCGGACATCAGGTTTTCGCTGTCTGCAGCGATCAGTTCGACATGGCGACCGAGCCAGTCTTGATACTTCGCTGCCATTTCGGGAACCGATTTGCAGGTGCTCAGCTCTTGTGAGAGTTGCGCGGTGAGATCTGCCTCTTGCTTCAACCGATCCAGCCAGTGGCGGCTCGTCTCCTCACACAAGGAGAATACTTCCTTCTGAATCTCGGCGATCGCCTCCAGGCGCTTCCGGCCAACATCGAGGGCATCCTGGAATATGGCCGGTTCAAACGGGTTCATTGCGTGCATTTTTGGTATGGTCCTGGCGTCTCTCGGTGTTTTAGACATGCTTTTAACCTCCGCTGTTTTTTGGTTTAGTCGATAATGTGATAACCGCCGTCCACGTACAGCGTCTCGCCGGTAATGAGCCGCGCCGAGTCATGTGCGAGAAACGCTGTTGCCACGCCAACGTCGTCTATCGAGACGAGGCTGCCGGCGGGCGCCTTGCCTTTCGCCTTGTCGAGCAGCGCGTCGAATTCTGGAATTCCTGAAGCCGCGCGCGTCGCGAGTGGCCCCGGCGAGATGGCGTGAACGCGGATACCTTTCGGACCGAGTTCCGCCGCGGCATAGCGCACCGCACATTCGAGCGCGGCTTTCGCGACGCCCATGATGTTGTAATTCTTCACCACCATCTGGCTGCCGTAATAGCTCATGGTGAACAGTGAACCGCCGTCTTTCATCAACGGTTCGGCGAGATGTGCCATCCGAAGGAAGGACCAGCACGACACGTCCATGGTCGTGAGGAATCCGTCACGCGGTAAATCGACGACCCGTCCCTGCAACGTGTCCTTGGGCGAAAATGCGATCGAGTGGACGAGAAAATCGAGACTTCCCCATTCGCGCCCGATACGTTCGAACACCGCCTCGGTTTGACCCGGCGCCGAGACGTCGAGCGGCATGAAAATCGGCGCTTCCAGTTCGCGCGCCAAAGGCTCGACGTACTTCTTCGCCTTCTCATTGAGATAGGTAACGGCGAGCTCGGCACCGAGCGCACGGAACGCTTTGGCGCAGCCCCAGGCGATCGATTGGTCGTTGGCGATGCCCACGATGAGACCGCGCTTGCCCTCGAGCAGCGGCGCCTTCGCAATCGGGATGGTCATCCGGCCCTCGCCAATTCGCGAGCGGGCATGCTCTGCAGAACGCCCAATGTATGCTTCGCGATCATCAGCTCCTCGTCGGTCGGCACGACATGAAGCGAGACCCAGCTGTCATCGCTGGAAATTCTGGATTTGCCTTCCGTGTTCGCGGCACGATCCAGCTCGGCGCCGAGCCAGACCAGCTTGCGCGCGATGCGCGAGCGCATCTCGGGTGATCTTTCGCCAATGCCGGCCGTAAAGACGAATGCATCGATCCCGCCGAGAGCGGCGGCAAGCATGCCGGCCTGCAGGCCGATCCGATAAACGAAATAGTCGAGCGCCAAGGCTGCGCCTGGTTCCGGACTCTCCAGCAGCTCACGCACGTCGTTGCTGACGCCCGACATGCCGCTCAAGCCGGACTTCTTGTACAAGAAGTCCTGCACGGCGTCCGTACTCATTCCTTTTTCGGTCAACAGATAGAGCAGGATCCCCGGATCGATCTGTCCACACCGGGTCCCCATCGGCAACCCATCGAGCGCGGTGAAACCCATGGTGCTTTCGACGCTGTGACCGTCCGAGATTGCGCACATGGAGGCGCCGCTGCCGAGGTGCGCGACGATCACACGGCCGCGCGCAATCGACGGTGCGACTTCGTGCAGCCGTCCGGCGATGTATTCGTACGACAGGCCGTGGAAACCATACCGTCGCACACCCTCGGCGTAGTATTGCTCCGGGATGGCAAAACGGTCGGCCACTGCGCTGTGTCCGCGATGGAACGCAGTGTCGAAACACGCGACCTGAGGCAGTTGCGGAAAGCGATCGAAGAGCGTCTCGATCGGTGCCAGGTTGTTCGGCTGATGCAACGGCGCGAGCGGAATGTAGCGCTTGAGATTCGTCAGAACCTTGCGATCCACCAGGACCGGGCGATCATACTCAGGCCCGCCGTGAACAACGCGGTGCCCGACGGCGACAAGATCGAAAGCCTTGGACTCTTTCAGCCAGGCTCCGGCCACACGCATCGCAGTGACCACGTCCGGGACGCTTTCCGGCGTATAAGTCTGGTCGACGAGAAGCTTGTTGTCTCCGCCACGAGCCCGCAGCCGAGGCCGCGAGCCGATACCGTCCATTTCGCCTCTGATGAGGCGCTCGAGAGCCGCCCCGCCGCGCACCGCAAACGCTTGAAACTTCACGCTCGAAGAGCCGGCATTGACGACGAGAATTGCTTCCATGGTTCACGCCTCCGGCAGGTTCGCCGACCGACGGCGGGCGTTGGCATAAAGGACGGCGACCGCGCATGACGCCATGCGCGTACGCACGGAATCGGCGCGCGACGTGAGGATCACCGGCACGCGTGCGCCGAGCACGATCCCGGCCGCATCTGCTTTCGCCATGAAGGAAAGATTCTTCGCGAGCATGTTGCCGGCTTCCAAATCGGGCACCAGAAGGATTTGCGCCCTTCCGGCAACCGGGGACTTGATGCCCTTGATCTTCGCCGCATGAGGGTCGATCGCGTTGTCGAAGGCGAGCGGCCCGTCCAGCACCGCGCCGGTGATCTGACCCCGCTCAGCCATCTTGCAGAGCGCCGCCGCCTCGATTGTCGAAGGGATTTTCGACGTGACGGTCTCGACCGCCGAGAGGATGCCGACCCGCGGAGTGCCTAGCCCGATCTGGGTAAAGAGATCGATGGCGTTCTGAATAATGTCCCGCTTGGTCTCGAGGTCGGGAAAAATGTTGATCGCCGCATCGGTGATGAACAGCGTGTCCGGATGCGTCGGTACGTCCATGATGAAGACGTGGCTGATCCGCCGCGCGGTACGCAGGCCCTTCGTCGAGGATGTGATCGCGCGCATGAGCTCATCGGTGTGCAGGCTGCCCTTCATCAGCAGCTCGCCTTTTCCCTGATGAATGAGCTCGACGGCCTTTGCGGCCGCGCCATCGCTGTGCTCGGCGTCGACGACTTCGAACTTGCCGATGTCGAGCTTGTGCTCGCGCGCGACCGACGCGATCTTGTCGGCTGGCCCGACCAGGATCGGCTTGATGATTCCCGTTTCCGCCGCCTCCACGCAGCCGCGCAGCGAGGTCTCGTCACAGGGATGAACCGCGATCGTTGTCGCGGGCGCGACCTCTTTGGCCGCCGCAATCAGGCGATCGTACTTGGCATGAGGGGTGCGGGTTGCGGGGTTGATTTGAGCGAGGGCCATGATGATCCTTTCGTCACAAGCACGAGATGAGATGCGCCTAGTGAGCCTTGGCGCGGTGTTCCTTGACTCCATTGCGTGCCGATATCCGCGCAACCTTGGGCTTGCGCGGCGCTATCCGCGTAGCCCCGGCGTCCTGTTCTTTCACATTGAAGAGCGCGACGACCCGGTCGAGGCGTTTCGCCGAACTCGCCGCTGACCTCGCCGCGTGCGGCGACAACCTCGCGCACGATGGCGAGTCCTTTGAGTTTCTCCTCAGCGCGCGCCGGCAGCAGGGATGGGATTGCGGCAAGTGCCGCCTCCTCATCGATCATCAGCATGAAGTACTGCTCGCGGATGAGGGTCTTGAAGGCAGCGAGGGGAAGCCGAGGCGTACCGTCCGACACCGCGCGGAGGCGGCGTACGAGCTCGAACCCGCGTTCGTCGGCGGAGCCGCGCGCCATCCCCACAAAAAGGGCACCGCGAACGACGCATTCCCGTAGACCGCCCTGCGTCATGCGCGCCTTCAGCTCGGCAACGCGCATCTCGAAGAAGATCTTGTGCAATGGGCTTTTCCCGGCCCCGCGCAAGGGTTTGCTGAACTCAGGATCAATGCCCATCGCGGTCTGCAGGTTGGGCGAGCCGTAGATCGAAAGGAACATCTTTTCCGAGATTGCTTCCGTGGCCGCGCGCCATGCTTCCCAGCCGGCGACGATTTGCTGCGACACATTTTCCTGCAGCGCGAGGAATGGATTGTCGGCCGGCGCTTGCCTCCGGTTTTCGCGCACCTGCTCCGCCAAGGCGGCAATCGGCGCCATGAATGGGTTCGTGCCGGCGAAGAGGTCGTATTGCAGCCTCAGGGGATGCAACTGCTGCGACCATCCTGCCAATTGAGGGTTCGCAAACGCCCGTACGACCGGCTGCGCAAATGTCCGGTACAGGGCGAGGTTCGTCTGGGAGACGCGTGAAGCGGTCGCGAAGCGCCGCTCATCGGCTGCATCGTTGCCGCCGAGCGCGCGGATATCCTCGAGCGTGCGCTGTTCGCAGCACATGATCCATTCACCTGAAATGAGATCCGGGCTAACGGCATCTGCGTTCTTTTGCTCGAATTTCGCCTCGTACAGGCCCGGCGGCAGCATGTCGATGAAATCGATATTACTCGAGAACTCCGCGTGCTCCTTCCGGGCCACTCCCGTGGAGACGAATATGCCGAGGTGACCAATCGTCTCGTGGATCGTGTAGACGATTGTCTGGCCGTAAGACCTGATCTCGTCGACGTCGGAATAGAGGTCCAGGATCCACCCCAGCGCCTGCTGTGGAGGCGTGATGTTGTCACCCTTCGAGCAGAACACGACGATGGGTGATCGGATGCTGCGGAAATCGATGCTGGTGCCGTCGGATGTCTGTATTTTTCCGCTCGCGAGGTTGTTGTCGATGAACAGCTCATCGACGATGAACTGGATCTCTTCCGCGTTCAGGTTGACATGCCCGCCCCACCAGCGCTCGAAGCCGAGATAGCGCGGCGCTTCGGTATCGACCTTGGAATAGAGATTGTATGGCTTCGTCCACAGCGTGTTCGCGGGATTCTGATTTTCGAAATTCTGCACCAGCCAGGCGCCATCGAACTTGCCGCCCCCGAGATCGCTGGTCAGCGCGGTCAGCCAGCTACCCCCGAGGAGCCCGCCGCTGTAGCGCATCGGATTCCTGCCGCGCACCCCGGCCCAATAAGACAGCGGCGAGCCGGCAACGATGATCGGACCGAGAAGATCGGGCCGGAGCGCGGCCAATATCATGATCGCCCAGCCGGCCTGACAGTTGCCGACGACGCAGGGTTTTCCCTGCGCTTGGGAATGGAGAGAAATGACTTTCTCGAGGAAGATCGTTTCGGCGCGCGCAATATCCTCGATCGTTTGTCCGGGCATCGGTTCGGGAAGGAAACCGATGAAGTAACATGGATGGCCGGCCTTGAAGGCGACGCCGATTTCGCTGTCCGCCTTGAAGCCCCCGATCCCGGGCCCGTGACCCGCACGCGGATCCACGACGACGAACGGCCGCAAGGCCGGATCGATCTGTACGCCTTCGGGCGGCACAACCCGCACCAGAGCATAATTGACCGGCCGCGCGAGCGTTCGTCCGTCGACGACAAGCTCGAAGTCGAAGTTCAGCACATGCGGAGCAGTTTCGGCGGCATGCTCGCGGAACGCATTGCCGCGCTCACGCATCACGTCGAGAAAGAGAATTCCTCGTTGAACAGCGTCGGTCGCGTACTCGAAGGCGGGCGCGAGTGGCCCAAGGAAAGCGGTGTTTTCGTCACTGCTTGGCGATCTGGAAGCACCAATGACCATCTTCTTCTGCTTCCCCGTTGATGGTGGTCTGATGTCCTAAGCATCACCACAAACCACAAGTTCGAGCCTGCGACCGCCTGCGCCGGCCCGATCTGTGCGGCAACAAATCTGCGTCGAGGGGACCGCCATCAGGCGGCGTCGTTGGCCCGTTGACGACAGGGGGCCACATGCTTCAACAGGAATGAACTGTACTTAGGCTTAATGCGGGTTCGACGTTCTATGGGCGAAGAGAAATGAATGCTGCGGCATATCCGATGAGGAGAAGTTTCTTCGGGCTATTTGCTTGAACGCACGCTCGCCGGTTAAGCAAAAGAACCACGCACGGATAACTCGGCGCCGCTTTGCCAGATCCGTTCGTCATCACACACCGTGCAGGAAATACGGTAGCGCTACACCGGCGAAGGACAAACTTCTGCTGGCGATCGCGTCCTTATTCTTGTCGGACACGCCGGATTCGACGCTCGCAGTGATTGACCTCTCGCTCATCGGCTCAAAGCTAAGGATTTCTGCAACAATCAATGAACCATCCAGAGCACAAGTTGACGTTCGTAAAAGCTTCTTCATGAACGGCGTGAAAACTCATTGATCGTACCTGCGGGACAATTCCGGTAGGCCAGCGGCGATGAGTCCATTCAATGTCGGCGATCAATGATGGTATCGCGAACCTTGTTCTGCTTTCGCTGCCGCAGGCAACGCTGAAGCGAATACGCCCCGCACTGGAACTGCGCGAGACCAAGAGAGGCGAGATCATTCAACGGGCAGACGCTCCTTTCGAGTTCGTCTCGTTCATGAACGGTGGCCTGGTGTCGCTCGTCAAGGACATGCGGGACGGCCGCACTGTCGAAGTCGGCACGGTCGGCATTGAAGGCATCGTCGCGCCCTGCGCGCTGCTCGGCCTGAACCGGTCCGTCGTCGACGCCATCGTGAAAATACCAGGTACGATCCTACGGTTGAAGCATGACGTCCTGCGGAACGAGATCGAAAGAGACAATGCGTTGCGCACTCTCGTCAGCAGGTATGCTCGGTTTTCCATCATCCAGCTGGTGCAGATTGCCGCGTGTAACCGGCTCCATCATATCGACGAGCGTTGCTGCCGTTGGCTGCTGACCGCTCAAGACAACGCCGGGTCGGACACTTTCCCGCTCACGCAGGAATTTCTGGCGATGATGCTCGGCGTGCAGCGGGGCGGAGTGACGGAGGTCGCGCATGCGCTGCAAGAGAATGGTCTGATCACATACCGACGCGGAACGGTGACCATACGTAACCGCATGAAGTTGGAAGGTATGGCGTGCGAGTGTTACGGCAGCTTGCGCGAAAGCCGGGCCGCGATCTTCAGCGGCTATCGCGCATTTCAATAAACATTGAGCCTATGTAGGATTCTGTACAGACCTCTATATCACAAGGTGTAAGATGTAGATTGTCCGCTCCCGGTTGGGCGGCCATTTCTGGCATGAGGCTGGCAAGTCCTAGTTCGCGTCAGGAGTGTTCACCATGTACCCAGTGCCTCACGACCCGGGCTCAGATCCCTCCCGTAACGAGTCCAATCCAAACCGCTTGAACCAGAGCAGCTGGTCTTTGTTCAAAGCAACGGGCGGCAAGTTTGCGGTCTATTGCTCCATTGCCCTGCTCGTCATCATTCTCGCGGCAAGCGCCTTATTGGTGGGATAGGCTGCCGCCTGGTCGCGCCCCTGTGTTTGCGTGTGTTGTGTGTCCCTGCCGCAAGCGAACGCCCGCATGCTTAGGTCGTAGAACAGTTCGGGTTATGCGGCGGACGTAGCCCGTCGAAACCTCGAGCGTTCCCGGCGCCCGCCCGCGAGGCGCGATGCGGTCGAAGTCGAAGACAATCATCTTTCAGTTATGAAGGATATACGGACTGATAGACCGCCGGGCCGAGCTCCTGCGCGTAGGATGAGATACATGTTCTCCGCAGCAGCTCGCCTTCATGCCCGACAAACCCAGCCTTATCGAGGTTAGACTCAGGACTCCGAGGGCCGCTGCCGCCGCGGGGATCGTGTTTGCGATTCTTTTGGGCGTAATTTTCGGGCTGTTGCGGATTTCGTTGCCCGCCGATCCGCTCGATACCGGCGAGTGGCTTGCCACAAGCGCCAAGACAGTGGGACTTTCCGTCACCCTTGTCCCGTTTGCCGGGATCGCCTTTCTCTGGTTCCTCGGTGTGTTCCGCGATCGTGTGGGCGGGGAGGAGGATCGCTTTTTCGCGACCGTATTTCTCGGCAGCGCAATCTTGTTCCTGTCGATGCTGTTTGTCGGCGCCGCCGTGATCGGGGCGATTGTTCTTGTCTTCGCCGGCGCCCCCGCGGACGTCATAAGCTCGGCCAGCTTCCGTTTTGCGCGGGCGGCTGCCTACAACATTACCAACGTCTATGCCGCCAAGATGGCCGGCGTCTTCATGATGTCAGCCTCCACTCTCGTGCTCTACACCAAGGTCGCCCCGCGATGGCTGGCATTCGCGGGCTTCGGCGGCGCGTTCATACTCCTGCTCGGCAGTGATCTCATCAGCTGGAATTTTGCCGTGCTGCCTGCCTGGGTGCTGATGATCAGTCTTCATATTCTGTGGGACAATTTCCGGCTCTCGACGCGATGGACCAGTTCGCGTTCTCCCACCGTGACAGAGCGGGGCATTCCGCCGCGCGCGTGAATGGCTGCCGGGTCAAATCGGAAAACGATCACGGGGGAGTCAATTGAACGCGCGTATGAGCCGACGCAAATCGGCTCATACTCAATTCGTTCAGCGCGCCGCTAGAGGGCACGCAAAGGGGGAATTCTCAGGTTTGCGAATTCCCGCCGCACTCAATATCCGCCGTATCCGCCGCACGTGCAGCCATTGGAGTAGCCGTAGCTCGCCGGATAGCTGCTGTAACCGTAGTCGTACGGATATGCCGCTGCACCGTAGCCGAGACCAAGGCCGACGGCCGCGCCCACCAACGGGGCGCCGTAGCCCAACCGACGTCCGTATCCGTATCCGTACCTGCCGCCGTAGCCCCATCGGCCGCCGTATCCGAGTCGGCCGCCGCCCCAGCCGGCGCCGGCCCAACGTCCACCGCCCCAGCCAGCACCGGCCCAACGTCCGCCACCGCCCCAGCCCGGTCGGCCGATTCCGCCGCGGAAGCCACCTCCGGCTAAGCCGCCGCGGAAACCACCCATTCCGCCGCGGAAGCCGCCTCCGCCAAATCCACCGCCGCGGAAGCCACCTCCGCCAAAACCACCGCCGCCGCGGAATCCACCGCGCGCATCCGCGGGCTCAGGCACAACCATGGATACCGCAAACGCGAGGCCAGCAAGAACAGCAAGAACCTTTGTGCGCATCACATGCTCCTATTTCTAAGGCGAGAGTGAAAATGATAGGCCAATGCAGCGGCGAAGAATGGGAGACTTGGTCTACGTCCGATTATACAAACGTGGACACGATCGCGGGGATCGTTCAACGCAACTAGCTGCTTCGGTCGGGAGTCAATTGGATGAGCAACCCATTCGACAATGATCGTGCGCGGCTTGCGTTTTCCGCGGATCGATGGCGAGCCTGGCTCGACCAGCGCTCTTGATCGATAGCCGTCTCCATCGCGCATTGCGTGCTGATCCACATCCCGCTCCGGCCCCGGCACACAAACTTGTGTAGCGCGCGTGATTGTTTGTCGGATTTTGTGAAGTGACGGAACCCGAAGCCGCGTCAATCATTGGCCGCACTGAAGTGGCCACAAGCAATGGGGGTTGCGGGTGCAAGGGATTGCGGTTGGCATTTTCTGCAAGACGCCGATTCCTGGCTGCTCGAAGACGCGCCTTTCCCCGCCGCTGCGGCCGGAAGAGTGTGCTGCATTGTCTGCATGCTTCATCCGCGATCTGGCGGCAACGATCGGTGAACTGACCCGCGGCGGCGACGTCACCGGATATGCCGTGTACACACCCGCCGGCACGGAACGTGCGCTGCGGGCGCTGCTGCCTGATGATTTCCGGTTGCTGCTGCAATGTGACGGCGATTTCGGCACGCGTATCGCTACCGCGATGCGCGAGCTTTTGAGCCATCACGCGGGAGCGATTCTGGTCAATTCCGACAGCCCGACGCTACCCGCCTCGATTCTCCGCGCCGCCGTGGAAGCGACCAGGTGCGGCGGCGCCGCCGTGCTCAGCCCCGCGCTTGACGGCGGCTACACTTTGATCGGACTTTCGGACTTGGATGAGCGGCTATTCGCCGACATTCCATGGAGCACCTCAGCGGTGCACGAGCGAACGGTCGAACGCGCAACCGAGATCGGCCTTCCCGTCGTCAGCGTGCCGGGATGGTACGACGTGGACGACGCGGCTTCCCTCGCGCTTCTGAAGGCTGAGCTTGCCGGCGAGCAGCCAGCCTTTGTGCAGCCGGGCTTGAGCGGCGCACAGGCTCCGGCAACGCGCGCGCATTTTGCGGCGCGCGATACACGCTCTCTGGCGGAAGCTCTGTGACGTCGCTGGGCGTGTCGACGAGCTGCGCCGGCCGGGACATCGGCGCTCTGATTGCCTTTTCTGCCGCCGGCCTCTTGATGCTGCTGTTCGTTGCGGCTGGACCTTGGATCATTCGCACTCATGGATATGGAATTTTTATCCCCGCGGTCGCAGTGTCAGGATTTCTGACCATTGCTGCGTCGGCGCTGGCGGGACGGATCGAGGGGCGCTTGGGGCTTGTGATCGTCTTGGGCCTCGGACTCGCGATGCGTCTCCTGCTGGTAAACGAGGAGCCGTTTCTTTCGACCGACCTCTATCGTTACGTCTGGGACGGACGCGTGCAGGGAGCCGGGATCAATCCCTACCTCTTTGTACCGGCTGATCCTGCTCTTGCTTCCTTGCGCGACGCCTCGATCTTTCCGCACATCAACCGCGCCGACTACGCCGTCACGGCCTATCCGCCGGTCGCACAGCTTGTCTTTTTTGCGGTCACCCGCGTTGCCGAGACGCTGTTGGCGATGCGGCTCGCCATGACGGCGTTCGAGATCATTACGATCGTCATCGTGATCGACCTGTTACGGCAGCTGGAATTGCCGAAGACCGCCGTCGTCGCGTTTGCGTGGCATCCGCTGGCGATCTGGGAGATCTCCAACAACGGCCATGCCGATGCCGTGATGGTCGCGCTGATGATGCTCGGCGTCTGGCTGCTTGTCCGCGCACGCAGGGTCCCGGGCGCTATAGCCGTCACTTGTGCCGCATTGGTCAAACCTTATGCGGTCCTGATCCTTCCGGCATTCTGGCGGCCTTGGGATTGGCGTGTGCCGGCGGCGATCCTCGTCACCGCGATCGTTTGCTATGCGCCCTACCTCGGTGCAGGCCGCAACGTCTTCGGATTTCTTACCAGTTACGTTACCGAAGAAGGTCTTGCGAGCGGATCGGGCATTTGGCTCGTCGCCCTCGTGCAGACCCTGTTCGGCGAGATTCCGGGCCTGCCGATTGCCTACATGGCGGCCGCAGCGGTCATCATGATCGTGCTCGGCCTGCGCAACAGTTTCGATCTCCAGCGCACGCCCGCCGGGACGATCAGCGCCGTCACCCTGCTGCTCACCGCCGGGCTGGTGCTGATGTCGCCGAATTATGCCTGGTATTTTCTCGCGCTGGTGCCGTTCATTCCCCTCGGTGCCGGCGCGATGGCGTGGGCACTGACGCTTGGCGCATTCTTCCTCTACCGGCCGGTCTTCCTGCCGCACAACGAGCTCGTCTGGAAAACGCTGGCCACGCTTCCGTTTGTCGTGGCGCTCGCCGTTACGCTGATTCGGCGCAGATCACAGCCGTCATGATGCGGCTGCCCGGCAATCCGATCGTGAGCGTGGTCATCCCCTGCCTCAACGAAGAGGAGCCGATCGGCGGCGTGGTACGGGAGATCTTGGCGCAAGGTGTCGACGAAATCATTGTGGTCGACAATGGCTCGACCGATGCGACCGCCGTGCGCGCAAGGCAGGCGGGTGCGCGCGTCGTGAGCGAACCGCGACGCGGCTATGGGCGCGCCTGCGCGGCTGGCGTTGCCGCCGTACGGCCCGATGCCGAGATCGTGTGCTTTCTCGACGGCGACGGCAGCGATGTCCCGGCCTTCATTCCGGCTGTGGTAGGGCCGGTCGCCCAGGGAGAAGCAGACTTCGTGATCGGATCGCGGCTGCGCGGACACCGTGAGCCCGGCAGCATGACGCCGCAGCAGCTGGTCGCCGGGCGTCTTGCCGGACTGCTGATGCGCGCGGTTTACGGCGTCCGCTTCACCGACATGTCGCCGTTCCGGGCGATACGCGCCGGGCAATTGCACAGCCTCGGCATGCGTGAGGAGACCTATGGCTGGAATCTGGAGATGCAGATGCGCGTGGCGGCGGCCGGCCTGCGCATCCTCGAGGTGCCGGTCGATCACCGCCGACGCACCGGCGGCGTCTCGAAGGTGTCCGGAAACCTGGTCGCCGGGCTGAGCGCTACGTGGAAAATCGTGACGACGTTCACCCGCCTCGCGCTCACGCTGCGCCGGACTAGATCCCGCTGAACCAGTTGAAGCCGCGGTCCTCCCAGTAGCCGCCGCGGTATTCATTGGTGACTTCGATCGCCGTGATCCATTTCGGGTTCTTGAAGCCGAGCTTGGTCGCGGTGCGCAAGCGCAACGGGAAGCCGAACGGATCGGTGATCGGCTCCTTGGCATACTTCGTTGCCAAGATGGTCTGCGGATGCAGCGCGCTCGCCATGTCGATCGAGCCGTAATAGTCGTCCGCGCATTTGAAAGAGACGTATTTCGCCTTGAGGTCGGCGCCGATGCGCTCGAGGAAGTGGCGCAGGTTCACGCCGGACCATTGGCCGATATAGTCCCAGCCTTCGACACAGATGTGCCGGACGATCCATTCTTGCTCAGGCAGCGCGTAGATCTCGCTTGCGGTCCAGGCGCGCTTGTCCTGAATGCGCCCGGCAAGCTCGAGCTTCCACGTCGCGACATCGACCGGCGCGATGTCCTCGATGTCGTAATAGGCATTGAAACGCGGCGGCTTCACGACGTCGGCCTCTGAAAAGGTCGGCGCCAGATGATTGGGCCGGAACATCAGTTCCTGAACTTTGTCGTTGAATTGCGAGATTCGCTTCAGCACCGACTGCACCGCATCGGTGCGCGTCACATTGCAGCCGGTGAGCATCGTCAGAGCGCCGAGACTGACGGCGCCTTTGAGAATTCCGCGGCGGTTGATGTCCTCGACCAGCGCCTTGTGCTCCTTGAGCACGCTCTGATCGATGCCACCTTGGGGCCGGAAGATCGACGGAGAGGGAGTTCTTGAGCATCGCCGCCTCCTTCAGTGCGCGTCGCGCGTGCCGTCTTCGTCGACGACCGGCCCGCCGCTGATCATGGCGCCGATCGTCTTCGGCACCAGCAACGCCAGTGCAATGTGCACAATGAGAAATCCGACGATCAGCGCCATGCCGATGAAATGCACCAGCCGCGCGCCCTGGAAGCTGCCGAACAGCGCGGCAAGCTCGGAGAGCTGCACCGGCTTCCATACCGCGAGGCCGGAAAGGACCTGCACGACGATGACCACGATGACGCCGGCATAGAGAAGTTTCTGCACGGCGTTGTAGTGCGTGATGTCGTCGTGCGCGAGCCTGAAGCGCATCGCGTCGCGTATCGTGGCGATCAGCTCGCTCGGCCAGATCGGCAATAGCTTGCGGCGGAACCGGCCGGTCGCGATGCCGTAGGCGAGATAGCATAGCCCGTTGACCATCAGGAGCCACATCGCGGCAAAATGCCATTGCAGTGCGCCCTCCGCGCCGCCGCCGATCGTCATCCAGCGCGGAAAATGCAGCCAGCCGAAGATCACCTCGTCGTTATAGATCTCCCAGCCGCTGCCGATCATGACGATCATCGCCAGCGCGTTGATCCAGTGCATGATCCGCAGCGCAAGAGGATGCAGCCGGCGCGGATGACGATCTGTTGAGTTGATTGTTATATCGGCCATGACGATGCTCGCCCGTAGGTCCCGCATTATACGCCTTAGACTGCGTATCACGCGCAACACACGTGAGCGTGTGGACAATTGAGGAGCCGGACACGATGTTGCGCTCACAATTCGTTCGCGGTTTCGGCGCGGCCTTGCTCCTCGGATACGCGGCCGCGCCGATCAGGATCGCAGCTGCCGCCTCGCCGCAGGATTCGAGTGCCAGGCCGGAGAACCAGAACCTGACGCGGGAGCAGCGTATGAACCGGCGCTATCCGCAGCCTGTGAAGGTCGGTTCCCTGATCGGCCTACCGGTGCTCGATCAGAAGGACTCCACATATGGCTATATCCGCGAGGTGATTCGGACACCCGACGGTAAGATCGCGTTGATCGTGCCCTACCGCGCCTGGCTCGGCTGGGCGCCCATCGATTGGGGGCGCAAGACCGTCGCGGTGCCGATCGAGACGGTCGCAATGTTGGGGCGGCAGGTCGCGGCGCTCGACTTCGCCCTCGAGGATTTCGCGGCGGCGCCTGCTTACAGCGCGAGCGGCACGCCGCTTTCGGCCGACGAGACGATCCGGATCGCGGTGTACCGGCGGTGAAGGTTCTCCTGACTGGCGGTGCGGGCTTCATCGGCCAGCACGTCATGCGCGAGCTGATCGCGCGCGGACACGAGGTCAGCGCGATCGATTCGATGCGGCCGGACGTGCATGCGAAGGAGACCTGGACGCCGCCCGCAGGCGCCACCTTCGAGAAAGCCGACGTGCGCGATGGCGGCGCGCTCGATCGCCTGCTCACCGGTGTCGAGGCTGTGCTGCATCTTGCCGCCAAGGTCGGACTCGGCGTCGATGTCCAGGATTTGCCTGACTACGCCTCCTCCAACGACGCTGGAACCGCCGAACTGCTCGCCGCGATGGCGCGGGCGCGCGTCAAATGCCTCACGCTCGCGAGCTCGATGGTGATCTATGGCGAAGGCTTGGGGTCCTGTGCCGAACACGGCCCCGTCACGCCCGGACCGCGCACCGAGGCCGCGCTCTCCGCGGGTCAGTTCGAACCGCCCTGCCCGTCTTGCGGCGCGCCGCTCGAACCGGCGCTGGTGAGCGAAGACACGCCGCTCGATCCGCGTAATGCCTATGCGAGCAGCAAGGTGGCGCAGGAATTCTATGCGTCGAACTGGGCCCGCGCGACCGGCGGTTCGGTCGCGGCGATGCGCTATCACAACGTTTACGGCCCCGGCATGCCGCGCGACACGCCCTACGCCGGCGTGGCGGCGATCTTTACTTCCGCACTCCGGCGCGGTGAGGCGCCGAAGGTTTTCGAGGACGGCAAGCAGCGCCGCGACTTCGTGCATGTGCGCGATGTCGCGGCCGCCACGGTGCTCGCCTGCGAGAGGCATGTGACGGGCGTTCGCGCGTTCAACGTC
Organism: uncultured Alphaproteobacteria bacterium; assembly: GCA_963778455.1. Lineage (GTDB taxonomy): Bacteria > Pseudomonadota > Alphaproteobacteria > Rhizobiales > Xanthobacteraceae > PALSA-894. The sequence goes on from CAVZUL010000006.1 coordinate 239,878, forward strand.
GGATCCGGCACGCCGCGCACGGTCGGCGACATGGCGCGCGCTCTCGCGGACGCGCTGCGTGGTCCCGAACCCCTCGTGACCGGCACTTACCGCCTCGGCGATGTACGCCACATCACGGCGGACTCCACGCGTCTGCGCAAAGAGCTCGATTGGGCGCCGCAGAACGATTTCGAACGGGGCATGGCTGAGCTCGCAAAGGCGTAGTGAGCTCTGGTCGCGTCAATCTTCGGCAATTTCTTTTCAGATTACTTCGGGATCTTGACAAGGTATGTGTCTGCGAGGGCACTCACGCGTGTTCTTATCAACAGAGTCGAAGATGTCCGACGTGAAATCCCTCCTCGATATCCCGCTTCCGCGCGGCGTGCGCTCGCGTTTCGTCGACAGGATCAACGGGCTCACGATGCACATTCTGGAGGCGGGGTATGAAGTGCCGGGTAGACCGTGCATCCTGCTGCTGCACGGATTTCCGGAGCTCGCGTACAGTTGGCGCAAAGTGATGTTGCCGTTGGCGGCCGCCGGTTTTCATGTGATCGCCCCGGACCAGCGCGGCTATGGCCGCACGACCGGCTGGGACGGCGCGTACGACGGCAACGTCGCCTCGTTCCGTATCCTCAACGTCGTGAAGGACGCGCTGGCGCTGGTGTTCGCGCTTGGCCATCGCACCGTCGCGGCCGTGGTCGGGCATGATTTCGGATCGCCGGTCGCGGGTTATTGCCCGCTCGCACGGCCGGACGTCTTCCATTCCGTGGCGATGATGAGCGCGCCGTTCGCCGGGCCGCCGGACTTGCCATTCGGCACGGCGGAGGGCCGCTCCAATGCGTCGACCGCACCACTCAAGGTCCTCGACGATCTCGCGGCACTGGATCGGCCTCGCAAGCATTATCATTGGTACTATTCGACGCGCGAAGCCGACGACAATATGAGCGATGCCCCACAGGGCATCCACGCATTCCTGCGCGCCTATTATCATCACAAGAGCGCGGACTGGGAACAGAACCGGCCGTTCAGGCTGAAGGCCTGGACCGCTGACGAGTTGGCCAAGCTGCCAACCTACTATGTCATGGACCTGAACCAGGGAATGGCCGAGACAGTCGCTGCGGAGATGCCGTTGGCGTCGGACATCGCAGCGTGCAAGTGGCTCACCGAAGACGAGCTGCGCGTCTACAGCACGGAATTCGCCCGGACTGGCTTTCAGGGCGGCCTGCAATGGTACCGATGCCGCACGCTCGGGACACCCAACGCCGATCTCGAACTCTTCTCCGGCCGCACGATCGACGTTCCGTCATGCTTTATCGCGGGGGCAAACGATTGGGGCGTCTACCAGAAACCCGGCGATCTTGAGCAAATGCAGGCGGCCGCCTGCACGCAAATGCTGGGCTGTCATCTCGTGGCAAACGCCGGGCACTGGGTGCAGCAAGAACAGCCCGAAAAGGTGGCCGAGTTGCTCCTGGAATTTGTGCGGCCGCGCGGCTAGCTGGCGTGCCGCGTCCATCGGCCTATACTGACGCCGGAGCATCCCATGGCCGAACGATCCTTCAAGAAAGAAGTCGAGAAGCTGAAGCTCGGCGCGGGCGAGGAATTCCGCGGCGAAGGGATCCTCGCGATCACCAAGGCGCTGCTCGAATCCGGCGTGTCCTATGTGGCGGGCTATCAGGGCGCGCCGATCTCGCACCTGATGGACGTGCTGGCGGACGCGAACGATATTCTGGAAGACCTCGGCGTCCATTTCGAGAACAGCGCCAATGAGGCGACCGCCGCGGCGACGCTCGCGGCCTCGGTGAACTATCCGTTGCGCGGCGCGGTCACGTTCAAGTCCATCGTCGGCGTCAATGTCGCGTCCGATGCGTTGTCGAACCTCGCCTCCGGCGGCGTCACCGGCGGGGCGCTGATCATCATCGGCGAGGACTACGGCGAAGGCTCCTCGATCATGCAGGAGCGCGTTCACCCGTTCGCGACCAAATCGCAGATCTGGCTGCTCGACCCGCGTCCGAACCTGCCCTCGATCGTCAACGCGGTGAAGAAGGGGTTCGAGCTTTCCGAAGCGACAAATACGCCGGTGATGCTCGAAGTGCGCATCCGCGCCTGCCATGTGCATGGCCGCTTCGAAACCCAGGACAACGTGCGACCTTCATACACATTGCGCGACGCGATGGAGAACCCGCGCCGGGCCACCGATCGTATCGTGCTGCCGCCGGCGAGCTACCTCCACGAAAAGGAGAAGATCGAGAAGCGCTGGCCGGCCGCGGTGAAATTCATCGAGGACAACAAGCTCAACGAATTCCACGACGGCGATCTCTCCGACATCGGCATCGTGATGCAGGGCGGAATGTATAACACCACGCTGCGCGCGCTCGAACTTGCTGGCCTCGCCAACTCGCTCGGCCGATCGCGCGTGCCGCTCTACGTGATGAACGTCACCTATCCGCTGATCGACCGCGAGCTGATCCGTTTTGCTGAAGGCAAGCGCGCGATCCTGATCGTCGAGGAGGGCCAGCCAGAGTATATCGAGCAGGCCGTCAACACGATTTTCCGCCGCGCCGACGTACAGGCGCGCATCGAAGGCAAGGGCATGCTGCCGATGGCCGGCGAATACACCGGCGGCGTGGTGCGCGACGGCGTGAAGGCATTCATCCGCGCCTATCGGCCGGACGTGCTGTCCGACGCACCGCCGTCGAACGAAGGCGCGGTGCGCATCGCCGCCGCCGTGAAGGCGACCGAGCACAACGTGCATCCGCGCCCGCCCTCGTTCTGCACCGGCTGTCCGGAGCGCCCGATCTTCACCGCGCTGAAGCTGGTCGAGCGCGAGCTCGGCCCGCATCACGTGTCCTGCGACATCGGCTGCCACCTGTTCTCGATCCTGCCGCCGTTCAATATCGGTGCGACCACCATGGGCTACGGCCTCGGCGGTGCGGGCGCCTCGGCGTTCAACGCGAAGGCGGACAAGCGTGCGATTTCGTTTCTTGGTGACGGCGGGTTCTGGCACAACGGGCTGACGTCATCGATCGGCAACGCGGTGTTCAACAAGTCCGACAACGTCACCATCATCGTTGACAACGGCTACACCTCGGCGACCGGCGGGCAGGACATCCTCTCGTCTTACGCCGAAAACAAGATCCGCAAGACCCACAATTCGATCGAGAAGGCCGTGCGCGGCGTCGGCGTCGAATGGGTGCGCACGCTGACGCACACTTACGATGTCGCGGGCATGCGCGACACGTTGCGCGAGGCGCTCACTACCAAGGAGAAGGGTCCGAAGGTCATCGTGGCGCAGTCCGAGTGCATGCTGAACAAGCAGCGCCGCGAGCGCCCGCTGACGGTGAAGGCGATCAGGGATGGAGCCCGCGTGGTGCGCGAGCGCTTCGGCGTCGATCCAGACACCTGCACCGGGGATCACTCGTGCATCCGGTTGTCGGGATGCCCTTCGCTCACCGTCGCGCCGAATCCCGACCCGCTGCGCACCGAACCGGTGACGAAAGTCATCAACTCGTGTGTCGGGTGCGGATTGTGCGGCGAGGTCGCGCATGCCGCGGTGCTGTGTCCCTCATTCTATCGCGCGTCGATCATCAACAATCCGAGCGTGTGGGACCGCTTCAAGGCGCGCCTGCGCGGCGCCGCGATCGGCTTTCTGCAGAGGAGAATTGCCAAGCGGCAATTCTCGGCCGCATGAACGCGCCGTTCCCGCAGCGCCAGCGCCCGATCACCATCGCGATCCTCGCGATGGGCGGCGAAGGCGGCGGCGTGCTGGCCGACTGGACCGTCGATCTCGCCGAGAGCAATCATTACATCGCGCAGCTCACCTCGGTGCCCGGCGTCGCGCAGCGCACAGGGTCGACGATCTACTATATAGAAATCTATCCCCGCGCCGGCATCACGGATGCCGCACATGAGCCGGTGCTCGCCCTGATGCCGACGCCGGGAGACGTCGACATCGTGATCGCATCGGAACTGATGGAGGCGGGCCGCGCGATCCAGCGGGGGTTGATCACGCCGGACCGCACCACGCTGATCGTCTCGACCAATCGCGTGTTCGCGATGACCGAGAAGATCGCGATGGCCGACGGGCGCGTCGACCCCGAGAAGCTCCTCGAAGCGTGCCGCTCGGCGGCGAAGACGATGCATGCGTTCGACATGGCGGCCATCGCCGAGGCGACGGGCAGCGTGATCAGCGCGGTGCTGCTTGGTGCGATCGCGAGCGCGGGCGTGCTGCCGTTCCCGCGCCAGGCGTTCGAGGGCGCGATCCGGCGCGGCGGCGTCGGCATCAAGGCGAGTTTGGCCGCGTTCACGGCCGGATTTGAGGCGACGGCCGCTGGCGCCGCGACGGTGAAGACGCCGGCCACGACGATGCCGCCTCCGACGCTCGACGGGCAGGATTCGGACGAGAGACGCGCAACTCCGTCCCCACACCTTCCAATCCCGGCCGAGCTGATCGCCGAGGCGGACAAGTTCGGCGCACGCACCATCGTCCGCGCCGGGATCGAGCGCACGGTGGACTATCAGAGCCTCGCCTATGCGCGGCTCTATCTCGATCGCCTTGCACCGGTCGCGCAGGCCGACCGCGACGGACGCCTGATCGGCGAAACCGCGCGGCAGCTTGCGCTCGGCATGGCCTACGAGGACACCATCCGCGTTGCCGAGCTGAAGATTCGCCCGTCGCGCTTCGAACGCGTGCGCGAGGAAGTGCGGGCAAACGACGATCAGATTCTCGAGATCGCCGAATTCATGCATCCGCGCACGCAGGAGATCGCCGACACGCTCCCGGCGCCGCTTGGGCGCTTCATCCTGTGCACCGGCTGGCTGAAGGGTCTCATCGACCGGATGACGCGCAAGGGCCGCATCGTGAAGACGAGTTCGCTGCGCGGGTTTCTGTTGCTCTATCTCGTGGCATCGCTCAAGCCGCTGCGTCCGCATTCGCTGCGCTACCAAGTAGAACAGCGCTATCTGGAGGAATGGCTCGCGACGATCCATCGTATCGCCGCGATCAATTACGATCTCGCTGTCGAAGCGGCCGCCGCGCGCAATCTGGTGAAGGGCTACGGCGACACGCACGAACGCGGCCGCGCACGGTTCGAGACGCTGATGGGACTGTTACCGTCGCTGGCGCAGCGACCCGACGGCGCCGCCCAGCTTGCCGCGCTGCGCAAGGCCGCCAACGCCGACGATACCGGCGCGGCGCTCGATGCGGCGCTGGCCGCATTGAAGGAGCCGCAAGCGGTCTAATTCCCCAACACGCCCGGCAGCCACGTCGCGAGCGGCGGAAACAGGAAGATCGCCACCAGCACCAGCACGCCGAACGCGATGTACGGCAGGCTCGCCGCGTAGATCTGCTGCATGGTGATGCCGGGCGGCGCGACGCCCTTCATGGTAAAGAGCAAGAGCCCGAACGGGGGCGTGAGCAATCCGAGCTGCATACAGATCAAGAACAGCACGCCGAACCAGATCGGGTCGATGCCGAGCTTCGCGACCAGCGGCATGAAGAACGGCAGCGTGATCAGCATCATGCTCACCTGATCGACGAAGCAGCCGAGGAACAAGAGGATCAGCATCATGCCGATGATGATCGCAGTCGCCGAAAGCCCCTGCCCCGACACCAGCGCGACGATCCCGTTGGTGGCGCCGGAAAAGCTCAGCACCTGCGAGAAGGTCGTGGCGCCCAAGATGATGAACAGGATCGTGCCCGACACCGCGACCGTGCCGGTGAGCGCCCTCATCAGGTTTGCGAACGTCAGCGCGCCGTAACACGCCGCGGCCGCAATCGTGGCGGCGGCGCCGAGCGCGGCGGCTTCCGTGGGCGTCGCCCAGCCTCGCGTCATCGCGCCGACGACGATCGCGAAGATCAGCACCAAGGGCAGCACATGGATAAGGAACGGCCGCCAGCGTTCCCAGAAGCCCTGCGCGGGCGGCAGGGCCTCGTTCGGCGCGAGCGACGGATCGATGATGGCGCGCGCAATGATGTAACCGACGAACAGTGCCGAGAGGATCAGGCCCGGCACGATGCCGCCGATCAGCAGCCCCGAGATCGAGATGCCGGCGATGCTGCCGAGCAGCACGGTGAGTGCCGAGGGCGGGATCAGCATGTCGACGCCGCCGATGCCCATGATCGGGCCCATCGCCATCTTCGGCTCATAGCCGCGTGCGAGCATCGTTGGCAGCATCAGGCTGCCGAGCAGGGCCGTGGTGGCAATGGTCGAGCCCGAGATCGCCGAGAACACCGTGCCGGCGACGATCGCGATCACCGAGAGCCGGCCCGGCACGCGGCGGATCAGCAGCGCGAACGCGTCGATCGCCTTCATGGCGACGCCGGTGTGGAACAACACCTCGCCCATCAGCACAAAGAACGGTATCGGCGTCAGCGAGAAACTCGTCACCGACTGCACAGCATTGCGAGCCAGTTGCGCCAGCCCCGGCTCACCACCGAGGAACAGCCATGCGCCGACGATGTTGAGTGCCAGGAACGCGAACGCGACCGGCAGGCCGAGCCCCATGATGGTAACGAGGCCGCCGAACAAGATGAGGCTTGCTTCGGCCCAGCCCATCAGCCGACCGAGGTCGCTTCGAGGCGGCGCGTGCGGGCCGCGCCGATCAGCCGATGAAAGCGCATCGCGAATTCGAGCGCGAGCAGGCAGAAGCAGACCGGCAGCGGCGCAAGCAGCCACCACTCGGGGAACACCAGGTTCTTGATGGTGATGGAGCCGAGCCGTGCGCTCTGGAGCGTCATGATCGCGCCGTACCACACGAGCACGAGGCTCGCTGCTAGCCCCACGAGGTCCGCCGCTGCCTCCATCATCCAGGCGAGCCGCGGCGGGACGATGACGAGAAACATGTCGATCCGCACGTGTTGACCGCGCCGCAGCAGCCACGGCGCGGTGAGCAGCGTGATGATGTAGAGCGCGTATTCGGTGATTTCGTTGGCCCAGGCAAAACCGATGCGCGCCGTGTTGCGCAGCACGATGTCGGCCGTCACCACCACGACCATCGCGAGCAGGATGAGCGCCGCCATGATGGCGAGGAGGTCGAACAGGCGGGCGAGATGAGAGGAGAGTTTTGTCATTCGATACGACTGTGTCCCGCACGCGATGCAGCGCTCCTTAGCGGTGCATCGCAGATGCGGAACCGCCCAAAGCTGTGAGCGTGTGGCGATCCCGGGTTGCAGCGCATCATTACATGCTGCGCTGCGCCCGGGACACGAGGCTAATTCCCCGCCAGCTGCCTGAGCTTCGGTCCGGTCTCAGGTGCGCGCTTGATGACTGATTGCCACGCGACCTCGTTGGCCTTGTCGAGAAACTTCTTACCCTCCGCTGGCCCAAAATCGATCGCCTGGATGCCGGCCTTGGTCTGGCGGTCGCGCTCAGATGACATCAGGGCGGTCTGTTCCGAGTCGAGCCCTTCGAGCCAGAGTGCGGCGTCGCTCAGCACCTTGCGCTGCGCGTCGTTGAGCGCCTTCCAGGTATCCTGATTGACCAGCACGTTCACCTCGACGCTGTAGAATGCGGGCTCGAGGCGAAACTTGGTTACCTTCTCCCAGCCGAGGTCGAAGATGCCGTTGACCGGCCAGCCGTAGCCGTCGACCACGCCGCGTTCGAGCGCCGTATAGACCTCGCCCGGCGCGGTGGTGATCGCGGTGCCGCCGAGCGCCTCGACAATGTCTTTGTAAACCGGCGTCACGCGGATCTTCAGGCCGGAGAAGTCGAGCTTGTCGGGCTTCTTGTTGAGATAGATGTGGAACGGCACGTTGTGAAACTGGCGCGCCAGATATTGCGAATTGAGCTTCTGGTTATGCAGCTGGTTGATGAACTCCCAAGTGCCGTTCCGGCGTTGCTCGCTCATCGGCTTGGAGATGAGCTTGAAGCCGTCCGCCTCCGGCATGAGGTTGGTGTAGAACGCGCCGGTGACATTGGCGATGTCGACTACCTTGGTGCGCACCGCATTGCCGACCTCGAACGGCGGCATCGCACGAGGCCCGCCGATGTAGTTGATGCGCACCGCGCCTTTGCCGTCGGTGTTCACCTTCTCGATGAAGCGCTCGAAGTTCTTGGAGAACAGCGTGCCCTCGGCGAACGATGTCACGGCGCGCAGGGTGACTTCCTGGGCGGATGCCGGCGCCGCGCCGAGCGAAACGACCGCGGCGATGCCGGTAACAAGTGCGAAGCGCATGGTACCTCCCCGTTTTTACCTTGTTGTGCGCACGATAGCACAAGCTTGAAGCTTGAAATAACGGCTTCAAGGACGATCGAGCGGCCTTCTGCCGCCCGCGCTTATCGCGCTGCGGGCGACGTCTACTGTGTCGCCTCCATCCCGAGCGCCCGGCCGACCGTTTCATTCCATTCCTTGGCGACATCGGCGCCGGCGCGCTTGAGCCATCCCTTGAGCACCGTTTCCTGGACCAGCTTCTTGAAGCGCTGCTGGTCGGCATCGGACACCGGCACCATGATCATGCTGGCGAGCTTGCCGTTCCGGCAGGGCTGCTTGCCGACATTGCAGTTGGCCGCGTCGTCATCCAGGTCCTTCATGATCTGCCAGAACTTGTCTTCGAATTTCTTGTATTCGGCTTCGAGGAACGCCTGCACCTTCGGATCGAGCCGCTTCCAGGTGTTCAGGTTGACGACGTGCACGTTGATCGCCCAGCCGAGCGAAATCGGCATCAGGTATTTGGTGACCTCGGTCCAGCCGGCGACGTTGCCGACCGCCGTACCGGTCACGGCGCAGTCCACAACCTTGTTCTGCAACGCGGTGACGACCTCGCGGAACGCGATATTCACTGGCGCCGCGCCGATGCCCTGCGTGAAGTCCACCATCGTCTTGGTGTAGACACGCAGCTTCTTGCCCTTGAGATCGTCGAAACTCTTCACCTCGGTCGCGCACCACAGCGCCTGCGGCGGCGCGGTGCCAAGCGCGAGCAGCTTGGCGTTCCATTTCTGCTGCATCAGCCTGTCGACGGTGCCGCGCCACGCCTCGCAGCCCTTGCGGGCATCCGCGAATGTTAGCGTCAGGCCCGAGAGATCGCAGCCTTCGAATTTCGGGTCGTCACCCGCAACCTTCGCAATGTCGAAGCTCGCGAAATCGAACGCGCCGAGCTTCAACAGCCGCAGCACCGCGTCGTCCGGAATGCCGACCTGGTCGTACGGCGCGGCATCGGCGGTGATCTGCCCCTTCGAAGCCGCCGGGATCCATTCGTTCCAGAGCGGCGCTTCGAGCAGTTTGACGTGGGGCGTGGGGCTGTCCTGGATCAGCACCTTGAAGTGAAGCTTCGGCAGGTCCTGCGCCTGCGCGCCAAGTGTCAGCGCAGCGAGCGTTGCCGTCGTCGCGGCCAGCCGGTGCAATGTCATGATCGTCCTCCCTTAGCTTTGTTCAGTTGAGCAGGTTCGGCAGCCACATCGCAATGCCGGGAAATGCCACGATCAGGCCGATCATCACGAACAGCGTGATGATGAACGGCGCGGTCCCGATGATGACATCGTTGAGGTCGCCCCGCTCGCGGATGCCTTGCACGACGAACAGGTTCATGCCGACCGGCGGAGTCAAGAGCGCAGCCTCCATCAGCAGCACGACCAGGATGCCATACCACACCGGATCATAGCCGGCCGCCACCACGATAGGCGTCGTGATCGGGATCGTGGCGACCATCATGGAGAGCGTCTCCATGAACATGCCGAGGATGATGTAGAACACGATGATCAGCATCAGCGTCCCGAGCGGGGAAAGGTCGAGCGCCTTCACCAGCGTGCCGATCTGGTTCGGCAGGCCGATCGTCGTGATGACGACGTTGAGGAAGTAGGCGCCGATCACGATCGCCATGATCATCCCGGTCGTTCGCGCTGTGCCCTCGAAAATCTCGCTGATCACTTTCCAGCTGAGGCTGCGCTCGTAGGCCGCGTAGGCGAAGGCGGCGAGGATGCCGAGCGCGGCCGCCTCGGTGGCGGTCGCCCAGCCGATATAGATCGAGCCGATCACGGCAGCGAGAATGACCAGCGGCGGCAGCAAACCCGGGAGCGTGCGGATGCGCTGCTCCCAGCTGGTCAGGACGGGCGTGCCGCCCCACTCCGGCCGCCACAGACACGCGATCAGCACGGTCGCCATGAAGAGAAGCGACAGCACAAAGCCCGGAATGAAGCCCGCGAGATAGAGCTTCGGGATCGAGGTGTCGGTCATCGCGCCGTACACGACCATGTTGATCGACGGCGGGATGAGGATGCCGAGCGTGCCGCCGGCCGCGATCGTCCCGAGGAAGAGCCGCTCATTGTACTTGTGCTTCTTGATCTCGCCCATCGCAACGGTGCCGACCGTGACGGCCGTCGCAACGCTCGAACCGGACGGCGCACCCCACACCGCGCAGGCCACCACATTGGAGTGCATCAGCCCGCCGGGCAGCCACGAGAACCACTGGGCGATCGCCGCATACATGCGCTCGGCCATGCCGGTGCGCAGCATGATTTCACCCATCAGCACGTAGAACGGCACCGCGACAAGGATGAATGACGTCGTGGTCGACCACGTCACCTCACCGGTCGTCACGATAAGGTTGATCGGCGAGTAAAGCTGGTTGAGCACGAGACCGAGCCAGCCAAGTCCCGCCGCGACCGGAATGGCGAGCGCCAGAATGACCAGCAATACGAGAACGGCGACGACAGTCATCGTTCGCCCCGCGCCGCGAGACCGAGGCTTTCCTTCTCGAATTCCATCTCTTCTGCGATCGAGCGGGCGCCGAGCAGCTCGCGCACCCGGCGCAGATCGCCCTTGGCGAAGGCCAGCATGGCGCGCAGCAGATAGACGGCGGCGACGGCCAGAAACACCACAAAGCCCGCAAACCACACGGCCTGCGGGATCGCGAGCGGTGCGCCGAGGGCGGAGATCGAGTGCGTGTTGGATTCGATCGATTGTTCGAGCACCTTGTAGGCGTAGTAGGTGACGAACGTGAGGAAGTAGATGAACGCCGCAAGTCCGACCATGTCGAGCAGCGCGCGGACGCGTGCCGATAGGTGCGTGTAAACGGAATCGATGCGCACATGCATGCGATGCACCAGCGCGACGGTGCAGCCCCACGAACTCGATACCGCGAGCGCGTAGCCGGAGAGCTCGTTGGCGCCGCCGATGGTCACCACAAGAGTCTGGCGCAGAGCGATGTCGAGGCCGATCAGGAACGCCGAGACCGTCAGCAGCAGCCCGCAAATCCAGCCGCTTACGCGCGCGAGCATGAACGAGTGCGCGACCAGACGATCCAGCGCTTGCTCCATGCCCCGCCCCGATCGTCGGCCGATGTTCGTTCAGGCGACTCGCGTCTGCTTGTCCGGCGCTTTGTCGAGATCACGCGGCCGCACCATCGTGCCGATATTGGTCATCGTCTCGGGCTTGAGCAGCCCGAGCGCGCCCGCCACATGCCACCAAGTGTGGTCGGCGTGGCGCACGATGTAGCACTCGGTGGAGAGGCCGATGTGCTGGCCTTCCAGCGAATGGCCGAGCGCAATATGCGCGATCTCCTCCGGCAGTCCGACCGAGAGGCAGACATGAGCGCCGTAGACCGAGTGCCGCAGACACGGATCGCCCGCGCGTGACGGGTCCTCGGCCCAGCGCCTGCGGTTGACGGGATCGAACTCATAGGGCTTGCCGATGTCGTGGCACAGCGCTCCGGCGAGCACGATGTCGCGGTCGACGCTCATTTCCGGGTGCGAAGCCGCGAACTCCTCCACCATCTTCATCGCGAAATGCGCGACCCCGCGCAGATGCACCGACTGGTCGCCGCGCTTGAGCACCATGACGTCCGGATTGCCCTCGCCCGGCATGTCGCTGATGCGCTTGAACGACGAGCCGGCGAGCGAGAACGCCCACCCCTCGATCACCTTGGCGCGCAGCTCGGCGTCCTTGATGTCGTTGATTTCGGGCAGATCCTCAAGGATCGAGGCGCGCAGCGCGTCCGTTACGGGGCGCCGCTGAATGGGCGGTGTTCCTCGCATGCAAATCCCCGATCTTTTCGTCCTGGGCGGATCGTATCGGTTCGCAAAGGCCGGTCAATCCAGATGGGAAGTTGTGTGGCTGAGCCGTGTCATTGCCCGTATTGTGCGGTTGCGTGGCCGCTTGCATACTGCCGCACAGCCTCTGAATGCGAACCCTATTCCGGGAGATGGATCGATGAGCTGGTGGAAGCGGGCCTCATTGTCGCGCATCGGAGCCGGATGCCTGATCGCCCTTGCCTCAATAGCCGCGGCGGTCACGGCGGCTCACGCGCAGCAGAAAGTGCTGCGCGCCGTCCTGCACGCCGACGTACGCACGCTCGATCCGATCTGGACCACGCAGACCATCGCGGGCATCCACGGGATGCTGGTCTACGACACGCTGTTCGGCAACGACGAGAAGCTCAATCCGCAGCCGCAGATGGTCGGCAAGTACGAGCATCAGCGCGGACAAGCTCACCTATACGTTCACGCTGCGCGACGGGCTGAAGTTCCACGACGGGTCGCCGGTCACCACCAAGGACGTGATCGCCTCGCTCAAGCGCTGGTCCGCGCGCGACAATGTCGGCCAGCGGCTGTTCTCGTTCGTCGAGCGCCAGGAGGCGGTCGACGACAAGACGTTCCGGCATGGTGCTGAACAAGCCGTTCGGCATGGTGCTCGAAGCGCTCGGCAAGAGCGGCACCTCGGTCGCGGTCATCATGCGCGAGCAGGACGCGCTGACCGACCCGCAGCAGCAGATCAAGGAGGCGATCGGCTCCGGGCCGTTCCGTTTCTCCAAGGACGAGTGGGTGCCGGGCAGCAAGACCGTCTATCTGAAGAATCCCGACTACGTGCCGCGGCCCGGCAACGAGCGGCCGTCGTTCTTCGCGGGCTCGAAGTTCGCCGGCGTCGACCGCATCGAGCTGGTCTGGATCTCCGATCCGCAGACCGCCATGTCGGCGCTGGTCAACGGCGAGATCGATTTCTGGGAGAATCCGAACATCGACTTCCTGCCGATCCTGGAGAAGGCGCGCGGCGTCAAGCTGATGAAGACCGGCGAGTTCGGCACCAACTCGGGATTCATCCGGCTCAATCACCTGCATCCGCCGTTCAACAACGTCAAGGCGCGGCAGGCGATGTACTACCTGATCAATCAGGAGGACTTCCTGCGCGCGCTCATCGGCAATCCGGCCTACTACAAGGTGTGCCACGGCATGATCACCTGCGGCACGCCGCTCGCGAGCGACGCCGGCAACGCGATGCTGAAGGAGTTCAATCCGAAGAAGGCGCTGCAGCTGATGAAGGAGGCCGGCTACAACGGCGAGCCGATCACGATCCTGGCGGCGACCGACCACAACACCATCACGCCGGCGACGCAGGTGCTGATCCAGGCGATGCGCGAGGCCGGCCTCAATCTCGACGTCCAGTCGATGGACTGGGGCTCGGTCGTCTCGCGCCGCGCCAAGAAGGAGCCGCCGGCGCAGGGCGGCTGGAACATCTTCGTCACCACGATGGGCACGGTCGGCGCGAGCAATCCGGTGCTGCACTCCTGGATCGGCGCCGCCTGCGACAAGGGCGTGTTCGGCTGGCCGTGCGACGCCAAGATCGAGGAGCTGCGCAACGCCTACGCGTTCGCGCAGACCGACGCCGAGAAGAAGCAGATCGCGCGCGACCTGCAGGCGCGCGCGATCGAGCAGGTCGTCTACATTCCGTTCGGCCAGTGGGACTCGCCCTACGCCTATCGGGCCGACCGCCTCGACGGAATCGTGCCGAACACCGGCCTGGTGGTGCTCTGGAACATCACGAAGAAGTAGCATGAGATCGAGGTCAAGCAGCGCCACGCTCGTGGGAGGTCGGCGCGAAGCGCCGGGAGGGGGCTATCGCGCGCTGCACCCTCCCCACCCTCCCCCGTAACGGGGGAGGGGCGACCCCGCGTGACGCATGACCGCCTACATCCTCCGCCGGCTGCTCGCGACCATCCCGGTCATGGCGGTGGTCGCGATCTTCGTGTTCTTCCTGCTGCGGCTCGCGCCCGGCGATCCGGCGGCGATCATCGCGGGCGAGGACGCGACCGCGGCGCAGATCGCCGCGGTGCGCGGCAAGCTCGGCCTCGACCGGCCGATCTTCGAGCAGTTCGTGGTCTGGCTCGGCGGCGATGCTGCAGGGCGATTTCGGCACGTCGATCTTCTCCAACCTGCCGGTCAGCCGGCTGATCGCGCAGCGCATCGAGCCGACGCTGTCGCTGATGCTCTCGACGCTGTTCGTCGCCGTGTCGCTCGCCATCCCGCTCGGCGTGCTGGCGGCGTGGAAGGCGCGCGGCCTGGTCGACCGGCTGGTGATGTCGTTCGCGGTGCTCGGCTTCGCGATGCCGGTGTTTCTCGTCGGCTACGTGCTGATCTACGTGTTCGCCGTCAAGCTCGGCTGGCTGCCGGTGCAGGGCTACACGCCGATCCGCGAAGGGCTGTGGCCCTGGGCGGAAAGCCTGATCCTGCCGTCGGTGGCGCTCGGCATCACCTACATGGCGCTGATCGCCCGCATCACGCGCGCCTCGATGCTGGAGGTGCTGGCGCAGGACTACATCCGCACCGCGACCTCCAAGGGGCTGACGACCGAGCGCGTGCTGCTGCTGCACGCGCTGAAGAACGCCTCGGTGCCGATCGTCACGGTGATCGGCATCGGCATCGCGCTGCTGATCTCCGGCGTCGTCATCACCGAGACCGTGTTCAACATTCCGGGGCTCGGCCGGCTGACCGTCGACGCGGTGCTGAAGCGCGACTATCCGATCGTGCAGGGACTGATCATCGTGTTCGCCGCCGCCAAGGTGCTGGTGAACCTGATCATCGACATCTCCTACGTCTTCCTCGATCCGCGCATCCGGTATTGATCGTGACGCTCGCCGCAACCGCCGAAGCACCGCCGGCACCGTCCGCGCTGGCACGAGCCGCGACCGCGATCCGCCGCAATCCGACGATCTTCGTCGGCGCGCGTCCTGCTGGCCGTGCTGATCGCGATCGCGATCCTCGGACCGTGGCTCGTCGCCGATCCGTTCCGGCAGGCGCCGATCAACCGCCTGCGCCCGCCGTCGGAGCGGTTCTGGTTCGGCACCGACCAGTTCGGCCGCGACGTCTTTTCGCGCACGATCCACGGCGCGCGCGTCTCGCTGATCGTCGGGCTTGTCGGTCGCGGCGCTCGCGAGCCTGATCGGGCTCGGCGATCGGGCTGCTGTGCGGCTACTTCCGGCGGATCGACGCCATCGTCATGCGCGTGATGGACGGCATCATGGCGATCCCGACGATCCTGCTCGCCATCGCGCTGATCACGCTGACGCGGCCCGGCCTCGGCATCGTGATCGTCGCGATCGTGATCCCCGAGGTGCCGCGCATCGTCCGCGTGGTCCGCTCGGTCGTGCTCTCGATCCGCGAGCCAGCCCTATGTGGAAAGCGCGATCGCGGGCGGCACGCGCAACACCAAGCTGCTCGTGCGCCATATCCTGCCCAACACGCTGGCGCCGCTGATCGTGCAGGCGACCTATGTGTGCGCCTCCGCGATGCTGATCGAGGCCGGGCTCTCGTTCCTCGGCGCCGGCGTGCCGCCGGAAATTCCGAGCTGGGGCAACATCATCGCGCAGGGGCGCACCTTCTTCCAGATCGCGCCGTGGACCATCCTGATCCCGGGCGCGTTCCTCGCCGTGACGGTGCTCGCCGTCAACATGCTCGGCGACGGGCTGCGCGACCGCCTCGATCCGAGACTCGCGAGGCGGATGTGAGCTTGCTCGCGGTCCGCGATCTGCGCACGCACTTCTTCACCGCCGACGGCATCGTGCGCGCCGTCGACGGCGTTTCGTTCGACCTCAAGCCGGGCGAGACGCTCGGCATCGTCGGCGAGTCGGGATGCGGCAAGTCGGTGACCGCGCTCTCGATCCTGCGGCTGATCGCGCCGGAAACCGGCCGCATCGTCGGCGGCTCGATCCGCTTCGAGGGGCGGGAGACTCACCGCGCTCTCGGACGAGGAGATGCGCGCGCTGCGCGGTCACGCGATCGCGATGATCTTCCAGGAGCCGATGACCAGCCTCAATCCGGTGCTCACCATCGGCACGCAGATCGCCGAGAGCGTGGTCCGGCACATGGGCGTTGTCCTGGCGCGCGGCCGCGACCGGGCGCGCGAGATGCTCGACCTTGTGCGCATCGCCGACGCGCGCCGCTGCCTCGACCAGTATCCGCACGAACTCTCCGGCGGCATGCGCCAGCGCGTCATGATCGCGATCGCGCTCTGCTGCGATCCGCAGGTGCTGATCGCCGACGAGCCGACCACCGCGCTCGACGTGACGATCCAGGCGCAGATCCTCGACCTGATGCTGGAGCTGAAGGACAAGCTCGGCACCGCGATCATCCTGATCACGCATGACCTCGGCGTCGTCGCCGAGACCTGCGAGCGCGCCATCGTGATGTATGCGGGCCGCGTCGCCGAGGAGGCGACCGTCACCGAACTGTTCGCGCGTCCGCTGCATCCGTATTCGCGCGGGCTGCAGCGCGCGCTGCCGAGCGATTTGCCGGACATGAACGACCGGCCGCGTCTCGCCGAAATCCCCGGCATCGTGCCGGCGCTGAACCAGCCGATCGTCGGCTGCGCGTTCGCGCCGCGTTGCGAGCTTCGCGACCGAGCGCTGCCACACGACACCGCCAGTCCTGGCGGAATTCGGGACCGGGCATCGGGTCGCGTGCTGGGAGGCGCAGCGCGTCGGCGCCGCAGCCGCATGAGCGAGCCCGCAGCCTCGAAGTGAAGGATCTGGTCAAGCACTTTCCGGTGCACGGCGGCCTGCTGCAACGGCGCAAGGGCGTCGTGAAGGCGGTCGACGGCGTCAGCTTCTCGATCCGCCGCGCCGAGACGCTCGGCCTTGTCGGAGAGTCGGGTTGCGGCAAGACCACCGTCAGCCGGATGGTGCTCAAGCTGATCGAGCCGACCGCGGGGCGCATTCTGCTCAACGGCACGGACGTCACAAATCTCTCCGCCGATGCGATGTGGCAGCACCGGCGCCACGTCCAGATCGTCTTCCAGGACCCCTATTCGTCGCTCAACCCGCGCCTTTCCGCCGGCACGATCGTCGGCGAGCCGCTTGAGAATTTCGGCATCGCGACCGGACGCGAGAAGGAGGAGCGGGTCGCGGAACTGTTCGCGCATGTCGGACTGCGGCCGGAGAGCGTGAGCCGCTACGCACATGAATTCTCCGGCGGCCAGCGCCAGCGCCTCGGCATCGCCAAGGCGCTTGCCGTCAATCCCGACGTGATCGTCGCCGACGAGCCGGTGTCAGCGCTCGACGTCTCGGTGCGCGCGCAGGTCTTGAACCTGATGATGGACCTGCAGGAGAAGTTCAAGCTCGCGTATCTCTTCGTCAGTCACGACCTCGCTGTCGTCCGCCATGTCAGCCACCGCATCGCGGTCATGTATCTCGGCCGCATCGTCGAGCTCGCCGACAAGCGCGCGCTGTTCGCCACGCCGCTCCATCCCTACACGGAGGCGCTGCTCGCGGCCGCGCCGGAGCCCAACCCGGCGCGGCGCGAGACGCGGCGCGCCGTTCTGCAAGGCGACGTGCCGAGCCCGATGCATCCGCCGAGCGGTTGCCATTTTCACACTCGCTGCCCATACGCGACAGCCGAATGCAGGATGACCGATCCGCCGCTACTCGAGGTCTCGCCCGGCCACCACGTGGCGTGCCTGAAAGCGTCCCGCAGGTCAATTGGCCTTGCCCTGATAAAGATCACGGCCCTGCACGAGCGCGCGGATCTTTCCGTCCGCGATGTTGCGCTTCAGCATCCAGAACCCGCAGTCCGGATGGATGTATTTGATCCGCTCGGCGCCGAGCACCGTCTCGGCACGCTCGATCGTGCGCGCGATCTGTGTCGGCGGTCTCGATCTCGGTCGACTTGATGTCCACGACGCCGAGCCCGAAGCCGATCTCGGGCCGCAGATCGCGGAACACCGCAAGCTCATCGGCCGGGCGATGCGCGGTCTCCATCACGATGTGATCGACGTGCAGCGCGTTGAGATAGCCCATGAGCTGCGCCCAGGTGCCCTTCTGGATCGACTGGCCGCCGTAGTTGCCGAAGCACAGATGCACGGCCGGCGTCGTCTTCACGGCATCGAGCACGCGGTTCATCGCCTCGGCCGCCCATTGCCATTCCTCGGGACTGCCCGGCAGGTTCGCTTCGTCGACCTGCATGACATCCGCATCGAGATGCCGCACCTGCGCGGCGAGCGCGTCGGCGATCGCCATCGTGAGCTCCGGCAGGTCTCTTGTAGTGAACGTCGTAGAGCATCTTGGCCAGCATGTGCGGGCCGGTCAGCGTGAACTTGAACGGCCGGTCGGTCAGCCGCTTCGCGCGCGCGCAGGCCTGCGGCAGGTCGAGCGTGCCCGGACCGATCGGCCCTTCGACCACGGCCGGCGGGCGCGTGCGGAATTTCGTCGCCGGCTGCGCGCGGTAGGCGACCAGCTCGTCGAACGTGACGCCGCGCTGCGAATGCCCGCCATCGGCTTGACGAAATACTCGATCATCCCGTTGGTCTCGGGATGGTTCACGTCGAAGCGGTAGAGCTCGCCGTCGCACACCAGATCGATGCCGGCCTGCTCCTGCGTGTGGATGACGACGCGCGTCGCGTCGATCACCGCCTGCTCGGACGGCAGCGCGCCGAGCCAGTCCGGGAACGGATAGGAGCCGACGACGGTGGTCTTGATGCGCGGTTGCGAGTCATCGGGCGAATTCTCCCGACACGCTGCTTGTCGTTGCCGGCCGCAGCCTTCTAGTATCTGTCTTCCGTTATAGAGGCGGCGCACGCGCGTTGCCAATTCCCGGACAATCGAATGTCGACCTGCCCGATCGTTTTCGCGACGCCGAGCACCTCGAAGACGTGATGACCACGCCGACGCCCGAGCTCGTCGCCGAGCTCGCGCAGGTTGACGGCGACATCATCATTCTCGGCGTCGGGCGGCAAGATCGGCCCGACGCTCGCGCAACTCGCCAAGCGCGCCGCGCCGGACAAGCGCGTCGTCGGCGTCGCGCGCTTCAGCGAGAAGGGACTGCGCGAGAAGCTGACCGCGCACGGCATCGAATGCATCGCGGCCGATCTGCTCGATCGCGCGCAGATCGACGCGCTGCCGAAGCTGCCGAACGTCATCTTCATGGCCGGCCGCAAGTTCGGCTCGTCCGGCCACGAGGATCTCACCTGGGCGATGAACGCGCATGTGCCGGCGCTGGTCGCGGAGGCGTTCGCCGGCTCGCGCATCGTCGCCTACTCGACCGGCTGCGTGTATCCTTACGTCGACGTGCGTCACGGCGGCGCGACCGAGGCGACGCCGATGACGCCGCCGCCCGGCGCCTACGCCAATTCGTGCGTCGCGCGCGAGCAGATGTTCCAGTATTTCTCGCGCACGCGCGGCACGCCGGGCCGCACCATCCGGCTCAACTACGCGATCGACATGCGCTACGGCGTGCTGCACGACGTGGCGTCGCGCGTGAAGGCGGGCGAGACGATCGATCTCTCGACCGGCCATGTGAACGTGATCTGGCAGGGCGATGCCAACGCGATGGTGCTGCGCGCGCTCGGCCACTGCACCACGCCGTCGACGCCGATCAACATCAGCGGCCCGGAGACGATCAGCATCCGCTGGCTCGCGCAGGCGTTCGGCGAGCGACTCGGCAAGACGCCGGTCTTCGCCGGCGAGGAATCGCCGACCGCGTGGCTGGTCAACACGGCGCAGGCGATGCGCGCTGTTCGGCTATCCGCGCGTGCCGCTGGCGCGGCTGATCGACTGGACCGCGGACTGGATTTCGCGCGACCTTCCGAGCCTCGGCAAGCCGACCGGCTATGGCAAGCGCGATGGCGCCTTCTGATGCCGAGATCGGGCGGCTCGCGCTCGGCGAACTGCCGGATGCCGAGGCGCTGGTCGCCGAGGCCGGCTGGAATCAGGTCGCGGCCGACTGGCGGATGTTTCTCGATTTCGGCACCGTCTATGCGGTGCGCGAGCAGGCCCGCGTGATCGCGACCGCCGCGACGCTGCCGTACGGACGCTGCGCCTGGATCAGCATGGTGCTGGTTGCGGGCACGCATCGCCGCCGCGGGCTCGCGACGCGGCTGCTGTATCGCTGCATCGCGGACATCACGGCCGCGGGCCTCGTGCCGGTGCTCGACGCGACGCCGGCCGGACGTGCGGTCTACGCGCCGCTCGGGTTTCAGGACAGCGTGGGGTTTCACGCGCCTTGCTGCCGCACACAGCGACAATCGAGCCGCCTGCCGATCGTCGATTGCGGTACATCCGATCGACGACTCCGTGTGGCCGTGCCCTGTGCGCCTACGATGCGGCGGTGTTCGGCGCGGACCGGAGCAGCATCCTCGCCCGCATGCGCGGGCGCCTGCCGCCCGCCAATCTGTATCGCGGAGCGCGACGGGCGCATCATCGGACTGCTGCTCGGGCGCGACGGCCGCACGGCCTCGCATCTCGGGTCCGCTGATCGCCGAGGACGACGCCACCGCGACGGCGCTGCTGGCGCAAGCGCTCAGCCGGATCGACGGGCCGGTCTATATCGATCTCGCGGACGCCAAGACGGCCATTCGCGCCTGGCTCGAAGCGTGCGGGCTTTGCGCCGCAGCGCCCGTTCACCCGCATGCTGCTTGGGCAGAGCCAAAGCTTCGACGACGTGGCACGCACCTATGCGGTGATCGGGCCGGAGTTCGGGTGAGCACGCCGAGCGCCCCAGCGCAGCGGTGGCAGTTATTGCGCCCTCTCCCCTTGTGGGAGAGGGCATCGCCGTCAGTTCAGCAAATACGGCTGGGTGAGGGGTTACGTCGTCCAGCGATGAGAACGGCGATCGTGTCGGTTGGGCGCACATAGAGGGCCTTACCCTTCTGCTGCAACCTTGGAGCTTGGCACTGCGTAAAGCTTGTCGATGACGAGGGCGCAGGTCTGCAGCATTTGAAGGGAGCCTTGTGGAAACAAGTTAGTGCTGCCGTGCGCCAGTTCGTTTCTGAAGTGCGGCAGGAATTCCAGCACCGACATTTTGTCGGTCGATCCCGGCGAACGTACCTCGAAGTCCTCATGTCTCAGCCACCCTCGCTCGGTTGCAAGCTTCAGGAGAGCGGCTAACCCGCGCCGCTTGGGAAGCGCTGCTTCAGCTTCCGCCCGCTTCCGCAACGCCATTTCAAGCACTGAATAGGCCTGTTGCTCGGCCAACGTTGCGAGTTCGTATGCGAACCAAGAGTAGATGAAAGCGACCCGTGCGAGATCAAATTGCTGAGAAATCTCAGCCGGTACGTGGTCGTTAAGCACTATCGGCGAAACCAATTGATGCATGTCGTCGATCTGCATCGGCCTATGGTCGCCTACGATCGGGCTACCCAGCCTCATCATGATCTCGTAGCGAGGGTCGGGATCAAGAAGGGAGTCGATTGGTTTCAGCATTTTGTCGACCGATGGAGTTGGTCGCTGCCAGACCCCTCACCCATTCATCTTCGTTGAACTTCCGAGCAGCCCTCTCCCACAAGGGGAGAGGGCAAAGACGGCAGGTGCGGGGCTCGCGGCAGGGATGCCCGACACGAGGCCCGGCATGACGAAGTGATCAATACAGCTTCGGCGGATTGATCGGCGGCATCTTGACGGACTTGTCGAGGAACTCGTTGGTGTAGGCCGTCTTCACGTCGTACGGCTTTTCCATCTTGAGATATTCGTCGACCAGTTTGTAGTCGGCGTCCATGCGCTTCTCGTCGTGCCAGCCGAGCGCGACGTTGCGCGAGGTGTCGTCGCTCATCAGGATGGTGACGAGATGCCAGTTGGTCAGCTCGTTGTCGTAGAGCAGCGCGCCGTTCGCCTCGACCAGCGCCTTGATGCACGGGTCCGGCGTTCTTGGCGCATTCGGCGAAGGCCTTCTGCGTGATCTTCACGAATTGCGCGGCCTTGTCCTGGTTGGCCTTCAGCCAGGCGCCGTTGGCGATGATCGAGTTGCCGTACGGGTTGATGCCCGCGTCCTTCCACGCCTGGAAGCCCATGTCGGCGCCGAGCTCGCGCGCAAACACGTGATGCAGGTTGAAGAATGACGTGGTCGCATCGACCGTCTTGGCCTTGAGCGCGCTGAGCTTGGCGTTGGCGTCGATGTTGACCCAGGTCACCGAGTTCGGATCGATGCCGTTCGCCTTCGCGAGCGCCGGCCACATCGTGCGCGCGCCGTCGCCCGCCGGATTGCCGATCTTCTTGCCGGCCAGATCCTTGATGCTGTTGAT
Source organism: uncultured Alphaproteobacteria bacterium (assembly GCA_963778455.1). GTDB lineage: Bacteria > Pseudomonadota > Alphaproteobacteria > Rhizobiales > Xanthobacteraceae > PALSA-894. Next base: position 262,066 of record CAVZUL010000006.1, read on the forward strand.
GCCGTTGCTCTTGAGCCAGTAGAGGCCCTGCGGCGAATTGGCGTAGACGTTCATCAGCCCGACGAGATCGAGCCCCTTGCCGCGGAACAGCAGCACGCCCGCCATGTCGGAGAGGCCGAGCTGCGAGGCGCCGGCGCCGACCTTCTGCGCCGAAGCCGCCGAGCCGCGCCCGGTCTCGAAGTCGACGTCGAGGCCGGCCTGTTTGTACCAGCCCATTTTCTGCGCGTAGAAGTACGGCGCGTGATCGCCGCCCGCGACCCAGTTGAGCGTGAAGGTGAGCTTCTGCGCGGCGGCAGGCGATGCGCCAAGCGCGAGGCCGGCCAGAACGAGCGCAAGCTTGCGACAATTTTCATGAGCGTCTCCTCGGGCGAGATGTGCACGGCCGCGTTCTCGACGCGCGCGAGGCTTCATGGTAACTGCTTGACAGAACGTTAGGGTCGGCCTCCGGACCTGTCAATCATCGCATGGGATCGCACTGGACGGATTGGCCGGCGGAGGTGCTCGCGACGCTGCGCCGCGGCGCGGTCATTCCGGCGCATCCGCTCGCGCTCGATGCGAATCGCAAGCTCGACCTGCGCCGCCAGCGCGCGCTCAGCCGCTACTATCTCGACGCCGGCGCGGGCGGACTCGCGGTCGGCGTGCACACCACGCAGTTCGCGATCCGCGATGTCGGGCTCTATCGGCCGGTGCTGGAACTCGCGATGCGCACCGCCGAGCGAATGGGCGAAGCGGCCGCCGGTCATGATCGCGGGGCTTGCCGGGCGCACCGTGCAGGCGGTGAGGGAAGCGCAGATCGCGCGCGATCTCGGCTATCACGCCGGACTGCTGTCGCTCGCCGCCATGAAGGGCGCGAGCGAGGACGAGCTGATCGCGCATGCCGAGGCGATCGCGCGCGAAATCCCGCTGGTCGGATTCTATCTGCAGCCCGCGGTCGGCGGGATCGTGCTGCCGGTCTCGTTCTGGCGCCGCTTCGCGGCAAATCGAGAATGTGATCGCGCATCAAGATCGCGCCGTTCAACCGCTACCGCACGCTCGATGTGATCCGCGGCGTCGTCGAGGCGGGCGCCGCCGACCGCGTCACGCTCTACACCGGCAATGACGACCACATCGTGCTCGATCTGGTGACGCCGTTCACCGTGACGGCGAAGGGCCGCCCGACGACCGTGCGCATCAAGGGCGGGCTGCTCGGCCACTGGAGCGTGTGGGTGAAGACCGCCGTCGAGTTGCTCGACCGCATCCACGCCGTGGTGACCGGCGACACGATTCCGGCCGACCTGCTCGCGCTCAACTCGGCCGTGACCGACTGCAATGCGGCGATCTTCGATGTCGCCAACGACTTCCACGGCGTGATCTGCGGCTGCCACGAAATCCTGCGCCGTCAGGGATTGCTCGAAGGCATCTGGTGCCTCGACCCGAACGAATCGCTCGGTCCCGGGCCAGATGCAGGAGATCGACCGCGTCTGCGCCGCCTATCCGCATCTCACCGACGACGCGTTCGTGCGCGCAAACGTCGCGCGCTGGCTGGCGTAAAAGCACCAAGACTGCGCTATCGTGGCTGGTCCGTGGGGGAACGAGAGTTGGGCGCCAATCGCGAAGCCTTGCAGCGCTATTCGCTCGCCGTGGTCAGCCACCTGCTGCTGGTGGCGGCGTGGTATTTGTTTGTCGAGCTCGGCAAGGTCCCGAAGTTCGTCATGCCGTCGCCGCAGGCGACGCTCAACGCGCTGCTCGTTCCGAACTACCGCTGGCTGGAAAACATCGCCGTCACGGCGACGGAAATTTTCGGCGGCTATCTACTCGCGGTGGTCGTCGGGGTCGGCATCGCATTGCTGTTCTCCTGGTTCCGCTGGCTCGAGATGGCGATCATGCCGCTTCTGGTCAGCCTCAACATGATCCCGAAGGTCGCGCTCGGGCCGCTGATCATCGTGTGGTTCAAATACGGCATCGGCCCGAACATCATGATGGCGTTCGCCATCTGCTTTTTCCCGATCGTGCTGACGACCGCGCGCGGACTGAAGGAGGTCGAGCCCGATCTGCTCGATCTCGTGCGCACGCTGAAAGGCTCGCGCTGGCAGGTGTTCACCAAGATCCAGCTTCCCGGCGCCCTGCCCTACATCTTCTCCGGCATGAAGGTCGCCGCGATCCTCGCGGTCGCGGGCGCCATCGTCGGCGAATTCCTCGGCTCCGATCGCGGCCTCGGCTACCTCATGCTGCAGGTTCAGGTCACGCTCGACACCGCCGCGATGTTCATGGCGGTGATCCTGATCACGCTGATCGGCGGCGCGCTTTACCTCATGGTGCTCGGCCTGGAGCGCCTGCTTGTCGTGCAGGACGCGCGGCTCGGATGACCGTGATGGCCGAGCCGTTCATCCATCTCGCCGGCGTCAAGAAAGTCTACCGCACGCGCGGCGTGGAGTTCCTCGCGGTCTCGCAGGCGACGTTCGACGTCGAACCGGGCGAGCTGGTCGCGCTGGTCGGGCCGTCCGGCTGCGGCAAGACCACGCTGTTGAAGATTCTTGCCGGCCTGCATGACCACACGGGTGAAGTCCGCATCGGGTCGGCCGTGCAACCGTTCGATCCGACGCGCGACATCGGCATGGTGTTCCAGCAGCCGCTGCTGTTGAAATGGCGCCGCGTGATCGACAACGTGCTGCTGCCGGCGGAAATCCTCGGACTGCCCGTCGCGGAGAGCCGCGAGCGGGCGCGCGACCTACTGGCGCTGGTCGGGCTGCAGGGCGCGGAAGACAAGTACCCTTACCAGCTGTCCGGCGGCATGCAGCAGCGCGCCTCGATTGCGCGCGCGCTGATCCACGATCCGAAGCTGATCCTGATGGACGAGCCGTTCGGCGCGCTCGATGCGCTGACGCGCGAGAAGATGAATCTGGAGCTGCTGCGCATCTGGCGCGAGGCGAAGAAGACCATCGTGTTCGTCACGCACGGCATCACCGAGGCGGTGTTCCTCGGCACGCGCGTCATCGTGCTGACCTCCGGGCCTGCCCGCATGGCGGACAATTTCCTGGTCGAGCTGCCGCATCCGCGCACGCTCGACATGAAGACGTCACGAGAAGTTCGGCGAATACACGCGCCGCATTTATCGGCTGCTCGGGATGGAGTAACGTCATGCCCGGCCATAGCCCGGCGAAGACGGGCGTGAACGCCCTGATGGCCGGGCATCCACGTCTTCCTTTCTTGCGCTCAAGACGTGGATGGCCGGGCCAAGCCCGGCCATGACGAAGATAGAGAGACAGATCTTGTCAGATTACGACGGCATCATCATCGGCGCGGGCCACAATGGCCTCATTCTGCAGGCCTATCTCGGCAAGGCCGGGCTGAAGACCATCTGCATCGAGCGCCGGCCGGTCGCCGGCGGCGGGCTGTCGACGGTCGAAGACCCGCGCTATCCGGGCTTCCTGCACAACACGCACGCGTTCTTCCAGCGCGCCATCACCACGATGCCGTGGTACGCCGACCTCGAGCTTGAGCGGCACGGCGCGCGCTACATCGAGCCGGAACTCAACGTCGCGCTGCTGACCAGCGACGGCCGCGCGCTCGAATGGTGGACCGACATCGAGCGGACGATCGAATCGTTCGCGCAATTCAGCCGGCGCGATGCCGACACCTTGCGGCGCTGGCAGCACGAATTCGTGCCGATCGTGCACGACATTCTGATTCCCGAGAGCCGCTCCGTCCCGCTGCCGCCCGACCAGCGGAACGCCGCGCTTGAGCAAAAGCGCGGCGGGACGCCGCCTGCTGGAGGTCAGCGCGCTCTCGCCGCTCGAATTCGTGCACCAGGAGTTCGAGCATCCGACCGTGCAGGCGGGGCTGCTGTTCTTCAACGGCCTGCGCGAGGTCGATCTGCGCGTGAAAGGCTTCGGCCATCACATCGCGGCGCTGCTCGCGAGCCCCGCCAAGGCGCAGATGTCGCGCGGCGGATCGGCGGCGCTCGCGCGCGCGCTCGAAGCCGCGGTGCGCGAAAGCGGCGGCGAGATCCGGCTGATGACCGAGCCGGCGCGTATCGTCGTCGAGAACGGCCGCGCCGTCTGGCGTCGAGACCGCCGAAGGCGAAGTCATCCGCGCGCGCCAGTTCGTCGCGTCGTCGCTCAATCCGACGCAGACCTTCATCGACCTGCTGGACGGCGCGCTGGTGCCGCGCGAGATCCGCGAACAGGTCGAGCGCTTCCAGTACAATCTGCTCGCGCCGCTGTTCGCGCTGCATCTCAATCTGCGCGAGCCGCCGCGCTACAAGGCGAGCGCCGCGCATCCGGAGCTCGCGCGCGCCTTCATGGTGATCATGGGGCTCGATCACGTCGATCAGTTCCACGACATCGTGCGCCATCACGAGGCCGGCACCATCCCGCCGACCGTGATGTGGGGCGCGTGCCCGACGCTGTTCGATCCGAGCCAGGCGCCGGCCGGCCATCACACGGCGTTCATGTGGGAGAAGCTGCCGTACCGCCTGCACGGCGATCCCGGCGAACTGGGATGGCGCGCGCGACGCGCATGGCGGGGCGATGCTGCAGCTATGGCGGCAGCACGCGCCGAATCTCGCCGGACGCCGTGATCGACTCGTTCACGCGCTCGCCGCTCGACGTCGAGCGCGCACTGCCGAACATGCGCGAGGGCGATCTGCTGGTCGGCGCGTTCACCAACGGATCAGGTCGGCTATCGACCGCCCGTTCCGCGGCGCCGGATCGCTACCGGACGCACATTCCGCGGCTGTATCTGTGCGGATCGAGCAGCCATCCGGGCGGAAATATCACCGGCCTGCCGGGCTACAACGCCGCGCGCGTTATCCTCAAAGATCTTGGCGTGAGCGCAGAGTAGAAAAATCCGCGGGCCTTAGCCGGGGCTCGCGAGTTTCAGCCCGATGATACCGGTTGCGATCAGCACCACGCACAGCAGGCGCGTTGCATCCGCCGGCTCTCCAAAGGTGACGATGCCGATCATTGTCGTCCCGGCGACCCCCATGCCGCACCAGACCGCATAGGCGGTTCCGAACGGGATCGATCTGAGCGAGATCGCCACCAGCAGGAAGCTGAGCGCGATCGCCGCGAGCGTTCCGACGCTCGGCCAGAAGCGTGTGAACCCATCGCTGTATTTCAGCCCGAGCGCCCAGGCGATCTCGAGGACGCCCGCCAGCAACAATGCAAGCCACGCCGTCATAGCGAGCGCGATCCGTGAATCGCGGCTTCGATAGCGCGCTCTCGTGTCAGCAGCGTGAATCACTTTCATCTCGCTCGTCCCCGCGAAAGCGGGGACCCAGTCCTTGGCCCTGGATTCCCGCTTGCGCGGGAATGAACGCAGAGAAATCTAGCCGCGCCGGCTCGACACTCCGGACACCCACAATTCCCGGATGCCGAACGTCACAATCGCCAAGCAAAACGGCAGCAAGAAATAGAGACAGCGGAATATCAAGAGCGACGCGAGCAGCTGTTCCTTCTCGATTTGCGGCAGAGCAAGCAGCATCGCGGCATCGAACACGCCGAGGCCGCCCGGGGCGTGGCTGGCGAATCCGAGCAGCGCGCCGACGACATAAGCAACCACCGCGCGGACGAGATCGACCGGCGCGTAAGCCGAAATCAGCGTGTACATCGCGAGCGCGGCCAGGCCGAGGTCGGCGATCCCGATCCCGATCTGGACCAGGGTCGAGCGCGCGCTCGGCAACGTCACCTTCCAGCCGTTGCGGCCGATGACGCGCGGCCGCCGCGTGAGCCAGAGCAGATAGCCCACGATCGTCGCGAGGGCGGCGAGCGCCAAGGTTCGATTGAGCCATGGCGGAAGCTGGTTGATGGCGCCCGCAGCTTCGGGCGCGTAGGCTAGTCCGATCCCCAGTACCGCGGCATTGCCGAGCCAGAAGGTGAGCCCCGTCATGAACGCGATCTTGGCAATGTCTATGAGGTCAAGGCCCCAGACGCCGTACATCCGCAAACGAACGAGACCACCGCTAAAGACCGTCGCTCCGATGTTGTGTCCGATCGTGTAGGCGAGAAATCCCGTAAGGGCCGCGACACGATAGGGAATGTGCGCCTGCCCGAGCGTGCGCAGCGCGAAGTAGTCGTAGAACGTCAGCGTGACATAGCTTGCGGCGATCAGCAGGCCGGCGACGATCACGGCCCGCGTCGACGTTTCCCGAAGCGCAGCGCCGACCTTTCGGACGTCCACATCGTGCAGCAGGTTGACCAACGCGAAACAGGCCGCGATGACGAGGCCAGCGCTGATGACGTAGCCGAGAGTCTCCCACCGCAACCTTCGACGAACGGCATGCGCGAGCGTTGCGGAAATCCCCATTGAGCCGACGGTGCTCGCCACGTTCGCGTGATTCGTCGCACCGACATGACATTTCGATGCAACAGATTTGTTACCGACGCGACGGCCGCGAATTTTCGTTCGCTCAGCGTGTCACACGGTTGAGATACGAATTGGCCATTGTTGTCGCAGACGATTCGGCCGCGGCGACTGCGGGCTCGTTCACGATCAAGAGCGAGCCGGCGCGCGCCGCGTAGTGGAAGCTTTGCCGCTCAAACCGTCGTCGCCGCGCCAGCATCTCTGGTCGGTCGCTTCGCCTCGCGGAGGAATGCTGATGCGCGTGCTCATCGCGACCGACGCGTGGCATCCGCAGGTCAACGGCGTGGTGCGGACGCTGACGTCGCTCGCCGAGAGCGCGAAGGAGCCTCGGCGTCTCGATCGATTTCCTGACGCCTGAAGGATTTCCCTCGGTCGCGCTCCCGACCTATTCCAACCTGCGCCTCGCGCTGCCGAACCGCGCGCGAGATCGCGCGCCGCATCGAAGCCGCGAAGCCCGACGCGATCCACATCGCGACCGAAGGACCGATCGGCTTTGCGGCGCGCGCCTACTGCCGGCGGCGCGGCCTGCCGTTCACCACCAGCTACACGACGTGCTTTCCGGAATACATCGCGGCGCGCGCCCCGATCCCGGAGTCCTGGAGCTACGCGGTGCTGCGGCGCTTCCACTGCTGCCGCCGCCGTCACGATGGTCTCGACCCTGTCGCTGATGACCGAGCTGCGCAGCCGCGGCTTCCAGAATCTGCGCATGTGGACGCGCGGCGTCGACACCGATCTGTTTGCGCCGGAGCGCGCGATGCCGCTCGACCTGCCGCGGCCGATCTTCCTCACCGCGGGCCGGCGTGGCGGTCGAGAAGAATCTCGAGGCCTTTCTCGTCGCTCGACCTGCCCGGCTCCAAGGTCGTGATCGGCGACGGGCCGCAGGAGGCGGAGCTGCGGCAGCGCTTTCCCGACGCGACGTTCCTCGGACTGCGCAAGGGTGCCGAGCTCGCCGGGCTGATCGCGGCAGCGGACGTCTTCGTGTTTCCGAGCCGGACCGACACGTTCGGCGTGGTCCAGCTCGAGGCGCTCGCCTGCGGCGTGCCGGTCGCGGCCTTTCCGGTGATGGGCCCGAAAGACGTGATCGGCGACGACGCGATCGGCGTGCTCGACGACGATCTTCGCGCCGCGTGCCTCGGCGCGCTGAATCTTTCGCGCGAGGCGTGCCGCGCATTCGCGCTGACGCGCTCCTGGGCGACGAGCGCGCGGCAATTCATCGGCCACGTCGACCAGGTGGCGATGATCCCGTCGCGCCAAGCCTATCGGCGCCCGCCCGGTTCCGGCGTCGGCGCAAGGCTAGACGTTGCCGAAATCCACTCCAAAACCGATGCAAGGAGAGCGAGCAGTGGCGATAGCGATCGATATCGAACGAAGCGCAGTGGAACGGGCCTATGACCGCTGGGCGCCGGTCTACGATCTGGTGTTCGGCCCGGTGTTCGAGCGCGGCCGGCGCGCCGCGATCGTGGCGGCCGAACGCATCGGCGGCCGCATTCTCGAAGTCGGCGTCGGGACCGGCATTTCGCTGCCGGACTATTCGCGCGCCAACCGGATCGTCGGCGTCGACATTTCCGCCGCGATGCTCGACAAGGCGCGCGAGCGCGTCGTCGAGCTCGGCCTCGATCACGTCGAGGCGCTCGAGGTGATGGACGCGGAGCGCCTCGACTTTCCGGACGACTCCTTCGACGTCGTGGTCGCGCAATATGTCGTCACGGCGGTGCCCAATCCGGAAGCCGCGCTCGACGAGTTCGTCGCGCGTGCTCAGGCCGGGCGGCGAGATCGTCATCCTCAGCCGCGTCGGCGCCGAAGCCGGGCTGCGGCGCGACGGTCGAGCACTGGATCGCGCCGGCGGCGCGCAAGCTCGGCTGGCGCACCGAATTCCCCTGGGAACGCTACGCGCGCTGGGCCGCGCGCTCGCCGAACGTCCACCTGATCGAGCGCCGCGCGATGCCGCCGCTCGGGCACTTCTCGCTGATCCGCTTCGGCAAGGATGCGGTCGGCGAATCCGCAAGTCAGGCTCGCGGCCGCCGGCTGAGCGTCAGCCGACGTCGCGCAACTCTCACCCAATCACACTCGGGGAACTATCGATGGCAAGCTTCCTGGAAGAGCTCAGAGAACAGCGCTGGGACGACCATCGCTACTATCACCACAGCCGGATCAACCAGTCGCTGCATCTGGTCAGCGCGATCTCGTTTCTGTGCGCCTACGCGCTGGCGTTCTCCGATCCGGCCGCGGCGGCGCTGATCGGCTGGCTGATCGCGATGCCGACGCGGCAGGCCGGGCACTTCTTCTTCGAGCCGAGGGGCTACGACCACATCAATCAGCGCAACGCACGAGCACAAGGAAGAGATCAAGGTCGGCTACAATCTGCAATCGCAAGATCGTGCTGCTGACGATCTGGGCGCTGTCGCCGCTGCCGCTCTATCTCGACCCGACGCTGTTCGGCATTTTCGAGCCGCACAAGACCGCCGGAGAGTTCATCCGCCACGTCGGCCTGATCTGGCTGTTCCTCGGGATCGCCGGGCTGCTGTTCCGCACCGTGCATCTGTTCTTCATCAAGGGCGTTCAGTCCGGGCCTCGTCTGGATGACGAAGATCCTCACCGACCCGTTCCACGACATCAAGCTCTACTACAAGGCGCCGCTCTATCTCCTGCGCGGCGAACTGATCGACCCGCGCCATGCGCAGGCGAAGGTGACGAGGTCGAATTGGAAGAGCAGCCCGGACGCGCGTGAGCACGGGATTGGCGATCCGTCAGGCGCGAGCGCGTGCGAAGCGATGCACGAGGATCTCTCGCAGGATCTTGCGCCTGATCGACTTGTTCGTTGCGGCAGGATCGGCCCACCACCAGCCGTCCTGCTGCATCGCCTTTGCGGCGGCGACGAAGCGGTCCGCGACGGCGTCGAAATCCGCCTGCGTGTAGTTGAGGCTGAAGATGAGGCGCCCGGTGCCGATCCAGCTCAGCGCCAGGCCCTCGGCGCGCAGATAGTATTGCAGCATCCAATTGTAGCGCGACGGCTGGGTGTAGAGCACGGTCCAGATCGTCGAGAGATTTGCCACCCGCACCGGCAGATTTGCTCTTTCGCAATCGATCGTTCAGCTGCGCGGGCGCGGCGTTCCAAAGTCTCGTCGAGACCGGCATAGAGGACACGGACTTTCCGGACGTGTCGAGACGCCGCAGGAATTCCTCGCATCGCGGTCATCACGTATGGATGCGAGTTGAACGTGCCGCGCGCAAAGCAGATGTCGGCCGGACGATCGTCGCGGAAGCGCCGCATCAAGTCCTTGCGGCCGCACACCACGCCGACCGGAAAGCCTCCGCCCAGCGTCTTGCCGTAGGTCACCATGTCGGCGCGCACGCCGAAATACTCCTGCGCGCCGCCGATCGCCAGACGGAAACCGAGAAAGATCTCGTCGAAGATCAGCACGATGCCGCGTCTGCTGCAGACCTCGCGCAGCCGCCGCAGCCACTCGGCATAGGCCTCGCGATCGAACTGCGCGCTCCGCCCGCTGTCGATCAGCGACGTGTCGCTCGGCGCATCGCCGTTCGGATGCAGCGCCTGCAGCGGATTGACCAGCACGCAGGCAATGTCGCGCCGCGTGGCGAGCACGCGCAGCGCGTCTTCCGACATGTCGTTCAGCGTGTAGGTTTCGCGCGCCGGTATCGGGTTTCCGATGCCGGGCTGCACGTCGCCCCACCAGCCGTGATAGGCGCCGCAAAAGCGCACCAGATGCGTGCGGCGCGTGTGATAGCGCGCGAGCCGCACGGCCTGCATGACGGCCTCGGTGCCGGACATGTGGAACGACACTTCGTCCAGCCCGGAAATCTCGCGCAGGCGCCGCACGTTGTAGGCGACCGCCGGATGGTAGGCGCCGAGCACTGGCCCGAGATCGCGCGCCTGTTCGACCGCGCGGTCGATGCATTGCTTGTAGAAGTCGTAGCCGAACAGGTTGACGCCGTACGAGCCGGTCAGGTCGTAGAAGCGAGTTGCCGTCGAGATCGGTGACGGTGACGCCGGCCGACGACTGCACGAACACGCCGGCGTGCAGATGCCGGCGCACCATGCGGCTGAACTGGAACGGCACCCGATAGGCGTCGGTGAATTGCAGGTCGGAGACACCGTCCTTGATCTCCTCGGTAAGCTCCGCACGGTCTTGGCGATACCGCTCGCGAAACAGGCCGGCAAGACGCATGAAGCCCGCCTCGCGCGCGCGCCGCGATATCGGTCCGGCGCCTCATCGGCGCGAAAGAAGCGCCGCTCGTCGTATTCGTAGAACGGCACCATCGCGGCGAGGCGCCGCGCCATCCGGGCATGGCCGGAGAGCGAGCGGTGCTTGCTCTTCGACAGCGCGAGACGGCCCTTCAGCTTGACCAGCGATGTGGTGAGAGCGCCGGCGCCAAGCGCATAGAGCGCGAAAGTCGAGATGCGCGAATCCATAGGCGCGAATCGTATCCAGCCGGGCCTAACCGTTTCATGACAGTCCGCTCTGCGCTCGCGAAGGTACTACAGCAGGAAGACATCAACTTCCTGCTGACCAACCGCATTCCGCGCCGTCTGCTGACGCGGTTCATGGGCTGGTTCAGCAAGATCGAGCAGCCGCTGGTGCGCGACGCCTCGATCGGACTGTGGCGGCTGTTTTCCGACCTCGATCTCAGCGAGGCGCGGAAGACACATTTCAGAAGCATGCACGAGTGCTTCACGCGCGAACTCAAGCACGGGGCGCGGCCGGTCGATCACGATCCGGGTGTCGTGGTCAGCCCGTGCGATGCGATCGTCGGCGCACACGGACGGATTGCCGACACGCGAACTGTTTCAGATCAAGGGTTTTCCTTACACGCTCAAGGATTTGCTCGGCAGCGACGATCTGGTCGAACGCCATCGCAACGGTCTCTACGTGACCCTGCGATTGACTTCGAGCATGTACCACCGCTTCCACGCGCCGCACGATTCGCGCGTCGAGCAGGTCACCTACATCTCGGGCGATACCTGGAACGTCAACCCGATTGCGCTACGGCGGGTCGAGCGACTGTTCTGCAAGAACGAGCGCGCCATAGTCGAGGCGCGGCTCGCCGCTACCGGTGACGTGCTGACGCTCGTCCCGGTCGCGGCCATTCTGGTCGCATGCATCCGGCTACATTGCCTGAAAGCGCCGCTCAATCTCGCCTACAAGGGCCCGCATGTCGTGCGCCGCGCCGCCGACTATCGTAAGGGCGACGAGATGGGATGGTTCGAGCACGGATCGACCATCGTCTTGCTCGCGCCGGCAACGTGGTCATTTGCGAGCAACGTCCAGCCCGACACCATCATCCGGCAGGGACAACCCTTGATGAGACTGGCCGGCGGCTAGACGGACGCTCATTGGTTGCTGCTTGATCCGGTCGAACACTACACAGCGCCAGGCTCAACCACGCGGCCGCACTGAAATAGAGCACCGTCCAAGCTGTTCTGGAAGCAGCGAGGGCCTGCGAGATTCTGTGGCTTTCGGCGGCAAAAAGTCTTTGGTCAAAAATGGCGACACGCTTCCGGAGCACTTGCGTGCCGGGCTATGCTCGGCCATCCGCCGGGGTGACGGATGGAGACAGCGTATGTGGATTACGACCGATCAAGCGACTGAGATTTACGCGCGCTTTTGCAGAGCCCGCTACGGCGGCCATGCCATCAAGGTGATCAGCGAGCGTGCGGCCGAATTGCGAAAGCGTGGGGACACTAAGGGCGAACAAGTTTGGACCGAGGTCGGGCAGAAAATCGAGCGCGGTGATTTCACCAAGATGCATTCTGCTGCTTAGCCTGCCGCCGCGGCCTCGCGTCTTCCCAACGATACGAATGCCAGCGCAAGACAGATTGCGATGGCGACCGCCAGAACCAGCGGAACGGCGAAGAAGTATTTCCAGACCACGATCGCGTTCGCCACGAACCCGATGAAGAATGCCGCAATGGTCGGGCGAACCTGCTTCGGCGCTGTTCTTGCCAACGCGGCGAGCTGCCAGAGCACGACGGCCTGAACTGCCAGATAAAAACTGATGGCAACGCCAAATCCGAAATAGAAATCCCAATAGGTTCTGCTGCTTCCCATGACGTCGAACCGAATGGACTTCATTGCGTCGATCACGGCGAGTTCCTGCGGGCCCACTACCGGGGTCCACGGCATCCCGAGGTTCCACGACTGGCGAAACTTCTCCGGTCAAGACTGTCTTGGACCAGGGCCTCCGGCTGCGTCAGGATCGGACTGGGCGGAGTAGAAAAAAGCTCCACTTCTGAAATTGCTTCATTGTATCAATAGCCTGAGGGAACGTAGTCGGTAGCTCGCGCCTCTCAGCATGGTCGTCAAGAGAAAACGGCTTGGTACCGCGGTGAGTGACCACCCCTAACAAGCGCGGGTCGTGCTATCTTGAAAAAAATCCCGTATCTCCTCGGAACTTTAGAGGAACTGCGGCGTTAGTTCGCAGTTTTGCTGAATTGCGACCAGTTCAGCCGGATGGCCTAGGGGGGCTGTAAATGTCGGCCGAGGTCGGTGCACCGACCCTCTCTGAGAACGCGACCTCGCTCCCCGCGGCCCGTTACCGCCACCCACAAGCTTGCCCATTTTCCGTCTTAACTGGGCCGATGAATGCGCCGGGAGAGCTTCATGCCGACCAAAGCTGACGCCAGCCTTCAGACCGCACGCAAGAAACCAGCCCTTCCCCCCAGCGCCAAACCAGTACCCAACGGCAAGGACTCGCTAGACCTGAACCACCTGCTGTACGCGTTGCAGGCGATGCGCGTCGGCGACTTCTCAGTCCGCATCGCTGGCAACCAGCTCGGTATCGAAGGCAAGATCGCCGACACGTTCAATGAAATCGTCGCCGCCAACGAGCGGATGGCAAAGCAACTCGAACAAGTCGGCCAAGTGGTCGGCCGCGAGGGCAAGACTCGCCAGCGCGTGCGGCTGGGCTTGTCAGGCGGCGCGTGGGGCGAGATGGAGTCCTCGGTCAACACGCTGATCGACGATCTGCTTTGGCCGACGCGCGAGGTGACGCGTGTGATCGGCGCGGTCGCGCAGGGCGACCTGCTGCAGACTGTCCGCCTCGATGTCGACGGGCGCCCGCTCAAGGGCGAGTTCCTCCAGTCCGCCAACATCGTCAACACCATGATCCGCCAGCTTGGCGTGTTCACCTCCGAGGTGACGCGCGTCGCGCGCGAGGTCGGCACCGAGGGCAAGCTCGGCGGCCAGGCGCAGGTGCCGGAAGTGACCGGCGTGTGGAAGGACCTCACCGAGAGCGTCAACTCGATGGCGTCGAACCTAACCGCACAGGTGCGCAACATCGCGGACGTGACCATTGCGGTGGCAAGCGGCGACCTTTCGAAGAAGATCACCGTCGACGTGCGCGGCGAGATCCTGCAGCTCAAGGAAGCCATCAACACGATGGTGGACCAGCTGCGCTCGTTCGCCTCGGAAGTGACGCGCGTCGCGCGCGAGGTCGGCACCGACGGCAAGCTCGGCGGTCAGGCGATCGTGCCCGGCGTTGCCGGCACCTGGAAGGATCTCACCGACAACGTCAACCTGCTCGCCGGCAACCTGACCACGCAGGTGCGCAACATTGCGCAAGTCACCACGGCGGTCGCGCGCGGCGACCTCTCGCGCAAGATCACCGTCGACGTGAAGGGCGAGGTGCTGGAGTTGAAAGACACCATCAACACCATGGTGGACCAGCTCAACGGCTTTGCCTCGGAAGTAACCCGCGTCGCGCGCGAGGTCGGCACCGAAGGCAAGCTCGGCGGTCAGGCCCAAGTGCCGGGTGTCGCTGGGACCTGGAAGGACCTCACCGACAACGTCAACTTCATGGCGTCGAACCTGACCGGCCAGGTGCGCAACATTGCCGAGGTAACGACTGCGGTCGCGAACGGCGACCTGTCGAAGAAGATCACCGTCAACGTGTCGGGCGAAATCCAGCAGCTGAAAGACACCATCAACACGATGGTGGACCAGCTCAACGCCTTCGCCGGCGAAGTGACGCGCGTCGCGCGCGAGGTCGGCACCGAAGGCCGCCTCGGCGGTCAGGCCAACGTGCTCGGCGTCGCCGGCACGTGGAAAGACTTGACCGACTCGGTCAACTCGATGGCCTCCAACCTCACCGCTCAGGTGCGCAACATCGCCGAGGTGACCACGGCGGTCGCGGGTGGCGACCTGTCGAAGAAGATCACCGTCGACGTTCGCGGTGAAATCCTCGAGCTGAAGGACACCATCAACACCATGGTGGACCAGCTCAACGCGTTTGCGGGCGAAGTGACGCGCGTCGCCCGCGAGGTCGGCACCGAGGGCAAGCTTGGTGGCCAGGCGATAGTGCGCGGCGTCGCCGGCACCTGGAAGGATCTGACCGACAGCGTCAACTCGATGGCGTCGAACTTGACCGGTCAGGTGCGCAACATCGCCGAGGTGGCGACCGCGGTGGCGCAAGGCGACCTGTCGAAGAAGATCACCGTGAACGTGTCGGGCGAGATCCTGCAGCTGAAGGAAACGCTGAACACCATGGTGGATCAGCTCAACGCCTTCGCGGGCGAAGTCACCCGCGTCGCACGCGAGGTCGGTACTGAAGGCAAGCTCGGCGGCCAGGCCGCCGTGCCCGGTGTGGCGGGCACCTGGAAGGACCTCACCGACAACGTGAATTCGATGGCCGGCAATCTGACCGCTCAGGTACGCAACATCGCCGAGGTGACCACTGCGGTCGCCGGCGGCGACCTGTCGCGCAAGATCACGGTCGACGTGCGCGGCGAAATCCTGCAGCTCAAGGACACCATCAACACGATGGTGGACCAGTTGAACGCCTTCGCGGGCGAAGTGACGCGCGTCGCGCGCGAGGTCGGCACCGAAGGCCGTCTCGGCGGCCAAGCCAACGTTCCTGGCGTCGCCGGCACCTGGAAGGATCTGACCGACAGCGTCAACTCGATGGCCGGCAACCTGACCGCTCAGGTGCGCAACATCGCCGAGGTGACCACGGCCGTCGCGCGCGGCGACCTGTCGCGCAAGATCACGGTCGACGTGCGTGGTGAAATCCTTCAGCTGAAGGACACCATCAACACGATGGTGGACCAGCTCAATGCGTTTGCCTCCGAGGTGACGCGCGTCGCCCGCGAAGTCGGCACCGAAGGCAAGCTCGGCGGCCAGGCCGAAGTGCCAGGTGTTGCCGGCACCTGGAAGGACCTGACCGACAACGTCAATTTCATGGCGGGCAACCTGACCTCGCAGGTCCGCAACATCGCCGAGGTCGCGACCGCGATCGCGGGCGGCGATCTGTCGAAGAAGATCACGGTCGACGTGCGCGGCGAGCTCTTGCAGCTGAAGGAAACGCTCAATACCACAACAGACCAGCTTCGCTCATTCGCGGGCGAGGTGACGCGCGTTGCGCGCGAGGTCGGCACCGAAGGCCGCCTCGGCGGACAGGCGAACGTGCCGGGCGCCGCCGGCACCTGGAAGGACCTGACCGACAACGTCAACCTGCTCGCCGCGAACCTGACCACGCAGGTGCGCAACATCGCCGAGGTGACCACGGCCGTGGCGCGCGGCGACCTCTCGCGCAAGATCACCGTGGACGTGAAGGGCGAGATTCTCGAGCTGAAGGACACCATCAACACCATGGTGGACCAGCTCAACGCGTTCGCAGGCGAAGTCACCCGCGTCGCGCGCGAGGTCGGTACCGAAGGCAAGCTCGGCGGCCAGGCCGAAGTGCCCGGCGTCGCCGGCACCTGGAAGGACCTGACCGACACCGTGAACGTCATGGCGGCGAACCTGACCGAACAGGTGCGCGGCATCGTCAAGGTCGTGACCGCGGTCGCCGACGGCGACCTGAAGCAGAACCTCACGGTGAAATCGAAGGGCGAGGTCGCAGCGCTCGCCGAGACCATCAACAACATGACCGGCACGCTCGCGACCTTCGCCGATCAGGTGACGACGGTCGCACGCGAGGTCGGCGTCGAAGGCCGTCTTGGCGGTCAGGCGAACGTGCCGGGCGCCGCCGGCACCTGGAAGGACCTCACCGGCAACGTGAACCTGCTGGCCGCGAACCTGACCACGCAGGTGCGCGCGATCGCCGAGGTCGCGACCGCCGTGACCAAGGGAGACCTCACCCGCTCGATTCAGGTCGATGCGCGCGGCGAAGTCGCCGAGTTGAAAGACAACATCAACACGATGATCGACAATCTGCGGCTCACCACGGACCGCAACACCGAGCAGGATTGGCTCAAGACCAACCTCGCGCGCTTCACCAACATGCTGCAGGGCCAGCGCGACCTGCAGACCGTGGGCCGGCTGCTGCTCAGCGAGCTGACGCCGCTGGTGAATGCGCAGCTCGGCGTCATCTATCAGGTCGAGACCGGCGAAACGCCGAACCTGCGGCTCCTTTCGGCCTTCGCGGACGACGGCGTGAACGGCCATCCGGAGCGCATCGCGATCGGCAAGGGCCTGATCGGCCAATGCGTGGCCGACAGGCGCCGCCTGCTGATCACATCGATGCCGCCGCACGCGGTGCCGATCGGCTCCGCTCTGTTCAAGGTCGTACCGCAGAACATCGTGGTGCTGCCGGTACTGTTCGAGAACGAGGTCAAGGCGGTCATCGAGCTTGCCTCGGTCACCGAGTTCACCGCGCTACAGATGGCGTTCCTCGAGCAGCTCACCGACTCGATCGGCATCGTGCTCAACTCGATCGAGGCGACGATGCAGACCGAAGGCTTCCTCAAGCAATCGCAGCAGCTCGCTGGCGAGTTGCAGGCGCAGCAAAAGGAGCTCCAGCAGACCAACGAGCAGCTCGAGCAGCAGGCGCAGCAGCTTGCCGCGCGCAACGTCGAGGTGGAGCGCAAGAACCAGGAAATCGAGCAGGCGCGCCGGGCGCTGGAGGACAAGGCGACCGAGCTCGCCCTCACCTCGAAGTACAAGTCGGAATTCCTCGCCAACATGAGCCACGAGCTGCGCACGCCGCTCAACTCGATCCTCATCCTCGGCCAGCAGCTTTCGGAAAACCCCGATGGCAACCTGGTGCCGAAGCAGGTCGAGTTCGCCCGCACCATTCACGGCGCCGGAACGGACCTGTTGAATCTCATCAGCGACATTCTCGACCTGTCGAAGATCGAGTCCGGAACCGTGACGGTCGACGCGCAAGAGATGCTGCTGAGCAACCTCGTCGAGGCGACGGCGCGGCCGTTCCGCCACGAGGCGGATAATCGCCAACTCGCCTTCGATGCCGAAATCGATCCCAATCTCGGGCGCACGATCACGACCGACTCCAAGCGCTTGCAGCAGGTGCTCAAGAACCTCCTGTCAAATGCCTTCAAGTTCACCGAACAGGGCAGTGTTCGACTCAATATCTCGGCCGCGGTCGGCGGCTGGTCGGCCGACCACACGCTGCTCAATCAATCCGCCGTGGTGGCGTTCGAGGTGTCGGATACCGGCATCGGCATTCCGCTGGAGAAGCAGCGCATCATCTTCGAGGCGTTCCAGCAGGCCGATGCCAGCACCAGCCGGAAGTACGGCGGCACCGGCCTCGGCCTTGCGATCAGCCGCGAGCTTGCGAACCTGCTCGGCGGCGAGATCCAGCTGCGCAGCACGCCCGGCAAGGGCAGCACGTTCACGCTCTATCTGCCGCTCAAATACGTCGGCCCGTCCAACGCCGTGCGATTGGCGCCGGATGCGCCCGCGCTCGTCGAGAAAAACGAATACGCGATGCCCGAACGTCCGGCCGAGCAGATTCCGGACGACCGGCTCGAGATCGTTCCGGGCGACAGCATCCTGCTGATCGTCGAGGACGATCCGCACTATGCTCGCGTGATCATGGATTTGGCGCGCGACCGCGGCTTCAAGGTCCTGGTCGCGATGCGCGGCATCGATGCGCTCGATCTCGCGAAACAGTTCCAGCCGAGTGCGGTGTCGCTCGACGTGTTCCTGCCCGACATGCTCGGCTGGACTGTGCTGAGCCAACTCAAGCAGAACCCGCTTACGCGCCACATTCCGGTGCAGATGATCACGCTCGACGAGGATCGTCAGCACGCCCTGGCGCGCGGCGCCTTCTCGTTCGTCAGCAAGCCGACGACGACAGAGGGCGTGGATGCGGCCATTACGCGGATCAAGGAGTACGCGAGACCGCGCCGCAAGCGTCTGCTCGTGGTCGAGGACAACCCGGCCGAACAGATGAGCATTCAGGAGCTGCTCAGCTACGACGATATCGAGATCGATACCGCCGGCACGGGCAGCAGCGCGCTGTCGAGCCTGCGCGAACGCCAATACGACTGCGTGGTGCTCGATCTGCGCCTGCCCGATATGACGGGCTTCGAAGTGCTGGAAGAGATCAAGCGCGATGACGCCTTGTCCGATGTGCCGGTTGTCGTGTTCACCGGGCGTGAGCTGTCGGCCGAGGAGGACGCGCAGCTCCACACCATGGCGCGCAGCATTGTGGTGAAGGGCGTCGAGTCGCCGGAACGGCTGCTCGACGAAACCGCACTGTTCCTGCACCGCGTCGTCACTGACCTGCCGCCCGAGAAACAGCGCATGCTCGAACGGCTCAACAGCTCCGACGAGGATCTGGTCGGGCGGACCGTGCTGCTGGTCGACGACGACGCCCGCAATATCTTCGCGCTCTCCAGCGTGCTGGAGCGCCGCGGCATGAACGTGCTGACCGCGACGACCGGCAAGGAGGCGATCGAGATGGTGGAAAAGACGCCGGAGCTCGCGATCGTGCTGATGGATATCATGATGCCGGAGATGGACGGCTATCAGACCATGGGCGTCATCCGGGAGAAGCCCGAATACCGCCGCCTGCCGATCATCGCGTTGACGGCGAAGGCGATGAAGGGTGACCGCGAAAAATGCCTCGAGGCCGGCGCCTCCGACTATCTGGCGAAGCCGGTCAACACCGAACAGCTGCTATCCGCGCTGCGGATGTGGCTCCACCGCTAGAGCATGATCCCGAAAAGTGGAAACCGGTTTTCGGAAGAAGATCATGCTCACCAACGAAACAGATGCCCATGACGCCGGACGATAGGGTCAACATCCTGCTGGTCGACGACCAGCCCTCCAAGCTGCTCACCTACGAGGTGATCCTGCGGGAGCTGGGCGAAAATCTCATCAAAGCGTCCTCCGGCAAGGAAGCGCTGGAGCACCTCCTCAAGAATGAGATCGCCGTCGTCCTGATGGATGTCAGCATGCCGGAGCTGGACGGTTTCCAGCTCGCTTCGATGATTCGCGAGCATCCACGCTTCCAGAAGATTGCGATGATCTTCGTATCGGCGATTTATCTGGCCGAGATCGACCATCTGCGCGGCTATGAGATGGGAGCGGTGGACTATGTGCCGGTGCCCGTCGTGCCCGAAGTTCTGCGGGCGAAGGTTCGCGTTTTTACCGATCTCTATCGAAAGAACCGCCAGCTCGAGCGGCTCAACGCCGAGCTTGAGCGCCGTGTCGTGGAGCGCACCGCGGAGCTGGAGGCGTCAACCAAGCGGCTGCTCGAAAGTGAGCAGCGGCGCAGTCTGGCTCTGGCGGCGGGCCGGATGGGCTCATGGGACTGGGATCTGATCAACGGCAAGATCGTCTGGGACACCGGGCAGCATGCGATCTTCGGTGTCACCCCTGGGCAGTTTGCCGTGACACCCGAACACTTCAAGGTGCTGATCGTGCCCGAGGACTGGGAACGCCTTCAGACCGGGATGCAATCCCTCTTCACGCTCGGTCATCCACACCAGGCGGAGTTCCGCATACGGCGTCCCGATGGAGAGATGCGCTGGTGCGCGAGCACCGCGGCGGCGACGCTCGACACATCCGGCAAGGCCGTCCGGATCAGCGGCGTGACAATGGACATCACCGAGCGCAAGGAGGCCGAAGAGCGGCAGACCCTGCTGGCGCGCGAGGTCGATCACCGCGCCAAGAACGCAATGGCGATCGTCCAGTCCATCGTCCGGCTCACCAAGGCAAGCAGCATCGCGAACTATGTTTCGATCATCGAGGGCCGTATCAAGGCGCTGTCGCGCGCCCACGTGCTGCTGTCGAACTCGCGCTGGCAGGGTGCCGATCTCGGCAAGCTCATCAACGAAGAGCTCGCGCCCTTCCGCTCGACCCACTCTGACCGGATCAGCATCTCGGGACCGGAGATCCTGCTTGAGCCGACCAAAGCGCAAACGCTTGCGCTTGCCCTGCACGAGCTTGTGGTCAACGCCGCGAAATATGGCGCGCTGTCAACCGCGTCGGGAAAACTCGCCTTGCGGTGGGAGCTCACCCCCGATGCATTGACCATTCACTGGCACGAAACCGACGGGCCGGAAACGCGCAAGCCGTCGGCGACGGGTTTCGGGACGCAGATCATCACCGGCAGCATCGAGCGGCAGCTTGGGGGAAAGACCGAGTTCGAATGGGAGCTCACCGGCCTGCGCTGCACGCTGACCGTCCCGCGTGGCGCGCGGGGCGCACGGAGCGAGCCGGCAGCGACTGACGCCCGGCCTGCCGGACCGACAGCCCGACCAATGAAGGCGCGCCGCGTCATGATCGTCGAGGACGAGGCCCTCGTCGGGCTCGTCCTTGCGGATCAGCTCGCCGAGATAGGAGTTTCCGTCGTCGGGCCGTGCAGCAGTGTGGCCGAGGCCACGGCCGCCGCAATCGAGAATGATCTCGACGCAGCCATTCTGGATGTCAATCTTGGGAACGAGCTCGTCTATCCGGTCGCCGACTTCTTGTCGTCGCGCGGAATACCGTTTGTGTTCGTCACCGGATACGGACAGGAAAGTATCGATCGCCGGTTTGCCGATACGACCGTGCTCGAAAAACCTGTCGACCGCGAATTTCTGGAGATTATTTTCAGCTCCGGGCCCAACAGCATCATCCAGGAGAGGATCGCCCGGACGGCCTGAGGCCGCAATCGTGCTTCGGTCGCGTGATGGCTTTACTCGTGCGGCGAACCCGCCCCTTGCGTCCATCGCCGGTTTGGTGACACGGTTGGCGCGCTGTGTGCTGGAGCGCCTGACATGCTGCGTCTGATCGCCCGGCGTCTGGCGCTGGGGATTCTGGTCGCCTTCACGGTAATGACGCTCGCGTTCCTGCTGACGCGGCTGTCCGGCGATCTTGCCATCTCCATCGCGGGCCCGCAGGCAACCGAAGTCGACATCGAGATCGTGCGCAAGGCCTATGGCCTCGACCGTCCGCTTTACGTTCAGTTCTTCGCCTGGGTCGGCCGCGCCTTGGTCGGCGACTTCGGGCAGAGTTATTTTTTCAAGGACAGCGTCGCGAACCTGATCGCGACGCGCATGCCGACCACGCTGACGCTCGGCCTCGTGGGCCTGAGTCTCGCGCTGATCATCTCGATCCCGCTCGGCATTCTGGCGGCGCTGCGCGAGAACACCTGGGTTGACCGCAGCGTCACGATGTTCACCATGGTCGGCCAGGCCGTGCCGAGCTTTTGGCTCGCGCTTATCCTGATGATCGTGCTCGGGCTGCATCTCGGCATTCTGCCGATCTCGGGGACGGGCACGTGGCAGCATTTCGTGATGCCCGGCATCGTGCTCGCCTTCACGGCGATCCCGGCGCTCACGCGGCTCACCCGCTCCGGCATGATCGAGGCGATGGCCTCGGACTACATCCGCACCGCGCGCGCGAAGGGCCTGTCGCGTGCGCGCATCGTCTTCAAGCATGCGCTGCGCAACGCCGCGATCCCGGTCGTGGCGATCGCCGCGGTCCAGCTCGGCTTCATGCTCGGCGGCTCGATCGTGATCGAGACCGTGTTCGCGCTGCACGGTGTCGGCTATCTCGGCTGGGAGAGCATCGCCAAGAACGATTTCCCGGTGGTGCAGGCGGTCGTGCTGGTGCTCGCGACGATCTATATCGGCCTGACGCTGCTCGCCGATATCCTCAATGCGCTGCTCGATCCGAGGCTGCGGACCGGATGAGCGCGCCGCTGATCGTTCAAGCCGCGCAGACTTCGCGCGTCGGCAAGACGGGCTTCGTCATCGGCATCACGATCGTGGGTGTGATCGCAGCCGCCGCAATCGTCGGCAATGCGCTGGTGCCGCAGGATCCCTTCGTGCAGGACCTCGGCAATCGCCTGAAGCCGCCGTTCTGGATGGACGGCAGTCAGCCCGGGCATCCGCTCGGCACCGATCAGCTCGGGCGCGACTATCTTGCGCGGCTGGTCTACGGCGCGCGCATCTCTCTGCTGATCGGCATCATGACCGTCATCACCTCGGGCCTGATCGGCATCACGATCGGCGTGCTCGGCGGCTTCTTCGGCGGCCGCATCGACGACGTCGTGCTGTTCGCCATCACGACGCGTCTCTCGATCCCGGTCGTTCTGGTCGCACTGGCGGTGGTCGGCCTGATCGGGTCGGGCCTGGGGCTCGTCGTCGCGACACTCGGTCTCCTGCTGTGGGATCGCTTCGCCGTCGTCGCGCGCGCCACCACCATGCAGGTGCGGACGCTCGACTACGTGAATGCCGCGTGGTGCGCCGGCGCCTCGACGCCGCACATCCTGGTGAAGGAAATCCTGCCGAACATCGCGAGCCATCTTGCCGTGGTGGCGACGATTGAGATGGCGCTCGCGATCCTGCTTGAAGCGGCGCTGTCGTTTCTCGGCCTCGGCGTGCCGCCGCCGCTGCCGTCATGGGGACTCATGATCGCCGAGGGGAAGGACTACATGTTCTTCTCGCCGTGGGTGATCTTCATACCCGGCGCCGCGCTGTTCACGCTGGTACTCGGCATCAACCTGGTCGGCGACGGCTTGCGCAATCTGCTCGGCACGGAGCGGTTGCGGTGAGCGCGCTGCTCGAGATCGAAGAGCTGGAGGTGACGTTCGGCCGGACCGCGGCCGTGCGCGGCGCCTCGTTACGCGTCGAGAAGGGCGAGACCCATTGCCTGGTCGGCGAATCCGGCTGCGGCAAGTCGGTGACCGCGCTCGCGGTGATGAATCTGCTGGCGCGCGGCGGCCATCGTTCGGCGAAGCGCATGAGCTTTGCCGGCACCGATCTCCTGTCGCTGCCGGATCGCGCGATGGCGCGCATCCGCGGCAACCGCATGTCGATGATCTTCCAGGAGCCGACGACGAGCCTCAACCCGGCCTACACGGTAGGCTCGCAGATGGCCGAAGTGCTCACACGTCACAAGGGCGCTTCGCGGGTCGCGGCGCTCGAGCGCGCGGTCGAGCTGATGGGCCGGGTCGGGATCACCGCGCCGGACATGCGGCTCGGCCAGTTTCCACATCAGCTCTCGGGCGGCTTGCGTCAGCGCGTCATGATCGCGATGGCGCTGATGTGCGATCCCGAGCTGCTGGTCGCCGACGAGCCGACCACCGCGCTCGACGTCACCGTGCAGGCGCAGATCCTGCGGCTGCTCGCCTCGCTCAAGCGCGAGTTCAACCTGTCCATCCTGCTGATCACGCACGACCTCGGCATCGTGGCGCGCGTCGCCGACCGCGTGTCGGTGATGTACGCCGGCGAGGTGGTCGAGCGCGCGCCGACCGCGCAGTTGTTCCGTGCGCCGCAGCATCCCTACACGCGCGGCCTGCTATCGTGCGTGCCGGTGCCCGGCAAAGTGCGACGCGACCGGCCGCTCGGCTCGATCCCCGGTGTGGTGCCGACAATTCCCCCGGACTTCGCGGGTTGTGCGTTCCGCTCACGCTGTTCCCATGCGGACGCAACGTGCGCGCACGAGATCCCGCGAAGGCCGGCCGGGACCGCGCATGACTACCTGTGCCGCCTTGCGCCGCAAGAATTCGCCGAGCCGCAGCCCGCATGAGTGCCGCAGTCGAGGTCGTTAATCTGCGGCGCGAGTTCCGCGTTCGCTCGGGCCTGCTCGCTCAGGTCAAGCGCGTCATCGCCGTCGACGATGTGACGTTCGCTGTACGGTCGGGCGGGGTGCTGGGGATTGTTGGCGAATCCGGGTGCGGAAAGTCCACGCTCGCGCGCTTGATCCTCGGGCTGCTGACGCCGACCGCGGGCACCGTGCTGGTCGACGGAAAACGCGTCTCCGAGCTCGACCGCAAAGCGCGCGCCCGGCTGATCCAACCGGTGTTCCAGGATCCATTCGCCTCGCTCAATCCGCGCCGCAAAGTCAAGGACATCGTGGCGCTGCCGCTCGTCGCCCAAGGCTCCTTCTCGCGCGGCGAGATCGAGCGCCGTGTGGCCGGGATTCTCGAACGCGTCGGTCTGTCGGCAGAGATGGGCGAGCGCATGCCGGCGCAGCTGTCCGGCGGGCAACGGCAGCGCGCCGCGATTGCGCGTGCACTCGTGCTCGAGCCGCGCATCGTGATCTGCGATGAGCCAACCAGCGCGCTCGACGTCTCGGTGCAGGCGCAGATTCTCAACCTGCTCGCCGACCTGCGGCGCGATCTCGGGCTGACTTACATTTTCATCAGCCACAATCTCGCGGTGGTCGAGCACGTCGCGAGCGAGGTCGCCGTGATGTATCTCGGCCGTTTCGTCGAGCGCAACGAAACCGACGCCCTGTTCCGCAGCCCGCGCCATCCCTACACTCAGGCGCTGCTCGCGAGCGTGCTGACGCCCGAGCCCGGCCGCGGCGTGCCGGATGTCGGCCTCGGCGACGCGATGCCCGATCCAGCCAATATCCCGCCCGGCTGCCGGTTCCACCCGCGCTGCCGCATCGCGGTCGAGCGCTGCCGCGTCGAACCGCCGCTGCCCATGGCCCGCGGGGCGCAAGAGATGGTAGAGTGCCACCTCGCGTGACGTTCCGATTGAGGGAGGGCTCTATGCGCGTGCGATCGAAATTCCTTGCGGCAATTTTCACGACGGCGCTCCTTGTGGCGCCCGCCATGGCGCAAAAATCCGCCGACACGTTGCGGATCACGATGCGCGACGCGTTGACGAACATCGATCCCTATTACAACAGCCTGCGCACCGGCGTGGTGATGCAACACCAGGCCTGGGATGCGCTCGTGTATCGCAATCCCGACACCTTCAAGCTCGAGCCGCTGCTTGCGACCGGATGGAAAACGCCTGACGCGACCACGATCGAGTTCACACTGCGGCCGGGGGTGAAATTCCACGATGGTAGCCCGCTGACCGCCGACGACGTCGTCTACACGATCAACCTCGTGGCCGATCCGAACAGCAAGGTCTCCACGCCCTCGAACTACAACTGGATCGACAAGGCCGAGAAGACCGGCGACCTCTCGGTGCGCGTCAAGATGAAGCGCGCCAACCCCGCGGCGCTCGAATATTTCGCACTCGTGCTCCCGATCTATCCGAAGGCCTATCGCGAGAAAGTCGGGGCCGAAGGATACGCCAAGGCGCCGATCGGCGCTGGTCCCTACAAGGTCACCAAATGGGAAGCCGGCGCGTCCATCGAGTTCGAGCGCTTCGAGGACTACTGGGCTGGCAGCCCGAAGGGGAAACCCGCCATCAAGAAGCTGAGCGTGCGGTTCGTGCCGGACGCCGCGACCGAAATGACCGAACTGCTCGCCGGCCGCGCCGAATGGATCTGGAACGTCAATCCGGACCAGTTCGAGAACGTGAACAAGCTCCCGAACCTCTCCGCTGTGCGCAAGGAATTGATGCGGGTCGGCTATCTTTCGCTCGACGCCGCCGGGCGCACCGGCGCCGACAACCCACTCACCAAGCTCAAGGTGCGCCAAGCGGTCTGGCATGCGATTGACCGGCAGGCGATCGCCGACAAGCTCGTGACCGGCGGCAGCCGTGTTCCGCTCGCGCCTTGCTTCCCGCCGCAATTCGGCTGCGACGGTGAGATCGCCGTGCTCTACGACTACAACCCCGCCAAGGCGAAGCAGCTGCTCGCCGAGGCCGGCTATCCGAACGGTTTCGATGTCGAGGTGGCGACCTACGTGCTGCCGCAATGGGGCGCTGCGGTGCAGAACTACCTGCAGGCCGTCGGCATCCGCGCCAAGCTCAACCAGCAACAGGTGCAGGTGGTGGTCCAGCGCACCAACGCGGGCGAGCTGCGGATGTATCTCGGCAGCTGGGGCAGCTATTCGATCAACGACGTTTCGGCCATCCTGCCGAACTTCTTCGATGGCGGGGGCATGGACTACGCGCGCGATGCGGAGGTGCAGAAATGGCTGGTCGAGGGCGGCTCGTCCAACGACCCGGAGGTGCGCAAGAAGGCATACTCGGCCGCGATCCAGCGCATCACCGAGCAGGCCTACTGGACGCCGTTGCACACCTACGTGACGACCTACGCCCACTCAAAGCAGGTCGATTTCACTCCCTACCCGGACGAGCTGCCGCGATTCTTCCTGGCGAAGTGGAAGTAGACGCGACAAGCACGCGCTTCTCTCTTTTCCCTCTCCCGCCTCGCGGGAGAGGGTCGCCACGAAACTGCCGGGGAATACCCCATGATCGACCTGCGAAGCGACACCGTGACCTTGCCGACCGAGGAGATGCGCGAGGCGATGCGCGCTGCCCACCTCGGCGACGACTCGCGCGAGGGCGATCCGACGGTACGGCGGCTGGAGGAGGCCGCCGCCGCGATCACCGGCAAGGAAGCGGCGCTGTTCGTCGCGAGCGGCACGATGTCTAACCTGGTGGCGTTGCTCGCCCACACCGGGCGCGGCGGCGAAGTGCTGCTTGACGGCGATTGCCACATCATGCGCAGCGAGATGGGCGGCATCGCCTCGCTCGCCGGGCTGTTCTACCGCCCGATCTCCTCGAAGCGCGGCGCTCCCGATCTTGAGGAGATACGCGAGCGCCTGAGCGAGAAGCTCAGCGCCAACAAGCTCGCGACCGCGCTCGTCTGCGTCGAGACCACGCACAACAGTGCCGGCGGCGCGGTCATTCCGCTCGACTACATGGCCCGCCTGCGCGCGCTGACCGCGGAAAGGAATGTGCCCGTGCATATCGACGGCGCGCGCATCTTCAATGCGGCGGTCGCGCTCGGCGTCGGCGCCGCGCAGATCGCGCGCCACGGCGACAGCATTGGCTTCTGCGTCAGCAAGGGCCTGAGCGCGCCGTTCGGCTCGGTGCTGTGCGGCTCGGCCGAATTCATCGAGAAAGCGCGCGCGTATCGCCGCATGGTCGGCGGCGGTATGCGTCAGGCCGGGACTGTGGCTGCCGCGGGGATCGTTGCACTCGAAGGCATGATCGACCGGCTGGCGGACGACCATCGCCGCGCGAAACGCATCGCCGAGGGCCTGCACGCGATCGATCCGCACCTGACCGATCCGCGCATGGTCGATACCAACATCGTCATGATCGAGGTCGGGCATACCGGCAGCGCCGCCAAGACCTGGATCGCGGCGCTGCAGGAAGCCGGGCTCGGCTCCCTCGCCTGGAGCCGCACATCGTTCCGGCTGGTGACGCACCGCCACATCGACGATGCGGCGGTGGCCGAAACCATCGCGATCTTCCGCTCTGTCGCCGCGGCGTTCGGCAGCTCTCAAGACAAAACTCTGAGGCGCGCCGTTTGAGCATCGTCATGTCAGACCGCCGCCCCCGCATCCGCGTCGTCAATCCGAACTCGAACGAGGCCGTGACGCGCGGCATCGACGATGCGGTAGCGCCGCTGCGCTTTGCCGACGGCCCTGAGATCGTGTGCGCGACGCTCGCCGAAGGGCCGTACGGCATCGAGACACAGGAGCATGTGGAGAGCGTCGCACTGCCGCTGCGGCGGCTGGTCGAGGCCGACAACGCGTCCGACGCCTTCGTCATCGCGTGCTATAGCGACCCCGGCTTGCATGTCTGCCGCGAAGGAACGACACGTCCCGTGTTCGG
>CAVZUL010000007.1:0-542717 GCA_963778455.1 uncultured Alphaproteobacteria bacterium
AATTCCAACAGGCGAGATTGGGTGAGGGGCCCCTACCCACCCGAGCATGCTGATCCTTCGGCGCCGCCCTCTCCCCGCTTCGCGGGGCGAGGGCACGAGAATGCACCATCGCACATCCATGCTCGCGCAAATTGTCGCTGTCGCCGCATCGCTCCCCGGCAACGCATTGACGCCGATTTGGCGCCCGGGCCATCATCGGCGGGGCGGATCAAAACAACGACAATGCCCGAAAGGGAGCAGCATGACCTCCGACAAGCCGATGCATACCCGGGTCCGCTCGACCTCGCGCACGCGCACACCCGGCTCAATCACGTCATCTCCTCGGAGGCCGCCTTCACGCGCGATGGACCCCGCGCGGACAACGAGTACCGCGACCTCGGTCTCGCCGCCGCCTCGGGCGGGCGTATCGGTGCCAAGCACATCCGCGCCATCAAGCCGTTCGAGCAGCCGACCGGATGGCACTGGCACGACATGACCGGCCATTTCGTCATCGTGCTGAAGGGCTGGGTCACCTTTCGGCTTCGCCGGCGTGGAAGGCGACGTCACGGTGAAAGCGGGAAGCACGCTCTCGCAACCGGCCGGCGTCGCGCACAACGTGATCGCGCGCTCCGATGACCTCGAGCTGATCGAGATCAACATGCCGGCCGAATATGGCACGAAGGATCTCGGCGGCGGCGCCGACGCGGCGCAACCGTGAGCGTCGCGGCGATCGATGACGCGGTCGCAACGCGCGGCGCAAGTCTTGGCGCGTGGCTGAAGCGCCGCGCCGCGCCGCTGATCGTGTTCGCGCTCCTGTTCCTGCTGTGGGAGGGGGCAGTCTATCTCACCGGCATCAAGGAATATCTGCTGCCGCCGCCCTCGAAGGTGTGGACCGAGTTCCTGAAGCGCTATCCAACCGTGATGGACGGCGCCTGGGTGACCACGCAAGAGATCGTCGCGGGCTATCTGCTCGCCGTCGTGGTCAGCATTCCGCTCGCGCTCACGGTTGCCTACTCGCGCTTCGTCGAAACCGCGATCTATCCGGTGGTCGTGTTCCTGCAGATCATCCCGAAGATCGCGATCGCGCCGCTGTTCATCATCTGGTTCGGCTTCGGCTTTACGCCCAAGTTGCTGCTGGTGTTTCTGCTCTCGTTCTTTCCAATCGTGGTCGCCAGCATCGCGGGCTTCAAATCAGCCGATCCCGACATCCTGGATTTCGCGCGTACGACTGGCGCGGGCGCGTGGAAAATGTTCTCAAAGATCCGGCTGCCACAGGCGCTGCCGGACATCTTCACCGGCCTGAAGGTCGGCGCCGCGCTGTCGGCGACCGCCGCCGTCGTTGCCGAATTCGTCGCCTCGGATCGCGGGCTCGGCTACCTGCTGCTGCAATACAATGGCAATCTCGAAACGCCGATGGTGTTTGCCGTCATCGTGCTGCTCAGCCTGATCGGGCTGGCGGTCTATTACGTCGTCGAGATCATCGAACGCATCACGATCCCATGGCATGTCTCGCAGCAGCCAACGGACTTGACTTCGACATAATCGAGGACAACCGGGAGGACGACATGAAACTGAGGACGATCATTGGTGCGCTCGCCGCGCTCACCGCGTCAGCCACGATGGCGCTCGCGCAAGATGCCGTCAGCCTGCGGCTCAACTGGTATTTCGGCGGGCTGCATGTGCCGTTCTATTACGGCAAGGAAAAGGGCTTCTACAAAGAGGAAGGCATCGACCTCACCATCAACGAGGGCCGCGGCTCGGGCAACACCGTGCAGGTGGTCGCGGCCGGCTCCGACACGTTCGGCCTCGCGGACAGCTCCAGCGTGATCGCGACCGCCGCCAAGGGCGCGGAGGTCAAGTCGGTGATGACGGTGCTGAGCTCCACCGGCTTCTCGGTGGTGTCGCTGGCCTCCGCGGGCATCAAGACGCCGAAGGACCTCGAAGGCAAGAAATTTGCCGTATCCCCGGGCGATCCGCTCGGCCAGCTTTTCCGTGCCATGGCGGCGGCGAACAAACTCGACATGTCGAAGATCACCTTCGTGCAGGTCGATCCCGCCGCCAAGGTCGTCTCGGTGCTGGAGAAGCGCGTCGACGCATTGTTGGGCGGGGCCGACGATCAATACTTCCTCATCAAGTACAAAGGCGAGACACCGGCCGCGCTGCGCTACGCCGATCACGGCGCCAACATCGTCGGCATGACGATTCTGACGCAGGAAGCCACGATCAAGAACAAGGCCGACCTCGTCCGCCGCTTCGTCAAGGCGACGGTGCGCTCGTGGGACGAGACAAAGAAGGACCCCGAAGCAGCGGTCGACGCCACCATGAAGGTGAAGCCGGACCTCAACCGCGCCTCGCAACTTGATCAGCTCAAGGTCGATATCGAGCTGATGAACTCGGAGAATGTGAAGGGCCGCACCGGCTTCGGCGCGCAAAGGGACTGGGAGCAGACGCTGGCGCTGCTGAAGCAGTATCGCGACGTGCAGACCGACAAGCCCTGGACTGCGTTCCACACCAACGAGTTCCTGCCCAAGTAGCCGCAGGAGCAACGTGGCGCGCGCCTACATCGAGGTTGCGGGCGTCAGCCAGGTCTTCCGCCGCGGCGGAACGGCGACGCACGCGCTCGATCACATCGACCTGACGATCCCGGCGGGTGAGTTCGTGGCGATCGTCGGGCCGTCCGGCTGCGGCAAGAGCACGCTGCTGCGCATCATCGCGGGGCTGTTGCGCCACACGAGCGGCAGCGTGCGGCTCGACGGCAAGGACGTCACGGGCGCGCAGACCAATCTCGGCATCGTGTTCCAGAGCCCGGTGCTGCTCGAATGGCGCAACATCCTGGGCAACGTGATGCTGCAGCTCGAGCTGCGCGGGCTCGACCCGAAGGATTATGCGGCGCGCGCGCACGAGCTGCTCGCCAAGGTGGGCTTAGGCGACTTCCACGACCGCCGCCCGCGCGAACTCTCCGGCGGCATGCGCCAGCGCGCCGCGATCGTGCGCGCGCTGATCCACGATCCGCCGCTGTTGCTGATGGACGAGCCGTTCGGCGCGCTCGATGCCCTCACGCGCGAGCAAATGCGCATCGATCTCGAAGAGCTGTGGATGCAGACCGGCAAGACCGTGCTGTTCATCACTCATTCGATCGACGAGGCGGTGCTGCTCGCCGACCGCGTGATCGTGATGTCGCCGCGGCCGGGCCGCATCGAGCAGGTCTATGACATCGCGCTGCCGCGCCCGCGCGGGGTCGGCGCGCGCAGCCATCCTGTCTTCGTCGAGACGACGGCGAAGATCACGGAGCTGTTCCTGTCGAAGGGGATTTTGCGCGGGGATGCGCGCA
Source organism: uncultured Alphaproteobacteria bacterium (assembly GCA_963778455.1). GTDB lineage: Bacteria > Pseudomonadota > Alphaproteobacteria > Rhizobiales > Xanthobacteraceae > PALSA-894. The sequence goes on from CAVZUL010000007.1 coordinate 3,311, forward strand.
AGTAATTGAGCCCTCATCCTGAGGTGCGAGCCGCGCTTGCGGCGAGCCTCGAAGGACGAGGGCGCTTGCTCTGGGCCATCCTTCGAGACGCGCCCTACGGGCGCTCCTCAGGATGAGGTGGAGTTAGGCCCACTCCGGCGTCTTCATGCGGCAGTACTGCAGCATGTAAAGCCCGCGCTCCGTCTCGGGCGCCGCGCCGTGCTTCGCCAGATCGCTTGCGAGCAACTGATCGCAGGCCTTGTCGGCGGCTTCCGCGTCGCCCGCCTCGATCATAACGAGCCAGCTTGGGATGGCATCGACCTGGCGGCCTCTCTTTTCGGCAGTCTCGATGCGACTGCCCGCCTGATCGGCGATGCACAGATGCACGCCGGTCACCATGACGATGTCGGCGAGCGGCGGCAGCGCGGTGTGCCGCAGATGCTTCTCCAGATCGGCCTCGCGTCCCTCCGCCGCGTTGAAGCGCAGCGTCAGGATCCAGCCGCCCTGCCCGACGCCGAGCGGAGCTTGACCCGGCAGATGCCGCGCGACGTGTCGCGGAAAAACATCGGCGGCACGCGCTGCGTCCACGGCGTCGGGTTGTTCAGCCGGTTGAGATAGTCCTGCCCGACCAGCACCTCGGCCGAGTCCGCCTCATAGAGCGTGAAGTATTCCGGGTGTCCGTACTTCGCGATGTAGCGCCGTCCGCGCCGGAAGCCAGGGATACCAACGCGTTCCGGCATGTGCTCGCGATTGTGCCACTCGTAGAACTCGGTGCGCCCCTCGGGCGCGATCCCGTTCCAGATCGCCACGACAGCCTGACCCGCAGAACTCATTTCAGCTTTCCATCCACTTCGGTTTGCGCTTCTGCAGGAACGCGTTGACCCCCTCCTGCCCCTCCGGCCCGCGCAGGCATTCGGCGAAGGCGTCGGCAGATTGTTCGAGAAGTTCTTCGCGCGGCGCCTTCCGGCTCGCGAGGATAAGGCGCTTGGTCACCGCATTCGCATGCGGCGAACAGCGCGCGATACCGGCCAGCACCTGCGCGAGCGCGGCGTCAAGCGCCGCCGTGCCGTCGCAAGCCTGATCGACCAGCCCGAGGTGCTCGGCCTCGCGCCCGTCGAAGCGGTGCGCGGTGAGCGAAAGCCGCCGCGTGCGCGCAACGCCGATGCGCTGCGCGACGAACGGCGCGATCTGCGCCGGCGGAACGCCGAGCGTCGTCTCCGAGATCGAGAACTTCGCGTCCGCCGTACACAACACCACGTCACCGCCGCACATCAGGCCGAGGCCGCCCCCATACGCCGCGCCCTCGACCACCATCACGATTGTCTGCGGCAATTCCTCGAAGCGCGACATGATCGCGCCGAAGCGGCGATTGTGCAGCGCCACTCCGTCGCGCTCGCCCGCCGACGGAAGCGGCGTCGAAAACATCTCCTTGAAGCCATTGATGTCGCCACCGGCGCAGAACGTTGCGTTCGCGCCGCGCACCACGGCCGCGCGCACGTCCTGATGCGCCGCCAGGTAGTCCACGGCCGCCGTCAGATCGCGCACCATCGCGCGGTTCAGCGCGTTCTTCGTCTCCGGCCGGTCGAGCGTGACGTGAAGGATGCCACGATCAAGCGCCAGCTTGAGCGTTTCACAGGTCGGGAGTTCGGTTGGCATGCGCTGGCCTCTCCGACTCCCTCCCCCTGAAAGGGGGAGGGTTGGGGTGGGGGTCAAAAGATGATCCCCACCCGGTTTGCTTCGCAAACCGACCTCCCCTTTTCAAGGGGAGGTAGGAGAGAGCGAGCTAGTGGTTCTTCTTCTGCCCCGGCAGCGTACCCATGCCCTTGCAGATGATGCCGAGCATGATCTCGTCCGCGCCGCCGCCGATCGAGCTCAAGCGCGAGTTCGCGATACATGCGTGAGATCTCGCTTTCGGTCATGTAGCCCATGCCGCCCCAGTATTGCAGGCAGCTGTCCGACACCTCACGCACCAGCCGCCCGGCGGTCAGCTTCGCCATCGAGGCGAGCTGCGTCACGTCCGCGCCTGCCAGATACTCCTCCACGGTGCGGTACACGAGCGAGCGCAACAGCTCCACCTTCGTCTCCAGCTCGGCCAGGCGGAAGTGCACCACCTGATTGTCCAGAATGCTCTTGCCGAACGCCTGCCGCCCCGCGGTGTATTCGATGGTCATGCGGATCATCCGCTCCATCTTCATCAGGCCGCCGGCCGCGGCCCACAGCCGCTCCTCCTGGAACTGCTGCATCTGGTAGATGAAGCCCATGCCCTCCTCGCCGATGCGATTGCGCTGCGGCACGCGCACGTTGTCGAAGAAAATCTGTGCGGTGTCGGAGGCGCGCATGCCGAGCTTGTCGAGCTTGCGGGCGATCTCGACGCCCTTGGTCTTCATCGGCAGGCAGATCAGCGTCTTGTTGCGGTGGACCGGCCCGTCGCCGGTGTTGGCGAGCAGGCACATCCAGTCGGCCTGCGTGCCGTTGGTGGTCCACATCTTGCCGCCGTTGATCACGTAGTCGCCGCCGTCCTTCTTCGCGGTCGTCTTGATCGACGCGACATCAGAGCCGGCGCCTGCTTCCGACACGCCGAGGCAGGCAACGTAGTCGCCAGTGATCGACGGCTTGAGAAATTCCTCGCGCAGCTCGTCCGAGCCGTTCTTGGTCAGCGCCGGCGTCGCCATGTCGGTCTGCACGCCGATCGCCATCACGGCGGAGGCGGATTTCGCGGCGCCGAGCGCCTCGCAGAACGCGACCTCGTAGGAATAATCGAGCCCCTGCCCGCCGAACTTCTCCGGCTTGTGAATGCCGAGCAGGCCCTGATCGCCCATTTTCTTGAACAGCTCGTGCGCCGGAAAGATGCCGGCGGCCTCCCACTCCTCTGCGTGCGGATTGATCTCGGCCTCGACGAATTTCGTCACCGAGCGCATCAGCTCGCGGTGCTGTTCGGTATAGATCATGCGGTCCGCTCCCGGGCGTTTGGCTTGACGTAGCATATTGCATCGGACAAGACTTACAAAGCATTTGCTTGGTACACCGAAATCCGCATGGCATCCTATCAAACCGTTTTCCGCGACCGCCTTTTCGCGGGTCAATCAGGCATCGTGACCGGCGCCGGCAGCGGCATCGGGCGCTGCACCGCGCACGAGTTGGCGGCACTCGGGGCGCGCGTGGCGCTGATCGGGCGCAAGGCTGAAAAACTCGAAGCAGTGGCCCGCGAAATCACCGAGGCCGGCGGCGCGGCGCGCTGTTACACCGCCGACATCCGCGACGAAGAGCGCGTGCGGGACGTCGTGCGCGCGGTGCTCGGCGATCACGGCCGCATCGATTTTCTGGTCAACAATGCGGGCGGGCAGTTTTCCTCGCCGCTGGAGAAGATTTCCGCGAAGGGCTGGGACGCGGTGGTGCGCACCAATCTCAACGGCGGCTTCCTGATGGCGCGCGAAGCCTACACACAATGGATGAAGGCCAATGGCGGCGCGATCGTGAACATGATCGCCGACATGTGGAACGGCATGCCGGGCATGGGCCATTCGGGCGCGGCGCGCGCCGGCATGCTGAATTTCACCGAGACCGCCGCGCTCGAGTGGGCGCCGGTGCGCGTGAATGCGGTCGCGCCCGGCTGGATCGCGTCGTCGGGGCTCGATCACTATCCGCCCGAGATGCGCGAGCACATCCGCGCCCTGCCGAGCAAGGTCCCGCTTGGACGGCTCGGCACCGAGTCGGAAATCTCCGCCGCCATCGTGTTCCTGCTCTCGCCGGCCGCCGCGTTCATTTCCGGCTCGTGCATCCGCATCGACGGCGCAGTACCGAACGTCAAGCCGAACTACACGCTGCCGCCGCGCGGGACGACGACGGCGTTCGAGGGATTCCATCTGGCAGCGAAGCCCAAGGTGCTGGAGTAGGCTTTGGCCATCATCGAATCCAAAATCGATGTGAACGGCGAGGCCTTCGCGCGCAATCGCGACCACATGCTGTCGCTGATCGCGCAGCTTCGCGCACTCGAAGCGCGCGCGGCGACCAAGTCGGGGCAAGCCAAGCCCTTGTTCGACCGGCGCGGACAATTGCTGCCGCGCGAGCGGGTTGCACGCCTGCTCGACATCGGCGCGCCGTGGCTCGAGCTTTGCTCAATCGCGGGCTACGGCCTCGACACACCGGAGCTTGAGAAGTCGGTGCCCGGCGGCGGGATGATTGCCGGCATCGGCTATGTCTCCGGCGTGCGCTGCATGGTGGTGGCGAGCGACTCAGGGATCGATGCGGGCGCGATCCAGCACATGGGGCGCGAGAAGCTGCTGCGCGCGCAGGAGCTGGCGCTCAGGAACAAGTTGCCGTTCATCCACCTGGTCGAGTCCGCGGGCGCCAACCTGCTGCGCTACCGGGTCGAGGGCTTCATCCACGGCGGCGCGATCTTCCACAATCTCGCGAAGCTGTCCGCCGCGGGCGTTCCGGTCATCACTGTGGTGCACGGCTCGTCGACGGCGGGCGGCGCCTACATGCCGGGTCTGTCCGACTACGTGATCATGGTGCGCGGGCGCGCCAAGGCCTTCCTCGCCGGGCCGCCGCTCCTGAAAGCCGCGACCGGCGAGATCGCCACCGACGAGGAGCTCGGCGGCGCTGCCATGCATACCCATGTGTCGGGCTTGGGCGAATACCTCGCCGAGGACGACGCCGACGGCGTGCGCTTCGCCCGCGAGGTGGTCGCACGGTTGAACTGGGGTGCGGCCGCAGCACCGCAAGGCAAGAACCCGCATTATTCGGCCGAACAACTGCTCGGCATCATGCCGCCGGATCACAAGCGGCAGGTCGACATGCGCGAGGTGATCGCGCGCTTCGCCGACGACTCGGATTTCCTCGACTTCAAGCCCGACTACGGCCCCGCGACCGTATGCGGCCACGCCGCCGTGCAGGGCTTCGCGGTCGGCATCGTGACGAACAACGGCCCGCTCGATCCCGCGGGCGCCACCAAGGCGACGCACTTCATCCAGGCGTGCTGCCAAACCGGCCTGCCGATCCTCTATCTGCAGAACACCACCGGCTACATCGTAGGCCGAGCGTCGGAAGAAGCCGGCATGATCAAGCACGGCTCGAAGATGATCCAGGCCGTGTCGAACGCCAATGTGCCGCAGATCACCTTGATGTGCGGCGCTTCGTTCGGCGCCGGCAATTACGGCATGTGCGGCCGCGCCTACAACCCGCGCTTCCTGTTCTCCTGGCCGAACGCGCAGACCGCCGTGATGGGCGCCGAGCAGGCCGCGCTGACAATGGCGAACGTGATGGAAGCCGGCGCGCGGCGGAAGGGTCAGGAGCCGGACACGGCGCAGATCGACGCGCTGAAGAGGAAGATCGTCGACAATTTCGAGAGCCAGAGCAGCGCATTCGTCACCTCGGCGCGCATGCTCGACGATGGCATCATCGATCCGCGCGATACACGCAATGTGCTCGGCTTCGCGCTGTCCATTTGCCACGAGGCGGATGCGCGCACGCTGCGGCCGGTGCAATTCGGCGTGGCGCGGCCATGAAGTCGTTGCTGATCGCCAATCGCGGCGAGATCGCGCGGCGCATCATGCGCACGGCGCAGCGGATGGGATTGCGCACGATCGCGGTCCATTCCGACGCGGATCGAGATGCGCTGCATGTGCGTGAAGCCGACACGGCGGCGCGCATCGGCGGCGCGGCGCCGCGCGACTCCTATCTCAACATCGTGGCGATCATCGACGCGGCGAAGCGCACCGGCGCGGACGCCGTGCACCCCGGCTACGGGTTCCTCGCCGAGAATGCGGAGTTCGCTCAAGCGGTGATCGATGCCGGCCTGACCTGGGTCGGCCCGCCGCCGGCCGCGATCCGCCAGATGGGTGACAAGGCGGAAGCCAAGCGCATCGCGCGCGACGCAGATGTTCCGACGGTGCCCGGCGGCGAGGCGACCGCCGAGGTCGCGGAGACCGTTGGCTATCCGCTCATGATCAAGGCCGTCGCAGGCGGTGGCGGACGCGGCATGCGGCTGGTGCGCGCCGAAAGCGAGCTTGCGGGCGCGCTGGATGCTGCGCGCTCGGAAGCCGAGCATGCGTTCGGCGACGGGCGGCTGCTGCTCGAACGCGCCCTGACGAATGCGCGCCACATCGAGGTGCAGGTTTTCGCGGACCAGCACGGCAACGTCGTGCACCTCGGCGAGCGCGATTGTTCGGTGCAGCGGCGGCACCAGAAACTGATCGAGGAAAGCCCCTCACCTGCCGTCGATGCGGGGCTGCGCGAGAAGATGGGCGCGGCCGCGGTCGCCCTTGCGAAGGCGGCGAACTACGTCGGCGCCGGCACGGTGGAATTCCTGCTCGATACCGGCAAGCAATTCTATTTCATGGAGATGAACACGCGGCTGCAGGTCGAGCATCCGGTGACCGAAGCGATCACTGGCACCGATCTGGTCGAGTGGCAGTTGCGTGTCGCGATGGGCGAGCGCTTCACGCGCCAGCAATCCGACATCCGGTTTCATGGCCACGCAATCGAGGCGCGGCTTTGCGCCGAGGATCCCGCGCAGGATTTCCTGCCTCAGGCCGGACGCCTTGCCTTGTGGCAACCTGCCACAGGCGTGCGAACGGACCACGCACTGGAGTCCGGCGTGGACATCTCCCCGTTCTACGAACTCGATGATCGCCAAGGTGATCGCACATGGCGCAACGCGCGACGAAGCGCGCGAACGCCTGGCGCGCGCGTTCGACAACACCGTGGCGCTCGGGCTTGCGACAAACAAGGCATTCCTCGCCGCTGTGCTGCGCGACGAGGAGTTCGCTGTGCACGGCGCCACGACCGATTTCACCGGCCGCCGCTTCGCCCAGATCGCGGCAGCAAAGCCTGACGCCGCAACCCTTGCGATCGCCGCGGCCTTGCTTGCGGCCGATGCCGGCTACGGCGATTGGAATTCGTGGAGCAGCAATCCTGACCGGGCCATGAAGGCGAAGTTCGGCCAAACCGAGATCGATTTGCGTCATGCCGGCGGCGTGTTTTGCGCCAAGGTCGGGGGGATCGACGTTGCGCTCCGTGTCGCCGGTGTCGATGCACCCCATGCCCGCATTGCGATCGAAAACATAGAGGAAACCGTCACCTTCGTGATCGACGGCGACACCGTCCATCTCGCCCGCGCGGGGCAAAGCTTGAGCCTCGAAAACACCACGCATGCGCCGCCCATGCGCCGCGCGTCGGCGGCGTCTGATGGCCGGCTGATCGCGCCGATGAACGGCCGCGTCGTCGCCGTGAACGCCAAGGCGGGCGACACCGCCGAGGCGGGCAAAGCTCTCGTCGTGCTTGAGGCGATGAAAATGGAGCATGTGCTGAGCGTACCGGCGCGGGCGCGCGTGAAGGCCGTGCACGTCGTGCCGGGCGCGCAGGTCTCGCCCGGGCAGCTCCTGGTCGAGGTGGAGCCTGCCTCATGAAGGCGCATCCGGCCCTCACCGATGAGCACGAGGCGCTGCGCGACACCATGCGCCGCTTCGTGCAACGTGAAATCACGCCGTACGCCAACGAATGGGACGAGGCGGAGGAATTCCCCCGCGAGCTCTACAAGAAAGCGGCGGCGGCCGGGCTGCTCGGTATCGGCTTTCCCGAGGAGTACGGCGGCACGCCGGCCGACCTGTTCACGCATGTCATTCTCGCCGAGGAGATCGCGCTCGCGGGCGTCGGCGGCGTGCATGCCGGATTGTTCTCGCACCAGATCGGCGCCCCGCCCGTTGCTACGGCGGGAAGCGCGGAGCTGAAAGCCCGCGTGCTGCCGCCCGTGCTTGCGGGGGAGAAAATCAGCGCGCTCGCGATCACAGAGCCGGGCGGCGGGTCCGACGTGGCAAATTTGACCACCCGCGCACGGCTTATTGGCGGCAATTATGGGGTGAGCGGAATCAAGACCTTCATCACCTCCGGCATGCGCGCCGACTTCTACACGGTGGCGGTGCGCACCGGGGGGCCGGGCGCGTCCGGCGTCTCGCTGTTGCTGATCGAGCGCGACCGGCCGGGCTTCACGCGCACGCCGCTGAAGAAGATGGGCTGGTGGTGCTCCGACACGGCCACCTTGCACTTCGACGATGTGCGCGTGCCGGCCGGCAACCTGATCGGCGAGGAAAATGCCGGCTTCCGCATCATCATGCGCAACTTCAACGCCGAGCGGCTCGGCATGGCGGCGGCCGCGGTCGGCTTTGCGCAGGCCTGCCTCGACGAAGCGGTTGATTGGGCGCGCGAGCGCAAGACCTTCGGCAAGCACCTGATCGAGCATCAGGTGCTTCGCCACAAGCTCATTGAGATGCAAACGCGCATCCATGCGGCGCGCGCGCTCGTCTACGACACGTGCTGGAAGCTCGAAGGCGCGCCGCGCGATCCGCGGCTCATCGCGCAGCTCGCGATGACGAAGAATCTCGCCGGCCAGGTGATGCAGTACTGTTCGGGCGAGGCGGTGCAGATTTTGGGCGGCGCGGGCTTCATGCGCGGCACGCGCTCCGAGCGCGTCTATCGCGAGGCGAAGGTGTTCATGATCGGCGGCGGCGCGGAAGAGATCATGAAGGACCTCGCCGCAAGGCAACTCGGATGGTGAGCATGGACATTGCGAAGCTGGAAGCCAAATTGCGCGAGGTGTTCGAGACCGGCGTTCCGTTCAACAAGCTGCTCGGGCTGAAGGTGGAGTCGGTCGATCCCGCGGCGGCGAAGTTTCGCTTCGACATGCGACCTGATCTAATCGGCAATGCGCGGCGGCAAATTCTTCATGGCGGCGTCATCGCATCAGTGCTCGATGTCGTCGCGGGCTTTGCGATTCATCTTGCGGTGATCACGCAGCGCGCAGAGGGCGGGCACGAGAGCCACTTTCCGACGATCGGCACGATCGACCTGCGGGTCGATTACCTGCGTCCCGGCCGCGGCAATCACTTCATCGCGACGGGGCGCGTGGTGCGGCTCGGCAACCGCGTCGCGGTCGCGCATATGGAGTTGGTAAACGATGGAGGCGAGCTGATCGCGACCGGCGGCGCGGCCTATATGCTTTCGTCGTCGTAATCACCGGCCTCATCCTGAGGAGCCCGCCGAAGGCGGGCGTCTCGAAGGATGGCCGCAGACACCGGGCAAACGCCCTCGCCCTTCGAGACGCCCACCGCCGCAATCGCGGCGGTGGGCTCCTCAGGGTGAGGGCTGTAACGGGTCAGTTCGTCAAATATTCCGACACCGAGCGCCACTTGCCGTCCTGAATCTGGCACAGCATCGCGCGGTCGGAGCCGAGGTGCTTGGTCGGTGAGAATTTCTGCTCATCGCCGCCGAGGAAGTCCGCCGGCACGCTCAACGAGGCCAGCGACTTCGCGAGCGTATCCGGATTGAGCTCCTTGCCGGCCTTATCCGCCGCCTTGATGAACAGATCGGTGAGCTGATAGCCGTAGGCCGAAAGCACCGTCGGGTCCTCGCCGAATTTCTGCTTGTAGCTTGAGAACCACGCGCGCACCTTCTCGGACTTGTCGTCCTCGTACGGGTAATTGATGGTGCAGGCCGAATAGAAGCCGTTCACCGCCGCGCCGCCGAGCTTGTGGATGATGTCGAAATAGCTCGCCGTGGTGCCGACAAACTGCGGATTCCAGTCGAGCTTGCGGCCGGTTCCGATCACGCCGATGGTTTCGCGGATGATGGTACCCATCACGACACCGTCGCAACCGGCTTCCTTCATCTTGGCGACCTGCGAGGAGAAATCGGTCGCGCCGCGCTTGTAGGTCGTCTTCTCGGCATAGGTCATGCCGAGATCCTTGAGCCCCTGCTCGCCGCCCTGCATCACCTCAAGACCGAAGTCGTCGTCCTGATAGATCGTGCAGATCTTCTTCAGGCCCTTGTCCTTGATGACGCGCTTCATGGCGGAGCGGATCTGGTCGTAGTACGGCGCCGAGAACGAGTATTTCAGGTCGTGCAGCGGCTCGAACATCTGGCGCGCGCCGGTGAGCGGGAACAGGTGCGCAACCTTGGCGTCGAGATAGATCGGCATGGCCGCCATCGCAGTCGGCGTGCCGATCGAGCCGATCGCGGCAAAGATCTTGTCCTGCTGCACCAGTTTCTGCGCGGCCAGCACGGCCTTTTTGGGGTCGTAGCCGTGGTCCTCGACGACGAGGCGCAGCTTGCGGCCGTTGACGCCGCCGGTCGCGTTGACCTCGTCGATCTTCATGCGCATGCCGTTCACGGCGGGCTTGGACAGCGAGACGATCGGTCCGGACAGGTCCTGCGCCGTGCCGACGACGATCTCGGTTGCCGAGACGCCCTGTTGTGCCAGCGCAGGCGTTGCGGCCAGCAAAGCGAACGTTGCGACGCTGATAAGCTTCATGACGTGTTTGCTCCCCATGTTCTTCGTCATGGCCGGGCATAGCCCGTTGAAGACGGGCGTAAACGCCCTGATGCCCGGCCATCTACGACTTGCAGTTCCGGAACGATATTAAAGACGTGGATGCCCGGCACAAGGCCGGGCATGACGCCGTGTGGCACTAGGCCGCTTCCCGGGCGTACATGGATTCGATCAGATCGCGGTATTTCTCGTTCACCAGCTTGCGCTTGAGCTTCATCGTCGGGGTCAATTCCTCGTCCTCGGCGGTCAGTTTCTGTTCGATCAGGCGGAACTTGCGCACCTGCTCCACGCGGGCGAATTTCGCGTTCACCTTGGCGATCTCGCTCTCGATCAGCTCCTGGATCTCCGGCCGCCGACACAGGCTCATATAGTTGGAGAAGGGGATCGATTGATCTTGCGCGAATTTTTCCACGTTCTCGTGGTCGATCATGATCAGCGCAGTGAGGAAAGCGCGCCGGTCGCCGATCACCACCGCGTCGGTGATGTAGGGCGAGAACTTCAACTGGTTCTCGATCTCCGACGGCGTGATGTTCTTGCCGCCCGCCGTGATGATGATGTCCTTCATGCGGTCGGTGATGTAGAAGAAGCCTTCATTGTCCATGCGCCCGACATCGCCGGTGTGCAGCCAGCCGTCGCGTAAGGTTTCGGCGGTTTTTTCCGGCTGGTTCAGGTAACCCATGAACACGGACGGGCTGCGCACCAGCAGCTCACCTTCCGGTGAAACCTTGACTTCCGTCTGCGGCAGCGGCGTCCCGATCGAGCCGGGCTTTATGCGGCTGATCGGGTTCGAGGTCGCGATCCCGCCGCACTCGGTCTGGCCCCATACCTCGACCATGTCGAGCCCGAGCGCCATGTACCAGCGGATGAGGTCCGGCGAGGTTGGCGCCGCGCCGGTGATCAGCAGACGCGCGCGATGCACGCCGATCGCCTTGCGGATATTGTCAAGGACGAGCACGCGCGCGAGCCAGAACGCGGCAGCGAGATGTGCCGGCACCGCCTTTTGCTCCTCGCGATACGCCGCAGCCTTGTAGCCGACACCGATGGCAAGCTTGTAGGCGAGCTGGGCAAGCGGGGTTGCCTCGCGCACGCGGATGGTCACGACCGAATAGAATTTCTCCCAGATGCGCGGCACCGCACCGAATACCGTCGGCGCGATCTCGCGCACGTTTTCCGGCACGGTCTCGGGATTCTCAACGAAATTGAGCCGCGTGCCGGACAAGAGCGCCGTATAGACGCCGACGATCCGCTCCGCCACATGGCACAGCGGCAGGAAGCACATGCGCTCATCGTCCGGATGCTGCTCGAAAGCCTCCGTGTAGAGCTTTGCGGCAACAAGCAGGTTCGCGTGCGACAGCATCGCGCCCTTCGGCCTGCCGGTGGTGCCTGAGGTGTAGATCAGCACCGCGAGATCAGCGGGTTTGCGCAGCGCGGTCCGCCGCTCCCACTCGCCGGGATGCGCCGCGTCGTACTCGCGCCCAATCACGCGCAGCGCATCGAGGCTGATGACCTGCGCGTCGTTGAAGTCGCGTAGGCCGTCCATGTCGAACACGATGATCTTGCGCAATTGCGACAGCCGCGCGCGCACCTCCAGCGCCTTGTCGAGCTGCTCGTCGTCCTCGACGAATAGGTAGAGCGTGTTGGAGTCGGCACAGAGGTATTCGACCTGCCCCGGCGCATCGGTCGGATAGATCCCGTTCGACACGCCACCCGCCCCGAGGATGCCCATGTCGGCATAGAGCCACGCACGGTTGGTGTTGGAGAGCACCGAGGCGCATTCGCCCGCCTCGAAGCCGAGCGCCGCGAGCCCCATGCCGATCTCGCGCGCGATCTGGCCGAATTCCGTCCAGGTGATGCTTTGCCAGATGCCGAAATGCTTTTGCCGCAGGCTCACCTGCGCGCCGCGCTCGGCGACGGCGCGGGCAAACATCTTCGGCAAGGTGTCGACGGCACCAGCCGCCGTCATCGCCACAGCTTCTTCTTTTTCCATCGCCGCGCCCCTCTCGCGCCCGCAGCCTTCATGCCGAGATAGAATTCCTTGATATCATCCTTCTCGGCAAGCCGCGCCCCGGTATCCTCCATCACGATGCGCCCGACTTCCAGCACATAGCCGAAATCCGCGATTTTCAGCGCCATGTGGGCGTTCTGCTCGACCAGCAGGATGGTCACCCCGCGCTCGCGGTTGATCCGCACCACGATATCGAAGATCTCTCGTGTGAGCTTGGGGCTAAGGCCGAGGCTCGGTTCGTCCATCAGGATGAGCGCCGGCCGAGCCAGCAACGCGCGTGCGATCGCCAGCATCTGCTGCTGCCCGCCGGAGAGCTGGCCCGCCTCCTGTTTGGCGCGCTCGCGCAGGATCGGGAAATAGCCGAACACGGCCTCCAGGTCCTTGGCGATCCCGTCGGCGTCGCTGCGCGTGAAGGCGCCCATCCGCAGGTTGTCTTCGACCGAGAGCAGCGGGAAGACCTCGCGTCCCTCCGGCACATGCACGATTCCGGCACGCACGATGGCGTCGGGCGAATGCCCCTGGATGTCCTGCCCACGGAATTTCACCTGTCCCTTGAGCGGATCGATGATGCCCGAAATGGTCTTCAGCGTGGTGGTCTTGCCGGCGCCGTTCGCGCCCAGCACGGTGACGATCTTGCCCTCGGTGACCGAGAGACTGACACCGCGCAATGCCTGCACCGGGCCGTAGTTCGATTCGACATTGAGAAGCTGGAGGATGGGCGTGGTCATCACTCCCCTCCTCCGAGATACGCCTCGATCACCGCCGGGTGCGACTGCACCTGCTCCGGGCGTCCCCTCGGCGATCACCTTGCCTTCGTTCAAGGCCAGCACCCGGTCGGAAACGCGCGACACGAGGTTCATGTCGTGCTCGACCATCAGCACCGTGATGCCGAGCTCCTTCTGGATGTCCTCGATCCAGAACGCCATGTCGTCCGTCTCGTCCGGGTTGAGGCCGGAGGACGGCTCGTCGAGCAGCACCAGCTTCGGCTCGGTCGCAAGTGCGCGGCCGAGCTCGATCACCTTGCGGATGCCGTAAGGCAGGCCCGCGACGAGGCTGTCGCGATAGTGCGCAAGATCGAGCAGATCGATCACCTGCTCGACCGCCTCGCGCTGCGCGATCTCGGCCCGCCGCACGCTCGGCAGGAACAGCAGTTCGTCGAACAGATTCGTCGTGCGATGGCGGTGCCGCCCGATCAGCAGGTTCTGCAGCACGGTCGCGTGCTCGAACAGCTCGATGTTCTGGAACGTACGCGCGATGCCGAGCTGCGCGACGTGGTGCGGCGCGCCGGTGACTTCGCGGTCCTCGAACAGGATGCGGCCCGAGGTCGGCGGATAGATCAGCCCGATCAGGTTGAAGATCGTGGTCTTGCCGGCGCCGTTCGGCCCGATGATGGTGTAGACCTCGCCCTGCTTCACCGAAAAGCTCACGCCGTCGACCGCGACCACGCCGCCGAACCGCACGCCGAGATTTTCGACCGCGAAGAAACTCATCGCAGCCGCTCCGAGCGCAGATACGAGCGTTGCCGCCGGAACGTGCCGCGGCGATAGAACGGAAACACGTCGAAATAGGTGCGGATCTTCAGCCAGCGCCCATACAGCCCGTACGGCTCGAAGATGATGAAGCCGACCAGGATCAGCCCGAACACGACCGATTGCAGGCCGGCCTGCGGGATTGCTTCGGGCAGCCAGCCCTTCGCGATCGCGATCGCCTGCGGCAGCATGATGATGAAGGCGGCGCCGAGCACCGCGCCGTGCAGCGAGCCGACGCCGCCGATGATCACGATGGTGACCAGCTCGATCGACTGGATCAGCGTGAACTGCTCGGGCGAGATGAAGCCGACCTTGTGCGCATAGAGCGCGCCGCCGATGCCGGTGAGCGCCGCCGAGATCGCGAACGATACGGTCTTGTAGTAGGCGAGATTGATGCCCATGCAGCTCGCGGAGACTTCCGAGTCGCGGATCGCCACGAAGGCGCGGCCGGTCGGCGAGCGCAGCAGGTTGATCAGCGCGAGGCAGGACAGCACGGTGAGCCCGAGGCAGAGATAGTAGAAGCTCTCGCCGCTGGAGAGCCGGTAGCCGAATATTTCGATCGCCTTGAGCAGCTTGCCGTGATTGCCGCCGGTCAGCGATTCCCAGCGCGTGATGATTTCCTCGATGATGATGTTGAACGCGAAGGTCGCGATCGCGAGATAGATGCCCTTGAGCCGCAGCGCCGGCAGCCCGACGATGAGGCCGACCGCGGCCGAGAACAGCGCCGCGCTGACGAGCGATACGACGAACGGCATGCCGGCCGCCTGCAGCAGCGCCTCGGTGTAGGCGCCGGTCGCCAGGAATGCCGCGTGGCCGAGCGAGATCTGGCCGGTGTAGCCGACCAGCAGCATCAGGCCGAAACCGACGATGGCGTAGATCAGGACGAAGTGGAGTTGCGAGAGCACGTAGCCGCTGACCAGATACGGCGCGGCGAGCGCCAGCAGCGAGCAGCCCGTACCAGAAGACCTGCCCGCCGTGCTGGAACAGGCGGATGTCCTGCGCGTAGTCGGTCTTGAAGATGAATCGCATTTGATCACTTTGCGCATGATCTTTTCCGAAAACCGGTTCCCACTTTTCGGGATCATGCGCCTAGACCTTTTTCCGCGCGGTTTCGCCGAAAATTCCGGACGGCATGAACAGCAGCACGACCAGCACGACGACATAGGCCGCGATGTCCTTGAAACCCTCCGGCAGATAGAAGCCGGCCAGCGCCTCGACGACGCCGATGATCAGCCCGCCGACGACCGCGCCCGGCACGCTGCCGAAGCCGCCGACGACGGCGGCGGGAAACGCCTTCAGCCCGATGAAGCCCATGTTGGAATGCACGAACGCGACCGGCGCCGAGCAGGATGCCGCCGAACGCCGCGACCGCCGCCGCCAGTCCCCAGATCAGCATGTTCACGCGCTGCACCGGGATGCCCATGTAGTAGGCGGCAAGCTGGTTCTGCGAGGTCGCCTGCATGGCGACGCCGAGCTTGGCGAAGCGGAAGAAGAGATAGAGCACGAGGCAGAGCAGCGCGGTCAGCGCGATGGTGGCGAGTTGCTCGACCGCGAGGATCGCGCCGCCGAAGCGGATCACGCCGTCGCCGAACGGCGTCTTGAGCGAATAGGTCTCGGTGCCCCAGCCCGGCACCATGGTGACGACGCCGCGCAGGATGTAGCCGACGCCGATGGTGATCATCACCACCGTGAAGGTCGGATAGCCGAGCACCGGGCGGATCACGATCCGCTCGATCAGCATGCCGACGGCCGCCATCACGATGATGGCGAACAGGATCGTCGCCCAATACGGCCAGCCCAGGATCGTGCTCGCGGTCAGCCCGAAGAAGGCGCCGAGCATCATCAGGTCGCCCTGCGCGAAGTTGACCGTCTCGGTCGCCTTGTAGATCAGCACGAAGCCGAGCGCGACGAGCGCGTACACGCAGCCTTGCGCGACGCCTGCAAGAGAGAGCTGCAGGAACTGGCTGAACACGCCCCCTCCCCTGGTCCCCGTCATTCCGAGGCGCGGCCAAAAGCGCGTTTACGCGCGTCTGCGACGCGCTATGGCCGCGAGCCCGGAATCCATAACCACGAGCTTACCCGAATGCGCGTCCCGTGGTTATGGATTCCGGACAGCCGCTTGCGCGGCTTCCGGAATGACGCAGAGCTTCCCGAAACTGTACCAAGCATTTGCTTTTTGGAAAGCGCCGCCGTACCGTTTTCGCCATGAAATCGGTCCGCATCGGCGCCGGGCTCGGCTTTTACGGCGACAGCTGGCGGCCGGTGCGCGCCTCGATCGAAAGCGGCGGCGTCAAATACATCGCGTCCGATCACCTCGCCGAACTGACGCTCGCGATCCTGCAGAAGGACCGCCAGAAAGACCCCGGCGCCGGCTACGCGCGCGACTGCGTGCCGATGCTCATCGAGCTGTGGCCGCTCGCCGCGCGAGCGCGGCGTGAAATTCGTGATGAATGCCGGCGGGCTCAATCCGCATGGCGCGCGCGAGGCGGTCGCGCGCGCGTTCAAGGAAAAAGGCTTCAAGGCGAAGATCGCGGTCGTGACCGGCGATTCCATTTCCGACCGCATCGACGAATTGCAGGCGGCGGCGAGACGCTCGCCAACATGGACACCGGCGCCGACATCACAGTCGGTGCGCGAGCGGCTGTTGTTCGCCAACGCCTATCTCGGCGCGGCGCCGATCGCCGAGGCGCTCGCGCAAGGCGCCGACATCGTCATCACCGGGCGCGTCGCCGATGCGGCGCTCTCGCTCGGGCCGATCATGCACGAGCTGAACTGGCGCTGGGACGACTGGGAGAAGCTCGCGCAAGGGCTCACCGTCGGCCACCTGCTCGAATGCTCAGGCCAGGCGAGCGGCGGCAATTTCGGCTCGGCCGGCGAATGGGCCAAGGTGCAGAACTTCCTTCATCTCGGCTATCCGATCGCCGAGGTGAGCGAGGACGGCTCGGCGCTGCTGACCAAGGCGCCCGGCACCGGCGGGCGCGTGTCGTTCGACACGCTGCGCCAGCAATTGCTCTACGAGGTGCACAATCCGCACGCCTATTTCTCGCCCGACGTCGTGCTCGACATGGGCACGTTGAATTTCGACGACAAGGGCGACGACGCGTGCGCATCACCGGCGCGGGCGGCGCGAAGCGTCCCGACACGCTCAAGGTCGTCGCCGGGTTACCACGACGGCTGGATGGGGCTCGGCCAGATCGGCTTCTCGTGGCCGGACGCGTATCTCAAATGCGAGACCGCGGCGAACATCATCAAGGGACTGGTCGAGGAGCGCGGCTGGAAACTGGACGACATCAACATCGAGTACATGGGCTACAACGCGCTGCTCGGCGCCAACGCCGACGCATCGCAGCGCGACAATCTGAACGAATGCTTCCTGCGCATGACGGTGCGCACGAAGGACCGCCGCATCGCCGAAGGCTTCAGCCGGCTGTTTCCCTGGCTCGGTCTCTCCGGCCCGCCCTATGCGGGCGGCCTGCGCGGCTCGCGAGCGCTCGCGCGAGTTGCTCGGCCTGTGGCCGACGCTGGTGCGCCGCGATGCGATCGAGCCGCGCGTCGCGATCGACGTCGAGGCGGTCGCATGAAGGTCGGCCTGTGGAAGATCGCGCACGCGCGCTCGGGCGACAAGGCGGACCGCGCCGATATCGGCCTGTTCGCCTATGACGCGCCGACCTACGAGGTGCTCAAGCGCGAGGTGACGCGCGAGCGGCTCGCCGCGCACTTCGCCGACATCTGCAAGGGACCGGTCGAGATCTATCCGCTCGACAATCTGCTCGCGATGAAGATCGTGCTCAACGCCGCGCTGCAAGGGCGGCGCTGCGCGCTCGCTGCGCATGGACAGTCTCGGCAAGGCGGTCGCGGCGCAATTGCTGCGCATGGAAATCGAGGCGCCCGCCGATCTGCCCCGGCTCGCGCGCGCATGAGCGAAGCCAAACGCAAGCCGCGCCTGCGCCGCAACAACGAGAGCAACCGGCGCGAGGAATTGCTGCGCGTCTCGGCAAAACTGTTCCGCGAAAAGGGCTTCGACGGCACCTCGATCCGCGACATTTCCAGCGCGGCCGGCATGCATTCGGGCAGCCCGTTCTATCACTTCAAGACCAAGCAGGACATTCTGGTCGCCGTGATGGAGCAGGGTCTCGCCGAAGGCCTGCGCAAGACCGAAGAGGTGATGGCGCTGCCGCTGCCGCCCGAGCAGAAGCTGAAGGGGCTGATCCGCGCGCAGCTCGGCACCATCCTGGAGGAAGGCAACGACTTCATCCCGGTGCTGCTCTACGACTGGCGCTCGCTCTCGGCCGCCAACCGCCGCCGCATCGTCGCGCTCAAGGACCGCTACGACGCGCTGTGGCAGCAAGTGATCGACGAACTCCAGCGCGCCGGGCACACGCCGGGCGACGCGCAGCTCGTGCGCCTGCTCATCCTCGGCGCCGTGAACTGGACCGGGCCGGTGGTATCGTGGCGGCGGACGGCTCTCGCTCGATGAAGTCGCCGACGGCGCGGCGCGGCTGTTCCTGCAAGGGTCGCGATGAGTGCTGCCCCCGTCGCGCCTCGCGCGCCTGCCGGTCTTCTACGGCTGGATCATCGTCGCGGTGGCGTTCGTCACGATGGCGATCGGCGTCAACGCGCGCACCGCCTTCTCGCTGCTGGTGCCGCCGATCGTCGAGGAATTCCGCTGGGACCGCGGCATCGTGGCCGGCGCATTCTCGTTCGGCTTCCTCGTTTCGGCCTTGATCGGGCCGTTCGTCGGCCGCGTGATGGACCGCAAAGGCCCGCGCGTCGTGATCGAGGCCGGCGCCGTGCTGGTGGTGCTCGGGCTGGGCCTCGGCGCGCTGACGCGCGAGGCGTGGCAGTTCTACCTGACGCTCGGCCTGCTGGTCGGCCTCGGTGGCAATTTCCTCGGCTACGGCATCCACTCGCAGTTCCTGCCGAACTGGTTCGTGCGCCGTCGCGGGCTTGCGATCGGCATTGCGTTTTCCGGCGTCGGCGTCGGCTCGATCATCCTCCTGCCGTGGATGCAGGCGGTGATCGCGCGCGACGGCTGGCGCTGGGCTTGCCTGCTGTACGCGCTGATCGCCGCCGTCATCCTGATCCCGCTCAATCTGCTGGTCCGCAAGCGGCCGCAGGACATCGGGCTGCAGCCGGACGGCGATGCCGCGCCCGACGCAAAGGGCGCCGCATCGCGCGCCAGCAACGTCGTCGATCCGGCATGGGCGGCGATCGAGTGGACGCTGTCGCGCGCGTTGCGCACGGCACGCTTCTGGTGGATCGCGCTCGGATATTTCTGCGGGCTCTACGCCTGGTATGCGGTCCAGATCCATCAGACCAAGTACCTCACCGAAATCGGCATCGCGCCGACCGAAGCCGCCTGGGCACTTGGGCTTGTCGCGCTCGTCGGCGTGCCGGGGCAGATCATCTTCGGGCACGCGTCGGACCGCATCGGGCGCGAATGGGCGTGGGCGATCGGCTGCCTCGGCTTTGCGATCTGCTTTGCGGCATTGATCGCCTTGCAGCGCGGACCGAATCCGGTGCTGCTCTACGCGATGGTGCTGGCGCAGGGATTTCTCGGCTATTCGTACACCTCCGTGCTCGGCCCGATCGTCGCCGAGATCTTCGAAGGGCCGCACTTCGGCACGATCTTCGGCACCGTCATGCTGACGGCGGTCGCCGGCGGCGCCGCAGGCCCGTGGGTGACCGGCCTCTTGTACGATTACACGGGCAACTACAACGCGGCGTTCTGGATCGCGCTCGCACTGTGCGGTGTCTCCGCCGCGGCGATCTTCATCGCGGCGCCGCGCAAGGTGCGGCTGGTCGCGGGGCAGATCGGCAAATGACACACAATGCTGCGCTACCGAAGTGGTAGCGGGGGAGGGACTTGAACCCCCGACCTACGGATTATGATTCCGCCGCTCTAACCAGCTGAGCTACCCCGCCATTCGCCTAACCGGCTGAAGGAGCGGGCATTATGTGTGCGCCGGCAAGCCCCGGCGTGGCGCGGATATAAGGAGTGGCCGGAAAGCGTGTCAAGGCGAGGCGTCAGCCCGTCTCGATCTCGCCGGTCACGTCGAACGTCAGGTTCACCCCGCCGATGGTGAAAGTCGCCTTGGCAGGCAGCGCTCCGCCCTTGAGTTTGCCGCTCGCCTGCGCGTCGCGCACCGCCTGTTCGATCTCGCGCTGCGCCGTGACGCCGACCTTCTTTAGAAACTTGCGCACGCTCATGTTGAATGCGTCTTCGTTCATGTCGTCCTCCAGTGTTGTAGGGCGGGCAAAGCGCACCCGGATCGGCGCTTCGCGTCGTCCGAGTACAGGCTCCGCCCGTGCCCGCGATCACGTGCAAACGGCGGGCACGCTTCGCTTTGCCCGCCCTACGAAACTACGAAATCACGCCGCGCCGTTGCCCTTGCCGTAGCGGATCAGCGAAAAGTGGCCGAGCGGCGGCATCGCCCGGCGCTCGATGAAGCGGATGCCGGGCGTGCGATCCTGCCAGGCGGTAAGCCGCCCCCACGGGAACTCGGGGCGCCAGCCGAGCCGGCGCGCGACCGGCGCGAAGGCGAGCTCGAACATTTTGCGCAGCCCACTCTCCGCGCCGATGTGGTTCACCAGAACGATCTCGCCGCCGGGCTTGAGCACGCGCGCGAACTCATCGAGCGTCGCTTCCGGGTCCGGCACCGCCGTGATGACGTATTGCGCGACGATCACGTCGAACGCGCCGTCGGGGAACGCGAGGTGCTTCGCATCCATCACGGCGAGCGCTTCGACGTTGTGCAGGCCATGCTCGGCGACGCGTTCTGCGCCTTGCGCAGCATCGGCGCCGAAATGTCGATGCCGACGAGAGGTTGGTGCGCGCGTAATCGGGAAGCGAGATGCCGGTCCCGACGCCGACCTCGAGGATGCGCCCGCCGACGCGCTCGGCCGCCGCGATCGATGCCCTGCGCCCGCGCTCGAACACCTTGCCGAACACGATATCGTAGACCGGGGCCCAGCGCGCATAGGCCTTCTCGATCGTCGCCCGGTCGAGTGTGTCTGTCATCGCTACGGAACCAAAAGGTCGAGCGGCACGCGCAGCGCACGCGCGAGCTTCGCGAGCGATTCTGCGGTGCCTCGTCGGCGACCATTCTCCAGGTCGGACAGATAGCCTTGGGTCATTCCCACCGCGTCGGTCAATTCCGCCTGCGTCATTTGGCGCCATTCCCGGATAACCCGGATGGGATTTTCGTCAACGAGACGATCGGCGACCGTCTTCGGCAAGATGACCTCGTCGCCTTGCGCAACGGCTTCGCGCGCGCGTCGCACAATGCGCCGAGTGCCGGCGTCTTCGGATGCCGCCAAACTCATGCGTGCGCCGCAATGCTTTCGCGCGGCACCGCGACGGCCGCTTGCGCGCTGCGGATGAAGCCACCGCCGAGGACACGCCCCTCACCTTCCGCGCTGTCGTAGAACACGCAGGCCTGGCCGGGCGCAACGCCCTCTTCGCCGCCGAGCAATTCCACCTCGGCGCCGTCGCGTCCGATGCTGAGCCACGCCGACTGCGGCGGGCGGGTCGAACGCACCTTGATGAACACCTCGCGGCGCGGCGCATCGTCTAGCGCGCCATCGCCGATCCAGTTCACGTCGTGCAGCCGGATCACCCGGACGCCAAGCGCGGCACGCGGCCCAACCACGACGCGGCGCGTGCCGGCTTCGAGCCGCACGACATAGAGCGGCTCGCGTGCGGCAATTCCCAATCCCTTCCGCTGGCCGACGGTAAAATGAATGATGCCCTCGTGGTGCCCGAGGACCTTGCCGGACAGGTCGACGATATCGCCCGGCGCGACAGCGCCCGGCCGCAGCCGCTCGATCACGTCGGCATAATGCCCGGTCGGCACGAAGCAGATGTCCTGGCTGTCCTGCTTGTCGGCGATCGCGAGCCCGAACTCGCGCGCGAGCTCGCGCACGCGCGCCTTCGGCAGGCCGCCGAGCGGAAAGCGCAGCACGTCGAGTTGCGCGCGCGTGGTGGCGAACAGGAAATAACTCTGGTCGCGATCCGGATCGTGCGCGCGGTAGAGCGCACGGCTGCCGTCCGCGAGGCGCACATTGCGCACATAGTGCCCGGTCGCGAGCACCTGCGCGCCGAGCTCGCGCGCGGTGCCGAGCAGGTCGGCGAACTTGATCGAGCGGTTGCACTCGACGCACGGCACCGGCGTCTCGCCCGCCGCATAGCTCTCGGCGAAGCGGTCGATCACCGCTTCCTTGAAGCGCGCCTCGTAGTCGAGCACGTAGTGCGGAATGCCGATCCGCTCCGCGACCGCACGCGCGTCATGGATGTCACGGCCCGCACAGCAGGCACCCTTGCGGTGCGTGGCCGCACCATGATCGTAGAGCTGCAGCGTGACGCCGACCACGTCGTAGCCCTCGGCCTTGAGCAGCGCGGCCGTCACCGAGGAGTCGACGCCGCCCGACATGGCGACGACGACGCGTGTGTCCTGCGGCCGGCCTTGCGTATCGAGGCTGTTGAGCATGCGGCTATACCTATAAGGCGGCCTGCACTGGCGCAATGAGAGCTTCCCCTGAGGTGCACCCACGACCGGCGGCGGAACTGCACCGGCAGTTCTTGCCGGGTTCTCCTGCAAGGGATGCCGGCAGATTGTCTACAGAACATATTCTGCAATCTACGCAAGCATCTGAAATATCTTATATTTTTTCTCTTGCGAACTATGGCCCGGTGCTTGCAACCACCTGAGCGCGCCCGTGCGCCTGATGAGGTCATGCCTTGCCCCAAGTTGCGTCCGATCCGGTCGTTCAACGGCCCTTGCGTCCCGAGCCCGCTTCCGGCCGCGCGGGAGCGCCGGGCAGTGAGCCCTCCGGTTCGTTCGAGACGCTGCTCGATACGCCTGCGGCGGGTACCCGTCCCGCCCGCGCCGAGCGCGCGGCCCACGCTCGCGCCTCCGGCCGGGATGACCGGGCACGGCCCGCTGACCATCGCACCGAGCCCCGGACCGAAACGCGCCGCGCGCGCGATTCCAGCGCCGAACTGAAGGCTGCTGACGAGAATCCGACGAAGTCCGCGGACACCCCGGACGCACCGCTGGCCAAGACCGACCAACCCTCCGATGCCAGCCTGCCTGCGGTAAACGCAACAGAGGCGACGCGCGAGAACACGCCGATCCCGGCCGAACTTTTCGCCGTCGTCGCCGAAGCCGTCACCGTCGAGCTGGAAATCGACACGGCGCCGGCCGCAATGGCGCATGGCGTGGCTGTCGTAACGCCAGACCAAGCGCCCGACCAAGAGACGGATGTCGCTGCGGCGCCTGAAGCAGCGGCTCCGGACGTTGCGCCTGCGGCGATCGTCGGGGTCGTCGCGCCGGCCCCTGCCCCCGCGATCACGCTTGCCACAAACCCGGCTGCCGATCCCGATGGCGCCATGCCGGTCGAACCGCAAGCTTCCACGCCCGCGAAATCGGGCGCCACGACACCGAATGCGCTTGCGCCTACCGCCCTCGCGGAAACCAGCGAGACGCCCGCAAAGCCGCAGGCGATTGC
The DNA here is from genome assembly GCA_963778455.1 of uncultured Alphaproteobacteria bacterium. Classification (GTDB taxonomy): domain Bacteria; phylum Pseudomonadota; class Alphaproteobacteria; order Rhizobiales; family Xanthobacteraceae; genus PALSA-894. The sequence continues at coordinate 26,658 of CAVZUL010000007.1, forward strand.
GGACGCTACCGCCGCGGCGTCCGCCGAAAGGCCCACGCCCTCCGATGATCCTCAGAGGGACGCCCCTCTGAACGCGGCGAGTCCTTCCGAGTCCGATGAAGCTTTCGACCCGAAGCCCCCTGCCCCGGCCGACCACAAACCCGAGCCCGGCAAGGCAAAATCCGATCACCCACCCGTCGCGCGCAACCCGAATGCGCCGTTGCAGCCGGTGGCCAAGCCCGCGACCGACGCAGCCGAACTTCAGCCCAATCCGACCCAGCACCAATCGCAGGCCGCTGAACACGCCTCACCGATCGCGCGTGCGGCCGGAGCCGAAGCGCGTTCCGACCTGCCAGCAACCGCTGCGGCACCGGCACAACTCAATGCCGCCACGCCGAACGTGCCGTTCCTTCTCAGCGCCGCCACAGCCACGCCGCTGCCGAGCCTGTCGCCGGCGACGGCGCTGCGCGTCGATGCCGCTGCCGACAATCGCCGTGCCGGTCGCCGGCCTCGCGGTCGAGATCGTGTCGCGCGCGCTGGAGGGACTGCGGCGTTTCGACATCCGGCTCGATCCGCCCGAGCTTGGTCGCATCGATGTGCGGCTCGATGTCGATACCGCCGGCAAGGTCACCTCGCGTCTCACCGTCGAGCGCGCCGAAACTCTCGACCTCCTGCGCCGCGACGCGCCCCAACTCGAGCGCGCGCTCCAGCACGCCGGCCTCAACACCGAGGGCGGCCTCGAATTTTCGCTGCGTGACCAGAACTTGCAACCGCGAACAGGCGCGCGACGTGCCGGCGACCCGGCTGATCGTTCCGGACGACGAGCCGGCTGCCGCCGAGGCGGTGCGGCGCGGCTATGGCCGGCTGATCGGGCTCGGCGGCGGCGTCGACATCACGGTGTGAGGACGAACCATGGCTGACACGATTGCAAGCATCGTCACGTCGGTGACTTCGGCGACCGGCACCGCGCCGAGCGCAGCCTCAGGCGTTCCAACCACCTCGGCCAGCACCAAGGCGACGCTCGCGGGGAATTTCGACACGTTCCTGCAGCTCCTGACCACGCAGTTGAAGAACCAGAACCCGCTCGACCCGCTCGATACCAACCAGTTCACCCAACAGCTGGTGCAATTCGCCGGCGTCGAGCAGCAGATCAACATGAACCAGCAGCTCACCGCGCTGGTCGCGCTGCAGAAGGTGACGCAGACGACCTCGGCGATGAGCTTCCTCGGATCGACCGCGACCGTCGATGGCACCACCACGAAACTTGCGAACGGCGCAGCCTCCTGGAGCTTCGCGGTCGACAAGCCGTCTACCGCGACCATCAACATCAAGAGCGCGAACGGCGCGCTCGCCTATAGCGGCAGCTACCCGCTCATCGACCGGCACCCAGAACTTCAAATGGGACGGCCGCGGCAACAACGGCGCAAAATGGCCGGATGGCGACTACACCATGACGGTTATCGCCAAGGATGCGAGCGGCAACTCGGTCGCGGTCTCGACCGAGGTCAGGGGCACGGTCGACAGCGTCGACCTGACGCAGAACCCGCCGGTGCTCATGATTGGCGGGCAGAGCTTCTCGCTCGACAAGATCAAGCAGGTCGTGCGCCCGGGCCTCTAAACCGCCGTTTTGGCGGGCTTTTCCCGGCCCGCCGCGCTCCACGCCACGGTAGGAATTTGTTTCCTATTTGCCTGCCTTGCTTAGCTAAATTTTAAATCCGCCGCGATAATCTCTCCGCTGAGTACCAGTTTGTAGTGTGAGAGTACCTATGACCGAACCTCATCGCCCGAGGGTGAAATATGTCATCGGGCCCGACGGCAGCCCCCTGACGATCGCCGACTTGCCGGCACCCGGCACGCGGCGTTGGGTTATCCGCCGCAAGGCGGAGGTGGTTGCTGCGGTTCGTGGCGGACTTCTGTCGCTCGAAGAAGCGTGCACGCGTTACACGCTGACCGTCGAGGAATTCCTCGCCTGGCAGTATTCGATCGACCGTCACGGCCTCGCCGGCCTGCGCACCACGCGTATCCAGCAGTACCGGCAGTAAGCGTCCAATTCCTAGCGAAACGCTAACAGCGCGCCGGCCCTTGGGTCGGCGTCGTTGTTTTTGGATTACATCAGCGGACGCGTGACGCAGCGTCTGCGTTTACGCACCTTTTCCGCCGTTAACCAGATCGAAACCATGAACCCGGCAAAACTTGCCGGGTTGAGCGCCGCTCGGCGCTTCGTGGAAGGCTGGGGCACAATTCGTGCAAGGTCTCGTCGAGTTCATTCGGACGCTGGGGGCAGCGCGCCTCGGGGCCATGGCGGCGGTCACCGCCGCGCTGGTCGGGGTGTTCGCCTTCATCATCCTGCGCGTCACCGCGCCGCAGATGGCACCGGTCTTCACCGATCTGACGGCTGAGGATTCAGCCGCCATCGTGAAGGACCTGGAACGCCAGGGCATCCCCTACGAGCTGAAGAACGACGGCGCGATCGTGATGGTGCCGCGCGACCGCATGACCCGCGTCCGCATGAAGCTCGCCGAAGGCGGCCTGCCCAAGGGCGGCGGCGTCGGCTACGAGATCTTCGACAAGTCGGACACGCTCGGCGCCACCAGCTTTGTGCAGAATATCAACCACCTGCGCGCACTGGAGGGCGAACTCGCCCGCACCATCAAGGCGATCGACCGGGTGCAGGCCGCGCGCGTCCACCTCGTGCTGCCCGAGCGCCCGCTGTTCTCGCGCGACAAGGTCGAGCCTTCGGCCTCGATCGTGCTGCGCGTGCGCGGCGCGCTGGAGGCGAGCCAGGTGCGCGCGATCCGCCATCTCGTGGCATCGGCGGTCAACGGCATGAAGCCGCAGCGCGTCTCCGTGGTGGATGAGGCCGGCAATTTGCTGGCCGACGGCGCGAGCGGGCCGGAAGGAGCGGTCGGCGGCAACGCGCCGGAACGTCAGGCGAATTTCGAGCGGCGCCTGAAGGACCAGATCGAGTCGATCGTCTCCTCGGTGGTCGGACCCGGGCGCGCGCGCGTGCAGCTTTCCGCCGACTTCGATTTCAACCGCATCACCGAGACGTTCGACAAGTTCGATCCCGAAGGGCGCGTGCTGCGCTCCAGCCAGACACGCGAGGAATCCTCGGGCAGCGGCGGCCAGGAGGGCCAGGTCACCGTTGCCAATGAGCTCCCCGGTGGGCAGCAGGGCCAGCAGAATCAGCCGACCCCGACTTCGCGTGAGCAGAGCAAGAAAATCGAAGAGATCGTCAATTACGAGATTTCCCGCTCGACCAAGACCGAAGTCACCGAGGGCGGCCGCATCAAGCGCGTCTCGGCGGCGGTGCTGGTCGACGGCAGCTACGCCAAGAACGACAAGGGCGACGTGGTCTATCAGCCGCGCGCCAAGGAAGAGATCGACCGCATTGCCGCGCTGGTGCGCACCGCGATTGGTTTCGACCAGAAGCGCGGCGACCAGATCGAGGTCGTGAACCTGCGCTTTGCCGAGGCGCCGGCAGCGCCGATCCAGGAGCCGTCCGGCGGCTTCCTGTCGTTTCTGCAGTTCACCAAGGACGACATCATGCGGGCGATCGAGCTTGCCGTGATGGCGCTGCTCGGGCTCGTGGTGGTGCTCTTTGTGGTGCGGCCGCTCGTGCGCCGCATCCTCACGCCCGAAGAACCGCGTGCGATCCCGACCGCGATGACCGGTACACCCGCGCTCGCAGGCGCCGAGCAGCACGCCGCGCTCCCCAATAGTCCCTTGCCTGTCCCACCGAGCCAAGCCTCCAAAATGATCGACATGGCGCAGGTGCAAGGCCAGGTGCACCAGCAATCGATCCAGAAGGTCGGCGAGCTCGCCGAACGCAATCCGCACGAAACGGTGGCCATTGTCCGGCAATGGCTCCAGGACGCACCGGCCTAACGATGGCGGCAGCAGCGCAGAAAAACCCGGGACGCGCGAACGAGATCGCTGATCTCGTCGCAACGCTCGCCGGGCGCCAAAGCAGCACCGGCCCGGCCCGTGACCTCAAGGGTCCCGAGCGCGCAGCCGTGCTGATGCTCGCGCTCGGCGAACAGCATGGCGAAAAGGTGTGGAAACTGCTCGATGACGACGAACTGCGCCAGCTGTCGATCGTGATGTCGACGCTCGGCACTGTCGAGGCCGAGGCGGTCGAGAAGCTGATGATCGAATTCGTCGGGCGGCTGTCGGCCTCTGGCGCGCTGCTCGGCAACTTCGACGCGACCGAACGCCTGCTCGTTCAATATCTCCCGGCCGACCGCGTCGCCAACATCATGGAGGAAATCCGCGGGCCGGCCGGCCGCAACATGTGGGAGAAGCTCTCCAACGTGCAGGAGCAGGTGCTCGCGAACTACCTGAAGAACGAGTACCCACAGACCGTCGCGGTGGTGATCTCAAAGATCCGCCCCGAGCATGCGGCGCGCGTGCTGGCGATCCTCCCCGAAGAACTGGCGCTCGACGTCGTCTCGCGCATGCTGAAGATGGAAGCGGTCCAGAAGGAAGTGATCGAGCGGCTGGAAAGCACGCTGCGCACTGAATTCATGTCCAATCTCTCGCAGACGCGCCGGCGCGACGCGCACGAGGTGATGGCGGAAATCTTCAACAATTTCGACCGCCAGACGGAAACCCGCTTCATCACCGCGCTGGAGGAACAGAACCGCGAGGCAGCCGAGCGCATCAAGACGCTGATGTTCACCTTCGACGACCTGGTCAAGCTTGACGCCGGCTCGGCACAGACGCTGATGCGCCATGTCGACAAGGACAAGCTCGGCGTGGCGCTGAAGGGTGCGACCGACACGGTGCGCCAGTTCTTCCTCGGCAATATGTCGACCCGCGCCGCCAAGATGCTGGTCGACGACATGCAGGCGCTCGGGCCGGTGCGCCTGCGCGACGTCGACGAGGCGCAGGCGTTGCTCGTCAACCTCGCCAAGGACCTCGCCGCCAAGGGCGAGATCATGATCTCCAAGAACCGCGCCGACGAAGAGCTGATCTACTGATGAGCGCGCCGGTCAAATTTCTGTTCGAGGACGACTTCGCCTCCGGTCATGCCGGATCCGGGGCGAGGCGGATGATCTCGGCCGCCCACGAGGCGGCGCTCGCCCGCGCCGAAGCCGAGGGCTACCGCAAGGGAGTAGCCGCAGCGCAAGCCGAGCTCGAAGGCCGTGCGACAGCTGCCTGCGAGCGCATCGCGCAAGGCGTCGCCACGATGGCGCAGGGGCTCGGCGCGATCGAGGCGCGGCTCGAGGCCGAATCCGTCGAGGTCGCGGTCGCGGTCGCCCGAAAGCTTGCCCCCGATCTGATCGCTGCTGAACCGGTCGGCGAAATCGCGGCGCTTGCCGCCTCATGCTTCCATCAACTCATCGCAGCGCCGCATGTCGTGGTGCGCATTGCGGAGACGATTTACGAGACCGCGCATACGCGGCTCGAACAGATCGCACAGCTGCATGGTTTCGCGGGCCGCCTGGTCGTGCTCGCCGAGCCCGGCATGGCGCTTGGCGACTGCCGCATCGAATGGGCCGATGGCGGCCTTTCGCGCGACCGCGCCGCAACCGAAGCAGCTATCGATGAGGCTGTCGGCCGTTATGTTGCGGCGCGTCGCGGAGCGGCCACGCAATGACACCGTTTGGAGGTTCTGGCGATGAGTGACGAAACAAAAGTGCCGCTCCCGGAGCTCGACCGGAACGCCGATGTCGTGCCGCATGAGGCCGCGCTCGCGCCGGATGCCGGCGAGCCGTCGCGCAGCGCAGCCGACCTCGAAGCGGTGTTCGACGTGCCGGTGCAGGTGTCGGCCGTGCTCGGCCGCACGCGGATGGATATCGGCGATCTGCTGCGGCTTGGACCGGGCGCGGTGCTCGAACTCGACCGCAAGGTCGGTGAGGCGATCGACATCTACATCAACAATCGCCTGGTCGCGCGCGGCGAAGTGGTGCTGGTCGAGGAGAAACTCGGCGTGACCATGACGGAAATGATCAAGGCGGAGCGGAGCTGATGTGTCCCGCACCGACGATGCCTTCTTATCCCTCTCCCCGCTTGCGGGGAGAGGGTGGCGAGCGGCCATCAGGGCGTTTACGCCCGCCTGCCACGGGCTATGGCCGCGAGCCAGGTGAGGGGCACCTTCGTGCGATACTCCTAACAAGCCCCTCACCCGCCTCACTTCGCTTCGCTCGTTCGGCACCCTCTCCCGGCTGCGCGGGGCGAGGGAAGAAAGAAGGGACCTAACCCATGCGTCTCCTGATCGTCGGAACGCTCCGCGGCCAGCTTACGCTCGCCACCAAGCTCGCCATGGACAAGGGCGCGACCGTCACGCATGCCGAAGGCGCCGAGATGGCGCTGCGCGTGCTGCGCTCCGGCCGCAGTGCCGACCTGCTGATGGTCGAAGTCGCCGTCGATATCCGCGATCTCATCACGCGGATGGAAGCCGAGCACATCACCGTGCCGGTGGTCGCCTGCGGCACCTCGACCGACGCGCGCGCGGCGGTCGCCGCGATCCACGCCGGCGCGAAAGAATACATCCCGCTGCCGCCTGACCCCGAGCTGATCGCGGCCGTGCTCGCCGCGGTTGCCGACGATCATCGCGATTTCATCTATCGCGACGACGCGATGGCGCATGTGGTCAAGCTTGCGCAGCAGATCGCGCCGAGCGATGCCTCGGTGCTGATCACCGGTGAGTCCGGGACCGGCAAGGAAGTGCTCGCACGCTTCGTGCATGCGAAGTCGAACCGCGCGCGCGCGCCGTTCATCTCGGTGAATTGCGCAGCGATCCCCGAGCATCTGCTCGAATCCGAATTGTTCGGTCACGAGAAGGGCTCGTTCACCGGCGCGGTCGCGCGCCGCATCGGCAAGTTCGAGGAGTTGAGCGGCGGCACGCTGCTGCTCGATGAAATCTCCGAAATGGACGTACGGCTGCAGGCAAAGCTGCTGCGCGCGATCCAGGAGCGCGTGATCGACCGCGTCGGCGGCACCAGGCCGGTGCCGGTCGACATCCGCATCGTCGCGACATCGAACCGCAACCTCGCCGAGGTCGTGAAGGCCGGCACGTTCCGCGAGGACCTGCTCTACCGCCTCAACGTCGTGAACCTGAAGATTCCGCCGCTGCGCGAGCGGCCGGCCGACGTGCTCGAGCTCGCCGATCACTTCGTCAAGATGTACGCCAAGGCGAACGGCTGCACCCGCGTGCTCTCGACCGAGGCGCGCGCACAACTGATCGCCAATCGCTGGCCCGGCAACGTACGCGAACTGGAAAACGCCATGCACCGCGCGGTGCTGATCGCACCCTCAGAGGCGATCGGGCCGGAATCGATCCTTGCGCCGGATGGCGCACGCCTCGAAGAGCAGCGCGCCGCGCCGGCCGTGGCGCACGCGACCTTCGCGGCCGAAGCCGTGACGCGCGCGCTGGTCGGCCGCACCGTTGCCGATGTCGAGCGCGATCTCATCCTGGAAACCCTGAAGCACTGCCTCGGCAACCGGACGCATGCCGCGAACATCCTGGGCATCTCGATCCGCACCTTGCGCAACAAGCTCAACGAATATGCCGGCGACGGCATGCCAATCCCGCCGCCCGCCAACGGCGGGGGTGATTTCCGGCTCGCGGGTTAGCTCGCGGGCGGCTCTTTCCGCCGAATTTAGGTGCTGCAATGCTTCGGCGGGGGCCGAAGGATCGGCGCATGCGGGCAGAGCCGCCGCGCGGTATAGTCCGCACATGAGCCAAGTCCTCGACATCGCTGCCGTTGCCGCATTGGTCGGCGATCCGGCACGCGCCAACATCCTGTGCGCGCTGCTCGACGGGCGCGCGCTGACGGCGAGCGAACTCGCCTATGCGGCGCACGTCACGCCGCAGACCGCGAGCGGCCATCTCGGCAAGCTCGCCCGGGCAAGCCTGATCGTGCCGGCGCAGCAGGGCCGCCACCGCTACTTCAAGCTGGCGGGCCCGCACGTGGCGGCGATGATCGAAAGCATTTCGGCTGTGACGGCGATTGCGCCGCCGCGCCTGCGGCCGATCCGCATCGATGACGCGATGCGCCAGGCACGCATGTGCTACGACCACCTGGCCGGGCAGCTCGGCGTGACGCTCGCCGATGCGCTGCGCGAGCACGGCCACGTCGAGTTCGCCGATGACGGCGGTGTGGTGACGCCCTCCGGCGAGGCGTTCTTTGCCAAGATGGGCATCGATCTTGTCCGCCTCGCGCCGGAGCCGCCGCGTGTTCTGCCGCCCCTGCATCGACTGGAGCGAGCGGCGCGCGCATCTCGCCGGCGCGGTCGGCGCCGCGATGGCCAGCCGCCTGATGGAGCTGCGCTGGATCGCGCGCAAGCGCGACACGCGCGCGCTCACCATCACGCCGATCGGCTGGAGCAAGATCGAGCGCACCTTCGGCTGCTCGCTGCACGACCATTCGGTCCATGCGCGGCCGGCGCTGCGGGTCGTGGCGGGTTAATAATTCGGGCCGGGGTGGTTACGCCAGCTTGATGACCGCGCCAAGAAGCGCAATGCCCGCGGCAAGGAGTACGCCGAGACGCACAGTAAGCCTAAGCCCCAAATTATCGAGCTTCGCGTCCACGTGAGTGAGCGCAGTCTGCAGATCGGTCTTGGTACCAAGTTCGGCCATAATGAATTGCCTAGCCGCCTCGGCATGTGCTTCGGCCCGTTCTTGTACCACTTCTCGCTCACGGAGATAACGGGCATAGGAGAGTGTATCGAATGCAAAGGCCATGGGACGTTGCGAAACGAACAATGCTTGCTCTATGTGGGGCTGCATTCGCGGCGCTCGTGGTGATCTGTTCATATCTCGCCGCTGCGTATCCCAACATTATCTATTTGCTGCTGTGGGTCCTCATCGTGCCGCTATCTCTGATCGCATCTTTAGGAATGCTCCGGATTGCAATCCGTTGGAAAGATCGGGCCAAGCTCTGAAAGCATTACTCTCGGATTTAAACGGGACCGCTGGGCATCAAAAGGGACTGGGCTGGAGCCTCGCGATAGCGCGGTCCGCAATCTCTTCCGGCGCCGCATCGATCGCCACCGTGATCGCGTGCTCGTTCGCGCCCGGCTCCTCCAGCGCGTCGAACTGGCTACGCAGCAATCCGGGCGGCATGAAGTGGCCTTGGCGCGCCTTGAGCCGCGATTCAATCAGATCAAAATCGCCCTTGAGATAGACAAGCGTTACGTCGCTGCTCTGCTTGTTCGTGACGATATGGCGATAAACGCGCTTCAACGCCGAGCAGGTCACGACGCAAGTCGTCCCTGCCGCGCGGTGCTCTGCGATCCACGCCGCAATCGCCTGCAGCCACGGCCACCGGTCGTCGTCGCTTAGCGGCTCGCCGCGGCTCATCTTCGCGATGTTGGCGGCGGGATGAAAGCTGTCGGCGTCGCGGAACGGGCAGACGAGCCGCGCGGCGATCAGCCGGCCGACCGTCGACTTGCCTGCGCCCGACACGCCCATCACGACGATGGCGGCAACGCCCGGAACGGATTGCGCCATCAGGATTTCGGCTCCACGTGTCCGCCGAAGCCCTTTCGCATCGCCGAGAGGATTTTCTCCGCGAAGGTGTGCTCCTGGCGCGAGCGGAAGCGCGCGTAGAGCGCAGCCGACAACACGTCCGCCGGCACCGCCTCCTCGATCGCCGCCATGATGGTCCAGCGACCCTCGCCGCTATCCGCGACGTGCCCCGAATAGGACGCTAGCTCGCCGTCCTCGGCGAGCGCCGCGGCGGTGAGGTCGAGCAGCCACGACGTGATCACGCTGCCATGGCGCCAGACCTCCGCGATGTCGGCAATGTTGAGGTCGAGTCGATGCTCGGCCGGGAGCGTCGCATCGCCCGCGTGCTTCAGAATATCGAAGCCCTCGGCATAGGCCTGCATCATCCCGTACTCGATGCCGTTGTGGATCATCTTCACGAAGTGGCCGGCGCCGTTCGGCCCGGCATGAAGGTAGCCCTGCGCAGACCGTGGATCGCGCCCTTCGCGGGGCGGCGTGGCTGAGATGTCCTCCGCCCCCGGCGCCAGCGCGCGAAAGATCGGATCAAGCCGCTCGACCACGGCTTTCTCGCCGCCGATCATCAGGCAGTAGCCGCGCTCCAGCCCCCACACGCCGCCGCTGGTTCCGACATCGAGGTAATGGATACCGCGCGGCTTGAGCGTTTTGGCGCGCGCGATATCGTCCTTCCAGAACGTGTTGCCACCATCGATGATCGTGTCATCCGCCGTGAGCAGTTTGCCCAGCTCTTCTACGGCCTTTGCGGTCGCCTCGCCCGCCGGCAGCATCAGCCAGACGACCCGCGGGGCCTTGAGCCGCTTGACCAGATCCTGCAGCGCAGCCGACGACGTCGCCCCCTCCCGCCCCAGCGCAAGGCTCGTATCGAGGTTGGCGTCGAAGACCACACATTCGTGCCCATGGCGCATCAGGCGGCGCGCGATATTCGCGCCCATCCGCCCCAGACCGACGATACCGATTTGCATCGAGCTATCCTTCTTCCCGGCCGAACTGATATCCCGCGGGCCGCCGGGAAGAAAGAATGCTGCCGAAAGCGCGCTATTGCACGGTGACCCTCACCTCCACCGTTGTTCGTCCCGACACGAACCGGTTGGTGCCCGAGACGGTAAAGGCGAATGAATCCGCCCCCTTGTATCCGGGTTTCGACTGGTAGGTGACGCCCGAGGAGCCGGCGCGCGCTGTGCCACTGCGTGCAGGCCGGCTGATTACAATTCCCGAATAGCTCGCCCGTCCGCCGGTGATCAGCGGCATCGAACACGGCTGCCCGCTTCGCACCTGCATGTCGGTGTCCGAGTCGGTGCCGAAAAAGAAGCGGAAATCCACGAAGTTGCAGGCCGAAGCTTCAACGATACCGGCACTCGTCAAGAACAGAACCGCCAGAACCAGCCGTCTCATGACGCCCTCCCGGTTGCAGGACCCATCCGCGCGAGATTATGCCAAACCCGAAACCGACCCCACTGCACCTTTGTGTTAACCAGCCGGTAACCATGCACCCGGCAAGAATTGCCTGCTGGGGTGCTCTGCTCTCGTTTCTTGTCGCATGGCCTCGCTTCCTCTGCGGTCTGATCGGCCGCGGAGCGTCGCGCCGTACTCCCGCTTGTTGCGTCCTTTCCAGTCGCTCGCACAGGGTAGAACGGCGCCGCCACGATGACCGACGTCACGGCAGGACAATCCGCCGGCTTCTCGCTTCCCGGCATCGGGAGCCTTGGCGACCTCGCCAAGCGCGGCGACCTCGCGCTTGCGATCGGGGTGCTGACCATCCTGATGGTCTTGATCCTCCCGCTGCCCGCGTTGCTGCTCGATTTCGCGCTCGCCGTCTCGATCATCCTCTCGGTGCTGATCCTGATGACGGCGCTGTTCATTCACACGCCGCTCGAATTCTCCGCCTTCCCGACCATCCTGCTGATCTCGACCATGCTGCGCCTCGCGCTCAATCTCGCGTCGACGCGGCTGATCCTCGCGAAGGGTCATGAAGGCACCGCCGCCGCCGGACACGTCATCGAGGCTTTCGGCAACTTCGTGATGAGCGGCAACTTCGTGATTGGCATCATCGTGTTCACGATCCTGGTGATCGTGAACTTCGTGGTCATCACCAAGGGCTCCGGCCGCATCGCGGAAGTCGCGGCACGCTTCAATCTCGACGCCATGCCGGGCAAGCAGATGGCGATCGACGCCGATCTCTCCGCCGGGCTGATCAACGAGACCGAGGCGCGCACCCGCCGCAAGCATCTGGAGGACGAGAGCGCGTTCTTCGGCGCGATGGACGGCGCCTCGAAGTTCGTGCGCGGCGATGCCATCGCGGGCCTGCTGGTCGTGTTCATCAACGTGATCGGCGGGATGATCATCGGCATTGCCCAGCAGGGCATGCCCTTCGCCGAGGCTGCGCGCACCTACACGCTGCTCACCGTCGGCGACGGCCTGGTCACGCAGATCCCCGCGCTGATCGTCTCCACCGCGGCGGGCCTGCTCGTCTCCAAGGCCGGGGTCGGCGGCGGCGTCGACAAGGCGCTGCTGAAGCAGCTCTCCGGATACCCGAAGGCGCTCGGCATGTCGGGCGCCGTGATGATCGTGATGTCGCTCCTGCCGGGCATCCCGATGCTGCCGTTCCTGGCGCTCGGCGCCGGCGCGGGTGTGCTCGCCTACATGATCGAGAAGCGCACGCGCCTCGCCCTCGCCGCCGAGGCCGGGCAGGCGGCGGCCGTCGCCAAGGCCGAGCCAACCGAAGAGCCGATCTCAGCGGCGCTCAAGATCGACGACCTGAAAATCGAGCTCGGCTATGCGCTCTTGCCGCTGGTCAACGCGCCGGACGGCTCCGACCGCCTGACCGAGCAGATCAAGGCGCTGCGCCGCTCGCTCGCCGGCGAAATGGGTTTCGTGATGCCGGCAGTGCGCATCCTCGACAACGTCCAGCTCGAAGCGAATGCCTATGTGATCAAGCTCAAGGAGGTCGACGCCGGCCAGGGCCGCGTCTGGCCGAGCCAGAACATGGTGATGGACCCGACCGGCGCGCAGGTGAATTTGCCCGGCCTGCACACCACGGAGCCGACCTTCGGACTGCCGGCTACCTGGGTCGACGGATCGCTGAAGGAAGAGGCCACCATCAAGGGCTACACGGTGGTCGATGCCGCGACCGTGCTCGCCACACACCTTACCGAGGTGCTCAAGACCAACATGTCCGAGCTGCTGTCCTACGCGGAGGTGCAGAAGCTGTTGAAGGACCTGTCCAAGGAGCAGGCCGAGCTGGTCAAGGACATCGTGCCGGCACAGATCACCATTTCGGGCATCCAGCGCGTGCTTCAGCTCCTGCTCGCCGAGCGCATCTCGATCCGCGACCTGCCGACCATCCTGGAAGGCATCGCGGATGCCCTCGCCTTTACCCGAAATCCCTCCTACCTGGTCGAGCACGTGCGCACGCGCCTCGCCCGCCAGATCTGCGCGCAGCACACCTCACCGAACGGCTATTTGCCGCTGATCGCCCTGTCGGCCAAGTGGGAGCAGGCCTTTGCGGAGTTGATCGTCGGCCAGGGCGAGGACAAGAGCCTCGCCATGGCGCCCTCGCGCCTGTCTGAGTTCATCACGCTGGTGCGCGAACGCTTCGAGGATGCGGCGCGCGAAGGCGAAGCCCCGGTGCTGGTGACCTCGCCCGGCGTGCGGCCGTTCGTCCGCTCGATCGTCGAGCGGTTCCGCACACAGACGAGCGTGCTATCGCAGTCGGAAATCCACCCGCGCATCCGGCTGAAGACGGTTGGCGGGATTTAGGGCGCGCGTCTCCCAAGTCATTCGGGCAATCCAGCTTTCCGCAGGCCGTCCTCCATTCTTGCGAGATCGGCTGGCCGGCGAAACGGCGCCAAGTCCTTCACGTTTGACACGCGCAGATCGGGATCGAGCTTGCGCAACCGATCCATGAACTTTCGTCGCTTCGGGAAGCCGCCCGGCAAGCGCATTGCTGGCCGCAGCGATCCGCAGCGTCGTCAGATAGTTCGCGTGCTCCCACATGGCCTTGTCGGCCCAGGATGCAGCCTCGTCATAACGACTCCGCAATGAGATGAGCGAACGCCGTGCCGCCCTGCATCGCAATGGTGTGCGGATCGAATGGGCTCAGGCGCATCCCCTGCGCGAAGTGACTGATCGCGATATCCGACTCGCCGAGCCAGACCCTGACCCAGCCACTGGCCCACCATGCTCCCGCCAAATTCGGATTGAGCATGAGCGCACGATCGACGAAGATCGCCGCGGCATCATGATCGCCGACGACAAAGCTGATCGCGTGGGCGCCTCGCGACAAGGCAACCGCGTCGTCCGGGCCTAGTGCCGCCGCCTGCCGGGCCAATCTTTCCGTTTCGGCAATTGCGTTGCCGGGGTCGCCCATCCAACCGTTGATCTTGCGCCAGCCGTAACACCACGCCGCCATGCCGTAGGCAGACGCAAAACCCGGGTCGAGCTCGATCGCCTTGTAGAACAACGGCAGCGCGTCGCTGATCGCCTCCCTGGTTCGATGATAGTAGCTTGCCATTCCGCGCAGGTAGTAATCATACGCGTCCAGACTTTCCGGCGGTTTGCGTTTGGCGCGCTCGATCTCCGCCTGCTCCAGCTGCGGCGCGATCGCCCCGATCACGCTGCTGGTGACCTGATCCTGCAAGATCGAAGATGTCTTCAAGCGCTCCGTCGAAGCGGTCTGCCCACAGAGTTGCTCCGTTGGAAACATCGACAAGCTGCCCGGTGATGCGCACGCGGCTTGCCGCCTTCCGCACGCTGCCCTCCAGGACGTAACGCACGCCGAGTTCACGCCCCACCTGCTTCACATCGACGGCACGGCCCTTGTAGGTGAAGCTCGAATTGCGCGCGATGACGAACAGCCAACGCATCCGCGACAGAGCGGTGATGATGTCGTCGACGATGCCGTCAGCGAAATACTCCTGCTCCGGGTCGCCGCTCAGGTTCTGGAATGGCAGCACGGCGATCGACGGCTTGTCGGGAAGAGGCAGTGCGGGGGCAACGCGAACTGCTTGCTCACCGCGCGCTTGAGGGAGCGGCGCTTCGTCGACCGCGGCCGATCTTTCGTTGATCTCGCCGACAAATCGAAAGCCCTTGCGGGCGATCGTGCGGATCAGATTTTTTTCTTCGCCAGTGTCGCCGATCGCGGTGCGAACCGAATTGATGCAGCTCGTCAGCGTCGATTCCGATACGATCCGCCCTCCCCAGACCGCCTGAAGCAGGTCGTCCTTGCTGACGACGCGCTCGCGGTTCTTGACCAGGAACTCCAGCACATCGAACACCTGCGGACCGATGGAAACGAGTTCAGACCCGCGCCTCAACTCACGGCGGTCGGTATCGAGTGCGAACTCTCCGAACGAAAACCGCACCGATGGCCCCTCGATCAAGACGCGGCGGGAACGTCAATCAGACTGGCAGCATTTCTTGTTTCGCACGCTGCCGGGCATGGCGCAAGTTATTGAAAACGCTGCAGTTGCGGACAAAAAGTCGACTGCTCGAACTTTCCGGTCACTGCCCAACACCAAATACCCAAGAACTTTCGGACAAATAGCAAAGCCAATTCCAGCAGGATTCCACGTCCGCTCCAAAGTCTTTCGGCAGCCGCTGCGCCATCGTCCGCTCGAAGCTGATCGCGATGGTCGCGATCGAAAGCGAACGGAGCGGACCATGATCAAGCAAACTTTGATGGGCGCGGTTTTCGTCGCAGCCGGGACACTATCCGCAGCGGCACAGCACCGGGACGTGATCCTGCAAAAGGTACAGGTGCCGGGAACGGATTTCGACATCGTCCTTGCGATGTCCGCGCCGCCCACCACTCCGACATTCGGTGCGGCGGCTCGAAAGGACGCCCTCGTCACCTACCCGATCGGCGATGAGCTTGCATACGCGACCACAGGCGAGATCGAAGACATGCTCAAGGAGGTCGGCTCCTCGCTGATGCCGATCCATGCATTTCGAGTCGAGAGCAACGGCCCTCGGTCCTCGACCGCGCTGAACGTGTACGTGGTTCCGAAAACCGGAACGAGCGGCCGGCAATGAGGAGGCGATAATGTACGATCTGCTTGGTGCTGTCGCCTTCGTGGCGTTGATCGCGGCCGTCGTCGCGGCGCGAGCCCTTGGGCGCACGACGTTTGGCGGCCAACAATTGATCGAGCGCCCACCAACGCCAAGCTCGTCGCGGACCTGCGCGAGAGCAGCCAGTACCTCACGGATGCGAACTGGCACGAGACCGCAATGATGATCCTGCTTGCGGCGGACGAGATCGAACGTCTAGGTCACGGCGCGGCCAAACTCGAGGCGACGCGAGCCAACCCGCAACGCTCGCCTGTTTGACCGCTCAGCAATCGCCGCGCGGATCACATCGGCCGGTTCTTGGCCCACTCCGTGTACTTCTTCGCCTTGGCATGCGTTTCGGCGAAGTACTTTTCGTACTCTGCACCGATCATGATCTTGATGGCGATGCCCTGGTCCTCGAGCTTCTTCACGTGCTCGGGGTCCTCCATCGCCTTCTTGAGAACACCCTGCAGCTTGGCCACGAGCGGGGCCGGCATTCCCTTCGGGCCCGCGATCCCGCGCGTCGAGCTCGAGATCACCGTTGGATAGCCGAGCTCCTTCGTGGTCGGCACGTTGGGCAGGAACTTGGAACGCACATCGTCCGTCACGGCCAATGCCCGCACCTCGCCTGACTGCACGCGCTTGACGATGCTGCCGACATTGTCGAACGCGACATCGATGTTGCCGGCCATGATTTCCTTGAACTGCGCCGCCCCGCCTTCGAGGTGCACGAGACGGAATTTCGCGCCGGGCGCCGCTTCCTCGGTCATCAGGATCGCCAGATGATCGTCCGACAGGATGCCCGTCGTGGCCGCGCGGATCGTTCCGGGCGACTTCTTGGCCGCGTCGATGAGGTCCTGCACGGTCTTGTAGGGGCTGTCCGCCCGAACCCAGATCACGCCGGGATCCAGCACCTGGTTGATGATCGGCGTGAAGTCCTTCTCGTTGAAGATCGCCCTGCGCTCCGGATCGAGGATCACCGTGTTGGTGGCGGGCAGGTTGATGAAGCCGATGTAGTAGCCATCGGGCTTCTGGCGCACCATTTCGGTCCAACCGATCTGGCCGCCGGCGCCGCCGCGATTTACGACGACGATCGGCTGACCGAGCGCCTTTTCTGCGATCGATGCGACGATGCGGGCCGCAATATCGGTCGATCCTCCCGCCGGGAAAGCGACCATCAGCTGGATCGGTTTGTTGGGGAAGTCCTGCTGCGCCGTAGCAGTCCCGGTCAGCGCGGCGAGCATAACGGCCGCGACGGAGAGGCATTTCGCGAGCTTGGGCATGTCCTTATCCTCCCTTTGTGTTTCGAACTCACTCTCTCGATCGCCTCAACCGGCGGACGCCTCCCGGATCTCCCGTGGGGGCAGCCGGAACGCCGAGGCAACGAGCACGACGGCAGCCAGCACCAGCAGTACCAGGCAGAGCGGGCGCGTGAAGAAGATAGAGAAATCGCCCGCCGACATCTCGAGCGATGTCCGAAGCGACTTCTCCAGGAACGGCCCGAGGATCAGCCCCAGCACCAAGGGCGCGATCGGCATATCGATCTTGCGCATGCCGTAGCCGACGACGCCGCATGCGATCATAACGTAAATATCGAACACGTTCTGTTGCAGGCTGTAGGCGCCGATGACGCAAAACGTGAGCGTCCCGGCGCAAACGTATGAATACGGCAGGTGCAGGATGCGCGCCCACAAGCCGACGAAGGGCAGATTCAATATCAGCAGCAGGATATTGCCCAAAAAGAAGCTGGCGATCACCGCCCAGACGAGATCGGGGCGCTCCTGGAAGAGAAACGGCCCGGGCGTGAGTCCGTTGATGATGAAGGCGCCCATCAGCACCGCAATGGTCGGCGAGCTCGGGATCCCGAAGAGTCAGCAGCGGGATCATGGCCGCATTGGCGTAGGCATTGTTCGCACTCTCGGGCGCCGCCACGCCTTCGATCGCACCCTGGCCGAACCGCTCCGGGGTCTTTGAAAGACGCTTCTCGAACACATAGGCGACGAAGGTCGGAATGATCGATCCGACACCCGGAATAAGCCCAAGGAAAAAGCCGATGCCGGTGCCGCGTCCGATCGCGCCGACGGAGCGGCGCCACTCCTCGCGCGATGGCAGCAGGGAGGCGAGGTTGGTCTTGATGACCTGATGGTTGGGTTGCTGGATCGCGAGCAGGATCTCGGCGACGCCAAACAGGCCCATCACGACAGGAATGAAGCCGAGGCCATCGTAGAGGCTCGGAATGCCGAGGGTGAAGCGTGGGGCGCCGCGAACCGGATCGATCCCGATCATGGCAATCAGAAGCCCGAGCACCGCCATGGCGAGCCCGGCGAGCAGCGATCGGCCTCCGAGACCCGTGATGAGACACAGGCCGACCAGCATCAGCGCGAAGAACTCCGGCGGCCCGAACTTCAAGGCCACCTGCGCGAGCGGCGGCGCAACGACGACGAGCGCGATGGTCGCAAAGATTCCGCCGACGAACGATCCGATCGCCGCGATGCCGAGCGCGGTGCCGCCGCGGCCCTGCTTGGCCATTTGGTATCCGTCGATGCAGGTGACCACCGAGGCGGCCTCACCCGGCACGTTGATCAGCACCGAGGTGATCGTGCCTCCGTACATCGCGCCGTAGTAGATGGCGGAGAGCATGATCAGGGCGCCGGTCGGGTCCAGCTTGAAGGTCAGCGGGATCAGGATCGCGGTGCCGGCCGCGGGCCCGAGGCCGGGCAGCACGCCGATGAGCGTGCCGAGCATGCAGCCGATCAGCGCGAAGGTGAGATTCTGCAGGCTCAGTGCCGCCGTCAGGCCCGCTATCAGATGCGCAAGCGTGTCCATCCCGCCTCACAAACCGAATTCGCCGATGGGCAGGGGCACCTTGAGCCAGTGGTAGAAGACGTGGAAGACGCCGAAGCTTCCCGCGAGCGCGGTCAGCCCGATCGCGACCGGGGACCGTGCACCGAGAATGATCAGCACGGCGGCGATGAATGGCAGCATGGTCAGCCGGTATCCGAGCGGCTCGAACAGGGCTGCGGCTGCGGTTAGCGCGACGAGCAGGCCGATCGCCTGCACTGGCCGGTCCGGTGCAAGGCTGATGGCGCTGTCCTCGTCCGTCTTCGCCAGAGTCGTCTGCGTGAGCATCGTGGCGGAGAGCGCCGCACCGATGAGGCTCAGCCAGAACGGAAAGAAGCCAGGACCCGGGCCGAGAGCATCGGTCAGCGAGTAACCAAGGGAGGTTACGAGCGCAGGCAGGAAGATGGCGAGCAGGCACAGGCAGGCGATCTGCCAGCCCAGCTTGGCAGCCTTGCTCTGGCTGGTCGGCATGGCTTCCCTCCCCGCCTGCCGGCTATCGAAATTCTCACGGCTCTTTGTTGGCCGCTTCCTCTGGAACAGGTGCGGCGATCATCCCGCAAACACGGCGGCATGACCAGCCCGCATTCCGCATCGCCGATCGCGGCTGGCCGCGCTCGATCAGCGTGCCGCCGCAAACTGCGCGAGCGCGTCCCGATCGATCTCGATGCCGAGACCGGGACCGTCGGGCACGCACACCATTCCGCCCGCATGCTCGATCGGCTGCGTCAAAAGCGCCTGGCGGATCGGATGTTCGGTCCGGTCGAACTCCAGCATCGGCTCGACGGGCGCAAGCGACGTCGGCGTATGCGTCGGCAGGACGGCGAGAAGCTGCAGCGATGCCGCAATTGCGATACCCGTGCCCCAGACGTGCGGATTGTAACGGACGCCGAAGGCCTCCGACATGTCGGCAATCTTCTTGCATTCGGACAAACCGCCAGCCGCGCAGGTGTCCGGCTGGACGATGTCCACCGCGCGGGAGACGAGCAGGTCGCGGAAGCCGTACCGCGTGAACTCGCACTCGCCGCCCGCGATCGGGATAGAAAGCGCGGCCTTGACCTCCCGGTATCCCGCAACATCCTCGGGCGGGACCGGCTCCTCGAACCAGCCGATGTCGTAACTCTCGATCATCCGGCCGAGGCGGATCGCCGCGGTGGCGTCGAAGGCATGGTTGGCATCGACCATGAGCCCGACATCGGGACCGATGGCCTCGCGTACCGCGCTCGTCACCGCAGCATCCTCTTCCACGCCGAAGCCGACTTTCAGTTTCACGGCCCTGAAACCCTCCGCGACGTAGCACGCCGCCTCCTCGGCAAGGTACTCAAGCGGGTTGCCTGCCTTGCGCCGGTAAAGGCCGGTCGCATAGGCCTGTACCTCGGTGCGCAGCGGTCCACCGAGCAGCCGATACGCCGGCACGCCGAAATGCTTCCCCTTGATGTCCCAGAGCGCGATGTCGATGCCGCTTAAGCCCTGGATGACGACCCCCTTTTGTCCGTGGTCGCGCAGCCGGGCGTAGATTGTCTGCCACAGGACGTCGGTCCGCAGCGGATCCTCGCCGATCAGCCACGCAGCTACGCTGTCCACGACGGCAGCGGTCATCCGGGCGGGGCCGTAGCACTCGCCCCAGCCGGTCAGGCCTTGATCGGTCTCGATCTCGACCACCATCGCGGTCCGGGTGTCATACCAGGCACGGGAATACGCGAAGGGCTGCGACAGCCTGGCCTCAAGGAGATGGGTCCGAACATTGGTGATCTTCATCGACATTGGCCGCCTGCGGTTCCCTGATACCGGCCCGTTCACGGCTGCGCGATCATTCGTAAGTACGGCGGCACGGCCTTGTGACCGGCCGAGGGCTCCCGGCGCGGCCGGAAGACCCCACATTAATCAATAACATAAACCGCATTCCCGGCATTTGCTGGAAGGCCATGGGCTGACCCGCCACAGTCAAGCGAAACTTTAAGCGAGATTCTGCGTTCCTTGTTTGAACCGAACGCCCGGTCGGCACGACCAACGGACAGGACCGGGGAGAGAATCCCATGAATCATTCACTCGTTACCGCAGATCGCACGACCCACCTGAAGATCGTGGCCGTATCGCTCGTCGCAGCGATCGCCGTGATCCTGGTCGGCGTCACCGCCCGCGTGACCGACACCGGCGCCTCCGCCAACCTCCAGGCCCATGGCCCGGTGGTCAAGGCCGGCAAGCCCGCCGCCGTGACGGCCCGCGAAGGAAACACCGTTCAGTAAGTCCCAGCGTTTGTAAGTGACCTCTACAAGCCTTTCCGAGCGCCCTTTGGGCGCTCGATTTTTTTGAGGCCGCCAGGTTTCAAGGATTCTGGGGTGGCGTGATCTGCACCAGCTTGGCGTGGATCGCCGGGCTGGTCGGCCGGCCGGTCGGCGAGCCGCCGACGGGCTCGAGCGAAATCCCGTAGGTCGCGCCGCTGATAACCCTGGGATCGTAGGCAGCAAGCGTCGGGCGCACAGTGAACTCGTCCGCGCTCACCAGCCCGAGCGACTCCGGCGGCACGTCCGGTCTCGGCTGGATCCAGATCTGGAAGTCGCGGTCGGGCGGCCGCTGCGCCGCGACGGTACGCACCGTGAGCGTGCGCTTCTCGACATCGACCGTAAGAACGAACTCGGGCGACTGCTCGTCCTTCTGGAATACCGCGACGAACTGAGCGGGCCGCGACGCGGGCACCTCACGCACGACCTCTCTCACCACCTCAACCGGCCGCTCGACAACGCGCTCGACGACCGGCCGCACGGGGCGCAGTTCGGGCGGCAACACCTCCGGCTTGTATTCGCGCACGAGAACGATGCCGACCAGACACGCCGCCATCATGCCGGTGATGACACTGCAGCCGCGCCAGCGCTGCATGCGCTGCCGCATGTGGATGATCTCGGCACCCGGCGCGTCGCCCCGCATGGCAGGCGCCGGTACCTCAGGCAGATGCAGGTGCTCGGCTTGTCCGGTACTCGCGAGCCCTGCCTGGATGCGCTCCCACACCGGCGTAGGCGGCTCGACCGGCGCGACCAGCACGTTGAGCTCGCCGAGCCGGCGCTCCCATTGCCGCACCTTCGAGGCGAAGTCCTGATCGACGAGCATCAGCGCGTCGGCCTGCGCGCGCTCTTCCACATCGAGCGTGCCCAGCACGTATTCCGCCGCGAACCCGTCCCTGTCTTCGTCCATGGTCATGACCCGAGGCACTCCCGGATCTCCAACAAGCTGCGCCGCAGCCATGTCTTGATCGTGTTCGCCGGGGCGTCGAATTGGGCAGCAAGCTGGTCCCGGCTCCAGCCGCTGTAGTAGGCGAGCAGCACCATGCGCCGCCGGTCCTCATCGAGCTGGCCAAGACAACCGAGCAGGCGCTTCAACTCTTCGGTCATCTCGCGCCGCGCCAGCGGATTGGGCTCTTCGCCGGCGGCCTCCATGGCGGCGGGCTCATCCTCGATCGAGGTCTCTCCCTTCTTGCGGATGACATCGAGCGCCCGATTCCGGGCGATCGCCACCATCCAGGTGATCGGGGTCGCCAATTTCGGATCGAAACTGCCGGCATTGTGCCAGATCTTCAGGTAGGTCTCCTGTATGACTTCGTCGGCGAGGTCGCTCCGCCGCAAGATACGGAGCACCACCCCGTACAGTTTCGCCCGCGTGGCGGCATACAGTCGCTCGAATGCCGCCTGATCGCCCTTGGCGACCGCGGCCATCAGCCAGACAAGTTCCGCAGGCGTCAGCATTACGGCGGCGATGCCCCCATCCAGTCGATGGACGATGGCCGGGACGCCCGGTGATTGCAACAGTCCAGCAGGCGCGCGAAGGCAGCCGCGCCCACCGGACGCGGCCCTCAAAGATACGGACCAGAAGTCTGAAAGTTGCCGCTAGACCCGCATCGCCGCCGGGCGCAGCGCGCCGATGCGGTCGAGCTCGGCCTGCTCGCGCGCATTGTCGGCAACGCGTTCGCGTGCCTGATCGCGCTCGTCGAGCAGCTCGACTTTCTTGAGTTCCTCGAACGCTTCGGCAAGCGCCATGCGGGCATCCTCAAGCTGGCCCTTCAGCTCGTCGGCCGAACGCTTGAGATTGTCGCGCCGTGCGATCGCGGCCTTCGCGTAGGTCGGGTAGGCGAAATGCGTCGGATCGTGGATGCCGGCGCGCGTCTGTTCGGTTTCGATCTCGCGATCGAGGTCGGCGGCCATGCGGTCGAAATCGGCGACCATGCTTTCGATCTGCGCAACCCGGCGGCGCTTCTCGTCGACCTGGAATTTCCTCAGGCGAATGAGCGTCTCACGCGACTTCATCGACTCGTACTCCCCAGAAGCCCCGACATACACTCGGGACGCAGCAGGACCCGCGGCGCTACAAGCCCGGTCCCAGCCCCGGGCAACTGTGGCAGCACAACGTTAGTTTTCGGTTTCCGCACGGGCGATGATTTCGCTGAGCCGCATATAGGCTTCGGTAAGAGGTGTTGATTCTTCCTTACCTTGGGCGAGGAACGCCTCGAGCGGCTGGTGCAGGCTGATCGCCTCGTCCACGTCGGCGCTCGAACCGGCCCGGTAGGCGCCGAGCCGGATCAATTCCTCCATGTCGGCATACGTCGCCATGATCGTCCGCGCCCGGTTGATCACCGGAAGATAGGCCGGGTCGGCGGCGCGCGGCATCGTGCGCGAGACGGACTTGAGAATGTTGATCGCCGGATAACGCCCGCGCTCGGCGATTGCGCGCTCCATCACGATATGGCCGTCGAGCGTGGAGCGAACCGCGTCGGCGACCGGCTCGTTGTGATCGTCGCCATCGACCAGCACCGTGAAGATGCCCGTGATGGTGCCGGCTTCGGTGCCGGGGCCCGCGCGTTCGAGCAGGCGCGGCAGTTCGGTGAACACCGTCGGCGTGTAGCCCTTGGCGGTCGGCGGCTCGCCCGCCGAGAGGCCGATCTCGCGTTGCGCCATGGCAAAGCGCGTGACCGAGTCCATCAGCACCAGGACGTCCTTCGCTTCGTCGCGGAAGTATTCGGCGATCGCGAGCGTGAGGTACGCGGCCTGGCGGCGCATCAGCGCCGGCTCGTCGGATGTGGAAACCACCACCACCGAGCGCGCGAGCCCGGCTTCGCCGAGGTCGTCCTGGAGGAATTCCTGCACCTCGCGGCCGCGCTCGCCGACGAGCCCGATCACCGAAACATCTGCCGCGACGTTGCGCGCGAGCATCGAAAGCAGCACCGATTTGCCGACGCCGCTGCCAGAGAACACGCCCATGCGCTGGCCGCGGCAACAGGTCAGGAACGTGTTGAGCGCGCGCACGCCGAGATCGAGCGGGGCGCCGACGCGGCGGCGTGCATGCGCGGGTGGCGGCGGATTGCGGAACGGATAGGGCGAAGGCCCGAGCGGCAGCGGCCCCTTGCCGTCGATCGGCTCGCCCATCGCGTTGACGACGCGGCCGAGCCATCCGGCCGATGGGCGCACCGCCGCCGCGACGGACGTCACAACGGCACGGCAGCCACGCCGCACGCCTTCGAGTGCCGCGAACGGCATCAGCAGCGCGTTGGGACCGGTGAAGCCGACGACCTCGCACGGGATCGCCCGCGGCCCGCCGGTCTCGATCACCACGCGCGCGCCGACCGACATCGCATGGATCGGGCCCGCGACCTCCACCATGAGGCCGCGCACGCCCGACGACGCGGCCGTAGATCTCGACCTCGTCAAGCTCGGCGATCTGCTCGGCCAGCGCTTTCATCATTCCCCTCGATCCGCACTGCTAACGGCATTTCCTTAACCGGGCATTTACCCGTCTCGTTAATGATTGCCTCACCGTCCTTGGGACACGGGCGTCTCGCTTTGCCAGGACGGAGGGGCGAGTCGCGGGAGTCGGTTACCGCCGATTCTTAACGTTGAACGTGAAGGGGTAAGTGGCGAAAAAACCTGTTCTGACCAGCATATTACGGCGATTCGGTCGTTTTCGCACAGTAAATGCTTGCGCAGGAGAATCAGGTTTTGTTAACCATTGATCCGTAGCGTGCCGAATCGATTGTCCCAAGGCGTACTCAATGGGCCCTTGTGGCCTGCCGACCTGAGCCCAGAGGGCGTGGAAGGGGACTGGCATGCGCGTTCTGCTGATTGAAGACGATAGCGCGACCGCGCAATCGATCGAGTTGATGCTGAAATCCGAGAGTTTCAATGTCTATACGACCGACCTCGGAGAAGAAGGCGTCGATCTCGGAAAGCTCTACGACTACGACATCATCCTGCTCGACCTGAACCTGCCCGACATGTCGGGCTACGAGGTCCTGCGGACGCTGCGCGTTTCCAAGATCAAGACGCCGATCCTGATCCTTTCCGGCCTTGCCGGCATCGAAGATAAGGTCAAAGGCCTCGGCTTCGGCGCCGACGACTACATGACCAAGCCATTCCACAAGGACGAGCTGGTCGCGCGCATCCACGCGATCGTGCGCCGCTCCAAGGGCCATGCCCAGTCCGTCATCCAGACCGGCGATCTCGTCGTCAACCTCGACACCAAGACGGTCGAGGTCAACGCCGCGCGCGTGCATCTGACCGGCAAGGAATACCAGATGCTGGAGCTCTTATCGCTCCGCAAGGGCACGACGCTCACCAAGGAGATGTTCCTCAATCATCTCTATGGCGGCATGGACGAGCCCGAGCTGAAGATCATCGACGTGTTCATCTGCAAGCTGCGCAAGAAGCTTGCGAACGCCAGCCAGGGCAAGAATTACATCGAGACGGTCTGGGGCCGCGGTTATGTGCTGCGCGAGCCGACGGAAGTCGAAGAGCGCATCCCCGCCTGATACCCAAGTCGCGTCGAGCCCTGTGCGGGCTCTCTCCTCCCGACTTCGGATCATTCCGGACCCCGCCAGAAATGGCGGGGTTTTGTTTCGCTGACGGGCCAACGATCCGTCATCCGGGCGTCACAACCGATGCTTGTTATTGCTGGCAGCCGTGTCACTATGCCTACCAACGCCGGACCCGGTTCGGACGCCCGAAGAACCATTCGGCGCAACAGACGGGAGGCCCAACATGATCGGTCGTCGTGGATTCATTGCCGGCGCCGCAACCGCGGTCGCCGCACCTTTCATCCTGACCCAATCACGCGCCGCCGGCATGCGGATCAGACGCGACGTCCAGAAGATGGCCGCCAACGACCCCTGGTTCGCCAAATACGGCCAGGCGGTGCAGGCGATGCACGACTTGCAGAAGTCGAAGCCGGCCGATCAGCGCAACTGGCGCAATCAATCCCTGATCCACATCAATCATTGTCCGCACGGCAAGCAGTCGTTCGTGCATTGGCATCGCCACTACATCCTCAATTATGAGCTGATCTGCGGACAGCTCATCGGCGATCCCGACTTCGCCCTCGCCTACTGGAACTGGTCGGCCAAGAACGGAACGATCCCGAATCCGTTCTACGACCTCACCAAACTCAACGTGACCTTCTGGAAGGATCCGTCGAACGCCCAGTCCAACAACTGGAGCCCGGATCAGGTCACCACGGTCGGCACGCGGGCGCTCGCGAAAGGGCAAGGGCTGCAGAGCGACCCGGACGCCGGGCAAGACTTCACACAGAGCTTCATCGACGGGATCATGGAAGAGACCGTCTTCTCGATCTTCACCAACCAGCTCGAGACCGGGCCGCATAACAACGGCCACGTCATCACGGGGGGCAACAATGGCCACATGTGCGACGGCATGTCGCCGCTCGACCCGATCTTCTGGCTGCATCACTGCAACATCGATCGCCTCTGGGCAGAGTGGCAGACCGCCGGCAACAACACGCCGCCGTTCAACCTCAACTACAACAACCAGTTCGTGAACGGGACCGGGCAACCGGTGCAGGCTTCGTCAGCGAGCGCGCTCGATTTCGCCGCGATGAACTACAGCTATGACACACTGGTCGGCCCGCTCGTGGTCAACCTTGAGCGCGAGCTCGTGCTCAGGCCGAGATTCTCCCCCGATCCCCCGCCCGTTGACGTCAACATAAGGGTCCTCGGCGGCGATCCCGAACGCAGGCAGCTTGCGCCGAGAACCGTGACGCAGTTCCCGGTTCCGGTAACCGATCTGCTGCCGCAACTGTTCCGGCAGCGAACCTTCATGGCGACGCGGGTGCCGACCGTGAAGCGTCAGGCAGTCGGCAGCGGACGCATCCTTGCAAAGCTGTCCGACGTCATGGCGCCGCAGCGGCGCGCTTCCCTGCTCGTCAAGGTGTTCGTCAATCACCCTGACCCGAAGCCGACGACACCGACCACCGACCCGCACTTCGCCGGCACGTTCAGTTTCTTCGGCCAGCACGGTAGGTCGTCGCACGACCATCAGGAGATTTATGTCGACATCAGCAGGCCGTTGCGTACGCTTTCGCGCGAAGGCCGCCTCGATCCAAGTAAGGTGAACGTGCAGCTCGTGCCGGTCCCGGCGCGGGGAACGCAAGCCGAGGCGACATTCTCGGTCGGAAAGGTCGAGCTCCTCAGCACCTGAGCGCGCTTGCGCTGCGCCGGACCGGCACTAGATGAGTTGCTGGTCCGGCAGGCTTAGATGTGGAAATTCAAACTGGCGCTTGCGGTGGCTGGCTCACTTCTGATGGGCCAGATGGTTTCTGCCGCATCCAGCGGGCCACAAGCGACCCTCATGGCGCAAAACACCGCGACGCCCGAGAGACCTCCCGGCCGCGATGTCCTCGCCGCCGGCGCCGGCACGATCGCGGACGGCAAATCGCCGGCCACCCTTTCGATCGATGTCGGAAAGGAGCCCCTTCCGGCGCGCCCGAAGCTCGAACTGACGCTCGCGCCGGCTAGCATCGTCCCGAACGAAAAATATCTGATCGTCGTCTCGCTCAAGCCGCGCCAGGCGCCGCCAAGGCGATTGGGCGCAGCATCCTTTTTCCCCGCCCGCCCCGGGACGGACACCGTTTTCTACTTCGACGCCACCCCGATCGCGGCAGAACTGAAGGCCTCACGGACAACCACGGTCCAGCTCTCCGTTGCGCTCGTTCCCGTCGAGCGGTCCAGGGCGTTGACAGCATCGGCTGTCCGTATCGTCGGCGCGCGTCTTGTCGGCGGCTGATCCACAGCATCCCGCAGGCTCGCGGCGCTCGAGCGCGCCCCGCTCAATCGCAAAAGCATGAAGTGAGGTTCAGCGCGCTCCGACGAACGCCAGCGGGCGCATCGGGATGGGTGCGGCAAGGCCGGACGCTGGCTGAAGACCCTGCCTGTGCGGCGCATAGAGGCCGCGCTTGTCGGGCACCGGTTTGAACGCGTTGGTCAGACCCACAACCGTTTCGGCCGCGCCGAGCACCAGATAGCCGTCTGAACTCGAGCAGCTTGCCGATCCGGTTCAACACGCCGATCTTGGTGTCCTGATCGAAATAGATCAGCACGTTGCGGCAGAACACCACGTCGAAACGGCCGAGGTGTGCGAAGTCGGCCAGCAGATTGAGCGGCCGGTACTGCACCATCGCGCGGATGTCCGGCGCGATCTGCCAGGTATCGCCGACCTGGCTGAAGTATTTCACCAGGAGCTGGATCGGCAGCCCGCGCTGCACCTCGAACTGGCTGTAGACGCCGGCCTTCGCCTTCTCCAGCACCTCGGTCGAGATGTCGGTGCCGAGGATTTCGACGCGCCAGCCGCCGAGCTTCTGCTTCATCTCCTTCAGCGACATCGCGAGCGAATAGGGCTCCTGGCCCGTCGAGGCCGCCGCGCACCAGATCCGGATGCGCCGCTCCTTCGCGCGCGCCGCCATCAGGCCCGGCATGATGGCGTCGCGGAAATGATCGAACGGGATCTTGTCGCGGTAGAAGAACGACTCGTTGGTGGTCATCGCCTCGACCACGTCGACGGTCATGCGCTCATTGTTGCACTTGAGCTTCGCGACCAGTTCGCCGATCGATGCGAGGCCCGCCTTGCGGACAAGCGGCGTGAGGCGGCTTTCGACCAGATATTGCTTGTCGGCCGACAGCACGAGGCCGGAGCGCTCCTTGAGCAGCTTGCGTAGATAATCGTAATCGAGGGGCGTCACGAGCACTCTCCGCGAAACAGCCGCACGATCTTCGGAGCGATCGCATCGAGCGGCAGCACCGCCGAGCAGACACCGGCATTCGCGGCCGCGCCCGGCATGCCCCACACGATGCTCGTCGCCTCGTCCTGCGCGATCACGCTGCCCCCGGCCGCAGCGACGCTCTGTGCGCCATGCATTCCGTCCGACCCCATGCCGGTGAGGATTGCGGCGAGAAGGCCGGCGCCATAGACCTGCGCCGCGGTGGAGAACAACGGATCGACCGCCGGACGGCAGAAATTGATGAGCGGCCCGTCGTTGAGCGAAATGACCGGGTGGTTGTTGCGCCGCGCGACGGTCATGTGACGCCCGCCGGGCGCGAGGTAGATCCTGCCCGGCACGATCGCCTCGCCGTCTTCGGCTTCAAGCGCCGGACATCCACTCGCGCGTGCCAGATGCTCGGCCAGGATGGTCGTGAACGTCGGCGGCATGTGCTGGGTGATCAGCACCGGCGCGCGTTCGAGCACCGGTCCGAGCTGCTCGACCAGGCTGGTCAGTGCTTGGGGGCCGCCAGTCGAGGCACCGATCAACAGCACGCGCGGCGGCGTGATCGCAAACGGCCGCAGCTTGAACTCGGACGACCGTCCGTGGACCGGCGCGACGGCGCGGGTCTCCGCGAGCGCGATCTTCGGCCGGGCGGGCGCTCCGGGAAGGAGCGGAATAATCGCCGGCGCCCACGCGCGCGGCTCGGCGATGCCGCGCTTGCGCCGGGCGCCGAGCTGGCGGATTTTCTCGATCAGGTCGCGGCGGAAGCTCGCCGATGTGGTGACTTCGCGGTTCGTCGCGGGCTTTGGAATGTAGTCGGCGGCGCCGAGCGACAACGCGCGCAAGCTCACCTCCGCGTTGCGGCGCGTGAGCGTGGACGCCATGATGACGATCAGGTCGCGCTTCTTCTCGAGCAGCAGCGGCAGCGCTGCCAGCCCATCGAGATCGGGCATCTCGATGTCGAGCAGAACCACATCCGGATTGTGACGCGAGAGCTGGTCGACCGCCTCGCGCCCGGTGCGCAGCGAGGCAACGATCTTGAGATCCGGCTCTTCGCCGACCCAGCGCGAGACAAGTCCACGCACCACCACCGCATCATCCACAATCATGACGCGAATGGGATCCTGCGCGCTGACGGGCGCGGCAGGCGCGAGGGTGGCGGCAACGCTCATACACAAGTACTCGGTTACGCGGACGCTACTGCGCGAAACGAAAGGCAGCCCGGAGCCGTCAGATCAGCCCGACTTCCTGGAACTTGGCTTCGACGATTTCCTTGTCGAACGGCTTCATAATGTATTCATTGGCGCCGGCGCTGAGCGCGCGCGCGATGTGCGCCACGTCGTTCTCGGTGGTGCAGAACACCACCTTGGGCCCGTCGCCACCGGGCAGGCGGCGCAGCGCCTTGAGGAAGTCGTAGCCGTCCATCACCGGCATATTCCAGTCGAGCAGCACCGCGTCGGGCAATGCGCTGCGGCACTGCTCGAGCGCTTGCTGTCCGTCCTCGGCCTCGGTGATCTTGAAGTCGAGGCCCTCGAGAATTCGCCGCGCCACCTTCCGGATCACGCTCGAATCGTCGACCACCAAACAGGTCTTCATGGTTCCACCACTTTCTTGAGCACAGCGGCCTTCACCACCGCCGCAGTCACTTTCCATCCGTCCTTCAGGCCGCCAGCGGCTCCGCCGCCGCATTGATCACGTAGTCCACGTCAAGAATAACCATCAGCTGACCGTCGAGGCGGTGCACGCCGCCGGAGACGCGCGCGAGCTTCGTGTCGAGATTGACCGGATTGGGCTCGTGCGTCGTTTCGCCGAGCTTCATCACCTCGCCGACCGTGTCGATCAAAAGGCCGTAGGATTCACCTTTGAGCTCGATGCCGACCGCCATGGAGGGCTTGTCGTCGGTGCGCGGCGGCAGGCCGAGCCGGCGCCGCATGTCGACCACCGTGACGATGCGGCCGCGCAGATTGAGCACCCCCGCAATCTCGGGCGGCGCCAACGGCACGCGTGTGATGCGGTCGGGCATGAACACGTCCTGCACGCGCGAGATGGGCAGGCCGAACAGCTGGCCGCCGATCATTACGGTGACGTATTCGATGAGGTTTTCCGCGGCGATGTTGTCGTTGCTCATGACCTTCCTCACGCCGCCTGCACGAATTCGACGGTCGTTTCCTTCAGCGCCGCGATCAGGCCCTGACGGTCGAACTTGGCAACGAAGTCCTGGAAGCCGGCCTGGCGGCCGCGCTCGATGGTCGCCGGCGAGGTAATGGAGGAGAGCGCGATGATCGGGACGTGGGCGCTGCGGGCGTCGGCGCGGATCGCCTCGGCCAGTTCGAACCCGTTCATGCCCGGCATCTCGATGTCCGAGATCACCGCGTCGAATTTCTGTCCCTTCTTGATCAACGCAAGCGCTTCGTCCGCCGCGCCGACCGCGACCACGTCGTAGCCGGCGGCTTTGAGCACCGGAACCAGCATGTTGCGGAAGAAGGCGGAGTCATCGACGAACAGCAACGACCGCGTCAGCGCCTGCGCGCTCATCTCCTTGCGCCGGAACCAGTCCTCGAAGGCGAGCGGCAGGAAGTGACCGATGTCGATGATTTCGGTCGCCTGCCCCCTGATCACGGCGGAGCCGAGGAATCCCATGTTCTCGCTGCCGACCTCGATGTCGAGGCGGTCCTCGACGATGTCGACGATCTCATCGACGACGAGACCCATCGAGCGGCCCCCGTCGGAGAACACCAGCAGCGGCTGTGCGCCTTCGGTGCGCACGCGCACCTCATCGCTGACGCGCACCAGCGGCATGAGCTGCCCGCGGTACTGAACCAGGTGGCGGCCGTTCGAGAGCTCGATCTTCTTGCAGTCGATCTCTTCCAGCCGCGTGACCAGCGACAGCGGCACGGCTTTGGGCTGTTGCGAGCCGGCGCGGAACACGAGCAGCGATACGGTCTTCTCGACCTGCGCGCTCTGCTGGGCTTCGGCTTCCTCGACACGCGTCGTACTCGAGCCGACCGTCTGCGCAATCCCGTTCGGATCGATGATCATGATGACCGAGCCGTCGCCAAGGATCGTGTTGCCGGAGAACATCGCGATGTGACGCAACTTGGTCGACATCGGCTTGACGACGATTTCCTCCGTGTGGAACACGCCGTCGACCACGATGCCGAAGGTCTGATTGCCGACTTGAGTTACGACGATAAAGCCGTTCTCGGCATCGGTCTCGTCGGCGCCGTCCATCTTCAGAAGCTTCTTGAGATGGATCAGCGGCAGCAACTTGTTGCGCAGCCTTAACACCGGCGCATCCTTGATGCGCTCGATGCGGTGCTCGGAATTGACCTGAGCGCGCACGAGTTCGATCACCGCAAGCTGCGGGATCGCGAAACGGTCGCCGCCTGCCTCCACGATCAGCGCCGAGACGATCGCGAGCGTCAGCGGGATCTTGATGGTGAAGCTCGACCCTTCGCCCGGCATCGACTTCACGTCGATCGCGCCGCCGATCTGGTCGATGTTGTTGCGCACCACGTCCATGCCGACGCCGCGGCCGGACACGCTGGTGACCGCCGCGGCAGTCGAGAAGCCGGCCGCGAAGATGAACTTGTGGACCTGCGCCTCGGTCATCTTCTCGACTTCGGCTTCGGTCGCGAGGCCCTGCTCGACGGCTTTCTGCCTGATCCGCGCGGTGTTGAGCCCGCGCCCGTCGTCGGCGATCTCGATGATGATGTGCCCGCCCTCGTGATAGGCGGAGAGGCGGATCGTGCCCTTCTCGGGCTTCTTGGCGGCGCGGCGCTGCTCGGTCGTCTCAAGGCCGTGATCGGCGGAATTGCGCACCATGTGGGTGAGCGGATCCTTGATCAGGTCGAGCACCTGGCGGTCGAGCTCGGTGTCGGCGCCGTGCATTTCGAGCTCGATCTCCTTGTCGAGTTCGCTCGCGAGATCGCGGATGATGCGCGGCAGCTTCTGCCACGCATTGCCGATCGGCTGCATGCGCGTCTTCATCACGCCTTCCTGCAGCTCGGCGGTGACATTCGAGAGACGCTGCAGCGGCACCTTGAATTCGAAGTCTTCGTGCCGGCGCGCGATTTCGAGAAGCTGGTTGCGCGTGAGCACCAATTCCGAAACCATCGTCATCAACGTTTCGAGCGTCTCGACATTCACGCGGATCGACTGGTTCGCGATCTTGGAATCCTGCCGCTCGTCGTCCTCGGCGGCCAGGCTCTTGCGCTCGGCCTTGGCGGGCTTCGGCTTTTCTTCGAGCTTCGGCGTCTCGATCGCCGGCACTTCCATTTCGGTTTCGCGGAACGCGCGTTCCAGTTCGTCGAGCGAAACCTCGCCCGGACGCAGCGGACGCTCCAATGTCTGCGCGATCAGCGAGCTGACGGCCTGCCTGGCCGGCTCTTCCTTTGGCTGCAGCGGCGCCCGGCACGGTGCCGGCCATCGCCATCCGCTCCAGTTCACCGATCAGGTCCTTGTCGTCGCCTTCGGGCTCGGCCTCGGTCTGCTCAAGTCCGTTGAGCACTTCCTTCAGCCGGTCGATGGTCGACAGGATCAGCGTGACGGCATCGCCGGTCACCGGCATCCCGTCGCGGAATTTGCCCATCAGCGTTTCGGCGGCGTGCGCCAGCGCTTCCAGCCGCGGTAACCCGAGGAAGCCGCAGGTACCCTTGATGGTGTGAACGAGGCGGAAAATATTATCGAGAATCTTCGCGTTGTTGGGCTCCTGCTCGAAACGGACGAGCTCCACGTCGACCGTGTCGAGACTCTCGTTCGTCTCGGTCAGGAACTCGCGCAGCAGGTCGTCCATCGGCCAAAGACCTTCGTCGCCAGGCGCGGCCGGTCCTGCCGCTGCCTTTCGGGAGCGCGGTCAGTGTGTTGCCAAAGCGCTTAAGGATTGGTTGCTTGCCGGGTTCCGGAAAGGGAAAAATAACCGCGCCGGGTGGTCTACGGATGCGAAGATTCCGTTGTCTTTTCAGCTAATTGAGTCGGCATGCGCCCCTCAGCGGGCCGTCAGCACGATCGCATCGCCCTCCGGCACGAGCGTGACGCTCATTCCGCAGGCGCGTGCCAGCACCCCCGTATAGAACGGCTGGATCGCGTGGGCGTCGACCGGACTTCCGGTCTCGCCCGCGACCAGGCCCGGGCACCGCCGGCGGGATGCGGGCATTGAGCCCAGACGCCGTGACCTTGAAGCCCGTCGTGTCCCCCTCGCCGATCGGCTCGATCGCAAGATTGCCGCCGCGCGGGATCGTCCCGCCCGCGAGCAACAGCAGATTCAGCAGCAGCTTGACGCGATTCTTTGGCAGCAGCACCCGCGGCAGCCCCCATCTCAGCTTGGTCTTTTCGTCCTCCAGCATGCCGCGCGCGACACCTTCGGCATCGCCGAGGTCGATCGCCGCGCCGGCCGAGCCCGCCGCCCCGAACGCGATGCGGCAGAATTGCAGCCGGGCGGACGCCGTGGTCGCGCTCTTGCTGATCAGGTCGAGCGCGAAGATCTTGGTCTGCTCGTCGGCGTCGTCCTCCATCACCTCGATGCCGTTCACCACCGCCCCGACCGGACTGATGAGGTCGTGGCAGACGCGCGAGCACAGCAGTGCCGCAAGATCGAGGGCTTCGAGGGTAACGGGGCCCGGCATGGATCTGGTCTCCGGTCAGGAAAGCCGCGCCGCGATCCTGCGACTCAGCGGTTGAAACAGGTTGGCGGGGTGATACACCGCAGCCGAAGGGACTGCCAATACGGGCGTCCGGCGATTGGGGAACCAGGTGCAGCGAACGCGCGGGCACACCAACGACCGCCGACGCGCGGCTCGCCGAACTCCTGACCGACATCGCTATTCAGGCATCTGCCGCAATCCTGGCGATCGATTTCCGCAAGGCCGGCACACGCCTTAAGGCCGACAGTTCGCCTGTCACAATCGCCGATGACGCCGCGCAGACGGTGATCCAGGACGGGCTCGCGCGTGCCGTGCCTGGAATCCCTGTTGTATCGGAAGAAGCCGTTGCCGATTGGCAGGGCCGAGCCACACCCGGCGAGTTTGTGCTGGTCGATCCGCTCGACGGGACCGCGGAGTTTCTCGCGGGCCGGCTCGAATACACGGTGAATATCGCTCTGCTGCGTGGCGGCGTGCCCGTCGTTGGACTGGTCGTCGCGCCTGCGCTCGGCCTGATCTGGCGCGGGGCGACAGATTGCGGCGCGGAACGGCTTCGTTTTACTCCAGGCGCTGGCGGCAGTGCATCGCCCGAGACGATCCACACCCGGCCATGGCCGGCACATGAACGGATCGCGGCCGTCAGCCGCTCACATTATGACGCGGCGAGTGCCGCATTCCTTGAGCGCGTCGCACCGGTCAAGACGGTGGAATGCGGCTCGGCCATCAAGTTTTGCCGGCTGGCCGAAGGTGCGGTCGATGTTTATCCCCGCCTCGCTCCAACCTCGGAATGGGATGTGGCGGCGGGCCACGCGGTGGTGGTTGCCGCCGGAGGGGTTGTCGTCGCGCCGGACGGCAGCGAACTCCGATACGGCCGCGCGAGCGAGCGCTTTCGTGTGCCCGGTTTCATCGCGTGGGGCGATGCGGCGGCGGCCCGGCAGTTCGGCAAGTAACTGC
Source organism: uncultured Alphaproteobacteria bacterium (assembly GCA_963778455.1). GTDB lineage: Bacteria > Pseudomonadota > Alphaproteobacteria > Rhizobiales > Xanthobacteraceae > PALSA-894. The sequence continues at coordinate 61,618 of CAVZUL010000007.1, forward strand.
CTACTCGACGAGTTCGCTCCTGACCGCGGCCCAGCGCGCTGACGCCGAGGCGATCACCGATTCCGGGTTGGCCACGAAGGCCGCGCGAGCGTCGGGCGTATAGAAGAGATAAAGACGCTGCTCGAACACGACCCATAGCGCCGGAAAGCCCGGCGTCGCGACGCCGCGCGAAATTCCGATCGGGTCGTAGCCGCCATAGCGCGGCATGTAGACGTCCGGGTCAGCCGCGAAGGCGGCGCGGTTGCCCTCATTGGAGAAGCGCCAGACCGCGCCCGCATGGCGGTATTCGAAATCCGGCCGGCCCGCGACCGGCCTGCGCTCGGTGAAATAGGCGACCGGATCGATGCCGTAGAGGGCGAGCCCGGTGTGCTGGTCGACGACGACGCGTTCGGTGGTGGAAGCACGCGGCGCGGACGCATGAACCCCCGCCACCACCACCACCCCAAGCGCAAGCCAAAGGACCGCGCCCAGGTAAAGGTGTCGCTTCCTTGGCCGTCGCGCTGCCGTCATAGTTCCTGCCAAATGTCGCCTGATTCGGGGCTGGTTCCGCCACCACTATGGCGGCGTTGTCGTGTGCAACGCGTTAAGCCGACCTTCCCCAGATGGAGCTGCCATGCGCGCCCTCCGAAGCCTTCTCGTCCTTGCCGTGCTGATCGGCCTGCCGATCGCGTCCGCACGCGCCCAACCGCCCGAGCGCTATTCGTCGAACGAAATCCTCGATACCGGCCATCGATTTTTCGGCGGCGTGTCGCGCGGGCTCGCGAGTGTCGTGGAACGCGCGTTTTCGACCTGGGGCCAGCCGAACGGCTACGTCCTGGGACAGGAAGGCGGCGGCGCGTTCATCGGCGGGCTGCGCTACGGCGAGGGCACGCTTTACACCAAGAACGCAGGTGATCTGCGCGTCTATTGGCAAGGCCCGACGCTCGGCTGGGACGTCGGCGGCGAAGGCGCTCGCACCATGATGCTGGTCTACAGCCTCCCGTCGACGCGCGCGATCTACCAGCGCTTCGCCGGCGTCGATGGGTCGGCGTATCTGGTGGGTGGCGTCGGCATGACGGCGCTCACCTCGGGCAGCATCGTGGTGGTGCCGATCCGCTCGGGCGTGGGCTTGAGGCTCGGCGCCAACGTCGGCTATCTCAAGTTCACCCCGCAGGCGACGTGGAATCCGTTCTAGAGCACGATCCTGAAACGGCTTTTTCGGATTCCAACTATGCTCACGGATACCTGCGAGTGAGAGGTTCCGCGGTTTAGGTTAATCTGCGCGCGCGCTGGAGTTGGGCTCCCCCGCGTGGCATTGTGTGCAAGACCCCGCGCGGACGGGGTCGGAGGCGTTTTCATGATCGAACCGATCATGTTCTTCGGGCTCGGCTTTCTGGCCTCGAGCCTGCTCGGACTTATCATCGTGCCGTTCGTGCATGGCCGTGCCGTGCGCCTGACCGTGCGCCGGCTCGAAGCCGCGACGCCGCTCTCGATGGCGGAAATCCAGGCCGACAAGGATCAGTTGCGCGCCGAATTCGCGATGTCGACGCGGCGCCTCGAAATGAGCGTCGAGCAGCTGAAGAACAAGAGCACGAGCCAGCTCGCCGACCTCGGCAAGAAGAGCGACGTGATCAACCGGCTCAAGATCGAGCTGGGCGAAAAGGCCGCGACCATCTTCGCGCTCGAAGCGCGCGACCGCGGCATCAAGGATCAGTTGCGTGCGACCGAGGACGATCTGGAGGTCAAGGTCAGTTCGCTGCGCGAAACCGAGCGCAAGCTGGCCGACAAGGAAGCCGAACTCGCCAAGGCGACCGCCCAGTTGTCCGAGACCTCGGCGACCTCCGACGGCCAGCGCGTGGAAATCGTCGCACTCAAGACGCAGGTCGATAACCTGAAGGATCAGGCCAGCGACCTCGGACGGCAGGTCAAAGACACCGAGGAGCGCTACTCGCGCGAAAAGGAAGCCTCCGAACGCGCCACCAAGGAACTCGCCGACGAACGCGGCACCGTGCAAAATCTCGGCACGCGCGTCGCGCAGCTCGAACGCCAGCTCGCAACCCAAACCAACGAAGCCGAGATCATGGGCCGGCGCATCGCCGACACGGAGATGCGGCTGACCGAACAGGCGCGGCTGCTCACCGACCGCGAGCGCGAGCGCGACCAGTTGCGCACGGACGTCGATGCGGCACGGCGCATCGAGGCGGATCTGCGCCAGGAGCTCGGCACCATCGAGCGCCGGCATGGCACCGCCACCGAAGCGCTCCGCGCTGAAAAGACGATGGCCGAAAGCCAGCTGGAACGCGCCCGCGAGGATCGCGCCAAGCTGCAGCGCGAGGTTTCTTCGATGAAGCGCGAGGCGGAAGCAACCTGGGCCTCCGAGCGGGTTGAGAACGCGCTCTTGCGCGAGCGCATCAATGACGTCGCGGCGGAAGTCGCCCGCCTCACGTCGGCGCTGGAAGGCCCCGGCTCCACCATCGACACGATCCTCGCCGCACCCGAACACGCGCCCGGCACGAACGGGTCCGGCAAGCCGGTGATCGCGCAGCCCGCGAACACCAATGCCGAAAACGGCAAGGGCAGTCTCGCCGATCGCATTCGCGCGCTGCAGGCGCGCTCCTCGCGGCTCACCTCCGCGACGTGATCCGGCGCCTTTTCTTGCTTGTGGCGCTGATCGGCGCCTCCGGGCTGGCGGCCCAAACCGCGCACGCCGAAGACCCCGAAATCGACAAGCGCCGCGCCGCCGAGCGCAAGATTTTCACGGACACGCAAATCTTCGACGGCTTTTTCAAGACCACGTTCGGCGCCGAGATGCGCATCGCAGGGCGCGTCAACGGCGTCCGCAAGTATGTCGTTCCGGTGCGGGTCTTTGTAGAGAACCGCGCCACGCCGGATCGCCGCGACGAGGTTGCGGCTGTCGTCGCCGACATCAAGGCGCGCGTCCAGCATCTCGACATCGCGATGGCGCCGGAGCGCAACGTCGCGAACGTCGTGGTGCGGCTGCTCAACGAGCGCGACTTTGCGCCGGCCTTGCGCACCGCGTTCGGGCGCAACCGCGCGGGAAAAATACAGAAGTCGCTCGAGCCGCAATGCCTGTCCGGTTTTCGCAAGGATGCCGCACTGCGCATCGTGCACTCGGACGTGTTTCTCGTCGCCGATCAGGGCGATTTCATTTTCTATGACTGCGTCTACGAAGAGCTGCTGCAATCGCTCGGGCCGATCAACGACACCGATAAGGTGCCGTGGACCATGTTCAACGACGATGTGCAGATGGGCTTCTTCGGTGTCTACGATCAATACATTCTCAACATTCTCTATCATCCCAAGGTGCGGCCCGGCATGACGCGCAAACAGGTGCGTGCGCTCTTGCCCGGGATCATGCCGGACGTGCGGGCGTGGGTCGCGAAGGTCAACAATCTGGTGCCTTGATTTGGTGCCGCGCGAACCGGCCGTCTCCATTCCAATTGGAACTTTGCGCCGCCTCGTGATCTTTCTTGTTTTCCTCGTTCTCGGTATCATGGCGGGCGAGGCACTGTTTCGATAACCATGGCGAAACGTCCGCAAGAGACGAATGCGCGGCCGGACATCGGCAAGCGCGTCGCGTTTGATCGCGCCACCTGGATGGCACTCGATCTCTATGCACGCGACAGCATGAAATCGTTCCAGGAGTTGGCAGACGAGGCGTTCGCCGACCTGCTCGCCAAGCATGGCCGACCGGTCGATTTGAAAGACGCGCTCCGGCGCAGCGCGCGCAGCATCGGCGCAAATGACAATCCCGCGCGGCGAAAGCGCTGACCCTTGCCCTCGCCACAAAGCCATGCTCATTGCGCCGCATGCCGCAACAAAGGATCGAAGACAATGACGCGGATTTTGGTGATCGCAGGTGCACTTGGCGCCGCCACGCTGCTCGGCGGCTGGACCTGGGGCTTCGATCGGCAAGGAGCGTTCTGCCTCTACGATCGCGAGTACACGAATTGCGGCTATCCGTCGTTCGCGGCCTGCATCGCGACAGCGCGTGGCGCCGGCGGCTATTGCGCCGAGAACCCGAGGTTCGTCGGTGACCGAGGCCCGCCGCGGCGGCGCAGCGGAAGTTACGCGCCCTACTGATCAAGAAGAGATCGGCACTCCCGCAGGTCGCGGCGGACCATCAGCGCCGTTGACCGGGAGGTACCCGCCCGCCGCGCCAGCCGACCTTGCGACCGCGACTCCAGCCGGGGGGCCGAGCGCGCTTCTTGCGCTTCACCTGAATGATTTCGTTCATCGCGGCCGCGACGCCAGCCATTTCCGTCTGGACCGGCATGAAAGCGCCTGCCGAATTGAACGGCACGAACGAGAGCACGCCGGCCACAAGGGCGCCAACGACCAGAAGCTTGCACATGCGGATTCCCTCCGACGCCCCCCGAACCGATCAAGGCCGGTGAGAAGACAAAGTTCCCCGCGTTCGGCCCGGCTGTTTTGAGCCATCGACACCCGGAACCTCCCTATCCGTGTGCACGTTGATGAATGCTGGCGGGCGTGTGGAGGGAACGCCCATGTTTTTCCGCGGCATCTCTTGTATGGCAGCGATCGTGCTTGTGACGGCTTCGCTTTCCGTCATTGCGGATGCGAAACCCGGCAAGGGAGGCGGCGGCGGAGGTGGCCATGGGGGTGGCGCATCGCATGCTGGCCATCGCGGCGGTGGGCACGTGGGCGCGCCACGTGGCGGTTCGCGTCACGGCATGCCGCATGCCGCGCCCCGTCAGTTCCATGCACCGCGTCAGGTCCATGCGCCCCGCCAGTTCCATGCGCCGCGCCAGTTCAGCCGGCCATCGATGCCCCGCGGCCCAGCCGCGCGCGCGTTCCACGCACCACGCCATGCTGGTCCGCGCATACGCTCCGCCCGACCCGCGTTCCACGGCCGCCCGATGGCGGAGCGGCGTGCCGCGCGTGCATCGGCGGCGCGCGGACTCAACCGCGACGCTATCGCTGGACGCGGCATCGATCGTAACGCCCTGAATTGAAATGCCTTCGATCGACGCGCCGCAAGGGACTTGCGCGCGAACGCCGGGCGCGGCGCGGCTCTCTCAGATCGCGCCGCACGCCAGGCCTTGCGCAGCGCGCGCGTGCACGCCCGCGGCGATGCTCGCAACACGAACGCGATCGCGCTGCGGGCCTTCAGCGGACGAAACGCGCAAGCCGCGGCCGCTCGTGCATTTCGCGATCCGTCATTTGCTCGCCGCCGGTTTGATACGGCGTCCTTCGGACGCGCGCGCTTCGCCGGCGCGTTCTGGCCTGGCCCATACTTCTGGCCGTATGCGTACTACGACGACGCATTCTGGTTCTGGCCGTCCGCCTATGACGAGGGGTTCTGGGCCTACGGCTACGACGACATTCTCCACAACGTCTATCGGCCCTACGCGTTTTCGGATTACGGCGACTTCGTCGGCGCGATTGGAGCGCCGGTGCGCCGCGTGCGCGGACATGCATCTGCACCACGCAGCTTCGCCGAATTGTGCGGCCAGGCGGCGCCCGGCCTGACCGACTGGCCGGCCGACCAGATCGCCGCGACCGTCGAGCCGTCGCCGCAACAGCGCACCTTGCTCGACGAGTTGATCCGGGCCTCCGACAAGGCGGCCGGGATCCTGCGCAACGCCTGCCCGCGCAACGTGCCCGTCACGCCCATTGGCCGGCTCGAAGTCCTGGAGCAGCAGCTGACCGCGCTCGACCAGGCGGTTCGCATCGTCAGCCCGGCGCTGGAGAAATTCTATGCGTCGCTTTCGGACGACCAGAAGGAGCGGTTTAACGCGCTCGGTCCGAAATCTGGCCCCGACCGCCGCCAGGCGCGCGGCGTGGCCGCGCCGCAGGCCGACCGCCTGGCGCGCGCATGCCAGAGTGGCGAGGCCAATCCCGATTGGCCGATCGGACGCATCGAGGAAACGGTGCGGCCGGATGAACGGCAGCGCGCCGCGCTCAACGAGCTGCGCAACGCGAACGCGCAAGCGGGCAAGATCATTCAATCGGCCTGTCCCAGCGAGTTGCCGTTGACGCCGACCGGCCGCCTCGCCGCGATGGAGCAGCGCATCGATGCCATGCTGCAGGCACTCGCGACGCTGCGGCCTGCGCTCGCGAAGTTCTATGCGGCGCTCGACGACGAGCAAAAGGCGCGTTTCAATCGCGCGCTGTTGAATAGCGACCGGCGCGCCGGCTGAGGAAGCTCATCGGCGCGGCTCCAGGCTTGCGTGCGCGACGATTGCACCCATTTGCCGTGGTGCCCGCGCAGCCATAGAATTGCAGACAAATCCGGAGGGCACCCCGATGAAATTTCACGCCTGTCTGCGACGCGCCACTTTGGCCGCGTCTCTTTCGCTCGCGACCTTTGCCGCTCCGGCATCCGCGCAGGATTGGCCGACGCGCAACATCAGCGCCATCGTGCCGCTCGGCGCGGGCAGCGCGAGCGACATCATCGCGCGCGTCGTGATGGAGCAGGTCGGCAAGCAGGTCGGGCAACCTGCCGTCGTGGAGAACCGCCCCGGCGCGGGCGGGACGATCGGCGCCAACATGGTCGCGAAGGCGGCGCCCGACGGCCACACCATCCTCGTTTATGGCGCGCTCGCGAGCGCGCATGCGCTGCATCAGAAGCTTCCGTACGACTCGGTGAACGATCTGATTCCGGTCGCTGCGCTCGGACAACAGATCCTCGTGATCATCGCGCCACCCGGCAAGGGCTATAAGACGCTCGGCGATCTGATCGCCGCCGCGAAGGCGAAGCCCGGCGCGCTCAACTATTCCAGCGCGGGCGTCGGCTCAGCCTCGCACATCGGCGCCGAGCGGCTGCGCACCAGCGCCGGCTTCGAGGCGCAACACATTCCCTTCAAGGGCGCCGCCGAAGCCGTGACCGACGTGGTGGCGGAACGCTCCGACTTCAGCGTGCAGCTTCCCGCGACGACGCTGCCGCTGTTGCGGGACGGCAAGATCGCCGCACTCGCGGTCAGCTCGCACAAGCGCGCGACCATGTTTCCCGATGTGCCGACGACGATCGAGGCGGGCCTGCCGCCGAGCTCGGTCTATCCGTTCTATACCGGGGTCTATTTGCCGGCGAAAACGCCGCAGGCCATCGTCGACAAGCTCGCCGCCGAGATCGCCAAGGCGTTGCAGAGCGACGGCGTGAAGGCGCGTCTTGCGCAGCTCGGCGTCGAGCCGATGCCGATGACGCCGGCCCAGTTCGCCCAGTTCACCAAGGACGATATCGCGGCGAATGTCGCGCTGGTGAAAGCCGCCAATATCCCGACCCAGTAGGCACCCTTCCTCAAGTTGTGCCAAGGATAGGCTCAACGGTTTTGGCGCGGGGAGAGCCATGGACGAGTTCCTGATCAATACGAACACCGCTGGGGATCAGGCTCAGCCGGGCGTTGCGGGTTTTCGCGGAACGCAGTTCGTAACCGTATGGGCGGATCACGGTACGGGCGATATCAAGGCCAGGATGTTTGGCGTGAACGGGGTTGCGACCGGCCCCGAGTTTCTCGTCAGCTTTCCGGAGACGCCCGGCACAAGGCGACAACTGCCGGCAGTCATTGAAACCGCCCAGGGTTTTGCCGTCGCCTGGATCGAGCAGGTGCCCGGCGGTCAACCGCAGCTGAAGCTTCGCACCTTCGATCAGGACTCACTCTCCGGCCCGGAAAGCCAGGTGAGCACCGCGGAAGTCGAGCCGCTGATACGGCCGGCGATTGGGCGCCTGTCCGATGGCGGCTTCGTCGTCGTGTGGGCCGACAAGCGGCAAGACCAGCGCATTCGCGTGCAGCGGTTCGGATTCGACGGCACGAAAACCGGCGCTGAATTTCGCGCCAATACGACCCCGGGGCTGCACCGTGTCCCCATGGTGGCGGGCTTGACCAATGGAAATATCATCGTCGGGTGGAGAGCGCGGATCGCGGCTCCGCTTCACCTGCGCATGCAGATGTTCGACGCGAACGGCCCGGTCGGCGGCGAACTGATACCGAACATCGAAATAACCGAAGCCGCCATGGCGGCGCTCGATTCCGGACGATTTGTCGTCGCGCATGTCCGCAGCGCAGGCGATGGCGAGGCTGGCTTTGACACAACGGTGACACAGGCGAACGTATTCGAGGTGAATGGTACTTTCTTGCGCCGGTTTCCTGCCACGAGCGCGCCGCGTATACAGTCGTCATGGCCAACGTTGGCGCCGCTCTCCGGAGGACGCTTTCTCCTCGGGTGGACGCAGTTCAATATCGACAACGTCGGTGCCGGCACGAACGTCCAGGCCCGGATCTTTTCCAGTCAGGGCGCGCTTGGCCAGGCTGTCCAGGTCAATACGTCGAGCGGAAATCAGCGGTTCAGTTTGGCCGGCGCGACCACATCGGGGCCTGAAGGCAACACGGCCTTCCTGGCCTGGACGGACGACCGTCAGAGCGGCGACGATCCATCGAGACGCGCCGTGCGGGGACGATCGCTGTCGATCGCGGCCGGAGGATTCTAGCGAGGCGGACTTGGCAGGCCGCGCCTGATTCGCCTGAAAAATCAGCGGCTGCCTATTTTTTCGCACTGCACAATAACCGCGCAGCATTTGACTCCGAAAGCGGCGAACGGCGGCGTCCCGCCCTGCCGAAAAATTCGGCGCAATCCGCCTTCCCGTTGATTCGAAAACGATATTTCCGCGGCAGTGACCGTGGCACGCGGCTTGTAAAGGACAGAGCGATCGGCGCCGCCCGCACGCGACGGGCTGCGGCTGTTTTGTCGGCTGAAGAAGGAAAACAGCACCTCCATGACAAAGAAAACCAAGAGCATCAGCCGCCGCGCGCTGCTGAAGACAAGCGGCACGGCGGCGCTGCTCGCCGCCGTAAACCCGAGTTTCCCGTTCGGCGCTCATATCGCGCAGGCGGCGGGGCCCGAAGTCACCAAGGCCAATCTCGGCTTCATCGCGCTGACCGACGCGGCGCCGCTGTTCGTCGCGAAAGAGAAAGGCATGTTCGCCAAATACGGCATGCCAGGCGTCGAGGTGCAGAAGCAGGCCTCGTGGGGCGCGACGCGCGACAACCTCGTGCTCGGCTCGGAAGGCAACGGCATCGACGGCGCGCATATTCTGTCACCGATGCCGTACCTGATCTCCGCCGGCAAGGTGACGCAGAACAACGTGCCGACGCCGATGTACATCCTGGCGCGGCTGAACCTGAACGGTCAGTGCATCTCGGTCGCGAAGGAATACGAGGACCTCAAGATCGGCCTCGACACTGCGCCGTTCAAGGTCGGGCTCGAGAAGAAGAAGGCCTCGGGCAAGTCGATCAAGGCCGCGAACACATTCCCGGGCGGCACGCACGACCTGTGGATCCGCTACTGGCTCGCCGCCGGCGGCATCGACCCGGACAAGGACATCGAGACCATCACGGTGCCGCCGCCGCAAATGGTGGCGAACATGAAGGTCGGCACGATGGATTGCTTCTGCGTGTGCGAGCCGTGGAACCTGCAGCTCGTCCACCAGAAGATCGGCTACACGGCGATCACCACCGGCGAGCTCTGGAATCTGCATCCCGAAAAGTCGCTCGGCATGCGCGCGGCCTTCGTCGACAAGTATCCGAAGGCCGCGCAGGCGATCCTGATGGCGGTGATGGAAGCGCAGCAGTGGTGCGAGAAGCCCGAGAATGCCGCCAAGGTCGCGGCGATCTGCGCGAAGCGCCAGTGGATCAACTGCCCGGTCGAGGACGTGACCGACCGCGTGAAGGGCAAGTTCGATTACGGCATCCCCGGCAAGGTGGTCGAGAAGCACCCACAGATGATGCGCTACTGGAATGACTTCGCGTCCTACCCGTTCCAGAGCCACGACCTCTGGTTCCTCACCGAGGACATCCGCTGGGGCAAGTTCGAGGCGACGCTCGACAGCAAGGCGCTCATCGCCAAGGTCAATCGCGAGGACATGTGGCGCGCGGCCGCGAAGGAACTGAACGTGCCGGCCGGCCAGATCCCGGCTTCGACCTCGCGCGGCAAGGAGACCTTCTTCGACGGCAAGGTGTTCGATCCGGAGAATCCGGCCGCCTACCTGAAGAGCCTCGCGATCAAGCGCGCGGAAATCGGCTAGCCGCGATGAACATGCCGCTGAAGAAATCCGAAACCGCGCTCGCGCTGCCGGCACCCGCCGTCAGCGCGAAGCTGCTCACCCTTGCGCCCAAGCGCCCCCCGCTCGGCGAGAAGCTGCTCGCGCACCTGTCCGCGATCGCGGTCCGCGTCGTGCCGCCGATCGTGGTCATCGCGTTGATCCTTGCGGTGTGGGAAATCCTCTGCCGCAAGCAGGGTGCGACCTTGCCGCCACCCTCGCGCGTCATCAAGGACACCTGGGAGCTGATCGTCGACCCATTCTACGACCGCGGCGGACTCGACAAGGGCCTGTTCTGGCATCTCTCGGCAAGCCTGCAGCGCGTTGCCTTCGGTTACGCGCTCGCGGCGAGCGTTGGCGTCGCGCTTGGCACTTTGGTCGGGCAATCGACCTGGGCGATGCGCGGGCTCGACCCGATCTTCCAGGTACTGCGCACCGTGCCGCCGCTCGCCTGGTTGCCGCTCTCGCTCGCGGCGTTCCGCGACGGCCAGCCGAGCGCGATCTTCGTGATCTTCATCACGGCGATCTGGCCGGTGATCATCAACACCGCGGTCGGCATCCGCAACATTCCGCAGGACTATCGCAATGTCGCCGCGGTGCTTCGGCTCAACGGCTTCGAGTTCTTCTTCAAGATCATGGTGCCGGCCGCCGCACCCTACATCTTCACCGGGCTGCGCATCGGCATCGGGCTCTCCTGGCTCGCGATCGTCGCGGCCGAAATGCTGATCGGCGGCGTCGGCATCGGCTTCTTCATCTGGGACGCGTGGAATTCCTCGCACATCAGCGAGATCATCCTCGCGCTCGTCTATGTCGGCGTCATCGGCTTCGTGCTCGATCGCATCGTCGCGGGCGTCGCCACCATCGTGACGCGCGGCACCGCGGCCAACTGAAGGACGAATGATGACCGCCTATCTGCAGATCGATCATCTCTCGAAGTCCTTCGCGCGCGGCACGCAGGAAACCGAGGTCCTGCACGACATCACGCTGACCATCGAGCAGGGCGAATACGTCTCCATCATCGGCCATTCGGGTTGTGGGAAATCGACCCTGCTCAACATCGTGGCGGGGCTCCTCCCCTGCACGACCGGCGGCGTGTTGTTGGAAAACCGCGAGGTGAACGAGCCGGGGCCGGATCGCGCGGTCGTATTCCAGAACCACTCGCTGCTGCCGTGGCTCACGGCTTACGACAACGTCGCGATCGCGGTGAACAAGGTGTTCGGCACCGCCAAGTCGCGGGGCAAGCGCCACGACTGGGTGATGCACAATCTCGACCTCGTGCAGATGGGCCACGCGAAGGACAAACGCCCGGCGGAAATCTCCGGCGGCATGAAGCAGCGCGTCGGCCTCGCGCGCGCGCTCGCGATGGAGCCGAAAGTGCTGCTGCTCGACGAGCCGTTCGGCGCGCTCGATGCGCTCACGCGCGCGCACCTGCAGGACTCGGTGATGGCGATCCACGCCAAGCTCGGCAACACCGTGCTGATGATCACGCACGACGTCGACGAGGCGGTGCTCCTGTCCGACCGCATCGTGATGATGACCAACGGGCCGTCGGCACAAATCGGCGAAGTGCTCGATGTGCCGCTCGGGCGCCCGCGCAAGCGGCTCCTGCTCGCCGCCGACCCGATCTACCTCAAATGCCGCCAGCGCGTGCTCGAGTTCCTCTACGAGCGGCACCGGTTTGTGGAGGCGGCGTGATGCGATGGTCGTCATTCCGGCCGAGCGCAGCGAGGGCCGGAATCCATAACCCCGATACTCCCGGCTCAATCCAAGGGTCGTGGTTATGGATTCCGGGCTCGCCGCTGCGCGGCGCCCCGGAATGACGCGCGTCGTGCAATGAGCGAGCCCCTCGTGGTGATCGGCAACGGCATGGCGGCGGCGCGCTTCTGCGACGAGCTGAGCGCCCGCGCGCTCGGGCGCTATGCGGTGGCGGTCATCGGCGAAGAGCCGCGGCTTGCCTACAACCGCGTGCTGCTCTCCTCGGTGCTCGCCGGTGAGGTCCCCTCCTCCGACATCGAACTGAAGCCGCCGCGCTGGTGGCGTGATCGCGGCATCACGCTGCGCTACGGCTGCCGCGCGACCGCGATCGACACGAAAGCGCGCACCGTCACGCTCGCGGACGGCGCGCGGCTCGATTTCGCCAATCTGGTGCTCGCGACCGGCTCGCAGCCAATCAAACCGGTGATCCCCGGCATCGATCTGCCCGGCGTCATCACGTTCCGCGACATCAGTGACATCTGGACCATCTGGCATCGCGCGGGCGCGGGCGACCGCGTGGTGGTCATCGGCGGCGGGCTGCTCGGGCTGGAAGCGGCCTACGGGCTCGCCAAGGCGGGCGCGCGCGTCACGGTGCTGCATCTGATGGACCGGCTGATGGAGCGCCAGCTCGATCCGCAGGCCGCGCGCATGCTTCAGCGCGCCGTCGAACAGATGGGCATCGAGGTGATCCTGCAGGCCGACACCTCCGAGATCGCGGGTCACGGCCGCGTCGAAGGTGTGACATTGAAGGACGGCCGCACCATCGAAGCGGATGCCGTCGTGGTCGCGGTCGGCATCCGGCCGAGCGCCGGAATGGCGCGCGACGCCGGGATCGCGGTCAACCGCGGCGTCGTGGTCGACGATACGCTCGAAACGAACGTCGCCGGCATTCATGCGATCGGCGAATGCGCCGAGCATCGCGGGATTTGCTACGGACTGGTGGAGCCCGTGCACGCGCAGGCGAAGGTGCTGGCCGATCGGCTCGCCGGGCGCGAAGCGCGCTACTCCGGCAGCGTGCTCGCCACCAACCTGAAGGTCTCAGGCGTCAATGTCTTTTCGGCCGGCGATTTTCTCGGCAGTGAGGGCAGCGAGGAAATTCTTCTCTCGGATCCGGGCATCGGCCTCTACAAGAAATTCGTCATCGCGAACGGCCGGCTCGCCGGCTGCGTGCTGTTCGGTGATACGGCGGATGGGCTCTGGTACCTCGAGCTGATCCGCTCCGGCGCGAACATCGAGGGCATTCGCGACGATATCGCGTTCGGCCGCGCGCTTGCCGAACGCGCGGCTCCCACGCGGCTGGCGGCGTAGCATGGCGAGCGACTTCAGCCCGGAACAGAAGCGCTATCTCGAAGGCTTCGTGTCGGGACTGAACGCGGCGCGCGCCACGCGTGGCGCGTTGCCTGCCGGAAAGGCCGAGCCAACGGGACCCGACGCGATCCACCTGAAGGCGCAGGACCGCGTCACCGCTTCGGGCGGCAAGCTTGCCGATCAGGAAAAGTTCAAGCGCGAGCAGCATCCCTTCGATGCCTACGACCGGCTCAAAGCACAGGCGGAGGCGAACGAACCGCCGAAGCCCGCCGACAATTTCCGCTGGCGCTATTACGGGCTGTTCTACGTCGCACCTGCGCAGGACTCCTACATGTGCCGCCTGCGCATTCCGAACGGCATTCTCAAACACTGGCAGCTCGCTGGCGTCGCCGATCTCGCCGAGCGCTGCGGCGGACCTTACGCGCATGTGACGACGCGCGCGAATTTGCAGATCCGCGAGATCGCGCCGAAGCATGCGGTCGAGGTCGTGGAAGGCATTGAGTCGCTCGGCCTGTGGTCGCGCGGCGCCGGCGCGGACAACATCCGCAACGTGACCGGCTCACCGACGGCCGGCATCGACCCCCAGGAACTGATCGACACGCGCGCTTACGCGCGCGAATGGCACTTCCATATTCTCAACGACCGCTCGCTCTACGGCCTGCCGCGCAAGTTCAATGTCGGGTTCGACGGCGGCGGGATCATTCCGGTGCTGGAGGATACCAACGATATCGGCTTTCAGGCGGTCGAGATGATCGATGGCTACGGGCTTGAGCCGGGCGTCTGGTTCCGCCTCGCGCTCGGCGGCATCACAGGCCATCGCGACTTCGCGCGCGATACCGGCGTGGTGGTGAAGCCGAAGGACGCCACCAAAATCGCCGATGCTGTGGTGCGTGTGTTCATCGAGCACGGTGACCGCACCAATCGCAACAAGGCGCGGCTGAAATATGTGCTCGACGTCTGGGGTTTTGAAAAATTCCTCGCGGCCGTCGAGGAAAAACTCGGCTGGAGGCTGACGCGAGCGCCAACCGACGCCGTCAAGCCGCGCACGGGCTTCGATCGCGCGGCGCACATCGGCGTGCGCGCGCAGAAGCAGCCGGGGCTGAACTGGATCGGCGTGGTGTTTCCGGTCGGCAAGATCACGCTCACGCAGATGCGCGGCCTTGCGAAGATCGCGGCCGATCTCGGCGATGGCGATATTCGATTGACGGTGTGGCAGAACCTCCTCATCTCCGGCCTGCCGGACGACAAGGTCGCGCTCGCCGAGGCCGCGATCGAGGCGCTGGGGCTCACCACGAAAGCCACATCGATCCGTGCGGGACTTGTAGCGTGCACCGGCTCGACCGGCTGCCGCTTCGCCGCCGCGCACACCAAGGAGGACGCGCAAGAGATCGCCGCGTGGTGCGAGCCGCGCGTCGCGCTCGATACGCCGGTGAACATCCACCTCACCGGCTGCCATCATTCCTGCGCGCAGCATTACATCGGCGACATCGGGCTGATCGCCGCGCGCGTCGCCATGAACGAGGAGGGTGACACGGCCGACGGCTATCACGTGCTGGTCGGCGGCGGCTTCGGACCGGACGCCGCGCTTGCGCGTGACATCTACAAAGATGTGAGAGCCGAGGACGCGCCGCGCACCGTCGAACGCATCCTCAAGGGCTATCTGGCGCATCGCGACGGCGGTGAGACCTTCCTCGCCTTCAGCAGGCGGCACGAGACCGAGGCGCTGAAGGCGATGTTCGATGGGGGAGTGGTCAATGAGCGCGGGTAGCGCCCCACGCTCCACCTCTCCCCGCGTGCGGGGAGAGGCCGGCGCACGCAGTGCGCCGGGTGAGGGGGATTCTCCCCGGCGCGACAGCTTGGAGAGCCCCCCTCATCCGGCTCGCGGCGTTCGCCGCTCGCCACCTTCTCCCCGCAAGCGGGGAGAAGGAAAGCAGGCGAGACCGAGCGCATGAGCCAGACCGTCGCGCCGCCCATTCCCTCGCTCGTTCCCGAGACCGCGCCGTTCACGGTAGAGCAGCGCGCGTGGCTGAACGGCTTCTTCGCCGGGCTCGTGTCGCTCGACGGCGCGGGCGTCACCGCGCTGTCAGCGGAGCAGAGCGCTGCGCTGATGCCGGGCGGGACGAACGAGTTCGGCGACGCCGACGATGGCGCGGCGCCGTGGCACGACCAGACGCTCGCGCTGCCCGACCGCATGAGGATGGCCGAGGGCCGGTCGTTGCGCCGCCGCATGATGGCCGCGATGGCGCAGCAGGACTGCGGCCAGTGCGGCTATAGCTGTGAGGACTACTCCAATCTCATCGTCACGAAGAAAGAAGAACGGCTGAACCTGTGCGTCCCGGGCGGCAAGGAAACCGCCCGCATGCTGAAGTCACTCTATGAGGAGTTCGGCAAGGCGCCGGCTTCCGCGCCTGCGGTGAAAGTCGCTGCGGAGCCTGCCAAGCCGAGCGCTGCCATCACGCGCGACAATCCCGCCACCGCCACCTTCCTCTCGCGCACGCGCCTCAACCGCGCCGGCTCCGAGAAAGAAACCTTCCACATCGAAATCGACTTGAACGGTACCGCCATCGGCTACACGGTCGGCGACTCCTTCGGCCTCTTCCCCGCCAATGATCCCGCGCTGGTCGAGGCCGTCATCACGGCGCTGGACGCGCCGGCGGATTTTCCGATCGGCGGCCGCACCTTGCGCGAGGTGCTCACCGACGGCGTATCGCTCGCGCCTGCGCCCGACATGCTGTTCCAGCTCTACTCGTATCTCACCGGCGGCGCGCGGCGGCAAAAGGCCAAGGCTCTCGCGGCGGGCGAAGATCCGGATGGAGATGCAGCGATGCTCGATGTGCTCGCGGGAATCGAGAAATTCGCCGGCATCCGCCCCGACCCGGAAGCCTTCATCGAGGCGCTCGATCCGCTGCAGCCGCGGCTTTATTCGATCGCGTCGTCGCCGAAGACCAATCCCGGCCGCGTCGCGCTCACGGTCGACACCGTGCGCTACAAGATCGGCAAGCGCACGCGCCTCGGCGTCGCCTCGACTTTCCTCGCCGAGCGCATCCGACCGAACGCGCCGCTTCGCTGTTACGTGCAGTCCGCGCACGCCTTCGGCCTGCCCGCCGATCACAGCATCCCGATCATCATGATCGGCCCCGGCACCGGCGTCGCACCGTTCCGCGCCTTCCTGCATGAGCGCATGGCGACGAAACAGAAAGGCCGCAACTGGCTGTTCTTCGGCCACCAGCGCTCGGCCTGCGACTTCTTCTATGAGGACGAGTTCGCCGGCATGAAGGCGAAGGGCGTGCTGACGCGCCTCTCGCTCGCATGGTCGCGCGACGGCGAGCAGAAATTCTACGTGCAGGACCGCATGCGCGAGGTCGGTCGCGACCTGTGGCACTGGCTCGCCGACGGCGCGCATGTCTACGTCTGCGGCGACGCCAAGCGCATGGCCAAGGACGTCGAGCGCGCGCTGGTGGACATCGTGGCGCAGCACGGCGCGCGCACGCCGGATCAGGCGATCGCGTTCGTGGCGGAGCTGAAGAAGCACGGCCGCTACCAGCAGGATGTGTATTGATGAACGCGCACCTTCATCCGCCGTCGGTCCGCACCACCTGCCCCTACTGCGGTGTCGGCTGCGGCGTGCTCGCGGCACCGGATGGCCGAAGCGGCGCGGCCATTGCGGGCGATCCGCAGCATCCGGCGAATTTCGGCAAGCTCTGTTCCAAGGGCGCGGCGCTCGGCGAGACTCTCGGGCTCGAGACGAGGCTGCTGCATCCGATGCTGCGCCAGAGCGACGGCACGCTCGCACGCGCCGGTTGGGATCAGGCACTTGACCGCGTGGCCGACGGCTTCAAACGCATCATCGAGCGCGACGGGCCCGACGCGGTCGCGCTCTATCTCTCGGGGCAATTGCTCACCGAAGACTATTACGTCGCCAACAAGCTGATGAAGGGCTTCATCGGTTCGGCGAACGTCGACACCAATTCGCGGCTGTGCATGGCGTCGTCGGTCGCCGGACACAGGCGCGCGTTCGGCTCCGATACGGTGCCGGGCCTCTACGAGGATTTCGACGAAGCCGACCTGATCGTGCTGGTCGGCTCCAACGCCGCGTGGTGCCACCCGGTGCTGTTCCAGCGCATGCAGGAGAACCGGCGCAAGCGCGGCGCAAAGCTCGTCGTGATCGATCCGCGCCGCACCGCGACGGCGCAGGAGGCCGACCTGCATCTCGCGATCAAGCCCGGAATGGACACCGCGCTGTTCGCCGGGCTGCTCGCGCATCTGGCGGACACGAATTCGCTCGATCAAAGCTACATTTCGAAACACACCAGCGGTTTTGCATCCTCGCTCGAGAGAATGCGCGAGATTTCCCCCGACCTTGCCGCCGTAGAGCGGATCACCGGCCTGCTCGCCGCCGACGTTGCACACTTCTACGAGCTTTTCGCCGCGACGCCACGGGTGGTGACCGCCTATTCGCAGGGCGTGAACCAGTCCGCGCAAGGTACTGACAAGGTTGGCGCAATCATCAACTGTCATCTGGCGACGGGGCGCATCGGCCGGCCCGGCATGGGGCCGTTCTCGCTCACCGGCCAGCCCAACGCGATGGGCGGCCGCGAAGTCGGCGGGCTCGCCAACCAGTTGGCCGCGCACATGAATTTTACGCGACCCGAGATCGAGCGGGTGCGCCGCTTCTGGAACGCGCCGAACATCGCGACGCGCGAAGGCCTCAAGGCCGTGCAGATGTTCGAGGCGGTAGAGTCGGGACAAATCAAGGCGTTATGGGTGATGGCGACCAACCCGGCCGTGTCGCTGCCGCGTGCCGGCGCGGTACGCGACGCGCTCAACAAGCTCGAACTCTTCGTTGTTTCGGAGAACGTCGCCGCGAACGACACGGTGAATGCCGGTGCTCACATTCTTCTGCCCGCCGCCGCGTGGGGCGAGAAGGACGGCACGGTGACGAATTCCGAGCGCCGCATGTCGCGCCAGCGTGCGTTCCTGCCGCTGCCCGGCGAGGCGAAGCCGGACTGGTGGATGGTGACGCAAGTGGCGCGGCGGATGGGATACGGCAATGAATTTTCCTATCAATCCGCCGCCGATATCTTTCGCGAGCACGCGGCACTGTCGGCATTCGAGAACGACGGTACGCGCGATTTCGATCTTAGTGCGCTCGCGAGCATCGATGATGAGGCCTTTGACACGCTTCAACCCGTGACTTGGCCACTACCCGAGGGCCGGCCTATAGAAGACACGCGCTTTTTCGCGAACGGCAACTTCTTCACGCCGGATCGCAAGGCGCGTTTTATTGCGCCGGAATTTCCTGCTCCGCGCAAAAGCGTTTCGCGCGAATATCCGTTCGTTTTGAACACCGGCCGCGTGCGCGACCAGTGGCACACCATGACGCGCACGGGCTTGAGTCCGCGCCTCGGCTTGCACGTGCCTGAGCCGTTCGTGGAAATTCATCCCGACGATGCGCGTGCGCACAGCTTGAAGGATTTCGTGCGCCTCACGACGCAATACGGCTCAGGCATCTACAAGATCGCGCTGAGCGAAGGCCAGCAGCGCGGCGCACTGTTCGCGCCAATCCACTGGAGCGGCGAAACCGCTTCATCGGCGCGAATTTGCGAGCTGGTATCCCCGTACACCGACCCGCATTCCGGCCAGCCGGAAGCGAAGGCGACGCCCGCAACAATCGCGCCGGTCGAATTCGCCTATCGCGGTTTTGCGCTGACGCGCCGGCCGATCGCGCTTCCAAAGGAAACCTGGTGGGCGCGCGTCGCTGTCATCGGCGGCATTGGTTATTTTATTGCCTCGCAAGAAGGGCCGAAGCTCTGGCGCGACCACGCGCGAGAGCGCATGAACAGCGAAGAGCTTGCGGAATTCATCGATCTTGCTCGCGGAACATATCGGGCAGCTTCTTTCCGGGACGGAAGGCTGGAAAGCTGCTTGTTCGTCGGCCCTGCCGACGCGGCCCCGCAATGGGACGCCGTGAAGGCGCTGTTCGAATCTGAACCCATCGCCGACATCCAGCGCCGCATGCTGCTGTCGGGCCGCGCGGCCGACGGCCTCGCCGAAATCGGTCCCGTCATCTGCGCCTGCTTCGGCGTCGGCCTCAACGTCATCCGCGAAGCCATCGCATCGAAAAGCGCAACCAACGTCGAGGCGATCGGCACGGCGTTGCGCGCCGGGACCAACTGCGGCTCCTGCCTGCCGGAACTCAAAAGGATCGTGCATGAACACGCGTGCGCCATCTGAAGCGCGCCCGCCGCGCATGGAGGCGCTCGCGCGCCTGCCGGTGTTCTATGCGCTGGCGGGCAAGCGCGCCGTCGTCGCCGGCGGCAGCGCGGCCGCTGCGTGGAAGGCGGAGTTACTCGCGGCGTCCGGCGCTTCCGTCGACGTCTACGCAGTCGAGCCAGGCGACGAGATAATCGAGATCGCAACGCAGGCGGAACATCACCATCCACCGTCGCCCAATCGAGGCTGGTGACTTTGCAAGCGCCGCGATGGCGATCGGTGCATTCGAGGACGACAACGAAGCCGCCGCCTTCGCGACACTCGCCCGCGCCGCCGGCGTTCCGGTCAACGTGATCGACAAGCCCGCGTTCTGCGACTTCTCGTTCGGCGCGATCGTCAACCGCTCGCCGCTGGTCATCGGCATCTCGACCGATGGCGCCGCGCCGGTGTTCGGCCAAGCGATCCGCGCCAAGCTCGAAGCGCTGATCCCGCGCGGCTTTGCGCGCTGGGCCGAAGCGGCGCAACACTGGCGTCCGCGCGTGCTTGCGCTCGCGCTGTCGTTCCGCGAGCGGCGCCGCTTCTGGGAAAAATTCACCGAGCGCGCGGTCGCGGAGCCCGGATCGCGCACCGGCCGAAAGCGACATCGATGCACTGATGGCCGCGACGCGGGGTGTCACACGCGACACCGGATCGGTGCTGCTGGTCGGCGCCGGCCCGGGCGATCCGGAGCTGCTCACCTTGCGTGCCGTGCGCGCGCTGCAATCGGCCGACGTCATTTTGATCGACGATCTCGTCAGCCTCCAAGTGCTCGACTTCGCGCGCCGCGAGGCGAAGAAGATGATGGTCGGCAAGACCGGCCACGGCCCCGCGTGCCGGCAAAGCGAGATCAACGAACTGATGATCAAGCTCGCGAAGTCCGGCAAGCGCGTGGTGCGCCTGAAGGGCGGCGACCCGCTCATCTTCGGACGCGCCGGCGAGGAAATTTCGGCCTGCCGCGCCGCGAACATTCCGGTCGAGGTGGTACCTGGCATTTCGGCCGCGCAGGGCGCGGCGTCGCGGCTGCTCGTGTCGCTCACGCACCGCGCGCAGGCGCGCCGCCTGCAATACATCACCGGCCATGACCGCGACGGCAAGCTCCCGTCCGACATCGACTGGTCGAGCCTCGCCGATCCGGCGGCGACCACCGTCGTCTACATGCCGAAGAAGACGCTGCGCGAATTGAGTACGCGCGCGATCGCGCAGGGCCTCGATCCGGCAACGCCGGCAGTTGCGGTTGTGAATGCAACGCGGCCGCAGGAGACGATCGTCGCCGGAACGATTGCCGATATCGCGGATCGGGTCGAAGCGGATGCCCCGGATGGGCCGCTATTGGTGATGATCGGGCGCGTGCTGGCCGAAGTGGATGTAGGGCGGAATAGCGAAGCGTATTCCGCCGCTGCTTGCGCATAGATGGTGGGTTACGGCCTTCGGCCTAACCCACCCTACAACATGCTACGCCGCGCTCTGCAGCTGCGTCTCGTCCGCGACCGCCTTGCGCACCGCCGGCCGTTCGCCGATGCGCCGGAAGTGCTCCGCGATCTTCGGCGTCTTGTTGATGTCGACACCGTCGGCCGCCGAGCCATTGCGACAGCGTGTACAGATAGCCGTCGCACATCGTGTAGTCCTTCCCCATCACCCATGGCCCAGCAAACATTTCGCGCTCGATCAGCGCGAAGCATTCGCCGACCGTCTGCGGCACCTTCTTTTTCATCGTCTCGATCGCGGCCGCGTCGTCGGTCCAGCGATAGCCGCGCATGCGATGCGCATGCGCGACATGCACGGTCGAGCAGAGATAGCTGTTGAACGCCTGCACCTTGGCGAGCGCATACGGGTCGTCGAGCGGCGCGAGCTTCGCGGCCGGAAAGGTCTGCGCGATGTAGATCAGGATTGCCGGCGTCTCGGTGATGATGCCGCGATCGGTGACGAGCGAGGGCACGCGCGCCTTCGGATTGATCTTCAGATAGTCGGGCTTCTTCTGGTCTTCGGTCTTGAAGTTGAGCCGCACGGTTTCGTAAGCCGCACCGGCTTCCTCGAGCGCGATGTGCGAGGCGAGCGCGCAGGTTCCCGGCGCATAGTAGAGCTTAAGCATGTCGATCTCCCTTTGCATCCCCTCGTCATTCTGATTAGCGCCGCGACCACCACAGCGCCAGTGGCCCGAGCAGCACGCCCGCGGCAAACACTGCGAACACGGCGAGCCAGCCATTGGGACTCGAGGGTCCGCCGAACGCATCGAGCGCGACCCCGCCGGCCCAGCCGCCGAGCGCCGACAATCCAAAGCCGACGGTCGAATGCAGCGCCATGGTGGCGCCGCGGTTGGCTGGAACTGCGTTCGCAGCCATGCCGGACGTGAGCGCGCCGGAGTCAGCCGGGATGGTGATTGCGTAGATCAGCACCAGCGCGAGCAGCCATGCGGACGAGGCGCCGGCCGAAACTCCGATCGCGAGCGCGACGCGCGCCCGAAACGACCATCACGATGGTGATGGCGCGATGGCGGCCGAAGCGGATCGCGGCTTCGTTGCCGAGAATACTGGCGGGCAGCGCGAGCACGGCTGCAATCACGCTCACGGCGATCGGCGAGAGCAACGCATCGCCGTTGCGCGCCGCGACGTAAGTCCAGAACGCCACGATCCAGGTGCGCATGCCATAAAGCTCGAAGCAGTGCGCGCCGTAGCCGAGCACGTAGCCGATGGCGGCGCGATTGCGCAGCACCGGGCGGAAATCGAGCAGATGTCCCTGCGCCGGCGCCGGCCGGAACGGCGCCATTCCGAGGGAAGCCGCGATCATGATGAACGGGCCGAGCGCCGTCACGAAGAAGGCCGCGCGCCAGCCGTAGTGCTGTGCGACGAGTTGCGAGACAAGGAACGACAGTGCGACGCCGACCGAAAAGCTCGATGTGTAAAGTGTGATGCTGCGCGAGGATTCCTGCGGCGGGAGCCGGTCGGTCAGCGCCTTCAAGCCGGGCATGTAGGCGCCCGCGAAGCCGATGCCGGCAAGCGCCCAGATCGCGCTCGCGGAGGCACAGTCCGTCGGCGAACAGGCCGAATGCGGCGGTCGCCAGACCGCTCAGTGCGGATCCCACCAGCAGGACAAGCCGCGCATCGATTCGGTCGGTCAGCGTCGCCAGCACCGGCACGGCGAGCATGTAGCCGAACGCATAGGCCCCCGCCATCAGGCCGGCCTGCGCGGCGGAAAGGCCCCATAGCGGAATCAGGTGCTCGGCCATGATCGCCGGCACGACGACATGCGGGATCAGGTTGCCGACCTGGCCCGCGCACATCGCAGCGACAAGGGCGCGGCCGGTCAGACGCATATGAACGACGCTATTTGCGGACCGGTTGGTATGCCAGACCCCGATTTCGGCCCAAAAAGGACACAGTCGTTGCCCCAAAGCCTCAGCGATTTCGGAAACTGACGCAAGGGCTTGGAAGGTATTCCAATCGCCCACCGCGCATGCAAGTCTGCCTGCGTCCCGGTGGAATGGGGTTTCGAGTGGGGGAGCTGCGGGCATGGCCGCCGGCAGATGCCGCCTTTTGGCGGTTCTGGCGTTGTTGCTTTTCCTCCCGGTCACAGCGGCCGCGCAGGTCATTCCGCCTAGCGCGCAGCCAGGCCGGGAGCGGGAGCAATTGGCCCCGCCGGTGCAGGGCCCACGTGCCCAGCCGAGCGGCGGCACCATTGCCCTCCCCTCAACGGTCGCGCCTCCGGGTGCCGAGAGCATCATGCTCACGGTCAGCCGCGTCATCGTCACGGGCGCGACCGTCTACAGCGAAGCGGACTTCGCCCCGCTCTACGCCGACCTGATCGGCGGCGAAGTCCCGCTCGCTGCGATCTACGACCTCGCCCGCCGCATCACCGTCAAATACGGCGCGGCCGGCTACGTGCTGTCGCGCGCCGTGGTGCCGCCGCAGAATTTCTCGCCGCGCGGCGCGGTGGTGCGCATCCAGGTGGTCGAGGGCTATGTCGACAAGGTGGTGTGGCCGGAGAAGACTGACGCGCTACAGGGACTTCTTCACCGACTACGCGGCACGGATCGTGGCCGACCGGCCGGCCAACATCCGTACGCTCGAACGCTATCTGCTACTGGCGAATGATCTGCCCGGACTGAAGTTCGCCACCACGCTGAAGCCCTCGCCGACCAATCCGAACGCGTCGACCCTGATCGTCGAACTGACCGAGAAGCCGGTCGACGCTGCTGGCGCGCATCGACAACCGCGGCACCGTTGCGCGCGGACCCTGGCAGTATCTCGGCTCCGCCACGCTCAACAACACGGTGGCGCGCGCGCACGAGGCGTTCACCGTGACTTACGCGGGCACGTTCCAGGTCGAGGAGCTGCAATACCTCCTGTTCGGCTACCGGCAGGTGCTCAACAGCGAAGGGCTGACGTTCTTCGCCAATGCGAGTTCCGGCATCGGGCGGCCCGCGGTCGATCAGGTCATCCTCCCCGACTACCGCACGCGCAGCCAGCTGCTCGAAGCCGGCCTGAGTTATCCGATGATCCGCTCGCGCGAGAGGAACCTCACGATCGCGGGACTCGGCTTTGTCACCAATGACCTCAGCACGTTCCAGGTTCGCTGAACGACCTCCTGCTGGGGAGCTGCTGACGCGCGACCGGATTCGCGGCTTCCGCCTCAAGGCCGACGCCGACTGGGCCGACAGCTCCTTCGGCGCGGCTGCGATCAACCTCCTCGGCATCAATCAGGTCAACGTGACGTTCAGCCAAGGCATCAACATGCTCGGCTCGACCGACAACGGCAACCCGATCGCCTCCACCAACGCGGGCCGTGTCGACTTCACCAAGATCGAGGGGATGGTGAGCCGGCTGCAGCCGCTGTTCTGGAATTTCTCCGCCTTCGTCGCGGCCTACGCGCAATATGCGATGACGCCGCTGCTGGTGTCCGAGCAGTGTGGCTACGGCGGGCGCTTCTTCGGCCGCGCGTTCGATCCCTCTCAGATGCTCGGCGACAGCTGCTGGGCAGCGATCGGAGAGCTGCGTTTCGATGTCCCGCACACGATCAAGCGGCTCACGCGCGCGCAGCTTTATGCCTACGCCGATCACGGCGAGGTCTACAACATCGATCCGGCGGTCGGCACGCCGCGCACGCAGCACGGCACATCGGCCGGCGGTGGCGTACGCGCCGAATGGGAAACGATCTACAGCGCGGACCTTTCGCTGGCCAAAGCCGTCGAGGGCCCGCGCCATGACTGGCGCGTGTTCCTCATCCTTGGCGCAAAGCTGTGACGGAGACCGGGATGCAACGCCTCCGCAATCTTCTGCTGATCTCGACGGCGCTGATGCCGCTGGCACTGACGCACGCGAGCGCAGGTCCTGTAGGCGGCACCGTGGTCGGCGGCTCGGCGACGATCAACAACCCCGGCAGCGCGAACGTCACCGTCAATCAGTTCAGCGACAGGGCGATCATCAACTGGCGCATGTTCGACATCGGCGTCGGCGAGAAGACGACGTTCGTGCAGCCGAACGCCGGCTCGGTTGTGCTCAATCGCGTGACCGGCGGGCTGGGACCGAGCCAGATCCTCGGCTCGCTCGAGGCGAACGGCAAGGTCTTCGTCGTCAATCGCGACGGCATCATTTTCGGCGCGGGCGCGGTGATCACCACCGCGGGCTTCCTCGCGACGACGAGCGACATCAAGAACGAAAACTTCATGGCCGGGCGCTTCAACTTCGACATTCCGGGCCGGCCGGACGCCTCGATCGTCAACATGGGCACCATCACGGCGACGAACGGTGGCTTCGCCGCGCTCGTCGCGCCGGGCGTGCGCAACACCGGCACCATCACGGCGACGCTCGGCACCATCGGGCTCGCCGCCGGCAACACGTTCAGCCTCGACTTCTATGGCGACAGACTGATCACGCTCGGGGTCGGCGACCAGATCGCGGGCCAGGTGAAGGACGTCGCGACCGGGCAGACGCTCAAGTCGCTCATCACCAACGAGGGCAAGCTCAAGGCGAATGGCGGGCGCGTCGAACTGACCGCCGCGGCCGCGCGCGTCGTGGTCGATTCCGTCATCAACACGTCGGGCGTGATCGAAGCGAATTCGGTCGGCACCAAGGGCGGGCAGATCGTGCTCAGCGCCGCGACCGCAGCGCCCGCCGCATCGACCGGCGGCGGCAGAGGTCAGGCGGGAGCCGCGACGACAGCCACGAAGCTGCCGCCGCAGAACGTGAAGGTTTCCGGCACGCTGTCGGCGTCGGGCACCGAAAAGGGCACCAAGGGCGGCAGCATCATCGTCACCGGCGAGCACATCGAGGTCGCGGGCGCGACCATCGACGCGTCGGGCGCTGACGGCGGCGGCAAGGTGCTGATCGGCGGCGACTGGGGCGGCGGCAAGCCGGATGCGTCGCTTGTGTCCAATTCGAGCGCGAAGCTGGAAGGCTTTGCGGTTCCGACCGCCACAACGGTGAGCGTCGATGCCGCGACCAAGATCGATGCGTCGGCGAAGGATCGTGGCGACGGCGGCAAGGTGATCCTGTGGGCCAACGATCACCTGAGCACCACCGGCACGATCCTGGCACTCGGCGGTAAGGACATTGGCAGCGGCGGATTTATCGAGACATCGGCTCACACCGTTAGCATTGGCGGATTGATCAATGCCGGCGTGGGCGGCACTTGGCTGCTCGATCCGGCGAACCTGCCTATTGACAGCACGCTCGCCGCGACAATTCAAACCGCTCTCAACAACGGCACCAACTACGTAGCGGAAACCGGAACGACACCGGGCGGCGGCGACGGCGATATCATTTTCAATTCCGGCGTCCAGATTAACTGGAACACCTCGGCGACGCTAACCTTGCTCGCTTTCCGCAATATTCAATTTAATGATGGTGTCGGCGGCCCGACCCCCGGAAACCTCGTCAATACCGGCGCGGGTCATCTGGTGATGCGCGCGGACAGGACTGGCACCGGCATCGGCACGATCCTGATACCGAACATCACGTTTCCGACGCGTATCAACTGGACCAACAGCACCGGGACGGTATCGATCTACTACAATCCGACCGCATTCGGCACGCAGGACAACTTCTCCTCCCTGAACCGCATCCAGCTCGCCACGCCGAGCCAGCTCACGCAATACATGCTGGTCAACAATCAGACCAACCTGCAGCTGATCGGCTCGAGCGTTTCGTTCTTATCGCAGAATTACGCGCTCGGCCCGACGACTCTCAATCTCGTCGGAACGTTCGCCCCGATCGGCGACCCCGGCTCTCCGTTCACCGGTAGGTTCGACGGTCTCAGCCACACCATCAGCAACCTGACGATTGCGCCCGGTCAGCCCGGGCATCGACGCAGTGTCGGAATGTTCGGCGCAATCGGCGCCACCGGCCACGTCAACAATCTCAACATCACCAATGCGTCCATCACAGCAAACCCGAACGCGCCGCCGCCCGGCCAGTTCATCGGCATCCTGGCCGGCACGAACGCCGGCACGATCAGCCACGTCAATGTCGCCGGCACAGTGACGGCTGCGCCGGCCTGACAGGCGTGATCGCCGGCGGACTCGTCGGTCAGAACGGCATCTTCGGTCCCGGCGGCAGCTTGGGCGCGATCAATATGTCGACCGCGGCGGCGAACGTCAGCGTTGGCAACGGCCTGAGCGGGATGGGTCGGAGGACAGAACAGCGCCGGCGGACTGGCCGGCAGCAATCCCGGAACGATCACGCTTTCGTCCGCAAGCGGCACCGTGACCGGCGGCGCGTTTAGCAGCGTCGGCGGGCTCGTCGGAGTCCAAAGCCCCAACGCGACGATCAGCCTCTCGACCACGAGCAGCAATGTCAGCACCACTGACGGCACAGGCAGCGCAGTCGGCGGCTTGGTCGGATTCAATTTCGGTGCGATCACCACCGCCGCCGCATCCGGCAACCGTGACGGGCGGCAACAGCACCGACATCTTCAAGGCCGGCAATGTCGGCGGCCTCGTCGGGCTGCAGGATGCCGGCGGAACGATCAACACCTCTTTCGCGACCGGCAATGTGAGCGCCGGCTCGAACAGCTCGGCCGGCGGCCTCGTCGGCTTCAACAACGGGACGATCAATTTCTCCGGCGCGGGCGGCGCGGTGTCCTCGCTCAACAACGTCGCGGGCGGCCTTGTCGGTTTCAACTGGATCGGTGCCACGATCACCGGCTCGTTCGCCACCGGCAACGTGACCGCGGCGGCTTCGACGCCGGCGGCTTCGCCGGTGTGAACATGGGCACGATCACGTCCTCGTTTGCGACCGGGAGCGTCAGCGACACCGGGCCGCTCCCGGACCCCGCCGTCGGCGGTTTTGTCGGATCGAACCACGGATCGATCCTGGCGAGTTTCGCATTGGGCAACGTCTCGGGCAGCAGCAATGCCGGCGGCTTCGCCGGAAGCAACGAGAACAACGGCACGATCAACGCCAGCTTCGCGTTCGGCAACGTCACGGTCGGCGCCAATGCGACGGCCGGCGGATTCGTCAGCGGGAATCACGGCCAGATCATGAACTCGGGCGCGTCCGGCAACGTCACCGGCGGCTCCAATTCCATCGTCGGCGGATTCGCCGCCGGCAATCTCGAGGGCGGCACGATCAGCGACTCGACCGCTCTCGGCGCTGTCGCCAGCACCGGACCGAACAGCATCGTCGGCGGCTTCGCCGGCGTCAGCACGGGCGAACTCGTGCGGGTGACGTCCTCAGGTGCCGTGACCGGAACGGCGGAGAGCTATCTCGGCGGGCTCGTCGGCATCAACTTCGCCAAGATCACGGACTCCACGTCCTCGTCGAGCGTCACTGGCAGCGGGGCGCATAACATCGCCGGCGGATTGGTTGGTGTGAACTTCGGATTCATCGACCCGTCGTTTTCGACCGGCAACGTCCAATCCGGCGCCGACAGCATCGTCGGCATCTTCGTCGGCGCCAACGCGGCGATCCGGTTCCCTGACGGCTTCCAGCTCATCGGCACAATCTCGTCCGACTCGAGCGGCAGCGGTGCGGCCAGCGGCGGCTCGGGCAGCACAGTCGGCGGGCAAGTGGGCCAATCCTACCCGACCTCGGGAGCGCCCGATCTTCCGAGCAAGGCGTGCGAGGGTCCCGACAGCGGAGGCCTCTGCAACGGCGTCTTGTTCAATCCGAATGGCACGCCGCATCACGACACCCCGCAGCTCCCGAAGACGGAGCCGATCGTGAACCTCATCGCGGCGCAGACGAACGACACCTTCACCGAGAAGAAGCAGGAAGAAGTCGTCAACACCAGCACGCCGTCCGGTTCGTCCGGCATCCGGCTCGCCGGGCGGCCAGAAAGGCGGCGGCCCGGCGGCCCGGCGGCGCACGCCCGCCCGCCGTGCGGCTTCGCGCCCTACGGCCTCGGCCCGCTGCCGAGCGGCATGCCGCCGCTCAACGAGACGCGCTTCGTCAGCAACGAGGTCGTGTTCCAGCTCGGCGGACGGCTCTCCGATGACGAACTCAAGAGGCTGCTCGCCGCGCTGAAGCTGGAAGTGCTGTACGAGCAAGAAATCGGGTTGCTCGGCCGCACGGTGCTGCGCCTGAAGCTGCCGGCGGGCGCGACCGTGCGCGACATCATCGCGGCGCTCGAGAAGCACGGGCGCGAATTTCTCGGGGCAGCCGAGTCTATCAGTTCGATCTCGCGCAGGACGTCGCGCAGGCCCCCTCGCCGGCCGATACCCGCCGCAAGGGCGACTCGGCGCAGTACATCGTCGAGAAGCTCGGCCTGACCGAGGCGCACCTGATCGCAACCGGCAAGGATGTGAAGGTCGCGGTGATCGATTCGGAAATCGACCAGAAGCATCCCGACCTCGCCGGCGCGATCGCCGCCAACTTCGACGCCCTGCCCTCCGACGATCAGACGGCGCATCCGCACGGCACCGGCATGGCCGGCGCGATCGCCTCGCAGCAGCGCCTGCTCGGCGTGGCGCCCGGCGCGAAGCTGCTCGGGGTGCGCGCCTTCGGCGTGAACACCGGCGGCGCGCAAGGCACCAGCATGAACATCGTGAAGGGTCTGCAATGGGCGGTGGACCAGGGCGCGAAGATCATCAACATGAGCTTCGCCGGCCCGAAGCGATCCGATCCTGCAGCAGGCGATCAAACGGCTCACCGATCAGGGTATCATCCTGATCGCGGCCGCCGGCAATGCCGGGCCGAAGTCGCCGCCGCTCTTCCCCGGCGCCGATCCCAACGTGATCGCGGTGTCGGCGACCGACGTGGACGACAAGACCTACAAGAACGCCAATCGCGGCAAGTATGTCGCGATCGCGGCGCCGGGCGTCGATATTCTGGTGCCGGCGCCGGAGGGCGGCTATCAGCTCACCACCGGCACGTCGGTCGCGGCCGCGCATGTCAGCGGCGTGGTCGCGCTGATGCTGGAGCGCAACAAGGAGCTCAAGCCCGCCGAGGTGCGCGCGATCCTCAGCGCCACCGCGAAGAATATCGGCGGAGCGAAGACCGACGTCGGCGCGGGCCTGGTCGATCCGGTGCAGGCGCTCGGCAAGGCCGGGCCGAAGCAGGCGCGGCTGCGCTGATCGCGGTTGGGAACGGCGCGTTCGCCGGTTGCCCGCTAGCGGACCGGTTTCAACTCTGCGAGCACGCGGAGAATTCCGTCGTGCGTGACGTTCTCGATGCGCGATGTCTCGCACCTGATGCGGTGCAGATAGGCAGACATGCCGTCGGGCGTAACTGCAAGGATCGAGAGGTTGGCGGCCCGGCCTAACACGGGGTCGATCCCCGCGAGATCGGCCGGATCGTGGTGTGCGGCGATGATGACCTCCGCTTTCGCAGCGGACGCCGCGGCGGCGAGATCGCCGGCAGCGTCGGCGCGGGTGACCTTCAGATCGGTGCTGTCTTGCAGCACATCCGCCAAAATATCCGCGAGCACGCGCGGCAGGCCCGCGAGCAGAACGGTTCGCACGGTCACAACACATTCTCCGAGTGACGCCGATCAAGCCGATGAGGCCGAAACAATGGATGGTTTGAAACGGCTTGGGAAGGAGTCCACGCTACGGCTTCCTCACCGCCTTCTCATAAATCCACACCTCGATCTCGAACACGCCCTCCGGCGTCTCCAGCCGGCTCACCCGCGTGCGCGCCCGCACCCACCCGCACTTCTCGTAGAACCGCGCTGCGCGGTCGTTGCCGGCCGCGCAGTCGAGCCAAGCCGTCGCAACGCCGCGGCGTACAAGCTCGGCCTCCGCGTGCGCCATCAGCGCGGTGGCGGCGCCGGTGCCCCGCGCCGCGCGCGCCACGTAGAATTGCCAGAGCTCCTCGCCCCTGAGCATGAAGAATCCGAGCGGGCTGCCGGCCGGACCGACCACGCGTGTTTCGGGGAGCGCTGCGAGCCGCTCGCGAAAGCTTGACAGCGAGCGCGCCCGCGCCCAGCCCGGCGGCACAAGGCTCCCATGCGCGTCGTGCCAGCCCTCGTGCCAGAGCTGCGCGAGGTGATCGAGTTCGTGGGCTTCGGCGGATCTCATCGTCATCGCTCTCACTGACTTCCTTCCCCCGCCGACAACCGTCACCGTTTGCTTTCCCCCGCGCGCCCTTCCAAGATCGCCCACGCGTAGGCAGCCCAATGACCGACGAAGCCAAACTCGAAGAACCATTCTGGGACCCGGTCGCGCTGCGCCGCGGCATCCTGATCGCGACCGGGATCGAGACGGCGTTCTTCTTTCTCTTGATCGCGCTGTCCGCGATCCCGACCTTCAAGCCGGGGACAAGCAACGCGACCGTCGCGACGGTCATCGCGCTGCTCGTCTTCTTTCCCTTCGTGCTGCCCGCGATGTTGCTCGCCTACTACAATCAGATCCTGATCCTGGCGCTTGGCCTCGCAACCATCGCCGGCATGCTCTACGTCACCATCGCGTTTACGCTCGCGGGATGAACGCAGCGCCGCCGGGTTCGCCGCCTTCGGCGGGCGCCGCGATCACGCCCAGCTACGCCGTTTGATGCTTCTTCAGCTTGAACGCCGCCATCACCATCAGCACCCCGAACACGATCGCATAGGCGGCGATCGCCCAGATCAGCCCGAGCACGCCGGCGCCGGGCGCGATCAGGATCACGATGCCGAACAGCACCGAGAGCGCGCCGCCTAAGGCCAGCGTCCATTCGTTGTCGATTTCCTTGCGCAGGCGGATCGCGCCGACGATCTGGAAAATGCCGAGCACGATCGCCCACACGGCGATGAACACCAGCAGTACCAGTGCGGTCACGCCCGGCATCAGGAATGTGAGCAGCCCGACGATGATGCCGAGCACGCCGATCAGCGCCAGCCACCAGCGCGAGCCGACGTTGCCGCCCATGACGGCGTGCGCCAGCGAGAGAATGCCGTCGACCAGCGTAAACGCGCCCCAGAACAGCACGAGCGTCACCAGGGTAATGCCCGGCCAGATGAACGCGAGCACGCCGAAGATGATGGCCGCAATCCCGCGCAAGAGAACGAGCCACCAATACCGCGTGAGCGCTTGCACCAGCGGCGAACCGACCGGTGCAGGTGAGGATGCCGTCGCTGACATGATCCGACCTCCGTTCGTGAGCGCCGGACCAAAGGCAAGAGCCGGAAAAGATGCCCGAAGTCCGGCAATTCCCAATTGTATCACGGTTCGGGAGCGCAGGAACGGCGCGCTACTCCGCGCCGTATCGCTTGAATTCCTCGCCAATGTCGGCCTGGAGCATGATCGCGGCCTCCATTTCGTTCTGGCCCGCAGCGTCGCCGCTCATCAGCCGCGCCATGCCGCGTGCGTAGAGTGAAAACGGACGCGCCTCGATCGCGATCGCCGCGCTGAAGTCCTCAATGGCTCTTTGCAAATCCTCAAGCCCGCGCTGCTGCATCAGGTGCAGGTAGCCGCGCCGCTCGTACGCCGCAAGATTCGGATTGGCGCGGATCAGCGCATCGCACTGCTCGAGCGACCGGCAGACTGGCGCGCTTTGCGCGAGCGCGGCGCCGCCAAGGATCAGGAGCAGCGCAATCGCGCGCATCACCTCACTCCGCCGCCGCCCGTGCCTTCTGGTACGCCGGCATCACCTCGTTCGCGAAGCGCCGCAGATTCGCGCAGCGATCCGGCCGGGCCATTCAGCAGCACCTGTTCGACCCCAGCGGCCTGCAGTGTGTCGAGCTTTTTCGCGATCTCCTCCGGCGTGCCGTACATCGCGCTCTCGGCGGCCGCATCGAGCGTGTGATCGAACGACAGCATCGAGGATTTTCCGTGCCGGCCGGATCGGCGAGCTTCGACATGCGCCGCTGGTTGGCGAGCCGCGCCTCGATCGCCTTCTGTTTGTCGGCAGCATCCTTTGCCACGTAGAACGCACGGCACACGCCGACATCCATCGGGTCGAAGCGCCGGCCCATGGCCTCGATCTCGGCCTTGTAGATGTTGAAGCGCTCGATCGTCAGCGCCGTCGAGGCGAACTGGTCGAGCAGCAGCTTGGCACCGCGCCGCGCGACCTTGCGGATCGAGTCGGGCTGGCCCGCCGCCATCCAGATCGGCGGGTGCGGCTTCTGGCGTGTCGGCGGCTCGACGATGATGTCCTCGAAGTTCCAGAACTTGCCGTGGTGCGAGAAGCGCTGCTCCGACGTCCACGACTTGACGATCAGCGCGAGCGACTCCTCGAACCGCTCGTCCGCTTCTTCCATCGGAATGCAGAAGCTTGCGAACTCGTTGTGGCGATAGCCCTTGCCGACGCCGAATTCGAGCCGCCCGCCGGAGAGCAGGTCGATGGTCGCAGCCTGTTCGGCGAGCAGCACCGGATTGTGCCACGGCAGCACGATCACGGCGGTGCCGAGGCGCAGCGTCGAGGTGCGCGCCGCGACCCAAGTGAGCAGATTGAGGCTCGCCGACACCTGGCCGAAGCCGGTGAAGTGGTGTTCGACGACGAAGGTCGATGCGTAGCCGAGCCCCTCGGCTTCGACATTGTAGTCGATGAAGTCGCGAAACCCTGGCCCGAGTCGAGGTCCGCGCCGCCGCGCTGCGCCTGTGCCGAGCCGAATAATCCAAACTTCATGCGCTGCTCCGTTTCGGCCATGGTAGCGCAAATCGCCGTGCGGGGAGATGCTGGCAGGGTCTTGCGAGCGCGGGTGGGTCGGATAATCTAAGATTGCATAAAAATTTCACCCAGGGGGAATCCGATGTCCAGGGTCGCTCGTTTCACCATCGCCTTCGCCGTCTTGGCGCTTGCGCTCGGCGCGTTCGCCGGCAGCGCTTTCGCGCAGAAGAAGCCCGGCCAGCAGTGCGGCGGCTTTTTCGGCCTGACGTGCCCCGCGAACGAGTTCTGCCAGTTCAAGGCCGCCTGCGGTTTCGGCGACATCATGGGAACGTGCACGGCGGTGCCGAAGCGCTGCCCGCGGATCCGCCTGCCGGTGTGCGGCTGCGACGGCAAGACCTACGCCAACGACTGCCTGCGCCAGCAGGCGCGCACCACGTTGAAATCCAAGGGCGCGTGCCCGAAGGCGTCGTAGGCGCCCGCCTCGCGCCAGAATGCGGCGGGTCCGGAGCGCCGGCGCCTTGCCGGCCGCTCCGCCCGCGCGCATGATCGCGCCAGGAACGACCAAGGGAGGACGCCATGCTGACATTCGTATTGTCGCTCAATTGGACCGCGCAGGGGATCAAGTCGGTCAAGGATTCGCCAAAGCGCGCGCAGGCCGCGCGCAAGCTCGGCAAGAAACTCGGCGTGGAAATCAAGCAGGTGTTTCTCACCTCCGGCGACAGCGATCTCGTGCTCATCGTGGAGACGGCGAACGGCGATAACATCGCGAAGTTCGCACTCGCGCTCGGCTCGCAGGGCAACGTCCGGACCAAGACCGCCCGCGCCTGGTCCGAGGCGGAATTCCAGAAATTCCTTGCCGAGCTGCCGTAACACGCACGCGATCGGAGACATTTGGTGGGCGGCGCCCCACGGCACATTTCGCCGCGCCCTGACCGGATATCTCGCAGGGAAAAATCGCGCTAGGCTTCCTCCAGCGGAACCGAGCTCCAACGGAACCGAGGGGGAAACGATGATCACGCGCCGCCGCGCCCTGACGCTCGCCGCATCCGCTCTCGCACCGGCAGTGGTCGGCCGCACAGCGCGCGCACAAGGATGGCCCAACCGCCCGGTCCGCGTCATCGTGCCGTTCCCGCCCGGCGGCGGCGGCGACACGATCGCCCGCATCGTCGGCGCCAAGCTCACCGAAATCTGGGGCCAGCAGATCATCGTCGAGAACAAGGGCGGCGCCGGCGGCAATATCGCGTCCGACGCGACCGCACGCTCGGCGCCTGACGGCTACACGATCTTCCTCGCAGGCGATTTCCTCGCCACCAACCAGTTCATCTATCCGAAACTCTCCTACGACCCGGTGGCGGATTTCGCTCCGGTCTCGCTGGTCGTGCGCTTTCCGGTGGTCCTGGTGGTCCCGAACTCCTCACCGGCAAAGACCTTCGCCGAGTTCGTGGCGCTCGCGAAGGCGAGCAGCGCGCCGTTGACCTATGCGTCTCCCGGATACGGCACCTCGCCGCATCTCGCGGCCGAGCTGTTGAAGCGCGAGGCGAAGATCGAGCTGACGCACGTGCCCTATCGCGGCGCCGCACCCGCGATCCAGGATCTGATCCCGGGCCGCGTCGACAGCTTCTTCAACAATATCGCGCCGACCGTGCCGCTGATGAAGCAGGGGCAGATCCGCGGCATCGCGGTCACCAGCGCGAAGCGTGCGCCCGCGATGCCCGACCTCCCGACGGCGGCCGAATCCGGCCTGCCGGGCTTCGACGTGTCGGGCTGGTACGCGTTCGTGACGCCCGCGAAGACCCCGCCCGAGATCGTCGCCAAGATGCATGCCGACACTGTGACGGCGCTTAACGATCCGACGACGCGACGCAAGCTCGAGGAACTCGCGCTGTTCGTCGAAGGAAACACGCCGACCGAGCTCGGAAACATGCTTAACGCCGAGCGGATCAAGTGGGAGCCGGTGATCAAGGCCGCCGGGCTCGCCATCAAGGAATAAGCGACCGTTCCAGATCAATATCGCCAGGGAAGAGCGATGATCACACGCCGCCACGCTTTGCTGACCACCCTGTTCGCGCCCGCGCTGTTGGGCGACGCACACGCGCAGGCTTGGCCGAACCGTTTCGTGCGCCTGATCGTGCCTTATCCGGCGGGCGGCGGCGCGGACGCGATCGCGCGCATCCTCGGGGCGAAGCTCACCGAGATGTGGGGCCAGCAGGTGCTGATCGAGAACAAGGGCGGCGCCGGCGGCAACATCGCGTCGGACGCGGCCGCAAAATCGCCGCCCGACGGTTACACGATGTATCTCGGCGCGGAGTTCCTTTCCACCAACCCGCACGTCTATCCGCAAGCTCTCCTACGATGCGATCGTCGACCTCTCGCCGGTCACCTCGGTGGTGCAGTATCCGACCATGGTGGCGGTTCCGAAGGACTCGCCGGCCAAGACCTTGCAGGAGTTCATCGCGTACGCGAAATCCACCCCCGGCCGCACCTTCGGCACGCCGGGCCACGGCACCGGCCCGCACCTCGCGGGCGAGTTGTTCAAGCGCGCCGCCGGGATTGAACTCACTCACGTGCCCTATCGCGGCGCCGCGCCCGGACTGAACGACCTCGTCGGGGGCCGCATCGACTCGTTCTTCAACAATATCGCGCCCGTGGTGCCGCTGATGAACAACGGCCAGGTGCGCGGCCTCGCGGTCACGACCGCCAAGCGTTCCGCCGCGGCACCCGATGTCCCAACCATCGCGGAGTCCGGTCTCGCCGGTTACGACGTGCCGGGCTGGTACGCGATTTTCACGCCGGCGAAGTCGCCCTCCGACATCGTCGCCAGGATGAATGCGGATATCAACACGGCGCTTCGGGATGCCACCGTGAAGGGTCGGCTGGAGGGGCTCGGCCTGTTCGTCGGCGGGTCGACGCCGGAGGCGCTCGGCACCTATCTGAAAGCCGAGACGGAGAAATGGGGCCCGATCATCAAGGCCGCTGGCATCACCATCAAGGATTAAGCGCACTCGCCGCCATGCAGGATCGCGGGTCAAGGCATTCGCAAATGCGCGGGCCACTGCGCAGGGGCGCGTGCTAACAGACGGCGTCCATTCGTGCTTTCCCGGAGGATGTCCTGAGCGCTGGTGTCGGCACCGAAACGCGCGTCGAGCCGGCGCCGCCTCCGATCGAACGTCACGAGAACATTCCGCTCGCGATCCTGCTGATGGTCGCCTCCGGCGCGGTGTTCACCTGCTCGAACGCCGCCACGAAATGGCTGGTCGCCACCTACCCGATCGGCGAGGCGCTGTTCACCCGCACGCTCGTCTCGCTGATTTTCCTCGGCGCATTCATTCTTCCGACCGCGGGCTTCGTGGCGTTCCGCACGCAGCGGTTCGGCGCGCATGCAATCCGCGCCGGCTCGCAGGCCGCCTCGCAGACCATGCTGGCGATCGCCTTCACGATGATGCCGCTCGCAGGCGTCACTGCCA
Organism: uncultured Alphaproteobacteria bacterium; assembly: GCA_963778455.1. GTDB lineage: Bacteria > Pseudomonadota > Alphaproteobacteria > Rhizobiales > Xanthobacteraceae > PALSA-894. Next base: position 98,412 of record CAVZUL010000007.1, read on the forward strand.
TCATGTTCTCCTCGCCGATCTTCACCACGCTCGCGTCGATCTATTTCCTGCATGAACGGGTTGGCGCTGCGCGCTGGATCGCCTTGCTGATCGGCTTTCTCGGCGTGCTGGTGATCGCTGCGCCGGGCGCGGACTTGTTTCAGCTCGGCGCGCTGTTCGCGCTCGGCAATGCGATCCTGTTCGGCACCGTGGTGGTCGGCGTGCGCGGCATGACGGCCACCGAGTTCACCAACACGCTGATCATGTACCAGCTCACGCTGCTGACGATCGTGTACGCGCTGACGCTTCCGTTCGCCTTCGTCATGCCGACCGGGTTCGACGCGCTGATCATGGTGATCAGCGGACTTGGAAACGGTGGCGCGCAATACGCATGGACACGCGCCATCCACCTCTCGCCTGCTTCCGCGGTGGTTCCGTTCCAGTATCTCCAGCTCGTGTGGGCGATGCTGCTCGGCTTCGCGGTGTGGGGCGATTTGCCGACCGCCGCCCTGCTCGTCGGATCGGCGATTGTGATCGGCTCGGGTCTCTTCTTGTTCTGGCGCGAGACCCGGAAGGTGCCCGTCGCGGAAGATTAGGCCTACACCTCAGCCGGCAACCGCTGCGGCTGTATAATCGTCACGATCGCGCCAGCGCTGTCATCGATGAAGTCGCGATCTTGCCTCAATTCCTCGAAGCTGCGCGGCACCGGGATTGGATCGCCGTCGGCACGCATCGACGCAAGATGTCCGGCGAGCGCCTCAGCGGCATTGCCGACTGCTTCCTCGAAGGAATCACCCGTGGAAATGCAGCCCAGCACATCCGGAAAGCTCACGCCGTAGCTTGTGCCGGGGTCCTTGTGTACCAATGCGATATAGCCTGTCATTGTTTCACCGCGGTTCTCGCAACCCTGACTGCCTATAGATCGACCTTAACGTTTTCGGATGCAAGTCCTTGCGTGGATGCGGCACCCGGCTTGGTCGGGTGCTTGAAGTGGTGATGACTGCCCGTCGCACCTATCGAGCGCCAGCCATCGGCCTCCAGTTCCCGGATGATATCGCGTGAATCCCGCCCCACCGATGCTCCCGTAGCTCTTGATGTTTTGAGAACATAGCAGATCAGGCATCCAGTGGCTTATAGTAACGCCAGATGCCCCACTGGCTGAACGGGATGCGCCGCTCCGAGGCGAGATAGGCGGCGATGCGCGGGCGCTTCGCCACGCGATCGCGCAGCGCGATGACGCGCGGGATCTTCTTCTCGAACCGCTTCATGCGCTTGGGAAATCCGTAGCGCAGGCCCTCGACGATCTGGAACAGGCTGAGATCGACGTAAGCCAGCCTGCGCCCCAGCAGCCAGGGCCCACCGCTGCGCGCGAGCAGCTTTTCGAAGTAGCCGAGAAACTTCGGCACGCGATAGCGCCAGAAATCCTTCGTGCGACGCTTTGCCGACGGGATCTGCTCCTCGAAATAGAGCCAGCTCGTCACCGGGTGGTGCGTGTCGTGGATTTCCACCACGAGATCCGTGATGGTGAGCTGTAGCTGGTGCACCCACAGTCGCTCCGTCTCGTTCTTCGGCGCGAGGCCAAGCCGCGGCCCGAGATACAGCAGGATGTTGGCGGTCTGGGCGATGACGTGCTTGCCGGCTTTCAGGATCGGCGGCGCGAACGGCGGATGCTTCTCGCCCCTGCGCTCCATGAACGCGATGTTGGACTCTCGCCCGCGCTTGCGCGCGACGTCGACATAGTCGGCACCCGCCTCTTCGAGCGCGAGGCGGACGAATTCGCCGCGCCCCTGAATGGTCGGCCAGTAATAGAGTTTGTACCGCATCGCTCCCAGCCCATATCGGCGCAGATGTTGGCGTGCTACCGTAAGATTGTCTGGCCTTCGGCCCGCGATGCACGCTCCGCCGTGCATCGCCTCACCACGCGACAATAAACCAGCAACGGGAGGATGACATGCGAACCCATCTTGTTCCACGGATATTGGCAGCCCTCATGGTCATGTTTGGTCTGGCGCTGTTCACCGCAAGCGAAGCGTCCGCAGCCACTCGAGGAAAAACGTGCGGCGGCATATTCCCCAATGCAGTGTGCGGCACCGGTTCATTCTGTCAGATGAAACCGGGGACATGCAAAGTCGTCGACAATCAAGGCACGTGCGCCAGCATCCCGGTGCGCTGCACGCGCGAGCGCCGGCCGGTCTGCGGCTGCGACGGCAAGACCTATGTCAATGACTGCCTGCGCCTGACCGCGGGGGTCAATCTGGATCACAAGGGCGCCTGCAAGAAGCCCAAGTACTGAGGCTCGCAGTTCGTCTTGGCTTTGCAATGCAGCGCGCGGCGGACACTCCAGGTCCGCCGCGCGTGCTTTTGGCACGGAAGCCGTTCGGGCCGGGCACGGAATTGACGCAATCGGGTGGCACGCGCATAAGCGCTCGAATCTCAAGGCTGGGAGACAATTCATGTTCCGCACCGTTGCCGCAGCTTCGCTGCTCACCCTTGCCTGCGCCATGCCGCTGCAGCAGGCAGCAGCTCAAGACCCGGTTGCGGGCGGCATCTTCGGCGGTGCGGTCGGCGGCTTGCTCGGCGGGGCGCTCGGTGGCCGCGGCGGCGCAGTAGCCGGCGCGATCATCGGCGGCACGACGGGCGCCGCGATCGCCGCGCAGGGCCAGCACCGTGCCAACGGCTACTACTGGTACAACAACGGCTGCTACATCCAGCGTGGCGACGGCGCCTGGATCGCGGTCGCACCGCAATACTGCGGCGGACCGGTCTACGCTCCGCCGCCTGCGGCCTACGGCCCTCCACCCGGCTATGGGCCGCCTCCGGCGGCAGCCGCCGCCGTGGATGACGACGACGAGGTCGAATACATCCAGCCGGGCGCGGGACCGCGCGCGGTCAGCGCCGACGCGGCTGCGGCCTGCGCGCGCAAGTATCGCTCCTACGATCCGCGCTCCGGCACGTTCCTGTCGCTCGACGGCACGCGCAAGCCCTGTCCCTGACCGCGGGACTCAGGACTTCCAGCAGAATTTATCGTCCGTGCCGTTCGTGGCGCGCGTGTTGCGCATGCGCGCGACGTTCTTCGGATCGCCTAGATAGGCGCGCTCCTTCGCGGCCATCTCTCTGACGTTTCCGATCGCGCGTCGCAGCGCCGCCCTGCGATCGCTGCTCTTGGCTGGAATGCGCTCCATGAAGATCGCCTCGTAGGGATTGTTCTCGACCCAATCGAGCGCCTTTGCGCGGATCGCCTGCTGATTTCCGATGTCGCAGAACGCGTAGCCGTTAATGAACGGGCCGGCCAACGACGAGAACTGCTGCATCGCATCCACGACCTGCTCGAGCCCGCCTGCGTTCAAGTCAACAACATCCTCAAGCGTCAGATAGCGGTCCTTTGCGGCATAGAACCAGAACACCGAGTCATCGCGTAGCCCGACATCGTAGAGCCGGATCGCAAGCACCATCATGGTCATCGGGGTGACGAGCTTCGGTTCGCGCTGGATCAGATCTCGCGCCGCGAGAATGTCTTCGCGTTTCATCGAGCTCAGCATCCCGTCATACGCGCGCCCGACCGCGACGCGCGGCGTACCGCCCGGCTCGCGCGCCGCCCCGTAGTAGGGCTGCACATAGATGCCGATGTGGCGAACCGGCTCGGCGGCCTGCGCCAGAGAAAAAGAAAACGCGGCGGCGCCTAACACAGCAAGGAGCGACCACCGCGTCATCGCGATCTGAGCTTCAGTTCGTCGCGAAGCAATAGAACAGCCCGTCGCCGCCGGTCGAGCGGAGGTCGGCCTGGCTGCAGCCGCCGTCCGTCCCACGCGAAGGATGCGAGGAGTTCCACGACTTCGACGGCGCGTCGTCGCGCAACCCTTGCCGATCGTGATGACCGACCATCGCGGCGCCCGCGCCGCTCTTGGTCCAGTTGCCGCAGGTGCGATCGTCGGCACCCGCGAACGCAGTGCCATCGGGCTGCGAACCGGTCAGGATGTCGTGCCGGTTCGGCGTATCGCCGCGCCCGTTGATCGGATCGCCCTTTTCGCTCAGCGCGGTCTGCTTGGTGACGTCGTTGTTGTCGCTGTGCAGGTCCGCGATGTCCTTCGCGATCACGGTGCCCTTGGCATTCTGCCACGGGCCGCGCCCGATGCGATCCTTGGCGTTCACGGCGCCGGCGCCTTGCGTCGAGAGATAGGCGCGCCACGTCTTGCCGCCCGCGGCGGCCGCCTGTGCAAGCTGCTGGCAATGGCGGTCGGCACCGTCCAGTCCGCCAAGATCGGCGCCTTTGCCGGGCCCTGCACTGGTGATGAAGAACGTCATGGCGTTCTGCGATTGCGCGACGTTCACCGCTCCAACTGCCGCAATCGCGGCACCTGCGAGCAGAACGATGTCTGGCCGCTCTCATGTGAGTTCCTCCAGTTGTTGTCGGTACTCTCATGAACCGCCGACGGCCGACGAATATTCCGCGTCGGTGACCGGTTCCATCCATTCGACGTGCTTGCCGTCGAGCGCCTCCTGCATGGCGATGTGCACCACGCCGGTCGTCGGACCGGCGCCGTGCCAGTGCTTTTCGTTCGGCGCGATCCATACCGTGTCGCCCGCCTTGATCTCGCGGACCGGCCCGCCCTTCGCCTGCACGCGCCCGACGCCGGAAATGACATGCAGCGTCTGCCCGAGCGGATGCGTGTGCCAGTGCGTGCGCGCGCCCGGCTCGAAGCTCACGCGGCCGGCGCGGACGCGCGCGGGCGCGGGCGCCTCGATGATCGGGTCCTGCCACGACCACGCCGGTGAATGAGTTCTTCGGTTGCCGCCGCGTCGGTACCGATCCGCTGGGCTTGATCTCCATCGGTTTCCTCCAGGTTTCTTGAATTTCGATGATCGCAACCGCGCTGCGCCGCCGCAAGGGCTTGAACCTCGTGCGCCCGTGCGGCGACCAAACCGTGACGGCCGCTGCCTTCGCAGCTTGCCATTGCCTCAATCGCAACAGTCCGGCCACCGGCCGGCAAGGAGATGATCATGCGCCTGCTCGCCCTCGCCGGAGCCTTCGGTCTTGCCCTCGTCGCCACCTCGCCGAGCGCCACGCCGGCCGATGCTTCACCGTTCGCCACCGCGCTTCTGCGCGCAGATACAACGGCGGCGCGGAGAACTGCGGCTTCTATTCGTTCCACCAGTGTCTCGCCTCGCTCGCGGCAACGGCGGCACTGCTTCGTCGCGCCGATCCAGACCGAGGTGGTGAACGTGCACACGCCGCGCGGCACGCGCACCTTCATTCGCGACGCGATCGACTGAGCCGCCCGCACCCTACCCTCCGCCGCAAGCGGCGAGGGATTCAGAATGGAAAAGGCCCGGCATCGCTGCCGGGCTTGGCTGTTGTCTGTTGCATCGCGCGACTGCTTAGCGTCTGCTGGATCGCCGAGAGCAGCCAGCTGCCGCCCGCGCGCGCGTGAAGGTCCACACTTCGGTCGCTTCCTGCGGCGCATCGTTGCCTTCGGCGGCGCTTGCCGGTCGCACGGTCGACATAGCGGTCGATCAGCGAGTAGCGCATCGCGACGCTCGCGTACTCCTTGTCGCCTTCGCGCCACGCCTCGGCGAGATCGCCCTGCAGCAGCTTCACGTCGCTGATCTCGTTGACGACGCCGCGGCTCGCGTTCTCGGACAATTCCTCGGCGTAGTAGGAGAGCATCTCCGGCGTGAGGTGCTGACGCAGCGCCGCCGAGGTCCTCGCGCCCATACGCGGTCTGGACTTCGCCGAGCAGCCGCTCGAACGTGTCGAAGTCCTCCGCCGTGATCTCGAGCGGCTCGACTGACCGGCGCAGCGGCAGTGGCGCCGCCAAGTCCACCGAAGCCACCCAGCGCGGAGCGCTGCAGCGGCTGCAGCGGCTGCTGCGGCTGCTGCGGCTGCTGCGTGTCGCTCATCTGGCGCGGCAGGCCCGCATAGCTCGGCTGCGGCTGCGAGCGGCGCTGCCACCAGCGGTACCCCAGGAAGACGACGCCGCCGATCAGCGCGACCTGCAGCAGCAGGCCGATGATCGAAGCGAAGCCGGCGAGCCCGCTGAGGAAGCCATCGCCCATCAGCATGCCGATCAGCCCGGCGCCAAGCAGACCGAGCGGCAAGGCCGCCGAGCAGGCCGCGGGCGCCACCGAACAGGCCGCCCGGCTGCGCGACCGGCGGGCGTGCCGCGGTCGGCGTCATGCCGGGCGTGCCCGGCTGCGTCATCGAGCGGTTGATCGGCGCGGCGGCGTTCGGCGCGGTCGCGGTCGGCGGCGGTGCCGAATAGGTCTTCGAACCGCGCGAGCCTTGGCTCGAACGCGAGCGCGCATCGGCATCGGCAATCACCATGGTGAACACCGCGCGACCGCGACAGCAGCCAAAACGGACGGAAAGTTTCATTCGTGTTCTCCCAGAGCCCGGTGGGGCGCCCGGAATATCGTGATGGTGGAGTGCTTTGTGAAGGGCTTCCGCCTGCGACCTGACCGCGCGGCACACCGTCGGTCGGGGCTGAAAATCGGGAAATTTCAGGTATTCCGCGCGAAAGGGGCTCGAAACGGGCCCGGTTGTCAATCGGACGTTGAACGAGGCCTGCCTCGTCGGCGGCAACCCCGCAAAATACCCTCACCCCGCCTTCGGCGCGCCCCTCCCCACCAGGGGAGAGGTTGTTCGAACGCAGCCGCATCGACACATCCTCCATGGAATTCCTGCGCCACCCGCTCTACAGCATCCTCGCCGTCATCCTGATCGGCGCGCTGTCGGCGCCCGCTCGCGCAGCTGGATCGTGGCGCGGTCCGCGCCCGACGCGTGCGCTGCACCGTCGCATTTCTCGCCGGCATCGGCGCGGCCTTCCTCGGCTTTCACTTCGCGATGCTGTCGAACCTCGCGACCGGCGTGATCCTGATGCCGTTCGCGGTCGCGCTTGTGGTTTCGCTGCTGGTGAGCTTTGCGCTGCGCGGACAGCGCGCGCTAACGATGGCCTCGCTCGCGCTAGATTTCCGGCCGATCGGGAGATTGGAATGCGCAAACTGCTGCCGCTCGCCGCCCTCGCCATCTCGCTCTGCCTGTCGTCCCGGCCCAGGCTGAGGTCTGGAGCGTCTACGGCGTCAACGGCAACGACACCGGCGGCATCATTCCGTGGTCGCCGGCGTTGCGCGCCTACGGCTATCGCGAGGCCGCGCAGCACCACTGCGGCGGCTATCGCAAGATCGCGCGCATCACCAGCGTGGTCGCGCGCTACGGCGACTATGTCGGCTTCGCGTGCGAATTCCCGCGCGGCTACGATCCGGTGAAGCACGGCGCCTGGTGGATGCGGCCGATGTGCGGAATTCTACGATTGAGGCCGCGCGGGACCGAAATTGCGCCGCGCGCACGGATTGTCCCAGCGTCTCCACACAGCCGACGATTCCACACAAATACCCGGCCGAAGCCACAAATTCCGAAAACCGCCGCCACAAACCGTTTCTAGCCGTTCAGGGTGTCGGAGACGCGTATTCTGTCACCGGCGGGGGCGGTCCCGATCGCCTCAGGTTGCCCCCTGGCTGTCGATCGGGCCGTCCTTATCCGGTTCTTGCGTAGGCACACTTCTACGGTTAACGCCCAACACGACCGTTAGCGAAATGCGTTCCGCCGTCGGTCAAAAAATTTCGCCCGCTCGGCGATGCCGAGTCGCGACGTGGCCTAATCGCTTAGCGCGCCGGCGCATCGATCGGAGTGCAGTTGCGCCGGCCGGACGAGAGGCATTCGTCCGCCTTGCGCGCGTCGATCATCGCGTTGGCAAGCCAGATGCCGCCGCCGACCAGCACCACGAAGCCGACGACCAGGACGATGTTCGCCATCCGTGCGGTCGCCTTCGTCGATCGGTCGCGGCTCGCTCATGGCGGGTCTTGCTCGTTGTAGGCGACGATCATCGTTGTCGCGCGCAGTTTCAGCCAATTCGCAGCGGCCTTGCCCACCGGTTGCCGCTCCGGCGCGGATTGTCCGATAACTCGCCGCCACGCAGATCGCGCGCGGCGCTAATGTCGGCACGGCGGGGAGGACGCACATGAAGCTCTACATGCATCCGGTTTCGATGACGAGCCGTCCGGTGCGGCTGTTCATGGCCGAAAAGGGCCTCAAGGCCGACGAGGAAGTGATCGACCTGATGACCGGCGCGCACTACCAGGAGCCCTACGCGTCGCTCAATCCGAACAAGCTCGTGCCGATGCTCGACGACGACGGCTTCAAGCTCACCGAAAGCTCCGCGATCCTCAAATACCTCGCCGACAAGTTCAACCTTCCGGAATATCCGAAGGACCTGAAGCAGCGCGCCAAGGTCAACGAGATCATGGACTGGCTCAACACCAACTTCTATCGCGAGTGGGGCTACGGGCTGTGCTACCCGCAGCTCTTCCCGCATCTCAAGCGGCCCGACGAGACCGTGCAGAAGGCCACCGTCGAGTGGGGCAAGGAGCAGTCGAAGAAGTGGCTGCAGGTGCTCAACGATCACTGGATCGGGCCGAAGAACCAGTATCTCACCGGCAACACGATCACGATCGCCGACTATTTCGGCGCCGGCCTCGTGACGCTCGGCGAACTGATCCGCTGCGATATGACGCCCTATCCGAACGTGACGCGCTGGCTCGACAACATGAAGAAGCTCAAGAGCTGGCCGCAGGTGAACGAGGTGTTCGACGGCTTCAAGCAGCACCTGAAGGATCAGCCGTTCGTGGCGCTGTAGAGCATCGCCGTCACCCTGAGGAGCGAGCCGCACTTGCGACGAGCCTCGAAGGGCGCCGTTTCGCTTCGGAGCATCCTTCGAGGGCCGCTGCGCGGCCGCCTCAGGATGACGACCGCGCCGGAACCAAGTTCCGGCATCGGCGTTCTCACGGCGAACGGCGCATCGCGCGTCACCGCCGAGGAGGGCGGCCATGCTTAGCACTGTCTTGCTTGTCGTCCTGATTCTTCTTCTGGTCGGCGCGATCCCGAGCTGGCCGCACAGCCGCGGCTGGGGCTACGGCCCCTCCGGAATTCTCGGCATCGTTGCTTGTCGTCGTGCTGATCCTCGCGCTGACCGGCCGCGTCTAAATCGCCGAGACCACGCTCAGGCGGCCATCGTCTCCTTCACGGCGGCGACGAGTTGCTTGAGCGTGAACGGCTTGGGCAGGAAGTGGAATTTGCCGTGGTCGTCCGGCAAATTCTTCTCGAACGCATCTTCGGCGTAGCCCGACACGAAGATGATCTTCAGGTTCGGGTTGCGCGTGCGCAACTCCTTGGCGAGCGTCGGGCCGTCCATCTCGGGCATGACGACGTCCGACACCACGAGATCGACATCCCCGCCGCGGCTCTCGATCACCTCGATCGCCTCGACGCCGTTGCCGGCTTCGAGCACCGTGTAGCCGCGTGAGGTCAGTCCGCGCGCGTTGAGCCCGCGCAGGCCTTCCTCGTCCTCGACCAGCAGAATGGTGCCGTGGCCGGTGAGATCGGCCATCGGCTTCGGCTGCACGGCCCTGGTGTCGACGAGCGCGGCTTCGGCGATCTCGCCAGCGCCCGGCACATGGCGCGGCAGGAAGATGCGGAAGGTCGTGCCCTGCCCGATCGCGGAATCGACGAATACGTAACCGTTGGTCTGCTTGACGATGCCGTACACGGTCGAGAGACCGAGCCCCGTGCCCTTGCCGGTTTCCTTCGTGGTGAAGAACGGCTCGAAGATCTTCTCGATGATCTCTTTCGGAATGCCGATGCCGGTGTCGGTCACCTCGACCATGACGTAGTCGGCCGCAGGCATCGGCTTGTAGGACAGTGCCTTCGCTTCTTCCGCGGTGACGTTCGCGGTACGCACTGTCAGCTTGCCGCCGTTCGGCATCGCGTCGCGCGCATTCACCGCGAGATTCACGATCACCTGCTCGACCTGCGAGACGTCGGCCTTCACGGGCCAGAGGTCACGCCCGTGCACCGGCACCAGTTCGACCTTCTCGCCGAGCAGGCGCTTCAGCAGCATGTTCAGGTCGGACAGCGTCTCGCCGAAGTCGAGCACCTGCGGCCGCAGCGTCTGTCGGCGCGAGAACGCCAGCAGGTGCCGCACCAGGCTCGCGGCGCGGTTGGCGTTCTGCTTGATCTGCATGATGTCGCCGAACGACGGATCGGTCGGCTTGTGCGCCTGGAGCAGGAAGTCGGTCGCCATCATGATGGCGGAGAGCACGTTGTTGAAGTCGTGCGCGATGCCGCCGGCAAGCTGGCCGACGGTGTCCATCTTCTGCACCTGCGCGACCTGCTTTTCGAGATCGCGCACCTCCGTGGTCTCGATCGTGTAGACGATCGCGGCCTCGCCTTCCGCCTCGTCGTCCTCCACCGCCGACACGTAGAAGCGCGCCGAACGGTTGCCCTCGCCGGCGAGCGCCACGTCAACCGGCGCGATGTCGCCCTGCCCGTCCGCGGCCCTGCCGATCGCGGCTTCGAGCGCGGCACGGTCGTGGTCGGCGACCACGGTGAGGATCGAGCGTCCCTCCGCGGGCAGCGCCTCGCCCTTGATCACGCCGTGCTGCAACCGCACGAACGGCGCGTTGGCGCGCGCGATCTTGCCCGCCTTGTCGACCGTCGCGATCGCCATCGGGGTGTTGTGGAAGAAGCGCACGAAGCGCACTTCGGCGGCGCGCAGCGGATCGGCCACCTCCTCGCGCGCGCGATTGAGCACCAGCGTGCGCGAGGCGCCGGGCGTCCCGTCGGCCGCGAACGCGACCTTGTGATAAAGCCGCACCGGCACCGTACGCCCGCCGCGCGTCTTCAGATCGAGATCGTGCACCTCGGTCTTGACGTCGCCCGGCTCGCCGGCGACCGGGCGCAAGCAGCGCCGCGCCGTCGCCCGCCACGATGTCGGCGATCTTCAGGCCGCCCGAGCCGACCTGCGCGAGATCGTAGTCGAGCCAGCCTGCGAGCGTCGCGTTGAGGTAGCTGACGTTGCCTTGCTGATCGACCGAGAAGAACCCGGCCGGCGCGTGATCGAGATAGTCGATCGCGTGCTGCAGTTCCTGGAACACGTTTTCCTGCCGGTCGCGGTCGCGCGTCACGTCGCCGACGGTCCAGCAGGTCCAGCGCGCGTACGGGCCATTCTCCTGCAACGGCCGCACGCGAAAGCGCAGCCAGCGCGCCGACCCGCCGTCGGCACCCGGCACCCTCACCTCTTCCTGCAGCTGGCGTCCTTCGCGCGCCGCCTTGGCGAGGCGATAGATCGCCTCCGACACCAGCGGATCGCCGACGAACACACGTTCGACCGGCCGCACGTCGTCGGCATCGACGGCGTCGACCAAGCGTGAGATAGGCGGGGTTGGCATAGACCACGCCGCCCGTTCTGGTCGGTGACGACGATCCCGTCTGGCGCGGTCGCGGGGAGCGCATCGAGAAACGTCTCGCGCGTGTCGCGCCCGGCGAGCCGCACGATGCCGGCGGCGCCGGCGAACAGGCCGAATACGCCGATCACCGCCAGACCCGACAGCAGCGCCAGAATGTAGGGCTGCGCATTGGCGCGCCCGATGAACAGGAAGGCGATCACCGAGCCGACGAGCAGCAACGCGACGCCCAGCACCATTCCGATGCTGCCTCCCCGGTCGCCACTGCGATCGACCGCTGCCGGCCTTCGATCCTGGCTCACGTCCTGCGCCGCCATGGTGCTGTTCGGGTCCTATTGTGCGCCTTTTGCGCCGCGCGAATCACCTGCCAAGTGTGTCCCCCAGCGCGCGCCGCGCAAGGGGTCGGGCCCGCACCTTTTGCCCGATTTCTCAATGCCGCACCGCGCCGCGGAGCCGCATCACGTAGCCGATCACCTCGGCCACCGCCCTGTAGTGCTCGGGCGGCACTTCCTGGTCGATCTCGACGGTCGCGTGCAGGGCGCGCGCGAGCGGCGGGTTCTCGACCACCGGAATGTTGTGCTCGGCCGCGACCTCGCGGATTTTCAGCGCGATGTTGTCGATGCCCTTGGCGAGACACACCGGCGCGTTCATGCCGCGATCGTACTGCAGCGCGATCGCGTAGTGGGTCGGGTTGGTGATGATGACCGAGGCTTTCGGCACCGCCGCCATCATGCGCTTGCGGGCGCGGTTCTGACGCAGCTGCCGGATCTTGGCCTTGATCGCCGGATCGCCTTCGGTCTGCTTGAACTCCTCCTTGAGTTCGCGCACCGACATCTTCTGCCGCTCGTACCATTGGCGGTACTGGAACAGGTAATCGGCGGCCGCCACGATCGCCAGGATCGCGACGACCGTCGCCGAGCATTTCCAGCGACAGCGTCTTGGTCAGCGGCAGCACGACGGCCGGGTCCATCGTCACAAGACCGTCGAGCTGATTGCGCTTCGGCCACAGGATCACCGCCATGACGGCGCCGATCAGCGCGAGCTTGATCAGCCCCTTGATGAAATTCGCCAGCGCGATTTTCGAGAACAGCCGCTTGAAGCCCGCGGCGGGCGAGATTTTGGAGAGCTTCGGCTTGAGCTGCTCGCCCGACCAGACGAGGCGATGCTGCACCATGTTGCCGACGATCGCGGCAAGCATGAGCAGCAGCGAACGGCAGCGCAATGACCGCGATGGTGCTAAGGCCGAGCCTCTGCATCGTATGGACGAGGCCGCGCCCGTCGACCGGTATCTGATGCACATTCGACGAGCAGCCCGGCGAGCAGCGCGGTAACGCCCGAGCTCATCGAGCCCGAGAACGAGAGCAGGATCAGCGTCCGCGGCGGCCAGCACGAACCAGGTGTTGACCTCCTGGCTCTTGACGACGTCGCCGCGCTCGCAGCGCTTCGTCGAGCCGCTTCTGCGTCGGGTCTTCTGATCGTTCGGTATCGTCGTGTTCGTCGGCCACGGTTGTCCGCAGCCTCATGAGTAAGGAGCGAGTTCGCGCAGCACGCCCCCGACGTAACCGAGGAAGCTTGCCATCATGGCGCCGACGACGATGAGCAGGATCAGGAAGCCGATCATGATCGAGAGCGGAACGGCGACGAAGTAGACCTGCATCTGCGGCATCAGCCGCGACAGCACGCCGAGCGCGACGTTGAACACGAGGCCGAACACCAGGAACGGCGCGGAAAGCTGGATGCCGACGCGGAACGCACCCGCGACGGTTTTGGTCACCAGCGACGCGACATCGGAGACGACGGGCACCTCGCCCGGCTGGAACAGCCGGTAGCTGTCATGCAGCCCGGCGATGACCAGATGATGCAGGTCGGTCGCGAAGATCAGCGTGACGCCGAGCAGTGTCAGGAAATTGCCGAGGATCAGGCCCTGCTGCCCTTGAGTCGGATCGACCGCCGTGACGAAGCCGAGGCCAAGCTGCTGGGCGATCACCGAGCCCGCGACCTGCAGCGCCGAGATCGTCAGCCGCGCGGTCAGGCCGAGCACCATGCCGATCAGCAGTTCCTGCCCGAGCGCGATGATGCACCGGCCCGGGCGAGCGCAGGTCGATGGCGTATCCGGCACGATGCAGCGGAAACAGCACGAAGGTCAGCACCAGCGCGACGGTGAGGCGCACGCGCGCCGGCACGCTCATCTCGCCCAGGCCCGGCAGCAGCATGATCATGGTGCCGATGCGCGCGAACATCAGGATGAAGGCGGCGCCATAGGCGGGCAGGAATGAGACGTCGAGTTGCATCGCGTTATTTTAGTTGGCGCATGATCTTTTCCGAAAACCGGTACCCATCCCGGATCACGTCCGGGACATGCTGTTTCGGGATCACGCGCTCAGCCGCCCATGATGCGCGCCGCGAGCCGCGTCATGTGCCCCTGCAGCACGTCGCCCATGAACGGCAGCGCGACCAGCATGGCGACGAAGATCGCGAGAATCTTCGGAACGAAAACCAGCGTCATTTCCTGGATTTGCGTCAGCGCCTGAAACAACGAGATCACCACGCCGACCACCAGCCCGACCAGCATCAGTGGCGCCGACACCAGCACCAGCGTGATGATCGCATCGCGCGCAACGTCGAGAACTTCCGGGCCGGTCATGTCTTTCCTTTCTTCACCTCTCCCCGTTTACGGGGAGAGGTCGATACGCCGAAGCGTCAGCGAAAGGCGTATCGGGTGAGGGGCAACTGCATGTGGTGCGAAGCCCCTCACCCGGCTCGCTTCGCTCGCCACCCTCTCCCCGCTTCGCGGGGCGAGGGAAAGAAATCAGATCGGCATCCTCATGATCTCTTCGTACGCATGGATCACCTTGTCGCGCACCGAGACCATCGCCTCGACCGCCACTTCGGTCTCGGTCACCGCCGTCACCACGTCGACGATGTTCGCCTTGCCGGCCGCCATGCCCTGCGCAAGTCCGTCGGACTTCTTGCCGGACTCGACCACGGAGGCGATCGCGTCCGTCACCATCTTGCCGAAGCTCCCGCCGCCCGAATCGTTCGCGCCGTCTTGACCGGATTGGCGCCCGGATCGGCAAGCCGCGCAAGCTTGGCGTAGGCATTCGCGGCGGTAATCGGCGACGCCATGCGTCTCTCCTAAATTGTGATGTGGTTCACGCGCGCAGCAGATCGATCGTCTTCTGGATCATGCGGCGCGTCGCGCCGATGACGTTGAGGTTGGCCTCGTAGGACCGCTGCGCCTCGCGCATGTCGGTCATCTCGACCAGCGAATTGACGTTCGGATATTTCACATAGCCGTTCGCGTCCGCGGCCGGATGGCCCGGCTCGTATTTGGTGCGGAAGTCGGACGGGTCGTGGCGCACCTTGCCCATCGCGATCGTTTGCGCTCGAGCGCGCGATCCATTTCGGAGCGGAACGTCGGGATCTTGCGCCGATAGGGATTGGCGCCGGCGCGCTGCGCGGTCGAATTCGGCGTTGGCGATGTTCTCGGCGATCACGCGCATGCGCCCGGACTGCGCCTCGCAGGCCAGACGCCGCGATCGCCATCGATTTGAGGAAATCCACTTGAATCCTCCTTCACCGCTTGCCGATTGCGGTCTTCAGCAGGCCCATGCTGCGGCTGTAGAGCGAGATCGCCGCCTGATGATCCATCTGGTTGGCGGCGACCTTCATCATCTCGTCTTCGAGGTTCACGGCGTTACCCGCTGGCCGCACGTCGTATTTGCCCTGCCGCTCGGTCGCGAAGGCGCCCGCCGCGGTCGAGCCCGACAGGTGGCTGCGGCGAGGTCAGCGCGAGCTGAAGCTGTCCGCTCGCCTGCTGCACCTGGCGGCCGAAATCGAGCGGCGCGAGGTCGCGCGGGCGAAAGCCCGGCGTGTCGGCATTGGCGACATTTTCGGCGAGCAGGCGCTGGCGCTCCTGATGCCAGTTCATCCGGGTGCGCAGCATCGAAAAGATCGGCAGATCGGATATTGCCATGGCCAAGCCCTCGCGACGGCCCTGTCGGCCTTCCCCGCGGTAGGCAGACTTTGCCTAGGTCATGGTTAATGGGGCGTTAAGTGGTCCGCCCGAGGCTCGTTCGGGCCGCCGTTAACCAAGAAAATGCTGAGTCCGCCATGACCCCTTGGGCGAAATGATCTTTTCCGTTTACAATTCGTTAGCTTGGGGGAACTGGGAACCAGCCGGCCGGCAGTTCGGGCCGGGGCGGGAGTGATGCCTCGAGCGTAGTGGTGACCGTATGGATAGTTTGTTTGGCGCGGAAGGCTCACTGATCGTGCGCTTCGTCGTTGCGTTCGTGATCGTACTCGCCCTCATCGGACTGACCTTCTGGCTCATTCGCCGCTTCGGCGGCGTCGCGCGTCGGCGCCGGCCGCGCAACGTGGCCGCCAGCCGCGTCTCGCGGTGATCGATGCCGCGCCGGTCGATGGACGGCGCCGCCTCGTGCTGGTGCGGCGCGACAATGTCGAACATCTCTTGCTGATCGGCGGCCCGAGCGACTTCGTGGTCGAGCAGAACATCGTGCGCGCCGTGCCGGTCAATCCGCCGCGCGACATTCCGGTGCCGCGCGCCGACGGCCCCGCGAAGCGCGCCGAGACGTCGCTCGTCCGCAGCCCTTCGAGGACGGACACCTGGACACCGCCGCCGATCGAGCCCGTCGCGTCCTGCGTATGCCCGGCCCGAGCCGCTCACGCGCGCGACACGTCCGGAGCCGCGGCCGTTCGCCGAACCTCTGGTCCGCGCGCCGTTGCCGCCTGGCATCGCGCCGCGCCCGGTCGAACCGCCGCCGATCGTGCCGTCCGCCGGCAGCCCGACGCGCGCTCGCCAGCATGGCGCAGCGCCTCGAAGCCGCGCTGCGTCGCCCCGGAACGCCCGAGCCCGGCGCGGCGCCGCACTCGCCCCGCTCCGCCGCATGAACTGACCGGCGCGGAGCCGCCGCCTCCGACCGCGCCGGATGATCCGCCGCGCGCGGCGCCGAGGCGAAAGGCGGCAAGTCGAAATCCGTGCTCGACAGCCTCGAAGCGGAAATGGCGAGCCTGCTCGGCCGTCCGCCCGAGAAGACATAGCCCCATCTCCCGATCGCGCGTACCGTTCCGCGAACTGAGTCGCGCGCGCGGCTCGATGATTCGCGGGTACGGGATTGAGGCCGGTTCAACTTCACAACGCT
Organism: uncultured Alphaproteobacteria bacterium; assembly: GCA_963778455.1. Lineage (GTDB taxonomy): Bacteria > Pseudomonadota > Alphaproteobacteria > Rhizobiales > Xanthobacteraceae > PALSA-894. The sequence goes on from CAVZUL010000007.1 coordinate 114,848, forward strand.
TGCTGCGCGATTGTCGGCGCTGCGATCGCGCTGGCCGCAACCGCCGGCTTTCGCGCAGGACATCAGCGTCACCTTCGGCCAGGGCGGCGGGCTGACCGAGCGCGTGCTGCAGCTCGATCGCGCTGCTCACGGTGCTGTCGCTCGCGCCGTCCATTCTCGTGATGGTGACGTCGTTCACCCGCATCGTGGTGGTGCTGTCGCTGTTGCGCACCGCGCTCGGCACCGCGACCGCGCCGCCCAACGCGGTGCTCATTTCGCTCGCGATGTTTCTCACCGCCTTCGTGATGTGGCCGACGTTCCTCACCGCCTACGATGCCGGCGTAAAGCCTCTGATCGCAAACGAGATCACGCCCGAGCAGGCCTTCGAACGCGCCTCCGATCCGTTCCGCGTCTTCATGATGAAGAACGTGCGCGACAAGGACCTGAAGCTGTTCATGGACCTGTCCGGCACGCAGCCGCCCGCGAAGCCCGAGGACATGTCGCTGCGCGTGCTCGTGCCCTCCTTCATGATCTCGGAATTAAAGCGCGCGTTCGAGATCGGCTTCCTGCTGTTCCTGCCGTTCCTGATCATCGACCTCGTGGTGGCCTCGGTGCTGATGTCGATGGGCATGATGATGCTGCCGCCGGTGGTCGTCTCGCTGCCGTTCAAGCTGATCTTCTTCGTGCTGGTCGACGGCTGGCACCTGGTCGCGGGCAGCCTGGTGCAGAGCTACGGCGGCTAGCTCGCCTGCCGGGTCACCGCCGCAGCGGGTCCGGGTGCGGCGGGAGCCGGCTGCACCGCCGGGGCGCTGGGCGCCGGGCCTGTCGTTTCCGGATACTTCGTTCTGATCTCACGCAGGAACGCGTCGAGCGTGTCGGCGGTGGTGACCGCCTTGGCGACTTCACCGAATTCCGGGGCCTTGGCGCTCAATGGCGCGGTCACGACGTCGAAGGCGCGGCGATCCGATCCCTCGGCCATCTTCGCTGCGTATTTGTTGCGCAGGCGATCGAGCCCGAGGGCGTCCTCGGCGAGCGCATAGCCGACGGCGGCGCGCAGCACGTCGGCGCGCTCCTGCGCGGACAGGGGCGTGAACGTGCTCCAGCGATCGCCGTACATGGTCTCGATCTGCTCGGCGGCATCGCGCCAGCGCCGCGCCTTCCACAGGACATCGATGCGCAGGCGCTCGACTTCGCGCCCCTGCAGATTGGCGACCACTTCGAGCGCCAGCTCCGGGCGCCCGACATCGGATTGTGCACGCGCCTCGATCAGCAGGCGCTGGTTGCGCAGCTCGTTGGGAAGATCGGCGCCGCGGCTCGCGCGCAGCACCTGGATCGCGCGATCCGGCTTGCGCGCCATCAGGTAGATCACCGCGAGGCGCACCGCGACCTGCGAGCGCGCGGCGCCCTGCAGGCGGTTATCGACCTGATGCTGCAGCAGCTCCGCCGCCTGATCGAGCAGGTCGACCGACACCAGCCGGTCGGCGAGCTTGCGGATCATCTCGTCGCCGCGCCGCCCGACCGGCGTCAGGTCGCGGAAATCGTAGAACAGGCTGAGCGCGTCGATCGGCGCCAGCGCCTCGCTCTTGCCGCCAAGGAACAGGGACTCGAACGTCACGACGGCTTCGTCCTGGATGCGGCGCGTCATCTCCGAATGCGGGTGGACGATGAGTGCGGTGCGCATCACCTGGAACGCGTCGCGATAACGGTGCTCTTCGCCATAAAGGCGACCGAGCACTTGCAGTGCTTCCGCTTCGGTCTCATCGCCGCGCCATCCGATCGTCAACGACTCCAATGCCGCGACCGCGTCCTCGCGCTTCATCTCGCCGATCGACTGGCGCAATGCGATCTCGCGCAGCCGCCCGCGTGCCGCCGCCGGACGATCGGGCGAGTCCGCCGCCGCACGATAGAGCGTCAGCGCCTCGGCGAGCCGCCCGAGCCCCTCCATGATGCGGCCCTTGAGCACGGTGAGATCGGCATCGCGCGCCGGCGCCTGCCCGAGTGTCTCGAATTCGTTGAGCAGGCTCTGCGCCGCGCCGAAGTCGCGCACCTCGACCGCGGCGCGCACCGCCTCCTGGAATGCGTGGCGCTGCAATTCCATGGGCAGTGTGGCGGTCGCGGTCTCGAGCGAGCGGAAGCCCTCGCGCGCCTCGGCCCACTTCCCCTGTTGCGCCAGCGCGAGCGCACGCCAAAGCGCCGCATCGCTGCGATTGCCGACCGAGGCGTGCGACAGATCCTTCATCGCATCGGCACCGCGCCCCAGCATGACGTTGGCGACGGCACGCAGCAGGAAAGCTGAGCCGTCCGCGTTCGCCGACTCGTCAAGTGCGGTCGCGTCGAGCACGCCCTTGGCTTCGGCCGCCAGGTCGCGCGCCATGTAGAAGCGCGCCAGATTGAGCCGCGCTGGCGCACGTTGCGCTCTCTTCCGCCGCCGCAGCCGCGGCGATCAGGTTGCGCCTGGCGGTCGCGGAAATCGCCCTCGCGGTCGAAGCCCCAGGTCTGCGGATCGAGCACGAACAGGTCCGACGGCGTGGCGCCGCGCGTACCGCCCGATCCGCGTGCCGGCGGCGGCACTCATCCGCGCGCCCGCGCTCGACAGCATGAGGCCGCCCGGCCGCGTCACGACCACCTTGTCGTTGCTCACTTCCGCCGCGACATCGTCGGCGCGCGGCTGAATCACCACGCCATGCGTTGAGACCAAGGCATTGAATTCGACGAATTCCTGCGGCTTCAGGAAGCCGCGGGCGGGGCCGAGCGCCGTCACCACCAGCAGCGTGTCGCCGACCTCGGTATCGGAGAGGCGATGAAGCTGCGACGGCGCATCGAACGGGATGGTGATGCTCGCGCGCCCGCCCGCCTGCGTGACGCGCACGACGCTGAGCGGCTGTGTCGGCTCGAGCATCATGTCGCCGACCACCACGGTCCAGGTCAGGCCGTCGGCGCCAATGCTGGTGAGCTTCGGCTTGTCGAGCTTGAGCTGGATCACCTGGCCGTTGCGCGAGCGCGTGACCGTGGCGTTGCGGATGCTGCGGCCGGACTGCGCGGTGATCTTGTTGATGTCGATCGGCGCCTGGCTGTCGAACACGAGCCAGATGGCATCGGCGCGGCGGAACACCGCCGCCGGCGTCGGCACGACGAATGGGAACGTCAGCCGCAGCGCCTCGCCCTGACGGCGTACGTCGACGACGACCGGCGCCGCGGGATCGGACGACGGCGGCTTCACATCGTCGTGCCTCACGCGCCGGAATGGTCGCGGGCGGCTCCGACGGTTCGGGCAGCGGCATGCGCTGCTCCGGCCCTTTGGAAGCGACGACGCCCGCCGGCGATGCGGCGGGCTTCTCGGGAGGGGGCGCGATGGCCTCGGGCGGTTTCGCGGGGGGAGCGCGCGGTGAGGATTGTGCCGGCGCGGCACGATTTTCATTCAGCACGGCGGCAAGTGCGGAGGGTTCGGATTTGTCCGGCTCGGCCGCCGCTTCGCCACGTGGTGCGATCGGCACCACGTCGACGACGTAATTGTTGTCCTCGCGGAACGTGCGGACATCGACCTTGCCGATGAACTCGAAACGCACCGACACGGTGTCGGCGCCGGCTTGCGCATCGATCATTGCGACCGTCGGCGGGAGCGTGGCCTGCGCGTCGGCAAGATCGAACTTGAGCGGCGCTTCGAACGTGAATGTCATCCTGTCGTCGGCGCGATTGGTCGACACTGCGAACAGTCCGGGCAGCGCGAAGGTATAGCGCGTGAAGGTCGGCTGCACGCCGACGCGAACGCGCACCGGCGCGAGCGCACGTTGCTGTGCGATGAGCAGTTGCTGGCGCGCCTTCTTCTCCGCCTCGCGCGCGCGACGGGCGAGTTCTTCGACGACTTCCTGCGGCAGGCCGGGCGGCAAGTCCGGTCCAGCCTTCGGGTAACAGATCGACGAACAGCTTCTCGCCCGCCGCCATCGAATTGACCGTGACCTTGCGGTTGAGCGCGAGGCGCACGCCGGTGCCGTCGGGATCGCGCCGCGCGGCGCCCACGTAAGTTGCGGCGACGATCGGGATACGGTCGACGGAGACCTCCACCGCCTGCTTGAACGCGATGATCAGGATGCCGTTGTTCAGCCGCACCTCGGCGTCGGTTTCCTCCGTGAGCGTGAACACGAGCCGCGCATAGCCATCCCTGGTCGAGACCGCGACCTCGCCCTTGACCGGCGCGGCGCCGGCGGCCGCTGGATAGAGGAGCAGCAGAGCGGCAAGGAGCAGCAATTGAATGGCAAGCGAACACCGCGACGATGCGCACGCCAAGGCGCGGCGGCACCTGCGCGTCCTCGCGCGCCCGCAGCGCCCTGAGTGTGATCGACTTGCCCATGTCGCCAGCCCGCGCGTCATCGTTCGGTCACGACGCGCCCGCGGTCAGCCTAGATGGCGGCGTTTAACGCGGTCTTAACCGTGTCGGATGACGGTCGCCGGGTCTGTCCGCGCGGTCCGGACAGCTCAGGACCTGCTCGGCCGGCCCTCGATCTTGGGCAGTTCGACCGGCGTCGCCGCCCTGTCGACCGCGCCGGAGCGGTTCGCGATCTCGAGGGTGAGGCGCTCGACGACGTCCGGCGCCATCTGGCCGAGAATGTCCGACATGCGGCGCGGGTTCATCGCGTTCACGACCTCGATCAGCACGCGCATGTTCAGCCGGTCGAACACCTTGGCGGCGTCCTTCGCCTTCATGTTCTCGTACATGCTGACAAGGCTCTTGAACTTCGCGACCTCCGCCTCGTCCTTCTTGCTTGCCGACGCCGTTGAGACGCGCTTCCGTCTCTTTCAATTCCTGCAGCCGCTGTTCGATGCGCTTTTCCGCCGCCTTGAGCAGGCTGTCGCGCACCTCCATTTCGCGCGCGCGCGTCTCCAGCTCCTGACGGCGCTGAGCCAGGCTTTCCAGCACGGCGCGCTCGCCGGCCGTGAGCGAAGGCTTCGGCATCTCCGGCGGCGCGGACGCGGCGCCCTCGGTCGCAGGCGCCGCGCCTTTGGGTGCTCCGGACGTGGCGTTCGTTGCGGCGTCAGGCTTGGGCGCCGCGACCGAACCGGTGTATTCGGGCGGCCCGTAGATGTCGCGCACCCAGGAGCGCGCGCGATCGCCGCGCGCGCGGCACCGTATCGTCCAGCGCGAGCGGGCGGCGGCAGTCGAGATCCCTGGCGGCGCCTTCGCCGAGGCCCTGCGCCAGCGCCGCGCGCGAGGCGATCAGCGTGTAGCCGCCCTCGATGACGATCGCCGAGACCTTCAACAGCAACAGCGCGCCCGCCGCGAGCGCGACGATCGGAATGAGCCGAAGATCGCGGACGAAGCGCATCAGGCCGCCTGACTGAGACGGTGGCGCGCGCGCGCCGCGAACGCGGCGGCGGCCTGCGCGGTCGCCTGCGCGTCATGCTGCGGCTCCGGCGCGGCTTTGCGCCGGTCGCGCCGCGACAGTGATTTGCGCAAGATGCGCAAGCACTTGACGGCCGCCATCAAGCTGCTGCGCAAGCTCGCGCGCGAGACTTTCTCGCCGCGCGCAGCCGGTCGCTCAGGTTCTGGTCGCAGTCGCGCACCGTCATTTTCAGCCCGGCGATGGCGCGCTCGGCGATTTCGGTCGCGGTGATCAGCTCCGAAATCGTGCCCTTCAGCGCCTGCTCGTCGGCCTTCAGCTTCTTCAGCCGGCCGTTGAGCACGATGCAGAACCGAATCGTGAGCAGCAGCAGAACCGCCACCAGGCTCTCGATCATCAATCCGAGTCCGTTGCTCATTGGGTGTCCACCCGGTTCGAGGATTGGTCCGCCATTTCGAACATGGCGAATGTCGTTTTCGGCTTGCGCAGCGGCTTGACGACGCGCACCGCGACCTTGTCGCCGACGCGGCCCATACGCCCTTCGGTCAGCGCCACGTCGCCGCAGCGCACGGTGACGAGCGCGTCGGGCTTGAGATCGAGCGTGAGCGTGTCGCCGACATCGAGCGACATCAGTTGCTTCAGCGGCATTTCGGATTCGTACAGCACGGCCTCGACCGCGATGGTCGCCTGCCCGATCTCGGTCGCCAGATGCCCTTCCCAGACCTGATCGCGGCCGAACTTCTCGCCCATGAACATCTGCAGCAGCACGTCGCGGATCGGCTCGATCGTCGCGTAGGGCAGCAGCAGCTCGATGTTGCCGCCGCGGTCCTCCATGTCGATGCGCAGCCGCACCAGGATCGCGGCATTCGCGGGCCGCGTGATCGCCGCGAAGCGCGGATTGGTCTCCAGCCGGTCGATGGTGAACTTGCACCGGCGAGAGCGGGCGGAACGCCTGCTCGGCATCGTGCGAGCACGACCTCGACCATGCGCTTGACGAGGCGACGTCTCGATCGTGGTGTAGGGGCGGCCCTCGATGCGGATCGCGGTCTGTCCGCGCCGGCCGCCGAGCAGCACGTCGATGATCGAGTAGATCAGGCTGAAGTCGACGGTGAACAGGCCGAAATTGTCCCACTCCTCGGCCTTGAACACCGAGAGGATCGCAGGCAGCGGGATCGAGTTGAGGTAGTCGCCGAAGCGCACCGACGTGATGCGGTCGAGCGAGACTTCGACGTTGTCGGAGGTGAAATTGCGCAAGCTTGTCGTCATCAACCGCACCAGCCGGTCGAAGACGATTTCGAGCATCGGCAGACGCTCGTAGGAGACCATCGCGGAATCGATGATCGCCCGGATGCCGGAATTCTCGTTGAGCGTGACGTCGGTGAGGTTGAAGCCGAGGAGAGAGTCGATTTCCTCCTGGTTCAGGATGCGCTCGGCGCCGCCCTTGTTGCCGGCCTGGACGAACTGTCCGCCGTCCTCGATCATCGCCGCCCATTGGGCCGCCATATCGTCGTCGCCACCGCCGCCCGCCGCGGCGGGCGCGCCGCCCTTCGGCGCTACGCCCTGCTCGGCAAGCGCTTCACCCCATTCGGTGGCGAGATCGTTTTGGTCTGCGGCCATCTTCGCGTTTCTTGGCGGTTATTGGACGACGATTTCCTTGAACAGCACGGCGTTGATGCGGCTCGGCGCGACCGCGAGGTTGACGCGGCGCGTCAGTTCATCGCGCACGCGATAGAGCCCGGCAGATCCCTCAAGATCGCTCGAGCGCATCTCGCGCAAATAGGTCTGGAACGAGTCGAGCACGCGCGGCAGCACCGGCTTGATCTCGTCGGCGATCTTCTGATCGGCGACTTCGAGCACGATCTTCGCCTTGAGATACTGGGATCGCCCGTTGGCGGTGCTCGACAGATTGACCAGCACGTCGGGCACGTCGAGGAACGCGGGCGGCTTCGCGGCGACCGGCGCCGGTTTCTCGTCATGCTTCTTGTTGAAGAAGAAGAACCAGGCACCGCTTCCCGTCCCCCCGACGACCAGCAGTGCGGCGGCCACGATGATGATGAGCTTCTTCGAAAGAAAACTCTTCTTCGGCGCGGCTTCGCCTTCAGCGCCTTCTTCCGGCGCCTCTTTTTCTTCTTCCGCCTTCTTTGCCTTTGCCATCCGTCCCTTGCCCCAACGCGCGAAAATGCATTCCGAGCGCGCGACTGCCCTCGCCGCGAAGCTAGGTCCCGAATGGTTAATGATTGCTTGCGGAGGAGGAAAATATTGCCGGGTGACAAGGACTTGGCGGCGCTTTCTGCCGGGCCAACGACACTCCTGAAACGGGTTAAATACTTGATTAACCATAATTTTCCGAAGTGGCACGGCGGCTGCAATGTTTCTCGGCGTGACCGGCCCGCCTTGGGAGAGGCGAGCGGTCCGGCAGACGCGAAGGATCGCCTGGGAGGGCGAACCGGCGTCGCATTTGGGGAGCTTGACCGATGGAGAACGGATCTCTCGTCGGACTGTCGCGCCAGATCGCGCTTCAGCGCGAACTGGACGTCGTCGCCAACAACATCGCGAACCTGAACACCACGGGGTTCAAGGCGGACAACGTCGTCTTCCATGAACACCTGATGCCGGTCGCGCGCGCGAACCGGTTCGCCGGAGGCGACCGTCAGATTTCGTTCGTGCAGGATCGCGCGACCTGGCTCGACCTGTCGCAGGGCCCGGCGCAGCCGACCGGCAATCCGCTCGACGTCGCGATCAGCGGCAACGCGTTCCTCACCGTGCAGACGCCGCGCGGCGAACGCTACACACGCAACGGCGCGCTTCAGATCAACGCGCAAGGCCAGCTCGTCACGTCGGAAGGCTTGGCTGTCGTTGGCCAGAACGGCCCGATCGTGTTTCAGCCGACCGATCGTGACATCTCGATCGGCCTCGACGGCACTATTTCGGTGCGCGAAGGACAGAACACGCAGGACTCGCAGCGCGGCAAGCTGAAGCTCGCGGTGTTCGACCAGCCGCGGCGGCTGCACAAGGACGGCACCTCGACCTTTATGGCGCCCGCCGGCATGGCGGCGCAGGCGGCCGGGCCGGACATCCGGGTCAATCAGGGCGTGATCGAAAAGTCGAACGTGAACAGCGTCATGGAGATGACGCGCATGGTCGAGGTCACGCGCGCCTACACGCAGATCGCCGGCATGTTGCAGCAGCAAAGCGACATGCGGAAGAGCGCGATCGACAAACTCGCCGAAGTGCCGACGAGCTGAGACGCGACACGCAAGGGGCATAGACCATGAGAGCTCTCCACACCGCCGCCACAGGCATGAAGGCGCAGGAACTCAACGTGCAGGTGATATCGAACAATATCGCCAACATGCGCACGACCGGCTACAAGCGCCAGCGCGCCGAATTCCAGGATCTGCTGTACGAGCACGTCCGCCGCGTCGGCACCCAAACCTCCGATCAGGGCAACCAGTTGCCGGCCGGCGTCGAGCTCGGCGCAGGCGTGAAGACTGTCGGCACGCCGCGCCTGATGACGCAGGGTTCGCTGGTGCAGACCGGCAAGGACTACGACATCGCAATCCGCGGCGAAGGCTTCTTCCAGATCACGCTGCCGGACGGCCGCACCGCCTACTCGCGCGACGGCTCGTTCGAACTGGACTCGCAGGGCCGCATGGTCACCGCGCAGGGCAACGTGCTCAATCCCGGCCTGACGATCCCGCAGAACGCCACGTCCGTGACGGTCAACGCACAGGGACAGGTCTCGGCCGGGGTGCCCGGCACGACGACGCCGACGGTCGTCGGGCAGATCCAGCTCGCGATGTTCATCAACAAGGCCGGCCTGCAGGGCATCGGTGACAATCTCTATCTCGAAACGCCGGCCTCCGGCGCGCCGCAGGTCGGCAATCCGAACCAGGAACTCATTCGGCAATCTGCAGCAGGGCAACCTCGAGCAGGCGAACGTCGAGGCAGTGAGCGAGATTTCCGATCTGATCGCCGCGCAGCGCGCCTACGAGATGAACGCCAAGGTGATCACGGCGACCGACCAGATGCTGCAATCGACCTCGCAGATGCTGCGCTGAGCGCATGATCCGGAAACAGCATGTCCCGGACTTGATCCGGGATGGGAACCGGTTTTCGGAAAAGATCATGCGCAAACGAAATTCTGGAGCGACGATGCGCACACTAGTATCTGTCTTCCTGCTCACGCTGAGCGTCGCGCCCGTGGCCGCGCAGATCACCGGCACCGCCGGCTCCGCGCATCCGCGCCTGAAATCCGCCGCGACCATCTCCGGCGATATCGTGCGCATCGGCGATCTCGTCGAGAACGCGGGCCTGGCGGCAAACACGCCGATCTTCCGCGCGCCCGATCTCGGACAGACCGGAGCCGTGCCGTCGCGCGCCGTGCTCGACGCGGTACGTCCCCACGGGCTGATCGCGGTCGAGACGCGCGGCATCAATGAAATCGCGGTGACGCGGATGAGCCGCGCCATCGCGATCGACGAGATCGAAACGCGCATCGTGCAGGCGCTGACCGCACGTTACCGTCTCGGCCGGACGGAAGACCTCAAGCTCAGTTTCGATCGCGAACTGCGCGCAATCCAGCTCGAGTCGAATGCCAATGCGGATTTGTCGCTCGCCCGCTTTTCCTATGAGCCGTCCTCGCGCCGCTTCGATGTAACGTTTGAGCTCGGCAGCGGCAGAGCGTGGCGCTACACCGGGACCGCCGTCGAGACCATCGAGGCAGCGATCCCGAGCCGCGCGCTCGCGCGCGGCGAAGTCATCAGCGCGAGCGACATTGTCATCGAGCGCCGCCCGCGGACGGAATTTTCCAACGAGCCCCCTGCTCCCGTCTCGGAAGTTGTCGGCCGCGCCGCCCGCCGCGCGGTGCGCCACGGCCAGGCGCTCCGCAGCGCGGACCTGATGAAGCCGGAGCTGGTACAGCGCGGCGAGATGGTGACGCTGCATTACGAGGTGCCCGGCATCACGATCACGATGCGTGGCAAGGCGCTCGAATCGGGCACCGACGGCAGCACCGTGAACGTGCTCAACGAACATTCCAAGCGCACCATCCAGGGCGTCGTCACCGGCGCCGGCCACGTCACCATGATCACCCGCACACCAACGGTCGTTGCCCAGGCAAACCCTGCCGGCGACGCACCCAACCGTTAAACACGTGAGCGTCATGTCGAACAAACGTCTGCCAGCGTCTTTCGCCGTCGTTCTCGTGTCGGGGCTGCTCGGCAGTTGTTCCGCGCTCGACCGGCTGAAGAACATCGGCGAGCAACCGAGCCTTTCGGCGATCGAGAACCCGACCGCGCAGCCGGGCTACAAGCCGGTGCAGATGCCGATGCCGGCGCCGCAACCCGCGATCTACAATCCGAATTCGCTGTGGCGTAACGGCTCGCGCGCGTTCTTCAAGGACCAGCGCGCCATGCAGGTCGGCGATATCATGACCGTGAAGGTCAAGATCACCGACAACGCCAAGATCGAAAACGGCACGAGCCGCAGCCGGTCGAACAAGGAGGACTCCGGCGTCACCGATTTCATCGGCAGCAAGTTGCTCACCGGTCAGGCCGCGCAATTGATGCCCGGCAAGATCCTCACCGCCAATTCCACGGCGAACAGCGAAGGCAAGGGCTCGGTCAACCGGCAGGAAGCATTGCTTACCAACGTCGCCGCCGTCGTCACGCAAGTGCTGCCCAACGGCAACCTCGTGGTCGAAGGCAAGCAGGAGGTGCGCGTCAACTTCGAGGTGCGCGAACTGATTGTCGCCGGCATCGTGCGGCCGGAGGACATCGAGAGCGACAACACGATCAACTCGACCAAGATCGCGCAGGCACGCATCGCCTATGGCGGGCGCGGCCAGATCACCGACGTGCAGCAGCCGCGCTACGGCCAGCAGGTGATGGATGTGCTGCTGCCGTTCTGAGAAACGACGCTGTCATCCCGGCCAAGCGAGCAACGCGAGCGCGCGCCGGGACCCATAACCACCAATCTCGCAAGGTTACGCAGGTCTGTGTTTATAGATTCCGGCTCTCGCTCCGCTCGGCCGGAATGACAAGAAAAGAGAGCTCCCCGCCGCACCGTCGTGCACAACGGATCGGCGTACCAACGCGGCCTCCGGCTCTCCCCGCCGGGGGCCGCGCGTTTGTTCCAAGAATGGCATACGTAGCCCGCATGGAGCGAAGCGCAATGCGGGATCGTTCGCCAAGTCGCATCAGCGGAGTTGCGGCGCGATGCCTGTGCGGACGAGGCGCTGATGACATCGCCTAACTAGATGCTCAAGCCGCTGGGCGGATCGAAAATCAGCAAGCAAATCATCGACGCTCAAGGTTCGCTCGCGGATTACGGCCATGTTTTTCTGTCCATGCTCCTGGTCAATGATGATTTGGCTAAAGCGTGCTATTCCGTCTTGCGAGCGCATAAGATCGATACGCACATGCGAATGAGCGTGCCGCATGCGTGAATCACTCCAATGGTTCTAAATCCTGTCCAGCAGCCGATTTCCTACTGCTGCGTACTTCTTCAAGGGGTCAGAAGTTAAGCACTGTCTCAAGAATCCAATTTTTCCCTTCATGAAGGCAGGATACGATGTCCGAGTGTCGCAGTATTCCTCCCGCGATGCTAACCTAAGACAAAGATCGCTTGTTAAATATTCGATCCTGCCATAGGTACTGATTGTACGACCAATCAGTTCGTGCGCTGCGTCGTCGGCTTGCTGATAAGAACTAAGCCAGCCGGTCAGTTCAAAGAGAGGTCTTTTTATCGGCCTCGGACGCATGCACGACACTCCGCTTTGTCTTTTGTCGGGCCATGTCTCGCCGCGCCTCTCACATAGGCGCGGTCGATCTGAGCCATGTCGTCCCTCCCGAGGCCGTAAATCCCTCCACGCCGATCAGTCTACGACGGAGCGGCGAGCATCGGGTTTCGCGCGCGAGCGTGCGAGTGCTCACGCCGAGGAACGGGCCTTCTACGAGCAGGTGGGCAAAATATAAAAGGCGGGCACGCTTTCGCTTTGCCCGCCCGACAAGACAACAAATCGGGTCTTAGTCGTCCCGATAAATCCGCTCGCGCCACTGGTCTTTTGCGTTTGAGCGGCGCTTTCGAGAAACCTCAATCGTCCCGATAAATCCGCTCGCGCCGCTCGTGACGCTCCTGCGCCTCGATCGACAAGCGTCGCGATCGGGCGGGCTTCGAGGCGCTTCAGCGAGATCGGCTCGCCAGTCTCCTCGCAATAGCCGTAGTTGCCCTCGTCGATGCGCTGGATCGCGGCGTCGATCTTGGCGATCAGCTTGCGCTGGCGGTCGCGCGCGCGCAGCTCGATGGCGCGATCGGTCTCGGAGGATGCGCGGTCGGCGAGATCAGGGTGGTTCTGGTTCTCGTCCTGAAGGTGCTGCAGCGTGTCGCGCGCCTCTTTCAGGATCTCGTCCTTCCACATGATGAGCTTGGCGCGGAAATAGTCGCGCTGGCGCTCGCCCATGAAGGGCTCTTTGTCGGACGGGCGATAGCCATTCAGGCCGTAAAGGGTCTTCTCAGGCAGCCGATGGCCGTTCTTCTCAGCCGCGCGCGGCTTCTTTTCTTTCTCCCGCAACATCCCCCGACTACTCCATGCACCGCGACCCCCGCGAGTCTCCTCGCGCGGGCGAGCTTATATCCGCCGGACGGGCAGCCGACAACAGCGAAGTCGGTCATCCGGCGGACATGGAAAAACGTGATGGCGGCCATGCCCGAAAGGCGGGAAATGCAGGCTAGACAGGGTCTTGCCGGCCCGATTGTGGCATCCCGATCTTGGCGAGTTCCACCTCGACCCGCAGCTCGATCTCGGCCAGCACGGTGTCCAGACCGGGATCGCCGGTCTGTTCCGCGAGACCGGCCACGACCGATTTGAGCCGCGCCAGCGCGGCGGTATCGAGCGTGCCAGAGAGCAGCCCGAGCTTGAGCGCGTCGAGCGCGTCGAGCGCCGTGCGGCCGCGCTTCACCGCCTTGCGGCGCCGCTCGCCCGGCTCGTCGACGCCTTGCAGCACGAGTAGCGCGTCGATGCCGCCGATGCCGCCGATGCCGACAGTGGCCGTCGCCGCGCGCGCGGTGCTATCGCCGTCAAGGCGTGAACGTACCGGACGCCGAACGCCGCGCCGCAGACGGAGCCGTCGGCACGTTTGCGGCGCTGGTTCCCTGGATTCGCATTGCGGCGTCCTGGTTCGTCAGCGCTAACTCACGCCGCGCGTGGTTAACGCGCAGTTAAGACGACGGCAAAAATTGCCGGGGGCGGCAAGGAATGACCGCGCCGCGCGCGAGCGCCGATAGAAAAACTCAAGCATCAATCAGCTGATTACGCTTGGCACGGCGCTCGCATGGTCTTGTCCGTTGCGGCCTGCGCGTTGGGAGACGCAAAGGCTTTCGCGCAACGGGGAGCAGACGATGGGGTTTGTCAGAACCGGGATCGCCGCGCTCGCGGTCGCCTTGGCGCTCAACACGCCGGGCGCCGAGGCCGCCTCGCGCATCAAGGACCTCGCCAGCGTCGAAGGTGTGCGGCAGAATCAGCTGATCGGCTACGGCCTCGTGGTCGGGCTGAACGGAACCGGCGATACGCTCAACAATATCCCGTTCACCAAGCAATCGCTGCAGGCGATGCTGGAGCGCCTTGGCGTCAACATCCGCGGCCAGACGCTGCGTACCGGCAACGTCGCGGCCGTCATGGTCACCGCCAATCTGCCGGCCTTCGGCACGCAGGGCACGCGCATCGACGTCACCGTCTCGGCGATGGGCGACTCCAAGAGCCTGCAGGGCGGAACCCTGCTGGTCACGCCGCTGCTTGGCGCCGACGGCAATGTCTACGCCGTTGCGCAGGGCTCGCTCGCGATCGGCGGATTCTCGGCCGAGGCCGATGCCGCGAAGGTCACCCGCGGCGTGCCGACCGTCGGCCGCATCTCCAACGGCGCCATCATCGAGCGTGAGATCGATTTCGCGCTCAACCGGCTGCCGAACCTGCGCCTCGCGCTGCGCAATGCCGACTTCACCACGGCGAAGCGCATTGCCGCCGCCGTCAACGACTTCATCGGCACGCCGACCGCCGAGCCGCTCGATCCCTCGACCGTGCAGCTCACGATCCCGAAGCAGTTCCACGGCAAGGTCGTCGCGCTGCTGACCGAAATCGAGCAATTGCAGATCGAGCCGGATCTGCCGGCCAAGATCGTAATCGATGAGCGCTCCGGCATCATCGTGATGGGCCGCGACGTGCGCGTGTCCACGGTCGCGGTCGCGCAGGGCAACCTCACGGTCAGCATCAGCGAAACGCCACAGGTGAGCCAGCCGGCGCCATTCTCGCAAGGGCGCACCGTGGTGGTGCCGCGCTCCAAGGTCGGCGTCACCGAAGACGGCAAGAAGCTCGCACTGGTACGCGAAGGCGTCTCGCTGCAGCAGCTGGTCGACGGCCTCAACGCGCTCGGCATCGGCCCGCGCGACATGATCGCGATTCTGCAGGCGATCAAGGCGGCCGGCGCGATCCAGGCCGACATCGAGGTGATGTGATGGGCGCCGCGAACCCGCTCAGCATCGGCGCGGTGCCGGCCGGCGCGAACATCGCCTATGGCATCGGGCCGTCAGTCGCCGCGACGACGCGCGCGGCCGGCAATATGACCAACGCCAGGGCGCGCGCTGCCGCGGAAGACTTCGAGGCCGTATTCCTCAATTCGATGTTCAGCCAGATGATGACCAAGGTCGAGGGTGAGGGCCCGTTCGGCGGCAGCCAGGCGAACGGCGTATGGCGTTCGTTCCTCACCAACGAATATTCGAAGGCTTTCGCGAAGGCTGGCGGCATCGGACTCGCGAAGCATGTCTACAGCGCGTTGATCGCGCAGCAGGAAGCGAGAGCGAAATGAGCGCGGCAAGCAGCGCAAAGCCAGCACCGCAGCCGATCGAGACCGCGGCGGAAGCCGAAAACCTCGTGCGTCATCTGCTGGCCGCGATGGACGCGCTGGTCGCAACCGTCGAGCAGGAGACGGCGCTGGTGCGCGCCGGCAAGCTCAAGGACGCGGTCGCGCTCGAAGCCACCAAGTCGGAGCTCGCGCGGCTCTATGTGACCGACACCGCGCAGGTGAAGGCGAACTTGCCCGTGCTCTCGAAGCAAGTTCCCGACCTGCTCGCAGCTTTGCGCCGGCATCACGACACGTTCAACGCGCTGCTGCAGATCAATCTCACGGTGCTGGCGACCGCGCACGCGGTTTCCGAAGGTCTGATCCGGGGCGCCCATAGCGAGGTCGCGCGCAAGAACGCGCCGCAGACCTACGGGAACTCGGGACGCCCGTCCGCACCACCGAAGGGCACGGCGACGCCGGTTTCGGTCAGCCGCACGCTCTGAGCGCCCGCTCCTAAGAGTGCAAATCGGATCCGCCCGACATCATTGCGGTTTGCGTCCGCGACGCGCCTCGCCCGCGGATTAACCACACTCCCTAACGAGCCCTTAACAAGCCATGGCTACGTTGCGGAATGCAATGAGCCTTGCGCGGTTGAAGCCGACGGGAGGGCAACATGAGTACCGGCCTGACGGTTCGGTCTACTGGAAGCGGGGCTCAGGCGAGCCTCTCTCGACCCAATTCGACCTTTACGCCGCAAGCCGTGTCCACCGATCTCCCTGCGGCACAGGCAGTGACGGCTGCGGCCGGCGTGGCAGGTGCCAGAAATGACATGCCGGGGGCCTCGTTATCCGACCCATCGCATCTGCGGGATATTATTCTCGATCCCCACAGCCGCGAAGTCCTCGATCGCAGCGTCAACGCAGGGGTGCGTCGCGTCGTGCATCAAATGCCAGAAGTCGCAGCCCGACGCCTGAAGGCCTACACACGTTTTGCAAAGGACGATGCGCCGCCGCACGAGCATCAAGCTGACATCGAAGCTTGATGCCGATGCCTGGCAAATCAGCCTGGTAAATGAATTTCTAAGTTTCCTGCTCAACAAACTATTGAGAATACGTCCCGTTATCTGTCTGCTCGTTTCGCGCGTAATTTACCTGTTAACCACGTTCTTTTACCGGACATTACGCCGCTTATGTGAGTTGTATGAGCCGATCCGACGCGATCGGAGCGTAGTGCGACCAGAAAGGTGCGATCTCATGTCAGCAATCGTTCTATCCGCGGGCGTCCGCTCGAACCTGCTCAACTTGCAGGCGACCGGCGACCTCATCTCGCTAACCCAAGTGCGCCTGTCGACCGGCAAGCGGGTTAACTCCGCGCTCGACAACCCGACCAACTTCTTCACCGCGCAATCGCTGAACAACCGCGCAGGTGATCTCGGCGGCCTCCTGGACTCGATGTCCAATGCGGTCAAGACCATTCAAGCTGCGGACAACGGCATTTCGGCAATCACCAAGCTGGTGCAGTCCGCTCAGGCGCTGGCGCGTCAGGCCCAGCAGACTTCGGACGCGACCGAGCGGGCGACGCTCGCGACGCAGTTCGACGACACCCTTGATCAGATCGATGCGCTGGCCACCGATTCCGGCTTCAACGGCAAGAACCTCATCAACGGCGACGATCTCGATGTCGTGTTCAACGAGGACGGTTCTTCGACATTGACAATTACCGGCTCCGATCTCACGACCGGCGGCGATGTCGATATCGCGGGCGCAGTCGGTGCCTGGGCGCTCGACGCCAGCATCCAGACCTCGCTCGATGAAATCTCCACGGCTCTGGCGACGTTGCGCACGCAGTCCAAGGCGCTCGGTTCGACCCTTTCGACCGTGCAGGCGCGTCAGGATTTCACCAAGTCGATGATCAACACGCTGACGACCGGTGCAGACAATCTGACGCTTGCCGACTCGAACGAGGAAGGCGCGAACCTTCTCGCCTTGCAGACCCGGCAACAGCTCTCGACCACGGCGCTCTCGCTCGCCGTGCAGAGCGACCGCAACGTGCTGCGCCTGTTTGGTGGGTAAGACCTTCGAACCGACCGGTTCTACGGACGGCGGCCCTCGGGCCGCCGTCTTTTTTTGGGTAGAGCTTGGATTTGCCGTAACCGAAAACTTCTCCCAGTTCCTTTAACCCTTTATCAAGCCTAATGGATTATTAGCATGGGGTGCCGCTCGAACGACGCGGCGTGACTCGTGCTGCGAGGGAGTATGCCATGAGTAATATCGTGCTTTCGGGTGGCGTTCGCTCAAACCTGCTCAATTTGCAGGCGACGGAAAGCCTCATCCAGCAAACCCAAGTGCGTCTTGCCACCGGCAAGCGGGTCAACTCCGCGCTCGACAACCCGACGAACTTCTTTACCGCGCAGTCGCTGAACAACCGTGCAGGCGACCTCGGTACACTGCTGGACTCGATGTCCAACGCAGTCAAAACGCTGCAGGCCGCGGACAACGGCATTTCGGCGATCACCAAGCTGGTGCAGTCCGCTCAGGCGCTGGCGCGTCAGGCTCAGCAAACCACGGACGCGGCCGAGCGCGCGACGTTGGCGACGCAGTTCGACGACACCCTTGCTCAGATCGATGCGCTGGCCGCCGATTCCGGCTTCAATGGAAAGAACATCATCAACGGCGACGATCTCGATGTCGTGTTCAACGAGGATGGTTCTTCGACGATGACAATTACCGGCGCCGATCTCACGACCGGCGGCGACGTAGACATCGCCGGTGCAGTCGGTGCCTGGGCGCTTGACGCCAGTATCCAGACCTCGCTCGACGAAGCTACAACGGCTTTGGCAACGTTGCGCACGCAGTCCAAGGCGTTCGGTTCGACCCTTTCGACCGTGCAGGCCCGTCAGGACTTCACGAAGTCGATGATCAACACGCTGACGACGGGTGCGGACAACCTGACGCTTGCCGACTCGAACGAGGAAGGTGCCAACCTTCTCGCCTTGCAGACCCGGCAACAGCTCTCGACTACGGCACTGTCGCTCGCCGTGCAGAGCGACCGGAACGTGCTCCGCCTGTTTGGTGGATAAGGCCCCTCACCAGTTAAGTCCAGAAACGGCGGCCCTTGTGCCGCCGTTTTCTTTCTATCTTCCGCTGTGATGAATAGGATTCGTGACTTTGAACGGTGACGCGGAGGCCGCCATGGCCCTTAAGGTCGAACTAAAACCCGGCGAGCGCATCATTCTCGGCGACTGCGTCGTAACAAACAGCGATCAGCGCACGCGTCTGATTATTGAAGGAGTCGCGCCGATTTTGCGTGAAAAGGACATCATGACGCCGGAGCGGGCCGACACGCCCGCCAAGCGCATCTATCTCGCGGTGCAGCTCATGTACACCTCGCGCGACGCGCAACGGCACCACGAACTCTACTTCTCGCTCGTGCGGGATATCGTTCAAGCCGCGCCAAGTACCTGGCCGCTGGTTGAGACGATCAATAATCATATTTTAACAGGCGAGATGTACAAAGCTTTGAAAGAAACCAAGAAATTGATTGCCTACGAAAAGGAATTGCTCGCCAATGCGGCACGCGGCCCAAGCTTACGGAAAAGTGGCAAGTCAAACCTCCAGCCCACGTGAATTGGAAGCGGATTTGCTGCTCAAGGCGGCAGCCCGCTTGCAGGCGGTGAGCGACAGTTGGGAGGCCGACCATAACCAGGTCGCCGAGGCCCTGCTCTACAATCGCAAGCTCTGGTCGGTCTTCCTCACTTCGGTGACCCGCCCGGACAATCCGTTGCCCGACCTCGTGCGCCAGAACGTCGCCAATCTGGGACTCTTCGTGATGAACCAGACGCTCTCGCTGATGGCGGAGCCGCGGCGCGAGAAGCTCGTTCCGCTGATCAGCATCAATCGCGAGATTGCCGCAGGCCTGCTTGGCCGCGGCTAGACTTCGGGCGGTCAAATCGCCTCGATAATTCTAGAGATAATTGACGATGCTCATCTGGTAGAGCATCGACGTCGTCTGCAACGAGGCTTGCAGCCGGGTTTGCAACACAAGGATCTGCGCCGCGACCTCGTCGGGCGGTGCCAGTTCAATGCCTCCCAAAAGATCTTGTAACATCATTTTCCGTTGCTGGTGACGCTGGGTCGCGTCCCTCATCGTGGTTTGCGCGAAGGCGATTTCGACCTGGATGTCCTGGATCTTCTGCTCGCCGCCGGCGGGCGCGAGCCCTTTGCCCACGCGCTGGCTGATCTCGTCGAAGCGTTCTTCCGCATTCGGGTCGATCGTCGAAAAAGTCATCACGGCATAAACGGCAATATTCGCGGTTGTCGAGCGGATCGCTTGCTCGTTGGCGCGCGCGCCATAGGCGACCGACAGCGCATCGTCGACCTTGGCGACGGCCGTGGCGCGCGCCGAATCCGTGCCCATCTCACCGGTGTACCAGGTCACCGTGTTGGCCGCCGTCCCCGCGACCAATGCGGTCGCGGTATTGAACGGCGGGCCGCCGACCCGCATCGGCGGTTGGCCGGCATCAATGTTGAAGAAATTATCCGCCGCGGCCATCGCCGAGGCTGCCGACAGCGACGTTGCCGCAAGCTTGCCGACCGCAGCCATCAGGGAGGATTGAAAATTGGCTGCGGTGGCGCTCGGCGAGGCGCCGAGCGTGAATTGGCCGGCCGCGGGCGGCGCCGCATTCGTTGCCGTCAGGGTGAACTGACCGGTGGTGCCGTCCGGCAGATTGAATGAAAATGTGATCGCATCGCCCGGATTTGGATTGCTGGTGAAGTTCACGTCAATGCTCGCGGGCGATCCGGTCGGACCTGTCACGGTCGCACCATTGAGCGGACTGACACTGGCGAGCTTCATGCCGAAAACTGTGAGTGGTGTCTCTTCCGAGATGGTGACCAGCGATCCCACAAGGCCAGTCGTCAACCGACCCAAT
This sequence comes from uncultured Alphaproteobacteria bacterium, assembly GCA_963778455.1. Lineage (GTDB taxonomy): Bacteria > Pseudomonadota > Alphaproteobacteria > Rhizobiales > Xanthobacteraceae > PALSA-894. The sequence continues at coordinate 134,929 of CAVZUL010000007.1, forward strand.
CCGCTCGCCCCGAGGTCCGCCTGGTTCCGCTCTGCGATGATCTGCTTCAATCCCGCTTTCGCGCCATCGCCGTTGAGGATGTGGTCGAGCGTCTCGGTCGCCGGCTTGTCGCCGGCGCGTCCGGAGAACAGATACCGGTCGCCGGCCGGCGTGTTGAGCAGCCCGAGAATCTCGTCGAGTTGCGAGGCGGCTGCGCGCTGTGTCGCCGTCTGCCCGCCCGTGTCGATATCGAATTGCGTCAAGGTCGCGCCCTTCACCGTGCTTCCGAGATCGGCGATGCGCGTCAGCGAGGTTTGCTGCAGGCTCATGCGTACGCTGAGCTGCATCGCAGTATCGTTGTAACCGCTGATGGCGGAGAGCCTGCCGCGCAGGCTGACCGCAAGGCCGCGCTCGATCCCGAGGCCCGCATAGGTGGTCGATCTCTGTCCGGTGCCGAGCTGGCGCTGCAGATCGCTGAGCTGCGTGCGCATGTCGCCCAGCGCCTGGACGACGAGCGAGGACTTCGGGCCGACGCCGGTGATCGTCATCCTGTCCTCACAACCTCAGCAATTGGTCGATCATGTCGCGCACCACCGACAGCACGCGCGCGTTCGCCGCATAGGCGGTCTGCAGCTTGAGCAGGTTCGCCATTTCCTCGTCGATGCTGACGTTGGACTGGTCGGCGTAGCGCTGCTGCAGCGAATTGACCACGACCTGCTGGCCCTGACTCAGGCTGTCCGCCGTTGCCGCTGCTTCGCCCTGCTGGCTGAGCATCTGGCGTATGTAGGATTGCAGCGATCCGCTAAATGGCGCGGACGCCGTGCCGACGCCGGCTTGCGGCGCGAAATCCAGAACGGCGTTGGTCAGCCGGTCGAGCAGGAAATTCGGCCGTGTGGGATCGGCGGACGGTGTCAGCGGCGAGGTCTGGTAGACGACGAGCCGCGACGGATCGGAAAGCAGCGCCGGGTTGACGACGATGCGCCCCGCGAAACCGAGACTCTGCGGCCCGAGACCCGTGAAGGCGCCCGAATAGGGTTTGGTGCTGTCGAGGAAGAACGGCAACGCCGCGCCACCGCTGGTGAGCGAGCGTCGTCGTCACGGTCGCAGACAGCGCATCGAGGTTGACCTGACCGCTTGCCCCGTCGTCGAGCACGCGCAGCGTCGTGCCGCCGGGGTTGGAGAATTGCAGGCCGGTGGAGCCGAGCGCGCTGTTGATCTGCGCGAGGATCGACGCCATGCCGCCCGCGAAATTGACGCCCACGACCTTGTCGTTGGGATGAGGCGTCGCCGTTGCCGGGAGCGGAAGCGCGCCCGGGTCGTCGACCCGCATGATCGTGATTTGGCGCTGCGTGTTGGTGGCGTCCGTATAGGTGAGATTGATCGTGTTGCCGGCGAGCAGCGCTCCGATATCGACATCGAAGCCCGCTTGCGCCCCGGCGGTCACGGCGGCGCCCGCAATGGTGCGATCGGACAGAGCGCGCGACATCGCCGAGGCGATCTGATCGACCTGCGCCTGCGCCTCGACCAGCACGTGATCGCGCATCTCGAGCAGCGCGGCGATCGTGCCGGAGCCGAACGCGTTTCCGACGATCAGATCGACCGCGCTCCCGCCGCCCGAGTTCAGCATGATCGTGCCGGTCGCTGCGCTTGGCCGGATCGGCGTTCCACTGGGAGGTCGCGCTCAACGAGACCCTTCGCGTCGAAGGTCAGCGCCGCAGCCTGATCGCCGACGAGCTGCGCGCCGGAGCGGGTGAACACGTTGACCTGGTTGTGGTCCGTCGCCACCACCTTGATGTCCATCAGCTGCGAGAGCTGATCGATGTAGTAGTCGCGCTGGTCGCGCAGCGTCGCCGTGGTGGCGTCCTGCACGTTGGTCAGGCCGAGCTGCCGGTTGATGGCGGCGATCTGGCGCATCGCGTTGTTCGCCTGATTCACCGCGTCGGCAAGGCCGAGCTCGGCGTCGCTGCGCAGGCTCTGGATGTCGGCCGTCATGCCGTTGAGATGTTGCGCCAGCGTCTGGCCCGCGGTCAGCAATGAATAGCGCGCGGAGCCCGAATCCGGCGAGATCGAGAGCGTCTGCGCGGCCGAGACGAAGTTGTTGAACACCGTCTCGAGCGCATTCTCGGCGCCCGGCTGCCCGAAAACTCCCTGCAGGCGCTGAAAGAAATCCGCGCGCGTGCGTCGCGTACGCGCCGCCGGACGTCTCCGTGCGCAACTGGCGCTGCAGATACTGATCGAGCTCGCGGTTGATCGAGGAGAGACGGACGCCGATCGTGAGTTCGCCGGACGCGGCCGCGACCTGCGTTACGCGTCTTCTTCACATAACCCGGCGTCTCCGCGTTCGCGATATTGGCCGCGACCAGCGAAAGGCCGGATTGCGTGACCCGCAAGCCGCTGACGGCCGAGGTGAGCGCCTGTCCGAGACCCATGTTTTCAACGCCACGTCTAAAGCTGCGCGATCACCGCAGCATGTTCAGGACGTCCTGCACCATCTGATTGCTGGTGGTGACGACGCGGGTGTTGGCCGAGTAGGCCTGCTGCGTGACGATCAGCTTGGTGAACTCATCGGCGATGTCGACGTTGGAGCCTTCGAGCGAGGATGCGACGATCTTGCCGGGCGCGCCGAGCACCGCGGGACCGGACTCGTCGGTCGCCGCGAAGGCGCCGCCGTCGAGCCGCTTGAGCTGGTTCGGCCCGTTGAAGTTCGCGAGCGTGACTTCGGCGAGATCGAGCGTGCGGCCGTTCGAATAGGTGCCGACCACGCGGCCCTTGTCGCTGATCGAGATCGGTCTGCAGCGAGCCCGCCGGGAAGCCGTCCTGCTGGATCAGGTTGACCTGCGCGGTGCCATTCGAATCGGAGAACTGCGTGACGCCGCCGGCTCCATGCACGATCTGCACCGTGCCGAGCGACGCGCCGTTGATCGTCACGTTGCTGAGCGTCGTGTTGGCGATCAGCGGATTCATCTGGCCGTTCGGATCGAACTTGTAGTTCACGCCGGCGTTCTGCCAGGCCACCTGGTTGCCGGTCGCGTTGCTGTTCGACCTGGTAGAACAGGTTCCACGTGTCGGTGTGGCCCGCGCCGAGCGTCGACGCTGTCGACCTTGGCCCAGCGCAGCTGCATGTTCACCGGCGAGCCGGACACGTCATAGGTGGTGATCGCGCCGCCGCCGATCGACTGATCGATGAAGGTGCTCGACGTCCATGCCGAGCACCTGCTGGTTGGACGAGTAAGCCTGCGGCGTGTGAATGCCGAAATTCGTCGCCGTCGCGGTGCCGCCGACCTGAATCTTGTCGCCGAGATTGGTCGCCGTGATGGTGATGTTGCCGTTCGCGGCGTCGACGTTCGCGGTGCCGCCGGCGAGCCCGCCGAGCGCGGCCTGCAGTTCCGCCATGGTCGAGACTTGGCGCCGCCGTTGCCGAACTGAACGGTCAGCGTGGCGAAGCTCGACGTGTCGTTGGAGATCTGGATCGTCAGCGTCTGGCCGGTGCCCGACCGCGCTTTGCGTGAGCAGATTGGTCGGGTCGACCGTGCCGGTCGAAAGCCCAAGCTCGGCCAGCATCAGCGGGCTCGAGCTGTTGATCGTGATCGCCGTATCGGCGTCGACACTCTCGAGCACGAGATGGCCGCCGGTGATGACGGCGGCCTGCATGCCGGCCGGCAGGCCGCCGGCGTTCGACGTGTTGATTGCGGTGAGCAGCTGCGCCTGCGTCATGCCGGCGGTGACGTTCACGGTCGCGCCGTTGATCGTGAAGGTGCCCGCGCTGCGTCATGCGTCGCCGGCAGCGTCTGCGTGCCGGTGATGATGGCCTCCGCATCGTTGAGCAGCGTCGCGCCGAAGCCGGTGATCTTCGCGGGCGACGGCGCAGCCGGCGACCGGATTGGCCGAGAAGGTCTTCGGGTCGATCAGCTCGGAGCCCGGGACGTTCGACGTCGTGATGCGGGGTGAGCGGATAGCTCGCGAGGTTGGCGCGATACTGGATCTGCGTCGTCGGCTGCGCGGGAAGGAAGTCATTCTGGAATTTGAGCATCTCGCGGCACGCTGCCGCGCGAGGTTGCCGGTCTTCGCATCGACCGGGATGCCCATCAGGTAGTAGCCGGCGCCGTTCACCAGGAAGCCGTCCTTGTCGGTCTGGAAGTCGCCGCGGCGCGTGTAGAGGTCGCTGCCGCCGAAGGTCGGACGGCCGTCGACGAAGCTCTCCGGCTTCTGCACGACGAAGAAGCCGTCGCCGTTGATCGCCATGAAGGTGCCGATCGAGGCCGACTGGAAATCGCCCTGCACCGTGTTGGTGGCGCGCGCGTTGGCGACGACCGTGCCGGAGAGCTGCTTCGACGGCGGATTGTCCGGGATCAGGTCCATGAAGCTCGTGTCGACGCGCTTGAAGGCGGTCGTCTGCGAGTTCGCGATGTTGCCCGAGATGTTTTCCAGCGCGAACGACTGCGCGCGAAGTCCCGTCACCGCGGTGGTGAGAGCGCCGAAAATACCCATGACCTGCCTCCAGTCCGATCGAAGCGCGCGCATCGCGCGGCCGCACGTTCGGGCGAGGCCATCGCAAGGCCCGTGCCATGCGACGAAATGATGCCAGATCAATGGGTTAGAGAGATGCACGCGCCGCGTAGTGCCGGCGCGGAACTGCCTAGTGCGGCAGGTTTTGCCGGGCCGAGTCCTCATCCTGAGGAACGAGGCCGCAAGGCCGAGTGTCTCGAAGGATGGCCACGAGCGCGGGCCATGGTTCGAGACGCCGCGCTCTGCGTCGGCTCCTCACCATGAGGGAGGCAGCTTACGCCGGCCCGCTCGCCGCGCCGGGCATGAACTTCAGCGCCACGCCGTTGATGCAGTAGCGCAGACCGGTCGGCTTCGGGCCGTCCTCGAACACATGCCCCTGATGCCCGCCGCAGCGGCGGCAATGCACCTCGGTGCGGGTCATGAAGAACGACTTGTCGACCGTCGTGCCGATCGCGTTCGGCAAGCGGCTGCCAGAAGCTCGGCCAGCCGGTGCCGCTCTCGTATTTCGTGTCGGAGGAGAACAGCGGCAGGTCGCAGCCCGCGCAGGCGAACGTGCCCTTGCGCTTCTCGGCATTGAGCGGACTGGTGCCGGCGCGCTCGGTGCCGTGCTTGCGCAGCACGTCGTATTGCGCGGGCGTCAGCAGCTTGCGCCACTCGTCGTCGCTCTTCTCGATCTCGAATTTGCCGGCGGGCGCGGCGTCGCTCGACGCGCCCCAGCGAAACAGGGAGAAGATCGCCAGCGTTCCGGCCGTTCCGAGCAACATCGCGCGCCTCGTCATCACGATGACTCCTTCTTGCCCCAGAGCTGTTCGAGCCGCTGATCGCGGCCGCAGTTCCAGCGGTAGAAATTGTACCGCGCCTCGTTCTTCTTGTAGTAATCCTGGTGATAGTCCTCGGCCTTGTAGAACGTGTCGGCCTTGACGATCTCGGTGTAGACCGTGCGCGGCGCGAATTTGGCCGCGACCTGTCTTCTTGCGTCTCTTCCGCGAGCTTCTTCTGCTCGTCGTCGAGATAGTAGACGCCGGTGCGGTACATGTCGCCGGTGTCGCAGAACTGCCGGTCCTTCACCAGCGGATCGATGCTGCGCCAGAACACGTCGAGCAGCTTGGCGAAAGTCACCTTCGCGGGGTCGTAGACGATCTCGACCGCCTCGACGTGGCCGCTGCCGCCGCCCGAGACTTCCCTGTAGGTCGGATTCTTGGTCTTGCCGTTGAGATAGCCCGACGTGGTGCTGATCACGCCCGGCACCTTGTCGAAATCCGCCTCGGTGCACCAGAAGCAGCCGCCGGCGAAGATCGCGTCGCGGTCTTGGTCTGCGCGGACGCGCCGCTGATGGCGGCTGCAAGCACGCATGCGGCGATGAAGGATCGGCGAAGCATGGCGAGACCTCCCAGGTGCTCATGCGTCCTTATACGCGATCGCGCCGGCAAGTGTGGTCAATTGCGTTCACAAAGCCGCCAAGACGCAGTGAAGATCGTCTTGCCGCAGCGGGTTCCGCGCCCTAGGGTGCGCCGCAACAACGATCCGGAGCGAGCATGCGTTTTGAAGGCACCAAGGCCTATGTGGCGACCGACGACCTGAAGGTCGCGGTGAACGCGGCGATCACGCTGGAGCGGCCGCTGCTGGTCAAGGGCGAGCCCGGCACCGGCAAGACCGTGCTGGCGCTCGAGATCGCCAAGGCGCTCGCCGCTCCGCTGATCGAGTGGCACGTCAAGTCGACCACCAAGGCGCTGCAGGGCCTGTACGAGTACGACGCGGTCTCGCGCCTGCGCGACAGCCAGCTCGGCGACCAGCGCGTCGCCGACATCCGCAACTACATCCGGCGCGGCAAGCTGTGGGACGCATTCGTCGCCGACGAGCGGCCCGGTGCTGCTGATCGACGAGATCGACAAGGCCGACATCGAGTTTCCCAACGATCTGCTGCAGGAACTCGATCGCATGGAGTTCTACGTCTACGAGACGCACGAGACCGTGCAGGCGCGGCGGCGTCCGATCGTCGTCATCACATCGAACAACGAGAAGGAGTTGCCCGACGCGTTCCTGCGCCGCTGCTTCTTCCACTACATCCGCTTTCCCGATGCCGACACGATGACGGCGATCATCGAGGTGCATTTCCCCGGCATCAAGCAGCGGCTGGTCGCCGAGGCGCTCAAGCTGTTCTACGAAATCCGCGAAGTGCCGGGCCTGAAGAAGAAGCCCTCCACCTCCGAATTGCTCGACTGGCTCAAGCTGTTGATGGTCGAGGACATCGGCCCGGAGACCTTGCGCGAGCGCGACCCGAAGAAACTGATCCCGCCGCTGCACGGCGCGCTGATCAAGAACGAGCAGGATGTGCACCTGTTCGAGCGGCTCGCGTTCATGGCGAGAAGGGACGGCCGCTGACGCGGCCTATGCATGGCGCGGCGCGAGGGGCGCTGAAGCTCAGATCGCCGGCGGGACCGGCTCCGCCGCACTTTTTTTCTTTCTTGCCTTGCGCGGCTTGCCCTTGCGCCCGCTCTGCGGCGTTGCGGCCTCATCCGACGCATCGACAGTAGGGAGCGCGATAGTCGCGGGTTCTCTATCCGGCTCCGCGGTCAGCGCCTTGTGTTCCTCGATCTGCCGCGCGAGCGTGGCGGCCGCGTCCGCCGCGTCCTGAAGCGCCTGCGCGGCGGCGGCGCGCGCAGCTTCTTCCTCGGCGCGCTTCGCCTCTTCGGCGGCCCGCTCGCGCTCCTGCCTGATCCGCTCGACTTCTTCCTTTGCGAGCCGCGCCTTCTCGGCGGCGACTCGCCGCGCTTCCTCGGCGGCAAGGCGGCGCGCTTCGGCGTCCGCGATGCGCTTCGCCTCCTCGGCCGCACGGCGCGCCTCGGCTTCCGCCTTGCGCGCGGCCGTTCTCGGCGTCCCAGCGGGCTTGCCGCGCCGCGGACTCGCGCCGCGCGCTGTCGCGATAGCGTGAAATGCGCTCCTGCACGGCGTCGCGCGCCTGCATCGACCAATAGCCGGCCTGCGCCGCCACGCGCCCGAACGCGCCGCCCGCCCACACCAGCTCATAGGACGAGAACAGCCGCCAGCGATCGTCGCCGTCGAGGATTGCGCGCGCGATGATCTCGCCCGCCATCGCGGTGGTGTTCAGCCCATGACCGCCGAAAGCGCTCGCGAGCCAGTAGCCCGGCGCGAGCTCGCCGATCTGCGGCATCTTGTGCACCGCGTAGGCCATCGTGCCGGACCAGGCGTACTCGATCTCAACACCGGCAAGCTGCGGATAGACCTTCAGCGATATCGCGGCGCATCAGCGCCTTGAGCCGGCGCGGCGCGGACGCGCGCGCGCTGATGCGTCCGCCCCACATGAGCCGGTCGTCCGCGACGATGCGGTAGTAGTCTCCCGAGCGCCGCGTGTCGGCGACCGCACCGGAATAGCGCACGGCGTCGAACAGCTTTTCACCGAGCGGCGCGGTGACCGCCACGTAGGTCGAGACCGGCAGCACCGTCGCGGCCAGTTCCGCGTCGACCGCTCCGATTCCGGTGCTGCCGGCGAGCACCACGTGGCGCGCGCGCACCAATCCGTGCGGCGTCTGCACGCGCTTGCGCACGCCCGCCGGATCGATCGCGGTCGCCTGCGTGGCTTCGAAGATGCGCGCACCATGCTTCTCGGCGTCCGCCGCCACGCCAAGCGCGTAGTTGAGCGGATGAATGTGAAACGCCTTCGGGAAATGGACGGCCTGGAAGTACTGCGCGCTGCGCAACACCTCGCGCACCTGATCGGCCGGCCAAGCCTCGACATCGGCGCCGAAATCGACACGCAGCATGGCGACATGCTCGATCAGGCCGGCTTCATCGTCGGTGCGACGCACCGAAAGGCGCCCGTCACGCAGGTCCACGCCGGGCATCGCGGTCTCGGCGATCGCGCGGCGCATGTAGTCGACGCCCGCCTCGGATAGCGCCCACAGCTCCTTGGCGCGCGGCAGGCCGACACGCTCGACGATCGCATCGATCCGCTCGGCAAATCCCGGCGATACGAACCCGCCATTGCGGCCCGACGCGCCGCCCGCGACCTTTCCCGCCTCCAGCACGGCGACCGACCAGCCGCGCCGCGCGACCTCGCGCGCCACCGTCAGCCCGGCAAGTCCCGGCGCCGACGACGCACACATCCACATCGAGATTGTGGGTCAGCGCCGGACGCTCCGGCGTCGCAACCGCGGTCGCCGCGTACCAAGTCTGGGAACTGGGCTCGGTCATCGCCCCTTGATGCCGCGATGGCGGGGTTCTCGCAAGCCGCCCGTGGCGGCATACTGCTTCGCGAACCCGGAAGCCTTGCCGATGCGCCGCTTGATGCTGTTGCGTCACGCCAAATCCGACTGGACCGCGTCGGGCCGCGCGACCACGACCGGCCGCTCAGTCGCGCGCGGCCGCGAAGCCGCGCCCAAGATGGGCGCCTACATGGCGCGCCACGCCCTCGTGCCGGATCTCGATCGTCGCCTCCCCGGCGACGCGCGTGCGCGAAACGCTCGATCTCTCCTGCCGGCCTTCAACGAGGCGCCGAAAGTCCATCACGAGGAACGCATTTACGAGTCGGAGGCGCGGACGCGCTGCTCGCGGTCATCAAGGAGACGCCGAAGACGGTGCATAGCCTGCTGCTGGTCGGCCACAATCCCGGCGCTGGCCGAACTGGCCTCGCTGCTGATGGCCTCGGGCGATGTCGAGGCGCGCCAGCAGCTGATCGAGAAATTCCCGACTGCGGCGTTGGCCGTGATCGACTTCGCGTTCGACGACTGGGGCAAGCTCCATCCCAAGGCGGGCCGGCTCGACCGGTTCGTGGTCCCGCGCACGCTGGACACTGAGACCGCCTGACTGGTGCAGTAGGCCGCGGGCGCATATCTCAGGGCAGCCCTATGCCCTCCCTCGCCCATATCACGGAAGAAATCCGCCTCGCTGGCCGCGCGCTCGGCGAGTTCGGCCTTGGCCTGTTCAATCCGACGGTGCGGCTTGGCGTCACCGGGCTCTCGGGCGCGGGCAAGACCGTGTTCATCACGGCGCTCATTCATCAGCTATTGCACGGCGGGCGGCTGCCAGTGTTCGAGGCGCTGTCGAGCGGCCGCATCGCCCGGGCCCGGCTCGAGCCGCAGCCCGACGATGCGGTGCCGCGCTTCGACTACGAGACCCACGTGCACGCGCTCACCGAGGAGCGGCGCTGGCCGGAATCGACCAGCCGCATCAGCGAGCTTCGCCTCGTCATCGAATACCAATCGGCACGGCGTGGCGCGCGCAACCGCACGCTCACGCTCGACATCGTGGACTATCCGGGCGAATGGCTGCTCGACCTGCCGCTGTTGACCACGAGCTACGCGCAGTGGGCCGCCGACACGCTGAAGCTTTCGCGCTCTGGCCCGCGCGCCGTACTGGCTGCGCGCTGGCATCGCCACCTCGCGACGCTCAATCCGGACGCGCCCGAGAACGAGCAGTCCGCGCTGCAAGCCGCGGCCCTGTTCACGGACTATCTCAAGGCGTGCCGCGACGATCGCTACGCGATGCGGCTGTTGCCGCCTGGCCGCTTCCTGATGCCGGGCGACCTCGCGGGCTCGCCGGCGCTGACCTTCGCGCCGCTTGAGTTCTCCGGCGAAGGCGCAGCCGCGGCGGGTTCGCTCGGCGCGATGATGGAACGGCGCTACGAGGCCTACAAAGAGGTCGTGGTGCGGCCGTTCTACCGCGAACACTTCGCGCGGCTCGACCGCCAGATCGTGCTGGTCGATGCGCTCGCCGCCTTCAACGCCGGACCGGACGCCGTGAAGGATCTCGAAAGCGCGCTGGCCGCGATCCTCGGCTCGTTCCGCACCGGCCGCGCTTCAATCGCGAGCACGCTTTTCCGTCCGCGCATCGACCGCATCCTGTTCGCCGCCACGAAGGCCGATCATCTGCACCATACGAGCCACGACAAGCTGGAACGCTTCCTCGCGCGCATGACCAATCGCGCGATCGAGCGCGCCAAATTCTCGGGCGCGACGGTCGATGTGGTCGCGCTGGCCGCCGTGCGCGCGACGCGCGAGGCGACAGTCGCGCGCGGGCGCGAGAAATTGCCCGCGATCACCGGCATGCCGATCGCGGGCGAAGCCGTCGGCCGCGAGAGTTTCGATGGCGAGACGGAAATTGCGTCGTTTCCCGGCGATTTGCCGGACGATCCAGCCGCGTTGTTCGACGGCTTCAAAGGCCTCACCGCGTCGGAGGAGAGCGATTACCGCTTCCTGCGCTTCCGGCCGCCGCCGGGCGAACCGGGGCGGGCGGAGACGTCTACCCTGCCCCACATTCGCCTCGACCGTGCGCTGCAATTCCTGCTCGGAGACCGCCTCGCATGACCCGAAGACCCGCGGCATTCCGCCTCGACGATCCGCACGTCATCGTGGCGCCCGACGAAGACAAGACGCGCGCTCGCGGCACCGTGCGGGTGATGCCCGAGCCGGAGAATTACGACCTGCCGGTGCAGGTCGCACCGCCGCTTCCCGCGAGGCGCCGCTTTCCCTGGGGCACCGTGTTCTGGTCCGCGCTCGGCGGACTGGTCCTGCTCGGCGCCGGCCTGGCGATGGTCGCTTTGGTCGAAGACCTCTACGCGCGCGCGACCTGGCTCGGGACGCTCGGCGCGGCGCTCGCCGCGCTCGCCGCCCTTTCGCTGCTGGTGATTTGTATCAAGGAGATAGCCGGGCTTCTTCGATTGGCCTCGATCGAAAAGTTGCGCGCGCGCGCCGAGACCGCGCTCGCACAGGACGATCGTGATGCCGCCCGCGCAATCGTACGCGAGCTGACCGCCGCGCTCTCGGCGACGCCGCAGCTTGCGCGCAGCCGCACCGAATTGGAAAGCCACCTCACCGAAATCATCGACGGCCGCGACCTGCTGCACATCGCCGAGCGCAGCCTGATGACGCCGCTCGATCGGGAGGCCTCGCGTCTCGTTGCCCGCACGGCGACGCGCGTCTCGGTCGTCACCGCGGTTTCGCCGCGCGCCGCCCTCGACATGGTCTTCGTGCTGTTCGCCGCGCTCGGCATGATCCGCCGTCTCGCGGCGCTCTACGGCGGCCGGCCCGGAATGCTCGGGCTGATCCGGCTCGTCCGCCACATCATCGCGCATCTGACCGTGACCGGCACCGTCGCGGCGGGCGACAGCCTGATCCAGCAGATGCTCGGCCATGGGGTCGCGGCCAAGCTCTCCGCCCGGCTCGGCGAGGGGGTTCTGAACGGGCTGCTTACCGCCCGGCTCGGTCTCGCGGCCATCGAGGTCGCCCGCCCACTGCCCTTCGCGGCGCTGCCCAAGCCGGTGCTCGCCGATATTGCCGGTGATCTTCTGCGCCGCCGCGACGATGCGGGGCGCGACAAGGCCCTTCCCGACGGCTAGAGTGCCTCCACGGTCATGCGTGCTTTTGGGAGGAGCCCGCCATGTTCCAGAAGATCCTCGTGCCGGTCGATCTGGCCGATCCTGAATTCGTCAAACCTGCACTCGACACAGCCGTGGAGCTTGCGACAGCTTCGGGCGGCGCGGTGCGGCTGATCAACGTCATTCCGATGACACCGGTCATGCTCGCCGAATACGTGCCGCCGGATTTCGACGTGCAGCAGCGCGGCTCGGCCGAGGAAGCGCTCGCGACCATCGCGAAGGAAAGCGGCCTCCCGTCCGACAAGGTCTCGACGGTCGTCCGCCAGGGCGGCATCTATCACGAGGTGCTCGAGGAGGCGAAGGTGTTCGGCTGCGACGTCATCGTGATGAGCTCGCATCGCCCCGCGATGAAGACCTACTTCCTCGGCTCGAATGCCGGCCACATGGTGCGCTACGCCAAGTGCTCGGTGCTGGTCGTACGCAAGCCCGCTACCGCTTCGGCAGCACCGCCTCCGGCACCGCGTTAGGGGGAAAAACGCCCGGCCGGTTGCGACGAAAGAACCCTTCGGCCTGCCAGAGAAAGAACGCCAGAAACGCCGCGATGAACGCCGCGCCGCTCCAGGCCCGCTCTTGCAGGGCACGCACGATGAGCGCCGCGAGCGCAAGCGACGCGCCGGCGAACACGAGCAATCCGGGCCAATAGAGAAAGGCGGGCGATCCGGTCTGAAACAGCGTCTGCCCGCCAGCCGCGCCGACGCGCCGACACAGCTCCGTCACGAAGGCCCGATAGCCTGCGTCGAAGCGCTCGTGCTCGAAAACGCTCTTCCACGACGTCGACGCGATCTGCAATTTCGGTCCGTCGACGATCCAGACTTCAGTGAGAAACCGGTAGTTCTGCATCGTCATCGGGCGGAAGCCGAGGCGAATGCGCCGGATGCCGCCATAGGGTGTGCGGCCTGTAAAACGACCTTTGCGCCATTCGAGCGCATCCGATGCAAGGCGAAATTCGAACGGCGCACCCATCAATGAAGACTTGTACGCGTAGGTGATGTCTGCATCGCCGGATAAATCGGCCGCACTGGACTCGGGCACTTCCATCACGATCCCCTGATCCTATTTCTCTTAATACCGCATCGACCTTGATTCACCCCCTCCGGTATGCATGTTCGGGTGACGCAACGCCACCGAGGTTCTCCATGACCCCCGCCCGCCTGTTGCTTTCATTCTTCGCTGGACTTGCCCTCGCCTCCGCCCTTTCAGCACCCGCCGCTGCGCGCACCAACTACGACGGCAACTGGAGCGTGCTGATCGTGACCGAGCGCGGTCACTGCGACCGCGCCTATCGCTACGGCGTGTCGATCCGGAACGGCAGAGTGATCTATGGAGGCAGTGCAGCCGTCAATGTCGACGGGCGGGTGAGCAACAATGGCATAGTCCGCGTGCGCGTGTGGGCCGGATCGCAAAGTGCGAGCGGCGCGGGGCGGCTTTCGAGCAATTATGGCGCGGGCCGGTGGCAGGGCGCGGGCTCGTCCTCATCGTGCGCCGGATCGTGGACGGCCGAGCGGCGCTAACGTCCGCCCGAGATACGCAGAAAGGCCCGCGAGCCGGACGACTCGCGAGCCTTTGTTTTGCTGCTGCTGTTGTTGCGGCTATGCCGCCTTGCGGTTGATCGAGCTCTCGGCAAGCGCAGTCAGCTTCTTGTCGACTGCCTTCTCCTCGTCGAGGTTCTTCTGCAGCATCGACGCGCAGACGCTGCGGCCGAGCTGCTTCGCCCACGCGATCAGCGTGCCGTAACGCGCAACGCTGCTGTGCCGCCATCGCGAAGGCAACGATGCAGCGGGACGGCTGTTCCGGTTCCGTCGAGCCGCCGACACGGAACAGTGCACGACCGCCATGCGTTTGTTTTCCAAGGCGCGGCGAGTCGAAAGGCTAATTCAATGCCTCGCAGACTTTCTCTTGTCTTTCTCCTGATCGGTACCCTTGGCAGCTTAGCTGCACAGGCCGAGACGGCGGTACCGGAGCGACCCGCGCGCCTCGATTGCCCACCGGGCGCGGGACCGAATGCACCTGGCATCGGCCGCGACTCGAACCGGACGCTTAGTGATCAGCTCGCCGAATCGAAAGGCGTCATCTGCCCGCCGGCGGGCATCGACCCGGAGATGCAGAAAAGGCCGCCGGAGGGCGGCACGATGAAGGTCATTCCGCCGCCCGGTTCGCCCGGCGGAAATCCGAACGTGCAGCCCAAATAGGTGACCGACGCGCCGGTTGTTCATCATCGTACCGCTCGTGGCGTTGCTGGCATTCGCGCTCTGGTTCGCGGTGTATTCCTGGAACGCGATCGAGGGCCCGCCGATACCCACTGGCGGCTATGTCGCGATGTGGCTCGGCATCGTCTTTTCGCTGCTGATCGGTTGCGGACTGATGGCGTTGCTGTTCTATTCAAGCCGACACGGATACGACGTGGCTCCGCGCTATGAGTCGGATGAACAGACGAGAACGTGACGCCCGAAATCACCCCTGTTCTTGCGTTCGCCGCTCCGGCATGATTTCCCCTAAGGCCTCCTTTCTCCCGCCCCGGACCTGAATATGCGTCTCCCGCCGGCTGCTCTCCTCGCATTGCTTGTTGCCGCCGCCCCGTGCAGCGGCATCGAGCCCGCGTCGGCGCAAGCGACAAAGTCAGCACAACCGACAAAGAAGCCGCGCAACCTCGCCGTCGCGTGCGCGAAGCCGGGCTTTGCGAAAAACAACCCACGCAGCTGCGCGAAATACCTCGAAACGAAGCCCGCCGAACCGGCCAAGCAGCCGGAGCAGCCCTCGCGTCCCGACTTCACCGCGGAGGAGCAGGCTGCGGCTGTCATTCCGGGAATTCCCGACGCGCGCTTCTGGGCCAATTCGGAAAAGGACTTCCTCGCGGCCTTGCCGTCGACGCCTGGTCCCTGGCTCGCGCTCTCGACCGGCGGCGGCGACGGCGCTTTCGGCGCCGGTCTGCTCAATGGCTGGTCGGAGTCCGGCAAGCGCCCGGAGTTTTCCGTCGTCTCCGGGGTGAGCACCGGCGCGCTGATGGCGCCATTCGCATTCATCGGGCCCGCGCAGGATTCCGGACTGAAGCGCGCCTACACCGAATACAACGCCGGCGACATTTTCGAGGACGTGAAGACCCCGGAGAGTCTGGTCGACACCTGGCCGCTCAAGCGGCTGATCGCGAAGGAAGTCACACCCGAGCTGCTCGCCCAGATCGCCGACGGCCATAAGCGCGGCCGCCGCCTGTTCATCGCGACCACCAATCTCGACGCCCAGCGCGGGGTGATCTGGAATATGGGCGCGATCGCCGCCAAGGGCGACGAGGCCGCGCTCAAGCTGTTTCGCGACATTCTCGGAGCATCGACCGCCATTCCGGGTCTTTTCCCGCCGGTGCTGATCGACGTCGAGGCGAACGGCAAGAAGACCCAGGAGATGCATGCCGACGGCGGGCTCACCGCGCAGGTATTCGTCGCGCCCGAATCGATGCTCAACACGGCGAGCACCACTAAACTGCCGGCTTCCGAGCTCTATCTGATCGCCAACAGCCGGCTGAGCGCGGACTTCCAGTTGACCGACCGCTCACTGATCTTCGTGCTGGGCCACTCGATCAACGTCATCGTTCAGTCGATGCTGCGCGTTGGAATCGATCGCGCCTACGGAGCCGCCAAACGCAGCGGCGTGCCGTTCAACCTCTCCTACCCCGCACTTTCCGCCGAACAGCAGGGCAAGGGCGCCTTCGACAATGAATTCATGAAGGACCTGTTTGAAACCGGCGTCGCCCGCGGACGGGGCGAGCGCCCGTTCGTTCAGGAGGCCGGCGAAGCCCTGCGCGGCTCGCTTTCCTCCGGCAAGTAGCCTCATTTAGACAAAACTAACCCTGTTTCGCGTCGCGAGGCGGCCGGACCCGTCATTAACGGTCCGGTTCGGTGGCAATTTAGCCAAATTCAACAAATCCGGCGCTTTATTGACGCATGTGGAGGGCCCCCGGATGGCAGCCGGTGCTTCACATCGGAAACACAGCGTTTTGAACCCGTTTCCGACTTCCAGGACGAAACACTGAAGGGCGGTGGCGCGTAACGACCCCACATAAAGGCCGAGCGCCCGAGGAACCCCGCAAGAGGGAAAACAGTTAAGCAATGAAACCGATCTGGAGGCTGCCATGACCCGTTTCGGCCCGATCAGTGCCCTAGCTCCCGCGTTTGCGGCTTTGGCGATTCTGGCCGCGACGGTGCCTGCGTCAGGACCCGCATCCGCGCGGTCGAATTTCGACGGCAGCTGGAGCGTGCTGATCGTGACCCAGAAGGGCACCTGTGACCGTGCCTACCGCTATCCCGTCAAGATCAACAACGGCTCGGTCGGCTATGCGGGCGATGCTTCGTTTACCGTCAGCGGCAGGGTCGGCGACAACGGCGCCGTAACCGTAAAGGTCGCCCGCGGCACCCATAGTGCCAACGGCCAGGGCCGGTTGTCGGCAACCGACGGGTCCGGCATGTGGACCGCCGGGTCGGGCGAATGCTCGGGCACCTGGACGGCTGAGCGCCGCTCGTAAATCCTTCAAAATCAGCAGTTTCGAGCCCGGCGCGCGTCGCGCCGGGCTTTTTTTGCCCCGACGTTGAACCGGTTAACCATCTGGCGCGACACACAAGCAACGGGGCGCAACACAGACGAAACAATCGCAACATCTCCCGGAAACAGGCGTGGGTTAATTCTCGCGCCAACGGAATTCAAAACCTCTTGGAGCTTGCCATGACCCTCACCCAGACGATCCGCCCGGCTTCCACCCTGGCAGCCCTTGCGATCCTGGCGATGTCGGCAGTTCCGGCAGATTCCGCCCCGATGTCCGCCGCCAAGCCGAATTTCGACGGCACCTGGAGCGTTCTGATCGTGACCCAGAAGGGCACCTGTGACCGTGCCTACCGCTATCCGGTCAAGATCAGCAACGGCTCGGTCGGCTATGCGGGCGAGGCGTCCTTCAACGTGTCCGGCAGCGTCGGCGCCAACGGCGCCGTGGTCGTGACCGTCTCCAAGGGCAGCCAAAGCGCCAAGGGTACCGGCCGCATGTCGGCGACCGATGGGTCCGGCACGTGGGTCGCGGGCTCGGGCGACTGCTCCGGCACCTGGACCGCCGAACGCCGCTCCTGAGTTTTCCTCTCTATTGGACTGACCTCCAAACCCTTGGCCCGGCGCTTGCGCCGGGCCTTTTTCTTTCATCGCCGAGAATTTTCGCGGGGCGCCTGTCGAAATCGGCGCACGCCGAGCGTCGTCAGATCAGAAGCCCCGCGAAACAGAATAGTGAGCGCCCGAAACAGACGAAACATTCGCAACATTCAGCGGAAACAGCGGTCGGCTAAACCGGGGACAACGAAATTATCAATGACAGGGGACTGAACATGAACAGCTTCAACCAGATCGCAGCTTCCGCCCTCACGGCTTTCGCCATCCTGGCCGCCACCGCGGTTCCGGCCGCACCCGCGCCGATCTCAGCCGGCAAGCAAAGCCTCGATGGCACCTGGAGCGTTCTGATCGTGACCGAGAAGGGGACGTGCGACCGCGCCTACCGCTACCCGGTGCGCATCAGCAACGGCTCGGTCGGCTATGCGGGCGAGGCTTCCTTCAATGTGTCCGGCAGCGTCGGCGTGAATGGCGCCGTGACCGTGACGGTCTCCAAGGGCAGCCAGAGCGCCAAGGGCACCGGACGTCTAGCCGGAAACGAAGGCTCCGGCCGCTGGACCGCGGGATCGGGCGAATGCTCTGGCTCATGGACCGCCGAGCGCCGTTCCTGAGATTTCTCGATCGCTTCACCGACCTCTCTGCAACCTCCAAACTCGGAGCCCGGCGCTCGCGCCGGGCTTTTTTCGATTCGGTTCGCCCTGCGATCAGGGGTGATCGGGAAGGCGGACGGCGGCAAACCCGCGGGCCGCGGCCCCCTGCCAAATAGCGTTCAGAACGCTCCCGGGAACACACCGCCGTCGATCAGCAGGTTCTGCCCGGTGATGTAGCCGGCATGCGCCGAGCACAGGAATGCGCAGGCCACGCCGAACTCGTCGGGCTCGCCGAAGCGCTTCGCCGGCACGGTCGCCTTCCGTGCGCTGAGCGCCTGCTCGACCGGTATGCCCTGCTTCTTGGCGCCGGCTTCCGTGTTCGTGCGAAGGCGGTCGGTGTCGAACATCCCGGGCAGCAGGAAGTTGATGGTCACGTTCGAGGCCGCGACATTGCGCGCGACGCCGGCGAGGAACGCGGTCAGGCCGGCTCGCGCCCCGGAGGAAAGATCGAGCCCCGCGATCGGCATCCGCACCGAGCCTGACGTGATGTTGACGATGCGGCCGAACTTCTTCGCCGCCATCGGATCGATCACCTTCTGGATCAGCTCGACCGCGACGATCATGTTGGCGGTGACGCCCTCGATCATCTTCTGCCGGTCGAGTTCGCGGAAGTCGCGGAAC
This sequence comes from uncultured Alphaproteobacteria bacterium, assembly GCA_963778455.1. Lineage (GTDB taxonomy): Bacteria > Pseudomonadota > Alphaproteobacteria > Rhizobiales > Xanthobacteraceae > PALSA-894. Next base: position 153,211 of record CAVZUL010000007.1, read on the forward strand.
GGCGGGCCGGCGTTGTTGTTCACCAGAATGTCCGGCTCCGGCATTGCGGCAAACAGCGCGGCCTGACCGGCCGGCGTCGCGACATCGGCCACCACCGGGATCACTTTCGCGCCGGTGGCCTTTGCGATCTCGGCCGTCGTGCTCTCGACCTTGGCCTTGTCGCGGCCGTTGACCACCACTTCGCAGCCGGCCTCGGCCAGGCGGAACGCGCAGGCGCGGCCGAGCCCGCGGCTCGAGGCGCAAACGATGGCCTTGCGGCCGGCAATGCCAAGATCCATGGGCGAAACTCCAAGGTTCGAGTACCGGAAAGGGCCCCGGAGAAGGGCGGCCCGGAACAATAACGGCCCGTCATCCAGCCGCAATACAAATCAGTCACCAGCGTGCCATGCGCCACTGCAATCGGGCACGGGCATCGTGACGGACAACGACGGTTCGCGACAGTTTCGCGCGCTGTTCATCTCGGATGTGCATCTCGGCACAAGGGGCTGTCAGGCCGAGCGGCTGCTCGACTTCCTGCGCGAGTACGACGCCGAGACGATCTACCTGATCGGCGACATCATCGACGGCTGGGCGCTCAGGTCGGGCTGGTACTGGCCGCAGGCGCACAATGACGTGGTGCAGAAGCTCCCGCGCAAGGCGCGCAAGGGCGCGCGCATCATCTACGTGCCGGGCAATCACGACGAGGTGCTGCGCGGATTCTACGGCACGCATTTCGGCGGCATCGATGTCGTGGAGAACGCGACACACACCGGAGCCGACGGGCTCCGCTATCTCGTCACGCACGGCGACCAGTTCGATCTCGTCGTGCAGAACGCGCGCTGGCTCGCGCTGCTCGGCGACAAGGCCTACGATTTCGCGATTGCGATGAACCTGGTGTTCAACGGCATCCGCCGCCGCCTCGGATTCCCGTATTGGTCGCTGTCCAAGTGGGCCAAGCTGAAGGTGAAGAATGCCGTCAACTACATCGGCGATTTCGAAAAGACCCTCGCCGCCGAGGCACATCGGTTTCACAGCGAAGGCGTCATCTGCGGCCACATCCACCACGCCGCGATCCATGATCAGTTCGGCGTGCGCTATCTCAACTGCGGTGATTGGGTCGAAAGCTGCACGGCGATCGTCGAGCACAGGGATGGCCGGTTCGAGATCGTCACCTGGACCGACATCCTGCGCGACCAAGTTCCGGCCCCTATCGTGGCCCAACGCGCCGCGTAGATTTTCATCATCAAAAGTCTGAGCTCGGGAAGGCGCGGCCTTGCTTCCGCCCCAACGGCGGCGCTACCGTTCGGCATGTCAGACAAAACCCGAATCCTGGGCCGCACCGACCGCCGCGGACATCGACACGGCCGCGCGCCGGCTGGCGGGGGTCGCGCTGCGCACGCCGCTCATCTCCTCGCCGGTGCTCGACGCCGCGACCGGCGCGCGCGTGTTTCTCAAGGCCGAGACGCTGCAGCGCACCGGCTCGTTCAAGTTCCGCGGCGCCTATAACAAGCTCTCCTCGCTGCCGGCCGAACGGCGCGCCGGCGGCGTGGTGGCGTTTTCCTCCGGCAATCACGCGCAGGGCGTGGCGGCGGCCGCGAAACTGCTCGACATGTCCGCGACGATCGTGATGCCCTCGGACGCGCCGAAGCCGAAGCGCGACCGCACCGCGGCGCTCGGCGCCGAAGTCGTTCTGTACAATCGCGACACCGAAGACCGCGAGGCGATCGCGCGCGCGATCGCGGAGAAGCGCGGCGCCACGCTGGTGCCGCCCTATGACGACCCCTTCATCATCGCGGGCCAGGGCACCGCCGGGCGCGAGATCATGGAGGACCTGACCGCGCTCGGGCTGACCCCCGACGTGGTCGTGATCGGCGCATCGGGCGGCGGGCTTGCGGCCGGCATCTCGCTTGCCATCAAGGCGCGCGCCCCGGATGCGAAGATCTACACCGCCGAGCCCGAAGGCTTCGACGACACCGCACGCTCGTTCCGGTCCGGCAAGCACGAGCACAATGCGCGCATGAGCGGCACGATCTGCGACGCGCTGATGTCGAACACGCCCGGAAGGATCACGTTCGCGATCAATCGCAAACTGATCGGCGAAGGAATTACGGCGAGCGACGAGGACGTCGCGCGCGCGGTCGCGTTCGCGTTCCGCGAGCTGAAGCTTGTCGTGGAGCCCGGCGGGGCCATTGGCCTTGCAGCACTGCTCGCCGGCCGGCCGGACGTGAAGGGCAAGGTCGTGGTCGCGGTGCTGTCAGGCGGCAATGTCGATCCGGAGCTGTTTTACAGACTGGTGGCGTAGTCATTCCGGGACGCGCCCAACAGCGCGTTTACGCGCGTCTGCGACGCGCTATGGGCGCGAGCCCGGAATCCATAACCACAAACCTCTCGGATTGGTCGTAAACTGCCCGCGTCGCGTTTATGGATTCCGGCTCCTCGCTGCGCTCGGCCCCGGAATGACAAACCGGAGGTCTACGTAAACAGCGCGATCTTCTCTTCCGCGCTCAGCGCCATGAACGGCTCGAGCGGATCGCTAGCCGAAGCCGCGCGCGCAACGGGCCGCGGCAATTCGGCGATGGCGACCTTGGCCTCCGGTTCGCTTCCCAGCGCCTCGCCCTCGGTAACTGCCGTCTCCTCGACGACCGGCGCATCGACTGCAATCTCTTCTTCGGGCTGAAGCGGCGGTGCAACCTTCTGCCACGCGCGAAGTCGCAGCCGGTCCCATCACCATGTCGACGTCGGCCTGATCGAGCCCATGCCCCGGCTTCGCCGGTCCGTTGAGCAGCGCCTTGCCGGTCTCGACCGCGCGCGTCTCGGCGGCCTCCGCGGCAAGCGCGCCGTCGAGGCCCCAGATGTCGATCATCGCGTTGATGCGGTCTTCCAGGTAGCGCAGCACGCCGATCACCTTGCGGGTGCGCTGGCCGGTCAGATCCTGGAACGAGCAGGCGGTGTAGACCTCGGTCGCGTTGGCATCGAGCAGGTCGCAGACTTCGCCCTCGACGCCCTGCTCGCGCAAGGTCCAGGCCATCTCCTGAATGCGCTCGGCGCAGGCGAGAATGTCGGAGGTCGCCGCCTCGGTCGCCTGCACCACCGAGTCGAGCTCCTCGCTCGCCTCGCCGAACTTGCCGTGATGATCGGCGTCGGGCTTCATCGCGGCGATCTCGGTCTTGGTGCGCGCGATCGCCTTCGCCATCTCGACCAGATCGAAGCGGATGCGGTCGACCGGCTCGACGGAGCGCTCCCCGCGCATCGCCGCCTCGATGCGGTCGAGCGCCTTGAGCAGCATGGTGGTGTCGGCGTTGCGGTTGCGCCGCGCATATTCGGCGAGGAACCAGCGCCCGCGCGCAGTCTCCATCACCGCGCCTTCGATCGCCTCATAGTCGGCGTCGCTCAGCGTGGCGGGAACCGGTAGGTTGGCCATCCTGAAGGATCCGTAGGGATTCGCGAGAGAATACCTCAATTGCCGCACGAATCGTCACGATTCAGTTTAATGACACAGCCCAAGCCCACAATCGTTAACGATCCGTTCGCGTGGCGGCTCGCGCTCGTCTATGCGGCGCTTTTTCCTCATCGTCGGCTGGCACTTGCCGTTGTTTCCCGTGTGGCTGACGGCGCGCGGGCTCGATCCGGCGGCGATCGGCTTCGTGCTGGCTGCGATGCAGGCGGTCCGCGTCATTGCGACACCGGCCGGAACACGCATTGCCGACCGCCAAGGTTCATTGCACGGCGCAGTCGTCGTCACCGCCATAGCGACGGCCGCTGCGATCGTGCTGCTCGCCAGCGCAACCGGCTTCACGTTCATCCTTGTCGCGGCCGTTATCGTCGCGTTCGTTTCCGCCCCGGTGCTGCCGCTCACCGATGCCTACGGCCTGAAAGGGCTGGCGCAGCGCGGCAGGAGCTACGGTCCGGTGCGGCTGTGGGGCTCGGTCGCGTTCATCGCGGCGAACCTGACCGGCGGCGTGCTGCTCGACCTGCTTGCGCCCGGAAACCTGATCTGGGTGATCTGCGCGGGCAACTGCGCGCTCGCGCTGGCCGCGATGCTGCTCGTGCCGCAGCCGCGCGAGCGAGCGCCCGTCGCGGACCGCGGCGGCACCCGGACACAGCCACCTGCGCCAGCCGGCGTTTCTGGCGATCGCCGCGGCCGGCAAGCCTGATCCAGGCGAGCCACGCGGTCTACTACGGCTTCGCGACGCTCGACTGGACCGCGAAAGGATTCGACGGCGTGACCATCGGCGTGCTGTGGGCGCTCGGCGTCGCCGCCGAGATCGTGCTGTTTGCATTCGCCGCGCGCCTGCCGCACTCAATCGGCCCGGTGACACTGATCGCGATCGGCGCCGCCGGCGCGGATCGTGCGCTGGAGCGCAACCGCATTCGATCCGCCGCTCGCGCTGCTCGCGCCGTTGCAGCTGCTGCACGCGCTTTCGTTCGGCGCGACGCATCTCGGAACGATGATGTATCTCAGCCAGAACGCGCCCGAAGAAAGCCGCGCCGCCGCGCAAGGCGATATCGCGACCGCAAACAGCCTGATGATGGCGGCGGCTTCGGCGGCTGGCTGGCGTGCTTTATGGAGCGAGCGGGAGCCTCGCTTACGCCGGCGATGGCGGCGCTCGCAGCGGCCGGCGGCGGGTTTGCGTTTCTCGCGGCCAATTTCATGCGCGCGCGGTGATCAACCCCAAAGGAGCGGCGTCGCCGGGTAGACCAGGCTGCCGTCGTAACGCAATCCATTCTCACGGTCGCGCGCAAGCAGCAGCGGCCCGTCGAGATCGAGCGACACGCGCACGCTGTGCGACCAAGACGGCGGGCGCCATCGACAATGACGTCGCCACCATGCAGCCGACCATGACCGAGAAACCGAGCCGCTCGGCTTCCTGCGCCATCGCGAGCGCCTCGGTCAGGCCGCCGGTCTTGTCGAGCTTGATGTTGACCGCGTCGTATTTCCCGGCGAGAGACGCCAGCGACGCGCGGTCATGCACGCTCTCGTCGGCGCACACCGGAATCGGCCGCGCGATCGTCGCAAGCGCCGCATCGTCGCCGGCCGGCAGCGGTTGCTCGACCAGCGTGACGCCGGCCTCGGCGCAGGCGGCGAGATTGTCGCCGAGGTTCGCGCGATCCCACGCCTCGTTGGCATCGACGATCAGCTCGGCATTCGGCGTAGCCGCGCGGACGGCCGCAATGCGTGCCGGATCGCCCTCCCCGCCGAGCTTCACCTTCAACAGTTTTCGCGCGGCTGCCTTGCGACGCCGCCGCCGCCATCGCGTCGGGCGTCCCGAGCGAGATCGTATAGGCCGTCACGAGCGGGCGTGGCGCCGGCAGACCGGCGAGCGCGTGGACCGGCTCTCCGCTCGCGCTTCGCCTCGAGATCCCACAACGCGCAATCGAGCGCGTTGCGCGCCGCCCCGGCCGGCATCGCGGCCTGCAATGCTTCGCGCGTCGAGGCCTCCGGCCAATGCACCGCGCATCGCCTCGATCGCCGCCACAACGCCCGCGACCGTCTCGCTGTAGCGCGCATAGGGCACGCACTCGCCGCGTCCGGCATGCGTCCCGTCGCTCACCTCGGCGACCACGACCTGGCTTTCCGTCTTGGCGCCGCGCGCGATCGTGAACGCGCCGGCGATCGGCCAGCGTTCGGCGCGGACGGTGAGGTGAGACCCATGCGCGCCGCGATGCCAGAACCGCGGCCAAAAGAAAAGGGCGCGCTCGCACCGCGCCCTTCAATCTCGTCAGCGCGACGAAGCGCTATTCGAACCGCCCCGCCGCGTGCGCCAGCATGGTGTAGACCTTGCCGGTGTCCGAGGTGAGGTAGCTGCGCGCGTCGCCTGGCCGCGCTCGTCCTGCGACACCTCGCTCAAAAGCCGCTCGAACTCGCCGATGTAGCGGTCGACGGTCGATTTGAACTCGCGGTCGCTGCGGTAGCGGTTGCGGATTTCCTCGAATGTCTTCTGACCCTGCAGGGTGTAGAGGCGGCGCGTGAACACGTTGCGCTCGCCGCGCTTGTAGCGCTCCCACAGCTCGGCCGCCGCGTCATGATCGATCATGCGCGCGATATCGACCGAGAGGCGATCGAGAGACTCCATCGCACGGCGCGCCTGGCGGGTGTCGGCTGCAGGCTCGCCTTCATCGCGCGAAGCCCGCCCGAGCAGGTCGGTCAGCCAGCCGCCACGGCCTTCCGGCGCGGGGGCCTGCGGCTCCGCGCGGCGCGGCGGCGGATTGGCACGCCCGCCACCCGGCGAGTCCGCGCGCGCCGGACGCGCCTCGGCACGACCGCCGCTGGCCGCCATCGGCTCGGCGCGGCGCTGAGGCTGCTCCGCCGTGGCGCCGCCATGGCGCGCGACGATGCGGTTGAGTTCGGCGAGCGCATCGATCTGCTCGACGATCACGCGGCGCATCTGCGCGGCGCTTTCGGCGGTCTCCTGCGGCAGTTCGAGGATGCCCTTGCGCAGTTCGGTACGCGTCGACTCCATCTCGCGCGACATCGCGGCGCTCATCTCGCGCATCTGGCGCACGATCTCGAGGAAGCGCTCGCTGGTCTGGCGGAACAGCGACGAGGTTTCGCCGGTCGCCTGCTCGTAGATCGACTGCAGCGCTTCGGAGGTGCGCTTGCGCTCCTCGTCGCTCGTCGCGCGCACCAGCTCGTACTGATTGGCGATCGCCTTGGTACCTTCGGTCGAGGACTTCGGCGAGTACGCGCGCGATGTCGCGGGCGCGGCCTTCGGCAGCCTCGAACGTCTCGGACAGCAGCGCCGAGAAGCGCTTGAGCCGCTGGTCGAGGTCGCCGACCTTGCTGTCGATCTGGTTGACGACCGAGTCGAGCGCTTCGCGGCGATCCGTGAGCACGTCCTCGGTGCGGCGGTTGCTGGCGTCGATCTGCTCGGCCGCGGCGGCGAGCGCCTTGCCCTGCACGTCGAACTTCTCGGCCGCGCCCGAGATGTCGCGCAGGATCGCGCCGGTGCCGGCCTGGAACGCCTTCATCTGCTCCTCGAAGCGGGAGCTGGTCGTGCCGCTGCGTTCGCCGATGTCGTTCATGGTCGTGACGAATTCGGCGACGCGTCCTGACAGCGTCGTCTCGATCGTGCTGAGGTTCTCGGTCGCGCCGCCGAGCACTTCCTGCAGCAGCACATTCGCCTCGCGCAGCCGCTCGAACAGCGCCGAGGTGTCGTTGCGCAGCATGCCGTGCGTTTCCATCATCTCGGTCACGGCGGCGGATGCGGCCTTCTGCGAGCGCTCGATCGCGCCGCGCGCCGTGGTGTCGAGATCGCCGACCGTGCGGCGTGATCGAGGAGGCCGCCTTGCTGCTCGCATCGTTGATCTGCGCGGTGATCTCCTCGCTGTTCTGCGTCAGCGACTTGGCGAAGGTCACGCCCTTCGCCTCGATCGACTGCACCGCATTGTGGGTGATGCGTTCGAGCTCGGTCGAGAACTTCTGGCCCTGCGCGCCGAACGTGCTCAGGAAGACGCCGGTCTTCTCGTCGAGCACGCGCTGCAGGTCGGTGCCGCGCTGATTGATGTTCGCGGTCAGTTCTTCGGCCTTGGCGGTGAAACCGCGCGCGACTTCGGCGCTGACGCCGAGCAGCGTGCGCTCCACCTCGCCGGCATTCTGCTTCAGCGCAGCGGTCACGCCCGTGGCGACCGTGGTCAGCGCGCGCTCGGCTTCGCCGGTGCCGCGCTTGATCGCGCCGGTCACCTCGGTGGAGGTGGCGGTGATCTTGCGCGTCGCCTCGTCGGCGCTCGCCCGCAGCGCCTCTGACGTCGTGCTCGCGAGCTGGCCGAGCGTGCGTTCGATCTCGGTGGAGTTCTGCTTCATCGCGGCAGTGACGCCCGACGAAACGGCCGTGAGGGTGCGCTCCGCGTCGAGGGCGCCGGTGCGGATCGCTTCGCGTGGTCGACCCTGACAGATTGCCGAGCGAGTGCTCGGCGTCCTGCGCGCTCGAGCGGATCGCCTCCGTGGTGGTGCTCAGCAGATGATTGAGCGACTGCTCGATGCCCTGCGCGCTGTCGCGGATCGCTTCGGATACCGTGGACGCAAGACCGCCGAGCGAGGCATGAACCTCCGCGGCATCCTGCTTCAGCAGCGCGCTGACGCTCGACGACGCCGTAGCAAGAGTGCGCTCGACTTCACCGGCGTCCTGCTTCAGCAGCGCGCTGGCGCTCGACGACGCCGCGGAGAGCGCCCGCTCGACGTCGAGCGCATCTTGCTTCAATAGCGCGCTGGCGCTCGACGATGCCGCGCCGAGCGTCCGCTCGACGTCGGCGGCATCCCGCTTGATTTCCGAGCTCACGGTCGACGACACCGTCGTCAGCGTACGCTCGATGTCGGTTGCGTCCTTGCGCAGTCCCGAGCTGACATTGGCCGAAGCCATCGTCAGCGTGCGCTCGACATCGACCGCATCCTGCTTCAGCCCGGCGCTGATGTTCTGACGACATCGCCGCAACCGCCCGCTGCAGGTCCTCGGTATCGCTGCGCAGCGTCGTGCTGACATTGGACGAGGCCGCCGCCATCGCGCGCTCGACTTCGCCGGCGTCGCGCTTGAGCGTGCTGCTGACGATCTCGGACACGGTGGTCAACGCGTGCTCGATGTCCGTCGCATCCTGCTTCAGGGCGCCAGAAATGGTGGACGAGGTGGTGCTGAGCGCGCGTTCGACCTCGGTGGTGTCCTGCTTCAGCGTGTTGCTGACGCGCGCGGAGGCGGCGACAAGCATCCGCTCGGCATCCTCGGCCTCCTGCTTCAGCGTTCCGGTGATTCTCGTCGAGACGCCGAGCAGCGTGCGCTCGGCTTCGTCGGCATTCTGTTTCAGGCCGGCGCTGATGTTGAGCGAGACGGCGTTGAGCTGTTGCTCGACGCTGCCGGCGTCCTGTTTCAGCGCCGACGAAACGCGCGAGGATACCGAGGTGAGATTGCGCTCGATATCCTCGGAATCCTGCCGCAGCGTACTGCTCGCGGCCGCTGACGCGGTCGTCAGCAGCCGCTCGATCTCGCTCGCATCCTGCTTCATCGCGCCCGACACGCCGGCGGAAGCCGTCGTGATCGTACGTTCGGCGTCATGCGCGCTCGCGCGGATCGCCTCGACGGTCGAGGACGCGAGCTGACCGAGCGAGCGTTCGGCTTCGCCCGCGTTGCTGCGGATCGACTGGCTGAGCTGCTCCATGCGCGAAACGATCGCGTTGCCGACCGACTGGCCGCGCACCTCGATCTGCGAGGCGACGGTCTCGACCCGGCCGACCAGCAGTTCCTGGAAGCGGTTGATGCGCGCATCGAGCGTGTCGGCGATTTCGAGCGCGCGCGCGCCGAGCGTCTTGTCGATCTCGTCCGCCTTGGAGTGCAGCGTGTCGGCAAGCATGGTGCCGCGTGTATTGATGGTGCCGCTCGCCTCGTCGATGCGCTTTTCCAGCGCGCCGACCACGTCCTTGCCGCCGTCGGCGAGCGATTTCGCGATCTCCATCACGCGCGCGCCGAGCGCCTCGTTGAGCGAATGGATACGCCCGTCGAGCGCCTCGCCGAGGCGCGAAATGCGCTCGTCCATGACGGTCGCGGCTTCGGTCGTCCGCGCGCCGACCCGGCTGTCGAAATTATCGACATGCGTGCGCATCGCGTCGGTGACTTCCTCGGTGCGCTGGCTCAGCCGCTCCACCAGTTCGCCGCCGTAGACCTTCACGGTGCGGTCGAATTCGCCGAGATGCTGCGTGATCAGTCCGCCGAGCGACTGGGAATCGCGCGTGATCTTCTCGGCAAGCTCAGCGCCGCCGTGAGTGAACATCTCCTCGAACGACTGCAGGCGCGAGGCGAGCAGTCTCGCGCACGCTGTCGCCCTTGGCATTGATGGTGCTTTCGAGCTGTTCGGCCGCCTCGCGGAAGGTGTCGGTCACCTTGCCGCCGCGCGTGATGATGGTCTCGGTGATGCGCGCGCCGGTCTCTTCCAGCTTGCCGACGACATCGCCGCCGCGCAGCGTGAGATCGAGCACCAGCGACTCGCCGGTCGCCTTCAGCGTGTTGTTGACGTCGTCGGCGCGGGTCGCGATCGTCTCGGCGAGCCGGTTGCCGGTCTCCAGCATCGTCTCGGTCATCTCCTGCGTGCGCGACTGCAGCTGGTCGGTGAGTTGCTCGGTCGTGCGCGTCAGGTTGGTCGAGATTTCGTCGGTGCGCCGCATCAGCGTTTCGGCGATCGCCAGCGTCTTCTGCGACACGTTGTCGGTGACGTGATCGAGCCGCGACGACAGCATCTGCGCGAGCTTCACCGTCAGGTCGGCGATCTGCGCGCTCAGGTGATCGGACTTGACGTCGATGTTCGACGTCATCTTGTCGCTGGCGGTCTCGAGCGTGCGCGAGACGTCCTCGCTGGTGCGCGTCATCTGCTCGAGCAGGTCGCCGCCGCGCTCGCCGAGCGCATCGATCATGTTGTCGCCGGCGCGCCCGAGCGCGAGCGTGATGTGCTCGCCCTTCTCGGCGAGCGTACGGGTCACGCGCTGCGCGGCGTCGTTGACGCTCGCCGCCACCATCTCGCTCACCGACGCGATGTCCTGGGTGAGGCCGAGATGCACGCCGGTGATGGCGTTGCGCACCTGTTCGGCCTGGCCGACCAGGCTAGTCGCGCTGGTTGGCGAGGTCCTCGATCAGGCCGCGGATGCGCAGTTCGTTGTCGTTGTAGGCACGCTCGAGCGCCGCGACTTCGTTGTGCACCAGCGCTTCCAGTTCGGCGGCGCGCGCGAGCGCACGTTCCACGCCGTCGCCCATGGCGGCGACTTCGCGCCGGATCGCCTGCCCGACCGATACGATCGACTCGCGCGCGATGGTTTCGGGCTCGGCGAGCCGCATCGCGGCCTCGGTCATCGAGCGCGCGATGATGCGCAATTCCTGCGCGCGGCGGACCATGTGCGCGAGCACGTAGAACAGCAGCACCGGCAGCGCGATGCCGGCGGCAAGCGCGAACAGCGTCGGATGTACGCCCTGGCTGGTGATCGCCGGCGCAGGTCGGTGCCGAAGTAGGAGGCGCCGACCACGATGCCGAGCAGCGACCCAGACGGCGGAGAGGAAGAACGCCGCCATGTAGGGCGCGCGCGAGGGGCGGCGCTGCATCGACTGGAGGATCTGGCCGACCGACTGGCGGTCGTCATTGGCGGCGCGCTGGACCGGCTTGACCTCGTCGACCGCGGCCGGCGCCGGGGCGCGGCCGAACGGCTCGCGGGCGGCGGGCTGGCCAACCGTATCCTGGAGAAACAGATCTTCGTCGATCGCGGGCGTGCTGCGGGTCGGACGGCGTCGTGCCGGGCGTTCGGCGGCGACCTCGGCAGAAATGTTGGCGAACGGATCGGCTGCCGGAGCGGTGGGAGGCGCGGGCTCGGGTGCGCGCGGCGCCGCCGGCGGGTCCTCGCGCAGATTGAGGGCCTCCTGGATCGCCGACATCGCCGCTTCGGTCGGGTCCTGAATTCGTCTTCGGATTGTTCGCCATGACGGTCCGCGTCCTCAACTCGTTACAAGGGATCGCTGCCCGGACGGGTCCAACCCTCGGGCCGCACGCCAGATGTGCGCGAGCAGCAAAACCCCTCCCCTACGGCGAGCGGATAGCCCGCTGCAAGAGCAGGACACCGCCGTTCGCACATCCTAACGCCCTCTGGCGAGCGAATGAAACCGGCTTTGGTAACCTCCCTTTAATCATCGTTAACGCTGTTGCCGGGATCGGGCCACGGGGCTGTCGCCTGTGGACAACTCCGAAAGCTGCTCGCGCGGCCGGCCCGCCGTGCGGCCGCGAGGTCGCGAGCCGAGCCTTTAACGCGCGTTAACCATTTCCGTGCTCCCCTGCCTATGAGACGGGCAGAGCGGCCCATCCGTTTACCTGGCCTTGGCCGCTCCTGTGCCAGTTTCGCATCAACAACGCGGCCGGAACGGCCGGGACGAACACCAGGGGACGGCTATCATGCAGTTGGAAATCGTGCGCTCAATCGACGCCAAGGACGCGCCCACGCTGGCGCCGGACGACCGGCCGATCGATCTCGTGCACCTCGCCCGCACCACGCTCGGCGACCGCAGCCTGGAACGCGAGGTGCTGCAGCTGTTCGACCGCCAATCGACCCTGCTGATCGCCCGCATGCGTTCCGCGGCTCCGGCCGGGGTCGCGACGCTCGCCCACACGCTGAAGGGTTCGGCGCGCGGCATCGGCGCCTGGCGCGTCGCGCGCGCGGCCGAAGCGCTGGAGCTCGCCGGCTCCGCGGGGGCGGATGCGGTCGCCGAGGCGCTCGACCAGCTCGCCGCCGCCTCCGACGAGGCGCGCGCCGTGATCGCCGAGCTGCTGCTGCCGAACTGACCGCCCGATGGCGCCAAGATCGCCGCAGCATCTTTCCGGGTTTGCCCCCGGCGGCATGAGCCGTTATAGGAAGCCGCCCGCCGTTTCCGGCGCGGCGACTTTCCGTTTTGTCCGGTTGACATGCCCAAGATCACCTACATCGAATCCAGCGGCACCGAGCACGCCGTCGATGCCGAAACCGGCTCGACCGTGATGGAATCCGCGATCAAGAACAGCGTGCCCGGCATCGAGGCCGAGTGCGGCGGCGCCTGCGCCTGCGCCACCTGCCACGTCTACGTGGAGGAGGAATGGCGCGAGAAGACCGGCGGCCCCTCGCCGATGGAAGAGGACATGCTCGACTTCGGCTACGACGTGCGGCCGAATTCGCGCCTCTCCTGCCAGATCAAGGTGACGGACGAGCTCGACGGGCTCGTGGTGCGCATCCCCGAACGGCAGGCGTAGCGTCATCCTCATGGTGAGGAGCGCAGCGAAGCTGCGCGTCTCGAACCATGGCCACAGGGCGGTGCGAGTGCCATCCTGCGAGACGCGGTCCTGCGGACCGCTCCTCTGGATGAGGTTAGGAGCGCACCCTCAGCGCTTCCAGCCGCTCCCGCACCTCCTCCGGCAACGGCCGCGCTTTGCGTGTCGCCGCGTCGATCATCACCATGGTGGCTTCGGCGGTGGCGGCGCATTCGCCCTCGTGAAAGATCGCCTGCAGGAACGTGTACGACGAGCGCCCGATCCGGGTCGTTGCGGTGCCGATCTCGACCGCGCCCGGCCAGTGCATCTCTCTCAGAAAGCGAATGTCGAGCTGCGCCAGCACGGAGGTCGTGCCGGGCGGGTTGAGCAATTCGTTGCCGGGCTCGCGCAGCAGCGTGACCCGGCCGGTCTCGAAGTAGGTCGCGAAAACCGTATTGTTCACATGCCCCTGCGGGTCGAGGTCGCCAAACCGGATGACATCCGCGGTGCGGCCCGGAAACTGGTCAAGCTTCGGGATAATGCGGGCCGGTTTTGCTTGTTCGTTCAAGGCCTTTTCTCCAATTCTTCCATGGCGATAAGCCATTACCGGCAGATAAGTAACTTTCACAGCAGCCATGTCCGTATTTTCCCTTTTCCTGCTGCGCTCTGGCCCGCTAGACAGTCGCCAATCCCAAAAACAACGACAGTTCCCAAAAGGCGTTTTGCTGTGCTGACCAAGACTGAAGTGATCACGACCGACGCGCTCATCATCGGCGCGGGCCCGGTTGGCCTGTTCGCGGTGTTCGAGCTCGGCCTCCTCGACATGAAGTGCCATCTCGTCGACATCCTCGACAAGGTCGGCGGCCAGTGCGCCGAGCTTTATCCCGAGAAGCCGATCTACGACATTCCCGGCATCCCCTACATCACCGGCGCGGGCCTGACCGATGCGCTGATGGAGCAGATCAAGCCGTTCCAGGCGACCTTCCATCTCGGCGAGATGGTCGAGACGGTGGAGAAGATCGGCGATCCCGATGTTCCGCATCACCACCGACCGCGGGCCAGGTGTTCGAGGCGAAGATCATCGTGATCGCGGCCGGTGGCGGCTCGTTCCAGCCCAAGCGCCCGCCGATCCCCGGCATCGAGGCCTATGAGAGCAAGTCGGTCTATTACGCGGTGCGCCAGATGGAGACGTTCCGCGGCAAGCGGCTGCTGATCGCCGGCGGCGGCGACTCGGCGCTCGACTGGACGCTCAATCTCGCGCCGCTCGCGAGCCACCTTACGCTCTTGCACCGCCGGCAGGAATTCCGCGCCGCGCCCGACAGCGTCAACAAGATGATGACGCTGGTCGGCGAGGGAAAGATCGACTTCGTGGTCGGTCAGGTGACCTCGCTCGAAGGCGCGGACGGTCAGGTTAGCAAGGCGATCGTGAAAACAAATGACGGCTCGAATTTCGAGATCGCCTGCGATGCGATCCTGCCGTTCTTCGGGCTCACCATGAAGCTCGGCCCGGTCGCCAACTGGGGCATCAAGCTCGACGACAATCTCATCCCGGTCGACACCGAGAAGTTCGAAACGAACATCCCGGGCATCTTCGCGGTCGGCGACATCAACACCTATCCGGGCAAGCTCAAGCTGATCCTCTCGGGCTTCCACGAGGTCGCGCTGATGTCGCAGAAGGCGCACCGCTACGTCTATCCGGACAAGCGGCTCGTGTTCCAGTACACGACGTCGTCGACCAGCCTGCAGAAGAAGCTGGGCGTGTCTTAAACTGAATGCCGGCCGCCTAACCTCGCAAGCTTGCAAGAAGTTTGACGCGATTCTGGGCCGTGCCCGAGCCTTCTACCTTCGCGGCAAATCGTTGGTCGGCGGTGACGAGAATGCGATCACTGGCGATCGCCGCGGCTAGGTAGGTGCAGTCATAGATCGGCTCTTGAAGATCGAGCGCGAGCTGAAAAGCCTCCCCGAGCAGTGGTGCGGAGGGAATGATGGTAATTCCGACACCATCAAGCTCGCGTTCGGCGCGTCGCGCCTCGTCCGGCGAGATTGCTCGCCGCCGCACTTTGTTGAGCAACGCGTTCCGGTATTCGATGAGCATGACGTCCGGTGCAAACAGCCCGCCTTGAAGGCGCAACGCAAGCGCCGCGTCGCTGTCGTCCTCAGCGACGAACCATTTCAAAACAACATTGGCATCGACGATCACGTGCCTGTCGTCTTGCGGGACCTGCGCTCAAGCTCATCGGTGCGCTCCTGGCGCATCCGGCGAATTTCCTCAACCGAGCTGATGTCGGCCTTGGGTAGCTCGCCGCGCTTGAGGCGTTCGAGCTGGCGCCGCGCCCAGGCACGGCCGCGCGCCTGCCGGTCGTCGGCATAGGTCGTCTGCAGCAGACGGCGCACTTCTTCCTCCATCGAGACGCCCTGATCGCCGGCGCGCCGCTTGATCGCCGTGATAACCGCGTCGTCGAGGCCTCGGATCGTGATCGCACCCATGCTAGGTTCTCCGTGCTAGCATTGCTAGCATACGTCGCTGAAGCTCGACCGTGCAAGCACGCCTCGACCTGCACCCAGCTTCTTGCATTGACACGCGGCGCGTGAGGTCAAATCATCGTCCCCAATCAATAGCGGGAGGAGCGGATGCGCGCCCTGAAATCCTTGGCTCGTGTCGTTCGCATTTCTTCTGGCATTCGCCATCGCCGTTCCGGCGCAGGATCTGCCGGTCGCGAAACCGGCCGACGTCGGCTTCTCGGCCGATCGGCTCGACCGCATCACGCAAGCTGGCTGCGCGACGAATCCGCCAAGGGCACCATTCCGGGCGCCGTCACGATGATCATGCGCCACGGCAAGATCGCCTATTTCGAATCCGTCGGCGTGCTCGATCCCGAAACCAAGGCGCCGATGACCAAGGATGCGATCTTCCGCATCTATTCGATGAGCAAGCCGATCACCTCGCGTCGCCGTCATGATGCTCGTCGAGCAGGGCAAGATCACGCTCGACGAGCCGATCGCCAAATACATTCCGGCGTTCAAGGACATGAAGGTCGGAGTTGAAACCAAGGGCCGGATGGCGATGACCGAAGCTCGAACTCATCGCCGGCCAAGAAGCCGATCACGATCCAGGACCTGCTGCGCCATACGTCGGGCCTCACCTACGGTTTCTTCGGCGACATGATGGTGAAGAAGACCTATCTCGATCCGCACGTGTTTCGAAGGCGACTACGACCAATGCCGAATTCGTCGAGCGGATCGTCGAAGCTGCCGCTCGCATCCCAGCCCGGCACGACCTGGGACTACAGCCACTCGACCGACATCCTCGGCCGGCTGGTCGAGGTCGTGTCCGGAAAATCGCTGTATCAGTTTGAGAAGGAGAACATCCTCGATCCGCTCGGCATGACGGACACGAGCTTTTACGTCGCCGACGCGGCGAAGCACGCGCGCATCGCCGAGCCCTTCAAGGACGATCGCAGGATCGGCACCGGCGCGGAGTTCGGCGATCCGCGCCTCGTGCGCGAATGGGAATCCGGCGGCGGCGGCATGGTCGGCACGGTCACCGACTATGCGCGTTTCGTCATGATGCTGCGCAACGGCGGCACGCTCGACGGCAAGCGCTATCTCGGGCCGAAGACCGTCGCGCACATGACGTCGGATCACAACGGGTCGGTCATCACGCCGGGGCCACTCTACCTGCCGGGACCCGGCTACGGCTTCGGCCTCGGCTTCGCGGTGCGCAAGGATACCGGCGTCGCCGGAACGCCCGGTTCGATCGGCGACTACAATTGGGGCGGCGCCGGCGGCACGTATTTCTGGGTCGATCCGAAGGAAGACATGTTCGTCGTCTATGCGATGCAGTCGCCGCGCAACCGCACGCCGTTTCGTCAGGTGCTGCGCAATCTGGTCTACAGCGCAATCGACAAGCCGGCTCGCGCCGCGACGGACTAGCCGGGCGCGGCATCGGTCACGTGGGTTCGTCCGGCGCTATTGCTGAACGGGCGCGAGCGGCTCGATGCTCACCGACGCGGCGGCGGCGCCGAGGCCCAGCACCTGCCGCGCCGCGGCGAGCGCGGCATCGGCCATCGCGGCATGGCCTTCGGCGGTCGGATGCACCGCGCCGCCATAGACCGCGCTGACCACGCCCCAGGTCGCGTCATGGATGTCGGTCGGCTGCAAGGTCGACGGCAGTCCTTCGGGAAACGTCATCGCGACGAAATAGCTGTCGTTGGCGGTGCGGATCCAGCGCGCGCGCGGCGCATAGGCGCGAAACTCGGTGGCCGAATACGCCGCAGGTGAGCGGCTCGACCGCGCCTTCGACCGGACTCGCCGCAAACGTCTTGCCGTCGGCCGCGAAGCAGGCGCGGTCGAATTCCGGGTCCTGCTCGGAGCGCGCGCACACGCCGTGGCCGAGAAAGGCCTGCTGGTGCGCATCGACGAACGTCATGCGGTCGGCGCGGATTCTGGCAGGTCGCGGCCGGTGCACTGCGCGATCGCCTTGAGGGCGGGCAGGAAGCGCGCGCCGACGAAGTCCGCGACGCGGCGCAGCCGCTCGCCGTCGAGCTTGAACGCGGGATGCACGTCGAAGCCGGCCTGCCCGCCGGCGCAGGGCGTGCCGTCGGCGCGCAGCGCCGGATGGCCGTAGGAGACGAACACCACGCGCGACGAGGTCGCCGCCGACCATCGGCTTGAGCGCGGCGCGCAGCTTGGCGAAGCCCGCCGGCAGCGTGCGCGCCAGCGCGCTTCTCGGCAGACTCCACCGACGAGATGACGCTGCGTTCCGAACAGCACGCGCTCGCCGGTCGAGTCGATGATCACGTTGGCGACCAGCCCGGAGAAATCGATGTCGTTGGCACCGACCGTCAGCAGCACGAGATCGAGATTGCGGCCGGGCCGCGTGCGCCGCGCGGCGGCGAGATATTGCTGCAACTGCGTGATCTGCGCCGGCACCGTGCTCGGGCAGCTGCGTGTCCGGCGTGCAGTTGAGCTCGCGCGCGCGCTGCGAGCCGAGCACGCCGTTCTCGATCGTCGCGCCGGTGCAGGCGAGCGGCAGGAACGTCACCGCGACGTGCGGATTTTCCACCGCGAGCGCGAGCGCGGTGCGCAGCTGATAGCTGTAGAGCGAGCGGTGGCAGGCCTGGCTCATCCAGCGCGCGCCGAGCCTCGTCCATTCGGCGAGACTTTCCGGCGTGCTGTGTCCGGCCTCGCAGGTCCGGTCGCCCTTGAACGTGGCGCGGCCGGGCCGGAAGTATTCGCTTCCCGTCCCGAAGCGGCGGAAGCAGAAGCCTTCGTCCGACAGCGCCACCGGCCGGTCCGGATTGCCCTCGCCCGCCGCGATCGAGTCGCCGAGGCCGGCGATCAGGAGGTCGCGCACCGCGATCTCGGTGGTCGGCGCGCTGCGGCGGCGCATTCGGCACCGTGACGTCGACCGTCACGATGGCCGGCTTGCCGTAGGCGAGGCGGATGCGCACTTCTTCGCCGCATGGGCCGGTGTAATTGCGCGGCGGGCCGTCGCCCTCGTCGAACACCCAGGCGCAGGTGTTTTGCGGCGACGTGCCGGTCAGACGCATCTCGACGCGGTGATCGGCCGGCGCCAGATAGGATTCGCGCGTGCCGTCGCGCTCGCAGGTGGTCTGGACGCGCGCCCATCGGGTCGATGCAGAGATTGCCGAGCATGGTGCGCGCCCAGCCGCGGCCGTCGGTCTCGGTCGCCATGATCTGCTCGGCGGCGAGCACGCTCTTGATGCTCTGCGCCGCGACGTGCTTGAGGAAGTCCGCCTCCTTGCGGAACAGGCGGAAACGGTTCTTCACCTCCCAGACGATGCGCAGGTCGGGCGAGATCGTCGGCGGCAGGATCTGCAGCGGACGCGGACGGCGACGGCGTGATCGGCGGCTGAATATGTGTCTGCGCCGCGGCGGGCAGCACGCCCAAGGGCGCAAGCGCACATATGACAAGGACAAATCGACGGGGCATGGGGGTTCCGCGTTCGGTTATGGTGCTTAAGGCCCCCTCGCGGCAAGATCAGGGCAAGCAGGGTTAGAAACAGAGCAATCGTAGCAACCATTAAGTCGCGGCGGGCTGTTCGATCCACGGGGTTCCGCGCTGCGACGACGGTGTTGGCGTAGATCAGGAGCTTCCTGGCGCAGGCGACGAGAGCTGCGTTGTGGGCTTTTCCGCGCGCGGTGAGGCGAGCGTAGAGGTCGATCAGCGCCTTGTTCCAGCGGAAGGCGGCGGGGAGCGCGGCGGCGAAGAGGGAGCGGCGCAGGCGGCCGCGACCGCCGGCGATGTGGCGCTGGCCCTTGTGGGTTCCGCTGTCGTCGTCGAAGGGCGCCAGACCGGCCAGCGCTGCGGCCTGCTCGCGGCTGATGCGTCCGAGTTCGGGCATGCGGATGATGAGCGCGAGCGCGGTGCGCTCGCCGATGCCGGGAACGCTGAGCACGAGATCGAGGCGGCGGGCAAGATCGTCGTGGGCGCGCAGGCTCGCGACGATCCGGAGCAGCTCGGCCGCGCGCCGCGCCTTCAGCCGAGCGATGTCGGCCATGACGATGCGCCGCAGCCGCGGCTCGTCGACATGCTCGAGCCGGGTCTTGAGGCGCGCGATGTCCTCTTCGATCTGCTCGACGAAGGTCAGATGGTCGCGCCAGCTCGGCCAGCCGCGGATCTGGCTCGATCTTCGGCTGCTCGATCGCCGCCGCGCAGGCGGCGATGAGCACGGCATCGAGCGCGTCGTTCTTGGCCCGGCGCAGATGCACGCGCGCATAGGCCGCGAACCTGGATCGGCTGCAGGACGAGGACGGTGAAGCCCGCCGCCCGCAGATGCCCGACCACGCCGCGCTCATAGCCGCCGCGTCGCCTCGATGCCGACGCGCGCGACGCCGGCCTTCAGCCAGATCGGCGGCAAGCCGCCGCCAGCCGTGCGGCGTATTCTCGACCTGCCAGCGTTCGGTCCGGCCATGAACCGCGACGTCGAGCTTGGCCTTGGACGTATCGATTCCGGCCGTCGTCGTGTTAGTCTGTGTCATCTTCGTCGACCCTGCCTTGTGAAGCGAACCAGGTTGTTCCGGCAACCATCCGGGTCCGATGAAGGTGCTGACGACGATCACGCTACGGGGCAGCCACAAGCGGCTCAGGGCGGGCTCGATCCGATCGCCAGCCGCTCTGCCGCGGATGGCCATCCGCGGCAGAGCATTCCTTTCGGAACAGGCCAGACGATAATCGGTTTCGCTATTACAAGGGCGGGCAAAGGAGCGCAGCGACGTGCCCGCCGCAACCCGCAATGGCGGGCACGCTTTGTCCCCGCCTTCGCGGGGACAAGCTTTGCCCGCCCTACATTCCCGGATAAAATCCCCCCATGTTCGTCCAGTTCTTCACCGACCTGAAAGCCGCCGGCGTCCCGGTCACGCTGCGCGAGTACCTCACCTT
Organism: uncultured Alphaproteobacteria bacterium; assembly: GCA_963778455.1. GTDB lineage: Bacteria > Pseudomonadota > Alphaproteobacteria > Rhizobiales > Xanthobacteraceae > PALSA-894. Next base: position 173,327 of record CAVZUL010000007.1, read on the forward strand.
GATGGAGGCGATGGAGCACGACCTCGCCGGCCGCCGTGTCGAGGACTTCTATTATCTCTCGCGCGCCGCGCTGGTGAAGGACGAGCGCAACCTCGACAAATTCGACCGCGTGTTCGGCCACGTGTTCAAGGGGCTCGACCTGATCGAGCAGGCGCTCACCGCCGAGATCCCGGAAGAATGGCTGCGCAAGATCACAGAGAAATACCTGACCGAGGAAGAGAAGAAGATGATCGAGGCGATGGGCGGCCTCGACAAATTGCTCGAGACCTTACGCAAGCGCCTCGAAGAGCAGAAGGGCCGCCACCAGGGCGGCAAGAAATGGATCGGCACCGGCGGCACCTCGCCGTTCGGCAACGCGGGCTACAATCCGGAAGGCATCCGCATCGGCGGCGAGAGCCAGCACCGCCGCGCCGTGAAGGTGTGGGACCGGCGCGAGTTCAAGGATCTCGACGACCAGGTCGAGCTCGGCACGCGCAACATCAAGATCGCGCTGCGCCGTCTGCGCAAGTTCGCCCGCACCGGCGCGCCCGACGAGTTCGATCTCGACAACACCATCAAGGGCACCGCGCACAAGGGCTATCTCGACATCCACATGCGCCCGGAGCGGCACAACACCATCAAGGTGCTGGCGCTGTTCGACATCGGCGGCTCGATGGACTGGCACGTCAAGCTCGTCGAGGAGCTGTTCTCAGCCGCGCGCACGGAGTTCAAGCACCTCGTGCATTTCTACTTCCACAATTGCCTGTACGAGAAGGTGTGGAAGGAAAACCGCCGCCGCTTCCAGGAGACGACGCCGACCTGGGATGTGCTGCACAAGTATCCGCACGACTACAAGGTCGTCATCGTCGGCGACGCCTCGATGAGCCCTTACGAGATCACCGCGCCCGGCGGCTCGGTCGAGCATTTCAACGAGGAGGCGGGCGCGGTGTGGCTCGAGCGCGTGACGCGCACCTATCCGGCCTGCATCTGGCTCAACCCCATCCCCGAGGAGCAGTGGGACTACACCTACTCGATCAAGATGATCCGGCAGATGATGAGCGGGCGCATGTATCCGCTGACACTGGCGGGGCTCGACAAGGCGATGCGGGAGTTGGTGCGGTAGGGTTTGTAGCCCGGGTTGAGCGAAGCGAAACCCGGGACCGGACTGCTAGATGCTCGAATGAGGTAGTGGATTAGATGCTGCGCGACAGCCGTGATATCATTCGCCGGCTGCTCCAGGACGGTTTTGAGCAAGTGTCAGTGAGCGGGTCGCATCACAAGTTCATACACCGGCAGCTACGCAGGCGTGTAATCGTGCCGCATCCGAAAAGGGATTTGGCCATAGGCACGGTCCACGCCATATACAAAGATGCGGGATGGAAGAAGGACTGAGAATGGCCCACTACATCGCTCTCATCCACAAGGACCGCGACAGCTGCTACGGCGTGTCGTTTCCCGACGTGCCAGGCGTGTTCACGGCAGGCGACACCATCGATGAGGCGATGAAGAACGCGGCCGACGTTCTGGCTTTTGCGGCGGAGGACTGGTCGGACCTTTCGGGCGAACGCTTCCCAACTGCGCGCACGATCGACGAACTGCGGGCTGATCCGGATTTTCAGGAGCGTGCGGCCGACGCGGTCGTCGCGGCCATTCCGTTCGGCGCGAAGGCCGAGGCGGCAGCTTAGCGAAGTATCCGCTGCCGGCCTAATTTTTGTTCAGAAGCACATAGGAATGAATTGATTCAACGCAGCATATTCGCGCTGCCAATTCGGATATGCGTCAGAGAATTCACTCAGATAAGAAAATAGCAATTTTGTCGACGAAAGATTTGAACCAGCTTGGTACTTCTCCTCCAATAGCCTATCTCGCAGCGCATAGATTTCCTTTTGCAAATTTCGTATCAACGATTTCCGTGATCGGAACAAGCGCGGGCCATCAACATACTTTTCCGCTGCGACCAGAACGTCCTGCGCCTTTCTGCAGGAGAGTGGGGTAGTCTGTTCTAATCGACTTAGAAGCCCGTAGTCCGTCGAGCGTCCCTGCCCTGGGCGGTGTATTCTAATGCTCATACGCAGCGCCCTGCGCCTCTGCCCGCCACTATTCCAGCTCCACCCGCAAATTCCATCCGCTTGCCGCCCTCCGCAGCGTGGCAAGCGCCACCAACTGATTATCGCCGTCGGGCTGCCGGTCGAGCTGACGGCGGATCGTCTTCATGCGCGCCGCTATCGCGGTTTTCTCAGGCCTTTCACACTCATTGCGACCTTGACCTGATCGGCGATGATCTCCTTCAGCGCCGCATCCTGCCGCTCGCGCGCCGCTATGAGGCGCGGCTGCGGCGGCTCAAGCGCGCAACCGACGTCGCCGCCGCCGAGGCCACGCACAACGCGGCGCTCGACCGCGTCGCCGATGTGACCGCTGCGATGCTGCGCGTCACGGCGCGCTCTCTCTCCGGCTTCGCCATCAAGGCGCGCAGCGTCAAGCAGTGGGGCAAGCCGGACTGGTGGGACGGCGACGGCACCGACACCTACGAGCGCCTCGCCGCGCAGGCTATCGACACGGTGATCGCGGTGGACGCGGCTTCATGATCTGCGCGAGCTGCCACGCGACGACGCGCTCGATCGCGGCGGCCTCGACCTCCCCCAAGATGCCGTCTGCCAGGCCGGCCAGTCGACTTTCTACAACCTCTGTTATAAGATACTTCTGAATAAGCTTCGACGATTGTCCTGCGCGTGGCATGATCGCAGCCGCTCGGTAACGGTTCGCCGCGCCGTCTCGCCTGTCCGTCAGCGGAGTTTGCCATGGCTTGCTCGATGAGCATCACGAGTGTCCTGGGTATCCCGGCCACACCGGGCGGCACCGTTACGAGCACGATCCGCGTGACCGGCAAACTGAGCGGTGACTGCGCACCCATCGTCATGGCCGCCGGCTCGTTCGATGTTGTGGTCCAGGTGGATTGCGGCGTCGGACCGGTCAACGCCGTGACGCTGAGCGCGGGTGGCTCCTGGGCGGTCGACGTGCCGACCAGTTGCAGTTGCACCAAGCCGATCGTCGTCACGGCGTTCTGCGCAACCGATTCAAATTGCAGGGACACATTTACCGGCGTGCTCGCATGCCAGCAGAGCGGCTGCCCGAACGGGACCATCACCGTGGCGGTGGGAGGGTGCGACCCCAACGGGAAGCGTGCCGTCACCCTCACCGCAAACGTGGCGACGATCCCGCCGGGTACCGTGGTCGGCCAGTGGGACTATGGCGACGCAATCCTCGGCACGGCCTTCGTCATCCCGACGCCCGGCGCCTATACGGAGGGTCCGCATCCCTATACGCCGCCCGGGCCCTACACGGCGAAGCTGAACATCGTCGTACCCACGGGCTGCCCGCCGCTCACCGTCCTGGTTTCCGGCCTCGCCCCGTGCGCCATCGATTGCCCGCATATCGTCACCGTCATCGCTTCGGTCGCCGGGGTCTGCAACGCCGACGGCACGCGCACGGTCAATTTCAACGCGACAGTGACCGGCGGGCCACCGCAGACTTATTATTGGGAGTTCGGGACGCCGGACAACGCCTCGGTGTTGATCGACGCCACGCTGCCGGGAGCGACGCCGGCGACCAGCCACAACTATCCGGCGCCGGGCACCGGCCTCAGCCCCTATACGGCGACGTTGACGGTCACGGGGCTCCATCCGTCCTGCATCGACACTGCCACGCGCGCGGTCGACGTCCCCGGTTGCGGCGGCGCCTGCCCGACCGTCGGCAATGTCCAGGAAACCCTCGGATCCTGTCCCAGCCAGACGACCCGTTCCGTCAACCTCACCGCCGACATCACCGGCGGCGGCGCGACCGAGTACGTGTGGGACTTTGGCGACGCCACGAGCCAGACCCTCAACGCCGCCGTGAACAGCAATCCGGCGATCGACCATGTTTACGGCACGCCCGGTTCCTATACGGCGACCATCACCATCAAGGGCCCGCCCGGTTGCCCGGAGCAGTCCGCCAGCAAGACGTTCACCGTGCCGCCTTGCCGGGATGGCAACGGCAATGGCGGCGGCAGCGGATTGTGCGGCTCGCTCGTACTCGTCGCCGCCGCTTTGGCGGCGATGACCATGGCCGCGACCGTTTTCACACTCGCACTGCAGATCTGTCCGATGCTGATCGGCGGCGCCGTGCCGCCCTGGGTCTGGGCCATCGTCGGCGGCCTGGGGATCGCGTTCTTGGCCGTCCTCGCGCTGTGGTGGACTCTTTGCTTGCTCGGCGTCTGCACCTGCGAGACCGGGTGCGAGGCGGCAGCCGTCCTCTGGGCGGCGTGGCTCTCCGGCTTCGTGGTAACGCTGTATCTGCTCGGCTGCTGCGGCGGCAACTGGTGGTCCTTGCTCTTGGCGTTCGCCGTCCTGTTCGCCGTGCTCTTCATTCAGTGGCTGGTCAGATGCTGGGACGCATGTCTTTTCTTCAAGCTTGTGCTGATCGTCTTCATCGCGGTCATCGTGGTCTCGGTCATCTACATCGCGGTAGTGCCGACCATCTTTGCCTGCGGCAGTCTTGCGGTGCTCGTCACAGTCCTCGTGACCACTCCGCTTCTTGTGGCCGCAGTGACGACCTGTCACTCGGGCCCATAGCAACACCGGCCGCCGGACATGTGTGAACGCAGCCCGGGCGCGGAGCAGACAAGCGCAGGGCGTGCAATTCCGCCTCAATCCCCCAGCGGCGGCTTGTCGAAACTCTCCGCCGCGGTGGCGAGCGGGCGCCAGTTGAAGCGCACTTGCGCGATCGCCGCGCGCAATCTGTCCTGGTCGACATGCGGAAGGATGAGCTTGTCGAAGGAGCGCTTGAGCAACGACCACTCGTCGCCGCAATAGCGCGCGCGCCAGGGCGGCAACCCGGCCGGCAGCGCGTGGTCGAACAGCGCCGGATTGGCACCGTAGGACAGGCACAGCACATTGTAATGACGCTGCGCGTTCATGGCATGCGGCCCGGCAAACATCTGCGGCCGCGGCTTTTCGCTAACCTCCACGCGCGCCTCGCTGCCCATCGTGAACGCGACGCCCTGGATCAGGCGCCGCGCGTCGTCGGGGGGAAACTGCAGCAGCAGATAGATCGAGAAGAAGTCGGCCGCATCCTCCTCGCGTCCGAGCACCGGGATGTCGAGCAGGTCGATGACGCCGTGCGCCACCTCGTGCAGGATCGTGTCGATGACGGCGCCGACGATCGCGTCGGCCCGCGCCACGCCGCCGGGGGTCGCCACCTTGGGTGAATGGCGCTGGATCAGCTCGACGTACTCGTAGCAGAACATCGCCTTGTCGAAGGCGTACCACGCCGTCTCGCGGCCGCTGCAGCCTTTCACTTCCACCGTCAGCTCGCGCGGCAGACGAAAGGCGTTCAGGAGTTCGCCGACCGTCTCGAGGATGCGCCGCTCCTGCATCGCCTGGCGGATCGGCAGATGCCGCGGGTCGGTGGGCTCTTCGTAGACGATGCGAACCCGGTCGGTGCGCAGGTCGGTTTGCGCCACGGCCGGCGCGGGGCCAAGAAGGGCTGCCAGAACGGCCGCGGCGACACTTGTTTTCATGCTGCAATTCATTATCGACCGAGCGCTATCTCACTCTCGCATTGGGCGAAAGTGCGGCGCGCGCTACCAGTCTATCAGCAATATTCGTAGCGGCCGTAGCCGAGATCCTCGACGCAGCGGCCCAGCGCCCGCTCCCGCAGGTAACCGGGTGAGACATTGGACGGATCGGAGAACGGCCGGTTGATCGCGCCCCAGCCGCCGACGGCGCCCGGGCCGACCCAGCCGCCGACCGGCCGGTTGATCCAGCCGCCGCCCTGCCAGCCGGGATAGTAAGGGTAGGAGTGGCCGTAGGGGTGGTAGTGCGTGCGAGGATATTGCGCCAACGCCGGCGCCACGGTTAGCGCGATGGCGGCGGCGGCGAGCGGAACAGTGAACAGCTTCATGGGATGGTGTCCTTCCGCAAGAGGTTCTCGCGCGGAAGATAGCGCCCAGGCCCGTTCGGTTCCGTTACCCTTTAGGTGAGCCACACCGCCGCAAGTGCAATTGCGGCCGGCAGCGCCTGCAACAGCCAGATGCGCTTGTTCGCCGTGAAGCCGCCGTAGATGCCCGCGACCAGCACGCATGCGAGGAAGAATAGCGCAAGCTGCGCCGCATAGGCCGCGGGCGCGATCAGCGACCAGATCAGGCCGGCCGCGAGAAAGCCGTTGTAGAGCCCCTGATTGGCGGCGAGCACCTTGCTCTGCTCGGCTTGCTCGGCGCTCATGCCGAACGCGGCGCGCGTGCGTGGCGCGGTCCAGAGAAACATCTCCAGCACCAGGAAATAGATGTGCTCGAGCGCGACGAGCGCGATCAGCACCTTTGCGATGATCGACATGAGCCCCTCCCCTGCCAAGCGTGACAGCTAGCATATCCGCTTGCCCGCGTCGTTGCGCCGACGCATAGTCCGGGCCGACCCGCCATCCATTCAAACCGACCATCCAGGGGGAGACACGTTTCATGAAGCTCGTCCGCTTCGGCGCGCCCGGCCGCGAAAAGCCCGGCATCATCGACGACAAGGGCCGCATCCGCGACCTCTCCAAGGTCGTGCCGGACATTTCGGGCGACACGCTCTCGCCGAAGGGCCTTGCGAAGATCAAGAAGACCGACCTCTCCAAGCTCCCCACCGTAAAGGCCGGCACGCGGCTCGGCGCCTGCGTCGGCAACACGCGCCACTTCATCGCGATCGGGCTCAACTACGCCGACCACGCGGCCGAAACCGGCGCGGCGATCCCGAAGGAGCCGATCATCTTCCAGAAGGCGCCGAACTGCATCGTCGGCCCGAACGACGACACGATGATCCCGAAGGGCTCGACCAAGCTCGACTACGAATGCGAGATCGCGATCGTGATCGGCAGCCGCGCGCGCTACCTCGCCAAGAAGAACGCGCTCGACGTGGTCGCCGGCTACTGCATCTGCAACGACGTGTCGGAGCGCAACTTCCAGGCCGAGCGCGGCGGGCAATGGACCAAGGGCAAGGGCTGCGAGACCTTCGGGCCGCTCGGGCCCTGGCTCGTCACCAAGGACGAGATCAAGGACGTGCAGAAGCTCGAGATGCGGCTCGAGGTGAACGGCGAGAAGCGCCAGCGCGGCAATACCAAGACCATGATCTTCGGCATCCAACACATCGTCTGGTACTGCTCGCAGTTCTTCGTGATGGAGCCGGGCGACGTCATCACCACCGGCACGCCGCCGGGCGTCGCGCTCGGCATGAAGCCGGAGCCGGTGTGGCTGAAAGCCGGCGACGTCGTCACGCTCGGCATCCAGGGGCTGGGCGAGCAGAAGCAGAAGATCGTGAAGTTCAAGATGTAGCGAAGAGCGGTCGAGCGGGACCGCTGCCGCCAGTTATCGGCGGCGCGACGAGGTGGCCATCCACGCGAGATGCGCCGGGCGGTCGCCCTGCCGGAGGTTTGCGTCCATCCAGCCGCTCGGTATATCAATGCAACCACGAATGGCGCCGCCGTGGATGGACCATGAACGACAGTTCGGCAAAGCCAGACGAGCGCCTCGAAGCGCTCAAGGGCGACCTTGCAAATCTGAGAGCCGCGATCGAGCCGCTCAGCAAGCAAACTCAGGATGTTTTTGACCGCCGCAACAGGCTCGAGCGGGAAGTCCTGCAAGCTCAACTCGACCTTCTCAGGAGCGACGCGGCCGCCGCCGGCAGGCATGCGGCGAGAATCCAGCAGCTCGAGCAGGACATCGCGAAGATCACCGCCGCGATTCCTTCCGACCCCGCGCGGAATGACAAGGAACTCAAAAAACTGGATGCTGAAATTGCCTCCATCAATGTTGCGACGGCGAAAACGATAAGCGAAACCAAGGGCAAAGCAGGCCGTGCGTGGGCCGGGTTCATCGAATTCCTGCAGGTTGCCGCCACCGCGATCCCTTTGGCCGCCGTGGCCGTTGCACTTTTGACCTTGTGGGCCACTCAGGAAACGCAACGCACTCTCAATGAGCGGGAGCAGCAAAAGCAGCTCTCGCTATTGGCCGAAGGCCTTGGGCAGCAGAGCCCGACGATCCGCGCCGCACGGGCATCCGCGCTGGCGCCGTATCTGAAAGACCAGCAGACGCTTGAAACCGTCACGACGATCCTGATTTCCGCGATTCTGCAGGAGGAAGACGACCTCGTTCGCGGCGCGTTGCGCGGCGCGCTGGAGGGCGCCGGCCCCCTGGCGTCGGTCCAGGCCGCAAAGGCGCTACCCACCATCCGGGCCGCGCTGGAAAAGGTCAGGCTCGACTACGGGCAGACGCAGAACGATTTGCGCGGCCTCGGGGCAGCAGCCGACCGCGACCGGCAAAAGGACTTGACGAGGAAGCAGGATGAGCTCGCGGCGCGGCGGCGGGCCCGGCAGCATGCGGCTGTCACGCTGGCACTGATCGCCCGCGATCAGGCTCCGGCCGGGTGCCCGAAAAAACCGTGCGGCAAGTGCGACACGAACCTGACCAGTTTCTACCTCGACGACTTTGATTTCGCGGACGTTCAGGCAGATCTGTGCGCCGCCGACTTCACCGGCTCATCGCTGGTGAACGCCAACTTCACCTCGGTGAAGCTGTCCCATGCACGGTTTGAGCGAGCCGATTTGCGGCAAGCAACCTTCCGCAGGAGCACATTGCAGGACGCGGACTTTTCCAACTCGAAGATGGGCTGGCAGAGCGCCGGTGAAGGAAAAGCGCATCCCTTCGCGGATTTCAGGGATGCCGACCTGCGCTCGGCGAAATTCACCAGGGCCTGCTTGAGTTGGGTTGATCTCACGAACACCGCTTACCCGCTGCAGGTCGATCAACTTCGTGACGCCTACGCTCTGGGAGCACGCCTGCCCTCCCAACTGGAAGCCCAGTTGAAGGCCGCGCAGGCACTTAAAGGAGGACCAGGATGCACGATCCAGCCCTGATGAACGGTTCTTCTCAACCCGGGCTGACCCGGCGGTCGTTTCTGCACCGGTCCGCCCTGCTTGGCGGGCTGGCTTCGCTTCCTCTGCGCGGCGGCGACGCCTATGCGGCAGCTAGGGTCATCGACATCGGCCTGATCGCCCCCGAGAGCATGGATCCGAAAACACTCGCGCGCGTGAGGCGGGCGATTGAAATTCACCAGAGGGACAAGAGCGGCAATCCGATATTTCCCGAATTCGAAGGGCGGGTGCCGAATATCAGTGTCCAGGACAGCCAACACAAAGCTGACGTCGCCGTCGCTGCGATGAGGAAGTTGTACGAGCAGGAGAAGGTTCAGTGGCTGGTCAGCGGCGATGTCTTCAGAAGCGTGTTGAAGGCCACGGAAAAGACGGCAAAGGACAACAAGTGGGACTGCATCCTGGCGGCGAGCCGGATGAACCTGGAGAAATCGAATCCGCATCCGTACGTCTTCCAGATCGTGCCGGCACCGGAGCTGTATGCGCAGGGGACGGTGGAGAATGTCACGCGCGGAACTCGGCAAGGATCAATGGCTCGTCGTCTCGTCCGCGCCTGGCGACTATTCGACGGCGCTGATCAGAGCTCTGGGGACGCAGGGACTAAAGGGCATTCCCCTGGAGGTCGGGCCGGACGCGGGTGGCGCGGCGGCGGCGCTGGTGCCCTTCAGCAGCGGCTCCAGCCGGCCGAGCGCAATTCTGGTCGTCGACAATCGGCCCCAGGTCCGAAGAGCTCTGGCCGAACAGTTCAAGGACACCCCGGTCATATTCGATACCTATCTCGACGATCCGCTCGATCTCGCGCGCGACGGCTGGCCCGGTCAAACCTATTTCTCGACTTACATGTCGCGCGGTATCAAGCAGGACAACGCGCTGGGCAGTCTGTCCGCCGGCTACAGCCGCGTGTTTGGCCAGCCGATGACGCCGCCGACGGCGTACGGCGCGGCGGCCTTCCAAATCATAGGCCAAGCGCTTCGCGTGGGCGAAATCGGCAAGGTCCAGATCAAGGCGGCCAATTCTCTGTGTGGCTTCGCCATCGGCTTCGACAATCAGGGCGTGAACACCGCCGCCGGCAAGCCGAAACTGCTGCGCCTGAGCGGCACGGAGCTGGCAGACGTGACACCGACACCGGGATAGCCCGGCACGCTGAAAGCCGGCGACATCGTCACGCTCGGCATCCAGGGGCTGGGCGAGCAGAAGCAGAAGATCGTGAAGTTCAAGATGTGAACGTGCGGCGCATTGCGGCGCCCACCCTTCAACTCACGTCGCGCAACGTTCGTGGCATGTCGGGAAAACCGGCATGCGCGGGCGTGCGGCACGGCCCACTGAAACAACCACCGTTCATCGTGCAGCCTTTTGAGGCGTTTCGACCAATGAACCCGCCTCATGGCGCATCGTCGAAGGCCGCCTACACGAATGTCTTGAGGGACTGCGCCTTCGTGTGATGGCCGCGTCGGCCCCGGCCGATCATACCCAAAGGGATGCATCACGCATCGAGGAAGCCACTCGAAGGCTTCTCGGAAGCGCCGTTACAACAGGAGACGAAGTCATGTTCATCACGAAGGCCGCCCTCGCGGCCGCCCTCGCCCTCGGTTCCGCCTCGCTCGCTCTCGCGCAGGAGGGGGAATGGGGGTTCGGCGGGCAAGACGGCAATCTCGCCAATCGCATTCCGTTCCTCAACGAGCCTGGCGTCTACGGCTATGGCATCGTCGGCGGCGCCAGAATGCTGCTGCCGAAACGGTCAACCGCGGAGGCCCTGGCCGGCACTCGGGCCGGCACCGCGCGGGCCGGCACCACTGCGGCGCCGGCCGGTACGCTGCGGTCCGCAGCGGTCAGCCTCACGCCGGGCCGCACGGGTGCGGCACGCGCCGCGCCGAGCGCCGACGACCAGCACGTGCTCTCGATACGGAACGCAGTCGCCTCGGTGTACCCGGAAACCGGTACCGGTGTGGGCGGCACCCTTCGGGGTCTGGGCTTCTCCGCGCGGACCGGGATCTTCCGCGAGGATGTCGTCGCGCTGGGGCTTGCCCGGCTCTACGGCGGCGGCGCCCGTACGCAGACACAGCAGGTCGGCATGTACGGCGGCGGATACGGTATCCGGACCGCGCCGGTCGGCATGTATGGCGGATATGGTATCCGGACCGCACAGGTCGGGCTGTACGGGCGGGCTTCCCCGGCGACGCGCATGTATCGGCGCGCCGCGTTCCGGGGCACGCCGGTTGGTCAGTATCTGTCCAACCAGCCGGGCCAGGTCGAGCCGATCTCGGGCGGCAGCGGATACTAGGGCCGGATGAATTGAGATCGAGTCACCGGCGCCAGCCATGTTTGCCCTCTCCCCTTGTGGGAGAGGGCATCGCAGGTACCCCAACATACTCGGTTGGGTGAGGGGTCGCTTTACCCCTCACCCAATCTTCTGTGTTGAAAGTCTGAGTAGCCCTCTCCCACAAGGGGAGAGGGCCCTGCTAGGGGTTTCGCGAGCGCGGACAGAATTGCCTCACCAGGTGATCACGCTGCCAGGGAATATCGGGCCGCCGAGGCTGCGGATGCGCGGCTCGGCGCGCGGACGAGCGCTGAGCTCGCTCACCGCCCACACCATCGCATCGAGCCGGTCCGGCGAGCGGCCGAACGACAAGCCCGACAGGCCGAAGTCGCACATCTGGTCCTCGAGCTGCTCCAGCGGCGGATCGACGTGCTTGACGCGGCCCTGCGCATACATGGCGGCGACGGGTTCGGCGCGCAGCCACTTGCCACGCGTCGCGTGCACGGTTTTCAGCGGCACGCTCGCGTCGACCTGGCGCAGCACTTCGCGCACCATGTCGCCGCCCTGGTTCACCTCGGCGACCAGCGTGTCGGCGGCGAGCCTGCGATAGAGCGCGATTGCCTTCGCGGCCCAGCCGGCGGGCGCCAAGCCCGCCACCGTCGCGTCCTCCAGCACATAGATCGTGCCGTCCTCGGCGCGCCCGGCCACCACGATGCCGCACGCATCCCCTCCCCTGCTGCCTGCCGGCGGATCGATCCCGACCACGATGCGTGCGAGCGGCGGCGCAGCGGCGACGCGACACCCTTCGATCGTCGCGCGCGACCACAGCGCGTCCGGCCGGTCCTCGATGATCTCGCCGAGAATCTCCTGACGGCCGAGCCGCGTGCCGCCGTAGCGCTCCACGATCTCGGTGAGGAACGCGGGCGACAGATGCGCGGCATTCGCTTGGCTGGCTGCGCGCGTCACCGCGGTGCGCGGATCGGCGATCAGCCGCTTGATCAGGGCGGTCGGGCGCGGCGTGGTGGTGATGAGCTGGCGCGGGCGGGGCCCGAGGCGCAGGCCGAACTGCAGCATGTCGAACGCGTCCTCCGCGCGGCGCCATTTCGCCAGCTCGTCGCACCAGGCGGCGTCGAACTGCGGACCGCGCAAGCTTTCCGGATCGTCCGCCGAGAACGCCTGCGCGATCGCGCCGTTTGGCCATTCGAGCCGCTTGCGCGTCGGCGACCATGCGGGCCGCTGATCCCGCGGCGAGATGCGCATGAGGCCGGACGCGCCCTCGATCATCACCTCGCGCACGTCGTGCTCGCTCTCGCCGACCAGCGCGATGTAGGCATGCGGCGCGTCGGCGTAAGGCGGCAGGCCCAGCGCGAGCGCGCGCACGAACTCGGCGCCGAGCCGCGTCTTGCCGGCGCCGCGCCCGCCGAGCGCGAGCCAGGTGGTCCACGGCCCGCCGTTGTTGGCGGCGGCCGGCGGCAGCTGATGCGCGTGCGCCAGTGCGGCGAAGTCGCTATCACACCGGATCGCTCCGGCCAGCAGGTCCGGCTGCTGCAGTGCTTCCCGCGTCAGTCCGGCTTGCGACAAATGCGTCAATGCGCCGTGCAAATTCGCGACGAAACTCATCGATGTCTGCGGGGTAGTCGTTATCATTCTCGATTGATCCGGATTGCGGCGCGCTGCCCAGACGCAGGCGGTGCAGCTTGGCCAATGTTTCGCTGAGGATGGAGAGCGTGCGCGCGGTGCGCTCGGCGTCCATCGGGCGCAGCGGCTCGTCGCGCATGCTCGCGCGCATGCGCTCGACGACGGCAAGCTCGCGGATCACGGCGGATTCGAACCGGTCGATCGCGGAGGTGTCCGGCGCGCTGACCGTGCTCGCGCGTGGAGGCGGCGCCGCGAGCTCAGTGGGCTCCCTCTTCCCGCTTGCGGGGAGAGGGTCGGGGTGAGGGGCCGCCCCCACCATCGCATCGACCGCCGCCGCGATGCGCATCACCGGCGTGAGCGAGCGCCGGCGCAGCGCGCCTTCCGGCCGCACCCAGCCGTGGAGCCTGACCAGACGCCCGAGAACCTCGTGGCTCATCCCGAAGTCGTGCGCGATCGAGGTCGTGCTCTGCGTCGTCTGCTCGATGCGCCGTTTCACCTCGGCGAGGAATTCAGCCGTGTAATAATTGCGCCGCCGCCCCGTCTTCTTGGCGGACGGATCGTCCTCGCGCAGCGGCGCCCGCCTGCGAACGACCAGCGCCCGCCTGCGCGGGGTGGACTTTCGTGCCGGCGCGGGTTTGCGCCGGGTGGGCTTGCGTGGCGCGGCGCTTTTGCTGCGCCGTATGGTTTTGCGTAGCGGCGTGCGCCGGCGCGACGCCTCGCGCGCGGACGCGCCCGCGCGTGTGCGGGTTGGCATGGGGTACTCCGATGATGTGAGATGCCGTAGGGTGGCGCTGAGCGCAGCGACTCGTCCGCCGAAGCCTTGGCGAAGGCGGAAAGCCCACCGCGATTGTCAGCGGCGGGACGCTTCAGACCCAATTGTCGAGAATACCCAGAGTCTAGCTCAGCAGCGACTCGATGTCAAGCACATAATCCTATAGTAGGATCAATCGTTGGCTGGAGCTTGGGTGCTCAGCAAGCGACGCGGCTCGCCGCGGCCATTGTCGGCAATCCCGCCGCGCGGCGGATCGCGGCCTTGATCGAACCCATCAGCGCGACCGCCTCCTCCTCGCACACCGGGTAGCCGAGCCCTTCACAGCTGTACCGGCGGTCCTTCCCAAGAGACACCACCGAAAAGGGCGATTACGATTGCCGCTGCGAGCAGTACGTAGATGATAGGCTTGTAGAACAGCTCTATTTTGCCATCCGAGTGAAGGCTGCCTGTTTCTTTGTACCGCGGCTCCCTTACCGCCATCCGTGCGACGAAACGCACAATGCGTCCCTTCGGTGTGTAAGGGCTTTCCTTGCCTATCGCTTCGGTCAGCGATAACTCGGGAATCTCATCCTTGTACCGCTTCTCAATGCTCAGGCCTTGCTTGACCGAACCGATTAGAAGTCGGTGATACCAATAACGATCGATGAAATAGAACAACCCAGCACCAAGCGCTCCCGCGATAGGCAAGATCGTCGCGAACTGGACCTTGTATGACCCGAGCGGAATCGCCAATTTCTTATCGATGAGAAAGCCTATTGACGCGAACAGTGCGAGCATGATGGTCACGAACATTGAACGGATGCGCATGCCGATGTCATTGAAGTGCTGTTGCACCCCGATGATGGTCTTCCAGATGTCGACGATCGACTTCCGCCCTTCATCTGTCAGCTTTGCCTTCTCTTGGTGGAAGTCGCGGAACTCAAAGTGGCCTAGAATCTCACTTAGTGACTTTGAGAGCACGTGCGTCGGATGAACGTGCTCGCGCGCGTTTATGTCCGCCTCGCGCGCGACCTCGGCGCGCGGCCAGTGGGTTACGTCGACGAGTAATTTGTACTCCGGCCGCTTATGCGCCTGCCCATACTCAGCCCACGCTGCGTCGATGCCGCATTCCAGCGCCATAGCAATATCTTTCGCGACGTTGTCGCCGACGTACACACAATCGTTCTTGTTCAATCCCAAGTCGGCAATGATAGCGTCTAGGACCGCCACGTCGGGCTTCTTCGAACCTTTCGGCGTGAAATGCTGTTTTGTGTATCGCAGCTCGTAGTGGGACGCGGGATACGACCGCATTTGCTCGGGCGATAGGCCAGAAGGCAATACATGATCCTCAGGGCAAAACACGTAGTCCAACACACCGTCGAGACCGAGCCGACGGATACGGTAATTCGAATAGAATCCCATCAACTCCGTGTAGCCGATGATACGCGTGCCGCGTCCTTTGATCTTCAGAAGGGTTTCCGCCACTCCGGGAAAGAGCTTTAGGTGCTCGCGCCGCTGCACACCGTAAGCTTCGATCGCGGATCTGAACACGTCCGTCGCCTTCTTGTCTGCGAGCATTGTCCGCAGCGATGGCAGCTCCTCGATAAGAAATGAGTACTCCGACGTACCATACGTCTCATGAACTTTCTTGATTTCTGGGATCAGCGTTTCCCGCGGCACGCCGCTAATCCGAACGATCTCGTCGAGCATCGTCGAGAAGCATTTGTACCAAAGGTCCGCCCAGTCGAAGAGCGTGTTATCGAGGTCAGTTATTAGAGCCGTCTTCCTTGGAGCCATCGAAATTACCTAACTCCTGCCCTGGGTATTTCCGTCGCTCGCCTTGACAATGTTCCTCATCTGTTCTCATATCCCGCGTCGAGAGTCCAGAGGCATGAAGGTCGCAAGGTGGATGAAAAAACTGGGATCCCGCATCTGCGGCGCAGCACTTCGTGCTGCGCCGCGTGCGGGACGTGCATCTTGCGCGCTATGTCGTCTAGAATCGCGTTCACTCCGCCGCGTGAACCGGCGGTAGCGCAATCGTTTCGATCTTGGAAAGATCGAGCTTCCTTGAAGCGTGATCGATATCGAGCCCGACGACATTTCCGGCGCTGTCGAAATCAGCCATGAGGCCCTCGGCAACCTCGCGCGTCTCGGCGCCGGGCGCGCTGCTCAGCTCGATATAGAGACTGTCGGTCTCCGGGTAATAGCACAGCTTCATGGCTGGCTCTTCCCGCTACGCAGCCTTCACGACGGCCACGCGCACCTCAAGTCCTGCCGCCATCGCAATGTTGACCAAGGCATCCAGGCTGAACTTGTTGATCCGCCCGCGGAGCAGATCGTTGAGGCGCGGCTGGGTGAGCCCAAGCCGCTTCGCGGTGGCCGCCTGCGTCAGCCGCCATTTCGATACCGCCCGCTGAATGGCAATCATCGTTTCGGCACGCGCTTTCATGTTCGCTGCTTCGGCGCGCGAAGGTTCGATCGCGTCCCAGATGCTATCGTATCGCCGCTTCTTCATCATCCGCCTCCGCGTTTCAGCGCTCTCAATCGCAATTGCGCGAGCGTCAGCTCGCGCTGCGCCGTGCGTTGGGTTTTCTTGGCAAATGCATGCAGGACATAGACGGCCTCGGCGACCGTCGCGATGTAGATCACACGAAACGCCCCTGTCACGTCACGCACCCGGATTTCCCGAACGCCGGGCCCAACTGCCTGCATCGGTTTCCAGTCTTCCGGATCAAGGCCGCGCTGCACCCGATCGAGCTGAAAGCCGGCGTCGCGCCTCGCCCGTTCCGGAAAAGCGCGCAGATCGCTGAGCGAGTCTCCGAGAAAGATGACCGGCTTCATTCGCCCGGATTATATCAATCTTGATATAGAAGTCCAGCGCGCCCCCCACCCGTCCGCCGCTGCGCGGCGGCCACCCTCCCCGCTTCGCTGCCCCGCATCACCCCTCCCGCGCCTCCAGCACCGCCCTGATCGACACCCGCGACCACGGCCCCGTCCGCTCGCGGAAGGCCGCGTAGCTGTCGTGCACCTTGCGCGCCATGTCGCTGCGTGCGGCCACCTCGCCCAAAACCTCAGCCGCCACCCGCCGCGCCGCCGCCACCATCTCGCGCGGAAAGCTCCGCAGTTGCACGTTGTGCCGCTCGACCAATGCGGCGAGCGCCTCGGCGTTGAGCCGTTCCATCTCGGAGAGCGCGAAGGTCGCTTCCGCGGCGCACGCATGCGCCACGATCGCGCGCAGCTCCGGCTCGAGCGCCTCCCATGCGCGCAGCGACACGATGCATTCGCCGGTGCCGTTCGGCTTGTTGAAGCCGGGGCCGTAGTACACCGGCGCCACGCGATAAAGCGCGAGCGAGATGTCGGTGCCGGGGCCGACGAATTCGGCCGCGTCGAGCACGCCGGATTGCAGCGAGGTGAGGATCTCGCCCGGCGGCGTCGTCTGCGGCGTCGCGCCAAGCCGGCGATAGACCTCGCCGCCGAGCCCGAGCGAGCGGATTTTCAGGCCGCGCACGTCGTCGAGCGCGCGCAGCTCGCGGCGGAACCAGCCGCCCATGCACACGCCGGTGTTGCCGCCCATGAACGGCTTGACGCCGAACGGCCGGTAAAGCTCGTCCCACAGCGCCTGCCCGCCGCCGGCCTCGACCCAGGCGACGTGCTCCTGCGGGGTGAGCCCGAACGGCACGGTGGTGAAATAGTTCGCGGCCGGCTGCTTCCCCTGCCAGTAGAACGAGGCCGTGTGGCCGATCTCGGCGACGCCGCCGCCGACCGCGTCGAGCACCTCGAAGGCGGGCACCACTTCGCCCGCGGCTGCGACTTGCGCAGCGAGAGTGTTGCGGAGCCGATTACCTACTTGGCTTCGCAATCCCTTGTTGTGCTACCATATCCCAGGTTATGATTACTTGCGCCGAAGAACCGGTCCGCCTTGCCAAACTGCCCAAATCCAGACTGCCGGTCGCCTATCCCCGCTCATGCCCGCACCTGTCCGGTCTGCGCAGAGGATGTAGGCTTTCCCAACGTTCGAGCCGCCGAGGAACCCGCCGAGGTAGGTGCTCTTGACCTCCGAGTAGCTGCTGCTCGCGCCGCGGCTTCCGCTCGTGGCTGCCTGCCGGCTCTGGAAGATTTCGGCATAGCTGTGATGAGCTCACGCGTCGTTTGGGCAAGAGACCTTGGCGCTTTGGACAATTTCATCAAGAACGAGAATGTCTTGTATGTATCCTTCCAACGCCAGCGCCGCGGAGGCACTCGCATTCCCTCTCGCAACAAGTGGGATCGCGGCAGAATTGCCGTGGAGGCTACGATCCATCCAAACTACGAGGAAGACATCAACTACGCGGCCCTTTCTCTGGAGGAAGTTGGCGTGTTGGCTTGGGGCGCCTACCAAGTCTTGCTGAAGGATAAGCTGATTGAAAACAGAACGACCTTCCTGGAGGAAAACCCATTCCTCTTGTGTCAGCACCACAATGTGGTGGCGGGACAGCCACCGCCGCACGGATACAGGTCGACGTGGGACGCCCGCCACAAGCTGGCTATGGCCAAACTAGAGGGCCGGATTCATAATGGAACAACAAGGAGCGACTATCCTGGCATCCTCCTGCGGCAAGGCTCGTCTACGGGAGACGCCGATTTCGTCGAAGCGCATATCTACGGCGACATGCACCGATCTATCATCGAAAAGGTGCGGGGGCCTCGACCAAGATCGCGCGCCGACCGGCTGATTTGGAAAAGCCTCGAACGAGAATTAAACAGCATGGGCGCAACTCTGGAGGAAGTGTAGTGGAGGCATTCGTCTCCGCAGAAGCTGGCAAGCTCGCGCTGCTAGAGGACGGCGGCGGGCTCGTTCTGCTGTTTGCTGATGATCCTGCACGACGGGATCGCGCGACCGAGGATGCGCTGGCCTATCTCTTCCGTGGCTGCACTGATGCTCGCGCAATCGCTGTTGCTGATGAGCCTGAAGCTTTCTCTCTCCTTGAGAGTGTTTGGAAGCACGACCGCGCGCTAAGAATGTCGTTGCTTCTTCTCGACCCAGAAGAGGACATCGAGCTTCGCAGCGAGGCAGCTGATTGTCTTGAAGAGCTCCTCCATAATCAGCAAACGCGCGTCTTGTTGGAAAATGAGTTCAGTTCTCGGCCATTTCCATCGGCCGTCGTCAACATCCGAGAAGTAAGGGAGTTAGTTAAGCGATGCGAGCGGGTGCTCGATTTTGTGTCACGCATAGAAGGGCATCAAGATCGTATATGGACCGTCAGGAAAGCTTGGGACGAGCTTTCAATCGATCTTTTTGGAGCCGCCGAAAACAAGCTTGCGTTTGAACAGCAAGCAATTGAAAGAGGTGTTTTCCGAAGGTTGGCCCTCGCCGACGGCGCGAATGAGCGTAATTTGTCGATCCTATTTGCGTATGAGAATTTGAGGTCATTGCCCAATGCACGTGCGATTGTAACCGCCTGGACTCATGACCTTGCTGCATCGCGAGCCCCAAAGACTGAAGACGCGCTCGAGAAACTCAGCAAAGATCGGTACGAAGATGACGATGAGGCACGGGATCTTTCTGCTGGTGATGTACTGAACGATCTAATTCAAGAAGCCCTGCCTGAACTCAAGAAGCGTCGCGCGCGCCAAGCTGCAAGGCCCGATCAGTTGGATCGCGTCCAAAGAGAAATTGACTGGATCGACCAGCGCCTCAGAAAGGGCGACATCATCAGAGCTGAGCAGGACCTCATCCGGCTTATTAAACGTCAGCTTGAGGTAAGCTCGCTCGCCGATCTTGTCAAAACGCTGACAAATGTAGCCAACCGAGCTGCTGCTGCTGACAGGAAGGAGTTTGCCCAGCGCTGCTTTGAGGCGGCAGCTTCACTTCCGGTTCATGATGTCGCGGTGTCGAGCTCTCAGGCTTGGCTTCTCCACCTTGAGGGGAAGTCCCAGCAGGCACTGGCCTTATTTGATCAAATCATTCAGAACTTTCGTATTGATGGTTATGTTTACAATGGCCGAGCCGAGACGCTGCGCGCAATGGGCCTACTCGATGCGGCGCTCGCCCAATACGATCAGGCGATCGAGCGCTTCCCCACCGATGTGGTCGGCTACACAGGGCGGGCCGAGACGCTGCGCGCCATGGGCCGGCTCGACGAGGCGCTCACCCAATACGACCAGGCGATCGAGCGCTTCCCCACAAACGCGTTCGGCTACACCGGGCGGGCCGAGACGCTGCGCGCTAGGGGCCGGCTCGACGAGGCGCTAACCCAATATGATGAGGCGATCGGACACTTCCCCGCCGATGTGGTCGGCTACACCGGGCGTGCCGAGACGCTGCGCGCAATGGGCCGACTCGATGCGGCGCTCACCCAATACGATCAGACGATCGAGCGCTTCCCTCCAAATACGTTTGGCTACAACGGGCGGGCAGAGACGCTGCGCGCCATGGGCCGGCTCGACGAGGCGCTAACCCAATATGATGAGGCGATCGGACACTTCCCCACCGACGCAGTCGGCTACGCCGGTCGTGCCGAGACGCTGCGCGCAATGGGCCGACTCGATGCGGCGCTCACCCAATACGATCAGACGATCGACCGCTTCCCTGCAAATGCGTTTGGCTACACCGGGCGGGCCGAGACGCTGCGCGCCATGGGCCGGCTCGACGCGGCGCTCACCCAATACGACCAGGCGATCGAGCGCTTCCCCACAAACGCGTTCGGCTACACCGGGCGGGCCGAGACGCTGCGCGCCATGGGCCGTCTCGATGCGGCGCTCACCCAATACGATCAGGCGATCGGACGCTTCCCTATCGACTCGGTCGGCTACAACGGGCGGGCAGAGACGCTGCGCGCCATGGGCCGTCTCGATGCGGCGCTCACGCAGTACGATCAGGCGATCGAGCGCTTCCCCACCGACTCGGTCTGCTACGCCGGCCGTGCCGAGACGCTGCGCGCAATGGGCCGGCTCGACGCGGCGCTCACGCAATACGATCAAGCGGTCAGTCTTTTCCCGTGGGACCGATTTTCTACGAATGGACGCGCCTTTATTTTGGTCTTGAAAGGGGATTCCGACGCAGCGCGACGTCAACTCACGGTTCCGGACATCCCAGTGACGCTCGCAGACTGGATCGCAAAAAGCATTTTGGCTACGGCCGATTTGAAAGAGGGCAAGGTCGAAGCAGCGATCGCGCAACTCCAAGAGGCTATTCGGGACTGTCCGTTTCCCGCGCAAAAGAAAGTTTTCGCATCAGCATTGACTGTCGCACGACTCCGCTTGAGTCGGCAGGACGAACGCGAAATCGAAAGGGCTGCTGAACAGATCGAACTATTGAAGCCCAGCATGATCACGCCGCAAGAGCGGGGTGTCGTGTTGCTATTATCAGCTCATATAGCCGGTGCCCGAAAAGATCGGCCCACGGCACGGCGGTTAGTTCAAGAAGCTCAGAACGTAATATCGATTTAGGATTTTGCAAAGAGACGCCTAGGAACCGGCCTTGTTCAACGGTACCAATTATTTGATCAGGCGGCTGCCCCTCTCACAAGAGCTCAACAGGAAATCTTAGATAACGAGGTATTTGAAGCCGAGATACTCGCCGTTGCTGCTTAGAAAATCCTACCTCTACCCCTCCCTCGCCTCCAGCACCGCCCTGATCGACACCCGCGACCACGGCCCGGTCCGCTCGCGGAACGCGGCGTATGAGTCGTGCACCTTGCGCGCCATGTCGCTGCGCGCGGCCACTTCACCCAGCACCTCGGCCGCCACCGTGCGCGCCGCCGCCACCACCTCGGGCGGAAAACTCCGCAGCTGCACGTTGTGCCGCTCGATCAGCGCGGCGAGCGCCTCGGCGTTGAGCCGCTCCATCTCGGCGAGCGCAAAAGCTCGCTTCCGCCGCGCAGGCATGCGCGACGATCGCCTTCAGGTCCGCCGTCGAGCGCCTCCCACGCGCGCAGCGACACGATGCATTCGCCGGTGCCGTTCGGCTTGTTGAAGCCGGGGCCGTAGTAGCTCGGCGCCACGCGATAGAGCCCGAGCGAGATGTCGGTGCCGGGGCCGACGAATTCGGCCGCGTCGAGCACGCCGGATTGCAGGCTGGTGAGGATCTCGCCGGGCGGCGTCGTCTGCGGCGTCGCGCCGAGCCGGCGATAGACCTCGCCGCCGAGCCCGAGCGAGCGGATCTTCAGGCCGCGCACGTCGTCGAGCGCGCGCAGCTCGCGGCGGAACCAGCCGCCCATGCACACGCCGGTGTTGCCGCCCATGAACGGCTTGACGCCGAACGGCCGGTAAAGCTCGTCCCACAGCGCCTGCCCGCCGCCGGCCTCGACCCAGGCGACGTGCTCGTTCGGCGTGAGCCCGAACGGCACGGTGGTGAAGAAGTTCGCGGCCGGCTGCTTGCCCTGCCAGTAGAACGCCGCCGTGTGGCCGATCTCGGCGACGCCGCCGCCGACCGCGTCGAGCACCTCGAAGGCGGGCACCACTTCGCCCGCGGCGGAGACCGCGATGGTGAGGCGGCCGCCGGAGAGCGCGCGCGATGCGCTCGGCGATGCGCTCGGCCGACATGCCGGGGCCGGGCAGGCGCTTCGGCCATGAGGTCACCATGCGCCAGCGTTTCGTTTGCGCGCGCGCGATGGAGGGGGCGGCGAGGCGCGGCGCGAGCGACGGCGGCGCGAACGAGGTTGCGGCGTGTGAGCTTGGTCATGCGCGGCTCCTACCACCAGGCGTGGAAATGATGCACCGGGCCGTGGCCGTGGCCGATGGTGAGTTCGTCCGCATGCGGCGATCGCCGCGGTGACGTAGGCCTTCGCGTCGGCGACCGCTTCGGCGAGGCGCAGGCCCTTCGCGAGGCCGGCCGCGATCGCGGCGGAGAGCGTGCAGCCGGTGCCGTGCGTGTTTTTGGTGTCGATCTTTTCCGCCGTGAAGCCGCGCGACCGCCGCGGGCGTGACCAGCAGGTCGGTCGCGTCCGCGCTTTGCGCGTGGCCGCCCTTGATCAGCACGGCTTTTGCGCCGATGCGCGAGCAGCGCCTGCGCTTGTGCGCGCATCTCGTCCTCGTTTTGCGCGAGCGGCGTGCCGGTCAGCGCGGCCGCCTCGTGCAGGTTCGGCGTGATGACCAGCGCGCGCGGGATCAGGTCGCGCTTGAGCATCTCGATCGCCGTCGGGCGCGAGCAGCCGGTCGCCGGAGGTCGCGATCATCACGGGATCGAGCACGACCAGCGTCTGGCGCCAGCGCTCGAGCCCGGCCGCGACGGTCGCGATCGCGACCGGCACCGAGAGCATGCCGATCTTCACGGCGTTGACCGAAAGGTCGGAGAACACCGCGTCGATCTGCGCCGCGATGATGTGCGGCGGCACGTCGTGGATCGCGGTGACGCCTTGCGTATTCTGCGCGGTCAGGGCCGTGACGACGCTCGCCCCGTAGACACCGAGTGCGGAAAAAGTTTTCAGGTCGGCCTGGATGCCGGCGCCGCCGCCGGAGTCCGAGCCCGCGATGGTGACGGCGATCGCGCTCATCGTTGCGCCAGCGCGTCGACGATGGCGCGCAATTCGCGCGCCGCCGCTTGCGGGTCGGCCTTGCATCGACAGTGCGGAAATCACCGCCACTCCGTCCGCGCCCGCCGCAATGACCGGCGCGGCGTTCGTCGCGTCGATCCCCGCGATGCCGCAGATCGGCAGATCGCGCTTGCGCGCGCGGAATGCCGCGACGATGTCGCGCAGTCCCGCCACGCCGATCGGCGGGTTGGGATTGTCCTTCGAGGTCGTCGCATAGACGCCGCCGACGCCGACGTAGTCGAGCAGATCGATCGGCGCCGCGTTCGCCAGCGCCACTGACTTGATCGACAGCCCGATGATCGCCTTGTCGTCCGAGCAGCCGCCGCGCATCTTCGACCGCGCATGTCGTCCTGCCCGACATGCACGCCGTCGGCCTCGGCCGCCAGCGCCACATCGACGCGATCGTTGATCACCAGCGGCACGCCGGTTCCGGCGAGCACCGCATGAATCGCGCGCGCCTCCTCGATCATCCGCCGCGTCGCGCCATGCTTGTCGCGCAACTGGATCAGCGTCGCGCCGCCCGCAACGACCATGCGCGTGAGGTCGACGAGCGAGCGCCCGTTCGCGCGCTCCGGATCGACGATCGCGTTGAGGCGCAGATCGATCATGTCACCCGCGCCTTTTCGATCAGCGTGTGCTTGTCGAGCGCATAGAGCGCATCGAGGATCGCGGCGGGAAAACTGCCCGGCCCGCTCGCGCGCTCGCCCGCGATCCCGCCCGCGACGCCGAAGCACGAGCAGCGCCGCCGCGGTCGCGACGAACGGATCGCTTTCGATCGGCGAGGAACGCGGCGGTGAGCGCGGACGCCGCGCAGCCCATCGCGGTCACGCGCGCCATCAGCGGATGGCCGTTCTCGATCGAGACGAACTGCGCGCCGTCGGTGATGCGGTCGATCGTGCCGGTGAGCGCGATCACGGCGAGCGTGTCGAGCGCGTAGCGCGTCAGCGCAGCGTCATCCGGCTCGGCGCCGCTGAGCGCGGCGAATTCGGCGCGATTGAGCCGGATCGCATCCGGGTTCTGCGCGACCAGCGACTTGGCATACTCGGCGCGCGGCTCGGAGCGATCGATGAACACCGGGTCGAGCACCCATGGCGTGCGCCGTTCGCTCACGACCTCGAGCGCCGCGGCCGTCGCCTCGCGCCGCTCCTCGTCGAACGTGCCGAGATTGACGAGCAGCGCGTCGGCGCGCGCCACGAACGCGCCGATCTCGTCCGCCGCAAGCGTCATCGACGGAATGGCGCCGGCCGCGAGCAGCGTGTTCGCGGTGAAGGTCTGCGCGACCGCATTGGTGATGCAATGCACGCGCGGCGCACGCGCGCGCAGGCGCGCCAGGATATCGGCTGTGATGTGCGGAAGCTCGGCCCGCATCTCAGCTCCCTCCGCCGGCATGACCCGGATCAGGTTCGATGGGTTGGCGAATGCCTCTCAGCCGGCGCGATCGCGCCGGGCACCCCATTGAGATTGCAGTCAATACCTAGTCCCGCGCGCTGCCGCTTTCAAGGGCGTTTCGCCCGGCTCAGCCGCCGTGCACTGCCACAGCGACGTCGTGCGACGGTGCCCGACATCACGCGACGCCTTCGTCCAGCTCCTCAGAGACGCCGCGAAGGTCGTGCGCCGCGAACCAGGCGGCGAGGCGGGCGAGGGTCCCTCGCTCGCCTTGAGCTGGCGCAGCGCCACGCGAATGGCGGCTTGCGCGAAGCGTTCGTCCGGCATCGCGATGGCTTCAGGTCCCGCCCCGGCGTTGAGCGCCTTCGCGACGTTCCGCTTGAGCCTGACGTGCTCGACGTCGCCATAGCGCGAGAGCAGCCGCTGGAACGCCGCGTAGCGGGCGGCGTCGAACGCGCCGCGCGCGGCCGTGAGCCGTCGCGCAGCGGATGCGCCGGATAGAGGTGCGCGCAGGAGACGAAGCCGCGCGGGATCGGCTCGGTCGCCGCATGCGTGCGCTTGTGCGCGAGCAGCTTCGGCAGCACATGGGTGTGCGGGCCCTTCGGGCGCCGTGCCGCCGGGCGCCGGAATGCCCTGATAGACCTCGGCGCGTCCCGCGCGCGTGACGAACACGCGATGCGGACTGTGGCGCAGGATCAGCCCCATCGCGGGATTGCCGGGCTCGAACAGCGAGCGGCCGGCCTGGGCGCGCAGGCCCGCGATCAGCTCGACGTCCGTCGTGCGGATGCAGCAATCGACCTGGACGACGTCGAGCCCGAGATCGAACCGCACCGCGTCGCGATCCTGCGCGCGCAGCGCCTGCGCGTCGGGACCGAGCTCGGTCAGTACGGCGCGCCGGTTCATTGCACTCTCCGCCTCGGGAAGGCAGAACGCGACGCGCTGGCTCCACGCCTGCGTGGTGATCGTCTCGAACGCGATCGGCCGCAGATTGGGCCGCGCCTCGAGCCGGATGCCGCCACGCGCCGTCACGACCGACGATCGACGTTTCGCCGCGCGCGATTTCGGCCGGCTCGTCCGGGTCGCGCATGAATTCCGCGATCGCGCCGAACGTGCCGAGGCTCCATTGCGCGTGCGGGTCGGCGAGCTGGTCGGCAGATGAAGCTCAAACGCATCTGCGCGGCATCAGTTCGCCTTTGCACTCGCCTTAGCGATCACGGCGCTCCACTTCTCGGTTTCGCTGCGGATGAATGCCGCAAAGCGCTCGGGCGTCATCGGCGCGGGCTCGGCGCCGACCGTGACGATGCGCTCCTTGACGCGGGATCGTTCAGCGCGCCGACGATCGCGGCATTCAATCTGGCGATCACACATCGGCCGGCGTGCCCGCCGGTGCGACCACGCCGAACCAGCCGACCGCCTCGTATCCCGGCAGTCCGGACTCCGCGATGGTCGGAACGTCCGGCAAGCGATGACGTGCGCCGCGCGGTCGATACGCCAAGCGCCTTGATCCTGCTGCCTTGGATCAGCGAGATCGCCGAGGGGATGTCGGTCATGCCGAGCGGAATGTGGCCGGCAAGCACGTCGCTCGCGACCGGCTGCGACCCGCGATACGGGACCAGCGTGGGGTTGATGCCGGCCATCTCGCTGAGAAGCTGCGCCGAGAGATGCATGGCGGTGCCGTTGCCGCCATGACCGATCGAGAGCGTGGTTTTCTTGGCGAGCGCAATCACCTCGCGAACCGAAGTCGGCTCGAACGTCGCGGGCGCGATCAGCACGAACGGAATTTCGGCGAGCAGCGAAACCGGCGCGAGATCCTTCAGCGGATCGTAGGGCATCTTCTCGCTCGAAGTCGGATTGACGAAGAGCGCGCCCGCGCCGGCAAGACCGATGACATGCCCGTCGGGCGGCGATTTCGCGACCGCATCCACCGCGATCACGCCGCCGGCGCCGGTCCGGTGCTCGATGACGATCGGCTGGCCGAGTTGCCTTCTCCAGATGAGGCTGGATCGCGCGCGCCACCACATCGGCGCTGCCGCCGGGCGCAAATCCGAGAATGAAACGGATCGGCTTGGTGGGAAACGCCTGCGGCGGCCACAGGCCTGCGGCGCGAGCGCAAGCACCAGCGCGAGAAGCCAGAAACGAAGCTTCGGCATGTCCCCTCCCCGATCCCCGCCCGCATGCCGGGCGGCGGACGCGCGATGATAGTGAACCCGCGGCAAATCGGGTACCGTCTTGCGAACGAACAACGTCAGGTCTTCCCCGCCGAGCCCGCCATGGACACGCAAATGCCTTCGCGGCTCGACCGCATGCTGCGGCCGCGCTCGGTCGCGATCGTCGGCGTATCGCCCGAGCCCGGCCATCCGGGCGGCTCGGTGCTCGCCAATCTGGAGCGCTGCCACTTCGCGGGCGACGATCCATCTGGTCAGCCGCTCGCGCACCGAGTTCAACGGGCGGCCGATGCGTGCCCGAGCATCGACGAGCTGCCGCATGGCGTCGATGTCGCGGTGCTGGTCGTGCCGCAGAACGGCCGTCGATCGATGCGATCGTGGCGCTCGGGCGGCGCGGCGTCGGCGCCGCGATCGTGTTCGCGTCCGGGTTATGCGGAGGTCGGCGAGACGGGCCGCGCCGATCAGGAGAAGCTCACGGCGGCCGCGCGCGCCGCGAATGTCGCGGTGCTCGGCCCGAACTGCATCGGCATGTGCAGCTTCGATGTCGGCGCGGCGCTCACCTTCGAGTTCAATGTCGAGCCGCCCGCCGCCGGGGCGCAAGCCGAAGATCGGCATGGCGGCGCAGAGCGGCGCGATGGCGGCGATCATGCGCATGGCGTTCCTCGCCAAGGGGCTCGGCATCACGTTCTATATTTCGACCGGCAATGAAGCCGATCTGACGGCGGAGGATTTTCTCGATGCGCTGATCGACGACGAGACACGACAAGTGTCGCGGCGCTGTTCGTCGAGCAGATCCGCAAGCCGCAAAAATTCCTCGAGCGGCGCAGCGCGCCCGCGCCATCGGCAAGCCGATCGTCCTGTTGCATGCCGGACGCAGCCAGCGCGCGCGCACCTCGGCGGCTCGCACACCGGCGCGCTCGCCGGCGACTATGCGACCACGACGGCGCTTCTCCGGCATGCCGCCGTCAATCGTGGTCGAGACCGTCGATGAATTGGTCGACGTCACCGAGTTGCTGGCGCGCTGCAAGCCGCCGGTAAAGGGGCCGGGCATCATCACCAACTCGGGCGCAGTCAAAGGCTTCGCGCTCGACTTCTGCGACCAGATCGGCCTTCGACGTGCCGCGGCTCGCGCCCGCGACGATCGACAAGCTGAAGACGGTGCTGCCGGCTTTCGCCTCGCTCGACAATCCGCTCGACATCACCGCGATGGTGCTGCGCGACGTATCGCTCTGGCCGCGCACCGCAGAGGCGCTGCTGGCCGATCCCGGCATCGGCAGCCTGTGCCTTCCGATGGTCGCGGGCACGCTTCCAGTATGCGATGGACAAGGTCGATGCGCTGCTGCCGGTGCTTCGCGCGGGCGGCAAGCCCACGGTGATCGCGCTGCTCGGCGATGAGTTCCCCGGTGCCGCCGGAATTCTTGGCGGCATTCCGCGCCGAGGGCGTTCCGGTGTTGCGCTCGCCGGAGCGTGCGTTGCGCGCGCTCGCGCATGCGACCGCGTATGGACGGACGCTCGCGTCCGCGCGCGGCAAGGCGCCGAGCATCGAGGCGCCGCCCCTGCCCCCGGCGCGGCACGCTGCCCGAGCATGAAGGCAAGGCCTATCTGGCGGCGCTCGGCATTCCGGTCCCGAACGGCGCGCTCGCGCGCGACGTGTGCCGAAGCGAAAGCAGATCGCACAACGCATCGGTTATCCGGTCGCGCTCAAGGCGCAGGCCGCGGCGCTCGCGCACAAGAGCGACGCGGGCGGCGTTGCACTCAATCATCGCGGATGCAGCCGCGCTCGAGGCCGCATGGCCGCGCATGATTAACGCGTTACCGCCGCGCAGCCCTGGTCTCGTGCTCGACGGCATGCTGGTCGAGGCGATGGCGCCGCGCGGCGGCGTCGAGCTGATCGTCGGCGCGCGGCGCGATCCCGAATGGGGCCCGGTCGTGATGGTCGGGCTCGGCGGCATCTGGACCGAGGCGCTCGACGACGTGCGGCTGATGCCGGCAGACCTGGCGCGCGAGCGGCATCATGGCCGAGATCGGCCGGCTCAAGGGTACGCGCCTGCTGCGCGGCCTGCGCGGATCCGCGCCGGTCGACATGGCGGCGCATCGCCGCTGTGGCAACGCGCGTCGGCGCGCTGATGCGCGCGCGCCCCGAGATCAGCGAAATCGACATCAACCCGCTGATGGCCTATCCGGACGGCGTCCTGGCGCTCGATGCGCTGATCGTTGCCTCGTCCTGACTCCCAGCGCCTTGCCAGCGCGCCGCTATTTTGCTGGATTGGCTTTCAAATCGACTTCAGGAGACGCCGGATGGTTCCGTTCTTCGTCCAGATCAAGTGCCATCTCGGCAAGTCCTATCAGGTGGCGAACGCCATCGCGGATGCCGAGATCGCTTCCGAGGTTTATTCGACCGCGGGCGATTTCGATTTGCTGTGCAAGTTCTATGTCGAGGACTTCGACCGACATCGGCCATTTCGTGAACGAAAAGGTGCAGGTGATCCCGGGTATTCAGGACACCCGCACCATCATCACGTTCAAGGCGTTCGGATAACTAGGCCCCCGTCGGCGGGCCCGCCGCCGCGCGGGCGCGCGCACGCTCGAGCCCAAGCTGACGCTCGCGCCAGATCACGAACAGACCCGAGCCCGCAACGATCGCCGCGCCGATATACACGGTGATCGTCGGCAGTTCGTCGAAGAACCAGTAGCCGATGATGAACGCCCACAGCAGCGCCGTGTAATCGAGCGGCGCGACCAGCGAGGCCGGCGCATGGCGATAGCTCTCGGTGAGCAGGATGTGCGAGAAGCCGCCGAGCAGGCCGAGCGAGACGAGCGCGGCGAGCTGCGGCCAGTTCGGCACGATCCAGCCGAACGGCAGCGTCAGTAATCCGCCGATCGTGCAGAACAGCGAGAAGTAGAACACGATCGAGGACGTGGTTTCGGTATCGGTCAGCCGCCGCGTCTGGATCACCGAGCCCGCATTGGTGAACGCGCTGATGAGCGCGAAGATCGCGCCGAGCGCCGCCGCCGAACTCGCCGCATTGGTGTAGCGCCCGAGATCGAGATGCGGCCACAGCATCACGATGACGCCGACGAAGCCGACCGCGACCGCGCTCCAGCGATAGATGCGCACGCGCTCCTTCAGGAAGATCGCCGCGAGCGCCACCGTGATCAGCGGCGACGCGAACGTGATCGTGGTCACGTCCACGATCGGCAGCCGCGCGAGCGCGGCGAAATTGAAGAACATGCCGAACACGCTGATCGCGCCGCGGCCGAGATGGCCGAACGGGCGCGAGGTGCGCACCGCGGTCATCAGTTCGCGCCGCCACGCGTAGATCACCACCACCGGAATGATCCCGAAGGCGGAGCGGAAGAACACCATTTGCCCAAGCGGCGTCACGTCGCTCACATAGCGCACCAGCGCCGACATGATGGCGAACAGCATCGCCGAGGCGAGCTTGAGCAGAACGGCTTTGAGGATGTTGACTTTCATAGCGGGGCCGAAGCAACGGACCAGCATGCTAACGCATGCAGGCCTTTCCGGCACGCGGCCGGAATTGGCCCGCTTCCGCTACTTCTTCTCGGGCTTCTTCGGGCCTTCGACCGGCGGCAGTGACTTGATGTAGGCCGCCATCGCGTCGCGATCCTCGGCCGGAAGCTGCGAGGTGTTGCGGATCACCGGCGCCATCGCGCCGCCGACCGAGTCGCCGTCCGGCGTGTTGCCGGTTTCCAGCAGGTAGGCGATGTCCTTGTCGGAATAATCCTTCAGCGCAGCTTGCGTGATGTTCGGCACCCAGCCCTCGCCTTCCGGATTGGGACCACCGGCGAAGCGCTGCTTCTCGATGATGCCGCCGAGCGGATTGCGCGGCGAATGGCATTCGGCGCAATGGCCGGGGCCGTTCACCAGATAGGCGCCGCGATTCCATTGGGCGGATTTCGACGGGTCGGGCTTGAACGGCTCGTCCTTGAAGAAAAGGAATTTCCAGCCCCCGAGCGTGCGCCGCACATTGAACGGGAATGGCACGTCATGGTCGCGCACGCGGCCCTGCACGGCGGGCAGCGTCTTCAGATACACGAACAGGTCGCGCACGTCATCGACGCGCATCAGCCGGTAGGATGTGTAGGGGAACGCCGGGAAATAATGCCGGCCATCGGGCGAGGTGCCCTTGAGCATCGCGGTGACGAAATCCGCCTCGCTCCACTTGCCGATGCCGTCGTTCGGATCGGGCGAGATGTTGGGCACATAGAACGTGCCGAAGGGCGATTTCAGCCCGAGGCCGCCGCCAAGCCGTGTCTTGTCGTCCTGCGCCGGCGTCGCATGACAAGAAGCGCAGCCGCCCGCGTAGAACATCGTCTTGCCGTTCGCGAGGCCCGGCGTGTGGCTCCCAAGCGCGCTCGCCGGCACGGTCGCCGGAATGGTGACGAACCAGAACACCGCGAGGCCGATAGCGGCCGCCACGACCGCGAGCAGGATCAGTTTGCGGAGCATCGCAACCTCCCGTTTCGGCGCTCAGTCTAGGCCGTGCCTCGGCAGCCCGAAATGCCGAAGGGCGGCGCGTCATGCCGACCACCGCCCTCCGCAACGAAAATGAAAACGCGCTCAGCTCTTCTTGGCGCGATAGGTCTCGTGACAGCCGCCGCAGTTCTTGGTGACGCCACTGAAAGCACCCTTGAAACTGTCGAGGTCCTTCGTCGCGGTCTGTGCGGCCTTCGCGTCCGCAACGAACTTGTCCGACCTCGCCTTGAAATCACTCATGTTGGCCCAGATCGCCGGCAAGGCCGCGGTGTCGCCGCCGGTCTTCGAGGTCTCCGGGAAGAGGGTGGGAAGCTCGGTGCCGGCTTTGACATAAGTTGCGAAGACGCCCTGCGCCTTGGTCTGGTCGTACGGGACATCGCCCTTGGCCATGCCGCCGCCGGTCTTGGTCGCCGCGCCGACGTCCTTCATGTGCTGCTTGCGCGCTGCGATCGGGTCGGACTGAGCGGCAACGATGGTCACGCCGGCGGCGATGGCGGTGACGGCGAGCACGGTACGGAGCATTGTGTTTTCTCCCCTGCGGACGGGTCGTTGCCCGGCAAACGGACAACCCCGATCCTTGTTTGTTATTCCTCAAAAGAAGGGGGATCGGCGAGCGGGGCCGAGTTCACGATCCCGTGAACTGTGAGCGGATGTACCGGAGAACGCCCGAGAATCCTGCGCCCGTTTGCCGCAGTTACTCCGCCGGATGCGGCGCGGGCGTCGCCCGCACCTTCCGGCGCGCGCTGACCGCCGCGATCCAGCGGCACACCACATAGAACACCGGCGTGAAGATCAGGCCGAACGCCGTGACGCCGATCATCCCGGAGAACACCGTGGTGCCGAGCGTCTGGCGCAGCTCGGCGCCTGCACCAATGCCCCACACCATCGGCGTGACGCCGAAGATGAAAGCGAGCGACGTCATCAGGATCGGCCGCAGCCTCAACCGCGCGGCCTCGACCGCGGCGTCCCAGCGGCTGCGGCCCTGGTCCTCGAGCTGCTTGGCGAATTCGACGATCAGAATCGCATTCTTGGCCGCGAGGCCGATCAGCACGACGAAGCCAACTTGTGTGAGAATATTGTTGTCGAAACCGCGCAGAATGACGCCGACGATCGCCGCCACCAGGCACATCGGCACGATCAGGATGACGGCGAGCGGGAGCGTGAGGCTCTCGTATTGCGCGGCAAGCACAAGGAACACGAAGGTCACGGCGAGCGCGAAGGCAAAGGCCGCCGTGTTGCCGGCGCGCAACTGCTGGAACGCGAGCGTCGTCCACTCGTAGCTGAAGCCATCCGGCAGCGCTTCGGCGGCGAGTTTTTCCATGATCCCGATCGCCTGCCCCTGGCTGTAGCCGGGCGCCGCACTGCCATCGAGTTCGGCGGACGGATAAAGATTGTAGCGCGGCACACGATACGGACCGGACGTATTGCGGACGGTCGTGAACGAGCCGAGCGGCACGGTCTCGCCGCTGGAATTGCGCACGCGAATCCGCAGCACGTCGCTGGGGTCGTTGCGGTGGACGTCGCTCGCCTGCGCAGTCACGCGGAAGGTGCGGCCGAACAGGTTGAAGTCGTTGACGTAAGCCGAGCCGAGATAGATCTGTAGCGCGGCGAACACGTCGGTGACATTCACGCCGAGCATCTGCGCCTTGGTGCGGTCGATATCGAGATAGAGCTGCGGCGTCGCGGTCTCGAAGTACGAGAACGCGCCCCCGACGCCGGTCGTCTGTGCGGCGCGGGTTTGCAGTGCCACGACGGCGGACTGTAGCGCCTGCGGACCGCGCCCCGCGCGGTCCTCCACCATCATGCGGAAGCCGGACGCATTGCCGATACCGGACACCGGCGGCGGCTGGATCACGATCAGCAGTCCTTCCTGGATCGCGGCGTAGCGCTTGAACAGCTCGGCCTGGATCGCATTGGAGGACTGGCCCGGCTTCCTGGCGCGCACCGTCCACGGGTCGAGCACGAGGAAGATCGCGCCCGCGTTCGGCGCATTGGTGAAGGTCGCGCCGGAGAACCCGACCACCACCATGCCGTTGGAAACGCCCGGTACCTCGAGCGCGATATCGAGCGCGCGGCGCATCACGACGTCGGTGCGCGAGAGCGCGGCGCCGGGCGGAAGCTGCGCCGCCACGATGATGATGCCGCGGTCGAGCTGCGGGATGAAGCCGGTCGGCGTCTTGCGGAATTCGTTGAGGCCATAGGCGAGAATCCCCGCATAGACGATCAACATGATGCCGGCGATGCGCACGACCTTGCCGACGACCCAGCCATAGCCGCCCGAGAACTTGTCGAAGCCGTAGTTGAACATCCGGAAGAAGCCGTGGATCGGCACCTCCCACCAGCGATCGCGATGCTGCGGATCGTGCGGCTTGAGCAGCAGCGCGCAGAGCGCGGGCGACAGCGTGAGCGACACCGTGCATGAGACGATGGTCGCGCCCGCGATAGTGAGCGCGAACTGGCGGTAGAACTGTCCCGAGATGCCGGTGATGAAGGCGGAAGGAATGAACACCGCACACAGCACCAGCGCAATCGCGATCAGCGCGCTGCCAACTTCGTCCATGCTGCGGATCGACGCCTCGCGCGGGCTAAGCCCCGCCGCGATATTCCGTTCGACGTTTTCCACCACGACGATCGCGTCGTCGACCACGATACCGACCGCCAGCACCAACCCGAACAAGGTGAGATTGTTCAGCGTGAAGCCAAACGTCGTCATGAAGAAGAAGGTGCCGATCAGCGACACCGGAATCGCGACGATCGGAATGACCGCGGCACGCCAGGTCTGGAGGAAGATGATGATCACGAGGACGACAAGCAGGACGGCTTCGAGGATCGTCTCGATCACCGCATTGACCGACTCGCGAATGAACTCGGTCGGGTTATAGACGATGGCGTGCTGAATGCCGGCCGGGAAGCGCTTGGAGAGGCCGTCCATCGTCTTGACGATCGCATCAGCGGTGGCGAGCGCGTTCGAGCCGGGTCGCTGGAAGATCGCGATCGCCACCGCCGGATCACGGCCGAGGTAGGAGTTGGACGAATAGTCCTGCGCGGCGAGCTGGATGTCGGCCACGTCCTTCAGCCGCACCACCGCGCCTGGCGTCTGCTTGACCACGATGTTGGCGAATTCGTCCGGATTGGCGAGGCGCCCAAGAGTTTGCACAGCGATCTGGAACGCGCCCGGCTTCTCCACCGGCGGCTGGTTGAGCACTCCCGAAGCGACCTGGATGTTCTGCGCCTGCAACGCCTGCGTCACGTCAGTCGCCGTCATGCCGAGCGCCTGCAGCCTGCCAGGATCGAGCCAGATGCGCATCGCGTAGTCGCGGCTACCGAACACCGTGATCGAGCCGACGCCGTCGACGCGCGTGAGCGTGTCCTTGATCTCCAGCGTGGCGTAGTTGGAGATGAACAGCGAGTTGCGCGACTTGTCGGGCGAATAAAGGTGCACGACCATCATCAGGTCCGGCGACGATTTGGTCACCGTGACGCCGATGGCGCGCACGTCGGCCGGCAGGCGCGGCTGCGCGATACCGACGCGGTTCTGCACCTGCACCTGGGCGATATCGAGATTGGTGCCGATGTCGAACGTCACTGCGATTGAGAAGCGCCCGTCCGCGGTCGCGTTCGACGACATGTAGAGCATGTTTTCGACGCCGTTGATCTGCTCCTCGATCGGAGCGACCACGGTGGTGGAGACGACTTCGGCATTGGCGCCCGGATACTGGCCCGACACGTTGATGATCGGCGGAACGATTTCAGGATACTGCGCGATCGGCAGGCGAATGAAGGATACGCCGCCGAGGATGACGAACACGATCGACAGCACCGAGGCGAAGATCGGCCGGTCGATGAAGAAGCGGGAGATCGTCATCGCGGACGCCTGAGGTGCGAGAGACAGACTGGCATCCGAGCGATCGGTCGACGCCGCTGAGTTCCGAGTTCCATGCTCGCAACGGTCTTAAACCGCTTTGCCTCCGAATCAAGAAAAAGTTGAGGCGCAACTTCACACATCGTTAGATCGCTCTTGGTAGCAACGGCAACCCTTCACCCGGCCGCGCGCCGCTCATCCATGGGAAGCCGCAATTGAGCACCACCGGAACGAATAGCAACGATACGCTGGTCGGCACGAGCTCTAGCGATAACATCAGCGGCGGCAACGGGAACGATACCATCTTCGGAGGCGGCGGCGCCGACAATCTTTCCGGCGACAATGGTAACGACGTCATTGACGGCGGCGCCGGCAACGACACTGTCAGCGGCGGCAGTGGCAACGATGTCCTGGATGGCGGGTCGGGGTCCGACGTGCTGTCCGGGAACAACGGCGACGACACCGCGGTCTATGTTGCGGTCGACAACCTGATGGCACGCGACGTTTACGAGGGCGGTAGCGGCACCGATACGCTCGTCCTCAAGCTCACCCAGTCGCAGCTCAATGAGATGAACGCGAGTTCGGTGTTCGCCGACTTCCGTGCGGCCGGCAGCAACGCTGTGTTCGATTTTTCGGCCTACGGCTTCAGTTTCAACATCAACCTGACAGCCAAGGGCTTCGAGCGGATTCAGACGGTTCTCATTGCCGATCCAGCTCCGCCGGTCGCGCATGCGGACACGAACGCAATCACGGAGGACGATGCTTCGAATACGATCGCGGGAAATGTGGTTGCCAACGACACCATGGGCGGCATCGCCCACGCCACTCTCTCGATCACCAATGCCGGCGTGCTGGCCGGCCTCTACGGCACGCTGACCCTGAATGCCGATGGGAG
The DNA here is from genome assembly GCA_963778455.1 of uncultured Alphaproteobacteria bacterium. Taxonomy (GTDB): domain Bacteria; phylum Pseudomonadota; class Alphaproteobacteria; order Rhizobiales; family Xanthobacteraceae; genus PALSA-894. The sequence continues at coordinate 209,213 of CAVZUL010000007.1, forward strand.
CTACAGCTACCTCCTCGATCAGACGAATGCGGCCGTCGATGCGCTGAACGACGGCAACGCGCTGCAGGAGATCTTCGCCTACACGGTGACGGACGGGTACGGCCACGCAACGTCGCAGCTGACAATCACGATCAGCGGCCACACCGATCCTCCGCCCTTGTTCACCACGGGCGATGACCTCGTCGACTTCAACTCGATCGTCGCTGGCAGCTACCGCGCCGGCACCCAGTACGAAGCCTTGGATGGCAACGACACGGTGTTCCTGCCGGGCAGCGCGGACGAGGCCGCCGAAGCAGGCTTCGCCGTGGGGACCGCTTTCCATACTGGCGATGGCCAGAACATCGTCATCGGACGATCGCTGAACGATACCGTCATTGGCGGAAGCGGTTCCGACACGATCAACGGCGGAGCGGGAGACGACACACTGTCCGGCGAAGGCGGCAACGATGTGCTGACCGGCGGCCTCGGACACGATGTCATTGACGGTGGGGACGGCACGGACGCCTACGTGCTGACGACGGCCGGCTTCGTGAACTTGGCGACCGGAATAGCGGTCAGCAGCGCAGGAGGAGTTGATCGGCTGACCAGCATCGAGCAGGCTTACGGGTCCGCCTTCAACGATGTCATCATCGGCAACGATGCGGATAACAAACTCGCCGGTGGCGCTGGCGACGATCGGATCGAGGGCGAAGGCGGCGATGATGTTGTGATCGCCGGCGCCGGCATCGACATTCTCAATGGCGGCGCTGGCATCAACCGGGTGGATTATTCGGAGCTCGGCACCGGCGTCTGGATTGCGCTTGGCCCAGCGGAGCTCGGGGGCGGTTTTGCTCGAAAAGGCGATGGATTCAGTACTCCTTTCGACCAACTCGTGAATTTCCGTGATGTCACCGGCAGCAACTTCACCGACTTCATAATCGGCGATGCCCAGGACAATTCGTTGTTCGGGGGTGGTGGCGACGATTTCCTTCTCGGCGGTGACGGCAATGACCGCCTCGACGGCGGCGTCGGCCGCGACGGCATCCTTGGGGAAGCCGGCGACGATTGGATCATCAGCGATGGCATCTCCAATTCAATGATCGGCGGCGACGGCAATGACACCGTCGACTATTCCGGCGTGCTCTTCGACCTGGAGATAAACCTGTTGAGTGGTCTGGCGGGACATCCGCCGGTGAGGAACGTCAATCCGATCGATTACCCGTTTCTTCCGGACGGCGTCTCCAGCATCGAGAACGTCGTCGGTTCGCAAAGCAACGATCTTATCATCGGCGATCACGGCGAGAACCGCATCACCGGCTACCTCGGCGACGATACGCTGAAGGGGTTCGGGGGAGCGGACGTCTTCCACTTCGACCTGAGCGGCGGCGCCAATGTCGGCAATGATATCATCGAGGATTTCGAGATCGGGGTCGATCGCATCAGCCTCGGCGGCGGATTGCATGCCGACCTCACCGACCTCAATCTCCAACAGGTCGGCGAGGATGCAGTGCTCGACCTCGGTCCGGGAATGCGGCTCACGCTGCAGCACGTCGTTGCGTCGCAGCTGACTAACAACGATTTCGTCTTCTGACGAAAACGCAGCTGCCGCTCTAGCTCTTCGCCTGCGGGCTCGTTGACGCAGGCGCTGTCTGCTCCTGCGGCGTCACTTTCGCGCCCGGCCGTGCGCGCATCAGGCCATTGACGATCACGCGGTCGTCCGCGGCCACGCCCTCCTTGATGACTCGCAGGTCGCCGACGAGCTGGCCGAGCGTAACGTATTTCGTGCGGGCGACGTTTTCATTGTCGACCACCATCACGAACTTGCGCGCCTGCTCGGAACCGATCGCACTGTCCGGCAGCAGCAGCGCCTCATAGGATTGCGAGCCAGGCACCCGCACGCGCCCAAACATGCCGGGCGTAAACACGCCGTTCGCATTGGCCAGCACGGCACGGCCCCGGATCGTACCGGAGCTGCGGTCGATCACGTTGTCGACGAAATCCATCTTGCCTTGATGTTTGAAGTCCTGCTCGTCGATCAGCCTGATGGCCACATCGAGGCCAGGACCGCGGCTCGCGTCCTTGCCGCCATTGCCGAGGCGCTCGTAGCGCAGGAACGAGGCCTCATCGAAGGCGAACTCGAAGCGGATCGGATCGATCGACACGATGGTGGCAAGCAGCGTGGTGTTGCCGCCGGTGCCCCCGGTCACGAGGTTGCCCTCGGATACGCGCCGGTCGCCGATGCGGCCCGCCACCGGCGCCCTTAGTTCGGTGAACTGCAGATCGAGTTCGACCTGACGGACGGCTGCTTCCTGCGCGGCGACGGAGGCCTCTGCGACGCGCTTTGCCTGCGTGCGCTGTTCGAACGTCTGCTCCGTGATGGTGCGGTCGCGCACGAGCTGCGAGGCGCGCGCGAGATCGCTCTCGGTGAAGGCGAGATTGGCGCGCGCCTGCGCCAGCGTCGCGCGCACCTGCGCGAGCGACGTCTCGAACGGACGCCGATCGATGGTGAACAGCAGGTCGCCCTGCTTGACGATCTGCCCGTCCTTGAAATGCACTTTGTCGAGATAGCCGGAAACGCGCGCCCGAATCTCGACCGAGTCGACCGCGATGAAGCGACCGACATATTCGTCGTAATCGACCACTGTCTGTTGTTGTGGCTTGGCGATGGTTACCGCGGGAGGCGGCGGGGCCGCCTGTTTCGGCGCGCCCTCCCCGCACGCGGCGAGTACCAAGGCGAACAGCGGCGCGACACGCGCCAGCACGGCATTCCGCATAAACCCACCGTCAAGGCCCAGAATCCGGGCCACCATACACGGCCGCGCACCCCGGCCAGGCAAGTATCACGCAATCGCGGCCATTTCACCCACCAGGCGTTGGCCTTTCGCGGCGACGGCCGGCACCCCATATCTGCGAACGAATCGCAAGTCCACACCAGAAAATCCCATGTTCGATAGCGTTGATTTCGTCCTCGACGAACACACCGAGCCGCTCGCTCCAGGCGTCGCCGCCGCGCCCACTGACGAGGCCGCACTGCTCGACGCCTATTCGCAGGCGATCACCGGCGTGGTCGATCGCGTCGGGCCCGCCGTGGTGCGCATTGACGTCTGGCATCGTGCCAATGCGGCCCGCACTGGATCCGGTTCCGGCGTCATCGTCGCACCCGACGGGTTGGTGCTGACCAATAGCCACGTGGTCGGCGGCGCCGCGCGAAACTGATGACCACCGAAGGCCGCAGCCTGACGGCACGCGTCGTGGGTGACGATCCCGATACAGACCTGGCGCTGCTGCGGGTCGATGCGCCGGTCACCTTGCCGACGGCATCGCTCGGCGATTCCAAGCGGCTGCGGCGCGGCCAGCTGGTCGTCGCCATAGGCAATCCGCTTGGCTTTGAATCGACCGTGACGGCGGGTGTGGTGTCGGCGCTCGGTCGCTCCCTGCGCGCGCGCACCGGACGGCTGATCGACGACGTGATCCAGACCGACGCGGCGCTCAACCCGGGCAATTCCGGCGGACCGCTCGTCTCCTCGCGCGGCGAGGTGATCGGCGTGAACACCGCCATCATCCAGGGTGCGCAGGGCATCTGCTTCGCGGTTGCGGCAAACACGGCGAACTTCGTGCTCGGCGAACTGGTGCGGCACGGCCGCGTGCGGCGCGCCTACATCGGCATATCGGCGCAGCAGACGACGATTCCGCGCCGCATGCAGCTTGCCGCCGGCTTGTCGCAAAGCTCGGCCGCGACGATTACGGCCTCCGAACCGGGGAGCCCGGCGAACCGCGCCGGCGTACTTACCGGCGACATGATCGTGACGCTCGACGGCGAACCGGTCACCGGCGCGGACGACCTGATCCGCCTGCTCACCGGCGAGCGCATCGGCCAGTCGATCGAAATCGGTGTGCTGCGGCTCGGCAAGCCGCGCACGTTCACTCTCGTGCCGGAGGAACGGAAAAAGGCGTAGTGTCCTTCGGCATGCGCCAGAACGAGGCGAGCCACGCCCTGCCGAATAGACCGAGGATCGCCGCGCCGTAGACGATCGCGCCAACGAAGGCGAGCAATAGAAGGGCCGTCGCGTTGTGCGCCGGCAAGCCGGCCGCGAGCGCCAGCACCGGCCACTGCGCGGTCCAGAGCGCGGCTGTGAGCGCGATGCCGGCGAAGATCAGCTTCAAGACAGCGCGCTTGAACGCCGCATCGAAGCTCATGAAGCCCGCGCGCAACCCGAACCATAGCAGCAGGCCGAAATTGATCCACGCGCCGATCGAAGTCGCGAGCGCAAGCCCCACCTGCGCCAGCGTGGTGAAGGCGAGGAACGCGATCTTGAACGCGATGTTCACCGTGACCGCCGCAAGTGCGGCCTTGACGGTGGTGGCGGTATCGCCGCGCGCGAGGAAGGTTGCGACCACGCTGCGCATCAGCACGAACGGGATCAGCCCGGCCGTATAGGCCGCAAGCGTCATCGCGGCAGCGTTTGCGTCCTCAGCGGTGAACTTCCCACGCATGAACAGCGCGCGCATGATCAGATCGGGCACCACCAGAAACGCCGCGACGCAGGGGATTGCCAGCAGCAAGGTGAATTCGATGGCGCGCTCCTGCGCGACGCGCGCGCCGTTCTCATCGCCGGCCGCGATGCGGCGCGCCATCTCGGGCAGCAGCACGGTGCCAACCGCGATGCCGATCACCCCGCCGGGAAGCTGATAGAGCCGGTCGGCGTAATAGAGCGCCGAGAGCGCGCCGGCCGCGAGGAAGCTCGCGATGATGGTGTCGGCGAACAGCGCAAGCTGCACGCCGGCCGAACCGACGGTCGCCGGCCCGAGGGCCCTGAAGAAGCGCTTCACATCCTCGTCAAGCCTCGGCCAGCGCAGCGCGGTCATGACGTCGGCGCGCAACGCGGCGCCGCCGACCAACGCAACTTCAAGCAGCCCGGCTACGAGAACGCCCCATGCCGCCGCATGTCCGGGCGTCGGAAAGAACGCCGCGGTGGCGAGCGTCGCCACCATGGTGAGGTTGAGCAGGATCGGCGCCGCGGCGGCGGTCGCGAATTTTCCGATCGAGTTGAGCATGCCCGAGTAAAGCGTCACCAGCGCCATCAGCAGCAGATACGGAAACGTGATGCGCGTGAGCGTAACGGCGAGGTCAAAACGCGCCGGATCGTTGCGGAAGCCGGGCGCGAGCAATGCGATCACGGCGGGCGTGAAGACCAGTGCAAGCAGCAGCAGCACGATCTGGCTCGCCAGCAGCAGCGTGAAGATGCGGTCGCCGAACAGTTTTGCTGCATCGCGTCCGCCCTGAGTGCGGATGCGCGCGTAGGCGGGCACGAAGGCTGCCGCAAACGCGCCCTCGGCGAAGATCGCGCGGAAATGATTCGGCAGGCGGAACGCGACGAGAAACGCGTCCGCCACCGGCCCGGCGCCAAGCACGGCCGCCATCACGATGTCGCGAACGAAGCCGGTGACGCGCGAGAGAAGCGTCAGGCCGCCGACCGTCAGGATGCGGTTGATCACTGTCTTTCCCACCCCTGCCCCACGGGCGGGACAAGATAGCCTGAGTCTCAGGCGCGAAGCGCCCCGCGCACCGCCCCGATGATCCGGTCCTGGGTCGGCTCGTCGAGATAGGCATGCATCGGCAGGCTGATGACTTCGCCGGCAAGCCGCTCGGTCACCGCAAGCCCGCCATCGGCAACGGGATAGCCGCGATAGGCGCCCTGCCGGTGCGAGGGCACCGGATAATACTGCGCGGTCGGGATGCCTTGCGCACGCAAGGTCTCCGCCAGCGCATCGCGCCGCCCGCCGGACACGCGGATGGTGTACTGCGCCCACACGCAGGCGTGCTCGTTGGAGGCGTGCGGCACGCGCACCACCTCGCTGAGCGCCGCATTGTAGCGCCGCGCGATCCGCTCGCGCGCGACGATTTCCTCGGGGAAGATTTTCAGCTTCTCGATCAGCACCGCGGCCTGGATGGTGTCGAGCCGCCCGGTCATGCCGATCCGTACATTGTCGTAGCGGTCCGCGCCCTGCCCGTGATTGCGCAGGCTGCGGATCAGGTCGGCGAGTTCATCGTCGTCGGTGAACACCGCGCCACCGTCGCCGTAGCAACCGAGCGGCTTGGCCGGAAAGAAACTGGTCGTGGTGACCGGCGCGAGCGTGCCGATCTTGCGGCCTTTGGCATCCGCGCCGAAGGCCTGCGCGGCATCGTCGATGACGTAGAGGCCGTGCTTCTCGGCAACCGGATTGATCGCCTCGTAGTCCGCCGGAAGCCCGAACAGATCGACCGTCATCAGCGCTTTCGGCGCAAGACCGGCGCGCTTCGCGGCGGCGACCGCGCGCTCGATGCCGGCCACATCGATGTTGAACGTCTTTTCGTCGACTTCGGCGAATACGGGCGTCGCGCCGACCAAAGCGACCGACTCCGGGCTCGCCGCATAGGTGAAGGAGGGACAGATCACGGCGTCGCCGCGGCCGATGCCCTTGGCCATCAGCACAAGCACCAGCGCGTCGGTGCCGCTTGCAACGCCGATCGCATGGCGTGCTCCGCAGAATTCCGAGAGGCCGCGTTCAAGCTCGCGGACTTCGGGGCCGTTGATGAACTGGCAGTGGTCCATCACCCGCCGCACGGCCTCGTCGATGCGCGTTCCGAGGCGGCGGCGCTGTGCCGCCACGTCGATGAACGGGATCGCATCGATGCGGGTGTGCTGGTTCATCACAAATCCGAGGAAGGGAAATATTCAGCCGACGACGCGGCGTGGCTTGCGTGGCGCCATCGCCAGGTCCGCATCGCTTTGCAGGCAGCGCATGGCGACTTCGAGGCTCGCGACGCCTTCGGCGCCGGTCACGGCAGGCGGCTCGTTCTCGCGGATCGCCTTGACGAAGGCGAACAGCTCGGAGCGCAGCGGCTCGGCATGGCCGGCCGAGAGGTGCCGCATCGAATAGCTGCCGTCCGCCTGGAAGCCGAAGCACTCGGTCACCTGCCGCGTCAGCAGGTCACCAATCAGGTATTTCTTGCGCGTCGCGATGTGAACGGTGCGCGTCTTGAACGGGGTCAGCCAGTTGGTGTTGATCTGCGCCAGTACGCCGGAGGCGGTGCGGAACTGCAAGAGCGCGATGTCCTCGCGCTCTGCGATCGCGCTCTTCAACTGCGGCTGAACTTCGATGATTTCCGAATCGGTGAACCAGCGGATCAGGTCGATGTCGTGCACCGCAAGGTCGATCACCACGCCGACATTCGACATGCGCGGCGGGAACGGACCGACGCGCGTGATCGAGATCGAGAGAATATCTTCGCCGCTTGATCGCGTCCTTGATCGCCTGCACGGCCGGATTGAAGCGCTCCACGTGGCCGACCATCAGGGTCACGCCCGCACGCTCCGCCGCAGCGACGATCGCGCGGCCTTCCTCGACATTGGAGGCGATCGGCTTCTCGACCAGCACATGCACGCCGCGCTTGATGCAGGTGAGCGCGATGTCGTGGTGCAGGTGGGTCGGCGCCGCGACAATGGCGGCATCGATGCCGAGATCGAGCAGTTCCTCGGCATCGTCGCAAACTGCGCAGCCGACGATCTGGGCCAGCAGCGCGCGATGCGATGCGCCAGGGTCGGCGATGCCGACGACCTTCACGCCCGAAAGATCGGCGAGCACACGGGCATGATTGCTGCCCATGATCCCGACACCGATGACGCCGAGCCGAATCGGCGCGTCCTTCGCGGCATCACTCATGTAATCGTGCATCCCCCACCACGTCCCCGAGAAGCGCTCTAGCATGCCGGCTGCGCGCCTGGCGACCGCGGGCCCGCACTACCCCCGAACACGTTTTGAATCAACAGATTACAGGCGGAAACCGGTGTACACGGAACCGACCCTGCGGCGCACCTCGGCTTCGGTGAAGCGCTCCGCGAAGCGCGCATGGGCCGCGCCGCCGAGCCGCGCGCGCAGGTCCGGATCGCCGGCGAGTTCGACCAGCGCGCGCGCGGCAGCCTCCACGTCACGTAACGGAACCAGTATGCCCTCTTGATGGTCGCGCACCAGATCGCGGCAGCCGGGCGCGTCGGTGGTCACGATCGGGCGGCCGCTGGCTGCTGCCTCGATCAGACTGCGCGGCACGCCTTCGCGATACCAGGTGAGCAGCATCGCCACGTGATGGGTGCGCCAGACATCCGCGACGTCGGCCGTCGGGCCGTGCCAGCGGATGCCCGGCTCGCTCGACCATCGGCGCAAATCGGCCTCGCTGCACGAGCGGCGGTTCGACGGATCCGGCGCGCCGTAAAGATCGAGCTCGACCGGCGCACCGAGTTCACGCGCGCGCAGCGCACGCGCCGCAACCGCATCCGCGATGCCCTTCGCCTCGATCATGCGCGCGACCACCGCGACCTTGAGCGGTGGCGCGGACGGCTCGGGCGACGGCGGAAAGTCCTGCGGATCGACGCCGGCGCCCGGCACGATCGTCACCGCGGAGGAATTCTCCAGACCGAACTCGCGCGGATCGTCGGTGTTCTCGAACAGATAGCGCGTCTCGCCGCCGCGCAGCCATCGTCCGACGACGACGCGCAGCACGGCGCGCGCGAGGCGATTGACCGAGACTGTCTTCGCTCCACAACAGACCAAGCCCGGTCGGCGCCAGCACCAGCCGCTTCGCCCCACCGACCCTCGCCGCAAGGCCGCCGAGCGCGACCATGCGCAACGCGATGCAGTGCACGATGTCGGGCCGCTCGGCGCGCACGATCGGAGACGATACGGGAAAAACCGCGCAGGACCTCCAGCAATGCCGAGACTGCGCCGCTCGCCTTCGAGCGGCACGACCCGGCAGCCTTCGGCCTCGATGCGCGCCGCGTGATCGCGCACGCGCGTTGCGACCACGACCTCGAAGCCCGCCGCACGCGCGGTCCGGGCCATCGGGAGGAAATGGGAGACGAAAAACCAGTCTTCGGTGACGAGATAAAGAAGTTTGGGCATCGGCGCTCGGCGGATCGACAACGGCCCGCTTTAGCTTAAAAATCGACCACTGGCGACTGGAGGGGTGACTTGGGGGACGCCGCAGACGATGCCTTGGGGCGTGTTCGGCCTCGTGCTCATCGTCGCGGCGGCGCTGAGCGCCGGACTCGATTCTGGCCCTTCGGCCTTATCTCGCGCGCTATGCGCTGGCGCGCCCGAATGCCCGCTCCTCGCACACGCAGCCGACGCCGCAAGGCGGCGGCATCGCCGTGGTCGCGGCGACACTCGCAAGCGCGTGGCTCGGCGTGTGGCTCGCGTCGTCCAATTTCGCCGGCGACATCGGGCAATTGCTCGCTCTCAGCCTCGCGGCTGTGCTGCTGGCGCTGGTCGGCGCGATCGACGACATTCGCGGGCTTGGGCCAGCGCCGCGGCTGCTCATGCAAATTCTCGCGGTCGGCATCGTGATCGCGGCGCTGCCGGCGGACTTCCGCATCGTGCCGCAGCTTCCCTGGACGGTCGAACGCGCGCTGCTGCTGCTCGGCGGCGTCTGGTTCGTCAACCTCGTCAATTTCATGGACGGCATCGACTGGATGACCGTCGCCGAGGTCGTGCCGGTGACCGCGGGTGTCGTGCTGCTCGGCCTGATCGGCGCCAAGCCGCCGCTCGGCGATGCTGGTCGCGCTCGCACTGCTCGGCGCGATCATCGGATTTGCGCCGTTCAACCGTCCGGTCGCGCGGCTGTTTCTCGGCGATGTCGGCAGCCTGCCGATCGGGCTGCTGCTTGGCTGGATCCTGCTGCTGCTGGCGGGCCGCGGGCATCTCGTCGCCGCGCTGCTGCTGCCGCTCTATTATCTCGCCGACGCCACACTGACGCTCGGGCGGCGCATCGCGCGGCGCGAGGCCGTCTGGCAGGCGCACCGCACGCACTTCTATCAGCGCGCGACCGACGGCGGCTTCTCGGTGCAGGAAATCGTCGTGCGTGTGTTCGTGCTCAACGTCGCGCTGGCCGGGCTCGCGCTGGTCAGCGCGATCGAGCCCGACCCGCGCGTCGATCTCGCGACGCTCGCGCTCGGCGGCGCGCTGGTCGCGTGGCTGCTGCTGACCTTCGCGCGGGGCAAACGGTGAAAGTGCTGGTGACGGGCGCGTCCGGCTTCATCGGCCGGCCGCTGACCGCCGCACTCGCGCAGTGCCGGATACACGGTGCGCGCCGCGGTGCGCGACCGCCGCAGGCTGAGTTTCCCGCCCGGTGTCGAAGTCGCGATGCAGCCTGATCTCGCGCAGTCCGGTTTTCTGGGCGCCGCTGGTCACCGGCATGGACGCGGTCGTGCATCTCGCCGGCATTGCGCATGTCGGCGCTGACATTCCTGAGGCGACTTACGATCGCGTGAACCACGCGGCCACCGCCGAGCTTGCCCGCGCCGCGGCAGCGGCCGGCGTACGCGTTTCGTGTTCATGTCATCGACGCGGGCGCAGGCCGGGGCGGCAGCCGACGAGCCCGCTCACCGAAGCGGACGAGCCGCGCCCGACCGACGCCTATGGACGCTCCAAGCTCGCCGCCGAAGCGGCCGTGCGCGGCGCGGGCGTGCCGTACACGATCCTGCGCCCGGCGCTGGTCTATGGACCCGGCGCGAAGGGCAATGTCGCGAGCCTGATGCGGCTCGCCGTCACTGCCGCGTGCCGCTTCCCTTCGGCGCGCTCGTCGAACCGCCGCTCGCTGCTCGCACTCGACAATCTGATCGCGGCCGTGCGCTTCGCGCTGGAAGACCCGCGCGCCGCGAATGAGATCTTTCTCGTTGCCGATCCGAAAGCGGTCAGCGTCGCAGAGCTTGTCTCGCATGCTGCGCGCGGCGTCAGGGCGCAAGCCGGGACTTGTCCCCGTGCCGCCGGGGTTGCTCAAGCTCGGGCTCAGCGTGATCGGCCAGCGCGACGCCTTCGACCGCCTCGCCGGCACGCTCGTTGCCGAGCCGCACAAGCTCATCGCCGCCGGCTGGCAACCCGTCATCGATACAGAAACCGCAATCCGGCAGATGGTTCAGGCCGCTTCGCCGCGGAAATCCGGCACCGCGTCGCGCAGCACGCCGTAGATCACCGAGCGGTCGTTGCGCGCGAGTCCCTGCTCCAGCGTGGCGAGCCAGCGGCGCATCGATTCGACCGACGGATTGCTGCGGCTTGCGCCGCCACGATACCGGCGATGCCGATCTCGACGGTCGGCTCGTCGTGGGCGAACAGAATCTCGTGCAGCCGCTCGCCGGGCCGAATGCCGGTGAACTCGATCTTGATGTCGCGGCCGGGCTCGAGGCCCGATAGCGCGATCATCCGCTCCGGCAAGCTCGACGATCTTCACCTGCTGGCCCATGTTGAGCACGTAGACCGAAACATCCGGGCGCTCGGTCTCGAGCGCGTGGCTCGCGGCCGTGACGACGAGATCGCAGGCTTCGCGGATGGTCATGAAGTAGCGCACCATGTCGGGGTGCGTGACGGTGACCGGCCCGCCCGCCTCGATCTGCGCCTTGAATTTCGGCACCACCGAGCCGTTCGAGGCGAGCACATTGCCGAAGCGCACCGCGATCAGGCGCATCGCCGGCCGTCCGGCGGCGCGGCGCGCAAAGTCGGCATCGAGCGCCTGCGCATACATCTCGGCGAGCCGCTTGGTCGCGCCGAGCACCGAGACCGGCTCGATCGCCTTGTCGGTCGAGATCATCACCAGCGCGCCCGCGCCGGCCGCGACCGCTGCATCGACCACATTGACCGAGCCGAACACGTTGGTCTTGATGCCCTCGCCCCAGTCGCGTTCGAGCAGCGGCACGTGCTTCAGCGCGGCCGCATGGAACACGATCTCGGGCTTGAAGTCCGCGAACACGCGCATGATGCGCTCGCGGTCGCGCACGTCCGCGATGCGCCCATCGATTTCCGCGTCCGCGCCCTTGGCGCGCAGCGCTTCGACGACGGTATGCAGCGCGACCTCGGAATGCTCCACCACGAGCAGCCGCGCGGCGCCGAACGTCACCACGCGGTCGCAGATTTCCGCGCCGATCGAGCCGCCGCCGCCGGTGACGATGATCGACTTGCCGCGCACGACGTTTTCGAGCCGCTGATAGTCGATCGTGACGCTCGGCCGCAGCAGCAGGTCCTCGACCGCCACCGGGGCAAGCTGCGACGGCCTCGCCGCCCTCGGTGAGCGCCGGCAGGCGGCTCGTCTGCAGCCCGAGCCGGCGCGCGCGCATCAGGGTCGATTCCGGCGCAGCCTCCGGCACCAGCGCGGACGGCGTGAAGATCAGCCGCACGATATGCGTGCCGCGCGCTTCGCGAGTCGCGCACCACCTGTTCGAGATCGTCGAGGCTGCCGACCACCGGAATGCCGCGCATCGACTGGCCGCGGTCGGCGAGCGACGGCGACAGGATGCCGACCGGACGCACGCGGCTCACCGCCCCGCTCTCGATCGCGCGCAAGCAGCACCTCGGCGTCGGCCGCGCGCCCGAGCACGAGCGTCGGCACCGAATGCTCGCCGCGCACATGCTGCTGCGTGCGCACATAGCGGAACTGGCGGTACGCGATGCGCGATCCCGCCAGGAACGCCATCTGCAGGAACCAGTAGAGGACGATGGTGATCTTGCCGAAGAAGTACTGCGCCGTAGACCTGCGGCGACACCAGGATGTAGTCGAGCACCAGCAGCGAGAGCGCGAGCACGGTCGCGGCGCGGACGATGTTGAACAGGTCGGGCAGCGAGGTGAAGCGCCACTTCGAGGCGTGCAGCCCGAACAGGAAATAGATGAAGCCCGCATAGATCGACGAAGCCGGGCAGGAACCGGATCAGGCCATCGAAGCGCTCGGCGAGCCCGGTGTCCTCGAAACGGATGAAGAAGCTCGCCACGATCGCCACGACGGTCGCGAGCAGGTCGTGCGCGACGATCAGATACTGGCGCGGCGTGAGGGAGAGCAGTCTGCATCAGGGGGCGGTCGAGGGTTGCATGATGCCTCAATAGCGGCGTTTAGCCCTGCGCGCCACCATGGCGCTGGCCGGCCGGATGGGCCGCCGCGAGCGCGGCGTCGACAGCGGAAAGCACTTGCGAAACAGTGAGTTCGTCCAGGCACTGGCTGTGACTGTCAAGCCGGCGCAGACACCCCTCCTGCTGGCACGGCAGGATCGACCACGGGCAGGACGGCGGGTTCTGGACCAGCCAGACATTGTGGCGGTGCTGGATGGTTCCCGCGGCTTCCCAAGGCTGAGCGAGGCCGCCCGCCGGCCACGGCCCCCACAGGCGCGGATCGGTCGGACCGTAGAGCGCGACCGTCGGCGCGCCGGTCGCGGCCGCAAGATGCGTGACCGACGTATCCGGGCCGACATAGACGCGCGCGCCCGCGATCAGGCCGGCAAGCTCGGACCATGCGAGCACATCGATGCGACGCACCTCCGGCTGACCCGCCCAAACCTCATCGAGATAGTCGGCGATCGTCCGGGGCCACCTGTCGCGAGCACGGCCAGCCCGCGCGCGTCGAGCCCCGCGGCGAGGACTTGCCAGCCGTCCACGGTCCAGCGCTTGTACCGGAACATCGGCGCCGCATGGATCACCGCATAGGGACGATCGGGTACGAGGCCGGGGCGCATCGGGCCGCTGCGGCGCCGACGACCTCAGGCACGGGCGGGATGCCGATCGCCTCCGCCAGACGCAGCACATCGTGCACGCGATGGAAGCCGGCGGTGACCGCGACCGGAAAACCGAGCGCTAGCCACTTGATCCGCGCCGCCATGCCCTGAGCATCGGCGAACCCGACACTGCGGCGGCCCGCGGCCCAGGCGAACAGCGTCGGCCGGTCGCCGCTCTGCGTCGAGAGCGCGAGATCGTAGCGGCGCCACAGCCGGCGCAGCAGCGCGAAGCTTTCGCCCGCCGTCGGCCGCTCCGGCATCGTGACGATCCCGGCAATATCGGGATTGCCGGCGAGAATGCCCTCGGTGCCGGCGAACACCAGCACGTCGATCGCGCCATCCGGCCATGCGCGCTTGAGGCTGCGGATCAGCGGCGTGGTGAGCAGCACGTCACCGAGCCGGCGCAGCGCGACGACCAGAATGCGTGGCTCGTGCCCCGAGCGCGATCATGACGCCTCGATTGTTCGCGCGGCCCGCCTTGCCGCGCGCTCGCGCAGCATCATCCCGCCGACCACGCCGAAGCCGAACACGTAGAGCCAGCCGTGGAAGGAATCGAACAGGTGCGAGTTGAACGGCGCCGAGGCAAGGTTCTGCACCACGATCACGATGCCGATCCAGGCGATCAGCCCGCCGCCGCGAAACAGCGCGAGATGCGCAACCCACATCGTCATCAGGATGGCGGTGCCGAGGAAGCCGAGCTGGATCGCGACGGCGAAGATCTGATTGTGCGGATGGGTCGCCTGCATGGCAGACGCGCCCTCCCCTGTCGCCGCATGGCGGAATTGGTCCGGGATCGATCCCGTGCCGTGTCCGAGCACCGGCGCATTCGCGATGAAAGCGAGCGACTTCTTCCACATCTCCAGCCGGAGGCCGGAGGACGAAATTGCCGATCCGGTCTCATAGGCGCGCACGTCCGAGGCGCTCAACAGCACGCGCTCCCGCAGCAGAGGCGAGGCCGCCCATGCAACCGCCGCCAGGATTACACCGGCCACACCGGCGGCCAGCACGCCCCGCCAGCCAAAATAACGGAAGCCGAGAATGATCAGCAGCAGCGGCATGATCGCGAGCGCGGTACGCCCGGGCGCGATGTAAAAGATGTTTGCCAAAAACGGACACGCGAGCAGGACGGCGCCGGCCGCAAGCTTGGACGGCTCTCGCGCCAGCGGTCGGCCGCGTAGCCGAGCAGGCCGAAGGCGCAGACCAGAAATTCCGTGCTCTGCGCGATGTAGTCCTTCACCAGCAGGCCGGGAATTTTCCCCGGCACATAGACGCTGCAGCACTTCCACAGCATCATCAGTCCCCACGACGCGACGAGCAGGGCCGTGCAGGAGGCAAAGAAACCGTAGACAACGTAGATGCCACGCTCGGAGTGGCGGAATTGCGCGAGCAGCAGCGGAATGACAAGAAGCTTGTGAAAGCCTTCGAGCCCGGCGAAGCGCTCGCTCCAGGGTACGTTCGCCCAGAACATACCGACGAGCGCCAGCAGCCAGAGCAGCGCGGGCAGCGCACCGGCAGGGCTTTGCAGAATCGCGCCGCACTGATGCGACATCGAGCGTTGGGATCAGCGCAACCAGCCACGCGACGGTCAGGATTTGCGAAATCGAAATCGACCACGGCATCGCGGCCACAACGCCGACAGCGAGCCAATCGGCGAGCGGCTCCAGACGCGCCCGAAGGGCGGCGCGGTCGAAAAAGGCTGCGGTCGTGTCCGCCATCTCAGTCCCGAAGACGAAGCGCCACGTTCTGGCGGCTGCGCTCCTGCACAGTGTAGCCGCGCGCGGCGAGCAGTGCGAACAGATCGAGCCCCCAGAAGGCGCGCGTATCCTCAATCAGGATCAGGCGCGGCAGCAGCGATTGCGGCGCATCGCGCAGGAACGGCGCCAGCACAATGTCCTCGGCGCCCTCCACGTCGATCTTCAGGGCGTCGATCGTCTCGATACCTGCTTCCTTCAAGGCATCGATCAGCGGTTTGCTTGGCACCTTGATCCGCTCACCGGCCGCTTGCCGACCATCATGCTTGTCGATGTGCGTGCCGCCGCTGTCGCTGTCGTTGATCACCAGAGTGACCTCGCCCGTGCGATCCGACAGCGCGATGGGCAGCACCTCGACCTTCGCGGACGGGTTCGCGGCGAGATGAAAGCGCAGGCGTTCGACGATGCCGGGCTGCGGCTCGATCGCCAGCGTGCGCACGTCGCCGCATGTCGCGAGATAGAGTGAGTAGAGCGCGACATTCGCACCGATATCGACGAAGGTGAAAGTCATCGCGCTTGTGCCGAACCGCCTCGGCCAGCACGCGGCGCTCCATCGTGTCGTACATCTGCGGCGTGAACAGCGCGTTCTTCTCGCAGCCATTGCGGCGTGGATAAAGCCGCAGCCGCATGCCCCACAGCATCGTGTCGATACAGCCCTCGCCGAGCCGGCGCATGACCAGACGGCGAAACAGGATGGCAAGCCGCTGGCCGAGCCAGTTCGCCGGCATGGCGCGCGTCAGCGCGAGGACCGCGCGATCATACGCATCGGGCAGATGTGTGCCCCACGGCGAAGGATCGAACGTGGCCGTCATATCATTGGCCAACCGCGACCGCGCCACGATCTGCCGTGAGCGCGGAGAGGCCGGACAGCGCGCGCACGCGGTCACTCTTGAGCAGTTCGTCGAGCTTGACACGATGGACAGCAAGTTGCGAGCGGTCTGCTTCCGGATGCCAGAGATGCAGCACGCCGGTCGCGAAGCGCCCATCCTTGCGCTTCACGCCAGCCCGGATCATGCGGATGACGATATCGGAATCCTCCAGGCCCCAGCCGACAAACGACGTTTCGAATCCGTCGACCCGTTCAAGGTCGGCACGGAAGAACGCGAAATTGCCGCCGCGCACGCCTTCCCACTCGTCGGCGAGGCGCTTGCGCAGGGGTCCGAGTGGCAGGCTGAGCAACGGCAGCAGGCGATTGGTCTCGCGGCGCCAGCGCAGCACTGCCCAGGAGGATAACGGCCAGGATTCGGGTTCGAGATTTTTCGCGAGAATCTCTTCCGTCAGATCCTGCAACACCAGCACGCGGTTTCCGGCGACGAAGTGTCCCGGCTCAGCGAGCGCGCGATGCGCCGCGACGAAATCCGGCCGCGCGATGCAGTCGCCATCGAGGAAGATCAGATAGCGGCCCTTGCTGGCCACGATGGCTCGATTGCGGATTTCGGCGAGACGAAAGCCGCGGTCCTCCTGCCACACGTGATGGAGCGGAACGCCAGCCTGGGGTTTCCAGACATTCGACCAGTTCGCGCGTCTGCGGGCCCGAACCGTCGTCCGCCACGACGATCTCGAAATTCGTGTCGGTCTGCCGCGCGAGCGAACGCAGGCACGCGCCGAGCGCGTCAGGACGATTGTAGGTCGAGACGACGAGCGAGATCAGCTCAGTCACGTTGCCTCGCGAGCCACGCCTTCATGTAGCGATAGTACGCGCCTTCGGCGTTCGCGACCGCGAGCATGAAGCCGGCCGCGCCGTCGAGAAAACCGAGCTTGAGCAGATAAACGCGCAGGAACGTGCCGACGCCATGCGTCACGCCGCTCAATACGGAAATCTTGCGGCCGGACGCGACAAGCGTCTGCGCACCGAGCGTCGAATATTGATCGATGCGGCGGATCGCATCCTCCAGCCGCGCGACGGGATAGTGCAGCAGCGGCTCCTTGAGCCGCGCCACCGGGCCGTCGCACACGACGCGCTCATGCACCATGTCGTCGGTGAAGCGGCCCTTGTCGCGGCGGAACAGCCGCAGCACGCGATCGGAACCAGCGAAGCGCATCATGCGGCCGCAGAAGCTGGAGCGGCGCGAGAGCTCGAAGCCGTCCGCCCTCGCCCTCTTCGATTGCGGCGCGGATTTCCCGCGCGAGTTCCGGCGTCACACGCTCGTCGGCGTCGATCGAGAGCACCCAGTCGCCCTGCGCCAGCGACAGCGCATAGTTCTTCTGCGGTCCAAAACCCTTCCAGCCATGCGTTGCGACGCGCGCGCCCTTCTCCTTGGCGATCAGGAGCGTGCCGTCGTTGCTCGCAGCGTCGACCACGATGCGCTCGTCGCAAAAGGCGAGACTGTCGAGGCAGTCGCCGATATTCGCCGCCTCGTCCTTGGTGATGATGATCGCGCTTAAGTGCGGCACGCCCGCCCCAGCCGGTTGGCACGGTCACGTGCCGGTCTTGGGCTGCCCGCCCGATCGCGCGACCATGTTCGTCGTGCTGTGCCCCGGGACGAGATCGATCAGGAGCACTTCGCCGCCGTAGGCTTCGACGACGTCGTGGCCGACCACCTTCTCGCGCGTGTAGTCGCCGCCCTTGACCAGCACCGCCGGGCGCACCTGGCGGATCAACTCGAGCGGCGTGTCTTCCTCGAATACCACGACCAGATCGACGGCTTCGAGCGCAGCCAGCACGTCGGCGCGCGAGATGACGTCCTGGATCGGCCGTCCCTTGCCCTTGAGGCGCAATCACCGATGCATCGCTGTTCAGACCCGACCACCAGCCGGTCGCAGGCCGAGCGCGCCTCCGCCATCAGCCGGATGTGGCCGCGATGCAGCAGGTCGAAACAGCCATTGGTGAAGCCGATGCGCAGGCGCTGGCGCCGCCACTCCGCGAGGCGCTGGTCGAGCACCGAGCGGTCGAACACGATCTTGTCTTCCAAGGCGGTCGCGGCGGCCGGCAGCAGGCGATGGCGCAGCTCGTTGACGCTGACGGTCGCGGTGCCGGGCTTGCCGACCACCACCGCGGCGCCGGCATTCGCGGCGCGCATCGCGCTCTCGTAGTCGGCGCCGAGCGCGAGCATCACGCCGAGGATCGCCACGACCGTATCGCCCGGACCCGACACGTCGCGCACCTTCACGGCGTAGGCCGGCACATGCACGGGCGCCTCGCCTTTCGCGTAAAGGCTCATGCCCTCTTCGCTGCGCGTCACCACCACGGCCTCGCACGCGACGATGCCGGCAAGCTCCTCGGCCGCCGCGAGGATCGCCGCATCGCCGACCGCTTCGCGCCGCGTCGCAGCGCTAAGCTCGCGCCGGTTCGGCGTGATCACGGTCGCGCCGCGATAGACCGAATAGTCCGGCGCCTTCGGATCGACGATCACCGGAACGCGTGCGCGCTTCGCGCCATCGATCACCGCGCGGACGACCCGCGGCGTTAGCACGCCCTTGGCGTAGTCGGACAGCACGACGGCGCCGACGCGGGGCAGCACCGCGAGCGCTCGCGCGATCAGTTCGCCCTCACGATCCGCGTCGGCCGGTGCGGCGACTTCCCAGTCCGCACGCAGCAGATGAGTGGAGAAATGTTCGCTGACGAACCGCATTTTCCGCGTCGTCGGGCGTGTACGATCGACGACCAATGAGGGTTCTACGAGCTGCTCGGCTTGCAGCCGTGCAATGACGTCGCGTCCCGCATCGTCGTCGCCGACCAATCCGACAAAGATGCACCGCGCGCCGAGCGAGGCGATGTTGCGCGCCACATTGCCGGCGCCGCCGATCGCGACCTCGTTGCGCTTGACCGCCAGCACGGGCGCCGGAGCTTCGGGCGAAATACGGCCGACCTCGCCATAGACGAAGTCGTCGAGCATCAGATCACCGACGCAGAGGATGGTCTGCTGGCCGATGCTCTGGAGGCGCTTTTCGAACTCAAGCATTCAGCGATACCGGTCTTCGCGGTCGAGGAACTGGGTGACGTAGCGGCGCACGCTGTCCTCCAGCGGCGCGAAGCCCGCGTTGTAGCCCGCGCGTTGCAGATTGGCGACCTCAGCCTGCGTAAAATATTGATACTGGTTCCGGATTTCGTCGGGCATCTCGACATATTCGATGTCCGGCGAGCGGCCGATCGCGGCATACATCGCAGTGATCAGGTCCTTGAAGCTGCGCGCCTTGCCGGTGCCGACGTTGAAAATGCCGGTGACGTGCGGTGTTTCGAGCATCCAGCGCACCACCGCCACTGCGTCGTCCACATAGATGAAATCGCGCTTCTGTTCGCCGTCCGCGATGCCGTCGCGATGCGACTTGAACAGGCGGATCGGCTTGCCGGCCTTCGCGTCATCGAACTTCTTGGCGACGAGGCTCATCATTGCGCCCTTGTGGTACTCGTTTGGGCCGAAAACGTTGAAGAACTTGCACCCAGCCCACTGCGGCGGCATTTTCTCACCTCGCGCGACGCGCTCGGCGAGAGCGAGATCGAACAGTTGTTTGCTCCAGCCATAAAGATTCATCGGCGTGAAGCGCGTCAGTGCCGCCGTGGACCATTCGTCGGAAAAACCCTGTTCGCCGCCTCCGTACGTCGCAGCCGACGAGGCATAAATGAACGGCGTACGCGTCGCTGTGCACCAGTCGAGCAGCCTCAGCGACAGGCGGAAGTTGTTGTCCATGACGGCGTCGCCGTCCGTGGCGGTCGTGTCCGATATGGCGCCGAGATGGATCACGGCATCGAGCTTGCGCCCTTCGAGCCAGCGGAACAGATCGGCGGGGCCGACCATATCGGCGAACTGGCGCTTCTGCAGATTGTGCCACTTGCCGTCCGAGCCGAGCCAATCGTTCACCACGATATCGGTGCGTCCGGCGTCGTTGAGGCTTGCGACGACGTTTGAGCCGATGAATCCCGCCCCGCCGGTCACCAAAATCATCAATGCGTCCAATCGCGGCAGCCCCGGGGCACTGCTTTGCCCCACTCGGACCGGGGGCGCAATCTTGGTAAAGACTCGTGGTGAATCGGGACGAGGCTTAGCGCCACGGCAACTGGGGTGCTAAGCTTGGTCGCACCAAAATTCCACAAAAGAGTGAATTTATATTCATAACTTAGATAAAATGAATATGATTTCATCAATCCAAGGCGGTTCCGATTTGCGCCCCCACGGCGGCCCCCTGGACCGCCGGCCCATTCTTATCGTGCCGTACATGTGGATCGGCGATTTCGTGCGCTGCCACACGGTGGTGAAGTTACTTAAGATGCGTTTTCCGGCGCGGCCCGTCGATGTGCTCTCGACCACCCTCTGTGCACCGCTGGCTGATTACATGCCGGAACTCCGCCAAGCCATCGTGGTGGACCTTCCGCGCAAGCGATTGTCGCTCGCCGAGCACCGGGCACTGGCCACGCGTCTCAAACGCGAGGCCTACGGCACGGCATTGATCATGCCGCGCACCTGGAAGGCCGCGCTCGCCCCCTTGCTCGCAGGAATTCCGGAACGGGTCGGCTGGGTCGGCGAATGGCGTTTCGGGCTGATCAATGATCTGCGCTTCGGCGAGCGTAAATTGCCGCGCATGGTCGACCAATGCGCGGCGCTCGCCCTGCCCGCCAAGGCGACGACGCCGCTCGAGAGCTGGCCCCTGCCCGAGCTCAAGATACCGCCCGCCGAAATCACGGGCTGGCGCGAGCGGCTCGGTCTCACCGACACCGGACGGCCAGTTGTTGCGCTTGCGCCGGGCGCGGTCGGGCCGTCGAAGCGCTGGCCGGGCGAGGCCTACGGGGACCTTGCCCGGCGCCTCACCGGTGAAGGCGCCCAAGTGTGGATCCTCGGCAGTCCCGCCGAGGCGCCCCTCGTGCGCATCATCGCGAACAGCACGCCGGAGGTGCGCGATCTCACCGGCACGGATCTGCGCAACGCAATCCTCGCGCTCGCGGCCGCCGACGTCGCGGTCTCGAACAATTCCGGCCTGATGCATGTTGCCGCCGCGATTGGCACACCCGCGATTGGGATTTTCGGCCCGACCAGCCCGTGGCATTGGGCGCCGATTAATCCGATCGCAGCGGCCATGCAACAAACAGTCGAGACCTTGCCTTGCCAGCCCTGCCACAGGCCGACTTGCCGCGTGCGCCATCATCGCTGCATGCGCAATATTTCGGTCGAGCAGGTGTTGGAGACAACGCAGCGCACGCTGGCTCAAGCGCGCGTTGCTTAAGGGACGACCCGCTCCGCGGCGGCACGCACGTCGTTGACGGAAGGCATTTCGCCCAGCGTTCCGACGACTTCGATCTTGCCCAGGCCAAGCGGCCCATGCTGCCCCGGCTCGGTACCGACGAAGATCGCCACGAGCGGAACGCCGAGCGCTGCCGCTAGATGCAACAGGCCGGTATCGACACCCACCACGAACGAAGCCTGCGCGATCATCCGGGCGGCCTGATCGAGCGGTTGCAGATCGGGCACCCTCGCACCTGGCACGGCTGCGGCGATCTCATCGCTGCGCCGCCGCTCCGCTTCAGTCCCCCATGGCAGCACTGCCGTGTACCCTCCCGCCGAAAGCGTTCTTGCAAGCCCGATCCAGTTCGCCACGGGCCATTCTTTCTCGGGCCGCGCCGTTGCATGCAGCAACACGACTTCGCGCGCAGGACCACCGCTCATCAGCGCCGCGCGATCGAGCCCAAAATCAAGCGGCCCGTCCGGCGCATAGCCGAGCACTTGCCCGGTGAGCATGCGATTGCGCGTGATCGCGTGCAGCGCGCGATCGACGCGATGATGCGCATCGTAAAACCACGACGCGGCGCGCTCGCGCACGCTCTGGGCGTCATAACCATGGCGCTGGCCGCGCGCGAAGCGCGCAACCAGCGCCGAGCGGAGCAGGCCTTGCGTATCGACCACAGTCTCATGCGTCTGTTCACGCATCGCCTGCCGGAACGCCAAAAACTCGCGCCAGGTCGCAGGTGCGAATGGCGCCGCGCGCCAGCGGCGCGAGGCGACCGGAATCACACCGTCGACCGCACGATGCAACCGCACCAGCGGTGCAAAAGCCTCCTCCACCACCCAGCCGATGCGCGCGTGCGGCCAGTGACAGCGCGCGTCGCTCACCGCCGGCATGTGATGGATCACATCGCCGAGCGAGGAGGTCTTGATGAACAGGATATCGGACATCAGGCGGGGGACCGGGGAACGCGAAGGAAGCCTGATAACCGGTTTTTCATCGAAATGCGCGTAGGAACTGGGACCGAATCCCGTTACGGACGAGCCTGATGACGGTCCTGGTCACCGGCGGCGCCGGCTACATCGGCAGCCACATGGTCTATGCGCTCGCCGCGGCGGGCGAGAAGGTGGTCGTCCTCGACAACCTCTCGACCGGCTTCGACTGGACGATCGCCGAAGGGCGTGCCGCTGGTCGTGGGCGAAACTGGCGACCAGGCGTTGGCCGCCAAGATCATCAAAGAACACGGCATCGATGCGATCATCCATTTCGCCGCCTCGATCGTGGTACCGGATTCGGTCGCCGACCCGCTCGGCTACTACAAGAACAACACAGTCAATTCGCGCGCGCTGATCGAATGCGCCATAAAAGGCGGCGTGAAGCATTTCATCTTTTCGTCCACCGCCGCGGTCTACGGCAACACCGAGCGCGTGCCGGTGACCGAGGACGATCCGCTGGTCCCGATGTCCCCCTACGGCTCATCCAAGCTGATGACCGAGATCATGCTGCGCGACGCGAGCGCCGCGCACGGGCTCAAGCATGTGATCCTGCGCTACTTCAATGTGGCGGGCGCCGACCCGGAGCTGCGCACCGGGCAATCCACCAAGGGCGCGACGCATCTGATCAAGGTAGCGGTCGAGACCGCGCTCGGCCGGCGGCCCAAGATGGACGTGTTCGGCACCGACTACCCGACGCCGGACGGCACCTGCGTACGCGATTACATCCATGTGAGTGATCTCGTGCAGGCGCATCTCGATGCGCTGCGCTATCTGCGCAAGGGCGGCGCGTCAGTGACGGCGAATTGCGGCTACGGCCGCGGCTATTCGGTGCGCGAGGTGATCGACACGGTGAAGCAGGTCTCAGGTGTCGACTTCCGCGTCGACCTCGCGCCGCCGCGCGCTGGCGATCCGGCGCAAATCGTTGCATCGTCCGACCGCGCCCGCGCAATACTCGGCTGGAAACCGCAGCGCGATCATCTGCCGACCATCGTCGGCCATGCGCTCGGCTGGGAGCGCAAGCTGATGCTGCGCAATCGGTGACGGCCAGCATCGCCGCAGCGGCCTCGAACAAGCGTGTCATCGTCGGCCCCAAAAACGTGAATTACGCATATCCCCACCCCGTCACGATCCTCGCGTAGAAATACAGACCGCTCGCGAGGTGCAGCAGGAAAAGGCCGAACACCGGCCATGCCCGGCCTGACATCGGCTGACGGAAGAATACATCGGCGCAAATCAGAAAAAGGATAAAGAGCGCCATACAGGCGCCCCAGAGAAAATTTGCGTGGCTCATGCGCGGGCCCGGCTCCGCCAGGAGAATGAACTCCGCGAGGGCAACCGCGAAGACCGACCACGCCAGGATCAGTGCGGTCCAGTCGTCGAAGCGATCGCGGTAAAGTACCGAAACGGCCACCGGAAAGGCGATGGAGAGCAACAGGGAGGTCGGAATGTTTGGGCTGTAAAGCGACCAGACGGCAAATGGCGCCACGATCACGCCGCTGTCTGCGCGCGAGACGACCAGCCACGATTGAACGACGATCAGTGCCAGCGCCGGTCCTGCCAACGTCGCGGCGTGCGCCGCGACCTGCCGCAGGGGCGCACGGTCGCGACGAAGCGCACGCACAGAATGCCATGCCAAGAGAACCGGCAGGAGGCCGAGGACATAACTCGGCTTGATCAGAGCGCACAGCAGGCACGCGCCGCTCGTCAGCGCCAGGTTTTTCACCGTCGGCTCTCGAAGGCTTCGCACGGCGGCGAAGAATAGGACGATGACAACCGGCATTGCCAAGATCGTGGTGGAATTGTGCCAGACGGTCGGCGCGATCTGACCGAGATAAATACTCTGCGGGTGCCACCAGTTCGCGATCGGCATCACGAAGGCGAGCGCCAGCGCAATACAAACCGGCCGCATCCAGCTCTCGGTGTCTTTCGATAGCACCTGAAAGCTGATGACGCCCTTCAGCGCAATGAATGCGGTCAGCAGAAGGATCGCGACCCAAGCTCTGGTCAGCACGTCAGCGCCAGCCGCCAGAAGGCTCCGCACCAGCACTGCCAGGATCGAATAGCTCGAAGTAGTGACCGCGGGCGTGAGGGAGAAATGAATCGGGATGTCTGAGAGCGCTGTTCCCAAGGTCTGCTGATAGAACGCCGGAAGCGCCGCGAGCACAAGAACTGAAGCCACGAAAGTCAGTCCGATAACACGGCTCGTCATCGGCGAGCCACCGCCATCAGGTTGGTGATGAGCTCGTCCAGGTAGTCCAGCTCCTTCCCGCTGGCATACGGCCTGTTGAATGGAATGTGCACGCTTCAATCCTCTACGGTGGCGATCGAGACTTACTTGGTATCATCCGCCGAGCGGTACCGGATGATTTCTGCCGGCACGCCGACGACGACTGCGTTGTCCGGCACATCCCTGGTCACCACGGCTCCGGCGCCGATGTAGCAATTGGTTCCAATCGTAATGCGCGGAAGCACAGTAGCGTTGGTACCGATCGAGGAAAAGTCGCCAACACGAACAAGCCCAGACAAGGCCGCCGAGCTCATGACATGGATGCCAGTACCGAGCACACACTCGTGGCCGATCGTGCAATTCGCGTTGAGAATGCAGAAGTCCCCTATGCGCACGAAATCGTTCACCACGCAGGCAGGCATAGCCTGCAGGCCGTCGCCGAGAACAGCCTCGTCGCTTAGAATCGCCGCTGGATAAATCGCGGATACGGATTTAAGGCCGAGACTTTGCAGTTGCCGCGAATAGGTAGTCCGCACTTTGCCATAATCATCGCCGATGCAGACAAGAAACCCTTCGCACGACACCGCGTATCTTGGAATTGCGCTCTCATCGTCGAACAGAAAGCAGTCCCAAGCCGGCTTCAGCCCTTGTGTTCGGTCATAGACGACCGGAACGTCATGGCCCTGCTTTCTCAGGATATTGTGGCAAAGCCGAGCTAGGCTCGCACCGCCAGCAAAAAAAATGCGCATGATGCCCAGACCCGCTCGTCAAAATCCCCCGACCCATCCGACATCAGCCAAACGTCTCCGGTCGGGCCGACATGATGCGCCTTATCGCGACCTCCGGCGCTGGATTGCGTCGAAACGTCCTGATCCGAAATCCCGAGATGGCGCCGGCCAACCCAAGACTAGCCGCCACGACGGTTAGACCGATAGCAATTCCAATGGCAATCCCGGCTATGAAACTCGGCGGTATAAGATAGAGCCCGAGCGCCGCGAGCATCAGAGAAACCATCCCGATCGCAGCGATACGAACTACAAAACGCTCCCGGTCGCGGTCGGAAAGCGCGTCAAAGTACGCTAATGACAATCGCGCAAGCCTGGCAAAGGAATGGCGGCTC
Source organism: uncultured Alphaproteobacteria bacterium (assembly GCA_963778455.1). Taxonomy (GTDB): domain Bacteria; phylum Pseudomonadota; class Alphaproteobacteria; order Rhizobiales; family Xanthobacteraceae; genus PALSA-894. The sequence continues at coordinate 235,001 of CAVZUL010000007.1, forward strand.
GACGGTAGTGCCGAAGCCGTATGGTTGACGTGAACCATGCCGATGCGAGGCGTGATCTGGAACAGGAGGGCGGACACGAAAGGATCAGGCACGCGCAGCGCCAGGATCTGCTCGGCGGCCGACCGCCGCATCGCGCGAAATCCGCTGAAACGCAGTGCGAGTGGTTTCCGCAAAATGGGGCTGAATATGATGTTCATCGCCCAGCTCGCAACGCGCCGCCACGCCCTGCGGTGAACTGCATTCGAAATGCCAAAGACGACATTGTATCCCTCGCCGCCGTCGAGCCGCGCCAGCAAGGCTGGAATGTCTTCCGGACTGTGCTCCAGATCGTCGTCCAAGGTGATCAGAATCTTTCCTTCGGCGTGACGAAGCCCAGTGAGCGTTGCGGTGCCTTGGCCCACATTCCCCGCAAGCCCGATCGCCGAAACGCGCGGATCACCTCGCGTGATCGCCTCAAGGACTGCCCAGCTTCCATCGGCAGAATTGTCATCGACAAAAAGGAGCTCAAACTGCTCGCCGAGTGTTTCCATGACCGCGACCAAGCGACTGAACAATTTCGGTAGAACGGCCGCGGAGTTGTAGACCGGAATAACGACGGAATAGCAAACCCCTTCCAATTGAGGAGAAGGTTTTGGCATTGCAAGCCCCGCTGACCCGGAAGAGCATTACACAAGGCGTGGTCCCTACAGAACACCCATCAGAATGAAATGCGCAGAGGTTTGAAGGACGTTGTGCGATGCAACGAGCGACCGGACGCGTCCTGTCGCGGTTCTGGATTTCAGGTTGGCCCTTGGCGGCGGCCCTCTGCGACTTTCGCCGACGTCTGTACGTCCTTTGGGCCATTGCGGTCATTTCCTCGATCTGGAGGAGTCGCGAAGAAAAGCGCGACTTCAAGAAAACCGGAATCCAAGCTTTGAGGCGCAACTCACATGACCAAAACGAAAATCGCACTTGCTGCAGTGCTGTTTGCAACGACAGGCTCCGCCGCGTTCGCGCAGTTCGGCCTTGGCTATCCGTCCTACGCGGAGCCTGACACGTGCTGGTGTTCTGGCGCGTCAGGGAGCCTACCGTGGGCCCCGGCCGGCACGTTTTACTCCGCACCGGTCCGCCTGCAAGCACACGGCACTCGCCTGCGACCCTACCCGGTGCTGCAACAGCGCGATGTCGCGCTGCCTATGGCCGACGTACAGACGCGGGGACCCTATTGGTACCCCTGGAGCGGGCCGACAAAGGGCGGCATGTAAGCGTTGCAGGGCAGGCAAGACTGTCCCGCGTTGGCGCGACCTATTGCTTACCCCGCTTCCTGAAACGGCGGGCCCATCGCGGAGCCTGTGATCGGATGGCCAGAACACCGGGTAATCCGGCGCAAAATCGTTGTGCGCCAAGCCGCTGATGGACGAGGACGCGCCTCAGGCGCGCTTTGGTTTCTTCCGGGAGCGGGTTGGGCGAGCGGTGGCCGCACGCTTCGACGCGTTCAGCGCCACGGCCGCGCGAATGAGCGCCTTCAACGCCCTTTCGTCGATCTTGTCGCCCTCATGGATATCGATGGCGCGCCTCACGTTGCCTTCGAGGCTGGCGTTGAAGAGGCGTGACGGGTCCTTGAGCGCGGCGCCCTTGGCGAAGGTCAGCTTCACGGCGGCCTTGTAGGTCTCGCCGGTGCAAATGATGCCGTCGTGCTCCCACACCGGAACGCCGAGCATCGCGTTCGACGGCTTTCTCCATTTCACCTCCTCGACCACTTGCGGGTCGGCCTCTCTGATGAGAGCGCGGACCCGAGCGAGCATCTCCCCGCGCCAATCACCCAGCGCCGCGATCCGCGCATCGATCAGGCGGGAGGGAGAGGTTTCGCCTTTTGCTTCCGTCGAGCCGGTCGTACTCTTCTTCATGGTGGTTGGCACGTTCTTCATGGTTGGTGTCGCTCGCCCGTCACTTGCTAACGAGGCGGTTGCGCGTTCTCAAAAACAAGATTGGGAAAGAACTCGTTCGTCAGCGTGTAGCCGGCTCCTGTCATCATTTCGATGACTGGCTCGCGCGTTTCTTCGTCGATTTCAATGAGTGCCAGACATCTGTTGTCGCGCAGCGTTCGTTGCATCCCGCTTACGACCTGGCGCTCAAAGCGCTCGACATCGATCTTGATGAGCAGCGTCTTGCCGCTCAACGGCAGCACATCGTCCAGCTTCGCCATCTCGATGTCGTATTCGCCACCGGCCTCCGCCACTCGCGAAAACCCGCCATCGGCCTTGGCGTAATCCGTCGTCTGCCGCCCGGGCACGAGCCGCATGCGGCGGTTGGCATCCCCGAGCGCAACCTCATGAAGTGTCGTCCGGTCAAGCAGGTCGTTGATCAACAGGTTCGCCCGCAACTGGATCAAGTTCACCCGATCGGGCTCAAAGCACACCGATCGTAGCACGCTGCCCTGCCGCAGCAGAATGCACGTGTAGATCCCGATATTGGCGCCGATGTCGATCAGCAACTCGGGCCGCAGCTCCGCGCAGCGGCCCATCAAATGGGTCAGTTCCGGATACTCGAAGATCTTGGATGACGTTTCGAGCGCGCCAATGCCGCCGGGTTTCAGCAGAAAATCGGCGCCATAGTAGTGCGTCAGAAAATAGCGCTTGCCGCGGAAAATTCTGTTGACCGGCGACTGAATGCGCCGACGAAGCTTCAGCGTCCAGGGTTCCTGCAACGGCAAGGCCAAAATCCATCTGTTTCGCGTGTATGAAGTGTTGTTGCAGGCCGGGTCAAGATCGCTGATTCTGCTTGAAAATCTCGCCTGAGGCGGGCATGGCTCACGGCGCATGAGCCACTTCAAATCGCTGTTCGCGGACCCGTACGGCGCACCGGCCCTGATCCGCCGGCTGCTCGCCGACCATGCGCTGCGCCATCGCAAACTCTACATCGCGGCGTTCCTGATGATGGGCGTCGCGGCGGCCTGCACGGCGCTCTCCGCCTACCTGCTCGGCGACGTGGTCAATCAGGCGTACGTGCACAAGAACTTCCAAGCGCTGGTGATCGTCGGCTGTGCGGCCTTCGCGCTGTTCGCCCTGAAGGGCGCGGCGACCTACGGCCAGCAGGTGATCATGATGCGGATCGGCAACCGCATCGTGGCGGACAATCAGCGGCGCATGTTCGACAAGCTGCTCACCGAGAACATCGGCTTCTTCTCCGACCGGCATTCCTCCGAATTCATCGCGCGGCTGACGACAGGCGCCACCGCCGCCAACATGGTGCTTTGGCTGCTGATCACCTCCATCGGACGCGACGCGCTGACCCTCCTCGGCCTGTTCGCCGTGATGGTGATCCAGGACCCGGTGATGTCCCTGGTCGGGCTTGTGATCGCCCCGCCCGCGATGCTCTTCCTGCGCAAGCTGGTGCGGCGCGTGCGCGCGATCATCAAGGTGCAGTTCACCGGCGGCACGCAGACGATCGAGACCTTGCAGGAAACCCTGCAGGGCCTGCGCGTCGTGAAGGCGTTCACGCTGGAAGACGAGATGCGCCGCCGCTTCGATACGAGCGTGACGGCCGTGCAGCACGAAGCCGACAAGTGGGCGCGCGTCGCCAACCGCGCGAGCCCGCTGATGGAGACGCTGGGCGGCCTCGCGATCGGGCTCGCCATCGTCTACAGCGGCTATCTGATCATCTACAAGGGCGCGGCGCCGGGTGGCTTTATCTCGTTCCTCGCCGCGTTCCTGCTCGCCTACGAACCGGCCAAGCGGCTCGCGCGGCTCAATCTCGAGCTCAACAATCACCTCGTCGGCGTGCGCATGCTGTTCGAGGTGATGGATAGCCCCGCGACCGAGCCGCCGGACGACGAGAAGCCGGCGCTCAAGCTCACCACCGCGCGCGTGGAGTTCGCCGACGTGCGCTTCTTCTACCGCGCGAACGAGCCCGTGCTGCGCGGCATGTCGTTTACCGCCGAGCCAGGCAAGGTGACCGCGCTGGTCGGTCCCTCGGGCGGCGGCAAGTCCACGGTGCTCAATCTCTTGCTACGCTTCTACGAAGTGGGCGGCGGTGCGATCACCATCGACGGACAGAACATCGCGGGCGTCTCGCGCAAATCATTGCGCCGGCAGATCGCCTATGTAGGGCAGACCGTGCACCTGTTCCGCGGCACGGTGCGCGACAACATCCGCTACGGCAAGCTCGACGCGAGCGAGGCCGAGATCGTTGCCGCCGCCAGGGCGGCGCACGCGCACGACTTCATCATGGCGTTTCCGGCCGGCTACGACACCCCAGTTGGCGAGCATGGCTTGCAGCTTTCCGGTGGGCAGAGGCAACGCATCGAGATCGCACGCGCGCTGATCAAGGACGCGCCGATCATCCTGCTCGACGAAGCAACCGCCGCGCTCGACTCCGAATCCGAGCGCCACGTGCAGGAGGCGATCGCCGAACTGTGCAAGGGCCGCACCACGCTGGTGATCGCGCACCGGCTTTCCACCATCATGCATTCCGACCGCATTCTGGTGATCGAAAACGGCGCCATGATCGAGTCCGGCCGGCACGACGAACTGCTGCGCAAGAGCGGCCGTTACGCTTCGTTCTATCGCCTGCAATTGCAGGAACAGGCGCCTGCCGCGGCGGAATAGCTTCCATCTCTCACCATCCAACCTCGGAACCGCAATGAGCACAGACTACGTCATTCCACCTCCGCCTCAGGCCGCCGTGAAGGTCGCCGGTACGGCCAAGATGTTTCCGGTGCGGCGCATCTGGTGCGTCGGGCGCAACTATCTCGAACACATCAAGGAGATGGGGCAGGACGAGCGCGAGCCGCCGTTCTTTTTTGCGAAGCCCGCCGACGCCATCGTACACGACGGCGGCACTGTGCCGTACCCGCCGCTGACCAGCGACTTGCATCACGAGGTCGAGATGGTGGTGGCGCTCAAATCGGGCGGCCGCAACATCCCGAAGGACAAGGCGCTCGACTGCGTTTGGGGCTACGGTGTCGGCATCGATCTGACGCGCCGCGACCTGCAGATCGCCTCGCGCAACATCAAGCGGCCGTGGGAGATCGGCAAGGCATTCGATGGCTCCGCGCCGTGTGGGCCGCTGCGCCTCGCCTCCGAGATCGGGCATCCGAAGAAGGGCCGCATCTACCTGAAGGTCAACGGCGAGGTGAAGCAGGACGGCGATCTCGAACAGATGATCTGGAACGTGCCGGAGATCATCTGGAAACTGTCCGAGATGGTCGAACTCGCGGCCGGCGACATCATCATGACCGGTACGCCGGCGGGCGTGAGCGCTCTCCAGCCCGGACACAAGCTCGAATGCGAGGTCGAGGGCGTCGGCAAGGTGAGCGTGACGATTGGGCCGAAGGCGTAGCTCACACCACCGCCGTCATCCCGCCGTCGACGAACAGAATGTGCCCGTTGACGAACGACGACGCATCGCTTGCGAGGAAAATTGCGGCGCCCTGCAATTCCTCGACCTTGCCCCAGCGGCCCGCCGGCGTGCGCGCGCACACCCAGGCGGAGAACTTCTCGTCGTTCATCAGCGCGGTGTTGAGCTCGGTGCCGAAATAGCCGGGCGAAATGCCGTTCGCCGTGATGCCGTGCTTGGCGAACTCGGCGCACATCGCCTTGGTGAGCATCTTCACCGCGCCCTTGCTCGCCGTGTAGGGCGCAATCGTCGGCCGGCCGAGCTCGGACATCACCGAGCAGATATTGACGATCTTGCCGCGTGACCGCGCAATCATGCGACGCGCGACCGCCTGCGTGACGAAGAACACCGAGTCGAGGTTGGTTGCCATGATCTCCCGCCAGTCGGCTTCGGGAAACTCAACGATCGGCGCGCGCTTGGTCATCCCCGCGTTGTTGACCAGAATGTCGATCGGCCCGACGTCCTTTTCGATTTTCTCGACCGCTGCTTCCACCGTCGCCTTGCCGGTCACATCGAACGGCGCCGCGACGGCGTTCTTGCCGATCGCCTTCACGGCCGCATCGACCGCACCTCCATCCCGCCCGTTGATGATGACGCGCGCGCCCGCGGCCACATAGCCTTCCGCGATGGCGCGGCCGATGCCGCGGCTCGAGCCGGTGACGAGCGCGAGGCGGCCAGTGAGGTCGAACATGTTGCTCATGAGGATTCCTTCGGCGAGGCGGGAAGACAGTGTAGAATGGCACGATGGGCAGGGGAAGATTGTGATGCGCGCGGCGGTGCTCCATGCGGCAAAAGACCTTCGTATCGAGGAGGTCCCCGCGCCGCCGCTCGGGTCCCGCGACGTCGAGGTGCGCATCGAGGCCGGCGGCATCTGCGGCTCTGACCTGCACTACTATTTCGACGGCGGCTTCGGCACCGTGCGGCTGAAGGAGCCGATGATCCTTGGCCATGAGATCGCCGGCACGGTCACGCGCGTCGGCGCGGAGGTCGCAAGCGTCAGGCCCGGCCAGCGCGTCGCCGTGAACCCCAGCCGCCCATGCGGGCAATGCCGCTACTGCCAGGAAGGCAAGCAGAATCGCTGCCTCGACATGCGCTTCTACGGCAGCGCGATGCGCTTTCCCCACGTGCAGGGCGGCTTTCGTGAGGTGCTGGTGTGCGACGAGATACAAGCCGTGTTGGTGCCGCCCGCGATGTCGGCCGCGCAGGCAGCGTTCGCCGAGCCGTTTGCCGTGCCTGCATGCGGTGAACCGCGCGGGTCCGCTGTTCGGAAAGCGCGTGCTCGTCACCGGCTCCGGCCCGATCGGCGCCCTCACCGTCATCGCCGCGCGGCGCGCTGGCGCGCTGGAGATCATCGCGACTGACGTAGCCGACGCGCCGCTCGCTGCGGCCCGCAAGGTCGGCGCGGATGCGACGGTCAATGTGAGCGAGAAGGATGCACTCGCGCGCTACGCGACCGACAAGGGCTACTTCGACGTCATGTTCGAGGCTTCCGGCAATGCGCAGGCGCTGGCCGCCGGGCTCGGCGCCGTGCGCCCGACCGGTGTGGTGGTGCAGATCGGTATCGCCGGCGGCGAGATGACGCTGCCGATGAACGTCGCGGTGGCGAAGGAGATCGAGCTGCGCGGCACCTTCCGCTTCCACGAGGAGTTCGCGCTTGCGGTCGCGCTGATCGGCGGCGGGCTGGTCGACGTGATGCCGCTGCTCACCGCTACGGTGCCCTTGGCGGAGGCGAACGACGCGTTCGCGCTCGCGGCGGACCGCTCGCGCGCCATGAAAGTGCAGCTCGCGTTCGGCTAGCCCGTCAGCGCCAGCCGGCGCGACGGCTTCGGCACCGCGTGGCCAAGGTCCTTCGCGGCCTCGATCCAGGTCAAAATGGCATCCTGAACGTTCGACAGCGCCTCTTCGGGCGTCGCCCCGTCGCTCATGCATCCGGGAAGATCCGGCACGGTCGCAACAAAGCCACCGCCATCCTCAGAAGGAACCGCTTGAAGGGAAATTTGATAGGTAGGTGTGCGCTGCATTTTGTTGCCTGATGTACCAGTCGAGGTGAGCGCAAAGTTATTCCTGAACCTGGCGAACCTTTTCTCGATCTCGTCGATGTTCCAATACCGTCCATCTGCAGATTTTGTATGTGGGGCATTTCTTCGAGCCTCGCGATCTGCAAGTTCTCGAGGAATAATAAATATTTGTCGACGAGTGTCAGATTGGCTCGGCATTCAATAAAAGCTGGACCGCGCTTGAAGGTCCGAGACTTCACTGAAATTCTTTGAACTCCTCTATCAAATGGCTGAGCAACGACATCGTATCCGGGCCATTGTTCTGGCACTCTCATGGCAGGAATGCCCGCAAGGGTAAGTTCGGCCGCCACAAGCATTTCGCAGGCGTCGCCCATCTGCTTGCTCATGAACTTGCGGTTTTCTTCGCCCATAGACCGCACTCCGCGCCGATCTACATCACCGCGCCGATCTGCCACGGCACGAACTCGGCGTCGCCGTAGCCCAAGTCCTCGGACTTGGTGTGCGCGCCCGACGCGACCGCCAGCACCTTCTTGAAAATCTCCTGGCCCTTGTCAGCGACCGAAACGCCGTCGAGGATTTCGCCGCAATTGATGTCCATGTCGTCGATCATGCTGGCGTAAACCTGCGAATTGGTCGCGAGCTTGACCGAGGGCGTCGGCTTGCAGCCGAAGGCCGAGCCGCGCCCGGTCGTGAAGCACATCACGTTCGCGCCGCCCGCCACTTGGCCCGTCGCGCCAACCGGGTCGTAGCCTGGCGTATCCATGAATACGAAGCCCTTCTCCTTCACGGGCTCGGCATATTCGTAGACCGCGCGCATCGTGGTGGTGCCGCCCTTGGCGGCGGCGCCGAGCGATTTTTCCAGGATGGTGGTGAGTCCGCCGGCCTTGTTGCCGGGTGAGGGATTGTTGTTCATCTCGCCACCGTTGCGGTCGCAGTAGGCTTCCCACCACTTGATACGCTCGACCAGCTTCTCGCCGACCGCGCGGTTGACAGCGCGGCGCGTGAGCAGATGCTCGGCGCCGTAGATCTCCGGCGTTTCCGATAGGATCGCAGTGCCACCGTGCCGCACCAGTTCGTCGACCGCCGCGCCGAGCGCCGGGTTCGCCGTGATCCCCGAATAGCCATCCGAGCCGCCGCATTGCAGCGCCAGCGTGATCTCCGAAGCAGGCCGCGCCTCGCGCTTCGCGCGCGCCGCGATCGGAATCATCGCCTTGATGCGCTCGACGCCCTCGGCAACCGTCTTCTTCGTGCCGCCGGTCGCCTGGATCGTCATGGTCTGGAAATGATCGCCCTCGACCAGTCCGTACTCCTCCTTCATGCGGTCGATCTGGAATACCTCGCAGCCGAGCCCAACCATCAAGGCACCGCCGAGATTGGCGTGCGTCGCATAGCCCCATTGGGTCCGCCGCAGCACGTCGAAACCCTCGCCATAGGCCGCAAGGCCGCATCCCGTGCCGTGCACGAAGGCCACCACGCCGTCGATTTCCGGATGGTCGGCGAGCACGCCGGAGCGCTCCACCTCGCGCGCGATGAAGCGCGCGGCGGAAGCCGAGCAGTTCACCGAGGTGAGAATGCCGATGTAATTGCGCGTGCCGGTCTTGCCGCCGGGGCGTACATAGCCCTCGAAGGTCTCGCGCAATTCGGGCGGCAGCATCTCGTCGTTCTTGGCGCCTTCGGCAAAACGATAGTCACGCGCGAAGTCGTGCATCTCGACATTTTGCGTGTGCACCCACTCCCCCGGCGCGATCGGCGCGGTCGCAAAGCCGATGATCTGGTCATACTTGCGCACCGGCGCGCCCTTTTCGATCGGCGCGACCGCCATCTTGTGGCCGCGCATCACGCGCGCGCGCGCCGTTACGCCGGCCGCGGCCGCGCCCTGGGGGATCGGATCGACCGCAACGACCACGTTGTCGTTCGGCGAAAGGCGGACGGTGCGCGGGGTGCTCATCTTGGCTCTCTCTAGGTGCGGCTCGGCCCAAGCCCGGCAAGATGTGCGTAGCCGCGATTCCAGGTCGGGCTGATGACCACTTCGTTGACGCAGATGCTCGCCGGCTGCCTCGCAACATACAGGATCAGGTCGGCCATGTGCTCCGGCTGGATCATGCGTGCGCGATCCTCCGCGGAAACAGGCTTCGGGCGCAGATCGAGGATCGGCGTCGCCACCTCGTTCGGGCACAGTACGGTCGAGCGGATGCCGTTCTGGAATTCCTCCATGTTGATCGTGTAGCTCATCGCCACGACCGCGTGCTTCGCCGCCACATAGGCCGGGCCCGGCAAAATCCCGGCGAAGCGGCCGGCCCATGACGATGTGTGGATCAGCAGGCCGTCTTTTTGCGGCCGCATGATGTGAAGCGCCGCGACCGAGCAATAGAACGCGCTGTTGAGATTGGCATCGAGGACGGTCTTGACGCGCTCAGGCGTCAGCTGCTTCCAGCTCCGCTCCAGCACGTTGGCGCCCGCATTATTGACGAGAATATCGAGTCGGCCGAACTCGCTCTTGATCTTCTCCGCGATACGGCTCGCGGCTTCCTGCTCGCCGAGGTCGCCAGACGCGACCAGCGTTTTGCCGCCCGCCTTCGCGATCTTGTCGGCCACCGCCTGAAGCGGCTCGCGCCGCCGGCCGCTCAGCGCGACCGCGGCGCCCTCGCGGGCGAGCGCCAACGCCGCTGCCTCGCCAATGCCGCTACCCGCGCCGGTGACCCAGGCGACTTTTCCGGCAAGGCTGGGCACGGCGGCTTACAGGACGCGGCCGGACGCGTTATCGATCAGGTGCATGTGGTCGAGATGCGCGGCCATCTTCATCGTGGCGTTGACGCGCGCCCCGGCGTTCGGATCGATGCGCCCGCACACTTCGGTGCCGGCGATGGAGAAGAACACCATCGTCTCGTTGCCCATCGGCTCGACCACCTCAATGCCGGCATCGAACATTGCGAGGTTCTTCGAGCCGTTCGTCTTGGCCTCGGTCGCATGCTCCGGCCGGATGCCGAACGTCAGTTCATTGCCGGCGGACGGCCGGTAGCGTTGCACGCGCTCGGCCGGCACCGCGAAGGAAATCTGGTCGGACAGCCGGACGTTCAAACCTTCGCCCGCCTGCTCCAGCCGGCAGGGAATGAAATTCATCGCCGGCGAGCCGATGAAACCAGCGACAAAACGCGTCGCCGGCGAATGGTAGAGGAAATTCGGCGCGCCGATCTGCTCGATCTTGCCCTTGTTCATCACCACGACGCGGTCGGCGAGCGTCATCGCCTCGACCTGGTCGTGCGTGACATAGACCGTGGTGGTGCGGACCTTCTGGTGCACACGTTTGATCTCGGTGCGCATCTGAACGCGCAGCTTGGCGTCGAGATTGGACAGTGGCTCATCGAACAGGAACACCTTCGGATTGCGCACGATCGCGCGGCCCATGGCGACGCGCTGGCGCTGTCCGCCGGAGAGCTGGCGCGGCTTCCTGTCGAGCAGCTCCTTGATATCGAGGATGCGGGCAGCCTCCTGCACACGCTTCTCGATCTCGTCCTTCGGGTAACGCTTCAGACGCAGGCCGAACGACATGTTCTGGTGGACCGTCATATGCGGGTAGAGCGCGTAGTTCTGGAAGACCATCGCCATGTCGCGGTCTTTCGGCGGCACGTCGTTGACCACCTCGCCGTCGACTACGATCTCGCCGTCGGTGATGTCTTCCAGACCCGCAATCATGCGCAGCGTCGTCGACTTGCCGCAGCCAGAGGGGCCGACCAGCACGACAAATTCCTTGTCGGCGATGTCGAGATCAATCGCGCTCACCGCCTCGACCTCATCGTAATACTTGACAACCTTGCGAAGCGAAACTTGCGCCATACACTCAGCCCTTCGTCGCGCCGGCGGTCAGTCCGGCAATGTAATAGTCCATCAGGAACGCGTAGATGATCAGCGGCGGCGCAGCGCCGAGCAGCGCGCCGGTCATGATCTGACCCCAGTTGTAGACGTCGCCCTTGATCAGGGTCGTGATGATGCCGACCGGCAAGACCAATTGTTCGGTCGAGGTCGTGAACGCGAGCGGATAGAGGAACTGCGCCCAGCTCACGGTGAACGCGAAGATGGTCGCGGCGATCAGGCCGGGCAGCGCCACCGGAATGAACACGCGGGTGAGAATTTGACGGTAGTTCGCGCCGTCCATCAGCGCCGCCTCGTCGAGTTCCTTCGGGATCGAGGCGAAGTAACCGATCATGATCCAGGTACAGAACGGCACCGTCAGTGTTGGGTAAAGGATCAGCAGCACCCACCAATTGTTGAGCAGCGAGATGCCGGTCCACTCGTTGAACACCGCGAACATCTTGAATAGCGGCAGGAACAGTAGCGTCTCGGGCACGAGATAGGTCAGAAACACGCCGGTCGCGAGCGTCGCCGAACCCCAGAATTTCATACGGGAGAGCGCGAACGCCGCCGGCACGGCGATCAGCATGGTGAGGATCACCACGCTTACCGAAACGATCGCGGAATTGCGGAAGAACGTGAGATAGACCGGCGAGGTGAGGAGTTCGAGATAGTTGACGAGGCTCGGGTTGTAGACCCACCACGGGCTTCCCGCCGCCGATATCTCCTGGCTCGTCTTGAGCGAGGTGATGAACATGTAGATCGGCGGGGTCAGGAAGAAGACCGCGAAGATCACGAGGAAGAAATACGACCAGCGCAGGGCCCACTTCCGGTCCCGGCTCATGCTACCGTATTCCGGCTTTGCGGGCGCTGCGCCCTCGATGACGGCGGCGTTGGCCATTAGGCTTCGTTCCCCCGCCGGTTGATGTCGCGCAGGATGAAGACCGCCGCGATACCGAGCACGGGGATCATGAACAGTGACACGGCCGCGCCGAGCGGAATGTCACCGCCCTGGATGCCGAGCCAGAACGACCATGTGGCGAACACGTGAGTCGTGTCGATTGGGCCGCCTGCGGTCATGATCCGCACGATGTCGAAGTTCGCGAATGTCACGATCGTCGAGAACAGTGCCGTGATCAGCATGATGTTGCGCATCATCGGCAGCGTCACATACCAGATGCGCTGCCACCAGTTTGCGCCGTCGATTGCCGCCGCCTCGTAAAGCTGGTCCGGCACCGACTTCAACGCCGCCAGATACATGATCATGAAGAACGGCGCGCCGATCCACACATTGATCAGGATGACGCAGAACCGCGCCCAGCCGGTGTCGCCGGTCCAGGAGATCGGCGCGACGCCGAATTGCGCAAGGATCCAATTGAACGCGCTATAGCTCGGATCAAACAGCCACAGCCAAGCGAGGCAACTCATCGCGGGTGGAATGACCCACGGCACCAGCAGCATGCCGCGCCACTTGCGTTGGCCTTTGGCCGGGATGTTGTGCACGAAGTGCGCGACGATGAATCCGATCAGCGCTTTGAAGAACACGGCTGTCAGCGCGAAGATGCAGGACTGCTGCACCACCATCCAGAAGGTCTGACGCTTGAACAGAAACGTGAAATTGCCGAAGCCGACAAACCGCTCCATCGACTTGTTCAGGCTCGCCAGATGCAGCGAATAGAGCGCCGGATAGAGCACCAGCACGCTGATCAGCAGCATCAATGGCAGCGCCATCAGAAAGGCAGTGGTCGATTTTCGCTGCATCGCCCGGCGCAGGCTGGAGCGCCTGGGCATGCTCCTGATGACAGCAGAACTTTCCAAGGCCACGTCGGCCATGCGGCACCCTCATCCACGACAGCTCCGCGAGCGTTGCGCTCGCGTTGCTTTGTTGTCGCCCCGATTCTCAGCTGACGGCGGCACGGCGTGCCGCCCCAATCTTCGCGATGAACGCGCCGCCTCCGCAGGGAGGCGGCGCCTCATCAACCGGTTAGGTCCGCATGAACCCTTCGAGCTCCGACTCGGCCCAGGCGAGCGTTTGTTCCATCTTCTCGCCCTTCAGGATCCGCACGATCATCTTCGTTTGGATGGCTTGCGTGTAGATCTGATGAGCAATCTTGGGCGGAGCCGGGGCTGCCGACACCGAAAGGATCTGATGGTTATACGGGTTCGGGTAGTGATAGAGCGTTCCCTTGGGCGGCCCTTCCTCTGCATAGACCTTGAAGTCGGTCAGCTTCTCGAATGATGGCAGGTCATAACCCTGACTCGCCACGACCATCTTCTCGACTGCGGAGCGAGTCGACAGATGGAGCAGGAGTTCCTTCGCCGCGGTCTTGTTCTTTCCGAAGTTCCAGATACCCCAGAAATACGGCAGGAACGGCGCGTAACGCCCGGCCGGGCCTGACGGCATCCCGTGGGTCCAAAGTTGCTCGGCCACTTTCGGCGCGTCGCGCTTCGCCACCGCCCAGGCGCTCGGCGGATTCATGATCAGCGAGCCCTTGCCCGAAATCAGGTACTTGTTGTTCGAAGCGTTGTCCCAGGACGGCGCATCAGGCGGCAGCCACTTCGCGAGCTTAATGTAATATTCGAGCGCCTTGCGCACGTTGTCGGATTTCGCAGTCACCTTGCCGTTCTTGTCGACGAGTTCGGCGCCGAACGACTGGAAGATCGCGCCGGCCGTGTCGACATTGTCTTCCGGCGTTCCGAGACCGATTCCGATTGGATGGTCAGCCTTGAACAGCTTCTCGGCCGCGACCAGCATTGCATCGAGTGTCCAGGCGTCTGCCTTCGGGGGGCTTCCGGCCGGATACATCGCGAGGAGGTCAATGCCGGCATGTTGCTTCATCAGGTCGATGCGCGAGCAGGGGCCCTTGATCTGGCTGCCGACGCAGGTCGGCACCGCGATGTACTTGCCGCCCGCCTTTGCAAGATAGTCGACCGTCGGATTGACCTTGCCGTTCTGCTTGATCAGTTCGGCCATGATGTCGTCGACCGGCTCGAGGCTTTGTGAACGGCCTTGCGGTTCCCAGGTCGGAAAGGCAAGGATGTCGTGACCCGAACGAGCCTGTTGCTCGGCCGCGATGGTGAGAAGATTCTTGTGGCCCTGCGAAGTGACGTAGTCGACGGTGGCTTCCACCTTGTTCTTGGCCGCCCATTCGTCGACGAGTGCTTTCGAGGCGTTGTTGCCGCCCGGCACCCAGTGATCCCAGAACATGATCGACAGTTTGCCGGCGGCGTAAGCGCCCCGGACGTAAGGTGCGGCGATGAGTGCCGTGGTGGCGAGGGCCGCGGTCTTGAGCGCGGTTCGCCGAGTAATCCGTGATGCCATTGAGCTTCTCTCCCTTCGAATGTCTCGTTTCATACCGTCGGCGGAGTTTTTCGTTTTCTTCGACGATGCGAAACCATACACCAGCTTCGCCCGTCGCAATAGCGTTGTAGTTCAATCAGCGTGCCGAATGCCGCTCCTGCAGACCATTGCCGTGCTCAAGCAGGACGCACCGCGCAAGCGCCGTGATCGCTTGATGATACGCAAGCCGCCCTCTAACATGTTACAATGCCCGCCTTGAGCCGCAAGAGCCCATACGCGTTTCTTCCCCCGCTTCCGCGCCAGGAACGTGGCGGCACCGTGCAGCGCGTGCAGGACGTGATCCGCGACGCCATTGTGCGGCTCGAGCTGCCGCCCGGCACCGCGATCGACAAGGCAGCGCTGTGCGCACGGCTCGGCGTCTCGCGCTTTCCGGTGTCCGAGGCGCTCGGACGGCTCGCGGCGGAAGGCTTCGTCGAGGTGCTGCCGCAGCGCGGCACGCGGGTCGCGCGCATCGATCTCGCCGACTGCCGGCAGGCGATGTTCATCCGCCGCGCGCTCGAAGCCGAAACCGTGCGCGCGATTGCGCCGCGGGCGGACTCCGCGCTGCTCAGCGCGCTCGACCGGAACCTGCGCGACCAGGAAGGCGCACTTGGCACCGATCATGGCGGCCGCTTCCATCAGCTTGATCTGGAACTGCATGAATTATTGCTCGGCTTCCTTGGCTATGAGCGGGTCAAGCACGCGGTGGAGGCCGCGCGCGGGAGCCTCGACCGGGCGCGGCTGTTCATGTGCACGCCGGCGCGGCAGCTTTCGACGTTGACGGAGCACAAGGCGATTATCGCGGCGCTGAAAAAACACGACCCGGACGCCGCGGTGGCCGCAATGGAAGGCCATCTCGATGCCGTGATGACCGAACTGGTCGAGTTCGCCGAGCGCAATCCCGATGCGGTCGCGCTGCCGGCGCGCGATCCGGCGGCAGCCTGAAGCTCGACAACTATACTTTGCTCCAATAGCCGGAACCAAGCCGCCCGATCATGGTTTACGCGTCGTTAACGGCCGTCCTGCAGGATGGCCGCGCGGGCTGGGCCAGCATTCGGGAGTTCTTGATGACGCTGCATCCGCTTTCTCGGACCGAAGCCCCGCCGCTCGGCGACATGCCGCTTGCTCCCTTTGCGATGACCAAGCGAACCGAGGCCGACCTCGCGCAGGCGATGGCGGAACAACTGCGGACGGCGGCGCCTTCATCCGGCTCCGAGGCGCTGAGCGCGCTGCGCCGCGCCTTTCCCGACAGCCCGCTGAGCGCCCGCGTGACGGCGTTCGCATCGCTGATGCGGCGGTGACTCCGCCGTCATTCCGGGGCCAGCCGAAGGCCGGAACCCGGAATCCATAAACGCAGATCTGCGAGCTTCTGCACCGACTGAGGTTATGGATTCCGGCCCTCGCCACAGCGCGTCGCAGACGCGCGTAACCGCGCTTATGGCTCGGCCGGAATGACCACCTCACATCCCGAGATACGCCTGCCGCACGCGGTCGTCGGCGAGCAGCTGCTCGCCCGATCCCGCGAGCGTGATGCGGCCGTTCTCCAGCACATAGGCGCGGCTTGCGAGCCGCAGCGACACCGCGACGTTCTGCTCGACCAGCACGCAGGTCAGCCCCTCGCGATTGAGATCGCGGATCGCCTTGAGCACGTCCTGCACGATCGTCGGCGCGAGGCCGAGCGACGGCTCGTCGAACATCACCAGTTCCGGCGCACCCATCAGGCAGCGGCCGATTGCGAGCATCTGCTGCTCGCCGCCCGAGAGCGTGCCTGCGGCCTGACGCAATCGCTCCTGCAGCTTGGGAAACAGCGCGAAGACACGCTCGCGATTTGTCTCGCGCTGCGCACGCGCGCGCGGCAGCATCGCGCCCATGTCGAGATTTTCCGCGACCGTGAGTGTTGGAAACACCTGACGCCCCTCGGCCACCTGCCCGATGCCGAGATCGCAGACGCGATGGCTCGGCCAGCCGGCGATGTCGGCATTGCGATAGCGGATCGCCCCGCGTGCCGGGCGCAACATGCCTGCGACGGTGCGAATGAGCGAGGTCTTGCCCGCGCCGTTGGCGCCGACAATCGCGACGATCGCCCCCTCCTCCACCTCGAGCGACACGCCATCGAGCGCCTGTGCGTCGCCGTAGAAGACATCGATGTTTTCGACGGAGAGCATCAGACTGCCTCCGCGCCGAGATAGGACGAGATCACGGCCGGCTCTCGCACCACATCGGCGGGTTTCCCGAGCGCGATCGGCGCGCCGTGGTGCAGTACCAATACGCGGTTGGCGAGCGCCATCACGGCGCGCATGACATGCTCGATCAGCAGGATGGTAAGCCCCTGCGCGTTGAGCTCGCGCAGGATCGCGACGATGCGATCAGTCTCGGTCGGGCGAAGGCCAGCCATCACCTCGTCGAGCAGGAGGAGTTGGGGCGCGGTCGCGAGCGCGCGCGCGACTTCGAGCCGCTTGCGGTCGGGCAAGGTCAGCGACTTCGCGGGCCGCGCACGCTTGTCGAACAGATCGAGCTGGCGCATGACATCGTGCGCTTTGGCTCGCGCTTGCGCGGTGTCGGAGGTTCGCAACAGCGCTCCAACCGTCACATTTTCTTCCACGGTCAGCCCCGGGAACGGGCGCACGATCTGGAACGTGCGCGCGACACCGCGGCGGCAGATTTCGTCAGGCCGTAGTCCATCGATGCGCTCACCGGAAAATGCGATCGTTCCCTCGTCCGGCTTGAGCGCGCCCGCGATCATGTTGAACAGCGTCGTCTTGCCGGCGCCGTTCGGCCCGATCACGGCGAAGATCTCGCCGCGCGCGACCTCGCAGCTCGCGCGATCGACCGCCACCAGCCCGCGAAAACGCTTCGACACGCCGTCGATGGAGAGCAGCGCACTCATGTGCGACGCTCCAGGCCGAAGCGCCTCGCGACCCAGGGCCAGATGCCGTCTGGAAGCGCCATGACGACGACAAGCAGGCAAAAACCGTAGAACACCTGCTTGGCGCCCGGCCAATCGAAGCCGAACGCGTGCATCAGCTCCGTCACGGCTTCGGACAGACCGGTGAGCACGAACGCGCCGAGCACCGGGCCGAACAGCGTCCCGATGCCGCCGATAATCGGGGCGAGGATGATCTCGATCGAGCGCGAGATGTGAAAGATGTTCTCGGGAAACAGATTGTTGTAATAGAACGCGAAGAACACGCCGGCGACCGCCGTCATGCCGGCCGAAATCACCACGGCGAACATCTTGTAGCGGAAAGTGTCGATGCCGAGCGCGCGCGCCGCTTCCTCGTCCTCGCGGATCGCCTGCCAGAAGTAGCCCATCCGGCTGCGCAGCAGCAGATGGCACAGCAGGAACGCCGCGACCGTGAGCGCGAGAATGACGTAATAGAACATCACCGGTTTGCCGCGCAGATTCCACAGGTCGTTCTGCGTGTACTGCGCAACGGGAAGGAAGAAGCCGGCCGAGCCGCCAGTGAAGGCAACGTGGTCGAAGCCGATCCGCGCGAATTCGGCGAACGCGATGGTCAGGATCGCGAAATAGACGCCGGCGACGCCGAAGCGGAACGCGAGAAAGCCGATGATCGCGCCGCAGGCCATCGCGAGCGGGATCGCGGCCAGCAATCCGATCCACGGGCCGATGCCGTAATGCACATAGAGCGCCGCCGACGTGTAGGCGCCGAGCCCGACATAGATCGCGTGGCCAAGCGACAGCTGGCCGGCAAAGCCCATCATGATGTTCCAGGCCTGCCCGGCGTATGCAAAGTAGAGGATGAGGATCAGGACGGTGAGCACGTAGTCGTTGGCGAAGCGCGGCGCGACGAGGAGGGCGATCAGCAGGGCAGCGATCAGCACGGCGCCGCGCTTCGGGATTGCGTCGAACAATCCGCTCATGTGGCGCGCCTGCCCATAATGCCCTGCGGGCGGAACAGCAGCACCAGCACGAGGATCGCAAACGCGAACATGCTTTTTGCCGATGGTGTGAACAACAGGCCCGCGAGTGCCTCGGTCATACCGATCAGCACGCCGCCGAGCAGTGCACCCGGCATCGAGCCGAGGCCGCCGGTGATGACGATGACAAAGGCGAGCAAGGTGTAGGCCGGTCCAAGCGGCGGCGTCACATCGATGATCAGCACCAGCATCGAGCCGGCGGCGCCGACGCAAGCCGCGCCCAGCCCAAAGGTTAGCGCGTAGAGGCGCTTCACGTTTAGTCCGACCACCAGCGCGCCGGTGTAGTTGTCCGCGCAGGCGCGGATCGCCTTGCCGAGATCGCTGAAGCGGAAGAAGGCGAACAGCGCGGCCGCGACCACGATCGCCGCAGCCCCCGCGTACACCTTGGTGGCATCGACGATGATCGCGCCGGCCGCGAAGCTGTCGAATGCGTACGAGGTCTGCACGCTGCGCGCATCGGGCCCGAAGATCAGCAATAGCACGTTGACCATGATGATCGCGACCGCGACGAGGAGCATGAATTGCGAATGCTCCGGTCGGTCGACAAACGGATTGATCAGGCCCGCCTGCATCGCGTAGCCGAGCGTGAACAGCACGCCCGCGATCGGCACCATCATCACCAGCGGATCGAGCTTGAAGGCGGAGAACAGCACGATCGCGATGTACATCGCGATGGTCATCATCTCGCCATGCGCGAAATTAACCACGCGCACGACGCCGAAGATAACCGATAGCCCGAGCGCCATCAGGCCGTAGACGAGGCCGGTCAACAGCCCGCTGACGGCCACGTTGAGGTAAATTTCCGCGGGCACGGCGTCCTATCTGATGGTCATTCCGGGGCGTGCCGAAGGCACGAACCCGAAATCCATAACCACGACACTGTCGATCACGCACATATCGGGAGATCCGTGGTTATGGATCCCGGGTCCGGCCCGGCGGGCCGTCCCGGGATGACAGCGGAGTTACCCGCGCTTGTCGTACGGCGCCATCGGCCATTCGGCCTTGGCGTTAGTGGCGCCCTTGGGCGCGACCGTCACCAGCTTGCCGCCGCGGTTCTGGATACCGGAGTTCTTAGCTTCGAGTTCTGTCCCTTCGCATCGAACGAGATGCCCGGGCCGGTCGACACATTGTCCTTGATGTCGGTCGCGCGGATCGCGTCGGCGAGCGCCTTCGGGTCGGTCGAGCCCGCACGCTTGTAAGCGTCGGCGGCAACCAGCAGCGCCTCGAAGGTGTAGATGTGGTTGGTGTTGAGGTTGATCTCCGGGTACTTCTTGGTGAGTGCGTCTTCCAGCGCCTTGGAGAGCTTCTTGTTCGGGTCGTACCACGGCACGAACGAGAGCGGCCCGTCTGCGAGCTTGCCGAGCGTCTTGAGATACTGGTCTTCGTACCAGCCCGGGCCCATGCTCAGGATGCCCATCGGCGACCAGCGTTGCTTGACCAGTTCGCGCGTGATCAGGATCGCGTCGTTGAGCCGGCTCACCATCAGCAGCGCGTCGGCGCCAGCCGCCTTGGCCTTCGCGACTTCCACAGAAAGGTCGCGCGCCGCCGGGTCGTAGGAGATCGTCTCCTTGATCGTATACGGCATGTTGTGGCGCGGCATGACGCCGCCAATCCCACCCGCCATCGCGGTGCCGAACGTGTCGTTGACGTGCATGAACACGACCGACTTCGGGGCGCTGCCCGCGGCTTCGAAGATCTCTTTCTGGTTGATGAAGGCGTCGTTCAGGATCATCGGCGCGGTCGGGAAATTGCGGAACACGAACTTGTAGCCCTGCTCGGTGATCGGCGGAGCAGCCGCGATGTTGATGACGTAGGGGATGCCCTTCTGCTCCGCGACCTGCGCGATCGCGGTGCTCTGGCCGGAGTCGAAGGCGCCGACAAGAAGCTGCGCGCCGTCCGCGATCAGTTTCTCGGCCCGCGCACGCGCGACCTCGACGTTGGTTTCGGTGTCGGCGTTCATGACTTGCAGATCGGGCAGGCCGAGGTCCTTCAGAGCGGGCCGGCGAGCTCGACGCCGCGGAAGCAATCCTGCCCGATGCTCGCCTGAAAGCCCGAGCGTGGCAGCAACACGCCGACTTTCAGCGCGCCCCCCTGCGCGCGCACGATCGCGGGTGCGGCGAGCATGGCGGTTGCGGCGGCGCTGCTAGCGAGCAAGTGACGGCGGGTGAGATTTTTCATGGATTCCTCCCTGACGATTGGAAGCGAACTTAGAGGCTTTGGCCGAACACAGGCAAGCCGAGATTGTTATACCCTATAACATATCTCCGATGCGACGTGAACGCTCAGGCGGCAAACAGCCGCTCGATCCCGGCCGCGATCTCGAACAGCCGCCGGTCGTGGCCGTTGCGCGCGACCAGCATCAGGCCGGCCGGGAGGCCCGAGCCCGGAATCGGGAGCGAAATCGCGCACATGTCGAAGAAATTCCACGTGGACGTATTGCGCAACAGCAGCATGTTCTTGGCATTGAAGGTGTGGGTGTCCTCCATCTCGGCGATGGTCGGCGCCGTGATCGGCGTGGTCGGGAGCACGAGCGCGTCCAGCGCAGCGATCCGCGCATCCATCGCGCGGACGAGCCGCACGCGCTCCCGCGACATTTCGACATAGTCGGACGCGCTGAGCTTCATGCCACGCTCGATGCGGGCGCGCACGTTCGGATCGAACTCGTTGGCGCGGCGCGCGAGATGCTCGCGGTGGATCGAATAGGCCTCCGCCGGGGCAAAGCCGCCCTTCGCATTGACCGCAATCATCGCGTCGAACAGCGGCATCGGCTCGTCCGAAAGACGCACGCCGGCATCGGTGAGCTTCTTCTTCGCCGCGCCGAACCGCGTGCCGACCGTGTTGTCCCATTCGGTCAGCAGCATGCCTTGTGGAATGCCGAGGCGCAGGCCCGCGACCGGCGCAGGCTGAAGAACT
Organism: uncultured Alphaproteobacteria bacterium; assembly: GCA_963778455.1. GTDB lineage: Bacteria > Pseudomonadota > Alphaproteobacteria > Rhizobiales > Xanthobacteraceae > PALSA-894. The sequence goes on from CAVZUL010000007.1 coordinate 256,436, forward strand.
GCGGGTTCCTCGCCTGCCATCACGGCGTCGGCCCTGACGCAATCCGCAACCGTGCGCGCGAGCGGCCCGATCGAGTCGAGCATGTAGGAGAGCGGAAACGCGCCTTCGGTCGGCACGCGCCACTGGCTCGGCTTGTAGCCGACGATGCCGCACAGCGCCGCCGGAATACGCGTTGAGCCGCCGGTGTCGGTTCCGATCGCGATTTCGCACATGCGGTCCGCGGTCGCGACCGCAGCGCCCGAGGACGACCCGCCGGGCACCCGCGCACGATCAGCCGGATTGCCCGGCGTGCCGTAGTGAGGGTTCATGCCGACGCCCGAGAAGGCGAACTCCGTCATGTTGGTCTTGGCGACAATGACGGCGCCCGCCGCGCGCAGCCGCCGTACGATCGGCGCATCCGCCTTGGGCGGCGGCGCATCGGCGAGAATGCGCGAGCCCGCGCGCGTCGGCTCGCCCGCAACATCGAACAGGTCCTTGATGGTGACGATGGCGCCGTCGAGAGGGCCAAGCGAGATGCTGCTCTTCGCCCGCGCGTCCGCCGCATCGGCGGCGGCCCGCGCGGCACCGGCGTAAACCGTGAGACAGGCGCGGGCGCCCTCGCCGTTCGGATCGGCGATGCGGGCGAGCGCTTCTTCCAGACGATCGCGGGAGCTCATGTGATCACCGGCAGGCTCACAACTTCGTAGCCGTGCGCCATGCGACGCTTGAGCACGGGATCTTCCAGCTCCATGTCGAAACGCGATGCAGGGCGGATCCCGCCCTTTGCGCCAAGCGTGCCGCACATCATCACGGTATTCGGCGCAAAGCCTTTCTCGCCTGCGTAACGGCGAATCAAATCCTCCGGGCGGCGCATCGCGGCGAGCGGCCCCTCCTGATAGAGCGTGCGCGTACCATCGATCGTCGCGAACGAGCGGATCATGATCTGATCCCAGTGCGTGGCGATGTCGTCGAAGCGCCATAGCGTCGAGCCCAGCACCTTGCCGCAGAGCTGCTTCGAGAGCGCGATGCCCATCGTCTCGGCCTTGCGGTCGGTGTGATCGGAGCCGAGCCCGACCCACAGGCCGTCGGCGAGCACGACGATCACCGGCTCGACCTCGCCCGATGTATCGGGACCGAGCACTTCAAGCCGATCGGTCTGCACGATGTTGGTGACGGCGTTGCGATAGAACACCGGCACGGATGACGGCCGCGGCACGCCGATCGCCGCGAGTTCTTCGATGTGATGGTTGAGCGCGGCCTCGTCACGGCCGGTCCAGCCCGCGACGACGAGAGTCTCCGGTTTCACGGTGACTTGGTCGGCCTTGCCGCCGAAGTGCCGGCTGAAAGTGAGCGTCACACGCCAAGCCCGCCTTTGTCCTGGATGAAGTTCACCACCGTGTCGACGCCGCTGCCGGTCTTCAGGTTGGTGAATACGAACGGCCGTGCCCCGCGCATCTTCTTCGCATCGCGCTCCATCACCTCGAGCGAAGCGCCGACATGCGGCGCGAGATCGACCTTGTTGATCACCAGCAGATCCGAGCGCGTGATGCCGGGCCCGCCCTTCGACGGAATCTTGTCGCCGGCCGCGACGTCAATGACGTAGACGGTGAGATCGGCAAGCTCGGGCGAGAACGTGGCAGCGAGATTGTCGCCGCCGGACTCGATCAGCACCAGGTCGAGGTCGGGAAACTTCTGCCGCATCTCGGCGACAGCCGCGAGATTGATCGAGGCATCCTCGCGGATCGCCGTATGCGGACAGCCGCCGGTTTCCACGCCCGCAATGCGTTCCGCCGCGAGCGCTCCGGAGCGCACCAGATATTCGGCATCCCACTTGGTGTAGATATCGTTGGTGATCGCGGCGATCTCGTACTCGCCGCGCAGGCGCTTGCACAGCGCATCCATCAGCGCGGTCTTGCCCGAGCCGACCGGGCCGCCGACGCCGAACTCGAAGCGGGCCATTCTGGTTTTTCATGACTGCGCTCATATCACGATCGGAACAGCCGCGTGTACTGCGTCTCGTGCCTCATGCTCGCGATGTCGGCCCGGAACGCCGCGCCGCCGACCTGGTCGAGCGGCGTTGCCAAGGCACGCGCGGCGGTCGCGGCGACGATCGGCTCCAACGCCGCAAGCACGCGCTGCCCGTCGGTCTGCCCGAGCGGGATGAGCCGGACACCGGCCGAGATCAGATTTGCCGTTACCGCATGCAGGTAGGCGCCGAGCGCCGCCTCCATCGCGATGCCGTGGCCCGCCGCTGTCACTCCAACGGCGACCGGATAGGCGACAGGCCCATCCCAAACTGTCGCTAGCCGGTCGAGGGCGGAGCACGGCCATGCGGCGCGCGTCGCCTCGACAAAGGCGCGGCCCTGCGCGGTGGTTTCCAGATGGCGCTCCTTCGAAGGCACGAACGCGGCGGCGAGCTCGGCGACCTCGCGCAGCGCATTGTCGTCGCTGGCCGTCACGGCGCGATACGCATGCACGAAGAACACCGCGTCGCAAAATCCGCCGCCTTCCGTAACGATCACGGCCAGCCAGCGCTTCAACGTTCCGGCATCCTTGATGTCGCCGCTCTCGACCGCCCATTCGATGCCGCTGGAATACGAGAACGCGCCGACCGGATAGGCAGGCGACAGCCACGCCATGAGGCGGTAGAGCGTGCTCCCTGGCGCCGCCGTGTCAGTCATGATCGTGATCGTTCGCGTGCGGCGCGGCGGGCTCGGGATCGAACGGCGCCTCGATGGGCTTCGTGACTGCGCCGAGGCCCTTCACCATTTCCTCCAGCACGTGATCGCGCCGGATGCGGAAAGCTTTGTCGACGAATTGAATGTCCGTGTGCCGATTGCCGACGTGCCACGCGAGCCGCACAAAATCCAGCGGCGCCTTCGCGCTGACTTCGACGAGGAGCTCCGTCTGTCCCGCCACCATCACGATCGACCCGTCGTCGAGCACCAGCCCGTCACCGTCATGCAACGCGACCGGCGCGGGAAAATCGAGCAGCAGTTTCGTGCCCTTCTCACCCGTCAGCACGATGCGCCGCCGCTGCCGGTCGTCCGCGTCAAGGACGACGCGGTCGATGGACGAGCCGAATGTGCCGGCAGGCTTGATCTCAGTGACGCGGTACATGCTTCGTCATGCCGCGCCGACACGACGAGCACAAGGTCGCCGCACATATCCGCGCGCCGTCGTGATTGGCGTGCGCCTGTCGCAATTCATCCCCAGTCTTATCCACCGCACCTGTGAACTCGCCGGTTTCGATTGCTTTGAATCCCGCGCGGGATATCCTGATCACAGATCACTTGCGTTCGGTTCGCCGGATGCGGGGATCGCCAAGACCAGATTGGTCTGGGTGTGGGACCGCTACCGGGCTCGCATCACGTGGCTGGTTTGATCCTGGTTCCCAGCAGCGGGTAGCAGCGCTGAGAGCGTGACGGGTGGGCGCAAGTCCGCCCGTCATCGCTTTTGGGGCACCGTATCAGAACGCCCGCCCGTTGACGTGCTTGATCTTGAGCTTCTCCGGCTCGACGCCGTCGAGGCAGCGCGCGTTGATGGCAACTATCTCGACGCCCTTCTGCCGGCCGCGCGCAAACGACTGGATGCCGCAGGTCGAGCAGAACAGGTGATGGATGACGTGCTTGTTGAACTGGTATTTGGTCGTCTCGCCTTCGCCCGAAATGAGCTTGAAATTCTCCGCCGGCGTGAAGGCGAGGAGCGAGCCGAGCCGGCCGCAACGCGAGCAATTGCAGGCCAGGACCTCGCCGAGTTCAAGCGAGACCTCGTAGCGCACCTTCCCGCACTGACAGCTTCCGGTGTAAGACGGCACGGTTGTCCTATCCTTTTCGTTGTCGTCCTTTGCGTTCCACTTTGCTTGTCATTGTCCCCAGAAAACACCATGCCACAGGACAAGAATTGGAAATCCAAACGTCAAGATCAAGAGAACACTCCAAACTGCGTACCGCGATCCTTTCATGACAAATGATCGATTCTTTCGATAGAAGGTTGTGAAGCCGATTTCCGGATTCTTTCTTTCAAGCTCGACAACGTAGTCGTTCAAGACCCCAATCGTCTTATCCAAGGCGAGGGTCCTGAGCGCACCAGCAAGCACGATGAAAGGAGGAATGAAGCACAAAAGCACGGCCAACGTTGGCTTGGCCTGCGAGAAGACGAAAACGTAAACAGCAGCGACAGCACCAACTGTATAGACCTCGAGCTGGTCCATCCATTTGATGTCCTCAACGATGTGCTGCTTACAGCTCTTGTACTCCTCGATAGATAGCTTGTTCTCGTCAGGCATTGCCTTACAGCTTCCCCATCACCTGTTGGCGGAACCCGTAGATCGTGCGCTTGCCGGCGAGCGCGACGAGCGTCACATCGCGCGTCTGCCCCGGCTCGAAGCGCACCGCGGTGCCGGCCGCGATATCGAGCCGCATGCCGCGCGCTTTTTTTCGGTCGAACTTCAAAGCGGGATTGGTCTCGAAGAAATGATAGTGCGAGCCGACTTGGATCGGCCGGTCGCCGGTGTTGGTGACGCTCAAGGTCACCGTCTTGCGGCCGGAATTCAGCTCGATCTTGCCGTCCTTGATGAACATCTCGCCGGGGATCATCCGATAACTCCGTGTTGCCAACTTTAGTGGCGGCGGCATGAGATTGTATTGTTTACCGACGACCTTTGCACAGCAATCGAAAACCCTTTGACGCTTGAATTCAAAAATGAACGCAGAGCCATCCTTATCCTTTCGGTCGGACCCAACAATGATTGAGTTTGTTCTGTAGGAGCAATCAAGGAACTTGGAGTGAATGATCATATTGATGACATCTTCAAACGACGCCGACCCTTTGCGTGGTTTTGTCATCTCAAAATAGGCGTCGACAGAAAACCACCAAGGAGTCGTTGGTACCGGACCTCTTGGAGCATAATAATTTCCTTCAAATTGCCACCCGTAGTAGTCAAAACCTCGCGGTTTCAGGCTGGTGTCATTTAGTTTTCTCAAACAGATCGCGATGTAATAGAGACTTCTCTCGAACTCGAAACTATCAAATTCATCCTTGTTGCCTCCAAAAGAAGCGCTCAGGGCTCTCGCAAAGCCTCCGTAGCTCATCCTGCCATTGTGCCGCAGAGATTATCATTTCACCTTATCGGCTCATGCACGGTCACGAGCTTCGTCCCATCCGGGAACGTCGCCTCGACCTGCACGTCATGAATCATTTCCGGGATTCCGTCCATCACCTGCGCGCGCGTCAGCACCTGCGCGCCGGCCTGCATCAGGTCGGCGACGGTGCGGCCGTCGCGCGCCCCTTCAAGGATGAAGTCGGTGATCAGCGCGACCGCCTCCGGATGGTTGAGCTTGACGCCGCGTTCGAGCCGGCGCCGCGCCACCATCGCGGCGACCGAGATCAGCAGCTTGTCCTTTTCGCGCGGCGTCAGATTCATGCGGGCCGTTCCGTCAATTGGTCCAGAGTCGCGGCAGCGCGCCGCGCACGGCGGTCATAACATGGACGAGGTCGTGCCGTAACGCCGCGCCGTCGGCCGCACACAGCCGCACCGCCGCGAGGCCATTCCAGGCCGATACGCCGACCTCGCCGATGAACTCATCTTGGACAGCGCACACCTTTCCCACCACCACATCGTCGCCCGGCACGACCAGCACGGTCGCGATCGCGACACCACCATTGGCAACCGCAGGCTCGGCGAGCCTTGTCGCAATCGCACCATCGAGCCGCACGCTCTCGGCATAAATGAGCTTGCCGCCACGCCGCACGCGCCAACGGTCCAGCAGCGCGCCCTCCTCGACGGTCTCGCCCATGCCGGAGCGGCCGAATACGACCGCCTCGGCGAGAAACAGGCGCGCATCGGGCGCAAGCGACACATCGATCGACCGGGACAGCCTCGCACGGTCGAACAGGATCGTTTCCTGCGGCAGCCACGCGAGCGATGCGCCCGCCGCGACATCGAGCTTCACATCGATCGTCGAATCCGGCCCGAGCGTGCGGTAGATTTTCTCCGCCGCCGCCGTCGTGACCACGAGACGTGTCCCCTGGCCCGCCGCGATCTCGAGATCGAAGCGGTCGCCGCCCGCAACGCCGCCGGCCGTGTTGATGATGACCGCCTCAAGCTCGGCGGCGGGCGATCCGGGACAGCGTACGCGCAGCGAACCCGCCTCGTGCACCTCGGCGCGCCGCGTCTTGCCGCCGACAACCTTGACCGACAGCGCGACGCTCCCGACGGCGCGATTGGCCGCGAAGATCGCATCCCTCTTCGCGGCCAGCGCCGTCACGTCCGCCCCTGCAAATGCTAAATCGCCATCGCGCGCTTCAGCGCGGCCTCATCGAGGTCGCTCCGGCCCGAGGCATAGACCACCGAACCGCGGTCCATCACGAGGAAATGGTCGCCGAGTTCCTGCGCGAAGTCGAGATACTGCTCGACCAGCACGATGGCGATCTGCCCGAGGTTGCGCAGATAGAGAATCGCGCGGCCGATATCCTTGATGATCGAGGGTTGGATTCCTTCGGTCGGCTCGTCGAGCAGAAGCAGCCGCGGACGCATCACCAGCGCGCGCCCAATCGCGAGCTGCTGTTGCTGGCCGCCGGAGAGGTCGCCGCCGCGCCGCCGCAGCATGCTGTTCAGCACCGGGAACAGCGAGAACACGTCATCCGGGATGCTGCGCTCATCGCGCTTCAAGGGCGCAAATCCGGTCTGAAGATTTTCCTCCACGGTCAGCAGCGGAAAGATCTCGCGGCCCTGCGGAACGTAGGCGATCCCGCGGCGCGCACGATCGGCCGGCCTGAGCGTCGTGATGTCGTTGCCTTCCCACACGATCGAACCCGAGCTCACCGGATGCTGCCCCATCAGCGCGTCGAGCAGGCTGGTCTTGCCGACGCCGTTGCGCCCGAGCACGCACGTCACCTTGCCGGGCTCGGCGCGCATGGTAATGCCGCGCAGCGCCTGCGCGGCGCCGTAGTGCAGATTGATCGCGTTGACTTCGAGCATGTGTCAGCGCCCCAGATACACTTCGACGACGCGATCGTTCTGCGACACCTGATCGATCGTGCCTTCGGCCAGCACCGAGCCTTCATGCAGGCAGGTGACCTTGACGCCGAGCTCACGCACGAAGGTCATGTCATGCTCGACCACCACCACGGTTTTCGTCTCGGCGATGTGCTTGAGCAATTCGGCGGTCTGATGCGTCTCGACGTCGGTCATGCCGGCGACCGGCTCATCGACCAGCAGCAGTTTCGGATCCTGCGCCAGCAGCATGCCGATCTCGAGCCACTGCTTCTGCCCGTGCGACAGGCTGCCGGCGACGCGGTTGCGCACCGCCCCGAGCCGGATGATGCCGAGGATCTCGTTGATGCGCGCCTGTTCGGGTGCGGTTTCACGCCACACGAGAGTCTTGCGCGCCTGCCGCTCACCCTTCAGCGCCAGCCGCAGATTGTTCTCCACCGTGTGCATATCGAACACGGTCGGCTTCTGGAATTTGCGGCCGATGCCGAGTTCGGCGATCTGCGTTTCGTCGAGCGTGGTCAGATCGTGCGCACCGTCGAAATAAACGTCGCCCTTGTCGGGCCGCGTCTTGCCGGTGATGACGTCCATCATCGTGGTCTTGCCGGCGCCGTTCGGGCCGATGATGGCGCGCATCTCGCCCGGTTCGACGGTGAGCGAGAGATCGTTGAGCGCCTTGAAGCCGTCGAACGAGACCGACACGGCGTCGAGGTAGAGCAGCGCGGATGTGGTACGGGCGTCCATGGATCACTCCGCGGGCTTCGGCGCGGCTTCTGCCGCTCGCACGTCCGCCGCATCCCGGCGCTCGCGCCACACGCCCCAGTAATGCTGTACCGTGCCGACGATGCCGCGCGGCAAGAGCAGCGTGACTAGCACGAACAGACTGCCGAGCACGAACAGCCAATAGGGCGCGAGCACGCCTGAGGTGAACGTGGTCTTGCCGTAGTTGACCACTGCGGCGCCGAGCGCAGCGCCGATCAGCGTGCCGCGTCCGCCGACCGCGACCCAGATCACCGCTTCGATCGAGTTGCCCGGCGCGAATTCGCTCGGATTGATGATGCCGACCTGCGGCACGTACAGCGCACCCGCAACGCCGGCCATGCAGGCCGAGAGCGTGAACACGAACAGCTTGTAGTTCTCCACCCGGTAGCCGAGGAACCGCGTGCGCGATTCCGCGTCGCGGATCGAGATCAGCACCATGCCGAGCTTCGACGACACGATGGTGCGGCAGATCACGAACCCGAGGATCAGCGCTGCGACCGAGGCAGCGAACAGCGCGGCGCGCGTCGGCTGCGCCTGCACGTTGAAGCCGAGGATATCCTTGAAGTCGGTGAGGCCGTTGTTGCCGCCGAAACCGAAATTGTTGCGGAAGAAGCCGAGCATCAGCGCGAAGGTGAGCGCCTGGGTGATGATCGACAGATACACGCCGGTCACGCGCGAGCGGAATGCGAACCAGCCGAACACGAACGCGAGCACGCCGGGCACCAGCACGACCATCAGCGCCGCATAGGCGAAGTGCTGGAAGCCGTACCAGTAGACGGGCAGCTCCGGCCAGTTGAGGAACACCATGAAGTCCGGCCGGATCGGATCGGCATAGACGCCGCGCGTTCCGATCTGGCGCATCAGGTACATGCCCATGGCGTAGCCGCCGAGCGCAAAGAACGCGCCGTGGCCGAGCGAGAGGATGCCGCAATACCCCCAGATCAGGTCGATCGAGAGCGCGAGGATCGCGTAGCAGACATATTTGCCCCACAGCGCCACCAGGTAAGTCGGCACGTGCCATGGCGATGACGGCGGTAGCAGCAGGTTGAGCAGCGGCACGATCACGCCGATCGCGACCAGCACGAGGATGAATGTGACCGCGCTGCGGTCGAGCGCGCGGATGAGCGGCGAGGAGGTCATGCCTCGACCGCCCGGCCCTTCAGGGCGAACAGCCCGCGCGGGCGCTTCTGGATGAACAGGATGATGAACACCAGGATCGCGATCTTGCCAAGCACCGCGCCGGCGTAGGGTTCGAGGAACTTGTTCGCGATGCCGAGGGTAAATGCAGCGACCAGCGTGCCCCACAAATTGCCGACGCCGCCGAACACCACGACGAGGAACGAGTCGATGATGTAACCCTGCCCGAGGTTCGGGCTGACGTTGTCGATCTGCGACAGCGCGACGCCTGCGATCCCCGCGATGCCGGAGCCAAGCCCGAAGGTCAGCGCATCGATGCGCGCGGTGCGGATGCCCATCGAGGCCGCCATCTGGCGGTTCTGCGTCACCGCGCGCATTTCCAGTCCAAGACGGGTGTAGCGCAGCAGGCCGAGCAGCGCGACGAACACCGCGAGCGTGAACACGATGATCCACATGCGATTGTAGGTGATGGTGATGCCGCCGAGCTCGAATGCGCCGCTCATCCACGAGGGATTGCCGACTTCCTTGTTGGTCGGCCCAAACCCGGTGCGCACCGCCTGCTGCAGGATCAGCGAAATGCCCCAGGTGGCGAGCAATGTTTCGAGCGGGCGGCCATAGAGGAAGCGGATGACGCTGCGCTCGATCAGAATGCCGACCAGACCCGCGACCAGAAACGCGAGCGGCACCGCGATGAACAGCGAATAGTCGAACAGCGCCGGATTGCGCGCGCGGATCACCTCCTGCACCACGAAGGTGGTGTAGGCGCCGAGCATCACCATCTCGCCATGCGCCATGTTGATGACGCCCATCACGCCGAACGTGATGGCAAGGCCGATGGCGGCGAGCAGGAGCACCGAGCCGAGCGAGAGCCCGTACCAGGCGTTCTGCACCATGCTCCAGAGCGCGAGGCGATTATCGATCGACGCGATTGCGTCGGCGGCGGCCTTCTGCACGCCCGCGCTCTGTCCGCCCGGCAGGCCAGCGAGCAACCCGCGTGAGTCCTGGTCGGCGCGATCCTTGATCACCGCGACGGCGGCGATCTTGTCGTTCTCTGCCGCGCTCGCCTGATAGAGAATGACCGCCGCGCGCGCCTCGGTCAGCGCGCGCTTGACGCGGGCCTCGGTCTCCTTGGCAATCGCCGCATCGAGCGTCACGAGCGCGTTCGCGTCGCGCGACTTGAACACCGCCTGCGCGGCCTCGTAGCGCCTGCCCGGATCGGCCGACATCAATGTGAGGCCGCCGAGCGCGGCCTCGACCGAGCGGCGCAGACGGTTGTTTAGCCGCACATTCGACAAGTTGGAGGGTGCGCCGCCCGCGACCGGCTTGCCGGTTGTCGCATCGAGGATTGTGCCCGCCTTGTCGCGGATGAAGACTTTGTCGCCGCTGAACTGGAGGCGCCCATCCTGCAGCGCCTGGATCACATCGAGGGCGAGCGGATTGCCACTTGTGGCAACGGCGCTGATCGCGCTGTCGGTATCGTTGAAGCTATCCTTGGTGAAACCCGCGAGCGCCGTTTCATAATTCTGAGCATTCGCGCTAACCGCCCCGGCAAAGAGCAAGCCGACAGCGAATACGACCGCGATGATGCGTTCGCACAACGGCATCTTAGATTGTTCCCGACCCCGGCATCAAAAGGAGGCGGCGGTAACCGCCGCCTCCAAGCATAGCAGAACTGCTGGCTAGCCGTCAGCTTCCGCACTTGTTGGTCTTGGTGTTGTAATTGCCGCACTTCTTGTCAACCCAGTCGCCGACCAGGTCCTTGGAGCCGTCGAGCTCCTTCGACCATGCGTCACCGGGAACAAGACCGTCGGTCTTCCACACCACGTCGAACTGGCCATCGGCGCGCACTTCGCCGATGAACACCGGCTTGGTGATGTGGTGGTTCGGAAGCATCTTGGAGATGCCGCCGGTCAGGTTCGGCGCCTCGGTGCCGGGCAGCGCGTCGATCACCTTGTCGGGGTCGGTGCTCTTCACCTTCTCGACCGCCTTGACCCACATGGCGAAGCCGACGACATGCGCTTCCATCGGATCGTTGGTCACGCGCTTCGCGTTCTTGGTGTAAGCCTTCCACTTCGCGGTGAACTCGGCGTTCGCCGGGCTCTTGATCGACTCGAAGTAGTTCCAGGCGGCCAGATGGCCGAGCAACGGCTTGGTGTCGATGCCGGCGAGCTCTTCTTCACCCACCGAGAAGGCCACGACCGGAATGTCCTTCGCGGCGATGCCCTGGTTGCCGAGCTCCTTGTAGAACGGCACGTTGGCGTCGCCGTTGATGGTCGAAACCACCGCGGTCTTCTTGCCCGCCGAGCCGAACTTCTTGATGTCGGCCACGATCGTCTGCCAGTCGGCGTGACCGAACGGCGTGTAGTTGATCATGATGTCTTCCTGCTTGACGCCCTTCGACTTCAAGTAGGCTTCGAGGATCTTGTTGGTCGTGCGCGGATAGACGTAGTCGGTGCCCGCGAGCACCCAGCGCTGCACTTTCTCTTCCTTGGCGAGATAGTCGACCGCCGGGATGGCCTGCTGGTTCGGGGCGGCGCCGGTATAGAACACATTGCGCTCGCTCTCCTCACCTTCGTACTGCACCGGGTAGAACAGGATGTTGTTCAGCTCCTTGAACACCGGGAGCACGGACTTGCGCGACACCGAGGTCCAGCAGCCGAACACCGCGGCGACCTTTTCCTTGGTGATCAGCTCGCGCGCCTTTTCGGCGAACAGCGGCCAGTTCGAAGCCGGATCGACGACGACTGCCTCGAGCTTCTTGCCGAGCACGCCGCCCTTCTTGTTCTGCTCGTCGATCAGAAACAGCATCGTGTCCTTCAGCGTCGTTTCGCTGATGGCCATGGTGCCGGAGAGCGAGTGGAGAATGCCGACCTTGATCGTATCCTGAGCCATCGCCGGCAATACGGCGAGACCCATCGTCAGACCGGCCGCGGCCATCAGGCTGCGGCGGGTAATTGGGTTCAGGTAGCGCATTGAGTATCCCTCTGCGTTGACGCGCGCGTTCGTGACCCGGCGGGTCAACGGCGCAACAATGCTTTCGCAAGGGACGTGCCAAGCCATTGGCGGAGCGTAATTTATTGAATCCGCGTAGGAATCCGGAAAGGCTTCCTGCCTGCCATTTAAGCAGGCGTTCGGTCGCGATGATTTGCGATGCAGCATGCTCAATTATTAGGCAGATATCGTGGATTGCCCGTTTTGGAGTCGGTCACGGCCCTGCAGACGTCCGTGCTAAGGCTTTTGAATGCCCGATTTGACCGTGTTGAAGGAAGGACTGACCGGCACCGCCGCGATCATCGTCGGGGAGGAGCACACCGCACCCCGCGTCGGCAGCGGGCGGGTGCACGTGCTGGCGACACCCGTGATGATCAACCTGATGGAGGCGGCCGCGCTCGACGCGATCGAGCGCCTGCTGCCGGCGGGGCATCAGAGCCTCGGCACGCATCTCAATGTCGGGCATTATGCGGCGACGCCGGTCGGGATGGGCCTGCGCGCGAGCGCGGTCGTCACCCGGCTCGACGGGCGCACGATCGAATTCCGCGTCGAGGCATTCGACGACAAGGAGCGCGTCGGTGACGGGACGCACACGCGCGTCGTCGTGAATGTCGAGCGCTTCGATCGGCGCGTTCAGCGCAAACTGTCGGGCCAATGACCAGCAACAAACCCCGCCTCTGCTTCATCGGGTTTGGCGAAGCCGGACAGGCGATCGCATCGGGCTTGCGCGAGGCCGGTGTCGAGCACATCGCCGCCTGGGACATCCTGTTTCCTGAGGATAAGGGCACCGCGCTGAAGCGGGCCGGCGCGACGATCGGCGCACGGCTTGCGTCCTCCGCGGCGGACGCGGTCACCAACTCCGACATCATCGTGGCGGCCGTGACGGCCGGTTCAAGCATCGATGCCGCGCAATCGGTCGCGTCGCATCTTTCCGGCAACCCGTATTATCTCGATGTCAATTCGGTCTCGCCGGGCCGCAAGCGCGAGGCCGCGCAGGTTCTCGGAGGCGCCGCCCGCTTCGTAGACGTGGTGATCCTCGCGCCGATTCACCCGAGGAAGCACCAAACTCCGTTATTGCTCGCCGGCGAGCATGCGCAATCCGTGCTGCCGATCCTGATCGACGAACTCGACATGCGCGGCGCGATCGCCTCCGTTCAGATCGGTGCTGCCGCCGCGCTGAAAATGATCCGCAGCGTGATGATCAAGGGCATCGAGGCGCTGACCGCCGAATGTTTCCTAGCCGCACAGGCCGCCGGCATCGCGCAGGAGGTCGCGGCTTCGCTGCACAACAACTATCCCACCCTCGATTGGAGCAAAGTCATCGACTACAATCTCGAGCGCATGGCGAGCCACGGCATCCGCCGCGCCGAGGAGATGGAGCAGGTCGCGGCGACCCTCACCGAACTCGGCATCGCGCCGCTGATGACGGAGGCGATCGTCAAACGTCAGCGCGAGATGGGTGAACTCGGAAAACAGGAGAGCATCCGCGCCGCGAAGACTGAGGGTGGCGCAGCCATGCTCGAGGCAATCTTTCACGCTGCGAAAAAGCAGCGGTGAGGTGATACCTCTTTATTCCGTTCCAACCCGATGCTACCTCTTCGAGCGTTCACAGAGAACATTCGGGAGGGTTGAATGAGGATTTCGTCGAATTGGATTCGCGGCTGCGTCTTCGCGGCCAGCATCGGGGCATCGCTCCTCGCGCTGCCGGCACCCGCGCAAGCACAGACCGTCTGCACTTGGCTATGGCAGCCGGTGTGCGCACTGACGACCTTCGGGCATCGTTGGACCTTCAGCAACGCCTGCTGGGCCAAGGCCGCAGGGGCGCGCATTCTCCACGCCGGCGCCTGTATCGGCGGACCCGGCTGCACGCGGGAATGGGACCCGGTGTGCGCACGCGGGCCGAAGGGGGTCAGGACCTACGGAAACCTTTGCACGGCGGAGAACGACAACGCCACCGTGCTGTTCAAGGGAAGCTGCCGCCCAAAGAAGAAGCGGTGAGCTGAACGATCACGGATAGTTCAGAGCCGCCGGTAGGTTCGGCGGCTCTGTTTTTTTAGGCGTGTCACTTCGCCGGAGGAATTTGCAGGAATTCCGCGAGCTGCTCTTTGGTGAGCGGCGCCTCGAGGAATTTGAGCTTCACGGCGTCCGCGACGGCGCCATCGAGATCGGCCATGGTCTCGGTCTGCATCGCGGATTTCGGGTGAAACTCCTTCAGCGCTTCGCGCAGGATGTCGACCGGCTGCTTCACCTTCTCGGAATACATCTCGAGCGCCTTGGGATCGGCATACATCCAGTCGACCGCCTCGCGATAACCCTTCGCGAACCGCATGATCGCATCGCGCTTCTCCTTCAGCGCGTTGGCGTTCACGATGATCGCGCGCACGGTCTGGCCCCTCAGCGAGGGAATGTCGCTGCCGCGCGCCACGATGCGGATCTTGCCTTCCTTGATTTCCTTGAGGCCGAACGGCGGCGCCGACCAGCCGATATCGATCTGCCCGGTCATGACTTGCGTGAACGTCCCGGGCGGACCGCCGGTCGCGGTCGGCTTCGCCTTTACGCCCATTTCCTGGGCGAATGCGACCACGATATTGTTCGAGCTTGAGCCGGAGGTGGAATACGCGATCGTGTGCTGCGCGGTTGCGTCCGTGATCGTCTTGATCGGCGAATCCACCCGGACATACCAGTAAAGATCGCCCGTGCCGGTGAATGCCGGCAGCAGGATGCGCACCGGCGCGCCGCGGGAAAACGCGCGCATCACGCCCGCGACGCCGACACCGGCGCCGAGATCGGCCGAGCCGGAGATGACGGCCTGGATCGTTTCGCCAGCGCCCTGCGTGCCGAACAACTCGATTTTCAGGTTGTGCTTCTTGAAGATGCCGGCGTCCTCGCCGAGCGTCGGCGCCTGGTTCTCCCAGTTGTTGATCTGACCGATCGCAATTTTCAGCGTGTCCTGCGCCGAAGCCTGCGCGACGCCGAGCGCGAGCACGATCAGCGCGCCCCCGATACGGAATGGCTTCATCGTTTTCTCCCCTTGGTGCTCTTCTTTTTCGCCCCCGTTTTCTTTGCCGGACCTTTTGCGGCCGGCGCCGGAAGCCGCGCCGCGGCCTCCGCCGCCCGCAACATCGGATCAGATTTCGAGCGCCCTTCCCGCTCCGCCAATCGCCGCACCCAGAACTCGTAAGCCCGCGCAAGTGGACCCGGCGCGAGGTTGAGCTGCCCGGCCATGTCGGCCTCACCATCGGTGAGCGGCGAGACATGGCCCAGCACGTGCGCCGCCAGCTGATGCTCGGCATTCTTCGCCGAATAGATCGTGCGGAACACGAGTTCGCGCAAAGCCCCGCCGACGACCGTCGCGCCGTGGCGGCGCATCAGCACCACCGAATGGTTGCCAAGCGCGCGAGCGAGCGAGGCGCCCTCCTCGGGCTTCACCACCAGCAGATTGGTGTCGCCGAACTCGTCGCGGCTATCCCAGAAAGGTGCGGCTCTCCCCATCGCGGCGCCGAGGTGAAACACCGGCACCAGCGGTACGCCCGAGATCGCGAATGGCATCATCGAGGGCGCATGATGATGGCAAACGGAGTTCACGTCCGGCCGCGCCTTGAAGATCTCGCCGTGGATCACGCGCTCCGAATAAGGCCGCGTGGTGGGCGGCACGATCGGGTTGGAGTCGAGATCGTATTCGAGAATGTCGTCGGGCTGCACCAGCCCGGGCGCACGCGAGCGCGACAGGAAATAGCGATTGGGATTTCCCGGATGGCGCACACTGATGTGGCCGAACGCATCGAGGATGCCCTCGTTGGCGACGATCCGGTAGGCGGTGGCGAGATCGCGGCGCAGGTCGGCGAGAAAGTCGGGCACGGGCGGGTTCCTCGTCGTGATGTCGTAGCCCGGATTGAGCGCTGCGAAATCCGGGGCCAAACCTGCCGGGGGAACATCCCCCGGCTTTCGCTTCGCTTAAGTCGGGCTACGCAGCAAACCCGAATGACCTGCGAACTTCAAGAAGGCGATGTGCTAGGTTCCGAACTCCCGCCATCTGAAATCCATTATGACCATCATTGCCATTCTCGACGACGACCACGTCATTCGCCTGACGCGCTACGCCATTTCCGGACCCGGCGAGATCACCACCGATTGGGCGCGCGAGTTCTTCATGCCCGAAGACGTGGATCCGGCACACGTGTATGCGCTCGGCAGCGGCCTGCACGCGAGCGATGGCGTGTCGCTCATCCCGATGTCCGCGCGACTCGACCTGCACAAAGGCAGCGACGCGACCATCCTGATCTTCCGCCGCGGCAGCATCGATGCCGCGCTGATGGACGCGAACCCGAAGCTCAGGCTGATCCAGCGCATCGGCGCGCGCGCTGACGCGGTCGATCTTGCGGCCGCGGCCAGGCGAAACATCGCGGTCTCGTGCGTGCCGCGCGCGACGCTGCAGCTCACCGCCGAGCACGCGATCCTGCTGATGCTCGCGCTGTCGAAGAAGTTGCTCGAAGCCGACGACGCAGTGCGCAAGGATCGCTGGGACCGCGATCGCGTCCGCCCCGATAACAATGTCGCCTACAACTGGGCCGGCATCGGCGGCATCGGCGGCCTGTTCGGCAAGACGCTCGGCATCATCGGGCTCGGCGAAGTCGGCTCGCTCGCCGCCGGCATGGCGCGGGCATTCGGTACGCGCGTGCTCTACTGCAACCGCAACCGGCTGCCCGCCGCGCAGGAAGCAAAGCTTGGCGCCGAGTATGCGCCCATCGGCCGCCTGTTGGCGGAGTCCGATTTCGTATCGCTGCACGCGACCAACATTCCGGAAAACCGCGGGCTGATCGGCGCGCAGACCTTCGCGGCGATGAAACCGGGCGCATTCTTCATCAACACGGCGCGCGGTCCGATCGTCGACGAGAACGCGCTCCATGATGCGCTGACCAAGGGAACGATCGCGGGCGCGGGCCTTGACGTGCACACGATCGAGCCGCGCCCGGCGCCGGACAAGCTCACGACTTTGCGCAACGTGATCCTCACGCCGCACATCGCGGGCGGCTCGCGCAGGGGCGTGCTCGACGAGATCGGGACAATTCTCAGCAATGCGCGCGCAATGCTTGCCGGACAGGCGATCCAGTATCAAGTTATGGTCGGCTAGGGAGAGCGCGAATGCTGGACCGCACTGAAAATCTCGCAGCACTTGCCGAGAACTGGCTCGCGCAGTTCGAAGGCGCCTTGACGCAGCCCGACGACGGCCTGCTGAAAAACCTGTTCCACCCCGACAGCTACTGGCGCGATGTGCTGGCCCTCACCTGGGACATCCGGACCATCAAAGGCGCGGACGCCATTGTCAGCGCGCTGAAGGGCCACGCCGCCGCGGGCGCCTCCAGCTTCAGGATCGATCCGGATCGCACCCCGCCGCGCCGCGTCACGCGCGCCGGGACGGCGGCGATCGAAGCGATCGTCCGGTTCGAAACCGCGCAGGGGCGCGGCAGCGGCGTGGTGCGGCTGATATCCGATCCGAGCGATGGCAACGCGCCGAAGGCGTGGACCCTGCTCACCGCGCTCGACGAGATAAAGGGCCACGAGGAGCAGGTCGGGAAAGCGCGGCCGAAAGGCAAGTCCTACTCGCGCGATTTCCGCGGGCCCAACTGGCTCGACCTGCGCAAAGCTGCCACCGCCTACGCGGACCGCGACCCCGCCGCGCTGGTCGTCGGCGGCGGGCAGGCCGGGCTTTCGATCGCGGCGCGCCTCACGCAGCTCGGAGTCGACACGCTGATCGCCGATCGCGAGCCCTGCGTCGGCGACAACTGGCGCAAGCGCTATCACGCGCTCACCTTGCACAATCAGGTGCACGTCAATCACCTGCCCTACATGCCGTTTCCGCCGAACTGGCCGACCTACATTCCGAAGGACAAGCTCGCCGCCTGGTTCGAGGCCTATGTGGAGGCGATGGAGCTCAATTACTGGACCGGCACCGAATTGGTGAGCGGCAGCTACGACGAAAAAGACGGCCGATGGTCCGTCACGCTGAAGCGCAACGGCATAACGCAGACACTGCATCCACGCCACGTCGTCATGGCGACCGGCGTCAGCGGTATTCCGAGCATTCCGGATATTCCAAGCTTGGGGAATTTCGCCGGCACGGTGCTGCATTCCAGCCAATACGACGATGGCAACTCGTGGAGGGGCAAGCGCGCGCTGGTCATCGGCACTGGCAACAGCGGACACGATATCGCGCAGGACCTGCATTCGAGCGGCGTGCAGGTCACGCTCGTGCAGCGCAGTCCGACCCTGATCACCAACATCGAACCGAGTGCGCAGCTCGCCTATGCGCTCTATGACGAAGCGCCTTTGGAAGACTGCGATCTCATCGCGACGTCGATGCCGTTCCCGCTGGTGCGGAAAAGCCACATCAAGCTCACCGAACAGAGCAAGAAGCTCGACAGGCAAGTGCTCGATGGCCTCGCGCGCGTCGGCTTCAAGCTCGACTACGGCGAGGACGGATCGGGTTGGCAGTTCAAGTATCTCACCCGCGGCGGCGGTTACTATTTCAATGTCGGCTGCTCCGATCTGGTGGTGACGGGCGAGATCGGCCTCGCGCAGTTCTCCGACATCGAAGCGTTCGTCGCCGAGGGCGCGCGAATGCGCTCAGGCGAAACGCTCGCCGCCGACCTGATCGTGCTGGCGACCGGCTACAAGGGCCAGGAGCATCTCGTGCGCAAGCTGTTCGGCGACGATGTCGCGGCGCGCGTCGGGGCGATCTGGGGTTTCGGCGGGGCCGACGAGCTGCGCAACATGTTCGTACGCACCGCGCAGCCCGGCCTCTGGTTCATCGCCGGCAGCCTCGCCCAGTGCCGCATTTATTCGAAATATCTCGGCCTGCAGATCAAGGCGTGCGAGATCGGATTGCTGCCGTGATGTGCAGAGCCGTAGCCCGGATTGAGCGGAGCGAAATCCGGGGTATCTTTGCAGCATGGTTCGATACCGGCGGAATTTCGTCGGAGGCGGAACGTATTTCTTCACGATCACGCTTACCGATCGGCGGTCGAACGTATTGGTCGACCATATCGACGCGCTGCGTGCGGCGGTTCGCGTGACGCGAGCCACGCACCCGTTCTCGATCGATGCGGTCGTGGTGCTGCCGGATCACCTCCACATCGTCATGACCTTGCCGGCAGACGACGCGGATTTCCCAAATCGGCTGAGCCTGATCAAACGCCAATTCACGACCGCCGTGGCACGAGCTGGTGCTCCCCTCTCGCGGCGCAGCAATGGAGAATACGGACTTTGGCAGCGGCGTTTCTGGGAACACACCATCCGGGATGAGAAGGATTTCGAGCGGCACGTCGATTACATTCACTTCAATCCAGTCAAGCACGGCCTTGTCACGCGCGTGCGCGACTGGCCGTATTCATCGTTTCACCAATACGTGCGGCGCGGAGTCTTACCGAGAGATTGGGCGGGCGATCTCGCACCGGGTCGTGGAAAATTCGGTGAACCGTAGCCCGGCTTGAGCCAGGCGAAAGCCGGGTTCTCGCGGGAGAAGGGATTCCCGGGTTTCGCTTACGCTCAACCCGGGCTACGCGGCTGCTACACGCGCGCCTGCAGCGGCGGCTGCGCGTGGGGCAGCGGATCCGGGTGGAGAACAGCAAAGGCCGGGTTCACTCGCACGACCATCCGCACCTAGTGCCTCTTACAAACACAGCGCGCCGACCGAGCGCACTTGACCCTGTGCATCTTAACGGGCTGGCAACTCCCCCCTCTTCCATTGCCGCTGCCAATACACCAAACATTGCAATCGAAAAGGTACGCATGCCCGATATCGTTCTCGTGCGCGTGGACAACATCCTTTTCTGGAGTTGTCTCGATCAACAGCCCTTCGGCATTGCATCGCTCTGCAATGACTCGTCCCGTAGGCGTCCTGTCGGTCATGCTACGGACTTCGATATGACACCCGCCGACCCCCGGCTGTATCCCGTCACCTGCATCGTACCAATACGTGGTCACACCTTTTCCCTTGTTGATCGGAGTCGTCCCCATAAAACCGAGACGATCGGGTGTTTGGCCCTGAGCGGCATTGAGCAATATTAGCACCGGGATGCAGACTGCCAGGATCCGGAAGACTATCGTTCCAGCGCGCAATGAGGATCGGTTTCGCCACATTGCAATCACTCCTGTCCTTGATCTCGGGCCTGGAGGCGACCGCAGGAGTATCGCATTTGTAGTAGTCTGTCGATAACTCTACCATAAAGGTATCCCTCTCGGCACCGGACTTTGCTGCGCTGGAGCCGGGCTACCCCGCCCGCGGCTGCAGCGGCGGCTGCACGTCCGCCGGCAGCGGGCACACATAGGGCGTCACGTCGGTGCGCGCCTTGTGATCAGCCTTCGCGCGCGCGATCAGCGACGGATCGCCGAGCGCATCGACCGCCAAACCCGCCATCACCTTGGCGGCATTGACCATGCCC
Organism: uncultured Alphaproteobacteria bacterium; assembly: GCA_963778455.1. Taxonomy (GTDB): domain Bacteria; phylum Pseudomonadota; class Alphaproteobacteria; order Rhizobiales; family Xanthobacteraceae; genus PALSA-894. The sequence continues at coordinate 276,740 of CAVZUL010000007.1, forward strand.
TTTTTCGCCTGCCCCGATTTTCCCTGCGCGGTGATCTGCCATGAGTGCCCCGGTGTGCCGATCGCGACCGTCGCACAGCGCGCCTGCACGGTCGGCACCACCCAGCTCACGTCGCCGACGTCCGTGGAGCCGATCATCGGCACGCCCTTTGTGCCGTACGGCACGACGAAATCGCACAGCGGCGTGTCCTTTTTCACCGGCATCGCGATGCGCGCATAGGACGAAGCGATGTCCTCCGCAGAGAGCGTCGCCTGAATCTCGGCGGCGTATTTGCGGTCCGCCGCGTCGAACGGCGGCGGCCCAAGCCGCTCGAGCTGGCTCTGCATCGCCTTCTCGAGCGGCGTATTGCCGAGCAAATTCGACACCGCGGTCGCGACCGCAACCTCGACCTTGGTCTCCGTCATCAGCGCCGCCCCGTCCGCGACCTTGCGCACGCGCTCGACCAGCGCATTCATGCCCGGAACGTCGCGCGCACGGATCGAGTAGCGCACTTTGGCCAAGGCCTGCACGACGTTCGGCGCGACGCCGCCCGCATCGAGCACCGCATAGTGGATGCGCGCGTCCGACGGCATGTGCTCGCGCATGTAGTTGACGCCGACACTCATCAGCTCGACCGCATCGAGCGCGCTGCGCCCGAGATGCGGCGAGGCCGCGGCATGCGATGCGCGGCCGCGGAACGTGTAGTCGATGCGCGCGCCCGCGAGGCTCAGCGCGTCGTCGACGCGGTTCATCGCGCCCGGATGCCAGGTGATCGCGATGTCCACGTCGTCGAAGCAGCCGGCGCGCACCATGAAGGTCTTCGCGGCGCCGCCTTCCTCGGCCGGACAGCCGTAGTAGCGCACGCGGCCCTTGATGCCGGCTTCGCCCAGATAGTTCTTCACCGCGGTCGCGGCGAGCAGCGCCGCCGAGCCGAGCAGATTGTGGCCGCAGCCATGCCCGTGGCCGCCGCGCTCGACCTCCTTCGGCTCCGCGATGCCGGCGACCTGCGACAGTCCTGGCAGAGCGTCGTATTCGCCGAGGATCGCGATGACCGGCCCGCCCTCGCCTGCCTCACCCATCACAGCCGTCGGGATGCCGGCGATATTCTCGGTGATGCGGAAACCCTCCTGCTCCAGCATGGTGCGATGCTCAGCAACCGAGCGGTATTCCGTGTAAGCGATTTCCGGCATGCCCCAGACGCGGTCGGACAGCGCCTCGTAGTCCTCCTTGCGGGCATCGACCAGTCGCCAGATTTTTTCCGAGTTCTGCACGTGGATCCTCTTCGCTCGCTCGCCGCCGTTCGTCGTAGCGCGGCCTGAGCGCAAGCGAAAGGCAGGATTCTTGCCGTGGTGCCGGCCCCGTTTCGCGTCCTCAAATTGCGGTTCCCCGTTCATGATGGAACTTCACCGCCGGCGTCCTGCGGAACGAAGAGCAAGATGGCGCCGTTGGTTCGTCATGGAGCAGAAAGAGAAAATTCAGCAGCGCGGCAGGCTATCCGAGCGCCGGAAGGCGGTGACGCGGCAGCTCCAGGACTACTACGGCAAGATCGTGCGGGAGGTCCCGGAGCAGGTGGAACACTTCGCGCGCCGCGTGACCGGGACGGCGAACGAAGGGGCGCCTGGATAGCGGATGCAACCGCGGCCGCGACCGTGTTGGCGGCGCCGCGATCCGGCGTTCGCGCGGGCCAAAACCGTGGCTGGGCCTCGGAACCTTTGCCCTTGCACGATGGTTTAATTCCATCACCAGAATTCCGGAGGGAAGGAACATGCGCAAGACACTTCTCCGATTGGCGTTGACGGCCGGCGCGTCGCTGCTCGGCATCGGCGCAGTTTCGGCGTTTCCGGTGGCCCCGCTCGGCGAGGTCGCCACGAACGTGGAACAGGTTCGCGTCGTCTGTGACCAATGGGGTCGCTGCTGGCGAACCGGCCCGCGTTATCGCTACGGCTATTACGGGCCGCGTCGGTATGGCCATTACGGATACTATGGCCGGCCGTACGGCTATTATGGTGGGCCTTATGCCTACGGGCCAGGCATCGGCTTCGGCGGTCCGGGCTTCGGCTTCCGCTTCGGGTTCTGAATAGACGGCGTCACACGCCAATTGCGGACGCTCCCAAAGCGTCCGCAAACCTTTTCAAGCTTCGGCGCGCTGAAATCTTGCGCGCCTCGATGCCGCCGCCGGGTGCGGGCACGACTTGGACCGACTCGTCCGGCCCAACATGACCGACGTCGATCTCACGATCCGGCAAGATCACGCTAACGCGTGTGCCGATACGTACCGTGATGATGCGGACGGGCGAGGCGCGCAGGCCTTCGGCGGCGAGGTGTTTCAATGCTGCGAAATACGGCGACTGACGCCACGCCCCGGGGACACCCGGATCCACGAACGCGGTGATATGCCCGCCTTCGCCGGTCACCATCACGATCTTCGACTTCTCGGGCTTCCAGTCCGGCCCAAGTGCCTTCTCGCTCATCCAGTCGCAGAAGAAGGTGCGGCAGCCGGTCGGCCGCGTCGCGTGGATCGCACAGCCGCCCTTGCGCACGACATGCGGGCACCATTCGCCCGGCGGCTTGTTGAGCTCCGTGACGGCGATCAGCTTGCAGCACAGCGTGCACGTACCGCACTCGCGCCCCGCCACCACGCGCTTGAGCGCGGCCGCCGGATCGAGCCTTATGAAGTTTCGTGGAGTTTCAGCCGTCATCCTGACCCCTGACGGGCACCCGCTTCACTACGGGCCGGCGGGCGCGACGCCACGCGCGACCCGCTTCAGCTGCCGCCGGATCGTCTTGTGAGCTCGTTCTGCCCGTCATGCCGCAAGATGTCTAGCCTGCCTCAGGCCGCGGCGGGACGCTTGATCTTCGACACCTCGATTGCCGGCCCCGTCGCGGTGGTCTTGTATGCGACGCATAGATCTTCGTCGTCCGCAAGGATCCCTACTTCCACATCTCGATCGGGCAAGATCACGACACTGCGTTGGCCGATGAGGACGTCGACCAGATAGACCTGAGGTGCCTGTCGGCTCGCTTCGAGCGCCCACTGCTTCAAGTTCTCATAGTAGGGTGTGCGCCGCCAGGCGGACGGAAAGCCGGGATCGACCAAGGCGGTCAGGCGCCGGCCGCCTTCCGTCTTGACCATGGCGAATTTCGCCCGTTCCGGCTTCCATTCTGGCCCGAGCCCCTTTTCCAGCATCCATTGGCAATAGAAGCTGCGGCAACTCGGTGGCCGCCGGTCGTAGATCGTGCAACGTTGGCCGGACTTACAATGGGAGCACCACACACCGTTGTGCTTGTTCATCTCTTCGACCGCGGCCACCTTGCAGCAGAGCGTGCAAGTTCCGCACGCGCGGCCGGCTACTGTGCTGGCATCGAGGGGCGCGAGACCGGCACTCGCGCTCGGCGCAACTTCGGCTGGACGAATGGCGATGTTCATGCCGCTCACCCGATGAAGATCGCAGGAGCGTTTTGCGAGCACTTTCCACGCGACGAATGTGTCGCCTGCCGAAGCGTGCCTGGTTCAGGCACGGACGGTGACAGATTGCCTCGGATGATTGCGAAAGGTCAACAATTGACCTGAATCATTCGCGCGGCATCACCCCTCGCCGCTGAACGGCGAGAGGCGATGCTTCTATTAGTTAGCCAAATCGATCAAGAATCAGAACACCGAGGCGCCGCCCATCGAGCGCAGCGCGTTGCGCCCGCTCTCGCGCTGGCGCTCGTCGAGGCTCGCGATCAGCGGGCCGGCGGCGGACAATGCGCGCTGCAAGGCAACCGCGCTGCCCGCATAGCCGCTGACGCGCTCGCGCACCCTGTGCACCAGGCCCTGAGCTTCGCGCTGCTCACGGATCGCTGCACGCAGCGCCGCCTCGACGGGGCGCCAGTAGTGGAGCTGTTCGGCGGTCAGGCGCAGCGCGCCACGCAGCCGCGCGATCTTGCCCTCGGTCACGACCACATCCTGTGCCAGCGCCGGAGCGGGCCCAATTCCATGTTCGGAAACGAACAGCGGTCCCATCATCGCGAGCGCGACGGCACCCGCGAACACTGCCTTTCTCATGCAGTCTTTCTCCAGTTGAGCGTTTGTGTGGGTTGATGCGCGCCGGATAGGCAAAAATCGCGTCCGCAACAAGATAAAAATACGGACGAAATGTGATCTGCCACTACGCGCTACCACTGACGCAGCGTTGGTGAGTTCCCTCGGTTCGAATCGCAAACGACGAGCGCGGAAAAAGGTTCCATCGCTGCGCAAAACAGAGGAACTGCGCAACAATCTGAACTGACGTTACGTGATGGGAAATTAACGCTGCGGCCGGGCAGCCAGCGGGCCCGTGTGAACGCGAGCCACACGCCGCCGCCGATGAGAAAGAGACCGCTCATTTGAGAAGCGAATTGGAGGCGGTGCGACCCCGGCTACGCCGGAGTCGCCTGGCCGGGATGACACTCTATCCCACCTCGGTCGAATGAATCCGCCGCTGGCCGATCACCACCTCGTCGCGCTGACGGCGCACCAAGAGCTTGTTAAGCGCGCCGAGATAGGCCTTCGCCGAGGCAACCAGCGTATCGGGATCGGCGCCCTTTGCAGTGACCGCGCGTCCATCGTGCGCAAGCCGCACCGAGACCTCGGCCTGCGCATCGGTGCCGGCCGTCACGGCGTGCACCTGATAGAGCTCGAGCACCGCCTCATGCGGCACGATCTCCTTGATGCAGTTGAATACGGCGTCGACCGGACCATTGCCCTCACACTCCGCGAGGGTCTGCTTGCCGTCGATGTCGAGTTTCATGGTGGCGCGCTGCGGCCCGCGCGTGCCGGCGATCACCGAGAGCGAGACCAGCTTGATGCGGTCCTGCGCGTGGGCGATTTCCTCGTCGACCAGCGCCTCGATGTCCTCGTCATAGATGTGCTTCTTGCGATCGGCCAGCGTCTTGAAGCGCACGAACGCGTCTTCGAGCTGGTTGCTCTGCAGGTGGTAGCCCATCTCTTCCAGCTTGTGCACGAAGGCGTGACGGCCGGAGTGCTTGCCCATCACCAGCGAGGTCTGTTTCACGCCGACCGATTCCGGCCTCATGATCTCGTAGGTCTGAGCGTTCTTCAGCATGCCGTCCTGGTGGATTCCGCTCTCGTGCGCGAACGCGTTCCGTCCGACGATCGCCTTGTTGTACTGCACCGGGAATGAGGTCGCGGCCGCTACGAGCTTCGAGGCGCGCGTCAGCATCGTGGCGTCGATGTTGGTCCAGAACGGCAGCACGTCGTTGCGCACCTTCATCGCCATCACGACTTCTTCCAGCGCCGCATTGCCGGCGCGCTCGCCGATGCCGTTGATGGTGCATTCGATCTGACGGCAGCCAGCCTTCACGCCGGCGAGCGAATTCGCGACTGCCATGCCGAGATCGTTGTGGCAGTGGACCGAGAATACCGCCTTGTCGGAGTTCGGCACGGCCTCGCGCACCTTCGTGAACATCTCGAAATATTCCTCCGGGGTCGTGTAGCCGACGGTGTCGGGAATATTGATCGTGGTCGCGCCCGCCTTGATGGCCGCTTCGACGCAGCGGCAGAGGAATTCAAACTCGGTGCGTGTACCGTCTTCGGCACTCCACTCGACATCCTCGACGTGATTGCGCGCACGCGTCACCTGCGCGATCACCATGTCGAGCACCTGGTGCGGCTCCTTCTGCAGCTTGTACTTCATGTGCACGGGCGACGTGGAGAGGAAGGTGTGGATGCGCTTGCGCTCCGCCGGCTTGATCGCCTCGGCACAACGGTCGATGTCGTTGAAGGCGGCGCGCGAGAGGCCGCAGATCACGGAATTCTTCGCGCGCTTGGCGATTTCGTTCACGGCGTAGAAGTCGCCGTCCGAGGCGATCGGGAATCCGGCCTCGATGATATCGACGCCCATGGTATCGAGCAGCTCGGCGACCTCGATCTTTTCCTCGTGCGTCATCGTGGCGCCGGGACATTGCTCGCCGTCGCGCAAGGTCGTGTCGAAAATGACGACGCGGTCCTTTTCGGATTGGGTGGTGATCATGAACCTGGTCCTTCTTCGATGCGCTCAGCAGCGCTTGATCTGAACGAATGCGCCCTCATGGGCGCCCGGGGTTTCGACGAACCCCTGAGTGCCCAGGCGCATGCGCCCAATCGGCCCTCAGGGGCTGATAAGAAGGAGGTTCAGAATGAGAGCAGCACCCGGCAGAGCCGGACCGGCTCCCGGAGCGATCGCGCGAGTATCGCGGCGGATCGACATTTGCTGTCCTCGTCGTCGGGTTCCCAAGGTCGCGGAGAATGGTAAACCGAGCGTTAACCGCGGGAAGCACCGGTGCGCGGTTTCTAGCGGAAGTGCGGAGCCGTACGCAAGAGCGGATTAGGTCAGCGACCTTGTCCAACCTGATCAGGTCGCGCGGCGGCGCTTCGGCTCGGCGAGCAGCGCCCGGCGCACCTTCTCAAGCTCTTTCAGCGCCGGTCCTTCGACCGTGGGAAACGCGAGCTTGAGGCCTTCCATCGCTTCGACCAGCGCCTCCGCGATCACGAGCCGGGCGAACCGCTTGTTGTCCGCGGGCACCACGTACCACGGCGCCTCCGGCCGGCTGGTGTGGCGGATCGCGTCCTCGTAGGCGTGCATGTATTTGTCCCAGAGCTTGCGCTCCGCCACATCGCCCATTGCGAACTTCCAGCGTTTGGCCGGCTCTTCGAGCCGCGCGAGGAACCGCTGGCGCTGCTCCTCCTTGGAAACGTGCAGAAAGAACTTCAGGATCAGCACGCCATTGCGTGCAAGGTGCCGTTCGAATTCACAAATGCTCTTGAAGCGCTCGTCCCAAATGCCCTTGGTGATCAGCGAGGGCGGGATCTGCGACCCCGTCAAGAACTCCTGATGCACGCGGACGACCAATACCTCCTCGTAGTGCGAGCGATTGAAAATGCCGATACGCCCGCGTTCGGGCAACGCCTTGGCGATGCGCCAGAGGAAATCGTGGTCGCGCTCCTCGTGGCTTGGCTGCTTGAAGGAATGCACCTGAACGCCTTGCGGATTGACTCCGGACATCACGTGCTCGACCGCGCCGTCCTTGCCCGCCGCATCCATCGCCTGGAAGATCGCCAGCACCGACCAGCGGTTCTGCGCGTAGAGCTTCTCCTGCAAGGCCGCGAGCCGCTCGACGCCGTCGGCGAGCAGCGCCTTCGCTTCCGCCTTCTCGATGTCGAGTCCGCAGGTATCGGCGGGGTCATAGTCGGACAGGCGGAACTTGTCCGGCTTGTCGATGCGGAAACGTTTGATGATCTTGGTGAGCTTCATGGCGCCAGTTCACGCCGCAGGGAGCACCTTGGCAAGCGGCTTTCAGCGCAGGCGGCTCGCCAGAAACGCCGCCACATAGGCCGGCATGGTCGAACGCAGATCGCCCAGGCCGCGCACCACATGAATGTCGGAAAGCTCGGGCTGCGTTTGGGTCGCGAGAAACGCGCGGATGCGTTCGCGCAGCGCTGCGGCGTTTTCTCTCGCCTGCACGACCTTCATCAGCGCGAGGCGCTGACCCAGCAGCGTCGCCGTCCATCCCGCTTCTGGTGTGGTCTCAGCCGCGCCAAGGCCGGTCTCCTCGATCAATTCCCGCATCACGCCGCGTTCGAGGTCGACGGTGTCGCCATTGATGTCGTTTAAGTCGGGCGTGCCTGCCGGAAAGTAGATTTGCCCCGCAGTCGCCGTGTGGCTGCCCATTACACCGAGCAAGAATGCTCCATCGGAAGAGCGTAGCGCCGCCATGGCGAAACAATTGCGCACCGACTTGTCGGGAAAATCCCAGTCGCGCCAAGCGATGAAGCTCGCAAAATCCGTTTCCAGATAGGCGCCGCTCAGCACGCCGTCCGCGATTTCACCACGATGCAGCAGCAGCACGCGGCCGTTCCACATTTCCGGCTTCTCGGCGCGCAATTCTGCGAAATGCGCGTCAATCCCGGCGCGGCGTTCGTTCGCGAACGGCCACGGCGCAGGCTCGAAGCGCAGATCGAGCCGCGACAACGGAATGATCGGAATGTCGGCCATGCGCGCGCGTGGTCGCAGGCGCGCAAACAAGGGTCAAGCCTCAATCGTTCCTTCGGTTACCATCACGGCGCTGCCGCCGATCGAGGCACCGGTCAGCTTGCCGCCGCCGATCTTGAGTGTCAGCTCCATCAGGCTCGGGCGGCCCATCTCGTAGCCCTGCTCGATGCGCACGAGATGTTCGCCATCGCGGTACCCGCCATGCACCGCGAGGTAACCCGCGAACGCGGCCGCAGCCGAGCCGGTCGCGGGATCCTCGGCGACGCCGACGCCCGGCGCGAACATGCGTGCATGAAAGTCATTGCCTTGCTCCGCAGTCTCTGCGCACACGACGAACGGCGCCGCGAAGCCGCCGCCGAATGCCTTTTCGAAGTGCGTCATGTCGGGGCGGCAGCGCGCCATGACGGCGAGCCCACTCACCGGCACGATGGCAAACGGATTTCCTGCCGACCAGCGCTGGGGGGAAAATTGGCCGAAGCCGATATCGGCGGCCGAAATGCTGAGCGCAGCGGCGAGGGTCGCGTTGTCGGCGGCTTTTCCCTCCTCGGCTGGCAGCCGCGGAATATCGAAGGTCGCGCGTCCTGAATCGGCGGCGGGTTTCACGCGGCACGGCACGAGGCCGATATTTTCCTCAAGCACGAACTCGCGTTCGCTCACGCCGCCATCAAGGATGCCGAGGAGCACCGCCGCACCCACCGTAGGATGACCCGCAAAGGGCAGCTCGCGTCCGGGTGTGAAAATGCGCAGCTTCGCGCGATGCGAAGAATTCTCCGGCGGCTGCACGAACACGGTCTCGGACAGATTGAACTCGCGCGCGATTGTCTGCATCGCGGCCGTGTCGAGCCCGTCCGGCTCAAGCACGACCGCGAGCGGATTGCCGGCGAAACGCGTGGCGGTGAATACATCGAGCGTGACGAAGCGGCGGCGCATGGGGCCTCCTCAAATCGGTTCGGCGGGAAACACCTGGGTGGGGTTGACGAGTTCGTCCTGCGCTTCGACCAGCAGGATTTCGCGCGCTCCGGCGGCGGCGGTGCGCCTGAGCACGCCGAACACCGACGACGCCGCACGAGAGACCGCCTCGGCGGCCGACCCGCTACGCAGATAGTGCGCGAAGAACAGCGCCGCGATGGCATCGCCCGCGCCGTTCACCGAAATCGGCAGCTTCGGGGTACGCACGCGAAAGCGGCCCGAGGCATCGGAGGCGACGAGATCGATCGCGTCGGGTGGCGTCTCCTCGGTGTGCAGCGACGTCACCATGATGGCTTTGGGCCCGAGCGCGTGCAGCGCATCGATCGCGGCCAGCGCGTCGTGCCGAGTCGCACTCGTGCGGCCGGATAGATAGTCCAGCTCGAACTGGTTCGGCGTGATGATGTCCGCTGCCGGCAGCGCGTGGTCGCGCATGAATTCTGGAATGCCGGGCCGCACAAACACGCCACGCCCGATATCGCCGATCACCGGATCGCAGCAATAGCGCGCCATCGGGTTCGCGGCCCTCACCTGCGCGACCGCGTCCAGGATGGCGGCGCCGATTTCCGCCGAGCCCATGTAGCCGGACAGCACGCCGTCGCAGTGGCCGAGCACGCCCCGCTCGGCGATCCCTTGCACCAGTTCGGTGATCAGGCCGGCCTCGAACACGCGGCCGGTCCACGCGCCATATCCCGTATGATTGGAGAACTGCACGGTGTGGATCGGCCACACCTCGACCCCGATCCGCTGCAGCGGAAACGTCGCGGCCGCATTGCCGACATGCCCGTAGGCGACATGGGACTGGATCGAGAGGATGTTCACACTCAATCCTCATCCTGAGGGGGCCGCGAAGCGGCCGTCTCGAAGGATGGCCGCGTGCTTGGAGCCTCGCGCCATGGTTCGAGACGCCGCGCTATGCGCGGCTCCTCACCATGAGGAAGCGGCGGGAGCATGGTCCCGCCGCGCCGAAAGTTCCAACCGATTTTCGTGATCGCGGCGATCAGCCGCCGTGATCACTTCATGCCGAGCTTCTGGGCCGCCGCTTCGACATACTTGTTGGTGTAGGTCTTCGACAGGTCGATGTTCGCCTTCGCGATCTCGGGCACCGACTGGCTGAACACCGCAAGCACGGCTTGCGCGCCCTTCGGGTCCATTTTTCCGGTCGTCGAATACATCGGGATCGTGTTCTTGAGTGCCGCGAGATAAAGCGCCTTGTCCGGGCCGACGAGCTCGGGCGGCATCTTGGCCATGATCTCTTCCGGCGTGTGGGAGTGGATCCACTTCAGCGTCGCAACGAGCGCGTTGGCAAGCGCCTGCGCGGCGGTCTCGTTCTTGGCGATCCAGTCGGCGCGGGTATAGAGCGAACCACCCGGATACTCCCCGCCGAACACGTCGAGCGTGTCCTTCTGCGGTGCGCGTGTCGCTCAGGATCTTGAGGTCCTTGAACTTGTTCTGCAGCAGCGTCACGGCAGGATCGAGCATCACGGCGGCGTGGACCTTGCCGTGCTCCATGGCGGCGACCGCCGTAGCGGCAAGGCCGACGCCGACCACACCCACGATTGCTGGCATCGACGCCGTTCTTGGCGAGCAGATACTTCAGGAAGAAATCCGTCGACGAGCCGGGCGCCGAGACGCCGACATTCTTGCCCGCCAGATCCTTGATGGACTTGATGTCCTTGGCGGCTTCGGGCGAGACCACCAGCACCAATCCGGGGAAGCGGTTGAAGGCAACGAAGGCCTGGAGATGCTGGCCCTTCGCGGCGAGGTTGACGCAGTGATCGTAATAGCCCGAGACCACGTCGGCCGAGCCGCCGATCACCGCCTGGAGCGCCTGCGAGCCACCCTTGAAGTCGATCAGTTCGACATCGACGCCGGCCTTCTCGTACTCGCCGAGCTGCTTGGCCAGCACGGTCGGCAGGTAGCACAGGCAGCCCGCACCGCCGATCGCGATCGAGACCTTGGTCTTGGCCTGCGCAACCGCGACGCCGGTCAACAGCGCCAGCGCGCCGAGCGCGACAACGGCCCGGTGAAATAGGCCTTTCATGGGAGTTCCTCCGCTTCTTCGTATCGGTGTATCGCGTCGCCCCGCGAAACTGGCGCGGACCATAGAGCAGCAGGTTTGTCTGTGCAAAGCCTCGTTCTGGACACCTATGTTGCGGCTTTGCTACAGCACGCCCCGCTTGTGCGGATGCCTTGTCGGTTCCGGGCGCATAGCTCAGTTGGTAGAGCAGCTGACTCTTAATCAGCGGGTCCGAGGTTCGAGCCCTCGTGCGCCCACCACAAGCCCTTCCATTCCACTTCGCGGGCCGACATCTGGGCGGGCATAGTGTGCGCCCCGCCTTGAGGTCTCCCCATGCGCATCTTCGCCGCGTCGCTTGCGACGGAAACGAACTCGTTCTCACCGATCCCGACCAACCGCGAGAGCTATGAGGCAGACGCTCTACTTCCCGCCCGGCAAGCACCCGGACCGCGGCACGCTGTGCACCGGGCCGCTCTGGGTCGCGCGGCGGCGCGCCAAGCAGGAAGGCTTCGAGCTGATCGAAGGCTCATGCTTCTGGACCGAGCCGTCCGCACCGACCCAGCAGGCAAGCTATGAGAGCATGCGCGATGAAATCCTCGACGCAGCTGCGCGCCGCGATGCCGGTCGACGGCGTGCTGCTCGGCCTGCATGGCGCGATGATCGCGCACGGCTATGACGACTGCGAGGGCGACCTGATCGCGCGCGTGCGCGAGATCGTCGGGCCGAAGGCCGTCGATCGGCGTCGAACTCGATCCCGCACTGCCATCTCACCGAAAAGCGCGTGCGCGGCGCCGACATCAGTCATCCTGTTCAAGGAATACCCGCACATCGATTTCGCCGAGCGCGCCGAGGAGCTGGTGACGCTCGTCGTCAAGGCGATCCGCCGCGACATCAAGCCGGTCACGTCGCTCTATGACTGCGGCATGATCGACCTCTATCCGACCTCGCGCGAGCCCGGCCGCAGCTTCGTCGAGAAGATGAAGAGGCTCGAAGGGCGCGACGGCGTGCTGTCGGTCTCGCTCGGCCACGGCTTCACGCAGGGCGACGTGCCCGAGCAGGGCACGCGCGTGCTGGTCGTCACCGACAACGCGAAGGCGCGCGGCGACGCGCTGGCGAAAGAGCTTGGCGCGGAGATCCGCGAGAAGCGCGGCACCTGGTATCCGCCCTATCTGTCATACGACGACGCGATCACGGCCGCCTATGCGGAGCCGAAGGGACCGGTGGTCGTCGCCGATCCGTCCGACAATGCCGGCGGCGGCGCGGCGTCCGACAACACCAACATCATCCGCCGCCTGTTGGAGCGCGGCATGACCGATGCGGCGGTCGGGCCGGTGTGGGATCCGGTCGCGGTGCAGTTCTGCCACGCGGTCGGCGTCGGCGCGACGTTCCGCTGCGCTTCGGCGGCAAGACGGCGGCCACGTCCGGCATGCCGATCGACGCCGAGGCGACCGTGATCGGGCTGGTCCGGGACGGCGATGCAGAGCTTCGGCAGCGCCAAGGTGAAGTTCGGCGACGGCGCCGGTATCCGCGTCGGCGGCGTCGAGGTTGCACTGATCTCGCATCGCACGCAGGCGCTCGGCACCGAAATCTTCACCGCGGTCGGCATCGATCTTGCGACCAAGCGCTATGTCGGCGTGAAATCGACCAACCATTTCCACGCCGCCTACGCGCCGATCGCCGCCAAGGTGCTCTATTGCGACGGCGAAGGCCCCTCGCCGCTCGACGCGCGCAAGTACCCGTTCACCAAGGCCCGCCGCACCATCTGGCCACATGCCGAACTGCCGGAGGGGCGCATGGTGGTGTGAGTGTGTCCCGGGCGCGACGCAGCATGGAATGCTGCGACGCCGACCCGGGACCGCCCAATACGCAGAGTTTCGGTCGATCCCGCATCTGCGGTGCACCGCTGACGCGTTGCACCGCGTGCGGGATGCCAAAGCGGCACTTGTCCCCCTCCGCCGTTCCGTGAGTAAATCGGCCCAACAACAGGGAGGTTTCGATGCGCACGACCCGCCGACGGTTCGTTCAGGGCACGCTCGCCGCAGCCGCACTCTCCGGCGCTCCCGGCATCGTCCGCGCGCAGGCGCCCTCGCGCGCCCGCACCATCCGCGCCGTGATGCAGGGCGACCTGCGCTCGCTCGACCCGATCTGGACCACCGCGAACATCACCGCCTATCACGGCGCGATGATCTACGACACGCTGTTCGCGCTCGACGAACAGATGCGCCGCGCGCAGCCGCAGATGGTCGGCAAGTGGGGCCTCTCGGACGACAAGCTCACCTACACGTTCGAGCTGCGCGACGGGCTGAAATTCTCCGACGGCGCGGCCGTCACCGCCGACGACGTGGTCGCCTCGATCCGCCGCTGGGCGGTGCGTGACGGCGCCGGCCAGCACATGATGGCGCGCGTGAAGGACCTTTCGAAAAAGGACGACAAGACCTTCGTCATCGCGCTGAAGGAGCCTTACGGCCTAATGCTCGACGTGATGGCGAAGACCGCGACGCCGATGCTTTACATCATGCGCAAGAAGGAGGCCGAGACCGATCCGAACCAGCAGATCACCGAATACATCGGCTCCGGCCCGTTCACCTACAATCGCGACGAGACGCGGATGGGCTCGCGCTACGTCTACGACCGCAATCCGAACTACGTCTCGCGCTCCGAGCCATCGACCGGCCTGGCCGGCGCGAAGAACGTCAAGGTCGACCGCGTCATCTACGAGAACATGCCGGACTCGCAGACCGCGCTGCAGGCCCTGAAAGCCGGCGAGATCGACTTCTTCGAAATCCCGCCGATCGACTTGATCGACACGCTGGAAAGCGATCCGAACATCAAGATCGAGGTGCTCAACAAGACCGGCAACTACGGCATCATGCGGCTCAACTTCCTGCATCCGCCGTTCAACAAGCCCGAGGCGCGCCAAGCGATGCTCCACCTGATCGATCAGGAGGAGTTCATGAAGGCGACGTTCGGCAATCCGAAGTACTACCAGAAGTGCCCATCGAACTTCGCCTGCGGCACGCCGATGGAGAACGACGAGAACACCGACTGGTTCAAGACCGCGCCGAACATCGCAAAGGCGAAGGAGCTGTTCCAGAAGGCCGGCTACGACGGCAAGCCCGATCACGCTGCTGCACGCGACCAACATCGACTTCATGAACAACGCCGCGCAGATCGCCGCGCAGCGCCTGCGCGCGGCCGGCATCAACGTGCGAGCTCGCGACGTCCGACTGGGGCGGCGTGGTCACGCGCCGTGCCGTGAAGACCCCGCCCGATCAGGGCGGCTGGAACATCTTCATCACCTGGGCCGGGGCCGCCGCGGTCGGCAGCCCGATCGCCTTCGTCGGCCATCAGGCGAACGGCGAGAAGGGCTGGTTCGGCTGGCCGTCGGACGAAACGCACGAGAAGCTGCGCGACAAATGGGCCGCCGCCGGAAGCCTCGACGAGCAGAAGGCGGTCGCGCGCGAAATCCAGCGCAACGCGTGGAATTTCGTTCCGCATGTCTGGCTCGGCCAGTGGTCCTCGCCGGTCGCCTACCGCAAGAACCTGCGCGGCATCCTCGCCATCCCGGAGATCATTCCGTTCTGGAATATCGAGAAGGTTTAGCTGTCATTCCGGGGCGCCGCGCCGCGGCGAGCCCGGAATCCATAGCTCCAATCCTGTCGATTGAAACACAGACCGCAGCCAGAATAGGTTGGTATGTGATTATGGATTCCGGGCTCGCGCCCATAGCGCGTCGCAGACGCGCGTGAACGCGCTTTTGGGCGCGCCCCGGAATGACGGAGTGCCTGAATGCGCCTGTTCTACGCCGCCCTCGCCCTCGAGGCGAACACGTTCCTGCCCGTCCCGACCTCGTATCAGGCCTTCCTCGACAAGCTTTATTACCCGCCCGGCAAGCATCCGGAGAAATCTGGTCACCAGACCGGCGCGATCGCGGCCGCGCGCGCGGCGGCGAAGCGTGATGGCTTCGAGCTGATCGAGGGCTCCTGCTACGCGGCGCAGCCCGGCGGTGCCGCATCGCGCGAAGCCTACGAGCGCATGCGCGATGAAATTCTCGGGCAATTGAACGCCGCGCTGCCGGTCGACGGCGCCGTGTTCAATCTGCACGGCGCGATGGTGGCCCACGGCTATGACGACTGCGAGGGCGATTTCCTCGAACGCGTGCGCGCGCTCGTCGGTCCGAAAGCCGTCATCGGCGTCGAACTCGACCCGCATTGCCATCTGACCATCAAGCGCTGCGCCGCCGCCGACGTAATCGTGCTGTTCAAGGAGTACCCGCACACCGATTTCGCCGAACGCGGCGAGGAGATGGTCGACCTCACGCTGCGCGCCATCCGCGCCGAGATCAAGCCGGAGAAATCCGTGTTCGATTGCCGTGTGATCCAGAGCTTTCCGACCTCGATCCAGCCGATGCGCGGCCTCGTCGACAAGATCATGGCGCTCGAAGGCAAGAACCGCGTGCTGTCGGTCTCGATCGCGCATTGCTTCTACTACGGCGACGCACCGGAGTGCGGCGCGCGCATCCTCGTGCTGACCGACGACGCGAAACAGCACGGCGACAGGCTCGCCGAAGAGATCGGCCGCGAGTTGATCGCGCTGCGCGAACAGGCTGCGCCGCCGGAATATTCCGTCGATGGCGCGATCGATGCGGCGCTCGCCCATCCGGGCGGGCCGACAGTGATCGCCGACACGACCGACAATGCGGGCGGCGGCGCGCCGTCCGACAACACGACCTTCGTCCACCGCCTGATCGCGCGCGGGATCAAGAGCGCGGCGGTCGCGCCGATCTGGGACCCGATGGCGGTACGGATGGCGTTCGACGCCGGCGAAGGCGCGAAGCTCCCGTTCCGCTTCGGCGGCAAGACCGCGAATGCTTCGGGCCCGCCGGTCGATGCCGAAGTGGAAGTGATCCGCTGCGTGCGCAACGCCTATCAGTCGTTCTCCGGCGCGACGGTCGGTATCGGCGATGCCGCTTCGATCCGCATGGGCGGCGTCGAGGCCGTGCTGATCTCGACGCGCGCGCAGGGCATGGGCATCGACCTGTTCTCGAACCTCGGCATCGATCCGAAGAGCCGCAAGATCCTGGTGGTGAAATCAAATCAGCATTTCTATGCGTCGTTCTCGCAGATCGCCGTGCAGGTGCTCTACGCCGAGGGCGACGGCCCGTTGCCGCGCCATTACGCCAAGCTGCCGTGGAAAAAGGTACAGCGCCCGATCTGGCCGCTCGATGCGGTGACGGAACCGAAGCTGATCATTTGACGCGGCTCCCGCCCGCGTGGCCTAATTTGCGCACGGCTGGACCGGAGACAAAAATGACCACACGACGAAACGTGTTGAAGAGCGGCCTCGCTGCCGCCGCGCTGACCAGCGCACCCTCCATCATCAAGACGCAGGCCCAACCCGTGGCGCGCGCGTACCGTCAAGGCGGTGATGCATGCCGACCTGCGCGTGCTCGATCCGATCTGGACCACCGCGAATATCAGCGCCTATCACGGCGGCATGATCTACGACACGCTGTTCGGTCTCGACGCGAATTTCGCGCCGCAGCCGCAGATGGTGAGCAAGTGGGGCGTGTCGGACGACAAGCTCGCCTACACGTTCGAGCTCCGCGACAGCCTGCGGTTCTCCGATGGACCCGCGGTGACGGCCGCGGATTGCATTGCCTCGGTGCGCCGCTGGGCGGCGCGCTCGGGCTCCGGCCAGTCGATGATGGCACGCGTGAAGGATACGCCGGTCGTCGACGACAAGACCTTCCGCATCGTGCTGAGCGAGCCTTACGGACTGGTGATCGAGAGCCTGTCCACGATCTCGACCTCGCTCTGCTACATGATGCGCAAGAAGGACGCCGAAACCGACCCGAACCAGCAGATCCGCGAAACGATCGGCTCCGGCCCGTTCCTCTACAATCGCGACGAGACGCGCCCCGGCAATCGTCACGTCTACGACCGCAATCCGAATTACGTGCCGCGCGCCGAACCGCCATCCGCCATGTCCGGCGGCAAGGTGGTCAAGCTCGATCGCGTGATCCTGGAGAACATTTCCGACGAGCAGACCGCGCTCAGCGCGCTGCAAGCCGGCGAGATCGATTTCTACGAGGTGCCGCCGCAGGACCTGATCGATGATCTGCGCAAGGACAAGAACCTCACCATCCAGGTGCTCAACAAGACCGGTCACATCGCGATGGCGCGGCTCAATCATCTGCATCCACCGTTCAACAATCCGGATGCCCGCAAGGCGATGCTCTACCTTGTCAAACAGCAGGACGTGATGGGCGCTATCTTCGGCCAGTCGAAGTCGTGGCAGACCTGCGGCTCGTATTTTGCCTGCGACACGCCGATGACCAATGACGAGAACACCGAGTGGTTCAAGCACGGCAACGACGTCGCAAAAGCGAAGGAACTGTTCCAGAAGGCGGGCTACGATGGCCGCCCGGTCGTGGTGCTGCAGGCGACGGATCACTATCTCGCCAATCCGGCCGGAATGCTCGCCGCGCAATGGCTGCGCCAGGCCGGCATCAATGTCGATCTTGCCGCGATGGACTGGGGCGCGCTGCTCACGCGCCGCGCCGTGAAGAAGCCGCCGGCCGAGGGCGGCTGGAACATCTTCTCCACCACCGTGACTGGCATCACCTTCGCGGACCCGATCTCGTTCACCGGCCATGCCGCCAACGGCGAGCGCGCCTGGTTCGGCTGGCCGAACAATCCGCTCCAGGAGCAGCTGCGCAACAAATGGGCGACCGCACCGACGCTCGCGGCGCGCAAGGAGATCGCCAAGGAAATGCAGAAGAACGGCTGGGACTACATCCCGCACGTGATCCTCGGCCAGTTCTTCCGCAACTCCGCCTGGCGCAACAACATCCGCGGCGTGATTGGCATGCCCGAGATGGTTGCGTTCTGGAACATGGAGAAAGTGGCGAGAGCGTAAGTCAGATGCTCGCCTACATCGCCCGCCGGCTCGCCTCTACGGTGCTCGTGATGGGCATCGTCGCCGTATTCGTGTTCCTTTTGCTGCACCTGTCGCCCGGCGATCCGGCTGCCATCATCGCGGGCGACAACGCGACCGCCGAGCAGATCGCCGGCATCCGCAAGCAGCTCGGCCTGGACGACGCGTTGCCGGTTCAATTCTATCGCTGGCTCGCCGCAGTGCTGCAGGGGGACCTCGGCATCTCGATCTTCTCCAATGAGCCCGTGGCGAAGCTCATCAGCCAGCGCATCGAGCCGACGCTGTCGCTCGCGCTCACCACGCTGATCGTCGCAGTCACGCTCGCGGTATCGTTCGGCGTGCTCGCGGCCTGGAAGGTCGGCACCTGGATCGACCGCTCGCTGATGGTGCTTTCGGTGATCGGCTTCTCCGTGCCGGTGTTCGTGGTCGGCTACATGCTGATCTACACGTTCTCGATCAGCCTGCGCTGGCTGCCGGTGCAGGGCTATTCGCCGATCGAGCAGGGCTTCGGCCCATGGATCGAGCGGCTGATCCTACCCTCCATCGCGCTCGGGCTCGCCTATGTGGCGCTGATCGCCCGTATCACCCGCACCTCGATGCTCGAAGTGCTGGCCGAGGACTACATCCGCACCGCCAACGCCAAGGGCGTCGCGACGCGCTCTGTGCTGCTCAAGCATGCGTTGAAGAACGCCGGCGTGCCGATCGTCACCGTGATCGGCATCGGCGTCGCGTTACTGATCGGCGGCGTCGTCATCACCGAGACGGTGTTCAACATCCCCGGCGTGGGGCGGCTTGTGGTCGACGCGATCTCCAAGCGCGATTATCCGATCATCCAGGGCGTGATCCTGATCTTCTCCGGCGTGTACGTGCTGGTGAACCTGATCGTCGACCTTTCCTACACGCTGCTCGATCCGAGGATCCGCTATTGAGCGCCACCGCCGCCGAGCCCGCGCTGATTGCCGCAAAACCGCACGGCGCGCAGTTGCGCCGTTTTGCGCGGCGCAATCCGACCATCGTGGCGGGCGGTGCGATCCTCGCGATCATCACGGTGCTCGCCGCCGCGGCGCCCCTGTTTGCCGGCGACGCCATCACGATGCAGCCGGCGCTGCGCCTGCGCCCGCCCTCGGAGACGAACTGGTTCGGCACCGATCACCTCGGCCGCGACGTATTCGCCCGCACGGTCTACGGCGCGCAGGTGTCGCTGTTCGTCGGCATTTCGGTGGCCACAATGTCGATCGCTGGCGGGCTCGTGACCGGGCTGTTGTCGGGCTATTTCCGCAAGGTCGATGCGGTGGTCATGCGGTTGATGGATGGCCTGATGGCCATCCCCGCCATCCTGCTTGCCATCGCACTGGTGGCGCTCACGCGTGCCAGCGTCACTGCCGTCATCGTGGCGATCACCATTCCAGAAATCCCGCGCGTGGTTCGTCTCGTGCGCGCTGTCGTCTTAAGCGTCCGCGAAGCGCCCTATGTCGAAGCCGCAATCGCGGGCGGCACGCCGACCTGGAAGATCCTGCTGCGCCACATACTGCCCAATACGATCGCGCCGCTGATCGTGCAGGCGACCTACATCTGCGCCTCCGCGATCCTGATAGAGGCGGCGCTGTCGTTCCTTGGCGCCGGAACGCCGCCGGAAATCCCGACCTGGGGCAACATGATCGCGCAGAGCCGCCTGTTTCTCTCGCGCGCGCCGTGGACTATTTTCTGCCCCGGCATCGCGCTCGCGCTCGTCGTGCTTGCCGTGAACCTGCTGGGCGACGGATTGCGCGACCGGCTCGACCCACGCCTCGCGAGGCGGATGTGAGACCGAGAACCGCTGTCATCCCGGCCGCAGCGAAGCGGAGAGCCGGGACCCATGTACCCCTACTCAACGGTCCGGGGTGTATGGGTCCCGGGTCTCCGACGCTGCGCGCCGTCGCCCGGGATGACAGGGGGAGCGTGCGATGACCTCCCCCCTCCTCGCGGTTCGCGATCTCAAAACCCATTTCTTCACTGTCGATGGCATCACGCGCGCGGTCGATGGCGTCTCGTTCGATGTCTTTCCCGGCGAGACGCTCGGCATCGTTGGCGAGTCGGGCTGCGGCAAGAGCGTGACCGCGCTTTCGATCATGCGCCTGTTGCCCCCGCGCCTCGCGCGCACGGTCGAGGGCAGCGTCACGTTCGAGAACCGCGATCTCGTGCGGCTTGACGAAGGCGAGATGCGCCAGCTGCGCGGCAACCGGCTCGCGATGATCTTCCAGGAGCCGATGACCAGCCTGAATCCCGTGCTCACCGTCGGCCACCAGATCGCTGAATCCGTGCGCATCCACACCGGCGCCGGTGCCAGTGCCGCCAATGCCCGCGCCGCCGAGATGCTGCGGCTTGTGAAAATCCCCGATGCCGGGCGCCGCCTCCGCGACTACCCGCATCAATTTTCCGGCGGGATGCGCCAGCGCGTGATGATCGCGACCGCGCTCGCCTGCAATCCGACGCTGCTGATTGCCGACGAACCGACCACCGCCCTCGACGTCACCATCCAGGCGCAGATCCTCGACCTGATGCTCGAGCTCAAGGCGCGCACCGGCGCGGCCGTGATCCTGATCACGCACAATCTCGGCATCGTGGCGGAAACCTGCCGCCGCGTGATCGTGATGTACGCGGGGCGCAAGATCGAGGAAGCCACGACCACCGAGCTGTTCGATCGCCCGGCGCACCCCTACACGCGCGGCCTGATGGCCTCGATCCCGCGCCTGCGCGGCAAGGCGCGCAAGCGCCGCCTCGCCGAGATCCCCGGCATCGTGCCGTCGCTGCGCGAGCCGATCGAAGGCTGCGCTTTCGCACCGCGCTGTCCCTACGCAGTCGTACGCTGCCGCATCGAGGCACCGGCGCTGCGCCCGATCGGCGACGCTCATGTGGTCGCCTGCCACGAAGCCGAGCGTGTGCTCAGCACGATGGTGGCGGCATGACACCAGTCGTCGAGGTCGCGAACCTGAAGAAACATTTCGCGCTCAACAGCAGCATGTTCACGCGCCGTCCCGCAATGGTGAAGGCGGTGGACGGCGTGAGCTTCGCGATCAATCCAGGCGAGACGCTTTGTCTTGTCGGCGAATCCGGCTGCGGCAAGTCGACCGTCGGCAAGCTGCTGCTGCGCCTGCTCGAGCCGACCGAGGGCACGATCCGGCTCGACGGCGAGGACATCACGCATCTCGGAGTGGGCGACATGCGCCCACACCGCAAGCGCATGCAGATGGTGTTCCAGGACCCCTATGCGTCGCTCAATCCGCGTTTGGCCGCCGGCCGCATCGTGAGCGAGCCCTTGGAAAACTACTCCGACATCTCATCGAAGGAACGCGAGGCGCGCACGGCCAAACTGTTCGAAAAAGTCGGCCTGCGCACCGACGCGATGACGCGCTATCCGTTCGAGTTTTCCGGCGGGCAGCGCCAGCGCCTCGGAATCGCGCGTGCTCTTGCGCTAAACCCCGCGCTGATTATCGCCGACGAGCCAGTGTCAGCGCTCGATGTTTCGGTGCAGGCGCAGGTTCTTAACTTGATGATGGACCTGCAGGAGGAGCTCGGCCTCGCCTACCTGTTCGTGTCGCACGACCTCGGCGTGGTCGAGCACATCGGCCACCGCGTCGCCGTGATGTACCTCGGCAAGATCGTCGAGATCGCCGATAAGGACGCGCTGTTCGAGACCCCGCTGCATCCTTACTCGCAGGCGCTGATGGCGGCGGCGCCGATCCCCGATCCGCACGTGGCGCGCGAGCGCATCGTGTTGGAGGGGGATGTGCCCTCCCCCATCAACCCGCCGCCGGGGTGCGCGTTTCACACGCGCTGCCCGTTCGCCTTCAAACGCTGCAAGATCGAGACGCCGCTGCTCAAGCCTGGCGCGGATGGCCGGCAGGTGGCGTGTCATTTGGTCACTTGATTGTCGTCCCGGCCACGACCGAAGGGTGCGAGCCGGGACCCATAACCACCGATCGAGTTTATGGATCCCGGCTCCCGCTGCGCTCGGCCGGGATGACAAAGAGTTACTCTACCACCCGCATCACGGCCTCGATCTCCACCGGAATATTCACCGGTAGCGAGCCCATGCCGACCGCCGAGCGCGCGTGGCGGCCGCGCTCGCCCAGCGCCGCGACGAACAGGTCGGAGCAGCCGTTGATCACCTTGGGCTGATCGCCGAAGCCCGGCACCGCATTGACCATGCCGAGAACTTTCAGCACCTCGACTTTATCGAGGCTGCCGCCCGCGGCGGCATTCGCGGCGGCGAGCAGGTTGAGGCCGACAAGCTTCGCGTACTCGTAGGCTTGTTCAACCGTCACATCCTTCCCGACGGTGCCGGTGATGTGCTTGCCGTCCTTGTCGCGCGGCCCCTGCCCCGACAGATAGATCGTGTTGCCGTCGCGCTTCCAAGGCACGTAGTTCGCGACCGGCGTCGGGATGTTCGGCAAGGTCAGACCGAGCTTCTTGAGATTTTCTTCGACGCTCATGCGGCTTTCTCCAGTTTCTTGAACTTCGCTGAATCGTTCGGGTGCCACCAGCGGCCCTTGAGCACGACGCCTTCGGAAAGGATGCGCTTGTCGCCGGTCATGTGCTCGCCGACCACATCGACATAGTCGAATTGGCCGTCCTTGATCGTGAGGATCGTGGCGTCGCCCGCGCTGCCCGGCTTAAACGTGCCGAGCTCGGGGCGTTGCAGCGTCATCGCGGCATTCACGGTGCTCGCCGCGATCACGTCGCTGAGCGGCATGCCCATGCAGAGGAATTTCGACAGTGTCGTCACCTGATCGAACGCCGGGCCCTCGATGCACAGCGTATGCACATCGGACGAAATCGTATCCGGATAGAAGCCGTTCGCCAGCATGTTGCGCGCGGTCTTGAACGCGAACGAGCCCTTGCCGTGGCCGATGTCGAATTTCACGCCACGTGCGCGCGCGTCGCGCACGACGTCCTTGACCTTGCCCTGATGATCGTAGGGCGCGTTCGGAAACGGCCGGAACGCGTGGGTCAGCACATCGCCCGGCCGCAGCATCTGGAGCACTTCCTCATAGCTCGGCGGCGGAAAGTCGATGTGGCACATCAGCGGCATGCCGAGCTCGTTCGCGGCTTGCAGCGCGATCGATAGCGGCGCCGATCCATGGATGCCGCTCGAGCCGCGCCCGACGCGCACCTTGATGCCGATGATCACGTCGCGGTTCTTGTCGGCGACTTCAACCGCCTCGATCGGCGCCATCAGCCGCATCTCCTCGCTCTCGCCGACCATCACGGTCTTGGAGAACGCGTAGATGCCGGCGAACGAGATGTGCAGGTAGGCGAGAATGCGCACGGCCGACGGCTCGATCACGTGCTTGCGGAAGCCCGCGAAATTGCCGGGTCCCGCGCTGCCGGTATCGATCGCGGTGGTGACGCCGGAGGTGCGGCAGAAATCCTCCGCGTCGATGCCGAGCGACGTGCCGCCCCAGTACACATGCGTGTGCAGGTCGATCAGCCCGGGCGTGACCACGTAGCCCTTGACGTCGCGCACTTCCGATGCATCGCCGAGATTGTCCCCGACCTTCGCGACCTTGCCGCCGCTGAAAGCCACGTCGGTGACGCGATCGATGTTTTGCGAGGGGTCGATCACCCGCCCGCCCTTCAGGATGAGGTCGTAGGCCATGCTTGCTCCCGGAAGACGCGCGTCAGCGCGCGCAATGCTCGATCAGCCGATCGATGAACCGGCCGCATTTCTCAAGCTCGGTGACCGCAATCCACTCGTCCGCCTTGTGCGCCTGATCGATGCTGCCCGGCCCACACACCACGGTCGGTATGCCGGCCTGCGCGAACAGGCCGCCCTCGGTGCCGTAGGCGACCTTGCTGTGGCGGTTGCGCCCCGAGAGATGCTTCGCAAACAAAGTCACTTCGGCGTCCGCAGGGGTGTCGAGGCCCGCGAACTCCGAGCGGTCCTCGAACTCGAACCCCGCCTCCGGTGCGACCGCCTTCATCTCGGGTTCCAGCACGTTCCTGGCGTAGTCGATCACCTCCTGCGCCAGCGTGTCAGACTTGTCGACCGCGAGCACGCGGAACTCGAATTCGAAGGTCGCGATGTCCGGCACGATGTTGAGCGCGGTGCCGCCGTGCAGATAGCCGGTGTGGCCGGTGGTGAACGGAACATCGTAAAGCTCGTCGCGCGCGCCGCTCTTCGCCATCCGGTCGGAGATGTCACGGATCTTCGCGATCACGCGTGCGGCGTATTCCACCGCGTTGACGCCGAGCGGCGCGAGCGAAGAATGACAAGTGCGCCCGCGCACCGTCACCTTGAACGAGCGCTTGCCCTTGTGGCCGATCACCACATCCATCTCGGTCGGCTCGCCGACGAAGCACGCGATCGGCTTCGCGGCGCCTTCCACGATCTTCGGGATCATGCGCCGTACGCCCCAGCAGCCGACTTCCTCGTCATACGAGAAAGCAAGGTGCAGCGGCTTTTTCAGATTCACCTTCAACATGTCCGGAACGGCCGCGAGACAGCATGCCACATAGCCCTTCATGTCGGTCGAGCCGCGGCCGTACAGCTTGCCGTCGCGTTCGGTGAGCTTGAACGGCGAGTCGGTCCAGTTCTGGTCGTCCACCGGCACCACATCGGTGTGACCGGAGAGAATGTAGCCCGGCACGTCCCTCGGTCCGAGCGTCGCCCACAGGTTCGATTTCTGGCCGGTTTCGTCGTAGATGCGCTGATGCTTGACGCCAAGCTTGTCGAGATAGCCCTCGATCCAGGCGATACAGTCGAGATTGGAGTTGCGGCTCACGGTGTCGAAGCCGACCAGGGCGGAGAGTATGTCTTTGCTGCTTTGAACGTTCATTTTGAGTTCTCGTGGGACCGCGCATCATGCATTGCGGCCCGTTCGGATCAAGCTTTAAGCTCCCCGCCAACGCCGCAGGACAGACATGCCCGACATCAAATCGTTGACCGCCGCCGAACTCCTCCGCCTCTACCGCAAGCGGGAACTGTCGCCTGTGGAGCTCACGCGCGATCAGCTTGATCGTATCGAGAAGTTCGAGCCTACGGTCAACGGCTTCATCATCGTCGACCGCGAGGGCGCGCTGGCCGCCGCCAAAGCCTCCGAGGCGCGCTGGCAGAAGAGCGAACCGGTCGGCCTCATCGACGGCCTTGGCGCGACCGTGAAGGACAATATCTGGCTCAAGGGTTTCCCCTCGCGCCGCGGCTCGCTGACAATCAGCGACGCGCCCATGAAGGAAGACGCGCCCGCGGTCGCCCGGTTGCGTGAAGCCGGCGCTATCTTCCTTGGCAAGACCACGCTGCCCGAGTTCGGCTGGATCGGCGCCTGCCATTCGCCGCTCACCGGCATCACGCGCAACCCGTGGAAGCTCGACCGCACGACGGGCGGCTCGTCGGGCGGCGCAGCGGCGGCGGCATTGCTCAACCTCGGCCACCTACACATCGGCACCGACGGCGCGGGCTCGATCCGCATCCCGGCGGCATTCACCGGCGTGTTCGGCATCAAGCCGAGCTTCGGGCGCGTCGCGGCGTATCCGGCCTCACCGTTCAGCATTCTGGCGCACGTCGGACCGCTCACGCGCACCGTCAGCGATGCGGCGCTGATGCTCTCGGTCATCGGCGAACCTGACGAGCGCGACATGACGGCGTGGAACACTCCTACGCCCGACTATCGCGTCGGCCTCGACGATGGCGTGCGTGGCCTGCGTGTCGCCTGGAGCCCACGGCTCGGCTACGTGAAGAAAGTCCATCCCGATGTGGAAGCTGCGACGAAAAAGGCCGTGCAAGTGTTTGGCGAGCTTGGCGCAATTGTCGAAGAGGATGATCCCGGTTTTCCGGATCCCTACGAGATGATCATGACGCTGTGGGGTGCGGTGTCAGCCACACTCGTCAACGCGGCGTCCGCCAGCGACCGCGCCAAGATGGACCCCGGCTTCCTGCAGATCGCCGAGTGGGGACAGAAGTACTCGCTCGCCGATTATCTGGCGGCGTTCACGGCGCGCGCCGATATCGCGAACGCGATGGTGCGCTTTCACGCGAAATACGACCTGCTGCTCACCCCGCAGATGCCGATTCCGGCACTCGAAGCGGGCCGCGTGACGCCGGCCGACGGCAGCTACGGCGACAACTGGATCAACTGGTCGTCCTTCACCTATCCGTTCAATCTCACCCAGCAGCCGGCGGCTTCGGTTCCGTGCGGTTTCTCATCCGACGGCCTGCCGATCGGACTGCAGATCGTCGGCCCTGCCCGGCGCGATCATCTGGTGCTTCGTGCCGCCCGCGCGTTTGAAAGTGCGCGCCCATGGCCCGGTCTGGACGCGCCGCGACAAATTTGACCCATTCCAAACTGGCATAGCTAGCACCCCCTCGCCTGCGCTAGGCTTGCCTTCAAGCGGTTCTGCTTGACTGGCGGCCCTTGATGAATGGCCGCTGCGAACAATCCTTGGCGAGGGACGCATGGCAAAGCTCAACATCAACGGCAAAGTGCGCGACGTGCAGGCCGAGCCTGACACGCCGCTTCTCTGGGTCATCCGCGAACAGGTCGGATTGACCGGCACGAAATACGGTTGCGGCGTCGCCGCGTGCGGCGCCTGCTCTGTGCACATCAACGGCGAACTCCAGCGCTCCTGCGCGGTCCCGCTTTCGGCCGTGAAGGCGAGCGACAAGATCGTGACCATCGAGGGCCTTTCAGCCACTTCCTCGCATCCAGTGCAGAAGGCCTGGGCCACCGTCGACGTGCCGCAATGCGGCTACTGCCAGTCCGGCCAGATCATGGCCGCCGTGTCGCTTCTGAAGAAAAAGCCGAAGCCGACGGACGCCGACATCGACGAGGCGATGACCAACATCTGCCGCTGCGGCACCTATCAGCGCATCCGCGAGGCCGTGCATCTCGCGGCCGGCACCAGCCGCGCGGCTGATCGCGCAACGCGCCGTTCGTGAGGGAGGCAGAGATGAGAAAAATGGTTTTCGGCAAAGGCCAGCGTCTCTCCCGCCGCAGCTTCGTGGTCGGCGCGGCCGCCGCGGCAACCGGCACGCTCGCGCTCGGCTTCAAGGCTCCGTTCGTCACGGAAGCAGCCGCGCAGAACGGTGCGGCCGAAGTGAACATCTGGGTCGCGATCAAGCCGGACGACACCTGCGTCATCCGCATTGCGCGCTCCGAAATGGGCCAGGGTACGCTCACGGGCTTGGCCCAGCTCGTCGCCGAAGAGCTCGAATGCGACTGGAAGAAGGTGACCACCGAGGGCATCAGCCCGGCGTCGCAATCTTGCGAGCAAGCGCGCGTGGGGCGACATGAGCACCGGCGGCTCGCGCGGCATCCGCACCTCGCAGGACTACGTGCGCAAGGCGGGCGCCGGCGCGCGCATCATGCTGCTGCAGGCGGCTGCCGATCAGTGGAAGGTGCCGGTCGGCGAGTTGACCGTGGCGAACGGCGTGATCACGCATGCCGCCTCGAAGCGCACGACGAGCTACGGCAAGGTCGCCTCAGCCGCCGCGAAGCTGACGCCGCCCGATCCGAAAGACATCAAGCTCAAGGACCCGAGGACCTGGACGGTCGCCGGCAAGCCGCTGAAGCGGCTCGACACCGCCGACAAGCTCAACGGCACGAAGGTCTACGCGATCGACGTGAAACTCCCCGGCATGCTCAACGCCGCCATCAAGGATGCGCCGGTGTTCGGCGCGAAGGTGGTGAGCTTCGACGACTCGAAGGTCGCCAAGATGCCCGGCGTGAAGAAGGTCATGAAGGTGAAGGACACCGCCGTCGCGGTCGTGGCCGACACCTGGTGGCACGCCAAGACCGCGCTCGACGCGCTGCCGGTCACCTGGGACGAGAGCGAGAACGGCAAGGTGTCGAACGCAACGATCGCCGAGAACCTCAAGGCGGGCCTCGCCGCGGCGGATAACAACGGCGAGCGCAAGAATGGTGACGCGCTCGCGGCGATCGCGGGCGCGGCGAAGAAGATCGAGGCGACCTATTCGACGCCGTTCCTCTCGCACGCCTGCATGGAGATGATGAACGCCACCGTGCGGCTTTCGGCTGACAAGGCCGAATGCTGGGTGCCGACGCAGAGCCTTGAAGCCTCACTGGCGGCGCTCTCGGAGGAATCCGGCATGCCCCTCGCGAAATGCGAGGTGTACCGCCACGATCTCGGCGGCGGCTTCGGCCGGCGCGGCGGATTGCAGGACTACACGCGGCAGGCGGTCGTCATCGCCAAGGAATTCCCCGGCACGCCGGTCAAGCTGATCTGGAGCCGCGAGGAAGATCAGGCGCACGATTTCTTCCGCCCGATCTCGATGTGCAAGGTGTCGGCCGGTCTCGACGAGAAAGGCGAGCTGGTCGGGTTGCATGTGCGCTCGTCGGGCCAGTCGATCAACGCCTGGCTCAATCCGGTCGGCATCGTCGGCGGCAAGGACCGCCGCCAGCTTCAGGGTTGGTATGAGGAGGCAGGCGACGCGCAGCTCGGCTACACGGTGCCGAACCTGCTGATCGAATACGTGATGCGCAACACGCACGTTCCGGTCGGACCCTGGCGCGGGGTCAACACCAACCAGAACGCCGTCTACATGGAATGCTTCATTGAAGAATGCGCGCGTGCGGCCGGCAAGGACTCGCTCGAATTCCGCCGCGCGCTGATGGGCAAGCATCCCAAGCACCTCGCGGTGCTCAATGCGGCTGCCGAGAAAGGTGACTGGGGCAAGCCGTTGCCCGCTGGCGTCCATCGCGGCATCGCGCAGTTCATGGGCTACGGCAGCTACTCGGCGGCGACCGCGGAAGTCTCCGTCGACGCGAAGGGCAAGCTGAAGGTGCACCGCATGGTGCTCGCGCTGAATTGCGGCCACGCCGTCAACCCGAGCCAGATCGCCGCGCAGGTCGAGGGCTCGGTCGCCTACGGGCTTTCGGCCACGCTCTACGGCGAGATGGTGATCGACAAGGGCCGTGTGACGAATACCAACTTCGACTCTTACGAGATCATGCGTCTCGCCGAGATGCCGAAGGTCGAGACCGTGATCGTGCCGACCTATGATTTCTGGGGCGGCGTCGGCGAGCCGACCATCTGCGTGGTCGCGCCCGCGGTGCTCAACGCGATCCACGCCGCGACCGGCAAGCCGGTGCGGAGTTTGCCGTTGAAGAATGTGAAGCTGGTGTAGCTGCTGGTCATTCCGGGGCGCGGGCAAAGCCCGCGAGCCCGGAATCGATAGCTACAAGATAGGCAATGTCGCTCAGCGGGAGCCAAATCTCGCAGTAATGGTGGCTATGGATTCCGGGCTCCTCGCTACGCTCGGCCCCGGAATGACAACTAACTCTTCAGCACGACACACGCGCCGCCGGCCTTGCGCAGCCGGTCGCACATCTCGTTCGCGGCCGTGCGCGTCGGCGCCGGTATGCGCACGCGATAGAACGTGTGCGTGCCGCGGCTACGCAACCGCGTGCCGATCACCATCGGCGCCACATCGCTCAGGATCGCGGCATGGCGTTCGCGCGCCCGCGTGTAGGTCGCGAGCGCCAGGCTCTTGGAAAAATTTCCGGCAAGCTGCACGCCCCATGGCGCAAGCGGGGACTCCTCGATCGGCCGCGCATAGGCTTCGATCATGCGGCGGTCGCTCCCCCGCCGGAATGCCGCCACCTGGATCAGGCACCGCGTCGACGGAGCGTCCGACTCTTCGGTCGCGGTGCGCCCCGCACGAGCCCAGTCGTCAGCGGTGCGCCCCGTGATGAGCGAAACGTAGTTGCGCGTTTCGCCCGGCAGGCCGCCGCGCCCCTCGAGCCAGCTTTCCACTCGCGCCGGTCCGCCGTTATAGGCCGCGGCCGCGAGGCCGAGATTCCCGAAGCGTGCGCGCAGCTCGCTCAGCAACTCGGCCGACTTGGGGATCGCCTGTTCCGGGTCGTACGGATCGCCAAGCTGGCGGTCGCGCGCCGTTCCCGGCATGAATTGCGCGACACCCTGCGCGCCGGCATGGCTCGTGACGCCGGGCCGGAAGCTGCTCTCCTGCCAGATCAGCCGCGTGAAGAAATCGACCGGCAGCCGGTGCGAAGCAGCGGCGCTCTCGATCATGCGGCAGAGCGCCTGATCGATCGTTTCGGCCTGTTGTGCCGGGGCCGGTACGGCTCCGAACACCACAATCGTCAGCGCCAAGACTACCCGGCTCACGACAATTCACCCGCCTTCGCAACCCTTAAGACGCGGCGCCAGACGTGCCTTACGACCGGTCGCCGAACCGGCGACGGTACTGCGGACTGCGAGCCCCGCGCCATTTGCCGCGCATTTGAGCCCGCCAAAGCGGCTTGGCTAGCCCGGCGCCGACCGATAGCATCAGTCAAATCCCACCGGAGACTCCCCATGCGTATAACGTGCAAGGCATTGGCTGCGACCATCCTGGCGGCGTCCGCCCTGTTCGCCCTGCCCGCAGGTCCCGCGAGCGCCCAGGTGACGCTGAAGGCGGTGATGCATTCTGACGTCAAGATCGTCGATCCGATCTGGACCACGGCCTACATCACGCGCAACCACGGCTACATGGTCTACGACACGCTCTTCGCCATGGACGAGAAGGGCGAGATCAAGCCGCAGATGGTCGACAAATACGACGTCTCGGCCGACAAACTCACCTACACCTTCACGCTGCGCGACGGCCTTGCCTGGCACGACGGCGCCCCGGTCACGGCGGAGGATTGTGTCGCCTCGATCAAGCGCTGGGCCGCCAAGGACTTCGCTCGGTCAGAAGGTGATGAGTTTCGTCGACGCGATCACGGTCGGAAACCCGAAGACATTTACGGTCAAGCTCAAGGAGCAGACCGGCCTCCTGATCTTCGCGCTCGGCAAGCCTTCGTCGAACGTGCCGTTCATGATGCCGAAGCGTGTCGCCGATACCGACCCGAACACCCAGATTTCCGATTTCACTGGCTCCGGTCCGTTCGTGTTCAAGCGCGACGAATGGAAGCCGGGCGACAAGGCGGTCTATGTCAAGTTCGACAAGTACAAGGCGCGTTCGGAGCCCGCCTCCGGGCTCGCGGGCGGCAAAGTTGCCAAGGTTGATCGTGTGGAGTGGCTCGCAATCTCCGACCATCAGCAGGCGATCAATGCGCTGCTCGCGGGCGAGGTGGACTATATCGAGACGCCGAAGCACGACCTGCTTCCGCTGGTCAAGTCAGACAGGAACATACAGCTCGTCGACTACAACCCGCTCGGCAACCAATACACGTTCCGCCCCAACCACCTGCATCCGCCGTTCAACAATCCGAAGATCCGACAGGCGCTCTGGTTTGCGTTCAACCAGAAAGACTTCCTCCAGGCGGTGATCGGTGACGAGGCCTACTACAAAACCTGCAAGGCGATGTTCGTCTGTGGCAGCACGAATGCCTCGGAGCGCGGCATGGACGGGCTCTTCGAATCGAACTTCCAGAAGGCGCGCGATCTCCTCAAGGAGGCCGGATACGACGGCACGCCCGTGGTGCTGATGCAATCGACCGACCTTGACGTTCTCACGAACCTCGCGCCGGTCGCCAAGACCCTGATGGAGCGCGCTGGCTTCAAGGTCGACATGCAGGCGATGGACTGGCAGACGCTGGTCGCCCGCCGCGCCAAGAAGGATCCGCCCAACGCCGGCGGCTGGAACGCGTTCCTCACCTCCTGGGTCGCCGCCGACATCCTCAATCCGGTGATGGCAGGCTTTGCCAATGCGGGTTGCGACAAGGCGATGTTCGGCTGGCCGTGCGACGCCGAAATGGAAAAGCTGCGCGACGACTACGCGCGCGAGACCGATCCTGCAAAGCAGAAGGCGATCGCCGAGGCCGTGCAGGTGCGCAATACGCAGGCGACGACACACTTGTTCCTCGGGCAGTGGTATCAGCCGATCGCGACGCGCAAGAACGTGAACGGCATCATGACCGCTCCGGTCCCGGTGTTCTGGAACGTGGAGAAGAAGAGCCAGTCGTAACCGCACCGCGCGGCAATCCTGGTTCACGGCGCCACAGGCGCAGAGGGGGAACCATGGCTTCTCGCTGGAAGCGTATCGTCGTCGCGCTGACCCTCGGCGCCGCGCTGTGCACCTCGGCGGCGGCGAAGACGCTGCGCGTCGCGCCGCATTCGGACCTGAAGATCGTCGATCCGATCTGGACCACGGCGCTGATCTCCGTGAACCACGGCTACATGGTCTACGACACGCTGTTTGCACTCGACGGCAAGCTCAACGTCCGGCCGCAGATGGTCGAGCGCCACGAGATGAGCGCCGACAAGCTCACCTGGACGTTCACCCTGCGCGACGGCTTGGAGTGGCACGACGGAACGCCGGTCACGGCGGACGACTGCATCGCGTCGATCAAGCGCTGGGGCGCGCGCGACTCGATGGGACAGAAGCTTCTATCCTTCGTGGCGGGCTTCTCGGCTCCTGACGCCAAAACTATCCGGATGACACTGAAGGAGCCCTACGGGCTCGTGATCCAGACGCTTGCCAAGCCCGGTGCCAACGTCCCCTTCATGATGCCGAAGCGCGTTGCTGAGACCGATCCCGGCAAGCAGATCACGGACTACACGGGTTCCGGTCCCTTCATCTTCAAGCAGGACGAATGGCGGCCGGGCGAGAAGGTGGTTTACGTCAAGAATCCCAAATACCGGCCGCGCGCCGAACCGGCCTCCGGTCTCGCGGGCGGCAAGGTGGCGAAAGTCGACCGCGTCGAATGGATCTGGATTGCGGACGCGCAAACGCAGGTGAACGCACTGCTCAAGGGCGAGGTCGACGTCATCGAGGCACCGCCGCACGACCTGTTGCCGCTGCTTGCCACCGACAAGAACGTCGAGCTGTTCGTGTGGAATCCGCCGGGCCGGCAGTACGCCTTCCGCTTCAACGTACTGCACAAGCCGTTCGACAACGTGAAGGTACGGCAGGCGGTCGCCTACGCGCTGAACCAGAAGGATGTTCTCCAGTCGGTCATCGGCGATCCGGAATGGTACCGCGAGTGCAAGTCGCTGTTCCCGTGCGGCTCGCCGTTGGAGTCGGCCAAGGGCTTCGAAGACAAGTTCGATTCCAACTTCGCCAAGGCGCGCACATTGCTCCAGGAGGCCGGCTACGACGGTACCCCGCTGGTCATCATGCAGTCGACCGACATCGTGTCGCTCGCCAATCTTGCGCCGGTTGCGAAGTCGCTGCTTGAAAAGGCCGGCTTCAAGGTCGACGTGCAGGCGATGGACTGGCAGACGCTGGTTTCGCGCCGCACCAAGAAGGACCCGCCGGGCGCGGGCGGGTGGCACGCGTTCCTCACCTCTTGGGCGTCGGTGGATATTCTTGACCCGGTCGCGACTTCCTATCTCGCGGCGAATTGCGACAAGGCGACCTTCGGCTGGCCATGCGATGCGGAGATCGAGAAACTGCGCGATGCTTTCGCGCGGGAGACCGACCCGGCCAAGCAGAAGGCGCTCGCCGAGGCCGTTCAGTTGCGCGCGATCGAGTACCCGACGCATCTCCAGCTCGGGCAGTACGTTCAGCCGGTCGCGTTCCGCAAGGGCGTGACCGGAATCCTCGCCGCGCCTTCGATCGCATTCTGGAACATCGAGGTAAAATAGCCCGATGCTCGGCTACATCCTGCGCCGACTTGCCGCCACCGTGCCGGTGATGCTGATCGTCGCGGTGTTCGTGTTCCTGATGTTGCGGCTCACGCCGGGCGATCCGGCCGCCGTCATCGCCGGCGACAATGCCAATTCCGAGCAGGTCGACGCGATCCGCAACAGTCTCGGCCTCGACCAGCCGATCTTCACCCAGTTCTTCATCTGGTTCGGCAACATTCTGCGCGGCGATTTCGGCGAGTTCTACTTCTTCAAGAAAACCGTCGCCGAGCTGATCACCAGCCGGCTGGAACCGACGCTCGCACTTTCGCTCGCGACCATCACCATCGCGGTCTGTGTCGCGGTGCCGCTCGGCGTGCTCGCCGCCTACAAGCAGGGCACCTTGATCGACAAGATCGTGATGGGTTTCTCGGTGCTCGGCTTCTCGGTGCCGGTGTTCGTCATCGGCTATTCGCTGATCTATCTGTTCGCCATCAAGCTCAACTGGCTCCCGGTACAGGGCTATCAGCGCATCGGCGAGGGCTTCGGCGGCTTCCTCCAGCGCTTGATCCTGCCCTCCGTGACGCTGTCGGTGATCTACATCGCGCTGATCGCGCGCATGACGCGCACCAGCGTGCTCGACGTGATGGGCGAGGACTACATCCGCACCGCGCGCGCCAAGGGGCAGGTCGAGATCAAGGTGCTGTTCAAGCATGCGCTCAAGAACGCCGCGGTGCCGATCGTCACCGTGATCGGCCTCGGCGTCGCGCTGCTGATCGGCGGCGTCGTCGTCACCGAGAGCGTGTTCACGATCCCGGGCCTCGGCCGGCTCACCGTCGATGCCGTGCTGGCGCGCGACTATCCGACCATCCAGGCGGTGATCCTGCTGTTCTCGTTCGTCTACGTGCTGATCAACCTGTTCGTCGATCTCATCTACACGCTGCTCGATCCGAGGATACGCTATTGAGCGTCGAACCCGCCCTGCTCGCCGGCGAGACGGCCGCGCCGCCGCCGAAGCGCGGCCTGCCGGGCCGGCTCGCGCGCGACGGCAGCATCATCTTCGGCGGCGTGGTCATCCTGTTCATGATCGTGATCGGGCTCGCGGCGCCCTGGCTCGGCACGAAAAATCCATCCGAGATCAATCCGGCGTTCCGCAATCGCGTCCCCGGGATCGAGCAGACCATCCGCAACGACGACGGCTCGGCCACGTGTTCAAGTACCGCATGGGCACCGACAGCCTCGGCCGCGACATCTACAGCCGCGTGGTCTACGGCGCGCGCGTTTCGCTCATCATCGGCATCACGGTCGCGGTGATCTCGATTGCGATCGGGCTCTTCATCGGGCTCATCGCCGGCTACATCCGCTGGGTCGACGCGGTGGTGATGCGACTGATGGACGGGTTGATGGCGATACCGGCGATCCTGTTGGCGATCGCGCTCGTCTCGCTGTTCCGCGCCGGCCTGATGAGCGTGATCGTCGCGATCATCGTGCCGGAGATTCCGCGCGTGGTGCGCCTCGTGCGCTCGATCGTGCTCTCGGTGCGCGAGGAGCCCTATGTCGAAGCGGCGATCTGCGCCGGCACGCCGACGCATCTCCTGCTGTTCCGCCACGTGCTGCCGAACACGATCCCGGCGCTGATCGTGCAGGGCACGTTCATCTGCGCCAACGCGATCCTGCTCGAGGCGATCCTGTCGTTCCTCGGCATCGGCATTCCGCCCGAGACGCCGACCTGGGGCAACATCATGGCGGAAGGGCGCGGCCTGTTCCGCATCTACCCGCACAACATCTTCTTCCCCGGCATCTGCCTCGCGCTCACCGTGCTCGCCGTCAACGTGCTCGGCGACGGCCTGCGCGACCGGCTCGATCCGAAACTGGCGCGGCGGGTGTGATGGCCGACAAGCCCGTCCTCGACGTGCAGGGCCTCACCGTCCGCCTCCCCGCTGGCGCGGACCGCGTGAACGCGGTCGAGAACGTCTCGTTCGCGGTCGCGCCGGGCGAGATCGTCTGCGTGGTCGGCGAGTCCGGCTCGGGCAAGTCCGTCACCGCGCACGCCGTCATGGGCTTGCTGCCGCCCGGCCAGCTCACCGCAACCGCCGGACGCGTGCTGCTCGAGGGCGACGACCTGCTTGCTGAAATCGCCCGCCGAGATGCGGCGCATCCGCGGCGACCGCATTTCGATGATCTTCCAGGAGCCGATGACCGCGCTCAATCCGGTCATGAAGGTCGGCGACCAGATCGCCGAGGTGCTCGACATCCATACCAAGCTCGACGAGCGCGAGCGGCGGGCGCGCGTGCTCGACGTGATGCAGTCCGTGCACCTGCCCGAGCCCGAGCGGATGATCGACGTCTATCCGCACCAGCTCTCCGGCGGGCAGCGCCAGCGCATCATGATCGCGGCCGCGCTGGTGCTCGATCCGGTGCTGCTGATCGCCGACGAGCCGACCACCGCGCTCGACGTCACCACGCAGGCGCAGATTCTCAAGCTCATCAAGGAACTGCGCGAGCGGCGCAATACCGGCGTGCTGTTCATCACGCACGATTTCGGCGTGGTCGCCGAGGTCGCGCATCGCGTCGTGGTGATGCAGCACGGCCGCGTCGTCGAGCAGGGCAAGACCGCGGACGTGCTGCGCCGGCCGCGCGACGACTACACCCGCATGCTGATCCGCTCGGTGCCGAGCCTGTCGCCGCCTCGCGCGCGAACCGATCACGGCGGCGCCGATCGTGCTGCAGACCAACGATCTGAACAAAACCTACGTCTCCGGCGGCTTCTTCGGGAACCGCCGCGAGGTGAAGGCCGTGAAGGACGTGAACCTGCAGGTCCGGCGCGGCGAGACGCTCGGCGTGGTCGGCGAGTCCGGCTCGGGCAAGTCAACCGTCGCACGCTGCATCGCGCGGCTGATCGAGCCGACCGACGGCGCGATCCTGATCGAGGGCGCGGATGTCGCCAAGCTCGGCGCCCGCGCGCTGCGGCCGCACCGCAAGCGCGTGCAGATCGTGTTCCAGGACCCGTATCGCTCGCTCAATCCGCGCCGCACCGTCGGCGCCGCGATCACCGAAGGGCCGATGAACTTCGGCATGGCCGAGAAGGAGGCGATCGAACGCGCGCGCGCAACTGATGCGTCTCGTCGGACTCGACCCGGACGCGCTGGAGCGCTTCCCGCACCAGTTCTCCGGCGGGCAGCGCCAGCGCATCTGCATCGCGCGCGCGCTCGCGATGGAGCCGGAGATCCTGGTCGCCGACGAGCCGGTCTCGGCGCTCGACGTCTCGGTGCAGGCGCAGGTGCTGAGCTGATCGACGACGTGCGCAAGCGCTTCAATCTCGCGGTGCTGTTCATCACGCACGATCTGCGCGTCGCCGCGCAGGTGTGCGACCGCATCGCCGTGATGCACAAGGGCGAGGTCGTCGAGGAAGGCACCACGGCGGCCGTGTTCGCGGCGCCCAAACATGACTACACCCGGGCGCTGTTTGACTCCGCGCCCGGGCGGAATTTCGAGTTCGGGAAGTTTGAGACCTAACTCCTCATCCTGAGGAGCGGCCCAGAGGGCCGCGTCTCGAAGGATGGCCACGCGTGCCATGGTTCGAGACGCGCGCTTCGCGCGCTCCTCACCATGAGGTCGGAGTTACTTCCCCGCCATCTTGTTGTACAGGAACACGAAGTCCTGCCCCGAGGGCAGCGGCTTGTGGCACTGGAAGCAGGCCTCGAGCTTGGCCTTGGTATTCACCTGCCTTGGTCCGACGTGAACGCCTGATATTCCCACTCGCCGTTGCGGATGCGTGTCCGGATACTCGGTGCCCCAGCCCTTGCGCTTCTCCATCACGGTGTAGGCGAGCAGGTCGCCCTTGATGAAGCGGCCGTTCGCATCCTTCTCGGGATTGCCGTCCGCGCCGAGCTTCGCGCGATACTGCACCAGCGTGATCACCGTGCCGTCCGGCAGCGGCTCGCCCTTCTTGGCCGCGTCGAGCGCCGCCTGGCTCGGTGTAGACCTCGCGGTACTGCTTGTTGTCGGCGCGGTCGACCGTCGTGAACAGCACGCCCTTGTCGAATGCTCCGGAAACTTGACCAGATCGCCGCCCGCGCGCACCTGGGTCGCGAGCACGAACACGCCGACGCCGACCAGCGCGGTCGCAACGGGTAGAACTCCTGATTTGAGCATGGACACCCCCTCGATGTGCCGGGCCGCCGACACGGCCATGTGGCGAGATTAGAAGCCTCAACGGCCGAATTGGAATTCCTCCAATTCGCACGTTGTCGTGAGAACGGTGTGACGCGGGACATGGTACGGCCGAACCGGCCGAAGGGTTTCGACACGCCGCTGAAATTTCAGCACAATGGCCGATGACCGCTCCTCCATTCCGCCCTGCGGAAACCCGCATGCTGACGACACCGAATGCCAACCGCGCTGCCCTGCGCCAGGCGCTGCTTGCGCCCCGCTCGGTCGCGATCGTCGGGCAGTCGAACGATGCCACCAAGACCGCCGGCCGGCCGCTGAAATTACCTGCGCGAGGCGGGCTTTGGCGGGGCGATCTATTGCGTCAATGCAAGGCGCGACACGGTGCTGGGCGAGCGCGCCTACCCGTCGGTCGCGGCGCTGCCGGAGGCGCCGGACCACGCCTATCTGCTGGTGCCGACCGAGGCCGTGGTCGACACGGTCGCCGAATGCGCGCGAGGCCGGCGTCAAGATCGCCACCATCCTGGCGGCCGGGTTTTCCGAGACCGGCGCGGACGGCGTCGCGCGCGAGCAGCGGCTGAAGGAGATATCGCGGCGAGACCGGCATCCGCATCATCGGACCCTCCAGCCTCGGCGTGGTCAACCTGCGCAACGGGCTGCTGCTCACCGCCAACGCGGCCTTCGCCGAGCCGGACATTCCGGTCGGCCGGATCTTCTTTGCTTCGCATTCCGGCACGATGATCGGCGCGCTGATGTCGCGCGGCAAGGCGCGCGGCGTCGGCTTCGCGGGCCTCGTCTCGATCGGCAACGAGGTCGACCTGTCGATTGGCGAGATTTGCGCCGCCACGCTCGATGATCCCGACATCGACGGCTACCTGCTGTTTCTCGAAAGCATCCGCAATTCGGCGGCGCTGCGCGACTTCGCGCTCGGTGCGGCGGCGCGCGGCAAGCCGGTCGTCGCCTACAAGCTCGGCCGCTCGTCGGCGGCGCGCGAGCTCGCGGTCACGCACACCGGGCGCGCTCGCGGGCGAGGACGATGTCGCGAGCGCGTTTCTGGCGGACTGCGGCATCGCGCGGGTGGAAAGTCTCGAAGGCGCTGATCGAGGCGCTGCCGCTGGTGCGCCGCACGCCGATCCGCGCCGGTTGGCGCGCGGCCACCACAGGTCGCCGTGCTCACTACCACGGCGGGCGGCGCCATCATGGTGGTCGATCCGCTGGCGATGCACGGCGTCGAGATCGCGCAGCCTAGCGCTGAGACGTTTGCGCGCTTCGCCGCCGAGGGAATCGCGGCGACGCCGGCGCGCATCGTGGATCTCACGATCGCGGGCACGCGCTACGACGTGATGAAGGCCGCGCTCGATATTCTCACCACCGCGCCCGGAGTTCGACATGGTGCTGGCGGTTGTCGGCTCCTCGGCACGGTTTCATCCGCAGCAGGCGGTGCAGCCGATCATCGACAGCGCAGGCGCCGCCAAGCCGATCGCGGCGTTTCTCGTACCCGAAGCGCCGGAGGCGCTGGCGCGGTTGAGCGACGCCGGTATCCCGAGCTTCCGCACGCCCGAGGCCTGCGCCGATGCCATCGCGGCGGCGCTCGCGCGGCGCGAGCCGAAGCCGGCGGTTCCGACGCCTTCAGGTCACGGCGGCCGCGTGCTCGACGAGCTTGAGGCTTACGCATTGCTCGACCGGCTCGGCGTACCGCGCGCACCCGCGGTCGCGCTCGACACAACGATGGCGCAAGCCCCCACCCTGCCCTTCCCGTATCCGGTTGCAGCGAAAGTTCTGTCCGCCGACATCCCGCACAAGACGGAGGCGGGCGGTGTTGCGCTGAATGTGCCGGATGGTGACACGCTCGTTGCGGCAATCCGCCAAATGCGGGAGACGGTAAAGCAACGCACCGGCATCACGCCCGAGCGCGTCCTCGTTGCGCCGATGATCTCGGGCATCGGCGAGGCGCTGATCGGCTACCGGGTCGATCGCGAGGCCGGTCCACTGATCATGGTGGCGGCCGGCGGCGTATTCACCGAAATCTACCGCGACCGCAGCCTGCGCCTCGCCCCGGTCGATCTGCCCACTGCCCACGCGATGATTGCCGAAGTCAAGGCCTTCGCCACGCTGAAAGGCTTTCGCGGCAAGCCGGCCGGCGATCTCGATGCGCTGGCAAAAGCCATCGTGGCGCTCTCGCGGCTGGGGTTGCAGAATGACCCCGCGATTGCCGAGGCCGAAGTCAATCCTCTGATCGTGCGGGCCGACGGCGTCGTCGCGGTCGACGCGCTGGTTAAGACCTATGATTTCGTCATGGCCGGGCTTGTCCCGGCCATCCACGTCTTGTTTGCTGGACGAAAGACGTGGATGCCCGGCCATAAGGGCGTTTACGCCCGTCTTCGACGGGCTATGGCCGGGCATGACGGAGAATGGGAGGAAACTTTGCTCGAAAAACTCGCCGCGCGCGTGAATGCCGACGCAAACCTCGTCCGGCGCGGCAAGCACGTCAACACGACCTTCCTGATCCAGATCGACAACGCCGATCATCTGGTCAGCATCGCCGAGGGCAAGATCACCGGCATCAAGCCGGGCCCGTTCATCACGCCGAATTATTCCTTCGCGCTGCGCGCCTCCGGCGACTCATGGAACAAGCTCTGGTCGGCGACGCCGCTCCCCGGCTACACCGACATCTTCGCGCTGGTGAAGAAGAAGCTATTGCGCATCGAAGGCGACCTGCATCCGTTCATGTCGAACCTCATCTACTTCAAAGGCGTGCTTGCGGCTGAGCGCAGCGAGGCCGCCACATGAGCCCGCGCTTCGAACCCACCACCGGCCGCTATCTGCATCTCGACCTGCTCGGACGCCCGCACCGCCTCTATGTGGAAGAAGCAGGCAGCGGCATTCCGCTCCTCTGCCTGCACACCGCCGGCTCCGACGGCCGCCAGTATCGCGGCCTGCTCAACGACAAGCGCATCACGCGCAACTATCGCGTCATCGTGTTCGACATGCCGTGGCACGGGAAGTCCTCGCCACCCGTCGGCTGGGAGAACGAGGAGTACAAGCTCACCTCGCGCGACTATGTGCGCATGATCCTCGAAGTTTCCGCCGCGCTCGAACTCGACAAACCTGTGGTGATGGGTTGCTCGATCGGCGGGCGCATCGTGCTGCATCTGGCGCACGAACACCCTGAGAAGTTCCGCGCCATCGTCGGGCTCGAATCCTCGCCCAAGGTCGATCCGTATTACGATACGAGCTGGCTGCACCGGCCCGACGTGCACGGCGGCGAAGTCTCCGCCGGCATCGTGTCGGGACTGGTCGCGCCCACGGCGCCCGATGAAGGCCGTTGGGAGACGCTCTGGCACTACATGCAGAGCGGCCCCGGCGTGTTCAAGGGCGACCTCTATTTCTACATGATCGACGGCGACATCTCGGACAAGCTCGACCACATCGACGCGCGCCGCTGCCCGCTCTATCTGCTGACCGGCGAGTACGACTATTCCTGCACGACCGAAGGCACGCTCGAAGTCGCGCGCCGCACCGGTGCGCAGGCGACCATCATGAAGGATCTCGGCCATTTCCCGATGAGCGAGAACCCGGAGAAATTCATCGGCTATCTGCTGCCGGTGCTGGAGGAGATTCGCGCGGGCAGGAAGGCGAGCGCGGCATGAAGGCCGAGGCTCATACGCTGTACCCGGCCGCCGGCGCGACCGGCAGCGATCGTCGCGTTCGCGAGCGCGCTTCGCTACGCGGACCTCTCCGACGAGGTGCGCTACTACGCGCGGCGTCATCTGCTCGACACCGTCGGCGTGATGATCGCGGGCGCGCCGGGCGACGTTGCGACCAACGCCGAGACGATGCTCGCGAGCGTGCGCAGCGGCGGCAGCCATTCCGGTGCCCGGCCGCGCCAAGCACCACGACCTGCTCGACGCCGCGTTCCTCGGCGGCACGGCGGCGCACGGTATCGAGCTCGACGACGGCTATCGCGTCGGCTCGGCGCATTGCGGCTGCACGGTCGTTCCGGCGGCGCTCAGCGTCGGCTACGAGCGCGCCATTAGCGGCGCGCAACTGATCGAAGCCGTGGTCGCCGGCTACGAGGTCGCGATCTGCCTCGCGCGCGCCTGCGCGCCCGATCTGCGCCAGCGCGGCTTTCATCCGACCAGCGCGGTCGGTCCGTTCGGCGCCGCGGTCGCGGTCGCCAAGCTGCACGGCCTCAACGCGCAACAGATCGCCGACGCACTCGGCATCGCGGCAGCGCCGCCGCCGGCCTGTTCGCGTTCGTCAACGGCGGCGCCGACATCAAGCGCCTGCATGCGGGCCACGCCTCGCGCGAAGGCATCCAGGCGGCACTGCTCGCCGAGCTTGGCGTGAACGGCCCGCCGAACGTGATCGAGGCACGCGACGGCTTCATGCAGGCGTTTGCGTTTGGCCGCTCCGACAAGGCACGCGCCGATCGCGCTGCCGCCCGATGCGCCGTTCGGCATCACGGATTGCTACATCAAGCCTTATGCCTGCTGCCGCCACATCCAGCCCGCCGTCGAGGCGCTGTTCGGATTGATGAACGACGAGAAGATCGCGGAGGCTGACATCAGGCATGTCGATGTCGAGACCTATCGCATCGCCGCCGAGCACGCGCATACCGGCTGGGACGACTACGCCAGCGCGCAACTGAGCTTCCCGTACCTGATGGGCCTTGCGGCGCGCTTCCGCGGCATCAAGGTGCATCACTTCAACGCGGAGACGCGGGCCGATCCGGCATTCGGCGAGTTCGCCAAGCGCCTCACCATCACGGCCCCGCCGGAGATCGACTCGCTTTATCCGAAACTGCGCCCCGCCCGCGTGACGGTCACGACGCCGCGCGGAAAATTCGTGCGCCAGGCCGACGAGGCACTCGGCTCGCGCCTCGTGCCGCTCGACGATGCGGGTCTTGAGCGGAAATTCATCGACAATGTCGAGCCGGTGCTGGGTGAGGCGCGTGCCGGGGCGCTGGTGAAGCAGCTCTGGGACATCGAGGCGCAGCGCGACATCCGGCCGCTGATCGATGCAACTGCGCCGAGCGCATAACCATGCCAGACATCAAGACAATCGGCTTCATCGGCATCGGCAACATGGGCGGTCCGATGGCCGCCAATCTCGTGAAAGGCGGCTATCAGGTCATCGTCTTTGACCTTGACGCGAAGCGCACGCAGCAAGCCGCAAAGGACATCGGCGCAAAGGCTGTAACCCTCGCCGAGATGGGCAAGCAGGCTGACGCCATCATCACCATGCTGCCGACCGGCAAGGAGGTGCGCACCTGCCTGTTCGCGGCCGAAGAC
Source organism: uncultured Alphaproteobacteria bacterium (assembly GCA_963778455.1). Lineage (GTDB taxonomy): Bacteria > Pseudomonadota > Alphaproteobacteria > Rhizobiales > Xanthobacteraceae > PALSA-894. The sequence continues at coordinate 319,627 of CAVZUL010000007.1, forward strand.
GGCGCGTTGGCAAACAATCTGTCGAACGGCGCACTTGTCATCGACATGAGCTCCTCCGATCCGGTTGGGTCGCGGGCAACCCATGCCGATCTCGCCGCGCGCGGCCTCGCCTTCGTCGATGCGCCGGTATCCGGCGGCGTGCCGCGCGCGACCGACGGCACGCTCGCGATCATGATCGGCGGCGACCCAGCGGCGGTCGAAGCCGCCAAGCCGGTGCTCGGCAAAATGGGCAAGCGGCTGTTCGCGGTCGGCGGCCCCGGCAACGGCCACGCCATGAAGGCGCTGAACAATTTTGTGGCAGGCACGGCGTTCATTGCGGTGTCCGAGGCGCTGCTGGTGGGCAAGAAATTCGGCCTCGATCCCGGCGGCGATGGTCGATGTCATGGATGCCTCGTCCGGCCATAGCTTCTGCACCGAGCACGTCGCAAAGCAGCACGTCGTGTCACGCCAGTTCGCCTCCGGCTTCGCGCTCGGCCTGATGGCGAAGGATGTCGGCATCGCGGCGGGCCTTGCGAAGGCGATCGGCGCCGACAGCCCACTCATCGGCATGTCGTCGGCGCTGTTTGACGAGGCGCGCGACAAGGTGGGCAGCGAGAAGGATCACACGCTGGCGTACACGTACTGGGAAAGGCGCGACAAGAAAGCCGCCGGATGACTTGGCGCGCTGCCGCCGGAATGTGATAGTCGATAACAAAATTTCGTCGGGGAGGACATCATGAAGCATTTCGGAAGGGCTATCGCGCTCGCCGCACTGCTCTGCGCCGGCCCAGCGCTCGCGCAGGACAAGACCGTGGAGTGGCGCTTCGCGCACTGGGTGCCGGCCTCGCATCCGATGCACCCGGCCGCGGAAGCCTGGGCCGCCTCGATCGAGAAGGCCTCGGGCGGCACGATCAAGATGAAGATCTATCCGGCCCAGCAGCTCGGCAAGGCGTTCGACCACTACAACATGGCGCGCGACGGCATCGCCGACGTGGCGCACGTCAATCCGGGCTACGAGCCGGGCCGCTTCCCGGTGATGGGCGCGATGGAGCTGCCGTTCCTGTTCGCCAATTCCAAGGAAGGCAGCGCGGCGCTCGATGCGTGGTACCGCAAGTATGCGCCGCAAGGAGATGTCGGACGTTCATTACTGCCTCACCTTTGCGCACGACCCCGGCACGTTCCATTCGACCAAGAAGAAGATCGTCTCGCCGGCCGACGTCAAGGGCATGAAAGTGCGCCCGGCCAACGCCACGATCGCGCGCTTCATCACCCTGCTCGGCGGCTCGAACGTGCAGGCTTCCGCGCCAGAAGCGCGCGACGTGCTGGAAAAGGGCGTCGCCGAGGCGATCACGTTCCCGTGGGGCTCGATCGTGCTGTTCGGCATCGACAAGGTGACGAAATTTCACCTCGACTCCGCGTTCTACGTCACCGAGCAGGGCTGGGTGATCAACAAGGGCAAGTACGCGGCGCTGTCGGCGGCACAGAAAAAGGTGATCGACGATCACTGCACGCCGGCATGGTCGGAAAAGATCGCGACGCCGTGGGCCGACTTCGAAGCGGGCGGGCCGCGACAAGATCAAGGCGCAGGGCCATGAGCTCACCGCGCTTACGCCAGCGCAGCTTGCCGAATGGCGCAAGGCCGCCGAGCCGCTTTATGCCGAGTGGGCCGAGAACGCCCGGAAAGCGGGATACAATCCGGATGAGATCATGAAGGACTTGAAGGAGAGCCTGACGAAGTACAAGTCGCTGTACTAACTCCGCCCTCATCCTGAGGTGGCCGAGCGAAGCTCGGCCCTCGAAGGATCGCCTAACCTACGCCCTCGCCCTTCGAGACGCCCGCTTCGCGGGCCCCTCAGGGTGAGGGTTCTTGTTAGAGAACAAAACATGCTCCCCTCCCTCAACGGCGCGACGCGCATCCACGTCACCGTCGGCGACCCGATCGCGCAGGTGAAATCGCCGGCCGGCGTCACGCAGGGGTTTGCGGCGCGCGGCGCCGACGCGATCATGATCCCGTTGCAGGTGAAGCCGGCCGACATCGACGATTTCTTCAAGCTCGCCAAGAAGCTGCCGAACCTCGACGGCATCGTCATCACGGTCCCGCACAAGCCGGTCGCGTTCCGCTATTGCGAGACGACGACGGATCGCGCCCGCGTGCTCGAGGTTTGCAACGTGATGCGCCGCAGCCCGGACGGCCGCTGGCACGGCGACATGACCGACGGCGGCGGCTTCATCGACGCACTCAAGCGCAACGGGTATGACGCCAAAAGCAAGCGCGTGTTGCAGATGGGCGCGGGCGGCGCCGGTTCGGCGATCGCTCTCGCGCTCGCGATGGAAGGCGCAAGTGTCACGCTCACCGACCTCGACACTACAAAGCGCGACGCGCTCGATCGCGCGGCTCGGCCGTCACGGTCACAACGTCGCGGCGGTCGACAAAGCTGACCCTTCAGGCTTCGATCTCGTGGTCAACGCGACGCCCGCCGGCATGAAAGAGGACGATCCACTGCCGGCCGATGCGGCGAAGATCGCGAAAACCACGTTCGTCGCCGACATCATCACCATGCCAGTCATCACGCCCCTGCTCACCGCCGCGCAACAAAAAGGCTGCCGCATTCAGAACGGTCAGCAGATGTTCGACGCGCAGGTTGATTTCATCTGCGATTTTTTGCTGAGTTCGATAACCCGGGCGAGCGCAGCGAGACCCGGGAAACACCGACCTCTCGTTGCCGCACGTCTCGTGGTTATGGGTCCCCGCTTTCGCGGGGACGACAGAATCAGCGCGCATCCATCGCGGCGACCGGCCGCCATACCAGCAGCCGCTTCTCGATCACCGTGACGATCATGTCGATCACGATCACGAACACCGCGAGCACGAACATGCCGGCGAACACTCCCGCGACGTCGAACACGCCTTCTGCCTGCTGGATGATGTAACCAAGGCCCGCCGCAGAACCGAGATATTCGCCGACCACGGCGCCGACCACCGCGAAGCCGACCGAGGTGTGCAGCGAGGAGAACATCCAGGAGAGCGCCGACGGCCAGTACACGTGGCGCATCAGCTGCCGCTCACTCATGCCGAGCATGCGCGCGTTGGCGAGCACGGTCGGGCTCACTTCCTTCACGCCCTGGTAGACGTTGAAGAACACGATGAAGAATACGAGCGTGAACGCCGAGCGCGACCTTTGAGGCGATGCCGAGCCCGAACCACAGCGCGAAGATCGGTGCCAGCACGACGCGCGGCAGCGCGTTGAGCATTTTCACGTAGGGATCGAACACCGCGTTGACCAGCGGCTTGCGAGCGAACCAGAAGCCGATCAGCACGCCGGCGAGCGAGCCGATCACGAAGGCGAGCATCGCCTCCACCAGCGTGACCCACAAATGCTTCCAGATCGTGCCCTCGACGAACCACTTGACGATGCGCGAGGCGACATCGAGCGGCGTGGAGAAGAAAAACGGCGGCAGGATGGTGACGCAATTCTTCTCCGCACCGAAATATGAGAGCCCGCACACCGGATACTTGGTGAGCACGTGCCACAGCGCGATCGACACGACCGCGACGAGGATCTGGAGGGTCAGAAGGGTCGCACGGTTCATGACTCACCCTCCCCCGGTCTGCTGATAGCCCTTCATCACCTCGTCCTTCAGCGCTTCCCAGATCTCGCGATGCAGCTCGTGGAACGCTGGCTCGAGCTTGACCTCGCCGATGTCGCGCGGGCGCTCCAGCGGCACCGTCCAGTTCCCGATGATGCCCGCGGCCGGCCCCGCCGACATGATGACTACGCGGTCGGAGAGCGCGATCGCCTCTTCGAGATCGTGGGTCACGAACAGCACCGCCTTGCGGTCCGCGCTCCACAGATCGAGCAGCAGATTGCCCATGATCTGGCGGGTTTGCGCATCGAGCGGGCCGAACGGCTCGTCCATCAGCAGGATCTTCGGATCGCGGATCAGCACCTGCACCAAGCCGACACGCTTGCGCTGCCCGCCCGACAGCATGTGCGGATAGCGATCGCCGAAGCCGCCAATGCCGACGCGCGTCAGCCAGCTTTGCGCGCGCTCGCGCGCCTCGGCCTTGGGCATGCCGGCGATCTCCAGCCCGATCGCGACGTTCTCGGCCGCGGTCTTCCAGGGAAACAGCGCCTCGGCCTGAAACAGATATCCGGCCTGCCGGTTGAGCCCGGTCAGCGCCTTGCCGAAGATCGTCGCCGTGCCGTCCGAGGGCGCGATCAATCCTGCCGCGACGTTGAGCAGCGTCGACTTGCCGCAGCCGGTTGGCCCGACGATCGCGACGAATTCCCCGTCCGCGACGTCGAGCGTCGCGCGTTGCACGGCCGTGTAGGTCGTGTCGTCCGCGAGGCGGAACGACACCTGCACGTCATTGAGCGAAACAGCCGGACTGGCGGCCGCGGGCGCAGCTCTCGAACCTGCGGCCATGCGTTCCCTCTGAGGTGATTGCAGCGCGAAGCAAGCTAGCGGGATCAAGGCGGGATGCAAGCCGCCGGCCGTCAGAGCCCCTTGATCAACCCCGCATCGATCAGCAGCCGGTTGAAGCGGCGCGCCTCGGCGCCCCCGTTGCAGCGATAGAACAAGCCGGCGCAGCGCTGCAGGATCTTCTTCTGCTCGGCAAAGGACGGATCGAGCGGCACGCCAGCCGCCTCGAGCACCACGAGCGGCAGATAGGGCGCGTCGAGCTCGTTCATCGCCGAGGACAGATCGCGCGGCGTGAAATTGATCGTGTTGATCGCATAGTACGTCCTGAGGAAGCGCGGATCGGCCGCCGCGATGCGGCGCGCGATGATGCTGTCGTCCTGCCCCGGGTCGATCAGGTTGCGCGCAAGATACGGCTGATGATCGCCGAACCGCACGATCAGGAAGGGCTCGTCGGGAAATTCCTTCTTCAATCGCTCCACGAACGCCTGGTAATCGACGGCGCTCAGGTGCTGGCGTCGCAGATATTCGTCGACGTCCGGCCGGTTTCCGGGATCGCGCCATTCGGGCGCGAGATCAGGACGGAAGCGGAAATCCCACGGAAAATGGTTCTGCGCCGTATACACCAGCAGGAAAAGCGGGTCCGGGCCGCGCCGCTTTGCGATGATGTCGGCCGCCTTGTCGAAATAGAACGAGTCCGGATCGAGGAAGTTCGCGTTGAGCGCGGCGGAGTCGAGGAAGTTCTGGATGCCGGTCGTGGTCTGGAAATGCCGCGCGCTCAGGAACGCGCCATACATCGGGTAGAGCGTGAAGGTCTTGTAGCCGCAGCGGCGGAGTGCGTTGGGCAACCCGCGCTCCACGCGCCCGGCCGCGATGCGCGTGACGAAATCCGCAAAACGCCCGTAGGACCGCGCCGACAGGCCGGTAAGTACGTTGTACTCGGTGTACCAGCTTGGACCCCCTGCCCCCTCGACCATCAGGCTGCGCTGCGCACCGTCGCTCGACTTGAAGTGAGCGCCGTATCCAGCCGGGACCTTAATGCCCGGCACGGTGCGGATGTCGAAGCTCGAACTCGTCGAACACCATGATGATGTGCGGCGGCTTGTGGACCGTGCACGGCATGTCGCCGACGGCGTGCAGCCGGCTTGTCGCCGTCGCGTCGGAGTCCAGCACGCCACGCGTGATGAGATCGCCTGCCGCTGTGACACCGGAGCGGGTGAATTTGGAGAAGTAGTTTTCGGCGTAAAACTCTTCCCAAGGGTCGCTCGGGAACGCGATCGTGAGCCCGACGAGGCCGACGAAGCATGCGGCGGCGCCCGCAACAGCAATGCTCCGCCGTACCCGGAACGGATCAAAATACCAAGTCAGGACGAGCGTCGCGATCAGGAGCGCGGCGGCAACCGCGACCTTGGCGTCGAGAGCTGGAAAGACCTTCAGCAGGAACGAGACCGTGTCGGCGTCGATAATCAGGAAGTCGACGAAGTTGACCGTCATCAGCAGCACGTCGTGCTTGAACCGCGACAGCAGGATCAGAAGGACAAGGAAGGCGAGCGAGATCGCAGCCGCCACGGCCGGGCGGCGCAGCAGCACAATCCAGCAGAAGTTGAAAAAACCCCACGAGAGCAGCGCCGCGAGCTGCGGCACCGGCCGCAACTCGGTGACGAACAGGATGCCGAGCGCCACCAGATGCAGCGCAACCAGCAGCGCGACGCGCCCCGCGCGGCTTGTACTCGAGGCGTCGAACAGACGGGTCGTCAGGGAAGCGATAGCGGGCGGCATGACCTACACGGCCGCGCCCGGGACTACACGGTCCTCGCCGGACGACGGTCGGCGTCATCAAACTGTAATATTGACGCCCTGACAAGCGCGGGGGCTATTCCGCACTCGCCGGCAGGCCGGCTGGTTAACGCGCTCAGGCAGGCGCGGCCAGGCTCATCGCGTAGGCGGTATCGAAGAACGTCGTCAGCGAGCAAATCCGCCCGTCGCGCACCTCAATCAGGTCGAGGATGTCCGTCTCACCGGTCCGCCCATTTGGCGCGCGGAATGTGCCGCGCCAATGCACCGCGGCACACGGCGGATCGATGATCCGGCAATGCACCTTCATGTCGAGCAGCGCGAAAGCCTCGAACTGGGCCTTGAGCGCCGTGATCTGCTCGGTCCGGTTCGTGGTGGCGGGCCCGCCGTTGGCACGGAAGCAGCCGTCCTCGGTGAAACAGCTCGCCGCGCCTTCGGCATCCTCCCGGCGCCGCGCCGCATAGGCCTGGTCCAGAATGCTCTCGATCTCGGCGCGAGTGTCCATTTAGGCCCTCCTCCTCTCTGCAACCCAGACGGGCAGGATGCCCCAGGAGAAAGCCGATTGCAAAACGGGCCCGCGCAGGCGGGCCCGTTGAAACCGCATGGGGCGAAGCTCAGTTCCTTGCCTTGTCCACCAGCGCGCGCCTTGATCCCATAGGGCTCGCGGAAGCGGGCCCGTCAAAAGAAGAAGGCCGTGGATCAGTTCCTCGCTTTGTCGACCAGTGCCCTTGCCTTGATCCACGGCATCATGGCGCGCAGCTTCTCGCCCACCTCCTCAATCGGATGCGCGGCGCATTTCGCGCGCATCGCCTTGAACGAGGTCTGGTTGACACGGTTTTCCAGCATCCAGTCGCGCGCGAACTTGCCGGACTGGATGTCGGCGAGGATGCGCTTCATCTCGGCGCGGGTCTCGTCGGTGACGACGCGCGGGCCGGAAACGTACTCGCCATACTCGGCGGTGTTGGACACCGAATAGTTCATGGTGGCGATGCCGCCCTCGTAGATCAGGTCGACGATCAGCTTCACCTCGTGCACGCACTCGAAGTACGCCATCTCGGGCGCGTAGCCGGCTTCCACCAGCGTCTCGTAGCCGGCCTTCATCAACTCGACGAGCCCGCCGCACAGCACCGTCTGCTCGCCGAACAGGTCGGTCTCGCATTCCTCGCGGAAATCCGTCTCGATGATGCCGGCACGCCCCCCGCCGATCGCCGCCGCATAGGACAGACAGAGATCGTGCGCGTTGCCGGACATGTCCTTGTGGATCGCCATCAGACAGGGCACGCCCGCGCCGCGCTGGTACTCCGAGCGCACCGTGTGGCCCGGCCCCTTTGGCGCGACCATCATCACGTCGAGATCGGCGCGCGGCTCGATCAGGTTGAAGTGCACGTTGAGGCCGTGCGCGAACATGATCGCGGCGCCCTGCTTCATGTTGGCGGCAAGCTGGCCGTTGTAGATCTCGGCCTGCAATTCGTCCGGCGTGAGCATCATCATCACGTCGGCCCACTTGGCGGCCTCGGCGACTTCCATGACCTGCAGCTTCTCGCCTTCGGCTTTCTTCACACCGGCGGAAGACTTGCGCAGCGCGACGCGCACGTCCTTGACGCCCGAGTCGCGCAAGTTCAATGCGTGCGCGTGGCCTTGGCTGCCATAGCCGATGATGACGACCTTCTTGCCCTTGATCAGGTTCAGGTCGGCGTCGCGATCGTAGTAGACACGCATGGTCTTAACCCCTACTCCTTGGGCCACTATGGCCGTTTGTGTTTTGTGAAATTCGAATGACAGCAGAAACGGTAATTGGCGCGGAAAATCAAGCCAATGAATTGCCGTTCCCAGTCGCCTTTCAATCCCGACGCCCTGCGTGCCGTTTCAGCCTTTGGGCGGCGAGAACCGTGGAGACGTCGCACCACCAGTGTCTGCCCGCTGACCGAGACGTCAACTTCTGCACCGGCATAGAGCCAAGAAGCGACGCCTGAGGGCATGACAGCGTAAAGCTCGTTGTCCCTACGCCGTAAGATTGCAGTTATCCTCTTACGCTGTGGCATCTTCCCCTCCCCTATGGCTTCGTCTTTAGTCCATCCCCTCCGGACCGCGGGAAATCGCCACCACCCCGGTGCGCGAAACCTCGACCAGCCCGAGCGGCAGCATCAGGTTGATGAAGCTCTCGATCTTCTCGCTCGCGCCGGTGATCTCGAAGATGAAGCTCTCGGTGCCGGCGTCGATCACACGCGCCCGGAAGGCATCCGCGAGGCGCAGCGCCTCCACGCGATTCTCGCCCTTGCCGCGCACCTTCACCATCGCCAGCTCACGCTCGATCGCCGGCGTAGCCGCGTCGGTCAGATCCACCACGCGGCGGATCTGCACCAACCGTTCGAGCTGATGGCGGATCTGCTCGATCACCATCGGTGTGCCGGTGGTAACGATGGTGATGCGCGAGAGGTGTTTCTCGTGCTCGGTCTCCGAGACGGTGAGCGAGTCGATGTTGTAGCCGCGCCCCGAGAACAGCCCGATGACGCGCGCGAGCACGCCCGGTTCGTTGTCGACCAGCACCGAGAGCGTGTGGCGCTCGGTCTTCTCCTTGATCGTCTGAGCCGGATAATGGCTCGCACTTGCAGGCGGTCCGTTGCTCACACCAGCACCTTGCCCCTTTCGTCGATCGCCTTCGCGATGTCAGCTTCAACGTCGCCGAGCAGCATCTCGTTGTGCGCCTTGCCCGACGGAATCATCGGGAAGCAGTTCTCGGCCTGATCGACCATGCAGTCGAAGATCACCGGCTTGTCGACGTCGATCATCTCCTTGATGGCGTGATCGAGGTCGCCCGGCTTGTCACACCGGATGCCGACGCCATGGTAGGCCTCGGCGAGCTTCACAAAATCAGGCAGAGCTTCCGAATAGCTCTCCGAGTAGCGCCCGCCGTGCAGGAGCTCCTGCCACTGCCGTACCATCCCCATGTATTGGTTGTTGATGATGAAGATCTTGATCGGCAGGCGGTACTGCGCGGCGGTCGACATTTCCTGCATGGTCATCAGCACCGAGGCCTCGCCCGCGATGTCGATCACTAGCGCCTTCGGGTGCGCGAGCTGCACGCCGATCGAGGCCGGCAGGCCGTAGCCCATCGTGCCGAGCCCTCCGGACGTCATCCAGCGGTTCGGCTCCTCGAACTTGAAGAACTGCGCGGCCCACATCTGGTGCTGGCCGACTTCCGTGGTGATGTAGACGTCGCGGCCTTTCGTCAGCTCGTAGAGCCGTTGGATCGCGTATTGCGGTTTGATCGTCTCGTTCGATTGCCGGTAGGCAAGCGAATTGCGCGAGCGCCACTTGTCGATCTGCTTCCACCAGACGCTGAGCGCCTGCTTGTTCGGCTGCTTCGCCTCCGCGCGCCAGATCCGGATCATATCCTCCAGCACATGCGCGCAGTCGCCGACGATCCCGAGATCGACCTTGACGTTCTTGTTGATCGAGGATGCATCGATGTCGACGTGGATCTTGCGCGACCCGGGCGAGAACGCATCGATCCGTCCGGTGATACGGTCATCGAAGCGCGCGCCGATGCACAGCATCACGTCGCAGTCGTGCATCGTCCAGTTCGCCTCGTAGGTGCCGTGCATGCCGAGCATGCCGAGCCATTGCGGATCGGCGGCGGGGAATGCGCCAAGCCCCATCAGCGTGGAGGTGACGGGGAAGCCGGTCAACCGCGCGAACTCGCGCAGCAGGTGGCTCGCCTCACGCCCGGAATTGATGATGCCGCCGCCCGAATAGATGATCGGGCGCTTGGCATTGGCCAGCATGTCGACCGCGGCCTTGATCTTGTCGAGGTCGCCTTTGACCTTCGGCTTGTAGCTTTTCATCTGCACTTGCTTCGGGCCGAGATACGGCCCGGTGGCGAACTGGATGTCCTTCGGGATATCGACCACCACCGGGCCGGGCCGGCCGTTCGCCGCGATGTGGAACGCCTCGTGCATCACGCGCGGCAGATCGTTCACGCTCTTCACGAGGTAATTGTGCTTGGTGCAGGGCCGCGTGATGCCGACCGTGTCGCACTCCTGAAACGCATCGTTGCCGATCAGGTGCGTCGGCACCTGGCCCGTGATGCAGACGAGCGGGATGGAGTCCATCAGCGCGTCGGTGAGGCCCGTCACCGCATTGGTCGCGCCGGGGCCTGACGTCACCAGCACGCAGCCGACCTTGCCGGTAGTCCGTGCGTAGCCCTCCGCCGCATGCACCGCGCCCTGCTCATGACGCACCAGGATGTGCTTGAGCTTCTCCTGCTGGAACATGGCGTCGTAGATCGGCAAGACGGCGCCGCCGGGATAACCGAAGATGTATTCGACCCCCTGATCGAGCAGGGCCTGGATCACCATTTCGGCGCCGGTCATTTCCTGGTTCATGGTCCGCTCCACTTAAGCCTTTGTTCGCAGGCAACAAAAAAGGGCCTCTAGGGGCCCTGGCACGCACCGCTTCGGTCGCAGGTGGCTTCAGCCACCCCCGGCGGTGCGCGCGACGACTACGATAAGAATATTGCGCGGCATTGGCCCGTCTCGTCATTTCCTTGCGCGGCGCTTATAGGCGCCGAGCGGGGCATACGTCAAGCAGAATTCGAATGTTTCGGCAAGCGCGAGGTTAAGAAAGCTCCATCAGCAGCCCCGTGAAGAGCTTCGCGCGTTGCGGCAGGCTGTCGACCAGAATGTGCTCCTGCAGCGTGTGGGCGCCCGCGCCGCAGACCCCCAGGCCATCGAGTGACGCGATTCCCAGCGCGCCGGTGAAATTTGCGTCCGAGCCGCCGCCCGAGCTTTCGTGCTTGAGGTCGATCCCGAGCGGCACCGCGAGCCGTTTCGCGATCTCGTACATGGCGATGGTCTTCCCATTCGGCTCCCACACCGGGCGGGTCACGCCACGCGTCACGATGAACCGGCCGGACACATCGTCGCCCTTCGTCAGCGCCAGCATGCGCTCGACGCCGCTGTCGAGATCGGATTGCCGCTTCGCCATGCTGAGCGCCTCGCCTTCGCACGCGCTCGACACGCAATTCACCCATTGGCCGCCGTGCACCACGCCGACGCTGAACGTGCAGGCATCGGTCGTCATGCCTTCGATCTGCGGGATCATGTCCGCCATGATGCGGATCGCCGAGCGGCCCTCCTTCAGCCGCGCGCCGGCGTGGCTCGGCCTGCCGATGGCCTTGAGATTGAAGCGCGAAATGGCGTAGCGGCCGGTGACGACGCCGCCGTCAGCGCGGCCGGGCTCGGGCACCAGCACATATTTGTGGCGCGCAGCTTCCGCCTCGATCAGATCGCGCGTGCTCGGTGAGCCGACTTCCTCGTCGCTGGTGAACAGGAACGACACCGGAAGCGCGGGCGAGAGGCCCAGCCGCTGCAGCATGCGCACCCCTTCGAGCGTGAGAAAGTTGCCGCCCTTCATGTCGAAGATGCCGGGGCCGTAGCAGCGATTCTCCTCGCGCCGCCAGGGCAGCACGTTGAGCGTGCCGACGGGGTGCACGGTGTCGAGATGACCCATGATCAGGATGCCGGGCTTGTCCTCGTGGCCGAATGCAAACCGCGCCCGCACACAATCGCCAAAGCCCATGCGGCCGGCGACGCGTTCGATGGTGGCGCCCGACACCGCGCATTCGCGTGCGATATAATCGACCATCGCGTTGACGCGCGCGGCATCGAAGGTCGGGCTCTCGATCTCGACCCACGGGCGCAGGCCCGCCAGCATGGTGTCGGTGTCGAACGGCAGTTTCGTGATGTCCATGGGGTGCTCGCGGAGGGAGGTCGAAACGTAGCGACTATGCTAGACAAATGAGCTTTCCGCCACAGGACATCCCATGTTGAACCTCTCCTCGATCAAGGCCCTGTTCTTCGACGTGTTCGGCACCGTCGTCGACTGGCGAACGTCGATCGCGCGGGAGAGCGAGGCCGTGCTCAAGCCGAAGGGCTATGCGCTCGACTGGCTCGCCTTCGCGGATGCCTGGCGCGACGAATACCAGCCCGCGATGGAAGAGGTGCGCACCGGCGTCATCCCGTTCTCCAAGCTCGACGTGCTGCACCGGCGCAATCTCGAACGCATCCTGCCGCGCTTCAAGGTCTCGGGCCTCGACGAAGCAACGCTCGCGCACCTCAACAAGGCCTGGCACCGGCTCGACGGTTGGCCGGACGCAACACCGGGGCTGCAACGGCTGCACAGGAAATTCCTGGTCGCGCCCGTGTCCAACGGCAACATCTCGCTGATGTGCGGCATCGCGCGGCGCAACGACTTTCCGTGGGACGCGATCCTCGGAGCCGAGATCGCCGGCGACTACAAGCCGAAGCCGCGCGTCTATCTGCGTGCCGCGGAGGCGTTCGACTGCGGGCCCGCCGAGTGTGTGATGGTCGCGGCGCATTCGGGCGACCTCGCCGCCGCGGCGGCGACAGGCCTGAAGACCGCGCATGTGGCGCGCCCGAACGAGCACGGCCCCGGCAAGGGCGAGACTGCGCCCACCGTGCCGGTCGATATCGCGGTCAAGAGCTTCGTGGAACTGGCGGAGAAATTGGGGGCGTGATCACACCTGCCTCACCGCAACGTCATCCGAATTGCATCGAAATCCCAGCACACTTCGGTATCTTCGCGCGGAGCTGAGGAACCTGATGCCCTTTCTGCGCGAAAAATCCGGCCGCTGGTCTCCGGAAAAGATCATCGCGTTCTTGGGCGCCTGCGTGCCCGCGCTGTGGCTCGCCTGGCGCGCCTGGAGCGGCGACCTTTCGGCCGCGCGGCCGGTGAATGATGCGATCCATTCAACCGGCAACTACGCGATCTGGCTCGTGGTGATCTCGCTCGCCATCACGCCTGCGCGCCGGCTGTTCATCGCACCCAAGCTGATCAACATGCGCCGCACGCTCGGCGTCGCAGCGTTCTGTTATGCGGCGCTGCACCTCGCGCTCTATTTCGTGCAGGAGAAATTCGATCTCGCGAAGATCGCGAGCGAAATCGCGTTGCGCATCTATCTGACAATCGGCTTTGTCGCGCTGATCGGCCTGATCACACTCGCCGCGACCTCGACCGACGGCATGATCAAGCGCCTCGGGGGTGAACGCTGGAACGCCCTGCACAGGATCGTTTACGCGATCGCCATCCTCGGCATCGTCCACTTCCTGATGCAGACCAAGCTCGACATTTCCGAGTCCGTCATGGCCGGCGGGTTCCTCATCTGGTTGCTCGGTTACCGGCTGATGCACCGATACGTCGGCGCGGTGAGCTATATCTGGCAGGTCGCACTCGCGTTCATCGCCTGCGCGCTCACGGCAATCGCGGAAGCCGCATGGTACGGCGCAACGACGGGCGTGATGTGGTGGCGCGTGTTCGCGGCGAATCTCGACTGGGGCATGGCATTCCGCCCGGCGCACTGGGTGCTGATCGTGACGCTCGGCGTGACGCTCGCGTCGTTCCTGTGGTCGCTGCGGCCTCAGCCCGCGAAGGAACGCAAGGTTCCGGCCAGAGCGCCCTCGGGCGCCATCCAGGTCCAGTCCGGCAGCTGATGCCGCGCCCAGGTGAACTGTCGCTTGGTGTAGCGCCGCGTGTCGTTCTTCGCGCCCTCGGCGGCTTCCGCGAGCGTGATCTCGCCGGCAAGATGGCGGATCAGCCACGGCACGCCATGCGCCTTCATGGCCGGCAGCAGCGGATCGAGCTTGCGCGCCGCCAACGCGCGCACCTCGTCGAGCGCACCGGCGGCCAGCATCGCGTCGAAGCGCGCATCGATGCGGCGGCGCAGCTCACCGCGCTCGGGCGCGAGAAAAACTTTCACGGCGCTCGCCGCATCGACGAGCGGCGGCAGACCTTCGCGATGCCATTGGCTGAGCGGACGGCCCGTCGCCTCCAGCACTTCCAACGCGCGCGCGATCCGCGTGCGGTCGCCGGGCTTGAGCTGCGTTGAGGGATCGCGCCGCAACAACTCGGCGTGCAGCGCCGCCGAGCCTTCCGCGTCCATCCGCGCGCGCACGTTCGCCCGGATGTCCTCAGGCACTGGCGGCACGTTGGAAAGTCCGCGCGTCAACGCCTTGAAATAGAGCCCGGTGCCGCCGACCAGGATCGGCACGCGTCCTGCGTCACGCACCTCATCCAGAACCGGCCGCACATCCGCGAGCCAGCGCCCGACCGAGTAATTCTCCGCCGCGTCCACATGTCCGTAGAGCCGGTGCGGCAACCGACCCTCCTCGGCCGGTGTCGGCCGCGCCGTGATGACACGCAAATCGCGATAGACCTGCATCGAGTCCGCGTTGACGATCGTGCCGCCGATTTTCTCGGCGACGCCAAGCGCCAGCGGCGACTTGCCGCTCGCGGTCGGCCCTGCGATCAGGATGGCGTTGGGTTTCCGCATGTCGTTGCCGCAACAACCTCCCGATAGTAGATTATGTCGATCAAACAGTCGGTCGTGTCTTGCAATCCCGAAATCATGGGCGGCGCGCCGGTATTCGCCGGGACGCGGGTCCCGGTGCAAACTCTGCTCGACTATCTCGAGGCCGGCGATTCAATCGACGAGTTCCTTGAAGGATTTCCGTCAGTAATGCGCGAGCAGGTTATCGCGTTTCTCGAATTCGTAGGGCGGGCAAAGGAGCGCAGCGACGTGCCCGCCGCAAGCATGATGGCGGGCACGCTTCGCTTTGCCCGCCCTACATCATCTGCGATAAGCCTGCGATTGCATGACTCACGTAGCAACTCTCACCTGTAATCCGGCACGGCCCGCGCTTGACGACGCGGCGATCGCGCTTGGCGTTGGCGTGCTCGCGACGACCCTGGATGTCCGCATCCTCGATCCGGGCATCGCCGCCGATCTTCTCTTTACGCCGGGCGGCGCAGACGACAAAGCGGTCGCCGAACGATTGCGCACCGCGCTGAAGGATTTGCCAGTCGATGTCGTGGTGCAGCCACTCGCCGGGCGCCGCAAAAAACTGTTTGTCGCCGACATGGACTCCACCATGATCGGCCAGGAGTGCATCGACGAACTTGCCGACTATGCCGGGCTGAAGGCCCGCGTGGCGACGATCACCGAGCGCGCGATGCGCGGCGAGATCGCGTTCGAGCCCGCGCTGCGCGAGCGCGTGGCATTGCTCAAGGGGCTGCCGGTCACGGTCGTGGACGAAGTCATCGAAAAGCGCATCGCGCTCACACCCGGCGCACGCACGCTGGTCGCCACCATGCGGGCGAACGGTGCCCTCACCTGCCTCGTCTCCGGCGGCTTCACGCTGTTCACCGGTCGCGTCGGCGCGATGATCGGGTTCGACGAGCATCGCGGCAACACCCTCATCGTCGAAGACGGCAAGCTCGCCGGCCGCGTCGCTGAACCAATTCTTGGGCGCGACGCAAAGCTTGCCGCGCTCATTGAACTGCGCAATCGCCTCGGCCTTTCGCCGCACGACGCGCTCGCGGCGGGCGACGGCGCGAACGACATTCCGATGCTGCAAGCCGCCGGCCTCGGCGTCGCCTACCACGCCAAGCCGAAGGTTGCCGAGGCCGCACATGCGCGCATCGAGCACGGCGACCTGACCGCGCTCCTCTACTGCCAAGGCTACGCGCGCGCCGATTTCGCGGCGGCGTGACGCCCCAGCAGCAGCATGCCGATCGCCAGCACGTAGACGAATGCCACCGCCGCGAAGAAAAGCGGCGCCGCGCTGCCCTCCTGCGGCCCGAACTCGCGGATCAGGCCGAACACGACCGGCGCAAACGAATATGTCGCCTGTCCGATCGCGACGATCAGCGCAACCACGCGCGGCACGTCCTCGCTCACGAACTCGACCTGCGCGATCAGCGGCGGCAGCGATGTCACG
The DNA here is from genome assembly GCA_963778455.1 of uncultured Alphaproteobacteria bacterium. Classification (GTDB taxonomy): domain Bacteria; phylum Pseudomonadota; class Alphaproteobacteria; order Rhizobiales; family Xanthobacteraceae; genus PALSA-894. The sequence goes on from CAVZUL010000007.1 coordinate 335,619, forward strand.
TTGCCGATGCCTACACCGAACATCAGAACGCCGATCACCATCAGCGGCACGTTCGTCCCCGCCGCGAGGATCAGCACAAGCGCGCCTGCGATCTGCACGGCGTAGCTCATGCAGGTCACGAGCCGCCGGTCGGCACCGACGGGCATCAGCCAGCCGACCAATATGCGCCCCGCCATCCCGGCGCCCGCGCCGATCCCGGTCACGAGCCCGGACCATTCCTTGCCGAGCGCCGGCACCAGCAACGAATAGAGGTGCGCGATCAGTCCGATCTGCGCGAACAGCGCAAGCGCAGCGCCGGCCAGCAGCGTCAGGAACGTGACATCGCGCCACAGCAGCTTGTCGGGTAGCGGCCTTGCGTGCGGCGAGGTCACCGCAGCCGCCGGCGCGCCGGGAGCGTCGCCGTCCGGCGCGAGCCCCATGTCGGCCGGCGTACGGGCAAAGTAGCGCCCGGCGATCCACCAGACGGTCACCACCGTGACAAGCCCGATCATCGCGGCGGCGCTCGGAAATCCCCACAGCGCAATCGTGGCGACCCAGAGCGGCGAGAGGATCAGGCCCGCGACGCTCGCACCGTTATAGGCGGTGCCCAGCGCCACGGGCCGCGTGCGTGAGAACCACGGCGAGACCACCGCGTTGACGGCGGCACCGCTCATTGCCGCCCAGCCTGCGCCGCTTGCGAGCGTCGCGGCGAACAGTTGCCAGGGCGCTGCCGCAAGCGCCCAGCCGCAAACGCCGCCTGCCAGCGCGATCGCCGCGAGCCTTGTGACCGCCGGAATGCCGAAGCGCCGATGCAGGGCGGGCAGGTTGGCGGCGACGATTGCGCCGAGCAGGAAATGCAAGGTCACGGCCGCGGAGACGATCGCCAGCGAAAAGCCGCGCGCCTCGCGCACGGCATGGAGATAGATCGGGGGGCCGAAGAAGCCGAGGCCCCAGCCGAAAAAAGCGAACACGAAGCCCCCCCAGACGACCCGCCAGCCGTAGAATCGCGCCACGCTCCCTCTCCTCGCCCGCACTCTGCGCGCCTCGACAAGCAAACGCTACGCCCCACGCCGAAGCGTCAGCGGCCGTTGGATCGTGGGAGGTGAGCGGGCGCGGCGAGCTCCGACTTGGCAAAAGTTGCGCGAACCGTCAGCCGACCATTAAGCGAACCGCGCTTGGGCCGAGGCGCGCGAGCGCGTTTCATGCCAATATCAAGACGCGTTCACCGAGAGGGCACGGTCATGGCCAATCAGGACGTCTATTCAAACTTCCGCTTCCGGGTTGAAATCGACGGGATCACGCAAGCCGGTTTCTCCGAAGTTCAGATTGGGGAAACAACGATCGAGGCGATCGACTATCGCGAGGGCAGCGAACCGGCACATGTCCGCAAGCTGGCGGGGTTGACGAAATACGGCAACGTGACGCTCAAATGGGGCGCTACATCCTCGAACGAATTGTTCAATTGGTGGAAAGCGGGCGCCGAAGGGCAGGTTCAGCGGCGCAACGTGGTGGTGAGCCTGCTCGATGAGCAGAGGAATCCGGTCAAGCGCTGGGTGATGCGAAATGTCTGGCCCGTGCGCTATACGGTGTCGCCGCTAGTTGCGGTGGACGGGTGCGTGGCCGTGACCGAAACGCTCGAATGCGCCGTCGAAAGTCTCGAGGCCGAGGCGCCTTGACGCGCCGCTCGGCGGCTCAGCCGACCTTGACGTCCTGCCAGAAGCCGAAGCGGCCGGCGACCTGCGCGAGCTTCGGCAGCGGCGTCTCATAGACCCAGGCGTTGCGCGGATGGCGCTCGCCGCCGATCACCACGTCGTAGAACTGAACGCCGTGCGGGCATTCGAGGTCCTTCGGCGTCTGCGCGGCCTTCTCCAGCAGTTCAGTACGCACGGCGGAGGGCGGGAAATAGTCGTAGCCCGCGGCGGCGATAATGTCGTCGCTTTCGGCAAGCACGGTGCCGTGGAGTGTGGCTTTCATAGGAGATGTCGCCTGCTTTCCCTCTCCCCGCTTGCGGGGAGAGGGTGGCGAGACACGTAGTGTCGAGCCGGGTGAGGGGCAAGTGTAGGCGGCAGCCCCTCACCCGCCTCGCTTTCGCTCGGCACCCTCTCCCCGTTTCACGGGGAGAGGGAAAAGAAAACCTACTGCAGCGTCAGCGCCACGAAGCGCACGTCGCCCTCGGCGTTCGCGACCAGCAGCAGCGCGGTCTTCTTGCCGTCTTTCTTGAGCTGATCGATGCGCTTCTGCACGTCGGCCGGGTTGGTGACCTCTTCGTCCGTCACCTTGACGATGACGTCGCCGGCATTGAGGCGCTTCTCGGCCGCGGCCGAATTGGCATCCACGCCGGTGATCACGACGCCCTTCACGGCGTCCTTGATCTTGTACTTCTTGCGCAGGTCGTCCGTCATGCCGGCGAGGTTGAGGCCGAGCGCCTTCTGCACCACCGACTTTTCCTCCGCCGGGGCGTCGGTCTTCACCGAGGCCTGCTGCGGCGTGTCCTCGAGCCGGCCGAGCCGCACGGTCTTGGTCTCTTCCTTGCCCTTGCGGATGACGATCACCGGCACGTCCTTGCCGATCGGCGTGTCGCCGACGATCTTCGGCAGGTCGCGCATCTCCTTGATGTCCCTGCCGTCGAACTTGATGATCACGTCGCCCGGCTCGATGCCGGCGGGCTTGGCCGGGCCCTTGTCGTCGACGCCCGCCACCAGCGCACCGCGCACCGGCTTGATGCCGAGGCTTTCGGCGATGTCGTCGGTCACCTGCTGGATGCGCACGCCGAGCCAGCCGCGGCGCACTTCCTTGAACTCGCGCAACTGATCGAGCACCGCCATCGCGGTGTTCGCCGGCACCGCGAAGCCAATGCCGATCGAGCCGCCGGACGGCGAAATGATCGCGGTGTTGACGCCGACCACTTCGCCTTGAAGGTTGAACAGCGGCCCGCCCGAGTTGCCGCGATTGATCGCGGCGTCGGTCTGGATGTAGTTGTCATACGGCCCGGAATTGATGTCGCGATTGCGCGCCGACACGATGCCGGCCGTCACCGAGCCGCCGAGGCTGAACGGGTTGCCGATCGCGATCACCCACTCGCCGAGCCGTAGCCGGTCGGAGTTGCCGAACTTCACCGCCTTGAGCGGCTTGTCGGGCTTGACGCGCAGCAGCGCGAGATCGGTCTTGCTGTCCTTGCCGATGATTTCGGCCTTGAGCTTGGAGCCGTCATTGAACACGGCGGTGATCTCGTCGGCGTCGGCGATGACGTGATTGTTGGTGACGATCAGGCCTTCGGCGTCGATCACGAAACCCGAGCCGAGCGAATTGACGCGGCGCGGCCCTTGCGGGGCGCCCTTGTTCTCGCCCTGGCCGCGGCGGTTCTTGAAGAACTCCTCGAAAAACTCCTCGAACGGCGAGCCGGGCGGAAGCTGCGGGCCCTGCCGGCCTTCCGGCCGCGCAGAGGGACCCGAAGAGCTGCCCGCCGCGATCTTTTGCGAGGTCGAGATATTGACCACCGCGTCGATCACCGCCTCGGCCACATCGGCGATATTGTCGGGGCCGCGCGCGCCTTGCGCAGCGGCCATCGGGAACGCGATCACCGCCGCCGCGACAAGCGCAAGAGCGGGTTGGCGGACGTTGGCGAGGAATGTGCCGGCCATGGACGTCGGAGCTCCACAAGGGGTTGAGATTCGCCGGGACAGTGCCCCCGGCCAAGGCTGGACGCAAGCGTAGTATCGCCGCGGATCGACTAGGCGGGCGGATTGGGGCGGAAAGGGGGCTGCGCCCGCAATCCGTTACCCCCGCACCAGCCACACCAGCACGACGCCGAGCACCGCCGAGGCGATCCCCACTATCCGCAGCGGCCCGTCCGGCGTCTCCCGCACGTGCGCCATGGCGTTCTTCGCCGCGCCCGGACTCACAGCGAAGATCAACCCCTCGATCACGAACACCAGGCCGAGCGCGACGATGAAATCCGTCATGAACCGCCAACCGGTATGGCGCCGCGGGCATGCCCGCGGCGCGAGGCGTCACTGACGCGGCGCTGCCGCCGGCGGCGAGGTCCTGCCATCTTCCCGCATCTTGCCGCTTGGGTCGGCGAAATAGCGGAAGAAGTCGGAATCGGGCCGCAGCACCATGCGGGTGTCGCGGTGTCCCAGTCCCGCCTCGTAGGCCTGCATCGAGCGGTGGAAGGCGAAGAAGTCCGGGTCCTTGTTGTAGGCATCCGCGAAGATACGGTTGCGTTCAGCCTCGCCCTCGCCGCGGATCGTGTCGCCCCTCGCCTGTGCGTCGGCAAGGAGCACGGTGACGTCGCGATCAGCGCGCGCCTGGATCTCCTGCTTGCGCTGCGAGCCGTTGGCGCGGAATTCGGCCGCCTCGCGCTGACGCTCGGTCTGCATGCGCTGGTAGACCGCCTGGCTGTTCTGCTCCGGCAGGTCGGCGCGGCGGATGCGTACGTCGACCACCGTGATGCCGAACTGCGCCGCCTCGCGGTCGAGCTGGTCGCGCACCCGCGCCATCAGGCCGGCGCGCTCGTCCTTCACCACATGGGTGAGGGTCGAATTCACCGAGCACGCGGCGCAGCGCCGCGTTGAGCAAGGTCGAGAGCCGCGAGTTCGCGCCCTCGATCGAGCCGACCGATTGATAGAACAGCAGCGCGTCCTTGATGCGATAGCGCGCGAAGGCATCGACCACGAGCCGCTTCTGGTCGGAGGCGATCACCTCCTGCGCGGCGTTTTCCAGATCGAGGATGCGCTTGTCGACATAGATGACGCTGTCGATCAGCGGAATCTTGAAATTCAGCCCCGGCTCGGTGACGACGCGGACCGGCTGACCGAGCCGCACCACGAGCGCGAGCCGGGTCTGATAGACGGTGAACAGCGAGCCGTAGAGAATGATGGCGGCAATGACGGCGAGGACCGCGATGACGCCTCCGGCGATACCAAGTTTCATCGGGTTCCTCCCGCTTCCGGCGTTCGCCGCAGCATTTCGTTCAGCGGCAGGATCGGCACGACATTGCCGGAATTGTTGCCCTGCTGGTTTGAATCGAGAAGTGATCTTGTCGGTCCCGCCGAACACGCGCTCCATCGTCTCGAGATAGATGCGCTGGCGCGTGACGACCGGTGCCTTCTTGTATTGCTCGTAAACCTGACTGAAGCGCGCTGCCTGGCCCTTGGCTTCGGCGACGGTCTGCTCGCGAAAGGCTTCGGCTGACTGCTGGATTTGCGCGGCACGTCCGCGCGCCTCGGGTACGACGCGGTTGGCGTAGGTCTGCCCCTCGTTCTGCGCGCGCTCGAGGTCGGCGCGCGCCGCCTGCACGTCGCGGAACGAGTCGATCACCTGCGCGGGCGGATCGACCTTCTGCATCTGCACCTGCGTGACCTGGATGCCGGCCTGGTAGGTGTCGAGCACCTTCTGCATCAGGTCGTGCACGGCGGTTTCGATGTTCTGCCGTGCGCCGGTCAATATCGGCTGGATCTCCGAGCGGCCGATCACCTCGCGCATCGCGCTTTCGGCCACCGCCTTCACGGTGCCTTCCGGGTTCTGGATGTTGAACAGGTAGTCGCCGGCCCCACCGGTCTTGACCAGCCAGAACACCGAGACGTCCACGTCGACGATGTTCTCGTCGCCGGTGAGCATCAGGCTCTCTTCCGGTATGTCGCGCATCTGCGTGCCGCCGCGGCGCGGGTCCTCGATCAGCCGCATGCCGATGTCGATGCGGTTGACGCGCGTGACCTTCGGGGTGAGCACGGTCTCGATCGGATAAGGCAGGTGATAGTTCAGGCCGGGCTTCGCGTCGCGGGTGTATTTGCCGAAGCGCAGCACCACGCCAAGCTCGTCGGGCTCGACCCGGAAGAAGCCCGAGAAGCCCCACACCACGATGGCGGCGAGCAGGATCAGCACGATACCGCGGCCCCCGAGATTGCCGCCGGGTAGCACGCTTTTCAGCTTGTCTTGGCTGCGCCGAAGCAATTCCTCGAGGTCGGGCGGGGTTGGGCCGGATGATTGCGGGCCGGAGCCCCACGGCCCCTTGGAGCCGCCCCCGCCGCCCCACGGTCCGCCACCTTGATTACTCCATGGCATATAGCTGTTCTCCTGCCCGGCGAAGTCTGACGGCCGGACGCGTTCCCCGCGGGGGTTATATGGGACACCCCTGCGCCTTTCAACGCACGCCGCAAGCTGCGGCTTGCCGTCGCGGAGTCTGAGTTAACGTTCAGGGTCTAGCGCGTTTGCCTTGAGATAGCTCACGAAATCGTATGCCGCGTCGTCACCCGGACCGGCCGGATGGGTCTCGCGCGCCGCCTCGCGCCAGATCGCGGGATCGATCGGGGGAAAGCCGAATCCCCTTCCGGCTTCAAATGCGCCTCGGTGATTTCGAGCCGGCTGGCGAGCGGCATCGCCTGCGCGTAGATTTCAGTTCCGCCGATGATCATGACTGCGTCGGCGCCGCGTCGCATCGCATCGCCGCGCGCCGCTTCGAGCGCAGCCTGCAGCGACGGCGCGACCAGCACGCCCGGCGCCGTGAAGGCGGGATCGCGGCTCACCACGATGTTGGTGCGGCCGGGCAGCGGCTTGATCGAGAGCGAGAGATACGTCTTGCGCCCCATCACCGCCGGCTTGCCCATCGTCAACGCGCGGAAATGCTGCATGTCGGATTTCAGCCGCCACGGCATCGTGCCGCCGCGGCCGATCACGCCGTTCTCCGCGACCGCCGCGATGATGACGATGTCCATCACGTGGCCTTCGCCAGCCGCGCGAGCGCGTCGCCGCTGAGACGCACCCCCGTCCACTCGTCGAGCATGATGGCGCCGAGCGACTTGTAGAAATCGATCGATGGCGTATTCCAGTCGAGCACCGCCCACTGAAAATGCCCCCAGCCGTTCTGCGTGCATTTGCGCGCAAGATGCACCATCAGCCCCTTGCCAATGCCTTTGCCGCGATGGCTTTCGCGCACGAACAAGTCTTCGAGATAAAGCCCGGACTTGCCGCTGAAGGTCGAGAAATTCAGGAACCAGAATGCGAAGCCGACCGGCTCTCCCTCCCATTCGGCGATATCGCAGAAGGCCCGCGCGTTTGCCGCGAATAGCGCCGTGTCGATCGTGGCCTCGGTGGCCACCATCTCGTGGCTGAGCTTTTCGTACGCGGCGAACTCGCGCACGAACTGCAGCACGAGCGGCGCCTCGCCCGGCCGCGCGGAGCGGATGGTCAGCGACACCGGCCGCTCACACCGCCACCTCGGCCTTGATGTGCGGGTGCGGCGCGTACCCTTCGAGCGTGAAATCCTCGTAGCGGAACGCGAACAGGTCCTTCACGGCCGGGTTGAGCTTCATCGCCGGCAGCTCTTTGGGCGCGCGCGAGAGCTGCAGGTGCGCCTGTTCGAGGTGATTGAGATAAAGGTGCGCATCGCCGAGCGTATGGATGAATTCGCCCGGCTTCAGCCCGGTCACCTGCGCCACCATCAAGGTCAGCAGCGCATACGACGCGATGTTGAACGGCACGCCGAGGAACGTGTCGGCGGAGCGCTGATAGAGCTGGCACGAGAGCCGGCCGTCCGCGACGTAGAACTGGAACAGGCAGTGGCACGGCGGCAGCGCCATCTTGTCCACTTCGGCCGGATTCCACGCGGACACGATCAGCCGGCGCGAGTCCGGATTCTTCCGGATCATCTCGACCACGTGGGCGATCTGGTCGATCGCGCTGCCGTCCGCCGCCGGCCACGAACGCCACTGCTGGCCGTACACCGGGCCGAGCTCGCCGCGCTCGTCGGCCCATTCGTCCCAGATGCGCACGCCGTGATCGTTCAGATATTTGATGTTGGTATCGCCGGCGAGGAACCAGAGCAGCTCGTGGACGATCGATTTGAGATGCAGCTTCTTGGTCGTGACCAGCGGGAAACCATCGGCGAGATCGAAGCGCATCTGGTGGCCGAACACCGAGAGCGTGCCGGTGCCGGTGCGGTCACGCTTCTCCACCCCCTCGCGGAGGATGCGTTCCATCAGGTCGAGGTACTGGCGCATGGGCTTATTCTGTGACCAACTCGGTCACAGAAGATAGTCGCTCCGCGCGCCGCTCAACAGGCCGGGGCCTACTTGTCCAGCACCTTCGGCCAGTTCCTGTTCCCGTTCGCGATGTGGCCCGGGATGTCCTTTTCCCAGTCGCGCTGCACCTTGGCGTCGTAGTTCAGGAACAGCTTGCCGCCGACGATCTTCCAGTGGTTCGGGTCGCCCTTCGCGGTGTAGCCTTGCGACACCGCCCAGGCGCAGTAGCCGCCGAATTGCGGGGCGTATTTCGCAGGGGCCGCCTTGAACAGGTCGCGGTTCTTCTCCGAGGCAAAGCGCCACGTCGCGCCCTTATACTGATGCGTGATGCTGCTGTTGCCCGCGACCGGCTTGCCATCGGTGAAATACGCGACCGGGTCATATCCACCGACCGCCGAAGAGTTGAGCCAGCCGGTGTAGATCTCCGCGGACTTTGCGTGGGCGGCCGCCGGGACCGCAAGGAACGCGACCAGCAAGACACGGCGCGACAAGGTCATGGCTTCCTCCATGATGTTTCCGCACAGCATCGCGGCGCCGCGCGGCCGCGTCGAATCAAGCCGGTTCAACAGCGCGTCATGACGGCGTGAAGCAAACGGCCCGCCATCGCTGGCGGGCCGCATCGCTACCTTGAAAGCGCCAGCTCAATTCACCTCCGCGCCCGCCTCCTTGATCACCTTGCCCCACTTGTCGACTTCGCTCTTCACCAGCGCGGAGAGCGCGGCCGGCGCCGCGGCGGTCGGGACCCGGGATGTCGCTGCCGAGCTCGAGCAGGCGCTTGCGCACGCCCTCGTCGTCGAGCGCGGCTTGGACAAGCGCGGCGGCGAGCTTGTCGACCGCGGCCTTCGGCGTGCCCTTGGGGGCGAACAGCGCGTTCCAGGCCGAGCGCCTCGAACGCCGGCAGGCCGGCTTCCTTGGTGGTCGGCACGTCGGGAGCGAGGGATTGCGCTCGGCCGTCGCGATCGCATAGGCCTTGATCGTGCCGCCCTTCACCTGCGGCACCGCGTTGACGATCTGGTCGCACATGTAGTCGACCTGTCCGCCGACCAGCGCATTCATCGACGGGCCGGTGCCGTTGAACGGCACCGCGACCGGCTTCACGCCCATGATCGAGTTGAGCAGCAGACAGGTGGTGAACGACACCGAGCCGACGCCGGCGTGCGCACCGTTGACCTTCGTCTCGTTCGCCTTCACGTAGCCGACGAATTCCTTCAGGTCCTTGGCGGGAAAGTCCTTCTTGGCGAGGATCAGGATCGGCGTGCCGGCAATCATCCCGATCGGCTCGAAATCGGTGCGCGGGTCGTATTGCAGCTTCGGATAGAGCGCGACCGACGCCGCGTGCGTCCCCATGTGGCCGGTGATGAGCGTGTAGCCGTCGGGCGCGGCGCGCTTGGCGCGCGTCGAGGCGGTGGTGCCGCCGGCGCCGACCACGTTCTCGATGATGAGCTGGTGGCCGAGCGTGCGCGCCATGTGCTCGCCGATGATGCGCGAGATCACGTCGGTCGGGCCGCCAGCCGCGAACGGCACGATCAGCGTGATGTTCTTGGTCGGGTAGTCCTGCGCGGCCGCCGGCACGGCCAGCGCGAGGGAGGCAAAAGCGGCAAGCAGTCCGGCTCTGCGGGATAGGTTCATTGCATCACTCCTTGAATGCCTCGCCCCGAAACACGAAACGGGCAGCTACCATGCTGCCCGCCCCGGTCCAATAGGCCGATCGTCGCGGTATCCGATAACCGGCTTGGGCCCGTGGGGGCCGGAACCGTGGCGGATCTTGCCTAGACGGTCTCCTCGACGAACACCTCGTCGCGCTTCTTGCGGATCATCGGCAGCAGCGCGACGATCAGCAGCAGTATCGCGAGCCCGAGCAGCGCGCCCGAAATCGGCCGCGTGAAGAACGTCGTTGGATCGCCGCGCGCGATCAGCATGGCGCGGCGCAGGTTCTCCTCCATCAGCGGCCCGAGCACGAAGCCGAGCAGCATCGGGGCCGGTTCGAAGTCGTGCTTGAGGAACCAGTAGCCGAGCAGCCCGAACGTCGCCACCATGATGGCATCGGCCGGCGCGTTGTTGATGGAGTAGACGCCGATGCAGCAGAAGATCAGGATCGCCGGGAACAGCATGCGGTAGGGGACGCGCAACAGCCGCACCCAGAGCCCGATCAGCGGCAGATTGATGATCACCAGCATCAGGTTGCCGACCCACATCGAGGCGATCAGGCCCCAGAACAGGTCGGGCTGCTTGGTCATCACCTGCGGCCCCGGCACGATGCCGTGGATGGTCATGGCCCCGACCATCAGCGCCATCACGGCGTTGGGCGGGATGCCGAGGGTGAGCAGCGGGATGAACGAGGTCTGCGCCGCCGCGTTGTTGGCGCTTTCCGGCGCCGCCACGCCTTCGATCGCACCCTTGCCGAAGCGTTGCGGATACTTCGATACCTTTTTCTCGAACGTGTAGGCGGCGAACGCCGCGATCACGGCGCCGCCGCCCGGCAGGATGCCGAGGATCGAGCCGAGTGCGGTGCCCCTGCCGATCGCGCCGGCCGAGTCCTTGAAATCCTTCAACGTCGGCATCAGGCCGGTGATCTTGGTCTGCACGATGTCGCGGCTCGCGGTGTGCTCGAGATTGCGCATGATCTCGGCGAAGCCGAACACGCCCATCGCGAGCGTGACGAACCCGATGCCGTCGGCCAGCTCCGGAATGTCGAAGGCCATGCGCGACTGGCCGGTTTCGATGTCCGACCCGACGCAGGAGAGCAGCAGGCCGAACATGATCATCGCCAGCGCCTTGATGACCGAGCCCTTGGCGAGCACCACGGCGAAGACGAGGCCCAGCACCATCAGCGAGAAGTACTCCGCCGGGCCGAATTTCAGCGCGAGCGCGGTGAGCGGCACGCCGAGCGCCGCGACCAGCACGGTCGCGAAGCTGCCGGCGATGAACGAGCCGATCGCCGCGATCGCGAGCGCGGGGCCCGCGCGCCCCTGCTTGGCCATCTGGTGGCCGTCGAGCGTTGTCACCACCGAGGACGATTCACCCGGGATGTTGATCAGGATCGAGGTGGTCGAGCCGCCGTACTGCGCGCCGTAGTAGATGCCGGCGAGCATGATCAGCGCGCCGACCGGCGGCAGGCCGAAGGTGATCGGCAACAGCATCGCTATTGTGGCGAGCGGCCCGATACCCGGCAGCACGCCGATCAGCGTACCGACCAGCGTGCCGACCAGGCACAGGAAGATGTTCATCGGGAACGGGATCGAGATGCCGAGGAATGCGATCTTCAGTTCGACGAACTGGAAGACGACGCCGAAGCCCAGCGCGAGGTTGGTGAACAGGTCCATGGTGCGCCCCTCAGAACCGCGGCCAGAGCTGCAGCGGCAGATTCAGCCCCCAGGGGAACAGCAGCGAGCAGAAGACGGTGAGCACCGCGGCCCAGATGATCGTCTCGCCCCAACGGATCTCCTCGGTGGCGTAGGCCGAGACGACCAAGCGAAATGTAGCTCGAAATGACGAGGCCGAGCGGGCGCACCGAAATCGGCGAAGATCAGCGTCGCCGCTGTGATGAACACCGGCCCGCGCGGCGCATAGCGCGCGACCAGGATCGCGAGCCCGATGATCACCAGCGTCTCGAGCGCCGCGAGAAGCACGTCCGGCGCGACGCCGGGGATCAGCTTGCCCAGGCGGTTGGCGTAGATCGTCATCGGGATCAGGACGACGACCAGCACCGCGCCGCCGAGCGGCCCGCTCATCGAGAACGGCTCTTCGGGCGGACCGTCGGTGAGTACCCCGGTGAGCATGACGGCGAAGCCGAGCCCCATCAGGCCATAGGCGAAGAGGCGCGGCGCGGTGCCGGGACCGAATGCGAAGCCGCGCATGCCGGGCAGGTCGCTGCCCGCCCAGAGCGCGAACAACGCGACGCCGATCAGGACGATGCCGCCCCAAAAATCTTGCGGACTACGGATCAGACCGTGGCGACGCGGCGCGGCGCCTTGCGACCCCTCAGACATGGCCCCTCCCAGAATTCGTACGAGAAACAGCCGCGCATTCTTTTCGTGCGCGTGCCCCTGCCTAGCACAGCCGTTCGGCCCCGGCCATCAAAAGCGACAAAAGCGCGCACCGTCAACGTGGAAATAATGTTGTGCCGCGATGTGAGGCAGTTGGGGCGCGAGCGGTTCCGAACTCGGTGCGTCCCCTCCCCCGCTTGCCGGGGAGGGTTCAAGGAGGGGGCAGCGCCGAAGACGCCGCCGCGATCACGCCATCAATGATCTGAGCGGCGAACCGTTCGCAAGCGTCCGCGTGACCTTCTTCTTCGCTCCACCACTCCGGCTTGCCCCACGCCTTCACGGCACACCCTTTCACTGCAAGTCCCGCACGCGAGTTCACGGGCGCGGCAAGAATCAACTCGCTCAGCTGATGCAGCGCTTCGATCAAGTCCTCATGCGCACGCTCGGCAGCGCGCAGGCCGATGCGGCGGCGGAAGCGCCGGTCGCGCGCCTCATAGGCGAGCGCAGCCGCATAGGCATCCCGCGCCGTCGGCCAACAGGCGCGTTCGCTTTCGTCCTTGAGCAGCCCGCGCAGTTCGCGCGCCGCCCACCACGAACCCTTGAGGCGAAGGAGATGGCCGAGTGGCCCTGCCTCGGTGAGAAGGGGCGGCGGGTCAGGCCCTTCGCGCAGATAGCGGCGCTCGCACGCATTGAAATGGGCTTGCGCCACGCGATAGGCATCGAGCGCCTGTTCAAACTTTTCCCCAAGCGCCGTAAGCTCGGCATCGGCTTAAGTCGGCAGCGCGAGCGCGGTCGGCGCAAGTGTCGTTGCGGCGAGGCTTGCCGATCCCGCGAACAGGCCGCGGCGGGTCAGGCGCAAAGGGGTATCCTTTGCCGAAAGAGATGGGTTCGGCATGCTGGCCTCAATATCTATGGTCCAATTTGGATCATACGCGATGGTCTAAAATGGGTCAAGAGCCGTGAAGGCGATTTCGATCACGATTGAACAGTTTCGCGCCGCGCGCGCTCTGCTCAATTGGTCACGCGCAGAGCTTGCCAAGCGCTCGGGTCAACATCCGACCACCGTGAAGCGTGTGGAAACGCCGGACAGCGAACACGTGTCGGATGAAGTGCGCGGGAAGCTCAAGGCGACGCTGGAAGCTGCGGGGGTGGAGTTCACGAATGGCGATGCGCCTGGGGTGAGGCTGAAGGCCAAGCGGAGACGCACTACAACGCAATAAACAGCCGGCGCCCAGCCATCGCCTTTCCGAACCATCCAAGACTCAGCGAATATAGGGCGGTCCGGTCCTCGTCACAGGCCGCGCGACAAATGTGTGCAGCGATGAAGGAGATCGCCATGAATTCTGAACTCACAGGAGGTGAGCTATGGGCAGCGAACCCACCGAGGCCGCCAAGCCCGCCGCCTCCGCGTCCACCAACACCGCGTCCGGGCCCGGGGCCCGGGGGCGGGACGCGGGACTCGCCGGCGCCGATCCGTCCTCCCAAGTAAGCGAGCAGTACAGGCTCTCGTTTGAGGCGGAATGCACCGCTCGTTACCACACGTTCCGGCGAGGCTTCTTTGAGCGCGTGCACAAGATCAGCCTATTTTGTGTGGTGGCAGTTGGTACCACCGGCATCTCAACCTTGGTGATTCGCTCTGGCTTCGACGCTGCGTGGCTCGCTGGACTTGCAGCTCTGTTCGGCGCGCTAAATCTCGTGTTCGATCCTGCTGGCGGCGCTCGCCGACACGAGGCGTTGCAGCGGCGGGCGCATGAGTTATGCGGCGCGATTGACCGCACCCTCGACCCAACGACCGAGCACTTCGCACAATGGAAGGAGGCCCTGCATGGGATCTATGGTGAAGAGCCGCCGCCGCTACGGGCGCTGCACGCGCTAGCTTATAACGCGACCTTGTCCGGTCGGAAGGAACGTCCCAACGATGATCTGTTGGTGGTGACGGGTTGGCAGCGGGTGATGGCGCAGTTCCTGCCGTTCACGAATGAGCCTTTCCCGCGAAGGTCTGAGATCGCAACGCGCAAATAGTACATAACTCGGATGAACGCAGTGCATCCGGCGTCTGCACAAGACCCGCATATCGCCCAGCTAATGCGGACTGCCCGCGCGCACGCCACGAGCGTGCGTGTAAGTCCAAAAGGCGTTCGCGCACGCTCGCCGTCTTACGCCTCAACGTACTCTGCGATGGAAGTCGGCGCCGGAATATCCATCCCGTCTTCCTTCAGCCCGTCCATGTGAAACCGGATCGTTTCGCGGATGTTCGCCTCGACGGCCGCGACATCTTCGCCCGTCGCCACGCAGCCGGGCAGTCCGGCACATAGGTGGAGAAATTTCCATCCGCTTTCTCGATCAGGACCGTCAGCGGGATCGCCGCATAACCCATCAGCGCGCCTTGCGGCGCTCGGCGCGATCCTCGAACCAGCCGATCGCAAACGCCGTGGCCACGACAAAAGCCCCGACGATGAACGGCCAGATCAGCGCAAAGGTTTCGAAACGCCAATCCGTAAAGGATAGCGGCGACCGGAGCGACCGCGCCGGCAGCGATGGCTCGACAAGAGCTTGACTAGTTCCTATTATAGGAATATACATACGACAATCCCCTCCCTCCTCTCCCACCGCTCTCATGAGGCGGCGGGCGGAGCGGGAAGGCCGGAGGATGGGCCGGAGATCAGGCCCACATCCTTCGGGGCGGATGCGGCGAGCCGCGTTCGCTGATGGCCGGTGCCGGGTTGAGCCCGACATCGGCGGTGGAGCGCCGGGAGGCGCAGCGTCCGGAGGCGGGCCTCGCAAACCCGCTCTTCGCGACGCGCGCGCCTCGGGGTGGGCCTCGCAACCCCATCCTGACAACCGGACGGGCCAGCTCTCGCAAAGCAGGCTCATCCGCGGCGCGCTGGGGTTTCCCGATCGCAAGGGAGACCCCCAAGGGGCCTCGCAAGCCCCTGGCGCCTCCCGGCGCTCCATTTCCTTCTTCGGAAGGGCGGAAAACGGGACAGGGCAACCCGCGCCCTTGGCTAGAAACGGGCGGCGGAGCGTTGGCTTTGGCCCCGCGTCATTCCGGGGCGCGACAACGTCGCGAGCCCGGAATCCATAACCACGGAAGGAGAAGACGAAGCGCAGGCCGAGCGACAATGAGAGCGTTGTGGTTATGGATTCCGGGCTCGCCGCTGCGCGGCGCCCCGGAATGACCGCGAGGTGCCAGTCGGCTCTTTTTTCGTCAACCTTCATCGCCTATATTGAGCGTGCCGTCCGCAAGGCCGGCTATGGCGATAAACGGGCGTCGTAATAAACCTATCGGACCCGGGGGCAGTACCCGGCGGCTCCACCCGTGCAGCTCTTGCGTCTCAAGTCCCATCGCGGTGGGACCGGTCCTGTCCGTAAGGTTGGACCTGGGGGCTGCATCGGCGGGGCCGAAATAGGATCGACGAGGGCGTAAAGGACGTGCTTTTGCCCGAGATGGCTCCGACGTAACGGGCCAATCCATAGTTGCCAACGACAACTATGCTCCGGTAGCGCAGGCCGCGTAAGCGGTTTGTAATACCGACACTTAAAGCCCTGACGGGTTAAGCTCCGGCAGGCGGGGTTCGGAGGCACCTGGCAACAGAAGCCTCCACTCTATTTCAAGCAGGGACAGACCAAGGCGGAATCGGATAGGTTTTCGTTTCTGCCGCGATGAAGCGAGCCATGTCCGTCGATCACATCCGCTACGATCTGCTGACCCAACAGGCGCTGCGCGCGGTGGTGCGCCGCGTGCTGTCCGACGTCGCCAAGACCGGCGCGCTGCCGGGCGAGCATCATTTCTACGTCACGTTCGACACGCGCGCGAGCGGCGTGAAGCTCTCCACGCGGATGCGCGAGCAGTACCCGGAAGAGATGACCATCGTGCTGCAGCACCAGTTCTGGGATATGGCGGTGACCGAGGCGCACTTCGAAGTGGCGCTGTCGTTCAACGGCGTATCCGAGAAGCTGCACGTGCCGTTCGAGGCCGTGAAGGGCTTTTTCGATCCGTCGGTGCAGTTCGGGCTGCAGTTCGAGACCGTGACGGAGACGAAGGAGGCGTCGGCCGAAAAGCCCGCGCCGGCCGTCGAGGAGAAGCCCGCGCGGCCGCGGCGGAAACCGGTTGCGGCCGAGCCCGAGGCGCCGGCCGCGGTCGGCCCGGCCGAGCCCGCTAGGCCCGAACCCGCGAAGGCGCCGCCGCCCGCCATCGTCGCCGGCACCGACATGCCCGAGCCGGACAAGCCCGGCGGCGGCGCCGAGGTCGTGCGGCTGGATCGGTTCAGGAAGAAATGACGACCGCAGGTCGTCATGCGCGGGCTTGCCCCGCGCATCCCGCTTAGGAGGGCACAGTGCCTTCCTGATCGAGATGGCCGGGACAAGCCCGGCCATGACGGGTTAATTGCGCACCGCAATCCGCATCGGCAAACCATTCATCGGCCGCAAGGTCATGCGGGCGAACGGCATCACACTTGCACCATCCACCAGCGTCACACGGAAACGCCGCGCGATCATGGCGAGCGCCAGCAGCGCTTCCTGCATGGCGAACGCCGCGCCGACGCAGATGCGCGTGCCCGCGCCGAACGGCAGATAGGCAAAGCGCGGGATTTTTCCGCGGTTCTCCGGCGCGAAGCGTTCGGGGACGAACCGGTCCGCGTCCGGCCACAGCTTGCGGTGCCGGTGCAGCACCCACGGCGCGATGATGACGCGCGTGCCTGCCGTCACCTCGGCTTCGCCGAGGCGGTCGGCGCCGATCGCCTGCCGACTCATGAACGGCACCGGCGGATAAAGCCGCATCGACTCTTCCAGGATCATGCGGGTGCCGGTGAGGCGCGCGAGATCGTCCGCGGTTGGCGCTGCGACGGATTTGGCTTCGGCCGCAACGCGGGCATCCGCTTGCGCGAATTGCGACAGCAGGAACAGCGTCCACGACAGCGCATTCGCGGTCGTTTCGTGTCCGGCACCAATGAAGGTGACGAGGTTGTCGTGGATCACCGCGTCCGACAAAGGCTCGCCGGTCTCGGGGTCGCGCGCCTCGATCAGCCGCGCCACCAGGTCGCTCGGCACCGCCTGCCCGGCCGCAATGCGCGCGCGGCGCCGGTCGAGCATACGGCGCACCTCCTCGCGGAAGATCTTCTGCGCCGGGCGCGCCTTGATGAACGCCGGCCGCGGCAGCCAGCGCGGCAGCGGTAGAACATCCCACAGATCGATGCGTCCCAAGGCGTCGAAATACGTGGTGATCGCCTCGCCCATCACCTCGGCCGGCGTTTCGATTTCGTGGCTGAACACCGTGCGCGAGATGATGTCGTAGGTCAGCGCGGTCATCTCACGCGCCACATCGATGACCGCGCCGCTCCGCGCATGGCCGTCCCAGCGCTCCAGCATCTCGGCGACCGAGGCCGCCATCGGCGCGAGGTAGCCGGCGACTCCCGCCGGTTGGAACAGCGGCGCGACGGTGCGGCGCTGCAGCCGCCAGGCTTCGCCGTCAGCGGTGAGCAGGCCGCGCCCGACCGCGGGCGTGAGCTTCTCGAGCTGCAGATCGTCCTTCGGATAGTTCGCCGCGTTGTCGATCAGCACGCGGCGGATCAGGTCGGGATCGTTGAGCAGAACGTAGCCGCCCAGCATGTTGCGGTCGGCAATGTACGGCTCCTCGTAGGCCTCCGCCCGCCAGGCGGCGACCGAGTTCGTGCGCAGCGCGCGATAGAGCGCAAGCGGGCCGAGCCGCGCCACGCGCGGCTCGGGCGCTGGCGGGCGGTCGTTCGTCCTCAATTCGATTGCGTCGGCGCTTGCCGTCATGCCTCGACCCTGTTGCCGGCACCATTATATTGAGTGCCCGAGCTGCGAATGAAGGGCGGATCATGGCGAAAACCCGTATCGAGACCGACACCTTCGGGCCGATCGAGGTGCCGGCGGACAAATACTGGGGCGCGCAGACGCAGCGTTCGCTGAAGAATTTCCGCATCGGCGAGGAGCGCATGCCGCTCCCCCTCATCCGCGCGCTCGGGCTGGTCAAGCGCGCCGCCGCCGAGGTCAACCTCTCGCTCGGCCTTCTCGACCGCAAGCGCGCCCGCGCCATCATCCAGGCTGCGCAGGAAGTGATCGACGGCAAGCTGAACGATCATTTTCCGCTGGTTGTCTGGCAGACCGGCTCCGGCACCCAGACCAACATGAACCTGAACGAGGTGATCGCGAACCGCGCGAACGAGCTGCTCGGGGCTAAGCGCGGCGACAAGTCGGCGATTCATCCGAATGATCACGTCAACATGAGCCAGTCGTCGAACGACGCGTTCCCGACTGCGATGCACATCGCGGCGGCGTGCGAGATCGTCTGGCTGCTCGATCCGGCGCTCACGCATCTGCAGGACGCGCTGCAGAAAAAATCGAAGGAGTTCGCGAAGATCGTGAAGATCGGCCGCACCCACACGCAGGACGCAACGCCGCTCACCCTGGGCCAGGAATTTTCCGGCTACGCCGAGCAGGTCAAGCTCGGGATCGGCCGAATGCGGCTCGCGCTGAAGCAGCTCTATCCGCTCGCGCAGGGCGGCACCGCGGTCGGCACCGGGCTGAACGCCAAGCCGCAGTTCGGAAAACTGTTCGCCAAGCGCGTCGCCTCGATCACGCGGCTGCCCTTCACGTCGGCGCCGAACAAGTTCGAGGCGCTCGCTTCGAACGACGCGTACGTGTTCGTGCACGGCGCGCTCGACTCGGTCGCGGCCGGCCTGTTCAAGATCGCCAACGACATCCGCTTTCTCGGCTCCGGCCCGCGCTCCGGGCTCGGCGAACTGATCTTGCCGGAGAACGAGCCCGGCTCCTCGATCATGCCCGGCAAGGTCAACCCGACGCAGAGCGAGGCGCTCACCATGGTGTGCACGCGCGTGTTCGGCAATCAGACGACCGTCACGGTCGCGGGTTCGCAGGGCCATTTCGAACTCAACGTCTACAAGCCGGTGATGGCCCACGCGATGCTGCAATCGATCCGCCTGATCGCCGATGCCGCGCGCTCGTTCACCGACAACTGCGTCGTCGGCATCCGCGCGAACGAGCCGCGCATCCGCGAACTGACCGAGCGCTCGCTGATGCTCGTCACCGCGCTCGCGCCGAAGATCGGCTACGACAAGGCCGCCAAGATCGCCAAGGCGGCGCACGCGAACGGAACGACGCTGCGCGAGGAGGCGGTCGGCGGCGGCCATGTCACGGCGGCCGAGTTCGACCGGCTAGTGCGGCCGGAGAAGATGGTCCGGCCGGGATGAGCCGGCGCAAAACCGGCCAAGCATTTCCCCATAGGAATACTGTTGAAATAAACATTCTCGGAAACTTCATCCTCGCGCAGCCGGTGCGTTCCTTACTCCGCAAGGGCTAGTTTGGAGCCGTTCAAGCTTTTTCGAGTTTCCGTCGATAAGTATTCATTGTTTCACTATAACAAATACCATGTAATGCCAACATCAAAAGAAATGGAACTTTACGTAATCCTTTCAAATAACCGACTACACAGATAACTCTCATACAAATTGTAAAGAGGTCGGCGTTGTAATCGATCGTGTTGAAGCAATAATTTCAGCGAAATCAACCCTGCGCGTCTTGCACAACGGAAAAAAACATCATCTGAATCCTGCCATCGCGACGCTTGTATAAAAGTCCCGGGGGATAACGTTATCGTAGGTAGCGGCGGGCACATTCTCCCGGTATAGCTGCACACATGCGTCGCGATGTGTGACCGCGAGAAGCCGGGATGGGCGACATCGTCAATCTGCGCCAAGCCCGCAAGCGAGCCGCAAGGCAGCGCCAAGCCGAACGCGCGGCCGCAAATCGGATCAGTCACGGTCGCTCGAAAGCGGAGCGGACGCTTGAGGAGAAACGTTCGGAAAAGGAACGCCGACTACTCGACGCGCACAAGATCGACACGGGAGATGCGCCATGAAATCACCGGTCGTGAAGCGCTCCATCGTCATCACGGGGCACAAGACCAGCGTCAGTCTCGAGGACGCCTTCTGGAGCGGACTGAAGGACATTGCGACGTCGCGTAACATGACGCTGTCCGAACTGGTCGCCGCGGTCGACGCTGATCGCCGCCAAGGCAATCTGTCATCTGCGATCAGGCTGTTCGTGCTGGATCACTATCGCGCGCTCGCCAGCGGCGGTGGTACGAGGTCGACCGAATCGCGCGAGACCGGCGGACGGCCGGCGATGTCAGCGCGGCACGCCGAATAGCGTTTCCAGCGCCGAACGCGGTGGTGGCGGCGGAGGAAGCGCTTGCGGATTCTGCACGGCTGTTGAGCCGGGCGGGCGCGGCAAGCGGCCGGACTTGGCAGCACCCGGTGCGGGTCCGATATCAAGCGGCGGTGGCAATGTCGGCGCTTGTTGGGCGCCAGGTGGCGGCACGCGAGTTGGTACGCTCGGACGCGTAGCGCGGCCGGGCGGAGGCGCCGATGGTGCTTCTTCGATGATCGAGGGGACCGGCAACGCGGCCGGAACCGCGCTTGTCGCGGCCTTGGCTTCCTCGTCCCGCCGTTCGGCCTCTTGCCTCTCGGTCTCGCGTTTTTCGGCCTCGCGGCGCTCTGCGTCGCGCCTCTCGTTTTCACGCCGCTCAACCTCACGCCGCTCAACCTCACGCCGCTGAGCTTCCATCGCGTCGATCTGTTTCGCCTGACGTTCGACCGAGCGCAACATCAGCCAGCCCGACAGGGTGGACACATCGATGGTGCGCTTCGGCGCCGCGTACGGCCCCTTCAGCGTCATCAGTATCTCGGGCCGGATCGTGCTTGTGCCCTCGGTGATGATCGGTCCGGTCAACGTCAGGCGCGCGTCGATCGATGCGTCGGCGAGATCGGCGCTTGCCGACAGCGCAAGATCGGCGCCCTGACCGAGCACGACCGTCTGGCCGATGCGCGCCTGCCCGGCGTTGACCGTCACGGCAGCATCGAGCCGCGGCACCGCGAGGCGCCCGCCGTCGAGCACTGTCGCGACGATGTCGCGTATCCGCGGCGCGTCGATCGCGTGCCCCTGATCGACGGCGCGGATCGCCGCGTTGAACGCCTTCGGATCGAGCCCCGCGATCTGCGCATCCTCGAGAGTGATCATGCCACCGCCGGCGAGGGATCCGATCAGCGACGCGGGGCTGAGCCCGCTGCCCTGGACCTCGGCCTGCAGGCCGACCCGGCCGACCACCGCGGCCTTTCCATCGCCCGGCAGCAGTGCCGCCGCATCGCCGTTGACGAGGGCAAAGCGTGCGCGCGCCGTCATTCCGTCGGCGCCCCGGCGCAAGCTGAGTTGCCCCGTCGCGCGGCCGCCGGCGAGCGCGCCCTCGACGTTCTCGATCGCGATCTCGCCGGCCCCGACGCGCACGGCTCCGCGCACCTGACGACCGACCAGCCCCGGCGCCAGCGTGGCACGCGCCGCGGTGAAATCGACGCGGCCTTCAAAATCACCGAGCGCACTGTCGCCGAATGGCTCGCCCGCCCACACGGGCGCATCGCCACGCGCCTGGGACTTGGGCATGCCCGCCGCTATCGCAATCAGGGCTGGGAGCTCGACGGCATCGGCGTCGATCTGGCCGTCGAGACGCTTGGCCGCGCCCAGCCCCAGCTTGAGCTTGCCGCGGACCGACGAACCGCCGATCACACCGGAAAGGTTTTCCAGCGCAAGCTCGTTCGGCTTGCATGCAGCTTGGCGCGCAGCGCGACCGGCAGCAGCACGGCCGATTGCGCGATCTTCCACGCCGCAGCGGGCTCGCGTCCGCTGCCTGCAAGGTCACATCGAGCGCCGCCGCGAGCCCGTTCGGTGAAACAGCCGCGCGGTGCCGTTGGCGTTCGCCGCAAGCCCGCCCGCGTTGAGGCGGCGTCAACCCGCGCATCGCTGCCCGCAGCGCTGCGCACCGAGACGCTCAGCGTGCCGGCGCGCTTGTCCACATTGAGCGCGCGGTCGAGCCCGAGCAGTCCGACGAGCGCGGTGCCGTCGGTGGCGCTGACTCTGGCCATCGAGGCGAAACACCGGCAGCGTCAACGCGCCGAGATCGCCGGCCGCTTCGGCGCCGAATCTTCGTGCGCAGCGCGCCGGCCGTGCCTTCGAGGCCGAGCTTGACCTTGCTGTTGCCGCGCGGATCGGTCGACGACACCGGCTCGATCCCGAGCGTCGCGCGCGCCTTGAGCGGAACGATGTGCGCCGCGGCGTGGCGCAGCGGCTCCGCAGCCTCGGGCAGATACTTCGCCAGCACCGCGATCGTGCCGTCGAGGCCGCGCGCATCGACATCGAACGTCACGGTGCCGCGCGGCGCATCGAGCGCGCCTTCCATGCGGCCGTTCAGATTGAACGCCGCATCGGCGAGGTCGGCGATCCGCACGTTGTCGAACGTCACTCCGGCGGGGTCGAGCTTGAACGTGCCGCTGACGCCTTTGACGTCGATACCGGCCAGGTTCGCGCGGCCGATGTCGACGGTGAGCGAGATTTCGCGCGGCCGCTCGATCGCGCTGCCGTCGAACGCGGCGCGTGCGAAGGCAATCACGCCATCGACGTCGAGCTCGGCGGCTTTTAGTTCCGCTTCGAGACGCGGCGGCGCGCACCATCGGCACCCGTATAGGCAATGCGGCCTTCGATCGTCTTGCGATCGAACTCGAACTTGAGCCGCTCGACCGCGAACGCCTGCGCCCCGATGGTCAGGTCGCCGCTCGCGCGCAGCAGGCCGGCCTGCCGTTGCGCTGTGTCGGAACGGCCTTCCAGCCAGGCGAGAAACAATTTCGGATCGCGTCGCTTCGATCTGCGCCGGACCCTTGAAGGTCACGCCCTGCGCCGTCTGCGCGACCTTTCCGCTCAGGCGCACCTGCGCGAAGCCGGGCGCGCGGAATTCGAGCGTCTCGATGTCCCAGCCGTCATGGTCGAGCTTGATGTCGCCGCGCACGTTCTGCAGCGTGCCGGCCGGCGAGCGTCACCGCGTCGACGCCGATGCCGAGCCGCACCGGAAATGACGGACCGATAGGACGACGCAAACGGCTCGATGAACGCCTTCAGCGCCGCGAGCGGCAGCCGGCCTGACGGCTTCGGGCAGCGCAAGCGCGCGGTCGAGATCGGCCTGCCGCGCCGAAAGCACGCTGTCGAAGCGCGGCGTCTTGCCGAAGCGGAATTCCGCCGTGCCGGTGAGCCTGATGGCGCGCGCTTCCGGCCCGTAGCTGTATTCGAGCTGCTCGAACAGCGCGTGGGTCGGCGCCGCCTTCACTTTCGCGGTCGCACGCCACGGCACCGCGACGGTGCCGCGTCCTCGCACGCCGCTGCCGACCGCGGCGAGACGCGACAGCGTCAACGTGCCCTCGAAGCGCGGGGAGCTTTCTTCGAGCCGCAACGCGCCGTCGGCTTCGATCGCGAGCGGACGATCCGCCGGATCGAGACCAAGGCGCAGCTTGAGCGCCGTCGTCGCCGACGCGGCTCGCTGCGAGTCGATAGCCGTAGCGCTCGCCGGCCGAGATGAACCCGCCTTCGCCCTTCGCCGGCCCGAGCAGCGAGCGCAGTTCGCCGTTGAACCAGAAGCCCTGCGAGCGAGACGGTCGTGCCGCTCGCGCCGTCGCGCAACGCGAGAGCCGCCCGTCCTCGATCGCAACCTTGTCGGTCAGGAACTGATCGGGATCGAAGCCCACGCGCATGGCCGGCCACTCGACGCGCCCGTTTGCCGTGACGTCGAGCGACACGTCCGGCCCGACCACCGTAGTTCGGACGCGCGAACCGTCCGCGCATCAGCGCTCCGAGCGCAAGCTCGGCGTAGACCTCGCGCGCTTTGGCCTGCGGCTGCGTCGCATTGCCGATCTCGACCCGGCCCAAGGCAATCGTCGGCGTCGGCAGCAGCCGCACGTCGATCGTTCCGCCGATGCGCACCGGTATGCCGGCGAGTCGCGTCGCCTCGCGTTCGAAGCGCGCGCGGTATTGCGTCCAGTCGACGAAATGAGGGCCGACCAGCGCCGCTACCAGCGCCAGGATGATCGCAACACTCAATCCGAGCAGGGTCGCCTGCAAAAGCGTGCTCCGAGCCCTTCGGTCCCTCTGTTCGCGGACCGTCTCAGCCCCAATGCCTGATGGGCCGGGACTCTAGCCGATTCAACGCGGCGATTATATGTCTGACTCGTCTAAGTCGATCAAAATGCGACGATTTTTCCGGGATTCATGAGGTCTTGCGGATCGAGCGCGTGCTTGATCGCGCGCATCGCCGCAAGCGCCTCGCCGTGCTCGGCATGCAAGTATTTCATCTTGCCCTGACCGACCCCGTGTTCGCCGGTGCAGGTCCCCTCCATGGCGAGCGCGCGTTCCACCAGCCGCTCGCTGAAGGCCTGGGCGGTCGCGACTTCCGCAGGGTCGTCCATGTCGAGCAGTACCGAGGTGTGGAAATTACCGTCGCCGACGTGACCGACGATCGGTGCGATCATCTTGTGTTCGAGGATGTCGCGCTGCGTTTCCGTTACGCATTCGGCCAGGCGCGACAGCGGAACGCACACATCGGTCGCGAAAGCTTTCGCGCCGGGCCGCAGGGCGATCACCGCCCAGTAAGCGTCATGTCGCGCCTGCCAGAGCTTGGTCCGCTCTTCGGTGTTGGTCGTCCATGTGAACGGACCGCCGCCGAGATCCGCGGCAATCTCGCCGAAGCGCGCCGATTGTTCCGCGACGCCGGCCTCGGTGCCGTGAAATTCGAGGAACAGCAGCGGCGACTCCGGCAACGTCAGCTTGGAGTAGGCGTTGCAGGCCTTGACCTGCAATTCATCGAACAGCTCGATGCGCGCGATGGGGATGCCCGACTGGATCGTCGCGATCGTCGCGTTGCATGCGGCCTCGACCGAGGGAAACGGACAGATGCCGCCCGAAATCGCTTCGGGAATTCCGTGCAGCTTAACGGTGATCTCGGTGATGACGCCGAGCGTCCCCTCCGAACCGATGAACAGCCGAGTGAGATCGTAGCCGGCGGAGGATTTCTTGGCGCGTCGCGAGGTCGAGATCGTCTCGCCGTTTGCGAGCACGACCTTCAGCGCCAGCACGTTGTCCTTCATGGTGCCGTAGCGCACCGCGTTCGTGCCTGAGGCGCGCGTCGCCGTCATGCCCCCGATCGAGGCATCGGCGCCGGGATCGATCGGGAAGAACAGGCCCTGGTCGCGCAGGTACTCGTTGAGCTGCTTGCGCGTGACACCCGGTTCGACAACGCAATCAAGATCTTCGGCGTGAACGGCGAGCACGCGGTTCATGTCGCGGAAGTCGAGCGTGACGCCGCCCTGCGGTGCGTTGATGTGACCCTCGAGCGACGTGCCGGTGCCGTAAGGGATCACCGGCACCCGATGCTGCACGCAGATGCGCACCGCATCCTGCACATCCTCGGCCGATTGCGGGAACACCACCGCGTCGGGCGGCTGATTCTCGATCCAGGTCAGGATGTTGCCGTGCTGCTCTCGCACCGCCTGCGAGGTCACCAGCCGGTTGCCGAATTTCGCCGCCAGCGCACCGATCGCCGCCGCGACGGCCTTGGGATTCCGCGGCTGCGCCGCAGCCAGTCCCGCCACTGCCATGTCGTATCCTGCCTTTTTCGGCAGGACCCTATCAGAGCGATGGCTTTGTCCGCAAAGGCGAATGGGGCGCGTGATCGCTAGACCACGTCGATGCGCAGCGTATTCGGGGGCGCGTCGCGAACCGTGCAGCCGACCGGCGAGTGCGCCTCGGAAAACCGAACCAGATCCTGAAGCTGTTGCGGCGTCGCATTGTCGGCCGCGATCTTCACGTTGGTGCGCAGCGCCGCGTGGCCGGCCGAGACGCTCTCGTCGCCGAGGAGCCCGCGGTTGTCGCCGTCGCCTTCGACCGTGACCTCGAGTGCCGTCAGGTTGATGCCCCGTCGTGCCGCGTTCATCGCGATCGCGGTCGAGCAGCAGGCCGCGATCGAGGCCCGGAAATACCAACCCGGGTTGGGTGCAGAGCCCTCTCCGCCCATCGCTTTCCCCATGTCGGTCACCATCGTCTCGCCGGACGGTCCGGTGACGCGGCATTTCAACCCGTCCGAAAGGCTGGCGGTTGCCGAGGCATATTTTGCGCGCGCCTTTTCGGGCGCGGCCTTGAGCGCCGCCGTCAGATTTTCAAGCGTGGTCGCAATCGGAGACGTCATCGCGTCCTCCCACTTTGCTCTATGGCTCAAATCGTCGTTGGACCCGAAGAAACAGTTCCATCCCGCGGCGAATATGGCAATATCGCCAGCGCCGGGGACATGGAATGCTGGACCGTACCGACCTCGAACCGCTGTTCTTCGCGCCTTTCGTCTCCTCCGTGATGCGGGTGGAACCGAGCTGGATCGACTACAACGGTCATCTCAATATGGCCTATTACAACGTGCTGTTCGACCGCTGCGTCGACGAGGCCTACGAGCTGCTCGGGATCGGCGCCGACTATCTCAGTAAGCAGGCCCACTCGACCTTCACGGCGGAAGCGCATGTGCGCTACCTGCGCGAGCTGCACGAAGGCGACGCGGTGCGCGCAACGTTCCAGATGCTCGACTACGACAGCAAGCGCATCCATTACTTCCAGCAGCTGTTCCATGCGACGGACGGCTGGATGTCCGCGACGTCGGAGAACATGACGCTGCACGTCGACATGACGGCAAAGAAAGTGGCGCCGTTTCCGGACGCCGTGAGGCGCACGCTCGCGCGCATGAAAAGCGCACACGCCCGCCTGCCGCGGCCGGAGGCCGCGGGGCGCAGCATCGCGATGCCGGCAACAGGCGGCTGACGAGGACGCCGCACGCCTGTCGCAGTGGCCTCAAACCTCCTGGTAGTCGGCTGGAGAGACGCGAATAAACCCGCCTGCGCGGAGCGATTCCGGCTCGACCACGGCTTCGGGCGCGGCGTCTGGCGCCTTACGCGCGGTCTTCCAGTCGTTTTCGAAGATGTCCGTAAAGTATTTGCAGATACGCTTCTCCGACAGCCACACGCCGGCCTCGCGATTTTTGGAGACGGCGGAATTGGACCAATTTTGTGAACTGACAAGGACGCCCTCCCCGTCCACGAGCACCATCTTGTTGTGACAGTGAACAAAGCGAGAGGTGTCGATGTAGCGGATGTTCTTGCCGAGTACGAGCCCGTACTCCTTCTTCAACAATTTTAGATTCTCTTTTTCCTTTGGAAGATCTTTCTTGCTGAAAATCTTCCCGAGGATGATGCGGATATCGAGCTTCTTGCCCACCGTCGCCCGCGCCTCCTTGATCGCCTCAAGCAGGTCGGAAATGTTTTCCTGGTTGCCGCGAATATATTGCTGTTCGATCAGGATCGACTCTTGCGCAGCACGCAGCTTGTCGGGGATGACATTCATGTAGTTGTCGGGACTTAGGATCGGCTGGATCTTGAGCGCCTTGGTCAACTTGAATGTCTTGCTCGGGAACAGCGTTTCCGGAACCCGCGTCGGCGCCTTCTCGATCAGGAAGGCGTTAGGGGTCACCGCCACTGCGGCGAGTCCCTCCGGGCTGTTGATTTCGAGGGCCATGTCGCTCTCGAGAATCTTGGTGAAGAACTTCGCC
Source organism: uncultured Alphaproteobacteria bacterium (assembly GCA_963778455.1). GTDB lineage: Bacteria > Pseudomonadota > Alphaproteobacteria > Rhizobiales > Xanthobacteraceae > PALSA-894. The sequence continues at coordinate 363,101 of CAVZUL010000007.1, forward strand.
AGCTTGCTCGAGCGAATGGCGAGGCCGGTATCGCGATTGCCCGGACGAAAATTATCGCGATCGCCGCCGTCTTCGACGTTCAAAGGAATGCTGTTCTCGCTGTAGTTTCCACTTTGCACCAGACACCATTCACCGTCGATGACGATGACCTTCTCGTGCGACGAACTGAAAAAACGCGCCCGCTGGCTTGCACAAGAGGGCGCCGGCACGCCATCGACGCCGAAGTCGTTCAGCTCGTCGAAAAGCTCCTGCTCCTTCTTGCTGTCGATATCCAGCATCAGCTTGACCTTCACGCCGCGTCTGAGCGCGTCGAGCACAAGCTCCGTGATATGAGGCGCGGAGAAGTCGTAAATGCCTATGAGAATTGTCTTCTTGGCGTCGTCAAACAGCCGCTTCGTGACGGCGTAGGTCGAATCCGGCGAACAATATGCAATGATTTCCTGGTCCACATCGACGGCTGGTACTTTGACCTTTTCGTAGTCTTCGAGAGCGCAATTGCGACCGACCATCTCCGGCAGGAAAATGTCGGACCGCGCGGGTTCGACACGATTGCCAACGACCCTGACGCTTTCGGGCTCAGCCAGGAAAGGGCCCTTAGGCTTCACGATGGATCGGCGAAGAACAAAACTCGGCATGTTAGGCCCCCTTGGTGTGAATCATTCCAGTTTGTAAGGCTCGCTGCGCGCGACCACGATCGGCACCTCGACCTCTTCTTTCTTGGTGGAGAGCGGCAGCGAAGACGGCAGCCCTGCTTTGGCGTCGGGCGCGACATGGGCCACGACGACCCAGCCCTCCTTACCGTATTGTTTTCCTTCTTCGACCCCGATGGCGTGAGCTCCCTGCTTCATCAACTTGCTGCCATAGGTGCGGCGCGCAGTGTTGGCTTGCTCTTCGCTGGCCATCGCACACTCCCGATGATCTCCTAGGCCTCGACGAAATCGAACTTGAGTGCCTTTATCACATCACCGATCGGATTGAATACGCTGCCATCGGGCGAACCGGCAAAATGGAGGCCTACGACCTTCCCAGTCTTCTTTTCGACCACGATGGAACCGGAGTCTCCACCCTTTGAGTATCGCGTGACAAGCACCTGATCGATGAAGCCGACTTTGCCGACACCCGGGTAAGGGAGGACAATACTGAAGTGAACATCCTTGATGGTGCCCGCTGAATTTCCCGAAGTGCGTCCGCGTATGATCACCTCCATATCGCGCTTCGGCTCGGTCACCGCCAACGGGTTTTTGGCGCCGCGAATTGAAAAATTCAGCTTGTTGGCGAAATCCTCATCAAGTTCCGCCATCGCCGCGTCGACACGGTTCACAAAGTCTTCGGTGACCTGGAACGGCACAAAATGGGAGAGGGCGGCAATCTTCTGCCTCGCCTTACCGCCGAGATCGAGGTCCCCAGGGTAAATAATTGCGGCGCCGACTTTTCCCTTGCCGCTTTTGGCGAGAACATGAGAGTTGCTGAGCAGGAAAAATTTCTTCCCCTTTTTCACGATCGCGCCGAGCGTCCCGGTTTCGGCACCCTCGCCGATACTAAATCCGCTTTGGATAGGCGAACGCTTCCCGTTGACCTGTGGAACGATCTTCCCGATCTGTTTCACGTCAGTGAAAACTGCAGTGCGATCGGCGACGCTCAGCACAGGTGGGACCATCTTCTTCGGATCGAGCTTGCTCTTGGCCACTTTCTTCTCAACGTAGAAGCAAAGGCCGAGTTCACCCGTCTCCTTTTTCTCCGTCTCCTTCTGCGAGACACCGATGCCAACGATGTTGCGATCCTCGAAAATTTCGCGGACGCGCGAGACATGCCTGGATTCCAGCGCGTCAAGGGATTCGAGCTTTGGCGCCTTGGTACCCCGGACCAGATCCAGTGCTTTGAGCAATTCGCTCGGCGTATCGGCCTTGGCCATATCCCAATCCCCGTTGTCGGCAGTCGCTCCATTAAGGTTGAAACACGTCCAATTTGCAAGATCACTGATGCACCCGGTCAATGACTGTCCATGACGCCATCCACGCCCAGTCGTGGAATTCACATGACGAGCACCTTATGTTGGCGTGAAGGATTCGAGATTCCACTATGTCCGCTTCAGACCCCGGCTTCGTGCATCCTCACGGCAGGCTCGGCATCGCGGCGCGCGCGCGCGCCAACATTGGGGCGCCCTATCTGGCCGGCCTGAATCCCGAGCAGCGCGAGGCGGTCGAGACGCTCGACGGCCCGGTGCTGGTGCTCGCCGGCGCCGGCACCGGCAAGACGCGCGTCCTGACCACCCGCATCGCCCACATCCTGTCGCTGGGCAAAGCACGCCCCTCGGAGATGCTTTCGGTCACCTTCACCAACAAGGCTGCGCGCGAGATGAAGAGCCGCGTCGGCGCCATGGTCGGGCAGATTGTCGAGGGAATGCCGTGGCTTGGCACGTTTCATTCGATCGGCGTGAAAATCCTGCGCCGCCACGCCGAGCTGGTGGGCCTCAAGCCTGACTTCACCATCCTCGATGTCGACGACCAGATCCGGCTGCTGAAGCAACTGCTTGAAGCCGGAAACATCGACGAAAAACGCTGGCCCGGGCGCGTACTCGCCGTGATCATCGATGGCTGGAAGAACCGCGGGCTGACGCCCGACAAGGTGCCGCCGGGAGAGGCCGCGAGCTTTGCGAACGGCCGCGGCATCGAGCTCTACAAGGCCTACCAGGCGCGGCTGAAGACGCTCAACGCGGCCGACTTCGGCGATCTCCTGATCGAGATGCTGCGCCTATTCCGCGAGCACCCGGAGGTGCTGCGGCAATATCACGAGCGTTTCAAATACGTGCTGGTCGATGAGTATCAGGACACCAACGTCGCACAGTATCTCTGGCTGCGCCTGATCGGCCAAGGCTCGAAGAACATCTGCTGCGTCGGCGACGACGACCAGTCGATCTACGGCTGGCGTGGCGCCGAGGTCGACAACATCCTGCGTTTCGAGAAGGATTTTCCCGGCGCCAAGGTGATCCGGCTCGAGCGCAATTACCGCTCCACCGGCCACATCCTCGGCGCTGCCTCGCACCTGATCGCGCACAATGAAGGCCGCCTCGGCAAGACGCTGCGCACCGAGGACGAACCGGGTGAGAAAGTGTCGGTCACCGGCGCGTGGGACTCGGAGGAAGAGGCCCGCGCGGTCGGGGAGGAGATCGAGGAACTGCAGCGCGCCAGCCATTCGCTGGAAGAGATCGCCATCCTGGTGCGTGCCTCGTTCCAGATGCGCGAATTCGAGGATCGCTTCGTCACGCTCGGCCTGCCCTATCGGGTGATCGGTGGCCCGCGCTTCTACGAGCGCGCCGAGATCCGCGATGCGCTCGCCTATCTGCGCCTCGTCCATCAGTCGGCGGACGATCTTGCCTTCGAGCGCATCATCAACACACCGCGGCGCGGGCTTGGCGACGCGACGCTGCAAGCGCTGCAACTGCATGCGCGCAAACGCGACACTCCGCTGCTCGAAGCCGCGCGCCTGCTCACCGAAACCGAAGAACTGAAGGCCAAGCCGCGCGGCGCGTTGCGCGACCTCGTCGCGGCGTTCGACCGCTGGCGCGCGCAGAAGGACACGCTGCCGCACACGGAGCTGGCCGAAATCGTGCTTGATGAATCCGGCTACACCGAGATGTGGCAGAAGGACCGCTCGGCCGACGCCGCCGGCCGGCTGGAAAACCTCAAAGAGCTCGTCCGCTCGATGGAGGAGTTCGAGAATCTCGCCGGCTTCCTCGAACACATCTCGCTGGTCATGGACACCGACAGGGGCGAGGGCGCGGAATCGGTCTCGATCATGACGCTGCATTCCGCCAAGGGGCTGGAGTTCGACACCGTGTTCCTGCCCGGGTGGGAAGAGGGCCTGCTGCCGCATCAGCGCTCGCTCGACGATCAGGGCCGCGCGGGGCTCGAGGAGGAGCGCCGCCTCGCCCATGTCGGGCTGACGCGCGCGCGGCGCCGTGCCAAGATCTACTTCACGTCGAACCGGCGCATCCACGGCTCATGGTCGTCGAGCATTCCGTCCCGCTTCCTCGACGAATTGCCCGAGGCGCACGTGCAGGTGACCGAAGCCAAGGGCGGCTTCGGCAACTTTGGCCAGAACTACGGCGCCTCGCGCTTCGACACGATGGAGAGTTTCGGCTCGAACTACACCACACCCGGCTGGCAGCGTGCGCAGGCGCGTAAAGCGCGTGGCAGCGGCGGGTTTGAAGAGGACACGGACGACTACTTGCAAGACGCGACGGTTGAGCGCGCTCCATCGCCTTCCGGACGAACGCGAACAAAGCCGGCGAAGCGCCGCGCCCCGCTCACCATCGAGGGGGAACTGGTCGCGAAATCCACCGGCCTCTCGCCCTTCACGCTCGGCGACCGCGTGTTCCACCAGAAATTCGGCAACGGCAACGTGACCCACATCGACGGCAACAAGCTTACGATTGCGTTCGACCGAGCGGGCGAAAAGCGCGTGGTGGACTCCTTTGTAGAGCAGGTGTAGATACAATCACCAATACGTTTCATACATACTTTTTCACTAGTGCGAGCATAAATATGGACGCGATGATCGCCAAATTTATCGAAGAGATTCCAAAATTCTTGGGAGCGTTGATCCTACTTGGACTGGCATGGTTCGTGGGTCAACGTTTGTCCGTCTATTGGAACCTCCGCCAAAAGCAAAAGGAGCACGAACTTCAAACCGCCCGGGACTTCCATGACTTGTACGGCGAGTTTTTCGCAATTCGGAAGCTTTGGAACTACTATCGAAGGGACATAGGGAAAGCAGTATTTCCCGACGCGTCCCGCTGGAGCCTCTTGGAGCGGGCGTGCACAGCGGAAGGAAAACTTGAATCTACGTTGGTTCGAACTCGCCAGCGAGAAACCCTTAAACGACGATGAAGTAGCCATTCTTGGACATTTTCGTCAGCTCTATCAGCAGCTCCGACAATCAATCAGAGACGACCAACCGCTGAAGTGGGACTACGCAGAGCATCCTGACTACATGGCGTTCAAGGAACTAGCACTGATTGTTGGCACGGCGAAAGGGCCGGAGTTGTCTTCGAACACGTTGGTCAAGATTACCTCGAACAAGTGGGAGCGCAATTGAGCCCGCACTTTTTCGGCGCCGGCGAAAAGCGCGTGGTGGACTCCTTCGTCGAGCGGGTGTGAGCCGAATTTTCTGCGTTTTTTCAACAAAGCAGATGCTTTTCCGCGCGAAGGTCGCAATGCCGCAATGCCAAACATTGCGGTTGCGATTGGCCGCGCAAAAGCGCAGTGTGCGCGCGTTTTCGCCGTTCAATTCAGGAGATGATAATGGCTGTCGGCAACGTGAAATGGTTCAATCCTACCAAAGGCTACGGCTTCATTCAGCCGTCGGACGGCGGAAAGGACGTCTTCGTTCATATCTCGGCCGTGGAGCGCGCCGGATTGAGCACGCTCAACGAGGGCCAGCGCGTCGAGTACGAACTGGTGAGCAACCGCGGCAAGACTTCGGCGGAGAATCTGAAAGTCAGCTGACCGGAACCGGCCGGCACGGTCTGCCGGCCTCGAAGGAACGCCTCATCACAAAAGCACTTGCGCTCAGCGATGACGAAACGGCGACGGCCGAGTGGTACTTGACGGTTCGGTGCACGAACCCGACATGCGGCCGTCTGATTGCGTTCCAGAAGTCGAAATTTCCAGGCGATCCCGATCTCGGGATCACGCTCGTCGGCGCGCCGTCGGTCGATTGCCCGCATTGCAAGACATTGGTCCGCGTCCGCGCGGACCAAATCCGGCGCAAGCAGGTCGTTCTGACGCAGTAACGCGATCCTGCGCACACCCGTGACCGCGCCCCCGTCCCCTGCCAATTCGATCACGATCTACGTCGACGCCGACGCCTGCCCCGTGAAGCAGGAGGTCTATCGCGTCGCCGAACGGCATGGGCTGAAGGTCTTCGTCGTCAGCAATGCCCCGATCGCCGTGCCGCGTGACGCGCTGATCGAGCGCGTGGTCGTTTCGGCCGGCATGGATGCGGCCGACGACTGGATCGCCGAGCGCGCCGCCAAAGGCGCGATCGTCGTCACGCAGGATATTCCGCTCGCCGCACGTGTCGTGAAAGCCGGCGGCATCGCGATCGCGCCCAACGGCAAGCCCTTCTCCGACAGCGCCATCGGCATGGCGCTCGCGACGCGCAACCTGATGGACAGTCTGCGCTCGGCGGGCGAGATCACCGGCGGGCCGAAACCGTTCGCGCCGAAGGACCGCTCCGCATTTCTTCAGAGCCTGGATCGGGAGATCGTCAGACTGAAGCGAAGCGGCTTCAGCTAGCCGCGGCTAACCGACGTGCCTATGCCGTCGCATACTGCGGTCGCACTCTGCCTCATGACCTGGATTGACCGCGTGCGCATGCTATTATTCAACCCATGTTCGAGCCGCGACAATTCCCTTTTCCCAAGAGGATGTTGCTCCGGATACATCGTGATCTGGCGAAAATCGTGCGGCCTTTTGAGGGATTCTATCGACACGACCTGAGCGACATTGAAGTGATCATAGTCCTGCTGGAGGATCGAAAATTCTTCCAGCATCATGGGGTCGACTTCAGATCGATCGTGCGAGAGCTATGGAAAATGTGCACGTTCAGAAGGTTTGGTGGCGCCAGTACCATTGACATGCAGTTCGTGCGAACAATGACAGGCTTTAAAGAGAGGACGCTCCGCCGGAAGCTCTATGAGATGTTTCTCGCTTACTTACTTCAATTTCAGATGAGCAAGCTTGCGATACTGCGATGCTATTTGGAGGTCGTGTATCTCGGATCTGGGCTTCGAGGAATTGGATCTGCAGCGCGAAAAGTGTTCGAAAAAGAGGTTGGGTCGCTCGACAGAGACGAGGCTGCCCAGATAGCAGCCATGATGGTGTATCCGAGGCCGCTCAACCCTACTGCCACGTGGGCCGAGAATGTTGAACGCAGGGCAGCGTACGGCCTACAACTCTTTCGAAAGCTGGGACACGGGTACAAACAACGCTTTGATTAGAAACCACGTCGAAATACGATCTAGCTCTTCGACCGTCTCCGGTATCCTGTCAAACTTGTTTATGTGATAGAGCCTCGCCTGCTCATTCTGCAGACTCTTATAAAGTTCCCGAGAAAACTCGTATGATGATCGATTGAGGAGATTCAGCTGACCCTCAATTCGACTGAGAGTGGCTTTGAAATTGCGGGGAAGGCTGTTGTTATCTGCTGCCTTAGCCAGTTGTTCCAGCTGCGCACCAAGCCCGACGAACTTGGGGGACAGATCGTGTTCGAAGTCCTCCGAAAATCGAGTGCTGATCACGCGGACTAGCCTTATTTGCAGCGAGTTTCGTTTATCATTCCACTCCGTGACCACACCGTCATAGTCGACTAGACTTTGCCTGATTTTCTCGGGGTCGCCGCGGCGCAATGCGTAGAGGATACGCCGAGTCCGGAAGATTCGTTTGCTGAGAAGTAGGTCGAATTCAACGAAAATAGTTTTGAGCTCAGTGATGATTTTGTCCTGATTGTTCAAGAACTGCTGCCGCGACCAAGCCCGATACTGGAGGCTCTGCGCAAACAAGCCGCCAACCACGGTCACGAGAAAAAAACTTGCCAATGCTGAGATAACTGTCAGGGTCATGCTCCTCCATCTTATCGCGTCACCCTTTCGTTACAACCATCCCCGGTCGGCCTCCCGTCTGCGGCTTGCCGCGCGTATCGCCCCTCGCCCGCGAGCAGCGTGAACCTGCGTCACGGTGGTCACAAGGCAGATGGGCCCGGGAAATATGACGCGCCTGGCACAATTGCCTGCCATACTTTACGGGCGAACGCGGCGATTGTTCCATGAGCGCCGCGACCTACACTCAATTCAAGGAGAGCGCGCCATGAGCATACTCTGGCTCATCCTGATTGGATTTGTTGCCGGCATCATTGCGCGGATACTGTCGCCGGGGCCGAACAACCCGAGCGGATTCATTCTTACCGTCGTGCTCGGCATTGCGGGGTCGTTCCTCGCCACCTTTATCGGCCAGCTGATCGGCTGGTACCGGGCCGACCAGGGCGCGGGATTTATTATGGCGACGGTCGGCGCGATCCTCGTTCTCTTCATCTGGAACAGGCTGGTCGCGGGCCGCGTTATCTCCGATCCAGGCAATCGGATGTGATTGCGTCGACAAGTCGGGAGAAAACCATGGGCCTGATGGATATCCTCAACGGCATGCAGAACGGACCGCGCGGCCAACGCGAGCCTGCGCCTTCCGGCGGCGGCGGCGGCGGCGGCGGCATGTCGCCGATGATGATGGCTCTGCTCGGCATGCTCGCCTACAAGGCGATCAAGGGCGGCGGACTTGAGAACATGCTCGGCGGCAAGACCGGCGGTCCGGGACAGGACCCGAGGACCGCGGATGCTCCGGGCGGCGGTGGCTTGGGAGACATTCTCGGCGGAATGCTCGGCGGCAATACCGGCCGTCCGATGCAGAACCCAAGGACGGCCGATGCTCCGGGCGGCGGCTTGGGAGACATTCTCGGCGGCATGCTCGGCGGCGGTGCACGTCCGGGCGCCGGCACGGGCGGCGGTGGAATGGGCGGCGGCGGACTGGGCGGCGTTCTGGGTGGTCTGCTGGCCGGCGGCGCAGCGGGCGGCCTCCTGAACGGCGGCTTGAAAAATCTGCTCGGCGATCTCGAGCAACACGGCCAGGGCGAGGCGGCGCGGTCGTGGGTCGGCACCGGAGAAAACCAGCCGATCTCGGAGAGCGAACTCGCGAACGCGGTCGGCCTCGACGACATCGATGCGGTCGCACAGCAGACCGGAATGCCGCGCGAGCAAGTGCTGTCGGCGCTGAGCGAACACTTGCCCGAGCTTGTGAATCAATTGACGCCCGAGGGCCGGCTGCCGACCGACCACGAAGCCGCGCGCTGGGTGTAAGGGACGATAGTTCCCGGAACAACGTTGCGGCCTAGGCCGTTTCCGATGCGAGGCCGCGGAGGAAACGATGCCAAGACGAGCCAGCAGGCCGCACACCCATGCTCACGTCCCGAAACGCGACCGCGTGCTGCTCGAATCGCCACTCGGCCGCGAGGATGATTTTGGCGCCGAGCCCGGCACGCTCGCCGCAGAAGAGATCCGCCACCCCGAGATCACCTCGCACCCGAAGAGCGAAATCACCGGCCGCCATGACGAGGGCAGTGGCGCGAACGAAACGATCGACGGGCTCGACGAGATCCAGGAAGCGGTGCGCCACTCGGTCGAGGACCTTCCGGCTTCTGAGAAGGGCGACGACTTCAAGCGGCTGCCGGTGTTCGACCGCGCCGAGAGCGAACCGAAGGTGTAGCGGTCCCCCTTCCGGCTCCGCCTCCGGTTCGGCTATGAACCCAGTATGCTATAGTACCCGCCATGCCGACCCGCCCCACTGCGGATGAAGCCGAATTGGTGCCCGCCCCTGATGCGGCTGCGCCTGCCTACGAGCGCGACTTCTATTCCTGGTCGCTCGAACAGGCGAGGCTCATTCGCGCCGGACGGCTTGCGGCAATCGATCGCGAAAATGTGGCGGAGGAGATCGAATCCTTGGGCCGCGAGCAGTTCAACAAGCTGGAAAGCGCCATCCGCGTTTTGCTGATCCACATGCTGAAATGGGATCACCAGCCGCCGCTGCGGTCGCGCAGTTGGGCGCTATCCATCAAGGAGCAGCGCATCGCACTCGACGATGTCCTCGGCGACAATCCAGGTCTCAAGTCCCGCATCGGCGAGGCGATCGCGCGCGGATACCGCCGGGCGCGTGTCGAGACCGCCCGCGAGACGGGCTTGGACGAGGAACGGTTTCCCGAACAATGCCCCTATTCGTGGGACGACATCGGTTCACGCGAGTTTTCGCCGTAACCGTTCACGCGTGCAGCGAGCGTCATAATTAAGCCGCCCTCTCCCCCGCCCCCATCACTTTCGCGTCGCCATTCGCCGCCACCCCCGGCTCGAACCGCGCGTTGTTGATCGCCTCGACGCTTCGCTCCACTGCGCTCCACAGCTTCGCGACCTCGAGGCCGGCCGCGGTCGCGGGGCCGATCTCGGCGGCGCTGGCACCGGCCGCGAGTGTCGACTGGAAGCCCGCACGCTGGCTGATCTGGCCGGACCACACGGGGATTTGCAGCCCGTCGAAATAGGCGCGCGACTGCGCCACCAGCGCGGACTCCTTCTCGTCGCGCTTGACCGGCGCGGCATTGATCACCACCGCGTAGGGCCGGTCGCGCTCGCGCGCGACCTTCACGGTTTCGCGCACGGCGGCGAGATCGAAGAAGCCGGGCCGCGCCGGGATCAGCACCATCGTGGCGACGCGGATTGCCTCCTGCACCACCACCCACATGGTCGGCGCGGTGTCGATGAACACGTAATCCGTGCCTTCGATCATCGCGAAGGCGAGCGCGCGGTCGAGCCCGCGCTCGGGTGTGACGAGCTTCGGCAGGCCGTCCTTGCGCAGCGAATGCCAGAGCGAAAGCGAGCCCTGCGGGTCGGCGTCGATGACGGTGACGCGCTTGCCGCAAGCGTGCGCCTGTGCGGCGAGCTGCGCGGTGAGCGTGCTCTTGCCGGCGCCGCCCTTGCGGGATGCGAGCGTGATGACGTTCATGGCGCCACTCCCTCAAAACGTGGCTCGGCAACCCTGGCGCCGATATCGTTAACGAAAGGTTAATGTCGGCTGGACCAACGCCGCGAGGGCCGCCGTCAGGTTCGTGTCATTAAGCACGCAGCCGTGTCGTCATTCCGATTTGGAACAAACCCGGCCATAAGACGTAGCTAGCGTGCGATTGTCAGTTCGGGAACGGGTATCATGCCGCGTACCATCGTCCTTGCGCTTTCCGCCTGCATGCTCGCGGCGCCGGCGCAAGCGGCGGTTCAGGTCACCATCGACAAGTCAGCCCAGCAGATGACCGTCGAGGTCGACGGCCGGCCGCTCTATCAGTGGCCGGTCTCCACCGGCAAGGCCGGCTACGATACGCCGAACGGCAAGTTCAAGGCCTTCCGCATGGAGCGCGACCACTTCTCCAAGGAGTGGGACGACGCGCCGATGCCGCATTCGATCTTCTTCACCCAGAAGGGCCACGCCATCCACGGCAGCTTCGAGACGAAGCGTCTCGGCTCGCCCGCCTCGCACGGCTGCGTGCGGCTTTTGCCTGCCAATGCCGAGAAGCTGTTCGAACTGGTCGAGAAGGAAGGCGTGCTCAACACCACCGTGGTGCTGACCGGCGTCGCGCCCTCCGGAGCACCCGCGGTTGCGCGGCGGCGCCTGCCTCGATCGGACGAGCTCGAGGACGATTATCAGCAGCAGCGGCCGCAGTTCGGCCCGCGTTACGGTTCGAACCAGCCGGTCTACAGTCCGTACTACACGCAGCCACAGTATGTGCAGCCGCAATATCAGCCCTACGGCCAACCCTACGCGCTGCCGCGGCCGGGCACGATCTTTCGCGACCCCTATACGGGGCAGCTCTATCAGCAACGGTAACACACACGTTCCGTACGCATAGGCTCCGCGGCTCAATGGCCGCGGCGGTGGAGCATCTCCCAAAGTCGCCGCAATCTCCGCGCACATGTGGCGGCGGGGAATTCCATGGCGCCCAACGGCAGGATGTTCTGGCGAAGCACGGCCGCGGTTGTGGCCGCGCTGTTTGTCGCGGTCATCGGACTCGGCGCTCCGGATCGTTCGCACGCGCAGAGCCCACGGACGGATCACCGCGCGCAGAAAAAGGCGCCGCCGGCCAGGGGCGCGGTCCAGCCGCTGCGCAAGGGTCCGCTCGCAGTCGGGCCGAACCGTTTCATCCCGCCGCAGCGACCCGCGCTCGGCCCGGGAGCTACTCCGCAGGGCGCGCGTATCGCGCCGAATGCAAGTCCGAACATGAAAGGTCCAGCCGCCGGCCTCCCTGGCCGGGACCCGCGCTTCAACGCAGTCAACAGAGGTGCCGGCCCGGCCAACACCCGCTTCGGCAACAACCCGCCGGGCGCGCGCGGCTTCGGCAATCAGCCCGGCAATCGTGCCCTCGGCAATCAGTTCGGCCGTGGCTTCACGAACCGCGACCCGCGCCTGCGCGCCGTGAACGCAAGGACGCCGCAGCTGCGCCAGGTCCAGCGCACCACGCACCGCGCTGAGCTGTTCGCGATCCGCAGCCGCATGCCGGTGCGCCCCCTGCCCGGCGAGCGCAATTTCACCGGCGTGCCGCCCGTCGCCGAGACACGCTACGTCAGCACCGAAATGGTGTGCCAGTGGGGTCCCGACATTACGCCGCAGCGGATCGAGGAGATCGCGCGCCAGCACAATCTGACCATCCTTGGCGTCCAGCGCTCGGCGCTGACCGGCGGCACGCTTGTCCACTTCCGCATCGACGACAACCGCGCGGCGCGCGACGTGGTCCGTGCGATGGAGGCCGAACGCATCATCTCGCAGCCGAACTATGTGTATGAGGCAGCACAGCAGCCGCCCGCCGCGGAATCGAGCGCAGGCGGCTCCGAGCAATATGTGGTGAACAAGCTCCGCCTCGCCGAGGTGCACAGGATCGCCACCGGCAAGGACGTGCTGATCGCCGTGATCGACTCCGAAATCGACAGGAAGCATCCCGAGCTTGCCAAGGCGATCGTCGAGGAGTTCGACGCCGTCGGACAGCCGGGCAAGCCGCATTCGCATGGAACCGGGATGGCCGGCGCGATCGTCTCGCAGAGCCGCCTCACCGGCATCGCGCCCGGCGCCCGCGCGCTCGCCGTGCATGCCTTCAGCATGAGCGCGCGGCAGTCGCCGCAGGCGACCACGCGCAACATCATCGCCGGCCTCGAATGGGCGCTGAACAAGGGTGCGCGCGTCGTCAACATGAGCTTCGCCGGGCCTCACGATCCGATGCTCGCGCTGGCGCTGAAGAAGGCCTCCGGGAAAGGCGTGATTTTGATCGCGGCCGTCGGCAATCAGGGGCCGAAATCGCCGCCGCTCTATCCGGCCGCCGATCCGCATGTGATCGGCGTCACCGCGACGGATGAGACCGACAAGCTCTACAAAGGCGCCAATGTCGGCGCGCAGGTCGCGGTCGCAGCGCCCGGTGTCGATGTCATGGTTCCGGCGCCAGCCGAGGCCTATCAGCTCACGACCGGCACCTCGGTGGCGGCAGCCCATGTGTCCGGTGTCGCGGCGCTGCTGATCGAGCGACATCCGAACGTCGATGCAAAGACGGTCCTCGAGGTACTGACCGCGAGCGCGACGAAACTCGGAACCGACAAGCGCGACGACCGGTTTGGCTGGGGGCTGATCGATCCGCTCGCCGCACTCGCCGAGTTGGATGCGCGCCTTGCTGACACCAAGGTCGCCGGCACTACGCCCGCTCCGGCCGCTGCGCAAACCGCAGCGCCCGCTCGTGCTCCCGCCGCCATGCCGACGCCCGCAGCCGCCGCGACGAGACCTTCGCTGCCCCGCCCGGGCATCTATGTGCCCAAGCAATAATCACATTCATTGAAACTGTGGAGGCGTGCGGCGCATCGACGTGCGCATGTTGACCGCACGCGCTCCCGCGCGCTAGTGGACGAACCGGAATCAATCGTCGTCTTTGAGAATGCCTGCCCGCAAGCCGCCCAAGAAAAAACAGCCGAAGCTCAACGGTGCGCGTCCCTTCCGTGTCGGCCGCTCACGCACGGGTCTCGGCGTGTTCGCGATCGCGCCGATCAGGAAGAACAAGTACATCGTCGAATACACCGGTCCACTGCTGACCAACCAGCAGTGCGACGAGCGCCCCGACAATCGCTACTGGTTCGAGGTGAATTCGCGCTGGACCATCGACGGTGCGCGGCGCTCGAACGTCGCACGCTACATCAATCATTCGTGCCGGCCGAACGCCGACCCGATGATCCGCGACCGCCGCATCTGGATCAAGGCGATCAAGAACATCGGGCCGGGCGACGAGATCACCTACGACTACGGCAAGGATCACTTCAACGCCTACATCAAGCCGCACGGCTGCAAGTGCGACAAATGCCGCGAGAAACGGCGCAAGGAGCGCGCCGAAGTGCGCGCCGCCAATGCGCGGCGACGGAAGCGCGCCGAGCGGAAGGCGGCTCAAGTTTCCGCCTGACCGGTCATTCCGGGACGCGCCGAAGGCGCGAGCCCGGAATCCATATCCACCACTCTATCGAGTCAGCACAGACTGCACGGCATCAGCGAGCGCCTGCTCACCGCTCGTGGTTATGGATTCCGGGCTCACCGCTTCGCGGTGCGCCGGAATGACGGCGGGATCGATGCTCGCGATTTCGGCGATCAGCTTCTTCAGGATCGCCTCGCCGAACGTCTCGAAATCCTTGGCCGCGATGACGAAGGCGCCAGGGCCGCCGATGACGTTTTCGCGATAGTAGCGGTCGAGCTCTGGCTCGAGCGCGAGGATCGGCAGGCCGTTGATGCCGACGCCTCTGGCCACTGCCTCGTCGCGTGCCGAGCGCCACAGAGCGCCCGCGATTGTTCGAGCCGTCGCCGGATATATCGATCACGCGCCGCGTCGCGCGATAAGGATTGTCGAACAGCAGCGCCATCGACGCATCGATCGCGCCCGAGATCGACGTGCCGCCGCCGAACAGCGCACGCGGCGCCGCCGCGATCTTGTCGGCGAAGGCATTCGCCGAGGCGGCGTCCGAAATCTTCGTCCACGGCACGGCGGTGACCTGCAGCGCCGGCCCGGTCCACTGCATCATGATGACGGCGATCGACTGCGCCGGCCCCGACTGGATCGCCGCCGATCACGCGCGGATGGCGGAACGCCGCGACGTAACCCTGCTTCTGCAACTCGAACCGGAACTGATCGACACTGCCCGAAGCATCGACCGCGAGCACGAGTGCAAGGTCGACCGGCTCTCCACCGCCGCGTTGCGCCGCGGCGGGGCCGGTCAGCCCCAGCGCCAGAATCAGGATCGCAAGGAAGCGGAATGCGGCGCGCATGCGCTCATGTGAGCACAATGCGCGCGCGCGGCGCCTAGAAAATCTTGTCCACCGGCAGTCCCAGCGCCATCGAGCCGGCGTATTCGGCCTGCGGCCCGGCCTGCAGCGGGTGATAGCGCGCCGCCTGGATATCGCGGAAACGCCGCTCCAGCCCGGCCGAGCGATAGAAGCCGACGCCGCCGGCAAGCTCCATCGCGTACTCGACCGCCGCGATCGCGTGCCGCGCGGCGAGCTGCCGCCCGATCATCACCTGGTTGATGGTCGCAGCCGATGGCGCGTTGAGCCGTACCGCCGCCAGCATCGAGTCCACCGCCATCCGCGCACCCGCAAGCTCGGTCTCCATCTGACCCGCAAGCGTGATCGCATGACGCTCGGGCGTCTTGCGTTTCGCGAGCGAGATCGCGAGATCGCGCGCGCTCTCGGCGACGCCGAGATAGACCGAATAGATCAGCGGGAACGCGGTCGTTGCGATGATGTGGAAAAGTGGATGCCATTCGCCGGCCTTGCGCTTCAGCGCGACGGCGGCGTCGGGCACCACGTGACCCTCAATCGAGACGTCATGCGATCCCGTGCCGCGCATGCCGAGCGTACGCCAGGTATCGAGCACCTTCACGTGCGGCGAGTTCATCGGCAGGCCGAACTGCAGCACCATCGGACCTTCGTCGGTGTCGAGGACGGCGCCGGTCATGAGGACATTGCCGGTCGGCGCGCCGGAGGTGAACACCTTGCGGGCAGTGATGCGGTAACCGCCTTCAACCTTCTCGGCCTTGCCGGAGCCGCCGATCCAGTCCGAGCCGCCGCTCGACAGGAGCAGGATGCGCTCGGCCGCGATGCGCTTGAGCAGCGGCTCCACGGCGGCCTTTGCAGGGCGGCTGGTGCTTCCAACGCCACGCCGGAATGGCGACCCCATGCGTGTGCATCGAGAAGGCGAGACCCGTCGAGCCGCAGTGATAGGCGAGCGTGCGCAGCATCGCGGCAAGCTCGTCGACGTCGGCGCCGCCGCCGCCGAGTTCGCGCGGCACGCCGGCTTCGACCAGGCCGGCATCCTTCAGCAATGCGAAATTATCCGCCACGAACTCGTCCTCGTCGCGCCGCGCCTCGGCGCGGCGGGCGAGCTCTGGGCCCAGTTCGCGGGCGATATCGGCGGGGCTGCGCATTGCCGGTTCGGGCATCTTCATCGCGAGATTGGTGCTCATAGTGATCTCCCAGTGAAAGAGTTGAGGGGCTTACCCTGTCACGTGGATGATCGCGTCGTGGCCGGTTCCATTCCAGTGCAGGAAATGGATCGCCGGAAGCGTGTGGCCATCGCGACCGCCGGATACTGCGATCCGGCGATGACCGCGGAAGCCTGAGGCGCTATAGTATCTGTACTAGCCCGACCCTTGGACCATTTCGGCCTGGCAGGAGGACAACGATGTCCCAGCAACAGGAATTGGGCAGCTACGGCCAGTTCTGCCCTGTCGCGATGGCGGCAGAGGTCATCTGCTCGCGCTGGACCGCGCTGATCGTGCGCGAAATGCTGTGCGGATCGACGCGCTTCAACGACTTGCGCCGCGGCGTCCCGCTGATGTCGCCGACGCTGCTGTCGAAGCGGCTGAAGGAGCTGGAGCACGCGGGCGTCATCGTGGCGGTACCGACCGGGCAAGCCGGCGTGTTCGACTACAAGCTCACCGAAGCCGGCGAGGAGCTGCGCCCCGTGGTCATGGCGCTCGGCATCTGGGGCCAGCGCTGGGTCGACTCCAACCTGTCGCTCAGGAACCTCGACCCGTCGCTGCTGATGTGGGACATGCGGCGCAGGCTCGATCCGACGCCGCTGCCGCCGAAGCGCTGCACCATCAATTTCATCTTCCCGGAGGTTCCGGCCGGGAAGCGCTCATGGTGGCTGGTCGTCGACGACGGCAAGGTCGACCTGTGTTCGACCAATCCGGGTTTTGAGGTCGATCTCTACGTGCGCGCGTCGCTGCGCAGCATGACGTCGGTCTGGATGGGGCTCTCCACCGTGCAGGCGGAAGAGAAGGCGGGCAAGATCGAAATGATCGGCGACAAGAGCGTTGGCTCAAATCCATGCAGCAATGGCTCGGCCTGAGCATCTTCGCAGACGAGAAGACGCGAGCCGTCGCCTGACCGCTACGCCGCGACCCGATGCATCGCGGCGCCCGCATAGGCGCCATGGATCGCCTTCACCGAGCGGTCGATCGCGCCCCACAGCGCGGCGATCTCGGCGGCGGCCGGCGAGTCCGCGTCGTATTCCCGCGCGCCCTCGCCGTATTCGAGCGACATCGAATAGATGTGCCGAATAGATCGTGCGATGGGTGATCTGCCCGGCCCAGACCGGCACATTCAGGCCGGCCAGCACTTCGCGTACCTGCGTGACGAACGGCGACTCGGTGTTGTCGCGCCGTGCCGGCACCGCGTTGATCACCAGCGCGAACGGCTTCTTCGACTGACGCGCGAAGTCGATCGTCTCCTTCACGGCCGCAAGATCGAACACCGCAAGCCGCACCGGGATCACCACCAGCGTCGCTTCGCTGATCGCATCGGTCGCCATGCCGGACATGTTCGGCGGCGTGTCGACGAACGTCCATTCGACGCCATCGGCGCGTGCCTGCTCGACGATCTCCTTCACGCCGCCGCGCGTGCCGTTGCGCAGTTGCGGCTCGACGGTGCCGCGCAGCTTGTGCCAGAGCGAGATCGAGCCCTGCGGGTCGCAGTCGATCAGCATGCAGCGGCGCGACGGCCGGTTGGCGTGCGCGGCGAGGTGCGCTGTCAGCGTGCTCTTGCCGGAACCGCCCTTGCGTGAGGCGAAGACGATGACGTTCATGCGCTCAGCCCTGATTCGCGAGAACGCCTGAATCTAGCATGGCTCTTGATTCGGCCCTAAGGGGATCGGCGCAGCGCCTGAGTCCGAAGCATGAACAACAGCAGAAATACCACCGTCGCCCGTCTCGCCTGCGACGAGCGGACCGCAAGGCGCGTCGCCGACTCGCTTTCGGAGAGCTTCGACTCGTCCGCAACTGCCGTTACGGCATACGAGGGGACCGACCGGCGCTGGAACGTCGAGATCCATTTCGCGCATCCGCCCGACGAGGCGACGGTGCGGAGCTTGGTCGACTCAGGCCGTTGGCATTGATGGAGCCGCCCGACTCGTCTTTGAGACGATCGAGGCGAAGGACTGGGTCGCGGCGAGCCTCGCGGACTTAAAGCCGGTCACGGCGGGCCGCTTCACGGTGCATGGCGCGCATGACCGCACGCATGTCGCGCCGAACCGGCTCGGCATCGAGATCGAGGCGGCGCTTGCCTTCGGAACAGGGCATCACGGCACGACGCGCGGATGCCTGCTGGCGCTGGATTGGCTTCTCAAACAGCGGCGACCGCGCCGCGTTCTCGACATCGGCACCGGTACCGGCGTCCTCGCCATCGCGGCCGCGATGGCGCTGCGCCGCCCCGTGCTGGCAAGCGATATCGACACGGAAGCGGTGGCCATCGCGCGCGACAACGCGCGCCTCAATGGCGTGGCGCCTTACGTCGAATGTATTTGCGCGAAGGGGCTGACGGGAGCCAGGTTTCAGGCTCGCGCGCCGTTCGATCTTGTGCTCGCCAATATCCTGCTTGCGCCGCTGACCCGCCTCGCCGGCCCGATGCGGCGCGTGCTCGCCCCTGGAGCACACGTCGTTCTGTCAGGGCTGCTCGTCAGCCAGGAGAACGCCGCGCTGGCCGCCTACCGGCCGCACGGGTTCAAGCTCGTGCGGCGCACTCCGCTTGGCGAATGGGTGACGCTGATGCTTACCGCGTGAACGGATAGGCCCTGTCACTCTCAAACGTTGCCGCATAACCGTACTTCTTCAGCAGGTTCTCGGGGATGAGGTGGCATCGGTGGTGGGCAATTTCGCGGACGGCCCGGCGCATGCGCGCCTCGATGATACCTTCGAAGATGCGGGCCAGCAGGCCCTTCCCGGATGCCGTGCGAACCTCCGGGAATGCGGTGGGAGTATGAAAGGTCGCGGCAGTCATGGGTCTGTCCTGGGTACCTGTTGTTCTTGCACTGCAACATAGGAACCGAATACCGCTCCGGTAGCGACCAAAGTGCATGGGAGCGGTGCGAAGCCGGCATGAACACGTAAGAATTCAGAAAGGATTCGATCATCCCGCGTGATGAATGGCGCGCGTCACGGGCTCGTCATGGTGCGCTGTCCGTAAGTGCCCCATACGCACGCTTTCACGCCGGTTCGCCGCACCCGCCGGTTGCTCCACCCGGATGCCCTCAATAGATTGCGGCGATGTTCGAGGCGCGTCTGCAGACGTTCGATGATTCCGGCGAACGCGCAGCGAGCGCCAGCCGCCTGACGGCGCTGCGCGCTGAACTCAAGCGCCGCAGCCTCGATGGCTTCGTCGTCCCGCGCGCCGACCGGCATCAGAACGAATATGTGCCGCCGTCCGAGGAGCGGCTCGCCTGGCTCACGGGCTTCACCGGCTCGGCCGGCACCGCGATCGTTCTAGCCGACCGCGCCGTCATTTTTGTTGATGGCCGTTATCTGTTGCAGGTGCGCGACCAGATCGACACATCGATCTTTTCTGTCGAACATCTGGTCGAAAACCCGCCCGACAAGTGGCTGGAAGCAAGTCTCCCTGCCGGTGCGCGGTTCGGCTACGACCCGTGGCTGCACACCGCCGAAGGCGCCGAGAAGCTCGCCAAGGCAGCCACCGCGGCGGGCGCAACCCTCGTGCCGGTGGAGTCGAATCCGGTCGACACGGTCTGGTCTGACCGCCCTGCCCCGCCGCTTGGGCCGGTCGTGGTGCACGAGTTGAAATTCGCCGGCGAACCCGCCGCCGAAAAGCTCGCGCGCATTCGGGCCGAGATTGCCAAGCTGAAAGCCGACACGCTGATCGTTTCCGATCCGCACAACGTCGCGTGGACCTTCAACATCCGCGGCTCGGATGTCTCCCACACGCCTCTGCCGCTCTCCTTTGCGACCGTGCCGAAGGAGGGTCGCGCGTCGGTCTATGTCGACGGCCACAAGCTTTCCAACGAGGTGCGCGACTATCTCGAAACGCTCGCCGACGTCCGCGAGCCCACGACGTTTGAAGCTGACCTGACGGCGCTTGGCGCCGCGAAGGCGGCCGTGCGGCTCGACTCCGCGACCGCCGCGGATGCGCTCGCGCGCCTCATCGGCAACGCGGGCGGCACGATCGCCCGCGCCAGCGATCCGATCACCGCAATGAAGGCCGTGAAGAATGCGACCGAGATCGCGGGCACGCGCGCCGCGCATGCACGCGACGGCGCTGCGGTCGCGAACTTCCTCGCCTGGTTCGACCGCGAGGCGCAGAGCGGCAAGCTCACCGAAATCGACGCTGTGGCCGCACTCGAGACATTCCGCCGTGATACCGGCCTGCTCAAGGAATTGTCGTTCCCGACCATCTCAGGCGCTGGCCCGAACGGGGCGATCGTGCATTACCGGGTGACGCGCGCGACCAACCGCAAGATTTCGCCCGGCGAGTTGTTCCTGGTCGACTCGGGCGCGCAGTATCAGGACGGCACCACCGATATCACCCGCACGATTTCGGTCGGCACGCCGAGCACGGAGATGCGCGAGCGCTTCACGCGCGTGCTCAAGGGCCACATCGCGATCGCGCGCGCGGTGTTTCCCGACGGCACCACCGGCGCGCAGCTCGACTCCTTCGCGCGCCAGTTCCTCTGGGCGGCGGGCATCGATTTCGATCACGGCACCGGCCACGGCGTTGGCAGCTATCTCTCGGTGCATGAGGGCCCGGCGCGCCTCTCCAAGCTCGGCACCGCGGCGCTCAAGCGCGGCATGATCCTGTCGAACGAGCCGGGTTACTACAAAGCCGGCCACTTCGGTATCCGCATCGAAAATCTCGTGCTGGTGACGGAGGCGACTATCGAAGGCGCCGAGAAGCCGATGAACGCGTTCGAGACGCTCACCTTCGCACCGATCGACGCCCGGCTGATCGAGCCCGCGCTGATGACAGCGGATGAGATCGCCTGGCTCGATGGCTATCACGCGCGCGTCGCCGAAAAACTCACACCGCTGGTCGACGCCAAGACGCGGTCATGGCTCGAAGCTGCGACCAGGCCGCTCCGTGCTTGATCTGGACCGCGCGCAAGGCAAGGTCGTCCGCACGGATCAAGGACACCCCTGGCGCCTGCTCGCGCTGCTGATCGGGCTGACCGCGATCGGCCCGCTCTCGCTCAACATCCTCGCGCCCGCCATGCCGGGGTTGATCGGCACCTTCGGCACCGACGCCGGCACGGTCCAGCTCACGCTGTCGCTCTACCTCCTCGGCATGGCGATCTCGCAGCTCGTGCTCGGACCGCTGTCGGACCGCTTCGGCCGCCGTCCGGTGATGCTCGCGGGCCTCGTGCTCACCGTGGTGGCGAATTTCGCCGCGCTCGCCACCACCTCGATCGCCGGCCTGATCTTCTGGCGCACCTTGCAGGCGTTCGGCGCGACCTGCGGCATCGTCATCGCGCGCGCCGTGATCCGCGACCTCTACGAGCGCGACCGCGCCGCCTCGATGATCGGCTGGGTGACGATGGCGATGGTGGTCGCCCCGATGCTCGCGCCGCTGATCGGCGGCATGCTCGACACAGTCCATGGCTGGCAATCGATCTTCGTATTTCTCGGGCTGTTCGCGGTCGCGGTGCTCATCTGGACGATGTTCGCATTGCCCGAGACGCGCGCGGTCGCGACCAGCGAAGGGATCGTGCGCTTCCTCGCCGACACCAGGAGCCTGCTCACCGACCCGGCCTTCATCGGCTACGCACTGGTCTCGACCTTCAATTCGGCGATGTTCTTCACCTTCATCGGCGGCGCGCCGCACGTCGTCGTCACCATCATGCACCGCTCGCCGGCCGAATACGGCATCTGGTTCATCGTGCTGTCGCTGACCTACATGGCGGGCAATTTCGCCGCCGGCCAATGGTCGGCGAAGTTCGGCGTCGATTTCATGATCAAGGCGGGCGTCGCGGTCACCGTGCTCGGCGCGGCGGTGGGCGTCGTGTGGATGCTGCTCGATCCGAGTGGCGGGCCCGCCGTCGTTTTCGTGCCGCAGATGATCATCGGCTTTGCCTCCGGATTCATGCTGCCGAACGCGATCGCCGGCGCGGTCAGCGTGCGCCCGCAGGCGGCCGGCACCGCGGCGGGCATCACCGGCTTCATGCAGATGGGACTGGGTGCCGCGACCTCGCAGCTGATCGGCCATCTGCTCGACGGCGCCGCGACCGGGCTGCCGCTGGCGCTGGTCGTGCTGGTGTTGTGCGCGTGCGGGCTCGCGGCCTTTGTCGTGCTGGTGCGGAAGTAACCGTCATCCCGGGGCACGCCGAAGGGCGTGAGCCCGGGATCCATAACCACAAAACAACCGGCGGGGCTCTGACCGGGCGACAATGAAACAGTGGTGGTTATGGATTCCGGGCTCGCCGCAGAGCGGCGCCCCGGAATGACCAACTCACTTCTTCCCCACCAGCTCGAACCACTCATCCTCGGTCAGCACCGTGACGCCTGCCTCGCGCGCCTTGTCGAGCTTGGAGCCGGCGCCCGGACCCGCGACCACATAATCGGTCTTCTTCGACACCGAACCGGAGGTCTTGGCGCCGAGCCGCTCGGCCATCGCCTTCGCCTCTTCGCGCGTCATCTTTTCCAGCGAGCCGGTAAACACCACGGTCTTGCCCGCGACGACGGTGTTGCTCGCCGGTTTCTCAGCCTCCTGGATGCGCACCTGTTTGACAAGGCGGTCGACGATGCCGCGATTGTGCGTTTCCTTGAAATAGGCCGCGATCGCCTCGATCACCGTGTCGCCGATCTGGTCGAGCGCGTCCATCTCGGTGCGCGCCTCCTCGTCACCCTTCGCGACCGCAAGCGCCGCATCGTGAAACGCGTCCCACGTACCGTAACCGCGCGCAAGCGCACGCGCCGTCGTGTCGCCGACGTGGCGGATGCCGAGCGAATAGATGAAGCGTTCGAGCGAAATCTCGCGCCGCGCGCGGATTGCGCCGAACAGGTTGCGCACCGAGGTTTCGCCGTAGCCCTCGATCTCTTCGAGCTTGAACTGCTTCCCGTTGCGCGCCTCCAGCGTGAAGATGTCGGCCGGCTCCTTGATCCAGCCTTGCTCGAAGAAATAATCGATCTGCTTCGCGCCAAGCCCATCGATGTCGAACGCGCCGCGCGAGACGAACAGCTTCAGGTGCTCGGTCTTCTGGAACGGGCACGCGAACTCGCCCGAGCAGCGGAAGCGCACGCCCTCCTCGCCCGCCGAATTGATCTCGCGCACCACCGGCGTCTTCAGCGGGCATGGGCACTTCTTGGGAAACTCGTATTCCTTGGTGCCCTTCGGCCGCTTCTCCGGCACGATGCCGAGCACCTGCGGGATCACGTCGCCGGCGCGCTGGATCGTCACGGTGTCGCCGATGCGCACATCGAGCCGCGCGATCTCGTCGGCATTGTGCAGCGTGGCGTTCTGCACGATCACGCCGCCGACGCCGACCGGCTCGAGCTTGGCGACCGGCGTTAATGCGCCTGTGCGCCCGACCTGGATCTCGATGTCGCGCACCACTGTCGTCGCCTGCTCGGCTGGGAACTTGTGCGCGATCGCCCAGCGGGGCCTTCTTTGGACGAAGCCCAGTCGTTCTTGCCAATCGAGGCGGTTGACCTTGTACACAACGCCGTCAATGTCATAGTCGAGCGAGCCACGTTGAAGGCCAATCTCCTTGTGAAAAGCGAGTAGTTCCTCGGGAGACTTGCAGACTTTGCTCAGCGGGTTGGTGGCGAAGCCCTTTTTGCTTAGCCATTTGAGCATGCCCCACTGCGTGCCTTCAGGCATTCCGCTCATCTCCCCCCACGAATAGGCGAAGAAGTGAAGTGGTCGGGCAGCGGTGACGCTTACGTCCTTTTGACGCAATGAACCTGAAGCGGAGTTACGCGGGTTGGCAAAGATAGTTTCCTCCGCCTCCGCCTGCCTCTTGTTGAGTTCAAGGAATGCCTTTTTCGTGATGTATACCTCACCACGAACCTCACATACTGATGGAATACCAGTACCCTTCAATCGGTGTGGGACGTCCTTGAGTGTCTTAATGTTGGCCGTAACATCCTCGCCTATAAAATAGTCGCCGCGAGTTGCCGCAACCCTCAAGTCTCCCTGCAAATAGCGTAGAGACATTGATAAGCCGTCTATCTTGGCCTCGGCGGTGAATACGAGTTCTTCCGTCTCCTTCAGATTTAGGAATTTGCGAATCCGGCCGACAAAATCGAGGACGTCCGCTTCCGTGGAGGCGTTGTTGAGCGAGGGCATGAATATCGCATGCCGTACTTTCGCGAAGCCACGGGCCGGCGCGGCGCCTACCTGATAGGATTCACTAAAGAGATCCAGCAGATCGGGAAATCTTGCCTCGATTTCCGCATAGCGTACTTTCAGCGCATCGTATTCAGCGTCTGAAACAAGCGGTGCATCGCGCTTGTAGTACGCCTCGCTGTGCCGCCTCAGCTCTGCAGATAGTTTTTCATGTTCCGCGGCCGCCTCTTGCTGCGTTAGCTCGTCGGCGGTCTTCTTTTTTAATTCGCGCTTTGCCATTGAAGCTCCGTCATGGCCGGGCTTGGCCCGGCCATCCACGTCTTGTTTGCAGCAAATCTAAAGACGTGGATGCCCGGCACAAGGCCGGGCATGACGAAGAATAGGCGCCTTCGGCACGCCCCGGAATGACGGCAGGCAATTCACCCCGCCGCCCTTATCAATCGCTCGGCCGCCTTGCGCGCCTCCTCGGTGATCTCGGCGCCGGCGAGCATGCGGGCGATCTCCTCGCGCCGCCGGTCGGCGGCAAGCTCGCTCACGCTGGTGGCGACGCGTTTCCCCCGCGCGAGCGCGTCCTTGGTGATGAGATAGTGCCGGTCGGCGCGCGCCGCGACCTGCGGCGCATGCGTCACCGCGACCACCTGCACCTTGTCGGCGAGCCGCGCGAGCCGCAGCCCGATCGCGTCGGCGACCGCGCCGCCCGCGCCGGTATCGATCTCGTCGAACACCAGCGTCGGCGCCGAGCCGCGATCCGCGAGCACGACCTTCAGTGCCAGCAGGAAGCGCGCCAATTCGCCGCCCGAGGCCACTTTCATCAGCGGTCCCGGCCGCGTGCCGGGGTTGGTCTGCACCCAGAACTCGATGCGGTCGATCCCGTCGGGACCGCCCTCACCCATATCGATATTGGTTGAGAATTTCGCGCGCTCGAGCTTGAGCGGCTTCAGTTCTGCGGTCACCGCCTTGTCGAGCCTCGCGGCGGCTTTCTTGCGCGCAGTGGACAGCGCCGCGGCGGCCTTCGCGTAGTTCGCGTCCGCCTCGCGCGCCGCGGCTTCGAGCCGCTTCAGTTCTTCCGCGCCGGCATCGAGCGCCGCCAAATCAGAAGCGTGCTTCGCGCTCAACGCCGCGAGATTGTCGACCGCGACATTGTACTTGCGTCCCGCGGCGCGCAGCGCGAATAGCCGTTCTTCGATGCGGTCAAGCTCGCGCGGGTCATGGTTTGCGGCGATCAGCGCCGCGTCGAGATGGCCGCGCGCCTCGTCGAGCGCGGTCAGCGCTGCATCGAGCGCCTTCACGGGCGGATCGATGAGCGCCGGCGCCTGCGCGCGCCGCCGCTCCAGCCGCCGCAGCGCGGCCGAGAGCGAGGAAATCGGTGAGCGATCGCCCGCGACCGCATCATGCGCGTCGCGCAAATCCTCCGCGACCTTGTCGACTGCCATCATGGCGGCGCGCTTTTCGGCGAGCGCGGTCTCTTCCCCGGTTTCGGGCTTGAGCCGCGTCAGTTCCTCGACCGCATGGCGCAGCCAGTCGGCCTCGCGCCGTGCCTGTTCGACGCGCGCGCGATGCGCCGCAACCGTTTCCTCGGCGGCACGGCGCTCTCCCCACAGGCGCGCGACTGCGGCGGCATCATGCTCAAGGCCCGCGTACGCGTCGAGCAGCCGACGGTGCGTCGCGACATCGACCAACGCGCGCTCGTCATGCTGGCCATGGATTTCGACGAGCGCGGCGCCGAGAGCTCTTCAGCACCTGCACGCTTACCGGCTGGTCGTTGACAAAGGCGCGCGTGCGCCCGTCGGCGAGCTGCACGCGGCGCAGGATCAACCCGTCTTCCGTTCCGATGCCGTTTTCAGTGAGCAGCGCGATCGCCGGATGATCCGGCTCGACATCGAACGCCGCGGTGACCTGCCCCTGTTCGGCGCCGTTGCGCACGAGGCCTGCGTCGCCGCGGCTGCCGAGCGCGAGCGCGAACGCATCGAGCAGGATCGACTTGCCGGCGCCGGTCTCGCCGGTCAGCACCGACAGGCCGGCCGCATAGTCGATGTCGAGCCGTTCGATCAGAACGATGTCGCGGATCGAGAGCCGGGAGAGCATGGGTTTCTCGCCGTCATCATCCGCGAAAGCGGATGATCCAGTAAACACCAGCGTTCATGATTCG
This sequence comes from uncultured Alphaproteobacteria bacterium, assembly GCA_963778455.1. GTDB lineage: Bacteria > Pseudomonadota > Alphaproteobacteria > Rhizobiales > Xanthobacteraceae > PALSA-894. The sequence goes on from CAVZUL010000007.1 coordinate 389,477, forward strand.
CCGGATAGTCCGGCGGATACTGGATGCCCCGCTTTCGCGGGGCATGACAACAATATTGTTCGGGACGCGCGGCCGCAACGATGAGGTCTACCCCAGCCCGACCTTCTTGAACGCCCTGCTGATCCAGGAACCGCGATCCTCATAGGGCTCGAGCCCGCCGCCCCGGACCAGGCGATAGGCGTCCTTGTACCAGGGGCTGTCCGGGAAATTGTGCCCGAGCACCGCAGCCGCGGTCTGCGCCTCGTTGACGATGCCGAGCGACATGTAGGTCTCGGTCAGGCGCATCAGCGCCTCCTCGACGTGGCGCGTCGTCTGATACTGCGTGATCACCACCTTGAAGCGGTTGATCGCCGCCACGTAGTCGCGCTTCTTCTGATAGTAGCGCGCGGTGTCCATTTCCTTGCCGGCGAGCTGATCGCGCGCGATCTCGACCTTGCGCTTGGCGCCGACGGCATACTCGGTGTTGGGATATTTCCGCACCACCTCGTCGAGGGCTTGCAACGCTCGCTCGGTGCGCTGCTGGTCGCGCGTGATGTCGGGGATCTGGTCGAAATAGGACGAGCCGATCAGGTACTGGGCGTAGGCGGCGTCCGGGCTGCCGGGATGCAGGGTCACGTAACGCTTCGCCGCCGTGACGAAGTCCTCGTATTGCGGTACCTTCGTAGTGCGCGTAGGCCGACATGATCAGCGCCTTGCGCGCCCATTCCGAATAGGGGTGCTGGCGGTCGACTTCCTCGAAGCGCTTGGCGGCCTGCTTGTAGTCCCTCTTGGTGTTCAGAAGGTACAGGCCTTCGTTGTAGAGCTTGTCGGCCGGATCATCCGGGATGATGTCTTCCTTGCCGAAGAAGCTGCATGCCGGCAACGCCACGACGAGCAGCGCGAGCGCCGCAAGGCGCGCGCCCAGTATCCATTGCCTCGCTTCGGTCGGCACAAAGAAACGCTTCAGCATCAAAGAGATGAGATCCCCCATCGACCCTGCGGTCATTCCCCTGCGCCCCGCATTGTCTAACGCAGACACGAGGATTTGGCCACGCCAATATGGCGATAGGCTGGCATTCGGCCGGGAATGTGGCAGGTGTCGGTTAACAGCGTTACGAGAGGTCCGCCCGGTAGGCCGGCGCGACCAGCCCCACATCGGCATGCCCGCGCTGGCGCGGCGCCTTGGCTTCCACCACGGTCCACGCGGTCGGATCGGCGATCAGGGCGCACAGGATCGCGTGGTTGAGCTTGTGGCCGCCGCAGACCGACTTGTAGGCACCGAGTAATGGCGCGCCGGCAAGCGCGAGATCGCCGATCGCGTCGAGCGCTTTGTGGCGCACGAACTCGTCGGCATAGCGCAGCCCTTCCGGGTTGAGCAGGCGATCGTCGGCGACGACGAGCGTGTTCTCGAGCGAAGCGCCGAGCGCGTAGCCGGCGCTCCACAGCTTCGACACGTCCTTCATGAAACCGAAGGTGCGTGCCCGCGCCACCTCGCGGCGGAAGGTTGTCGGCTCGACTTCGAGCGCGATCGATTGCTGGCCGATCAGCGGATGCGCGAAATCGATCGCGACATCGACGCGGAACCCGCGGTCGTAGGGGGTCAACTCGCCGTACGAATCGCCCTTCTGCACGCGAATCGGCTTGAGCACCTTGGTGAAGCGGCGCGCCTCGGGCAGCGCCACGATGCCGGCCTGATCGATCGCCGCAACGAAAGCCGCCGCGCTGCCGTCCATGATCGGCGCTTCGGGGCCGTCGATTTCGATGATCGCGTTGTCGACGCCGAGCCCGCACAGCGTCGCCATGACGTGTTCGATGGTCGACACGCACGGGCCGTGATCGTCGTCGCCCAACACGGTCGCCAGTTCGGTGGCGGTGACGTGGCGCGCGTGTGCGCGAATTTCGCGCTCCGGCCGGCCTTCGGCGTCAAGCCGCACGAAAACGACGCCGGTACCGGCGTCGGCTGGATGCAATGTGAGAGAAACTGGAAGACCGGAATGGACGCCGATACCCGATACGGTGGCACGCGCCCCAAGCGTGGTTTGTTTGCCCGCCTTCATGACCCGTCCGCAACCCCCTCGGTGATCGACCCGCCGCAAGCGGGACCCCACATCGTCACCGACGCGTTCTCTCGGGAACGTTGCTGCTGCGCGGGATGTTATAGAACCGGTTGCCCGGCCATTCCCCCGCAAGAGCCCTCTCGTGTCCCCGAAAGCCCCTTGCCGCGGAAACCCTAACACAGCCCGGAATGCGTCCAATTCACGGTTTTTCTCCGACTGTTACAGCCGCCGAAGCCACGCAAATGTCGGGCCTAATTGAGCTTTCGGGCGTGACTTCAATGCCACAATTGAAAAGTTTCAACACGCCGTAAGCCGCCCCGCGCTGCTTTCGGGAAAACCGAAACTGGATCAAAGAGATATTCGGCCCGAAAAGCATCGGGCGGCCTTGACGGCCGCCCGGACTTGGTCTCGCAGGCTGTTGAAAACTCGGATTCTAGTGGGCCTGACGGCGCAAGAAGGCCGGGATTTCGAGTTGATCGTCGTCGAGCGAGTTATTCACAGGCGCCTGACGGCCGTGCTGGTCGAGGCCCTGCGGAGCGCCACGCTGCGGCACCGGCCGCTTGGCATATTCCGACACGGATTCGGGGCCACGCTGTTCCGGCGCGCGTGGCAGTGGCGGCATTGGCGGCGCCTTCGGCATCGGCGGAGCCATCCGCTGGGCCGGAGTTGGGGTTGAGGCTTGGTGCGGTTGAGCCTCTTCCTCGCGCCGGCCAAGACCGACGGAGGCAAGCCGCTGCAGCAGCGACTGGCGCGGCTTTTCGGGAGCCGCAGCCGCTTCGGCCTGGCGCGCGCGAATCTGGTTCTGCGCCGGGATCGGCAGTTCATCGATCCGCGGCATGCGCGGCGCGCGCATCGGCGGCTGCTCCGCCTGCGGCGGAATGAACGGCTTCTCGGGCTCGGCCAGTTGGCGCGGCGGCTCGGCCTGCGTCTCGGCCGGCTCGCGGAACAGCGACGGCTTCGGCGTGATCGGCCGGATCGTCACATCCTCGATCGCGGTGATTTGCGGAGCGGCGGGTGCCTCAATCGGATGAATGATCTCCGCCTGCGGCTGCTCGGCCGGCTCGACGGCCGGAGCGATCGACAGCGCCTGGGCGACCGCCCGATGCGCCTGGTCGGTGGTGCGTTCCGCCATGCGTTGCGTCGAGATGCGCAGGCTCTGCGTCAGCTCGGCGAGACGCGCTGGCGGCAGCGATCGCCTGCGGCGCGGGCTGTCGGCGCCGCAATGGCCGGAGCGATGGTCTGGCGGCTGTTGGCGGGATGATGCGCCGACGAGCGCGACATCGATGCCGGTCGCCACCACCGACACACGCACGATGCCGTCGAGGCTTTCGTCGAACGTCGCGCCGACGATGATGTTGGCGTCGCTGTCGACCTCCTCGCGGATGCGCGTCGCGGCTTCGTCGACTTCGTACAGCGTGAGGTCCTTGCCGCCGGTGATCGAGATGAGCAGGCCCTTGGCGCCCTTCATCGAGGTCTCGTCGATCAGCGGATTGGAGATCGCGGCTTCGGCGGCCGAGAGCGCACGCTTGTCGCCCGAGGCTTCGCCGGTACCCATCATCGCCTTGCCCATCTCGCGCATGACCGCGCGCACGTCGGCGAAGTCGAGATTGATCAGGCCTTCCTTGACCATCAGGTCGGTGATGCAGGCGACGCCCGAATAGAGCACCTGGTCCGCCATCGCGAAGGCATCCGCGAAGGTGGTCTTTTCGTTCGCGACCCGGAACAGGTTCTGGTTCGGGATGATCAGCAGCGTGTCGACCGCCTTTTGCAATTCGGTGATGCCGTTTTCGGCGACGCGCATGCGGCGCACGCCCTCGAAATGGAACGGCTTGGTGACGACGCCGACGGTGAGGATGCCGAGCTCCTTGGCGCATTGAGCGACGATCGGCGCGGCGCCGGTGCCGGTGCCGCCGCCCATGCCGGCGGTGACGAACACCATGTGGGCGCCCGCCAGATGGTCGCGGATCTCGTCGATCACTTCCTCGGCCGCTGCGCGGCCGACATCCGGCTGCGAGCCGGCGCCGAGCCCTTCGGTGACTTGCAGGCCCATCTGGATGATGCGCTCGGCCTTGGAGAGGGTGAGCGCCTGCGCATCCGTATTGGCGACCACGAAGTCGCAGCCGACGAGACCGGCCGTGATCATGTTGTTGACGGCGTTGCCGCCGGCGCCGCCCACGCCGAACACGGTGATCCGCGGCTTGAGCTCGCGAATGTCGGGCATCTTGAGATTGATGGTCATGGCTTGCCTCTTGTCAGAGCGGACGCGCTGGTGCCGCCGCTAGTTGGCCGGTCCGCCTCCGGCCGTGAGTTGAATCTGCTGCCGCTCATCGGAAAGCTTCTTGTCCCCAGGTCCCTTCGCGATGGCCGATTCCCATGCGAACGGCGCGCGCATACGCGCCCTGGACCGCGGGCCGCAGTCTGCGGAGCGGATGGTAAACAAATGGTGAAAATTGATGGGCTGCGGGCAATAAGTGCGTGCGGTGTGGGTCGTTTGCCGGATGCGCGGGAACCGCAGGGCGCGGCGCCCTCAGCGAGCGCGCCACCCGGCGCAAGTGCCTGCGATTGACCCCGTGCCATCCGCCCGATGCTTCCCGCGGGCGGCTATCTCGCATGCGCCGCCGTTAGCGAATCATGGCAGTGCAAAGAATCTGATTTGCGCGGTTTGCGCTAGATATTTGTGGTGCGCGCTAGAAGCTCTCCCGCAGCCACCTTCCCACCCTTGTGAAATAACCGTCAGTCCCCGTCATGAGCTGCCGCGTTTTTCGCGGTTCGCAGTGTTCGAGGTAAGCGAATTGGGGATAGACCAGCAGCCCGGCCGTCGCCGCGAAGGCCGGCCCCTTGGTGGCGTCGGTCAAACCGCCGATGCCGAGCGGGCGCCCGATGCGCACCTGCCGGCCGAGAATGTTGCTCGCGAGATCGGCGAGCCCGGTCATCTGGCTGGCGCCGCCGACCAGAATGACGCGCCCGCGCGGATCGGCCGCGAAGGGCGAAACGGCGAGCTTGTCGCGCACCATTTCGAGGATTTCTTCGACGCGCGGGCGGATGATGCGCACGAGCTGCGCGCGCGGGATCATGCGCGGCGGATCGCGCGGATCGGCGTCGATCGCCGACAGCGTGACCATGTCGCGATCGTCGGATGGGCCTGACAGCGCCGCGCCGAACAGGGTCTTTAGGCGTTCGGCGTCCGCGATCGTGGTGGTGAGCCCGCGCGCGATATCCATGGTGACGTGCAGACCGCCGAGCGCGAAGCCGTCGACGTGAACGAAGCGGCCTTCGGCGAACACCGCAAACGTGGTGGTGCCGGCGCCCATGTCGACGATCGCCGCGCCGAGATCGGCTTCGTCCTCGGCCAGCACCGAGAGGCCGGACACGTACGGCGCCGCGACCATCGCTTCGACACCGATGTGGCAGCGCTCGACCAGCAGCGTGAGATTGCGCGCGGCAGCGACATCGGTGGTCACGACATGCATGTCGACGCCGAGCCGCTGGCCGACCATGCCGCGCGGATCGCGGATGCCGCGATTGTCGTCGAGTGCGTAGCCGATCGGCAGCGAATGCAGGACGGCACGGCCCTCGCGCACCGAATGGTGGCTGCCCGCCGCGAGCACGCGCTCGATGTCGGCGTCGCCGACCGTCGGCGTCTTCATGTGCACGGTGGCGGCGAACAATTCGCTCGCCGTCCGCCCCGCGGTGATCGGCAGCACGACCGAGTCCACATGCACGCCGGCGGCACGCTCGGCCGCGTCGACCGCATGGCGCAGCATTTCTTCCGCGGCGGCGATATCCACCACGTTGCCCGACTTCATGCCCTGCGCCTGCGCGTGGCCAATGCCAAGCACCTCGATCCCGTGCGTGCGGCGCGGCAGCACGTCCTGCGGCGGACGCGGCTTCAGCCGCGCGATGGCGCAGACGATCTTCGAGGTGCCGACGTCGAGCGCGCACACGATCGCGGAACGCCGGCGCGAGATCGGCTTCATCTTGGGAGCAAGCCCGTGCGCCAGATCGGTCACGCGTCGCCCCCTTTCTTTTTGGTCGTTTTCTTGACGGCTTCCTCGCGCGCCTGCGCCGCCGCATCGGACAGGCGGACCGTCAGCCGGTCGGGCAGACGCAGGTCGATCGCCACGATGTCGCGGCTGAGCAGGTTCTTGTCGCGGTCGAAGCGTGCGAGCGTTTCAAGCGCGCGCTCCATGTCAGTGTCGGGCAGGCGCACGTCGATGCCGTTCTTCAGGCGCAGGTTCCAGCGCCGGTCGGCCACCAGGATCGACGCGCGCACAGAATCGCGGATCGAAGGGAAGCGATCGAGCACCGCGAGGAAATCGCGTGCCCGTGCGGCGGCGCCGTTGCCGACGACGAACGGCAGCAATGCGAAGCGCGGCTCGACTTTCGTGCCGAGCACCGTGCCGTCGGCGGCGATGACGTTGACCTTGCCCTGCTGCTGCCACAGCGCGAAGGCTTCGCGCTCCGTGATGGTGATCTGCAGGCGGTCCGGATAGAGCTTGCGCACGGTCGCTTCGGCGATCCACGGGATCGCCTCGAGCCTGGCGCGCGCGTCCGCGACATCGAGGAACATGAGCGAGGAACGGTCGGTCACGCCGGCGGCGGCGAAAATCTCCTCGCGGCTGACCTGACGCTGGCCCGACAGCGAGACGGTCGCGATGCGCATGCCGGCGGCGTTTGCGGCGGCATCACCGCCGTCCTTGATGGCCGCCTGGATCGCCGGGATGTGATCGCCCTTGATGACGCCGTAAGCGCTGACGCCGAACAGGAACGCGAGACAGGCGATGACGCCCGCGTAGCGCGGCACGCGCACGCTCACGCGCGCGAGCGGCAGCGTGACGCGGCGCAGCACACGGCTCACCATCCCGCGGCTGGCAGCCGCAGGCCGGCGACGCGATCCTCCTGATCGCGTTACCGATTGAGCGAGGCGTCCTTCGTTCATCCCATAAACTCGGCACGCGAGAGGAGCCGCAAGCTCCCGTCTCCGCGAAAAATCCGCGCGGTTCGCGCGGCCAGACGCCGGACGCGCGGCGGCGCCTAGTCTTCGGGCCGTTTGGTAAACAAATGGTGAATTTTGCAGGGGCCGGACGGCGCCGGAGGTCCGGCGAACCACGCGTTTGCGCGAGATCGCCCTTTCGCTTCTCCGCCGGAATGGAACCGCGACCTGCCCCGGCATTCCCGCCGCATGCCTCGTTCGGCCGAACGCGCGATCGCCGCGCGAATCATCGCAAGGCAAAGAATCTGATCTGCGGGATTTGCGCTAGGGATTTGTGAGCAAAAGCGCTCGCCGGACGCGATTGGAAACCGATCCTTTGCGGCGTTCCCCGGCGCTGCGCGTTCGACTATGATCGCCGCCATGACCGCCTTGCCGCAGACGCGCCTTACGGTGGATGAGTACCTTGCCTGGGCGCAGGGACAGCCGGGCCGCTACGAGCTTTACGAAGGCACGGTGCATGCCATGTCGCCCGAGGGCGCCGGGCATGCGGAGGTGAAGGGCGCCGTATACCGTGCGCTACTCACGGGAACGCGCGCACGGGGGCTGCCGTGTTACGTCCTTCCGGACGGCATGACGGTGCGGATCGACAAGAGCACAGCCTTCGAGCCGGATGCGCTGGTCTATTGCGGAACCAAGGTCCCGCCGCGTTCGCTGGAAATTCCCGAACCCGTTGTTATCGTCGAAGTGCTGTCACCCTCGACGCGCCGCATCGATACTTTCGCAAAAGTCAGTGGCTATTTCCGGCTGGCGAGCGTCGCCCACTACCTGATCGTCGATCCAACGCAGCCCCTGATCTTGCATTACGCGCGCGCCGCCGGCGACACCATCCTCACGCGCATGGTTCGCGACGGCGCGATCACACTCGATCCGCCCGGGCTGGAGCTTGCGCTCGCCGATGTGTACGGCGGGACGTGAGGCGACGGAGCCAGGTGATCGCCTCACCGCCTGAGCGAGGCGTCCTCGACCATCCAGGCCACCAGCTCGGGAAACGAAATGCCGGCATGCACGGCCATTTCAGGCACCAGCGAGGTCTCGGTCATGCCGGGCTGCGTGTTGACTTCAAGGCAGGCGAGTCCCGCGAGGCCCTGCGCGTCGTCCCAGCGGAAATCCGCACGGCTCACCCCGCGGCAGCCGAGCGCACGGTGCGCCGCAAGCGTGATCCGCTGGATCTCCTGGTAGATGTCCGGCGGGATCGGCGCGGGCAGGAGATGCTTCGAGCCGCCCGGCGCGTATTTCGCCTCGTAGTCATAGAAGCGCGCCGTCGGCACCACTTCGATGACGCCGAGCGCCTTGTCCCCCATGACCGCGCAGGTCAGCTCCTTGCCGGGGATGAACGGCTCGGCCAGCAGCGTGTCGGTGAACTCCCAATCGGAGCGGGTCAGCTCCTGCGGGGGGTGTTCGTGGGCCTTGGTGACGATGAACACCCCGAGGCTCGAGCCCTCGTTGACCGGCTTGAGCACGTAGGGCCGCTCCAGCACGTGCTCCTTCGCGGCCTCATGGCGCGAGACCACCTTGCCGCCCGGCACCGGGATGCCGGCCGCCTGCATCACGGTCTTGGCGAGGTCCTTCTGCATCGCGAGCGCGGAGGCGAGCACGCCGGAGTGCGTGTACGGGACGCCGACGATCTCCAGGATGCCCTGCAGCGTGCCGTCCTCGCCGGGCGGACCGTGCAGCAGGTTGAGCGCGACGTCGGGCTTGAGGGTTTGCAGCACGGACGGCGATGTCGCGCCCGACATCGATCTTGGTGACGCGATAGCCCTTGGTCTCGAGCGCCTCGGCGCAGGGCCTTGCCCGAAGCTCAGGCTGACCTCGCGCTCGGCCGACCAGCCCCCCATCAGGACAGCGACGTGCTTAGCCGGCATACGCCCCGAGCGCCCCTCCGCCGAACTCGCGATCAATCGCGCGGGAATCATGACAAGGCAAAAGAATCTGATTTGCGGCGATTGCGCTACTTTTTTGTGCCGATCCGCACCTTTGACGGTAGGGCGCAATAAGCGGAGCGCATTGCGCCGCCTCATCCACAAGGCGCAGTGCGCTTTGCTTGACTAGCGCCCTACGGCTTTGTGCCGATCCGCCTGATCTCCCATTCCAGCTCGATTCCGTTTTGTTCTCTCACGCGGCGGCGCACCTCTTCACCCAGGTTCTCGATGTCGGCCGCGCGTCGCGTTGCCGCGGTTGATCAGGAAGTTGCAGTGCAGCTCGGAGACCTGCGCGTCGCCGACGACAAGGCCGCGGCAGCCGGCGGCGTCGATCAGTTGCCAGGCCTTGTGGCCGGGCGGGTTCTTGAAGGTCGAGCCGCCGGTGCGGCTCTTCACCGGCTGCGTCGCCTCGCGCGCCTCGGTGATCTTGTCCATCTCGGCTGCGATCGCTGCCGGGATCGCCCGGCGCGCCTTCGAACAGCGCTTCGGTGAAAATGACATCGTCCGGCACGCCGCAGTGGCGGTAGGTGAATCCCATCTCGGCATTCGTGTAGATGCGGATATTACCTGACGCGGTCGACGCCGCGCGCCTCGATCAGAACGTCCTTCGTCTCGCGCCCGTACGCACCGCCGTTCATGCGCAGCGCGCCGCCGATCGCGCCCGGAATGCCGCGCAGGAACGCCAGTCCCGCGATGCCCGCCTCCTGCGCGGCTTTCGCGACGCGCAGGTCGGGCACTGCCGTGCCGGCGCGCACGCGGTTGCCCGGCTCGATTTTGGTTTCGTTGAAGCCGCGCCCGAGCCGGATGACGACACCCGGCACGCCGCCGTCGCGCACGATCAGGTTCGAGCCAAGCCCGATCACCGTGACGGGAATCTCGCGCGGCAGATTGGCCAGCAGAGTGGCGAGATCCGCCTCATCCTCCGGCATGAACAGGGCCTGCGCCGGGCCGCCGACGCGAAACCAGGTGAGCGGCGCGAGCGGCTCGTTGGCGAGCAGCCGGCCGCGCAGATTGCGGGAGTGCTGCTTTCAGGCGAGGAGTGATGTCGGGGAAGGTCATTCGGAGCGTTGACAGTAGGCTGGCGCTGCCAAACTGTCAACGCGACCACGATCTCGTAGCGGCGCAATAAGCGAAGCGCATTGACGCCGCACCGGCGCAAGACGCCGACTGACGCTGACGCACTGTATCCGCTATCGGATTTCCTGTTCGGTGTTTCCTGCGCACCAAAACTCGCGGTCGTCGGAATGGCGCAATGCGCTTCGCTTATGTCAGCTCGGCCGCCGGGCGGAAACAACCCGCCGCGTCATCCGTACTTGGCCCGTAGGCGCTCTCGAACAACTTCCCACGGAATCGCCGAGCCCGGATCGCGCTCGTGCTCCGCGATGCGCCGGTCGATTTCTGCCTTCTGTTCGTCTGTCAGCTCGAAATCATCGTCCGCGTCTGGAACGCTTTCCAACAAGTCATGCGCGAGCTCCAGCCGTTCCTCCGGCGGCAACTGCATGACCTGATCGCGAAGAGCTTTGTTCATCGCCATAGAATAGTGGCAGCGCCGCTCCCCCGCAACTTCACCCCATCTCCTTCAACTGCCCGGCAGCGCACTAGCCACCTGTTCTCACGCCGCCGTCGATTTCCCCTGCCCCAGTCGGCCGACGACCTCTTGCGTGTGCTCTCCCAAGGCAGGCTCGTGCAGATCGGGCACCGGCGGCTCGTCAAGGAAACGGATGACAGGCGCGATGTGGCGGCGACCGAGATCGTCGCGCAGCACCATGCCGCGGGCCTTCACGTTCTCGTCCTCGAACGCCTCGGGGAGCGTATTCACCGGCCCGAAGCACACGTCCAGTCCGGAAAGAAACGCCAAGGCCTCGTCGGCGGTCATCTTGCCGAACGTGGCTTGCAGAAAATCGATCACCGGCCGCTGGTGCGGACCGGGACCGCTCAGGCACGGCGCAACGAGATCGGGGCGCGAAAGCGCGTTCAACAGATTGCGGATGAACTTTTCGGCTCCTGCCCGGCGAGCACGATGTGGCGGCCGTCGCGCGTCTCGTAGATCTGGTAGAACGCCGCGCCGCCAGTGTGCGCTCGTGCTTCGCGACCGGCTGGCGCCCTTCCGCCATCACGGGCCCAACGATGTTGGCGCAGGCCGCGAGCGTCGCATCGTGCATCGCGATGTCGATGTAGTCGCCGCGCCCGGTGCTCTCGCGGCGCAATAGCGCCATCAGGATGGCGGCAGAGCCCCTGCAGCGCGCTCAATTGGTCGGCAATCGCGATGGCCGGGATCGCCGGCTTATCGTCGCCGCCGAGCGTCAGGCTGAGCGCGCCGCTCATCGCCTCCAGCGCAAGATCGTGCGCCGGCCGGCCGGCGATAGGCGCCGTGCTGGCCGAACGCGCTGATCGAGCAATAGACGAGGCGCGGATTGCGCGCGCTCAAGGCCGCGTAGCCGAGGCCCAGCCGGTCGGCGACGCCGGGGCGGAACGTTTCGACGAACACATCGGCGGTCTCGCAGAGCGCGAGCAGGAGGTCGCGGTTCTCCGGCGCTTTGAGGTCGAGCACGACGCTCTTCTTGCCGCGATTGAGGTTGCGGAAGAAGACCGTGGACGGGCCGTCCGAGAGGCCGATGTGGCGGCCGGGATCGCCGTCGCCCGGCGTGCTCGATCTTGATCACCTCCGCGCCGTGATCGGCGAGCGTCATCGTCAGGTACGGGCCCGGCAGGAACGACGACAGGTCGATGACGCGCAGGCCTTGCGAGCTTCATGCCGGCGCCCGCTTCATCGCTGCGGCGCGGACGCGGACTCCCGAGCAGCGCGTCGTTGTCGGCTCCGAGCGCAGGAGCGGCGACCTGCTCCGCGCGCTCACCGTCGATCTTGATCGGGTTGCCGAGCACGCGAAAATCCGGGCGGTCCGCGGTCGGCACGTTGCGTACCATTCCGGTCTGCCGCGGGAATTCGGCATCGAGCGCCTCGTCCATCTCGAACACCGGCGCGACCGGCAGCAGGCCCGCGAACGTCTCGATCCATGCGCGCGTCGGGCGCTTGCGCAATTCGCCGTCGAGAACGTCGGTCAGCGCGTCGCGGTTTTGCCGGCGCAGCGCCGGCGTCGCGAACCGCGCGCTCCACCTTCAGGTCCGGTCGGCCGAGCGCATGCACGAAGTTCACCCAGAACTTGTCGGTCATGCACATGATGAAGATCCAGCCGTCCGCGGTCGGGAAGGTCTGGACCGGCGCGACGGAGAGGTGCGCGCTGCGCGGCTGGCGGCGCGCGGCGTCGCGCTCGTTGAGATACCACACCGCCGCGTAGCTCAACTGATGCATCGCGACATCGAACAGGCAGGTGTCGACGTCGCAACCCGCCCCGGTCTTCTGCGCCCGCAGGATGCAGGCGAGCAGGCCGGTCGCGCCGGTGGCGCCGGTCATGAAGTCGACCATCGATGCGCCGACGCGCGTCGGCGGGCCATCCGGCTCGCCGGTCAGGCCCATCACGCCGGCTTCCGCCTGCATCAGGAAGTCGTAGCCCGGCCACGCCTTGCGTTCGTTGTCGCGGCCGTAGGCCGAGATGTGCAGGCAGACGATCTTCGGATTGATGTGCTTGAGGCTCGCGTAGTCGAGGCGCAGCTTCTCCGGCTGGTCGCCGCGCAGATTGTTCATCACGGCGTCGGCGGATTTCACCAGTTGCTCGAAGCCCGCGCGTCCCTCCGCGGTCTTGATGTCGAGCGCGACGCTCTTCTTGTTCATGTTCCAGGTCTGGAAATACTGGCTGTCGCCGTTCGCCAGCATGTGCGGGCCGACATGGCGTGCCGCGTCGCCGCCGGTCGCGGCGTTCTCGACCTTGATCACCTCCGCGCCGAGGTCGGCCAGCAGCATCGACGCATAAGGGCCGGCGCCGAACTGCTCGAAGGTGAGGATGCGCACGCCTTCGAGCGGCTTCATGCGCACACCCGGCGAGGTTTTTCACCCTCCCCTGGAGGGGGAGGGTCGGCGAAGGTGCGAAGCACCTGAGCCGGGGTGGGGTGAAACCGCTCGGCAAGCAAGATCACCCCACCCCGCTCATCTTCGCTACGCTCAGACGAGCGACCCTCCCCCTCCAGGGGAGGGTAAAATCGACGCGAGCTCGGCTTCATGCGTCCTTGCTCCGCTTGATCCACTGCCGCGCGATGATCAGGCGCTGCATCTCGTTGGTGCCCTCGCCGATGCAGGTGAGCGGCGCGTCGCGATACAGCCGCTCGATGTCGTATTCCTTCGAATAGCCGTAGGCGCCGTGGATGCGCAGCGACTCGGTCGCGTTCTCGAGCGCCGCCTCCGACGAGAAATACTTCGCCATGCCGGCTTCCAGGTCGCAGCGCTCGCCGCGGTCGAAGGCAGCGGCCGCATCGAGGGTGAGCAGCCGCGCCGCGCGGGCGCGCGTTGCCATCTCGCCGAGCTTGAGCGCGATCGCCTGATGCTCGGCGATCGGCTTGCCGAAGGTATGGCGGACTTGCGCGTAGTCGGTCGCGAGCTTGAGCGCGCCTTCCGCGATGCCGACGCCGCGCGCCGCCACATTGATGCGGCCAAGCTCGAGCCCACCGGTCGCCTGATAGAAGCCCTGCCCCTCCACCTCGCCGATCAGGTGATCGGCCGGAATGCGATAATCCTCGAACACAAGCTCGGCGGAATCGATCGACTTGTAGCCGAGCTTCTCCAGCTTGCGCCCGACCCGGAAGCCCTCCTGCTTCGGCGCGATGAACAGGCTCATGCCCTTGTGCCGAGGCTGCGCCTCGGGGTTGGTTTTCACCAGCAGCGCAAAACACGAGCCTTCGATGCCGTTGGAGATCCAGGTCTTGGTGCCGTTGATGACGTAATGATCGCCGTCGCGGCGCGCCGTCATGCGGATGGCTTGCAGGTCGGTGCCGGCGTCGGGCTCGGTCAGCGCAAGCCCGCCGCGGATTTCGCCGCTCGCGAGGGAGGGCAGCCAGCGCTGCTTCTGCGCCGGCGTGCCGAACTTCTCGATCGCAAGCGCCAGCATCAGGTGCGAGTTGAAGATGCCGGTGATCGCCATCCAGACGGATGAAATGCGCATCACGATCTCGGCGTAGGCGGTCGCCGGCAGGCCGAGCCCGCCATATTCGGCACCGACGGTGGCGCCGAACAGGCCGAAGTCCTGCATCTGGGCGACGATCTTGGCCGGCCATTCGTCGGCGTGGTCGAACTCCTTCACGACCGGCTTCACGTCGCGCTCCAGCCAGCGATCGATCGTCGCCAGCAGGAGCGCCTGATCGCCCTCCTCAAAGGTCCGCTTGCTGCCGATGTCATTCATGCGTGAATCATTACCCCTTCGGCTTGGTGCCCGGTAGGGCACCACTTTTCGAACAAATATTCCTATATTATGTGAACATAATCTTGACAGCGGATCGCTCCTCTGCCATGATGCCGGCACGCTCGACAGCTGCGCCCGGCCCCGGCCGGAAGCCGCCGCGGAGCTACCCCCACAATCCTCAATCGACGGAGCGCCCCATGCCGCGCTATGCGCCCGAGCTCACCGAGAGCGTGATCCACCAGTATGTCTACACCGATAAACCGGTCGGACTGATCGCGCGCGATCATGCGATCGGCGAACGCGACGTCACGCGGATACGCCATGCGGCGGGCGTGCCGCCGCGCGGCGCGCGCGTCCGCGCCCTCCCTCCGGCGATGCGGCTGTTGCAGGACGCTACACGGCGGCTGAAGGCGGCTGCGCCACCGCCCGACGCCGAACAACCCGCTCCTTCGGCCGCCCCGCCCCCTCCCCCCACGACAACCGCGCAGCCGTTCTCCGATGCGTCCGCCATCGCGCGCCTCGAGCGGCTGATCGAGCAGGAACTCGCGGCTCACGAAGCGACGCGCGCAGAGCTCGGTGCGCTTGCGCGCGCGCCGACCGACGCGGAGCGCTGCGCCCGCATCCTTTCCATCCTGACCCAGACGCTGCAGCGGCTGATGCACCTGCGCGCCGGCGTCGCTCCCGAACAAGGATCATACGATGACGACGATATCCCCGCAGACATCGACGAGTTCCGTCGCGACCTTGCGCGCCGCATTGAAGCTTTCGTCGCAAGCGAGATTGACGGAGAAGATGCTCACGGCGATCCCGGAGCTGGAGCGCTGGACGAAGTTCGATAGGGACTTCGCGACCCTCGCACACCGCCACCAGCGGCCGCCGGCGCACGCCAACAATGGCGCCCCCTGGACCACCTGGCTGGTGCTCGGCGGACGCGGCGCCGGCAAAACAAGACTCGGCGCCGAATGGGTGCGCGCCGCAGCGCTCGGGCGTTCGCCCTATGCGGAGCGCCGCCACCGCAGCATCGCGCTGGTCGGCGAGAGCGAGCACGACGTGCGCGAGGTGATGATCGAGGGCGTGTCAGGACTCATGCGCATCTCGCCGCGCGACGAGCGCCCGGTCTGGATACCGTCGCGGCGGCGGCTGGAATGGCCGAACGGCGCGGTCGCGCAGGCGTTTTCGGCCGAAGACCCGGAGAGCCTGCGCGGGCCGCAGTTCGACGCCGCCTGGTGCGATGAGCTCGCCAAATGGCGCAACGCGGAAAGTACCTTCGACATGCTGCAGTTCGGCTTGCGCTTGGGCGCGCATCCGCGCCAGCTCATCACCACGACACCGCGCCCGATCGCGCTGATCAAGCGCCTGATCGCCGATCCGCGCAGCGCGGTGACGCGCGGCGACTCACGCCAACGCGGCGCATCTCTCGCCCGCGTTCCTCGCCGAGATCGTGGAGCGCTACGGCGGTACGCGGCTCGGCCGCCAGGAAATTCTGGGCGAGATCATCGAGGACCGGCCGGACGCGCTGTGGTCGCGCGCCATCATCGAAGCGGCGCGCGTGCGGCAGGCGCCGCCGCTGGCGCGCATCGTGATCGGCATCGACCCGCCGGCCTCCTCGCGCCAGGGCGCGGACGCCTGCGGCATCGTGGCGGCGGGGCGCGCCGAGGACGGCACCATCTACGTGCTGGAAGACGCGACCGCGGCGGGGCTTAGCCCCGCCGCCTGGGCCATGCGGGCGATCGCGCTCTATCGCAGGCTCGCGGCCGACACCCTGGTCGCCGAGGTGAACCAGGGCGGCGAGATGGTGCGCGCGGTGTTGCGCGAGGTCGATCCGGCCGTGCCGCTGAAGACCGTGCATGCGACGCGCGCCAAGTGGGTGCGCGCCGAGCCGGTCGCCGCGATGTATGCGCAAGGGAAGGTGAAGCATGTCGACCCGATTAAAGAAGGACCGCGGCCGGACGCAAAACCGGTGTCCACTTTTGCTGGCCGCGGTCTTGCGGCGCTGGAGGACCAGATGTGCGATTTCGGCGCCAACGGACTCTCCTCCGGCCGCTCGCCCGACCGCCTCGATGCGCTCGTGTGGGCGGTGGCCGAGCTGACACGCCCGCGCGCGGAGCCGCGCATCAGGAGCCTCGGCGGCCCGATATTTCCGGGCAGCGTGATCACGTGGTGAGGCTTAGGGCGGATGTAGGGCGCAATAAGCGGAGCGCATGGCGCCGCAGCGATGCACTGCTTTCCCTCTCCCCGTGAAACGGGGAGAGGGTGCCGAGCGAATGCGAGGCGGGTGAGGGGCTGGTGAATGTCGCGCAATGCCCCTCACCCGGCTCGGACCTGCGGTCCTCGCCACCCTCTCCCCGCGTTGCGGGGAGAGGGAAAAGCCGAGAGAGCGGCGCAATGCGCTCCGCTTATTGCGCCCTACACGCTGTTCGGGACCAACTGTCACGACCCATCCGTCGTGTCGCTTGCACAGCGCAGTCCTTCCCGCCCATACTTGGGCCGGGTGACCTCTGTCCACATCGCGCGACTCCGTCTTGCTTCACTCAACTTATTTTCTCGTCAGATTCTAAGGAAATTCAATATGACATGGGATGACGTCGTGAATTTTGTCAGCGGCGTCGGGGATACCGTCGCAACCGGGGCAAAAGCAGCAGGGGATGGAGTAGAAACGGGTTTCAATGCCGTGGCGGATGCTACTGCGGATGTGGTTGAAACCCTGGGGAATGGCATTCAAGACGGATTGAATGCCATTGGGGAGTTAGTGGCCGGAATTCCAGTCATCGGCGGCTTTCTAAGTGGTTCTCTGGCCTGGTTGGGAGGCATTGTTGCCGGAGTTACAAATCTTGCAGGGGCTATTATTAAAGGGACATATATCATTGGAGGCGTCATTGGGGGGCTGATAAAAATACTGGGTGGTATATTGACTTTAAACGGAGCTTTAATACTTGATGGTCTGATTGATATCGGTGCCACGATTTTAGGTGGGGCAATTTCCATAGGAGGAACGGCTCTATCCTTGCTTCAAAGAATAGTTCCTTTTATCAACAACGATAGAGCCTTGACCAAAGACGAAAAATCCATGCTTGCCACGGTATTTCAGCGGTCGAGCAGGAAGGGAAACAGGGTCACGACCGCCATGTCTCTGTCGCTTTTTAACATTCGTATCAAGTTTACCAG
This sequence comes from uncultured Alphaproteobacteria bacterium, assembly GCA_963778455.1. Taxonomy (GTDB): domain Bacteria; phylum Pseudomonadota; class Alphaproteobacteria; order Rhizobiales; family Xanthobacteraceae; genus PALSA-894. Next base: position 406,878 of record CAVZUL010000007.1, read on the forward strand.
TGGGATTCCAACTACTCATTTTACGCTCAACAATACGATATATTCTCCAATTCAGGATCTTGTTGTCCCCCCGGAAGTACTTGTCCATGAATGCGTACATGTCTGGCAGTATCAGAATTTAGGCCCCCGGTATCTTGCGGAAGCTCTCGGGGCGCAGCTCATATATGGAACAGCGGACGAGGGGGGTGCGTACGACTGGACAGCGGAGTTAGACCGAGGCAATACGGAATGGGAAAACTTCAACAGAGAAGCGCAGGCTTCGCTCATTCACGAAATATGGGACGATGGGACTTTGACAAGTCTGGGCACGACCAAGGAGGGAAGCGGAGCTTTCTATGAAAAAGATAGTTGCGAGGCAGGCTTGGCGTTCGTGATTGGCGTTCCAACGCTGAGCGCATCGTGCGTAGAGGAATTTGCCCGCGGTGGGATTGACCATACGCCACTGGCGATAGAATCGGTCGCGAAACTGCGTGAGCCATGGAATTTCAGGCTTTCGCAGATGGCCTGATTTCCCGGTTATCTGAACAGATTTTCCGCGTCGATAAGCCCGTAGCGCAATAAGCGACGCGCAGCGGCGCGCATTGCGCCGTCCCACCAAATCCCTCGGTGAGTGCTGGCGCGTGTTCCCTCTCCCCGCGAAGCGGGGAGAGGGTGCCGAGCGAATGCGAGGCGGGTGAGGGGCCGCTACGCACCAAGCAGATGCCCCTCACCCGGCTCGACGCTACGCGTCTCGCCACCCTCTCCCCGCAAGCGGGGAGAGGGAAAGAGAGAGCGGCGCAACGCGGCTCGCGCTTATTGCGCCCTACCCGTTGCGCGCTATCGTACCATCATGGAACGCAGCACGGAGCGAAAGGCACAGTTGCGACAGGCCGCCGGCGATGCGATCGAGCGCGCCATCGAAACCGGCGGCGACCCGTTCGAGCTGATGATGGAAGCGACCGGCGAAGGCGACAACATTTGTGTCCCTTACGTCCAGCAGCATCCGTTCTTTTCCGAAAAGCGCCGCCTGTTCAAGACGTGGGAGGATCGCCAGCGCGACCGCGACGAAGCCGCGCTCGCGGCCGAGCCCGGCCCGATCGTCTGGGTTCGCCGCCAGTTCGACGACCATCGGCATGCCGCCTACCGGCTTGGCGATGTGAAAGGCTGGCATTGGTCGAACATCAGCGGCGGCATCAACCACCAGGCCAACCGCTACTATCTGCATGCCTACGTCATGTGCGACGGCATGATCGCGGGCGAATTGGCGCATCGCTGCATCCACGGCCCGCCGCCGCACCGCATCAAGGTCTGCATCACCAAAAAGGGCAACGAAAAATTCTGGCGCGCGATCGAGGAGGTCGGACCGGCGAAGCCTGCTCCGATCTACAAACGCAGGCGATACGCAAGGCGCGTCCGTAGGGCGCAATAAGCATGCCCCCGCGAAGGCGGGGGCGACGCGCAGCGGAGCGCATTGCGCCCTACCGGCACTATTGCGCTCTACGGCGCTCGCTAACCATCAGCCGCCACGCCGAATGATCTTCTCTTCCGAACGCAAGTCAGACAGCGGACGGACGCGCCCCTTGTCGTCACGATACCGCCACGCCGCCCACGCGTTCTCCGCACCCCCGCCCAGAGAACGATTCAGTTCATTGAGCGTCGGATAGCCGATGCCATTGCGCATCCAAAAGCCTTGAATCGCCTGGGCACTGACGCGCTCGCCACGGAAAGTTCGGAAAATTTCAAACCCCTGCGGAATTTCGACGCCGTATCGTGGATCGTGGAAGCCGAGTTGCACCTTCAAATCGCGATCGAGCTTCGGCGCGGGCGGGAGCTTCAACAGGCGACGCAGGATGGGGTCTTCGTCGTCCTCACCAGGTTTCCGGGCCGACCAAATCGCCTGAAATACGTCCGGTGACACCTGAATTGTGCGCATGGCTATCTCCTATTGATAGATTCTATCTATAGGCAATTGGCCTAGCCAGAGTCAATGCCCCCAACGGGTAACCAGCCGTATCGATGCGGCAGTTTCGATGCGTCGGCTCAGCGCCATTTTCCTGAAGGATTGGGCGGGGAGAGGTCCCAGCGGCCCGCAGTTTCGGCGGGCGTGTTTGATTGAACGGCGCAGTGCGCTTCGCTTATTGCGCCCTTCGCGCTTTCAAAGGCGGGCCGATGTCGCGGAAGGTCATCGCCACAGGCTGGGATCGCGCGCCGTGTGAAAGCAGGACACGACGGTCACCTGCGTCTCGGTGACAACATAGAACAAGGCGTAGGGATACTCGTCCACCAGCACGCGCCGTGTCTCGCGATAGACGATTTGGTACTGTTCGGGATTGAACGCAATCGTCTCGAGCGCAAGGTCGACCGCCTCGCGGAAGCGCGCGGCGGCGCGTCCGCTCTGGCTCAGATACCACTCCTTGGCTTGATCGATTTCGTCTTCAGCTTCGGCCGTGACAACGAGTGCGCGGTTCATTTATCCAAGCGCGCCCAGAGACGCGCGCGAACGATCTCCCACGGCTGGGCGCGCTCAGGATGGCGCTTGTGCTCCTCAAGCCGCCGATCGAGCTCGGCCTTCTGTTCATCAGTAAGGACGAAAGGCTCGCCGGGCCGGAGGGACCCGGGAGGGTGGATGCTATCCCAGAGCTTTTCCGCAATGTCGAGCCGCTCGGACGCGCTGAGCTGCATCAACTCGTCCATCAGGACTGCTTTGTTCATTCCGGCGACCTCAAGATCAGCCGAAGATAGTGAGAACGCCCCTCCCCCGCAACGTCACCCCATCCCCTTCAATTCCCCCGGCAGCGCATAGGCCCACTGCGTGATCGAGCCGGCGCCGAGCAGCACCACATAGTCGCCCGGCCGCGCGATGTCGCGGATCATCCCCGCCAGCTGCGCGGGCTCGTCGAGCGTGACGCGCACGATTCAGCAACACGTGGCCGAAGCGCCCCACGGCTACACACGGCCACCGCACACCACGCGCTGCCGATGACTCTCGGCCAAGCGTCAAATGCGATGCGCTATTCCCAACACCAATCGTCGATCCACAATTCCTGTCCTCCGATTGCCAGATGACCCCACCACATTTGGTCATTGATCGGTCCGGTGAATTCAATTTTTCCGAAATCCTGGCCGCCGCCGCCACTGAGGACCGTGACCTTCACGCCCCGAATAATCTTTCCGTCGATATCCTGGAAGTTTTGGAAGTTAACAAACTGGCCGTTCAGCATCAGGTTGAGATTGCCTCCGTATTCTCCGAACGCAAAGGTAATTCGCTGCAGCACCTGCCCGAAGCCCGCGCTGAAACAGAGGCAGATGTTGTTGACCTTCACCTCGTGGCCCGTCCCACCGGCACGTTTCATGTCGACGATCCGTGCGACGCCGGTGTTGAGGGGAGGTCCAGTGCCCGGCGTGAACCCCGCCCCCCAGAAATCTCCGTCAGGAGGCTGAAAGGTGTTGCTCGGAACGGGATTGAGAGCATGCACGGTGATCTGCGAATTCAGCGCCAAAGTTTCGAACTTTTCACACCGCATGACGGATCCCCCTGGAGTCGATGGTTGCCACAGGTTGCATCATTCCTGCACCGCACATTCGTCCGTCTTCGGCCGGTGCCCCAGCGAAACCGGGCGGCAAGAGCGGAGTGGTGGAGGACGCGATAGAAAAAAAGAGAATGCAGACAAAGCCTGGCCGCAGCACCCGCCACTCGCCAACGTTGCGTATCGAAATACTATCGGGCCGGACGTGAAAATACAACTGTTAGTATTATGATCGGCAATATGATGAGCCCTGATTTCAGGGCGTTTGCAGCATGCGACACTGCGTCCAGTGTCGCGACGCCTATCAAAGCGCGTTCAACTCCCCCGGCAGCGCATAGGCCCACTGCGTGATGTTGCCCGCGCCGAGCAGCACCACGTAGTCGCCCGGCCGCGCGATGTCGCGCACCATGTGGGCCAACTGCGCCGGGCTCGTCGAGCGTCGCCACGCGCCGGTGGCCGCGCGCGCGAAGGCCCGCGACCAGCGTGTCGCGGTCGGCGCCCGGGATCGGCGCTTCGCCCGCCGCATAGACATGCGCGATGATCACCGCGTCGGCGTCGTTGAAGCAGGTGCAGAACTGGTCGAACAGCGCGGCGAGCCGCGTGTAGCGGTGCGGCTGCATCACGGCGATCGACCTGGCCTTGGTCGACTCGCGCGCGGCCTTGAGCACGGCGGCGATCTCGACCGGATGATGGCCGTAGTCGTCGATGATCGGTGACGCCGTTCCACTCGCCGGTGCGGGTGAAGCGGCGCTTCACGCCGCCGAAGCCCGCGAGGCCCTTGCGGATCTGGTCGGCCGAAATGCCGAGCTCGCGCGCGACCGCAATCGCGGCGGTGGCGTTGAGCGCGTTGTGCCGCCCCGGCATCGGCAGCGAGAGGCCGTCGATGCTGGTGCGCCGAATGTCCCGCGCGGTCGCGGAACGCGACGGTGAACTGCGAGCGGCCGTCCGCGTGCGTCAGGTCGACGAGCCGCGCGTCGGCCTGCGGGTTCTCGCCGTAGGTGATGACGCGGCGGTCCTCGATGCGCCCGACCAGCGTCTGCACCACCGGATGATCGGTGCACATCACGGCGAAGCCGTAGAACGGCACGTTGGTGACGAAGTTCTCGAACGCCGCCTCGATCGCCTCGAAGGTCTTGAAGTGGTCGAGATGCTCGGGATCGATGTTGGTGACGATCGCGACATCGGCGGGGAGCTTGAGGAACGTGCCGTCGGATTCGTCGGCCTCGACCACCATCCAGTCGCCGGCGCCGAGCCGCGCATTGGTGCCGTAGGCATTGATGATGCCGCCGTTGATCACGGTCGGATCGAAGCCGCCGGCATCGAGCAGGGTCGCGACCATCGAGGTCGTGGTGGTCTTGCCGTGCGTGCCGCGCGATCGCGACGCAGCGCTTGAGCCGCATCAGCTCGGCGAGCATCTCGGCGCGCCGCACCACGGGGAGGCGCCGCGCGCGCGCCGCGACCAGCTCCGGATTGTCGCGCTTGATCGCGGTCGAGACCACCACGACTTCGGCGAAGCCGAGGTTTTCCGCCGCGTGGCCGACCGCGACGCTCGCGCCCTTGTCGCGCAGGCGCTTGACGTTGGCGCGAGTCGGAGGCGTCCGAGCCCTGCACCGTGTAGCCGAGGTTGATCAGCACCTCGGCGATGCCGCTCATGCCGATGCCGCCGATGCCGACGAAATGGATCGGGCCGATATCGTTCGGCAGTTTCATTCGTGATTCCCCGGCCGAAATTCAGCGACGCCGGTACCACATTCGCCACGCGCAACACCAGATCGGCGAGGCGATCCGCGGCGTCGAGCACGCCGGCGGATTTGGCGGCGGCCGCCATGGCGGAAAGTTTGTCGGCATCGGCGGCATCGGCAAGGGCGGCAATTTCGGCGGCGAGGCGCTCGGGCGTGAAATCGTCCTGCCGCAGCACGATCGCGCCGCCGGCCTTGCGCCAGCACGTTGGCGTTGGCGAGCTGGTCCTGGTCGAGCGCATGCGGCAGCGGCACCAGGATCGACGGCCGGCCGATGGCGGCGAGTTCGGCGACCGTCGAGGCGCCGGAGCGCGAAACGACGAGATGCGCGGCCGCGATGCGCGCGGGCAGGTCGGCGAAAGAACGGCGCGACTTCGGCGGTCACGCCGAGCCGCGCATAGGTCTCGCGCACCCGCGTCTCGTCCTCTCCCCTCGCCTGCTGCACGATGGTCGAGCCGCGCGCGCAGGTCGGGCGCGAGGCGCTCGATCGCTTCCGGCACGATGTCGGCCATCACGCGCGCGCCCTGGCTGCCGCCGGTGACGAGAAGACTGAGCGGACCGGCGCGGTACCGGCGCCGCATAGGGCTGCGCGGCGGCGGCGATCACCATCGGCCGCACCGGATTGCCGGTGAATGTCGCCTTGGCGGCGAGCGGCGCATCGAGCGCCATGCCGGGAAAGCTGGTGGCGATCGCCGTGACACGCGGCGCCAGCATGCGGTTGGCGCGGCCCATCACGGCATTGGCATCGTGGATCACGGTCGGAATGCGGCGCAACGTCGCGGCAAGCACCGGCGGCAAGGTCGGATAGCCGCCGAAGCCGACGACGGCGACGGGCCGGATACGCCGCATCAGCCGCAGCGCCTTCATGGCGCCGATGCCGAGCACACCGGCGGTCTTCGCCAGCGAAACCGGATCGCGCCCGCGGATCGTCGCGCTCGGGATCACGTGCGTTTGCGCGCGCCGGAAAATCATGCCCATAGCGCGTCGCGCGTTCGTCGGTCGCGAGATCGACCGTCGATGCCGCGCCTGCTGCAGCGCCTCGGCCAGAGCCTCGGCGGGAAACAGGTGCCCGCCGGTGCCGCCGGCCGCAAGCAAAACGAGCGGGCGCTCGCGCATCAGGCCGTCCGCAACTCGGGCGGCAGGCGCTCGCATCGGCTGGATCATCGCGGCGCGCGGCCGCTCGCGCGTCAGCGCCAGCAGCATGCCCATGCCGTAGGCGAGCGAAATCATCGACGAGCCGCCGTAAGAGATGAACGGCAGCGTCATGCCCTTGGCCGGAATGAGATGCAGGTTCACCGCCATGTTGATCGCCGATTGCGTGCCGAACAGGATCGCAAGCCCCGCGACGGCAAAGCGCGTGAACGGGTCCTCGTCGCGGAACGCGTGCTGCAGCGCGCGGATCACCACGAAGGCGAACAATGCGACCAGCGCAAGGCAGAGCACGATGCCGAATTCCTCCGCCGCGACCGCGAACACGAAGTCCGCATGGCTGTCCGGCAGTATCGCGCTTCACCGTGCCCTCGCCCGGGCCGCGCCCGAACCAGCCGCCGCGCACGAAGGATTCGATCGCGTTCGACACCTGATAGGTGTCGCCCGAGGAGGGGTCCATGAAGCGGTTGATGCGCGCGCGCACGTGCGGGACCGTCAGATAGGCGCCCGCGAGACCGAGCGCGGCCGTCCCGGCGAGGCCGACCATCCAGATCATCCGCATGCCCGCCATGAAGAACAGCGCGCCCCAGACGAGCGCGATCAGCATGGTCTGCCCGAAGTCCGGCTGCAGCACCAGCACCGCCACGACCGACAGCAGCAATCCGAGCGCCATCGTGTTCGCCGGCACGTCGGACTTGCGCGTCGATTCGGCGAACAGCCACGCGATCAGGATGACGAAGGCCGGCTTCACGAACTCCGACGGCTGGATGTTCACGCCCGCGAGCACGATCCAGCGCCGCGCGCCCTTCACCTCCGCGCCGTACACCAGCGTCGCAGCCGTCAGTCCGAGGCAGACGATGAAAACGACGAGCGACAGGCGCCTGATCTGCCGGTGATTGAGGAACGAGACCGCGATCATCACCAGGCAGGCGGGCGCGAGATAGAGCGCATGCCGGTTCACGAAGTAGAACGCATCGAGCCCGATGCGGGTCGCAACCGCCGGGCTCGCGGCGAGCGACAGCACGATGCCGGTCATCATCAGCACGGCGATCGCCGCCAGCATCAGCCGGTCGACGGTCCACCACCAGTTCGCGAACCGCGTGCGTTCGACGCGCGAGATCATGGGCCTTCCCCGTCCCTGAACGGGTTAGTCCTGACTCGCCATGGTTTACGAATGATTAAGAAAGCCGGAAGGGGCTGGACGAGCTACTGATAAACGCGCGGAATGTCTGCTTTCGGAAGCAAAGCAGACGTGATCCGACAATGCGACTACGTCGCCTTTTGACCCGAAGCTGACGTAGCAATGGCCATCTGGCGTGTTCGTCACGCAAACGTGCTAACACCTGCCAAGGCGCTCAAGTCGAGCTTGTCGATGCGCCCCGGTTGTCGAGCAAGACGGGCTTGCAAACGGGGGGCCGGTGCGCCTGCCTGCATCACCCGCAGACTGAAGGGTCTGTTCACATGAGCGCGCTCTGGTGGCAGACCGGCGTGATCTACCAGATCTATCTGCGCTCCTTTCAGGACACCAACGGCGACGGCATCGGCGACCTCAAGGGAATCGCGCGGCGACTCGACTATCTGGCCAGCCTCGGCGTCGACGCGATCTGGATCTCGCCCTTCTATCCGTCGCCGATGGTCGATTTCGGCTATGACGTCGCGGATTATTGCGGGGTCGATGCACGCTTCGGCGTGCTCGCCGATTTCGACGATCTGCTGGCGCAGGCACATGCACGCGGGCTCAAGGTCCTGCTCGACTTCGTGCCCAATCACACCTCCGACCGGCATCCCTGGTTCGCCGAGAGCCGCTCCGCGCGCGATCATCCGAAACGGGACTGGTACATCTGGCGCGACGGCGCCCCGGATGGCGGGCCTCCGAACAACTGGATCAGCGATTTCGGCGGCTCGGCCTGGGAACGGGACGAGTCCACAGGCCAATATTACTATCACGCCTTCCTCAAGGAGCAGGCCGATCTCAACTGGCGCAACCCGACTGTGCAGGCGGCGATGGTCGATGTGATGCGCTTCTGGTTCGACCGCGGCGTGGACGGCTTTCGCATCGACGTGCTGTGGCACATGGTGAAGGCGGCGGACTTCCCGGACAATCCCCTCAACCCCGATTATCGACCGGCGATGGGCGACATGCACCGCGTGCTCCAGCTGCATTCGACCGACCAGCCCGAAGTGCACGCCATCGCGGCCGACATGCGTGCCATCGCGGACAGTTATGGCGCCAAGGGGCGGGGCGAGCGCGTGCTGATCGGCGAGGTCTACCTGCCGGTCGACCGGCTGATGCGCTATTACGGCCGGGAGCGCGCAGAGGTGCACCTGCCGTTCAACTTCCAGCTCATCGATGCCTCGTGGGAGGCGCGCGCCCTCGCAACGCTGATCGCCGGCTATGAGGCGGCGCTTCCTCCGGGCGGCTGGCCGAACTGGGTGCTCGGCAACCATGACCGGCCGCGCGTCGCCACAAAGCGCGGACAGCCTCAGGCCCGCGTCGCCGCGATGCTGCTGCTGACGCTGCGCGGCACACCCACCCTCTATTACGGCGACGAGCTGGGCTTGAGCGACGTCGCGATCCCGGCTGCCCAGATTGCGGACCCGCGCGAGCTGCGCGAGCCCGGGCTCGGCCTGGGCCGCGATCCGGTGCGCACACCATTGCCGTGGGACGGAAGCCCGAATGCCGGCTTCACCACGGCCAAGCCGTGGCTGCCGCTCAATGAGGACTGGCCGACGCGCAACGTCGCGCGGATGGCGGGCGAGCCGCATTCGATCCTGACGCTCTATCGCCGATTGCTGGCTGTAAGGCGTGCGCATCCGGCGTTATCGATCGGCAGCTTAACGCTGCTGGACACGGAAGGCGAAGTGCTCGCCTATGAGCGCCGTCACGGCGCGGAGCGACTGATCGTGGCGCTGAATCTCGCCGGACGGTCGCATCACCTGGCGTTGCCGGACTGGGCGAGTGATTTCCAGCCGCTCTTGTCCACTGTCGCCAGCGCGCCGCTGGTCGGAGACGGCGCCCTGCTGCTGCGCGCGGACGAGGGCGTGATCCTGATGGCTGACTAAGGAAGGACAATCGTGCGCATTGCCATGCTGGCGCCGATCTCTTGGCGCACCCCGCCGCGCCATTACGGCCCGTGGGAGCTGGTGACAAGCTTGTTGACCGAGGCGCTGGTGGCGCGGGGCGTCGACACGACTCTGTTCGCCACGCAGGACAGCGCGACCGCGGCGAAGCTCGCCGGCGTCTGCCCGGCGCCCTATTCGGAGGACCCCAGCATCGACGCGAAGGTGTGGGAGATGCTTCACGTCGCTCATGTCTTCGAGCGCGCGAGCGAGTTCGACCTCATTCACAACCAGGCCGATTTCGTGCCGCTCGCCTTCTCGCGCTTGGTCGCGACGCCGCTGGTGACGACGATCCACGGCTTCTCCTCGCAGCGTATCCTGCCTGCCTTCAAGGCGTACCAGGATCTCGTTCATTATGTCGCGATCAGCGACGCCGACCGCCATCCGGACCTGCGCTATGCGGCAACGATCCACCACGGTATCCGGCTGGAGGACTTTCCCTTCGATCCGCGCGGCAGCGAAGACCTGCTCTTCTTCGGCCGCGTCCATCCGGACAAGGGAGCCGCGGAGGCCATCGCGGCGGCGCATCGCGCGGGCCGGCGGCTGATCATGGCCGGCATCGTCCAGGATCAGGACTATTATGACGCGCAGATCAGACCCGCGCTCGATCAGCGTTCCGTCGTATTTCGCGGCGCTATCGGCGGGGCGGACCGCGCGCAAGCCCTTGGTTCGGCGTGCGCTCTGCTGCATCTCGTCAACTTCGACGAGCCGTTCGGACTATCGGTCGTGGAGGCGCTTGCCTGCGGCACGCCGGTGATCGCCTCCAACCGCGGATCGATGCCGGAGCTGATCGACCATGGCGTGACCGGTTTCCTGGTCGACAGCGTCGACGCTGCCGTGGATGCGATCGATCGCATCGGCGAAATCGATCGCGCCGCCTGCCGGGCGGTGGTGTCCGCGCGCTTCACGGTCGATCGAATGGCCGACCGCTATCTCGACCTGTACCGATCGCTACTGGGTTGAGGATAGCCTAGGACGTTTTCGGATGACTGCTCCTGGCCCGTGGCGGACATGCCGACCACCGCACGAAATGTCCGCTTGTTGGGGAGGAGCGGACGCCGCGTTTTTATGACGACACGCCCTACGCCGTCACCGGCTCGGCGCGCGGCGCCATGCGGGCGAAGATCAACGCGCTATCGTCGCGGATCATCACCCGGCGTTCGCCGTCGACGGATCTTGAACCCTCAGTTTGGGCAAGGAGGCAACTACTTCTTGCGCTTCTTTTTGCCAGTAGACCTCTTGTAATTCCAACTGATTGCTTGGCATCCCGTCGGGGTCATCATGGAGCCACGCCCGCAGCCTTGGACCTCTACGACCAACGAAGTTTCCTTCGCCGCTTCGGCCAGCGGGGCAGCAGTGACAGTGATTGCCTGTGCAGACGACAACGTCGTCAGACTCACGCCTGCGGCAAAAATAGTAGCAACCAGCGCTTTCATCTCGTTTCTCTCCTGTTTATCTGCACATATTTTTCATTTGGCACGACAGTAGACCGCCCTAGTCGGCGGGGTCGCCCGCTAGTCGGTGTTGACCGGGTCGGCGAGAACGCACCCACGGTCCCGCCTGAGACTTCCAATTCTCTGGCATCGCGTGCCCGTCGAATATCTCAAGGTCGAAGGGGCGTTGTATTTGCCGACAAATTTTTTCGGTCGGCACGCTGCTGCTCAACTAGACCTTGGTGTAGCCCCGGCATGCGAAAGGCCGAGGGTCTTCCCGGCCACGTACAGTTTCGGTTTCGGCCGAATGAATGTCAGCGCGGCGTAGGGCGCAATAAGCGAAGCGCATTGCGCCATCGTTCCGCGGACACACCACCGGCGGATCGGGAAAAAATTCCAGCGCGCGTCGCGCTGGACGGCACATGCGGCATTGCGGATCCGACGATGTAGCGTCGCGCGGTTTCGCAAGGATGTGGCGCAATGCGCTTCGCTTATTGCGCCCTACGCGCTCCGGCCTTCGGCCGGCCCCGGAGTGACAACTACGCCGTCACCGGCTCCGCGCGCGGCGCCATGCGGGCGACCGCCAGCATGACTTCGGCCGCGAGCGTCACGGCGACCCGCGGCGGGAAATCGTGCTGGGTGCGGATGATGAGCTGCCCGGTCGCGGCGCCGAGCGTGACGGTGATCTCGCGCAGCGAGAGATCATGCGTGTCGGCGATCGCGATGACCTTGTGGCGGAAGCGCGGCCCGACATTGATGGGCAATTCCTGCGGAACGTATTTCTCCTGCACCGAGAGGCGGGGAAGCATCGCGTCGTCCGGCTCCTCGGCGTGCTGGGCCGCAACCGCCTCGATCCGGGGCAAGTCGTATTCGGCTGCACCGGCCTCGATGGCGGCGTGCATCATGAACATCCAGGCGGTCGCGCGTCCTTCGGGCGCGCCCGCGAACAGCACGTCGTCGGCGGCGTCGCCTGGGACCGCGCCGTTCTCGGCAAGCGGCATCCCAGTCGAGCGCAAGGCGAATTCGCCGGTCAGCGCCGCGGCCGCCGCGATCGCGGCTTCGGCCTGCAGGCGATCCTGAAACGTGTAAGCCGCAAGCAGCATCGCGACGAGGTCGGTCGCGGCGTTCGCGCAATGCAGCAGATTTCCCGCCACCGGCAGCTCCGGCGCGGGCTGCAGCGGCGGCGCCTGAACGGCGCTTGAACGTTCCGGGCGCGGCAGGCGCCGTCCAAAGGTCATCGCACACGTAATCCTGTGTGTTTGTTCGGTGCCCATATGCCGGATTGCGTCTTAAGGGCGGTTTTCGCCAACCCTTAAGTCCGTGGCGGTCATCGCAACGCCCGGTTAACGACGTCAAATCCGCGCGACGCCCGGGAGCGCCAGCACCGCCTCGCGGAATGCGGTGCCGCGCAGCTCGAAATTGCGGTACTGGTCGTAGGACGCGCAGGCGGGCGACAGCAGCACCACCGGCTCCTTCGCGCCGGAGCCTTCCGCATCGCGCGCGGCGAGCTCCACCGCCCGCTCGAGCGTGCCGGCCACCACGAACGGCGCCTTGCCTTGCAGCGTGCCGGCGAACTCGCCGGCCGCCTCGCCGATCAGATAGGCCTTCGCGATGCGCGGGAAAAAGCCCGCGAGCGACGTGATGCCGCCGGTCTTGGCCTTGCCGCCCGCAATCCAGAAAATGTCCGTGAAGCTTGCGAGCGCGCGCGCCGCCGCATCCGCGTTGGTCGCCTTGGAATCGTTGACGAACAGCACAGGGCCCTTGCGCCCGACCTGCTCCATGCGGTGCGCGAGGCCGGGAAACGACACCAGGCCGTTCTGAATCGCCTCGGGCGACAAGCCGAGTGCCAACCCGGCGGCGGTCGCGCAGGCTGCGTTCTGCGCGTTGTGCAAGCCGCGCAGCGAGCCGATGCCGCCGATCTGCACGATCGCGCGCGCCGTGCCGCCCGCCGCGCGCATCACCTGATTGGCTTCGACGTAAAATCCATCCGAGAGCGGCCGGCGCACCGACACACGCTCGACGCGCTTACCATTGCGATCGATGCGGTCGGCGATCGCCTGGCACCAGTTGTCGTCGACGCCGACGATCGCCGTACCGTCGTTCTGAACGCCCGCAACGAGCCGCTCCTTGATCGCCGCGTAATTGGCGAGCGTGCCATGGCGGTCGAGATGATCCTCAGTCACGTTGAGGAGGATTCCGATCGAGGGATCGAGCGAAGGTGCGAGATCGATCTGGAACGAGGAGCACTCGATCACGTGCACGCGTCCCGGCGCGGGCGGCAGCAGCGAGAGGATCGCGGTGCCGATATTGCCGCCGAGCTGCGCCTCATAATTCGCGCTTGCCAGCAGATGCGCCACCAGCGCGGTGGTCGTCGACTTGCCGTTGGTGCCGGTGATCGCGATGAACGGCGAGTCCGGCGCGATCCGGCGCCGCTCGCGGCAGAACAGCTCGATGTCGCCGATCACCTCTTTCGCCGCATTGCGCGCGAGGCCCACGGTCCAATGCGGCGCCGGGTGCGTGAGCGGCACGCCGGGTGCGAGCACCAGCGCCGAGATCCCGCTCCAGTCGATGTGGCGAAGATCGGCGATCGGAATGCCGGCGGCGCGCGCCTTCCCGATCGTCTCGTCACTGTCGTCGAACGCCACGACCTCCGCGCCGCCCGCGAGCAGCGCGCGCGCGCTCGCAAGCCCGGAGGCGCCGAGACCGAACAGCGCGACTTTTTTGCCGGCGAAACTGGCGAGCGGGATCATCGCAGTTTCAGCGTCGCGAGGCCCGCGAGCGCCAGCACGATCGAGATGATCCAGAACCGGATCACGATCTGTGGCTCGGTCCAGCCTTTCTGCTCGAAGTGATGGTGCAGCGGCGCCATGCGGAACACGCGCTTGCCGGTCAGCCTGAACGATACGACCTGCACGATCACCGACACGGCTTCGAGCACGAACAGGCCCCCGACAATCGCCAGCACGAACTCATGCTTGGTGGCGACCGCCACGGAGCCGAGCAGGCCCCCGAGCGCAAGCGAGCCGGTATCGCCCATGAAGATCGAGGCGGGCGGCGCATTGAACCAGAGGAACCCAAGGCCGGCGCCGATCACCGCGCCGCACAGGATCGCGAGCTCGCCCGTCCCTGAGACGAAATGGAGTTGCAGGTAGTCGGTCAGGTAGGCGTTGCCGACCACATAGGAGAATACGCCGAAGCATCCCGCCGCGATCATCACCGGGCCGATCGCCAGACCATCGAGTCCGTCGGTCAGGTTCACGGCATTACCGGCGCCGACGATGATGAATGCGCCGAAGATGACGAAGAACCAGCCGAGATTGACCACCAGCTCTTTGAAGAACGGAACAGTGAGCGACGTCGCAAACGGCGGCCGTCCGAGGCTCATGATCGCGTAGCAGGCCGCGCACGCCACCGCAGCCTCGATGACCAGCCGCAGCTTCCCGGCAAAGCCGCCGTGGCTTTGCTTCGTCACTTTGAGGTAGTCGTCGTAGAACCCGACCAGCCCGAAACTCAGCGTGACGCCGAGCACGATCCACACATAGGGGTTCGCCGGGTTCGCCCACAGCACGGTCGCGACCGTGACGCCGGACAGGATCATCAACCCGCCCATGGTCGGTGTGCCGCGCTTGGTGGCGAGATGGGATTGCGGCCCATCCTCGCGGATGGGCTGGCCCTTGCCCTGGCGCAGGCGCAGATGATCGATGATCCACGGCCCGAACAGGAACACGAACACCAGCCCGGTCATCATCGCGCCGCCGGTGCGCACGGTCAGATAGCGAAACACGTTGAACACCGAGATCGTGCCGGAAAAATCTGCGAGCCAATAAAGCATGTGTCAGCCTTGAACCTGTTCGGCCGCGCGCGCGTGGCGGCGCTTGAGCGCTTTGACGATCGGACCCATGCGCGAGCCAAGCGAACCCTTGACCATGACGGCGTCGCCTGCGCTGACCGCGCCGAGCACGTCCGGCTCGAGCGTCGCGGAATTCTCCGCATAGCCGCCGCGCCGCTCGGAGGGAAGCGCATCCCACAGGGATTTCATCAATGGCCCGGCGCAATAGACGAGGTCGACTGCGTTGGCGCGCACCGCCTCGGCGAGTTCGGCGTGCAGCGCGGCACCTTCCGGCCCGAGCTCCAGCATGTCGCCCAGCACCGCGATACGCCGGCCGAGGCCGCGCATCGGCACCTGGCCGAGCAACGCGAGCGCCGCGCGCATCGAAATCGGATTGGCGTTGTAGCTCTCGTCGATCAGCAGCACCGTACCGCCAGGCAGATCGAGCGTCATCCGCTCGCCGCGGCCGACCGGGGCCTTGAGATCGGCGAGTGCGAGCGCTGCGAGCGCGAGGTCGGCGCCGAGCAACGAGGCGGCGGCGAGCACGCCGAGCGAATTGTCCACCATGTGGCGCCCGGGCGCGCCGAGCTTGTAGGTGACGTCGGACCCAAGAATACGCGCCTGCACGGTGGAGGTCTCGGCCTGCAGCGAAACCTTCAGCGCACGCGCGTCGGCACCCTCGCGTTCGCCGAACGAGACGATGTGTTTCACACCGGCCGCCTGCGCGGCGCGTTTCAGACGCTCGAACTGCACGGTGTCGGCATTGATGACGGCGGCGCCGCCGGGCTCGACGCCGGCAAAAATCTCCGCCTTCGCGTCGGCGATCGCATCGAGCGTGCCGAAGAATTCGAGATGCACCGGCGCGATGGTGGTGACGAGCGCGACGTGCGGACGCACGAGCGCGGTCAGCGGCGTGATTTCGCCCGCGTGGTTCATGCCGATCTCGAACACGCCGAACGTCGTACTCTGCGGCATCAGCGCGAGCGAGAGCGGCACACCCCAGTGATTGTTGTAGGAGGCAGCCGACGCATGGGTCTCGCCCTGCTTGCCGAGCACGAGCCGCAGCGCCTCCTTGGTGCCGGTCTTGCCGACCGATCCGGTGACGGCAACGATCTTCACCGCCGAACGCGCACGGGATGCGCGGGCGAGATCGTTCAGCGCCGCGAGCACGTCCGGCACGATCAGCAGCGGCGCGTCCTGCGGCATCGCGGCTTGCTTGGCGCGCGCCACCACCGCGAGCCCGGCACCCGCCTTCAGTGCCGCCTCGACGAACTCGTGCCCGTCGCGGCTCTCGCCCTGAATGGCGAAGAACGCTTCGCCGGGCTTTATGGTGCGCGTGTCGATCGACAGGCCCGGCACGCCGCGCGGCAACGCGCCCGCGCGGGCGGCCTTCATGGCGTGCGCCATATCATCCAAAGTCCAGAGCGGTTCGCTCACGCGACCTTCTCCTTGAGCGCGGCGGCGACCGCCTCGTGGTCGCTGAATGGCAACACCCGGTCGCCGACAATCTGGCCGCTTTCATGGCCCTTTCCGGCGACCAGCAGGACATCACCGGCTTGAAGCGCCATAACCGCGCTGCGGATCGCCTCGCCGCGGTCGCCGATTTCGGTCGCGCCGCGCGCCGCGGCCAAAATAGCGGCGCGGATCGCTTGCGGATTCTCGCTGCGCGGGTTGTCGTCGGTCACGATGACCGTATCGGCCTTCTCGGCGGCGATCGCGCCCATCAGCGGCCGCTTGCCCTGATCGCGGTCACCGCCCGCACCGAACACCACGGCAAGCTTGCGCTTGGCATACGGACGCAACGCCTCCAGCGCCTTCGCGAGCGCGTCGGGCTTGTGCGCGTAATCGACGAAAATCGGCGCGCCGTTGCGCTGGCCGATCAGCTCGAGCCGGCCCTTGGCGCCTTCCAGCCCTTCGAGCGCGATGAACACGGCGGCCGGATCGCTTCCCGTGGCGATCGTCATGCCGGCCGCGACCAGCGCGTTTTCCACTTGAAACGCGCCGACCAGCGGCAGCCGCACGCGGTGCGAGGCGCCGTCGTGCTCAAGCTTCAGCGTCTGCGAGAAGCCGTCGATTGCGGCTTCGACCAAACGGATGCCGGCCGCATTGCGCCCGACGGCAAGCACGCGCAAGCCGCGGCCCGCCGCTGCGGCGATCACCTGATCCGCATAAGGATTGTCGGCGGCAACGACCGCCGCGCCGTCCGCCGCGACGATGCGCTCGAACAGGATCAGCTTCGCCGCGAGATAGGCTTCCTCGGTCGCGTGATAGTCCATGTGATCGCGCGTGAGATTGGTGAATCCGCCGACCGTCACGCGCACCCCGTCGATGCGGTGCTGGTCGAGCCCATGCGAGGACGCCTCCATCGCGAGATGCGTGATGCCGTCCTCGGCGAGCCGGTCGAGCGTGCGCGCAAGCTCGATCGGATCGGGCGTCGTCAGCGAGCCGTAGGTCTCCTGCTTTGGGGTGACGAGCCCGATGGTGCCGATACTGGCTGCTTCGCAGCCCAACGCTGCCCAGATCTGGCGCGTGAAGGCCGCGACGGAGGTCTTGCCGCTGGTGCCGGTCACGGCGGCGATGGTCTGCGGCTGACGCGGATGGAGCCGCGCTGCCACGAGCGCCAGCGCGCGCCGGACGTCGGTCGTGCGCACGAATGCAACGCCTTGCGGCAAATCCTCCGGAGCCCGCTCCGCCATGACCGCGGCGGCCCCCGAGGCCGTCGCCTGAGGTACGAACTGCAGACCGTCCGCCTTCGTGCCCGGCACCGCGACGAACAGATCGCCGGATTTCACCTTGCGGCTGTCGGACGAAACGCCGGTGATCTCGCGCGCGCCAAAGCGCGCGTCGAATTCGCCGTCCCGGCCAATGAGCTCGCTTAAGTTCACATCCACGCCCGGCGTTTGATTCGGGCGGATACTACCTAACGCGCCGCCTGCTTCATATTCGCGAGAATGAGCTGGTCTGCCGGCGGCAAGTCGAGCCGCGGTTCCAGCCCGAGCATCGGCGCGATGCGCGCGATGATCTTGGCGGCCGTCGGCGCCGCGTTCCAGCCCGAGGTGGCGAAGCCATGCGTCTCGGGCAATCCCTTCGGCTCGTCGAGCAGCAGGGTAATCAGGTAGCGCGGCTTGTCGGCGGGCAACACCGCCATGAAGGTGGTGAGCAGCTTGGTCTTGGAATAGCGGCCGTTCACGACCTTCTCGGCCGTGCCGGTCTTGCCGCCGACATAGAACCCCGCGACGTCGGCCCGCTTGGCCGAACCCTTCTCGGCATTGAGCCGCATCAGGTATCGCATCATCGCCGAGGTCTCCGGCTTGATCACCTGCACGGCGAGCTTCCTTGCTTCCTCCTCGGTGCGCCTCAGAAAGGTCGGCGGGATCATGGCGCCGCCGTTCATCAACGCGCCGACCGCCATGGTGGCCTGCAGCGGCGCGACCGAGAGGCCGTGACCGAACGCGATGGTGACCGTATTCAACTCACCCCAGCGCTTCGGCACGATCGGCATCGCGCTCTCGGGTAGCTCGGTCGTCACCCGGTCGAGCTGACTCATCTTTTTCAGGAACCATTTGTGATGCTCGACGCCGAGCCCGAGCGCGACCCGCGCGGTGCCGATGTTCGACGAGTAGGTGAAAACCTCCGACAGCGACAGCACGCGGTTCTGTCCACGGTAGTCGTTGATGCTGAACTTGCCGTAGCGCAGCGAACCGCGCGCATCGAGCGGCGAATTCAGATTGAACTTACCGCTGTCGAGACCCATCGCGATGGTCAGCGCCTTGAAGGTCGAGCCCAGCTCGAACACGCCGGTGGTGAGCCGGTTGATGCGCGTCGGGTCGTTCGCCTCCTTCGGATCGTTCGGATCGAAATCCGGCACCGAGACCATCGAGAGGATTTCGCCGGTACGCACGTCGGTCACGACACCGGCCGCCGCGATCGCCTTGAATTTGTCGCGCGCCGCGACCAGTTCGTCGCGGACCGCATGCTGCACGCGCAGATCGACCGCGAGCCGCACCGGCTCCTGCAGCCGGTCGGTCGCGAGCCCCGCGGCGTGCAGCGCCGCGAGCCCGTTGCCGTCGAGCCACTTCTCGATGCCGGCGATGCCCTGGTTGTCGATGTTGACGAGGCCGATCAGGTGCGCGACCTCGGCGCCGTTCGGATAGGTGCGCTTGTTCTCGTTGAGGAAGCCGATGCCTGGGATGCCGAGCTTGTGGACTTCCTGCTGCTGCTTCGGCGTGATCTCGCGCTTGAGCCAAGCAAAGCCGCGTTTGCGGTTGCCCAAGCGATCGCGCACTTCCTTGGCGTCGAGGTCCGGCATCACGGCAGTGAGCAACTCGACCGCCTCGTCGACATCGATCAGCCGTTTCGGCTCGCCGAACAGCGAGGGCACGCGCACATCGGTCGCGAGGATCTCGCCGTTGCGGTCGAGAATGTCGGGCCGCGCGGTCGCGACCGCGTCGGCGGCGCTGCTGCGGCCGCCGCCATGATTGTCCGGCGTGACCGCGTAGAGGACGAGGCGCCCCGCAATCACCGCATAGACCGCCGTGAAGGCGATCATCGCCAGCCCAATGCGCCCGCGCGCCTTGGCGTGGCGGTCCGCCTTGCCGTAAAGCAGCGCGCGCAGAATGCGCCTGCGCCACGGCTCGGCCGGCGCGGGCTGCGCCATCGCGACGGTTTCGCGCGTGTCGGCGACGGGAAGCGTATCGGTCATTGCGGCTTGCGCTCCGCCGCGTCGGGCAGGCTACCGGTGAGCGTGTCGGGATCGGCAAGCGCTTCGATGACGGCGCCGATCGGGTCGGCGGTGCCGGGGGGCACCACTTCCACGGACCGCTCCGGCAACCGGTCGAGCGTGTCGTATTGCCGGACCTCGAGCGGCTTCAGCGTCAGATGGCGCTGCGCCAGCTCCTGGATGCGGTCCGGGCGATCGAGCTTGCTCCACTCGGCGCGCAGAGACGCGATCGATATCCTGCTCGCGCCGCACCTCGGCGCGCAATTTCGCCACGCGCTCGGCCTGCAGCGTGGACTCATATTTGATCTTGTAGACATCGGCGGCCGCGAGCACGAGCGCGGCGAGCACGACGATATGAAGCAAGCGCCAGATCATCGCGCCCTCATCACGTCTTCGAGCGCGGGCAGGCGCGGCAACAGATGCGCGACGTCGCCGCCGATCGGCGCGGCGGCGGTGCGTTGCGCCGCGCGCAGCTTGGCGGAGCGCGAACGCGGATTGCGGCTCACTTCGCTGTCATCCGCGATCACGGGCTTGCGCGTCAGAATGCTGAAGCTCGGCGCAGCCTGCACGATTTCAGGTTGATGGCGCGAGCCTGCGCTGACGCGGCCGCGCTCGGAGAGGAAGGTCTTCACGATGCGGTCTTCCAGCGAATGGAACGAGATCACGACGAGCCGCCCGCCGGGTTTCAGCATCCGTTCGGACGCCGCGAGAGCCTCGGCGAGCTCGCCAAGCTCGTCGTTCACGAACATGCGCAGCGCCTGGAAGGTGCGCGTCGCCGGATGAATTTCGAGCGCGCGCGGCTGCAACACCGTGCCGATGATGTCAGTGAGCGCCCGCGTCGTCATGATCGGCCTGTTCGCCACGCGCCTTCACAATTGCCCGCGCGATCGGTCGCGCGAAGCGCTCCTCGCCGAGCGTCGCGATGATGGCGCTCAGATCGCGTTCTGCGGCGGTGTTCACCAGATCGGCGGCGCTCGGTCCCTCGCCGCCCATGCGCATGTCGAGCGGGCCATCATTGCGGAACGAAAAGCCGCGCTCCGGCTCATCGAGCTGCATCGACGAGACGCCGAGATCGAGCAGAATGCCGTCGACCGCCTCGTGGCCGAGGCTTTGCGCGACGTGTTCGAGATCGGAGAAGCGATCCTCGACCAGCGTCAGCCGGCCCGCGCCTGCTCGACCAGCGCGAATCCGCCGGCCACCGCATTGCGGTCGCGGTCGATGCCGATGACCGTCGCGCCCGCTTCCAGCAGCGCGCGCGTGTGCCCGCCCGCGCCGAACGTGCCGTCGATAGTGATGCCGTCGTCGCGCGGCGCCAGGTGCTCCAGCACCTGGCGGGCGAGCACGGGAATATGACGAGCCGGTCCGCCAGCGACGTGATCGTCGCGGCCCGCCATCATTCCCGTGCTTTGTGCGCTTCGTGCGCCGCCACCCGGGAACCCAGTTGCTTCTTCAACGCGCGCACCGTCCCGGTGGCCTCCGCGAGCTGCGCGCGGAAGCGTCCGGGCTCCCAGATCTGAAACTTGTGGCCGAGACCGACGAAGGCGATCGCCTCCGTGATGCCGGCATGGCTCTTGAGCGCGTCGGAGAGGATCACCCTCCCCTCGCCGTCGATCTTGAGCGTCTCGCTCGTGCCGTAGAGCGAGAGCGTGAAGGCGTCGCGCTCGTCCGAATAGGGCGGATAGCTCGAGATCAGGGCTTCGATTTCGGAGAGCAGCGCGTTGCCGCCGGCATCCACCGCCGGCTGATCCAGCGCCGGGTAGCAGTAGAGGCCATCGAAGCCGTCGCGGGCGAGCACTGCGCGATAGGGCGCCGGGATCGAGACGCGTCCCTTCGCATCGAGGCGCAATGTGAAATTGGATACGAAGCGATCCATGCCCCGCGAAATTCCCCTGTCCGCCCAAGGAGTTTTGGACGAAGCCTGCCTCCCGGCGTGGCGCGGCGGGCCCGGCCGCTATGCGGCCCCCGCATCCAGTCTCGGCCACGACTGGGAATTTTTGGGATATCATGGGACCTTATGGTCGTCAATCAACGGCGTCCACGCGCGCCGCTCCCCTGCGACGCACGCCCTCGGCTTGATTAACAGTCGATAAACTTAAGGAATGGTTGCCAAAGGCGGGCGGCTGGACCGGGATGCGCGCCTCAACCTGCGGTTTTGCTTCCACCGATCATGTCGCGATGGCGTGTCCTCCTCTGCGAGACGACCACATGGGCGCACGCGCATCCTGAATCATTATCATTTTGTTGCGCCAGCAACGACGTGTGTACTTAAGCGGTCGCGTGATGCTCGAATGAACAAGGTATGTCGCGCACGTTGCGCGACATAGTGCGAAGCGGCGCACCGCAACGCGGCATCAACGTGTTCAATAATGGGAACACGAGAGCGGTTCCCGCGTTTTGTCTCAAGGACGCCGACGCTCCGCCGGCGACCGTATAACCGTTCGCGAAATTCGCCCTAAGGAGGCAACCATGCTTAGCAAAATCATGGCCGCCGCGGCCGTGAGTGCTTTGGCGTTGACCAGCGCGATGGCGCAAGGCACCAGCCCGCCGGCCGGTTCGGCCCCGGCCGCGACCGCTACCCCGGCGACACCCGCCCCAAGCGCCAGCGCCAGCACGGCGGGTAAGGCCCAGTTCGTCGCCAAGCAGACCTCGGATCAGTGGCTCGCGTCGAAATTCAAGGGCACCGACGTGATCGGCACGGACGAAGCCAAGATCGGTGATGTGAGCGACATCCTGTTCGACAAGGACAAGAAGGTCGTCGCCTACATCGTCGGCGTGGGCGGCTTCCTCGGCATCGGCTCGAAGGACGTCGCGGTCGACCCGACGCGTTCCAGTTCGTGGCCGGGCAAGGATCAGAACAACTTCAAGCTTCGTCTGTCGATGACCAAGGACGAGCTGAAGAACGCCCCGGCGTTCGAGCCCTATCAGCCGCCCCGTCCGGTGAGCAGCCAGGCTCCGACCCGCCCGATGGGCGCGCCGGCACCGATGACGCCTCCGGCGCAGAAGCAGTAACAGCGCGCCGGAGCATTCCGGCACGCCATTCCAAAGCGGCGGTCCCGGTGACGGGGCCGCCGTTTTCTTGTCGATCGCTCGCTCCGCACGAAGCATTGGCCTATCATTCTCGCCGGCGCATCTCTCCGGCGAGAATGACATTGTGCTGATCGCCCTGTTCACCGACATCCACGGCAACCGCGAGGCATTCGAAGCATGCCTCGCGCATGCGCAACGACATCCAGTCGATCGCTACGTATTTCTCGGCGACTATGTGGGCTACGGCGCCGATCCGGGCTTTGTCGTCGATACCGTAAAGGCTTTTGCCGCGCGCGGCGCCATTGCGCTGCTCGGCAATCATGACTCGGCCGCGATCGGCACGCTCGAGAACATGAACTCCGCCGCGGCGCGGGCAATCGAATGGACGCGCCGGCAACTCAGCACGTCCCAGCTCGACTTTCTCCGCCAGCGCCCGCTCACGCACACCGAGGGAGACCGGCTTTACGTCCACGCCAGCGCGGCCGTGCCGAGCGCATGGGACTACGTCATCGATGCCGACGCAGCGGAGCGCTCCTTTGCCGCGACGGCGGCCCGCTGACCTTGTGCGGACACACGCACGTGCCGCTGCTGTTCAGGTTATCCGCAAACGGCCGCCTGGCGGCGTTCGAGCCGGCGGCCGGCGCCGCGATGCGCTCATGCCGGCGACGGACGCACGCTCGCCGTGATCGGTGCGGTCGGCCAGCCGCGCGACCGCAATCCGGACGCCTGCTACGCGCTCTATGACGATGCGGCCGCGGACGCTCACCTATGTCCGCGTGCCCTACGACATCGACACGCGCGGCGCGAGAAAATCCGCGCCGCGGGTCTGCCCGCGATGCTCGCGGCGCGGCTCGCGTTCGGGCAGTAATGCGATTGCCTTGGTGGTCGGCTGCGAATGTCCGTGGAGCGCCGCCGAATATGGGAGGGATGCACATGGCCTATATGACATTGAGCCGGCGCCGGCTGCTCCAGGGCGCCGCGGCCGTCGGACTGGCGCCGCTCGCACCGCGCGGGCTCTTCGCGCAGGGCCGCGCGCAATGCTGGAGCACCCGGCGCACCCCTGCCCCCGCGCGGCGAGTTCGTCATCCGCGGCGCCACCGTGCTCACCATGGATCCGGCCGTGCCCGACCTCGCCGGCGGGCGACGTGCATGTCCGCGACGGCGCCATCATCGCGGTCACCCAGAAGGATCGAGGCGCCAGCGGCTCAAGTCATCGACGGCGCCGGCATGATCTGCATTCCCGGGCTTCGTCGATACGCACTTCCACATGTGGACCTCTGTCGTTCCGCCTGTTCGTCCGCGCCGACGTTCCGGCGCTCGGCTACTTCCCGGTGACGGCCCGTCTCGGTCCGCTGATGGAGCCGGAGGACAGCTATCGCGCGGTCCGTCTCGGCGCCGTCGACGCGATCGCCGCCGGCATCACCACGGTGCACAACTGGGCGCACAATACGCGCAGCCCGGAGCACGCCGACGCCGAGCTCTCCGCGATGCGCGACATGGGTATCCGCGGACGATTCGCCTACGGCACGCCCGTCGGCCTCGCCGACGACGCACCGATGGACTTCGCTGGCCTCGCGCGGGTCAAGCGGGACTGGATGCCCGACAAGGACAATCTGCTCACCCTCGGCATCTGTTCGCGCAATCTCGGCGCCGTGACCATCGGCGGCGGGGCCGCGTCGGCATCCCGCGGCATCCTGACGATCGAGAACATCAAGCGCGACTGGGACGGCGCCCGCGCGCTCGGCCTGCCGATCACCATGCACACCTCCGGCGCGAGCCCGATCATGGCGCTTGAGCAGGCGGGGCTGCTCGGTCCCGACGTGCAGTTCGTCCATCCGCTGCTGACCACGCCCGAGGAGCGGTCGATCATGAAGGCGCGCGGGGCGAGCTATTCGACCTCGCCGCAGCTCGAATCGCGCCGGGCCTCGCAGCTCGGCGTCATTCAGCTTGGCGAGCTCCTCGAGGCCGGCGTCAAGGTCAGTCTCTCGACCGACCACATCGCCTCCATCAGCTGCGATCCGTTCAGCTCGATGCGCATCCTGTTCGCATTGCACTCGCACCGCATCGGCGCGCGCGTGCCGCTGACGCTGAAGCGGCTCTTGCAGCTTGCGACACTCGATGGCGCGGTCGATCTCGGCATCGCGGACCGCACCGGCTCGATCACGCCGGGCAAGCGCGCCGACCTCGTGCTGCTGCGCGCGACCGACACCAACATGGCGCCGGTCGGCGATCCCTACGAGACGGTCGTGTCGTTCGCGATGCCGGCGAACGTCGACACCGTCCTGATCGACGGCCGCATCCTGCGTCGCGCCGGCAAGTTCACGGCGTTCGACGACGCGAAGATCGTCGCGGAGGCGCGCGAGGCAGCTCTCGCGCTGCGCGAGAAAGCCAAGTGGCCGACTTGAGTGCGCCGCCGCGAAGGCTGAGCCGCTGGCTGGCGCAATCAATACCCAAACAAGAGGGGCCACCCTTTCGGACGGCCCCACATTGCCTAGCCGAGAACCGGCTATCTGGCTGAATCCGCAAGCGCGCTAGGAGCAATCCACTCCGGACGAGGCTACGATCCAGCTTGCCGTGATCGGCGAATGACAATGAGACACTGGATCACCTCCTTTCAGTTGGTTGACGACGGTCCGAAGCTAGGGTGGGCGGGGTGATTTGGCAAGTTACGCGCGCGTAAGGTTGTCGCGGACCAGTTCCAGCACCGCCTCGGCGGTCTCGCGCGGCGCATCCTGCGGCACCGCGTGGCCTGCGCCGCGGCACGAGCCGGCGCTCGTAAGGTCCGGTGAAATATTTCGCATGCCCCTCCGAGGAGCTTGGCAACGCGACGCCGTCGGCCTCGCCCTGCAGGCACGATTGTCGGCACCGCGATCGGCGGCAGCGCGGCGAGCTGCCGCTCGATGTCCGCAAGCGAGGGATCGCCCGGCTCATAGCCGTAGCGCACCCGATAGGAGTGAATCACGACCTCGACGAAATGCGGATTGTCGAACGAGGGCGCGGTCGAGTCGAACAGCGCCTCATTGAACGGCTCGCCGGCGAGCCAGAGTTTCCACAACAGCTTTGCGATCTCGCGCCGGTTCTGCGTCAGCCCGGCGCGGCCGCGCTCGGTGTGGAAGTAGTATTGATACCACGCACGGTATTCCTGCTCGGGCGCGGCCGGTTTCACCGAGCCCGCGACGTCATGCATGTTGTAGCCGCCGCCGGTGACCAGGGCGCGTACGCGCTGCGGCCAGAGCGCCGCGACGATGCAGCAGGCGCGCCCGCCCCAGTCGTAACCGCAGAGAAACGCGCGTTCGATGCCGAGCGCGTCCACCAGCTCCTTCAGGTCGTTGCCGAGCGCCGCCTGCTCGCCCGAACGCATCGTGCCCGCCGAGAGGAAGCGCGTCGGACCGTAGCCGCGCAGGTACGGCGCAATCGTGCGGCAACCTTGCGCCGTGAGCAGCGGCACGACCCCGTCATAGCTGCGCGGGTCATAGGGAAAGCCGTGCATCAGGAACACCGGCGTGCCGTCCGCCGGCCCGTTCTCCTCATAGGCGATGTCGAGCACGGATGTGCGGGCGTGTTTGATCATAAGCTCTCCGTCATTCCGGGGCCGAGCCAACGGGCCCGGCCCGAAGTGGCCGGCCCGATGACAGGCTCAGCGAGGAGCCCGGAATCCATAACCGCTAGGCGATCGGCTCTTGCACGTACCGAGCATATATCGAAATTGTGGTGGTTATGGATTCCGGGCTCGCGCCTGCGGCGCGCCCCGGAATGACGAAGAGTGCTATTCTCGCACCCGCAATGCGCCGGGAGAACAGAAAATGTCCGCTGCGCGGATGAAGCACTTCGGCTGGGGCCGCGAGGGTGAGGGCCTGAGCGCGGAAGAGGAAGCGTTCGTGCTCGCGCGCGCGGAAGCGCGATTCGGCACGACGCTGAAAGAAAGCGCGAGCCGCGCCGCGACTCGAAGAGATCACGCTCGACAGCGCCGCGCGTCACCGCGCCCGCGTCGCTCCCCTTCTGCGACCGACGAGCATTACGACCGCGCCGCGCACACGTTTGGCAAATCCTATCCCGATCTCGCGCGCGGCCTCGCCCGCGAGTATGCAAGCGCGCCCGATGTCGTCGCCTATCCGCGCAACGAGCAGGAGGTCGCCGCCGTGCTCGACTGGGCCGGCGGCGCCGATGCGACGGTGACGCCGTTCGGCGGCGGGTCGAGCGTGTGCGGCGGCGTCGAGCCGAAACGCAACGGGCACAAGGGCGCGGTGACGATCGACCTGCGCGAAATGGGAAAGGTGAAGGAGGTCGACAAGACCTCGCGCGCCGCGCTGATCGAGGGCGGCACCTATGGGCCGGCGCTCGAAGCGCAATTGCGCCCGCACGCACTCACGCTGCGCCATTTTCCGCAGAGCTTCGAATACTCCACGCTCGGCGGCTGGATCGCGACGCGCGGCGGCGGTCACTTCGCGACGCTCTACACGCACATCGACGATTTCGTTGAATCGCTGCGCGTGGTGACGCCGAAGGGCACGCTCGAAAGCCGCCGCCTGCCCGGCTCCGGCGCGGGCCCGAGCCCCGACCGCATGATGATCGGCTCGGAAGGAATCTTCGGCATCATCACGCAGGCCTGGATGCGCTGCAGGACCGGCCGACGTTTCGCGCCGGCGGCGCGGTTCGCTTCAAGGACTTCTTCACCGCGGCGCGCGCCGTGCGCGCGATCTCGCAGGCGGGCCTGTATCCGTCGAACTGCCGCATCCTCGATCCGGCCGAGGCCTACAACACCGGCGCGGCGGACGGCTCGGTCGCCATCATGGTGCTGGCATTCGAGTCGGCCGATCACGATGTCGGCCCCTGGATGAAGCGCGCGCTCGAATGCTGCGCGGATCACGGCGGCACGCCGGAGGCGGCGGGCGCGGACGCGCATCGCGAAGGCGCGGCCGGCGTGTGGCGCAACGCCTTCATCCGCATGCCCTACGCGATGGAGCGGCTGATTTTGCGCGGCGTGATCAACGATACCTTCGAGACGTCGATCACGTGGGATCGTTTCGAAAAATTCCACGACGCGATCAAGCGCGCGACCGAGAATGCGATCAAAGAGGCGACAGGCCGCAAGGGGCAAGTCACTTGCCGCTTCACGCACGTCTATCCCGACGGTCCGGCGCCGTACTTCACGTTCCACGCGCTGGGCGAACCCGGCAAGCTCGGCGAGCAGTGGCACACGATCAAGAGCGCGGCGCTCGACGCCGTGATCGAGAACGGCGGCACGGTCACGCATCATCACGCGGTCGGGCGCGACCATCGCCCATGGTACGACCGGCAGCGCCCGCCGCTGTTCGCCGACGCATTGCGCGCCGCCAAGAAGGCGCTCGACCCGCAGGGCCTGCTCAATCCGGGCGTCTTGATCGATCCATGAGTTTTCGCGCCAATTCACCAACCGTCAAGAAGCGTGGTGCCGTCGCCGAACCACGACGCGCGCACGTCGCGCATCGATATCCTGCTGCTGCACTACACCGGCATGCAGACCGCCGCGGATGCGCTCGCGCGCCTCACCGACAAGGCAAGCGAAGAGTTTCCTCGCACTATTTCGTCGATGAGGACGGCCGCATCGATCAGCTCGTGCCGGAAGTCGCGCCGCGCCTGGCATGCGGGCGAAGCGTCATGGAAAGGAGCGGTCGACATCAACTCGCGCTCGATCGGCATCGAGATCGTCAATCCGGGCCATCAGTACGGCTATCGGGATTTCCCCGACGCGCAGATCGACGCCGTGATCGCGCTCTGCCGCGATATCCTCGCGCGCCGACACATCCGCCGCGAGCGTGTGCTCGCGCATTCGGATGTCGCGCCGACGCGCAAGGACGATCCGGGGGAGAAGTTTCCCTGGGCGCGTCTTGCCGCGGCCGGCGTCGGATTGTGGGTCGAGCCCTCACCGATCGTCGGCGGGCGGACGCTCTCGGCGAACGACAAAGGTTCGGACGTCGAGCAATTGCAGAAACAGCTTGCTCGCTTTGGCTACGGTATCGAGGTTTCGCGCTTCTACGACGACAAGACGCGCAGCGTCGTCACGGCATTCCAGCGCCATTTCCGCCCCGAGCGCGTCGACGGGCTCGCGGACCCCTCGACCGTCGAAACGCTGCGGCGTTTGTTAACGAGATAGGCCGCCGTTGCTTGATCTCGGACGCGAAAGCGCCTACCTCCGCTGCGTCAGTCGGCCGGACGGCCGCTTGGGGCCAATGCCGAAAGGCGGCCTTGAGAGGAAAGTCCGGGCTCCATGGACATGCGGTGCCGGATAACGTCCGGCGGGAGAAATCGCGCAAGCGGGAGAACCTCAGGGAAAGTGCCACAGAGAAGAGACCGCGACCTCCCGCGAGGGAGCCGCAAGGGTGAAACGGTGCGGTAAGAGCGCACCGCGCTTTCCGGCAACGGAAGCGGCACGGCAAACCCCACCGGGAGCAAGACCGAATAGGGACGGCGCGAGAGCAATCTCGGGATCTGTGTCCGGATCCGGCCGTCCGGGTAGGTTGCTGGAGGCGCCGGGCAACCGGCGTCCCAGATGAATGGCCGTCACGCGCGGCGAGCAAAGCGCGTTCACGCGCTCTGCAATACGCGCCCTACAGAACCCGGCTTACAGGCCGGCTGATACGTTAAGGGGGCTCGGCGGCAACACCGCCGGGCCCCCGCCATGTTTGCGAGAGTTGTACGGCCGGGAGTAAACTAAGCTAGTCTGATCTAGCTGAGCTGAGAGCCATGGACGAAGTCCGGGACTTCGAAGCAAAGAACAGGCTCGACGAACTGCTCGACCGCGCGGAGCGCGGCGAGGAAGTGACGATTACGCGCGACGGCAAAGCCCGTGGCGAAGCTCGTGCCAGTGCGCAACCCCGGCATGCCGGTAAGAACCGCAGCGGATATCGAACGCGCCCGGGATGCGGCGCGACGCATTCGCGAACTCGCCAAGGAGATAAATCTCGGTCCGTTCGATTGGGAAGAATGGAAGCGGTACCGCGACGAAGGGCGACCCTGATCACCCATCATGATTCTCGACAGCTCGGTGACGGTTGCTTGGTTCATGCCGGACGAAGACACGGCGGAAAGCCGAGCCGTGTTGCATCAAGTCATCGAAAATGGAGCCGTCGTTCCCATTCATTGGCCGATCGAGGTTGGAAACGCTCTGTCTGGTCGCAATGCGCGGGCGCCGGATTTCGCCGGAGAAACGGCGCGATCCTTGGCACAGTTGATCAGGCTGACAATCACCACAGACGGCCAGACGGCTGATGAAGCCTGGGGCATACCCTCGATTTGGCGGACAGGTTTCGCCTGACCCTCTACGACGCCTGCTATCTCGAGCTTGCCCAGCGGCGCGAGTCTGCCGCTCGCAACGCTCGACAAGGATCTGCGCAAGGCGGCGAAGGCTCTCGACATTCCCCTGCTCGGTATCTGAGTATCATCCCCCCACCTCGTCTTCTCTCAGGATCACTCCATGAAACGCGGCTACCTCGACCGGCCCGATTGCCGTCTCTATTACGAAGTCGAGGGCGCTGGCCCGATGCTGGTCTTCGCGCACGGGCTCGGCGGCAATCATTTGAGCTGGTGGCAGCAGGTGCCGCATTTCCGCGACCGCTACACCTGCGTGACCTTCGCGCATCGCGGCTTTGCGCCGTCGAGCGCGCCGCCCGGCGGCCCCGATCCTGCGGACTACGCGGGCGATCTCGCGGCGCTCGTCGATCATCTCGGCGCGAGTGACATCCGCATCGTCGCGCAATCGATGGGCGGCTGGACCGCGCTGGAGTATGCGCTCGCGCACCCGGACGCGCGTGCGGGCGCTGGTGCTCGCCTCGACCGCCGGCACGATTGCGCGCGCGCCGTCGCTGTTCGCCGACCCTGAACCAGTTGCCCGCATGGGAGCGCAAGGCCGCGGCGGCGGCCGCCGCCAATCAGGCGAACAACATTCACGTGGCGGCAGGCGAGCGGATGGCGCGCGAGCAGCCGGCCGCGCATTTTCTCTATCAGGAGATCGATGCGCTGAGCGGCGTGGACAAGCTCAAGCTGCGCCAGAAACTGCATGACGGTCTGGTGCCGGCCAGCCGATGTGCTGCGCACGCTGAACGTCCCGACGCTGTGGCTCACCGGCGACGAGGACATCGTCTACCCGCCGTTTCTCTCCGACATTCTCGCGACGATGATGCCGAACGCACGCGTCGTGCAGGTCGCGCGCGCCGGCCACTCGGTCTATTTCGAGCGGCCGGCGGAGTTCAACCGGCGTGGATGAGTTCTTGAGCGCAAATCCGTAGCCCGCATGAAGCGAAGCGCAATGCGGGACCGGCCCCGGATTTCGCCATAGCGCGTCGAAGACGCGCGTAAACGCGCTTTAGGCTCCATCCGGGCACGTGCGCAGCATTCCGATCAGCGTAAACACGTCATAGACCGGCAAGCCCGGTCGCACTCTCGACCGCGGCGCGGTGCGGCGGAAAGTTGGTGCATTCGAACAGGATCGCGCCGATGTCGCGGATGGCGCGCGATCAAGCCGCTGCGCCGCCGCGACGACCTCTGCCTCCCGCGCGGAAACGCTGTCGTCGCACGGCTGCTCGTAGATCGCCTTCTGGAACACGCCGTCCTGCGCCACGCCCTCGACCGGCGTGTCGGCCGGCGCGCCGGCCGCGGCGAAATGCGCGGGCGTGAGATCGCGCGCCGAGAATGTCAGCACGCCGAGCCGCTTGTCCGCGCGGCAACAGCTTCAGCAGCGACGGGATCAGCAGCAGCGCGCTGGTCGCGACCGGCACGTCAAGCGCGGCGGCAAGCTCGGCCTGATTGAGCACGAGGAAACCGCAGCCGGTCGTGATCGCAGTCGCGCCGCGCGCGATCAGCCGCTCGCCCGCCGTGACGAAATCGTCGATCAGCGGCGGCGCCTTCGCGGGCACGACCTTGTCGACCGTCGCGCCGCGCACGACCTCGAACAGCACCGGCTCGTTGTAGCTTTGCGGATTGCCGATGTCGCCGACGAAGCGCGTGAAAGCGCGTGTCGAGCATCAGGACGCCGAGGGGCATTGGGAGGTCTCTCCTTTCCTTCTCCCCGCGTGCGGGAGAAGGTGGCGAGCGCGAAGGCGTGAGCCGGATGAGGGGCTGGTCACTCAAGGCCCCTCACCCGCCTCGCATACGCGTCGCAACCGCGTGTCCCGCATCGGCGGAGCAGCCGCGACGCGCTGCACGGGGAGAGGGAAAGCGCCTCACATCTTCTTATACGCGTCGACGATCGCCTGACCGTCGGCGCCGGCCTTCTTCAGCCAGTCCTGCGTGAGCTGCTCGCCGACCTTCTCGAAGCCCGGTCTTCAGCGCCGGGCTCGGCGCCTGCACCTTCATGCCCTTGGCCTTGAGCTGGTCGAGATACCAGTTGCGCCTTGTCTTCCCACGCCTTCCAGCCGCGCGCTTCGGCGGCCGCGGCGGCCTTGAGGATCGCCTCCTGCGTCGGCTTGTCGAGCGCGTCGAACGCCGCCTTGTTCATGATCGTGTAGTTCTTCGGGATCCAGGCCTGCGTGTCGTAGAAGTGGGTGAGCGTCTCCCACGACCTTGAAGTCGTAGCCGGTGCCGCCCGACGACATGAACGAGTTGACCACGCCGGTCGCGAGCGCCTGCGGCAGTTCGGCCGCCTGCATGGTCACGCGACTGCGCGCCGACGATCTCGCCGATGCGCGCGGTGCCGACATTGTAGGCGCGCCACTTCAGGCCCTTCATGTCGTCGATCGTGTTCGAGGTCCTTCTTGGCGTAGATGCCCTGCGGCGCCCACGGCACCGCGAACAGCAGCATGATGCCCTGCGCGGCGAGCTTCTTCTCGATCGCGGGCTTCGAAGCCTTGTAGAGCTTCATCGCGTCCGGAAAGCTCGTCGCCGAGGAACGGCACCACGTCGATGCCGTAGATCGGGTCCTCGTTCTCGTGGATCGAGAGCAGGATCTCGCCCATCTGCGACTGGCCGGTCTGTACCGCGCGCTTGATCTCCGGCGCCTTGAACAGCGAGGCGCTCGGATGGACGGTGATCTGCAGCTTGCCGCCGGTCGCGGCCTTCGACGTCCTTGGCGAACAGCGACGAGATTTTCCGAGTGCGGATTGTCGGCCGGATAGGCGGCCGGCAGGTTCCACTTGGTCTGCGCCGATCGCCGGAGCGGCCGCCACTGCAAGGCCGCCGCGGCAAGCGCAAATGATGTCAGAAGCGTTTCATAGCTGTATCACCCTTCGGTTTGGAGGCTAGTCGGAAAAGGCCATCCTCGGCAGAACCATCACGATATCAGGAAATACCGTGATGATGGCAACTGCCGCGACCAGGAGGAAGAAGAACGGCAGCGCGGCGCGCGCGACCGTATTGGAATCTTTTCCGCTCATGGTCTGCAAGCACGAACAGATTGAATCCGACCGGCGGCGACACCTCCGCCATTTCGACGATCAGCACCACGAAGATACCGAACCAGACAAGGTCGAACCCCGCCTGCTTGACCATCGGGATCACGACCGCGGTGGTCAGCACGATCATCGAGATGCCGTCGAGCGCAGTGCCGAGCACCATGTACATCGCGGTGAGCGCGGCGATCAGCGCATAGGGCGAGAGGTTCAGGCTGCCGACCCAGGCGGCGAGCGCGTTCGGGATTCCGGTGTAGCCCATCGAGGTCGACATGTAGGACGCGCCGGCCAGGATCAGCATGATCATGCAGTTGACGCGCGTCGCGCCCATCACGCTCGCCCAGAACGACGGCCAGCTGAGCATGCCGTGCCACCACGCGATGCGCGAGCGAGCCGAGCACGCCCCAGGCGGCGCATTCGGTCGCGGTCGCCCAGCCCATCAGCAGCGACAGGAACACGAACGTGATCAGCAGCATCAGCGGCCCGAGCTTCGCGGACTCGCGCAGCTTCTGAGCGAACGGCATCGGCGGATCGGCCGGCGGCGAGCGGTGCGGATGCGCGAGCGACCAGAACGCGATGTAGCCCGAGTAGAGCGCCATCACGAGCAGGCCGGGCAGAAAGCCCGCGAGGAACATCTGGATGATCGAGACGTTCGCCTGCACCGCGTAGACCACCATGGTGATCGACGGCGGGATCAGGATGCCGAGCGTACCGGCACCGGCGAGCGAGCCGAGGCTCACCATGTCGTCGTAGCCGCGCTTCTTCAGTTCGGGCAGCGCGATCTTGGCGACCGTCGCGCAGGTCGCGGCGGATGACCCCGACACCGATCCGAAGATGCCGCAGGCGAGCACGTTGACGTGCAGCAGCCGCCCGGGGATCCAGTTGAGCCACGGCGCACAGGCCGCGGAACATCTCTTCGGATAATTTCGTGCGATAGAGAATTTCGCCCATCCAGATGAACAGCGGCAGCGCGGCCAACTCCCAGGAGGCGCTGTTGCCCCAGATTTTCGTCGCCAGCACGCTGCCGGCCGGAATTCCGCCGGGCGCGAATTGCATGCCGGCCCAGCCGGTCGCCAGCAACGCAATGCCGATCCAGACGCCGCCCGCGAGCAGCACCACCATCAGGACGGTCAGAACGATCGAGATGCCGATAAGCGACATCAGACGGCGCTCTGCACGGCGCGCTCGACGACTTCTTCGGCGGTCTGCGGCTTCGGCTTCTCGTAACGCGGGTCATTGCCGCGCAGCACATGCACGAGCTCGTCGACGAACGCGATCAGCAGGATGACGAGGCCACCCGAATAGCCGAGCTGCGGAATCCACAGCGGCACCACGACGACGCCGGTCGACATGTCGTTGAACTGCCAGGTCTGGTAGTTCATCACCGCGGCGTGCCAGGCGAAGTAGCCGATAAAGCCGCAGCCGACGATCAGCGACACGATCTCGATGACGCGGCGCGTCGGTCCCTCGAACAGGTCGATCAGGAGGCCGACGCGGATCATCTCGCCCGATCGGAACGTGTGCGCGAGGCCGAGAAACGCCGTCGCCGCCATGCACCAGGAGGCGAAGTCGTCTCCCGCCGGCAGATTGATTCCGAGCGGCCGACCGGCCGAGAGGATCATCATCAAGACGAAGATCGCGATGAGAAATAAGCCCGCCGCGTAGCCGGCGAGCAGATAGAGCGCGTCAAGACATCGGCGCAGCATTACGTCCCCTCAGGCCCGAGGCTGCCGACTATTGTGCACCCAGGCCTACACGGCAAGCTGCGCGTTCTTCAGGTCGGTGACCAGCATGTAGCCGGGCGCGTGGGTGATCGCGAACGGCACTTTCGCAGCCGCAATTGCGGCTTGCGGCGTCACTCCGCAGGCCCAGAACACCGGCAATTCGCCGCGCTCGACCGGCACAGCATCGCCATAGTCGGGCTTGGCGATGTCCGAGATGCCGATCTGCTCCGGGTAGCCCAGATGCACCGGCGCGCCATGCACGGCGGGAAGGCGCGTCGTGATCTGCACGGCACGAATTGCATCTGCGGGTTTCAGCGGCCGCATCGAGACCACCAACGGTCCATGGAAACGTCCTGCGCGCTGCGTTGGAATATTGGTTCGCCACATGGGCACACCGGTGCCGCGTTCCAGATGGCGCAGCGGGACGTCGGCCTGCAACAGCGCCTCCTCGAACGAGAACGAGCAGCCGAGCACGAAGCTGACCAGATCGTCGCGCCATACGGCTTTGACGTCGCGCGGCTCGTCAATCGCCTCGCCGTCGCGCCAGACGCGGTAGCGCGGGATATCGGTGCGGATATCGAGGTCAGCGCCGAGCGCCGGGATCGCCGGATCGCCCGCCTCCGACACGCCGAGCAGCGGGCACGGCTTCGGATTGGCCTGGCAGAAGCGCAGGAAATCCTCCGCGTAATCGTGTGGCAGGATCGCGAGATTGCCCTGCACGTAGCCGGGTGCGAGGCCCGAGGTGGGCGCGTCGAGCGCGCCGGAGCGCGCGGCGAGACGGACATCGAGGCCCGTCGCGAGCGGCATGGTCTTCCCGGACACCGCAAGGTTGCTGCGCATTGGGGCTCCTCGGATTGACTCCGATGCACTCTATCGGGCTTTCATCGTTTGAGAAACGAGAGAGCACGGGGCAAATGGCGCAGCAGACTTCACAACAGGCCTGGGACTTCTGGATCGACCGCGGCGGCACTTTCACCGACGTGGTCGCCCGGCAGCCGGACGGCACGCTGACCGCACACAAGCTGCTCTCGGAAAACCCCGAAGCCTATCGCGATGCCGCCGTGCAGGGCATCCGCGACCTGCTCGGGCTGAACAAGGGCGAGCCGATCCCAAGGGGCCGCGTCGGCGCCGTGAAAATGGGAACGACCGTTGCGACCAACGCGCTGCTGGAGCGCAAGGGCGACCGCACCTTG
Organism: uncultured Alphaproteobacteria bacterium; assembly: GCA_963778455.1. Lineage (GTDB taxonomy): Bacteria > Pseudomonadota > Alphaproteobacteria > Rhizobiales > Xanthobacteraceae > PALSA-894. Next base: position 442,679 of record CAVZUL010000007.1, read on the forward strand.
CTGGTGACCACCAAGGGTTTCCGCGACGCACTGCGCGTCGGCTACCAGAACCGCCCGAAGATTTTCGCCAAGCAAATCGTCAAGCCCGAAATGCTGTTCGAGCGCGTGGTCGAAGTCGACGAGCGCGTGCGCGCCGACGGCACGGTCGAGCGCGTGCCGGATCTCGACGCCGTGCGCGCAGACCTTCAGGCCGCGCTCCACGACGGCATCAAAGCGGTCGCGATCGTGTTCATGCACGCGTACCGCTATCCGGCGCACGAGAGCCAAGTCGCCGCACTCGCGCGCGAGATGGGTTTCGCGCAGGTCTCGGTCAGCCACGAGGTCTCGCCGCTGATCAAGCTGGTCGGGCGCGGCGACACCACGGTGGTGGACGCGTATCTCTCGCCGATCCTCCGCCGCTACGTCGCGCAGGTGGCTCAAGAGATGAGCGTCGGCGGCGCCGCGAACTCCTCTTCACCCTCCCCTGGAGGGGGAGGGTCGGACGCGAAGCGTCCGGGGTGGGGTGACACGCGCGCAGAAAAGATCACCCCCACCCGCCGGACGGAGCCTGTCATCGGGCCGGCCCAAGCGGGCCGGACCCGTTGGTCCGGCGACCCCGGATCAAGTCCGGGGCAGGCTCTCCCCCCTCCAGGGGGAGGTGAAGCGGAGCGTATCCGCCTGATGTTCATGATGTCCTCTGGCGGCCTAACCGCCGCCGAGCTGTTCCAGGGCAAGGACGCGATCCTCTCCGGCCCCGCGGGCGGCGTGGTCGGCATGGCGGAGACCGGCCGCGAGGCCGGCTTCAACCGGCTGATCGGCTTCGACATGGGCGGCACCTCGACCGACGTGTCGCATTACGACGGCGAATACGAGCGCGCGTTCGAGACCGAGGTCGCCGGCGTGCGCATGCGCGCGCCGATGATGCTGATCCACACCGTCGCGGCCGGCGGCGGCTCGATCCTGCACTTCGACGGCGCCCGCTTCCGCGTCGGACCTGACAGTGCGGGCGCCAATCCGGGACCGAAGTGCTACCGCCGCGGCGGACCGCTCGCCGTCACCGACGCCAACGTGATGGCCGGAAAGCTCATCCCGGATTTTTTCCCAAAGATCTTCGGACCGGAGCAGGACCAGCCGCTGGATGCGGACGCGGTGCGCGCGGCTTTCGCCGAGCTTGCGAAAGAGATCGGCGGTAAATCATCGGAAGAAATCGCCGACGGCTTCATCAAGATCGCGGTCGAGAACATGGCGAACGCGATCAAGAAGATCTCCGTGCAGCGCGGCTATGACGTGACGCGCTATACGCTCAACTGCTTCGGCGGCGCGGGCGGGCAGCACGCCTGCCTCGTGGCGGATGCGCTCGGCATGACCACGGTGCTGATCCATCCGTTCTCGTCCCTTCTGTCCGCCTACGGCATGGGCCTCGCCGACATCCGCGCGACACGCCAACAGGCGATCGAAGAAGCGTTCGGAGCAAAGTCGTTGGCGACGCTCAACCGGATCGGCAAGAAGCTTTCCAGGGATACGATCACCGAAGTCGCCGGCCAGGGCGTGCCCGCAAAAATCATCAAGGTCCACATCCGCGCGCACATCCGCTACGCCGGTACCGACAGCGCGCTCGTCGTGAATGCTGGTTCGTCTGCCATACGCTCCGCTTCACCCTCCCCTGGAGGGGGAGGGTCGGCGAAGCGCCGAAGCGCAGCGAAGGCGGCGAGCCGGGGTGGGGTGAAGAAATCGCTTCGCGAGTCACCCCCACCCGACGCGCGGAGCCTGTCATCGGGCGGCGCTTCGCGCCGACCCGTTGACGCGTCGACCCCGGATCAAGTCCGGGGCGGGCTCTCCCCCCTCCAGGGGGAGGTAAAGATCGTACCACTGGCACGCATGAAGTCCGCCTTCGAGAAGGCGCACAAGGCGCAGTTCGGCTTCATCGACCGCAAGAAGGATCTCGTGATCGAGGCCGTGTCGGTCGAAGCGGTCGGTGGCGGCGCGAAGTTTCGTGAGAAAAAAGGCAAGACGAGGCGATCGAAGCTCCCCTCGCCCGCCCGCCGCACCAAATTCTTCTCCGACGGCCAATGGCACAACGCGACCGTCTACACCCGCGACCAGCTCGTTGCGGGCCACAAGGTGAAAGGCCCCGCGATCGTCATCGAGCCGCATCAGACCGTGGTGGTCGAGCCCGGCTGGCAGGCGGCGATCACGGCGAAGAACCATCTGGTGCTGGCGCGCGTGAAGAAACTGAAGCGCGTGGCCGCGATCGGCACCAAGGCCGATCCGATCATGCTCGAGGTATTCAACAACCTGTTCATGTCGATCGCCGAGCAGATGGGCGTGGCGCTGCAGAACACCGCTTATTCGGTGAACATCAAGGAGCGGCTCGACTTCTCCTGCGCGGTGTTTTCCGCCGACGGCTCGCTGGTGGCGAACGCGCCGCACATCCCGGTGCATCTCGGGAGCATGGACAACACGGTGAAGACGGTGATCCGGGAGAACCCGGTGATCCGCCCGGGCGACGTGTTCGCCGTCAACGCGCCGTACAACGGCGGCACGCACCTGCCCGACATTACGGTGTGTACGCCGGTGTTCGGTCCCTCTTCTTCACCTCCCCCCTTGAGGGGGAGGTCGACGCGCGAAGCGCGGCGGGAGGGGGGTGACCTCGTCAAGCGCTCCAAACGTACCCCCCTCCCCAACCCTCCCCCTCAAGGGGGGAGGGAGCACAGCGGAGTGCGCGGCAAGCAGGAAATCCTCTTCTGGGTCGCCTCGCGCGGGCATCACGCCGATGTGGGCGGCGTCTCGCCCGGCTCGATGTCGCCGAACGCAACGACGATCGAGGAAGAAGGCGTCCTGATGGACAACTTCAAGCTCGTCGATCGCGGCCGCTTCCGCGAGAAGGAACTCTACGACGTGCTGCTCGGCGCGAAATATCCGGCGCGCAACCCGCTGCAGAACGTCAACGACATCAAGGCGCAGATGGCGGCCAACGAGAAAGGCCTGCAGGAGCTGCGCAAGGTGGTGGCGCATTTCACCCTGCCAGTGGTGAAGGCCTACATGCGCCACGTGCAGGACAACGCGGCCGAAAGCGTGCGCCGCGTGATCGACCGGCTGCACGATTCATCATTCGAATATCCGATGGACCTCGGCACCACCATCAAGGTGAAGATTTCCGTCGACAAAAAGAGGCGCGAGGCGACGATCGACTTCACCGGCACCTCGCCGCAGCAGCCGAACAATTTCAACGCGCCCGGGCCGGTGACGCGCGCCGCAGTGCTCTACACCATGCGCGTGATGGTCGCCGACGAGATCCCGATGAACGCCGGCTGCCTGCGCCCGGTCAATCTCATCATTCCGAAGCAGTCAATGCTGGCGCCGGAGTATCCGGCGGCGGTCGTCGCGGGCAACGTCGAGGTTTCGCAGGCGGTGACGAACTGCCTGTTCGGTGCGCTCGGCGCGCTCGCCGGCGCGCAGGGCACGATGAACAATCTCAACTTCGGCAACAAGACGTATCAGTATTACGAGACGATTTGCTCCGGTTCGCCCGCGGGCCCCGGCTTCCACGGCACCGACGCCGTGCACACGCACATGACCAACACGCGGCTGACCGATCCGGAGATTCTCGAATTCCGCTATCCGGTCGTGCTGGAGGATTTCCACATCCGCAAGGGTTCCGGCGGCAAGGGCAAGTGGCACGCCGGCGACGGCATCCGCCGCACCATCCGCTTCCTCGAACAGATGGATTGCACGCTGCTGACCGGCCACCGCATCGTGCCGCCGTTCGGCCTTGCGGGCGGCGAGCCGGGTCAGCCGGGCGAAAATTCGGTGCGCCGCAAGGACGGCTCGGTCGAAAAACTCAAAGGCTGCGACGCGACCGTGATCGACGCCGGCGAAGCGATCATCATCCAGACGCCGACCGCCGGGGGGTATGGGAAGGCTTAGCCGGCGCAGCGCTTACTTCGCCGCCGCTCGCTGCGGCGCCATCAATGCGGCGAAAGCGAGAAAGGCCGCCACATATCGGGCGATCAAACGGTCCTGCGGAACCCGGGAACGCGTCTCACGCCAGCGCGTTTGACCGGATTAGCTGCGACGTTTCGCAAGGAGCTCAATCATGCGCAAATTTCTGCTCACCGCTGCGGCGGCCGCCGCGATCCTCATCGTTCCAGCCATTGCGTCGGCGCAAGTCTATGCGGCGGACGTCTATCCGGCGCCGGGCGCCGTTGTTGTCAATCCCCCGGGCGCGATCGTCGTCAATCCGCCCGCCGTGGTCGCTGCGCCGATGGTCGAGAGCCAGGTGTATCTGGCACCCGGCGAGACCTATGTGGTGCCCGGACAAGCCTTTGAGGACCAGGCGGTCATCATCAACGGTCAGCGCTATTACCGCGACTGCTGGTGGGATTGGGGCCGCCGCAGGTGCGCGCTGAAGCCCTGGTGGTAACGGAACCGTCGGAGTAGTGCGAGGGTGTGCGGCGTCAGTCGACGTCGCACATCGTCGTGTTGGTGCGCTTGTTCGTGACGCACTTCGCCTTGCCGCGCTTGATCTGGCTGGCGAGCTGATCGATCTCGGCGCTGCTCCAGCCCTTCGTCGGGCTGCCGATATTGGCCATGCATTGATCGAAGTCGGGCTTCGCCGCATCGAGGCCCGCGAACGAGAGGCGCACGGTCGACTCCCCCAGGCGGATGTCGAGATACTTGCTCTTGAGCAACGCGTCGCGCTCCTCGGGCGCGAAGCGGATGTCGGCGAGGTCGGGGCCGCCGGTCGCGGCAGGTGGCTTGCTCTCGGCGCCCTCCGCGGTGGTCACGGTGACGGCAAGCCCCTTCTTCTCGCTGAAACGGTAATCGGCCGCACGCACGCGCAGGATCATCCAGGTGTTGTCGACGATCATCGTGAACTTCGGCTCGCCGGGCTTGAGTTCGGCGGACGAGGTGCCGCGCGTGAGCGCGCAATGATTGACCTTTTCGTCGTTGCCGATGGCGGCAACTTCCCAGGGGCCAATGCGCGAGAATTCGAGCTTGCGGAACGGCTGCGGCTGCGCGGGCGTCGCGCCTTGCGCCGCGACGGTCAGCGCCAGCGCGAGCAAAGGCGCGGCGAGCAGGCGATAGGCAACGGAACGGCGCATGGCAGTCTCCCCTGACCGCCCTTAGTCGCGTCGACTTTCTGGAAGGTTCAACGGCGCCGTATCAGTGTGCGAACGCGTGGATGACGTTGCCCTGCACGGCGAGCACTGGCGAGGCGGTAGCGTCGGTGGTCACCACGCGGTTGCGCCCCGAGGTCTTGGCGGCATAGAGCGCGACGTCCGCGCGCTTGAGCAGATCGTCGATGCTGTCGCCCGGCTTGCGCTCGCTCACCCCGAAGCTGCACGTGAGCGTCATCGTGCCGTTCGCCGTGTCGAACGCCAGCGCGGCCATGCGCGCGCGCAATTGCTCGGCGAGCGCCGCGCCTTCGGCGAGCGTACGCCCTTCGAGCAGGATCGCGAATTCCTCGCCGCCAAGCCGGCCAGTCACCGCGCCCTCGGTCGCCGCCGCTTTGGCCACCGCGGCGATCGCCTGATCCCCGACATCGTGGCCGTAAAGGTCGTTGATGCGCTTGAAATGGTCGATGTCGAGCATGATGGCGGTGAGCGCGCCGCTTTCGCCGCAGCGCACGCGCGCCTCCTCGGCGAGTTCGAAGAAGACGCGCCGGTTGTGCAAGCCCGTGAGCGGATCGAACGAGGCGAGCCGCACCAGTTCGCGTTGCATCGCGCCGAACCGTTCGGCGGCGCGCAGCCGCGCATAGAGCTCGTCCGCCACCGGCGGCTTGGAGATGAAGTCGTCGGCGCCGCTATCGAGCGCCTCGCCGAGCCGGCTCTTGTCGATGCTCGACGACATCAGGATCACATAGATCGGGCGGTCCCGGCCCGCGAGCACACGCGTTTCCCAGCACAGTTCGAGGCCCGACATAGTGCCGAGTTCGCTGGAGGTGATGAGCGCCGCAACCTCGGTGTCCTGGCGCATGCAGGCGAGCGCTTCGGGCGCGTCCGCGAACGGCAGCACCTCGTGATCGCGCGCCTCGAGCAGCCGCGTCACGAAGAGGCGCATTGTCCGGCTCGGATCGACGAGCACTACCCGCATGGGAACCCTGACGTTGACGCAGGGTAAGTAAGCACGAAACCGTGCACAAAACCTTGCGATGATCTTACACTTGAGGTTCCGAAATCGCGGATTTTAGTTGGTATTTTGGGGGACGTCGCCGCCGATGAGGCCATTTGCGTGAGAAAGAGAATGTTCCAGCGCGAACGCGTGGTCTGTGACCTTTTAGTCCTCGCCCGGAACCGCACGCGGCAAACCGTCATAGACCTCGTCGCGGCCGACAGGGCTGCGGAAGCTTAGCGTCCGCGTCCGCTTGACCGAGCCGGTCACCGCGGGTTCCCCGCGCGCGAAGCGGTAGCCGGCACGCGCCGCCACGACGTCGCCGGGGACCGCAGCCGGATTGCAAACCTGCCGCGCACTGCCACGCCGCATCAGGTCCACATGGATGTGATCGTAGTGGAACGCGTTCGAGCCGGGCGCGAGCACCGTGGAGAAGTGCTGGCAGGCCGAGCCCTGCACGTCGCGCAGAAAACCCTGTTCCTCCGGCGCGCCGCGCCAGCCGTCCTTCACGCTGATCCTGCGGCCGTCGGCAAGCGTGAACGACGCGATGTCGAGCGCATTGCCGAACGCGTGCTCGGAGATGCGCGCGCCCGGCTGCCCGTTCATGCCGCGGCACGAGTAGGCGGAGATCTGCCTGATCTCGGCCACCTGCACGCCGAACCATTTGATCGCGGCAGGCTGCACGCCGCTCGCGAACCAGCTGTCGAGCGCGGACACGATCGGGCAGGCGAGCGTCGCGGTCGGCTGCATAGCAACCGCGCCGGTGCTAACTGGAGCGGACTCGCGGCCGAGCGGGACCTGCTCGCCGCGCGGCGGATACGCCTGCTGCGGGTAAGATTGTTGCGGATAGGGCTGCGTGTAGATCGGCGCGCGGTTGTCCGGCGCGGGCTCGTAGGGGACGGGTTCGTAGCGGCCGGGCGCGCTATTTCTCGCAGGCGCGCCATATTGCGGGCGCTGCGGATGGGCCGGAGCCCCCTGCCCGGGCTGCGCGTTCTCGTATTCGACATCCTCGTCGTCCGCTGGCTCGCTGCCCGGCGGATGGATCGACATCGGTCCGTTCGGCGCGGCCGCTTGCGGATATTGCTGCCGTGGATAGGTCTGCTGCGGATAGGTTTGCTGCGGCGGATACGGATCGTAATAAGCCGGCCGCGGCGGCACCGCGAGCGGCTGGCGTCCCGGGATCGCGCCGGGCGGACGCAGCTCAGTGGCAAAGCCGATCGCCGCACCCTCCCCGATCGCCGCGACTTTCAGCGGAAAGTCCGCGCCGCAGACGCCCGGACCGGAGATCGGCTGGATACGCGCGAGCGATGGGCCCTCTTTCACCTGCCCCGACTTGAGGCAGGCGACCTCCGCCTCATGCCGCCACGGTTCGCGCTCTGCGAACATCATTTTGCCGCAGGCCGCCAGACCGAGGACGACGAGGGAGCCGACGAGATACCGGGCCACTCCGCGCGCCATGCGCCAAGAATGCGAGCTATTCCTTTAAGAATTCTTCAAGGAACGGGCAGCCTGGACGGAGCGGAGCAAAATCCGGCCTCGGCATGGTAAACGGCGCCCGCCTTCCGCTGCGCTCCCTGCAGGCGACCGATGCGGCAAGCCCGGCTTGTCCCACCCGAGCGAACCCGGCACCATCCTTTGGCACAGAAAGAGCGGGGGAGCGCACAGGTGAGTGCCATCGACAGCAGCGGTGCGTGGGAACTGCCGCACGAATTCCGCCAGATGCAGGACACCGCACGGCGCTTCATGCGCGAGCGCGTGGTCCCGGCCGAGAAACCGATGCCGCACGACGCCTATGCGCTGCCGGACGCGGTGCTCAAACCCCTGCAGGAAGAAGCCAAGAAGCTCGGCTTCTGGCACGTGGAGTCGCCCGCCGAATGGGGCGGCGCGGGATTGAACCTGCTCGGCCAGGCGGTGGTCGCGGAGGAATCCTCGCAGTGCAAGATGGGACTCTACGTAGCGGCCTGCCACGCGTTCGGCTACGACCCGCCCAATGCGATCTTCCTCGGCCGCAAGGACCAGATCGAAAAATACGCCGCGCCTGCCATCCAGAACGGCGACAAGACCTTCGTCGCCATCTCGGAGGCAAGTGGAGGTTCCGATCCCGGCCGCGCAATCCAGACTCGAGCCGAGAAGCGCGGCGACCGCTATATTCTCAACGGCACCAAGCTGTGGATTACGGGCGTTGGGCAATCGAACTGGGGACTCGTATTTGCGCGCACCGGCGGGAAGGGCCGCGACGGTGTCACCTCGTTTATCGTCGAGAAGAAGTTCAAGGGCTTCTCCTACAAGCCGGTCCCCGTGATCCGCTCGTACTTCCCGTATGAGATCAGCTTCCAGGATTGCGAAGTGCCGGAGGAGAACCGGCTCGGCAACGAGGGCGAAGGCTTCAAGCTCGCCGAGACCTGGCTGATCCATGCGCGCATTCCATATGCGGCGGCGGTGATCGGCGTCGCGCAAGCGGCGCTGCAACTCGCCATCGACTGGGCGAAGCAGCGCGAGGCCTTCGGCTCGAAGCTCGCCGACAAGCAGGCGATCCAGTGGATGATCGCGGACTCGGAGATCGAGCTCCGCGCCGCGCGCCTGCTGGTCTATCAGGCCGCCTGGAAAGGCGACCTCGGCCAGGACATCAAGGTCGATGCCTCGGTCTGCAAGGTCTACGCGACCGAGATCGCCGGCAAGGTGGTCGACCGCTGCATCCAGATGTTCGGCGGGCTCGGCGTCGCGCGCGAGATGCCGCTGGAGCGCTGGCACCGCGAGATGCGCATCAAGCGCATCGGTGAGGGGCCATCGGAAGTGCACCGCATGGTGGTCGCGCGCGACCTGCTCGGCGGCCAGCGCAAGAAGGCTTGAGACGCACATGTCGATCGACGTCGAAGTCACGGACGGCATCGCCACCATCACGATCAACCGCCCCGAGCGGATGAACGCGATGGATGCCGAGCACTACAAGGGCCTGTCGCAAGCCTGGATGCGCGTGCGCGACGATGCAGCGATCCGCGTCGCGATCATCACCGGGGCGGGCGAGAAGTCGTTCTCGTCCGGCGCCGACTTGAAAAGCTTCATCACCGCGCCGGCCGGTCTCGACGAGATGTGGCTGACGCAGCGCGACCAGTTGCTCAATCGCGGGCTGGAAGTGTGGAAGCCGGTGATCGCCGCTGTGAACGGCTATTGCCTCGCGGGCGGCATGACGCTTCTCCTCGGCACCGACATCCGGATCGCGGCCGAGCACGCGACGTTCAACATCGCGGAGGTGAAGCGCGGCATCCTGCCCGGCAATGGCGGCACGCAGCGCATCCTCGATCAGCTTCCCTATGCGATCGGCATGGAGCTGCTGCTCACAGGCGATTCGATCGACGCGCAGAAGGCGCTGCACTATGGCCTGATCAACAAGGTGGTGCCGAAAGAGAAATTGATGGAGACGGCGCGCGAAACGGCGAAGAAGATCGCCGCGAACGCGCCACTCGCCGTGCAGGCCGCGAAGGAAATGGCGGTGCGCTCGCGCGAAATGGACCGCACGACCGGCCTGCGTTTCGAGGCTGTGATCAATCGCATGCTGCAGTTCACCGAGGACGCGAAGGAAGGCCCGGCCGCCTTCGCGGAAAAGCGTCCGCCCAACTTCAAGGGCCGTTAAGATGAACGCGCCCTCGCCCTACCCGCTTGCCGGCATCACGGTTGTGGATCTCAGCCAAATCTACAACGGCCCCTACGCGACCTTCCTGTGCGCACAGGCTGGCGCCGAGGTGATCAAGGTCGAGCCGAAGGGCGGCGAGCATCTGCGGCGGCGCGGCGTGGTCGGCGGCGCGGCGCTTCCCTTCGCGATGCTCAATGCGAACAAGCGTTCGGTCTCGCTTGATCTGAAGAACCCGCAGGGGCGCGACCTGCTGATCGAGATGGTCAGGCGCGCCGACGTTCTGGTGGAGAATTTCGCGCCCGGCGTGATGGAGCGGCTCGGCCTCGGCGTCGCGGCGATGCACAAGATCAATCCGCGCCTCGTCTACGCGCAAAGCTCCGGCTACGGCCAGGACGGCCTCTACCGCGACTACCCGGCGATGGACCTGACCGTGCAGGCGATGTCCGGCATCATGGACATCACGGGCTTTCCGGAGCGCGAGCCCGTCAAGGCGGGACCCGCGCTGTGCGACTTCTTCGCCGGCGTGCATCTTTATGGCGGCATCGTCACCGCGCTGCTCGATCGCGAGCACACCGGACGCGGACGCACCGTCGAGGTCGCGATGCTCGATTCGGTCTATGCGTCGCTCGCCTCGACGCTCGGCATGAGCTTCGGCGCCGGCTGGAAAGACGCCGGGCGCACCGGCAACCGCCACGGCGGCCTCGCGGAATCGCCCTACAACGTCTATCCGACGAGCGACGGCTACATCGCGATCATCTGCGTCGGCGAGCAGCATTGGAAGAACCTGCTCGATGCGATGGGCCGCGCCGAGCTTGGCGCCGATCCGCGCTTCGAGAGCCTGAAGACGCGCGTTGTCCACATGGACGTGATCGACGACCTCGTGAGCAGCTTCACCCGGCAATACAACAAGCAGGATCTGTTCGCGCTGTTGATGAAGCATCGCGTGCCCTGCGCTCCGGTGCGCACCCTGATGGAAGTAGTGAACGATCCACACCTGCATCAGCGCGGCATGCTGCAATGGATCGATCATCCAGAGCTCGGGCGCATCGTGGTGCAGTCGAGCCCGATCCGCTTCGACGGCGCGCCGCAATTGCCGCACGAGCCGAGCCGCCCACTCGGCGCCGACAATGAGAGCGTGCTGAGCGGCTGGCTCGGAAAATCTCACGACGAAGTCGCGCGCCTCGCGAAGGAAGGCGTCGTCTGATGCGCGGCAAATACGTCATCGCCGGCGTCGGGCATACCAAGTTCGGGCGCCTGCCCGGGCGCGGCACCGTGTCAATGAATGTCGAGGCGTGCCGCAACGCGCTTGCGGATGCCGGGATCGAGAAATCCGCTGTGGACGCACTTTTCGTGAAAGTACCGACATCGAAGTACTCCTCGATGTACGGCCAGACGCTGGCCGAAGCGATGCGCCTGCAGCCGAAGGTCGGCGGCGTGTGGGATCAGGGCGGCGCCACCAACATCAGCATGATCTCGTTCGCCTGCATGGCGATCGACGCCGGCCAGTGCGAGGTCGCAATCGTGTGCCTCGCCGACGATCCGAAGACCGGCACGCGCCAGGCCTACGAGAAAGCCTGGGGCGACGACGCCGCCTACGGCTGGTTCTCGATCGCGGCCGGTTACGCGATGACCATGCAGCGCCACATGGCGGAGTACGGCACCAAGCCCGAACAGCTCGGCGAGATCGCGGTCGCGGTGCGCAACCACGGCGCCAACAATCCGCACGCCGCGCTGCGCGTGCCGCTGACGCTCGACAAGTACATGGAGTCGCCGTTCATCATCGAGCCGCTGCGGCGCGACGACATCTGCCTTGTGTCGGACGGGGCCGCCGCCGTGGTGGTGATGAGCGAGAAACGTGCGCGCGAGCTCGGCGTGAAGGCGCCGGTGAAGATCCTCGGCTTCGGCCAGGGGCAGACCTCCTACGACGTGCCGCTGCGCCCGGTGCTCACCGAAACGATGGCGAAGGCTTCTGCGCGGACCGCGTTCAAGATGGCGGGTTTAGCGCCGAAAAACATCGATATTGCGCAGATCTACGACTGCTACACCATCGCGGTCCTGATGACGCTCGAGGACTACGGCTTTTGTAAAAAGGGCGAAGGCGGCAAGTGGGTCGAGGGCGGGCGCGTCGCGGCCGGCGGCGAATTGCCGATCAACACCTCGGGCGGACTTCTCTCCGAGACCGGCATGCCCGGGCTGCAGCTCGTGATGGAGGGCGTGCGCCAGATGCGCGGCACCTCGGTCAATCAGGTGAAGGATGCCGCAACCTGCATCGTGTCGAACCAGGGCGGCATCATGACCACGCACTCGACCTTGATCTTGGGGCACTGAGCGATGGATTTCCCGCTGCCCGAAGAAACGCCTCTGTCGCAGCCTTATTGGGATGCTTTGAAGAACGGCCGCCTCACGTTCCAGCGCTGCCGAGCGTGCAGCCACGCGTGGCTGCCGCCGCGCGCGGAATGTCCTGAGTGTCTCGCCGCCGCGTGGGACTGGACGCAGGCCTCCGGCAACGGCCGCGTGATCTCCTGGGTCATCTATCACCATGCGTATCACGAGGCATTCAAGGAGAAGCTTCCCTATAACGTCGCGCTGGTCGAGCTCGACGAAGGCCCGCGCCTCATCACCAACATCGTCAATCCCGACGCCGGCATCGCGGCGGAGAAACCGGTCAAGCTGAAAATCGAGGACGAGCATGGCGTCGCGCTCGCGCGTTTTGCGCTGACATGACCAAGATCATCATCGTCACCGGCGCCAGCCGCGGCATCGGCGCTGCGACCGCGCGGCTGCTCGGGCGCGAGAAGGCATCCGTCGTCGTCAACTATCGCAACGCGCGCGTGGAAGCTGACGGGGTAGTGCAAGACATCAAGACATCGGGCGGCGAGGCCTTCGCGGTGCAGGGCGATGTGGGCAACGAGGACGACGTGCTGCGCCTGTTCGCCGAGTGTGACCGCGTGTTCGGCCCGCTCACCGGTCTGGTCAACAATGCGGGCATCACCGGCGGCACCAAGCGGCGCATCGATGCCCTGACCTTCGCGGGCATCATGGAGGTGATGCGCGTCAATGTCGCCGGGCAGTTATTGTGCGCGCGCGAAGCCGTGAAGCGCATGTCGACGCGCAACGGCGGCAAGGGCGGCGCAATCGTCAACGTGTCGTCGCTCGGTGCGCTGACCGGGTCGCCCGGTGCGTTCATAGACTATGCGGCGTCCAAGGGCGCGCTCGACACGGCAACGCTCGGGCTCGCCGCCGAAGTGGTTGGCAGCGGCATCCGCGTCAATGCCGTGCGGCCCGGGCTGATCGACACCGACATCCACAACGATTTGGGCATTCCGGATCGCGTCGCGCGCTTCGGGCCCAAGATGCCGATCGGCCGCGCCGGCGAGGCGGAAGAAGTGGCCGAAGCGATCGTGTGGCTTCTCTCCGACAAGGCCTCCTACGTCACCGGAGAGTTCATCAACGTGACCGGCGGGGCGCGTTGACGCTCACACGATGCCCAGCGCCGCTTTGGTCTTGTGCGCCGGATGATCGTCCGGCACATCGACCAGCATCGCCAGCAGCACGGCGCTGCGCGTCTTGCCGTGGGTGTCGAGATTGAGGCTGTCGTTGACGCCACCCTGCAATGTCTCCTCCAGCACAAAATTGAAGGCGCCGAGGTTCGGCAGCGCGTAGCGCGTGACATTGCCGCGCACGAGCTTTCCGAAGTGCTTGCGCACCGCGTCGGCGGTCACCTGCTTCTCAACAAGCGCATAGTCCTCGGCGCGATAGGGAATGAGCGACATAGTCTGCGAGTCGCCTTTGTCGCCGGTGCGGCTGTGCGCCACGTAAAACAGCTCGATCTGCGCCATCGCTCACACCTCCACGAACGCCCAGCGCGGCATCACCTTCTCGCGCGGCACGAACGTCGTGTAGGTTCGGATGGTCGGCCGGCTGGCGATCCGCACGCCGCCCCCGCCCGCCGGGCCGTTCACGTAGAGCGACTCGACTTCCGTGATGAGGCGGTCGGCCGCCGCCTGATCCGGCACGCGTGCCGCGACGCGCAGGCGCACATCGCGCACCGGCTGCACAGTCTCGCCCGGCCATGCGCTGCTCACGCCGATCAGGTCGCACTGGATGGTCTGGTTGCCGAGCATCGGGTCACGCGCCGCGCGCTTGGCGATGATGTCGGCAGCAAGCCGCGCGCGCGCCTCGCAATTGATCCCCGCGTAGGAAATCTCGATCTCGGCCAGCACGCCGCTGTCGACGCCGATCAGCACTTTCAGCGTGCCCGGCCGCTGATGGCCGCGCGCGCCGGTGAGGCGCACTTCGTCCTCGCCCGACTCCGCGAGATCGAGCCCGGTCACGTCGAGCACGATATCGGGCGTCAGGTAGGCGGCCGGATCGTGCATCTCATAGAGGACCTGCTCAGTGATGGTGTGGCGATCGATGCGCCCGCCGCTGCCGGGCGGCTTGGTGATGGTGATTGAGCGGTCGTCACGGATCTCCGCGATCGGAAATCCGATGCGGTCGACTTCCGGCACGTCCTTCAGGCCGGGCTCGGCGAAATAGCCGCCGGTCGCCTGCCCGCCGCATTCGAGCAGATGGCCCGCGAGCACGCCGCACGCCATCGCATCGTTGTCGTCCGCCTGCCAGCCGAGCGTCGCCATGATGGGCCCGAGCGCAAGCGCCGAATCCGTCACGCGCCCGGTAACGATCACGTCGGCGCCGGCAGCGTAGGCGGAAGCGATTGCGTCGGCGCCGAGATACGCATTGGTGCAGATGATGTCGGTGCCAAGTTTCGACACAGGCTCGCGCGTCTCAGCCAGCACCGGATCGGTTGCGCGCACCAGATCGGTCACGTCGTCGCCGGTCACCGCCGCGACCTTCATCGTTGATGCCGCGCTCGCGCGCGAGCCGCGCGATCATGCGCGCACACGCTTCCGGCGCAGCACCGCCGGCATTGGTGACGAACTTGGTTCCGTGTTTCGCCATCGCGGGAAGCAGCACCTCGAGCCGCCCGGCGAGACTGTCCCAGTAGCCGCTGCCACCCTTGCGCTTGGCGACCTGCAGCAGCGCGAGCGTGCGCTCGGCCAGCGTTTCCAGCATCAGCACATCGATGTCGCCGCGCTCGACCAGTTCGAGCGCCGCGTCGGTACGATCGTTCGAGAAGCCCGAGCCGCCGCCGATGCGGATCGCGCCGGCTTTCCGCGTTTTCATCTCAGCTTCCCTTGAACTTGGCCGGGCGCTTGGCATGGAATGCCTCGACGCCTTCCTTGAAGTCGTCGGACTGGCGCAGCCGGCTGTAGCAATGGCCCTTCCAGCTCGATCGCGATCGAGAGCGTGGAATCTTCCGTGTCGTTGAGCAGCTTCTTGGCGGTGCGCTGCGCTAGCGGCGAGAAGGTGCGCAGTTCGTCGACCAGCGCGTCGGTTGCTTTCTCAAGTTCGGCGTCGGGCACGCATTCGGTCGCGATGCCCCAGTCGTAGGCCTGCCGGCCGGGAATGCGCTTGGAGCGCATCACGATATCCTTGGTGCGGGTGATGCCGATGATCTTCTGCAGCCGCGCCGAGCCGCCCGAGCCGGGAATCTGTCCGAGCCGCTGTTCGGGCAGCGCATAGAAGCAGGTCTCCGACACGATGCGGAAATCGCACGCGAGCGACAGTTCGAAGCCGACGCCGAACGTGAAGCCGCGGTTCGCGACGATCACGGGCTTCGAGCAGCGCGCCGGCGCCGCGATGTTCCAGGCGAGTTTCGAGACCGTCTCCGGCGTCGCCTCCATGAAACCCTTGATGTTGCCGCCGGAGGAGAAATGCTCGCCTGTCGCGCGCACGACAATGACGCGCACGCGTCGCGTCCTCGTCCAGCGCCTCGAACACCAGGCGAAGCTGGTCGCGCTGCGGCATCGACACGATGTTGAACGGCGGCCGGTCGAGGATCACGTCGGCACGCTCGCGGCCCTCGTCGATCTCGACGCGGAAGCCGTCGAGAACGCTCGAGGCGCGGGTCGGTGAAAGTCATAGCCGTCATGCCGCGGTTCCCTTTTCCAACTCGTACTCGCCCGCGACCAGCTTGCGGCGCAGCAGCTTGCCGACCGGCGATTTCGGGATCGCTTCGACGAACACGTAGCGGCGCGGGCGCTTGAAGTTCACGAGGCCTGAGGTGCGGCAGAACTGGTCGAGATCGGCCTCGCTCACGGCGGCGCGCCGCTTCACGAAGGCGGCGACGATCTTGCCCCAGCGCTCGTCGGCCAAGCCCACCACCGCGACCTCCGACACCGCCGGATGCAGCGACAGGCAGCTCTCGATCTCGACCGGCGAGACGTTTTCGCCGCCGGTGATGATCATGTCGTCGACGCGGCCGGTGACGAACAGGTCGCCGTCGTCGTCGACATAGCCGGTGTCGCCCGTGAAGTACCAGCCCTGGCGCAGCGCCTTGGCGTTCGCGTCGGGACGCTGCCAGTAGCCCTCGAAGGCCTCGTCGCTGGCAAGATGCGCGATGATCTCGCCTTCCTCGCCCACGGCCGCGATGTCGTCCGGCGTCGCCGCGCCGAGTTTCACGACGCGAATGAGTCTGGTTGATGCCCGCCCGCCCCGCCGAGCCGGGCTTCGCCGGTGCGTTCTGGTCGATGGTGAAGGTGTAGATCTCCGATGAGCCGTAGTGATTGACGAACAGGTCGGGCTTGAACGCGGCGGTCAGTGCTTTCAGCAACCCGTCCGTCATCGAGGCGCCGGCAAAGCCGAGCTTGCGCACCGACGAGACATCGGTCAGCGCAAAGCGCGGATGATGCAGCAGATCGTGATAGAGCGTCGGCACCAGATAAAGATTGGTGATTTTCTCTCTCTCGATGAGCTCGAGCGCGCGCGCCTGCATCGAAGCGCGGCAGGCACACGAACGTGCCGCCGATCAGCGACATCGCCAGCAGCGAGCGCACCCCCATGGTGTGATAGAGCGGCATCACGCCGAGCGTCACTTCGCCGGTGCGATACATGTTCTGCGCCACATGCGCGAGGGCGGCCGCACGCTCGGCGCGCTGGCGACGCGGCACACCCTTCGGCCGCGCCGTAGTGCCGGAGGTATAGAGCATCACCGACCACGCCTCAGCATCGGCGCGCGGCTGCGCGTCCGGCGCCTTCAGCTTGAACCATTCGACAAAGTCGCCGACGTTCATGGTTGGGCAGCCGGCCTTGCAGCCACGCGCCGCCTCCGCGGAAACGTCCTCGTAGATGAGCGCTTTCGCGCCCGCATCTTCACAAAAGAAATCGAGGTCGCCCGCGGTCGCGCGCCAGTTCACCGGCGTGACGACGATCCCGGCGAGCTGGCAGGCCCAATGCAGCGTCGCGGCTTCCCAGCGATTGGTGCAGCACGGTGACGAGATGATCGCCCGGCGTCAGTCCCAGTGCGTCGAGCCCCACAACCACGGACGAAATGCGGCGATACCATTCTTTATATGTGAGGCGCACTTCACCATCGACGATCGCAAGCGCATTCGGATCGCGCGCGACGCTCGCCAGAAAGCTGGTGCCGAGATCAAACATTCACCGCTCTCGCGCAGCTTGTAGCGGATGATCTTGCCCGATCCGGTGCGCGGGATCGACTCGATCAGATGCACCGCGTGCGGAACCTTGTAGGCGGAGAGCTGCGCGCGGCAATGCGCGAGCAGCGCGTCGGTCTCGATCGCCTGCCCCTTGCGCGCCACCACGAACAGCGCCGGCACTTCGCCGAGCGAATCGTGCGGCACGCCGACCACTGCGCAATCGAGCACCGGCGGATACGTATTCACCACCTCCTCGATCTCGGCCGGCGCGATGTTCTGCCCGCCGCGGATGATCAGCTCCTTCAGCCGCCCCGTGATGGTGAGGAAGCCGTTCGCGTCGCTCCGCGCCAGATCGCCGGTGTGATACCAGCCGTTGCGCAGCGCCTTTGCGGTTTCCTCCGGCTTGTTGTGATAGCCGGGCATCACGTTCGGGCCCGCGCACGATCAGTTCGCCCTCCTCGCCGGGCGCGACATCGCGCGCATGCACGGCATCGACGATGCGCACGGCAAGGCCCGGCACCGGAAAGCCGCACGAGCCGAGCACGCGCGAGCCGGTCGGCCAGTTCATCGTCACCATCGTGGAAGTTTCGGTGATGCCGTAGCCGTCGAGCAGCGGCACGCCGAAACGTTCCTCGAACTCGCGGTTGAGCGTCGCCGGCATGATGGCGCCCGCGGAGATGCAGAGACGCAAGTTGGGAAATCCGATGCCGTTTTCGTCGCGCGTCGCCTGCAACAGATAATGGAACATGGTCGGCACGCCGGGGAACACCGTGAACTCACCGCTGCGCAGCAGCTTCACGGCTTCGCTCACGGAAAACTTCTCCACGACGTATTCGCTCGCGCCGGTCGCGAGCACGCCGAGCACCGACAGGTTCAGCGCGTAGGAATGAAACAGCGGCAGCGGCGACAGCACCGTATCGCGCTCGGACAGGCCCGCGATCGGTGCCCAGCACGCCGCCACGATCCACAGCATGCCGTGCACGGTGAGCAGCACACCCTTGGCGCGGCCGGTGGTGCCGGAGGTGTAGAGGATGAATGCCGGTGAATGGATGTCGTCCGGATCGCGCGGCGTGGATTTCGAGCGCGTCGTGGCAAGCGTCTCGTACTGCGCGGACTTCGCGCCTTCGTCGTGCAAGACAACAATGGAGAGAAACGGCGCGCCCGCTTTCAGCTTCGCCACCAGATCGGCGTGCTCGGCCGTTGTTACGATGGCGCGGCAACTCGCATCGGCAAGCCGGTAGGCGATCTCCGGCTCGGTCGCGTCATAACTGATCGGTACACTGATCGCGCCGGCGCGCGCGATGGCAAAGCAGGTTTCGACCCAAGCCACGCCGTTCGGCAACAGGATCGCGACAGTCTCTTTTTCGCCGACCCCAAGATCGGCGAGATGACCTGCAAGGTTTCCCGTCCGCTCGCGCAGCGCCGCATACGACACGGCGCCATGCGCGTCGCGATACGCGATCTTGGTACCGCGCGCCGCCGCGTGGCGTTCGAGCAAGACGTGAATCGGCGCGATCAACTCGGTATGCAACATCGCATCACACCATGCTGAAGCCGCCGCTGATGCTGAGCACCTGTCCGGTGATCCAGCCCGAACGCGGTGAGGCGAGCAGCGCGACCGCGGGCGCGATGTCGTCGGGCAAGCCCAGCCGCCGCACCGGATAGAGCCGCACCAGCTTCTCGCGGTTTTCCTCCACCCAGGCGCGGTCGTGCGCGGTCTCGACCAGCCCGAGCGACACCGTGTTGGCGGTCGTGCCTGAGCGGCCGAACTCGCGCGCCAGCGATTTCATCAGCGCGACCACGCCGGCGCGCGCCGCCGCCACGATCGCGAGGCCGGACTCGCCGACGCGCGAGGAGTCGCCGATCACGCTGATGATGCGGCCGTTCTTGGCCGCTTCAAGATGCGGTGCCGCCGCATGACAGCAATGGATCGCGCCGTAGAGGCAGATGTCGATCTGCTTCTTCCAGTCGTCCGGCTTGGTGTCTGTGAAGCGCTGGCGTTTCGCAAGCCCGGCATTGTTCACAAGGATGTTCAGCGCGCCGAAATCCTTCACCACCGCCTCGATCATGTTCTTCACGGCCGCATAGTCCGACACGTCGGCCTTGTAGGCTTTCGCCTCGCCGCCCTTCTGCTTGATCTCGGCGACCACGGCCTCGGCCTCGCTGGCGGACGAAAGATAATTCACCGCGACCACCGCGCCTTCGGCGGCGAGCGTCAGCGCGATCTCGCGCCCGACGTCGCGCGCCGCGCCGGTCACCAGCGCGACCTTACCGTTGAGTGCCAGGTCCATGCGCCCTCCCTACTTTGTTTTCGCCGCCGCGATCAGGCGGAACAGACGCTCCGGCGTCATCGGCAGTTCGTCGATCTCGATCCCGAGCGGCGACGAGCGCGTCGGCGAGCGCGTTCGCGATCGCGGCCGGCGCCCCGATGGTGCCACCCTCGCCCATGCCGCGGAAGCCGCCCAAGGTTGTCGGCGACAGCGTGTCGAGATGCACGACGTGCATCGGCGGAATCTCAGCTGCGGCCGGCACCAGATAGTCGACGAGGCTCGCGGTGTGCAGCTGGCCCTCGTTGTCGTACACGACTTCCTCGTACAACGCCGCGCCGATGCCCTGCGCCACGCCGCCGTGCACCTGCCCGTCGACGATCTGCGGATTGATGATTTTTCCGCAATCCTCCGCCACCACATAGCGGCCGAGCCGTACCTGATAGGTGAGCGGATCGATTTCGAGCGTCGCGATGTGCGTCGCGCACGTCGTGGTGCCGAACACCGGGTCGTAAGTCTTCGTCGCGGCGAGCTCACCGCGCGCTTCGGCCGGCAGGCGGCCCATCTGCGAATAGACCGCGCGCGCGACCTCGCGGAACGAGACCGAACGGTCGGTTCCCGCGACCGCGATGCGCCCATCATGCGCCACGAGATCGGCGGGCGCTGCTTCGAGCAGATGCGAGGCGGCATTGAGCAGCTTCTCGCGCACGGCTTTCGCTGCAAGCGTCGCGGCGCCGCCCGCCAGCACGGTCGAGCGGCTTGCATAGGTGCCGGTGCCGCCCGGCACCGCCGCGCTGTCGCCCTGCACGATGCGGATGTCCTCGAAGCGCGCGCCGAGATGTTCGGCCACGACCTGCGCGAGCGTGGTCTCTAGTCCCTGCCCGTGCGCCGCGACCCCGAACGCGGCCGTGACCGCGCCGGTCGCATCGATGCGGATCGTTGCGGTCTCGGTGCCGGTGTTGATCGGCATGCCGGGCGCGACCGAAATGCGCGAGCCGATGCCGGTCAGTTCGGCGTATGACGCGATGCCGATCCCGAACCATTTTCCGGCGGCGCGTGCTTCGGCCTGTCTGGCGCGCAGCGCCGCGTAGCCGATCGCGTGGCACGCAGCATCGAGGCATTCGACGAAGCCGGAGCGATCCCACACGATGCCGGATGCGACCTTGTAGGGAAATTCCTCCGCGCGCACGAGATTGCGCGCGCGCAACTCCCTCGGATCGAGTTTGAGTTTCGCCGCCGCCATGTCGACCAGGCGCTCCATCACGAAGGTCGAGATCGGCCGCCCGACGCCGCGGTAAGGCCCGGTCGGCGCCTTCGCGGTGGCGACCGCCTGCACGCGGCCGCGATAGGCTTCGATGCGATACGGCCCGGGCAGGAAGCTCACCACCTGCACGGGCTCGAGCGCCGCAGTCCACGGATAGATCGAGTAGGCGCCGACATCGCCGATCGCCTCGGCGCGCAGGGCCAGCATGCGGCCGTCATGGTCGAGACCCAGTTCCGCGTCGACAATTTCATCGAAGCCTTGGCTGGTGCTGGCCAGATCCTCCATCCGATCGCTCGTCCATTTCACGGCGCGCGCAAGAGCGCGTGCTGCCGCGCAGACGAAAATCTCCTCCGGATAAAGCGAGCCTTTGCCGCCGAAACCGCCGCCGACGTCCGGCGCGACCACACGCAGCCGCGTGCCCGGGCAGATCGAGCGCCTCACACAGCGCGTCGCGTACAATGCCGGGAATTTGGGTCGCACCATACAAAGTGAGCGCGTCGCGGCCGGCGTCGTATTCGGCGAGGCACGCGCGCGGCTCGATCGCCACGGCGGTCTTGCGGCGCATGCGGAAGCGGCCGGACACGCGCACCGGCGCCGCTTCCATCGCGGCATCGACATCGCCGCGCTTGAACTCGCGCGCGACCAGCACGTTGGTCCCAGTTTCCTCGTGCAGCAGCGGCGCATTCGGCTTCACGGCCTCGGCCGGATCGGTGGCGTGCGCGAGCGGCTCGAACGCGACCTCGATCAGTTCGGCCGCATCCTCGGCGAGATAACGGTCCTCCGCGATCACGCCGACAATCGGCTCGCCGACATAGCGCACCTTGTGGCGCGCGAGCGGCAGGATCGGCGTCGCGTAATAGCCCTTCATGCGCGAGGCCGCGACCAGCGGATTGACGGCGAGATCGTCGGCCGTGAACACCGCGATCACGCCCGGCGCCGCACGCGCCGCCGCGCAATCGATCGAGACGATGCGCGCATGCGCGTGCTCGCTGCGGCGGAATGCGACGTGCAGCACGTTCGGCGCTTGCCGGTCATCCACGAAACTACCGCGCCCGGTGAGCAGGCGGGGATCCTCGGTGCGCTTCACTCGCGCGCCGATGATCTTCGGCCTCGCGTGGAGAACGTCACTCATAGGCATCGGCGCCCTTGCGCAGCGTCTGCCACTGCGCGTCGTCGTGGCCGCAGATGATCGTTGCGCCGCCCGCCTCGATCCGCCGCACCTCGGCGAGCGATTTCTCGAGTGCGTCGGGAAGCTGGGTGTTGCGCGGGATAATGCCGGTGTCGAGCGTCATGCGCAGGCTCACGGTGTCGGCGGCAAGCAGGAACCTGCCGCTTTTCTCAAGCTGCACCAGCGCGCCGATCGAGCCCGGCGTATGGCCGGGCAGTGGAATCAGCACGATCTTGCGGTCGCCGAACACGTCGCGTTGGCCGCTGATCTCATCGAAGGTGCCGAAATCCCATTCGGCTGCGATGTAACCTTTGTTGCCCGCGTCCGGCGCGCGTGCGGTCGCGACCTCCTTTTGGTGCACGATGACGCTCGCGCGCTTGAAGAAGGCGTTGCAGCCGCAATGATCGTAGTGGAGGTGCGAGCAGACCACGACATCGACATCGTCGGGCGTCACGCCGATCGCCTTGAGGCCGGTGATGACATTCTCGCCCGGGCGCATGATCGGCGCCGTCACCTTCACCCACGGTCCCCAGCGCGTCTCCGGGTTCGCGGGAACCGAAGGATGGCAGCCGGTGTCGAACATCAGGTTGCCCTGCGGGTGGCGCAGCAGGAAGCACGAGACCGGCACCTCGATCATCTCGCTGCGGTCGGCGCCCGGAAGATACACGCTCTTGCGCATGCGCAGCCGGCCGCCGGAGAGAGCGTGCATCTTCATCGGGCATTTCCAACGACGGCTCGGATGGCTTTGACGATATGCTCGTAGCCGGTGCAGCGACAGAGATTGCCCGAGAGCCCCTCGCGGATCTGCTCGTCGGTCGCGAGCGGATATTTGCGCAAGAGATCGGTCGCGGTCATCAGCATTCCCGGCGTGCAGAAGCCGCATTGCAACGCGTGATGCTCGCGGAACGCCTCCTGCAACGGGCTGAGATTGGTCAGCGTGCCGAGGCTTTCCACCGTTTCGATCGTGCAGCCGTCGAGCTGCACGGCGAACAACAGGCACGAGCGCATGCTGTCGCCGTCGACCAGCACCGTGCAGGCCCCGCACACGCCATGCTCGCAGCCCACATGCGTGCCGGTGAGGCCGAGTGTACCGCGCAGAAAATCCACCAGCAGCAGCCGCGGCTCGACGGCGCGTTCATACGCGGTGCCGTTCACCGTCATGCGGATCGTGGTCATGCACGGTCCCACGCAGCGGTGAGCGCCTTGCGCGGTCAGCACGCCGACGAGATGACGGCGGTAGTCGGCCGACGCGTGCAGATCGGTGTTCGGAGCCACACAAGCGCGCGCGGCGTCGCATGCGGCATCGAGCAGCTTCGGTTCGAGCGCCCTGCCCTTCAGCAGTGCTTCCGCCTCGCCTGCCCGTACCGCGCATTCATGCGCGCCCGCGACGGCGATGCGGGCCTCCGCAATCGTTCCGTCCGACACCGTCAACGCCGCGCCGACCGCCGTCAGCGCGAAGTCGCCTTGGCGGCGCGAGACTTCCTCAAAACCCCAGCCGGTGTTCGGCGGCAATTTCGGAAATGTCACCTCCGTCACAAGCTCGTCCGCCTCCAGCGCCACGCTGAGCGCGCCGAGAAAGAAGTCCCCCGCCGCGACCGTCCGCCGCGCCTTCGGCGACGTCACGGAAATCGTCGCATCGAGCAGCAGCGCCATCATCGGCAGCTCGGCCGCCGGATCGGCGTGCGTGAGGCTGCCACCGATGGTGCCGCGGTTGCGGATCGCCAGATGCGCCACATGCGTCATGGCGGCAGAGAGCACCGGCAGGTGAGTGGCGATCACCGGTGACGTTTCGAGCTGATGATGCCGCGTCAGCGCGCCGACGCGGATCTCGTCGGCCTGCTCCTCAATATCGGCGAGCCCCGCAATCCGGTTGATATCGACCAGAATCGCAGGCCGCAGCAGCCGGAAGTTCAGCATCGGCACGAGGCTCTGCCCGCCTGCCAGCACCTTGGCCTCGTCGCCGGCTTCCGCCAGCATCGCCACCGCCGCCTCGACGCTCTCCGCGACGCGATATTCGAACGGCGGCGGCTTCATGCCCTCTGCGCTTCCCCTCCGCACCGGACGGTGCCCTGGAATGCTAGTTCACGCGCGCCGCCTCTGCCAGCACCGCCCGGATGACAACCAGATCGACCACGTGCGGCCTGCCTTCACGCTCTGGCGGAACGAAACGCCCTTTGTCAGCGGCCACACGATCAACATAAGATGCACCGCGAGGGATGGGTGACGGCGTGATCATCAAGCGTGTTCTGACGTTTGTGGATGAGGTGCGACAGGAAGCGGGTCAGAGGACCGACCCGCCGCTGCGCAAGGTTGCGGCAATGGCGGTGATCGACAATCCGTTCGCCGGTCGCTACGAGCCCGATCTCGGTCCCCTGACCGATGCCAGCGTCGCGATCGGCCGCGAGATTTCATCAGCCGCGGTCGCACTGCTTGGCGGCAAGCCGGAGAGCTACGGCAAGGCGGCGCTGATCGGCATGAACGGCGAGCAGGAACACGGGGTCGCGATGCTGACCACCGTGTTCGGCAATGCGATGCGCGAGGTGGCCGGCGGCGGCAAGGCCTGGATCTCGTCATTCACCAAGCGCGTCGCGCCCGGCGCCACGATCGACATTCCGCTCGCCCACAAGGACGCGCTCTACGTTCGCTCGCACTACGACGGCATCACGCTGACGCTGCACGATGCGCCGCTGCCGAACGAGATCGCGATCATCTGCGCCTATGCCAATCGCGGCCGGCCGAACCACCGCGTCGGCGGGCCCAAGGCGAGCGAGATCAAGGGCCAGGACGGGCTCACCTGAGGGACGCCATGACGACAGCCAAGACCGGCGCTGAGCATATCAAGTCGCTGAAGGACGGCCGCACGGTCTACATCGACGGCAAGCTGGTCGACGACGTCACCGAACATCCGGCATTCCGCAACTCCGTTCGTTCTGCCGCCGCGCTCTACGATTTCCAGGCGCGCGACGAAAACGCCGAAGCGATGACGTTCACGCCAGAAGGCTCGAACCGGCGCGTCAACCGCTGCTGGCAGATCCCGCGCAGCCACGCCGAGATGGTCCAGCGCCGCAAGGCGCTGCAGACGTGGTCGGCGCTGCATTGCGGCTTCATGGGCCGCTCGCCCGATCACGTCGCCTCCACCCTGGTCGGCCAGCGCATCGGCATCGAGGTATTCGAGAAGCATGGGCCGGCGCGCGCCAAGGCGGTGCGCGACTACTTCGAGGAAGCGAGCCGCAGTGACTATTTCCTCACCTATGTCATCATCAATCCGCAAGCCGAGCGCGCCAAGGACTGGGGCGATCAGGCCGAGGGGCTGGTTGCGAAAATCGTCGACGAGGATTCTGGCGGCATCACGATCCGCGGCGCCAAGCTGCTCGGCACATCTTCGATCATGGCAAACGAGGTGCTGGTCGCGAACCTGCAGCCGCTGAAACCCGGTGAGGAGGATATCGCCTTCTCCTGCGCGGTGCCGATGAACATCAAGGGCCTGCGCGTGCTCTCGCGAAAGTCCTACGAGGCGCATGCCGTGTCGGTGTTCGACAATCCGCTTTCGTCCCGCTTCGACGAGAACGACGCACTGATGTATTTCGAGGACGTGAAGGTGCCGTGGGAACGCGTGTTCGTGCACCGCGACACCGACATGTGCCGCGCCCAGTTCCACGACACGCCCGCGCACGCCTACCAGAACTATCAGGCGCAGATCCGCCTCTCGGTGAAGCTGAAGTTTCTCTGCGGCCTCGCGCATCGCATCACCGAGGCGATCGGCACCACCGCGATGCCGCCGGTGCGCGAACAGCTCGGCTTCCTCGCCGCCAATGTCGGCATGGTGCACGCCATGCTCGCCGGCATGGAAGCCGACGGCACGATGCGCAACGGCTACTGGGTGCCGAACCGCCACCAGATGTATTCCGCGCAGGTGCTGACCCAGGACCTTTATCCGCGCGTCATCGCCATCCTGCGGGAGCTCGCCGGCGGCGCGCTGATCATGCTGCCGTCCTCGATCGAGGATTATTCCGATCCGCACCTCGCCAAGATCATCCGCACCACGCAGCGCGCCTCGAAAATGGAGCCGGACGAGAAGGTGAAGTTCATGAAGGCCGCCTGGGATGCGGTCGGCTCGGAGTTCGGCTCGCGCCACACGCAGTATGAGATGTTCTATGCCGGCGCGAAGTTCGTCACCAACGGCCACAGCTTCCGCACCTTCGACTGGCCGGGCGCGACCGGCATGGTGGACGACCTGATGTCGACCTACGACCTCGCGGGCGAGCTTGCGCGCGCCTCGGGCAACGGCAAAGCAAATGAAGGTCGCGATCTGCAATCTCGGGGCGATCGTTTCGGGCGACTGGCACGATCCGTTCATGCGCCGGCGACACGATCGTCACCGACGCCGGCCGCATCGTCTCAGTCGGCACGACCTCGGCCGATGACGCCGACGTGGTGATCGATGCCGGCGGCATGACGGCGATCCCCGGACTGATCGACAGCCACGTGCACGTGACCTTCGGCGACTACTCGCCGCGCCAGCGCACCGTCGGCTATCTGGAAAGCTATCTGCACGGCGGCGTCACCACGGCGATCTCGGCATCGGAAGTGCACGTGCCCGGCCGCCCGCGCGACCCCGAGGGCGTCAAGGCACTCGCGGTCGCGGCGCAGCGCTGCATTCGCGGACTATCGACCGGGCGGAATGAAAGTCATCGCCGGCTCGGTGATCCTGGAGCCCGGCCTCACGGCCGCCGACTTCAAAGAGCTTGCCGCAAAAGGCGTGCGGCTCGCGAAGGCCGGCTTCGGCGCGGTCGCGACGGCTTACGACTACGCGCCGCTCGTCGCCGATGCGAAGGCCGCAGGCCTGATCACGACCTGCCACACCGGCGGCTCGTCGATTCCGGGTTCCGGCGCGATCACCGGCGATCATCTCCTGAAGATCCGCCCGCACGTCTCGTTTCACATCAATGGCGGGCCGACCGCCATGCCAGACGCGGATTTTACCCGCGTCATCCTCGAAACCGACATCGCGCTGCAGGTCTGCACCGCCGGCAACCTGCGCACCACGCTGCTGTGCGCGCGGCTCGCGCGAGAGCACGGCGCATTCGACCGCTTCATCATCGCGACCGACACGCCCACCGGAAGCGGCATCATGCCGCTCGGCATGCTCTACACCATCGCGCATCTGTCGAGCCTGACCGAGATGCCGCCGGAGCAGTTCATCTGCGCCGCCACCGGCAGCAACGCGAAGGTTTACGGGCTCGACAGCGGCCTGCTAGCGCCCGGCAAGGCTGCCGACATCGTACTGCTCGACGCGCCGGACGGCGGCACGCAAGACAATGCGCTGGCGGCGATCAAGCATGGCGACATCGCCGCCATTGGCGCGGTCATCACCGCCGGCATTCCACGCTTCGTCGGCCGCAGCCGCAACACACCCGCGACGACTCGGCAGGCGCGCGTCGTGCGCTCACGTGTCACGCAGGATTTCGCCGCGACGGCGCATTAGCCTTGGCATTCCTTGCTACCCAGCTCCCTTTGGAGGAGAGTCGGCCGGCCAACCAAACGACGAGGGCGCCATGGACGTCATCCCGCTGGGTCCGGGCTTCGCCGCCGAGCTGCGCGGTGTCACGCTTGCCGATGTCGTCGCCGACGATGACGTCTACGCGGCGGTGCGCGCAGCTTTCGAGGAACATTCGGTCCTGGTCTTTCGCGATCAGGACATTACCGACGAGGGCCAGCTCGCCTTCTCGCGCCGCTTCGGTCCGCCGGAGATCACCAAGGTAGGGTCGGCCAGCGCCGGCACGTATTTCGCCGTCCTCACCACCATCGGCGAGGACGGCAAGGTCGTGCCGGCCGATCACCGGCTGTCGTTGCGCAACAAGGCGAACCAACTCTGGCACACCGATAGCTCGTTCAAGCGCGTGCCGGCACTCACCTCAGTGCTCTCGGCGCGCGTCATCCCCGCGCGCGGCGGCGAAACCGAATACGTATCGACCCGGCTGGCCTTCGAGCGGTTCCAGCCCACCCTACAGACGAAACTGGAGAACACCTTCGCGTGGCACGACTACGCGCATTCGCGCAGCCAGATCGCGCCCGGCCTTGCGACCCCGGAGGAGCGCGCGGCGCTGCCGCCGCAATGCTGGCGCATGGCGTGGAAGAATCCGGCCAATGGCCGCAACGCGCTCTATCTCGCCTCGCACGCCTACGCGGTCGAGGGCATGGAGCCGGCGGCAGGAAAGAAGCTAATCGACGATCTGATGCAAGCCGCGACCGCGCCGGGGACCAGCTATGTGCATGGCTGGCGGGGCGGCGACGTCGTCATGTGGGACAACCGCGCAACCATGCATCGCGGGAAGCCGTGGCCGGCGCACGAGGCGCGTACCATCGTGCGCACGACCATCTCGGCGACCGAGGCGGACGGCCTCGAGACCATGCGCCCGCCGTCGCGGCAGGCTGCGGAGTAGCGGTGGGATGCCGGATTGCTCCGCCGCATGCGGCGGATTGTCCGCCGGCCCAATCGGAGCGCGCGAAGTCGCGTGTTGCTCCTTCCGTTTCCTTCCGCCTATCATCCGCGTCCTTCCCCGCCGCGCGTAACGAGTGCCGAGCCGCGATGAAAGCCCCATGATCTATCAGCAAGTGATCAACGGGCTGATGCTGGGGGCGTCCTATTCGCTGGTGGCGATCGGCTACACACTGATCTTCGGCGTGCTCGGCCTGCTCTATTTCGCGCATGGCGAAGTGTTCATGGTCGGCGCCTTCGTCGGGCTTTATCTCGTGCTCTACGGCGGCGCCAACATCTATGTCGCGCTGCTCGGCGCGACGATCGCCTGCGCGATGCTCGGCATCATGTCGGTCTACGTGGCGGTGCGGCCCGTCGCCAAGGACCGGCCGCTGGCGCCTCTCATTTCGACGATCGGCCTCACCATCGTCCTGCAGAACCTCGCCGTCTATACCTTCGGCGGCAAGCAGGTCGGATTCCCCGAGACCATCAAGCAGCAGCTCTATCACCTTCGGCCCGGTCACGATCTCGTCGGTGCAGCTTTTCATCCTCGGCGATCGCGGTGCTGCTGATGGTGTCGCTCTGGTTCTTCATCGAGCGCACCCGCATCGGCCGCGCCATCCGCGCGACCGCCGAGAACCACGAGACCGCGGCGCTGCTCGGCGTCGACGTCAACAAGGTGGTGCTCGTCACCTTCATGATCGGTTCCGGCATCGCCGGCATCGCGGGCGTGCTCGACGGCGTGAAGAACTCCGGCATTTCGCCGTTCATGGGCATCTCGGTCGCCGTCAAGGGCCTGATCGTGATGCTGCTCGGCGGTCTCGGCAATGTGCCGGGCGCCATGGTGGCCGGGCTGATGCTCGGCATGATCGAGATCTTGTCCTCGGCCTATATCGGCACGACCGAGCGCGACCTGTTCTCGTTCCTCATCCTCATCTTGATCCTGCTTTACAAGCCAACCGGGCTGTTCGGCACGCGCACCGCGGAAGAAAGGTAGCGACGTGTTCGACGGACTGTTTGACGGGTACACCCGCTCCATCCTGATCTTCGCCGGCATCAACGTGATCGCCGCCTACAGCTTCTTTGCGCCGTTCAAGACCGGGCAGGTCTCGCTCGGCCAGGCCGGCTTCATGGCGGTCGGCGCCTACGCGTCGGCCATCCTGACGCAGAAGTTCGGCGTGCCGTTCGCGGCCGCGCTGGTGGCCGGCGGCCTGGTCGCGGGGATCGTCGGATTTCTGGTCGGATTTCCCGGCGCTGCGCATCCGCGGCATCTATCTTCTGCTGCTCACGCTCGGCTTCGCCGAGATCATCCAGGTGATCGCGCTCTCGTGGGAGTATGTCGGCGGCGCGCAGGGTTTCCGCCAGATCACCTTCAATCCGCGCACGCTCGATTACGTCGTCGTGCTGATCGTCGTGCTGGTCATTTTCTTCGCGCGGCTGGAGCGCTCCAGCCTCGGGCGCGCGATGGACTCGATCCATCAGGACGAGATGGCCGCCGAGGTGATGGGCATCGATGTCGTGCGCACCAAGCTGTTCGCCTTCGCGCCTCGGCGCGCTGATCGCGGGGCTAGCGGGCGGGCTTTACGCGCATCAGGCGACCTTCATGGATTCCACCACGTTCAACATCATGCTGGCGGTGGAAATCCTGATGTTCGTCGTGGTCGGCGGCGGCAGCACCTATTGGGGGCCGCTGCTCGGGGCACTGTTTCTTAGCCTGCTGCCGGAATTCCTGCGCACCTTGCGCGAATGGCTCGAGCTGCTGCCAGTCTCGTGGACGAATTTCTGGCCCACCAAGCAGATCTACGACTTCCTGCACGCGTTCCTCGATTTCGAGAACGCCAAGCGGCTGATCGTCTACGGCATCATCCTCATCATCATGATGATCGTGCGGCCCGACGGCATTCTCACGCGCGACTCGTTGCGCCGCTTCTCCTGGCCGTGGAAGGCCCGGCCGCGAAGGAAGCCGCGGCATGTCTGAGACTTGTCTCGCGATCGAGGGCCTGACCAAGCGCTTCGGCGGCTTCTACGCGCTGAACGAGCTGAACATGCAGGTCGAACGCGGCGCGATCCACGCGCTGATCGGTCCGAACGGTGCCGGAAAGACCACGTTCTTCAATCTCGTCACCGGCGTGCTCGCCGCGGATGCCGGCCGCATCGTGTTCGAGGGCGCCGAGCTCAACGAGAGCCGCCCGTCGCGCCGCACCCTGCGCGGCGTCGCGCGCACATTCCAGAACATCCGCCTGTTCCCGCATCTGACCGTGCTCGAGACCGTGATGATCGGCGAGCATTGCCGCTTCTATCCTTCCGTGTGGAAAGCGCTTGGCCAGGCCGTGCTGCAGCGCCCATTCGGCGAGGCGGCGGCCGAGCGCCACATGCGCGAGAGCGCGCTGGAGCTGCTGGAGTTCCTCGGCCTTGCCGACCAGCGTGACGCGAAGGCCTCCGACCTCCCCTATGGCGACCAGCGCAAGCTCGAAATGGCGCGGGCACTCGCCACCAGGCCGCGCCTGCTCCTGCTCGACGAGCCGGCCGCGGGCATGAACCCGCACGAAACCGAGGAGCTCGACGAGGTCATCACCCGCGTTCGCGACCGCGGCGTGACCATCATCCTGGTCGAGCACGACATGGGGTTGGTGATGGGCATCTCGGACCGCGTCACCGTGCTCAACTTCGGCACGCGCATCGCCGACGGCAATCCGCGCGAGATCCAGGACGATCCGGCCGTGATCGAGGCCTATCTGGGCGAGGACGAGAAGCCATGAGCATGTTGTCCGTCCAGAATCTGCGCGCCGGCTACGGCAAGATCGAGGTGCTACACGATGTGTCGATCGACGTCGCGCAAGGCCAGATCGTCACGCTGATCGGCGCGAATGGCGCCGGCAAAACTACCTTGCTGAAGACCGTGTCCGGCCTGATCCGCCCCACCGGCGGCACCATGATGTTCGAGGACGCGACCCTCGTGCGCCGTCCCGCGCACAAGATCGTGCAGCTCGGCATGAGCCATGTGCCGGAAGGCCGCGCGATCCTCAAGCGCATGACCGTGCTCGACAACCTGCGCATGGGTGCCTACGTGCGCCGCGATTCCGAAATTGAGGCCGACATCGACGCGGTGTTCGTGCGCTTTCCGGCGCTCGCCGAGCGGCGCGCGCAGCTTGCCGCGACGCTGTCTGGGGGCGAGCAGCAGATGCTCGCCATCGGACGCGCACTGGTCGCGCGGCCGCGCCTGCTGCTGCTCGACGAGCCCTCGCTGGGCCTGGCGCCGAAGTTCGTCACCCGCATCCTGCAGACGCTGATCGACCTCAAGCGCGAGGGAAAGACCATCCTGCTGGTCGAGCAAAATGCCCGCAAGGCGCTGCAGATCGCCGACCACGGCTACGTCATGGAGCGCGGGCGCATCGTGCTCTCCGGCACAGGCGAGAGCCTGCTCAACGATCCGCAGGTGCAGCACACCTATCTGGGTCAGCACGCCGCACCGCGTAACGCGGCCACGACCACAGGTAGGGATGCGCGGCCCGGGATTTCAGGCTAGGATTTTCGCCAAGCGTCCGGGGAATGCTGGACACCAACAATCTACGCCATCTGCTTGGGAGGGCAGTCCGATGAAAATTCTGGCAGGTTCACTCGCGTTCGCCGCGCTGCTGGCGCTCGCCGTGCCGCAAACAGCCGAAGCCGCCAATCTCGCCGGCCGCAGCGTGAAGATCGGCTGCCTCGTTCCGGTCACCGGAAAAGGTGCCGAGTGGGGCGTTGCCGGCAAGGCCTCGATGGAAATTGCCGTGGAGGAGATCAACGCCAAGGGTGGCGTCGGCGGAATCCCGATGGAGCTGATCTGCTACGACACGCAGACGCTGGAAGCCGAAGCGCTCAAGGCGGTGAGCCGGCTGGTCGAGCGCGACAAGGTCATCGTGATCTCCGGCCCATGCTTCTCGGGCGAGTTCGAGATCATCGCGCCGCAGCTCGACACGCAGCTGAAAACCGTCATCAACTCGTACTGCTCGGCCAAACCCGGCCTCTCGGCCATGAGCAAGTGGGCGTTCCGCAACACGCTCACCAGCGACAAGCAGCTCACGCCCGTCGTCGATGCCTGGCTCAAGGAATACAAGATCAAGAAAGTGGTCATCATCTACGACGCCGAGGATGCGGTGTCGAAAGGCGAAGGCGCGGCCGTGCTACCGGCGCTGTTCAAGGCGCAGGGCGTCGAGATTCTCGATTCACTGACCTACCGCACCAGGGACACCGACTATTCGGCGCAGATCACCAAGGCGAAATCGCTCGGCGCAGAGGGCATCGGACTCGGCGCCTGCTACCAGAACGCCGCCGCGATCGCGAAGGAGATGGCGAAGCAGGGCCTCAACGTGCCGATCGTCGGCGGGGCCTGTGCGGGCGCCCCGGGCTACATCGAGATCGCCGGCAAGGCCGCGGAAGGCACCTACATGTCGACCGCCGCTTGGCTCGATGATCCGCGCCCCGAAGTGCAGGCCTACGTGAAGAAGATCACCGCCAAGCTGAACGGGGCGCAGCCGCCCTACAGCGGCCCGCGCGCCTACGACATCATCTACTCGTACAAGTTCTGCATCGAGAAATCGGGCGTGACCAACAAGCCGGCCGAGCTCGACCAGGACCGCGACAAGATGCGCGACTGCCTCGGCAAGCTGAAGGGCTTCCCTGGGGTCGCTGGCGAGATCACGATGAACGAGGTGCGCGACGGCGCGGGCTCGAGCGCGATCCTCAAGGTGGTCAACGGCAAGTACGTCAACGTGGCGAAGTAATCCGAGACCTGAGCGGCATACGCAATCACCCTCTCCCGTTGTGGGAGAGGGTGGACGACATAACTGTTCGAACAGACTTAACCCGCTCCCGCTAAGGCGGGCAAAGATGCTGCGGCTGGCATGACCCGCGCAGCGGAGCATGGCGATTTGCGCTATGAAATGGGTGGCCAGCCGTATTGGGCTGGGACAGCGGGAGCACGCGATGAGACTGGAGGGCGGGTGCTATTGCGGCCAGGTGCGCTACGTGGCCGAAGGCGAGCCGGCGCTGAAAGCGCAATGCCACTGCCGCGAATGTCAGTATATCAGCGGCGGCTCGCCCAACATGTTCCTGCTCATGCCGGCCGAAGGCTTCCGCTACAGCAAAGGCGGGCCGAAGCAATTCACGCGCAGCGATCTTGAGCGCGCCGTCACGCGCGAATTCTGCGCCGAGTGCGGGACGCACATCCTCACCCGGCGGCCGGGTCTGCCGCCTGTCGTCCTGAAGGTCGGCACGCTCGACGATCCGGGTCTGTTTGGCGAGCCGCAGATGGCGATCTACACCATCGACAAGCAACCGTTTCACCAGATCCCGGACGGACTGCCGGCGTTTGAGCGGTTGCCCAAACGATAGGGCAATCCCGGCTCAGCGGCGGCGCATGGCGCCGTAGAGAAAGCCGATGAAACCCGCGATGGCGAGCGTCGTGTAGGGGCGCTCGCGCACGGACCGCAGGATCGCGTCCGCAACGGTGTCGCGCACCTCCCGCGCGCTCTCCAGGGCCTCCTCGCTTTTGTCGGTGACGTCGCTCACGACGCGTTCGACGCGGGCCTTGGTGTTCTTGATCGCGGCTGCGCCGCGCTCGGCGATCTCGTCGAGTGCGGCTTCGTAGTCGGTGGTGCTGTTGCTGCGCTGTGCGGTGGCCATCGGAATTCCTGCCTGGGAAAGGGGATGATGAATAGCAATCGCGCAGCGGGCGTTATGGTTCCGCTGAGCGGCAGAAATCCGCCAAGCAAAAACTCCGTTGATGAGCCGCGCGGACTGCGATTTCTGCTCTACTTTCGGCTTTTCAGCCTTTGCTCGCACGCTTGCTAGCTTTAGGCTTTAAGGCTCTCGCTTGCCCTAATATTCCTAGTTGACATATATCCTATTATCTGCCTATAGTCTCTCATCCTGTCCATGAGGGGCGCTTTCCTAGGGGTGCCTTGAAGGTGGGACAGGGTGCGGCGCCTGCGGGCCGAGCCTCACAAGCTTGGCACTCGGGCGGCTTCGGGACCCGCCCTGGGGGCACTAAGACCCCTGCGCGAGGTGCTCGCTAGAAAGGACCGGCGCCAATGCCGGTCTGGGAAGCGCGGACCGGAGCCGAAAAATGCCGCGAACGGAGCGCCGGGAGGCGCGCCTCCTCGATCGCAAGAGGGGGTGGCACGCCTCGCAAGCGTGCCGGGTGGCTTCGCCGGCCACTCACGGGGCCTCGCAAGCCCCGGCGTTTCCCGGCGCTCCGTCCCCTCGCTTTTGGGGACGCGAGGAAGACGCAAAGCTCGGGCGCGAACGCGCCGCGAGAATGCGGGCGGCTGGGCGTCGGCATGACGCAGAAATCAGATTGCGCTACGCTCCCGCTCCTATCCGAGGAATCCCAGAAAATGCTCTCCCGCCCCGATCGCCCTCTCCTCTCCGCTCTCGACCTCGCGCGCCGTGTCGAGGCGGGTGAGCTTTCGCCCGAAGGCCTCGTCGATCTCTGCGCCGCCGCGATCGCGGCGCGCGAGGACGACGTCGGCGCGTTCATCCATCTCGACATCGATGCCGCACGCGCGCTCGCGCGCCGCGACGCCGCGCGTCTGCGCGCGTCCGCGCTGCGCGGGCTGACGGTCGGCATGAAGGACATCTACGACACGCACGACATGCCGACCGAATACGGCTCGGCCTCCTACAAGGGCCACCGGCCGGCGAACGATTGCTCGGCGGTCGCCCTGATGCGCCGCGCGGGTGGCGTCATGCTCGGCAAGACCGTGACGACCGAGTTTGCCCACCAGCAGCCGGGCAAGACGCGCAACCCGCACAATCTCGAGCACACGCCGGGCGGCTCCTCGTCCGGCTCGGCCGCCGCGGTCGCGGCGGGCTTCGTGCCGGTCGCGACCGGCTCGCAGACCGGCGGCTCGGTGATCCGCCCCGCCGCCTATTGCGGCGTCGCGGGCTTCAAGCCTTCCTACAAGCTGCTGCCGACCATCGGCATGAAGTGCTTCGCCTGGTCGCTCGACACGGTCGGGCTGTTCGCCGCGAATGTCGCGGACGTCGCGTTCGCGACTGCCGCCTGGTTCGGGCGCGACCTGCGCGTCGATCGCGCGACGCCCGCAGCTCCGCGCATCGCGCTCCTGCGCACGCATATCTGGGCGGAGGCCTCCGTCGACATGCAGAACGCTGTCGATACCGCGGCGCGCGCGCTCGAGGCCGCAGGCGCAAGCGTGAAGGAGGCCGCGATGCCGCCGCTGCTCGAAGACGCGTGGCGCGCGCATCCCGTGATCCAGTGGTACGAGGCCTATCGCGCGCTTGCCTACGAGTACGACAACAAGCGAGAGCTGATCGGTCCTTTCATGCGCGACCATCTCGCCGAGGCCGCGAGCGTGACGCACGACGCCTATGACGACGCGCGCCGCACCGTGAAGCGTGCGCGCCTGGCGCTCGCCGATCTGATGGGCGACTTCGATGCGATCCTGACACCGTCCGCGCCAGGCGCGGCACCGCACGGGATCGGCTCGACCGGCCAGGCGGTCTTCAACCGGCTGTGGACCATCATGGGCCCGCCCTGCGTCAACCTGCCGGGGTTGGCCGATTCGGCTGGGCTGCCCCTCGGAGTGCAGATCGTCGGCCGGTTCGGCCGCGACCGGGCCGCGCTGGAGGCCGCTTTGTTTGCCGAACGGGCACTGGCGAGCCGGTCCTGACGGCCGCCCAATCGGTTAGGCTGTGGAGAAAGGGCAGCCGTTCCGAGCACACGACCTATTATTTTCAATAAATCTTTCAACGGCTTGGCAGAATTCCAGTCACCTTTTCGGCCTGTTCCCGGAACGCTTCGGCGGCGCAGCACGTTATGCGCTTCGATCTGGCCTTAGACTTTGGTAGTCTTTCACCATGTTCAACAGCGAGGGAGGCCCCGCGTGGACATAGCCATGAAGCTGAACGTCCTGAGCGCTGTCGCGGCATGCGCGGCGTTCGCGTTTGTCGGCGCCATCGTGCTCGGTGCGTTCTAGCAGTCCATCGTCGCGCCAATTCGCAAAAGTCCCGCCACGCATCGGGGCGGCAAAGTTACGACGCCGGAAAGGGATGCCTTTCCGGCGTCTGTTGTTCTGAGGTAGAGCAACCTGCATGAAGCCGAAAACCCTGCTCGAAATGGCCGGAGCGAATCCAGCGCCGCCGCCGCTGTCCGAATCCACCGTCGTCGTGATCGACGCGCAGCGCGAATACGTCGACGGCAAGCTGCCGCTGCATCAGGTCGAGCCGGCGTTGGCCGAGATCGGCAAGCTGCTCGCGCGCGCCCGTGCGCTGCGTTCGCCGGTGATCCACATCCAGCATCAGGGCAAGGCGGGCGGCGCATTCGGGCCGGACACGACGGGGTTCGAGTTTGCCTCGCCCTCCAAGCCGGCGCCGGGCGAGGCCGTGGTCCACAAGAACCTGCCGAATGCGTTCGCCTCCACGGATCTCGCGAGCCGCCTCGCCGCGCTGAAGAAGCCGAACGTCGTGCTGGTCGGCTTCATGACGCACCTGTGTGTGGAAGCGACCGCGCGCGCCTCGATCGACCTCGGTTTCAAGGCGACGGTGATCGCGAGCGCGACCGCGACGCGTCCTCTGCCTGACCCGCTGAGCGGCGCGGCGCTTTCTGCCGACGAGGTGCAGCGCAACGCGCTCGCCGCGATTGCAGACCGTTTTGCGACGGTCGCGAAGGATGTGGACGCGTTGCCGGATTGACTACTCCGCCGCCTCGCGCGCGAGGCTGAGCGGATCATAGTTGAGCACCGGCGCGAGCCAGCGCTCGCACTCCTGCACGCTCCAGCCCTTGCGCTTGGCGTAATCCTCGACCTGATCGCGCTCGATCTTGCCGACGCCGAAGTAATGGGCCTCGGGATGGCTGAAATAGAGTCCCGACACCGAGGCGCCCGGCCACATCGCGAAACTCTCGGTCAGTTTCACGCCGATCCGCTCGCCGTCGATCAGCCGGAACAGCGTGCCCTTCTCGGTGTGGTCGGGCTGCGCCGGGTAGCCGGGAGCCGGGCGGATGCCGCGGTATTTCTCCTCGATCAGTTCGCGCGTTGCGAACGTCTCGTCCGCCGCGTAACCCCAGAACTCCTTGCGCACCCGCTGGTGCATGCGTTCCGCGAAGGCCTCCGCCAGACGATCCGCCAGCGCCTTCACCATGATCGAGGAATAATCGTCGTTCGCATGCTTGAAGCGGTCGGCGATCACGTCCTCGCCGATGCCGGCAGTGACGACGAATGCGCCGATGTAATCCTGCACACCGGACTCCTTCGGCGCGATGAAATCCGCGAGCGCGACATTGGCGCGCCCTTCGCGCCGGGCAAGCTGCTGGCGCAGGGTGTGCAGCACGTCGCCGTCACCGACCACAATATCGTCCCCGTCAGAATTCGCCGGCCAGAAGCCGACAATCGCCGCGGCCTTGAACCAGTTCTCCTCGACGATCTTCTTCAGCATCGCGCGGGCGTCCTCGTAGAGCGAGCGCGCGGCTTCGCCGAATTTCTCGTCA
Organism: uncultured Alphaproteobacteria bacterium; assembly: GCA_963778455.1. GTDB lineage: Bacteria > Pseudomonadota > Alphaproteobacteria > Rhizobiales > Xanthobacteraceae > PALSA-894. The sequence goes on from CAVZUL010000007.1 coordinate 480,569, forward strand.
TCCAGGATCGCCGGAAATTTTCCGGTCAGCTCCCAGGTGGAAAAGAACGGCGACCAGTCGATGTACTCGATCAGCTCGGCGACCGGATAATCCTCGAACACGCGCGTTCCGGTAAAGCTCGGCCGCGTCGGTGTGTAGTTCGCCCAGTCGAGCTTGAGCGCATTCTTGCGCGCGTCGCGCAGCGACAGCCGCCGCTTGTTCTCCTCGCTGCGCGCGTGCGCGGCGGCGATCTTGGCATATTCTTCGCGCACCTCGCCGACGTATGCGCCGCTCAACTGCTTCGACATCAACTGCGACACCACGCCGACTGCGCGGCTCGCATCGGTGACGTATACCGTCTGCCCGCGGCGGTAGTTCGGATGGATCTTCACCGCGGTGTGCACGCGGCTCGTCGTCGCGCCACCGATCAGCAGCGGCAGCGCGAAGCCCTCGCGCTCCATCTCGGCCGCCACGTGGCACATCTCGTCAAGCGACGGCGTGATCAGCCCCGACAAGCCGATGATGTCGGCTTTCTCGGCCTTGGCGGTTTCGAGAATCTTCGTCGCCGGCACCATCACGCCGAGATCGATCACCTCGTAGTTGTTGCACTGGAGCACGACGCCGACGATGTTCTTGCCGATGTCGTGCACGTCGCCCTTCACGGTCGCCATCACGACCTTGCCGGCGGACTTCGCCTGGCTCGCGCCGCTCGCCGCCTTCTCCTGCTCCATGTAGGGCAACAGATACGCGACCGCCTGCTTCATCACGCGCGCGGACTTCACCACCTGCGGCAGGAACATCTTGCCCGAACCGAACAGGTCGCCGACCACGTTCATGCCGGCCATCAGCGGGCCTTCGATCACGTCGAGCGAGCGCGTCGAGCGCTTGCGCGCTTCCTCCGTATCATCGGCGATGAAGTCCGTGATGCCGTGAACGAGTGCGTGGCTGAGCCGCTTGCCAACGTCCCATTCGCGCCACGCGAGATCGACTTCCTTTGCTTCCTTGCCTTTGCCCTGAAAACGCTGCGCAACGCTGAGCATCCGCTCCGAGGCATCCTCGCGCCGGTTGAGCACCACGTCCTCGCACGCCTCGCGCAATTCCGGATCGAGATCGTCGTACACCGCCATTTGACCGGCATTGACGATGCCCATGTCCATGCCGGCTTTGATCGCGTGATACAGGAACACCGAGTGCATCGCCTCGCGCACCGGCTCGTTGCCGCGGAACGAGAACGACAGGTTCGAGACGCCACCCGAGATGTGCACGCCGGGCAGGTTCGCCCTGATCCAGCGCGCCGCCTCGATGAAATCGACGCCGTAATTGTTGTGTTCCTCGATGCCGGTCGCGATCGCGAAGATGTTCGGATCGAAGATGATGTCTTCGGGCGGGAAGCCGATCTGTTCGGTGAGAATCCTGTAGGCGCGCGCGCAGATTTCGGTCTTGCGCGCGAACGTGTCGGCCTGGCCCTTCTCGTCGAACGCCATGACGACGACAGCGGCGCCATGACGGCGCACGACTTTCGCATGCTTGATGAACTCCTCCTCGCCTTCCTTCATCGAGATGGAGTTGACGACCGCCTTGCCCTGCACGCACTTCAGGCCGGCCTCGATGATGGCGAACTTGGAGGAGTCGACCATCACCGGCACGCGCGCGATGTCGGGCTCGCTGGCGATGAGATTGAGGAACGTGACCATCGCGGCTTCAGAGTCGAGCAGGCCCTCGTCCATGTTGACGTCGATCACCTGCGCGCCGTTCTCGACCTGATCGCGCGCAACAGCCAGGGCAGACGTGTAGTCGCCCGCCGTGACCAGCTTCCTGAATTTCGCCGAGCCCGTGACGTTGGTGCGCTCGCCAACATTGACGAACGGGATTTCGGCCGTGAGCGTGAACGGCTCCAATCCTGAAAGCCGCAGCAACGGCTCGATCTCCGGGATTTGGCGCGGCGGCTTGTCCTTCACGGCATCCGCGATGGCGCGGATGTGCGCGGGCGTCGTGCCGCAGCAGCCGCCGACGACATTGACGAGGCCGGCGCTGGCGAACTCGCCGAGCAATTCGGCCATGAACTCAGGGCTCTCGTCGTAGAGCCCGAACTCGTTCGGCAGGCCGGCATTCGGATAAGCGCAGACCAATGTGCCGGCGATGCGCGACAGCTCGGCGATATGCGCACGCATTTCCTTGGCGCCGAGCGCGCAGTTCAAACCCACGGAGAACGGCGCCGCGTGGCGGACGGAATTCCAGAACGCCGCCGGCGTCTGGCCCGACAGCACACGCCCGGACAAGTCCGTGATCGTGCCGGAAATCATCACCGGCACCATGATCCCGCGCGCCTCGGTCTCGTCCATGATGGCGCAGATGGCCGCCTTGGCGTTGAGCGTGTCGAAGATCGTCTCGATCAGCAGCAGGTCGGCGCCGCCGTCGAGCAGTCCCCTCACCTGCTCGGCATAGGCGTCGCGCAACTGGTCGAAGGTGATGGCGCGGAAGCCCGGATTGCTCACATCCGGCGAAATCGACGCCGTCCGGTTGGTCGGTCCGAGCGCGCCTGCAACGAAGCGCTTGCGGCCGTCCTCGTTCTCGGCCGTGATCGCGGCGGCACGCACCAGCCGCGCGCCCTCGAAGTTGAGCTCGTAGGCGATGTCCTGCATGCCGTAATCGGCCTGCGCGATCGACGTCGAGGAAAACGTGTTGGTCGAGACGATGTCGGCGCCGGCGCGGAAGTACGCGAGATGAATGTCGCGCACCGCCTTCGGCTGGCTGAGGCTCAAGAGATCGTTGTTGCCGCGCACCTCGCGGTTCCACGCATCGAAGCGCGCGCCGCGATAGCCCGCCTCATCCAGCTTGTATTCCTGGATCATGGTGCCCATCGCACCGTCGAGAATGAGGATGCGCTTGGCGGCTTCGGCGAGCAGGACCTTTTCGGCGTTCATTCCGCGGCCTCCTGCTTTGGCGCGGGCCGCAGACCCAACAGATGACAGATCGCGTAGACGAGATCGGCGCGGTTCATGGTGTAGAAATGGAAGTCGCTGACCCCGCGATCGACCAGATCGAGCACCTGTTCGGCCGCAATGGCCGCCGCGATCAGCTTGCGCGTTGCCGGATCGTCGTCGAGCCCGTCGAAGCGCGCCGCGAGCCAGTCCGGCACCGAAGCGCCGGTGCGTTGTGCAAAACCCCTCGCCTGCTTGAAATTCTGCACCGGCAAGATACCCGGCGTGACCGGCACCGCGATGCCCCGCGCGCGCACGCGATCGAGGTAGCGGAAGTAGAGATCGTTCTCGAAGAAGAACTGCGTGATGGCGCGCGTCGCGCCGGCATCGACCTTCGCGGCGAGCATGTCGATGTCGGCGTCGACCGACGCCGAATTCGGGATGCTTCTCCGGATAGGCCGACACCGACACTTCGGCGTCACTGATACGCTTGATGCCGGCGACCAGCGCAGCGCCATTCTGCGTATCCGCCCGGATGCGGCGCGTATTTTTCGCCGACACCGCCGACCGGATCGCCGCGCAGCGCCACGATGTGGCGCACGCCCGCACCGTGATAGGCGCGGATGACGTCATCCACTTCGGCGCATGTCGCGCTCACGCAGGTCAAATGCGCGGCCGGCGTCAGCGCGGTCTCGGCGAGGATGCGCTTCACCGTTGCGTGGGTGCGCTCGCGCGTGGAGCCACCCGCGCCATAGGTGACGGAGACGAAATTCGGCCGCAGGGGGCTAAGCCGCTCGATCGATTCCCACAGGGTGCGCTCCATCTCCTCGGTCTTCGGCGGGAAGAACTCAAACGAGACATGGATGCGCGGAGCGCCAACGTGACGGCTTGCCCGCTCGCTGTCACTCATCAGGCAACCTCCTGCGCCGACGACACCAGCGCGAGCCGCGGATCGCGCGCGAGCCACAGCGACACGGCGATCTTTCCGTCCGAGCCCGGCTCCGGCGGGAATGTCCGATGCAGCGCCACGTCGAGCCCCGCGGCTTTCATCCACTGATCGACTGTCTCCGCCGCAAAGCCGAGACGCAGATGCGCGTGCTCCTCGCGCAGGAATTCCAGATCGTGCGGCGCGAAATCGACCACCAGCAGCCGGCCCTGCGGACGCAAGGTACGTGCGGCTTCGGCGATCGCACGCGCACCGTCGTCGAGGAAGTGCAGCACCTGATGGATCACGACGACGTCGAAGGAATCCTTCGGCACCGGCAGTTCGTAGATGTCGCCCTGGCGTACGCTGCAATGCTTCAGGCCTGCACGCTCCAGCCGCGCACGCGCGAGCGCCAGCATGTCGAGCGACATGTCGATGCCGAGCCCGCGTTCGATGTCCGGGCCGAACAGCTCGAGCATGCGCCCGGTTCCGGTGCCGAGATCGAGTAGCGAGCGGATCGGGCGGTCGGCGAGCGCGGTTTCGATCGCGCTCTCGACCGCGGCGTCGGTGACGTGCAGGCGGCGGATGCGATCCCATTCGGCCGCATGCTGGCTGAAATAGGTTTGCGCGGCGGCAGCACGCGCTGCACGCACTGCAGCGAGTCGGCCGCGGTCGCGCAGCACGATCGGGTCAGCAGGATCGAGCCGCCCGATCAGCATCTGTGCGATGTCGGCGACACCGCCGCGCTCGCCGAGGCGATAGAACGCCCAGCTCCCTTCGCGGAAGCGGTCGACCAGCCCGGCTTCGGCGAGCAGCTTCAAATGCCGCGAGATGCGCGGCTGCGACTGCCGCAGGATCTTGGTGAGGTCGGACACGGTCAGGTCGGCTTCGGCGAGCAGCGCCAGCACGCGCAGCCGCGTGCCCTCGCCGGCGGCGCGCAAGGCGGCGTGCAGGCTGTCAAAATCGAGCGGCGCCGAACGCATGATGGGACCGGTCCCAACTCTTTCACATAAACATATAAGGATATCTTTATGTCAGTGGAGAGGCAGGCGCAAGCCGGTTCGGGGCGACGCTCAGACGATTTGGCGGCAACTGTGGGCAGCGATCCTACAGTTCGCCGCTCGGGCGGGCATGATCGAGCACGGCCATGCGGCACTCACCCCCGCAGTATCTCCCAATCAAATCAACAAGATCATCCGCACCGGCCGATACATCACCTGCGCCGTTGCCCTGCACGGTCACGACCGCGCGGCGGGTCTGCGGCGCGATCAGCGAGCGGGCATCCTGCCGCCAGTTCCAGCGCCGACACAGCACGTGCGCGGCGTCGGCATAGACCACCTCGCCGGGTTTGGGCGCCTCGGGGGCATCGCCCTCCTCCGCCATGTCGACGAAGCTGTCGCCCTCGCGCGCATAGCGAAACGCAAGCGGCGGCGTGACGTGATCGAGATCGTCAGCGCCGAGCGGCAACACGTGCGCTAGCGACACCGTGTTGTAGAGGTCGACGAACGCATTCACGCGCGCGAGCGGCCTACCACCAAGCACGTTCTTCACCAGCCGCTCGACCGAGGAGCGATAACGCGTCTGCTTGATGCCAAAACCCTTGTAGGCGGCGCGCCACGCCGCGATGCCGGGAATTTGCGACAGCTCGGTGCCACCCCAGCGTTCGCGCGCCGCTTCCTCACGTTCGGCGATCAGCGTATCCAGCACGGCCGGCCGCTCGGGCGCGATGGTCAGCCCCTCGGCGACGACCACGGCCACGCGATAGTCCGGAAAGGCATTCGCGATATCCGCGATGGAAACGTGCATGAAGGCCGCGCCGAAAACGAATGGAAAGGGCGCGCAACTTCCCATAGCGTGCGCGCAAGTCAATGCAGGAACGCCGCATGAGCGACGCAGACATTCGTCCCGGTGAAATCGCCGTTATGCTGCCGGAAAAATTCGATGCCGGCGTCTATTTCATCGGCCGCATCCGCACGCCGTGGACGCGGCGCGACGAATGCCCGAAGAACGCGCGCGGCTCGGACGCCGTGTGCACCATCGAGCTCGATCCGCGCTACGCGGCCGCGCTCGACGGGGTTGCCGGTTGCTCGCATCTCGTCGTGCTCTACTTCATGCACAAGGCGCGGCGTGACCTGCTCGTGCAGGCGCCGCGGCATCACCCCGAGCCGCGCGGCACCTTTTCGGTCCGCTCGCCGGTGCGCCCGAATCCGATCGCGATGAGCGTGGTGCGGCTCGTGCGGATCGAGGGCACGACGCTCTCGGTCGTCGGCCTCGACTGCCTCGACGGCACGCCGCTGATCGACATCAAGCCTTACTTTCCCTCAGTGGACTCGGTGCCCGACGCAGTGGTCGGATGGAGCAAGGGCGACGGCAAAGAGTAGCGCGCTACTATTCGGCGCGCTGACCCGCGCGCCAGCCCATCTCCCAGAAGTCGGCCTCGAGCCGCGTCGCTTCCTTGAAGATCGCGACCAGCTCGGCCTCGCGGGCGGGTGTGGCGTAAAGACCGGCGAGGCGTTCCAGCTGCGCCTGCGCCTTGGCGGCGACCTGCTGGTACGGCGCACCGGAATACTCTTCGATCCAAACGCGATACGGGTTCGTTGCGGCGAGAGCATCGGGACGCGCAGCAAGCCGCGCCCCGATTTCTGCATAGCCGATCACACAGGGAGCAAGCGCCACGTGCAGCGCGAGCAGATCGCCGCGCATTCCCGTGTCGAGCACATAGCGCGTATAGGCCAGCATCTCGACCGCCGGAGTTGCGTGCTCAAGATCGTGAGGAGCGAGACCCCAGTTGGCGGACAGCTTCACGTGCAGGTTCATCTCGACGTCGAGAATGGCCGAAAGCCCGGCCGCTGCCTCGCGCATGTCGGCGAGCTTTGGAGACTTGTAAACGGAAAGCGCGTAGGCGCGCGCAAACTCGATAAGGAACAGGTAGTCCTGAACGAGGTAGTGACGGAAGGCCGCTTCAGCGAGCGAGCCGTCCGCCAACCCGTTCGTGAACGGATGCTCGGTATAGGCCCGCCACTCGGCGGATGCTGCGCTCTTCAGACGCTCGAAGAAGTCCATGTTTGCGGATGCTCTTTCCGTGTGCGTGTTTCGGTGCGAGCCATAGCATATCCTGGCGCCGGCAAAGGTGGAGAGGCCGATGCATGTTGTGATCTGCGGCGGCGGCGTCATTGGCGCATGCACCGCCTATTTCCTGGCGCGCCGCGGGATCGACGTGACCGTCGTGGAACGGTCCGAAGTGGCTTCTTCCGCGTCAGGCAAGGCCGGCGGCTTTCTGGCGCTCGACTGGTGTGTGGGCAGTCCGCTCGATGCGCTCGCACGACGAAGCTTTGCGCTTCACGCGAGTTTGCCCAAGGAAGTCGACGGTGACTGGGGTTATCAGCGCATGACCGCCTACAGCGGCCTGGTCGTCCCCGAACGTGACAAGCGCCGGCATGGTGCCGCCGAGCTCGATTGGCTTTCCGACGGCGTGATCATCGGGGCGCGACTGAGCACGACAGAAACGACAGCGATCGTTCATCCGCGCTCGTTCACCCTGGCGATGATGCGCGCGGCTCGAGCAGCACGGCGCCAGATTGCGTCACGGCCAGGTCACCGGCGTAGTCCGCCGAGGAGACGCGGTCGTGGAGGGGGTCGAGGTCGACGGCGAGACGATGCCGGCAGACGCCGTCGTCATCGCCATGGGGCCCTGGTCCTTGCGCGCTGCGGAATGGCTGCGGCTGCCGGCGGTCTTCGGGCAGCGAAGCCCCAGTCTGGTCTACGACACCGGGAAAGACGTGCCCGCCGAAGCGCTCTTTCTCGATTACCAGGAGGAGAGCGGAAACATCGTGACGGTCGAAGTCTTCCCGCGCGCTGACGGCAGCACCCATGTCACCGCCTTCTCCGGCCAGGCACCGCTGCCGCTCGACCCTGCCGACGTCAAACCGGACCCTGGTGAAATCGACAGTCTTCAGGCGATTTGCGAGCGCCTGTCACCAGCGTTCCGTGCGGAACGGATCATCGCCCGGCAAGCCTGCTTTCGCCCGGTGACGCAGGATGGACTCCCCCTGATCGGAAAGGTGCCCGGCAGCGAGGGCGCCTATATCGCGACCGGCCACAATGTCTGGGGCATTCTCAACGCACCCGCCACGGGAGAGGCGCTGGCAGAACTGGTTGCCGAAGGCCGCGCGGAAACGACCGACCTGACACCCTTCGATCCCGCCCGCCTTCGCCCGCTCGATCCGGCGCAGGTCCGCATCAAGAGCGGATGACGTCGCGCCGAATATTTTCGTGGCGCGACACCAGTTCCCAGCCTGATCTCTATCGGCCAAATGTCGTTCGATGATACGAGTGCGGTTCACTGGTGGAGCATGATCTTTGCCGAAAACCGGTATCCACTTTTCGGGATCATGCTCTAATGCGCGCGCACGAGAGACGTGATGTCTGAACAAAAGATCGGTCGGCGAGGCCAGGAATCTGGATGCCATTGTGGTCGGTGGCGGATTCGCCGGTCTGTATGCCCTCCATCGACTCCGGAGGATGGGGCTACAGGCTCAGATTCTTGAAGCCGGCAGCGACATCGGCGGAACCTGGTTCTGGAACCGCTACCCGGGTGCGCGCTGCGACGTCGAAAGCCTCGAATACTCATACTCCTTTTCAGACGAACTCCAGCAGGAATGGGTGTGGCCGGAACGCTTTGCCGCTCAGCCCGACATCCTCCGTTACATCAACCATGTCGCGGATCGGCTGGCGCTGAGACAATTCATTCTTACGAACGCGCGCGTGGTGTCCGCTGCTTTCGACCGGGGTACGGCTCTCTGGACGGTGACGACCGCCGGCGGTGAGGTTTTCCAGGCCCCGTTCTGCATCATGGCGACGGGGAATCTCTCGCTGCCTCGCGTGCCGCGCTTCCCGGGATTGGAGAGCTTCAAGGGCAACTGGTACCACAGCGGACTCTGGCCGGAAGCAAGGCGTCGATTTCTCAGGACGGCGCGTCGGCGTGATCGGCACCGGTTCATCGGGGATTCAGATGATCCCGATCATCGCCGAGCAAGCCAGGCAGCTCATCGTGTTTCAGCGCACGGCGAATTTCAGCGTGCCGGCCGAGAACCGCCCGATAACGCCCGAGTTCGATCGCGGTCACAAGGAGAAGTACCGCTACTGGCGCGACGAAGCCAGGCGCACGCCATTCGGAATCGCCGGACATCCGCCCCCCACGAGGTCGGCCCTCGACGATGCACCGGAAGAGCGCGAGCGGGTGTACGAAGAGAAATGGGGTACCGGCGGCAATATCAGCTTCCTCTACGCCTACAATGATCTGCTCGTGAACAAGAAATCAAACGAGACCGCATCGCAATTCGTTCGCAACAAGATCCGCAGCATCGTGCGCGATCCGAAAGTCGCCGAGTTGCTATCGCCTCATGATCATCCGATCGGAACCAAACGGCTCTGCCTGGACAATGGATACTTCGAGACGTTCAACCGCGACAACGTCACGCTCGTCGATGTCAGGTCCGACCTGATTGCCGAAATCACATCATCGGGTTTGCGAACACGGACGCGCGCGTTCGAGCTCGACGATATCGTCTTTGCGACCGGTTTCGATGCCATGACCGGGGCGCTGCTCAACATCGATATTTCCGTCGAGGGTGGTCCGCGCCTGGCGGACAAATGGGCTCACGGCCCGCGCACCTATCTCTGGCTTGATGACGGCGGGTTTCCCGAATCTGTTCATGATCACCGGGCCGGGAAGCCCGTCGGTGAAGTCCAACATGGTTGCGTCCATCGAGCAGCACGTCGACTGGATCGCCGATTGTCTGCAGCATCTGCGGGACAAGGAGATCAGACATATCGAAGCCGATGAAGGCGCCGAGAGCAGTTGGGTCGACCACGTCAACGACGTTGCCGACGCGACGCTCTATCCGCAGGCCAACTCGTGGTACAACGGCGCAAATATCGCGGGAAAGCCGCGGGTGTTCATGCCCTATGTCGCCGGGCTGGATAAATACCGAAAGATTTGTGACGAGGTTGCGGCAAACGATTACCGGGGCTTCTCACTGAAACGCGGGTGAACGAATGGATTTCACGGGCAAAGTCGCGCTGGTCACCGGCGGCGGCAACGGAATCGGCCGCGCGACATCCGCGGCGTTCGCGCGCCACGGTGCGAAAGTGGTGGTGGTGGACCGCGACGGCTCGGGGGCCGAGGCGACCGCCGGCATCATCCGCCAGAACGGCGGAGACGCCATTGCGGTGACGGCCGACGTCACCAAATCCGAAGATGTGAAGGCTTATGTCAGGGCCGCGATCGACAAGTTCGGCCGGATCGACTGCTTCTTCAATAACGCGGGCATCGAAGGCAAGCTAGCCGCGACCGCGGAATACGACGAAGCAATGTTCGATGCCGTGATCGGCGTGAACGTGAAGGGTGTTTTCCTCGGCCTGCGCCACGTCCTGCCGGAGATGATCCGTCAGGGTCGCGGCTCGGTGGTCAACACCGCATCCGTCGCCGGCCTTGTGGGGACGCCGGGCATGCCGGCCTATGTGGCTTCGAAGCACGCGGTGATCGGGCTCACCAAGACGGCGGCGGGTGAAGTCGCGCGCCAGGGCATCCGGGTCAACGCCGTGTGCCCGGGCCCGGTCGACACGCGCATGATCCATGCGCTTGAGGAGCAGATTGCACCCGGTAACGCAGCCTCGGTCGAGGAGCGTTACCGCGCAGCGATCCCGAGCGGGCGCTACACGACCGCGGAAGAGATCGCCAGCATGGTGCTCTTCCTCTGCTCCGACCTCGCTTCCAACACGACAGGCGGACAATTCGTCGTCGATGGTGGGCGTACCTCGACGGGCGGCGCGGTAACAAATCTGGTCGGGCGGTGAGCCGACACGCGTCGGCGCCACGCTCCTCTTTCGCGCCCCGATTGCCTCCCCGGCGCGGGTGTCCGATACTCGCGCCGGGGCTTGTTGCACCAATCGTGACCGATCGCCGCATCCATTCGCACGGGGAGCGAACGAATGTTGATCATCCGGCATTTGAACGGGGCGCACGCAGGTAGCGAAACCACCATCGATCCGGGCAAGGATCGCGTCGTCGTCGGGCGGCAGCTCGATTGCGACGTGCAGTATCCACCGGAGGAGGCCGCGGTCGCGCGGCATCACTTCGCGCTGGTGCGCAAGCCGTCCGGATCATGGACCGTGGAGCTGTTCGGCACGCCGTTCGTCGCGATCGACGGCACGCCCGCCGACAACGGCCAGCTGGTGCGTGACGGTGCGAAGATCGAGCTCGGCCGCGTCGGCGGTCCGGCACTCGGCGTCGGCATCAAGGAGGATGCTCGCACCGACAATTATCTGAAAACCGTCGCGCAGGCCGAAGCCGCCTCGCCGCGCCAGATCGCGACGCAGGCGAGCACGATGGCGAAGGTCGCGCGCGCGGTCGCTGCTGTTGCCGTCGTGGTTGCCGTCGGCGGCGGCGCGTTCGCGCTCTACAACTACGTTTCGACGAGCCGCGCGACCGCGCGCCTCGAGTCCGCGCAGAAGGAATTTTCCGACGCGCTGCAGAAGGAAGCAAATCTCCGGATCGGTCCCGAGACGCGGGCGCACCTCTCGCGCGCGGTCTACCACGTCGAACTGCAGGATGCCGACCAGCGTGTAAGCGGCCAGGGAACTGCGTGGGTCGTCGGACCAAACCTGCTCGCCACCAACGCCCATGTCGGCATCCTGCGCGAGGGACTGCGGCCGCGCGAGCGTATGATCGTGCGAGCGCCCGGCCAGAATGGGCAAATTTACGAGGTGATCGAGCACAAGCTGCATCCAGGTTACGTGCCGTTCAATGCATTCCTCCAGTCGGCGAAGAGATTCGAAATCGCCTACCGCGGCAACGCCGATCGCCTGAAAGGAAATGGATACGATGTCGCGCTGCTGCGGGTTTCCAGGACGCTACCCGAGGCGGATCGGCTCGAAATCGCCGCCACCGAGGAGCTCCACGCGCTTGCGTCCGGGACGCCGCTCGCCACTTCGGGCTATCCCATCGAGAAGCTGGCGCAAAGTACGGGAGGCGCCCTCGGCGTCAATCCGCAGCTGCATCTCGGCGTGGTCACCTCCGTGACGGACATGTTCCATCTGCCGGCGCCGGTTGAGGTGCGCCAGCTCGTTCAGCACGACCTTCCGGCAACGGGAGGAGCAAGCGGCAGCCCGATCGTTGGACCGAGCGGGCGGGTAGTGGCGCTGCTGAACGCCGGCAACATCTTCATCGTGGACGGAGCGCGCCAACCCAGTGCCGCTCTGATCAACTACGCACAACGCGCCGATCTGGTCCGTGACATGCTGGACGGGACTGCCGAACGGAAGCTCGCGGACGCGCGGGTCTATTGGCGCGGCCTGACCGAGAGCTTTATTTCCGGGCACGACATATTCCCGACCGACATCGTGCGCGGCACGCGCCCGGACGACAGCGTCGCCCCGCGCATGCTCGTGGAAGTCAAGCGCAAGATGAACGCGAAGTCGGGGCAGCGGGTGACGCTGAAAGATCAGCCCGGTGCCAACGACATTTACCGGAGCTTCTCGGAGATTCCGCTCAAGCTTTCACCTCAGGCGGATTACCTGTTTCTGGTCGTCGCGGAGGGCGGAGACAATGCCGCGATGCAGCTTTTTGTCGACGGAAAACTTGCCGCGACCACCAAGACCTCCGCCTATCCGTTCGTCGCTTGCCGGTTGCTGACACAGACACAGCAGAACACCGGCGATCCAACGAAGCCCCGCCCCGGTTGCGCGATCGAGGCACAGCGCATCGAAGCCATGCGCACCCAGGATTCAACGAGCACGCCGCGCGACATCGAGCTGGTCGTCTACAACATCAGGTCCGTCACCGACACGTTGGCGAGCGCCGACCTGACCTACACGATCCGCGTCTATCAATGGGTGCCGGCGCGGCAGAGCCGTTTGCAATAGCTCGGCGCGCTCGCGCGGCAGGACATGGCCTCCGATCCCGACCCGCGCGCCGTTTTGGAGGCCTCCCTCGCCGACCTTGCGGAGAACAGACCGGCGGACGCGGTGCTGCAGCGGTTGCGCGCGCTCGAGCCGGCGCTGCGCGATGACACAGTCGTGCGAGCGCGCTTCCTCCGTGCGCGCGCGATTGCGACCAACCGGCTCGGCTTTGCCGGCGAGGCGCTCGGCGACCTGCACGAAGCGCGGCGTCTGCTCGAAGGCGGAGAGCACAGCCAAGAGCTCGCGGCCGTTTTTCAGGCCATCGCCACGGTGTTCAGCTGGCGCGGCGACAGCCGCGAAGCCGCGCTCGCGTTGCTGCGCGTCGTCGCCGAAGCCTCAGCGGCGGGCGATTCACTCAGCGTCGCGCTGGCGCTGATCGAGGGCGGCCGCCTGCAGATGGAAATCGGCCGGCCCGGTGAGGCGCGGGCCTTGCTCACGCGCGCGCTGGCACTCGGCGCCTCGCTGCCGAAGCGCGAGTTCCAACGCGCGTGGACCAATCTGCTTCAGGCATCGGTCGCGGCGGGGCAGATCGAGCGCGCCCGCACGCAGCTTGCCGAGATGCCCGTGGCGCTGGCGCAAGCATCACCTCGACTGCTCCTGCTCGGACATCTGGAGTCCTCGCGCGCCGCGTTGAAATCCGGCGATTTCGCCGCCGCGAACGTGGCACTCGACCAGGCGCGCGTATATGCGCCCGATAATGGCGAGGCATTCGAGCGAATGGAGATTGCCGAGATCGAGGCCGAGCTTGCGCTGGCGCGTGGCGACGCGAAGGGAGCGGCCGCACTGCTTGGCGGTGTCATTGCCCGCTACGCCGAGGACGATCTTGCGGCGCGCGAGGTGCGCGCGCGGCTCGCGCAAGCCAAGGCGCTCGAAGCGCTCGACCGTCGCGACGAAGCTGAGCGCACGCTCAGCGCCGCGCTGCGCCGCGCCCTTGCGCGCGGGCTGACCGGCCACGCCGACGAGGTGCGTTCGCGCCTGATGGCGGATCACGGCGAGCCCGGCAGGATGTCCGAGTTTTCGGCCGCAGCCGCAGAGGTGGACCCGCACCGGCGCTTCGTCCGTCAACGCGCGCTCGGCGCGGGCGCGTTCGGCAAGGTCTTTCGCGCCTACGATCTCGAACTTGGCATCGAGGTCGCGATCAAGCGCGCGGCGCGCGGCGCGCACTACGATCCGGCGATCCGCGAGCAGCTGTGGCAGGCCGCCCGCACCGAGGCCGTCGCGGCATCGCGGCTCGATCATCCCGGCATCGCGCGCGTGTACGGCCTGCTCGCCGTCGAGGGCGGCGACACACTGGTGATCGAGGAATTCGTCGAGGGACCGACCCTGCGCCAGGCGATGGAGGCCGGCCTCGATCCGCCGCGCAGCCTCAAGCTCCTGTCGCACATTGCCTTCGCGCTCGCCGCCGTGCATGGCGCCGGCGTGATCCACCGCGATCTCAAGCCCGACAACATCATCCTGCGCGGCGGCGGCGCGCCCGTGCTGATCGATTTCGGCATCGCACTATTGGCGGGCAAGGGCGAGCGCGCGGGAGCAGGCACACCCGCCTATATGGCTCCCGAGCAGGCGCGCGGACGCGACGTGGACGAACGCGCGGACCTCTATGCGCTCGGCGTCATCGCTTGCGAAATGCTGATGGGCGCGCGGCCGCAACCGCCAGACAGGTTTTCGCGGTTCATGGGGTACGGTGCCATGCGCCGCACCCGCACGAGCCTCATGAATGCGGCCATCGGCCCGGCTGTTGCGCGCACAGTCAGCCGTCTGATGGCGCCGCACCCGGCGCTGCGGCCGCGATCCGCCGCGGCGATCGGAAATATGTTCGCGCAGGCAAGCGAAGCGCGCTGAGGCGTGAGCGATTAGTCTAGCGGCCGGTGCAGAACATCTGACGCTCGGTCGGCGCCAGAATGACGATCTCGGGCGTGTAGCTCTCAACGACGCTCAGCGCGAAACCGCATTGTTCGTGGTGCATCCACACATAGCGGCCGACGTGCATGGCGAAATAGTCCTGCCAGAACCTGCGCGTGAAGGAATCGCCGATGACGATCACGGTCGCCCCGGCGCGGCCGGTCTCGATGAGATCGCCGCCGCTTTCGAACTGCGTCGCGATCGCGCTCGCCGGCGGCGGAGGCGGCCCGTAAACCGAGAGATCGATCCGCGCGTCCTCGTCGCTTATATTGCCCGCGATGGCGAGCAGGCGCGCGAGATCGCCGCCCGCCACGGGTTCGAAGCCGCGCAGCACGCGCGCGGGATCGATGGTCCAGCCGGGTTTGTTCGCGGCGTTGACCACCGCATTGTACGCAATGAGCGCCCCGAGCTTATTCCAGTGCGTGTCGGTGCGCCGATAGGCCGGGGCGTTGGCGGCAATCAGCGGCGGACGCAGGTCGACCGCGGCGACGCCCCGCGCGCTCAGCGCGCGCATCATGAGGTCGTATTCGGTCACCGCCGGCGCCTCGGCGGCCCAGGCCGGCAGGCGCGCGCGATTGATCGTCGGACTGTTCGGCGGGATCGCGACCAGCAGCTGCGTGCCCTTTGCGGCGAGGCGCACTTTCAGCGCGGCGGCGCGGTCGGCGAACTTTGCGATCTCCGCTTCGCGCAGCAGCTTGCCGGTCGCCTGCTCGATCGTGCCGTCGCCGTTGAGGAACAGCCAGTTGTCGCGCCCGATGAGGACGCGCAGGTCGCTCGGCAGATCGATTGCGTAGCGCAGTCGCCCGTGCGCGCGCACGAGTTCGGAGCGCAGCCCGAAATGATCCGCGAGGAACCGGTCGACCTGGCGCGGCCGCGCGAGCCAATTCGCGCGGCGATGTCGGCCACGGCGGCACATCGCTCAGCATGCGCGCCTCCTCGTCGGACGAGACCGCGGACGGTTGCATCGTCTGCACCGCCAGCGGCACGGTCAGCAAAGCGAGCAGCACGATGCCCCAAGGCCGCCGGTAGCGCGCGAGCAGACCGGTGTGAAACATCATGTCAGAACCGGAAATAGAGGAACGGGCTGTACGAGCCGGCCGCGACGCTCAGCATCGACAGCGCGAAGAACAGCGTGATCGCCGCGGTGTCGCCCAGCGCATAGGCCGGGGCTGCAGCGCGCGCCGAGCGCCCGCCGTAGCGGCGCGCCAGAGATCGATCTCGGCCGTCGCGAGCACGGCACCGATCAGCAGCGCCGCAACGCTCGCGGGATGCAGCACGAGGTGCGTCGCCACGCTGATGCCGAACGCACCGTCGAAGGCCCGCGAGACTCGCAAAGAACGAGATCGCATGATCGAGTCGCGCGCGCGGAACCAGACCCAGCCGGTCATCACGGCGGCGAGCGCGTAAAGGCGTCGCGCCAATGCCGGCGCGCGCGCCAGCGCCCTCGCCGAGTCCCGCGCGCTCGAGGATCAGAAAGGCGCCATGATGCACGCCCCAGATCACGAAGGTCCAGTTCGCACCGTGCCACAGGCCGCAGACGAGGAAGACGAGACAGAGATTGCGATAGGTCTCGAACGCCGCGCCGCGGCTGCCGCCGAGCGGAACGTAGAGATAGTCGCGCAGCCATTGCGACAGGCTGATGTGCCAGCGGCGCCAGAACTCGGTGATCGAGCGGGCCGTGTACGGCAGGCGGAAGTTGCGCGGAAACGAAAAGCCGAGCGCGATGCCCGAGCCCGATCGCCATGTTGGAATAGCCGGCGAAATCGAAATAGATCTGGATCGTGTAGGCGGATAGCCCGAGCCACGCCTCGGCCAAGACTCGGGGTCGCGAGCTTGTCGAACACCGTCTCGGCGATGCGCGCGACCTCGTCGGCGATCAGCACCTTCTGCGCAAGGCCGATGACGAAGATGCGCAGGCCCGCGGAGACGCGGCCAAGCGTCATGCGCCGGTCAGCGAGGCGGCGCGCGATCGTGTGGTAGCGGATGATCGGACCCGCGATCGAGCTGCGGGAACATCGCGATGTAGACCGCGACGGCGAGCAGGCTGCGGTTCGGCGCGACCCCGCCGCGATGCACGTCGACCAGGTACGAGATCGCGTGAAAGGTGAAGAACGAAATGCCGAGCGGCAGCGCGAGGCCGGGCAGCGTGAACGTGTCCGCGCCGAGCGACCGCATTGAGCGTTCCGACCGCGAAGTCGGCGTATTTGAACAGGCCGAGCAGCGCGAGGTTGGCGGCGACGCCGAGCGCGGTCGCGAGCTTCGCCTTGGACGCCTGCGCGGCGCCGATCAGCAGCGCGGCGCCGTAGTTCAGCACGATCTGGCCGGCGAGCAGCAGGACGAAGCGCGGCTCGCCCCAGGCGTAGAACAACAGCGAAGCGAGCAAGCAGGACGATGTTCTTCGCCGTGATGCCCGGCGCGACGCAATAGATGAGGAAGAACAGCGGCAGGAAATAGAACAGGAA
This sequence comes from uncultured Alphaproteobacteria bacterium, assembly GCA_963778455.1. Lineage (GTDB taxonomy): Bacteria > Pseudomonadota > Alphaproteobacteria > Rhizobiales > Xanthobacteraceae > PALSA-894. Next base: position 497,719 of record CAVZUL010000007.1, read on the forward strand.
CGTGATCGACGGAAACAGCATCAGTCTCCGTCGTTCGTCATGCCGCGGCCTCACGCGCGCTGGCTCACGGCCTTCGCGACGCTCTTGCCGATCGCAGCGCCGAGCTGGCGCAGCGCGAGACCGTTGAGCGGAAATTCGAGCACGATATGCGCGAGGCTGAGCGCGAGCAGCACGGTGAAGCCGAACGCGTAGTCGTAGAAATAGAGCGCGGTCGATGCGGCGCTCGCCGCGACCACGAGCGCGAGGCGGCCGCGCGACATCAGGGCCCAGCGGATCACCTCGGCTTTGATGAACCAGTTGAGGTAGTGATAGGTGTAGACGAAGGCGAGCAGGCTCACGAGCCGGGTGTCGAGCCGCAGATCCGGAATGCCGAACAGCCGCCCGAGCGCCGGCGCCACGTTGGCGAAATAGTCCTGCGCCGCCTTCTCGAAGGTCGGCACGAAGCTCGCGGCCGTCGGCGGCATCGATCAGGATCAGCGCGATCGCCGCGAGATAGATCGCGATCAGCACCCACTGCACCGAGCGCCCGAGCGGTAGGCGCCGAGCGCCATGAACACCAGGGTGAACAGCGAGACGTGGATCAGCGTCGGCAGCAGGATGCCAAGCACTGCGAGCGACGCGCCGCTGCGACGGCCATCCAGGCGGTCAAGCCGAGCGCCACGATGAACAGCACCACGCCCTGCAGCGCCGTGGTGGTCGCGGCGAGCAGCACGCAGACGACGAACGCGCTCCACATCACGAAGCCGAACCAGGCCGCGTTGTCGATCAGCGCCGCCACGATGGCGACCAGCGCCAGCGCGAGCGCGATGCCGCGCTGCGGCAGGAAATACTTGCGGTCGTGCAGCCAGGAGATTTCGGTCGCGTAATGCGCCGGGCCGAGCACCACATAGGCGAGCAGCAACAGCTCGAACGGCACCAGATAGGTCAGCCCCAGGGCCGCCAGCATCAGGCCGAGATGCGCCGCGTCCGTATAGCGCATGACCGAGTCATCCGTGCCTCCACCCGCCGCAACGATAGAACAGCGCGGATACAGCGGCAACCGAAATGCTAGGTGAGTTCCGGCACCACCCAGAGCGGCGGCTCGCCGCGCGCCACGCGCTGCACGTTATCGAACGCGTTGCGGAAGCGCGCGACGTGATTGTCCCAGGTGGGGCCCGCGAAGTGCGCGGTGAGCACCACGTTGTCGAGCCGGAACAGCGGATTGTTCGAGGGCGGCGGCTCCTGGTCGAACACGTCGAGGCCGGCACCGAAGATCTTACCCGCCGAGAGCGTCGCGTGCAGCGCCGCCTCGTCGATCACCGGCCCGCGCGAGGTGTTGATGATGATCGACGCCGGCTTCATCAGCGCGAGCTCTTCCGCGCCGATCATGTGCCGCGTCGACTCGTTCAGCGGCACATGCAGCGACACGACGTCGGAGCTGCGGATCAATTCGCGCAGCAGCCGGAAGCGCACGCCGAGCGCGTCAGCCTCGTCCTCGCTCAAGCGCGCGATGTCGAAATACTGCACCCGCATGCCGAACGCACGGCCGAGGCGCGCGACTTTCTTGCCGATGGTGCCGAGCCCGATGATGCCGAGCGTCTTGTCGTAGAGCTCGTACATGCGCGGCGCCGGACCGTTGCCGCGCCAGCGCCCACCCGACACGCTGCCGTGCTGCCAGACCACTTTGCGATAGACCGTGAGCATCAGCATCATGGCGTGCTCGGAAACCGAGATCGCGTTCGCGCCGCCATTGTTCGACAGCGGCACCCTGGCGCGCCGCGCGGCCTCGAGATCGACGTTGTCGTAGCCGGCGCTGAGCAACTGCACGAGTTTGAGCTTCGGCGCGGCCTGGTAGAAAGCGTCCTTCATCGGGATGTGCGGATAGCAGATCATGTATTCGATGCCGGGCAGGTTCGGAACCACCTCGCTATCGTTGTGGATGACCACGGTCTCGAAACCGCCCGGCGCCATCTCGCGCGCAATGTTGGCGACCTCGGCTGAGGGACATGAGACGAGAATTTTGGGGGACATTTCCAACCGTACTGTTGTGCTTTCGGCCTTCCGAGACGCCGGATATTCGCCGCTCGGACGCGACGAAGCAAGGCGCGAGCGCCCTCGGGCGCTCACGCGCCAGCGAGCGACGTCGCAACCTTCGCGAACGCCACGGCGAAGCGTTCAATGACATGTAGGTCGACCACCTCCGCGCCGCGATCATTCGGACTGTGGAAGAGATCGTTCTTTCCGATGATCGAGATGAACCGCCCGCCCCCACGGCGGATATTGACGGCTTCGCCGAGCGGCGCCGTCTCGCGTGGATGGCGGCGGTCAATCCGCAGCCCGGCTTCGGTCACCGCATCAACCATCATCGATTCCATCGCGTCGTCGGAGGCCTGCAGGATGTTGCCCGGCCCCTGCGCTGCCCCGATATTGGCGCCGAGGTGAATCCACGCTCGTGCCACAGGCACGAGTCTCGGGCGTCGCGCGATAAAGTTGTCGAGACCCAGATGACCGAGCTCATGGCCGCTTGACGCAACGAACACGACGCTCCTGGCAGGCCTCACGGCCTGCGTCGCGCGCATGATCTCCAGCCAGCAAGCCAGACCGCCGCCGCGCTCGCTCGCGCATGCCCACCAGCCGCTGCGTGGCGTCATCACGACCAGAGGCGCGGCGTCCTTGTCCGTTCCCGAAACTGACGCGACGACGTTGAACGCTCGGACCTGCGTGCGCTCAGCATGTGCCGTGAGTACAGCCTTCGCGCCCTGCCGTGCGCAATCGGCAAGGAACGGCGCTTCCTCGCTCGAAACCTGCAGCACCGGAGGGCCGAAGGGATGCAGGAAGCTGTCCGCGTTGCTCGGGCAGAATCCGGGGCGCGCCCCGCGCGTGACAGCGACGATCGCCTGATGCCGGTTTTGCCGGCGCGCATCACCCAACGCACCCGCCTCTGCGCCGTTCGGCGGAATCTCCGTGAGCCCAATCGGTGCATCGGCATCGAGGCCTCCAAGAGGACCTTCAATGCCTGCCTGACCGGTGAAACCGCCGTCGAAGAGTGGCAGTCCCTCGATCTTTCGATCATCGACCACCAGGGTCGCGCTGACGGGATCGACCCGGCTGAGCGAAAATTCTTCAAGCGTTGGCTCAAGACCGACCTGACGCACCTCGTTGGCGAGCCAGTCCCCGGATATGCGATCGATGTCTGTGCCGGTGCGGTGAAAGCCCTGGTTCTCGTACGCGCGGATCACCGCGCCAATGCGTTGCTGCACACCACGCTCCAGTTCGCGTACCGGGACGTTTGACTATTCGACTTTGATATTGGCGGCGCGGATCACCTTGGCCCATTTCTCGGTTTCATCGCGGATGAGCTTGCCGAAGTCATCCGGCGAGCCGGAAAGCACCATCCCGCCGAGCTCGGCGAAGCGCGTCTTCAATTTCGGATCAGCAAGCCCAGCATTGATCTCGGCGTTAAGCTTCGCGATGATCGCCGGCGGCGTGTCCTTGGGCGCAACGAGCCCGACCCACTGGCTTGCCTCGAAATCCGGAATGAACTCGCTGAGAGTGGGAACATCCGGCAGCACTTCTATGCGCGCCGCAGTCGTCACCGCGAGTGCGCGCAGGCTGCCGGACTTCACGTGCCCGAGCGAAGTCGCCAGTTCGGTAAACGCCACCTGGATTTGTCCACCGAGCAGATCGGTCACCGCGGGTGCAGCGCCGCGATAGGGCACATGGGTCAGATCGGTGCCGGTCATCAGCTTGAAATATTCTCCGATGACATGCGCCGGCGAGCCATTGCCGCCGGAGCCCATCGCGATCTTGCCCGGATTGGCCTTGGCGTAGGCGATGAACTCGGGAACGCTCCTGGCGGGAACTGACGGGTTCACCTGCATGAGCTGCGGTACGCGGACGATGCTTGCGATCGGCGCCGTGTCGCGGATGAAATTGAAGTTGAGTGATTTGAACAAGGTTGGATTGATCGCGGCGTTGCTACCCGAGATGAGGAGCGTGTAGCCGTCGGCAGCCGCCCGAATGACCGCCTCGGTGCCGATATTAGTGCCGGCGCCCGGGCGGTTCTCGATGACGAATTGCTGACCGAGGCGCTCCGAGAGCCACTGGCCGATCAGGCGCCCGGTGACGTCATTGGCGCCGCCGGGCGCAACGGGGACGACAACGCGTACCGGCCGCGCCGGATAGGCTTGCGCCGAAGCCTCCGCGGCCTGGAGGGCAAGGGCACCTGCCGCCAGTTGCAGGAATTTGCGGCGCGGAACTGTCATCCGTGTCCCCCAACAGCGCGCACGCCCGATCCCTGGGCGGGGAGCAACCTAAAACGGCCGATCTCCGTTGATCGTGCACCGTCGCATCACGCGCACGTGGTTCGTCTCGTCGAAGCCGGTCGCGCGGTGCAGCGTGCAGCGATTGTCCCACACCATGCATTCCCGCGGGCTCCACACGTGGGTGTATACCCGTTCCTGCGGCGTGATCAGCACGTTCAGTTCCTCGATCAGCGCGCGGCTTTCTTCGTAGTCCATGCCCTCGATCTCCTGCGCGTGATCGCCGAGGAAGATCGCCTTGCGTCCGGTCTCGGGATGCGTGCGCACGATCGGATGCGCGATCGGCGGCACCTTCGCCTTCTGCTCCGCCGTCATCGGATCCTCGCCGTGGCGGCGCGTGCGCGAGAAGTCGAGATTGTGGATCGCGCGCTTGCCTTCGATCCTCTTCTTCATCTCGGCCGGCAGATTGTCGTAGGCCGAATACATGTCGGCGAACTCGGTCTCGCCGCCGACGGGCGGACACACTTCCGAATACATCATGGTCGCCTGCCCGGTGCGCTCGCGCCATGAGCCGTCGGTGTGCCAATGCAGCGTGCCCTTGTCGGGATGCTTGCCGGTCGGCTTGCCGTCCTTGTCGGCATTGGTGAGCATGTAGATCTCGGGGAACTCAGGGTACTTCTGGTACTGGTTCATCACGTGGATCTGGATCTCGCCGAACGCGCGCGCGAACGCGACCTGCGTCGCCGGCGGCAGATCGACGTCGCGGAACAGAATCAGCTCGTAGTCGAGGAACGCCTCATAAACTTTGCCGAACATTTTCGGCTCGGCCGCTTGCGCGAGCGTGATCCCGGTGATCTCGCAGCCGAGCGCGGGATGCAGCGGCTTGACCGCGAACGGCCAGTCACGTTGCGTTTCTTTTCGCTGGGCTTGCGCCATCGTTTCCTCCGTTTCCCTTTGGCCGAACCTATCGCGTGCATGCAGGAGAAGAAAGCCGCGAGATGGAACTTATGCGCATGACTGCACTGATTGAGTTTGTGACCCGATGCCCCTAGTTTCGTTCACGCGCCGGCCGGCGCAGCGGGGCGACTGCCTGTAATGAAGCGTTTCATCGCCGATATCGTCGCGCCACTCCGCGCCGGAGGCACGGGCCGCGCCGAGCGCGCCGGCCATTGGATGCTGGCCGCCGCGATCATCTTCCCGCTCGCCGTGTTCGCGGCCGCATCCGCGCTGTCGTACCGCCAGAACGAGGAGGACGCGCAAGACCGGCTGCGGCGCAATCTCGGCACGGTCTACGAGCATGCGCTGAAGGTGCTCGAAACCATCGAGCTTTCCTCGCGCTACGTCGACGAGATGCTGGAGAATCTCACCGATGCTGACATCCGCGCGAGCGAAGGCGGGTTCAACCGCCGCCTGCGCGCGCTCACCGACACGCTGCCGCAACTCGCCGACATCTGGGTGGTTGATGCCGAAGGCCGTCCGCTCGTCTCCGGCACGGTGTTTCCGATCCCGCGCGAGCTTGACCTGTCGGATCGCGAGTATTTTCGCACGCAACGAAACGATCCGGCGCTCGGCCTGCACGTCAGCGAGGTGGTTACCGCGCGCGCCACCAATGAGCGCGGTCAGCCGCGCTTCTTTTCGATCAGCCGCAAGCGCATCGCGCCGGACGGACGCTTCGCCGGCGTTGTGGTGATCTCGGTCGCGCCCGACTATTTCCGCGATTATTACGCCACGCTGACACAGCCGGTCGTCGCCGCGCTGGTCCGCCGCGACGGACTGGTGCTGGCGCGCTATCCCGAGCTGCCGCAGGTGAGCGCGCGCGTCGCGCCGGGGACCCCGCTCAGCCAGCGCTTCGAACGCGGGCAGACCTACGGCATCGTCACCACGGTTTCGACGCTCGACAACAAGGAGCGCATCTTCGCATTCCGTAAACTGCCACGTGTCGATATTTATGTTACGGCGGGACTCGATACCGCGAACATCACCGAGGCGTGGATGGCCGGGATGGCGCGCCACCTGATCTTCGGCGCTGCCGGCGACTGCCGCGCTAATCGCGCTCTGCCTGCTGGCGCTGCGCCGCACGCGACGCGAGGCCGCGGTCAACCAGATGCTGCGTGACGAAATCGCGCGCCGCGAGCAAACCGAGGAAGCATTGCGTCAGGCGCAGAAGATGGAGGCGGTCGGCCGCCTCACCGGCGGTATCGCGCACGACTTCAACAACCTGCTGACCGCCATCATCGGCAATCTCGACCTCGCGCTGCGGCGCCTCGACGGGCCCGAACGCGTGCGCGGCTGGCTCGCCAATTGCCGCCAGGCCTCCGAGCGCGCCGCCATCCTGGTGCAGCGCCTGCTCGCGTTCTCGCGCCAGCATCCGCTCGAGGTCAGATCGGTCGACATCAACCGGCTGGTGCAGGGCATGTCGGAATTGCTCGACCGCACGATCGGCGAGACGGTGACGATCGAGACCGTGCTCGCCGGCGGGCTGTGGAACGCCGCGATCGACCCGAACCAGCTCGAGAATGCGATCGTCAACCTCGCCGTCAACGCGCGCGACGCGATGCCGAACGGCGGGCGGCTCACCATCGAGACCGCCAACTGCCATCTCGACGAACATTATGTGGAATCGTCCGGCGAGCGACATCGAGCCGGGCCAATACGTGATGGTGGCGGTGAGCGATGCCGGCGGCGGCATGACGCGCGAGGTGATGAGCCGCGCGTTCGAGCCGTTCTTCACCACCAAGCCGGCCGGCGTCGGCACCGGGCTTGGGCTCTCCCAGGTCTATGGTTTCGTCAAGCAGTCCGGCGGCCACATCCGCATCTACAGCGAGGTCGGCGAGGGCTCGACGATCAAGCTCTATTTCCCGCGCCTCACAGGGCAGGTCGAGGTGCTGCCGTGGACGCCGCGCGAACAGCCGCCCGCGGCCGCGCCGCCCGCAAACGGCACCGAGGCCGTGCTGGTGGTCGAGGACGACGAGCAGGTGAACAAGCTCGCCGTCGAGGCGCTGCAGGAGCGCGGCTATCGTGTGCTCTCCGCACCCGACGGCGCCTCGGCGTTGCGCCTGCTCGAGAGCACACCGCAGATCGACCTGCTGCTCACCGACGTGGTCCTGCCGGGCGGCATGAACGGACGCTAGCTCGACCGACGAGGTGTTGCGGCGGCGGCCCGCGATCAAGGTGCTGTACATGACCGGCTATACCCGTAACGCCATCATCCATCACGGCCGGCTCGATCCCGACATCGACCTGCTCACCAAGCCGTTCACCGCCGACGCGCTGACGCGCAAGGTCCGCCGCGTGCTGGATGGGAACGGCGTCGCGAAGCAAGTCGGAAGCTGACATGCGGCTGCGCTCACGCATCACCACCGACGGCCTCGATCGCACGCCGCACCGCGCCTTCATGCGCGCGATGGGCCTCGACGATGCGGCGATCGGGAAAGCCATGGTCGGCGTGGTGAGCCAGAAGGGCGAGACGACGCCGTGCAACATGACACACGGCCCACAGGTCGACGCCGCGAAAGAAGGTGTCAGCGCGGCCGGCGGCACGCCGCGCGAGTTCACCACCATCTCGGTGTCCGACGGCATCGGCATGAACCACGAGGGCATGAAGTTCTCGCTGGTGAGCCGCGAGCTGATCGCCGACTCGATCGAAGCGGTGGTGCAGGGCCATGCCTATGACGGGCTGGTGGCGTTCGGCGGCTGCGACAAGACATTGCCCGGCGCCATGATGGGGCTCGTACGCTGCAACGTGCCGGGCGTGTTTCTCTACGGTGGCGCCGCCCTGCCCGGCCGCTTCGCCGGCCGCGACGTGACAGTGCTCGATGCCTATGAGGGTGTCGGCGCGGTACAGACCGGCGCGATGAGCGAGGCCGATCTCGCCGTGCTGGAGCGCGCCTGCAAGCCGAGCGTCGGCGCCTGCGCGGGGCAGTTCACCGCCAACACGATGGCGATGGTGGCGGAGGCGCTCGGGCTGACGGTGCCGAATTCCGCGATGGTGCCGGGCGTCGTATGCGGAGCGGCTCGCGATTGCCAGGCGCGCCGGCGAGATCGTGATGGAGATCTTGCGGCGCGGCGGGCCGCTGCCGCGCGAACTCGTCACGCGGCGCGCGCTGGAGAACGCGTGCGCGATCGTGGCGGCGACCGGCGGCTCGACCAACGCGGCGCTGCACATTCCGGCGATCGCCAACGAGGCCGGCATCCGCTTCACCGTGGATGACGTCGCGGCGGTGTTCGCGCGCACGCCGCTGATCGGCGACCTGCGGCCGGGCGGGAAATATCTCGCGAAGGACGTCTACGACAGCGGCGGCGTGTCGGTGATCATCCGCGCGTTGATCGAGAGCGGGCATATCGACGGTGATTGTCTCACGGTGACCGGCCACACGCTGCGCGAGGAGCACGGCGCAGCGCCCTCCCCCGACGGTACAATCGTGCGCGCGGCCGGCAACGCGCTACGCCCCGACGGCGGGCTCGTCGTGCTGAAAGGAAATCTCGCGCCCGACGGCGCGCTGCTCAAGGTTGCCGGACTGAAGGCGCGTTCGTTCGAAGGGACCGCGCGGGTGTTCGACTCGGAGGACGATTGCGCCGCCGCCGTGCGCAAGCGCGCCTACGCGGCCGGCGATGTGCTGGTGATCCGCTACGAAGGCCCGCGCGGCGGGCCCGGCATGCGCGAAATGCTCGGCGTCACCGCTCTGATCTATGGCCAGCAGATGGGCGAGAAGGTCGCGCTCTTGACTGACGGTCGCTTCTCCGGCGCGACGCGCGGCATCTGCATCGGGCACATCGCGCCGGAGGCCGCCGTCGGCGGACCGCTCGCGTTGCTCAAGGACGGCGACCGTATCCGCATCGACGCCGACGCGAAGCGTATCGATGTGCTGATCGATGATGCCGAACTCACGCGCCGCCGCGCGGCATGGCAGGCGCCGCCGCCGCGCCACACCGCCGGGCTGCTTGCGAAATACGCGCAGTGTGTCGGGCAGGCGGATTTGGGTGCCGTGACGCATGCGGGCGGCGTGGTGTGGCCTGACTCTCGCAGCGAATGACGCTCTCTCCTCACCTCCCCCTGGAGGGGGGAGGTCGCCGGCCGCAGGCCGGCGGGTGGGGGTGAATCGCGAAGCGACCCTTTCACCCCACCCCGGCTCGCTTCGCTTGCCGACCCTCCCCCTCCAGGGGAGGGTGGCACCGAGCGTTACTCACTCGATCGGCGCCACCACGCTCGGGTGCTTCAGCGTGCCCGCATCGAGCTTCTTCGAGAGCATGTTCTCGGCGGTGTAGACGTCGAACATCGCCTGGATGCCGGCGAAATTCGGCGCGCCGCCCGGCTCGCGCGCGAAATCGTTTTGCTTCAACAGATACGTGTCGAGCACCGCGATCGGCGCCTTGGTAATTTCCGACACGACCTGCATGGTCTCGGCGCGGTTCGCGAGCGCCATCTTCAGCGCCGCGGTGAAATCCTTCACGTAGTTGCGCACCAGGTCGGGGTTCTTGTCGACGAAATCCTTCCGGCACGCCTCCACGATGTGCACGATGTTGGGCAGCGCCTGATCGAGCGAGAACAGCTTGCGGACGCCGCCCTTTGCTTCGGCGCGCGCCGCGAACGGCTGGTTCATGTTGGTGGAGTCGACACGTCCCGCGCGCAGCGCATCCTCGGAGAGCGAGAACGACACCTCGACCAGCTTGATGTCCTTCTCGGGGTCGAGGCCGGCGCGCTTGAGCATCAGGTTGAACGGCCCGTGCGTACCGCCGCCGATGATCGAAATGCCGACGGTCTTGCCCTTGAGGTCGGCGACCGTCTTGATCGGCGAGTCGTCCTTCACGGCCCAGTAGACCGAGAAGCTGCCCGGCTTCTCGCCGACGTGCTGACCGATGATGTAGACCGAGAGCGTGTTCTTATCCATGCCCTGCGCGATCGGCAGCACGCCCTGCGTCGCGCAATCGAGCGCGCCCGCGATCAGCGCCTGCGACATCGGCGAGGTGCCCTGGAACTGCGACCACTCGATCTTGTAGGTCTTGCCCAGGTTCGGGAATTTGTCCGGCCGCCGCATCATCCAGTACTTCGCCTCCTCGGCCGGAATGGTCCAGCCGACGCGGATGGTCGGCACGTCCTGCGCCTTGGCGACGGAAACGAGCGCACTCGCAGCGAGCAACGCCGCAACAATGCTCTTCATGGTCGTTTACCCCCGGTGACGCGGCCGTTCCGGCCGCTGTTGGGCTCATGGAACGACAGCGCCAACGCGAACGCAAGGTGCGTGAGGTTGTGCCGCGGCGTGCCGTAGCCCCGCATGGAGCGAAGCGGAATGCGGGGTGACTCCCGGATTTCGCTTCGCTCCATCCGGGCTACGAGCGATCCCTTGACTCCACCAAACATGTTTGTTAATTAACTTATAGATTAATTAACTGTCGAAACAATGGCCCGCACCCCTTCCCTCGACCCGATCTTCGCAGCGCTCGCGGATCCCACACGGCGGACGATCGTGGAGCGCCTGCTCGCCGAAGGCGACAAGACCGTCGGCGAGATCGCAAAACCCTTTCGCATCTCGGCGCCGGCGGTCACGCGTCATTTGCAGGTGCTGGAAAACGCCGGGCTGATCGAGAAGCGCATCGACCGCCAGTTCCGCGTGGTGCACGCGCGCCCCGAAGCGCTGCGCCCGCTCGGCTCATGGTTCGAGCGCCAGCAGCGCCACTGGTCCGACGCGTTCGACCGGCTCGAAGCCGTCATCGCGGCCGAAACCCCGAAGCGGAGGAAGTCATGAGTACCGACACGATCACCAAGGACCGCGTGCTGCGCATGGAACGGCTGATCGCTGCAACTCCGGAGCGCCTGTTCGCGTTATGGACAGAGCCCGAAGAGCTCATCAAGTGGTGGGGCCCGGAAGGCTACACCACGCCGAAACACACGATGGATGTGCGGCCGGGCCGCCGCTGGCGCACCACCATGCACTCGCCGGCCGGCACCGATCACACGGTCAGCGGCATCTATCGCACGATCGATCCGCCGCGACGGCTCGTCTTCACCTGGGGCTGGGACGATGATGCCGGCCAGCGCGGCCACGAAACGGAGGTCACCGTGACGTTCGAACCGGCGCCGGGCGGCACGCGCATGGTGCTCACGCAGCAGGCCTTCACCGACAAGGACAGCCGCGGCCGCCACGAACACGGCTGGGGCTCGAGCTTCGTATGCCTCGAACGCGAGGCGACACGGGGGGCGTGAAGGAGAGTGCCCAAGGAGAGTGCCAGATGACACATCAAGTCGCTTCCAAGCCCGACTGGACCGCGGCGCGCCGCGCCTTCCTCGAAAAGGAAAAGGCCTTCACGCACGCACGCGACGAGCTTTCAGCCGCCCGCCGCGCGCTCCCGTGGGAGAAGGTCGACACGAACTACGTGTTCGAGGGCGCGAAGGACAGCGTCAGCCTGGCCGACCTGTTTCGCGGCAAGAGCCAGCTCATCGTCTATCACTTCATGTTCGGACCGGATTGGGAAGCGGGCTGCAAGAGCTGCACGTTCTGGGCCGACAATCTCGAACGCAGTGTCGTGCATCTCAATCATCGCGACACCAACCTCGTGCTGATCTCGCGCGGGCCCATCGACAAGCTCCTCGCCTACCGCAAGCGCTTCGGCTGGACGATGGAATGGGTCTCCTCGCTGCACAATTCCTTCAACCGGGATTTCGCGGTCTCGTTCGCGCCGGATGAGGCAAAGAAGAAGACCTACAATTTCGGCACCATCGCGCCCGAGAGCGAGGAAATGCCAGGCATCAGCGTGTTCGCGCGCGAAGGCGATGCCATCTATCACACCTATTCGGGCTACGCCCGTGGCATCGACATGCTCAACGAGACCTATAATCTCCTCGATCTCGTGCCGAAGGGCCGCGACGAGGACGGCCTGGAGTTCACGATGGAGTGGGTGCGCCGGCGCGACGAGTACCAGGACTGAAAACAGGAGGACCTAAAATGCCTGCGTTGGAAATCATCGGCGTGCCGCAATCGAACTATGTGTGGGTCGTGCGCATGGTGTGCGAGGAGAAGCGCGTGCCCTACGACTACAAGCCCGAGCGCCCGCACTCGCCCGCGGTCGATGCGATCCATCCGTTCGGCAAGGTCCCGGTGATGCGCCACGGCGACGTCGAGCTGTGCGAGTCGAAGGCGATCGCGACCTACATCGACCGCGTGTTCGATGGGCCGAAGGTGATCCCGGACGATGTGAAGCGCGGTGCCCAAGTGGAGCAGTGGGTCTCGCTCGGCAATGTCGAGTTCGACAAGGTGATGATCCGCCAATACGTCGTCGGCTATGTCTTCCCGAAGGAGCCGGGCAAACCCGACATGGCGGCGATCGGCGAGGCTGCCGCGCGGATGAAGCCGCAGGTCGAGGTGCTCGACCGTGCGGTCGCCAAGACCGGGCATCTCGTCGGCGACAGCCTGACGCTGGCCGACATCAACATCCTGCCGATGCTGTTCTATGCGAACCGTTTCGAGGAGGGCAAAGCGCTGCTCGGCGCCGCGAAGAATCTGTCCGCCTACATGGAGCGGCACTTCGCCCGCCCGAGCTTCCAGGCCTCGAAGCCCCCGCCTCCACCGAAGCAGTAAGGCAACGCAGGTGCCCGTTGCCCTCTCCCTGCTAAAGCGGGGAGAGGGCAAAGAAGCGCCCGCACCGGCCGCAGGGGCCTCTCCGCGCGCTATACTTTCGTGTATCACCTGTATCGCGCCGCCCGCCGCGCCTGAGCGCCCCCGCGCAAATTATTGAAACTTCAAATCGAATTGGAACCGCCGCGCGGCCCGGCGGTTAACCCCATCCCCTCCCCCGCCCTGAACCGCCCCAGCCCCTGTCACGACTAACAGTCAAGCGCGTCCGGGGAACCAATCGAGGACGCTGCGCGTAACCAAGGCGGAAGACAGGGGTAAGGCCATGTTCAAACTCTCCCACATCCTCACGGGTGCGCTGGTCGCGGCCGCGGCGCTGGTTGCCGACTGGGCGACGGCGGCGCCATTGAGCCTCTCGCACAACGCATACGCTTACTCGCGCGCCGACCAGATGGGTCCGGTCGAACAGCAGACCGAGCAAGGCTACGAGGCGCCCGCGCAATACCGCCGCCAGATCGTCGCCTACACCGGCAGCGAAGCGCCCGGCACGATCATCATCGATACGCCGAACACCTTCCTCTACCTGGTGCAACCCGGCGGCCGTGCGATCCGCTACGGCATCGGCGTCGGCCGCGACGGCTTCCGCTGGTCCGGCGTGCAGTCGATCACCAAGAAGGCCGAGTGGCCGGATTGGCATCCGCCGGCGGAAATGATCGCCCGCCAGCCGTACCTGCCGCGCTTCATGGCGGGCGGCCCGACCAACCCGCTCGGCGCGCGCGCCATGTATCTCGGCAACACCGTCTATCGCATCCACGGCACCAACGCACCCTCGACGATCGGCCAGCGCGTGTCGTCGGGCTGCATCCGCCTCACCAACGAGGACGTGACCGACCTCGCCAGCCGCGTGAATGTCGGCACCAAGGTGGTCGTGATCAACCACGAACTCCGCGTGGACTCCCCGGCCCGTCCGATGCTCTCCGCGCCGGTGAGCCTGAGCATTCGGTAGCGCGTGATCCCCGAAAAGCTTGGCCCAGACTTGATCGGGGCTGGGAACCGGTTTTCGGATAAGGATCACGCGAAGAGGATAGAATAACGAGAAGTCGGTTCGCCTCAGAGCGACCACGCCGGTCCGGGTCTCCCGGGCCGGCGTTTTACATTTCGCCGCCGTCGTGGCCGGGCTTGTCCCGGCCACCCCGATAGAGTGGGCGACACAGTGCACTCCTAGGCGGGATGCCCGGCACAAGGCCGGGCATGACGAAATGAGATAAAGTGCCCTCTCATGAGACGCTCCAAGACCGCCCTGTTCGACGCCGCGAAACGCTGGGATGCCGGCGCGGTCACGGCGCTGCTCAAGGCGGCGCCTGCGCTCGTCACGGCGACCGACCCGAAAGGCCGGCAGGCGATCCACCTCGCCTGCGCGATGCCGCCCAATCCGAAGCTCGGCGAGCCGAATGGCATCGCGACTGTCACAGCCTTGCTCAAGGCAGGCGCCGATCTCGAAGCCGTCGTGCCGATGCCGGACGAAGGCGACTTCGTCGCAACGCCGGTCTGGTACGCGGCCTCGCGCGGCGAGAACGTTCCGCTGGTGAAATTCCTTTTGAAGCGTGGGGCGGACGCGAGCTGGTCGCTCTAGACGGCTGTGTTCCGCGACAACGCGGAGCTGATGCGCGCCCTGCTCGCCGCAAAGCCGCGGCTCAATCTGCGCGCCCATGGCGAGACGCCGATCTTTTTCGCCGCGCGGCTCCAGCGGCTCAAGACGCTCGACCTGCTGATCAATGCCGGCGCCGATCCCTCGATCAAGGATGATCGCGGCCGCGACGCCGTCGACATCGCCAAGGCGCGGCGGCTGCCGAAGGATGTGATTGCGAGGTTGGAGAAGTTGAGGGCGCGCTCGTAGCTCGTAGCCCGGATGGAGCGAAGCGAAATCCGGGGGCGGTCATTCCGAACTCGCAACGCTACCCGGATGTCACTCGCGCTTCATCCGGGCTACGCTTCCGCCAACACAGAGGGGAAGCGCCACCATGAAAGTCTCCGACGCCATCGCGGACATCCTACGCAAAGAGGGAGTCGAGATCGTCATCGGCTATCCGGTCAACCACATCCTGGAGCGCGGCGCCGCCGCCGGCATCCGGCCGATCATCGTGCGCCAGGAGCGCACCGGCCTGCACATGGCGGACGCGATGTCGCGCGTGACCTCAGGCCGGCAGATGGGCGTGTTCGTGATGCAGCACGGTCCCGGCACCGAGAACGCCTATGGCGGCGTCGCGCAGGCGTGGAGCGAGTCGGTGCCGATCCTGGTGATGCCGGGCGGCTATGCGCGCCGGCTCGCCTGGGTCGAGCGGAATTACAATTCCAGCGTCCAGATGCGCGGCATCACCAAGTCGGCCGAACCCGTCACGTCGGGCAAGGAGCTGTCCGCGATCATGCGCCGTGCCTTCACGCGGCTGCGCTCCGGGCGCGGCGGCCCGGTGCTGGTCGAGGTGCCGAACGATGTGTGGAACGAGGAGGCCGATCCGTCGGACTACGTCGTGTCGAAGCCGCTGCGAACCGGCCCCGATTCGGACGCGATCCGCGAGGCGGCGAAGATGCTGCTCGCCGCGAAACGCCCGGTGCTCTACGCCGGCCAGGGCGTGCACTGGGCGGAAGCGTGGAGCGAGTTGAAGCAGCTCGCCGAGCTGCTCGCCATTCCGGTCACCACCAGCCTGCAGGGCAAGAGCGCGTTTCCCGAAACGCATCCCCTGTCGCTCGGCTCGGGCGGCCTCGCGATCCCGGCGCCGGTGCATCATTTCCTGAAAGAGAGCGACCTCATCCTCGGCATCGGCTGCTCGTTCACGCAGACGAACTTCGGCGTCACGATGCCGGCCGGCAAGACGATCATCCACGCGACGCTCGACCCGACCGATGTGAACAAGGACGTCGCCTGCGCGCTCGCCGTGCTGGGCGACGCGAAGCTCACACTCGTAGCGCTGATCGAAGAAGTGTCGCGCGCGCAGAAAAGTCCGCGCGATCATTCGGCCGTCGCGAAGGAGATCAAGGACACCTACGACCCGTGGCTCGCCAAGTGGATGCCGAAGCTGACCCACAACGAGGCGCCGTTCTCGCCCTATCGCGTGCTGTGGGATCTGCAGAACACGGTCGACATCGCGAACACCATCATCACGCACGATGCGGGCAGCCCGCGTGACCAGCTCTCGCCGTTCTGGCGCTGCGTCACGCCGCTCTCCTACATCGGCTGGGGCAAGACCACGCAGCTCGGCGCGGGCTTAGGCTTCGCGATGGGCGCGAAGCTTGCCAAGCCCGACAAGCTCTGCATCAACGTGTGGGGCGACGCCGCGATCGGCTTCACCGGCATGGATTTCGAAGCCGCTGTGCGCGAGCGCATCCCGATCCTGTCGATCCTGCTGAACAACTTCTCGATGGCGATCGAGTTGAAAGTAATGCCGGTCTCGACCGAGAAATACCGCTCGACCGACATCTCGGGAAACTACGCGGACTTCGCCAAGGCGCTCGGCGGCTATGGCGAGCGCATCGAGAAGCCCGCCGACATCGTCCCGGCGATCAAGCGCGGCATCAAGGCGACACAGGAAGGCAAGCCGGCGCTGCTCGAGTTCATCACCACGAAGGAGGTGGAGGTTTCGAAGTTTTAGCCCTCATCCTGAGGAGGCGCGAAGCGCCGTCTCGAAGGATGGCAACACGCTCCGGGCCATGGTTCGAGACGCGCCCTGCGGGCGCTCCTCACCATGAGGATCGTAGATTGACACCCTCCCGCATCGGCCTACATTAGTCGCGTTCCGAGGGGCGCCGGCGAAGAGTCGGCTGAGATCGCGCTGTCTGTGCGAGCACCCTTTGAACCTGATCCGGGTCATGCCGGCGAAGGGACAGGACACGTGAGCACATCCATATTCCTGGCAAAGCTGATCGGGCCGTTTTTTCTGATCGTCGCGGCCGCTCTCCTGATCAACCAATCGCAGTTCCGCCTGCTGACGGATGAGTTCATGCGCTCGCCCGCGCTGGTGTTCCTCACCGGCCTGATCGTCCTGCCGGTCGGCCTCGCGATCGTGCTCACGCATAATGTCTGGACCGCCGACTGGCGCGTGCTCATCACCGTCCTCGGCTGGCTGACAGTCTTCAAGGGTGCGATCCGGCTCCTTGCGCCGCAACAGACACTCAATGTCGGCCGCACGTTCCTGGCCAAGCCCAATGTCATCACCATCGGCGCCGCGATCTGGCTCGTGATCGGCGCCGTGCTCTGCTTCTACGGCTATTTGCGCTAACGCCCCAACGGGAGCATCCAAAATGAACAAGCCGCTTCAACCCGCCGATCTCGCCACCCCGAAGGTGACCACCGGCCCGATCATCGGATCGCGCAAGGCCTACACGGTGCCGGATGCCGCGCCCGACCTGCGCGTGCCGATCCGCGAGATCGTGCTCGATCCGTCCGCGAACGAGCCGCCGGTCGCGGTCTATGACTCGAGCGGCGTCTACACCGACGACAACTCAGGGATAGATGTCGAGAACGGGCTCAAGCGCACGCGCGTCGAATGGGTGCGCGAGCGCGGCGGCGTCGAGGAATACGAAGGCCGCCCGATCCAACCCGTCGACAACGGCAACGTCACGGGAAAACACCTCGCGCGCAATTTTCCGAACACGCCGAAGCCGATGCGGGCGGTCTCTCCGCCTTCACCCTCCCCTGGAGGGGGAGGGCATAGGCGGCCTTCGGCCGCCGTTCTGGATCATAAGAACGCCGATGCGAAGCATCGGCTATGGAACGCCGAAGGTGTGAGCCGGGGTGGGGTGAAGCTTGGCGCGAAGGAGTCACCCCACCCCGACACTCGCTTTGCTCGTGTCGACCCTCCCCCTCCAGGGGAGGGTAAGGCCGGAGTACGCGGCGCGGCCGTCTATCCCAATGAATGCCAGCATCCCCTCACCCAACTCGAATGGGCGCGCGCCGGCATCATCACCAAGGAAATGATCTACATCGCGGAGCGCGAGAACATCGGCCGCAAGGCCATGCTGGAGAACGCGCGGGCGACCCTCGCCGACGGCGAGAGCTTCGGCGCTTCCCTGCCCGCGTTCGTCACGCCCGAGTTCGTGCGCGACGAGGTCGCGCGTGGCCGCGCGATCATTCCCTCGAACATCAACCACGGCGAACTCGAGCCGATGATCATCGGCCGCAATTTTTTGGTGAAGATCAACGCCAACATCGGCAACTCGGCGGTCACGTCATCTGTCGAGGAGGAAGTCGAGAAGATGGTGTGGGCGATCCGCTGGGGCGCCGACACCGTGATGGACCTCTCGACCGGGCGCAACATCCACAACACGCGCGAATGGATCCTGCGCAACTCGCCGGTGCCGATCGGCACCGTGCCGATCTATCAGGCGCTGGAGAAGGTGAACGGCGATCCCGTCAAGCTCGACTGGGAGTGCTACAAGGACACGCTGATCGAGCAGTGCGAACAGGGCGTCGACTATTTCACCATCCACGCCGGCGTGCGCCTCGCCTATGTGCCGCTGACCGCGAACCGCGTCACCGGCATCGTATCGCGCGGCGGCTCGATCATGGCGAAGTGGTGCCTGTCGCGTCACAAGGAGAGCTTCCTCTACGAGCGCTTCGAGGACATCTGCGACCTGATGCGCAAGTATGACGTGTCGTTCTCGCTCGGCGACGGGCTGCGCCCCGGCTCGATCGCGGACGCCAACGACCGCGCGCAATTCGCCGAACTGGAAACGCTCGGCGAACTGACGCAAATCGCTTGGAAGAAAGGCTGCCAGGTGATGATCGAAGGCCCCGGCCACGTGCCGATGCACAAGATCAAGATCAACATGGACAAGCAGCTGAAAGAGTGCGGCGAGGCGCCGTTCTATACGCTGGGCCCGCTCACGACCGACATCGCGCCCGGCTACGACCACATCACGAGCGGCATCGGCGCCGCGATGATCGGCTGGTTCGGCTGCGCGATGCTCTGCTACGTGACGCCGAAGGAGCACCTCGGCCTGCCCGACCGCGACGACGTGAAGGAAGGCGTCATCACCTACAAGATCGCCGCGCACGCCGCCGACCTCGCCAAGGGCCATCCGGGCGCGCAACTGCGCGACGACGCGCTCAGCCGCGCGCGCTTCGACTTCCGCTGGCAGGACCAGTTCAACCTCGGGCTCGATCCCGACCGCGCGCAGGCGTTCCACGACGAGACGCTGCCGAAGGAGGCGCACAAGGTCGCGCACTTCTGCTCCATGTGCGGCCCAAAATTCTGCTCGATGAAGATCACGCAGGATGTGCGGGACTATGCGAAGACGTTGAATGATCCGGCGCTGCGCGCGACGGCCGGCTTGCCTCATCCTGAGGAGGGCGCGGCCGCGCCCATCTCGAAGGAGGAGGCCGAGGCGGGAATGCGCGAGATGAGCGAGAAGTTCAGGGCGATGGGCGAGCAGGTGTATGTGGATGCGGAGCGGGTGAAGGAGAGTAATCGGGTGTTGTGACCGAAACTCCGGCACAGTATTATTTGCCCTACGCTGGAGCGGTAGAATTTGTCATGGCCCGCCCGAGAGAGGCGTTCGGAGACATCGTCCAGGCCGTCTTGTCGGTGACTCGGCCTGCGGCCGTCGTTCTATTTGGCTCCCATGCGCGCGGTGACGCTCGCGCCGACTCCGACATCGACCTGCTTGTGGTTCGCGAAAAGGACTTTGCCCCGGGTGAAAGCCGCCGGCACGAGTTGGGCTCGATTTATCGGGCGGTGACGAAAACCCGTGCTGTCCCGAAGGATATCATCCTGCTCACCAAACCCGAATTCATAGCCTGGAGGAACACGACGAATCACATGGCCTCCATCGCTTGGAAGGAGGGGCAAGTCCTCTATGGGGAAGTCTGATCGGGACCACGCTTTCCAGCTGCTTCAGATGGCCTCCAAAGACCATCAAGCAATCAGCCACATGCTGGACCAGGATGCTTTCTCAGAAGAAGTATTCGGATTTCATGCGCAGCAATCGATCGAGAAGGCCTTGAAGGCCTGGATAACGGCGAAAGGACTAGCCTATCCGAAATCTCACGACGTCAGCGCACTCACGAGAATACTCAGCGATGGCGGTGAAGACCTCGGCAAATTTCCGAATCTGGAGGACTATACGATCTACGCAGTTCAGTATCGCTATGAGGCCTACGACGAATCGGAAGAACAGCTCGACCGCCGGCAAGTGATCGAAGCGACCAAAGCGCTCCTCGAACATGTACAGGGTCTCTTGGAGAGCTAGTCAGGCACGTAGCGTGCCGCCGGATAGGACCAAGCCATGCGCGTGAGAGTTGATCATGGAGCGACGCGGTCTACCTCAACCTCACCGACCGGCCGATCAAGGATAGCGAAGAGGTCGCGGACTGCATCGTGGTCGACTACGACTTCGAAGGCCGCATCGTCGGACTTGAGATTCTCGATGCGTCGAAGCGGACGGACGATCCTGGGTGCTGAAGCAATTCAGCTTCGAGCTGCCTACTGTCGGTTAGCGCCATAGCCCGGATGAGTGAAGCGACATCCGGGGGACTTCTTTTGCCTCGCGTATCGCTTCGCTCACGCGGGCCACTTGCTAATGCCTAGGCGACGAGGCAAGCGTGAATTTAGGCCCTATCCGGACGATGAAGCTTGTCCGTGCGGGAGCGGCCTTCCGTACAAGCAGTGTTGCAAGCAGAAAAACTTTAAGTTCGAACTAGATCACCGCGGCACCGTCCACAAGGCGCTAAAGCTACATAATCGGCTAAAGCCCCTACTCGAAGATGCCAGCGTTAGGTTCAAGAAGGTCTTCGGACGAAAACCAGCAGTCGGAGACCCAATACTTTTCGACCAGCACCTAATGGGCGACGAGGACTTCTGGCAACAAGCGAAAACCATCGGCCGTGTCGCTGGGGTTCGCGAGGAACTGATTTTTGCCTGGCGACGCAGCGGCTTCATCGTCGGAGAACATTCGCGTAAGTTAATGTCTGAAAGCGACTATCAAGAGTGGCAAGATGCCATTGATGAATATTTCTTGCTCAAAGAAGAGGGATTTGATCCATTTTTTGTTTTTATGTATCTATCAGGAGCAGAGTATGAACATTACAAGGCTTTGGTAGAGAGTTTCGATCACACGATAATTGCGCTTGGTTTCGCACTAACCGACCCCAAGAGCCTTAAGGCCGCCCCGAGCTATTTCAGATACCTGTTTGTTGCTCGGGCCATGCGCTCCTTGAGAACCGTGAGAGAAATGTACAATACCCGCTATGACGACGATTGCCTATCGATCGCGCGGGGTGTGTACGAGGCATATCTTCGGATGAAATTGTTGAGGCTTGATCCAGGAAGCACCGAGCGTTTTGAAGCTATGCTTGCCCACGAAGTTGGAGCATATCAAACCAAGTTGAGAAAGAATGGTACGCCGAATTACGAAATCTGTGTGGATCCAGAGAGTGGAAAAGAGTTCAAGATCACAATATCGAATAGGGAGATTTTGGATAAATCTGACTTCTCCCTGGATGAACCCTTATACTATGATATGTACCCATTTTTGTCGGGGTTCGTTCATCCGGAACTCGTTCACGATGCGCTTCGATCTATCGCGGCTAAGAGAGTAGAAACGTCTCGCGAAGGAGACCCCGTCCGTGCCATAATTTTCATCACGGTTATTTGCCTTTTGCTGCTTTTGGAAACGTCTGAGTTTACTTTTCTTCGGAAGAAGACGCAAAGGGACTTGCGCCACGTTGTAAAGACGCTTGACAAGCGGCTGCTGAACTTAATTACCTCGGACACCATCGTGAGGCGGATGAGTGTGCCTTCGAGCATTTACAGGCTTTTCGGGTTAAAACTGCAACTTGCTAATACAACGGCGGAGTCGGGCACCGTTGAGCAAACCTAGCGCCGTGGCACCGTGGACCGGATGAGCGACGCGATATCCGGGACCTTCCTGCCGCCGGCCCAGCATGTCGCTGCGCTTATGCGCGCTACGTCTTCCCCGCCACCCTGCGCAATGCCGCGTTGATGCGGTCCTGCCAGCCCGGGCCGTCTCCTTGAAAGAAATCGAGTACGTCGCGGTCGATGCGCAGCGACACCATTTCTTTCGCGCCGGGAATTGATGCCGGCGCCGCCGGCTGCTCCACCGGCTTGGTGGTCGCGGTCTTGAACGCAGCTTCCGCCTGCGAGCGGGAATCGCCAATCGGGCGTCGTGCCATGTTGCCTCCGCTCAAACCGAGGCAGCAAGCTTAGCGCGTCGGGCGGGCATCGCGAAGCGCCCCGCCCTCACAAATCCGGCGACGAGAACAGCGGTCGTCCGTTCACCGCAATGTCGACGCGCTGCAGATATTTCCGCGCACCGGACGCCGAAACCTCGATCCCCAGCCCCGGCGCATCCGGCGCCGCGATCTGCCCGTTCGCGTCCGGGCGCAGGTGGTTTGCCGTCATCTCCACGGCGAGCGGCTTCGGCATCGCGGGAAACTCGCAGATGGTGTGATCCGCGAGGCCCGCGAAAGGCTGCATCGAGGCCGAGAGCGCGAGATGCGAGGTGAACGTGTGGTTGACGAAGGTCACCCCTTTGGCAACCGCGTAGTCGGCGACCTCTTTCGAGGGTCCGATGCCGCCGATGCGGCCGCAGTCGATCTGGATGAAGCCCACGCGGCCGTAGTCGATCAGGTGCTTCGCCATGTGGACGTTGTGTGCGCCCTCGCCGCCGGCAAGTTTGACTCGTCCGCTTCTGCGCGCCAGCGCCCCATAGGCCTCGAGCGCGCTCGCCGCGAACGGCTCCTCGAACCACACGGCGCGCGCCTGCTCGAGCGCCGGCAGGCGCTCCGCCGCGCGCTCGACATCCTCGCCGAAAATCTGGCCGGTATCGACCAGCAGGATCCCATCGTCGCCGAGGCCTTCGCGGGCGGCAGCGATTTGCTCGGCATCCTGCCGCGCATCGCCGCGTCCGATCGGGCCCCAGCCGAACTTCGCCGCAACGAAATTCCGCGCGCGCATCTGTTTCGCGCGCGCAAGCGTCCCGGCCGGCGTGTCCGCGAACAGGACCGAGGCATAGGGCGTCTTCGGATGGCTGCGCGCATAGCCAAGCAGGCGCCAGACCGGCTCACCGCGCGCCTTGCCGAGCAGATCCCACAGCGCCATCTCTATCCCTGAGTAGGTGTGCGGCGCCTGCAGCAGGTCCATCGAGTTGTACGCCACTTCGGACGAGATGCGCGCGATGTCGGCGGAATCGCGCAGCGGCTTGCCCAGAACCGAATCCGCGACCGGGCGGCACACGCCGTGCGACTTCGGGCACACGAACGCCGCGATCGACGGCAATGGCGCCGCCTCGCACTCGCCCCATCCGGTGTGCCCGCCCGCCGCGACGCGCACCAGCAGCGCGTCCTGGCTACCATCGGCCTCATCGGTGACCTCGGGCATCGCCAGGTAGAAAAAATCGACCGCTTCGATCTGCATTTCTATCGTCCTCGCAGAGACCGGGAGCTTCGCACACGGGCCGGAAAATAGCTCACTCCCGCCGCGTTTGCGGGTACTCTTGCGCGCCGCGCGATCGCCTGACATCACCGGAGCCGCAAAGCGCACAGGAGGAAGCATGGTCACCCGCCGCCGCGTTCTCACGCTCTCGACCGCAGCGCTCGCCGCCCCGGCGCTCTCGCGCCACGCGTGCGCGCAGGCCTGGCCGGCGGGCCGGCCGATCCGCGCCGTCGTCCCGTTCACGGCCGGCTCAACGATCGACATCCTCGGCCGCGTCATCACCGAGCCGCTGGCGCAGGCGCTCGGCGGAACAATCGTGGTGGAAAACCGCGGCGGCGCCGGCGGCACGATAGGCTCGGCCCAGGTCGCGAAAGCCGAGCCGGACGGCTACACGCTGCTGATCAACGCCTCTGCGCACACGGCGGCGCCCGCCGCCTATCCCAACATCGCCTACGATCCGGCGAAAGATTTCGCCGGCATCGGCATGATCGGCGTGGTGCCGAATGTGCTGCTGATCGCGCCGGGCAAGAACATCAAAAGCGCGAAGGAGCTCGCCGAGCGCGCCAAGGCCGGCGACTTGACCTACGCCTCCGCCGGGACGGGGAGCGCCACGCACTGGGCGGCGGAGCGCTTCCGCCTGAGCGCCGGTTTTTCGGCGACGCACGTGCCGTTCCGCGGCGGGCCGGAGGCGCTCACCGAGGTGATGACCGGCCGCGTCGACTTCATGTGCATCGGCACCTCGTCCGGCCTGCCGTTCATCCGCGACGGCCGGCTGTTGCCGCTCGCGGTGACGACGCAGAAGCGCTCGGCGGCGCTCCCCGAGGTGCCGACCACGCTCGAGCTCGGTTTTGCCGATTCCGACTACACGTTCTGGAACGGGTTCCTCGCGCCGGCGCAAACGCCTAGAGCCATCGTCGATCGACTGTTCGGCGAGATCGGCAGGATCATCGGCAGCCCGGCAGCGCAGGAAAAGCTGAAAATTCAAGGGGTCGAGCCGATGCCGCTTTTGCCGACAGAATTCGACGCGCTGATGCGCCGCGAGATCGCCAGCAATCTCGCGCTCGCCAAGGCCGAGGGGCTGAAGTTCAACTAATGCACGCCGCCCTCATCACCGGCGCGGCGCGCGGGATCGGTCTCGCCACGGCGAAGCGGTTTCTCGCGGAAAACTTTCACGTCGCGCTGCTCGATATCGACGGCGAAACGCTCGGCGCGGCCGTCGCGGCGCTGAATGTGCCGGAGCGCACGCTGGCGCTGACCTGCGATGTCGCGATGGCGGATCAGGTCGCGGCCGCGATGCGCCAAGTCAAAGCGCGCTTCGGCACGCTCGACGCGCTCGTCAACAATGCCGGCACCGCATTCTTCAAGCCGGCGCTCGACACATCGCTCGCCGAATTCCAGCGCACGCTCGACGTCAACCTCACCGGGCCGTTCCTGATGGTGCAGGCGGCCGTGCCGCTGATGCGCAAGGGAGGCGCCATCGTCAACATCACCTCGATCTCCGGCTTGCGCGCCTCGGCGCTGCGCATCGCTTACGGCACCAGCAAGGCCGCACTCGATCATATGACGAAGCAGCTCGCGCTCGAACTCGCGGTGCGCGGCATCCGCGTCAATGCGGTTGCGCCCGGCCCGGTCGATACCGCGATGGCGAAGGCGGTGCACTCGGCCGCGATCCGCGCCGACTATCACGACGCGATCCCGCTCGGCCGCTACGGGCTGGAGGATGAGATCGCCGAGGCGATTGTGTTCCTCGCCTCGGAGCGCGCGAGTTACATCACCGGGCAGACTCTCGCGGTCGACGGCGGCTTCGAAGCGATCGGCATCGGCCTGCCGACATTTCGGAGGGAGCAATCGTAGCCCGGATGACAAAAGCGCGTTTACGCGCGTCTTCGACGCGCCATGGCGAAATCCGGGAATCCCGCATTGCGCTGCGCTCCATGCGGGCTACAGGATCGGCGTCAGTTCACATATCCGGGCGCGGGCCCGCGATCGCGGCGCACGACCTTCTTCTTCCCGCGCCACGCCTTACGCTGGCGATACGAGCGCGGCGGCGGAGCCGCTTCGAAATCCGAGTACGCGGCGCGGTGCTGGTGATTGATCCCCAGCATCCCTTCGACGCCGCCGATGACGCCGCCGACCGCGGTGCCGACCACCGCGCCGACCGGACCGGCGATCCGGTTGCCTTCATGGAATCCATGAGCCGCCCCGCCCGGAACGCCCTGCGCCTGCGCGCTCAGCGGAGCCATCGCGAAAAATACGCCCGCCAACAAGATCCGTTTCATCATTTGTCCTTCTGTGCGTTGAAGCGCGTGGTGCTTCGCTGCCAAAGAAGGCCATACGGTGACAAAGTCGCGTTGACATCAAGGAACGGAAACAGCGTTGCGCAACGGCAACGCTCAATTCACCACCGTGCCCGATTTCTTGATGATCGGCGCCCACTCGGCGAGCTCGGCCTTGACGAAATCGGCCGCCTCCTTCGGACCGCGGCCAAGCGTTGGATCGACGCCCGCCTCTTGTAGCCGCTTGAACACATTCGGGTCGTCGAGCGTAGTCTTGATCGGACCGACGCGCCTGTCGATGATCGGCTCCGTGTGCCGGCGGGGCGCGAGGATCGCGTTCCGGTTGCAGCGCTGAAGTCGTGGCAAAAAAGGGCGATGTGATGAAGAGCATCAGGAGCTGGAAAAGACTGGCCGGGGCTGCGGCCCTGGCAACAGTACTGCTCGCGGCGTCTGCCTCCGGCATCGCCGTGGCGGCCGGCACGGTGACCACTCTCGCCGGCACGGGAGCGCATGGCTCCCAGAACGGCCCAGGCAATACCGCCACGTTCAAATTTCCCCAGTCCGTGGCCACGGACAGCATGGGCAACATCTTCGTCGCGGAGTACGGGGCCCATCTGATCCGGAAGATCACTCCGGCCGGGGTCGTCAGCACGTTCGCCGGAACGGGTGCGCAGGGTTACGTCGACGGGCCCGGCAATACGGCCCAGTTCAGCGCGCCCAAATTCGTCGCCGTTGACGGCGCCGACAACGTCTTCGTCATCGATGCCGTCAACAATCGGATCCGGAAGATCACCCCCGCAGGCGTCGTCAGCACGTTTGCCGGATCGGGATCGGCGGGAGGCGCGGACGGGAACGGTACAGCGGCTTCCTTCGCTGGCCCTCTGGGCCTGGCCGCGGACAGCGCCGGCTACGTCTATGTCGCCGACACGCAGAACCACCGGATCAGGAAAATCACCCCCGCGGGGGTCGTCAGCACGCTTGCCGGTTCATTAACGGGCGCGACAGGACATGTGAACGGGTCCGGCGCTGCGGCGCGATTCAATAACCCGCAAGGCGTGGCGGTGGACGGCAGCGGCAACGTCTACGTCGGCGACACATATAACTATGCGGTCCGCAAGATCAGTCCCACCGGGACGGTGAGCACGCTGGCCGGCTCGCTGACGGGGGTTGCCGGGCAGGCCGACGGGCTCGGTAGCGCCGCTGAATTTTCAATACCCTGGGGCATGACGCTGGACAGCACCGACAACCTCTACGTCGCCGACAACGGTCGTATCCGGAAGATTACCCCCCTTGGGCAAGTAACCACCGTGGCCGGCTCATCCGTCGGATTCCTGGACGGCCCTGCACTTTCCGCGCAATTTCTGACTCTTTCATCGATTGCGATCTATCGCCCGGGCAACATTGTCTACGTAGCCGACTACGGCAACGATCGCATTCGCACGTTCGCGCTCGAAGCGGCCGTCCAGCAAAACCAGAATGAGTACGCGGCGAAAGTCATATGCGGAGTTTCGGCTCCCACCACCGCAATCCCGGTCCCGCCGGTCGCCCGAGGCGCCTATTTCACGGCGCTCAACGTGCGCAACGCGGCGGGTCAGGTCAACGATCTCAAATGGAAGATTGCCATCGCGCTACCGGGAGAAAAACCGGGACCGGTGTCGCAATTTTTTATCCCAGGGCCGCTGCAGCCGGATCAAGCACTGGAGATCGACTGCCCGGACATTGCAAAGCGCATCGGCAAGAAAGCGGACGAATTCGTCAAAGGATTCGTCGTCGTTCAGAGCAATCTCGAACTCGATGTCGTCGCGGTTTACACGACGGCGGCTATGCTGACCGGGACTGTCTCATCCATTGAGATCGAGCGCGTACCAAGGCGGACGAAATAGCACGCGCAGGCCGGATCGCTCAATTGACCACCGCGCCCGACATCTTGATGATCGGCGCCCATTTGGCGAGCTCGGCCTTGATGAAGTCGGCCGTCTCCTTCGGGCCGCGCCCGAGTGTCGGGTCGACGCCCGCCTCCTGCAGCCGCTTGAACACGTTCGGATCGTCGAGCGCGGTCTTGATCCCGGCAGCGAGCTTCTCGATGATCGGCTGCGGTGTGCCGGCGGGCGCGAGGATCGCATTCCAGGTGTAGCACTCGAAGCCTTTCAGCCCCTGCTCCTGCAAGGTCGGCAAATCGGGGAGCACGCGCATGCGCTCCGCCATGCCGGCGCCGAGCGGGCGGATCTTGCCGCCCTGCGCCTGCGGCAACGCGGTCGGCGTCGCGTCGAACACCATTGAAATCTGGCCGGCCACCAGGTCGGCCATCATCGGATTGGAGCCGCGATAGGGCACGTGCTGAATGTCGAGGCCGCCGCCCGCGAGCGACTTGAACTGCTCGCCGCACAGATGAAGGATCGAGCCCATCCCGGACGAGCCGTAGGTGTACTTGCCGGGATTCTGCTTCACCAGCTCGATCAGGCTCTTCACGTCCGTCGCCGGGACGGAAGGATGCACGGCGAGCATGGTCGGCGTCACGCCGACCTGCGCGATCGGCGCGAAATCCTTCACCGGGTCGTACGGCATCTTGGCGTAGAGGCCGGGGTTGATGGCGTGCGTGGACACCGTCGCAACCAGCAGCGTGTAGCCGTCGGCCGGCGACTTCGCGACCTGGTCGGCGCCGATATTGCCGCCCGCGCCGACCTTGTTCTCCACGAAGAACTGCTGGCCGAGTAGCTCCGAAAGCTTGGCGGCGAAGATGCGCCCGACGATGTCGGTCGGCCCGCCGGCCGAGAACGACACCACGATGCGCACCGGCCGGTTGGGATAATCTTGCGCCTGGCCAGGCGCGCCCGTCAGCGCGAGGGCCGCCATGGCGCCGAAACAAAGGAAAGTGCGTCTGCTCCGTGGCGCCATTTTGATCCTCCCAGATCTCAATACGGGCCGGAATAGGCCCGCCATGGTAGCCCGGATGCAGCGAAGCGCAATCCGGGATTTGCGGTGATCCGCATGACGCTTCGCTCCATGCGGGCGACGGGCTATTCTGAGCGCGACCCAGAGAAGGACCCCGCCCATGCCCCTCCTTGAAAATCACATCGCCGCCGTCACCGGGTCCGGCTCCGGCATCGGGCGCGCGATCGCGCTCGGCTACGCCCGCGAGGGCGCGCGCGTCCTTGCGCTCGATGTGAATGCCGAGGCAGCGTCCGAGACGGTGCAGCAGATTCTCAACGCCGGCGGCAAGGCGGAAGCCTTCACGCTCGACGTCACCGACCGCGCGGCGTGCCGCGCCGTCGCGAAACAGGTTGGCGATACGGTCGGAGAAATCTCGATCCTCGTGAACAACGCCGGCATCAACCGCCGCAACGCCTTCGCGGGCGATCCGGATGCCGTGGTGAAGGACTGGCAGGATATCATCGCGATCAATCTCAATGGCGTCTTCAACGTGACGCATGCGTTTCTTTCTGCGCTGCGCGCCACCAAGGGGCGTATCGTCAACATCGGCTCGATCCAGTCGTTCATGCACGTGCGCACGCCGAACTCGCTCGCCTACACCACTTCCAAGCACGGCGTGCTCGGCTTCACCCGCGCGCTCGCGGCCGAGCTCGGCAAGGAGGGTGTGCGCGTCAACGCCATTGGCCCGGGCCTGATCGAAACGCCATTGAACGCGAATGTGCGCGCCAATAATCCGGAGCTGATCAAGATCTTCATGGACCACACGCCGCTCGGCCGCGCCGGCAAGCCTGAGGACATCGTGGGCCCGGCAATCTTCCTCGCCTCCGACCTGTCGTCCTACGTCACCGGTACGATCGTAATGGCGGACGGCGGCTACCGGACGATCTGAACGTCTACTAACCTAGGCGAACCGCTCGCGCGCCCGCGCTCGCGCCTTTTCGGCCTCCACGTCGCGATCGCGCGCCGGCGCGTGGGTGTGCAGCGAGGCGAGCAGTTTTCGTGCCACCTGCGAGACTTCCTCCACGGCGATGTCGAACGCCGCAGCATTCGCGGCTGACGGCTTGTTGAAGCCGGAGAGCTTGCGCACGAACTGCAGCGCCGAGGCGCGTATTTCATCTTCCGTCGCAGGCGGCTCGAAATTGAACAGCGTCTTGATGTTGCGGCACATCGCGCGACTCCTTCGACTACAACCAGCCTGCCGATGGCTTCCCGGGAACCTGCCTGTTATGGTGCATGACGTTCCAGCGTTCAACTGGACATCTCGGCACGAATAGCCGGATTACAACTTGTAACGAACGGGGAACACATGCCTGACCATGAATTCATCGTCAAAACGCTGGAGACCGATTGGCTTGCGCCGATGTTCTCGGGCGTGCATCTGACGGGAGACTTTCTGTTCGACGGGGGCACGCGTGTTCCCGGCACAGCGGTGCTGTCGATGAAGGGAAGTGCCCTGCCTTCGCCCGATACGACGAGCGCCGATTTCACCGGAGGGGCGCAGCCGCGGCTTGCGGTGCAGTTCGCAAGCGGTGGCGTAAACGGTCAGAATATTTTCAGGGACGTGATCTTCAACGATTGGACCGGCTTCTCGATTGTCTTCGATCAATCGCCGCTCGATCTCAATTCAACGACGGAAACGTTCGTGGCTTTCAAGAAGGTCAAATTCCGCCGCACGTTCTGAGGTGACGGGAATGCTGTGACGCGCCTCGTCGGCTGATATGGTCTGCGGCAACGAAAAGCAGCCCCGCGCCGGGCTGACGCAACGGGGAGAAACGTCATGAGGCCACTTAGGGCAGCGGCCGTTATCGCATTTGCGCTGATTTCTTTCGCCGCGTCGGCCGCCGAATTTCCCGCGCCGAAGCAATCCGAATGGATCGTGCGCGATTTCAAGTTCCACACCGGCGAGGTGCTGCCCGAATTGCGCCTCGCCTATACGACGGTAGGCGAGCCGACCGGCGAACCAGTGCTCGTGCTGCACGGCACCACGGGCTCCGCCGCCAACATGCTCACCGTCAATTTCGGCGGCGAACTCTACGGCGCCGGCCAGCCGCTCGATGCGACCAGGTATTTCATCATCATTCCGGACGCCCTCGGCCACGGCCGATCGTCCAAACCGTCCAACGGGCTGCGCACCAAATTCCCGCAGTACAATTACGACGACATGGTCGAGGCGCAGTACCGGCTGGTGAAGGAGCACCTCGGGATCGGCCACGTGCGCCTCGTCATCGGCAACTCGATGGGCGGTATGCATACCTGGCTGTGGGGCTCGAAGTATCCCGACTACATGGACGCGCTCGTCCCGATGGCCTCGCAGCCGACCGAGATGGCGAGCCGCAACTGGATGATGCGGCGCCTGCTGATCGAAACGATCCGCTCCGATCCGGAATACAATAACGGCAACTACACGACGCAGCCGCGCATCGTGCGCTACGCCAACGCGCTCTACGCCACCGGCACGATCGGCGGAAACCTCGCGCTGCAGAAGGCCGCGCCGACCCGCGAGCAAGCCGACAAGCTCGCCGAAGCCCGCGTCGCCAACCCGATCACACTCGACACCAACGACTATGTCTACGCGTGGAATTCCTCGCGCGACTACAACGCGGCGCCAGGCCTTGAGCGCATCAAGGCGGCGCTGCTCGCGATCAATTCGGCCGACGATGAACGCAATCCGCCCGAGACGGGCCTCATGGAGCGCGAGCTCAAGCGGGTGAAGAACGGCCGCCTGCTGGTCATCCCGGCGAGCGAGGCAACAGCCGGCCACGGCACGACGGCCTCTGCCAAATGGTATGCGAAGGAGTTGCGCGAGCTGCTGCAGACGACGCCCAAGCGGGCGATGTAACCGAACCGCAGCTAGTCGGGCTGCGTGCCCGCCACGGCCTTCGCCTTCTTGGCAGGCTTCTTCTTGGCGGGCTTGGCCTCCGCCGCGGCAGTCGCCTCGGTGGCTTCACGCTCCTTCCGCAGCGCGCGTAGCCGCGCGGTATTGGCGTCGACCGCGGCGGCCGCGGCGTAATACTCGGCGGTCGCCTTCTTGGCGTCCTCGGCTTTTTGCAGCTTCACCAGCGCGTCATTCGGTTTCTTGTCGGCCAATGTCGTCTCCTGAGCCTAACGATCATGGCCCCTCGGTTGACCATGCCCACAATATATAGGTGTTGCGAGCAAAAACGCTACTTCGCGCGCCTGTACAGATTACTTGCGCTGCCCCTGCCGCCTGCGACGTTCGGATTGGTGTTCACGAACTCGTCGGCGGTGAGCTTGTCGATGGCGCGCGTCTGCGCCTCGCCTTCCCAGTTCGGGAATGTGCTCGACACGATCTTGTACGTCACGGTCTTCTTGTCCTCGTCCACCGTGTAGGTGCCGAACACCGACAGGCTACGACGATTGATGGCGGCGTATTCTTCCGCCGTGCCGGTGAGCCGGTTGCCGGAAGCGAATTTCGGGACATCGCTCGCCACGTGAATTTGCGCGAAGCGTCCGTCGGGCGTGAAGATCAGAATGCCCTTCGGCGTCTCGCCGAACGGAAACGACTTCCTGCCGTCCGGCGCCGTCACCTCGGCGACGACGAATTCCCAAGTGCCGACGATCTGCTCCTTCAGGCCCTGCGCCGCGGCCTCGCTGCTGATTAGTCCAAGTGCAAACGCCGCGACGATACTCAATCGCTTCATGGATTTGCTCCAACTTCGCGCCCGCGCGTTGCCACGAGGTAAAGCGCGAACAAACCGACCCACACGGCATCGATCGCGATCGCAATCCCCGCCTGCTGGCCAAGATAGCGCGAGCCTTGCGCCAGAACGAGTAGGATGAAGACAAGCTTGCTCAAGCCCGCCACTGCAAGCACGAGCGGGCGCACCGCCGCGTGGTAGGCGCCATAGATCAGCATCGCGCCGACCAGCGTGATGAGGGCGCCCCAATTGCGCACGACGATCTCGGCGAGCGGTCCCTGAAGAGTCTCGCCGAACGTGCCGCGCAGCGCGGCCTGCGGCGCGATCGCCGCATAGATCATGCTGCAGGTCAGCACGCCTGAGACGAGCATGATCCATTTGATCTTCGCGATGATGAAGTTCATTGATGCCCCCGCTCCGCGCGCGCAATCGCGCTACGGAACAGGCTAGCATGCGCGCTCGCGCGGCTGGTAGCCAAAGCGAAGCGCTAGCCGCCGACCTTGATGTTCGCCTCGCGGACGATGCGCGCGTATTTGTCGGAGTCCTCGCGCGCGAGCTTGGCTAACGTCTCCGGCGAGCCGCCGACGGTGGCCGTCGCGGTCTTGAACAGCGAGTCGCGCGAGGCCTGATCGCGCATCGCCTTGTCGAGCTCGGCATTGAGCCGCGTGACGATGGCGGCGGGCGTGCCGAGCGGCGCGAACGCCGCATACCAGGATTCCAGCACGATGCCCTTGTAGCCCGCCTCCTGCAAGGTCGGCAGGTCGGGCATGCTCGGCGAGCGTGCTTCGCCGGATTGCGCCAGCAGCCTGATCTTCTGCGCCGCCGCCTGCGGCAGAGTCGCGGTCGGCCCGAGGAAGGCGACCTTCACGTGGCCTGCGACCAGATCGTTGATCGCCTGTCCGGCGCCGCGGTAGGGCACGTGGTCGAGCTTGATGTCGGCGGTCTTGTTGAACCATTCCATCAGCACGTGCTGGTTCGAGCCGACGCCCGACGTCGCGCAGCCGATGCCGGGCGATTTCTTCACGGCCTCGACCAGTTCGGCGACCGAGTTCGCCTCGAACGAGGGATGCACACACAGCACCGTCGGCTGCAGCCCGAGCAGGCTCACCGGAACGAGGTCCTTGAGGAAATCGACATTCAACCTCAGGACATGCGGCGCGCTCGCCACATTGTCGTTGGTGAGCAGGTATGAATAGCCGTCCGGCGGCGACTTGATGGCGGCATCGATGCCGATGGTGCTGCCGCCGCCGGTGCGGTTCTCGATGATCACCTGCTGGCCGAGATTGCGCGAGACATACTCGCCGGCGAGCCGCGCGATGAAGTCGAGCCCGCCGCCGGCCGCGAGCGGTACGATGAAGCGGATTGGTCGGTTCGGCCAATCCTGCGCGCGGGAAACATGCGGAGCGAACAGCACCGCCCCCGA
Organism: uncultured Alphaproteobacteria bacterium; assembly: GCA_963778455.1. Taxonomy (GTDB): domain Bacteria; phylum Pseudomonadota; class Alphaproteobacteria; order Rhizobiales; family Xanthobacteraceae; genus PALSA-894. The sequence goes on from CAVZUL010000007.1 coordinate 531,264, forward strand.
TGCGAGTGCACCCTTGACAAACCGACGCCGCCCGATGCCCGTCATGTTTCCCGCCTCGCTCTACTGTTTCACTTACACGCGCGCTTGGTCGAGATGATCTTGCTCGCCGTGAATTGCTTCGTGACGTTGCAGGCGTTCGGCGGCGCAGCGCCCATCGTGCCCGTCGCGACGATAAAGGTCTTTGCCGGCGGATTCACCACGCCTGCCTTTGCGACCAACAACACGTTTTCCTTGCCGACCTTCAGCAGAGTGCAGCCGGCATATCCGGACGACGTGCAGCCGGTGACGGTGACCGTCTTGGGTGGCTTCGGCTTTGCCGGCGCTTTTGCCATCTCGGCGATGGCCGGCCCCGCCACCAACATCGCGCTCACAATCGCAAGAGTTCTGATCATTGCTTTCCCTCCCTGGCGTCAGTTGAGTTCTGACAAGACCAACATTGTCGCCACTACCCACCGGTATGGCAAGTCCACGCCGGACTACGGCTGCGCCTTGTACCAGTCGAGTATCTTGGCGCCATCCCATGCGGCTACGCCGGGGCGGCTCAGTACATCTTCGAACGCGCGGCGCACGTGATTGATCCGATGCGGCACGCCGGAAAGATAGGGATGCATGGCGATCGCCATGATCTTCGGGCGCTCGGCGGATTCCGCGTAGAGGCACTCGAACTGGTCCATCACCCGCGCGTACATCTGGTCCGACGGATGGTGTCCGAGCGCCATCAGCACGATGTCGTGCAGTTCGAAATTATACGGCAGCGCGACCACCGGCTTGTGCGTGGTCTTGAGCGTCACCGGCTCGTCGTCGAGCACCCAATCGCCGATATATTCGATGCCGGCAGCCGAGAGATGATCGAGCGTGTCGAAGGTCTGCGTCAGGCCGGGGCCGAACCAGCCGCGCGGCGCCCTGCCCCAGAACTTCGCGATGATCGCCACCGATTTGTCGATCACAGCTTTCTGGTCGTCAAGCTTGTGCATCGGCACCTGGTCGTAACCATGCGCGTTCAGCTCCCAGCCGGCATCGGCACAGGCCTGCGCGACCTGCGGATAAGTCTCGCAGACGCGCGCATTGAGCGTCACGGTCGGGTTGATCTTCAGCGCATCGAGCATGCGCTTCAATCGCCAGAAGCCGACGCGCATGCCGTATTCGTGCCAGCTCCAGTTCGGATGATCGGGCAGCATCGGCTGCCCTTGCGGCGGCGTGATCACCATGCGCGCCATCGGCCGCGCCATGTCCCACTCCTCGAGCGCCAGCACCGGCCAAACGATCAGCCTTAAGCCCTCGGGCAGCGTCAGGGCTTTGCGTCCCTCGATCGCCGAATAGGCAAGGCGTTCCCTCGGATGCATCGTCCTTCCCATGCGTTGAGGCAAACCTGTCGGCGCGATGGCGCGAAGTCAATGCGCCGGCCGCGCGCAACCGCCGGTCTTGATAAATGTCGTGGAATCGCGTCTTGCTGATGCGAGAGTCGGTGAGCGCGCAGCATTTGTGGCGGTGATTGTCGTCATTCGCGTAATCCCATCCATTATTTGGGTTGGCGCCGATGTCACGCAGGGAATGGAATCGCACCGCGGACCAGTTCGATGAACTCGTCTGCAATATCGCGTCGGAAGAGATCGACGATCAACTGCGCCGCTTCGTCAGCGCTGCGCGTCCTTCGCCGAAAACCTCCGTGCTGGTCGATCTCGGCTGCGGCACGGGCACATTCGTGCAGAAATTCAGCAACCATTTCCGCGAAATTTTCGCGGCGGATTTCGCGACCGCCGTGGTGAGACAGGCGGAGAAAACCTACACGGGCACGACGCCCGCGAAATGGCGCGTCGCGGACGTGAAGGATTGTCCAAAACTTTTCGGTCCGCGTTGTGCCGACCTTGCGGTGTGCCTGAACGTGATCACCTCGCCCAGCGCGGCACGGCGCAAATCGCTGTGGGCGAGCCTCAAGGCGGTGACCAAGCCGTCCGGCCACATGCTGATCGTGGTGCCGTCGATCGAGTCATGCGCGATGGTCGCCGAATTGGAAAATCGCGGCCGCAAGAAAACAAAGCCGCCGTTCAAGCGGGGCGGGATCGCCCCGCGCGGCGGCATTTGGCAAAAACATTTCGGCCGCGGCGAACTGGCGAAGATCGTGTCCGATCTGGGCTTTGCCGTCGTGCGCCTCGGTGCCGTGTCGTATCCGTGGTCGACGGAAGGCTTGCGCAAGCCGCGGTCGGCGGCGACGCCTCCGTTCGGCTGGATCTGCCTCGCCAAACGAGTTGCGTAATCCTCACGTCGGCGTCAGCCCGGCAATCTTGGCGGCTTCGCGCGCGAGCTCGTATTCCTTTTTGATGTAGTCGCCAAAACCCTTCGAGGTCATCAGCTCGTCCGGCACCAGCTCGGCGCCGGTGTTGAGAAATTTCTCCTGCGTGGTCTTATCGTTCAGCGCCTTGATCAGCGCGCCTTCCAGCGCCTTGACGATATCGGCCGGCGTGCCGGCCGGCGCGAGGAGGCCCACGTAACTCGCGGCGGTGAAATCCTTGACGCCCTGCTCGATCATGGTCGGCGAATCCGGCGCCTTGGGCGCGCGCTTCGCTGATGCGACAGCGAGAATGCGCACCTTGCCGCCGAGGTGCGGCAGCGCGGTGGACACTTCCGTCATCGCGCCGGTGATGCTGCCCGAAAGGAGATCGGGCACCAGCGCGCCGCCGCCGCGATAGGGCACATGCTCGAACTTCGCGCCCGTCGCCGCATTAAAGCGCGCGAGCGTCATGTGCGTCGCGCTGCCCGCGCCCGCGGTGCCGATGTTCACGGGCTTCGTCTTCGACATCTCGATCAGCTCTTGCAGCGTTTTCGCCGGCACCGACTCATGCACCGCGACGCAATGCGGCGCCAGGTTGGCGAGCCCGATCGCGACGAAATCCTTCAGCGGGTCGTAGCCGAGCTTCGCCTGCACGAATGGATTGACCGTGAGCGGCCCGTTCGACCCGGTGAACAGCGTGTAGCCGTCCGGCGCTGCCTTTGCGGCCATCTCGGCGCCGAGGCTGCCGCCCGCGCCGGTGCGGTATTCGACCACGAACGGCTGGCCGAGCGCATCCTTCATCCCCTCGGCGCACAACCGCGCGACCAGATCCGCATTGCCGCCGGCCGCGAACGGCACGATCACGCGCACCGGCTTGTCCGGATAGGCAGCGCGCGCCGCGCGCGGCAGTGCGGAGGCGAACGGTGCGGCGGCGAGCGTGGTGAGGAGAGTGCGGCGTGTGATCATGGGGTGGCGTGTTCCTCTCTGGATATTCAGCGAGCATAGCAAGCAAGCGAGTGATGACAACCAATGCTCCGCCGCCCGCTTGTACCGGCGCGCGGGCTGCGCCTTGGTCCGTCGTCCCCTTCGAAAATGCGAGGGGGATGGAGCGCTGGACGGCGCTGGCGCGATTGACGGACGCGCCCGGTGACCCGTCTTGCGATCGGGTCCATCCACGAGGGATGACCGGCCATTGACGGAGGCCGGCGCGCCTTCCGGCGCTCCATCGCGGCGTTTTCACTGCTGCGCCGGGCCGCGCTTTCAGCAGCGCGCTTTCGCGCTGCCGTCAGCCAGCTCCTGGCAGGAGGCCGTTGTGCCTCCGGGCGGAGCCCCGGCGCAGCCCGAGTGCGCGGCTGCGAACCGCGCCCGCGGGCGCCGCACCGGCGAAGGCCCGGGATTGCCGGGCGCCCGCCACCGAAGGAGCTCGCCTGTTCTCCGGCGCCTCCTTCGATTCGTCCCGCCATCACGACGCCTCATGAGAGCGCCCCTCAGCGGACGAGGTGGGAGTATAAATACATACTATAGGATCATTGTCAAGTTGCCGACATGGCGTGCTTTTTTGTTAGAATGAAACAAAGCGAACAGGCACCAACAAAATGCCCGGCCATCTCGACCGCATCACCACTGACCCGGACATCTTCGGCGGGCGCCCCTGCATCCGAGGCATGCGCGTGCGCGTGAAGGATATTCTCGACATGCTGGCGGGCGGCGCGACGCCCGCCGAAATTCTTGGTGATTTCCCCTATCTCGAAGAGGGTGACATCGCCGCTGCCCTCGAATACGCAGCACAGCACGTCGATCATCCGGTCATCCGACCGGTCTGACGGTGCGGTTTCTGATCGACGCGCAACTCCCGCCCGCTCTGGCGCGACATCTTGTCAGTCTTGGACACGAGGCCACACACGTCGTCGAGCTCGGAATGGTCAGCGCGCGCGACCGCAACATCTGGGATCGCGCCGCTGTGGACGGCTCGGTCCTCGTCACCAAGGACGAGGATTTCGTAACGATGCGGGCGTTCCGGTCCGACGGCCCCGCCCTCATTTGGGTTCGTATCGGCAATGTGACCAAGCGGGCGCTGCTTCAACGATTCACACGCGACTTTCCATTCATCATCGCTGCGCTGGGGCGCGGGGAGACAATCGTGCAGATTTCGGATGAGCAGACGTAGTGTGGGCACCCTTGAAGATTGAGCAATGACAAAGCCCCAGACAAAACAACTCGTCGTCTGCGTCAACAACGAGGGCCACCTGGCCTCGCTCGAAAAGCGCAAGATCTACATTGCGCTGCGCGATGCCGCGGCCGAAAAGCTCGGCCTGTTCCGGATCGTCGATGAATCTGGAGAGGACTATCTGTATCCGAAGGCGCTTTTTCGCGCGATCGCCCTGCCGCAGGCCGTGAAGCGAGCGGTGTTGGCCGCGGCATGACAGGGCGATCGATCTAGCGAGCGCCGCGTAACAAGCCGGAAAAAGTTTCGCTCGGCCGGCAAGCTGACGACGCTCGACGGTTTCCTCAAAGGGCAAGGAAAGCTCGAAGAGTTCGAAGCCGTCGCCATCGCGTAGGCTGTGCGCTTCGCGCCTCAGCTCACCTGCGCTTGCTTGTTTGTTGAAATGGCTTGGCTGAATTCCTCGTGCTACCTAAGCGCAGGCTCAGCTTGCGGGGGTTCGTGAATGCACCGCCTCGTGCGGATTCTTGGTCTTGGCTCCTTCATTGGAGCGGGTGTCTGGCACTTTGTCTGGCATTACTGGTGGGAAGCCGTTCGCGCGTGGCTTTACGAACGGGGGTTCCACATGATGAACCCTTACCTTTTCGGCATTACCGCAGAGCAGATGCTGCATTGGGGGCCGACGCTTTCATTTCTGGGAGCGGGAATAATTTTATTTTGGATGACCAGTCCGACAGCCCCGGCGATGACCCCAGAACCTACTCCCCGCCCAGGCCGATTCTATCGTCTGGCTAGGGAGCTTCGCGCGCGTTACATCAATGCACCGCCGCGATCAGTCGAAATGGTTGGCCTCGATTTTGTAGTAGAGGGAAACGAAGCTCAGCGCGATATAACCAGGTTATTGAATGCACTAGGAACAGAGATCAGGAAACTTGGCAAACATGCAGTCTGGCACGGCCGGGTTCTGAACTTCATTCAAGATCCCAGGCACCAGAGACGCTTATATTCCCGCGTGGCGCGCTATTGGAATGCGCACGCAGACAAACTAGACGAAGCAACACAGCTGATGCGAGTGATCGGCAATCTGATCATTAGCGCGCAAAGCAACTCGCTCCAAAATACCCCAGTCACTTCAAAAGCGGATTATTTAGCACTCATATCACTTAGCGCCGTGATCAGTGACACCCACGATATAGCTTTAACTAGTGCGGGAGAAGTGGAGGGACTTGTTGGAGCAGCATTATCACTGAGAGGCAGAACAGGCGAACTGGACGTTGCCGCAGATCGCCTATCCGAGTCAGTGACGGCATTGACCGCCGAGATAAGACGATATGCAGCACGATGCAGAGAGACCGGGGCGCTCGGACTAAATCGAGCGAACGAGTTCGCGCATCTCTATGAATAGCCCGTAGGGCGGATTAGCGAAGCGTAATTCGCCATCATTGAAAGTGCGGCGGGTTCGCCCTCGGCCAACCCGCCCTACAAGCGCCGGCTCAAATTCTGAAAATAAAGCGAAACCACCGCACCACATCCAGCAGCGTCGCCAGCGCCGCCGCCACGTAGGTATAGGCCGCGGCCTTCAAGACCTTCTGCGCCGCCGGGATGTCGCCGGGCCCGAGATAGCGGCCGCGCACCAGCGCGGGCAGCGCCTTGCCAAAACTCGCGTCGAACTCGACCGGCAGGGTCACGACATGCACCACGACGCGGATGCCGAGCAGCAGGACGCCGGCAAAAAGCTGGAGCGCGAGCAGCGCCGGCGATTTCATCACCACGAAGACGAGCGGCGAGAGCAGCAGGACATAGCTTGCAAGCTTTTCGACCCAGCCAAGCTGGCGCACCAGCGCGAGCCGCCGCATGAAGATGGGTTCGCCGCGCGCGTGCTGCACGGCATGGGAGACTTCATGCGCGGCGACCGCCGCCGCCGCGATGGAGCGCCCGTCGTGATGCTGCGGCGACAGGCGCACGGACTGCGCCTCGGGATCGTAGTGATCGCCCCGGTCGGTTTCCTCCACCGTCACGGAGGGCAGGTTCGCTTCATCGAGCAGATGGCGCGCAAGCTCCGCGCCGGTGCCCGGCAGGTCCGGCCGGTCCACGCCGTATTTCGCCAGCACGCGGCGCACGAGGAGCTGCGGGCCGAACACGAGGGCGAGAAGAAGGATGCCGCCGATGGCGAGGAGGATGGGCATGAGCTCCGTCATGCCCGGCCTTGTGCCGGGCATCCACGTCTTCCTTGTTAGGCGACCGTAAGCAAGACGTGGATGGCCGGGTCAAGCCCGGCCATGGCGAATGCGGCTCAATTCTGCAGCTTGATATTGGCCTGCTCGACGATTCTGCCGAACTTCTCCGCCTCCGCCACCACGAAGGCGCGATAGTCGGGCGCGCTCATCGGGCGCGGCACGATGCCCTGGATGTCGAGCGTCTCGGCGATCTTCTTCTCGCGCAGGCTGGCGTTGATCACATCGTTGAGGCGCGTGACGATGCGCTCGGGCGTACCCGCAGGGGCAAAGAGCCCGAACCAGTTGAGCAGTTCGTAACCTTTCAGCTCCGGCGCCGCATCGGCGAGCGGCGCCACGTCAGGGAGTTGCGCCATGCGCTCGCGCGACGTGACCGCGACCGCGCGCAGCTTGCCGTCCTGCAGCAACGGCAGCGCGGCGGCGAGGCTGGAGAAGCTCATCGTGACGGCGCCGGTCGCAACGTCGGTCACGGCCGGCGCGGCGCCGCGATAGGGCACATGCAGCACGTCGGTGCCCGCCATGTGGTTCATCAATTCGCCGGCGAGCTGCTGCGGATTGCCGATGCCGGAGGAGGAGAACGAGAGCTTGCCCCTGTTGGCGCGTGCGTAGGCGATCAGCTCAGGCCCGCTCTTCACCGGCGTTGCCGCCGCAACGACCACGACGCACGGCACGATGCCGACGAGCGCGACCGCGGCCAGCTCACGCAGCGGATCGTAGGTCATCTTCTCCTTGTGCAGGTGGTGATTGATCGCGACCTCGCCGGAGGCCGCCATCAGCAGCGTGAGGCCGTCGGGCGCGGACTTGGCGACCGCGTTCGCGGCGATCATCGCGCTCGCGCCGGGCCGGTTCTCCACGATCACGGTCTGGCCGAACGCCTGCTTCATCTGCTCGCCGAACAGGCGCGCAGTGAGATCGATGCCGCCGCCCGCCGGATAGCCGGCGAGAATGCGGATCGGCCGGTCCGGGAAGCTTTGCGCGCGGGCAGCGCCCGCACTGGCGAGCAGCGCGAGGGTGCCCACGAATTGTCGTCGGTTCAGCATGTCAGCTCTCCGCTCGCCCCCGCGAAAGCGGGGACCCAGTTCTTGATTCTGGATTCCCGCTTGCGCGGGAATGAGCGGAGAGTGCCCTTTCGCTAACCCTTCATCAACTTTGGCACGCCAAGTCCGCTAAACCTGCATATTTGTTCATTTTTTCGCAGTGCGGCTCCATTTTTCCGACAAATTGCGCGTGCCTGTTGTGGCATCCGTGCGGGGGATCACTTATCACCTTCACCGCGTTCGGCGCACGGCCGAGCGTTCCAACGAGGTCCTTAGCTCCATGATCAAGACCCTCACCACCTTTACGGCCGCCGCGACTGTTGCGGCAGCGCTTCTGGCTGCGCCGACCGACGCCAATGCTCAGCGGCGCGGTTGGGGCCCCGCAGTCGGGCTCGGCATCCTTGGCGGCGTCGCCGCGGGTGCGATCATCGGCGGCGCCATCGCCAACTCCGGCCCCGGTTACTACGGTTACGGCCCTGGCTATGTGGTCCAGCCCGGCTATGCAGCGTATCCAGGTTACTACGAGGGCGCTCCGGTCGGCTGCCCCGGCGGCTACTGGGCGCGCAGGCCGGTATACGATCCGTACGGCAACGTCGTCGGCTGGCGCGGCCGTCCGCAGTTCTTCTGCCCGTAATCGCATAAAGCGCTTACGCGCTGGAATAACGACCCGGCCCGCGAAAGCGCGGCCGGGTTTTTCTTTTTCATTTCATATGGTCGAGCACCGCCTGCGAAGGCCAGCAGTCGAGCTTCAGTCCGTTCGCCTTCTGATAGGCGCCGAGCGCGGCGCGCGTCAGCATCCCGGCCTTCCCGTCGATCTTGTCGCTGTAGAGCCCAAGCCGCGTCAGCGTACGCTGCATCCGCTCCAACGCCGCTGAAGGAAGCTGCGCGACCTTCTCCCATTTTTGCTCGAACGGACGACCGCCTGCGATGCGGTCGGCGAGATGGCCGATGAACAGCACATAGAGATCGGAGTAATTGTAGTCCTTCAGCGCGAAGTAGTTTTTCGGCGTGAGGAACGCAGGTCCGTACAGGCCGGCCGGCATCAGCAATGAGGCTTCGTGCGCAAGCTCCGCGGCGCCCGGCGTCGCGCCATATGCCGGCGCGTAGCCGCGCCTGATCCATTCGCCGACGGTCACCGTCACGTCGGGCCGCGCGATGGTGCAGTCGACGCCGCGCGGCGCCTTCACCTCGGTGGCCCAGCGCTGACCGCGCTGCCAGCCGAGCTCGACGAGATGATTGGCAATGGTGGCGAGCGCATCCGGCACCGACGTCCAGATGTCGCGCCGGCCGTCACCGTCGAAATCGATCGCGTATTTGTAGAAGCCCGAGGGCAGCAGCTGCGGATGGCCCATCGCGCCAGCCCATGAGCTGCGCATGGCGGCGAGCGTCACATGGCCCTCCTGCAGCATCTTCAGCGCGAGCAGGAACTCCTCGCGAAACTGCTCCTTGCGCCGGCCGAGAAAGGCCTGCGTCGCGAGCGCGCGGATCGCGCTGTGCGGCATCCTGGCGGCGCCGTAGCCGCTCTCGCGCGCCCAGATCGCGAGCACGATCGTTGCGGGCACGCCGAAGCGCTGCTCGATTTTCGTCAGCGTCGCGCGGTGCTGCTCGAGCTGCTTGCGGCCTTGGGCGGCGAGCGAGTTGAAGGTCAACTCCTTCAGGTATTCGCCCGGCGTCTGCACGAATTCGGCTTGCGTCGGCTGACGGTCCGGCCGGCCCGGAATGACCAGATCCGGCAGCGTGAGATCCGGCTCGAGCCCGCGCGTCGCCGCGTCGAAGGTCGCGCGCGAGACGCCGAGTTGTTGCGCGGCGGGGAACAGCTGCTCAAGCCAGCGCGTGAACGCCGCATCGGCATAGCCTGCGGTCGATTGAATGGAGACGCCGGCCGCCAGCAGAATTCCGGCCAACGCCCGCACGATTGCGCCTCTAGTGGTGCGCCTTCCTGCCGGCCGCATAACTATCCTGACTGATCTTTTCCACGTAGGCGATACCAATCGCCGACATAATGAAGATGACGTGGATGATGGCCTGCCACTTCACGCCCTCGACAGTGTATTGCGAGGTCTCCTTGCCGAGCTGGCCGGCAAAGATGAAGACGCGCAGCAGGTGGATCGAGGAAATGCCGATGATCGCCATCGCAAGCTTGATCTTGAGCACGCTGGCATTGACGTGGCTCAACCACTCCGGCTGGTCAGGGTGCTTCTGCAACTCCATCCGCGACACGAAAGTCTCGTAACCGCCGACGATCACCATGATCAGCAGGTTCGAGATCATCACCACGTCGATCAGGCCGAGAACGACCAGCATGATCTCCTGCTCGGTGAAGCTCATCGTGTGCGAGACGAGATGCACCAGTTCCTTGAGGAACAGCACGACGTAGACGCATTGTGCCACGATCAGCCCGAGATAGAGCGGGACCTGAAGCCAGCGCGACGCGAAGATCAGTTGCGGAAGCGGGCGCAGACCGGCTCGCTCCTTCGGCGGGACCACAGGATCATCGGAAGCCATGGACATGGAACGATCTCCCTCCCGCGGCGTATGCGCGGCTTGCGGGGTTATATTTGATTCGCGGGTCGCGGTTTGAAGGCGCGCCCCGCGCCACCGGGTGAGGCGGAAAGCCGCTCCGGCGGCTGGTATCGGCGCCGCCTCGCGATAAGCTGCCGCCCGGCGCGCTCCGAAGCGCGTACGCGGGGAGGAAAGCATGAAAGGCGTCGTGTTCACCGGTGATCGCAAGCTCGAGCTGCGCGACTTTCCTGACCCAACACCGGGCGCGCGCGACGTGGTGCTCGAGATCAAGGCATCCGGGATGTGCGGCAGCGACCTCCACGTCTATCGCGCCAGCTTCAAGCCCGGCGACACCACCTCGGGGTTTGCGCGCGGCGCCGAGCCGGTGATCGCCGGACACGAACCCTGCGGCGTCGTGGTTGCGGTCGGTGCGGGCGTGACGGACCGGGAAGCCCGCATCGGCGCGCGGGTGATGGATCACCACTACACCGGCTGCGGTGGCTGCAAGCATTGCCGCTCCGGCTGGGCGCAGATGTGCCTCGAAGGCGCGACAGTCTTCGGCGCGAACGGCAACGGAGCGCACGCAAGGTACATGAGGGTCCCGGTGCACACCCTCGTGCCCCTGCCCGACGCGCTGTCGTTCGAGACGGGCGCTGCGATCTCCTGCGGCACCGGCACCGCCTATGGCGCGCTCAAGCGGCTCAACCTGCAGGGCGGTGAAACGATCGCGATCTTCGGTCAGGGGCCGGTCGGACTCTCGGCGACCCAGCTCGCGGTCGCGATGGGCGCACGCGTCGTTGCGCTCGATATCTCGCCCGAGCGGTGCGCCCTCGCGCGCGAGTTCGGCGCGCACGAAGTGATCGATGCGCGCTCCAACAATCCGGTCGAGGCGATCCGCGAACTGACGCACGGCGAAGGCGCGCACAAGACGCTCGATACCTCGGGCGCAGCCGAAGCGCGCGCCGCCACCGTACGGGCGACGCGGACCTGGGGCACGGCCTGTTATGTCGGAGAGCGCGGTCAGGTCACGCTCGATGTGAGCCCTGACCTGTTGCGCCGGCAGATCACGCTCGTCGGCTCATGGACCTTCTCGACGCACGGACAGGCCGAGTGCGCCGAGTTCGTCGCGGATCACAATGTTGCGGTCGACAAGCTGTTCACGCACCGCTGGCGGCTCGATCAGGCCGAGGAGGCGTACCGGCTGTTCGATACGCAGACGAGCGGCAAGGGCGTGATCGTTCCATCGTAGTT
>CAVZUL010000008.1:0-771992 GCA_963778455.1 uncultured Alphaproteobacteria bacterium
TCGGAGCCGCCATTGTCGTCTGGGCCGTCGGCCTGTTTGCCCTGCTAAGGAACATCACATTCCTCATCGACTACGCACACTACATCGCCGCTCTGGGCCTGTTCGGCTGCATCTTGGGCGTCGCCGTCGTCAACGCCCGTCGATTCCGGGACAAACAGGAGGGGGCCGCCTCGACAACGCCGGACATGGACACTGTGGATCGCAGGGAGCCCAGCGAGCACGACGGGTCGCAGGCTGAGAATGGCCCCCGCGCAAAGCGCGTGCCAATGAGATCGGCAAGCCTACAGGTGATGACGGCGAAGGCGAAGCGTTACCGCTACAGCGTGATCGCGTTGGCCATGCTGCTCGTCACCTCTGCCTTGGCCGCACTATGGTCCGCCGGCCGCATCAGCCTCTTCTGGCTCGAAATCTTCGTGGCAGCGATGTTCATCGTGTTCTGGACGGTGCAAACCGTTGAGATGTTGCCCCCGCGCGGCGCCGCAATGAGACATAGCCAGGAGGCCCCGAAGTTGATGGAGCGAGCAACACCGTAAGGACTATTATGGGCGATTCTCGCGTTCGAGGGTGATCGGCCATCGCGGCGCGGTTCGCCCGAGGAACCGCCGGACCGCTCGCCGGCCCGTCCAAGGTAGATGCCCATCGGGATGGATGTGTGGCGCGATTCTTCCCGCCGCGCCGCGGTAGCGACCTGCCGCGCTTACCCAGGAGATGCGACCTCGCCGCCGGGCGGTGCCACTGGTAGGAGCGCGGCTCAGCAGTTATGACCCGAATGGTTGTTTGACGGCCGTCTGTGGGTTTGGTCTGCTGAGGGCGTGGTCGTGGCGTTGCCCATGATTGGTCGTCGAACCGAGCTGGCGTTGGTGACTCGGGCGCTTGTCGGCGGGCCCGGACCGCGCGCCGTGATGCTGATCGGTGAGGCCGGCGTGGGCAAGACCCGGCTGCTGGCCGAGGCGATCCATAGCGCCCGCGATTCCGGCGTGACGGTGCTGGTGGGCCAGTGTCTGCCGTTGACCGACAGCGTGCCGTTTCTGCCGCTGGTCGAGGCGCTACGCACCCTGGGCACGCCGGCCGTCCTTGAGCGGTGTTCTCCGCGGGTGCGGGCGGAGCTGGCTCGGTTGGTCCCGGACTGGAGCCCGGCCGCGACACGGAGCGAGAGTGGACCGGTCGAAGGGTGGCAGCGGGGTCTGCTCTTCGCGGCACTGCGTGACCTGCTGGCGGCCCTCGCCGTGGACGGACCTTACGCGCTGGTGGTCGAGGACCTGCATTGGGCCGATACGACGACGCTGGATTTCCTCTCGTACCTGACCGCCGTGGACAGCGGTGCCACCCGGCTGGTGCTGACCTGCCGCGATGAGGAGATCGACCCGAAGCGCCCGGTGGGCCGGTGGTTCGTCGAGATCGCGCGACAGGCCGGCCTGGAGCGGCTCTCGCTGGGCCGGCTGTCCCGTTTCGAGGTCGGGCAGCTGATTCGGGGGCTGGTCGCCGAGGCGACGCCGTCATCTTTTGTGGACGATGTCTTCGACCGTGCCGGCGGCAACGCGTTCTTCACCGAACAGCTGGTGGCGGCCAGTATCGACGACCATGGCCGGCCCCAGCCGGGGCACCACCCTGCCGGACGGTCTTACACGGCTGTTGACGGCCCGCGCGGAGAGTGTCACCGGTGATGGCCGGGTCGTGCTGAGCGCGTTGGCGGTCGCCGGACGAGGGCTGGACGAGACGCTGCTGGCAGCGATCATCGGACTCACGGCTGATCGATTGACGGGCGCGCTGCGGATGCTGATCAACGCTCGGCTAGCCGACCGACCGGGTCTCGACGGCCAGTACCGGTTGCGGCACGCCCTGGTCGGTGAGGCCGTCGCCAGCGAACTGTTGGCCGGTCACCGGCGAGAGCTGCACGTCGCCGTCGCGCGCGCGTTGATCACCAACACGGCCGTCGACGGCGCCGCTGGGTGGCCGAGCACTGGGCCGCCGCCGGCGTGGCGATCGAGGAGTTGATCTGGCGCTCGGTCGCGGCCGCGCACGCCGTGCAGGTCCGTGCCCACCGCGAGGCCGCCACCCATTGGGAGCGGGTCATCCGGCTCTGGCCGCGGGTTCCCCGCGACGCCCGGCCGGACGGCTCGATGAGGCGGTTGCCTATCTAAGCGCGACCGAAGCGCTCGAGCGCTGCGGCGACACCGAAGTGGAGGGTGCGGGACGGTTAGCACGAAGAGGGCCTTCGCACGGTGAGCGCCACCGCGGATCGACGAACACTCGTCCGGCTTTACGAGCGCGTCGGCGTCTGTCGTGAGTTCGAGCAACTGGGCGCCGGCCTCGCAACGCTGGAACGGGCGAGGGGCTGCCTGGCTGAATTGCCGTTGGGTCGAGAGCACGCCCATGTTCTGCTCAGCCTCGGCGAGACCGTGTGGGACATGGGCCGCCCGGCCGAGGCCCGGTCCTATCTGGAGCAGGCGATGCGGGCTTGCGGATCACGATGCCGGCCAGCGAAGCGGTCACGGCCCTGGCCATCCTTGCCTGGCTGCACCTTGAGCGGGGCGAGGTCGCCGCGGGCATGACCACGCTCGACCGGATCGTGCCGATCGTCGAGACGCACGACCGCCATCCCGCCGGCCCGACTCTAGCGAGCGAGCGCAGCCAGATTCTCCTCGCGCTCGGCCGTTGGAGGAGGCCGCCGCCGCAGCGCGGCTCGGCCTCGACACGGCTGCCGGGCCGGCCTCGAACAGTCGACCGGCGCCCAGCTCCTACGGTGCAACCTATTCGACGCACTGGCCGAGCGTGGACGCCCGCGCGACGCCGCTGCGGTGCTCCGTGGCGCGACCGAGTGGGCGCCCACGTCGGTGCCTCCTACGACCACATGGGGCGGGCATTGCTCGACATGCTGGCGGGCGACCTCGTCAACGCCCCGAGAGGTGGGCGACGATCGAGGCGGTCACACATCCCAGGAACCTCCGCTACGGGGGAAACCTCGTCGACCGCGGCGTCATCGACCTCTGGGCTCGGCGTCCGGAAGCGGCACTGCGCCGCATCCAGGCCGCAGGCGCCGGCGTGGAACCGCGATCGCCGCTTCAACGCCGCCATCCTGACCACGCGATGTGGGCGTGCGCCGACCTCGCCGACACCGGCCCGGGCCCACCGCGACCCGGCGGCCGAAGACTCCGTCCGTACGCACGCCGACGACCTAGTCACCGCGCATAAGGCCACGACGCCTGACCCGTTCGCCGCTCATCCGTTCTATGTAGCTGGTCCGGCCTGGGGCGCGTCCTGGATGGCGGAACTGAGTCGAGTGACGGGTACGAACGATCCCCAGGCCTGGGCCGTGGCTGGCGCGGCGTGGACCGACCTGCGCAGGCCACACCGAGCCGCCTATGCCCTCTGGCGACAAGCCGAAGCTCTCCTCCTCGGTGGTCACGGCACCGAGGCCGGCACGTGCCTCCGCGCGGCCGCGGCCGCCGCGCTGCAGCACGAGCCGCTGCGTGCCGGCATCCACTCGCTCGCACGGCTGGCCCGCATCGACCTCTCCGCAGGCCGCCCGCCGCGTCCGCGGGAGCCGGCCCTGTACGGGTTGACGGACCGCGAGCTGACGGTTCTGCGGCTCGTTGCCGAGGGCCTGTCCAATGCCCAGATCGGCCAGCGGTTGTTCATCAGCGACAAGACCGCCAGCGTTCACATCACGAACATCTTGCGGAAGCTCGGCGCTACCAACCGCACGCACGCTGCCACGCTCGCGCAGCGCGCCGGGCTCCTCGAAGCAGAGCGTTCGTGATCAGATCTCGGCGAGACAGTCCTCCCGGGTGAACACAGCGAAGTTCTTCGCCCCCTGGGAGGCGAAACCGGCCGCACGCAGTTGCGCGGCCAGGTCGTCGATGCGGGGACAAAGCTGGACCGGAACGCTCTGGTCGGGAGGCTCCGGTGCCGGCGCTGCGACCGCCGGCACCGCGGCGGCGAGCAACGCAGCGGTCGTCGCGAGGACGATCGTGACGGCGGTTCGGGTCCGGATGCGCTGGACGGACATTGTCGACTCCTCGGTCGGGTGTGGGTGATGCACCTCCGAGGCTTTTGGTAAGGCGGCTGGCGCCGGATCAGTCATCCACGTCGACGAGGGCCTTAGGCTTCGCGCCGAGGGACCTTAGACACGGTCAAACATGCTGCGAGTACCGCCGATCTACGGACCCCCTCCGGTAGGGACGCGGGCGCAAACCAATGGCGGCCATTGGCAGGCGCGCCATTTGCCGCGACGACGGGGGTGTGGCAAGGGCCAGTGTCGGCAGCCCGACAAGGCCCCTCGCTGCCCGAGCTTTGATCTCGCTCGCCGGAGTGACCCGGAGTCCCATCGTGACCATTTGAGGTCACCTCAGTGCCGCTGGTTGGCGATAAGATCGCCCAGCTCCGATGGCCGGACAGCCGGGTAGGAGCCGTGGACAGCGCGTCGGGCTGGCTGGACGCGTGCGGCGCCAACCCGGCCACGGCCGCCATCGGAGTCCCAGCCCGCAGACGAGCAGGTCGCGAACCGGGTAGGACGGCTGCTCTGCCGGGTACGCAGCCGGTGTCGCTGACGGCGACGCGGCCGGGCGGCTCGTACTGCGCTTGCCGTGCGGTGTCTGGGTTAACGAGCGCGTGGGTGGGCAGGTTCGGTGGACGACCCAGCCGTCGGGGGTGGTTCCAGCGGCGGCGGCCCTACAGTCGCGGACGAGGCCCCCGTCGCGGTCCCAGACGGCACCGTCGAGGTAGGTGCCGCATTGCGCGTATGCCTGATAAGGCAGTTGTTCGCCGGTCTTGCCGTCTAGGGTCGCGGTCTGACCGTCGGCTTCTACGTGGATCTCTGCGTCGTCGACGGGCCGGCGCCGGTACCCCTCCCTGCCGTTCGCGGCATTCAGTGCGCAGTGTCGACTTTGTCCGCGATGGACGGGACGGTGTGTCCAGCTGGAGCTGGTATCCAATTTGCTATTGCGCGAGGGGCTACCGTGAAGCTACGGCCTTTCGCGTGCCTGATCACTGTGAGGTGATGGCGATGGAGCTCGGAGGACCACCTGATCATCCTCGCCGGTCGTGGGAACCTCCGCCGCCGGCCGAAGGTCCGACGCCACACGCCGAAACCTCAAATTCCGGCGTGCCCGAGGTTGATTTCGGGTTCCCCTCCCGCGGACTGGCCGGGAATGGCCGACCCAGAAACTGAAGAATGGGAGCCCAACTTCGATCTCTACGAGACCGTCGAGGCCGAAGGACAAGTTGATCCTGAGGCCACCGAAGGTGAGGTTGATCCTGAGCTCATCGAAGAGGAGCCACCGCCTGGCGGGACGCCGGCTTGGCCGGAACGACAACAACGCCAGGACGGTCCCGCTGAGGCGGAGTCGATTGACGACCACGCGACGCCTCAGGCCTGCGATCTTGCCGAGCGCTCCAACGCGGAGGCCGATCATTTAACTCGGCCAACCGCGGTACATCCGGACGAGCATCCTGGATCTGGTGTCGAAGGCGGGACCCAGACTGGCAGACAAGCAGTTACCGATCTTGTTACCCCGGATACACAAGGGTCCGAGGCATCTGAACAGACAGTGGCCGCGGCGACGTCAACGATCGAGGCCCGGACCGCCGATCTTCACCGCACCGGCGAGCAGCCCTCGACTGTCACGGCCGATGCGGGGCCTAGCGAACGCGATGAAGTCGACAGAGCGCCTGCCATCGAACCGGTCGACGTAGCTGATGTCAGACCAAGTCAGCACGTAAACGAGGGCTCGGCGCCGCGCAGGAGAGCAAGCTGCCAACCTGTCCGTGAGACCGCAGCGGAGCATCCAATCACCGGGAGTGAGCAGTGGGAGCGCGACGCCCAACCGCACCGGGAGAGCGGACGAGTGAAACCGGTCGAACTGGCCGCGGCTAAGGAGGCCTCGCGTGGGCCCTTCCCGTTCCTGGTCGATCCCGGGCTGGTCGAGGCTGTCGACAGGGCCACCAAGGCCGTCGATTTGGCTGCATACGTGAGCTCGGAGATCGAAGCACGCGTGCAACGGATCGATGGGCTTGTCGACCGGATCCGCCGCATCAGAGCGCTACGCGACAGATCCGACCTGATAGAGGAACTCGACCATCTCGATCTGAGCGACCCGAGCGGATGCCTGCGAACGGTCGCCATCGTGCTCGCCGAGGCACTCGGCAAGCAGCCCATCGTGCCCCGGCGGGAACCCTTCGACAAGTGGATCCGCGCCCTCTCGAAACTGGCGGACGAAGCCGAACGGTTCCGCCCGGAGGTGAAGGTGGTCGCCGGCGTCGATGACAAGATTGACGGGCATGCAACAGACCACGCTGCGGCGGGCGTGGAGGTCCGCGACTCGGACGGCGTGACCTGGGGTGCGCACAACCAGGTTGATGTCACGCACCTGTGCGTGGTCGAGCGCCCTGTCATCGAGATCGCTGACCTCATCGACATCGGACCCGACGGTCCGCTGTTCAACTGGTCGGCTTGGAGGTACACCGGGTCCGGCGACAGCGGAACGGTGTCCGTCCAGTCCTCGTCGTTGCGCGAGGGTTACTGGACCAACATCTGGAACTGCCGCGGGGTCACGATCGGCGACCGCAACTCTGTCAACGTGACATACGTGTACCGAATGTCATCGTGCCGCGTCAACCTCGCTGCCGTTGTGGAGGATCTCCTGTGTGCGTGACGACCTGATCGCCTGCCGTGACGAATCACCGGAGCACCGTGAGCAGGCGCTGGAGGCCAGGCGCCGGCTCCCGAAGACCGTCGAGCGTGCGGTGGACGCCGTCGACCTGAGCGACCTGGTGTCCGAGGACGAGATCGCCGCCCGTGCGGGGCGGACGCGGCGACCACGTGTGGGGAACCGTGGTGGTGGCATCCTGGTCGCGCACGGTGTCGGCGTAGCGATCGGCCTGGACCCACGTGTTTCCCGCACTAGACGCACCCGCGTCGACGGGTTCCACATTAGGTAGTCAGTCGTAGAACGTGAACGTGTTGGTGGTCTCGTCACCGACGACCACCCCTCGCGACCTGTCGACCTTTACTTCGTACTTGGCTCCTGCCTTGTGCTCGTCGTGTTCGCGCAGCAGCGAGAGTGCCAACTGGAGGACTTCCTCGTCCTGGTCAGCCTGGGTTTGCGAGAGGTCGGCGCCGATGGTCTCGATCCACCAGCCCTCGTCATGAACGTCGTCGCTGTCGAGCGCCCTTTGCGCCTGCGGACTGTCGGCCAATCTCTTCCTGATCAGTCTCCGCAGCGTGGTGTAGGCGTCCCGTACCGTTTCGCTGGCGGCCGCGTTCGCGCCGGTCAGCGCACCGGCTGCCAACGCCGCGGCGATGACTTCGATCCCCGACATCAGTGCCTCCCGCCACTTACTATGCGAGCCCTAGCATGCGCAACGATTGTATTCGTCATAGCGATTCTCGTCTCTCGTCCTCCGGCGCACAGCCATTGCCTTGAAGCGCCACAAGGGGCAGTAGCTGAGGACAAGAGTCGACCTCGCTCCGAACCGGCCATCGAGCACCAGCCAAGTCGCCGCGAATCAGGCTCGACGTTGGCCGGGCAATCGCGGTACGGCTGAACCCTCCGGTCTACGAGCAGTGCCCGTCGCCGGCTAGCTCTCTCGCCAGCCGGACAACTCTCCGGCGACAGCGGGGTTACGGATGGTGGCATCGTCGTGTATCACTGAATGGTGGATCGCGAAGACGTTCGGCTGGTCGTCGACTACGGCACGCTGACGACCGCCGCCCTCGTCGCGGGCCCGGACGGTCGGTGGGCGCCGTCTGACGGTCGACGGTACGGAGGTCCTCTCGAGCGCCGTGCTGGTCAGGCCGGACGGGTCGGTGCTGGCTGGGCAGCAGGCGTGGCGGGCGGACCTCAACGGGACCGGCGGCGGCTTCGTCGCCGATCCGCTGCGGTTGGGTCGGGGCAGGCCATCGTCGGCGGCGTCGAGGTCGCGGTCGCTGACCTGTCGAGTGCCACGTTGAGGCTGGTCGTCGACGCGGCCACCGGTGCGGGCGCGGTCGGCGAGCGTGCGGCTGGTGGTCCCGGTCGGTCTGGGGTCCGCGCCGGCGGACGTGGCTTCGGCAGGCCGCGAACCGTGCCGGTCTGCGCGAAGCGAGCGTGGTCGACGCCCCGGTCGCCGCTATCGAGCTGCTCACCAGCAGCGGCCAGCTGCGGGCCCGGGTCGGCGACTATCTCCTCGTGGTCGATCTCGGCGCGGGGTGTGAGGCGACGATGCTGCGCCGGACCCCGGCCGGCTCCGAAACCATCTCCGCCCTCGACGATCCTGACACCGGCGGCCGCACGCTCGACGACCTGCTGCTCGACCCAGCTGCACGCGACGCAGGCCGCGCTCGCCGACACCGCGGCCGGCCGTGCGGCCGCGACGGCACCTGCGACCGGTGCGGTGGACAGGGTGGGGCTGGCGAGTGTGCGGGCGGCGGTCGAGGCGCTGTCGTCAGCGCCGGCGGTGACGGTCCGATGCCCGCCACCGCACCCACCGATGGTGTTGACCGCGGCGGCAGTCGAGGTCACCGCCGCCCGGTGTGGACGCGTGCGGGCGAGCTCGCCCTTGAAGCGATCGCGGCCGCCGACCTCGAGCCGACCCAGGTGTCGGCGGTGGTCTGTATCGGCGGTGGCGCGAACAGCCCGGCCGCGGTCCAGGTGATCGCCGACGCGGTCGGGCAGAAGCCACTCGTCCCGGACGACCCGGGCCGGGCCGCGTTGTGGGGCGCCGCCGGCGCGACACCGGCCACCGACGACCAGGTCGACGCGTCCGACGGCTCGTGGGCCGCCGCGCGGGCGGTCGCACGCCACGTTCCCGCCCTGGTCGTGGCCGGTGTCGCGTCGCTGGCGATGTTCGCCCAGTTCGTCCTCCAGGCCGACCCGCAGAACGGCACCCCGTTCAACCACGACCAGCACTACTGGGTACAGTGCGACCTGGGGCGAGCTCACCATCGCCGCCGTCTGCGCGATGATCGCCTGCCTGTCCACCGGCCTGGTCGGGGCCGCGTTCCTCGCCGACGAGAAACGCGTCCCGCTCGACGGGCCACGCGTGGCCGCCGGCCTGGCCGCCGGCACCGCCGGCGGGTTCGGGATCGCCGGCGCCTACGCCGTCCTCGGCAGCTTCCTGCTGGGCTGCCTCCAGGGGCGTTCCTGCGCTGGTCGGTCCTGCCGCTGCTGCCCATCCCAGCGGTGCTCGCGGTGACCGCGCTGGTCGTCCGCCGCCGTACCGCACCGATCGGCGGGTGGATGCGCTGGCTGCGGTTCTCCGCGCTGTCCATCGTGTTCGTCGCTGTCGGCATGGCCCTGCTGCAGTACTGAAGAGCGTCACCCGGCTGGCCGGACCTGGTCTTCTACCTCACCCTCGCCGCCCGCGCGGCGGGATTGTTGATGGGCATCGGCCTGACCCTCGCAGTGGTGTCTCGACCGCTGTTCCGGATCATCATCGGTGTCCCGCTCACGCTGTTCTGTTTCGCGATCGCGGACTGGCGCGGCGCCGGCATCATCGGCGTCATGTTCGCGGTCACGGCCGCGGCCTGGCTCGCCGCCCGCACCTGGACCCTCGCGCGCCAGACGACGCCAACGCCACCCGCTCATGCCCATTGAGCCGCAACCGGAGGCCGGCCGCCTCGCCCGTCACGGACGCCGCCCGGGTCACGACCGCGGCGCGACGGCGACCCGCGGCGGCCTGGTCCGGCTTGTCGCGGTGGCGCTCACCGTGGTCGCCGCGCCACCCGCGCTGCTGATCTGGCTGCTGTTGGCCCATCGGGTGGCGGCCGTCGATGTTCCGCGCCGGGCCGTGGAGCAGCCGTTGTCGTCGGCAACGCTGATGGTCGCGGCGACGATCGGCGGCGTTGTGCTCTGGTGCGTCCTTGCCGTCAGCGTCCTCGTGGAGATCAAGTCCCGGATCACCGGGCGGCGGTGGCTACGCCGCCTGCGTCTGCCGTACGCCGGTGCAGACCGCCGCGAGCGGGCTGCTGGGCGCCTACCTCGTCGCCACCGCCGCCGGCAAGCCAGTGTCGCCCGAAACCATGGCGATGCGCGCGAGCGGCAGATCGAGCTCTTCGGCGGCGATCTGCGCCAGTGCCGTCACGATGCCCTGCCCCAGTTCCACCTTGCCGGTGAACACGGTGGCAGTGCCGTCGGCGTTGATGCGGATCCAGGCGTCCAGCATCCGGTTGCCGCCGAGACTGCCCGGCAGCGGGCGCGGCTGCTGCTGCGCCGACACCGGATCGAGCGTGAAGGCGAGCACGATGCCACCAAGAGACGTACCCAGTCCTTTTGCGAAATCGCGCCGGCTGAGGGAAACGGTCATGTCACGTCCTCCCCATCTCGTTGGCAGCGCGCAGCACGGCGCTGACGATCCGGTTGTGGGTGCCACAGCGGCAAAGGTTTGCGGCCAGCGCCTGGCGAACATCGCTCTCGCTCGGCCGAGGATTGCGGTCGAGCAGCGCCTTGGCGCTCATGATCATGCCGCCGATGCAGTATCCGCACTGCGCCGCCTGCTCGCCGATGAAGGCGCGCTGCAGGGGGTGCGGTTTGTCGAGCGAACCAAGCCCTTCCAGAGTGACGATCTCGGCGCCGGCGAGCGAGCCGATCTCGGTCACGCAGGAGTACACGGCTTTCCCGTCGACCAGCACCGTGCAGGCGCCGCATTGGGCAAGCCCGCAGCCGAACTTGGCGCCGTTCAGCTCCAGATCGTTGCGCAGGACGTAGAGCAGCGGGGTATCCGGCTCGGCCGGCACGGTGCGGCTCGCACCGTTGACTTTCAGGGTGACCGCCATCGCGACGCCTCCCGTGATTTCGGCGCATGTCGCCGTTTCGTTAGAGGCATTCTAGCCTGCGGCAACTTGCCGTCGAGGGGGTTACGCGTTTAACGGCGGAATATCGCCGCGCTCCCATGTCTCGCGTGTGACAGCCCGGAAGTCCGCGAAGCGGCTCGCCGCGATCGCGGCGCGCATGCCGGCCATCAGCTCCTGGTAATAGGCAAGGTTGATTTCCGAGAGCAGCATCGCCCCGAGCATCTCGTTGGCGCGGGTCAGATGATGCAGATAGGCACGCGAATAGGTGCGTGCCGCCTCGCACAAGCTTTCCTCATCGAGCGGCCTCGGGTCCGCGGCATGGCGCGCATTGCGCAGATTGATCGCACCGCGGCGCGTGAATGCGAGGCCGTGGCGTCCGTTGCGCGTCGGCAACACACAGTCGAACATATCCATGCCGCGCGCGACCGCTTCGAGCAGATCCTCCGGCGTGCCGACGCCCATGAGATAGCGTGGCTTGTCGGCCGGCAGCGCGGGCTCCATCTCATCGATGACCTTGAGCATCACGGCCTGCGGCTCGCCGACCGCGAGCCCACCGATCGCGTAGCCGGGAAAGCCGATATCGATGAGCGCGCGCGCGTTTTCGATGCGCAGCGCCGCATCGTCCCCGCCCTGCGCGATGCCGAACAGCGCCCGGCCCGGCGCCGCACCCTCGAAGGCGCGCTTGCTGCGCTCCGCCCAGCGCAGCGACAGGCGCATCGCGCGCTCCATCTCGGCGCGCGTTGCCGGCAGCTTCAGGCATTCGTCGAGCTGCATCACGATGTCGGCGCCGAGCAAGTTCTGCACTTCGACCGCGCGTTCCGGGGAGAGCGCGACCATCGCGCCGTCGATGTGCGAGCGGAATGTGACGCCGTTCTCGTCGAGCTTGCGCAGCGCCGACAACGACATGACTTGGAACCCGCCTGAGTCCGTCAGAATCGAGTGCGGCCAGTTCATGAAGGCGTGCAGCCCGCCGAGCGCGGCGATGCGCTCCGCGCCGGGCCGCAGCATCAGGTGGTAGGTGTTGCCGAGGAGAATGTCGGCGCCGCCGGCGCGCACCGTTTCGGGATGCACGCCCTTGATCGCCGCCTGCGTACCGACCGGCATGAAGGCGGGCGTTCGGACGGAGCCGTGCGCTGTCGTGATCTCGCCGGCGCGCGCCCGGCCGTCGGTCGCGAAGACGTGAAAGCTGAACTCTTGTGCTTGAGGCATGCGCGGCCGGTTTCCCGGCCGCGAGCCATATCATGAAATTCGGCGGCGCAACGGCCCGCTATCTCATTCCGGCGACGGCCTCCTCCACGGCCCGGCTGTACGTCGCCATCATGCGGGCGCGCTGCAGGATATAGAGCCGTTCTTCCGGCGTGAGCCGGCCGACCGCCTCCTTGATCTCGACCGATTTCGGCACATGCGGGTGCAGTTTTTCCGACATCGAGATGTAGATGCGCGAGGGAAACAGCAGTGCCATCGGGTCGATGGCCGCGTATTCGTAAATCATCGGGACACTCCTTCCACCTTGTTCTGCCCATGCCCCCTGAGTGCGGCGCACGTTTGCAGGCCCCGATTGCCGCAGCGTTAGTTTGGGCCGGTGGATTTTCCGGGAATGAGATTCAAGTTTATTCGCGGAAAAGAAGGCAGGCATCGCCGTAGGAATAGAAGCGATATCCGGCTTGGATGGCGTGCGTGTAGGCATTCTTCATCACGTCGAGCCCGGAGAACGCCGCAACCAGCATGAACAGGGTCGAACGCGGCAGGTGGAAGTTCGTCAGCATCACGTCGGCGGCGCGAAACGTGTAGCCAGGCGTGATGAAGATCGCGGTTTCGCCGGCGAATGGCCGGACCGTGCCGCTGTCGTCGGCCGCGCTTTCAAGCAACCGCAACGAGGTCGAGCCGACCGCGACGATGCGGCCACCGGCACGGTGCGCGGCGTTGAGTGCGTCCGCCGTTTCCTCGGTCACGACGCCGTATTCGGCATGCATCCTGTGGTCGGCGGTATCGTCGGTCTTGACCGGCAGAAAGGTTCCGGCGCCGACATGCAGCGTGACGGTGTGCAGGCCGATGCCGCGCGATTTCAACCGCTCGACGAGTTGATCGGTGAAATGCAGGCCTGCCGTGGGTGCCGCGACCGAGCCTTCGTGATGCGCGAACAGCGTCTGGTAGTCCGTGCGGTCGTCGTCGTCGGCCGCACGCCGCGACGCGATGTACGGAGGCAACGGCATATCGCCACGCTCGGCGATCGCCTGGTCGAGCACAGCTCCGTGAAACGCAAAGGCGAACGTCGCCTCGCCGCCCTCGCCTTTCGCCTCCACGGTCGCATCGAGCTGGCCGAGGAAGCACACCTTGCCCTCCTCGCCGAAGCGCACCACGTCGCCCTCCGCGAGCCGCTTTGCCGGCTTCACGAACGCCTGCCAGCGCGAGCCATCGAGACGCTTCACGAGATTCGCCTCGATCCGCGTCTCCGGCCCCCGCCCGATGCGCCGTCCGGAGAGGCTTGCCGGGATCACGCGTGTGTCGTTGACCACGAGCTGATCGCCGGGCTGGAGCAGCTCGGGCAGGTCACGCACCCCGCGGTCTTCCAGCACGCCGCCCGGCCGCACCACGAGCAGCCGCGCGGCATCGCGCGGGCGCGCCGGGCGCAGCGCGATCCGCTCGGGCGGAAGAGGAAAGTCGAAAAGGTCGGTGCGCATAACTCCGCCGTCGTCACCCGCGAAGGCGGGTGACCCAGTAACCACGAAACGTGGGAATTGGCATCACCTCGCAACGCATATAATGCGGTGATTACTGGATGCCCCGCCTGCGCGGGGCATGACAGTCGAGGGTTACGTGACATCCACCGTTATCATCCAAGCCAAGCGTGGTATCGGCGACGTGATCTGGCACCTGCCGTTCATCCGCGCGATTGCGGCCGCAACGCCCGAGCGGGCGGTGACGTTCCTCACGCCGCCGTCGAGCATGGGCGCCGAGTTGCTGCAGGCCGAAGGCTGCGTCGCGCGGACGCTCTATTTCGAGCACGGTGGCAGTGAGGTCGCACGGCTCGGCCAGCTCGTTCGGTTGACCGGGAGGTTGCGCGAGCTGCGACCACAAACGGTCTGGATTCTCGACAAGACGGTCCGGCCGGCACTCGCCGCATTTCTGGCGCGCATTCCGCAGCGCATCGGCATGGGCATCAGGGGCCAGCGGCACGTCATCACCAACCCGGGCCTCGATCCGCGATACGACGAGGAGTACCCGATCGAATGCCTGATCGCGCTGCTTGAACAAATGGGCGTCCCGCTGGAGACGACCGAGCCGAATCTAAGCTTGCCCGACAGTGTCGTCCGCTCGATCGGAGAGCGCTTCGTAGCGCATGCGCGTCCCTGGACGGTGGTTGGGCTCGGCGCCTCGATCCCGGACAAGGATTGGCCGAGGGCACAATGGGTCGCGTTCCTCGAGGCGATCCGCCGGCGCACCCGGGGAACGATCTTCCTGATCGGAGGGCCGGCGAACACACGGCTTGCCATAAGTCTCATCGAGACCACCGCGGGTGCGCCGACCATCAATGCCTGCGATCTTGCGCTGATCGAGTCGGCCGCGCTGATGAAGCATGCGGATTTGTTTGTCGGCACGAATTCCGGTCCGATGAACATTGCGGCTGCGGTCGGCACGCCGGCATTCGGATTTTTCGCCACCAACAAGGTGCTCACGTACTCGCGGCACATACACGCCATCCTGCCGGATGACGGCCAGATCGCGCCCGACGGCATGCAGCGGCTTTCGCCCCAGCGCGTGGTTGAGCGGATCGGCACGTATCTCGATGGCTAGGCCGGCACTTGCCGCTGCGCCGCAGGCGCTGCCGCGCTCTCGCGCAAATATCGCGTGAAGATGGCTTCCCATTGCGCGTGATCGCCCGCCCACTCGCTGGAATCCGGGGTGAGCTTGAACACGCTCAGACCCAGCCGCTCGGCGGCTCCCGTCGTGCGGTCGTCGTAAGTGGCGAAGATATATTCGCATCGTCGGTTGAAGTACCGGTCGCACGCGTCGCATAGCGCCTGGACGGCATCCATCGGCACGACGCAGTCGATGCCGACTTCCGCCTGATATTCGGTCAAGTCATTCTGCGAATTCGAGATGACGAAGATCAGCCGCTCGAGTTCGGACAGGCGGCGGAATTTCTCCGAAAGGTGCGCAAACTTGCCCGCAAGGTCGCGGTAGCCACGCGCCATATCGATCTTGTTTCTCAAATACTCGATCGGGCGCGATTTGCGCAGCGTGCATTCGTGCCGGAAATAGACGCCCTGCCCCGCCCAGAACGCGCCGCGGTAGAGCGCGAGTTCGTCCTTGCTCTCCGGATAGAACCTGCCGCTCTCCAGGAGCTTGGCGGCCGACGCCGGATGACACACAATGTTGTCGAACAGCATGCTCGACGGCTTCAGCGCGGGATCGCCGATCGCCTGCGCGACGAGCCCGGCGTGGTCGTCGATCTGCAGCGTGGTCTGGCACGACATGCCGAGACTGACCACCGCCGCCTTGCGCCCGACCAGTGACATGTTTCCCCAAGCGCCTCCGGCCGCGCTTTCAGCTGATCGTCGCCTTGACGATCTTGTCGGGGCTTTGCACCGGCTCGCCCTTCTTGATCTTGTCGACGTTCTCCATACCTTCGACCACCTTGCCCCACACGGTGTAATTCTTATCAAGGAAGCGGGCGTCGTCGAAGCAAATGAAGAACTGGCTGTTGGCGCTGTTCGGGCTTTGCGCGCGCGCCATCGAGGCGGTGCCGCGCACATGCGGCTCCGAATTGAACTCGGCCGGCAGGTTCGGATAGCTCGATCCGCCGGTTCCGGTGCCTTGCGGGCAGCCGGTCTGCGCCATGAAGCCGTCGATGACGCGGTGAAACACGATCCCGTCATAGAAACCCTCGCCGACCAGCGTCTTGATGCGCTCGACATGCTTGGGCGCGAGGTCGGGCCGAAGCTCGATCACGACATTGCCCTTGGTGGTCTCGAGCGTCAGCTTTTCTGTGTCAGCCATGGAACCTCTGCTTTCCTGGTGTTGCGCCTGTCGAGAAAATTGACCCGGAACGTGCGGCCCGCGACCGCCCCGCCCATCGACTCGGTGAACGGCATCTGCGCGCAGCGCTCGACTGCTTGGGCGACCGCCGTGTAGTAGCGCTCGCGCTCGTCCTGCGTGACCTGCCGCGCGAACTGGACCGCACGCGGCTTGCCGAACAGTTCGCCGGAGCGCTTGAAGCTCACCTGGAAGGTCAGGTCAACCGGCCCGCGACCGGCATCGAGCGGCGGCGGGCTCCAGCACCCGACGAAGGCCGCCATCAGCTGCTGCAGATCGTTCACGGGCGCGCTGGGCCGCGTCGGGCTCGAATTCGTGCCGCGGATCTCGATCGACAGGATCATGCCCTGTGCATGCGCGAGGCCGGCTGTCGCCGTCAGGCCCAACGCCAGCAGCGCAAGCACGCGTTTCACTTTGCGTCGGCGGCGACCTGAACCTTGGTCATCTTGTCCGGGTTCTGCACCGGCTCGCCCTTCTTGATCTTGTCGACCACGTCCATGCCGGAGAGTACCTCGCCGATCACGGTGTACTGGCCGTTCAGGCTCGGCCCATCGGCGAACATGATGAACCATTGGCTGTTGGCGCTGTCGTTGCTGTTGCCTTTGCGCGCCATGCCGACAATCCCGCGCCTGTACGGCACTTGTGAGAACTCGGCCTTCAGGTCGGGGTATTTCGAGCCGCCGGTGCCATTGCCGTTCTGCCCGTCGCCGGTCTGCGCCATGAAGCCCGCGATGACCCGGTGAAACGGCACGCCGTCATAGAACTTCTCGCGCGCGAGCTGCTTGAGACGCGCGGCGTGCTGCGGCGCGATATCGTTGCGCAGCTTGATGACGATGCGGCCCTGCGTGGTGTCGACCAGCAACGTGTTCTGCGGGTCGGCGCCGGCCGGCAGCGGCTGCGCGAAAGCCGGTGCGGCGAGCAGCAGCGCCGCCGCGAAGGCGAGTGAACGGATCATGTGAACTCCTAATTCTAACCGCCAGACTTTCCAGCAAATTTTGCCTTCAGCCGGGCCGCAACCGGCGCCGGCACGAACGCCGTGATGTCGCCGCCCATCCCAGCGATTTGCCGCACCAAAGTGGCAGTGATCGGGCGCACGGCGGGGCTCGCGGGCAGAAATACCGTCTGGATGCCGGGCGCCATCGTCCCGTTCATCCCGGCCATCTGCATTTCGTAGTCGAAATCGGTCGAATCCCGCAGGCCCCGGATCAGCAGGGTTGCGCCCTCCCGCTTCGCCAGCGACACCACGAGATCGTCGAACGTTACGCACGCAAGCTCCGCGCCCGCGGCCTTGGCCAGCGGTCCGCAGGTCTCGGAGAGCATCGCCAGACGTTCCTCGAACGGAAACAGCGGCGGCTTGCCCGGATGTACGCCGATCGCCAGCACCAGCCGGTCGGCGAGGCGCATCGCCTGCCTCACCACGTCGAGATGGCCATTGGTCACGGGGTCGAAAGACCCGGCATAGAGGGCAATTCGCGGCATTTGGGCGGTCTAGCCCGCCGCCGATACCGCCGCAAGGTCATCACGGAACAGTCGAGGAAATGTGCGTTTTTCTTTGAACCTTTTGCCTCCATTTCGCGTCTAACTCAGTGGAAGGGCCCCGTCGGGATCAAGGAGCGGGGACAGGGTGGCTAAATGCTCAAGATTTACAGCATCATAGCTGCTGCCGCGCTGGTCGCCGGCGCGCTTGTGCTTGCTCCGAGCCTTGGCCCGGTGTCGGCCAATACGCGTCACAGCATCACCCAGACTACCGGCGCCAAGGGCGACCGCCTCGACATGGCGGCCCGTCTCGCCTGCCGCCAGCAGTCCTGGCCCTATCTCGACCGCTCGTGCGTGCGCGACCCGCGCACCGAGTCCGGCTCGGCCCGCAAGGTGCGGGTGGTGACGGCGGACCGGAAATAGACCCGAGTTTTGAGAGGCGAAAGCCTTTCACCTACGGGGAGTGATGCCCACTCCCTTACCTACCCCAAGTGACCCCATGATACTGTCCCGGCCTAACCAGCCGGGACTTTTCTTTATGCGAACTCCCTCTCCTGCTCACCTTGCTTCTTGCAGGAGGCCTGCCGTGGCCCGCTCTCGCGCAAATTCCGCCGGGCGCATCCGAACTGCGTGTCTACGCGAGGATGCATGCCGCCGCCGCGAAGGGTGACGCCGCCGAGATCGAGCGCCTGCTCGCGAGTGGACAGAAGGCCGATGTACAGGACTCGCACAGTCGCACGCCGCTGCATGTCACGGCGCATTTTGGCCATCGCGCCGCCGCGCTCGCGCTGCTCAAGGGCGGCGCCAATCCGAACGCACTCGACGCGCAGAAGTACGACATCGTCACGATCGTAGCCGTGACGAACGACGTGCCGTTCCTCAAGCTTGCGCTCGACGGCGGCTGCAATCCGAAGAACATCACCAGTCCCTATCACGGCACGGCGCTGATCGCCGCCGCGCATCTCGGCCATGCCGAAATCGTGCGCGTGCTGATCGCCGCTGGCGCGCCGCTCGACCATGTGAACAATCTCGGCTGGACCGCACTGATGGAGTCGATCGTGCTCGGCAACGGCGGCAAGAACCACACCGACACGCTCGACGCGCTGGTGAAGGCCGGCGCGAACGTGAACATCGCGGATCGTCAGGGCATCACGCCGCTCGGGCATGCGAAGTCGCGTGGGTACGCCGAGATGGTGCGGATTTTGGAGCCGGCGGGGGCGAAGTAATTGTCCCGCGCAGCAGCCCGCTCAGCGCAGGATGCCGATGCCCGGGACGAACCGTCCGACGCCGCGCGCATAGGCGCGATAGGCCTCGCCATAGACGCGCGTGAGATACGCCTCCTCGGCAGACGCCTGCTGCCGAATGCCGACATAGGTTCCGGCGAGCAGCGCGAGTGACAGCCAGGTCGGAACGAGCAGTGTGAAGGCGGCGACGATGATGAGCAGAGCCAGGTAGATCGGATTGCGGCAAAATCGATAAAGTCCATCCACAACGAGACCGGGCCTCGCTTGCTCCTCGATACCGATGCGCCATGACGCCCCGAGGTCGAGCTGAGCTGCAATCAAGAGGCCGAGCCCGGTGAACATCAGCGCGGCGCCGGCGTAGCGGACAGGTTCATAGGTCTTCGGATCGACCAGTCCGGCAGGCAACGGCAGATCTTGCCAGCCGATCACCGCAATCGCCTGCCCGGCGAGCAGAATGAACAGGACGAGCAGCAACCCGTCACGCAGGTCTTGCGCGCGGCTTCCCGACCGGAACAGCGAGATTCCCGAGGTGCCGTAGCGCCGGAACTGCAGCCATGGCCGCCAACAGGCCGCGATTGCGGTCAACAGCAGCACTCCTGCGAGCGGCACGAAGCGCATGCGCCAAGCCTCCGGCCACGAGACATTCCCGCGGCGAGTTTGCTCTTCTTCGCCTCATGGAAAAAGCCGTCAGCGCCGGCTCGCCGCCAGCAGCACGCCCGCACCCAGGATCAGGATCACGCCGGAGACGCGATCGGCGATCAGTTGCGCGCGGCCCGAGACCGCGGCGCGCAACCGCGCGGCGCCCAGCACCCAGATCGCGTCGCCGATGACCGTGACGATCCAGAACGTCGCGGCAAGCAGCCAGAGCTGCGCCTGTCTGCCCTCGCCGTCGCTCAGGAACTGAGGCAGGAACGCCGCCTGGAAGATCAGCGTCTTCGGATTGGCGAACGCGACCGCGAACCCGCGCGCGAACGCGCGTTTGCTCGAAAGCGGCGCTGGCGTCGCGGGCACGCGCGCCTTCCACAAGGTCTGGACGCCGAGGAGCAGCAGATAGGCCGCACCCATAAAACGGATCAGGTCGAAATTGCGCGCGAACAGCTCGACGATCCAGGAGAGACCGGCCGCCACTACCGCAAGCTGGATCATGACGCCGACGTTGATGCCGGCCATCGCCATGAGGCCGGTGCGCGCGCCGTGCGTCAGGCTGGTGCCGACGATCAGCGCGACGTTCGGCCCAGGCGTTGCGATCAGCAGCACGGTCGCGACGATGAAGACGAGATAGAGTTCGATGGACATCGGCGGCTACTCTTCGCCGTTTTCCTCGGTCAAGCGCTCGACCGAGACCACGCGCTCGTCGTCCGCCGTGTCGAACACGATCACGCCCTGCGTCGAGCGTCCGGCAATGCGGATGCCGTCCACGCCGGTGCGGATGAGCTGGCCCTTGTTGGTCACCAGCATGATCTGATCGTCGTGCTTGACCGGGAAGGAGGCAACGAGCCGCCCGGTCTTGGGCGTGATCGACATCGCGACGATGCCTTTGCCGCCGCGGCCGGTGGTCCGGTAGTTGTACGATGAGGTCCGCTTGCCCATGCCGTTCTCGGAGACTGTCAGCACGAACTCCTCGGCCTCCGACATTTCGACATAGCGCTGCTCGCTAAGCTCGATCGCGCCGGCGGCTTCATCCGAATCCGCCGGACCCTCCTCGCCCTCCTCGCCGCGCCGCACCGCGCTCGCGCGCTTGAGATACGCGGCGCGTTCGTCGGCGGTCGCTTCGAGATGGCGCAGGATCGAGAGCGAGATCAGCTTGTCGCCCTCCTCCAGATTGATGCCACGCACGCCCATCGATGTGCGCCCGGTGAACACCCGCACTTCCGGCACGGCAAAACGGATACATTGCCCGCCCGCGGAGGTCAGCAGCACGTCGTCGCGCTCGGTACAGATCTGCACGTCGACGATGCCCTCGCCCTCGTCGAGCTTCATCGCGATGATGCCGGAGCGGCGCACGTCGACGAAGTCGGACAACTTGTTGCGCCGCACGGTGCCGCGCGTCGAGGCGAACATCACGTCGAGCTCACCCCACGTCTTCTCATCCTCCGGCAGCGGCATGATGGTGGTGATCAGCTCGCCCTGCTCCAGCGGCAGGATGTTGATCAGCGCCTTGCCGCGCGATTGCGGCGCCGCTTGCGGCAGCCGCCAGACCTTCTCCTTGTATACGCGCCCGTGCGAGGAGAAGAACAGCACCGGCGTGTGCGTGTTGGCGACGAACAGCCGTGTGACGAAATCCTCGTCGCGCGTCTGCATTCCGGCGCGGCCCTTGCCGCCACGCCGCTGCGCCCGGTAGGTCGAGAGCGGCACGCGCTTGACGTAGCCGAGATGCGAGACCGTGACGACCATGTCCTCGCGCTGAATCAGGTCCTCATCCTCCATCTCGCCTTCCTGATCCATGATCACGGTGCGGCGAGGCGTGGCGAAGTCCTTCTTCACTTGGGCGAGTTCTTCCTTGACGATGCCCTGGATACGCGCGCGCGAACGCAGGATGTCGAGGTAATCGGCGATCTCGGCGGCGAGCTTGTCGAGCTCGTCCTTGATCTCGTCGCGCCCGAGCGCTGTGAGGCGCTGCAGGCGCAAATCAAGAATAGCGCGGGCCTGTGTCTCCGAGAGCCGGTACGTGCCGTCGGCGGCCAGCTTGTGACGCGGATCGTCGATCAGTTCCAGCAGGGTCGCGACGTCCTGCGCCGGCCAGTCGCGCGACATCAGCGCTTCACGCGCCTCGTTGGCATCCTTCGAGGCGCGGATCAGCCGGATCACCTCGTCGATATTGGCGACCGCGATGGCGAGGCCGACCAGGATGTGCGTGCGGTCGCGCGCCTTGGTGAGCCGGAACTTGGTTCGGCGGGAGACCACGTGCTCGCGGAACGCAACGAAGGTGGTCAGCAGGTCCTTCAGGTTCATCACCTGCGGACGGCCGCTGTCGAGCGCCACCACGTTCGCGCCGAACGAAGACTGCAAGGCGGTGAAGCGATAGAGTTGGTTCAGCACGACTTCGGGCATCGCCTCGCGCCGCAGCTCGACTACCACCCGATAGCCGTCGCGATCGGATTCATCGCGCAACGCCGCGATCCCCTCGATCTTCTTCTCGCGCCAAAGCTCGCCGATGCGCTCGACCATCGTGGCCTTGTTCACTTGATAGGGGATCTCGGTGACGATGATCGCCTCGCGGTCGCCGCGCAGCGTCTCGATCGCGACCTTGCCGCGCATCACGATCGAGCCGCGGCCGAGATGATAGGCGGCGCGGATGCCCTGACGCCCGAGGATGATGCCACCGGTCGGGAAATCCGGCCCGGGCACGATGCCGATCAGATCCTCGATCGAGAGGCCCGGATCGTCGATCAGCGCCACGCAGGCATCGACCACTTCGCCCAGATTGTGCGGCGGGATGTTGGTCGCCATGCCGACCGCGATGCCCCCGGCGCCGTTGACCAGCAGGTTCGGGAAGCGCGCCGGCAGAACCACCGGCTCCTTTTCGGTGCCGTCGTAGTTCTCCTGAAAATCGACCGTGTCCTCGTCGATGTCCTCAAGCAGCGCCTCGGCCGCCTTGGTCATGCGGCTTTCGGTGTAACGCATCGCCGCCGGCGGATCGTCGTCGACCGAGCCGAAGTTGCCCTGCCCGTCGATCAGCGGCACGCGCATGGAGAAGTCCTGCGCCATGCGCACCAGCGCGTCGTAGATCGATTGATCGCCGTGCGGGTGATATTTGCCGATCACGTCGCCGACGACGCGCGCCGACTTCACGTGCTTCTTGTCGGACGTGTGCCCCTGCTCGTGCATCGAATAGAGGATGCGGCGATGCACCGGCTTGAGGCCGTCGCGCGCGTCAGGGAGCGCACGCGCCACGATCACGCTCATGGCGTAATCGAGATACGAGCGCTTCATTTCGTCCGTGATCGACACGGGCCGGATATCCGAGGGCTGTGTCGGCTCCTCGGGTTTGTTGTTTTCGTCGTCGGCCAAGGGGTGAATTCCAAGCGATTCAGTACGCGATTCATATAGGTGATTTGCCCCTGCGAGGCCACCGCAAAGCAACGGTTTTGCGCATTAAATTCTTAGTTTATTTCAAAGGCTTGGATAGCGCGGCGCAAGCGCCTAACCGCGCCGCGCGGGCCGCTTACTCGGGACCGCGCGGCGTGCTAATTTTGGCTGGCCTTCCTGAACCCGGGAAGCGCCTCGCGGGACCAGCGAATGCCGCCGCTCGATTACATGGTCGCCGCGCTGGTCACGCTGCTCGTCGTGGTCGATCCGATCGGGCTGATCCCGGCCTTTCTCGGGATCACGGCAGGGCTGCCGCGCCCCGCGCGCCGTCAGGTGGCGATCCGCGCCTGCCTGATCGCGTTCGCGATCCTCGCCGGCGCCGCGCTGATCGGCGACTGGCTGTTGCGCATCCTGTCGATCTCGCTGCCGGCCTTCCGCATCGCGGGCGGGTTGCTGCTGTTCTCGATCGCATCCGAAATGGTGTTCGGCGTGCGCATTGCGCGTCAGTCCGAAGCGGCCGAACAGGCCGTCGAGGAGCAGGTGCGCAACGTCGCCGCCTTCCCGCTCGCCATTCCTTTGATGGCAGGCCCGGGCGCCATCACCGCGACCGTGCTGCTCGCCGGGCGCGCCGGCGGCGATCCGGTTCGGCTCGCGGTGCTGATCGCGATCATCGCGATCGTCATGGCGGCCTGCCTGATCGTGTTTCTGCTCGCCACCCGCATCGAGCGGCTGCTCGGCATGACAGGCAATACCGTGCTGTCGCGCCTGCTCGGCGTGCTCCTTGCGGCGCTGGCGGTGCAGTTCGTGATCGACGGCGTGCGCGCGGTGATCGCGGGAACCTGAAGCTATTTTCCGCCCTTTTCCGCCGTGCACTTCCCTTTGACGGCCATCCACCTGATGTTCTGCAAGATGATGCCGGAGCAAATACCAGGCCCTTCGACAACCGTACCTGTCAGCCTGACCATCTTGCCGATCGGTACCGCCGGGTTCGCGGCGGTTACGTTGAAGCCGGCCAGCCGGACGCAGAACTGCGGAACGCCTTGCGTGGCGCAGCCGGTCACCGTGACGGTTTTGGGCTTCGCGGGCTTGGCAGGCGCCTTGGCCATCTCGGCCCCCGCGTTGCCGACGAGGCCGGCGGCCGCGAATAGCCCGGCTGCAATCGCAATACCCATTCGGATCGACATTGGCCTTTTCCCCGGTTGCGGGCGCCTCTTTTGAGCGCACGCCGCATTAGGCAATCGCAGCGGGAAAAAATCAATCGCCGGCATCCGAGCGCTGCCTATTGCCCAACCGCGACCGCGTGCATGATCCGGCCCGGCAAGAACGTGAACGCGCCCGCGATAACGAGCGCGCCGAGGAAAATGCTGATCATCGCCTTGCGGTGCTGAGGCACGCGATGATTGCGCGCGTGCAACACCGCGAGCGGCAGCATCACGAGTGTGAAGATCGCCAACAGGTGGATCGGACTGAATGGCCCGACCACCCTGATTTCGTGAATCCAGAACGCGCTGACCGCGATCACCGTCATCAATGCGACCCAGATCCAGCCGATGGTCCGGTGCGGCAGCGTCCCTTTCGGCGCCGCGAACTGCACGAGGCCGAGCGCAAAGGCTGCGATCGCCGCGAAGGCGTGGACCTGAATGACCGGCGAGGCATTCAGCAGCGGAGCGAGCGTCATGCGCATTCTCCTTCGGTGAGCGCCCGAACAGGTCCTAACTTGGCCCGCCGCGCAGCTTACCGACGATGCCGGTCGGGAAGAAATAGACGGACAAGATGAAGAGCATGCCGAGCCAGAGCAGCCAACGGTCGGGATGAAACAGATCGGGAAGGATCGGAATGCCCGCTTGGCCTGCCGCGGTCGAGGCTGCGCCCATCAGGGCCTGCAGATAGTTCTGTGCAAGAATGAACAGCGTGCCGCCGATGATCGCGCCGTACATCGTCCCCATGCCGCCGATCACCACGATCAGCAGGATGTCGAGCATGATCGCAAAGCTCAACGAGGTATCCGGCCCGGTATAGCGTAGCCACAATGCATAGAGCGCGCCGACGGCGGCCGCAACCGCGGCCGCGATGCAGTTCGCCAGCGTGCGGTGGACCACGGTGCGGTAACCGAGCGCCTCGGCGCGGAACGGGTTTTCGCGGATCGCCTGTAGCACGCGGCCGAACGGAGAGTTCACCACACGCAGCAAGAGCAGGAACAGCAGCACACAGGAGGCGAACACGAGGTAATAGGTCAGCGTGCGGCCGGTGACGGCCACGCCAAGCACGTCGCGCGGGATGAACACCGTACCGGGCTGCAACAGCTCGGGTACCCGGAAGCTGCGTCCGTCCTCCCCGCCGGTGAGCCATGAGAGCTGCGACGCGAGCACCGCGAAGGCCGACGCGACCGCAAGCGTGATCATGGCGAAGAAAATGGTCTGGACGCGCAGCGAGAACAGGCCGATCACAAGCGCCAGCAGCGCGGCGAGCGGCAGCGCGACCAGCAAACCCAGCCCGATCGCGTCCCAGCGCGCGCCCAGCGAATAAAGCGAAATCGCGATGCCGTAGCTTCCGATCCCGTAGAACATCGTGTGGGCGAACGACACGACACCGGTATAGCCCAGCAGCAGGTCGTACGACGCCGCGAGCGCGATGAAGATGCAAACCTTGGCGGCGACGTTGAGCGGCTTCGCGCCGGGAAACAGGAACGGCGCAAGCGCCAGCGCCAGCACGATCACGATCAGCGTGGCACCCAGGATCCGGCTGCGCGGAGGATCGCCCGAGAGCGGCATCATCGGCTGGTCACCGGGTAAAGCCCGCGCGGGCGCCAGAGCAGGATCAGGACCATCAGCAGGATGTCGGTGATCAGCGCGGCCTTCGGGATGAGGAAGCCCGCGTAGTTGGTGGCGAGCGCGACCAGCAGCGCGCCGATGAAGCAACCAGTGACCGAGCCGAGCCCGCCGATGATCACCACGATGAACACCAGCACCATCAGTTCGCCGCCCATCGCGGCATTCACCTGCTCGCGGTAAAGGCCCCACATCACGCCGCCGAGGCCGGCGAGCGCCGAGCCCGCCATGAACACGCCAACGAACAGCCGCGTGATACGATAGCCGAGCGCCTCGACCATCTCGGTGTTTTCGACACCGGCGCGGATCAGCAGGCCGATCTTGGTGCGGTTGAGGATCAGCAGCATGCCGAGGAAGACCGCGAGACCGACCAGCACGCAGACCACGCGGTATTTCTCGACCGCCGCCTCTCCGATCATGAACGAGCCGCGCAGGCTCGTTGGCAGCGGCAGCGGGATCTGCTGCGGCCCGAAGAACGCGTAGAGGATCTGCTCGGCGACGATCATGCCGCCCATGGTGATGAGGATCTGCTTCAGGTGCTGGCCGTAGACCGGCATGATGACGATGCGCTCGAATGCCAGGCCGAGCGCGCCGGTCACGACAATCGCGAACAGCACGGCCGGCACGACTGCGGCAAGATTCAGCCAGATCGAGTCCGCCTGCATCCACGCTGCAAGCGGGATCAGCACGAGCGTCGCCATGTAGGCGCCGATTGCGATGAACGCGCCATGGCCGAAATTGAGCACGTCCATCAGGCCGAAGATCAGCGTGAGGCCGGAGGCCATCACGAAGATCATCATGCCCATCGCGAGGCCCGCGATGGTGAGCGTCACCCAGGTCGACGAGGACGGAATGAACGGATAGGCGGCGACGGCCAACAGGAGCGGCAATAGCAAAGGCAGATGGTCCGCCCGCACCGTGGGGAGTGCCGCACCGGTATCGATGTCTTGCGCGCTCATTGGTGCGTGTCCAGGCTGAGGCCCAGCAGCCGGTGCTGCAGGCCTTCGTCAGCGGCAAGCTCCGCCATCGTGCCGGTGTGGATCACGCGGCCGTTGTCCATCACGCCGACCGTGTCGCCGATCTCCTGCGCGACGCGAAAGTTCTGCTCGACCAGCAGGATCGTGGCGCCGCGCCGTTTCACTTCTTTCAGGCATTCGACCAGCGCCCCGATGATCGCGGGCGCGAGACCCTTGGTGGGCTCGTCGATCAGCAACAGCTTGCGTTCCTCGATGAAGGCGCGCGCAAACGAAAGCATCTGCTTCTGTCCCCCTGAGAGCGTGCCGGCGCGCGATAGCCAGAATTTCTTCAGCGGCGGGAAGAATACGAAAATCCAGTCGAGCCGCGTCTCGTCGATGGCGCCTTCCCGCGCCGCGAGCACCAGATTTTCCTTCACGGTGAGGTCGGAGAACACCGCCATGGTCTCGGGCACATACCCGATTCCGGCGCGTGCGATGTCGGGCGTGCCGAGCGTTTCGATACGCTTCTCCCCAAGGCGGATCTCGCCGCGCGATGCGCGCCACAGGCCCATGATGGTGCGCAAGGTGGTGGTCTTGCCCGCGCCATTTCGACCCAGCAGCATCGTGGTGCGCCCTTCCGGCACGTCGAGGTCGACCCCGTGCAGGATGTGATACTGCCCGATATGCGTCTCGACGCCGGCAAGGGAGAGAAGCGCGCTCATGCGGCCTCGTTCTTGCCGAACGAGCCGAGATAGGCCTCCTGCACCACCGGCGAGGCCATCACCTCGGCGGGCTTGCCGTCCGCAACGAGCTTGCCGTTGTGCAGCACAATGATGCGGTCGGCGAGCGAGCGCACCACGTCCATCTTGTGCTCGACCAGCAGGATGATCTTGGAGATATCCTGTTTGAGCTGCGCGATCAGGTCGAGCACGATCGGTACTTCATCGACGCTCATGCCGGCCGTCGGCTCGTCGAACATGAAGATCTTCGGCTCGAGCGCGATCATCAGCGCAACTTCGAGCTTGCGCTGGTCGCCATGCGAGAGCGCGGCCGCCGGAATGTCGCGCCTGTGACTGAGTGCGACACGTTCGAGCACTGCGTCGGCACGCGCGATCAGCTCGGCGTGCCGCATCCAGGGGCGCAGCATGTCGTAGTGCACGCCGGCCGCCGACTGTACGGCGAGCCGCACGTTTTCGGCGACGCTCAGCCGCGGGAACAGGTTGGTGAGCTGGAATGCGCGTCCGATGCCGGCGCGGGTGCGCGCAGGCGCTCCCTCACGCGTGATGTCCCGCCCGTCGAGCAGCACGTCGCCGGCGCTCGCCGCAAGCTGCCCGGAGATCAGGTTGAAGTAGGTGGTCTTGCCCGCCCCGTTCGGCCCGACGATCGCGGTCAGCTCGCCGGGGCGAAAGGTGGAGCTCACCGCATCGACGGCCACGTGGCCGCCAAAGCGGATGGTGAGATTTCTTGTTTCAAGGGATGTCATGAGCCGGACACGTGCCGCGCGCTCAGTACTCGTAAATGTGCCCTCTCCCCTTGTGGGAGAGGGCACAAGATACAAACTGCGGAGTGCTCTGCACGATCGATATCGTGCGTGAGTCACCGCTTGTTCTGGATCGGAACCTGCATGTCCTCGATCTTGAGCTCGCGCACCAGCTCGGGGATGCCCCAGGCGACGGCCGGATCGGCCTTGATCTTGAAGTGGTACATGCTCTGGAGCGCCTGATGGTCTTCCTTGCGGAACACCATCTTGCCCTTGGGCGTGTCGAACTCGAGGCCCTCCATTGCGGCGATCAGCTTCTCGGTGTCGGTGGACTTCGCTTTGGTCACCGCCGCCACCACCGCCATCGCCGAGGCGAAGCCGCCCGCCGTGAAGAAGTCCGGCGGCGCGTTAAAGCGCTTCTGGTGCTCGGTCACGAGCCAGGTGTTCACGTCATTCTTCGGGATCTCGTAATAATAGTAGGTCGCGCCTTCCATGCCCGGCAGCGTCTTATACGCCGCCATCGCGGGAAGGATGTTGCCGCCGGTCGACAGCTCGATGCCGTAGCGGCCCGGGTTCATGTCCTGCAGCTTGGTCATCGGCGAGGCGCCGGCCCAGATCACCCAGATGATCTTCTTGCCGGGCTTGTCTTTCAGCGCGTCGAACAGGCGCTGCGCCGGCGCGGTGAAGTCTGTGGTGTTCATCGGCGCGTATTCTTCCGCCGCGAGCGTCGCGCCGGTCTTGGCGAGCGCCGTCTTGAAGGCCGCGACGCCGTCGCGGCCGAACGCGTAGTCCTGCGCGAGCGTCGCGACCGTTACGCCAGGCTTGCCGATCGCGACCGCGTTCGAGATCGCATCCTGTGAAGAGTTGCGCCCGGTGCGGAAGATGTAGCGATTCCACTTCTCGCCGGTGATCTGGTCGGCGACTGCCGGCTCGACCAACAGGATCTTCTTGTTCTCCTCCGCGACCGGCAGCATCGCGAGCGCGGCCGCGGATGAGGTGGTGCCGATCGCGATGTCGGCCTTGTCGTCCTCATAGGCCTGCTGAAGCAGCGTCTTGGCGACGTCGGGCTTGGTCTGGTCGTCCTTGACGATGAGCACGATCTTGCGGCCGTCGATCGTCATCTTGCCCTGGGTGGCGTATTCGAAGCCCATGCGCAGGCCAGTCTCGGTCTGCTTGGCGTAGGCCTCGAGCGGGCCGGTCTTGCCGTGGATCAGCGCGATTTTCAGGTCCTGGGCCGATGACGCGGTCGCGAAAATCCCGATTGTCGCTGCGATGAGAATTCTGCGCACAATTTTCCTCCCGTGAAATCCTGTCCGAAGCACTAGCAAGGTGCAGTGCACAAAAGCAATGGGCAGTTTCCCGCGGGCAAGCGCGGCCAGTGCATCGATTGTCGGCAGTTGGACGTTGGCGCGGCCTAAAGATCAGCCTTGGCGCCGCCCCAGCAATGTATCCCGATAGAGCTCGGCCACGGTGCAGCGCAGGCCAAAGTCCTCAAGCACGAGTTCTTCCTCGAGCTTTGTCAGGCGCTGCTCCGTCCAGCCGCTGCTGCCGAGAAGAGAAAGGCTGACTTGAACACGATGCTGTTCAATCACGAGCACGCAGCGGCAATCCGGATGCCGCTTATAGACATCGCGCTTGCTTTCGACTGTTTTTCGGTCGCTCGTAGAGACGATCTCCGCGGCAAGATAAAAACGGTCCGAATATCGATCGTCCGGTCCGGGCGGATCCGCGTCGACCACCACGACATCTGGTTCGGGATCGTAATCGGGCGTGACCGGCGCCAGGTTCAATCCCACGCTCTGATAGGATATCCACTCTGGTCGATACTTTTTGAGTGCATCGCGGAGCATGTCATCCAGATTAGCCGCGATGCGCCGACAGGCCTTGCTGGCCGGGGCTTTTTTCGTCGGAACGCCAGCGATCAGCTCCCAGTGCTCCCCGTCGGGCCTGGATTCCAGCCAAGATCGAAACTCGTCTATCCTCATTGACTATATAATCACGTCCACGGCTTCCATTGCCCATCTTCGGTGAAATTCAAAGAACGAGAATATCCGAAAGCATTCCATAAAAGGTCGCATAGCGGGCGAAGAACAATAGCGAACTCTGAGTCGCCGTCCAATTGCGCAATCAGAATTTCTGGAAATGTCAAACGGTGTCTTCGTTGAACAGTCAGCGCTCTGCCATGACTGCGTTCCGTCGCAAACGTCGTCCCTTGAACGTTCAATAGGTCCAGCATCACATAAAATGGAAGCGCGATGCTTTTCCTGCTTAAGTATCGGGCAACAACAGAGATGTGCTCCACCAGACATTGCTCCAGATAACCGATGAAAACTTTGGTCTGGCCGCCGTCATCCCCCGCAAATGCTGCTAGCACAGATTCATTTATGCCGTTTCTGAATTGCAGTGTATACGCAGCCGCAGGATCGCTACTAAATCGACCTCCAAGGTGGGTAACTTTCCCCTCAAGCGTCTCTAGGGAATTGTATCCGGAACGCGAGCCCATCGGACCCGGCGTTACCTCATGGGGATCAAATTTCATTAGAGGCGGATCGGCAAAAGAGACTAACGGGACGACGTGCAATATCGCTGTTGGCCCGCGCTCTAGGGTCAATGGCGCTTCGTCGTTCTGAATCAGCATGATCCTGTCGCGTCTAAACGAACGTATGCGCTCGATAAGCGTTTCACCAAGCAAAAATGCGGACCGCAGCTCCTCCGTGTTCATTGGATGCTTCCCACGAGAGTCTCTGACGTAAAATCGATCGTGACCGCGCAAAGTTACTCGATGCGGCGCGCGCCAGCTTCGCGCTGTTCTGAGAATGAGAACTGAATTCCCCTCGCCGAATTCAATCCACTTGAAATCAAAAGACGTGAGTCGAGGTTCAGTACCGGTTCGGATTGTGTCTGCCAGACGACGTTCTTCTTCATCTCGACTTTTTACTGCGACCCCGACGATTTGTTCCGGTGTCGCATCCGACGCTTGGGCTATACCAAAAATGATATCGCCGCCTGCGGCGTTTGCGAAAGCGGTAACGTCAGCCACCAATTCTCGACGCTCGTCGTCTGACTTGCCATAGAGCTCTCGCTTGTATTCAAGCGTTCTGTTCTCAGGGACTTTGTTGTCACGCAACGCTTCGATTTCGGAGAAGGTAACGTTCCCGATTCGGTCGGAGAGCACTTACCGCCTGCGCAAGTCGCTTCAGAACGGGATCTCGTCATCCAGGTCGCCGCGCTTGCCGGCGCCGGCCATCGCGGGCTGGCGCTCGCGCGCCGGGCCACGCGAGCCGAAGTCGCCGTCGCTCCCGGCATCGCCACCGCCGCCCCCTGCCCGATCGAGCATGGTCAGCGCGGAGTTGAAGCCCTGCAGCACCACCTCGGTCGAATACTTCTCAACGCCCTGCTGATCGGTCCACTTGCGCGTCTGCAACTGGCCCTCAAGGTAAACCTTCGAGCCCTTCTTCAGGTATTGCTCGGCGACCTTGGCGAGCCCCTCGTTGAAGATCACTACGCGGTGCCACTCGGTCTTTTCCTTGCGTTCGCCGGTCGCCTTGTCGCGCCAGCTTTCCGAGGTCGCAACGCTCATGTTCACGACCGGACGCCCGTCCTGCATGCGCCGCACCTCAGGGTCCTTGCCCAGATTGCCGACCAGAATGACCTTGTTGACCGAGCCTGCCATCGAAGCCTCCACCAAATCTTGAAATCACCCTACGCTTTCGCGTCCGCCGTCGCGCCCGTCGAACGCACTTGTCCACGCCAATATGGTGCGCGGTTCACCAAGTTGCGTGTTCTCTTTTTGTTCTAGCATGTCGGGGTAGGATCAGCAAGGCCGGCCGCGCACCGCAGCGCGGCTAATTCAGCAGCTTGAATGAGCCACGAAAGCGCGTCGCATCCGCGCTATTTTCCTGCCCCTTGGGACCGACATAGATCACCATGTAGACGCGATCGCCCGCTGCGAAGATCTGCACCTGGTGGGAAGAATTGCCCGCGTCGGAAATGCCGTCAATGCCGGGTTTGCCGGCAATCGTCGCGGGCTTGCTCGTGCGCAGCGTCGTCTTGCTGCCCTCGGTGTAATTCTTCATCAGGTTCTGGAAATACTTGTGGTCCGGCTTCTTCGGACCGGTGCCCTTCTCCATGTGGACGACGCTGATCAGGTAGGCCAGGTCCCCCTTCTCGATCAGGAACATGCTCTGCGTCGCCTTGGTATCCTTGATGCGCCGCGACGTGACCGTCGGCTCCTGCGGCAATGACACAACGAAGCCATCGGCCTCGGCACGGAACTCGCGCCACTGGTCCTGTGCCGAGGCGGGCAGGAGCTGGAGAGCAAGCACAACAAGAGCAAATGCGAACCGGCGCATGGAAGTCCCCCCGTGGAGCGTGCAGCGTCCTACGATCAGTGACCGATATCAACTAATGAGCCGCCATCCACAGGCAGCTGCACGCCGGTGATGAAATTCGCCTCGTCGGAAGCAAGGAACAGCGCGGCGTTCGCCACGTCCCAGGCGGTGCCCATCTTGCGGCGCAGCGGCACGCGCGCATCGCGCATGGCGGCGATTTCCGCGCGGGGCTTGTTCGCGTGCCGCGCACGCGTATCGACCGCCATCGGCGTGTCCATCAGGCCGGGCAGGATAACGTTGCAGCGGATGCCGTACTCGGCGTTCTGGATGGCGATCTGCTGACAATAGGTCACCATCGCGGCCTTCGAGGCCTTGTAGGCGACGTACGGATACTTTTCCCACGCGGCGAGCGACGAGATGCCGAGGATCACGCCGGACTTCTGTTCGCGCATCACCGGCAGCGCGTGCTTCACCGCCATCACCATGCCGCGCAGGTTCACGGTCAGAATGCGGTCGAAGGCGTCCTCGGTGATCTCGGTCGGCGGCGCGTCGCCGCCCGCGATCGAGAAGCCGACATTGTAATGCAGGATGTCGATGCGGCCCCACTTTGTCCTGCAGTGATCGATCATCGCTTGCATCGAGGCTTCGCGCGTCACGTCGGCCTCGAACGCGGCGCATTCCCCGGCGTTCGTTTCCTTCGCGGCCATCGCGGCGGTTTCTTCGGCCGACTTCAGGTCCTTGTCGACGCACAGGACCTTTGCGCCCTCCTGCGCGAAGCGGATGACGGTCGCCCGCCCGTTGCCCATGCCGGTTCCCGGGCCTTGGCCGGCCCCGACGACGATTGCGATCTTGTCTTGAAGACGCATGATCCTATTTTCTCTGTTGCCGTGCCCAAAAACGGGCACCGTTTCGTTATCCACAGCGGTTCTCGCCCCGTCTGACCGGCCATGCAATGGCTGGACTGGCGGAATTGTCGCGTTCTCATTATGTTCCAGGACTCATGAACGACCTGTTCGACAAGAGTCGCCCGCGCCGCAACCTCGACGGCGGCCG
Organism: uncultured Alphaproteobacteria bacterium; assembly: GCA_963778455.1. Lineage (GTDB taxonomy): Bacteria > Pseudomonadota > Alphaproteobacteria > Rhizobiales > Xanthobacteraceae > PALSA-894. Next base: position 33,206 of record CAVZUL010000008.1, read on the forward strand.
CGTGATTTCGATCCGCGGCGCGCGCGAACACAATCTCAAAGATATCGACGTCGAGATCCCGCGCGACCAGCTTGTCGTGTTCACCGGCCTTTCCGGCTCGGGCAAGTCGTCGCTCGCCTTCGACACGATCTACGCCGAGGGCCAGCGGCGCTACGTGGAATCGCTCTCCGCCTACGCGCGCCAGTTCCTCGAGATGATGCAGAAGCCGGACGTCGACCAGATCGACGGCCTCTCGCCCGCCATCTCGATCGAGCAGAAAACCACATCGCGCAATCCGCGCTCGACGGTCGGCACCGTCACCGAGATCTACGACTACATGCGGCTGCTGTGGGCGCGCGCCGGCGTGCCCTATTCGCCCGCGACCGGCCTGCCGATCGAGAGCCAGACCGTCAGTCAGATGGTCGACCGCATCCTCGCGCTGCCCGATGGCACGCGGCTCTATCTGCTCGCGCCCGTGGTGCGCGGCCGCAAGGGCGAGTACCGCAAGGAGCTCGCCGAGTTCCTCAAGAAGGGCTACCAGCGCGTCAAGGTCGACGGCAAGTTCTACGAGATCGCCGAGGTGCCGGCCCTCGACAAGAAGTTCACCCACGACATTGACGTGGTGGTCGATCGCATCGTGGTGCGCGCCGACATCGGCACGCGGCTCGCCGACTCGCTGGAACAGGCGCTGAAGCTCGCAGACGGCCTCGCCATCGCCGAGATGGCGGACGGCGGCGCGGTCGAGGGCGCGAAGGCCAACCGGCAGCGCAACGAAACCGCCGAGCGGCTGATCTTCTCGGAAAAATTCGCCTGCCCGGTGTCAGGCTTCACCATTCCGGAAGTCGAGCCGCGGCTGTTCTCGTTCAACAACCCGTTCGGCGCCTGCCCGAAATGCGGCGGCCTCGGCGTCGAGCAGCACATCGATCCCGAGCTCGTGATTGACAAGGACCGCACGCTCAAAAGCGGCGCGATCCTGCCATGGGCCAAGTCGTCGAGCCCCTATTACACCCAGACGCTGCAGGCGCTTGGCAAGTTCTATCGCTTCACGCTCGACACCAAATGGAAGGACCTGCCGAAGAAGGCGCAGACCGCAATCCTGAACGGCTCGGGCGAGGACGAGATCCGCTTCGCCTATGACGACGGCATGCGCTCCTACGAAACGAAAAAGCCGTTCGAAGGCGTGGTGACCAATCTCGAACGCCGCTGGCGCGAGACCGAGAGCGACTGGGCGCGCGAGGAGATCGCGAAATATTTCCACGACGTGCCGTGCGACGCCTGCAAGGGCTACCGGCTCAAGCCCGAGGCGCTCTGCGTCAAGGTCGGGGCCAAGCACATCACTGAGGTCGCCGAATTGTCGGTCAAGCGCGCGGGCGAGTGGTTCACCGCGCTCCCCGCACACCTCAACAAGCAGCAGAACGAGATCGCGGCGCGCATCCTCAAGGAAATCCGCGAGAGGCTGAAATTCTTGGTCGACGTTGGCCTCGAATATCTGACCCTGGCGCGCGCCTCCGGCACGCTCTCGGGCGGCGAGAGCCAGCGCATCCGGCTCGCCTCACAGATCGGCTCCGGCCTGACCGGCGTGCTCTACGTGCTCGACGAGCCATCGATCGGCCTGCACCAGCGCGACAACGCGCGGCTGCTCGAAACTTTGAAAAGGCTGCGCGACCTCGGCAACACCGTGATCGTGGTGGAGCATGACGAGGACGCGATCAGGGTGGCGGATTTCGTGCTCGACATCGGCCCGGGCGCCGGCGTGCACGGTGGCAAGATCATCGCGCAGGGCGCACCCGACGACATCATGGCGGCGCCGGAGTTCGATCACCGGGCAATACTTGACCGGCGCGCGCTGGATCGAGATTTGCGAGCGCCGGCCGATCAATCCGCGCCGCACGCTCAAGGTCATCAACGCGCGCGGCAACAATCTGAAGAACGTCACCGCCGAGATCCCGCTCGGGCTGTTCACCGCCGTCACCGGCGTCTCGGGCGGCGGCAAGTCCACGCTGCTGGTCGACACGCTCTACCGGGCGGTGGCGCGCCGCCTTAACGGCGCCAGCGAAGGCCCCGCGCCGCACGACCGGCTCGAAGGGCTTGAGCACCTCGACAAGGTGATCGACATCGACCAGTCGCCGATCGGCCGCACGCCGCGCTCCAATCCCGCGACCTACACCGGCGCGTTCACGCCGATCCGCGAATGGTTCGCAGGGCTCCCGGAGAGCAAGGCGCGCGGCTACGAGCCGGGGCGCTTCTCGTTCAACGTGAAGGGCGGGCGCTGCGAGGCCTGCCAGGGCGACGGCGTCATCAAGATCGAGATGCACTTCCTGCCCGACGTCTACGTCACCTGCGATGTCTGCAAAGGCAAGCGCTACAACCGCGAGACGCTCGAGGTTACGTTCAAAACCAAGTCGATCGCCGACGTGCTCGACATGACGGTCGACGAGGCGACCGATTTCTTCAAGGCGGTGCCGCGCATCCGCCAGGTGCTCGAAACCTTGCAGCGCGTCGGCCTCGGCTACATCCATGTCGGCCAGCAGGCGACCACTTTATCCGGTGGTGAAGCGCAACGCGTAAAACTCGCCAAGGAGCTGTGCAAGCGCGCGACGGGGCGGACGTTGTACATTCTCGACGAGCCCACGACCGGGCTGCATTTCCACGATGTCGCGAAGTTGCTCGAGGTGCTGCACGAACTGGTCGCCGGCGGCAACACCGTGGTGGTGATCGAGCACAATCTCGAAGTGATCAAGACCGCCGACTGGATCATCGACCTCGGCCCCGAAGGCGGCGACGGCGGCGGCGAGATCGTCGCGGCGGGAACGCCCGAGGCGGTGGTGAAGGAGAAGCGCAGCTATACCGGCGCGTTCCTCAAGCCGGTGCTGGCAAGGCGGGGGGTGGAGCGGAAGCGGAGGACCGAGGCGGCGGAGTAGCTTGCTTCACCCTCCCCTGGAGGGGGAGGGTCGGCGCAAAGCGCCGGGGTGGGGTGACCCACGATGAGATGAAAAACCGGACATTCTTGTGATAGGATTTTCTCATGGCCATGAATGTCGAAGCCGAGATTCGGGACCTGAAACGCCGCGTCGGCGAGATTGAAGGCTCGTTCGGGTTCCTGACGCAGCAAATCAAAAGCGTGCACAAGGATCTGCTGACATTCCAGGCCAAGACCGAGCAGAGGTTCGAGGCAGTCGATCGAAAGTTCACCGCCGTTGATGCTCGCTTCGACAAGGTTGACGGTCGCCTCGACCGGCTGGACACCGGTATCCGAAAACTGCGCGAGGATATGCCCGGCATCGTCGGCGACGCCGTGCGGACGGTCATGCGCGCCCGCAACGGAAAACCGCGCAAGCCGTGAGAAAGCGCAAATCGACCGAGGCGGTGGTGAAGGAGAAGCGCAGTTATACCCTGGGCGTGTTCCTCAAGCCGGTGCTGGCGAGAAGGGGGGCGGAGCGGAAGAGGCGGACGGAGGCGGCGGAGTGACGATTTTCTATCGAGTTGCGCGCCGTTGGCTTATGCAACGAGAGACATGAGAAAAATGAGAGCCTAGGGAGCGATGTCGAGCTTCGTCGAAATCGTAACTGCAATTTGGAACTACAAGCTATCGCTTGCACCGGTCCTATTTACGTATTTTCTTTTTGATTTGACGGCAATAGTTCGCCGGCTAACTGGAGTAGCATATGTCCCGATGTATTTTTTGTTCTTTCCGCTCGGACATTCCGACAGGCTATACGCCCAATATTTCAATGAAGATTATGTGTACGGCGACGGCGCCTCGATGACGGACGATGAGAAGCGCGTTCTTCGACACCGCATTCAGGCTACCGCAATCTTCTCGATGGTATTTGCGGCCATTGTGGCACCATGGATATGTGGATTCGCCGCCGCCTTTTATCTTACTCAAGCCCAGTTCTTCGAATTCTTGGTTTTTTTGGTCGTAGTCAAGGCCGGAACACTCGTCTGGGCTCTGAACAAGCTACGTCATGAAAGCGTCGCCGCCACGACTGGGGGATCGTTCTATCTCGTGTCGGGCCTCTACGTCGTCTACTTGATATTGATCGTCCGCGGGCTAACCAAAGCCTACGAATGGACATACGATCAGCGAACCAAAGGGTTTGCTAGTTTACTTTGGAACTTGCTGGACTACGCATACGTCGACATTTTTATCAATGTGATCATCGTTGGAGCCATTACTTGGGGGGTTACAATGCTCTTCACCAGTCCGGTGAATATACCGAAAACACAATTTGTGGAAGTCGATGAACAAGCCGAGGCTATGTAGTCTACTGACTCGGATTCGGGAGAGCGGACCTGTAAATCCGACTGCTATAGCCTTCATACTGACCGAGGCACGGTTCCGCGGAACGATCTTTCGAACTTGCGAAGTGCTTTGTGCACTTTGCATGATCTATGTAGTGCGCCGCGAACCCACGCTGACGATTGGTCGCTGTCAGGTAGCGTTCTCCTACTGGCGTCGCCGCTATGGTCAGAGCAATTCCAAGATTTTTCGAGCAGCCTTCAACGATCTAAGTTGTTATGAAGTTTGCTGCGACTACTTGCGGGAAAATGATAGGAAGACTTCCGGCCGCTTTGATCATCGCCTACACGGGCGGACCGAGTCCTCTGTATGTTAGGCTATTCAAAGAAAACTTGGCGTTAGTGCAATCGCTGGAGCGGCAGATTCAGCACGCACACCGACGGCCCCGGTCGAGTTTACCCGATCATCTTAGTGTGCAAGCGGGCGCAGGACGGCGTGAACAAGGATAGAGTTGGATAGGCGACGCGAGACAGATCTAAGGCGCCTCACCCTTCAGCCAATCGAGCAGGAGCCCGGTCTGGGTCGTGGGATCGTGATATTCCTGCGTGAGACAGCTGTACAACGCCTCGCGCTCGGAGGTCGTAAGCCTGTTGTTGGGCGGCATCCATCCCTGGACGATGTATTCTTTGATCTGGCGGCTGGTCACGTCGGTTTTCAGGCTTTGCGGATAGTTCAGCGGCCCAAGGAACTCTTCGTGATGGCAGGAGCTGCATCGCATTGATCGCTGCACATTCGTGATGCTGGCGTCGCTGAGCATCTGGCGGCTGGTGCACGCGCGCATGAACGCCATATCGCGCTGCCGGCCAGTTGGCCCGATGGTCGGGCCGAAATCCGACACACGCATCCAGTCCTTGAAATGCGGCGGACCGTAGGTCTCGATGCGATCGTTCAGGATCTTGGTTTTCTCGCCCGGATTGGTCGTGTTGAGAACCAGCCGGCCGTCGGTCGCGAGCACGTACTCCTCCGCGGGATGAATCCCGAGCGGAGATGTCTTGTGACAGAGCGCGCAATTTTCTGTCCGGCCGGTTTTTTCAAATCGCGTGGCGAGACTGATCGAGCCGTCCGCCTCGTGGGTGCGCCAATGATCGAGAATAGCGGTCGGACGATTGCCGGCAGCATCCGCCGCCCCGATCGATACGATCGACAGGTTGTTGATAGGCCTGACCGGATCGCCCGGCGTCACGATGCCGAATTGAATCCATTTTTCCAGGCCACCTTCGCGCACGTAGACGAAGAAACGGCCATTGGTTTGCGCCTCGTCCGGGGTTCCGAGGAAGCGGGACTTGTAGAGAAGCACCTCCCAACGCGGCTGATCCGGACCCAACGTAGTGTTGTGATCCTCGATCATCCGCATGGCATCCTTATACGTCGCCGGATTGCTGACACTCTTGAGAAAGGGCTGGCTTTTGAGCAGCGGGGGGAGATCCGCTTGAACTCTGATGTTCTCCAGATACTCCTTGTCGGTAATCCTGAAACCGAAGCGATGGTCGACATAGTTGTTGATGCCAACCGTCTGGGCAAACCGTTCGAGATTGGCAATGATCGCGTCGGCTTCGTTCGCCTGGCCGAATTGAGGACCCTTCCGGCACTCTTTGATGAAGAGATTCGCTTGATCGGCCTGTGCGACGACTTCTTCATGCGAAAGAAGCTTCTGTCCGCCAGTTTCGATGTATTTGCTCAGCACCAGATTTGCGGTGACGTCGCGCCATTCACGCCATGCTGCGTTGCCCGCCGGGCATTCGGGGCCTGGCACCGGGGCATTCAGGTCGAGCGGGACCGCCCTTCTGATGAAGAAGTCGCGCGTTTTTGGTTGTTCAAGCCGCGGAACGCGCAATTGCAGCGCCGGCGGCTTGGAAGAATAGCCGAGCGGCACCGCTCCCGGCTTCTTCGCGACGCTCAAATTCGGTTGACCTTCGGCGAGCGCATGACCACCAAGACCGAGAACCACGAGCCCGGCTATCAGATAAGTTTTTCTCATTGAACGCCCCTTTGCTACTGTTCTCTATGATGCATTCCGTGGTGGTACGATCAAGACGGGCTTCGGCCTGCGTTGCCCGGTCACCCGTTTGCCCGTACTCTTTCCGGCCGATGTTTGGGAGCGCGCCCATGAGCAAGGCCTCGCTTGCGCTTTGCATTCTCCTGGCTGCCACGGCCCTGCCGCCAGGCGCGGCCGCCCAATCCGGGAAATCCGATCCGCCGCCGGTCGACTTCAAGCCGCTGCTCCAGCCGATCCTGCCGCCGCTCGTGCTGCCGCCGAATTCGTATATCTCGCCCGGCTCGATCAGCGGCGATCCGATCACGCCCTATTCGGCGACGCCCGGATACGACGCGACGCGCTCGGCGCCGACGCCGGGACTGCGGCTGACCATTCCGACGCGCTGACGCACCGCCAAACGGAGGCACCCATGACCGCAACCGCAATGCGCGCGCAACCGCAGTCCGACCACGATACCCTGCTCGCGCTCAACACTGACTACATCAATTCGGTGCAGCACTCCGACGTGAAGCGCTTCGACGAGATCCTGGCACCGGAGTTTTATTGCAGCAATCCCGACGGCTCGCTGCTCGATCGCGCGGCGTTCCTGAAACAGACGGCGAAACCCGTGACGATCACGAATCTCAGGGCAGAGGACGTTCTCATCCGCATCATCGGCGACTTCGCGCTCATCCACGCACGCACCGCCTTCACGAGGGCCGACGGCAGCGCAGGCGGCGGCCGCTACACCGATTGCTGGGCAAGGCAAAACGGCCGCTGGCTCGCAGTCTCCGCTCATGTGACGCGGTTGTGAGGCAGCGCGCGGCTCACTTCACGCCGTAGCTCGCGAACTCCTCGTCGATCTTGTCGTGCAGCGCCTTGGCGGCGGCGACATCGGCCGCGCCGCTCGCGTCGCCTTTCTTGAGCTTCGCAAGCCCGCGGCCGTAGAGATAGTCCGCTCTGTTATCCGGGTTGAGCCGCAGCCCGGCGTCGTAGTCGGCGATGGCGCGCTCGTACTGCCCCATCTTGAGATAGGCGAAGCCGCGATTCTCCAGGGTGTTGGCGACGTCCGGCGCAAGACGCAGCGACTCGTCGCAGTCGGCGACCGCCTCCTGCACGCGCCCGACCACCGCGCGCGCCCAGCAGCGGTTGTTGAACGCACGCGCGAAGCCGGGGTCGAGCTTGATCGCCTCGTCGTAGTCCGCGATTGCGCGCACCAAATCGCCTTTGTAGTACATCGCCCCGCCGCGCAGGCTGTAGGCGAGCGCGATCTGCTGCGCCGTGTCGGACTTGCGCTCGATCACGGCGGTGCAGCCGGCCAGTGTCTGCTCCAAGGTCGCGCCATCCTCGCCGCGGCACCAGCGCGCGTTCTGGTCGCTCTGCGCGAGTGCGGGCGCGGCCAGTGCCAGCGCCGCCAACGTCAGCATGCCCCGTATCACGGCCACCTCCCCTGCCTGTCGGCCCAACCTAGCGCGAATTGCGCCGCCGCGGAATTTTTCGTTTCAGCAGATTTGCATGCGCCCTTTGCCCACCGACGGGGGAGCGATTGTACCTCGTCTGTGCTAGGAATTGCGGGGTCAGGGAGTGCAAGGACGTGGCAATGACCAGACCGGTTGTCGGCGTGATCGGCAACGCGCATCGCGTGGAAAACCGCTTCACCACGCAGATGGTCGGCGAGCGGAATTTGCGCGCGATCGCCGACGTCACCGGTGCGCTGCCGCTGATGTTCGCCGGCACGCCCGAGATCACCGACATCGACTCGCTGCTCGGCGCGGTCGACGGCATCCTGCTGACCGGCGCGCGCGCCAATGTGCACCCGACGCGATTCGGCCTCGAGGAAGACGCGCGCCACGAGCCCTACGACCACGACCGCGACGCGCTCGCGCTCACGTTGGTGCAGGCTTGCGTCGAGCGCGGCGTGCCGCTGTTCGGCATCTGCCGCGGCTTTCAGGAGATGAGCGTCGCGTTCGGCTGCTCGCTGCATCCCGAGATCCGCGAACTGCCCGGGCGCATGAACCACCGCATGCCGCGGCTGGAAAACGGCGAGATCCATCCCGACCCGCTGGTCATCTTCGCGGACCGCCACGACGTGACGCTCGTGCCCGACGGCACGTTCGCGAAAATCCTTGGGCAAGAGACGATCCGTGTGAACTCGCTGCACGGCCAAGGTATCGACCGGCCGGGCCACCGCGTCGTGGTCGAGGGCGTCGCCGAGGACGGCACGATCGAGGCCATTCGTATTGCCGGCGCGCCCGGCTTTGCTTTGGGTGTGCAATGGCACGCGGAGTACGACCCGCAGAAAAATCCCGTGAACCGAAAACTGTTCGAGGCGTTCGGACAGGCGCTGCAGGCGCACAGATTTGTAGGGCGGGTTAGTTAGACGACGGTACCGGACGCAGGCCCGGCTCGCTTTGGAGTTGCATGCGGTCACGCTGTCGGGGATGATGCCGCACGGCACCGCGAGGAAGCATGATTATGAAAGCCATCACGACGGCATTGGCGGCGGGTCTCTGCGCCGCTGCGGCAGTAGCGTTCGCGCAGACTTCGGAAACTCCGCACTTCAAATACGAGGGCGACCACGGGCCTGAGCACTGGGGCGACCTCAGTTCCGATTGGGCCAAATGCAAGACCGGCACGCGGCAATCGCCGGCGCAAATCAGAGCGGGACCGCTCAAGGGCCAGTCGGACGCCTCCCAGCGCTTCGGCAACTACGGCTCGATGCCCTTCAATGTCGAGAACAACGGCCATACCCTGGTGGTCAAGCCCCCCACGAATACATCCTACGGCTTTCAGTTCACGCGAGACACCCCGATTGCGTATCCGATCGACCGTCCCGACCAGAGGTATCCCGACGACAGTTACAATCTGGCTGAGATCCATTTCCATGCACCCTCCGAACACACCATCGACGGCAATCAATTCGAGCTGGAAGCCCATCTGGTCCACACAAACGCGAGCGGCGGAAAAGCGGTCGTGGGCGTGTTGTTCGAGGAAGGCACGACGGCGAATCCGTTCCTCGTCCCGATTCTCGCAAACCTGCCGCCCAAGACGACGCCACAGGGCCTTACGGTGGATCCGCGTGACCTCCTGCCGACGCGAATGGACCTCTACTATTATATCGGCTCGCTGACGACGCCACCCTGCAGCGAGCCGGTGTCTTGGTATGTGTTCCTGCCCCGCGGGACGGCCACCCGCGCTCAGCTCGACGGCATGCGAGATGCCATTGGGAGCGTTGGCAATGCCCGGCCCTCGCCGGCGAACAGAGCGAAGCGCGGCGTGATGTACAACATGAAGGGCAACGTGTGGCCACCGTTACCACGGTGAACGCGCAGCGCTATCTTGGAGCTGCCGCAGCACGTAGGGCGGATTAGTTAGCGAAGCGTAACCCGCCGGCCTTTGGTGGGTTACTTGGTCATGACGATGACGCACACTTTCGCTGATCCAGGCGCACCGCCCGCGCGCTTCGAGCTTGAGATCGACGGCCACACCGCCTTTGCGAATTACCGCAACCTCGACGGCGTGATCGCGATCACCCACACCGAGGTGCCGCGGCCCTTGCGCGAGCGCGGCGTCGGCTCGCGCCTGGTGCTGGAAATGCTGGCGGAGATCCGGGCGCAGAACCTGAAAGTGCGGCCGCTGTGCTCCTTCGCGCGGTTCGTGGTGGCGCAGCATCCGGAGTTCGGCGATCTGGTCGCCTAGACGCCCCTTCCGCGCGCCCGTGCGCGGCTGTAACCTTGTGGGGCATCGCGTCCGAGGAGGAGCCCATGTCCGCGCAGGCCCGCAAGGCCGTTCACTCCGACATCAAGCCCGAAAATCCGCCGCATCTCACCTCGCGCTATCTCGACGTCCCGAACATGCCGTGGGAGCCGACCAAGTTTCCCGGCATCGAGATCAAGGTGCTCTATTCGGACGACAGCGGGATCACCACGGCGCTGTTCAAGCTCGCGCCCGGCGCCGTCGTGCCGCTGCACGAGCACACCGCGCTGGAGCAGACGTACGTGCTCGAAGGCACGCTGGAGGATCACGAGGGTGTCTGCGGACCGGGCCAGTTCTGCTGGCGGCCGGGTGGCAACCAGCACGAGGCGGTCTCGCCGAGTGGCGCGGTCATCCTTGGATTTTTCCTGAAGCCGAACCGGTTTGCGTACGGGGAGAAGTTCTTCACGGAGAAGGCGGAGTAGGGTGGGCAAAGGCGCACGGTGCGCGCCGTGCCCACGCGTCTCTATTCGGCTCGCACATACTCGGACAAATGCGCGCGCAGCACCTAGCGCGTAGGGCGCAATAAGCGAAGCGCATTGCGCCGGGAGGCAGCGGCGCAGTGCGCTTCGCTTACTGCGCCCTACGAATTACTAGACGCCCTTCCAGGTCCCTTGACATGATCCTATCATAGGATTATACAGAAATAGCCTTGCTCGCTGAGGGGCGTCAACCGGTGACGTTCGGATGATGGAGCAAGCCGGGAAGCGCGGCCGGAGAACAGGCCAAGCGGACCTGGCGGCGGGCGCCCGGCGAAATCCGGGCCTTCGCCGGTGCGGCGCCCGCGCGTTCGGCCTCGTCAGCCGGGCACTCGGGCAGCGTCGGGGCTCCGCCCGGAGGTACAACGGCCTCCTGCCAGGAGCTGGCTGACGGCGGTGCGTGAAGCGCGCCGCTGAAAGCGCGGCCCGGCGCCGTAAGGAAGACGCCGCAGCAGGGCGTCGAGAGGCGCGCCGGCCTACGTCACTGGCCGGTCATCTCCGGCGATCCGGAGATGGATCCGACCGCGAGGCGGGTCACGGGGTGCGGCGTTCCGCACCAGCGCCTGTCGGCGCCCTGCTCCCCTCAATTTTTTCGGGAGTGGAAATGGACAAGGGATACCGGCACCCTGCCATACCGGGCGGCGGAGCATTGGCCAAAGATGAATCTGGACATTGAGCGCGAAACGAGCTGCACGCTCGAACACCCTCCCCTGGAGGGGGAGGGTCGGCGAAGCGAACGAAGTGAGCTGAGCCGGGGTGGGGTGAACGGCGCGCGCAAAAGTCACCCCACCCGCCGCTCGTTTCACTCGCGTCGACCCTCCCCCTCCAGGGGAGGGTAAGCGCCGAGCTTGCGGGTCGCGTGAACACCTCACGCCGGCGCGGTTTGCTCGCCCAGCTCCTTGTCCTTCGCCTCGGCGCGTTGCGCGGCCGGGCGCGCGGCAATGCGTGCCGCGTAGGCGGCGAACTCCGGCCGCTCCGGGATCATCTTGAACATCGTGCCCCAGCGGATATGCGAGCCGCACACGACATCGGCTGCGGTGAACTGCTCGCCCATCAGCCACGGCCCCTTCGCGACGGCTGCTGCCAGCACATTCATGGTGGTGTCGAAATCCCCGTAGCCGAGCATGCCGCGGCGCGCCTCTTCCTTGCGCGGGTAGGCGCGGTCGGTCACCGCCGGCTCGACGCAGCCGGGGGCGAAGAACAGCCATTTCAGATAAACGCCGCGGCGCGGCGTGCCGATCGGCACATTGAGCTTCGCGTCGGGAAACTCGTCGGCAAGATACGTGCAGATCGCCGCCACTTCGGTGATCACCGTGTCGCCGTGGCGCAGCGCCGGCACCTTGCCCATCGGGTTGATCGCCAGATAGTCCGGCGCGCGGTTCTCGCCCTTGGCGAAGCTGAGCAGGTGGATGTCGTAGGGCTGGCCCAGCTCCTCGAGCATCCACAGCACGATCGACGAGCGCGACGGGGACGCGTGATACAGCGTGAGCTCGGCCATGCGGTCTCCCTCTGCTTGTCGCAGCGCCGTTTCAGCACAGCGCATGCTGCATCGCAATGTCTTATCGCTCGACAGAGTTGACGCGGCGTGATTCAAGCCATTGTCTCTGTCAGAAGGGTCCGAGTCGCCGCACGACGCGAACGCGTTCGACCCTTGCGTCGTTTAGCTCAGGACAGTGCCGCATCTGCCGGCGCAGGAGGGGCGCATGACGGACCGCATCCTCGTGGTCGACGACGAAAAGCCGGTGCGCGAAACGCTCTCCGCCCTGCTGCGCCAGGAGGGCTACGACGTCGTTGTCGCCGAAGGCGGGCACAGCGCAGTCGAGGCGATCGAGGTGTTCACCTTCGACCTCGTGATCGTCGACATCTTCATGCCCGGCATGAACGGGCTGGAGACCATCAGGGTGTTCCGCGCCGACGCGCCCGATGTGCCGATCATCGCGATGTCCGGCTACGCGAGCGGCTCGGCTTCGTCGATACGGATTTCTTCCGTACCGCAATGGACTATGGCGCCACCTGCTGCCTGCGCAAGCCGTTCAGCCGCGAGCAGCTGCTCGACGCGATTGCATTCTACCGCGCCTCGAAGGCCGCGATGGTCGCGTAGCGGGATTATGAGGCTGGCCCTGTCCGACATCCGCCAGAACACGACACATCACCGCTTCGAAGCGCCATCGAGAAATTGTGAGAACCGCCGGTTCCGGCGCGCGTTATAGTGGATATACTCACGTCAAGCAGGTCGCGGTTCGGTGTGACCGGCAAGGGGGGGTGCCCACGTCGTCTCGCGCCCGCTGACAACAGCGGCGCAAGGAGGAACGTATGGCGCATTCCCATGTGATCGCCGGCGAGGGTCTCGCCCAGGCCCACCCAAAAGTTCGCAAGATCGGACTTGCCGACTTACAGGACGCGCTCGCGCGCGGCTGGAGCGATTTCGCCGCGATGCCGAGCCACGCGGTGTTCCTCTGCCTGATCTATCCGATTGTCGGCTTTGTGCATCTTTCGCTTCGTGCTTCGGCGCGAACGTGCTGCCGCTGCTGTTTCCGCTCGCGGCCGGCTTTGCGCTGATCGGCCCGATTCGCGGCGCTCGGCCTCTACGAGATGAGCCGGCGGCGCGAACAGGGCCTCGATGTTTCGTGGAAACACGCGCTCGACGTGTTCCGCTCGCCCTCGCTCGGCGCCATCGTGGCGCTCGGGCTGCATGCTGGTCGCGATCTTCCTCGTCTGGATCGCGGTCGCGCAGGCGATCTACGTCGCGACGTTCGGCTACGCGCCGGCCGCCTCGATGCCGGACTTCATCCGTCAGGTGCTCACAACGCCGGAGGGCTGGACGCTGACCATCGTCGGCAACGGCATCGGCTTCCTGTTCGCCGTGCTGGTGCTGACGCTCAGCGTCGTGTCGTTCCCGCTGCTGCTCGACCGCGATGTCGGCGTCGCGGTCGCGATTCTGACCTCGGTGCGCGCCGTGCTGGCGAACCCCTTCACCATGGCGGTCTGGGGCCTGATCGTGGCGGCGCTGCTGGTGATCGGCTCGCTGCCGGCCTTCTTCGGGCTCGCGGTGGTGATGCCGGTGCTCGGCCACGCGACCTGGCACCTCTATCGCAAGGTGGTCGAGCCGGACGGTACGCGGCCCGAAGTTCTACGAACCGACGGCGCGCGAGCAGCGTTACGCAGCGGATTTCCCGGCCTCGTTGTTTCCCTCGACGGCGCAAGGACCCGGCTGATCAAGCCGGTGCCACGCTGACCGAAATGCGCTAGCCTCCAGAGCACGAATCCGGAATCTGGATTGGCAGCAATGGAGGACGATGTCCAGACCGGCCCAGCGCGGCTTCTCGACCGAAATGGTGAGCATCATCCTGACGCTCAGCGTTTCGGTGCTCGCGTTCCTGTTCTTCAAGTACATGCCGAACTACACGCCGAGCGAAGGCCAGAACTGGATCTGGAGTTTGCCCGGCTGGTTTTCGCTCGCTACATCACGATCCAGCTCTGGCTGCTGCTGGACACCGCGCTGCGGGTCCGCGCAGCCGGCGTGATCGGCGCGGTGCTCGCCATCGCGCCCGTGATGACCGGCATCGTGATCGGCGTGCTTTGGACTATCGGCTATCTGTCGCTATCCGGGTTCCAGCTCAACGCGCTGGCCATGCTGATCGCAACCGGCATCGTGGAGTTCGTCAGCACGCTATGGGTGCGGCACGTGCTCCTGCAACGCGGCATGACCGTGGTGGATCCGCAGGCCACCTGATCGCACGCTGGCCTGCTCCACTCGCGCCGGCGCAGCACGCACCTCGCCGCGCTGGGTGACGGGCTGCGGCAGGTCAGGCCGGGCAGCTTCTCGTAGCCGACGACACGCAGGATGCCTTGCGCGGCGCACATCTCGACCGCGATGCGGGTGAACGGATTGAGCACCGGCGCCATGACCCAGTCGAAGCGTTCGCCGAACGGCGCGTTCCACGCGGCCAGCGCTTCGCGGCGCTGCGCGGCTGTTTGCGCCAGCCTCGTCGTAATTGCAGTTGAACAGCATGATCGCCGCCGACGCGCGCCTCCCAAGGCGGTCGTCGGAACGAGCCAGTCGTTCGCCGCTCCGGTATTCTCGGTGCGCGTCGCAAAGCCCTCTTCGGTGCGCTCGATCACGCAGCGCTCGCCCGGCTCGCATCCAGCCAGCGTGTAGATCACCGGCCGGGCGATCGGGGTCGTCTCAAGCCGCGTTCGCGCCTCGTCGAAACTCGGCGCAGGTCTCGAACACCTGACGCAACAATTGATCAGGCGGCATGTGCCGCAGCGGCCAGGTCGCGATCGCGTTGACGGCGATGTCATACGGGCCGCAGCCACGGATGCCGCGTGCGGCGCCACAGCGGCGCCTGGTTGACGCGGCGGCGAAGCGGCCCGGCGCCATCGCGGTGAGCATGCCGACGAAGCCCGGCCACGTCACGCTGTAGTATTCGCCCGCGGTCCCTGCCATGTGCGCGACCTCGACATGGCGGCCGAGTCCCGGAAACGGCCAGTCGAGCGTGCGCACCAGCCACGGCGCGTCCTCGTCGCGCGCAAGCGCGGTGCAGCCCCATCGTAGGAGCCGTTGAGAAACCAGATGCCGGGAAATCCGAGCGCTCGCGGCGATCGCCGCAATCTCCGCCACGTAGGGCGAGCGCGAGCGCGTCAGCCAGCGCCGCGTGATCGGCGTCGAGCGCCGGCACGACGTGCCGCGCAGCCGCGGGGAACCAGGCGAGGCAATCGTCGCGCAACGCGCGCGCGCACTCGCGCGCCTCGATCGCGTGGCGCACCGCACCGCCATCGCGCACATCGCGCACCGGGATCGCGGTTAGCTCAAACGGAGCGTTCGGTCATATCAGGACGGCGGGCGCTCCATGCCGCGCGCCTTGAGCACGCCCTCAGCCGCCGGTCCGGTCAGCAGCTTGATCAGCGCACGCGCGGCATCCGGCTGCTTCGCGTCGGTGCCGACGGCCGCGCCGTAGGTGGTGTAGTTCTGGATTTCGGCCGGCAGCGGACCGACCAGCTTCACGCCCTTCACCGGCAGGATTTCGCTGATCTGGTGCAGGCCAAGCTCGGCCTCGCCATTGGCGATCAGGTCGGCGACGTAGCCACCCTGCTTCAGCTTGGCCTTCGGCTTGATGTCGGCCGCGATGCCGAGCTTGTCGAACAGGCCGGTGAGATAGATGCCGCTCGATCCGCCCGAGGCCGGATCGATGTAGGCGACGGACTTCGCGGCGATCAGCGCGCGCTTGAATGCGTCGACGTTGCTGATGTCGGGCGACGGCGCGCCCTCCTTGACCACGACGCCGACGCCGACGCGCGCGACATTCACGCGGCTGTCGCCGACGATCTTGTCTCTTCTTGGCGAGATCGTTGAGGACGCCCGGCGTGATGACGGCGAGATCGAACGCCTCGCCGCCCTCGATGCGCTTCGCGAGCCCGCCCGCGGTGTCGTTGTCCACCACGGCCTTGTGGCCGGTCTCCTTCTCGAACTGCGGGACCAGTTCGAGCACGACGGCCTTCATGGCGCCGGCCGTGAGGATCTTGACCTCGGCCGCCTGCGTAGCGGTGACGTACGCAAGTCCGAATGCGAGGGCGAGGACGATTCTGTGCATGGGTGGCTCCTAGTCTACCGCCAATCTATCCGAACGCGTGCTGCCCGGCATTGCGATTAGCCATCACAGGGATGCGAGGGGCGGTCAATTCATCGGGAGTTCGTCCCAAGCTCCTCCAGCAGCAGATCCTGTGCGCTGCAGCGCAACATGGCCTGCTGCCGTGCCAACCGCCCCATATGGCGCCTGACGGCCGATCTCAATCTTTCTTGGCCCATTCTTCCATCGGGAAGATGTCGGGCCGCTCGCCGTTGTTGCGGGTCCAGCCGTCCACCGACCAGCGCTGGCCGCTCTTGCGTTCGCGGATCACGGCGGTGGTGTGATGCTGCCGCAGATCGATCAGATAGCCCGCGCGACTCCGGCACGTCGATCGATGTGATGACGCAGCAGCCCCAGATGCGACAGCAGCGCCAGCAACTCCGTTGCGTTGTGGGTCTTGTCGAAGCAGTCGAACTGGCCGCGGTCGCGCGCATAGTTCGGCGTCGTGCGCGCGATCGCCTTCGCGGTCCCGGCCTCCGGCGCCGACGCGCTTCTCGAACCATGCGAAAGCTGCGCCGATCGCCTGGCGCTCGGCGGCCGGGCTTCGCCCTGCCGGCGCCCATGATCTCCTGAAGCCGCGCGCGGTCGCCGGGGCCGAAGCCGATCGGCGTGCGATAGGTACAGCCGAAGCCGTGACAGACGAGGACGTTCGGCGGATTGGGGACCGGAAGCGAGAAACTCTCCAGCATGCGCACCACCGCCGGATCGAGCGGCGCCGCCGCGGCGGTTCCCGTCATCGCGAGAAAGAGGCACGCAACGAGTTTCCCCAGCCGCATCGGATCGCCTCCTCAAGCCCGGCGGGTTGACTTCAATCGGCTTTTAACTGACCACCTTGCGAATGCAACCGGTCCATATCATTGGCGGCGGCCTTGCAGGTTCCGAGGCGGCATGGCAGATCGCAAGCCGCGGTGTGCCCGTCGTGCTGCACGAGATGCGGCCGGTGCGCACCACGGCGGCGCACAAGACGGAGTCGCTCGCCGAACTCGTCTGCTCCAACTCGTTCCGCTCCGACGAGCGGGAAACCAATGCGGTCGGGTTGCTGCACGAAGAAATGCGCCGGCTCGGATCGCTGATCATGCGTTCGGGCGACGCCCATCAGGTACCGGCGGGCGGCGCGCTTGCGGTCGACCGCGACGGCTTCGCGGCTGCCGTGACGGCCGCGCTCGAGGTGCATCCGCGGATCGAGGTCTGCCGCGAGGAAGTTGGCCTACCGCCGGAGCACTGGGATTCGGTCATCGTCGCGACCGGCCCCCTCACCTCGCCGGCGCTTGCCGATGCGATGCGCGGCCTGACCGGCGAGGACTCGCTCGCGTTCTTCGACGCCATCGCGCCGATCGTGCATCGCGGTTCGATCGACATGTCGGTCGCCTGGTTCCAGTCGCGCTACGACAAGACGGGGCCCGGCGGCTCGGGTGCCGACTACATCAATTGCCCGCTGACGCGCGAGCAATACGAGGCCTTCGTCGATGCGCTGCTCGCGGGCGACAAGACCTCGTTCCACGAATGGGAAGCGGGCACTCCCTACTTCGACGGCTGCCTGCCGATCGAGGTGATGGCCGAGCGCGGGCGCGAGACCTTGCGCCATGGGCCGATGAAACCGTTCGGTCTCACCAACCCGCATCAGCCGACCGTGAAGGCCTATGCGGTCGTGCAGCTGCGTCAGGACAACAAGCTCGGCACGCTGTTCAACATGGTGGGCTTCCAGACCAAGCTGAAGCATGCCGATCAGGTGCGCGTGTTCCGCACCATTCCGGGACTGCAGAAGGCGGAGTTCGCTCGTCTCGGCGGCGTTCATCGCAACACGTTCCTCAATTCGCCAAAGCTGCTCGACGCCATGCTGCGGCTGAACGCGGCGCCGCGCCTGCGCTTTGCCGGGCAGATCACCGGCTGCGAGGGCTATGTGGAATCCGCCGCGGTCGGCTTGCTCGCCGGCCGCTTCGCCGCCGCGGAGCGGCTCGGCGAACCGGTCGTGCTGCCCCCGTCCACGACGGCGCACGGTGCGCTGCTCGGCCACATCACCGGCGGTCACATCGAGACGATCGATGCCGGTCCGCGCTCGTTCCAGCCGATGAACATCAATTTCGGGCTGTTTCCGCCGCTCACACGCATGCCGACGCGCGGGCCGGACGGCGAGCGGTTGCGCGGCCCCGCCAAGAGCATCGCCAAGAAGCGCGAACTGTCGCGTCGCGCGCTTGCCGATCTCGACCGCTGGATGTCCGGCGAGGCTTTCCCGGCGGCGGCCGAGTGATGTCGGCTGACAGCATGCAGACGGCGAGCGCAAATGCGCCCGACGACCACGATCTGGCTCCCGCCGAGCTCGGCGAGCGCTGGCACCGCAGTGTCGTGCTCAAGCGCGATATTTTCTCGATCGTCGAGCGCGGTATCTTTCGCGGGCCGGATGGCGACGTCGATGCGGTTGCGCGGCGCATCGATCAGGTCCCGTGGTGGACCTTCGCTTTCGCGCGCAATTTTCTCGCGCGTGAGGCGCGCGCGCTCAACGTTGTCGGCCCCCTCGGCATCGCACCCCTACTCTATTTTTCCGGCCGACGCGTGCTGGTGCGCCGCTGGATCGACGGCGTGCCGCTGCATATCGCGCGCCCGCTCGGGGACCGTGCGTATTTCCGTTCGGCCCGGGCCGTGCTGCGCAGGATGCACAGCGCCGGCTTCTGCCACAACGATCTCGCCAAGGAGCAAAACTGGCTGCGCGGTACCGACGGGCGCGCCTATCTCACCGACTTCCAGCTGTCCGCGCAGCCAAGCCGGCGCAGCCGCTTCTTCCGACTCGCCGCCTACGAGGACCTGCGCCACTACCTCAAGCACAAGCGCTCCTACGTGCCCGAGGCGCTGACCGCGACCGAGCGGCGCATCCTCGCACGCAAGACCTGGCTGACGCTGCTCTGGATGGCGACCGGCAAGCGCGTTTATATCTGGGTCACGCGCGGCCTGTTCCGCTTTACCGATCGTGAAGGCGGCGGGCCGCGGCTGGTGACCGATGCACCGGTCATCGCCGCGAACCTGAAAGGCCATCCGGGTGTGCGCGATGTCGTCGTGCTGGCCTTTCCCGATCGCCGCGTCGGCACCGGGCTATACGCGTTCATCGAGGGCAAGCCGGGCGCGAACGAAGAGGAGATCCACGACTTCATGGTCGCGAGCGCCGGTCGCGCCAAGGCGCCGGAACGGATGCAGCTGGTCGACGCACTGCCGCGCCATGCCGATGGCTCGATCCGTATCGAAATCCTGCAATTGATCGCCATGAACCAGCTCGACCAGCTCGACATGCTGATCGCCAGCGAGACCGAGCGCCGCGTCGTCGCGCGCATCATTGCCGACCGGCGCAATCTGCGCGACCGTTTCACGTTCTAGAATTCAACCGGGTGTCGTGTATGAATTGAACGGCTGCTGATCTGCCGCCTGAGGAACCATATGCCGACGCACACGCCGCTTATTTCCACCATTGTCGTCGGCATTGTGCTCGCCTTCGCGTTCGGCGCGGTCGCGCACCGGCTCAAGGCCTCGCCGCTGGTGGGATATCTGCTGGCTGGCGTCGTCATCGGCCCATTCACGCCGGGCTTCGTTGCCGACCAGAGCATCGCCACCGAGCTTTCCGACATCGGGATCATCCTCCTGATGTTCGGCGTTGGCCTGCAGTTCTCCATGCATGAGCTGTTGTCGGTGCGCGCCATCGCGGTGCCGGGCGCGCTGCTCCAGATGGCAGTCGCGACCGCACTTGGGCTGGGCCTGGCGATGCTACTCGGCTGGCCGCTTGCCGGCGGCCTGGTGTTCGGCGCCGCACTGTCAGTTGCGAGCACGGTCGTGGTGCTGCGCACCCTGCAGGAGCGCCGCCTGCTCGACACCGAGCGCGGCCGCATCGCGGTCGGCTGGCTGGTGGTCGAGGACCTCGTCATGGTGCTGGTCCTCGTGTTCCTACCGGTCCTCGCGGCCGGAACGAACCTTTCGGCCGCCGCCCTCCCGCTCGCCATCACGCTCGGCAAATTTGCGGCTTTTGGCGTGCTGATGTGGTTCGTCGGGCGGCGCGTGATCCCGTGGCTGCTGCACTATGTGGCGCACACCGGCTCGCGCGAGCTGTTCCGCCTTGCCGTGCTGGCAATCGCCCTCGGCGTCGCCTATGGGGCCGCGACGCTGTTCGAGGTGTCCTTTGCGCTGGGCGCGTTCTTTGCCGGCATGATCCTGAGCGAGTCCACGCTGAGCCAGCGCGCCGCGCAAGAGACGCTGCCGCTGCGCGATGCGTTCGCCGTGCTGTTCTTCGTCTCGGTCGGGATGCTGTTCAATCCGGCGGTGATCGTGAGCAATCCGCTTTCGCTGCTCGCGACGCTGCTGATCGTCATCGTTGCCAAATCGGCGGTTGCCTACGCGGTGATGCGGCTGTTCCGTCATTCCGAGTCGACCGCGTTGATGATAGCGGCGAGCCGCGCGCAGATCGGTGAGTTCTCTTTCCTGCTGGGCGCCTACGGCGTCGCGCTTGGCGTCCTGCCGCCGCTCGGACGCGATCTTGTCCTCGCCGCGGCCCTCATTTCGATCCTGCTCACGCCGTTCCTGTTCGTCGCGGCCGACTGGATCTATGCGCATCACGAGCCGCCGAAGAAAACACCCGCCGAGGCTCCGGCCGCGCCGGAGCCCGCCGAGACACCGACGCGCGAGCCCATCCCGGTGTCGCGCCTGATCAACCACGTCGTGCTCGTCGGCTATGGCCGCGTCGGCAGCGTGGTC
Organism: uncultured Alphaproteobacteria bacterium; assembly: GCA_963778455.1. Taxonomy (GTDB): domain Bacteria; phylum Pseudomonadota; class Alphaproteobacteria; order Rhizobiales; family Xanthobacteraceae; genus PALSA-894. The sequence goes on from CAVZUL010000008.1 coordinate 54,053, forward strand.
GGCGAGACGCTCAGGCGCGCGGAGATGCCGTTGCTTGTCATCGAGAACGACGAAGACATCGTCGAGACCCTGCGCAAGCAGGGCATTGAGGCCATTACCGGCAACGCGGCCGATCCGGAGCTGGCACAGGCCGCGAATTACCTTGCGGCGCGCTGCCTGCTGGTCGCGATCCCGGATGGCTTCGAGGGCGGACAGGTGGTCGAACAGGCCCGTGCCGTCAACGCGAAACTGCCGATCATCGCGCGCGCGCATTCGGAGGAAGAGATCGAACATCTGAAGCGGCACGGCGCCACCAAGGTGATCATGGGCGAGCACCTGATCGCTGAGGCGATGATCGAGGACGCGCGCGGGGTCAGCCCCGCATCGCCCGCGAGTACCGCCGAGCCGCCCGCCACAGCGCCCACTGTCGGCGCCACTGCGGAACCGCAACCGCAGATCGTGAACGGGTCGTAGTCGCGGCGCTCCGTGACGGCGAGATAGCCAGGCACCAGTGCGGCCGGGAGGAAAGCCGGCATTGCGGTGGACGGCAATTGCGGCAGGGATGCCTCGAACACCGCGAGGTGTCGCCGCGCTTCACCGCGCAAATCGGCGAGCGCGCCGCATAGCGTGGGAGTCGTGTGCCCCGCGAGAATGTCTTCGACGCGCGCGCCGTGGCGATCGAGCAATTCGACTGGAACATAGATCTGGCGTCGCGATGCATGCCGCGCAAAGGACCGCACGACGCTGGTGATCGCGCAGGCGATCCCGGCGTGCTGGGCGGCAGCCCTGAGCGCGTCGTCGTGGTTGTCGGTAACGATGCGTTCCGAGAGTTCGAACAACGACCGACTCCGTCTTGCGGCCGTACGCTTCCAGCGCCGCAAGCGTCGGCATCGGATCGTCGTAGAGATCGAATGCATGCGCCTCGATCAGATCGATGAGTGGCGCAACAGGAAGCTTGAAGCGCGCAATCGTTTCGATCAGCGCCGCCGCGATCGGGTTCGCGGCCGCCTCGCCGGCCCGCTCGCCGTTGAGTACGTCGCGCCACCATTGCAGCCGGATTTCGCCCGGCATCGGCTCGCGCGCCCGGTCGCGCACCCCGGCGATCTCGCCGTTGAACGCATAAAGCGCGAAAAGCGGACCGCGCTTCTCGGCGGGCGCGAACAAGGTCGCGAGAAAGCGATCCTTGTCGGCTGCGCGGACTGATGCCTCGCAGAAGCGGTAATTCTCCTCCATCGTGGCAAGGTAGCGAAGCGCGCCGTTCAGTCCACCGCGATCAGGGCCGCGCCGACGCGGCGGCCTTCGCCGAACAGGATGTTGTAGGTGCGCACCGCCGCGCCCGTCGGCGTCACCTCGATCGCCGATGCGCGCGTCGCGAAAGCGCCAGCGCAGCGCCTCCGGCATCAGCCACGGCGTCTTGCCGGTGCCGACCAGGAACAGCTCGACATCGCGGCTGGCAAGCGCGCGCGCCAGCGTCTCTTCGGTGATGTCAGCGGGCGCCGATCACCGGCCATGCCCAGATGCCAGCCGGCAGGCACAGGATCGAGCCGCGATGCGACATGCCGGCGAAACGAAAGCCGCCCTTGCCGTAGGCCTCGATCGCGGCCGCCTGCGGCAGATGCGGATCGTCCGCAATCACGGCCAACCTACGTCGAGAACCGGATATTGGCGCTCTTGACTGTCTCCGCCGGATCGGTCGCTTCCTGCCGGCCGGTTCCGACGCCGAGATAGATCAGGATCGGCGCGGCGATGAACACCGACGTGTAGGTGCCGACCAGCACGACGCCGAACATCATCGTGGTGACGAAGCCGTGGATCGCGTGGCCGCCGAAGAAGAACAGCGCGAGCAGCGCAAGCGTGACGGTCAGGTGCGTGATGATCGAGCGCGACAGCGTCGAGTTGATCGAGATGTTCAGCAAGTCCGGCATCGGCAGCTTCTTGTAGCGCCGCAGCATCTCGCGGATACGGTCGTAGATGACGACCGTATCGTTGAGCGAATAGCCGAGGATGGTGAGCAGCGCCGCGATCGAGGTCAGGTCGAAGTCGACCTGCATCAGCGACATGAAGCCGAGCGTGAGCACGAGATCGTGCACGTTCGCGATCATGGCGCCGAGCGCGAACTGCCATTCGAAGCGGAACCAGAGATAGATCAGGATCGCGCCGATCGCCACGATGATGCCGAGCGTGCCGTAGGACAACAGTTCGCCCGAGACGCGCGGGCCCACCACCTCGACGCGGCGGTAGTCGATCGTCGGTCGCCGAGCGCGCCCGCGAACTCTTGTCGACTGCGGCCAGCTGTGCCTGTTCGCCGCCGGGCTGCTGCGCGATCGCGGATCAGCACATCGGTCGTCCCGCCGAACTGCTGCAGCTGAACATCGCCGAGCTGGAGCCCGGTCAGCGTCGCGCGCATCTTGGCAAGATCGGCCGGTCCGTCCTTGGTCTGCAGCTCGATCAGCGTGCCGCCGCGGAAATCGATGCCGAGGTTGAGGCCCGGATGGAAGAACAGGATGATCGCCACGATCGACAGGAGCGCCGAGATCGGAAAGCTGATGCGGCGGAATTGCATGAAATCGAACTTGGTATCGTCCGGGACGATGCGAAGCAGCGGGAATGGATGAGTGAAATCGCACTGAGTATCCCCTCAGGAGATCTGCAGGCGCTGCGGCCGCGCCCAACGCACCCACCACGACACGATCAGCCGCGTCAGCGTGAAGGCTGTGAATACGGTGGTGATGATGCCGACGCCGAGCGTCACGGCAAAGCCGCGCACCGGGCCGGTGCCGATGAAGAACAGCACGGCCGCGGCGATGAAGGTCGTGATGTTGGAGTCGAGAATGGTCGCGAGCGCGCGCGTGAAGCCTGCGTCGATCGCGGCGATTGCGGTGCGTCCGCTGCGCACTTCCTCGCGGATGCGCTCATAGATCAGCACGTTCGAATCGACCGCGATGCCGATGGTGAGCACGATGCCGATGATGCCCGGCAGGGTCAGCGTCGCGTTGATCAGCGACAGCACGCCGAAGATCATCGCGACATTGATCGCAACCGCGATATTCGCGATAAGGCCGAACTTGCCGTAGATCAGGAACATCGACAGCACGACGAGCACCGCGCCGAGATAGGCGGCGCGCGTTGCCGTTCTGGATCGAGTCCTGACCCAAGCCGGCGCCGACCACGCGCTGCTCGATCACCTGCAGCGGCGCGGGCAGCGCGCCGGCGCGCAACAGGATCGCCAGGTCGTTCGCCTGCTGCACCGTGAAGCTGCCGGAAATCTGCCCCGAACCGCCGAGGATCGGTTCGCGGATCACCGGCGCGGAGATCACCTCGTTGTCGAGCACGATCGCGAACGGGCGGCCGACGTTTTCCTGCGTCGCCTGCGCGAAGCGGCGCGCGCCGTTGGTGTTGAACTTGAAGCGTGACGATCGGCTCGCTGGTGCGCTGGTCGAAGCCCGGCTGCGCGTCGGTCAGGTCCTCGCCCGACACCACGACGCGCTTCTCGATCACATAAGGTTGCCCGCCTTCCTTCTGCCGGGCCCTTGAGCAGGTCGGATTCCGGCGGCACGCGGCCCTGCTGCCGCCTGGTCGGCGCTGATCGACATGTCGACCATGCGGAACGTCAGCTTGGCGGTCTGCCCGATCAGCTTGATCAGGCGTTCCGGATCGCTCAGGCCCGGCACCTGCACCAGAATGCGGTCGACGCCCTGACGCTGGATCAGCGGCTCGACCGTGCCGAGCTCGTTGACGCGGCGTTCGACGATCTGGATCGACTGCTCGATCGACTGGCGGATGCGCTCGGTGATCGCCGGCTGGCGTAATGGTGAGCTGGATCACCCGGTTTCCGGCGTCGACCATGTCGAGCGAGCGCTGCCCGGTCGCGCTGAGCAATCCGCCGAGCGGCTGGGACAGTTCGCGCAGCTTGCGCGAGCGCTGCGTTGAAGTCGCTTTCCTCGCGGATGCGCACCTCGACGGTCAGCCCGCGCACCACCAGCCCGGTGTAGCCGACGCGCGCCTCGCGCAGCACGCGGCGGACATCGTCGCGCAGCTGCTCGGCCTTCTCCTTGCGCACGTAGTTCGCGTCGACCTCAAGCAGGATGTGCGAGCCGCCCTGCAGGTCGAGCCCCAGCACCACGTGGCGCTGCGCCCAGGCCGGCCAGCGCTTCAGGGTCGCGTCGCTGAAGAAGTTGGGAACGGCGAACAGGCAGACGATGAACGCCGTCAGCAGCGTCCCGAGCGCCTTCCACCGTGAGAAATAGAGCATTCCTGGCCGTCCGTGCTGACCGCGATCAGCTCTTGGTCTCGTCGTCCTTGACCGGCTCGCCCTTGGCGCGCACGTCGGTCACCATCTGCCGCATCTGCCGCACGCGCACGCCGTCGGCGACCTCGACCTCGATCTGGTCGTCGTCGATCACCTTGGTCACCCGGCCAACCAGCCCGCCGGAGGTAATCACCGTGTCGCCCTTGCGCACGTTCTTGACCATTTCGGCGTGCTGCTTCACCCGCTTCTGCTGCGGCCGCAGGATCAGGAAGTACATGATCACGAAAATAAGGACGAACGGCAGCAGCGACGTCAGCATGTCGGTGTTGCCCCCGAACGGGGACTGGGCGTAGGCCGGCGTAATCAGCATGAGTTCCTCAATCCTGTGACGAGGATGGGTGGCCCCGGGTGGCTCCAAGTCTCGGGCCGGCCGTCAAAATCCGCGCGGACTATAGCGACGGGCGCCCCAATTGCAACGTCGCGGGAAAAGCGCCGCAGGAGGGCTTGCTAGGCACCGATTCGAGCCCTGCCTTGCGGTGCCAAAGCCCCATGGGCTAAGGCTCCCGCGACCGATCTAGGACCTCGTCGATGGACGCCAAGACCCCTGCGGCAGACGACCTCACGGACACGCTGCGGCGTATCGCCGAGGCGCTCGAGCGCCTGAGCCCGCGCGATCCCGGCGGCCGCCGATCTCGCCGCTGCCGATGCGTTCGTCTGGCACCCGGACGGCCGCCGGCTGGTTCCCGTCCCCAAGGTCAACCGCGTCGACATGTCGCTGCTGCGCGGCATCGACCGCGTGCGCGACGTGCTGATGGACAATACCGAGCGCTTCGCCAAGGGCCTGCCGGCCAACAACGCGCTGCTGTGGGGCGCGCGCGGCATGGGCAAGTCGTCGCTGGTGAAGGCCTCGCATGCGGCGATCAACGCGGCGCGCGCGCAAGTCCGGACCGGGACCGCTCAAGCTGATCGAGATCCACCGCGAGGATATCGAGAGCCTGCCCGATCTCATGACGCTGCTGCGCGGCGTCCGCGAGCGGGTGATCGTGTTCTGCGACGACCTCTCGTTCGACGCCGACGACACGACCTACAAGTCGCTCAAGGCGGTGCTCGAAGGCGGCATCGAGGGGCGGCCCGACAACGTCATCTTCTACGCGACGTCGAACCGCCGCCACCTGATGCCGCGCGAAATGATGGAGAACGAGCGCTCGACCGCGATCAATCCCGGCGAGGCGGTCGAGGAGAAGAGTCTCGCTGTCCGATCGCTTCGGCCTCTGGCTCGGCTTCCACCGCTGCAGCCAGGACGAATTCCTCGACATGGTGGCAGGGTTACGTCAAGCACTACCGCATCCCGGCGCAGCCCGAGACGTTGCGTGCCGAGGCGCTGGAATGGGCGACGACGCGTGGCTCGCGTTCGGGGCGCGTGGCGTGGCAATACGTCCAAGACCTCGCGGGGCGGCTCGGTGTCCCGATCGAGGAACCGGCCGCCCCGCGCTGATCAGGCCTTGGAGGTCAATCTGGGCCGATCGAGGTGTTCGCTACGCCTCAGCCGCCCTGGAGATATTGCGTCGGGTCGACCGGGGTCGCGCCTTTGCGCACTTCGAAATGCAGTTGCGGGCTGGTGACATTGCCGGTCGCGCCGGCCTTGCCGATCACCTGACCGCGCTTGATGGTCTCGCCCTTCTTCACGCGACAGTTCGCTCGCATGCGCGTAGGCGGTGACGAAACCGTTCGAGTGGCGCACCAGCACGAGATTGCCGTAGCCCTTCAGCTCGTTGCCCGCATAGGCGACGACGCCGTCCTCGGCGGCCTTGATCGGCGTGCCTTCCGGCACCGACGACGTTGATGCCGTCGTTCTGGCCGCCCGTGCTCTTCGGGCCGAAGCCCTGGATGACCTTGCCGCGCACCGGCCAGCGCAGGCTGATCGAAGAGCTTCCCGTGGTGCCGGTCGGCGTAGCCTCGGGCAACGGATCGGCGGCGGGCGCGACGATGTTGGCGCTCGGCGGCGCATCGTTCTGCGCGACCTTCTGTGCGTTCTGCGGTTTCACCGCCGGCTTGGTCTCGGGCTTGGCGGCGATTTGCGGCGCGGGCTGGACCAGCTTCGGCTGCACGGCGGGGGCCGGGGCCGCAAGCCGCGGCGCGGCTGACGTGGTGTGGCCCGGAATGACGATGCGGTCGCCGACCTTCACGCGGTGATCGAGGCCGACGTTATTGGCTTTCGCGATCGCCATCGGGGTCAGCCGATAGTGCCGCGCGAGCGAATAGATCGTCTCGCCGGGCTTCACGATATGCGCGCCCGTTGCGGCCGGCGCGGGCATCGGACCCGCGACGCGGGTCGCGGGCGGCGAGACCTGCGGCGCCGCGCCCATCTGGTGCTGCACGCGCGGGATCACCAGCCGCTGGCCGGGCTGGAGCTGCGCCGCATGCGTCATGCTGTTCGCCTGCATGATCGCAGACGGCTGGCACGCCGTGACGGCGGGAAATGTGTCGATGGTCTCGCCCTGCGCCACGATGATGGCGGTGCCGCCATCCCAGCTCCAGTTCTGCGGACGGTTGCTTCTGGTGCGTGGAGCACCGAGCCGGTGACTTCCTGGCGCGGCGGGCGGCTGATAGCTGCCGATGCCGGCCGCCGCCGCCGTAGGCCGGCGGCGGAAGCGCGGAGGTCTCGACCTTATGGGTCGGCGCGGCCTGCGGGCGCACCGAGCCGGTGACTTCGTTCGAGGCCTGCGGCTTGGAGGCCCACGGGCTCTCGCTCATACGGGAAAAATCGCTGCTGCAGCCGGCCAATCCGGCGGCGAGGGCCGCCAAGCAGGGCGAGGCGCGACACGGCGCGCGAGCGGGCGGCTCGACAAAGCTGGACATGGATCAACTCACTCGTACGCAACAACTGACGAGCGAGTTAAACACTGAGCCAGTAAATAGAGCTTTAAGCCTAACGGCGGCTCAACCTTAATCAGTCCGCGAAAACCCTACAATTCGCGCGCCTGCCCGGGCAAAAGCGGCACGAAACGCACCCAGATCAGCTCCTGCTGCGTCAACCCCGTCCTCGCCGCGGGTCAGCTTGACGATGCGCTGCGGGCCATCGTGCTCACCCAGCGGCAGCACCATCACGCCCCCCTCGGCCAGCTCCTCCACCAGCTTCTGCGGGATCGTCTCGGCCGCCGCCGTGACGATGATCCGGTCATACGGCGCGTGCTCCGGCACCCCGTTCAGGCCGTCGCCGGCGATCACCGTGACATTGTCGTAGCCAAGCTCGGCGAGCGCCTTGCGCGCGCCTTCGGCGAGCGTGCGGTAGCGCTCGACCGTGAACACCTCGCCCGGCAAGCTGGGAGAGGATCGCCGCCTGATAGCCCGAGCCGGTGCCGACCTCGAGCACGCGATGCTCGCGCTGCACTTCGAGCTGCTCGGTCATGTAGGCGACCACGTAAGGCTGGCTGATGGTCTGGCCGCAGGCGATCGGCATCGCCTGGTCGGCATAGGCGGCATCGGCAAACTCGGCCAGCACGAACTTTTCACGCGGCACGGCGTCGATCGCGCGCAGCACCGCCGCATCGCTGATGCCGCGCCGGCGCAGCGAGAGCAGGAACTCCATGCGGTCGACGTTTTCGTCGCGCGAATTGTCCAAGCCGGGTTCCTTGCGCCTTGCGGCAGACCGCATGTCTCGGCTCGCCGCCCCGAGATCAACGACAGCAGGTCGCGCCAGTCGTCATTTGAAGACAGAGCCGAGCCGCGTCATGAACGGCTCGTCGGTCAGATCGAGCCGCAGCGCGGTGACCGAAATGCGCTTGTCGGCGACCGCGGACAAATCCGTGCCGTCGCGCGGCTTCGGCCGCTCCTTGCGCGCGAAGGTGAGCCAGTAATACGGATTGCCGCGCCCGTCATGGCGCGGATCGATGCGCAAGCAGATCCTGGTCGCGCTTGCCCTGCATGGTGATCGCGACGCCCTTCACGGCATCCGGCGGGCAGTCGGGGAAATTCACGTTCACCAGCACGCCTTCCGGCATGCCGCTGTCGAGCACCTTGCGGATCACCTCTGGCCCGTGGCGGATCGCCGTGTCCCAATGCGGGTTTTGCCGCGTCTCGAGCCCATAGGCCTGCGACAGCGCAAACGACGGCACGCCGAGCGTCGTTCCCTCCATCGCGCCCGCGATGGTGCCCGAATAGGTCACGTCCTCGGCGACGTTCTGCCCGCGGTTGACGCCGGAGAGCACGAGATCGGGCGGATTGTCCGCCATGATGTGGCGCACGCCCATGATGACGCAGTCGGTCGGCGTGCCCTTCACGGCGAAATGCTTGGGCGCGACCTCGCGCAGGCGTAAGCGGATCGTTGAGCGAGAGCGAATGCGATACGCCCGACTGGTCGGTCTCAGGCGCGACGATCCACACGTCGTCCGACAGCGCGCGCGCGATCTCCTCGCACACGTCGAGGCCGGGCGCGTGAATGCCGTCGTCGTTGGTGATGAGGATGCGCATCTATGTGTCCCGGGCGCGGCGCAGCACAAGCGCAGCGCAGTGATGCGCTGCAGACCCGGGACCGCCACGACGTACGGCGTCTGGAACGGTCCCGCATCTGCGGTGCACCGCTGGCGCGCTGCATCGCGTGCGGGACACAAGACGATTGCTCACTGCACCCTCTCAATCACTTTCTTCCCACCCATATACCCCTGCAACACGTCCGGCACCGCGATGCTGCCGCCCTCCTGCTGATAGTTCTCCATCACGGCGATCAGCGCGCGGCCGACCGCGACGCCCTGAGCCGTTGAGCGTGTGCACGAAGCGCGGCGACCCGCCTTTGGGACGGTAGCGCGCATCCATGCGGCGCGCCTGGAAGTCGCCGCAGTTCGAGCAGGAGGAAATCTCGCGATACATCCCCTGCCCCGGAAGCCAGACCTCGATGTCGTAGGTCTTCTGCGACGCAAAACCCATGTCGCCGGTGCAGAGCGTCACCACGCGATAGTGCAGGCCGAGCCGGCGCAGCACTTCCTCGGCGCAGCTGAGCATGCGCTCGTGCTCGTTCTTCGATTGCTCCGGCGTCGTGATCGACACCAGCTCGACCTTGTTGAACTGGTGCTGGCGGATCATGCCGCGCGTGTCCTTGCCGGCCGCGCCGGCTTCGGCGCGGAAGCATGGTGTGTAGGCGGTGAGCCGCATCGGCAGTTCGGATCTTCGTCGACGATCGACTCGCGGACGAGATTGGTCAGCGGCACTTCGGCGGTCGGGATGAGCCAGAGGCGACTGTGGAATAAATCGAGGATTTTCAAATATTTTCGAAACAACTCCCCGGATCCTTCTATTTGAAAACGCAACGCACCTTTCAACCTATCAACGAGTTCAATGAGAGACTGGGTCTTCGCGTCGAGCGGTTGAGACGAATCGCGGAACGACTTCAGCAACCCGTCTATATCCATTTCGAGGTGCTTTGATCGCTGTGAAGTATTCACAATCTCAGCGTCAATATTGCGTGTCTCTCGCGCTACGTCCTCAGGCACGATGGATGAGAGAGCATAGAATTGATCCTCAGCAAACTTCGGCAACTGTCCCGTCCCGAACATCACCTCGTCACGCACCAGCAGCGGTGGCGCGATCTCGGTGTAGCCGTGCTCGGTCGTGTGCACGTCGACAAAGAACTGGCCGATCGCACGCTCCATGCGAGCCAGTCCGCTTTTCAGCACAACGAAGCGCGCGCCGGACAATTTCGCCGCGGTCTCGAAATCCATTTGCCGCAAGTCTTCACCAAGCTCGAAATGCTGCTTGGGCTGGAACGGATAATTGCGCTTCGCGCCGAAGTGATGGTGCTCGACGTTGTCGTGCTCGTCCTTGCCGGTCGGCACCTCAGGCTCCGGCGCGGGCAAGTTCGGGATCGGCGCGAGCGCGTCGTTCAGTTCCTTCGAATACTTTTTCTCCTCCGCCTCCAGCGCCGGCATCGCGTCCTTCAACGTCGCGACCTCGGCCATCAGTTTTTGCGCCGCCGCCTCGTCCTTGTTTTTCTTCGCGGCGCCGATTTCCTTCGAGGCGGCGTTGCGCCGCGCCTGCGCCTGTTCGGCTTTCAGGATCGCGGCACGCCGCTTCTCGTCGAGCGCCAGCAGCTTCGCGGACTGCAGCCGCAAGCCCGCGCCGCGCCAAGCCACGGTCGAATGCGTCGGGGTTCTCGCGAATCCATTTGATGTCGTGCATGGCGTTGGCCTGTTGCGGAATCGCGCCCTTATAGCCTTGTAGCGCGGGCAAAGCATGCCCCCGCGAAGGCGGGGGCGAAGCGCGCCCGCCATCCATGCGCGGGCACGGCGCGATGCGCCTTTGCCCGCCCCTACAAGGAAAAAAGCTATTCCGCCAGCATGCCTTCGCGGGTTAGCGCAGGCCGACCGCGATATTGAAATGGTTCACGCAAGGAGTCTGCGGCGAGAAGATCACTTCGACCGGCGTTACCTTGCCTTTCGCCTTGCAGGCCTGGAGCGTGGCGCCGGAAAACGAAATGTGCACGCCCTTCATCTGCGGGCCGCCCATCCACCAGTTATTGTCGGAGCCAAAGTGTCCCTGCGCCACAATGACGTTGTCGCAGGTCACGGCGGTGCCGTCGACGAGGGTGACGTTCAGCGTCCCCTGCACGGCGAAATTCAGCTCCTTTCGGATAAGTCTCCTTGGAGTCGCAGACGAGCGTCTGACCGGCTGCCACCTGCTGCTTGAACCAAGTGGCGACAGCCGTCGACTTCTTGCGGCCCGCCTTGACGTTGATGAAAGCCTGCCCCTTGCTGATGCCGGACAGAGCGCCCTCATAAGGCTGTTTCGCCGTGATGTTGTGGCCGGTTTCGGTGAAATTGAAATACTGCAATCCGGCGAGTGCGAAATAGACGTAGTTGTTCTGCAACTTCGCGGCATCTGCGTTCAGGCTGGTGGCGAGCAGCGCAATTCCAGCGATGCCCATCCATTTCATGGTACTCATGACGATTCCTCCCGTGACTGTTCGTACTGCAATATGCAGTCACAGGTAGTATCACCACCGCGGTGAATGATGCAACACCCCGTCAGCATCTCGTTGCAGCGAGCGCCGCACGCTCGTCTTTCTCCTCTCCCGCCTCGCTTCGCTCGGCACCCTCTCCCCGCTTCGCTTCGCGGGGCGAGGGGAAAGTGGAGAGACTACTCCGCGGGCTTTGCGGCGGCCGTCGCGCCCGCAGCCTTGGCGGCAGCTTCCGCGGCGGCCTTCTTCTCGACGATGCGCACCGACCAGATCGAGCCCTCGTAGAGCACCATCAGCGGCAGCGCGAGCGAGAGCTGGCTGATCACGTCGGGCGGCGTCAGGATCGCGGCGATCACGAACGCGCCGACGATGAAATAGCGCCGCTTCTCGCGCAGCGTCTGCGACGTGAGGATGCCGACGCGGCCGAGCAGCGTGAGGATGACGGGCAAGCTGGAACGCGACGCCGAAGGAGAGCACCAGCCACATCATCAGGTCGAGATATTCGCCGACCTTGGGCAACAGCTCGATCTTCGGCCTGCCCCGGCCCGCCAAGCTGCTGCATGCCGAGCGAGAAGCGCACGATCAGCGGCATCACGATGAAGTAGACGACCGTCGCGCCGAGCGCGAAGAAGATCGGCGTCGCGACCAGATACGGCAGGAACGCGCTGCCGCTCGTGGCGGTAAAGCCCGGGCGCGACGAACATGTAGATCTGCGTCGCGATCACCGGGAACGAGATGAACGCCGCGCCGAACATCGCGAGCTTGAGCTGGGTCCAGAAAAATTCGAGCAGCGCGGTGTAGATGAACTCGCGTCTGCTCCGTGCCCGCGACCCACTCGAACGGCAAGATCAGCACGTTGTAGATGTGGCCGGCGAAGAAGAAGCAGACGATGAAGGTGAGGAAGAACGCGACCAGCGCCTTGATCAGCCGCGAGCGCAGCTCGATCAGGTGCTCCATCAGCGGCGCCTTGGTGGCCTCGATCTCCTTCTCGTCCTCTTCGGTCTTCATGCGGCCTTGCCTCCCCCGGCCTCCGGGACGCGGCTCGCGCGGCTCAGGGCCGGCGCGGGCGCAGGCGGCGGGCGCGGCGTCGGCGAAATCCTTGGTCTCGGGCGGCGGCGGCAGTTCGGGCATCGGCACCGACACGTCGACGGCGGGCGTCGGCGCAACCGGCGCGGTGCCGAGCGCGACCGGATCGGTGGGCGCTCGCTGGCTGCGGCGCGGTCGGATCGGACGGCGGCGTTGCGGCGTCGATGCGACGTCGCGGCGGCGAGGCCGCCGTCGGATCGCCGATCAGCTTCTCCAGTCTCGTTCTTGATCTCGGTCGTATCGAAGGTCGATTTGCAGCGCCGACGTCGTGTCGTCGAACTGCTTCTTCAGGTCGGCCATCTCGGCTTCGCGCATCGCCTCCTGGAACTGGCCCTGGAATTCCGACGCCATGCGGCGGATCTTGGTCATCCACTGACCGAGCGTGCGCAGCACGGCCGGCAGCTCCTTCGGCCCGATCACGATAAGCGCGACCACGCCGATGATGACGAGCTTGCCCCAGGCGATGTCGAACATCGGCTAGTCTTCCTAGCGCATGATCGTTCCGAACCGACATTATCGGGATCATGCGCCATTAACTCCAAGGGGCGCATGGCCGTCGCGGCACGCGCCCCTTATTCAGGTTCGCATCGCGGCCCGCGCGGGCCGCGTGCAGGCAATCAGCTTGCCTTGCGCGGCTCGGCCTGCGGCTGGGCGGTCGTGGCCGTCTGCGGCGCCTGATGGTCGATCGTCTTCGCCGGCTCGGTCTTCGGCGGCTCGGTCTTGGCGACCTCGTCCTCCGACATGCCCTTCTTGAAGGCCTTGATGCCCTGCGCGACGTCGCCCATCAGCTCGGAGATCTTGCCGCGCCCGAACAGCAGCAGAACCACCGCGATGACGATGATCCAGTGCCAGATGCTCAAGGAACCCATAGCCAACCCTCCAGAGACGGGCTCGCCCGCCCCGTCATTTTCGGCGCAGAACCTAGGCTCCGGGCGCGGCAAAAACAAGGACTTCGGCCGGGTCGATCGCGATCCCGACCGCGCTGTCGGGGCGGCGGATAAACCCGCTCCCGCACGCGCGCCAGCAGCGGTTCCTCGACCCCGTTAACCGCCAGCTCAAGGAGTTCGATTTCGCCGAGAAAGCGACGCGAGGTCAAGCCGTCCCGGCAATGCCGGAACCGACCGGACGCAGCGAATGCCCTGCGGGCGGATCGCCACGACGGCGGCGCTGCCTTCGGCGAGATCCGGCGCGGCGAACCGGCCGAGCGGCTGTCTCGGCGACGCGGTCGCGCACGACTGCCGGCACCTCGTTGAGCTCGCAGAAGAAGCGCGCCACGAACAGGTCGGCGGGCGCGCGATAGATCGCGCCCGGCTCGCTCGACCTGCACCAGGCGCCCGGCGCGCATCAGCGCGATGCGGTCGGCCATGCGCATCGCTTCCTCGGCATCATGCGTCACGATGACGCAGGTGACGCGGCTTTCGCGCAGCACATGCAGCACGTCCTCGCGCACCTGATCGCGCAGGCGGCGGTCGAGCCCGGAGAACGGCTCGTCCATCAGCAGCACGCTCGGCCGCGGCGCGACCGCGCGCGCGAGCGCCACGCGCTGCTGCTCGCCGCCCGACAGCATGTGCGGATAGAGGTTCGCGTAGTCGGCAAGCCCGACGCGTTCGAGCGCGAGCCGCGCCTCGCGCTCGGCATCCGCCTTCGGCAGCGATTTGAGCCCGAACATCACGTTGGCGAGATTGGACAGATGCGGGAACAGCGCGAAGTCCTGGAACATCAGGCCGACGCCGCGCCGCTCCGGCGGCTCGAAGTGTCGCGCCCGCGACCTCGCGATCGTTGATCAGGATGCGGCCCGCGCGTCGGCCGCTCGACGCCGGCGGCAAGCCGCAGCAGCGTCGTCTTGCCGCAACCGGACGGCCCGAGCAGCGAGACGATCTCGCCCGGCGCGATGTCGAGGTTGAAATCCGAGACCGCTTCGCGTCGCGCCGTAGCGGTGCGTGACGTCCTGATAGGTCAGCCGCGCCGCGATGGCCGCGGGCGTGCGCGAACGCGCCATCTACTCCTCGGTGTCGGGCGGGGCGCGAGACCGAGATCGAGATCGCCCGGCTCGAGCGGGTCTTCGTCCTCGCGCAGCGCCGCATCGTCGGACGGCAGCGGCACCGAGAAGCCGGCCGGCAGGCGGCCGTCGAGCAGGCCGGTGCCCTTGAGCTCGTCGAGGCCCGGCAGGTCGCCGATCGCTTCCAGCCCGAAATGCGCGAGGAACGCTTCCGTGGTGCCGAAGGTGATCGGCCGGCCGGGCGACTTGCGCCGTCCGCGCGGGCGGATCCAGCCGGTCTCCAGCAGCACGTCGACCGTGCCCTTCGACACGTGACGCCGCGGATGTCCTCGATCTCGGCGCGCGTCACCGGCTGGTGATAGGCGATGATCGCGAGCGTCTCGTTGGCGGCGCGCGACAGCTTCTTCGGCTCGACCGATTCGCGCGAGAGCAGCCAGGCGAGATCGTTCGCGGTGCGGAACGTCCATTTGCCGGCGATGCGCACGAGGTTGACGCCGCGCGGCGCGTATTCGGCCTGCAGGCGGCGCATCGCGGCTGCGATGTCGACGCCCTCGGGCAGGCGCGAGCGCAAGGTCTTGTCGTCGAGCGGCTCGCCGGAGGCGAACAGCAGCGCCTCGATCAGCCGCAGTTCCTCCGGCCGCGTCCGCCGGTGCTCGTCGTGCTCGCCTGCATATCGCTTTCGGCCAGCGTGTCGTCGAGCGGTTTTGCCAGACCCATCCGTTACTCTCCCTTTACGCCGTGCCGGGCGGTTTGCGCGCCCGTCTCGTCCGCGCGCTTGCGCACGAAAATCGGCGCGAACGCCTGGTGCTGATGCACCTCGAGCGCGCCCTCGCGCACCATTTCGAGCATCGACGCGAAGCTCGATGCCATCACGGTCGCGCGCATCGACGGCTCGACCAGATACGAGATGAGATATTCGTCGAGCCGGCCCCAGTCGTGCGACACGCCGACCAGCCGCTCCAGCGCGTCGCGCGCTTCGGCGAGCGACCACACGGTGCGCGGCGCAAAGCGCACGTGCGCGAGCGCCGACTTCTGGCGCTGCGCCGCGTAGGCGGTCAAGAGATCGTACAGCGTCGCGGTCCATTCCGGCCGCTTGATGTCGGCGATCGGCTCCGGCGCGCCGCGGCCGAACACGTCGCGGCCGAGCTGCGGCCGCGCGGTCGAGCTGTTCGGCGACATTGCGGATCGCTTCGAGCCGGCGCAGCCGCAGCGCGAGCGCGGTCGCCATGTCCTCGGCGCTCGGGCCCGGCTCGCCTGCCGCCTCGGGCAGCAGCAGGCGCGACTTGAGATACGCGAGCCACGCCGCCATCACCAGATAGTCGGCGGCGAGCTCGAGCCGCAGCTTGCGCGCTTCCTCGATGAAGGCGAGATACTGATCGGCGAGCGCCAGGATCGAGATCTTCGCGAGATCGACCTTCTGCTGGCGCGCGAGCATCAGCAGCAGATCGAGCGGGCCTTCGAAGCCCTCGACATCGACGATCAGCGCCGGCTCGTCCGGGCAGCTCGGCGAGAGCGTGGTCTCGAAGTCTGCACATGACGTTCCGCTGCGCATGATCTTCCGAAACCGGTGTCCACTTCGGGATCATGCGCTGGCATCATGCGCGGCGAATTCCTCGCGCGCCGCCGCAACGTCGAACGGCGCCGGCGCTGCGCCGCGCCGCGAGCGCCGCATCGGCGCGCCGCTTCGCCTCGCCGGCGAGCGGCGGACACGCGTCCGCGACCTCGCGCCGCTCCTCGAGCGTTCCGTTGCAATGAAGCACGACATCGCAGCCCGCCGCGAGCGTCGCGCGCGCGCGCTCGGCGAGCGTGCCCGACAAGGCGTTCATCGAGAGGTCGTCGCTCATCAACAGCCCGTCGAATCCGATAAAGCCGCGAATCACTTCGCGCACCATTGTGACCGAAGTCGTGGCCGGCGCGACCGGGTCGATGGCGCTAAACACAACATGGGCGGTCATCCCCAACGGAAGTTTGGCGAGCGGCCGGAACGCCGCGAAATCGCTTGACTCCAGCGTCGCGCGGTCGGTGCCGACCACCGGCAGCCGGTGGTGGCTGTCGGCGGTCGCGCGGCCATGGCCCGGCAGGTGCTTGAGCACCGGCAGCACGCCGCCCTCCATCAGCCCCTCGGCAACCGCCGCGCCGATCGCCGCGACCTTGTCGGGCGTCGTGCCATAGGCGCGGTCGCCGATCACCGGATCGCGCCTCGCTCACCGGCACGTCGGCGAGCGGCAGGCAATCGACGTCGATGCCGAGCGCGGCGAGATCGGCTGCGATCAGCCGCGCGCCGAGCCGCGCCGCCGCAAGCCCCGCCTCGGGATCGCGATCGTAGACGCGGCCGTAGTGCGCGCCCGGCGGATAGCTCGGCCAGTGCGGCGGCCCGAGCCGCTGCACCCGCCCGCCTTCCTGGTCGATCAGCACCGGCGCATCGGCGCGCCCGACCGCCTCGCGCATGCTGCTCGACGAGCGCGCGCACCTGCTCGGGCGTCTCGACATTGCGCTTGAACAGGATGAAGCCCCACGGGTCGGCAGTCGCGCAGGAACGCGCGTTCCTCGGCCGTGATCGCGAGGCCGGCGACGCCGGTGATGAGGGCCTTGGCCATCGGCGCGGCTTATCTGCGCCGCGCCAGAGGGTCAAGCAGGAGCAGCGCCGTCAGTTCCTCTGCACGATGCACTGACCGCCGGCGGCCTTCAGGCTGTTGCAGAACGCGGTCGCCTGTTCGGAGGTCGCGAACGAGCCGACCTGCGCGCGGTAGAACACGCCGCCCTTGTCGCCGAGATCGACGCGGCGGATGTTGGCGCTGCGGCCGCCGAGCACGGCCGGGATATTTCGCCTGCAGCGCCGGATAGGACGACTGCGCTTCGGCTTCGGTGCGCTGCGCCGAGACCTGCACCACGTAGGCGCCGCTTGCCGCCGGCGGGTGGCGTGCGCGTCGCGGTCTTGGTCGCGCCGACGGCGCGGCCGGTTCGGACTGCGGTGGGTCGATCGCCATCGGTCCCGCGCCGGCTGCTGCTTGGCCGCGGGCGCCTTGGCCGACGCGGCGGGCGCCGCTCCAGGCGGCGGGGCCGAAACGGTCCCGGTATCCGCGTCGCTGTCCTGACGGATCGTGACCGTCTTCACCCGCTTCGGCTCATTCACCGACGTCGGCGACGGCGGAGACACCAGCGGGGCAGCCGCCTGCGCGGACGGCTGCGGCGCGGTCGACGCGCGGCGATGCGCAGCGCGCGACCGGCAGCGCGACCGGCTGCTCCTCGCGCGGCACGACGCGTTCGGCCGCAGCCGCGCGCCGATGCGATCCTGGAACGGCTTGCCTGATTGGCCGTCGGCGCTCGCCGCGGTGGCGGCCGCCGGAACGGTTTTCGCGGGCGTCGGATCCGCCTTGATGACCGGCGGGCTCGATGACGAGCCGGAGCCGGACGTGAAAGCCCGATAGCCGAACGCGCCGGCCGTGCCGATCACCGCAAGGCCGAGCACCGCCGCGATGGTCAGGATGCCGCCGCGCCGCCGGCCGCCGCGCAGCGTCTTCCTCGCCTTGCGGCGGCATGTGGCCGTCCTCGGCGTAGTAGCCGTCGCCTTCGTACTGCCCCGATGGGCAGCGCAACGCGATAGCGGTCGTCCGGCTGATAGGCATCGCTCGCGCCATCATGCGCCGCGTAACGATCCGGTCGCTTCGCAGCTGATGCGCCGTGGCGACTCCTGCGCAGACCCGCGCGCGTTATGCGGGCGATAGTCGTGCTCCGCATGGCGCCTCGATACGGCGCTTCGTCGATAGCTCGGTGGCGGCACATAGGCGCCGCGCTGCGCATGGCGGCTCATCGGCATAGTCGCTGCTCCGGCGCCGAGGCCGGGCCGCGCCAGCCATTCGGGCGCCGGACGGTCGTCGGTCTTCACGGCGTCGAGCGGTTCGCGCGCACATTGCGCTTGCTCAGGTCCGTGAATGGATCGCTCTGTCCGATCAGGCGCGCGAGTTCGGCCAGCGGATCGCTGGCGGACTCCCGGCTGCCGTTGGTCGAAGGATCGCTGGAGAAGTCAGGTCGCTTGCGCGTGTCTTCAGCCATACTCATACTGCCACCGGTCCCCTAGTGCGTACTCGGTGAAGTCTGAGCCAACCCGTCGCCCCGATCCGGTTGGCGTTCAACGGCACCGAGCGAGATTACCGCATCTCCTCAGGCGCCCCAACTCCGAGCAACGCGAGCCCGGAAGCAAGGACGGTGACGACGCCCTGAACCAATGCGAGGCGCGCCACAGTCAGTCTTGGATCACTTTGGATAATGAACCGTAAATGGGGCAATTCTTTGCCGCCCCGCGTCCACTGCGCGTGGAATTCGCTCGCGAGTTCATAGAGATAAAAGGCAATCCGGTGCGGCTCATGGGCCGCCGCCGCAGCCTCGATGAGGCGCGGGTACTCCGCAATTTTCTTCATCAAGGCGAGTTCGGCCGGATCGTCGAGCCGTTCGAGCGGCGCGTCGGCGAGAAATGCGGCACGTGCGCCGCCGTCCTCCGGCAGGTCGGGAACCGCCTCGCGGGCATTGCGGAAGATCGAATGCGCGCGCGCGTGGCCGTACTGGACGTAGAACACCGGATTGTCGCGCGACTGCTCGATCACCTTGGCGAGGTCGAAATCGAGCACCGCGTCGTTCTTGCGATAGAGCATCATGAAGCGGACGGCGTCCTTGCCGACCTCGTCGACCACTTCGCGCAACGTGACGAAGTCCCCGGACCGCTTCGACATCTTCACCGGCTCGCCGGCGCGCAGGAGCCGCACGAGCTGGACGATCTTCACGTCGAGCTCGGCCTTGCCGCCGGTGATCGCCTTCACGGCCGCCTGCATGCGCTTGATGTAGCCGCCGTGGTCGGCGCCCCACACGTCGATCATGTCGCGGAAGCCGCGATCGAACTTGGATTTGTGATAGGCGATGTCGGAGGCGAAATAGGTGTAGCTGCCGTCCGACTTCATCAGCGGGCGATCGACGTCGTCGCCGAACGCGGTCGCGCGGAACAGCGTCTGCTCGCGATCCTCCCAGTCCTCGATCGGCGCGCCCTTCGGCGGCGGCAGCCGGCCTTCGTAGATCGTGGCCCCGCTCGCGCAGCTTCTCGATCGTCGCCCGCACCTGATCGGCGCCCTCGACCAGCGAGCGCTCGGAGAAGAACACATCGTGCTTGACGTTGAGCGCCGCGAGATCCTCGCGGATCGTCCCCATCATCATCTGCGATCGCCTTGGCGCGCACGATCGGCAGCCACTTCTCCTCGGGCATCTGATTGAGCGCGGTGCCATGCTCGGCGGCGAGCGCTTCGCCGACCGGCTTGAGATAATCGCCGGGATAAAGCCCGTCCGGAATCGCCGATGTCTTCGCCGAGCGCCTCGCGGTAGCGCAGGTAGGCCGAGCGCGCGAGCACATCGACCTGCGCGCCGGCATCGTTGATGTAGTACTCGCGCGTCACCTCGTGGCCGGCGAAATCGAGCAGGTTCGCGAGCGCATCGCCGAACACCGCGCCGCGGCAGTGCCCGACATGCATCGGGCCGGTCGGATTGGCCGAGACGTATTCGACGTTGACCGGCGCGCCGGGCGGCGCTGCCCTTGCCGTAATCCGCGCCGGCAACGATCGCGCTGCGCAGCGCATCCGCCCACACGGTCGGCTTGAGCGCGAGATTGATGAAGCCCGGGCCCGCGACGTCGACCTTCGCGATCAGATCGTCGGCGCGCAGTTTCTCGGCAATCAGTTCGGCCAGCTCGCGCGGCTTCTTGCCGGCATCCTTCGCCAGCACCATCGCGGCGTTGGTCGCCATGTCGCCATGCGCGGCATCGCGCGGCGGCTCGACCACCACGCGCGACCGCGTCGAGCGCCGGCAGGCTGCCTGCCGCCGTCAGCGCGTCGAGCGCCGCATGCACGCGGTCGAGCACGGTCGCGAAGATGTTGGACGTGTCGGTCATGTCGGATTTGTCGGCTTTTGTGAGCGCGCGCTATCGCAAGAAACGACCGTCAAGTCAAAGCGGCTTTGGAAACAGCCGCGCATGCTCGGCCAGCGCAAAGCCGTCGGTCATCCCGGCGATGAAATCCGCGACGCGGCGCGCGCGCGCCGCAGCGTCGGTGCGTCGAGCCCCTGCGCCCACTCGCCCGGCATGTCCTGCGGCTGCACGAAGAAGCGCGCGAACAGCTCGCGCACCACCTCCTCGGCGTTGCTCATCACGTCGATCACGCGCGGATGGCGGTACATGTTGGTCCAGAGGAACTCCTTGATGGCGCGGTCGGTCGAAGCCATCATGGCTGAGAAGCCGACCATCGCGGCACCGGCGGCGCGCACCTCGTCGGACGACGTCGGCGCCGCGACGCCGAGGCGGCGCACGCTTTCGCCGATCACGTCCTCGATCAGCTTGCCGATCAGGCGGCGCACCAGCTCGTGCGTCAGGCGCGCCGGATCGATGCCCGGATACTGCTCGCGCACCTCGCGCAGGAGCCCGCCGATCACCGGCAGACCGGCGAGATCGGACGAGCGCGAACAGGTCCGCGCGCAGCCCGTCGTCGAGGTCGTGCGCATCGTAGGCGATGTCGTCGGCGATCGCGGCGACCTGCGCCTCGGCGCTCGCGTGGCTCCACAGCGCGAGATCGTGCGCCGCGTTGTAGTCGGCGATCACCTGCGGCACGCCGATGTCGCGGTATTTGCCGATCGGCTTGCCGTCCGCATCGGTCAGCGGCCCGTTGTGCTTGACGATGCCTTCGAGCGTTTCCCAGGAGAGATTGAGGCCGTCGAAGGCCGGGTAGCGCCGCTCGATCGCGGTGACGATGCGCAAGGTCTGCGCGTTGTGGTCGAAGCCGCCGAAGTCGGCGAGGCAGGCGTCGAGCGCACGCTCGCCCGCATGCCCGAACGGCGGATGGCCGAGGTCGTGGGCGAGCGCCAGCGCCTCGGCCAGATCCTCGTCGAGCCCGAGCGCGCGCGCGAGCGCCCGGGCGATCTGCGTGACTTCGAGCGTGTGGGTCAGGCGGGTGCGGTAATGGTCGCCCTCGTGGAACACGAACACCTGGGTCTTGTGCTTGAGCCGGCGGAACGCGGTCGAATGGATGATGCGGTCGGCATCGCGCCGGAACGGCCGAACGCGTCGCGCTCGGCGGCTCGGGATGGAGCCGGCCGCGGCTTGCCGCCGGATCGGCCGCGTAGGGGCGCGCGCTTCACCAGGAAATCCCGCAATTGACCCGGCCCCGCCGCATACCTAACTATCCGGGCAGGACAGGCAAACTCATGACCGACGTGACCATATCCGAGAGCGCGGCCCGGCGGATCGGGGAAATCCTCAAATCCGAGCCGGACGGCGCGATGCTGCGCGTCTCGGTCGAGGGCGGCGGCTGCTCCGGGTTCCAGTACAAGTTCGACATCGAGCGCGCGAAGGCCGAGGACGACCTGGTGCTGACGCGCGACAGCGCCGTGGTGCTGATCGACCCGGTGTCGGTGAACTACATGGCGGGATCGCAGATCGATTTCGTCGACGACCTGATCGGGCAGTCGTTCAAGATCAACAATCCGAAGGCGACCGCGAGCTGCGGCTGCGGCACGAGCTTCTCGATCTGAAACTCCGGCCCTCATCCTGAGGTGGCCGCGAAGCGGCCCTCGAAGGATGGCGGGTATACTCGGAGCGTACGGCCATCCTTCGAGACGCGTCGCTAACGCGACGCTCCTCAGGATGAGGCCATTAAATGCTTACTCGGCCGCCGGACCAGCACGGATCGCAACCATGACGTTCGGCTCTTCCGCCGGCGGCACGATGCCGGGCGGAGAGCGCTCATCGATGCGGCATCCTTCGCCCGAACCGAGCCGCAGCCGCACATCCGCCCAGTCGAGCAGAAGCGGCTCGTCGCCGAAATTGACCAAGGCCCAGAGGCCGGCCGCATCTACCTTGCCGCCCGCGTCTTGCGCCAGCAGCTCGAACACCGCATCGTCGGGCGGCGGCAGCTCCTTGAAAACGAGGAACTGCCGCAGGTCGGCCGCAAAGGCGATAAAATCGCCGGTGCCCTCGGCAGCCTGCTCGTTCAGCATGGCCCAGAACCTGGCGCGCATGTGCGCCGGGACCGCGAACAGCAAGGCCGCACCGTCCGTATTCGACGCTTCCGTCACAAGGCCCGGGAGTTCGTCCTCGCGCGGCGCGCGCCAGCCGTCGCCTTCGGCCACGAGCAGCCGATCCAACCAGCCGCCGCTCACGTGAAAGTTCGGCGCAATAGCGAACGCCGGCCTCATGAGGCGGCCGCGAGCCGCTCTTGGAAGGCCGCGAGCCGTTCGAGCTTGGTCAGCGCCACATCGAACGTCGCCTGCTTGTGCAGGCGGCATGACAGCGTCTCCGTCGTGGCGAAGTCTCCGTTCTCGAAGAACTTGTTGCCCGGCGGGCCGCCTCCGCAAAACGGCGCATAGCTGCAGGTTTCGTGACACCGTTCGACCCCGCGGCGGATTTCGTCGTCGAGCGCGATGAAACGCGGCTCCGCCAGCACCGCCTCGAGCGAATCCCGCGCCACGTTGCCGAATGCGAAGCTGCCATGACGCGGACCGCTCAAGCCCAGAAGCTCGGGCGAATAAGTCGAGAAGTTGCCCTGGCAATCCACGTTGAGAATGGCGAAGGGCCGGCACTCCTGCGTGCGCAGACCGGCGTCGAGACGATGCGAGAGCGCGGCCTGCGCGGTATTGAATTCGCGCACCTCCATCGGGCGATCGGCCGCAAGCACGAGATCGAGAAACCGCGAATAGAAGCGGCGAAAGCGCTCTTCCGTGCCGCTGCGGGCAAGCGACGAGGTGACGTTCGGCCCCTCGATTTCCTCCACGTTGAACGAGACCGACGTGACGCCGTTCTCGACGAAGAAATCGAACAGTTCGTCGGGATAGGCGAGCGAATCCGCGGTCAGTACCGTGATCGTGGTGAAGTCGATGCCGTGGTCGTGCAGCCGCCGCATCCCTTGCAGTGTGCGCTCGAACGTGCCGCCGCCCCGCCGCGTGCGGCGATGACGGTCGTGCAGGAACGCAGGTCCGTCAACGCTGACCCCAACATGGACGTTGCGGCGTTTGATGAAGTCGCACCAGGGGTCATTGATCAATGTCGCATTGGTCTGGAACGACTGGGTGACCTCGAAGCCCGAGTCGTTACACCGCTCCAGGAGGATGGTGGCCTCCTCGTAGAACGACGCTGGCAGCACCGTCGGCTCGCCGGCATGCCAGAGCAGCGTGAACGGCTCGCGCACCAGACCGGAGCGGAATGTCCACGTAAACGTCTGCTCGAGTATCTCCGCCGTGATCTGCCGGGTGTTCTGGCGATCGGGGAGATAGCAGTACGAGCAGTCGATATTGCAGAACGGCGTCGGTTGGACGACCAGCAGCTCGAGCGGGCCGCTGCCGCTGACCGCGGCCATCGGATCAGAAATTGCGGAACCCGTTGCGGAAGCCGCCATTGCGGAAGCCCCCGTTGCGGAAACCGCCGCCATTGCGGAAGCCGTTCCGGAACCCACCACCATTGCGGAAGCCGCCATTCCCGAAGATCGGAGGACCGTTCCCGAAGTTACCGAAGGGCGCATTGCCGAATATCCCCGGAATACCGGGTAAGTTGCCGAAGAGCTGCGCCGGCGCTGTGGTCATTTCCCCAGAGCCAAGCTCGGCGAGGCGCGCCGCCCGATCCTGCAAGTCGCCGCCCGGGAGCGGGAGCGCATCGCTCATCATTTCGGCCGCTTCGGCCGACGTGGCGCGCGCAATCACCGCCGTGCCCAGCGTGGTGAGAGCGCCCCCGGCGAGGGTGCGAAGCAAGGAACGGCGCGTCAGCTTGTCCATATGAGATCCCCGTGTGCATACGATTCCGGGAGCAAGCCTATACCGCCGGAGCCGGCGGGGCAATCGACAAGACGCAGGGTCAATCCGCGCGGCCCGCCAACGCGGGAACCCCGGACCGAAACTTCCCGTTTCGCGCCCGCGAGAATGCCCCGGGCTCGGGACGCCGGGTTTGGGTTTGAGACCCCTACTCCGCCGCGACCGCGGTCGGACGCGGGTGTTCCTCGACCTCTTGCAACTGCGGCTCGAGGCGACGCTTGAGCACGCGGTCGATGCGGTCGAGGTAGAGATAGACGACCGGCGTGATGTAGAGGGTCAGCAGCTGCGACAGGCACAGGCCGCCCACGACCGCGACACCGAGCGGCTGGCGCAACTCGGCGCCCGCGCCGGTGCCGAGCGCGATCGGCAGCGCGCCGAAGATCGCCGCGAATGTCGTCATCATGATCGGGCGGAAACGCAGCAGCGCGGCCTCGCGGATCGCGGCTTCCGCGCCGATGCCGACGCGGCGGCGTTCGATCGCGAAGTCGACCATCATGATGGCGTTCTTCTTCACGATGCCGACCAGCATAACAATTCCGATCATGGCGATGACGGACAGCTCCATGTTGAACGCCATCAGCGTCAGAATCGCCCCGATTCCGGCGGACGGCAGCCCCGAGATGATCGTGATCGGATGGATGAAGCTTTCGTACAGGATGCCGAGGATCACGTAGGCGGCGAACACCGCTGCGAGGATCAGGACGCCCTGCCCTTTCAGCGATTCCTGGAACACCTGCGCGGTGCCCTGGAAGCCGGTGACAATGGTCGCCGGCAGGCGCGCGTCGCGTTCGATCTTCTGGATCGCCTCGACCGCATAGCCGAGCGAATAGTTGGGCAGCAGGTTGAAGGAGATGGTCACCGCGGGCTGCTGACCCTGGTGGTTGACCTGCAGCGGTCCGACGGTCGGGACAAGCGTAGCCACCGCGTCGAGCGGCACGTTCTGGCCGCTCGCGGATTTCAGATAGAGCCGTGACAAGTTGGCGGTCTCGGTCTGGAATTGCGGCAACGCTTCGAGGATGACCTGATAGTCGTTCGACGGCGTGTAGATCGTCGCGACCTGGCGCGAGCCGAACGCATTGAACAGCAGGTTGCGCACCTGGTCGACCGTGATGCCGTAGATCGCGGCCTTCTCGCGGTCGACATCCACCGTCGATCTGCGGGTTCTTGATGTAGAGGTCGGTTTCCACATCGACGAGACCGGGCAGCTGCGCGATCTTCTCGCGCAATTCCGGCGCGAGCCGATAGAGCGCCTCGGTATCGCTGCTCTGCATCGTGTACTGGTACATGCTCTTCGAGATACGCCCGCCGATATTGATGTTCTGTATTGCCTGAATGCCCGCGAGCTTGATGCCCGGCACGCCCGCGGTGGCGCGCCGCAGACGCTGCACCACGATCGGACGCGGGCTCCCGCTCGGCTTTCGGCTTCAGCACGACGAACATGCGGCCGTAATTGGTCGTCGCGTTAGGACCACCCGCGCCGACCGTCGAGTTGACGTATTCGACCGCCTTGTCCTGCCGGATGATCGCGGCAAGCCGGGCCTGCCGCTCGGCCATCGCCTCGAACGAGATATCGGTAGCGCCTTCCGTGAAGCCGGACATGAATCCGGTATCTTCGAGCGGGAAAAATCCCTTCGGAACGATCACGTAGAGATAAACGGTCGCCGCAATCGTGCCGAACGTGATCACCAGCATGATGGCACGGAATTTCAGCACCCGATCGAGCGTCCATTCGTAGCCGCGCAGCATGCCATTGAAGCCGCCCTCGAACGTGCGCAGCACGATGTTTTGCTTCTTCTCCTCGCCATGGTGACCGCGCAATACGCGCGCGCACAGCATCGGCGTCAGCGTGAGCGAGACGAAGCCCGAGACCACGATCGCGATCGAGATGGTGACGGCAAACTCGCGGAACACGCGTCCGACGATGCCACCCATCAGCAGCACCGGGATGAACACCGCGATCAGCGAGAACGTGATCGAGATAATCGTGAAGCCGATCTCGCGCGCGCCCTTCAGCGCGGCCTCGAACGGGCGCATCCCGCCCTCGATGTGGCGCACGATGTTTTCCAGCATCACGATGGCGTCGTCGACCACGAAGCCGACCGAGAGCGTCAGCGCCAGCAGCGTCATGTTGTTGACGGAGTAGTCGAGCGCCCACATCGCGCCGCAGGTGCCGACCAGCGAGATCGGAACCGCGAGCGCCGGGATGAGGGTCGCCGAAGCCGGAGCGCAGGAACAGGAAGATCACCATGATCACCAGCGCGACCGCGATGACCAGCGTTTCCTGCACGTCAGCGACGGACTCGCGGATGCCCTTCGAGCGGTCCATCAGGAACTGCAAGTCGATCGAGGCCGGCACCTGGGCGCGAAACGACGGCAGCCTTTCTCTGATCGAATTCGACCACAGCGACGGTATTGGCGTCGGGCTGGCGCTGGATGCCGAGCACGATCGAGCGTTGGCCGTTGAACCAGCTCGCGATCTTGTCGTTTTCCACGCTGTCGATGATGCGGCCGATCTCGTTGAGCTTGACCGGCGCCCCGTTACGCCAGGCGACCACCACGCTGTGGTAGTCGGCGGCCTTGTCGAGTTGGCCGGAGGCCTGCAGCACCACGTTCTGGCGCGGCCCGGTCAGCGTCCCGACCGGGACGCTCGAATTGGCGCGCGCGACGGCGGTGCGCACATCGTCGAAGGACACACCGCGCGCGGCCGCGGCTTCAGGATCGACCTGGACCCGTACGGCGAATTTTTGCGCGCCGTAGACCAGCACCTGCGCGACTCCCGGAAGCTGCGAGATCTGCTGCGCCAGCACCGTGTCGGCGTATTCGTGAACGGTTGAAAGCGGCAAGGTGGACGAGATGTTGGCGATGAACAGGACGGGGAATTCGGACGGGTTCACCTTCCGGAAACTCGGCGGCGTCGTCATTTCCACCGGCAGCCGGCGCTGCGCGATGGTGAGCGCGGTCTGCACGTCGAGCGCGGCCGCGTCGATATTGCGATTCAAGTCGAACTGGATCGTGATCTGCGTGGTGCCGAGCGACGACGACGATGTCATCGAAGCGATGCCCGCGATGGTCGAAAGCTGGCGCTCGATCGGCGATGCGACGGACGCCGCCATCGTCTCGGGGCTTGCGCCGGGCAAGGTCGCGGTGATCTGCAGGGTCGGGAAATCGACCCGCGGCAGCGCCGAGACTGGCAGCAGACGATAAGCAAAAGCGCCAAATACGATGATGGCGGCGGTGATGAGCGTCGTCATCACCGGACGGCGGATGCAGGCTTCCGAGAGGCTCATGACCCGGCCGTCTTCGCGTCTCGCGGCGCGACCTTGGTGCCGTTGCTGAGTAGCAATTGCCCGTCGGTCACGACAATTTCGCCGTCCGTCAGGCCTTTGCCGATGACCGACTGGCCGTCCGCGGCGCGTACAACGGTCACCGGACGCACCGTCACGGCACCGTCCTTGACGACATAGACGAACACCCCGGACTGGCCGACCTGGAGGGCCGGCGACGGAACCACGACTGCGTCTTCGACGCGCAGCGTCAGCCGCGTGTTGACCAGCGACCCGGGCCACAGCGCCTCGTCCGCGTTCTCCATGGTGGCGCGCAGCGACACCATGCCGGTGGTGGCGTCGACCGTGTTATCGAACATCGTCACGCGGCCCATCACCGATTTGTCAGTCCCCGGAACTGTCGCCTCGACGGCGGCCGTGCCTTCGGCCATGGCGTCGCGCACTTCGCCGAGCACGCGCTGCGGCACGCTGAACGCGATGTAGATTGGAGCGGTTTGGTTGATCGTGACCAAGGGCGCGAGGTCGGCCGGGCGAACGAAGTTTCCGATCCGGACCGTCGGCGCGCCGATCCGCCCCGAGATCGGCGACGTCATGTGAGTATAGCTGAGCTGTACTTTGAGGTTTTCGAGGAATGCCTCTGCGGCTTTGATATTGGCGCGATGCGTATCGGCCTGGGTCTTCGCGTTATCCAGATTGGTTACCGGCGTTGCATTCTTGGCAACCAGTTCGCTGTAGCGGCGGATGTCGCGCTCGGCGCCGTCGACTTGCGCGCGGTCGCGCGCGATGATGCCTTCGGCCTGACGAATCTGGGCCTCAAGGGCACGGCTGTCGAGCGTGAACAGAAGGTCGCCCTCCTTCACCCGCGCACCGTCGGTGAAATGCACCCCCGTGATCGTGGTCTCGAGCCGGGACTTGATGGCGACGCTTGCGATCGGCGTCACGGTGCCGAGCGCATCGACGCGCACGGGCACGCGCCGCTTCTCGACCTTGGCGACCTCGACAGGAATGATGCGCTGCGGCGCGGTCGGCCGCACCGGCGCCTGAGCCGCGGCAAACGGCGTCCAGCCATAGCGCGCGGCGGCCATGTAGCCGCCGATGGCGAGCACCAGCAGACCGCCAACAACCAGTATGCGTCGTTTGTTCATCTCGCGACCGGGGCTTCACACGCAGCCCTGGTCTCCCTCTGCACGAATCGGCCCCCGACGGCATGCCTGCCGTCCGGGGAACTTTATACGAAATATCTGCCGAGTGTTGCTAACATATTTGTCACCTTTTGCTCAGCCTTAACGCACGGGGAAACACCTACTCCGGCCTTTCTGCCCCGCATGATTTTCGGCATGGTGTGGGCCGCCCATCGCACCGGTTTCCAACCATGCGCATCGCCACCTGGAACGTAAATTCCATCAAGCAGCGGACCGAGAATCTCGCCGCCTGGCTCAAGGAGCGGCAGCCGGACATCGTTTGCCTGCAGGAAACGAAATGCGTGGACGATGGGTTTCCGCGCGAGCCGTTCGAAGCGCTGGGCTACAACGTCGCAATTCACGGCCAAAAGGCCTTCAACGGCGTCGCGATCCTGTCCAAGCTGCCATTCGATGAGGTGACGCCGCGCCTGCCCGGCGATCCGGAGGACGACCACGCCCGGTTCATCGAGGCGGTGGTGTCGACCGGCAGCGGTGCGTTGCGTGTGGCGTCGATCTATTTGCCCAATGGCAACCCACCTGACACTGATAAATATCAATACAAAATCAAATGGATGAAGAGGCTTTTTGAATACTCACACGAGCGGCTGCAGCTCGAAGAGCCGCTGGTGCTCGCGGGCGACTACAACGTCATTCCCGCCGAGGCGGACGTGCACGATCCGAAGCTCTGGGCCGGGGATGCGCTGTTCCTGCCGACAACGCGCACGAGCTTTCGCGCGCTGACGAACCTCGGGCTGGTCGATGCCCTCCGTGCGACCACGGATGCGGACGGCCTCTACAGCTTCTGGGACTATCAGGCGGGCGCCTGGCAGAAGAACAATGGCATCCGCATCGACCACCTGCTGCTCTCTCCGCAGGCCGCCGACCGGCTGGTCACCGCCGGCATCGACAAGCATGTGCGCAGTTGGGAGAAGCCGTCCGACCACGTTCCGGTCTGGATCGAGCTGGAGCTTGACGCGCGCGGCGGGTGACTGAAATCAGTCCCGCTTGCCGTTCATCCAGCGCATCAGGAATTCGCCCGCCGCCGCGCGGTCCTCGTCGGTCGCCTGCTTTACGGCTGCCTCGTACAGTTCGTTGATCCAGGTCTCGGACGGGCCCGCATTCGAGCGCGCGAGCGTCAGCCACATCAGTCCGCGCGCCGGCTGGCGCGGCACGCCGGTCTCGCCCTGGAACAACATGCGGCCGAGCACCGCCTGCGCCTGATATTGGCCCTTGTTGGCGGCCGAATGCAGCCACCGCGCGGCCTGCCGCGGGTCCTTGAACGGGCTGTTCGAGTCCAGCATCAGCCGCCCGAGGTGATACTGCGCGTCCGGGTCGCCGAAATACGAGGCCGCATAGGCATACATGCGGCGCGCGCGGCCGAGATCGACCGTCACGTCGGAATTGGCGATGCCGTCACGGTAATAGTGGCCGAGCGCAACGAAGGCGTTCGCGATATAGCGCGCCTGCGGCGTGCCCGGATTGTCGTCCGCGTGCGCGTCCGCGATGCCGCTGAAATACTCGAAGGCGCGCCGGTCGGAGCGGGTCACGCCGTCGCCTTCCGCATACATGCGGCCGAGCTTCCATTGGGCACCGATCAGGCCCTGCTCGGCGGCGTATTCGAGCGACATCAGCGCCTTTTCGTTATGTCCGTCCTTCAGCGCGCGAGTGCCGGAGCGCAGCGCCTCGAACGGGGTGATCGGGGCTGCGGGCGCCGCGAACGCAGTCGGCGGCGGCAGCGGACGGTTCAACGCGGGGGCACTCGGCGCGGCGAGCGCCGGCACCGGCGCGGTCGGCCGCGGCAGCGGCGCATTCGGCATGGTGGCGGCCGCGGGCGCAACGCCGCCTGCGCGCGGAATGGAGCCCGGCGGGCGCGGCACGTCGACCTGGACGGCGCGGTTGAACCCGGGCGTGGTTGCGGGAGTGGCGGGCGCCGGCGCCACGGCTTCGGCCGAAGGTCGAGGCGTCACTTCCAGGGCGAATCCGGGGACGAGCCCGGATATCAGCCCGAGCGCCGTCAGTATGACGATGCGATCAGGCGTCCGCATAACACTGTGTCTCGGCGGCGCCGCCCGGGTGCGTGACCGCGCCGTTGACGGCGGGCCCGACCTGCTGGGCGTATTTCCAGATATAGCCGGAGCCGAATTCGGACGGCCGCGGCTTCCAGTCTTGTCTGCGCTTGGCCAGTTCCTCGTCCGACAGCGCAACGTCGATCGTGCCGTTGACGGCGTCGATCGTGATCATATCGCCATCGCGCAGCAGCGCGATCGGCCCGCCGACGGCAGCCTCCGGGCCGACATGGCCGATGCAGAAACCACGCGTCGCGCCGGAGAAGCGCCCGTCCGTGATCAGCGCGACCTTGCCGCCGGTGCCTTGGCCCGTGAGCGCGGCCGTGGTCGAGAGCATCTCGCGCATGCCGGGGCCGCCCTTCGGCCCCTCGTAACGGATGACGAAAACGTCGCCTTCCTTGTAGGCGCGCGTCTTGACCGCCTGGAAGCACGCCTCCTCGCCGTCAAAGCAGCGCGCCGGACCGGTGAACTTCAGCGTCGAGAGGCCGGCGACCTTCACGATCGCACCATCCGGAGCCAGATTCCCTTTCAGGCCGACGACGCCACCGGTGACGGTGATCGGCTTGTCGGCGGGACGCACAACGTCCTGGTCGGGATTCCACTTCACGGTCTTCATGTTCTCGGCGATCGTACGGCCCGTGACGGTGATGCAGTCGCCATGCAGGAAGCCGTGGTCGAGCAGCGTCTTCATCAGGAGCGGTATGCCGCCTACTTCGAACATGTCTTTGGCGACATAACGGCCGCCCGGCTTCAAATCCGCGACATACGGTGTCTTTTTGAAGACCTCAGCCACATCGAACAGGTTGAACTCGATCCCGCACTCGTGCGCGATGGCAGGCAGGTGGAGCGCGGCATTCGTGGAGCCGCCGGAAGCAGCAACAACAGCAGCAGCATTTTCCAGGGCCTTGCGGGTCACGATGTCGCGCGGGCGCAGGTTGAGCTTGATCAGGTCCATGATCTGCTCGCCCGCGGTCATGCAGAACCGGTCGCGAATCTCATACGGAGCGGGCGCGCCCGCCGAATAGGGCAGCGCGAGGCCGATCGCCTCGGAGACGGTCGCCATGGTGTTGGCGGTGAACTGGGCGCCGCACGCCCCGGCCGACGGGCAGGCGACCTGCTCGAGCTCGTCGAGATCGGCGTCGGACATCGCGCCGACCGAATGCTTGCCGACCGCCTCGAACATGTCCTGGACGGTGACGTCCTTGCCGCGAAATCGGCCGGGCAGGATCGAGCCGCCGTAGATGAAGATCGACGGCACGTTGAGCCGGCACATCGCCATCATCATGCCCGGCAGCGACTTGTCGCAGCCGGCGAGCCCGACCAACCCGTCATAGCCATGGCCGCGCATCGTCAGTTCGACCGAATCCGCGATGACCTCGCGCGAGGGCAGCGAAGCCTTCATGCCGCCATGGCCCATGGCGATGCCGTCGGTCACCGTGATGGTGCAGAACTCACGCGGCGTGCCGGCGGCGGACGCAACGCCCTTCTTCACCGCCTGCGCCTGGCGCATCAGCGCGATATTGCAGGGGGCGGCTTCGTTCCAGCAGGTCGCAACGCCGACGAACGGCTGATGGATCTGCTCGGTGGTCAGACCCATCGCATAGTAATACGAACGGTGCGGGGCCCGTTCGGGGCCTTCCGTGACGTGCCGGCTCGGCAGCCGAGCCTTGATGTTGCTCTTGGCGTCCATCGACCTTGTGGGCCCCCCGGCCCTACGCACTCGAAAACCACTCACTTGGCCGCGAACTGCAGTTGCCCCGGCGCAACACGGTTTTGGACCGCGCGCGCCCTCGGCGGCTTGGCGTGCTGTCTTGTTTTGTGGAGTTGTATGGCTAAATCGCGGCGCGGAGCGCTGCTTGGCTGCCCTATCGCAAATTCATGTTAATCTGTTGCAGCCGGGCCACACGAATGTGGTCGGCAAACCGCAGCGGCGGCCTCCGTCGAGGCGGCTGCGCGGACTCAGGCCATATGGAAGCCTGGCGGGTCCGAGCCGTGGATCGTGACGGTGAGGTGATGCGAGGCGATACCGCCGTGCCCGTCGTTGATCGTGAACGTGAATGCCTCGACCCTTGTATCTCCTGCCGTCATGGGTTCGAGTTCGGACTGGTCGATGTGATACTCCCAGTGCGCCAGTCCCCCGGTGCCGTTGGTGGTGTCCGTGAACGTTAGTGACAAGTCCCCGATCGGCGCTGTGACGCCGGGACTGCTGTGTCCCTGGTCGAATTCCCACGACACGATGTGATGATCCGACGGGTCGACATCCGTAAAGGCGATGTTGTCGGCGAAATTCCATACCGGCGTATTGGGAGATTCCCCGAATTCGATGTGGGATAGTAGCGGCGTGCCTTGGATCGCCGGCGCGCTGTTGAAAGCAATGACAAACGGCACGGTAACGCCGCCGTGCCCGTCATCGATGGTCACATTGTAGGTAAGCTTGCGCTGCTCGTTTTCATGCCCCGGCAAGCGAGGCATCGACGAGTCGGCGAGATCATACGTCCATTGCAATAGCCCGCCGAGTCCATTGAGAGTGTCGTGGAGTTCGACGATGTTGAAGACGCCATTCGGCGCGACCGTGCTATGCACTGGGTCGGGCGTCCACGTGACAGTATGCTGGTCGTTGAGGTCCAGATCGGAATAGCCGATCGTCTGGGCGAATTGCAGATGGACCGGTCCGCCGGTGTCGCCGAACGCGCCAGTAACCAGGACATTCGTGTCGGTCAGGAGGTTCTGGACTTTCGGCGCGTCGTTGGCTCCGTCGATCCGGACGGTCACGGTCTGCATCGCGAAGCCGCCGTGGTTGTCATTGAGCATGACATCGAACTTGTCGAAATGAGTTTCGCCGGCGCCCAGCGCCTGCACGCTCCCTTGCTCGTTGACCTGGTACTGCCAAGTGATGACACCGCCAGTTCCGCTCCCGGTGCTGTCAGGATTGACGTTGACAAACAGCTGGCCCCGCGTGCCAGACGGGCCCGAATTGCCGACCGCATTGACGAAGTGGCTATCCTGCGGATCTTGATCACTGAATGAGAGTGTTCTCTGCCTGAAGTGGACGCCAACAGTTGCGTTGTCCGTCACAACAGTGAATGCCGAATCCGTGCCGCCCGGTACAATCGAGATGACCGGGGCATGATTTTGCTCGCCTCCACCGCCGCCATCATCGCCAAACGGGATCGTCACCACGGTGGACGCCGTGCCGCCGTGTCCGTCATTCACAGTGATCGTGTAGGTCTGGGGATGCGGCCCCGGAGGAAGTCCCTGGACGTCGGAGACGTTGACGACGAAATTCAGACCGACGACGCCCGTCGCTCCGTCGTCGGAATCGGACTGGACCGATGCGCTGAACGTTCCGACGTATCCGGTGGCGCTTCCCGGGACCACGGAGACGATGTGCAAGTCGGTCAGGTCCGCGTCGGTGAATGATGCCGTTCCGTTGACGCTGGCCGTTCCGGCTTGCTCGTCAAAGACCGGATGCTCGACGTCGAACGCCACGTCCGTGATCACGGGCTGATCGTTCACCGGCGTGATGGTCAAATGGAAATCATCGAATACCGAAGCCGTGCCGTCGCTGCCGGTCACCCGGATATCGAAGTCTCCGTTGAAGTCCTGCTCCGGTGTGCCTGAAAAGGTCTGTGAGAGTGCGTCGAAGTGCACCCATGACGGCAGCGAAGCCCCGTCCGCGAGCGTCGCCGTGTAGGTCAGCCCGTCATGGTCCGGATCGGCGAAGGTGTTTGCCGGCAGGGAAAAGTTGAAGGCCTGGTCTTCGGCAAAAAATCGGTCCGCAATTGCGGCCGCCACCACCGGAGAATGGTTCACGACCGGCTCAGCGGCTCCGCCGACTGTGACGCGCACCGTCGCGATGCTCAGCGTGCCGTTTCCAAGCCTGATCGCGTAGCTGAACGTATCGACGACGGTCTGGCCATCCGCAAGCGCTTGCAACTGCGCGGAGCCGGTCGGATCGTAGACGATCTTGCCGCCGACGATGCTGATTGCCGCGCCGAACTGGCTGTGCGCGGTAGTCGCGACGTTCAGCGGATTGTTCTGGTCGAGCGAGTAGAGTGCTTTCGCCTTGCCGCCGAGGTCATTGGCAAGAACATCGATGACCAGCGCGATGTCTTCGGACGCAGCGGCGACATCGTCTTTCGCCTGCGGCGTCTTCGACATCGAAACGGCATTTCCCATGCGTCTCTCCCCCGCGAACCGCAAACATGTGAGGAGCAACGCAAGGACGCGTCAGCTGTCCTTGGGCAACCGATCAGGTTCCCGCAGCCCCACGGAACTGCGCCCGCCTGCCGCAAGGTACGATGTATAACCTGCGGGATACAAGTATTACTTATGTAAAGGCTAATAGTGCACAAAGAAGTAGTGTTGATAGAAAGATTAGCGGGGTGCGGGTGATGATTTCACATAGTCACATGTTCAGTACACGCCCGTAGGCATCCAGCACCGCCTCCTTCATCGTCTCCGAGATCGTCGGATGCGGGAAGATCGTGTGCATCAGCTCTTCCTCGGTGGTCTCCAAATTCGTCGCGATCACATAGCCCTGGATCAGTTCGGTGACCTCCGCGCCGACCATGTGCGCGCCGATGAGCGCCCCGGTCTTCTTGTCGAAGATCACCTTCACCATCCCCTGATCCTCGCCGAGCGCAATCGCCTTGCCGTTGCCGACGAAGGGAAATTTGCCGACGCGAACCTCGCGCTTCTGCTCCTTGGCCTTCGCCTCGGTGAGCCCAACGGACGCGATCTGCGGATGGCAGTAGGTGCAGCCCGGGATCAGGTTCTTGTCCATCGGATGCGGATGCATCCCCTTGATCGCCTCGACGCAGATCACGCCCTCATGCTCGGCCTTGTGCGCGAGCATCGGCGGTCCCGCGACATCGCCGATGGCGTAGATGCCCGGCACATTGGTCTTGCAGGTGCCGTCGATCACGATGGTGCCGCGGTCGGTCTTCACGCCGAGTTTCTCCAGTCCGAGATTCTCGACATTGCCGACCACGCCGACCGCCGAGATCACGCGGTCGACGGTGAGCTGCTGGGTGCCGCCCTTCCCGTCATCGATGGTTGCGGTGACGCTGTCCGATTTCCTGTTGAGCTTGGTCACCTTCGCGCCGGTGACGATCTTGATCCCCTGCTTCTCGAACTGCTTGCGCGCGAAACCCGCAATCTCGGCATCCTCGACCGGCAAAATCTGCGGCAGCACCTCGACGATGGTCACTTCCGAGCCGAGCGTGCGGTAGAACGAGGCGAACTCGACGCCGATCGCGCCCGAGCCGATGACGAGCAGCGACTTCGGCATCCTGTCGGGATTCATTGCCTCGAAATAGGTCCAGACCAGCTTCTTGTCCGGCTCCAGCCCGGGGAACACGCGCGGCCGCGCGCCGGTCGCGATGATGATGTGCTTTGCCTGATAGCTGCCCGGTCCAAGCGAGCCCTTGGGCGCCTCGGTCTTGGACGCCTTCACGGTGATCTTGCCGGGGGCGTCGATGACGGCTTCGCCCCAGATCACCGGAATCTTGTTCTTCTTCATCAGGAAGCCGACGCCGTTGTTCATCCGGCCTGCCACCGCGCGCGAGCGCTTGATCACGGCGGCCGGATCGAAGCCGACGTTATCCGCCTTCAGCCCGTAGTCCTTGGCGTGCTGCATGTAGTGGAAGATTTCCGCCGAACGCAGCAGCGCCTTGGTCGGGATGCAGCCCCAGTTCGAGCAGATGCCACCGAGGAAATCCCGCTCGACGATCGCGGTCTTGAAGCCGAGCTGCGCTGCGCGGATCGCCGTCACATAGCCGCCGGGTCCGGCGCCGATGACGATGATGTCGAAGGAGGTGTCGGGCATTACGGGCACTCTGTTGGAACGCGTAACTTAATCACCAGCCCGTCACTGCACCACCAGCTTGAGCTCCTCCACTTGCGGCCGCACGACCGCGACCTGCTCGCGCAGCACCTTGGCAAGTTCTTCCTGCGTCGAGCCCATGACCTCCGCGCCGACTTCGGTGAGGCGGCGCCTCACGTCCGGATCGCGCGCGGCCTTCGCCATCTCGGCCTGAATGGTCGCGACGATCGTGGGCGGCGTCTTGGCGGGCGCGAAGAAACCGTTCCAGCCGAACAGCTCCATCTTCGGATAGCCCTGCTCGCGCACGGTCGGCAGATCGGGCATCGCGACAGTGCGGGCTGGCGACAGCGTCGCAACTCCGCGCAATGCGCCGCCGCGCATGTGACCGAGCGAGGTGGATATCTGGTCGCCGCCGAGCTGGATGCGGCCCGTGAGCAGCTCCTGCACCAGCGGCGCCGCGCCACGGAACGGGACGTGGTCCATCTTGATGGCGGCATCGCGCTTCAACACTTCGGCGGCGAGATGCATCACGCTCCCCGGTCCGGTCGTGCCGTAGAACACGCCCTTGTCGGCCTTGTTCTGCTCCTGCGTAAAGGTGACGAACTCCTTCAGGTCCTTGGCGGGCACCGACGGGTGGCACATCACCACCAGCGGAACGTTGGCGGCGAGCGACACCGGCGTGAAATCGTCGAAGGTGTGCTTGGCGCGGCCGGTCGCCATCAGCGAGGTCGTGGTCGTCGAGAATGTCACGTTGTGCAGAAGCAGCGTGTAGCCGTCGGGCGCTGCCTTCGCGACCTTGTCGGCACCGATCGATCCGCCGCCGCCGCCCGCGTTCTCGACAACGACGGATTGGCCGAACGCCTCGCCGAGCTTCTGCGCAAAGATGCGCGCGAGCAGATCGGTCGTGCCGCCGGCAGGAAACGGCACGACGAACGTCATCGTGCGCGAGGGAAATTTCTCCTGCGCGAAAACCGCCGGCGCAAACAGCGCAGCAGTGCCTCCGGCCAATGCGCTCCGGCGCGTGATGACAGCTTTTCTCATTCGGTCGCCTCCCTGTTTCTTACGGCATCGTGATGGGATTGCCGGATTGAATATAGCGCGATTTGAGAGTCTACTTTGCGGCAACACGACGCGGGGAGGATGCAATGACAAATACTCGCCATGCGATAGCCGGGGCACTCCTGGGCTTGTTACTTGCAGGCACGACTTCGGATGCGGCCGAGATCAAGGTGTACGCGACGATCGGAATGGGGTCCGTGCTTAAGGAGCTGCAGCCAAAGTTCGAGCAGACCAGCGGCCACAAGCTCGACATCACCTGGGGGCTCGCGGGGGCGCTCACCAAGCGCGTCGCGGACGGGGAGAGCCCGGACGCCCTCGTCGCCATCCGGGGTGGCGTCGACGGACTCGTCAAGAACGGCAGGATCGCGGAGCCTTCGGCCGTGACCCTGGCACTGTCTGGCGTCGGCGTATCGGTGCGCAGCGGATCCCCGAAGCCTGACATCTCGACACCGGACAAGTTCAAGGAAGCGCTCATTGCCGCGAAAGGCATCGCCTATAGCGATCCGGCCAAGGGCGGCGCGAGCGGAGTCCACTTCGCCAAGGTGGCCGACCGGCTCGGGATTGGCGATCTGGTCAAGGCAAAGTCGAAACACCCGGAGACCGCCGGCCTTCCGGGGAAGTTGTTGCTCGACGGCACGGCTGACCTCGCGATCTCGCAGGTTCCGGAATTGCTGGAGGTGCAGGGAACGGATCTCGTCGGACCGTTGCCAGGCGATTTGCAGAACATCACGAATTTCGCAGGCGGAGTGGTCACCGGCGCCAAGCAGCCGGACGCCGCAGCGGCGTTCCTGAAATTCCTGCAGACGCCGGAGGCGGTCGCGACCATCCGGGCAAAGGGAATGGAGCCGCCTCCGCCCACGGCCAAGGCGTCGTGAGGGCGCCTGACCGCCACCTGCTCGCTCATACTAGCCGTCGAATCTCGCGCGGAACCACGGACTACAGATTCCGAATGTGAGAGGAAGTGTGTAGAGCCAGTTCCAGTTGGCAGCACCCGTCCGCCATTCGACAGGAGCAGACAAGGTCATCGCGTGGAGCAGCATGTCGTGCGGGCGATTCTGCAAGATCTGAAACGCTGCGAGCGACGCAAGCGTTACCTGAAGGGCGACCGCAGCCAGCACGAGCAAGACAAAGCTGTCGCTCCAACGAAGGCTGGTCCGCGGCAATACCAGCGATATGACTGTGGCGGCGGTCCCGGCAGTCACCGCAACGACCGTGAGGACAGGCACGATCATGATTTCCATCCCGGTTGCGCCCGGCGCACCGCGCAAAACGTAAATCAGATACCAGCCAATGCCGACAAGGGCGCCATAGAAGGCGCTGCCAACGATTGCCGGTATGATGGCCATGGCAGGCATTGCAATCGCCAGCCTCCGGAGCGGCGCTCACACCACCATCATCACCGGGTTTTCGATCAGCGCCTTGAACGCGCCGATCAGTTCTGCGCCGAGCGCGCCATCGACCGCGCGGTGGTCGCAGGAGAGCGTCACGCTCATCACCGTCGCGGCGACGATCTGGCCCTTGCGCACGATCGCCCGCTCCTCGGCCGCGCCGGCCGCCAGGATCGTCGCATGCGGCGGGTTGATGACGGCGGTGAAGTCCTTGATGCCGTACATGCCGAGGTTGGATACGGCGGTGGTGCCGCCCTGATATTCCTGCGGCTTGAGCTTGCGCGCGCGCGCCCGCGCGACCATGTCTTTCAGCTCGTTCGAGATCGCTGAAAGCGACTTGGTCTCGGCGTTGCGCACGATCGGCGTAATCAATCCACCCGGCAGTGCGACCGCGACGCCCACGTCCGAGTGTTTGTGCTTGAGCATCCCGCTTTCGGTCCAGCTCACGTTTGCGTTCGGGATTTTCTGCAGCGCGATCGCGAGCGCCTTCACGACGAAGTCGTTGACCGAGAGCTTGTAGGCGGGCTTGCCTTCCTTGTCCTTCGGCGTGGACGCGTTGATCTGCTCGCGAGCCGCCATCAGCGTGTCGATCACGCAGTCGATCGTCAGGTAGAAATGCGGAATGGTCTGCGTCGATTGGGTCAAGCGCTGCGCGATCACGCGGCGCATGTTGTCGTGCGGGATGACCTCGTAGGAGCCGTCCTCGTAGAGCGCGCGGATCTTGTCATCCGAGGGAAGCTGAATCGCGGCAGCCGGTGCGGCTGCGGCTGCGCCCGGAGCAGCGCCGGGAGCCTTCAGCCCCTTGCCTTCTTTGGCGGCAGCGATGTCGCGCGCGACCACACGGCCGTGCGGACCGGTGCCGGCGATACGTGCAAGGTCGATGCCGGCCTCCTTGGCGAGACGGCGCGCAAGCGGAGACGAAAAGATGCGGCCGTGGCCGTTGGTAGCCGGCACTGCGCTCGGTGCAGGCTTTGGCGCAGGCGCTGATGCCGGAGCCGCAGCCTGCGGCGCGGGGGCCTCGACCTTTGCGGGCGCGGGCGCTGCGACGGTTTTCGGAGCGTCGGCCAGCTTCTGTGCAGGCCCACTCGCGGCGGAAGCACCCGCCGCCTTCGCATCCTCGCCCTCGGCGGCCAGCACCGCGATCAGCTGGTTGACCGGAACGTCAGCCGTTCCTTCCGGCACCACGATCCTGGCAAGCGTGCCCTCGTCGACCGCCTCGACCTCCATGGTCGCCTTGTCGGTTTCGATCTCGGCGATCACGTCGCCGGGCTTTACCTTCTCGCCTTCCTTCTTCAACCACTTCGCGAGATTGCCCTTCTCCATCGTGGGCGACAGCGCGGGCATCAGGATGTTGATCGGCATGGGCTTCAGCTCAGCGCGCTGGTGGTGCCGGGATCGGTCGGCGCGTCCATCTCGGCGTCGTAGATCGCGCGGATGCGCTCGACGGTTTCGTCCTCGCGGAATTTGTCCGCATAGATGCGGCCAACGTGGCGCGTGATGTCGGAGATCAGCATACCCCAGGCTTCCGGATCGTCGAACGCGCGGCGCAGCGAGACATGCAGCGCGCCCTCGACGATCACGGCGCGCATGACCTCCACGCCGCCCTGCTCCAGTGCCGCGGGCGGAACGTTCAGCGCATCAAAGACCGGCGCCTGCCTATCGGTCACTGCGTATCCTTGATCTCTGTGGTCTCGGCCGAGCCGTCTGGCGGCTCGCGGATCGCCTTTTCGAAGCCCATCCGGATGCGCTCGAGCGCCTCTTCCTCGGTGATCATCTTCTCGTGCGCGTAGGCGCGCGCGACATGGCGCGCCGCATCGACGAACAGCAGTCCCCACATGCCCGGATCGTCGAAGCCACGGCGCAGCGACATGTGCAGTTCGCCGTTATGCACGGCGACCCGCATCACTTCGTTGGCGGGCTTGTCGTGCACCATGGGCGGGGGATTGAGCGCCTTGTAGGACATCGAAACTCCTTACCGGTAACTGACGGCCTTCGCGGCCTCGACCACGTCGGCGACCGAGGGCAGCGCGAGCTTTTCCAGGTTGGCGGCGTACGGCATCGGCACGTCCTTGCCGGAGACGCGCGCGACCGGCGCATCGAGATAGTCGAACGCCTGCTCCATGATGCGCGCGGCGACTTCCGCGCCCACGCCCGACTGCTGCCAGCCCTCCTCGACCACGACGCAGCGGCCGGTCTTCTTCACCGACGCCAGTACCGTCTCGGTGTCCATCGGCCGCAGCGTACGCAGGTCGATCACCTCGGCGTGGATGTGCTTCTTGGCGAGCTCTTCGGCAGCCTTCAGCGCATAGGACATGCCGATCGACCACGCCACGATGGTGACGTTGTCGCCCGGCCGCACGACCTTGGCCTTGCCGATCGGCACGATGAAATCGTCGAGCTTGGGCACCGGACCCGACTGGCCGTAGAGTATTTCGTTTTCCAGAAAGATCACCGGATTGGGATCGCGGATCGCGGCCTTGAGCAGGCCCTTGGCATCGGCCGCCGAATAGGGCGCGACCACCTTCAGGCCGGGAAGATGCGAGTACCAGGCCG
The DNA here is from genome assembly GCA_963778455.1 of uncultured Alphaproteobacteria bacterium. GTDB lineage: Bacteria > Pseudomonadota > Alphaproteobacteria > Rhizobiales > Xanthobacteraceae > PALSA-894. The sequence goes on from CAVZUL010000008.1 coordinate 95,501, forward strand.
AATAGTCCTGACTGTGCTGCGCGCCCACGCGCGCGGCCGCGCCGTTCGGGCCGCGGAACACGATCGAGCAGCCCATCTGCCCGCCCGACATGTAGAGGGTCTTGGCTGCTGAATTGATGATCTGGTCGATCGCCTGCATGGCGAAGTTGAAGGTCATGAACTCGACGATCGGCTTCAAGCCCGCCAGCGCGGCGCCCGTGCCGAGACCCGCAAACCCGTGCTCGGTGATCGGCGTGTCGATCACGCGGTCGGCGCCGAATTCCTGCAACAGCCCCTGCGTGACCTTGTAGGCGCCCTGATACTCGGCGACCTCCTCGCCCATCACGAACACGTCCTTGTCGCGCCGCATCTCCTCGGCCATCGCGTCGCGCAGCGCTTCGCGCATCGTGATGGTGACCATCTCGGTGCCTTCCGGCACGTCGGGCTGCTCGATGGTCTCAGGTCTCGGCGCGGTCGGGGCAATCGTTGTCGGCGCCTTCACGGCGTCGGTCTCCGCGACGCGCGGCTCGGACTCGGCAACGTGCTGCTGCGTCGCGGGCCCTGGAGCTGCGGTCGCTTTGATATCACCGGCGCTCTCGCCGTCGCTGAGGATCACGGCGATCGGCGTATTCACCGCGACGTCGGCGGTACCTTCGGGCACCAAGATTTTTCCGAGCGTTCCCTCGTCGACCGCCTCGACTTCCATCGTCGCCTTGTCGGTCTCGATCTCGGCGATCACGTCGCCGGCCTTCACCTTGTCGCCTTCGTTCTTGATCCACTTGGCGAGGTTGCCCTTCTCCATCGTGGGCGAGAGCGCGGGCATCAGGACTTGCGTGGGCATGGGGCGAACTCTACTTCGCGAAACGATGGAGATTGGCGGAGGCAGAATACGCCGCGACACCGACCAGCACACAGGCGATGAATGCGACCAGCGCCTTGTTGACCTGCGCGGCCGGCGCGCCGCCCGCGGCACGGATGCGGCCCATGGCGAACGGCCAGGCGATCGCCAGCCAGCCGGCGCCGGCGCGCGCGCTAAAGATCGCGCCCGCGACGAAGCTCGCGACCGCACCGGCGAGCGCGAGATAGACCAGGATCGTGGAGATCGTCATTAGCGGTACACGTCGGTCCAGAGCTCGGCGACATCCGGCTCGGGATCGTTGGTGGCGAATTCGGCCGCTTCGTTGACGATGTCGCGCACCTGCGCGTCGATCTTCTTCAGATCGTCCTCATTGGCCATTTTCTTTTCCAGGAGCCGCACGCGCACCTGCTCGATCGGATCGTGCTCGGTGCGCATCTTCTGCACCTCTTCGCGCGTCCGGTATTTCGCCGGGTCCGACATCGAGTGACCGCGATAGCGGTAGGTGAGCATTTCCAGAATGTACGGTCCCTTGCCGTCGCGGCACCATTTCACGGCCTTTTCGCCGGCCGCCTTCACGGCGCGAACGTCCATGCCGTCGACCTGCTCGCCCGGAATTTTGAACGAGGCCCCGCGCTTGGAGAGGTCCGTCGTGGCCGACGAGCGCGTGATGGCCGTGCCCATGGCGTAGCGGTTGTTCTCGATGATGTAGACCACGGGAAGCTTCCAGAGCTCCGCCATGTTGAAGCTCTCGTACACCTGGCCCTGATTGGCGGCGCCGTCGCCAAAATACGTGAGGCTCACATTGTCGTTCTTGCGGTAGCGGTTCGCGAAAGCGAGACCGGTGCCGAGCGAGACCTGCGCGCCGACGATGCCGTGGCCGCCGAAGAAGCCCTTCTCGACCGAGAACATGTGCATCGAACCGCCCTTGCCGTGCGAATAGCCCCCGCGCCGGCCGGTCAGTTCCGCCATCACGCCTTTGGGGTCCATGTTGCAGGCGAGCATGTGGCCGTGATCGCGATAGCCGGTGATCACCGAGTCGCCGGGCTTCAGCGTCATCTGCATGCCGACGACGACCGCTTCCTGCCCGATGTAGAGGTGGCAGAACCCGCCGATCAGGCCCATGCCGTACATCTGGCCGGCCTTTTCCTCGAAACGCCGGATCAGCAGCATTTCGCGGTAGGCGGAAAGCTCCTGTTCCTTGGAGAATGCGGCGACCGCGGGCGGGTTGTCGTTGTGGGAGGCGGGCGCCCGGCGTCGCCTCAGGCTTGCTTCTGCTTTGGTCTTGGCGACGGCCATACTGCTCCCCGGACAAAACGGGCTTTTCACCCCATAGCGGAATTTGGGGGCGCGCGAAAGCGCGCGCACGTCAACGCGCGACAACGCCCAAGGTTTTGCACGCCAAGAAGATTTTGCGCGGCCGGATGGGGCGCGAGGAGGCCGGCAGGGGCGAATCGCCGCGCCTACTTCTTCAGGATCAGCGTGAGCTCGCGCGGGTGCAGGTAGTTGAGCTTCGCGCGGGCCCGCTCGTCGAGCATGTCGGGGTCGAGGTTGTCGCCGCGCAGCAGCGAAACCTTGTGCTCCCACGCCTTGCGCTCGGCGATCAGGCGGTCGCGTTCCTGCGGTGAGCGTGATCTGCTGCTGGGCGAGATCCTGCTTCGCCTTCAGCCCATGCGCGCCGGTGTACGCGGACAGTCCGAAATAGCCGATGATCAGCGCCGCGACCGTGTAGAGGCCGAGCGCGGTCAGGACGGCGCGCAGGCGCGTGCGGGTGACCATGCGCGCGAGCATCGCGGCGGCGCGTTAAGGGAAGGTTAAGGACGCTGGATTGCTACAGGCCCCGGACATCCGCCGCATCCCGGCGACGCATGTGTCGAACGCGAATAATCCGGATTTCGCCACGACCCGGCAGCACTTTGAAGAACATCAAATAGCGGAACGGCAATCAGTCCAACGAACTGTACGTCCGGTCTTGCTGGTTCTGCGTCCGACGCCGGGTCGCGCGGCCAGGAGTGCCGCCATGGTTTCAACGCGGATCAGAAAGTCATTCGCTGCTGCAGGGTTATCCTTGGCGATATACTCAAATTCCCGTTCGATCTGCGCAAGTGCGCGCGGACTGAACGCGACCTTCATCGGCGAATACGGCTGAACACCGCCGCGACCTCTTCGTCGCTGGCGACCTCGCCGCGCTCGATCTCTTTCAAGCCTTCCTCGATGTCGGCCGCTTCTTCCGGCGACAGCTGGTAAATGCCTGTTGTCTCGGCTTCGATTTCGAGCAACACGCGCATGGCCTCCTCCTGCCGCTCAGGAGGCCATGTCGCACGCGATCCAGAACCGCGTCGATCTCGGCCTTTCGTCATGCGGGCAAGTATAGCATTTCGAGCGGCGGCTTTCGAGCAGCCCCTCACCGCCCCGCCTTCAGCGCCGCCCTCCCCGCGTACTTCGCCTGAGCGCCCAGTTCCTGCTCGATGCGCAGCAGCTGATTGTACTTCGCGGTACGGTCGGAGCGCGCGAGCGAGCCGGTCTTGATCTGCCCGCAATTGGTCGCGACCGCGAGGTCCGCGATGGTCGAAGTCCTCGGTCTCGCCCGAGCGATGCGACATCACCGCCGTGTAGCCGGCCTTGTGCGCCATCTCGACCGCGGCGAGCGCCTCGGTGAGCGTGCCGATCTGGTTGACCTTGACCAGGATCGAGTTGCCGAGGCCGCGCTTGATGCCGTCGGAGAGCCGCGTGACGTTGGTGACGAACAGGTCGTCGCCGACGAGCTGGCACTTGTTGCCGATCAGATCGGTGACCTGCTTCCAGCCGTCGAAGTCGTCTTCCGCCATGCCGTCCTCGATCGAGACGATCGGGTAGCGGCCAACCAGGTCGGCGAGGTACTTCGTCTGCTCCTCGATGGAGCGGGTTTTTCCTTCGCCATCATAGACATACTTGCCGTTCTTGAAGAATTCGGTTGAGGCCGGATCGAGCGCCAGCGCGACCTGCTCGCCCGGCTTGTAGCCGGCCTTCTCGATGGCTTTCATCACGTAGGTGAGCGCATCGTCGGCGATTCTTCAGGTTCGGTGCAAACCCGCCTTCGTCGCCGACGTTGGTGTTGTGGCCTTCGTCGTGCAGCGCCTTCTTCAGGGTCTGGAACACCTCCACGCCCATGCGCAGCCCTTCGGCGAAGTTTGCCGCGCCGACCGGCATGATCATGAATTCCTGGAAATCGATCGGATTGTCGGCGTGCACGCCGCCATTGATGATGTTCATCATCGGCACCGGGAGCAGCCGCGCCGCAGTGCCGCCGACATAGCGATAGAGCGGCAGGCCGCGCGCCGCGGCGGCGGCCTTCGCGACCGCGAGCGATACGCCGAGGATCGCGTTGGCGCCGAGCCGGCCCTTGTTCGGCGTGCCGTCGAGCGCGATCATTGTCTCGTCGATCTTGGCCTGCGCTTCCGCATCCATGCCGCCGACCGCGTCGAAGATCTCGCCATTGACCGCCGCGACCGCCTTCTGCACGCCCTTGCCGAGATAGCGCTTCTTGTCGCCGTCGCGCAGCTCGACCGCCTCATGCGCGCCGGTCGAAGCGCCGGACGGTACCGCCGCGCGGCCGATCGAGCCGTCTTCCAGCACGACATCGACCTCGACGGTCGGATTGCCGCGGCTAATCGAGAATTTCGCGGCCGATGATGTCGACGATGGCGGTCATGGCATCCCTGCTCGTTTCGTGCGCCGCCTCATACACGGCGCGCAAGACAATGTGAACGCTTCCCTCCGGCCAGAGGACTGACGCGCGCGAGCGTTGCGGGCTATGCTTAACCTCGTCAATTTGGAGGACTTGCCATGGACCGCCGCCAATTTCTCGCGTCCAGCGCCGCCCTGTTCGCCGCCCCCGCCCTGCTGCGCCGCGCCGAGGCGCAGGAAGGCGCGTTCCGGGTGAAGTATTTCCCCGTCCCGGAGGCCTCGCGCTCGCGCGACGTGACCGCCTGCAGCGACGGCGTGACGATGTGGTTCAACTGCCAGGGCAACGGCAAGCTTGGCCGGCTCGATCCGCGCGATGGCTCCTACAAGCTGATCGACCTCGGGCCGGGCTCGGCGCCGCACGGCGTGATCGTGGGGCCGGACAAGGCCGCATGGGTGACCGACGGCGGGCAGAACGCGATCGCACGCGTCGACAACGACTACAAGGTCACGCTGTTCAAGCTTCCGTTCAAGGACTACGCCAACCTCAATACGGGCGTCTTCGACAAGACCGGCATCTACTGGTTCACCGGGCAGAGCGGCTATCACGGCCGGCTCGATCCAAAGTCCAGTGATATGCAGGTGTGGAAGTCACCGGGCGGCTCTGGGCCATACGGCATCACCCGCACGCCCGGCGGCGACGTCTGGTACGCCTCACTCGCCGGCAACCACATCGCCAAGATCGATCTTGCGACCGGCAACGCCAAGATGGTCGAGCCGCCGACCAAGGGTCAGGGCGCGCGCCGCGTGTGGTCGGACTCGAGGGGCCGGCTGTGGGTCAGCGAATGGAACAGCGGCAACGTGTCGATGCATGATCCGGCCGATGGCTCGTGGCGAGTTTGGAAGCTGCCCGGCGAGCGGCCGCGCACCTATTCGGTCTACGTGGACGAGAAAGACAAGGTCTGGCTCACCGACTTCGGCGGCAATGCCATCGTGCGCTTCGATCCGGAGACGACAAAGTTCACCTCGTTCCCGAGCGACAAGCCAAACGCCAATGTGCGCCAGATGGACGGCAAGCCCGGCCAGGCATGGGGCGGCGAGTCCGGGACCAACCGGCTGGTGATGATCGAGACCCTCGCACCGCCCGCATGATCGGCAGGTTTGCCGGTCCCCTTCTCGCGCTGATGCTCTGCGACAGCGCGGCCGCCGAGGATGGCGCCGTGCTGTTCGAGCCTTGCCGCGCCTGCCATTCGCTCGACCCCGCCGCGAAAGTCATGGCGGGGCCGAGGCTCGCAGGCCTGATCGGCCGCAAGGTCGCGGGTGATCGGACCTTCGACTACTCGCCGGTGCTGCGATCTGCGCGCGACCAAGGCCGCGTGTGGACCCTTGAGACGCTCGACACATTCCTCGCCGACCCGGAAGCGATGTTTCCCGCCATGTGGATGAGCGCGCAGGGCATCAGAGACGCCGAGCAACGGCGGGCACTCGCACGCTTCATCGCCGATCCGGCGTCGCGTTAGCGGGCAGCTTCTCGAAGATGGCCGCCGCGCCGAAAAGATAGTCGGACGAGCCGTTGGGATAGTTGCGCGGACTCGACGGCGTCGCCAGAGAAAGACATGAGTTATGTGGAGAAGGTGCTTCAACCCGGCGAGCGGGTCGGATATCAGGCCTCGCTACACTGGGTCACTTACTTGCACGGTCTGCTCTGGCTGTTGGCCGCCGCCATCCTGTGGTTCGTTCTGCCGGCACACTGGCGCACCGGCTTCCTGGTGCACGCGATCCTGCTCATCCTTGTCGCGGTTGGCTTGTTCTTTCTCGGGCGCGCCTGGTTTGACCAGTGGGTCACCGAGATTGCGGTCACGAACCGCCGTGTCATCTACAAGCACGGCTTGGTCTCGCGCACGACCGACGAAATGCTCATGGACAAGATCGAGAGCGTGAAGATCGATCAGTCGATCCTCGGCCGGATGCTCAACTACGGCAAGGTGACAATTCTCGGCACCGGCGCCGGCACCGAGTCATTCGGTACAATAGACGCGCCAATCGCGGCCCCACTCGAACTGCGCAATCACATCACCGGCGTCTGACTCTAGAGCGCAGGAGCAAGCCCGATCTTCGGTTTGAACGCCGTGATCGCCTCGATCTGCCGCTCGTACGGCAACTCGTAACGCGCCACCTCTTCCAGCATGTCGACCAGCTCGCGGCGCTCGTCAGCCGTCAGGCGCTTACGGAACATGTCGGCGAACACGCCTGCCGCCTTCTCGAAGCTTTCGGTCTGCTGCGCGATGAAGCGCGCCTGCGCCATGCGTTCGGTCAGTTCGCGCTCGAAGCCGAAGACCGTGCGCAGCTTGCTCTCGATCAGCGCGATCTGCTCCCGGGTCGGGTCGCCATTGGCGCGCGCGATCAGCAGCATCAGGATCGCGGCGGCATCGCGCGGGTCTTCGATCGCGCGCAATGGGGCGATGCGAGCCGCCTCGCGGGCGGCCTCGCGCTTGGCCGCATCCTCGCGCTGTTTCCTGCGCTCACGGAAGTGCTCGATGCCGCCCATCTGGACGAGCCAGTAGAGCGCCCAGAAGGCGAGCGTGCTGACGATAAGCAGGATAATCGGCATTCCCGCGGATCCTGTTGCGGGGGCCGATCCTACGAGAGGCCGGTAACGGCGCCCTTACGGTAAACCTTCAGAATCCCTTGCCGATATCCACCAATCGGTTACTCATCCGCCCGCCATGGCCCTGAAGAAACGCCCCTCCGGCCTGCAGCTCGGCAAGCCGACCCCCCTGCCCGCCTCGCCCGAGGCGGCGGTGCTCGACCGCGTGCCGAACCCGCATCCGGACACGAACTACGTCGCGCGCTTCGCGTTTCCCGAATTCACCGCGATCTGCCCGGTCACCGGGCAGCCGGACTTCGGCATCATGATGATCGACTATGTGCCGAACCGCTGGCTGATCGAGTCGAAGTCGCTGAAGCTCTATCTCAACAGCTTCCGCAATGTCGGCGCGTTCCACGAGGAGTGCACGGTCTCGATCGGCAAGCGCGTGGTGAAGCTGCTTGGCCCCAAATGGCTGCGCATCGGCGGCTATTTCCATCCGCGCGGCGGCATGCCGATCGACGTATTCTGGCAGGCCGGGAAATTGCCCAAGGACGTCTGGGTGCCGGACCAGGGCGTGCCGCCGTACCGGGCACGCGGATAGCGAACAGGCCCGAGAATGAAGCTCCTGAGCATTCTCGTTGCCGCCGCAGTCGCTATCTATCTCGCGATATCGTTCGCCTTCCCGACCTACACCCACCGCTATCGCCTGACGATCGAGATTGATACGCCCGAAGGCGTGCGGAGTGGATCAAGCGTCATCGAGGTCATCCGCAAAGACGTCCGATGGATTTTGATCGCGCAGGGTCGGTTCGAATTCCATGTGCGCGGCGAAGCGGTGTTCATCGATCTCGGCGCAAATCGCAATGTGATTGCGCTTCTGACCCATGGTTCAAGAGGCGAAAATGTCGATCAGATGATCTCGCTGCCGATCGAAGCGTACGGCTACTACAAATGGGACGAAGCAGCTTGGTCCCACCGGACGAAGATGCAAGGACCGGTCGAGCTCAAGCCGGAGCTGATCCCTACCCTCGTGACGATTGCCGACGTTTCCGATGCAAAGACCGCACAGGTCATTTACGGAATCGACTCCCAGGAAGTCCGGGAGGGCGGCGGCGGGTTACGACGCGCTCCTCGACTTGCCGTTGACCAGTTCACAGAGAAGTTTGGTCCGGGCGTTCGCTTCAAGCGAGCGTTGCTGGAGACGACAAGTGAGCCGCTCTCTGCGCGCATCGAAGCAAAGATGCCGGAGATCATCCGCCAGCTTCGCGAGGAAAGACTTGTGTTCCGAACAAGGATGGTGGGCGCGCCGTATGTCCCAGGATTTGGGCATTTTATCAGGAGTTGAAAATGGCGATTTCCAACGATCTGTTCCTCGCAATTCTGGCGATGGATTCCTACAACCGGGGTTACAACGCGGGAATATGGCAATCTGCGGACGACGGACGAGCCGAGACCACAACGCCATCGGCAAGCGCGTGGTGAAACTGCTCGCACCGAAGTGGCTGCGCATCGGCGGCTATTTCTATCCGCGCGGCGGCATGCCGATCGACGTGTTCTGGCAGGCGGGAAAATTACCGAAGGATGTCTGGGTGCCGGATCAGGGCGTGCCGCCCTACCGCGCGCGCGGCTGAGGCCGCATTCACACGGTCATCCTGTTGTAATTGCAATCGGCCAACGATGGACTACCCTGCACAATCATAGGTGGGAGTCCTTGCTCATGCGATCGTACGGAACTTGCGCGACGCTTGCCGTTGCTTTGCTGGTTGCGGCCCCGGTCGTGCCTGCCGCCCAGACGTACAAACCCGGTTGCGAGTATCAGGACATCGACATCGCAAAGTACGGCAACAAGCCGTTCCAGAACCCGCCCGAGATCGTCTCGGCGAATGGCGTGCTCTCGACCCAGCTTTTCGTCCGCTACACCGACCCCGGCGCCATCAGCATCGCCGGATGCGGCGTGCGCCTGCGCACCTACAACGGCCAACTTGTCGGGCCGACATTGCGCGCCAAACCCGGCGAGGTGCTCGCGATCCTGTTGAACAACCAGTTGCCGGTCGAGACGCCCGCGCAGGTCGCGGCGCAATTCGAGCAGGAGCGGTCCAACGCGCATCTGAGCACGGTCCCCGCCTCGTTCAACACCACCAACCTGCACACGCACGGGCTGCACGTCTCGCCGGTCGGCAACAGCGACAACGTGCTGCTCGCGATCCTTCCCGGCACGCACTTTCCCTACGAGATCAAGGTGCCGGCGAGCCATGCGCCGGGCAGCTTCTGGTATCACGCGCACACCCACGGCTCGACCTCGATCCAGGTCGGCAGCGGCATGGCCGGTGCGCTGATCCTCGAGGACGACCCGGCGAAGATCCCGGCTTCGCTCGCCGCCGCCAACAGGGGCGAGAAGGTGATGGTCCTGCAGACCATCCTCTACGACACTAATGGCGAACTGAACCAGATCGCCGCACTGTTTCCCGACCCGAAAGTCTGCGGGTCGCCGAACCCCGGCACCTGGGGGTGCAGCAAGCGGCAGGTCACTATCAACGGGCAGATTCAGCCCGTCATCACGATGCGTCCGGGAGAGGTGCAGCGCTGGCGTCTGATCGACACCGGGTTCCGGGAGTCATTCACTTTGCAGCTCGAAGGCCACGATCTGCACGAGATCGCGCTCGACGGGCTCTACACCGGGCGCGTCGACACCTGGGCGCAAGGACAAATGATCGAACTGCAGCCGGGCTATCGCAGCGACGTGCTGGTGAAAGCAAGCCGCACGCCCGGTACCTACCGGCTGATCGATGGCGCCTTGCCGGCGGCACGCGCGTTGCGCGGCACCGGTGAGCCGGAGAACGTGATCGCGCTCATTCAGGTCGCGGGCGAGGCGATGGACATGGCGTTGCCGACAAGCGCCGAGATGGCGCCGCTCGCGGCGTTTCCTCCCAGCCTCGACCTGAAGAAGGTTGCGGTCGGCACCCAGCAGGTCGTGTTCAAGCTCGGCTCGGACCTCGCGCCGGGGAAGGCGTCGCGCAATTACTTCCAGGTCAACTATCGGGCCTTCGATCCGAACTACACGCGCCAGGTCGTGCTCGGCAACGTCGATCAGTGGACCTTGAGCACGGCCGGTGATCCGTTCGCGAACCCCGGCGGCATCCCGCCGCTTCCCCACGTGTTCCACATCCATGTCAATCCGTTCCAGATGGACCGGGTGGGGCCGAACGGCCAGCTGCAGACCGTGTGGAAGGACACGGTTCTCGTTCCGCCGCCCACGCTGGCGGAGCCGAACCTGCAGATCAACGTGTACACGCAATACACCGACTACATCGGCGCGTTCGTGCTGCACTGTCACATCCTCGACCACGAAGACCTCGGCATGATGGAGGTGGTCGAGGTGGTCCCGGCGGAGGGCGCAAAGCCGTTGCGCACGATGGCGCCGCATCGTCACTAGGACGTCGAGCAGCCGTCACGCCGGCACGTAGCGCGTGCCGATCGACGGCTTGCTCTGGCCGAGCCCGGGCAATTCCCAGATGCCGGCGCCGGCCGGATTGATGTCGGCCGCGATGTCGACATCGATCAGATACGGCTTGTGGGCATCGATGCCCCTGCGCACCGCCTCGGCGAGATCGGCGGCGCGGTCGACACGCACGCCTTCGACGCCGGCGGAACGCGCCATCGCGGCGAAGTCCGGATTGTAGCGCTGGCCGGTCTTCGGATCGTGGAAGTCGGTCGCAAGCTCGCGCCCGCCGAGATAACCGCGCTGCAGGCCGCGGATCGACGCATAGGCGTAGTTGTTCCACACGACCCAGACGACCGGCAGATCGTATTCGACCGCTGTGCCGAGTACGTTTGCGTGCATGAAGAATGCGCCGTCACCGCAGACCGACACGCACGGCCGGTCGGGCGCTGCGAATTTCGCGCCCAACACGCCCGCGACGCCGAACCCCATCGCACCGAAACCCATGCAGCCGATCAGCGAGTCCGGACGGCGCGGCTTGCAGTAGCCGAGCAGCCAGTTGTGATGCACGCCGATGTCGCTGACGAGGATCGCATCCTCGGGGAGCCCGCGATCGATCTCGAAAGCCGCGCGCTGCGGATTGATCGGCTGGCTGTCGTCGGTGAAGCCGGGCGCGACGAGCCTGTCCCACTCCTTGCGATAGCCGTCGATCCGGGCGAGCCATTGCTTGCGCGCATCGAGCTTCTTGCCGGTGTCCTTGCGGCGGTCGAGCTCGGCCAGCACCTGCCGCAGGAAGGTGCGCACATCCGCCATGAGGCCGAGCGCTACCGGATAGTTGCGGCCGATCTCTTCCGGATCGATATCGACATGGATCAACTTCGTCGGCGGGATCGTGAAGGAATAGCCGGGAATCCACGAGCTCGACGTACGATCGTCGAAGCGCGCGCCGAGCGAGAGCAGGACGTCCGCCTGCCGGGTCGCGTGGTTTGCCTGATAGTGGCCACCGCGCGCGACCATGCCGATGGCAAGCGGATGATGCGTGTCGATCGCGCCGAGCCCGCTCATCGATGCGGCGACCGGAATTTGCAAACGCTCCGCCAGCGCGAGCAACTCGGCAGCGGCGCCGCCATGGCGGATCGCCTGCCCGACAAACATCACCGGACGCTCGGCGGCGAGCAGCATGTCAACCGCCTTCACGACGCCTTCCGGGTCCGCGCCGCAGCGGCTTGAAATATTGGCGCTCCACTCCTGCGGATTGGGGGCCTCTTCGGCGGCGGCCTCCATGAACACGTCGAACGGCACGTCGAGCACGACAGGGCCCGGCCGGCCCGTCACCATCGTCTTCCACGCCTGCCGTACCGCGAGCGGCACCATCTCGCCGCGCGTCGGCTGATAGACCTTCTTGCAGCATGGGCGCACCATCGAGGGAAAATCTGCCTGGTGCTGACGGTACATTTCCTGAAATGCGCCGCGATTGAACTGGCTGGTCGGCACGTTGCCGGTGACGGCGAGAAACGGAACCGAGTCGAGATAAGCCGTCGCCAGCGAAATCGGCAGGTTGGCCGAGCCCGGCCCGCATGACGTGAATGTCGCGACCGGTTGGCCCGAGACGCGGTAATAGACGTCGGCCATGAAGCCCGCGACGCTCTCGTGATGCACCGAGACCGTCTTGATATCGTGCTGGCGCTCGTACAGCGCATCGATGAACTGGATGTTGCCGTGGCCGCACAGGCCAAACGCATAGGGCGATTTCTGCTGGATCAGGTAGTCGACGATCACCTGCGCGCCGTTGAGCTTGTTCGTCTCTGACATGAAGTCTCCTCACCCGGCGTCATTTTCTAGTTGGCGGGGGAGCTGTTTATCAGGTTCTCGGTGTCGATCGCTATCGAGGCGGGCCGCGCGGTGTCAGACCGCCGCCGGCGCCTTGTCGCGCAACAGCCGCGCGGTGACCAGGCCGACCGCCATCGCGATGACGGCCGCGATGGTGAGCGTGACGGCCGAGCCAAGCGTCATGAACCCGAGACCGTAGAGCACCGGGCCGCTCGCATGTCCCATGAAGAAGAAGAACGAATGCAGCGACATCGCGGCGCCGCGTGCGGTTGAGGACAATTCGGTCGCCTGCACCTGGATCGAGGCGTGCATGGTGTAAAAGCCGAAGCCGAGCACCGTGAAGGCCGCGAACTGCACCGGCCACATCAGGTCGAAGGAAACGGTCGCCAGCGCGAAGGCCGCGATCACGCCGCCCCCGATCATCAGCTGATCCGGCCGCCAGCGTGCGACCAGCCGCGGCACCGCCACCGCGTAGATCACGCCGCCGAGCGAAAAGCCCGCGATCACCGCGCCCGCGATCGAGGCGCGCGGCTCGCCGGCCGCGAGCAGCAGCAGCGCCACGAACGGGAACAGGCCGAAGATCACGATGCCTTCGACGAACACCGCGCCGAAGCACACTTTGGCGCGCGGATTGGCGAAGACCGAAGCGTACCCCCTGTTGAATCCCGCGAGACTGAGCTTGACCGGCTTCGCCCGCGCGGCCTCGCGCAGCGAAACCATCGCGACCACGAGCGCGATCGCGCCCAAGCCGGTAATGACGAAAAATACGCCGCGCCAGCCGACGAGGTCGGCGACCACGCCGGCGAGCGACGAGCCAAGCAGGTTCCCGGTGATGACGGCCGCGAGCCAGCGGCCGATCGCGACCTGGCGTTCCTTGACGGGCACGAGATCGCCGATCACCGCGATGCCGACCGGGAAAATCCCGCCCGCCGCAGCGCCTGCAACGATGCGCGCGATCATCAGCACGGTGAAATCGGTCGCAAGTCCGCTTGCGATCATGGCAAGGATCGTGACCGCGAGGCACGCGATCATAACGCGCACCTTGCCGACCATGTCGCCGACCGGGCCGAGTACCGGCTGCACCAGCGCGAACGGGAGCGCGAAGGCGGTGGTCAGCAACGCGACCGCGTTGGGATCGACCTGGATGTCGTGCGCGATCGGCGGAATGATCGGGTCGGTCGCGCGCGAGGCGAGTGCCGTGATGAAGCCGATCAGGCTTAAGCGCGCGATCAGGCCGCGCGCCTTGTCATCCGGGGGCTTTTTCGTCAGTTCCGGCTCGGGCTCCGGGGCGGCCGGCAAATAGTCGCCCTCGACCGGCCTGTTGGAATCGAATTTGGGCTGAAAATTCATGGGTTCGGCCAAACCCATACACGATTTTCAGCGCTTGTGTTGTGCAGTGCGGGAATGCCTCACCCGACAATCGCGTGGGGCAGAAATCGCGAAGTATTCTTGGTGATTGGGCTCACGTCTTCACGCACCGACAGCCCGCACGGCTTGCCGGCCGCGATCCAGGAACCGATCGCCGCGTAGTTTCCCTCATACTGCGGCAAGGTCGCCACCGCCTGGCGCACAAAACCTTCCTCGCCGTACGGCCCCTGATCCTGATCGACAGCCTGCCCGCCGACCATGATGGTCACGTTAGAGCCTTCGCGCGAATAGAGCGGCTTGCGCACGAACGAGTTGCCGAGTTCGGCGGCCTTCGCGTCATCCTCGAAATAGGCCGGCAGCAAGTTCGGGTGGCGCGGAAACATCGCCCATAACAGCGGCAGGATGCCCTTGTTCGACAGGATCGCCTTCCACGGCGGCTCGAGCCAGCGCGTCGGCGCGCCGGCGAGCGATGCGCCGAACTGCTCGCGGAACATCCATTCCCACGGATAGAGCTTGAACATGAGTTCGATCGGCTTGTTGGCGAGATCGACGAACACGCCCTTCGGCGTGCGGCCGATCTGGTCCATCGGCATCACTGTGGTGGCGAGCCCGGCCTGCCGCGCGGTGTCTTCCATGTAGGCGATGGTGCCGCCGTCTTCCGGGTCGTCGACCGCGCCGGCGAGATGCACGTGCCCGCCTTTGCCGATCTCCTTCCAGCCTTCGATCAGCCGCTCGTGCAGCGAGTTGTATTGGTCGGCATCCTTCGGCGTGATCGCGCGGCGCCTTCGCGTCCTCCAGCCACATCCACTGGAACACCGCGGTCTCGAACACCGAGGTCGGCGTGTCGGCATTGTATTCGAGCAGCTTCGCGGGTCCCTGCCCGTTGTAGGAGAGATCGAACCGGCCATAGAGGCTCGGTCGCCGCGCTTCCAGCTTGCCGCGATGAAGGTCCAGAACCGCTCGGGGATGTGCAGCACCTTCAGCATGCGCTCGTCTGCGACGGCGCGCGCGACCAGTTCGCGGCACATCGCATCGAGTTCGCCGGTCGGCGCCTCGATGTCGTCTTCGATCTCGCTGAGCGTGAAGGCGTAGTAGGCGCGCTCGTCCCAGTAGCGCTCGCCCGAGATGGTGTGGAAGCGGAAGCCGGCCGCTTCGGCCTTGGTCTTCCAGTCCGGCCGTTCGTCGCAGGCGATTCGCTGCATGCGGCGCAGTTTAGCGCCGCGCAGGCGCGGAGGACGTGCGATACGAGCCGTTTTGTGCGGTCGCGCCGAACCCGCCGCGCGTCGGTGCCGGACGGAGTTCGACCGTCGGCGTGTAGGCGCGCGACTTGCTCGTCAACGCGGCCGACTGCGGGTCTCGGCTTCGGATCGCGGCTGCGCTGCTCGCGCTCGCTCGAGCGCGCCGTAGGCAAAGCGCGGCATCAGATAGTAGGCAGAAGCCGCGCCGCGCGGGCTGGCAGTTCTGCGTGCCGTCGGCGCGCGTCGTGCAGTTTTGCGCCGCGGTGACCGTCTGCACCGGCTGCGCCGCATGGCTCGGCTTCTGCCACGCGAAGTACGCCATGCCCGCGGCGAATGTCGCCGCGAAGGCCGCGCCACCCATCACCACCAGTCCGACCTGACCGGAACGTTTCATCGGCCGACCTCGCGAACGCTGCCACAAAAGCAGCCGCAGATCGGCCGATTGGAACAGAAACAGCGGAAAATTCGGTTAGAGCGATCCGATCAAATCGCGCCGCCGCGCTAACCGGGCATTCAGCATGTCAGTCCACGCGCGTCAGCTTCCGCTCGAACGCGAGATGCGAGCGTCCGGTCGAGCCGAAGCCGCTGCGCGAGGTCGACGGGCTGGTCGATGTCGACGTGACCCCGATGTGCCGGTCGAGGTCGTACGCGACGGGCTCGACGCGTTGTCGGAACGCGTCGTCGGCGGTGATGGTCGAGGTCCTCCGTCAGAGGAACTAGGAGCCCGAACCCCAGCACCATGCGCCCCACGGCGCCGCCGGCAGGGGTCGGCCTGCGGCGGCGCCGGAGTCACCCGGAAGCGCAGCCGCCGCCGCGCTGGATCGCGGTTTGCGCGCGGCACTCCGGCCGCGGCGGCATCATGTAGGCGCCGGCCGCCGTGGTGCCGGTCACACCCATCAGAACGAGGGCGACTTGGGCAGAGCGTTTCATCGCGGTACGGCCCATCGAGGCGGCGTTGAGCATGCCGGCGGTCACCGAGGCGGCGCCGAGCCAGATCGCGGGCGCAACCTCGCCATCTTCGATCCGCTGCGACAGGTCGGGCACCGGGATCCGCGCGCAGGTAGTAGACCGCCGACCTGCACGATCAGCGCGATCACGCCCCAGATCGCCATGTCGAGGATGCCGTCGGCATGCGCGATCGAACTGGTCAGCGGCAGCGCAAAGCCGATCATGCTCAGGCCGAGCGAGATCGCGGCGCCTGAATTGTTGGCGCGGACGAGCTCGAACTCGTTGTGCGCAGTGATC
This sequence comes from uncultured Alphaproteobacteria bacterium, assembly GCA_963778455.1. GTDB lineage: Bacteria > Pseudomonadota > Alphaproteobacteria > Rhizobiales > Xanthobacteraceae > PALSA-894. Next base: position 111,709 of record CAVZUL010000008.1, read on the forward strand.
CAGGTGTAGACGAAGAGGTACGCGCCAACGAATACCGACGCGACGACGAAATAGATCAGGAACGCGGGCAAACCGCTCAACGATTGCAGGACCATTGTCTCCCCCGTCGGCGCGTGCGCGCCGTAAGGCATCTTTACAGATTCGGCACTGGTGGGCCGCCGACATTGTCGTGAACCTAAGAGTCGAAAATACGGTTGCAACACACTGAAACTGCTATAGCTTCCGCTAGCTAGTGATTCGCAGCCTCAACTCCCCAAGCCGCCGCCTTAACGCGCGGGCAGCGGCCCAGGGAGGGAGGTGATTGCTTTGACCACTAGCAAAATCGGACGAAACGCCGGAACCGGTCGGTTCGTCCCAGTCGCGACGGCGCAGGGGAAACCCTCAACACACGTCGTCGAGACCATCAAGACGACTAAGAAGGGCAAATAACCTTTCGTAGTCAGGGGGCGGCGACAAACTCACCCTCTGTCGTCGCCCTTCTTGTTTGCTGATCCAGAAAGTCGGGTCAATAGTTGCGGTTCGTTACCGATAGTCCTCGACGTTCTTAGTCATTCGATCGTATGCAATCAACGATCCAAGCAATGGCTCCAATTGCTTGATCGGGATCATGTTCGGCCCGTCCGACGGCGCCTTGTCGGGGTCCTGATGCGTCTCGATGAACACGCCCGCGACGCCGACCGCGACGGCCGCGCGCGCCAGCACCGGCACGAACTCGCGCTCGCCGCCGGACGAGGCGCCCTGCCCGCCCGGCTGCTGCACCGAATGGGTCGCATCGAAGATCACCGGCGCGCCGGTTCTGGCGAGGATCGGCAGCGCGCGCATGTCGGAGACGAGCGTGTTGTAGCCGAACGACGCGCCGCGCTCGGTCACGAGCACGTTCGGCGTTGCCGGCGCCGTCACCTTGGCGACCACGTTCGCCATGTCCCACGGCGCGAGGAACTGGCCCTTCTTGACGTTGACCGCGCTGGCCGGTCTGCCGCGGCGGCGACGAGCAGGTCGGTCTGGCGGCACAGGAACGCCGGGATCTGCAGCACGTCGACGGCCTGCGCCACCTGCGCGCATTGCGCCGCCTCGTGCACGTCGGTGAGCACCGGCAGGCCAGCGTTTCGCGGATCTCGGCGAAGATCGGCAGCGCCGCGTCGAGCCCGATGCCGCGCGCGCTGCTCGCGCTGGTGCGGTTCGCCTTGTCGAACGAGGTCTTGTAGACGAGGCCGATGCCGAGCCGCGCCGCGATCTCCTTCAGCGCCGACGCCATTTCGAGCGCATGCGCGCGGCTTTCGAGCGCGCACGGCCCCGCGATCAGCGCGAGCGGCAGCGCATTGCCGAAGCGCACGCTTCCGATGGTGACGATGGGGTTCGGCTCCGGACATGGCCGGACCTTGCGCAACCAGGGCCGAAAGCCGCCGGTCAACTGTGCCGACGTGAAACGACCCCGGGCCGTTGTGGAGGGGGCAACCCGGGGCCGTCCATGTCATCGGGCTTCAGACGCGCCCGACAGCGCGCATCATGGCGAACGGAGTTCTGCCGAAGCTTGAAGGCGATTTCGGAAAATCCGCTAATTTCCGTTAGCGATTTGGAAAAGTTTGCGGCGCGCCTCAGCGGTCTCGCGCATGATCCGGCAAAGTGGGAACCGGTTTGCCGACAAGATCATGCGCTATTTTTAGGTCTTAGCGCGCGATCGGACGCAAAACCGGTATCCACTTTTGCTGATCGCGCACTATGGCTCGAACACCAAAGTCGCGCCGTGGGCGGCCTTTGGCCCCACAATCAGCTTATCCATCCGCTCGTCCGCATTTGCCGCGAGAGCCGCGCGGGCTGTCCTAGTCTCGCCGACCGCGAAGCGGATCGCCGCAAGCCGCATGCCGCGTGCCACATCCGGCGGCTCGACCGCGTAGTGCAAGCCGAACGCGGCCGGATCCATCACCTGGATCTCGCCGCGCGGCGTTTCGATTGTGATGCCGCTCGATGTCGATTTGAGGTCGCTCACGCCGGAAAACGCCTTGAGGAAGACGTGGTGATCGGCCGGGTTCTCGGCGACGAAAACGACGCCCGCAACACCGGTCACGCCGTTTGGGTGGTTCTGGAACGCCGGATTCCAGAAATTCTCCGGGTAATGCTGCTGGCAGGTGAAGAAGCCGGTGTCGGGCGCCGTCGGGTCGGCCGCGAATGCGAGCGAGAACGCGACCTTCACGGCCGAACCGTCGGGCCGCTTGCCTTCACGCTCGAAGTCGAACACGTCGAAGTCGCCGATGCCGGCTGCGCGGAACGCTTGCGCGTCGGCCGCCGCGCCCTTTCCTTCCAGCACCAGCATCGACAGCCCCTCGCCCTTCGCGAGGAAGTCGCGCGTGAAGGCGCCGAACGACAGCGATCGCGGCCGTGCGGGCGGAATACGCTCCATCTCGCCGATCGCGAGCAACTCGATGAACACGCCGGGAAACTGCACGATGCGATTGTGCGTGCCCCACGGATGACGGTTGCGCGCGCCGACCGTGAAGCCGAGGCGCGCATACGCCTCGCCCGCCGCGTCGAGGTCGTGCACGGCGTGCACGATATGGTCGAGACCGCGCAGAATGGCCGCCCTCCCTAGTGAGGCTTGCGCCCCCACACTTGCGCCACCGTGTACAAGGTAAAGACTGTATCCGGCTTTTGCAGGTGCTGGCGTGCCTCGGCAAGGATTTTGGGGAAATCATCCTCTGACAACAGGCCAAGCTTGGTGATCATGCCGCGCAGCGACTCCGCGGTCGCGGGCAGGTAGTCGACCATCGGGTCGGTCGAGCGGACGCCGATCAGCACGGGCCGGTAATGGACGTCCACGAGCCCCATCTGGCGGACCAGGCGATAGAGCCGCTGGCCGAGATGCACATCGCCGCCGACGGCACTGAAGACCCCGATGATCGCGCCCTTCAGCTTCTCCCACGCGGGATGCGGCGGATAGCAGCTTCAGTGTGTCGCAATCCGGCTCCTGCAAAGCGACGACGCCGTCAGGACGGCAGAGCCGGATCGCCTCGCGGATCAGCCGCTCGGGATCGCCTGCGGTACTCGCGAGGAAGCGCATGTGCACGAGATCGAAACTATCGCTCGGCAAATCCGACGCGTAGGCGTTGCCTTGTCGGAATTCGACATTCGGCGGTGCGTGCGTACGCGCATGCTCAAGAAATTGCGCATCCCTGTCGAGCCCGGTCACGCGCCCGGCGGAACCCACGCGCTTGCTGATCGGCTCGGTGATTCCGCCGGGGCCGCAGCCGAGATCGACGCACGACCAGCCTTCGCTCACGCCGATCAGATCGAGCATCACCTCGACATCGCGCGCAAACGCCGAGCTTTGCAGGCGTAGGCGCTCGATCTCGCCGGCACGGCGCTCAATCGGATAGCGGCCTGAAAACGTCTCGGACAATCACTTCACGCTCGAGAAATTCGTCGGCTTGAGGAATTGGTTGGAGAACGTCATCACCAGCGTACCGTTCTTCTCGGTCTCGCCGCGCTTCTGGATCCATTCCGGATCGGTCGAGAACGCCGCCCACTTCGTCTCGCGCTCGGCCATCGACTCCCAGGCGATCAGATACATCAGGTTGTGGTTCGAACTCGCCGACCTCTGTGGTCCAGAACCCGGCCTGCTTGATGCCGTGCTTCTCGAACAGCTTGAGCGTGATGGTGTCGAAGCGCTTGAGCAGATCGGGCATGCGGCCCGGCATCGCGCGATAGCTGCGCATCTCGTAGATCATGTTTCCTCCCGATTGTGATGTATGGCCGCGGTTGCGACGGCGTCTGAAGGGCCGCCATTTGACGCAAAGGCGGCCGAACGCACAAGGCCGTTGCGTAAGGGTGCAACTCGCCGGCTAGACCAACCTGCTCTGCGTGATCGCCGCTTCGACGAATGAGGCAAACAGCGGGTGCGGCGCGAAAGGCCGAGATTTCAGCTCGGGATGAAACTGCACGCCGATGAACCAGGGGTGATCGGCGTATTCGATGATCTCGGGCAGCACGCCGTCGGGCGACATGCCGCAGAAGCGCATGCCGTGCTGCTCCAGCCGTCCCTTGTAGGCGGTGTTGACCTCGTAGCGGTGGCGGTGGCGCTCGGAAATCTCCGTCGCGCCGTAAATCTCGGAAACCTTGGAGCCCCGATTAAGCATCGCCGGATAGGCGCCGAGCCGCATGGTGCCGCCGAGATTACCGTTGGCCTGTCGCTTCTCCAACGCGTTACCCTTGAGCCACTCGGTCATCAGGCCGACCACCGGCTCTGACGTGTTGCCGAATTCGGTCGAGTTCGCATCCTCGATGCCGGCGAGATTGCGCGCCGCCTCGATCACCGCCATCTGCATGCCGAAGCAGATGCCGAAGTACGGCACGTCGCGCTCGCGCGCGAACCGCGCCGCACGGATCTTGCCCTCCGTGCCGCGCTGGCCGAAGCCGCCCGGCACCAGAATGCCGTTGACGTGCTCGAGGAACGGCGTGGGGTCTTCCTCCTCGAACACCTCCGACTCGATCCAGTCGAGATTGACCTTCACCTTGTTGGCGATGCCGCCGTGCGAGAGCGCCTCGATGAGCGACTTATAGGCATCCTTCATACCGGTGTACTTGCCGACGATCGCGATCGTGACATCGCCTTCCGGATTGCGGATGCGCTCGTTGATCAGCCGCCAGCGCGCGAGATCGGGCGCTTCGGCGGCGTCGATGCCGAAGGCGGCGAGCACTTCGTTGTCCAGTCCTTCGGCCGAATAGGCCTCCGGGACGGCGTAGATGTTATCGACGTCGCGCGCCTCGATCACGGCGGTTTCGCGCACATTGCAGAATAGCGAGAGCTTGCGCCGCTCCTCCTTCGGGATTGGCCGGTCGGTACGACAGAGCAGAATGTCCGGCTGGATGCCGATCGAAAGCAGCTCCTTCACCGAATGCTGCGTCGGCTTGGTCTTCAACTCTCCCGCACTCGGGATGTAGGGCATCAGCGTAAGATGCACATACACGGCGTGCAGACGCGGCAGTTCGTTGCCGAACTGACGGATCGCTTCGAGGAACGGCAGACTCTCGATGTCGCCGACCGTGCCGCCGATCTCGACCAGCACGAAGTCGTAGCCCTCGTTGCCCTCGCGGATGAAATCCTTGATGGCGTTGGTGACGTGCGGGATCACCTGGATGGTGGCGCCGAGATAGTCGCCGCGCCGCTCCTTGGCGAGGATCTCCTGATAGATGCGCCCCGTGGTGATGTTGTCCTGCCGGCTCGCCGCATTGCCGGTGAAGCGCTCGTAGTGGCCGAGGTCGAGGTCGGTCTCCGCGCCGTCGTCGGTGACGAACACCTCGCCGTGCTGATAGGGCGACATCGTGCCCGGATCGACGTTGAGATAGGGGTCGAGCTTGCGCAGGCGGACCTTGTGGCCGCGCGCCTGCAGCAGCGCACCGAGTGCTGCGGAAGCGAGACCCTTGCCGAGTGAGGAAACCACGCCGCCGGTGATGAAGACGTACCGCGCCATGGGGCTCAACCTCTAACTCCCTGGGGTCGATTCGACGAGTCCTGAACTGCTCCAAAAGCCGAAGAGGCCGGGTTCGCCGGCCTCTTCTTGTGGAAACTACCGCGACTGCGGAGCCTGCGGTTCCGCAGGCGCGCCCTGTTTCAACCGGTCGAGCACACCACCCGGCGCAAACGGCGCGGTTCCGCCCGGATTGGCCGGCTGCGAGACCGGCGCACCCGGCGCCGTATCCTGCAGGATCGAGCGCGGCTTGCGGTCCCAGCCGGCCAGAATCGACAGGAGAAGACTGGTCACGAAGAACGACGCCGCAAGGATTGCGGTGCTCCGCGTCAGCACGTTGGACGTGCCGCGGCTGGTCAGGAACCCGCCTCCGCCGCCGCCCATCCCGAGCCCACCCCCTTCGGAGCGCTGCAGCAGCACGAGGCCGATCATGGCCGAAACAATCATGAGATGGACAACGATGATGACGGTCTGCATTGAACGGTCCAAGGCAAAGGGCGCGCGCGCCGATGCCGGTCATATGGGAATTCGGGCGCGTCTGTACACGATCCCCTGCGGCAATTCCACCCTGCCGTCCCGCTAGCGGTAAACCGCTGCGATCCCGAGGAATTCCTCCGCCTTGAGGCTGGCGCCGCCGACCAGCGCGCCATCGACATTGGCGACGGTGAGCAATTCGGCAGCGTTTGCCGGCTTCACCGAGCCGCCGTAGAGGACGCGGATGTCCTCGCCCGCTTCGCCCAACCGCTTTGTCAGCCGCTCGCGGATGAAACCATGCACCTCCGCGACATCAGCGGGCGTCGGCGTCAATCCGGTGCCGATCGCCCACACCGGCTCGTAAGCAATCACCAGGCTCTCCGGCACCACGGCATTGGGCAGCGAACCGGCGAGCTGCGCGCCAATAACATCGAGTGTCTGGCCGGCCGCACGCTGATCCCTGGTCTCCCCGACGCACAGGATCGCGAGCAGCCCGGCGCGCCACGCGGCAAGCGCCTTGGCACGGACCATCGCGTCGGTTTCGCCGTGATAGGTCCGCCGCTCCGAATGGCCGACGATCACCGCGGTTGCTCCGGCATCGGCCAGCATCTCAGCCGAAATGTCGCCGGTGAACGCGCCGGCAGGTTCGGCATGGCAATCCTGTCCCCCGATCGCGACTTTGGAACCATGTGCCGCTGCGGCAAACATCATCACCAGCGTGGCGGGCGGGCACACCAGCAAATCGACCTTCGAAAACGCGTCCGAACCCTGCACGACCTTGCCAAGCTCGGCGGCCCCAATCCTGAGCCCGTTCATCTTCCAGTTTCCCGCCACGAGCGGGCGCCGATCTGTGTTCATGCCATGGGCCCTAGGATGACGAGTAGCGGTTAGCACCCCGCAATCGGCACCAGCAACCCGCTCTGTCACGTAGGGAAAGCCGTGCAACCACCGATTTTTGTTTGCAGTATGATACACTTCGTCAAGAGATTCGAGTGCCGGCATCCGCACATCCGCGGCGAAATGGAGGGAAACTTGGATCAACCTGCTCGTTTCGAACCCAACCCGGCGAGCCTACGCCCCGAGACACTTCTGCAAGGCGAACTACTGCCTGACGAGAAAGTCGCGCTGCGCCGCCAGGTGACCCGCCGGTTTCGGGGCGGCGTGACTCCCTATTTGAGCTCTCTCATCAAGTCGTCGGAAGCTGTCCGAAAACAATTCATTCCTGACTATCGGGAAGGATTGGAATTCGGCCGTGAGCACCCGTTCGAGGAGGGAAAGGACAATCGCGGCATCTACGGGCTGGAACGGATTTATGAGGATCGCGCGGTTCTCACTCCTTACTTCGACTGCGCTGCCTATTGCCGCTATTGCTTCAAGAAAACCCGTACTCTTGCCGGTGACGGGAGGATGATGACGCCAGGCGACATCAAGTCTGCGCTCACCTATATTTCCGCCGACCGGCGCCTCGATACCGTTCTTATCACCGGCGGCGATCCGCTCGCGCGGCCGGACATGCTCATCCCCATTCTCGAGGGTGTTTGGGCGATTCCTCACGTGAAGAGAATTCGCATCGGGACACGGCACATCCTGTTCGATCCACGCCAAATCACCGACGAGTTGTGCGCAACACTCGCGCGCTATAACAGCCTTACCGTCGGCAACCCATGGACCGGCAAAACCCTTTCGCTCGGCGTCTCGTTCAATCACCCCGACGAGTTGACCGCGGAAGTCGCCGAAGCCCTGCAACGTTTCATCCGCGCCGGCATCGCTATCAGGGGACAGATCGTGCTGCTCAAGGGGATCAACGATGATGCATCAGTCATGCGCGAATTGCTCGACCGTTTCCTGATGCTCTCGATCGTTCCGTATTATCTCTTTCACTGCATGGACGTCATCGGCACCTACCATCTGCGCACGTCTGTCCAGCGTGGCCTGGACATTCTGCATGAGCTTGCCCCGCTGTCCGGAGTTTACGCGCCGACCTACGTCTACGTGACGCCCGTCGGCAAGCATCGAATCTCTCCGGGAATGACGTTCGATCACCGTGAGATCGAGGGACGGCGTTACATCCGGGCCGTTTCGCCGTATCGCGCGGATCGGTTTCTTGAGTTTTCCGGGCGTGACCGCCTGCCTCCGCTGCACGAACGAAACCAAGATGGGTTTATTGTCTCGCATTATCTCGACGGCAATGACCAATCGGTAGTCTGACAGCCACGAGACGAAACGGAATCAGTTTTCGACAAGAAAGGCGACTTGCAAGCCGATCAACTATTGATTGTTGGTCGGAAGCTGATGACAGTTCGTATGCAGTGAGTCGGCGAATCAACCAGGAGGTAAAACCATGGTTCTGGCGACTTATCGGAAAATGAAGAAAAAGAAAAAGGCGAAAAAGAAGAAGGCCACCAAGAAAAAGAAGAAGTAGCCTTGCGGGACGGTCCCTCAAAAAGTCTCGCGCGTTTCGTCCGCAACAAGTTTTGAAGAGCCTTCTTAAAAGAGTATCGCCGGTCGAGATTGAAACGATTTCGATCGGCGATGTCGTCACCGGCGCCACCAGCTAAGCGTTTCTGCGCGACGCGTGGATACAACGAATGCGGCGTCCGCTCATCGTATACATCGATACCCTCGGTGTTGGCGCGGCGGAGCCCATAGCGGTAGCTGCGCGGCGGCGAAATGTGGCGACGGCGCTCATTTGTCCGCCTCGCACGAAACTGAGTTCACGGCGCGTATTCGCGAAAATCATCGAGACGCGAAGCTTTTCCCTCACATCGCTCCGGAAACTGTTGGAACGACTTGACGGTCGTTACCGGGTTCGTGGGCTTTATTCATTATTCGGTCCCTATCGCCGCGACGGCTTTGTCCACGCCAGCGTCGCGGCGTTAGCGGCCGAAAGAGGTCTATCCACCTCGCCGATCAGCGCATTTGCGGCGGCGACGAACAAGTTCATCGCTCGGCTTCACTTCGCGGAAGCGGGTCTTCCCGACATCCCGTTTGGGCTGGCTACCGGCGAAGCCGCGCTGCTCGCGATCGCCCGGCAAATAGGATATCCGATCGTGATGAAGCCGGTGACGGGCGTCGGCTCAAGCCACATCTATCGCTGCAACAACAACGACGACGCCCGGAAATCCTGGCGTAGAGCGATGCGCAAACTGCCCGGGGCGCATTATGCGCAGCTGCAAATGCAGCCACATACGTTTCAAACGGCGCAAGGCGCCGTGCTCCACTTCGATCCGCTGCGCAGCATGTTGGTTGAACGGTACTTGCCTGGCCGCGAGGCAAGTGTCGAATGCCTCGTGTTCGGTGGGAGAGTGACCGCGCTGGTCGTGCATGACAAGCTAAGCGTCGAAGAAAAGACCGGGCTTGTCCTCGAGCACCTTCTCGTCGCTCCGCCGGTCCGGTTCACGCCACCTGAGATCAAGCGGTTGAGGACACATGCAATCCGGGCGGTGCGGGCGATCGGATTGCGCAATACCTTTTGCCACGTGGAATTGCGTTGGGTCGATGGGATCGGCCCGCGTATCTTGGAGATCAATCCGCGAATCGGCGCCGGATGCGTGACGGACAGCATCGAAACGTTCACCAATCTCGACGTAGACGACATCCGGGCAACGCTTATCCTCGGACGATCGCCAAGGCGCCTCAAGCGGGTGCGGGCGGCGCGCCATGCGATGATCTTTCTGTTCACGCCGCACAGCGGCCGATTGTCCAAATTGGACGGACTGGAAGAAGTCAACGAACTGGCTCACGTGAAGGCTGTGCGGGTTATGCATTCGGTGGGGGACCGTGTCGGAGGCGATGCAGAAGAAGGATTTCTCGCGAGCATTTGGCTGGAGGCCCGCGATGAGAGTGAAGCGCAACGTGCGTATTCGGAGATATGCGCCAAGGTTCGTATCGAGGTCACGCGGCGCCGCGCGTGATGTCATCGGCGACCTTCTGGGCGTGGCTCGCCGCGACTTTCTTGCGCGGTTCGTGGGGCGAGTTCCGTTGCTGTGCCATGGCGATCCTCAGCGATTCAAGGCGATTTTCGCTACCGCAGCGCCCCTGCAGATGCGAGCTTTGTCGACGCTCGTCGCGAAATACCGGGAGATCGTTCACAGTGTGGAGTTTGACCAGGCCGGTCGCTTGGCCCCGCGGAGAGTCCGGAGCCGCAATGCGCACGCGATGATGCGCGACGCGCCTGTCGGATATTTCCTGAGCAACTATCACGTCCGGTTCGAAACGGTACAAGCGGTTTGCGCCGAACTTTGCTCGGCGCTTGGCTATTCGGAGCGCGGCGTGCATTGTCAGGGGAGTTTGGAAAGCGAAGGGTTATTCGTTCCGCGCCACTGTGACGCAACAGACGTGTTGGTATTGCAGTTGTTCGGGAGGCGCCGCTGGCGCCTTCAACCCAATAGCGACCCGCCCAAAGGGCTCCACGCGCCGGTGCGCCTTCCAAAAAAGCTTCGCGAAGGTTGGTCGGCGCAATTCGCGATCGATAGCCCGGTCCTGGGCATGCGGCCGGGGAGCGCCTTATATATTCCGCGCGGCTGGTGGCACGAGATTCATTCTGACGAAAATTCTTTCGCACTGACCATAGGTGTTGTTCCGCGTAGAGCGCGGACGTGCTAACTCGACGAATGTCGAAGGGAGCTGCGATCTTGCAGCGCAAGGCCCCCATCCTTATGATGCGCGCCCTTGCGGCGCCCCGGCTGTTATGCTGGCCAATTCATCTTTCTAGTGAAGGACTTCTATGCTTCGCGGTATACGCAAGGCCTCCTCCAATTGGTTGGGGCGCGCCGTCATGGCGGTCGTGCTCGGCCTGATCGCCGTCAGCTTCGCGATCTGGGGTATTGGCGACATTTTCCGGGGCTTCGGGCGCTCGACCGTCGCCAAGGTCGGCTCGACTGAAATCACCGTCGATCAGTTTCGCCAGATTTACAACGAACGCCTGCAGCAGCTCAGCCGCCAGCTTGGCCGCCCAATCACGCCGGATCAGGCACGTGCATTGCGTCTCGAACAGCAGCTTGCTGGTCAACTCGTCGCCGAAGCAGCCCTCGACCAGAACGCGCGGCAGATGCGCCTCAACGTCTCGGACGCGGAGATCGCGCGCCAGATCACGAACGATCCGAGCTTCAAGGGAATGTCCGGGCAGTTCGACCGCGCGCGCTTCGAGCAGATCATCCGTGGCGCCGGCTTCACCGAGGCGCGCTTCGCCGCGGAGCAAAAGCGCCTGACCCTGCGGCGCGAGATCACCGAGACGGTCGGCGGCGAGATGACGCTGCCGAAAACGATGGCGGACGCGCTCAACCGCTACGAAAACGAGCAGCGCGCGATCGACTATGTGGTGCTTGATCGCGCCAGGGCCGGCGACATCCCCGCGCCGGCGCCCGAGGCAATCGCGAAATATTTCGAAGATCGCAAGGCGGAGTTCCGCGCGCCCGAGTACCGCACGATCGTGGTGATGTCGGTCACGGCTGCTGACCTCGCAAAACCTACCGACATCAGCGATGCCGATGCAAAGGCCTACTACGAGAGAAATCTGAGCCGCTTTGGCACCCCGGAGCGCCGCCATATCGAGCAGATCGTGTTTCCGACGCTCGAAGAGGCGCAGGCCGCGGCCGCGCGGCTGGAGAAGTCGGAGCTTTCGTTCGAAGCGCTCGCGAAGGAACGCGGCATGAGCGAAAAGGACATCGACCTCGGTTTCGTGACCAAGACCGGCATCATCGATCGCGCGGTCGCCGACGCGGCGTTCGCGCTCAAGGAAGGCGAAACCAGCGCGCCGGTGAAGGGCACGTTCGGGACGACGCTCGTTCACGTGGTGAAGATCGAGCCGGAGAACATCAAGCCGTTCGATCAGGTCGCGCCCGAGATCAAGCAGACGATGGCGACCGACCGTGCGAGGAGCGAGCTTGCCTCGCGTCACGACAAGATCGAAGACGAGCGCGCCGCCGGCCTTCGGCTCACCGAGGTGGCGCAGAAGCTCAATCTGACCGCTCAGACCATCGAGGCGGTCGATCGCCAGGGCCGTGATCCCGAAGGCAAGCAAGTCTCCGGCCTTCCCTCCGGCATCGACGTACTCGGACAAGCGTTCCGCTCCGACTCGAACGTCGAGAACGAGCCGATCCAGATGGCCGGAGGTGGCTATGTCTGGTTCGAGGTCGTCGGGATCAAACCGTCGCGCGAGCGCAATCTCGACGAGGTGCGCGCGCGCGTCGAGCAGAAGTGGCGCGAGGATCAAGTCTCGGAGCGCCTCAAGGCCAAGGCCACCGAGATGCTCGACAAGCTCAAGGCGGGCACCTCGTTCAACGATGTGGCGGCGGCCGAGGGTCTCGCCGTGCAGACGACGTTCGGCCTGAAGCGCAGCGGCAATGCGGGCTCGATGCCGCCGAGCGTGATCGACGCGGTTTTCGCGACCGCGAAGGACGCGGCGGGTAGCGCCGAAGGGAAAGATGCCAACGAACGGGTCGTGTTCGTCGTCACCGACATTGCGGTGCCGGCCTTCGATGTTGCCTCGAACGAAGGAAAGCGCATCGAAGAGAGCATGCGCCGCTCGCTGACCGAGGATCTGCTGGCGCAATACGTCGCGCGGCTACAGACCGATCTTGGCGCAACGATCAATATGGAAGCGTTGCGCCGGGTCGCCTCGGGCAGCACCGACCAGAACTGATGCAGATTGAGCCCGCCGCCGAGGCATTCGCGGCGCGCTATGCGCAGGGCGAGCCGCAGGTGGTGTGGACGACGCTGGTCGCCGACCTCGAGACGCCGGTCTCGGCATTCCTGAAAGTCGCCGGCGGGCGCGCCAACAGCTTCCTGTTCGAGTCGGTCGAGGGCGGCGCCGCACGCGGCCGCTACTCCATCATCGGGCTCGACCCGGATGTGATCTGGCGCACGAACGGCACGAGCGCGGAGATCAACCGCGCAGCGCGCACGAAATCCGAAAGCTTCTTGCCCTGCCCCGAGCCGCCGCTCGCCGCATTGCGCGCGCTGATCGCCGAGAGCCGCATCGTGCTGCCCGAAAAACTGCCGCCGATGGCGGCCGGCCTGTTCGGCTATCTCGGCTACGACATGGTGCGGCTGATGGAGGAATTGCCGCCGCCGAACCCGGATGTGGTCGGCATACCCGACGCGATCATGATCCGCCCGACCGTTGTGATCGTGTTCGACGCCGTTCAGGACATGATCACGCTCGTCACGCCGGTGCGGGCGGAAGCGGGCGTGACGCCTTCGGCCGCCTACATGCGCGCAGGCGAGCGGCTTTCGGCCATCGTCGACGCGCTCGACCGTCCGCTCGACAAGGAGGCAGCGGGCGCGCCTTCCGGGCCGCTCGCGGTGCCGCCGACCTCGAACACCACGCCGGAGGAATTCAAGGCCAAGGTCGCGCGTGCCAAGGAATACATCGCGGCCGGCGATATCTTCCAGGTCGTGCTGTCGCAGCGCTTCGAGGCGCCGTTCGCGCTCTTGCCCTTTGCTCTCTACCGCGCGCTACGCCGGGTCAATCCGGCGCCATTCCTGTTCTTCCTCGATTTCGGCGGCTTTGCAGTCGCGGGATCGAGCCCGGAAATCCTGGTGCGGGTGCGTGACGGCACCGTCACGGTGCGCCCGCTCGCCGGCACCATGCCGCGCGGCGACACTCCGCACGAGGACAAGGAATACGAGGACAGGCTGCTTGCCGATCCGAAGGAACGCGCCGAACACCTGATGCTGCTCGACCTCGGCCGCAACGACGTCGGGCGCGTCGCCGAAATCGGCACCGTGAAGGTGACCGACCAATTCTTCATCGAGCGCTACAGCCATGTGATGCATATCGTGTCGAACGTCGAGGGCAGACTGTCGAAACGACATGACGCAGTCGATGCGCTCGCGGCCGGCTTTCCGGCCGGCACTGTGTCGGGCGCACCGAAGGTGCGCGCGATGGAAATCATTGACGAACTGGAGAAGGAGAAGCGCGGGCTCTACGCCGGCTCGGTCGGCTATTTCTCCGCAGCCGGCGAGATGGACACCTGCATCGTGCTGCGCACCGCGCTGGTGAAGGATGGCGTGATGTATGTGCAGGCCGGCGCCGGCATCGTGGCGGACTCGGACCCGGGCTTCGAGCAGCAGGAATGCATCAACAAGGCGAAGGCCTTGTTCCGCGCCGCCGAGGAAGCGCGCCGCTTCGCAAGCGCCGCGAAGCGGGGGCAGTAGCGTGCCGATCCCGGCGCGCAGTTTCTATTTCCTGCGCCACGGACAAACCGCGTGGAATCTGGAAGGCCGCTTCCAGGGTCATACGGATATTCCGCTCAATGAGCTTGGCCTCACGCAGGCGCGCGATGCCGCGGAGCGGCTTGCGCCCTGCCAGATCGATCTGATCGCCGCGAGCCCGCTCCTGCGCGCGCGCAAAACCGCTGAGATCGTCGCGGAACGCCTTGGCAAGCCCCTCGTCTTCGATGATGACCTGAAGGAGCGGCGCTTCGGCGCCTTCGAGGGCCTGATCGTGAACGAGGTAAAGTCTCGCTTCGGCCTTCAACCGCATGAGCGGCTGGTCAAGCACCTTCCACCCGACGCAGAGCAGTGGCACGAAACCAACGCGCGCACCGCCCGCGTCATCAGCAAGTGGCTGGAGCAGCATCCCGACCGCACGCTCCTCTTCGTGGCACACAGCGGGCTCTTCGATGCGCTGCACCAACAGACGTTCGGCTCGCGTATCGAGGCTAAGCATGTGCCGTACTATTGGCGGCACGACGGGTCACGCTGGACGTGCGATGTGGTCTGATCGCGGGCGCCTTGACCCCCTCCCCGCCGCCCCGTAAACCGAACTAAACCTTTGGCCGGACGCATGATTGTCCTGATCGACAACTACGACAGCTTCACCTTCAATCTCGTCCACTATCTCGGCGAGCTGGGGGCGGAGGTCGTCGTGCATCGCAACAACAAGGTCTCGGCGGGAGAGGTCATCGACGCCGACCCGGACGCCATCGTGCTCTCGCCCGGCCCGTGCACGCCGAATGAGGCCGGCATCTGTCTTGAGCTGGTCGAACAGGCCGCGCCGAAAATCCCGATGTTCGGCGTCTGTCTTGGCCTGCAATCGATCGGCCAGGCGTTTGGCGGCAAGGTCGTGCGCGCCCCCGCGCCGGTCCACGGCAAGCTCTCCGAGATCACGCATCACGGCCAGGGCGTCTTCCGCGGCATCAACGGGCCGTTCAAGGCGACGCGCTATCATTCGCTCGTGGTCGATCGCGCCACGTTGCCGGAAGAGCTTTCCGTCACCGCCGAGACCGACCGGCTGGTCATGGGCGCCTCGCACAAGACGCTCCCGGTCCACGGCGTGCAGTTTCACCCCGAGAGCATCGCGTCCGAGAATGGCCACACGATCCTGAAGAATTTTCTCGAATTGGCCGCCGCGTGGAACGTGGCCTCCGGCCGCCGCCCCGCCACGAAGCCGCACTGAGGACCGTCATGGACGATTTCAAATCCCTCATCGGCAAGGTCGCGACCGGCGCGACACTCTCGCGCGACGAGTCCGCGAAGGCCTTCGACTACATGATGTCGGGCGAGGCAACGCCGTCGCAGATGGGCGGGCTGCTGATGGGCCTGCGGCTGCGCGGTGAGACGGTCGACGAGATCACCGGCGCCGTCGCCACCATGCGCGCCAAGATGCAGAAGGTCGCGGCCCCGCCCGACGCGATCGACGTCGTCGGAACTGGCGGCGATGCGTCGGGCTCCTACAACATCTCCACCTGCGCGGCGTTCATCGTGGCGGGCGCCGGCATTCCGGTCGCCAAGCACGGCAATCGCGCGCTGTCGTCCCGCTCGGGCGCCGCCGATGTGCTCGGCGCGCTCGGCGTGAAGATCGATCTGCGCCCGGACGAGATCACGCGCTGCATCTACGAGGCCGGCATCGGCTTCATGTTCGCGCCCGCGCATCATCCGGCGATGAAGCATGTCGGCCCGACGCGGGTCGAGCTTGGCACGCGCACGATCTTCAACCTGCTTGGGCCCCTCTCCAATCCGGCGGGCGTGAAGCGGCAGATGGTCGGCGTGTTCTCGCGCCAGTGGGTCGAGCCGCTCGCCAACGTGCTGAAAAATCTTGGCAGCGAGCGCGCCTATGTGGTGCATGGCTCGGACGGGCTCGACGAGATCACCACATCAGGGCCGACGGCGGTCGCCGCGCTGGAAAACGGCAAGGTAACGACGTTTGAGATCAAGCCGGAGGATGTTGGCCTCTCGCCGTCGAAGCCCGAACAGTTGCGCGGCGGCGATGCCGACTCCAACGCGGCGGCATTGATGGACGTGCTCAAGGGGAAGAAAAGCGCGTTCCGTGACGTCGCATTGCTCAATGCCGCGGCGGCCATCGTGGTCGCCGGGAAGGCCAAGGACCTGAAGGAAGGCATCGCGGTTGCCACCAAGTCGGTCGATAGTGCGGAAGCCGAAGGCCGGCTCGACCGGCTGATTGCTGTGTCGAACGCGTAGCCCCGATGGCCGATATCCTCGCCAAGATCGAAGCCTACAAGCGCGAGGAGATCGCAGCGGCGAAACGCGCGCGGCCGCTGGCTGAGATCGAAGCGGCCGCCAAGGCGGCCCCTCCGCCGCGCGGCTTTCTGGCGGCGCTTGAGCGCAAGCTCGCCGCCGGCGACTACGCGCTGATCGCCGAGATCAAGAAGGCAAGCCCGTCGCGCGGCCTGATCCGCGAAGATTTCGATCCGCCGGCCCTTGCGCGTGCCTATGAGGCGGGCGGCGCCGTATGCCTTTCGGTGCTCACGGACGCACCGTCGTTTCAGGGCAAGCCGGAATTCCTCACTGCAGCGCGCGCCGCGACCGCGCTGCCCGCACTACGCAAGGACTTCATGTACGAGCCCTATCAGGTGGCGGAAGCCCGCGCCTGGGGTGCCGACTGCATCCTCATCATCATGGCGTCGGTGAGCGACGCCGAGGCGGGAGCGCTCGAAGAAGC
This sequence comes from uncultured Alphaproteobacteria bacterium, assembly GCA_963778455.1. Taxonomy (GTDB): domain Bacteria; phylum Pseudomonadota; class Alphaproteobacteria; order Rhizobiales; family Xanthobacteraceae; genus PALSA-894. The sequence goes on from CAVZUL010000008.1 coordinate 128,551, forward strand.
GGCGCTGACATTTGGCATGGACGTGCTGGTTGAGGTGCATGACGAAGCCGAGCTTGAGCGCGCGCTGCGGCACAAATCGCGCCTGATCGGCATCAACAATCGCAATCTGAAGACTTTCGAAACCACGCTAGAGACAACCGAGCGGCTCGCGCCACTCATCCCCAAGGGCTATGTTGTGGTCGGCGAGAGCGGCATCTTCACGCCCGCCGACCTCGCCCGCCTCAAGAAGGCCGGAGTGTCGGTCTTCCTGATCGGCGAAAGCCTGATGCGGCAGAAAGATGTTTCCGCCGCAACCAAAGCGCTGCTCGCGCGCAACCCCGCCAGTGCCGCCGATTTGAAGTTCCTGCAGAACCCGCGGCAAGCTCGTTCAGGAACTTCAAATCGATAAGCGGCACTGGAATCATATGGTTGCTAGTGCCCCTTTGCTTCCGAAGTTCGTATGAGAGTGCGCGGCGATGTATCACGAACTTCGGAAGCGGGGCACTAGGATTTCGGCTGCCGGGTAACGCATGGCGAAGCTCACCCATCTGGGTAAACGCGGGGAAGCCCGCATGGTCGACGTGTCGGGCAAGGCCGCGACCGAACGCGTCGCGATCGCCGAAGGCCGCGTGGTGATGAGCGCCAGGACGCTTCGGTTGGTGCTCAAGGGCGACGCCAAGAAAGGCGACGTGCTCGGCGCCGCGCGTGTCGCCGGCATCATGGCGGCGAAGCGCACGCACGAGCTGATCCCGCTGTGCCATCCGCTCGCGTTGGCCAAGGTCGAAGTGGACATCGCACCTGACCACAAGCTCCCGGGCCTGATCGTGCGCGCGACCTGCAAGCTCAAGGGACAGACCGGCGTCGAGATGGAAGCGCTTACCGCGGTCTCGATCGCGTGTCTGACGATCTACGACATGGTGAAGGCAGCCGAACGCGGCACGCGCATCGAGGGCATTCATCTCGTCGAGAAGCGCGGCGGCAAGTCGGGAACTTACCGCGCGAAGGGAGGCTGAGTTGGCGCTGCTTCCCGTCGCCAATGCGCTTGCCCGCGTGCTGGAGGGCGCCGAGCCCTTGCCCACCGAGAGCGTGCCGCTTGCCGAGGCCGAAGGACGCGTGCTGGCGGAAGATCTCGCCGCGCTGCGCACGCAGCCGCCAGAGGACGTCTCGGCGATGGATGGCTATGCGGTGCGCGCCGAGGATGTCGCGAGTGCCCCCGCCCGGCTCAAGCTGATCGGCGAGATCGCGGCCGGCCGGCCGTTCGCCGGCCGCGTCAATGCGGGCGAAGCCGTGCGCATCTTCACCGGCGGCGTGCTGCCGGCGGGCAGTGACACGGTGGTGATCCAGGAAAACACAGAGCGCGAAGGCGATACGGTCGTCGTCGCCACGCCGGCGGCGCGCGGGCGTAATGTGCGCGTTGCCGGGCTCGATTTCCGCAAGAACGACGTGCGCCTCACCAAAGGCCGCCGCCTCACCGGCCGCGACGTGGCACTCGCCGCCGCGATGAACCACGCAACCATTCCGGTGCATCGCCGCCCGATGGTCGCCATCGTGGCGACCGGCGATGAGCTGGTGCCACCCGGCACCGAGCCTGGACCTGGCCAGATCGTTTATTCCAATGTGTTCGCGCTCTCCGCGGTCGCGCGGCGCGAAGGCGCCGAGGTGATCGATCTCGGCATCCTGCCCGATCGCCTCGAGGAAACGATCGCCGGCGTGCGCCGGGCACGCGACCTCGGCGCCGATGTGCTGGTCACGGCGGGCGGCGCATCCGTCGGCGAGTACGATCTGGTGCAGCCCGCGCTTGCGGCCGAGGGCGTCGCGCTCTCGTTCTGGAAGATAGCGATGCGGCCGGGGAAACCGATGATGTTCGGCCAGCTCGGCCAAATGCGTGTGCTCGGCCTGCCCGGCAATCCAGTGTCGGCCTATGTGTGCGCCGTGCTGTTCGTGGCCCCGCTGATCCGCAAGCTGCTCGGCCGGCACGACGTAGAGCACCCCCTTACCAAGGGGGTGCTCGGCCGCGATCTGCCGGCCAATGACGAGCGCGAGGAATACATGCGCGCGACACTGGCGCGCCGCGACGGGACATGGGTCGCAACGCCCTTCCCGCAGCAGGATTCATCCATGCTTGTCCCGCTCGCGGCGGCCGACTGTCTGGTGATCCGCCCAGCATTCGCGCCGGCGGTACCGGCCGGAACTTCATGCGAATTCGTTAAGCTGGAAGATTAAGCCCCGCTTTTTGCGGTCCCTCGACTTGTTCACCCCAAATTAAAGGGTTGCGGAACAAGTATCGAACATATAGTGTCCGTTCATGATTTGTTTCGAATGAGTCGGGCACCGCCCCTACCCTGCCGTTACCTAAGCACGCGACCAACGAGGGCCAACGATGCTGACGCGGAAACAATTCGAGCTTTTGCGTTTCATCCACGAACGGCTCAAGGAAAGCGGCATCCCGCCGTCCTTCGACGAAATGAAGGATGCGCTCGATCTGCGCTCCAAATCCGGTATTCACCGCCTGATCACTGCACTGGAAGAGCGCGGCTTCATCCGCCGCCTCCCCAATCGCGCACGCGCGATCGAAGTCATCAAGCTGCCGGAGCCGGTCGGGCAAGGCATCGGCAACCGCCGCGGATTTACGCCATCGGTCATCGAGGGCGATCTCGGCCGGGTACGCGCGAACTCCGAGGATGAAGGCGGCCGTCCGGTCACGATCCCGGTGATGGGACGCATCGCCGCCGGCACGCCGATCGAGGCGATCCAGACGCGCAGCCACACGATTCAGGTCCCGCCCGATCTGCTCTCGACGGGCGATCACTTCGCGCTCGAAGTGCGCGGTGACTCGATGATCGATGCCGGCATTCTCGAGGGCGACACGGTGCTGATCCGCAAGGGCGATGCCGCCGATACCGGCGACATCGTGGTGGCGCTGATCGACGATGAGGAAGCGACCCTGAAGCGCTTCCGCCGCCGCGGCGCCTCGATCGCGCTGGAGCCCGCGAACAGCACCTACGAGGTGCGCATCCTGCCGCCCAATCGCGTACGCGTGCAGGGCAAGCTGGTCGGGCTGTTCCGGAAGTACTGAGTTCGTGTCCCGCACGCGATGCAGCGCCTCTTGGCGGTGCGTCGCAGATGCGGGACCGCCCCAAGCGCAGACGTCCTTGGCGATCCCGGGTCTGCAATGCACCACTGCGTGCTGCATTGCGCCCGGGAAACGCAGTTAGTCCTCCGCTCCCAAATCCTCAACGCGCGCATCGCGCGGGGGTGGACGCACGGGCGATGACCGTATTTCGCTCCCGCTGCGCTCAGGCACGGCACGCGCCCATGGCCGGTCGTAGCCGGGCGGAAACGTGACGATTGTCTCCCAGCCTTTGCCGACGCGATACAGGGCCGTCGCACCGGTGCGCTGCCAGACCGTGCGGTCGATCAGGGTCGCGCCACATGACGGCGGCGCGGTGCGCTGGCTGACAACGAGCGCGGCGCGGCGGCAGTCCTCCTCGAAGGCTTCGGCCGCGAGCGGCAGCGCCACGATTGAGCCGTCGGCCAGCCGCGCAACGCAGCCGATCTCGTCGCAGGTAACGCCCTCTTTCAGGGAAGCGTCGTTCGGCGTGCGCGCGTCAGCGTCCGCCGCGAGCCATTCGCGCACCGAGAAGGTGTCGCTGGTTCCTGTCCGCATCACCGAGAGCTTCCCGGACGGGCCGCGCACCGCCACCAGGTCACCGCGGTCCGCCACATAGACGTCGGGTGACGGCACGCGCATCGCCCAGAATGCCGCAGCAGCGATGCCGGCCGCTCCCAGCCAGCGCAGCGGCGAGCGCAACAGGCACAGCACGACGAGCCCGGCGCTGCACAGCAGCAGCGGTCCGGTGCCGAATGCCGTCATGCGCCCGACCGCGCCCGGAAGACCGGCAACGAACAATGCGACCCAGATCATCCAGTCGATGCCGAGGCCCATCAGTTTCCAAAGCGGCGCGTCGAACCCGAACGGCATTGCGACAAGCGCGAGCAGGCCCGCCGGCATGACCCAGATCGACACGATCGGCATTGCCATCAGGTTCGCGAGCACGCCGTAGGGGCCGAGGCGGTGAAAATGGAACGCCACGTACGGCATCGTCGCAGTGCCGGCCGCGAGCGACACCACGATCAGGGCCGCGATCTCGCGCCCACCCCACAGCGCGACGCGCGCGCCGAACGGCGTGCCGGCGCCGGCGTGCATCCACGGAATGCTGCGTTCATAGGCGGCAATCAGCGCCAAGGTTGCGGCGAACGACATCTGGAAGCTCGGATGAGCGACGGCTTCGGGAAACAGCAGCATCACGGCAAGCGCTGCGAGCGCGAGATTGCGCAGGGTGAGCGCGGACCGATCGACCATCACACCAACCAGCAGAATGGCTGTCATGATGAACGAACGTTGGGTCGCGACCTCGGCGCCAGAGAGCAGCAGATAGCAGAAGGCCGCGATCAACGCCGCGAACGCCGCCCATTTCTTGATCGGATAGCGCATCGCCAGCACCGGCACGAGCGCCAGCAGTGCGCGGACCGTGAAGAACACGACGCCGGCGACGAGCGCCATGTGATAACCGGAGATCGACAGCACGTGCCCGAGCCCGGAGATGTACATCGCGTCGTTCACCCGGGCCGAAATAGCGTCGCGCTTGCCGGTGATCAGCGCCGATGCGATCGAGCCGGCATCTCCGGCCAAGTCGGCGCGAATGCGCGCATCGATCGCCGAGCGAATACCGTCGATGACGGTCGCGTAGCGCAGCCACAGGCCGGGCAGCACCGGAGGATCGAGCGTCTTGATCGCGCCGAGCGCAAACCCGGTCGCGCCGATGCGCTGGAAATAAAGGTCGCGCGAGAAGTCGTAGCCGCCCGGACGCAACGGCCGCAGCGGCGGATTGAGCCGCGCCTTTACCTCGATGAAGGCACCGACCGGCGGCGCCATGCGTTTCTTCACCGAGAGGCGCACGCGCTCCGGTGCGTCGCGCAGCCGGCCCTCGATCGTGTGCACGCGCACCACGATGCGGTCGGTGCGCTCGCGCTCCTCGCGCACCTCGACGAATCCCGTGATCGGAACGTTCCAGGCGGTGTGCTGCAGGACCGGATGCGCGACCCGCGCGCTGCGCAGGGTCGCGGTCGCAAAGCCGGCCGCGATCGCCGCGAGCCCGAGCAGGACCGGAAATGCAACTGGCCGCCTGCGCGCGAGGAACGCGGCTGCGGCGAACGTACCCACGAGAGGAAGCGCCGCCCACAGCGACGGCTCGCGCGCGGCGGTGAAATAGAGGACGACGCCGGTACCGAAACAGACCGGCAACCACGGCAACAGCCGCCCGGCCGCCGTATCGGTCGCGAACCAGCGTGCGAGGGTTTCGCGCGCGCCATCGCGCATCGCGGCGCCGGACGGCCAGGCAGCGCCGCGTGGACGCGCGATATCCCACGTGCGTGTCCGTCCCGCTCCCCTGCCCCAGTCCGCCATCGGCGACCCGCACGCAACCTCGGATGAGGTTCATGCTACTATCGGTTGGGATCAGGTTGGGTACTAGCCCCTTTTGACCTACATGGTCCCTTTTGAGAACTGAGGTGGTCCCGTTTGGCCGAAGGTACAAGTTCTACAACTTTCAATTGACTGGATTTATAATTGCTCTACAATCATTAATTGTCCACAATCAACAATGTGGCCACAAAGGGAGGAAACGATGCGTATATGGCTGAGTTATATCGCCCTTTCGCTGGCGATGTCGGGTACCGCGCTGGCGACGGACATCAGGTCGGGAGCATTCCCGTGGCCGAACGGAGCGGACGGCGTTACGATACCCATTTTGCCGCCCGTGAGCGGCCCTAACTCCCCGATTGTCGTGCAGCCGGCCGCGACGGCAGGCTTTTCGACCGTCTCCGAGTGTACCTATTTCAATGTTCTCAAAGTGACGGCTAGCGACTTCCAAGTACAGCACAAGACGTGCAAAGAGGGCACCCCCATCAAGACGGATACCACCATCACACTGTTTTGGATTCTGGTGAAACCATAGCAGTCGGCTTCGGCGTCGCGAGATAAATAGGCCGCCCTAGACGGGTGAAACGCGCAAGACCGCAACCGCCGGTAAGGATACCGGCCGGGTGGTCCCTTTTGCGCGGACCAATGGTCCCCTTTGAGCCAAAAGGGGCCAGTACCTCAGGTTGCGCCCGGAACGGGAGAAGAACGCCCAACTATTTGCTGACGGCCTTCGCGTAGCTGTCGCGCAGGCCAACGGTTCGGTTGAACACAAGCCGGCCCGGCTCGGAGTCCTTGTCGCGTGCGAAATAGCCGAGCCGCTCGAACTGCACCGGTTCGGGCGAATTGCCGGCGGCGAGACCCGGCTCGACGCGCGCATCGCTCAGCACTTCGAGCGAGTTCGGATTGAGGCCGTTCGCGAAGTTCGCAACGTCGGGTTCGGGCTTGGTGAACAGCGGATTATAGAGCCGCACCTCGGCCGGCAGGGAGTGCGCTGCCGACACCCAATGGATCGTCGCCTTCACCTTGCGGCCGTCGGGCGCGTTGCCGCCCCGGGTCGCCGGATCGTAGGTGCAGCGCAGTTCGGTGATTTTGCCGCTCGCGTCCTTCACCGCCTTGCGGCAGGTGATGAAATACGCATAGCGCAGCCGCACCTCGGTGCCGGGAGACAGCCGGAAGAATTTCTTCGGCGGGTTCTCCATGAAGTCGTCCTGCTCGATGAAAATCTCGCAGCCGAATTTGATGCGTCGCGCGCCCGCCGCCGGATCGTCCGGATGATTGACGGCATCGAGCTCCTCGCCCTGCCCTTCGTAGTTTTCGATTACGACTTTCAGCGGCCGCAGCACAGCCATTCGCCGCTGCGCCGATTTGTTCAGTATCTCGCGGATCGAAAATTCGAGCAGGCCGAGATCGACCAGACTGTTCGCCTTGGCGACGCCGATGCGTTTGGCAAAATCGCGCAGCGCTTCCGGCGGCACGCCGCGCCGGCGTAGGCCCGCGAGCGTCGGCATACGCGGATCGTCCCAGCCGGTGACGTGCCCGCCACGCACCAGCGCGTTGAGCACACGTTTGGACAAGACTGTGTAGCTCAGATTGAGCCGCGCGAATTCGTACTGGCGCGGGCGCGACGGCACGGGCAGGTTTTCGAGGAACCAGTCGTAGAGCGGCCGGTGATCCTCGAACTCGAGCGTGCAGATCGAATGCGTGATCCCCTCGATCGCGTCGGACTGTCCGTGCGCGTAATCGTAACTCGGATAGATCTTCCATGTGTCGCCGGTGCGCGGGTGCGTCGCGTGCAGGATGCGATAGAGCACGGGATCGCGCAGGTTGATGTTGCCCGAACTCATGTCGATCTTGGCGCGCAGCACGCGGGCACCGTTGGGAAACTCGCCTGCGCGCATGCGGCGGAACAGGCCGAGGTTTTCCTCGACGCTGCGCTCGCGGAACGGACTGCTCTGTCCGGGTTCGGTCAACGTGCCGCGCGTGAGGCGCACCTCGTCCTGGGTCTGGTCATCCACATAGGCCTTGTCCGCGCGGATCAAGTCCTCGGCCCAGCCGTACAGCCGCTCGAAATAGTCGGACGCATGATAGAGGTGCTCGCCCCAGTCGAAGCCGAGCCAGCGCACATCCGCCTCGATCGCGTCGATGTATTCCTGCTCTTCCTTGGTCGGATTGGTGTCGTCGAAGCGCAGGTTGCAATGTCCGCCGAACTCCTGCGCGATGCCGAAATTCAGGCAGATCGATTTCGCGTGCCCGATGTGCAGATAGCCGTTCGGCTCGGGCGGAAAGCGCGTGACGACGTGTCTGTGACGGCCCGACGCGAGATCGTCCGCCACGATATCGCGAATGAAATCACGCCCGGCTTCCGTTTCGGCTTTCTCTGCGACCGACATCAATTTCGAATCCTGTGTGGCGCCGCCCGCCGACGCGGCGGATATATGTCAATTGGGATGCAATGCAAAACGTATTGACTCAGCCGGAGCTGTGGTACACGGGCGCCCCATGAGCGAGATCGTCACCCGCTTCGCGCCCTCCCCGACCGGCTTCCTGCACATCGGCGGGGCGCGCACCGCGCTGTTCAACTGGCTGTATGCGCGCGGGCGGGCTGGCCGCTTCCTGCTGCGCATCGAGGACACCGACCGCGCGCGCTCGACCGAGGAAGCGATTGCGGCAATATTCGACGGACTCAAATGGCTCGGCCTCGAGTGGGACGGCGCGCCGGTGCACCAGTTCGCCCGTGCCGCGCGCCACCGCGAGATTGCCGAGCAATTGCTTGCCCAAGGTAAAGCCTATTATTGCTACGCCTCGCCGGAAGAACTCGCCGCGATGCGCGAGCAGGCGCGCGCGGAGGGCCGCTCCAAGCTCTACAATGGCTTGTGGCGCGACCGCGACCCGTCGTACCCGCGCCCCGAGGTGAAGCCGGTCATCCGGCTAAAGGCCCCGCTCACCGGCGAGACCGTGATCGAGGATCAGGTGCAGGGCCGCGTGGTGTGGCAGAACGAGAACCTCGACGACCTCGTGCTCTTACGCTCCGACGGAACCCCGACCTACATGCTCGCCGTCGTGGTCGACGACCACGACATGGGCGTCACGCACATCATTCGCGGCGACGACCACCTCACCAACGGCGCGCGGCAGACGCAGATCTATCAGGCGCTCGGCTGGTCCGTGCCGATGATGGCGCACATTCCGCTGATTCATGGGCCGGACGGCGCGAAGCTCTCCAAGCGGCATGGCGCACTCGGGGTCGAGGCGTATCGCGCGATGGGCTACCTGCCGATCGCCATGCGCAACTACTTGGTGCGACTCGGCTGGGCGCATGGCGACCAGGAGATCTTCTCCACCGAGGAGATGATCGCGGCATTCGACCTGCCGGCGATCGGCCGCTCGCCCGCGCGCTTCGATTTCGCCAAGCTCGAAAGCCTCAACGGCCACTACATCCGCGAGATGGCGGACGCGGACCTCGTAACCGAGATCGAGGGCGTGCTGCCCTATTTGCCGAATGGCACCGAGCTCGCCGCCAAGCTCACGCCCGCGCTGCGTGCCAAACTCATTGCTGCCATGCCGGGGCTGAAGGAGCGCGCCAAGACACTCGTCGAGCTGATCGAGAGCGCGCGCTACCTCTATGCCGATCGCCCGCTTCCGCTCGACGAGAAAGCCGCCGCGCAGATGACCCCCGAGGCACGCAATCTGCTGGGGCAGGTATCGCGCGACCTCGCAATGGTCGATCCGTGGAGCGCGGACGCTGCGGAAACCGCAGTCCGCGCCTATGCGGAGCGCTCCGGCGTCAAGCTTGGCGCGGTGGCGCAGCCGCTGCGCGCGGCCCTGACCGGCCGGACAACGTCGCCCGGCATTTTCGACGTGCTGGCGGTGCTGGGCAAAGCCGAAAGCCTTGCGCGTGTCGCCGATCAAGCGGTCGGCCCGGCCGAGCCCGGCCGCAGTGCGGCGCGGTAACGGCTCCACAGCAGCGTTATTCGCTCCGCGTATCCTTCCGCAGGCACCGCCATCTTGCAGGCCACCCTTGAATGGGATACCCAGAATTCTCACGTTTGCTGCACCGCACGCCCGCCGGGAATCGGCGCGATCGGTGCCAATGACGGCCCCTCCGGCCCGCGCGGAGATGGCCAGAGAGGCCTCCCATGGACGCCAAAACGCCGCCCGACCACGGCACGAACACAAAATCCGCGCAGCTGACGATCGGCGAGAAGAACTACTCGTTCCCGATGTACGAGGGGACCGTCGGTCCGGACGTAATCGACATTTCCAAGCTGTACGGTCAGGCGGGCGTCTTCACCTACGATCCCGGCTTCACCTCCACGGGAAGCTGCGAGTCCAAGATCACCTATATCGACGGTGACGAAGGCATCCTGCTCTACCGCGGCTTTCCGATCGAGCAACTGGCCGAGAACGGCGACTTTCTCGAGACCTGCTACCTGCTGCTCTACGGCGAGCTTCCCACCAAGGCGCAGAAGCAGGACTTCGACTATCGCGTGACGCGTCACACGATGGTGCACGAGCAGATGAGCCGCTTCTTCCAGGGCTTTCGCCGCGACGCGCACCCGATGTCGGTGATGTGCGGCTCAGTCGGCGCGATGGCGGCGTTCTATCACGACTCCACCGACATCTCGGACCCGATGCAGCGCATGATCGCCTCGATGCGTATGATCGCCAAGATGCCGACGCTGGCAGCGATGGCGTACAAGTATTCAGTCGGCCAGCCGTTCATCTACCCGCAGAACAACCTCGATTTCGCGACCAACTTCCTGCGCATGTGCTTCGCGGTGCCGTGCGAGGAGTACAAGCCGAACCCGGTGCTCGCGCGTGCGATGGACCGCATCCTGATCCTGCACGCCGACCACGAGCAGAACGCCTCGACCTCGACGGTGCGGCTCGCCGGCTCGTCGGGCGCCAATCCATTCGCCTGCATCGCTGCCGGCATCGCATGCCTGTGGGGTCCGGCGCATGGCGGCGCCAACGAGGCTGCGCTCAAGATGCTCGGCGAGATCGGCTCGGTCGACCGTATTCCCGAATACATCAAACGCTCGAAGGACAAGAACGACTCGTTCCGCCTGATGGGATTCGGCCACCGCGTCTACAAGCACTACGATCCGCGCGCCAAGATCATGCAAAAGACGGCGCACGAGGTGCTCAACGAGCTCGGCATCAAGGACGATCCGCTGCTCGATGTCGCGATGGAGCTCGAGCGTATCGCCCTGTCGGACGAGTACTTCATCGAGAAGAAGCTTTATCCGAACGTGGATTTCTATTCCGGCATCACGCTCAAGGCGATGGGCTTCCCCACCACCATGTTCACGGTGCTGTTCGCGATCGCGCGTACGGTCGGCTGGATCGCGCAGTGGAAAGAGATGATCGAGGATCCGAGCCAGAAGATCGGCCGCCCGCGTCAGCTCTACACCGGCGCAACGCGGCGCGAGTATCAGCCGATCTCGCGACGGAAGTAGCGAACATCATCGAATAGGACGAGCATGGCCGGGGTTTTCCCGGCCATTTTTTTCGTTGTGGGGGCTAAGCATGCCTCGGTTTGTCGAGCGTCAGCGACGAAGCAATCCAGGTCTTTGCGGCAACTGGATTGCTTCGTTCCGCTCGCAATGACGGATGGATGGGCCGCTTGCCTTGATCCTATTTTTCGTCTATATTCCTAGCCATGGTCTTCTCTCCCTTCCGCTCCGCCATCAGCCACGCTCCCCGGAATCCCAAACCGAAAGCAGACGAGCCCTTCGTCTCGTACCGCCCGGGCGGCTCGCGTCTGCCGCATGGCGACGCGAAGGTGAGCGAGGTACGCCACCTGGTCGAAACCACCCTGATGACCTATGCGGAGATCGCGCAGCGCACCGGTGTCGCGCGCGGGACCATCTGGCACTGGTCAAGCCATGACAAATGGATGCGGCCCAGCTTCGCGCCGCGGTGGACCCACACGGTGCCGGCCTGGCGCGCGGGCCGCCAGCGCAGGCGCCGCATGCTCGCCGTCCGCCTCGTCACGCTCGCCGAGCGCTATGTGCGCGCGCTCGAGGCGGCGCCCGCCCTCGATGCTGCCAGGCTGCGCGAGGCGCGCGCGCTTCTCTCGATGGCAAAGCTGGCTATGGGGCCGAACACCCCGCGCTCCCGCCTTCTCGCGGCGGTGCGTCCGGTAGCGGACGCGAAGCCCCGCGCGCGCGTCGTCGCGGAGCCGAGCGCCGACGGCATCGACATCGCCCGCACGCCCGGCAAGACAGTTGCAAGAAACGACCGGCGCGATCGTCGCGCAGCGCCGGATCGTGCCGTGAAAGGGATGGTCGAGGACATGCGCCAGGATGTCGGTCCGCGCCAGCCGCATCCCGCCGCCATCCGGCGCGATGACGGGCCGATCGCGCGAAGGAAGTAGGCCGCATGGTCTTCTCACCCTTCCGCGCCGCCATCAGCCACGCTCCGCGGGTGAAGCCCACGGCGGACGATCCCTTCGACATCTCGCACCGCCCACGCGGCTCGCGCCGCCCGCACCCCGACGCCAAGGTGACGCAGGTGCGCCGGCTGATCGAGACCACCACGATGACCTATCGGGAGATCTCGCAACGCACCGGGGTCCCGTACACGAACATCTCCCGCTGGGCCAACGAGGGCAGCTGGACGCGGCCGCTGTTCGCGCCGCGCGCGCCCGACACCGTGCCGCGCTGGCGTGCGCGCCGGAACCTGCGGCGCCGCACGCTCGCCGCCCGTATCGACACGCTGGCCGAGCGCCATGTGCGCGCGCTCGAGGCCGCGCCCGGTATCGATCTCGCCGGGCTACGCGAGGCGCTCGAGCTTCTCAAGCTGGGCACGCTTGCCGACCGCCCGCACACCGGGCGGCACCGCACGGCTGAGCTTGCGTCCGAGCTGGGCGAGCCGCAGGCGCGCGCGCGCGTGATCGCAGACCTGCGCACAAACGGCGTCGACATCGCCCGCGCGCCCTCCGAGGCGCTCGCCGATTTCGTCGAGAGCTGCGCGCCCGGCGCCGATCCGGCGCGAGACCCGGCGTTGCGCGAGCGCGGGCGATACTCGAAGCGCAAGCGGCATCATGCGTGGATGCTGGGGAGGGAGTGAGGGCATCAAGAGTCCGAGCCAGAAGATCGCCGCCCGCGTCAGCTCGACACCGGCGCAACGCGGCGCGGGTATCAGCCGATTTCGCGGAGGAAGTAGAGACTAGGGGCGTGTACTCATAAAACGCGGCGTCCGTGCTTCCCCAAAAAGCGGACATGTCGCGCAGCGGTCCGCAGGTCGGCTAAGGGCCAAATCCGGACATACCCTGGCTTGGCGCCAATTCCGATTAATTCAGAGTGAATAGACCAAGCGCGGCGCGAACATCGCGCAGAGTGGCATCTGTTATCTCCCGCGCTCGCGCAGTGCCGCGCTTGACGACTTGCAACACATAGCCGGGATCACGAGCGAGTGCGCGGCGACGGTCTCGGATTGGCGCGAGAAGTGCCTGTAGCACGTCATCCAGACGTTTCTTCACAATGCTGTCCCCCAAACCGCCACGGATATAGCGTGCCTTCAAATCCTCGACCGCAATGTGATCTTCGTCGAACGCATCCAGGTACGTGAAAACCACGTTGCCTTCGACGCGACCTGGGTCGGATGCCTTTATATGGTTTGGATCAGTGAACATGCGCCGGACAGCCTCACTTATTTCATCGGCCGTGGCTGATAGCTGAATAGCATTGCCCTGCGACTTGCTCATTTTGGCTTTGCCGTCGATGCCGGGAAGGCGTCCGACGCGAGGAATAAGCGCGCGGGCTTCGGGCAACACGTCAACACCAGCTTGGCGATTGATGCGGCGAACGACCTCATTGGTTTGCTCGATCAATGGAGCTTGATCTTCCCCAACCGGGACAATCGTCGCTTTGAAACCGGTGATGTCGGCGGCCTGGGCGACGGGATAGCAGAGAAAGCCTGCTGGAATATCTCTGCCAAAACCTCGCGCCTGGATTTCGTCCTTGATGGTTGGGTTGCGCTCAAGCCGCGCCACCGTGACAAAGTTCATGTACAGCAGGGTCAAATCGGCAAGTGCCGGGAGATGCGATTGAAGACAGATCGTGGTCAGGTTCGGGTCGATCCCGACAGCCAGGTAGTCTGTCGCGATCTCAAGGACATTGTCACGCACACGACCCGGATTGTGCGCGTTGTCCGTGAGTGCCTGGGCATCCGCCAGCAGCAGGTACTGCTGGTGCGTCGTCTGTAGGGTGGTGCGGTTCTTCAACGAACCGACGTAGTGCCCCAGGTGCAACGGGCCGGTGGTTCTGTCGCCGGTCAAGATAACAGGGAGGGTGGCTGACGAATGTTGCATCGCGGTTCTCCAGATAAGAACCGCCGTTCAATCGGACTTTTGATGCAGGCAACCTCGCAAGCCGATGAACGGCGGCGACGGTTGGGTGAATGACAAAGCCGTGCCGCTCCTAAGTGGAGCGCCACCACAAGTTCGCGAACGTGATCACGACGACAGTCATGCAGCTGATATTGACGAAACTTCCAAGGAAAGCAAGCCGACTTGACGTCTCAAATGGGTCAAAAGGCGACGCAGCGGCTCTCTCGGGTCACGTCTGCTTTGCCCCCGAAAGCGGACATTCCTGCGCGTGAATTACCGCTAGCCTAATTTGAGGCCGAGAGGGCTGAGCTGGCCACCGCTGGACTGTCCGGCGGCGGCGCGACCAAATTGAGGAATTTCAGCGCATCGATCACGCGGGTGTTCAGCCGCTCGGGCGCCCGATCGGGGAGAAAGCGCACCCAGCTGCGGCGCGAGTATTCGTGATCGCGGAAGGAGCGGCCGCGACCCATCGATTGGTCGGTCACGTCGATCGAGGCGACGACTGTGGCATCGGCGATCCCGGCCGCCCGCGCCGCGATGCTCCCGAGCTCGATGTCACGCCTTCCGGCAACGCCGCAGCCCGCGAACACGATCACGGCATTCTTCGCGAAGCGGATATCGCCGCTCGCAACCAGCTCCATCAGGTCGGAAAGATCGCGTGCGCCCATGGCGCGCAGTTGCGACACGCGGGCCTCCTCGTCGCCCTCCACGATCTTCGTATCGCGCGCCACCTCATCGACGGAGCCGTAGAACCCGCGGTCCTCACGCATGAAGAGCGCATTCGCCGCGGCGTGACCGTAGACAACGAGATTGCCGATCGGGCCGCGCTGCGACGCATTGACCAAGACGCGGAGCAATTCGTCGCCGGTGCTTACAACTGCAAGCTCCGGCGGCTCGGTCGTGCGAATCGCCTCGATCCGCCGCGCCAGCCATTTCGTGCGGTTGGTGAAGTTCGCGTCATCCTGGCGTCGTAGCCGCATGGACGTTGCGACCGGACGCCGCCGCGGTTTGCCGGAGGTGAGATACGTGTCGCTGTAGCGCTGCGCGCTCGTCCGGTGCGCGGCGATCAGCAGATTGACCGGATTGGTAGCGTCGGCCGGCGCTTCGTCGGCGGGCGGGCCCCGCTCATTCAACGCGATCGCCGGTGGATTTTCGGCGAGCGCCAAAGCGTCATCGAGCGTGTCGCCTGACCGCGCGGCAAGCGTCGGCGGTGTTTCGGCAGGAGTGACCGCGGCGTTGAGCGTTTCGTCACTCTCCGCACGAACGCTGGTTGGCGCGGCCAAGACAGCCGCCACAAGCATGGCCACGAACAGGCGCATACAGCCTGCCCGTCGCGCGTCTGCCGTGACGTTCCTCGACACCAAGCGACGCCCCCAAAAGCGAACCCGGCGCCTTCCCCGATAGCGCCGTCAGCAGCCCGATTTTTGAAGAGAATCGCTTCCGTTGGCAAGCTTGCCTAGCGTATGCCGTCATACGCCCAGGTCACATAAGCCCCGGCCCAGGTGAACCCGCCGCCGAACGCCGCCATCAGCAGGCGGTCGCCTTCCTTCAGGCGTGGCTCGTAGTCCCACAGGCAGAGCGGGATCGTGGCCGCGGTCGTGTTGCCGTATTTGTGGATCGTCACCATGACGCGGTCCATCGGCAGGCGCATGCGCTCGGCGGTCGCCTCGATGATGCGCTTGTTGGCCTGGTGCGGCACCAGCCAGTCGACCTTGTCCGGATTGAGCTTGTTGCGCAGCATCACCTCGGTCGAAATCTCCGCCATGCGCGCGACCGCGAACTTGTAGACCGCGGCGCCTTCCTGGTGGACGTAGTGCAGCCGCTTGGCCACCGTCTCGGCGGTCGGCGGCATGCGGCTGCCGCCGGCCTTCTGGTGCAGGTGTGGCATGCCGGCGCCGTCCGAGCGGATCAGCACGTCGCGGATGCCGTGGCCGTTCTTCGATGGGCTCGATCAGCACCGCGCCCGCGCCGTCGCCGAACAGCACGCAGGTCGCGCGGTCGGTGTAGTCGATGATCGACGACATCTTGTCGGCACCGACCACCATGATCTTCTTGCGCGCCGCCGTTCTCGATGAATTGCGTCGCGATCGTGAGCGCGTAGACGAAGCCGGAGCACGCCGCCTGCACGTCGAACGAGCCGATGTTGCGGATGCCGACCATGTCGCAGATCAGATTGGCGGTCGATGGGAAACACGAAGTCCGGCGTCGTGGTCGCGCAGATCAGGAGATCGATCTCCTTCGGCAGCGTGCCGGTCTTTTCCAGAAGGCCGCGAACGGCCTCCGCACCCATGTGCGAGGTGCCGAGCCCCTTCCCTTTCAGGATGTGGCGCTCCTTGATCCCGGTCCGCTCGGTGATCCAGGCGTCCGACGTGTCGACCAGTTCGGCCAGCTCGGCGTTTGTCAGCACGTATCCGGCGGCACATGGCCGTGCACGGCCGGTGATCGCCGCGCGGATCGGCTTTGCGCGCTTCGATCCTGCTGTCTTGACGTTGGATGCTTTCGCCATGTGCCGGCTACGTTGTAGGACTGGTGCGGTTAACATGAACCGGCTGAGGATGGTAGGGCGCAGCCCCCGGCGACCGCTTGCGCGCCATGACCTCGAGTACCGCGCGCGCCGCCCGCCTGCTGGGCGGCTCGCTGGTCAAATCCATGATCGTGTCGAGCCGCGCGAAGGCATCGAGCTGGCGCCGCCGCTCCGGCGTGTCGCCGAGCAGCGGAACAAGCGCTGCGGCCAGGCGATCCGGCGTGCATTCGCTCTGGAGATATTCCGGCACGACATTTTCGCCGAGCACGAGATTCGCAAGGATCACGGTGTTGATGCTCGCCATCAGGCGGAACGAGGATGCCCTCCCACGCCGGGATTCGATAGGCCGCGACCATCGGCACCCGCGCGAGCGCCAGTTCCAGCGTCACGGTGCCGGAGGCCGCGAGCGCGGCGCGCGCGCTGCGGAATGCGGCGTATTTCTCCGCGTCGCCGGTGACGATGCGCGGCCGCACCGGCCAATCCGCGGTCGCGGCGGTGACCTGCGCTGCGATATGCGGGAGCGTGGGGAGCACCAGATCGAGCGGACCGATGCGCTCGGCAACCTTGGCAATCGCCGCACCGAAGATCGTGGTCAGGCGGCGGATTTCGCTCCCGCGGCTTCCCGGCAGAACCAGTAGCAAGCGGCGGGTCCGCCTCGCCGTCTGCACGCTTCCTCGGCGCTCGGCCGCAGATCGCCGATCCGCTCGGCCAGCGGATGGCCCACGTAGGTGCAGCGCGGACCGTCGAGCCGCGCGAACGCCGCCGGCTCGAACGGCAGGATCGCCAGCACCTCGTCGACGTAAGCGCGCATCGCGCGCGCGCGCCATGGCCGCCACGCCCACACGGTTGGCGGCGCGTAGTTGATGATCGGGATATCTGGCGCGGCCTTGCGCACGCGACGCGCGACGCGATGCGTGAAATCCGGGCTGTCGATGATGACGAGTGCGTCGGGCCGCGCCGCGATGACCGCGTCGGCCGTCTCGCGAATGCGCCGAAAGATGAGCGGCAGCTTTCGCGGAATGGACGCAAAGCCGATGATCGAGAGGTCGGCGGTATCGAACGGGCTCTTGATTCCCTGCGCCGCCATCGCACGTCCACCGACACCTTCGAATGAGATGCCGCCGGAATGCTGTGCGCGCAGCGCCTGCATCAGCGCACCGCCCGAGCACGTCGCCGGATTCCTCCGCCGCGACGAGATGCAGTTTGAGCGGCCGCCCCGCCTCGATCATGGCCGCGCCTGCGCGTTGATCCCGATCACGAAGATCTTCGCCTTGTCGGCCGCCGTGCGCGACCGCAGCCGGCTCGGCGATGATGGTGCCGCCCGCGACGACTGCGATGCCCGCTAGCCCGGCGCGCGCGGCTTCCTCGACGGTGCGCGGACCGATCGCCGGCAAATCGAAGCGGCGGTCCTGTTGCGGCTTCGGCGCCTTCACCAGCACGCCGGTGCCGGGCGGCGTCGCGATGCGCCCCCGTGCGCGCAATTCGGCGATACGCGCGAGCATCGCGTCGGTTCCTTCCGCGGCCTCCACGGCGAGCACGTGATTGCCGGCGACGACCGCCGCCTGCCCCATGTCGAACGGTCCGGTTGCCTGCAGCAGCGCGAGCGCCCGCGCGATGTCCGCACGATCGCCCTCCGAGGGCGAGCGGCTTCCGACCGGTCCCTCGGGCATCACGATCTCCGGCGCCACCTCGTGCGGGGCGACGACGCGAAATCCAAAGTCCTCGAAAATGCTTGCAACGCCGGAGATGCAGATGATCGTCGCCGCCGCGATAGCTGCGCATGATGCGCGGCAGCAGGCGCACGGTTACCCAGTCGATCCGCAGCGAATGAAGCGGCGGCCGCACCGCCGTACCGACGAATACGACATCACGGCAGCCTTCCGCGCGGGCATGCCGCACAAAACGCCCGGTCTGCACCAGCCCGAGCCAGTAGTGTCTGAACCTCTTGACTACCGCTGGATCAGCCCAACCGCGCATCGGGAACAGGACGACGCGGCGCCCGCGCCGCTCGACCGCCTCCGCGACGGCGATCGGAATCGAGCCGCCGCCGATAATCATCGCGAGCGGGCCAGGCTCCGCGACCGTCTCCTGCGGCGTGGGGGGGGCGGCGGCGCGGGCGTCGGCCAT
Source organism: uncultured Alphaproteobacteria bacterium (assembly GCA_963778455.1). Classification (GTDB taxonomy): domain Bacteria; phylum Pseudomonadota; class Alphaproteobacteria; order Rhizobiales; family Xanthobacteraceae; genus PALSA-894. The sequence continues at coordinate 146,998 of CAVZUL010000008.1, forward strand.
CGTCTATTCGAAATCGTCGGTCTGCCCGCGCAGTTTCGTCAACATCACGGGTCGCTTTGCGCTGCGCAGGAATGCAATGATCTTGGCGACTTCAGGAACGCTGGCGTATTCCGCTTCGACCTTGTCGATGCGCACTGCGAACTCACCCTCGCCTTCGAACAATGTCTGATAGGCGGCACGCACCGCGGCGATGCCCGCGCGCGTCACGCCGCGGCGCCGCATGCCAACTACGTTGATGCCGGCAAGCCGCGCCGCCGGATAGAGCACGTAACCGATACGGGATCACGTCTTCGCGGATCGCCGAATAACCTGCCACCATCACGCTCTCGCCGAGCGCGTACGTGCTGGTGCACGGCGCAATGCCCACCGAGAAAAACGTGATCGCCGACCTCGCAGTGCCCACCGATCACGGCGTTGTTGGCGAACACGACATTGTTCCCGACGTGACAGTCATGCGCGACGTGCGAGCCGACCATCAGGAAGCACTCGTCGCCGATGGTCGTAACTCCGCCGCCGCTCTCCGTTCCGGTATTGATCGTGACATTCTCGCGGATCTGGCAGCGTGCGCCGATCTGGAGTTTCGTCAGTCCACCCTTGTAGTGCACCGATTGCGGCGGCGTTCCGAGCGAGGCAAAGGGATAGATGGTTGTGCCCGGCCCGATGGTGGTGTGTCCGGCGATATGCACCTGCGCGACGAGCTTGCAGTTGTCGCCGATCGCGACATTCGGACCGATCACGCAATACGGGCCGATCTCGACATCGGCGCCGATGACGGCGCTGGGCGCTATCCTTGCGGTCGGATCGATCGCGAGCATTCAGGCCTCGATCAGCATCGCGCCGACTTCCGCCTCGGCGACGAGCTCGCCGCCGACCTTGGCCTCGCCTTGGTACCACCACATGTTCTTGCGCCGCGTCTTCTTGGTCATGTGATATTCGATCACGTCGCCGGGCCCGACCGGCTTGCGGAACTTGGCCTTGTCGATGGTCATGAAATAGACCGCCTTCGCCTTGCCGACGACGCCGGAGGCGATGCACATCACGCCCGCGGTCTGCGCCATCCCCTCGATCATCAGCACGCCTGGAAACACCGGCTGGCCGGGAAAGTGCCCCATGAACTGCGGTTCGTTGAAGGTCACGTTCTTGATGCCGATCGCGAACTCGTCGCCGCGCATCGACACCACGCGGTCGATCATCAGGAACGGGTAGCGGTGCGGCAGCGATTCAAGGATTTCCTTGACGCCGGCAGCCTCGATGGTCGTGCCGGTCATTCCTCGATCCCGCTGGCTTCGCTGCGCCGCGCGAGGCGCCGAAACGCCGCGCTGGACTTGAGCCATTCGCGAGCCGGCTGAGCCGGCGAGCCGCCCCATTTCTCGCCGGCAGGAATGTCCGACATGACGCCACTGCCGGCCGCGATCATCGCGCCGGCGCCGATCGTGACGTTGTCGGTGACCCCGACCCTTCCGCCCATCATGACGTAGTCTCCGATCGAGCAGCTGCCGGAGATACCGGTATACGCCGCAAGCACGCAATGGCGGCCGATCTCGACGTTGTGCGCGATCTGGACGAGGTTGTCGATCTTGGTCCCCTCCCCGATCACGGTGTCGCGGATCGCGCCGCGGTCGATCGTAGTGTTGGCGCCGATCTCGACGCCGTCCTGGATGATCACCCGACCGACCTGCGGAACCTTGCCATGGCCAGTGGCGCCGGGGAGATAGCCGAAGCCGTCCTGCCCGATACGCACCCCGGCATGGATGATGACGCCGTCGCCGATCAGCGCATGCACGATGGTCGCGCTGGCGCCGATCACGCAGTCGCGACCGATGCGGACATCGGGCCCGATCACAGCTCCCGGCGCGATCACCGTGCCGGCGCCGATTTCCGCGCACGGCCCGATCACTGCGGCCGGATCGATGGTCACGCCGGATTCGAGCCGCGCCGACGGATGCACCAGTGCGCTCGGCGAGATGCCGCTCGCCGCGAACAGCGAGGAGGGCCGCATCGCATCTGGATAGAGCGTCTGTGCGACCATGACGAATGCGCGGTAGGGCGCGGGCGTAACCAACAGCGCCAGATGCGCGGGCGCGGTCGCGGCGAACTTCTCCGTCGTGAGGCAGAGGCCCGCACGCGTTGCGGCAAACTGTGCCGCGAATTTCTGGTTCTGCATGAATGCAAGATCGCCCGGCGAGGCGCGGTCGAGCGGCGCGATGCCGCTGATCCGCCGGTCGGAACGAACGTCTGCCCGCGCAACGGCGCCGGTGAGCGCCGCGATCTCATGCGCGGTCAGCCCGGTCGGGCGTTCGAAGAAACGCGGCTCGGTCATGCCACCTTGGCCGTGGCGCGGCTCACATCAGAACTTCGTGCCGCCGCTGAAGCGCAGCTGCTGCACCCGGTCGTTCGGATCCTTGGTGAGCGGCCAGGCATAATCGATGCGGATCGGACCGAACGGCGACTCCCAGATGAGGCCAGCGCCCACCGACGAGCGGATGGTCATTGCGTCGGTGTCCTTCCCGGTGAACGGATCGACCGTCGTGATGGATGTGCCTGTCACCGGGAACACCCGCGGACCCTGATAGCCCCAAACCGTGCCTGCATCGGCGAAGAACGCAAGACGCATGCCGAAATCTTTCGGCACGCCGAAGATCGGCACCTGCGTTTCGAGCGAAGCGCCCCAATACATCGTGCCGCCGAGTGCATCCTGCGAGGTGCCGACCGTCAGGTCGCGCGGGCCGATACCGGCGGTCTGGAAGCCGCGCACCAGATTCGGACCCATCTGGAAATGGTCCAGCATCCGAAGTTCCTTGCCGCCCCACCCGGTAACGTGGCCGCCCTGCAAGCGCAGCACCGAGATGATGTCGGACATCAGCTCGTAGTACATGCGGACGTCGCCGGTCGTGCGGATGAAGTTCACGTCGCCGCCGATACCCGCGAAGTCCTGACGCAATTCGGCGAGCACGCCGCGCGTCGGGTTCCGGTTGCTGTCGAGCGTGTTGTAGACGAGGCTGTAGCCGATCATTGAAACGATCGCCGGCCCGGCGTCGACCTGCTGCTTGACTGCCGCCGACGCCTCACCGTTGGCGAGACAATTGGTGAGGCCTGTAAAATCGGTAGGCGGCGCCACCACGGGCCTTCCATCTAGACCCAACGTCGGATAGGTCGCCGGGACTCCCGGAGTGAGTCCGAAATTGGGATTGATGTTGTTGCAATCGCGCAGCATCTGATCGAGATCGATCTGCTGGCGGTAGGCGGAATAGCGCAATTGGATCGCAAGATCTTCGCGCAGCGGAATGCCGAACCGGAAGCCGCCGCCGACGGTTTCCTGACGGTAAACGAAGGACGAGGACGCGTCGACTTGCTTGGCGAACAGATCGATGCCGAAGGCCAGCCGATAATCGAGGAAATACGGCTCGCCGAATGAGACTTCGATGCCGCGGCTGCGCTGGCCATACGTGACCGCCGCGCGTGCGATTTGACCGCGGCCCAGCAGGTTGCGCTCGCCGACCGACACTTCGCCAACGAAGCCGTCCGACGTCGAGTAGCCGCCAGAGATGGCGAATTCGCCGGTCGACTGCTCTTCCACTTCGACGTTGAGAATCACGCGATCCGACGCCGAGCCCGGCTCGTTGGTGATCTTGACGCTCTTGAAGTAGTTGAGATTTTTCAGCCGCCGCTCGGCGCGGTCGACCAGGACGCGGTTGTACGCATCGCCCTCCGCGATATCGAACTCGCGCCGGATCACGTAATCGCGCGTGCGGGTGTTGCCGCGGACATTGATTCGCTCGATGTAGGCGCGCGCACCTTCCTCGATCACAAAAACGATGTTGATCTGATGCGTCTGGAAGTTACGGTCGCCGCGCGGGCGCACCTGCGCGAAAGCATACCCGCGTTTCGACATCTCGACGGTCATTTCCTCGACCGACTTCTCGAGCGCCTCGGCGTTATAGACCTGGCCCGGCCCGAACCGTAGCTTGCCGCGCAACGCAGCCGGATCGACGTCGCGCACGCCGGACTGAATATCGACCGCGCCGAATGTGTAGCGCTCCCCCTCTTCGATCGTGAAAGTGAGAATGAAGCCGTTGCGCCGCGGGTCGAACTCGGCGACCGCCGAAACAATGCGCACGTCCGCATAGCCGTTCTTCAGATAATAGCGGCGCAACAATTCGCGGTCCGAACTCGATGCGGTCGGGATCGTAGAGATCGTTGTTCTTGAGGAAGCTCAGGATGTTGGTTTGGCCGGTCTTGATCACGTCGCGCAGGCGCCAGCCCGAGTAGGCGCGATTGCCGACGAAATCGATTTCCTTGACCGACGTCTTGCTGCCTTCGGTGATCTCGAACACCAGATCGACGCGGTTGTTCGGCCGGTCAATGATCTTCGGCTCGACCCGCACATCATAGCGGCCATTGCGGCGATAGATTTCGACGATGCGCTGCACGTCCGACTGCACGACCGGGCGCGACAGCGCGCCGCGCGGTTTGGACTGAATCTCCTGGCTGAGTTGCTCGTCCTTGACGCGCTTGTTGCCCTCGAACTGGATGCGGCTGATGACGGCGTTCTCGACGACCGTGATGATCACACGGTTTCCTTGGAAGGTCGGGCGGACGTCGGCGAACAGGCCGGTCGCGAACAGCGCCTTGACACCGTCGTCGACCTTGAGCGCGTCCAGCCGCTCGCCCGGGCCGACGCGGAAATAGGAGCGAATCGTCTCGCTTTCGACCCGGCGGTTACCCTCAACTACGATCGAGGTCGCCGTCTGCGCGACGGCGGAGTCCGCCGTCACGAGGGACGCAATACCAGAACCGACAACAACCCCACCGAGGACCAAGCCAGCCAAGGCCAGCCCTCGTACCCGCACCCAAAGTCCCATGCGCGATGCGCCCTACCCTTATTCCCAGTCGCCCCTTGCAGCACAAATTGGAGGAATCTGTGTCCCAGGGACCAGTTTCTTACCCGCTTTTCCCCCCCAAGCAAACCTCAGTCCTTGCCGGATCGCCTTTTCTGATCAATGCGTTGCGCGATGGCCACGGTCACAAGCTGGCCAGGTGAAGAATGTCGTTGAAGGTCGCGAAGATCATTAACAACAGCACAATAGCGAGGCCGATGCGGAACCCGAGCTCCTGGGCCCGATCCGAGAGCGGACGGCCCCGAACGGCTTCGATTGCGTAGAACAGAAGGTGTCCGCCATCGAGAAGCGGGATCGGGAACAGGTTCAGGAGCCCGATCGAAATGGACAGCACCGCCGCCAGGTGAATCAGCGCCACGAAGCCGGCGGTCGCGACCTGCCCGGAGACCTGGGCGATACGGATCGGTCCGCCAAGCTGATCGGTCAACTCCTTACCCACCACCACGCCACCGATGTAGGAGAGCGTGCGCTCGATCACGAACCAGGTTTCTTCCACGCCGAGCTTGACCGCGGTGAGGGGATCGACCGGCACCGGCGGCTCGCGCGCCCCGGTGATGCCAAGCACCCCGATTCGATGCACGTTTCCGAAATTATCCTTCAGCTCGGTCAGCGCCGGCGTCGCCTTCACACGCGTGCGTACGCCGCCACGATGGACTTCGATGTCGAGTGTCTGGCCGGCGCTCGCGCTCACGAGGCGCTGCATGTCGGTGAAGGTCTCGATCTTCTTGCCGTTGATCGAAACGATCAGGTCGCCCGGCTGGAAGCCCGCAGCCTGCGCGGCGCTGTTCGGCTGCACGGTGTCCACGCGCGCGGGCGTCGCCTGCTTGCCATAGAAGGTGAACACGCCCGCAAAGATCACGATCGCGAGCAGGAAGTTCGCGATCGGTCCGGCCGCAACGATCGCGGCGCGCTGGCCGACCGGCTTGAAGAAGAAGCTCTCGCGCCTCTCGGCTTCCGTCATCTGGCCGATCGTCTCGGTGTCGGGAACGCTGGCGGCGTTCTCGTCGCCGAAAAATTTCACATAACCGCCGAGCGGAATCGCGGCGACCTTCCAGCGCGTTCCGTGGCGATCGTTGAAGCCGAACAATTCCGGCCCGAAGCCGATCGAGAAGACGAGCACGCGTACGCCGCACCAGCGCGCGATGAGAAAATGACCGAGTTCATGAAAGAAGACGACGATGGTGAGGACGAACAGGAACGGAACGACGTAGCCGGTCAGCCAGCCACCCCACGAACCGATATTGGCGAAAATATCCATTACGTCCTCAGTCCCCCCACCGCATTGCAGAACCTTGCCGAAAAGTTGTCTAAAATGCCTTTGCGGCGATTTCGGGCAAGAGGTCGCGCGCCAACGACCGCGAATTATGGTCAACGGCGATCGCATCCGCGATCGAACTGGGCTCGCGCATGACACCGCGGCGTGACGCAGCGTCTAGCGTAGCCTCCACCAGCGCTGCGATGCCGGTGAATGAGATCCGGCCGTCGACGAATTCGGTGACCGCGATTTCATTCGCGGCATTGAGCACCGTGGTCGCGCCCGATCCGGTGCGCAGCGCGTGCCACGCCAGCCCAAGCGCCGGAAACCGCTCCAGATCCGGCTTCTCGAACGTCAGGCTGCCGATTTCCGCGAGGTCGAGGCGCTTGGCCGGGCCGTCGATCCGGTCAGGCCAGGCCAGGCAATGCGCGATCGGGATACGCATGTCATGCGCGCCGAGATGCGCGATCACCGAGCCATCACGGAATTCGACCATGCCGTGGACGATCGACTGAGGATGGACCAGCACTTCGATCTCGTCAGGCTTAAGATTAAATAGATGATAAGCCTCAATCACTTCGAGGCCTTTGTTCATCAACGTTGCGGAGTCGATCGTGACCTTCGGTCCCATTGACCAGTTGGGATGCTTGAGCGCCGCAGCAAGCGTCGCCTTGCGGATGTCATCCTTCGACCAGGTACGGAACGGCCCGCCCGAGGCGGTGATGATGACCTTGGTGACATCCTCGCGCCGCCCGGCAGTCAGCGCCTGGAACAGTGCATTGTGTTCGGAATCGACCGGCAGCACGGTCGCGCCGGTTTGCTTGGCGCGACGCATAAACAGCGAGCCCGCGCACACGAGGCATTCCTTGTTAGCGAGTGCGAGCGTGGCGCCGCGATCGATCGCCGCGAGCGCCGGTTCGAGCCCCGCCGCCCCCGTGATCGCGCCGATCACCCATTCGGCGGGGCGGCGTCCGGCTTCCGCGACCGCATCGGGGCCAGAGGCCGCTTCGATGCCCGATCCTGAGAGTTCGGACTTCAGTTCCCCATAGGCATCGTGATCGCCCACCGCCGCAAAGCGCGCGCCGAGTTCCCGTGCCAACTTCGCCAACGCTGCACCGTTCTTGTTCGCGGTTAGCGCCTCGACCGTGAAGCGTCCGTTCTGGCGCTTGAGCAGGTCGACGGTGCTAGAGCCGATTGAGCCGGTTGCACCCAGAATCGTGACGCGGCGCGGCGCGGCGTCCGGTTTGCGCAGCGGCTGAGTTCCAATCGGCATCAAAATCACCAAACAAGCAGGCCCCGCGCGGGCCCTTCCAGGCCCCCGCGAAGCAGTCCCACCATGACGGCGGCGGCTGCCGCTGTCAAAAACCCATCGAGCCGGTCCATCAGTCCGCCATGGCCCGGGATCAGCTGGCTTGCATCCTTAGCGCCGAAGTGCCGCTTGACTGCGGATTCGATGAGATCGCCGGCCTGCGCAGCGACCGAAAGGGTGAGCGCCACAAGGACCAGCATTGGGGCGATAACAAGCCCAGCCAGCTTGGCAACCAACAACCCCGCCATGACACCACCGACCGCGCCGCCGACCGCGCCCGACCAGGTCTTTTTCGGGCTGACCGCGGGCCAAAGCTTCGGCCCGCCGAGCGCGCGGCCAGCGAAGTAGGCGGCGATGTCGGTGACCCACACGATCGCGAACAGGAACAGGATCGCCGCGAAGCCGAACGCGGGATCGCGCCGCAGGATGACCGGGCAAAGCAGCAGCACGCCGGCATAGACGAGCCCGGCCAGCATCCAGCCGGCAAACCAGGTAACACTTTCACGGCCGGCGTTCTTCACCAGACCGGACCACTCCCACAGCACAATGGATGCCGCGACGGTCCAGAACACAACGAACGGCACGCCACCGAACCAGGCGACACCGATCGCCAAGGGTGCCAGCACCACCGACGAGACCACGCGCAGGGTGAGATTGCTCGGACCGGCAGGCTGTTGGTCAGCCGATTCCGTCACGAACTCAGGACCCGGTCTTGGCGGCGAGCCCGCCGAACCGGCGTTCGCGACGGCGATATTCCTCGATCGCGGCTTCAAGCGTCCCGCGGTCGAAGTCGGGCCAGTATACCGGGGAGAACACAAGCTCCGAGTACGCGGCCTGCCATAGCAGAAAATTAGACAGCCGCTGCTCGCCGCTGGTGCGGATGATGAGATCGGGATCGGCGATGTCCGGCGCGTCGAGGTGCTGCCCGATCATCTCCTCATTGATAGCCCCGGGCTTTACCGCGCCGCTTGCAACATCCTCGGCAATGCGGCGCACTGCGCGGGCGATCTCGTTGCGTGCACCGTAGTTGAACGCGACAACCAACAGCAGGTTGGTATTCCCGCGTGTCAGTTGCTCAGCCTCTTCGAGCAGGCGGTGAATGTCCGGATCAAGGTTCTCGCGTTCGCCAATGACCCGCACGCGGACGCCATTCGCGTGCAGCTCGGCCAGATCCTTCCGGATGAAGAGCCGCAGCAGGCCCATCAGGTCGCGTACTTCCGACGCCGGCCTTTGCCAGTTTTCCGAGGAGAACGAGAAGATGGTGAGGCATGAAATGCCCATCTCACCCGCCGCCCGCACGGTCCGGCGCAACGCCTCGACGCCACGGCGGTGCCCCTCGACGCGCGGCAAACCGCGCGCCGCGGCCCAGCGGCCGTTCCCGTCCATGATGATGGCGACGTGCCGCGGCACGTCGGGGACGGTCCCCGCGAGATTGGGCGCCTGCGCCTCGGGCATCGTGACGACCGGCTCCTTCTCGCCCATCACACCGTCATGATCTCTTTTTCTTTGGTCGCAAGCCCGGCATCCACATCGTGGATCGCCTGGTCGGTCGCCTTCTGTACCAGATCGGCTTGCCGCTTGTGCTCGTCTTCGCTGATGGTGTGATCCTTCTCCAGCTTCTTGAGCACCTCGAGCCCATCGCGCCGTACATGGCGGATCGCAACACGCGCCGCTTCGGCGTACTTGTGCGCGACTTTCACCAATTCCTTGCGCCGCTCTTCGTTGAGCTCTGGGATGCGCAGGCGGATCGTCTGACCTTCGGTATTTGGGGTCAGCCCAAGATTGGCCGCGCTAATTCCTTTCTCGACCGCATGGACAAGCGAGCGGTCCCACACCTGCACCGACAACAGCCGCGGCTCCGGAACGCTCACGGTCGCAACCTGATTGAGCGGCATATGCGTGCCATAAGCGTCGACCTGCACGTGATCGACCAAGCCCGCCGATGCGCGGCCGGTGCGCAGGCCGCCGAGTTCCTGCTTGAGGACCGTGATCGCACCCTGCATCCGCCGCTTGAGATCGTCGAGATTGTGCGTTGCTGCTGCCATGGCTTCCCCCGGACGGCTGTTCTGCCGATCCCCGATGCCGCGGACAGCCGCCGGACTTATGTCATCCGACGAATGTGGCGCGTCCTTTGCCGCCCAGGACGGCGGTGATCGCACCCGGCTCGCGGATCGAGAATACAATGATAGGCATACGATTTTCCCGGGCAAGCGCGAAGGCCGTCGCATCCATGACCTTCAGTTCGCGCCGGATCGCCTCCTCATGGGTGAGGCGGTCGTAACGCTCGGCCTTGGGATCCTGTTTCGGGTCCGCGCTGTAGACGCCGTCCACGTTGGTCGCCTTCAGGAGAGCGTCGCAGTGCATCTCGCCCGCGCGCAACACCGCGGTGGTGTCGGTGGTAAAGAACGGATTGCCGGTGCCGCCCGCGAACACCACGATGCGGTTGTCTTCCATGTGGCGCAGCGCGCGCTGGCGCTCATAGGTCTCGCACACCTGCGGCATGGAGAGCGCCGACATGGTGCGCGTCGGCACGCCGGCGCGTTCGAGCGCGGCTTCGAGCACCAGGGCGTTCATCACCGTGCCCATCATGCCCATGGCGTCGGCCGTCGGGCGCGACAGCCACGCGTCCGCGGATTCCGCGCCGCGGATCAGATTGCCGCCGCCGACGACCACGCCGATCGTGATCCCGAGAGCGCGCGCCGCCACGAGGTCCTTGACGATCGCCTCGATGGTCGGCGCGTGAATGCCGAAATCGTTCGGGCCAGAAAAGGCTTCGCCCGACACCTTCACGATCACGCGGCGGTAGACGGGGTTGGCCATGCGTCCTTGAGCTCCGCGCGAATCGCGCTTGCGCGATTGTCAGGCCGTTCCGGCCGCCGCCGCAACCTCCGCCGCGAAATCGGACGTGCCTTTTTCGATGCCCTCACCGAGCGCGAAACGGGCAAACGCCGTGACCTTGATCGGCCCGCCGACCTTGCCCTCGGCTTCCTTCAACGCCTGCCCGACGCTCTTCTTGTCGTCGAAAACGAACGGCTGCTCGAGCAGGGTCTGCTCCTTGTAGAAGGTCTTCAGCCCCGACTCGGTGATCTTCTCGATCATCGCCTCAGGCTTGCCCTGCTGACGGAATTTATCCGCCAGGATGTCCTTCTCGCGCTTGACCACGGCCGGATCGACGCCCGCGGCATCGATCGCGATCGGATTGGCGAACGCGATATGCATCGCGACCTGCCGCCCGATCGTGGCAAGCTCCTGGACGTCGCCGGGCGACTTCAGCGCCACCAGCACGCCGATCTTGCCGAGCCCGTCGAACACCTGGTTGTGCACGTAACTCGCGACCACGCCCTGCCCGACCGAGAGCACGGCAGCGCGGCGCAATGTGATGTTCTCGCCGATGGTGGCGATCGCCGAGGAGATCGCGTCCGCAATCGTCATCGTGCCGGCCTTGGCGGCCTTGATCGCCTCGACGTCGGCGCCGACGGAGAGCACCACGTCAGCGATCATCTTCACCAGACCCTGGAAGTGGTCGTTGCGCGCGACGAAGTCGGTCTCGGAATTGACCTCGACCATCGCGCCCTTCTTCGGCGCGAGCATCAGTCCGATCAGCCCTTCGGCGGCGACGCGTCCGGCCTTCTTGGCGGCTTTCGACAGGCCTTTCTTGCGCAGCCAGTCGATCGCGGCCTCCATGTCGCCGCTCGTCTCGCCGAGCGCGGCCTTGCAGTCCATCATGCCCGCGCCGGTCTTGTCGCGCAGGTCCTTCACCATCGCGGCGGTGATATTTGCCATGTGAGAATTCCCTCAATTCGTCATGCCCGGCCATAACCCGTCGAAGACGGGCGTCAACGCCCTTATGTCCGGCCATCCACGACTTGGAATGTGAGCAACAAGAAGGACGTGGATGCCCGGCGCAAGGCCGGGCATGACGCAGATTTGCAATTACTCTGCGACGAACTCTTTCGCCTTCGCGATCCAGCTCTCGACGCGGGCCGGACAGACCGACTTCCTCGCCGATCTTCTCGGCATCGGCCGGTCCAAGCTCGGCCAGCTGCGAGTAGTGGAATACGCCGAGGTCGTTGAGCTGCTTCTCGACCGCGCCCGACACGCCGGGCAGCTTCTTGAGATCGTCGGCGACGCCGCGCGGGCCGGGCAACGGCTGGAAGCCGGTCGCCGGCACTTCGGCGGGAAGCTCCTCGACCACCGGCGCTTCGGCTGCACCGGTATCGATGCCGAGATCGCGCTGCGAGCGCGAAATGCCGTCGATCGCGGCCTTCGCGACGAGATCGCAATAAAGCGAGATCGCGCGGCCGGCATCGTCGTTGCCGGGGACCACAAAGGTGATCCCGTTCGGATCGCAGTTGGTGTCGACGATCGCGGCGATCGGAATGTTCAGGCGGCGCGCCTCTTTCAGCGCGATGTCTTCCTTGTTGGTGTCGATCACGAACAACAGGTCGGGCAAGCCGCCCATCTCCTTGATGCCGCCGAGCGCGCGGTCGAGCTTTTCCTTCTCGCGCGTGAGCGTCAGGCGCTCTTTCTTGGTGTAGCCGGCCGCCGCTTCGGGCGTGCTCAGCATCTCCTCGAGCTGGCGCAGCCGCTTGATCGAGGCCGAGATCGTCTTCCAGTTGGTCAGCGTACCGCCGAGCCAGCGCGAATTGACGTAATACTGCGCGCACCGTTTGGCGGCGTCGGCGATTGCGTCCTGCGCCTGGCGTTTCGTGCCGACGAACAGGATGCGGCCGCCCTTGGCGACCGTATCGCTCACCGCCTGCAGCGCGCGGTGCATCATCGGCACCGTCTGGGCGAGATCGAGGATGTGGATATTGTTGCGGGCCCCGAAGATGTACTCCGCCATCTTCGGATTCCAGCGGTGGGACTGATGGCCGAAGTGCACGCCAGCTTCCAAAAGCTGACGCATCGAATAGTCAGGAAGCGCCATATCGTCTTCTCCGGTTGTTCCGCCGCGGACCCAAGAGCCACGAGCCGAGGGTTCGACCGGAGCACCGGACGGCGTTGAGCCAAGGTCCGCGTGTGAGATCGGCGGCTATATAGCGGCGCCGACCGGGGCTACGCAAGGAAAAGGCGCAAAATCCGGGCCTTAGGGCCCGGATCGCCAAATCAGCCGCAGAAAATGGAGGAAATCGGGGCTCAGATATCCCAGCCTTGGCTCTTCTTGATCACGACCGGCTTCACCATGTTCGTCCTGCACGGCGGTGCGGAACGTCTGCGACACGGTCATCTGGGCGGCATCGCCACGGTTGCTGATCACGGTGCCGAGGCTCGCACCCATCGTGCCGACCATGACGGTCGTCAGCAGGAGCGCGCCGACCACGCCCGAGCGCGGGAACAGCAGGCAGAGGCCGGCGAGGATCTCGACCGTGCCGGCGATCATCAGGAAGGACTTGCCGAGGCCGATCATCGCGAACGGCTCGGCCATGAAGCCCATGCCGGTCAGCTTGGCGTAACCCGCCGCGAGAGCAACGAGACCCACCAGCATCTGAAGGCCGTAGAGCGCGATGGTCTTCATGGTGGAACCCCTGTCGATCTCTGCGGCGGTTACGCGTCTGCCGCATTCCCGATAGGGGTGACCCTACGCTCCGTGCGTATTGTGACGATGTCGCCCGGCTAGCCGTATTGGTATCATTTGTATCGCCTCACGCTGCGTCACATGGGGCACGCGCGGCGAAGAACGCTGCTGATTTTGCGGTGGGAAATTCGGCAAACGATACACATGATACAAAACCGTCGATCCCGCGACACACCGACGATACACGGCATCACCACTATGACGGCTGCCGGAGTGTTTGATGTCAATTTCGTCGCAAAAACCGTCCCGCAAGCTCAAGGCAAGCACGGGCGATCCGGCGCGCATCGAGGAGCGCTACACGCTCGCGATGCAATCCATCAATTACGCGGTCTACGACGCCGATCTTGAGGGCGGTGAAGTCTATTTCTCCGAGAGCTTGCGCAAGATGCTGGGGATGAAGCCGGACGATCCGGCCTACACCACCGGCAATATCATCGAGACAATTCATCCCGACGATCGGCCGGCCTACCGCGAGGCGATCGTCGCGCATTTCCGCGGCGACACATCGCGCTTCGAGGTCGATTTCCGCTTCCGTCGGCCTGGACGGGAGCTGGCGCTGGTGCCGCCAATATGGAGTGGCGGTGCGCCGTCCCGACGGGCGCGCCTATCGCATCGTCGGCGCGATGAGCGACGTCACCGAGGAGCGTCAGCGCGACCGTGAACTGGAAACCGCGCGAGACCGTCGCGGCGGCCGCCTATCGTCAGGGCGACGCGCCCGCCGATCCCGCTCACGGCGAGCGAAGAGCGCTACGCGCTTGCGATGGAATCGGTCAATTACGGTCTCTACGACTGGAATATCGAGACCGACACCATCTATTACGCGCCCGACCTGCGCATTCTGCTTGGACTGGCGAAACTGAACAAGCCGGAGGACTGGAGCAATCGCATCCATCCGAGCGACTTGCCGATGTTCCACCGCCGGATGATCGAGCATCTCAAAGGTGAAACGCCGCGTTTCCTGTGCGACGTGCGCTACCGTGACCGAGGATGGGACGTGGCGCTGGGCGCGCCAGCACGGCATCGCGTTCCGCGGGCCCGACGGCCGCGCACGGCGCCTGGTCGGCGCAGCCGGCGACATCACCGAGATCAAGCAGCGCGAGTTTCAGCTGCAGAGCGCGCAAAACGTCGCGATGCAAGCAATTTCCCTCAACCGCGCTCGACCAGAGCGATCTGGAGTCGCGCTACGCGCTCGCGGTGGAGTCGATCAGCGTCGGCGCCGGCGCCTACGACGTCAATCTCGACACCGGAATGGTCTATCTCGCTCCCGCGCTGGTGGAGGTTTTGAACCTGCCGGAATACGGACCGGTCAGCGAGTTCGCCAACGTCGTGCATCCGGACGACCGCCCGAACCATACACGCATGATCTCCGCGCTCTACAAGGGCGAGATCCCGCGGCTCGATGTTGAATTCCGCTACCGCAGCCGCGATGGCACGTGGCGCTGGGCGCGCCAGCACGGCATCGCGGTGCGCGGACCGGATGGCCGCGCACGCCGCATGGTCGGCGTGACCGGCGACATCACCGAGACACGCCAGCGCGAACGCCAGCTCGATACCGCAAGAGCCGAGGCCGCCGCCGCGCAACGCGACGTCGAGCAGACGCGCGAGATGCTGCAGACAATCATCGACAACATGACCGACGGCGTGTCGCTGTTCGACAAGGAGATGCGGTGGCGGTTCAGCAACCGATCTCATATGCGGGCCATGGGGTACACGCCGGAGACCCTCCGTCCCGGCACGCCTGTCGAGGAGCTGATCCGGCTGCACGCAACGCGCGGCGAATATGGCCCCCCCGATGATGTCGAAGCCCTGGTCAGCCAAAGCCTCGCGCGGATCCGCGCACCGGGAGGTACCCACTACGAGCGGCGCCTGAAGAACGGGCAATTCATCGAGTTCACGTTCAAGCCGCTCAGCGACGGCGGAATGCTCGGGGTCTATCGCGACATCACCGAGCTGAAGGACCGCGAGGAAGCGCTCGCGGCCGCCAAGGAAGCAGCCGAAGCCGCACGCGATGCCGCGGAACGCGCTCGCGTCGAAGCCGCCGCCGCGCGCAACGAGGTCGAGCGCACGCGCAAGATCATGCAGACCGTGCTCGACAACATGAGCGACGGCGTCATGTTGTTCGACAAGGACATGCGCTGGCAATTCAGCAACCGCCAGCTCATGGAATTCCAGCGCTTCACACCGGACGTCGCGCAGGTCGGCGTGTCGGCGCGCGACATCCTCCGTTTCCAGGCGAAGCGCGGCGATTTCGGTCCGATCGGAAGGACATCGGCAGAGGTCCGTCGAGGAGCGTCGCCGATCATGCGTGGCGGCGCCCGCTACGAGCGCCGGACCGCAAGCGGGAAGTTCATCGAATTCACCTTCAAGCCGCTCGACGACGGCAGTTTGCTCGCCATCTATCGCGACATCACGGAGTTGAAGGAGCGCGAGGAAGCACTCGCGGCCTCCAAGGAAGCGGCCGAAGCCTCACGCGCGGAGGTGGAAAAGGCCGGCGCCGTGCTGCAGACCGTGCTCGACAATATGAGCGACGGCGTGATGCTGCTCGACCGCGATCTCAACATCAGGTTCGCCAATCAGCGGCTGATGGAATTCCAGCGCTACACGCCCGAAATGGCGCATGAAGGCTCGTCGATCACGCAGTTCCTGCGCTTCCAGGCACGGCGCGGCGATTTCGGCCAGGCGGGCGATCTCGACCGCTCGTCGAGGAGCGCCTCGCGATGATCCGCAAACCGGGCGGCGTGCACTACGAGCGCCGCTCGGCGAGCGGCAAGTATCCTCGAAATCAGTGTTCCGGCCGCTGAGCGACGGCAGCGTGCTCGCGGTCAATCGCGACATCACCGAACTGAAGGAACGCGAGGAGGCGATCGCCGCCGCCAAGGAAGCCGCCGAAGCCGCGCGCGACGACGTCGAGCGCACACGCCAGATCATGCAGACCGTGCTCGACAACATGATCGGCGGCGTCATGCTGTTCGACAAGGATTTCCGTCTGCAGTTCGTCAACCGGCAGCTGATGGAATTCCAGAACTATCCGCCGGACATCATCAAGCCTGGCATTTCGGGCGAGGACATTCTGCGCTTCCAGGCGAGCGCGGCGACTTCGGTCCCGTCAGGGATGTGGACCGGAAAGTGCGCGAGCGCGTCGCACTGATCCGCAAGCCGGGTGGTAATCGTTTCCTCCGCCGCACGCTCGAGGGCCGCTACATCGAGTTCAATTTCCTGCCGCTCGATGACGGCGGCCTGCTCGCCTTCGGCCGCGACGTCACCGCGCTGAAGGAGCGCGAGGAGGCCCTCGCCTCCGCCAAGGAGTCGGCCGAAAAAGCGCGCGACGACGTCGAGCGCACCCGCGAGGTGATGCAGACCGTGCTCGACAACATGAGCGACGGCGTCACGCTGTGGGACAAGGACTTCCGCTGGCAATTCTCCAACCGTTTCAGCACGCAACTGTGGGGCTACAAAACCGACGTCCTGCAGCCGGGCGTGTCCGGCTTCGAGATGATCCGCGCAGCTCGCCCAACAGGGCGAGTTTGGTCCGACCGACGATATCGAGCATACCGTGACGGACGTAACGCGCCGCGTCCTGCAAGCCCGGTGGCTCGCGTTACGAGCAGCGGACCGCGACCGGCAAAGTACATCGAGTTCAATTTCCGCCCGTTGAGCGACGGCGGTGTACTCGGCCTTTATCGCGACATCACCACGCTGAAGGGCCGCGAGGAAGCGCTGGCCAGCCGCCAAGGAAGCGGCCGAAGGCGCGCGTGATGCCGCCGAGAAGGAACGCGCCGAGGCCGAGGCCGCCAATCAGGCCAAGTCGACCTTCCTCGCGACCATGAGCCACGAGATCCGCACGCCGATGAACGGTGTGCTCGGCATGATCGACGTGCTGCAACGCCAGGGCCTCGACGGCCCGCAGCGGCGCACCGTCTCGACCATCCGCGACTCGGCGCAGTCGCTGTTGCGCATCATCGACGACGTGCTCGATTTCTCGAAGATCGAAGCCGGGCGGCTGGAGTTGGAAGAGACCGCGTTCTCGCTCTCCGGCCTGATCGACGGCGTCGCCGGCACGTTCCGCCAGCAGGCGATCATCAAGGGACTCTCGCTCGACGTGGAGATCGACGCCGGCTCGGACGACGCGCTGGTCGGCGATCCGACGCGCGTACGTCAGGTGCTGTTCAATCTGCTCGGCAACGCGATCAAGTTCACCGAGCGCGGGCGCATCACGCTGCATGCCGGCACCGCACCACTCGGCGACGGCGTCACCAAGGTCACGATCGCGGTGAGCGACACCGGGATTGGCCTTTCGCGAAGAGCAGCGCGTACGCCTGTTCCAGCCGTTCGCGCAGGCCAACTCCTCGACCACGCGCCGCTTCGGCGGTACCGGCCTCGGCCTTTCGATCGTGCGCCGACTTGCGCAACTGATGAAGGGCGACATTGCGGTGGAAAGCCGGCAGGGCGCCGGCTCGACCTTCACGGTGACGCTCACGCTCAGGGCGGCGCCGGCGGATTCGCCGCTCAACACGACGCTGCGCGACGTCCGCCGCCCCGCCAAAACGTTATCCGCCAAGCGCTCGCAGTCCGGCACGCGTATTCTGGTTGCGGACGATCATCCGGTGAACCGCGAGGTGCTGGTGCGCCAGCTCGAACTGCTCGGCATTAGCGCCGACACCGTGAACGATGGAGTCGAGGCGCTCGAGGCGTGGGCGGCGGCGGAAGGACGCTACGCTGCGGTCCTCGCCGACATCCATATGCCGCGCATGGACGGCCACGAGCTGACGCGCCAGATCCGCGCCGCGGAAGCAAAGCGCGGCGCCTCGGCGCCGCGCACGCCGATCGTCGCGGTGACCGCCAATGCCATGAAGGGCGAGGACGAGCGCTGCCTCGCTGCCGGCATGGATGCGTATCTCGCGAAGCCTGTGAACATGGATCAGCTCCGCACCACGCTCGAACGCTGGATGCCGATCGAGGATGTGACGCGCGAGGTCTCCGACGCAGACGATGCGCCGAAGCCGCCCTCCGCGATCGAGCGCGACGTGCTCGCGGCCTGGCTCGGCGATGACGACGCGGCGATCAACTCGCTGCTGGCGAAGTTCCGCGACACCGCGGTCGCGGCCGAGCGCGAGATCGGCGCGGCCTCGCGCGCCGGCGATCTGCCGACGCTCGCAGCCGCCGCGCACAAGCTCAAGGGCGCAGCGCAGACGGTCGGCGCGATCGGCGTCGGCACGGCTGCGGCCACATTGGAGCAAGCCGGCAAGGCCGGCGATCGTACGCGCTGCCGCGAGGGGCTTGGACCGCTTGCCGCGGAATTGCGCCGTGCGCTCGCCGATATCGACCGGCAGAGCGTGGCTGCCAAATAAGACTAATCCTTCGGCGGCACGAACATGTAGCCGACGCCGCGCACGGTGCGGATCGCGTCCGGGTGCGCCGGATCGACCTCGATCTTGCGGCGCAGCCGTGTGATGCGCAGGTCGATCGCGCGGTCGAACGCTTCCATCTCGCGATGCGCCGTCACTTCGAGCAGCCAGTCGCGATTGAGCGGCCGGTTCGGGATTCTCCGCGAACACCTTGAGTAGATCGAGTTCGCTGGCCGCGAGCGTCTCCTCGTCGCCGGACGCCGGATCGATCAGCACGCGCTTTTCCAGATCGAGCACGCGGCGGCCCATGCGCACGCGCGGACCAGTGCTCGCGGTCGCGCCGGTCGTGCGGCGCAGCACGCTCTTCACGCGCGCGAGCAGCTCGCGCGGCTCGAACGGCTTGGCGATGTAGTCGTCGGCGCCGGTCTCAAGCCCCACAACCCGGTCGACCGTATCGGCCGCGGCGGTCACCATGATGATGCCGATGCGCCCCGAGCGCTCGCGCAGCCAGCGCGCCAGAACGAATCCGTCTTCGCCCGGCAGCCCGATATCGAGCAGCACCAGCGCCGGTAGCTCGCGCTCCAGGAGCTTGCGCAGCGCGGTGCCGCCGTCGGCGCTGCTCACGCGGAAGTTTTGCCGACCGAGATAGTCGACCAGCAGCTGGCGCTGCGCCGCCTCGTCCTCGACCACAACGATATGCGGGCGATGATCCATGCCGCCGAAAGCCCGTCCCGTGGGTTGACGGGCTACCCCTGCCGTTAGGCCGCTGCCCCGCCGTCTCGACGACAGTATATACGGGGCCCCGGAATGCAATTCCAATAGCTGTTCGCGGTGCTGTGTTGATGAAAACTTATGGAAAAGCCTTCGAAATGCAGAAAACGATGCTGTCTCGCGCGGTGATTGTACTTATCGAACTGGCGCTCAGAGCGGGATCAATTCGTTAGGCGCATGATTCGCACGCCTCTACACGAGTTCCACCTGCTCCACCCCGGGCACGGCCTTCAGAGCGCTCGCGATCTGCGGCGAGACCTTGTAGCGGCCCGGGAGCTTGACCTCGACGTCGGTCTCCTTGTCGAGCATCAGCACCAGAATGATCTCGGCATCGCCCTTTGGCTCGAGGCGCCTGGCGACGCTTTCGATCGGCTTGTCTGAGCTCACCAGCACACGCAAGCCCTTTTGCAGCTTTTCGGCCGCCTGATCGAGCGGCTCGACCGTCTGGATGCGCGCGCGCACGTCCTCGCCTTGCGCTTCCGCAGTGAGAAAGAGCAAAACGGCCGCGCCCGGCTCGAGCAGGTCGCGGTATTGCACAAGGCCTTCCTGGAAGATCACCGCCTCGTAGTGTCCGGAGGGATCGGAGAATTCCAGAATGCCCATCCGGTTGCCGGTCTTGGTGCGCCGCTCGGCGCGCGCCACCACCGTGCCGGCGACACGGCCGGCGGTCGCGCCCTGTTTGACCGAATTCGCGAACATTGCCCACGACTGCACGTTCAGCCGCTTAAGCGCCGCCGCGTAATCGTCGAGCGGATGGCCTGAAAGGAAGAATCCGATCGCGTCGAACTCGCGTTGCAGCCGCTCGGCGGGCAGCCAGGGTTCGGCTGCGGGAAGTGGAATTTGTTCGCGCGCCATCGTGCCGCCGAACAGTTCACTCTGGCCGATTTCGGCGTCGTCCTGACGGCGCTGCGCGGCGGCGAGGATCGCGTCGACACCCGCATGCACACGCGCACGATTGTTCTCCAGTGCGTCGAACGCACCGGCGGCCGCAGAGACTTTCCAGCACGCGCTTGTTGATCGCGCGCGGGTTCACCCGGCTCGCGAAGTCCGTGATGTCGCGGAACGGTTTTTCGCCGCGCGCCTCGACGATCGCCTCCACCGCCTCGCGTGCCGACGCCCTTCAGCGCGGCCAAGCGCGTAGTGGATGGTGCCCGCGTCGACCTCGAACATTACGCCGGACCGGTTGATCGACGGCGGCTCGACCTTGATGCCGAGCCGCTGCGCCTCGGCGCGGAATTCGGCGAGCTTGTCGGTATTCGCCATGTCGTAGGTCATGGACGCGGCGAGGAACTCGACCGGATAGTTCGCCTTCATGTAGGCGGTCTGGTAGGCGACCAGCGCGTAGGCCGCCGCATGGCTCTTGTTGAAGCCGTAGTCGGCAAAACGCGCGAGCAGTTCGAAGATCGCCTCCGCCTGCCCCTTCTCGACACCGTCCGTCACCGCGCCTTCGACGAAGCGCGGTGCGCTGCGCCGCCATTTCGGAGCGGATCTTCTTGCCCATCGCGCGGCGCAGCAGGTCGGCCTCGCCGAGCGAGTAGCCGGAGAGCCGCCGCGCCGCCTCCATCACCTGCTCCTGATAGACGATCACGCCGAAGGTCTCGCGCAGCACCGGCTCCAGCTTCGGATGGATGTATTCGGGCTGCTCCTTGCCGTGCTTGCGCGCGCAGTAGGTCGGGATGTTCGCCATCGGACCCGGGCGGTAGAGCGCGACCAGCGCGATGATGTCCTCGAAACGGTCCGGCCGCATGTCGATCAGGGCGCGGCGCATGCCCTGCCCTTCCACCTGGAAGATGCCGACGGTCTCGCCGCGCGCCAGCATCTCGTAGGTCTTGGCGTCGTCGAGCGGGATCGCCAGTAGATCGACGGCGATGCCGCGCCGCGCGACGAGCTTGCACCGCGGTCTGCAAGACCGTGAGCGTCTTCAGGCCGAGGAAGTCGAATTTGACGAGGCCGGCCTGCTCGACCCATTTCATGTTGAACTGGGTCACCGGCAGGTTGGATTTCGGATCGCGATACATCGGCACGAGTTCGGAGAGCGGCCGGTCGCCGATCACGATGCCGGCCGCGTGTGTCGACGCGTGACGGTGCAGCCCTTCCAGCTTCATCGCGATGTCGAAGGCACGCCGCACGACCGGCTCGGCGTCGCGCGCGGCCTGCAGGCGCGGCTCCTCGGCGATCGCCTTCGACAGCGTGACCGGTGCGGCTGGATTCATCGGCACCAGCTTGGTGAGCTTGTCGACCTGGCCGTAGGGCATTTCCAGCACGCGGCCGACGTCGCGCAGCACGCCGCGCGCCTGCAACGTTCCGAAGGTGATGATCTGCCCGACGTGGTCGCGCCCATAGCGCTGCTGCACGTAGTCGATCACCTCGCCGCGGCGCTCCTGGCAGAAGTCGATGTCGAAGTCGGGCATCGACACGCGTTCCGGATTGAGGAAGCGCTCGAACAACAGGCCGAAGCGGATTGGGTCGAGGTCGGTGATGGTGAGCGCGTAGGCAACCAGCGATCCTGCGCCCGAGCCGCGGCCGGGGCCGACCGGGATTCCCTTTGACTTCGCCCACTGGATGAAGTCGGCGACGATCAGGAAGTAGCCCGGATACTTCATGCGCTCGATGACACCGAGCTCGAAATCGAGCCGCTTGCGGTAGTCGTCGATGGTATATCCCGATGCGAGCCCGAGCGTCTCGATGCGGCGCGTCAATCCTTCGTCGGCCTGGCGGCGCAACTCCGCGGCCTCGTCCACGGGTGAGCCGTCTTCGGCGGTGAAGCGCGGCAGGATCGGCTTACGTGTCTTCGGCCGGAACGAGCAGCGCTCGGCGATCTCCACCGTTGACGCGAGCGCCTCCGGCAGGTCGGCGAACAGCGCCGTCATCTCGGCACGCGACTTGAAGAAGTGTTCGGGCGAAAGCTGCCGCCGCTCGGACTCAGCCACAAGGCGTCCTTCGGCGATGCAGATCAGCGCGTCGTGCGCCTCGAAGTCCTCGCGCCGCCCGTAGAACGGTTCGTTGGTGGCGACGAGCGCGATGCCATTCTGGTAGGCAAGATCGAGCAGCCCCGGCTCGACCTGCTTTTCCTCGGGTCGGCCGTGGCGCTGCAGCTCGACGTAGAGCCGGTCGCCGAACAGCGCCGCGAGGCGTGCACAGCGCGCGGCCGCAAGCTCCGCCTGCCCCGCGACAAGTGCGAGATCGAGCGGACCGCCGGGGCCGCCGGTCAGCACGATCAGGCCGTCGGCCGCCGCCTCGAGCGCGGCCAACCTCACGTGCGGCGGCTGATCGGAGGGAGCGTCGAGGAAGGCCTGCGACGTCAGCCGCATCAGGTTGCGGTAGCCCTCTTCGCGCGCGGCGAGCAGCACGAGCCGCGGCAGCTTCAGCGCGTGTCCCGGATGGCGCGGCGCCTCCTGATCGCCGAAATCGACGGCGAGCGCGCACCCGATGATCGGCTGGATGCCGGAGGCCGCCAGCTTGTCGGAAAATTCCAACGCACCGAACATGTTGTCGGTGTCGGTCAGCGCGAGCGCGGGCTGGCGGTCGGTCTTGGCGAACTCGGCGAGCTTGCCGATCGACAGCGCGCCTTCCAGCAGCGAATAGGACGAGTGCACATGCAGGTGCACGAAACCGGGGTCCGGCACGTCAGCTCCTTGCGAATCTCACGGCCAAGCGTGGGGACCGCAGGCGTCCGAGTCCATATCGATGACAAGCCGATACACGCTTTCCCCGGTATCCCGGCCGGTCACGCGCGCCTCACATCCCGGTGAGGAACCGGCCAATTGCCCCTCGTGCTGAAACCCTGGCCGGAAACGCCCCGTAACCCCACTGGCTGCCGCTCCGGCAGTCTGATCACGCAACACGCAAAGAGGGAATGACATGTCGGTTCGAATGAAAGCTCTCTACGCAGCCACCGCCATGCTGGCGATGGCGTCGCCCGCAATGGCCCAGGGCGCCGACCCGTGGGACCTGCGCGAGCGAAACGCCTACGTGCTCGATATGCAAGGCAAGATGTGGTCGACCCGCGCCAGCGCGAAAGGTTGGACCATGATGACCCGCACCGCACGCGCCGTGCCGAAGGGCACGGTGTTCTTCATGAACAATGGCCAGCTCTACATGGCGCGCGGCGGCATGTTCGATCGGGCGGGCAACTTCATGGCCGGCGGCGTCTGATCCCCTTGCTGGCAAAACCAGCAAATCGCACCTGCCTCCCCCAAGGGCCGCCGACTTGGCGGCCCACTTCCTGCGGCGCATCTCGTCACAGCACTGCGATGACCTGTGCCCAGATCGCGATCATGCTGACAAACAGCCCGAGCGACGTCAGGGCTGCGACTTCTTCGATGGCAGAGTGGATCATCACGTCCTCCTCTAGAACATAGAGGGAACATTGTTCTATTTCTGTTCTCACGTCAATGGAAGCCAGTGGGTCAGTTTGATTTTTCTTTCGTCTGACCGGCCGCGATCGTTAACGGCTCGCTAACGGAATTGAAGTGCCCTGCACTATCAGGCCCTCAGCGCACCCGGCTCAACTCCTCGCCGCCGCACAGGCCGAGCGCGCAGCCTTCGATCCGGATCGTCTTCGGGCCCAGCTCCAGCAGATTGCCCGAAAAGAATTGGCCCCTGTCGGAATCGTACAGGCGCCCCGACCATTTCCCGGCGCCGCTCGGGCGCATCCCGATGAGAACCTGCATGCCAACGAGCGGCCGATTGCGTTTGGAGACGTTTTCATTGTTCTCGTCAGTCCGGGGCTTGCCGGTAGCCGGATGGAGCCGCGGCTGAAGGGTTGCGATCGTCGCACACAGCGCGGCGCCGCAACGGTAGATGCGGATCGTTCCACCGTCCTTTTCGCGCCAGACGCCGATCGGATTGGCCACCGCTTGCCCCGCGCCGGCCAGCGTCAGCACCGCAAAGGCACAGACTGCTCTCAGCAGTGATTTGCGCGCAGCGATCACTTCGATACGCGGCGCAATTCCTCGCCCCCGCACAGCATGATCATGCAGCCTTCGATCCTGATCCGATCCGCGCCAAGCTCGATGAGATTCCCCGCATAGGTTCTGCCGCGATCGGAGTCGTACAGCGTCCCCGACCATTTGCCCGGCCCGTTCGGATGCATGTCGAAGAGAACCTGAACGCCGACGAGCGGACGGTCGCGCCTGGATGCATCGGGATTGTTCTTGTCGGTCCAGGCCCTGCCGGTCGAGGGATCGAGCGGCGGGTGCGTGCCGGCAATGGCCGCACACAGAGCCTGCCCGCAGGCGTGAATGCGGACCGTCCAGCCGTCCTTGTCGAGCCAAACGCCGGTCGGGTCCGCGAGAGCGGGCCCGGCGGCCACGCACCCCAGCACGATCGCGGCGACGAGTGACTTCAGCATGGAGCGACATTCTTCACATGCCCACCCTCGGCGCAACAACGCTCACGCCATCTCCACAACGCGCCCGTCCTGCAGGGTCACGCGCCGGTCCATGCGCTGCGCAAGCTCCATGTTGTGCGTGGCGACGACGGCGGCGAGGCCCGACGCGCGCACGAGCTGAGACGAGCGCCTGAAACACATGGCCGGCGGTGCGTCGGATCGAGATTGCCGGTCGGCTCGTCGGCCAGCAGCACGCGCGGGGCGTTGGCGACCGCGCGCGCGATCGCGACGCGCTGCTGCTCGCCGCCGGAAAGCTGCGCCGGGCGGTGATCCAGCCGTTCCTTCAGGCCGAGATAGCCGAGCAGCTCGTCGGCGCGCTTGCGCGCCTCCTTGCGCGACAGGCCGCGGATCATCTGCGGCAGCATCACGTTCTCGACCGCCGAGAACTCGGGCAGCAAGTGGTGGACTGATAGACGAAGCCGATCTCGGTGCGGCGGATGCGCGTGCGCTCCGCATCGGAGAGGCTCGAGGTGGCGGTGCCGTCGACATAGACCTCGCCGGCGTCGGGATGTTCGAGCAGGCCCGCGATGTGCAGCAGCGTCGACTTGCCGGTGCCGGACGGCGCGATCAGCGCGACCGATTGCCCAGGCCACACCGCAAGCTCGGCGCCCTTGAGGATTTCCAGCAGTCGCCGCGCCCTGCGTGTAGCGCCGCTCGATCGCGTGCAGGAAGACCGCAGGCTCCTTGTCCTTGCGTGCCCGCATCACTCATAGCGCAGCGCCTCGACCGGATCGAGCCGCGCCGCGCGCCATGACGGATAGACGGTCGCGAGCCAGCGAGAGTGTCGAGCGCCGTCACGACCACCACTGTGGTCTCGGCCGACATCCATCTGGGCCGGCAGCCGCGAAAGGAAATAGAGCTCGGGCGAGAACAATTCCGTGCGCGTCATCCACGACAGGAATTGCCGGATCGATTCCACGTTCTGGCAGACCACCAGCCCGAGCAGAAAGCCCGCGATCGTCCCGACCACGCCGATCGACGCACCGGTGATCAGGAAGATGCGCAGGATCGAGCCTTGGGTCGCGCCCATGGTGCGCAGGATCGCGATGTCGCGCCCCTTGTCCTTCACCAGCATGATCAGCCCGGAGATGATGTTGAGCGCCGCCACCAGGATGATCAGCGTGAGGATCAGGAACATCACGTTGCGCTCGACCTGCAGCGCATTGAAGAAGGTCGCGTTGCGCTGGCGCCAGTCGATCATGAAGATCGGCCGGTTGGCGGCGTCGGCGACGAGCCTGCGGAAGACGTGTCGATGCGATCCGGATTGTCGGTGTAGACCTCGATCGCCGTCACGTCGCCGGCGCGGTTGAAATAGAGCTGCGCCTCGGGCAGCGGCATGAACACGATCGCGGAGTCGTATTCCGACATGCCGATCTCGAACACGGCCGCGACCTTGTAGGTCTTGATGCGCGGCGTCGTGCCCATCGGGCGTCACGGCGCCGCGCGGCGCAACGAGCGTGATGTTGTCGCCCGCGCGCACCGAAAGCTGATCGGCGAGCCGCCGCCCGATCGCCGAGCCCCTGCCCGGTATCGAAGCCCTCGAACGTGCCCTGCCGGATGTTGTTCGCGATCGAGGTGAGCTTGTTCAGGTCGGCCGAGCGGATGCCGCGCACCAGCACGCCGCGCGGAATTGAACGGCGAGGACGCGAGCGCCTGTCCTTCCACGATCGGCGCCGCGAGCCTGATCCCCGGCACCTTCGAGATGCGATCGGCGAGCTCTTCCCAGTCGGTCAGCGGCTTCTCGAGCGGCTGCACCAGCAGGTGCCCGTTCAGCCCCAAAATCTTGTCGAGCAATTCCTGGCGGAAGCCGTTCATCACCGCCATGACGATGATCAGCGTCGCGACGCCGAGCATGATGCCGAGGAAGGAAAAGCCCGCGATGACGGAGATGAATCCCTCGCTCCGCCGCGAGCGCAGATAGCGCAGCGACAGCATCCATTCGAAGGGTGCGAAAAGCCGGGTCCCGGTGGGGTCGCTCATCAATCTCCGTCCAGTTCCGGCATTTCACCCGATGGCGAGTGTCCCGGTTCCGACGTTCGTCATCCTCGCCGCAAACGCCCGTACGAACGTCGGAACCGACAGGACACTAGCAAACGTTTTGATTCGAGTGTGGCTCGGAATTTGACGTTCCTACAAAGAGACCCGCCGCCAGACCGGTAGGAACGTCAAATTCGCCACACTCGCGCTTTCAAGCCACCGAAGACCGCGGCAGACGGGGGCGGGTGAACAGATTTATCGCGCAAACTTGGGCGACCGCGTCGGCGGGCGTCAGCATCGTCCGGCTGCCGTCGGCGCGGCATCTTCAACTCGACCTGGCCCTAGGCGAGGCCCTTCGGGCCGACCAGGATCTGCCACGGAATGCCGATGAGATCGGCGGTCGCGAATTTCGCGCCCGGCCGCTCGTCGCTGTCGTGATAGAGCACGTCGACGCCCGCGGCGGTGAGTTCGCCATAGAGCTGCTCGCTCGCCGCGTCGGTCGCGGCATCGCCCTGCTTGAGATTGAGGATGATCGACGCGGAACGGCGCGATCGCTTCCGGCCATTTGATGCCGGCCTCGTCGTGGCAGGCCTCGATGATCGCGGCGACGAGGCGCGAGGGGCCGATGCCGTAGGAACCCATGTGCACCGGCTTCTCGCTGCCGTCGGGTCCAGCGACCAGCGCCTTCATCGGCTCGGAATATTTGGTGCCGAAGTAGAAGATGTGGCCGACCTCGATGCCGCGCGCGGACACCTGCTTGTCGGCCGGGCAGCGCCGCGAACTCGTCCGCCTCGTGCATGTCGGAGGTCGCCGCGTAGAGCGAGGTCCATTTGTCGACGATGCCCTGCACGCCCGCGACATCGTCGAAATTCACGTCCTCGCCCGGCACCTCGAAGTCGAGATAGTCCTTGTGGCAGAACACCTCGCTCTCGCCGGTGTCGGCGAGGATGATGAACTCGTGGCGACAGGTCGCCGCCGATCGGCCCGGTGTCGGCGCGCATCGGGATCGACTTCAGACCGAGCCGCGCGAAGGTGCGCAGGTAGGCGACGAACATCTTGTTGTAGGAATGGCGCGCGCCGGCCTGATCGACGTCGAACGAGTAGGCGTCCTTCATCAGGAATTCGCGCCCGCGCATCAGCGCCGAAGCGCGGCCGCACCTCGTCGCGGAATTTCCACTGGATGTGATAGAGATTGAGCGGCAGGTCCTTGTACGAGCGTCACGTAGGCACGGAAGATCTCCGTGATCATCTCCTCGTTGGTCGGACCGTAGAGCATGTCGCGCTCGTGGCGGTCCTTGATGCGCAGCATCTCCTTGCCGTAGGCCTCGTAGCGCCCGCTCTCGCGCCACAGATCCGCCGACTGGATGGTCGGCATCAGCAGCTCGATCGCGCCCGAGCGGTTCTGCTCCTCGCGCACGATGCGGCAGATCTTGTCGAGCACGCGCAGGCCAAGCGGCAGGAACGCGTAAATCCCTGCGGCCTCCTGCCGCATCATGCCGGCGCGCAGCATCAGCCGGTGCGAGACGATCTCGGCTTCCCGCGGAGCTTCGCGCAGGATCGGCAGGAAATAGCGGGACAGACGCATGCAGGGTGCGACTCAAGGTGGGCGGGACGGGCGCGGGCCGAGTGAAACCGGAAGGCAGAAGAAAACACAAGGGCCGTCAAAGCCTTCGGGCCCTGTTCATTCGCGTCATGACGGCGTCACGGATTCAACGTTATGAAGTCCGCGTCCGACTGACCTCCCCGTTACCGTGCCGCGTGTATGTCGTGTTGTGTGCGCGCTTGAGTTTGTTTTTGCGTAAGAAAGTTGCGTTTTGTTTCGTGATGACAACCGATTCCACATCGGTTAGGGTGCCGCCGCGCAAGGCAGAGACAGTCGGTCGCAAGAACCACGGCTCTGCCGTGTGGTCCAAGTCTTGGGAGGAAGAGAGTCCGACGGCGCGACACCCGCTGCCGCCTCGACGACAAGAACAAGCCGGTCGAGACAAGTGGCTCAGAAATGGGAAGACATTCGAGCAGGGCTTTGGCCCTGCTCATTTTTTTGTCGTCGACGCAAGCCAGATCCCGGCTGCGACAGCGATCAATCCGACGACGAGATTCCAGCCGATCGGCTCGCTCACGATGACCGCGGCGAGCAGCGAGGCGGCAATCGGATTGACCGTCATGGTGTTGGCGACGCGCGTCGGCGTGGTCATCTGCAGCGCCAGCACCCAGAGAAAGAATGCCGCCGCGCCGCCGAACACGCCGAGATAGATCACCGCGATCCACTGCGCGGCTGCGAACGATCGTGCGTCACCGCGAAGCCTCCGCTCGCAGCCCGCGACGACCACAAGGCAGATCGCGCCCGCCCCCATCGAGGCGGTCACGAAACCGAGCGGCGAGGATCGCGCGATGAAAGGACGCGACCAGACATTGTAGAACGCCATGCACAGCGTCGCGCAGAGCATGATGAGGTCGCCGCGCCAAGCGCCTTGCGGCGCCGATCGCGAGACCGGCAGCGAGCGCGATCGCGACGCCACCGACCGCGATCAGCACGCCGAGCGTCTTGCGGGCGGTCAGCGCCTCGGCGCCAAGCAGCGCCGCGGCGACCATCGTGCAGAGCGGCAAGGTCGAGAGCGCGAGCGCGCCGCGCGCCGCCGTCGTGTAAGCCATCGCGATGTTGTAGAACACGAAAAACACCGCGAAGAACATCACGCCGAGCAGCGCGGTCCCGATCCAGTCGCGTCCGCGCGGAAACGCGCTGCGCATCAGCAGCGCGAGCGGCAGCAGCACCGCGACTCCGATCCCGAAGCGGAAGGCCGCGAGCGTGACCGGATCGATCACGCCGACGACATAGCGCGTGACCGCCGCCGCGGTTCCGCCGAAGGTGCTCGACGCAACCGCGATCAGGACGCCGATGCGCTCGCTCTTTACCTCCGAGGTCATTGATCTCGTGCCCCGCCGCGACCGATGATGCGCAGCATACACGAGGAACCGTCATGCAGCTCGATCCCCTCCCCTTCGCGAAACTGATGGGCGTGACCGTCGTCAGCGTCACGCCCGACCTGGTGATCGGCGAACTGAAGGTGCGCGAGGATTTGTGCACGCGCCCGACCGTGCTGCATGGCGGCGCCTATATGGCGTTCGCCGACACGATCGGCGCGGTCGCGACGGTCGCCAACCTGAAGGAGGGCGAGAGCACCACCACGATCGAGAGCAAGACCAATTTCTTTGCCGCGATCCCGCTCGGCGACACCGCGCGCGCCGAGTGCACGCCGCTGCACAAGGGCCGCACCACGATGGTGTGGCAGACCAAGATCACGCGCGGCGACGGCAGGCTCGCGGCGATCGTGACGCAGACGCAGATGGTGTTGAAGGCGCGGGCCTAGCGCTCTCCTTCTTCCCTCTCCCCGCTTTAGCGGGGAGAGGGTGGTGAGACGCGTAGCGTCGAGCCGGGTGAGGGGCAGCAAGATTGCAAGAGCCCCTCACCCGCCTCGCTTCGCTCGGCACCCTCTCCCCGTTTCACGGGGAGAGGGAAAGATCAGCGCAGCAATCCCCACAGCGTGCCGAGATCGTCGAGCGTCACCAGACGGTAGACGTAAACGGCCCAGCAGATCGCGAAGACGACGCTTGCGACCACCGTCGTCCAGATCAGCTTCGTGCCGAGCGCCGGAATGGTCGGCGCACCCGGATCATGGCCCGGCTCGACCTCCTCGCCCGCTCTCGGCCGCGTTGCGCACACCGAACGGCAGCACGGCGAACAGCACCACCCACCAGATGATGAAGTAGATCGCCGCCGCGGTGGTCCAGGCCATTTACGCCTGCTCGATCTCGACCAGCGTGCCGCAGAAAGTCCTTCGGGTGCAGGAACAGCACCGGCTTGCCGTGCGCGCCGATCCTCGGATTGCCGTCGCCGAGCACGCGCGCGCCCTGCGCTTTCAGCTTGTCGCGGGCGCTGAGAATGTCGTCGACCTCGTAACAGATGTGATGGATGCCGCCGTCGGGATTGCGTTCGAGGAATTTCGCGATCGGCGAATTCTCGCCGAGCGGCTCGAGCAGCTCGATCTTGGTGTTCGGCAGCGTGATGAACACCGTGTTCACGCCGTGATCCGGCTGCGGCACGACGGCCGACACGTCCGCACCGAGCGTGTCGCGGTAAAGTTTGCTCGCCTTGGCGATGTCGCCGACCGCGATGGCGACGTGATTGAGACGGCCGATCATGATGCCTCCGACTCGGCGCGAAACTATACGATCAACGGGTCAGACGACCAGCACCTGCACCAGGCATATCGGCTTCTTCTGCCAGTGGCCGGCGATCGCCGCGCGCACGCCGCGCTTGACCGCCTCCTCGACCGCCTGCGGATCGCGCCGGCGCGGCTTCGGCAGCGACTCGAACGTCTCGATCGCGGCGTCGTAGGCGATTTCGTGCATCGACTGCTTGTCGGCATTCACCTCCGGAATGCCGATCAGTTCGACATCCGGATCGGCCAGCAGCGCGCCCTTGTCGGAGAGCGCCAGCGCCACGACGACGATCCCGGAAAAGCTCAAGCGCCGCCGGTCCGCGACCGTGCGTCCCTCGGCGGAGATCAGCAGCGCGCCGTCCTTGTAGAGCCGCGCCGCCGGCACCTCGTCGATCACGCCGGCCGGATCGGGCGCAAGCCGCACCAGATCGCCGTCGCCGCACAGCACGACTTCGGGCACACCGACGGCGCGCGCGAGCTTGGCGTGCTCGGAGAGATGCAGCGCCTCGCCGTGCACAGGAATCGCGATGCGCGGGCGCACCCAGCGGTAAAGCTCTTCCATCTCGGCGCGGCGCGGATGGCCGGAGACGTGCACCAGATGCGTGCGGTCGGTGATGACCTCGATGCCCTGCCGCACCAGCCCGTTAATCACGCGGCCGACCGCCTTCTCGTTGCCCGGAATGGTGCGCGAGGAAAACACCACGGTGTCGCCCTTGGAGAACGTCACTTCGGGATGCTGGTCTTCGGAAATGCGCGCGAGCGCGGCGCGCGGCTCACCCTGGCTGCCGGTGCACAACGCCACGACCTTGTCGGGCGGCAGATGACCGTAGACATCGACGCCGCGGAATTCGTTGATGCCCTCGAGATAGCCGTTTTCGCGCGCGACCTGCGCGACCCGATCCATGGCGCGGCCGACCACGACCACTTCGCGGCCCGCCGCGACCGCGGCTTCGGCAACCGCGCGCATGCGCGCCACGTTGGAGGCGAAGGTCGTGACCGCGATGCGGCCCTTGGCGGCACCGATCAGCTCGCGCAAGGTTTTTGCCACATCGGTTTCGGATGGCGAGCGGCCGTCGCGCACCGCGTTGGTGGAGTCGCCGATCAGCGCAAGACAGCCTTCCTCGCCGAGCGCGCGTAGCTTCGCTTCGTCGGTCGGCGGACCGATGATCGGCGTCGGATCGAGCTTCCAATCGCCAGTATGCAGAACATTGCCGAGCGGCGTGCGGATGATCAGCGCGTTCGATTCCGGGATCGAATGCGAGACGGACACAAGCTCGATGTCGAACGGTCCAAGCGTGAAACGTCCGCCGAGCGGAACGACATTGAGCGGCACATCGGGCGCACCCGGTTCGCCCTGGCGCTTTGCGACGAACAGCGAGGCGGTGAATGGCGTCGCATAGACCGGCACGCGCAGCCGCGGCCACAGGTCGAGCAGCGCGCCGAAATGATCTTCGTGCGCGTGCGTGAGCACGAGGCCCAAAAGATTGCGCCGCTCCGCGATCAGAAACGCGATGTCCGGCATGATGAGATCGACGCCGGGCAGATCGTCGCCCGCGAACGACACGCCGAGATCGACCGCGATCCATTGGCGCTTCGGCCCGTCTCCGATGCCATAGAGCGCGAGATTCATTCCGATCTCGCCGACCCCGCCGAGCGGCGCGAACAAAAGCTCTTGCGGCATCAGGCGTGCACTCGCATGCGAGAAAACACTTCACCGACGGTAATCGCCTCAAGCGTGCCGCTCGGCAACCGCAGCATCAAGCGGCCCATGCGGTCGAGCGTCTCGAACCGTCCGGTGAGCTCGCGGTCGGCCAGGCGAACATGGATATCGCTGCCAACACCGGCCGCATGCGCAAGCCA
This sequence comes from uncultured Alphaproteobacteria bacterium, assembly GCA_963778455.1. GTDB lineage: Bacteria > Pseudomonadota > Alphaproteobacteria > Rhizobiales > Xanthobacteraceae > PALSA-894. The sequence goes on from CAVZUL010000008.1 coordinate 179,603, forward strand.
CTCGGAGCGGATCGTCGCGAAGCCGGAGCCACGGCCCCATTGCGCCAGGCGCGATACGATCGCGCGGGATAGTTCGCGCAGCAGTTGATCGGGCGTGACGGCGGCGCCGTGCGCACCAAGGCAAGTCGCCGGATAGGCAAGATTTTGCGGATGATGCGCACAGTTGACCCCGATCCCGGCCGCGACGGCAGTAGCGCCACCGATACTCTCCGCCTCGATCAAAATGCCAGCGAGCTTCGCGCCGTCGAGCAGCAGATCGTTCGGCCATTTGAGCTTGAGGTGTTGCACCACCTGCTGCGGCGCCCCTTCACCAACCGCATCGCGCACCGCGAGTGCGACAACAAAGCATAACTCCGGCAGATGCACCGGCGGTGCCGCATCAGTCAGCAGCAGGCTCGCATAGAGGTTGCCCGGCTCCGAGGTCCAGACGTTGCCGCGCCGCCCCCGCCCCGCGGTCTGGCGGCCCGCCGTAATCCACAAGGGTCCGCGCTCACCCGCTCTCGCGCGCGTCAGCGCCTCCGCGTTCGTCGAGGGAAGCGTGTTATGCGCGATCAGCCGAACGCCGGCTGCCTCCGCGTCTTCATGAAGATGCATCAAAACAATGACTTCGCGGCAGCTGCCGCCGCTGTGACCAGCGGCGAGGGATAGGCAAAGAACAGTATCACGATGATGCCCGTGACCCCGAGCACGATCTTCAGGATGAGCGGCATCGGCTCGAATGGCTCGGCCGCGTCGTCGAAATACATCACCTTGACGATCAGGAGATAGTAGTAGGCACCGACCACGCTCGCGAGCACGCCGATCACGGCGAGCACGTAGAGCCCGGCCTTGATGGCGGCGAGGAACACGAAGTATTTGGCGAAGAACCCGGCAAGCGGCGGAATGCCGGCGAGCGAGAACATCATCACGCCAAGGAAGAACGCCATCGCGGGATTGGTGCGCGCGAGGCCGGAAAGGTCCGAGATATTCTCGACCAAGCCGCTCGAGGTCCGCATCGACAGGATGCAGGCGAACGTGCCGAGCGTCATCGCCAGATAGATCGCCATATAGATGACGACGCCCTGCACGCCCTCGGGTGTGCCGGCCGCGAGGCCCACCAGCGCAAAACCCATGTGGCCGATCGACGAATAGGCCATCAGCCGCTTGATGTTGCGCTGGCCGATGGCCGCGAACGCGCCGAGCACCATCGAGGCGATCGCAACGAACACGATGATCTGCTGCCATTGTGATGCGATCTCGGGAAACGCCGTGATCGGCGCGCGCACGAAGATCGCGATGGCGGCAATCTTCGGCGCGGACGCGAAGAAGGCCGTGACCGGCGTCGGCGCGCCCTCGTAGACGTCCGGCGTCCACATGTGGAACGGCACCGCTGAAACCTTGAAGCAGAAGCCGGCGAACAGGAATACGAGCCCGAAGGTGAGCCCCAAGCCGCCCTGCCCGGCCGCCTTCGCGATGCCGGCAAAGCTCACCGTTCCGGTGAAGCCATAGATCAGCGAGGCGCCATAGAGCAGCATTCCGGACGAGAGCGCGCCGAGCACGAAATACTTCAGGCCGGCTTCCGTGGAGCGCACTGAGTCGCGGTTGCTCGCCGCCACCACGTAGAGCGCAAGGCTCATCAGCTCGAGGCCGAGATAGAGCGCGATCAAGTCGGCCGCGGAGATCAGCATCAGCATGCCGGTGGTCGAGAGCAGGATCAGGATCGAGAACTCGAACTTCTCCTGCCGTTCCGCCGCCTGATAATCGCGCGCCAGCGCGATCGTGGCGGCGGAGCCGATCAAGGTGAGGATTTTCAGCACGCGCGCAAAATCGTCGACCACAAAGCTGCCGCCGAAGGTCACGAGCTTGCCCGCAGGCAGCAGGTAGACGATCAATGCCGCGAGCACGAGGAGCGCGAACGAACAGCCGTTGACCAGTTGCACGCTGTTCTCGCGATAGGCGCCGACCATCAGCAGCGCCATCGCGCCGAGCACGAGGAGGATTTCGGGCAATGCGGGAAGCAGCGCGGGCATGTCGGCGGTGGGGTTCATTTCGCCACCGTCATGGGTGAACGCGAGGTATCCATCGCCGCCTTCTTGGGTGCGACCGCCGACTGATAATTCTCAAGCAACTGCGCCACGGACGCAGCCGACATGTCGAGCACCGGCTTCGGATACACACCGAACAGGATGGTGAGGACGACCAGCGGCGTGAACACCAGAATCTCGCGCCGCCCGAGATCGCGCAGGCCCGCGAGCGCCGGCTTTTCCAGCACGCCGAAAATCACCTTGCGATAGAGCCAGAGCGCGTAACAGGCCGACAGGATCACGCCAAACGTCGCGAGCGTCGCGACCGGGATATTGACCCTGAACGTTCCGATCAGCGCGAGGAACTCGCCGATGAAGCCGGAGGTGCCGGGTAGCCCAACGTTGGCAAGCGTGAAGAGCATGAACACCAGCGCGTAGAGCGGCATATTGTTGACGAGCCCGCCATAGGCGGAAATCTCGCGCGTGTGCACGCGGTCGTAGACGACGCCGACGCAAAGAAACAGCGCGGCCGACACGATGCCGTGCGAGATCATCTGGAAGATGCCGCCGGCCACGCCCTGTGTCGTCAGCGCGAAGATGCCCATGGTGACGAAGCCCATGTGCGCCACTGACGAATAGGCGATGAGCTTCTTCATGTCCTCCTGCACCAGCGCAACCAACGAGGTGTAGATGATCGCCACCACCGACAGCGTGAAGATCAAGGGCGCCAAGTCCATCGAGGCGTGCGGGAACATCGGCACGGAGAACCGCAGGAAGCCATAGCCGCCCATCTTCAGGAGGATAGCGGCGAGAATGACCGAGCCCGCGGTCGGGGCCTCGACGTGCGCGTCGGGAAGCCACGTGTGCACCGGCCACATCGGCATCTTCACGGCGAACGACGCAAAGAACGCGAGCCACAGCCAGGTCTGCATGCCCTGCGGGAATGAGTACTTCATCAAGGTCGGAATGTCGGTCGTGCCGGCCTGCCAGTACATCGCCATGATGGCGAGCAGCATCAGAACGGAGCCGAGCAGCGTGTAGAGAAAGAACTTGAAGCTCGCATAGACGCGGCGCGGCCCGCCCCACACCCCGATGATCAGGAACATCGGAATGAGGCCGCCCTCGAAGAACAGGTAGAACAGCACGAGGTCGAGCGCCGAGAAGGTGCCGACCATCAGGACCTCGAGCACGAGGAACGCGATCATGTATTCCTTCACGCGCGTCTGGATGACCTCCCAGCTCGCGATGATGCAGAGCGGCATCAGCCCGGTGGTGAGGATCACGAACGGCAGCGAAATGCCGTCGACGCCCATGTGATAGGCGGAGAGGCCACCGAGCCAGGACCGCTTCTCGACGAACTGGAATTCGGGGCTGGCCGGATCGAAGCGCCACACCAGCAGCAGCGACACCGCGAAGGTGACGAGCGTCGCCCACAGCGCGGCCCAGCGCGCATTGCGCTTGACATATTCGTCGTCGCCGTTGAGCGCGAAGATGAACAGCACGCCCAGAATGGGCAGGAACGTGGTGATCGACAGGATCGGCCAGCTCGACATCAGTGGCCTCCCGCGGCGAACATGAACCACGTGATCAGCGCCGCGACCCCGATCAGCATCGCGAAGGCGTAGTGGTAAAGGTAGCCGGTCTGCAGCCGCACGACATTGCGCGTGACGTCGAGCACGCGCGCCGAGACGCCGTCCGGCCCGAAGCCGTCGATCACGAAGCCGTCGCCGCCCTTCCACAGCACGCGGCCGAGCCAGAGCGCGGGGCGCACGAAGATCAGGTCGTACAGCTCGTCGAAGTACCACTTGTTGAGCAGGAACTTGTAGAGCGGCTCCTGGGTCCGCGCGAGGCTCGCCGGAATGTCGGGGCGGCGGATGTAAAACTGCCAGGCAACAAGGAAGCCGATCGCCATCATCACGGTCGGGATGTACGGGATCGACCAGTGCACCGCATGCATGTCGTGCAGGATGTGATTGTTCGGCCCAAAGGTCAGCGATCCGCGGAAGAATTCCGCCACTTTCTCGCCCGCGAACAAATCCTTGAACGGGAAGCCAGCGAGGATCGAGCCCGCCGCGAGGAAGATCAGCGGAATGAGGATCACCCACGGGCTCTCATGCGCATGGTCATACGCATGCTTGTCCTTCGGCGCGCCGTGGAAGGTCATGAACACCAGCCGCCAGGAATAGAACGAGGTGAGCAGCGCGGCGATCACCGTCATGGCGAACGCATAGGCGGCGAATGGGTTATGGCCTGCGGCCGCAGCCTCGATGATCGCGTCCTTTGAATAATAGCCGGCGGTGAGCGGGAAGCCGGTGAGCGCGAGCGTGCCGACCAACATGCAGACGTAGGTCACCGGCAGCTTGTCGCGGAGACCGCCCATTTTTCGCATGTCCTGCTCGTGATGCATCGCGTGAATCACCGAGCCGGAGCCGAGGAACAGGAGCGCCTTGAAGAACGCGTGCGTGAACAGGTGGAACATGCCGACCGAATAGGCGCCGACGCCCATCGCGACAAACATGTAGCCGAGCTGCGAGCAGGTCGAGTACGCGACCACGCGCTTGATGTCGTTCTGGACGAGGCCGACGGTCGCGGCAAAGAACGCCGTGGTGGCGCCGACCAGCGTGACGAAGGCTTGCGCATTGGGCGCAAGCTCGAACAGCGGCGAGAGCCGCGCCACCATGAAGACGCCGGCGGTCACCATGGTGGCGGCGTGGATCAGCGCGGAGACCGGCGTCGGCCCTTCCATCGCGTCGGGCAGCCAGGTGTGCAGCAGGAACTGCGCCGACTTGCCCATCGCGCCCATGAACAGCAGCAGGCAGATCAAGGTCAGCGCGTCGGCGTGCCAGCCGAAGAAATTGATGGTCTTGCCGGTGAGCGAGGGCGCCTGCGCGAACACGGTGTCGAGATCGACCGCCCCGGTCATCATGAACACCGCGAAGATGCCGAGCGCGAAACCGAAATCGCCGATGCGATTGACGACGAACGCCTTGATGGCGGCCGCGTTCGCTTCCGGCTTGTGATACCAGAAGCCGATCAGCAGATAGCTTGCGAGCCCGACGCCCTCCCAGCCGAAGAACAGCTGCACAAGGTTGTCGGCCGTCACCAGCATGAGCATCGCGAAGGTGAACAGCGACAGGTAGGAGAAGAAGCGCGGGCGGTGCGGGTCCTCCTCCATGTAGCCGATCGAATAAAGGTGCACGAAGGCCGACACCGTGGTCACCACCACCAGCATCACGGCGGTGAGCGTATCGACGCGGATGCCCCAATCGACCTTGAGGTCCCCGGAAGACATCCAGGCCATCAGCACTTCGCGCGAGTCCTGATGGCCGAATCCGACGCGGTACAGCGCCATCCACGACAGCACCATCGAGACGAACAGGAACAGCGTGGTAACGAGCTCGGCGGCGCGCGAGCCCGCAGCAGGCGGCGCATGCGGATGGTCTTCGTGTGCGGTGTGATGGATGACTGCGTGATCGCCGTGCGCGGAGGGCGCGCCGCCGCCGGTGTGCGCTCCATGATCGGTCGCATGGTCTTCCCCGCCGGGCGACGGATCGGCGCCCGGATGACGCTGACGCGCACCAGCGAGCGAGATCAGCGCCGCGACGATGCAGCCGAGCAACGGAAGAAAGACGATGGCCTGATACATGGAGTGTGGATCAGCCCTTCATCAGGTTGATGTCCTCGACCGCGATCGAGCCGCGATTGCGGTAGTAGACGACGAGGATGGCAAGCCCGATCGCGGCCTCCGCGGCCGCGACCGTGAGCACCAGCAGCGCGAACACCTGTCCGACCAGATCGCCGAGATGGGCCGAGAACGCCACGAGATTGATGTTGACGGCGAGCAGGATCAACTCAATCGACATCAGGATGACGATGACGTTCTTGCGGTTGATGAAGATGCCGAGGATCCCGAGCGTGAACAGGATCGCGGCGACCGAGAGATAGTGGCCGAGCCCGATCATGTGAGGCCCTGCCCCGGCCGCACTTTCACGACCTCCATCGCTTCGGCCTTGGTGCGCCGCACCTGCGCGCCCATGTCCTGGCGCTTGACGCGCTCCTTGTGGCGCAGCGTCAGTACGATCGCGCCGACCATCGCGACCAGCAGGATCACGCCCGCGGCCTGGAAGTAGTAGACATAGCGCGTGTAGAGCACGAGACCGAGCGCCTCGGTGTTGGTGACGGCATCGATCGGCGGGATCGGCGCGGTGATCGCCTTCGGCACGCCGGGCCCGATCACCCAGGCGCCGACCACCAGCAGCAGCTCGACCAGCACGACGATGCCGATCAGCGCACCCACGGGAAGATAGTTGAGGAACCCCTGGCGGAGCTCCGCGAAATCCACGTCGAGCATCATCACGACGAACAGGAACAGCACCGCGACCGCGCCGACGTATACGACGACGAGAATCATCGCGAGGAACTCGGCACCGAGCAGCACGAACAGCCCGGACGCGCTGACGAACGCGAGAATCAGGAACAGCACCGAATGCACGGGGTTCTTTGCGGCGATGACCATGAAGGCCGACGCCACGCAAACCCCGGCAAAGAGGTAGAAAAACAGGGCAGCGAGAATCATTCCGAGGTCCTGAGGCCGGCGGCCGCGGGCATGTCCTAGCGCGGCCAAGAGCGGGCGGCAACCAGCGCGAATTTGCTGTCCAAAGGTGTGGGGAGCCTTGAATTTTCAGCGGAAATGGTGCCCGAAATTCAGCCGCTCATCGCCGCCCACTTCGCCTTCGTTTCCGCCATCTCGGCGAACAGCCAGTCGCGAAAGGCGCGCACCTTCGGCCGCGTCTCGTGACCCTTGGGGCAGACGAAATGGTAGCCCGCGGCAAGCGGCAGTTCCGGCCCGAACGGTGAGACCAGCCGCCCGGAATGCACGTCATCCGAGGCGATCAGCTTGAACGAGAGCGACACGCCGGCCCCCGCGACCGCAGCGTCGAGCGCATGGTCCGCGACATTGACCTTCAGGCCGCGCGTCGCATCGCCCTGCACGCCGGCGATCGCGAACCAGTCGGCCCACAGCGGCGGCGCGCGCATCGACATCGCGATGTCGTAGTGGATGAGCGGGAAGCGCGGCAGGTCGGCCGCGCTGCGCAGCCCCTCCTCGACCAAACGCGGTGAGCACAACGGCAGCATCGAATCGTCGAACAGCTTTTCGACGTACAGCTCGGGGTGGTCGCCCTTGCTCAACCGGATCGCGACATCGACGCCTTCAGCCGAGAAATCCGCGACCTTCATCGCCGCCGACACACGCGCATCGATATCGGGGTGCGCGTGCAGGAAGCGCCACAGCCGCGGCATCAGCCATTTCGCGACCAATCCCGGCGTCGCCGAGATGACGAGCACGTTGCCCTCGCGCTGGCGCTCGAGCTGCCCGATGGCGTTGCGCACGCTTTCGAAGCCGGAGCGCAGGCCCGGATAGATCAGCCGCCCGGCATCGGTCAGCTCGATCGCGCGGGTGCGGCGGTGGAACAGCTCGAGCCCGAGCTGGCTCTCCAGCGCGCGGATCTGGTGGCTCAGCGCGGCCGGCGTCACGTGCAACTCGTCGGCCGCTTTGGCAAAGCTCAAATGCCGGGCGATCACCTCGAAGGCCCGAAGCGCGTTGAGCGGCGGGAGCGGTTGCGCCATAGATTAGCTTTCCTCATGCGTTTGGCGAATTAATATCGTTTGTCATTGGCAATTTCCAGCGCCATCTTAGGTTCACAAGGTGAGAATATCTCATCTATCAATTTGATGGAGGCCATTCATGGCCATGATCGATGTAACCTCGCAAGACAGCTGGTCCCTGGCCCTCGCCCCGATGGCCGGCTGGCCCGAAGCTCAAACCAAGCCGCTCGGTGCGCTGCAGCGGCTCGTCGCGCGCTTTCTCGCGTGGCGCGCGCAACGTGAGACCGTGCGTCTGCTGAATTCAGTCGACGCCGCGACCCTGCGCGACCTCGGGATCAGCGACATCGAGTTGGTGGTCTACGGCGCGCCGGAAGGCCACAAGCGCCGCTACGATCCGGACTGGTGGAAGCGGGGGCGCTGAGCGCCGCCGCAGCAATGCGGCGCGGGAGGAATTGATGCGCGCCTTCGCCGGATCGAAGGCGCGGATTGACTTGAATCGGGTTGGCGTGGCGAGGAAAAAAACGCGCAGTGCCGGGGAGTCACTGCCCCGGCACTGCATCATGAAAGTGAGCGTCAGAAGGTCAGTTCGAGATAGAACTCACCCTTCCGGCAGGCAGCAAACGCGGACTTCGGAATCCCTGCACGTCGGCTTCGACTGGGAGCCCGGCGGTTTGGTCTGTGTGTTCGTGCACCAGCCGCCCTTCGCTGTCTGACAGTTGTAGCCGGCGCCGGCCGTATTTGTGCCTGGGTAGCTACCGGCTTGCGAGCCCCAAACCTTCTTGTCATCCTTGTAGCGGCATTGGATCGCCAGCGGCCGACGGCACTTGAGCTTGCCCTCCTTGATGAGGGCCGGAAGGTCTTCAAAGTCGCCGACGCCGCTGGGATCATCCCGATCAAGCCAGTTCGACCAGGTACAGGGGCAGTCCTGTCCGGGCGGACAAGCGGCCGCCTGGGCTTGCGCCGGCATCGTCCGTCCGATGACACACACGGCAGCCACGGCGAGCAACAGCGAAATGCTGCGGACGGCACGCCATAGCGTTTCGCCACGCATCACCCGTTGCGAAATTGCTGGAAATTTCACGGCTCAATTCCTCCCTAGATGGTTGAGACAACGCGTTCGGAAATGGCAGTACGACCGCCATAGGTTGTTTTATGTGATGATATGAGACATTTAGGCGTATTTCAACCTAAAAATTTACGCCACGACATATTTCCGTTCTAGGCGAAATACGTGCATTGCGAGGAGGAAGAAACCATCACGCTGTTGGGCTCGACCGAAATCGCGATCCGCCGTGCCGCCGGGCTATCGCTGGCGATATCGTCCTGATTTTTATCCTCTATACTTGACTTTGATCATATCGTGTGATTGGATGCACCGCCTTGCTCGTCGAGGGGCGTCAACCGGTGACGTTCGGATGATGGAGCAAGCCGGATAAGCGCCGCCGGAGAACAAGCGACGACTTCCGGCAGCCGGCGCCCGGCAATTCCGGGCCTCGGACTGGTGCGGCGCCCGCGCGTCTCGGCCTCGTCAGCCGGGCACTCGGGCAGCGTCGGGGCTCCGCCCGGAGGTACAACGGCCTCCTGCCAGGAGCTGGCTGATGGCGGCGCTCGGCGCCGCTGAAAGCGCGGCCCGGCGCCGTAAGGAAAACGCCGCAGCAGAGCGCCGAGAGGCGCGCCGGCCTGCGTCACTGGCCGGTGATCTTCGGGCGATCCCGAAGATCGACCCGACCGCGAGGCGGGTCACGGGGTGCGGCGCTTCCGCACCAGCGCCGGTCGGCGCTCTGCTCCCCTCACCTTTTTCGGGGGCGGAAACGGACAAGGGGCACCCGCCCCCATCCAATCGGGCTGGCGGAGCGTTGGCTGTTTGACAATTGAAGATGGCGACGCGGTCATTCCGGCCGAGCGGAGCGAGGGCCGGAATCCATAGCCACAGACCATGCGATTCAAGAACCAGTCGCGGTTATAGATTCCGGGCTCGCCGCTTCGCGGCGCCCCGGAATGACAACTCACCGATACGGCGCATCGAGCGCGATGTTCTTCGCGATCTCGCGTTCCCAGCGGTCGCCGTTCGCGAGCAGGCGCTCCTTGTCGTAGTAGAGCTCCTCGCGCGTTTCGGTCGCGAACTCGAAGTTCGGCCCCTCGACGATCGCGTCGACCGGGCAGGCTTCCTGGCAGAGCCCGCAATAGATGCACTTCACCATGTCGATGTCGTAGCGCGTGGTGCGGCGCGTGCCGTCGTTGCGGCGCGGGCCCGCCTCGATGGTGATCGCCTGCGCCGGGCAGATCGCCTCGCACAGCTTGCAGGCGATGCAGCGCTCCTCGCCGTTCGGATAGCGGCGCAGCACGTGCTCGCCGCGGAAACGCGGGCTGATCGGGCCCTTCTCGAACGGATAGTTCAGCGTCGGCTTCGGCTTGAAGAAATAGCGCATCGACAGGAAGAACGCCTGCACGAACTCCTGCAGGAACATCGCGCGCGCGGCCTGATCGAGCCTCATAGCTTATCCTAGTCTATTCCGAGCGCCGGGCCGAGAAACTTCATTCCGAGCCAGTAGCCAAGCCCGCCGAGCGTCAGCAGCTCGATCCCGAGAATGAGCCGCCGCATCAGCGAGATCTTGCTCTCAAGCTCCTCCCGTTGCGCCGCAGTCTCCGACTTGTCCAATGCCCGCAACCGCCTTTCGATGGCGGGCACCAGCATGACGTAGTTTATCGCGCCCAGTACCGTTCCGGCGATTGCACCGAGGAAACCGCCGAGCGACAGCATCTATTTCGGCGCCAGCCCGGTGAAATGCAACACCGCCGCGACGATCGCCACCATCGCGAGCGAGAGCGGCAGGAATACCTTCCAGCCGAGCCGCATCAACTGGTCGTAGCGGTAGCGTGGCACGAACGCCTTCACCATCGCGAACATGAAGAACACGAAGGAACGCCTTGAGCACGAACCAGATCGACGCCGGGCACCCACGTGAACGGCGGATACGGGATCGGCGCCAGCCACCCGCCCATGAACAGGATCGTGGTCAGCGCGCACATGGTCGCGATTGCCACGTACTCGCCGAGCATGAACATCATGTACGGGGTCGAGCCGTATTCGACCATGAAACCGGCGACGAGCTCGGACTCGGCCTCTACCAGATCGAACGGCGGCCGGTTGGTCTCGGCGAGCGCCGAGATGAAGAACACGACGAACATCGGGAACAGGGGCAGCCAGTACCATCCGAGCAGGCCGAAGCGCGTGTTCTGCGCCTCCACGATGTCGCTGATGCGCAGCGAGCCGACGCAGAGCAGCACCGTGATGATGACGAAGCCGATCGAGACTTCGTAGGACACCATCTGCGCGGCGGAACGGAGCGCGGCGAGGAACGGATACTTCGAGTTCGACGCCCAGCCCGCCATGATCACGCCGTAGACCATCAGCGAGGAGATCGCGAAGATGTAGAGGATGCCGACATTGATGTCGGCGATCACCCAGCCGAGATCGACCGGGATCACCGCCCAGGCGGCGAGCGCGAGCACGCAGGTGACCAGCGGCGCGAGCAGGAACACGCCCTTGTTGGCGGCCGCCGGGATCGTCGGCTCCTTCAGCACGAACTTGAGCAAGTCGGCAAAGGATTGCAGCAGGCCCCACGGGCCGACCACGTTCGGGCCGCGCCGGATCTGCACCGCCGCCCAGATCTTGCGGTCGGCGAGCAGCACATAGGCGATCGCGACCAGCAGCAGCACCAGCAGCAGCAGCGACTGCGCCACCATGACGATCAGCGGCCAAAGGTAACTGGTCCAGAATTCGGCCATCGCGCTACTCCGCGGCTACCGCGCGCGCGCCGCGCGCCAGCGCCGAGCATTCGCCCATGATGGCGGACGCGCGCGCGATCGGATTGGTGAGATAGAAGTCGGCAACGGCTGAACGGAACGGCGCCTTGTCGGGCGCGCCGCCGCGGCCACCAAGTTTCTCGATATCGGCCGCGTTGCCGGGCTCGATGCGATCGACGCGCGCAAGATGCGGATGCGCCTTGAACAGAGCTGCGCGTAGCTGGTTCAGAGAGTTCGTACGGCAGCTTCTGCCCGAGCACATCGGAGAGCGCGCGCAGGATCGCCCAGTCCTCGCGCGCGTCGCCCGGCGGGAACCCGGCGCGCGCCGCCATCTGCACGCGGCCCTCGGTGTTGAGGTAGATGCCGGACTTTTCGGTGTACGCCGCGCCCGGGAGGATCACGTCGGCGCGGTGCGCGCCGCGGTCGCCATGCGTGCCGATGTAAATGACGAACGCGCCCGGCGCGATCTCGATTTCGTCGGCGCCAAGCAGAAAGACGACATCGAGCGCGCCGGGCTTGACCATCTCGGCGGCGTTCTTGCCGCCCTGCCCCGGCACGAAACCGATGTCGAGCGCGCCGACCCGCGACGCGGCCGTATGCAGCACCGAGAAGCCGTTCCAGCCGTCCTTGATAGCGCCCGCCGTCCGAGCGGCCTTCGCGGCGGCCGTCAGGATCGCCGCACCATCGGGACGCGCGAGCGCCCCCTGCCCGATCAGCCACAACGGCCGCTCGGCCTTGCCGAGTTCGTCACCCTTGAGGCCGCCAAGCGTCTCCGGCCCGACACCGAGATAGTTGTACTCGTAGGTGAGATCGGCGCGCTCGCCGATCAGCGCGATCGGGAATTTCCCGGCACGCCAGCGTTTGCGGATGCGCGAATTGAGCACCGGCGCTTCCTTGCGCGGATTCGCACCGACGACCATCAGCGCGTCGGCCTGCTCGATGCCGGCGATGGTCGCGTTGAACAGGTAGCTCGCGCGGCCGAGCGAAGGATCGAGCGCCGCGCCGTCCTGCCGGCAATCGATGCTGGTCGCGCCGAGGCGCCCCATCAGCTCCTTGAGCGCGAACATCTCCTCGACAGCCGCAAGGTCGCCCGCGATGGCCCCGATACGATCGGGCTTCGTCGCCTTCGCGCGCGCCGCGATCGCGTCGAACGCCGCTGACCATGACGCCGGCACCAGCCGGCCGCCCTCGCGGATATAGGGCTGATCGAGCCGTTGCGTGCGCAAGCCGTCCACCACGTGGCGCGTCTTGTCGGAAATCCACTCCTCGTTCACGTCCTCGTTGACGCGCGGCAGTATCCGCATCACCTCACGCCCGCGCGTGTCGACGCGGATCGCGCTGCCAAGCGCATCCATCACGTCGATCGACTCGGTCTTGTTCAATTCCCACGGCCGCGCCGCGAAAGCATAGGGCTTCGAGGTGAGCGCGCCGACCGGACACAGGTCCACCACGTTGCCCTGCAGCTCCGAGGTCATCGCGCTTTCGAGGTAGGTCGTGATCTCCATGTCCTCGCCGCGCCCGATCGCGCCGAGCTCCGGCACGCCTGCGACCTCGGTCGCGAACCGCACGCAGCGCGTGCAGTGGATGCAGCGGTTCATGATCGTCTTGACGAGGATGCCGATGTACTTGTCTTCGACCGCGCGCTTGTTCTCGTGATAGCGCGTGTTGTCGACGCCGTAGGCCATCGCCTGGTCCTGCAGATCGCATTCGCCGCCTTGATCGCAGATCGGGCAGTCGAGCGGATGGTTGATCAGCAGGAACTCCATCACGCCTTCGCGCGCCTTGCGCACCAATGGCGTGCGCGTCTTCACCTCCGGCGGCTCGCCCTTCGGCCCCGGCCGGCAGTCGCGCACACCCCATGCGCAGGACGCAACCGGCTTGGGCGAGCCGGACAGCTCGACCAGACACATGCGGCAATTGCCGGCGATCGAGAGCCGCTCGTGGAAGCAGAAGCGCGGAATCTCCGCACCCGCCGCCTCGCATGCCTGCAGCAGCGTGAACTCGGGCGGTACGTCGATCTCGCGGCCGTCGACGATGAGCTTGGTCATGGGCTTCCCAACATTGGCCAAAGCCGCCGTAAACCCTGCGCCAGCACTGCCGTCGCAAGCATGATCACGACGACTGAGAGTACCCACGCCATGAATTGCGGGTTTCGTGGATTGAACCCTTTTCCGAATTGTTCAAGCAGAAATTCATATTCCCTGATGAATCGCTCCACGGCCTCCCGCAAATCGTCCTGCCAGCGTCGCGCCAGCACTCCGAACCGATCCATCATGGTGGTTTCCCTCACGCGCATCGCGCCGACTTCCAGAGTTCTGCCGACGCGAGGCCCTCCCAGCCGAACGCGTGTTCGCTCGCGCCGTGCGTCTTCAGGTGCTCGAGCCGCTCGATCGCTTCCTGGATCGTCGGCCGGTGCCCGGCCGGCACCCACCACATCACCAGATAGCGCTCATCCATCTTCTCGAACCACTCGTGGCGCTTGCTGTAGAAGCGCTTGTGCACTGTCTGCCAGACGTATTTCTCAAGCGATTCCACGTTCTCCCAGACCGACATGTTCACCGCCATCATCGGGTCGCCGTCGTAGGGCCGCGTTGAGGTTGCGTTGCCGCTCTCGTCGGTATAGCGCCACACGAAGCCTTCCGAGCGCTCTGCAATCGCATTCACCGACGCGAGGTTGTCGACGAACCCGACCATACGCGGATCCTCGATTTCGTAGCGGATGCGCCCGATGTTGAGTTGTGCAAGATGGTGGCCTGCCGGCTGTTGCATGTCTTTACTCCGCGGCGACGCGCACAGGTTCGGGATGCGGGTTCGCCGCATATTGATCGATGCGCCGCTCGATCTCGGGGCGGAAGTGGCGCAGCAGGCCCTGCACCGGCCAGGCCGCGCCGTCGCCGAAAGCGCAGATCGTGTGACCCTCGATCTGCTTGGTCACGTCCATCAGCATGTCGATCTCGCGTCGGTGCGCGCGGCCCTCCGCCATGCGCATCAGCACGCGCCACATCCAGCCCATGCCCTCGCGGCAGGGCGTGCACTGGCCGCAGCTCTCGTGCTTGTAAAAATACGAGATGCGCGCCATCGCGCGGATGATGTCGGTCGACTTGTCCATCACGATCACGGCGGCAGTGCCGAGCGCGGATTTCTTGTCGCGGCAGCCGTCGAAGTCCATCAGCAGCGTGTCGGCCTGATCCGGCCCGGCGGGCACCAGCGGCATCGACGAGCCGCCCGGGATCACGGCAAGCAGATTGTCCCAGCCACCGCGCACGCCGCCCGCATGCTTCTCCAGAAGCTCGCGCAGCGGAATGCCCATCGTCTCCTCGACGTTGCAGGGCTTATTCGACGTGGCCGGAGATGCAATAGAGCTTGGTGCCGGTGTTGTTCGCTCGTCCGAGCGACGAAAACCACGCCGCGCCGCGCCGCATGATGTCGGGCGCCTGCGCAATCGTCTCGACGTTATTCACCGTGGTCGGGCAGCCATAGAGGCCCATGTTGGCGGGGAACGGCGGCTTGAGGCGCGGCTGGCCCTTCTTGCCTTCGAGGCTTTCGAGCAGCGCGGTTTCCTCGCCGCAGATGTAGGCGCCGGCGCCGTGATGCACGTACATGTCGTAATCGTAGCCCGAGCCGCACGCGTTCTTGCCGATGAGGCCGGCTTCGTAGGCCTGATCGATCGCGGCTTGCAGCCGCTCGCGCTCTCGGATGAATTCGCCGCGCACATAGATGTAGCAGGCGCTCGCGCCCATCGCGGCGCCCGCGATCAGGCAGCCTTCGACGAGAAGATGCGGATCGTGCCGCATGATCTCGCGGTCCTTGCAGGTGCCGGGCTCGGACTCGTCGGCGTTGATGACGAGATAGCTCGGCCGGTCGTCCTTCGACTCCTTCGGCATGAACGACCATTTGAGGCCGGTTGGAAAGCCCGCGCCCCCGCGACCGCGCTGGCCGGAGGCCTTCATTTCGTTGACGAGCGCGTCGCGGCCGCGCGCAAGGATGTCCTTGGTGCCGTCCCACGCGCCGCGCGCACGCGCACCCTTCAGGCCCCAGTCATGCAGGCCGTAGAGGTTCTTGAAGATGCGGTCCTTGTCTTCGAGCATCAGCTGCGCCTGGGGTCGGTTGCGTCGGCAATCGGCGGTTTCGGGATCGGCACGTCGGAGACGTTCGCCGCCGCGCCCGGCTTCTTGGCGTCGCTGTCGGTCAGAGCCGGCCCTTCATTGTCGCCGCCATTTGCGTGCGCGTAGAGCGCGGGATCGGTCAGGGTCATCGGGCCGCCGACCGGTGCAGAGAACTGCCGGTCGATCTGCGGACCGGGCTTCACCGGCTTGCCGTTCACGAAGCCGTCGAGAACCTTCTCGAAGGTTTCAGCGGTCAGGTCCTCGTAGGTGTCGTTCCAGATCAGCACCATCGGGGCATTCACGCAGGCACCGAGGCACTCGACCTCTTCCCATGAGAAATCGCCGTCGGCCGACACGTGATGCGGCTCGGGGTGAATGCGCCGCGCGCACACCTTGAACAGATCGTCCGCGCCGCGCAGGCGGCACGGCGTCGTGCCGCATACCTGTACGTGCGCCTTCTTCCCTACCGGGGAGAGAAGGAACATCGTGTAGAAGGTCGCGACCTCGAGCACGCGGATGTTCGCCATGCCGAGGAATTCGGCGACGTGCTCGATCGCCTTCTGCGGCAGCCAGCCGTCATGCTGTTCCTGCGCGCGCCAGAGCAACGGGATCACCGCCGATGCCTGCCGCCCTTCCGGATATTTCTTGATCTGCCGCTCGGCCCACGCGCGGTTCTTCGCCGTAAAGGAAAATTCCTTCGGCTGAAGATGCGGGTCGGCGAGGCGGCGATTGGCCATCGTTATTTTCCAGCCTCGCCTGTGACGGCAGGGCTCAGCACGCATTCAGCCCCTCGCCGCGCGTTCGCCGGCGTCGCTGCGACGACGCGATACTGCGCGAGGTTTCCCTTGAAACTCTCACACGGGAATTCGATCGGGCCGGCGCGCCCGCTGACCCCGGTGCAAACCACGATGTTTCCGTTCCTCTGGAGCAGATAGCTCCAATTGTGATCGTCACATTGTGCGATCTTGGTCCAGCCGCGCGCGATGAATTCGTCGCCGCACCCGCTACCACCGCTGCATGGCACGGCGGCCGACGCCCCACTCACGCACGCCGACAAAGCGAGCAAAATCGCGAGTGTCTTCATCGGTCCACCTCCCCGAACACGATATCGAGGCTGCCGAGGATCGCCGACACGTCGGCCAGCATGTGGCCGCGGCAGATGAAGTCCATCGCCTGCAGGTGCGCGAAGCCCGGCGCGCGGATCTTGCACTTGTACGGCTTGTTGGTCCCGTCGGCGACCAGATAGACGCCGAACTCGCCCTTGGGCGCTTCGACGGCGGCATAAACCTCGCCGGCCGGCACGTGATAGCCCTCGGTGTAGAGCTTGAAGTGGTGGATCAGCGCTTCCATCGAGCGCTTCATCTCGGCCCGCGCCGGCGGCACGATCTTGTTGTCGACTACCGATACCGGTCCCTGCCCGTCCGGCTCGCGCAGCTTCGCGATGCACTGCTTCATGATCGCGATCGACTGGCGCATCTCTTCCATGCGGAGGCAGTAACGGTCGTAACAGTCGCCGTTTTTGCCGATCGGAATGTCGAAATCCATTTCCGAATAGCACTCGTAGGGCTGGCTCTTGCGCAAATCCCAAGCCGCGCCCGAGCCGCGCACCATCACGCCCGAGAAGCCCCATTTCCAGGCGTCCTCCAGCGACACGACGCCAATGTCAACGTTGCGCTGCTTGAAGATGCGGTTGTCGGTGAGCAGCGTTTCGAGGTCGTCGCAGACCTTGAGGAACGGATCGCAGAACGCCTCGATATCGTCGATCAATTTGGGCGGCAGGTCCTGGCGCACGCCGCCGACGCGAAAGTAGGCCGCGTGCATGCGCGAGCCGGACGCGCGCTCGTAGAACACCATCAGCTTCTCGCGTTCCTCGAAGCCCCACAGCGGCGGGGTGAGCGCGCCGACGTCCATCGCCTGCGTGGTGACGTTCAGGATGTGCGAGAGCAGCCGTCCGATCTCACAATAGAGGACGCGGATGAGCTGGCCGCGGCGCGGCACCGACAAGCCGAGCAGCCGCTCCACTGCAAGGCAAAAGGCATGCTCCTGGTTCATCGGCGCGACGTAATCGAGCCGGTCGAAATACGGGATCGCCTGCTGATAGATCTTCTGTTCGATCAGTTTTTCGGTGCCGCGGTGTAGCAGCCCGATATGCGGATCGACGCGCTCGACCACCTCGCCGTCAAGCTCCAGCACCAGACGCAGCACGCCGTGCGCGGCCGGATGCTGCGGCCCGAAGTTGATGGTGAAGTTGCGCAGGCCGCCCTCGGTCGTCATCGTCATGGCTTGGCCTGCCCTTCGGATGCTCCGAACGCCGCGAAGACTTCCGCGCCAGTCATAGTCTTCGTCTTGTTGGCGAAATCGTAGTAAGCCGGCTTTTCGTCGATGAAGATCTGGCTCGTCAGGGCAAACCCGGTCTTGTCGTCGAAGGCTTCGGCGGAAACCACGTCGTAGTCCTTGCCGACAAGGCGATAGAACAGCGTGCTGCCGCACTTCTTGCAGAAGCACCGTTCAGCCCACTCCGAGGAGCGATAGCTGCCGAGATCGGTCGCGTCCTCGACCGTTAGAGTCGATCCGACGTCGAGCGCGAAAAACGGACCCGCCGACCATTTGCGACACATGCCGCAGTGACACACACCAACGTCATGCTCGCGTGGCGCCGCCGTGAAGCGCACTGCGCCGCATAGGCATCCGCCCGACAACGTTTTCGCGGCCGCGTTCATGGCTTCTGCTCAGCCTTCTCGTCGCCGGGCAGCTTGTAGTCCGTACCCTCCCACGGAGAGAGGAAGTCGAAATTGCGGAATTCCTGCGCGAGCCGCACCGGCTCGTAAAGCACGCGCTTCTGCTCGTCGTCGTAGCGCACCTCGACGAAACCGGTGAGCGGGAAATCCTTGCGCAGCGGATGGCCCTCGAAGCCGTAGTCGGTGAGCAGCCGGCGCATGTCGGGGTGATCGGTGAACATCACGCCGTAAAGATCCCAGGTCTCGCGCTCGAACCACTCGGCGCCGGGAAATACCGAGATGATCGAGGGAACCGGCGTCACCTCGTCGGTCTCGGCCTTCACCCGAATGCGCGTGTTCTGCTTCGGCGAGAGAAAGTGATAGACGACGTCGAAGCGTTTCTCGCGCGCCGGCCAGTCGACCGCCGTCACGTCGACGATGTTCCAGAACTGGCAGCGCGGATCATCGCGCAGGAACGTCACGACCTTGACGATCTCGGCCGCTTGCACCGTGATCGTCAGTTCGCCGTAAGCGACGGCATGTCCCGTGACCGCGCCGGGCAGCGCGGCGACGATCCCTTCGCCCAGTGCGTTGAGTGCTTCGCTCACCGCTCGATCGTCCCGGTGCGGCGGATTTTCTTCTGCAGCAGCATCACGCCATAGAGCAGCGCCTCGGCGGTCGGCGGGCAGCCCGGCACGTAGATGTCGACCGGTACGATACGGTCGCAGCCGCGCACCACGGAATAAGAGTAGTGGTAGTAGCCGCCGCCGTTGGCGCACGAACCCATCGAGATGACGTAGCGCGGCTCGGGCATTTGGTCGTAGACCTTGCGCAGCGCGGGAGCCATCTTGTTGGTGAGCGTGCCCGCAACGATCATCACGTCGGACTGGCGCGGCGAAGCGCGCGGCGCAAAGCCGAAGCGCTCCGCGTCATAGCGCGGCATAGACATCTGCATCATCTCGACCGCGCAGCATGCGAGCCCGAACGTCATCCACATCAGCGAGCCGGTGCGCGCCCAGGTGATCAGTTCGTCCGTCGCGGTAACGAGGAAGCCCTTGTCGGCGAGTTCGTTGTTCAGCCCGGTGAAATAGCTGTCGTCCGCGCCGACCGGCTTACCGGTGCGCGGGTCCAGGATGCCTGTGGCGGCGGGAGCGACGATCATGCGCTCAATCCCATTCGAGCGCCCCCTTCTTCCACTCATATATGAAGCCGATCGTCAGCACGCCAAGGAACAGCATCATCGACCAGAAGCCGAACGCGCCGAGCTGACCGAACGCCACGGCCCACGGAAAGAGGAAGGACACTTCGAGGTCGAAAATGATGAACAGGATCGCGACCAGATAGAACCGCACGTCGAACTTCATGCGCGCGTCGTCGAAAGCGTTGAAGCCGCACTCGTAGGCGGAGAGCTTCTCCGGGTCCGGGCTCCGGTAGGCGACGACGAAGGGGGCGACGAGCAGGGCGAGACCGATGCCGATCGCGACCGCGATGAACACAACGAGCGGCAAATAATCCTGCAATAGCTCGCTCATCGGCGACCCTTCTGCGGCTTCGCCCGGACCATGGTTCCGTCGCGGCGCGGAGCGCGCCAGAACCTGTTGAAATCGCCCCGATTTCTCAGTTCGGATTCGTTCCAGGGACGGGGTTGGCTTAGCGCAGCGCATAATGAGTGGCAAGGTGCGGAACGAAAGCCATGTCTGGTCCGTCGAATTCGCAGCCGGACGATATCGAAGCTTCCGCCCGAGCGGACGCTGTGCGCTGGTAATTCCCGTCGGCAACAACGTAGGATGCGCAGCGAAACGGGGACCAAGGTGGGCGCGGATTCGACAACAGCGCGGAAAGCGCGCGACAAGAATGTACTCGGCTGGGCGGCCGTGACGATTGTGACACTGCTAACCGGGTTGATGTTCTCGTACACCGCCTGGACGAAGCGACAAGCCGACCGTGCCATGTGGCAGGGCGGGATCGAAACCGTGGCGCGCGTAGTCAGCGCGACGGAGCGTCAAGGCAAGCAGAGCCAAAAATCGTATGCCATCGCACTCGCGTGGAATGACAAGGCAGGCCAACGGCGCGAATCGCCTCCACGGCATGTCTCGCCTGCCTACTGGAACAGGATTGTTTCAAACGGAACCGTCATCGTTCGCGACGTCTGGATTCGCTATCTAGAGGATCGACCCGACGTGCTACCGGTGGTCCTTGATGATCGGCAGGACTACGAATATCAGTTCGGTGCGTCGCAGGTCGCAGGTTCCATTTTTCTCGTCATCGGCTTCGGCCTCGTGTGGGTGACAGTGTGGCGTGCTTACGTCGCGCGCCAGCGAAACTAGCGCTTGATCGGCAGCGCCGCGACGCGCTTCGCGCATGCGCACCTTCGCTTGGTCGGACGCGGTCGCGACCCCGTATCCGGCCGCCGCCTGCCGCTGTAGGCTGGATGAGAAAAGACTTTCGGGAGGAGCGGCCGTGCAACGCAAGGTGATGATTTCCTGCGCGGTGACGGGGTCGGCGGACACACCGGGCAAGAATCCGGCCGTACCGGTCACGCCGGAGCAGATCGCCTCCTCGGCGATCGACGCCGCCAAGGCCGGCGCCGCGATCGTACACATCCACGTGCGCGACCCGAAGACCGGGCTCCCGAGCATGGAGGGTGCGCACTACGCCGAGGTGGTCGACCGCATCCGCCAGAGCGGCACCGACGTCGTCATCAACCTGACGACCGGGCCCGGCGGGCGATTTTCGCCGAGCCTCGACGACCCGATGAAACCTGGCGCCGGCACGACGTTGCGTACACCACGCCAGCGCGTGCAGCACGTGCTCGATCTGCGTCCGGAAATCTGCTCGCTCGACATGGGCAGCATGAACATGGGGCCGAACGTGTTCGTGAACACGCCGCCCATTCTGGAAGCGATGGCGACCGACATCCGCGGGGCCGGCGTGACGCCGGAGCTTGAGGTATTCGAGACCGGCCACCTTTTGCTCGCCAAGCGCATGATCGAGACCGGACACATCAAGGGTCCGGGCATGTTCCAGATTTGCCTCGGCATCGCCTGGGGCCAGCCCGCGACATCCGAAGCCATGATCTACATGCGCAACCTGCTGCCGTCCGGCTGCACCTGGTTTGCATTCGGGATTTCGCTGCATCAGTTTCCGATGGCGGCACAGGCCGTGCTGCTCGGCGGGCACGTGCGCGTCGGGCTCGAGGACAATCTCTATCTCGAGCGCGGCAAGCTGACGCCGAGCAATGCGGCGCTGGTCGCGAAGGCAGTGAAGATCATCGAGCTGCTTGGTTCGAGTGCCGCGACGCCGAATGAGGCGCGTGAGCTTTTGGGGCTCGCCAGCGCAAACACGGCCTCCCGCGTAACTGTCCCGGCCTGACACTGGGCGTGTCGTGACAAGAGATTGGCGCAAATCCCTCTGCGGACTCGCGATTATCGCAGTGCTCGGGGCATCGCCTGCCGCTGCGCAGGATTATCCAAACCGCACGATCCGCTTCATCGTGCCGTTCGGAGCGGGAGGGCCGACCGACGTGTTCACGCGCGCGCTCGGCGAAGAACTGCGCAAGGTCCTCGGCCAGCCAATCGTGATGGAAAACCGCCCCGGCGCCGGCACGATCATCGGCACAACCGAAGTCGCGCGGGCCACACCCGATGGCTACACGCTGCTGATGATCTCGGCGACGCAGACGACGGTCGAGACACTCAATCCGAACAAATCCTATCGGCTGATGCGGGACTTTGTGCCGGTCGCCTCGCTGATGAACTCGGAGCTGGTGCTGGTGGTGCCGGAGCGCTCACCGATCAAGAGCCTGAAAGAGCTCATCGCATTCGCAAAGGCCAATCCAGGCAAGCTCAATTACGCGTCGTCGGGCCTCGGTTCCAACTATCACATGGCAGCCGAACTGGTGAAAAACCTCGCCAGCATCAATATCCAGCACGTCCCCTACAAGGGCTCGACCGGCGCGCGCGCCGATATCATCTCGGGCCAGATCGACATGATGTTCGACAGCCTGCCCACGATGGCCCCCACCATCGAGGATGGCCGCGTCAAGGCGCTCGGCACATCGGGCAAAACGCGCTCGCCGATCCTGCCGAACGTGCCGACTATCGCGGAAGCCGGGATTCCGGACTACAACGCGACGATCTGGATCGGCGTCATGGCGCCGGCCGGGACACCGCAGCTGATCGTCGATCTGCTCAATCGCGAGATCAACAAGATCCTGCTGCGCTCCGACATTCAGGAGTCGTGGCGGCGGCAGGGCGCGAACACGATGGTGATGAAGCCGGATGAGTTCGGCATCTATATCCAGTCCGAGATCGACCGCTGGGCCAAGTTGATCAGGGCAAACAGCATCAACGTTAACTGAAGGCGCACATGATCCCGAAAAGTGGAAACCGGTTTTCGGACAAGATCATGCGCAAAAAAGGAAACTCGCGATGAACGTACAGGTCCGCATTCCCGGCACCGAACACTGGACCAACAAAGGCGACGTGAAGCTGTTCTTGTGGAACAAGGTCGCGGGCGACCCTGCCAAGACCGCGGGCACAATCCTGTTCGTGCACGGCTCCTCGATGGCGTCGCAGCCGACCTTCGATCTCG
This sequence comes from uncultured Alphaproteobacteria bacterium, assembly GCA_963778455.1. GTDB lineage: Bacteria > Pseudomonadota > Alphaproteobacteria > Rhizobiales > Xanthobacteraceae > PALSA-894. The sequence continues at coordinate 202,436 of CAVZUL010000008.1, forward strand.
ACGTGCCGGGGCGGCCGAACTCCTCGGCGATGGAGTACTTCGCGAAGCATGGCTATGACTGCTGGTGCGTCGACATGGAGGGTTACGGCCGGTCCACCAAGGACCGCGACAACAACGCCCCGATCTCGTTCGGCGCCGACGATTGCCACGCGGCCGCGACCTATATCCAGAAGCTGCGCGGGCCACGCCCTCTCCTCGTCTACGGCATCTCGTCGGGCGCACTGCGCGCGGGGCTGTTCGCCGAGCGCCACCCCGCAATGGTCGCGCGTCTCGCGCTCGACGCGACCGTGTGGACCGGCGAAGGCTCACCCACGCTCGCCGAGCGGCGCAAGAAGTTGCCTGAGTTTCAATCGAAGAACCGCCGCCCGATCGACCGCGCCTTCGTGCACTCGATCTTCAACCGCGATCATCCCGGCACCGCCGAGGAGCGCGTGATCGATTCCTTCGCCGACGCGATCGTGAAGCTCGACGACAGCGTGCCGACTGGCACTTATGTCGACATGTGTTCGAAGCTGCCGGTGAACAATCCCGAGAACATCATGGTCCCGACCCTGATCATGCGCGGCCAGTGGGACGGGATCGCGGGCTTCGACGACCTGATTGAGTTCTTCAAGCGATTGCCGAATCCCGACAAGCAGTTCGCCGTCATGCCCGGCATCTCGCACGCGAGCTTCCAGCAGAAGAACTACATGCTGGTCTATCACATCCTGCTCGGCTTCTTCTCGCAGCCGGCGCCGGTGTATCGGGGATAGCCCGCCCGGGCTGGGCGGTGTTTGCCAGCCGGAGCGCCTTGGGCGCGAAGACTGGCGGGAGCGACGGGACTCGAACCCGCGGCCTCCGGCGTGACAGGCCGGCGCTCTAACCAACTGAGCTACGCCCCCGGAAAAGCCTTGATTTTCGGGCTTTCTTTAAGGGTGCGATGAGATACGACCCGTATCCCGCCAAGTCAAGACCGGCTAGAATCGCCCGTCAATTCGCAACAAGTTGTTCGTCCCGATTTTCCCCCGTTGCATTCCACGTAGTCAGGCTTGCGAGAATCGCTTATGGGACGGGCATAACTTGCGTGTTCCCACCAGTATCACAAAGGAGACGATTACCCATGGCGGCCACCAAGACGACTGCTCCCACCGTTACATTGAAGCACCTGTCGGCCTACGTCGCCGAAGGTCATGAGCTTTCCAAGAAGCAGGCCGAGGCGATCCTCAACAGCATGATCGATCTCATCGTCAAACACCTGAAGAAGGGCGACCGCATCCGGATCGGCGGTCTCGGCATCCTGCAGGTGCGCAAGCGCGCCGCCCGCATGGGCCGCAACCCTGCGACCGGCGAGCCGATCAAGATCAAGGCGAGCAAGAAGGTCGCCTTCCGCGCCGCGAAGGAACTGAAGGAAGCCGTCTAACCGCTTCGGCGACGCGCCGGCTTGAAAGGCTGTCCGTCTCCCCTGGGGGCACGACGGGCAGCCTTCAATTTTTCGTTGGGCACCATGCACCGTTGCCGCGCACGGTGGTGGGCGATGACGGACTCGAACCGCCGACATCCTGCGTGTAAAGCAGGCGCTCTACCAACTGAGCTAATCGCCCCGCGCCAACGCAATATCGCTGCAGGGCGGTGAGGCGCAAGTACCCGAAACAGAAGGCCCCGGGGACGCCCGGGGCCGTTGTCTTATGCGCCCGCTATCCGCAGTGCGACAACCGCCTAGGGGGTGAGGCGATAATTGAGGCCGAGCCGGAAGATGTTATCCGTGAACCGGGTGTTCACCGCCGAGCTGACGGTGGTCGTGGTCGTGGTCCGCGTCCCCGCCGGTGCCGGAGGAAAGAGAGTAACGAACGGTCCGACGGTTGTCACCGCGGCGCTGGTACCCAGGTTCGCGCCAAAGCTGCCGTAGTCTGCATAAAGATACTCGGCCTTCACGGTCCAGCGGTCGGACAACACGCCTTCGACGCCGCCGCCCACTGTCCATCCTGCGCGCCAAATCGAGGTGTTTGCCGGCAAGAGCGCGACGCCGCTGATGCCGCTGAGGTAGCTGGTTTCGACCTGGCCATACACGAGGCCGCCCGTGACGTAGAGCAGGATGCGATCGGTCGGCAGCCAGCCAAGCCGGCCACGCGCGGTGCCGAACCATTTCAAAGCGGTCGAGGCCGATCCGAAGGCGGAACCCAGAGGGCATCCCGCGGCGCTGCAACCGCTTTGGCTGCCGCGCTGAGCGCTGTATTGAATATCGGCTTCGAGCCCAACGAGCCAACTACGATCAAACTGATAATTGTAACCGATCTGCCCACCGCCGATGAAGCCGTCGACGTTCGCCTGCCCAGTTGTCGCAGCCGCCGCCGTCGTCGGTCCAGTCACGATCGGGAAAGTCGTTGTGGTGTTTGGCGCGCACACGATGGTGGAAAGGGCACCTGTGAGAGCTGGTGAGGTGGCGTCACGAAAGCACTCGGTCGTGCTCGTCGTTGTCGAAGAATCAACTTGGTTCGTGGTGGCGCGGCCCCAGCTGTAACCGGCGTTGCCGCCGACATAGAAGCCGGTCCAGTTGTAGACGGCGACCGGCGCGATACGGGCGCCTTCACCGGCAAGTCGGCCGCAAATGCTCGAAATCGGCGCACTCAACGCCAGCGCCGCGATAGTTCCTCGAACGAATTTCATGTGCCCCTCCAACGCAAGGCCGCCATTCCGATGGGAACCCTACGGCCGACCCGACACCTCCGACTAGTGCAGGAAAGACACGGTCCCACACGATCTGCGGATGGAATTTCCCTTCAAGAGTCTGACATTTGCGGCGGGAAACATCATCAAGTGGGGGCGGACGAGGCCAAAACGAAAGGGCGGCGCCAGGCGCCGCCCTTCCAGCTTCCATCTGGCCAAGCCTAGTGCGCGATGACCGCCGGGGGGTCGTCCTCGACACCGGTTCCGGCACGTCCACCGACTTGGCGGCATTCTCGTCCCACTCGATCGGCTCGGGCTTGCGGGTCAGCGCGAGGGCCAGAACCTCGTCCATGCGCGAGACCGGGATGATCTCGAGCCCGCCTTTGATCTGGTCGGAGATCTCGACCAGATCCTTGGCGTTCTCCTCCGGGATCAGCACGGTCTTGATGCCGCCGCGCAGCGCGGCGAGCAGCTTCTCCTTCAGCCCGCCGATCGGCAGCACACGGCCGCGCAGCGTGATCTCGCCGGTCATGGCGACATCGCGGCGCACCGGAATGCCGGCCATCACCGAGACGATCGCCGTCACCATGGCGACACCGGCCGAGGGTCCATCCTTCGGCGTCGCGCCTTCCGGCACGTGCACGTGGATGTCGCGCTTGTCGAACTGCGGCGGCTCGATGCCGAAGGCGATCGCCCGCGAGCGGACATAAGACGCCGCCGCCGAGATCGACTCCTTCATCACGTCGCGCAGGTTGCCGGTCACCGTCATGCGGCCCTTGCCGGGCATCATGGCGGCTTCGATCGTGAGCAGCTCGCCGCCGACATCGGTCCAGGCAAGTCCGGTGACCACGCCGACCTGATCCTTCTCCTCGATCTCGCCGTAGCGGATACTTCGGCACGCCGAGATAGTCGGACAGATTCGCGTCGGTGATCTTCACCACCTTGGTCTTCTTGTTGAGCATCAGCTCCTTCACGGCCTTGCGGGCCAGTGTCGAGAGCTCGCGCTCAAGGTTACGCACGCCCGCCTCGCGGGTGTAGCGGCGGATCAAAAGTCTTCAGGCCCTCGTCGTCGATCGACCATTCCTTCGGGTCGAGCCCGTGCTTGGTGATCGCGTTCGGGATCAGGTGCTTGCGCGCGATCTCGACCTTCTCGTTCTCGGTGTAGCCGGCGATGCGGATGATCTCCATGCGGTCCATCAAGGGCGGCGGGATGTTGAGCGTGTTCGCCGTCGTGATGAACATCACGTTGGAGAGATCGTAGTCGACCTCGAGATAGTGGTCGTTGAACGTGTGGTTCTGCTCGGGGTCGAGCACCTCGAGCAGCGCCGAGGACGGATCGCCGCGGAAATCGGCGCCCATCTTGTCGACCTCGTCGAGGAGGAACAGCGGGTTCGAGGTCTTGGCCTTGCGCATCGACTGGATGATCTTGCCGGGCATCGAGCCGATGTAGGTGCGCCGGTGACCGCGGATCTCGGCCTCGTCGCGCACGCCGCCGAGCGAAACGCGCACGAACTCACGGCCGGTCGCCTTGGCGATCGACTTGCCGAGCGACGTCTTGCCGACGCCGGGGGGGCCGACGAGACACAGGATCGGACCGGTCAGCTTGTTGGCGCGATTCTGCACCGCGAGATACTCGACGATGCGCTCCTTGACCTTCTCAAGCCCGTAGTGGTCGTTGTCGAGAATGTTCTGCGCCTGCGGCAGGTCCTTCTTGACCTTCGACTTCTTGTTCCACGGGATCGAGAGCAGCCAGTCGAGATAGTTGCGCACGACGGTCGCTTCGGCCGACATCGGTGACATCTGCCGCAGCTTCTTGAGCTCGTGCGTCGCCTTCTCGCGTGCTTCCTTCGAGAGCTTGGTCTTCTTGATCTTGTCTTCGAGCTCGGCGAGTTCGTCGCGGCCTTCCTCGTCGCCCAGCTCCTTCTGGATCGCCTTCATCTGTTCGTTGAGGTAGTACTCGCGCTGCGTCTTCTCCATCTGGCGCTTGACGCGCGTGCGGATGCGCTTCTCGACCTGCAGCACGGAGATTTCGCTCTCCATCAGGCCGAGCACCTTCTCCAGCCGCTCGGGCACGGCCGTCGTCTCGAGCACGGCCTGCTTGTCGGGGATCTTCACGGCGAGGTGCGAGGCCACGGTGTCGCCGAGCTTGCCGTAGTCCTCGATCTGCTGGACCACGCCGACGACTTCCGGCGAGACCTTCTTGTTGAGCTTCACATAGCCTTCGAACTCGGTGACGACCGAGCGCGCGAGCGCTTCCGCCTCGACCTTGTCGCCCATCTCGTCGGCGAGCACGACGGCGCTTGGCCTCGTAGTAGTCGGTGCGGTCGTTGTACTTGAGGATCTTGGCGCGCTCCGCGCCCTCGACCAGCACCTTCACGGTGCCGTCGGGCAGCTTGAGCAGTTGCAGCACGCTCGCGAGCGTGCCGATCTGGAAGATCGCGCCGGTCGCCGGATCGTCGTCGGAGGCGTTCTTCTGCGTCGCGAGCAGGATGAACGTATCGCTCTTCATCACCTCTTCGAGCGCCTTGATCGACTTCTCGCGCCCGACGAAGAGCGGAACGATCATGTGCGGGAAGACCACGATGTCGCGCAGCGGCAGAACCGGGTAGGCGCGGGTCTCGCCGGCTGCAGGGGCCGGCCGTGGCTTGGAGGCGGTCATGGCTTGCAATCCTTGTTGTTGTGCCCCTTCTCCGCGACCCACGTCGGTGCAGCCGCAGTGAAGTGCCGAGGACGATTCCGGAGGCGGGAGGGCGGAAGTCTCGCGCATCGCCCCGACGCGCGATGGGAAGAGCCCGAGCCGGAATCAAATACGCAGTCTTTCGTGCCCATTAGGTGGGCGCCGCACCTGGGCGTGTCAAGTAAACCCCCGGAAACGGGTAAAAATCCGCCCCAATGTGGCCGTTCACGGCACGATTCGTGCCGAATCTCGCCGGTCCGGCCGAAGTTAGGCCGACGCCGCACCCTCGGCGGCCCGGTCCGAGCGGTCCGCGTAGATGTAGAGCGGCCGGGCGGTGCCCTTCGACCACCTCTTTCGAGATCACGACCTCTTCGACGCCTTCCAGGCTCGGCAGGTCGAACATGGTGTCGAGCAGGATGCCCTCCATGATCGAGCGCAGCCCGCGCGCGCCGGTCTTGCGGTCGATCGCCTTGCGCGAGATGGCGCCGAGCGCCTCCTCGGCCAAGCGTCAGGTCGATGTTCTCCATCTCGAACAGCCGCTGGTATTGCTTTACCAGGGCATTCTTCGGCTCGGTCAGGATGCGCTTGAGCGCCGGCTCGTCGAGGTCTTCGAGCGTCGCGACCACCGGCAGGCGGCCGACGAATTCCGGGATCAGGCCGTAGCGCAGCAGATCCTCCGGCTCGACCTCGCGGAAGATCTCGCCCTGCTTGCGGTCCTCCGGCGCCACCACGCGTGCGCCGAAGCCGATGGACGTCGCCCTGCCCCGCGCCGAGATGATCTTGTCGAGGCCGGAGAACGCGCCGCCGCACACGAACAGGATGTTCGTCGTGTCGACCTGCAGGAACTCCTGCTGCGGATGCTTGCGGCCGCCCTGCGGCGGCACGGAAGCGATCGTGCCTTCCATGATCTTGAGCAGCGCCTGCTGCACGCCCTCGCCCGACACGTCGCGGGTGATCGAGGGATTGTCGGACTTGCGCGAGATCTTGTCGATCTCGTCGATGTAGACGATGCCGCGCTGCGCGCGCTCGACGTTGTAGTCGGCCGACTGCAGCAGCTTGAGAATGATGTTCTCGACGTCCTCGCCGACGTAGCCGGCTTCGGTGAGCGTCGTCGCATCCGCCATCGTGAACGGCACATCGAGGATGCGCGCGAGCGTCTGCGCCAGCAGCGTCTTGCCCGAGCCGGTCGGACCGATCAGCAGGATGTTCGACTTCGCAAGCTCGACGTCGTTGTGCTTGGTCTGGTGATTGAGCCGCTTGTAGTGATTGTGGACCGCGACCGAGAGCACGCTTCTTGGCGTGATCCTGACCGATCACGTAGTCGTCGAGGACCTTGCGGATTTCCTTCGGGGTCGGGATGCCGTCGCGCGACTTCACCAGCGAGGATTTGTTCTCCTCGCGGATGATGTCCATGCACAGCTCGACGCACTCGTCGCAGATGAAAACCGTCGGCCCGGCGATGAGCTTGCGCACCTCGTGCTGGCTCTTGCCGCAAAACGAGCAGTAGAGCGTATTCTTTGAATCGCCACCGCCGACCTTGCTCATTCCCAGTCTCCGTGGCGCCCGAAGCGGACAGAAGGGCGCGTTGCAAACCTGTCATAACCGTTCCGGAACTAACATCCCCTTTCGAACGACGCCGGACATTCCGTTCGATACCAGCGAAGCATGCTAATGGCCGGACAATCAAGAATTCATTAACGATAAATTCGCCAGTCATTAGGGCAAATCCGGACCGCCGTCCGGCCCCCACGGCGCACGCAATCAGGCGAGTTACCATGGGGATTGCGGCGCGGAAAGGGCACCCGGCGCCATCCGTGTTCCACCGGATGGGCTCATCGCCGGCCCGACGCCGCGCCTAGGACTTGGGCGGCGGGTTCGCCGAGTTCCTCGGGCCGCTTCTCGATCACCTTGTCGATGATGCCGAAGTCCTTCGCCATATCCGCCGTCAGGAAGGTATCGCGCTCCAGCGCGTCTTCGATCTTCTTGAGCTGCTGTCCGGTGTGCTTCACGTAGATTTCGTTCAGCCGCTTCTTGAGATTCAGGATTTCCTGCGCGTGCAGCATGATGTCGGTCGCCTGTCCCTGGAAGCCGCCCGAGGGCTGGTGCACCATGATGCGCGCGTTCGGCAGCGCGAAGCGCTGATCCTTCGCGCCGGCCGCGAGCAGCAGCGAGCCCATCGAGGCCGCCTGCCCGACGCACAGCGTCGCCACCGCCGGACGAATGAACTGCATCGTGTCGTAGATCGCCATGCCCGACGTCACCACGCCGCCCGGCGAGTTGATGTACATCGAGATTTCCTTCTTCGGATTGTCGGCCTCGAGGAACAGCAACTGCGCGACCACCAGCGTTGCGACGCCGTCGTCGATCCCGCCGGTGATGAACACGATCCGCTCCTTGAGCAGGCGCGAGAAGATGTCATAGGCGCGCTCGCCGCGGTTGGTCTGCTCGACCACCATGGGAACGAGATTCATGTAGGTTTCGGACGGGATCGCGCATTGATTTGCCTGTCTCGCTCAAGGATCCGGCCCCGGCGGGACGCCGGAACCGGTCACTCATCTAGTGATGGACGCGCCGAAAGAAAGGGCGGCGACTCGTAGCGCGGCTTATCCCACGATTCGCCGCGCGTCAGCAGGGTACGCGCGAAGGATCGCCAGGTCAGCCGGCAGCCGTCTCGGCGGGCTTGTCCTCGTCGTCTTCCTTGTAGAGCTCTTCCCGCGTCACCTTCTTCTCGGTGACCTTGGTGAGCTCGATCAGGAAATCGACGACCTTTTCCTCGTAGATCGGCGCGCGCAGGCTCGCGACCGCCTGCGGATTGTTGCGGTAGTATTCCCAGACCTGCTGCTCCTGTCCGGGGAACTGGCGCGCACGCTCGACCACGGCGCGCTGCACCTCTTCGTCCGTCACCTTGATCTGGTTCTTGTCGCCGATCTCGGCGATGACGAGTCCGAGCCGCACGCGGCGCTCGGCGATCTTGCGATACTCGGCCTTCGCCTCGTCCTCGCTGGTGCCTTCGTCGGCGAAGGTGCGGCCCTGCTGCTTCAGGTCGTTCTCGACCGTCTGCCAGACGTTGTCGAATTCCTGGCTCGACCAGCGTCGGCGGCAGATCGAACTTGTGGCGCTCGTCGAGCGCGTCGAGCAATTGCCGCTTCAGGCGATTGCGGCTCGCGCCGGCGTGCTCGCGCGCGATGCGATCCTTCACGGCATCGCGCAGCTTGGCGAGCGACTCCATGCCGAGCTGTTTGGCAAAGTCGTCGTCGACCGTCACCTCGCCCGGCGCGTCGATCGATTTCGCCGTCGACCTCGAATCGGCCTCCTTGCCGGCGAGATCGGCCTTCAGATAGTTCGGCGGGAACGACGCCTTCACGGTGCGGTCTCGCCCGCCTTGATGCCGACGAGTTGCTCCTCGAACCCCGGAATGAAGGAGTTCGAGCCGATCACGACGGCGATGTCCTCGCCGGCCCCGCCCTCGAACGGCGCGCCGTCGATCGTCCCGGTGAACGAGACCGTGACCTTGTCGCCCGACGCAGCCTCCGCGCCCTCGGCCTTCGGCAGGAACGGACGGTTCTGCTCCGAGATGCGACCGACCGCCTCGTCGATCTCTGCGTCCGCCACCTCGGCGGTGAGGCGCTCGAGCTTGATGTCCTTGAAGTCCGCCAGCTCGATCTTGGGCAGGATCTCCATCGCGACCGAGTAGTCGAGATCGGCCTTGCCCTCGACCACCGCCTTGATGGCGTCTTCCTCGGTCGGCAGCTTGACCTGCGGCTCCATCGCGAGGCGCAGATTGTTGTCGGACACGATCTTCGCGTTCGCGTCGCGCACCGTCGCCTCGATCGTTTCCGCCATCACCGAGCGGCCGTACAGGCGCTTCAGGTGCCCGACCGGCACCTTGCCGGGACGGAAACCGTTGATGCGAACCGTGTCCTTGAGCTCGTCAAGGCGCGTGTTGACCTTCGAATCGAGGTCGTTGGCCGGGACCACCACGCGGAATTCGCGCTTCAATCCATCGGAAAGTGTTTCGGTAACCTGCATGTCAAATCGTGCTCGTCCGTTGCGCTTCGCGTCGTTCCGCGGGTGCTTGAGGGGCTCGAAACCGTCGCGGCCGAGGCCGCGTGGTGCGGGCGGAGGGACTCGAACCCCCACGACTTTCGCCACTGGAACCTAAATCCAGCGCGTCTACCAATTCCGCCACGCCCGCAAGGGCATCGCGCGCGCCAGGCACCCCAGGCGGCGCGGCTTATATCACGCTGTTGCGGACATGCACCATAGAAATGGGTAACCGAAAATTGACGGCAAGCCGCGACATGGCAACGCGACGCGTTTTCGGGGTCGCTCGTGTCTGCGCAGGCGGGTACGAAGGGAAAATGAGGCTGCCGCAGTCTTCCGATCTCGCGCAGGACCGTGATTGCCGGGCTGGCGCGGCCGCCACGCTGCCCCTGCCCCGCGGCAGCGCAAGCGGACGGCTTTCGCGTGATCCGCGCCCGCTCCGGCTCGGCACAAGCTGCGCGGCGACGTGACGTGACACCGATCCGGGGCTTCAACGGCACCGTTCCGGGGCCGGTGCTGCGCATCAAACGCGGCGACGACCTCAGGGTCCGGCTGGTCAACGAGCTTGTCGTCGACACCGCGATCCATTGGCACGGCGTGCGGGTCCCGAACGCAATGGATGGCGTGCCGGGCCTGACCCAGCCGGCGGTCGCTCCGGGGGAGAGCTTCGATTACCGCTTCACGCCGCCGGATGCCGGCACGTTCTGGTATCACGCGCCCTCGCGCGCGCATCGAGGATCGCGCGCTCTACGGCCTGCTGATCGTCGACGAAGCGGAGCCGGTCCGATGTCGACCGCGACGTGGCGCTGATCCTCGATGCCTGGACGCTTGGCGCGGACGGCCGCTTCGCCATCGGACGGCGCGCACGCACTTCACGGTCAACGGACTTCCCTCGCTCGATATCCCGGTCGGCACGAACGAGCGCGCTGCGGCTGCGCCTGCTCAATGCGGCGCGCGATCGCCTGCATCACGGTGCGCGTCGACCGGCACGCCGCAACCGTGATGGCGATCGACGGCCAGCCGGCCGAGCCGTTCATGGCACGCGACGGCCGCGTCACGCTCGCGCCCGGGCAACGCGGCTCGATCTGTTTCGTCGACGCGGCGCTTGCGCCGGGCAGCATCGCGCCGATTTTCGTCGGCAGCGGACGGCCCGCGAAGCGCCGGTGGCGCGCCTCGTCTACGAGCAAGCGGCACCGCCGTCACGCAGCCGCCGAGATCAGCCCCGAGACCGCTGCCGGCAAACCCGCTCCCTCAGCGCATGAATTTCGTCCGGCGCCATCAAGCTCGAGATCGCGCTCGACGATCCGCGGCACCGGCCAGCGCCGACGGCGCCTTCGGCCGGCCGTTGTTCACGACCGCGCCGCGCGCAACGATCACGCTCGCGTTTCAAGAATCCGACCGACCGCGCGCATGCGGTTCATCTGCACGGCCACCATGCGCGCCTGCTCGACGCGCTGGACGATGGATGGAAGCCGTTCTGGCTCGATACGATCCTGGCGCCGCCGCAACGGACAACACGCGTCGCATTCGTCGCTGACAACCGCGGCAAATGGCTGATCGAATCGCGAAGTGCTTGGCGGCGGAGGCCGGCATCCGCGCGTGGTTCGAGGTGACGTAGCTACGTCGCAAGCTGCTCGAACAGCCGCCGATAGATCGCCGGCAGCGCTTCCGGCAAATCCTCCGAAATCAATCCCGGGCCCGCCTCGTTGCCGGCCTCGCCGTGCAGCCAGGCGCCGGCGCAGGCCGCCTCGAATGCCGGCATGTGCTGTGCCAGCAGACCCGCGACGATCCCGCCAGCACGTCGCCGGAGCCGGCGGTCGCGAGCCAGGGCGGCGCGTTCTCGTTGATTGCCGCACGGCCGTCCGGCGCCGCCACGACCGTGTCGGCGCCCTTGAGCAGCACGATCGCCGCGGAAGCTTTCGCGGCCGCGCATGCCGAGGCCATTTTTGCTATATTTTCAGTATCTTGTGCGATATTCTTGAATAATCGCGCGAACTCGCCGTGATGCGGCGTCAGCACCACCGGCCGGTCGGGACGCGCGGCGATCGCCGCGAACAACGCGCCGGGCTCGTCCGCAAAGCTCGTCAGCGCGTCGGCATCGAGCACGACCGCGCGCTCGCCATCGAGCGCCGCCATCACAAGCTCCCGCGTATTCGCGCTCGACACCGAGCCCGGGACCGAGCACGACCGCATTGAGCCGCCGGTCGGCGAGCAGGGCGCGCAGTTCGTCCGCACCGTCGGCCGCGCGAACCATCACGGCGAGGCTCGCGGCCGCATTGACGGCAAGCGCCGCGCGCGGGCTTGCGAGCGTGACGAGGCCCGCCCCTGCCCGCAGCGCACCGCGTGCCGCGAGCCGCGCCGCGCCGGTGAACGACAGATCGCCCGACACCACGACCGCGTGACCGCGCGAATACTTGTGCCCGTCGAGACGCGGGATCGGAAACGCGCGGCCCCACAAGCGCCGGACCGTTCGCGAAGGTCTTCGGCCGCACGCGTTCGAGCACGCTGTCCGGAATGCCGATGTCGGCGACGCGCACGTTGCCGGCATGCAGCCGTCCCGGCAGCAGCACATGGCCGGGCTTGCGGCGGAAGAACGTCACGCTCTCGCGCGCCGTCACGGCCGCGCCCATCACGGCGCCGCTCGCGCCGTTGATGCCGCTCGGCAGATCGACCGCGACGATCGGCGCGCCGCTCGCGTTCATCGCCTCGATCATCGCACGTGCCTTGCCCGTCGACCACGCGATTGAGCCCCGCACCGAACAGCGCATCGACGATGACGCCGGCGCCTTTCACGGCGTTCGGCGTCGCCGCCTCGACCGATCCCTTCCAGAGCTTCGCAGCCTCGGCCGCATCGCCCTTCAGCGATCCGGCGTCCCCGAGCAGCAGGACCCGCACCTGATAGCCGCGCTCGGCCAGCACCCGCGCCGCCACGAAGCCGTCGCCGCCATTGTTGCCCGGCCCGGCGACGACGAGCACGCGCGTGCCGAGCGGATGACGCGCGACCGCGTCGGCGACCGCGCGGCCGGCCTTCTCCATCAGCGCGATGCCCGGAACGCCACCCGCAATGGTGAGCCGGTCGCACTCGGCCATTTCGTCGGGTGTCAGGAGTTCGATCATCGGGAATCGCTGAACCCTAGCCGAGGCACACTGCGCGCGCCAACGCGGCGGCCAAAAATCGATGGAAAAACAAGCATAACCGCTACGCTTTCGCGCGCTGACTGCGGAAATAATCATGTTGCCTATATTTTGGACAAATCCTAGAAATGACGCGCGAGGCTGGGGGCGCCGGAACAGCCAGAAGCCATTTCAAACACAAGGGTTTTCGGCCCGCCGCCGGCTTGGCATGGACCCTGCTAACCCGTGGCGCGGCTCCGGAACTGGCGCGTTCGCCCTGGAGTCCGGGAGGCAAAGAGACGCGATGAAGAAGCTCGAGGCGATCATCAAGCCCTTCAAGCTCGACGAGGTGAAGGAAGCGCTGCAGGAAGTCGGACTGCAAGGCATCACGGTCACCGAGGCCAAGGGCTTCGGCCGCCAGAAGGGTCACACCGAGCTTTATCGCGGTGCCGAATACGTCGTGGATTTCCTCCCGAAGGTGAAGATCGAAGTTGTGCTCGGCGACGACATGGTCGAAAAAGCCGTCGATGCGATCCGCCGTGCTGCGCAGACCGGCCGGATCGGGGACGGCAAGATCTTTGTCTCCAACATCGAAGAAGCAATCCGGATCCGAACGGGGGAATCCGGGTTGGACGCGATCTGACGCGCGGGGCCCCGCGCTGATCCCCGAATTGTCTTGAAGAAAGGGTACCCATGACGACGGCTAAAGATGTCCTCAAGATGATGAAGGACAACGACGTGAAATACGTCGATTTCCGTTTCACCGATCCGCGCGGCAAGTGGCAGCACGTCACCTTCGACAAATCGATGATCGAGGAGGACACCTTCGCCGAAGGCCAGATGTTCGACGGCTCGTCGATCGCGGGCTGGAAGGCGATCCACGAGTCCGACATGTGCCTGATGCCGGATCCGGCGACCGCCATGCATCGATCCGTTCTTCGCCGAGACGACGCTGTCGATCGTGTGCGACGTGCTCGAACCGACAACGGGCGAGCCCTACAACCGCGACCCGCGCGGCATCGCCAGGAAGGCCGAGGCGATGGTGAAGTCGATGGGCGTCGGCGACACCATCTTCTTCGGCCCCGAGGCCGAGTTCTTCATCTTCGACGACGTGCGCTACAGCGCGGAGCCCTACAAGACCGGCTTCAAGCTCGACTCGATCGAATTCCCGACCAACTCCGACACCGCCTATGAGGGCGGCAATCTCGGGCATCACATCGGCACCAAGAAAGGCTACTTCCCGGTCCCGCCGCAGGACTCGGCGCAGGACATGCGTTCGGAAATGCTCGCCGCCATGGCCAAGATGGGCGTGAAGGTCGAGAAGCACCACCACGAGGTGGCGTCCGCCCAGCACGAGCTCGGCATGAAGTTCTCGCCGATGACGCTGATGGCCGACCAGCTGCAGATCTACAAGTACTGCATCACGCAGGTCGCGCAGATCTACGGCAAGACCGCGTGCTTCATGCCGAAGCCGATCTACGGCGACAACGGCTCGGGCATGCACTGCCACCAGTCGATCTGGAAGGGCGGCAAGCCGGTGTTCGCCGGCAACAAGTATTCGGACCTGTCGGAGACCTGCCTGCATCTACATCGCCGGCATCATCAAGCACGCCAAGGCGATCAATGCCTTCACCAACCCGACGACGAACTCCTACAAGCGGCTGGTCCCGGGCTTCGAGGCACCGGTGCTGCTCGCCTACTCGGCGCGCAACCGCTCGGCCTCGTGCCGCATTCCCTACACCACCAACCCGAAGGCCAAGCGCGTCGAGGTCCGTTTCCCCGACCCGCTCGCCAATCCGTATCTCGGCTTCGCCGCGATGCTGATGGCCGGCCTCGACGGCATCAAGAACAAGCTCGATCCGGGTCCCGCGATGGACAAGGATCTCTACGACCTGCCGCCGAAGGAATTGAAGAAGATTCCGACCGTGTGCGGCAGCTTGCGCGAGGCGCTCGGCAATCTCGACAAGGATCGCGAGTTCCTCAAGGCGGGTGGCGTGTTCGATGACGACTTCATCGACAGCTACATCGAGCTGAAGATGACCGAGGTCATCCGCTTCGAGCACACCCCGCATCCGGTCGAATACGAGATGTATTATTCGGCGTAAGGCGTACTCCTCCCAACCGCCGCGGCGACGCGGCCACCTTGACGGGGCGCTCCGATGAGGGGCGCCCCGTTTCCGCTGGAAGCGTCGGACGGCGGCGCGGCCTGATCTGGCAACGATGCTAGGCCAGGAGCAGCGCCATCCCGGGGTCACCCTTCTCCATCGCCCGCTGATACGCAGGCCGCGCGCCGATCCGTTTCAAATAGACGCTGAGATTGGGCAGGCGCGCAAAATCATAAGGCAGAAAGTACCGCATCGTCGTCAGCGAAAATCCCATCATGATGTCCGCTGCGGTGAACTCGTCGCCTGCGAAGTATTCGGCCTCCCGCGTCCGCGCCTCCACGAGATCGAACGCGCGGTCAAGGCGTTCTCTGGATGCAACGAGAACCGGATTGTCCTCTGCCAGCTTCAGCCGAGCCAGTATCATGCAGCGTCCCATCAGCGCCTGCAGCGTGCCGTTGGCGAAATGGAACCAGTAGAGGAACTGAGCAAAGTCGGGATGACTGGCCGCCAAGGCGAGACGGCCGTTCGCCGTACCTCGACAGGATGTACTGCACGATCGCGCCCAACTCGGCGAGCACGAGATCACCGTCGGTAATGACAGGTGCAGCCCCGATCGGATGAAGCGACTTGTACTCGGCGGGGGCGAGCAACGGCGCGCGCGCGTAGCGCTTCAACTCATAGGGGATCGCAAGCTCTTCGCAGAGCCAGACGATGCGCTCGGACTGCGACTTTCCCAGATGATGAACGGTCAGCATCTCATTCCGCCCCCCGGCAATTTTTGCGCGGATCAACGATGTGAGCCGCAATGCGATCCGCTAATCCAGCAGACCGGTCACCCGCGGCAGCCACAGCACGATGCCCGGGAACGCGATGCACAGGATCAGCCCGATGATCTGGATCGCGATGAACGGATACATGCCGCGGTAGACGTCGCCCATGGTGACGCCCGGCGGCACGGTCCCCTTCATGTAGAACAGCGTCGCGCCGAACGGCGGCGACATGAACGAGGTCTGCAGGTTGACGGCGACCAGGGTGGCGAACCAGGCCATGAACGCGCCCGACTGCCCGAGGTGGTCGGCGAAATTGTACTTGGCGAGGATCGGGCCGAAGATCGGAATCACGATCAGGCAGATCTCGATCCACTCGAACGGAAAGCCGAGCAGGAAGATCAGCACCATCACGAACGCCAGCATCTCCCATTTGGTGTCGATGCCGAAGGCCGCGAGCGTCGAGACCATCAGGTCGTCGCCGCCGAGCGTGCGGAACACGTAGGAGAACCCGGTGGCGCCGAGGAAGATCAGGAACACCATCGCGTTGGCGCGGCAGG
Organism: uncultured Alphaproteobacteria bacterium; assembly: GCA_963778455.1. Taxonomy (GTDB): domain Bacteria; phylum Pseudomonadota; class Alphaproteobacteria; order Rhizobiales; family Xanthobacteraceae; genus PALSA-894. Next base: position 218,346 of record CAVZUL010000008.1, read on the forward strand.
CCGCGCGGATCGCGTCGTTGGCCATCGGCAGCGTCAGGCGGCCGTTGAGCCACGCGATGATGAAGGCGCCGAGCACGCCGACGCCGGCGCTTTCCGTCGCGGTCGCCCAGCCGGCGAAGATCGAGCCGAGCACCACGACCATCAGGAAGGTCATGGGGAACAAGCCCCGCCACATCGTGCGCCAGAATTCGCCGCGGGTCTGCGGTCCGTAGTCGGCCGGCAGCTTCGGCGCCCAGTCGGGTCTGATGATCGCGATCGCGATGATGTAGACGAGGTAAAGTCCCGACAGCAGGAAGCCCGGTATCGTCGCGGCGGCGAACAGCGCGCCGGCCGAGGTGTTGAGCATCTCGGCCATGACCACCAGCATGATCGCCGGCGGGATCAGGATGCCGAGCGTTCCGGCCGATGCGATCGTTCCGATCGCGAGCTGCTTGTTGTAGCCGGACTCCAGCATCTGCGGCAGCGCGATGACCGAGAGCAGCACCACCGCGGCGCCGACCACGCCGATCGGCGCGGCGAGGATCGTGCCCATCACCATGACGGCGACCGCGAGGCCGCCGGGCACGCGCTTGAGCAGGATCTCGGTCGCGAGCAGCATGTCCTTGGCGGAGCCGGACCGCTCCAGGATCGATCCCATGAAGATGAACATCGGAACCGAGACCAGCACCGGGTCGACCGCGACGCCGCCCCACATGCGCAGCAGGATGTTGGAGAGGCTCGCGATCGGAAACACGCCGAGCAGCCAGCCGATCCAGGCGAACACCAGCGCCGACCCGCCCATCACGAATGCGACCGGATAGCCGCAGAAGATGATGAAGAACATCGTGATGAACATGAGCAGCGCGAGGTGGTCGGCGAGCCAGTCCAGCATCGCGTCCCTAGGCCTCGAGCTCGGCGTGGCCGATGTCGAGCCCGACTTCCTGCTGCGTGCGGCTTGCCGAACAGGAACACGATCAGGCGCAGCAGCACGCTGATCACGCCGATCAGCAGCAGCCACAGGCCGACGTAGAAGACGCCCTTGATGAGCCAGCGGTGCTCGAGGCCGATGGCGTTTTCCGAGCGCTCGTTCTGCAGGAACGAGGTCCAGAAGAACGCCCAGCCGTGATAGACCAGCAGGTAGCAGTACGGCAGCGCGAACAGCGTGCAGCCGAGCAACTCGATCCACGCCTTGGTGCGAAACCGCAGGGTCTCGGTGTAGGAGTTGACGCGCGGGTGCGCGTTGATGGTGTAGTTGTAGCCCATCCACATCGAGAACAGCGCCGTGTGCATGTACCATTCCAATTCCTGAAACTTGGTCAGCGGAATCGGAATGCCGAGCTTGCGCCCGAGCACGTCGGTGCAGGTGATGAACATCAGCACGATCAGCAGCCACCCCGACGCGAAGGCGACGGTCTCCAGAAATTTCTTGATGGCGTTGCTGATGCCGAGCAGGAGGCTCATTCGCCGTCGCTGCCTTTCTGGTTGGCCGCTCGAAGCAGTGCCCGATTCCGAGGCGGGTAGCCCGCATGAGCGCAGCGATATGCGGGGCGGCCCTCCCGTTGGACTCGCGGATATCGCTGCGCTCATCCGGGCACGGCTGCTACTGCGGCTACTTCAGGTAGCCGTGCTCGCGCCAGATCTTGTATTCCTCGCGGAAGGCCGAATACGAGGCCCACACTTTCGCGAATTCGGGGCTCTTGGCCTTCTGTTCCTCGACGACCTCGAGCCAGGTCTTGCGATAGACCTCGAGGATTTCCTTCGGCCAGTAGTGGACCGTGACGCCCTTGCCCTGGATTTCCTTGATCGCCTTGGCCTGCACGGCCTCGCCTTCCGCGTAGTTCGCCACGATGGTCTGGTCGCAGCCCGGCCCTGACGATCTCCTTCTGCGCCTCGGAGAGCTCGGCCCATTTCTGCTTCGACACGATCAGATGCAGGAAGGTCGACATCTGGTGCCAGCCGGGGAAGTAGTAGTGCTTGGCGACCTGATGGAAGCCGAGCGTCAGGTCCATCGCCGGCATCGAGAACTCGGTGGCGTCGATCGTGCCGAGCTGCAGCGCCTGGAAGATTTCACCCGCCTGCAGCAGCTGCGTCGCGACGCCGAGCTTCTGCATCACGATGGCGCCGAGGCCGAAGAAGCGCATCTTCAGGCCCTTGAGATCGTCGATGCTCTTGATCTCGCGGCGGAACCAGCCGGAGGCCTCCGGCGCGATCGAGCCGCACAGCATGACCTCGACGTTGTACTTCGCGGCAAGCTCCTGCATCATCTTCTCGCCGCCGCCGTGCTTCATCCAGCCGAGGTATTCGCCCATCTCCGGACCGAACGGCACGGACGAGAACATCGCGAACGCGATGTCCTTGCCGGTGAAGAAGCCGAGGCTGGTCCAGGCCGAGTCGAGCGAGCCGGCTGCGACCGCATCGAAATACTGGCTCGCCGGAACCAGCGCGCCCGGCTCGGAGAAGCGCAGGTCGACCGAGCCGCCCGACATCTTCTTCACCCGCTCGGCGAAGGCGATCTGACCCGGCCCGAGGATCGCCATCGCGCCCGGAAACGCGCCGCCCATGTTCATGCGGACGCGCTTTTCCTGCGCGTCGGCGGTCGTCGAGAACGCAATGGTGAGCGCGGCAGCGACGGCCGCGACGGCCCGTGCAAAGTGCATGTTGTCCTCCCTGGAGAAAGCGCGTTCTTTCTTTGTTGGAGCGCGTCCCGCCGGCCGCTCTCGATGCCCTTACGCTAGGGCGAAACCGCCGGGGACACAACGCATCGCAATGAGCGATCACGTCGCGCGATGATCCGCGCCGCGCGATGCGGCCAGATCGCCGCCCGCACCTCACCGCAGGCGAGGGCGCTGCGCGCGAACAATTCGATCGCCGGGGCCGCACGCATCGATCGACATGCAGGCCCGCCACAACGCCTACTACAGGCACGCGATACGCCGACTGTTGCAACTCTGTCACATCGGAAGGATTGTGGCGCCAGTGGGATTCGCCCAAACAGGCAGCAGTTGTCGAATTCTTTGTGCTCGGCAGGTTGCGAGTAATCCCCGTTCAATATCCTCACCAGTGATTGTTCGCGTTCGTGCGTAGCGATCGCGTATCGCAGTTCGCAACATCTTGGGGCCACTAACCGCGTGGGCGGGGGATGAACATGACAATCACAAAGACCATCGCAACATCGATCGCCGCATTGGCACTTCTGACCACATCGGCGCTCGCCGCCGACATCGTCCGCAAGGCGCCGATCAAGAAGGCCGAGCCGCCACCGCCTCCGCTGCGACGTCGCCTTCGGCGGCGGCATCCAGAGCGACTACAACTTCCGCGGCATTTCGCAGACCGACAGGGGCCCGGGCGTCTACGCCTACGTCGAGCCGCGCTGCAAGATCCACCCGAATGTCGAGCTCTATGCCGGCGTCTGGGGCTGGAGCACGAAGCTGCCGACCACGCCGACCGGCGAATTCGATATCTACGGCGGTATCCGCCCGACCATCGGTCCGGTCGCGTTCGATTTCGGCTTCATGTACTACTTTTATCCGCGCGAGACGCAGCTGTTCTTCGCAACCCGGCCGCGCACGACCGTCAGCACCACGCAATTTCGGCTTCGGCCCGTTCTACGCGTGCGCGACACCGATCAGTGGGAAGTCTACGGCAAGGTCACCTGGACCGTGACCGACTGGCTGGCGCTCGGCGCCTACGTCTACTACACGCCGAACTGGCTCGGACTCCGGCGCGACGGGCACCTACGCCGGCGGCACCGCGAAGGTCACCCTGCCGTCCGCCTGGTTCCCGACCGACTGGGGCGTCTACGTCTCGGGCGAAGCCGCGCACTACTGGCTCGGCACCTTCACGGCCTTCGGCGCGCCGTTCGATCTGCCCGACTACACGCACTGGAACGTCGGTCTTGCGGTGACCTACAAGGTCTTCACCTTCGATGTGCGCTACTACGACACCGACCTGTCGCGGAACCAGTGCTTCCTGCTCACCAGCGACCCGAGCGGCATCGCGACCGGACAGTCGAAGTGGTGCGACGCGACCGTCATCGCGCAAGTTCGTCGTTCGACATGACGCTGAACAACAACATCAAGTAAGCGCGGACGCGACGGACAGCGAAAATTCAAGGGGCGCCCGGACGGCGCCCCTTTCTTGCGTGTTGCCACCCGGGCTCGCACAGCCCTATTCGAGGAATCCGGCCAGCCTCGGCAGCCACAGGCTGATGCTCGGGAAATAGATGCACAGCATCAGGCCGACCACCTGCAAGGCGACGAACGGATACATCGCCTTGAACACGTCGCTCATGGTGACGCCCGGCGGCGCCGTGCCCTTCATGTAGAACAGCGTCGCGCCGAACGGCGGCGTCATGAACGCGGTCTGCAGGTTCACGGCGACCAGCGTGCCGAACCACGTCATCAGCGCCGCGTTGTTTCCGATATGATCCGAGAAGTCGTACTTCATCAGGATCGGGCCGAACACCGGCAGCACGATCAGGCAGATCTCGATCCACTCGAACGGAAAGCCGAGCAGGAAGATCAGCACCATGATGAAAGTCGAGCATTTCCCACTTGGTGTCGATGCCGAAGTAGGCGAGCGTGGAGATCATCACATCGTCGCCACCGAGCACGCGGAACACATAGGAGAACCCGGTCGCGCCGAGGAAGATCATGAACACGAGGCCGTTGGCGCGACAGGAGTCGAAGATCGACTCGTTCAGCATCTTGATCGTCAGGCGCTTGTTTAGCGCGGCGATGACCATCGAGCCGATCACACCGACCGCGCCGCTCTCCGTCGGTGTCGCCCAGCCGGCAAAGATCGAGCCGAGCACGACCACCAGGAGGGCGGTCATCGGGAACAATCCGCTCCAGATCGCCCACCAGAATTCCCCGCGCGTTTGCGGCCCATATTCGGGCGGCAGCTTGGGCGCGGCTCCCGGCTTCAGGATCGCGACCGCGATGATGTAGACGAGGTAGAGCCCGGACAGGAGGAAGCCCGGCATGATGGTGGAGAGGAACAGGTTGCCGGCCGAAGTCGCCAGCATCTCGGCCATCACGACCAGCATGATCGCCGGCGGAATGAGGATGCCGAGCGTACCGGCCGACGCGATGGTGCCGATCGCGAGCCGCTTGTCGTAGCCGGCCGCCAGCATCTGCGGCAGCGCGATCACCGACAGCGTGATGACGGCCGCGCCGACAACGCCGATCGGCGCGGCCAGGATTGTGCCCATCACCATGACGGAGACCGCGAGCGCGCCGGGACACCACCTCAGCAGCACTTCGGTCGCGCTCAGCATGGCTTTCGCCGAGCCGGATCGCTCCAGAATCGCGCCCATGAAGATGAACATCGGGATCGACGCCAGCACCGGGTCGTTGGCAACGCCGCCCCACATGCGCAGCACGATGTCGGACAGGCCGATCAACCTGAAAGTGCCGAGCCATGAACCGATCACCGCGAAGATCAGCGCCAACCCGCCCATGATGAAGGCAACCGGGTAGCCGATGAAAATAAAGAAGAACATCGACGCGAACATGATCAGCGAGAGGTAGTCGGTCAGCCAGTCGAGCACGATCAGTCCCCCGGTTCTCGCTAGATGTCCGAAATGACGTGGCCGATTCGCAGATTGACTTCCCGCTCCGACTTTTCACCGAACAGGAAGACGATCACCCGCAGCATCACGCTGAAGATGCCGAGCACGACCATCCAAAGGCCGGCGGCATAGACGCCCTTGATGATCCAGCGATGCGTGAGGCCGACCGTCGAGTCAGACTGCTCGCCCAACAGGTACGAGCGCGCGACGAAATCGAGGCTGTAGTACGCGACCAGCGCCACATAAGGCATCGCCAGCACGAGTGCAGCCGGCGAGCTCCATCCAGGCTCGGGTTCGATAGTTCAGATGCTCGGTGAAAGAAATCGACACGCGGATGCGCGTTGATCGTGTAGCAGTAGCCCATCCACAGCGAGAAGATGGCGGCGTGGAAGTGCCACTCCAGCTCCTGAAGCTTGGTGTAGGGGAGCTGCATGCCGAGCTTGCGCGCGATCACGTCGAACGTGGTGACGCACGCCATGATGACCAGGAGCCAGCCCGATACGAGCGCGATCTTCTCAAGCAGCCGGCGGATTCCCTCCGAGAGCTTCAGCAATGCGTCCATCATGCCCGCCCGTTGCCCGCTTTCGTGTCGAGGCTTAGCGTTCCGCCTTGGTGTCGGCAGCGTTCAAACGCAAACCGGTCGGCCCACGCCAATCTGGGCGTGGACATCGGCGTCGTTGCCTCGGTCTGCGGATATCTCGCGATCGAGGCCGGCGCAGCGCGGGCTGCGCCGGCCATTCGCTCAGTTGCCCTGATAGGTCGGCTTCATCACCTGGGAGTCGCCCCAGATGGCGTACTTCTTGCGGAAGTCGAGGTAGTGATCGGCGACCTTCTTGAACAGCGGATCCTTGGCCAACTCCTCGGCGAGCACTTCGAGCCATGCCTTCTCGAAGGCGGCGAGCGTCTTGTCGTCCCAGCGCTTGACCTGCACTTTGTGCTTGTCGCGCATCTCGGCCATCACGTCGAACTGCTGCGCCTCGGTCTCGGCGTAGGTGACGGCAACCTGCGCCTGCGCGGCGACCTCGATCATCGCCTTGTAGTGCGCGGGCAGCGCGTCAAAGGCCGCCTTGTTCATCAGGAACTCGCTGCACGAGACCTGCTGATGCCAGCCCGGGAAGTAGTTGAACTTGGCGATCTGATGGAAGCCGAGATTCATGTCCATCTTGGGCATCGAGAACTCGGTCGCGTCGATGACGCCGCGCTCGAGCGCCGGATAGATGTCGGCCGCCGCCAGGAGCTGCGTCGAGACGCCGAGTTTCTGCATCACCTGCGCGCCAAGCCCGAAGAAGCGCATCTTCAGGCCCTTCAGCTCGTCGATCGACTTGATCTCCTGGCGGAACCAGCCGGACGTCTCCGGACCGATGCAGAAGCAGTCGACCGCAACGAGGCCGTGCTTGGCGTAGACTTCGTCGCGCAGCTTGTTGCCGCCGCCGAACCATTTCCACGCCAGGAATTCGCCGAAGCCGGGGCCGAACGGCACGGTGGTGAAGAAGGCAAGCGCCGGATACTTGCCGGTGTGATAGCCGGGCGTCGTCCAGCACGACTCGATCGAGCCCTTGGAGACCGCGTCGAAGCACTCAAGCGGCGGAATGAGTGCGCCCGGCTCGAAGAACTTCACGTCGAACCTGCCGGCCGACATCCGCTCGATGTCCTTGGAGAAGCGTACGCCGGACGCACCAAGGTGCGGCAGCGAGCTACCGAAGGCGCTCTGCATCTTCCAGCGCACACGCTCCTGGGCGTTCGCGCTGGTCAGTCCGGCAATAAGGGTCAACGCCGATAGGGTTACGAATCCAAGCTTCAGCAAGGCTTTGGTCATGCGATCCTCCCATGGTTGCCGTCAATGCGCGCGAGCGCGGAGCGCAAGATTTGCGACTCCCCGACCCTCCGGCGCGCGGCATCAACGGCACATTTATCGGGGTCGCATGTGCTTCTATGTGCCACTCGACGGCTGGCACGACGGACTTTGCAGTTCCCCAGTACGTCAAAACGTGACACGGGGTTCTGGCGCTGTCAAAAGGCTTTTCGCAGCCGACCGGTTAGATCACCAGAAAAGCGAGCACCAGCAGGACCGTCAGAATGCCCACGCGGGCAGCATTGCGCCGCCGCCGCAAGGGGCCGTAGGCTCCCTGCTCGCGCCGGACACGCACCACGGCGGCCTCGAATTCATCCGACGTCGAGAACAGGCAGGCGAGCGCCGTGCCGGCGCGCTCAGCGGCGGCGCGCAGCGCGACGATGTCGGCTTCCAGACTAGCGATCGAGCGCGTGTGCGACATGGCAATGAGAGTAGCGGCAATAGGGTAAACGCCGGGTTTCCTGCTATGCTTGAGCCGCTGGCAACCTGATTGTTAACAACCCTTAACGCCGTCATCGCTCTGTCGCGGACGAGCGCTAATGGCATTGTAAAATCTGACAAAATAGGGGGTGGCGAATGACACGATCGCTCGCAGTCTGCCTTGGTCTCGCGTTCACGGCGCTCGCCGTTGACAGCGTCTGCGCCCAAACCATCTATCCGCTCGACCGCGCCGAGATCCTGGCCGGCTCGCGGTTCGACCTGAAGGTCGAGTTTCCCGGCAGCCCGCCCGAGTTCGCGGTGCGCGTGACGATCAACGGCGAGAGTGCGGCGGCGACCGTCGGCAAGGCCGCGTCATTCGTCGAGCGCGAGGACGGGGCTGAGCATTCGGCCTACTGGATCCGTGGCGTCACGCTTGCGAAGCCCGGCAAATACACCGTCGAGGCAGCGTCTGGCGACCAGACTGCGCGCGTCAGCTGGGAGGTGTTTGGCACCGACGGTGGCACGAAAGCGAAGAACGTGATCCTGTTCATCGGCGACGGGCTTTCCGTCGCGCATCGTACCGCCGCGCGCATTCTGTCCAAAGGACTGGTGCAGGGGCGCTACGGCGGCGAGCTCGCGATCGACGACATGCCGCACATGGCGCTCGTGTCCACCTCCGGCACGGACTCGGTCGTGACCGACAGCGCCAACAGCGCGAGCGCTTACACCACGGGCCATAAATCCTGCGTCAACGCCATGGGCGTCTATTGTGCGCGCAACAAGAGCAATCTCGATCACCCGCGCGTCGAAACGATCTCCGAACTGGTCAAGCGCGCGCGCGGCATGTCGGTCGGCGTCGTCACCAACACAGAGATCGAGGATGCGACGCCCGCTGCCATGGTGGCGCACAATCGCCTACGTCTCGACTACAACAACATCGTGAAGGACTTTTTTGCCATTCAGCCCGAGGTGATCCTGGGCGGCGGCTCGGTAAACTTCTGGCCGAAGTCAAAGGAAGGTTCAAAGCGCACGGACGAGGATGACTACATCCAGAAATTCGAGCACGCCGGGTATACGTTGGTTTCGACAAAGGCCGAGCTGCAAGCCGCGGCCGGCAAGACCAAGTTGCTCGGCCTTTTCAACACCTCCAACATCGATGGCGCTCTCGACCGCTTCTTCCTGAAGAAGGGCAGCGTCGCGAAATTTCCCGACCAGCCAGACCTGACCGATCAGGTGCGCGCCGCGCTCGATGTCCTGTCGAAGAACGAAAAGGGCTTCGTCCTGATGGTGGAGTCCGGCCGCATCGACAAGTATTCCCATTCGCTCGATTGGGAACGCGCGGTCTACGACACCATCATGCTCGACAACGCCGTGAAGATCGCGAAGGACTTCGCCGCTGCGCACAACGACACGCTGATCATCGTCGTGCCCGATCACGCCCACGCCGTCTCGGTCGTCGGCACCTATGACGACGACCGGCCGGGAATGCAGCTGCGCGAGAAGCTCGGGGTCTATCAGCGTTCGGCATTTCCCAATTATCCGGCGGCCAACAGTGACGGCTATCCCGAGAAGATCGATGTTTCGAAGCGCCTTGCAGTGGTGTTCGGGACATATCCGGATCACTGTGCGCTCGGACGCCCGTACCTCGAGGGCGAGAACAAGCCGGCGGTGGAAAACGCGGATAAGAAAAACGTCTTCGAAGCGAATGAGGTTTATTGCAACCAGCCTGGAGCCGTGCGCCGCGTCGGCAATCTGCCGTTCAATCTGTCGACCGGCGTCCACGCCGCCGACGACGTGATCCTGACCGCGATGGGCCCGGGCGCCGAGCAGTTCCGCGGCCGCATCGATAACACCCGCGTCTTCCGCTACATCGCGACTGCGCTCGGACTTGCGCCGGGACCGAGCCAGTAAGCTCGGCGCTACGCCGCGTTGCGTGACCGCACAGGCAGGAGGACGACCGGCGCGTCGGGAGCAATCGAAGGCGCCGGTTCATCCGGCACATCGCAGTCGATCACCGTGACGCGATCGCGCCCTTCGGCCTTTGCGCGATAGAGCGCGCTGTCGGCTGCCGCCAACAGGTCCGCCAGCTGCGCGGTCGGTGCCGCCGTGACCGCGACGCCGACGCTCACGGTCGAGGCAACCGCTTCGCCGCCGACCGATCGGGCGGCTTCGGAGAACCGCAGCCGGATGCGCCCGGCGATGCGCGTTGCTTCCGCGATTCCGGTGCCGGGCATCATGAAGGCGAATTCCTCACCGCCCAGTCGTCCGCTCAGGTCGCTTGCCCGCAACGTACGCATGACCGTGGCGGCGAAGACCTGCAGCACGCGGTCGCCGACCGCGTGTCCGAACCGGTCGTTGATCGCCTTGAACCGGTCGAGATCGGCGATCATCACCGTCACCGGCTCGCCGCGGTTCGCGCGGCGCGCCATGAATTCGTCGGCGTCGCCCAGGAATGCGCGCCGGTTGGCAAGGCCGGTGAGCGGATCAATGAGCGCGGCGGTCTTGTGGCGCAGTTCGCCGCGCTCCTTGGTCATCGACAGCAGCAGGAACGCGAGGGTGATTGTGTAGAGCACGGTCGCGAACGCCATGACGGCGAACGTGGGGCTACGGAAAAAATCATGCGACGCCGTCAGCGGCGTGAGGATCACGGCGGGAAGGCGCACACTGAGCACCACCATCTGCGTAAGCAGCACGATGATCACCGGCCAGCGCGACAGCAGCGGTTCGGCGCGCTCGCGCCAGAACTCGTGCACGGTCAGGCCGAGGAAGGCCCACTGGCAAACCGTGACGACGACGATGCGCAGATTGATGTCGTCCGCGATGGCCGGCACGCGCATCGCGGTCAGCCAGATCAGCGGCGCAACGAGCAGCGCCGTGATCGGCGTTTCGCGGCCGTTGAAGGCGCGCGCGCCGGCGAACAAGAAGCCGTAACTCAGGAGGATTGCCGTGTTCGCCATCTCGATGGAGAGCACATCGGGAATGGCGCCGCGCGCGGAAAGCAGCGCGAAGGATGTCGACCCCAGCAGATAGCTCGTGCCCCACCACAGAAGCGCGTTCGATGTCGGATCGCGCCGCCACGCCAGCAGCAGCAATAGGCCCAGAATCGTGGTGACGAACACCGCGACGATCGCAAGCGTCGGGACGTGGAGCGCCATCACCCTCATCCGAACCGCCGCAACCATCCGTTACCGACGGCGCGGTCCACCCGCCCCATTGGTGCACAGAAAACGCTGCCGGAGCGTTAACTCGGTTCGGATACGCCCGAGAGACCGCCAAAACGCAAAGGGCGCGCCGCAGCGCGCCCTTTCGATCGAAACGCGGATCGTATCAGCGCTTGGAGAACTGGAACGAGCGCCGGGCCTTCGCCTTGCCGTATTTCTTGCGCTCGACCACGCGGCTGTCGCGCGTGAGAAACCCGCCGCGCTTGAGCGCGCCGCGCAGGTCCGGCTCGTAATAGGTGAGTGCCTTGGAGATGCCGTGGCGCACCGCCCCGGCCTGTCCCGAGAGCCCGCCGCCGGAAACGGTGCAGATCACGTCATACTGGCCGGCACGGTTGGTCGCAACGATCGGCTGTTGGATCAGCATGCGCAGCACCGGACGCGCGAAGAAGACTTCGATGGCGCGCTCGTTCACCAGGATCTTGCCGGCACCGGGCTTGATCCAGACGCGCGCGACCGCGTTCTTGCGCTTGCCGGTCGCGTAGGCGCGGCCCTGCTTGTCGATCTTCTGTACGTATTTCGGAGCTTCGGGCGCGGCGGGCTTCAGGCTGCCGAGCTGATCGAGCGATTGCATGGATTCGGCCATCGTCAGGCCCTCGCGTTCTTGCGGTTCATGGCGGCGATATCGAGCACTTCGGGCTGCTGCGCCGCATGCGGATGATCGGGGCCCTTGTAGACGCGCAGATTGCCGAACTGCTGGCGCCCGAGCGGCCCGTGCGGCAGCATGCGTTGCACCGCCTTCTCGACCACGCGCTCCGGAAAGCGGCCTTCGAGGATGTATTTCGCGGTGCGTTCCTTGATGCCGCCGATATAGCCCGTGTGGTGGTGGTAGACCTTGTTTTCGCGCTTGCGCCCGGTCAGCACCACCTTCTCGGCATTGACGATGATGACGTTGTCGCCGTCATCGACGTGGGGCGTGAAGGTGGGCTTGTGCTTGCCGCGCAGGCGCAACGCGACGATCGAGGCAAGGCGGCCGACGACGAGCCCTTTGGCGTCGATCAGCACCCACTTCTTCTCGATATCGGCGGCCTTCGCCGAATACGTGCTCATGACATCAATCCGTGGAGAGGCCGGCTGGACCCGGCGAATGGAGGCGGGTTCTACACGCCACATCCGCCAGCGTCAACGCACATGAATGATATAATATCAAGCAGAAACAAATAGATAGAAAATAGGTATGATATAACCTCTATCCAATTCGCCCCTCCGGCGGCGGGATCGAGTAGGTCGCGGTCGCGTGCGCCACCATCTCGTCTTCGCCCTCGCAAAAGATCTCCACCTCCCCGACCGCGAGCCGCTTGCCGAGCTTGATCAGCTTTACTTCGGCAATCAGGTCGCGCGCCGCCGGCTTGCGCAGGAAGTTGATGTTGAGATTGGTGGTGACGGCGAGCGGCACCGGACCGACCGACGCAAGGATCGCCACGTACATCGCAAAGTCCGTCAGCCCCATCATGGTCGGCCCGGAAATCGTGCCGCCGGGCCGGAGGAACTTGCTGCTGAACGCGCGGCGGACGCGGCAGCCACCGTGCCAGGCATTCTCGATCGTCGTACCTGACCCTGGAAAAAACATCTGCGGGAATTCGCGCTCCAGCAATTGCGCAGACTCCTCCGCCGACAATACGGCCGGCCGCCTGCTCGTGCCCGCATCCATGACCGGTCTCTCCGTAGCTGGCACGGATATGACCGGAAAGAGATGCGCGATCAACAATCGATCTGTGCCGAACTGCGCGCGCAAATCGTCTTTTGCGCCGGGTCGAAATCCTGCAGGAGCACCACTGGCGCGCGGCCGGTCCCGGCTTGCGTCAGGCGTGAACCGGGTTAAGTTTCCGGCCATGAACGCACCCGTCCGCAACGCGCCCGTGCTTCTGCGCGAAGATATCGACAGCATCTCAATCCTCACGCTCAATCGCCCGCAGGCGCGCAACAGCCTGTCCGAGGCACTGATCGCGGCGGTGACCGGCAGCCTGGCCGAGATCGCGGCCGACAAGCGCCTGCGCGTGGTCGTGCTGGCGGCGAACGGCCCCGCGTTCTCGGCCGGTCACGACATGAAGGAGATGACCGCGCGGCGCAGCGATGCCGATCGTGGCCGCGCCTATTTCAAGCAGCTGATGGATGCCTGCGCCACGATGATGCAGGCCATCGTCCATCTGCCCAAGCCCGTGATCGCCGCCGTGCAGGGCCCGGCGAGCGCGGCCGGCTGCCAGCTTGTCGCAAGCTGCGATCTCGCGATCGCTTCAAGCGCCGCGAAATTCGCGACCCCCGGCGTGAACATCGGGTTGTTCTGCTCGACCCCGATGGTCGCGCTCTCGCGCAATGTCTCGCGCAAGGCCGCGATGGAAATGCTGCTCACCGGCGACCTGATTTTGGCCGAGGACGCCCAGCGCATCGGCCTCGTCAATCGCGTGGTCGCTCCGGGCGCCGAGCGCGAGGAGGCGCTCAAGCTGGCGCGGCAAATCGCCTCGAAATCGATGCTGACCGTGAAGATCGGCAAGGAGGCTTTCTATCGCCAGCTCGAGATGAATCTCGCCGATGCCTATCGCTACGCGTCGGAGGTGATGGTCGAGAACATGCTGGCGCGCGACGCCGAGGAAGGCATCGGCGCATTCATCGAGAAACGAACTCCAAGCTGGGAAGATCGTTGATACACAGCGGCGGGAAGCGTCACGATGGTGACACTTTTGGCCGCTGTGTACGCGCGCCCACGATATTCGAAGGACACCGGATGTTAGTTCGCCTGAGCGTAATGGCGGTTCTCGCCTCTGCCTCGTTCTCGGCAGCCCTCGCGCAGGGCACGCCGCAACAGCGCGCCGCTTGCCGCCCCGACGTGGTGAAGTTCTGCAAGGGCAAGGGCGAAGACCCCGGCGTTCTGCTGACCTGCCTTGAGGACAACAAGGACAAGATCAGCGAGAAATGCCGCAAGGTGATTGCGGAAAAGTAGCCCTCACGCACTCTTGCGTGGCGGTTGACCGGATTGTTCCTAGATTGGCGGCCACCGAGGTGCCGCCATGACCAACAGCGACATCGTCTTCACACCTGCAGCCCGGCGCGCGCAAGCCGAACGCGGCTCGGCGCACGCTTACGACAACAAGGCCGCGGCGGGCTTCCCGCGGACAGTGACGCCCGAGCTTGCCGCTTTCATTGCCGAGCAGGACACGGCCTTCCTCGGCACCGCCTCGGCGGACGGCGCGCCCTATATCCAGCACCGCGGCGGGCCGAAAGGCTTTATCAAGGTCGTCGACGAGCACACCCTCGGCTTTGCCGACTATCGCGGCAACCGGCAGTACATCACGCTCGGAAACCTGTCCGAGAACGACCGCGCGTATCTCTTCCTGATCGACTTCTCGCGCCGTCAGCGCATCAAGCTGTGGGGCCGCGCACGGGCGGTCGAGAACGACGACGCCTTGATCGGGAAGCTGTTCGACCAGGGCTACAAGGCGCGGCCGGAGCGGGTCATCGTGTTCACCATCGAGGCCTGGGACGTGAACTGCTCGCAGCACATCACGGCGCGCATGACGGTGGGCGAGGTCGAGGGCCTGCTCGGGACTGTTCAGGAGCGGATTGCCGCGCTTCAGGCCGAGAATGGTCGCCTGCGCGCCCTTCTCGCCGAGCAGCAGGCCGGACCCGTATCCGACTGATCAAGCTAAGCTTTTTGCCCGCTTGAACCTTTTCACCCCTCGCCGCGTCTAATTCACTGAAGGGGAGCGTTCACCTGTCCGGGCGGGCGGGAAGCGAGGCCCCTAGGCAAGGGGACCTCCATGAACCGCATCATTCTCGGCGTCGCTTTCGCGATGCTCTCCACGGCTGCTCTCGCGCAGAGCGCCGAAGAGCAAAACCTCTGCATGAACGACGCCTTCCGCGTCTGCCAGCACACCATCCCGGATCGTGGCCGCACCGTCGCCTGCATGGTGCAGAACAAGGCGAAGCTCTCCTCCGGCTGCCAGATGGTGATGGACAAGTACGCCACGCCGACGACGGCAACCGCTTACGCAGCCCCCGCTCCGGCCCCGGCGGCCACGGCTCCGGTCCGCACCACGAAGAACGCTTCGCTCAAGCCGGTGAAGACCGCGGCCGCGAACCAGCGCCCCGGCAAGCCGCTCAACATCCTGATGCGCTAAGGGCGCCTCGCACTTCGGCTGGCTGGACGTTTCCCCACGCGAAGGCCATATGGTGCCGTACCGGACGGCACCATGAATCACGACCGCTACGACGACAGCTACATCCGCGGCATCCTCAACACCGTGAAGACCATCGCGATGGTCGGCGCGTCCGCCGAAGGACAACCGGCCGAGCTATTTCGCGTTCAAGTACCTGATGGAGCGCGGCTACAACATGATCCCGATCAACCCGGGCTCGGCCGGCAAGGAATTGCTCGGTCGCACGATCTACGCGCCGGCTTTCCGAAGTCCCCGAGCCGATCGACATGGTCGACATCTTCCGCGCTTCGAAATACGCGCTGCCGGTCGTGCACGAGGCACTCGCGCTTGACGCCGAAACCGCGCGTGATCTGGATGCAGCTCACCGTGCGCAACGATGAAGCGGCGGCGCTTGCCGAGGCGAACGGCATGAAAGTCGTGATGGACCGCTGCCCGAAGATCGAATATGGGCGCCTCTCCTCCGAGATCGGCTGGATCGGCGTCAACTCGCGCACCCTCTCCTCGAAGCGCGCGCGAATCTTTGGCAAGGGCGTGCAGCGGATGTCGCTCAACCGCGCGACGCACGGCGGCGGAGCGGTCGCACGCGTCGTGCGTGAGGACGAAAACAGCGGCTGAACCGCGCTGGAAGCATGAACGTGCCGCGCGACATGCTTCCACCAAACAGATCGTTTCCAGTCGGCCCGCCCGCTTGACCCACCATTCCGGTCCGATAAACCGGCAGTCCGTTCCTTGTTCTCACCCCGGAGCCTCAGCCCATGAGCGAAGACCGCACGCCCGGCTTTAACACGCTTGCCATTCATGCCGGCGCGCAGCCGGACCCGACCACGGGCGCGCGCGCAACGCCGATCTATCAGACCACCTCGTTCGTGTTCGACGACGTCGATCACGCGGCTTCGCTGTTCGGCCTGCAGGCGTTCGGCAACATCTATACGCGCATCGGCAATCCCGACCAACGCGGTGCTGGAAGGGCGGGTCGCGGCGCTCGAGGGCGGCACCGCGGGTCTCGCGGTCGCCTCGGGCCACGCCGCGCAGGTGCTGGTGATGCAGGCGCTGATGATGCCGGGTGAGGAATTCGTCGCCTCCAAGAAGCTCTATGGCGGCTCGATCAACCAGTTCAACCACGCCTTCAAGAGTTTCGGCTGGAACGTGGTGTGGGCTGATCCCGACGACATCTCGACCTTCGAGCGCGGCATTTCGCCGAAGACCAAGGCGATCTTCATCGAGTCGATCGCGAACCCCGGCGGCGTCGTCACCGACATCGAGGCGGTCGCCAACATCGCGCGCAAGGCCGGCGTGCCGCTGATCGTCGACAACACGCTGGCGACACCGTACCTCTGCAAGCCGATCGAGCACGGCGCCGACATCGTGGTGCACTCGCTCACCAAATTTCTCGGCGGCCACGGCAATTCGATCGGCGGCCTGATCGTCGACGGCGGCACGTTCAACTGGTCGCGCGAGGGACGCTACCCGATGCTGTCCGATCCGCGTCCGGAATATAACGGCATCGTGCTGCACGAGACGTTCGGCAACTTCGCCTTCGCGATCGCCTGCCGCGTGCTCGGCCTGCGCGACATCGGGCCGGCGCTCTCGCCGTTCAACGCGTTCCTGATCCTGACCGGCATCGAGACGCTGCCGCTTGCGCATGCAGCGCCACTGCGACAACGCGCAGACGGTCGCCGAATGGCTCGCCGAACAGAAGAGCGTCGCGTGGGTGAGCTATCCGGGCCTGCCGACCGACCGCTACCATAACCTTGCAAAGAAATACGTGCCGAAGGGCGCGGGCGCGGTGTTCACGTTCGGGCTCAAGGGCGGCTACGAGGCGGGCGTCAAGCTCGTGTCGAACGTGAAGCTGTTCTCGCATCTCGCCAATATCGGCGACACGCGTTCGCTGATCATCCATCCGGCCTCGACCACGCACCGCCAACTGTCCGACGCGCAGAAGGTGCAGGCCGGCGCCGGTCCCGACGTGGTGCGGCTCTCGATCGGGCTGGAAGACACCGCCGACATCATCGCCGATCTGGAGCAGGCGCTGGAGGCGGCTTAGGCCTTCACCGCAACGCCGAGCGATTGCGCGGCACGGCGCGCCGCGAGGCTCTGCGCGTGCACCGTCGCGAGCGCGAGCACGAGGATCGCGATCGGCCTGATGCGCGAGCGCAAGGCCGATCGGCACCTGATGCAGCAACGTGAGTATGCCGAGCGCCGCCTGAACGGTGACGGCGGCCGCAAGCGCGAGCGCGTGCGTCAGGGCGCGGCCGCCGCGCAGCGTCCGCGCGACGTCGAACGCATGCAGCAGTGCGAGCAGCCACAGCGCATAGGCCGACGATGCGGTGGTTGAACTGCACCGTCAGCGCGTTCTCGAAGAGATTGCGCCACACCGGCGTGTCGAGGAACAGCAGCGCTGACGCTGTCCGGAATGAAGCTGCCGTCGATCAGCGGCCAGGTGTTGTAGATCAGCCCGGCGCGCAAGCCCGGCGACCAGCGCGCCGAGATAGATCTGCAGCAGCACGAGCACGAGCAGCGCGATCGCGCTCGCGCGGATGCGCGGCGGCACCTCGATCGGCGC
Organism: uncultured Alphaproteobacteria bacterium; assembly: GCA_963778455.1. Taxonomy (GTDB): domain Bacteria; phylum Pseudomonadota; class Alphaproteobacteria; order Rhizobiales; family Xanthobacteraceae; genus PALSA-894. Next base: position 236,104 of record CAVZUL010000008.1, read on the forward strand.
GCGCGCGCCGAGCGCGCCGCGCCGTCCAGAGCATCGCCGCGAAGATCACGCAGGCGAGCGTGAGATGCGTCGCCAGCCGATACTGCGAGACGCTCGACGCGCTCGGCCAGCCCCGACGCGACCATCCACCAGCCGACCGCGCCCTGCAGCGCGCCGAGCGCCGAAGATCGCCCACAGCCGCCAGCGCAGCCCCGGCCCGATCCAGCCGCTTCACCAGAAACCAGAGGAACGGCAGCAGGAACGCCGCGCCGATCAGCCGCCCCATCAGCCGGTGCGTCCATTCCCACCAGAAGATGGTCTTGAACTCGTGAAGCGTCATCGCCGCTGTTGACGCTGCTGGAATTGCGGGATGGTCTTGTACTTGTCGAACTCGGCCTGCCACGCGGCCTCGCTCAGCGGCGGCAGCGTGCCGGTGACCGGCTTCCATTCGACGATCGACAGGCCCGAACTCGGTCAGCCGCGTCGCGCCGCCGACCAGCACCATGGCGAAGATCAGCGCGGCGACGGCGTAGAGCCAGAGCCGGATGGCGCGGCTGGCGTGCGCAGTCGGGTCCATGCGCTGTCATGTCTTGCCGGGAACGGCGCGGACCATATAGACGCGGCCTCGGTCAGCCCGCAGATCCGAAAGCATCCGGACGTCATCGGTCGATGCACGATCCGCACGCGCAAGCTCATCGGCACGCATTGGCGCTGCTCGTGCTGGTGACGGTGTGGGCGCTGCTGGCGATGGCGTTCGCGCAGTTTGCGCTGCGCGCCGCAGAACGGCTGGGTCGCGGTGCTGTTCTACGTGGTCGCCGGGCTCGGCTGGGTGCTGCCGGCGATGCCGCTGGTCCGCTGGATGGTGCGCGGCCGGGCATAGAGACGCGCCGGCCTAGGCGGCGTCGACCCGGCGGAAGCCGTTCCACAGCGCGGTCGCGGCGCCGGACATCAGCACCTTGGCGTAGCGCCGCTGCTGGTATTCGCCGTTGAGCGAAATGCGCGGCAGCGCGGTCAGGTGCTCGGCGTGCTCGGGAAACAGCACGCCCGGCCGCGTCGTCACGCGCGGTCTTGAAGCCGAGCTCGGCCGCGATGCGGAACTCGCGCGGGCCGGCCGACGTGCGGATCGCCGACCGGATAGGCTGAAATGCTGCGGCCGCACGCCGAGCGCCGCCTCGATCACCGCCGCGCTCTGCTGCATCTCGCTGCGCACCGCCGTCGTCGGACACCTTCTGCAGCATCACGTGGTTGACGGTGTGCGCGCCGATGGTCGCCGAGCGGATCGGCGGCGAGTCTCGCCGATCTCGTTCCAGGTCATGCACAGGTCGTTGCAGAACGCCGCGACATCGACGCCGTAGCGCGCGCGCAAGGTCGCGCACGGCGCGCGCGCAGCTCGTCCTCGGTTTCGAGGCCGCGCAGCCACCAGTAGATGTGCTCGTAGAGCTCGTACTTGTCCTCGCGTGCGTGTCGCAATCGAAGCGGCGGTCCTCGCCGTTCATCGACCAGCGCGACGCGGCTCTTGCGCGCGATCACCGCCTCGAGCGTCAGCCACCACAATTCGCCGAGCCGGTCGGGAAAGCTGGTCGGAACGTAGAGCGCGAACGGCACCTCGTACTTCTTCAGGATCGGCAGCGCATAGCGCAGATTGTCGCGATAGCCGTCGTCGAAGGTGAAGCAGACGAAGCGGCGGCGGAAGTCGCCGCTCGGTCAGGCGGCGGTGCATCTCGTCGAGCGAGACGATGTCGACGCCGCGAGCGCCGCAGCCGCGCGATCACGTCTTCGAGGAATGCCGGGCGTGACTTCGAGCAAGCCGGTTCGGCTGGAACGCGTCCGGTCGCGGCGGGCGCACATGATGCAGGGTCAGGATCGCGCCGACGCCGCCGAGCAACGGGCCGCAGCACACGGTGCGCGCCGGTGAAATAGAGCGCCTCCATCCCGGTGCGCAGGACGACCTTCTTCATTCCGGCCACGACGCTACTCCCGTTCGCCGTATCAGGCCGCGACGCTCCCGCTCGCTCTCGGCATCGAGCGCAGGCGCCGTGCCGGCGAACACCGCGATATCGGCGAAACCGGCCTTCGCGAGATGATCCCGCACCACATCGGCACTTCGCCGCCGCGAGGCCGTTCGTGACGAGCACCGCACAGGCGCAAGCCGCGCGATGCGTCGTCCAGCACATGCGGCGCGACACCCGCATCGATCACGACATGATCGTAGGTACGCGACGAGCGCATCGAACGCAATGGCCAGCCGTTCAGACATGTAGAGTCGCCGCTGCAGTCGCACCCGGCCGGCCGGCCGAGATCACCTGGACGCGGGAGAGACGGTCGCGCGTGATGATCTGTCCGAACGACGCGGTGCCGCGCACAAGGTCGGTGATGCCGGGCGCGCGCGGATCGGTGGTGATGGCCGCGAGCTCGGGCGGTCGAGCGAAAGATCGACCAGGATCGACCCGCGCGTTGCGCGCGAGCGCACGCGCGAGCGCGACGGCGGTCGTGGTCGTGCCGATGCCGGCCGCGGCGCCGAGCACGGCGATGCGCTTGCCCGCGTCACCCGCCTCGCGCAGCGCCAGCGCGATGTCGGCGATGGTGAGCTCGCTTGCGGCGGGCGCCGATGCCGCGGGCGCGGCGTGCATTCGCGGCGGCTCGATCGGCGCCGGTGCCGGCCGCCTTGGCGCGGATCAAGCCCTTCGGCAGCCAGCTGCGCTTCGCGGCGGGTTTCTCGGCGGAGTCATGACGGGCTCGGCGACCGGCTGCGACACAGGTCACCGGCTCGGCCACCGGCTCCACGACCACGCCGCCGCGATAGACATTGCCGGCAAGCAGCTCGCCGGTGGTGATGAAGCCGGCCGGAGATGAACAGCGTCGCGAGCGTCGCGATCAGCACGATCGGCATTTTCTTCGGGAAGTACGGCGTGTTCGACACGACGGCGCGCGAGATGATGCGCGCATCGCCGGGAGCCGCGCCGAGCGATGTCGCGCGCCGTCGCCTCGCGATACTTGGCGAGATAGGATTCGAGCAGATCGCGCTGCGCCTTGGCCTCGCGCTCGAGGGCGCGCAACTCGACGTCCTGCCCGTTGGTCGAGGCGGCCTGCTGCTTGAGCTGATCGAGGCCGCTCGACAGCGATCTCGACGCGTGCGCCTGCGATGCTGGCATCGTTCTCGAACGAGCGCGCGAGACGCTCGCGCCTCGTCGCGGATCTGGCGGTCGAGATCGTTGATCTGCGCCTTGAGTTCCTTGATGCGCGGATGATTGTCGAGCAGCGTGGACGACTGTTCGGCAAGCTGCGCCCGCAAGGTCACGCGCTGCTCGTTGAGACGGCGGATCAGCTCGGAATTGATCACGTCGGACGATTCGAGCGACTCCCGCCGCGCTTGAGCAGGTCGCGGATGAAGCGCGCCTTGGATTCGAGCTCGGCCTTCTGCGAGCGCGCCGTCGCAGATCTGCGATTCGATTCGCCCAGCGTCTGGTTCGACAGAGTGGTGTTGTTGGTGCCGATGAACAGGTTGGTCTTGGAGCGGAAGTCCTCGACCTTGCGCTTCCGCCTCGGCCACCTTCTTGCGCAGCACGTCGATCTCGCCGGAGAGCCAGCGGCCCGCCGCGCGGGTCTGTTCCAGCCGCGCCGTCTGCTGCAGGGCGAGGTAGTGGTCGGCGACCGTGTTGGCGACACGTGCGCGGCAAGCTCCGGATCGGCCGACTGGAATTCGATCGAGATCACGCGCGACTTGTCGACCGGGAATACAGTGAGGCGTTCATAATAGGATTCCAGCACCCGCTCCTCGGGCGTCATGCTGAGCGGGTCTTTCGCCAGCCCGAGGAAGCCGAGCGAATAGCGGATCAGCGACACGCCGCGCAGCGTCGAATCGAATTCCGGCGATTCGCCGAGCTTGAGCTGCTTGATGACCTGACGCGCGAGATCGCGCGACAGCGCGAGCTGCACCTGGCTGGTCACGGCTTCCTGGTCGACGGCGCGGTCGCGCTCGCTCGCGCCCTTCTCGGCTTCGGGCCGCATGAACACGTTCTCGCGCCCTTCGATCAGGATGCGCGTTTCGGACTTGTATTTCGGCGTGATCAGGTTGACGCCGACGAACGTCAGCGCGGCGACCGCCAGTGCCGGGCCGAGTACCCACCACTTCTTGCGCACGAGCGCCCGGCCGACCGCGCCGAGGTCGAGCTCGCCGTCCCTGGCAGCATCGTTCATCAGTGCAACGCGACCTTCACTCATCGCCGACTCCACGAACTGTACGCGACCGGGCGTCCAACTGGACCCATCAGAAACCATTAAGGTTGCCGCCGCGTTAATTGCGGCGCCGAAACCGCCAAAAGTGAGGGTTTGTTAACCATGTGAAGCGTTAATCGGCCGGGTCAGGTCGTTACTCGAAGACGCGGATTTGGTCTCATGCGGTCAAGCCGCTTCGTCCTCTTGGCACTTGCTGCCGTTGCGCTCGCCGGATGCATGCAGACCGGTGGATCGGGCATCTTTGCCCGCAACGCGCCGCCGCTCACCCAACACCAGTTGGTGCTGCCGCCGATGCTACGGCCAGCGCCGGCGCGGACCGCGATGCAGCCGGTCGTCGCGCAACCGATCGAAGCGCAGCCGATCATGCCGCAACAGCTCGCCTCGCAGCCGGTCGCGCTGGAGCCGCAAGACAACGGCTACGCGCTCGATTCCGGCGACAGACTGCGTGTCGTGGTATTCGGCCAGGACGGCTTGAGTGCATCTTATGCGGTCGACACGAGCGGCAGGATTACTATGCCGCTGATCGGCGCCGTTTCGGCACGGGGCCATACGCCGGCCCAATTGCAGGCTGCGATCGCCGCCAAACTCAGGCAAGGCTATGTGCGCGAGCCGCATGTGGCAGTCGAGGTCGAGCTCTACCGGCCGTTCTTTATCCTCGGCGAAGTCACCCTGCCCGGCCAGTATCCCTACGTCGCCAACATGACGGTGGAGACCGCGGTTGCGATCGCGGGCGGCTATACGCCCCGCGCCTTCAAGCGCGGATCGAGATCAGCCGGCAGGTCGGCGGTCTCACCGAGAAGCGCGTCGTATCGCCGAACTATCCGGTGCGGCCGGGCGACACCGTCCAGATCGCCGAACGCTGGTTCTGAGCGATCTATGGGGGCGCGACCCCTGAAAATTCTCCATGTTCTGCGGTCACCGGTTGGCGGGCTGTTTCGTCACGTGGTCGATCTCGCGCGCGCACAGGCAGTGCGGGGCCATCAGGTCGGCATCGTGGCAGACTCCACGACCGGCGGGGCACGTGCTGACGCGGCGTTTGCGGCCCTCTCCGGGCAACTAGCCCTCGGCCTCACCCGCATCCCGATGAGCCGGCATGTCGGCCTGAGCGATCTCTCGGCGCAACGCCATGTCGCAAAGCGCGCGCGCGACACCGGCGCGGACGTGCTGCACGGCCACGGCGCCAAGGGCGGCGCCTATGCGCGGCTGTGCGGCGGCAGCAGCATTCGCGTCTACACGCCGCATGGCGGCAGCCTGCACTACCGCCGCGCCTCGCCGGTCGGATTTCTCTATCTCACCCTCGAGCAGGCGCTGATGCGGCGCACCGAGCTGTTCCTGTTCGAGAGCCGCTACGGGCGCGACGTGTTCAGCGCCAAGATCGGCACGCCCAAGGCGCTGGTGCGGGTCGTGCACAATGGCGTGACGGCGGAGGAATTTGCCGAGGTTGTCCCGCACGAGGATGCGACGAACGTCGTGTTCATCGGCGAGCTACGCCTGCTCAAGGGCGTCGACGTGCTGCTCGAGGCCCTTGTACTGCTTGCCCGCGAGCGAAAGGTCACGGCGACGATCGTCGGCGACGGGCCGGACGCCGAGCAATTCCGCGTGCAGACTGAACGGCTTGGGCTCAGTTCTTCAATTCGTTTCCTAGGCCCCATGCCGGCCCGCGAAGCCTTCCGGCTCGGCCGCCTGCTCGTCGCTCCCTCCCGCGCCGAATCCCTCCCCTACATCATTCTGGAAACCGCCGCCGCCGCGATCCCGATGATCACCACGAATGTCGGCGGCATTCCCGAAGTGTTCGGGCCACAGGCATCCCGCCTCGTTCCCCCCGGCGATGCGCCGGCGCTCGCCCGCGCCATCGCGGCGGCGCTCACCGATCCCGCCGCGATGCGTAACGAAACATTAACTCTGCGCGCCCGCGTACAGGCGGAGTTCTCCGCCGACGTGATGGCCGACGCCGTGCTTGCCGCCTACGACGAAGCTTTGGCGCGGTTCCGGGCGCAAACAAATTGAACAGACGCCTAAGCCTTTCTTGAAACTTTTGCACTAGATCACCGGCATCGCGGGGGCGGCTCGCAGGGGTGGTGAGTTGCGATGTCCATGATGAATTTTGACAGCAGATGATTCAGTCGGCATCGGCGGCATCGGCCGCGACGGTGCCGGGCATCCGCTCAGGCCCGCGCCAGCTCTCGCCGCTCGCGCAGCTGGTCGCCGCGCAGCACATCGTGCCCGCCTTCTCGCCGATCGTGGTCGCCGGAATGGTGCGGCTGATCGAGTTCGCCCTGATCGCGCTGGTCGGCGTCGCCGCCTACTTCGGCTACGTCTACCCCGCCTACGGCCAGGTGTTCGACTGGTACTACGTCGCGACCGCCTTCGGCGTCGCGGCGCTTGCCATGGTGGCGTTCCAGGCCGCCGACATCTATCAGATCCAGGCGTTCCGCAATCCGGTCAGCCAGTGCGCGCGGCTCACCGTGGCGTGGTCGATCGTGTTCCTGCTGCTCGTCGCGCTCGTGTTCTTCGCGCAACTCGGCGGCATGTATTCGCGGCTGTGGCTCACGAGCTTACTACGGCATCGGCCTGTTCACGCTCTACGCCGCGCGCCTGTTCATGTTCGGCATCGTGCGGCGCTGGACCCGCGAGGGCCGGCTCGACCGCCGTGCGGTCGTAGTCGGCGGCGGCGATCCCGGCGAGCATCTGGTCACCGCGCTCGAGCGTCAGACCGACTCCGACGTGCGCCTCGTCGGCGTGTTCGACGACCGCGGCGACGATCGCGCGCCGACCGCGTGCGCCGGCCTGCAGAAGCTCGGCACGGTCGACGACCTTGTCGAGTTCGCGCGCAAGACCCGCGTCGATCTCGTGATCTTCTCGCTGCCGATCTCGGCCGAAAGCCGCATCCTGCAGATGCTGAAGAAGCTGTGGGTGCTCCCCGTCGATATCCGCCTCTCGGCGCACACCAACAAGCTCCAGTTCCGTCCGCGCTCCTATTCCTACATCGGCTCGGTGCCGGTGCTCGACGTGTTCGACCGGCCGATCGCCGACTGGGACGTGGTGATGAAATGGCTGTTCGACAAGTTCGTCGGCGGCCTTGCGCTGCTCGCGGCGCTGCCCGCTGATGGCGATCGTCGCCCTCGCGATCAAACTCGACAGCCGCGGGCCCGTCCTGTTCAAGCAGAAGCGCTACGGCTTCAACAACGAGCTGATCGAGGTGTTCAAGTTCCGCTCGATGTATGTCGAGGCGAGCGACGCGACCGCCGCCAAGCTCGTCACCAAGGGCGACCCGCGCGTCACGCGCGTCGGCCGCTTCATCCGCAAGACCTCGCTCGACGAGCTGCCGCAGCTCTTCAACGTCGTGTTCAAGGGCAACCTCTCGCTCGTCGGCCCGCGCCCGCACGCGGTGCACGCCAAGGCGGTCGACCGGCTCTACGACGAGGCGGTGGACGGCTATTTCGCGCGCCACCGCGTCAAGCCCGGCATCACCGGCTGGGCGCAGATCAACGGCTGGCGCGGCGAGACCGACAACGACGAGAAGATCCAGCGCCGCGTCGAGCACGACCTCTACTACATCGAGAACTGGTCGGTGCTGTTCGACCTCTACATCCTGGCGATGACGCCGTTCGCGCTCGCGAAGACTGAAAACGCGTACTGATGACCAGTCGCCGCGTACGCCACCGACCGCGACCCAGGCGCCGCGCGCTGTTCCGCTCGGTCGAGCGGCTGCGCGGCGCGCTGCTGTGGCTCACCGGCTTTGCCGGCGCGATCGTGTTCATGGAGCCGAGCCCCTACGAGGTCGCTTCGCTCCTCACCATCGTCGTGTTCGTGGTCACCGGCCTCACGTTGCGCCCGGCGCTGATGCCGCTGATCGTGCTGCTGCTGCTCTACAACATCGGCTTCTCGCTCGCCGTCGTGCAGGTGATCGACCAGACCAAGCCGGTCACCTGGGTGCTGGTCTCCTGGTATCTGTCGGCGACCGCGATCTTCTTTGCCGCCATGCTGCAGCACCAACACGGCCGAGCGGCTGTCGCTGCTGATGCGCGGCACCGTGATGGCGGCGGCGATTTCCTCGGTCGTCGCGATCCTCGCCTACTTCCGCCTGCTCGGCCCGCTGTCGGACATGTTCCTGCTCTACGACCGCGCGCGCGCGGCCTTCAACGATCCGAACGTGCTCGGCGCATTCCTGATCCTGCCCGCGATGCTCGCGCTGCAGCGCGTGTTGAACGGCCGCTTCGCCGACGCGGCGCGCGCCGCGTTGCTGCTCGGCGCTGATCGACGATCGCGCTGCTGCTCACCTTCTCGCGCGCCGCCTGGGGCCAGTTCGCCTTGACGGCCGCGCTGCTGATGTTGCTTCACCTTCGTGACCAGCCGCTCGCCCAACGAGCGCATGCGCATCGTGCTGATCGCGATTGCTCGGCGTCGTCGCGCTGACGCTGATGCTGGCCGCGCTGCTGTCGATCGATCGCGTCGCCGAGCTGTTCAAGGAGCGCGCGAGCCTCGAGCAATCCTATGACGTCGGCCACCTCGGCCGCTTCGGCCGGCACATCCTCGGAGCCGGGATCGCGCTCGACACCCGTTCGGGATCGGGCCGCTCCAGTTCCACAAGATCTTCCCCGAGGACCCGCACAACACCTATCTCAACGCGTTCCTGTCGGGCGGCTGGCTCTCGGGCGCGGTCTACCTGACGCTGGTGCTCACCACGCTGCTGCTCGGACTGCGCTATCGTGTTCGTCGAGACACCGTGGCGGCGCGACCTATCTCGCGGTCTACTGCGCCTTCGTCGGCACCGCGGTCGAGAGCGTGCTGATCGACAGCGACCACTGGCGCCACTATTTCCTGCTGCTCGGCGTGATCTGGGGCCTGATGGCGGTGTCGCGGCCCTATGTGCGGCGCGACCGTGTTCCCGCGCGTTCCGCGGCGCGCGCCCGCTCTTGCGCAGGCTCACCGGGCGGCGTAGTTGTCGCCTCGGCGGAGCGTAGCGCAGCCCGGTTAGCGCACCAGTCTGGGGGACTGGGGGTCCCGAGTTCAAATCTCGGCGCTCCGACCAACGCGCCCCGAAAGCCCCATAGCGCCAACAACCTACGCGAACCACGGGCGTGATAAGGCATTCCTGATTATTTTTCTAAATAAAAATAAGATATAGCTTATTGAAATCTTCATAGGCTATAGGCTATACCATATCGCATGAAAGACGCGATCCGCCATCTCGACCAGCGATTCAAGGTCCTACGCCCTTTGGCTCGAAATCCTCGTCCCTCTAAGGGCTGGATACGAGCTATCCGCAACGCATTCGGTATGACCTCGGCCCAGCTTGCGCAACGGTTAGGGGTTTCCCAGCCAAGGATTATTGAGCTCGAGAAATCAGAAGCGAGCGGAACCGTAACGCTCAACACTTTGCAACGCGCGGCCGAAGCACTCGGTTGTCGCCTCGTCTATGCGCTGGTTCCAGACAAATCCCTTGAGGACACCGTGCTTGAGCGGGTCAATCAACTCGCCCAGCGGCAACTTACAGCCGTGCAGCAAACGATGCGACTCGAAGATCAATCCGTGAAGAGCAAGAAGGCGAATGAGGACGTACGACGGCAATTTACCGAAGTGCTTCTAAAGCACCCCGCCCGTCTTTGGGACGAAAAATGATCGGCCTTTTCGACGCAGTAAAGAATGCAACTCGACTGTCCCCCGAAGCGCGTGATGGTCTTATCCCAACGCACGTCACGTTACGTTCAGAACTGAACGAACTCGAACAAAAGAACATCGGGCAAGCGGATGCCTGGGCGTTCCTCCGCAGACGAAATGTACTCGACGAAAACTTCCTTAAAGGCTTGCATAGAAGAATGTTCAAAGACGTATGGCGATGGGCCGGAGACTATCGCGAGACCGAAACAGATTTCGGTTTCAGCGCACGGCGGCATCTCATCCAACCAAGTGTCTATCAAATCGTCGGCGACATCCGCTTTGCGTTTCAACACAAAAGCTTTGAGCCGGATGAGCTAGCGCTCCGCCTTTCGCATCGATTGGTATCCGTGCATCCATTTGCCAATGGAAATGGCCGCTGGTCGCGGCTGGTTGGCGATTTGATGATCGTCAAGCAGGGCGGCAAGCGTTTCACGTGGGGTAGTGCTGATCTGCAGGCGGAAGGCAAAGACAAGGAAAAGTATATCCAAGCCCTCAGAGCCGCCGACAATCACGACTACGAACCGCTGATCAAATTCGCCCGTTCCTAACATTTCAGATACGAGCCGCATGGCTCGGCGCCATTGATGCTGGCTCTCACTGCAATCGCCCCATCCGATACCTCCCCTGCACCACCAAGTTCGCCGCGAGCGTCAGCAGCAAGGTCGCCGTCATCAGGATAAACGCAATCGCGGCGCCGAAGGGCCAGTTGTTCTGCTGGATGAACTGATTGTAGACGAGCGGACCCATCATCTGAAACCGAGGTCCGCCGAGCAGCACCGGCGTCGCGTAGGCGTTCATCGCAAGGATGAAGGTGAGGATCGTGCCGGCGAGCACGCCCGGCATCGCGAGCGGAAACAGCACGCGCCGCGCCATCTGTAGCGGCGTGGCGCCGAGATTGAACGCCGCCTCTTCGGTCGAGCGGTCGATCCCCTCGATCACGCTCTGCAGGGTGAGCACCATGAACGGCAGGTTCACCGCCGTGATGCCGATGATCACCGCCGCTTCGCTGAACATGATCTCGAGCGGCTGCGACAGCGCGCCTGCACCCATCAGACTCGCGTTGATCACGCCCTTGCTGCCGAACGCCACCATCCAGCCCGCCGCGCGCACCGCGTTGCCGACGAACAGCGGCAGCACCACCAGCATGATCAGCAGGTTCTTGTAGCGCGTGCGCGCGCGCGCCAGCACATAAGCGAGCGGAAAGCCGAGCACGAGGCATATCAGCGTGGTGATCAGTGCGATGCGCACCGTGCGCGTGAGCACCGCGTAATAATAGACGTCGGTGAAGAACTTGACGTAGTTCTCGATCGTCAGCGCATCGACCATGAACTTGCCGGGCACAAACTGGTTCAGGCTGTAGCGAAACAGGATCGCCAGCGGCAACAGGATGCCGAGCCCGACATAGAGCGTCGCGGGGCCGATCAGCCCCGCGGCGGTGAGGTGCGTGCTGCGAGCGGCGGTCATGCCGCGGTTTCCCCTCTCCCGCTTGCGGGAGAGGGTCGCCGCGAAGCGGCGGGGAGAGGGCCTTCTTGTCTTGCCCCTCTCCCGCCTCGCTTCGCTCGGCACCCTCTCCCCGCTTCGCGGGGCGAGGGGAAGCGGAGCATGCGGCTCGCTCGGAGCATCAACGATCCGCTGGCGACGATCCCGGAGTTCAACCCTTGAACACCTTGTCCCACCACTCCTTCAGCGCGGAATCGTTCTTCGCGATGTAGCCGTAGTCGAGATCGACCAGGCGTTTCTGTTCCTCCGGCGTGAAGCCGATGCGTTGCTGCAGGTCCGGCGCCACCACCGCGTTGGTGACGGTCGGGTTGTAGCCCATGTCGATCGCGAAATTCTCCTGCGCACCCTTGTCCAGCATCGCGTCCATGTAGGCGTAGGCGCCGTCCTTGTTCGGCGCATTCTTCGGGATGCCGAAGCCCGAGACATACATCGGAAGGCCTTCGCTCGGCGCGACCGACTGCACGTTGATGCCGGCGTTCTGCCATTGCACCACGCGTGCCTTCCACATGATGCCGACGCCGATCTCCTCGTTCTTCAGCGCCTGCGCGAACGCCTCATTGGTGGGATAGATGCGCACGCCCGCTTTCTTGGCTTCCATCAGCAGCGGCTTCGCGCCCTCATAATCCGTAACCTTGCCGCCCTTCGCCGCCATCGCGGCCGCCGCCATCACCCACTGATACTGGATGTCGATGATGCCCATCTTGTTGCCGTGCTTGGGATCGAAGGCATCCTTGAAGCTCTTCGGCGCGTCCGGGATGAGCTTCGGATTGTAGACGACGACCTTGCCGGAATAGATGTGCCCGACGCCGTAGGGATATTTCATCGAGGGCATTAGTTGCGCGGCATTCTTGAGCTTGGAATAGTCGATCGTTTCGAGCACGCCCGCTTCGTTCATCTCGTACATGTTGGCAGCGGACAGCCCCTGGATGTCGCTGGTGCCGCGCGGCAGGCGTTTCTCCGCCACCATCTTGGTGCGGCGCGGACCGTCGGAGGCCTGGTCCTGCGCGACCTCGTAGCCTTTGGCTTTGAGGATCGGGTCCTCGATGTTCTTGGCGAGCAGCCGCGCGTAATCGCCACCCCAGGTGCCGACGACCACCCGCCCTTGTGCCCGAGCCTGTTCGAGCGCAAGGCCCGACAGCGCGACGGCGCCGGCCCCCTTCAGGGCATCGCGCCGCGAGAAATTCCAACTGCTTGTCATGTCCGCTCCTCCGCTCTCGTTCTGTGTTCGGGTTGATCAGCTCCAGCTTCGCCATCAGTTTTTCCGTTGGCGCATGATCTGGTTCGAAAACCGGTGCCCATCCCCGATCGGGGTCGAGGACATGCTTTTCGGGATCATGCGCTACACGACCTGAGAAATCTTCACATAGCGGTCAGTGACGATCATCGCGACGCCGATAAGCGCGATCTGCATCACCGATACGGCCGCGACGGTCGGATCGATCTTCCATTCGAGATACTGCAGGATTGCGATCGGCAAAGTCGTCCGGCCCGCGCCGACCAGAAACAGGCTCATTTCCAGGTTGCCGAACGAGGTGACGAAGCCGAACAGTGCAGCCGCGACGATGCCGGGCCGGATCGCCGGGAGCGTCACGCGCCGGAACACCGTCCAGGGCGGCGCGCCGAGGTTCTTGGCGGCCTCCTCGACCGTCGGGTCGAAGCCCGCGAGGCTCGCGGTCACAAGCCGCGCCGCCCAGGGGATCACGATCAGCGCATGCGCGGCGATCAGCCCGGCAGTCGTGCCGAGCAGCGGCAGGCCGGTCGCAATCTCGGTTTCGATCTGGAACACATAGATGGAGGCGCCGAGCACCACGCCCGGCACGATCAGCGGCATCAGCAGCAGCGTGTTGGCGAACCCGCGGCCGCGGAAACGCCGACGCGCGATCGCAAGGCTTGCCGGCACCGCAAGCGCCAACCCGATCAGCGTCGCCGTGACGCCGACTTGAAAACTCAGGATGAATCCGCCGACGAAGCTCTTGTTGTTCAGGACCGCGCCGAACCATTGCAGCGAATAGCCTTCGGGCGGAAACGACGGGATCTCCTGGCGGAAAAAGGCAAGCCAGGTCACCAGGATAAGCGGCAGCAGAATGAATCCGAGAGAAAGCCCGGCCGCGCCCTTCAACAGCCATCGTCCGACCGGCATGTGGCGCGAGGCATTCGCGATCACCGCCGCTCGACCATGGGCAACGGTGGACTGCATCTCAGTTCAATCGATTCTTGTGGAACTTGCCGCCCTTCATGATGGCGGCGAGATGTTTGCCCTGCTCCTGGAACAGCCCGAGGTTCTTCAACGGATCACCATCGATCAGCAGCAGGTCCGCATAGGCGCCGGCCTTCAGTGTCCCGAGCTTGCCTTCCTGCCGGATGATGCGCGCCCCAACGGTCGTGGCGGCGCGGATGATCTCGATCGGCGACATCACTTCGCTGCGGATCATGAACTCGCGGCTCTGCTCCACCTGGAGCGCGCCCAACAGATCGGTGCCGTAGCCGACCGGCACCCCTGCCCGCTTGCAGATTTCCAGTGAGCGCAAACCGCCGTCGATCACCAGATCGTTCTTCGCCAGCATGTCGCCGGTCATGCCGAACTCGGCCGCGCGCTCGCGCATCGCGTAATAGGTCACCAGATTGGCGACCATGAACATGCCCTTCTCGGCCATCAGCTTGGCGGTCGCGTCGTCGATGAGATTGCCGTGTTCGATGACGCGCACGCCGCCATGCGCGGCGCGCTGCATGGCTTCCGGCGAGTACGCGTGCGCGCAGACATAGCGTCCGAACGCGTGGGCCTCCTGCACCGCCGCCGCGACCTCGGCCGGTGAGAACTGCAAGCTGTCGAGCGGATCGTAGGGCGACGCGACGCCGCCGGACATCATGATCTTGATGTGGTCGGCGCCCTGGCGCATCTGCTCGCGCACGGATTTCATCACCTCGGACACGCCGTCCGACTGCCGCATCCCGAACCGCATGGCATCGCAGCAGTGGCAGCGCATGCCGAAGTCCGTGCGCCGGCGCGCATCGCTGTGTCCGCCGGTCGGGCCGATCGCGGCGCCGGCGATGAACAGCCGCGGCCCCGGAATGTCCGCCTGCTCGAGCGCGGTCTTCATGCCCCAGTCCGCCCCTCCGGTGTCGCGCACCGTGGTGAAGCCGCGGTTGAGCATCGCAAGCATCAGCCGCGCGGCGCGCGCCGTCATCAAAGTCAGCGGCACGGCTTCGAGATAGCGGATGTTCACCTCGCTCAGCATCACGTGGACGTGGCTGTCGATCAGGCCGGGCATCAGCGTGCGCCCGCCGCAATCGATCACCTCGGCGCTCGCCGACTTGATCGGCTTGCCGGAGGCTTCCTTGACGGTGTCGCCCTCGACCAGCAGCTCGTGCCCGCCCTGAAGCTCGCCGACTTCGGGCTCGAGCAGCTGAAAATTCCGGAACAGAAGTTGCGTCATTGCGATCCCCCGCGACGCCGCAATAGGACAACGTCATGCGGACGGGCACAAGCCGCTTGCACGCGCCCGTTCACGCGACGAAAACCGCGCGCTAACAACCCCGGCAGATATTCATCGTGCGGCGCAGCCTCTCGTCGAATGCGTCTTCGCGCGCCTGCCATTCCGGAGTGAACGGCAAGACATCGGCCTCAGGAGTGTTGGGCGTCAGGCGCGTCGTTCGACCGGGCCCGGTGTCACGCACCGGCTTGATCCGCGCAGTCTTGATGCGTGCGGCCTCAAGAGGCTCCACCTGCGGCCGCATCGCCCAATCGGGCAGCGGTTTTGGCACGAGGATGCCATAACACCCCGCCAAGGGCAGGCTCAGCAACGCAATGGTCACTATACGCACGTTACCGCTACCGGGAGTTGACCCTGCCGCCATGATGCGCGCGATCGTCAGCTTCCGCAAGGGAATCAAAGCGCGGGCCTTGCAGCTTAGTGGGCGAGAAGTGCGTCCTCAATCTCGGCAAGCGCACGGCGCAGCTCCACCGCCAGCGGGCCGAGCCCGTCACGGCAACGGCCGCGATCTCCGGCGCGCCCCGCTTGCTCCAGAGTCACCGCGGCGGCACCGACACCCTTGGCACCGACCGCCTGCGCCGCGCCTTTGAGCCGGTGCGATGCCGCAGCGACGGCTGCAAGATCGCCGAAGCGCGATGCCGCGCTGATCTCGCGCTCCGCATCGAGCGCGGTGTCGCGGAATTTTGCCAGCAGCGACACGATTGCCGCGCGGTCATCGCCAAGCCAGCTTGCCAGCACGCTGCGATCGATAGCGCCCGTGGTGGCGCCGTTTCCATTCGCATGTTCGGCTGCCTCATCGATCGCGAGCCAGCGCACCAGAGTCGCGCGCAACCAGTCGATATTCACCGGCTTCACCAGATAGGCATCCATGCCGGCGCCGAGGCAGCGCTCCTCTTCACCTTTCATGGCATTCGCCGTCACGGCGACCACGGGCGTCCGCGAATGGCCCGGCCGCCCAGCTTCGATCGCGCGCAGGCGGCGTGTCAGTTCGTAACCGTCCATGCGCGGCATATGGATGTCGGCAAGCACCGCCGCGTACGGCTTCGTGTTCCAGGCATCGAGCGCTTCAACGCCATCCACAGCGGTATCGGCCTCGACGCCGAGCAACTCGAGCTGGCGCACCAGGACTTCCTGGTTCACCGGATGGTCGTCGACCACCAGCACCAGCGGCCGCTCGCCGGTGCGCGGCATCGTGAGCGCGCGCCCGGCTTGGCTTGATGCTGAATGCTGGGCCGCCGCGAACAGCGCATCCTTGGGCGCGGCATCGAACACCAGGCGCACGAAAAATGTCGATCCCTTGCCCGGTTCGCTTTCGGCCGAGATATCTCCGTCCATCAGGTTCGCAAGCCGCCGCACGATCGAGAGACCAAGGCCTGTCCCGCCAAACCGACGCGTGGTCGAAGAATCGGCTTGCGCAAACGGCTGGAACAACCGACGGCGCTGCTCCTCCTCGATGCCGATCCCGGTGTCCTCGACGGCGAGAGTCACGCGCGTACGGCCGCCGCCGATGGGCGTCGTGCTGGCACGCACCGTCACGCGGCCGCGTTCGGTAAACTTCAGCGCATTCCCCAGGAGATTGAACAGGATTTGCCGCACGCGGGTTGCGTCGCCGATCAGTGTATCGTCCGAGCCGGGTTCGACGGCGCCCGTGAGCATCAGTCCCTTGGCCACGGCTTGCGCCTGGAACGTGCTCAACACGCCGTCGATCAGGCCGGAAAGCGAGAACGGCGCCGCTTCAAGCTCCAGACGGCCCGCCTCGATCTTGGAGAAGTCGAGCACATCGTCGATGATGCGCAACAGCGCCTGCGCGGAATCGCGCATCGTCGCGACTGTACGCTGTTGGCTTGCGTTGAGTCCCTGCCGGTCCAGAACTTCCATCATCCCGAGCACGCCATTCATCGGCGTGCGGATCTCGTGGCTCATCGTGGCAAGGAAGGTCGACTTCGCCTGGTTGGCGGCCTCGGCTTCGGCGCGCTCGCGCTCGGCTTCCGCGAGCGCCATTTCGGCGGCATCCCTTGCGTCCGCCTGCGCACTCTCACGACGCTTGATTTCGGTGATGTCGCGGTAGAGGCCAAGCAGGCTGCCGTCGGCGAGTGGCTTGTAGGTGAATTCGATATAGCGCCCGCTCTGGGTCAGCCGTTCGTAGCGGTAGCCGCCGGGTGTACGCATCATGGCGGCGCGTTCCTGCACCGCCTCTTCGACATCCTCGGTCGGCCCGAAATCGCCGCGCTCCGCCTGATAGCGGATGACATCGTAGCAAGGCGTGCCCGGCTGGGTGATATAGGACGGGACGTTGAGGAATTTGTTGAACTGCTCGTTGCCGAATTTCCAGTTGAAGTTCTTGTCGATCAGCACGATGCCGTCGTTCATGTTTTCCAGCACCGTACGCATATTCTCGCGCGTCGCTTCGATTTCGGTGCGCGCCGCGGCGAGTTCCTGTTCGCGCTGCTTGTCCTCCGTGATGTCCGCGGTAGCACCGACCATGCGGATCGCGTGGCCCTCAGGCCCGCGCTGCGCGATACCGCTCTGCCGTGCCCAGCGCCAGCTGCTGTCGTCGCTCCCGAGATAGCGATACTCGACAAGGAGATGTGGCGTCGCGCCCTTGAGGTGATCGACAATGGATTTGCGATAGCGCTCCATGTCATCGGGATGGATGCGCCCGCCGGACTCGGCTGGCGTCAGCGTCTGATCTTCGGTCATGCCGAAAATCGAACGCAGCAGCGGCGAGTAATAGACGGTATTTTTGAGGATATCCCAGTCGTAGACGCCGTGATCGATCGACTCCAGTGCGAGCGCAAAACGCTCCTCGTCTGACGCTCGCGTATGCGGCGCGCGGCCGTGCGCGGCGGCACCCTTGCCGCTCCCCCGCCCGGTCAATTCTTGCTTTGCCCGCAGGTTTGATTTTTGTTGCTTCGCCATTCCCACTCCATTGTGGGGCCTCGCTGTATCGTTGGCGTATCGCGGCCGGGCGAATTTGTATCGTCTGTATCGCGAAGACGGCGCAAAGCCCCCGCGTGCGCGGCGGACGCAAGGTCAATCCGGTTGGAAAATGTTGTTACGGCTCGGCGGACACCGCAGCATCGAGCAGTTTGCGGCATTCCTGCAGCTCGCCCAGCGTCTCTCGCAATTTGCGCAAGGCCTCAGGAGAGAGGGCGGGAGCCGCGGTAGCGGCAGGCTGGCTTGGGCGCGGCGCCAAAGGCGAGGGCAGGATTGTGGCTTCGGTATCGGTCCGGCGGCTTTCGGCCAATCGCTCTTCGTCGAGTCCGCTGCTCAGGAATGACGGCAACAACCCGAACAGGCGGCGATGCGCCGGATCGGCTTCACCGCGCCGCGCGCCAGGAGGAAGCGGACGCGCCGGTGGCGCTTCGACAATTTCGCTTTCCTCGACCTCGGACGCGCGCGCGGGCTGCGGCGCGCCTGCCTTCCAGACGTGCTGCACGAACTTGGCGCCATGATCCTTCAGGATGCGTTGCGCGCCGCGGATCGTGTAACCCTCGCCGTAGAGCAGGTGACGGATGCCGCGCAGGAGATCGATATCGTCCGGCCGGTAATAGCGCCGGCCGCCGCCGCGCTTCATCGGCTTGATTTGCTGAAAGCGCGTTTCCCAGAAGCGCAGCACGTGCTGCGGCAAGTCGAGATCGTCCGCGACTTCACTGATCGTCCGGAATGCTTCGGGCGCCTTTTCTGCCACCGCCTACCCTTTTACAAAAATGACGCGGTTTGTTGCGATTGGCCTTGCCCTGCCATCCGAACAGCCTGGTTCTCCCACCATTTCCTTATTTGCCGCTGCCATCGGCGCCAGAGTTGATCCGTTGCTTGAGAATTGCCGAAGGCTTGAACACCATCACGCGACGCGGCGAGATCGGAACTTCCTTGCCGGTCTTCGGATTGCGGCCAATGCGCTGGCCCTTCTTGCGCACCACGAACGATCCGAACGACGAAAGCTTCACGGTCTCGCCCCGTTCGAGGCAATCCGTGATTTCCTTCAATACCATTTCTACGAGAGTCGCCGATTCAGTTCGCGACAGCCCGACCTTTTGGTACACGGCCTCGCATAGGTCCGCCCGCGTCACCGTTTTGCCCGCCATCGCCTGACCCCACTTTCGGCGACCAACCTTATCAACTTGATAATCAACGATATTCACATGTCGAGGCAACGGTCAACGGGCCTCATTCGCATTTCCGTCGAGCGTCTCACCAGCGCACCAGTGCGGCGCCCCAGGTGAAGCCCCCGCCCATGGCCTCCAGCAGCACGAGATCGCCGCGCTTGATTCGGCTGTCCTTGATCGCAACATCGAGCGCGAGCGGGATCGAAGCCGCAGACGTATTGCCGTGGCGGTCGACCGTAGTGACGACTTTCTCGGGCGCGATGCCGAGCTTGTGGGCCGAGCCGTCGATGATGCGCTTGTTCGCCTGGTGCGGCACGAACCAGTCGAGATCGGCGGCGGTATAGCCGGTGTCGCGGAATACATCCTTGATGACGTCGGTGATGGCTCCGACAGCGAAGCGGAAGACTTCCTTCCCCTCCATGCGCAGATGCCCAACCGTGCCGGTCGAGGATGGGCCGCCATCGACGAACAGCTTGTTCTTGTGCCGCCCGTCGGAGCGCAGATGCGAGGTCAGGATTCCGCGGTCTTCACGCGTACCCGGTTGCTGCTGCGCCTCCATCACCACCGCGCCCGCACCGTCGCCGAACAGCACGCAGGTCCCGCGATCGGTCCAGTCGAGGATGCGCGAGAAAGTTTCCGCGCCGATCACCAGCGCGCGCTTGTGCACACCTGCGCGCAAGAGCCCATCGGCGGTCGCCAACCCGTAGACGAAGCCCGAGCACACCGCCTGCAGATCGAACGCCGCACCCTGCGTGATGCCGAGTGCGGCCTGCACCACGACGGCGCTCGCCGGAAAGGTATTGTCCGGAGTCGAAGTCGCGAGCACAATCAGATCGATCGACTGCGCGTCGACCTGTGCAGCGCCAAGCGCGGCGCGCGCGGCCGCGATCGCAAGATCGGAGGTCAGTTCGCCGTCCGCCGCGATGTGGCGCTCGCGGATTCCGGTGCGCTGCACGATCCATTCGTCGGACGTGTCGACGATCTTCGTCAGATCGTCGTTGGTGACGCGACGCGCAGGCAGATAGCTGCCGCAGCCAAGGACGACAGAACGTGTGACGGTCACGAAGCGGCTCCGCCCACTTTGCTTGCGTCGGCTTCTTCGCGGGCGTGGCGCAACAGCGTATCCCTGATCTTGTTGAGGAGTTCGTAGCGGACCATGTCGTAGCCGACATCGACGGCGGCGGCAAAGCCCTCTGCGTCGGCTCCCCCATGGCTCTTGATGACGATGCCGTTGAGCCCGAGGAACACCCCGCCGTTCGCCTTGCGCGGGTCGAGCTTGTCGCGCAACGTTGCGAATGCCTCGCGGGCAAGCAGATAACCCAGTTTGGCGCGCCAGGTGCGCGACATCGCGGAGCGCAACAGGCTGGTGATCTGTTCGGCGGTTCCCTCTGCGGTCTTGATTGCGATGTTGCCCGCGAAACCTTCCGTAACGATGACGTCGGCGGCGCCCTGCCCAATCCCGTCTGCTTCGACGAAGCCCACATAGTCAAGGAACTTAAGGTTCGCTTCGCGCAGGAACTTGCCCGCCTCGCGGACCGACTCCAGCCCTTTCACCTCCTCGACGCCGATGTTGAGGAGTCCGACAGTCGGGCGCTCCAGGTCGAACAGCACGCGCGCCATGGCGCTGCCCATGACGGCGAGATCGACCAGGTGATCCGCCTCGGCGCCGATCGAGGCGCCCATGTCGAGCATCACGGTATCGCCCTTCAGCGTCGGCCAAACCCCGGCGATCGCTGGGCGCTCGATGCCAGGCATGGTGTGCAGATTGAATTTCGCCATCGCCATCAGCGCGCCGGTGTTACCGGCCGAGACCGCCACATCCGCCTCGCCCTTCTTGATCGCGTCGATCGCCAGCCACATCGAGGATTTCCAGCGGCCGCGGCGGAGCGCCTGGCTCGGCTTGTCGTCCATCTTGACCACGACGTCAGTATGGACCAGCCGCGCGGCCGCCTTCAGGCGCGGACGCTGCGCGACCAGCGGCCGGATCGCGGCCTCGTCGCCGAACAACACGAATTCGCTGTCGGGATGGCGTTCAAGCGCGATCTCGGCGCCGGGAACGACCACCGCAGGCCCGAAGTCGCCCCCCATGGCATCGAGCGCAATTCGGACCTTTTGGGCCATAGCTTTCGGTAGCGTCCTAATGATGCAGATGGTGCGCTGGGCGGCGACAATAGCGTTTCGGCGGCCCGACACAAAGGGCCGAGGAAACGCCGTTATTGCTTGACTGTGCCCTTTTTCTTAGGGCAGCGAGCGCCGCGAACGCGTGTCCGGCCGCATCGGATGCGGCCTTCGGTGCCTCGAAGGTGGCGCCCGCCTTACGGGGGTACGGATCGACCCCGAGGATCAGGAACTCGGTCGCGAGCGCGCCGAGATCGACGGTTCCGTCCAGCAGCGGTTCGCGCTCGTCGGCCGATTGCGTCAACACGACCTCGTCGGTGCCGGCGCCGGCAACATCTGGCGCGGGCACAAACTCGACATCGACCACCTCGTCGATTTCGTTGACCACCGGTTCGAGCGTCACAACGCAGGTCTGCCGCACTGTCGCCCGCACCGCGCCGCTCACGCACAACCCATCGCGGCCGCGCCGGGTCAGATAGAATGTCGCGGCGGCCCGCTCGACCCCATCGACCGCTGCGGGCTTTGCGAGCGCCGCGCGTGTCGGCTCGCTTGCCTCAAGCTCCACATGCCGGCCCGTCTCTCCGACCTCATCGAGCCGGACCACGGCACTCCAGGGGCGTTCCGCAGCTGACATCACGCCGAACTCCGCAACCGGTGCCAGGATGGCCGCAGGCTCGGGAAAATGCACCGCGCCGCGCACCAAGGCCTCAAGCCCCTGACAGTCCAAACTTTCCACCGCGTGCCGCGCATAAACGGCAAGCTGTGCCGCCGCAACCTGCGGTACGGACGCCTCGGCATAGACATTGCGGACCAGCGCCTGCGCCAACGCGCCGTCTCCGGACTCGCGAAGCGCCGCGTCGTACGCCTGCGCGCGACCATAGAACGCCTCACCGACCCGGCGCATCTGGCGCGGCACACCTTGGTCGCTGATGCCCATTTCGCGCAGATTATGATCCATATCGCGGCAGAACGCGTCGAACACGCCTTGCGCGAGCGCACGCGTTCCGGCGCCACTCTCACGCAGGCGCCGCAATACGAGCGCGAGATGCAGCACGATCAGATCGAACCGCCCGAGCACCGTGTCGGGAACCCGGTAAGCCTCGTAGAAGCGCGGATCGCGCGCCTGTGCCACGATCGCGCCATAGAGGGCGGCAATGGTAGGGTCGGGTCTACGGAACACGGGCGGAACCATTGAATTTGCAGGTTAATGGCGGTCGGCGCCGGCCGGGCGGAGCCACATTGCAATTGGTCGTGCTGCGGGGTACGTCAAGCCGGAATTGGGCGCAAGGGCGCAAGGTCCGCCGTATGGGGCATCGTTCAGGGGTTCGTCCGCTAGCCGTCGCGGCCACGCTGGCGCTCGGCCTGATGCTCGGCGGCTGCTTCACCCAGACCTATCAGCGCGGCTACGTGCTGGCCGAGGGCGCGCTCGAGCAGATTCCGCTCGGCGCGCCGCAGGAGCAGGTGCTGATCTCGCTCGGCACCCCCTCGACGGTCGCAACGGTCAGCGGCGAGGTGTTCTATTACATCTCGGCGCGCACCGAGCAGACCTCGTTCCTACCCGAGAAGGTCGTAGACCAGCGCGTGGTCGCAGTCTATTTCGACAAGAACCGCCGGGTCGAGCGCCTCGCGAACTACGGCCTGCAGGACGGCAAGATCTTCGATTTCATCGGCCGCCGGACCCCGACGAGCGGGCAGGAACTCTCCTACCTCACCTACGTCTTCAAGATTTTCGGCGGCAAGTAGCATCCACGCAGGCGCATGATCGATGCGCGCCCCGCGCGCTTGTGCCTGCTTTTCCGCTCGGCAATCATCACGATCAACAAGATCATCGAGGAACCGCGGAAAAATTCATGACCAAGACACTCTCGCGGCGCGACATCCTGTCCGGCACAGCGGGATTTGCGGCTGCGGCTGCTCTGCCCGGCCCTGCCCGCTCCGACTGGAAACCGACCGAGACCGTCCGCATCATCATCCCGGCAGCGCCGGGCGGCACGACCGACGTCATGGGCCGCCTCGTCGCGCAGCACCTCCAAGTCGCGTGGGGCCAGTCCACCATCGTCGAGAACAAGTCCGGCGGCGGCGGCACGATCGCGATGACCGACTATGTGCGCCAGAAGCCCGACGGCCACACCATCATGGTCGGCAATCCCGGACCGAACGCGATCGCCTACAACATCTTCCGCAACATCTCGTACAGGCCGGAGCAATTGCAGCCGGTCAGCAATCTCATTCGCACCACCAACATCATCTCGGCGCACCCCTCGGTGCCTGTGAAATCCATTCAGGAGTTAATGGCGTATCTGAAGGCCAACCCCGACAAGGTGAGCTACGCGAGCTCCGGCGTCGGGCAAAGCCCACATCTCACCGCGGCGTGGTTTCTCCAGCTCACCGGCCTGAAGATGACGCATGTGCCGTTCCGCGGCGCGGGGCCGGCGCTGACGGCCGCACTCGGCGGACAGGTACAGATCCTGTTCGACAATCTTTTCCCGTCGCTGCCGCAGATCCGCGCCGGCAATCTCGTCGGGCTTGCCACGACGATGCCGGAGCGCAACCGCCTGTCGCCCGAGATTGCGACCATGCGCGAGAGCGCCGCCGAGCTTGCCAAGTTCGACGTCTCGTCATGGTTCGGCGTATTCCTGCCGCGCGGCGTGCCCGCGCCGGTGCTCGATGCGCTCAACGCCGAGCTCAAGGTTTTCCTCGAGCGGCCGGACATCAAGGCGCGCATCGACGAGATCGGCGCGGTCCCGGACTACACCACACCCGCGCAATACACGGCCTTCGTGCAGAGCGAGATTGCGAAGTTCGGCGAGATCATCGCCAAGGAAAAACTGCAGATGGACGTGAACTGAACGTTCGTAGCGACTTGCGGCTTTAGGCGCTCGCGCTCTTCCCGCGCGCGGCCATGAACCAGCAGACGGCCGTTGCCACCAGCAGCGCAAGCCCGATCCACAGCAGCGGTCCGCCATGCGCGGCGTCGCGATAGAGCGCGGCGAACAGCGCCACGATGCCACAGCAGAACAGCACCGCGGCAATTCCGGTCAAGGTCGAGGATTTCATCACGTCCAACTCCCGAATCTTCCGTCGCCATCATCTGTGGCGGCGGAAGCCAAATCAATCGGTTTGAGCTGTTCGCGCCTGATCCTGCCGGCGCTCCAGCGCGCGCTCGATCTGCCGGATCGCCTCGGTCATCTGATGGCCGCCCGCACGATAGCGCTCGCCGACCTCGCGCGTATTGCGTCCACAGTGGGGACAGGTTTCGGTCCCCCCGTAGACGTATTGGACGCACTGCCGGCATAGCGTCATGGTCGGCGGCGCATAAGCTTTGGGAGGCGCGGCCGCGTCAGTCATTGCGTGGCGCTCACCGGAATTGGTTCTTCGATGAGCGCAAACCGGCCGGTCGCGAAGGAATGCCCGGCCGCATCCTCGACCTTGGCGACGCGCTCGCGGATGCCGCGCTCGGCGAGCTTGAGGACCCGGTGGTGACAGTAGGGATTGTTGCCGCGCCGGCCGAACAGCGAGTCCGTCATCCAGGTGCAGCCGCCGCGGCAGACGTCGGCGTAGTAGCAATCGCGGCAGAAGCCCCAGAGATGATCGGTGCCGCGTTCGCGATTGAACTGCAAAGCCGGACTCTCGGCCCACAGCTTGGCGATCGGCGTGTCGCGCACGCTGCCGGCGCCATAACGTTCGGTTGCGAGCGAGGGGCAACCCTTTACCATTCCGTCCGCTTCGAGGCCGATGACGTTCTGTCCGGCCGGACAGCCGGGATAGTTGCCGCGGTCGGGACCGCGCCAAAGCGCGTCATGCGGGCCGAAGTAGCCGAGATTGTTGCTGGGCAGGAGCAGGAGGTCCCTCTCCTGCCCCTTGCGAAAGAGGTCCGCCAGCAGCGGCATTACGGTCGCCAGTTCATAGGGCTGGAGCAGGATGTCATCGTTATCGACCGCATTGCCCATCGGGACTGTGAGCGCGACGTGCCAGTACTTCACACCCGCGTCGAGAATGACATCCAGCAACTCCGGGAGCTCCGGCACGATCGCCGCACCGAGCTGGGTATTCACGCTCGCGATCAGTCCAAGCCGCCGGCATTCGCCGAGCACCCGGATCGCCTCGGCATAGGAACCCCGCACGCCGCGCAGCCGGTCGTGCAGCGCCTCCAGGCCATCAACCGAAACGCCGATGCCCTGCAGCCCGGCGTCCACGGCGAACTCGATCATCGCGGCTGACAGCTTGTAGCCGCCCGTCTGCATCATACAGTCGATCCCGTGCCCGCGGATCGCGCGGATGACGGTCAGCCAGTCCTTGCGGATGAAAGCTTCCCCGCCGATGAGCGAAATCTCGCGCGTGCCGAGTTCGGCAAGCTGACGCACCACATCGAGGCACTCAGCCGTGCTCAGCTCGCCCGCCCGCCGGTGACCGGCGCGCGAGCCGCAATGCAGGCATTTCAGATTGCAGCCGAGCGTCAGCTCCCAAACGACAAAGACCGGAACGCAATCAAGCTGATCGCGAAGCGACACCCTTCGCCGCGTCGGGTCTTCGCTCATTGCTGTGCCATCGGCTACCGGCTGCAGGAAATCGAGTCGTAGAGACGGACGGCGAGAGCCTCGCGCCGGTTCGCTGCGCGAAACCCGCCGTCCGATCTGATTGCGGATTACTTCTTGGACAGCGCCTGGTCGCAGGCCTTGAGCGCGTCCGTGAGCTCCGGATCGTCCTTGTACCCGTTATTCGGGTCCTTCAGCAGATCCTCGGCCACGGTCTTGTAGGCGCGCAACGTGTCGGCACTGGCCGTCTTGCATTTGTCGTGAATGATGACGGCGTAGAAAGGGCGGATTCCACCGGAGTAAGCCATTCGATCCTCCTCGTGAGCAACCCCACCCCGGCACAGCCTTGCCTATCCGCCGCAATACTTCAACCAAAAAATGCATTTCTCTAAATGAGGCGAAGGAACTCGTTCATGCCACCAAAAGTTCCGCGTTAGATTTGTTGCCTCTCGATCCAAAGCAAAGCCCCGCGGCTCACACCGCGGGGCTTTGAAATCGGAGCATTGGCGCTTTCTTCTTAGTGCGCCAGGATCGCCAGCAGCAGCAGCGCCACAATGTTGGTGATCTTGATCGCCGGGTTCACAGCGGGGCCGGCCGTGTCCTTGTAGGGATCGCCGACGGTATCACCGGTGACCGAGGCCTTGTGCGCGTCGCTGCCCTTCTGGTGCACCACCCCGTCCTTGTCGGTGAAGCCGTCCTCGAACGACTTCTTGGCGTTGTCCCAGGCGCCGCCGCCCGAGGTCATCGAGATCGCGACGAACAGGCCGTTGACGATCACGCCGAGCAACGAGGCGCCGAGCGCCGCGAAGGCATTCGCCTTTGAGCCGGAGATCCACAGCACGCCGAAATAAACCACGATTGGCGCGAGCACCGGCAGCAGCGACGGGATGATCATCTCCTTGATCGCCGCCTTGGTGAGCAGGTCGACCGCGCGCGCGTAGTCCGGACGCGACGTGCCCGCCATGATGCCGGGGTTCTCGCGGAACTGACGGCGCACTTCCTCGACCACCGAGCCCGCCGCACGGCCGACCGCAGTCATGGCGATGCCGCCGAACAGGTACGGGATCAGCCCGCCGAAGATCAGGCCCGCGACCACGTACGGGTTCGAGAGATCGAATGACACCGTGCCGATGTCCTTGAAGTACGGTGCGCCTTGTTTGGTGAAAGCGGCGATGTCATTGGTGTAGGCGGCGAACAGCACCAGTGCGCCGAGACCCGCCGAACCGATGGCATAGCCCTTGGTCACCGCCTTGGTGGTGTTGCCCACCGCGTCGAGCGCGTCAGTGTTGTGGCGCACTTCCTTTGGCAAGCCGGCCATTTCGGCAATGCCGCCGGCGTTGTCAGTGACCGGACCGAAGGCATCGAGCGCCACGATGATGCCGGCGAGGCCAAGCATCGTGGTCACGGCGATCGCGGTGCCGAACAGGCCCGCAAGCTGATAGGTCACGATGATGCCGGCAACGATGACGATCGCGGGCAGCGCGGTCGACTCAAGCGATACCGCGAGACCCTGAATGACGTTGGTGCCGTGGCCGGTGACCGACGCCTGCGCGATCGACACCACCGGGCGCTTGCCGGTGCCGGTGTAATACTCGGTGATCCAAACGATCAGGCCGGTGATGACGAGGCCGAGCACACCACAGATGAACAGGTTCTTTCCGGTGATTGCCATGCCGGCAACGGTGCCGATCTGGCCCCAGCCGATCAGGTAGTGCGTGGCGATCGCGAGGCCGCCTATCGAGAGGACGCCGCCCGCGATCAAGCCCTTGTAGAGCGCGCCCATGATCGAACCGTTGGCGCCGAGCTTGACGAAGAACGTGCCGATGATCGACGTCACGATGCAGGCGCCGCAGATGCCGAGCGGGTAGAGCATTGCGGAGGCGAGCACCGGCTGACCGGCAAAGAAGATCGCCGCGAGCACCATCGTGGCGACCACCGTCACCGCATACGTCTCGAACAGGTCGGCCGCCATGCCGGCGCAGTCGCCGACATTGTCGCCCACGTTGTCCGCGATGGTGGCGGGATTGCGCGGATCGTCCTCGGGGATGCCGGCTTCCACCTTGCCGACCAGGTCGGCGCCGACGTCGGCGCCCTTGGTGAAGATGCCGCCGCCGAGACGGGCGAAGATCGAGATCAGCGACGCGCCGAATGACAGCGCGACCAGAGCGTCGATCACGGTGCGGCTGTCGGTCGGGTATTTCAGAGGTCCGATGAGGAACCAGTAATAGAGCGCGACGCCGAGTAGCGCGAGGCCCGCGACCAGCATACCGGTGATGGCGCCGGCCTTGAACGAGATGTCGAGGCCCTCGCTGAGCGATTTGGTGGCAGCCTGCGCGGTCCGCACGTTGGCGCGTACCGAGACGTTCATGCCGATGAAGCCGGCCGCCCCCGACAGGACTGCACCGATGAGGAAGCCGATTGCCACGAGCGCGCCGAGCAGAATCCAGATGCCGATGAAGACGACCGCGCCCACCATGGCGATCGTCATGTATTGGCGCTTGAGATACGCCTGCGCGCCCTCGGCGATCGCGGCCGCGATCTCCTGCATGCGCTGAGTACCGGCGTCGGACGCCATCACGGACTGGGTTGCCCAGATCCCGTAGACGATTGAAAGCGCGCCACAGCCGATGATGGCCCAAAGAGCAGTCATGAACAGTCCTCGTTTTTCCTGGAATCCCGCCAGCGGGCCCCTTCCCGATGCGGGCGCACCGCAGCAGGGGCGAACTTGTTCGCCCCGGCGCGGCGGAAAGTGGCGCGGATATAGCCAAAAACGGGCGGCTCATGCAACGCCGCAAATCGCCTGAATTATCAGATGTGTAGGCGGGCAAAGGAGCGTAGCGACGTGCCCGCCGCAAGGCGATGGCGGGCACGCTTCGCTTTGCCCGCCTTACCTTCTGCCCAGCGTTCAGGCCGGCCGCAGCCGCTCGCGCAACGTCAGCCAGATGAGCAGCGCGCCCGCGACGCCTACCACGGGGAACATCACGACATTGACCAGATACCAGCCGAAATGCGCAAGCATCGAGCCGGAAACGAACGATCCGATCGCCATGCTGCCGAAGATGAGGAAGTCGTTGAACGCCTGGACCTTGTTGCGTTCCTCCGGCCGGTGACAGTCGGTCACCATCGTGGTCGCCGCTACGAACGCGAAATTCCACCCGACGCCGAGCAGGGCGAGCGCGGTCCAGAAATGCGCGACCGTGATGCCGGCAAGTCCGACCACTGCGGAGAGCGCGAGCAAAACAAGTCCCGCCGCCGCCACCTTCGCGACCCCGAACCGCAGGATCAGCGAACCGGTGAAGAAGCTCGGCGCGTACATGGCCAGCACATGCCACTGGATGCCGAGCGCAGCATCGGAAACCGAATGACCGCAGTCGAACATCGCGAGCGGCGCCGACGTCATCATCAGGTTCATCAGCGCGTAGCTCGCGACCCCGCACACCACCGCCACGATGAACTTCGGCTGGCGTGCGATCTCACGGATCGGCCGGCCCGGCCGCGCGCTTGCAAAGTGCGCGAGACCGGGCGCGCGGAAGAATAGCAGGATGACAATTCCGGCCGCCACCGCGAACGCCGCCTGTCCGAGGTAGCTCGCAGCGAACAGATACGGCGGCATCAGATCCTTGGTGTAGATCACGAGCTGCGGCCCGAGGATCGCGGCAACGAGTTCGCCTGCCATCACAAACGAGATCGCCTTGGGCTTGAACTCCGGGCTCGCCGTATCGGCCGCGCCGAAGCGGTAAGACATGTGCGAGGACGCGTAGAGCCCGCCGCAGAAGGCCGACACGAGATAGAGCCAGAACGATCCCTGCAGCATCGCCGCGTAGCCGATCAGTCCCGCGAGCGCACCGGGGATCGTGGCGACCGTGTACGCAGTGCGGCGCCCAAACCGCCTCGCGAGGAACCCCATCGGCAAGGTGCCGGCCCACATGCCGCACACCATCAGGCTGATCGGCAAGGTGGCGAGGCTCTTGTCGGGCGCAAACATCGCGCCGACGATGCTCCCCGTTGTCACGATCACCGTATTGTTGGCGCCCGCGAGCGCCTGTCCCGTCGCCAGCACCAGCGCATTGCGCTTGGCGAGGCGGTCGCCTGCGGCGGCATCGAACGGCGTTTCGGCAATCGCCGACATCAAATCTTCTCCCGGCGGGGATTCTTGTAGAACGGGGGCGCGGTTCTAACCCGCCTCGGAGAATGGCGCTACTGCGCAGCCCGCAGGCCTGAAATGCGCTGGTCAGAAATGACTGTACGAGGGGCGGATGAAGCCCAAGGGCTTGCCTTCCGGGTTGAGAAAGCGCGGCGCGCTCTCCCCCGCGACGACACGGCCGATGTCGGAAACCGCGATTCCCGCCTTCGCACTGTCTGCCGTGAAGGCCGCGACGCGCGCGGGCGGGACGGCGCAAAGAACCTCGTAGTCCTCGCCGCCGGTCAGAATGGGCTCGATCAGATTGCAATCGCGTGCGAGCGCACGTGTAGCGGCATCGGACAGCGGCACGCTGGCGACCTCGATGTCAGCCGAAACGCCTGACGCGCGGCAGAGCTTCGCGAGGTCGCCCGCGAGGCCGTCGGAAATGTCCATGGCGGCCGACGCGTGTGCACGCAGTGCTTCAGCCAGCGCCATGCGCGGTTGCGGCACGCGATAGCGAGCGACGAGGTGCCCGCTTGCATCGTCAAGCTCGCCCTTGCGCACGCGTAATCCCAGCGCCGCATCCCCGATCGTGCCGCCGACGAACACGTGGTCTCCGGGTTGAGCGCCGCTGCGTCTGACCATCGTGCCGGTCGGCAGTGTGCCGAATGCCGATATGTAGATCGTGGTCGGGCCGGGCGTTGAATTGGTGTCGCCACCGAGCAATGGGCACTTGTAGCTATCTGCGTCTTCGCCGAGCCCGCGTGCGAAGTCCGCAAGCCAGTCCTCGCGAAAATCCTTCGGCAACGCGATCGACAGCAGAAACCCAAGCGGCGCCGCGCCCTTGGCGGCGAGATCGGAGAGATTGACGCGCAGCGCCTTGCGGGCGACGCCGTCAGCCGGATCGTCTTCGAAGAAGTGCACGCCCGCGATCAGGCCGTCAGTCTTGAGCACGAGGTCATGTCCCGGGGGCGGCGTGATTGCGGCGGCATCGTCGGCAAGACCGAACGAACCGGGGTGCTTGGCGAGCGGCCTAAAATAGCGCGCGATCAGGCGGTCTTCGGCCGATCCTTCATCCCGCGCCACAGCACCCTACCCCGCCCGCTCGAACTCACCCGCGCGCAGTTGCCGCGCAAGCTGGTCGAGCACCGCATTGACCATGCCGGTCTCGTCCTTGTCGAGGAAGGCGTTCGCGACATCGACATACTCGGCGACGACCACGCGCGCGGGCACGTCGCTACGCGACGAAAGCTCGAACGCGCCGGCGCGCAATACCGCGCGCAGCAACGCCTCGACCCGTTTCAATGGCCAGCCACCGCTAAGCGCCTTGTCGACCATCGGATCGAGCGCGCGCTGATCGTCGAGCACGCCGCGCACCACGCTGCGGAAGAACGCAGCCTCGGCCGGCAAGTACTGCGAGCCCTCCACCTCCTGCCCGATCCAGTGGCTCTCGAACTCGGCGAGGATGTCGTTGAGCGCCGTACCAGCGATGTCCATTTGATAAAGCGCCTGTACGGCGGCAAGGCGTGCGGCACCGCGGCGGTTCGCCTTGCGATCGTCGCCGCGTGGCGCCGCAGCTTTCATCGCCGGCCCCGGGCTTCGCGCACCAGCCGGCGCTTCAGGCGCACGAGCGCGAGCGCGGCACGCGCCGCACCGCCCCCTTTGTCCTCGCCGGTTGTCCGGGCGCGCGCACGCGCCTGCGCGTCGGTGTCGACGGTGAGGATGCCGTTGCCCATCGGCATGTCGCGCGCAATCGAAATGTCCATGATGGCGCGCGCCGACTCGCCCGCCACGATGTCGTAATGGCTGGTCTCGCCGCGGATGACGCAGCCGAGCGCGACGACGCCCTCATAAGGCTCGTCGCGCGCTTCCGAGCCGTGCAGCGCGATCATGATGGCGGCCGGAATCTCCAGCGCGCCGGGAACCGTGACGAGATCGAACCTGGCGCCCGCGTCGTTCAGGACGCGTTTTGCGCCGCGCAGCAGCATGTCTGCAATATCGTCGTAGAAGCGCGCCTCGACCACGAGGATGCGCGCGCCCTTCACGCCCGTCTCCTTAGCGATTTTCCTGCGCGCGCGCGCCATCTAGCGAGCCTCCATCAGGCGCGCTGCGTAGCGCGCCATGACGTCGACTTCAAGGTTGAGCCTGTCGCCCGGGTTCAGCGCGCCGAGCGCCGTGACGGTAAGCGTATGCGGGATGATCAGTACCGAGAACGTGTCGGCGCCCACATCATTCACGGTCAGCGACACGCCGTCGAGCGCGACCGAGCCCTTTTGCGCGATGAAGCGGGCAAGTGGCGCCGGCACGCGTAACGTGAGCTTTGCCATGTCGGTCAGGTCCTCGCGCGCAATGAGCTCCGCGAGACCATCGACGTGCCCGCTGACCAGGTGACCGCCCAGTTCGTCGCCCATTTTCAGCGAACGTTCGAGATTGACGCGCGTGCCCTTTTTCCAGCGGCCGACGGTGGTCAGGCGAAGCGTTTCCGCAGCGGCATCGACCGAGAAGGTATTCTTGCCCGTCGCGACCGCGGTCATGCAGACACCGGAACAACAGATCGAAGCGCCGATCGCAATCGAGGCGGGATCATATGTGCTGACGATGGTCAGTTGGCGCAGACCTTCGGCGCGCTCCTCTACGTTGAGCACCTCGCCGACGTCGGTGACAATCCCAGTGAACATCATCGCCGCTCGAACATGTCGAGGCGGTCCTCGCCGACCGCCTCACTGCCCACCAATCGCAGCTTGGCCGATTGCGTCAAGGCGGTGAGCGATAGTCCTTCCAGTGCATCGATCCCGTCATCGCCGATCGTCTTGGGCGAACGGAACAGCGCCGCTTCATCCACCAGATCGGCCGCAACGAACGCGGCCGACAGGATCGGCCCGGCCTCGACCATCACCCGCGTGATCCCCCGGCCCGCAAGTCCCCGCAGCACGGCGGCAAGATCGAGCCGCCCGTTCGTCCCCGGCACACGCAGCACCTCGACGCCGAGGTCGGTCAGTTTTTGCTCTCTTTCCGTGGGCGCGGTCTCGTTGGCAAAGGTCCAGTCGAGCGTACGCGCGGCCGAAGACGCAAGTTGTGACGACGGCGGCTGACGCAGTTCACTGTCGAGCACGACCCGGACGGGCGAACGGTGCTCCATGCCGGGCAGCCGGCAGGTGAGCTGCGGATCATCCGCCAGAACGGTGCCGATGCCGGTGAGCACCGCGTCATTCATCGCGCGCATCAGGTGTACACGCTCGCGCGCCATGTCGCCCGTGATCGCTGCCGGCTTCCGCCCGGCAAGCCCCGCCTTGCCGTCGGCCGAGACGGCAAGCTTGAGCGTCACATGCGGCCGGCCGTCGCGCACGCGGCGGATATGGCCGGCATGCGCGCGGCGCGCTTCGTCGGCACACACGCCAAGCGTCACCGCAACACCGGCGGCGCGCAGCTTCGTATGCCCCTGCCCGGCGATCTTCGGGTTCGGGTCTTCCAGCGACGACACCACCCGCGCGATACCGGCCGCCACGATGGCGTCCACGCAGGGCGGGGTTCTGCCGTGGTGCGAGCACGGCTCGAGCGTGGCGTAGAGCGTCGCGCCGCGCGCCGCCTCACGCGCCCGCCGCAGCGCCTCGACCTCGGCATGCGGACGCCCGCCCGGCTGGGTCCAGCCGCGTCCCACCACCACACCGTCTTTCACCACGACCGCACCGACCGCCGGGTTCGGCCACGCATTGCCGAGCCCGCGCCGGCCGAGGTCGAGCGCGAGAGACATGAAACGGGTGTCGAAATCGGCGCCGACTGCCGTCATCGTCATCGTCATCGTCATCGTTATCCCGGTGCAATCGGCGACCCGATCGCCATTGCAAATACGCACCCGCGATCCGAGACGGCAAGACCCGCCTTCCGATACGGAACGCCGATTTCGACCCTTTCATCGCTGCGAGAACTCATTGCAAGCTGAGCGGACGGGGACCGCGCGGATGGGGATCTTCGCGGCCAGCAGGAGGGGGACGTTTCGGAATGCATGGGGGGATTGCCGGGGACAGGATGTTCCCGGGCGGCCTGCGCGCAAGACTCTTTTCGCTTGCGGCCGCACTTGTGCTGCTGTGCTCATCCAGTGCCACGGAGGCGGCCTGCGCGGACCCGTCGGCGCTGTCTCGTTCGACCGTCCGCATCACGCGGCACCTCGACGCGAGCGAAAGAGCGCGCGAACCGGACGTCATCGGCATCCAGGGCACTGCGTGGTTTCTCGGCTCCCGCCTGATCGTCACCGCGGCGCATGTCGCCCGGGCGATGCATCTTGACGAGCGCGACTGGCGAGACGTCGAACTGAGAAGCGGCGACACCGCGGTGTCGATCCCGCTACGCCTCCTGCGCTTTGTGGGGCCGCGTGACGACAATATCGCAGTTCTGGAACTGGCCGCGCCGTTCCAGGGTGCGCTCCCTTTGCCGGTCCGGAGCGATCTGCTCGTCGCCGACGAACCGATGATCAGCGTCGCTTACCCGGGTGAACGGCTTCGCGTCGCGAGCGGCCGCTTCGTCCGCTACGGCACCGACGGCAAGCTGGCCGATGCGGCGCTGCTCGAAATGTACGACGGAAACGACCGCCTCGTGCTCGATCACGGCGCCTCGGGAGCACCGGTTGTCGATTGCGGCGGTCAGGTTGTGGCGGTCGTCAGCAGCCTCATCGTGCAGACCATGAGGATGCTGTCGCAGAACATGCGCGTTTCGACCGCATGGCACACGCCAAACGTGGTCTCTGTGCCGGCGAGCGCGCTGAAGGAGATCGTCAGGCCGGAATAACGGCTATTTCCGCCCACCAGCAGCCTTGGGCGGCTCGTCCTCGGCGGCAAGTTCCGCCAACGCAGCCTGGAAATCTTTCGCTTCGCGGAAATCGCGATAGACCGAGGCGAAACGCACATAAGCGACTTCGTCGAGTTCGCGCAGATGCGCGATCACGGTTTCGCCGATAGTTTCGTGGCTGATTTCGCTCTCGCCGAGGCTCTCAAGCTCCTGCACGATCTTCGAGACCGTTTGCTCGATGCGCTCCGGCTCGACGTTGCGCTTGCGCAGCGCGATCTCGAACGAGCGCGCAAGCTTGTCGCGGTCGAACGGCACGCGCCTTCCGTTGCGCTTGATCACGGTCAGTTCGCGCAACTGCACGCGCTCGAAGGTGGTGAAGCGGAACTGGCACGACAGACAGACGCGGCGGCGGCGGATCGCGGCCGAATCCTCGGTCGGCCGCGAGTTTTTCACCTGGGTGTCGAGGCTCTGGCACTTCGGACAACGCATGGCCCTTTGACCCCCACCCGACCTCCCCCTTTCAGGGGGAGGAGAAAACTACGACTGATAGATCGGAAACCGCTTCACCAGCGCCTTTACCTTCTCGCGCACCGCAGCCTCGGTGAGCGAGTCTTCCTCGACATGCTTCTGCGACAACACATCAAGCACCTCGACGATCATGTCGCCGATCTGGCGGAATTCCGCGACGCCGAAGCCGCGCGTCGTGCCGGCCGGCGTGCCGAGCCGCACGCCAGACGTGATCGTCGGCTTCTGCGGGTCGAACGGAATGCCGTTCTTGTTGCAGGTGATGTGGGCACGCCCGAGCGCGATCTCGGCCACCTTGCCGGTCAGATTCTTCGGCCGCAGGTCGACCAGCATCAGGTGGTTGTCGGTGCCGCCCGAGACGATATCGAGACCCTTGGATTTCAGGCTCTCGGCCAGCGCCTTGGCGTTCGCCACCACATTGCGCGCATAGACCTTGAAATCGGGCCGCAGCGCTTCCCCGAGCGCGACCGCTTTGGCGGCGATGACATGCATCAGCGGGCCACCCTGCAGGCCGGGGAACACGGCGGAATTGATCTTCTTCGCGATCGCCTCGTCATTGGTGAGGATCATGCCGCCGCGCGGACCGCGCAGCGACTTGTGAGTGGTCGTGGTCGTCACGTGCGCGTGGGGCACCGGCGAGGGATGTGCACCGCCCGCTACAAGCCCTGCGAAATGCGCCATGTCGACCATCAGGTAGGCCCCGACCTCATCGGCGATCTCGCGGAAGCGCTTGAAATCCCAGAAGCGCGAATAGGCGCTGCCGCCCGCAATGATGATCTTCGGCCTCGCCTCGCGCGCGATACGCGCGACCTCGCTCATGTCGATGATCTGATCGTCGCGCCGCACCCCGTAGTGCACGGCCCTGAACCACTTGCCGGAGATATTGACCGGCGAGCCATGCGTCAGATGCCCGCCGGCCGCGAGATCGAGCCCCATAAAGGTGTCGCCGGGTCTCGTCAGCGCCAGAAACACCGCCTGGTTCATCTGGCTGCCGGAATTCGGCTGCACGTTCGCGAAGCTGCAGCCGAACAGCTTCTTCGCGCGTTCGATCGCGAGGTTCTTGGCGATATCGACAAACTGGCAGCCGCCGTAATAGCGCCGGCCCGGATAGCCTTCGGCGTATTTGTTGGTCAGCACCGACCCTTGAGCCTCCAGCACCGCGCGGCTCACGATGTTCTCCGAGGCGATCAGCTCGATCTCGTCGCGCTGGCGGCCAAGCTCCTTTGCGATCACATCGGCGATTTCGGGGTCGGCTTCGGCGAGAGACGCTGAGAAAAATGCGTCTTCCTTCGCGGCAACGGCTTCGGTCGCGGACATTCGCAATTCCCTGAACACGGTTTGGCGCGGACGGCGTTTTCCGCCCCCGAAGACGAAGCGCCGTCACACGGCTGTCGCGATACCATATCGGCCGAAACGCGCCAAGTATTGGGATGTGGGTAGGAGAATGCCCGCTATATCTGGGGCTTAGAGGCTTCGCGGGCGAGCCGGGCCTTGAGCTTCCCGAGCGCCAGTTGCTCCAGATCGGCCTGCGCAGCACTGGTTGGCCCCATGACCGAAACCTCCGTGCCGGTCGCGGCATCGATCGCCACGACCTTCACGGCCGAGCCAATGGCGATGAACTCGAAATAGACTTCACGCGGCTCCCCGGTGGCGCTCACGCCTCCACCACCACGTACTCGCCCTCGACACTGACCGGAAACGTCTCGGCCTTGTACGGCCCTTCGACGAGTTGCGCGCCCTTCGCGACCGTCACCGCATACTTGCGCGCACGCAGGCGCTGCGGGTCGCACCAGGATTGCCCGGTGCGGATGTCGAACTCCCATGAGTGCCACGGGCAGCGGATGATCTCGCCGCGCCGCGAGTAGCGGTATTCGCCCGGCTCGGAAGATTGGATCAGCCCGGTCTGTTTGCCGTCGCACAGGCTGCCGCCCTTGTGGGGGCAACGATTGTTCAGCGCGAAGAATTCGCCGCCGAGATTGAACACCACGACGGCGCGGCCGTTCACCTCGACCAGCTTGCGGTGACCCGGCGGAATATCATCGACCGGGGCAACGACGTGCCGCGCCATCAAGACAATCCGTAAAGCTTCTTGGCGTTGCCGGAATAGATCATGCGGCGCTGTTCTTCGGTCAGACTCGGCGGCAGCGCGAGCACCGGATCGTCGAAGTCCCAATGCGGATAGTCGCTCGCGAACAGGATGCGGTCGAAGCCGATCCAGCGCATCGCGTCGATGACGTGCTCGGGGTCCTCGGCCTCCTCCATCGGCTGGGTCGACACCCAGAAATGCTCGCGGATATATTCCGACGGCGGGCGCTTCACATGCGGAACCTCGTCGCGCATGCGCTCCCAGTGCTTGTCGAGGCGCCAGCCGAGCGCCGGCAGCCAACCGAAGCCGGATTCGATCAGCACGACCTTGAGATCGCGGTACTGCTCGAACAGACCTTCGAAGATCATGCTGGCGACCACGGCCTGCTGGCCGGTCGCGTGCTCGGTCATCTCCTCGATGTAGAACGAGGGCCAGCCCGAATTGGTCAGCGGCCAGCCCGCGTAACCGAACACATGGATGCCGACCGGCAGGCCCGCCTCGACCGCCGCCTGATAGATCGGCCAATAGCGGCGGCGGCCATGCGCTTCCGCCGTGCGGCTGAGCATGAACACCTGCGCGAAGCTCTTGTCGCCGGCGCGGCGCTTGATCTCGGCCTTGGAGGCTTCGGGATTTTCGTAAGGAACGACCACGGACGCCTTCAACCGCTTCTCGCGTGACGTCCATTTCTCGAGCTGCTGCTCATTCGCGGCGGTTGCCATCGCGGCGGAGAATTCCGGATTCTGGTCGCCCTGCGCGGTCGGCTGCAGCGGGTTCAGGATGCCGTAATCCATGTCGTAGAGGTCGAGCAGCTGCTCGCGCATGAAGGCAAGATCGCTGCCCGGCATGCCGCCGCTCGGCGGCCACGCATCGCGCCGCGCCGCCTGCGGCGTGATCTTCGGCATCGGGTAGGCCTTGGTGAAGCCGTGGCGCGGGCGCAGCCCATAGGTCTGCAGATACGACCACCACTGATTGGAGAGATGCTTGCGATAATCCTCGATCAGCAGCTTCGGATGGATGTCGCAATCGACGATGCCGTAACGCGTTTTCTGCGCGCGGGCGGGCTGGCGGACTTCTATGTTCATGATGCGCTCTCCTTGAGCGAAGCGCCGTTCAGCCGATCATACGTCGCGAGCGGATTCTCCACCAGTATCTTGCGCCGCAATCCCTCCGGGATGCCCTGCGGGATCCGCTCGTCGCCGTCGAACTGCCAGTGCGGAAAATCGGAGGAAAACAACAACATATCGTCGGAACGCAGGTGCTCGACGATGCGTTCCACGTCGTCCGGGTCGCTCGGCCCATCGAACGGCTGGATGGTCAGGCGGAAATGGTCGCGCACGATTTCCGCAGGGCTGCGATCGACCCACGGCACCTCGGTGCGCGCGCCGCGCCAGAATTTCGAGAAGCGCCACAGGAACGCGGGCAACCAGGTGCACCCTGACTCGATCAGCACCACCTTCAGCTTGGGATATTTGGCGAACACGCCCTCGGTGATCAGGCTCGCGACCTGGCTCTGAAAGCCCTGGGCCTGGCTGGTGTAGTCCTCCACGTAGGACGTCGGCCAGCCGAGCGAGGTCACCGGATTGCGGTAGTTCGAGCCCGCGTGAATGCCGAGCGGCAGGCCATGCCGTTCGGCCGCCGCGAAGATCGGCCAGTGGTGGCGCCGGCCGAGCGGTGTCTCCTGCATCGCCAGCACGAGGATCTGCACGAAGCGCCTGTCCTTCGCGCAGCGCTCGATCTCGTCGACCGCGTATTCGACGTTCTGCATTGGGATCACGATCGAGGCGGAGAGGCGCGGATCGCGGTCGAGCCATTCCTTCGCGATCCAGTCGTTGAGCGCGCTCGCGAACGCGCGCGCCATGTCCTCGTTGTAGATGAGCTGCACGCCGTAGAGGCAATTGAGGATCGCGTGGCTCGCGCCCCAGCGGTCGCACACCTGGCCCGTGACCTGCGCCGCGTCAGTCGCCGCATAACCGTTCGCCCCGCGGAAATCCGGCCGCGCGGTGATCGGCGCGTTCGGCGGATAGGCGGCCAATTCGAGCGAGCCCATGCCGCGCTCCTCGACCGAGTCGCGCCAATAGGTCTCCAGATACGGCAGCAGGACATCGTTGCCGGTCACGGTCGGATGCACGTCGCAGTCGATGGCGGTGATGCCGGACACGTGTCCTCTCCTCCGTCATACCCCGCGAAGGCGGGGTATCCAGTAACCGCGGCGCCATCCGCTGAGGCGAAAGAGTGCCATACTTTCTCCTCTGCGTTTACTGGATCGCCCGCCTTCGCGGGCGATGACAATTCAGGAGCGCGCCGCGCACCACACGCCGAGCAAGATCAGCGCGAAGCCGATCACATGATAGCCCATCAGCGGCTCGCCGAGCAGCGCGCCGGTCAGCAGCGCCGTGAAGATCGGGATGAGGTGCAGGAACACGCCTGCCCGGTTCGGGCCGATCAGTTCGACGCCGCGCGTCCAGGACGCAAAGGCGACGATGGTGGAGAAGAGCGTGACGAACACGATGGCCGAGAAGGTGAGCGCGGTCGGCTGCAGCCGGAAGCCGGTCGAGTACTCCCACGCGAAGGCCGGCAGCATCGCGACACCCGCGATCAGCGCGAACATGAACATGAAGCTCAGCGGGTGGATTTTCGGCCGCCAGCGCAGCGAAGCCGAATACACCGCCCACAGCACGAGGTTGATCAGGATCAGGATGTCGCCGATGTTGAACGCGAAATGCGTCAGCACGTCCGGATCGAGCTTGCTGATGATCGCCAGCACGCCCAGGAGCGAGATGACAATCCCGGCGAGTTGCCCAACCGTGAGCCGGTCGCCGAACATGACGGCGCTGGCGACCGCGATGAACACCGGCGCGAGCGAATTCATCACCGAGACGTTGAGCGCGGTGGTGAGCTGCAGCCCGACGAATTGCAGTGCGCCGAACACGGCCCCGCCGATCAGCGCCAGATAGATCAGCACGCCGAAATGCCGCCGGATCAGCGGCCAGTCGCGCGCGAGATGCCCGCGGATGAACGGGTAGAGGACCGCGGCGGCGAGCAGCCAGCGCAGCGTGGTGAGCGCGAGCGGCGGCACGTGGCCGGCGATCGCGCGGCCCATCAGGTGATTGCCGGACCAGCACAGGCTGCCCAGCGCGAGCAGGAGATAGGGATTGTTGTAGAAGGCGCGCATTAGGGCAAACAAACTCCGTCATGCCACGGCTTCATTTGGCGCGCTCGTCATTGCGAGCGAAGCGAAGCAATCCAGACATCGGCGTCGCTGGATTGCTTCGTCGCTTCGCTCCTCGCAATGACGCAGTCGTGGATGGCCGGCACCAGGGCGTTTACGCCCGTCTTCGCGGGCAATGCCCGGCCATGACGGAGTCATCCGCGCGACGCCGCGGCAGGCGGATTCAATCCGTCGCGATTGTAGATGTCGTCGCGAAACTGCACCACGCCGTCGGCCGCGGCCCAGCCGGTCACGTAGACCCAGTGCAGCGGCACCGGGGGTTTGAGCTTCGCGTCGCTGCGCGCGCCGGACTTGATGATCTCGTCGATCTCGATGCGCGAGAAGCCGTTGGTCTCGGACAGGAGCCAGTTCACCAGCTCGCGCACGTTCTGGATGCGCATGCAGCCCGAGGAGTGAAAGCGCACGTCCTCGCCGAACAGGTTCTTGTAGGGCGTGTCGTGCATGTAGACGCCATGCGTGCTCGGAAAATTGATGCGCAC
Organism: uncultured Alphaproteobacteria bacterium; assembly: GCA_963778455.1. GTDB lineage: Bacteria > Pseudomonadota > Alphaproteobacteria > Rhizobiales > Xanthobacteraceae > PALSA-894. The sequence continues at coordinate 276,957 of CAVZUL010000008.1, forward strand.
CGAGCCCATCGAATTGTGATCGCCCGGGTCCTGCTTGAACTTGTAGTTCACCGCCTCTTCGGAGAACCAGTTGATCTGCGCCGGCCCGAGCTCGTTGTTCTTCGGGTCGTAAATGCGGATCTTGTTCTTCACCAGATAATCCGGCTCGGCCTGCATCTTCGGGATCAGGTCCTTGCGCACGATCGACACCGGCACGGTCCAGAACGGATTGAAGTTGATCTCGATGATGCGGCTGTTGATGTCGGGCGACGGGCGGTCCGGCTTGCCGGCGACCGCCGCGTGGCGCGACATCACCGTGCCGTTCTCGATCGCCTCGAGCTGCGCCGCCGGGATGTTGCAGACGACGAACCGGCTCGCGTTTTTGGTGTCGAAGGCGCGCAGCCGCGCGAGATTGGTTTTGAGCTGGCTCAGGCGCTGCTCGGCCGGAACGTTCATCGCCTCGAACGTGAGCTTGCCCGGCCGCCCGTCGGTCGAAAGCCCGTGGCGCGCCTGGAAGCGCTTCACCGCCGCCTCGACGTAGCTGTCGTAGATGTCGTTCTCGACCGCGGCCGGATCGAGGTCGCCCGCGATCTTCAGGCGCGCGCGCAGCTCCACCACGGCCGGATGGCGCACGCCGACGCGCAGCCGGTCGTTGACCGGCACCATCGGCCAGCCGCCCTGCGCCACCACCTGCTCGTAGCGCGCGACCGCGAGTTCCGTCGTCTGCACGGTCGCGGGCGAGAGCGTCGGCAGCGAGGCCTTCGGCATCGCGATGGTGCGCGAGGTAGAGTCGAAGCTTTCGCCCAAGCCCCCGCGCTGGTTCTGCTGGATCAGCTGCTGCAACGGGTCTTCGGATTGTGCCTGTGCAAAGGCGCGGGATGCCGCGAGCGACGCGGCGGCGCTGCCGAGGCCGGTGAGGACGCGGCGGCGATCTAGATTTTTCAGCTTCCGGCTTCCGGCCATCCCGGCCCGATTACCACGGGAAGGCGGCTCTCTCAACGCGGCAGGTCGGGCCAGTAGCGCGCGTAAGCGCAGCGACATGCGGGATGGGCGGTCCCGGAAATCGCTTCGCTCATCCCGGCTCCGGTTCCTCTTAAAGCCACAATATGTGTCCAAGGGCAGGACATGTCAGGTGAGCGCATGACGGGCAAGATACGGGCGCGGGTGAAAAAAGACCGCAAGATCTATATTCACAACGACCTTTCACAAGCGGCTACCTACTTCAACGACGCCATCCAAGCGAAGCTTGCGAAGGGGTCTCGCGACGCGATCACTTTCGACGGAATGGCCTGCGCTTTGATGATCGCTTTCGCTTTCGAAGCAAAACTGAACTTCATGGGGAGCTACTTGCTCAAGGAAGGAAAGTTCAGCGAGTGGAATGAATGGCAATCATTTTCGAAAAAGCTGAAGAAGGTCTTTGAGGTACTAGGGATTCCAATTGAGATTGAGCAGCGGCCTCTTTTGTCTATGCAGAAAATGAAGTCTCTTAGAGATACTCTGGCTCATGGCAAACCCGTCGAGACCAGCAGCGAAGAAGAAGTGATCGCAACACACGAGGAGCTTGATCGCGGAGCCGGACTTAGTGCCGATTGGGAGAAGGACGTTAAACCGGAGAGCGTGAGCGAGGCGGTCGTCGACCTGGACTCGTTATGGAAGTTGATGATCGAGAAGTCCGGCATCTCCGTCTTCGACACAATGACGAGTGGTGGTGGCAGTATCACGTTCATCGAGCACGTCGCAGACAAATAACCCGCCGCCAATACAGGAGCTTGATCAGGCCTCGGATATCGCTTCGCTCATCGGGCTATGCTTGCTTTCAAATATCTTCCTTCGTCCCAGACCAAAACCGATTCCGGAATGCTTCGCTATCAGCCAGCGCGGCAAATTGCATCTTCAGCTTGTCGCAATCATTTGCGAATTGGGTGATTTGCTCGATCGTGAAGATTGCATTCTGAGGGTCGGCACCCGTGGCGTTGTATCGGTCGAAGTAGCGCAAGTACTTCGTGTTTCCCACGCGATACTGAGTGCCATCCGCCATGAGCACCCATTCACCATGGACGATCTTGTTGCGCTGTGTGGTCAGGCGCGAAAACTCTTTGCAAATGTCCTTCAGCTCGCTTCGAACGTCGTCCGGCATCTTCGTGAGCTCGGCTACCCGCTCGAGCATGTCCCGCTTGGTACCCGCCGTGAACGACGCCATTATGGCGTGGCCAATGTCGATTTCGACGTGGAGCAGGTAGCTAAAGATCGAATTGACCCAAGCCTCACAGACCGACCATTCGTCGATTGCGCGCCCCAGTTCGGTATGGCCACTTAAAGACATCGAGGCAGCATAGGGGAACGACGTCCATCGGGCAGCAGGTTCGAATACTGCTACCCAGGTCGAATAGCCCCACGAAATCAAAGGCTGATTCTGACACTTCCCGTGCGATTCTGGCGCGGCGCTTGGCAGGCCCCGGATTTCGCTACGCTGCATCCGGGCTACGCTTGCTGGCGAACACCTCAAACGTGTACGCCATTTCTCTGATGCGCGATCTGTCAGCGCTTCTTTTTCTTCCCGTAAATCGCGTTCCAGTTATCTTTGTAGGCTTGAGTGACCGTCTTCTGGCCCTCGCCCCTGCTATAATTCTTGGGTGCCTCTGCCTTCGCATCGGGCTTTGCTTCGGCCGGTGTTTTTTCCTTCGGCTCGACCGAAGTCTTTTCCTTCGGTGCAGCCATCTCCTTCGGCTTCGATGTCTTGTCGTCGGCGGCCATCAATTGTCCTGACTTTGTTGTCCTTGCCCGTCGCTACGCGACCCCCCACAAACCGCCCACCCATTTGGGCTCGAAGAGCGGCTTGCGGCAAGAGCGTGTAGCCCGGATTGAGCGCGAGCGAAATCCGGGGCCAGCCGCGCGGTGCCAAGCGCGGACTGTTCTATCGACGCGGAGAATCTTCGTAGCCCGCATGGAGCGAAGCGCAATGCGGGACCAGTCACCCCCGGATTTCGCTGCGCTTCATCCGGGCTACAAACCACAAAACAAAAACGGAGCGCTTTCGCGCCCCGTTCCGTAACTCTCCGCTTGCTCGGCTTACAGCCGATACAAAATCTGATCGGTCCAGAAGCGCTCGAGCCGGTGCAGCGCCTTGTTCAGGCCGGCGAACTCGTCGGCCGTGATGCCGCCGACCTGCTCGACCGTGCGCACGTGCTTCTCGTAGAGCGCGCGCACCGTCTCGCACACGTCGCGGCCCTTCTCGGTCAGCTTGATGCGGACCGAGCGGCGGTCGACGCGCGAGCGCTGGTGATCGAGGAAGCCCATCTCGACGAGCTTCTTCAGATTGTACGACACGTTCGAGCCGAGGTAATAGCCGCGCGTGCGCAGCTCGCCCGCGGTCAGCTCCTTGTCGCCGATGTTGAACAGCAGCAACGCCTGCACGGCGTTGATGTCGGCGCGGCCCTTGCGGTCGAACTCGTCCTTGATGACGTCGAGCAACCGGCGATGCAGCCGCTCGATCAGCGTCAAGGCTTCGAGGTAGTGCGGCTGGATGTGGTCGAACCGGGCCTGACGTTCGGCCGGCTCGATCGCCTTCGCGACGGTCTTCATCATGACGCCCCTGTTTGGCTTCTATATTTTTATTGGTAGCGAGGCCCTGTTTCCCCGCTCCTTGTGTGCCGCAACGTAGGCCGCATGATCTAAGATCAGCTTAAATTGCAGGATAAACATAGAGTTTATTCGGCACGGTGAACGAACGATTGAGCATCGAATGCAACGAAATTCGTTACACCGCGTTCACCGTGATCGCCGCGGTTTTGCGCGAAGCTGTGTCAGCGCGAAACATTCTGCGCCGAATCCCGTCTCGGTCTTGTGCATAAGGAACGGACAGTTCGGGAACGGATTGGGGCTGAACGTCCTGAGCAGGATGAACCGAGATCGATGACGACGGTAGCCATTTTTGCCCTCTCCCCTTGTGGGAGAGGGCATCGCAGGAATCGCAACGTACTCTGCGGGGTGAGGGTTACTGACCCGACCCCTCACCCAATCCTCTGCGGGGTAGGTCTGAGCGGCCCTCTCCCACAAGGGGAGAGGGCACAGCAACGAGCACCGGACTCGCGGGTGAGCTAGCTGCCGCCGCGGATGAAGTTGACGATTCCGGAGAAATCTTTCTCCGCCTGCCCCTGCCCCACATAGAGACGGTAGAGCGCCGCCGCTTCCGCGCCGAGCGGCGTTGCCGCGCCGGCCGCATTCGCTGCGTCCTGCGCCAGCGCCAGGTCCTTCAGCATCATCGCGGCGGTGAAGCCCGCCTGATAGTCGCGGTTCGCCGGCGACGTCGGCACCAGCCCGGGCACCGGACAATAGTTCGTCATCGACCAGCATTGCCCGGACGACTTCGATGCAATGTCGAACAGCTTCTGCTTGTCGAGGCCGAGCTTCTCGGCCAGCACGAAAGCCCTCCGACACCGCGATCATCGAGATGCCGAGGATCATGTTGTTGCAGATCTTCGCCGCCTGCCCGTCCCTGAGCCGCCCGCATGCACGATCGTCTTGCCCATCTGTTGCAGGATCGACTCCGCGCGCACGAACGCCTGCTCGCTGTCCGCCCACCATGAAGGTGAGCGTGCCGGCGGTCGCGCCGCCGACGCCGCCCGACACCGGCGCATCGAGCATCAGCAGGCCCTTCGCCTCCGCCGCAGCCGCAACGGCGCGCGCGGTTTCGACGTCGATGGTCGAGCAGTCGATCAGCAGCGTGCCGGCGTTGGCGTTCTCGATGATGCCGCTCGGGCCGAGATAGACCTCGCGCACGTGCTGCGCCGGCCGGCAGCATGGTGATGACGACATCGGCGCGCGAGGCCGCGATCTTGGCGGTCTCGGCGACCGCGCCGCCGGCCGCGCGCAGCTTGTCGGTCGCGGCCGCGCTGACATCGACGCCTTCGACCTGATGGCCGGCCTTGATCAGGTTCTGCGCCATCGGCAGGCCCATGTTGCCGAGCCCGATGAATCCGATCCGTGCCATGCGCGGCCTCCCGTGCGATGCTTCGGCGTTAGTCGAAGCATTCCCGTCGCGCAACAGGTCAAGGTGTCTCCATCAAGGGAGAGCATCACATGACCGTCACGGTTTTCATCCGCTACCAGCTCGATCCGTTCCGGCGCGACGCGTTCGAGGCCTATGCGAAGCGCTGGCTCGACATCATCCCGAAATGCGGCGGCGATCTCGTCGGCTACTGGATGCCGCACGAGGGGACCAACAACATCGCGTTCGCGCTGATCTCGTTCGAGAGCCTCGCCGCCTACGAGGCCTACCGGGCGCGGCTGCGCGCCGACCCGGACGGGGCGGCGAATTTCGCGTTCGCCGAGAAGGAGCGCTTCATCCTCGCCGAGGAGCGCACATTCCTGCGCCGCCTCACGTAGCAGGCGATCAATCCGGCCGCTCGCGTCCGGCCATCAGCGCAAGCCCGATATAGATCAAAGATCGCGATGAATTCCAGGATCGCGATCCAGAGCCGCCCGCCATAGACCTGCGGAAAGAACAGCTCGATCGCCGCCATCGAGATCGAGGCGGTGAGCCACACCACGCCGCCCCACGCCGCCGCGAGCCACAGCCCGACCGCCGCGACGAGATCGATCACCGCGAAGAAGATCGTCGCGGCCTGCCACGGCATGCTCGCCTGCTCGAAGGTCGAGCCGGCCCCGTCGCCGATGCCGAGCACCAGCGACCAGTGATAGATGCCCTTGATCATCGACACGACCGCCATGATGCGCAGGAACAGCACCAGCCGCCGCGTCCAGACGGTCTGGCGCTTGTCCGGCTTCGGCGCCTCGAGCGCGCTCGGTCTGGTCGGTCATGGCAGCATCAAGCTCGTCCGCGCCGAGCGGCGCGAAATGCTGCTCGCACGTCGGCGTCGGTGACTTCGCCGAGCGCCGCGGGCTTCCAGCGCGGCGCATTGTCCTTGTCGACGATCACGGCCCGCACGCCCTCGTAGAAATCATGCCCATACACGATGCGCGACACGATGCGGAACTCGCAGCCGCATGCAGTCCTCGAACGACCAGTCGCGCCCGCGCCGCACCTGCGCGAGCGCGAGCTTCAGGCTGGTCGGCGACTTCGTGCGGATCGTGGCCGCGGTTGCGGCCGCCCATTCGCCGGCCTCCGCTTCGAGCGCGCGCCAGAATATCCTCCACGCGGTCGCCTGCGAACAGCCGGTCGATCGCGCCGCGCTGCGCCGTCACCGGCCCCTCCCCGGCCGGTTCGGCGAAGGCCGCGAGCGTGGCGTCGACCGGGACATTGCCGCACAGCGCATCGGTCAGATCGGCGAAACGGTCCGAGCGCACGTGATGCGTCGCGATGCCGGCCGCGACCGCGTCGGCGGTCTTCAGCCGGTCGCCGGTGAGCGCCACACCAGGTGCCGAGCTCGCCCGGCATGCGCGGCAGAAACCAGGTGGCGCCGACGTCGGGAAAGAAACCGATGCCGACCTCCGGCATCGCGAACGGAAAGCGGTCGCCCGCGACGCGATGCGAGCCGTGCACCGACACGCCGACGCCGCCGCCCATCACGATGCCGTCGATCAGCGCGACATAGGGCTTCGGATAGCGCTTGATCGCGGTGTTGAGCGGGTATTCATCGCGCCAGAACGTCAGCACCTCGTCCTGCCGCCCGGCGCGGCCGAGCTCGTAGAGCGCGCGGATGTCGCCGCCGGCCGAGAACGCCCGCTCGCCCGCCGCCGTGATGATGACGCGCGTCACCGCGGCATCGTGCGCCCACGCCGTCGAGCTGGCGCGCGAGCGCGCGCACCATCTCGTGCGTCACCGCATTGAGCGCCTTCGGCCGGTTGAGCGTGACGATGCCGGCGGCGCCGCGCCGCTCGAACAGGATGTCGGGGCTGCGAGAATCCATGCCGCGCTGGCTAGAGGATCGCCCACAGATAGACAAGCGTCGCCGCGAGCCCGAGCGCGCTGCGCCCCGCATGCAGCGTGCCCCATTTCTCGATCAGGGCGCGGGTCTGCGCATTGGCGGCCTCGGGCGGCGTCGCCTCCAGCACCTTGTTCACCGGCATGATGATGAGCAAGCGTCCACGGCCAGGGCGCAAGGATCAGCGCCGCGCCGAGCGAGCCATGCCCAGTCGCCAGGTGAGATACGCGGCGAGCAGGCCCGAGCACGGTCGAGACCAGCGCGAGGCTCGCCTGCATCGCCTTGCCGCGCGCGTAGCTCGGCTTCCATTCGGCGAGCAGCGCCTGGTCGTCGAGCATCGAGCCGCGCCGGCTGCTCGGCGACGTTCACGTAGATCGCGGCGCCGGCGAATGCCGCGGCGGTCACAAGCGCGAGATTCTGCACGAGCTCTTCGAACATGATCGCGTCGGTAATCAATCCTTCGGGGGCCAGTCGATCGGGCGTTCCATGATCTCTTTCCACGAATAGGGACAATCAACCGGATACGCCTCGATCTCGCGTGCAGTCTGCACTGCCGCTTCGATGCGAGCGACCTCATAGCCCTCGCTCAGCGCTTCATCGATAAGCGGTTTCAGGCCCGGGTTCTTGCGCAACACTTTCAATACATGTCTGCGCTGAACCGAGATGCTGCCGTACCAACTGCGCGAACGCCGCTCGGGCTGATGATCCCACTTGAGCAGGTGCAGCAAGATCACTCGGAGCGCGCTTTCCAGCTTGTCGTATTGCTCGTTGCCCACGTCATCGAGCTCCTCGGCAATATTGAGCGCATCGGCCTCGGCAATCTTGCCGGCGCGCAGCAGAGCGGCCTGTTCGACAGCCCAGCTGTACAGGTCGCTGTCGTAGCGGGCTCCGGCATTGCCGGACCGTGTCGGATTGGTTCGATCGTCCATCGGCACCTCCAGGCGCCCCGACGCAGGAGAAGTCTCACTTATAGCGCAAGCCGTTGGCGCCCCGCGGACAACACTGAACTTTTGGAACTTTGCCGCGTTGTCCGTCGCGGAACTCGCGTAAGTCCCCGCGAAAGCAAGGGTTTTCATGTCAAAAAACAAGACGATCGAGCGCGAGCAGCAGAAACCGCTGGTGCGGCGCTTCTGGCGCACCGCGCGCGGCTTCTGGTCGTCGCAGCGGAGCTGGAAGGTCGCCTGGCTGATGACCGCGTGCCTGATCGCGCTGGTGGTCGGGCAGCTCATCTTCCAGTACCAGCTCAACCTCTGGAACAAGGCGATCTTCGACGCGCTGGAGAAGAAGGACAGCGCGACCGTCCTGCACCAGGCGATGCTCTTCATTCCGCTCGCGGCCGGCAGCATCGCGGTCGCGGTCTGCGTCGTCTACGCGCGCATGCGCATGCAGCGGCGCTGGCGCGCCTGGCTCACCGAGCACACGATGACGCGCTGGCTCGCCAAGGGGCGCTACTACCAGCTCAACCTGATCGAGGGCGACCACAAGAACCCGGAAGCGCGCATCGCCGACGACATCCGCATCGCGACCGAGCAGCCGGTCGATTTCGCGGTCGGCATCCTGAGCGCGCGTGCTCACCTCGGCGACCTTCATGGGCGTGCTGTGGACGCGTCGGCGGCAATCTCGACCATCGACATCGGCGGCACGGCAGTTCTTCATCCCCGGCTATCTGGTGATCGCGGTGGTGCTCTATTGCGTCATCATCAGCGGACTGATGATGCTGATCGCGCGCAGCTTCGTGCCGACGGCCGAGAACAAGAACCAGACCGAGGCGGAATTCCGCGCGGCGCTCACGCGCGTGCGCGAATACGGCGAGAGCATCGCGATCCTCGGCGGCGAGAAGGAAGAGCGCGCCGGCCTCGACAAGCTGCTCAGCAAGGTCATCGTCACCTGGGCGCAAGATGGCCGGGCAATACATGCGCACGATGTTCGTGTCGCACGGCAATTTCGTCATCGCGTCGGTGATCCCGGTCATCCTGTGCGCGCCGAAATATCTCGCCGGCGAGATGACGCTCGGCACCGTGATGCAGGCGGCCGCCGCCTTCATCCAGGTGCAGTACGCGTTCAACTGGATCGTGGACAATTATCCGCGCCTTGCCGAATGGACCGCGTCGGCGCGGCGCGCCTCCAACCTGCTGGTCGCGATCGACGGGCTCGATCACGTCGAGGACAGCCAGATCGGCGCGATCAGCCGCACCGAAGGCGAAGGCGCCGCGATCCGGCTGCGGGACGTCTCGGTCGCGCTCTCCGACGGCACCGTGGTGGTGGACGATGCCGACGTCACGGTGCAGTTCGGCGAGAAGGTGCTGGTCGCGGGCGAGTCCGGCACCGGCAAGAGCACGCTGGTGCGCGCGATCGCGGGGCTTTGGCCGTGGGGCGAAGGCGAGATCACGCTCAAGCGCGGCGCCAAGATGTTCCTGATGCCGCAGAAGCCCTACATCCCGCTCGGCACCTTGCGCCGCGCCACCACCTATCCGCGCGCCGCCGGAGGACTTCGACGACAAGGAGATCGCCGAGACGCTCGAAATGGTCGGCCTCGAACATCTCATCGAGAAGCTCGACGACGAGGAAGGCGAAATGGGACCGCACGCTGTCGGGCGGCGAGCAGCAGCGCCTCGCCTTCGCGCGGCTGTTCCTGCACGAGCCCGACATCGTCGTGATGGACGAGGCGACCTCGGCGCTCGATCCGGAAAGCCAGGCGATGCTGATGGAGAAGCTCGCCGAGCGCCTGCCGAAGACCGCGATCATCAGCGTCGGCCATCGGCCGGAGCTCGAAGCGTTCCACGAGCGCAAGGTGAACCTGGTCCGGCGCGAGGGCGGCGCGAAGCTGATGACGGGCGAAGTCGTCGCGCCGCCGATCAGCATCCTGTCGCAACTGATGAAGCGCTGGCGCGCGCCCGCCGGCCGCCTCGCCCGCGACGCCCACGGCAACGGACGAGGAGCCAACCCGGCGGCGGCCCGCCGCTTAGGGCGTGTACGATGGGCGTCCTGCTTCAGTTCACCGGCTCGCCGCGCAGCTCGGCTTCGTATCCGTCGGTATTCTTGAAATGAAGATTGAGCTGTTCCCCCTCAAATCGCATGGTCCAGTGGACCATTTCGCCGTTTCCCAGGAAGCGGCGTTCGAGCACAAAGGTACGGTTGTCCTGCGCAGCTCCCTCTGTTGGCGACGAAGGCATAATTGGTACGCTTGGTGCGCGAACGGCCATCGAAGTCCGATCGGTTCCGAGAGGGCGATGTCTCGGCCGCCCGGCGTGTCGGAATAAATTGTAAGCTCGAAGGTGGGGGGCTCGCCTGAAAGGTTCAGCTGAACCGCCCTTATGCGCAATTCATTATCGGCAAAACGCCAGGTCTTGTTGGACACCACTCCCGCGAGGTCCGACGTCGGACCGACGGGTCCCTTCTCGGTTGCGGCTTTAAGCACAGACGCCCGCAGCACGCGCTTCGCCTTCGGGATCGGGCGGTAGCGGCTTGTCCGATTTGACCGCGGCGATGATCTGATCGATCAGCGCAGGTCCCGGGTAGCGCTTTTCGTTATCGGGTACGACACCCGTCAAGACGGCGACGACATCGAGTTTCTGGGAACACGACAATCCGCTGAGAGTGCCGCCCCAGCGCCATGAACACATCCCTGTCCGGAACCGACCACCAGAGGTTTGCGTATTTGCCGAAGTCGGTCGCGACGTTGCCGCGCCTCACCCGCTCGACCCAGGCGGCGGGGATGATCCGCTTTCCGTCCCAGACCCCGTCGCGCAGATAGAGATACCCGAGCTTCGCCATGTCGTGCGGGGTGACGCGCATTCCGGCCTCGCCGGTCACGACACCTTGCTTATCGATCGGCGCCCAGCGAACGTCGATGATGCCGAGCGGCGCAAACAATTGCCTTTTGGCGAATTCAAGCGCGTTCTGCCCGGTCACCTTGTTGATCAGCGCAGAGAGAAGATAGGTGTCGCCGCCCTTGTAGGCGAACTTCTCTCCCGGCGGATCGGACATCGGCTGGTCAAGCACGAATCCGGTCGGGTCGGGGCTCGCGTACATCCGGGCGAGGGATTTATCCGGTGTGTAAACGCGCTCAAGCCAGTCTAAGCCGGATGCCATGTCGAGCAGGTGTTGAACCGTGATCGCCTTCTTGCGCTCGTCGAGGTTTGCAATGGTCCGGTCCGGAAAGAAATCCAGCACCGGCCGGTCGACGCTCTCCAGCTTTCCCTGCTGCACCAGGATGCGCGACAGCGGTGCTCAGGAAGCTCTTGGTCGACGGAGCGAAGGTCGTGCCTGACGCCGAGCGACGTAGGGCGCGTAGTAGGCGTCGACAACGATCTTGTCCATTGCCGGACGATCAGCACGCTGTCCTGCTTGTAGGTGCCGACATCGTCGATCAAGCGCGCGAGCGCACGCGAGTTGATCCCCTGCTGCTTGCCGGGGTCGAAACCTCCCGACACCTTCGTGGGCCAGCCAGACGCTTGGCGCTCTTGAGCTTCCGGCCTCAGTGCGAATGCGGCGAAGCGCAACAAAAGCAAGGAGCGTCGTGACGAACGTCGTGCCGCGTTCAAATTCACGATGTGATCTCCGCAGCCGAGGATAACCGGAAATGATACACGGAGCGCGCGGCACCGCCACCGCGCAGAGGATTTGGCGCATGACGGCAGTTATTGGCGACCCTTAGCGGACATACGCACCGGCACATGGAATGTTCGCTTGGGCGAAAGATGGACGCCGGCCTTTATGGAGTACCCGCCCTATCAGTTCCCGAGGATCTCCCGGCTCACGATCAGCCGCATCACCTCGTTGGTGCCTTCGAGGATCTGGTGCACGCGCACGTCGCGCAGCACGCGCTCGATCGGGTGGTCGCGCAGATAGCCGTAGCCGCCGTGCAGCTGCAGGCAGCCGTTCACGGCCTCGAAGCCCGACATCGGTCGCGAAGCGCTTGGCCTGCGCGGCAAGCCGCGTCGCGCCGGGCGCCTGGTTGGTCACCGCGCTCGCCGCGTGATGCACCATCAGCCGCGCGGCCTGCAGCTCGGTCGCGTAGTCGGCGACGCGGAACGCCAGCGCCTGGAAATCGGCGAGCCGCGTGCCGAACTGCTTGCGCTCGCGCATGTATTCGACGGTGCGGTCGAGGCAGAACTGCGCGCCGCCGATCGAGCAGGCCGCGATGTTGAGCCGCCCGCCGTCGAGCCCCGCCATCGCGATCTTGAAGCCCTGCCCCTCCGCGCCGATCAGGTTCGCGACCGGCACGCGGCAGTTCTCGAACATCACCATCGCGGTCGGCTGCGATTTCCAGCCGAGCTTCTTCTCCTGCGCGCCGTAGGAAAGCCCCGGCGTGCCCTTCTCGACCACGATGCACGAGATGCCGCGCGGCCCGCCCTCGCCGGTGCGCACCATGCAGACGTAAATGTCGGAGACGCCGCCGCCCGAGATGAACGCCTTCGCGCCGTTGAGCACGTAGTGGTCGCCGTCGCGCGTCGCGCGCGTCTTCAGGCTCGCGGCGTCCGAGCCGGAGTCCGGCTCGGTCAGGCAATAGCTCGCGAAGTGCTCCATGGTGCAGAGCTTCGGCAGGAAGCGCTTGCGCTGCGCCTCGCCGCCGAACGCGTCGATCATCCAGGCCGCCATGTTGTGGATCGAGATGTAGGCGGCGGTCGAGGTGCAGCCCTGCGCCAGCTCCTCGAAGATGATCGTGGCGTCGAGCCGCGTCAGCGCCGAGCCGCCGACGTCGTCCTTCACGTAGATGCCGCCGAAGCCGAGCGCCGCCGCCTTGCGCAGCGTGTCGACCGGAAAGGTCGAATTCTCGTCCCAGTCCTTCGCGTGCGGCATCATCTCGGCGCGCGCGAACTCGCCGCGCGGTGTCCTGGATCGCGCGCTGCTCCTCGGAAAGCTCGAAGTCCATGTTCATCCACCGCCGGGCTAGATCCCGGAGGTCCATCGCCGGAATCCCGTGGTATGATGGAGTGCCGGGCCGCTAGCCCGGCAATGCAAGCCAGGATACGCCATGGCCATCAAATACGGCCGCCCGATCGAGGCCCGCCTGCGCCCGGTCGAGGCCGCCGGCGCGGACAACGCCGCTCGACCTCACCACCCGCATGCGGCGCAACCGCAAGTCCGAATGGGCGCGGCGCATGGTGCGCGAGAACGTGCTCACCGCCGACGACCTGATCTGGCCGCTGTTCATCGTCGACGGCGCGAACGTGCGCGTGCCGGTCGACTCGATGCCGGGCGTCGAGCGGCTCTCGGTCGACGAGGCGGTGCGCGAGGCCGAGCGTGCGGCCGAAGCTCGACATCCCCTGCATCGCGCTGTTCCCCTACACCGACCCGACCTGCGCGACGAGAGCGGCAGCGAGGCGCTCAACCCGGACAATCTGGTCTGCCAGGCGATCCGCGCCATCAAGAAGGAAGTGCCCGAGATCGGCATCCTGTGCGACGTCGCGCTCGATCCCTACACCAGCCACGGCCATGACGGGCTGATGCGCGGCGACGAGATCGTCAACGACGAGACCGTCGCGGTGCTGGTGCGGCAGGCGCTGGTCGAGGCCGAGGCCGGCTGCGACATCATCGCGCCGTCCGACATGATGGACGGGCGCGTCGGCGCGATCCGCGCCGGCGCTCGATGCGGCCGGCCACACCGACGTGCAGATCATGGCCTATGCGGCGAAATACGCCTCGGCGTTCTACGGCCCGTTCCGCGACGCGGTCGGCTCGTCGAAGACGCTGACCGGCGACAAGCGCACCTACCAGATGGACCCGGGCAATTCCGACGAGGCGCTGCGCGAGGTCGAGCTCGACATCGCCGAGGGCGCCGACATGGTGATGGTGAAGCCGGGCCTGCCCTATCTCGACATCGTGCGCGCGCGTGAAGGACGCGTTCGGCATGCCGACCTTCGCCTATCAGGTGTCGGGCGAGTATGCGATGATCATGGCGGCGGTGCAGAACGGCTGGCTCGACCGCGACCGCGCCATGCTGGAGAGCCTGATCGCGTTCAAGCGCGCCGGCGCCGACGGCGTGCTGACCTATTTCGCCCCGATGGTGGCGGAGAGGTTGAAGAAGAGTAGCTAGGCGTCTTAGGTTCTCAGCCCGCCAGCAATTGTTCAGGGGCGAGAAATCCTACGATGGCTCATTTGTCCGATGCGCAGCATGCGGCGATAGCAGATTTGGTCCCTGAACTTGATCGTCTTGCCGTCGATAGTATGGCGGACTGGAAGGTTCCGGGCGCGGCCATCGCAGTGGTGCAGGATGGCAAGGTCACGCTCGCGAAGGCCTATGGTCAGCGCGATGTTGAGGCCAATCTACCGGTAACCGCCGCGACGCAGTTCCGGATCGGCTCGATCACCAAATCCTTCACCGCGACTGGTGTGGCGATATTGCACAATGAGGGGCGCCTCGACTGGACCAAGCCTGTCCGTGACTATCTTCCCGAATTTCGCCTGCACGATCCGGTAGCGACCGAGCGGATCACAATACGCGACCTCTTATCTCATCAATCCGGGTTGCCGCGGCATGACTGGGTGCATCTCCCGGGCGATCGCGCACCCGCTGAACTGCTGGGCGTCATGCGGTATCTCGAACCTAGCCGCGATATTCGCGCCGCCTGGCAGTACAACAACCTCTGTTACAATGTCGTCGGTCTTCTCATCGAACGAGTTAGCGGACAAAGCTACGAAGCATTCATACGCGCGCGGCTGACCGATCGGCTCGGCATGACGGTTGGCTTCACGCTGGACGATCTTGAAGCCTCAGCCGATGCTCCCCGTGCCTACATGATGCACGAGGACACGCGGCTGCCGGCGATGCGCCTCCCAATCCGGACCCCAGCTTCCGGAGCGATCAACACCACGGTCGCCGACCTCGCGAACTGGATGCGGCTGCATCTCGGCAAGGGCGAGTTCAATCGCGAACGCTTGCTGCCGGCTGCGCTGATCGACGAGCTGCACGCGCCGCGCGTCTACGAGAACCAGTCGGAATTCGCCGAGTTCGGCGCAGCACACTATGGCCTCGGCTTTCAATGTCAAAGCTATCGCGGTGACCGGGTGGTCTTTCATGGCGGAGGTTGGCCCGGTTGGGGAGCACGGATGACCCTCGTGCCGGACTTCGGCATCGGAGTCGCGGTCTTGACCAATCGCAACCCGAGCGAAGCGCTGGGAACGCTGACCTGGTACATCGTCGACCGGCTGCGCGGCCGCGCGCCGGTCGACTGGCGCGAGCGCTTGCGCAAGCGTCGGGACCAGGCCATTGCCCAAGTGCAGGCCGACAAGAACGCCCGGGAGAAAGTCCGTCATGCGAATACGCGACCGGCACACGATCTTGCGGCCTATGCCGCTGACTACGAGCACCCGGCCTACGGCCTGATGTCGATCAAGGAACTGGGTGGAGAACTCCATTGGTCGTGGCGCGGAATGTCCGCTGCAATGACTTACCGGCACTATGAGACGTTCGAATTGCCAGAGTATCCAGACCGTCTGTTGCCGGATAGGCTTGCGATCACTTTCCTGACCGATCGGGACGGAGACATCGTCAGCCTCTCGGCACCGCTTGAGCCCATGGTCAAGGATATCCTGTTCGTGCGCCTGGCGGGGGGCGACTGTACAGATGCGGCTTTCCGCGCGCGCTGTGTCGGCACATTCAAGGGCGGTCCGACGACCCATCGCGTGACGCTGGATGCAGAAGGGCAGCTTGTGTTGAAGCCCGACAGCCAGCCGGCCTACCGTCTGGCACCTCATCAGGGCCGAAGATTTCGGATCATCGAGTTGGAGGGATTCGTCGTCGAGTTTCGGGGTGAAGGCACCGTCGTCGACGAAATGATCTCTCATCAACCGAACGGCACATTCACCGCAAAGCGCGTAGAAAACTAGGCGGCTCAAACTCTGCACGGCGGCAGCGACTCACTTCTGAAGTTCACGCGGATGCCGCCGGCCGGAACGCTTCACAAAACTTTACATTCGCGACAATCCGCCGAAACCGCCCGCTCCTAGGTAGGGCATGAAGGGCAGCACGCCCCGCCACGCCAAGGAGCCCTCCATGAGCACGACCGAGCCTTCCCTCCGGCCCCCGTCCCCGTTCAGCCCGCGCCGAAGCCGCGCCGCCTGCGCCGCGTCCTGTTTGCGTCCGCCCTGCTGCTCACCGGCGGCGTGATCGGCGCCGTCGTGGCCGGCCCGGTGCGTGGCCAGGGCTGGTACGGTCCGCCGATGCACCACGGCTGGGGCTCGTCGCGCCACGACATGGGCGGCGGCCGCATGTTCTTCCCGGGCCCGATCGAGCGCGGCGTGGAGCGGCTCGGATGGGCGATCGATGCCTCGACCGAGCAGAAGCAGAAGATCAACGCGATCGCCCAGAAGGCGGCCGACGACATTTTCGCTCTGCGCGGCAAAACATCTGGAGGCCCGCAAGCAGGTCATCGAGACGCTCGCCGCGCCGACGGTCGACCGCGCCAAGCTCGAAGCGCTGCGCGCCGATCAGATGAAGCTCGCCGAGACCGCGACCAAGCGCGTCACCGACGCGGTCGCCGACGTCGCCGACGTGCTCACACCGGCGCAGCGCGCCGACCTCGGCCAACGCTCGAGCGCTGGCAGCGCTGGCTCCGCGGCTAACTTCCCTGCCTTCGTCCCCCCGCATCCGAACGTGGGTGTTCCCACGTTCGGGCATGATCGGAGACCGAAGTCGGAAAAATCCGACTTCGGCTGGCAGGGTCATGGGGCCGCGCGGCATGGCTGACAGGGCATGCTCGCGGCCCCGCAGTCTTCGAGAACTCGCGGGCCGCGCGCTGCTATAGTCACCCCATGACCGGCCGCATTCTCATCATCGACGACGACAAGCGCCTCGCCGGCATGGTCTGCGACTATCTCGGCGACGCGGGCTTTCGCGTCGCCGCCGCGCCGACCGCGCGCGAGGGCGAGCAGCGGCTGAAGCGCGAGCAGTTCGACGCGCTGGTGCTCGACCTGATGCTGCCCGACGCCGACGGGCTCGAAGTCTGCCGCCGCATCCGCCAGACCTCCGACGTGCCGATCCTGATGCTGACCGCGCGCGGCGACGCCATGGACCGCGTCGTCGGCCTCGAGATCGGCGCCGACGACTATCTGCCGAAGCCGTTCGAGCCGCGCGAGCTGCTGGCGCGGCTGCGCGCGATCCTGCGGCGCAAGTCGGGCGCCACGCCGCAGGACGTGAAGCGCTACGGCCGCCTCGAGATCGACCGCGGCGGCGCGGCGCGTCACCATCGACGGCGAGGAGCGCGCGCTCACCTCCTATCAGTTCGCGCTGCTCGACGCGCTCGCCGCCCATGCGGGCCGCGTGATGTCGCGCGACGCGCTGATGGACCTGACCAAGGGCGAGCAGCTCGAGGCCTTCGACCGCTCGGTCGACGTGCACATCTCGCGCATCCGCGCCGCGATCGAGGACGATCCGAAGAAGCCGCGCCGCATCATCACGGTGCGCGGCGCCGGCTACGTGTTCGCAAAGGAACAAGACCGCGCGTGAAAAGACTGTACCTCCAGATCTACGTCACGATCATCGCGATCCTGCTGCTGGTCATGGTGGCGATCGGCGGGCTTGGCGCGCTCGCGTTCGACGAATCGCGCTTCGACGACATGCTGACGGTCGCGGGCGAGCTTGCCGCCCACGCACTGCCGCCGCCGGATGCCCCGCGCGCGCGCCAGCAGGAGGCGATCGACAGCTTGCACCGCCGCCTGCGCGTCGATCTCGCGCTCTATGCCCGCAACGGCACGCTGCTCGCGACCGCAGGACGCCCGCTGCCGCGGCTCGAGATGGAGGGCCCGGACGCTCGGTGCGGCTGCACGGCAACGCGCCTGGCTGCTCCCGCTGAGCGACGGCCGCTTTCTCGTGACCGGCGTGCTGCGCGGGCCGTGGCGTCCCGGCCCATGGCTGCTCGTCGCGCTTGGCCTGATCGCGGTCGCGGTCGCGATCGGCGCCTGGCCGTTGACGCGGCGGCTCACGCGCCGGCTGGAGCGGCTGAAAACCGGCGTCGACCAGCTCGGCGAAGGCGACCTCGCGGCGCGCGTGAAGATCGAGGGCAAGGACGAGGTCGCGGCGCTCGCGGCGAGCTTCAACCGCTCGGCGGCGCCGCATCGAGGAGCTGATCCGCTCGCACAAGATGCTGCTCGCCAACGCGTCGCACGAGCTGCGCACGCCGCTCACCCGCATCAACATGGCGCTCGCGATGGCCGGCGAGCAGATCGAGCGCGGACCAGCGCGAACACATACTCAAGGCCGACATCGACGAGCTCGACCAGCTGATCGAGGAGATCCTGCTGGCGAGCCGGCTCGACGCGGTCCGCGCGCCGGAGCGCAGCGAGGAGATCGACCTGCTGGCGCTCGCCGCCGAGGAGGCCGCGCGCGACGGCATCGGCGTCGAGGGAACGAGCGTGACGGTGCGCGGCGAGCGCGCGCTGCTGCGCCGCATGATCCGCAACCTGATCGACAATGCCCGCCGCCACGGCGGCGACGCGGCGCCCGAGGTGACGGTCGAGCCGGCGAACGGGCTATGCGCGGTCGAGGTGCGCGACCACGGCCCGGGCATTCCGGACGACGAGCGGGAGCAAGATCTTCGAGCCGTTCTATCGGCTCGCCGGCTCGGCCGAGACCGGCCGGGGCTGCGGGCTCGGCCTCGCGCTGGTGCGCCAGATCGCCCGCCATCACGGCGGCGACGTGCACTGCGGCGCGGCCGAGAGCGGCGGCAGCCTTTTCACCATCACATTGCCGACGCTCGAATCGGCTAGCGCATGATCCCGAAAAAAAGCCTGCCCCGCACGGCCTTCAGGAAGGTCGTGGGTAAGCCGAAGCGGAAAGGCTAGGCCCCCTCCATGAGCCTGATGGACAAGATCACCGGCTTCCTAACGGGTGTTCTTATTTTCGCTGGCATCCCAGCTCTTTTCTTGTACGGAGCTTATCGACGGCTTTCGGAGGACAAAGTGGTGCCCGGAGTGATCTTGTTGGTCATCGGCGCCGGATTAGCTTGGGCATCCTTTCAGTTCATGTACTGCGTCGGGCCTCATCCTAGTAAGTACTGCTAGGTTTTCCGGAGCGAAGCAGGCCCAATATGTTGGGATGGGTTTGCGAAGTGAAACATCGCCTTCGGAAAAGAAGATGCGCAAACGAAAAGCTGCCGCCCCGCCTGAGGCAGGTTCCCGGTCAAGATGCATCTATCGCGCGGTCGCGGCTTGGCCTATGATGGTCACAGTTGTGTCATCGAGCAGTCGAATACGATGACGTACGAGGAAACAGCGGAGGTCCGGCGCCCTTCGGTCGGCACGAAGGTGCTGATGGTTGGATTCGCCGTCCTCGCGGTGCTCGGCTCGTTCTGGACCATCGTCTGGTTCATCCGCTCCTACGTGGAAGCTCCGCGCGTCGGCATCCCGGCAACCATGGCGCTCGCCGCGCGCGAAAGCACGCCCGTAGTGCCCCCGGCCCCGACGGTACGGCCGGCATCCCTGATGACCGCCGATACTCAGTCGCCCGCGGCCGCGCCTTCTGGGCCGCCGCCCTCGCGGCAGGCCCAAGCCGCAACGCCGGCCGATCCGTCTGCGGCATCGAGCGCGATTGCCGACCGATGGCTTCCGATGACACCGCCGGCGGCACCAGCCCCTCCAGCTGAGCCGGCTCCAGTAGCCGCAACCACGCCGGCACCTACCCCGCTCGCCGCGCCGCCCGACACCGATCCGCCGATCGAGGAAGTGGCCGAGAGCTCCGTTCCAACGATTTCAGGCACGGCGCCGCTGCCGCGACCCAAGCCGACCCAGACTGCCGCGGTCCGGCCGCGCAATACTGATCCGCCGCTGCCGCGTCCGCGCCCCGACGGCCCCGCGCCGCAAAGCGTATGGACCGCGGTGCCGACGACCGACGACCGCTTCCCGCAGTAATAAGCCCGCTCACTCCATCACGGTGCCCGCATCGATGCGCTGCGGCCGGTAACCGTCGTTCGCCAGAGCACGCGCGATGTCATCGGCATGCGCGGCGTTGCGCGTCTCCACCGTGACGTCGAGCTTCGCGCCCTTGGCCGGCACATCGAGGAACAGCCGGCGGTGGTCGACCTCGAGGATGTTGGCGCCAAGCTGCCCCAGCCGCGTCGCGATCACGCCGAGTACGCCCGGCCGGTCCGGGATCGTGAGCCGGAACGACACGATCTGGTTCTCGCGCTCCAGTTCGCGCACCATGACCGAGGCGAGGATGCGCGGGTCGATATTGCCGCCGCACAGGATGAGACCGACACGGCTGGCCCTTGAACCGCGCCGGATTGGCCAGCAGCGCCGCAAGGCCGGCCGCGCCCGCGCCCTCCGCCATGGTCTTCTGCAAGGTGAGGAACGCATTCACGGCGCGTTCGAGCTGCGCCTCCTCGACCAGCAGGATGTCGGATACGAGCGCGCGTACGATCGGCAAGGTCAATGCGCCGACGTTCTTCACCGCGATGCCCTCGGCAAGCGTCGGCCCGCCGCACGGCCGACTCTCCGCCTTTCAGCGCGTTGAACATCGAGGGATAGAGCGCGCACTCGACGCCGACGATCTCGATGGAGGGCCTGATGCCGCGTGCCGCAATCGCGTTGCCGGCGATCAACCCGCCGCCGCCGATCGGCACCACCAGCACGTCGAGGTCCGGCGCATCCTCCAGCATCTCGAGCGCGACGGTCCCCTGCCCGGCGATGACATGCGGATCGTCATACGGGTGCACCCAGACGAGCGAACCCTCGGCGGCGAGCGCCTCGGCACGCACCTGCGCGTCGGCGACGGTTTCGCCATGCAGCACAACAGTCGCGCCATAGGCTTCGGTCGCGGCGACCTTCACGAACGGCGTCGTGACCGGCATCACGATCGTCGCCGGAACGCCAAGCCGGCGCGCGTGATAGGCGACCGCCTGCGCGTGATTGCCGGCCGACATCGCGATGACGCCGCGCGCGCGTTCGGCCGCGCTCAGGCGTCGCGAGCTTTGCGACCGCGCCGCGCTCCTTGAACGAGTTGGTGACCTGCAGGTTCTCGTATTTGACCCACACCTGCGCGCCGGTCAGCGCGGAGAGCTTCGGCGCCGGCAGCATCGGGGTGCGCAGCACCTGTGCGCCGATGGTGCGCCGTGCCGCCTCGATGTCGGCGAGCGTGATGGTCAACCGATCCTCCTACACGTCCCGCGGCTTCGGTCCGGCGAATCCGAGCAGCCCACCGGGCCGCAGCACGAACACCACGATCAGCAGCGAGAACACCACGATATCGCGCGCCGTGATATCGAAATAGGCCGACCACATCGCTTCGATCAGCGCGACGCACACCCCGCCGAGAAACGCGCCCGGCACCGAGCCGATGCCGCCGACCACGGCCGCGACCAGCGCCTTCAGGCCCAGCATCGCGCCCATCGAGAACGAGATGTTGCCGTAATAGGCCGCGACGATCCAACCGGCGAGGCCCGCGAGCAGGCCGGCGAGCAGGAAGGTAGACGCAAGCAGCCGCTTGCCGTCGACGCCGAACAGCGCTGCCGTGCCGGGATCGTCCGCGAACGCGCGCCAGGCACGGCCAAAGCGCGTCTTGCCGAGGAGCACAAGCACCCCGCCCGCGGCCGCAAGCCCGAGGACTGCAACGACGATCTGCATCGGCGTGACCGTGACGATGAACTCATCGGCCCGTGCGAGTGCGATCGGCTGGTTGAACACCGGCGGAGTCCAGCGCTCGCGCGCGCCTTGGCTGATGCGCAAGAACTCCTGCACCGAGAGCGCAACCGCGGCCGTGGCGATCAGGATCGGCTGGCCGAGACGGTGGCGCGCGTGCAACGGCTCGACCACCACGCGGCCGATCAACAGGCTCCAACCGGCAGAGATCGCCGCCGCCAGCACGAAGGCGAGCACGAGCCCGGCGATGGCGTCGCCGACCCCGAGCGCGACCGCCGCCGCGACCCCGCCGATCGCCCCGTAAGCGCCGAGCACGGCTATTTCGCCGAATGCCAGATTGATCCGGCCGACCAGCCCGTAGATCAGCGAATAGGCGGTCGCGAGCAACGCATAGACCGCGGCGAGCGCGACCGCGTTGACGAGCTGCTGCAGCGCGTAGGCCGCGGCGGCGGGGAATTGCACGAGGTCTTGGCGTGCGGACAACGCTTCGCCGCCCTCGCGCTCGGCTTGCGCGAGGAAGCGCTTGAGATAGAGAAGCCGCGCTTCGCCGAGCGTCCCCTCGCCGGTTTCCACCGCGACAAGATCGAGCCGATCGCGCTCGAAGGTGGTCCCGCCGAACCCGCAGGTGACGAAGTGCATCCGGCTGGCCGCGCCTACCTCGCGCGCGGCGTAATCGATGCGCAGGCCGGAGCGGCCGAGCGGCGCCGGCGTAACGCGGATTTCGCGGATCTCGGTCCCGCCGGGATGCAGGACGGGAGGCACCAGCCGGCACAACCGGAGCTGCTCGCTGTCCGTCACCCGGCCGCACCCGGCAAGGCACAGCGGCAGCAACAGGGCGGCGAAGCAGAGCCAGCGCATGGTGCAACGATACGCGACCGGCCCAGTTTCGTCCCGCATCGGCCGGCTGCGGCGCCGAACCTCTTGCGCGCCACACGCATTCGCCGCATTTTTCTGCGACCGGTTGCGGGGCCATGACCATGCCTGAGAGCGGACCGAAGCGGATCGGCCTGAGCGTCGAGGTCAAGCCGCACGCCTACGATCCCGCCACCCAGCCGGAGCTGTTCGAGGGCGTCCTGGCGCGGCGTGTGGTGGCGTTTCTTATCGATGTTGTCATCATCGCGGTGCCGCTCATTTTTCTCGCGATCTTCATTTTCGTGTTCGGGCTGTTCACGCTCGGGCTCGGCTGGTTCCTCTTTTTCCTGATCAGCCCGATCGCGGTCATCTGGGCGCTGATCTATTACGGCATGACCTTCGGCAGCGCGGCCTCGGCTACCATCGGCATGCGCATGGTCGATCTGGAGATGCGCACCTGGTACGGGAGCCCATGCTATTTCGTGCTCGGCGCCGTGCACGCGATCGGCTTCTGGCTGACGGTTTCGTTCCTCACGCCCTTCATTCTGCTGGTCGCGCTGTTCAACGACCGCCGGCGGCTGTTGCACGACATGCTGGTCGGCACGATCGTGATCAACAATGCGGCGCGCGCGAGCGCGTTACGCAACGCGAGCCGCCCCCTTTGACGGGACGTTCCGAGGGAGCGATGCTAACGCCTAGACGTGCCACAGGATTCGGCCTCGCACCGTGACACACCACTCGCGCGATACGCCGCAGTTCTATCTGACCGCTCCCTCCCCCTGCCCCTATCTGCCGGGCAAGGAGGAGCGCAAGGTGTTCACGCACCTGGTCGGCGAGCGCGCGAGTGATCTCAACGACCTGCTCACCCATGGCGGCTTCCGCCGCAGCCAGTCGATCGCCTATCGCCCGGCCTGCGAAGCGTGCCGCGCCTGCGTCTCGGTGCGCGTCGTGGCCGATCAATTCCGCCCGACGCACAGCATGCGGCGCATCCGCGGCCTGAATGCCGATATCATCGCCGAAATGCGCGTACCGGTGCCGACCTCGGAGCAGTACTCGGTGTTCCGCTCGTATCTGGATGACCGCCACTTCGACGGCGGCATGGCCGACATGACCGTGCTCGACTACGCCATGATGGTCGAGGACAGCCACGTCGAGACCAAGCTGGTGGAATACCGCGCGCACGGGCCGGACAGCCGCATCAACGGGCGCGGCGCGGGCGCGCTGCTCGGCGTCGCGCTGACCGATGTGCTGAGCGACGGACTCTCGATGGTCTATTCGTTCTACGATCCGGAATATCGCCGCCGCTCGGTCGGGACCTTCATGATCCTCGATCACATCGCGCGCGCGCGGCGCATGGGTCTTGCTTACGTCTATCTCGGCTACTGGGTGCGCGATTCCAAGAAGATGGATTACAAGGGCCGCTTCCTGCCGCAGGAGCGGCTGCTGGCGGATGGCTGGACGCGGTTCGAGAGGTAGCCTGGGTTGAGCAAAGCGAAACCCGGGGCCACTCTCACAACGACCAACCCGGCTTTCGTTGCACTCAAGCCGGGCTACGCGCTCAGCCCGGTATCAGATCGTACAGCAGCTTGATGTTGAGCACGATCAGGATCGCGGCGATCAGCCCCGTGGCCCACGTGAGCCAGCGTGGCGCGACCAGCTCGCCCATCTTGGTGCGGTCGGCCGTGAACATCACCAGCGGGACGATCGCGAACGGCAGCGAAAGTCCGAGGATCACCTGACTGAGGATCAGCAGCTTCGCGGTCCCGGCCTCGCCGTACCAGATCGTCACGGCGGCGGCCGGGATGATGGCGATCGCGCGCGTGGTCAGCCGCCGCGCCCAGGGCGGCAGGCGGATGTCGATGAAACCTTCCATCACGATCTGGCCCGCGAGCGTCGCCGTAACAGTGGAATTGAGCCCGCAGCACAAAAGCGCGATCGCGAACAGCGTGGGCGCCATCCCGGAGCCGAGCAGCGGCGCGATCAGCTTGTGCACCTCGCCGAGCTCGGAGACATCCGTCTGGCCGGTCTTGTTGAAGGTCGCCGCCGCAAGAATCAGGATCGACGCATTGATCAGCAGTGCGAACATCAGCGCGATGGTCGAGTCGACCGTCGCAAGCTTGATCGCCTCGCGCTTTTCCTCAACCGATTCGCCGAAGCGCCGCGTCTGCACCACGCCGGAATGCAGGAACAGATTGTGCGGCATCACGGTCGCGCCGATGATGCCGATCGCGAGATAGAGCATGTCGGGATTTTTGACGATCTCGACCGTCGGCGCGAAGCCGAGGATCACCGCGCGCCAGTCCGGATTGGCGAGCCCGATTTGAATCGCGAAGCACACCGCGATCACGCCGAGCAAGGTCACGATCAAGGCTTCGACATAGCGGAAGCCGAGGTTCTGCATCCACAGGATCAGGAACACGTCGAGCGCGGTGATGATCACGCCGAGTTCGAGCGGAATGCCGAACAGCAGATTGAGCCCGATCGCGGTGCCGATGACTTCGGCCAGATCGGTCGCGCAGATGGCGATTTCACTGACAACCCAAAGCGGCCAGGACGCCCAGCGCGGAAATGCGTCGCGGCACGCCTGCGCGAGATCGCGCCCCGCCCCGATCCCGAGCCGCGCGCACAGCGCCTGCAGCAGGATCGCCATGATGTTCGACATGAGCGCGATAAAGAGCAACGCGTAGCCGAACTTGGAGCCGCCCGCGAGCGAGGTCGCCCAGTTGCCCGGGTCCATGTAGCCGACGGCAACCAGATACCCCGGTCCCAGGAAGGCGACGAGCTTGCGCCAGAACGAGCCGGTAGGGCGTGTGCGGATCGAGCCGAATACTTCCGACAGCGAAGGGTTTCCGCGCGGCCGCTTCCAACCCGCTTCGCTCGGGGCGGCCTCAATCGACTGCACGGTCATCCGACGCTCCTCCACCATGTCGGATGGAACTATAGCTTGTTGCGAATAATTTGCAATTGCATTTTGTGCCCCGATTTCGGAGATGCGATCCGGCCGCGCCGGGATGGCGGGATCGGCTAGCTGAACTTATTGCTGCGTGGGAACCCTTTCGGCGCGAGCCTTCCGGCGTCGGCGCGGTTGCCGCGCCAGTCGGAGAGCTCCTTCAGCGTCATTGAAAACGCGCGCCCTGCCCCGTCGGTCCAGGTCAGCCCCTCCGCGCCCTTGAAGGTCTTCAGGTCGGACAAGCCGCCATCCTTATAGCGCTGCAGCCGCACGCCGGAGCCGCGTGCCATCTCCGGTAGCTGCTCTACGGGGAAAATCACCATCTTGCGGTTCTCGCCGATGCTCGCGACCTGCTCGCCTTCGACCACGCATACCGCGCGCGCTTCGTCGGGCGCCTTCACGTTGAGCACCTGCTTGCCCTTGCGCGTCGTGCCGAGACACTCCTCCTCGCTGACGATGAAGCCCTTGCCCTGGTGGCTCGCGATGATGAATTTCCGCCCGCCCACGAACGGGAACATCGTGACGATGTCGCCTTCCTGCTCGAGATCGATGAACAGACGCACCGGCTCGCCGTGTCCGCGCCCGCCCGGCAGCTTCGCGCCTTCGAGTGTATAGAAGCGCCCATTCGTCCCGAGCATCAGGAATTTCGACGTCGTCTCGGCGAAGAACGCGAGCTTCAATTTGTCGTCCTGCTTGAACGCGACATTCGACAAGTCGTCGACGTGCCCGCGCAGCGCGCGCACCCAACCCTTGTCGGAGAGCACGACCGTGATCGGCTCGCGCACCACCATCGCTTCTTCGATCGCGGCCTCGTCGTGCTCGGGCGCCTCGGCGAAATCGGTGCGGCGCTTGCCGAGCGGCGTCTTCTTGCCAAATTTGTCGCGCAGCTCCTTGATTTGCGTTGCGATCGTCTCCCACTGTTTCTTCTCGGACTTCACCAGCTCTTCGAGCGTCTTCTTCTCGGCGCGAAGCTCCTTGTCCTCCTTGCGAATCTCCATTTCCTCGAGCTTGCGCAGGTTGCGCAGCCGCATGTTGAGGATCGCCTCCGCCTGCACGTCGGAGAGCTTGAACGCCTTCATCAGCACGGGCTTGGGCTCGTCCTCGTTGCGGATGATTTTGATGACGCGGTCGAGGTTGAGATAGGCGATCAGATAGCCGCCGAGCACTTCCAGCCGGTGGGCGATCTGCTTCAGCCGGAAGTTCGAACGCCGCAGCAGCACGTCGCGCCGGTGGTCGAGCCACTCGCGCAGCGCTTCGGCAAGCCCAATGACCCTCGGGACCTTGCCCTTGATCAGCACGTTCATGTTGAGCGGAATACGGCTTTCAAGCTCGGTCAGCTTGAACAGGCTTTCCATCATCAGCGCGGGATCGACGGCGCGCGCGCGCGGCTCGATCACGAGCCGGATATCCTCGGCGGAATTCATCGCGCACGTCGGCAACCAGCGGCAGCTTCTTCTCGTTGATCAGCTCGGCGATGCGCTCGACCAGGCGCGACTTCTGCACCAGCCAGGGGATTTCGGTGACCACCGCCAGCCATGTGCCGCGGCCGGTATCCTCCTGGGTCCAGCGCGCGCGCACACGAAACGAGCCGCGCCCGGTCGCATAGGCCTCGGCGATCTCGGCGCGCGGGTCGACGATCAAACCGCCGGTCGGAAAGTCTGGCCCCGGCACGTATTTCAGAAGCGTCTTCGACCGCGCGCTCGGATTGTCGATCAGGAACAGCGCGGCATCGCATAGCTCGGCGGCGTTGTGCGGCGGGATTGAGGTCGCCATGCCGACCGCGATGCCTTGCGCGCCGTTCGCAAGGAGATTGGGAAACGCGGCGGGCAGAACCACCGGTTCGTCCGACTGTCCGTCATAGCTCGCGCGGAAATCGACGGCGTCCTCATCGATGCCATCAAGCAGCAGTCGCGCGACCTCGGTCATGCGCGCCTCGGTGTAGCGCATGGCGGCGGGGTTATCGCCGTCGATGTTGCCGAAGTTGCCCTGCCCGTCGACCAGCGGAAAGCGCGAGGAGAAGTCCTGTGCGAGCCGCACCAGCGCGTCGTAGATCGCCTGGTCGCCGTGCGGGTGGAAATTGCCCATCACGTCGCCGACGATCTTCGCGGATTTCTTCAGCGTCGTGCCGGGATCGAGCCGCAGCAGCCGCATGCCGTAGAGAATGCGGCGGTGCACCGGCTTGAGCCCGTCGCGCGCATCGGGCAGCGCGCGGTGCATGATGGTGGAGAGCGCATAAGCGAGATAGCGCTCCTCGAGCGCCTCGCGCAGCGCGATCTCCTGGACCTCACCCCGGTCCGGGGGAATCAGTTGTTTGCCCATGAATTATTGGTAATGCGCGCCATCGCGATGAACAAGAGATGAACAACTCAGCCACGAAGTCTTCGTATTTCTCCATTTATCTTGCGCTATCGCAGACGAACACTTGTCTGCAATCGATCGAACGGTCGCATACGCTCTGGAGTGAAACGAATTGATCGCTTCGAAGTTGACTGGGGTCAGCGAACGAACTCTTCGGACTGCTTGAGATCGTATGATGGACGGAGGGAAGCAAGTGGTGGATCGCCCAGAATTCCGTCCGGTCGCGGACTTCACCTAGGAGAGGAGATCTTCAGAATGCGTGGAACCTTGTTAGCAATGCTGGTCGCCGCGGGTATCGGACTCGTCGGCACCGCCGGCGTATCCGCCGCTCCGGTCAACGGGGCCGTAATCGGCGACGCCGCGAATGCGGCGAACTCCGTCGAGCAAGTGCAGCACTGGCGCTGGGGCTCGGGCGGCCATCGGCGCTACGGCAGCCGTGGCGGTCACTGGCGCTATGGCAGCCGCGGTGTGCGTCGCTGCCATCGGCCGTACTCCAGCCGCTGGCGTCCCTGCTGGTAAGCAGTCGCTCGCGGTCGATCTGATGGAGCCGGTCGCGCAAGCGGCCGGCTCTTTCTATCCGCGAGGGAGCCGCGCGAGGACAAGTTATTCGCGCGCGGCAGCGATCACTGTGTTCGCAACTTCGACGAGCTTGACGCCGGGGTGATTCGACAGAGCGAAGATGCTGAAGGATCGGTCGATGCAGCGGCCGATGTATGAGTGGAACCCGATCCATTCGCCCTCGTGCTCGGCAAAGCGCATGCCCTCATAAGTTCCAAACATCCAGCCGAAGCCATAGTTGGTGAGCGTCCCGTCATTCGTGCGACCGCTGGTCAACGCTTCGCGCATGCTGGCTTCGCTGACGAGGCTGTTCGCTGCGAGCGCCTTGTCGTACGCACAAAGATCGTTTGTCGTGGTGTAGAACGATCCCGACCCAAGCAGATTTTCGAAGTCCGATCCGCCCGGCGTGCTAAAGCGGCCCCAGTTGCCGGATTGGTATCCCGTCGCGCAACGTGGGTCGCTGACGCGGCGATCGGGAGCCGAGAACGTGTCCTTCATTCCCAGCCGGTCGAACACGCGCAGTTGAAAAAAGTCGTGGTACGACTCGCCCGATACGCGCTCGATCAGCGTGCCAAGCAAGTCGTAGCCTGAGTTGCTGTATTCGAACCTGTCGCCCGGCTGAATTCCTTGTTCGGCCATCGGGCAGCCAAGCTCGGCGTAGACGCGAATGACATCGTCGTTGGTCGGCCGATCGCAGCGCCTCAGCACTTCCTCAATGCCCGCTTCGTCGTAGAAATCGCGGATGCCGGAGGTGTGGTGCAGTAGGTGCCGGATGGTCATCCGCGGACCGTATCGCGCAAGCGATGGAAGATATTTGCTCACGGCATCGTCGACATGAAGCTTGCGTTCTTCGGCGAGCATCATGATTCCGAGGCCGGTGAATTGCTTTCCGCAACTTGCCAGATGAAAGATTGTGTCCGGCCTATTCGGCGATTTCGTGTTTAGATCCGCCAATCCATACCCGACCGAGTGGACGACGGTCCCCGAGCTGACGACGGCAAGCGCGAGCCCCGGACCGTCTGGCCGAACCTGGCTGGCGACGTAGTCGTCAATCTCCGCAGAGCGCCTTGCGTCGGCGCGGATTCCCGGTGGTGGAGCTTGCGCTGGACGATTCCAGAAAAAAGCCATTGCTCAAATCCCTTGGGCGACGGCGGCCGGCGGATGTATCGATCCGAAATCGGCCCGAGTGACGTAACAACAAAAGGGCAAGATACATAGACCGCTCGTGCAATCAGGGCCGCGTTACGCTTGATGTACAGTTGTTCATCCCTTCCCTTCGGGCATGGAACGCCCTCTATTCCTATGCTATCAGTTTTCAATTGTTGCCCAGCGTAGCGATCACCAGGCGACAGGAGGGAAGCAATGAGAAAGGTCTTGCTGACGATTGCTGCCGCAATCGGACTGATGACGACAGGTTCTGCGATCAATCAGGCGAACGCGATGCCGCTCGGCAGCGGCGTACGCGATGCGGCTGACGATCTCAGCATGGTCGACCAGGTTCAGTATGTGTGGGGCGGCCGCCGGTATTGCTGGTATGACAACGGCTGGAACGGTCCCGGCTGGTATTGGTGCGGCCGTTACCTCACGCCCGGCTTTGGCTGGGGCGGCGGCGTCGGCTGGCGCGGCTGGGGCCGCGGCGGCTTCCGCGGTGGATACCGCGGCGGGTTCCGGGGTGGTTTCCGCGGCGGTGCACGCGGTGGATTCCGCGGTGGCGGCGGCGGCGGTGGATTCCGTGGCGGTGGCGGTGGCGGTGGATTCCGTGGCGGCGGCGGCGGATTCCGCGGCGGTGGCGGAATGGGCGGCGGACGTGGCGGCGGTGGTGGCGGACGCGGCGGTGGCGGCGGCCGGCAATCGGACATCGAGCTCAAGCACGGCATCACACGTCTCGGCAATCTCGACAACGGCCTCGGCTTCTATCGCTTCAGCTACAATGGCAGCGAGAAGGCCTATGTCGGCGTGATGGCGCAGGAAGTGCAGACGGTCATGCCCGACGCCGTGACGCGCGGGAGCGATGGGTATCTGCGCGTCTACTACCAGAAGATCGGCGTCAAGTTTCAGACGTACGATCAGTGGCTCGCGTCGGGAGCCCAGATTCCGGCGGGCACGATCCGTCACTGACGGCTCGACGGCTTGAGCAACAGCGCCGTGCTTGCGCGGCATCGGACGAGACACAGGGCGGCCGCAAGGCCGCCCTGCCATTTGGGCGACCGGCGATGATCTCGAAATCGTGGCGGCAGCGGCTGATCTACGGCGCAATGTCCGCCTTCGTGATCTGGCACACGCTGGCGATGGTGATCGCGCCCGCCCCGGATCGCAGCCCGTCGGCACAAGCGTTGCGCGCCGTGGTCCAGCCCTATTTGAGTCTTTTCAGGCTGGACAACCTGTGGGATTTCTTCGCGCCGAACGTCAACAGGCTCTCGGACCTTCACTACATCGTCGAAGACACGGCCGGTAACCATCATACCTTCGCGCCAAGCGCGGATCTGAAATGGTTCTATCCGACCAGCATTTGGTTCAAGGCTTGGTACTATGCGATCATGGAAAATCCCGAGTTATATGCGGACACCGCTGCTGCGATCTTTTGCCGGCAGCACGCTGCCTTGAAGCCGACCGCGGTCACCCTTCTGGAGTACCAGGAAGGAGTCATCGCGCCTGAGGATCATCTGAACGGCAAGCATCCGCTCGACGAGGAGTTTGTCACCGTCAACACCGTGAAGCGCGTGCCATGTCCCGCGTCGCAGCCATAACGGGCTTTGCCCGAGAAACCATTAGAGCGTTTGGCCGCTTCTGGTCGGCCATCTGGTTCAAGGACAGCCCGACATCACCGCTTGAGATTGCCCGTATCGGCATCGGCACGGCGATGCTGATCCACTACGCTTTGGCGAGCCCGTACCTGTTCGACTTCTGGGGCGACACCGGCTGGATGGCGCGCGAGCTGATCCTGTCGGAGGAGCGCGATCGCTGGACGCAATCGGTGTTCTTCTATTTCAACGCTCCGTGGCAATGGGTCGCCTTTCATATCTTCTTCTTGTTCTGCTGCGCGGCGTTCGCGGCCGGATGGCGCACCTCTTGGGTCAAATGGGTCGTGCTGATCGGGCAGATTTCCTACGACTACCGCAACCCGATGCTGCCCTATGGGGTCGACAAGATCCTCGCCTGCCTGCTTCTGCTTCTCTGCCTCGCGCCGATTGGTCGCGCGATGAGTCTCGATCGCGTGCGCGCCGTCCGCGCCGTCAAGCTCAAGAACCTCACAGCAACGCTGCCCGCATATACCAGCCCCTGGGCAGGCGCGTGCACGCGGCTGATGCAGCTCCAGATGGCGGTGCTGTTCTTCTACAGCGGCGTCGGCAAGATCGCGGGCGACGACTGGTGGAACGGCGATGCCGTGTGGATCGTGTTCACGACCCATGAGCACTACAGCAAATTCATTCTGGACGTGCTCGCGTCGCACTACTGGATCGTCAATCTGGCGACCTACGGAACGATCGTGATCGAGATCGCCTTTCCGTTCCTCATCTGGCAGCGCGCCACGCGGCCTTACCTCCTTGTCGCGGCCTTGTTTCTCCACGCCCAGTTCGCCATCCTGATGGGGTTGATCTATTTCTCCTTCGTCATGGCGATGGGCCACATGAGCTTCGTCCGTCCCGAATGGCTCGCGCGCCTCGGCGCATGGTGGAAGCGCCGGATCGGTCCCATGGAAATGATCTACGATGGCCGATGCGGGTTCTGCGTCCGCTCGATGGCGGGCTTCCTCGCTTACGACGGGCTTGGACAGATTTCAGTGCGCGACTTCCGCACCAACCCCTCTCCAATCGTCAGCGACGCCGAAATGGAAAAGGCGCTCTATCTCGTGTTGCCGGACGGCCGCGCGCTGCCCGGCTTCGAGGCCTATCGCTACGTTGTGCTGCGCGTGCCGGGACTGTGGTGGATGATCCCGTTCTTCTATGTGCCGGTGATCAGCCGCCTTATCGGCCATCCGGTCTACAACTGGATCGCCGCAAACCGCGGCAAGCTCTCCTCGATGCGGTGGGTGACGCGCCGCGTGTCCTGACAGCCCCGCTTATTTTCTCGCCTTCGCCTCGGCCGCAGGCTCGGACTTCGGATTCGCCGTCCCGCTGCTCGAACGCCTCGCGCAACATGCCGAGCGTTTCCGGCGATGCGATGAACAGGCCTTCGGGAAACCGCCGTTCTTCCATCAGTTCCTTGTAGATCTTGTCGGTGGCGTCAACATTGACACCCATGCCGGCGAGATACTGCAAACGCAAGTCGCGATCCGTATTGATGGCAGCACCCTTGAGCCATTTCTTGAGATCGGCACTGCGGCCCGCATAACTGGCGAGCACGTCCATCCCGGATTCGAATCCGACTTCGCGCATCGATTCGGCCGCACGCTCATTTTCGGGACGGCTGAGCCGCCTGTCGATGTCCGCGAAGGTTATCGGCGCAGGGTCGACCTGTCCGAACAGCACCACGTCTCCCCCGCCCTCGCGATCGTTGATCCAGGCGAGCCCATCCGGAAACACCGAGAAGAAGGTCGCCATCTCGCTCTTCACAACTTCGGGCGTGCTCTCGTAGAGCGGCACCCATTGCGTCATCACGCCGCCCGGCTTGAGGTGCTTGCGCGAGAGATCGAAGAACTCCTTGGTGTAGAGGGTCGCCGCGCCCTTGACCCAGGGATGGATCGGGTCGGTTGTGATGATGTCGAATTTTTCCTTCGACGTCAGGATGAAGTGCCGCGCGTCGTCATAGACGACTTCGACCCGCGGATCCTTCAGCACGTCATGATTTTCCTTGCTGAAGAAACGCGACGACCACCTTCGGGATGAGCGGCTCGATTTCGCAGATCACGATGCGTTCGATCTCCGGGTAAGTCACGAACGAGCCGGCCGTGACGCCAGCGCCAAAGCCGACGACCAGCACGCTGCGCGGCTTTGGATGCAACAGCACGGACCAATGCCCGAGCATGCGCTGCAGGCGCATGTCGACCGGATCGCTGGTCGCTTCCGTCTTGCCGCTGACGTGAAACGAGCGCGCGCCATCCTCGCGCCGCGCAACCGCGACGGAGGCGTTGATGCCCTCGCCGATGTAAAGCATCTCGAGCTCGTATTCCGGCGCCATGACTTTCCGCCCAAAGGCGAACAGCTCGCCCGGAACCGCGGGCACGCCATACCCCAGCGCCACAGTGACGAGCGGGATTGCGGCGAGCGTGCCCGCGCGCGCGACCAGCGGCATTCTGCGGCCCGCGGCGAGCACCCCACGCAGGCTCGCCGCCAGCATCACCATGCCGGCGATCGCCGCGATCGCCATCAGAATGCGCTGTGACCACAGCGTTCCGACCTTCGGGATCAGGATCATGCTGAACGTCAGCGCGCCGACGATTGCGCCGATCGTATTGGCCGCATAAACCGCGCCGACCGCGCGGCCGGTATCCTCGTGATGCGGGGCCGCGGCTGCGAGCGCGAGCGGAAAGCTCGCCCCCCACAGGCAGGCCGCCGGCAACACGGCCCACAGCCCGCGCACCAGATCGAGCTGGAAGGTGATCCACGGATCGATGGTGAGCAGCGGGTTGACCGGCCAGAACGGCAGCCACGCCGCGATGCTGATTCCCGCCCAGCCGATGGCGAGGACGAGAAGAGCCTGCGACCAGCCGAGCGCGGTCTGCGGGTCCTGTCTGCGCGCGAGAAACGCGCCCGCGCTGCTGCCGAGCCCGAGCCCGATCAAGAACACCGCGAGGATGATCGAGAATGTGTAGACGGAGGCGCCAAGCAGCAGCGACAGCAGCCGCGTCCACACCACCTGCGCGCCCAGCGCGGTCAGTCCCGACAGTGCGATCGTCACGTAGACCGCAACAGAGCCAAGCCGAAGCGGCGTCCGCTCTGCGGACGCGGGCGCGAGTTGCGTTACATGCGAAGCGACCGCGGCGAGTACAAGGGCGAGCACACCACAGAGCGCATTGATGGCGGCCGCCACGAACGTCGCGGTCGCCATATCGTAGAGCCGCAACAGGTAGAAGCCTGCCAACAGACAACCGAACACCGCTCCGGCAAGGTTCGCCGTATAGAGAATTCCAAGCCAGGACACGCCATGCGGCGTGCTTTCGACCCATCGGGCCGCGCACGGCAACGTTGCGCCCATCAGCACCGTGGGCGGCAACAGGAACACGATGCACAGCAGCGCGCGGAAAAAGAGCCCGGTGAAGCCCGGCCCGGCAACACTCACATACCAATCCGAAGCATAGGGCAGGCAATACAGCACCAGGATCGCGATAGCGCCGATGCCGAATTCCATGACGGCATAGACCCGCAACGGATGCCATGTGGCCGGAACGACGCGCGCGAACGCGATGCTGCCGAGGCACATTCCACCCATGAATGTTCCGAGCAGGACCGCAAGCGAAACCGCGGATGAGCCGATGACCAGTTCGAGCAGCTGAAACCAGACGATCTCGTAGACGAGCGCCGCCGCGCCGCTGCCCACGAAGAAACACAGGATGATCGGGTAGTATCGCGATGCAGCCGGCCGCGGCATTGCATTGATGTCGCTCATCGGCACCCGCAATTCTTCATCGCAATCAGGGAGATGACGCAGCATGCCCGAGCGGCATCGCGCTGTCCAGCGTTGCTCAAGAGACGCAATGTCTAGGACACCGCGCGCGTGTCGGCGCGCAGCACCGCATTGATGAAGCTCGCGCGCGCGTCATGCATCGGCAGGCCGCGCGGTTCGAGCACGTGACGCTCGAGAAAGAACCCGGTGAGCGTGAACGCATCGCTCAACTCACTCGCCGCCGGTTCACTCTCCAGTTCGCCGTGCAGGAATGCCGGCAATCGCAACATCCGATCCTGCCACGGCTCCCCGGCGCTGCGCGACACCGCGCGGCCCGACTTCGGTGAGACATAAACAAGGTCGGCGGTCGCGCCGGTCGCGGCGCATTGGTCGAGATCAAGGCCAAAGCCGAACTCAGCCAGCATCCGCAATTCGAAGCGCGCGACCAGCGCGGCCGCGAGCGTGCGATCCGCCAGGTGATCGAGGATGTCGGCAAGCGTGTCGTGTACCTGCTCGTGCGGATCGCGCTCCGGCAACAGGCGGCAGAGTGCTGCGAGGTGGATCACGCCGTAGGCCGCATGC
Organism: uncultured Alphaproteobacteria bacterium; assembly: GCA_963778455.1. Taxonomy (GTDB): domain Bacteria; phylum Pseudomonadota; class Alphaproteobacteria; order Rhizobiales; family Xanthobacteraceae; genus PALSA-894. The sequence continues at coordinate 312,240 of CAVZUL010000008.1, forward strand.
GCGGCGATCATGAATTCGCCGGCGCGCAGCCTCAAGCCTTCGACCACATAGTGGCCGAGATGCTCGTCGAGCCGCGCACGCCAGGTGACGCGCACCTCGTTACCCGGCTGCAACACCGGGCGCATGCGCGAGCCGCTCCCTCCACGCACGAGGCCGAGATGCCGCCCATGCGCGCGCGTCATCACTTCCAGAATGGCGTTCGCCTCGCCATGACGGCGCACACCCAGCACGATGCCTTCGTCGGTCCAGTCCATTGCTATTTTGGCCGCGCGCTCTTTTTGCGTTTCGGCGCCACCATACCACCGGATTCGTCGTCGGTGACAAAGCAGCGATAGTAGTCCGGCTGCTTCTGCTTCCTCTGCGCGCAGGCATGGATGGGGTCGAGATCGCCAACCGCCCGATACGGCAGATAGGGCCCGATCATGAAGCGGATGCTGCCGTCCGGCGCGCCGCCGAAGCGGTCGATCTGGCCCTTGAGCTGCGGCCGCACGGCCAGGATCGCCCGCCGCAGCGCCTCACCCTCGATGAAATTGTCCGGAAGCTGGTCGAATGGCCCGTCAAAGTAATTGTTGGCGCGCATGTTGCCCTCGAAGGCACCGATCAGGATTTTTCGGTTCAGCTTGTGGTCTTTGTAGAACGCAAAGCCGGTGCGCTTGCCGATCAGGATGCGGTCGGACTTTTTCGAGGGGAAGAACAAGTCGGCGGCCTTCTCGGTCTCGTCGAGCACGTAGTGAAAGACCTTGAGTCTTGGATTGTAGAGGAGAAAGAAGCGGATCGCGGACTCATCGAAGATCGGCCCGATGAATGCCTCGCCCGGCCCGAGCGTGCCCGCGGGCGGCTTCACGTTCGACAGATCGTTCAGCGCAAAGACGACGCTCTTGCTCTGATAGGACACGCGATAGACGAGCCGCTCGACCTTCTCGATCGTCACGCCTTGTGCGGCACCGATCACCAGGTGCTTCACGGGTGTGTCATCGTACCACTGCGCGGTGTCCTCGAAATACGCGAAGTCCGCCTTGCCGTCGTCGCGGTTGCTGGCATCGAGCCGGATATTGCCGGCATAGCGGATGCCGTTGTGTGTGAATCCGAAGTAGTAATAGTTCTCGGTCGGGTAGATCTTCACGCGCTCCGGCAGTTGCGCCATCACGAAGCCGAACACCGCCATCGGGTCATCGACGTTCAGCGCGGTCGCGCGCGTCACCTCTTCGATGTAGGACTGGTTGGTGTGCAGTTGCGGCGCCTCCTGTGCGTCCGCCGTTCCGATCCCAAGGGCGAAAGCAAGCACCGCGAGCAACGCTCCGCGGTCAAACAACAGCGGGCCACGCATGGCACCTCACTCCCGCGGAAACTCCAGCCCCATGCTGCGATAGCGCTCCGGATCGTCGCCCCACCCTTCGCGCACTTTGACGAACAAGAACAGGTGCACCTTCTGCCCGGTCAGCTCGGCGATCTCCTTGCGTGCCTCCGCGCCGATCGCCTTGATCGTCGCGCCGCCCTTGCCGAGCACGATCTTGCGCTGGCTTTCGCGCTCCACATAGATCGTCTGCTCGATCCGCACGTCGCCGCCGCGCAATTCCTTCCACGTTTCGGTCTCGACGGTCGCCTGATAAGGCAATTCCTGGTGCAGCCGGTTGAACAGCTTTTCGCGCGTGATTTCCGCCGCAAGGCTGCGCATCGGCGCGTCGGAGATCTGGTCCTCCGGGTAGTGCCAGGGGCCCGCCGGTGAATGCGCCGCAAGCCATGCTTTCAGCACATCGATGCCGTCGCCGGTCAGCGCCGAGACCATGAAAGTCGCGTCGAATTTCGTTTTGGCGTTCACCCTCTGCACCAGTGCAAGCAGCGCGGGCTTGTCGACAAGGTCCACTTTGTTCAGCACCAGCACTTTCGACTGAGCCACCTCGGAAAGCCTTTGGAGGATCGCCTCAGCCTCCTCATCGATCCCTTTCTTGGCGTCGATCAGCAGCGCTACGATGTCAGCATCGTGCGCGCCGCCCCAGGCGGTCGTCACCATGGCGCGGTCGAGCCGCCGGCGCGGCGCGAAGATACCCGGCGTGTCGATCAGCACGAGCTGTGCGTCACCCACGATCGCAATGCCGCGCACCAGCGCACGCGTGGTCTGCACCTTGCGGCTGACGATTGAGACCTTGGAGCCGACGAGTGCGTTGGTGAGGGTGGACTTCCCCGCATTGGGCGCACCGATCAGCGCAATGAAGCCGCACCTTCCTTCTACCCTCCCCTGGAGGGGGAGGGTCGGCGGCGAAGCCGCCGGGGTGGGGTGAGCTTCTTCACTTTTGCTTTCACCCCCACCCGCCTCGTTGTGCTCGGCGACCTCCCCCCTCCAGGGGGAGGTGGGGAGCGCGCGGCGCTGTTTCCGCCTAGCCATTCGCCGTGTCCTGGCTCACGCCTTCGCGCGTCAGCATCGCGGCGGCGGCGGCCTGCTCGGCGGCACGCTTCGAGCGGCCGATCCCTTCGGCGGGCTGCAACGCGGGCACGTCGACCGCGACACGGAATTCGGGATTGTGATGCGGCCCCTTGCGCTCCACCTCGCGATAGGCGGGCGTCGGCAGGCCCCGCCCCTGTGCCCATTCTTGCAGCATGGTCTTCGGGTCGCGCAGCGGGCGTGGAGGTTTCAACATGCGCTCGCGCCACAGCCGCTCGATCAGCGCGGCCGCCGCCGGATAACCGCCGTCGACGAACACCGCGCCGATCAGAGCCTCGCACACGTCCGCGAGCGTCGCGGTGCGCCGCCGCCCGCCCGCGTTGGATTCCGAGCTTCCGAGCCGCAGCGCCGCCCCGAGGTCGATCGCGCGCGCCACGTCGGCGCAGGTCTCGCGCCGCACCAGATCGGCGAGCCGACGCGACAGTTCGCCCTCGTCGCCCTTCGGGAACGCGCGGTAGAGCATGTCCGAGACCACAAGGCCCAGCACATGGTCGCCGAGAAATTCCAGCCGCTGGTAGCTGCCGCCGCGTCCCTGCTTCGGCAAGGCCGCCGAAATATGCGTCAGGGCGCGATCGAGGATCGCCTTATCGGCAAACGCATAGCCGATCCTGCTCTCGAGCTCTTCGCGGGCTTGAGTGCTCTTCGCCTTCCGGCTCATCGAACGATCGAGAATAACCTGTCCCAGCGCACGACCCACGGCCAGCGCCACACCTTCCAGGCAGCCTCCCCCTCCCCGACCGAGAAGAAGATGATCTCGGCGCGGCCGACGATGTTGTCGATCGGCACATAACCGACCTGGCTCAGCACGCGGCTGTCGGTCGAGTTGTCGCGGTTGTCGCCCATCATGAAGTAATGATTGGCCGGCACCGTATAGACCGGCGTGTTGTCGTAGAACGAGTTATCGACCAGGTCGAGCGTGTAATAGACGACGCCGTTCGGCAGCGTTTCCTTCCACCGCTTGATGCGCTTGATGCCGGGGCCATCCTCGGTACCGACGAAATCCTCAACGCGCTCGCGCTTGACCGGCTGCCCGTTGATGTTGAGCACGCCCTCCATCATCTGAATGCGGTCGCCCGGAAGGCCGATCACACGCTTGATGTAATCGGTCGAATCATCGCGCGGCAGGCGGAACACGACGACGTCGCCGCGCTGCGGGCCCTTGCCGAGGATCGGGTCGCGCCCGGAAAACAGCGGCGGCGAGAACGGGAACGAGTAGCGGCTGTAGCCGTAGGTGTATTTCGAGACGAACAGATAGTCGCCGATCAGCAGCGTCGCCATCATCGAGCCGGACGGGATGTTGAACGGCTGAAACAGGAAGGTGCGGATCACCACCGCAATGAGCAGGGCGTGGATCACCACGCGCACGGTTTCGGCGAATCCGCCTTCCTTCCGCTTTTGTTCGGCTGTGGTCACGCGCATGGGCCTCTGAAGCTCGCAAGGTGGCGCCCCCACCCTCGGCCGCCCTTGTAGCGGGGCAGCGGCTGCGGCGAAAGGCGGCAGGGCAGGAAAAATGCCGTGAGCTCGTACAGGATACGAACTACCTGAGATAACTCGTCTTTTTCGCGGATTTCGATGGAGTCGAGTTGCGAGGCGTCAATTCGCGCCGGCCGGCACCGCGGAGATAATCACGAACGCCTGCGCCAGCGGATACTCGTCCGTGATGGTCAGATCGATGCGTGCTTCGTGGCCTGCCGGGGTCAGCTTGGCGAGCCGCGCGGCGGCGCCGCCGGTGAGTTTCATGGTCGGGCGCCCTGACGGCAGGTTGACCACGCCCATGTCGCGCCACCACACGCCGGCGCGCATGCCGGTGCCGAGCGCCTTGGCACAAGCCTCCTTGGCGGCGAAGCGCTTCGCATAGGTCTCGACGCTCTTCGCACGGCGTTCGGCGCGCGCGCGTTCCGTGTCGGTGAAGATGCGGGCGAGAAAGCGCTCGCCGTGCCGCTCGATCACCTTCTCGATGCGACGAATGTCGGTGATGTCCGAGCCGATGCCGATAATCATGGCGAATGCCGGCGCGCTACGCCGCGATCCATCGCGGCCCGCATCGCCTTCACGGTTTCGCTTAGGCCCATGAAGAGCGCTTCGCCGACCAGAAAGTGGCCGATGTTGAGTTCGACGATCTCAGGAAACGCCGCGATGGTCTCGGCGGTCCTCAGGTCAAGGCCGTGTCCGGCATGAACTTCGAGACCGAGCTTGCGCGCCTGCGCGGCGCCAGCCTTGATGCGCTGCAACTCGGCGGCCGCAATCGCGCTGCGCCCCTCGCCGACCGCCTCGCACCACGCGCCCGTGTGGATCTCGATCACCGGCGCGCCAACCGTGGCCGCCATGTCGATCTGCCTTGGATCGGCGGCGATGAACAGAGATACGCGGATGCCGGCGGCTTTCAGCTCCGCGATGAACGGAACGAGATGATTGTGTTGCCGCACCACGTCGAGCCCACCCTCGGTGGTCAGTTCCTGGCGCCGTTCCGGCACGATGCAGGCGGCATGCGGACGCGCCTTGAGTGCGATATCGACCATTTCGCGCGTCGCGGCCATCTCGAAGTTGAGCGGCTTGGTCAGCTGTGCCTTCAGGCGCGCGATATCGTCGTCACGGATGTGGCGGCGGTCCTCGCGCAGATGCGCCGTGATCCCGTCCGCGCCGGCCTGCACGGCGAGCAATGCCGCTTTCACCGGATCGGGATGGCGCCCGCCGCGTGCGTTGCGGATGGTTGCAACGTGATCGATGTTGACGCCGAGGCGGAGAGAGGACGTTTCGGGCATTCTATCACTCAAACATGAAGTGCGGCCGGCGCGTCCAATTCATTGTTTCAATAATCGAAATTCGTGGCCGTGCATGATCACTCGTTCACCCGCTCGACCTTCGCCACCACCTCCTTTGCCTTCAACTGAGCGATGATCGCGTTGAGGTGCTTGAGATCGTAGACCTCCAGGTCGATCAGCAGTTCGGTGAAATCGGGCGAGCCGCGCTGCATGCGGACGTTGTCGATATTGCCGTCATGCTCGGCGATCACCTGCGCGACCTGCGCGAGCGTGCCGGGCTCGTTGACCGAATGCACCTTGAGGCGCGCCGGAAAGCGCTGCGGGCTTTCTTCCTCGATGTCCCAGCGCACATCGAGCCAACGCTCCGGCGTATCCTCAAAGGCTTTCAGTGCCGGCGACTGGATCGGGTAGATCGTGATCCCCTCGCCAGGCGTCATGATGCCAACGATGCGGTCGCCCGGCACCGCGCCGCCGCTCGGCGCGAAGCTCACCGGCAGGTCGCCGGTCACGCCGCGGATCGGGATCGCGCCGTCGCTCTCCTTGCCCTCCGGCACCTTGAAGATCAGCGACTTGACCTTGCTCAGCCCGAACCAGCCGCTTTCCGGTTTCGGGACAGGAACGCGCGTGACACGCTCTTCCTTGTAGTCGGGATACATCGCACGCGCGACGTCGGATGCCCTCATTTCGCTGCGCCCGACCGCCGCCATTACTTCGTCGATCGAGCTGCGTGCAAGCCGCGGCAGTGCACCTTGAAGCTTTTCGTCGGAATAGTCTTTCTTGGCGCGTTGAAACAGCCGCTCGACGATGCGTCGGCCGAAGCTGACGTATTGCTCGCGTACCGCGACGCGAGTCGCGCGCCTGATCGCAGCCCGCGCCTTGCCGGTGACGACAACGGATTCCCAAGCAGCAGGGGGCGCCGTCTGCGCTTTCGATGTCGTGATGTCGACCTCGTCGCCGTTCGAAAGCTCGGACACAAGCGGCGCGATCTTGCCGTTGATCTTGACGCCGACCGCGCTGTTGCCGATGTCGGTGTGCACCGCATAGGCAAAATCGATCGCGGTCGCCTTGCGCGGCAGCGCGATCAGGCGGCCCTTCGGCGTGAAACAGAACACCTGATCGTGGAACAGCTCGAGCTTGGTATGCTCGAGGAATTCCTCGGAGTTCACCCCTTCGGACAACAGCTCGATGGTGTGGCGCAGCCACGCGTAGGCGCTGCTCTCGCGCGACAGCATCTCGGTCGGAGAGCCGTGCCCGTCCTTGTAGAGCGCATGCGCCGCGATGCCGTACTCGGCGATCTCGTGCATCGCGGCGGTACGGATCTGCAACTCGACGCGCTGCTTGCCCGGACCGATGATCGTGGTGTGCAGGGAGCGGTAGTCGTTCTGCTTCGGGATAGAGATGTAATCCTTGAAGCGTGTCGGGACCATCGGCCACGTGGTGTGCACGATGCCGAGCGCGCGGTAGCATTCCTCGGTCGATCCGACGAGCACCCGGTAGCCGACGAGATCGGACAATTGCTCGAACCCGATCGACTTGCGCTCCATCTTGCGCCATGTCGAGTAAGGCCGCTTGTGCCGCCCCTTGACTTTCGCGGCGATGCCGCTGTCGGCGAGTTTCTTGGTGAGCTGACGCTCGATCTCGGTCACGACGTTCTGGCTGCGCGCCGCGAGCGCGGCAAGCCGCTCGCTGATCACGCGGTAGGCGTCGGGATGCAGCTCCTGGAAAGCAAGGTTCTCCAGTTCCTCGCGCATCTCGTGCATGCCCATGCGGCCCGCGAGCGGCGCATAGATGTCAATCGTCTCTTCGGCGGTGCGCCGGCGCGCCTCGGGCGGCACGAAGTCGAGCGTGCGCATGTTGTGCAGCCGGTCGGCGAGCTTGATCAGCAGCACGCGCACGTCGGCCGCGATCGCGAGCAGGAGCTTGCGCAGGTTTTCGGCTTGCTTCGCCTCGCGCGTGACGAGGTCGAGCTTTTTCAGTTTGGTCAGGCCGTCTACCAGTGAGCCGATCGCCGGCCCGAACTTTTCGTCGATTTCGGCGCGCGTCGCCTCGGTGTCCTCGATAGTGTCATGCAACAGCGCGGCGACGATCGTCGCATCATCGAGCTTCAGGTTGGTCAGGATCGCAGCAACTTCGAGCGGATGGGAAAAATAGGGGTCGCCCGAGGCACGCGTCTGCGTGCCGTGCGCCCTCATGGCGTAGACGTAGGCACGGTTGAGCAGGTCTTCGTTGGCGTTCGGATTGTAGCTCTTGACGCGCTCGATCAGGTCGTACTGCCGCATGATCTGCGGCTTGCGCTTCTTGACCGGCTCAGCGACCTCCGGAGCGATCGGCGGCGCCGGGTCGACCACCCGGCTCGACGGTGGCTGGTTCTGCATTCGCGGCAGATTCTCGGTCTGGGCGCGGGGCATAACGTTTCCTCGGGCCGCGGCGACGGCGGCCGCGCGGCCTGTTCCCAACAGAGTACCACGGGAATTCGCCGATCCGGCAACGCGTTTGCGTGAGGGTTGCCGAAAAGCGAACGGCCCGGCGTTGCCGGGCCGTCGAACGTCCGATTATCGGCGCTCAGAGGTCTTCGTCGCCCGGCTCGATCTCTGGCTCCGGCTTCTCTTCCGGAGGCGCGAGGCCTTCCAGCCCCTTGAGCAGTTCTTCCTCGGTCATGCGGTCGACCGTCACCTCGGTATCGTCCGCATCCACGCTCGCTCCGGCGGCGCCGATCAGCGGGACCGATTCGGGCTCCGGTTCGTCCACTTCGACGTACTTCTGCAGCGAATGGATCAGATCTTCCTTCAGATCGCCGGGCGAAATGGTCTCGTCGGCGATCTCGCGCAGCGCGACGACCGGATTCTTGTCATTGTCGCGGTCGATCGTGATCGGCGCGCCGGAGGACACCATCCGCGCCCGGTGGCTCGCCAGCAGCACGAGATCGAATCGGTTTTCGACCTTATCGATGCAATCTTCCACGGTGACACGGGCCATCGGCTCGCCGCTCCTATCCAAAATTATGTGCGAATTTGGCGTCTAGGTATTCCCCGCGCCCAAAAAGCGCAAGGGCTGAAGTTTTGCGGGGACTTGGCGACCCGACGGGCCTCTGTTAGGCACGTTCTTCAGGACTCGGTGCCCGGTTGCTCAAAGTCATTGCGCATTTCGATTGCGAGAGCTGGCCCGGATCAGGCCGACGACACGATTTGGGTGCCGGCGGCTATTTCGAGAAACCCTGATCGGCGGCCGGTCCGGCGTGCGCAACGCTGCCTTCCGCGGGTCCATTGCATTGATTAACGAGAGAGCCCGATGGCCGTCCCCTGCCGAAAAGATCGCCCTGTTCATCGATGGCGCCAACCTTTACGCCACCGCCAAGACCCTCGGTTTCGACATCGACTACAAGCGCCTGCTGCGCGAGTTCCAGTCCCGCGGGTATCTGTTGCGGGCGTTCTACTACACGGCCGTGATCGAGGATCAGGAGTATTCCTCGATCCGCCCGCTGATCGATTGGCTCGACTACAACGGCTACACGGTCGTCACCAAGGCCACCAAGGAGTTCGTCGACCAGTCCGGACGCCGCAAGGTCAAGGGCAACATGGACATCGAGCTCGCGGTCAACGCGATGGAGATCGCGCCGTCGGTCGACCACATCGTCCTGTTCTCCGGCGACGGCGATTTCCGCTCGCTGGTCGAGGCAATCCAGCGCAAAGGCGTGCGGGTGACCGTGGTCTCGACGATTTCGACACAGCCGCCCATGGTGGCGGACGAATTGCGCCGCCAGGCCGATATCTTCCTCGATATCGTCGAGCTGCAGGGCAAGATCGGGCGCGATCCGTCGGAGCGCGCGCCGCGCGCACCACGCGATGACCGCGAGCGCGGCGAACGCGGCCACACGCCGCAGTTTCCTGCAGCGCCCAGCCGCGCCGCAACGGGCGGGCGCCGCGGATGAGTTCGACGACGAAGAGTAAGCTGAACTCGCCGGCGAGCGATGCCGCGGTGGCCGAGCCGCCGCGCGATTGTCCGCTCTGCCCGCGCCTCGTTGCCTTCCGAGCGGAATGGCGCGCGCGCGAGCCGGAATGGTTCAATGCGCCGGTTCACTCATTCGGCCCGATCGGCGCGCGGCTGCTGATCGTCGGGCTCGCACCCGGACTGCGCGGGGCAAACCGCACCGGCCGTCCATTTACCGGCGACTATGCCGGCGATCTGCTTTACGCGACACTGATCGAATACGGCTTTGCGCGCGGCCATTACGACGCGCGGCCGGATGACGGGCTGACCCTGATCGACGCACGCATCACCAATGCGGTGCATTGCGTGCCGCCCGAGAACAAGCCGACACCGGCCGAGATCAACACCTGCCGCGCCAGCTATCTGGCGCCCCGCATTCCCGCGATGGCAAACCTGCGCGCCATCGTGATGCTCGGCCGCATCTCGCATGAGTTGACTTTACGCGCGCTCGGCCATCGCCTGGCCGCTGCACCCTTCGCGCATGGTGCGCGGCATGTGATCGGCCAGCTCGCGCTGTTCGATAGCTATCACTGCTCGCGCTACAACACGAACACCGGCGTACTGACGACGGACATGTTCCGGAGCGTGTTCGCTGCGGTGCGCGCCTATTTGGACGGCGTTTGACGTTTGCGCATGATCTTGTCGGCGAACCGGTGCCCACTTCGCCGGATCATGCGCGAAGCCAGGCGATCACTTCTTCGGCGCTCCGGTCCGGCGGAAACACCGGATAGAACACCTTTATCATGACGCCGTCGTCGATCACCCATGCCATCCGTTTGATCAGTGTCATCCCTTCGACGGTGAACGTCGGCAGGTTGAGCGCGCGCGTCAGCGTCAGATCGGCATCGGAGAGAATCGCGAACGGCAGGTGCAGCCGTTCGACTACCTCGCGCTGATAGTCGGTCGCCTGCGTCGACAGTCCGAAAAGCTGCGCCACGCCGAGCCGCTTCAATTCGGCGAAGTGATCGCGAAAGCCGCACGACTGCGGCGTGCAGCCGCGCGCGCCGGGGATGCCGTCCCACCCCTCCGGCAGCGCCTGACCGGGCCGGCCGGTGCGCGGATAGACATAAACGACGGTCCGGCCCGTGAGCCGCGCGAGATTGACTTGTGCGCCGTTTGTCGCGGGCAGGGCAAGGTCCGGCAGCGCCGACCCTGTCAGATGTCGTGCCGCGCCGTCGTCTTGCGGGCACCGGAAGGTCGTCCGGCAGGATGAGCGGATTGTGCCGAACCTGCGACATTGTCGCCTCCAATCCTTTGTTATCCAATGGCTTATAGCACTTGCCACAGATCCCGGATGAACGTCATGATCGCGGCGCGAAACGCCGCATTGTTACTTTCGCTGTTGGCGCCGTGCAACAATTGGCGGAACTCAGGTGTTCTGCAATCAGGGCGGCGTACAGCCCTCACGGGCGCGCCCGATCACGCATTCCGTCAAAGGAACTCAACCCATGAACAGACGTGAAAGCCTTCGGCTCATCGCGGGCTCGGCCGCCTTCGCGAGCCTGCCCTTTGCGGCCCGGGTTGCGATGGCACAGGCGCCTGCCGCTGCTGACGGCCCCTTCAAGCTTCCGCCGCTCGGCTATCCGTATGAGGCGCTCGAGCCGCACATCGACGCTCAGACCATGCAGATCCATCACACGCGTCATCATGCAGGCCTACGTCAACGTCTGCAACCAGGTCGCCAAGGACGTGCCGGCGCTCGGCACCACGCCGATCGAACAAACGCTGGCCGATCCGGCCTACATCCCGCTGCAGCAGCAGCAGCAGGTGAAGAACAATCTCGGCGGCCACTGGAACCACAGCTTCTTCTGGGAGCTGATGAAGCCCGGTGGCGCGAAGGAGCCCGGCAGCGAGCTGAAATCCGCGATCGAAGGCTCGTGGAAGGACGTCAACGAGTTCAAGGAAAGGCTGAACGCGCAGGGCGCGGGCCGCTTCGGCTCAGGCTGGGCGTGGCTCGTGGTCAACAAGGACAAGAAGCTGGAGCTGATCTCGACCGCCAACCAGGACACGCCGATCCCGCTCGGCGCCAAGGCCGTGATCGGCGTCGATGTGTGGGAGCATGCCTATTACCTGAAGTACCAGAACCGCCGGGCGGACTATCTCAAGGCCTGGTGGAATACGGTGAACTGGGACAAGGCGTCGGAGAGCTTCAAGAAGGCGATGGCGTAGCGTGCCGCATGATCCCGAAAAGTGGAAACCGGTTTTCGGAATCAGATCATGCGCAAAAGAGGCAACGGCCCGCCGCGTGGAGCGCAGCGGGCCGGGCGATGATGCGAGTCGTCCAACCTTGCGGGGGGACACCTTGAACGGCTCGATCAACAGCGCGCGATCAGGAAAAGTGGGTACCGGTTTTCCGCCCGGATCGCGCCAAGGAAAATCGCCTCAATCAATCCACGCGATGTCGGTGAGCTTGCCCTTCACGCCTTCGAGCTTGCCGGCGAGCGTCGCCTTGCCGCTCTTCAGATCGACCGAATAGAGATTGCCGCCGGTTGCGAGCCATGCGTCATTCTTGTCGCCCGCCGATGCGACGATATTGAATGCCACCGGCGTTGCAGCACTGATGCCGAGCGCACCGACCGTGTTGAGCACGCCGTCGTTCGGCGGCGCCTGCGTGACGAGGGTCCAGGTCGTCGCATCGATGTTGTAGAGCGCGGTCGCGGCCGGCTTGGGGTTCAGCGAGTTCGAGTAGGCGCCCGCGACAACCTTCGGGGTCTTTCCGGCATTCGCGTCGCCGTCCTTGAACTTGTGCGACCCATCGACCGTCACCTTGCCGTCATCGACGTTGATGCGCAGGCTGGTCCCGTCGGAACTCATCAGGCGCAGCCGGTCGGCGGCTGGATTGAAGTCGAACGTGACGTCGATGCCCGCCTTGAACGGCTCCGACAGCTTGCTCTTCGCCGTGGTCTGTCCGGTCTTCGGATCGACCGAAACGATCGATCCGTCAGCGAGGATGCCATACAGCGCCCCGTCGGCCGGACGCACGTCGAAACCGAGCAGCGGTCCGCCTTTCACGGCAGCCTCACCGGTAACCTTGCGGGTCGCCGGATCGATCGTAACGATGGTCTTGCCGTCGACCAGGCCGATGATCGAACCGGCCTGAGCGGAACTTGCGAAGGTCGAGGCGAGCAGCGCTGCGGCCGCTGCGAGGGTTTTCAGTCGCATGAGGAAACTCCCGTTATCGTTTGCGATAGACCGGGATGCTGCCGCCCCCGGCGATGACGGGACGAGGTACGCGGCGGAGTGCGCGCGGTTGCAGTGATGCGGTAGATCGAGGTCACGTCCTCGTGAGGGGCGAGCGAACTAATTGATGATGAACGGTGCCGAGGGGTCGTTGTTGTCGATCACCAGATCGGCACGCGAACTCGGGTCTGTATTCCTCCAGATAACGCCGTTGAGCCGGGAGATAGCGGGCTCTGTAGCGTTGCACCAGCTTCGCCGGATCATTCCCTGCCGGCAAATCACGCCGCAATGAACGCGCGAGAGCGACATCAAATCCTGCACGCACGAAAACGGCGTAGTCCCGATAGGACCGCAGCTCCGGTCGCAAGAGAAAAATTCCATCAAAGAGCAAGATCGCCTGCGGTTCGGCCTTTAGCTCCCGCGAATCGACCGGCATGTCGCGCCGATGGTCAAAGAGCGCCGTTCGGTAGCACCCCCTCCCGCCGGGCCCGAGCGGGGACAGCAGTAGCTCGATCACACGATCCAGATCGTGGGAATCTTGGTAATAGCCATCGGGAGACTCGGGGCCTCTTGCGTATCGCGCCCGACGCGGATTGTGAAAATGATCGATTCCGCTCCTGATGACAGCCCTTCCGAGTGCCTGAAGCCGATCTGAGAGTTCATCGGCCAGCGTGGTCTTTCCCGCCGCATCGACCCCATCGATTGCAATGCGGACCGTGTGCCCACTCTCCAGCATGGCGAGGCGGGCGGCGACATCGTTCAACATCTCATCGCGTGCGGCCATGTCGGTGGTCGGACGTCAGCCCTTCGCGCGCAGCAGGCGGCCCTTCTCGCGCGCCCAATCGCGCTTCTTCTCGGTCTCGCGCTTGTCGTGCAGCTTCTTGCCCTTGGCGAGCGCAAGCTCGACCTTGGCGCGGCCCTTGTCGTTGAAATAGAGCTTGAGCGGCACGAGCGTCATGCCTTCGCGCTCGACCGCACCGATCAGCTTGCTGATCTGCCGCTTGTGCAAGAGCAGCTTGCGCGCGCGTTTCGGCGCGTGATTGAAGCGGCCGGCCTGCAGATATTCGGTGATGTTGGAATTGATCAGCCAGATCTCTCCACGACGCGCATCCGCGTAGGATTCCGCGATCGCTGCCTTGCCCGAGCGCAGTGACTTCACCTCGCTGCCGGTGAGCGCGATGCCGGCCTCGAACTTCTCGCCGATCTCGTAGTTGAAGCGCGCCTTGCGGTTTTCGGCGACGATCTTGAAGCGCGGCTCCGGTTTCGCCGCCATTTCGTTTCACGATCTCCCGAAGCAGGTCGCGGAGAATTTCTTCAAAGGCTCTGCCACGCCCGTCAGCGGCAGCTGCTGCGACTTGTCGCCGATCGTCACCGTCAGCGGTCCCTTCCCGTTGAGCATCGGCATGAACTCGGCGCGGAAGATTCCGAGCGCGCGGCTGTCGATATTGGTCTCGTAGCGGAACGCCGGCTGGTTGGTCAGGTTGTCCATGCCCATGTCGCCGCGCACCGAATATCTCCGCCCCGCGTTGGTCAGCCCCATCACGACGACCGGCTTGCCGCTCGGCGCACCGATGCCGGTCGAGTAGATGCCGATCTCCTCGGAGTCGCGCAGGCAGGCAACGATGAGGTGGCGCGGTCCGCCAGCCTCCGGCGCATAGCTGAGGATCGCCCGCTTCGGCTTCACGTCGACCGACCAGCCGGCCGGAACATCCTGCGCCAAAGCAGCCGGCGCGAGCAGCGCCGCCGCAAGTCCAACCAATCCGATGCGTCGAGCCATTTTCCGAAAACCTTCGTCCATGCGCGATCAGGCGCCGCCTTGCGGGCTGTTTAGTGAACGAGGCTGAATCGGGCAAGTCGGCTTGGCGCTGCCGAGGCTTGGCGCCTTCTGGCCCGTCCCGCTGCGATTCACGCCCGCTTTGCGGCCTTTGCGAACTGCCCGGTCTTCACCGATCGCGACAGCACTTCGTTCACACGCCCAGTCCAGCCCGGCCCGCTCTTGCGGATCGCCGAGATCACGTCCGCGTCGAGCCGCAGCGTGATTTGTTCCTTCGGCTTCTCGACACGGGGGCGCCCGCGGCCGCGCTTGATCAGCTTGTCGCCGATATAGAAGTCGGCACGATCAAGCATTTCCTCAGTCAGTTCCGGCGCATCGTCGGGATCAACCCAGGCGGTTGCGGTAGCGTTCTTCTTCCTTCCCATGTCCATACCTCATCGAAATGATGTGACGCGCGTCGCCGCGCGGCGTCCAGATCACCATTACAAACCGGCCATCAAGATAGCCGGGCGTGATATAGCGCTGCTCGCGCTATCCGGGCCGGCTCTCGATGATCGCGTGCGGACCGGCGAACACCTTCGCAGCGTCGGCGAAATCGATGCCTCGCTCGGCAAGCGTTCGGTCGCGCTTCGCTGGCGTGAAGCTGATCTTCAAGTTATTTATTGTAACGCCAAATAATCGTCATGTCCAGAGATAAATGTAACGCCATAAAAACCGGCGCCCTAGTTGATCAGGCCGGCATGCACCATGGCCTCGCGCACAGCCGCGCGAGCCTTCTCGCTTGCCGGCACCATCGGCAGGCGGACGTTCTCCGAGCATTTGCCGATCAGCGACATCGCGTATTTGACCGGCGCGGGGCTCGTCTCGATGAACAGATTGATGTGCAGTGGCGCGAGCTTGTCCTGGATTTTCAGCGCGGCCGCGAAATCGCCGCGCCCGCACGCCGCCTGGAACTCGGAACACAGGCGCGGCGCGACGTTCGACGTCACCGAAATGCAGCCGTGTCCGCCGTGGGCATTGAAACCGAGCGCCGTGATGTCCTCGCCCGACAACTGGTTGAAGTCCGCGCCACATGCAGCGCGTTGCTGCGAGACCCGCGCCATGTTGGCGGTCGCGTCCTTCACGCCGGCGATGTTCTTCAATTCAAAGAGGCGCTTCATCGTGTCGACCGACATGTCGATCACCGAGCGCGGCGGAATGTTGTAGATGATGATCGGAATCCCGATCGCGTCGTTGATCGCCTTGTAGTGCTGATAGAGACCTTCCTGGGTCGGCTTGTTGTAATAAGGCGTGACCACCAGCACCGCGTCCGCGCCCGCCTTCTCGGCATGCTTGGAAAAATCGACCGCCTCATGGGTGGAATTGGAGCCGGCGCCGGCAACGACCGGAACCCGTCCCTTGGCCTGGTCGACGCACCACTCGACCACGTGTTTGTGCTCGTCATGGGAAAGCGTCGGGCTCTCGCCTGTGGTGCCGACCGGCACCAGACCGTTGGTGCCCTCGGCAATTTGCCATTCGACCAGATCGCGGAACATCTGCTCGTCGACCGAGCCGTTTTTGAAGGGCGTGACCAGCGCGGTGAACGATCCCCGGAAGTTCGTCTTGGCGGCCATGGCACACTCCTAAGCTCGACTGTCGCGCGGGCGGCGCGGCTTTCCCCGAAACTATCGGTTTGCCAGAGCGGACGGAAGTGCGCGGAGGCGGCGAATTGATGCTCTCCCCCGTGTTTACCCGCATGGCGGCCCCGGCCCCATCGCCTAGCTTTCGCCGCGGTTCGTCCGCATGGTCGCGGACGACGGTGGGTTAGCAATTCGTCAATGGTATTCGGCGGACAACAGTGACCGGCGCTGGCCGGCCGCTAGGGTCAGTGGAACTTTCGGGTGCGGTCGGCACGGCCGCGCGAGGGACGCAGGGGACGGGATGCCTTTCAAGCGCTGCTTTTCGCGCCGGCTGCTTGGGTGTGCGATTGCGCTCGCGCTAAGCGCGCCCGCGTTCGCCGCCAACCCGACGGCGAAGCCCGCGAAACCCGCCGTGGCAGCCCCCGCCGCGGACAAGAAGGCCGCGAAGGCAAAGCCCGCAGCGACGAAGACGGCGAAATCGAAGTCTGCGAAGGCTGCAGCCAAGTCTGCCAAGTCTCTCACCAAGTCGGCCAAGAGCGCACCGCTGCCGCGCGCGCGGCCCGCCATCATGGTGGCATCCACGGTGCCGATGGTGCCCGCGAGAGCCGCGCTCTCCCCAACGCCGATCCTGCCAACCACGAGCTTTTCACCGATTGCGCCGGCGGCTGCCGCGACCCTGACCCTGCCTGCCCCGAGCGCCGTGGCACCGGCGCAGCCCGCCTATGTGCCCCCCACCCGCACCGCCGCCCTTCCGGCGTCCCCGCTGGTGGCCGCGGAAAGTCCAGCCACACCGGCCGCTGACATCGCGCTGGTCAAGCAGGCGACCGAGCTCGTCCGCCGTGGCAAGACCAGCGAGGCGACTGCGCTGCAAAAATCGATCGGCGATCCCCTCGCGCGCAAACTGATCGAGTGGACCATCGTGCGCAGCGACGAGAACGATGCGGGGTTCGACCGGCTCGCCGCATTCAGCATCGAGAACCCAAGCTGGCCGAACGCCATCATGATCCGCAAGCGCGCCGAAGGCGCGCTGTGGGACGAACGGCGCAGCGCCGATACCGTGCGCGCGTTCTTCGCCGGCACAAAGCCGATCACGGCCAAGGGCAAGTTCGCGCTCGCCCGCGCGCTTAACGCTCAAGGGGACGCGGCTGCCGCGGCGCAACTGGTGCGCTCGGCCTGGCGCGAGGACACCTGCTCGGCATCGGTCGAGAAGGCCGTGATGGAGTTGTTCGGTGGCATCCTGACGCGGGCGGATCACAAGGCGCGCATGGACCGCCGCTTCTATGACGACGAACCTGATGCAGGCATGCGCATGGCGCAGCTGCTCGGCGGCGCGGACCTGCTGATCGGCAAGGCGCGCAAGGCGGTGGTGGAGAAGTCCTCGAACGCCCGCGCGCTGCTCGACGCCGTGCCGGAGAGTGCGCGCAACGACGCGGGCTACCTTTTCCACAAGGCGCAATGGCTGCGGCGCGAAGACAAGCCGATCGAGGCGGCGCGCCTGCTGCAATCGGCGCCGCCTAGCGCGTCGCAGCTGCACAATCTCGAGGAATGGTGGACGGAGCGCCGGCTCGTCGCGCGCAAGCTGCTCGACGAGGGTGAACATCAGGCCGCCTACGTGGTCGCCCGTGATGCGCTGCCGCCGACGAAAGATAATCCGCGCGCCGAGCACGAATTCACCGCCGGTTGGATCGCGCTGCGCTTCACCAACAATCCGCAGGCCGCCTATCAGCACTTCGCGAGGGTCGGCAACGGCACTTCCAACCCGATCACGCTCGCACGTGGCGAATACTGGCAGGGCCGCGCACTCGAAGCGTTGGGACGCAACGGCGAGGCGCGCACGCACTATCAGGCGGCCGCCCAGCACTCGACCGCGTATTACGGGCAAATCGCGCGCGCGCGCCTTGGGATGGGCGAACTTGCACTGCGCCGTCCGCCGGACATGGGTCATCGCGCGGCGCTGATGAACCTCGAAGTCGTGCGCGCCGTGCACCTCCTCTATCAGGCCGACGCCCGCGATCTGGTGATCCCCTTCGTGACCGATCTTGCCGAGAACGCCCTCGATATCGGGGCCCTCGTGGTGGTGGCGGAAGTCACGCGCCGATATGGCGATGCGCGCGCGACGCTGCTGGTCGGCAAAGGTGCGCTGCGGCGCGGATTTGCGCTCGAGAGCTACGCCTTCCCGACCAACGGCATTCCGGACTTCCGCATGGTCGGACCGACGGTCGACAAGAGCGTGGTGTATTCGATCGCGCGTCAGGAAAGCGCGTTCAACCCGCGCGCGGTGTCGAGCGCCAATGCGCTCGGCCTGATGCAGGTGCTGCCTGGCACCGGCCGCCAGATCGCCAAGAAATTTGGCTTCGCATTCGATCGCAACCGCATGCTGTCGGATGCGGCCTACAACGCCCAGATGGGCGCAGCTGAGCTCGGCGACGTGCTGGAGAGCTATCGCGGCTCATACATCCTCTCATTCGTCGCCTACAATGCGGGGCGCGGCCGCGTGAAGCAGTGGATCGAGCGCTACGGCGATCCGCGCGACCCGAACGTCGATCCGATCGACTGGGTCGAGCGCATCCCCTTCTCCGAGACGCGCAACTACGTGCAGCGCGTGCTGGAGAACATGCAGGTCTATCGCGCTCAACTCGGTCAGGGCTCGCGCCTGATGATCGAGGCGGACCTGCGCCGCGGCTCCACCGCCAACTGATTACAAAGCACCGCCCCTCGCCTATGCTTCCCCCTTTGGGGGAGGCCGGATGGTGGACGTTCTCGCCGCAGAAGCAGACGCTCACGATACAGGCTTTCTGAGCCGGTTCGTCAGTGCACCCGATGGGCTCCGGCTGCACGTCCGTCGCTATGGCGAGCGTGGACGCGGGCTGCCGATCGTGTGCCTGCCGGGTCTCACCCGCAACGGGTCCGATTTTCACGAGATCGCGACCGCGCTCACGGCCGATGCCGCGCAGCCGCGTCTCGTGATCACGATCAATTCACGCGGCCGGGGGCGCTCCGACCATGACCGCGACCCGGGCAACTATTCCCTCCCGGTCGAGCTTGCCGACGTCCTCGCGGTGATCACGGCGCTGGAAATCGGCCCCGCGATCTTCCTTGGCACCTCGCGCGGCGGCATCCTGACGATGCTCCTCGGTGCGGCCCGACCGGCGGCGATTGCGGGCGTGATCCTCAATGATATCGGACCGGTGATCGACCCCAAGGGGCTGGTGCGGATCAAGGGCTATGCCGGCAAGCTGCCGACACCGCGCGACTTCACGGAGGGTGCGGAGATCCTGCGCCGGCTCGGCGATGCGCAATTTCCGAACCTGCCGCCCGAGCATTGGCTGCGCCAGGCGCGGCAGACCTGGCGGCAGGAAAACGGCGGGCTGATCCTGTCGTACGACCCGAAACTCTCAAGAACTCTGGAAGACGTCGACGTCGAACGCCCCCTGCCCCCGCTGTGGGCGCAGTTCAACTCCCTCGCGCGCGTGCCGCTGATGGTGGTGCGCGGCGGCAACTCGGACATCCTCTCCGCCGCGACCGTGGATGCGATGCGCGAACGCCGCCTCGATATCGACGTGCTCGAAGTGCCGGGCCAGGGTCACGCGCCGCTGCTCACCGAGCGCGACGTGATTGCGCGGATCGCAGCGTTCGTCACGCTGTGCGACGTGTCCGCGCTCGGATTCTGAACGCGCCGGCACCTTCGCGGAGCCGAATCACTTCTGCACTGATTCGCGCGTTTTGATCATGAATCTGCCTTCGCGCGCTTTTTCGACCTCTTCCGGCGAAAAAAAATTCGCTTGTGAAAAACTGCCACCGCACCGCACGGGCGCCACTCGTCACAACGACAAACAATCGCACCCGCACGCAGCGAAATTCAGCGCGATTGAGAAATTGTGGCAATCAAAAGACCCTTGATTCATGCGGGTTTCTGCATTGTCGTAAAAAAACGCGCGCCGATGGCCAAGTATTCGCCTGTGCATGAGATGCGCGCGATGCTTTGCGATGTCATTGATCGAGCAACGTTGCGCGCACGCGCCGCCATTGCTCACTTTTCCTTAACGAGATTCGGAGTTTTTCATACCTTGCTGTAGTAATCGGAGTGCGATGCACGTCAATTCGGATGTGTATCGTTCCGATATCGCCACTCACTCACTGCTAGGAGGGCAGCATGGCGAAGAAAGCGAAGAAGGCACCTGCGAAGAAGAAGAAAAAGAAGAAGACGAAGAAGAAGTACTAAACTTTGATTGAACGACGCGATCGACAGTGATGTCGACGCAGCGTCGCAAAGGCCGGCGAGGCCGATACCTAATCAGCGCAAATGCTGTTGCGGAGGCCACGCCGGCCCTAGTCGACGACGGAGGGCGTCGGCGAAACCGAGTTCATCCTTCACGGGTTCTGGTTTTTTGGTCCGGCAGGATCGTCGGACTTACAGGTTCTCGTTGGTCCGGCGCGCCGTTGCAGAACAGCGCGTCACTTGCGAGGGCGGCAAAATACCGGACGATCTCAGTTTCTCGCCGACGCCCTCGGTCTTTGGAGCTACCAACGCAAAGCCCCCGCGCCGTCACGCGGGGGCTTCGTCTTGCGCCAGGCCGCTTGAGCGTCAACCCTTCAGGCACTTGCTCATGAATTCGTTGTAGGCTTTGCGGCCCTTGACGTTCTTCGCTTTCTTTTCCTCACCCCACTTCGCCGCGCAGTCCTTCATCTTCTGCTGCTGCGGGGTCAACTCCTTCTTGGTCTCTTTCTTCGTCTCGTCCTTCTTCTTCGCCATTTCGGCGGCGGCCGGACCGGCCGGCAAGATCAACGCCGCGGTCGTTGTCGTGGCGAAGAATGCGGCTGAGAATACGATGGCGAGTGCGTGTTTCAACATGGCGAGAACCCCCTGAGTGGCCCGATCGGGCCACTCAGGTTAATGCACCGGCAGGGCTCGGCATAGCGGCTTTGAAATCCTGGGCTGCCTCGACCTCAGTTGGCCTTGGTCCAGGTCTGGCTCTTGCAAACAAGCCCGCCCAGCGCACAGCCTTGCAGCTGCAGCGAGTTGCCGCCCGCATAGGTAAGATTGCCCGAATAGGTCTTGCCGTCTTCCGCGTTATAGACCTGTCCGGTCCATTTGCCCGCGCTCGCCGGCTTCATGCCAAGCACGATCTGCGTACCGATCAGCGGCCGCGAGCGTTTCGCCGCATCGGAATTGTTCTTGTCGGTCTTCGGCTTGCCGGTGTCGGGATCGTTCGGCTCCTTCAGCCACACGATCGTGCCGCACAAGGCGCCGCCGCAATCAGCCACCCGGATGCGCGACGTGCCGGTCTGCGTCAGCCACATGCCCATCGGGTCGGCCGCCAGAGCGTCCTCGGAGCCTGCGAGCGCGAGCACGGCGGCCAGCGCGAGATATCGTCCAATCCTCATTTCGTTGCTCCGTCCTTATAGCTTCCACCACCAGCGTTCTTGCACACTCTCTTGGGCGGAGAAAAGGCGCACGTGAGGTGCCGCGCTCTCGGGCCGTGGTTACCGGCTGGCCAACCAGAACGGTTAGCGGACCGTCATCGAATCGCGGAAACCCGCGTCATTCCGGGATTTCCGCGCTGTCCGCGCCGCCAGTCTGGCGGCGTTCTTCACCCTCAATTCATCGCAAGATTTAAGCCCGCGTTCAAAGCTCCTGCCCAATAGTCACGTGGCTCGTATCGCTCAGGACGATGCGGGCGGGGACGTAACGCCTCATGGGGATGAGGCGCGAAGGGGATAAGGGGAGGCCAAAATGGCCGGTTACGAATTCGCCGATTCAGATAGCGCGGTGCTTGCCGATGCAAGCGGCGAAGCACTCTACCAGCTCGGCATCATGCATGCGTCCGGCCGCTCGGCTCCGGCCGATCTGGTGTCGGCGCACAAGTGGTTCAACATCGCCGCCATGAAGGGGCACGCGGAAGCCGCGCGCATGCGCCGCGAGATCGCCGCCGAAATGACGGATGCGGAGATCGGACAGGCCCAGCGCGCCGCGCGCGATTGGCTCAAGAGCCACGCCGACGCCGCGCCTGCTGTGGCACCGCAATTCCGCGCGGCCGCTTAGCTCTACTTCGCCGACCAGCCGGCCTCCTGGCCGGCGGCGACCGCAATCCGCATGAAGACGTCGCGCCAGTCGCCGTCCGTGGCCTGACGGAACAGACGCGCGGTCGGGTACCACGGGCAATCGTCGCGCCCGAGCAGCCAGCGCCAGTCGGGAACCTTGCGCAGCGCGACGAAGATCGGCCGGCCGAGCGCGCCCGCGAGGTGCGCGTTCATCGAATCCGACGCCACGATCAGGTCGAGGCTGGCAACCAGCGCGGCGGTGTCGAGGAAAGCCGTTTCTCCCGTATCGGAGGGATGGAGCACCTGTTCGATCCGCCCGCGGAACGGCACGGTAGCGATCTGCTCGGTGCCCGGACGCTTCTGCAGTGAGATCAGGCGCACGCCGGGCAACTCGCCGAGCGGCGCGAAGGCCGCAAGCGGAATCGAGCGGCCCTTGTCGTGGATGAACGTCAGGCTTCCCTGCCATGAAATGCCGATCTTGAAGCCCGGCCCGAGGCGCGTGCGCCATGCGGCGATGCGCTGCGGATCCGCCGCAAGATAGGGACTCGCCGCCGGGATGGCGTCCGGCGCGATGCCGAGGATACCCGGCACGCTCACCAGCATCTGCCAGCGCAGCGGACCCATTGTGGCGAGCTCGTTCGAGTCGGTGACGATGCACTCGATGCCGGCAACGCTCGCGAACATCGACGCATAGGCGGGTTGCGTCGCGATCGCGACGCGCGTGCCGGACTTGGCGAGCTCGGCGGCAAATCGCGCGAACTGGATGACGTCGCCCCGCCCCTGCTCTGTGAACAGTACGAGGAGATCGCTGCCGAGCGGCTCGCCCTGCCAGCGCGGATAGGACGGCGGAACGAATGTGCGGGTGGTGTCGAGACTTCGCGCGGTCAGCCGTGAATCGTAGTGCGCCCAGCCTTCGCGCCAACGCCCATGCAACAGCTCGACCAGAGCGGCGTGATAGCGCACGTCATCGTCGTCGGGAGCAAGCTCGAGGGCGTGCGCAAGGTCCGCGAATGCGTCATCGAACCGGCCCAGGCGGTTAAGCAGATAGCCGCGGTTGGCATAGGCGTGAACGAGATTTGGATCGAGCGCGACGGCGGCGTTAAAGTCGACCAGCGCTTGCGTGTCGCGGTCCTCCAGCATCAGCGCCGTGCCACGCGCATGGCGCCCCAGCGCATGATCCGGGTTCAGTGCAATCGCCCGGTCGAAGCTATCGATCGCCTGGCCGCGGCGCCCGAGAGACAGCAGGGTAAGAGCACGGTTGAACCAGCCTTCGGCAAAGGCCGGATTGGCCGCGACCGCGCGGTCGAAACCATTGAGCGCAAATTCGGCGCGGCCGAGCTTCTGCTGCGCGAGCCCGATGAGGTTGTGCGCGGAAGCATATTTTGGGTCGATCTTGATCGCCTTGCGGGCAAGCTCGATCCCGTCGGTCAGACGGCCCTGCTGGCAGTGAACGGTCGCCAGAAGGAACAGCGCATCGACGTTTCTCCTGTCCTCGCCCAGCACCTGTTCATAGCGCGCGGCCGCCTCGGACAGCTGTCCCTGCCGATGCAAGGACGTGGCCTCTTGCATCAGGAATGAAGGGGGGGCTTTCATGGCCGGAATTCAACGTGCGAACAGTGAACGGGATGCAAGGCAGAACCAAGGATTGCCGCCACGGCAGGCTCACATACCTGCTCAACGATGCCTATATCGGAAGGTCCCTTGACGTCTACGGCGAATATTCCGAGGGCGAGGTCGACCTGTTTCGCCAGCTATTGCGGCAGGGCGATGTCGCTGTCGATGTCGGCGCGAATATCGGTGCGCTGACGGTCGGCATGGCGCGCCTGGTTCAGCCAGGCGGGGTAATCGTGGCGTTCGAACCGCAGCGCGCGATCTTCGACATCTTGTGCAAGAACCTGCAGCTCAACGGCCTCACCAATGTCACCGCGTACCGGCGCGCCGCCGGAAGCGCAGCCGGGGTGATCCGGGTTCCTCCCCTGGACTACGGACAGCCAGAAAACTTCGGGGGCGTTGCGCTCGGCGGTTCGCGCGGCGAAGAGGTGCAGGTCGTGACCCTCGATAGTCTCGGCCTTCCGCGGCTGCGTCTGCTCAAGGTCGATGTCGAAGGCATGGAGGCTGAGGTCGTCGCCGGAGCGCGGGCAACCATCGAGCGTCTGCAACCTGCGCTCTATATCGAGAATGACCGGGCGGATCGTTCGCAGCGCCTGATTTCGCTGCTGTTCGATATCAGCTATCGTCTGTGGTGGCACATTACGCCGTTGTTCAATCCGAAAAATTTCTTCGGTCATCCGCGAGACATTTTCGGCGAGGTGGTGTCATTCAACATGATCGGTTTTCCGCGCGCCAATCCGCCGGGGATCCAATTGCCGGAGATTCTCAGTCCGGACGATTTCGCCGGGCAGCCCGGCGCGCTTAGACGCGGCTAGTTCGGCTCGAACCGGAACATTGGAGAGCACGCAATGGACGCAAACAGCCAGATCGGTTTTGCGCTGAACCACATCGCCAACTTCAATGCCGCGATGGTGCAGATGAACCTGCAGAGGTTCTGGGCGGAGACACTCGCACAGCCGCGCTACGCCGATCCGAAGCGTCTCGTGCGCCACGGCTTCAAGGTCTACTCGCAGCATGACGAAGACGGCATCATCCAGGAGATTTTCCGCCGCATCGGCACCTCGAAGCGCACATTCGTCGAATTCGGTGTGGAGACAGGCGTCGAGTGCAACACCGTCAAGCTCTTGGTCGAGGGATGGCGCGGGCTGTGGATCGAGGCGAACGCGCAAGCCTGCAAGGCGATCGCTTCAAGCTTCGATCCATTCCTGAAAGACCGTCGCCTGACGCTCACGCAAAGCCTCGTCACCGCTGAAAACATCAACACGCTCGTGGAAAACAGCGGATTGAGTGGCGAGATCGATCTTCTCAGCATCGACATCGACTTCAATGATTATTGGGTCTGGAAGGCGATCGAGGTTGTCAGCCCCCGCGTCGTGGCCATCGAATACAATGCGGGATTGCGTCCACCGCTGTCGCTGACCGTCCCCTATCAACCCAATCGCGGCGGCGATGGCACGAACTTTTTCGGCGCCAGTCTCGAAGCGCTGGTCCGGCTGGGACACGCGAAGGGTTATCGCGTTGTCGGCTGCAATATTTCCGGCTCGAATGCATTTTTCGTGCGCGAGGATGTCTGCGCGGATCATTTCCTCGAGCCCGCGACGGCCGAAGAGCATTACGAGCCACCGCGCCATTTCTTCTCGTTCCTGCTTGCCGGTCCCCAGGCTCCAAAGCCCGGCCCCTACGTGAGTGTTTGAACGGGGTTGGCGAGGCTTCGCGCCGCCGTCCCGCGCCTTGTCAAGGTGATGGTGCTCGGGCATACCGGCCGCACCGGAGAGGTGGCCGAGTGGCTGAAGGCGGCGGTTTGCTAAACCGTTATACGGGGAAACCCGTATCAAGGGTTCGAATCCCTTCCTCTCCGCCAATCTCCGCTAAAGCATTGAGTTCGCTCCATTAAACTGGACGGATTTGCGCTTAGCATGGTGTGGCGCCGAGCATGACTCGAACGGAACCCGGTCCCAGCGCCTCAAGCACCGACCAACTTCTGGCCTCGGCCATCAATCAGCATCGGGCGGGACAGCTTGCCGAAGCAGAACGGATCTATCGCGAGATACTCGCGGCCGAACCGCAGCACGCCGACGCGCTTCATCTGCTCGGCGTTATTGCCCACCAGCGCGACCAGCACGAGGCTGCGGTCGACCTGATTGGCCGGGCCATCGCGTGCGGCGCGCCGCTCGCGCAGCACCACTTCAATCTCGGACTCGCGCTCGCGGCGCTCGGACGCGCGGACGAAGCTGCGGCGCAGTTCGGCAGAGCGATTGCGCTGAAGAGCGACTATGCCGAGGCGCACGCGAGCCTGGGCGATGCGTACCGTGCCCAGGGCCTGTTGGATCAGGCGCTGGCGTCCTATCAGCGCGCCGAGGCGCTCAGGCCGTCGTCCGCGGAAGCCCACAACAACATCGGCGCCGCCCTCCTCGCACTGGGGAGAATCGAGGAGGGAATCGCGTGCTGCGAGCGCGCCCTCGCGCTCAAACCCGATCTGTTCGAGGCGTACATGAACCTCGCGCGGCTGCACTACGCGGCGGAACGCGCCGTGCAGGCGGCCGCCTTCGCGGCACGCGCGCTGGCGCTACGCGAGACCATCGAGGCAAAGACGCTCTTCGTCCAATGCGTGCGCAACACCAGGGTCGTTGGCGACCTTGGACACCTTCGCAAGTTGATCCTGCGCGGCTTGACCGAGCCGTGGGACCGTCCGGACGAACTTGCCGCCGTCGCCATCAGCCTGATCATGCGCGATGAAGCCCTGCGCACCGCGGCCTCACACGCGGCGGACGCATGGCCAACGCAACTCCCGGCGGGGGAACTGCTGAACCCTGCCCTGTTTCCGGTTTTGCGCGATCCGCTGCTTCACCAACTGCTTGTCGTCACGCCTGTCGTCGACATCGCGCTCGAGCAGTTTCTCACCGGTGCCCGGCGGGTCTTGCTCGAGACAGCGATGAGAGCGACGACTGCGGATGCAGCCGACGAGAATTTGCTGGTCTTTTTTTGCACCCTCGCCCGGCAGTGCTTCGTCAACGAGTACGTCTTCTTCTGCGATGCCGATCAGGCAAACGACGCGCGAAAATTACGCGACAGGTTGACCGAGGCCCTCGCGTCGAAGGCACCCATTTCGCCGCTCTGGCCGGTCGCCGTCGCGGCTTACTTTCCGCTTTCCACACTGCGCGACGCGGAGGCGCTTGAACAGTACGCCTTCCCCGACAGCGTCAACGCGCTGCTGACGCAGCAGATACGCGAGCCGCGCGAAGAGCGGGATCTGCGCCTGTCGATCCCGCGGCTGACTGACATTGAAGACGACGTCTCGGTCCAAGTCCGCGGCATGTACGAAGAAAATCCGTATCCGCGCTGGATCAAGGTCGCGCCGACGGAAAGCCCGAAGCTTCTCGACGTCTATCTGCGCAATCGTTTTGCGGCTCCCGCGCTGCGCGATCTGCCGCGCAAGACCGCGCTGGACATTCTCGCCGCGGGCTGCGGCACGGGAAGGCAATCCGTGGAGATCGCGCAACGATTCGTCGGCGCAAAGGTGCTGGCGATCGATTTGTCGCTGGCCAGTCTCGCCTATGCGAAACGCAAGACGCGTGAGCTTGGCCTCACCAATATCGAATATGGTCAGGCCGATATCCTGCGGCTCGGCAAGCTCGGCCGGTCGTTCGACGTCATCGAATCATGCGGCGTCCTTCACCATCTTGACGATCCGTGGGCCGGATGGCGCGTGCTGCTCGGGTTGTTGAAGCCGGGTGGATTGATGCGCGTCGGCCTCTACAGCGAGCTCGGCCGGCCGGGCGTTATCGCGGGCCGCGCACTTGTCGCGGAGCGCGGTTATCGCCCCGATCCCGAGGGCATCCAAAGATTTCGGCAAGAGGTAATCACCGGGAACCACGGGCCGCCTCTCGCGGATCTGGTCACGAAGGCGCGCGACTTCTTCACGACGAGCGAACTGCGCGATCTCGTTTTTCACGTTTGCGAACATCGCATGACGATCCCGCAGATCGAGGCCTTCCTGCGCGCGAACACGCTTGAGTTTCTCGGCTTCGAGGTCAACGCTCAGCTTGCACGCCGCTATCGCGCGCGCTTCCCACACGACGCGGCGATGACCAGCCTCAAGGATTGGCATGTGTTCGAAATCGAGAATCCGGACGCCTTTTTCTACACGTACCAGTTCTGGATACGTACTCCTCCAACCCATCCGTAGACGCATCGCCGGTACGCCGGCACCGAATCGCAGCGAGCGAGACGGCGTGGAACACGGGCGCTGGCTGCCGCCACCAGATTGCTCTGCCGGGCAGGCGAGCAAGGTCGTAGCCGCCGCCCGCGGGCCAGGCCCATTCAAGCTTGCGGGCAGTTCAGCGACAACTTGGTAACATATTGTCTTCCATCGGAATAACCCGCCGGGAACCTTGCGTCAGAGGTTCATTGCTGCGCCGATTCCGCCGCCCAAAATAGCGAGTGCCATTTGTGCAACACCTGCCTGAAAACGCGCGTTCGAGCCCTGTGATTCGGCGGTTTTTTCATTGTGTGTGCAAGTCTCGTGGCTAAGGTTGAACACGCGACGGAGGGGGGCATCCCCAGGTCGCCCCGTCCGGGTCTCGATCGCACCGAGTTGGTGGGAAAAGGAAAACCGGGTGGTTTCGCGGGGACTGATTGGGGACCTTCCAGGATGCTTCGGCATCCGAAGAGCGGAACCCTCCCACGATTAACAAACTTGGAGGTCACGATGAAGATGGTGAAAAGCCTTCTCCTCGGTTCCGCGGCGGGTCTCGTTGCGGTAGCGGGAGCACAGGCTGCCGATCTTCCCGTTAAGGCCAAACCGGTCGAATACGTGAAGATTTGTAGCATCTACGGCGCCGGGTTCTTCTACATCCCCGGCACCGATACCTGCATCAAGATCGGCGGGTGGGTCCGCGCTGAATACGGATTCCAGACCGGCAACTCGTCCGTGCAATACAATCAGGGCACCGCCGGCCGTAACAACCGCATCGACTCGACCGAGCTCAACATGCGGGCCCGCTGGGTGACGTCGATCGACATTCGCACCCAGACGGAATACGGCACCCTGCGCGCCTACTCGCGCGCCGGCTACCAGACGACGACCGGTGAAAGCGCCCAGGGCCGTTTCTACACTGAGCGCGGCTTCATCCAGTTCGCCGGCTTCACCTTCGGCAAGTCGCAGTCATACTTCGACTTCTTCGGCGGTGCGTTCTGCTACGGCTGCTCGTACACGGGCACTGCCTCGATGACCGGTGCTGCCGGCACGCTGCTCGCCGCCTACACGGCGACGTTCGGCAACGGCTTCACGGCCACGATCTCGTTGGAAGAAGGCCTCATTCGCCGCAACGCGATTTGGGATGCCTCGAACGACGCGACCAATGCGCTCGTGATCAGCAATATGCCGGGACCGGGTGCGGTGCAGGACGCCCACCCCGCCGCGGCTATCAACTTCGGCGACTACGCTGCTCCGGCGGTTCCGGACATCGTCGGCTCGCTGCGCGTCGACCAGGCTTGGGGCTCCGCACAGATCGCGGGCGCTCTGCACCAGTTGCGCGCAGGCTACTACGGCAACAACACGACCGGCGCGGGCGCAAACGTGCTGGGCGTCGACAGCCGCTTCCTGTCTCCGGGCGATGCGTACGGCTGGGCCGCGATGGCCGGTATCGTACTCAACATCCCCTGGAACAAGGGCGACAAGTTGTGGATCGAAGCCGCGATTGCTGAAGGTGCCGGCGCGTATGTCGGCCTCGACGGCGCCATCAGCGGCAAGAACAACACGTTCGGCCGCTTCAACGGCGCGAACGTGTCGGCGGGATGGGCGATCGACTCGATCTTCGGCACCTTGGTGGCGACGAACGGGACGACCAGCCAGCAGCTGACGCGCTACTTCACCATCGCCGGTGCCTTCGAGCACTACTGGACGCCGGCATTGCGCAGCGACTTGTGGGCGAACTACACGGCCGCGGACTATAACGACGTCGCGACGACGTTGTTCTGCTCCTCGCCGCAGAGCCCGGTCCGCCGGTTGGCGGCTCCGAACACGCCGCTCACGGGCGCCACGCAGGTGGCGGGCTGTAACCCGGACTTCCGCGTATGGGCCGTCGGTTTGCGGACCATCTGGAATCCGGCGCCGCAGTTCGATATCGGCCTCGAAGTGTACTACACGCAACTCGAGCAGAGCCACGATCCGAACCAGATGGTGTTCAACTTCGCGGGTGCCGGCGGCCGTCCGGTCGGCGTGTACTTCCCGTCGAACGAGGGCGTCTGGGGTTCGATCCTGCGTCTGCAGCGCAACTTCTGGCCATGACCGTCTGATCATCGTCAGTTCAGCGACAGCCCCCGGCCGCAAGGCCGGGGGTTTTTCTTTGGCGGAGAGGAACGCAGTCGAGCTCGCAACGCTTTGCGTTCGTAAAGATGCCGCGATGGTAGTTGGACGGCATCTCCCCGACCACTCGGTCAAGGTCCGGTGCGCGTCCCCGCCGCTCCGCATCTGACCCAGAACTGGTACATGCCAAGAAAGGTGTGCCGGCGCGCCTGCTCGAATGCGTGCCAACGGTCGAGATCCGTCATCGCCGGATCGTCGGGGTGAACGGCGGCATATTGTCCGGCGGTGTCACGTGAAAGCTGGAACCCGAGAAACTCCAGCCCGCTCTCCCGGATGAACTGCGCGATCTGCGGAAGCGTCAGACACTGCTCCGCCACGTGGAACAGGAGATCGCGACAGTCGCTCATACAAAAAAAATCAGGACCGATGAAGTTGTGCCAACTTGGGTTGTCATCCAGCGCCGCTGCGATGGCGACACGGGCGCGCCGGATGCCCGCAGCATCGGATGTGAAGCCCTGCTCCGCGATGAACGTGCGCGCCGCGGCGACCTCGGTGCGCGCAAGTTTGCTGTACAAGCCGAGCTGCATGATTCCACCGGGACGGAGCAGGCCGACCAGCTGGCGCCATCCCGCGAAGGGGTCCGCCATATGGTGCAGGACGCCGCTCGCCAGAATCACGTCGAACTGGCGGCCAAGTCCCTGCAGCTGCAGGATGTCAGCCTGTCCGTACTCGATGTTGCTGAGCCCGAGCTCAGCGGTCTTGCGCGCGGCATAACCAAGGCTCGCGCGGCTGAGATCGACAGCGAAGATGCTGACTGATGAGACCCGCGTGGCAAACTCCACCGGCTGCTGGCCCGTACCGCAGCCCGCGATCAGAACTTCGACAGATGTTCGTTCCACCGGATCGAGCCGCGCGGCTGGCAACATCTCGCGCAGGTAAGCGTCGAACGGGAGTGGCCGGCCCGTCGACATGGTCTTGATCCAGCGGGGATACGGGTTCTCCTCGTATTGCTGTCGAACCGCGCGCGAGGTCGCTTCGTCGACGGATGTCAGCTGCGGAACGGCGGCGGCCATCAGCCGCTCGGCCGCAGGTTCTCGGATCTGCTGGGTCAGGACGGCCTCCAGCGACGCACTCCATGACTGACCGAGCAGGCCGTCATGCTCTGGCTGAAGATAGAGCGGCCCGTAGCAAGCGACTGCCGCGACAAAGATGGGCGGCGGCGTACGGCCCGCGGCGGAGATGTCTGCAAGCCGTCGGCGCAGCGCGTCTACGGCCGCCCCCTCGTCCGCATCCAGGTCGAACACGTATTCGTTGATGAAGCACTGACGCGCCAGACTGCATGCGAACGGCAGCATCGTATCGGCGTCGGCTTGGGACGCGGCATCGCAAAGCGCGAGAATGCCGCGGCGGGCGGCCACGAGCAGCGCCTCGAGCTGCAGATCGGCCACGGGCGCATTTTCCAGCAGCGCCCCAAGCAACGCGTCGGTCGCGAGCGCACGTAACGCCTGCGGCGCCAGCGGATTGCCCCGCGGCGGCATCTCCGCGAGCGCATCCGCCACCGGTCCCTTGTTTTTCAGGACCGCCGCGGCAAAGCGGGTGAAAACGCGCGGGCTACCCCACGGCTCGCGCAAGGCTGTGCGGAGTATATCGCGCAATTCAGGCACATCCGGGCAGATACTCAGCCGGCGCGCGCAGGAGACGAACAGGTCTTTCGCCTCCCGTGTCGGCCGGGCCGCGAGCGCTTTGCAGAGCACCGCCATCGCGGTGAACGCGTCATCCTGTGTGAGGTAGACGAGCGCCGAACCGACAATCGCTTCATTGAAATCGGCCCGCAAGGCGAGAGCCTGACGATAGCGTTGCAGCGCGGGCTCGACACGACCGCGCGCCAACAGTGCTCCGGCGAGGTTGTTGAGCGCCTCGGGATAGTCGGGGCGCAACGCGAGCGTCCGTTCGAACGCCGTGATGGCCTCATCGGGACGACCGCAGTCAACTAGCAGATTGGCAAGGTTGAAATGCGCTTCGGGTAAATTGGGCGCCAATGCGATGACACGCTCGTAGGCGACCTGCGCGTCCGCTAACCGGCCAAGTGCCTTGAGGCCATTGCCGAAATTGAGCTGCGCTTCGACATATCGCGGCTGCAGTTCGACGGCGCGCTGGTTGTGCGTAACGACATCGGCAAACTGCCCAAGTTGAGCCGCGGCAAGACCAAGATGATAGTGGCCTTCGGGATTGCGCTCGTGTTGAGCCAGCGAGCGCCGGATCAAGTCCGCTGCCATCTCACCGCGGCCCTGCTGCAACAACAGCAGGCCGAGATAGTGCAGGGTTCGAGCATGCAGCGGATCGATCGCCAAGAGGTCCCGATAGGCGGCTTCAGCCTCGCGCAAGCGTTCCTGCTGATGGAGCGTCATCGCCGCGGCGAAGCGTTGCTCGGGGCCGTGCGGCGCTGAGGGTTTCGAAAACGGATCATTCATCAGCGGGTCTAAATCCCGAGCTTGGCTTTCAGCAATTCATTCACCGCCTGCGGATTGGCCTTGCCGCCAGAGGCCTTCATCACCTGCCCGACGAACCAGCCGATCGCCTTTGGGTTGGACTTCGCGTCGGCCACCTTGTCGGGATTCCCGGCGACGATCTCGTCCACGATCTTCTCGATCGCGCCGGTGTCGGTGACCTGTTTCATGCCGCGCGCCTCGACGATCGCGCGCGGATCGCCGCCCTCGGTCCACATGATTTCGAACAGGTCTTTGCCGATCCTGCCGGAGATATCGCCCATTACGATCATGCCGCCCATCGTACCAAGCTGTTCAGCAGAAATCGGCGACTCCGATACCGTAAGTCCCTCCTTGTTTAAGCGACCAAGCAGTTCATTCACGACCCAGTTTGCAATCATGCTAGATGCGGTGGCGCCCAATTTTTCAGCGGCCTTCCAAGCCCTCTCGCAATATTCAGCTAGCTCTCTGTCGGCAACCAATACCCCGGCAAGATAGGGAGACAATTCATGCGGGTGCCGCATGAATTGCGCCTTCTTTGCATCCGGCAGCTCCGGCAGCTTCGCCTTCAGCGCATCCACCTCGGCCTGCGTCAGTTCGAGCGGCAGAAGATCGGGATCAGGGAAATAGCGGTAATCGTGTGCCTCCTCCTTGGAGCGCATCGAGCGCGTCTGCCGCTTTCCCGGATCATACAGCCGCGTCTCCTGATCGATCGTGCCACCGTCCTCGATGATCGCGATCTGGCGCCGTGCTTCGTGCTCGATCGCATCGCCGATGAAGCTGATCGAGTTCATGTTCTTGATCTCGCAGCGGATCCCAAGCGGCGCGCCGGGCTTGCGCACCGATACGTTCACGTCGGCGCGCAGCGAGCCCTTCTCCATGTTGCCGTCGCAGGTGCCGAGATAGCGCAGGATCGAGCGCAGCTTCGTCACATAGGCCTTGGCCTGCTCGGATGAACGGATATCCGGCTTCGACACGATCTCCATCAGCGCGACGCCGGACCGGTTCAGATCCACGAACGACATCGTTGGATGCTGGTCGTGCAGCGACTTGCCGGCATCCTGTTCGAGATGCAGCCGCTCGATGCCGACCGTGATGCTCTCCCCGTCCGGCAGATCGACGATCACCTCGCCTTCGCCGACGATCGGCGACTTGTACTGGCTGATCTGGTAGCCCTGCGGCAGGTCGGGATAGAAATAGTTCTTCCGGTCGAACACCGATCTCAGATTGATCTGCGCCTTAAGGCCAAGCCCGGTGCGCACCGCCTGCCGCACGCATTCGGCGTTGATCACCGGCAGCATGCCGGGCATCGCGGCATCGACCAGCGAGACGTGGCTGTTCGGCGCGCCGCCGAACGCCGTTGAGGCGCCGGAGAACAGCTTCGCGTTCGAGGTGACCTGCGCGTGCACCTCCATGCCGATCACGACTTCCCAGTCGCCGGTCGCGCCCTTGATCAGCCTGGATTTCTGCGCAGCGGTCATCGTCTCGATTTTGCCCCGAACATTTCACCGCGCGGCCATCGGGAACTCAAGAAACCCCTGTAGCCGCCGGGCGTTGGGGTGGGAAGCAGTAACGGAGCACGCCATGGCTGACAATAACGCGCCGAAAGCGGGCATCGGGATCATCCTTGGCGGGATTTTGGTGCTGTCGGCGGCCTTTTTTATCCTGACCGGCGGAGATTTGGGCGGAAAGAAGACAGTCCAGAGCGACCGCGACCTTCCACCGGTCACCTCGCCGACGGGGAACCCGGTCAAATGACGTCACGCCGGGATCGTCGGCACCTGTAGCCAGGCCCCTGCCGCCTGCTCGACGACGTCAAACGTATCGCTGAACTCGCGGAATTCGACGATTTTGCCATCCCGAACGCGGATGAAATTGATCAACCGCATGCTGAGGGTCCGCCCGGTCGCACGCTGTACGAATGCGGCTTGCGAAAGCACCGAGGCACGATTGCCTTCGACGATCATGATCTCCTGATCGTGGCGCTTGAGTTCGTAGTGCTTGCCGATCGATGCGAGCACATCCATGACCTGCGCCTTGCCGCGACGCGGGCCTTCGAACGGAAAGACGCGCGCCGGACCATAGATGCACCAGTCGATGTCGTCGTCGATCAAGGCCGCGACCCTTTCGGCGTTTCCCTTACGGTAGGCCTGGTAAAGGTCTTTCAGGATCTCGCGCGTTTGGGTCGTTTGAGCGTCGGTCACGGCAGCCCTCCGTTCGCCGATGGACCTTCCAAGTCAACGCCTCATTTCCCGCGCTGTCCACGGCCCCTATGGCTTTCGGTGCACAAGCAGGGCTGCGGCGATCGCATCCCATTCGGCCTCCAGTGTGCCCTTGGCAACCGGCTTGCCGGCGGTCCGATACCAGTAGCTGGCATTCGGCAGATCGCCTTCGACGCGGTGCAGATAGGCATGCACCCAGGCGGCCTCTGTGCCCTCTTCCTCCATGACGATCTTGTGCGCCTTGTCCCAGTCGCCCTTCGCGGCCCACCAGAGTGCCTGCACGGGGCGCGCACCATGGCGCGGTGGCGCCGGCTTTCCGACCGAGGCTTTGAATTCCGCGAGGGTCACCACCACTTCTCCGGCGCGAAATGTCCCGCCGCATCCTCGAGTCTTTGCCCGAGCGCGAACAATGTTTCCTCGTCGAACGGTTTGCCGATCAGTTGCAGTCCGAGCGGCAATCCTTGCGCGTCCAGCCCCGCCGGCACCGCGATGCCCGGCAGGCCCGCCATGTTCACCGTCACGGTGAAGATATCATTGAGATACATTTCGACCGGGTCAGAACCCTTCTCGCCGATGGCGAACGCCGCCGACGGCGTCGCGGGCGTCAGCATCGCGTCGATGCCGGCGTTGAAGCACGCCTCGAAGTCGCGCTTGATCAAGGTGCGGACTTTCTGCGCGCGGATGTAGTAGGCGTCGTAGTAGCCGGCCGAGAGCACGTAAGTGCCGATCATCACGCGCCGCCGCACCTCCTTGCCGAAGCCTTGCGCGCGCGTGCCTTCATACATGCCGATGATGTCGCGGCCGGGCACGCGCAGCCCGTAGCGCACGCCGTCGTAGCGCGCCAGATTCGACGAGGCCTCAGCCGGCGCCACGATGTAGTAGGCCGGAAGCGCGTATTTGGTGTGCGGCAGCGAGACATTGACCATTTCGGCGCCCGCATCCTTCAGCCACTCGATACCCTGGCTCCACAGCGTCTCGATTTCGCCCGGCATGCCGTCGAGGCGATACTCTTTCGGGATGCCGATGCGCATACCCTTCACGGCGCGCCCGAGCGCGGCCTCGTAGTCGGGCACCGCAATATCGACCGACGTCGTGTCCTTCGGGTCGTGCCCCGCCATCGAGCGCATCAGCAGTGCGGCATCCTGCACGGTGCGCGCGATCGGTCCCGCCTGATCGAGCGAGGAGGCGAACGCCACGATCCCCCAGCGCGAACAGCGCCCGTAGGTCGGCTTCAGCCCGACCGTTCCGGTGAACGCCGCGGGCTGGCGGATCGAGCCGCCGGTATCGGTCGCGGTCGCGCCGAGACAAAGCCGTGCCGCGACCGCGGCGGCCGAGCCGCCGGACGAGCCGCCGGGCACCAGATGCGCGCCTTCGATCTGCCCGCCCGTTCCCGCTCCGACATTCGAGCCCTTCCGCCGCCACGGGTTGACCACAGGACCGAAACACGAGGTCTCGTTCGACGAGCCCATCGCAAACTCGTCATTGTTGAGCTTGCCCAGCATAACAGCGCCGTCGCGCCAGAGGTTTGCCGAAACGGTCGACTCATAAGTTGGCGTGAACCCGTCGAGGATGCGAGAGCCTGCGGTGGTTCGCACATCCTTGGTGCAGAACAGATCCTTGATGCCGAGCGGAATGCCTTCGAGCGGCCCGCCCTCGCCCTTGGCGAGCCGCGCGTCAGATGCCCGCGCCATCGCGCGCGCATGGTCGGGCGTCTCCTTCACGAATGCATTGAGCGCGCGCGCGGCCTCGACCGCGCCGATGTGCGCGTCGGTCAGCTCGAGGGCGGTGATGTCCTTGTTGCGCAGACGGTCGCGCGCTTGCGCGAGCGTGAGCGAGGTCAAATCAGTCATTCAGGCGCATCGCACACGAAATTGTTCTTCGGCTCAGGCTTCTTCGGCGCGACCTGCCGGATCAGGACGGTGCCGTCCGGTTGTTCCTCACGAACCAGTTCGCCCGGCTGCGGCAAGCCCATCGCGCGCAGGTCCTCGGCCGTGTGGCCGGCGGGCATTTGCCCGGTGGAAATGATGTCCACCAGCGCCCAGACGCGCTCCCGCTCCGCTTCCTGGCACGCCCAGCACATGGGTCTATCCTCTCGGTCATTCCCGGGCGCGAGCGTAGCTCGCGAGCCGGGAATCCATAACCACAAATGAAGCGAAATTCGCACCAGTCGGGGTTATGGATTCCGGGCCCGCGCGTCGCGCGTCCCGGAATGACGCGGAGAATACCGCGCGTGATGCTCATTCCACCACCTTCGGCACGAGAAAAAAATGATCTTGCGACGCCGGCGCGTTCTTCACGATGTCGTCGGCGATGCCGCCGTCGGTCACGATATCCTCGCGCTTCTTCATCGCCATCGGGGTCACCGAGGTCATCGGCTCCACGCCCTGAACATCCACTTCCTGAAGCTGCTCGACGAACGCCAGAATGCCGTTGAGCTCATCCTTGAGATGCTCGACTTCGTCGTCCTTCACCGCGATGCGCGCGAGGTGTGCGATGCGGCGGACGGTGGCGCTGTCGACGGACATGAGAACCTCGTTTCAGGCGAGGGAATTAGCAGAGCCGGCGGCTTGGCGCCACCGGACAAGCGGCCCGCTTGCGCCCCCGCATTGAGACCCTTGCGCCCTCGCCGCCCCTGCCCGGTTGTTCCGCCAGCCAGCGCCCCAATATAAGGACGATAACCAAAGGCCTCGCCATGGACGCCCCCAACCCCTCCGCCACCGTCACGTATGCCAACCGCACGCCGTTGCGCATCGGCGCGGTCGGCCTGAAGGCGCGCGACCTGTCGCGCCTCACCGATTACTACAATCAGGCGATCGGCCTGGACGTCATCGACCGCGATGCCAAGACCGCGCGGCTCGGCGCGGGCGGCGTGACGCTGCTCGAACTCGAAGCTGCGCCGAACGCGACGCCGGACGATCCGCGCACCGCCGGTCTCTACCACACGGCATTCCTGCAGCCGACGCGCGCCGATCTGGCGCGCTGGCTGGTGCATGCGGCGCGCAACCGCGTGCAGCTTACCGGCGCGTCTGATCATCTGGTGAGCGAGGCGATCTATCTGGACGATGCCGGAGGGCAACGGGATCGAGGTCTACCGCGACCGTATGCCGGAGGAGTGGCGCTGGAACGGCGACCGCATCCAGATGGCAACCGATCGGCTCGATCTCGACAATCTCGCGGCCGACGCCGGCAACGCGGCCTACGCGGGCGCGCCCGAGGCCTTGCGCATCGGCCACATCCATCTGCGCGTGGGCGATCTCGATGCGACGCGGAAATTCTACTCCGACGTGATCGGACTCGATCCGACTGCGGGCCGCGGCGGCGCGCTGTTCATGTCGTCCGGGCGCTATCATCATCATGTCGGCAGCAACACCTGGCATTCGGCCGGCGCCGGGAAGCGCGACGATGATCGCGCGGGCCTTTCGTGGTTTGCGATCGAAGCGGCGGATCGGGGAGAACGCCAGGCTGTGATCGCGCGCCTGAAAGCCGCGAATGTTCCGCTCGCCGGTTCCGCAAAGGAGCCGGAAGCACGCGATCCTTATGGAACGAGGGTACGGTTTCGGACGTAGTAATCACGAGCGAGCGGGCACGTCCTCCGGAGAAGAAGGAGGCGTTCGATGGAACGGCTGTTTTTCGTCTGTCCCACCACGCGGCGCACCGTCGACGTCGGCGTTGTCACCGAAATCGGAACCCTGCTGCGGATCAAATCCGAAAAGGTGCGCGCGCCCTGTCCGGCTTGCGGAAAAATGCACGAATGGACTGTCCGTGAGGCCGTTCTGCCGCAGGCGGCTTAACTTGCGTGAGGAATTAGCGCGAGAGTTTTGTCATCGCGGCCGCGGCGCCGAACACGGTGAGCATCACCAGCGCCAGCACGCCGCCGATCACGACCGGCACCGAATCGCTCGTGCGCGAGGGAACCAGCGTCAGGGCCTGCGTGCGCCGCCGCGCCGAAAAGCTGCCGACCGGCAACGCCGCAATCGCATCACGTGCACGCTCGATCTCGGCGATATCGCGCATGAGCTGATCTTCGGGCACTGCTTGCCCCATCGGTGCGATGACAGGAGGCGGCGCGCGGCGCGACAGGTTCGGCCACAGGGCGCGTCGACCTTGGCGGACTGCGCCCAGGCATTCACCCACTCGAACTGCTCGCTGCGCTCCTGCTCCATGACACTGACTTCCAGGTTGCCGGAACAGCGCATGGTTATGTGAAACCGCGACCTCGCGCGACGTTTATCCTTTGTAAACCTTAATTGCCCCGTCACCCTGAGGTGCGCGCAGCGCCTCGAAGGGCGTCACACCGTGAACGCCGTCTCCCTTCTCGGGCACGATCACCTTGGTGGTCTGTCCCTTCATCTCGGCGACGAACTTGTCGGCATTCGGCTCGATGATCGGGAACGAGCCGTAATGGCACGGGATCACGGCCTCGCACTTGAGGAAACGCTTCACCGCGAGCGCCGCCGTCTCGGGACTCATGGTGAACCGGTCGCCGATCGGCACCATGGCGACCTTCGGCTGGTGGATCTCGGCGATGAGCGCCATGTCGGAGAAGATGTCGGTGTCGCCCAGTGCCAGACGGTCGGCTCGCCGCTTCGCCTTGACGATCACGCCGCACGGATTGCCGAGATAGATCGGCATGCCGTCCTTGATGTCGCCGGAGGAATGATCGGCGCGCACCATGGTCACCGTGAAGCCGCCGAGGTCGGTCGTGCCGCCGGTGTTCATCGGGTTCGATTTTCTCCAGGCCCTTGGCCGCGAGCCACATGCACAGATCGTAGTTGGTGGTGACCGTCGCGCCGTTCTGCTTGGCGATGTCGAGCGCGTCGCCGACATGATCGCCGTGGCCATGCGTCAGCACGATGTGTTTCACGCCCTGGATCGCCGTCGCCCGGATCGGACACGAAGGCCGGATTGCCGGTGAAGAACGGATCGATCAGCACCGCGTTGCCGCCGAAGTCGAGCCGGAACGCCGAATGGCCATACCAGGTGATCTGCATGGTTGATGTCCCTCGTGGGCTTGGAGTGATCGCCAGCATAGTCGCGGGCATTCTCCGGATCAATGTGCTAGCCATTCTGCCATGCCGGTCCTGCCGCTCGTCGAGATCGCTCCCCTGCTGCCCGCGCGCGGCGCGCTGATCGGGCTCGATCTCGGCACCAAGACGATCGGCGTCGCGGCGAGCGATCCGGACCGGCGGCTCGCGGCCGGCGTGACCACGGTCACGCGCAAGGCCTTCACGGCCGATGCCACCGCCGTGCTCGCGCTCGCCGCCGAGCGCCGCGCGGCCGGCTTCGTGCTCGGCCTGCCGATCAACATGGACGGCTCGCGAAGGCCCGCGCGCGCAGTCGACCCGCGCGTTCGCGCGCAATTTCGCGAAGCTGACCGAGTTGCCGATCGGACTGTGGGACGAGCGGCTCTCCACCGCGGCGGTCGAGCGCGGCCTGATCGACGCCGACATGAGCCGCGCGCGGCGCGCCGAGGTGATCGACCAGCACGCCGCGGCCTTCATCCTGCAGGGCGCGCTCGACCGGCTGGCGCGGCTTGCTCCGATGCCGAGCGCGCCATGATCGCCGTCGTCGCAGCGCTGCTCCCGGTCTTCCTGCTGATCGTCGCGGGCTTCCTGCTGCGCCGCTTGCTGATCGCCGAGGATACCCACTGGGTCGGTATGGAGCGCCTGCTCTATTATGTGATGTTCCCTGCCCTGCTGGTCGAATCGCTGTCGCGCGCCGATCTCTCCAAGGTGCCGGTGTTCGCGGTCGGCGGCACGCTGCTCGCGGCCGTGCTGCTGATGGCCGCGCTGTGCCTCGCGCTGCGGCCCGTTGCTCGCGCGGCATCTCGGCGCCGACGGCCCGACCTTCACCTCGCTGTTCCAGGGTGCGACGCGCTGGCAGACCTTCGTGGCGCTGGCGGTCGCCGGCAATCTGTTCGGCGATCTCGGCCTCGCGCTCGCGTCGGTCGCCATGGTGGCGATGATCCCGGTGCTCAATGCGATGAGCGTATGGGTGCTGGTGCGCTACGCCTCGCCGGCAAGCCCGACTGGCGCGCCGTGATGCTCACGATCGTGCAGAACCCGCTCATCTGGGCCTGCTTCGTCGGGCTCGCGCTCAATCCGGTGTCGCGGCTGGATCCCGCAGCCGGTCCACGTCTTCGTCGACGCGCTCGGCCGCTCTTCGCTGGCGCTCGGCCTGCTGATCGTCGGCGCCGGCCTGCGCATCGGCGAGCTGATCCGCCCGAACGCCGTGATCGGCTGTCACGTGCTTGCTCAAGCTGTCGTGATGCCGGCGATCGCGATCGCCATCGGGCACGCCTGCGGGCTTTCCGGAACGAACCTCGCGGTCGTCGCGTGCTGCACGTCGGTGCCGGCCTCGTCGAACTCCTATGTGCTGGCGCGCCAGATGGGCGGCGACGCGCCGCTGATGGCGCAGATCCTCACCTTCGAGACCGTGCTCGCGGCATCACGATGCCGGTCGTGCTCGAGTCTTGTCTCGTAGACGCGAAAAAGGGCGGGTCTTGCGACCCGCCCTTATCCCTCAACATCGCGTGATCGCGCTAGTACCCGCCTCCCTGGCTGCAGGCCACGCGACGGTAGCCTTCCTCGCAGTAGCTGCTGCCGTAGCCCCACCTTGGGTAGACCGGCGCATAGGCATACGGCGCGTGTCATAGGCATACGGCGTCGCGTAGACCGGCTCGTCGTAGTAGTAGCCGCCAGTAATACGGACGCGACGCGACCGCGGCACCGATCAGCGCGCCGGCCGCAACACCGGCCGCGATGCCGGGGCCCCAACCCCAATGATGATCGATGCCGGCGCCACTGCGCCTCGGCGCTCGTGGCAGTCGCGGCGGTAACTGCGAGCAGGCCGGCAAGAGCCAGCCCGGCGGTTCGAAGTTTGGTCATGTTCTCCTCCATGGCGTTGCGGCCACATTCGCGGCCAATCATGAGCAGACAACGCCCGGAGGGCACCGCCGTTCCTCGTTATGCGGCGGGAAGCGCCCGTTCGAGCAGGTTCGCGACCTCGGTTCGCCGACAGATCGGCGGTTCCGAAGGTTCCGCCGCGCGGCGACGCGAGCCGCGTGCGCGCAAACGCTTCCGCGACTGCGGGCGCACTTTCGGTCAGCGCGGCCGCGGCCGCCAGCATGGCGAGCCGCTCGACCGCCGCGCGCGCCTTCGCCTCGCCGTCGGGCGCCGCCAGCGTCTTCGCGATGAACTCCGCGGCCTCCTTCGCGCCGGGCAGATCGCCGCAGGCGCGCACGAGATCGGCGAGCACCGCGCGCGCCGCTTCGCCCTCGCGCGAGAGCGCGCGCAGCACGTCGAGACACATCACGTTGCCGGAGCCTTCCCAGATCGCGTTCACGGGCGCCTCGCGGTAGAGCCGCGCCAGCATCGTCTCCTCGACGTAGCCGTTGCCGCCGAGGCACTCCATCGCCTCGTAGATGAAGCCGGGCGCGGTCTTGCACACCCAGTATTTCACCGCCGGCGTCAGCAGCCGCGCACGCGCCGCCTCCTTCGCGTCGCACGCCGGCAAGATCGAACGAGCGGCACAGCCGCATCATCAGCGCGGTCGCGCCCTCGACCTCGAGCGCCATGTCG
Source organism: uncultured Alphaproteobacteria bacterium (assembly GCA_963778455.1). Taxonomy (GTDB): domain Bacteria; phylum Pseudomonadota; class Alphaproteobacteria; order Rhizobiales; family Xanthobacteraceae; genus PALSA-894. Next base: position 354,250 of record CAVZUL010000008.1, read on the forward strand.
GCGAGCAGCGTGCGCATCATCGGCTGGTCGGCGAGCTTCTTCTGGAACACGGTGCGGTGGCGCGCGTGATGCAGCGCCTGCGCCAGCGCCATGCGCATCATGCCGGCCGACGAGATCACGCAGTCGACGCGCGTGAGCTGCACCATCTCGATGATGGTGCGCACGCCGCGGCCCTCCTCGCCGACGCGCCACGCGAAGGCCTGCGCGAACTCGACCTCGGACGACGCGTTCGAGCGGTTGCCGAGCTTGTCCTTCAGCCGCTGGAAGTGCAGGCCGTTGACCGAGCCGTCCGGCCGGAAGCGCGGCATCAGGAAGCAGGTCAGCCCGCCCGGCGCCTGCGCCAGCACCAGGAACGCGTCGCACATCGGCGCCGACATGAACCATTTGTGCCCGGTGATGGTGTAGCCGTCGGCGGCCGGCATCGCGGTCGTGGTGTTGGCGCGCACGTCGGTGCCGCCCTGCTTCTCGGTCATGCCCATGCCGAGCGTGATGCCGTCCTTCTCCCACCACGGACTGAAGCGCGGGTCGTAGCGTGCGCGACGTGATCTTGCCGATCAGCTTTTGCAGGATCGCCGGCTCGACCGCGAGCGCGCCGACGCAGGCGCGCGTCATGGTGATCGGGCACATGTGCCCGTTCTCGACCTGCGCCACCATGAAGTAGCGCGCCGCGCGCGCGACCTCCGACGGCGCGCCGGCGCGCGCGTGCCGTCGGCCTTCCAGGTCGAGGCGTGCAGGCCCGCCTTCATGCTCTCGGCCATGAAGCCGTGATAGGCCGGATGAAACTCGATCACGTCGCGGCGGAAGCCCTTGGTGTCGAAGGTCTTGAGCTTCGGCGTGTTCTCGTTGGCGAGGCGCGCCGCATCGAACATCGCGGCCGTGCCCCAGTGCCGGCCGAACTCCGACAGCGCCGCCGCCTCGCCGCCCGCGCCATTCGCCGCAACCGCGTCGCGCAGCGCCCGGTCGCTCGCGAACAGATCGACGTCCTCATAGGGCGGCGACTGGTTGAAGATGTCGTGGGTGTCGAAGCGCTGCTGGACCGTCATGGCTGCTCTCCCGGAACGCGCATTTTACCACGGCGCGCCATGACCTGTGGACCTCGGCACCGGCGGCCCTTGCCCCACCCGTCCGACTCCGCCTATAGGGGTCGCTTTAATGAACATCGCCCCGAAGACCTCGTTCGTCCTCAGCCGCCGTCATCTGCTGGGGATCGAGGGGCTTTCGCCCGACGAGATCACCGGCCTGCTCGACCTCGCCGACGAATTCGTCGAGCTCAACCGCCAGATCGAGAAAAAGCGCACCTCGCTGCGCGGCCGCACGCTGATCAACCTGTTCTTCGAGGCCTCGACCCGCACCCAGTCCTCGTTCGAGCTCGCCGGCAAGCGGCTCGGCGCCGACGTGATGAACATGGCGGTCGGCAATTCGTCGGTGAAGAAGGGCGAGACCCTGATCGACACCGCGATGACGCTCAACGCCATGCACCCGGACATCCTGGTGGTGCGGCATCACGCGTCGGGCGCGGTCGAGCTGCTGGCGCAGAAGGTCGACGGCTCGGTGATCAATGCCGGCGACGGCGCGCACGAGCATCCGACGCAGGCGCTGCTCGACGCGCTCACCATCCGCCGCAACAAGGGCCGCATCGAGCGCCTGACCGTCACGATCTGCGGCGACATCCTGCATTCGCGCGTCGCGCGCTCCAACATCATCCTGCTCAACACGCTCGGCGCGCGCGTGCGCGTGGTCGCGCCCTCGACGCTGCTGCCGCCCGGCATCGAGCGCTTCGGCGTCGAAGTCTCGCGCGACATGCGCGAGGGACTGAAAGGCGCCGACATCGTGATGATGCTGCGGCTGCAGCGCGAGCGCATGAACGGCTCGTTCGTGCCCTCGACGCAGGAGTACTTCCACTATTACGGCCTCGACCAGAAGAAGCTCGGCTACGCCAAGCCCGACGCGCTGGTGATGCATCCCGGCCCGATGAACCGCGGCGTCGAGATCGATCGCGCGGTCGCCGACGGCGCCCAGTCGCTGATCCGCGAGCAGGTCGAGATGGGCGTCGCGGTGCGCATGGCGGTGCTCGAAGCGCTCTCGCGCAATCTGCCGAACGCGTGACATGCTGGCATTTCTGGAACTATTCGTCTGGATCGACCATATCGCCGGGCTCGATATCGAGACGATGTCGCCGGCCAGAAGGGTTGCCTGCATCATTATTTACGGGGCCATCGGGCTCGCTCTTGTCGTGGGCGGCATCGTTTCCTTTTTCGACGATTACTCGGGCATGGGAAAGATCCTGATCGGTGTTGTGATCCTGGCTCTCGGCATCGGATTTCTCGCTCGGATCGCCTATGGCCTTGTGGTGCTGCGCCGAATACAGCGGGAAGGCCGCCTGAATGCTGTCCGACCGCCGCCCGATCCTGCTCGCCAACGCCCGGATCGTCGATCCGTCGCGCGATCTCGATTTTCCCGGCGACCTGCTGATCGCCGACGGCGTGATCCGCGAGGCCAAGCGCGGCATCCACGCGGCCGGCGTGCCGGAAGGCACCGAGGTCGTCGATTGCGACGGCCGGCTGGTCGCGCCCGGCCTTGTCGACATGCGCGCCTTCATCGGCGAGCCCGGCGCCGAATATCGCGAGACGCTCGCCTCCGCGAGCCAGGCGGCGGCCGCCGGCGGCGTCACCACCATCGTGTGCCAGCCCGACACCAATCCGGTGATCGACGATCCGGCGATCGTCGACTTCGTGCTGCGCCGCGCGCGCGACACCGCGATCGTGCACGTGCAGCCGATGGCGGCGCTGACCAAGGGGCTCGAAGGCGCCGAGCTCGCCGAGATCGGCCTGCTCAAGGCCGCCGGCGCGGTCGCCTTCACGGACGGCGCGAAGAGCGTCGTCGAACGCGCAGGTGATGCGCCGCGCGCTGATCTACGCGGGCGACTTCGACGCGCTGGTGGTGCACCACACCGAGGACCCGAACCTGATCGGCGACGGCGTGATGAACGAGGGCGAGTTCGCCGCGCGCCTCGGCCTGTTCGGCATTCCCAAGGCCGCCGAGACCGATCATGCTGGAGCGCGACATCCGCCTCGTCGCGCTGTCGCGCGCGCGCTATCACGCGGCCTCGATCACCTGCGCGGAATCGCTCGCGGTGCTGCGCCGCGCCAAGGACGCCGGCTTCGCCGTGACGGCTGCCGCCTCGGTCAATCACCTCACGCTGAACGAGATCGACATCGGCTCCGTACCGCACCTTCTTCAAGATGTCGCCGCCGCTGCGCGCCGAGGACGACCGCGCCGCGCTGGTGCAGGCGTTGAGCGAAGGGCTGCTCGACGTGGTCATGTCGGACCACAATCCGCAGGACGTCGAGACCAAGCGCCTGCCGTTCGCCGAGGCCGCGCCCGGCGCGATCGGACTCGAAACCATGCTGGCGGCGGGCCTGCGCCTCGTGCACAACGGCGAGATCGAAGCTGATCACGCTGCTCAAGGCGATGTCGACGCGGCCGGCCGAGTTGCTCGGCCTGCAGGCCGGCACGCTCAAGCCCGGCAGCCCGGCCGACGTGATCGTCGCCGATATCGACGTGCCGTGGGTGCTCGATCCGGCCGAGCTGAAATCGAAGTGCAAGAACACGCCGTTCGACGAGGCGCGGCTGCAGGGCCGCGTGCTGCGCACCATCGTTGCCGGGCGCACGGTGTTTGAATACGCTTCGGCGTGATGACCGGCTCGCTACTATTCTCGCGCTCTCGCCTTCGGCTATCTGCTCGGCTCGATCCCGTTCGGGCTCGTGTTCACCCGCTTGCCGGCACGCAGGACATCCGCGCCATCGGCTCCGGCAGCATCGGCGCGACCAACGTGCTGCGCACCGGCCGCAAGGGCCTCGCCGCCGCGACGCTCCTCGCCGACCTGCTGAAGGGCACCGTCGCGGTGCTGGTCATGACGTGGTGGTCCGGTCACGACACCGGACTGATCGCCGGCGCGGCCGCTTTCTTCGGCCATCTCTTTCCGGTCTGGCTCAGCTTCAAGGGCGGCAAGGGCGTCGCCACGGGCTTTGGCGTCTTGCTCGCCGTCTCGTGGAAGATCGCTTTGGCGGCTGCGGTGATCTGGATCGCGGTCGCGGCCGCGACCCGCTATTCGTCGGTCGCCTCGCTCATCGCGTCTGTTGCCGACGCCGGTCATTCTCTATTTCCTCGGCACGCCGCCTGAAGCGCTGACGTTCCTTGTGCTCGCGATCGCCACCTTCATCATGCACCGCGCGCAACATCGCGCGGCTCTTGCAGGGAACCGAGGGAAAGATCGGCCAGAAGGCCGAAGCTTGCGCGTGGCGACGTGACCGCGTCCGAGCTGACCGACGAGGAGCGGCTCGATTGGCTGCGGCTCATCCGATCGGACAATGTCGGACCCCGGACGTTCCGATCGCTGCTGCGCCACTACGGCAGCGCGCGCGCGGCACTCGAGGCGTTGCCGGAGCTCGCGCGGCGCGGCGGCGCGACGCGCGCCGATCCGCATCTGCCCGCGCGCCGATGCCGAACGCGAGATCGAGACGGCGCAACGGCTCGGCGCGACATTCGTCGCGAGTCAGCGAAGCCGACTACCCGCATCGGCTCGCCGCGATCGACGATGCGCCGCCGCTGATCGCGGTACGCGGCAATCGTGGCGGCGCTCGCGCGGCCGATGATCGCGATGGTCGGTTCGCGCAATGCGTCCGCCGCAGGGCTGAAGTTCGCCGAGCGGCTCGCGCGCGAACTCGGCGAGGCGGGCTTCGTGATCGCGTCGGGGCTCGCGCGCGGCATCGATGCGGCGGCGCATCGCGCGAGCCTCTCCACCGGCACCGTCGCGGTGCTCGCCGGCGGCCACGACCGGATCTATCCGGAGCAGCATACCGATTTGCTCGAGGCGCTGCTTTGCGCGAAGGCGCCGCCATCACCGAGATGCCGTTCGGCTGGGAGCCCCGCGCGCTGGATTTTCCACGCCGCAATCGCATGATCTCCGGCCTCTCGCTCGGCGTCGTCATCGTCGAGGCGGCGAAGCGCTCCGGCTCGCTCATCACCGCACGCTTTGCGCTCGAACAAGGCCGCGAGGTGTTCGCCGTGCCCGGTTCTCCGATCGATCCGCGCGCGGAAGGCACCAATGGGCTGCTCAAGCAGGGTGCGACGCTGGTCACGGAAGCCGCCGACGTGGTCTCGGTGCTGGAACCGATCCTCGGTCAGCGCAGCGGACTATCGGCACGCGAACCGGACGGCGGTGAGGAACCGGTATTCGCAGATGAACCCGACGACGAGGCGCGCGCCCGCATCGTGGAACTGCTCGGTCCGGCACCGGTCGGCCTCGACGATCTGGTGCGGCTGTCGAATTCGACGCCCGCGAGGGTCCGGACGGTTTTGCTGGAACTCGAGCTTGCGGGACGGATCGAACGCCAAGGAGGCGGGCTGGTGGCCCTCACCTAAGCGGCACGGAGGCCTACTTCTTCTTGGCCTCGCCTTCGTCTGCCGCCAGTGGGCGTCCGCCACGCTGGACAATCTCCTCAGCCTCAAGCCGCGCCATATCGAGAAGGTATCCTAGTGTGTCAAGGTGATGTCGGCGGACGAGAATGGCTAACTCGGCCAGGAGCCCAGCCACATAGGAGGCCGCCTCCTCGGGTTGTCGCCCAAGGGAACCGGAGAAACCGCCAAATTGCCGACTGTGCTCGGTTTTGGGCGCGACACTTGCGATTCCCGGATCAAGGCCTGAGCCGCCGTCTTACGGCTAATGGTAGTTACGGCGGTGCGGCTCTTTGTATAAGTGTAAGAATGCGCGGTAGCGCTCTCATAGGTTGCAATCGTATCGCGTTGCCGCAGCGTCGGACCCGCCAAGTTAACCCTTGCCGCCCGCATTGATTTGACAGGGACGGCCTCATTACCCATGTTCCGCCCGACTCAGGGCACCCGCGGCAGGACCCCGGCCGCCCCGAGATAAGCGAAATTTGCTAGGGATTTCATGAACATCGTTGTTGTTGAGTCACCCGCGAAGGCGAAGACGATCAATAAATATCTGGGGCCAGGCTACGAAGTCCTGGCCTCCTTCGGTCATGTGCGCGACCTGCCGGCCAAGAACGGATCGGTCGATCCGGACGACGATTTCCACATGATCTGGGAGATCGACGCCAAGGCGGACAAGCGCCTCGCCGACATCGCCCAGGCCGTCAAGGGCGCCGACAAGCTGATCCTCGCCACCGACCCCGACCGCGAGGGCGAGGCGATCTCCTGGCACGTCCTGGAGGTGCTGAAGCAGAAGCACGCGCTGAAGGACCAGAAGATCGAGCGCGTCGTCTTCAACGCCATCACCAAGCAGGCGGTCGTCGAAGCCATGAGGAACCCGCGCGCCATCGACGGCGCGCTGGTCGACGCGTATCTGGCGCGCCGCGCGCTCGACTATCTGGTCGGCTTCACACTCTCGCCGGTGCTGTGGCGCAAGCTCCCGGGCGCACGCTCGGCCGGGCGTGTGCAGTCGGTCGCGCTGCGGCTCGTGGCCGACCGCGAACTCGAAATCGAGAAATTCGTCGCGCGCGAATACTGGTCGCTGGTCGCGACGCTCGCGACGCCGCGCAGCGATACGTTCGACGCGCGCCTCGTCGGCGCCGACGGCAAGAAGATCCAGCGGCTCGACATCGGTTCGGGCGCCGAAGCCGAGCAATTCAAGCGCGACCTCGAGACCGCGCAGTTCAGCGTGGCGTCAGTCGAGGCGAAGCCCGGCAAGCGCAATCCCCCGCCGCCGTTCACCACATCCACCATGCAGCAGGAAGCAAGCCGCAAGCTCGGCTTTGCGCCGGCGCACACGATGCGGGTGGCGCAGCGCCTGTACGAAGGCGTCGACATCGGCGGCGAGACGGTCGGCCTCATCACCTATATGCGCACCGACGGCGTGTTCATGGCAGGCGAAGCGATCGGCGCGATCCGCACCGACGATCGCGTCGCAATTACGGCAAGCAATACGTGCCGGATGCGCCGCGCAACTATCAGAACAAGCAGAAGACCGCGCAGGAAGCGCACGAAGCCGTGCGCCCGACCGACGTGTCGCACCGTCCGCGCGATGTCGCAAAGTTTCTCGATTCCGATCAGGCCAAGCTGTACGAGCTGATCTGGCTGCGCGCGATGGCGAGCCAGATGGAATCGGCGGAGCTCGAGCGCACCACCGTCGACATCGCCGCCAAGGTCGGCGCGCGCGATGCTCGATCTGCGCGCGACCGGCACCGTGATCAAGTTCGACGGCTTCCTCACGCTCTATCAGGAAGGCGAGGACGACGCGCAGGACGACGATGAGAGCAAGCGCCTGCCCGCGATGAACCAGGGCGAAGCACTCGCCAAGCGCGCGATTGCCGCGACCCAGCACTTCACCGAGCCGCCGCCGCGCTATTCGGAAGCCTCGCTGGTCAAGCGCATGGAAGAGCTCGGCATCGGCCGCCCCTCGACCTATGCGTCGATCCTGCAGGTGCTGAAGGACCGCAACTACGTGCGGCTGGACAAGAAGCGCCTCCACGCCGAGGACAAGGGCCGCGTCGTCGTCGCGTTTCTGGAGAACTTCTTCGCCCGCTACGTCGAATACGACTACACGGCAGGCCTGGAGGAGGACCTCGACCGCATCGCGAACAGCGAGGTCGACTGGCGCGAGGTGCTGCGCGATTTCTGGCGCGACTTCATCGGCGCGGTGGACAGCATCAAGGATGTGCGCGTCAGCGAAGTCCTCGATGTGCTCGACGACATGCTTGGCGCCGCATCTCTTCCCGCCGAACAAGGACGGCACCGATCCGCGGGTGTGCCAGACCTGCGGCAACGGCCGCCTCGGCCTGAAGCTCGGCCGGTTCGGCGCCTTCATCGGCTGCTCGAACTATCCGGACTGCAATTTCACCCGGCAGCTTGCCGCCAACGGCGCGGCGCAGCGCCGACAAGGTGCTCGGCAAGGACCCCGAGAGCGGCCTCGATGTCGCGATCAAGACCGGCCGGTTCGGGACTTATCTCCAGCTCGGCGAGACGCCGAAGGACAAGAGGAGAAGCCGAAGCGCGCCGGCATCCCGAAGGGTACCGTCTCTCGACGATATGACGCTTGAACTCGCGCTCAGGCTGCTCTCGCTGCCGCGCGAAATCGGCAAGAGTCCCGAAGACGGCGAGCCGATCATGGCCGGCATCGGGCGCTTCGGCCCCTATGTGCAGCATGGCAAGACCTACGCCAATCTCGATTCCAGCGAGGACGTGTTCACCATCGGCCTCAACCGCGCAGTCACGCTGATCGCCGAGAAGCGCGCCAATCCCGGCAAAGGCCGGCGCTTCGGCGGCGATCCAGGCCGTTCGCTCGGCGATCATCCGCAGCGCGGCGGACCGATCCTGGTCAAGAAGGGGCGCTACGGTCCCTACGTGACCAACAGCGGCATCAACGCCACCATCCCGGACAACATTACGCCGGACGAGATCACGCTCGATCAGGCGGTCACGCTGATCGAGGCGCGCGCCGAGAAGACCGGAGCGAAGCCCGCACCGCGGCGCAAGGGACCGCGCAAGGCCGATGCCCGTGTCGCGAAGCCGGCGCCGGAAGCCAAGAAAGCCCCAAAGCCCAAGAAGAAGGTTGCCAAGCCACGCAAGACCATCACGGCGGCCGAATGATTCCGGGCTGGCGATTGCGCCGGCCTGGCCTTACCTTTCCGTCATCTTGAAGAAATCCGCCAAGAAGCCTCGGCCGGCTGGCCTTCCCTCCCGCGAAGACCTCCTCGCCTTCATCGGCACGCACAAGGGCAAGGCCGGCGTGCGCGAGATCGCGCGCGCATTCGGCCTGAAGAACGCGGACCGCGCCGCGCTGCGGCAGATGCTGCGCGGGCTTGCAGAACGAGGGAACGGTCAAGACGCGGCGCAAGAAGCTGCATCACGCCGGCACCCTGCCCTCTGTGGTGCTCGCCGACATCACACACCGCGATGCCGACGGCGAACTGATCGCGGTCCCGACCGAATGGGACACCGAGGCGCATGGCGAGGCGCCGCGCATCCGCATCCATGTTCCGCGCAAGGCGCGCCCCGCCGAGATCCCCGGCGTCGGCGACCGCGTGCTGACGCGCACCGAGGAAACCGGCGAGGAAGGCGAACCGATCCGCCACACCGGCCGCGTCATCAAGATCCTCGATCGCGCCAAGCTGCGTCAGCTCGGCATCTTCCGCGCGCTGCCCAGCGGCGGCGGGCGGCTGGAGCCGGTCGACAAGAAGCAGCTCGGCCGCGAGCTTAGCGTTCCGCCCGGCGCGACCGCGAACGCGAAGGACGGCGACCTCGTGGCGGTCGAGGTGACGCAACAGGGCCGCTTCGGTCTCGCGACCGCGCAGGTGAAGGAACGGCTCGGCTCGCTCAAGAGCGAGCGCGCGGCCAGCTTCATCGCGATCCACGCGCACGAGATCCCGCATGTCTTTCGCCGCGAGGCGCTGGCCGAGGCGGAAGCCGCGCGCCCGGCTGGGCTGGCGGGCCGCGAGGACTGGCGCCAGATGCCGCTGGTCACGATCGATCCGGCCGACGCCAAGGACCACGACGACGCGGTGCACGCCGTCGCCGACACCGATCCGAAAAATCCCGGTGGCTTCATCGTCACCGTCGCGATCGCGGACGTCGCCCACTACGTGACGCCCGGCTCGGCACTCGACCGCGAGGCGCTGGTGCGCGGCAACTCGGTCTATTTCCCCGACCAGGTCGTGCCGATGCTGCCCGAGCGCATCTCGAACGATCTGTGTTCGCTGCGCCCGAACGAGGACCGCGCAGCGCTAGCGGTGCGCATGGTGATCGGCGCGGATGGGCGCAAGCGTGAGCACATCTTCCATCGCGTGCTGATGCGCTCGGCCGCGAAGCTGCATTACGCGCAGGCGCAGGATGCGGCCGACGGCCGCCCGGACGAAACGACGAGGCCCCTGCTCTCATCGGTGATCGAGCCGCTCTATGCCGCCTACCGCACAAGGCTGCGCGAGCGCACAGAGCGCCAGCCGCTCGATCTCGACCTGCCCGAGCGCAAGATCCTGCTCAAGCCTGACGGCACGGTCGATCGCGTGATCGTCCCGCCGCGCCTCGATGCGCACCGGCTGATCGAGGAGTTCATGATCCTCGCCAATGTGGCGGCAGCCGAGACGCTGGAACGCGCGCGCACGCCGCTGATCTATCGCGTGCACGACGAGCCGAGCCCGGAGAAGATCGAGGCGCTGCGCGAATTTCTCGACACGCTCGACATCCGGCTCGCCAAGGGCCAGGCGATGCGGCCGGGCGACTTCAACAAGATTCTGGCGCGTGTACGCGGCACCGAGCACGAACAGCTGGTCAACGAGGTGGTGCTGCGCTCACAGGCGCAGGCGGAGTATTCAGCCGAGAACTACGGCCATTTCGGCCTCAACCTGCGCCGCTATGCGCACTTCACCTCGCCGATCCGCCGCTACGCCGATCTCGTGGTGCACCGCGCGCTGATCCGCGCGCAGCATCTCGGCTCCGACGGCCTGCCGAATACCATGGACGTGCCCGCGCTGAACGAGATCGCGGCGCGCATCTCGGCGGCCGAGCGGCGCGCCATGAAGGCCGAGCGCGAGACGGTCGACCGGCTGATCGCAAACTTCCTTGCCGACCGCGTCGGCGCGACATTCGAGGGCCGCATCAGCGGCGTCACGCGCGCCGGCCTGTTCGTGAAGCTGAACGAGACCGGCGCCGATGGCTTCATTCCGGCGCGCACGCTCGGCGACGACTACTTCCGCTATCACGAGGCGCGCCACGCCCTGATCGGCGACCATACCGGCGAGAGCTATCGGCTCGGCGACGCGGTCAGCGTGAAGCTGGTCGAGGCGGCGCCGGTCGCCGGCGCGCTGCGATTCGAGCTTTTGTCCGAAGGGCGCTATGAAACCGGAACCAAGCGCCACGCCGGCCGCAAGCGGTTCGAGCGTCCGAAATCGGGGCCCAAGCGCTCCATGCGTCGAAGATAAGAAGAACTGAGTATGAGTGAGCATTGCCGAGCGCCTGACCAAGGTCGAGCGCGACCAGAGCCACCCGAACCTCAAGCCGCGCGATGCCGCGACCTTGATCGTGGTCGACCGCTCGGGTCCGGCGCCAAAGGTGCTGCTCGGCCGGCGCCACGCCGGCCTGAAGTTCATGGCGGGAAAGTTCGTGTTTCCCGGCGGCCGGATGGAGCCCGGCGACCGCAAGATGCCGGTCGCGAGCGAACTCGACACCCACGCCGGCGCCCGCCTGATGCGCGGCGTGCAGCGTCCGAGCCTGAGCAAGGCGCGCGCGCTCGCGCTCGCGGCGATCCGCGAGACCTACGAGGAGACCGGCCTGCTGCTCGGCAAGCGCGTCGACGCCGTCCCGGCGGTGCCGGAAGGTCCCTGGAAGGCTTTCGCGGAGGCGGGTGTGCTCCCCGACCTTGCGGAACTGCACTTCATCGTGCGCGCGATCACGCCGCCGCGCCGCCCGCGCCGCTTCGATGCGCGGTTCTTCGCCGTCGACGCCAGCGCCATCGCGCACCGGGTCGAGGGCAAGGTCGGCCCCGACAGCGAACTGGTCGAGCTGGTGTGGCTGCCGATCGCCGAGGCCAAGAGTCAGGACCTGCCGACCATCACGCAGGTCGCGCTGGACGAGTTGCAGGCCCGCGTCGCCAAGGGTTTTGGCCACGACCTGCCCTCGCCGTTCTACCGCATGCTGCACAAGAAGTTCGTGCGCGCGGAGCTGTAGGCCTCCGCAAGCAGCGATTTTCTTGACTTTCGGGCCCCGCCGCTAGGGTCCGGCCAAATTTCAGGAGAAGTTCAAATGGCCAAGGCCACCACGATCAAGGTCAAGCTCGTGTCGAGCGCCGACACCGGCTTCTATTACGTGACCCAGAAGAATTCGCGCACCATGACCGACAAGCTCGTCAAGAAGAAATACGATCCGGTCGCCAAGAAGCACGTCGAATTCCGCGAGGCGAAGATCAAGTAGGGCTCGCACCACGGCCTTTTGCGAGGGCGCCTTTCGGGGCGCCCTTTGCGTTAGACCGCCGTTTCGTCATTGCGAGGAGCGCAGCGACGAAGCAATCTAGTCAGCTCAATAAAAGCTGGATTGCTTCGCTTCGCTCGCAATGACAGGGACTGAATGAAGGTGGCCGGCCGGGAGCGGTGTCTTTGAGGAGGCCACTCACACCGTCCCGGACCGGCCGAACCCCACGGGTGTCAGGAGATGCGGCGGACCTGAGCATTCCGTAGGGTTATCAAAGCGATATGGAGCGATTTTCACGCGGACTTTAAGCCCGCTGCGGGTCGCTCTGGAGCCCTTGGGCTCTGCGTGCAAGCTAAATGAACCGAGGCGGAAAGCAACGCTGACCGCCCCTCAAGCGTGGAGAGATTCGCCGGTAGTGTAAAGGGTTAGGGTTTACGCGGAACTCGCGCCGGGCGGCGCTTACGCCGCGTCCGCCACCACCCGGTTGCGGCCGTCGCGCTTGGCGCGATAGAGCGCCTGGTCGGCGCGCTTGAGGATCGTCGCGCCGGTGTCGTTGCTGCCGAGCGCCGCAAGCCCGATCGAGAGCGTCACGTCGATCGCCTTGGTGCCCTGCTCGATCGCGAACGGCTCGCCCGCGATGCGCCGCCGGATGCGCTCGGCCACCAGCGCGGCGACCGCCATGTCGGTCTCCGGCATCACGATCACGAATTCCTCGCCGCCGTAGCGGCAGGCGAGATCGATGCCGCGGATCGATTTCTTCACCCGCACCGCGAACTCGCGCAGCACGTCGTCGCCGGCGTCGTGGCCGTGCGTGTCGTTGATCGCCTTGAAGTAGTCGATGTCGAGCACCAGCAGCGTCAGCGGCTTGCCGCGTCCGGCCGCCTGCTCGACCAGCGTCGCCAGATGGCTTTCCATGTAGCGGCGATTGTAGAGGCCGGTGAGGCCGTCGGTGATCGCCATTTCCATCGATTGCTGCACGTTGTCGCGCAGCCGCGCCGTGTAGCGCTTGCGGCGGATCTGCGTGCGCACGCGCGCCAGCAGTTCGTTCTTGTCGATCGGCCGCACCAGATAGTCGTTCACGCCGATCTCGAGCCCGCGCAACAGCCGCGCGTTGTCCTCGGCCTCGGCGATCATCAGGATCGGCACGCCGCGCGTGCGGTCGAGCGAGCGCACCTGGCTGCACAGCCGCAGCCCGTCGAAGTTTTCCAGGCCGAGCGAGACGATCAGGCACTCGTAGTCGGCCTCGGCCGCGTGGAACAGCGCTTCCTGCGGGTTCGGCTCGACGTCGACCGTGTGCTCGGTGGTGAGGATGCCGGCGATGCGCTCGTAGGAGGACTTGCGGTCGTCGACCAGCAGCACGCGCCCGCCGCGCCCGGTTTCGGTCAGCGCCGCCATTTCGGGATCGTTGATGCCGATCTCGCGCGAGGTCACGGCGCGCATGCGCAGCTCGTCCGCCGCCATCTTCAGCCGCACCAGCGAGCGCACGCGCGCGAGCAGCGCGATGTCGGACACCGGCTTGGTCAGGAAATCGTCGGCGCCGGCCTCGAGCCCGCGCACGCGGTCGGACGGCTGGTCGAGCGCCGTCACCATCACCACCGGAATGTGATGCGTCGCCGGATTGGCCTTGAGCCGGCGGCACACCTCGAAGCCGTCCATCTCCGGCATCATCACGTCGAGCAGCACGATGTCGCATTGCGCGCGCTCGCAGATCGCCAGCGCTTCCGCGCCGGACATCGCGGTCGAGACGTCGAAATACTCGGCCGTCAGCCGCGCTTCGAGCAGCTTCACGTTGGCCGGAATGTCGTCGACGACGAGAATGCGCGCGGTCATCGCGCGCTCCTCAGGCGTTCCGAGGAAATGCCGCACCGTCTCGATGAACTTGCCGACCGAGATCGGCTTCGACAGATAGGCCTCGCAGCCGCCCTCGCGGATGCGCTCCTCGTCGCCCTTCATGGCGAACGCCGTCACCGCGACCACGGGGATCGATTTCAGCTCCGGATCATCCTTCAGCCACTTGGTGACTTCGAGGCCGGACACTTCGGGCAGCTGGATGTCCATGATGATCAGGTCGGGGCGATGCTTGCGCGCGAGATCGAGCGCCTCGATCCCGTTGCGGGTTCCGACGGTCTGGTAGCCGTGCGCTTCCAACAGGTCGTGGAAGAGCTTCATGTTGAGCTCGTTGTCCTCCACGATCAGGACGGTCTTGGCCATTTCGGCCCTCCGGCTACCCCATCTGGCGATCCCTGGCCATGCAGCCAAAGACCCGCCTCGCCCCCGGCGCGCGAATGGGCAGAATCTTAGTAAAACCCTAGCGGCGATACGTTACGGAAAGGCAAACGGCGATGGCGAAAGGCGCCCGTATCACCCGCGAAATCGCTGAAAACCTCGCGATTTCGGCGCTCGCCTTCCTGGCCGGGGACCCCGAGCGCCTCGGGCGGTTTCTCGCCGCCACAGGTATCGGCCCGGAGACGATTCGCAAGGCCGCCGCCGACCCCGCCTTCCTGGCCGGCGTGCTCGACCATGTGGTCGCCGACGAGCCGCTGCTGCTCGCGGTCGCGGCGCATGCCGGCGTCACGCCACAGGACGATCGAGCACGCGCAGGCCGTGCTGAGCGGACGGCCGTGGCAGCGGGAGGTACCCTGATCCGATGCCGGGCTTCTGCCGCGACTGCTTCGCCGACGCCGCGGACGCGGCGCGGCGCTGCGCTGCCTGCGGCTCGCCGCGCGCTGATCCGGCACGCGCAGCTCGACGCGCTCGCGATCGCGCATGTCGACTGCGACGCGTTCTACGCCACGATCGAGAAGCGCGACGATCCTTCGCTCGCCGACAAGCCGCTGATCATCGGCGGCGGCAAGCGCGGCGTGGTCTCGACCGCCTGCTACATCGCGCGCACCTACGGCGTCCATTCGGCGATGCCGATGTTCAAGGCGCGCAAGCTCTGCCCGCACGCGATCGTGCTCACGCCCGACATGGCGAAATACGTGCGGGTCGGCCGCGAGGTGCGCAAGCTGATGCTCGAGCTGACGCCGCAGGTCGAGCCGCTCTCGATCGACGAGGCGTTCATGGACCTGACCGGCACCGAGCGGCTGCACCGCATGAGCCCGGCGCGCTCGCTCGCGCGCTTCGCCCGGCGCGTCGAGGCCGACATCGGCATCACGGTGTCGATCGGGCTTTCGGCCAACAAGTTTCTGGCCAAGATCGCCTCCGACCTCGACAAGCCGCGCGGCTTTGCGGTGCTCGGCAAGCGACGAGGCGGTGGCGTTCCTTGCCGCGCGGCCGGTCGGCTTCATCTGGGGCGTCGGCAAGGCGAGCGCAGGCGCGGCTGCAGCGCGACGGCTACAACACCATCGCGGACCTGCAGCGCGCGGACGAGACCGACCTGATGCGCCGCTACGGCGTCGAGGGGCGCCGGCTGTGGCGGCTGTCGCGCGGCATCGACGACCGCAGCGTCAATCCGGAGCGCGAGACCAAGAGCGTGTCGGCCGAGACGACGTTCGACGAGGACATCGCGCGCTACAAGCCGCTGGAGAAGATGCTCTGGTCGCTGTCCGAGCGGGTGTCGCGCGCGCCTGAAGGCGAGCGGCATCGCGGGCTCGACCGTGACGCTGAAGCTGAAGACCGCCGACTTCCGCATCCGCACGCGCGCCCGCTCGCTCGGCGAGCCGACGCAGCTTGCGGCGCGCATCTTCGAGGCCGGGCGCGACCTGCTGGCGCGCGAGATCGACGGCACGCAAATTCCGCCTGATCGGCATCGGCGCCTCGAACCTGATCGACGGCGACAAGGCCGACGCCGCCGACCTCGTCGACCGCAAGGGCGAGCGCGCCGCGCAAGGCCGAGCACGCGATCGACAAGGTGCGCGAGAAATTCGGCAAGGCCGCCGTGGTCAAGGGGCTGGTGTTCGACGGCAACGCGGCGGCGATGATGACGATGACGATGAGGATGACGATGATTGATCGCAGAACCTTGCTTGCCGGATGCGCCGCGTTCCCGCTTGTGCCGAGCGCGCTGGCGCAATCCGGCCCGCTGACCAGGATCATCTTTCCGTTCGCGGCCGGCGGCAGCGGCGACATGCTTTGCCGCCTCATCGCGGAACATCTGCGGCCAATCCTCGATCGCACCGTTCGTCGTCGAGAACCGCACCGGTGGCGACGGCCTGATCGGGATCAAGTCGGTGATGAGCGCCGCTCCCGACGGCGCCACGATCCTCATCACCACCGGCCCCACCATGTATCTGCTGCCGATGGTGGAGACGAAGCCGAGCTTTGACTACACGAAGGATTTCGTGCCGGTTTCGCTGCTCGGGCGCTTCGAATTCGTCGTGGTCACCGGGCCGGCGACGGACGCGAAAGATTTCCCGCAGCTCGTCGCCTGGCTCAAGGCGAATCCGGGCAAGTCGGCGTTTGGCGTTCCGAGCAACGGCACCATCCCTCACTTCACCGGGTCGCGGCTCGAAGCTGTCCTGGGCATTCCGATGACGCGTGTGCCCTACCGAGGCAGCGCGCCGATTTTGAAGGACCTCGTCGGAAGCCATCTGCCGTTCGCCATCATCGACGCTGGCCGACACCATCGCACAGCATCGCGCGGGCGCCATCCAGATCGTCGCGGTCAGCGGCGGAGACACGTTCGCCGTTCCTGCCCGACGTGCAGACGCTGAAGGAGAACGGCGTCAACCTCGTCGCCGACTCCTGGTACGGCATGTGGCTGCCGGCAGGCAGCTTCTCCGGATTTCGCCAAGCAACTGAGCGCGGCGGTCGTCGACCGTGCTGGCCAAGCCTGAGGTGCGCGAGAAGCTGCTTGCGGTCGGCGCTGATACCGGTTGGCACGACGCCGGAGCGGCTCACATCAAGAGCACGCCGCCAACACGGCGTTCTGGCAGCCGATCGTCAAGGCAACGGGATACAAGATTACGAACTGATGGCCGTCACCCTGAGGTGCGAGCCGCTTTTGCGGCGAGCCTCGAAGGGCGGCAGCGGCACTCCGGGCCATCCTTCGAGGCGCGCTTCGCGCGCGCCTCAGGATGACGGACTGAGTTCCCATCCTCTGCCGGATCGCCGCAAGCTCCGCTTCGTCCCAGATGCCGATCAGAATGCCGCCTTTGATCTGCAGCTGGTTGTCAGCGTAAGCGGCGATCTTCTCGTTGCTGGTGGTGATGTGTCCCTTGGGATGCAGCGCCCAGTCGAACAACGCGGCCTGCAGCCGCGCGATCACGTCGGCGCATGACGGATCGCTGCCTCGATCGTCGAATTCCTGGCGGTCGCTTTGCAGGTCGTACAGCATCGGCCGGAAGCCGGAGGCGTGGATGTATTTCCAGCGCCCGTCGAACACCATGAACAGGCGGCAGCTGCTCGATCGGCTGGTTCAGCTTCAGCCGGACGTCCTGCATCGCGTAGTCGTATTCGGAGAACACGTGGCTGCGCCAGTCGGCCGGGGTCTCGCCGCGCAACAACGGCATCAGCGAGCGGCCCTCCAGAATGTGGCCGAGCACCTTGCCGCCGAAATACTCGATGAACGTCGGGGCAAGATCGATCGCCTCGACCAGTGCGTCGCTGACGGTGCCGCGCGTGCGGTCCGCCTCGCGCGACGGATCGATCACGATCAGCGGGATTTTGGCGGACTGTTCGTGGAACAGGTCCTTCTCACCCATCCAGTGATCGCCGAGATAGTCGCCGTGATCGGAGGTGAACACGATCATCGTCGTGTCGAGCAGCCCCCGCTCCTCAAGGAAATGCATCAGCACGCCCATCTGGTCGTCGATCTGCTTGATCAGGCCCATGTAGGCCGGAATGACCTTCTCCCGCGCCTCGTCGCGCGCCATGTTGCGCGAGTAGCGCATGTCCATGTAGGCGGCGAAGACCGGATGCGCCTCCTGCCGTTCCTTCTGCGAACGGACCGCGGGAAGAATGTCGGCCGCCGTATACATGCTGGCGTAGGGCTCGGGCGCGATGTAGGGCCAATGCGGCTTGATGTAGGACAGATGCAGACACCACGGCCGGCCGTCG
Source organism: uncultured Alphaproteobacteria bacterium (assembly GCA_963778455.1). Taxonomy (GTDB): domain Bacteria; phylum Pseudomonadota; class Alphaproteobacteria; order Rhizobiales; family Xanthobacteraceae; genus PALSA-894. Next base: position 372,173 of record CAVZUL010000008.1, read on the forward strand.
GTCTCTGCCTCCGCGATGAACTCCATCGCTCGGCGCGTCATGTAGGGCGTCTCGGAATGCTCCTCCGGCACGCGCGCGGCCTTGTCGGCATGGGCGAGCAGCCAGCCGTTTTGCAATGAGCCGTCCGCGGCAGCGCCGGAATTCGCCCACTGCTCCCACGGGTTCGCCGCCTCGAAGCCATGCTCGCGCAGGTACGCATCGTAGCGCGGGCGCGGCTTGCCGCTCGGATGCAGGCCATCGTCGCGCTCATACGGCTCGAAGCCGCACTCGGCGACATGCACGCCAATGATCGAATCCGGCGCAATGCCGAGCATCTTCATGCCCTCGAGGTCCGGCGCCATGTGGGTCTTGCCGACCAGGACATTGCGCACGCCGATCTTCTTCAAGTGATCGCCGAGCGTCGGCTCGCCGACACGCAGCGGCCAGCCGTTCCAGTGCGAGCCGTGCGAGCGCATGTAGCGGCCGGTGTAGAAGCTCATGCGCGAGGGGCCGCAGATCGGCGATTGCACGTAGGCGTTGGAAAACCGCACGCCGCGCGCGGCAAGCGCGTCGATGTTCGGCGTTTTCAGTGTGGGATGGCCGGTGCAGCCGAGGTAGTCGTAGCGAAGCTGGTCGCACATGATCCAGAGGACATTGCGGGGCATGTCTCACACACTGCTATTTCGGGCGCCAAATGGTGCGATATTGTGGGCGCCCGGACAATCGGCTCACACGCTAGCGGGGAGGATTGAGATGGCGATGTGCGATAAGGAGTTCTTTCTCGTCATTTTCGTTCGATGCACCGGGGACTGCCCGCCCGGAGCCAACGACAAGTGCACGCTCCAGTACCGGAGGAAGGGCGATCCGAACTGGAAAAACGCCGGACGCTGGCGACTTAGACGGCCAGGCGAAGAATACCGGTGCGAATGTTTGAGGCCCGCGCCAGCGGGCTAAGCCCGCGATCCGCAGGCGCGGCCGTAAAGCCTACTTGCAGGCCTTGGCCTTCTTCACGTCGAGCGAGGTCATCTTGCCGTCGATGACGAAATCGCCGTAGTCGAGGCGGAGCGCGCGCGAGATGCCGTTTTCGTACATCTCGAACGAAATGGCGTAGATCGGCGTCTGTTCGCTCGGCTGGTCGTCCGCCTGCTTCTCGGTCTTGTCAAAATAGCTGATCGTGACCGGCCAGCGCGGAAGGCCGGTGAGCGAATCCTTGTCCGCCGCCGCATCGTCCCCGGGCTTCCTGTCCGGCTCGATCCGGCGCCCGATCACGGAAAGCGACTGATAGATCTTCTCGCCCGATTCCGAGCCGTCATACACCGCGATTTCCAAGCAGCGTCTTCCCGGCCTGCGCTGCCTCGATCAGGAGGCGCATGTGCTCGGTCGGGAACACCACCTTCCCGGCATCGAATTTCTTGTCCCCGGGCTTGTTGAGCTTGACGGCGACGCTGCTCCTGCCGCGATCGGCGCGCCCATCGACGTCGCCGATCTGCTTGCTGTCCATGTAATTCTGGGACTTGAAGCGGAAGCTCTTGCCGTCGCCCTCTTCCCAGGTCGCGGTCCGCAGGTCGCTCAGCGCAACCTTGCCCTCGCCGCTGTCGAGCTCGGTCACCTGGCGGAAGTTGAGCGCGTAGCCCTCGCAGGCGCTGCCGGAGAAATCATAGACGATGCGGCCGCGCACCCCCTCAAGCGAGCGCTTTCCGCGCGAACTGGTCAGGGTCAGATCGTAGATCGCCACATGCGGGGCGAGCTTGACGCGTTCCGGCCGGCCCCTGGGCAAACGCCGCGCCGTTCGCCGCGAACGTCCGGCGGCGGCAAACATTGCGACAAAACCAAGGCGGACGGGGGTAACGGCAATCATTCGGTCTCTCCTGAAATCCGGCGCGGAACATAGATGTGCGTCGCCTGCGCCGCAACTCCGTTGGTTTCCCGATCCGCTTGCGCCTGCGCGGCCGATCGGCCAAGACTTTGGTCAACTCAGGTGGAGGCGATGATGGCGGGGACAGTTGAAAAAAAGCTTGCGGACCTTGGGATCACGCTTGGGACACCGGCCGCGCCGGTCGCCAATTACGTGGGATTCGTGCGTACCGGCAATCTGTTGGTGGTGTCCGGCCAGCTCTGCTTCGATCCGGAAGGCAAGCTGGTCGCGGTCGGCAAGCTCGGCGGCGCCGTGTCGATCGAGGAGGGGCAGAAGGCGGCGCGCGCCTGCGCGGTGAACCTGATGGCCCAGATCAAGGTCGCGCTGGGCGATCTCGACAAGGTGCAGCGCGTGGTGCGGCTCGGCGGCTTCATCAACGCGACGCCGGATTTCCTCGAAACCCCCAAGGTAATGAACGGCGCCTCCGACCTGATGGTGACGGCCTTCGGCGACAAGGGCCGGCACGCCCGCACCACGATCGGCGTCGCGGTGCTCCCGATGGATGCCGCGGTCGAGGTCGAGGGCATTTTCGAGGTGTCGTGAGCCCGATCCCCCGCCCGCTTCATGCCCGGACTTGACTGGCTCACCGCCCGGCCGGTCGCGCATCGCGGCCTGCACGACGCCGCGGCGGGCGTCGATCGAGAACACCGCCTCGGCCTTCAAGGCGGCGATCGACGGCGGCTTCGGCATCGAAACCGATCTGCAAATCAGCGCCGACGGCGAAGCCATGGTGCACCATGACTTCGCGCTCGGCCGCCTGACGCTCGGGTCGCGCCATCTCGCCGCGATGACGGCCACGGGGCTGAAGGAAGTGCCCTTCACGCGATACCAGCGACCGCATGATGACGCTCGGCGAATTGTGCGACTTCGTCGCCGGCCGCACGCCGCTGGTGATCGAGCTGAAAAGCCGGTTCGATGGCGATCGCCGGCTGGTTGCCCGCACCGTGCAGGTGCTCCAGTCCTATGCGGGGCCGTGCGCCGTGATGTCGTTCGATCCGGGCTTCGTGCAGGCGCTACGCGAAATCGCGCTCCGGCCTGCCGCGCGGCATCGTGGCCGAGCGCCATTATGAAGATGCGGAATGGCGCGAGCTGACACCCGGGCAGCGGCGCGAACCTGGCGTTCCTGCTGCATGCCCACCGCACGCGCCCGCATTTCGTCGCCTATCATGTGAAGGACCTGCCCTCGCCTGGGCCGCTGATTGCACGCTATGTCTTCGGTCTGCCCTTGCTGACCTGGACGGTGCGTACCGAACAGGATCGTCAGCGCGCGAGGACCTGGGCGAACCAGATGATCTTCGAGGGGTTCAGGCCGTAGACGCATGATCCCGAAAAGTGGGTACCGGTTTTCGGATAAGATCATGCGCAAATGGCGCCTTCTATGAGCACCGATTTGCGCATCCGCATCGTTTCCGCGATCGCCGACATACCGGCCGCCGCGTGGGACGCCTGCGCCAATCCGGCGAATCTCGGAATCTCAAGATCAGGCCCATAACCCGTTCGTCTCGCATGCTTTTCTCTCCGCGCTCGAAGCCTCCGGCTCGGCGACCGCGCGCACCGGCTGGCAGCCGCAGTATTTGGTCGCCGAAACAGATGGCAGCACTGTGCTCGGCGTCGTGCTGGCCTATCTGAAATCCCACTCGCGCGGCGAATACGTGTTCGATGGCGGCTGGGCCGAAGCCTACGAGCGCGCCGGCGGCAGCTACTACCCGAAGGTTCAGGCGTCCGTGCCATTCACCCCCGCGACCGGGCGGCGCCTGCTGGTGCCGCCGGGCGACAACGCGGACAACATCCGCCGGGGGCTCGCACGTGGCCTGATCGAGCTTGCGAACCTGCGCGAAGCCTCATCCGTCCATGTCACGTTCGCGCCGGAAGACGAGTGGCGGCTGCTCGGCGAGCTCGGCTACCTGCAGCGCAATGATCAGCAATTCCATTGGGAGAATGCGAACTACGCGACGTTCGATGATTTCCTCGGCGCGCTCGCGGCGCGCAAGCGCAAGGCGATCAAGCGCGAGCGGCGCGAGGCATTGGAGCACGGCATCGAGGTGCAGTGGCTGACCGGTTCTGACCTCACAGAAAGCGTTTGGGACACGTTCTTCGCGTTCTACATGGAGACCGGCTCACGCAAATGGGGCCGGCCGTATCTCACGCGCCAGTTCTATTCGCTGATCGGCGAGAGCATGCGGGACAAGGTGCTGCTGGTGATGGCGAAGCGCGCCGGACGCTTCGTCGCGGGCGCGATCAACTTCATCGGCTCGCACACTCTGTACGGCCGCCACTGGGGCGCGATCGAGCACCACCCGTTCCTGCACTTCGAGCTGTGCTACTATCAAGCCATTGAATTCGCGATACAAAACAAGCTCGCGCGGGTCGAGGCGGGGGCGCAGGGCGAGCACAAGCTGGCACGCGGCTATATGCCGGTGACGACCTATTCGGCGCACTACATCGCCGATCCGGCGCTGCGCCGCGCGATTGCGGATTACCTGAAGCGCGAGCGCGCCTATGTGGCGGCCGCGGGCTCAGAGCTTGCCGCCATGGGACCGTTCCGCAAGGATCTGGTCTTCGAACAAACCTCGTAGAAGGACCGAACCTCGATGCCGAGCTACGATCCGAACAACATATTCGCCAAGATCCTCCGCGGCGAGCTGCCCTGTCATAAGGTCTACGAAGACGAGCATGCGCTCGCCTTCCTCGACATCATGCCGCGCGCGCCCGGCCACACCCTGGTGCTGCCGAAATCGCCCGCGCGCAATCTGCTCGACGTCGACCCGGCCGATCTCGCCCACGTGATGCAGGTCGCGCAGAAGATCGCCCGCGCGGCCGTGACGGTGTTCGGCGCGGACGGCATCACCATCCAGCAGTTCAACGAAAGCGCCGGCGGACAGGTGGTGTTCCACCTGCACGTCCACGTCATCCCGCGCAAGGCGGGCGAGCCGCTGAAGCCGCCCGCGAGCGTCAAGGAAGAGCCGTCGACCCTCTCCGATCAGGCGCTCAAGCTCGCGGCGGCTTTGCGCGGGTAGCCGCTACAGCGGCTTGATCGCGACCTTGCGGAACTTGATCACACCCTGTCCGTGCTGGAGCGCGAATGGTCCTTCACCGAACATGGTGTTGCGCAGTTCCACGGTCTTCTGGCCATTCATCAGCACGGAAATCACACGCCCCTTGGCGGTGATCTCAAAAGTGTTCCACTTGCCGCCAGCCTTGGGCATCGGGTTCACTTCGGCGAAATGCACAATCCCGCCGGTTCCGTAGCTCGGGTCCGGACGCTGGTCGAAGATGTTCACCTCGTAGCAGGACCGGTCGCCGATCTGCTTTGGATTCTGGCAACGCATGAAGATGCCGCTGTTCGCATCATCGCTCGCCCAGAACTCCACGTGGAGCATGAAGTCCTTGTACGGACCCTTCGTGACCAGATAGGCCGGCGTGTCGCCGCTGCGCTTGTCCGCAACGATCGCACCGTCTTCCATCCGCCAGTTGAACTCGCCGACGCGATCCCACTCGCCCATCTTTGTGCTGTCAACCAGGGTGATCCAGCCGTCGCCGGTCTGACCACTGGCTTGCGGCACGACTTGAAAGATGGCGAACCCCGCCAACAGAGCGAACGTGCATGTCGTCAGGCGTTGCATAGCGAACTCCTCCCGTTGATCGTTCTTGCCCGGTTGCCCGGATGACAGGATCGTAGAAGCCTTTCTGGTTGTGCGGAAGGGCGGACTGTCCAATCAGACCCTGAGATTGTCGGCGTTGCCCGGCTGACCGCCTACTTAGCGAATTTGATGTCTTGCGGCCGGATGATCCCGTCCGGCGGCTGCTTGTAGCCTTCGAGCTTGGCCGAGTACGCAAAGACCCAATGCTGGTGATAGATGTAGATCAGCGGCTTGTCGGCCTCGATCTGCGTCAGCGCTTTCTCGTAGGCCGCCTTGCGCTTCGCCGGTTCGCTCACCGTGCGCGCCTCGTCGAGGCCGGCCTGCGTCGTCGCGTTGCAGTATTTTCCCCAGTTGAACGGCGCGGCGCCGCAGCCCAGGTGATTGATGACGTTCTGATCGGGGTCGATGCGGCCGCTCCAGCCGATCAGGTAGATCTGGAAGTTGCCCTTTACGGCTTCGTCGAGCGACGTCGTGAACTCGGTCAGGCGGATCTTCAGATCGAAGCCGACTTCGGACCCCATTGCCTGAAGCACCTCAGCCACCTGCTTCACATCTGGCTGGTTTGGCACCATCAGTTCGAGCGTGATCGGCGTCGCGACGCCCGCTTCCTTGAGCAGTGCCTTCGCCTTCGCGACGTCACGTTTGGGCACCGGAAATTTCTGAACGTAATACTGGTTGGACGGCGCCGACCATTGATTGCCCGGCGTGAAGTTGCCGTCGAACACGACTTGGTTGATGGCATCGCGGTCGATAGCGAGCTCGAGTGCGTGGCGCACCTTGGCGTTCTGCCCGAGCGGATTTTTCGCGCGGTCCGTGTTGCCAAGATTGATGGTGAGACCCGTGTAGGCGATCGGCGGTTTCGGCAGGAGCAGCTTCAGCTTCGGGTCGCTGCGCACCGCCGGGATGTCGGTCGGCAATATGCGCTCGATCAGGTCGAGCGCACCCGCGCGCAAGTTCGCAAGCCGCACGGTGCTGTCCGGGATCGGCAGGTAGGTGATGCGGTCGATGTGGATGCGATCTTTGTCCCAATAGTCGGCGAAGCGCTCGAGCACGATGCGCTCCTGCGCGACGCGGTCGATATATTTGAAGGGTCCGGCGCAGATCGGCTTCTGCACGAACTTGTCGCCGGCGTCCTTCACGGCCTTCGGCGAGACCATCATGCCGGCGCGGTCGGTGAGCTGCGCGAGCAGCGGCGAGAACGGCGCCTTGAGCAGCAGTCGCACCGTGAGCGGGTCGGCGACCTCGACCTTGTCGATTTGCGACAACTCGGCCTTGCGCTTGGAGGCATCCATCGTCATGTGGCGGTCGAGCGTGAACTTCACGGCTTCCGCGTTGAACGGCTCGCCATCGTGGAATTTCACGTTCGGCCGCAGCTTGATCGTGACGGTCTTTCCGTCCGCGGAGGTTTCGTGCGACAGCGCGAGCTGCGGCACGATATTGAGATCGCCGTCGATGTCGAACAGCTTGTCGCACAGCGACGCGAGCACAATGCGCCCGACATACGAGCCCGCCTGGGTCGGATCGAAGACGTCGGGATCCTCGGCAAGGCCGATGCGCAGATGAGTTTGCGCCAAGACGGGAGTTGCCGCGACGGCGGCCGCGAACAGAGCGCCAAACAGAATGCGTGCCTTCACGAGACCCTCCCCGATACATCAGCCGCGAGAGTGTACAGACAGCAAGTCCGCCCGAACAGCGCCCCTCAGTTGTCCTGGCGCGCGACAGCCGCGGCGATGCCTGCCTCGATTGCATCGCGGTCGAGCGTGCCGTGCGGGTTCGCCCGCGACGGCATGAAATTCACGTAGTGGAAAAGCCGCTCGCGACCAACGCTTTCGAGCCGCGCAAGCTCGCGCAGCGGATCCGAATGATCGTCGACGCGCAGGCTCACCGCCGGATACTCTTCCGTCGTCCATATCACCAGCGCCGCCGACTGCTTGCCGCGCTTGTCGCCGCCTGCCGCCTCGCCCGCCGCCATCGCGGCAATCAGCCGGCGCGCGAACGATTTCTCGGCGGATGTCTCGAAGGCATGCGCGGTCGCCGCTACGACGTCTGGCCCGGTCAGCATGTTGCCGGCAACCGACACGCCCGGACCGACGACATGCCCGCACCAGTCGATGCAGCCGGTGCCGGTATGCACCGCGATGCCGCCCTTCGCGTCGTGGACGTGAAACTGGCGTTGCTGCGCGCCGGCGTCGGGTTTGGTCACATGGTCGACCACCGCCTGCGCCGCCATTCCCTCGCGCAGCAGACGCATCCCGCGATAGCCCCATAGCGGGTTCGGCAGCGCCTGCGTGGAAAGCGCGCCGACACCGCCTTCGCCGTGCGGACAGATCGCACCGACCGCGAAGAACTTGCTCGCCACCGCAACACCGAAGGCGCCGCTTGGATCGCGCGCGATGATGGACCACGTCATGGTCGGCCATTATACACAGTGGACCCGATGCAACCCACCTTCACCACACGACCGGACATCCGCGGCACGTTCGGCGCGGTCGCGACCACGCATTGGCTCGCGACACAGACCGGCATGGCGGTGCTGGAGCGCGGCGGCAATGCGTTCGACGCGGCCGTGGCGGCGCGATGACCGACAATGGTGGTTTCCGGACGGTTCGCTTCCTGAGCGGCGAACCAGAGAAAGCGGACGTCCCTACGAGGACGGCCATTTACCGCTCGGCGCACATTTCAGACGTTCGGTATATCGACGGATGATCGTCGATCTGCCCTTGGCTAAGAATCAGAGCGCCGAGTGAGTCGTGCGCACGACAGATCGCTCACCTTAAAAGCATCGCTGTGACCCAGACTGACGGATAGCAGCCGCAGAATGCCCAGACAAACCGATTCAGGCCCATGACAAAGGCGCACGACACATGGAAGACGACGCCAATGGCGAAAAAGGCCATGATCACCGGGGGCGGCGCGATGAGCACGAGGGGGAAGAGACATTCCCAAATAATTACTGACCAGCATAGCAGCAGGTCGATCCTCGGATGCCTCGCGAGCAGCCGCCCGAAGCCGACGAGCCCATAGCCTTCGGTCGAGAAAACTCCGGCCAGTGCGCCGCTGCGCCAAATGGGCGAGACGGCCTTGGAGGCGCCGGAGGCGAAGTACGCGAGGAGGAGCAGGGTGCCCACAAACACGTCGCCTATCCGACGCGCCGACTCCGTGCCGCCGGCGAGCATCACGAGACCAAAGGCGACGAGGACAATAAATGTCAGCTGTTCGGCACCACTGCCGCCGATCTGGCGCCGCGATCGAGCGTATCCGCTGGATACGAGACAGACTAGCGCCGCGGTCGTTCCAGTGCTCGTTCCTAAGCCAAAGACAAGCGCGACCGTCGCCGCGCCGAGCTGGGCTGTCATTGCCGCAATCATCATCCCAGCGCCTCCAAACGTAGCGCCGATCCTCACCTGCCAGCGCGTGCCACCGGTGAGAATGGCGACATTGGAGCGCGAGAACACGCCGCCGTCGGCGAACGCTCTGCACAGCGCGAGCATCTCAATGGCTTCGATGATGAGGCCAACGAAAATGAGCCGCGAAACAAATAGGTCAGGGTTCGTGAACATGGACGGCAGACCCGCAGGTCGCGTGGGGCTCAGAGAGGAATAAAATATCAAGATTGCGCGTGGCGGCGCCTATGGCAGTCCGCACGACCGCAAACTGAACTGCGTGTCGGCTCTGGGAAGCTGCCTCGGCATGGACAAGGCTCAGCAGGGTGAGGTAGCCCGAGCTAAACAGTACGCTGCGGTCTGAAGAATCAGGATGCACGGGGGTCAGTGAGCGCACGAGGTCGCTGACCGCCTTATTGAAAGTGAGTTCCGGATTTATAATCCAGCGCCTCCATGCGGGGGCAAATCCGAAATACATTTCCTGCCATCCGCTCCACCCGTGAGCATGCTCCACTCGCCACACGATGCGCGTGTCGGCGCGCGCCGGGTTTGGTGCAAAGAAGGTCCAGAGCGGGATCAAACCTAAAGGAATGTGACAGCGGAGCCGAAACGTCCACGCTCCCGAGTGGAACTGGTTGAATGCGCTTATGACCCACCATACGGCGAAAACAACCGCGATCGCTACCTCGCCGACATTCTCCACAAGTCGCCGCCTTTCAGCGACCGCGTACGATCCTTGCCCGCGCCTCGAGCAGCCCGGGCAACGTTACCCGTGAACTCAGCTGACCCGCGAGTTCCTTCATCTGGCCGATGATCTCGCGGTCACGCCCGGTCAGTTCGACTAACCCGCCATGCAAAGCCGCAAACGCCTCGGCGTACTGCTCGCGGGGATTGTCATCCTTGGTCACGCCGTTAATTGAGTGCCCGGCGGCCTGAAGCGCAGTGATCGTTAAATCAATAGCAGCCAGCTCTAAGGCGGTTAGTCTTCCAGGCGCGTCATAGTCCGGCATACCCGCCTCCATCGAATGTTCAACCAAAAGCAGGCTATTCCTCTTAACTAGCTTAGGCAAACAAAATCGAAATCGAACGACAGCCGCGCGAAGGTAGATCGCCTCCTACGTTCAATGCCCGCGCTCAACGCTACTGCAAAAGAACGCTTCGGGCCGGTCGGCAAGGCGGTAGCTGACGCTGCCTGCACTTCGGCCAGCGAGGAGACACGCGGGTCAGCCGCCCGCCGTCAGGCTCCTAGCCTCGAGCTCTGAAACTGTCTGTTGGCCGCTGCTGCCTTCACCGCCAGCGATGAACCATTTTCTGTCTATTGGAATAGACTGCCAAGACGTGTGAACACGGGCCGAACGCGCCGCTTGGATCACGCGCGATGATGGACCACGTCAAGGTCGGTCATTATACACAGTGGACCCGATGCAACCCACCTTCACCACACGGCCGGACATCCGCGGCACGTTCGGCGCGGTTGCGACCACGCATTGGCTCGCGACGCAGACCGGCATGGCGGTGCTGGAGCGCGGCGGCAATGCGTTCGATGCCGCCGTGGCTGCGGGCTTCGTGCTGCAGATCGTCGAGCCGCACCTCAACGGGCCCGGCGGGGAATTGCCCGCGATCGTGTTTCGCGCGGGCGCGGATGCGCCCGAGGTGATCTGCGGACAGGGTCCGTTTCCGGCAAACGCGACGCCCGAGCGGCTCCGCGCGATGGGCCTCGGACAGATGCCGGGGACGGGCCTGCTGCCGGCCGTCGTTCCCGGCGCGTTCGATGGCTGGATGCTGCTGCTGCGCGATTACGGCACGCTCGCGCTGCGCGACGTGCTGTCCTACGCGATTGGCTATGCGGAGCGCGGATTTCCGCTGGTGCCGCGCATCGTCGCGACGATCATTCCGGCGGTCGAGTACTTTCAAACTGAATGGCCAAGCTCGGGCGAGGTCTGGCTCGCCAACGGCAAGGCGCCGCATCCGGACAAGCCGTTCCGCACGCCGGCCATCGCCGAGATGTACAAGCGCATTCTCGCCGAGGCGGAAGCCGCGGGCGGCGACCGCGTTCGCCAGATCGAGGCCGCGCGCAACGCCTACTATAAGGGCTTCGTCGCCGAGGCGATCGACCGCTTCTACCGCACCGAACTGATGGACTCGACCGGCGCACGTCACCGCGGGCTGCTCACCGGCGAGGACCTCGCGCGCTATGCGGCACGCGCCGAACAGCCGGTGTCGATCGACTATCACGGCCTCACGGTCCACAAGCTCGGGCCATGGTCGCAGGGTCCGATGTTTCTGCAAACGCTGCGGCTGCTCGAAGGCTTCGACATCGCCGCGATGGACCCGCTCGGGCCGCAGTTCGTGCACACGCTGGTCGAGGCGCTGAAGCTCGGCTTCGCCGACCGCGACGCCTTCTATGGCGACCCCGACGCGGTCGATGTGCCGCTCGAAACGCTACTGTCGCCGCAATACGCTGACGCACGCCGCAAGCTGATCGGCGAGCGCGCCTCAATGGAGCTCAGGCCGGGCGTCATCGGCGACGCGAAAGAGCGCATCGCGCGCGTACTCGCCATGGCCGGCAAGGAGAAGCCGGTCGGGCCCGGCGGAGGCGAGCCGACCTTCGCACCGCTGCCGCCTGAATGGGGCGACACGGTCCATCTCGATATCGTCGACGCAGCAGGCAACATGATCTCGGCGACGCCCTCCGGCGGCTGGCTGCAGGGATCGCCGGTCGTGCCGGGCTTGGGATTTCCGATCTCGACGCGCGGGCAGATCTGCTGGCTCGAGCAGGGTCACCCGTCGACCTTGCGGCCGAACAGACGCCCGCGCATCACGCTCTCGCCGACGCTGGTCACGCGCGACGGCGCGCCATACTTGGCGATTGGCACGCCCGGCGGCGATCAGCAGGAGCAATGGATTCTCGCGATCTTTCTACGGCTCGTGCATCACCGTATGACCCTGCAGCAGGCGATCGATGCGCCGATGTTTCAGACCAAGCACATGGTGGAGTCATTCCACCCGCGCGCCTTCCAGCCGGGCCGCGTCATCGTCGAGGATCGCCTCCCGGCGCAGACACGCTCGGAGCTGGAGAAGCGCGGGCATCTGCTCACAGTGGAAGGTCCGTGGGCGCTCGGGCGCGTTTGTGCGGTCGGCCGCTGGGATGGGTTCCTACGCGCCGCCGCAACGCCGCGGCTGATGCAGGCTTACGCGGCCGGGCGGTAATCAGCCGAACACCAGCGCGCCGATAATCAGTGCCGCCTCGCCCGCCAGCACGCCGGCGAAAACCGACCGGCGGATCAACACGAACGCCAGGAATCCGGCGCCGACCGCCGCGAGCCGCACCGGCGTCGGCACCGTCGCGAGCACGCCGGGCGCGAAAATGGTGAGCTTCGCGATCACGCCGGCGAGGATCGCGGTCGCGACCGCCCGCACCCACAGCACGATCTCGGAATCCTCGTTGAGCCCGCGCGCAAAAATGACGCCGAGCCAACGCCACACCTCGCTCGGCAGGAAGCCCGCAAGGATCAGCGCCAGATAGGCGGCGAGTTCGCCACTCATCGCAGCGCCTCGCGAAACCGGTGCACCATGTAGGCGGCGGTCCCGCCGACGATGCCGCTCCACATCAGGTCGAGCCCGAGCTGCCAGTAGGCGAACAGCGGCCCGAGCACGAGGCCGAACGCGAGCGAGAGCCGGTCGACCAGCATGCGGCTGTTGCGCAAGGTCGACATCAGGAAGGCGACGGGCGTGAGGAACAGCAGGGCCGCGCTCATCAGCGGCGGCAGCTTGGCGGCAAGATAGAAGCCGGTGACGGTTGCGGTGCAGGCCGTCAGTCCGTAGCCGCAGCCAAGCCCGTTGCAGAACGCGATGCGGTTCTCGCGCGGCTGCTTGGGCAGCAGGCGCAGCGCCTCGACCCACATGCTCACCGCGGTGAAATGCGCGGGCAGCAGGAGATGCCACGTGCGCGTGCCCGGTCCTTTCAGCATCGGCAGCAGTGTGACCACCATTGGCAGCAGCCGCACGCTCGACAGGCCGACCGCGAGCGCGGCCTCGATCAGGCTCGCGCCCGCGCCCACCGTGGAAATCAGAAATCACCTGCGCGGGGCCGGCCCACAGCAGAAGCGTCGAGAGCAGCGCCCATATGATGCTGAAGCCGAAATCATGCGCGATCGCGCCGATGCCCGTGTATGTGCCGAACAGCACGTAACTGAATACCGACGTCCAAGTGGCGACGAACCCCGCCCGAAAGGCTGCGAGCGTGGACGACGTCTGTTCGGCGGGCGCGGACATGGGCGATCCTGTCCCACGGCCGACCAAGCGGCGCAATCTGCCCGCAATGCACAGCCGCCATGACAACGCTACGGTGAGCCTGCACAATGGCTGCCCGAACGGAGACGCTCCGATGACGCAAGCACGCTTCCAGCCCATCGCGGCCGGCATCCGCGAGACCCTCGAAAGCCAGGGCTTCACCAAACTCATCGGCGCCGAAGTCGTTTCGGTCGAGCCGCGCGTCGTGGTGATGGCGGTCGACCGCCGGCCTGAAGTGCTGCAGCAGGCCGGGCTGTTTCATGGCGGCGTGATCGCGTATCTGGTCGACAACGCGACCACGGCGGCAGCCGCGACCGTGATCGACCGCATGAACCGCACCGTCATCACGGCGGAGTACAAGATCAATCTGGTCTCGCCCTCGGCCGGCGACCGGCTCACCTGCCGCGCCGAGGTGGTCAAGCCCGGCCGTCTGCTCACCGTGGTGGAGGCGAAGGTCACCTGCCGCACCGATGGCGAGGAGAAGCTGGTCGCGGTCGCGCTCGCGAGCATCGCCAATCTGGATATACCGACGCCCGGTGCGGGCTAAACCTCAGCCGCAAGAATGGCGATCGGATAGGACAACAGGATTTTGTCGCCCTTTCGCTTGGTCTTCATGCCGAGCCCGTCATCCGCAAGCGAGTCCTCGAACATCTGCCGGATGACGGGAAGATCGCCGGGCGCCGGAAACGAAGTTGCGAGCAGGCCTTCGAGTTCGCCGCGCACGTCGTAATAGGTCTCGCGCGGTGCCGGCAGGCCGGCTTGCGCAAACAGCTCTCGCATTTCGGCCAGGGTCAGCGCACGGGTGTGCGAAGGATCGCGTAATCGCTCCATCCGGTTGAGCGCGTCGGCGCGTTTGGGTTCATCCGAGGCCGCCATGTCGGCGACCACAATCCGGCCCGGCCGCGTGGCAACACGCGCCATTTCCTTCAGAACCGCGAGCGGCTCGGGAAAATGATGGAACGCGAAGCGCGAGACCACGACGGAAAACGACCCATCGGGAAACGGCAGCGGCAACACATTGCCGACATGCCACGCAACATTGGTGAGTCCCAACGCGGCCGTGTGCTCGCGTGCCTTCTCGATCATCGCGGGCGTGAGATCGATGCCGGTCGCGTGGCGGCAGGCTTTGGCGAAGGCCGCGACCACCAGCCCCGGCCCGCACGCGACATCGAGCACGGTGTCGGACGCACCCGCCCCAGAAAATTCGACCAGCAGCCGCAGCGCGTCCTCGTCGCGCATCGCCGCCGCATTGGCGAACGGCGTCGCCTGGCGTGTGAACTGATCGACGACGATATCGGCGTTCGAGGTCACACCTTGACCAGCGGCACCTTCGGGACCGAGCCCTTGCCGCTCGGCGGCGTGCCGCCCTTCGGTCCGGACGGCCGCGGCTTGCGCGGGCCGGCGCGGCGCTTGACCCGGTTCTTGCGCGGCTCGGGCAGCCGCTCCTGCTTCGGCGTCACTGGCCCTTCCGGATACTCGAAGCTGAGCTTGTCGTTGCCGGCTTCGTCCTTGGCGACCACGACGCGCACATGCCCGCCGGCCTTGAGCACGCCGAACAGCACCACGTCGGCGAGCGGCTTCTTGATGTGCTCCTGGATCACGCGCGCCATCGGCCGCGCGCCCATCTGCTCGTCGTAACCCTTGGTCATCAGCCACCTGGCGGCGTCTTCGGTCAGCTCGATGGTGACGTTGCGGTCGGCCAGCTGCGCCTCGAGCTGCATCACGAACTTGGTCGACCACCTTCGCGATCACCTCCTCGGAGAGGTGCGCGAACGTGATGGTGGCGTCGAGCCGGTTGCGGAACTCGGGCGCGAACATGCGGTTGATCGCCTCGAGGTCGTCGCCCTCGCGCTTGGTGCGCGTGAAGCCGATACGCCGACTTCGCGAGATCGGCCGCGCCCGCGTTGGTGGTCATGATCAGGATCACGTTGCGGAAATCGACCTGCTTGCCGTTGTGATCGGTCAGCTTGCCGTGATCCATGATCTGCAGCAGCACGTTGAACAGATCCGGATGCGCCTTCTCGATCTCGTCGAGCAGGAGCACGCAGTGCGGGTGCTGGTCGACGCCGTCGGTCAGCAGGCCGCCCTGGTCGAAGCCCACATAGCCGGGCGGCGCGCCGATCAGGCGCGATACCGTGTGCCGCTCCATGTATTCCGACATGTCGAAGCGGATCAGCTCGACGCCGAGCAGCGCGGCAAGCTGCTTGGCCACTTCCGTCTTGCCGACGCCGGTCGGGCCGGAGAACAGGTAGCAGCCGATCGGCTTTTCGGGTTCGCGCAGGCCCGCACGCGCGAGCTTGATCGATGACGACAGCGCGCCGATCGCCTTGTCCTGGCCGTAGACCACGCGCTTGAGCGTGTCTTCCAGATGCGCCAGCACCTCGGCGTCATCCTTCGACACGGTCTTCGGCGGAATGCGCGCCATCGTGGCGATGGTGGTCTCGACCTCCTTCAGGCCGATCGTCTTCTTGCGCCGGCTCTCGGGCAGCAGCATCTGCGGCCGCGCCGGACTCATCGATCACGTCGATCGCCTTGTCGGGCAGCTTGCGGTCATGGATATAGCGCGCGGAGAGTTCCACCGCCGCCTTGATCGCCTCGTTGGTGTATTTGAGCCGGTGGTAGTCCTCGAAATACGGCTTCAGCCCTTTCAGGATCTCGATCGCGTCCGGGATCGTCGGCTCGTTCACGTCGATCTTCTGGAACCGGCGCACCAGCGCGCGGTCCTTCTCGAAATACTGGCGGTATTCCTTGTAGGTGGTCGAGCCGATGCAGCGCAGCACGCCGCCGGCAAGCGCCGGCTTGAGCAGGTTGGACGCATCCATCGCGCCGCCCGAGGTCGCGCCCGCCCCGATCACCGTATGGATCTCGTCGATGAACATGATCGCGCCGGGCGTCGCTTCGAGTTCCTTGATCACCTGCTTCAGGCGTTCCTCGAAGTCGCCGCGATAGCGCGTGCCGGCAAGCAGCGTGCCCATGTCGAGCGCGAACACCGTCGCGTTGCGCAGGACGTCCGGCACTTCGCCGTTGACGATGCGGCGCGCCAACCCTTCGGCGATCGCCGTCTTGCCGACGCCGGCGTCGCCGACGAACAGCGGATTGTTCTTCTGGCGGCGGCACAGCACCTGGATGGTGCGGCTGATCTCGGACTCGCGGCCGATCAGCGGATCGATCTTGCCCTCGCGCGCCTTCTTGTTGAGGTTGATGCAATAGGCCTCGAGCGCATCGCCCTTCTTCTTGGTGTCGTCGCCGGTCTTGGTGTCGGTGTCCTCGTCGACGCCGCGCACCGGCTTCGCTCTCGGAGAGCCCTGCCCGCTTGGCGATGCCGTGGCTGATGTAGTTGACCGCGTCGTAACGGGTCATGTCCTGCTCTTGCAGGAAATAGGCGGCGTGGCTCTCGCGCTCGGCGAAGATCGCGACCAGCACGTTCGCGCCGGTCACTTCCTCGCGGCCGGACGACTGCACATGGATGACGGCGCGCTGGATCACGCGCTGGAACCCGGCGGTCGGTTTCGAATCCTCGTTCCCTTCCGTCACCAGGTTGTCGAGCTCGGACTCGATATAGGCGACGAGGCTGCGCTTCAGTTTGTCGATGTCGACATTGCAGGCGCGCATGACGGCGGCCGCGTCCTGATCCTCGAGCAGCGCCAGCAGCAGATGCTCCAGCGTGGCGTATTCGTGATGGCGTTCGTTCGCCAGAGCGAGCGCCCGGTGAAGCGACTGTTCGAGGCTGCGCGAAAAAGTTGGCATTACGGTCTCACATTGTTGTCGTTAGTGTCGCGGATCGCCCCCGGCCCGCCGCTTCCCCCATATAGTCACTTCTTTTCCATCACGCACTGTAGAGGATGCTGGTGTTTGCGGGCAAAGTCCATCACCTGCGTCACTTTTGTTTCGGCCACCTCGTAGGTAAACACGCCACATTCGCCGATGCCATGGTGATGCACATGCAACATGATTCGTGTCGCCGCCTCGCGGTCCTTGTTGAAGAAGCGCTCCAGCACGTGAACCACGAACTCCATCGGCGTGTAGTCGTCGTTGAGGATGAGCACGCGGTAGAGGCTCGGCTTCTTGGTCTGCGGCTTGGTGCGGGTGATGACCGCGCTGCCCGGCGCCCCGCTGCCGCCGCGGCGCCTGCGGTCCTCGTCCGCGGCGCGCGGACGCATGTCGCGCGATCCGGCCGGTTGTCTCGCAACCCTCTTGGCCAATGGATTCATGGTCTCAAGCGCGCACTTTCGGATTCAGACTGGGGCGGTTGGATCATGAAATGATGCCGCAAACCGCTCCCGGACGAAACGACGAATTTCATGCACTCCCTGCAGGTCGAAGCGGCGTCTGCCCGCGCGGCCCTTGCGGCACCGCCGGCGCGGACGACTGATTCATAGTTTACAAAGACTATATGGATTTCGGCAAACTGGAGGGAAGCCCGCGAACCGCCGCAGCGTCCGAGCCGATGCGAGACTGGTGGTGAACGCGCTCAGCAGATATGCGGCGCCTTGCGCGCGCGCAAGAGCCTCCGCCGATGTCGTCAAGTTTCGCGCCCGGCCCGCGGTCTGCGGTGCGATTCATACTTCGTCAGACATAATGTCAATTCCGGGCCGTTTCGAGGCGCCTGGAACCGATCCGTAAAGTCTTTCCGGCAGTCGCGGCCGCATCCAAAGAGGCTTGCGGCCCGATGACCAGCTCTCGCTCCCCTCTCCGTTCGCCGCTGCGTCGCATGATCGCGCCGCGCGGCCGATCGATTGCGCAGCACGGTCGGCGCGTTCCGCGCCGACCGCAGCGGCAACGTCGTTCTCATCTTCGCGCTCTCGCTCGTCCCGGTCTTCGGCGCCGTCGGCGTCGCGGTCGACTACAGCCGCGCCAACTCGGCGCGCACCGCGATGCAGGCCGCGCTCGATGCCACCGCCCTGATGATCTCGCAAGGAAGCGCTCGATCTGAAAAACGACGCGCAGGTGCAGAAGAAGGCCAAGACCTATTTCAACGCGCAGTTCAATCGGCCCGACGTGAAGAAGCTCAAGTCACCACGTTCAAGATGCAGAACAACGGCCCGGGCGACTTCACGGTCATCGCCGAGGCGACCGGCACGATCGATACGGCGATCGCGCAGGTGATCGGCAAGAAGACGATCGACCTGCGCGCCAACAGCGCAGGTGCGCTGGGGCTTCAAGTCGCTCGAAGTCGCGCTCGCGCTCGACAACACCGGCTCGATGGCGTCGAAGAACAAGATGGTCGAGCTCAAGGCGGCGGTGAAGCTGCTGTTCTCCATCCTGAAGAAGAACTCCAAGGTGCCGGACGACACCAAGATCGCCGTCATTCCGTTCAGCACGGTGGTCAATGTCGGCACCGAGCACGTGGATGCGCCGTGGATCGCCTACGACGCCAAGATCACCAAGGCGACCTGGACCGGATGCGTCGCCGATCGCGATCAGCCGAATGACGTGAAGGACACCGCGCCGAGCGGCGGAGCGACCCTGTTCCCGGTTGCCGATTGCGGCACGCTGGCGAAGACGCTGCCGCTGACCAGCGACTGGACCGCGCTCGAGAGCCATGGTCGACGGCATGACGCCGTCGGGCATGACCAACGTGACCATCGGCATGATGTGGGGCTGGCACGCGCTGACGCAGAGCGAGCCGTTCACGCAGGGCCAGGTGGTGAAGAACGACGTCGAAAAGGTGCTGATCCTGCTGACCGACGGCCTCAACACCGCGAACCGCTTCACCACCAATCCGGCGCAGATCGACAAGCGGACCGAGACCGTCTGCGACAACGTCAAGAAGGCGAAGATCCGCGTGTTCACGGTGCGCGTGATCGAAGGAAACGTCGATCTGCTGCGAAACTGCGCCACCGCCGCAAACATGTTCTACGACGTGCAGGTGGCGAGCGAGCTCAAGGACGTCTTCACCTCGATCGCCGCGAGCCTGTCCGGCGCGCGACTGTCGAAATAGCCCCTCCCCGCCGCAACGCGGTTAGCGAATCGCAAAACCTTTGCGCGAATTGTCCGGGTTGAACACAACGAGAAACGCAAGGCTCTTGCGGCAAACTGCATAAAATTTTCTCCTCAGGGATAGGCGCCATGCTGCTGCATCGTTTGCTGCGCGACCGCCGGGGCGGCGTCGCTCCGATGTTCGCGCTCGCCATTGTGCCGATCATCGGAATCGGCGGTGCCGCGATCGACTACGGCCGCGCCGCGAGCATCCGCACCCAGCTGCTCGCCGCCGCCGATGCCGCCAGCGTCGGCTCGGTGCGCAAGGGCGCGGCTGCGCTCACGGCCGCAGCGGACATGTCAACCGACGGTCCGGTCCCCTCTGGCGCGACTGACGCGAAGAATATCTTCAATGGCGAACTGAGCGGCCGAAAGGGTTTCACCCTCGGCACCGTGACGGCGACCGTCAAAAAGACCGGCACGGCGATCACCTCGACCGTCGACTTCAACGCGCAGGTCTCGACCAGCTTCATGGGCATTTTCGGGATCACGTCGATGCCGATCCATGGCAGCTCGACTGCGACGAACAGCCTGCCGCTCTACGTCGATTTCCACCTGCTGCTCGACAACACGCCGTCGATGGGCGTCGGCGCGACGACCGCCGATATCAACAAGATGGTCGCCAACACGCCCGACAAGTGCGCGTTCGCCTGCCACGACCTGTCCGACTCCAACAACTACTACAAGCTTGCCAAGTCGCTCGGCGTGACGACGCGCATCGACGTGCTGCGCACCGCCACCCAGCAACTGATGGATACCGCGAAGTCGACGAGGTCGTTTTCAAAGCAGTTCCGCATGGCGATCTATACGTTCGGCGACTCCGCCAAGAAACCTGGCCTGAGCACCATCCAGTCGCTCACCTCCAATCTCACGAAAGCGAAAGACGCGGCCGCCGCCATCGATCTGATGACGGTGCCGTATCAGAACTACGCCGGCGACACCGATACCGATTTCGACGACGTGCTGAAGGATATCGAAAAGGAGGTCCCGAAACCGGGAGACGGCACGACGTCGTCGAAGCCGCTGAAGTACGTGTTCTTCGTCTCCGACGGAGTCGGCGATCGTGTCGACGGCTCGCCCGGCTGCCCGGAGCCGGTCACGACCAGTACCGATCCGCAGACCGGCAAAAGCTACAAGCGCTGCCAGGAGCCGCTCGACGTGGAGCTCTGCGACAAGATCAAGAAGAACGGCGTCAAGATCGCGGTGCTCTACACGACTTACCTGCCGCTGCCGACGAACGGCTGGTACAACTCGTGGATCGCGCCGTTCGCGAGCAAGATCGCGGCGAACATGCAGAGCTGCGCCTCGCCCGGCCTTTATTTCGAGGTCGGCCCGAACCAGGGCATTTCCGAAGCGATGAACGCGCTGTTCCAGAAGGCGGTCGCGCAGGCGCGCCTGACCAAATGACAGTGCCCGGCGCCGCCCGGCATGGTTAGCGAACCGTCAATCAGATGGTTCGGAAAGTAAGCAAGTGACTCAACGGAATGTAAAAGCCTTCGTGGCAATCTTCCATGATGATCACAGTCAGGATGCGTGACATGTTGCTCTCCCGTCTCATGAAGGATCGCCGCGGCGGCGTCGCGCCGATGTTCGCGCTTGCCATCATTCCGGTGTTCGGCCTCGCCGGCGCCGCGATCGATTACAGCCGCGCCAGCTCGGTGCGTACCGGCATGCAGGCCGCAATCGACGCGACCGCGCTCGCGATGGCCAAGCTCGCGCCGACGCTGACGCAGACCGAACTGCAGCAGAAAAGCACCGCGTACTTCAACGCGATGTTCAATCATCCCGAGGCGAAGAACCTGGTGATCACGCCGACCTACAGTACGGCCGGCGGATCGCAGGTCACCATCGCCATCTCGGGCTCGGTCGACACCACGTTCATGAAGATCATGGGCTACAACAGCATCAACGTCGGCAGCACGTCGACGGTGAAGTGGGGCAACACGCGGCTGCGCGTCGCGCTCGTGCTCGACAACACCGGCTCGATGAACGACAACGGCAAGACTGCCTGCCATGAAGTCGGCGACCAAGAATTTGCTCGAACCAGCTCAAGGACGCCGCCACCAACAATGGCGACGTCTACGTCTCGATCATTCCGTTCAACAAGGACGTGAACGTCGGCAAGAGCAACTACAATCAGTCCTACATCCGCTGGAATCTGTGGGACGCCGCCAACGGCGGCTCGAGCGGCTTCTCGGGCAGCATCTGCTACAACGGTACGCTCTGGGTCGTGAGCGGGGGCGGCTTTTCCAACGGCGGAAGCTGCAGCTCCCCGACCAGCGGTATCTGCTACAACGGCACGCTCTACAACTGGACCGGTTCAGCCTTCACCACCGGCGGAAGCTGCACGAACCACCAGACCTGGAACGGCTGCGTCACCGATCGCGACCAGGACTACGACACGACCAACACCGCGCCAACGACGGGCATTCCGGCGACGCTGTTCCCGGCCGAGCAGTTTCACGATTGCCCGGTGGAACTCATGCCGCTGAGCTATGACTGGACCGCGCTGAACGCCAAGATCGACGCGATGACGGCGGGCGGCATGACCAACAATACCATCGGTCTGCAATGGGGCTTCCAGTCCCTGACCGCCGCGCCCTTCACCATCCCGGCGAAGGATCCGAACTACACCTACAATACGGTCGTCATCCACATGACCGACGGCCTGAACACGCAGAGCCGCTTCTCGACCAACCAGGCCGACATCGATGCCCGCACCAAGAAAGTGTGCGATAACATCAAGGCGGCCGGCATCACGCTCTTCTCGCTACACGTCAATACCGATGGCGATCCGACCTCCGCCATCCTGCAGCAATGCGCCAGCGACAGCGGCAAGTTCTTCACGGTGACATCGGCCGGCCAGATCCACCAGGTATTCAACACGATCGGCACCCAGCTTTCGAAGCTGCGCATCTCGAAGTAACGCCTCCGCCGCCACCGCAAAGCCCGGCCAGCTCGCCGGGCTTTTTTCGTGGCGCGCCCCGGAACCGGGTCGTCTCGACCGCGTTGCGCCATCATGAAACTCATCGCGCTCCTTGCGGCCTATCTCGGCGTCGGCGCCGGACTCATGGCCGGTCTCATGAGTGGCGTGTTCTGGCTCGTGAAGGCCGACGCCTCGGCCGTGCAGGAACCGCGGGTCGCTCCTATTCCGCCGCGGATCGCCGACAGCATCGAGCGCAAGATGGTGCCGCCGCAGCCGGTACCCGTCACGCCCGCGGCGATCGTTGAGACGAAAGTGGAACCCGAGCCGGTCAAGCCGGCGATGAAGGAGGCGGACGCTGCGCTGACGCAAGCGCCGCGAAAGGTTCAGATCCGCGAAACCAACCGGCAAGTCCCAAAAAAGAAGCCGCGCGACGAACGCCGCCTCGCCGCGCAGGAAGCCGCATCTGACGCCCCGCCCGCGCGGCCGATCGCGACGGCGCGCACCGACTTCCCCTACTAGCGCGCGTGGAACCTGCGCCGCCGCATCGACGTTTTATCCGTCAAGCATGTGCAACGCGGCAGCTTCGGCCGCCGCGGATGCGCATGAGCAAACAAGGGGAGAGAATCCATGCCTGTCTTTATCTTGTGGGCAATTCCGGCCGTCGTCGTCCTCGGCGGCGGTGCCTACTACCTGCTCGTGCAGTAAGCGTTGGCAGTTGAGTTTGGCGGAGGGCCGTCCTTTAAGGACGGCCTTTCGCTTTGGTGCGAGTATCGCCCCCCGAGCAGGCGGCGATACTCGCGCTCCGGAACGCCGTAGGAGTCGCCCGCGCTCTCTTCCAGGCCCTCGCGATCGAGCACCGTGATCTCGCCACGCGCCGACTTGACCAGCCCCTGAGAGCCGGCGCCTGGCGCGATAAGTGGCCCGGACGCGCTATCCGGGCTAGCACTACTTTGGCAGATTGTTGGATGGGTGGGATTCCCAAATCAGGTTTTCAGTGATTCATGGGTGGTCGGCTTTTGGAGGGCCGACCATGGCGGGCATAACTTCGGATTGGAGTGACGAGCTTGAACAGTGGCTCAAGCCGTTCCTGGATCGTCTGGATCACAAGGCGCGGCGACGGATGTGCCCGCTTTACGTGGCAGGACTGATCGGTCCCGGCGATCGCAAGAGCGTCCAGCCGATGGCGGCGCGACTAGCGCCGGGCGGCTATGACCAGTTGCACCATTTCATCGCTGATGGCGTCTGGGACGCGGCACCGTTGGAGTTAGAACTGCTCATCCAGGCGGACCGGCTCGTCGGCGGCAAGGATGCGGTGCTGGTCATTGACGACACAGCGATGCCGAAGAAGGGTGAGCGCTCAGTTGGTGTCGCTCCACAATATGCATCGGCTCTCGGCAAGACGGCCAATTGCCAAACGTTGGTGTCGCTGACGCTGGCGCGCGGTGAGGTGCCGGTGATGGTCGCATTGCGTCTCTTCGTTCCCGAGAGTTGGACGAGCGATCCGGTGCGGCTGGAGCGGGCAGGCGTTCCGATCGAATATCGAACCGCACGGACGAAGCCGGAGATCGCGCTCGCTGAGATCGATCGCGTGATGGCGGCCGGTGTGCGCTTCGGCTGTGTGCTGGCGGATGCCGGTTACGGGCTCAGTGCGCCGTTCCGCCAGGGGCTCACGGCTCGAAGCCTTGCCTGGGCCGTTGGCATCCCCCGTCACCTCAAGGTGTACCCTGTCGGCGTGCAGTTGATCTGGCCCGTTGCGGCGCGCGGCCGTCCCCGTCGGCGGCACGTCCCGGATATTTTATCGATGCCGGCCGAAGACATGCTGGCCAATGCCAAGTGGCAGAACCGTTAGCTGGCGAACCGGAACGAAGGGAAAGCTCAAAGCCCGCTTTGCCGCTGTCCGTGTGCGGATGGCTGACGGACCTCCGCAGCGGATCAGGGACAAGGGTCAGCAGCATCTTCCGGGGGACGAGGCCTGGCTCATCGGCGAACACCGAATATCAGGAGAGAAGAAATACTATCTCGCCAACCTGCCCGCGGCGACCGGACCTGCGCACCTTGGCCGCCACCATCAAGGCGCGATGGATCTGCGAGCAGGCCCATCAGCAGCTGAAAGAAGAACTCGGCCTCGATCACTTCGAGGGACGATCCTGGCAAGGTCTTCATCGTCACGCGCTCATGACGATGATCGCTTACGCCTTCCTCCAGCATCGCCGCCTTACAAAAGCGAGGCGGGGAAAAAAGAATCAACGGGCCACCGCCTCAACCAAGCTTGCCCGCCGTGCGACGCGCCATCCTCGACCTCATCGTCCGACCGCCGCCTCAGCAATGCCCGTACTGCCGACGATCGATCGTCAAAAGACAGCCGCGTGACTAAATCTGCCAAAGTAGTGCTAGGCTCGCTGGTCGCGAAACCGCCACCGAGCCAGCCTTGCCGCCGATCCTGCACAACAAGAACGCGCGCGCCCCCTCGGTGTTCACGCCCGACGCCTTGCTGCGCGAGGCGCGGCGGCAGAAAGGGCTGGCGAAAGCCGCCGTTCCGCGCATCTGCATCCTCGATCCGGACGGCGACCTGTTGCGCCGCCTGCGTGGCAGCGGCGAAGCGCAACGCTTCGAGGGATGGCCCTGCTATCACACCGAGCTCTACACCTTTGTGCTCGCGGACGAGAGCGTCGGGATTGTTGGATGCGTCGTCGGCGCACCGTTCGCGGTGCTGATCGCGGAGGAACTGTTCGCGAGCGGCTGCGAACTGCTGATCAGCGTCACCTCGGCCGGCCAGATCATTCCAGCGCGCGAGCCGCCCTACTTCGTCATCATCGATCGCGCGCTGCGCGATGAAGGCACGAGCTATCATTACGCCGCGCCGGACGCGTTCGCCGCCGCGGATCCCGCATTGGTGGCGATCGCCGCAACCGCGCTCGCGGATGCCGGCCAATCGGCAATCATAGGACCAAGCTGGACTACGGATGCGCCGTTCCGTGAGACCGCGGAAGCGATCGACGCGGCCCGCGCGAAAAACATACTCGCGGTCGAGATGGAAGCAGCCGCGCTTTACAGCTTTGCGCAGACGAAAAACGCGCGCGTGCTCTGCATCGCCCACGTCACCAACACGATGGGCCAAGCGGGCGCGGACTTTGAGAAAGGCGAAGCCGACGGCACCGCCGATGTGCTGGCGCTGCTGGGCGCGATCGTGAGGGCCGTGTAGTGCCGTAAGGCAGGCGAAGCTTGCGCCTGCGAAGGCAGGGACCACAGCGTGCCGGCGAGGATTTTCGCCAACGCTCAATCTGGGTTACGCTTGTTACGCCAAGCTCCTCCCGGACCTTGCGAACAGGGCACTTCGATGGACTACTTTTTCTTCCAGTTGGCGATCATTTTTCTTCCGGGTCTAATGTGGGAGCGAATTTCTACGCGGTATGCCCTCAAGCGTCCGCCATCGCAATTCGAAATTGCCCTTCGAACCTTCACCTTCGGGCTTGCCGCTTATGCCATAACATTCATGATCTACGGATTGCTTGGAATTGATTTCATCATACCCGAGATCAAACGCGACGCCGGCTTTCTTGAGCGCAAGTTCCTGAACCAGTTTGCGACAGCGACCGTGGTGTCACTGGTTTGCGCGGTCGCTTGGCTCTATCTGATCAACTACAAGCTCGTGGGAAGCATCCTACGAAAGATCGGTGCCACCAAGAGTTTCGGCCAAGAGGATGTTTGGGACTTCGTCTTCAATTCACCAGAGGCGGCGGCCGAGTATGTCTATATTCGTGACTACGAAAAGCAGAAGGTTTTTTCTGGGTGGGTTCGCGCCTTTTCAGAATCCCCGGACACACGAGAATTGCTCTTGCGAAACGTTCAGGTCTTCGATTTGGATGGCCAGTTCCTATATGAAGTGCCGTTGATGTATATTGGCCGCAAGCGGGACAACATGGATATCGAGTTCCCAGTTACCGAAGCGGACAGGAGAGCAACATGACCACTCCTCCGAGACCAACGCCTCCGCCGCGGCCGCCTAGCACGCCCCTGAACAAGGGCGGCGTGAATCCACCATCGTCACAGGTCGTGAACCGTCCGCCACCGCCACCCCCAAGCAGCCGACCGCCAACGGCCAGTCCCTCCGCTAAGCCTCCAAGCCGTTGAAATTGTTTCTCGTGGCCCCGCGCTTGAATTGAACGCGTAGGTCATTGCGCCGAAAGCGCCCTCCCCCCGCCGACTTCGTCGGCGACCCTCTCCCGCAAGCGGGAGAGGGGAAGAAGAAAGAGCGCCGCGCGCGGCAGCAAAACAAAAAGCCCGGCCAACCGGGCCGGGCTCGCGTCTCGCAGCGCTGCCAGGCGAATTACTTCGCCGGCGCCACCTTGGCCAAAATGCCTTCGAGCGGCTTGTAGGTCTCCTTCGCGAGATCGGTGTAGAGCTCACCCATCTTGGTCGACTGCGCGACGAAGCCCTCATAGGCGCTTTTCACGTAGTCGCTCTGCACTTCGATCGCCGTCTCCAGCGACTTCGCGCCGATCAGCTGCTCGAGCGCCGCGCTGCCGTCCTCGAAGCTCTTCTTCGAGTAGTCGGCGAATTCGGTCGCGATCGCCTGCCAGCCCTTCGACACCGTGCCGAACTGCTTCATGCAAACGTCGACGTTGTCTTTTCCGATCTTCTGAAAGTCTTCGAAATTCTTCAGCATCGATCTACCTCTTGCGGCCCGCCGCGTTCGCATCAGGCTCAGGTTGCGTCAAAAAAGAGGCTGGCATCACACCTGCCCCAGCGTTCTCGGCGATATACTGCGCTGCACAATCACCGTCAAGATTTATTTTGCACTGCAATATGCCTCGAATTGGGCAACCCTCAGTGCATCTGCGGGGCAGGCCGGTTAACGCTTTGGCAACGACGTTTCCTCTACCGTTCCGGGTGCCGGATCGGCAGGCCCTTCGGCCGATTTTCGGTTGGGCGAACAACAGGGAACGTCGGGTCCTTAGCGGCCCTTCGTGTAGCACGGGGAAATTCATGCTCCGCGGAATTCGGCCGGCGGACGGCCTGCGTTTCGGACTCTGCCGTTGGCCGTCGCCGTCGCGCTAACCGCCGTCATGACAGATCCGGCGGATGCGCGCGGGCGTCGCAAGCGCTACAAGGGGCCCGCCTACAACCCGCCTTACGCGGCGATCGTCATCGACG
Source organism: uncultured Alphaproteobacteria bacterium (assembly GCA_963778455.1). Taxonomy (GTDB): domain Bacteria; phylum Pseudomonadota; class Alphaproteobacteria; order Rhizobiales; family Xanthobacteraceae; genus PALSA-894. The sequence goes on from CAVZUL010000008.1 coordinate 399,443, forward strand.
CGAATTCGGGCCACGTGCTGCACAACGCCAACGCCGACAGCCTGCGCCATCCGGCGTCGCTCACCAAGATCATGACGCTTTACCTGCTGTTCGAGCAGGTCGAGGCCGGCAAGCTGCAGCTCGATTCACGGCTGGAAGTCTCCGACCACGCCGCGCGACAGGCGCCTTCCAAGCTGGGCCTGGTGCCCGGCCAGACCCTCTCGGTCGAAGACGCGATCCGCGCGCTGGTGACGAAGTCCGCCAATGACGCCGCGGTTGTGGTGGCCGAGGCGCTCGGCGGCGACGAAGAGACGTTCGCCCGCATGATGACCCGCAAGGCGCGTGCGCTCGGCATGAGCCGCACGGTCTACGCCAACGCGTCGGGCCTCCCCGATGAAGACCAGCTCACCACTGCGCGCGATCAGGCAACGTTGGGCCGCGCGATTCAGGATCGCTTCCCGCGCTACTACCGCTATTTCGCGACGCCGGCCTTCGTCTATCGCGGCCGCGCGATGCGCAATCACAACAAGCTGCTCGGCCGCGTCGAGGGTGTCGACGGCATCAAGACCGGCTACACCCGCGCATCGGGCTTCAATCTCGTGTCATCGGTGCGGCGGGGCAATCGCCACATCGTCGCGGTGGTGATCGGCGGGGCGTCGGGCGGTGCGCGCGACGCCCGCATGCGCACGCTGATCGAGCAGCAGATCGCGAGCGCTTCGACGCAGCGCACGGTCGCGAAGATCGAGGAGTCGAAGGACATCGCGGCCGCGCAGCCCAAGGCGGCGGAGCCGCAAACGCAGATAAAGTCAGCAGAACCGGTCGCACAGCCGCAACCTTACGTGCCGCCGCGGTTCGCGCGTGCCGACGCCATGGCGCCCGTCGCAAATCTCGCGACCCCCGCCGAGGCAGCGCCCGCTCCTGCTCTGGCCGCCGAGAACCAGAGCGCCGCTGTGCTGGCCGCGACTGCGTTGTCGCGCCAGCCCAAGCCCGGCTCGGGCGAGCCGATCAATCCCGTCAAGGTGAAGACCATCACGGTGAAAGCCGGCAACGTGCAGACCGCGATGCTGGTGCCGCTCACGGCTCCTGCACCGCAGGCGACCGTCGCGCCGCCGAACTTCGCCAAGAGTGCCGTCGTGATGGAGCCGACAACGCCTCCCGGCGCGCGCCCGGGCGTGCTCGGCGTGCTGCCGGCCGAAGGACCGGCCGTGAAGCCCGCGGTCTACGAAACGGCCGCGGCGGCGTCTGTGCCGGTCACGACGGCATCGACCGCGCCGCGTCTGCCACATCCGCGCGGGCCCTGGATGATCCAGGTCGGCGCCTTTCCGAAGGAAACCGAAGCGCAGGAGCGTCTGCGCGAGGCGCAGATGCTGGCGAAACCCTTCGTCGCCAAGGCCGAGCCGTTCACCGAGCGCGTCACCAAGGGCAGCCAGGAGCTCTACCGCGCCCGCTTCGCGGGCTTCGACCAGGACGGCGCCGAAGCCGCGTGCAAGTACTTCAAACGCAACGACATCGCCTGCATGGCGATCAGAAACTAGCCAATTCACCGCGAAATCCGCTGCGCACGCGCCTCCGGACCCGGTCCGGGGGCGTTTTGCTGTGGTTTCGCTCGCACCGAGTCCTTCGTGTGGAGTTCCGCGTTAGCAAAGCCGCAATCCGTTTTGGCTACAGTCCGGTCAAATAAAAGACCGTCGGGACGCGTCAGGTCAGAAACAGGTGCCGCTGAGTGGAGTTGTAGCGTTCGGAGTATCTCAGCGATGTTGTCTGAGCAGCGTGTCCTTGGCTTCGTTGACGCGAGCCGCAAGGTAGTTCGTGTCCCCCTGATCGGGGTGGATCCTCTTCATCAGCGTCCGATGGGCGTGGACGATGTCCTCGGCCTTGGCTCCGGGCTCAAGGCCAAGGATCTGGTAGGCCTCCTCCTGCGACATTGGCCCGCGCGGCGCGCTGCCCCGCCCCGCTGCCGCATCGGCCTGCGCGTGCTCACGCCAGCCGGCATCCCGGCGGTCAAGATACGCTGCCAGTAGGCTTGCCACTTCGTATCCTGTAGGATACAAGCTCGTGTGATCGCGATCCACGAGACGGATGCCTACGCGCGTTGGTTCGCCCGGCTGAAGGATCGCGAAGCGCGTGCCCGAATTCTCGTCCGCATCCGGCGCCTCTCGCTCGGCAATCCGGGCGATGTGAAATCGGTCGGTCATAGGCGGAAAGGCGCATGAAGCCCCTCGGCATCGCATCCGTCGCTGTAGCCGCGATAGCGCTTGCCGCCGGACTCTATCTGGCATGGGGTTGGGTATTTCCTTCCGGCACGCTGCGGTATCGCCTGACGATCGAGGTCGAGGCTGACGGGAAAGTTCACACCGGTTCGGGTGTGATCGAGGTGACCTTCAAGCGCCACGGATGGTCTGATTCACAGACATTGGGCGTACACCCGACAATCAGGGGCGAGGCGGTTCCGGTCGACCTCGGCGAGCGCGGCACTTTTTTTGTGCTGCTACAAAAATCCCCCAACGCAGGTTCGGTGTCCGATCCGGCTTATCTCCCCCTCCGAGCATTCGGCCTGGAATCGGGCGGTTTGACCGGTGACAAGTTGCGGCGACTGGGCAGTGTTTCGGCGCGAGCCACAGTGCAGGATTTGCCCTTGATGGTGCGCTTTCGCGACGCGAAGGATCCAATGAGCGTCGAGCGTGTCGATCCCGACAATCTTGAAAAGAGCTTCGGCAGCGGAGTCCGGCTCATTCGCGCAACCATTGAAACGACGAAGGATCGGCTGACCACCGGAATCCTGACGCGACTCCCCTGGCTCCCCGACTACCACTCAAAGCTATTCGATGGGCGACGCATCCACACAATCGAAGCGCCCAACCGATTGGCGAATTCGCTCAGTTCTGGCGCGTTCAAGACTCCAAAGGATTGATGACCATGACACCTGAACTTTTCAAGGCAATCCCTGCCATGGACTCTTGCAACCGGGTGTTTCCGAACTGCGGATCGATTACGGACCGGGCTACCGAGTCTATTTCGTCCGGCGCGGCGAGACGTTGATCGTTCTGTTGGGTGGTGGCGACAAGAGCACGCAGGCCGCCGATATCCGTGCCGCATTGAGTCTCGCGCGAACGGTGTAGGGAGGTCCGAATGGCCAAAGCGAAAAAGAAAATGGCGAAGAAGGCCAATACACGCGTCTGGGATGCAGCCGAGCACCTCAAGAGCGATGACGATATTGCGGCCTATCTCAACGCCGCCTTCGAAGACGGAGACCCGGCGCTCATTGCGGCCGCGCTCGGCGACATCGCACGCGCCAAGGGAATGACGAGCATTGCGCGCTCGGCGGGGCTTGGCCGCGAGAGCCTCTACAAGGCGCTATCGCCGGATGGACGTCCAGAGCTTGCTACCGTGATGAAGGTTGTTCACGCCCTCGGTCTCAAATTGACCGCCGCGCACTCCTAATTCCCGCACGTATTCAACGCGGATTGCGCAGCAGCGTGTCCTTGGCTTCGTTGACGCGAGCCGCAAGGTAGTTCGTGCCCCCCTGATCGGGGTGGATCCTCTTCATCAGCGTCCGATGGGCGTGGACGATGTCCTCGGCCTTGGCTCCGGGCTCAAGGCCAAGGATCTGGTAGGCCTCCTCCTGCGACATTGGCCCGCGCGGCGCGCTGCCCCGCCCCGCTGCCGCATCGGCCTGCGCGTGCTCACGCCAGCCGGCATCCCGGCGGTCAAGATACGCTGCCAGTAGGGCGCGGCTCTCCTCGTCGATTTCCTTTATCAGACCGATCAGCGTCTCGACGTCGAGCGCCTCGAGCCGCGTGCCCTCGCGCGGCCCGGCGAGGATCACGCCGCGCATCGCGCCAGTGTCGTGGTCGAGCTCCATCTCGAGGAACGCCGAGCGCACGCGCGAGACCTGACCCGCGCTTTTCTGCGTGCGCGCGCCGAAACCCGCAGGCCCGAACGGCAGCCAGCCAAGCAGCCCGAGCCCGACGGCCGCTAGCGGGGCCGCGATGGCGATCTGGCCGCGGATCGCGAGGAATGCCGCAAAGCCGAGCAGCGTAATCCCGCCCGACAGCTTGAGCACGGCGGCAAGCTTGCGCGGATCGGCTTTCAGATATTTTTGCGCCGCCCAGAGCAGAATGGCGAGCGCGACAAGCCCGAACAGCAGCGTCATCGCTATCTCATCTGCGCGAGCAGCTTCTGCGCGCCTGCGCTGCGCCGGGCCGAGAGATCGGCCAGCGCCTTCACGCCGCCTGCCGCATAGACCGCCGCCGCGCGCAACAGCTCCGACAGCTCGTGCGCCGCGCTGAGATCGAAGCGGCAATAGGCGCCGCGCGTCAGCCGTGCGATTTCGCGAAACGCCTGCTCGGCGATCGGATCATGTCCTTCCTGGAACACGAATGCCGGCATGCCGCGCAGGCCAAGCTCGCCGGCCGCCGCCGCCAGATCGTCGATCGCCTCTTCCATCGCGTCGCCGACATAGACGAGCGCAGCCACCTTGCCCCTGTCGGATCTCGGCGCGCGCGTGGCTCAGCACCTTGCCGATCTGCGTGTGGCCGCCTTGGCACGCGATGCGCGCCATCAGGTCGCCGAGCCCTGCCCCGTCGGACACCCAGCGCGAGGCGCGGCATTCGTTCAGGCCGCGGAAATACACAAGCTGCACGTCGAGCCCGCCGATCGAGCCCGCTTCGCGGAACATCTCGCCCTGCAGCTTGCAGGCCGTGTCCCAGGTCGGCTGGCGGCTCATCGTGGCGTCGAGCGCGAAGATCAGCCGGCCGCGCTTGCCCGGCTCGGTCGAGCGGCGCAAGCGTGCGGGCGCGCTTGATGAACGCGTCGATCTCGGCGCGCGGCGAAGCCGGCGCCGGTTCGTTGCGCTTGCGCCGTCGGAGCGGGTCGCGTCGTCTTGTCGCGTTCGCTTGCCATTTCAGGCCCTTGGCCGGGACTATATCCCAAACCTTTGGCCTATAAGGTGGCATCTCGGCGCGTCCGGCGCAATGGTCCTCGGGTCGCGGCGCGGCTCGTCCGCCATCAAGTCATCGGTCTCGAGCGGCCTGTCCTGGGCGGCGAGCCACTCGGCGCGCGCCGCGGCGCGGCGCCGCCCACGCTCGTCGATCGGGAGCTTCAGCTCCTCGATCAGCCGGCGCACCTCCTGCCGTGCGGTCAGGTGCGAGAGGTTCGGCTCGCTGCCGAGCGATCGCCTCGTCGAGGTTGTCGAGCGCTGTCAGGCCATGCGGGAAGAACTCGCGGAAGATGACGCGCTCGGAAAATCCTTCGGTCGCGCGGAAACCGAGGCGCAGCCCGAGCCGGTCGAGGCATTCGCCGACCAGCTTCTTGTTGCGCGAACCGAGCAGCGCGAGGCGGTTGCGCACCACGATCCAGTCGGTCAGCCCGCCGTCGACGATGCGGCGCTGGCGCCGCGCATAGCGCACCATCTGGGCGTAGTGGCTCAACGCCGGTGACCTCGAAGGTCGTCGCGTCGACTTGACCGAGCACGTCGAAGTCGAGAAAGCTGTCATTGAGCGGCGTCACCAGCGTGTCCGCCATCGAGTGGGCGAGCCGCATCAGATAGGTGTCGTTGCCGGGGCTATCGATCACCACGAAATCGTGGCTGTGCTCGACCTCGTTGATCGCGGCGGCGAAGCCGGCGAATTCCGCCGCCTCGTTCTCGTCGACGCGCGCGCCCTCGCCGCGCGCGATGTCGTAATGATCCGGCACTTCGAGCGCGATGCCGGTGCGTTTCGCGCAGTCGCGGCGGTTCTCGACGTAGTGGGTGAAGGTCTTCTGCCGGCTGTCGAGGTCGATGGTGGCGACGCGCTGCCCGGCCTTGAGCAGCGCAACCGCGATATGCATCGCAGTGGTCGATTTGCCCGAGCCGCCCTTCTCGTTGCCGAGCACGATCACGTGCGCGGTACGCGGTACGCCACTGGTCGCCTGGAGCAACATTACCCAGCCCCTAACCCGCCCAATAATCTGAATCCATTTGCGTCAACGTCAAGGCGAAATGCACGCGATCTTGCTGAAGCTGGTTAACCATCGTGGCGATTGCCATGACGGCTACTAGCTTCCGCGTACCAGACGCAGGGATGAGGAAGATCGCGATGGCGCGTCGCCCGCAAGTGGCGAAAACGGTAACTGCACTACGCCGTCAGGTAGCCCGCTGGCGCGATGCGGGTGGAACCGTCGCGCTCGTGCCGACCATGGGCGCGCTGCACAAAGGACATTTGTCGCTGGTGCGGCTTGCACGGCGCCGCTCCGATCGCGTGGTCGTGTCGATCTTCGTCAACCCCGCGCAGTTCGCGCCAAGCGAGGATTTCTCCACCTATCCCCGTACGTTCGCGGCCGATGTTGCGGCTTTGGCTGAGGAGAAAGTCGATCTGGTGTGGGCGCCGGCAAATGTCGCCGTGATGTATCCGGACGGCTTTGCCACGCGCATCGTGCCCGAAGGTCCGGCCGTCGCCGGACTGGAAGACGCCTTCCGGCCAGACTTCTTCAAGGGCGTCGCGACCGTGGTCGCCAAGCTGTTCATTCAGGTCGCGCCCGACATCGCGGTGTTCGGCGAGAAGGACTACCAGCAGCTCAGGGTCGTCGCCCGGATGGCGCGCGACCTCGACCTGCCGCTCCGCGTCATCGGCGCGCCGACGGTGCGCGAACCGGACGGCCTCGCGATGTCGTCGCGCAATGTGTACCTCGGCCCGGACGAACGCGCCGTGGCGCCGGTGCTCTATCGCGTGCTGATGCTGTGCGCGAAGAAGATCGCGCAGGGCCGCGCGATTGCGACGATATTAGGGGAAGGTCGCGAGGCGATCGAGCGCGCCGGATTTGCGCTGGACTATCTGGAAGCGCGCCACGCCGAGACGCTGCAGCCGGTCAGGTCGCTCAAGGACGGGCCGGTGCGCGTGCTGGTCGCGGCGAGGCTCGGGAAGACGCGGCTGATCGATAACGTGGGTGTGTAGCCCGCTCACGCCAAATGCGGAATCTTCGGCCGCTCGCCTTGCGCCTTGCCGCTGATCGGAGCGCGCGGGAGCTTGGAGGCGCCCGCCTCCATGACGAAATCGTGCTTGAGCGAGTACCACGGACCTTTCACGTCCGGCGCCGGCGCTTTCTCGTTCTCGTGCAGCACATAATCGCCGATCAGGTGGCGCGTGACGCCGAACTGCACATCGCTGTCGATGAACGTGTCGTCCGCAACATAGATTTGCGAGATCAGCGTCTTGAACCCATCCTTTGACGCAAGGAAGTGCAGATGCGCCGGGCGCATGTTGTGCCGGCCCTGCGCGCGCAACAGTTCGCCGGTCGGCCCATCGATCGGGATCGGATAGCCGGCGGGCTTCACGCTGCGGAACGACATGTGGCCGTCCTTATCGGTGAAGAACTTGCCGCGCAGGTTCATGTCGGCCTGCATCGGGTCCTGGTTTTCGTAGAAGCCCTCGGTCGAGGACTGCCAGATGTCGACTTCGGCACCCTCGATCGGCTTTCCCTCCCGGTCGCGGAACCAGGCCATCGACGAACAGCACCGGGCCCGGCGTGGCTGAGCGCACGATCGAGCCGCCGTTCGGCGTGACGGGCGAATGCATGCGCCAGAACGGGCCGAGCAGGCTCGCGTCCGTTTCGGTCTGGCCGTCGCCGTTGTTGAGCAGGCACACGAGCGACGATAGCCCGAGCGAACCCGCGATCAGCACCGCCTCGTTGTGCGTCTCGTTGCTCGCCTTGCCGAGGGCGACTACGTAGTTCAGAGCCGTGCGAAACTCTTCTTCGGTGAGCTGCGACCCGCGCACGAAGTCGTGCATGTGGCGCACGAACGCACCCATGATCTCGCGGAAGCGCGCATTGGGTGCGCGCTCCAGTTCGCTCAAGACCGCCCTGGTGACGTCTTCCTGGCGCTCGATGATCATGACTTCTTCTTCATCGGATCTTTCACCGCCTCGAACGTCTGGAACTCGACATTGAACAGTTCACCGTTCACCTTCTCGACCTTGCGCATGTAGATGTTCTGCACGATGTCGCGCGTCTCCGGGTCAATCGAGATCGGCCCGCGCGGGCTTTCCCACGCCATGCCCTTCATGGCGGCGATCAGCTTTTCGCCGTCGGTATCGCCGTTGGTCTTCTTCAGCGCCTCGTAGATCAGTTGCATGCCGTCCCAGCCGCCGGTCGAGATGAAGTTCGGTCGGAAGTCGTTCGCCTTCTTGAATTCTTCCACGTACTTCTTGTTCGTGGCCGACGGGTGCGCCGCCGAATAATTGTGCGCCGTGACAACGCCGAGCATGACATCGCCCTGACCGGGCAGTTCATCGTCGTCGGTGAGGTCGCCTGGACCGATGATTTTGATGTTGGCCTTGTCGAGGCCGCGCTCGACGAACTGGCGCGCGAACGTGCCGCCCTGCTGGCCCGGGAAATAGATGAACGCCGTATCCGGCTGAAGATCGCGGATGCGCTGCAGGAATGGCGCGAAGTCCGGGTTCGCCAGCGGCACCTTCAGCTTTTCGATCACCTGCCCGCCGCCGGCCGTAAACGCGTTCACGAAGGCGGTCTCGGCTTCGGCGCCGGGCGCCCAGTCGTTGACCAGCGAGACGACCTTCTTGCTGCCGTTCTTCGCCGCCCATTCGCCCATGATCATCGAGGACTGGCCGAGCGTGAAGCTGGTGCGCACCATGAAAGGCGAGCGGTCGACCGTGATCGAGGCGCCCGAGATGATCACGACGGTCGGGATCTTCGCCTGCGTGACGAGCTGGGTGATGGCGAGCGCGGTCGGCGTGATGCCGCCGAGCACGATGTTGACCTTCTCGTTGACGATCATTTCCTGCACGACACGGCGCGCCACGTCCGGCACGCCCGAAGTCTTCGCGCACGATCAGCTCGATCTTCTTGCCAGCGACCCTGTCGCCGTTGAGCTGCATGTAGAGTTTCGCGCCGGCCAGCGCCTGGCGGCCGACGGTCTGGAAGCCGCCGGTCAGCGACAGGCAGGCACCGATCTTGATGACGTCCTGCGCGGCAGCATGGCGCGTTCCGACCGTGGTGGCGGCACCGGCGGCGGCAATTCCCTTCAGCACGTCCCTGCGCAGCATGTCTTCCTCCCGATCGCGGTGTTTATTCAGACCGTTGGCCGTCGGCCTTGAATTTAGAGCTTAACGGCCAAGCGCTACAATAGGCCAAGTTCGCGCAGTTCGCGCCGCATCTGCTCGGGCATGTTGCGCGCGCCCGGCGCCGCGCGGTCAAGGTCGCGCGGCGCATCCTTGGGCGTGAGATAGCGCCACCCCTGGAAAGCGCGGAAGGGGCGCGGCTGTACGAGCTTGACCTTGCCGTCGAGAACGATACGGCAGCGGCCGATGCCGTCTTTGTCGGTAAACGGCTCGATGCCCAGGATGCGCTCGCGGCAGAGCAGCTCGCCTCGGATCACCCAATAGAGCGAGCCGCCGTCGAGTAGTTCATCCACCCGTTTCGGGACCATTCGGGTCCGATGGAAGCGTTTCCCCGCCTCGCCAGACTTCTTTTTTCTGGCGAGTTGCTCCTTGATCCAGTCCTTCAGGTCCTGGACGGAATCGCAACCAACGCAGAGCTTGATGAGGTGCAGGGGCATTTTTATCCCTCTTCTTGGGTCGCTTCGATCGTCAGAATATTCGCGCCTTCGGCAACTTGTGCGCCGACCTCGGCAGCGACCTCGCTCACCGTCCCGTCATGCGGCGCGAGCAGCGCGTGCTCCATCTTCATCGCCTCGACCACGGCGACGCGCTCGCCCTTGGTGACGCTCGCGCCCGGCACGACGAAGATCGCCAGCACCTTGCCGTGCATCGGCGCCTTCACGACGCCGTCGCCGTCGAGATGGTCGATGTCGATCGCGTCATAGCTTTTCAGCGCGACATGGCGCTGCACGCCCTGCCCGACCACGACGACGCCGCCGCTCGCCGGCACGATCCGAACGTTCGCGCGCGCGGCGGACACGCCGTCGATCGTGACGTGCGGACCGTTGCGCCACGCGACGCTGGCTTTGCGCGGATGGCCGTCGACCATGATGTCGAGATCGAGCTGCCGCTGCGGGCCAAGCGAGAAACCGTCGGCCGCGGCCCAAGGATCGCACCACGGCGTTTCCTCCGCGTCGCGTCTTGCCGGGGCCAACAGCACCTCGACCGCGGCGCCGATCGCCGCGGCCTCGGCCTGCGGGTCGATGCGCGTCAGATCGGCCAGATGCCGATCGATGAAACCGGTGTCGAACTGCCCGGCGCGAAATTCCGGATGCGACACGAGCGCCTTGAGGAACGCCGCATTGGCATGCGGACCGACCACGACGGTTTCGCCGAGCGCCTCGGCGAGCCGCTCCAGCGCCTGCGCGCGGTCGCTTCCGTGCGCGATCACCTTGGCGATCATCGGATCGTAGTAGGGCGAGACGACCGAGCCCGCTTCAACGCCGGTATCGACCCGCACGCCCTCGCCCGGCCGGCAATTCCAGCGCGGCGAGCTTGCCGGTCGACGGCAGGAAGCCGCGCTCCGGATCTTCGGCATAGAGCCGCGCCTCGGCGGCGTGGCCGTCGATGCGCACGTCGCCTGCGCGAGCGGCAGCTGTTCGCCCGCCGCCACACGGAACTGCATCTCGACCAGATCGAGCCCGGTGATCGCCTCGGTCACCGGATGCTCGACCTGCAGCCGCGTGTTCATTTCCATGAACCAGAAGCCGTCGGGGCGCAGCCCGCGCGCACCGTCGGCGATGAACTCGACCGTGCCGGCGCCCTGATAGCCGACCGCGCGCGCGGCTTCGGTCGCGGCGCGTCCCATCGCGGCGCGGATTTCCGCCGTCATGCCGGGCGCTGGCGCCTCCTCGATCACCTTCTGATGGCGGCGCTGCAGCGAACAGTCGCGCTCGTTGAGATGGATGACGTTGCCGTGGCTGTCGGCGAACACCTGCATCTCGATGTGGCGCGGCGCCGTGACGTATTTCTCGATCAGCACGCGCGCATCGCCGAACGCCGATTGCGCCTCGCGCGCGGCGCCTTCGAGCGCGGCATCGAATTCGGCATGCTTGTCGACGCGGCGCATGCCCTTGCCGCCGCCGCCCGCCACCGCCTTGATCAGCACCGGGTAGCCGATCTGGTAGGCCTTCTCCTTGAGGAACTTCGGGTCCTGCAGTTCGCCGTGATAGCCGGGCACCACCGGCACGCCGGCCTTCTCCATCAGCGCCTTGGCCTGATCCTTCAGCCCCATCGCGCGGATCGCCGACGGCGGCGGACCGACGAACACGATGCCGGCCGCCGCGCAGGCTTCGGCGAACTGCGCGTTCTCGGAGAGAAACCCGTAGCCCGGATGGATGCATTGCGCGCCCGTGCGCCGCGCGACCTCGATCAGCTTCTCGATGACCAGATAGCTCTCGCGCGCCGGCGGCGGTCCGATCAGATGCGCCTCATCGGCGACACGCGTATGCAGCGCGCCGGCGTCGGCCTCCGAATAGACCGCGATCACGCGCAGTCCCATGCCGCTTCGCGGTGCGCGCGACGCGCACGGCGATCTCGCCGCGATTGGCGATCAGGACGGAGGCAAACATCGCTCAAGCCATAGCGCAAGGCGGGCGCGATGGGCACCGCGCCCGGCCGGTTGTCCTCAGGCAGAAATTATTGTTTGGCGGCCGGATTGAGCGAAAGCGGCGCCGAACCGCCGGACGGCTGCTTCGCGGCCGGCGGACGCCGCGCGGCGGACGCAGGCGCCGTATTGGTCGGCTGCGCCGGTGACGATGCGGCCGCGGGAGGCGACGGCGTGGGTGCGGCAGTCTGCGGCGGTTCCGCATTCGTGATGCTGATCGGCGGGATCGAGGCCGCCGACGGGAATGTCATGTTCGATCCGGCCGGACTACCTGTTCCGCCTCCTCCACTCGACGCGAGCGGCCGCGTGCGCGTCGGCCAGTTCACCGCGTAGCGCGCGACGGTGACGTCGAACAGCCGGTCCCTGCAGGTTGGCGCGCAGCCTCTTGTCGTCATAGACCAGCCCGAACGCATCGCACGCGTCGGCGGTGCAGCCGTCGCGGACGCGAGCACCTGCGAGGCGAGCCCGTAGCGATCCGCCGCGATCGTGCGGCGCAGTCCGGCGATCATGGATTCGTAGCTCTGGTCGCGCCGCGAGGTGTATTCGTGCGCGTCGGCAAGCAGCGAGAGCCGCGCCGACACATAGGCGCTCGCCGCCGCGACCGTTTCCGGGCTCGCGAACACCGCGCGCTCGCAGGCACCCTCGACCGTCTCGGTATTGGTGGCCTCGAGGCAGGCGATGGCGGACCCGGGTGCGATCGCGCGTCCGATCAGATCGGCGGCGCGCTGATCGAGCGCACGCCGATCATCCGCCCGGTCGCGCTCATTCGCGCGATTGACATAGGTCCAGCCGAATACAACCGCGATGACGATGACGGCGACACGGAAGACCAGCGACGCCGAACTCGTTCAGCCCCGACCGCATGACCGCGATGACGAGGAGCGCCACCAGCAGCGCCGCAGCGACCCCGACCGCCCACAAGGGAAGCGTGAAGGTTCCGGTCGCAAGATCGAGCCCAGGTACCCAGTCGAGACTCATACGCGTCAGTCCGCCCCATCAATCCGGCGCCAGTATGGCGCAGGGCAGCGCTGCTCCGCCACCCAAAATCGCGGACGCTGCAAGGGCTTATTGCAGCGCAACGAACCGTACTATTGTCCGCGGCCGAATTGGTACTAATTCACCTTCGCGCCGGATACCTTGACCACTTCGGCCCATTTCTCGATGTCGGCGCGCAGATACTTGTCGAACTCGGCGGGCGTCATCGGCCATCGGGACCGCGCCCTGCTTGGCCCAGGCTTCCTTCACGTCCGGGCGGGCGATCACCTTGTTGATCTCGGCATTGAGCTTGTCGACGATCTCTTTCGGCGTGCCGGCCGGCGCCATCACGCCGAGCCAGATGGTCGCCTCATACCCGGCGACGCCGGCTTCATCGACGGTCGGTACGTCCGGCGTCAGCGTCGGAGCGCTTCGTGCCGGTCGTGCCGAGGGCCCTCACCTGCCCGGCCTGCGACGTTCGACGTCATCGTGGTGATTGCGTCGAACATCATCTGCACATGGCCGCCGATGACGGCGTTACGCGCCTCGCCGGACGCCTTGTGCGGAACGTGCACGATGTTGGTGCCGCTCATCGCTTTGAACAGCTCGCCCGCCATGTGATACGGCGTGCCTGGACCGGAAGATGCATAGTTGAGTTCGCCCGGCTTCGACTTCGCCAGCGCGATGAATTCCTTCAAATCCTTCGCCGGCACCGACGGGTGCACCACCATGATGAGGTCCGAATAGTTCAGCGTCGCGACCGGCACGAAATCGCGCATCAACTGGAACGGCTTGTTGGCTACCAGCGACTCGTTCGTCGTGTGGGTGTTGGACATGACCAGCAGCGTGTAGCCGTCAGGCGCGGATTTCGCGACCGCGTCGGTGCCGATGATCGAGCCGGCACCGGGCCGGTTCTCGACCACGAAGGTCTGCTTGAGCTGCTCGGAGAGATGCTGCGCGATCACGCGGGCGTAGACGTCGGCGGGACCACCTGCACCGAACGGGACGATCACGCGCACCTGCCGCGACGGATAGTCCTGCGCTAAGGCTTGCGGGATGAATGCGAGGGCGAGCAGCACAATGCTCGCGATGCGCAGCAAGAAAGCCATAGTATCCTCCCGATTTCCTTGGTTTTGGTGGTGATAGACTGCTGCACCCAGACACCGCAACGTGCATGTTGTAGCAGCTTGTCGCAGCGTGCGCCGTTGGACGACCTTCATGTGACGATAGGTTAGTCGCTCCTTACGTGTATTTCTTCTGATTCCGTGAGCGTTGGCGGGTATTTGGGCGGGATTGCCTTAACCCAATATTGACCCGGCCAGCGCGATGATGGGCGATCATATCCTTGCGTTGCGGACGGCCTCCGCAAGTCGCGATTGTCGAGTCGACAGAATGTCGCCCGCCCGTGCCAGAACTGGCGCTGATAGTCGTAGCCATGTCGGCGACGCAATTGTTGCGGAGTTGCGCAACTCCGGTCTGCCCCTTGAGCCGCGTGAGTTCGAGTTTTGGTTCGCCTACAAGAACGGACAGAACCCCGCGCTCAATGCCGCCGCTAACGAGATCAAGTCGAAACAAGGCGCGCTGACCGCCCGCGATATCGAACGGCTGCACGAAGCGCACCTGTCGCCGTGGCGCATTGCCGAGCGTCCCGACACGATGATGACCCGGCTGGACCAGAAGCTGCGCGATGTCGCGCTCACGCTCGAAGGCGCGATCGGCGCCGCGCAGGCGCAACGCACGACGCTGACCGCCGAGGCCGTGCGGCTCGGCGATCCCGATACGTTGTCGCTGCAACATGTGTTGAGTGTGGTCGATCGCCTCGCTGCCGCGACGAAAGAAGGCCAGGCACGTCTTGCGGCTCTCGAAGTCCGCATGGGCGGCGCCACGCGCGAAATCGGCGCGCTGCGTGAGCAGTTTTCCGCCGTGCGGGCTGAATGCCCGCGCTGATCCGACCACAGCGCTGCCGACGCGCGCGACCTTCAACGCGGCACTTGCCAAGGCCCTCGAAGCCGCGGCGGAGACGCGGCAACCGGTCTCGGTCGTCTTGTGCAATCTCGATTACTTCACGGCGTTCAACGAGAACTTCGGAAGCCTTAAAGGCGACCAGGTGCTGCGCGCGATCGGACAGCTGGTGAAGGCGCAAATGGCGCCCGGCGCGATGGTCGCGCGCTATGGCGGTGACGAATATACGGTGATCTTGCCGGGAATGCGCGCGAGCAACGCGATCGGGCACGCAGAACGATTCCGTCAGCTGCTGATGGCGAATATCTTCGCCGCGCATCCAAACGGCGCCGGCCGCATCACGGTATCGATCGGCGTCGCCGACGCCATCAAGGGCGACGCGCCGGATTTTCTCATGCGCCGCGCCGCCAACGGTCTCAAGGTCGCCAAGCGCGAAGGCCGCAACCGCGTGGTCGAGATGAGTCCCGACGGGCCGATCTGGGACGCCGAACGGCGCATGTGACTAGTTGGTGAGCGCGGCCGAGTCGTTACACATCTGCGGAAATGCACCACGGCACGTCCTGTAGAGCTCCGGACAGGGCTTCGCCGCCTGCAACGCCGCATCGACGGTCTTCACGCGGTCGCCGCTCGCGCCCGCGACCGGGTCATAGGCGATCACCGCGTCGTCACGCGTGATCTTGCGGTCGGCGACGAGAAAGCGCTCCGCCACAACGAAGAATGCAGTCGCAGCCCTGCTCGCCTCGTTGGCGTCTTTGGTGAAGCTCGCGTAGGCGGAAGGATCCGGCTTGATGACTTTCGCGCGAATAGCGGCATTCCGAATAGACCGTGCCGAGCTTGAAATAGATGCCGCCACATTGGGCGGCTGCCTGCCAATAGGGCCTGCCGTGGAACAATGTGCCGGGCGCATTGACGGTGCGATCACGTTTGTCGGCGGCTGCTGCGGCGGGCGCTGCCTCTTCCTGCTTCTTGGTGCGCCGTTTGCTCTCCGCCGCCGCAAACGACGACAGCGCGAGAGAGAGAATTGCCGCAAGCGCGATGGCACGCCGTCCGTCCGATATCATGCCCCGACTATAAAGCGCAGCGCAGACGCAGCGCCAAGGGCTCCGCACAGTGCGAGCACGAGTTGATGAATCGAAAACCGGCTGGGCTGCGGTTCGGTCGGGCTGAGCGGCGGTGTCTCGCTCAGGAAAGTCTGCGGAACGGGGGGAGCCGAAGCGGCATTCGCCGGCGCGAATGCGAACGACTTCGCGGGCGGCGGCAACTCGGGCAGCGTGACCGGCTTCGATTCAGCCGATGCCAATTCGATTGCGGCCGGCTTCGGCGCAATGCGATCCTGCTTGGCTGTGGTGAGCACGCTTGGCGCCGGTGTTGGCGCTGCGGGCGCCTCGGCCACCACGGCCGGCGCAGGAGTGGGCTCGACCGGCGGCAGCGCCATTGGCGGCTCGAGGTTCACGGCGACGAGATGCGGCTTGCGTAGCGCCTCGAACGCGTTCTGCGCCAGCGGCTGCGGATTGATGAAGCCGCGGAAGCGGCGCGCGAGCGCTGACTCGGGCATCGGCGTCGTCATGCGCGAGGAAGCCGACGCGAGCCTCATGCCGGCCTCGCGCCTTACCGTGAATCCAGGTGCGACGCGTGCCGCTTGGTGAAGCGCGTGTGCTTGGCGCGCCGCGACACGACCACTTGCACACCGCCCGCGGACTTGCGCTTGGCGGCAGGCACGGACGCCGGCGCCTCCGCTGCTGCAGCAGCAGCAGAAGCCCGCTCGCACTTCTTGATGTAACGCTCATCGCAGGCGCTGACAGGCGCGGTGAGGAAGGAAAGACAAGCAACAACCACCGCCCCTGCGGCCGTCATCCGCACGCTCATATCGCGTTCCCCTGCGGCTCGGCTTCGGGTGCAGCGATGGGTACTCGCCGAAATGGCATCACCGTGACGAGATTGCGGCAGATCCTGCCCCAATTCACACGGTTCCGTCCCAGGGACTGCCGCGACGAGCGACCTCTTGCGGGCACGCGTGCTGTTGCCCCATTGTTCCGGGACGGGTATCGGCGGGGAAGGAGCGTTCGATGCGTTTGATCTTTGGGATGATTCTCGGTGCCGCGCTGACCATTGGCGGCGCCTACGTCGCCGACACCGCCTCGAAGGGCCCGGATGCGCGTCCCATGGTCAATTGGGAGGTCGTCGGCAAGAATACCGACACGGTCATCACCATGATCAAGCAGGGGTGGGCGAAGCTGACCGGTTAGAAATTCTCCACCCACGGACGCAACTCGAATTCCCAGGTCCATGCACTGCGCGGCTGCTGCAGCACGTGCGAGATAGCTTTCTGCGATCGCGTCCGGATCGAGCAGCGCATCCGGCTTGTCCGGCGTGCGCCGGCCGGCGCTCGCTGCGAATGCCGCCGTCGATCACGAAATGCGCCACATGGATACCGCGCGGCGAGAGCTCGCGCGCGAGCGCTTGCGCGAGGCCGCGCAGCGCGAACTTGCCCATCGCGAACGGCACCGACTGCGCGTAGCCCTTCACGCTCGCGGACGCGCCGGTGAACAGGATCGCGCCCTGCCCTTTCGGCAGCATGCGCCGCGCCGCCTGCTGCGCCACGAGAAATCCGCCGAATGCCGAGACCGCGATCGCCTTCTCGACGTCCACAGGATCGAGATCGACGAACGCCCCGCGCGTGCGGAAGCTCGCGTTGTAGACGACGACATCCGGCGCGCCGAGCTTGGCCTCGACGGCTGCGAACAATTTCTCCACGTCCGCTGCGCTGCGCGGCATCGCACGCGAAGGCCGTTGCGCCGGTTTCCCTGACCAATCGCCGCAAGCTTGTCGGTCGAGCGCGCGGCCAGCGCAACCTTCATTCCGTTCTTGCTGAACAGCCGCGCCAGCGAGGCGCTGAGCCCGCTCCCGGCGCCGACGATGAGAGCGGTGCGATAGTCCGACATAGCGGGCCTTTCCTGTTGAATTCCCAGGAAAGATGGAACCGCGCCGTCGGAACAGCAAGAAGCCCAGCCGATCCGACCGGGCTCCTTGCTTGCTCGGGCAATCGGTCAGGCCGCATGGTCGACGCCATCGGGATGATGCAAGGCAGCCGCAATCTCACGCTTGTTGAGGCTGGTGCCATCATCGCCATCGATCGCGAGCGTCACCCGGCCGCTGCCGCATGCCAGCGCATTGACCGCGAGTTCCCCTGCGCCCTACGATCCAAAATCAAAGAGATAGGGGGACATCATGCGCCTGACATTTCAGCTCTTGCTCGCCATGACGTTGTTGCCGGCAGCCATGACGCACATGGCGCGCGCGCAAGGCGCGGCCGGTCCAATCCATGTCGCGACCTATGTCGAGGTCGCCTCGGCGTCGGACAAGGACGGCGTCAAGCTGCTCAAGCAATATCGCGACGCGAGCCCGCAAGGAGAACGGCAACATGCGCGCCGAAGTGGCGCAGGAGATCGGGCGCGCGAACCGCTTCGTGGTGCTGGAGATCTGGAAGGATCAGGCCGCGTTCGACGCGCATGGAAAGTCGGCCGGCACCGCCGCGTTCCGCGACAAGCTCAAGGCGATCCAGGACGCTCCGTATGACGAGCGCGTGCACAACTCGCTCAATGTCGGATCGAACGAGCCGGTCACCGCAAAGCGCGCGGTCTTCGTCGTGAGCCATGTCGACGTGCCGCCGCCGCGCAAGGACGAATGCATCGCAGCGCTCAATCCGCTCGCGGACGCGAGCCGCAAGGGCGACGGCAACGTGCGCTTCGAGGTGGTGCAGCAGACCAACCGGCCGAACCACTTCACCGTGGTCGAGGCCTGGAAGGACCAGAAGGCCTATGACGCGCGCGGCTCGGCCGGTGCGCAGCAGGCATTCCGCGACAAGCTCGGTCCGATGCTCGGCGCGCTCTACGACGAGCGGATCTATCGCGCCGATTGATTGAGAGCCGAAGGCGGACGCGCTCAGCGCCCGTATTTCTCCAGCACGCCGAGACAGGCCGGGCTGAGCTCGCGGCGCCGCGCCTGGAAGCAGCGCAGCGTCGCGTCGTCATTGTCGATCACCTCCTTGCAGAGGCGAATGGCGTCGGGCCGGCAGTTGCGCTGGTCTTCGGGCGTGCCGCGCGGCGTCAGGAATGGCGGCAGCGGGATCGGCGGATTGGTGCTTCCCGGGAATTGCGCCTGGCTCGGCGTCACCGAGGACACCATCAGGATCGCGAGCAGCACGAGCGAGCGGGCCATTTTTCCCCCTGTATCAGCGCCGAGGCCAGCGTTCCGGCCGATTGCCCGACCTTGTCGCCCGTGTCTATGGAAAAGTCATGGCCGGCTTGTGGCCGTTCGATCGATCTCAGGCCGCCGCTGAGCCGGCCAGATTGCGCGCCCTGCGCGCCCTTCCAGGAGGTGAACTTGTCCTCCATCTCGACATGCAGGCGCATCAGCCACTTCTCGGCTTCGCGCGCGCGCGTCTCGGCCTCGAACGGCACGCGCCTCGAGGACGCGGTTGCGGTCTTCCATCGTCTTGAGCTGCTCGAGCGCGCGCACCAGCAGCGTCTCGATCCGGTTTTCGGTCGCCGAGATCGTGTCCGCGACCTGGCGTCACGAGGTCGAGCGCCGCCTGACCCTTGCGCGTCAGTTCGCCGTCGCGCACCACCGCATTCGGCGGGCGCCTGCTCGCCGCGCCCGATGCGCAGGATGTTCTCCGCGCCGGCCAGGCTGCGAGCGGGGCCGCATGGACTGACGAAACGGTTCCATTTGAGTTCTCCAGGAGAATCGAGGCGCAGCGGCCGCTTTCGCCGCCCAGCGTGCAAAAACATGGTTAATAAACGGTTGCATTTCGGCTCGGATCGGAGCTGCGCCGGCTATGCGCCGCGCGAAGGGTGTTTCGCCAAACCACGAAGGGCGCCGCGGCCGCGAACCCGCTATACGGGACGCCGCACACCGAATCCGCCGAAAGCCGCATCGTGCTCCCTGCCACCCTTCCCTTCGTGTTCGCGGTCCTGTGGGCGTCGTCCTATGCGGCGGCCAAGATCGGGCTCGCCGACATCACGCCCTATGCGTTCGTCGCGATCCGCCTCGCGATCGCGGCGGCTGGCCGCGGTCGTCATGGTGCTGGCGCTCAAGCGCCCCTGGGGACCGGTCTGGCGGCGCTGGCCGCATCTCCTGATCGGCGGCGCGCTGGTGCATGGACTTGCGCTCGCGACCGCGCACAAGGCGCTGGTCAGCGTCGCCGCGACGCCGACCGCGCTGGTGCACGCGTTCCACCCGATCCTCACCGCGGCGCTCGGCGTCGCGCTGCTCGGCGAGAGATTCCGCTGGTGGCAATGGCTCGGCTTCGCGCTCGGGCCTCGCGGGCGTCGTGCTCGGCGTGCCGCACGATGCCGACTTCAGCGTGCTGGCGCTGCTGGGCCTGAGCCTGTTCGGCCTTTCCGGCGGGACGCTCTATCTGAAGAAGCTTCGCCGCCGACGTGCCGCCGTTCGAGGCGACCGCCGTGCAGCTGATCGGCGGTGCGCTGCTGGCGATCGCGCTGATGGTGTTGTTCGAGACGCCGCACGCGCAGCTGGACGCCCGGCCTGATCGCCGCGATGACCTGGAACGTGCTGGTCATGTCGATCGGCGGGATGGCGATCTACAATCTGATGATGGACCGCTACGGCGCCGCCAAGGCCGCGTCCGGCTTCTTCATCGTGCCCGGCGCCTCGGCGCTGATCGCGTGGCTGCTGATCGACGAGCACCTCAAGCCGATCGCGCTGATCGGCCTTGTGGCCGCGACCATCGGCGTCGCGCTGGTGTGGTGGCGGCCGCGCAATTGACGGCTCTTTTCGCGCAAAACAAAACGCCCGGCGCAAGACGCCGGGCGTTCGGAAACCAGACCGTCAGATCGGGCAGCGTTACGCGAGCGAGAGATTGCCCGCCGCCTGCTTGCCGCGCTCGGTGATGACCTCGAAGTTGACCTTCTGGCCTTCCATCAGCGTGCGCATGCCGGCGCGTTCTCGACCGCGCTGATGTGCACGAACACGTCCTTCGAGCCGTCGGTCGGCTGGATGAATCCGAAGCCCTTCTGGCGTGTTGAAGAACTTCACGGTACCTGTAGCCATCTATTGCTCCTTGCGTTGATACGCTTGTTAACCCGACGCACGCTCATCGCGCGGCGGACAAAGCATCCGAGTTTTGGGAGATGTCTTGGTGAGCGCCCAAAAAACGGGAGCGTATCAAGGCAGGCCGAAAACCAAGGTTGCGCGCGCTGCTCTATACGAAGGCCGGTGCCCCGTCAAACCGCCGCGCGCGCGAAAACCGCCGTCACGCCGTGCGTTCGAGCTGGCTCGCCTTGGCGACGCGCTCGTGCGGCTCGGTCGCGCTCTTGATGCGGTATTGCTGCTCGTCGCCCTCGGCGGGGAGCACGCGGACCACCTGATAGACACCATGGCCGTCACCGCGGCCGAGCAGGCCGGCGATGATGTGAACGTTGTCGCCGACGCGGAACTTGTGAGCCAAGACAGCCTCCTTCGATCACGCAAAACGCACTTTGGGCCGCCGCAACGGCGGGGCCAAAGCCGTTCGTCATGGGGTCCATGCCTTTATAATAGCACGGAAAATCGGCCTGTGCGGGTGATAGGGAAATTTATTTCAGGAATCCCGCCTATCCGACGCAAGGTTAACCCGCCGGAGACGCCGTTTTCAGCGATAGGCCGGCTCCTCGCCCCACGGCAGCTCGGGCAAGTGCCCCGAGACCGTGTCGGTGAACCGCGCCGGGCGCTTCTCCAGGAACGACGCGATGCCCTCCTTCACGTCGGCGCTGCGGCCGCGGTGGAACATGGCCTTGCTGTCGATCCGGTGCGCCTCCATCGGGTGGCGCGGCGCCGAGCATGCGCCACATCATCTGCCGGATCAGCGCCACCGACACCGGCGCGGTCGTTGTCGATGAACGAGCGCGCGAGCGCGCGCGCCGCCGGGATCAGTTCGTCCGGCGCCACCACGCGGCTGACCAGCTTTCCGTCGAGCGCCTCCTGGCGCCGGAAACACGCGGCCCGAGTAACACCACTCCAGCGCCTGCGCGATGCCGACGATGCGCGGCAGGAACCAGCTCGACGCCGCTTCCGGCACGATGCCGCGCTGCGAGAACACGAAGCCGAAGCGCGCTTCGCTCGACGCGATGCGCACGTCCATCGGCAGCAGCATGGTGACGCCGATGCCGACCGCCGGGCCGTTCACCGCGGCGATCACCGGCTTCCGGCAATTGAAGATGCGCAGCGTCATGCGCCCGCCGCCGTCGCGCGCGTTCTCGTGGCCGAGATCCGGCTTGCCGTCCGGCCCGTTCGGCACCGGCGGACGATCGGGGCGCGCCTCGCGATCGAAGGTGCGCCCGCCGCCCGAGAGGTCCGCACCGGCGCAGAACGCCCTGCCCGCTCCGGTCACGATGATCGCGCGCGCCGCATCGTCCGCGTCCGCCACGTCGAACGCGTCGATGAACTCGTGGATCATCTGCGTGTTGAGCGCATTGAGCTTGTCCGGCCGGTTGATCGTGATGGTGAAGATGTTGTCGGTAAGGTCGGTGAGGATGGTTTCGTAGGGCATGGGATTTCCTTTGGTCATTCCGGCCGAGCGGAGCGAGGGCCGGAATCCATAACCACTATACTGTCGAAATCGCTCGGTCTGCGTTTATGGATTCCGGGCTCGCCGCTTCGCGGCGCCCCGGAATGACGGAGAGCCATTTAGTCGATCACCGCGATCGCATTGATCTCCACCAGGCAGCGCGGGTCGGTCGCGAGCCGCACCACCTGCACGGTCGTCGTCGTCGGCTTGGCGGCGCCGAAGTATTCGCCCCACACACGATTGAGCGCATCCTGATCGGTCAGGTCCGTGACGAAGCGGTCCGCCGTCACGATGTCGGCGAAGGTCGCGCCGACCGCGTCGAGCCCGCGCTTGAGATTTTCCAGCGCGGCGCGCGCCTGCCCTTCCATGTCGCGCGGCATCGCGTCGAACTCCTCCGGCCGGTGCGGATGATGATGGTAGACCGGCGCCGCGGTGACGCCCGCGAGGTACACGGTGGTGCCGCCCTTCACCTTGATCGCCGGCGCGTAGGGCATCCACAGGTCCGGCGCATCGGGCCAATGCACGTGTTCGATCGTCTTCGGCATGCGGCTCTCCAGCGGTCATTCCGGCCGAATAGGGCGAGAGCCGGAATCCATGACCACAGCCGTCACCATATCGCACAGGCAGTGTTTATGGATTCCGGGCTCCCTCGCTCCGCTCGGGCCCCGGAATGACGAGAGAGAGGCAACGCTCAACCGGCTCCCGAAACGAAGGTTCCGCTGACCGTGCCGGCACGTTAAGCTCGTGCTTCCTCCGCTAGAGTTCATCCTATGCCCCGCACCATCGACTACTGGTTCTCGTTCGTTAGCCCGTGGGCCTTTCTCGGCCATCAGGTGTTTCTCGATCTCGCCAAGCAGCATGGCGTCACGGTGACGTTCAAGCCGGTCGAACTGTCGGAGGTGTTTCCGCACACCGGCGGACTGCCGCTGCCGAAGCGCCATCCGGCGCGGCAGCGCTACCGCATCATGGAACTGCAGCGCTGGCGCGAGGCGCGTGGCATTCCGCTCAAGATCAGGCCGAAACACTGGCCGTTTCCAGTGGCGCTCGCGAACCGCACCGCGACCGCGCTCGCGGAGAGCGGCGCCGACGTCGGTCCCTATGCGGGCCGCGTGTTCTCCGCCGTGTGGGCGCAGGATCAGGACTGCGGCGACGAAGCGACGCTTGCGCGGCTGTTGCGCGAGAGCGGACACGATGCAGAGAAGATTTTGGCGAGTGCGAAGTCGGACGCGATCGGCGCGATCTATGCGGCGCGCGCGCAGGAGGCCGTGGACAAGAACGTGATCGGGTCTCCCTGCTACGTGATCGACGGCGAGGTGTTCTGGGGCCAGGACCGGCTGGTGCTGCTGGAGAGCATGTTAAAGAGCGGACGGAACGGGTACCGGATGGATGCGGAGATGTGAGCGCTCAAGCCGTGCGGCCGCTCGCACGATGCGCGAGCGCCATCACCACCGGCACGATCAGCTCGGGCGCAAGATAGCCGTAGAACGCGGCCGCCGGCTGCGGCACGCCGACGATCAGCATTGATGACAACCGGCCGAGGCCCGCGATCAGCACGGTCAGTGCGATAAGATAGATCAGCGTGCCCTGCTCCCTCACCGTGATCGCGGCCCATGCGGCGATGATGCCGCAGCCGAGATAGATGCCTCCGAGGAAGCGGTGAATGTTGTCGAGCCGCGGCGTTGTCTCGGGCTGGCCGAGATACATCTGCAGCGGCCCGCCCGTGAGCGCGATCGCGGCGACGAGGAAGAGGCAGATTTGGACGATGCGTTGGGCGGGGGGCATGGGGGCTCGCGGTGTGGGACAGACAAAGCCTAGCGTGTCCAACCGTTTGTCGAAAGCATATCCTAGCTCCGTCATGGCCGGGCTTGTCCCGGCCATCCACGTCTTGCTTAATCGAACGATGGCGGGCGGCTGGGTTTACTTCATGACCAACAGACGCGACGGAACGCTTTATGCCGGCGTGACGAGCGCGTTGCCCAAACGTGCCTATGAACATCGCGAAGGACTGGTCGACGGCTTCACCAAGCAGCATGGGCTGAAGCGGTTGGTCTACTATGAGCGGCACGACGACATTCGCACCGCGATCCAACGCGAGAAAACGATCAAACACTGGCCGCGCGCCTGGAAGGTCAGATTGATCCACGGGATGAATCCGAATTGGGATGATCTCTACGACACACTGATTTGAGCGGGCTGAGACGCGCTAATCCCTCCTTTCGTCATGCCCGCACCTGTTGCGGGCATCCACGTCTTTCTTTTCAAGTTCAAAAAAGGAAGACGTGGATGGCCGGGACAAGCCCGGCCATGACGGAGTAAATTGCCCGCATGCCACAAACATCAACACGGAGACGACAACTCCTCCCAAATTCCCATCCGGGCGAAATCTTGATGGAGAATTTTCTGAAGCCTATGGCACTGTCGCAGACCGCGCTCGCGAACGCGATCGGCGTGCTGCCGCGCCGTATCAACGAGATCGTGTTGGCCAAGCGCGCGATCACGGCCGATGCCGACCTGCGGCTCGCTCGCTATTTCGGAATGTCGGAGGGTTTCTTCCTCGGGCTTCAGACTGACTACGAACTGATGCAACGCCGCCGCCAGATCGGGGATAAGCTCAAGGCGATCAGGCCGAGGGCGGCGTGAGTAGCCAACCGGAAGCATGGCTAAGGTGAAATGGCGTGGTGTCGCATCAAAAATGCTCTCGCCTGAAGCTTGGCGTCTTTTGCTGCGGCGGTATTTCCTCCGACTCTCCATCCATTAAACATTCGAACTGGCGACCCATCATCGAACCCGTGAAGAGCCTTTGGGTATTCAATAACCCTTAGCTCTGGATGACCACTTGCTCGTCTCGCATTGCCTAGCTCGCGGCAGTGAACCGATGGATTCGCATCGTCTAATTCTGCAATAAGGATCAGCAACGGTGCATAAAAACTGTCGTCCTTGCGAGCGGCACAATGTGGGTAAAGACTAATGCCCCCAGCAAACAAATTCTTCCGCATCGCGCGATATTCGATCTGAAGTGCGTTCAGCACTGCGCGGCCCCCGTTTGAGCGGCCCATAATGTACACTTGATTAGCATTGACGTTAGCTCGGGCGACCAGAAAATCTAAAGCGCTATAAGCATCGTCAACTCTCCGACGCGACCAGTGTGCGTCCGGAGAACCGCAAGTCGATTTCACCCCTCTAGTGGTGAAACTATCTAAGATCAAGGATCCTACATTGTAGGTCTGTAAGTATTCTGCCCAAATCCTCGTCCAGCGTCTCGCGATCGCGTCGAATCCACCACATCCGTGCATCAGTATTGCAAAAGCAAAGGGGCCAGCTCCTTTCGGCGTGACGAGCTCAGCATTCAGGAACCCGTCATCCGCCGCCTTGCCCAGTTCTTCCAAAGCGCCATTTTGAAATCGTGTTGTCCAACCCCATTTCTCGCCAGTCGGCACATATTTTTGGTTCGCCTCGTAGCGCACGAACGGAATGCGTAGACGTTCCGCTGCAACGGCTGTCTCCGATTGCGAAAGCATCAATAGGCCTACCAAAACTACCGCTTGCCGTGTTCTCACGCTCTCACATCCTAAACACCCCGAACCTCGTCTCGCCCACCGGCGCATTCAGCGCCGCCGAATACGCCAGCGCCAGCACGCGCCGCGTCTCGCTTGGCGCGATGATGCCGTCGTCCCACAGCCGCGCGGTCGCGTAGTAAGGATTGCTCTGCTCGTCGAACGCTTGCCTGATCGGCTGCTTGAACTCCGCCTCCTCGACCTCGGACCACTTGCCACCGCCCGCCTCGATGTTGTCGCGGCGCACGGTCGCGAGCACACTCGCGGCCTGCTCCGAGCCCATCAGCGCGACGCGCGCGTTCGGCCAGGTGAACAGGAAGCGCGGGCCGTAAGCGCGTCCGCACATGCCGTAGTTGCCGGCGCCGTAGGAGCCGCCGACCACCAGCGTGATTTTGGGCACCTGCGCGCAGGCGACCGCCATCACCATCTTGGCGCCGTTCTTGGCGATGCCGCCCGCCTCGTATTCGCGCCCCACCATGAAGCCGGTGATGTTCTGCAGGAACAGCAGCGGAATGCGCCGCTGGCAGCACAGCTCGATGAAATGCGCGGCCTTGAGCGCGCTCTCCGAATACAGGATGCCGTTGTTGCCGAGGATGCCGACCGGAATGCCGTGGATGTGCGCGAAGCCGGTGATCAGCGTCGTGCCGTAGAGATGCTTGAACTCGTCGAACTCCGAGGCATCGACGATCCGCGCGATGATTTCACGGATATCGTATTGCGTGCGCGTGCCGCTTGGCACGATGCCGTCGAGCTCGGCGGCCTCGAACAGCGGCTCGCGCGGCGGCCGCACGTCGATGTCGACCTTCTTCGTCGAATTGAAGTTCGAAACGATACGCCGCACCAGCGCAAGCGCGTGACCGTCATCCGCCGCGTAGTGATCCGCGACGCCGGAGAGCCGCGCATGCACATCGGCGCCGCCGAGATCCTCGGCTGAGACCACCTCGCCGGTCGCGGCCTTCACCAGGGGCGGGCCGGCGAGAAAGATCGTGCCCTGTTTCCGCACGATGATCGCCTCGTCCGACATCGCCGGCACATAGGCGCCACCGGCCGTGCATGAGCCCATCACGCAGGCGATCTGCGGAATGCCGAGCGAAGACAAGCGTCGCCTGATTGTAGAAGATGCGGCCGAAGTGCTCGCGGTCGGGGAACACCTCCGGCCATTGCGGCAGGTTCGCGCCGCCGGAGTCGACCAGATAGATGCAGGGCAGCCGGTTCTCGCGCGCGATCTCCTGCGCGCGCAGGTGCTTCTTCACGGTTACGGGATAGTAGGTGCCGCCCTTGATGGTGGCGTCGTTGCACACGATGACGCATTCGCGCCCCTCGATGCGGCCGATGCCCGTGATGATGCCGGCGCCGTGGATCGCGTCCTCGTACATGCCGTTGGCGGCGAGCGGCGACAGTTCGAGGAACGGCGCGCCCGGATCGATCAGCCGCAGCACCCTTTCTCGTGGAAGAAGCTTTCCGCGCGACGCATGTCGCTCGCGCGAACGCGCCGGCCCGCCCAGCGCTGCTTCGGCGCGCTTCTCCGCAAGCTCCTGCGTCAGCGCGCGCATTTGCGCCGCGTTGGCGCGGAACTCTGGTCGCCTGCGTGTCGATCATCGAGGCGAGTTTCGCCACCGGGCCCTCCCCGTTTCGGATTCGCGAGGCCGCACTATGGCGCGGCGCGCGAGCGCCGTGAATGCGCATTCATGGAACATCACATTCTGGCACGATTTGAAACTCTTTCGGAACACGCCGCGCGAGTGGCGTTGAACCCTCGGCGGAAGGGGCCCGGGAGATCCCAAATCCCCAGGAGAGGAACAATGAAACGTACATTACTGGTTTCCGTGGCAGCCGTTGCGCTCGCCGCGGGTTCGACCGTTGCGCTGTCGCAGGGTACCGGCGGTGGCGCAGGCGGCGCCCCGAGTGCGCCCGATGGCCAATCCGTCCGCCCCGTCGGGCGGACAGGACACGCCGGGCGCCAAGGGTCAGCAGGGCGCGCAGGAGCGCGCATCCGCCGAGAAGCAGCAGAAGTCGACCCAGCAGTCCCCGGCCCAGGCTCCGGGCGGCGGACAGGGCACGACCACCCGGCAGTCGCAGGACGACAAGAACGGCCAGGCTCCGACCCGTCAAACCCAGGAGAAGAGCGGCCAGCCATCGACCCAGCAGCAGACGCAGGGCCAGCAGCCGGCGCAGCCGCGTCAGCAGCAACAGACCGAATCGCCCGCGCCCGGCGGCTCCAAGCAGGGAACCGCGACGCAGTCGACGACCCGCGCTGGCGGCAGCGCCTCGTTCACCGTCGAGCAGAAGACCACGATCCGCCAGACCGTGCTGACCAGCTCGGCGCCGCGCGTGACCAACGTCAACTTCGACGTCAGGGTCGGCACCGTGGTGCCGCGCACCGTGCGCGTCGCGCCCCTCCCGCGTGACGATCATCGAGATCGAGCCGCCATGGCGCGGCTACATGTATTTCGTCTACAACGACGAGATCATCGTGGTCGAGCCGGGCACGCTGCGCATCGTGGCGGTGATCGAGGTTTAACTTCTCTCCCGCTCATTCCCGCGCAAGCGGGAATCCAGAACCAAGAACTGGGTCCCCGCGAGTTTATCCCCGACCTGATCGGGGACGGGGACGAGCGGACCGAAGGAAATCGGAAGGCGGCTGCGGCCGCCTTCTTTTTTGTTCAGCCGCGCTGGCGGTACGCGGCCCAGTACGTACCTTCGGCGATGATCTCGGTCGTTTTCTCGCGCGCGAAGCCGCCCACCCGCACGGTCTCGAATTCGCCGCCTAGCATCGCCTTGATGTCGAGGCCATCGTTCACCCAGCCCTGTTCGGCGGTCGGCACGGACCGCAGATTGCCATTCGCGACGAACAGGTCGCCGCCCGGCTTGAGCGCGCTCTTGATGCGCGCCACGTCCTCGGTTGGCGTCGCGCAATGCTGCAGCACCCAGATCGACAACGCCGCGTCGAACCTCATGCCGCGCGCGACCAGCCCTTCGAGCATCTCCTGCGAGCACGACATGAACCGGTTGGTCTGCGTGTAGATGATCGAAAGCGCGCGCATGCTCGGCGAAATATCGACGCCGACGATGCGGCAGTTGTGACGGTTGATCAGCTCATGCGACATGCGGCCGATGCCGCAACCGTAATCGAGCACCAGCGAGTCGGCCGTGATGGCGAACTGTTCGGCGATCAGGTCGGCCATGTAGGGCGTCTCTTTTTCCCACCGGTCGGCCGTGGTCGATCCCTCCGGCGTCATGATGATCGACATCGCCTGCGGGATGTCGTTCACATGGAAGACGGACGGATTGTAAGTCAGCGGCATGCGGTATTCTCCCGCGCGCTACGAACGCGAAATCGCGTGTACGGTCAAGCGCGTCTCATGCCGGCGACACGCGCACGTCGGCGACCACCGGCAGATGGTCGGAGATGTGCGCGCGCGGTGCGGTCGGTAAACGCCTGCACCAGCGCGCCGGCCGGGCGGCAATAGATGCGGTCGAGCCGCAGCAACGGAAGCAACGCGGGAAAAGTGCGAAAGCGCGTGCACCCCGGCAGCGCGCGCGAGAGCGCGCTGCGTACCGAGCCGACCCAGAACCAGTCGTTGAAATCGCCCGCGACAACGGTGGTGGCGCCACCCTCCCCCGCGAGGTCGAGCAGCGTCTTCGTCTGGCTGCGCCGCTCGTGCGTGCTCAAGCCCAGGTGCGTCGCGACGAAGCGCAGCGGTCCATGCGGCGTCGCAATCGTGCTGGCGATGGCACGGCGCGGTTCACGCTCGGGATACGAGATATCGTGGATCACGGTATCGCAGAGCGGCCAGCGGCTGATCAGCATCTGGCCATAGTCGCCGTCGGCGGTGGTGATCGACTTCGCCCCAATGCCGTGTTCGCCGAGTTCGCGCTGCAGAAGCTCGAACGGATTGTCCCCGATCTTCTCGCGCCGCGAATCGACCTCCTGCAGCGCCACGACCTGCGGGTCCCAGCGATCGATCAGCTCGACCACGCGCTTGAGATCGAAGCGCGGATTGCGCCCGAGCGCGCCGTGGATGTTCCAGGTCAGCACCCGGACCGTACTCAAGCGCGCGCTCCAAATCTGGCAAAGACGATCTGGATGCCGCCTGCAATCCCGATCCAGATCGCAATCACACCCGCGAGCAACGCGACGTCCCCTGGGTTCGGTTCGCTGACGATGCGCATGATCTGATGACCGAGCGCCGACATCGCGATCCAGCCGGGCAGCATGCCGAGGATCGTGCCGGCAACGAACGCGCCGATGCGGATTTCGCTCGCCCCCGCCACGAGATTGACCACCGTGAACGGCGCGATCGGAACCAGCCGGATGGCGGCGATCGCGAGCACGCCGCCGTGCACGATCCGCCGCTGCACGCGTTTGAGGCGCGGACCGATCACCGCGCGCAACGTGTCGCGGCCGAGCGCGACGCCGACCGCATAGGTGACGACCGCGCTCGCAAGCGAGCCGGCCGCCGCATAGGCGAGACCGAGGGCGGGACCGAACGCCGCTGCAGTTGCGGCAATCAGGATCAACACCGGAAACGCGATCAGGCCGCCGACGATATAGACCCCGATCACAAGCAGCGGCGCCCAAGGCTCCCCGGCGAGCATTTGCAGCATCGGTCCAAGTTCGTCGAGGCTTGCGATGTCCGACAGCGGCGGAAATTGCCACGCGACGGCAAGCGCGATCAGCGCAAGCGGCAGCGCCGCGAGCTTCAGCCACATCAAGGTGTTGGGGCGCGGGAAACGTCCCCCAAGCATCTCGGCAACCGCCGGGCTGCTCTCGATCGGGCGCTCGGGATCGGCGAGCGTCTGAATGTATTCGGCGAATTCGCCTTCGTCCGGAGCGCCATCGTCGATCGGACGCAGGCGATGCCCGTTCCCTGACAGGCCTTCCGCCGCGCGGATCAGCGAACTGTCCGCGGCGATCGCCTTGGCGGCCGCCTCCGGTGCGACACCGCAATGATCTGCAATCAGCCGCGCGCGAACCTGACGGATCGCCTCGCATTGCGCATCGCTTTGCGCCGCGAGCGCGAGATCGCATTCGGTGTCGGTGCCCATCGAGCGATTGTTGAGGTTGGCCGAGCCGACACGCAACAGCCAGTCGTCGACAATCATCACCTTGGAGTGCACCATTGTGTCCGTGGTGCGCACGCCGTCGCTCACCTCCGGATAGACGAGATGCGCCCGGCCGGCGATGCCGGCTTCGCGCAGGATCTGAGCGAAGCGGATGCGGCCGTTGCGCATCGTGCGCGCTTCGAGCCAGGACGCATGCGCGTGCGGACAAACGATCAGCGCTTCGAGCTCCGGCTTCTCCTTCATGCGGCGGGCGAGCGCGTGCGCCATGGTACTGCAAGTCAGGAACTGGTTCTCGATGTAGACGGTGCGCTCGGCGCGCTCGATCATGTCGTAGAACAGCGCTTCGACCTCGCGCACCTCGTTCTGTTCGCGGTATTCCGGCAAGGTCCGCGCAATAGCGATCTGCACATCGGTGAAGTCCGCGCGCACCTCCTGCGGCCACGGCGCCGCAAACTCCGGCACCGATGGCACGTTTTCACCCGCGGCACGCGCCCAGCGCTCGCGTGCCAACTCGGCGAGGGCGCGCGCCGCCGCGCCATCGACCATCATCTGCACGTCGTGGAAGGGACGATACGGCTGTCCGGCGGGATCGCGCCGCTCGTCATTGTCGATCGCATGCTGGCACGTGTCCCAGCGGCGGATGGTCAGGTCGAGACCGCCGGAGAACGCGAGCGCGTCGTCGACCACGATGACTTTCTGGTGGTGCGACGCCCCGATCGGCAGCGTGTTGTCGAGCCGGAATCGCACGCGGTCGGGCGTATTCCAGCCGAGTGTCAGCGACGGCAACGGCTCGCGCTCCAGCGCGTAGAGCAGCGCGAAGTCCCAGCCGAGCAGATAGACCGTGAGTTCGGGCCGCTCGCTCACGAGGCGAACCAGAAACTCGCGCAGCGTGACCGGCCAGCCGTCGGGCGGGTTGCGATCCTCGCCGACCAGACGCGTGCGGCTGTCGAGGTCCCAGCCGATGATGAAGACCGAGCGCTTGGCCTGAAGCAGCGCGGCGCGCACCGCGCCGAAGAACGAACAGGCGTCGATCAGAACGCTCGCGCGATTCGCATGCTCGACGCGCCAGACATTTCGGCCGGGTTGGAAGATGCCCATGGGACGGTATGCGCCGGGGCGCATTCGGGTTCCCGCCGCAGGGGCGGGTTGCAGATTTGCATAGAATGGAGGGCTACTAGGCCGCTATATCGCGCATCACCGCATAGAGAGCGGCCTGACCCTCAAAGCCGATGCCGGGACGATCCGACAGCGAAATGTATCCGTTCTCGATCACGGCATCCTTGGCAAAGCCCGCGAACACACCGAACACGCCGGGATACGACTTCGGCTCCGCCGAGGCCGAAGCCGGCCGCGATCGCGAGCGACATCTGGTTGCCGCCGTGCGGGAAATGTCCGGAGCGCGGCCACTGGAATTTCTCCAGCGCGGCGAGCGTACGGGCATATTGCGCGATGCCGTAGGCCTGCGGCGGATCGACCTGGATCACGTCGCGGCGCTTCGCCTTCAGGCCGCCGAAGCGGACGAGGTTTTCCACGTCCTGCTGCGAGAACAAGTTCTCGCCGGTCGAGAGCGCATGCGGATAGGCGTCGGAGATTTCGGCGAGCGTCGCAAAGTCGAGCGGATCGCATGGCTCTTCGAACCAGCGCAGGCGATAGGGCGCCATCGCCTTGGCGTAGGCGAGCGCTTCCTTCAGGTCGAATTTGGAATTCGCGTCGACCGCCAGCTCGGCGTGCGGCGGCAGGACGCTCTTCACCGCCTCGATGCGCCTGATGTCTTCGGCGAGCGACGCGCCACCGACCTTCATCTTCACCATGGTGTAGCCGGCATCGAGATGACGTTTCATCTCGTCCTGCAGCTCGGGAATCCCCTTCCCGGGCGCGTACCAGCCGCCGCCGACATAGACGAAGCACTTCGTCGGCACCTTGCCGCCGTTATGGCGCTCCGCGAGCAGCGCGTGCAGCGGCTTGTCCTCGATCTTGGCGACCGCATCCCAGAGCGCCACCTCGATCGTGCCGATGCCGATCGAGCGCTCGGAGTGCCCGCCGGATTTTTCGTTGCGCATCATCGCGGCGACGCATTTCGCCGGATCGAGGTTGTCGCCCGCCTCGTCGAGCAGCGCGTTGGGATCGGCCTTGAGCAGGCGCGGAATGAAGCGCGCGCGCATCTGCGCGCCGCACGCATAGCGGCCGGTGGAATTGAACGCGTAGCCGACGACCGGCTTGCCGCCGCGCATGACGTCGGTGATCACCGCGACGACCGAGGTAGTCATCTCGGAGAAATCGATCGAGGAATTCTTCAGCGTGGAGTTCAGCGCGACGGACGTTTCGCGGATGCCGGTGATGCGCATGCTCTATTCATAGCGCAAGCATGCAAATCGAACACTGCTAGTTTCGCATCATCATCACGCGGTCGGATTCGCTCAAGGTGGGCTCTGGCTCTGCGATCACCACCGA
This sequence comes from uncultured Alphaproteobacteria bacterium, assembly GCA_963778455.1. Lineage (GTDB taxonomy): Bacteria > Pseudomonadota > Alphaproteobacteria > Rhizobiales > Xanthobacteraceae > PALSA-894. The sequence continues at coordinate 432,539 of CAVZUL010000008.1, forward strand.
GGCCGGGGTGGCCACGATCGGCGGCGGTGCAGGTCCGCGCTGCGAAACCTTTGGTCCATCGTTCCGGCGCCGGCGGTCCGGTGGCGGCTGTTGCCTTGCCGGAGCAACCGGCTGCAGCACCGCGACAACCGGGTTCGGGTGATGCTCGAGCGTCGCGCCGCTCGCCGCATCGACACCCATCCCGATGATGCCGCCGACGAGCACGTTTCCGGCAAAGCCGGCCGCGCCCGCGTTCGCGATGCGCGTGCCCACCTGCACGGTCTGCGGATGGTAACCAGGTTTCGCGAAGCTGACGCTGAACTCGTCCTTGCGCTGAACGGTCAGCGTGCACGGCGTGGTGCAGGCCTAACTCAACGAGGTACGCACCTCCGCGCCTTCCGGCTCCGACGCGATTTGGATCTGCTCGCTCCAGCCGCGCGTGACAGAAGCACAGCCGCCAAGACCCGCCGGCCCAAGCAGCACCAACAACAGCACTACGAGACGCATGTTACCCCCGGCCACAACGCTTCCCCAGCGGGTCCTAGCAGCGCAACTGGCGCGCGTACAGATTTTTCTGGTATCCGGCCGATGGAACTTGGGGGCGGATGTGAAGCTTCCGTATTTTTACTGATCCTTTTGGTAGTGCTCGCGAAACGGCATCACTCAATCCGCAGCTTCGCGTCCCGCACCACCTTCCCCCATTTCTCGAACTCGAGCTTGAGCCGTTCGCTGAAAGCCTCCGGCGTATTGGCGATCGGCACGAAGCCAAGCTGGACGAGGCGCTGATTGATCTCGGGCAGCGCCACGATGCGAGCGACCTCGCGCTGCCAGCGCTCCACGATCTCCTTCGGCGTCCCGGCCGGCGCCACGATACCGGTCAGCGTATCGGATTCCTGATCCGGCACGCCGGCCTCACCCGAGGTCGGCACATCGAGCCCCGGGATGCGCCTTGCGCTCAGCACCGCGAGCCCGCGCACCTTGCCCTCGCGGATCAGCGGCATCGCGGCCGGCGAAGCCGTGAAGCCGATCGGCGTATGGCCGCCGAGCACCGAGTTCATCGCGAGCCCGGCACTGGTGAACGGCACCATCGCGAGATCGAGGTCGTAGCGCATCCGGAAGAGTTCGGCGGCGAGATGCGGCGTCGAGCCGATCGCCGGCTGCGCGTAGCTGTATTTCGCGGGGCTCGCTTTGATGAGCGCGATCAGTTCCTGCATCGTGTTGGCGGGCACCGACGGATGCACGGTCACCACGTTCGGTGACGCCGCGACCAATGTGACGGGGGTGAAGTCCTTGAACGGGTCGTACGGCGCCTTGGCGTAAAGGCTCGGATTGATGATGAAGCCGGTGCTCACCACCAGAATGGTGTAACCGTCGGCGCCCGAGCGCGCGGCATTCGCCGTGCCGGTGTTGCCGCCCGCGCCGGGAAGGTTTTCGACATAGACCTGCTGGCCCCAGGTCTCGGACAGTTTCTGCGCGATGAGCCGGGCGATGACATCGGTCGGGCCGGCGGGACCGAACGGCACGACCATGCGCACCGGCTTGGCGGGATAGGTTTGTGCCGACACGACGCCCGACCAAAGCAGCGCGGTCAGCACCGCGAGACCGCGGATCAGCGTTGTCATGGCGCTCTCCCTCATCGTTACTTGGAATGCATCATCCGCGCCCGCGTCGCGCAGAACAAGGCCAAAAGCCGCACCAACAGCGGCGGACTTGGCATTTGACGTACACAATCCGTCACAGGAACATCCGTCTCGGCCAGACGTTGTTTCGTCATGCGACAATCAAAGGAGATGAAACGATGGGTATCGACAAAGATCGCGTGGAAGGTTCCTGGGAACAGGCCAAGGGCAAGGTGAAGGAAGTCGCCGGCAAGGTCACGGGCGACGCCAAGACCGAGGCCGAAGGCAAGGCGCAGAAGACCGCCGGCAAGATTCAGAATGCGGTCGGCGGCCTGAAGGACACATTGCGCGGCAAGTAACCCGCCTCCAGGATGGGAAAGCCCGGCAGCCGCCGGGCTTTTCTCTATGCGCCCCGCTCAACTATTGAAGCGCGTTCCACGGATCGGTCACAGAGGGCGCATGAAACAGCATGTACCCGCCGAGCGCATCGGCAGGCCCGAGGCAGATCATGTCGCTTGAGGAGAACACCGGCTTGATCCCGTTGCGCGTAAGCATCGCGCGAGTCAGCGACAGATCGGCGCACAGCGCCTGCCCGGCCATGAACGGCAACGATGGCGGACGGAAGTCCGGCAAGATCTTCGCGGCTTGCGCCGCGTCCGCGAACACCAGCCCGCCGCGATCCAGCGTCACGACATGCACCCCGCCACGCACCGACCGGCGTGCGGCCGACATAGCGGCCGTAACGCGCCGCGACTGCCGCCGGATCGTCGACACCCAGCAGCATATCGGTGAGGCCCTCGGCGCCATTCTCGGTGGTGATGGTTTCGGCGCGCCAGACCGTGTCCGGCGTGCGCGGCGTCACCCATTGCACGCGGCCTTCCGCCATTACGCCGGGCTGCGGGCGCAGCACCGAGAAATGAACTTCCGGCGCGCCGGGCAACGTGCGGTCGCGCCGCCTGAGCTCGACCGCATCCTGCATCGCAAAGCCAGCCTGCACGAGCCGCGCGCGCGTCGCGGACAGATCGTCGTGCGACAGCGCGATCAGGTGCAGCCCGGAATAGCGTGCGATCTGTTGCTTGAACTGATCGGCGAGCGGTGTGTCGTGCGTCGCGGCGAGAATCTCGAGGAAGCCGAATTTGAGTTTCGCGAGCCGGTTCGACGTGCCGGAGGGCTTCAATAAGCCCTTCGCATCCGCATTGGTCTGCACATTGATCTGCGACACGCGAAAACCGAGCCGTTCGAGCTGCGCGCCCGCGGCGTCGAGATCGGCAACGAAATAGCCGACGTGATCGAGGAACACGTCCTCGCCTTGCGGCAGCTGCCGGTCGGCCCACATCACGCGGTCAGCACCGTCGGCCAGTCAGCCTCGTCCTCAGGCACGATCCAGGTCTCTTGCAGCGCGGCCGCGCGCCACTGGCCCCAAGCCGGCAGCGCCATCATGGCTTCCATGTAGCCGAGCGCCTCGCGGCCGACCTTGATGCCGTAGGTGTTCAGCCGCGCCACCACCGGCGCATACATGGCGTCAGCGGCGCAGAACTTGCCGAACAGGAACGGACCGCCATGTCTTGCGCGGCAATCGGTCCACATCGTGTCGATGCGCGCGACATTCGCCTGCGCGGCAGCGGAGAGTTCGCGCGTCCGCACCGGGCGGCGGATGTTCATCGGGCATTCGCCGCGCAGCGGCCCAAAGCCCGCGTGCATCTCGCTCGACAGCGTGCGCGCCTGCGCGCGCAGTTTCATGTCCCGCGGCCACAGCCCTTTGTCGGGAAATTTGTCGGCGAGATATTCGAGGATCGCGAGCGTCTCCCACACCTGCGTATCGCCATCGATCAGCACCGGCACCAGGCCCGCGGGGGTGTAGGCCTTGAGCCGTTCCTTGAACTCGGGATTTCCGAGCGGCGAACCGAACGGAACCAAAATTTCCTCGAACGGAATGGCGAGCGCCGTCATGGCGATCCACGGCCGGAACGACCAGGAGGAATAGTTCTTGTTGCCGATGACAAGCTGCATCATCCGGCATCCGCCGCCATGCGAGGCACCTCGGGCCAGTCATATTCGAATTTCTGGATGACCCAGGTTTCGTTGAGCGCGGCACGCCGCCATTCAGCCCAAGCCGGCAGCGCTCTCATCGCATCCATGTAGGCTTTGACCGGCGCACTCACATCGACTTGGTACGTCGTAAAGCGCTGGACGATCGGCGCATACATCGCATCCGCCGCCGAGAACTTGCCGTACAGGAACGGCCCGCCTCCCCCGAAACGCGTGCGCGCTTCCGTCCAGATATCCTGGATACGCGCGATGTTCGCGAGCGCGCCGGGCGACAACGCGCGCTTTCCCGGCGGACGCCAGAAATTCATGCCGCATTCCTGGCGCAGCGGCACGAAACCGGCGTGCATTTCGGTCGAGATCGCGCGGGCATGCGCGCGCGCGGCCGGGTCCGACGGCCACAGCCCGAAGCCGGGAAACTTTTCCGCCACATATTCGAGAATCGCGAGCGATTCCCAGACCCGCACATCCCCGTCGATCAGGATCGGCACCTTGCCGGCCGGCGAGCGCTTGAGGATTTCCTCGCGGCTGCCGTCCACATAGAGCGAGATCACCTCTTCGTCGAACGGAATGCCCGCAACCTTCATGGCGATCCACGGCCGCATCGACCACGAGGAATAGTTCTTGTTGCCGATGATGAGCTTCAAGGCCATCGCGATACTCTCCCTAGCGCCAGCATCGCGAGCGCGTTCTCGGTCGACAAGCGAAATGTCGTGATTGACCGGATCAACCCGGCGAATGAATTAGGGCTTTTCCTTCGCCACCGGCTCCTCCACCGGTGCGCCCGACTTCCTCCACCCGGAAAAGCCATCCGTGAGATGCGCGACCGGCTTCAATCCCATCTGCTGCGCGGTTTGCGCAGCAAGCAGCGAGCGCCACCCGCCGGCACAGAAGAACACAAATTTCTTGTCCTCGGCGAAAATCGGCTTGTGATACGGGCTTTCCGGGTCGACCCAGAATTCCAGCATGCCGCGCGTGCACGAGAACGCGCCGGGTATCTTGCCTTCCCGATCGCGTTCGCGCGGATCGCGGATGTCGACGAACACCACGTCGCCACGGCCGAACAACGCTCTCGCCTCATCGACCGACAGGCCCTCTACTTCGCGCCTGGCCGCTTCGAGCAGCGTCTTGTAACCGGTGGTGATGGTCTGCGGCATGCGGGTCTCCTGCGCTTGTGACCTAGCATATGGTGTTGTCGCGCCCCGGCTGACAAGGCAGCATGCGCGGTGGCGGCGTCAGTTCGGGTCCGACACGCACCGCGCGATGGATGTCTGACTCAAAGCGCCAGCGCTATTTATTCGCGACGGCGGTCGGTGTTCCGTCGACCCGATTGCCGGCGATATTGTTGTCCCCGAAGCTGCGTAATTGCGCCCCGCCGCTCGCCTCCACCCCGGTGCCGTTGCCGAATATGCTCGATTGACCGACCCACATTTCCACGATCGAGCCGAGATCGACCTGGCCGGGCGGTTCGATTCCGGGCGGGCTCGGCGGAGTGGCCTCCGCGACCAGGCCGTGGAAGAAGCTGTTGGCGATCGTGGAACGCGTGACCATGACTTTGACCGGCGCGTGGGTGCGGGGCGTGGTGGCGGTAATCCCCTGGATGTTTTGCGACAGGATGCTGTCCGAAACCGCGACGTGGATGTTTCGCTTGCTGGCGCCGCCGATGATCCTGATGCCGGCCTGCGCGCTGTTGTAGATCTCGACCCGGTGCAAGGTCGCCTTCACAAATCCGGTATCGCCGGGCCCGATCACGACCCCATCACCCTCGACGTCTGCGACCGTCGTATTCGACACAGTCAGGCTCGACTGCGCAACGCGCGGCCGGTCTTGCGGCAGCTGACGGCCGCTCGGGGCGAATTGAATGCCGGTGAAGAGATTGCGAATGACGCAGTTCTGGACGGTCAGCGACCGGCCACCCGCGAAGAAGATTCCGGTCGCGCCGATGCCGGCGCCCTCGATGGTCAAACCGCGCAGATTGACCTTCGCTTCATCGAACGGATTGGTGATCTGGATGCCGGTTCCTCCTTCCGGAACCAGAATGCTTGCCGTGCCAGCCCCGTCATTGACGATGCTGATGGCCTTGTCGATTGTCACCGTATCGTAGCCGCCCGCGTCAAGAATGTTGATCTCGCCGCCAGCGGCAGTTTTGGCCAAAGCTGCCGCAAGGGTGCGGCACGGCGCACGCCGGCTGCAACTGCTGGCGTCGTTGCCGCCCGCCGAGACGAAACTGCGGGTGACCAATCCATCGAGCGCCTGCGCCCGGGCAGATGCGACGCCGGAGCCAAGCGCAAGCAGCGTTGCGACAGTGAACAGAGCCGGTGTGATCTTCGACATGACGCCCTCATTCGAACGTCGCGCGATTGCGACGGGACGGAGCGTAACCCAGCCGAAGTCGATCACCAAAGCCGGGCTCTCAAGTGCCCTCAAGCAGCGCGTCGAACGCACGCATCGTCACGGCGTGCGCCTTGCGGTCGGCGAGCAGGCGCGTGCGCAACAGATGCGACATCGCAAGGCCGATCACCGCCGCGGCCAGCGCCTCGGCGTCGCCGTCCGGCCGGGCCGCGCGCGCGAACTTGACGACCAGTCCCTGAAGCTCGGCGAGGTGACGCGCGGCGGTGTCGCGAACCGGCCCCGGCACGTCGTCGAACTCGACCGCGGCGGCAAGGATCGGACAACCGCCGGAGAGCCGCGAGTCATCGAGCCACGCGATCCAGCGCTCGAAGAACGCGCGCAATCGCTCGCGGCGGTCCGCGACTGCGCGCAGCGGCTCGGTCACGTCGGCGCGAAACAAGTCGGCTGCACGGTCGAACGTTTCGACCTGCAGAGCTTCCTTCGAGTCGAAATGCGCGAACAGTCCGCTCTTCGACAGGCCAAGCCGCTCCGCCAGCGGCCCGATGGTGAGCCCGCCGAGTCCTTGAATGCTCGCGAGGTTGACGGCCTCGTCGAGGATACGTGTGCGCGTGCGGTCGCCTTTGGCCAGTTCGTTCATGGCGCCGAAATAGCACGATCGTTCGTTTCGGGAAAGGCGGTTGCCGCCGCACGATGGATCGGCGATTGCTTGCGGCCATGGAGAATCAAAGCGTTAGGCGGCCGGAATCGCGTGACATCGAAGCAACCCTACTGCGCCTGACCGCGGAGCGCGGCCCCGGCAAAACGGTCGACCCGGCGGAGGCCGCCCGAGCGCTCGGCGGCGACCATCCGGACGGCTGGGGTCCGCTGATGCAGCCGATCCGCCGTGTCGCGGTCGCGCTCGCCGAACAGGGCCGCCTCGTGATCCTGCGCAAGGGCAAGCCGGCCGATCCGCGCGACTTCAGGGGCGTCTATCGCCTGACCGCGCCGCGGCACGATTGAGCGTTCCTTTTCCTTCTCCCCGCGTAGCGGGGAGAAGGTGCGAAGCGAAGGCAAGGCCTTCGCGTTCTTTTGCATAAGAACGCCCGGCGCAATTGCGCCGGGCTATGGCGAATGCGAGGGCGGATGAGGGGCAAGCACGCTATCGAGAGATGCCCTCACCCGGCTCGCAGCGAAGCTGCTCGCCACCCTCTCCCCGTTTCACGGGGAGAGGGAAAGAAGCACCAAGAAAGACTACGGTCCCGGAAACAACTCCCCCGTCCGTCCGGTCAACCGATAGACCACAAGCCCGACCCATTCGCGCGCCGCCGTGTCGATGCGGCGCAGGCCGTCGCCAACGTTGGAGAAGGGCCGCAGCAGGTCGATCGCGCCGCGCGTGCGGTAGTCGACCGGATAGGCCTCGACCGAAAATCCCGCGGCGCGGAACACACCGATCGATCGCGGCATGTGATGCGCCGACGTGACGAGCAGCCAGCGCTCGCCTGCCTTCGGCTGGAGCAGATCCTTGGTGAAGCGCGCGTTCTCGTCGGTGTCGCGCGACTTGTCTTCCAGCACGATGCGATCCTTCACGATGCCGAAGCTCTCGAACAGCCGCGCCGCGAGCGACGCCTCGGTGACACCGTCATAGATGATGCGGCCCGATCCGCCCGAAAACACGATGCGGGAGGCCGGATAGCGGCGCGCGAGTTCGGCGACCACCGTCATGCGTTCGGCCGCCTCGTTGAGCGCCACCTCGCCGCGCGGCTGCGACACGACCGTGTCGAGCGCGCCGCCGAGCGAGATAATTCCGGTGGGCGCGCCGCGCGAGGCGTCCCGAGAAGCGTCCCAAGCCGGGAAGCGCTCCTCCAGCGGCAGGATGATGGCGTTGCCGAACGGCGACAGACCCGCGATGGCGATGAGGATCAACGCCGTCACCACGAGCCTCCGCCCGGCGCGCGCGAAGCGCGTTGCCATCAACGCGATGCCGATCACGCCGAGCGAGATCAGAATATTGGAGGGAAGCGCGAAGAAGCCGAGAACCTTCGCGACAACGAAGAACATTTACTTCATCTTCCACGCCTCATAGCGCGCCTTGGCCTCGTCGTTCGGCGGGTAAAGTCCGGGCAGCGGCACGCCGCGCTCGACCTCGCTGACCACCCAGCTCTCGTAGCGCTCGTGCTCCTCGCCCTCTTCGGCGACGAAACCGACCAAATCCTTCGGGATCAGCACCGCGCCGTCGTCGTCCACCACGATCACGTCGTCGGGGAACACTGCAACACCGCCGCAGGCGATCGGCTCCTGCCAGCCGACGAACGTGAGCCCGTTGACCGACGCAGGCGCTGCCGTGCCCTGGCACCAGACCGGCAGATTGGTGGCGACAACGCCCGCCTTGTCGCGCACCACGCCGTCCGTGACGAGCGCTTTGACGCCACGGCGCGTCATGCGCATGCACAGGATGTCGCCGAAGATACCGGCCGTGGTCACGCCCATCGCGTCGGCGACCGCGATGCACCCTTCCGGCATCGCCTCGATCGCGCCGCGCGTCGAGATCGGCTTCGCCCAGCTCGCCGGCGTCGCCAGATCCTCGCGCACCGGTACGAACCGCAGGGTGAACGCCGGCCCGACGAGGCGCTTGCCGGTCTGGCCCGAGAACGGCATCGCGCCCTTGATCCAGCAGTGCCGGATGCCCTTCTTGAGCAGCATCGTGGTGATGGTGGCGGTCGTCACCTTTTCAAGCGTGGCGACGATATCGGGCGCGAGACTCAAAGGACGCCTCCGGGGCGAGAGAAAAGGGATCGTGCTGAGACGATAAGCGAGCGCCGCGCGAGGAGCTAGCCCTCGGGGATGCCGGCGAGCCGCAAGCCTTCGCTGTAGCGGTCGCGGTCGTTGTCGTTCTTGAGCGGATAGACGTCGCGGAAGTGCGTGATTGTAAAGTTCGGCTCCAACTCGAGAAGCTGCTTCACGTAAGGCTTGGCCTCCTCGCTCCGCCCGAGCAGACCGAGCGCGGCGATCACGGGTTTGTATCCGGCAGTAAATTCCGGATTGGCCTTGATGACGCGGCGCCCGAACGTGATCACCTGCTCGTAGTCCCCCTCGATCATGTAGGCGATGGCATAGATCGTTTCGAAGAAGCCGTAGTACGGATCGAACGGCGCCAAGTCGCGATAACGCTCGAGCCGCTTCAGCGCCATTTCCCAATCGCCGATATAGGCGAACGTCGCGGCGTTGAGCGCCCACATATACGCGAGGTTCGGGTTGAGCCGCAGCGAGCGGTCGAAGTAGTACAGCGCAGGCTGGAACTCCTTCTTCCACGCGAGCGTGTGGGCGTAGATTCCGAGGGCTTCTGCATTTTCCGGATCGATCTTCATCGCGCGCAGGCAATGGGCTTCCGCAGTGCCGAGCGTCGCGACCGGGTCGGTAGTCCAGCCCTGTCCGACGTGCCACATCTCCCAATACGCCGCCCAGGCGAGCGCCATCGTGTCGTTCGGATCGATCTCCAGGGCCCGCTTGATCAGCCGCCCGGCCTCCTCGAATTTCGCACGCTCCATGCTGTAGATCATGGGGATCGCGCGCAGCAGCAGACCGGTCGCGCCGTGGTTCTCGCGGCGCTTCGGCTGCCCCTCGATGAAGAGAATGACGGGGTCGATGCGGCCGACGATTTTCGCCGTCACCATTTCGTCGACCTTGTGCAATTCATCGGTCGCCAGCTCGAAACGGTCGCTCCACACCGGCGATGCATAACGCGTAAGGTCGAGCAGCCGCACGCTGATCTGGTAGTGCTCGCCGTTGCCCGAGAGCGCTCCGTCGACCACGTAGTCGAGATCGCTGGAGCGTAGCGGATCATCGTTCGCCATGGTCACGGTCGGGCGGCGCATCAGCGTCACGGGTGCGATCACGTCGAACCAGCGGAAGCGCGCCAGCGCGGCGGCGATCTCCTGGCTCAACGAAAAGGCCATGCTGTCGTCTTCGGTCGAGCGCGTTGCCAGGAATGGCAGCACGCCGACGCGCAGCCGCGTACGCACCGGAGCAGGCACCGGAGCTTTCGGCCGCTTCGGGCGGGAAGCCGCGTCGTCGTGCTCGTCCTTGTCCTTCTCGCCCCGTTCCTCGCGGCCGACCATGGCGATGACTTCATACAGCGCGTGCGTCTCGCGCGACGGTTCGACGTCGAGCGCACGCTTGAGCGCCTCGCGGCAGCGGGCATATTCGCGCAGCGCCTGCGCACGCTCCCCCATGTCGGCGAGCGCGCGCATCAAGATGCGGCAGGCGCCTTCGTGGGTCGGATCGAAGCGGATCAGGCGGCGCGCAATGTCGGCGCGCTCGCTCGCATCCGGGTTGCTGCGATGGACCTGGCGAAGCTCCGCCTCGAGCAAGGCCCGCAGCCGCTCGGTGAAACGAGAGCGCTCGCCGATCAGCCACTGATCGAACGAAATGCTGAGATTGTCCAAGCCTTCAAGCAGTTCGCCGCTGCAAAGCGTCGCGAGATCCGCGCGGTGAAAATTTTCCGGCGATGGCGCAAGAACCGCGAGTGCATCGATCCAGCAAAGATCGGTGTTGAGGCTGACGGTCTCGCGGTCGGAGGAAATGAGCTCGTCGGCGAGCGGTCCGAGCGCGACAATCAGCTCGCGAAACGCCTGGCGGAAGCTCGCGCGTCCCTGGAAATCGGGGACGCGGTCCCACAGTGTCGCGGCGAGCCGGCTGCGCGGCACGCGCGCTCCCGCGGCGAGACAGAGACAGCCGAGGATGGCACGCGCCTTGCGGCCACGCGGAAGGATGTTTTCGCCCACATAGGTTGTGGCCCGCATCGACCCGAGGAGATGGATGCGCACGATGGGGCGCGAGTTGGCGCGGGACCGGATGTCGCCAGCCCAACCGGTGTCGAGCGGCGCGACCTTTTTCAGTTCCGCCCTGGAGATGTGTTTCTGCATGACCGCGCTCAACCTGATACGGACGCATTCTTCCAAAATCGCGCTGGAAACCGCGTAACTGCCCTCATCAGCACGAACCCGGACACCGCGAATCAGGGAACCTCGCGTTCGCGCAAATAGGGCTTAGGAGTTGCAAGCCTACGAGAACTTCATCCGTAGGTGAAGCAAATTTCACGCTTGCATCACACCCGGGTATGCAATCTCGAAGATTTTTCACAATAGTTACACGCTCGTTTGACGCAGCGCCAACCACCTCACGCATAAGCTGAATCATCGACGCCACGAGCGGCGCGATTCGCAACAGCTGGAGGTTTTGATGGAAAAGCGCGATTTCGAAGTGCGAGTTTCTCCGACCGAAACTCGGGACAATGGCAAGGTGCGTATGGGCTCACTGAGCCCGAGTTTCCCTGCTATCCGCGCTGCGCCCGCGCAGACCGCCGACAGCGGAAAGGTGCGCATGGGTTCGCTCAGCCCGGCCTTCCCGGCGGTTCGCAGCACACCGGCGCAGACAACCGATGGTGGCAACGTGCGTATGGGCTCGCTCAGCCCAAGCTTCCCGGCCGTCCGTGCGACGCCAGCGCAGACGGCCGACAGCGGCAAGGTGCGCATGGGCTCGCTCAGCCCGGCGTTCTAGGACCCAGTCACGACCGTATCGGGGCAGGCTTTTGCCCCGATACGTCGTCTGTTTTCTGACATCCGCCCGGGGCGGCTACATTGTTCTGCCCGTCCGGTGCCGGACGTACCGAGGCCGTCATGGACCAACCGTTGCCCAACGCCACGCTGGTGAAATTCTATCGCTTTCTCCCCGGCGCTCGCGCCCCGCAGCGCGCGGACCGTTCGGCCGCGGGATCGATGCCGACGCGCGCATTCCGCTACTGCGAGGCGATGCGCACCGCGTCCGCGCTTGGCTGGTACCTGTTCCCGCCGATGAGTTTCAAATTGATGTGGGACGGCGCAACTGACGTCGTCTGGAATTACGAGAATAATGACAATTGGTATTCGCTCGAGGCGGCGCAGTTCCCGAATTTCGCGCAGCATTTCGACAGTGTCGCGCCTGCCGAGGTTCAGGGCTATTCCCCGCCCTTCCTCGGCTCGTTCAAGGACCCCGCCGGTCTCATGCTCTGGAGCGGATTCGTGGCGCGCACCGCGCCCGGCTGGAGCCTGCTGGTCCGCGCACCCGCCAACCTGACGCACAGCCAGGGCTACGAGACCTACGAAGGTATCGTCGAAACCGATCGCTGGTTCGGTCCGCTGTTCGTCAACCTGAAGCTCACGCGACCGAATGTGCCGATCACGTTCGACGCCAACTACCCGTTTCTGCAGGTCCAGCCTGTGCACCGCAGCGTCTACGGCGATGCGCTCGACAATTTCGAGATCGTGAACGGCATCGAGGACCTTCAACCGTCCGATTGGGCAGATTTCCACCGCACCGTCTCCAAGCCGATGCAGGAACCGCACCGCGCGCGCGGTGAATACGCCGTGCAGACGCGCAAGCGCCGTCAGGGGGAGGAAGCCTAGTCCCAGCGCGGCGCCCAGCCGACGCTGACCACGCGGCCGGCGGGCTTGGCCAGCGCGTCGACCTCGGCCATGTCGGCGGCCGACAGCTCGAAATCGAAGATCGTCATGTTCTCGGTCAGCCGCTCGACCTTCGAGGTGCGCGGGATCACGATCGCGCCCTTCTGGATCAGCCAGCGCAGCGACACCTGCCCGGCGGTCTTGCCGTATTTCTTGCCGACGCGCGTCAGCACCTCGTCGCCGACCGCGCGGCCGCGCGCGATCGGGCAATAGGCCGTGACCGCGATGCCGTGCTTCTTGCACGCGGCCCGCACCTTCTCCTCGTCGAGATAGGGGTGCCACTCGATCTGGTTGGTGACGATCGGCTCGGAGGAGAGCTTCACCGCCTCGTCGATCAGCGCCACGGTGAAGTTCGAAATGCCGATGTGGCGCGTGTAGCCCTCCTTCTTCATCTTGCACATCGCGCCCATGGTCTCGGCGAGCGGGATCTGCGGGTTCGGCCAGTGGATCAGCAGCAGGTTCACGTCGGACACGCGCAGGTTTGCGAGGCTCTGCTTCACGGCGCGCTCGAGAGTGGCGCGGCGCCAGCTCGGTGTGCGGCACCTTGGTGGTGATGAAGATCGTCCTCGCGCTTGACGCCGGAGGCGTGCAGCCCCTCGCCGACTTCCTTCTCGTTGCCGTAGATCAGCGCGCAGTCGAGATGGCGATAGCCGAGCCTCAGCGCCTGCTCGGTGATGCGCGAGCCGACGCCGCCGTTGAGCTGCCAGGTGCCGAGCCCGATCACCGGAATTTTCGCGCCGTTTGCTTCGATCGTTTGCATGTCCGTTCCTTCTTACACGTCCCATTTCGGCGCCTGCGGCGGATTGACCACGCGCCCGTCCGGCCGCTTCAGCGTCGCGATCTCGTTCATCTCGGCGGGGCTGAGCGAGAAGTCCAGCACCGTCGAAATTCTCCTTCTGCCGCTCCGGCTTGCCGGAGCCCGGAATGACGATGATGCCCTGCTGCACCAGCCAGCGCAGCGACACCTGGCTCGCGGTCTTGCCGTGCGCCGCGCCGATGCGCTCCAGCACCGGATTGCCCGGCACGCGGCCGCGCGCGATCGGGCAATAGGCCGTGATCGCTCATGCCGTAGCCGCGCGAGCGCTTCGATCACCTTGGTCTGGTCGAGAAACGGATGCACCTCGATCTGGTTGGTGACGAGCGGCTCCTTCGTCACCGCCTACGCCTCCTCGAGCAGCGCGACCGTGTGATTGCACACGCCGATGTGGCGCGTCAGCCCGTCGCGCTTCGCCTTGTTGAGCGCGCCGATGCTTTCCGCCATCGGCACCTGCGGGTTCGGCCAGTGGATCAGCAGCAGATCGACCGCCGGCAGGTCGAGCAGCTTCAGGCTGTTGTCGAGCGAGCGGGCGAAATCGTCGGCTTTGAGATTGTTGTCGCGCACCTTGGTGGTGAGGAAGATGTCCTCGCGCGGCACGCCGGAGGCGCGGATCGCCTGCCCGACCTCGCGCTCGTTGCCGTAGAACGCCGCGGTGTCGATGTGGCGATAGCCCTGGCGGATCGCGGACTCGATCGCCTTCGCGCCGGCGTCTTCCTTCAGCCGCATCGAGCCGAAGCCGACGATCGGAATGCGCGCGCCGTGCGCCTCGACGAATTGCATTCCCGCTCTCCACCCCTTGTGCGGGCCGCACTCTAGCCGGGGCTGCGGCCCGCCCGCCAGCGGAATGAGTGAGCCTGCGCTTGCATCGGAGGCGCGACGCGTCTCATGATCATGCGGCCGGGGCCGCACAGGAGGACGTCATGAGCACACAGCCTTTCATGTGGCCCTTCAGCCTGTTTGCGCCGGGCAATCTCAATCAGCCGATCCTCCCCGGCTGGTCGTTCGGCAACGTCAGCGTGAACTACGCGGGCAATGCCGAGATCGAGAAGGATGTCGTCGAGAAGGTCGCGAGCTACGGCAAGCAGCTCGGCATCATCACCGATGCGGTGCTGGCGCTGGCCGACGGCAAGCCGAAGGACAAGGCGGTCACGCGGCTGAAGGAGATCGCGGCCAAGATCGAGGAGTTGAAGAACCAGAACAAGGCGTCGCTCGCCGATCAGGCGCGCGGCGCGATGCAGCGGCTTGAAAAGGCCGAGCCCGCGACCGCCCGGCGGATCGCCGCGGAATTCGCGAAGCCTTCTTCGTGATGCGCACTACTGCGGCCGCGGGAGCGCGGCGGTCCTAATGGCCGGTGCGCCCGGTCGAACATCGGGCGTGCTTCTTCAGGATCGGAATGGGAAAGAACCGGGCGCGCGCCGTTGCCAGCACGGTGCCTGTGCCGAGCTCCTCCAGGCGTCCCTCGACATCCACATAGCGGCCGTGGTCGGCGACCAGCGAGCCTTTGCCGATGATCGGCGTCTCGACCGGCACCGGCCTCACATAGCGGACGGTCAACTCACCGGTGACCGCGGTCCGCGCAGTCGCCCGCGCGGCGGCAGCCGCCAACACCTCATCAAGGTAGGCAGCGACGATGCCGCCGTGCGCCGCTCCCGGCGGCCCGTTGTATTGGCCGGGAATAATGATCGGCGAGATCACGCCTTCGGCGGTCTTGAAGCAACGAACGTGCAGACCGGCGGGATGTCCCGGACCGCAGCCGAAACACTGATGAAAGCGGCTATCCGACTGGCCAATGGGAAGCCGCTCCTCCAACCCGGCAAAGGCGGCGCGAAATGGTTCGGGAAGAGATGATGTCAAGGATCCAGCCTCAGGCGCGCTCAACTTCCCGCCTGTCGTAGGGGTGCAGTATCGAGACTGTCAACTCTACGCCAGGAGCGTGGCGCCCTTCTCCCGCACACTCTCGGGAAACGCGCAGGCGCGCCGCGCCACGGTGTCGAGATGAACGGCGGTCAGCGTCGTCGTTGCGGCCACTTCGCCGGTATCCGCCTTGCGCATCTCGTGCGCGAAGCGGATCGACCCTTGTCCTTGATCTCGAGCAGCACCGAGTGAACGGTGACGATGTCGCCGGCGAGAAGCTCGCGCTTGTACTGGATATTCTGCTCGACTGCCGCCATGCCGCGCTTGTTCTCGCGCAGGAACTGGGGCGTGAGGCCAAGCGCATGAAAGAAGTGCCGCGTCCCCTCGTCGAACTTGCCGACGTACCACATGACATTCATGTGGCCCATTTCGTCGCAGTGCCATGGGTAAACCGTGCCCTTGTAGGTCAACAATGCGCTCCATCGCACTACGCCGTCTTCTCGAAAATCTCCCGCCCGATCAGCATGCGGCGGATTTCGCTCGTGCCTGCGCCGATCTCGTAGAGCTTGGCGTCGCGCAGCAGCCGCCCGGTCGGAAACTCGTTGATGTAGCCGTTGCCGCCGAGGCACTGGATCGCCTCCAGCGCCATCCAGGTCGCGCGCTCGGCCGCATAGAGGATCGCGCCGGCCGCATCCTCGCGCGTGGTGCGCCCGTCGTCGCAGGCGCGCGCGACCGCGTACACGTAGGACTTCGCGGCGTTCATCGTCACGTACATGTCGGCGAGCTTCGCCTGCATGATCTGGAACTGGCCGATCGGCCGGCCGAACTGCTTGCGGTCGTGCACGTAGGGAATCACCACGTCCATGCAGGCCTGCATGATGCCGAGCGGGCCGGCGGCGAGCACCACGCGCTCGTAGTCGAGGCCGGACATCAGCACGTTGACGCCGTTGCCGACCGCGCCGAGCACGTTTTCGGCCGGCACTTCGCAATCCTCGAACACCAGCTCCGAGGTATCCGAGCCGCGCATGCCGAGCTTGTCGAGCTTCTGCGCCTGGCTGAAGCCCTTGAAGCTCTTCTCGACGATGAAGGCGGTCATGCCGCGCGAGCCGGCGGTCGGATCGGTCTTGGCATAGACCACGAAGGTCTCGGCCACCGGTCCGTTGGTGATCCACATCTTCGAGCCGTTGAGGACGTAGCGGTCGCCCTTCTTGTCGGCGCGCGTGCGCATCGACACGACATCGGAGCCGGAGTTCGGCTCCGACATCGCGAGCGCGCCGACATGCTCGCCGGAGACGAGCTTCGGCAGATACTTGCGCTTCTGTTCGGCCGTGCCGTTGCGATGGATCTGGTTGACGCACAGGTTCGAATGCGCGCCGTAGGAAAGGCCGACCGACGCCGAGCCGCGCGAAATTTCCTCCATGGCGACGCAATGCGCGAGATAGCCGAGCCCTGCCCCGCCGTATTCCTCGTCGACCGTGACGCCGAGCACGCCGAGTTCGCCGAGCCGCGGCCAGAGATCGCGCGGAAACTTGTTCTCGCGGTCGATCTCGTCGGCGCGCGGCGCGATCTGGTCATGCGAGAAGCGCGCGACCGTGTCGCGCAGCGCGTCCACATCCTCGCCGAGCGCGAAGTCGAACCCCCGCCAGGCATTCGGGATCATGCGCACCTCCCTTGCGGATTTCGCCCAGAATACGGCAATCCGCTTTCCATACGTTACCGTATGTTTGACATACGCTACCGTATGGTGTCAAGTCGCGGGATGGCGCAGGCACGCAAGGCGGCAGCACGCGAAAAGGTTACGCGGCTCGACGCGGCGGCGTGGATCGCGGCCGCGTTCGATGCCCTCGCGGCGGGCGGGATCGATGCCGTGCGGGTCGAGCCGCTCGCCAAGGCGCTCGATATCACCAAAGGGAGCTTCTACTGGCACTTCGCCGACCGGCGCGCCCTGCTCGACGCCATGCTCGCCGCGTGGATGGATGGCCGCATCGCGGCGATCCGCGAACAGTCGAGCGCGCGTGGCGCGCCCGAGGCGGTGCTGCGTAGTCTCGCCGATCTCTACACGCGCCACGCCAATGTACGCGGGCTCTCGATCGAACTCGCGATCCGCGCGTTGGCGCGCTCGGATCAGGACGCCGCAAAGGCCGTGCGCGCGGTCGACCGCGAGCGGCTAAGCCACGTGGGCGACCTGTTCGCCGCGCTCGGCTGGCCGCGCGCTGAAGCGCAAGTGCGCGCGATCGCGTTCTACAGCTATCTCTTCGGGCAGAGCCTGCTCGATGCGAAGATCGTTCCGCCGGGGGAGCGAGAGCGCGCCATCGAAACGCTCATCGCGGCGCCATGACTCGTGTGCGCATGATCCGATCCGAAAACCGGTATCCACTTTTCGGGATCATGCGCGCTACTTCAATCCGAACCACAGCGTCGCGATTCCGAGAAACGAGAAGAAGCCGACGACATCCGTGACCGTGGTGACGAACACGCCGGACGCGACGGCCGGGATCGAAGCGGAATCTCTCGATCGCGAGCGGAATGAGAATGCCCGCCATCGCGGCGGCGATCAGATTGCACATCATCGCGAGCCCGATCACGACGCCGAGCCCCGGCACCTTGAACCACGCATAGGCGATGACGCCGGTGATCACCGCGAAGGCGAGCCCGTTCAGCACGCCCGACCATCAGTTCGCGCAGGATGACGCGCCACGCATTGGCATCGGACAGATCGCGCGTCGCCAGCGCGCGCACCGCGATCGTCATGGTCTGCGTCGCCGCATTGCCGCCCTGGCTCGCGACGATCGGCGCGAGCACGGCGAGCGCGACCATCTTCTGCAATTCGCCCTCGAACAGTCCGAGCACCGCGGAGGCGAGGAACGCGGTCGCGAGATTGACGAGCAGCCAGTTGAAGCGGCTCTTGGCGATGGTCCACACCGAGTCGGACAGCTCTTCCTGCGCCTGCACGCCGCCGAGCGCCTTGATGTCCTCTTCGGCCTCCTGCTCGATCACGTCGACGATGTCGTCGAACGTCATGACGCCGACCATGCGGTCGTCGTCGAGCACCGGCGCCGCGACCAGGTTGTAGCGCTCGAACTCGCCGCGCGACCTCCTCCTGGTCGTCGGTCGCGCGCACGACGTGGCGCTCCGGCTCCATCAATTCGGACATCGCGACCGGCCGCTTGGTGCGCATCAGCCGGTCGAGCGGCACCGCGCCGAGGAATTTGCCGTCCGGGCCGACCACGTAGATTTCGAAGAAGCGCTCGGGCAGGTCCTCGGTCTCGCGCATGTAGTCGATGGTCTGCCCGACGGTCCAGGCCGGCGGCACCGCGATGAACTCGGTCTGCATCCGCCGCCCGGCGGATTCTTCCGGGTAGTCGAGGCGCTTGGCGAGCGCGACGCGCTCGGGCGGCGGCAGTTGCTCGAGGATTTCGGCCTGCTCGTCCTTCGGCAGGTCCTCCAGGATGTAGACCGCGTCGTCGGAATTGAGCTCGCGTACGCCTTCAGCGACGGTCTCGCGGCTCCAGCTCTTCGAGGATTTCCTCGCGCACCGTGTCGTCGACTTCGGTCAGCGCCGTGAAGTCGAAGTCCTCGCCCATCAGCTCGATGAGCTGCGGCCGCAGGTCCGGATCGAGCGCCTCGATCAGGTCGCCGACATCGGATTCGTGCAGCTCGCCGACCAGCGCGCGCAGGAGCCCGGCGTCGCGTCCCGCGATCGCCTCGGTGACCATCTCGACGTATTCGGGGCGGATCGCGCCCTCGGCATCGCGCAGGGGCGGATGCGCGTCGCCAAGCGTCGCCGTCGCGGCCATGTCCTTGTCGTCGACCATGCCGGCCTCGCCGTCAGCTGCGGCGTGAAGGATCGCCCGCTTGTACGCTTGGAGCATGAGCGCGAAAAGCGGAAAAAGCGGCGCGGCTCAGGCGGCGCGCGAGCGCTGGGTGTTCGGCTGTTGCGCGGAAGCGCGTGTCCTTCCGGCTCGACGCTCGTCGTCGGCGCTCTGGTAGTCGTCGAGGCAATCGGGCGAGCAGAACGCGAGACAATGGAACACGAAGAAATCAGCCATGCCGGAGAGCTTGGTGCCGCCGCACACCTCGCAAATCACCACAGTCTTCGTGCGCATGACGAGCTCCGAATCAGGTTGGCCCAAGGGTGCTGTCCGATTGCGGCCGGTCAAGGCTCGATCTCGCCGCAGCAAAACGGGCGGCGCAGCCGTCTGGCCCGCGCCGCCCTTGGAACTCATGATCAGATTGGTGCGGTCGAGAGGACTCGAACCTCCACGGGTTGCCCCGCTAGCACCTCAAGCTAGTGCGTCTACCAATTCCGCCACGACCGCATGTGAAGAGGAATGCCGGAGTGCCCGGCGCTTGGCGAGGCGCATGTAACAAATCGGTCGGGACGGGACAAGGGTTGCGGCTATCGGGCGGCGGAAGGGCCGAAATGCAGCGGTCAGCGCTGGTCGGCCGCGCGCGGCAGCATTTCCTTGATCTCGACCGCGATGCGGTTGCCGTTCACCACCACGGTGCCCTGCGCCACCGGGAAGTTGTTGACCAGGATCTGGACCTCGTCCTCTTCCGAGGCGTCGAGCTCGATGATGGCGCCGCGGCCGAGCCGCAGCGCCTGATGGATCGGCATGGAGGTCGTGCCGAGCACGACGGCGATGTCGAGCGAGACCTTGTCGAGCGTCGCCACGGGTGACAAATCCTCACGTACTGGGCGCAACGCCCACGCCCGAAGTCACCATGGTATGGTTACCCGGTGGTTAACGTCCGCGACGATCTCGCTTTCGGCCTGAAAACAGCGGGGCTTGCGCCGGTCGAGTGGCGCGTCAGCGACGGCCTGACTGCCCTACGAGACCGCGCTCGCCGTCATGGAGGAGCGCGTCGGCCGCGATCGCGGCGGGGCGCGCCGCCGAGCTGGTCTGGCTGCTCGAGCACCCGCCGCTCTACACCGCCGGCACGAGCGCGCAGGCCGGCGACCTGGTCGAGGCGCGCTTTCCGGTGTTCGAGACCGGCCGCGGCGGCGAGTTCACCTATCACGGCCCCGGCCAGCGCGTGGTCTATCTGATGCTGCATCTCAAGCGCCGCGCGCCGGACGTGCGCCGCTATGTGGCGACGCTTGGAGGAATGGCTGATCCGCACGCTTGCCGCCTTCAACGTGCGCGGCGAGCGGCGCGAGGACCGCATCGGCGTGTGGGTGCCGCGGCCCGAGCGCGGCGTCGGCCACGAGGACAAGATCGCCGCGATCGGCATCCGGCTGCAAGCGCTGGGTCAGCCTGCACGGCATCGCGTTCAACGTCGACCCGGATCTGTCGCATTTCTCCGGCATCGTGCCGTGCGGCGTGGCCGACACGCGCTATGGCGTGACCAGCCTGGTCGACCTCGGGCACACGGTCAGCATGCCGGAGGTCGACATGGCGCTGCGGCGCGAATTCGAGAACCTGTTCGGCACGACACAGCACGTGCCCGCAGCGCCGGTGGCGTGCGTGACGCTTCAACGTTTCTTGCAGGTGATTGCTTTCGGCTGGCACGCACCCAGCGTTCGAGGCCGCGCGCAGGGCCTCGTCCTCGGTCCACATCCGGAAACCCACGCCCTGGACGCGGCCGCGGACAATGACATGGCGGGTCATTCCCGCCATCATGCAGCTTGGCTCTTGTACCGGCAGGCTCGGCCCTGCAATCTCACCCGGCTACCTTCCCGCCCGATCCCGTTCAATGACATTTCTCGCATCTGACCAGCCGCCAAGCCGCCGCGCCCCGATTTGGATCGCGGTGGGCCTCGGAGGCCTCGTCTTCCTCGGCGACTATCTCGACGACAACTTCACGGCCTCGGGACTCTACAAGCAGGGCGTCAGCCTGCAAAAAGAAAACCAGTGCGAGAAGGCGATCGAAAAGTTCGACGCTGCCATCCAGCGCTCCCCGAAAATGGTCAATGCCTATTTCAGCCGCGGTATCTGTCATTTTCGGCTCGACCACAACAAAGAGGCGCGCAACGATTTCGGGCAGGCGATCCAGCTCAGGCCGGACTTCGTGGAGGCGCACTACAACGTCGGCCTCGTCTACCTCAATCTCGGCGAAACCGATCCGGCGCTCGCCGCGTTCGAAAACGCGATCCGTCTCAAGCCGGATGACCCGGATGCCCACCGCCAGCGCGGCGAAATCCTGCGCGACCGTGGTGAGCTTTCCGAGGCGCTCGCCGAGTACACGACGCTGGTGAAGCTTTCGGGCGGCCTTGCCAACGAGCACCTCCGTGCGCTGGTGCTGCGCGACATGGGAGAATTCGACCAGGCCATCGCCGCGTACGACCGCCTCATCGGCTCGACCGACGAGAATTCCTTCCCCAGCAACGAACGCGCCGCGACGCTCCGCGAGAAGGGGGAGATCGACGCCGCGCTGGCGGCGCTGAACGCGTCGGTGCAGCGCGAGCCCAACTTCGCCGGCGCCTTTATCCAGCGCGGATTGCTGCAGCTGGCAGCCCCCGGCCAAGCCGCCGCGGCGGCACAGGATTTCGCCAAGGCATTCGAAATCGGCGACAGCTACCGGGGAAGAATGCTGCTCGTCGAGCTCGGCATCAATTCACTCGGCGGTCCACCCCCCACCGATGGACCAGCGATTGCGCCCGATATGCCGTACACGCCGGCCGCCCACTATTTGCTCACCAGGCTTCACGTCGCCCGCCAGATCGCCGGGGAGGACGACGCGGCAGAATTCGCGGCCAATTTCGAGAAGCTGGCGAGCGCGAGCCGGCGTGGCCTGTTCGCCCCGGACCGGTTCACGTTCTGGCCTGGCCCGATCATCGATCTGTTTCGCGGTAAGACAACGCCCGAACAGGTGCGTGCGGCCGCGCGAGAGCGCGCCATCTTGCGCCGGCGCCGCGACTGCGAGGCTGATTTCTATCTCGCCGAATATCATCTTGGAAAAGGCCGCAAGGATGAGGCCATGCCCTTGCTCGCCTCGGCCGCGACGCAATGCCCGATAACCGCGCCCGAACGCGATTTCGCCAAGGCGGAGTTGAGGCGGCTTGGCTCGTGACGCACGCCGACGGCCGCGACGGAAGCTGCGGCTGTTGCCGCACGCTGATCTATTTCACGGGCTCCGCCCGCCCCCCGCAGGTGATGGCCACGGGCTGGCACGCAATCCCGATGTTCGAGCAAACCGGCCCGCCTCCGTTTGAACGGCGGCAGGTGCGGCAGCCGTCGGTCCATTCCGGGCAGGCCTTGTTGGCGTCGCCATAGCCGTGCATCGAGGCTTCGGAAGCGCTGAGTGTGCCCGGAGCCGGCCCCTGTGCCGACGCGCCGCCGAAGACGAGCGCCAACATCAACGCGATGACAACCGAAGGCCTCATTGGCTGGCCAGCACGGCAAAGCGTGAACGCGGCGGGCGCAACGTCAGCAAGCCGGAATCTCCTCCTTCGCGTCGACCGCCTCGACCTTCCCTCCGGGCGGCCCCTTGCGGATGGCATCGATCGTGTCGTTGACCGCCCCTTCGCGGCCGACCAGCAGCGCCTCGACGGTCCCGTCGGGCCGGTTGCGCACCCAGCCTTCCAGGTAGCGCTCCTCCGCCATGTCCGCGACCCACGCGCGAAAACCGACGCCCTGAACGCGCCCCCGGACAATGACATGACGCACGAAGCTCATCCGATCTCTCCGGTTTCGGCCGGGCGCGCGCCGCGATAGCCCGGCGCAAGACGTTCCAGCTCGGCAATATAGTGTTGCGGCAAGCCCCAGTCTTCGGCGGCGGCGATGACGCGCTCCTGATAGCCGGGCGCCGGGCGCTGCTTGCCGCGCTTGCGCCCCATGAACACCAGCGCGCGCGCCCGCCCTCCGCCGACGTCGACTGTCAGCATGATGCGGCGATAGAGCCCGCTGTCGAGGTTCTCGTAGCTGTTCAGCGTCGCGAGATCACGCGGCGTGAGCTTCCACAGCACACCGAACACGCACATGCCGGGCGCCGGCACGATGGTGCCGTAGCCGGCTGCGATCACGTAGCGCCAGCCGCGCAAAAGCGCCGGCCCAACCTCCTGCGCGGCGCCGCAGCGCTTGCGCATCCCGGCCCGCTCCATGTTCGAGCCGTAGGCGAAATAGAGCATCAAGGCGCGCTCGGCCGCATGCCGGTGCGGATGGAAAACAGCAGCGAGATCACGGCGGGAAGAAAGGCGATCAGGATCAGCCCTTTCAGGATGGTGGTGAACACGCCGAAATCCGGTTTGAACACGATCGCAAACAGGAACAGCACCAGCAAGGTGCCGGCCGCCGCATCGCTCGCCGGACGTTCGCCTGCGGTCGGCGGGCCGACCGCGTCCGGATTGGTCAGGAACGCGATGAGCATGAGGAACAGGCCGAGCGCGAGCGTATAGAGAAGCGCGACGCCGAGCGCCGCCGCTGGAGCCTGTCCGGCATCGCGCAGCCGCCGGATGTGCAGTACCAGCCACGCCCAGATCAGTGCCGCCTGCACGATGATGAAAGGCCACAGTCCGGCACGCCTGATCACCTCGCCGGACAGCAACGCATGCGCCGCAATGCCCGCGACGTAGACCGCCAGCACGCCGAGCGCGAACGGTTTGCGCGCAATCCGTCCTTGCGTGGAGATGATCGCCGCCAAGTCCATGCCGCGAGACTGGCATGGCCGGCACTGCTTGCCTACTTGCGCTCGGTACCCTGGCGTACGACCTCGCGGCCAGAATATGCGGAAGGAAATCACTGCTCGTAGACACCACTGACCCCTATTGAAAAAGAGCCTCCGTTCAGTCGTTTCGCAAAGTGATCGTAAGGAAGCGCAGGGTCCTTGATTAGACTTCCGCGTTGATGCTTCAGCCAAGGCAACCGCTTTTCGATGCCGGTCGTCACAGCGTCATGTGTGGTCTCGATCGTTGTGCGCAGCAAACGCACGCCCGGACCAAACACGGCGGAAAGATCGTCCGGTCTTACAAGCACTACGCTCCTCGGATCGTTGATGTCTTTGAACGCGACCATCAAAGGGAGCCGTGAGAACGGAATTTCCGCGCGAGCGTTGAGGCGTCCAAGACCTCTGACGGTTTCTTCTTTGAGCGCACCAACAGAAGGCGCCAGATTGAACTCCTTCACTGGCATCGAGGTTGGCTTAGCTGAGTACGCGCCGGATACCCGAATTGGTTCGCCTTCGAGGACGACAAAAAGTAACCCCCGTGTGCCAAGATCAACCACGACCGCCTCGCCCTTATGGCGCGCAGCCACGCGGTTTCCGGGCAACAGCCATGAAGGTGGAATGTCGTAACGTACCTCGATCACGCCCGAGCCGGTGTAACTTTGCCCATCGGCTTCCGCTTCAAGCGTCAATCGGTATCGCAGCGTGCCTGGTGAGAAGGCCCAGCTCCACGCGAAGTAAAGCCCAGCGGCGATGAGCACCACAATCCCGATGAGCTTCATGCTGCGCACGAGACTCATGCCTTAAACTGGCATGGCCGGCACCGGTCCGCTACTTGCGCTGCTTTTCGGGATGCGCGTCGACGAGGCGCTCCAGCGGCGGCGCGGAGCCTTCGGGGTGCTCGGCGAGGCTCTCGACGGAGGCGCGCTCGACCTCCTGCTCATAGGTCTCCAGCCGTGCGTTCTTGTCGGGATCGGCCGCGGTTTCGTCGTCGCTCGCCTTCGGTTTCCGCTTCGGGGCCATCGCACGCTCCTGCCAATGTCTCCGCACGGGAACGTTTCAGGCGCGGCCGGGTTCCGGCGTCAGGCAAATTCCAGGATCACGGCGTCGACCGCGAGGCTGTCGCCCGGCTTGGCGTGCATCGTCTTCACCGTGCCGTCGCGCTCGGCGCGCAGCACGTTCTCCATCTTCATCGCCTCGACCACGGCGAGCGTCTCGCCGGCCTTGACCTCCTGCCCCTCGGCGACCGCGATCGAGCGCACGAGGCCCGGCATCGGACAGAGCAGCTTCTTGCCGGTATCGGCCGCGACCTTGAGCGGCATCAGGCGCGCATAGTTCGCCTCGCGCTCGGTGTAGACCTGCGCCTTGGCGAACGTGCCGCGCCAAGACAACAGGAAGCCGTTCGCGAACGGCGCGCACCTGCACGGAAACCGGCTTGCCGTTGACCGTCGCCGGACCACACGGGCTCGCCCGGCTTCCAGGCGGATTGAGGGTGATCGGTTCGTCGGCATTCTCTGCCTGCCCCGCCGCGATAGCGCACCGTGAGCGTGGCATCGCCGCTCTCAGGTACGAGACCGACTTCGCCGTCGCCCAACTGCACGGCGCCCGCCTCGGTCACCTCGACGACGTATTCCTTCGTGTCCAGCCAGACGCGGCGCGATGGTCGCGCGCGTCACCGCGCGGCCGGTGAGCTGGCCGGAAATCCGCCGCTTGCGCTGGCCGAGCTTGTGGTCGATCGCGACCGCCACGGCAGCAAGCATTCTCGCGCTCTCGCCTTCCGGCGCCGGGATTGTGGAAGCCGTCCTTGAATTCCTCCGCGATGAAGCCGGTGGAGAGCTTGCCGGCGCGCCAGCGCGGATGCGCCATCAGCGCCGTGAGGAACGGGATGTTGTGGCGGATGCCCTCGATCGCGAACGCATCGAGCGCGTCGGCCTGCGCGTCGATCGCGGCCTCGCGCGTCTTCGCATGCGTGACGAGCTTGGCGATCATCGGGTCGTACCAGATCGAAATCTCGCCGCCCTCATAGACGCCGGTGTCGTTGCGCACCGTGATGCCGTTCGACTTCGCTCTCCGGCGGCGGCCGGTAGGTCGTGAGCCGCCCGGTCGAGGGCAGGAAATTGCGCGTCGGGTCCTCGGCATAGACGCGGCTCTCGACCGCCCAGCCGGTCAGCTTCACGTCGGCTCTGCTTGAGCTTCAGTTTCTCGCCCGCCGCGACGCGGATCATCTGCTCGACCAGATCGATGCCGGTGACGAGCTCGGTCACCGGATGCTCGACCTGCAGCCGCGTGTTCATCTCGAGGAAGTAGAAGCTCTTGTCCTGGCCCGGCGACGAACTCGACCGTGCCGGCGCTGTCGTACTTGACGGCCTTGGCGAGCGCGACCGCCTGCTCGCCCATCTGTCTGCGCGTCGCGGCATCGAGCAGCGGCGACGGCGCCTCCTCGATGACCTTCTGGTTGCGGCGCTGGATCGAGCATTCGCGCTCGCCGAGATAGATGACGTTGCCGTGCTTGTCGCCGAGCACCTGGATCTCGATGTGGCGCGGATCGACGATGAATTTCTCGATGAACACGCGGTCGTCGCCGAACGACGATTTCGCCTCGGAACTGCGCGCGCGCAAAACCTTCGGCGACCTCGGCCTTGCGAATGCGCGATGCGCATGCCCTTGCCGCCGCCGCCGGCCGAGGCCTTGATCATCACCGGATAGCCGATCTCATCGGCGATCTTCACCGCGTGCTTCTCGTCCTCGATCACGCCGAGATGACCGGGCACGGTCGAGACCTTGGCCTTCGCGGCGGCCTTCTTCGACTCGATCTTGTCGCCCATCGCGGCGATTGCATCCGGGTTCGGCCCGATGAACACGATGCCGGCTTTTGCGAGCGCGCGCGGGAACGCCTCGCGCTCGGAGAGAAAGCCGTAGCCCGGATGCACGGCTTCCGCGCCGCTCGCCTTGCAGGCCGCAACGATCTTCTCGATCTGGAGATAGCTCTCGGCCGCGGCCGGCGGGCCGATATGCACCGCCTCGTCCGCCATCTCGACGTGCAGCGCATCGCGGTCCGCGTCGGAATAGACCGCGACCGTCGAAATCCCCATTTTGCGCGCGGTCTTGATGATCCGGCAGGCGATCTCGCCACGATTGGCGATCAGAATGCGCTTGAACATGCCCGACTAAGCCCTCACACCGGCCTTCAGGCTTTGCGGCGTGGCGGAGCGAAAGTCAATCGGCGGCCGGCACCGCACGGGAACGATTTCCTCCGCGCAGGCAACCGGATGACAAGACGTTCTCCGCCGTCTGATCCATTTGGAGGAATGATCTTAAACGCCGTCACCAACTGGCCTGCCCGTGCGAGCCCGTCTATATAGCCGCTGCAATTGACGCGAATTGTTCGCCGCACCTTGACGGAGGATCACATGGCTCTCTCGCTTGGCGATACCGCACCGGATTTCGAGGCCGAGACCACGGAAGGCCGCATCAAGTTCCACGACTGGATCGGCGACAAATGGGCGGTGCTGTTCTCGCACCCGAAGGACTACACGCCGGTCTGCACCACCGAGCTCGGTTACATGGCCAGGATCAAGCCGGAGTTCGACAAGCGCGGCGTGAAGATCATCGGGCTCTCGGTCGATCCGGTCGACCGCCACGCCGGCTGGGCCGAAGACATCAAGGAGACGCAAGGGCACGCGCCGAACTATCCGATGATCGGCGACACCGATTTCAACGTCTCCAAGCTGTACGGCATGCTCCCCGCCGCCGTCTCGGGCGATCCCTTGAAGCGCACGCCGGCCGATAACCAGACCGTGCGCAACGTGTTCGTGATCGGCCCGGACAAGAAGGTGAAGCTCGTTCTCGTTTATCCGATGACCACGGGCCGCAACTTCGACGAGGTGCTGCGCGTGATCGACTCGCTGCAGATGACCGCGAAGCACAAGGTCGCGACACCGGTGAACTGGAAACAGGGCGAGGACGTGATCATCGCAGGCTCGGTGTCCGACGAGGACGCGAAGAAGACCTATCCGCAGGGCTGGAAGGCGCCGAAGCCCTATATCCGCATCGTGCCGCAGCCGCGTTGATCGAGGGAGAGCCTTAGGCGATCGAGCGGTTCGCCACGATGATATAGGCAAGCACGAAGGGTGTGCTTGCCGAACCGAAGCAAGGCCCAGATTTCTCAACGCGTGCCCGCCGGTGGTCTGCAGCACGGATGTGCCGGGATCGTCCGGGTCGTAGCGCACGTTCACCGGCTTGCCCTTCGGATAGGACCGCACCGTGCGTTCGGCCTCCGCGCGGCTTTCGGACTTGCTGAGGCCGAAGGCCGTCAGGTCGTTTGTATAGGTGCTGCCCGCCGCCTCGTAGGTATAGGTGACCTTGGGCAGATATTCGTAATACGTCTCGTAGCCGATCCAGGCGCGCCGGGTATGCTCCTCTTCCTCAATCCTGGTGTCCGTGACACGGCCTTGGGCCACGCGCCAACGCGTGCTCGCCCGCGCGCTCCACATGTCGAACAGCGCCTTGCCGCCGACGAGCGCGGAAAGCGGGAACAAGATGCCTCCGATCGCAAGCACGATCGGCCAGAACGTGTCCGTGCCGTGGTCCTTCAAATTGTACGTCCAGCCGCGCATCGACACGTAGAGCCACACGTCGAACGCGAGCGCGGACAGCGGAATGATCCACGTGTAGAGGATCTTGACGGCTCGCCGTTCGCGCGAGGTCATAGAAGATCAAGCTGACGCATCGGCCGCTTCCCCGGTGCAACGTCATCGCGCATACCAAGGCGCATGATGGAGCCGCAAGGGCGCAGCTTTGGCCACACATCTTCTTTTCGTGGAGCGGCGTGATATCAAGCACGCCGAAAGCAGCACCCGAGGACTCACTGTGACCATCGAAACCGCCACCGCGCAGCCGACCTTTTCCAAATTCCTCGGCATCAAGATCATCGAGATCAAGCCCGAGCGCGTGACGGCGGAGCTTGCGGTGCGCGAGGACTTCAAGAACCGCGGCGGCGTGATGCATGGCGGCGCCGTGATGGCCTTCGCGGACAGCCTCGGCGGCACGACCGCGAACGCGAACCTGCGCGAGGGTCAGCGAACCGCGACCATCGAGAGCAAGACCAATTTCTTCGCCGGCATTCCGATCGGCGACATCGCCTATGCCGAATGCGTGCCGCTGCACGTCGGCCGCTCGACCATCGTGCTGCAGACGCGCATCACGCGCGGCGACGGCAAGCTCGCCGCAGTGGTGATGCAGACGCAGATCGTGATGGAGCGCCGGGACTGATCCGGCGGTTACGCTGTCGGTGGCTTGGCGAACCGCATCCACAGCGCCGCGACGATCAGCAGGCTGAACGCGATCGGCCCGTGCGGCATGGTATGGCTCACCTGCAATTCCCAGCCGAACCCCACCAGCAGGATCAGCGGCGGCCACGGCGCCTTCTTGGCGATGAACAGCGCTAGCGCAAGCGACACGGACGCAGCAAGGACCGCATATGACCCGGTGTGGCTGACGAACGACCCGACGCCGCCGACCCATTTATCTTGCCATGTGGTGTCGATCACCGCCGCGACACCCTTCACCTGATCTGCCGTTAGCTTACCGCTCGCCTCCATCGTCTTGGTGTTGATGATGGTTCGGGCAACTCCGAAGCCGCCGATCGAGTCGAGCGCCGTGTAGTAGATCACGAACACGAAGGTCGCGATGCGCGCGAGCCACGCGAGCACAAGCGCCGCGGCCCCGTCTGCATCATCGATCCGGCTCGCGATGCAGCCACAGTCCGACCGCGACGAGTCCGACCATCGGCGTCTGGATCATGTGCAGCGTGAACCACCACTCCGGCCCCGGATAGCCGAGCGAGAAGAAATGCGGGTTATAGGGCTCAGGTTTCGAGACGTACTCATACATCCCCGGACTGCCGCGTGAAGCCCGCCGGATGGAAGAGTTCGATGCACACCAGCACGACCGGTGCGGCGAGCAGGCAAATCCACCACAGTGCGTTCCAGATCATCTTGTTCGACATGACAGCCCCCAGCGACAACCAAAGATTGTTCACCATCGCGGGGCGAATGGCAACCGAGCAAGCGTGCGCTCAGCCCGGCGGGATCAGGGACCGAACACGACACCTTCGCGCTGCGCGCGCAGCCGGGGATCGTGCGATTTGATCAGCACCAGACGGCCTTCGAGGATCTCGTGGCAGCGCGCGAGCGTCTCCTCGGTGAGCCGGCGCATCGCCTGTTCGGTGTAGAAAGTCAGGTACGGAAACAGGATTACGTTGTCCATCCGGTAGAGCGCGCTCATCGGATGGCCCGTGTGAGTGAGCGGCTCGCGGCTGTAGACATCGAGCGCGGCGCCGGCGATGCGCTTTTCCCGCAGGGCCGCGACCAGCGCTGCCTCATCCACGATCGCGCCGCGCGACACGTTGATCAGGAAACGCCGGCCTCATGGCGGCAAGCTCGCGCGCCGCCGATCAGATGCCGCGTCTCGTCGTTGAGGACGGCGTGGATTGAAACGATGTCGCTTGTGCGCGCCAGCGCGTGCAAATCGTCGACCTTCTCGATGCTCCCTGCCCGCATGGCATCGGCCGCCACATACGGATCGTAGCCGATGACACGCATGCGAAATCCCGCCGCCATGCGCGCCATGCTGCGCCCGATCTTGCCGGTCCCGATCAGCCCAAGGGTGCGGCCCGCAAGATCGAGGCCGAGCCATTGCGGAGTCGGCCATGCCCAGCCGCGCTCGGCCATCTCGCGCCCGATCGGCATCAGCTTTTTCACGAGCGCGATCATCAGCGCGAACGCGCCTTCGGCGACGGTCTCCTCGGCGTATTCCGGCACGTTCACCACCGGAATGCCGCGCGCCATCGCGGCCGGAATGTCGATCGCGTCGATGCCGACGCCGTACTTGACGTGCCCTTGAGTTTCTCCGCCGCCGCGATGATACGCGCGGTGACCGGCGTGTAGCACATCAGCAGGAGATCAGTGTCGCGCACGGCCGCGGCCAGTTCGTCCTCGCTCACGCGCTCGGGCAGCAACACAAGCTCGCAGCCGACCGCGCGCAGCCCCGCGTCGATCTCGGGACATTCCAGCTCGCAATCGGTGCGAACCGCCTTCCAGCGTTGATTCATTGCTGCCATCCCCGCACTATGATCCGATAGCGCGAAGCTCAGGGAAAGTCAGGGAGACCTGCATGGACGTGAAGGCGGCGGTGGCGGTAGCGGCGGGCAAGCCGCTGGAGGTGATGACGGTGCAGCTCGAGGGGCCGAAAGCACTCGAAGTGCTGGTCGAGATCAAGGCGACCGGCATCTGCCACACCGACGAGTTCACGCTCTCCGGCGCCGACCCCGAGGGATTGTTTCCGGCGATCCTTGGACACGAAGGCGCCGGCATCGTGGTCGATGTCGGGCCCGGCGTCACCTCGGTGAAAAAGGGCGACCATGTCATCCCGCTCTACACGCCGGAATGCCGCCAATGCCCCTCATGCCTCTCGCGCAAGACCAACCTGTGCACCGCGATCCGCGCCACGCAAGGTCAGGGCCTGATGCCGGACGGCACCTCGCGCTTTTCCATCGATGGCAAGAAACTGCACCACTACATGGGCTGCTCGACGTTCGCGAATTTCACGGTGCTGCCCGAGATCGCGGTGGCGAAAATCCGCGAGGACGCCCCGTTCGAAAAGGTCTGCTACATCGGTTGCGGCGTCACCACCGGCATCGGCGCGGTGCTCAACACCGCCAAGGTCGAGCCCGGCGCAAAGGCGATCGTGTTCGGGCTCGGCGGCATCGGGCTGAACGTGATCCAGGGCCTGCGCCTTGCCGGCGCCGACATGATCATCGGCGTCGATATCAACAATGCCCGCAAGGAATGGGGCGAACGCTTTGGGATGACTCACTTTGTCAATCCCAAGGAAATGGGCGCCGACCTCGTGCCGCATCTCGTCAACATGACCAAGAAGGGCACCGACCAGATCGGTGGCGCGGACTACACATTCGACTGCACCGGCAACGTTACGGTGATGCGTCAGGCGCTCGAGGCCTGTCACCGCGGCTGGGGCGTGAGCGTGATCATCGGTGTCGCGCCGTCCGGCGCCGAGATCGCAACGCGGCCGTTTCAGTTGGTCACGGGGCGCGTTTGGAAAGGCACCGCGTTCGGCGGCGCGAGAGGCCGCACCGACGTGCCGAAGATCGTCGATTGGTACATGGACGGAAAGATCGAGATCGATCCGATGATCACGCACACGATGCCGCTTGCCGACATCAACAGGGCGTTCGACCTGATGCACGCGGGAACAAGCATCCGCAGCGTGGTGGTCTATTAGGCTGCGCGCGACCGCTGTGAGGTCACCGCGGGCCGCAGGATGCTCACCACGACCGCCAGAAACGCGATCCAGGCCTCGCAAACCCGCGGAGTGAACGCCGCCCCGATGCGCCGCTCGACCGCCCAGAGCAGCGACTTGCCGATCGCCCGGCAGTGCTGATCGGACAAGTCGTGACCGATACCGCGCGCGGCCAGCGCTTCCAGCGTCGCGACGAGGAACGGCATGTCGCTCAGCGCCGCGAATGCGAGCTTCAGCGCATCCCTCAGCTTGAGGCTTTCGGTGTCGATGTCGCCCTGAAAACGCGCGCGCAGGTCCGGCGCGATGATCAGCAGGCGCCGATAGAACTCGCGCCCGAGCGCATGCTGGTCGACGGTCGCCTGCGCGAGGGTCAATCTGACGATCTGGATCTGTTCGGGTGTCATCGCAGTACCCTTGCTGGGAATTCCGGCAGGGTAACTCCCCGGACATTAACGAAGTGTTGACCATGATTTCGCGCGGCGGGCGGGAGCCGGAAAGAGCGCTCAGAACTCGATTCTGTCCCGCACCGCCTCGATGCCGGCCTTGGCGCAGGCGTCGTCGGCGTCTCCACCCGGCGCGCCCGAAACGCCCACGCCGCCGACCAATGAACCGCCGGCCTCGACCACCAGCCCGCCGCCGAGGATGACGGCGCCCGGAATGCCGCGCAGCCCGGCCTGCGGCAGGCCCGGCTGGCTGATGGCGGCGAGCTCGGTGGTGTTGGTGCGGAACGTCACCGCGGTCCATGCCTTGCCGGTCGCGGTCGGCACCGTATGGGCACCCGCAAACCGGTCGCGCAGCACCACTTGCGTCACGCCGAACCGGTCGACCACGGCGACGGCCGCCTGATAGCCGCGCTCGCGGCAATTCGCGAGTGCCGCCCGCGCCAAGTCGAGCGCGACTTCGGGACTGAGCGACTTATAGGTGACAAGCCCATCCTGCGCGTGCGCCGGCAGCGCGAGCAGCAGCACGGCGAGCAGCGCTATCGTCCGCATGATGACCTCGTTCCGCCTCTCGCGAAACGAGATCATAGGCCGAAAACGCAAGCCCCGCTCAGCGCTTCTTTGACTTTTTCTTGCTTGCGGGCGTCAGCTTCTTGACCAGTTTGCGCACGAGTTTCTTCAGCCCGTACTTTTTCGCGGCCTTCTTCTTGGTTTTCTTCGCGTACTTTTTCGCGCTCTCTTTCTTGGCTGCGGGCGCTTTCTTCGCGGCCTTCTTCGCCTTCTTGGGCGCCGATTTCTTCGCGGCAGGTTTCGCGGCGCCCTTGGGTCCACGCTTGCCGGCATATTTGGCGTTCAATGCCTTCGCCTGCTCACGGAGATGCTGGTGATGCTCGGTATCGTCGATGACCGGGAATTGCGCGATCGACGTCACATCCCAGCGGACCGTGACGCTGTCGTATTCGTTCGCCTTCACCTCCTTGTGGAAGCGTGCGAGCTTCCAAACCTTCACATCAACGCCGGGACCGCCCGTTTTCCCGATCGTCAGTGCAAGGCCAAGACGTTTGGGGTCGCGTTCGGACAACTCCTTGAGATGCGGCTCCAGATCGGTGCTGTTCACCTCCACGTGCCCGATGACGATCACGTGCAGGCCTTTCGGCTTGTGCGCGTTCTCCCGCGCGGTCCAGTTTCGGGTCTTCGGTGCCGGGCCTGCCATGATCTCCCCCTGGCAATCGAGTGAATCGAAAACGCGCAAGTGTATGAAACTTGGCGTCGCAGCTTCAAGTATCAACGGGCGAAAATCACGACTTTCAACAGTATCGCGGGCGGCTAGCATAGCGAACCTCGCTGACTTGCCACGCTTCGCAAGCCGACGAGGAGATGTGAGCGTGGATCGCCGTCAATGCGATTAGGCTCGCCAACACGAAGCCAACGGCTCCGCCGCCCTTTCGTTGGGGTGCGGGCACACCCTTCTCCCGTTTCCCACTCTCCCGAAGGAGAGAAATGGAGCGCCGGGAGGCGCCAGGGGCTTGCGAGGCCCCTTGGGGTTCCCCTTGCGATCGGGAAACCCAGCGCGCCGCGGACTTCGCTGCGGTGTCACCGCAGGTCCGTCCGGTTGTCAGGATGGGGTTGCGAGGCCCATCCCGAGGCGCGCGCGTCCCGCGATGGCGGGTTTGCGAGGCCCACCGCCCGGACGCTGCGCCTCCCGGCGCTCCACCGCGAACCTCATGAGGAGGCCCGCCCTTCGCTCCCGCCTGCCGCGTCATGACGTACGGCGGACGAGGTGCAAAGGTTATAGGAATATATAGACCTGATAGGACGAAGTCAAGCCCAAGGCGTCGCGGCGGTGGACAAAGAATCCGTCATGGCCGGGCTTGTCCCGGCCATCCACGTCTTCACTGCGCCTCGGAAAAGAAAGGCGTGGATGCCCGCGACAAGCGCGGGCATGACGGAGTACGAGGCGCGCCAGCCCTACGGCTCATACTCCTGCGCCAGCGTCACGATCTCGCGCGAGCGCGGCACGCCGGGCCAATCGCGATCGAAGTCCGCGACCAGCCGCTTGATGACCTCGGGCCGCGTGCCGTGGTCGAGCGCCGCGCGGTCGGGAAACCGGTACTGCGCGATGTGCACGGCCGGATCGCTCTCGCTCCAGAACCGCCACGCCTTCTCGGCGCCGAACGACTTCACGGCATCGGGCACGTGCTCCTGCTCGTACCATTTGTCGAACGCCGCGCGCTTGGCGGGATCGGTGACAATGGCTCGGACGATGAAGTAGGTGGGCATGTATTCCATAACCCTTTGCAGCTATTAGTCAGAACCTGTGCAATCTTGAGGCGTAGCAGACCGAAATTTCTGAAGGCGATCGGCGAAGACCTTATTCGAAGGTTCTCCGTCACTCGCCTCTTTCTCGTATTTGGCAGCCTGAATATAGTCGCCAGAAAACGCGTGCATGCAAGCCAGCGTATCGAGATAACTCGGGCTGCGCTGTATTAAAGTCGCCTTCTGGGCCGCATCCATGGCTTCTATCTTATAGCTGTTTCGTTCTGGAAAATCGCTAGACGCCACCAACCAAGCGAAATTGTTCAGAGGCTCAGGATGAGCCGGGTGTTTTCTTATTGCTTCTCGATAATCTTGTAGAGCTCGGTCAATCATTCCTCTCCGCTTCCACTGGAACGCCCGAAGATTTAGTACGTAGGAAATTATCTCATCTTTGCTCATGCTCTTTCCTTGAAAACTTGGAAGGCCCGTTGGCGTGGCGCACTGGGCCCGCCCATTAGTGTCCCAATCCACGACTTCTTTTTCATCAATTTTCCAACGAACATAGTTATGTCCCGTACCACTCGGCAAAGTAATCTCGACCAAAGATGCCGCGAGCGCCATTTTATGCGCAACAGTTAGGAGAATTATGGAGCCTGTATCGCAGTCGAATACATGACGCGGCTCCTCTCCCGGCATGTTTCGGGGCACGAGCGCATCGCCAAGTGTCACCGTCGGAATGTAAAGTGCAAAACCTCTGCTCTGAAGAACATCGCCGGTAGCCTTGCTTACAGCAAGGGCCTCACCAATTTTTGGATGGCTGTTCGTTTGGCGTCTCATGTTCGGGAGACGCGACGCCACGTCATCGATAATGTCATCAAGCAGCCGATAAAGTTCGTCGGGAACGAAGCAAACCACAAACTCCAGGTCCAGTATTTCGAATCCAATTCCCCCATTGCGACGCTGGTATGATCGTGAACCGGGCACCGGACAAACCCGTCGACCACCATCGCTTGGATCGGCGATCGGCCCCGATATGATGCTGCCGCAAAGTGGGAGCGAGCGTTCGCGTACACCGCCGAAAGCAATGAGCGGCGAGCAGATCAAGAAAATCACAACGAGAGCGCTACGCATACGAGCCTCCGAGGTGGACTAACACGCATAGCTTGTATAATGGCGTATACAACCTAGCAAGATATTTTGTCCGCCTCTCTGCATAAACGGCGCCGGCGAGCCGCTTGCGGGTGACCGGGTTGGCGTTCCACTGCGCGTCGGCGAGTAGCTTGCCCATCCGAGCGCGGCACAAGTATCGGCGGCTCAGCGCGACGATTCCGGAAGCTTCATAGCATGCTCACAACGGCAAATTATCGTACTTGCGCCCCGGGCATCTCGACCGCCTTCTCGCGCAGCATCGCGAGTGCACGGGCCACACGGCGGCGCGTCACGTGCGGTGTGATCACCTCTCGATGTAGCCGCTGGCGCGGAGGCGAAGGCTATCATCGCCCCCCCCCGCGCTTGAGCTCGCGCCTAGCTAACTTCCTTGACCTTGATGTCCGCGATCTTGTTGCCCTCCCACATGATGTCGACCGAGGTGTATTGGCCGGCCGTGGCGGGCTTATCGAACCGCGCCTGTTTGTAGATCTTCTTCGGGAAGCCCTCGCCATCGAGCGTGATCGTCAAGTCCAGCAACAGGATCTTTGGGTTGATGCCTTGAGGAACAGTCTCCTTCAGATGGGCGGACGAGGCGATGTTCCCGACGTCGACCTCTCCGATGACGGTTAGATGGCCAGGGTCGATCGGCATCGTGTCGATCCAAGCTTCCCAGTCCTTCGTGTTCGGTGCCGGTCGTGCCATTGATGCCTCCGCTGTTTGTTGAAGGGGCAATACTGACACATCGGGAATTACAACGTCAAATTGTCACATAGCTCCTTCGGCCTGGATGGCGAGTTCCTAGAGCGGCAAATTATCGTGCTTCCTTCCCGGCATCTCCACCTGCTTCCCCTTCAGCATCGCGAGCGCGCGCGCCACGCGGCGGCGCGTGGCGTGCGGCATGATTACCTCGTCGATGTAGCCGCGCTCGGCGGCGACGAAGGGTGACAGAAAGCGGTCCTCGTATTCCTTGGTGCGCGCCGCGATCTTGTCCGGGTCGCCGATATCGGCGCGGAAGATGATCTCGACCGCGCCCTTCGCGCCCATCACGGCGATCTGCGCGGTCGGCCAGGCGTAGTTCACGTCGCCGCCGATGTGCTTTGAGGCCATCACGTCATAGGCGCCGCCGAACGCCTTGCGGGTGATCACGGTGACGAGCGGCACGGTCGCCTGCGAGTAAGCGAACAGCAGCTTCGCGCCGTGCTTGATCAGGCCGCCATATTCCTGCGCGGTGCCCGGCAGGAAGCCCGGCACATCGACGAAGGTGACGATCGGAATGCCAAACGCATCACAGAAGCGCACGAAGCGCGCGGCCTTGCGCGAGGCATCGGAGTCGAGCACGCCTGCCAGCACCATCGGCTGGTTCGCCACGAAGCCGACCGTGCGGCCCGCGATGCGGCCGAAGCCCGTCACGATGTTCTTCGCGAACGCCGCCGACAGCTCGAAGAAATCGCCCTCGTCCGCGACTTTCAGGATCAGTTCCTTGATGTCGTAGGGCTTGTTCGGATTGTCCGGAATCAGCGTGTCGAGCGATTTATCAGCGCGTTCGATGTCGTCGAAGCTCGGCCACTCGGGCACGCCTGCGGCCCAGTTCGCGGGCAGGAAATCGAGCAGCCGGCGGATTTGTAAGAGGCACTCGACGTCGTTTTCGAATGCGCCGTCGGAAATCGCCGACTTCGTGGTGTGCACGCTCGCGCCGCCGAGCTCTTCGGCGGTGACGACCTCGTTGGTGACGGTCTTCACCACGTCGGGGCCGGTCACGAACATGTAGCTCGTGTCCTTCACCATGAAGATGAAGTCCGTCATGGCGGGCGAATAGACATCGCCCCCGGCGCAGGGCCCCATGATGACGGAAATCTGCGGGATCACGCCGGAGGCGATCACGTTGCGCTTGAACACCTCGCCATAGCCACCGAGCGAGGCGACGCCCTCCTGGATGCGCGCGCCGCCCGCGTCGAACAGGCCGACGATCGGCGCGCGCGCCTTCATGGCCATGTCCTGGATCTTCTGGATCTTCAGCGCGTGGGTCTCGCTGAGCGAGCCGCCGAACACCGTGAAGTCCTTGGCGAACACGAACACCGTGCGGCCGTTCACCGTGCCCCAGCCGATCACCACGCCGTCGCCGGGTATTTTGGCGCCTTTGTCCATGCCGAATTCGGTCGCGCGGTGCTCGACGAACATGTCGAACTCCTCGAACGAGTCCTTGTCCATCAGCAGCTCGACGCGCTCACGCGCGGTCAGCTTGCCACGCTTGTGCTGCGCATCGATGCGCGCCTGCCCGCCGCCGAGCCGCGCATTCGCGCGCCGCGTTTCGAGCTTTTCCAGGATGTCTTTCATGAGTCGCAGCCCATGCCCATCAGCGCCACATTGTCATTGCCGGGCAAAGTGGGCAATCCTGAACACCGAACCTCATCCTGAGGCGGCCGCGAAGCGGCCCTCGAAGGATGGCCAGAAATCGAGTCTGCGGCCATGGTTCGAGACGCGCAGCTTCGCTGCGCTCCTCACCATGAGGATTTGAGAGGAGCCGACCATGGCCCAAAGACACGCCGGCGCCGTCGAGGGGCTACCGCGCCTGCTGCTGCGCATCGAGGGAGCAGCGCTCGCGCTCGCCGCGCTGTACGCCTACCACCGCATCGGCGCCTCGTGGTGGCTGTTCGCCGCGCTGATCCTGGTGCCGGACGTGAGCTTCGCCGGCTACCTCGTCAATACGCGGATCGGCGCGATCGCCTACAACGCGGTGCACGTGACGCTCGGCCCGCTCATCCTCGGCGCGCTCGGCTTCCTCTTGCCGTCATTCGATCTCATCGCGGTCGCGCTGATCTGGGCCGTGCATGTCGGCGTCGACCGCGCGCTCGGCTACGGGCTGAAATACGGCGCGAACTTCGGCCTCACGCATCTCGGCCGCATCGGTGGCGCGCTAACGGGGTCGTAAATCTTCATCCTGAGGCGGCCGCCAACGGGTCCGCGCAAAGCGCGGCCCGATGATAAACTCCGCGGCCCTCGAAGGATGGCCCGAGCGCGGGCCATGGTTCGAGACGCGCCCTGCGGGCGCTCCTCACCATGAGGTCAGGATATGCGGCCGCTTGCCCGCAGGATGAAGATCAGCACTTCGGCGACAGCGCGATAGAGCGCCTCGGGAATATCCTCGCCAAGCTCGACCTGCGACAGCGCCTCGGCAAGCGCGGCGTTCTCCTCGATCGGCACGCCGTGCTCGCGCGCCAGGCGCAGAATCGCCTCGCCGGTGTCGCCGCGGCCCTTGGCGACGACGCGCGGCACCGGCACAGCCGACCTGTCGTATTGCAGCGCGACGGCAAGGGGTGGCGGCCGGTTCATGTGGCGCGGTCCATGAACCGCCCGGGCGCGGCCTGTTTGACCGGCGGCGCACCGACACGCAGCTGGAAGTCCGCGGGTTCGAGCTCGGCCGCGCGCAGCGCTTCGCTCAGCATCGGCGCGTTATCCTGCAGCCGTATCGCGGTCGCGTGCCGCTCGGCCCATAGCGTGACGCTGGCGCGCTCACCGGCAAGCGCGATCAGCGCGTGCACCGGCCCCATCGGCTCGACGTCGAGCGAGAAGCGCGCGCGCCAGACGCGTGCCTGCGGATCGGACGCAGGAGTGCGGCCGTCGCGGCTCACTTCGAATTGCGCGATCGATGTGCCGTGCGGCGTCGCGAACGGGATTTCGAAGGTCCAACGCTGCGTCGCGTCCGCGCGCGGCAGATCGGGCCGATCCGGCAGCGACGCGACTTGCAGCAACGTTTGGCGCGCGAGCGCGCCGTCGGTCTGTGCGATCAACCGCTCCGCCACCTCATGCGGGGCGGCATTGGGGGCGATCGACGGCGCGGCCGGCGCCTGCGCGGCCGGCAGCGCGCCACGGTACGGCGGCGGCGGGCCGCTCTGACTCGCGGCGGGCGTTTGCGCGGGCGCGGTATCTCGCCCGGTCAGTGCTGTCGCGACGGTCTTCGCCAGAGTGGTCGCCTGCTCGGGCGACAACGGTGCGCTCTGCGGCATCGTCTCGTCAGGGAGGCCCGCGAGTGCATTCGCCACATGCTTGATGGCCTCGCTCGTGGGCATGGCAGGACGCGAAGAAGCTTGCGGTACGGTGTCGGCCGGAGAAATCGGAATCGCAGCCGCAGGACGCTGGGCCGGCTCGCTCGCGGACCACGCTTTCAGCACGTGCCGGAACACCAGCAGCGCGGCCTTGAGGTCACCCGACGGTTCCGGCGTCAGGACCGCGGCTTGCGCGGGAGGCGCCGCGCGCGCTGCCGCAAGGCGTGGCTCAAACAGCACACCGGAGCGCATGAAGGCCTGCTTCACATCCGAAGCCGCAAGCTTCTCGTCCAGGGGCACGCGCCGGAAGAGAACATCGGCCGCCGCTGCGCGCACCGGCGCTGGCAGCGGCGTGGCGGCCATTTGAACAACCCGTTCGACATCGGCGAACAGCGGCGCGAACCCCGCCTGGCGCGGAGCGGCCGTTCGCACCGCTTCGCTGACGGCCTGCTCGGGCGTGAGCACGCGACCCGGCGCCTCCGGCGAACGCCGGGCAGGTGCCGGACTGATGGACGCCGCATCGCGGATCGTCGCCGGCTGTGCAGACATTCTATCCGGCGCAGGCGCTACGGTGGGTGCGGGCGCACGCGCGATCACGACCGCCTCGCCGAGCGGCGTTCTTCCGGCGAGACTAGGCGCGCCACCCTGCCCTGCGGGCGCTGCGGCCGGCGCGTCCGAATAGATGACGAGTTTGGTGCTCGCCCCACCGCTTTTGACCGCCAGCGTGATCGTGGTGCCGACGTTAAGCGCCACATCGGAGCGCACGTCGACGACCGCTTGCGGCAATTGCAGGCGGAACACATTGCTCTCGATCAATTCGAGGACGAGCGCCTGCACCACCAGGCCGGGCGGCAACGGCGCGCCTGGCGCTCCGAATGCGTTCGGGAGCGCGACGGCGTTCGGCAGATGAATGCTGTCCACGGGCAATCCTTGCGTCGGTGGACCGTCCGCCGGGTATAGGGCGCGAGGGTGAAGCGTTCGTTAACGTTTCGGAAACCATCTGCGCATCGTCCCGAAAATGCCTGCCCCGGACTTGATCCGGGGTGGAAACCGGTTTTCGGGCCAAGACGATGCGCTAAGAAAACTAGCCGATGAGGGCGAGCACCGTGCAGGCTGCCTGCATGTCGGCGAACCGCGCGACGCGGCGCTGCATCGCCAGCTCGTCGCGGCCCCAGAAATCCATATTCCAATCTTCGTCGACATGCGCGGCGGCCCACGCTTCGTCGATGTTCAACCGGTTCGCGGCCACTGCGAGGGCGATCAGCGCGGAGCCAGTGAGCGTGGTGACCACATGCGTCGCACCGAGCCGCCACGGATCGGATGGGATCGCGGCGCGCACGGCCGCGACCGCGTTCTCGGGCTGCGCGACGAACACCACGCCTTCGCTCAGCACGAAGCACGCCCCATGCGTCTCGCGCGTCCAGGTGAGGATCGGGTCCCAGTGCAGTGTCTGCGCGCTCACCAGCCCTTCGGGCGCGTCGGCGCGATAGCACACGAGATCGGAGCCGAGATATTTGGCGATCTCTCGGTGGACCGGCTCGGGATTCGGCGCAACGCCGTCGATGATCGTGTTGGCAAGCCGCGTGAGCGGCATCGTCGCGGGATCGATGCGTTCGCCCTGCGCGTCCCATTCGGAGGCGATCGCTTGCGCCAGGGCAAGCGCCGGCGCCGCGAGCGTGCCGCCGGCCGGCGTCTTCACCACGCGGCCATCGAGCAGGATCGGATATGGCACCCCCTCGCCCACCGTAACCGCCTGA
Source organism: uncultured Alphaproteobacteria bacterium (assembly GCA_963778455.1). GTDB lineage: Bacteria > Pseudomonadota > Alphaproteobacteria > Rhizobiales > Xanthobacteraceae > PALSA-894. Next base: position 474,250 of record CAVZUL010000008.1, read on the forward strand.
TAGAACCGCTTGCGCAGGTTCGGGCGCATGTTGCGCCGCGCCGCTGCGATCGGATCAATCGGCTCGCTGCCGAACAGGTCTTGAAGAATGTCGCGCATCAAAAAGGCCTACCTGCCGCAAGGCAGATAGGCCGTCGCCCCACTCCAATTCAAGCCTTAACGGTGGGCGTGGTGAGCAACGTGCTCGCGCGCCTCGTCGGTATCGATCAGCTTGCCGTAGATCGCGCCCAGAATGGCGCCATAGGCCAGGTGAAACAACGCAACCCCGATCGGGGCAAAGACGCCGAGCTTGAGGCAGAGGAAGCCGGAGCCGGTCGCCGGCGCGATAGCGAACATCACGGCCAGCCCAGCAACACTCGCGAATACAATGCCGCGCAGCCAGGACGGACCGAACAGATAGTCGTGCACCAAGCCAAAGACGCTGCCCCACAATAGCGTGCCGACGAAGAAGTGGAACAGCAGCCCTGCGACCGGCGTGCGTACACCCACTGCCTCAGTGACCAAAGCCACCGGCTCGTGCAGGGCCGACAGCATCAAGGTCGCGATGAAACCGGCAACGATGCCGTTGCCGATCCGGTCGGTCATGGAAACATCGGTTCGCACCATCACGCAGGCGCCGGCTGCACCGACGGAGCGTTGCTCCACTCGGCGTGAAAAAAACCGTTCTCGCCCATCAGGCACACTTCAGTGTCGGCCCCGCGTTCGGCGAGTTTGCGCGCAGCCTCGACCGCGAACAGCATCGCTTCCGACTTGCTCTTGTACGGGCCGAACTCTTCGTCGGCGAATTTGATCATCCACTCGTCGTCTTGCTGGATGAGGAAGTACCGCGTTGGCGACATTGATTGCTCCCCAAAAGCTGAAAAGCCTAGCCTCACGCATGGGTACGCAACACGCCGGTAAGGTGAGCGTTAACGCCGCAATGAAGGAAAAGTTGGGCGCGAGCTATTCGCTTTTCGCCCGCGACACCATGCGCGGCTTGCATGACGCGATAGTTGCGAAATCGTTGGATTTGATCCGGATGAACGGAAACAGACTGTAATACCAGCGAAGGGAGCGAAATCTGTCTGCGGACGCGGGCAATGGGCGTAGTTTTTTTCATGCCAACTGCGGAGCCCAATCGTTAACGCGTGCACTGCATTCAAGAAATCAGGACGAAACATGACGCAGTCAGTGCGTCATGGTGTCCAGAATTTGTCGAGCGTCGGCACGAGATTCGCAAAGCGGTCGATCACCGCAAACGCGCCCGCCTCGGCCAGCGCCGCGCCCGGATGATAGCCCCACGTCACGCCGACTGCAGCGGCGCCTGCCGTGCGCGCCATTTTGATGTCGTACACGGTATCGCCGACCACGACGGTATTTTCCGCGTCGACACCCGCTTCGCGCATCGCTTCGACCACCATGCCGGGATGTGGTTTCGATGGCGCGTCGTCCGCGGTCTTGATGGTGATGAAGTGATCGAGCAGTCCGTGATGGCCAAGGACCATGCGCACGCCGCGCTGCGATTTTCCGGTGGCAATGCCGAGCACCACATCCTCGCGCCGCGCGAGTGCGCCGATCGCATGCGCGGCGCCGGGATAGAGGGGCTCCATCTCCCCGCCGCTGTTGCGCAACGCGTGGAAGGCCAGCCGGTACTGTTCGGCAAGGCCGGCGATGGGAAACTCTGCTTGCCCCTTTCCGAGCGCCGTAAAGGCCTCCAGCAGCGACAGGCCGACAACGGACAGCAGCGTTTCGCGCTCCGGAAGCGGGATGGCGTGCGCCGCATAGGCCTGCGTCATCGCGGTCATGATCATGTGCTGGCTGTCGACGAGCGTGCCGTCACAGTCAAAGATGATCAATTTCAATGACTTAGCCATCAAATTACACTTCATTTTCGGTCACGGTCGCGGCTCTGGGCGGCATTCCGCGACGCGGCAACTATCCGCAGGAATCCTGATGTCTGGGACCATCGTATTGGTGGCTTTCTCAAGCCCGCTCCACTAAATTCCGGCCCGGAATCGGCACCGAGAGGCCGATCCGTGGGGATGAACTATCGGCCTGGGCGGCGCCGCGCGAGTCCCTTCTCGCCAGAGGGGCGCGAGCACGAGGAGTTAATGAAACTCACCGATATTGCTGCGCCGGACTACTTCCATAAGGTCGTGGACTGCCAGTGGGCCTGCCCCGCGCACACGCCTGTGCCCGAATACATCCGGTTGATTGCGCAAGGCCGCTACGGCGACGCCTACATGATCAATTGGAAGTCCAACGTTTTTCCCGGGATCCTCGGGCGAACCTGCGACCGCCCCTGCGAGCCGGCCTGCCGCCGCGGCCGCATCGAGAAGGAGCCGGTCGCGATCTGCCGGCTGAAGCGCGTCGCCGCCGACTACAAGGAAGACATCAAGGAGCGGCTGCCGAAGGCAGTCGAGAAGGGCAAGCGCAACGGCAAGCGCATCGCACTGGTTGGCGCGGGTCCGGCTTCACTCACGGTCGCGCGCGACCTCGCGCCGATGGGCTATGAATGCGTCGTGTTCGACGGCGACTTCCGCTCCGGCGGCATGATGCGCTCGCAGATTCCAAAGTTCCGCCTGCCCGACAAAGTGATCGACGAGGAGTGCAATTACATCCTCGATCTCGGCGTGGAATTCCGCGGCGGGCGTCCGGTCGAAAGCCTGAAGAAGCTGTTGGCCGAAGGCTGGGATGCGGTGTTCGTCGGCTCCGGCGCGCCACGCGGGCGTGAGCTCGACATTCCGGGGCGCGAGGAGGCGAAGAAAAATATTCACATCGGCATCGATTGGCTGTCCTCGGTGTCGTTCGGCCATGTGACTGCGATCGGCAAGCACGTGATCGTGCTCGGCGGCGGCAACACCGCGATGGACTGCTGCCGCTCCTCGCGCCGCCTCGGCGGCGAGGATGTGAAGGTGATCGTGCGCTCCGGTTTCGAGGAGATGAAGGCCTCTCCCTGGGAAAAAGAAGACGCGATGCACGAAGGCATCCCGATCCACAATTACCTCGTGCCGAAGGAGTTCACCCATAAGGACGGCAAGCTCACCGGCGTCGTGTTCGAGAAGGTCAAGGCCGAATACGACGAAAAGGGCCGCCGTAAGCTGGTGAATGCCGGGGAGCCGGACCAGCATTTCGAATGCGACGACGTTCTGATCGCGGTCGGCCAGGAGAACTCCTTCCCTTGGATCGAGCGCGACATCGGGTTGGAATTCGACAAGTGGGATATGCCCAAGGTCGACCCGAAGACCTTCGCCTCGACCAATCCGAAGGTGTTCTTCGGCGGCGACGCGGCGTTCGGTCCGAAGAACATCATCTGGGCGGTCGCGCACGGCCACGAGGCGGCGGTCTCGATCGACAAGTACCTCAACGGCGAGGACATCAATCACCGTCCGTTGCCCGCCGTGGAAGTCGTCAGCCAGAAGATGGGCATCCACGAGTGGTCGTATGACAACGACATCGCGAACGACAAGCGCTATCGCGTGCCGACGCGCGACAACGTCATCGCGCTGAAGGACATCCGCACCGAGGTCGAACTCGGTTATGACGACAAGCTCGCCTTCGCCGAGGCGCAGCGCTGCCTGAATTGCGACGTGCAGACGGTGTTCACCGGCCAGCTTTGCATCGAGTGCGACGCCTGCGTCGACATCTGCCCGATGGATTGCATCACCTTCACGGCCAACGGCGAGGAAGCCGACCTGCGTACGCGCCTCAAGGCCCCGGCGAACAATCTCACCCAGGACCTTTACGTCGCCGACAATCTTAAGACCGGCCGCGTGATGGTGAAGGACGAGGACGTGTGCCTGCACTGCGGGCTGTGCGCCGAGCGCTGCCCGACCGGCGCCTGGGACATGCAGAAGTATCTCATTGAAATGACGAACGCGGAACAAGCATGCCGATCGAGAGCGTAAACGACTTCGTCGTCCGGTTCGCCAACGTCAACGGTTCCGGCTCGGCCAGCGCCAACGAGCTGTTTGCCCGCGCGGTGATGCGCATGGGCGTTCCGGTCAGCCCACGCAACATCTTCCCGTCGAATATTCAGGGTCTGCCGACCTGGTACGAAGTGCGGGTGACCGAAGCCGGTCACTTGGGCGCGCGCGGCGGCGTGGACCTGATGGTCGCGATGAACCCGCAGACTTTCGACAAGGACGTCGCCTCGATCGAAAAGGGCGGCTACCTGTTCTACGATTCGACCAAGCCCCTGCCCCCTTCGCGCTTCCGCGACGACATCACGGTGATCGGCGTGCCGCTCACCGCGATCTGCAATCGCGAGTACATCGACCCGCGTCAGCGACAGTTGTTCAAGAACATCATCTATGTGGGCGCGCTCGCCGCGCTGCTCGACATGGATGTCGGCGCGATCGAGAAGCTGATCGCCGAGCAGTTCCGCACCAAGGACACGCTGATCGAGCCGAACGTGCACGCGCTGCACCTCGGGCGCGACTACGTGACGATGAATCTCGAGCACCCGATCGGGCTGAAGCTGAAGAAGGCAACCGCGGTCGGCGACCGCATCTTCATCGAGGGCAACAGCGCGGCCGCGCTCGGCGCGGTCTATGGCGGCGCGACGGTGTGCGCCTGGTATCCGATCACGCCGTCATCGTCGATGGCCGAAGCGTTCCAGCGCCATTGCTCGCGCTACCGCTCCGACGGCAACAAGAAGAACCGCTTCGCCATCATCCAGGCCGAGGACGAACTTGCCTCGATCGGCATGGTGATCGGCGCGGGCTGGAACGGCTCGCGCGCATTCACGGCCACCTCCGGTCCGGGCATCTCGCTGATGCAGGAATTCCTCGGCCTCGCCTACTTCGCCGAGATTCCGGCCGTGATCGTCGACGTGCAGCGCGCCGGTCCCTCGACCGGCATGCCGACACGCACGCAGCAATGCGACATCATGAGCTGCGCCTACGCCTCGCACGGCGACACCAAGCACGTGCTGCTGTTCCCGGAGGATCCGGCCGAAGCCTTCGAGATGACCGCGCAGGCGTTCGATCTCGCGGACCGGCTGCAGACGCCGATCTTCGTGATGACCGACCTCGACATCGGCATGAACCACCGGCTCTGCCGTCCGCTGAAGTGGGACGACACGCGCCAATACGACCGCGGCAAGATCATGACCGCGCAGGCGCTCGAAGCGGGCCGCGATTTCGGCCGCTATCTCGACGTCGATAATGACGGCATCCCGTATCGCACCCTGCCCGGCACGCATCCGACCAAGGGCTCGTTCTTTACCCGCGGCACCTCGCGCGACCGTTATGCGCGCTACACCGAGGAAGGCGGCCCCTACGCCGACAACATGCAGCGCCTCTTGCGCAAGTTCGAGACCGCCAAGGGACTGGTGCCACGGCCGGTGCGGCGCGACGCCGGCAAGCCGAGCAAGTACGGCGCGATCTACTACGGCTCGACCTCGCCCGCGATGGACGAGGCGATCCACATGATTGCGGCGCGCGGCATGCCGCTCGACATGCTGCGCGTACGCGGCTTCCCGTTCCATCTGGATGTGAACGATTTCATCGCCGACCATGACTTCGTGTTCGTGGTCGAGCAGAACCGCGACAGTCAGTTGCGCACCCTGATCACCACCGAGTGCAACATCGATCCGGCGCGGCTGATACCGATCCTGCACTTCGACGGCACTCCGATCACTGCGCGCTTCATCGCCAACGCGATCGGCGATCACCTCGATGCGCTCAAAGTCACGCCGCTGCGGAAAGTGGTGTCGTAATCTCGATGGCCGCTGCAGCCAGGGCGTCGGTGCGGAATTTGGCTCTCAAGGCCGCCGTTGGGCTGGGCGCTGTCGTCGTTTCGCTTCTCGCCATTGAGGCCGCGTTGCGCGTGACGGGCCACGAACCCCGCCGCGATCCCGTGAACGTCGGTTTCGGCTCGTGGGCGGGGCCGGACAGCGAACTGGGCTGGGTCAATCGCCCGGGCACCTGGAAGTCCGCTGAGCCGGGCAACGTGCCTCTGACGTTCGAGGCTGACGGCCGGCGCCACGATCCGGCCGGCAACAAGATGGCGAACCTGCCGCGCATCCTCGTGGTCGGGTGCAGCTTTACCCAAGGCTACGGTGTCGCCGACAACCAAACCTATTCGCACTTCATCAACCGGTCGCTGCCGTCGGCTGAACTCGTCAACTTCGGGACGGGTGCCTACGGCAGCTATCAATCGCGGCTTCGCGTCAGCCGCTATTTCAATTCTACCCACGAGAACACGCCTCTGGTCATCTATGGCCTGTTCTTCAGCCACCATTTCCGCGATCTCGCGCCGATGCCGTGGATCCTGAGCCTGACCATGCAGGACGGGAGCTACATGGTGCCGCCAAACGTGCGGTTCCGGTCAGGGCAAATCGTGGAAAGCGCCGGCGGGCCGGTTGGCCTGTGGCCGCTGGAAGGCCGCAGCGCGGCCGTGGCGCTCGTGCATCTCGGCGTGATCACCCTGACCAACCGCGTCACGGGCAAGATGGGCCGGCCGGTGTTTCGGCACGGCATTCTCGAGATGCAGAAGACGGTCGCGGCCAACAAGGCCGCGCTGCTGATCGTCGGCCTCGTTCCGGTGCCGGACGAGGACGGTGAATGGCTTCGGGCGCAGCGCGCGAACGGGATCGACTTTGTCGAGTGCCAGCACCCCGACAACGACAAGGACCCGCGCCTCAAAGTCGGAGGCGTGGGTCATCCGAGCGAGCGCCTGCACCGCTGGTGGGCCGATTGCATTCTCAAGGCGCTGGCCGAACGCGGCTATAAGGTTGAGCCGAATGTGCTCTCCTCGGCAAGCCAGCTTCACGGCGCAAGGTCCCACTAGCAGGATCGACGCACTGGATATAGAATGGGTTCATTATGACCTACATCGTCAAGCCGAAGTTCCACCACCCCGCGCTGCCGAAGAATGCGCTCGGTTACACCCACCGCGACTATGAGGGCTCGGTTTCGACCCTGTGCGCGGGCTGCGGGCACGACTTCGATCTCGGCCGCGATCATCGAGGCGTGCTTCGAACTCGCGATCGAGCCACATCGGGTGGCGAAGCTCTCCGGCATCGGCTGCTCGTCGAAGACCCCGACCTACTTCCTCGGCCAGTCGCACGGCTTCAACTCGGTGCACGGGCGCATGCCGTCGGTGCTGACCGGGGCCAACCTTGCGAACCGTGATCTGATTTACCTCGGCGTCTCGGGCGACGGCGACACGGCTTCGATCGGCCTTGGCCAGTTCGCGCACGCGATCCGGCGCGGCGTGAACATGGTCTACATCGTCGAGAACAACGGCGTGTACGGCCTGACCAAGGGCCAGTTCTCTGCCACCGCCGACCGCGGCTCAAAGGCCAAGCGCGGCGCGGTCAACAACGATTCCTCGATCGACCTTGTCGCGATGGCGATGCAGCTCGGCGCGACCTTCGTCGCCCGCTCGTTCTCCGGCGACAAGGAGCAACTGGTGCCGATCATCAAGGCGGCGATCGAGCACAAGGGCGCGGCCTTCATCGACGTGCTGAGCCCCTGCGTCGCGTTCAACAATCACCTCGGCTCGACCAAGAGCTTCGATTTCGTGCGCATGCACAACGAGGCGGTGAACCGGCTCGATTTCATCACCGGCCGCACGCCGATCACGGTCGACTACGAACCGGGCACGGTCGAGATCGTCGAGCAGCACGACGGCTCGAAGATCGCGCTGCGCAAGCTCAATGCCGAATACAATATCCACGACAAGCTCGCCGCAATGAGCTTCCTGCTGCACCACGCGGCGGAAGGCCAGATCGTCACCGGGCTCTTGTACGTCGACAGTGATCCGGACGATCTGCACCAGCATCTCGCGACCGTCGAGACGCCGCTCAACGCGCTCGGCGAGAAGGAGCTGTGCCCCGGCTCGGCGACGCTGGAGAAATTCAACGCGAGTTTGCGCTAGGGCAGCGCCGGCACGACACCGTTAATCCTCATCCTGAGGAGCGATCCGAAGGATCGCGTCTCGAAGGATGGCGGCAAACTCCGAGCGCGCGGCCATCCTTCGAGGCTCGCTGCGCTCGCACCTCAGGATGAGGTTCTGAGCCACGGCTTCGCCGCGACCGCTTGCTTCACCGAACCACGCTCTGATACGGCCGCTTTCTCCAGCGCTTCTTTTTCGGTTTGCGATCGCCCGGATCGCGATAGATCACGCGCGAGGAGCTGCTGAGCGGGACGTTGGCATTGCTGCCGACGCCGGGCGGAACGCCATAGCTCGGCGACGGCAGCGGGGTCACCGCGGAGGGTACGGACGGCGGCACGAACAGCGGCGGCGGGGTTGGCGCCGGCGGCGCCGGGATGAGCAGCGGCGGCGTATTTGACTGCGCCAACGCGCTTGCAGGCGCCGCCAACATCATGAGGATCGCGATCGCTGGGCGCATGACGTTCTCCGTCTTCCCGCCCCCGGGTACCTAAGACGCGCGTCGTTCCGCCGACAGGCGCGCCCAATCAAATCTTGGTCATTCCTCCGGCGCCTCGACGATCGGATCGTAGCGCGCGGCATCGAGGCCGAGCAGGTTCCAGGTCTGCTGCATGTGGGCGGGAAGCGGCGCCGTGACATCGATCGTGCCGCCGCGCGGATGCGGCACCACGATGCGGCGCGCCAGGAGATGCAGCCGGTTCTGCATCCCGCCCGGCAGTTCCCAGTTCTCGATCCGGAAATATTTCGGATCGCCGACGATCGGGTGCCCGATGTGCGCCATGTGCGCGCGCAGCTGGTGCGTGCGCCCGGTCACCGGCTTGAGCGACACCCAGGCCAGCGCCTGCGCGGATGTCTCGACCACCGCGTAGTAGGTGACCGCGTGGCTCGCGCCTTCCTCGCCGTGCTGGGCGATGCGCATGAACAAGTCCTCCTCGCGTTCTTCCTTGGCGAGGAAGGTCGAGATGCGGCCCTGACGCGGCTTCGGCACACCGGCGGTGAGCGCCCAGTAGATCTTGCGCGCCGAGCGCGTGCGGAACGTCTTTGCGAGCGCGGCCGCGGCGAAGCGCGTCTTGGCGACCAGCAGGCAGCCCGCAGTGTCCTTGTCGAGCCGGTGAACGAGGCGCGGGCGCTGCCCGTCCGGTCCCGGCTGACGCAGCACTTCCAGCATGCCGTCGACATGACGCGTGGTGCCGGAGCCGCCCTGCACCGACAAGCCCCATCGGCTTGTTCAGCACCAGCACGTCGGCGTCCTCGAACAGCGTGATCGACTTGAGGAAGTCGCGCGTCTTCTCGTCCTGCGGCGACAGCGCGAGCGCTTCGGCGGATTGAGCTTGAGCGGCGGGATGCGCACCTGCTGGCCCGGTCTCGAGGCGGTCCTTCGGGTCGACGCGCTTGCCGTTCACCCGCACCTCGCCTTTGCGGATGATGCGCTGGATGTGGCTGAACGACAGCCCGGGAAACCGTGCCTCGAAAAAGCGGTCGAGCCGCATGTTCGATTCGTCGGCCGAGACGGTGACGGTCTGCACGCCGGTGGAGATGGGCGCGGGCGCCGGGGGCGGAGGTCTTTCAGGCAGTACAGCCTTAGGCTTACCTGCTTGCTGAGGCCGCCGCCCGCGCCCCTCAAAGGACGATCGCGAGGCGGCCCCCCCCTTCGCGGCACGCTTCGCGCGCGCCTCAGGGTCGCGGCGTGAATGATGGCGCGCGCGGCGTTTCTGCGAGCCCGGCCTATTCGCCACCGCTCCGCTCCTTCCGCCGCTTCGCCCAGTACTCCAGCCGCTTCCTGATCTCGCGCTCGAAGCCGCGCTCGGGCGGGTCGTAGAATTTTTGCCGGCCGAGCGCCTCCGGGAAGTAATCCTGTCCGGAAAAGGCATCGGGCGCGTCGTGGTCGTAATCATAGCCTGCGCCGTAGCCTTCCTCGGTCATGAGCTTGGTCGGCGCGTTGAGGATGTGCTTCGGCGGCAGCAGCGAGCCCGCCGTTTTGGCAACCTTCATCGCCTGCCCGTACGCCACATAGGCGGCGTTCGACTTCGGCGCGGTCGCCACGTAAATCACCGCCTGCGCGATCGCGAGCTCGCCCTCCGGGCTCCCGAGAAAATCATACGCATCCTTGGCGGCATTGCAGATCACCAGCGCCTGCGGATCGGCAAGCCCGATGTCCTCGACCGCCATGCGCACCACGCGGCGCGCCAGATAAAGCGGGTCCTCGCCGGCATCGAGCATGCGGCAGAGATAATAGAGCGCCGCATCCGGATCCGAGCCGCGCACCGACTTGTGCAGCGCCGAGATGAGATTGTAGTGGCCGTCCTGCGATTTGTCGTAGATCGGCGCACGCCGCTGCACGATGTCCTGCAACTGTGCGGCGTCGAACGTCTCGCCCTTGCGCGCCGCGCGCCAGACCTCCTCGGCGAGTGTGAGCGCGGCGCGGCCGTCGCCATCCGCCATGCGGGTCAGCGAGGCGCGTGCGTCGGCATCGAGCGGCAGCTTGCGGCCTTCGATCTCCTCGGCGCGTGTCAGCAATTGCTCGATCGCGACGGCATCGAGCGGCTTGAACACCAGCACACGTGCGCGCGACAGCAGCGCGGCGTTCAGCTCGAACGAAGGATTTTCGGTGGTGGCGCCGACCAGCACCACGGTGCCGTCTTCCATCACCGGCAGGAAACTGTCCTGCTGCGCGCGGTTGAAGCGGTGCACCTCGTCGATGAACAGGAGCGCGCCCTGCCCGGTCTCGCGCCGCGCGCGCGCCGCCTCGAACGCCTTCTTCAGATCCGCGACGCCCGAGAATACGGCCGAGAGCTGCTCGAAATGCAGCGCGGTCGCATCCGCCAGCAGCCGCGCGACCGTCGTCTTGCCGGTGCCGGGCGGGCCCCAGAAGATCAGCGAGCCGAGCGACCGCGTCTCCAGCATGCGGGTGAGCGTGCCGTCGGGCCCGAGCAGGTGATCCTGCCCGACCACGTCGGCAAGCTTCGTCGGGCGCAGCTTGTCGGCAAGCGGGCGCGGTGCGTCGGCATCGAGGCCGGCGGCTTCGAACAGGCTCGGTCCGCGTTTCGGGCGTGTGCTCATCCGCCAAACTGAACGGAAATCGTCTGACCGCCGCGCACGAGAGTGATGGCCCAGCGCCGCGTGCTTTCCTTTGCGACGCGCTCGAGATCGCGCGTGCGCGCGATCTTCTCGTTGTTCACCGCCGCGATCACGTCACCTTTCTGAAAGCCGAGATTCTGGGCAAGCGAGCCGTTGGCAACGTCCAGCACGACGACGCCTTCGGCCGAAGCATCGAGCCGCAGCTCCTCGGCGAGCGCAGGTGAGATGTTCGCGACCTTCATGCCCATGAACGGCGAGCGCACCCGGATGGTAATCTCGTCGCGCGGCGTCTCCGGAGCGGTCTCAAGGGCGATCGCGACTTTCGCCTCCTTGCCGCCGCGCACGATGCCGATCTGCGCGCTGCCGCCGAGCGGCTTCGTCGCGAAGCGGTAGTCGAATGCGTTCTGGTCATCGACGGTCTGCCCGTCGATCGCGACGATCAGATCGCCGGTCTTGAGGCCCGCGCGCGCTGCCGGGCTCTTTTCAGCGACAGTCGCGACTAGCGCGCCGGCCGGCCGTTTCAGTCCGAGGCTTTCGGCGATGTCGGGGGTGACGGCTTGCAGCTTGGCGCCGAGCCAGGGGCGCTTCACGGTCGTGCCGCCGCCCCTGGCCGACGCGATCACGACCTTGACCATGTTCACGGGAATGGCGAAGCCGATTCCTTGTGAGCCGCCCGAGCGCGAGAAGATCGCGGTGTTGAGCCCGACCAGCCGGCCGCTGAGATCGACCAGCGCACCGCCGGAGTTGCCAGGATTGATCGCCGCGTCGGTCTGGATGAAGAACTGATAGTCCGTGATGCCCACTTGCGTGCGCGCGAGCGCCGATACGATACCATGCGTCACGGTCTGGCCAACGCCGAACGGATTACCGAGCGCGAGCACGACGTCGCCGACTTGCAGCTCGTCCGAATTGCCGAGATCGATCGCGGTGAATTTCTCGCGCCCGTCCTTGACGCGCAGCACGGCGAGATCGGTACGCGCATCCTTTAGAAGCACCTCCGCCTCGAATTCGCGCTTGTCGGAGAGCGCGACTTTCACCTCGCTCGCGCCTTCGATCACGTGATTATTGGTCATGATCAGGCCGGACGCGTCCACAATCACGCCGGAGCCGAGCGCGCGCTGCACCTGCTCGCGTGGCATGCCCCCACCGCCGCCGCCAAAGAAGCGGCGGAAGAACGGGTCGTCCATGAAGGGGTTGCGGTTTTCCACCACCCGCGCGGCGTAAACGTTCACCACCGAGGGCGCCGCCTTCTGCACCACCGGCGCATAGGACATGCGCAGTTCCAGCGGCGAGGCCGGGACGCGGCGGTCCTGTGCGGCGGCCGGGAGTGCAGCGGTGGCCACAATCGCAAGGGCTGAAATGAGGCGAAGAATCATGGAGCTTGAGCCTGCCTTTTCGGGCCGAGATATAGAGCCTTAACTCCGGCAGTTGAAGGGCCGGATTTCCCGCCCTGAAAAGCGTGCATCCGTCGCGTGTGAAGCGCCGCGATGCGACGCCTGCTGTACGATTGCGTGCCCGCCGCCTTCGTCCCACACTGCGCACAGAACGGCCCACGAAAGGCCGCGGGGAACGGCGCTTTTTCCTTGGGGAAGGGGGAGCGGAAAACATGGATGCGCAGCAGACCCAAACGCGGCGGGCCGTTACCGCCGCGGTGATCGGCAACGTGCTCGAATGGTACGACTTTGCCGTCTACGCCTATGTGGCGGTCTACATTGCGAAGAACTTTTTCCCGCAAGGCGACCCCACCACCGCGTTGCTGGCCACGTTCCTCACCTATGGGCTCGGCTTCCTCGCGCGCCCGCTCGGCGGCATCATCCTGGGGCGCGTCGGCGATACTCACGGGCGCAAGACGGCGCTGCTGATCACCATCGCCTTGATGGCGATCGGCACCGTGATGATCGGCATCCTGCCGACCTATGCGGCGATCGGGGTTGCGGCGCCGCTGCTGCTTGTCGTTGCGCGGCTGCTGCAGGGATTCTCGGCCGGCGGCGAATGGGGCTCCTCGACCGCCTATATCGTCGAATGGGCGCCGAGCGGCCAGCGCGGCTGGTACGGCAGCTTCCAGCAAACCAGCGTGGTGGCCGGCCTGCTGCTCGGCTCCGGCATCGCGGCGCTGTTCACGACGATCCTGACGCCCGAACAGATGGATGGCTGGGGCTGGCGCGTCCCGTTCCTGCTCGGCGGGATCCTCGGGCCCGTCGGGCTGTGGATGCGGCGTACGATTGACGAGACGCCGGCCTATAAGAAAGTCATTGCGACTCCGGTCACGCCCAGGGAGGACACCACGAGCCCCTGGCTGCTGGCGGGCCGCGCGTTCGGTTTCACCATCGTGTGGACGGTGTGCTTCTACGTGCTGCTCAACTACATGCCGACCTGGTCGCGGCAATATCTCAAGATCAGCCCGGCGGCGGCGCTGTGGGCCAACACGATCGGCCTGCTCGTGCTGATGCTCTTCATACCGGTCATGGGCAAGTTGTCGGACAAATGGGGGCGCAAGCCGCTGCTGCTTGCCTGCTGCATTGCCTACATCGTGCTGCCCTACCCGATCTTCAAATATCTGGTCGGCGGCGCGTCCTATGGAGAGTTGATCGCGGTGCAGATCCTGTTCGCGATCCTGATCTCGATGTTCTCGGGGCCAGGACCGGCCGCGATCGCCGAAATCTTCCCGACGCGCACGCGCTCGACCTGGATGACATCCGGATATGCGCTGGCGGTCGCGATCTTCGGCGGGTTCGCGCCGTTCATCTCGGTGTGGCTGATCGGCACGTTCAACTCGCCGATCGCGCACAGCTTCTACCTGATCGCCGCGGCGGTCGTGTCGACTCTCGTGATCGCGACATTGCGCGAGACGGCGCATGAGGAGTTGCGTTAGCACATGATCAGAGAAAAGCCTGCCCCGGGCTTGACCCGGGATGGGTGCCGGTTCTCGGAAAAGGTCATGCGCAAAAAGCGACTGGCATGCTGATCACGTTCGAGGGCAAGCGCGTGATCGTGGCCGGTGCCGCGCGCGGCATCGGCCACGCGATCGCAGTTGCGTTCGCCGAGAACGGCGGCGCGGTGATCGTCTGCGACCGGTTGTTCGAGGAAGTCGAGCATTACGCCGGCCCGGCCAAGACGGGCGGCGGGACGATCCGCGCCGCCAAGGTCGACGTGACCGACAAGGCGTCGATCGAGGCCGTGGTGGCGCAGGCCGGCGGCAACATTGACGTGTTGGTCTATGTCGCAGGGGGCATCCGCGGCCAGCGGCAAAAGCCGCTGGAGGAGGTGCCGGTCGAGGACTTCCACCAGATCGTCGATGCCAACCTCACCGGGGCATTTCTCTTCGCACAGGTCGTCACGCCCGGCATGAAGCGTGCCGGCAACGGCCGCATCGTCACGATCTCCAGCCGTGCCGCTCTCGCGCCGAGCCTGACCGGCATCCAGAGCTACGCCGCGGCGAAGCACGGCCAGCTTGGGCTGGTGCGCCAGCTTGCGAGCGAACTCGGCCAATTCGGCATCACGGTGAACACGGTTGCCCCCGGGTTCCTGCGCACCAGCCCCGACTATGAACCGCAATGGGAGGGTTGGGGTCCGGAGGGGCAGAAGGCGTTCGTGGAGCGCATCGCCATGCGCCGGATGGGAACCCCGGACGACATCGCGCATGCTGTCATGTTCCTGGCTTCGGACTATGCTTCCTGGATCACCGGGCAGATCCTTCCCGTGATGGGATCGCCGACCTAAGTTTCCTCGGGGAGTTAACCCATGAACGAGCAAAAGCCGCTGGAACCCTGGCAGTGGCCGGAGGCGCACTGGCGCAAGCTGGTCAATCAGGTACGCGCCGGACGCGCGTTGCGCCCGAAGAGCTGGAAGAACGGCGCGCGCTGCGCTTTCGCGATCTCGTTCGACTCGGATCACGAGACCAACGAGCTGCGCGAGGGCGGGAAATCCATTGGCCGCATGGCCTGGGGCCAGTACGGCAATCGCGTCGGCGTGCCGCGTATCCTCAAGCTCTTGAAGAAATACGATGTGCCGGCGACCTTCTATGTTCCGGCGGTCGCCGCCCTGCTCCATCCGGACGAGCAGCGCCAGGTGATCGCGGAGGGCCACGAGATCGGCATTCATAGCTGGATCCATGAGCTGAATTCCGTGCTGTCGTATGAGGCGGAAAGCGACATCATGAACCGGGCCGCGGACACGCTGGAGAAGATCACCGGCGTGCGGCCGGTTGGCGCGCGTACCGCATCATGGGATTTCTCGCCGCACACCTTGCGCATCACCAAGGAGATGGGGCTGCTCTACGATTCCTCGCTGATGGCGGACGAGGACTGCTACGAGCTAATGCTCGACGGCGAGCCGACCGGCGTGGTCGAGCTGCCGGTCGAATGGGTGCGCGACGACGCGGTCTATTTCCTGATGCACCGCTTCCAGTCGCTGCGCCCGCAAATGCCGGTCGAGGCGGTGTTCGACATTTTCCGCCGCGAGTTCGACGCCGCCTACGAGGAAGGTGGCATCTGCCAGATCACCACGCATCCGCATATCATCGGCTACCGCTCGCGCATCTGGATCATCGAGGAGCTGATCCGGCACGCCAAGTCGCGGCCCGATGTGTGGTTCGCGACGCACGCCGAGGTCGCCGCCTACGCCAAGGAGCACGCCGAATAATGCGCATCGCGGTCGTCGCCGACATTCACGGGAACGTGCGTGCGCTACGCGCCGTCATGGACGACCTGAAACAGGTCGCACCCGACACCGTGGTCAATCTCGGCGACACGGTCTCCGGCCCGCTTGAAGCCGCCGAAACCGCCGACCTGCTGATCAGCCTCGCCTGGACCACCATCCGCGGCAATCACGACCGCTGGCTGCTGGAGAAATCCGAGGCCGAGATGGGCCGGACCGACAAGGCGGCTGCGGCCGAGCTGAAGAACCATCACTCCGCCTGGCTCTCCACGCTCGACGCAACGGCCGAGGTGGAAGACCTGCTGCTCTGCCACGGCACCCCCGACAGCGACACCACCTACCTCAACGAGACCGTCGAGCCGGACGGCCGGGTGCGGGTTGCGACACAGGCCGAAATCAAGCGGCGGCTCGACGGCACGAGCGCGCGCATCATCCTGTGCGGCCATAGCCACATGGCGCGCGTCGTCGGCCTCGACGACGGGCGCCTGATCGTCAATCCCGGCAGCATCGGGCTCCCCGCCTATACCGACACCAAACCCGTGAAGCACTCGATGGAAATGGGCGCGCCACACGCACGCTACGCCGTATTGGAACGCAAGAAGGCCGCCGACCCGTGGCAGGTGTCGTTCCGCATCGTCGCCTACGACTGGAACGCCGCCGCCGACCGCGCTGCGGCGAAGGGCAGCGAGTACTGGGCGCGGTGGATCAGGACGGGATATGCGGGCTAGCGCGCACCGCGGCTCTCCAAGATCCGCACCATCGTACCAAAGCCGCGCCGCCGCGCGTGTGCAAGCGGCGTCACGCCCTCCTTGTCGGCGATGTCCACGTTCGCGCCAGCCTCGACCAGCAGCCGCACGATCCCGGTGTGCACCGGCCCGCCGTCGCCGAGGATCACGGCTTCGAGTAGCGCGGTCCAACCGAGCTTATTGACGTGATCCTTGTCGATCGCGGTGCCGAGCAGGACACGCACGGCCTCGGTGTGGCCGTGATGCGCCGCCGGGGTCAGCGCCGTGCCGCCGTAGCGGTTGGTGCTTTTCAGGTCCGCGCCGGCCGCCAGCGTCAGCCTGAGGATTTCGGTGCGGCCTTCCGCACCCGCATAGAGAAACGGGCTATCCTCGATGCTGTCCTTGGCGTTCACGTCGGCGCCGGCCGCGATCAGCGCGCGCGCCACCGCCACATGGTTGCCGTGGGTCGCGGCGAGCAGCGCGGTGCGACCGCGGCCGTCGCGCGCCGTGATCGTGGCACCTTCGCGCATGAGACGCTCGACGCTCACGAGATCGTCCTTCCCGGCAGCGGTTATCAGCGCCTGATCGCGGTCTTGTGCATTGGCGGACAGCGTCATGGCGAACGTCAAAATGGCGGCGGCGAGAATGCGAAACATGCCTCTTGTTGCCATGGCGTCGCATGGTCCGGCAACAGCGCTTCCGAGCCGCTAACGGGGTTGTTACAGTCGCGCCATGGACCAAACCAAGGGCCGGGGCGCGTCATTCACCTTCACCGCCGCGATCTATCTCGTCGCCTTCGTCACGGGCGCGATCGTGATGAGCTTCGAGATGCTCGGCTCGCGTTATCTTAATCCGTATTTCGGCAGCGGCATCTATACCTGGGCTTCGCTCATCTCCACGGTGCTCGCCGCGCTCTGCGTCGGCTATTTCGTCGGCGGGCTCGTGGCGGACCGCTGTCCGTCGGCCACGGTGCTGGGCGGCACGGTGCTGATCGGCTCAGCTTACATTCTGGCGTTGCCTGTATTTTCCGAACGCCTGATGGAATTCGTCCTCGGCGCGGTCGATGACGTGAAGACCGGCAGCCTCGCCGCCGCCTTCGCGATCCTGTTCTTTCCGGTGACGTTTCTCGGCATGTATTCGCCGTTCGGCATCCGCCTGCTGCTGCATTCGGCGCAGAGTTCCGGCCGGGTGTCCGGCACGGTCTACGGCGTGTCGACGTTCGGCAGCATCGTGGGGACGCTCGGCACGACATTCCTTCTCATCCCCACCATCGGTACGCGCGCGATCACACTGACGCTCGGACTTGCCGGCATCGCGTCCGGCCTGCTGCTGATCGTCATGCCAAGACTGCAACGCAGCGCGCTCGCGCTTGCACTGGTCCTTCTCGCGGCTCCGGCCGCGCGCGCCGAAGGGCTGATCGATCCGGCGATCCGGGCCGCCATGCTCGAGCGCCCCGACGGCCGCCTCGGGCATATCGAGACCGAATACAACGACATCTTCATCACCAAGCGCGGCCGCCAGTTGACCATGTCGTTCCAGCTCAAGGGCTTCGACTACACGGAATCGGTCGCGAACCTTTCCGATCCGGATGACCTGCCGGTCAGGTACACGCAGCTGATGACGATCGGCGTCCTTTATCCGCCGGAGCCGAAGCGGATTCTGATGATCGGCCTCGGCGGCGGCTCGATCTCGAGCTATCTCGGCCGCTTCCTGCCCGACGCCGAAATCGACACCGTGGAGATCGATCCCGGCGTCATCACGGCGGCGAAGAACTTCTTCGGCATGAAGGAGACTGCGCGCGTGCGCTATCTCGAAGGCGACGGTCGCGTGTTTCTCAATCGCCACAAGGATCCTTACGACCTGATTTTGGTCGACGCCTTCCACGGTGGTTATGTGCCGTTCCACCTGCTGACGAAGGAGTTCTACACGCTGGTGAGGCAGCGGCTGACGTCATCGGGCGCTGCTGTGTTCAACGTGCATGACGGCACCAAGCTTTATGCCTCGACAGTGTTGACGCTGCGCGCGGTGTTTCCGGGCCTGCATCTCTATCCGTCGGGGCTAGGCGAGACGATCACCGTCGTCACCGCGGAGCCCGCGCCAGATGCGGCGATCCTTGCGAGCCGCGCCCGGGCGCTGCAGGAGAAGTTCGGCTTTCGCTTCGCCCTGCCGGCCCTGCTCGCGCGCCGCACCGAGAAATCCGGCGCGACGCAAACCGGCGAACTCCTCACCGACGATTTCGCGCCGGTGAATCTTTACGACACGATCGGCGAGAAGAAGTGGAAGAAATAGCGCCCTACAGCGGTCTCATTGACCGCAGATATGCGACGATCGCGTCGAGGTCCTCGCCCGAAATGTTCTTGTAATAGGCGAACCCCATCGGGGGCTTGAGCCGCATTCCGTCCGGCCGCACGCCGTCCGTGATTACCTTCTTGATGTCGGCGTCGCTCCAGTTCGCGAGCCCGGTCGGCGTGATGTTGGGCGAAACGCTTTCGCCCCATGGTCCCTTGAAATGGAAACCGCCCGCCCCCGGCCGGTTCGCCTCGTCCGGCGCACCATTCGCTCCCGGCGGTGAATGGCATTCAAAACAGTGGCCGAGCGTGTGCGAGAGATACTTGCCGTATGCGATCTTGTCGGTCTTCGGCACCGGCGGCACGCTCCCGACCGGCGGGCCCCAGTTCGGCGGCAACGGAATCTTATACTCGGACTTCGGCACCTTGTTCGCGATCGGCTTGACCGAGCGGATGTAGGCGACGATCGCGCGGGCGTCCTCGTCCGACATGGCGCGATAGGACGGCATCGGCATCGGCGGGCCGATGATCGACCCGTCGGGCCGCTTGCCCTCGCGGATCGCCGCGATGATCTGCTCGTCGGTCCACTTGCCGATGCCGGTCTCGGGGTCGGGCGTGATGTTTGGCGTCATGGCGACGAAAGCCGGCGAGTCGTCGATCTTCAGGCCGCCGGCAAGCTCCATGTTCTGCAGCGGGCCTTGCGGCGTCTGTTGCGTGTGGCAGTTGCCGCACGCCACGATGCTGTCCATCAGGTATTTGCCGCGCTCGAGCGGCGTCTGCGCCGAGGCTGGGCTAGCCAACACCGCAAAGCCCGCGATCAACAATCCAATACGAATGCGCATGCCAAACCTCCGGGAAAAGAGTCTGGAACAGGTCCAGATTGTCCCTGTTCGAGTCACGCGCCGCAACCCTGTTCCCACAACGAAAAAGGGCGGCCACCCGGCCGCCCTCTTGAATTCCAGAATGAAATTTCGAACTAGGCAGCCGCCGGTTCCTCGGCTGCGGCTCTCTCCTGGACTGGCCCGGAATCCTTGCCGCGCGCATCCACATCGCGGTCGACGAATTCGATCACCCCCACCGGCGCCGAATCGCCGTGGCGGTAGCCGGCCTTGAGCACGCGCGTGTAGCCGCCATTGCGCGAGGCGTAGCGCGGCCCGAGCACGTCGAACAGCTTCTTCACCATCGGCGGATCGCGCAGCTCGGCGGTCGCCTGACGGCGCGCATGCAGGTCGCCGCGCTTGGCGAGCGTGATCAGCTTCTCGACGATCGGACGCAGGTCCTTCGCCTTCGGCAGCGTGGTGACGATCTGCTCGTGCTTGATCAGCGCGGAGGCGAGATGCTGGAACAACGCGGTGCGCTGATTGGAGCGCCGGTTGAACTTGCGGTAGGCATTGCCGTGACGCATCGCGTGCTCCTTAGTCCCTCAAACGCAACCCGGCCGCGGACGACCGGGACGCATCTCAATAGTGATCCTCGAAGCGCTTGGCCAGCTCCTCGATGTTCTCCGGCGGCCAGCCCGGCACTTCCATGCCGAGATGCAGGCCCATCTGCGCCAGCACCTCCTTGATCTCGTTCAAGGACTTGCGGCCGAAGTTCGGCGTGCGCAGCATCTCGGCCTCGGTCTTCTGCACGAGGTCGCCGATGTAGACGATGTTGTCGTTCTTCAGGCAGTTGGCCGAACGCACCGAAAGCTCGAGCTCATCCACCTTCTTGAGGAACGCCGGGTTGAACGCGAGGTCCGGAATGGATTCCGAGACGACCTCCTTGCGCGGCTCCTCGAAGTTCACGAACACGTTGAGCTGGTCCTGCAGGATGCGCGCCGCATAGGCGAGCGCGTCCTCCGGCGAGAGCGCGCCGTTGGTCTCGATCTGCATCGTCAGCTTGTCGTAGTCGAGGATCTGGCCCTCGCGGGTGTTCTCGACGCGATAGGACACGCGCCGGCACGGCGAAAACAGGCTGTCGACCGGGATCAACCCGATCGGCGCATCCTCGGGACGGTTGCGCTCAGCGGCCACATAGCCCTTGCCGGTCGCGACCGTGAATTCCATGCGGATCTCGGCGCCTTCGTCGAGATGGCAGATCACGTGATCCGGATTGAGGATCACGATGTCGCCGACGACCTGGATGTCGCCGGCCGTGATCGTGCTCGGGCCGGACTTCTTCACCACCATGCGCTTCGGGCCATCGCCTTGCATCTTGATGGCGATGTCCTTGATGTTGAGGACGATGTCGGTCACGTCCTCGCGCACACCGGGGATCGACGAGAACTCGTGCAGCACGCCGTCGATATGCACCGACTGCACGGCCGCGCCCTGCAGCGAGGAGAGGAGAACGCGCCGCAGCGCGTTTCCGAGCGTTACGCCAAACCCGCGTTCAAGCGGCTCGGCCACCACCGTGGCGATGCGCTTGGCATCGTTGCCGGTTGCGACCTGCAGCTTTTCCGGGCGGATCAGTTCCTGCCAATTCTTCTGGATCATTGTCACCATCTCGATCGAGCGCCACGGGATTTGCCCGCGCATCCCGCTCCGCTCAGCGGGAATGAAAAACGGCGGCGGGCGAAAACACCCGCCGGATGAAACGTTAGACGCGCCGACGCTTGCGCGGCCGGCAGCCATTGTGCGGGATCGGCGTCACGTCGCGGATCGAGGTGACGGTGAAGCCCGCCGCCTGCAGCGCGCGCAGCGCCGATTCACGGCCCGAGCCCGGGCCCGCGACCTCGACTTCGAGCGTGCGCATGCCGTGCTCCATCGCCTTCTTGGCGGCATCTTCGGCGGCAACCTGCGCCGCGAATGGCGTCGACTTGCGCGAGCCCTTGAAGCCGTTGCTGCCCGACGACGACCAGGCGATCGTGTTGCCCTGCGCGTCCGTGATTGTGATCATCGTGTTGTTGAACGACGCATTCACGTGCGCGACGCCCGACGCGATGTTCTTGCGCTCGCGCCGGCGGACGCGTCCCTGTGTGGCTTCCTTGCCCATGCTCGATCCTGTTGCGGCCCGGTTCGGACAAGTCCGAACGTGCGCCTGACTGTCCCTGAAACGCTTACTTCTTCTTGCCCGCGATGGCCTTCGCAGGCCCCTTGCGCGTGCGGGCGTTGGTGTGCGTGCGCTGGCCGCGCACAGGGAGCCCGCGCCGATGACGCAGGCCCCGATAGCAGCCGAGATCCATCAGCCGCTTGATGTTGAGTTGAACTTCGCGCCGCAGATCGCCCTCGACCACATAGTCGCGGTCGATCATCTCGCGGATATGCAGCACTTCCTGGTCGGTGAGCTGCGACACGCGCCGCTCGGCCGGGAGATTGATCTTTTCCATGATCTGGGAGGCCTTCTTCGGCCCGATCCCATGAATGTACTGCAACGCAATAACGACACGCTTGTTGGTCGGAAGATTGACACCAGCGAT
This sequence comes from uncultured Alphaproteobacteria bacterium, assembly GCA_963778455.1. GTDB lineage: Bacteria > Pseudomonadota > Alphaproteobacteria > Rhizobiales > Xanthobacteraceae > PALSA-894. The sequence goes on from CAVZUL010000008.1 coordinate 496,277, forward strand.
ACGAGCCACCTGTTTGCTCCTGTTGCCGGCGCCGCCGGCCGTTTTCTCCGCTCCCTGCGGCGGAGAGAACGCGAAATGTCGCGACGACACCCGCCCCTCGGCCCGGGCCGGCATCGTCGTCGTGCTTATGCAAAACGGATGCCGGGTATTAAAGGATTCCAAGTCATTCCGTCAACCTCTTCTGGTGACAGAATTAACGCCGTCCCGCCTTCTGTTTTCCGGCCTTTTTCGTGGTCTTGGCAGCCGCCTTCCGGGGCGCCGGTTTCTTTGCCGCCTTGGCCCGCCCGGCCCTTGGTTTGGCGGCCGGCTTGGCCGCGGTCCGGGGCTGGCTCTGGCCGCCTTCGGCGCGGCGTTGGCCGTCGGCCTCGCCGCTGCAGGTGGCTTTTTCGGCTGTCTTTTCTGAGCGCTAGCTGGCTTTGCTGATGGCTTACTGAAGATCCAGTTGATCGCCGCCGTGACCTCGTCGATCGGCGCCATCCCGTCGACCGCCCGGAGCAGCCCCTTGTCCCGGTAATAGTCGATGAGCGGAGCGGTCTGGCGCCGGTAGGCGTCGAGCCGGGTCTTGAGCACCTCCGGATCGTCGTCCTTGCGCAGCGGCTCGCCGCGCTCCAGCGTCTGCTTGATGCGCGACTCGATGCGCCGGACCAGCGCGTCCTCGTCGACCTTCAGCTCGACCACGCCGTCGAGTTCCAGGCCCTTCTCACGCAGCATGCGCTCGAGCGCCTCGGCCTGCGCAACCGTGCGCGGGAACCCGTCGAGGATGAACCCGTTCCTGGCGTCCGGCTGATCGATGCGGTCGGCGATGATCGCAACGACGACGTCGTCGGGGCAAAGTTCGCCCCGATCCATGATGTCCTTGACCTTCAGCCCGACCGGGGTCTCGGCCTTGACTGCGGCGCGCAGCATGTCGCCGGTGGAGAGCTGCACGATCCCGTGTTTGGCAACCAGGCGTTCGGCCTGCGTGCCCTTCCCGGCCCCCGGCGGGCCGAGCAGTATCAACCTCATCTACGCCGCCCCCGCAGCTTCGAACGCTTGATCAGCCCTTCATATTGATGGGCCAGCAGATAGCCCTGAATCTGCGCCACCGTGTCCATGGTGACGCTCACCACGATCAGCAACGAGGTGCCGCCGAAGTAGAACGGCACGGCCGCCTGGCTGATGAGGATTTCCGGTATCAGGCAGACGATCGCCAGATACGCCGCGCCGACCACCGTGATGCGGCTCAGCACATAATCGATGTACTCGGCGGTGCGCTCGCCCGGCCGGATGCCGGGGATAAAGCCGCCGTGCTTTTTCAGGTTGTCCGCGGTCTCGGTCGGGTTGAAGACGATCGCGGTGTAGAAGAACGCGAAGAACACGATCAGCCCGATGTACAGCACCAGGAACAGCGGGCGGCCGTGCGAGAGGTGCGTGGTCATCCACGTCATCCACTCCCCGCCCTGGCCGGCGTTGAAGTTGGCGACCGTGGTCGGCAGCAGCAGCAGCGACGAGGCAAAGATCGGCGGGATCACGCCCGAGGTATTGAGCTTGAGCGGCAGATGCGAGGATTGGCCCTCGAACATCTGGTTGCCGACCTGGCGCTTGGGATACTGGATCAGCAGCCGGCGTTGCGCGCGCTCCATGAACACGATGAAGGCGATGACGACGACCGCCATCACCATCACGCCGAGGATGATCCCGGTCGAGAGCGCGCCCTGCCGCCCGAGTTCGAACATGCCGAACAGTGCCGAGGGAAGCTCGGCGACGATCCCCGCCAGAATGATCAGCGAGATGCCGTTGCCGATGCCGCGCGCGGTGATCTGCTCGCCGAGCCACATCAGGAACATCGTCCCGCCGGTGAGCGTGATCGTGGTGGAGATACGGAAGAACCAGCCCGGCTCGGTGACGACGTTGCCGGCACCCTCGAGACCGATCGCAATGCCGTAGGACTGGAACGCGGCCAGCAGCACGGTCAGGTAGCGGGTGTATTGATTGATCGTCTTGCGGCCCTGCTCGCCTTCCTTCTTGAGTTGCTCAAGCGTTGGCGACACCGTCGTCATCAGCTGAATAATGATCGAGGCCGAGATGTACGGCATGATGTTCAGCGCGAAGATGGCCATCCGCGAGATGCCACCGCCCGCGAACATGTTGAACATCCCGAGGATGCCCCCGGCCTGGCTCTTGAAAGCCTGCTCCCAGGCGGACGGGTCGATGCCGGGGAGCGGGATGTAGGTGCCGAGCCGGTAGACGAGCAGCGCGCCGAGCGTGAACCAGATGCGCTTCTTCAGTTCCTCGGCCTTGGCGAGCGCGCCGAAGTTGAGGTTTGCCGCCAGTTGTTCCGCTGCAGAGACCATGGCCCGTCGCTCGCTCCGAGGTGCGCCCCGCCGCTATATGGGGGTCAGGCGGCCGATTCGCTCGCTCGTCACTTTGGCCGGCGCCAGGATGGCGACCGAGCCCCCGGCCTTCTCGACTGCGGCAACGGCGGATTTCGAGGCGCCGTAGACTGAAAACGCCACTTTGGCCTTCAATTCGCCGTTGCCGAGCAGGCGCACGCCGTCATGGGCGCGGCGCAGCAGGCCCGCCTTGATCATCGCGGCCGCGTCGACCGTCGCGCCGGCATCGAGCTTTCCGGCGTCGATCGCCTGCTGCACGCGTCCGAGATTCACCTCGTGCAGCTTCAGTTGGAACGGCTTGTTGAAACCGCGCTTCGGCAGGCGCCGGTGCAGCGGCATCTGGCCGCCTTCGAACCCCTTGATGCGCACGCCCGAGCGCGCGGTCTGGCCCTTGCCGCCGCGTCCGCCGGTCTTGCCCTTGCCGGACCCGATGCCGCGGCCAATGCGCATGCGGCCTTTGCGCGATCCGGGCCGGTCGGCGATTTCGTTGAGCTTCATCACAGTAGTCCTTACTTGTCGCCAACGACGCGGACGAGGTGCTTCACCTTCGTGAGCATGCCGCGCGTCGCCGGATTGTCGGGCAGCTCCTTGACGCGGCCGATCTTGTTCAGCCCGAGCCCGATCAGGGTCTCGCGCTGGGTGTGATGGCGCCGCTGCGCGCTGCCGGTCTGCTCGACCTTGATGGTTTTGCTGCTCGCCATGACAGACCTCAATCCGCTGCCGCTTCGCTGTCGACGCCGGTGCGGCGCGCCTGCAGCGCCGACACCTTGATGTTGCGCCGCTGCGCCACCGAGCGCGGCGAATCCTGGTGTTTCAGGGCATCGAAAGTCGCCCGCACCATGTTGTACGGATTGGATGATCCGATCGATTTCGCCACGATGTCCTGCATTCCGAGGACGTCGAACACCGCGCGCATCGGGCCGCCCGCGATGATGCCGGTGCCGGGAGGCGCCGCGCGCAGGAAGACCTTGCCGGCGCCATGACGGCCGAGCACGTCGTGATGCAGCGTGCGCCCTTCGCGCAGCGGCACGCGGATCAGGTTGCGCTTGGCGGCATCCGTCGCTTTGCGGATCGCCTCCGGCACCTCGCGCGCCTTGCCGTGGCCGTGCCCGACCCGGCCCTTCTGGTCGCCGACGACGACGAGCGCCGCGAAACCGAACCGGCGGCCGCCCTTCACCACCTTCGCCACGCGATTGATGTGCACGAGCTTGTCGATGAACTCGCTCGGCTCCTCGCGCTCGCGGGAACGAGAGCGGGAACGATCGCGGTCGCGCGGTTCATGTGCCATCTGTCATTGTCCTCAAAACTTAAGCCCGGCTTCGCGTGCCGCATCCGCCAGCGCCTTGACGCGGCCGTGATAGAGATAGCGGCCACGGTCGAACACCACATCCTTGACGCCCTTCTCGGCGGCGCGCTCGGCCACGAGCTTTCCGACGGCCTTCGCAGCGTCGATGTTGGCGCCGGTCTTGCCAGCTTCGCGCATCGTCTTCTCCATCGACGAAGCGGCCACGACCGTGCCGCCTCTCAGATCGTCAATGATCTGCGCGTAGATGTGCTTGGACGAGCGGAACACGGAGAGCCGTGGCCGCCCACGGGCGCCGGCCTTGATGGCGCGGCGCACGCGCGCCTGCCGCCGCTCGGTTGAATTCTTGAACTTGGCCATCGGCCTGCTCCGTTACTTCTTCTTGCCTTCCTTGCGGAAGATGTATTCGCCCGCGTACTTCACGCCCTTGCCCTTGTAAGGCTCGGGCGGGCGGAACGCGCGGATTTCGGCAGCAACCTGCCCGACCTTCTGCTTATCGATCCCGGTGATCACGATCTCGGTCGGCTTCGGCGTCGCGATCGCGATGCCTTCCGGGACCGGATAGATCACGTCATGGCTGTAGCCGAGCGCGATCTGCAGGTTCTTACCCTGCAGCGCAGCGCGGAAGCCAACGCCGGTGATCTCGAGCTTCCTCTCAAAGCCTTGGGTAACGCCCGTAACCAGATTCGACACGAGCGTGCGCGAGGTGCCCCACATGGCGCGCGCTCGCTTGGTCTCGTTGCGCGGGTCGACCTTGACGGCGCCTGCGTCCATCTTGACCGAGACGTCGTCCGGCAGCACCACCTGCAAGGCGCCCTTCGGGCCTTTGACCTTAACGATCTGGCCTTCGACGTTCGCCGTGACGCCCGAGGGGATCGGGACCGGCTTTTTTCCGATGCGAGACATGACTTCGCTTCCTCTATCTCTGCCCTAGAACACCGTGCAGAGAATTTCGCCGCCCACGTTCTGGTCGCGCGCCTCGTGGTCGGCCATCACGCCCTTCGGCGTCGAAAGAATTGCAACGCCGAGACCGTTGTTGATGCGCGGCAATGCCCTGACCGAGGCATAGACGCGCCGGCCCGGCTTCGACACGCGTTCGATCTCACGGATCACGGGGGCGCCGTCGAAATACTTGAGCTCGATCTCGAACTCGCTGCGCCCGTCCTTGTGTTCGACCGAGGAGTAGCCGCGGATGTAGCCCTCGTTCTTGAGCACCTCGAGGACGCGCGCGCGCATCTTCGAGCCGGGGGTCGAAACCTTCGACTTGTTGCGCATCTGCGCGTTGCGGATGCGGGAGAAAAGATCGCCGAGCGGATCGGTCATTGACATGCGATCCTCCTTACCAGCTCGACTTGACGAGGCCCGGGATCACGCCCTTGGACCCGAGGTCCCGGAGCGCGATGCGGCTCATCTTCAGCTTGCGGTAATAGGCGCGCGGCCGGCCGGTGATCTCGCAGCGGTTGCGGATGCGCACCTTGGCGGAATTGCGCGGCAGTTCGGCGAGCTTGAGGGTTGCCGCGAAGCGCTCCTCCATCGACACGTTCTTGTCGCGCGCGATCGCGCGCAGCTTCGAGCGCCGTGCCGCATACTGCTTGGTGAGCCGCATGCGCCGCTTGTTCTTCTCGATCGAGCTGGTCTTCGCCATCAACCTCTCCTTACCCCTTCCGCGTTTGAGCCAGGCGTCATCGCCCGCTCACTGCCGGAACGGAAAATCGAATGCCGCGAGCAACGCGCGGGCTTCCTCGTCGTTCTTCGCCGTCGTGCAGACGACGATGTCCATCCCCAGGATCGACTCCGCCTTGTCGTAGTCGATCTCGGGGAAAATGATGTGTTCCTTGATGCCGAGCGTATAGTTGCCGCGGCCGTCGAAGCTCTTCGGATTGAGCCCGCGGAAGTCGCGCACGCGCGGCAGCGCGATGTTCACCAGCCGGTCGAGGAACTCGTACATGCGCCTCCGGCGCAGCGTGACCTTGCAGCCGATCGCCTGGCCCTCGCGCAGCTTGTAGGTCGCGATCGACTTGCGCGCGTGCGTGACCACTGCCTTCTGTCCGGCGATCATCGAAAGATCGGCCGCCGCGAGATCGACCTTCTTGCGGTCGGCGACGGCTTCGCCCACGCCCATGTTGAGCACGATCTTGTCCACGCGCGGCACTTCCATGCGGTTCTTGTAGCCGAACTGCTCGGTCAGCTTCTTGCGGATGACATCGTCGAAATGCTTGTGCAGGCGCGCTGGCTCTTTCGGCTCCGGCTCGCGCTCGACCTTTGCAGCCGCGGCCTTGGCGGCAGCATCCGCCTTCGCCTTCGCGGCGCGCTCGGCCTTGGGATTGGGGGCCTTGTCGGCGCCCGATTCCTTCTCAGCCTTCGGCTTCTTGTCTTCTTTGTCAGCCATCGATCTCAACTCCCGAGCGCTTGGCCACCCGGACCTTCTTGTCGCCTACCATCTTGAACCCGACGCGGGTCGGCTTGCCGTCCTTCGGATCGGCCAGCGCCAGGTTCGACAGATGCACCGACGCCTCCTTGGAGACGATGCCGCCTTCCTGGGTCGCCGACTGCTTCTGGTGGCGCTTGACCATGTGGATGCCGCGAACGAGCGCGCGGCCTTCGACCGGACGCATCTCGATCACTTCGCCCGAGCGCCCCTTGTCGCGCCCGGTGATCACCACGACCTTGTCGCCCTTGCGGATCTTCGCCGCCATTACAGCACCTCCGGCGCGAGCGAGATGATCTTCATGTGGTTCTTGGCGCGCAGCTCGCGCGGAACCGGCCCGAAGATGCGCGTGCCGACCGGCTCCATCTGCGGGTTGATCAGCACGGCCGCGTTGTTGTCGAAGCGGATGACGGAGCCGTCCGGACGCTTGATGTCCTTGCGGATGCGCACGACGACCGCCTTCATCACCTCGCCCTTCTTGACGCGGCCGCGCGGGGCCGCCTCCTTGATGGAAACGACGATGACGTCGCCGATCGTGGCGTATTTTCGTTTCGACCCGCCCAGCACCTTGATGCACATGACGCGACGCGCGCCGGAATTGTCCGCCACGTCGAGGTTGGTCTGCATCTGGATCATCGATGCACCTCTTCCTCTTTCTATGCGCTCGTGGCGCTTTAAACTTTCGCTCGTTTCTCGCCCCGGACCACGGTCCAGCGCTTGAGCTTCGAAATCGGCCGGTGTTCTTCCAGCCAAACGATGTCGCCGATCGAGTATTCGTTGGTCTCGTCGTGCGCGTGATACTTCTTCGAGCGCCGCACGGTCTTTTTCAGAACCGGGTGCGTGAAGCGGCGCTCGACGCGGACAATGACTGTCTTGTCCTGCTTGTCGCTCACCACGGTGCCCTGCAGCTCCCGTTTCGGCATCTATACTCTCCTCACTTCTTCTTTTCGGCCGCGCGCTTCTGGGCGGCGACGGTCTTGATGCGCGCGATGTCGCGGCGCACTTCGCGCACGCGGCCGGTGTTCTCGAGCTGACCTGTCGCCCGCTGGAAGCGCAGGTTGAACTGCTCCTTCTTGAGCTTCATCAGCTCGTCGGAAAGCTGGTCGGGCGTCATCGCCCGGGCGTCGCCGGCTTTCATCCTTCTACTCCGTGATGCGCTGTACGAAGCGCGTCTTGATCGGCAGCTTGGCGGCCGCGAGCGCGAGCGCCTCCTTGGCAAGCTCGACCGGCACGCCGTCGAGCTCGAACAGGATGCGGCCGGGCTTCACGCGGGTGACCCACAGCTCGATGCCGCCCTTGCCCGAGCCCATGCGGACTTCGAGCGGCTTCTTGGTGACCGGAACGTCCGGAAACACCCGGATCCACACGCGGCCCGCGCGCTTCATGTGGCGCGTCAGTGCACGCCGCGCCGCCTCGATCTGGCGTGCGGTGACGCGCTCGGGCTCCATGGCCTTGAGCCCATATTCGCCGAAGGCGAGCGTCTGGCCGCTGGTCGCCTGGCCGTGGATGCGGCCCTTGTGCGCCTTGCGGAACTTGGTTTTGATCGGTTGCAGCATGACTGGCTGTCTTTGTGTCCTGCGTTACGCTGCGTCGCGGCGCGGCCGGCCGGCCTCGCCCTCGGCCATCTTCTTGTCCTGCGCCATCGGATCGTGCTCCATGATCTCGCCCTTGAAGATCCAGACCTTGACGCCGCAGGTGCCGTAGGTGGTGAACGCGGTCGCGACGCCGAAATCGACGTCGGCGCGCAAGGTGTGCAGCGGCACCCGGCCCTCGCGGTACCACTCCATGCGCGCGATCTCGGCGCCGCCGAGGCGGCCCGAACAGTTGATGCGGATGCCTTCCGCGCCGAGTCGCATCGCCGACTGCACGGCGCGTCTTCATGGCGCGGCGGAACGCGACGCGGCGCTCGAGCTGCTGCGAGATCGACTCTGCGACCAGCTGCGCATCGAGCTCCGGCTTGCGGATCTCGACGATGTTGATGACGACGTCGCTGTCGGTGAGCGCCGCGACCTTCTTGCGCAGCTTCTCGATGTCGGCGCCCTTCTTGCCGATGACGACGCCCGGGCGCGCCGAATGGATCGTCACGCGGCACTTCTTGTGCGGGCGTTCGATCACGATCTTCGACACCGCGGCCTGCTTCAGCGCCTCGGACAGGTCCTCGCGGATCTTGATGTCCTCGTGCAGCAGCTTGCCGTAGTCGTTCTTGCCCGAGTACCAGCGCGAATCCCACGTCCGGTTGATGCCAAGACGCAGCCCGATCGGATTGACTTTCTGACCCATGGACTGCTTTCGCTACGCCTTGGCCGTCGCCGTTTCTTCGACTTCCCGCACCACGATGGTGAGGTTGGAGAACGGCTTCATGATGCGTCCCATGCGCGCCTCGCCCGCGAACCGCGAACCGCTTGAGCACGAGCGCCTTGCCCACATGCGCCTGGGCAACGACGAGATCGTCGATGTCCAGTTCGTGATTGTTCTCCGCATTCGCGATCGCCGACTGGAGGCACTTGCGCACGTCCTTGGCGATTCGCTTGCGCGAAAATTCCAGATCCGCGAGCGCCGCCGCGACCTTCTTGCCGCGGATCAGGCCCGCGACGAGATTGAGTTTCTGCGGGCTCACCCGGAGCATCCGGGCCACCGCCTGAGCCTCGTTCTCGGCGAGGCTGCGCTCGTGCGCTTTCTTGCTCATCGCTCGCGTTCCTCCAAACTTAGCTCGACGCAGCGGGCGCTGCCGGCGCAGCACCGGCGCCGACGATGCGCCCGGACGCACGCTTGGCTTTACGATCCGACGAGTGGCCGTAGAAGGTGCGGGTCGGCGCGAACTCGCCGAACTTGTGGCCGACCATTTCCTCGGTCACCTGCACCGGAATGTGCTTGTGGCCGTTGTAGACGCCGAACAGTCAGCCCGACGAACTGCGGCAGGATCGTGGAGCGGCGGCTCCAGATCCGGATCATCTCGTGGCGGCTCGATCCACGCGCAGCCTCTGCCTTCTTCAGCAGGTAGCCGTCGACGAATGGGCCTTTCCAAACCGAACGCGTCATGTGCGTCGCCTCTACTTCTTCTTGCGTGCGTGGCGGCTCGCCACGATGAATTTCTGCGTCGACTTGTTGTTGCGCGTCTTCTTGCCCTTGGTGGGGAAGCCCCACGGGGTGACCGGATGCCGCCCGCCCGAGGTGCGGCCTTCGCCGCCGCCATGCGGGTGATCGATCGGGTTCATCGAGACGCCGCGGTTGTGCGGCATGCGGCCCATCCAGCGCTTGCGGCCGGCCTTGCCGATCGAGACGTTCATGTGGTCCGGATTCGACACCGCGCCGACGGTCGCCATGCAGCTTGCCCAGCACCAGGCGCTGCTCGCCCGAATTGAGCCGCATGATGACGTAATCCTGGTCGCGCCCGACGATCTGCGCATAGGCGCCGGCGGAGCGCGCGAGCTGGCCGCCCTTGCCGACCTTGAACTCGATGTTGTGCACGATGGTGCCGATCGGCATGTTGGCCATCGGCATCGCGTTGCCTGGCTTCACGTCGACGTGCTCGCCCGCCACCACGATGTCGCCGACTGCGAGACGCTGCGGCGCGAGGATGTAGGACAGTTCGCCGTCGTCGTATTTCAGCAGCGCGATGAAGCCGCGTCCGGTTCGGATCGTATTCGAGCCGCTCGACCTTGGCCGGCACGTCGAACTTGCGCCGCTTGAAGTCGATCTTGCGATAGGTCTGCTTGTGGCCGCCGCCGCGGAAACGCACCGTGATGCGGCCGTTATTGTTGCGGCCGCCGCTCGAATGCTCGGCCCTCGGTCAGCTCCTTGAGCGGCTTGCCCTTGTACAGGCCCGAACGATCGACCAGCACCAGCTGACGCTGGCTCGGCGTGACGGGATTGTAATTCTTGAGTGCCATCTTGCTCTTCGCCTACAGTCCGGTGGTCACGTCGATGCGGTGACCCTCTTCGAGCGTCACGATCGCTTTCTTCACGTCCGACTGCACGCCCGGGCGGCCGCGGAACGCCTTGAACTTGCCCTTGCGGACGAGCGTATTGACCGCCTTCACCTTGACGTCGAACAGCTTCTCGACCGCTTCCTTGATCTGCGGCTTGGTCGCGTTGATCGGCGACCTTGAACATCACCTGGTTGCGCTCGGACGCCATCGTCGCCTTCTCGGTGATCACCGGCGAGAGGATGACGTCGTACAGACGCGGATCGCTCGGGATACTCATTTGAACCGCGCCTCCAGAGCTTCGACCGCGGCCTTGGTCAGCACCAGCTTCTGCCGCCGCAGGATGTCGTAGACGTTGATGCCCTGCACCGGCAGCACGTCGATGTTCGGGATGTTGCGCGCCGCGCGGCCGAAGTTCTCCTCGATCTGCGCGCCGCCGATGATCAGCGCATTGGCGAGTCCGAGCTTCTCGAACTGTGCCGACAGCGCCTTGGTCTTGGCGTCCTTCGCGCCGATGTCGTCGAGCACGACGATGCCGCCGTCCTTCGCCTTAGCGGAGAGCGCATGGCGCAGCGCGAGCGCGCGCACCTTCTTCGGAAGGTCGATCGAGTGATCGCGCGGATGCGGACCGAACGAACGGCCGCCGCCGCGGAACAGGTTCGCGCGCCGCGAGCCGTGACGCGCGCCGCCCGAACCCTTCTGCGGACCGGACTTCTTGCCGGTGCGACTGATTTCGGCGCGGTTCTTCACCGCGTGCGTGCCGGCGCGGCGCTTGGCGAGCTGCCAGACGATGCAGCGCTGAATGAGATCGGTGCGCGGCTCGAGGCCGAAGATGTCCTTGTTGAGCGTGACCGAGCCCGCCGCCTTGCCGTCGAGCGTGGTGACTTTGAGGTCCATCACGCACCTCCTTCGGCGCGGCGCCCGGCAGCGCCGCTTCCGGATGCCTGACGGAACTTGCCGGGCTTCGGTAGATCCTTCGGCGGCGCCTTCTTCACGGCGTCGCGGATCGTGATCCAGCCGCCCTTGGCGCCCGGCACCGCGCCCTCGATCAGGATCAGGCCGCGCTCCACGTCGGTCTGCACGACTTTGAGATTGAGCGTGGTGACGCGCTCGACGCCCATGTGGCCAGGCATCTTCTTGTTCTTGAAGGTCTTGCCCGGGTCCTGACGGCCGCCGGTCGAACCGATCGAGCGGTGCGAGACCGACACGCCGTGCGACGCACGCAGGCCGCCGAAATTCCAGCGCTTCATGCCGCCCGCAAAGCCCTTGCCGATCGAGGTGCCGGTCACATCGACATACTGACCCGGCAGGAAATGATCGGCGGTGATTTCGGCACCGACCGGGATCAGCGCGTCTTCGCTCACGCGAAATTCGGCCACCTTGCGCTTCGGCTCGACCTTGGCGACCGCGAAGTTGCCGCGCTCGGCCTTGGTGACGTTCTTCACCTTGCGGGTACCGGAGCCGAGCTGCAGCGCCACGTAGCCGTTCTTGTCCTTGCGTGCGGTGGGCAACGACCTGGCAATTGGCGAGGCGCAGCACCGTCACCGGCACGTGCGCGCCGGCCTCGGTGAAGACCCGGGTCATCCCGACCTTTTGTGCGATCACACCGGAACGCATGAGAGTGTCCTCGATTCCTTGAACGACGGCTTAGAGCTTGATCTCGACATCGACGCCGGCGGCGAGATCGAGCTTCATTAGCGCGTCCACCGTCTGCGGCGTCGGATCGACGATATCGAGCAGGCGCTTGTGGGTGCGCATCTCGAACTGCTCGCGGCTCTTCTTGTCGACGTGCGGCGAACGGTTGACCGTAAACTTCTCGATCCTGGTCGGCAGCGGGATCGGCCCGCGCACCTGCGCGCCGGTGCGCTTCGCCGTGTTGACGATTTCGCGCGTCGACGTGTCGAGGATGCGGTGATCGAACGCCTTGAGCCGGATGCGGATGTTCTGGCCGTTCATCTCAATTCTCTTCCTGCGTCATGCCGGATCGGGACCGGCCATCTCCAAAAGACGTGGATGGCCGGGACGAGCCCGGCCATGACACAGATGTGCTACTCGATGATGCTCGCGACGACGCCGGCGCCGACGGTGCGGCCACCCTCGCGGATCGCGAAACGCAGTTTCTCTTCCATCGCGATCGGCACGATCAGGTGCACTTCCATCGTGATGTTGTCGCCCGGCATCACCATCTCGGTGCCTTCCGGCAGATGCACCATGCCGGTCACGTCGGTGGTGCGGAAGTAGAACTGCGGCCGATAGTTGGTGAAGAACGGCGTGTGACGTCCGCCCTCCTCCTTGGTGAGGATGTAGGCCTCGGCCTTGAACTTGGTGTGCGGCTTGACCGAACCCGGCTTGCACAGCACCTGACCGCGCTCCACTTCTTCGCGCTTGGTACCGCGCAGCAGCGCGCCGATGTTGTCGCCTGCCTGGCCCTGATCGAGCAGCTTGCGGAACATCTCGACGCCGGTGACGACGGTCTTCTGCGTCTCCTTGAGGCCGACGATCTCGACTTCCTCGCCGACCTTGATGATGCCGCGCTCGACGCGGCCGGTCACCACGGTGCCGCGGCCGGAGATCGAGAACACGTCTTCCACCGGCATCAGGAACGGCAGATCGATCGGGCGGTCAGGCTGCGGGATGGAGCTGTCGACCGCTTCCATCAGCTTGAGGATCGACGCCTTGCCCAGATCCGGATTCTTGTCTTCCAGCGCCATCAGCGCGGAACCGCGGATCACCGGGATCGTGTCGCCCGGGAACTGATACTTCGAGAGCAGCTCACGGACCTCGAGCTCGACGAGATCGAGCAGTTCCGGATCGTCGACCATGTCGACCTTGTTCATGTAGACGACCAGCGCCGGCACGCCGACCTGACGGGCGAGCAGGATGTGCTCGCGGGTCTGCGGCATCGGGCCATCGGCGGCCGACACGACGAGGATCGCGCCGTCCATCTGCGCGGCGCCGGTGATCATGTTCTTCACGTAGTCGGCGTGGCCGGGACAATCGACGTGCGCGTAGTGACGGTTCTTGGTCTGATATTCGACGTGCGCCGTCGCGATCGTGATGCCGCGCGCCTTTTCCTCTGGCGCCTTGTCGATCTGGTCGTAGGCGGTGATAGGTCGCGCCGCCGGTCTCCGCCAGAATCTTGGTGATCGCGGCCGTTAGCGACGTCTTGCCGTGGTCGACGTGACCGATCGTGCCCACGTTGCAATGCGGCTTGTCGCGATTGAACTTTTCCTTACCCATGGCGGTCTCCGTTGGTCCTTAGCTCAAAGTTTTCAGATCGATCAGGCGAACTTCGCCTGAATTTCCTCGGCGACCGCACGCGGCACTTCCGCATAGTGGTCGAATTGCATGGTGAACGTGGCGCGCCCCTGGGACATTGAGCGCAGATTGCTGACGTAACCGAACATGTTCTGCAGCGGCACCATCGCGGTCACGACGTTCGCGTTGCCGCGCATGTCCTGTCCCTGGATCTGGCCGCGCCGCGAGTTCAGGTCGCCGATGACCGAGCCGGTGTAGTCTTCCGGCGTCACCACCTCGACCTTCATGATCGGCTCGAGCAGCACCGGGCCGCCCTCGCGCAGGCCTTCGCGCATCGCCATGCGCGAGGCGATTTCGAATGCGAGCGCCGATGAATCGACTTCGTGGTAGCCGCCGTCGATCAGCGACACCTTGAGATCGACCACAGGGAAACCGGCGAGCACCCCCGAGCCGAGCACGGACTCGATGCCCTTCTCGACGCCCGGGATGTACTCCTTCGGCACGTTGCCGCCGACGACCTTGCTCTCGAACTCGAAGCCGGTTCCGGGCGGAAGCGGCTCAAGCACGAGCTTGACCTTCGCGTACTGGCCGGTGCCGCCGGTCTGCTTCTTGTGGGTGTAGTCCTTGGTGACGTTACGCGTGATCTTCTCGCGGTAGGCGACCTGCGGCGCGCCGATGTTGGCTTCGACCTTGTAGGTGCGCTTGAGGATGTCGACCTTGATGTCGAGGTGCAGTTCGCCCATCCCCTTGAGGATGGTCTGGCCCGACTCCTGATCGGTGTGGACGCGGAACGAGGGATCCTCGGCAACGAGCTTCGCGAGCGCCACGCCGAGCTTCTCCTGGTCGGCCTTCGACTTCGGTTCGATCGCGATCTCGATCACCGGCTCGGGGAATTCCATCTTTTCCAGGATCACCGACTTGTTGCGGGTCGCACAGCGTGTCGCCGGTGCGCACTTCCTTCAGGCCGGCGAGCGCGACGATGTCGCCCGCATAGGCTTCCTTGATGTCTTCGCGGTTGTTGGCGTGCATCAGCAGCATGCGGCCGATGCGCTCCTTGCGGTCCTTGGTCGAATTGATGACGCCGGTGCCGCTGGTGAGCGTGCCCGAATAGATGCGGCAGAACGTGATCGTGCCGACGAACGGATCGTCCATGATCTTGAACGCGAGCAGCGACATCGGTTCCTTGTCGTTCGGCTTGCGAACGACTTCGTTGCCCTTGTCGTCCATGCCGATGATCGGCGGCACGTCGAGCGGGGACGGAAGATAGTCGACGACCGCGTCGAGCAGCGGCTGCACGCCCTTGTTCTTGAACGCCGAGCCGCACAGCACCGGATAGAACGCGCCGGTGATCACGGCCTTGCGGATCAGGCGCTTCAGCGTCGCCTCGTCCGGCAGCTTGCCATCGAGCCATGCGGCCATGACGTCGTCGTCGAGCTCGACGGCGGCCTCGACCAACTTCTCGCGGTACTCCGTGGCCTGATCGAGCATATCGGCCGGAATGTCTTCGTCGTGGTACTTCGCGCCGAGCGCCTCGTCGTCCCAGATGACGGCCTTCATGCGCACGAGATCGACCAGCCCCTTGAAGCTGCTCTCCGACCCGATCGGTAGCTGGATCGCGATCGGCTTCGCGCCGAGGCGGTCGACGATGTCCTTCAGGCATTGGAAGAAGTCCGCGCCGATCTTGTCCATCTTGTTGGCGAAGACGATGCGCGGAACCTTGTACTTGTCGCCCTGGCGCCAGACCGTCTCGGTCTGCGGCTCGACGCCCTGGTTGGAGTCGAGCACGACGACCGCGCCGTCGAGCACGCGCAACGAGCGCTCCACCTCGATGGTGAAATCGACATGGCCGGGCGTGTCGATGATGTTGAGCCGCTTTTCGTTCCAGAACGCGGTAGTCGCGGCCGAGGTGATCGTGATGCCGCGCTCCTGCTCCTGCTCCATGAAATCCATGGTCGCAGCGCCGTCGTGCACTTCGCCGATCTTGTGGGACTTGCCGGTGTAATAGAGGATCCGCTCGGTGGTCGTGGTCTTGCCGGCATCGATGTGCGCCATGATGCCGAAGTTGCGGTAGTCCTCGATGGGGTGGACGCGGGGCATGATGGTGTTCGCCCTTACCAGCGGTAATGCGCGAACGCGCGGTTGGCTTCCGCCATCCGGTGCGTGTCTTCGCGCTTCTTCACGGCGTTCCCCCGATTGTTCGATGCGTCGAGGAGTTCGGATGAGAGCCGTTCCACCATCGTCTTTTCGTTGCGTTCGCGCGCGGCCGCAATGATCCAGCGGATGCCGAGCGCCTGACGGCGATCGGTGCGCACCTCGACCGGCACCTGATAGGTGGCGCCGCCGACGCGGCGCGAGCGCACTTCGATCGACGGCATCACGTTGTCGAGCGCCTGCTGGAACACCGAGACCGGGTTCTGCTTGGTCTTGCCTTCGATCACGTCGAGCGCACCGTAGACGATCGCCTCGGCGACCGACTTCTTGCCCTCGTACATGATCGAGTTCATGAACTTCGACACGACAAGATTCCCGAATTTCGGGTCGGGGTTGATCTCGCGCTTCTCGGCACTGTGACGTCGGGACATCGTTCAGCTCGCTTATTTCGGACGCTTGGCGCCGTACTTGGAGCGCCGTTGCTTGCGGTTCTTCACGCCTTGCGTGTCGAGCACGCCGCGCAGGATGTGGTAGCGCACGCCCGGCAGGTCCTTCACGCGCCCGCCGCGGATCATCACCACCGAGTGCTCCTGCAGGTTATGGCCCTCGCCGGGGATGTAGCCGATCACCTCGAAGCCGTTGGTGAGCCGCACCTTGGCGACCTTTCGCAGCGCCGAGTTCGGCTTCTTCGGGGTCGTCGTATAAACGCGCGTGCAAACCCCGCGCTTCTGCGGGCTCTGCTGCAGCGCGGGCACCTTCTTGCGCGACTTCTGCGGCACCCGCGGATGGCGGATCAGCTGATTGATCGTCGGCATGCCTTAGCTTTCACCCTCTTGGGACTTCCGTCCCTCGCACGACGCGCGGAAAATCCGCGCCAAAACAACGAGCGCGCCATCCGCCTGATTTGCGGAAGAGCGCTCATCCGTTCACAGAGGACCACGGCAAACGAGCCGTGATCGTGCACCCGCAGTTCTGACACTGGCTGTCAGAGGCAGCGTCTGAGTTTCGTTGATCGCGGCGCGAGGCGCGCCGATTGATGCTGGAAACTCACCGCCTGCCTAAAAGTGGGCGGTTTGTAGAGGCCGATTCCCGGGGTGTCAAGTATACGAAGGCCCGGAAACATGGCGGTTTTCGACGTGCACGGCGGGCGGAAAATTCGAGCCGCGTACCGCCGCTGTCGAGCACGACATTTGGGAATGACGCCGCGAAATTCCAGCGCACGAAATCGCGGTTGGCACTACCCAGACGCATCGGCGGATCGCCGGGCCCGTATTGACATCGGCGGAGCACAACGGTACTGTGAAAATATGAAAAATATCACAGTTTCTGTGGACGAGGACGTCTATCGGCAGGCCCGTATCAAGGCGGCCGAGCGGGATACGTCCGTGTCGGCGTTAGTGAAGGACTTCCTCTCACGCCTTGCCGCCGACGAGGGCACGTTCGAACGCCTAGCGCGCGAAGAAAAAGAGATCCGCGCCCGCATCAAGGACTTCTCCGCGGGCAGCCGCCTTTCCCGCGACGAGTTGTACGAACGCAGGCGATGACGCGGTTTCTGGACACCAATATTCTGCTCTACTCGGTGAGCACTGATGCGAACGAGCGCGGCAAACGCGACATCGCCGAACAGCTGCTGTCCAAACCTGACAACGCCCTGTCGGTCCAGGTTCTCCAGGAGTTTTATGTGCAGGCGACGCGCGCAACGCGGCCGGGATCACTCACCCACGAGATTGCCGTCGGCCTCATCCGGACGTGGCTGCGCTTCCCCGTCCAAAGCCTTACGGTCCTGGTCATGAGCGATGCGCTCGATATCAAAGCGCGGAGCGGCTTCTCGTATTGGGACGCCGCCATTGTGTCGGCGGCGCGCGCGCTCGGCTGCACCGAGCTTTTCACCGAGGACATGCAGCACGGGCGCCAGATCGGCGGCGTGAAGATCGTCAATCCCTTCCGGTAACCAGACAAGAGAAAGGGCCGTCCTGTGGGACGGCCCTGATCATTTGCGCCGAAACGTAACGCCCGGATCACTCCGCCGCAGGCAGCGCTTCCGGCTTGGTCGGCGAGCTTTGCCGCCTGCTCCTTCTCGCGCTCCTCCACGATGAGGGCGTCGCGCTTCACCGCGATTTCGCGCAGCGAGTTCATGATCGCGCCGGTGCCTGCCGGGATCAGCCGGCCGACAATGACGTTCTCCTTCAGGCCCTCGAGCGTGTCGTGCTTGCCGTTGACGGCTGCTTCGGTGAGCACGCGCGTCGTTTCCTGGAACGAGGCCGCGGAGATGAACGAGCGGGTCTGCAGGCTCGCCTTGGTGATGCCGAGCAGAACCGGGTGGCCCTTGGCGGGCTTCTTGCCCTCTTCCTTCATCCGCGCATTGAGTTCGTCGAGCTCGATCTTGTCCATCTGCTCGCCGGCGATCAGGTCGGTCTCGCCCGCGTCGGTGACCTCGACCTTCTGCAGCATCTGGCGGACGATCACCTCGATGTGCTTGTCGTTGATCGCGACGCCCTGCAGCCGGTAGACCTCCTGGATCTCGTTGACGAGGAAGTTCGCGAGTTCCTCCACGCCCTTGATCGCCAGGATGTCGTGCGGCGCCGGGTTTCCTTCGACGATGTACTCGCCCTTCTCGATCGCGTCGCCGTCCTGCAGATGGATGTGCTTGCCCTTCGGGATCAGGTACTCGACCGGCTCCACACCCTTCTCGTTCGACTCGATCGTGATCCGGCGCTTGTTCTTGTAGTCCTTGCCGAACCGCACCGTGCCGGAGATTTCCGCGATCGTCGCGGCTTCCTTCGGCCGGCGCGCCTCGAACAGCTCCGCCACCCGCGGCAGACCGCCGGTGATGTCACGCGTCTTGGCGCTTTCGGTCGGGATACGGGCGATGACGTCGCCCGCGCCGATCGTGCGCACCCGGATCGACCGAGATGATCGCGTCGACCGCGAGCAGGTAACGCGCCTCGCCGCCGCGCGCGAGCTTGAGCGATCTTGCCGTCCTTGCCCTTGATCACGATCGCGGGCCGCAGATCCTGCTGTCCGCGCGCCGAGCCGGTGCGCCAGTCGATCACGACGCGCTTGGCGATGCCGGTCGACTCGTCGAGCGACTCCGTCATCGACTGGCCTTCGACGAGGTCCTCGAAGGCGATCGTGCCCGCGACCTCGGTGAGGACCGGACGGGTGTACGGGTCCCACTCGGCGATGCGCTGGCCGCGCTTGATGTGGTCGCCCTCGTCGACCTTCATGCGCGCACCGTACTGGATGCGGTGCACGGCACGCTCGGTGCCGTCCTGATCGACGATCGCGACCGCGATATTGCGCGCCATCGCGACGAGACTCGCCATCCGTGTTGCGCGTAATATTCTTGTTCTTGATCTTGATCGTGCCTTCGAAGTTCGACTCGATGAACGACTGCTCGTTGATCTGCGCCGCACCGCCGATGTGGAACGTGCGCATGGTGAGCTGCGTGCCCGGCTCGCCGATCGACTGCGCCGCGATCACGCCGACCGCCTCGCCCATGTTGACCGGAGTGCCGCGGGCAAGATCGCGCCCATAGCACTTGCGCGCACACGCCGTTGGTCGTCTCGCAGGTGAGCACCGAACGGATGCGCACCTCCTGCACGCCTGCGGAGCTGACCGCCTCGACCTGCGGCTCCTCGATCAACGTGCCGCGCTTGACGAGGACGGTCGCTGCCGGACGGATCGCGGATGTCCTCCGCCGCGGTACGGCCGAGGATGCGGGTGCCGAGCGAGGCCACGACCTGGCCGCTATCGATGATCGCACGGGTCTTGATCCCGCCCTTGGTCTTGCAGTCGTCCTCGGTGATGATCGAGTCCTGCGCGACGTCGACCAGACGGCGCGTGAGGTAGCCGGAGTTCGCAGTCTTGAGCGCGGTATCGGCAAGGCCCTTGCGCGCTCCGTGCGTCGAGTTGAAGTACTCGAGCACCGACAGCCCTTCCTTGAAGTTGGAGATGATCGGGCTTTCGATGATCTCGCCGGACGGCTTGGCCATCAGGCCGCGCATCCCGGCAAGCTGCTTCATCTGCGCGGGCGAGCCGCGCGCGCCGGAATGCGCCATCATGTAGATCGAGTTGACGGGGATCTCGCGGCCGGTCTTTTCGTCCCGCTTTACCGCCGAAATCTCCTGCATCATCGCCTCGGCGATGCGATCGGTGCACTTCGCCCAGGCGTCGACCACCTTGTTGTACTTCTCGCCCTGCGTGATCAGGCCGTCCTGATACTGCTGCTCGTATTCCTTGGCGAGCGCGCGGGTCTCGTCGACCATCTTCCACTTGGTGTTCGGCACGACCATGTCGTCCTTGCCGAACGAGATGCCGGCCTTGAACGCGTGGTGGAAGCCGAGCGCCATGATGCGGTCGCAGAAGATCACCGTCTCCTTCTGACCGCAGTGACGGTAGACGGTATCGATCATCGAGGAGATTTCGCGCTTTGTCATCAAGCGGTTCGCGGCGTCGAACGGAACCTTGGACGAGCGCGGCAGCACCTGCCCGAGCATCACGCGGCCGGGCGTCGTGTCGTACCAGCGCCGGACCTCCACATTGTTTTCATCAAGCCCTTCCCAGCGGTACTTGATCTTACTGTGCAGCGTGATCGCCTTTTCGTTCAGCGCGTGCTCGATGTCCGACATGTTGCCGAACAACTTGCCCTGGCCGGGCTCGCCTTCGCGCATCAGCGAGAGGTAGTAGAGACCAAGCACGATGTCCTGTGACGGCACGATGATCGGCTGACCGTTGGCAGGATGCAGGATGTTGTTCGTGCTCATCATCAGCACGCGCGCTTCCAGCTGCGCTTCGAGCGACAGCGGGATGTGCACGGCCATCTGGTCGCCGTCGAAGTCGGCGTTGAACGCCGCGCAGACCAGCGGATGAAGCTGGATCGCCTTGCCCTCGATCAGCACCGGCTCGAACGCCTGGATGCCGAGGCGATGCAAGGTCGGCGCGCGATTGAGCAGCACCGGATGCTCGCGGATCACCTCATCGAGAATGTCCCAAACCTCCGGCTTCTCCTTCTCGACGAGCTTTTTCGCCTGCTTCACCGTGGTGGAGAGGCCCTTGGCGTCGAGCCGCGAATAGATGAACGGCTTGAACAGCTCGAGTGCCATCTTCTTCGGCAGGCCGCACTGGTGCAGCTTGAGCTCGGGACCGACCACGATCACCGAGCGACCCGAATAGTCAACGCGCTTGCCGAGCAGGTTCTGCCGGAACCGGCCTTGCTTGCCCTTGAGCATGTCGGCGAGCGACTTCAGCGGCCGCTTGTTGGCGCCCGTGATGATGCGGCCACGCCGGCCGTTATCGAACAGCGCGTCCACGGCTTCCTGTAGCATCCGCTTCTCGTTGCGGATGATGATGTCGGGCGCGCGCAGCTCGATCAGCCGCTTCAAACGGTTGTTGCGGTTGATGACACGGCGATAAAGGTCGTTGAGGTCGGACGTGGCGAAGCGCCCGCCGTCGAGCGGGACGAGTGGCCGCAGGTCCGGCGGGATCACCGGCACCACGGTCAGAATCATCCACTCGGGGCGGTTATGCGACTGCATGAACGCCTCGATCAGCTTGAGGCGCTTGGCGAGCTTCTTCGGCTTGAGCTCCGAGGTCGAACTCCGCGATCTCGACGCGCAGGTCGGCCGCGAGCTTCTGCAAGTCGAGCGCCCTGAGCATGTCGCGGATCGCTTCCGCGCCGATCTTGGCCGTGAAGCTGTCGTTGCCGTATTCCTCCTGCGCCTTGAGGAACTCGTCCTCGGACAGGAGTTGCCGCTCCTTCAGCGGCGTGATGCCGGCCTCGATCACCACGTAGTATTCGAAATAGAGGATGCGCTCGAGGTCCTTCAGCGTCATGTCGAGCAGCAATCCGATGCGGCTCGGCAGCGACTTGAGGAACCAGATGTGCGCAACCGGGGCTGCGAGCTCGATGTGGCCCATGCGCTCGCGCCGCACGCGCGAGAGCGTCACTTCGACGCCGCACTTCTCGCAGATGATGCCCTTGTATTTCATGCGCTTGTACTTGCCGCACAAGCACTCGTAGTCCTTGATCGGCCCGAAGATGCGCGCGCAGAACAAGCCGTCACGTTCCGGCTTGAAGGTGCGGTAGTTGATCGTCTCCGGCTTCTTGATCTCGCCGTAGGACCAGGACAGAATCTTCTCCGGGCTCGCGATCGAGATCCGGATCTGGTCGAAGACCTGCGCCGGAACCTGCGGGCTGAAGAAATTCATGACTTCTTGATTCATCACCGTCTCCTTGGCCGCCTCGGTGGCCTAAATTCCTATGGCAACGCTCTCGTTACCTGCCGCCCGCCGTCGCGGGCGAAATCGGGAGCGGCGCCCTCGCCGCTCCCATGATCTTCTACTCGGCTGCTTCCGCCGTTGGGCCGCCGCGCTCTTGCTTGGAGTTGTGCAGGTCGACGTTGAGGCCGAGCGAGCGCATCTCCTTGACCAGCACGTTGAACAACTCGGGGATACCCGCCTCGAACGTGTCGTCGCCGCGCACGATCGCCTCGTAGACCTTGGTGCGGCCGGCGACGTCGTCCGACTTCACCGTGAGCATCTCCTGCAGCGTGTAGGCCGCGCCGTAAGCTTCGAGCGCCCACACCTCCATTTCGCCGAACCGCTGCCCGCCGAACTGCGCCTTGCCGCCCAGCGGCTGCTGGGTGACGAGCGAATACGGACCGATCGAACGCGCGTGGATCTTGTCGTCCACGAGGTGATGGAGCTTGAGCATGTAGATATAGCCCACCGTCACCTTGCGATCGAACGCCTCGCCGGTACGTCCGTCGTGCAGCGTGACTTGGCCCGAACGTTCGAGGCCCGCGAGGTCGAGCATCTTCTCAATGTCGGCCTCCTTGGCGCCATCGAACACCGGCGTCGCGATCGGCACGCCGTGCCGCAGGTTGCCGCCGAGCTCGACCAGTTCGTTCTCGCCCAGCGACTTGATGGTCTCGTCGTCGCCGTAGACCTTCTTGAGCATCTCCTTCAGCGGCTTGGTGTCATGCTTGGCGTTATAGGCATCGACCGCCTGCCCGATCTTCAGACCGAGGCCGGCGCAAGCCCAGCCGAGATGCGTCTCGAGGATCTGCCCGACGTTCATCCGGCTCGGCACGCCAAGCGGATTGAGCACGATGTCGGCATGCGTGCCATCCTCGAGGAACGGCATGTCCTCGACCGGCACGATCTTCGACACGACGCCCTTGTTGCCGTGGCGGCCGGCCATCTTGTCGCCGGGTTGGATCTTGCGCTTCACCGCGACGAAGACCTTGACCATCTTCATCACGCCGGGCGGCAACTCGTCACCGCGCTGCAGCTTCTCGACCTTGTCAAGGAAGCGCTGTTCCAGACCCTTCTTGCTCTCGTCGTACTGCTTGCGGATAGCCTCGATCTCGCCCATCACCTTTTCGTTGGAGACGGCGAACTGCCACCACTGTGAGCGCGGGTGCTCCTCAAGAACCGCTTTGGTGAGGTGCGTGTCCTTCTTGAAGCCCTTCGGACCGGCGATGCCGACCTTGCGCTCCAGGAGCTCCGCGAGACGGCCGTAGACGTTGCGATCGAGGATCGCCTGCTCGTCGTCGCGGTCCTTGGCGAGCCGCTCGATCTCTTCACGCTCGATCGCGAGCGCACGCTCATCCTTGTCGACGCCGTGGCGGTTGAACACGCGCACTTCGACGACAGTGCCCTGCACGCCGGGCGGCACGCGCAATGACGTGTCGCGCACGTCGGAGGCTTTCTCGCCGAAGATCGCGCGCAGGAGCTTTTCCTCCGGCGTCATCGGGCTTTCGCCCTTCGGCGTGATCTTGCCGCACAGGATGTCGCCGGCGCGCACTTCCGCGCCGATGTAGACGATGCCGGCCTCGTCGAGGTTCTTCAGCGCCTCTTCCGACACGTTCGGAATGTCGCGCGTGATTTCCTCGGGCCCGAGCTTGGTGTCGCGGGCCATCACCTCGAACTCTTCGATGTGGATCGACGTGAATACGTCGTCCTTCACGATGCGTTCGGAGAGGAGGATGAAGTCCTCGAAGTTGTAGCCGTTCCACGGCATGAACGCGACCAGCACGTTGCGGCCGAGCGCAAGCTCGCCGAGGTCGGTCGAAGGACCGTCCGCGATGATGTCGGCCTTCTTGACGTGATCGCCGACCTTCACCAGCGGGCGCTGGTTGATGCAGGTGTTCTGGTTCGAGCGCTGGAACTTCATCAGCCGGTAGATATCGACGCCCGACTTCGTCGGATCGAGATCCTCGGTCGCGCGCACCACGATACGGGTGGCGTCGACCTGATCGACGACGCCGGTGCGGCGCGCACCGATCGCGGCGCCCGAGTCGCGCGCGACCGTGCCTTCCATGCCGGTGCCGACGAACGGTGCCTCGGCGCGAACGAGCGGCACCGCCTGGCGCTGCATGTTCGAGCCCATCAGGGCGCGATTGGCGTCATCGTTCTCGAGGAACGGAATGAGCGCCGCGGCCACCGAAACAAGCTGCTTCGGCGACACGTCCATGTAATCGACCTTGTCGGGCGTGACCATCTGCACGTCGCCCGCATGGCGGCACACGATGAGGTCTTCGGTGAAGCGCCCGCGATTGTCGATCGGCTGGTTGGCCTGCGCGACCGTGTAGCGCCCTTCCTCCATAGCGGAAAGGTAGTGCACGTCATCGGTGACGCGGCCGTCCTTCACCTTTCGGTAGGGGGTCTCGACGAAGCCGTACTTGTTCACGCGAGCGAAGGTCGCGAGCGAGTTGATCAGGCCGATGTTCGGACCTTCCGGCGTCTCGATCGGACAGATGCGGCCGTAGTGCGTCGGATGCACGTCGCGCACCTCGAAGCCCGCGCGCTCGCGCGTGAGGCCGCCGGGGCCCAGCGCCGAGAGACGCCGCTTGTGCGTGATCTCGGACAGCGGGTTGGTCTGGTCCATGAACTGCGAGAGCTGCGAGGAGCCGAAGAACTCGCGCACCGCGGCAGCCGCCGGCTTCGCGTTGATCAGGTCCTGCGGCATGACGGTGTCGATATCGACCGACGACATGCGCTCCTTGATTGCGCGCTCCATGCGCAGCAGGCCGATGCGATACTGGTTTTCCATGAGCTCGCCGACCGAGCGCACCCGGCGATTGCCGAGGTGATCGATGTCGTCGATCTCGCCCTTGCCGTCGCGCAGGTCGACGAGCGTGCGGATCACCGCAACGATGTCTTCCTTGCGCAGCACCCGCATGGTGTCGGGCGCGTCGAGCTCGAGGCGCATGTTCATCTTCACGCGGCCGACGGCCGAGAGGTCGTAGCGCTCCGAATCGAAGAACAACGAGTTGAACATCGCCTCGGCGGTATCGACCGTCGGCGGCTCGCCCGGCCGCATCACGCGATAGATGTCGAACAGCGCTTCCTCGCGCGTCATGTTCTTGTCGACATGCAACGTGTTGCGGATGTAGGCACCAACGTTCACGTGGTCGATGTCGAGAACGGGCAGTTCCTTGTAACCCGCCTCGTTGAGGGCCTTGAGGTTCTTCTCGGTGATCTCCTCGCCGGCCTCGACGTAGATCTCGCCGGTCTTCGGGTTGACCAGATCCTCGGCAATGTAATGCCCGATCAGCTCCTCGTCGCTGACGCGCAGCGCCTTGAGGCCCTTCTCAGCGAGCTGGCGCGCCTGGCGCACCGTCAGCTTCTTGCCGGCCTCGACCACGACCTTGCCCGAGTCGGCGTCGATCAGGTCGTTGACCGCCTTGTAGCCGCGCATGCGGTTGGAATCGAACGGCATGCGCCAGCCGTCCTTGGTGCGCTTATAGACGACCTGCTTGTAGAAGGTCCGCAGCACCTCCTCGCCGTCCATGGCGAGCGCCAGCAGCAGCGACGTCACCGGGATTTTCCGGCGCCGGTCGATACGCGCGTAGACGATGTCCTTGGCGTCGAATTCGATATCGAGCCACGAACCGCGGTACGGAATGATGCGCGCCGCGAACAGGAGCTTGCCCGAGGAATGGGTCTTGCCCTTGTCGTGATCGAAGAACACGCCCGGCGAGCGGTGCATCTGCGAGACGATCACGCGCTCGGTGCCGTTCACGATGAAGGTGCCGTTCATCGTCATGAGCGGAATGTCGCCCATGTAGACGTCCTGCTCCTTGATGTCCTTCACCGACTTCGCGCCGGTCTCCTCGTCGATATCGAACACGATGAGGCGTAGCGTCACCTTGAGCGGCGCCGCATAGGTCATGCCGCGCTGACGGCACTCGTCGACGTCATACTTCGGTGGCTCGAACTCGTATTTGACGAATTCGAGCATCGACGTGTTGGAGAAGTCCGAGATCGGAAACACGGACTTGAACACGGTTTGCAGGCCCTCGTCGGGCCGGCCGCCCTGAGGCTCCGCGATTTGCAGGAACTGGTCATAGGACGCCTTCTGAACCTCGATGAGGTTCGGCATCTCTGCGACTTCCTGGATTTTTCCGAAAAACTTTCGAACGCGCTTGCGACCAATAAAAGTCTGCGCCGTTGCCATGTGGTCTCTTCTCCAAACCGCTTAAGGGGCCCCTCAAACGGCTCTCCGGATGGCCGCCATCCAATCGCGACCGTCCGGACAGGCGTCAGGCGCCGTATTTCGCCGCGAATCCGGCCCTGCCCGGCCAACTCGCTTGGCATACTCCGCCGCTAGGCGTCCAATGTGGTGAAATCCGGATATAAGTGCCGGATTCCCCCACACAATCCTGTGTCTCAACTTCTTTCGCCGTTATGGCAGGTTCGACCCGGCCATGACGCCTTGCCTTTGCGGAACCCCGGGTTCGCTTCGCTCTCCCGGGGCCTTCGCTCAAGTAGCCTTGCGGCTACTTCAACTCGACCTTCGCGCCAGCCTTTTCGAGCTGGGCCTTGACCTTCTCCGCCTCTTCCTTGTTCACGCCTTCCTTGACGGGCTTGGGCGCGCCTTCGACCAGGTCCTTGGCTTCCTTCAGCCCGAGGCCGGTGAGCGCGCGGACCTCCTTGATGACCTCGATCTTCTTCTCGCCGGCGGCGGCGAGGACGACGGTGAACTCGGTTTTTTCCTCGGCAACAACAGCAGCAGCAGCAGGACCGGCGGCCACCGCGACCGCCGCGGCGGCGGACACGCCCCACTTCTCTTCCAGGAGTTTCGCGAGTTCGGCCGCTTCCAGCACGGTGAGGCTGGACAGCTGGTCCACGATCTTGCTCAGGTCAGCCATTTCTCAAGTTTCCTTTATCGGTTCGAACCAATGGGTTATGGGCGGTTGCCCGCGGAAGCCTCACGCGGCTTCGCCCTCCGAGGCATAGGCCTGGACCACGCGCGCGACCTTGGCGGCCGGAGCGTTCGTGAGCTGCGCGATCTTGGTAGCCGGAGCCACCAGCAAGCCGATCAGCCTGGCGCGCAGTTCGTCGAGCGACGGCAGCGAGGCGAGTGCCTTGACGCCGTTCGGGTCCAGAGCGGTCTTGCCCATCGCTCCGCCGAGAATGACGAACTTCTCGTGTCCCTTGGCGAAGTCGGTGGCGACCTTGGGTGCCGCGATCACATCGCTCGAATAAGCGATGACCGTCGGTCCCTTGAGCAGGGAACCGATGGACGCGACGTCCGTGCCTTCGAGAGCGATCTTGGCGAGGCGGTTTTTCGCGACCTTCACCGACGCGCCGGCAGCCCGCATCTGTTTGCGCAGGTTCTGCATCTGGGCGACGGTGAGGCCGGAATAGTGAGCGACGACGACGACGTTCGAGGCCTTGAAGACCCCGTTCAGCGTCGCGATGGCCGCTTTCTTTTCCGCGCGATCCACTTGCGCACTCTCTCGGTTGGCGGCTCGCGCCGCCGGGTTGCACCAGCCGTCCTCATGGCTTCGGTGCACGCACCGATCCGGCGGGACGACGACGAAAGCCTGTCCGCCGGACGCCCGAGCGATTACGCGCTCGCGCGTCAGTGCAAAGGTTCGAACCGATACCGCCGGCTTGCGCCGGAATATCCGTCTTCACCCGTCTATGCAGGCCTCATCGATTAAGCCGGGAACCCGATACCTGGGGAACCTAGCGCCTGCAGTCTCGGACAGGACGCTTCGCTGAAAATCGGCAATCGCTCCCTCTGTCCATTTCCGAATCCGCGAGGATGTTCGAAAGGAACGAGTTCCTGACCACCTTGTTTTCGGTGAAGCGCACAAAGGCGCGCCGACAAAGCGGGCCGGCACGCCCCGTGGCGGCTATGTATAGCGTCGCAAGAGGCTTGCCAACCCCTTTTGGCTAGCCGGAACGGCATTTTAGCCCCTATTTTTTGGGGAGCCGCCAAGCCCGCCGCTAAAGCGTGGCCAGGTCGTCCGGCTTCACTTCGGAAGCCCGCTTGAGCACCTTCTCCGACCCCTTATCGGCTTTGTCGGCAGCAAAGAAGATCGTGGTCTTTCCCCCGCGGACATCGATCCGCAGGATATTCTGGGCCGCTCCAGCGACGACGCTGGCAGCTTCCGCCTCGTTCAACTCACCTTTTTCTTCCACCTTGAAAATCGCGGTAGCCATGCGGGACCTCGCTAAGCTGGGCAACTGCGGGAACGGCCGTCGATCTCAATGTACTCCGCCTGGGCTTGCACGATGGTTCCCGCGGGCACGCCGTTGAGAACGTAGATGGTCGCCCCAATTCCGGGCTCGAAGAACGCCGATGGATACATCCATGCGATCAGATCCGGCGGTGGGCGCAAGTACAGGAAGCTAGTTCCGCCGCGGCACACGACGATTCGCCGGATCATGACGATGTTGCGGCCTTGGTTGGTGACCGAGATGGTCACGGTCGTGCCCGACCTGACGGCATTCACGACCAGTGTCTGACTGCCTTGGAACGACGTTTCGCAGGCGTTGCAGGCCATTGGGACCTCCCACCAGAGCGAGCATAGTAGCATTTGGTTGTATAAGTTCAAGAAATAAATCTTAGGAAAAAAGCCGTGCCGGCCGGACGTGATCTTCTACCGGGTGGCAGAACCGGGACTCGTCGAGATCGTGCGCGTGCTGCACGAGCGCATGGAGCCGCGGCTGCATCTCGCCTCCTTGCGGTCGGACGGAACGCAGCTTCACCAAAGCGGCAGCGAAGCTTAGCATGTCGCAGATCGCGGGCGCGGAAGCCCCTCGGAGAAGCGGATGGAGAAGATGCGTGTCCGATATCCGCGTATGACTAAACTCAACCGTTTCGGCTGCGCGTTGATCACAGCCCTTGCGACCGCAACGCCGTCAGTGGCGCAGGAGCGAGAGTGGCCAAACCGGCCGGTGACCATCGTATATCCTTGGGCTGCAGGCGCGACAGACGCTGCCGTGCGCTTCATTGCCAAGTTCTTGAGCGAGCGGTTCGGCCAGCCGTTCATCGTCGAGATCAGGAGCGGCGCGGGCGGCAACGTGGCGCTGGCGCAAGTCGCGAAGGCGGCTCCTGACGGCTATACGATCGTCTTCACCGCGATCGGACCCGCTTCGTTGAACAAGCTGTTGTACAAATCGATCCCTTACGATCACGACAGGGACTTCGATCCGATCATTCTCCTGTCAGATGCCCCGCAGGCCATCATCAGCAGCCCAAAGCTGCCGATCAGGACGCTGGCGGAGCTTGTCGCATTTGGGAAAGCGAATCCCGGCAAACTCACCATCGGCCATCCTGGTGCTGGCACGATGGGCCATCTCACCGCGCTGCTGTTTCTCGCGCGCGCGGGGATCGACGGGTTGCCCGTCGCCTATCGCGGGACGACGCCGCTGGTCACGGACTTGCTTGGCGGACAAATCGTTTCCGGGTCTCCGGCTTACACGCCGATGGTCGAGTCCGCGACGGTGCTCGCCGTCACCAGCGAGCAGCGCGCCGGCTTTCTGCCGAACGTCCCGACCGCGCGTGAGGTTGGCTTCGACGTGATCGCCGGGAGCTGGATCGCAATCGCGGGCCCGGCCGGCATGCCGCGCGATATTGTCTTGAAGCTCAATGCGGCGATTGATGAATACCTGAAATCAGAAGAAGGCACTCGCCAGTTTGCGCAGCTCGGCATGCGCGTGCTGGGGGGACCGCCGGAGCGGGTGACTCAGGCGGTACGGGAAGACCGGCTCAGATGGGAGCCGATCATCCGCGCAGCTAACATCAAGCTTGATTAGCGCAATCGCCGCGAGAGCTGATGCCATGATCAAGTCCACCACCGAAATCACGACACGCGCTGGGCGCATGGATGCTTTCGTCACATATCCCGAGCAGGACGGTCCATTTCCTGCGGTCGTACTGTTCATGGATATCTGGGGTTTGCGTGAAGAGCTGTTCGACATCGCACGGAAGATCGCGGTGGTCGGCTATCACTGCACCGTGCCGAACTTCTACTACCGGCAAGGCAAAGTCCGGCTTGCGGTCCAAGGCGAGGACGGCCGCATGAAGTCGTTTGCCGCGCTGCCCGCGCAGGATCAGGATCGGATACGGGCACAGCGGCGTTCGCTGACCGACGAAATGGTCGTCGAGGATACCGCGTCAGTGCTGGACTTCCTCAAGACGCAGCCCGTCAAGGGCGGCGCGAAAGGATCGATTGGCTACTGCATGGGCGGCCGGCACGCGTTCTGCGTGGCCGCAGCCTATCCGGACGATTTCCGCGCCACCGCGAGCCTGCACGGCACCACGCTCGTGAGCAACTCCGCGCTGTCGCCGCACCGCCTGGTGAGTGCTTATCGCGGCGAAATCTATTGTGGCTTTGGCGAGCGCGACGAGCACGCATCGCCCGCTACGGTGGCAACTCTTGCGGCGGCGTTTGAGGCGCGTCCAGCCATTCGGTACCACTATCGCGTCCATCCCGGCGCCGACCACGGCTATGCGCTTCCCGATCGCGACGTATACGACAAGCAGGCTGCCAATCGCGACTGGGAAGCGATTTTTGGCATGTACGCGCGCGTGCTGAAGGCCTAGTCCCTCAGCTTGTACCCGTGCATCGCCTGAATGAAAGCCTGAGCCGCGGGAGCGGATTCCTTGCGGCGATAGACGAACGCAATCGGCGACAGCGGCGGCGAGACCACGTCCAGCGCGCGGTAGACGATATTTGGAAGTGCCAGCCGGGTAATGCATTGCGGGACGACGCTGATACCAAATCCCGCCGACACATAGGTGAGAACCGAGGAGAGGTCCGGCGCGCGCAGGACCACGTTCGGCTTGAAGTCGGCAAGAGCGGTCACCAATTCGGTATAGACAGGAAAACCGATATCCAGTTCCAGCGATGCCGTAATGAACTTCTCGTCGCGAAGCGCGGCAGGTGAAATGCGCTTGCGCCGCGTGAGCGGATGATCCGCCGGCAACGCCACAATGAGCGGCTGCTCATAGACAATGAAGCCGGCCAGCTCGGGAGGATATTGCCGCATGGGCCGCGTGAAGCCGACGTCAAGCCTGCTTTCTACAATCGCATTCAACTGGCCGAGGGTCTCCTGGCGGCGCAAGAAGAGCTCGATCGCGGGGTTGGCTTGCCGAAAGGCGCCGACGAATTTCTGGATGTATCCCGCAAAGCTTGCCGACAGCATGTGACCGATCTCGATGCGGCCGATTTCGCCGCGCGCGGCTTGACGAGCCACGCGCTGGGCTTCGTCGACCTGGCGCAACACCTGACGCGCCTGCTCAAGAAATCTGGCGCCGGCATCGGTCAGCTCAACGCGGGTGTTCGGCTTGCGGCGACAGAGCGCCACACCAAGACGTGCCTCAACGCTTTGGATCTGATGGGTCAATGTTGAGGGCGTGATTCCGAGGCGCTCGGCAGCGCGCGCAAAATGCCGCTCCTCGGCAAGCGCGACAAAGTACTTGAAAACCCGTAGCTCGATATCAGCCATTTATTCGATGCCATCGAATATATCGCGCGCACGCCGATAATGACAACCTGACCGCGTGGCGGCATGGATTGCTACCCCGCCGATTTCTTCGCTGCAACACGCCCGCCAAGTTCAAGCGACTGAGTTTGGAGTTCATAGCAGGCCATTCGCAGCAGGTAAGCGCCCATGTCGAATCCGGCATCCTCAGCCATGACCGCCAAGTCAGCACACATCGACAAAACGTAGTCAGCGACAACACGCGGATCCTTTTCGGTCATCGGTCTCTCCCTAAGACGCGAATGATGGGGCAACCCTAAAACAAACCAGAGCTAGCGTCATGTCAAAACTAAACCAAAAAGTTGTAGCCCTTGGCGATCGATCCAGGCCTTGGTTCCCCTTGCGCGATGTGGAAGAGCCGCACGTGGCAACGTCCAGGCCAGATCGCGGCCGCGAACCGACTCCCGAGGAGAGCGTGCGCCTTATTCAAGCGTTTCGGCGAGTGACCGATCCCGATCAACGCGAGCGGCTCATCGTACAAATGGAAGCCGTGGCCAGACGGCAATAAGTACAGGCGGCAATGGAAGCGCTTTCATGAGTAAAAAAACAGGCGATCCACTCGACGCCGAGGTCGGATACCGAATCCGAATTCACCGCAACGCGCGCGGCATGTCGCAAAGTGCCCTTGCTGACGAGCTCGGACTTACGTTTCAGCAGGTCCAGAAATACGAGAAAGGGGTCAACCGGGTGGGCGCCGGCCGGCTGACTCGGATCGCCAAAATACTCGGCGTACCCGTGACGGCGCTGCTCAGCTCGGAAACCGACTCCGCGAAGGGTCAAGCATCCTCAGTCGCGTCAGAGGTTCTCGAGCCTTTGTCCGTGCCTGGAGCGGTTCGGCTCGTTCAGGCCTACGCGCGCGTGCCCACACCAGCGCTCCGAAGCACCCTTGTCGAATTGGCGGAGCAAATTGCCGAAATCAAAGCCGGGTAAACCGAGAGCTACGTTCTAGAGTCATGCAGGGTCGTGCTGACCGGAATGATCCTATTCCTTGAACAAAATCCTTGACACCGAGTCGCTCCTCCGCTACCAACGGCACACTCTCCACAATTAAATCCGCGGCCCTGCCGCCCGCCGCCCATCACGCGCGCGGGCGCTTCGGCGCACGCCGCCAACCTCCGAGCACATCCATGACACTCAAGCTCAGCCCCGAAACATGGGCGCAAGTCCGCTACGAGTACGAGCATACCAACAAGCCGGTCGACGACATCTGTCTCGACCACGGCGTTTCGCCAGCACGCTGCGCGACCGCATCCGGCGCTGGCGCTGGACGCGGCGGTACGAACCGGTCTCAGCCGAAGGTCCGCCGCCCATGCCGCCAACCAAACCGGCGGCGTCCCTCCTCCCCGCGATGACGCCACTCGACGCTTCCGCGCCGTTCGAGGCCGGCGCGCCGGCGCACGAAAGCACAGTCGAGTCGGCCGTGCCGCAGGCTGCTCTCGGCGAAGACGCTCCGCCCGATCCGGCCGAGATCGTGCCGCGGCTGCAGGGCGCGGTCGCGCGCGTGTTGCCCGCGATCGAGGCGACCCTCGCCAAGCTTGCGGCCGGGCCGATGCAGCCGCGCGAGATGGAACGCGCCGCCCGCACGCTCACATCGCTGACGCGGACCTTGCGCGAACTGAACGGCCTGCTGAGCCAGCATCAGACGCCCGGCGCTGCCCAACACGACGACTGGCCGGAGGACATCGACGCCTTCCGCATCGAGTTCGCGCGCCGGATCAATGCTTTCGTGGATTCGAGGACCGGCGGAAACGCCGACCGCACGCCGCCGAAGGCGGAACGGGAATGACTCGCGACGACGCGTGTTAACTCGTCACGTCGCGAGCCGATCGTCGCTCACGTCCCGCTGGAGTTGCTCACCAGGCTCGACGGCTCGATCTTCACGCCCGGGCCCATGGTGGAGGAGATCGCCACGCGGTTGATGTAGTGGCCCTTGGCGCCCGGGGGCTTTGCCTTCTGCACCGCGTCCGTGAAGGCCTTGATGTTCGCCGACCAGTTGCTCGGCCGAGAACGAGGCCTTGCCGACGCCGGCCTGCACGATGCCGGCCTTCTCGACGCGGA
Source organism: uncultured Alphaproteobacteria bacterium (assembly GCA_963778455.1). Taxonomy (GTDB): domain Bacteria; phylum Pseudomonadota; class Alphaproteobacteria; order Rhizobiales; family Xanthobacteraceae; genus PALSA-894. The sequence goes on from CAVZUL010000008.1 coordinate 529,565, forward strand.
ACTCGACCGAGCCGCCCTTGGCGCCCTCGACCGCCGCCTTGATGTCCATCGTGACGGTGCCGACCTTCGGGTTCGGCATCATGCCGCGGGGGCCGAGCACCTTGCCGAGGCGGCCGACCAGCGGCATCAGGTCCGGCGTCGCGATGCACGCGGTCGAAGTCGATCTTGCCGCCCTGCACCTCGGTCGACGAGGTCCTCCGCGCCGACCACGTCGGCACCGGCCGCCCTCGCCTCGTCGGCCTTGGCGCCGCGCGCGAACACCGCGACGCGCTGCGTGCGGCCCGGTGCCGTTCGGCAGGTTGACCACGCCGCGCACCATCTGGTCGGCGTGACGCGGATCGACGCCGAGATTCATCGCGACCTCGACGGTCTCGTCGAACTTCGCCTTGGCGCGCTCCTTGACGATCTTCACCGCTTCATCGAGCGGATAGGCCTTCGCGGGATCGACGCCCTCGCGCGCCTTGTTGATGCGTTTGCCCGTTGCCATGATCATGCCCCCACCTCAATGCCCATCGAGCGCGCCGAGCCTTCCACCATGCGCATCGCGGCTTCCACGGTGTCGCAATTGAGGTCGGCCATCTTCTTCTCGGCGATCTCCTTGCACCTGCGCCTTGGTGACCGAGCCGACGTTGTCGCGGCCCGGGGTCTTCGAGCCGCTCTCGATCTTGGCCGCCTTCTTGAGGAAGAAGGACATCGGCGGGGTGCGCATCTCGAAGGTGAAGGACTTGTCGCCGTAGATCGTGATCACGACCGGGATCGGCGAGCCCTTCTCCAGCTGCGAGGTCTTCGCGTTGAAGTCCTTGCAGAAGGCCATGATGTTGAGGCCGCGCTGACCGAGCGCGGGACCGATCGGCGGCGACGGATTGGCCGCGCCCGCCGGCACTTGCAGTTTGAGGTATCCAGTGACTTTCTTCGCCATGCTCTTAGCTCCTGTCAGTGGTGCGGATCTTGACGGCTGGCGGCCGCCTCACCTCCCACGTTTCGCATCGCGCGCCTGCTGGCGCGTGACGTTCACCCGGCCTGCCAGACCACCAGGCTCGTTCCACGGACATGCCGCAGGCCGAGATGACGGCTTGCCTCGATCTCCTCGAGTGCGCGGGTGACGCCCTCCCATACACCGTAGTCGTGCCAGATGACCATCCCTTTGTTGGCCACCAGCCGGAACGCGGTGCCGGAGTCCGCGATCACATAGTCATGGGCGTGCGATCCGTCCACGAAAACGAGGCCCGGCGCGGCCGACATGCGCCGACCAGTCGTAGGTGGCCGAATCCCCCATGAGCTGCGTGATGCGGCCGGCCGCAGCCGGCCCATTCGGGCGGCGCTTCGAGGAACCGGCGTCCGGACCGCGGCTTTTCGACATAGGCCCGCTCGCCCGGCGCCAGATCGAATTTCGGCGCGGTCTCCGGCGGCAAATCGAGCGTGAAGATGCGGTATTGCGCCGGCGCGTTCACCGCGAGGTTGAGCGTGGTGCGGCCATCGAACGTGCCGATCTCGACGATCTCGTCGCCGGCCGCGTCGCAGCCGCCGCGCTCGCCAGCACGGCGAGTTCGGCGAGGTTCACGTCGCCGGAATTCTTGCGCGGCTCAACGATGCGGATCGGCCTGGCGTCGATGACGTCGCGCCAGTCGGCGACCGGCAGGCTGGTGTGCTGCCCGCGCGTCGACGCCGCGCATGCGGCGGCTGAGCGCGCGCAAGTCGCGGCCGAGCTCGGAACCGGGAGATAGAGCGAGCGCGCGTAGCAGCCCGCTGAGACGGCTCGTCAGCGCTCGCGCTCGCATCGCCAAGACGCGTCTCAGAGCTTCTCGACCTGCCCGAATTCGAGCTCCACCGGCGTCGCGCGGCCGAAGATCGACACCGCGACCTTCAGCGCGCGAGCGCGCCTCGTCGACTTCTTCCACCGTGCCGTTGAACGATGCGAACGGGCCGTCGGACACGCGCACCTGCTCGCCGACCTCGAACGAGATCGAGGGCTTCGGCCGCTCGATGCCTTCCTGCACCTGGTTGATGATGCGCTGGGCTTCGCCCTCCGAGATCGGCATCGGCTTCTTGTCGGCGCCGAGGAAGCCGGTGACCTTCGGGGTGTTCTTGATGAGGTGATAGGCCTCGTCGGTCAGGTCCATCTTCACCAGCACGTAGCCGGGGAAGAACTTGCGCTCGGCGTCGACCTTGCGGCCGCGCCGGACCTCGACGACCTTCTCCTTCGGCACCATGATCTCTTCGAACAGGTGCGCGAGGCCGCGCTGCTTGGCCTGCTCGCGGATCGAATCCGCGACCTTGTTCTCGAAGTTCGAATAGGCGTGGACGATGTACCAGCGCTTGGGCTTGGTTTCGGTCGCAGCTTCCGCCACTGGCCGCTCCTTCATCGTTGGGAGCTCAGCTGCCGATGCCGAGCACGAGCGTGACGACCAGGCGGATCACCTGATCCGCGAGCAGAAAGAACACCGCCGCCAGCGCCGCGAAGACGAACACCATCGCGGTGGTGATGCCGGTCTCCTTGCGCGACGGCCAGGTGACCTTGTTGGTCTCCTGACGCACTTCCTGGAAAAACTTGAACGGATTGAGCTTCGCCATTTCCGGTTCTTTGCTGCTACCGCCGCTTTTGCCGCGACCAACGCCCAAATAGATACGCGCCGCCCAACCTTGAAGGACGACCAAACGAATCCTTTTTGGGGGTACGTTCGCCGCGGAAGTCCGGAAACCGGGCCGCTTGGCGATGGAAGGCTTCCTAATGCCACCTCAAGGCGGCGTCAACTGCGGGGCTGGTCGGGGGCGGTCCCGCCACCGCTGGCAGGAGTGGCGGGTCCGTCACCCTCTTGTTGAGTCAATGGGTTAGCGGGAAAATCGTGAACCCCGCTCGAAGCGCCTTGGTCGGCCTTCAACTTGCGGCTTATGCCGATTTGCTTTCTAGGTGCAGCGAATGCGTTGGCTGTGCTGCTCCCTCTTCTTTTCACGATCACGTCCGCCTCAGCACAAGCCGGCGAGTGCGGGACGCTCGCGACCACATCGGGCAAGGTTGGATACTGCGTCAGCGCGGGCGTGAGCCGCGATCTGCTGTACGTGTTTCACAGCGCGACCGACGCCTCGGTTGAGGCGCCCGAGAAGCAGTACGTGAACGGCATCGAGTCCCTGAACAAGCTGTGGAGCAAGGCCGGGTTGCCGCGCCCGATCACGATCGCGCTGTCATGGGGACCGATCTGGTTCCTCAAGGACGACAAGTTTGCAGCGTTCCAGAACGAAATCGTGCCCGTGCTCGAAGCACGCTTTGTGCAATCCGTTGGCCGTCGCATGCTGCTTGGCGGCTCGATGGGCGGTTTCAACGCCTATCTGGCGTGGGTGCAGGCGCCGCACCTGTTTCATTTCACCGCGCCGCGTTCGTTTGCCCGGCGTTCGTGCCGGTCAGCCCGTTCGCGTCGCGCCTGATGCTCATGCGCCGCGCCAATGGGCGGCTCGATACCGTGCGCGCCTAGAGCAGAGTGCTGCGCAGACATTTCGCATCGGCCGAAGAATGGCAGCGCTACCAGCCCAAGGCCACTATGGCGCGGTTCGCCGACCGGAAATTGCCGCCCGCTTACCTCGTGCACAATCGCGCGGACCAGTTCGGCTTTACCGGGGCGCCGGAGATCGGAGCAGCCGGCCAGCCGATCACCTACGAGGCGAACGACGGGCCGCACTGTCATCAAACCGCCACTGTCGGGCTTGCGCGATTTCTCGCTGATCCGGGATAGGCGGTGGCGCCTATTCGACCTTGATCTCGGCTGCCTTGATCAGCGGCCACCATTTCGCGATTTCGGCCTTCTGATGCGTGTCGAGAGCCTGCGGGTTTTGCCGTTCGGGTGGGAAGATGTCCTGTCCGATCATGGCGAGCTTGTTCCGCACGGTCGGGTCGGCGAGCGCCTCGACCATCGCAGCATTGAGCTTGGCCATGATTGGCTCGGGCGTGCCCTTGGGCATCCAGAATCCATGCCAAAGCGAGACGTGGTAGCCGGGCAATCCGGCCTCGTCGACCGTCGGGATTTCGGGCGCGGTGGAGAGCCGGCTCTTCGCCATGACCGCATAGGCCTTGATGCTGCCGCCGCGCACCTGCGGCACGCCGGTGACCGGATCGGCGACCATGATGTCGATCTGGCCCCCCACGAGGTCCTGCATGGCCGGCGCGTTGCCGCGATAGGGCACGACCTGCGCGGTGGTCCCGGTGAGATCCATGAACAGCAGGCCGCTGATGTGGCTAATGCTGCCGTTGCCGCCGTTGCCGAAGATGGCCCTGCCGGGATTGGCCTTCATCCAGGCGATCAGGCCCTTGAGGTCGTCTGCCGGAAACGTCTTCCTCGCGGCGAGGAAGAACGGCGCGTCCGTCAGCAGCGTCAACGGCTGGAAATCGTTCAACAGATCATACGGCAGACGTTGATAGGTGGCGCCGGTGACGACATGCGACCCGTTCTGGCCGATGCCGATGGTGTAGCCGTCGGGCGCTGACCGTGCGACGCGGGCGACCGCGATGGTGCCGCCGGCGCCCGTCGTGTTCTCGATGATGACGGTTTGTCCGAGCGAGACACGCAGCCGTTCTGCCATGATGCGTGCGATGGTGTCGGTCGGCCCGCCCGGCGCATAGGGTACCACGATGGTGATCGGCTTCGACGGATAAGCAGCCTGCGCGAACAGGGCGCGCGGGAGTGCGGGGAGCGCTGCGGCGCCCGCGGCGAGCTTGAGGAAGCTGCGGCGGAGAAGTCTCATGCTGGCCCCCTGACTTCGACGGAAGGAACCACTCTAGCGCCGACCATACGGGCTGCGAAGCCCAAGACGGGCTGGCAGGAGTGGAGGGACTCGAACCCCCAACCCCCGGTTTTGGAGACCGGTGCTCTAGCCAGTTGAGCTACACTCCTAGGCGCGCCGCTATATAGCGGGCGGAATCGGCCCCGTCACCTGTCCGTCGCGTCATGAAAGGAGTTTTGGAGGGCCTTCACGGCACGAAGAGCCTTGCCGCATTGCATCAATGGTTCCCGCGGACCTTCCGGCGACCTTGGGCGTTCTCATCCCGACCGCATCAACGAAGGAGGGTCACATGATGGACGATCGTCCAGACCTCGACGAGCGACGCCGGAATATCGACAACCTGAATTACCCGCCTGCCACCAATGACGACGCGAGCTTCGCGGTGCCCGCGCTGATCATCGCCGCCATCCTGATCATCGGCGGCTACTTTGTCGTGACCTACAACAGCGACAGCGTGCGCACGGCGAGCAACAACACGCCTGCGACACAGAGCGCGCCTGCGCCGACGCCTCCGGCACAGCCGGCCAACCCGGCGCCGAAGCAGTAACGGCTTTTCTGAGAACTCGTCCTGCCCCGCTCCGGCGGGGCCTTTTTTGACAACGATCACGCGTGCCGCATGTGCGCAACATTCAGCGCCGCACGCCGCATCCGAGAAGAATTACCAGGGGATCTCGCGCGTCCGCTCCGCGTCCGCGTGAGGCTTGCCGTTGGGCAAGACATACGTCTTGGTTTGATTGCACGATTTGCAGAGATACGTGTGCCGGTCCATGCTGGAGGCAATCGGATGCGGCGTGACGACGACAAGGCTCATGTCCGCGCGGCATTTCGGGCACGGCACCGTCGTCGTGTTGGTATCCGCCGGGAGCATTGAGCCGTTTTGCCGTGCAGATATGAACAACTCGTGCACGGCGTCAGAACGCGGCTGAACGGCTGTATCGGCGAGCAGGCCCCCATCGACGCCTGCGTCCCCGGCCGGCCAAGCCGACGCCGCATCAACGGCTTTTTCCAAACTCCCGGTGCCCCGCTTCGGCGGGGCTTATTTGCTTTGAGCTACGCTGCACGCGCGCGGATGGTCGGAATCTTGCTCACGTCCTCTTCGCGTTCCGCATGCCATGTGTCGTAGGCGCCCTGCATCCGCGTCCAGATGCCCGCCCCGTCGCCGAACAGCTTGCCGAGGCGCACGGCGATGGCGGGCGAGACCGGCTTGCGCTCGCGCAGAATGTCATAGAGGTGCTGGCGCGAGATTCCGAGAAGCTCGGCGATCTCGACCTTGGTCCGGCCCGTCGCCGGAATGACCTCGTCGCGCAAGAGCGCGCCCGGGTGCGTCGGGCAGCGGTTCGGGTTGCGCTTGGCGGTATGGGCCATGTTGGGACTCCGTTCAGTGATATTGCTCGAAATCAACCCGGAAGGCGTCTCCGCCATCGAGTTCGAAAGTAATGCACCATGGCCCATTCACATGGACCGAGTAGCGCGTCGGCCTGAAGCCTCGCAGCGGATGAAAGTCGAACCCTGGAACATTCATTTCCGCCGGGCTGACCGCCACGTCGAGCCGGTCAAGGCGCGCAAGAATACGATGATGCATCTTGGCGTCGATTTTCGCCGTTCGGCCTTTCTCCCATAGCTCGGCGAGCGCCTTGCTTTTGAAGGTCCGGATCATCAGCCCTGAATGTAAGCTACCCGCTTGCGAATGTCAACAGTTGGCTTACATCACAATGTAACCGGCAACCCGGTTTTCGCTGGGGGCTACGGTCGCTTGCCCGGTTGTCGCCTATAGGCTACAGTCGCCACATCATGGTTGCGACAACGCGATTTGATGCCGCCGAATATCTCGACACGGCCGAACGGCAAGCTGCCTATATTACGGCAGCTCTCGAAACCGGCGACTTGGCGTTCGTGCGTGACGCCCTCGGTGTCGTCGCGCGGGCGCGCGGCATGGGGGAGATTGCGAAGACGGCCGATCTGAACCGGGAGAGCCTCTACAAGGCGCTCGGCAAGTCCGGCAACCCCGAACTCGGCACCGTGTTGCGCGTGTTGCAGGCGTTGGGTCTCATGCTGACCGCACACCCGATCGAGGCGAAGCGCAAGACAAAGAAGCGGCGGGCAGCTTAACGGGGAAAACTCGCGCGCCTCGCGCCAGGTCATGCCGGCTCCTTCCGGAGCACCAGCGCCTTCGCGGTCCCGACCTGCGCGACTTCACCGTGCTGGTTCAGCACGTCGAACTGAAACGTCACGACACCACGGTCCGGCTTCTTCGTGGAGCGCTTGTCGAGCACCGTCACGGCGACCGAAATCGTATCGCCGGGACGCACTGGCTTTGCGAAGGTCCAGGCGATATCGAGCAGGCCGAGCACGGTGCCATCCATCAGGTCGGCGCGCGAAGCGAGACCGAACGCCATGCCGACGATCATCGGCCCATGGGTGATGCGGCCCTTAAAGTCGCTCTCGGCCGCGAACAGCTCGTCCATATGCAGCGGATTGAAGTCCGCCGTCAGCCCGGCGAACGTGCCGATATCGGCTTCGCTCACGGTGCGGCGCGGCGTCTCGATGCGCTGACCGACTTCGAATTCGTCGTAATAGCGTCCCATCAGCGAATGAATTTCAGACTGGAGCGGGCGAAGGGAATCGAACCCTCGTCATAAGCTTGGAAGGCTTCTGCTCTACCATTGAGCTACGCCCGCATCAGGCGATCATAGTCCGCAAGGTGTGACCGGATCGCAAACGCCAGTTTCCGTGGGCTGGCTCGCCAGCCGAAGCTGCGGGACCAGCCCGGCCTTCGCCCTTCGGGCGGAGTTTATCATCGGGCCGGCCCAAGCGGGGCCGGACCCGTTGGGCGGGCAGCCTTGCGCTGGTTCGCAGCGAAGGCTGGTGGGGGAAGTAGGACTCGAACCTACGAAGGCTAAGCCAGCGGATTTACAGTCCGCCCCCTTTGCCGCTCGGGACATTCCCCCGCTCGCCGTCGAACCTCATGGAATCTCAGGCAAATTGCAAGCGTCCGGCCGTTCGGGGCCGGACGCCCGCGGGCCGGTGTTATGGTGACGGGTCATCCGGGTGTCAACCGGAAAAGGCCGCCCGGCGTTCCGCCCGCGCAGGCAGCCAAAGAGGTCCAACCATGACCGCAGCGCTCCGTCGGCGTCGCTCTAGAAGAGCGCAAGCCGGCGCCAGTCGCGCACGTGACGATCGAGAACGCCGCCAAGCTCAACACGCTCGGCAGCCAGCTGATGATCGACTTCGTCGAGCGAGGTCGAGGCGCTCGCGCAAGCGCGACGATCTGCGCGCCGTGGTGCTGACCGGCGCCGGGGACAAGGCCTTCATCGGCGGCGCCAACATCTTCGAGATGGCGACGCTCGACGCCGAGAAGCGCCGAGGGCTTCATCACGCTGGTGCACCGCAGCTGCAATGCCTTGCGCGAACTGCCCGTGCCGGTGATCGCGCGCGTCAACGGCTATGCGCTCGGCGCCGGCCTCGAGGTCGCGGCGGCCTGCGACCTGCGCATCGCCTCGTCGAATGCGGTGTTCGGCATGCCGGAGGTGAAGGTCGGCATCCCGTCGGTGGTCGAGGCGGCGCTGCTGCCCGGCCTGATCGGCTGGGGCCGCACGCGCGAACTGCTGCTGTTCGGCGAGAACATCGATGCCGCGACCGCGCTCGCCTGGGGACTGGTCGAGCAGGTGGTCGCGCCGGACGCGCTCGATGCCGCCGTCGAGGCGCGGCTCGACGCGCTGCTCGCGGCCGGGCCGCAGGCGGTGCGGCTGCAGAAGAAGCTGATCCGCCAATGGGAGGATATGACTCTCGAGTCAGGCGGTTCGCGCCGGAATTGAAAGTTTCAAGCAAGCCTACGCGACCGACGAGCCGGCGCGCATGATGGCGCGTTCGCGCAACGCAAACGGGGATAGCCAACCGGGCCGCCGCGTGGGATGCAGACATCATGCCCGAACGAAAATGGGACCCGCGAAAACCGCACGCCGGTCGGCGCAAGCCGCGCGACAAGAGCCGCTTTGCGCCGAAGCCCAAGCCGGTGCGCCCGCCGATCCGCGAGGGCGTCGCGATCCTCTACGGCTGGCACACGGTCGCGGCCGCGCTCGCCAATCCGCGCCGCACGGTCCGCAAGATCTTCGCGACCGAGAACGCCGCGCACCGCCTGACCGAGAAGGCCTCACGCTCCCCGTCACGCCCGAGATCGTGCGGCCGGACGCGATCGCGGCGCGGCTCTCGCCCGACGCCGTGCATCAGGGCCTGCTGGTCGAGGCCGATCCCCTCCCCGCGCTCGACATCGAGGACATCGCGGCCGACGGCACCGTGCTGGTGCTCGACCAGATCACCGATCCGCATAATGTCGGCGCGATCCTGCGCTCGCGCCGCGGCCTTCGCGGTCAGCGCCGTCGTCACCACGGCGCGCCATTCGCCCGAGGCGACCGGCGTGCTGGCCAAAGTCCGCCTCCGGCGCGCTCGATCTCGTGCCGATCGTGACGGTGCAAAATCTGGCGCGCGCGCTGACCGAGCTGAAGGAGCGCGGCTTCCTCACCGTCGGGCTCGACAGCGAGGGCGAGACCGACCTCGCCGCTGCGCCGCTGCGCGAGCCGCTCGCGCTGGTGCTCGGCGCCGAGGGCCGTGGCCTGCGCCAGCTCACGCGGGCGACCTGCGATATCCGCGCGCGGCTCGATCTGCCCGGCGCGATCAAGAGCCTGAACGTGTCGAATGCCGCGGCGGTCGCGCTCTATGCGGCGACCGCCGCGCTGCGCGTCAAGCAGTAGACAAAACGGCGGGCTTTCGCCCGCCGCTTGTTATCCGATGTCATCGAAACGGTGAGTGCGTTCTATCAGCGCCAGCCGCGGCGGCCGATCGGGTTCACCATGCCGGGCGCGACCCATCCCGCCGCGGAAGCCCATGCGCGCGGGCCCATCGCGCCAAACCGCATACCGCCGCGGACAGCCGCCGCGATATCCGAAGCCGCCACGGAATCCGTAGCGCACCGCGGAAACCACGATAGCCCAAGCCGCGGTAGCCGAGCCCGCGATAGCCACCGCCGTAGCCGTAGCCACCGTAGCCATAGCCGCCGTTGCCATAGCCATAACCGCCATTACCCAAACCGTTGCCGACGTACGGATACGCCGCCGTTACAGCCGGAGCCGCAGACGCCTTCCGCCTCGCCGACCACCGGCGCCGTGTAGGACGGGCCCTGGTTGACGACATACATCGGCGCGCCGCGTAGCCATAGACCGCCGCATGGGCTGCACGGCGACGCGTAGGTTACGGGCGCCGCGTAGGAGTAGCTGTAGACCACCGGCGCGGAGTAGACGACCGGCGCCGCATACGCCGCAGCCGCTGTAGCAGCCCGGCGGAGGCGGCGGAGATCGAGAGAAGACTCGCCGCAGCCGCGATCGTGGCGGCGGTGAGCAGGTGGACGGGACGTCCAGACATTTTTTACGCTCCCTTGTTACTGGCTTCGGCACGAAGCCTTGGTCTTGGGGTCTGAGCCCCGAACTCCACTGTCTCAGCGCCGCCGTTCGCGCGGCGCGAGGATCACCGGCGGCGGATCGAACGGCGGATATTCGGTGACCGGCGCGCGGAAGTCGGACCCGTCCGACCAGTCGCGCCGGAAGCTGGTCGGACGCGGACGCTGCCGCGGCGGTTCGATCTCGTGGCGTCCGACGCGCGGCGCACGGCCGGTCGCCGGGAAGTAGCCGCGCTCATCCCACGGCGCCGCGAAGCCGACCGGCCCCTCGATCACGAGCTCGCCATGGCCGGGCCGCGCGAGGCCCCAGTCGCCGTAGACCACCGCGCCGTCGACGATCACGCCGTTGATGGTGACCGGCACGCCGACCTTGCCGGGAATGACGATGACCGGACCGGTCTGCGCGCGCGCCGGCATCGCGCTCGCCAATGAGGCGGCGCAAACTGCGGCGAAAAGCAGACGAGCGACGCGCATTCTGTTAACCGATGCGACCCTGCGAATTCCGCTTCTCTGTTTAGCGAAAATGCCGGTGGGAAGCGGTTAACGCGCAGCGAAAATCATTTGGTAACATTAACCGGGCGTCGCCATGCGGAGGGCAAATGCCGCCGCGCAAGCCCGCCTTTCGGCTGATTGCGCAAGCCCGCGCACCGTGGCATTCGCCGCTGCATCGTCGCGCAGCAGGAAACGCGCGCAGTCATGCCGGACAAGAAGACGCTCAAGGGCGGCACGAGCGGAGCGACCTTCCGCTGCCGCTATGACGCGCTCGAGCAGCGCCGCGCCGAGCTGCTCGCGCGTCTCGGCGCACTCGGCGAAGCCGCGCGGCGCATCCCGCGCACGGACGCGCGCGCACGCTGCTCAGCAGCACGTTCCGCAAGGCCACGCTGGTGCAGCGCGCCGCGATCCTCGAAGCCGCCGACTGGCTGATCACGGTCCTCGATCGCTCGATCACGCTGATCTGAGGGCAGGCGGATAGCCGTATTCGACCAATTGCTGTACCCGGGGCGCGGGACTCGCGGGCGTTCTGCGAATCCGCCGGAACAACAAATTAATCAAGCAGCACCAACAGCTTGGCAGAGCCGCATTCGACCTTTCGCCTAAGACCAGTGGCGCACAGACAGCACGCGTGCCGAATGAGATGCGTCGCGCGACACAACCGGCGTGCGCGCCGCGCCGGTTGTGCGGCAGGCAAATCCAAGGGGGATTTCATGACAACCATGACCGTCGACGACCGCAGGGTCGTTGGCAAAACCCAGAACGACAGACTGGTCATTTTCGCGTCGTCGCTCGGCACCGTGTTCGAGTGGTACGACTTCTACATCTACGGCACGCTCGGCGTGATTCTCGCCAGCAAGTTCTTCTCCGGCGTCGCGCCGACCTCGGCCTTCATCTTCACGCTGCTCGCCTTCGCGGCCGGCTTCGCGGTGCGCCCGTTCGGCGCGCTGGTGTTCGGCCGGCTCGGCGATCTCGTCGGCCGCAAATACACCTTCCTCGTCACCATGACGCTGATGGGCATCGGCACGTTCCTGATCGGCGTGCTGCCGACCTATGCGTCGATCGGCATCGCGGCGCCGATCCTGCTGATCGTGCTGCGCCTCGTGCAGGGCCTCGCGCTCGGCGGCGAATACGGCGGTGCTGCGACCTACGTCGCCGAGCATGCGCCGAACGGCAAGCGCGGCCTCTACACCTCGTGGATCCAGACCACCGCGACGCTCGGCCTGTTCATGGCGCTGCTGGTCATCCTCGGCATCCGCACCGCGATGGGCGAAGCCGCGTTCAACGAATGGGGCTGGCGCATTCCGTTCCTGCTCTCGGTCCTGCTGCTCGGCGTCTCGATCTGGATCCGGCTGCAGCTCGCCGAGTCGCCGGCGTTCCAGAAGATGAAGGACGAGGGCAAGCAGTCGAAGGCGCCGCTCACGGAAGCCTTCGGCAACTGGACGAACGGCAAGATCGCGATCCTGGCGCTGCTCGGCGCGACCGCCGGCGAAGCGGTCGTGTGGTACGGCGGACAGTTCTACGCGCTGTTCTTCCTGACCCAGACCATCAAGGTGCCGGCGGTCACGGCGCAGATCATGATCGTGATCGCGCTCGCGCTCGCGACGCCGTGCTTCATCTTCTTCGGCTGGCTCTCGGACAAGATCGGCCGCAAGCCGATCATGATGGCGGGCTTCCTGCTCGCGGTCGTGACCTACTTCCCGATCTTCCAGGGCATCACGCACTTCGCCAACCCGGCGCTCGAGAAGGCGCTGGCGGAATCGCCGGTGACGGTCGTCGCCGATCCGGCGCAGTGCTCGTTCCAGCTCAAGCTGACCGGCACCGAGCAGTACACCAAGCCGTGCGACGTCGCGAAGTCGGCGCTGGTCGCGCGCTCGGTGAACTACGACAACGAGACCGCGGCGGCGGGCGCGCCGGTCGTCGTGAAGGTCGGCAACGACACGTTCACCGCCGGCACGCCGGACTTCGTGAAGAACCTCAACGAGGCGATCACCAAGCACGGCTATCCGGCGTCGGCCGATCCGAACCAGATCAACTATCCGATGACGGTGCTGCTGCTGACCATCCTCGTCGTCTACGTGACGATGGTGTACGGCCCGATCGCCGCCTGGCTGGTCGAGCTGTTCCCGACCCGCATCCGCTACACCGGCATGTCGCTGCCCTATCACATCGGCAACGGCTGGTTCGGCGGCTTCCTGCCCGCGACGGTGTTCGCGATCGTGGCCGCGACCGGAAACATCTACTCCGGCCTGTGGTATCCGATCATCATCGCGGCGATGAGCTTCGTGGTCGCGCTGATCTTCCTGCCCGAGACGAAGGATCGCGACATCAACCGGATCTGACGCTTTGGCGCCAGGCAATCGAGGGCCGGCGGTTCGCTCCGCCGGTCCTTTTCGTTTGCGGACTGGCACGAGGCGCTCGGCGCGGCCACCGCGCGCCTAACGGCGGCCTTTGCTTTGCCACGGAACGCCTGCATAAGGCTGCATGGCAAAAGCAAAAGTCGAATTCAGACCGAACCGCGTCGAAGAGGGTGACTGGCAGATCGTTGCAGAGTATCCCGGGCACGAAGACCGCCTCATCAAGGGGCTTAAGAGCCGGGAAGATTGCTACGACTGGCTGAACGGAACCCGCAAGATCGATTGGCTGCGCTCTCAGGGTTACGCCAAGTAACCTTGGCCACGGCGCCTGTCGGGATAGGATCGCCGCCATGTGAGGCTGACCGGCCGGCGGCGCGCGCCGGGCGATCACATCGCGAAACTTCGCGCTTGCCCGCTCGATCCGCGCTCGCGGCTCGATCAGTGGCCGGCCCGAGTTCGGCGATCATGGTCTCGATTTGCGCGATCACGTCGCGCGAGAACGGGCCGACGTCCATGTAGAGCGTCAGCAATATCAGGATCCGGCGGGCCGCAGCCGGATTGCTCGCGGCGCACTGGGTCAGCGTGCGACTGAACAGGTCGCGCGGTTCCGGCATGTTCGCCATGATCCGGTGCAACAATTCGCGTTTGCCCAAATTGCGCCGCGCAGGCTGCCTGCGACTGCAATTCCCCAGCAACTTCGCCAGCCGCTGGAGACGGCCCGCATAGGCGACCGGATCATAGATGCGCTCAAGAATATGCACGTAGTCGGCGAGGATTTCCGCGCGCGGCCGCTTTGTCTCGAAGTTGAGCCCCATCGTGCACTGGTCCGCGCCCTTTAGCTCACTGCGATCCTTGCGCTGAAGGAAAGGATGCATGCGCCCTTCCTTTTCGAGCCGGCGTGTGAGCTGCGTGTTCGGCAACGCGTAGAGAAGGCCAACCATGCAGACCGGGATCGCCGCTTCCTCGATCAGCTCGACCATCGCATCCGCCGCCGACTGCGTCTCGCTGTCGAAACCGATGATGAAGCCTGCGTGCACGAAAAGGCCGGCCGCGTAAATCTTGTGGACGCTCTCCGCGATATTGCGCCGCGTGTTCTGCTTTTTGCGCATCGCGACGAGGGTCGCGGGGTCGGGGCTCTCGATGCCGACAAAAACCCCGACGAAGTTCGCCCGGTTCATCAGCATCAGGAGTTCGTGATCGTCGGCGAGATTGAGCGAGGCCTCGGTCGTGAACTCGAATGGATAGTCGTGCGCTTCGAGCCACTTTGCGAGGTCGGGGAGGAAGGCCTTCACGGCCTTCTTGTTGCCGATGAGGTTGTCGTCCACGAAATCGATGTGGCCGCGATAGCCCAGACGGTAGAGCTCGTCGAGTTCCGCCAGCATCTGGGCATTGGTCTTGGCGCGCGGCACGCGCCCGTAGAGCTCGATGATGTCGCAGAACTCACAGGTGAATGGGCAGCCGCGAGAAAACTGCACGCCGACGTGGAGGTAGTCGTCGAATTTCAGGAGATCGAAGCGGGGGATTGGCGTCTTGGTCACGTCGACCTGAAATTTCTCCGCCTCGAACGTCCCTTCGCGTGCGCCCGCCTCCCAGGCTTCGACGAACTGGTCGATGACCCCTTCGGCTTCACCGAGGACGCGGAAATTCGCCTCCGGGCAGGCATGGGGAGACGATGTGATGCTCGGGCCCCCAACCGCCACCGGCTTTCCCCGCGCGACGCAAAGATCGACGATGTCGAGCGCATCGCCCGCCTGCGGCAGCATGCCTCCGGTGAAGACCAGATCGGCCCAGTCAAGGTCGTCGTCGGTCAGTTCCTCGGTGTTGCGGTCGACCAGCCGGACCGACCAGGAACGCGGCAGGAGCGCCGCGACGGTGATCAGGCCCAGCGGCGGCGCGGTATGTTTTGCGCCGACAGCCGCCGTCGTTTTTCTGAAGCTCCAGAAAGTCTCCGCCTCGAAGCGAGGACAGACCATCAGGACATTGCAGGCTTGTGCATCCACCATGCGGGCTCCCGTCCCGCATGGTATGCCGCACAATGGTGCGCAAGTCGATGTTCCCGCTGGGCCGGCGGCACCGAAGCGAGGATTGTGGCGGATGAGCGCGCGCGGCGGGTCGTGACGCCTTCGCAACCATGCGAACGGGGCCGGTAGCGCAAGCTGCCGGCCCGTTGCCTGACGGGTCTAAGCGTCAGCGTCGGCCGACGCGATTGACCGGACCGCCTCGATTCATCGGTGTGCCGGCCCGTACGCCAACGCCCCGGGCGCCGACGCCTACGCCGGCAACCGGACGCGCCCGCAGCGCCACGCCGGGCCTTGCGATGCAACCGGCGGGATAACCTGTATATGTGCAGTAGATGACGGCGCTTGCGGGCTCAGGGGTTGCGGTTACGAACCCGGTTGCCAGCAGCGTAGCGGCAGCCAATCCGATTGAGAGTTTCATATTTGCAGTCCTCCATGCGGGACTGCAAAATGCGGGTTTGTACGCTTACCGACAAACGCGCAAAGGTTCATCGGAACTGCGCATTGGTATACGTTTCGGGCCGTGATCAGTCCGTCTTGAGAAGAATGGACGCGGCTGGTATTTCCGCGTCGCGTCGGCAGCCGGATTAGCTCAGCGGTAGAGCAGCGGTTTTGTAAACCGAAGGTCGGGGGTTCAATCCCCTCATCCGGCACCAACGCTGCGAACCTCGAGCTCAAACGAACGCCGCGCAAGCAATCGCGCCGTCGCAATCCGACGAGTTGAGCCAGCCGGGGCTCCATTCGCCCGCCTTCTCCTGCACCAGCAGGATGTGGCCGCATTGGCCGCAGCGGTGCACCGTATGCCCCGCAAGCGACTGCAGCACCGGCACGCCCTGCACGCGCTCCATGCCGGTGCCGCATTCCACGCAAACGAAAGGACTCCTGCGATGCTAGCATCGTGCTGCTCCCCGAATTCCGCCCAGTGCGATGCGTAACGCGGAAACAAGGTCGGGTTTGTCCGTACGCGGCTCGCACCGCTTTTCGCGCGCGCAGCGGTGAATACGAAGCATTTGAATTAAGTAGCCGCGCAAAGCGCGATTCCATTTTCGAATTGGCTCGCCGCGACTTGCTCCATATCTTGGCGTAGTGCTCACAAAGCCGCCTCATTCTGCCCGCATTGCGCGACGATGCGCAAAACTCGTCGGCCATCCTCGTCCTCGTCATTCTGCTGCTTGGCTTGGTCGCCTGGCCGTTCGTCGGCCTTTACGATCTCGCGCGCGCCGCGCAATCGGGCGATGTCGCGACGGATCGAGCAGCGCGTGGATTTTGCTCGCTCGGCCGCTCGCTCAGCGGACAGATCGTCGCAGACCTATGCGCGGCTCGCGGGCGTGCCGATCGACCGCGGCAGCCTGATCGCGGGCGTTGCCTCGGCGGTCGCCGATCCGATCGTCGCGCGGCTTCTCACGCGCGTCGCGCTGGCCGAGCTTGTGCAGAACGGCTGGCCGAAGAGCGCGCTCGGCGAACCTCCGGCGGATTTCCAGCGGCCGAACTGGAACGCACTCGGCGACGTCTGGCAGCTCTACGCGAATGCCGAATACGGGCTCGGCGAGTTCCGCATCCGGCTTCCCAGAGACAGCGCCGCGCGAGAAGCAGTTCCGCATCCAGCTCGGGCTGCGCGGGCTTGACCTGGAAGCTCACCGGCCTCGACCTGCCGCAGGAATTGCAGGAGCGTCTCGCGCGCGAGCTGATGAAGCAGCAGGGCAAGCCCGGATAGCGATTGACGCGGCGGCAGCGCCGCTCATCCTTGCCGCATGCGCATCGTGCTGACTCGCTCTCGCGCTTCATCGCCGCGTCTGCCGCGCAGGCCGGATACGCGGCCGCAACTTCGGCTTCTACAACGACCCGCTTGTGTTCGGCATGACGCAAGGACCAGGTCGAGCGCGTGGTCGAGGCGCCGCTGATCTATCTCTCCGGGCCGCGCGACTCGGAGCGCTATCTGGTCGAGCGGCCATCGACCGTGCCCGGTTTCTATCCGGTCGACACGCGCATCGTGCTGCAGTTCCGCCGCGGCCGCTCACCGGCTGGCGCCGCGACTGGCAGATGCGGCCGTACTGGTTCTGATCCGGTCCGGCGCGAAGGCGGTCTGGGACGCGACCGCGCACCTTAGGCTTATGAATGGCCATGCGCGGCCGGACGGCCCAACATTCAGGCGAGGAACCCATGACCACCAACCTCGGCACCATGGAAGAGCTGCCGCTCGATTATCGCGAGGCGGTGCAGAACGCCAACACCACGCCGCTGTGGCCGCTGATGCGCAAGGCGCTGCCGCACGACACGCCGGTCCCGCAGAGCAAGGCCGTGCCTGTGGGCCTTCGACACGGTGCGCCCGCTGCTGCTGCGCGCCGGCGAACTGACCCCGGTCGAGAAGGCCGAGCGGCGCGTGCTGATCCTCTCCGATCCCGGCCGCGGGCCGGGCGCGATGCGCGTCGCCGGGCCGATCTTCTGCGGCATGCAGCTTCTGCTGCCCGGCGAGAAGGCGCCGGCGCATCGCCACACGCCGAGCGCGGCGCGCATCGTGGTCGAGGGCGAAGGCGCCTACACCATCGTCAACGGCGAAAAGTGCATGATGGAGCGCGGCGACCTGATCCTCACGCCGGGCGGCGCGTGGCACGATCACGGCCATGACGGCAAAGGCCCGGTGATCTGGCTCGACGCGCTCGACCTGCCGCTGTTCATCGATCTCGAAGCCGCCTACTCGGTCGAGCGCGAGTTGCAGGCGCCGAAGAATCGCCCCGACGCGTCGGAGGTCGAATACGCGACACCCGGCATGGTGCCGGCGCGGCGCAACGGCCACGCGCGGCCGACCTATCCGATGATGCGCTATCCGTGGGCGAATGCCGTGAAGGGCCTGCGCGCGCTCGCCGAGCACACGCCGCGCGGCGAGCCGGTCGAGCTCGACTACGTCAATCCGGAAACCGGCGACGCCTGCCTGCCGACCATGGGCTTCACCGCCATGATGCTGCGGCCGGGCGAGAGCGTGAAGCCGCCGCTGCGCTCGACCTCCGCGGTGCATCACGTCGTCGAAGGCTCCGGCAAATCGACGATCAACGGCGAGACGTTCGCCTGGAAGCGCGGCGACACGTTCTCGGCGCCGTGTTTCGCGCTGATCGAGCACGCGGCGGCCAAGGAGCCGGCGTTCCTGATCCGCGTGCACGACACGCCGCTGCAACAGAAGCTGAACTACTACGAAGAGCGGCCGCGGCCGCAATAGCCTCAAAGCCATCGCCTCGGGAGGGCGCTCATGAAGAAGCTCGTTGTCGCGGCCGCTCTGGCCGCGCTCGTCTGCACGTCGGCGAGCGCGGCGACGCTCGACACCATCAAGCAGCGCGGCACGGTCAATTGCGGCACCGCGCCGAATCTTCCGGGCTTCGCCTATACGGACGACAAGAATGTGCGGCGCGGCTTCGACGTCGATCTCTGCCGCGCGCTTGCCGCCGCCGTGCTCGGCGATGCCGACAAGGTGCAGCTCTCGCCGCTCAATCTGCGCGACGGGTTCGCGACGCTCACGACCGGCGGCGTCGATGTGCTCACCCATCGCCTCACCTGGACCTACAACCGCGACAACGGCACCGGCCTCGATTTCGTGCTGACGATCTACTACGACGGCCAGGGCTTCATGGTGCCCAAGGCGATGAACGTCAAGAGCGTCAACGACCTGAAGGGCGCCTCGATCTGCGTCGCGCAGGGCTCGACCACCGAGCTCAACATCGCGGACTATTTCCGCTCGCGCAAAATGGACTACCGCATCGTGACCTTCGCGGACCTCGACGAGGCGCGCAACGCCTACGAGCAGGGCCGCTGCGATGCCTGGACCAACGACCGCTCGGCGCTGGCGGCGCGCGGTCTGCAACTGAAGAACCGCGACGCGCACGTGATCCTGCCCGAGATCATCTCGAAGGAGCCGATCGGCCCGATCGTGCGCCAGAACGACAGCCAGTGGGCGCATATCGTGCGCTGGACCTTCTTCGCGCTGATCGCCGCCGAAGAACTCGGCGTCACGCAGGCCAATGTCGATGAGATGAAGAAGAGCGAGGTGCCGGAGGTGAAGCGCCTGCTCGGCATCGGCGACGATCTCGGACAGAAGAACGGCCTTCCGGCCGACTGGGCCTACAAGGCGATCAAGCAGGTCGGAAACTACGGCGGACATCTTCGAGCGCCATCTCGGCGAAGGCACGCGGCTTGGCCTGGGTCGCGGGCAGAACCGGCTGTGGAAGGACGGCGGGTTGTTGATCTCACCACCGTTCCGGTGAGGCGCGCTGTTGGCGCGATGGCAATCGACATATTGAGGCCGCCGCGCCGCTCCCGCTTCGCGCTGCCGCAGGGCTCGCTCGCGTGGCGCGCGTTCGCGATCCAGGCCGTCGTTCTGGTGCTGATCGCGGCGTTTCTCGGCTGGGTCGCCGCGAATGTCGTCGCGAACATCACGCGGCTCAACATCAACACCGGCTTCTCGTTCCTGTCGCGCCCGGCCGGATTCGAGATCGCGCAGAAGCTGATCGACTTCGGCGAGGCCGCGACCTATTTCGACGTGTTTCTGATTGCGCTGCTCAACACGGTCGTGCTGACGGCGATCGCCATCGTGTTCGCGACGCTGCTCGGTTTCGTCATCGGGCTTGCACGGCTTTCCAGCAACCCAGCTCGTCGCCGGCGTCGCGGCGGCCTACGTGGAGATCATCCGCAATATCCCGCTGCTGCTGCAGTTGTTCTACTGGTACTTCGCGGTGCTGCGCCCGCTGCCCGGCCCGCGCCAGAGCCTGAATTTTTTCGACGTCGCATTCTTCAACAAGCGCGGGCTGTTTCTGCCCTATCCGATATTTGAACCAGGCTTCGGCGCGCTCCTCATCACCGTCGCCGTAACTCTTCTCGTCGGCCTCGTGCTCGCGTGGATGAATCATCGGCACCGCTTGCGCACCGGAACGTCGCTGCACAGCGTGCGGGCCATCGCTCTCCTGCTTCTTCTCCCGCCGCTCCTCGTCGCGTGGCTCACCGGGTTTCCGCTGTCATGGGACGTGCCGGCGCTCGCCGGCTTCAACTTTTCCGGCGGCATGACGGTCATTCCCGAATTCGTCGCGATGGCGATCGCACTGTCGCTCTATGGCGCGGCCTACATCGCCGAGATCGTGCGCTCCGGCATCCGCGCGGTGCCCGCCGGGCAGATCGATGCGGCGCGCGCGCTTGGGCTGCGCCGCGGTGCGATCAGCCGCTTTATCGTGATCCCGCAGGCGCTGCGCGTGATCCTGCCGCCGCTCGGCACGCAATACATCGTGCTCTTGAAGAACTCCTCGCTCGCCGCCGCGATCGCCTATCCGGACCTGATGCTCGTCTTCGCCGGCACGGTGCTCAACCAGACCGGCCAGCCGCTCGAAGTGATGATCGTCACGATGGCGAGCTACGCACTGATCGGGCTTGCGATCGGCGCCGCGATCAATCTGCTCAATCGCCGCGTCCAGCTGGTGGAGCGCTGAGCGTGGCGAAGCTCACCGCGTTCTTGAAAAGCTGCGTTGCGACGCCCGCGAACATCGCGCTGACGATCCTCACGGTACTGCTGCTTGCCTGGCTGTTGCCCGAGCTCATCAAGTGGGCGCTGATCGATGCGGTGTGGAGCGGCAATTCGAGCAAGGCCTGTGAGGGTCATGATGCCGCCTGCTGGGTGTTCATCCGCCTGCGCTTCGACCAGCTTCTCTACGGCCCCTACCCGACATCCGAACGCTGGCGCGTCGACGTGGTCGCGGCGCTCGCCGTAGCCGCGATTGGCTCTCATGCTGCTGCCGGTACGGCGGGCGGGAACTCGCAAGCTTATCGGACTGGCGGCGCTCTGCCTGTTGCCCGTCGTGGCGGCGCCGCTGCTGGCCGGAGGCTTTGCGGGCCTCAAACCCGTCCCGACCGTCGACTGGGGCGGCATCATGCTCAACATCGTGATCGCCGCATGGTCGATCGCGACCGCGATCCCGCTCGGCCTGTTGCTCGCGCTCGGCCGCCGCTCCGAAATGCCGGTGATCGGCTATGCGTGCGCCACCTTCATCGAGCTGTGGCGCAGCCTGCCGCTGATCGGCGTGCTGTTCCTCGCCGTGGTGATGTTTCCGCTGTTCGTTCCGGCGGGTTTCGAGTCCGACCGGCTGGTGCGCGCGCTGATCGCCTTCACGCTGTTCAACGCCGCGATCTTCGCCGAAGTGTTTCGCGGCGGCCTGCAGGCGATCCCGCATCGGCCAGCACGAGGCCGCGCGCAGCCTTGGGCTCGGCTACTGGCGCATGACCGGTCTCGTCGTGCTGCCGCAGGTCGTCCGCATCGTGATGCCCGGCATGATCAACACCTGCGTGTCGATCATCAAGGAAACGACCGTGGTGCTGATCATCGGGCTGGTCGAATTCCTCGCCGTGCTGCAGATCGCATTCTCCGACCCCGAATGGCTGATCGGCGATCAGATCCGGACCACCGGTTATCTGTTCGCGGCGCTCGTGTTCTGGTCGCTCTGCTTCGCGCTCTCGCGCTACAGCGTACGGCTCGACCGGACCATGGCCAACCGCCCCGTTGAGGCTCGCGCGATCAGGCAGGCTGCTTGAACATTTCAATACATGAAACCGAGCTTCGCCATTTCATATTACGCCTTGACTCGACCCGAACGCCGCTATTTCCTTGCGCCACCTAACAAAAAACGCGGGGAACTGCCTTGGACGAGAGGACGTTTCGAGCCGGCGGTGCTCGCGCCGGCCACGCCGGGCGACCGCTCCGAGCGCCACAGCATCCAGTCGGTCGACCGGGCCATCACGCTGCTCGAGGCGATCGCCGAGGCCGGCGGCGAGACCACGCTGACCGAGCTGTCGCGCCGCACCCGGCTCAACATCTCCACCTGCCACCATCTGCTCTCGACGCTGGTCCATCGCGGCTATGTCGCCAAGGTGCCGGTGCGGCGCTCCTACGCGCTCGGCGCGCGCATTCTCTATCTGAGCAATGCCTGCCTGCGGCAGGTCGATCTGCCGGCGCGCGCCGCGCCGTTCATCGAGCAGATCAACGAGAAGACCGGCGAGACCGTTCACCTCGCGGTGCTGCAGGGCGACGCCATGATGAAGGTCGCCAAGCGCGAGTCGCGCCATCCGGTGCGCGTCGATACCGGCACGCTCGGCAAGACCGATGCGCCGCACGCGACCGCGTCCGGCAAGGCGATGCTCGCCTGGCTGCCCGAGGACGACATGCGCCGCGTGCTCTCGCACGGGCTCACCCGCTACACGCCGAAGACCATCGTCGAGTGGCCGACCCTGATCGAGGCACTGCGCCATGTGCGGCGCAACGGCTTCGCGATCGACGACGAGGAGTATCAGCCGGGCGTGATCTGCATCGGCGCCGCGATCCGCGATCACAACGGCGCGGTGGTCGGCGCGATCAGCGCCTCGACGCCGACGATGCGCGCGAGCGACGATCATCTCTCTCTGGTGCGCGAGGAGGTCGTCTCGGCTGTCCGCGCACTGTCCGCCGAACTCGGCGAGGCCGGTTCGAAACTGCAACGTCCGCCCGCCGCGGCCGAATAATCAGGAGCACCACGATGTACGCACCGGCCGGCGTGAAGACAGCCCAGGACATGCCCGTGCCCGACACCATGCGCGCGTGGGTGCTGGGCGATCCGGGCGAACTGAAGCTCACCGACAAGCCGGTGCCGGTGCCGAAACGCGCCGAAGTGCTGGTGCGCATCGACGCGGTGGCGATCTGCGCGACCGATCTTGAAATCATCTGGCACGGGCCGCCCGCGTCCATTCAGGGCGGCATGCCGTTCAACAAGAACTGGACGCCCGGCCACGAATACATGGGCACGGTCGCGGCGCTCGGGCCCGGTGTCGATGAATACAAGATCGGCCAGCGCGTCACGGTCGAAATCCACGCGGGCTGCGGCCAGTGCAAGCGCTGCCGCGCCGGCATGTACACCTCGTGCCACAACTACGGCCTCAACTACGGCGACGTCGACAAGGGCCACCGCGCCAACGGCTTCACCACCGACGGCGGCTTCTGCGAATATCAGGTCAACAACATCAACACGCTGGTCGCGATCCCCGATGCGATGTCGGACGAGGAGGCGACGCTGGTCGTCACCGCCGGCACCGCGATGTACGGCCTGACCGAGCTCGGCGGGCTGGTGGCGGGCGAAAGCGTGGTGGTCACCGGCCCCGGCCCCATCGGCTTGCTCGGTGTCGCGGTCGCGAAGGCGCTCGGCGCGCAGCCGGTGATCCTCACCGGCACGCGCGACAACCGGCTGAAGATCGGCCTTGAGCTCGGCGCCGATCATGTCGTCAACGCCAGACAAGAAAACGCGGTCGAAGCGGTGCGCAAGCTCAACGGCGGCAAGGGCGTCGACTATGTGGTCGAGTGCTCCGGCGCGCCGAATGCGGTGAACGAGGCGATCCGCATGGTCAATCGCGGCGGCAAGGTGTGCCTCGCGGCATTCCCGCACGAGGAAACGCCGGTCGATGTCGCGCACATCGTGCGCAACAACATCTATCTCTATGGCATCCGCGGCGAGGGCAAGAGCGCGACGCATCGCGCCGAAGCCTTCATGTCGCAGAAGCGCTTCGACGCCACCAAGGTGCACACGCACACCTTCCCGCTCGAAGATCTGCCGACCGCGATCAAGTACGCGCGCGAGCGCATCGACGACGCGATCAAGGTGGTGGTGAAGACGCGCGGCTCAGCGGCGCAGAGGGTCGCGGCGGAGTAGCTCTTGCTTCCCTCTCCCCGCAAGGCGGGGAGAGGGTGGTCCGAGCCGAAGGCGAGGACCGGGTGAGGGGCTTCTGCGAATAAGCTAACGGCCCCTCACCCGGCTCGCCCCGCTCGCCACCCTCTCCCCGCCTTGCGGGGAGAGGGAAAGAAAGCGCGGCGCCAAAAACACATGGAAAGCACCACTTCACAACCCACTTTCGCGCCCGACCTCGCGGCGATCCGCGCGCTCGCCCAAGTCCTGCCCGGCCCTCTGCCCGTCGCCGTCAACGGCATTCGCGTCGCCGCAAGCATCCGGCCGCGCAAGGTCGTGATCGAGGGCGGCGACGATACGCCGGTGACGATGCCGCGCACCGCGTTCCAGCTCGTCTATCCGGATTGCACCGTGATGATCGACGCCGCGATGGACAAGGCGACGCACGATTCATTCAGTCCGGACAAGCCGGAGCCGTTCTACCCGGAAAATTTCGCGAAACTTGAACGTGCGCTCGATGCCGCGCGGCTTATCGTCTTCACGCACTATCACGCGGATCATGTCGCGGGCGTTGTCACGGCGCGAAACTTTGAGGCGCTCGCGCGCAAGACTATCGCGTCGCCGGCGACTCTTGATCTCATGGTCCGGACGCCGCATCGCCCGCATCTCGCGATCACGCCCGCGCAGGCCGCGCAATTCATCGCGCTCGACTATCCGGAACTTTATCCCGTGGCGCCCGGCGTCGTGCTGATCAAGGCGCCGGGCCACAGTCCCGATCACCAGATGGTCTACACCCGCCTCCAGTCAGGCCGCGAGCTCCTGCACAGCGTCGACGCGCGTGGATCTATGACAACATCCTGCAGCTCAAGCCGAAGGCCGCGCCTTGGGTGAAGGAAGACGTGCCGGCGATCATGGCCCAGCTGGCCTGGCTCAAGCGCCTGCACGACAGCGAGCCGAACCTGACGATCCTGGTGACCCATGACGATGCGCGCTTCGACGCGCTCGCGAAGTCTGGTATGATTGGGGGCGAACTCGCGTTGTAGTCCGACAGCAACAATAACGCCTGGGAGGACTGATGAGATCGTTCATAGCGGCCTGCGTATTCGTCGCCGCCTGCGGCACGGCCGCGGCACAGACTTATCCGATCACGTCCAATCACCGTCGTCGTCCCCTTCCCGGCCGGCGGGCCGAGCGACGTTGTCGCACGCATCGTCGCCGAGGGCATGGGCAGGGCACTCGGCCAGACCATGGTGATCGAGAATGTCGGCGGCGCGGGCGGCACGATTGGGTCGGCGCGCGTCGCGAGTGCCGCGGCCGACGGCTACACGCTGCTCGCCGGTAGCATGGGTTCGCACGTGTCGGCGCCGGTGCTGACCCCCAACGTCAAATACGACTCCGTTCGCGACTTCGAACCGATCGGCTTTACGGCGCACGCGCCGGCCGTGATCGTGGCGAAGAAGGATTACCCGGCGAAGGACCTGAAGGAGTTTGTCGCGAGCCTGAAGCAGAACGGCGAAGGCGTGAAGCAGGCGCACGGCGGCGTCGGCTCGTCGTCGCACATGGCGTGCGTGCTGTTTTCCTCCAGCGCGGGCGTGAAGCCGACGCTCGTCGCCTATCGCGGCACCGGGCCGGCGATGAACGATCTGGTCGGCGGGCATGTCGATTATTTCTGCGAGCAGGCGGTGAGCGTGACCGGGCAGATCACATCCGGAGCGATCAAGGCCTATGCGGTGTCCTCGCCGCAGCGCCTCGCGACCTTGCCGGATGTTCCGACCGCGAAGGAGCTCGGGGTCGATTACCAAATGAACATCTGGGCCGGAATCTTCGCGCCCAAGGGCGTGCCGAAGGAGGTCGTCGACAAGCTCGCCGACGCGCTCGACAAGTCGCTCGACGATGCAAGTGTGCAGAAGCGGCTGAGCGATCTCGGCGGCTCGATCCCCGCGAAGGACGAGCGCAACCCCGCCAGGTTCGATGCGTTCGTGAAGGCCGAGATCGCACGCTGGTTGCCTATTCTCAAGGCGGCGGGCGGTTCGACGAACTGATGCTCACGATGACGTGAAAAACGAGCGGCTGACATCGGCCCGGTCATCGCCGGACAATGGGGCTAACGCTCCAGGGAAGATCAGCATGACCGAACTCACCCGCCGCAATCTGTTCGCCGGCTCCGCGCTTGCCGCCGCCGCGATGACGTTGCCGGCCACCGCGCAGGCGGCCGCGCCCGCCACCGGCAAGCAGGCTGCGGCATTCTATCGCTACAAGGTCGGCACGTTCGAGATTACGGCGATCCACGACGGCGTCTGGCTTCGCGAGATCGATGAGAAGTTCGTGCGGAATGTCGCGTGGGGCGATGTCGAGAAGGCCATGGCCGAGGCCCACATGGCGGCGAAAATCCTGCCGACGCCGTTCACGCCCGTGGTGGTCAACACCGGCTCAAAGCTGGTGATGATCGACGCCGGCACCGGCGGGCAACTCCCCGCTCCGTCAGGCTCGTTTCTTGCCAACCTCGCGGCGGCAGGCATCGATCCGAAAGCGATCGACCTGATCCTGATCTCGCACTTCCATCCGGATCACATCAACGGGCTGCGCGACAAGGACGGCGGGATGGTCTTCCCGAATGCCGAAATCCACGTTCCGGCGCCCGAATGGGCCTACTGGATGGACGACGCCAACATGATGAAAGCGCCCGAGGCGGCGCGCCCCGTGTGGCTCAATGCGCGGCGCATCTTCAGGGATATTGCCGGCAAGGTGAACCGCTTCGAGACGGCCAAGGAACTGGCGCCCGGCATCACCACTGTGCTCACGCCCGGCCACACGCCGGGGCACGCGTCGTTCGCTGTCGCGTCGGGCAACCAGTCGATGCTCGTCCTCGGCGATGTCACGAACAATCCCTACCTGTTCCTGCGCAACCCGGACTGGCAGGGCGTGTTCGACACCGACGGCCCGCTTGCCGTGGAAACGCGCAAGACGCTTTTCGACCGCGCCGCGGCCGACCGAATGCTGCTGCAGGGCTACCATTTCCCCTTCCCGGCCTCGGGTTATGTCAACAAGACCGCCAAGGGCTACGACTTGGTGCCGGCGATGTGGCAGCCGTCTCTCTAAGATTCACGCAGGACGTGGAGGGCCGCCCCACCGGGCGGCCCTTTGCATTTCAGCAACACGGTGAACAATTCGCTCCCGCGCAACACCTGCCGCGTTGACAAGGCCGTGAGGGCCTCATTCACTCGCCGACGGTACAGGTGTGCCGTCCCCCGGTTGGGGCCTGCCAAAAGGGAATCCGGTGAAATGCCGGAACTGCCCCCGCAACTGTGAGCGGTGAGCGCTCCTCCACGATGCCACTGTGGCGAAAGCCGCGGGAAGGCGGAGGAGAGCTGGGACCCGCAAGTCAGGAGACCTGCCTGCGCCAGTCACCCTTCCGATGCACGGGGCGTGCAATCGGGGCGGCTTCCGCAGCGGTGACGTGCTGAAACCGTCGCGGGGCATTCGGGTGGGGCGTTTCTCTCATATCCAGATACAAGGCGCGCAACACCTGCGCCTCCGCGACATGTTCAACCCTTTGGGAGCATGTCATGTCGACCCGTCTCACTTTACTTGCACTAGGATCCGGCCTCGCGACCGGCGCACTGCTCGCCGCACTCGGCGGCGTAGCCAACGCTCAAGCCACTCTGCTGCCCGAGTTGCTTGTCATCTCGCCGAGCCTCGTGCCAATCGAGGCCTCGAAAAGCGGCTCGTCCGTCACCTCGATGACCGGCGAGGAAATGCGCTCCAGCGGCTTTTCCCAGCTCTCCGACGTGATGCGGACGTTTCCGGGCATCCACGTGAACCAGTCCGGGGCGCGTGGTTCGCTGACGCAATTCCGCATACGCGGCGGCGAAGCGAACCACCTCCTCGTCATGATCGATGGTGTCGCGGCGAATGCAGTCGGCGACGGTGAGTACAATTTCGCCGATATCGCGCTCGACGACATCCAGCACGTCGAGCTCCTGCGCGGGCCGCAGTCGGGACTGTACGGAGCGAACGCACAGACCGGTGTGCTCACCATCATCACAAAGTCCGGCCGCGGGCTGACCAAACCGGAGTTCAACGCGCGCTTCGAAGTGGGTACGCAAAAATCCGCCGAAGCCGCCGCGACCTTCCGCGGCGCCGTCGGCCCGGTCTATGGCTCAGTCACGGCGAGCACCGCGACCACCAATGGCTTCAACATCGCGCGCGACGGGTTCGAGACCGACGGCGCGAAGCGCGCGGTGGTAACCGCGAAGGCCGGCGTCGATGTCACGCCCTACTTCAATGTCGAAGGCTTCCTGCGCCACTCGAACCGCAAGGCCGAATTCGATCCGCAGGATCCGAACTTCCTCAACACCGGACTGGTCGAGGACGCGCGCGGCTATTTCACGCGCATCGAGGACACGGTGGGACGCGTCGAGGGCACGCTGAAGTTGTTCGAGGATCGCTGGATCCAGTCCGCGAAATGGACCACCACGCGGCAGAATTCTGCGTTCGACCGAAGCATTTCTACCAAGCTCTTCGTCGCTCGGCACCGCCGAAACAGTCTCTTACAAAAGCGCGCTGCTGCTCGATTCGATGTTCGCCGGCGGCGAGAGGCATCGCATCACCGGGCTGGTCGAGCACCGGCGCGAGCACTTCAGCTTCAACAGCATTTTCTTGTTCGGTCCCGATCTCGACGCGGCCCGCAACGGCTATGCGCGCACGAACACCGGCGTTGCGGGCGAATACGTGCTCGACCTGCTCGCCACCGGCACGACAATCTCGGCGGCGGTGCGGCAGGACTTCAACGAGCCGTTCGAGGACGAACTGACCTGGCGCTTCACGCTGTCGCAGAAAGTCGCGCCGATCGGCGGACGGCTGCACGCAAGCATCGGGCGCGGCGTCACCAACCCGAGCTTCATCGAGCAGTTTGGCTTCCTCACCAGCAGCTTCGTGCCGAACCCCGCTCTGGTGCCGGAAAGCTCGATCGGCTGGGACGTCGGCTGGGAGCAGACGTTCTGGAACGGCCTCGTGGTCGTCGATGTGACCTACTTTAACGCTCGTCTCCAGCAGGAGATCGTCTTTGTATCGTTGCCGTCATTCAGGAGCACGGCCAGAAATCTCGACGGCACCTCGACGCGCCAGGGCGTGGAGACGACCGCCAAGTTCCGGCCGTTCGACTGGCTGATGCTTGCCGGCACGTACACCTACACGGACGCCCGCGACGACAAGGGCATTCAGGAAATCCGGCGCCCACCCCACGCGGCGTCGGGCTCGGCGACCGTGCTGTTCGACCAGGGACGCGGCAAGGCGACGCTCAATGTCATCTATAATGGGCGGATGACCGACACGATCTTCACCTTCCCGTCCTCGACCACCACGCTGAATGCCTACACGCTCGCCGGCGGGATGATCTCATACGACACCACGCCGTGGTCCACAGTCTATGTGCGGGCCGAAAACGTCTTCAGTCAGCGCTACGAGGAGGTGTTCTCGTATCGCTCGCCCGGTGCCGCGGTTTATGCCGGCATCAAGGTGCGGACGAACTAGCGCGCATGATCCCGAAAAGCCTGCCCGCACTTGAGCGGGGTAGGAACCGGCTTTCGGGAAGATCGTGCGGAAAACAAGGGAGGCCGGCCGTTGCCAGCCTCCGAAGCCGGTTGCACCGATCACGGCGAGTTGAATATGGTCGCCGGAATGTCGCACAACGGGAGTGTGTTCCCATCGTATGATATCCTATGCCCATCGCGCTCAGGGAGGGAGCCCTATGACACGCCGCAATCGCCTTGCCGTGGTGACCACCGCATCCCTTTTCGCACTGTCGCTCGGCGTCGGCGCCGTCCTGGCGGCTGGCCCCGATACCCCGGCGCCCCCCAGTCAACCGCAGAAGCCGGCGAGCCAGCCCAAGGAGAAGAGCGGGTCGAAGAAAAAGAAGGAACAGAAGTCCGAACAGGATTTCCGCGACGGTTACCGGCTCGCCTACACGCTGGTGCAAGCCGGCGCTTACGAAGCGGCCTTCGCGGCTTTCAAGGACCTTGACGCCGACGATCATCCGGATGTCGCGAACTATCTCGGCTTCACGGCGCGCAAGCTCGGCGACTACGAGCTTTCGCGGGTCTGGTACGAGCGCGCGCTCGCGGTCGATCCGAAGCACGTGCGCACCTACCAGTATTACGGCATGTGGCACGTCGAGCAGGGCAACATGCTCAAGGCCGCCGACTTCCTGGAGAAGATCGAAGCGCTCTGCGGCAACAAGGCCTGCAAGGAATATCAGGATCTCAAGGGCGGCATGGAAGGCACCGTCACGTACTAGCCGCCATCCTGTTCTGAAGTTGCGCGGGCGCTCGTCAGGATGACGCGGCGCCCGCCTCCGTTTCGGCCATCAGCCAATTCAGATACCCCGGCTCGCCGCCCGTAATCGGCAGCACCAGGATCGCGGGCGTCGAGTAGGAGTGCATTTCCTTGACGGCCGCGCGCACGCCCTCGGCCAGCGACGCCCGCGTCTTGATGATCATGACGACTTCCTCGCCGCGCTCGATCGCGCCCTCCCACCAATAGTGCGAAATCATCCCCGGCAGGATGTTCACGCAGGCCGCGAGGCGGCGCTCCAGCACTGCCTTCCCGATCCGCTCCGCCTCGACAAGGGATGGATAGGTCGTATAGACGAAAACCGCGCGCTCGGCGTTCATGAGCACCCTCCCAGCGGCCGGTTGCGCGCGATGCCTCCAGGCCGAGACCAATGACCAATTCCCGCCATCCGCGGATCGCCTTCGTCGCAAGCCCGACGGCCGAGGCGCAGGACGCGCGCACCCGCCTCGCGCAGCGCTACGGCGACACGGCGCCCGGTGAGGCCGACGTGATCGTCGCGCTCGGCGGCGACGGCCTGATGCTGCAAACCCTGCACAGGTTCATGAACTCGGGCAAGCCGATCTACGGCATGCATCGCGGCACGGTCGGCTTCCTGATGAACGATTTCCGCGAGGATGGCCTGCCCGAGCGGCTCGGCGAGGCCGAAACGA
The DNA here is from genome assembly GCA_963778455.1 of uncultured Alphaproteobacteria bacterium. Taxonomy (GTDB): domain Bacteria; phylum Pseudomonadota; class Alphaproteobacteria; order Rhizobiales; family Xanthobacteraceae; genus PALSA-894. Next base: position 560,324 of record CAVZUL010000008.1, read on the forward strand.
CGCTGATCCACCCGTTGCTGATGCGCGCGCTGGACGCCAAGGGCCATCGTCATGAAGCTTACGCCATCAACGAAGTATCGCTGTTTCGCCAGGCCTATCAGGCAGCGCGCCTGCGCATCCTGATCGACGGCAAGGTGCGGCTCGCCGAACTGGTCGCCGACGGCGTGATGGTCGCGACGCCCGCGGGCTCGACCGCCTATAACCTTTCGGCGCAGGGGCCGATCATCCCGATCAACGCGCCGCTGCTGGCGCTGACGCCGATCAGCCCGTTCCGCCCGCGCCGCTGGCGCGGCGCGCTCTTGCCCGACACCGCAACCGTGGGGATCGAGGTGCTCGAAGCCGAGAAGCGCCCGGTCGCGGCGGTTGCCGACCATGACGAGGTGCGCGATGTGCGCAGCGTCGAGGTCAGCATGGACCACAAGATCGCGATCCCGATGCTGTTCGACCCCGGCCACAGCCTGGACGAGCGCATCCTGCGCGAGCAGTTCGGATACTAAACGGTTCGTTAACGACGTTTCCCTAGCCTGAACGCAACGTGCCGGCGGGTAGCGCCTGCGCGCGTCTTCAGGCTGCAAATGATCCGCATCGACTTCAACCGGCTGCGCTTCCTCGTCATCGACGACAACGCGCACATGCGCCGCATCCTGCGCACCCTGCTGCACGGCTTCGGTACGCGCGAGGTATACGAGGCGGAAGACGGCGCAGCGGGGCTGGAAGGCTTTACGCACTACTCGCCTGACATCGTCATCACCGACTGGGCGATGCCGATCTTCGACGGCATGGAATTGACGCAGATGATCCGCCAGCCCGGCGCCAACAACAATCCGTATGTCCCGATCATCATGCTGACCGGCCATTCGGAGAAGAAGCGCGTGATCGCGGCGCGCGATGCCGGCGTCACGGAATTTCTGGCGAAGCCGATCTCCGCCAAGGGGCTCTATCAGCGCGTGCTCAACGTGGTCGCGAACCCGCGCCCGTTTATCCGCACTCGCAGCTATTTCGGACCGGACCGGCGGCGCAATGCCAATCCGAACTACGCGGGCCCCGAGCGGCGCAAGGGCGGCAAGGCCGACGTGATCAAGCAGCAGCCGCTGCTCGAAAAGGCGAAGACACCGGCGTGAGCGAAACAGGACAAGAACAATGAGCAAGCCCAATCAGGCGGCGGTCTCAACATTCGCCGACCACGAGGTGATCGTGCCGCCGAACAAGCTCAAGAAGGCGGTGGAGAAGCTCAAGCCCGGCACCAAGATCGACTTCGATCCAGTGGCGCGCGCCGAAGCCGCGCTCGCCGAGCTCGCCGACGACTTCTCGGTCTGGATGGATCAGGAATGCATGCGGCTCGATATCGCGCGCAACGCGATCAAAGCCTCTGGCATCACGCCGGGCAATCGCGATGTGCTGTTCCGCGCCGCCCATGACATGAAGGGCCAGGCCGCGACCTTCGGCTTTCCGATGGTGGCGCCGGTCGCCGACAGCCTGTGCCGGCTGATCGAGCACATCCCGGAGATCGCGCGCCTGCCCATGCCCCTGGTCGACCAGCACGTCGACGCAATCCGCGCCATCACGCACAAGAATACGCGCGGCGACAGCAATTCGAATGCCGCCAAGCTCGCCGAAAAGCTGCGTCACGTGACGGACGAGTTTCTCATCCGCGAGAACCGCGACCGGCCGGATACGCTGGAATCGATCCTCTCGCCGACGCTCGCGCCGACAGGCTGAGTTTGTCCGCGCGCCCATGCTTCACGTGAAATGGGGAATCACCGTCTGACAGTGGAAGCACTGTGGAAGCGTGACCCGTGGAGGGGGCGCAATGGGTACCGACGACACCGTCCTGATACGCTGTTCGAGATGTAAATCGAAGTTCAGAGACAAAGCACGCCGGGTCCGAAGCGGATATTCCAGGCAGTGTCCGGGCTGTGAGTGCGTGGTCTTCTTCGAAGACGGATCACCCAACAGAGACATTCACGATGCGCTCCGTGAAGCGGAACGAGTGCGCAAGACCTTGAGAGAGGAAGAATCCGAGAAAATTGCCAGTCGCGCGGAGAGCGCCGAGAAAACGGATAGCGGCGATAGGGTGAGCCCGTTTGCGCGGCGTGGAATAAATCGCCGCCGATAGGTTCGCCGCGGTCACGCGTTGGCGCACGCTCGAAATTGCCATCGAACGGCTGATCACGGCGCTTACGCGGGAATGGGCGGAGAAACCGCGCTACGCCGCGACCGCGGCGCGCCCGACATCGTTGGCAGGCACAATGTGCGACATGTCACCCATCTCGACGAGATCGTCGCAGAACAGCCGCGCCTCTTCGCGCGCGGCCTCGGTCGCATAGCGGCGCAACAGCGTCATCAGCGGCTCGACGTCGCCTGCCGGCAGACGCGCACAGCTGGTGAGCACGCGCTCGACCATGCGGCGCCGCAGCCGTGTGTTGCCGCCCGGTTCGGCCTGCACGCCGTTCTCGTGCATCACTTCGATCGCGGCGCGGAACGCCGGATAGACGGAGGCCGGCAGGCCGGCCCGCTCATAGACCGCCTTGAAGCCTGCGCCGCGCCGGTCGTGCAGCAGCGCGCTCACGCGCGCGGCCGGCAAGCCGGTCAGCTCGGCGAGCGCCTGCTCGAAGAAGTCGACATTGCCCGACAGCAGCGAGCGCAGGATGAGACCCGCGGTGAGCTGGCCGCTCGCGCGCAGATGGCTGATCAGCGGCGAGACCTCGGTGCTCTCCGACACCGCGGCGAGGATCACGGTCGCCTTCTCGCAGGCCTCCTGCGCGATGCGCTGCGCCCTGCTCTCCTCCATCCAGTTTCGCGCGACCACGAACCCGGCGAGCGTTTCGGACAGCTTGACCACCAGCACCTGCCGGATCGCGACCGGAAGGTCGGGCCAAGCGAGCAGCGACTCACGGATCGCCGCGAGATGCCCGAAGCGCTCGACGATGCGGTCGAGCGAGAACGCCGCAATGTCTGCGCCAGAGTTTTCGATCAAGGTGAGGCAGGCCTCCGCCGAACCGACCTCGGCGAGCGCGGCCGAGACCGAACGCGGCAGCGACAGTCGCCGCGCGATTGCGGCCTGCATGTCGGCGCCGCCGACCGCGATTGAATCCACCAGATCGGAATCGAGCAGCAGCGGCGAGCGCTCCAGCACGATCGCGGCGATGTCCGGCTGATCGTTGACCAGCGCGTGCACGACCGCGGCCGGCGCATCGTTGCTCGAACCGAGCGCATCGGCGAGCGCATGCCGCACCAGCGGCGACGGGTCGTCGAGCAGCATGATCATCGCACCCTCGGCGGCGATGCGGTCATCCTGCGTCAGATCCGAATAGAGATAGGCGCGTGCCAGCGCCGACGTTGCTTCGGCACGCTCGGCGGCCTCGGCCGTCCGTACCCACTGGAGAAAATGACGAACGATCATGTTTCCAACGCGACGCTACTTGAGGCCAACGGGCCGACCGGACACAGATTAAGCACTGCGGCTTAACAAACGGTTCACCATAACTCTTTGGAATTATTGCCGAATTATTAAGGCGCGGAAGACCTTGCGGCGCTAGGCGGGATGGCGCGCCGACGGCCGCATGAAGCGGAACAGATCAAGCGGCGCGTTAAGGGCCGGGCCGGTGCGGCGTTGCGCGGAGATGTCCGTGGGCGGCCCGACCGCCTCCGTGGTTTCGGGGACAGCCGCATGGCGCGGGCCCCAGAGCTCGCGAACGACCGGCGCGACCGCACCCCGCTGGTCGGAGCTGAACAGCGTCTGGAACAGCGGTGCGTCCGGCGCCTTGTTCGCAGGCGGCACTTCCGGAGCCAGTGCTGCAACACGTTCGGCGAAGCTCGCCGCATTGTCTGGCTCAACCACCGCCACATTCGCGGTCGCGTTTGCCGGTGTCACCGCCGCAGCCGTTGTGGTCGGGGCCGCAGGCGCATTTGGCGTGATCGCGAAGGTCTTCACCACCCTCGGCGTCAGCTCGGAACTGCTTGCGGTCTGAATCATTGGCGGCGCGGCCGGCACGGGCGCCGGGCGCACGCGTGGCATCGGGATCGTCTGCACCGCGGCAAGTGTCGCGGCCGGCTTCACGACATCCGCAGGCTTCGCGGCCGCGAGCTGCGTCGCGCTGCCAATCACATCGTGCCGCGTCACCAGCCCGGCGTAGACCTGCTTGAGGCTGCGCGCGGCGCCGCTTCTGTCATAGAAGATCGAGTTGTTGGCGTGCGCGGCGCGCGGGAAGAGCGCTGCCGCCTTGCCGTTCGGATTTGCTTCGGCCGCCTTGATGAACCGCGACGCGCCGGAGGCGCCGAGGAAATGCGCCATGTAGAGTTCGCCGTCGGTCGGCTTGCGGCCGAGGCGGTCGGTCAGCACCTTGGCGTTGGAATTGGCGAACGCCCCCGCCATCAGGGAGTTCGCGGTCGGGTCCTTGCGCAGCGCAAAGATCTCGTTGCGGGTCGCCGGATCCTTGACGACAAAGCGTCCCGACGACGTCCTGCTGATCGCGTCGGCAAATTTGCCATAGCCGAGCGCCGTACCCGACTGTTTCATCGTGCCGAGCCAGGTCTGGTCGATGAATTGAAACAGCCCGGTTGCCGAGGATGTTCTGGCCTTGGCGTTGGGATTGAGATTTGATTCGCGGATCGCGGTGTTGAGCAGATACTCGAAGCCGGCGCCGGTGACGCGCGCCGCATCGCGGATCGCACCAGTCACCCGCGTGGCAATATCCGTCGTCGCCCCGCTGATGCGGGTTGCGATATCGATAGCTGCGTCGGTGCCCATGGGCGCGCTCAGGCCGGCCGGGTTGCTTCCCCGCCGCCTTGCACCATCGGCGGTTATGGTAAATGACGGGTTAATTCGGAACCGCCCCGGCCGGCTTTGGTTCCGCGCAAGGAGGGTTAGATGGAGCAGATGACAGTCATGCGAAGCCCGCGCGGAGGGCTCTATTTCGAGGATTTCGTCGTCGGCAAGCTCTACGAGCACACGCTGCGCCGCACCGTGACGCAGATGGACAACATGCTGTTCTCCAACATGACGCTCAATCCGCAACCGCTGCATATCGACCGGCACTTCTGCGAGCAGGAAACCGAATGGGGCCAGCCGCTGATGAATTCGCTGTTCACCCTCGGTCTCATGATCGGGATTCAAGTCAGTGACATGACTGTAGGAACGACCATCGCCAATCTCGGCATGACGGAGGTGAAATTCCCCCACCCGCTGTTCGAGGGCGACACCGTGCACTGCACCACCGAGGTGCTGGGAAAACGCGAGTTCGAAGTCCCGCCCCGGCGCCGGAATCGTCGAATTCCACCACCGCGCCTACAATCAGGACAACAAGCTCGTCGCCGAGTGCAAGCGCCAGGCCTTCATGCTGATGCGGCCGAAGTGATCCGTTCTTTCCTCTTCGTTCCCGCCGACAGCGAACGCAAGCTCGCGAGGGGCCCCGACTTCGGCGCCGACGCGCTCATCCTCGATCTGGAGGACTCGGTTGTGGCGGATCGCAAGGCGGGCGCGCGGGAGACGGCGCTCGCATACCTGAAGCAGCATGCGGGCGCGCGCCGCCAGCAACTCGTCGTGCGCGTGAATGCGCTCGATACCGGCCTGACTGACGCCGATCTGGACGTGGTCGTCGCCGGCCGTCCCGACTTTATCCTGCTGCCGAAGGCCGAAGGCGGTGCGGCGGTCACGCATCTCGATGCCAAGCTCACCGCGCGCGAGGCCGTTCACGGCCTGCCCGAGGGTTCGATCAAGATTTTGGCGCTCGCGACCGAAACCGCGACGTCATTATTCCTCTGCGGGACCTATCGCGGTTCAAGCGCGCGTCTCACCGGCATCACATGGGGCGCCGAGGACTTGTCCGCCGAGCTCGGCGCCGAAACGAACCGCAACGAATTCGGCCGTTTCACCGATCCCTATCGGCTCGCGCGCGCCCTTTCGCTCGCGGCGGCGGCTGCCGCGCGCGTACAGGCGATCGACACGGTCTATGCGGACTTCCGCAACATGGACGGCCTGCGCGAGGAAGCCAGCGAGGCGGGGCGCGACGGCTTCACCGCCAAGATGGCGATTCATCCCGCGCAAGTCGCGATCATCAACGAGGTGTTCACGCCGGCGCCCGAGGACATCGCAAGGGCGCAAGCCGTGGTCGCAGCCTTCAAGGCAAATCCCGATGCCGGCGTCGTCGGCATCGATGGGGTGATGTATGACCGGCCGCACCTCACGCGCGCCGAGCGGTTGCTCAAGCGCGTCAAAGAAAACCTGTAGGGCGGGCAAAGGAGCGGAGTGACGTACCCGTCGCAACGTTGATGGCGGGCACGCTTTGCTTTGCCCGCCCAACGGATTCGGAGCTACAGGCTTACCAGCCGCAATTGCCGCAACGCGGGCGCACCGGCACCACAACGGTTCGGGCGGGCGCGACCATCTGGGTGCGCTGCACGGTCGCGTATTGCGGCGGGACCTCCTCGAACTGCACGCCTTCCGGCTCGACCATCACGGTCTTCGGCACCATCACGGTTTCGTAGCGCGCCGGCGTGCGATGCGCGATACGGCGGCCCGGCGAAACCATGACGGTCTCGTTGTAGGTCTGGTACTGCGGCGGAATGACCTGCTGCTGATAGCAGGTGACGCACGGCCGCGGAGGGGGCGGCGGCGCATAACAGCCAAAACAGCCCGCGGAGGCGGACGTGGAGATCGCCGCTGCCGCGGCGGCGGCGGTGAAGAGCGTGGCAAAAACGCGTGACATGATGATACCCGCTGGTTGATGGCCTCCGACGCGTTTGCATCCGCGCCGATCAGTTGCGGGAAAATAATCGCGAGCGTGCGCACACTCAACGAAAGCCGCGAATTTACCTTGATGAGGATCGTTAATGGCGCGCGAACGTTTTCCCTTTGCTTAAAATCGATCAGGGGCTCGTTCACTGGCCCTGCGTTTCGATCCACGCGTCCATGCGCTGGCGCAGTATGCTCATCGGCAGATGGCCCTCCGCCAGAACCGCGTCGTGGAAGGCGCGCAGGTCCAGGCGCTCGCGCAGGCGCTTCTCGGCCTTGGCGCGCAATTCGAGGATCATCAGCTCGCCGATCTTGTAGCCGAGCGCCTGCCCGGGCCAGGCCATGTAGCGCAAAACCTCGGCGGTCGCGTAACCTTCGGGTTGGCCGCATTCTTCGACGAGGAATCTAATCGCCTGCGCCCGCGTCCACTCCTTGGCATGGAGACCGGTGTCGGCCACCAGGCGGCAGGCCCGCAAGAGCTCGAGCGAATAGCGCCCGAGCAGATCGAGCGGCTCCTCGTACAGGCCGAGCTCATGGCCGAGCGATTCGGCATAGAGCGCCCAACCCTCGCCGAACGCGTTGACCCACAATCGGCGGCGGAACTCGGGCACCCTGTTCTCGAGCTTGATGCCGGTTTCGAGGTGATGCCCCGGCATACCCTCGTGCGCGAGCAGCGCGGCGAGATCGGCACGCGAGACGCGCCCCGGGTCGAAGACCGGCATCAGGAAGATGCCAGGGCGACCGGCGTCGGTCGGAGAGAGGTACCGGGCGGGCGCTGTGGCCGCGATCGCCGGATCGTCGAGCCGGATATCGAAGCGCGCCTTCGGCAGCCGACCGAACAACCTCGGCAGCTGCGGCACGATGCGGGCGTGGATGCCCTTCAGGTGCTCGATCACCTGCTCGCCGGAGGTGAACGGATGGTTTTCCGGCTTGCCGCGCAGCCAGGCGCGTACTTCGCTCACCTTGCCGCTGAAGCCCGCCTTCTGCGCCGCGGCGAGAAAGCCCGCCTGGACGCGCTTCACTTCGCTCAAGCCCAGCGCGTGGATCTCGTCGGATGTCAGGTCGGTGGTCGTCTCGTAGCGCACGGCGAAGCGGTACATCTTGTCGCCGCCGGGCAGCGCGCCGAATCCGTCGGTCGTGCGCGCCGCCGACAGGTAGTCGTTGCGAACGAAGCCCGCCAGGCGTCGCAACGCCGGAAACATCTCGTCCGCCAGAACGCGGCGGTAATCGGCCTCCAGGCGGTTGCGGGTCTCGGCGTCGATCGAACGCGGGAATCGCTCGATCGGTTTCCACAACGTACTCTTCGTCATGTCTTCGGGCGTCAGCGCTTCGAGCTGCTCCAGTGCATGCTCGACCAGCACGCGCGGCGTCGTGACGCCGGCGGCTACGCCTTCGCGCATCACGCCCTCGACACTCGCGAGGAAAGCCGGATAGCGCTGCACGCGCCGGAACCAGGCGCGATAATCGGCTTCGTTGCGGAGCGGCTGCGCGTTGGCCAAGCCGACCAGGCCGTAGGCAACGCCCGGGTTCAGGTGGACGAAAGCGGAATGTTGATGAAACGGGTGCGCCAGCCATTCGAGCAGATCGCGCGAGCGCCAACCGAGCAACGCGTGGGTGAGCTTGCTCGGTCGGGGCGAGCTCAGCGGCGGGAATACGTTCCAGCTCGCCAAGAACCCAGCGATGATGCGCGCGCTGCCGCTCGCGGTGCTCGTCGGCAAGCGTGAGCTCCATCCGGTCCTGCCGGGGGCCCGGCCCGCGGCTGAAGATTTCCGATACCGGAAAGAGGTCGAGCGCGCGCTCCTGCGCCTGCGCGGCGAGACGCTCGAGCCGCTCGGATGCCGTCTGTGCTGCACACAGGCCAGGCGCAAGAGCAAAGACCGCGACAAGCGTCCAGACTATTCTTTTAGCCACCCGGAGCCTCCAACTACGCAATTCCATGGGGGGACCTCACGGGCGGCCGCATTGTGCACGCCGGCACACTGGTGAGCCAGTACGTGCCAGACGATCGACATGGCGCCAAGGAGCTGTGCGTCATGCGCATCAAGCACCCGCAGCGCCCTATCGCGACACGCATAGCTGCGAGCCAGGTATTCGGCGTGACTTTCTCGTGCCCGCGCTCTTTCGCGCCAGACCGAAAGCGATTGCGGTTGCGTTAGGACATTCATGGCCGACCCGCGGTGCCCGGCCTGCCTTAGGCCGCGGGAGGGCGGAAGTCCTGACAGAAGGCTGACGAAACGCCGATTTTTCGGCTAAATTCCTGTGCGGTAGCGGTTCATGCAGGGTGCACCATGGATCAGATTATTTCGAGGATCTTGAGCTTCGACCGATTCGAGCTGGATTTGATGCGCGGCTGTGCGCGCGTCGCAGGACGTGACCTCGATCTGCGGCCGAAGGCGTTTCATCTCCTGTGCTATCTCGCCGAGAATGCCGGCCGTCTGGTCTCCAAGCAGGAGCTTCACGATGCCGTTTGGGGCCACGTGACGGTTTCCGACGATGCGCTGGTGCAGTGCATTCGCGAACTGCGTCAGAAGCTCGGCGATGTTGACCGCATGTTGATCCGGACGGTTCCCCGTCGCGGCTATCTGCTCAATGCCAGCAAGGACGTGCCTGAAGGCGTCGCATTGGCCCCAATAGCGCCGCCCGAAGCGTACGCAACACGTGTGTCGCCTCGACCTTGGTATGTCGGCGCGCCCGCCAGATGGGCGGCGGTGATCGTCGTCGCGCTGGCGCTTGCGTCATTTCCGGTTGCCAGATGGGCATACCCGCCCCCGCGCGATCTCGTCTCGGCGGCTGACGCGCACCAGCTCGCCAAGCTGGCGGCCGAAAAGGAGCTGCCGCTCCCGGCATTCCACATCACCTCGCGGGCCGAGGACGTTCCCGACGCGATCCGCCGCTTCGTCGGCGTATGGGTCAGCGAAACCGGTTGGCAGTATTCGGATCGGCAGTTGATGGTGATCGTCACAAGCGTCACCAAGGGCGGCGTCGTATCAGGATATTTCGTGAATGGGCCATCCAAGCCGTACAGCCGCAAGCAGGGCCCCGCGTTCGTGATGGCGTTCAAGGGCCACATCAATGCCGGTACGATGCGCTATGACGGCTATGTCGGGATGTACCTCGCCAACCTCAATCCCGAGGGAAGCATGGAGTTCAAGCTGATCTTCCAGGACGGCGTCACCACAGCGGCCAAGCTCAAGCCGATCTGGACCTTGCCGAAAGGCGGCCGGAGCGAATCCGCCGAACGAGCGGGCGGCGGCGGTGCGCGCGCATCCACGCGACTTTAGTGGGCGATCAATAGTGGGCGATCAATCACGCGGGCCGCTAGCCGCCATACACCTTCGCCGGATCGAACGCCTTCCCGGCCTCGCGAAACTCCAGCACGAGCGATTTGTCCGGCGCCTTGCCGAGCGGCACCGCGCGATAGAAGCATGAGCGCCGTCCGGTGTGGCACGCGCCGGGACCTGCCTGCTCGACCTTGATCAGCACCGCGTCCTGGTCGCAGTCGACGCGCATCTCGGTCACGCGCTGGACATGACCGGAGCTTTCGCCCTTGCGCCAGAGTGCGCGCCGCGAGCGGCTGAAGTACCACGCCTCACCGCTCTCGATGGTGCGCGCCAGCGCCTCGGCGTTCATGTGCGCGACCATCAGCACCTCGCCGCTCGCCGCGTCGCTGGTCACGCAGGTGACGAGCCCGTCGGCATCGAATTTGGGCGCAAACGTTGCACCCTCCTCGATCTCTTGCGTCGAGCCACGTTCGGCAAATGTATAGGTGGTCACCGCAGCCCCGCCGGACGCGCGTGATCCCGAAAAAGCGGGTACCGGATCACGCGCCAATGAGGACGTCGATCAGCGCGCGCCTCCGCGCACCAATGTGAAGAAGCGCGCCTGCTCTTGCGGATCGTCGCGGAACAGGCCGGTGAACTTGGTCGTGATGGTGAGCGAGCCCGGTTTCGCGACACCGCGCATCGACATGCAGGTGTGCTCAGCCTCCATCATCACGGCGACGCCGCGGGGTTTCAGGATCTCGTCGATCGCGGTCGCGATCTGCGAGGTCAGGTGCTCTTGTGTCTGCAGCCGGCGGGCATAGACGTCGATCAGGCGCGCAATCTTGGACAAGCCGACCACGCGCTCGATCGGCGTATAGGCGATGTGCGCCTTGCCGGTGAACGGCATCATGTGATGCTCGCAGTGCGAATAGAACGGGATGTCGCGCACCAGCACGAGGTCGTCATAGGCGCCGATTTCCGAGAACGTGCGGTCGAGCGCCTCGGCCGGGCACTCGTGGTACCCCCGGAACATCTCCTCGTAGGCATTCACGAACCGCTTGGGCGTCTCGATCAGGCCCTCGCGGCCCGGATTTTCGCCAATATAGGCGAGCAAGGTGCCCACGGCTCGTTCCGCCTCGTCACGCGACGGACGCGGCACGACCGGGGAAGGCGCGGCGCGCACGTGTTCCGACAGCACGGGCTTCTCCGGCGCAGGCGCAACGGCTTTGGGAAAATTCTTGACGACGGCGTCCATGACGGTCTCTCCGTTCGACCGGACCGCGCGGCGCGCCGTGCGTTCCGGGGGTGTCACCGGGTGGCCACGGGTCTGGTGCATCGTCCGGTGGAACCAGACGATACGGACGCCGCACTCCTTGAGTTTCAGGCTCGTTACGAGCCTCCCCGAACCGCGGGCCCCCTTTTCCAGCCCGCCGTTCCACACCTATATAGTCACGAGAAGCTGGCCGGCAATCAATGGCCTTGGGTGCAGTTGCCGGAATCGGGCCAAAATCCATGCTGAACGACGTCTATAATCGCCGAATCCTGGAGTTGGCCGGCACAATCCCCCGAATTGGCCGGCTGGAGCAGCCGGATGCCTCCGCGACGGCTCATTCCAAGCTGTGCGGCTCGACCGTAACGGTCGACCTCAAGATGGACGGCGACACGGTCGCGGACTTCGCCCATGAGGTGAAGGCCTGCGCGCTCGGCCAAGCCTCGTCCTCGATCATGGCGCGCAACGTCGTCGGCGCGAAAGCGGACGAACTCAAGGGCTTGCGCGAGACCGTTCGCAGGATGCTGAAGGAGAACGGCGCCCCGCCCGCGAACGGCAAATGGACCGACATCGCCGTGCTCGAGCCGGTGCGCGACTACAAGGCGCGCCATGCCTCGACGCTGCTGACTTTCGACGCGGTGGTCGACGCGATCAACCAGATCGAAGCGAAGCGGGGAGCGACGCCAGGAAAAGTGGGTACCGGTTTTCCGTCCGGCGTCGCGACCAATATGAAGGCCGCGGAGTGAACGTCCTTCACGTCCCTCGCCTCGCCGGCCGCGGCCTGGTGAAGATCTACCGCTACACGCTCTCGTCTCTGATCGGCTTCCACTGCCGGCATCTTCCGACCTGCTCGGAATATGCCGACGAGGCGCTCGACCGCTATGGTCTGTGGGCCGGCTCGTGGATGACGCTCGCGCGGCTGCTGCGTTGCCATCCCTGGGGCACATCCGGCATCGATCGCGTGCCCGAGACGGCGCCGCAGGGCGCGCACTGGTACCTCCCGTGGCGCTACGCGCGCTGGAGCTGGGCTCAGCGTACCGACTGAGCCGATCTGCTCCAGCCGCCGTGTCGCCTCACCCGATCCGAACTCGGCCGCCCGCGCGTACCAGGCGCGCGCTTGGCTCGCATCCGCCGCAACGCCGAGCACGCCCAGCCTGCGCAGCACGTCGGAATCGTACGTCGCGCCCAGCGCAAGCGCCGCACGCGCATCACCCGCTTCGGCGGCGCGCGTCAGCATCAGCCGCGCGGCCGCGATGTCGCCTTGCAGGATCAGCTCCTCGCTGCGCTTGACCAGCATCGCGATCTCTTCGCGATCGAGTGCGCGGATGCTCGGCGACGGCGCAACCGGCTGATCGATTTGCATGGCGCGGGCCGTCACGGTGGGCTCGGTTTCGGCCTTCACCGGTATGGCGGCAAGCCGCTCCGCAAACGCGACGGGCTCCGCGGCATGCGGAACACGCTCCGCAAACACGGCGGGCACTGCAGCAGGCGTAGCGCGCTCCGCGATTGCGGGCGGCGGCATCAGAGCGCCCTGCAGCGGCTTCGGCAACTCGCCGACCACGAAGAACGCCGCAAGCGCCGCAAGCCCGATCGCGCCGGCGACGCGCGCCAGTACGGCAGAACCGGACCCACGCTCCGCATCGGCGGCGCCGGAACTGCGACGGGGTCGAGCGAAGGCCGCTGGCGCAGATGGCGCGCCGCGATATCGCCCTCGAACGGCTTGTCGCGCCAGCGCGGTTTGCCCTCGGAGACCTCGAGCGGCGCCGCCGGCGGCAGCGTGCGGCGGAATTGATCGCTTGCATTCAGCGCCTTGTCGACCGCCGCCATGCCGGCATCGCCCGGCACATCGCGCGCTTCCTCGCGCGCCCAGGGTGGCGCGTACATCGTCGCGGAAACATCGAAGGTGTATCGTCGTTTCGCATTGGAGCACTCATAACTCTTCCTCCCCGCCGTCAGTGACGGCCTCACGCAACATGCCCCCTGGGGAATCGAGTTCGCGCGATCGGTTCACGTCCGGTCGCGCGCTACCGTTCAACGCCGCTCGCGCGCCTTCCACTGCAGGAATTCCTGGAACAGCCGGTCGCGCTCTTCCGACGGAAGTGCGGCGGACTTCTCGCGCCGGCCTGCGAGGAAGTGGTCGAACTGCTCGCGTTCGGCCTGTGGTGACGTATTCTTGCGCAGCCATTCTTCGGCTCCCGCAAAGCGCGTCCATCCCGGCAGCACCGCCGCGAGATTGGCTTCCTTCCACTTCGGATGCCGCGGAGCTTTCTGGAATTCGGCGAGCTTTGGAAAAAAGTTGTCGACGAACCTCTGGATGCGCCGATAGCGGTCGGTGCCCTTCGGCCAGTTGAACGCGATCAGCACTGCGCCGACCGCGACCGTCTCGATCTTCTCGCCCGGGGCGATCAGGCCTGGATAATCCTGCGACGATAGCGTTGCCGGCAGGTAGTCTTTCTGCAGCGGTTTCGCATACGCCACGGGAAGAATGCGGAAGCCGTCCGAGGCTTTCAACTTCGCCGTCGAGGCCGTGGGCTTGCCGGCGATCAGGATGGTCGCGGCGATCTCCCCGGATTTCAGTTTCTCGAACGCGTCGGCCTGCCCCATGTTGACTTCCTGCGGCGCGACGCCGAGACGTTCGAAAATATCGCGCGTGGAAAGCTGCGTGCCGGAGCCGATGTCGGAAAAGTTCACCTTCTTGCCGGCGAGCTGCTCGATCGAGGTGATGCCTGAAGTCGGCGCGCACGATCAGGTGCATCTCTTCATTGAACAGCTTGGCAATGTAGACGATCTTGTCGTCGATCGTGCCGATCTCGTTGGTCTTCTTGTAGTAGCCGAGCAGATTTGATTGCGTGATGCCGAGATCGACGCCTTTGAGGAAGCGCACATCCTTGATGTTCTGCCCGCCGCCCTTGCCGACGACGGGAAGGACGCGGAATTCGTCGCCGTCATCGAGCACTGCCGACATGTCGTAGGCGATCGACAGATATGTGGCGTTCAGATTGCCCGAGACGACCGCGATCGTGTTGGCGTTGATGCGTTCGCCGAGTGTGCCGAGCTGCGGCTTGTTCGGAACCGGCGCACCGTTGCGCTGCGATTGCGCGGGCGCGCTTGCGAGCATTGTGGCGCACAGCGCGCCAAGAAAAAGGCAAATAGATTTCCGCGGCCGGCAAGCCGGCCTTCCGTCCCCACTCATGACTGTCCCCGTGCGACGGATTTACGCCAACGCAACACACACAGAACGCGTTACGCTTACCCGTATCTGTTTGACGCTGATGACGCGGCATGCCCACCACGCCCATTGAAGCAGCCCAGTGTGCCCGCACTGCGCTGTTGAGAGATTGAGCTTCTCCCTTGGCGGTGATGTTTGTGGGTTAGTTTGGCGTCATGAGGGCGGGCGTGAGGCATTTTCGCCCAGATTGGATGCGCAATTCGTGGCGCATGTTCAGACTATGATTGCGATGAGTGAGCGAGAGAGTTGAAAATTCACGCGAATGATCGTGATCGTAGGGCGCAATAAGCGAAGCCTATTGCGCCGTTCCTCCGCCGCATCGCCCGTCATGCTACTTCGACTTCGCTGGCTCAATGCGTTTCGCTGCGCTCCAGTTATTGCGCCTACGGCTTTGATCTCATCTTCTACGGGCGAGGCACCAGAATCCGCGCGCTGAAGATGGCCGGGCTGCTGTCAAACCCACCGACAGCTACAACTTGTCCTTTGAGGCGCTCCAGACCTTCGATTGGCTCCATCGCCCCATCGGTAATTTTTGTGCGAAATACCTCGACCGTCTTAAAAATGACCTCGCTCTTGTTCGACATGAAGACATCGATCTTGGTCCCGTCACGCACGACTCCGACCACGCACAGCTTCCGGTCGTTTTGAACCTCCTGTGGAAGATCGGCGGCGCTGCATGCCCTCATGAACGCTCCTCCCATAGGTGCGGGTTGCGCGCTTGCGCTTTGAAAGCCACCCAAGACCGCCACAAAGGACAACGCAGACAACGTCGTAGTCGCTGACCAGACCATGTGCATTCCTCCCTTACCGCAACCACCAATACTGCTCCGGGGGCTGGCCCTGCGCAAGGCATTCAGCGTAGGACGGAATAAGCGAAGCGCATTGCTGCGCCATTTTTTCCGATGTTCTCAAGACGCCGACACTAGAAACATGGCGCGCCAAGCGCACTGAGCTGTGACACAAGCCCCGCGGTAGAAAGCTTGATCCGGGATTCCGCGTCCGCCGTGGCGCCTTCTCTTGTCGTAACGATCTCGATGCTGCCGCCCTTGACGGCATCCTCAAATGCTTTTCGCGTCGTGGATGCCGCGCGCAGCTCCCTTTCGAGCCCGTTGCTGCCGAGCATCGGTTGTCCACGCGTGGTCAGGACGATTTCATTTCCACTCGTCAGGATGCTGACCGCCTTGAACCTCTCGCCGGGACTGCGCTCGCGCGCAAACTGGATGACGATCTGGCTGGAGGGTGAGCAGCTAAGCCGCGTCAGCGACATACGGGTTTGCCGCGGCTCTGCGGCGCCAGCCTCGACGCTGAACTTCAACAATCCGACCTGGCCGCTCTTGTTCTCCTCCCGCACCCAGCGGCTCTCAGCGAAACCGCGCGGATCGATGCCAAAGCGGACAATCTCGTCACGGCTCAGCGCGCGGATTTTTTCGAACGGAACGGCGGCGGCTGCGTCGATGAGTGCGCGACCGATCCCCATCTCCGCCGCATAGTGGACAACCCGCTCGTGGGCATCGCGAACGCCGGTGGAACTCAGCGGCGAGCCGCCTGCTCTTCGACGCGAGGATTCTTCCCTCGCAATTCTTGAGCATCATCGTCCGCGTGACCGCAATGCTGTGGATGCCGAGCGCCGCGTTGGGCGCAACGTCGCGTTCAGCCGCACCGATCAGTGCGTAGACGCAAGCCGAAGCGCATGCGGCGTGCCTCGTCTGCAGTTCGGCGGAGAGTTCGCGGCCGGAGCGCATGATCGCGTCGCATGCCTTATCGCGCCGTTGCTTGGGATCGCATCCCTGCGGAATGGTGCGGCCGACACCGGCCTTCATGCCGTGCCGCCGCATCGTGCGGCCGATCTCCATCGCGGCCTCGACCGAGCCGCCGGGAGAAACGAAATAGATCGGCAGCTTGCGCTTGCCGAGCTTTGCCAGCAAAGCGCGCAGCCGGTGCGGCGCCGCGGGGTCGAATTTGCCGTCCGCCGCGATCCATTCGCCGCATCCTTCGCCGCACGCATCCGGCTCGCCTCTGGCGACGAAGAAGACGAGCGGCGGCGCGTCCCGAATGGCCTTTTCGGGTGCGGTTTTCGTCGCGGGCTCAGGCGCGGACACCGTCGGAGCCGCTGCGGGTCCCTTTGGGACATCCTTCGGGGCTTGCGCGGCCGCCACGTCGAGCAACGCGACGAGCGCGACGGACGAGAGTGCAAGCCGAAATGTGCGCAGCCCAGACACGTCGATCAGTTTTCCGATTGCGATGATGATATCCGACTTTGCGGCCGGAGCGCGACGAAGAGCAGCCAACGCTCCGCCGCCCTGTTGTTTGGCTCGGCGTGGGCACCGCCGGTCCCTTTTCCTTTTCCCGCAAGGGAATGGAGCGCCGGGAGGCGCCAGGGCGCTGCGCTACGGCGCCCTTGGGTGGCAGCCGGTGCGTTACTCCGGCCGCCGAACGCGCCTTGCCTGAATGGGTTTGCGAGGCCCATCCGGACGGGCTTGCGAGGCCCATCCCGAGGCGCGCGCGTGCGGTGATCTGAGGGCGTGCGAAGCCCGCCACCGAAACGCTGCGCCTCCCGGCGCTCCACCGACAGAACGCGGATCGCTCCGCGTTCTGCCCCGGTTGCGCTGGCCTGTTCTCCGGCCCCGCTTCCCCGGCCTGCTCCACGTCAAGACGCCTCTAGAAGCGCCCCTCAGCGGGCAAGGTGCAAAATCCTATATGCATCGCGCTGAGAGTGTCAAGAACAAATAGTGAACATTCTCTATTGCTGGAGCCCGGATACAAGCCGCGTCGGGACCCGAAGCGCGCACAGCTTGCCCGCACGCGACCCGCCTGCAAGACTTGCAACCACTGCGGGCGAGGACATCGCATGGCCGACGAGGAAAAGAAGATCGATCCCTACGACGTCGTGGCGCTCGAGAAATCGCTCAACAATTCCGCGACGCGCGTTTCGGTGGTCTGGCTGAGCTTTGTCGCCTTCTCGGCGTATCTCGCGGCAGCGGCATCCAATGTTTCGCACCGCCAGCTCTTCATCGAAGAGCCAATCAAACTGCCCACGATCAACATTGAACTTCCACTGGCCGGTTCCGCAATTCTGTTGCCGCTGCTGCTGACGATCTACCACGTCTACGTCCTTGTACAGGTTGTCTTACTCGCGCGGACGGCAGACACTTACAACGCAGCAGTGGCAAAAACAGTGCCCAACGCCACGGACAGCGCGCAAATTCGTCAACGCCTCTCCAATACGCTATTCGCCCAACTGTTCGCGGGCGCGCCGCGCGAGCGTACCGGAGTTCTTGGTACGCTTCTGCGCGCAATGACGTGGATTTCTCTCGCCATTGCTCCCGTGTTGGTGCTCGTGCTCTTTCAAATAAAATTCCTACCCTATCACGACGCCGTAGTCGTCTGGTCCCAGCGCGCGTTGATCGCGTTCGATATCACCGCGATCCTGGTTCTGTGGAGCTTGGCGTTGCGTCCCGGCGAGAATTTCCGCGTCGGCATCTTGCTACGGGATCCATGGGGGATTGCCGGTCTTGGGATCGGCGCAGTCGTCATCGCGTTCTCGACACTCGTCCTGAGCTATCCGGGCGAATCCGGCAGAGCGTGGATGGCCTACCTTCCAGCGATGGCTGCGCCGGCTGAGGGTGACGACGAGGATGAGGACGAAATCAAAGATGACGATCCGGTCCCGGAAACCACTGCCGTTCACCCCACCTGCGTGACGCCGAAGCTAGTCGAGGCCCTGCTACCGCACAACTTCGACCGCCTGATCCTGCCGCGCGAGGTCCTTATCGATACGGACAAGCTCGCAAAAGGCCAAGCCGCCGCGAAGCCAAGACAACTCAAGCCAAGCGACGAAGATCGAACGCGCAATTTTCAATGGCGTGATTTCGGTTGCAGCAATTTGAACGAAACCGACCTGCGCTTTGTCGATTTGAGCAATGCAACGCTCACCGGAGCCCAACTCACGGATGCCCGGATGGACGGCGTGCGGATGACCAACGGTAAATTACAACAAGCGTCCTTGCTGCGCGCCGAATTGCGCGGTGCCGACCTATCGGGTGCAGACCTCACAAGGGCAAATCTGTCCGGCGCCAACCTCCCTGGATCCAGCCTGCGCGGCGGGACGCTGCATGAGGCCGTTCTGCACAAGACAAATTTGCACGCCGCAAATTTGCACCGCGCTGATTTGAAGCGAGCAGTTCTCGAACACACGATGCTTGAAAACGCCGACCTCCGCAAAGCCAGCTTTCAGAACGCATTCATTCGGGAAGCAAACCTTGACAGGGTCAGGGCGATGAAAGCCGACTTCCGAAGAGCAAAGATCATCCTCACCAAGCTGGGTGGTGCTGGACTAAGGGTGGCCAAGCTGCAGGGGGCAAGCTTCGACGGAACGCATCTGCAGGGCGCCGACCTCGGCTTTGCTGAACTGCAGGCGGCAAGATTGGGCAGCGCAGACTTGCGCGGCGCGAATCTCGATCGGGCGAATTTGCAAGGCGCCTCGCTCGCGCGGACTGACGCGCGCGGCGCGATGTTCAGTGACGCCGATGCGCAAGGCGCACAGATGACTTGGGCGGATCTTCGCGGTGCCGACTTGGACAACACGCAGCTTCAAGCAGTCGACCTCAGCCAGAGCAAGCTTCAAGGATCGGGCATTGTTGCCGCCTATCTATGGCGCGCCAAGGTGCAGCACTGCGACGGCGCCCGCGTTGAGTCTCCCCGCATCGACAAGCGCGGGTTCGACGCGATCGATGACGTAAATCGCTTTATTGATACGACGATCGCGCATTTACCTCCTGGCAAAGACAGTGAAGATCGCGATCTACAAGCAGGGCTGCGCAAACATCTTCAGGACCTGCTTCTCCCCGCCACCCATTGGACTGAGAAGTCGGCGGCGATCTGGCAAGATTGCGAAAAGAAAACACTCACCGGCGCGGCGCTTGCCGACATAATGACGCGGACTCTGGTCGAGATCGCTTGCGAGCCCGGGGAGCGTCAGCACTTCGTGATCGAGGGCCTCTACAGGCAACAACGGCCACCGTCGACTGTCATTGAGGAGGGCGCGCTAGCACGCGCTCTCCTGAACAAGAAACCGTGCCCCGGCATGGAGAAGATTTCCGACAAGCTGCGGCAAGAGATCAAGGACGACGCGGAATTTGAGACGGCAGCAACAGTGGCAAAGCCGGCGAAATCTAAGAGGCAACGTGGCCGCGGCAAAAGCCGGGCACACTGAGCGCAATTTGCCTCCCGCGACGTTACCGACAGCGTTGCGCGAGCGCCCGGATAACGGAGCCAAGTCCCACGGTCGACAGCCCGATCCGGCGGCGGCTTATCGGGCGCTGCGAGGTCGGGACGACCCGTCACGGTTTCTTTTCTGCGTCGGCTGAGGTAATACGCGCCACCCAATCCCCGCTTACCCACGCTCGTTCGTGGGAGTGAGCAACAGGAGTGTCCCATGGCCGATCCTGCCGGCGCCGCTGCCGCGCCTTCTTCCGCGAACCGCATCGCCCTCACCTTCCCCGACGGCGCGCGCCGCGAATATCCCCAAGGCACCACCGGCCTCGATATCGCGAAAGGCATCTCGCCCTCGCTCGCCAAGCGCACGGTCGCGATGGCGCTCGACGGTGAGCTCGCCGATCTCTCGGACCCAATTGCGAACGACGCGAAGATCGAGTTCATTTCGCGCGACGACCCGCGCGCGCTCGAATTGATCCGCCACGATGCCGCGCATGTGCTCGCCGAGGCGGTGCAGACGCTGTGGCCCGGCACGCAGGTTACCATCGGCCCGGTGATCGAGAACGGCTTCTATTACGACTTCTTCAGGAACGAGCCGTTCACGCCCGAGGACTTTCCGGCGATCGAGAAGAAAATGCGCGAGATCATCGCGCGCGATAAACCCTTCACTAAGGAAGCTTGGAACCGCGAGAAGACCAAGCAGGTTTTCCGCGACAAGGGCGAGATGTTCAAGGTCGAGCTGGTCGACGCGATCCCCGGCACCGAGCCGATCAAAATCTATAAGCAAGGCGACTGGTTCGACCTCTGCCGCGGCCCGCACATGACGAGCGTCGGCAAGGTCGGCAACGCATTCCGGCTGATGAAGGTCGCGGGCGCGTACTGGCGCGGCGATTCGAGCAATCCGATGCTCACCCGCATCTACGGCACCGCGTTCGCCAAGCAGGACGAGCTCGACGCATATCTGAAACAAATCGAGGAAGCCGAGAAGCGCGACCACCGCAAGCTCGGCCGCGAGCTCGACCTGTTTCATTTCCAGGAGGAAGGCCCCGGTGTCGTGTTCTGGCACGCCAAGGGCTGGTCGCTGTTCCAGACGATCATCGACTATATGCGCCGCCGCCTCGCGGGCGACTACGACGAGGTGAACGCGCCGCAGATGCTCGACAAGTCGCTGTGGGAGACCTCAGGACATTGGGGCTGGTACCGCGAGAACATGTTCGCCGCGCAGTCGGCCGGCGACGAGGCGGAGGACAAGCGCTGGTTCGCCATCAAGCCGATGAACTGCCCCGGCCATGTGCAGATCTTCAAGCATGGACTGAAAAGCTACCGCGACCTGCCCATTCGCTTGGCCGAGTTCGGCATGGTGCACCGCTACGAGCCGTCGGGCGCACTACACGGGTTGTTGCGCGTGCGCGGCTTCACGCAAGACGACGCGCACATCTTCTGCACTGAGGATCAGCTCGCCGAGGAATGCCTCAAGATCAACGACTTGATCCTCTCGGTCTATTCGGATTTCGGCTTCACCGACGACATCGTGATCAAGCTCGCGACCCGCCCGGAGAAGCGCGTCGGCACCGACGCGATGTGGGATCACGCCGAAGGCGTGCTGAAAAACGTGCTGCAGAAGATCGAGGCCGAGTCAGGCGGGCGCATCAAGACCGGCGTCAATCCGGGCGAAGGCACGTTCTACGGGCCGAAGTTCGAATACGTGCTGCGCGACGCGATCGGGCGCGACTGGCAGTGCGGCACCACGCAGATCGACTTCAACCTGCCGGAGCGCTTCGGCGCGTTCTACATCGATGCCAACGGCGAGAAGAAGCAGCCCGTGATGGTGCACCGCGCGATCTGCGGCTCGATAGAGCGCCTCCTCGCCCTTCTGATCGAGCACCATGCCGGGCATTTCCCGTTGTGGCTCGCCCCGAAGCAGATCGTGATCGCGACCATCACCAGCGATGCCGACGACTATGCGCGCGACGTACTGGCCGCCGCCAAACGCCTCGGCCTGCGGGCCGACCTCGACCTGCGCAACGAGAAGATCAATTACAAGGTCCGCGAACACTCACTCGCAAAGGTCCCGGTGCTGCTCGTTGTCGGCCGCAAGGAGGCCGAGACGAAGGCTGTCTCGATGCGCCGCCTCGGCTCGGAGAAGCAGACCGTGTTGGCGCTCGATGTTGCGCTGGCCGCGCTCGCCGACGAAGCGGTGCCGCCCGACGAGAAGCGGCTGCGCGCCGCCGCCTGACCCGTAGCCACGCGCGGCGCATGACTATACCTTCAGCGCAGTCCGTCACGGCTTGCAACCGCCGCGACGTGCACGAGGGAGGATATCATGCGCTCGATCAAGCTGCTTCGCCTCGCCGCCGCTGCGGGGCTCGTCTCACTGTTTGCCTTGCCGGCCAGCGCACAAACCGTGTTCGGCGGCGGCACTCCGGCCAGCTGCGTTCAGAATGCCCCAAACTCGGATCTCGCTTGCGGGTCCGGCTCGGTCGCCTCTCCGGGCACCGGCACCACGGCACTCGGCATCAATGCCAAGGCGAATGGTGATGCCGCGACCGCGGTCGGCGCGAGCGCGACGGCGAGCTCGATCTCCGCAACATCGTTCGGCCAGGGTGCCAATGCCACCTCGACGGGCGCGGTCGCGATCGGCCAGGGCGCGCAGGCGACCGGCACATCCGCCGTCGGCATCGGCTTTGCGGGACGAGGCCTCGCCGCGAGAGCGGTCGCGATCGGCGAGGTCGCGACGGCGGCAGGCACGGACAGCACCGCGGTCGGGGCCAACACCAACGCAGGCTTCGCCTTCAGCGCGGCGGTCGGAGCCAACGCGCAGGCGACCGCCGCAAACCAGATGATGTTCGGCACCCCGACCAACATTCTGGCGGCGCCCGGCCTCGTGTCGGCCGCCAGCAAGGCGGCACAACAGGGCAAAGTGCTGATGGTGACGGTCGACGCCAACGGCAACCTCGCGACAGCGGCGGTGCCGGCCTGCCGCTGCCCGCGGCCCGTGATCGCGCCGCCTAAAGGGCGGCCCAAACGTTAGTGGCCGACCGCAAGGTCGAACGGCCAGCTGGAATTGCGCGGCTGGCGCATCAGGGTCGCGATGAAGCGCTCGGCCCAGTGCGCGATGTCGTTCCTGGTGAGCACGTCGAACAGCGTTGCGTGGCGCGCGCGGCGCTCCTCTAGCGGCATCGCGAGCGCGCGGTTGATCGCGACTGCCACCGCCTCGGTGTCGTAGGGGTTGACCAGCAGCGCTTCCTTGCACTCATGCGCCGCGCCGGCGAAGCGCGACAGCACGAGCACGCCGGGATCGTCCGCGTCCTGCGCGGCGACATATTCCTTGGCGACAAGGTTCATGCCGTCGCGCAGCGGCGTCACCAGCCCGACACGCGCGCCACGATAGAAGCCCGCGAGTGCGGTACGGCTGTAGGCGCGGTTGACGTAACGGATCGGCGTCCAGTCCGCCTCACCGTAAGCGCCGTTGATGCGGCCCGCCGCCTCGCCGACCAACCGCTCCATCTCGATGTATTCGCGAATTTCCGAACGGCTTTTCGGCGTGATCTGCAGATACGTCACCTTGCCGCGCCAATCGGGGTGATTGCGCAGGAACTGATCGAAAGCATCGAGCCGCAGGTTGAGACCCTTGGAATAGTCCAGCCGGTCGACACCGATGATCATGGCACGCCCGTTCAGGCTGCCGATCACGTTCTGCACGAATGACGACCTGATCGCGCGCCGCGCGGTCTTGGCGAATTGCTCGGTCTCGATGCCGACCGGAAAGGCATCGACGCGGACCTCGCGATCGCCGACCGGGAAGGAAAAGTCGCGGCTATGCAATCCGCACTCGCGCGTGAGATAGCGCGTGAAGTTGAATGCATCGTCGCCGGTCTGGAAACCGACGAGATCGTAGTCGGTGAGCGTCGGGATCAGCCGCTCGTGGCCCGGAAGCGCGGTCAGCACCTCGGGCGGCGGACACGGGATGTGCAGGAAGTAGCCGATGCGGTTGCGGTGCCCACGGGCGCGCAACACCCTGGCGAGCGGCATCAGATGATAGTCGTGCACCCAGATCAGATCGTCGGGGCGCAACAGCTTGTCGAGCTCGCTGGCGAAATGCTCGTTGACGCGCATGTAGCCGGACAGGTCGCGCCGCGAGAATTCGGCGAGGTCGAAGCGATAGTGCAGCACCGGCCAGAGCACGCGGTTGGCGAAGCCGTTGTAGTATTCCTCGTAGTCCTCGGCGCGCAGGCTCGTCACCACATAGTCGACCTCGTCATGGTGCACCGTGTTGGTCTCGACCGGATCGCCCTTGCGCGCGACCTTGCCGCTCCAGCCGAACCAGAGGCCGCGGCGATGACGCAGCGCCGCCTTGACGGCCACTTCAAGGCCGCCTGCGCGCCCGCCGGACTTGCCGGCGGGAACGGCTACGCGATTGGAAACTACGACGAGCCGCGCCAATAGCGATCCTCCCAGCTTTTCGACAGCCGGAGCGCGCTTAAGATAATTCCTGCCATGGAGTAGGTCTGAGGGAAGTTGCCCCACAGCTCGTTCGTTGCCGGATGCACGTCCTCCGACATCAGGCCGTAGCTGTTGCGCAATTTCAGGGCGTCGGTGAACATGTCGCGGGCGTCCTCCTTACGGCCGATCGCCCACAGCGCGTCGACAAGCCAAAACCGACATATCAGAAACGCCGTCTCGGGAAGGCCGAAATCGTCAGCACCGCTGTAGCGCATAACGTTCAAGTCGCGCTTAAGTTCACGCTCGATCGCATTGACGGTGGACACGAAACGCGGATCGGTGGCCTCCACGGCCCCGAGCTCCGGCAGCAGCAGCACGCTCGCATCGAGGTCGTCGGAGCCGAACGCCGCCGTGAACGCGCCCCTTTGCGGATTCCACGCCTTTTCCAGCATCTCTTCATGGATTTTCGCGGCGCGCGCCCCCCAATAGATGGCGCGGTCGTCAAGTCCGAGATGCGCCGCGATCGCTTCGAGCCGCTGCACCCCGGCCCAGCACATCGAGACCGAGTGCGTGTGGATACGCTTGCGCTCGCGATACTCCCAGATTCCCGCATCGGGCACGAAAGCGAGCTTGGCCGCCATCTCGCCGAGCGGTTCGAGCCGCCGGAACAGATTTTCGTCGCCCATGCGCGGCTGGCGCCGGTCGAAGAACATCGGCGTCGCCGCCAGGATCGCGCTGCCATAGGTATCGTGCTGGTTCTGCGCCACGGCGGCATTGCCGAGGCGGACCGGACCGTCGCCGCGATAACCTTTCAGGTCGGGAACGATGCGCTCCTCCATCGGATCGGTCGACACGATGCTGTAGACCGGCTGGAGCTCTCCCGCGTGCCCGGTCACGATGGTGAGGATGTAGTTGATGTAGTCTTCCATCGTGCGCGAGGCGCTGAGCCGGCTCAGCGCGCGCACGACGAAGTAGGCGTCACGCAGCCAGCAGAAGCGGTAGTCCCAGGTACGTCCCGAACCGGGCGCTTCCGGGATCGAGGTGGTGTGCGCCGCGATGATCGCGCCGGTTTCCTCGAACGCCGAGAGCTTGAGCGTGATCGCGGCGCGGATCACCGCGTCCTGCCATTCGTAGGAGATGCCGAGCCGCCGTATCCAGTCCTGCCAGTGGTCGCGCGTTCGGTCGATGAACTCGCGGCACGTGGTCGAGAGATTTCCCTCGAACGGCGTATCGGCACCGAACACCATGGCGACCGGGCGCGAGAGCACGAACGGGGATTCGCGGTCGATGTATGCGAGCGGCGCATCGGTCGTCAGCCGTATCGTCTCGCCGCCGGTGTAGCGGATGTGATTGCTCGAGAACGCCCGCTGCATGTTCGCCTGGCCATAGCCGGAGGTCGGGCGGAAGCGGATCGTGATGCGCGGCAGGCCGGCGATCGGCTCGATGATGCGCATGAGCTGCGGCGGGCGGAACATGCGTCCGAACTGCTCGAAACGCGGCGCGAAGTCGGTGATACGTACGGCGCCGCCCTGACGGTCGGTGAGCACGGTCGTGACCAGCGCGGTGTTGCGTACGTATTCGGAGTGCGCCGATACGAAGCCGTCGAGCAGGACGTCGGTGAACCCCTTCTCCTCGTCGCCGGCGAGCAGCCGGCAGAACACCGGATCGCCGTCGAAGCGCGGGAAGCACCACCACACAATGCGCGCCAGCGGATTGACCAGCGCGAGGGTGCGGCCGTTGCCGATCACCGCAAGATCGAGATTCTGCTGGCCGGCGGCGATCTGAGCGTTCGGTTGGTGGACGTTCATCGCTTCTCCTGCCTCGGCCGTACCATCTCGGCGATCCAGCGGCGCACGTCGCCCGGCGTCTCGAACGTGCCCGCGATCCCCTGCATTTCGCGGCCGACCGAGAAACCGATACCATCGAATTCCGGCATCACTTCGAAGGCGGCCTCGTCGGTCACATCATCGCCGATGAAAATCGGCTTGCGTCCCTCAAAGGGCGCGTGCCGCATCAATTCGCG
The DNA here is from genome assembly GCA_963778455.1 of uncultured Alphaproteobacteria bacterium. Lineage (GTDB taxonomy): Bacteria > Pseudomonadota > Alphaproteobacteria > Rhizobiales > Xanthobacteraceae > PALSA-894. Next base: position 586,499 of record CAVZUL010000008.1, read on the forward strand.
CACCGCCGTGCCCTTGTTGAACGAGGGTTGCTTCACCTCGACCACGGACTTGCCCGGCAGGATCTCCAGCCGCGCAGAGGTGAAGCGCGCGCAGACTGCACTGACTGCATCCCGCACCTCATGGCCGAGGTGCGGTACCTGCCGGTAATGCACCGCGATCGAGTAGCCCTTGTCTTCGATCATGACGCCCGGCCTGTCGTCCGCAATCGCCGTGATCTCGGCCTTCAACTGCGGATCGAGGAACGTTGTCGAGCGCCGCACCGTACCGTCGGCGAGGCGCAACTCGGCACCGTGCACCGCGATGCTCGGGAGCTTCAGCGGCGCGAAGAACAGGTCAAGCTCGGCGAGCGGCCGGCCGCTCACGAAAGCGAGTGCGCCGCCGATGCGCTTGCTGAGGCGCTCCAGCGCGACCGTCAGGTCCGGCGGAACCACGACCTCCAGCGGGGTCGGCGCGAGATCGAGGATCGTGCCGTCGACATCGAGCAAAACGGCCCTGGAAGGCAGCGAAACGGCGTCGATGAACAATTCGCGCTCCGGATTGCGACTTTTGATCGAATACAGGTGGCGCGGCAACGCCGCCGGGAAGCCCGCGAGGACTAACGGGACAGGACTTCAATTTCCCGATCGAAGCCTGGTTCCACCTTGAATTTCCCGTTGTAGACCTTGCCTTCGTTGCGGGCCACCACCGAATAGTCGCCTTCGGCCAGAATCACCTTGGGAAAGGCGCCGATCGCCTCCTTGACGATGTCGCCGCCCGGGCGTGAGCACGGACCATTGCGTATTGGCGAGCGCCTCGCCGCCACGCTCGTTGACGAGCTTCAAGGTGATGACCGCCGCTCGGTGATTGACCACCACGTCGGTCAGCTTGCCGGACTGCACGCGGATGTCGGAGCGCACCGTGGCGTTGCTGTCGCCGTAATTCGAAACGACGTGATAGGTGCCCTTCCGGCAGCAGCAGCACGTCGGTGGTGGCGATGCCGGACGCGAGCGGGCGTTTGTCCCTCGCTCTCGAACTGGCTGCCGCGAAAGACATCGAATGTGATTTGGCCCGGAGGGATGCGGCTGTCGCCGACGCGCCCTTCGAAACGCGCACCGCCCGCGACCAGCTCGAAACTCTCGCGCACCGTTTCGGAGCGAAGCTGGATCTTCTTGGCCGCAGTCGCAAGGCCGAAGCTGACATGCACCACATAGCCGCCGGGCGGCAGCACGAAGATCGGCGCCGCCGCGCGCTCCTCGCGCAGCAGCCGGAAGACGCCGGTCGGATCGGGCTTGTCGGCATAGATGCGCCAATGCAGTCCGCCGGTGATCGGCGGCGGATCCTTGCCGAAGCGCGCACTGACCATCAGGGCGACTTGGCCTGCGGGCACCATCGGCACCGACGGGGCCGGCGGCCGGCGGCGCGGGTGACGGTGCCGTCACCGGCGGCAGCGCGACCGGCTGCGCAGCCGGCGGCGCAAGCTGCAGCGGGACTGGAGGGCGCTTGCGGCGCCAGCACACCTGACCCTGCCCGGCGGCATCAGGTTCTGGCTCGGCCCGATCGAGCCGGGCGGACGCGGCACCTGACTCGAAACCAGGCGGCGCGAGCTGCGCGCAGCGGCGCACCGGACGAGCCGGCCATCAGGCCGCATGCCAGATCAGCGCCGCCATGAGTGGGCGGCCCCATGGCGCGGGGGCGGTTCGCGTACCGGTCATTGCACCCCGTTTACCGCTGGAAATCGGGCGAATTCAAGCCGTTCACCGCGGTTTGTCACGACTTCGGGGGCATGGTACGCGCAAATACGTGTGGAGCCGCGAATGCCTGACGCCATCGACGTGCTGAAGACCAGACGGTCGGTAAAACCGATCGAACTCGAGCGGCCCCGCACCCGCCGCGAGCGAACTCGATACGCTGCTCACCGTGGCGTCGCGCGTGCCGGATCACGGCAAGCTCACGCCCTGGCGCTTCATCGTGTTCGACGGCGATGCGCGGCTGAAGGCCGGCGACTGCCATCGAGGCGGTGTTCAAGGCGGACCATCCCGACGCGACGGCGGATCAGATCGCGTTCGAGCGCAATCGCCTCGCACGCGCGCCGCTCGTCGTCGCCGTGGTGAGCCGCGCTGCGCCGCACGTGAAGATCCCCGAATGGGAGCAGGTGCTTTCCGCCGGCGCCGCCGCGATGAATCTCGTGACCGCCGCGCATGCGCTCGGCTACGCGGCGAACTGGATCACCGAATGGTACGCCTACGACCGCCGCGTGCTCGACGCGCTCGGCCTCGGCACCGTCGGAGAAGATCGCGGGCTTCGTGCATATCGGCCGTCCGGCAAAGCCGCCGGAGGATCGCCCGCGTCCGCCGCTTGGAGAAATCGTCACGCGATTCGGCAGTTAGGACTCAACGCTCATGTTCTACGCGACCGACAAGACCGGACCACGGCCTGCCGCACGATCCGTTCAAGGCGATCATCGCGCCGCGCCCGATCGGCTGGATCACCAGCATGAGCGCGACGGGCGCGATCAACCTCGCGCCCTATTCGTATTTCAACGGCGTGCACTCGAAGCCGCCGATGGTGATGTTCGCCAGCGGAAGGGCGCAAGGACTCGCTCGACTTCGTCGAAGAGACCAAAGAGTTCGTCTGCAATCTCGCGACCTGGGATTTGCGCGACCAGATGAACCAGACCTCGGCGCCCTACCCGCGCGGCATCAATGAACTGACCGAAGCCGGGCTCACGCCCGCGCCGTGCCGGCTCGTCAAGCCGCCGCGCGTCGCCGAAGCGCCCTGCGCGCTCGAGTGCAAATGGCTGCAGACCGTGCAGCTCAACGATATCGACGGCACGCCGGTCGACGGCTGGGTGGTGTTCGGCCAGCGTCGTCGGCGTGCACATCGACGAGCGCTACATCCGCAATGGGCTGCTCGATACCGCGGCGATGAAGCCGATCGCGCGCGGCGGCTATCACGACTATTCGGTGCTGACCGAAAGCTTCACGATGCGCCGGCCGACCAGCGTCGACGACCCGGCCGCGCGGCCCCGCGCCCTCGAAGGCGACCAAGGCCGCCGGGTGACCATGGAACTCCGGTTCCAGGGTCGCGTTGATCTCGCGACAAGCCGGCTTGGGCCCTGCCCTTTTCACCATATCCGCGCGAAGCATTTGCGTGCTGAACGCCGGAGGGCGAAATATTGCCGGCCTGAAAGGAGTTGCGCGCCGTGTTTCACTTTCTCCGACGCAACGGACAGGATGGCGATCGGACCTTGGACGTGGATGCGCATGCCGGCCGAGCCCGCTTCGCAGCGGCCCACCATCGGGCTCGTGCTCGGCGGCGGCGCCGCACGCGGCTTTGCGCATGTCGGCGTGATCCGCACGCTGATCGCCAAGGGCTACACGCCCGACATCATCGCTGGCACCTCGATCGGCGCCGTCGTCGGCGGCTGCTACGCGGCGGGCAAGCTCGACGACGTCGAGCAATGGGGGCCGCAGCCTCACGCGCCGCAGCGTGCTCAGCTACCTCGATCTCAGTTTCGGCGGCTCGGGTCTGCTCAGCGGTGGACGCCTTGCCGACAAGCTCACCGCGACGCTCGGCGACATCACGATTGAAGAATTGCCGATCCGCTTCGCCGCGATCGCGACCGAGATCGGTACCGGCCACGAGATTTGGGTCACGCGCGGGCGCGCTGGCGGACGCGGTGCGTGCGTCCTACGCGCTGCCCGGCATATTCCCCGCCGTGGAGATCGGCCGGCGCTGGCTGATGGACGGCGCGCTGGTCAATCCCGTTCCGGTCTCGGCAGCGCGCGCGCTCGGCGCACGCGTGGTGATTGCCGTCAACGTCAACACCGATCTGTTCGGCCGCGGCACCACGATCCACGATCACGGCGCAGCCGCCGAAGAGGAAGCGCGCCGATCGAGGAGGAAGTCGCGAGCCGCGGCCTGCTCGGACGGTTCGGAGCGGAGAAGGCGGCGAAGCGCCGCTTCCTCGGCACACCGTCACGGCCCGGTCTCTCGACCGTCATGGTCGAGGCGTTCAACGTCATGCAGGACCGCATCACGCGCGCGCGGCTCGCCGGCGATCCGCCCGACGTGCTGATCAGCCCGCGCATCGGGCGCATCGGCTTGTTCGATTTCCACCGCGCCAAGGATGCGATCGCCATCGGCGCCGAAGCGGCCGAGAGGGCGCTCGAGTCGTTCGACGAGATCGTCGCCGCGCTGGCGTGACCTGTGTCCCGGGCGCAGCGCAGCATGAAATGATGCGCTGCTGACCCGGGATCGCCAAACACCCCGATAGCGCTTTGTGCGGTCCCGCATCTGCGGTGCATCACTATCGTGCTGCACCGCGTGCGGGACACATCACGCCGTCGCGATGTACTCGCGTAGCGCGTTGCTCTCGCCCTCGATCTCCTCCACGCGGGATTTCACCACGTCGCCGATCGAGATGACGCCGACGAGCTTGCCCTGCTCGACGACCGGGAGATGGCGGAATTTGCCCGCGGTCATGCGCTCCATGATGAAAGCGACCGTATCCGCCTCGGTGCACGTGGTGACCTTGCGCGTCATCACGGCGGCGACATTCTCGTCGAGGGCGGCCGCTCCGCGCTCCGCGAGCGTGCGCACGATATCGCGCTCGGAAAGGATGCCGGCCACGCGACCGTCAGGACCGGTCACGACGACGGCGCCGATCCGGCGCTCCGCCAGCAGCTTGACCGCCACGGAAAGGGTCGCGGTCGGCGCGATGGTGACAACGTCGCCGCCCTTGCGCGACAAGATTGCTTTGACCGTCATGGGCACCTCCTTGGGAAGCGCTCATGCAACAACACCAAACGTTCGTCGCCCCAGAACCTTAGAACGCCCTGACGAACGCTTAACGTTCGCTGCCTGGCGCCGTGACTCAAAAGGTAGGCTCGAATGATGGCAGCGGCAAGGTAGGCTCAGGGGGGCCGCTACGCCCTCGCGTCACCGGCCTTCCATATCGCGACGCTTGCGTTCGGCGATGCGCGCATAGCGGCGGCGCAGAGCAGGGCCCAACTGTTCGGTTGACTGACATCGCATCGCGAGCCGCACCTTGGTCAGTGCCCGAGCCAAAATGAAATGAAAGCCCAGCCCGCGAGCACTACCGATAGCGCCCACAGGGCGTAGAGCTTCCAAAGCGTCATTGGAATTTGGTACGAGACGGCCGCGAACCCTGTCATCTGCCTGTCGTGAATTGTCCTAACGTCTTTTGGTGCCCGCCGCTTGCGACCTTAGTTGAAGCTTGCCGCTCGTCTCGTCACAGCAGCCGCCTCCCGCGCAACACCCGCTCAATCTGCACGGTCGCGGCTTCGATGTCGGCGCGCTTGCCCGCTAGCGAAGCTCGCTCGTTTCGATTTCGGCTCTGAAGCGGAAAGCCTAACGGTACCCGACATCGGGGTCTTGCAGGAGCAACGAAGCGAGCTCCTTGTGTGTACTCATGAGCTCCCTGACGTCGTCCTCGATCTCAAGACCGGGATGAACCACCGTCCAATAATGAGCCGTTCTGATGAATGCCAGAAGCGCGAGCAGATACTCGACGCGGTTGGCGCCAAGTGTTCCCCGCAACGCCTGCCGAGCGCGCTCGGACTGCGTCGGTTCGACAAAGATCAACGCGCAAGCGGCAAAAATCCAATCTTCAATCTCGCTGTCAGGGGCGGGCCAATCGATGGGCCCTTTGATGGCCTCAAGGCCTTCATAAACCGGTTCGAGCTGTCGGCGCCACGGCGGCGGCGCCTTGAGAAGCTTGAGCGCGTGCTCGACGGTTTGCGGCGCAGCCAAAGCATCGCCCGATGAATGGCCGTAGCCCACCAGAAATCCACAGTGGCGAACGATGCAGTAGCGGACTTGGCAGAAGCGCGACAGAAAGACGAACAACCGCTCCTTGAAAAGCGAGGGAATTGGATTGTCGAGATAAGCCGACTTGGCGAAGTCCCAGAGCTTCTCGACGATCTCCGGTGCATCCGGGGCCGACATGAAGAAATTGGGTATGAGCCCAAAGCGCCGGGTTACTTCGCGGTGAAACGGACCCATGTTGGACAGAGCGACGGTCGCCAGCCGGTCAGGATCGCGCTCACCGCGCTGCGCGAGCTCGATAATCTTCTTGGCGAGGAATTCTTGCACGACCGGCGGCGGTCCTGTGGGGTGAAGGGACCGACAGGCAATGTCATAGGCCTCGCCCAAAGCGCGGGTCGCCTCGGCGTCGAATCCGCTATCCTTGAAAATCGGTACGATCGAGGACACCCCGCCCCTCACGCTTACTTCTTGCCGCGACTTGCCCCTTGCCGCCAGCACATAGCGTCGCCCTATGTGTACGGTATCAGGAATAGAGGGGGTCGCTCAACAGGGACGCAAAACGCACACCGAGAGGGCCGCCCAACTACGGCGGCCCGTTGTCATTGGCCCCGAACTCCAGTGCCACGGCAAGCGCGTCGTGCTCCGCCGCCATCTGGCGGAGTTTTTGAGCGAGGTCCGGATCAGTCTGGTTATCTGCCAACCTTCGGAGACGCTCCGCTTCCTTGCGATAGAAGCCCGGCGACATGGATTACTAACGCAGGGGACCACCCTTCCGTTCGCTAATAGGAGCCATGTCGGGCAAAACAGGCGGGAAAATCGGTCCGAAACCGTACCGACGATCTGTTCACGAAAGCCAAATTGAAATGATCCGGCCGCGCCGTTCGCCGGCGGAACGCCGTCGATGCGACTTGGTGCGCGAGCTAAGAGCCACCGACGCCGGCGGCCGATGCCCTGACCGGATCGAACAGCGCGAACGCCAGCAGGCCGGCGAGGAAGCCGCCGATATGCGCCTGCCAGGCAATCGCCTGCTCGCCGCCGTCGAGCGAGATCGATCCAATGCCGAACACGAGATTGAGCCGAACCAGACCGGAAGAAACATCAGCACGCGTGCGTCGCGCAGCACCGCGGTGAGCGGCAGCGCCGGCACGCGATAGGCCTCGTTTAGATCTCTTCCGATGCAGGCGCGAGCGGACCGCCGCGCTGGAACGCAAAGCGCATCGCCGCCGCCATGAAGCCCGAGATCGAGGCCGACGCGCCGACCATCGGCACGAACGCATTGCTATGCGTCGCGAGATGCACGGCCGCGCCCGCGGCTGCTGTCACGGCGAAGAACGCGAGATAGCGGATCGTGCCGAAGCGGCGCGCGACCGGCGTGCCAAACGCGAGCAGCCACACACTGTTGAGCCCGAGATGCGTCCAGTCGCCGTGGATCAGCGCGTAGGTGACGAAGGTCCAGATTTCCGCGCCGAGCCCGCCCGGCACCGCGCCTTGCGCCAGCACCGTCGCGTCGTAGCGCGCCGGAATAAACGAGAACAGCAGCAGGAGCTGGATGTCCTGCTGCGGCGTCAGCACCCAGAAGCGCACCGCGTGCACGATCACCAGCGCCGCAATGGTCGCGGCGACGACCGTCGGGACGTTGAAGATCGGCTCGGAGGAAGTTTGCAAAGTGATTCACTCGTGGCAACAGCGTCGGCGTCACATAGGGCCCGGCGCCGCGCGCGGCAAGCTGAGAAGAAAAAAGGGAGGGCTTGCGCCCTCCCTGCCCAGCATAGCGTCCGGCTGAAGGTTTAACCCGTCACGTCCGCACGCCTCCCCTGGAAATCATTTTCCGCCAGCAGAAGCCGCGGACCAGTGTGGATCGCCGTGACCCTAACCGCCTCACATCGCGCCGCCAACGCGATCGCGAAAATAACCCTAATCGCGGAGGGGTTTGCAAAATCGTCATCCGCACGCTCGTGCGGCACACGCCCTGCTCATTGCCTCGCGCTGCATCAGCCAGACGCGCGCGCTGTCCTGAAAGGGGACGGCGAGCGACGCAATCTGGGACGCAGCGGCGTGGAGGGCAGAATGAAACAGGATTCAAGCCGCGAACTCTTCGGCTATTGGACGGCACGGCGCGGCAAGCGGCCCGCGCCGGAACGCGGCGAGATCGAGCCGAGTGCGATCCGCCGCGCGCTCGGCGACGTCTTCATTCTGGAATTCGACCGCCGTACCGGCCATCCGTTCCGTCTTGCCGGAACGCGGGTCTGCGCGCTGTTCGGACGCGAACTGAAAAACGAGCCATTTCTCGACCTGTGGGACGAAGAGACGCGCGCGCCGCTCGCGCAGCTTCTTGGACTGGTCGCCGATGAGGCGACCGGCGTCGTTGCGGCCGCGAAGGGAACGACCGCCGAGGGCTGGTCGGAGGATCTGGAACTGACCCTGCTGCCGCTCGCGCATCGCGGCAATACCCATGCGCGCATGATCGGCGCGCTGGCGCCACTCGCTGTCCCGTTCTGGCTCGGCGCCTCCCGCCTCGGCGCGATGACGCTCGGAAGCGTCCGCCACCTCGATCCGGCGCTGGAGGCACCGACGGCCGCCCGGCTCGTTGCCGGTACTCAAGGGTTGGCCCGCCGCGGCGCCTTCACGGTGCATCAGGGCGGCCGCGTCTGAGCCCCGAAACGCCTCTCGACTAACAAAGCCTTAACTATGCAAGGCTTACGATTTTGCGCCGCCAGTGTGGAATGCGGCGGAGATCACGCGTGGCCGTGCTCGAGAAAATACTCGACGTTCTTCCTTTGAACGAGGAGAAGCGCCGCTTCCAGCGCGTGCGGGTGAACCTGCTCGGCCGCTACATGCTGGCCGACCGCCGTGAATTTCCCTGTCAGGTGCTCGACATGTCGCCCGGCGGCATGGCGATCATCGGCCCCGTCAGCGGCAAGGCGGGCGAGCGTGTCGTCGCCTACATCGATCACGTCGGGCGGCTCGAGGGCACGGTCATCCGCGTCCTGCCGAACGGTTTTGCGATGTCGATCGCCGCGACGCCGCGCAAGCGCGACAAGCTCGCCGCGCAGCTGACCTGGCTCGCCAACCGCCAGATCCTCGGCCTCCCCGAGGACCGCCGCCACGACCGCATCGTGCCGCGCAACCCGCGCTCCACCATGGTGCTGGCAGACGGCACCGCCGTCATCTGCCGCATCGTCGACATGTCGCTGTCGGGCGCGGCGATCGCCTGCGAGCAGGTACCCGAGCCCGGCACGCTGATCACGCTCGGCAAGACGCCAAGCCGGGTGGTGCGCCACATCGACGGCGGCTTCGCGGTCGAATTCACCCGCATGCAGCACCCGGACTTTCTGGAAGAGAACGTCACCGGTCCGTAAACGCGGGGCGCGCGTTTTGCGCCGCGTTTCGATCTTTTGCGCCGTCCCCGCACGTTTAGCGCCGTCCCCCCGCACGTTTTGTGCGGCCCGACTCGCGCGCCCCGCGGTGGCTGGCGCGGTTAAGGCGCGCGCAGTCCGACGCCGGGTTGTGGCCGGACCGGCGGCATTTTCGGTATTAATGCGGACAATTTTATTCAAATTGCGGCTTTTACAATTTTACTCAAATTAGTTTCAAATTTTATTAGTATTCGTACAGTATTTGAATTGCAGTTACTTCGAATTTATTGTGGCAAATTAGCGGCACACCAAAGGCTTTCTGTCACAAGTAGTCCCCATACGGCGGAGGGGGCTACTGATGACTTCGAATTACCGGAGGATACTTGTCTTCGGCTGGGGCATTGCCCTCGCCGCGGCGGTTGCCTCGCAGGCGGCCGCCAACGAGCTGCTGTTCGTCACCACCGGCGAAAGCACAAGGCCTCCGGTCGGCTGGGTCGAGTTCTGCGCCGAGCATACCGTCGACTGCAAGGTTGCGGCGACCGCCCCGCGCGACGTGGTGCTGAGCAACAAGGCATGGGCCGATCTCACCCGCATCAACAGGTGGGTGAACGAGAACGTCACGCCGATGACCGACCTCGAACATTGGGGTGTGGTCGAGAAATGGTCGTATCCGGACGACGGCTACGGCGACTGCGAAGATTACGTGCTGCTCAAACGCCGCATGCTGATGGAAGCCGGCTGGCCGCGCGCGGCGCTGCTGATCACCGTGGTGCGCGAGAAGAACGGCAACGGCCACGCCGTGCTGACGGTGAAGACCGACAAAGGCGAGTTCATCCTCGACAATCAGGACGAGCGCATCCTGCTCTGGTCGGAGACGAGCTACCGCTACGTGAAGCGCCAGTCGCAGACCGATCCCAATCGCTGGGTCGCGCTCGGCGATCCGCGCCCGACCGTCGCCACGGCGTCATCGCGCTGAAATGAGAGGAACCTAGAGTTCGCGATCCCGGTCACGTCCCCACCCCTCCCCGTCCCCAGACCGGGCTCGCGCGCGGCCGGCTCTCCCCCAGAGCCGGCCGCAACTTTTTTTGGGGCTTGCCCGGGAAACGCGCAAAGCAAAGAACTTTCCTTGCTTGATCCGCGCTCCATTGATGACGTTTTCAAGAGCGCAGTCGATGTTTGTGCGGTCGGGCAGATTGGATACAGCAGAAGTTTGCCGACCCTCAGCGGTCGCTTGACAGTGCGATGTTCATTCGGTCTTCTATCTAGAATAGTAGGGTCGGGGGTGCCATGCGTTTCAGCAGCGTTGGTTCTGCATGCGTGGCCATCGTGGTAACGGGCTGCGCGATAATTCCAGATGTTCCCCCGGACTTTGCGCTTCCGATTCAGGAAATACTCTCGCACACGGCGTGCGAGCTTCGCGATGCCTTTCGGTCGCTCAACACCAAGGAATATAGGCGTTTCAAAGCTACTGAGTGGCTCATCACCGTCTCACTTTTGCCGAAGGCCAATACCGCTTGGAATATTGGCGGCGGGTGGACAAGAAAAAATCCCTTTGTCGGCAGTCCGACTACGTTCACTACTTGGCAAATGACTGGGCCAGGGATCCAATATGACGCTAAAGGCGAGCGAAGCAGCGCAGTAAATTACAAATTCAAATCTGCCGAGCTGATCGCTGACAAAAAGCTCATCTGTCCTGCAACACCTTCAGCGCACGTACTGGCGCAGCATCTCGGTGTTGGTGCTTGGTTGCGGCGCTCGGCAGCCGCTTTGGAGGCCGCGTCATCGGCTGCAATCGACAAGCCGACCTATAATACCGATATCACCATAAAACTGGCTGCGAACGGTAGTTATACGTTTACATTTCCCCCGGGAACCAACCTCGCCTCGCTCGGCGGGAGCTATTCGCTTGACGAACAGCTCAACATTGGTATGGCGCCGACCGATCCCAAGCCGAAGGAACTGACTGTCATATCCTTGCCCGCGGGACAGAACCTCAAAGATGATGGACGTCCTCCCGAACAGAAGCTCACGACATCCACGTCATCCGTAGAGGCGGCGCAATCTCGGTTGGACCTGTTACAGCTCGAGCAGGCCATCAGGAGCCTACAAACGCGTCCATGATGCAGGATGGTGCGAATGACTCAATATCTTCTCATTCTGATGTTCTTTGTGACCAGCCCCTACAATCTTTCCCCTGCCGAGAAGAAAGCGGGTCATAAGGATGAGTCCAAACATATCTGGACTTTCCAACATGCGATGAGCGTGGAGTTCCCAACTCGTCTGCAATGTCGGCTTGCCGGCGCGAACATGATCGACGAGATACTTCCCGTCGCAACGATGAACGTTCGCGGCTGGTGCGTTTGCATTGGGTCTGACGACAACGCTTGCCCAAAGATCAAGGTATCTGCGAATAAAAATGCACCAGCTGTGTCACGACTGCTCAATGAACTAAATGCGCTCAAGTCTCTCACCGCGCCCCCCGCGGACTCGAATAGAACGGTTACATTCGAGCCGATAGACGCACCTCTGAGCCAGTAGCACTCGCATTGGCTCAATTCGAGAGGTCCCCTTGATCCTCTCCCTGCTGCGCGGGGGAGTGAAAGCAAGCTCTACCCAATCCTCTTCAATCCCTTCGCGTACTGATTCCACCGCTTCACGTACCACTCGGCTGCGAACGCGACCGACTTCGCGGCTTTCTCGTCGAGGGTCTTGATCGCGCGCGCGGGCGCGCCGACGATCAGCGAGTTGTCGGGAAACTCCTTGCCCTCGGTGACCAGCGCGCCGGCGCCGACCAGCGAATGCTTGCCGATCTTGGCGCCATTGAGCACGATCGCGCCCATGCCGATCAGGCTCCCGTCCGCGACCGTGCAGCCGTGCAGCACGACGTTGTGGCCGATCGTGCAGTCCGCCCCGATCACGAGCGGAAAGCCCATGTCGGTGTGCAACGTGCAGCTTTCCTGAATGTTGGAGCGCTCGCCGAGCTCGATCCACTCATTGTCGCCGCGCAGCACCGAGCCCCACCAGATGCTCGCGTCCTGCTTCAGCCGCACGCGGCCGATCGCGACCGCCGTTTCGGCGATCCAGTAGCGGCCATCAGCCGGAAGATCGGGGGCCTGTCCGTCGAGAGAGTAGATCGCCATGCGCGCGCTCCATAAGCGCGTTCAGCAAAAGTGGGAACCGGTTTTGCGTCCGAACGCGCGACTAGACAACTTGGGAGCTGCAAATTGGCACGTCCTGCCTCAGGCGAAAAGCAGCGAGAAGGCCTTGAACGCCGTCACCACCACGGTGCCGGACATCAGGCTCCAGAAGCCGGCGAGCGCAGTCGCCAGCATGACGAGCTCGAAGCGGCGGCGCTCGATGCGGCGGCCGCGGATGACATTGCGCATGATCACGAATGGGGCAGCGAAGGTGAGCACCGGAATGGCGAGCAGCGTCACCAGCCGCGCGCCCTCGTTGAGCAGGCGGAAGCTCAGGGGCCGCTCGGTGACGAGCTGATAGCCGGTGGCAAGCGACCCCGCGACCGCAAAGCCGATCAGCAGCACGATGAGTGATTGGACGGACTCGGGCGACATGAACGCAACACCAACTGACCGCCCGACCCTTCCAGATCGCCCCGCGCAGCGCCAGCGCATCCTTAATAAAGGGTAAACGCGGAGAAGCCTTGTGACGCAGGCATGCAGTCCTTCGCATGGCATACTCGCGCTGATTTCGGACTTCCAATGACCGCCATCGCCAAACAGCACGCGAAAACAGCCAGGAAACGCGGCGCTTCCGCCGGGCTTGTCTTCGCGCTGGTCACGCTTGTCGCGCTGATCGTGCTCGCAGCTGCGATCGTCGCGCTGGTGCTGTGGCCGCGTTGGCCGGGCGCCGCGGTCGCGCCCGGTGCGCCGGCCCTGCCCATCACGGTCGGCGGGGTGCTGTTCAACGTACCGCCCGCCGCGATCCGTGTGCCGATGCAGCGCCATTCGGGCGCGCAGGAGCGCCTCGACCTCGCCTTCCTGTGGCCATCGCTCAGCGCCCCCGATCCTGCCGCCAAGCCGGCGCCGACCGAAACGATGCCGCCGATCGATCGCCTGTTCGTCACCATCGCGCCGCAGTCGATTGCGCTCCCACCCGGCGAGCGCGTGAAGTCGATCTATCCGCGCTATCTCGCCGAGACTCAGTTCGACGGACCGGACGGGCTGAAGGTGATCTCGTTCCGCGACGGCACGCCCTATCAGGGCGAGGATCTGTTCTTCGATCCGGCCGCGCAGCCGGGCTTCGTCGCGCGCTGCTCGCGGCCGGGCGCCGCCGCGACGCCCGGCATGTGTCTCTATGAGCGGCGCATCGAAGGCGCGGACATCACACTGCGCTTCCCGAGCGATTGGCTGACGCAATGGCGCGCGGTCAACGCGGGAATTGAGAAGTTACTCGCGAAGCTGAAGCCTTAGCGGACGAGTCACTCCAGCCCCTGAACCGGCGGCCCGCCAGCTCCAGGCGCGGGTGATGCGGGTGCAACGTCGCCCGGCGCGGACGTGCGTTGCTTTGAAGCGACCTGCGCGGGACGTTTCACGGCGCGGGCGCGATGGCGTGGGGGATTGCGATTCCCGCGCCACGACCGCGCGATCTCAGGTCCAGCCGCATAACCGATCACCGCACCCGCGACCGCACCGACCGGCCCGAGCACGACGGCGCCCGACACCGCGCCGATCGCTGCACTTCCGGCGCGTTCCTGCGCGTGCGCTTGCGACGACGCCAGCGCGAACGCGATAGCAATTGCGATGATGATTTTCATGCCGCGCCTCCCCGGGTTGGCGCGTTGATCATTGCGGGGAATGCGGCGGCAGTGGGGAGCCGCCGTGAAGGAACTACGGCTCCAGATCCTGTTCCAAAATCGCCATCTCGACCGCGAACCCGCCGTCGTCGGCGAACACCACGCCGACGAATTCATCGCCCGCGTGCAGGTCCGCTGAATCCGTCTTGGTCGGGCGCTTGCGCAAGACGAATTTCTCGCCGAGATGCTTCTTCAGATAGAGATTGAGCTTGGCGACCGTCTCGTTGTCGAGCTTGGTGGATTTGCTGTCCGGCAGCGTGATCGATTTCTCGAAATTGTACGAGCGCTCGTCGTCCTCGTCGTCGACGATGATGCGCCCGAACGGCTCCTCGCCGAGCATCACTTCGGCGTAATCGTCGCGCTGCGGGCGCGGCACCACGCGGATGCGCGGGCTCCCGAACAGGCGCTTGAGATAGTTGTCGAGCTTGCTGATCTCGGCGACGTCCACGAAGCTCTCCTAGAGTACGATTGTCTCCGCTCATTCCCGCGCAAGCGGGAATCCGGCTCTTGGCCCTGGGTCCCCGCTTTCGCGGGGACGAGCGGGCCAGGCCGTCAGGCCTAGCACAAATGAAGGCTTATTCCAGATGCCGGGCCGTCACGGTCCCAGATCGTACAGCATCTGGTCCATGGCGCGCGAGGGCTCGGCGCAGCCCGCGGTTCCGACTTCCTTCGCTGGAACGCCCGCAACAGTGGTATTCGGAGGAACGGGTTTCAACACCACGGAGCCGGCCGCAACGCGCGAGCAGTGCCCGACCTCGATGTTGCCGAGGATCTTCGCGCCCGCGCCGATCATCACGCCGCGGCGAATTTTCGGATGGCGGTCCTCGTTCTCCTTGCCGGTTCCGCCGAGCGTCACGCCGTGCAGGATCGAGACGTCGTCGTCGATGGCGGCGGTCTCGCCGACGACAAGCCCGGTCGCGTGATCGAGGAAGATGCCGCGCCCGATACGCGCGTTCGGATTGATGTCGGTCGCAAACACCGCCGATGAGCGGCTTTGCAGGTAGAGCGCGAAATCCTTGCGCCCCTTGTTCCAGAGCCAGTGCGCGAGGCGATGCGTCTGGATCGCGTGGAAGCCCTTGAAGTAGAGCAGCGGATCGATGAAGCGGTGCGCGGCCGGATCGCGGTCGACGGTCGCGACGATATCGGCGCGAAACGCGTCGCCGATCGTCGGGTCGTCCTCCAGCGCGTCGGCGTAGGCCTGGCGGATCAGTTCGCCCGACACGTCCGGATGATCGAGCCGCTCGGCGATGCGGTGCACCACCGCGTGCTCGAACGTGTCGTGATGCAGGATCGAGGAATAGATGAAGCTCGCGAGTTCGGGCTCGCGCCGCGCCACTTCCTCGGCCTCGTCACGAATGCGCGTCCAGACCGGATCGACCTTGTCGAGCGCGCGGACCGACTTGAGCTGCTGCTGGGCCATGGGGTGTCTCGTGCCTGTTGCGGCATGTTTAGCACAAGTGGGGGCCAAGGTTGACCCCCTCAAGGGTGGCGGCGCCATCAGAGTAAATGATCGGAAGGAGCAAATTCCGTCATGTATCGCCGGAATCACGCCTCCAGCTTGCCGACGAAATCCAGCACCGCATCCGAGAAGCTGTCATTCGCGTCGCCCGCCACCATGTGGCGGGCTTGCGCGACGTCGATGTAGTCGGCATGCGGGACCAGCTCCAGGAATTCGCGCACGTGCGCCTCGTGCACCAGTTCGGACGAGCCGCCGCGCACCAGCAGCGCCGGAATGGCGATCGCTTTCGCTGCCTCGATCAGCGCGGTTTCCAGCAGGCGATGGTCGGCGGCAAAAGATCGCTCGCCCTTGAGCACGCGCGGGTCCCAGTGCCAGCGCCAACGCCCGTCCGGATGCAGGCGCAGGTTCTTGCGCAGGCCTTCGTGCGAGCGCGGGCGGGGGCGATGCGGCAGATAGGCCGCGACGGCATCGGCGGCATCGGCAATGTCGGCAAAGCCGTCCGCGGCGCGCGCGCGCATGAAGCCCTGGATCTTGGCGACACCATCGCGATCGACGCGCGGCGTGATGTCGACCAGCACGACCGCCGTAAACACCGGCCCGGTGCCGGCACGATCGGCATTCCCTTCCGCGAGCAGCGACGCGATGCCGCCGAGCGAAGCGCCGATCGCGATCGGGCGCTTGCCGGAACGCTGCGTCAGCGTCGCGGCGACCGCGGCAGCATCATCGGCAAAATCGGCAAATGCGTAAGAGCCATCCGCGACCCATTCCGAGTCGCCGTGGCCGCGCTGGTCGAGCGCGTAGGCGGTCGCGCCCGCGCGCGCCAGATGTTCCGCGGTGTGGCGCCAGGCGTGCCGCGTCTGCCCGCCGCCGTGCAGCAGCAGCACCGGCTGCCCGGTGTCGCCGTATGTGTCCGCCACCAGCCGGTTGCCGGCGGCGCCTGTGAACATCGCGGTCGCGGGCTGCAGCTGCTTCATGGCCGCTCGTGAAGGAACTTGATCGCCTCGGCCTTGAACACCTTGTCGCCGACCGCGACCATGTGATCGCGGTCCGGAATGTCGAGCCCGCGCGCATTCGGCATCAAGGCGGCGAGTTCGTGCGGCGAGCCGGCGATGTCGTCCTTGGTGCCGACCGCGATCAGTGCCGGCACGCGGATGCTCTGGATGTCTTCGACCCGCACCGCCTGACGCGAGCCGCGCAGGCAGGCGGCGAGCGCCCTCAGGTCGGAGCGGGTTTGCTCGGCGAAGGCGCGGAAACGCTTGCCCATCGGATCGGTGACGTCCGCGAGCGACGGCGCTTCCAGCGCGTCCGCGATTTCGTCGCGCAGGCCCGCATTGTCGACCAGCCGGATGCCCGCGCCGCCCAAGATCACCGAGCGCACCGCCTCGGCATGCCGCGCCGCCAGCACGGCGCTGATGCGCGAGCCGAGCGAATAACCCATCACATCGGCGCGTCCGAGGTCGAGATGCGCGATCAGCGCCGCGACATCGCCCGCCATCGTGTCGGTGTGGTAGGCGGCCGGATCGTACGGCTTGGACGACTGGCCGTGACCGCGATTGTCGAGCGCGATCACGCGCCGGCCGTCTCGGCGAAGCGTGGTCGTCCAACCGGGCATCACCCAGTTCACCTCCTTGTTGGAGGCAAATCCATGCACCAGGACGATCGGGTCGCCCTCGCCCTCGTCGAGATAGGCGATCTCGACGTCTCCGTTCTTGAATGTCGGCATGATTCTTCAGTGGCGCAGGATGGACGTGCGACCTTTAAGCAGCCGCAACGGCCGCTGCCAAGTCGTTGGTTGGTCGCGCGGCCGGACGCAAAACCGGTTTCCACTTTTGCCGGCTGCCGCCAGTCTCAACAGCGCAGATATGCATCGTCGGATGTCGCCTTTTGGGGGAAGACCGGAAATCTAATGCTCGGTCTGATGTTTTCCGGCTTTGACCCAACTCGGACATTGCGGGCTCAGGTCCACTTTTGGATAAGGCCTCGGGACAAATAGCAGTGAACGCAATGCGAGGCCGAATTGCACCCGCGCTAAACGGCAAGAGGAGTGGCATCCTGCAACCTATAGGGCCAGTCGTCGAATAGGATTGCCCTTTTTGCCGTTGCTGTGTAGAACGACTTTCGGGTGTTCGCTGCATGCAGCAGTGACAGGGTAGCGATGGTCGGGCCGCCACGCACGATGCGTGTGCCTGATGGACCATCGACTTTCACCCAAAGACCTACCGCGAGCCGAGCTTCTTGCCGCCGCGGTGACCGTCCTAGGTGTCCTGCTCGCAAGTCCGGCCGCGGCAGCATCCACGACTGGCGTCTACTCAGCACAGCCCGTCTACCTGTTCGGCGTCCCGGTTGATTTCATTCTGTTCGGCCTGACGCTGCTCGCTGTAGCGGTCTTCCACCACAAGACACTTGAGGTGGCGCTGGTCGGGCTTGTGGCCGTTACACTTTACAAGCTCCTGTTTACGGGCTTCCGGCAGGGCGAGGGCTTCACCGGCCTTGTTCTGCAGCTGCACCACGAATGGGTGATCCTCGCCAATCTCTTTCTGCTGTTGATGGGCTTTGCGATCCTGTCGCGGCATTTCGAGAACAGCCGCGTTCCCGACGCGATGCCCGCTTTCCTTCCGAACGGTTGGACGGGCGGCCTCGCCCTGCTCGCCATCGTGTTTGTGCTGTCGAGCTTCCTCGACAACATCGCCGCCGCACTGATCGGAGGCACGATGGCGCGGCACGTCTTCAAGGGCAACGTCCACATCGGTTATCTGGCGGCGATCGTCGCCGCGTCCAACGCTGGCGGCTCGGGCAGCGTGGTGGGCGACACCACTACGACGATGATGTGGATCGACGGCATTAGTCCGTTACGCGTTGTCGAAGCATACGTCGCAGCCGTAGCGGGATTTCTCATCTACGGCATCCCGGCCGCGCTCCAGCAACATATGCACTCTCCGATCATCAAAGATGTGTCGCGCGGGCTGCACATCGACTGGTCTTCGCTCGGCGTCGTCGCCGCGATCCTCGTCATCGCCATCAGCGCCAATGTCATCGCCAATCTGAAATTCCCCGCAGTGCTAGACGCCGTTCCCGTGATCGGTCTCGCGGTCTGGATTGTGATCATCGCGACCGCCCCGTTGCGCCGCCCGGACTGGAAAATCATGCCCGAGACGTTCAAGGGCACGATCTTCCTGCTTGCGCTTGTCACCAACGCTTCGTTCATGCCCGTCGAACAGCTCCCGGCCGCCTCCTGGCAAACCGCGCTGGGCCTGGGCTTCCTGTCGTCAGTGTTCGACAACATTCCGCTGACCGCGCTCGCACTCAAGCAGGGCGGCTACGACTGGGGCTTTCTTGCATATGCGGTGGGCTTCGGCGGCTCGATGATCTGGTTCGGCTCGTCCGCGGGCGTCGCGATCTCCAACATGTATCCGGAAGCGAAATCGGTCGGCCTCTGGCTGCGGCACGGCTGGTTTATTGCAGTGTCGTACATCGTGGGATTCTTCGTGATGTTCGCCATTGTTGGGTGGAATCCCGACGCTCCACACAAGAAGCGTGTTGAACAGGACACCCACTATCAACTGGCTCAGACCTTCCTGTTCGAACGATCACAGCGACATTCGGCTGCCTCAAGAATTGGGGACGCGGCATTTCGGGATGGCCTTTTGGCTGCAAGAGTGGCGGAGGACGACGATGCCTATTCTTGAAAATACGCAAACGCGCTTATCGATAAAATCCGGTTCGACGACGCTGACGCTGGACAAGACCAGCGGCAAGATCACGCTGCAGCGCAAATTGATGTTTTGGCAGCGGAAGCCTATCGAAAAGCCGTTGTCGGAAGTCGTCTCTGTGTCCGTTGATGCCAACGTGGACCGTGCGTCGGGCGTTGAGATTTGTCACACGATGGTGATCTTCAAAGCCGGCGACGCGTGGGCGTTGCCCGCGGCTGATAAGAATGAAGCGCAAGGCAACGCCAGCGCGATACGCGATTTGCTCCGCTTGCCGCTTGGAGGCTGAATGCGCGTTATCGGCGTCAGCATGATCGGCATGGCAGTTGCGATGTTTGTTCTTGCGCGCCCGCGTCACGGGGAGGTTGTTCACTGGTTACGTACAGACAACAGGCAATGGATCTACGTCATGACGTTTGTCGTGTTGATCGCTATCGGAACCGTTTTCTCTCTCGCTGGATGAACCGTTAGCACGTCATGGAGGCGTGAAAATGATAGATCTTGTTCTGGGATTTGTTGCGTTTGGTGTCGCGCTTGCATTGTTCAAACTTTGTCTTCCGCACGGAGGAGAAATCCGTTGGTTCGTTGGCACTCAATGGGAACCGTATGTTGCAGTCGGGATAACTCTTGCCCTGGTGGTTGGTCTTGGATTGGTTGGGGCTGGAGTCATCGGCCTCGCGCTTTGACGATGTTGTTCGACTCCCCATCACCGTCGCCGCAATTGCGATAATTACCCATTATTGCGGTGGCTAGGGTACTGGGCAATTTGCCAATCGACGAGCCTGGGCGGTATCAACGGCTGTTCTTTCGTATCAACGGCTGTTCTTCCGTAAATGTCGGCTAATGGCCCAGGGCGGACATCGCAGTGCCACCTGCCGATGTCTGCTTTCGGGGACAGTCAGTCCGCAATACGGCCTCGAAATATCCCGGTCCCGTCGGGCATGCTGCTGCGTTCGATCCCGATGAATCCGGCCACCTTCATCCAGCCGCGGTACTGCGACTCGGTATAGGCTTCACCATCGCGATATAAGTTAAGGAAGGTGAGATTCACGAATACCCCACTGGGGGGTCCGAGTCTGTCGTCATCGAGAATGCCCCAGCCTCCGATGATCGCCTCTCCCCCCGGGCGCAGGCTTTGCGCCGTATGACGGATCGCCAATTCCGCGTCCGCTGGCGACAGCACCTGTATCACCGCGCGCAGTATCGCGACGTCATGCTTGTGCCGGGCCGGTCCCCGTAAGATATCGCCCGTCTCGAGCGCTACCTCGCCCGCCCGGTGCTCAGCAAGGATTGGGCCGGCATGGACGATCACCTCGGGCAGTTCCAGTAGGGTCGCCTTGAAATGAGGCCAGCGCTCCCTCAGCCCCGCCAGCACCGTCCCCGCACCCCCGCCGATGTCGATCACGGACTCGGCGCGCGACAAATCGAGCATCCCGGCAAGCGTCCGCCCGAAGGCAACTCCGCCCGGCCCGCGTAGCAGGGCCGCCGTCTCCTCCGGACGCGCCGTCGAAAAATCGTGCTCCGCAATCGGTCTGCCGGTCCGGATCAACTCTGCGGTGTTTAGATTGGCGGTCCAGACCTTGGCTATCAACTCATGCGCGCCACCAATAAAGCCTGGCTTCCCGGCCACCAACACCTCGGCCGCTTCGATCCCGTTGCGAAAGCGTCCGCCCGTCACCTCCAGTAGACCGACATGGGCCAGCGCATAGAGCAGCCTCGACAACCGCCCGGCGTCACAGCCGATCTGCGCTGCAACCCGTTCCGCCGGGAGATCCCTCTCCCCGAGCACCGTGAACACACCAAGCTGCATACCGGCCAGCAAGGCAAGAGCTGGCTCAACCGAAGCCCGAAGCTCGGCGATCGAGGCGCGCTTTCCCCTGTCCTGCATGATCAACCTCCGTCGATATTTCCCAGATAACCGCAACGGGGCTAAAGCCAGCAACAGACAATCTTGGTGATCAATCTCAAGGCCGCCAAGGCCCTCGGTCTCGCCCTACCGCCCACGCTGCTCGCCCGCGCCGACGAGGTGTTCGAATGGGCGAGCCGATGTCCGCTTCTGGCCCTTTGCGGACATGACGCAATGTCCGACTTGAGTCCGCAAAGCGGGCCAAAGCAGACACTTGCTCGACCGGCAATCTGGAGGGCGCCCTGGCGGACACGATCAACTTCCCGGCACTATCGAGTGGTCAGACGAAAACCATTGGCATCTCGCGCCTTGCCCGCCGCCGCTCGCAATGGCGCAAGGTCATGCGCTCGACGGTGCGCTTGCAGGCCGCGCAGAACGCCAGAAGATTGAACAGCGCCCAGAAGATCCAAAGCGCCAGGTCGAACAGCGCGCCGGTGAGCACGATGGCGCCACGCCCCAGCACCTTCACGATCGCACGGGTCTTGCTGCCCTTGGCGTCGGCAAGGCGGGCGAGCCTCGCCATGTCCTTCGGATGTTCGGCCACCTTCAGCACATCAAACGCGCCGCGCAGGCCCGCTTTCGACTGCACCTTGCCGAGGTTGCCGACGAAGTGGATCAGCCCTTCGCGCGTCTCGACCTTGAGCAGGCGCACCATCGGGGCGCCGATGTGCCCACCACGGCGCGCAGCCTTGATCACGGACAGTCCGGCGCGCGCGGGCGCGACGAGCCCGCCGCTCGCATAGAGCCCGGCGGTCACCGCAATGCCGGTTCCGGCGAGGCCGAGCACCAGCGTGTCGACCTCCTCGCCGCGCATCCCGCGCCAGCCTTCGCGCACCACATCGCGCACGTCGCCGAACACGAACAGGTCGCCGGTCAGCATGCCGGCGGCGCTTGCAATGTCCTCCGGCTTGCCGGTGATGAAGCCGCGCGCAAAGCTTGCAACCTTGCTTGAAGGCCGGGCGGCATCGTCTTCCGCCGATGCAGTTTTTGCGATCAGCGCCGGGGCAACCGCGACGCCGCGCTCGGCCGCCAGATCGAGAAAGCTGCGCGCGAGCTCGGTATCCCCCGCCGCCAGCGCCGTTTCGATCTCACGCGCCGCGACCGCCGTGTGGAAACTCTTGTCCAGAGCGAGTTCGGAGAGGCGAACCGGGTCATCCGCCGCCGCGATGGTGCGTGCCGCATGAATGCCTTCGGGCACGCTGAAGGGTGCAGCGATCGCCAGACATGCGGCGGCGCCGAGCGAAAACGTGATGGCAAGACGGGTGAGCAAGTCTGTCCCCAGCCGAAGCGGGGTGCATGTAGGGCCGGATTGCGGCGGGACGGCGGCTCGGCGGAACCGTAGCGCGCCTATGGCACCTTCGGCTTCGGTAGATCGGTTCGCATCTCGCGAAACTCGGACGGCCCTTTTAGCAGGCGGCGCTTGCGTTTCTCGCGGACATCGGCCGGCGCGGATTGGTCGCTGAGGTAGTCAACCATCGCGCCAGCCATCCCAGCTGCTTTAGCTGCAGATTTCTTATTGCTCGGCTTGGCAGCGCTCACACTCGCGAGACCGATCTCGACCAGCCGGCGGATCGCCTCTGAACGAGAGGGCGTATCACGCTGCCTGGCAGCCCAGGCTTCGACGCGCACTCTCAAATCCTCCGGAAGACGGATAGCGGTTACCGGGTCGCGACCAGTGGCAGGCCGACCGCGCTTCTTTTTCTGCGATTTCGGCATGTTTCAGATTTGCGACTGGTTGTGCTTGGAAAAAAGAGCCGCCATGACCAACCTCAAAACGGGCAAAGCGAAACGGATCTTGTTCGACAGCTCGAACGGCCCATCGCCAGCGATGTTGCGCGGCCTTCAATGTTCTGTCCGCGGGAGAGCCCGCCGGTTTATGCCGGCGGGCCTTGTTGTCATTTCACCTTCAGATTTTCCGCCAACTCCTTGCCGCGGTTCGACACGATTTCATAGTCGACTTGCTGGCCCTCATTGAGAGTGCTCAGGCCCGCACGTTCCACCGCCGAGATGTGCACGAACACATCTTTGCCGCCACCGCCCGATGGCTGAATAAAGCCATAGCCTTTTGTCGGGTTGAACCACTTCACAGTTCCACTAGCCACGTCGCATCTCCTATATTGGCGAAGCCGACATCATGGCAGACGAACGGACGCCGCAACAGCCCAATGTGAATGCTTCCGGGCGCTGCGTTCATTGCGCCGTCCAAGAACGTGGGGCGGTCGGGCACCGGGACCGCGAGGGGGAGCGCGTAGGGCGCAATAGCGAAGCGTATTGCGCCGTTCTCACAGCGCCGCTCATTCCATAAGGCGGCGCAATGCGCTTCGCTGCGCTCCGCTTATTGCGCCCTACGCGCTATGATCCCGATCCGGATGACGGCAAGGGAATGTAATGACGAGGCCGCCAACTGTGGTCTTAGACCCATGCGACTGAACACGATTGGCAATATCGTGACTGCCGCATTCTTTTTTGTGCTGGCAGGAATCTTTTTCTTGGGCTTCCTCTTCTTGGTTCTGGATGAGCCACTAGAGGGGAGAGTGGCAGGAATCCCGATCCTGCTTGCTATCCTCTGTGCTAGTGTGGGCTATCGCGCCTTGTGGGGGATGCGGCATGGCGAATGACGAGGCCGCCAACTAGGGCGGCACAAAAAAATGACCCGCCACCTCAACGGTGGCGGGCGATTACGTTGCGGTCGAGGCGCGCGGATCGAACGTCACCAGGGATGGCGTGCCGTACAACAACAACTATTGCTTCGTGTTCCGCCTTCAGGACGGAAAGCTCGCCGAGGTGACCGAGTACATGGACACCGAGCTTGTGACCGCAGCGCTCGGGGAGCCAGCCCGCAGCCCGTAGGCTCAGGTCTGCACCGTTGGTGGCGCGGGAGCGCGCTCATATCCTGCGCGTTCCAGGCGGTCGAAATGAATTTTGTTGTAGAATATTCCCCATATGCCGCCGACGATTGCCGTGGTGAGCCATGTCGGATAGTCCGCGACGAATGCCCCGGCCCCGAGGACCACGATCACAAACAGGACGGCAAGTCCAAGTGCGATATCGCCGCGCAGGAGCGTCGGAAACGCACCGAAGAAAAGACTCGTCCAACTGTAGCCCTCGTAGGCAGCTTGCTCGTCGCCCGTTTTCGGATTTCGCAGCCGTATCTCGGTCGCCATCGCTTTTCCTTTTCGCTCGTCCTCGTCAGGAATCAGCTGGAGGTTATCAAATCCAGAGCGGCCGCAAGAGCTTGGAGAGCGCGTAGCGCGCTCTCCAGTGAGAACAGCGATTGGGCACCCTATCTTGACAGGAGGAGATGCCGGTCAGGGCGGGCTTCAAAGCGAAAGGACACACAATGGCAAAGAACACGATTTGCGTCTGGTACGACAAGGATGCCGAGGCCGCTGCCCGCTTCTATGCCGCGACGTTTCCCGACAGTGCGGTCGGCGCCATCTGGCGTGCGCCCGGCGACTTCCCATCCGGCAAGAAGGGCGACGTGCTGGTCGTCGAGTTCAAAGTTGCCGGCGTCTCGTGCATCGGCCTCAATGGCGGTCCCGAGTTCAAGCACACCGAAGCGTTCTCGTTCCAGATCGCCACGGACGATCAGGCCGAGACCGACCGCTATTGGAACGCGATCGTCGGCAACGGCGGCCAGGAGAGCGCGTGCGGCTGGTGCAAGGACAAATGGGGCGTGTCGTGGCAGATCACGCCGCGCGTGCTGACCGAGGCGATGGCGGCCGGCGGCGACGAAGCAAAGCGCGCGTTCGATGCGATGATGACCATGAAGAAGATCGATGTCGCCGCAATCAAGGCGGCGCGCCGCGGCTGAGCCGTAGGGCGCAATAAGCGACCCGCCTACGCTCGCTTCGCGGGCTACGGCGCGGCAGGAGTCGCCGAAGTGCGGAGCGCGAAGGCGGAAGCGTATTGCGCCGTTCTGAACCGCGCGGTTCATTCCCATAAGGCGGCGCAATGCGCTTCGCTTATTGCGCCCTACGCGCTTGAGCATGACATAGAGCGGGCGTGCGGTGCGTTGCCTCCCGATCTCCGCCGCAACGTTTTGCGAGTGGGACAAAATTAAGCTCAGTCGATCCGGCCAACCTCGGTTATTACAGACGACGCGCCGCATCGCTCCCACATGTCCTGCGCCCCCAAGCGCGCAGGATCAGCGCGAAACCCTTCCAAGGCGACGGCATCCGGGAATTCCAGCAAGTGAACTTCGGTAAGTCCGTCCTTCGATCGCAGTCGTGCTTCCAACCTCGCACCATGGGCACCGAGCAGACCGAGAACTTTCTTCTCGTAAACCTCGAACAAGGGCACGTCTGCTTTCGAGAGATCGATTTGGACAAGTAGAAGCATCTGATAGTACTCTTTCAGGTGACGACGAGAATGTTGCCCTCAGGCGGCTCGGTGTGCACTGAAGCTGAACCTTGGATCGCCGGGAGGTAGATTTTTCCGGCTCGCACCTCAATCTTCTGCTGACCGATCAAGTCCGTAGGGCGCAACAAGCGAAGCGCATTGCGCCGTTCTGCGCGGCTCATTCCCATAAGACGGCGCAATGCGCTTCGCTGCGCTCCGCTTATTGCGCTCGACGCGCCGCCGCGCGCCGCACGAAAAACCACGCGAGCGCAGCCGTCGGAATCAGCAGCGCCAGCCCGAGCCCGGTCATCTGCCATTGGGCGAGCGGCGAGATGCCGCCGCCGGGCGTCGCCAGCACGAAGCCGCCGACGATCAACATGACGCGCAGCGGCCATTCGAAGCGCCCGGCGCGGCGCAGGTCGCCGATGCCGATCTGGTAGCCCTGAATGCCGCCGCAGATGAACACGATGCCCGACCGCCGCGGTGCGCCGTCAGCACCAGCGTTTCGCATACGAACGGGCCCTGCAGCACGAACGCCGGGTTGAGCACGAAGAAGAACGGGATGAAGTAGATGATCGACTGCCGACGCGCATCGATTCCCAGCCGGTCTGCATCGGCGGCGCGCCCGCGATGCCGGCGGCGGCGAACGAGGCGATCGCAACCGGCGGCGTGATCGACGACAGCATGCCCCAGTAGAAGATGAACATGTGGACCGCCATCTTGTTGAGGCCGCGCCTTCTCCAGCGCGGGCGCCGACCAGGATGGCGAGGAAGATGTAGCACGCGGTCGTCGTGAGCCCGAGGCCGAGCACGAGGCTCGTCATGGCGCACATCGCGAGCAGCAGCAGCGCGTTGTTGCCGGCGATCGCGCAGCATGTCGTTGGCGAGGCTCGGAGATGACGCCGGTCAGCGAGAACGCGCCGATCAGGAGCCCGCAGCCGGCGAGGATGCCCGACCAGCTCGACGAAGGTCCTGCCGTTCACCTCGAGAAACTTCGGCACCGTGCTCGAGGTTCCACTTTCTCGCGATTGAACAGCTGGTTGAGCACCAGCAGCAGCACCGTCGCGTAGAACGGCGCGTGGCTCTCGCGCTTCATGACGAGCAGCATGAAGATCAGCAGCGCGATGACGAAAACGTAGTACCAGCCCTCCTTGATCGGTCACCCACACGCTCGGCAGCTCCTCGCGCGGCAGGCCTTTCAGGCCGTGGCGCGCGGCGTAGGCGTCCACCTGCATGAAGAGGCCGAAGTAGTAGAGCAGCGCCGGGATGGTCGCCGCGAGCGCGACCTCCGCGTAGCTCACGTTCAGGAACTGCGCCATGACGAACGCGGTGGCGCCCATCACCGGCGGCGCGAGCACCGCGCCGGTCGAGGCGCAGGCCTCGATCGCGCCGGCGTAGGACGCGCGAAACCCGGTGCGCTTCATCACCGGGATCGTCATCGTGCCGGCGGTGAGCACGTTGCTCACGATCGAGCCCGACATCATGCCGAGCATGGCGCTCGCGAAGATGCAGACCTTGGCGGCGCCGCCGCGGAACGTGCCGCACAGCGCGAACGAGACGTTGATGAAGAACTTGCCCGGCGCCGGTCATCATGAGCGCGGTGCCGAAGACGAGAAAGCCGATCACCGTCTCGGCGAACGCCTGGAGCGGGATGCCGAGGAGACTCTCGACCGAGAGCATGTGATAGGCGCTCGCCTGCTCGGGCGTCGATTGCGCGCCTTTGAGCGGCCCGAGCCACGCGCTTCGGCGAACAGCGGATAGAACGTGAACGGCGCCACCGACAGCACGAGGCCCCAGCCGCCGGTGCGGCGCAGCCCCTCCATCAGCAGCGCCCACATGAGGTAGCCGGTCCACACGATCGGCATGCGGCGCGCCGCCGAATTCCCAGCCGAGCTCGGCCGCCTTGCGGATGTTGAGCAGCAGATAGAGCGGACGCCGCGACCGTCGCCGACGAACAGCACCGCGTCCATACCAGGCACGCGATCGAGCGGCGCGCGACGGCGCTGGCCGGGAAAGATCACGAACACGAACGGCAGCATCACCAGCACCAGCGCGTAGTAGTACTCGGTGTTGAGCGGCGTGAAGCCGACGAAGAAGCGCAGCACGAACTGCTGGTTGACGCAGAGGAAGATGGTGAGCGCCGAGGCGACGATCAGCAGCCACCGCCACACGCGGCGGCAGCGTGCGCACGCGCAGCGACTTCCGCTTCCGACCGGCGCCGCCGCAGTGCGGGTCGCCGAACGTCGACCCGCTCGCCCGCCTGTGCCCGGCGCTCGCCATGCGAATCCCCCCAGCGGCGCCGGGCCTCAAGCCCGGTCAGATCAGAACGACCGTGGTCGGCAGGCCCGCTCTTGGTGAGCGCCGCTGCGCGCGCCGAGAGCCAGCCCTTGGCGAAGGCCGCTGTCGTCCGGCGGATTGCGTCTTCAGGTACGCGTCCCACGCGATCGGCGAGCACCTGCTGGCGCTTGAGCAGCGCCTGGTTGTGCGCCTCGTGCTCGGCCTTCCAGACGCCCGCTTCCTTGAACGCCCTCACCGCGCCCTCGTGGTACGGCAGCACCCAGGAAAGATTCTGGCGGGAGAGCTCGAAGCCGTCGGCGCCGGGCGCGCTGTCCTTGTACGCGGCGTAGTCTCGCGATCATCGCCTTGGTGATGCTGTAGACGAGATCGGCCGACTGCGTCGCGTACGCCGTCATGATCGGATACGGATAGTTGGGCAGCTCGACCGGACTCGTCCTTCGGGACGCCGATGCCGCAGGTCGCCTTGTGCGGCGCGTAGTAGGGCCCGAACTTGCGCAGCCGCGTCCCAGCCCGCCTTGTCGGCGGCCGGCGTCGGCGGATAGACGATGCCGCGCGGCGAGGCCTCGACTTCCCGCACCTGCCCCGAGATGTTCGACGCGATCGCCGCATCGACCTCGTTGTTGAGCATGCCCTTCCACATCGCGCCGTAGCTCGAGAACTCGACGAGCTTCACGTCGTTGCGCGTGAGATCGCCGAAGGCGAGCACGGCGAACGCGTTCTGATTGAGCGCGGGCGCGCCGACCACCATGCGCGACGCGCTTGCCCTTGAGGTCCTTGATCTCCTTCACGCCGGTGTCCTTCGCGACGCCGAGCGAGATCGCGTTGCAGTGCGCTCGAGGACATGCATGAGCCGCAGCGGCTGCGGGCCCCATTCCTTCACGCCGAACTCGAACACGCCTTCCTGCGCGAAGTACGACGCCGATGCCCATCGCGGAGGCCTGCGCGCGATTGCCCTTGAGCGGCGCGAGCCGCGCGACGTCGTTGCCGGCGGGCAGCACGCGCACGTCGGTGCCGTGCTTGTCCTTGAAGCGCCTTGCCGATCGCCCACCGCCATGTTGAAGCCGGACGAGCCGGTGTCGTAGGCGGTGAACGTCAGCGTCGCGGGAGCTTGATGGTCTGGGCGTCGGCCCCGCGCGGGGCGATCAGCGCGGCCGCCGCAAGCACTGCGGCAACCGCCGGCAACGTGGCGATTGGGTTCACGTGTGTCCTCCCTCGGGCAACTTGTTATTGTGTTGGCTCGCCCCGCGACAACGTAACAGCCGCGCGCCACGCGATCAATTCGCCGGGGTTAAGGTGCGTCTTTTCGCCGGGCGGAATTCCCCCGCTCCGCAGCTTCCGATACGCTCGGAGCATCGGCCAAACGATGTGGAGGACGCCATGGCGGACGTGATCAGCTTTCCTGGCACTGTCGAGTGGTCGGGGGAAAACCCCGGCATTTCGCTCAAGGAGACACCGGACGGCCCGTTTGTCGCCGCCGCGAGCTTCTTCCGTGTCGTGCTCTCGCCGCACGGACGCGGTCACGCCTTGATGCTCATGATGTCGCCGCAGGACGCCAATCCGCCTCCCGAGCGCGGCAATTTCTGTTTCACCGACAACGAGAAGCTCGCGCGCTATCTGGTGTCCGATTTCGTCTCGCACTTCGGCGCCTGGAAGGACACGCCGGGACTGAAGAACCTCGTCTTTCGTCCGCTCGACAGCGTGGCCGCATCGGGCGATCCGGCGAGCGACTACAGCGAGACCGTGAAGGCCGCCGAGTTCACCGTGACGCTGAGCTGGAACGGCCTCGGCAAGGCGTTCTGCTTCGCGCTGCCGCCGGACAAGTCGGCGACCGGCAAGCACTGGATGCCGAGCACGTTCGTGCCCTGCGCGGAGGCATCTATCACGGTCAACGGCCAGGCGCTGCCGGGCAAGCCCGCGCCGCGCGACATGGCGGGCCACGCGATCACCACCGCGTTCCTCGCGTTCTCGGAGACGTGGATCCGCGCGTAACGCCATGAGCATGACGGACCCGCACGATCAGATTTCGCAGCTCGAAGGCAGGATCGAGCAGCTTGCCGAGGCGCTTGAGCGCTGCCGCAAGATCGCGGTTGCGGCACGCAGCGCGATCGTTGCGGGCGGCGTCCTGCTCGCCGCCATCCTGTTGCGCTTGGTCCAGGCGGATCCCGTGCTGCTGATGCTCGCCGCGATCCTCGGCATCGGCGGCATCGTGTTGTACGGGTCGAACGACACGACGGCGAAGCAACTCGCCGCCGGGATCGACGAAGCCGAACAGACGCGCGCCGCCTTGATCAGCCAGATGGAGCTGACGCTGGTGCCGGAGGCGACAAGGGTCTTGCACTGAGCATACGCGCTAACGCCGCCGCGATCGCGATCGCGCAGTAGAGGGTGACGCCCGCGAGCGAGTATCCCGACAATTTGAAGCCGCCGACCACGGTCTGCAAGGCGATCAGGAACACCGGGCCGAGTGCGAGCAGCACCCGCACCGTCAGCGGGCTCGCGAGCTTCACGCCGATCTGGTTGAGATAGATCGGCACCGCCATGAAGAAGAAGGCTGCCGGCGCGAGCGCGAGCCAGGTCGCCGATGACACGGCCGCGGTCAGCGCTTCGGCGGGACCCAACGCCAATGCAACCGATCCAATGGCCAGGACGCCAAGGAAGCGGGTCGCGACGACTGCGGCAGCGCTCGCGCCGGCATTGTGCAGCCGCTTGGCATAAAGCTGCGCGATGGTGATCGTGACGCCGGCGCCGGCCGCAAAAGCGCAGCCGACCAGCGCGGGCATGCCGCCCTCACCGGCGGACAGGCCAGCGACCGCCACCGCCGCCAATGCGGCAAGGCAGAACGCCATCGCAATCTGGCAGGCAGTTTCAAGCGGCGTCATCGTCGCGTCATCGACGATACGCCAGCCCACCGCGCCCATTGCCATGATGGTCAACGGGCCCACACCGGCAAAAAGCACGTTCACGATCGCCGGCTCGAGAAATCGCAGCGACTGGAAGTAGCCGAGCCAAGAAACGGCGGTAAACAGGTTCATCAGCAGGAACGTGCGTGTATCCGCGAACACGACGTGCAGCGTGCGCTGTCTCTCGACCAGCGCAACGATCAGGAACGCGAGCGTGCACGTCGCAAACGCGATCAGCGCGACCGCGAAGAACGGCGCCGAGCGCAGCGCATCCGCGAAGAACACGTCGCGGAACGCCGAAAGAGTGACAAAGGCGAGGATAAAGATCGGGCCGGTCATGGAGGCAGATTGCCCTGTCTTGCAGTCGCGAGCCACCCGGTTTGCGCGCCGGGATGCTCCCGCCGCCACCCAATGCCAGAAATGACCGGATTCCCGCTTGCGCGGGAATGAGCGGAGCGCGTAAGCCATCCTCGAGATTCCACCGGAAGGGCACGTCATGGCCGAGCACGTCGTTCCGCATTTTCACAATGATGTCGGCGCAGCCGTGATCGAGATCGGCGCGAAGGAGTTCATGTGCATCGGCGCGACACCGCCGTTCGATCATCCGCACGTGTTCTGCGACATGGGCGACGACAACGAGTTCATCTGCTCCTACTGCTCGACGCTGTACCGCTACGATCCGTCGCTGCACGCCAATGAGGCGCGCCCGGCTGAATGCGCGTGGCGGATGGCGGTGGCAACCTAGGACAGTTCAAGAAAAGGGATTGAAGGTCGCGACGCCGAAGACCTTGAAGTCGCGCACATTGCGGGTGACGACAGTCAAGTTGTGAACTTGAGCCGTCGCGGCAATCATCGCGTCCTCACTGTACTGACGGCCAACCCTATGCATCAGCCGCGCCCAGCGTCGGAAGATCGATGCGTCCAGGGGAACGATGTTGTAAGTTGCGGCGATATTGTCGATCCAGCTTTCGATCTGTATGGCCTTGTCCGGATCTTGCTCGCGAGTCACCTCGACGCCGGCCTGCAGTTCGCCGATTGTCACCGCGGCGACGTGCAGATGTTCCTCCGGAGTCGCGCGCAACCACGCAAGGACCGAACCGTGCGGCCGTATGCGGCGCAATTCCGATACGACGTTCGTATCGAGAAGAAACACCTAGGTAAATCGCGGCGGGGGGCGGTGACGTCGCAGGCCCCGCGGTGGCACGGGAATATCGGCGCGAGGAGCGTCGGCAAGCAGCAGTTCTTTGAGACCGGGGCGCGCAGCTCTTTGGAGTGCCCGCCACTGCTCGACCGGCACGAGCACCGCTGTCTCGATTCCGCGCTTCGTCACGACCTGCGGTCCATCGGCCAGACACGTTTCGAGCAATTCGCTAAAGCGCGCCTTGGCGTCCTGTACCTGCCAGTGCTTCATGCCACTTTCTCCTGTCTAGTCAGGAGACTAGTCATGAAGCGCCTTGTGTGCAAGGCGCCTCGGCATGTCGGTAGCAGGCCGTAGCCGGATGGAGTCCTGAAGTGGCCCGTTCCCGCTCCATCATCATCGCAGGTGCCGGCATCGGCGGGCTGACCGCGGCGCTGGCACTGACGCGCGCAGGCTACCGCGCGGTGGTACTCGAACAGGCCGCGCGGCTGGAGGAAGCCGGCGCCGGCATCCAGCTTTCGCCCAACGCGACGCGCGTTCTGTTGGACCTTGGCCTCGCCGAGAAGCTGCGACCGCTGGCCGTCGAGCCGCAGGCGATCCGCGTCATCCAGGGCCGTTCGGGCCGCGACATCGTGCGCATCCCGCTCGGAGGCGCCGCAGAGCAGCGTTATGGTGCACCGTATTGGGCGATTTATCGCGGCGGTCTGCAGGCGGTTCTCGCCGCTGCGATCGAGCAGAGCCCCGATATCACGCTGCGTCTCGGCACGCGCGTGGAGGACTTCGCGATCCACCAGCATGGCATCACCGTGCAGGCCCGCACCGCAGAAGGCATGCGCGACGAGCAGGGCATCGCGCTGATCGGCGCCGACGGGTTGTGGTCCACGCTGCGCACGCGTCTCGGCGACCGCAAGCAGCCCACGTTCGCGCAGCGCTCCGCCTGGCGCGCGATCGTCCCCGCGGCGCGCGTCACGCCGGAATTCCGCGAGCCCGTCACCGGCCTGTGGCTCGGGCGAGATGCACATCTCGTCCACTATCCGGTGAAGGGGGGCCGCGAGATCAACATCGTGGCGACCATCCGCGACGATTGGCACGAGCCCGGCTGGAGCGCGACGGGCAAGCCGGCCGATCTTGCGGGCCGCTTCGCGCGCTTCGCGCCCGCCGCGCGCGCGCTCATCGCCCTTCCCGAACGCTGGCAGAAATGGGCGCTGTTCGACCGCGCGCCGGCGCGCTTGCGCGCGCAAGGTCCTGTAACACTCATTGGCGATGCCGCGCACCCGATGCTGCCGTTTCTGGCGCAGGGCGGCGCGATGGCGATCGAGGACGCGGCTGTGCTGGTCCAATATCTTGGCCGCGACGGCGAAACCAACCACGCGTTGCGGGCCTATGAACAAGCGCGCCGGAGCCGCGTCGCGCGCGCGCAACGCGAGGCGCAGCGTAATTCGCGGCGCTATCACCTCTCCGGCCCGCTTGGTCTCGCACGCGACCTGATCCTGCGAGGCATGGGCGGCGAGCGGCTGCTGCACCGGTACGATTGGCTGTATGGTTGGCGCCCAGAAAAATAGTCCCGAGGAAACGCATGTTCGAAACCACGATCGCCGGAAGCCTGCCGAAGCCGTCGTGGCTGGCCGAGCCGAACAAGCTCTGGCCGCAGTGGACGCTGTCCGGCGATGAGCTGGCCGCGGCGAAAGCCGACGCGACGCTGCTCGCGCTGAAGGAGCAGGAAGACGCCGGCATCGATATCGTCACCGACGGCGAGATGTCGCGCCAGCATTTCGTGCACGGCTTCCTGGAGTTCGTCGACGGGATCGACTTCGCCCACAAGGTCGAGATGGGCATCCGTGCCGACCGCTATAAAGCGATGGTGCCGCAGGTCGTTGGCGAGCTGCGCCTGAAAGGCCGCGTGCACGCGGCGGAGGCTAGGCTCGCGCGCGCACACACAAGCAAGAAGCTCAAGGTCACGATGCCGGGGCCGATGACCATCATCGATACGATCGCGGACCGACACTACGGCGACCGTGTCAGGATGGCGATGGCGTTCGCGTCGCTGCTGAATGCAGAGGCGCGTGCGCTGCAAGCCGACGGCGTCGACGTGATCCAGTTCGATGAGCCCGCCTTCAACGTCTACATGGACGAGGCGGCCGGCTGGGGTATCGAGGCGCTGCACCGCGCGGTCGAGGGCGTGAATGTCACGACCGCGGTGCACATCTGCTACGGCTACGGCATCAAGGCGAACACCGACTGGAAGAAGACGCTCGGCGGCGAATGGCGGCAATACGAGAAGGTGTTTCCGGCGCTCGCGAAAAGCCGGATCGGCCAGGTCTCGCTCGAATGCCGCAATTCGAACGTGCCGCTCAATCTGTTGAGGCTGCTCGACGGCAAGGACGTGCTGGTCGGCGTGATCGATGTCGCGAACGATGAGGTCGAGACGCCCGAACAGGTGGCGGGTGTCATCGAGGAGGCAATGAAATACGTCGCGAAAGAGAAGATCATCCCCTGCACCAATTGCGGCATGGCGCCGATGCGGCGCGACATCGCGAGCGCAAAGCTCAAGGCGCTGGGCAAAGGGGCGGAGCTGGCGCGGAAGAGGTACAGCTAAACCTTTCCCGTCATTCCGGAACGGCGCGTCGCGCCGTGTCCGGAATCGATAACCACGACCCTGTCAGATTTGACTACGAGCCGTGCAATGCGGCGCGTTCTGTGGTTATGGATTCCGGGCTCGCGGGCAAAAGCCCGCGCCCCGGAATGACAGTGCCCATGAACCGCCCCGAATCCGTCTCCCTCCCCTCGCCCTACTTCCGCGAAGAGCACGAAGCACTCCGCTCGCAAATCCGCCGCTTCGTCGAAACCGAGATCAAGCCGCACGGGCTGAAGTGGGAGGAGCAAGGCTACGTCCCGCGCGAGGTGCTGCGCCGCATGGGTGAGCTCGGCTTCCTTGGCATCCGTTACCCGATCGAATACGGCGGCTCCGAGATGGATACGCTCGGCTCGATCGTGCTCGCCGAAGAACTCGGCCGCTCGACCTTCTCGGGCGCGGCGATCACCATCCTTGTCCACACCGACATGGCCTCGGTGCACATGGCGCACGCGGGTACGTCGGCGCAAAAGGCGCGCTGGATGCCCGAGATCATCGCCGGGCGCGCGATCACGGCCGTCGCCGTGACCGAGCCGGACGCCGGCTCCGACGTGAAGGCGATCCGCACTACCGCGCGGCGCGACGGCGAGCATTACGTGCTCAACGGCACGAAAATGTTCATCACCAACGGCGTGCACGCCGACCTCTATTTCGTCGCGGCGAAAACTTCGCGCGACGCGCGCCCCTCGCAGCAGATCTCGATGTTCATGATGGAGAAGGGCACACCCGGCTTTACGGTGAGCCGCGCACTCGACAAGCACGGCTGGCGCTCCTCCGACACCGCGGAGCTTGCCTTCGAGGACTGCCGCATCCCGGCCGAGAACCTGCTCGGCAAGGAAGGCCGCGGCTTCTACGCGATCATGAGCAACTTCCAGAACGAGCGCACCGTGATCGGCGCGATGGCGATGGGCGAAGCGCAGGCCGCGCTCGATCTCACCCTCGACTACGTGACGATACGCAAGGCGTTCGGCGGCACGCTCTACGACAAGCAAGCCGTCCGCCAGCGCCTCGCGATGCTCGCGGCACGAGTCGAGGCCGGGCGGCAGCTCGTCTATCATGCGGCGTTTCTCGACGCGCAGGGCGTCGACTGCACGCGCGAGGTCTCGATGGTGAAGGCCTACTGCGGCGAGCTGGTCAACGAGGTGATGTACGCCTGCCTGCAATTCCACGGCGGCATCGGTTACATGCGCGAGTCAACGATCGAGCGCATGGTGCGCGACGCCCGCGTCCAGGCCATCGGCGGCGGCGCGACCGAGGTGATGCTGGAAGAGGTCGCCAAGCGGCTGAAGCGATAGCGACGCAAGGACAGCTGCGGCTGCCTAACAGCGCCGAACGCAACGAAAGCCGGTCAAATCACCGTGTGCGCTGCCGCCCGCGAAACAAACCGCGCTGATTGGTGTTAGTGTCCATGGTAACCACGGGGGCGAATCCCGGGAGTAGACCCATGTCCTGCAAGACTTCGATTGCGGCCGCGGCCGCGCTGTCATTTCTCGCCGTCGGCACCGCCGACGCGGCGAGCAAACACAAACGCCACAAGGTGTATCGCGGCCCGGCCTATGCCTATGTGCCGGCCGCGCCCTATGGCTACGCACCCGGACCCTACGCAAGGACTCCGGGGCCGCCCTGGGCGCAGCCGTGGGAGTGCTTCACCGACGAAGGCTACGGCCGGTATCGGGCATGCAGTTCGGGACGTGGTCGATAGCCCGGGTCCGATCAGCAATCTGGGGGATAAAGGCATGCTCAGGATCATCGTGGCCGCCGTCGTGGCACTGTCCTTCGTAGGCCTCGACGCGGCCGACGCGGCGACCAAGCGCAAGAAGCAGAAGGTGCGCCCGGCGCCGGTCACGATGCCGGCCAAGCCGCTCGCACACATGCCCGGTCCGCCCTGGGCGACGCCCGGCCAGTGCTTCACCGACGAAGGCTACGGCCGGTATCTGATGTGCGGCGCCGGAATGGACATGTAGCCCGCGTTCGCGGAGCGAGGAATGATCAGGCGAGCAGTTCGCGCAGCACGGTGGCGTGGCTGAGTTCGAGCTCTTTCGTGGCGGCGAGCAGCGTCACGGGTTTGCCTTTCACCGACGCACGTAGCTCGGCGAGCCCTTCCCCCTGGGCCTTTAGCTCGGCGACATAGCGCTTGCGGAATTCGGAAAATTTCTTCGGATCGTGTTGGTACCACTTGCGCAGCGCGTTGCTCGGCGAGAGGTGCTTCACCCACGCGTCGAGCTTGAGCTTTGATTTCGTCATACCCCGCGGCCACAGCCGGTCGATCAGGATGCGCAGCCCGTCGTCCGGTCCTGGCTCATCGTAGGCGCGCTTGATTTCGATCGTCGGGGACGATTTCTTCCGCACAAAAGGCTTGTTTTTCAGCGCAAAAGCCCTGTTCTTCCGCCTCTTCGGCGCAAAAGCCTTTCGCGCCGTCACGCCCGCCTTTCCGGCTTTCGCTTTCTTCGCTTTTGGTTGGCGCATGATCTTTTCCGAAAACCGGTCCCCATCCCCGATCGGTGTCGAGGACATGCTTTTCGGGATCATGCGCTAGCGATCCGCCCTCCCCAACACGTCCATCAGCTCGGCGATCTTGCGCCGCTGGTCGCCCTTGTTGCCCGACGAAATCGCCCCTTCGACGCAATGCGCCACGTGATCGCGCAGGATTTCTTCTTCGGCCTTGCGCAGCGCGGCGCGCACCGCGCTGATCTGCGTCACGATATCGATGCAGTAGCGGTCCTCTTCGACCATGCGCGCGAGTCCGCGCACCTGTCCCTCGATCCGTCCCAGCCTTTTCAGCGTCGCAGCCTTGGCGTCATGTTGCATCGCTGCTATATACCCTTACGGGGTATAGGTTTCAACTGGAAAGTGAAACGTGGCGACGACGACCTGTCAGCACGGCCCTGACCGCGCGGCTCCGGCCGCGGGCACAGCGACCGATCCGGTCTGCCACATGACGGTCGATCCGCATACCGCGCAGCATCGCCACCAGCATCACGGCCACACCTATTATTTCTGCTCGGCCGGCTGCCGCACGAAGTTCGCTGCCGATCCCGCCAGATATCTCTCCAAGGACAGGCGCCCTGCCGGGCCAGTGCCGGAAGACGCGATCTACACCTGCCCGATGCACCCCGAGATCCGCCAGGCCGGCCCCGGCTCCTGCCCGATCTGCGGCATGGCGCTCGAACCCGAGATCGCAACCGCCGAGACCGGACCCAACCCGGAGCTTGCCGACATGCGCCGGCGCTTCTGGATTGGGCTCATGCTGACGTTGCCGGTGTTCGCACTCGACATGGGCGCACATCTCGCCGGCGGACACGGCTTCATCGACCCGGCGCTGTCGAACTACATCCAGTTCGCGTTTGCGACGCCCGTGGTGTTGTGGGCCGGCTGGCCGTTCTTCGTGCGCGGCTGGCAGTCGATCGTCACGCGCCACCTCAACATGTTCACCCTGATCGCGATGGGCACCGGCGTCGCGTATGCGTACAGCGTCGTTGCGGCCTTCGCGCCCGGCATTTTTCCCGATGCATTCCGCGGCCACTCGGGCGCCGTCGCGACCTATTTCGAGGCCGCCGCCGTCATCACCGTGCTGGTGCTGCTCGGGCAGGTACTCGAACTGCGCGCGCGCGAGCAGACCTCCGGCGCGATCCGTGCCTTGCTCGACCTGACGCCGAAAACCGCGCGCCGCGTTCGCGGCGGCAAGGACGAGGACATTGCCCTCGAGGCGGTCGCAGTCGGCGACATTCTGCGCGTGCGGCCGGGAGAAAAGGTGGCCGTGGACGGGACCGTGATCGAGGGCCGCGCGGCGATCGATGAGTCCATGGTCACCGGCGAGTCGATGCCGGTCGAGAAGCAGCCGGGCGACAAGGTGCTCGCCGGCACACTCAACACCACCGGCTCGTTCCTCATGCGCGCCGACAAGGTCGGCCGCGACACATTGCTCGCGCAGATCGTGCAGATGGTCGCCGCCGCACAACGCTCGCGCGCGCCGATCCAGCGCCTCGCCGACCGGGTCGCCGCATGGTTCGTGCCCGCGGTGATCGCGGCTGCGCTGATCGCGTTCGCCGCCTGGGCGACGCTCGGACCCGAGCCGCGTTTCGCTTATGCGATGGTCGCCGCCGTGACCGTGCTGATCATCGCCTGCCCGTGTGCGCTCGGCCTCGCGACGCCGATGTCGATCATGGTCGGTGTCGGACGTGGCGCGCAGGAGGGCGTGCTGATCAGACAAGCCGAAGCGCTGGAGCGCATGGAGAAGGTCGACACGCTGGTGGTCGACAAGACCGGCACCTTGACCGAAGGCAAGCCGAAGGTCACGGCGATCATTCCAGCGGGTGGTTTCGACGAAGCAACCGTGCTGCGCCTTGCCGCCAGCGTCGAACAGGCGAGCGAGCATCCGCTGGGTGCCGCGATCATCGCCGCCGCGAAGGAGCGTGATATCGCGTTGGCCCCGGTCGCGGATTTCGACTCTCCCACCGGGAAGGGAGCAATCGGTACGGTCGAAGGCAAACGCGTCGCGCTCGGCAACGCCAGGTTTCTTGCCGAATTGAGTATTGCAACCGCTCCGCTTGACGCGCGGGCAGAAGACCTGCGCCGTGACGGCGCGACCGCGATCTTCGTCGCGGTCGACGGCAAGATTGCGGGTGCGATCGCCATCGCCGACCCGATCAAGCCCACCACACCCCAAGCCCTAAAGGCGCTCGCCACCGAGGGCGTGCGCGTCGTGATGCTGACCGGCGACAACCGCACGACAGCGCAAGCCGTCGCGCGCAAGCTCGGCATTACCGAGGTCGAGGCCGAAGTGCTGCCGGATCGGAAGAGCGCCGTGATCGAGAAGCTGCGCCGCGAGGGCCGCGTCGTCGCGATGGCGGGCGACGGCGTCAACGACGCCCCTGCCCTTGCGGCGGCCGACGTCGGCATCGCGATGGGGACCGGCACCGATGTGGCGATCGAAAGCGCCGGCATCACGCTGCTGCGCGGCGACCTCACCGGCATCGTGCGCGCGCGCAGGCTTTCCCAAGCCGTCATGCGCAATATCCGGCAGAATTTGTTTTTCGCGTTCATCTACAACGCGGCCGGCGTCCCGATCGCCGCAGGCGCGCTCTATCCGTTTTTCGGCGTCCTGCTCTCCCCCATCATCGGCGCCGCCGCGATGGCGCTCTCGTCGGTTAGCGTGGTGGCAAATGCGCTGAGGTTACGGACGGTGAAATTGTAGCCGTTATCGTGTAAGCTTATCGCCGAGCCCGAAGGACATCGTGATGCCTTTGCACCGAGCCAAAAAACCCAAGAAGCGTGCGGACACGCTCGCCGATTTCTTTGCCAAGTCACCGCTCCGAGGCTCCGGCCTCGTAGTGAGGCGCAAGCGTTGCTTGCCAAGAGCAATGAACTTTGACGATCCGCCGGAAGGCGGCGATCACAAGTCAGGCTCCGTGCGTCGGCCCGCCTCGAAAACGTAACCCGCAGTCACTACCGAGAATCGCCTGTCCGCTGCGGCGGGTCCTGGTACGGCGGCGGCTCGGGGTCGCGCACGGGCGACTCGCCCGGCCCCGGCGCGGGCGGCACGACCGGATCGCGATAGGGCGCCGCCGGCGGATCCTGCATCGGCGGCGGCACCGGATCGCGCAACGGGTCCTGTGCGGGCGGAATTTTCGGCGTCGGCTCTCGCGGGTCGGGCATCATGCGTCCTCGGTGACTGCCACCGACAACGCGGCCCTTTCGCGCTTCGTTCCGCTAGAACACGCTGAGATAGCGCAGCAGCGACAGAACGCCGATGACGATCACGATAATCTGCGCGATTTGCTTCGCGCGGCCGTCGATCGGCAGCATGTTGATGAGATAGAGCACCAGAATGACGACAAGAAACGTGATCAGAATGCTGATGAGCATGCCCATGGCTTCCCTCGCTGTGCCTGACCGTCAGACCGGTCACCCGTGCGGTCGGACAATGCCGATGGAACCGGAAAGTTCCGTTCTTCCGGCCTGCGTCCGGTCTAGACTGCCCGCCTCGAAGGGAGCCTGTTCATGATCCGCATCGCCCTGCCCGTCCTGCTCGCGCTGCTGGCAATTCCCGCTCAGGCCAATGACATCGCCGCGCTGGCCCCGGCCGGCACGTTGCGCGCGACCTTCATCGGCCGCAACCCGGTGCAGGCGACCATCGATCAGACGACCGGCGAGGCGCGCGGACCCGCCGCCGAGATCGCACGCATGATGGCCGGCAAGCTCGGCGTGCCGTTCACCATCACGGGCGCCGCCAATGCGCCGGCCGTGATCGAGAGCGTCAAGTCCGGCGAGGCCGACATCGGCTTCGTGGCATTCGACCCCGTGCGCGCCGCCGAAGTCGATTTCGCGCAGGCCTATTCGCTGGTGCAGAACGCCTATGCGGTGCCGGAAGCCTCGCCGATCCGCGTCAGCGCCGATGCCGACAGACCGGGCGTGCGGATCGGCGTCGGCGAGCGCGATGCCGCCGATTTCTTCCTCACCCGCACGCTCAAGCATGCCGAGCTGAAGCGCAACGCCGCGGGCAGCAGCGACGCGGCGATCCGGATGCTGGTGTCGGGCGAGGTGGACGTCTATGGCGGCAATCGCCAACGCATGAGCGAGGCGGTGGCGCGAACGCCCGGGCTGCGGCTCCTGCCCGACAGCTTCTATGCGGTCGAACAGGCGATCATCGTGCGCAAGGGCGAAGCCGCAAAGCTCGCGATCGTCAACCGCTTGGTCGATGAAGCGCGCGCCTCGGGGCTGATCGCGGACGCCATCCAGCGCGCCGGCCTCGTCGGCGTCGACGTGGCGCCGGCGGGTATGCGTCGCTAGTCACCGAGCGCTGTCAGTCTGTCGGACGTCCGCCGGCGGCGGCAGTGGCGGAGTCGAGCCGCCCGGTCAGCCGCCTGGGATATGACAGCAGCCGCTTCTCGAACGCATGCCACGTCGCATAGCCGATCGCGCTGGTGACAAGAAACGCAACGGTCAACGAAAGCCAGAACGGCGCAACGAGCAGCAGGACAAATTGCTGCACCGGCCAGGCGAAGACGTACATGCCGTACGAGGCATCGCCGCCGCGGGAAAACCATGCCATCGCGCGGGACGCGCCGAGCCCGATGACGCACGCCGCCAGCGCGAGCGAATGCAGCGCCGTGTCGATCGGCAAAAGACTCCGCGCCACAAGACTTGCGATCAGCCCGGCAGCTCCAATGGCGATCGCATGCCTGCCGATCCACGGCCACGCGACAGCAAGCACGGCGCCGGACATGAAATACGAGCCGAGCCGGAAGATTTCGAAACTATCCAACGGGCCAACATCGAAGTCGTCGATGAACGGCTCCGCCGCCCAAGCCGTCGTGAGGATGAGGGCGGAGACAACGACAAGGACGGCGCTCCATCGGGCGCCGAACACGAACATCAGGGCGAGCATGACATAGCACCACAGTTCGTAAGGCAGCGTCCAAAGCGGATTGTTCACGTCCGGTCGCAACGCATCGGTGAAGACGCCCGGAACGACGAACGTGACGCCTTTCACGAACATCAGGAGATTGTCGGCAACGTAAGTAATGTGCGGCCAGAGATTTGAAGTGTTGCGATACCAGACAAAGGTAACGAGCGAACTCATCACCAGCACAAAGGCGAGATTCGGAAAGATCCGCAGGACCCTGGCGGCGGCAAACCGGGCCCAGCCGGGCGATCTCTGCAGCGAGCGGCAGATCAGGAAACCGCTGAGGCAGAAAAACACCTCGAC
This sequence comes from uncultured Alphaproteobacteria bacterium, assembly GCA_963778455.1. Taxonomy (GTDB): domain Bacteria; phylum Pseudomonadota; class Alphaproteobacteria; order Rhizobiales; family Xanthobacteraceae; genus PALSA-894. The sequence goes on from CAVZUL010000008.1 coordinate 628,526, forward strand.
GCCGACCTCGCCGAAGTCCTCGCCAAAGCCCGGCACCTGCGGCTCCGAGAGTCCCGACAGGGCGAAGTGATGACTGAACAGGACGGCGGACGCGGCGCAGAAACGGACGAAGTCATAGCTGTTGCCGGCGCGGGAATCGACCGACCCGTCAGCACCGCTCGGCGCAAACATGGTTGACGCAGGCTGCAAGCGATCAGTCCTCGGCGCACGCCGGGGCCGACTGTATGCTAGACGGCCATCAACTGCCTGACCGCCTTGATCACTTTCTCCGGCGTAACACGCACTTCGGCCTCAAGTGGCGGCGCGAAAGGCACCGGAATGCGTGGCGCCGCGAGGCGCTTCGCGGCCTTGAGGTTCGCGGGTCCGACCCGGTCGACCACGCGGGCAACCACTTCGGCGCCGAAGCCCGCGACCTCAACCGCCTCATGCACGACCAGCAGGCGGCCGGTCTTCTTCACCGACGCAATCACGGCAGCTTCGTCCCACGGCCAGATCGTGCGCAAGTCGAGCAGGTCGACATTGATCCCCTCCGCGGCGAGAAGCTCGGCGCCCTTGGTGGCGACCGGCACCGCCGCCGACCACGTGACCACCGTCGCGGCATCGCCTTCGCGCACCTTGCGCGCGACGCCGAACGGGATCGGCTCGATCGGCTCGGCGATTTCGCCGTTCACCCAGAACAGATCCTTCGGATCGAAGAACAGCACCGGATCGTCGGAGCGGATCGCCTGCACGAGCAAGCCCGCGGCGTCGGCCGGCGTTGCGGGCGTCACGACGATCACGCCCGGCAGGTGCGCGAACCAGGCCTCCAGCATCTGCGAGTGCTGCGCGGCGGAGTTGCGCCACATGCCGTGCGGCATGCGCACCACCACGGCGGGCTTGGCCTGCCCGCCGAACATGTAGCGGATCTTGGCGATCTGGTTGACCAGTTCGTCCATCGCGCACATCACGAAATCGAAGATGCGCATCTCGATAATCGGCCGCATGCCGACGAGCGCCGAGCCGAGCCCGGCGCCCATGATGGTCGATTCCGAAATCGGCGTGGAAACGACGCGCTCAGGCCCGAACTCGCCGAGGAAATCCTTGTACTGGCCCCACAGTCCGCCGCGCGCGACGTCCTCGCCGAGCACCCACACGCGCTCGTCGCGCCGCATCTCCTGCAAGGCGGCGCGGCGCGAGGCCTCGATCAGTGTGACTTCGACCACGCAACCGCCCCCGTATCCTGCACGTCCTCGAACGCAACCGCCGGCTCCGGCCACGCCGCCGCATTCGCTTGCGTGCGCGCTTCCGCCATTTCCGCCTTCGCGTCCTCGATCATCTTGCCGAGATCGCGCGGGCCGATGCCGCGCTCAGCCAGCACCGCCCCGAGCCGCGCGATCGGATCGCGCGAGCGCGCCTCAGTCACTTCCTCCGCCGGCCGCCACGCGGCGGCATCGGTCGAGGTGTGGCCGGTGATGCGGTAGGTACGCACGTGGAGGAGATGCGGGCCGTCGCCGCGGCGCACGGCGGCGACCGCACCCTGTGCGGCATCGTCGACTGTCATTGCGTTGTTGCCGTCGACCGTGATCGCCGCGACCCCGAGCGCCTTGGCGCGATCGATGACGCCGGGACCGGCGGTGACGCTCTCGGCGCGCGTGAATGCCGCAACGCCATTATCCTCGCACACGAACAGCACGGGCAGCTTGTAGAGCACCGCCCAGTTCAGCCCTTCGAGGAAGGGGCCGCGATTGACCGCGCCGTCGCCGAACATGCAGGTCACGATCGCGTCGGACCGCTGCATCTTCAGCCCCTGCGCGGCGCCGACTGCAATCGGAATGCCGCCTGCCACCACGCCGTTCGCGCCCAGCATGCCGACGGAGAAATCCGCGATGTGCATCGAGCCGCCCTTGCCGCGGCAATAGCCGTTCGCGCGGCCGTACAGTTCCGCCATCATGCGTTTCGGGTCCGCGCCCTTGGCGATCGCGTGGCCATGCCCGCGATGGTTCGAGGTCAGCCGGTCATCCTTGCGCAGGTTGACGCAGATGCCGGCCGCGACCGCTTCCTGCCCGATCGAAACATGCAGGGGACCCGGGATTTCGCCCGCCTTGTGCGCCTCCAGTGCGGTCTCCTCGAACGCACGGATGCGCACCATGGTGCGATAGAGGCCGGTCAGGCGGCGGAGATTGTCGCCAGCATCGCTCATGTGTGCCCGGAAAATGCGCGGCTTGCGCCAGAAGGGTCCGGCATGTTTGAACACGGGAAACGTCCATTAGGCAATGTCTCTCATCCTCGACAGCGTGACTGTGTTTCCGCCCGACGCGCGCGGGCGTGCCGCCATTGCGGCCTCGCATGGCGGTGTCTACGCCGCCTATCTGGCGGCGAAGGCCGGCATCAAGGCGGTGATCCTTTGCGATGCGGGTGTCGGGCGCGAGCGCGCGGGCATCGGCGGTCTCGACTATCTCGACAGGCTTGGGGTTGCGGCTGCGGCAGTCGGCCACCGCACGGCTCGTATCGGCGACGGCAAGGATTGCCACGCACGCGGCCTCATCACGTTCGCCAATGTGCTGGCCGCGATGAGCGGCGTGACGCCCGGCATGAATGCGAGCGAAGCGCTCGACCGGCTGGAGCGTACCGATGCTCCGCCCTGCCCTGCTCCGCCGCCGATTGAGGAAACGCGCCATCGCCTGAGCGAGGCGGAAGCGGGCGGCGTGCGCGTGCACGCGATCGACTCCGCGGGGCTGGTGCTGCCGGAAGACACAGGCCACATCGTCGCAACCGGCTCGCATGGCGCGCTGCTCGGCGGCAAGCCCGAGACCGCGATCAAGATCGACGTATTCGCGGCGCTCTATAACGACGCCGGTTTCGGCATCGAGGATGCCGGCATCGCGCGCCTGCCCGTGCTCGACGCGCACGGCATCGCGGGCGCGTGCGTCAGCGCCTGGAGCGCGCGCATCGGCGACGGACAATCGACGTACCGCGACGGCTTCGTCAGCGCGATCAATGCGCGCGCGGCGCAGATCGGCGGCGAGGTCGGAATTTCCGCGAAGGAACTGGTGGCGCGCTTCGTGGCAGCGCGCGCGAAGGAGCCGAAATGAACGCACCCGTCTCGAATTCGGCGCGCAAGCTCAATGGCGGGCAGGCGCTCGCCGAGATGCTCAAGCTCTCCGGCGTCGGGCCGATGTTCGGCATGGGCGGGTTCCAGCTGTTGCCGTTCTACGAGGCGATGCGTGCGCTCGGCCTGAGGCATTTTCTGATCAACGATGAGCGTTGCGGCGCGTTCGCCTCCGACGCCTATGCGCGCGTGACCAATCGCCCCGGCGTGTGCGACGCGACGCTCGGACCCGGCGCGACAAATCTCGTCACCGCGCTGGTGGAGTCCTTGAACGCCGGCATTCCGCAGATCGCGATCGTGGGCGATGCCAACCGCGATCACGCAGGCAAGAACATGACGCAGGAGACGCGTCAGATCGAGATTTTGCGACCCGCCGTGAAGGAACTGATCCGCGTCGAAGGGACCAAGCGCATTCCCGAACTTGTCCGCCGCGCCTTCGCGGTCGCCACGTCGGGACGGCCGGGGCCGGTCGTGCTCGACGTGCCGGAAGACGTCTGCCACGGCGAACATGAGTTCGATGCGGCGGATTTCTGGGTCGACGACGCGACCTTGAAGGCGCAGGCGCGCCGCACACGCCCCGATCCGCAGGAGCTGGAGCGCGCCGCGAAGATCATCGCCAGGGCCGAGCGGCCGCTGCTGCTGGTCGGCGGCGGCATCCATATTTCGGAAGCTTACGACGCGCTGCTCGCGCTCGCGGAAGGCTCCGGCATTCCGGTCGCGCACACGATGTCCGGCAAGGGCGCGATAGCGTGCACGCATCCGCTCTCGGCCGGGCTGTTCGGCCGCTACTCGCGCATTGCGAACGATCTGGTCGCCGCCTCTGACGCTCTGATCGTGGTCGCGTGCAAGCTCGGCGAAATCCCGACGCGCCGCTTTCAGCTGATCCCGGCAGGCAAGCCGATGATCCACATCGACATCCTGCCGGAAGAGATCGGCCGCACCACGCGCACCGATGTCGCGCTCGCCGCCGACGCGCGGCTCGCTCTGCAGGACTTGGCCGCAGCGATGAGCGACGGCGGCACGGCACGCGCCAGGCGCCAGCCGTGGTGCGCCGAAGTCCCCTCGCGCATGAAGACGTGGGCCGAAGGCGCGGCGGACCGGCTGAAGTCGAGCGAGAAGCCGATCAATGTCGGCCGCCTGATGGGCGAGCTGAACGCGCTGATGCCGGAGGATGCGATCCTGGTCGCCGACGGCGGCTTCGCCGGCCACTGGGGCGGCCTGCTGTTCGACACCAAGCGCGCCGGGCGGCATTTCATCGCCGACCGCGGTTTCGCGTCGATCGGCTACGGACTGCCGGGCTCGATGGGCGCTCAACTCGCGGCGCCGACGCGCCGTGTCGTCGGCCTCACCGGCGACGGCGGCTTCAACATGACGCTCGGCGAACTCGAAACCGCGCGCAGAGCCAACACGCCGTTCGTGCTGTGCGTGTTCAACAATGCGGCCTCCGGCTACGTGAAGGCGCTGCAGCACTCGATGTTCGGCGCAGGCAATTATCAGTCGTCCGAGCTGGTCGAGATGGACTACGCGGCGATCGCGCGCGCGATGGGCTGCAACGGCATCCGCGTCGAGGACCCCGACAAGCTCGGCCCCGCGCTGCGCGACGGCCTCGCCAACACCGCGAGCCCAACCGTGCTCGACATCGTGGTGACGCGCGATCCGGCCAAAATGCTGCCCGGCGTCGACAACCGCACCCTCACGGTGACGAAGGGGGATCGGCCAGTGTAGAACCCGGCATGTTTTTCCGGCCCCTCGCCTTTCTCTTTGCTTTCGCCTTCGCAGCCACCGCGCACGCGGCCGATTGCCCGCGCCCGGCCAATCTGCGCTTCGAGGTCACGGCCAAGATCGTGCGCAGCGAGGTCGGCTTCACGCAGGGGCTCGAATGGCGCGACGGCAAGCTTTACGAGAGCACCGGCGCGATCGGCAATCGTTCGGGGCTGAACACCATCGCACCCGACGGCACCGTGACCAGGCTACGCGACGACGGCACGCGCTACTTCGGCGAAGGCCTCACCATCCTCAATGACGAGATCTATCAGCTCACCTGGACTGAGCGCGATGTCTTCATCTACGACCTCGCCGGCAAGCTCAAGCGCACGATGCGCAATCCGCGCGAGGGCTGGGGCCTGACCAATGACGGCGCGAGCCTGATCTTCAGCGACGGCGGGCCCTCGTTCTATTTCGCCGATCCCGCGACGTTCACGATCACGCGCGAGGTGAAGATCAAGTCCGACCAGCCAGGCGACATCACCGGCCTCAACGAGCTCGAGCTGGCCGACGGGAAGCTCTACGGCAACCTGTTCCAGAGCCAGACCATCGTGCGCATCGATCCGGCGAGCGGCTGCATCGAGGCGCGCGCCAATATGGGCTCACTGTGGCGCTCGTTCACCGACGCCGACAAGAAGCAGGTGATGAGCGAGGAGAACGTGCTCAACGGCATCGCCTACGACAAGGCGGCGGGGGTGTTTTATGTGACGGGGAAGCGATGGCGGACGATATTTGTGGGGAAGTTTGGGGAGCTCAAATGAATTGCGCGCAGCGACGATGGCTATTTCTTTCGAACAGAAGCTTCACTTCCTTGCGCGGCGCGGGGAAGCAGCCGTTCCGACAGTTTCGCCAGCAGGCGCGAGAACTCTTTCGCGTCGATGGACAACAATCTCCCATCCGCGCGCAAGTTTGGCTGCCTCCGCCCGGCTTAGTGGCTCGTCCGCGCCAGCATTCAGATGGACGACCGCAAATTTCGCCTGTGGGCTGATGAAGGCTAGTCCTGAAAGACGCGCGACAGCCCGCGACACCGTAACGTTGCCAGAGAGCGAATTGTCGTGCGCTGAGGCCGGGGAATTGTCCGACGCCGCTGGACCGAACATGTGAGTTGCAATGCCCTGCGCCATGTCTCGCAGCGAGTCGAACACATTGATCTTCAGGGGGGATGATCCGATTCCGTCGGGCAAGACAAAAAACAAAATATATGGCGCGTCCGTTGTGAATTGCGAGGCGTAGCGCAGGGGCACCCAGCGATTTTCGTGTGCAAGTGCAACCGGATCGTATTGATGCTCCGCAGTGCGCACACCCGGCCCTTTCTTGTGTTTGCGTACTCTCCATTGTAGCGCTGGAATCTCGATGCTATCCGCCGATCCCAATGCAGCAACGTGTTGCTTTAGCTGAAGGAATGCCTCCGCGTTGACGGCCTCCGGTCCGTGATTGCCAGGGCCATCGATGGTCACCGTGTATCCCGGTAGCCTTGCTTCCAGGCGGCGGGTAAATGTCGCGCGCAGATCGGGCTCAAAACCAAAAGACTTGATATCAAAGAAGATCGGCCGGCCAAGACCATTAAGCCGTCCATCAAGATCAATTGTGCGGCCGCGCAGCGTTGCCGGATGTGCAATCTCCGGCTCAAAGACGGCGTCCTGGGCAAAGAGCCAATGATATCCCTGTACCTGGGCAAGATAGCCGGCCGCCGTAGACTCCTGCGTGAGGTTCTTGAAAATCATCGCGCAACAGCCACGAGCGATTCCCGGCACTGCATGCAGATGGCTCAGTGTCTCCGCAATTCCGCTAACAATCGATGGTCTGTTAGCAAGATTGAAGATGTCCCGGGTATCGCTCGTAAACGCAACATCGAGAACTTTGTCCAACCCCGCAGTGGCGAGTGAAGGCTGTAATCGCAGCAGCTCCGCCGCAAAATCAACGCGCCTAGTGATCCGCACCATGCAATGACGCCTCGCGATCCGTTGCTGGCTCTCCGCCAAACTAACATTTTGGCCTGGTGCGGGCGGCCGGACTCGAACCGGCACGGGGTTGCCCCCAACGGATTTTAAGTCCGTTGCGTCTACCATTCCGCCACGCCCGCGCGCGGCATTTCTAGCACTTGCGGAAACTGTGAGACAGAAGGCGGCTGCGCGCCTCTTTCAGTCCTCATGGTGAGGAGCCGGCGCAGCCGGCGTCTCGAACCATGGCCCGCGCTCTGAGCCATCCTTCGAGGCTCGCTTCGCTCGCACCTCAGGATGAGGTCGGAGTAGACGGCTTGCGCGCTATCCGGCGCGGCGTAATCCGATCGCACCCCAGATCTCGTCCCAGTCGTGGCCGTGCTGGTCGGTGACGCGGCCGTCCTTGTGGAAGAACTTGTTCGGAATCTGGAACATCGCGATCATCAGCCCGCCCTCGGGCGTCGTCGCCGCATGGCGGCTGCCGGGCTCGCGCCAGACAAACTCGCCAGGGCCGACGGTGAGCCCTTCGGCCGCGCCCTCACTGTCCACCAGCGTGCCAGAGATCACGTAGGTCTGCTCGACCATGACGTGCTCGTGGTCGGGGAGCACCGCGCCGGGGGCGAACTTCATCAGCAGCGTCGCAATCCCGTTCTTGGCGTCGACATAGAGCGGCTTTGCCTCGCAGCCGGGAAAGCTGGTCGGCCGCCATTCCATCTCGGCCGGCCGCACGATGTGCGAGTGGCCTTCCACTCCGGCCTTGCTTTCGCCCTTGGGTGTGACGGCGTCCATGGTTTCCTCCTGTCGCCCTGTTGCGGCCATCATAGCGCGCCCTGCGGGCGCCGTCGCGCGCCCTGCGCGGGTTTTTCACGGGCAGCAAATTGCCAACGCGTTCCGGAAAAGCGGCGCGCAGCGTTAGCGATGCGCTAACGCAACGCCGCGGAAACGCTGGTAAAAAAACGCGTCTTAGGCGAAAACTGTCGGTCTGTCAGCAACTTGGGTGTCGCGGAACTGATCGAAATTACCGATATATTTCAATAACTTACGCTTTACACACGCGTCTCGCGTGTTAGCCTCCGCATGTCTTTTCGGGAAACCCTAGTGGAGGCACCAATGCCCATGCTGCAACCCGCCCAGCTCATCGAACATCTCACCGATGCCTTCGAGCGCACGGGCGACGGACTGCCCGGCACCCAATCCGCAACGCTCGCCGAATGCGTGCCGCTAATCGCCATCGCGCTCGAATATATCGGCCGCGGCCCCTCGGCGCTCACCGTGGATGCGATCGAGAAGTATCGCCTCGGCGCGGTGAAGATCCTCGAGGCCGTGCGCCCGGTGATCGAGCGCGAAGCCGATCTGTCGATCGGCGAATGGGCGGTCGGCGGTGCCGAGCCCGTGCAACTGCGGCTCGCCGCTTAACTTGCGGCGCTGAACGTTTCTCTCTTGTCTTAAAAGGAGCTGTGATCGGCGTGATCGGACGCTGAGGGTTTGACGACGGCGGGCGCGCGTGCGTCCGGGGTAGTCGGGACAGGCCAATCCGCGTGGGCGATCGGAGACCGGTTTATCGCAGTGCATTGACGTTACGCTTGAGGTTCGCGCGCGGGGACGGATCGCCGTCGGCGCGAGGGACTTCGCAGCGATCAAGCGCGATCAACCCCAATTCCGAGGAAGGACCCATGTCCAAGCTCATGATCCTGTTCGTCCTGTTCATCTCCGGCTCGCTCTACGATCCGCCGCGCGTGCTCAACCATCTCGGGCCCCAGGCGGCCGCGATCGGCTGGCACATCAAGACGACGTTCGCGATCCGCTGACTTCAGGCGGTAATGAATTCACGCAGTGCTTGGCTGAAGCCGGCCGGGTCATCCAGGCTGGAGATGTGCCCGGCCCCGGCCAGCTCGACGTAGCGCGAGCCCGGCAGCGCCTGATGCAGACCGCGCATCGCCGCCGGGACCGCGCCGCCCGCATCCTTCTCGCCCGCGATGAACAGCACCGGCGGTCTGGTCGTCGCGACAGCGGAACGGAAGTCGTGATCGGCCAGCGCCGCCGCACAGCCGATGAAGCCGGCAACCGGCGTCGCGCGGATCATCGCCCGCGCGTGGTCGAGGTAGGGCGGGTTCTTCGCCACCACGTCGGGCGGAAACCAGCGCGTCACGGTCGGCTCGACCAGCGGCTCCATGCCGCCCTGCTGCGCCACCGCGATGCGCTCCTCCCACTGCTGCGCGCTTTGCGGCGTCGAGGCGCAGCCTGAGTTCGCAGACGATCGCGCGCTCGATCCGGTCGGGATGGCGCTGCGCGAGGCCGAGCGCGGTCGCGCCGCCCATCGAGAGCCCGCAGAAATGCGCGCTTATCGATGCTGAGCGCGTCCATGAGGGCGAGCGCGTCCGCGATCAGCGTGTCGAACGTATAGCGCCCGGCGGGCGCCTCGGTCTTGCCGTGACCGCGCTGGTCATAGCGCAGCACGCGGAACGCACCGGACAGTTCACGCGCCTGCGTGTCCCACATTGTCAGATCGGTCGCGAGCGAGTTCGACAGCACGATCCACGGGCCGCTCGTTCCGTCGACCCGGTAGTTGATGGAGATGCCGTTGGCTTTGGTCTGCATCACGCCGCACCATTCCGGATCGGCGGCTGGAAGCTCAAGCCCGAGATCCCAGGGAAAATAGATCCAGGTATCCTGCGAGACCTCGGTGATGAAGGTGTCGACCATCGGGCGGCCCATCGGCTTCGCGTAGACCGTCGCGAAATGCGCCTTCGGCAGGATGTCGCGCACGATCTTGGCGGTCTTACCGGTGTCGACCAGGTCATCGACGATCAACACGCCCTGCCCGCCTCCGCCGCCGATCTTGACGATCGAGTCGGCAACGTTCTTCAACACGCTGAGCGAACCTTGCGTCTTGTATTCATGGTAGCTCGCGACGCACACCGTTTCGATCAGGCGGATTTCCAGTTCGCGCGACACGATCGCGGCCGGCACCAGCCCGCCGCGCGTCACGCACACGATCGCCTCGAACGGGCCCGCGCCGGAAAGCCGCCACGCCAGCGCGCGCGCGTCGCGGTGAAACTGGTCCCACGAGACCGGAAAGGCCTTTTGTGCTTGTGCTTGAGCCACCGCTGCTTCGGCCATCTGCGCTTCCCTCTGCCCCAAGGCAGACGTTCTAGCGCAGATCGAGCACGAAATCGAAGCGTCCCGCGAGCGACCCCTGGTTCTTGGCGGTGCGTATCAACAGCTCCTTGCGAAACAGACCGTCCCGGCGTTCTGCCGTTCGCCAGGAAAATAGAGCTGCGTGGTGAGCAGGCGCCCGGTGGGCGGCGCAACCTTCACGTGGAAATGGCGCGTGCGGCCTTCGTAAGAGCCCGGCACAACGGTGCGGAAGCGATAGCGTCCCTCGGCATCGGCGCGCTGATGGCCGCGCAGGCGGAAGCCCGAATTGTCGTAGTCACCCTTGTGGTCGGCCTGCCAAAGGTCAATGAGGGCGCCCGGCACCGGCTTGCAGGCGCGGGTGAGCACGAAGCCGACAAGATCGATTGGCTGGCCCGCCATGCCGGGCTCGATCAGCTCCGCGCGCTCGGGCGACGACGGCTTGAAGAACGGCCCCTCGGTCTGACGCAAGGTCGCGGCATCGCCGTCATGGCATTGCGGCGTCGGATCGAGCGGCTGTGCTGCGCTCGCATCGAGCGTGAATAAACCGCCGGCGGCGAGCATGCTTGTCGCCAGCATGGCGCGGCGGGTGGGGAAATCGTCTGTCATGGCGTCTCTCGCGCGTCGCCCCCGAAGAACCCTTGCGTACGATCCGGGCGAAATTCAGCCGGCGAGCGCGGCCCGCCGCGACGCGATGCGCGCGCGCAGTTCCCGCATCGCCATGTCGAAGCTTGCGATGCTCGCCGCGGACAGTTCGTCCTTCGCCCCGCGCGCGAACACGGCGCGGAAAACGTCATCCGCCTCGCGTTCCAGCCGATCCAGCTCCTCGGCATTCGGCGCATCCCGCACGGCATCGAACGCAGACTGGACCTTGTGCAGCTGCGCCACCACCGGACCGTCTTCGCGCTTCCGACCCATGAGACTGAACATCCCCACAGTCACCGAACCCAGTCCGCTGCCGAGGAACAGGCCGAGATAGATGTAGTCGTTGTATTTATCGAACCAGCTGCGCTGCTCGCCATTCACATAGGCGCGCACGCCCGGATGGATCAGGAACGGCGTCACTTCCTCGATGTCCGGCGCCGCCATCAGTCCGGCGCCCGGAATCGAAGCGCTGAGATTCTGCCGGATGAGATAGAGATGCCGCATCAGCTCGGCGATGCAGTCCGTCTCGGCTAGCGGCGTGGCGATCAGCCGGACCGAGTAGCCGAGCGTATTGAAGCTTTCGGCCGGGCGCGGCGGCCGGCCGCCGAACGCGCCCTGCTCGATCTCGATCGATTCGAGCGCCGGTATGCGCTTGGCGATCGCGTCCGCCTCCTCGATGTCGACGAACTGGATCGCGCCCTTGATGCCGCTCGCTGCCGCCGCGATCACCTCGCTCATCTGCTTCGACGCGAGCGCCCCGACCGCGATGACGCCGTCGATCCTTTTCTGCCGGAACGCGTTCGCCACTTCGTCGACCGGCAGCGCCATGTATTTCGCCTTGTCGCGCGCGATCCCGTAGTAGTCGAGCACCGGCGCACAACAGGCTGCCGTCGACCGGGCCGTCGCGCGCGATCGCCGATCGTCGCGTTCGGCAGATCGGTGATCTTCTGCAGTCTTCCCGTCTTCGGCGCGATGAGCACCGCCGCCTCGCGCCGCATGATCATGATGGTGTGCGCCTGGCCCTGTAGCGCCGAATCGGATCGCACCACCGCGAGATTGACCTTCTCGGCCTCGAGCGCTTCGAGCGCGCTCTTGGTGCTTCTCGCTGATTACCAGTTCGACGCGGACCGGCGCGCGTTGCGCGCGCAGCATTTCGGCTCGCCTGGCCGATGACGCGCTGATCGAGCGCATTGCTTGCCGGCACTGCGACCTTGAACTCCGTCGGGCGCAACGCGAAATAGCTCGCGCCGACCGCGGCGGCGATGATCGCCAGCAGGATCGCGAAGGCTGTCAGTGCGCGCAATGCTGCTCCTCCTCGGCGCTCGCCGAGAGGATAGAATCAATTCGCCCGCGGTGGAACTGCGCCTTACTCCAGTGCCGCATCCAACGTGATTGTCGCGTTCAGCACCTTCGACACCGGACAGCCCGCCTTCGCGGCTTCGGCGAGCTTCATGAATTCGTCCTTCGACAGCCCGGGCACCTTGGCCTTCAGCGTCAGCGCCACGGCGGCGATCTTCCAGCCGCCCTCGACCTGCTCGAGCGATACGTCGGCCCGGGTGTTCAGGCTCTCGGGCGGCTTGCCTGCACCGCTCAACTGAAACGCCAGCGCCATGGTGAAGCAGCCCGCATGCGCGGCGGCGATCAGCTCCTCCGGATTGGTGCCCTTCTCCTCGCCGAAGCGGCGCGAGAACGAATACGGCGTTCCCGACAGGACGCCGCTCTGCGTGGTGAGCGTGCCCTTGCCCTCCTTGCCCGTGCCGCTCCACTGGGCCGACGCGTTGCGCTTGATGGTCGCCATAACGCTTCCTCCTGCTGGTTCAGTTCTTTGCAGTCCGTCACGCGCTGGACACCCGGAAGTGTCACGCGGTCGCCTTCAGGGCGCCGCGTACGCGCGTCAGCATTGCCTCCACATCCGTGCGCGCAGCGGCGAGCTGCCCGGCATCGCGCGAGCGGATCACCAGATTGGTGTTCGGCCCCGACTTGTCGTCGAAGAACGGATAGCTGCCGATCGTGACGTCCGGATGCTGCTTTGCGATCACGCCAAGCTCGGTGCCGATATCGCCCTCGCGCACGTCGCCGCGCACGGTTTCGGACAGCATCTTCACGCCGGTCTTGAGCATGGGGGTCGCGGCATCGAGCATCGCCTGCATGATCGAGGGCACGCCCGCCATCACGATCACGTTGCCGATCCAGAAGCCGGGCGCGCCCGACTGCTTGTTCTCGACCAGCGCAGCGCCCGCCGGAATGCGCGCCATGCGCAGCCGCGCCTCGTTCATCTCCACGCCGCGTGCGGCAAAGCGCTCCGTCATGATCTTCACGGCGCGCGGATCGACGCCGATCGACACCCCAAACGCCTTCGCAACCGCATCGGCGGTGATGTCGTCGTGCGTCGGCCCGATCCCGCCGGTGGTGAACACGTAGGTGTAGCGGCCACGCAGCGCATTGAGCGCCGCGACAATCTCGTCCTCCTCGTCCGCCACGACCCGGACTTCCTTCAGGTCGATCCCGATATTGGTCAGATACTCGGCGATGTAGCCGATGTTCTTGTCCTTGGTGCGCCCGGACAGGATCTCGTCGCCGATGACGAGGATGGCGGCGGTGATAATGGAAGCGGTCATGGTATCTCTTCACTGCCTTGACAAGCAGTCGATCATTCTGACTGTTAATCGCAAGAATTGGAACTGCTTCATGCGCATAAATGCCAAGGGACAAGTGACGATCCCCCACTCGATCCGCAAACTAACCGGACTGATGCCCGGCACTGAAGTGGACGCGGAATTCGACGGCGAGGCGGTTCGGATCAGAGCTTCACGCCGTAAGCCAGCGCGGAGCCGCAGAATTGTCGTGTGAGGCCGCGGCGACACAAAGATGCGTACTGAGGATTTCTAGTGCTGACGCGCGACAAATGAACGGCGCATGAACCAGCCGACGAAGCCTACGCCCGCCCCGCATCGACCGATAGCCTTCGCACCGCCGCGGGTCACGCGGGCGAGCGGTCCGGACGGCACGGTCCACCTCACCTGCACGACACCTCTTGGCCCTTACGATGCGAGTCTCTGCGCGGCTGTTCCGCGCCGCCGTGGAGGCGCAGCCGAGCCGCGTGTTCCTCGCTGAGCGGGCTGGCGATGCCTGGCGCAAGCTGACGTATGAGGACGCGCGCCGCATCGTCGACGCGCTTGCCGCGGCGCTGCTGTCGCGCGGGCTTTCGGCCGAACGGCCGGTGATGATCCTGTCGGGAAATGCAATCGATCATGCGCTGCTGATGATGGCAGGCTACACGGCGGGCGTACCGGTTGCTCCGATCTCGGTTGCGTATTCGCTGCAAAGCCAGGATTTCGCCAAGCTCCAGCACATCGCCGAGCTGCTTACACCCGGCTTGATCTACGTCGCCGACACTACGCCCTTCGCCAAGGCGCTCGCCGCGATCGACAGTGGCGCCGAGATCGTTGCGAGCCGGGACGGCGCAAACCTGGGCGCGACGCCGTTCGACGATCTCGCACGCACGTCGCCCGGCCCGGCCGTCGATCAAGCCACCGCGACGACCGGCGCAGACACGATCGCGAAGATCCTGTTCACCTCCGGCTCGACCGGCCTGCCCAAGGGCGTCATCAACACACATGGCATGCTGACCGCGAACCAGCAGCAGCTCTTGCAATGCTGGCCGTTCCTTGCCGAGCAACCGCTGACACTGGTCGACTGGCTGCCGTGGAACCACACGTTCGGCGGCAATCACAACTTCAACATGGTGCTGCGTCACGCCGGCACGCTGGTGATCGACGGCGGGCGGCCGCTGCCAACCATGGTCGGCGAGACGGTACGCAATCTCACCGAAATCTCGCCGACAATCTACTTCAACGTGCCGGCGGGATACACGACGCTCCTGCCGTATCTCGAACGCGATGAGAATTTGGCGCGCTCGTTCTTCGCCAAACTGCGGATGATCTTCTACGCAGGTGCCGCGCTGCCGCAGGACCTGTGGGAGCGGCTCGAAGCGGTTTCGGTGCGCACCACCGGGCACCGCATTCCGATGTCGTCGTCATGGGGCACGACGGAGACGGCGCCACTCGCGACCGCCGCCCACTATCTGCTCGATCGCGCCGGCAATATCGGCGTGCCGATACCCGGCGTCGAATTGAAACTCGTGCCGGGCGGCGGCAAGCTGGAAGTGCGCGTGCGCGGGCCGAACGTCACGCCCGGCTACTGGAAGCGGCCGGACCTCACCGCGGCGGCCTTCGACGCGGAAGGTTTCTATCTGCCGGGCGATGCGGTGCGCTTCGCCGACGAAAGCGATCCCGCAAGGGGCATCGTGTTCGACGGGCGGCTTGCGGAAGACTTCAAGCTCACGACCGGCACGTGGGTACATGTGGGGGGCCTGCGCGTCGGCGTGCTCGCGGCCTGCTCGCCGGTCTTGCAGGACGCGATCGTCGCGGGGGCGGACCGCGAATTCATCGCGCTGCTCTGCTGGCTCAACGCCGCCGGCTGCCAGAAGCTGGTCGGCGCCGACCTTGCCAAGGAATCAGCACCGAGCGCCCTCCCCGACCTCGCGCGGCATCCGGCGGTGCGCGAGCATGTGCGCCGCAGTCTCGCGCAATGGAACGCCACGCATCCCGGCACCTCGGAGCGCATCGCGCGCGCACTGCTGCTCCCCGATGCGCCGTCGATCGATGCGAACGAAATCACCGACAAGGGCTACATCAACCAGCGCCTCGCGCTGGAGCGGCGCGCAGCCGAGGTCGCACGGCTGTTCGCCGCGCAGCCAGACTCGGATGTGATCACTATCAGCTAGTGTTACGCGACCGCGCGTCGCTCGCGTGCCCTG
This sequence comes from uncultured Alphaproteobacteria bacterium, assembly GCA_963778455.1. Taxonomy (GTDB): domain Bacteria; phylum Pseudomonadota; class Alphaproteobacteria; order Rhizobiales; family Xanthobacteraceae; genus PALSA-894. Next base: position 643,917 of record CAVZUL010000008.1, read on the forward strand.
TCCGCCGCGTGCTCCGCCTGCATCAACACGTCGAGTGCAAGCCAGGGCTTCGGCATGTAGATGACATTGTCGGGAAGAGCATCCAGCCGCGGGCCCGGAAAGCCGGTTGTCACAACGATCGTGATGTGCGGCCACATCACCTGTGCGCGCTGCGCGAGATCGACGCCGTCGAGCAAGCCCGGCAGGCGGATGTCGGCGAAAATCAGCGCGATGTCCTCGCCGAACTTGCACAGCGAGGCAAACGCCTGTTCGGCATCCTCGCATTCCACGACGCGCAGATCGGATTCTTCGAGCAGCGCAGCCGCCAATTCGCGCACCAGCGAGTCGTCCTCGACGATGAGTGCGACCGGCGCGATAGTCCCCGCATGTTTCGCCATGTCACCCCGCAGCCGCGCAGCGTCACAACGTTCGCCCGGCCGCGCGTGACGCAGAGTGGTCCCCATTGCGCCAAAAGGCAATTTCCGTGCGGCTCACGATTTATCGCAATGCTGTAAGAATTGATGATGCGGGACGAACGGCGCACACCCGCCAACCGGGAAGCTTGATCGTCGCGCAGGTTTATGCACAGGCCAAAACCAGCGCAGCCCAATAAATGGGCAGATTCCAGAAGCCCTGCGGTCATGTGACAGTCCGCGCATCTCTTTCTTTGGCGTGGAGATTGCACCTAACATGGTACCGAACGGAGGGCAGCACCCCTCCTTTCTCAGGGAAATTGCGTGAATGTCGGCCGCGTTCGACGAGATGAACGGCACTGACGGGCTCACCCGGCCCGCCTATCAGGAATTGGCCGGCTGGTTGGGCAAGGTCCCGCCGGACATCCTGCAGCAGCGCCGGCGCGAAGCCGAACTCCTGTTCCGCCGCATCGGCATCACCTTTGCGGTCTACGGCGAAGCCGAATTGACCGAGCGGCTGATCCCGTTCGACGTCGTGCCGCGTATTCTCGCCGCTCAGGAGTGGGAAACGATCAAGCGCGGCCTCGAGCAGCGTACCAGGGCGATCAATCTCTACATCAAGGACATCTACACCAAGCGTGAGGTGCTGCAGGCCGGCATCGTGCCGGAAGACCTGGTATTTCAGAACCCGGTGTTCCGTCCCGAGATGAACGGCCAGCGCGTGCCGCACGATATCTACGTGTTCATCGCCGGCATCGACATCGTGCGCGTGGATGCCGACATCTTCTATGTGCTGGAAGACAATGCACGCACCCCCTCCGGCGTGTCCTACATGCTGGAGAACCGCGAGATCATGCTGCGGCTGTTCCCCGATTTATTTGCCCGCCATCGCGTTGCACCGGTCGAGAACTATCCGGATGAGCTGCTCGCGACGCTGAAGTCGGCCGCGCCGAACACGGCGGCCGCCGAGCCGACCATCGTGCTGCTCACCCCCGGCATCTACAACTCGGCCTATTACGAGCACTCCTTTCTCGCCGACAAGCTCGGCATCGAGCTGGTCGAAGGACGCGATCTCATCGTGAAGGGTGAGATTGTCTACATGCGCACGACGCAAGGCCTGAAGCGCGTCGACGTGATCTACCGCCGCATCGATGACGATTTCCTCGACCCGCTCTCCTTCCGCCCCGATTCCGCGCTCGGCGTGCCCGGCCTGATGTCGGCCTACATCGCCGGCAACGTCACGCTCGCGAACGCGGTCGGGACCGGCGTCGCCGACGACAAGGCGGTGTACAGCTACATGCCGGAGATCGTGAAGTTCTATCTCGGCGAGGAGCCGATCCTGAAGAACGTGCCGACCTGGCGCTGCCGCGAGGCCGAGCATCTCTCCTATGTGCTCGACAACCTGACCGAGCTCGTGGTGAAGGAAGTGCACGGCTCGGGCGGCTACGGCATGTTGATCGGCCCGAAAGCCGACAAGCTTGCCATCGAAGCCTTCCGCGAGAAGCTGAAGCGCGATCCACGCGGCTTTATCGCGCAGCCGACCCTGGCACTTTCAACCGTGCCGACCTTGGTGGAGGAAGGCCTCGCGCCGCGCCATGTGGACCTGCGCCCGTTCGTGCTCACCGGCCGCGACCGCATCCGCATCGTGCCGGGCGGGCTTACGCGCGTCGCGCTGAAGGCCGGCTCGCTGGTGGTCAACTCGAGCCAGGGCGGCGGCACCAAGGATACCTGGGTGCTGGACGGATAGAATGCTCTCCCGCACCGCCGACAACATGTACTGGCTCGCGCGCTACGTGGAGCGCGCCGAATATCTCGCGCGCATCCTCGAGGCGACGCAGCGCCTCACCGCGGTGCCGACCTCCGAAGGCGCAACGACCAACGAATGGGAATCCGCGGTCGCGACCGCTGGCTGCGCCGCCGGCTTCTTCTCGGCGCACAAGGACGCCAACGAGCAGACCGTCACGGATTTCCTTGCCTTCTCGCCCGACAATCCTTCGTCGATCCGCTCCTGCTTCGAGGTGGCACGCTCCAATGCGCGTTCGGTGCGCACAGCGCTCACCATGGAGATGTGGGACGCGATCAACGGGACATGGCTCGAATTGCAGAAGCTTGGCTCGGGTCCCGCCTCGCGCGAGCAGTTCGCGAGCTTCCTGCGCTGGGTTCAGGAATCATCGCTGCGCTTCGATGGCTCGGCCTATCGCACGATGCTGCGCAACGACTCCTACTGGTTCTCGCGCCTCGGCGTGTTCATGGAGCGCGCCGACAATACCGCGCGCATCCTCGACGTGAAGTATCATTTGCTGCTGCCGCCGCAGGAGCACGTCGGCGGACCGCTCGACTACTTCCAATGGGCCGCGATCCTGCGCTCCGTATCTGCGCTCACTGCCTACCATTGGGTCTATCGCGAAAGCCTGAAGCCCTGGCTGATCGCCGATCTATTGATGCTTAATGATCAGATGCCGCGCTCGCTCGCGAGCTGCTATGCGCATCTCGTCGAGCATCTCGACAACATCGCGCGTGCCTACGGCCGCCAGGGGCCGGCGCAACGTCACGCGCGCATGATCCGCACGCGGCTCGAAAACAGCCGCATGGAGGAGATTTTCAAAAGCGGCCTGCACGAATTCATCAGCGGGTTCATTTCCGACAACAACCGGCTCGGCGCGCTGATCACCGAGCAGTACCTGCTGTAAGCACGATGGCGTGCACTCATGAACACGTGTCCGCGTTGGGCCAGGAGTCGACAGTGCGTAAACTCGTCAACCTGAATGAGATTCGCACTGGCAGGAAAACAGTCGAAGCAAGAAAAGGTTAGGTTTGCCTTCCGAATGGGTGTATGGTTCGCACATTACCGGCACGTCGATGAGAACCCTCAGGCGCCGGTGGCCGAGAGATGCGTGAGCTCCCGCCTGCAAAGGAAGAGGAGCGCGATGTTCAAGGCACCCATTCTTTCCAAGGCGTTGGCCTATCGCCGTAAGGCATCGACCTGCCGCGATTTGGCTGGTTGCGCAAAATCCGCGACAGATCGGGAGCAACTCCTCTCGATGCACAGATCATGGCTCGCTCGTGCCGCGAGCGAAGATTGGCGTGACGGGCTGCCCCCACTGCCGCCTGTTCAATCGAAGGCTCTGTCAGCGGTGAGACGGGACTGACCGGGCGCGCCTGATGCGACCGCATTCAACGCAGTCAATCGGAGGGCCGATGGCCATTGAAGTTGAAAATGCCGGAGCAGCTTTCAGCTTCGAAGCGCCTGCCGAGGTGTTCGCGTGCCGCGGGCGGCGGGGCCACAATCCGGTGAGATACAGGCGCTTTAACACGACCGCCGAAGCAGTCCGCTTTGCCATCGAGGAGCTTCCGGCTCCCCTCCTGCTTGGGACTTATCTGGAGGCGCAGGAAGTGCGCTTCGACCAAGGAGGCATTCGCGTGTTGTATGAGCGTGCCGATTATCCGTTGCCACGACTATCGGAATCGCAGGCCGAGGACAGCAGTCTGAAGAAATGACAAACACGACGCCGGCCAGCATGGCACCTCAGATTATTCATCTCGAAACGGGCGACGAGGTTGCACTCAAGTATCTCGGTGCCGCCGCCGTTCTCCAATGGCACAGTTTTCCGGAGGCCGTGCGGCAATCGTTGTTGCAACAGGCCGACTCTGTCGGCGGACTGCCGCCCGTCGGGCGATTGCACGATCAGATCAAGGCGCTCATCGCTCGCCTGCGCGGCTGATAGCGCGCGCAAAAAAGCCCGACAGGTTTGCCGGGCTCTCTCTCTCGCCTTGGAGGGCGGAATTACTTCTGTTGGCCGGCCGGCTTCTCGGTCGAGGGTTTCGTATCGCCCTGAGTTTGCTGTGGCGCCGGTTGCGTGTTCGCAGGCTCGACCTTGGTTGTGCCGGGCGCAACGGGCTTCTGGTTTTCGGTGCTCATGTGATGAATCCATTCATGAAAAGACCTGAAAACATTTTCTAGGTACTAAACCAAGATGGAGCCGAACGGCCGAAGCACAAGGTGAGAGCCCGTATATATATCTTTCGTGCCTGCCATCGACTTCGCCGTGCAATAGGCGCATGATGCGAGCGACCGAAACGCCAGCGCAAAGCGGCCGGCCCTTCAATCCAACTTGACAGCATCGACCGGAGCCCGCTCGGGCGTCCGTTGCACTCGCTCCGAAACACTTCGGGCGAAGGGGAAAAACAACATGGAAATGCCAGCAATTCTTCGAGGGGATTCTCTCACACGTCTTCTGCAGGGCGCCGCGGCCGGCGCGGTCGCAACCTTGGTCATCGGCTTTTACTGGGGCGGCTGGGTCACCGGCGGCACCGCGAAAGACATGGTGCAGCGAAGCACAAGTTCGGCCGTCGTGACGGCGCTCTCTCCGATCTGCGTCGACAAGTTCCAGCAGAGCGCGGGAGCCACAGCCAATATGGCCGAGCTCAAGAAGGTCAGCGCCTATCAGCAGGGCTCGTTCATCGAGAAGGGCGGCTGGGCAACGCTGCCTGGTAATGACAACGCCAACTCCGCCGTCGCGCGCGCATGCGCCGAGATGCTTGGCAACCTGAAGTGACTTGACGTGGAAATAGGCCACGCCGGTTTCACGTCGAACCGGTGTGGCGCACATCGTTTCGGAGAATGCATGCATGTCGCAAGCAAGCCTAGTCAACACGCTGGTCGGGCCGTTTGGGCTGCACGCGATTATCGGCGCGATCCTCGCGCTGTTTGCCGCGTTCATCTACGTCTTCAACTATACGAGTTTCTTCTGAACGTACGCGCATGAGCCTGACGTTTCCGAACAGCAGCCGAAGCTACGACGCGACGCGGCGAGCGGTCCGCTTCTGGGGCTACGACACCGCGATGGAATGGTCGTTCTTCGTCACCGCGGAGGCGCTGCAGCGCGTCCATCCGGCGATGGTTCAAGACGAGGCCGGCATGCTCGGGGCGTTCGATTCCAATCGCGACCGAATCTGCGCGGCTGCCGTGAAGGCCTATGGACGTGGACGCAAGGGTTCCTACGAACTCGGCGCAGAAGACCTGTGATCGCATGCTCACGCGCACGCGCGAGAAGACGTGGACGTTCAGCAGGCCCTTCATCCTCAAGGGCGTCGACCGCGAACTGCCCGCAGGCAGTTACCGTGTTGCAACAGACGAAGAGTTGATCGAGGGCCTGTCGTTCCCGGTGTATCGGCGCGTCGCAACGATCATCTTTGCGCCCGGACGGAACCGCGCATCGCTTGAAATGCTGAGCATCGATCCGGACGACTTGCAGGCCGCGCAGGAGCGCGATGTTGCGGCCGGTGCCTGAACGTTCCAGTCGGCCGGTTTGTTAATCAATCGTAGCGCAGGGTGTTGTCCAGCAACGGAGACACTCATGGCAAACGACGCGATACGCGCGCGCTACGATGCATTCTTCGATACCGATTTCATGCCGTTGATCCGGCATGAACAGACGCAAGGCGCCGACGAGCGTGTCGCCTATGCGGCTGAGTTCGCGGCTTTTCAGCTTGGTCAGATCGACAAGAAGCTCGGCCAACTGATCGAGTTGATGGAAAAGCAACGCCGCCCAATCTGAGCGGGTTAACCTTTCGTCTCGCTCGTCCGACGAGAGCCGGAAGGCGACGTCACATTGTGGATCACGTCTGCTTCACCCTCGAAGCCGGTATCTTTACGCAATTCATGAGCCCACGGCCTACCGCTCCCGCACAGTCAGGAACTTGATGTCCGGCAACTCCTCGATGGCGCGATTGAGCGCCCAGGCATTGCGCGCGAGATAGACCGAGTTCGAATTCCGATCCTCCGCGATGCTGGAGCGTTGCGCGTCGCGAAAGCGCTGCACGGCGGAATCGTCGCCCGCGATCCAGCGCGCGGTTTCGTAGGGCGCGGATTCCAGCCGGACCGAAACACCGTACTCCTGCTTCAGCCGCGAGGTCAGCACGTCGAGCTGCAGCGCGCCGACCGCGCCGAGGATCGGCCATGACCCGTCCACCGGGCGGAAGATCTGCACGACCCCCTCCTCAGCCAGATCGTTCAGCGCCTTGTTGAGCTGTTTTGCCCGCATCGCGTCCTCCAGCACGACGCGGCGCAGGATTTCCGGCGCAAAATTCGGAATGCCGACGAACTGCAACGCCTCACCTTCGGTGAGGCTGTCGCCGACATGCAAGGTGCCGTGGTTGGGAATGCCGATGATGTCGCCCGGAAACGCCTCGTCGATCGTCTCGCGCTGCTGGGCGAAGAAAAAGATCGGCGCCGCCACGTTCATCGGTTTCTTCTCGCGCACATTGAACAGCTTCATGCCGCGGCGGAATTTACCCGAGCAGAGCCGCACGAACGCAATGCGGTCACGGTGGTTCGGGTCCATGTTGGCCTGCACCTTGAACACAAAGCCGGTGGCAGCCTGTTCGTCGGGATCGACCGTGCGCGTCGTGGTCTTGCGCGGCAGCGCATCGGGTGCCCAGCGCGCCAGGCAGGCCAGCAGCTCGCCGACCCCGAAATCCTTCAGCGCGCTGCCGAAGATGACCGGCGAGAGATGGCCTTCGCGAAACGCCTTGGCGTCGAAGCGCGGCAGGTCGCTCAGGCACAATTCCAGGCTCTCCAGCGCCGGCTGGGCGATGCGGTCTTCGATTCCCGTATGTGGGTAAAGCGCCTGGATACTGTCCAGCTGCTCCGCGCGTCCGAACGAATCCGTGCGCGCCTCCTTCGGCAGCAGCAGCCGCGCCGCTTCAATGTCGAGACAACCGCGGAAATCGACGCCCATGCCGATGGGCCAGGTCAGCAGCGTGAGATCCAACGCGAGCCCCGACGAGATCTCGTCGAGCAGCGCGAGCGGATCGTGACCCTCACGGTCGATCTTGTTGATGAAGGTGATGATCGGGATATCGCGCAGCCGGCACACTTCAAACAGTTTGCGTGTCTGGCTCTCGATCCCTTTTGCCGCGTCGATCACCATGACGGCGGCATCGACCGCGCTCAGCGTGCGATAGGTGTCCTCGGAAAAGTCGGCATGGCCCGGCGTGTCGAGCAGGTTGAACACGATGCCGTTGTGCTCGAACGTCATCACGGACGACGTGACCGAGATGCCGCGCGCGCGCTCGATCTCGAGCCAGTCCGAGCGCGTGCGCCGCTGGTTGCCGCGCGCCCGCACCTGCCCCGCCATCTGGATCGCGCCGCCGAACTGCAACAGCTTTTCGGTCAGCGTGGTCTTGCCGGCATCGGGGTGGGAAATGATCGCGAATGTCCGGCGTGGCATATCAGCCGATTTGTCGGATGGTGCGGAACGGACAAGGTCGGTGGCATCGAGCATGTCGCAGTGTCTCTCGGCATGACGATCTCAAAACGGTCTCCCTGCCACCGGCGAACGTGGCTACCGTGCACCCTGGCACTGGGGAGTGTTTCGAGCGGCCCGGAGTTCGGCGGGCCGGCGCCTGTATATGGCGCTTCGGGCCGCAATGTGAAGCCCAAACGGGCGGCTTTCGGGTCCTATGGCGCCTGATATGATGCGCCATGCGCATCCGCATTTCGCATGAGACCCGCTACCATTACGACGCACCGATCGGCGGCGTGATCCAGACTTTGCGCCTCACCCCGCGCAATCATGACGGCCACTATGTCGTGCATTGGCGCATCGACGTAACGGAAGATTGCCGCCTCGACGTGCACGAGGATGCGTTCGGCAACATCACTCACACGTTCACCGCCGAAGGCCCGTTCACCGAGCTCGGCGTGCAGGTCGAGGGCGAGGTCGACGTGCAGGACACCGGCGGCATCGTGCGCGGCGCGATCGAGCGCTTCCCGCCGAGCCTTTACCTGCGCGCGACGCCGTTGACCGAAGCCGACGGCCCGATCGCGGACTTTGCGCGCGAAACGCGCAGCCGGGGCGACGACACGCTGCCGCTGCTGCATGCTCTGCTCGGCCGCATCCATGGCGAGATGACCTACGACACCGATCCGACGCATACCGCGACCACAGCCGCCGAGGCCTTCGCGCTCAAGCGCGGCGTGTGCCAGGACCTCACGCACATTTTCATCGCGGCCGCCCGCCATCTCGACATTCCGGCGCGCTATGTCGGCGGCTACTTCCATCGCGCCGACGGCGTGACGCAGCAGGATGCCGGCCACGCCTGGGCGGAGGCCTATGTGCCCACCCTCGGCTGGATCGCGTTCGATTCCACGAACGGCATCTGTGCGACCGACGCCCATGTGCGCGTCGCGGTCGGTCTTGATTATCTTGGTGCAGCCCCCGTGCGCGGAGCGCGCCGCGGCGGCGGCGCGGAGAGCATGGCGGTCAAGGTGCTGGTCGATCAGGCCGCGCGGCAAGTGCAGAGCTAAATAAGGCGCAAGAGCGCCTTGCGCATTCATCAGGCACGGCTCACAATCGAATGCAGCCAACGGTGGCAGCTGCGATCGGGAGGACACCATGAGAAAGCTCGGCCTGGCGGCATTCGCGATGTTTGCCGTGCAAATGATGACTGCGAATGCGGCCCCGCTCTCCGTGGATAGTGCCGACGTGGCGATGAAACGACGCTGCGTTCCACTCACGATCGAATGCGCCAATCCGTTTTGCGCGAAGCGGGCGGGACCGAAATGCTGCCTCCGCTGGGCTTGCGGGCGTGCGCCCAAGAAGTCGCCCAAGAAATACTGAGCGACGTGCTGATCGTCTGAGGCTGCGGAGCTTCCTTCTCCACCGCATTGCGGCCCCCACGTTCTCGCCGCTATAAATCACCCCCGGCGGTGGCGGGGGAGTTGAGTCGCCATGACTTACTGTTGCGGGATATTGGTGCGTGACGGGCTCGTCATGATCGCCGACACGCGCACTAATGCGGGCCTCGACAACGTCTCGACTTTCCGCAAGCTGCATGTGTTCGGCCTGCCCGGCCAGTGCATCATGGCGCTCGCCTCCTCGGGCAACCTCTCGGTCAGCCAGTCGGTGGTCTCGACCCTGACTGAAGGCATCGAGAATCCCGAGACCAAGGAAATCGAAACGCTGCTCAACGCGCCGACCATGTTTCAGGCTGCGCAGCGCATTGGCCACGCGATCCGACAGGTGCAGAAACTGGAAGGGGCCGCGCTGGAAGCGGCCGACGTGACGTTCGATGTCTCGTTCCTGTTCGCGGGCCAGATCAAGGGCGAAAGGATGCGCCTCTACATGATCTACGGCGCCGGCAACTTCATCGAGTGCACGGTCGACACGCCCTATCTGCAGATCGGCGAGCACAAATACGGCAAGCCGGTGCTCGACCGCGCCATCAACCACGGTGTGGATCTCTACGACGCGCTCAAGATCAGCCTGATCTCGATGGACTCGACCATGCGATCGAACCTCGGCGTCGGCATGCCGATCGATCTTCTGGTCGTGCGGCGCGACACCTGCGAGGCGGAGTTGAGTTATCGCATCGAACCGGGCGAGCCGTATTTTCACGACCTGAGAGAACGCTGGTCCGCCGCGCTGCGCGCCGCGCATATGAACATTCCCCGGCCTCCCTACGGCGCCGGGCGTTAACGAAATTTACCACGCGTTAGGGACATCGCGCGAATTGCCCGTCAAGGCGGCAATGACCCACCCTCCCCCAATACCCGTGACAAGCCTTTCACAAGCTCTCCCTTCTAAGGTCCGGCGTAATTCGCACGTCAGCCCTTTGGGGGTCGCCCGTGTGGCGGAAGGCTTTGACCCAGTTTGGAAAGTTCCGCCGGCACAGTGACGGGATGCGCCCGCACACGACCGGCGTCATTCCGATCGGGATCGTCGTTCTGCTGGCGATTGTCTGCGTCATCGTCGCGGTGCTCACCGCGGCGCGGCGAGCCGATGACGTGCAGCTGCAGCAGGAGCGCCTGCTCCTGACCAATGCGATCGCCGATCGCGGTCATCGCGTGCTGCGCGAACTCGAGAACGTCGCCGCAGCCCACGATGTCGTCTATCAGCTGCACTACAATTTCGATCGTGACTGGGTGCATCACCTTGTCGGATTGCGGCTGAACACCTTCTTCGACCACGATCATGTGTTCGTGACCGACGGCGACGATCGCCTCACCTATGCGCTGCAAGGCAATGCCAGTGTCGATCCTGCGCTTTTTGCCCCGGCGGGCGCGGAGCTTGGCCGCGTCATCGACCTGTTGCGCGACCGCGCCCGTCCGAATCTGGACGAGTACCGCCAGGAACCGACGATCGACCCCAAGACCAAACTCGGTCATCCGCGCGGCGTCCAGCGCCTGCAGATCTTCATGAACCGGCCGGCGATCGTTGCCGGCGTGGTGGCGGAGCTCCCGTCGCTTGCGGGACCGATATCGGCCGGTCGGCCTCCGCTGCTGATGACCGTGAAATTTCTGGACGGCGAGTTGCTGTCCGACATCGGTGTGCGTTTCAATCTGCCGCGGCTGCGTGCCATCGGTACCGATCCGGTCAAGGACGACGAAAACCTCTATGTGGTCGCAGACAGCACCAGAGCGGCGATTGCGCACTTCGCCTGGGTGCCGAACCAGCCGGGCGCCAGCATCGTCGGCACGGTATTGCCGTTCATGGCGATTGCATTCGGCGGCTTCGCATTGCTGACGGCCGTCGCGTTGCGATACATCCGCCGCAGCGCCGCCAAGATCGCCGAGGGCGAGAACCGCCTGCGCCACCTGGCACTGCACGATCCCCTCTCCGGCCTGCCGAACCGCACCTTCTTCGGCGAGCGCCTCGGCGCCGTGATCGCCGACACCAGCGGCGACGACACCATCGCGGCGGTGCTGGCGATCGACCTCGATCACTTCAAGGACATCAACGACACGCTCGGCCACCACATCGGCGACGGGCTGATTGGCGTGGTTGCCCAACGCCTCGTGCACGCGGTGCGGCGCGAGGATCTCGTGGCGCGGCTTGGCGGCGACGAGTTCGCCGTCATCACCACCGAGGCCACCGACTCGCAATCGCTCGAACGCTTCGCTGAGCGGCTGATTTCCGTGTTGCGCGCCCCCTACTCGATCGGCGGCCACACGCTCCTGATCGGCGCAAGCATCGGCATCGCGCTGATCGACCGCCGGGTCGGCGACGCGGCCGACATCATGCGCCGCGCCGACGTCGCGCTCTACCGGGCCAAGAACGAAGGCCGCAGCCGCGCCTGCATCTATGACGCCGACATGGACGCCGACCTGCGCGAGCGCAAGCAACTCGAGAACGACCTGCGCACGGCGATCGCCGAGGACGGGCTGAGTGTCGCCTACCAGCCGATCATGAATGCGAGCGGCGAGAAGATGGCCGGCGTCGAGGCGCTGTGCCGCTGGAACCATCCGACGCGCGGCAATGTGCCGCCGGTCGATTTCATACCGATCGCGGAACGCAGCGAACTGATCATCCCGCTCGGCGAATGGGTGCTGCGCAAGGCCTGCATCGAGGCGAAGCCCTGGGCGGGGCTAACAGTCGCGGTGAACGTCTCGCCGCTCCAGTTCCGCCGCCAGGATTTCGTCGAAATGGTCGAGCGCATCCTCGACGAAACCGAACTCGATCCGCAACGGCTCGAACTGGAGCTGACCGAGTCCACCCTGCTGGGCAATGTCGACGATGCCGAAAAAGCGATGCGCCGCCTCAAGGCGCGCGGCGTTCGCTTCGCGCTTGACGATTTCGGCACCGGCTATTCGAGCCTGTTGTACCTGCGCAGTTTCCCGTTCGACCGCATCAAGATCGACCGCTCGTTCGTGCGCTCGATCGAGAGCGCCGCGGATGCCGCCTCGATCGTGCACGCGATTGTCAGCCTCGGCCGCGGCCTTGGCATGAAGGTGACGGCGGAAGGCGTCGAGACCGCCGAGCAGCAGCTCTTCTTGCGCGCGGCCGGCGTTCATTCGATGCAGGGCTATCGTTTTGGCAAGCCCTCACCCGCCGACGAGATTACGGCACGCCTCAAGCCGGCGGATGTCGCCCGGTTACAGGCGGCGGGCTGACCTCACATCGGCGGCGCGACGCCGCGGCCGACATTCACACGTGGCGTGGTCAGCGTCCCGTCCGGCTGCTTCGTGGCGGCCGAGATGAAGATCGGCGCTCCTGCCTTCAACTCGCTCTTTTCGCCCGGCACGTAGACGACGATCGGCGTATCCGGCGCAACGAGGATCTTCTTCTCGCCGTCCTTGTACTTGAGCAGCAGAACCTGCCCGTCGGCCGACGCGGCAGTCTGTTCAACAGCACCGTTGGTCATGGTGCTCGACGGCTGCAGATCCCAGCCGCGATGCCCGTCGCCGGTGCCGCGCATCGCCTCGGGAAAGATGTGCACTTCGAGCGCCTTCTGGCTGCCGTCGGGCTGCGGCATTCCGGCGACGCCGACATACGAGCCCTGCTTGATGTCGGCGAGCGAGGCCTTGATCAGCGCCACCACCGTGACATTGTCCGGCAGCTTGACCTTGTGCTCGCCGCCATTGCGCGCCTTGACGACGTAAGTGTCGCCCTCGACCCGCTCGATCGTGCCGCGCACCCGCACCGGCGCGTCCTGCGCCAGCGCGGCCGGCGCGATCAGCGCCAGCGATAGCCCGAATGCTGAAAGACTGCGGCTGATGAGTAGAGTCATGTCGCCCTCCCTTTGTTTCATGAACACCGCGCCGCGCGGTTTCATCCGCCGGCGTTGATGATCTTTCGTTGCCGCGATGATACGCTCTCGGCGCCATGGCGGAAATCACGAATACGCAAGCACCCGACATCAGCGGCAGCGAGCCCGTTCATCCGCTCTACGTGCGCATCACGCATTGGATCAACGCGCTTGCCGTGCTGGTCATGATCGGATCCGGCTGGCAGATCTACAATGCTTCGCCCTTGTTCCCGTTCACCTTTCCGGCGAGCGTGACGTTGGGCGGCTGGCTCGCCGGCGGCCTTCTCTGGCATTTTGCCGCGATGTGGCTGCTGGTCGTGAACGGTCTCGTTTACATAGCGTTGGGTCTGGCGACCGGCCGGTTCCGCCGAAAACTCCTGCCGATCCGGCCCGGCGAGGTCGCGCGCGATCTCGGCGCAGCGCTGACCGGCCGGCTCGACCACGATCTCGTGCGCTACAATGCGGTGCAGAAACTGCTCTATGCCGGCATCCTGCTGACAGGCATGGTGATCGTTCTGTCCGGCCTTGCCCTCTGGAAACCCGTGCAGCTGCGCGAGCTCGCCATGTTGTTCGGCGGTTACGAGGGCGCGCGGCTGGTGCATTTCTTCGCCATGGCGGCGATCGCCCTGTTCCTGCTGCTGCATGTCGCCATGGCGCTGCTCGTGCCGAAATCGCTGCGCGCGATGATCACGGGGCGCTAGAGCATGATCCCGAAAAGTGGGAACCGGTTTTCGGACAAGATCATGCTCAAACAAAAAGAGAGTTCATGAAGCGCAGGGCAAATCCAAATGTGGATGCACGGCTCCTCATCAAGGACGCCGCGAAGCTGCTGCCTAACCCGTCTCGGCGCCTCTTCCTGCGCAACACCGCGAGCCTCGGCGCGCTCGCGCTGCTCACCGGCTGCGACATCGTGGACGGGCCTTCGTCGGAACGTGCGCTGCGCGTCGTCTCGGAGTTCAACGACTGGGTCCAAGCGCGGATGTTCAATCCCAATCGCCTCGCCGAAACGTACCCTGAGAGCGCGATCACGCGCCCGTTCCGCTTCAACGCCTACTACGACGAGACCGCGGCGCCCGATGTCGATGAGGACCGTTACAAGCTCGTCCTCGACGGGCTGATCGAGAACAAGAAGCCGTGGACGCTCGATGAGCTCTACGCGCTGCCGCAGGAAACGCAGATCACGCGGCTCATTTGCGTCGAGGGCTGGAGCGCGATCGGCAAATGGACCGGCGCGCCGCTGCACGACTTCCTGCGCCGGGTCGGTGCCGACCTGACCGCCAAATATGTGCACTTTGCCTGCGCCGAGGGCTATTCGGTCTCGATCGACATGCCGACCGCCCTGCACGCGCAAACCCAGATGACGTTCCGGTTCGATGGCGAAATCCTGCCGGTGAAGTTCGGCTTCCCGATGCGCATCCGCATGCCGGTGAAGCTCGGCTTCAAGAACCCCAAACACGTTGTCGGGATGGCGGTGCTCAACAACTACACCGGCGGCTATTGGGAAGATCGCGGCTACAACTGGTTCAGCGGGCTATAGTCTTCGTTGATGCCGGCGAGTTCGTCTACTCACCGGCAATCGGCCACAATAATCGCTCCAACTCGAACAGGTTCTTCGCCTTCTGTTGCCAATTCTCGATACGGATCTGCCGCTTCAGATCGCTGTGGCGATGGAGCAGAGCAAGCAGCATCAGCCGCCGCCTGAGTGCCGGATTGATATCCGCGTCCTGATAGCCAAAACCCCGAAACAAACGTCCGACCCGGCCAGGGATTCCTTCCGTCATGAAGACGCTGGGACCCAGCAGGTCGTACTCGCCCCACCCCGTCATGACGTCGCCGAAATCGATCAACCCCGCGAGGCCCCAGCCCTTGGAACTGCGGCTCAGGAAAAGATTTTCCTGAATGTATTCACCGGTAAGAATGACCGGAGGCGCGTTCATGGGAATGAGCGATGCGGCATCGCGAAGGTAGTCGTCTAGGCCATCCAGATAATGACGCGGCAGCCCCAGGCGCTCATGCCGCGCCCGGCAGCGTTCGATCTGCTGCGGGATGAACCGCTCCCATTGAGGCTCGAGCTCCGATAATTCCCCAACCGGGACGCGCTGCAGGTCCGCGATGAGCTCGCCGAGTTGACCGAGTACCCTCTCTTTCTCGTCCTCGGTGAGTTCGGACCATACCTCGTTGCCACCAACGCCTTTCATTCGGGTGATGACCAAGTACGGCCAATCATCCCGCTCTCCTTCCAGCACGATCTCCGGGATCGCGACATTCAGCCGCCCCCGAAGCCGCCGCAGCGAGGCGCGCTCAGAGACAAACTGATGCCGGAGCACCGGAGGATAAATCTTGAGGACGCGCGCGGGGTCGAGCGCCACCACGAGATTTGTCCCGCTTGAGAACACATGAGGTTGCGAGCGGGGCAACGAATGCTCGCGCGCGATGTCGGCCGCGATCGGCAGCCACCGCGACGGGTCGGCACGCAATGCTTGGAACGCCTCGACGGTGATCGGGCCGGGTAACCTGATCACAAGCTCATGCCTTAATCGAACTTCGCGCCCGATCGCTGCACCACCTCTTTCCATTTCGCCGAATCCTTAGCGATCGTCTCCGCGAACTCCTCCGGCGTACCGCCCGCGGGCTCGTCGCCGATCATCGCGAAGCGCTCCTGGAAGGCGGGTGTCTTGATTGCGCGATTGATGGCTGCGTTGAGCTTCTCGACGATCGGCCGGGGGATACCGGCCGGACCGATCACGCCGCTCCAGGTCGGCGCCGCGTAGCCCGGCACGCCCGCCTCGGCGACCGTCGGCAGATCGGGAAATCCGGGCGAGCGCCGCTCGCCGGTCACCGCGAGTGCCCGCACGGTGCCGGAACGCGCGTGCGGCGCGATCGAATTCAGGCTCTCGAACATCAGCTGCACGCGGCCCGCGATGAGATCGTTGATCGCCGCCGCGCCGCCGCGATACGGGATGTGGACGATGTCGGTGCCGCTCATGAACTTGAACAACTCGCCGCCGACATGGCCGGGCGAGCCGTTGCTCGATGATGCGTTCGACAGCTTGCCGGGATTCTGCTTCGCGTAGGCAATCAGCTCGGCGACCGTCTTGAACGGGGCATCGGGTGCGGCCGCAAGCAGCATGTGTCCGCGCGCGACCAGCGCAATCGGCTGGAAATCGCGCTCGATGTCGTAGGGCAGCTTCGCCACCATGTGGCGCGTGATCGCGAGCGCGCCGATCGGCCCCATGCAGAGGGTGTAGCCGTCGGGCTCGGACTTCGCCGTGAGATCGAGGCCGATCGTCAGCGCGCCGCCCGGCCGGTTATCGACGATGATCTGCTGGCCAAGCTCCTTTGTCAGTTCCGCTCCGAGAATGCGCGCAACCGTATCGGTCGCACTACCGGCGGCCTGCGGCACGATCAGCCGGACCGGTTTGTCGGGAAATTGAGCCACGGCCGGAAACGCGAATGTTCCGGCAAGCAGCAACACAACGGCCGTCAGCCTGCGCATTGGTTCCCTCCCGTTTTGCCCAGCCTAGCAAGCCGCCGCGAAGTCGGAAATCGGGTGGGTTTCGCGTCTCCTCCTGCGCCATATCAGGACAACGCATGGAGGAAATCATGAGCTTCCGTATCACCGGCCTGCCGGCCGAAAACTTCGATCATCTGTTCGCGCTCGACGACGCGGAGCTTGCCGCGCTCGGGGCGGTGCGGCGCACCGCAACGCATCCCGCCCCTTGCCGCATCAGCCTCACCGACGCGGCGCCCGGAGACGAGGTGATCCTCGTCAACTACGAGCACCACCCGGTGGACAGCCCATACCGCATGCGGTTTGCGATCTGGGTTCGCCAAGGTGAAAAGACCTACGACAAGGTCGACGAGGTGCCGGAGCAGCTGCGCAAGCGCACGCTTGCGGCGCGCGCTTTCGACCAGGACGGCATGATGGCCGGCTGGGAGATGGTCGAAGGCACCGAGCTCGAAAGCGCGATTGAGCGCCTGCTGGCCGAGCCCCGCGCCGCCTATCTGCATGTCCACTATGCGGCGCCCGGCTGCTACGCGGCACGTGTGGATCGCGCCTAGAAGCATGATCCCGAAAAGCCTGTCCTCGACTTGATCGGGGATGGGTACCGGTTTTCGGACAAGATCATGCTCAGACAAGGTGGAGATGGCAAGCGATCGAGCTTATATTCGGGTTGATGAACCGCACCCCAATTCAGCCCGATCCACTCGCCGCCGCGCTCGCGCGCAAGCGCCTGCACGGCGCTCGCGGCGACATCACCGACACGCCGATCGCTTCCGGCAAGGGCTGGCGCGTGCACGACATCGTCTGCACCTGCGGGCCGCGCGATCACGATGCCGAGGAGCTGACGACCGCCAATAGCGTCGCGTTGGTCCTGTCGGGCACCTTCATCGTCCGCGACCGGCACGGCACGTCGCTGCTCTCCGAAGGTTCGTATTTCCTTGCCAGCGCCGGGCATTGCTTTGCCTGCTCGCACCGCCACGGCGAGGGTGACCGCTGCCTCTCGTTTCGGTTCGAGCCGGAACTGTTCGACCGCATCGCACACGATTCCGGCGGCAAGCCGGAGTTCGCGCACAATCGCCTGGCGCCCGTGCGTCCCCTTGCGCCGTTGACCGCTCGCGCACGGCACGCGATGAGAGAGCCCGCACTGATGGACGAGATCGCCATCGAACTTGCGGGCACAGCCATCGAGCTTGCGACGTCGGTGCGGCGCGCTTCAGCGCCCTCGTCGCACGAGGGGCGCATGACCGAAGTGCTGCGCACCATGGCGGCGGATTCGGCCGCGCCGCACACGATTGCCGGCCTCGCCCGAATGGCGCGCTTGAGCCCCTATCACTTCCTGCGCAGCTTCAAGGCCGTGACCGGGGTCACGCCGCATCAATGGCTGCTGCGCGCACGCCTGCGCGATGCCGCGGAGAAGCTTGCGGCCACGAAAGCGCCGGTGACTGAGATTGCGCTCGATGTCGGGTTTGAGGATCTGTCGAATTTCACGCGCTCGTTCCACGCTGAATTCGGCGCTTCGCCCAGGCAATACCGGCTGGCGGCGTAACTCCGGCCGCCATTCCGGGCTCGCCGTTGCGCGGCGCCCCGGAATGATAGAAGCGCA
The DNA here is from genome assembly GCA_963778455.1 of uncultured Alphaproteobacteria bacterium. Taxonomy (GTDB): domain Bacteria; phylum Pseudomonadota; class Alphaproteobacteria; order Rhizobiales; family Xanthobacteraceae; genus PALSA-894. The sequence continues at coordinate 661,948 of CAVZUL010000008.1, forward strand.
ATTTTCTCCAAGTTTCGCCGCCGCCCCTCCCCTATCGGTCTCCCATCAGCGAACGGAGACAGCCATGATCAATCATGTGTCCATTGGCGTGCGCGACATCCCCCGCACCAAGCGCTTCTATGACGCGGCACTTAAACCCCTCGGCTACCGCGCCTTGAGCGCGAGCGAAACGTCGCTCGGCTACGGCAAGGAGGCCGTCGTGCTGTGGATGTCGCCGACCGACAAGCCGGTTTCGGCCGACGAGAAATCCGGCCTGCACTTCTGCTTCGATGCGCCGACGCGCAAGAGCGTGGCGGCGTTCCATGCGGCCGCCCTTGGCGCTGGCGGGCATGACAACGGCAAGCCCGGGCTGCGCGCCGACTATGGGGCCAACTATTACGCGGGCTTCGTGATCGATCCGGACGGATACCGGCTCGAAGCCTATTGCGGCGCGGCGGAGTAACGGCGCCATGGCTACGATCCGCAACGAGATGACGCTCGGCGCGTCGGCGGACCGCGTCTGGGATGCGCTGCGCGACTTCGGCGCCGTCCACATGCGCGTCGCGCCGGGCTTCCTGACCGACAGCAAGCTCGACGGCGATGTCCGGATCGTCACGTTCGCGAACGGCGCGGTCGCGCGCGAGACATTGGTGAGCAGCGACGACGAAAGCCGCCGGCTTGTCTACGCGATCATGGATCAGCGCTTCAAACACTACAGCGCATCGGTGCAGGTGTTTGCCGACGGGCAAGGGAGCCGGGTCGTCTGGATCATCGATCTGTTGCCGGACGACCTCGCCGGGTATGTGCGCCAGATGGCCGGACAGGGCGCGGCCGCCATGAAGGTCGCGCTGGAGAACACGTGAACGCCCCTGGCGGTCAAGCTTTGGCCGGCGGCGAAACGAACTGGAAACGGGTGGTGGAATTTCGCGCACGGCGTATCTAGAGGAGAATGCATACCGCGAGAATTCCGATGACCCGCTATCACGTGTTCGAAACGAAACTCGGCTTTGCAGCGATCGCCTGGGGCGACGGCGGCATTACGCGCTTCCGTCTGCCCTACCCGGATCGTACCTCCGCCAAGCAGCAGTTCGGGGGCAAGGCCCAGGCTGCATCTCCTCCGCCGCATGTCGCGGCCGTGATCGAAGAGGCCAAGCGCTATTTCGCGGGCGAGCGCATCGATTTCACGCCGATCGAACTTGATCTTTCGGGCGTCGAACCATCGCGCCGCCCGATCTACGACGCGTTGCGCAAGGTCGGCTTTGGCGAAACCGTCACCTACGGAGAGCTGGCGAAACGCGCGGGCGTGAACGCGCCGCAGGCTGCGCAAGACGTCGGTGTCGCGATGGCGCGCAATCCCGTGCCGCTGATCATCCCGTGCCACCGCGTACTCGCCGCAGGCGGCAAGATTGGTGGCTTCTCGGCGCCCGGCCGCACCGAGACCAAGGAGCGCATGCTCGCGCTCGAAGGCGTGTTCATCGGCGGGCAGCCGAAGCTGCTTTGAACCGCTAACGCGAAAAGACGAGCCGCATGCCGAGGCAGATTAGGACGACGCCCATCGCGGCGTCGATCGCCCGCCTTGCGCGCCCATAGGCCTCTTGTACGCGCGACACGGAAAGGAGCAAGGCGAGCAAACTCCAGCACGCCGCCGATACAGACAGCGCAACGCCTATAGCGGCGACGAACAGCCACCCCGGCGCGTCGGGCGGGATCATGGCGGCAAAAACGCTCGTGTAGTACACGATCGACTTCGGGTTGGTCATATTCGTGAGGAAGCCGGTGCGGGTCGCGTGCCATGCGGAAATGGGCATGGATTTCGCGTCAGGTACTTGAGCCGCGGTCCCGCGAGCGGCGGCAAGGAGCATCTTTACCCCCAACCAGACCAGATAGGCGGCGCCGGCAACCTGCAAGATCGTATAGAGCGCGGGGAAGCGGGAGATGAACGCGCCCAGTCCAAGCGCTGCGAGGATCGCCCAGAGCAAGCTGGCAAGAAGGGCGCCGCAAACAGCCAGCATGCCCAAGCCACGGGAGCTCATCGAATAGCCAGTGACCACGATGACAGTCGGTCCAGGGCTGGCAGCTCCGGCCAGGTGGACGGCGGCAATCAGTAAGAGGATCGTCAGGTAGTCCATCGCGTTGCCCCCTCTTGAGAATTGCTAATCGTTATACACGTTCCGGAACACGAGCATGTGCGCGAGCTTGCGCTCGTTGTGGCGCGGGAAGCCGCATTGCGGCACGAAGTCATTGGCATCGCGATAGGTGCCGAACAGCCGGTCCCAGATCGGCAGATCGGCATAATTGTAGTGGTGCACGTCGAGCTCGTGGTGCACCGAATGCAGTTCCGGCGTCTGGATGAAATATTTCAGCCAGCGCGGCGACTTGAAATTCGCGTGATAGAAGAACTCGCCGGTGGCCGCGAAGAAATTGAACCAAAGCGCGCCTTCCAGCGAACAGCCGAGCAGCAGATAGAGGATCGCGGCCGCGAGCGCCGAATCGGCCAGGATCTCGACCGGGTGCTTGTAGAACGAGGTGATCGCCTCGATGCGCGCCGGCGAATGATGCACCTGATGGAAGATCTCCCAGAAGATTTTCTGATGGCGCAGGCGGTGCCACCAGTAGAAGAAGAACGTGCCGACGAACCAGCCGATGAAGCCTTCCACGACCGGCATCTTGAGCGCCGCGAGTTGAAAGACCGATGCGCCCGCGAACAGCTTCAGCCACAGCGCATTGGTGCCGAGCGTGATGGCGATCTGCGCCAGATTGATGAGGATCGCGCGCCCATACCAGCCATGTGAATTGGGCAGTTCACGGCCGGGCCGCGCGCGCTCCAGCGTGAAGAACGCGATCGCGGCAAGCACGGTGAAAATCGTCGGCAGGGCGAGTGTCACGGGTGTCCCTCAAGACGTAGCGCATCGGCCGCCGTCCCCGATCGGGGCTGCGGCTCCACCGGTAGTCGCGCCGAACCATGGCGCGGTTCAAAGCCATTGCGGCGCCTGCGCCAAGGCGTCAAATTGGCTTCGATCCATTCAGCCCAGTCCGGGCAATTGCAGAAAAATCGGGAGAGAAAACAATGGCCAAGGTCGCGATCGTCACGGGTGCGGGCACGGGCATCGGGCGCGCGGCAGCGCTCGCGCTGATGAAGGCGGGCTATTCGGTGGCGCTCGCGGGCCGGCGCAAGGAGCCGCTCGACGAGGTCCTGAAGGAAGGCGGCGGTAACGGCATCGCGGTGCCGACCGACGTGACCAAGGTGGATGCGATCCGCGCGCTGTTCGCCACCGTGAAGCAGAAATACGGCCGTCTCGACGTACTGTTCAACAATGCCGGCATGGGCGCGCCGCCGGTGCCGTTCGAGGAGCTGCCGGTCGAGAAGTGGAAGGAGGTCGTGGACACCAACCTGACCGCGCTGTTCGTGTGCAGCCAGGAAGCCTTCAAGATCATGAAGGACCAGAACCCGCGCGGCGGGCGCATCATCAATAACGGCTCGATCTCGGCGCATACGCCGCGCCCACGCTCGGCCGCCTATACGTCGACCAAGCACGCTGTCACCGGCCTGACCAAATCGATGTCGCTCGACGGGCGCGCCTACGACATCGCCTGCGGCCAGGTCGACATCGGCAATGCCGCGACGCCGATGACCGACCGCATGGTGCAGGGCGTGCCGCAACCGGACGGCCGCATGATGGCGGAGCCGCGCATGGATGCCGAGCACGTCGGCTCGGCGGTCGCCTACATGGCGAGCCTGCCGCTCGACGCCAACGTGCTGTTCATGACCGTGATGGCGACCAAGATGCCGTTTGTGGGGCGGGGGTGATGCCGTCTCCAAACTTGACACTGACGTATCGTTCAGAGATACGTTAGACGCAATTGCCGGAGCGAGACGTTGATCCGCAGCTTCAGGGATCGCGTGATCGAGGCTGTGTTTCACGGACAGTGCCCGAAGGGCTTTCCGGCGGATATCTTCCTAGTCGCGCGCCGCAAGCTCGGCATGTTGGACGCGGCCAGTACGCTCAACGCGTTGAGGGTGCCGCCCGCAAACCGGTTGGAGGCCTTGAAAGGAAACCGCAGAGGCCAGCATTCGATCCGGATCAGTCGAGATCGCTGACTACCACTAAACAGGTGAACGATGCGCAGAAAGGCTGCCAAAAAGAAACTGGAAATCGTCGCGACACTGCCGCCGCTGCATCCCGGGGAAGTGCTGCGCGAGGAGTTTCTCGGGCCTATGGGCCTATCGGCTTATGTGGTCGCCAAGGCGTGCGACGTGCCGCGCACCCGCATTGAACGCATCGCGCGCGAAGAAATGGGTATCTCCGCAGATACCGCGCTGCGCCTCGGGCGCTTCTTCGGCATCGAGCCCGAGTTCTGGATCAATCTTCAAACGCGCTATGATCTTGCAACAACCGGGAAAGCGATCAGCAGAGCGCTCGAACGCATTCCCGTGCACTCTTCGGAAGCGGCATAGCGGCAAATAAACCACGCGCACTGGAGAGACCCACGTGTTTCGCTTCATCATGACGGCGTTCGCGGCCATCACCACCCTCCCCGCGCTCGCCCAGCCCTTCCCCTCAAAGCCCGTCCATCTCATCGTCGCCTATGCGCCCGGCGGCACCGGCGACGTCGTCGCGCGCATCATTGCGGACAGGCTCGGCCCCGCGCTCGGCCAGACGGTCGTCGTTGAGAACCGCGCCGGCGCGAGCGGCGCGATTGGCGCCACCGCAGTGGTCAACGCGCCGCCCGATGGACACACGCTGCTGGTCGGGCCAGACCGCCAAGATCGTCGTCAATCAGTACTGGATCAAGGGGCTCACCTACGATCCGAAGAACCTGATGCCCGTCGCACTCGCCACCATCGTGCCGCTTGCACTCGCAGTCCCCGGCAAGGCGCCGTATGCCTCGATGGCCGAGATGTTCAAGGCGATGCAGGCACCCGGCAAGCAGCTCTCGTTTGCCTCGGCCGGCACCGGAACGCCCGGCCATCTCGCGGGCGAATATCTGAGTGCGAAGCTGCCGGGCAAGCTCGTGCACGTGCCCTATAAGGGCGCGGGGCCCGCGCTGAACGACATCATTGGCGGTCATGTCGATATGTATTTCCCCGGCTTTCCACCGGTGATGCCGATGATGAAAGCCGGGACCGTGAAGGTGCTGGCGGTGTCGTCGGCCGTGCGCGCGCAGGCCGCGCCCGAAATCCCGACCGTCGCGGAGGCGACAGGTTTCAAGGACTTCGATTTCACGCTGTGGCAGGGATTTTTCGCGCCGCGCGGCACGCCGACGGACGTGATCGCGCGCCTCAACGGCGAGATCAACAAGATCCTCGCCGATCCCGAGACGCGGCAGAAGCTCACCGATGCCGGCGCCAATGTGACGCCGCTCTCGACCGAGCAGTTCGCCGCGTTCGTCGCCGCCGAGAGCGCGAAATACGAGCGCATCATCCGCGAGACCGGGGTCAAGCCTGAGTGACAGCCTCACGCGCGGCCATTCCGGGACCGCGTGACCATCAGAAATCTACGGTCGCATTTCAATCGACATCGTCTTACGCTTGCCACCATCCGATGCTTGCTTTTGCACGGGTACCGGGCGAGCGTGCACTCGCGCCCAAATCAAACGGGAGACGACATCATGAAATCCGCTGTACTCGGCCTGGCGGCGTGCCTGGCCGTGGAAATTTCCGGCGCCTGTTGGGCGCAAGACCTCAAAGCAACGCAAAAACTGACCGATACCGTGGTCGGATTCGAGACCGGCAGCGGATACAGCAATTTCAACTTGACCGTCACAGGCCCGAACGGATTCCACGCGAGTGCGGCGGCCAAGGATGCGGCACCTTCGATCGATTTGCGCCGCTCCGGCGCGTTCGATGACGGCATGTACAACTATCAACTGACCGCCTCCAGCGACGAGAAGGTGCCGTTGAGAACCCCGCTCGACAACGGGCGCGAAGGCGCTCAGTCCAACTCGATGCTGAGGCCCGTATCGGCAAGCGGAGTCTTTCACGTCAAGGGCGGCACGATCATGAAGTTCGACACAGCCGCAAAAGAACGCGGCGCGCGGCAGAAATAGGGGGGGTCATTCCATGATGACGTATGATGTGAACACACGCGTTCTCGCACTGGTCCTCGGCGGAACACTTCTGACTGGCGGTCAGGCGTTAGCCGATCATGTCATCCCGGACGACCTTATCGTCCAGGGCAGCACCTGCACGGGCCTGGACTGCGTGAACAACGAGGATTTCGACTTCGACACGCTCAGGCTGAAGGAAAACAACCTGAGAATCCATTTCGAGGACACCAGCACCCTAGCAGGGTTTCCGAAGAACGACTGGCGCATCATCGCGAACGACAGTGCGAGCGGTGGCGCCAGCAAGTTCTCGATCGAAGACTCGACCGGGGGAAAGACCCCCTTCACGGTCACGGCGGGCGCCGCGACCAATTCGATCTTCGTCGACAGCGCCGGGCGGCTTGGCCTGCGCACCGCAAGCCCCGCTCTCGACCTCCATGTCAACACGAGCAACACACCGGCGCATCGGCTCGAGCAAAACTCCGGTGGCGGCTTCCCGGCGCAAACCTGGGACATCGCCGGCAACGAAGCGAACTTCTTCGTCCGCGACGTGACCGGCGGCAGCAAGCTGCCATTCCGCATCCGGCCCGGCGCCCCGACCAGCAGCCTCGATATCGCGGCGAGCGGGAACATGGGCGTCGGAACCGCCAGTCCAGCCAACAAGCTGCACGTCTTTAGCGCAGCCACCGCCGACGTATCGGCGACATTTGGGCCAGGAGCCCTGGGGACTATCGACGGAACTCAATGTAGGTTACGGAGGCAGCAGTTTCGGGGCCGGCGCTTCTTTTCTCAATGCCCATTCGGCGACGGGCGCGGCAGGCAAGCTCCTCTTCTTTACCGACTTCGCGCAGCGAATGATCCTCGACAATGCCGGTAACCTCGGCGTCGGCACGGGCGGTCCTACCGCGAAGCTCGACGTGAATGGCACGGTGCGTGTCGCGACGCTGGGTGCGAACCCGCCCGCGAACACCGTGTGCTTCAGCGCCACCAACGTGCTCGGCACCTGCGCATCGGATGTCCGCCTCAAGCACAATGTCCGCTACCTTCAGGAAAGCGCCGGCCTGAACGCGGTCATGAAGCTCAAGCCCGCCACCTTCCAGTGGCATGATGGTGACGACCGCGTCATGGCAGGCTTCATCGCGCAGGAAACGCAAGCCGCGATTCCGCAGGCCGTGCATCAACCGGCCGGCACGGAGTTCCTGACTCTCAATTCCGCAGCCATCTTGTCGTACGCCGTCAAAGCGATTCAGGAGTTGAAAGCCGACAACGACAATCTCCGGACCGAGATCGAGCGGCTCAAGGCGTCGCGTTAAGCGTTCCTGGCGCGATCAAAACCGGACCGCAGGGCGGGCTCGTGCACGGCGCGAGCCCGCCGATCTATTTACGGAGGCGCCCGCCGCAGCATCAACGTGAGCGCAAGCGCCAGCACGGCTGAGGCGAGCATAGCGAGAAACGCTGCGTCATAGCCGCCGGTCGCATCGAAGATCGCGGCGCCCGCATAGGCGCCGAGTCCACCGAAAACCTGGTGCACCATGGTGATCAGCCCGGCGAGCGCACCGAGGTTCTTCGTCCCGAAGCTCTCGCGCACGAACACCACGGTGAGCGGCGCCGTGACCAGGAATGTCGCCCCGAACACCAGCGCGAACACCGCGATCGAAACCGGCGACTGATCGAGCGCGATCCAGGCGAACACGATAATGCGCGCCGCGAATGCCGCCGCGGTCGGCCAGACCGGGCCGACGCGGTCGCTCGCCCAGCCCGCCGCAATGACGCCCGCAAGGCCGGTCAGTCCCATCAGTGCCAGCAAGTGGCCGGCCGACAGCGCGCTCAAGCCCCGATCCTGGGCGAATGCCGCTACGTGCGTCGTGACGAAGAAATCATCGAGCCCGCAGATCGCGTAGACGCCAAGCAGCAGCCAGAATTGGCGTTTGCCGGCGGCTTCGCGCAGCGACAGGTTTTCACGCGGCGCCTCGCCCGAGGAGTGCGTGCCGCCCTGCCCCGGCAGTCCGAGCAGCAGCGGCAGCAGTGCGAAATGTGCGATGCCGATCCAGACGAACACCGAGCGCCAGCCGATCTGCACCATCACGCTCGCCAGCACGGCGATCATCAGAAGCTGGCCGACGCTCATGCCGGAGATCGCGAGCGCGTTGGCGAGCCCCGCGCGGCCCGGATAGATGCGCATCACGATCACGCTGACGATCACCAGCGAGGCCGCGCCGTTGCCGATCGCGAACACCACGCCGTAGAGGAGGAGCGCGTGCCATGGCTGCGATACGAGGCTCATGCCGCCGATGCCGATGCCGCCGATGATCGTGCCGGCGGCGAGCAGACTGCGTGGACTGAACCGGTCGGCCATACGGCCCGCGAAGTAGGTCGCGAACGCCGAGACCAGCATGTAGGCGCCGACCGCCAGTCCAAGCTCGCTGCGCGCCCAGCCGAACTCGTCGACCATTGGCTTGAACGTCAGCCCGATCGCGAACCGCGCGCCACCACCGATCAGCATGAGGAGGAAGCAGGCGGCGAGAGCGAGCGCGGCGCGCATTCCGCTCGGGCTCCCTCCCCCTGAAAGGGGGAGGGTTGGGGCGGGGGTCACGAAGCGGGTGCGTCGGGCTGGCGCAGAGGGTGTTCGGCCGCGAAGGCCTCGATCTGCATGCAGTTGGCGTAGATGCGCCCCACGACCGGATAGGCGGACGGCTCGCGCCCACCGAACAGCTTCGCGCTGGTCAGGTGCGCGGCGAGACAAATGTCTGCGACCGTGACCTGCTCGCCGACGCAGAATTTGCCGGTTCGCGGGTCGTGCGCCAGCACCTCCTCGACCGCGCGGCTGCCGGCATCGAGCCAGTGGCGCACCCATTTCGTGCGCGCCGGCTCGTCGATTTGCAATTCCTCCTCGAGATACTTGCGCACGCGCGGCACGATGAAGGGATGCGCGTCCATCGCGACCATTTGGGCGATCGCGCGCGCATGCGCCCGCGCGCGCAGGTCCGCCGGCAAGAGCGACGGTTGCGGATATTTCTCGTCGAGATATTCCAGGATCGCGAGCGACTGGACGAGCGGCTGACCCTCTCCGTCGATCAGAGTCGGCACCACGCCTTCCGGATTGAGTTTCTGATAGTCCGCTTCGAACTGATCGCCCCTGAGCAGGTCGAGCGAAACCTTCTCCATCGCGAGGCCCTTGAGCCGCAACGCGATGCGCACGCGGAACGCGGCCTGCGAGCGCCAATAGGTGAAAAGCTTCAAGATGCCGGTCATGACGTTCGCATGGATCGCTGACGCGGCGCGCGACGAAGAAGTTTAAGTCAGTTCGACCGTCTCGAAGTCCGCCGGCAGGATGATCTCCAGCACTTCGCAGTCGTCGGAATAGTCGAGCACCTTGTGCTTGATGCGCGGCGGCTGAACCCAGGCGCTGCCCGGACGCATCACATGCGCGCCCTGCCCTTCGAGCTCGGTCTTGATCCAGCCCTTGAGCACATAGACCATCTGAAATTCGACATCGTGATAATGCAGCTTGGAGACTTCCTCGGGCCGGCACGGCGGCACGAAGCGGATCACGTGCGCCTGCACCATGCCGCTCGTCGCCTTGGCCATGCCGAGATCGCGATATTTGGCGTAAGTGCGCAGCCCGATCTCGAAATCTTCTTCGCTATGATGGCTGACGCGGAAGATTTGCGACGAAGGCTTTGACTGTGAAGTCGATTTGCGGCTCGCAGCGCGCACCGGTTTCGCGCGGGACTTGCTGACAGGCTTGCGTGCCGCAGGACGGCGTGCGCTCGTTTTGGTGCGTGCTGGTGCCATTCTCTCCTCCACCCCCAACTCGGGCGCGCCCCGCGCCTGCCTGCCAAGCGCAGCATAGCGTGCGCGGCCCGATCCCTTCAACGCCGGGAACCGCAGGGCAGACGAGAAAGAAAATCAGTGCAGCCGGAAGACGCCGTCCACGGCGTTCAGTTCGGCCGGCTTGATCAGCCCCGAATGGGCAACCGTCACCGAATGCAGCGCACCATCCAGTTTGCTGCGCCAGAACGCGAGAAACCGCTGTAATTCGGGGAATTTCGGGCAGAGATCGTAATCTTGCCAGACATAGGATTGGAGCAGCCAGGGATGGTCCGGGCGCCTGTAGAAGATGTGCGCCGTGGTCAGGCCGTAGCCCTGCAGCTGGCGCCGGAAGTCACTGCTCGCCATTTGGTCCCTCCAATCAGCGGAGACTCAAACTCTCAGGCACATGACAGTTCCATTGCAAGCCTAAAAGGTGAATAAAATGTTTATAATCAAGGCACTAGCAGCAATAGGGATAGCTGGCTAACAGCTGCTAGCAGTCCGCGTTAACGAGTGCTAAAAATTTTCCGTCAGCCCCTTGTGGCTCACGCTCGCGTGAACTATGTCGGCTGCGAGCGGCCTGAGGGGGACGTTTCCGGCGGCCGCCGCTTCAAAAATCGTAAATTCAACAAGCGCTTAGGAGGACTTCATGAAATTCCGCCCGCTTCACGACCGCGTCGTCGTCAAGCGCATTGATGCCGAGGAGAAGACGTCCGGCGGCATCATCATTCCCGACACCGCCAAGGAGAAGCCCTCGCAGGGTGAGATCGTGGCCGTCGGTCCGGGCGGCCGCGACGAGGCCGGCAAGCTGATTCCGATCGACCTGAAGGTCGGCGAGCGCGTGTTGTTCGGCAAGTGGTCGGGCACCGAGGTGAAGATCGACGGCGTCGATCTCCTGATCATGAAGGAGAGCGACATCATGGGCGTTCTCGAAGACACGCCCGCCGCCCGCAAGAAGGCCGCATAACTCAGCGCCTTACCCAGACAATCAACGGAGCAATGTAAATGGCTGCCAAGGACGTCAAATTTTCAGTCGACGCGCGCGATCGCATGCTGCGCGGCGTCGACATCCTCGCGAACGCCGTGAGGGTTACCCTCGGCCCGAAGGGCCGCAACGTCGTGCTCGACAAATCGTTCGGCGCCCCGCGCATCACCAAGGACGGTGTGACGGTGGCGAAGGAAATCGAGCTCGAGGACAAGTTCGAGAACATGGGCGCGCAGATGGTGCGTGAGGTCGCCTCCAAGACCTCCGATGTGGCCGGCGACGGCACCACCACGGCGACCGTGCTCGCGCAGGCGATCGTGCGCGAAGGCGCGAAGGCCGTGGCCGCCGGCATGAACCCGATGGACCTCAAGCGCGGCGTCGACCTCGCGGTCGAGGCCGTCGTCGAGCACCTCAAGACGAACTCCAAGAAGGTCACCTCGAACGACGAGATCGCCCAGGTCGGCACCATCTCGGCGAACGGCGACAAGGAGATCGGTGACTTCCTCGCAAAGGCAATGGCCAAGGTCGGCAACGAAGGCGTCATCACGGTGGAAGAGGCCAAGAGCCTCGAGACCGAACTCGACATCGTCGAGGGCATGCAATTCGACCGCGGCTATATCTCGCCCTACTTCATCACCAACGCCGAAAAGATGCGCGTTGAGATGGATGACGCCTACATCCTGATTTACGAAAAGAAGCTGTCCGGCCTGCAGGAGCTGCTGCCGCTGCTCGAAGCGGTGGTGCAGACCTCCAAGCCCCTCGTCATCATCGCCGAGGATATCGAGGGCGAGGCTCTGGCCACGCTCGTCGTCAACAAGCTGCGCGGCGGCTTGAAGGTCGCGGCCGTCAAGGCTCCGGGCTTCGGCGATCGCCGCAAGGCCATGCTGCAGGACATCGCGGTCCTGACCGGCGGTCAGGCGATCTCGGAAGATCTCGGCATCAAGCTCGAGAACGTGACGCTCGCCATGCTCGGTCGCTCCAAGAAGGTGATGATCGAGAAGGAGAACACCACGATCGTCAACGGCGCCGGCAAGAAGGCCGACATCGAGGCGCGCATCACTCAGATCAAGGCGCAGATCGAGGAGACCACCTCGGACTACGATCGCGAGAAGCTGCAGGAGCGTCTGGCCAAGCTCGCGGGCGGCGTCGCGGTGATCCGCGTCGGCGGCGCGACCGAGGTCGAGGTGAAGGAGCGCAAGGATCGCGTCGATGATGCGATGCATGCGACCCGCGCCGCGGTCGAGGAAGGCATCCTGCCGGGTGGCGGCGTTGCTCTTCTCCGCGCGATCGAGGTGCTGAAGAAGATCCGCACGGCGAACGACGACCAGAAGACCGGCGTCGACATCGTGCGCAAGGCGCTCTCCAATCCGGCGCGCCAGATCGCCATCAATGCGGGCGAGGACGGCTCGGTGATCGTCGGCAAGATCCTCGAGAAGGATCAGTATGCTTACGGCTTCGACGCGCAGAACGGCGAATACGTCAACATGCTGACCAAGGGCATCATCGACCCGACCAAGGTCGTGCGCCAGGCGCTCCAGGGCGCGGCTTCCGTTGCAGGCCTGCTGATCACCACCGAGGCGATGGTCGCCGAGGTGCCGAAGAAGCAGGGCGCGGGCGGCGGCGGTGGCGGTATGCCCCCGGGCGGCGGAATGGACTTCTAAATCCAGCTAGATCCAGCAACCGTGGACAACAGGAGCCCCCGAGAAATCGGGGGCTTTTTTTTGGAACGGAACCCAGCTAATGCAATTGTTGGTGGAGGTTAACGATTCATGGTTCTTTCGCTGGTCCAGCCGGTGCGTGACCGATACAAATCGCATGTGCGCTGGGCCGATCAGCCTAACGGTGATATTGTAGTATTCGTTCCCGGCTTTACTGGAAATGCCACAGCAACTTGGGTAGAGTTTCCAAGCATGTTGTCGCGATCTAGTGTGCGCGACACCGATATATTGTTCTTTGGCCACAACGGTGGACGCTCGCAGCTAGAATCTATAGTAGGGCTGTTGTCTGCATACATCGAAAAGCTGTGGAATCAGCCCTCGAAATTCGCGACTTATCCACGAACCCGGTCGGAACAGTTTCGATACCGTCGAATTTTCCTATGCGGCCACTCGATGGGCTGCGTTGCGATCCGCGACGTGGTGGTGTCGGGCGCTGAAGGAGCGCGCGAATGGGCGTTGCATACGACACTCCTGATGTTCGCACCTGCACACAAAGGCATCTCCGGATCCCTCATGATGCTGGAAAAATTTGCAAAGGCGATGCACGTGGTAGGCCAGTGGCCAATGGCGGCGTTTCAATACGTTTATCCTGTGACCATCGACTTGCGGCCAGGGTCTAGCTACCTACGATCATTAGAATCTCGCACGACGATACTTAGTGAAGGTGGTAAATTTCTCGAAAATGTCATTCCCCGTTTTATTGCCTTTGGGGAGATGGACAAGGTCGTAGAGCAAGATCGGTTCTCTCTTGATCCATATCCTCCCACGGTCTTCGAAAACAGAGATCATGTCTCTGTCTGCAAGCCCATCTCCGGGAAATTTGAAGAACCTTTCGAGCTCGTGGCAGGAGTTTTGCAGTGACCGCGTCGGCCCAACAGGCTTCGACGGAAATGCGCAATCTCTGGAAAGATGCCAGCAAGATAAACACTCGTCGCTTTTTGCAGTCCTTTGACGCATGGACAACAGTTTCCCAGGCTATTGAGATTTATCATCAAAACCTCCTCACGGAGGAACACCTGAATCAGACCAATGCGTCGCAGAAGAGAGTTGCAATTATCGTTCGCGCTAACATCATTTTACGATTGTTCGAAGTCGGACTCCTCGTTAGCAAGTTCTCATTGGAAGACAGTCCTAGATTTTCCCACAAGTGTCGCGACTTACTGACGCATAAACAAAAATCTTCCACAACTGCTGGCGTCTATCATAACGAGCTGCTTGAAAACCTAAGCGCGAGACTAACGGGAGGTTCCGTTTTCGAAATTCGTGTTTCGAATGAGTTCAATTATGAAGTTCTTGCGAACACAGTATATAGCGGCTTTCATGATGATGGATATATTTTGTTCGTCGCATGGCTGATTTCTTTAGAAAACAGCTCCGTCGACGGCATCGGAAAATATACGCGATCCCTCAAGCTCAAGACGCTTAAATCGACCGATCCAACGAATATTGAGGACTTCGAAATCAAGGAGTTGCGGCGGTCCTTCAGCTTTGCCGAAAGAATAGATACGTTTCTGACGTTCACGGACCACTGGTCTGATTTCGTGCGGGAAGCAAGTGCTCATTGCTCCGACCGGTTTCTCTGCCAGTCAGTTCTTGATCAGATTTATGAAGCAAATTTTCCGGCCGTTCTGAATTTCCTGGACTATGTTCAAAACACTTCCAATGACGCGAATGAGAAGCTTGAACTATCAAGGGAAAATATCAATTTTCTGGCGCGGAAAAGTTGGACTTTTGACTGGCTACTAGAGGAAAAGCCGTGGCATAAGCTTAGAATACATTCCTACGCCGAGCCCACATTTCGAAATACTGACCGATTACTTTTTGCTTCGGACGCGCGTCTAAAGATGCTGCGCGGCATTAACGTCTTGGCCAACGCGGTGAAGGTTACGCTCGGCCCCAAGGGCCGCAACGTCGTGCTCGACAAGCCGTTCGGCGCGCCGCGCATCACCAAGGACGGTGTGACGGTCGCGAAGGAAATCGAGCTCGAGGACAAGTTCGAGAATATGGGCGCGCAAATAGTGCGTGAGGTCGCCAGCAAGACCTCCGACGTTGCCGGCGACGGCACCACCACGGCGACCGTACTCGCGCAAGGGATTGTGCAGGAGGGCATCAAAGCAGTCGCGGCCGGCATGAACCCGATGGACCTCAAGCGCGGCATCGACCTCGCGGTCGAGGCGGTGGTCGAGCACCTCAAGGCGAACTCCAAGAAAGTCACTTCGAACGACGAGATCGCCCAGGTCGGCACCATCTCGGCGAACGGCGACAAGGAGATCGGTGACTTCCTCGCAAAGGCAATGGCCAAGGTCGGCAACGAAGGCGTCATCACGGTGGAAGAGGCCAAGAGCCTTGAGACCGAACTCGACATCGTCGAGGGCATGCAGTTCGATCGCGGCTACATCTCGCCCTACTTCATCACCAACGCCGAAAAAATGCGCGTTGAATTTGATGATGCGTACGTTCTTGTGCATGAGAAGAAGCTGTCCGGCCTGCAGGAACTGCTTCCGCTGCTCGAAGCGGTGGTGCAGACCTCCAAGCCGCTGGTCATCATCGCCGAGGACGTGGAAGGCGAGGCGCTTGCCACGCTCGTGGTCAACAAGCTGCGCGGCGGCCTGAAGGTCGCGGCCGTCAAGGCGCCGGGCTTCGGCGATCGCCGCAAGGCCATGCTGCAGGACATCGCGGTCCTGACCGGCGGCCAGGCGATCTCGGAAGATCTCGGCATCAAGCTCGAGAACGTGACGCTCGCCATGCTCGGCCGCTCCAAGAAGGTGATGATCGAGAAGGAGAACACCACGATCGTCAACGGCGCCGGCAAGAAGGCCGACATCGAGGCGCGCATCACGCAGATCAAGGCGCAGATCGAGGAGACCACCTCGGACTACGACCGTGAGAAGCTGCAGGAGCGTCTCGCCAAGCTCGCGGGCGGCGTCGCGGTGATCCGCGTCGGCGGCGCGACCGAGGTCGAGGTGAAGGAGCGCAAGGATCGCGTCGATGATGCGATGCATGCGACCCGCGCCGCGGTCGAGGAAGGCATCCTGCCGGGCGGCGGCGTCGCACTGCTGCGCGCGATCGAGGTGTTGAAGAAGATCCGCACCGCGAACGACGACCAGAAGACCGGCGTCGACATCGTGCGCAAGGCGCTCTCCAATCCGGCGCGCCAGATCGCCATCAATGCGGGCGAGGACGGCTCGGTCATCGTCGGCAAGATCCTCGAGAAGGATCAGTATGCTTACGGCTTCGACGCGCAGAACGGCGAGTACGTCAACATGCTGACCAAGGGCATCATCGACCCGACCAAGGTCGTGCGCCAGGCGCTGCAGGGCGCGGCTTCCGTTGCGGGCCTGCTCATCACCACCGAGGCGATGGTCGCCGAGGTGCCGAAGAAGCAGGGCGCTGGCGGCGGCGGTGGCGGCATGCCTCCGGGCGGCGGGATGGATTTCTAAGTCCAGCCGACCAGTTCAAGGAATGCGGCAGGCCCGGGAGAGATCCCGGGCCTTTTGCGTGAGCCCCCTCCCTCGCCTCCGAGCGGCGCCGATGTCATCATGGGCGCAACAAGAGGAGGCACGACATGGGCAAGCTGCCCGCAGGCATCACGCCGCAAGGATCCGGCAAGGCCGGCCCGTCATCGGACGTCACATGGAGCATCCTCGGCCATACCTATTGGCTCAAGGCGGAGAGCGACGATTACTTCGCGTTCGAAACGCTCGATCCGCCCGGAACGTTCGTGCCGCCGCATGTTCATCCCACGCAAGATGAATTCATCTACATGCTCGAAGGGGCATTCGATCTCTATCTCGATGGCACGTGGACCAAAGCAGGCGCAGGCGATCTCGTTCGCATGCCCCGCGGCATGCCGCACGGCTACTACAACCGCGGGAGCGTTCAGGCGCGCGCGCTGTTCTGGGTGACGCCGGCGCGAAAGCTGCGCGCCCTGTTCGACCAGTTGCACAATCTCGGCGATCCGGAGGAAGTGGTGCGGCGCTCGGCCGCTCACGAAGTCGATTTCCTGCCGCCCGGCAGCATGCCCGGCGCATGAGGCCGCGCCCAAACGATAACGACCACTGACAAAAGGCGCGCGTTCATCCGGCGTCGCCGTCGTCGTGGCCGTCAAGCAGGCGCTTTCGGCACCTGCGAAATCCTTCTAGCCACTTCACGTGACAGCGGTATGTCGGAAATGGAGGCCGCCGGGCCCAAAAATGCTAACGACCACGAAGGAGGCGGTGCGCTTACATCCGGCGTCACCAGCTCGATCCGTGGTCGTCCAGGCGACGGAGCCTTTCGGCTCTACACCGCCGTCTGAACCTATATGGTAGGTCCAGATGAGCTAATCAATGGTTAATGCGATGAAAAGTTCCGGCAAGATCTATGTCGGGGTCGGCGGCTGGAACTTCCCGCCCTGGCGCGGCGTGTTCTATCCGAAAGGCTTGGTGCAGGCGAAGGAACTCAACTACGCCGCCACGCACCTCACCTCGATCGAGATCAATTCGACCTTCTACGGCTCGCAGAAGCCGGAGAGTTTCCGCAAGTGGGCGCGCGAGACGCCCGACGGGTTCATTTTCTCCGTGAAGGGCCCCCGCTTCACCACCAACCGCCGCGTCCTCGCGGAGGCCGGCGACTCCATTCAGTACTTTCTCAAGACCGGCGTCATGGAGCTGGGCGACCGGCTCGGCCCCCTGCTCTGGCAGTTCGCGCCGTTCAAGAAATTCGATGCGGCGGATTTTGGAAAGTTTCTCGCCCTGCTTCCCGAAAAATTCGAGGGTTGCCGCCTGCGCCACGTCATCGAAGTGCGTCATGACAGCTTTCTCGTGCCCGAGTTCGTCGCGCTGCTGCGCGAGCACAACATGGCGCCGGTGTTTTCCGAGCACGAAACCTATCCGGCGATCGCCGACGTGACGTCCGACTTCGTCTATCTGCGGCTCCAGAAGGGCGACGACAAGATCAAGACCGGCTATCCGCCGAAGGCGCTCGATGCCTGGGCGGAACGGCTAACGATGCTCGCACAAGGAAAAGTGCCGAAGGACCTGCCGCAGGTCGATCCCGTCAATGCCGCGAAACCTGCGCCGCGCGAGGTGTTCGCCTATGTGATCCACGAGGGCAAGGTGCGCGCGCCGGCCGCCGCGATGGAACTGATCGAACGTTTGAAATGAGCAAGGCGCTTTTCACGATCGGCTACGAGCAGGCGAAAGCCGATGCCGTGATCGGCGAATTGCGAGGCGCAGGCGTCGGACTTGTGGTCGACACGCGCGCAGTCGCCGCCTCACGCCGCCCGGGTTTCTCCAAACGCCAGCTTGCGGCCGGCCTGGACGAGGCCGGCATCGGATATCTGCATTTGCAGAAACTCGGCACGCCGAAGGAAGGGCGTGATGCGGCACGCTCGGGCAACTTGAAAAAGCTGTTCGACATCTACGAGAGTCACTTGAAGACACCCGAAGTGCGCGAGCAGCTTGATGAACTGACCGCAATCGTGACGTCAGGCGGACCCGTGTGCCTGTTGTGCTACGAGCGTGACGTAGCACACTGCCATCGGCGACGGATCGCCGAACTGATCTGCGAGCGCACGAGCATCAAGGTCGAGCATCTGGCGGCGCCGCTGTACTAGAGTTTCTCACCCAACCCCTTCAGCTCCGCCGCCGCCACGATGCCCTCGATGAACCCGCGCGGACATTCCTTCGCGGCGGTCTGGAACAGCTTCACCGCCTCGTCGCGTTTGCTTTGGATCAACGCGTACTGGCCGCTGTAGAAATTCGCCTCGCAGGTATGCGCCTCCTTCAGCGCCGGGTTCGGATCGTCGGCCGCGATGAGCACGCCGTCGGCCTTCAGCTCGCCGACGAACATATGCAGCAGCGGCGCGGGCCATCCGTTCATCTCGACGTCCCTGAGCCCCTTGCCGCCACCGAGCACGCCTTTCTGCTTGGCGCGCCGCTCCGCGATGTCCCGCCACAGCACCGCATACGCGTTCTTCCGTTCGAGCCGCGCCGCAAGCTTCATGTCTTCGCGCGCCTTTGCGGCCGCGCCGCC
This sequence comes from uncultured Alphaproteobacteria bacterium, assembly GCA_963778455.1. Classification (GTDB taxonomy): domain Bacteria; phylum Pseudomonadota; class Alphaproteobacteria; order Rhizobiales; family Xanthobacteraceae; genus PALSA-894. Next base: position 680,503 of record CAVZUL010000008.1, read on the forward strand.
CGCGAGATAGAGCGCGCCGCGCGCGATGTAGGCGTTCACGCTCCGCCGGTTATGCCTGATCGCGGCGGTGTAATCCGCGATCGCGCGGTCGGCCTCGCCCCTCGCCGCGTAGGCATTGGCGCGGTTGAAATAGGCCGAAGCAAAGCGCGCGTTTTGCTTGATCGCCGCGTTGAAATCCGCAATCGCCGCGTCTGCGTCGCCCTTCTCGCTCAACGCAGTGCCGCGGTTGTTGAGAGCCGGCGCGTTCTTCGGATCGAGCCTGATCGCCTCGTCATAGTCGGCGATGGCCGCTGCCTGATCGCCTTTGGCCGCGTGGGCGTTGCCGCGATTGTAATGGGCGGCGGCGCGTCCTATCGGCGTCTGCTTGCCATCCTCGATCACGCGCGTGCAGCCTGCGATCGCCGCATCGTGGTCGCGCACCTGGGCGCAGGCGGCCACGTCGCCCGGCGTCGCCCGGGCGCTTTGCTCAGCCGGCTGTTGCGTGTCGGCCGGCTTGGGCAGGACGCGCCTCTTCGCAGCGCCAGCGGGCTTCGCGGGCGTGGCCACGACCGGCGCCGGCGCATCGTCGCGCTTGTAGAGGGGCCGTGTGTCAGGTGGGGGCGTCTGAGCGGTGGATTTCTTGCGCGCCGTGGACGGCTTTGCGGGTGCGGCGGATTGTGTTTGCGCCTCCGCCCCACCGAGCGCACAGAGAAAAGCGAAGGCCGAACACAACAGAACAAGGCGGCGCATGTTGGCTCCCATGCGATTGAACGAGGAGGAATCCGTATTGGGCCGAAAGCTGAAACGCAAGCGTGGCGTCACTCCGCCGGCTGCACGGCGGTCTCGGCGCGACGGCTCGCGGCGGCACGGCGGCTCTCGGCGCCCGTGACCAGCACGCTGATCGCAAACGTGTTCAGCGCGCCGAGCACCGCGATTACCGCGCCGACGCCGAGCACGGTGTTGAAGCCGCCCTGGTCGTACAGCCGGCCGATGCCCCAGGCCGCCGGCCCCGCCATGGTGAAAATCAGGAAGAAGCGGATCGCGTAGACGCGTCCGCGCCAGGTCGCCGGCGCGTAACGGGCCAGCACGAAATCATTGACCGTCACTTGCCCATAAATCGCCGCGACCGCGAGCGCGAGGCTCGGCAACAGCCACCAGCCGCTGGTGTAGATCGCGAGCACGATACCGATCACCTGGATGGCCGCGATGTACGACATCACCAGATGCGGGGTGAGGCGCTCGACCGCACGCCCCATGGTGAACTGCGCCAGGCCGCCGCACAGAAACACCGCGGTTGCGAGCAGGCCGGCCTGCGTTAGCGGGATGCCCGATGCCATGCGCTGCTGCACCAGCTTGGGCAGCATGATGGTGATCGCGTTGAATACCAGTCCGACCCAGAACGCGAGGATGAGGAACAGAAGGACGACCGCGACGGTGAGTGCCTTGCTCAGCGCGACATCCTGGTCGGGTGCCTGCACGACAGGCTTGCCGTGGTCGTCGGGCACGAAAGCGAGGTAAGCGAAACCGGTCAGAATGAAAAACGCGGCCGGGATGAAGAAACTGAACCGCCAGCCGAGCGTGGCCGCGATCACCGCCGTGCATCCGCTCGCGATCGAAACGCCGATATTGCCGCAGATGCCGTTGAACGCCATCGTGCGGCCGCGTACCACCGCGGCGTCGACAATCATCGGCGTACCGACCGGATGGTAGATCGCGGCGAACACGCCGACCCCGAACAGCGCGATCGCAAGCGTCTCGAAGCTCTCCGACACGCCGACCAGCACGCAACAGATGCCGGTGCCGAAGAAATAGAGCGCGATCATGTTGCGCCGGCTCCACCTGTCGGCGAGCCAGCCGGACGGCAGCGCAAACAGCCCGAATGCCGTGAACGACGCGGTCGAGAGCACGAGCAGCTCGCCGTACGAGCGCCCATAGACGGCCTCAAGCCCAATGACGACGGTCGGGAAGATCAGGATGACGTAGTGGTCGAGAAAATGTGCCCAGTTGAGAAAACCGATGGAGCGGCGGCGCGCACTGTCGGCCGTTGAGGGCGCTTGCTTTTCGTTCATGACAGTCCCGGCATTCGCTCGCCCGCTCCGGGCGCGCACGAGCTATAGCGCGGCGCCGCTGGTTCTCCCATTCGGTTTTTTGCAAATCAGGGTGGACTCCAGCACAACCTTCTCGTTACCGTAGGTTGCACGTGGGCGGAAAAACTGCCGGAGTGGTGCGGGGGCGCCCTCATGTGCCGCGTGGTCGCGTTGGTCTTGGCGGTTGTTGCCGCCGCGCTCGCCGCGGGCGGGCCGCGGCTGGCCATTGCCAACATTGATGAGGTGCCCAAGGCGGCTGAAGACAGCACGGATGACGCGGACGATGAGGAGGAAGAGGACGAAGAGGTTCCAGAAAATACCGCGGACGGGAAGGCACAAGGGCGCGGGAGCGAAAACTGGGGCGCAAGCAACCCTGATCCCGAGCTGGTGGCCCAGCACATACTGGTGTTCAGCGGCGCCGACATCTGGCGCAACGGCTTGTTCAGCCACAGCGGTTTGCTCTGGGCATATCGGGGCCTTAACGCGGACGGCCCGGTATTGAAGCTCCTCCTCAATGGCGGGCTGTACCGCTACCGCTCGGGCCGGCGCGAAATCGTCGGCTTCCAGACGATGGGTACCGCCCTCCCCGGCTGGCGCTGGCATTGGCCGGGCCTGGAGGTGACGGTATTTGCCGGCCTTGATGTACAGGACCACCGCTTTTACCCGGAGGATCGCGGCAACCGGCTGCGCGGTACGCGCCTCGGTGCCCGCGGCGGTTTTGATGTCTGGTACGAGCCGCTGCGCGACGGGATGGTGACGGCCTCGGCGTCGTTATCCACAGTCGGCACGAGCTACTGGACTCGTGCCGCCGCCGGCTGGCGCTTCTTCGACATGATCTGGCTCGGACCAGAATTCCTCGCGAGCGGCGACGACCGTTACCGTCAGCTGCGCGTCGGCGCGCACGTCACCAGCTTTCGGCTCTCGTCCTACGAATTCTCGGCCGGCGCCGGCTGGGCGACGGACAGCGACCGGCACAGCAGCGCATATGGCCGTTTTGGTGTGATCTACCGGCCGTTTGGTGTACCAGGGCAGCACGACAAGCCAGTGCAGTTCTGAACGCGCTTCGCCGCATTGATCGGACTTTATGATGCCTGTGACGGTCAGACCTCTCGATGCCGCCGTCGGCGCCGAAATCTCCGGCGCCGATCTGTCTCATCTGACCGATGCGGAGTTCGCCCAGATCGAGCAGGCCTGGAATCGACACTCGGCGCTGCTGTTTCGCGACCAGAAGATCACCGACGGCGACCTGCTGGCGTTCTCTCGCCGCTTCGGCGATCTCGATCCGCCGCCGATCCAGGAGCACGGCCGCCAGTCGCCTGAGGGCTATCCCGACATCTACGTCGTTTCGAACGTGCTCGACGACAAAGGCGCGCCGATCGGCGCGCTCGGCGCAGGCGAAGCGGTCTGGCACACCGACATGAGCTATCTGCCGACACCGCCCGACGCTTCGATGCTCTATTCGCTCGAAGTGCCGCCGGAGGGCGGAGACACCTGGGTGCTCGGCATGCAGGCGGCGTGGTCGACCTTGCCCGACACGCTCAAGGCCAAAGTGCGCGGGCGGCGCATCAAGCATGACGGCACCTACAACAGCGGCGGCTTCTTGCGCAAAGGCGTGACGCCGACCGACGATCCGCACAAAGCGCCGGGTGCATGGCATCCGGCGGTGATCAGCCATCCGGCGACCGGCGCGCCCTCGCTTTATCTCGGCCGGCGGCGCAACTCCTATGTCGAGGGCCTGGCGCCGGCACAGTCCGATGCACTGCTTGACGCGCTGTGGGCGCACATCGAGCGGCCGGATTTGCGCTACCAGCACCGCTGGTGCGTCGGCGACCTGCTGCTGTGGGACAACCGCTCCACCATGCACCGGCGCGACCCCTTCGATAACGCCACCCGCCGCGTGATGCATCGCACGCAGATCAAAGGGAAGAGTGCGCCGAGGGCATGGGCCAAGGCGGCCTAATCCAGCGTCCCCCTTAACCGCGTCACCGCGACCGTCGTGGCGAACAGCGTGAGCGCGGCAAACGCGAGCGCATCATAGCGCAGATCGGCGAGTGGGCCGCCTGCTGCGGTTTTAAGTGAGAAATTGTTCTAATCTTGGGTGAATTTGTTTCGCCAAACGAAACTTTAACCGAACTTCTACCAATCACCGGTAGAATGCCGCTACTAGACCCAATTAGCAGTACGGCTTTACCGCTCTTGGGAGCTGAGGGCATGCAAGCGCAGCAATCGCTCATTGAGGAATTGGAAGAAGCGGTCCAAAGCGGGTCGCGGGAGCGCCGCGTCGACACGCTCAGGCGCATCACGGACCTTTTCCTGCTCGCCCCGGCGCAGCTCAGCAATGAACAGATCGGCGTCTTCGACGATGTTCTAACCCGTCTGGTCGCGCGTGTGGAGACAAAGGCCCGTACGGAGCTTGCCAATCGGCTCGCCCCGATCGCCCAGGCACCCGCCGACGTCATCAAGCGCCTCGCCTACGATGACGAGATCGCGGTCGCCGGGCCGGTCCTGACGCAATCCCCGCGGCTCACGACCGAAGATCTGGTCAGCATCGCCCAGCAGAAGGGCCAGGCGCACCTGTACGCGATCGCCGGCCGCGACAGAATTGAAGAGCAGGTCACCGACGTGCTGGTGAACCGCGGCAACCGCGAGGTCATGCACACACTTGCCGCCAATGCGGGCGCAGCCTTCTCGAATACCGGTTATTCAAGGATGGTCGAGCGCGCCGAAAACGACGAAGGCCTCGTGGAGACACTTGGCGGCCGGGTCGACGTTCCGCGCGAAGCGTCTGCACCGCGCAACTTCGAAGACGCGCAACGACTCGTCTCGCTTCTCCAAGAGACCGGCCGCCTGGACGAAAGCGAAATTCACATCTTCGCGAAGCATGAAAAATACGAGGAGGCGATGGCTGGGCTCGCCGCCCTCTGCGCGGTCCCTGTCGATCTGATCGAGCGCCTAGCACAAAGCCGGCGAACCGACGCGCTGCTCGTCCCGTGCAAGGCCGCGGGATTCAGCTGGGCAACGGTGCGCGCGCTTCTGGAGCTGCGGGCCAGGCACAACGCTGTCGCCGATCACGGCATGGACGCCGCGATGAAGGAATTCGCAAAACTCTCGCAGCCGACGGCGGCACGCGTGCTGCGGTTCTGGCAAGTCCGTCAGACGACAGCCGCTCAAGCGACGGACTGAGCGCTCCAGCGAGACCATCCTGTGGCAAAACGTCCGAAGGGTCCAGAGCTCCGAAAGTCACCACGCAGGCGCGTGAGCCAGCCGGCGCTGATGGTGCGCGACGATGGATCGATCATCGGGCCGTGCACGCTGCTCGACATTTCGTCCGGCGGCGCAAGGCTGAAGCTGGATGGCGATTTCGCCGCGCCGACCGAATTCACGCTACTGCTCTCGAAATTCAACAGCGCGATGCGCCGGCAGTGCACCATCGCGTGGGCCAACGAGAAACAGGTTGGCGTCCGCTTCAGGCCTTGATTCGGCACAAAAAATGCGGCCCCGCCGAAACGGGGCCGCATCAAGCCGATACGTGTGAACTTACTGCTTCGGCGTTGGGGCCGGCGTCAGCGGCGCAGGCGCGGTCCGCTCCACTGCCGGAGCGTTGCCAGCCGTCTGTGTCTTGTCGCTTGGCGAGAACCAGAACAACGCGCCGACGATCACCGCAATCGCGGCGAGCGCAACGAGTGCCCCGTAGCCGGCTCCGTCACTCATGGCCGCGTCATTGAGGTAGGCGTCGCGGCGCGCCAGATCGCGATTGAGATCCCTCGTGTCATCAAACATCGGAACCCTCCTGTGCTTGCGTGCCGTAAGAACGCGCGCCAAGGGGAGCGGGTTCCGGGAACTTCAAGGGCCCGGGAGATATTATGTCAATAAAGTCCTTACCGAGTGGTGGTATCAGGACAGGAAAGAAAAATGAACTAAACGTTCATCGCGGCACGAACAGCCACGAGCGCTTCGGGCGTGTCCACGTCGGTGAGCGCACCCGCATCGTCGAGTGGCACTTCGGCAACCGCTTCCGCATAGCCGCCGATCAGATGCCGCGCGCCGACATCGCCCTCCACGCCCGAGAGATCGGGAAAGAAGCGCCGCGACCACAGCACCGGGTTGCCGCGCTTGCCCTCGATGGTCGGGATCACCACCAGCGCGCCGCGCCCCGGATCGAACGCCGCGATCAACCGGTCGATCAGCTTCGCGCTCACCTGCGGCATGTCGCCGAGGCACACGATTGCGCCGTCGGCATCGGCGGCATCGGCGGCATCGGCGGCATCGGCGGCAACGGCAGCGATGCCGGCTTTCAGCGAGGTGGAAAGACCGTCCGCGAAATCGGGATTGTGCACGAACGTCACCGGTAGTCCGGCGAGCGCACGCTCGACGCGGTCCTTCTGGTGGCCGGTGACGACGATGACGGGCTTGGCGCGCGAGGCGAGGACGTGCTCGGCGACATGGCGCACCAGCGCCTTGCCGTTGATCTCTTCCAACAACTTGTTCGGCCCGCCCATGCGGGTTGAGCGGCCGGCCGCGAGAATAAGGCCGGCGATGCGATGGCCTTTTTCAGGCGCGGGCTTGGCGCGCGGCTGCGGCCGCGTGACGATCTCCATCAGCAGTCCCCCGACGCCGAGGCCGGTAATGTCCGCGCGCTTGATCGGCAGACCAGCAAGCAGCCGCATCAAGATCCAGTCGAAGCCGTTTTCCTTCGGTGAGCGCGCGCAGCCGGGAGCGCCGAGCACGGGGCGCCCGTTCGCTTCCGCGATCAGCAGCAGATTGCCCGGATCGACCGGCATGCCGAAATGCTCAATCGTTCCACCGACCTTTTCGACCGCCGCCGGGATCACGTCGCGCGTGTCGGCGATCGCCGAGGCGCCGAACACCACGACCAGCTCGGCGCCGGCGTTCAGCACCTCCTCAAGCGCCTTCGCGAGGGCTTTGGTTTCATGCGGCACGCGCTTTTCGGCGACGATTGCCGCCCCGGTGGGCGCGAGACGCTCGCCGGTGACCTTCAAGGTCTTCTCGATCACCTTATCGGCAAGGCCCGGCAGCACGGTCGAAATGATTCCCACCTTGCGCACCCGGAACGGCGCAACGCGCACGATCGGTTTCGCGCCGTGCGCAGCGGCCACGGCCCTGTCGCGCGCCTCACCGGACACCGCAAAGGGAATGATCTTCACCGTCGCGATCATTTTGCCGGCGACCACCGGCGCGTAGGCCGCGAGCGTCGCGAACGTGATCGCCGGATCGACATCGTTGAGCGCATCGACGCCGTCCTTGTCGACGACCAAAACGCCTGCCTGTTCGGCAAACAGATTCGCGCGGCCCGTGAAAGCGCGATCGACGCGCACCCCCTCCCCCGCAACGGCTGCGGCGATCTCGGCCGCTGCTACGTCCTCGGACACGTCGCCGGGCTCCAGCCGCGCCACCACGATCTCCGGCACCTGGGCGGCTTCGAGCGCCGCGATCTCGGCCTTGCCGATCGCCGTGCCCTTCTTGAGCGTGAAGCCGTTCTTGCGGATCGAATGTACCGCGATCGCGCCCTCGGCCTCGCGCGGCGGCACGGCGCCGAACTTCATCGCGTGCCCTCCGGCGTCAGCCGCAGGCGCGACGTAATCTCGCCCATAATGGCGACCGCGATCTCCGGCGGCGAAATTGCCCCGATGGGAAGCCCGATCGGCGCGTGGATGCGCGCAAGCTGTGCGTCGCTTGCGCCCTGCTGCTTCAGCCGTTCGACGCGGCGCGCATGGGTCTTCTTCGAGCCGAGCGCGCCGATATAGAAGCAGTCACGCTCCAGCGCATGCATCAGCGCGGGGTCGTCGATCTTCGGATCGTGGGTGAGCGCGACGAACGCCGTGTAGCGGTCGATGCCGAGCGGCGGCAATGCTTGGTCGGGCCACTCCGCGATCACCGTCACGTCGGGAAAGCGCTCGACGCTCGCGAACGCGGTGCGCGGATCGACGATGGTCACGTCATAGCCAAGCAGCGAGGCGATTGGTGCGAGCGCCTGAGAGATGTGCACCGCGCCGGTGATGACCAGCCGCGTCGGCGGCACGTGCACGGTGAGAAACACCTTGCCTTCGGCGGTCTCCTCGACACCGCTTTTACCCGAGCGCAAATGCGCTTCGAGCAAATCCTTCAACGGATCGGCCGCGACCTTGTCCTGCGTGACGAGCCGCTGCGCGCCGCTCTCCTGATGGGTGACGACGATTGCGGCGCGCCTTGCGGCGCGCTCCGTGTTCAGCGCTTTGAGGATGTCGAGGCGCATGCGCTACCCGCTCGTCCCCGCGAAAGCGGGTACCCAGGCCCAAGGAGCAAGGAAGAACTGGATTCCCGCTCGCGCGGGAATGAGCGGAGTGCGTGGCATCAATCCACCTTCTCGACGAACACCCGGATAGTGCCGCCGCATGACAACCCAACCTTCCACGCCGTCTCGTCGGCGACGCCGAACTCCAGCGTCTTCGGCTTGCCGCTTTCGATCACATCGAGCGCCTCGGTCACGACCGCGCCTTCGACACAGCCGCCCGAAACGCTGCCGAGGAAATTTCCCTGGTCGTCGATCACCAGATTCGACCCGACCGGCCGCGGCGCCGAGCCCCAGGTCTCGACCACGGTCGCAAGCGCTACACCGCGCCCGGCTTTGCGCCAGTCCTCGGCGGCCTTCAGGATGTCTTCGTCGCGTGCAAGCGAGTCCATGTTTCTCTCCGATCTCTCCACTCGTCGCCGCCGGGCTCGACGCGGCCGCCCCGGCAAGGCGGGCACTGTGCCCTCCTGATCGGGGTGGCCGGGACAAGCCCGGCCACGACGGAAGATAAGTCACGCCACCTGCTTCAACCACTCCTTCGGATCGCCTGCCCGTCCGCCCGACGCCGAGAGAGCCCGGCACAACTCCGCGATCGAATCGAGATTGTGGATCGGGCGGAATTCGTCGACATGCGGCAAAATCGTGCGGATGCCGCGCGCCTTGGCCTCGAAGCCCTCGAAGCGCAGCAGCGGATTGAGCCACACCAGCCGCCGCGCCGAGCGATGCAGCCGGTCGATCTCGAATTCGAGCCGGTCGTCGGGATCGCGCTCCAGCCCGTCGGTGATCAGGAGCACGATCGCGCCTTGCGTGAGCACGCGGCGCGCCCAGCGCTTGTTGAACTCGGTCAGCGACGTCGCGATACGCGTCCCGCCCGACCAATCGAGCACGCTCGCCGAGCATTGGGAGAGCGCCTCGTCGGGGTCCTTCGATTTCAGCGCGCGCGAGACGTTGGTGAGCCGCGTACCGAACAGGAAGGAATGCACGCGCTTTCTGGCGTCCGTCACCGCGTGGAGGAAATGCAGAAACAGCCGGGTGTACTGGCTCATCGAGCCGGAAATATCGAGCAGCGCCACGATCGGCGGCTGGCGGGTTCGCTGGCCGAGATACTTCAGGTCGATCAGTGCGCCGCCCGCCTTCATGCTGGCGCGCAGGGTGCGTCGCATGTCGATGATGTGGCCGCGGCGGTGGGGGCTAAGGCGCCGCGTCTTCACCTCGTCGAGCGAGAGCACCAGCCGCTTGATCGCATCCTTCGCCTGCGCGATCTCGGCCGCGCTCATCTGCGCGAAGTCCTTCTTCTGCAGTACTTCGCGATCCGACACCGTGAAGCGCGCATCGAGCTCGATCTCGCGCTCCTCCGGCGGCTTCTTGTCGTTCATGCCGGCGAACAGCGCCTCCTGCACGCGACTGGCGCCCGCCTGCGGCGCCTCCGGCGCGGCGGCCGGCGCCTGCGGGGAGAGCATCGCGAGCAGCTTGTCGAGATAGGCACGCTTCCGAAAGAACAGCCGGAACGCCTGATCGAACAGCACCGAATGCTCGTGCCGCTTCACGAACACGGCGTGGAGAGTCCAATAGAAATCGTCGCGCGTGCCGACACCGGCCGCCGTCACGGCTGCGAGCGCATCGAGCACGCTGCCGGGACCGACCGGAATGCCCGCGGCGCGCAGCGCGCGCGCGAAATAGACGATGTTGGTGGCGAGACGGCCGCTCCCGCGAATCTCTGGATCAAAGTGAGCCATCAGCCGTGATGCCAATCTTGCTCTTTCAGGTCGCGCAGAAAATCAGCGACCGGACTAAGGGCATCATGTTGCTCAGCCCAGCAAACATGAACCTTAAGTCGTTCTCGCTTGTCGTCGTCCGACGTTTCCCACCACCCAGCCAAAATCAAAGGGAGCGGTGGCTCATAGCCCATGCCCTTCCGCTTGGTATTTGGCAACATTTGGTAAAGTTCATTCCAACGCTGCGGCAACGGACAAACGCGAGCGTTCTGCGTGCACAGAGCAAGGACTTGTTCTAGATCAGCTTGCATTTCGGTTGGCTGTCAACGCTGTGTCTAGTTCTACTCCGCCGCCCGCATTTCGGCGTGCACCGCATCGAGCAGTTCCTTCGCGCGCGTTCCCTCGATGCGCGCGATGTCGTCCTGATACTTGAGCAGCACGCCGAGCGTATCCGACACCATCGCGGGGTCGAGCGCCACGACATCGAGCTCGGTCAGCGCCGCCGCCCAGTCGAGCGATTCCGCAACGCCCGGCGACTTGAACAGGTCCTGCGCGCGCAACGCCTGCACGAAGTGCACGACCTCGGCCGACAGCTTCTTGCCGATGCCCGGCACCTTGGCGCGCACGATCTTCAGTTCGCGCTCGGCGGTCGGGTAGCCGACCCAGTGATACAGGCAGCGCCGCTTCAGCGCGTCGTGGATCTCGCGCGTGCGGTTCGACGTGATGACTGTGATCGGCGGGTGCTCCGCCTTCACGGTGCCCATCTCGGGAATGGTCACCTGATTGTCGGCCAGCACTTCGAGCAGGAACGCCTCGAAGGCCTCGTCGGTGCGGTCGAGCTCGTCGATCAGCAGCACCGGCGCGCCGGCCGTGTCCGGCTCCAAGGCTTGGAGCAGTGGACGCTTGATCAGGAAGCGCTGGGAAAATACGTCGTGCGAAAGTCGTTCCTTGTCGACATTGCCCTCCGCCTCGGCAAGCCGGATCGCGATCATTTGCTCGGCATAATTCCACTCGTAGACCGCCGCCGAAACGTCGAGCCCCTCGTAGCATTGCAGCCGGATCAGCCGCCGTCCGAGCGTCTGGCTCAGCACCTTGGCGATCTCGGTCTTGCCGACGCCCGCCTCCCCTTCAAGAAACAGCGGCCGCCCCATGCGCAACGCGAGGAACAGCACCGTCGCGAGCGACCGGTCGGCGAGATAGTCGGCCTCGCCGAGGAGCTTCAACGTATCGTCGATGGAGCTTGGTATCTTTTTGGGCAAAGCATTCATGGCACGCAATTTACTCCGTCATGGCCGGGCTTGTCCCGGCCATCCACGTCTTAGGTTCCGCAAGCAAGACGTGGATGCCCGGCACAAGGCCGGGCATGACGCAAATATATAGGGCATCGCCCGGAAGCAACCGACGCGACGGCCGTTACGGGCCGAACGCCACTCCCGGCGCCGCGTCGTCCTCGCCGGCCGAAAAATCGTTCGCCCGGGCCACCGCGCGGCGCGCCATCACGCCGACGAGATGCGCGCGGTATTCGGCGCTGCCATGGATGTCGCTGTTCATGCCGGTCGCCGGAATAGTCAGTCCCTCGAGCGATTTCGGCGCGAAGCGCTTCTTCAGCGCCTCCTCAAACGAGGCCACGCGGAACACGCCGCTCGACCCCGCGCCGGTCACCGCGACCCGGATGTCCGAGCCGCGCTTGGAGACAAACACACCGACAAGCGCGAAACGCGATGCCTGATTGCGGAATTTTTCGTAGCCCGCCTTCTTGGCGATCGGGAAGCTCACCTTGGTGACGATCTCGTCCGGCGCGAGCGCGGTCTCGAACAGGCCTTTGAAGAATTTGTCGGCCTCGTGCTTGCCCTTGGTGGTGTGGATCGTCGCCCCGAGCCCGAGCGCAGCCGCCGGATAATCCGAGTTCGGATCGTTGTTCGCCAATGATCCGCCAAGCGTACCGCGATGACGCACCGCCGGATCGCCGATCAGTCCCGCCACATAAGCGAGCGCGGGAATGTTCGCCTTGACGTCAGACGAATTCGCCACGTCCGCGTGCCGCGTCATCGCGCCGATCACGATCGAGCGCCCTCTCACTTCGATCCCGGACAGTTCGCCCGCGATCGCGTTGAGGTCGACGATATTGTTCGGCGACGCCAGCCGCAGCTTCATGGTCGGAATCAGCGTCTGTCCACCCGCGAGGATCTTCGCCTCTTCGAGCTTGCCGAGCATGTTCGAGGCCTGGCGCAGGCCGGTCGGACGGTGGAATTCGAAATTGTACATCGTCGTTCTCCTTAAACTTTATCCGCTCTCAAACGCCTCACCCTGAGGAGCGCGAAGCGCGTCTCGAAGGGTGGCCGCGTGTTCTTCATCCTTCGAGACGCCGCCTTCGGCGGCTCCTCAGGATGAGGGTTCGTTTCATTCCGCCGCCTGGCGGGTCGGGTGTTTCTGGATCGCCGCCCACACGGTCGCGGGCGAGGCCGGCATCGCGACATCTTCCGTGCCGAGCGCATCCGTGATGGCGTTCATCACCGCGGCCGGCGCCGCGATCGCGCCCGCTTCGCCGCAGCCCTTGATGCCGAGCGGGTTCGACGGACACCTGGTCTCGGTGGTGTCGACCTTGAACGACGGCAGATAGTCCGCGCGCGGCATGGCGTAATCCATGTACGAGCCGGTGATGAGTTGCCCCTCCTTGTCGTAGACGGTGCCTTCGTAGAGCGCCTGCCCGACGCCCTGCGCGATGCCGCCATGCACCTGCCCCTCGACGATCATCGGGTTGATGATCACGCCGAAGTCGTCGACCGCGGTCCAGCCGACCAGCTCGGTGTTCCCGGTCTCAGGGTCAATCTCGACCTCGCAGATGTGGCTGCCGGCCGGGAAGGTGAAGTTGGTCGGATCGTAGAACGCGCCCTCCTTCAGGCCCGGCTCAAGCTCCGCGCCGGTGAACTTGTGGGCAATGTATGCATTGAGTGCGACATCGCCCCAGGCCGCCGCCTTGTCGGTGCCGGCGACCGTGAACTTGCCGTCCTTGAACTCGATGTCGCCCTCCGCGGCTTCGAGCAGAAACGCGGCGACCTTTTTCGCTTTGGCTTCCACCTTGTCGAGCGCCTTGACGATCGCCGTCATGCCGACCGCGCCGGAGCGCGAGCCGTAGGTGCCCATGCCGAACTGCACCTTGTCGGTGTCGCCATGGACGATCGACACGTTCTCGATCGGGATGCCGAGCCGCTCGGAGACGAGTTGCGCGAACGTCGTCTCGTGACCCTGCCCGTGGCTGTGCGAGCCGGTGAGGACCTCGACCGAGCCGGTCGGATTGACCCGTACCTCAGCGGATTCCCACAAGCCGACGCCCGCACCAAGCGAACCGACGGCCTGCGACGGCGCGATGCCGCAGGCTTCGATGTAGGTCGAGTAGCCTAAGCCCCGCAGCTTGCCGTTGCGCGCCGAATTGCGCTTGCGCTTGCCGAAGCCTTTGACGTCGGCGAGCTCCTGCGCCTTCTTGAGCGAGGCGTTATAGTCACCTGCGTCATAGGTCATGATGACCGGCGTCGTGTGCGGGAAGGTCTTGATGAAGTTGCGCCTGCGCAAGTCGGCCGGGTCGATCCCCATTTCGCGCGCGCCGACCTCAACGAGCCGCTCGACCACATACGTCGCCTCGGGCCGCCCCGCGCCGCGATAGGCATCGACCGGCACGGTGTTGGTATAGACCGCGTCGACCTCGCAATAGATGCTCGGAATGCCGTACTGGCCCGACAGGAGCGTTGCGTAGAGATAGGTCGGGACCGACGACGAAAACGTCGACATGTAGGCGCCGAGATTGGCGATGGTCTTCGCCCGCAGCGCGGTGATCTTGCCTTCGGCATCGAACGCCATCTCGGCGTGCGTAACGTGATCGCGCCCGTGCGCGTCGGTGAGGAAGGCTTCCGAGCGATCGGAGTTCCACTTCACCGGCCGGTTGACCTTGCGCGACGCCCAGAGGCAGACGACCTCTTCGGGGTAGATGAAGATCTTCGAGCCGAAGCCGCCGCCGACGTCCGGCGCGATCACGCGCAGCTTGTGCTCCGGCGCCATGCCGACGAACGCCGCGATGACGAGACGCGCGACGTGCGGGTTCTGCGACGTGGTCCAGAGCGTCAGAATGTCGTTGCCGGCGTCGTAATCCGCAATCGCGGCGCGCGGCTCCATCGCGTTCGGCACCAGGCGATTGTTGATGATGTCGAGCTTGGTGACGTGCTTTGCCGACTTGAACGCCGCTTCGGTCGCCTTCTGGTCGCCGAGGTGCCACTGGTAGATTGTGTTGTTTGGCGCCACGTCATGGATCAGCGGCGCGCCTGCGGCTTGCGCCTTGGCGGGGTCGGCGACGGCCGGCAGCACTTCGTAATCGACCTTGACCTTTTCGCCCGCATCCTTGGCCTGCCCAAGGGTCTCCGCGATGACCACCGCGACGGCATCGCCGACGTGACATGCCTTTGCGTTGGCAATCGCGGGATGCGCCGACATCTTCATCGGCGAGCCGTCCTTCGACGTGATCGCCCAGCCGCAAATCAGATTGCCGATCTTGTCGGCCGCAAGCTCGGCACCCGTGAGCACCGCGACCACGCCCGCGCACTTTTTCGCTTCCGCGCAGTCGATGCTCTTGATTTTCGCGTGGGCGTGCGGCGAACGCACGAAGTGGATGTAGGTCTGTCCGGGCCGCGAGATGTCGTCGGTATATTGCCCCTTGCCGGTGATGAACCTGAAATCTTCCTTGCGGCGGACTGCCGCGCCGATCCCGGTCGCGCTCATGGCGTCTCCTCCGTCGGGATGCGTTTGATATTTTCCGGTCTGCCTCTTCGGGGCAGCTTTAAGCCATCGCCTTCGCGCCGGCCGCGATCGACTTCACGATGTTGTGGTAGCCGGTGCAGCGGCAGATGTTGCCTTCGAGCTCTTCGCGGATCGTCTTGTCGTCGAGGTTGTTGCCCTTGCGCTTCACCAAATCGACCGCGGTCATGATCATGCCGGGCGTGCAGAAGCCGCACTGAAGCCCATGGTTCTCGCGGAACGCCTCCTGCATCGGGTGCAGCTTGCCGTTCTGCGCGAGCCCCTCGATGGTGAGCACGTTCGCGCCCTCGGCCTGCCAGGCGAATATCGTGCACGCTTTGACCGCCTTGCCGTCGATATGGACGACGCAGGCGCCGCATTGCGAGGTATCGCAACCGACGTGGGTGCCGGTGAGCCGCAGGCCCTCGCGCAGGTATTGGACCAGCAAGGTGCGGGCGTCGGCATCGGCGGTGACGGCGTTGCCGTTCACCGTCATCGAGACCTTCGGCATAGGGCTCCTCCTCGAGAGCGGGGCCCAAAGGCCCTCGTTTTTGACGCCGGACACCGCTCGACGCGGCAATCCGGGGCGAAATCGTGGCGTTTTTGCCGGAATTCGCAGATTGGAACAAGAATGAGTTTGAACCCGGCGGGCGGGCGAGGTCAAGGGACTTGGGCGCCGGGAGGGGGCTGGATTCGTGGTATAATTGGGCATGACCCAACGCGAAACCCTCGCGATACTGCGTGCCCACGCCGACGACATCCGGCGGCGGGGCGTGACGGCGCTTTATCTGTACGGGTCGATGGCGCGGGACGTCGCCACGGAACGTTCGGACGTGGATCTGTTCGCCGATGTCGACTATGGCCGCTTCGGCTTTGTGCCATTCATGGATTTGCGCGAAGACTTGACCGCTTGGCTCGGCCGGAAGGTAGACTTCACGACGCGCAACGGACTTCACCGCGACCTACGGATCCGGATCGCGCGCTCCGCAATTACAGTTTTCGAAGATGCAGCGATCCATTCGACTGCGGCTGAATGACATCATTCGCGCGATCGACGGTACCGACGAGACGATCGGCGGTATCGGCTTCGAGACGTTTCAGACCGTCTATCACATGCCGCGCACCGTCGAGCGCTGCATTGAAATCGTGTCCGAGGCGACCCGCCACATCCCGGAGGAGATGAAAGCGCATCATCCCGACATTCCGTGGAAACAAATCGCGGGTATCGGCAATGTATTGCGCCATGACTACGATCTTGTGGACGACCACATCACTTGGGATGTCGCCAAAGCACACTTCCCACGGCTGCGGGCTGCAGTTGCCGAGATGTTGACGAAACTACCTGAAGACGACAATTCCTAGCCGCTTCCCACCGCCGCGGCGAACTTCTGGAAGAACTCGTCCGCCATCTTCTTGGCGGCACCGTTGATCAGGCGCTGGCCAAGCTGGGCGAGCTTGCCGCCGATCTGAGCTTCCACGTTGTAAGTCAGCAGCGTTCCGCCATCCTTGTCGGAGAGCCTCACGTCGGCTGCGCCCTTGGCAAACCCGGCGACGCCGCCCTCGCCTTCGCCCACGATCTTGTAGCCGTTCGGCGGATCGAGGTCGGTCAGCGTCACCTTGCCCTTCCAGCGCGCCTTGACGGGGCCGATCTTGGTGACCGCGACAGCCTGGAACGAGGTATCGGACGTTTTCTCCAGCGACTCGCAGCCCGGGATCGTGGCCTTGAGCACCTCGGGATCGTTGAGCTTCTCCCACACCGTCTGGCGCGGCGCGGCGAGTTGCACTTCTCCGCTCATGGTCATCGCCATCGCTCAACCTCCCTAATGCACAAACTGGCGGACAGCCTGCGCGTAGCCGGCGCGCTTGTCCAATTCGAAGCCCGCTCGCCTCGCGTGATGAAGTATGAGGCGCGCATCGTCAGCGCGATCCGATTTCGTCGCACTGTCGAGGAAGAGCTGCATCAGCACGTCCTGCTGCGCGTGACTGCCGCCGAGCCGATGCATGTCGCCGAGCACCGGCCGCATCAGGGCGACTGCACGCGCATGATCGCCCTTGCGGTGCGCCAGCACGGCCTCGCAGATCGGCGTTGCGACATCACGGACAATACGCACTACGGCGCCTTCGCCCGCACCGAACGCGCGCATCCCCTCGATCGTGTGCCGCGCCGCGTCATCGCGTCCGCTCGCCGCGAGCGCCATCATCCAGTGCGGCAGCGTGAACGCCGAGAGGCAATCGCCGATGCGCGCCTCGGCCTTGTCGGCAATCTCGGTCCATCGATCCCCCACATCAATGCCGAGCAGCTCAAGCCTGAACAACATCGAGGCCGCGTTCTGCACATCGATGTAAAGATCCGGCTGCGCCTGCGTCAGCTGAGCGGACAGGTTGCGGAAGCGTTTGTCATAAAAGTCGAGCACCGCGTCGAACTCGCCACGCTCGAGATGAAACAGCGCACGGTGCCACCACAGATGATGCAGGAGATTGTTGCCGCCGTCCCAGTGCCGCTCCAGTTCGTCGAGCCACGCGATGCCCTCGGCATGACGGCCCTGCATTTCCATGACATGCGCGACCGCGTGCGTGCCCCAGATGTCGGCCGGATCGATTTCGATCGCGGCGCGCCCCGAGGCTTCGGCAAGCGCATACTCGCCGCATTCTTCATGCGAGAAGGAGCGGCACGACAGGATCGTTCCGTAGCCCGCAAGCTCGCGATTCCATCTCGGTAGCACGCGCTCGACAGACGTGCGCATGTCCTGCGGCCGGCCGAGCCAGAAATTATTGAAATGCGCGAGCCGGAACGCCAGTACATCGAGCGGATGCTCGCGCAGGATCTCCTCCCAGATGCCGATTGTGCGATCGAGGTCGCCTGCGATCCAGTTGCCGAGGGCCGCCACGTGCGCTCGCTCGCGCGGCGTCGCTCGCGCGGTCAGGCGCTGCGCGGCCTGGACCGCCTCGACGGCCATGGGCACGTTCGCTCGTTTGTAGGACAGCATGGCGAAATAGCCCTTCAGGCAATGCGCGAGGCCGAACTCACCATCGGCGACGAAAAGGGCTGCGAGCCGCGCCGGAAGATCGACGCGATATTTCAGGTAACCCATGATCGTACGGTCGAAGGCCGCCGTCGCTTCGGCTGAAGCGGTCGAGATCGGCAGTCCGTGCATGTCCTGGTGCATCTGGTTTGCTCGCCTGCCGGATGATAGCAAAGGCGCAACCGGCAAACATCCGCATAGGGGGAGAAACGATGCCCACAGTCCAGTCGACCGGCTGCGCGATCCATTACGAGCTCGAGGGGCTCGAGAACAAGCCGGTGCTGATGCTGTGCAACTCGCTCGGCACGACGCTGCACATGTGGGACCCGCAGGCCGCCACGCTGACGCAGCACTTCCGCCTGCTGCGCTACGACCGGCGCGGTCACGGCAAGTCCGCCGTGCCGGCGGGCCCATACAACATGGGAATGCTCGGCCGCGATGCGCTCGCCGTGATGGACGCCGCGAAAGTCGACAAGGTCAACTGGTGCGGCCTCTCGATGGGCGGCATGGTCGGCATGTGGCTCGGCGCCAATGCGCCGCAGCGCGTCGTCAGGCTGATCCTGTCAAACACGTCGGCGTATTTCGAGAACAAGCAGATCTGGAACGACCGC
Source organism: uncultured Alphaproteobacteria bacterium (assembly GCA_963778455.1). Taxonomy (GTDB): domain Bacteria; phylum Pseudomonadota; class Alphaproteobacteria; order Rhizobiales; family Xanthobacteraceae; genus PALSA-894. Next base: position 698,989 of record CAVZUL010000008.1, read on the forward strand.
ATCGCGGTGGTGAAGGAGAAAGGCCTGAAAGCAATCGTCGGCGGCACGATGGAACGCTGGTTCACGAAAGACTTTCGCGAGCGCGACCCGAAGACCATGCAGTGGATGACCGACATGTTCCTCGCCACCAAACCGGAAGGCTACATCGCCTGCGGCGAGGCTGTCCGCGACATGGACCATCGCGAGATCATCAAGAAGATCACCGCGCCTACGATGGTCATCGCCGGCAAGCAGGATGCCGGCACCACGGTCGAGATGGCGGAACTGGTGCGCAAGAACATTCCGGGCGCCAGCATGACACTGTTCGACACCGCACACATCGCGAATGTCGAGCAGCCGCACGCCTACACCGATGCGGTGCTGGACTTCCTGCAGCAGAAGTGACGGATCAGTTGGTGCCGATAACGACCGGCTCGGGGCGGGTCGTCCGCGGCAGCTCCGGCCTGACCAGATAGCCGCGGCCGTAAATCGCAAGCCCGCTCGCGATCAGGCAGAGCATCAGCTCGCCGATCACTTCGTTGAGCAGCTCGCCGCCATGCGTCAGTCCCGGCAGCGCCGAGGCGGCGCTGGCCAGCGCGGCGATGAGCAGCGCGACGTCGAGCATCGCGTCGTCGGAATATCCCCAGCGCAGCTTCTCGTAGACAGCGCACACCAAGGTGGCGAGCAGGAACGCACCCACCAGCAGTTTCAACATGACCAGAAGCAGCGCGAACAGCATGGCCGATTGCGGCGGGAGAGAAAGAACGCTGGCGATGGAGATGATCACGTCACCGACGGCGGGACGGCCGATGTCGAGCAGCGGGCGGGTCAGCGTTTCGAGGGCCGCGACGGTCCAGACGGCGGCGAGCAGCAGCGTGATGAGATAAGCGCCGACCCGAGCCGAACGGCTCAACAATCCCGACATGTGGCCGACCTCCGTGCCGGTGCCACCCAATCACGCTACGTACGGCGCCGCAACCGTTTGGTAAATTAAGGATTAACACCTACGGGGATGGAACTTTTCTGTCGGCGGCAGAAGGCCTTAGCCGCCCCTGCCCGCCCGGAATTCGTGCGGCGTGGTGCCGGTCTGCTTGCGGAAAAAGCGCGCAAAATGGGACGGATCGGAGAACGCGAGATCGTAGGCGATCTCGTGGATCGGCTGGCTGGTGAACACGAGTTGGCGCTTGGCCTCGGTCAGGACACGCTGGCGGATGAGATGGCCGGCGGTCACACCGGTCGCGCGCTTGACGTGGTCGTTCAGGCGATCGGCCGTCATGGCGAGCTTCCCGGCATAGAAATCGAGCAGACGCTCCTTGCGGAAGTTCTCCTCCACCAGCGCCCGCAAGGTCTCCACCGTCGCGTCGGCTGGGACGAGCGTCACGCTGCCCGTTCTGGCGCGGCTTGCCGCGAGGCGCGCCACCGCGATTGCGATCAGCGCCAACAGCCCGCGCATCGCGAGCCGGTAGCCCTCGCGCGCGAGAAAGCGCTCCTCATGCAGTTCGGCGCAGAGCGCGGAAACTCGTTTGGCCGCCGCCGCGTCGGCGAGTGGCACCACCGGCGATGCAGCGAGCGCCTTCAAGCGCGCGAGCGCCGCGCCCGAACGCTCGCCAAGCGCCTCGGCGACGTCCTCGGTGAAGCTCACCACCCATCCGTCGGTTTCCTTCGCGCGGAAACGGAAGCCATGGGCGGTCGTCGGCGCGACCAGAATGGCGGCCGGCGCCTCGAACGGCAGGCTTGCGGCTTCGTAGGCCATCTCGCCCCCGCCCTGCTCGATCAGCAGGATCTGGAACAGGTTGCGGTGGCGATGCGCCCGGATGGTCCAGTCGTGAATCGAAGAGCGCGATGAAATGGTCTCGACGTGGATGAAATCGAAAGCCTGGTCGTCCGGCGGATCGCCGTAAAGGTGAAACAGCGGCAGGACGTTAGCCATGCGAGCAGCATAGGCCAGCAAACCGCGCGGGAGAATGCGGCGTCAGCACGCTACCCACAGCGAAAGCGTCCCTAAACCTGCTTGTAGGCGCGCTCGTGATAGACCAGCGCCGGACCCGGCCGCCCGAGCCGCACCGCAACGACGCCGGCGATGATCACGTTGTGCGTCGCGACCGCCTTGATCTCGATCACGCGGCAATCGCAGGCGACCACCGCGTCGCTCAGGACCGGCGCGCCGGTCGAGAGCTCGCCCCATGAGCCGCTGTTGAACCGCTCCGCCATCGGCACCCGCGTGCGGCCGGCGAAGACATCGGCGATTGCGTCTGTGCCGGCGCGCAGCGTGTTGACGCACAGCACGCGGTTGGCGTCGAGAATCGGAGTGACCTGGCTGCGGCGGTTGAGGCAGACCAGCAGGGTCGCGGGCTGGTCCGACACCGAAGCGACCGCGGTCGCGGTAAAGCCGGCGGGGCCGGCGGGGCCGGCCGTCGTCACCACATGCACCGCAGCGCCAAGCTGGCTCATCGCCTCGCGGAACTGCGCGGGCTCGACTGTCACGACGTGCTCCGGGCCCACCGCCTCAAAGGAGCCCATCATCGCGTCGTCGGGACGTTGGTCGAACCAGCTCATGCGGCGAGCGTAGCCGATGATTCCGCCGTCGTCATGCGCGGGCTCAACCGTTCTCAGTCCTCATCCTGAGGAAGCCGCGTAGCGGCCGTCTCGAAGGATGGCCGCGAACACCGAGCAAGCGCCCTCGCCCTTCGAGACGCGCTTCGCGCTCCTCAGGGTGAGGGCTAAACCTATTCCGCGGCCCGCTTCGCCTCCGGTAGTCCCGGATAGGCGACATCGCCCGGATTGAGCCACGTATCGACGGTCCAGCCCTTCTCGTCGTAGTCCGCCATGCAGGCATCGGCGAGCGCGATCATCCGGTCGTAGGAACCGCTGCTCTTGGAGTTGAACAGCGCCTGGATGCGGATATCCTCGTGGTTGCCGGCGTAGTTGATCTCATAGAGCTCGTGGCGGCCGCCGAACTCCGTGCCGACCGCATCCCACAACAGCTTCATGATCTTGATGCGCTCGCGGTAGCCGATGTTGTTCGACCCGCGCACGTACTTCGCCAGATACTTGTCGATCGCCGGATTGTCGAAGTCCTTCGCGGAGGACGGCAAGTAAATGAGCGCCGACGCGATGATCTTCTCCACGATCTCCTTCACGCGCCTATAGGCGTCCCCCGCGAACACCCGATAGCTTGAGCCGGATTGCGCGTTCGGCAGCACCGCGCCGCCGCTCCACGGTACCGGATTCATCGCCATCGCGTCGGAAATCGCCCAGAACAGGTTACGCCACGCGATGATCTCGCCCAGCATCGCCTGGTTGCCGCGGAAGTCGTCCGCGCCGGTCACGCGCAGCGCCTTCGCGACGATCCCGGCGAGGAAATCGAGCTTCACGGCAAAGCGCGTGCAGCCCTGGAACTGGAAGCCGTTCACGAATCCTGACCGCGGATAGAAGGTCTTTAGCTTCTCCACGTCGCGGTAGATCAGGATGTCCTCCCAGGGAATGAACACGTTGTCGAACACGAAGATCGCGTCGTTCTCGTCGAAACGCGACGACAGCGGATAGTCGAACGGCGTGCCCATTACGCTCGCCATCATCTCGTAGGAGGCGCGGCAGAACAGTTTTACGCCCGGAGCGTTCATCGGGGCTATGAACATGATCGCGAGATCCGGATCGTTCACCGGCATCGCGGCGTTCTGGCCAAGGAAGTTGTAATGCGTGATCGCCGATGAGGTCGCCACCACCTTGGCGCCGGACACATAGGCGCCCGCGTCGGTCTCCTTCTGGATGGTGATGAAAACGTCGCGCACCTGGTCGGCCGCCTTGTTGCGATCGACCGGCGGATTGACGATGGCGTGGTTCATGAACAGGACGTTGTCCTGCGCGCGGCGGTACCACTTCTTGGCGTTGTCGGCGAACTTTTCATAGAAATCGTATTGCACGCCCAGCGTATTCATCAGCGATGCCTTGTAGTCAGGCGTGCGCCCCATCCAGCCGTAGGACATGCGCGCCCAAGCGGCGATCGCCTCGCGTTGACCGATCAGGTCCTCGCGCGAATGCGCGACGCGGAAGAATTTGTGCGTGAAGCTTCCCTGCGGACCGTCGGTGGGGCAGGTCAGCACGTCCTTGTGTTTCGGATCGTGCAGCGCGTCGTACAGCTTCGCGATCGAGCGCGCGGCGTTGCGGAACGCCGGATGCGCGGTCACGTCCTTCACGCGCTCGCCGTAGACATAGACCTCGCGGTCGTCGCGCAGGCTTTCGAGGTACTCCGCGCCGGTGAACGGCCGGCCCTTGCCGGCGATCACGTCCTCGGGCTTCGTCCGGCTCATGGCATTCCTCCGGGTCGACGCGTTGCGCCACGCTTTGCAGCGAACATGGCGCCGCGGCGCGCGAACGCCAAGGCATGATTTGGGGGTTCGCTGGAATTATCGGGGGCCGGCCTTTTCGCTCTCGATCTCTGGTGCTCTTCCGGCTGCACCGGCATCGTCGCGAAACGGCTGTGTGATGAGGCGATCGAGCCGCAATTCCTGCGGATCGCGGAAGATCGGCAAGCCAATCGTCATGCGATCGTGCCCTGCCTCCGGCTGCGGCCGGTAGGTGCCGAACAGGCGGTCCCACCACGGAAGATTGAAGCCGAAATTGCTGTCGGTCTCGTAGCGCAGGATCGAATGGTGCACGCGGTGCATGTCGGGCGTGACCACCAGCAGGCGCACGATGCGATCGAGCCAACCCGGCATGGCGGCATTGGAATGATTGAACATCGAGGTCGCGTTGAGCACGACCTCGAACGCGATCACCGCAATCGCCGGCACGCCGACGAGGACCACCACGACGATCTTGATTAGCATCGAGAGGATGATCTCGATCGGGTGGAAACGCAGCCCGGTCGAGACATCGATGTCGAGATCGGCGTGATGCATGCGATGCAGCCGCCATAGCACCGGGACCTTGTGGAAGGCGACATGCTGCGCGTAGATCGCAAGATCGAGCACAAGGAAGCCGAACATCACTTCGAGCCAGGTGGGCCACGGCGTGATGTTCAGCAGTCCCCAACCGCGCTGCGCGGCAATCACCGCCATGCCGACCGCCGCGACGGGAATGAGCAGCCGGACCAGCAAAGCGTCGAGCACCAGAATACCAAGATTGCTCGGCCAGCGCCGCGCGCGGCCGATCAGCATGCCACGCCGGGGCGCGAGGACTTCCCACGCGGCAAGCGCCGAAAAGATGCTCAACGCGGCGCCGACGCGGACGAGGAGTTCGATGTTTGCTTCCATTGCGTCAAAGATAACAATCCCGGCACGCCACACCAATCTGCTGTGGCAGAGCGTCGCCTCGCCGTTGCCGGTGCCCCGCCCCCCTGTTAAACGTTGATTCAAGCCGTTTTGCCGCGGCCAGGCGGCGGGCGCCGGGATAACGAGGGGTAGCCCCGGCAGGGGCAGCGGCCGCATGGAAGTTTTCGTCCAGCAGCTCATCAACGGCATCACGCTCGGCTCGATCTACGGGCTGATCGCCATCGGCTACACGATGGTGTTCGGCATCATCGGCATGGTGAACTTCGCCCACGGCGACGTGTTCATGGTGTCGAGCTTTATCGCGCTGATCGTATTGCTGATCCTCACGACCTGGCTCGGAATGGCCTCGGTCGCGCTCGCACTCCTCATCGTGCTGATCGTCGCGATGGTTTTCACTTCGCTGGTCAACTGGGCGATCGAGCGCGTCGCCTACCGGCCGCTGCGCGGCTCGTTCCGCCTCGCGCCGCTGATCTCCGCGATCGGCATGTCGATCTTCCTGTCGAACTTCGTGCAGGTGACGCAAGGTCCGCGCAACAAGTCGGTGCCGCCGCTGCTGCAGAACGTGATCGTGATCATGGAAGGCAACGGCTACGACGTGACCATCTCCTATCGCCAACTCATCATCTGGTTCATCACCGCCGTACTGCTCGCCGCATTCTGGTATCTGGTGACGAAGACGTCGCTCGGCCGCGCGCAGCGCGCCTGCGAGCAGGATCAGAAGATGGCGGCGCTCGTCGGCGTCGACGTTGACCGCACCATCTCGATCACCTTCGTGATCGGCGCGGCGCTCGCGGCCGTCGCCGGCACCATGTACCTGATGTACTACGGCGTGGTGAATTTCTCCGATGGCTTCGTCCCCGGCATCAAGGCGTTCACCGCGGCCGTGCTCGGCGGCATCGGCTCGCTGCCGGGCGCGCTGATCGGCGGCATTCTCATCGGCCTGATCGAGACGATGTGGTCGGCCTATTTCTCGATCGACTACAAGGACGTTGCGGCGTTCTCGATCCTCGTCATCACGCTGATCTTCCTGCCGCAGGGCCTGCTCGGGCGGCCCGAAGTGGAGAAGGTGTGAGATGGCCGTGGCGGCGCCCGAAACCGCCCTGCCCCATTCCGCGGCGCGCACGAACGTTGCGCGCGCCCTCAAGGACGCCGCGCTCACCGCGTTGATCTCGTTCGCGCTACTGCTGCCGCTGATCGGCTTCAAGACCGTGCAGAACATGCGCAACGAGCTCGAGCTCGAAACGCGCATCCCGCTGCTGCTCGCGATCGTCGCCGTCATCACCGCCGCGAGGCTGTTCGGCACGCTGGTGGTCGAGCCGTGGCGCGAGCGCCGCGCGCTGACTCCCCAAGCCGAACACCCGCGCATCACAACGGCCAAGCACGCGTTCACGAACTGGTTCACGCCGTTCGCGATGGGCTTCGTGGTGGTCTACCCCATCATCATCATGGTGTTCTTCCCGCAGGGCGCGCTGAAGTGGATCGACAATTTCGGCATCCAGATCCTGATCTACGTGATGCTCGGCTGGGGCCTGAACATCGTGGTCGGCCTCGCGGGTCTGCTCGATCTCGGCTACGTGGCGTTCTATGCGGTCGGCTCCTATTCGTATGCGCTGCTCGCCAAGGAATTTGGCCTGTCGTTCTGGATTCTGCTGCCGCTTGCCGGAATTCTTTCGGCGTTCTGGGGCGTCCTGCTCGGCTTTCCGGTGCTGCGCTTGCGTGGCGACTATCTGGCGATCGTCACGCTCGCGTTCGGCGAGATCATCCGGCTGATCCTGATCAATTGGGTCTCATTCACCGGCGGGTATGCGGGCGTCAGCGGCATTCCGCGCCCGACCCTGTTCGGCATTCCGTTCAACGCATCGGACGAGGGTTTCGCCGCGACCTTCGGGCTTGAGTTCACGCCGATCCACCGCACGCTGTTTCTCTATTACGTTATCCTCGCGCTCGCGCTGGTCACCGCCTACGTGACGCTCCGCCTGCGTCAGCTCCCGGTCGGACGCGCCTGGGAGGCGCTGCGCGAGGACGAGATCGCTTGCCGCTCGCTCGGCATCAACACCACCAACACCAAGCTCACCGCGTTCGCGATGGGCGCGATGTTCGCAGGCTTTGCCGGTTCGTTCTTTGCGGCGCGGCAGGGCTTCATCTCGCCGGAGTCCTTTACGTTTCTCGAGTCCGCGACGATCCTTTCCATTGTCGTGCTCGGCGGCATGGGCAGCATGATCGGCGTTGCGGTCGCGGCTGTGGTGATGATCGGCGGCACCGAGATCATGCGCGAGCTCGACTTCCTCAAATACATCTTCGGCAACGACTTCGATCCGACCCAGTACCGCATGCTGATTTTCGGCTTCGCCATGGTGCTGATCATGATCTGGAAGCCGCGCGGCCTCGTCGGCACGCGCGAGCCCTCGGCGTTCTACAAGGAGCGCCGCACCATCCTCGGCACGCATGTGAAGGAAGGCCACGGATGACGGCCGGCCGTCTCGCGCCCGTGCTGCGCGTGGAGCATCTCTCCATGCGGTTCGGCGGCCTCGTCGCGGTGGACGACCTCTCGTTCTCGGCCGCGCGCGGCGATATCACCGCGCTGATCGGCCCGAACGGCGCCGGCAAGACCACCGTGTTCAACTGCATCACCGGTTTCTACAAGCCGACCGAAGGCCGCATCGCGCTCGCGCACGGCGACGGCGCGATCTGGGACGAGATCGGCACGCTCACCGACCGCGGCACGCGCAGCCTGCATCGCGGGGACGAGGCGCTGTTCCTGCTCGAACGCATGCCGGACTATCTGGTGACGCAGCAGGCGCGCGTCGCGCGCACGTTCCAGAACATCCGCCTGTTCACCGGCATGACGGTGTTCGAGAACATGCTGGTGGCGCAGCACAACACCTTGATGGTGTCGTCCGGCTACACGTTGATCGGCGTGCTCGCGCCGCACATCTACGGCCGCGCCGAAAAAGCCGCAGTCGAGAAGGCGCGGTACTGGCTGGAAAAAACGCATCTGCTCGATCGCGCCGACGATCCGGCCAGCGATCTTCCCTATGGGGCGCAGCGCCGGCTCGAAATCGCGCGCGCGATGTGCACCGACCCGGTGCTGCTCTGTCTCGACGAACCCGCCGCCGGCCTCAATCCACGCGAAAGCCATCAACTCAACGAGCTGCTGCTCTCCATCCGGCAGGAGCATGCAACCTCGATCCTGCTGATCGAGCACGACATGTCGGTGGTGATGCAGATTTCCGACCACGTGGTCGTGCTCGATTACGGCGTGAAGATCTCCGACGGAACGCCAGACGCCGTGCGCAACGACCAGAAGGTCGTAGCCGCCTATCTCGGCGTCGAGGACGAAGAGGTCGCGAAAGTCGAGGCGGAGGTGGGGCTGTGACTTCCCTCCTCGCGGTGCGCGGCGTGAAGACCTATTATGGCAACATCCTCGCCCTAAAGGGCGTCGACGTCGATGTCGCCGACGGCGAGATCGTCACCCTGATTGGCGCCAACGGCGCGGGCAAGTCGACCCTGATGATGACGATCTTCGGCAATCCGCGCGCCCGCGAGGGATCGATCGTGTTCGACGGGACTGACATCACGCGCCTGCCGACGCACGAGATTTCGCGACTGCGCATCGCGCAGGCGCCCGAGGGCCGCCGCATCTTCTCGCGCATGACCGTGCTGGAAAACCTGCAGATGGGCGCGGTCGTGGCGGACGGCGCGAATTTCGAGCAGGACCTGGAGAAAATCTTCACCCTGTTCCCGCGCCTGAAACAACGGCTGCACCAGCGCGGCGGCACGCTTTCGGGTGGCGAACAGCAGATGCTCGCGATTGCGCGCGCCCTGATGGCGCGCCCGCGCCTGCTGTTGCTCGACGAGCCCTCGCTTGGCCTTGCGCCGATGATCGTGCGGCAGATCTTCGATGCGATCCGCGAGCTCAACCGCGCTGAGAAGCTCACCGTGTTTCTGGTCGAGCAGAACGCCTTCCATGCGCTCAAGCTCGCGCACCGCGGCTACGTGATGGTCAATGGCGTGATCACGCTGTCGGGGACGGGCAAGGAGCTGCTGGAGCGACCGGAGGTCAAATCCGCGTACCTCGAAGGGGGAAGACAAGAGGTTGAGGCCGGCGCATGATCCCGAAAAGTGGGCACCGGTTTTCGGACAAGATCATGCGCGAGGGAAAAACCGCATGAACGGCATCCTCTACGAGGAAGACTACATCGGGCTATTCGTGCTCGTGACGATCATCATGGGTGGCGGGGCGGCCTGGCTTGCCGGACGTGCCATTGCGTCAACCTGGCGGCCCTGGTGGCATGTGGCGTTCTACATGCTGATTCTCGGCGCTGCGGTGCGGTTTATCCATTTCGCACTGTTCGAGGGCACGTTGCTGTCCCCGCAGTTCTATGCGGTCGATACCGTGGTCTGCCTTATTTTCGGCTTTCTCGGCTTCCGCGCGACCCGCGCCGCCCAAATGACGACGCAATACGGCTGGATCAACGCCCGGGCAGGCTTCCTGCGCTGGGCGCGGCGCACGGACGCAACTGCGGAAAAAGGCGGTGGCCCCGCGTGACTTTTCCGCGTTTTGGCGCTTCAATCGGGCAAGAGGCAGTCGCGTCGGCTCAATGTGGCCGGATCGCCTCCCAAATTTTTCATAAGGGGAGATCTGTATGAAGAAACTCACGACTCTCGGTCTGGCTCTCGGCGCGGCAATCGCCTTCGCGGGGACCGCCCAGGCCCAGATCAAGATGGGCGTCGCCGGCCCGCTCACCGGCCCGAACGCTGCTTTCGGCGCGCAGCTCAAGAACGGCACCGATCAGGCGGTCGAAGACATCAACGCGGCCGGCGGCATCATGGGCCAGAAGATCACCGTGAGCTACGGCGACGACGTGTCCGATCCGAAGCAGGGCGTTTCGGTCGCGAACAAGTTCTCGGGCGATGGCGTCAAGTTCGTCGTCGGTCACTTCAATTCCGGCGTCACCATGCCGGCGTCCGAGGTCTATGCCGAGAACGGCATCCTGATGGTCAGCCCTTCGGCCACCAATCCGAAGATCACCGAGCGCAAGCTCTGGAACACGTTCCGCACCTGCGGCCGTGATGACCAGCAGGGCGCGGTCGCGTCCGCCTGGATCCTCAAGAGCATGAAGGGCAAGAAGATCGCGATCGTCCACGACAAAACGACTTACGGTCAGGGCCTTGCCGACGAAACCAAGAAGGGCCTGAACAAGGGCGGCTTGAAGGAAGTTCTCTATGAGGGCGTGAACCTCGGCGAGAAGGACTTCTCGGCGCTCGTTTCCAAGATCAAGGCCTCCGGCGCCGACCTCGTCTACTGGGGCGGCCTGCACACCGAAGGCGGCCTGATCGTGCGCCAGATGCGCGACCAGGGCGTCAAGGCCCCGCTGATGGGCGGCGACGGCATCACCTCCGACGAGTTCGTCTCGGTCGGCGGCCCCGGCGTCGAAGGCACCCTGATGACGTTCGCGCCCGACCCGCGCAAGCGTCCGGAAGCCAAGGCGATGGTGGAGAAGTTCCGCGCCAAGAAGTTCGAGCCGGAAGCCTACACGCTCTACAGCTATGCGGCCGTGGAAGTCATGAAGCAGGCCGCCGAAGCCGCCAAGTCGCTTGATCCCAAGAAGGTCGCCGCACAGATCACCTCGGGCAAGAAGTTCAAGACGGTGATCGGGGAACTCGCCTTCGACAAGAAGGGCGACATCACCCGTCCGGACTACGTCATGTATGTCTGGAAGAAGGACGCGAGCGGCAAGATCACCTACGTCGAAATGAGCGACAAGGGCTCCTGATCTCGTCAGCTGAACCAAGCGCTATCAAGGCGCCCGCCCGAAGGGGCGGGCGTTTTGATTTTCGGCCACTCGTTTGCGGCGGCGAGAATTTTGCTACGATTGACCTTCCATCCCGGACAAAGATTTCCCGATGACCAACATCCATGACCTGAGCGCCGTCGAATTGCTTGCCCGTTATCGTGCGAAATCACTGTCGCCCTCGGAAGTGTTTGCCGCGGTCGAAAAGCACATCGCGCGCTGGGAGCCACATCTCAAGGCGCTCTACGCCTACGAGCCCGAGGCGGCGCGAAAGGAAGCCGTCGCTTCGACCGAGCGCTGGGCCAAGGGCGCACCGGTGGGCCCGCTCGACGGCGTACCGGTCACCGTCAAGGAGAACATCGCGTCGAAAGGCGTGCCGATGCCGCTCGGCACGGCAGCGATGCCATTGACCCCGATGCCGCAAGATGCGCCCCCGCCTGCACGCTTGCGCGAGGCCGGTGCGATCATGTTCTCGAAGACCACGATGCCCGACCTCGGCATGACGTCGTCCGGCGTCTCGAGCTTTCACCCGCTCACGCGCAATCCGTGGGACCTGACGAAGAACCCCGGCGGATCGAGCTCCGGCGCGGGCGCGGCGGGCGCCGCCGGCTACGGGCCGCTGCACGTCGGCACCGACATCGGAGGCTCGGTGCGGCTGCCCGCCGGATGGTGCGGCCTCGTCGGCCTGAAACCGAGCCTCGGGCGTATTCCCGTCGACCCGCCGTATGTCGCGCGCTGCGCAGGTCCGATGACGCGCACGGTCGACGACACGGCGCTGCTGATGTCGGTCTTGTCCAAACCCGATCATCGCGATGGCATGAGCCTGCCCGTGCAGGACATCGGCTGGGTCGATCTGTCTGGCAGCCTGAAGGGAAAGCGGATCGGCCTGTTGCTCGAGGCTGGTGCCGGCACGCCAGTCGAGCCGGAAGTAAAAAGCGCAATCGAGGCCGTCGCCAAATTCTTCGCCGCCGAAAGCGCCATCGTGGAGCCCATCCAGGGCATCATGTCGGGCGCGATCATTCAGGGGCTCGATGCCTTCTTCCGTGCGCGCTCGTGGGCCGACATCGAGCCAATGCCGGCGGAGCAGCGCGCGAAAATTCATCCGTACACGCGCAAATGGGCGGAAGGGCGGCGCCAACCTCTCCGGCACCGAGGTGGTCCGCGGCTTCAACCAGAGCATGGAGCTTCGGCGCCTCGCGGCACTCCTGTTCGGCAAGATCGATTACATCGTCTCGCCGACCGCGCCGATCCCGGCATTCGCCGCCGAGCGCGCCTCGCCCGGCGACGACCCCGAGCGTCCGTTCGAGCATATCTGCTTCACGGTGCCGTGGAATTTCACCGAGCAGCCGGCGGTGTCGATCAATGCGGCCTTTACGAAGTCAGGGCTGCCGATCGGCGTGCAGATCATCGGCCGCCGTCACGACGATCACGGCGTGCTCAAGCTCGCCAAGGCATGGGAGACGGCGCGCGGGCCGATCACCAATTGGCCGAAGCCGCCCAACTAACCAATGCGTCCGAGCACCGGAAACGCCTCGAGCAACCAATAGCTCGCCGTGGTCACGAACCCGGTGAGGAACGCGATCCCGGTCAGCACGAGCAGCGCGCCCATCGTCTTCTCGACCATCGGCAGATAGGCGCGAAAACGCGCCAGAAACTTCGCGAACGGCTCGACCGCGAACGCCGCTGCCATGAACGGAATGCCTAGCCCAAGCGAATAGACCGCGAGCAGCCCCGCGCCCTTGGTGACCGTCGCCTCCGACGCCGCGATCGCGAGGATCACGGCGAGGATCGGCCCGATGCACGGCGTCCAGCCGAACGCGAAGGCAAGCCCCATCACGTAGGCGCCCCACAGCCCGACCGGCTTCGGCACCTCCATGCGCTTCTCGCGATAGAGCAGCGCGAGCCGCGTGACCCCGAGAAAATGCAGGCCCATGATGATGATGGCGATGCCGGCGACCATCGCGAGCTTGTCGGCATAGGCGCGGATCAGCGAGCCGAACGACGCTCGCGCTCGCACCGAGCGCGACGAACACGGTCGAGAAGCCCGCGACGAACAGCGCCGCCGCCCCGACCGTCTCCCAGCGCACCCGCGGCTCGGCTCGGCGTCCGCGAACCGCTCCAGCGACGTCCCCGCCAGATAGACGAGATACGGCGGCACCAGCGGCAGCACGCAGGGCGACAGGAAGCTCAGCAGCCCGGCGAACAGCGCGGCGAAAATGGTGACATCGGCGGCCATGCGATCCTAATGTGCAGACGACGCCAGTTCCTGCAAGCCGCGGCGCGCCCTGTTTTTCGTGATGTGATCGGACGTGACATCGTGCGCAACCTGATTACCGACGTGCCCGGCGTGAAAGTCGGCAATGCCGACGACGCCAAGCTCGCCTCCGGCACGACCGCGATCGTGTTCGACGAGCCGGCGGTCGCGTCCGGCGACGTGCGCGGCGGCGCGCCCGGCACGCGCGAGACCGACCTGTTGCGGCCGGACGAAACCATCGAGCGCGTCGACGCCATCGTGCTCTCGGGCGGTTCGGGATTTGGCCTCGATGCGCCAGGCGGCACGCAGGCGTGGTTGCGCGAACAGGGCCGCGGCTTTGTGCTCGGGCCGGTGGTCGTGCCGATCGTGCCGGGCGCGATCCTGTTCGACCTGCACCAACGGCGGCAACAAGGACTGGGGCCGCTTTCCGCCCTATCGCGACCTCGGCTATGCGGCGACCGCCAATGTCGGCCTCGACTTCACGCTCGGCACAGCCGGCGCCGGATACGGCGCCAAGACCGTCAACCTCAAGGGCGGGCTCGGCTCGGCGTCGGCCACGACGCGCGACGGCGCAACCGTCGGCGCGATCGTCGCCGTCAACGCCGCTCGGCAGCGTGACCATCGGAAATGGACCGCATTTCTGGGCCGCGCCATTCGAGCAGAACGGTGAGTTCGGCGGGCGCGGCTTGCCTTCTCCACTCCCGCCGGACGCACTCGCGATCCGCGTCAAGGGCGGCGTGCGCGAGAACACCACCATCGCGCTGGTCGCGACCGACGCGACGCTCACCAAGGCGCAGGCCCATCGCCTTGCGATGGTCGCGCATGACGGACTCGCGCGCGCGATTTATCCCGGTTCACATGCCGCACGACGGCGACACGGTGTTTACGGCGGCGACCTGCAAGCGCGCTGCGCCGGACCTGCTCGCTTTCACAGAGCTCTGTGCGGTCGCCGCCAATGTGCTCGCGCGCGCGGTCGCGCGCGGCGTCTATGAGGCGACCGCCCTGCCCTTCGCCGGCGCGCTGCCGAGCTGGAAGGACAAATTCGGTTAGCTGAAGCGCTCCGCCCGATACGGCGCCGGATCGGTGAACGGCGTCGCGCCGGTCATCATGTCGGCGATCAGCCGCCCGGTCACCGGGCCGAGCGTCAGTCCCCAGTGCCCGTGGCCGAACGCGAGCCAGAGGCCCGGCTGACCCGGCGCGCGGCCGAGCACGGGAAGCGAGTCCGGCATGTTCGGGCGGCGCCCGAGCCAGGGCTCGGCCTCGTTCGGCTCGCCGAGCGGAAACAGCTCCTTGGCGTGCGGCATCAGCCGGTCGAACTGCACCGGTGTCGCCGGCGCATCGCGCGCGGCGAATTCGGCGCCCGGTGGTCAGCCGGATGCCTTGCTCCATCGGGGTCAGCGCATAGCCGTATTCGGTATCGATGACCGGCCGCGTCAGCGAGGCGTTGCCCTTTGCGTCGAAGTGCCGGTGATAGCCGCGCTTGATGCCGAGTGGCACCTTGATGCCGAGCGGCTCCAGCACGTCCGGCGACCACGGTCCCATCGCGACCACGGCATTGTCGGCGTCCACATGGCCCTCGTTGGTATCGACGCGCCAGTGGCCGTCGGCGCGATGCAGCGAGCGCGCATCGCCGTTGATGAACACGCCGCCGAGCGCGCGCGAAACGCGCCGCATAGGCGCGCGTCACCATCAGCGGATTGGAGAGCGAGGCGACATCCGGCCACATCAGCGCGTGGCGGAACACCGGGTGAGACTCGGCTCGAGCGCGAGCGTACCTTCGGTATCGAGCGGCTGCGCCGCGACGCCGATCTGCGCGCCGAATTCGAGCTGCGGCTTCATCGCCTCGAACGCCGCATCGCTGCGGTAGAGCGTGATCCAGCCGGTTTCGCGCAGATATTTCATCGCGCCCGACTCTTCGAGCAGCGCCTTGTGCTCCGCGACCGAGCGGCTCATCAGCGGGCGCAGCTTGACGGCGCTGTCCTTCAGTTTCTCCGGCGTGGAGCAGCCGTAGTAGGAGATCAGCCACGGCGCGACCTTCAAGAGATCGCCCCAGTGGTAGTTCGCCTCGGGCGCGCGCTTGAGCGCGACCTGGATGAGCTTCTTCAGGCTGCGCGGAAACGCGGTCGGAAACACGCTGGCGCCGACGATGACGCCGGTGTTGCCGTAGCTCGTCTCCTCGCCCGGCCCGCGCCGGTCGACCAGCGCGACCGACAGCCCGCGCTTGACCAGATGCAGCGCGACCGACGTGCCGACAATGCCGGCTCCCAGAACGATTGCATCGGTGCGCGCCATGTCGGTCCTCGTCGGAGAAGTCTCACGTGCGGGGCCACCATATCGCATCCGCTATCGACGGCGCCAAGCATGGCTGATATGCCGCGTTGTCCTTCCCGGCACGCACCAATTCCGCCGGATTGCCGGAGCCCTCGATGCCGCTTCTCGCCGCGCTGGCCGCAGCGCTTTCCTGGCTCGGCCGGCAGGGCACGCGCGCGGTCGCGGCCTCGATCTTCATCGGCATCATGGTGCCGCCGCTCGCCGCGCTGCTGAAGCCGATCTTCGCCTACGCGCTGTTCGTGCTGCTGTGCCTTGCCTTCCTGCGCGTCGATCCGGCCGAGGTGCGGGCGCATTTCTCGCGTCCCAGGATCGTCGGTCGCGGCCGCCGCCTGGATGATGCTCGCCACGCCGCTGATGATCGGCTTCGCGCTGCTCGCGCTCGGCATGCCGACAGCCTGCCGGGCCTCTACGTCGCGATGATCCTGCAGGCCGCCGCCCCGCCGGTGATTTCCGCGCCGACGCTCGCCGCCCTGATGGGGCTCGACGCCGCGCTCTCGCTCGCGACGCTGATCGTCTGCACGGCGGTGACGCCGTTCACCGCGCCGCTGTTCGCCACTCTGTTCGTCGGGCCCGGCATGGCGATCTCGCCGGTTGCGCTCGGCGCGAAGCTGCTCGCGCTGCTGGCAGGCGCCGCGATCGTCGCCGCGCTGGTGCGCCGCCTCGGCGGCAAGGAATGGGTCGCGCGCCAGAGCGAGCGCATCGACGGTCTCTCCGTGATCGCGCTGTTTTTCTTCGCGGTCGCCCTGATGGACGGCGTGCTCGCGTCGATCATCAGCGAACCGCTCAAAGTGCTTGGCCTGACTCTGCTTTCGTTCGCGCTGTCGCTCGGGCTCGCGGCGCTCACCGCGTTCGTGTTCGCGCGCCTCGGCATGGGACAGGCGCTCGCGCTCGGTCTTGCGGCCGGCAACCGCAACATGGGCCTGATGCTCGCCGCCACCGGGACGGCCGTGCCGGACCTCACCTGGCTCTATTTCGCGGTCGCGCAATTCCCGATCTACCTGATGCCCGCGATGCTCAAACCGCTCGCGCGCCGCGTTGCTCCGCCATCAACTCAAACCTCATCCTGAGGAGCCGCCGCAGGCGGCGTCTCGAAGGATAGCCCCGAGCACGCTGCCATCCTTCGAGACGCCCTCGCGCTGCTCGGGCTCCTCAGGATGAGGATCGGGTGCGCGTTGCTCCGATACCATCGCCGTGATACCGAAGCGGCGGATTCATCGAGAGAAAAATGCGCCCGCTGCTCGTCGCCCCGTCGATCCTGGCTGCCGATTTCGCCAAGCTCGGCGAGGAAGTGCGCGCGGTCGACCAGGCCGGCGCCGACTGGATCCATCTCGACGTGATGGACGGCCATTTCGTGCCGAACATCTCGTTCGGGCCGGGCGCCATCGCGGCGATGCGGCCGCACTCGAAGAAGACGTTCGACACGCACCTGATGATCGCACCGTGCGATCCCTATCTCGAAGCCTTCGCCAAGGCGGGCTCCGACATCATCACGGTGCATGTGGAATCCGGGCCGCATGTGCACCGCTCGCTGCAGGCGATCCGCGCGCTCGGCAAGCGCGCAGGCGTCACGCTCAATCCCGCCACGCCGATCGACACGATCGAGACACGTGATCGATCTGGTCGATCTCATTCTCATCATGTCGGTCAATCCGGGCTTCGGCGGGTCAGGCATTCATTCCGGCGGCGCTCGACAAGATCGCGCGCGCGCGCGCGCTCGCGGGCGCGCGGCCGATCGACATCGAGGTCGACGGCGGCGTCACAGCCGAGAATGCCGCAGCGGTCGCGCGCGCAGGCGCCAACGTGCTGGTCGCGGGCTCGGCCGTGTTCAAGGGCGGCGCGGGCGCCTACGCGAAAAATATCGCCGCGATCCGCAACGCGGCCGCAATGGCGCGCGGGGAAGCCGCGTAGTCCCGCAACGGCGCGCTAGCGATACTGGATCGTCACCGAGACGAGCCCGTCCCCAAAATGGCGATCGATCCATCCGAGAAACGCCCGGCACAGGTTCGATTCATCCACCTTGTCGCGTGATTTGACCTTGGCGGTCACGACGTTTGGCTCGCGCGCGAGATCGATCGAGCCCGAGTATTTCGCGTGCACCCAATGGGCGGCGTTGGTCCGCTTCGGCCCCTTGCGGCTGAACGTGCCGCGCCCGTTTTTGCGGATGTCGTCCTGCTTGCGCACGATCGCGTCGTAGAACCGGCGCCCGTCGCGCGGCTCGATCTGGAGCACTTTCATGGCTCATCCCCCGTGATTCGCTCCGGGAGGCCAGCATCGCACGGCGGCGCGCAATTGTTGAGGCTTTCCCGATCTGCTACGCACACCGCGGTGAGCGATGACACCTGAGGCAGCGATGATTCCGCGCTATACCCGCCCCGAGATGGCCGCCATCTGGGACCCCCAGACGCGTTTCCGCATCTGGTTTGAGATCGAGGCGCACGCCGCCGACGCCATGGCGGAACTCGGCATCATCCCGAAGGACGCCGCGAAAACCATCTGGGCGAAGGCGAAGGACGCGACCTTCGACCTCGCGCGCATCGACGCGATCGAGCGCGAGACCAAGCACGACGTGATCGCCTTCCTCACCCACGTCGCCAAGATCGTCGGCCCGGAGGCGCGCTTCGTGCATCAGGGCATGACCTCGTCGGACGTACTCGACACGTGCTTCAACGTGCAGCTCACCCGCGCGGCCGACATCCTGATTGGCGACGTTGACAAGCTGCTCGAGGCACTCAAGCGCCGCGCCTTCGAGCACAAGATGACGCCGACCGTCGGCCGCACGCACGGTATCCATGCCGAGCCGGTGACGTTCGGACTGAAGCTCGCGCAGGCCTATGCGGAATTCGCGCGCGCCAGGGACCGGCTCGTGGCGGCGCGGCGCGAGGTCGCGACCTGCGCGATCTCCGGGGCGGTCGGCACCTTCGCGCACATCGATCCGCGCATCGAAGCGCATGTTGCACAGAAGATGGGGCTGACCGTCGAACCGATCTCGACGCAGATCATCCCGCGCGACCGTCACGCGATGTTCTTCGCCACCCTCGGCGTGGTCGCCTCGTCGATGGAGCGGCTCGCGCTCGAGATTCGGCACCTGCAGCGCACCGAAGTACTGGAGGCCGAGGAGTTCTTCTCCGAAGGGCAGAAGGGTTCCTCCGCGATGCCGCACAAGCGCAACCCGGCGCTGTCGGAGAACATCACGGGTCTTGCCCGCCTGGTGCGCGCCTATGCGCTTCCCGCCATGGAGAACGTGGCGCTGTGGCACGAGCGCGATATCTCGCATTCGTCCGTGGAGCGCATGATCGGCCCGGACGCGACCGTCACGCTCGATTTCGC
Organism: uncultured Alphaproteobacteria bacterium; assembly: GCA_963778455.1. Lineage (GTDB taxonomy): Bacteria > Pseudomonadota > Alphaproteobacteria > Rhizobiales > Xanthobacteraceae > PALSA-894. Next base: position 717,948 of record CAVZUL010000008.1, read on the forward strand.
GCTCGTTCGGCTGGCCGGCCTGATCGACCGGCTGCTGGTCTATCCGCAGAACATGCAGAAGAATCTCGACCGGCTCGGTGGCCTCATCCACTCGCAGCGCGTGATGCTCGCGCTGACGCAGAAGGGCGCGTCGCGCGAGGAAGCGTATGCGCTGGTCCAGCGCAACGCCATGAAGATGTGGCGTGGCGAAGGCGACTTCCTCGCGTTCCTCAAGGCCGACAAGGACGTGAAGAAGTTCCTCAACGACACCGAGATCGAAGCGAACTTCGACCTCGGCCATCACTTCCGGCACGTCGATACGATTTTCCGGCGCGTGTTCGGCAGCGCCTGACTGCAGAGCTTATAAGGGCTCGATCAACACGCTCGCCTTGCCCTTGTTGTTGAGCCGGTAGAAGTAGTCGAAGTAGCCCGGCCAGCCGACGACCAAGTCATTGACGTAGAAGAACAGCTCTCCGTCCCTCCGGACCTTGATTGTGGCCGTGTACTTGGTCGGTCCCGGTGGACATTCGCAACGCGGCGGGGCCTGGCGTTCAAGCCTGAAGTCGATCCCGCTGATCCGGGTCGGGCCGACCCGCGCCATCATGGCGAACCAGTTCGCCGAGACGTGCCGCCGGATCGGCAACCCGAGCCACATGACCGGCGTCATCTTCTCCGCCCCGAACCCTCGCGGATCGGTCGGGATGGAGCCGTCCTGCCACGGCTCGGTCACCGTGACGGTCACGCGATACGACCTGCCGCGCTCCACGCCGTGTCTGCTCGCTGCGCATAGACTGCTGGTCTCGAACGGCACGGTCACCGGCGCTTTGATGGACGGTGCGTTCGGCTCACTCGCCGTGCACACTTTTCCGGCTAGGTCGAACAGCGTGAAGGACGCGCGGCTGAGCAGCGAAAGCCCGATCCAGAGCAGGAACGCGAAGATCACAGCCGCAAAGAACGCCGGTAGAATCCAGCTCTTCACCACATACCAGAACGCCTTGTACGGCCCCGCCGACCTGATCCAATGGATCGCCGTCTTTTCCGGTATCGCCGTTGCCACGGGCCGCTGCCAGATCGCGCGCATCAGATCGCGGATCTGCCGCTGCATCCGTCCGCCGATGAACATCAGCAGAAATGCAAGCCCCGCGCCGATCAGAAAACGTCCGGGCGAATTCCTGAATGCATCGAGCCACGGCTTCACGAGATTCGGAAGGAAGGCGGCGGCCAGGTCGATCACCGGGATGACGATCTCGAACGGGCTCGCCGCGCCGCGGCCCGGCCGCCATTTCTCGATCAGCGGCAGAGCCAAGAGGTAAAGCGAGGAGAAGACGGTCAGGAAATAGACGATGCGGCGTGCCCAAACCCGATCCCACACGATCCTCTGGCGCGCCGCGCGCGTCGCCGCGCGGGCATCGACCGCGGTGGACGTGTTGGGCACGATTGCGCCGGTATGCGTCACCACGTCGTATATTTGCGGGAACACGATCGGCGCGTAGCCGTCGGTGCCTCTCGCGATGCGGTCGAGCGCAGCCTCGTGGATTTTCGGCGCGGGACGCGGATCGGGTGCGCGTCCCAGTTCCGCGCGCACCTCGTCTTCCGGATCCTCCTTGTTTGCAATCATCCGCAGGACGTGCCGGACGTCACTGGCAAATGACAGCTGGTACGGCGGGAGCCGGTAGAGATCGCGCAGATTGCGCGGCTTGTAGCGGTAGTAGCCGGCGAAGCCGCGCCGCGAGTCATTGAGCTTGTCGTAGAGGTTGACCTGCGCCCGTACCAATTGCTGCTGAATGGCGAGGTAGCTGAGGCCGTACACCCCGGCGCGCTCCAGCATCCACTGCAGCGAGAAGTACGAAAGCCCGTCCTGCGCATAGCCGCCGCCGATGTCGGAATGGACGCCGACGAACCACACCTGGCTGATCCGGTCCTGATCGATCGGCGCGAGCGTCGCATTCGGGTCGGCCGGCTCCGGCTTCCAGTTCTCCTTCACCGGACGGAGCACATTTCCGTCGCGCACATAGCGGTCGTCCCACAGCACCGGCCTGAATGAATCGCGCTCCTCCTCCAACGCGAGCGCGTGACAGGCGCGCGTGATCTTGTGGCTCATGAACTGGTCGGGCATCGACAGCGGCAGATAGTAGAAGTCGATCGCGCGCGTGATTTCTTCGACCGGGCCGCCATAGGCGCCGACCGTGTCCCACACGCCGAGGAAATGAAATTTCTCGACCTGGATCGGCGCGATCTGCTCGATGGTCGGCCGACGCAGGATGGTGTGGCTGATGAAGTCGCGGATGGCGCGCACCGGCTTGACGAAAATCCCGGAGTGGAAATTTCGTTGTCTGCGATAGTGCCGGTAGGCCGTCTTGGCGTCGCGCGCCAGATCCGCGTCGTTGCCGTTGTAGGGCACGAGCCCGACGCGCGCGATGAACCCGGCGACGATGCGGATCGTGAACGCCCCGCGGCTGAAGCCGAAGCCGTAGAGCTTGTCGCCCTGCCGATAGTTGCGGCAGCAGAACGAGTAGATGTCTATGACGTTGCGCTTTAGACCGAAACCGAAGATGCCGCCGAGGGCGGCGAAAAGCTTGAACGACGACGTGCCGACGCCGTTGTCATAGTGGGCGACCTGTTGTGCCGGGTTGGTGAGATCGAGCGTCTGGTACAGGCGCCAGACGTTGGTCTTGAAAATTTTGGCGGAGCTGTTGCCCGTCCCGTCAGACAGCAGAACGATATTCTTGCTCACAGCCGCCCCCTCCTCTCAGCTGATGCGAAGGGGAGATGCTGCCGTGAAATTGCAGTCAACGCAAGAAACGCGCTTTACTTGTCCGCCCTCAAGTGAGGGATGCCGAGATCGAAAGGACCTCGACCTCGGCATCTGATTTGATCTTCCGGCGCGTTCGGCGCGTCTCGTAGCGCCGCAATGCTCACCGGCCTTGGCCGCGCATGATGGCAGCGCCCGCTGCGCCTGCCGCGGGCGCAGATGGCGGGGCGCTAACCGTAGCAGCGGGGGACGACTCTCCGCGCATGCCCGCTGGCGCGCTCGCCTGCGGCGTCACACTGCCCGGCGCCATGCTGCCGCCACGGGCAGCACCGGCGCTGCCGCTGCCGCCAGGTGAGCCCACGCGCCCTTGCCAAGTCCCGGTCTGGCCGCCGCTCCAGCCCGGGCGGCCTTGCCCTGTGCCTGCGTGACCGCCGCGCCAGGCGGGGCGGCCGTGCCAGCCATGCCGGTGGCGGTAGCGTGGGCTCGCGTAGAACCCGAAGCTTGGACCGTAACTGTAGCCGTAGTCGGGCCCGCGACACGCGGCAGTCATTGATTAACCCTTGCCCGCCACAATCCGGCCGGACCGGAATCTCATCATGTCGGCGCACAAACCGGCCTCGCGTACGGGGCGAGCAAGACGCGACGAACGGCTGCCGCTCGTCGCCGCCCCGCGTCTCGTTCCAGCGGCCGGCTATCGCGCGACACTGCGTTCCGTTCTGGTTGGTCCTTCGGTCACGCCCCGTATCATGCGCTCCCCTGGAATTCTCGTGTTCGACTCCGGCGTCGGCGGACTGACGGTCTTCCGCGAGATCGCGCGCGCGCGGCCGGATGCGCGGCTGATGTATGCGGCGGATGACGCGCTGTTTCCCTATGGCAAGGTTCCCGAAAGCGAACTGATCACGCGCGTCGTTGCCCTGATCGGCGAACTCATCGAAGCACATGCGCCCGATCTCGTGGTGATTGCCTGCAACACCGCCTCCGTCCAGGTGCTGCCCGCGCTACGCGAGCGCTTCGCCCTGCCCTTCGTCGGAACCGTGCCGGCAATCAAGCCGGCCTGCGCCGCCTCGCAATCGAAGCGGGTCTCGGTGCTCGGCACTGAGGCGACGGTCGCGCGGGAATATACCCACGCGCTGATCCGCAATTTCGGGCAGGGCTGCGACCTGACTCTGGTCGGGTCGGGCCGGCTCGCAACGCTCGCCGAGGCCGCACTTGCGGGCGATCCCGTGGATGACGACGAAATCCTCGCCGAGATCGCGCCCTGCTTCGTGGCGGATGGCAGCGAGCGCACCGACATCATCGTACTCGCTTGCACGCATTTCCCGCTGCTGCTCGAGCGGTTCGAGCGCCTCGCGCCCTGGCCGGTGCGATGGATCGACCCTGCGCCTGCGATCGCGCGCCGTGTGGTCGAGTTGGTGGGTCCGGCAACCGGAGCGCCCGCTCCGGCGCAGGCTCACGCGCTCTTCACCTCCGGCCGCAAGCCATCGTCCGAACTTGCTGAAGCGCTTGCGGGTTTCGGCCTTGAGGCGGGTGAATTCACCCGCGCCTCCAGGATTTGACACCCCACCCGTTTGCGCCTAGAAACCGCGCGCCGCGCAAGGGTTTTTCGAGCCTGCGCGGCGTTTCGCACCCGCGGTCGCTGTCGACGCTTCGGCACGTGACCTGTCGGTTCCGGTGACCCCGGGACAGCAGGAGGGCGCGGTTCCTCACCACATCAATTCGAAACCAGAGGACGCGATGACAAAGCGCTTACAGGCGAAATACAAAATCGACCGCCGCATGGGCGAGAATATCTGGGGCCGCCCCAAGAGCCCCGTGAACCGCCGCGAATACGGGCCCGGCCAGCACGGCCAGCGCCGCAAGGGCAAGCTCTCGGACTATGGCGTCCAGCTGCGCGCCAAGCAGAAGCTCAAGCGCTACTACGCCAATATCGTCGAGAAGCAGTTCCGCGGGATCTACGACGAGGCCATCCGCATGAAGGGCGACTCGGGCGCCAACATGATCGGCCTGCTCGAGCGCCGGCTCGATGCGCTGATCTACCGCGCGAAGTTCGTGCCGACCGTGTTCGCCGCTCGCCAGTTCGTCAACCACGGCCACGTGACGGTGAACGGCAAGCGCGTCAACATCGCGAGCTACCGCGTCAAGGTGGGCGAGGTGGTCGAGGTCAAGGACGCATCGAAGCAGCTCGCGCTTGTGCTGGAGGCGAAGTCACTCGCCGAGCGTGATGTGCCCGACTACCTGGAAGTCGACCACAACAAGATGACCGCGAAGCTCGCGCGTGTTCCTGCTCCGGCCGAAGTGCCCTACCCGGTCCAGATGGAGCCGCATCTGGTGGTGGAATTCTATTCGCGCTGATTTCTCCGCACAGACGAGATCGAAGGGCCGCCCTTGAGGCGGCCTTTTTCATGCGCTTGCGCCCGCAACGCGATCAGCGTTTAATCACAGCTGCAATCTGACATTGCGGGGGGGGGTCCCATGAGGGTTTGCCGTTCGGCCGCGGTAATCGCCTCGATGCTGGCGGTGTTGCCAGCCGCAACTCACGCCAAATCCGACGCGCCCGAATACACCTACGTCGTTCTCGGCGCGCAGGGACCAATCGCCCGTGCGATCTACGGCGATGCGGCCGTCTGCCCGTCGATCAAGGCCGACGGCAAAGACCAGCCGATGAATGCCCGCACCGGTAACACGACGAACTTTCCTGTTCTGGTATGCGAATTCCTCGTCCCCGCCAGTACCAAAAAGCTCGAACTCAATGGCAAGAAGCTGCCGCTTCCGCCCGCCAAGCTGAAATCCGTTGCGGTCATTGGCGACACCGGCTGCCGCATGAAGGGCGGCGACGCGGATGACGACAACGACGATTTCCAGGATTGCGACAAGGTATCCGCCTGGCCGTTCTCAAGGCTTGCGGCGAGCGTCGCCAAGCGCAAGCCCCAGGTCCTCGTGCACGTCGGCGACTACATCTACCGCGAAGTGGCGCCCTATGGCGACAACTGGAACACCTGGATGCTGGACTTCTTCAAGCCGGCCAAGCCGTTGCTCGAGGCCGCGCCCTGGATCGCCACGCGCGGCAATCACGAAATTTGTTGCCGCGCCGGCCAAGGCTTCATGCTGTTCCTGGACACAACGCTCGCGCAGGACCAAAAGCCCGCGCCGTGCCAGGACCTTCTCGACCCGGTCACCGTCTCGGTCGGCGGCCAGCAATTCACCGTCATCGACTCGAGCTTTGCGCCTGACGACCTCCCGACGACGAAGAACATGTGCTCGGCGGGCAAGACAAACCCCGCATCCGACTGTCCGGCGACCGGCTGCATGGCAAACGCCTATGCGGTCCAGTTCGCCCTACTCGCGGCCGCAAAGCCCACGAACGCCTGGCTCGTCGGCCACCGCCCGGTCTGGGGCTTCAAGAACAAGAGCTTCAAGAAGGACGACCCGCTCAATGCGACGCTGCAGGCAGCGCTCACAACCTGGAACGGCAAGCTGCCGCCGGGCTTCTCGCTCGCCGTCGCCGGCCACATCCACGTCTGGGAAACGATGAGCTTTGCCGACAATCGTTCGCCGCAGTTCGTGCTCGGCAATGGCGGAACGTCGCTCGGGCACGCGATCAAGAACAAGAAATTCAAAGGCGCGAAAGTAGGCGGAACGACCGTGAGCTATGGCTATTCGGTCGACGAGTGGGGTTTCACCATCTTCCGGCCGAAGCATAAGAAGCTCGACGGAAAATGGACCGCGACCTACTACACGACCAAAGGCAACAACAAGTTCACCTGCAGCGTGACGCCGACGGCCGTGTCGTGCCCTTGATCGCGCTGATTTCTTCGCACAAACGAAATCGAAAGGTCGCGGCTTTTTTATTTTCGGATTGGCGAGAGCGAGCGGCCGAAGATTATCGTTCTTGTTGTTCGTAGATGTGTACGCGGTGGCCTACGGCCACGACGACAACGACGCGCCGTTCATCCTCAATGTGGCACATGACGCGATAGGGACCGAGCTTGTAACGCCAGAACCCTTTGAGGCGGCCGCTGAGTGCCTTGCTATGCGGCGCGGGGCCAGCGCAACGCTGGTCGCCAGGAAGCGATCGATCCGGTCACGAATGACTGGATCGAGAGCAAGCATCTGCTGTTCGGCAATCGGATTAAATTCAATCCGGAAGCTTGTACTTCTTGCGGAGCTCGTCGAGCGATGTGGTCTTCTTCGACGATTCATAGGAGGCCACGGCGAGAAGGTAATCCTCCGTGTCCTCGATGAACGTTTCAAGCGCCTTTCGGGCGTAATAGCTCTTCGACCGTCCGGTCCGCTGAGCAAGCCGCGTCAACCGCTCATCGAGAGCGACGGGAATGCGAACCACGCCCGCTGCCTGTCTCGGCACGGCGCGAGACCGCACGGTCGCGGACGACGAACGTGTTCCGCGTTTTTCCACCCGCCCATGCATTTCCGCGATCTCCGTTGTTACGAGTGTAACTTATGTAACATCTAGAGAAACCAGTAGCAATCTGAATGGGTGATACTGAACGTGTCAGGTCAGAGGCTGGGCAGGTCCGGTCGCGTCAGGCCGACGCGCTTTCCTTCACCGGCAGGCCCTTCTCCTTCATCAGGCCCTGCAACTCGCCCGCCTGGAACATCTCGCGCACGATGTCGCAGCCGCCGACGAATTCACCCTTCACGTAGAGCTGCGGAATGGTCGGCCAGCTGGAGTAGCTCTTGATGCCATTGCGCAGGTCATCAGACTCGAGAACGTTGAGCCCTTTGTACGGCACGCCGAGATAGTCGAGGATCTGCACGACCTGGCCCGAGAAGCCACACTGTGGGAACTGCGGCGTGCCCTTCATGAACAGCACCACGTCGTTGCTCTTCACTTCATTGTCGATGAACTGCTCGATGGCCATTGTCGGTGTCCTTTGTGCCCGCGCCGGTTTTGCGCCGATTCAGGGCGCTTTTGTTCATATATGTAGCCCATGGGCCGCGTACAGCCCAGACCCCTGATTGTCTCGATTTCACACTCAGGCGGCGTCCGGCACCCCCGTTTGCAGCGCCAGCGCGTGCAATTTGCCGCCCATTTCGCCCTTCAGCGCCTGATAGACCAGTTGGTGCTGCTGCACCCGGGACTTGCCGCGGAACGAAGCGGCGATCACGGTCGCGGCGTAGTGGTCGCCATCGCCCGCGAGATCGCGGATCGTAACCTCGGCGTCGGGGATTCCGGCCCGGATCAGCCGCTCGATTTCGCCTGCATCCATCGGCATTGCGGTTACCTCAGTTCGCGCCACCCGCCATATAGGCCGGCAACCACCCTTCATGGCGCTCGCGCAGAGCGTCTAGCAGAATTGCCCGCTCCCCGGGAAGGGTCAACGCATTGCCGTGCGTCACGCCGATGCGCCGGATCGGCACGCCCGCCGCCTTGGCGCGCGCCGCGAGATCATTGGCCTTGTCCGGCTTGATCGTCACCACGTAGCGTGCCTGATCCTCGCCGAACCAGAAGCCGTGCTCGGTAAGAAACGCCGGCGCGCCGTAGAGCCGCGCGCCGATATTGCCGGCAAGCGCCATCTCGGCGACCGCCACCATCAGGCCGCCATCGGAAACGTCGTGCACCGCCGTGACGAATTTCTCGTCGATCAGGCCGCGCACGAAATCGCCGGCGCGGCGCTCGGCCATCAGGTCGACCGGCGGCGGCGCGCCCTCCTCGCGCCCGCAGATCTCGCGCAGGTAAAGCGACTGTCCGAGCCAGCCTTTGGTCTCACCGAGCAGCACGATCATCTCGTCGGCCACCCTGAAGGCAATGCTCGCGGATTTGGAGAAATCGTCGATGAGGCCGACCCCGCCGATCGTCGGCGTCGGCAGGATCGCGCGGCCGTTGGTCTCGTTGTAGAGCGACACGTTGCCCGACACGACCGGGAACTCGAGCGTTTTGCAGGCGGCCGCGATCCCTTGGATGCAGCCGACGAGCTGGCCCATGATTTCGGGACGCTCGGGATTTCCGAAGTTCAGATTGTCGGTCAGCGCCATGGGTTTTGCGCCGACTGCACAGAGATTGCGCCAGGTCTCGGCGACCGCCTGCTTCCCGCCCTCGAACGGGTCTGCCTCACAGTAGCGCGGCGTCACGTCGGTGGTGAGCGCGAGGCCCTTGGGTCCTTCCTTCACGCGGATGACCGCGGCATCGCCGCCTGGCCGCTGCACCGTGTTGCCGAGGATGAGGTGATCGTACTGCTCCCACACCCAGCGCTTCGACGCGAGGTCGGGTGACGTCATCAGCTTCTCCAGCGCATCCGCATGCGCCATCGGTGCCTCAATCGTCGTGGGGTCGATCACCGGAAGCTTCGACGGCACAGTATGCGGCCGATCATAAACGGGCGCCTCGTCGCCCAGTTCCTTGATCGGCAAGTTCGCCATCTCGACGCCCTGGTGGCGCACGACGAAGCGTTTGTCCGGCGTGGTCTCGCCGACGATCGCGAAATCCAGCCCCCATTTGCGGAAGATGTCCTCCGCCTCTTTCTCCATCTCAGGCTTGAGCACCATGAGCATGCGCTCCTGGCTCTCCGAGAGCATCATCTCGTAGGCGCTCATGCCCGTTTCCCGTGTCGGCACACGGTCGAGATCGAGCACCACGCCGAGGTCGCCCTTCGCGCCCATCTCGACCGCCGAACACGTCAGCCCGGCCGCGCCCATGTCCTGGATCGCGATGACGCAATCCTTGGCCATGATTTCGAGACACGCTTCGAGCAACAGCTTTTCCGAGAACGGATCGCCGACCTGCACGGTGGGGCGCTTGGACTCCGAATCCTCGCCAAACTCCGCCGACGCCATGCTGGCGCCATGGATGCCGTCGCGCCCGGTCTTGGAGCCGAGATAGACGATCGGCATGCCGACGCCGGAGGCCGCCGCGTAGAAGATTTTGTCGGTCTCGGCGAGGCCGACTGCCATCGCGTTGACGAGATTGTTGCCGTCATAGCGCGAATGAAACCGCACCGAGCCGCCGACGGTCGGCACACCGAACGAATTGCCGTAGCCGCCGATGCCTGCGACCACGCCCGACACGAGGTGCCGCGTTTTGGGATGCTTCGGATCGCCGAACGAGAGCGCGTTGAGGCATGCGATCGGCCGCGCCCCCATGGTGAACACATCGCGCAGGATGCCGCCGACGCCGGTCGCTGCGCCCTGATACGGCTCGATATAGCTCGGATGGTTGTGGCTCTCCATCTTGAACACGACCGCGAGCCCGTCGCCGATGCCGATCACGCCGGCGTTCTCGCCGGGGCCCTGGATGACATGCAGGCCCGTGGTCGGCAGCGTCCGGAGATGGATTTTCGAGGACTTGTACGAGCAGTGCTCGTTCCACATCGCCGAGAAGATACCGAGCTCGGTGATCGTCGGCTCGCGGCCGATCAATTGCAGAATGCGCTCGTATTCCTCGGGCTTGAGGCCATGCTCGGCGACCAGCTCGGGCGTGATTGTCGGCTCGTTCGGGATCACAGAATAGGGCTCGGCGCTCATGCCGCCTGCGCGAAATGCGCCACCAGTCCGGCGAACAGGCCGCGCCCGTCGGTGCAGCCAACAGCGTTCTCGACGTGGTTCTCCGGGTGCGGCATCAGGCCGAGCACGTTGAGCTTCTCGTTGAGCACACCGGCGATCGAATTCGTTGCGCCGTTCACGTTCCACTTCGGGTCGCGCTTGCCTTCGGCGTCGGTATAGCGGAACAGCACGCGCCCTTCGGCTTCGAGCCGCCCGATCGTGCCTTCGCTCGCGAAATAGTTGCCTTCGCCGTGCGCGACCGGCACGCGGATCACCTGTCCGGCATTGTAGCCGCGCGTGAACGGCGTGTCGGAGCGCTCGATCTTCAGGTGCACGTCGCGGCAGAGAAACTTCATTTTCGCGTTGCGCAGCAGGATGCCGGGCAGCAGTTCGGCCTCACATAGAATCTGGAATCCGTTGCACACGCCCATCACGAGCCCGCCCTTGCGCGCGTGATCGCGCACTGGCCCCATGATCGGCGAACGCGCCGCGATTGCGCCGCAGCGCAGGTAGTCCCCATAGGAGAAGCCGCCCGGCAGCACCACGAGATCGGTTCCCGCCGGCAGCTCCCGTTCGCCGTGCCACACCATCGCGGGCTCGCGCCCCGAAACGAGCTTGAGCGCGTGCGCCATGTCGCGCTCGCGGTTCGACCCCGGAAAGACGATGACGGCGGCCTTCATGACGATGTCGGCTCCGCTTGCGTCGCCACTGCGGTGACCTCGACGCGGAAGTTCTCGATCACCGTGTTGGCGAGCAGTTTCTCGGCGGCTTCCTTCAGCGTGGTTTCGGCCTTGGCGACATCGCCCTCCTCCAGTTCGATGTCGAACACCTTGCCCTGCCGCACGCTGGCGACGCCCGTCACGCCGAGCGATTTCAGCGCGCCCTCGATCGCCTTGCCCTGCGGATCGAGCACGCCGTTTTTCAAGGTGACGGTGACGCGGGCTTTCATTGGTCGTGCTTCATCCCAAAGCGCAGCGGGGGCCGATTGGCCCCCGCGTATCATGCTCCGCACGCCGTCTCAACGGCCGCGATTAGCCTTTTACCAGCACCGGACCGGTGCCTTGCGGGCGCTCGCCTTCGGCCACGATTCCAAGGCGTTTGGCGACCTCCGTGTAGGCTTCGAGCAGCCCGCCGAGGTCGCGGCGGAAGCGGTCCTTGTCGAGCTTGTCGTTGGTCTTGATATCCCACAGCCGGCACGAATTGGGCGAGATCTCGTCCGCCACCACGATCCGCATCATGTCGTTTTCCCACAGCCGGCCGGTCTCCATCTTGAAGTCGACGAGCCGGATGCCGACGCCGAGGAACACGCCGGAGAGGAAGTCATTGACGCGGATCGCGAGCGCCATGATGTCGTCGATCTCCTGCGGGGTGGCCCAGCCGAAGGCCGTGACGTGCTCCTCGGAGACCATCGGATCGCCGAGCTGATCGTTCTTGTAGTAGAACTCGATGATCGAGCGCGGCAGCTGCGTCCCCTCCTCGATGCCGAGGCGCTGGGATAGCGAGCCGGCCGCGACGTTGCGCACCACCACTTCGAGCGGAATGATCTCGACTTCGCGGATCAGCTGCTCGCGCATGTTGAGCCGGCGGATGAAGTGCGTCGGCACCCCGATCTCGTTGAGGTGCTGGAACACGTATTCCGAGATGCGGTTGTTGAGAACGCCCTTGCCCTCGATGATCTCGTGCTTCTTCGCGTTGAAGGCGGTCGCGTCGTCCTTGAAGTGCTGGATCAGGGTCCCGGGCTCGGGTCCTTCGTAGAGAACCTTCGCCTTGCCCTCGTAGATGCGGCGACGGCGGCTCATAGGCGTGTACCGTGGCTTGAGAAAATCCATTGTGTGCCGAGACTCCATAAATCAGTCGGCGGCGGCGGGACCGGGCGGTGCGACTCAGATGCAACCAAAGACGTGCCCGACCGTCCGGGCAACCTAGCGGATCGTATTAGGGAGCACAATCGCCGCTCGCTCGCTCATCTGAAGCGGCCCCTGCCGCGTTTCTGCCATGTTGATTTGTGGATTTCCTCCCGATATGCAAGGCAAGATTTGTCGCTATCCCAAACATCCGTCAGCGAGGCGAACATGACCACCTTCGACAAGCGCGAGGAAGGGTTTGAGAAGAAGTTCGCCCACGACGAGGAACTGCGTTTCAAGGCGAACGCGCGGCGCAACCGGCTGCTCGGTCTGTGGGCTGCCGCGAAGCTTGGGATGTCAGGCGATGACGCGAATGCCTATGCGAAGGAGGTCGTGATGGCCGACTTCGAGGAAGCGGGCGACAACGACGTGCTCAAGAAGGTGCAGAAGGATCTCGAAGCCAAGGGCGTCGCGACGTCCGAGCAGGAGATCCGCCGCGCGATGACCGACCTGATGGAAAAGGCGATCGCCGAGATCAAGGCAAGCGGCTGAATGCTTTGCGCGTCCTTGGCCGAATAGTCCTGTTCGGTCTGGCCATCATCGGTTTGATCGCCAGTGTCGCCGTTTTGGTGTCTTGGGCCATCGGGCCGGGCGACCCGCTCGACCGGACGCGCGTCACTGCAGTCGTGCCGGCGCCGTCGCAGCGACAGGCCGCAGTCCTCTACCTGCACCACGTCTCGAACTTCAGCAGCGATATTCTGGCCGTGAAGCTGGTCGAGCCTCCGTTTCCCGCACCCGGCGCCAGGATGCGACCCGCAGACAACATCGCGGCGGTCGCGCATGGGAGCATTTCCGGTTGGAGCTCCATCAACCCAGGTGCGAGCGACACAGCAAGGCAACTTGTTCGCATCACCTGGTCCGCCGGCACCGTCGAAACGGTTGATATCTGTCCGGCAAACGGAGCGAAGCTCGTCGCATTCGACACGCATTATGCGCGCGACGATGTCGAGGGCGTAACGCTATGCCAGAAGGCCAAGGAATGATCGGCGCCTTGTTTTCGATCGGTGCGCTACGAAGCCGCTGACGCTGCCGCCGCGACTGCGTCGAGCGCCGCCGCAACATCGCGCTCCACATCGCTGCGCTCCAACTCCAGCACGCGATAGCCGCGCTCGGTGAGCCAGCCGCGCTTGTACGCGCGCGTCTCCGCCGCGTCCTCGCTCTCGGTGTCCGGCACGATGTCGATGACCAGCCGCAGCGGGAACGATACGAAGTCCGTGATGTGCGTCCCGACCGGGGTCTGCCGCTTGAAGCCAAGCCCGGCGAAGCGGCGGTCCGTGGTGATGCCTTCCCACAGCGCGCGTTCGGCGTCGGTCGGATTTCGCCGCAACAGCCGTGCAAGACCGCGCATCGGTCCGCCGCTGACGTCGCCGCTCGCATGTTCGCCGAGCAGCGCGCGCAACGCGCCCGCCTCGTGACTGTCCAGCACGCCACCACGCGCCGGACCCTTCCTCCCCTCCGCGATCGACATGATCACGCCGCTCAGGGTCTGGATGTCCTGCTGCGTCGGCTGCATGCGCGAGAAAATGTTGCGCAAATTGATCTGCATGGTCTTGCGCTTGTCGGGCGGGCGGAAGAACTCGACCTTCTCCAGCTCACGCTCGAGGTTCGCGAAGAACGCGAGCAGTTGCTGGCGCGGCGCCGCGTCCGACTTGCGCGGCATGCCGAACGGCAGCTTCGCGCCGGAAATCAGCTTGAACCATTCATAGGCGACGATCACCACGGCCTGCGCGAGATTGAGCGACGCGAAGGCCGGATTGACCGGCAACGTGATGATGCCGTCGGCAAGCGCAACTTCGTCGTTTTCGAGCCCGTTACGCTCGCGCCCGAACATCAGCCCGACGCTCTCGCCTGCTGTGACTTTTTCAGCGGCGATGCGGGCCGCCTCCCCGGCATCGACCACGGGCTTTGCCTGATCGTGCGCGCGCGCCGTCGTGGCGAACACGTAGTTCAGGTCGCCGATCGCCGCCTCGACCGTGTCATAGACCTGCACCTCGTCCAGCACACGGTTCGCACCGGAGGCCACCACCCAGGCGCGCTCGGCCGGCCAGCCTTCGCGCGGGTTGACGAGGCGGAGCCGCGACAGCCCGAAATTCGCCATCGCACGCGCCACCGAGCCGATGTTGTCGGCAAGCTGCGGCTCGACCAGGATCACGCACGGTCCCGGCCGCTCCACCCAGTTCTTGGTCTTGTCAGTCCCGGCACCGGGCATCTACGGTTCCTCGAACACGTGGCCGTATAGCGGCACCGCTGCTTCCGTCAAAGCTTGCAGAATGCCGCAAAACTTCGCTTCCGCACCCTTTCCGCCAATGCTATAGGCACGCCGCCCCCGGGGCGCTGATGCCCCCATTTTCAACCCACTCTGACCAATTCCGCACTTGAAGGAAGGCTTGTCTCAATGGCGAAGATCAAGGTTGCCAATCCGGTCGTCGAAATGGACGGCGACGAGATGACCCGGATCATCTGGCAGTACATCAAGGACAAGCTGATCCACCCGTATCTCGACATCCAGCTACTCTGTTACGATCTCTCGGTTCAGAAACGCGACGAGACCAACGACCAGATCACCATCGATGCGGCGAACAAGACTCGCGAGGTCGGTGTTGCGGTCAAGTGCGCGACCATCACGCCGGATGAAGGACGCGTGAAGGAGTTCGGCCTGAAGGAGATGTGGCGTTCGCCGAATGGCACGATCCGCAACATCCTCGGCGGCACGATCTTCCGCGAGCCGATCATCTGCAAGAATGTACCGCGCCTCGTGCCCGGCTGGACGCAGCCGATCATCATCGGCCGCCATGCCTATGGCGATCAGTACCGCGCGACCGACTTCAAATTTCCGACCGCGGGCACGCTCTCGCTCAAGTTCGTCGGCAGCGACGGCAAGGTGATCGAGCGCGAGGTGTTCAAGGCGCCGGAGAGCGGCGTCACCATGGCGATGTACAACCTGGATACTTCGATCCGCGACTTCGCGCGCGCCTCAATGAACTATGCGCTCGGCCGCAATTATCCGCTCTATCTGTCCACCAAGAACACCATCCTGAAGCAGTATGACGGCCGCTTCATGGAGCTGTTCCAGGAAATCTTCGACAAGGAGTTCAAGGACAAGTTTGCCGAGAAGAAGATCACTTACGAGCACCGCCTGATCGATGACATGGTGGCGGCGGCGCTCAAGTGGTCCGGCGGTTATGTGTGGGCCTGTAAGAACTACGACGGTGACGTGCAGTCCGACACGGTGGCTCAAGGGTTTGGCTCGCTCGGCCTGATGACCTCGGTGCTGATGACGCCGGACGGCAAGGTGGTGGAAGCCGAAGCCGCGCACGGCACGGTGACGCGCCACTATCGCGAGCACCAGAAGGGACGCGAAACCTCGACCAATTCGATCGCCTCGATTTTCGCCTGGACGCGCGGCCTCGCGCACCGCGCCAAGCTCGACAACAATCCGGCGCTTGCGAAGTTCGCGCTGACGCTGGAGAAGGTGTGCGTCGACACGGTGGAAGCCGGGGACATGACCAAGGACCTCGCACTCCTCGTCGGCGCGGACCAGAAGTGGCTCTCGACCACAGCCTTCCTCGACAAGATTTCGGCGAATCTGCACGAAGGCGATGGCATAGCTCGCTAACGGCAGCCACGAACGCGAACGGCGCGACCTGGATCGCGCCGTTTCAGTTTTGGAAGGCTTGTAGGCAGACTCACGTCACCTTCGCGCCCGCGAACTTGACGACCTTGCCCCACTTCTCAGTCTCGTCGGCGACGAGCTTGCCGAAGTCGGCGGGCGAGCCGGGGAGCAGTGTCGCGCCAAGCTCCGTGAACCGCGCCTGGGCCTTGGGATCGGCGAGGATCGCGTTGACCTCCCGGTTGAGCTTCTCGACGATGTCCGGGGGCGTTCCCTTCGGCGCGCCGAGGCCGTACCACGCACTCGCCTCGTAACCCGGCAGGAAATCGTGCACGGTCGGAAGGTCCGGCAGCACGTCCGACCGCGCCGTGCTGGTGACGGCGAGACCGCGCAGCTTGCCGCTCTTGATGTGCTCGGCCGCGGTCGGAATATTGTCGAACATCACCTGCACCTGCCCGCCGATCAGGTCGGTCAGCGCAAGCGCGCCGCCGCGATAGGGCACGTGGATCATGTTGATGCCGGTCATCATCTTGAACAGCTCGCCGGACATGTGGATGGTCGATCCGTTTCCGGACGACGCCATGTTGAGCTTGCCGGGGTTCGCCTTGGCGTAAGCGATCAGCTCCGGGATCGTCCTCACCGGAACGGTCGGGTTGACCACCACAACATTGGCGAAGCGAATGAGGCCCGCGATCGGCTCGATGTCACGCAGGAAGTTGTGGTTGAGCTTTTCATAGAGCGTGGCGTTGATCGCATTCGCGGGCGCGACGAGCAGCAGCGTGTACCCATCCGGCGGCGCATTGATCACCGCCTCGGTTGCGATATTGGTGCCGCCACCCGGCCGGCTTTCGACGATCACCGACTGGCCGAGCCGCTCGCCGAGCCATTGCGACACAAGCCGCGCCGTGGTGTCGGCCGATCCGCCGGGCGGATAACCGATGATCAGCCGTATCTGCCGCGCCGGGTAGCTTTGCGCGCGCGCGACCACCGCCGGCATGGCAACAGCCGCGCCGGCAAGACGAAGAAATTTTCGACGATGGAAAGTCATGACGCCTCTCTTGTTAACTCGTGCGGCGGATCGGCTGTGATCCATTGAACTCCGTTGAGCTTAGCACCGTCTACCGCAAAGAGAGCTACGAGCCAGCCGCAGGACATCCATGCGCCGCCGGCCCAGCGAGCCTCAGCTCCATGTCATACGACGTCGGCGTGGTGAAGCCTGGATAGCAGGTCTCGCGCACGATCGCGAAGCCATGGCGGCGGAACAGCGCAACATTGCCGGGCAACGCGATGCGCGCGCCGAGTGTGATGCGCCTTGCGCCGCGCCGCCTCGCCTCTCCCTTCGCGGCCTCGACCAGCGCGCTGGCAACGCCACGCCGCCGCCAGTCGGGCCGCACCGCGAGCCGGCCGACGTAGAGTGCGTTCTCCTCCGGGGTGCAGAAGATGCTGCCAATCAGTTGGCCGAAGTCAGACGCGATAAAGATTGTGTCGGACTGCAGCCGCGCCGCGAAGTCCGCGAGCGTTTCCTTGAGCGAGCTGGACGGCGGATCGATCGGAAGGTCGCGGAACGCGTCGTGCACGAACCGGTGAAGCTCTTCGAGCCGCGCTGCGTCGTTGAACCGTTGGATGGAATAGTCCGCGCTCATCAGCCGATGGCGGCGGCGATCGGCCGCCCTGTCACCGCAAATTGTCGAGGGTAGCAACCCGGCATTAGATCCCGCATTGACTTGGTGTGGAGCACAGGACACGTCCCTAGCCCTAGCCCGCCATCACGTCTCTTTGCCTTGTTTCTCAAGCCAATCCCTCAAGCGGGCATAAATCACGAGGAACCGCTGCCAAAACTCCAAGAGAGCACTCCATTGCGCAACGTCCGGTCTATGTACCAAGTCGTTTCTCATTTTCGGCACATGTTCATCCATCACCCTCGCGAACTGCTCCTCCGTCAGCGGATCGATATCGATGATCTTGTGTTCCAGGATGATATGCCGATAAATCTTGCCAAGGTCACCCAATCCCATCCCCTTATAATTTTCATGCTTGGTTCCCTCCTTTGATTTAATTCCATCCAATATGTCCTGCCACCGGTTGGTTCTGTAATACGTCATGATCACTTGTGGAAGCGCATTGCGGTACGCGTTTTCCAGGACCGCAAAGAACGCCATCTGCTTCGCCATCTTTTGCGTTGACAAATCGAACCTCGCCTCGAACAGTTCCTGCAGCACACCGTACTTGTCGTGCGGAAGCATGTCCCACACAGACGCGTAGTCGATCTCCAGCTTCTGCTGTTCCCCGAAGTCGTCCAAACCATGGGCCTGCGGATACCGCTTGTAGAGCGCGTCCTTGGAGATAAAGCTTTTGGCGCGGCGGAAGTCGATGAGCGCGAGGCCTTGCGGCTCGGGTTGCGCCACGAACATTGTTTCGGTCTCGACTTCTTCGTCTTTGAGATGGAGGGCAATCTCCTGCAGAAACGAGTAGATGGTATAGTAATTCGCCGGATCGACTTGCCCCTTGATCATCGCACTGATCGCCCCGATCCCCTCGGTCCTGTAGATCGATTTATTGTGTACATATTCTTTGGTCTTGACAAAATCCGTCAAATTAACGATCCGACTGGGACTTAATGCGTCGCCGCTCTTGATCGTGATATAGAACTGAATGCGCTCTTTGTTAAAAAGCTCGGATTCGTCAAGCACAAGGCCTTTATTACGGGCCGCGGCAAAATACTTGCTTGCGGTTTTTGCCTTTTGCACATCGTCCAGATCGGCTAACGAGAACTCTCTCACATTCCGCAGGACTTCCTCGGCGCCGCGGTACGTCTTACCGAGATGAATGAGGTTCGTTACCCTCAGAAACTGCACGTCCTGGATATCGGCTACGTTGGCTTCGATCTCGGCTCTGAATTTTTCGAATATCCGCGGATCACACCACACGCGAATAACGGCATCCCAGCGGGAATACAGGTTAAATATCATATAGTCGGTGAGCCGACAGTCATTAATCGTTTGCTGGATTTTCGGATTGAAAAATATGCTGTCCTTTTTGAACCGGAGAAAGGCAAAAAATAGCGAGTTTCCGCAATAATCGTGGACGGCTCGATGCCAGTGGTAGTTTGCTTCCTGCGTTGGCGGAAGAACGTTAGGCAATCCTGTCATGGATTGAACCACTGCCGACGGAGAGGAGGACCTTGGAACGGGACCTAGCGGCGGTACTGGATATCGAGGGATGTTATGCAACTCTTGAACCAATTCGGCATATCGTGTTTCGGTATGCGTATCCGAGCGGAAGTCGATATACATCCTGTTGCGAAGATAGCTCGGCAGCATGTCCCCGGTTCCGCCTCTCAGCACCGGGATGAACTTGTTGCTCTCCAAATCTTTTGCGATTTCAGCGGTGACGATCATGCGCTCATAACCGACACCTCCCTTGAGCGAATGCGCCTTCTCGACATATTTATCCGTGCAAATCACCAAAACGCGCTCGCAGGCCGCGAGATTCCGTTCCATGAAGAGAGTGATATCCTGTCCAAGCCGTAAATCCCATTGATCGAGAACGACGTTGATCCCACCGTCGCGCAGCCGCGTGGCGAATTCGCGCACCCACGTCTTATGTTCCTCTGAGTTGTGGGAGTAGGATATGAAGACTTTTGCGGGCACAGCATCGGACATGGCGGTGGCGGCGCTCCCGATCGACAATGGGTGAGTTGCGTGTTTTACGGTGGGTTCGCTGCCAGGAACCGGCAACGGCGGACTATGCAGAACGGCTTTTCTATACCGACACTACCCCTCTAGGTAGTTGAAACTATGTGTATATCATAGCGTGCATGTCAACGGTCAACTTGCAGGACGATCGCGCCAAGACGGGTTTGCCAAATTGTACGCACCCGCCTGACTAGATCGCTCCCCCACCCATCGCCACAGCGATGGCCGCGAGAGCTGCTTCTGCCTTGGCGCCATCCGGGCCGCCGGCCTGCGCCATGTCGGGGCGCCCGCCACCGCCCTTGCCGCCAAGCGCTTCCGCGCCCTTGCGCACGAGATCGACCGCGTTGAAGCGCGCGGTGAGGTCATTTGTCACCCCAACCACGATCCCGGCCTTGCCTTCCTCGGTGAGGCCAACCAGCGCGACCACGCCGGAGCCGAGCTGCTTCTTGCCCTCGTCGGCGAGCCCTTTCAGGTCCTTGATATCGATGCCTTCGACCGCGCGCGCCATCAGCTTGATGTCGCCGATCATACGCACGCCGTTCGCTTCGTCGCCGGCCTTGGCGCCACCGCTCATCGCGAGCTTCTTCTTCGCGTCGGTCAGTTCACGCTCGAGCTTCTTGCGGTCTTCAAGCAGTTTAGAAACTCGGTCGTGCAATTCCAAAGGTGTCGTGCCAAGAAGTCTTGCGGCTGTCCCAATTGAATCTCGAATTTGCCTCGCCTCTTCGCGAGCTATCAAACCGGTCAGCGCCTCAACTCGCCGGACTCCCGACGATACGCCGCCTTCCGCAATTACCCGAATTAGCTTGATCTCCCCAGTAGTGTTGACGTGCGTGCCTCCACACAGCTCGACGGACCATCCCATCTCGTTGCCTGGGCTCTTACCCATCGCGACAACACGAACTTCGTCGCCGTATTTCTCGCCAAACAGCGCACGGGCCCCCGCTCCGATTGCGTCGTCAACCGCCATTAGCCGTGTCGTCACTGGCGTATTCTGCACTACAGCGTCATTAGCGATGTCCTCGACCCTCTCAAGCTCCTTGGCTGTCACAGCCTTGGGATGCGAGAAGTCGAAACGCAAACGATCGGGCGCGACCAGCGAGCCCTTCTGCGCCACGTGATCGCCGAGCACCAGGCGCAGCGCCTCGTGCAGGAGATGCGTCGCCGAATGGTTGCGGCGGATGTCGCTGCGGCGCGCGTGATCGACCGCGAGCGCGAACGCCGAGCCAACGTTCAGCGCGCCCTGCTCTACGTTGACCGTATGCACGGACACGTCGCCCGCCTTCTTCTGCGTGTCGGTGACACGCGCGCGGACACCGTCCGCGGACATCGTGCCGGTGTCGCCCATCTGCCCGCCGGATTCGCCGTAGAACGGCGTCTGATTGAGCACGACCTGCCCGCTCTCGCCGGTTTTCAGTTCAGCGATCTCCTTGCCGTCGCGGACGAGCGCGGTGATCACGCCTTCGGCTACTTCTGTGTCGTAGCCGAGAAATTCGGTAGCCCCGAGCTTCTCGCGCAGCGGAAACCAGATCGTCTCGGCCGCGGCCTCGCCCGAGCCGGCCCACGAGGCACGCGCCTTCGCCTTCTGCCGCTCCATCGCGGCGTTGAACGCCTCGGTGTCGACGCCGATGCCGCGGGGTTTGAGCGCATCCTGCGTCAGGTCGAGCGGGAAGCCGTAGGTGTCGTAGAGCGTGAACGCAGTCTCGCCGGAAAACTTGTCGCCGTGCTGCAGCCCTGCGCTTTCCTCTTCGAGAATCGAAAGGCCGCGCTCCAGCGTCTTACGGAAGCGGGTCTCCTCAAGCCTCAGCGTTTCGGTGATCAGCGGCTCGGCGCGGTGCAGTTCCGGGTACGCCTGCCCCATTTCACGCGTCAGCGTCGGGACAAGCTTCCACATCAGCGGCTCGCGCGCGCCGAGCAGTTCGGCGTGACGCATGGCGCGGCGCATGATCCGGCGCAGTACATAACCGCGTCGCTCGTTCGCCGGCACTACGCCATCAGCGATCAGAAACGCGCTCGCGCGCAGATGATCGGCGATAACACGGTGCGAGGCTTTCTGGGCACCGTCAGGGCTGGCGCCAGTGACGTCAGCGACCGACTTGATGAGCGAGCGGAACAAGTCAGTTTCATAGTTATCATGGGTGCCCTGTAGCACTGCAGCAATGCGCTCCAGCCCCAAGCCGGTATCGATCGAAGGCGCGGGCAGATCGAGGCGCTGGCCGCCGGACAGCTGCTCGTACTGCATGAACACGAGATTCCAGATCTCGACGAAGCGATCGCCCTCCGCCTCGGGCGAGCCCGGCGGACCGCCCGGGATGTGGTCGCCGTGGTCGTAGAAGATCTCAGAGCACGGGCCGCACGGACCGGTGTCGCCCATGGCCCAGAAATTATCAGAACCCGCGACGCGGATGATGCGGCTCTCCGGCAGCCCAGCGATCTTCTTCCACAGATCGAACGCGTGATCGTCGTCGATGTAGACGGTGGCGGTGAGCTTGTCCTTCGGCAGGCCGAATTCCTTCGTCACCAGATTCCACGCAAGCTCGATTGCGCGGTCCTTGAAGTAGTCGCCGAACGAGAAGTTGCCGAGCATCTCGAAAAACGTGTGATGCCGCGCCGTGTAGCCGACATTGTCGAGGTCGTTGTGCTTGCCGCCCGCGCGGACGCATTTCTGTGCCGTGACGGCACGCGAATAAGGGCGCTTCTCGAGGCCGGTGAAGACGTTCTTGAACTGCACCATCCCGGCATTGGTGAACATCAGCGTCGGGTCGTTGCGCGGGACAAGCGGCGAGGACGCCACGATCTCGTGGCCGTTCTTGGCAAAATAGTCGAGGAAGCTCGACCGGATGTCGTTGACGCCGCTCATGGGCCTCCGCCGCACGGCCAGACCGCGGCTAACTGCCGGTCAGGCTTGGTGTTTCGAGGGCTTATTTAGCGGCGGGGGATGGCGGAGTTTAGGAAGGGCGAAACCCTCGCCCCGCGCAGCGGGGAGAGGGTGGCGAGGACCGCAGGTCCGAGCCGGGAGAGGGGCAATTGGGAATGACGAAGCAGCCCCTCACCCGCCTCGCCATAGCGCGTCGCAGACGCGCGTAAACGCGCTTAAGGCTCGGCACCCTCTCCCCGCTTCACGGGGAGAGGGAAAGCAAGCGGCCTCGGCCGGGATGACACTCTGTGCTCACCCCTCCGCGGCGTCGTCGTCCTTGTCGTCTTCCTCCGGACCGGCGAGAATCTTCTCGGCGATCGGCCCGGCATTCGCCCGGATCGCGGCCTCGATCTTCGCCGCGATGTCGGGGTTGGCCTTCAGGAAGGTCTTGGCGTTCTCGCGCCCCTGCCCAATGCGCTGCGAGTCGTAGGAGAACCAGGAGCCGGACTTCTCCACCACGCCGGCCTTGACGCCGAGATCGATGATTTCGCCCATCTTGGAGACGCCTTCGCCATACATGATGTCGAACTCAACCATCTTGAACGGCGGCGCCAGCTTGTTCTTGACCACCTTCACGCGGGTCTGGTTGCCAATGACCTCTTCGCGCTCCTTGATCGCGCCGATGCGGCGGATGTCGAGGCGTACGGAGGCATAGAATTTCAGCGCATGTCCGCCAGTGGTGGTTTCCGGCGAGCCGTACATCACGCCGATCTTCATGCGGATCTGGTTGATGAAGATCACCATGGTGTTGGAGCGCGAGATCGAGGCGGTGAGCTTGCGCAAGGCTTGGCTCATGAGCCGCGCTTGCAGCCCGGGCTGCGAGTCGCCCATCTCGCCTTCGAGCTCGGCGCGCGGCACCAGCGCTGCGACCGAATCGATCACGAGTACGTCGATCGCGCCGGAGCGCACCAGCGTGTCGGCGATTTCCAGCGCCTGCTCGCCATGATCGGGCTGCGAGATCAACAGGTCGTCGACCTTCACGCCGAGCTTGCGCGCATAGATCGGGTCGAGCGCGTGCTCGGCGTCGATGAAGGCGCAAATGCCGCCCGTCTTCTGCGCCTCGGCGAGGCAGTGCAGCGCGAGCGTGGTTTTGCCGGAGGATTCCGGCCCGTAGATCTCGACCACGCGCCCGCGCGGCAGGCCGCCGACGCCGAGCGCGATGTCGAGCCCGAGCGAGCCGGTGGACACCGTGTCGATCTCCATCGACTTGTCGTTCTTGCCGAGCTTCATGATCGAGCCCTTGCCGAAGGCGCGCTCGATCTGGGTCAGCGCGGCATCAAGGGCTTTGGATTTGTCCATGGACGAACTTTCGACAACGCGCAGGGCAGCGGGGCTCATGATCACACTCCATATGGCCTGAGATTCGGGTGCCGACAAACGGCCGCTTGCCGCCCCCTGGAAATCGACCGAGAATTGCACTGTACCCTATTTGTTCTCTGTTCGCAATATGTTCTTTATTTTGGGCCTGGTGATGTCCTAATTCCGACCCCACTGTCCTAAGTTGCTGGGGCGCCTGTCCTAATTTCACGATGTTGATTTTCCCAACGTCGAAATTAAGCTGCCCACTCGGAGGCGACTGCTACGGGTTGGGGTGCGTAGTTGAAGCTGATTGCTGAATACCTAGAGCACGCATTCCAGTTCGAACGGATGGCCGCAGAGGCGACCAAGTTAGCTGAGAAGCGCGCAGCACAACTCAAACTCCCGCCAGTCAACTCCCGGCAGTGCCTACCCTAAGAATGACGGGCCGCTCTAGTTGGTGGGCCTCCGAACCGATTGGGTACTGGTCCCTTTCGACCCCCACTGGTCCCTTTAGCTGACGCCGGCCTGTTTCGGCGGCCTAGTTTCGCGTTCTAAGGGTCTCTCTTTTGAATCTCTCGATCACAACCAGCGCCCGGAGGAGTGTCAGACCCTCTCGCGTCAACGCATTTCGAAATACGAATTCCTGATCGGCGCACGATTGATTGAGGGACCTTCTCAGGGATCGATCAGAAACCCTTGGTCCGAGCCGACTTAGCTCCCTTCTGATGCAATTGGTCCAATCGAGCTGCTCGTGAGGCTTTATGCGAGCGAGCGCTTCAACCTCATTATCGATGTCGTCGGCGCAAGCGACTCCAGCCATCATGCTGATGAGCGCCACTAGAAGAAACTTTCTCATTTCACAAAAGGGCCCGTCGCTTTCAGCAGCGCGATATTTCCAACGTCACTGCCCAAATGCAAGGCCGCCCATCGGGGACTTGCTAGACGCCGCGCTCGCCACGCAGCCGATCAAGCCGGTTGAAACCCCGACGCAGCGCCGCAGCCGGTTCCGGGTAATCCAAGGCGATCTATTCGATTAAGATGCGCCAATGTTCGAAACAGGAGGACGCCGCAATGGTGAAGTCTTGGGAAGATATGACTGCGGAAGAGAAGTTGGACTGGCTGCTACGCCAGGATCAATCCACCCAACAAGTGGTCGCGGGCATAAGTGCCCGACTTGATGAGGTCGGGGGTGTTGTCGTGGAACTCGAAAAGCAAATCAAGGAATTGCAGGCTCGGATAGCCGGCGAGAAGGGTCGGTCCCGTCCTATGCTCAAACTTTGAGTGTCCTAGTTCAAAGCGGCGGCTGTCCTAAATCGCCTTTACTTAGGACAGCACCTTTGGGCCTGTTTGACCCCAATGGCCTGATTTTGAAATGAAAATTGGCGGGGCTCGATCCGCACTCCACTCTGGTCAGGGCTGTCCTGCGCAACCCCTCCCGATCTTCCGTGTTGTCCAGGACAATCGGTGGGAAGGGTTTGATGAGCTTACATCGGACGCTCTGCGCAGCATGGGCGCTGTCATTTGCGCTCGTCGTCGTGGCATTCATCTCGATTTTGGTGCGCGTCGGCCAAAATTTCGCCTTCTGAAAATAGCAGACTAGTCGCTTGGTGGTGGGGCGACATGCGGCGCGTTAAGGGTATGGATTGGCTGTTCGTCGGCGGCTTGGCCGCGGGAGGTCTTCGTTTGTCCTATTTGCCTTTGCAATCTTGACCATTTTTCTCACTGCGGGGCCGCACTAGTTGTCCCTTTCAGTCAAACGGCGAGCGTATCCCTTTTTCGCGCGCAACGTTCACGCCCCATTCAGCAGGCGAGGCGCCCGATGGTGAGCCGGTCCCGATAGAGACCCGGTGTAGCTCCGGGGAGGGACGCCATGTCCCGCATTCTCTCGATCCCGCTTATCGCGGCGACGTTTCTGCTTGCACCCGCCTTCACGCCAGCGCCGCTGCCAAGCCTTTCCGGTTCGGCTCAGGCGGTCACCAATCTCAATACCAGCCGGTCCAACATCGTGCGGACGAAGGCGCGTAAGACTCTGCAGCGGCGTCGGAAAAGAAGGCGGCGCGAAGGCACGCGCGACGACGGTCAAAAGCTCCAAATCCAACACCAGCGACCGCACGACGACGGTCAAATCGTCAAAGTCCAATACCAGCGACCGGATGGGCGGGGGCGGGGGTGGTGGACACGCGGCGAGAGCCACGACCGTCAAATCAAGTAAATCAAATACGAGCGATCGCATGGGTGGGGATGGCGGACGCGCGCCTTCCGGCCCGTACGGTTTCGGCCGCTGAACGAAGCGACGGCGAAAGACGCCGTGGTTGGCGGTTTCTTCGTGACGCGAACCTCAAGTTGATATCCAACTAACCCAACGACATGCCACGATAGCCGTCAGAGGCTTGTGCATGGAACTCCTCTTCGCCTGGTCCGTCGGCGTTCTCGTCGCCTCGGCGTGCGGATTTGTCGTGTTCCTCGAAATGAAGCGGCGAGGGAAATTGCCGCGCCGCAGCCCGCCGGCCATGCGCGCCCCAATGCAGCAGCCGCCGCTCCAGCAACAGCAGAGCACGAGCGAGCCGGAGAGCAAGGAGGGGCAGCCCTAGTTGGCGGCCTCTATCACCGTAGATCCTTGGTCCTTGAACCGCTTTGACATCTATCGCGACTGAGTGATGTCGATCGGGGCGCACTGAGAGCAATGGACATGCTCGACTTGGCTACGCCGGGACTGGGTTGGACGCTCGTTGCGATCTGGCTGCTGTCCATCGGACTTGCGGGCGTCGCGCTCGTTTCGATCATAGTCATGTGACCGGCGGCTAGCTGGCATTCGCACGTAGATTCCCGGATATCGGCCGGCTGGAGCCGTGCTAGCGACGGGACTATGCCCACCGCCGTGCTCTTCCGCTGCCCGGAAACCGGGACAAACGTGCAAGGCTGGCTCGAAAGCGCTTTCGAGCACGGCCGCGAGACCTATGAAGCAGTTGATTGCACGGACTGTGGCGGCGTCCATCTTGTGAACCCACCGACCGGCAAGACACTCGATGAAAAGGACCAGGCCGCCCGGTGATGACCGCGACTATTCGCCCGACTGTGCATTGTCGTACTGAATTGCATCTGCCCATCCGTCAATGATAGGGGCACGTTGAAGTTGTCGACGTTCCGGGTGGGCTACAGTGAAGATGATCGCGGAATACCTGGAGCACGCGCTCCAGTTTGAGCGAATGGCGCAAGACGAAACTGACGCCGTCCTGAAAGATCAGCTCCTCAAACAGGCTCAGGCCTATCGCAAGCTGGCGACCGAGCGGGCCGAACGGCTGGGGCTTCCGCATCCGCCGCAACCCCCGCACTAAGGCCCATAGCGGAGCGCCGCATCATTGCAAATCCTGCGTCAACGCAGGCTCCGGCGCGCTCTTGCGGATCTAATATCGCAACCCCCGCAAGAATCGCGTGCTTGTCCTAGTCTGGTTGTTCGGCTTTCGGTATAGTGACCGCTCCAGCCACAACGGGAGGCAGCAATGCTCGTCAGATCGGCCGTACTTTGTTTCGCGCTTGTCACGTCTGCTTCCGCCGCCAAGTTCTACATTGTGCAGGACACGCAAAAGCAGTCGTGCGTCATCTCTCAAGAGGCACCAAAGGGCGAGGGGCAGACTATTGTCGGCGACGGCGCGTACGGCGATGAAGCGGTTGCCGCCTCTGACATGAGCAAGATGCTGGCCTGCAATCCACGCGATGCAACAACGGGAGTGCCACAGCGCCCGACCGGACTGAAGACGCAGCCCTGAGTTGGTGGTTTTGTCCTGCGGCTTTCATTTGATTTCGTCTTGATTCGCCACGATTTCGTGTCGAACTCGAGCTACTTGCGGCGCGCTTCGTTTACGCCAATGTTGCCGCTTGCATCCTCCTTGAACGCTTCTTTTTTCCCCTGTTGTTTGCCCCACGGCCGTTCGGGCAGTGGATGGTGCCATTGGGGTGGAAGTTTTACACAGCATGGGCGCTGTCTGTAGGGCTTACTGCCACGGCCTTGATTTCGCTTTGGTTCGTGGTACGCGCTCGCGGCGTGAAAGCTGATTTCACGGCACTTGCAGATGACAAATGGATGACTGAATTTTCGGTTCTGGTATGTTTTTTCTTCATGATCATCGGGTGGAAATTTTACGCGATTTGGCTGCTGTCCATTGGGATGACAGCCACTGCGATCATCTCGGTTTTGGCTGAGTGACCGGCGAACGCCGGTCATTTCCCATACGCAAATTGCCGTATTGGACCGGGCCGTATCGGCCGCTACGTCTGGCTCATGGGCGCTGTCTGGTATCGCTGTCCGGTGACCGGAAAGAAGGTCGAGGGCTGGCTCGCGGAAGAATTGGCAGAGAAGGTCTAGGGCGCGCTCTTGCCGCCTCGCCCGGTGCTCGACGCCCTGTCGAACTCCATTGAAAATCCAAGCGATTTTTCCAAATTCCGGCCGCTCTTCCGGAACGTATGTCAAATGACATGGTTAGTGGGTCAGGAAAGCGGACCCATGAACGCCAGAAACGCAAACAACGCCGCCTCACGCCGGGCCGTGACCGAGCGCCTCCGCCAATTCTTCAGCTATCTCACGACGCAACTCGCCACGGGCACCGCCAAGATTTGGGCGAAGGTCGAGCGCCGGCTCGCGGACAAATCGCCGGACGAGCGGCCCGAGCGCGACGTCCCGCCATTGCCCGGTCTCCCCCATGGCTCGATGCAGCAGCCGGTGCAGCAGCAGCAATCCAAGGCAAAGCCGGAAGACGAAAAGTAACGCCTGTGCACGGATGCGCGGTGCCGCGCCTGCGGCTAGGTCACGCGCAGGGACGCCGCGCTGACGTAGCCTTTTTTGTTCTCACGCCGGCGCAAGATTCATCTGCTCCAGCGCGGCACGGCCAAGCAGACCGTACGGGTTGGCGAAGGTCTCGGCGATCTCGAAGTGATTGTAGCCCTCGGCCACGAGGAGCTCGACCGATTTGCCCGCAGCCTTCACGGCCGCCGCAAAATCACGGGATTGGCGCTGAAACTCCGGCGTCTCGTAGGTGCCATAGGCCACAACGACCGGCGCGTTGAGCCGATCGAGATGGCGCTGCGGCGAGAGCGCGTGCTCGATCTCGTCGGTAAACTTCACGTAGCTCGAGCGCGCCGAGAGGCGCGCCGGTTTCAGATCGAAAATCCCCGAGCAGCACACGCCGCCCTTGATGATATCCTTCGGCACGCCAAGCGCCTGCCAGTCGGTCGTGAGCAGCACGCCCGCGAGGTGACCGCCGGATGAATGGCCCGAGAGCCAGATGCGGTTGGCGTCGCCGCCGAAGCTCCCTGCATTCTTGTAAACCCAGGCGAGGGCACGGCGCACCTGCTCGGCCATCGGCATCATCTCGCCCTTCGTCTCCACCACATTGGTGAAGTCGAGCGTGATGAAGTGCGCGCCCGCGCGCACGAAGGTCTCGGCCTGGAAGGCATAGTTCCTCGCAAAACCCGTCCGCCACGCGCCGCCGTGCACAAACACATGGATCGGCAGGTTCTGCCCGCGCGCCGGGTAGAGATCGAGCGCCTCGACGGGTGTCGGCCCGTAGGCGAGCCGTTTCGGCGCGCCGAGCCGCGCGCGCACGGCCGCGCTGTTGACCTCGTAGCGCTTGAGCACCTGCTGGATGTTCGGCGCGTACTTCGACTGGTCGTAGGCGTCGTCGAGCTCCTGCTGGTCCATGTCGAGCCAGACGCGCGGTCCCTTCTGGCGCGGCGCCGGCGTCTGCGCCGATGCAATCCCGCTCGTCGCAGCCAGCGCCGCCGACGCGGCAAGAACACTCCGCCGATCGAGATCGCCCATGTCGCCCTTCCCTTATTGTTAGGACGCTATCATGGCTCATCGGGCGGATGAACGGCCTTCCGGTGCATGGTGCTTCAGTGCCACCATTCCGCCCAGGTCGCGTTTTCGGTGTGGCACGGTGAACTCATCTTCATGACCCTCCCGCAAATCTTCTCCTTCGGCATCATCGCCGCCACGATGGCTCTCTTTGTGTGGGGGCGGCTGCGCTACGACCTCGTCGCGCTGCTGGCGCTACTGGCCGCGATCGCGTGCCAAATTGTGCCCCCCGAAAAAGCCTTCTCCGGCTTCTCCGACGACATCGTCATCATCGTCGCCTGCGCGCTGCTGGTGAGCGCCGCGGTCGGCCGCTCGGGCGTGATCGAGGAGGCACTGGTGCGCGTCGGCCCCTATCTCACGACCCGCACCATTCAGGTCGCCGTGCTGGTCGGCGCCGTGACGGCGCTCTCCGCCTTCGTGAAGAATATCGGGGCGCTCGCGATGCTGATGCCGGTGGCGTTCTCGCTTGCGCGCAAGACCAATGGGACACCCTCGATCTATCTCATGCCGATGGCATTCGGCTCCTTGCTTGGCGGCATTGTCACTCTGGTCGGCACCTCGCCGAACATCATCGTGGCGCGTATCCGCGCCGAGCAGATCGGCGAACCGTTCGGCATGTTCGACTTCACGCCGGTCGGCATCGGGCTCGCGATCGCGGGCGTGGTCTTCCTCAGCTTTGCCTGGCGTCTGCTGCCGCGCGGCCTGAAGGGCGCGAGCAGCATGGATGCCGCCTTCACGCTCGAAGGCTACACCACCGAGGCGAGCGTGCCGGAGAACTCGCCCGCCGTGGGCAAGACGGTCGGCGAGCTGGAAGCGATGGCCGAGGGCATCGAAGTGTTCATGCTGGAGCGCGGACGCTCGCGCCGCCTCGCACCGGGCGTGCGCACGACGATCAAGGCGGGCGACATCCTGCTGATCCAGGGCGAGCCGGCCGCACTCGACCGCCTCGTCGACAAGGCGAAGCTCAAGCTTGCGCGCGAGGATAGCGAGAAGGTCGTCGATACGCCGAGCGACGAGACCGGCGTGATGGAAGCGGTGGTGAGCGACGACTCTCCGCTCGTCGGCCGCACACCGATGCAGGAGAAGCTCGACGAGCGCTACGGCGTGCACCTGCTTGCGGTCAGCCGCAGCGGCAAGCGCATCACGCAACGCATGCGCTCCGTGAAGCTGCAGGCCGGCGACGTCATCGTGCTGCGCGGCCACCTGCCGACCTTGCCCGAAACGCTCGGCGAATTGCGCTGTCTGCCGCTCGCGGCGCGCGATCTGCGGCTCGGGCGGCGCGGGCGCAGCGTGCTGCCGCTCTCGATCCTGGTGCTCGCGATGGCGTTCATGGCCGCGAACGTCATTCCGGTGTCGATCGCGTTCTTCTCCGCAGCCGTCGCGATGCTGCTGATCCGCGCGCTCACCTTGCGCGAGGCCTATGAGGCGGTCGACTGGCCGATCCTGGTGATGCTCGGCGCGCTGATACCCGTGTCCGACTCGCTGCGCACCACCGGCGGCACCGATCTGGTCGCGGGCTTTCTCTCCTCCGCCTCGCAAAGCCTGCCGCCGATCGGCGCGCTCGCGCTGATCATGATCGCCGCGATGGCGGTGACGCCGTTCCTCAACAATGCCGCGACCGTGCTGGTGATGGCGCCGATCGCGGCGAGCTTCGCCAAGTCGCTCGGCTACAGCCCCGACCCGTTCCTGATGGCGATCGCGATCGGCGCGGCGTGCGATTTCCTCACGCCGGTCGGCCATCAGTGCAACACGCTGGTGATGGGACCCGGCGGCTACCGCTTCGGCGACTACTGGCGGCTTGGCCTGCCGCTCTCGATCATGGTGGTGCTCGCCGGCGTGCCGCTGATCGCAATGGTCTGGCCGTTCAAGCCGCTGTGACGTTCGCTTGTGCTCGTCGATAGACAAGTTGCAATCTTCGCTGTTATGATCCTCTAATTGCGCAATCACACAGCGAAAGGGGAGGACGATGGCACGCAAAGCAAAGAAGAAAGCCGTGAGGCCGCCGAAAACCACGCAAATGGTCGGCGAAGACCGCCCGCCGATGTCCACGATGGCGCTCGGCGAAGAGACCATCTGGACCACGCTGATGCTGGGCGAGGAAGGGCCGACCCACTTCTTCGGCGAGCATCATCCTACGACCATGGCGTTCCCGCCCGAAGAGGAGATCACCCAGCTCGTCGGAGAAAACCAACCCACGACGCGCATGATCGGAGAGGAAGATTTCGGCTCGACGAGGATGTTCGGCGAAGAGGACCTTCCGACGACGAGAGCGGCATTCGGCGAAGAAGACCCTCCGTTCACGACGCTTGCGCTTGGCGAAGAGGGACCGACCACGAAGCGCAAGGGCGAGGAAGGCCCGCCGATCACCACCCAGATGGTCGGCGAGAACAAGCCGCGGCCTACAAAGAAGCGCAAGCCCGCGAAGCGAACGCGCTGAGCGTCGTTTCTTCTCGACAGCCCACGGCCGGCAGGCGTTGACGCGCCGGCCGGCCCGTTTAGCGTTCACCTCACATGATTCTTGTCGCGGGCGGCGAGCTCGATTTCAACATCGGCCAGTTGCTCGGCCGCATGCTGCAGCGGCGCGTGCCCTTCATCGACGTGCTGGTCGGCCCCAAGCGCGTCCCGTCGATCACCCTCGATCTGGCCAAGGACGAATTGCGCCTCAACGGCAAGGTCATCCGGCCGACCGCCTGCTTCATGCGCCACGATGTCTTCCTGCCGATGAGCCGCAAGAGCCCGCACGCGCACGCCGCCACGCTCAACTGGTATGCCGCGATCAAGGGATGGGAGCTGGCGCACGATGAGGTGCGCGGCTTCAACAAGCGGTCGTTCGGCGCCAGAACACCAAGCTGCACAACCTCTACCTCGCCAAGCGCGTCGGCCTGACGGTCCCCGACACGCTCGTGACCAACGAGTTCGACAAGGCGGCCGCCGCGATGCGCGGCACGTTGATCGAGAAGCCGGCCGCGGGCGGCGAGCACACCACCCGGCTCGCCGACCTGCGCAAGAAGCTCAAGGGCGCGGACCCGGTCGCGCGCTATCCCCGTTTCGTGCAGCGCAAGCTCACGCGGCCGGAGATGCGCGTCTACCGCATCGGCGACGCGTTCATCTCGTTTCACCTCACCTCCCCCGATCTCGACTATCGCGAGCACAACCGCGTCAAGCTCACGATGACCAAGGCGCCGCGCAGAATCGAAGAGCGGCTGCGCGCGTTGACCGACAAGCTCAGCCTCGATTTCGCGGCGGCCGACTTCATGCGCAACAAGCGCAACGAGTACTGCTTCCTCGAGGTGAATACCCAGCCGATGTTCGCGGCGTTCGACAAGGTTGCGGACGGCCGCCTGTGCGACCTCATCATCGATCATCTGGTGCGGCGCAAGCGCCGCGCGTGACCGCTGCTATTCTTGCGCTATTTCTTGCAACTATCGCGCATCTGCCGGGTGAATTCCGCGAGCGCCGAATTGGTCTGCGCGGCGTTCTGCGCCTTGCCGGCGCTGGTGTCGCAGCGCGCGAACACCTTGCGCACCTCGGTCAGCGACGCGACATGCCGCCGATAGGCGACGCATTTGACCGGCGGCGCCGCGCTTGCCGCCTGCTGCAGCTCGGAGCGCGTGCGGTTGATGTTCTGGTCCGCCTTGATCAGGTCGTCGCGGCACGCCGCCGACGCACTCGCGCACGTGGCCGCCGCAAGCAGCACACCGATGAGTGTCGTCCGCATCACTTGCACACCGAGTCGATCTTGCCTTCCATCTCCTTGGTCGCCCTGTCGAAGGTCAGCAGCAGCTGATCGCGCTTCCGGCCCTCGTCGTAGCACTCGGCGGCGACCTCGCGGCTCGCCTTGATGATGCCGAGCAGCTGCCCGGTCGCGGCGCAGACCGGGCCGACGCCCTTGGGGTCGTTCATGTTCATGAAACGCTCGGCGAGCTTCTTCAGCTCGTCCATGATGTCGTCGCACTCCTTGTCGTCGTCCTGCGCGCAAGCCGTGCCGACGGCGAACGCCATCGCGGCCGCAATGGCAACTGTCCTGATCGCGTGTTTGCGCATCCTGTCGCTCCCTTCAACCGGCGTGGCGCGTTCATAGGCGAATCGCTGCCGCCGCGCCACCCGTCTGGCGATCATGTTTGCTTCAGCCTATCGTCACGCCACTGTGCGAGAGGACACGCAAATGACGGATAAGCCGGTCACCGGGCGCTGCCTCTGCGGCGACATCCGCTACGAATACCGCGGCACGCCGGTGAAGATCCTGCATTGCCATTGCGAGAGCTGCCGCCGCCACACATCATCGCCGGTCGGAAGTTTCGTGTGCGTGCCGCGCGAAAGCTTCCGCTTCACACAGGGCGAGCCGGTCACCTATGCGTCGTCACCCGGCGTCACGCGCACGCATTGCGGCCGCTGCGGCTCGCCGCTGACCTACGTGTCGGAGCAGAACACGCAGGCCGACATCTACATCGCTACGCTCGACGATCCGGCCGCGGTGGTGCCGACCTATCACGCCTTCACCGAAGAGCAGCTGCCGTGGTTCGAGATTACCGACACGCTGCCACGCTATGCGCAGGGTTCGATCGGCAAGCAGCCGGTGCGGCATGGCCCGCGCAAGCTCTAATGCGAGCCCTTACCCCAAATTCAACTCCTTGAAGAAGTCATTCCCCTTGTTGTCGATCACGATGAACGCGGGGAAATCGACCACCTCGATGCGCCAGATCGCCTCCATGCCGAGCTCGGGATATTCCAAGGTCTCGACCTTCTTGATGCAGTGCTCGGCGAGGTTCGCGGCGGCGCCGCCGATGCTCGCGAGATAGAAGCCGCCATGCTTCGCGCAGGCTTCGCGCACCTGCGGCGAACGGTTGCCCTTCGCGACCGAGATCATCGAGCCGCCGGCCGCCTGGAAGGCATCGATGTATGAATCCATCCGCCCCGCCGTGGTCGGGCCGAACGCGCCGGAGGCGTAACCCTCGGGTGTCTTCGCCGGCCCCGCGTAATAGATCGGATGGTTCTTCACATAGTCGGGCAGTCCCTGCCCGCTTTCGAGCCGCTCGCGCAGCTTGGCGTGCGCGAGATCGCGCGCGACGATCATCGGGCCGGTGAGCGAGAGCCGCGTCTTCACCGGATACTTGGCAAGCGTCGCTAGGATTTCCTTCATCGGCCGGTTCAGGTCGATCTGCACAACGTCGCCGCCGAGCCGCGAGGTATCGACCTCGGGCAGATACTTCGCCGGATTGTGCTCCAGCTCTTCGAGGAACACGCCGTCGCGCGTAATCTTGCCGAGCGCCTGCCGGTCGGCCGCGCACGACACGCCGAGCCCGATCGGCAGGCTCGCGCCATGGCGCGGCAGGCGGATCACGCGCACGTCGTGGCAGAAATACTTGCCGCCGAACTGCGCGCCGACGCCGAGGCTTTGCGTCATCTTCAGCACCTCGGCTTCCATCGCGAGATCGCGGAACGCGTGCCCGTCCTCGCTCCCTTGGACGGGGAGATTGTCGAGATACTTGGTCGAGGCGAGCTTCACGGTCTTCATTGTGAGCTCCGCGCTCGTGCCGCCGATCACGATCGCCAGGTGATAGGGCGGGCACGCCGCGGTGCCCAGCGTGAGCACCTTCTCCTTCAGGAACGCCGTCATGCGGTCGTGGGTGAGGATCGAGGGCGTCGCCTGGAACAGGAACGCCTTGTTGGCCGAGCCGCCGCCCTTCGCGATGAACAGGAACTTGTAGGCGTCCTCACCCTCCGCATAGATCTCGACCTGCGCCGGCATGTTCGACGCCGTGTTCTTCTCCTCGAACATGCTGAGCGGCGCGAGCTGCGAATAGCGCAGGTTGCGCTTGAGGTATGCGTCGCGCGCGCCCTCCGCGAGCGCGGCCTCGTCGTCCCCCTCGGTCCACACCAGCCGGCCCTTCTTGGCGCTGATGATCGCCGTGCCGGTGTCCTGGCACATCGGCAGCACGCCGCCCGCCGCGATGTTGGCGTTCTTCAGGAAATCGAACGCGACGAACTTGTCGTTGTCGGAGGCCTCCGGGTCCTCGACGATGGACTTGAGCGAGGCGAGATGTGCGGGGCGCAGCAGATGGTTGATGTCGGTGAACGCCGCCTCCGACAGCGCGCGCATCGCCTCGTGCGAGACGACCAGCACTTCCTTGCCGAGGATGGTTTCGACGCGCACGCCGTCGCCGGTGAGCTTGCGGTAGGTGGTGGTGTCCCGGCCGAGCGGAAACAGCGGCGTGTGGCGGTAGGGCGGGAGGGGGTGGGGGAAAGGGGGACGTTCATTGTGAATACCGTCAAGTGAAGTTTCCAAGGTCGCTAGAGCCGCCCATTTTTAGAAGGCGCTTGATGAGCTGGATGCCGGCGGTCGCAGCCTGACTCATCGCATCAGTGACGACTTTTTCAACCCCTTTACCGGTTGCCGATTTGGATAGGGTCGAAAGCCACCTAAAAAAGCCGCCGGTATGCTTTGCATCAACAAAGGGAGCCTGCAGAGCTTCAATCGTAGCAGCCAACAAGGCAATCAATTGCTTCACTTGAATTGAGTCGATTGGCGAATCGGGTGAATTCAGGAAATTGCTGCTCTCGACCGTCTTCTTCAGAAAGATTAGCTTTCTCGAGACATCCGCTATCGCGCTTGCAATTTCATCGGTTGTCGTCTCGCGCCAGTCGCCAACGAAAATGGCCCTCTCCTCTGCCGCACTCACTTCGCGAGCGACTGCTGATCTAATGCGTCCGAGCATATTGTCGGACAACGGACCACCATTCAAAATCTCATCGAGTGTCCGTCTGGACATTCCAAATTTTTTAGCGCTGGCACTAATGCCAACGCTGCTTTGCACGAGATATTGACCCAGCAATTTTGGGAAAAGCTTGTCCTCGTAAAACCGCTTTCCGCTTTGGCGGCTCTGATAGTACTCGGCGTTCTCCAAAATCTTGTCGATCTCCGTAAGGAGCACCTGAGCTGTCACTCGAAATTTCCTCGCTTCCGCCATGCTCGCTGAACCCGCCCTACGATTACCTCGCCACCACCGCCATCTCGCCCCTCGCCTTCCGCGTCGGCTTCACGGTGATCCGCACGTCCTGCCCAAGCGCGGTCAGAAACTCCATCAGTTTGCCGACCGAGAAGTTGCCCGCGCGGTTGCGCATCAGCGTGGACACGTGCGGCTGCTTGATGCCGAGCACTTCGCCGGCTTGTGCCTGCGTCAGCCCGCGTGCCTTGATGATCTTGTAGATTTGCAGCGTGAGCCGCGCCTTGAGCAATTCCTGCTCCGGGTTCGGCAGGCCGAGATCGGCGAACACATTGCCGCTGCCCTTCTCCACCTTCATTGTCTTGCCACGCATCAGTTCTGCCTTCTCTTGTGGTCTTCTTGCGCCTCTGCGAAGCGCTTCTTGATCAGACCGATATCCTGTTTCGGTGTCGCGATGCCTGTCTTCGATTTCTTCTGGAAGACATGCAGCACATAGATCGCGGTCGCGAAGTGAGCGGTATAGACCGCCCTATAGGCATCGGTCCGGTACCGCTCGACGATTTCCATCACGCGCGTGCCGCCAAAACCCTTCAGCGGCTTTGCGGCCGGGTCGGTCATTCCTTGTTGGGCCGTGTAGAGCGCCTGTCCGACATCGCTTCGAACCTGCCGCGGCATGGCTTGCAGGTCACGGCGGCTGGAGCCGATCCAGAAGACAGGTTTGATCTCGTCGGCCACGATACAAATATACCAATTCTTGTATGAAGCCGCAAGAGCGCGCGAGCACAATGAACAAGTCCCATTACTTGCGCCGCGCCAACCCACTGCCCAAAGTCTCGACTCCGACAAGATCACGCAGCAAACTCGCGCCCATGCGTTCG
The DNA here is from genome assembly GCA_963778455.1 of uncultured Alphaproteobacteria bacterium. Taxonomy (GTDB): domain Bacteria; phylum Pseudomonadota; class Alphaproteobacteria; order Rhizobiales; family Xanthobacteraceae; genus PALSA-894. The sequence goes on from CAVZUL010000008.1 coordinate 755,271, forward strand.
CCACACCCTTTCACCTCCACGCGGGCCTTCGCTGCCCTCGCGCCTTTCTTCGCCATCGCCCTCGCCGCATCCGCCCCGGCCCTCGCCGCGCCGGTCCACCTGTGCGAACGCGCGGCCGTGGTGATGCCGTCTCCCGAGGCGCATCGCGCGTGGCTGGAAAAGGACGTGCGCTACGGGCCGGACGATGCCGCGGCTTTCGCCGATCGCGTCAAGCGCTTCGGGCCGGGCGTCCTCAATACGCAAGTCGTCGTCGCCGACGAGGTCGGCGTGTCAGCCTGGTTCGACATCACGGGATATGCCGGGCTGCGCGAAGCGAAAATCAGGATGACCCGCAAGCGCGACTGCGACACCGACCCGTATTATCCGCTTGTCGTGCTCGTCGGGCTCAAGGCGCGGTCGATCTCGCGCGACGCGCTGTTCGTCGCGAAGAGCCGCGGCACCTATGAGGTGATCGCGCTGAAACCCCGGAACCAGGGAAAGACGTTCGCCGTGCGGTTTGCTGGGTCGGGCGAGATTCTCTGCAAGGATTTCCGCGCCTGCGACGGCATCGCGGCGCACCCGCGCTTGAAGCGCTGACGCGCCGCTCTCACCCCTCAAACATCGCCACAGCCCGGATCGGGCTCGCCGTGCCGCCCCTGATGCGCAGCGGAAAGCCGATGAACGTGAAGCGGCCCTTGCCCACCACAGCCTCCAGATTCCACAGGCACTCGATATGCGTGATGCCGCGCTCCGCGCAGGCGATGTGCGCCTTGTAGTTCGGCTCGCCCTGCGGCGCGGGGCTGACCGCTTCGACGCCGAACATGCCGACGCCCTTGTCGGCGAGCCAGTGCACGCTGTCGACATGCAATCCGGGAAAGTCGGTCAGATAGCCCGGCGATCCGAACAGCCGCGCGTTCACGCCCATGTTGATCAGCACCGTATCGCGCCTGGCGATGCTCTCGCCCGTGGCCGCGAGTGCGGCCTCCATCTCGGCGACGGTGATCTCGTGCTTCAGCGGCACGTGGCTCAGATCGAGGCAAATCGCCGGCGTGTAGAAATCCTCGAGCGGCAGCTCGTCGATCGAGGCCGCGTTCGGATCGGGATTGAAGTGACTGGGCGCGTCGACATGCGTGCCGGCGTGATCGCTCAGCGAGAGATGCAGCGCCTTCGAACTGAAGCGCGTCTGGCCCGCGACCTTGACCTCGTCGTGGTCGTACCAGGTGCCCATGACGACAGGCGGATGCGAGGGATGCGCCGGCGTGCGGTGATAGAGCTCGCGAGAAAGGTCGATGAATTTCATGGGAAGCGCTCCGCCGTGTTCATGGGTGCGAGAGCAAGCGTAGGGGTCAACTCCTGCCGCGACTTTGTTCCCACATTTCGCTTCGCTCATGCGGGCCACGTTTCCTCACCCCACCACTACCGCCATCTCTCCCCTCGCCTTTCGCGTTGGTTTCACGCTGATCCGCACATCCTGCCCGAGCGCGGTCAGAAACTCGATCAGCCGCCCGGCCGAAAAATTGCCCGCGCGATTGCGCATCAGCGCATAGGCGTGCGGCTGCCTGATCCGGGCACCTCGCCAGCCTGTAACGATCGCCTCATCGTGCCCAGCGCAACGGAGCTAGCCACCGTAGCGCCGCTTCAAGTCCCGCTTTCTCTTTTTAATTGTAAATCAGCCGAAAATGTGCCGATAATCGAACGGCGAAAATGCCCAAATACGTAAATTTTTTTGATGGATGGGGAGGATTTCATGGCGGCGCTGCTGCAGCGGCTGCGTTTCACCAACCGCATCTCCTGGGCTCTCCTTTTCGCATGCGCTCTGGCGCTTGCAACCGGTGTGCCTCCGCAGGCGCTCGGCCAAACCACCACGACGATCTGCAAGAGAACAAATCCCTCCCCCGATCCGTGGGCGACATCGTTCCAGTTCACCGGGGCAAACAGCTGGCCGCAAACCTCTGCAAACGGCTTTACCACCGTGTACCCGCCAAATCCCTTCCCGCTGCAGGACACGCAATGCAGGACGTTCAACATCACGTCCCACGACAAGTACAACAAGTTTACCGAAAGCCCGGTGCCGCTGGGATGGACGCTGACCAACATCACCTGCCAGAACCAGGTGAACACCAAGATCAACATCACCGGGGGCAATCCCAACCCGGCGTTCCAGCCCGGCGACAATACGGTGGCGTTCGACCAGATCGATCCGAACGTGACCTGCACGTTCGTCAATACGCTGACCTGTTTTCGCCCCACCAGCCTCTCGCTGCCGCCATGCACGCGCCCGGGACAGACGGTGACGCTCGACGTGAGCACGAGGCCAACTGCCGGCGCCGATGCGAACTGGACCGTAGCCCCAGGCGGTCCTAATCCGACGCACACCTCTTTGGGTGCTTGGACGGCGCTGCCGAACAACTGGGTCAGGCCGAGTACGAGCGGTGCGGCGACCTATACCTACACGCGTGCGTTTCATCTGCCCTGTTCGCCGACGTCCTACCAAACGCTGCAGATTGCAGGACGCTTTGCGGCAGACAACAACGCGCAGGTTTTGCTGAACGGCAATCTTCTCGCTCAGTGCACCGGTTCTGTCTGTTTCAACACGCCCCCCACCGGCACGCCCTTTACGCACAACGGGCCTTCGTTCTTTGTTTCAGGGCTCAATACGCTCACGGTGAGGGTCGGAAACCAGTCGGGGCCTACCGGCTTGTCGGTCGTCGCCAGGCTCAGCGCGGTGTGCGGCAGGGATTGTGTCTGCGGCTGCCCGCCCGGCAGCGTTCTGCAGGGCAGCCAATGCGTGCGCTTGCCCGGCGGAATCAAAGGCACACGAAAATAAAGGTGAATGGGCGAGCGTAGTTATGGCGAGCGCGAAGCACGCGTCGCCCGGACAAGCGGAGCGAAATTCGAGATCAAAAGCGCGGCGCGTCCGCTCGCCCATTTTGCTCCGCTCAAAGCGGTGCCGCCATCGTAGAGCACTTGATACGTTCCTATTGTAGGATTATACAGACAGGACTTGCTCGCGGAGGGGCGCCATCTAGAGGCGTCTTGATGGCGGAGCAGGCCGGAGGAACGCGGTGGAGATGCGCCGCTGATACTTCCGGGCATAGGGGTCGCGAAAGCGGTCCTCGCGGCCGGCAGGCATGCCGGACTCGGGCGGCCCGGGGCTCACCTGGAGGTCACTACGGACCTCCCGCCAGGAGCTGGCTGACTGAGAGGGGCAACCCTCAACACGAAAGCGTGGCCCGGGACCGAAAAAAGCCGCAGCAGGGCGCCGAGAGGCGCGCCGGCCCGCGTCATGGGCCGGTCATCTCCGGCGCTTCCGGAGATGGGTCCGCTCGCGAGACGGACCAATCAGGTGCGGCGTATCCGCACCAGCGCTTGTCGGCGCCCTGCTCCCCTCATTTTTTTTGGGGGCAGAAACAACAAGGGACACCCGCCTCCCTCCGATCGGGCGGCGGAGCGTTGGCTGTTTGATAATTGAATCGGAACGAGAGGCAGCTCTGTATGTCTGTACCGTGCGGTGAACGCGTGCGCACCGCCGCGAGACAAAGGCATGATGGGAGCGCGTGGTCCAGGGCCAGCGACCGACGGATTCTCAGGCGATGCCCGCAACGAGAAGCGAAGTTCAAGTGATGACCGACGCGCAATGGCGCCGCGGCGCGCTGATAGCGGCCGCGGTGGCGACCGCGCTTTACGCCGTCGCTATCGCGATCGCACTCCTCCCGAAGGCGCAGCGGGGCATGGCGCAGCACGTGGTCTTTGTCGAGACGCTGTTCTTCTTCCCGCTCGTCGTCCCGGCTTTTGCGCTCGCGATGGTCAACCGCGCGCCTCGGCTTGCGGCCGGCCTTGCGGCCATCACCTTGTTCATCTTCTTCACCGCCTCGGCCGTGCTCCTCTACTGAGGGGCCGGCACGCCCATCGGATGCCCCGCATCCCGTGGTCGAACAGGCCTCCAGTTGCGATCTGCCCCTTGGTATTTGCCAACCAAGCCGCTAATCTTGAGGTTGCACGTAGGGCGTGCATCAAGGGGGAGGTTCACATGCTTCGCAAATTCGCTTGGCTTACAGTCCTGGCGGCGTTCGTCTCGCTGCTGCTCGTAGCCGGCGCGCAGGCCGCGCCGAAGCCGCAATCGTGCGGCGGCATCCTGCCGTTCCAGTGCCCGGACGGACAGTTCTGCCAATTCAAGCCAGGCCAGTGTACCGGCTTCGGCGTGCCCGGCACATGTACAAGGAAGCCGGTGATCTGTCCGAGGATCTTCCTTCCGGTTTGCGGCTGCAACGGCAAGACCTACGGCAACGACTGCGAGCGCCGGGCTGCAGGCGTGTCGCTGCGGCATACCGGCAAGTGCCGGTACTGATGTCGGGCAGTGCTGGCGGCTATCAAGCCGCCAGCTTCAGCGCATGGACCGCGAAAAAATCGTTCTCGTCGGTCCATGCCGCCGCCGGCCGCCAGCCGGCGAATTCGGCGAGCGCGCGGAAGGATTCCACCGTGTACTTGTAGGAATTCTCGGTGTGGATCGTTTCGCGTTCACGGAATTCGAACGTGCGGCCCGCGACCGTCACGCTCTGATCTTTGAGGCTTTCCAGATGCATCTCGATGCGGTGATTTTCCACACTGTAGAACGCCCGGTGACGGAATGACGCGAGATCGAAGTTGCCGCCGAGCTCGCGGTTCATACGCGTCAGCACATTGAGATTGAACTTCGCGGTTACGCCCGCAGCATCGTCATAGGCGGCATTGAGCACCGCGATATCCTTGATGCGGTCGACGCCGATGATCAGGGTCGCGCCCGCACCCAGAATACGCCCGGCCTGACGCAGAAACTCGGCCGCATCCTGCGGCTCGAAATTCCCGATGGTCGAGCCCGGAAAGAAACCGACGCGCGGGCGCGAACGGATCTGCGCCGGCAGATCGAAGTCGCGCGTGAAGTCCGCGGCCACCGGCAGCACCGCAAGCCAGGGGAAGTCGCGCCGCACGGCGGCCGCCTCCCGGTTCAGGAATTCGGCCGAGATGTCGACCGGCACATATGCGGCAAGCTGCGGCGCGGCATCGATCAGGATGCGCGCCTTCCTGGTCGAGCCGGTGCCAAACTCGACAAGCGCTGCGGACAGCGGGATGAAACCGGACATTTCGCCAGCATGGTCGTGCAGAATCTTCACCTCCGTGCGCGTCGGATAGTACTCGGGCAGCTCGGTGATCTGCTCGAACAGGTCGGAGCCCGTCGCATCGTAGAAATATTTCGCCGAAAGCCATTTCGGATGGTCGCTCAAGCCCGCGATCACATGATCGGCAAAACTGTCGGAGGCTGCCGCCTCGTGACGCGCCGAATAGCGCAATGCGGATCGAGCGAGGGCGGCCATGGCTTGGTCCTTCCGGTGTCAGGTGAGTGCAAATCGTTCAGCGTAGTCCGCAAGACGTAAGCCGGTGAATTGCCAGCGCGCTCCCGGATAGAAGAAGTTGCGGTATGTGACGCGCGAATGACCGGCCGGCGTTGCGAGCGATGAGCCGCGCAGCACCATCTGGTTGATCATGAATTTGCCGTTGTATTCGCCGAGCGCGCCGTCGCAGGCCATAAAGCCCGGATAGGGCGCGTAGGCGCTGCGCGTCCATTGCCACACGATGCCGAAGGCGTCGGCGAGGTACCCGGCGCGTGCCGCGACCTCCCATTCCTGTTCGGTCGGCAGGTGCTTCCCGGCCCAGCGCGCGAACGCTTCCGCCTCGTAGTAGCCGATGTGCATCACCGGAGCCGCGGGATCGACCGGCCGCAGCCCGCCGAGCGTCAACTGGCGCCACTCGCCGTCGCAGTCCTGCCAGTGGCCCGGGGCCTGCCAGCCCTCGTTCTGCGCGGCGGCCCAGCCGTCCGAGAGCCACAGCATCGGGTTGGCGTAACCGCCGTCGGTCATGAACGCGAGCCATTCGCTGTTGGTGACGAGGGCGCGCGCGATGCGCACCGGCCCGACCAGAACGCGATGCGAGGGGCCTTCGTTATCGAAGCAATAGCTGTCGGTCTGATGGCCGATGGTGTGGATACCTTCGGGCAATTCCACATACCCTTCGGCCGCAGTCGCCTTGGGAGGCTGCCACTTCGCATCGTAAGCGGGGTTCGTCGGGTTCTGCGCGAAGGCATGCAGGATGTCGGTGAGCATCAGCTCCTGATGCTGCTCCTCGTGATTGAGGCCGATTTCCAAAATGCGCAGAATTTCCGGCAGCGCTGCTGCGCTCGCCTCCCCGATCAGCCGCTCGACCGCCGCATCCACATGCGCACGGTATTCGCCGGCCTCGCCGGCATCCGGCCGCGTGATCAGTCCGCGCTTCGGTCGTGCGTGGCGCGGGCCTGCGGCGACGTAATAGGAGTTGAACAGGAACGCGAAGCGCTCGTCGTAAGCCTTGTAACCCCGTACATTCGGCTGCAGCAGGAACGTCTCGAAAAACCAGGTCGTGTGCGCGCGATGCCATTTGGCCGGGCTCGCGTCCGGCATCGACTGGATCACCTGATCCTCCGCCGACAGCGGCGCCGCGCGGCGCTCGGTTTCGTCGCGCACCCGGCGGAATGCCCCGATCCAGCGCTCACGCTGGCTCAGAACAGGTGAAATTGCGGGATCAAGCTGCGGGCGAGACTGGGCAATCGGCATTATTGTCTCCGCGAGCCGGCGGAGTGGCCCCGCCCAGCGCCGAAATACTCATACCGCATTGTGTCAGCCCTGAGCCGAGGCCCGGAATCGAAATTTCGTGATAGCGGCATGCAAAGCTTCACGGTGCCGTGAGGGTCGTGGTGCGTATCTCTGGCGCTTAACGCCGGAAAACCGAGACGGTTCAACCGGGAAAGCGATTTGGGACGCCGTCGATGCGTCGTTTGACATAAGCTGCACGAATGAATTTGCCTGATCGTCTGCGCCGCATCGTCGAGGCCGAATACCCGCGATTCTCCGCCGGCGAGATAACGCGCCGCCGCAGCGCGGTCGCGGCGCTGTTGGCCGAGGCCGAATGCGAGCACCTCGTATTCTGCGGCGCCAATCGCTTCGGCTCGGCGGTGCAATGGCTCACCGGCTGGCCGGTGACGGCGGAAGCTGTCGGCGTGCTGACGCCGGACGAGCCTGATGCTCTGTTCGTGCAGTATCACAACCATGTGCCGCAGGCGCGGAGGCTGGCGCGCGACGCAAAGGTCGCGTGGGGCGGGCAGTCATCGATCCGGGAAGCGGTCGCCGAGCTGGAGAAGCGCGGCGCAAGAACCGGCAAGGTCGCGGTGATCGGGCCGCTGAGCGCGGACCAGCATGACGCACTCGTCGCGAAGTTCGGCAAGCCGGCGAATTTGACCAAAGGCTATGTACGGCTACGCATGGTGAAGTCAGCCGAAGAGCTCGACTGGCTGCGCATCGGCGCGCATTTCTCCGATCTCGCCATGATGGCGTTGCGCGATGGTTTGCGGCCGGGGCTGACGGAACGCGAGCTTGGCGATCTGGTCGAGCGCGCCTATGCGGCGCACGGCGGCACCAAGGTGATTCATTACTTCGGCGTCACGCCGATGCACGACCCTCAGATTGCCGTGCCGGCCCAGTTTCCTTCGACGCGGCGGATACAGGCCGGCGACATCGTGTTCGCCGAAATCAGCGCGGCGTTCTGGGACTATCCGGGCCAGGTGCTGCGCTCGTTCGCGCTCGGCGAGCCGACGCAGCTCTATCGCGACCTGCACGCGGCGGCGGATGCGGCGTTCGATGCCATCGCGGCCGTGCTGCGCGACGGCGCGCAGCCCGCGCAGGTCATCGAAGCCGCGCGCACGATCGAGAATGCGGGCTTCACCACGATCGACGACCTGCTGCACGGGTATGGCGGCGGCTATCTACCGCCAATCCTCGGCTCCGCCAGCCGCCCTGCCGGGCCGGTGCCCGACGAGCCGTTCCGCGCCGGCATGACCGTGGTGATCCAGCCGAATGTGGTGACGAAAGATCACAAGGCCGGCGTACAGACGGGTGAGATGGTGCTGATCACACAGGATGGCATTGAACGGATGCATGCGATGCCGCGGGGCTTTCTTTCCCTCTCCCCGTGAAACGGGGAGAGGGTGGCGAGCGCATGCGAGCCGGGTGAGGGGCAACTTTGTGCACGCTCCACTCCGGCCCCTCACCCGGACCGCTTCGCGGCATAGCCGATGCTCCGCATCGGCGTTCTTGCACGAAAAACGGCGGCCGAAAGCCGCCTATGCCTCTCCCCGCAAGCGGGGAGAGGTTAAGAAAGGGCCTCCACCAGCCAGTCCGCGCTCTGCACGCGCCATCGATAGGCGCGGTTGTTCGCGACGTGATTGCCGTCCTCGATCAGCAGGAAGGTGCACGGGCCCTTCACCTCATTGGCGAGGCGTTGCGCGTGCTGCCACGGGATCAGGCGGTCGAGCTTTCCGGTCATCACGAAGATCGGACAGGTGATGTTCTGCGCCACGCCCTTGAGCGACAGCGTGAGCGCATGGCGCTTCGCATCTTCCTGCGTCGCGCAGTGGCTGCGCACGCGGAACGCCTCGCGCGTCAGCTCCGGTAGGCTGTCCCAGCTTCCTTCCCAATCATACGGCCCGCCGAGCGCGATGCAGGCTTTGATGCCCTGCTCGAACGCCGCCGCGCGCGGCGCGTAGTAACCGCCAAGGCTCACGCCCCACAGTCCGATGCGCGATGTGTCGAGATCGCGCCGCGTCTCGACGTAGTCGACCACGGCTTTCACCGCGACCTCGTAGTCGCCGCGGATCGCGAAGTCGTATTCGCCCTCCCCCTGCCCCGGCCCGTCAAACACCAGCGTTGCGATGCCGCGATCGAGATACGGCCGCTCGTAGGCCTCGGTCTCTTCCTTCGCGGAGTCGAGTCCGACCGCCATGATCAGCACCGGCGGCCTTGCAACACCGTTCGGCTTGCGCAGGATGCCGTACAGCGCCTTGCCCTCGTAGGGAATCGTGACGCGCTCGCCCGGCGGATTGAGGTGCGGCAGCGCCAGCGTGCGGCACTCCACCGCCTTCATGTGCGCGGCCTTCATCTGCGATACGTTATGCACGAACAGGAACTTGCCGAAGTGATAGTAGACGCCGGCGCGCTGAAGATGCTCGCCCGCACTGATAAATTTTCTGTTCGCCAGCGCATCGCGCCCCATCGCCTCATGCACGGCGGCCTTGTCCGACCACGCGCGGCACCAGTCGTTCCAACTGGCAATGCCCGCCGTCACTTCCTCGAAGTCGGTCAGCGCCACCCCGTTCGCAACGAAACGCGGCGCCCAATGCGCGATCGCGGACTTGACCAGTGCGTCCATGCTTACTCTCAACCCTCATGCTGAGGATGAGGTTCGGAGCTACTCCGCCGCCTGCGGCTGCGGCTGCGCCGCCGCTGGCTTCTTCGCCCAGTAATCGGCCTGCGCCTTGGAGCGCTTCAACTCTTCCTCGGTGCGGAAGCCCGGCGCCATCGAGGCGTCGGTTCCGGCGAGCACCTGATGGTGCTCGATGTTCAAGGTGCGCAGCCAGCGCTGCTGGCCCATGGTGAGCGCGACGAAATAGCCGATCTCGACCAATTCGGGCTCGCTGAAGTGCTTGTGCAGGCGCGCCCAGACCTCGTCGGTCGGGGCTAAGTCCCAGGTGATCATCTCGGCGTAGGCGAGCGCCGCCTTCTGCTTCTCGCTGTAGCGCGTCGAGGATTCGAAATTGATCAGGTCGCGATAGTCGTCCTCGATGATGCCCTGCCCGGCGGCCTTCATCGAGCGCTGGTTGCCGCAGAATTCGCAGAGCACCGAGCGCGACACGTAGATGCGGCACAGCTCCTTGATCGCGTGATCCGCGACGCCGTTCTTGAACACGTCGCGCCAGGAATTGGCGAACGACCAGAACACTGCCGGCACATGCGCGCGGACCGCCTGGCTTTCCGGCCGCGGGGTGCCCTCGCGGGCGCAGCGGTCGAACTCGGCAAGCATCACCTCGTCCTTCACGGTGGACGGCTGCACATAGCTGATGCGCGGGCTCATGGTTCCTCCGGCGCTGATTTGGCGCGGACTATGCCGCAGCGGCCGATGCCATTCAACGGCCGCAAATCGGAATGGCAGGGCGGACGCGGAATCCCATTGTGCGGAATTTCCGGCCTCGTTATGCACTTGGCAGGGCGCTGCCCAACGCAGCCCGAACAAGCATCGCCAGCCGGCGCATGGGGGAATTCCGAGGATGGACGACGTTCGCGAGCGCTTTCAGAACCTGCACGAATTCCTCAAGATCGCCCGGTTCAAGCTCAACCGGAACAACTGGGACTACATCGTCGGCGGCACCGAGACCGAGACCACGCTCGCGCGGAACCGGCAGTCGCTCGATTGCATCGCGTTCAAGCCGCGCGTGCTGCGCAACGTGCAGAACGTCGATTGCTCGACCGAGCTCTACGGCCGCAAGATCCGTCTGCCGGTGCTGATCGCGCCGGTCGGCGGATTGCAGCAGTTCTGGGACGGCGGCGTCGCGACTGTCGCGGAAGCGGCCGGCGAATTCGGCATTCCGATGATGCAAAGCTCGGCGACCGAGCCGCCGCTGGAGGAAACCGCGAAGCGCGCGCCGGACGCGTTCAAGATCTTCCAGCTTTATGCGCGCGGCGACGACAAGTACGTCGACGATTTCTACAACCGTTCGCAGGCGGCGGGCTTTGCGCCGCAATTCTGCTTCACGGTCGATCTTGCGCACTATTCACGGCGCGAGCGCGACGTGGTGAAGCGGCACGACCGCATCGCCAACCGCAGCGCGGAGGAGCATCGCAATCTGGCGGGGCTCGATTGGGGCACGCTCGAGCGTTTCCAGAAGCGGCATCCGAAGGCCGAGATCATCATCAAGGGCATCCAGACCGCCGAAGACGCACAGATCGCCGTCGATAACGGCATCAAGGGCATCTACGTGACCAATCATGGCGGCCGCGCGCTCGACCATGCGCGCGGCGCGATGGATATCCTCCCCGAAGTCGTCGCTGTGGTGAAAGGCCGGGTGCCTATCATCATCGACGGCGGCTTCTATCGCGGGACCGACGTGCTCAAGGCGATCGCCCTGGGGGCGAGCGCGGTCGGCATCGGGCGGCTTTATTGCTACGCGCTCGCGGCGGCCGGGCGTCCCGGCATCGTGCGCATGCTGGAACTGCTGGAGGACGAAATCCGCCGCGATCTCGGCCTGATGGGCTGCGGCAGCATGAGGAAGCTCGACAAGTCGTATGTTTGCCCGGCCGCGCCGGTGCGCAATGCCGACGTGTTCAGCGCCTATCATCTCGGCGATTACAAGCACGAGCCGTATTGAGCGCGCGATGATCCGCCTCCTCATCATCGCGGCAGCGATAGCGACGGTCCTCGCCGCCTCGCCGGCTCTGGCCCAGCGCGCAAGCTGTCATCGCGGCGCGAGCTTCGAGCAATGGCTCGACCAGTTCAAGCGCGAGGCCATCGCCGAAGGCGTCTCGCCGCGCACCATCGCGGCCGCCTCGCACCACATGGTCTACGACCAGTCAGTGGTGAACAAGGATCGCGGCCAGAAGGTCTTCTCGCAGACCTTCCTCGAATTCTCCGACCGCATGGTGGCGAAGCACCGCATCGACGGCGGCATCCAGCGTATCGCCAAAAACCGTCCCCTGTTCCAGCGCGTCGAGCAGCAGTTCGGCGTGCCCGCGCCGGTGATCGCGGCCTTCTGGGCGCTGGAAACGGATTTCGGCGGCTTCATGGGCAACTTGCCGACGATCAAATCGGTGACATCGCTGGCCTACGACTGCCGCCGGCCGGACCTGTTTCGCAAGAGCCTGGTCGCGGCGCTCAAGATCATCGACAAGGGCGACCTGACCGCCGACCAGATGATCGGCCCTTTCGCGGGCGAGCTGGGGCAATTCCAGTTCCTGCCCGCGCACTACTACGACTACGGCGTCGACTACGACGGTGACGGGCGGCGCGATCTCATCCACTCCACACCCGACGCAGTGGCATCGGCGGCGAACTATCTGTCCAAGATCGGCTGGAAGCGCGGCCAGCCATGGCTCGAAGAAGTGCGGGCGCCCGCGCAGATGGACTGGGCGCAGGCCGACCTGACGATCCAGCATCCACGCTCGCAATGGGCACGCTGGGGCGTGACCAAGGCCGACGGAGGTCCGATCGCCGCCGACGCACAGCCGGCCTCACTGCTCTTGCCCATGGGTCGGTTCGGGCCCGGCGTTCCTCGCCTATCCGAACTTCCAGGTTTTTCTCGAGTGGAACCAGTCGATCGTCTATTCGACGAGCGCCGCGTATCTGGCGACACGCATCGCGGGCGCGCCGCCGATGAACCGCGGCAGCAAGCAGATCGTTCCGTTTGCTTCGGCGCAGATCCGCGAACTGCAGACGCTGCTTGTGCGCCGCGGCCATGACGTCGGCAAGATCGACGGCTTCCTTGGGCTGAAAGTCCCGCGCGGCCGTGAAAGCCGAACAGATCAAGCTGGGTTTGCCGGCGGACAGCTATCCGACGCCTGAGCTGGTGGCGCGATTGCAGGGACGTTAGAGCTTCGCAAAATCAATCGGCTTGGTGCGATCCAAGGTCGCCGTCACCTTCGGCATCGGATATTTCAATCCTGTCGCGCAATTGAACAGCACGCAGCGGTCGGCCTTCGTCACGCGGCCGTCGGCGAGCGCGGCCTTGTAGGCCGCATAGGTCGCGCCGCCCTCGGGACACATCAGGAAGCCTTCCTCGCGCGCGACCTCGTCGACCGCTGCCTGGATCGCCTCGTCCGAGACCGCGATGGCGAAGCCGCCCGAACTCGCGCACCGCGCGCAGAATGAGAAAATCGCCGACCGCCTGCGGCACGCGGATACCCGATGCGATCGTGTGCGCATTCTCGAAGCGCGGCGCGTGCTCCTCGCCCTTCTCCCATGCGCGCACCATCGGGGCGCAGCCTTCGGCCTGCACCGCAACCATGCGCGGGCGCTTCGACCCGATGAAGCCGATTGCCTCCAGTTCGGCGAACGCCTTCCACATGCCGATCAGGCCGGTGCCGCCGCCGGTCGGATAGAAGATGATATCGGGCAACTCCCAGCCGAACTGCTCGGCGAGCTCCAGCCCCATCGTTTTCTTGCCTTCGATCCGATAGGGCTCCTTCAGCGTGGAGGCGTCAAACCAGCCTGTCGCTTCGCGGCCCTGCCCCACCAGCTTGCCGCAGTCGTCGATCAGACCGTTGACCCGGTAGACCGAAGCACCTTCGAGCGCGATCTCGGAGAGATTGATCTCGGGCGTATCCTCCGGACAAAAGATCGTGGTGCGGATGCCGCAGCGGCTCGCGTAAGCGGCGAGCGCCGCGCCCGCGTTTCCGTTGGTCGGCATCGCCATGTGCTTCACGCCGAGCGCCTTCGCCATCGACACCGCCATCACGAGACCGCGCGCCTTGAACGAGCCCGTCGGGAGCCGCCCCTCGTCCTTCACGATGATCTCGCCGCCGCCAAGTTTCTTCGCGAGCTTCGGCAGCGCGATCAGCGGCGTTGCGTCCTCCCCGAGACTGACGATGTTCTCGGCCTTGCGAACGGGAAGAAGCTCGCGCCACTTCCACAGTCCGTCCGGGCGCTCCTTGAGTGCGGCCTTGGTCAGCGTCTTCTTCACGCCGGCGAGGTCGTAACGGACCAACAGCGGCTTTCCGGCTTTCGAGAGATTGTGCAGCGTGTCCGCTTCGTAGCGGTCGCCATGCATGGCGCATTCGAGATGCGTAACGAAGGTCGGGCGTTCGGTGGTGAGATTGCTGTTCATGGCGGCAATTGGCCCGGCGAAGGGCCGCGCGTCAACGCTCGATTTCCCGCCGCACGATCGCCGCGCCAGCCACCATCGCCTGCATCTTGCCGAACGCCACATCGCGCGGCAGGTATTTCAGCCCGCAGTCCGGTGCCACGATGATCTGCTCGGCCGGATGATGCGGCAACGCGCGCCGGATGCGTGCTGCGACAGCTTCCGGCGTTTCGATCGTCATGTCGGAAAGGTCGAGCACGCCGAGCAGAATGGTCTTGCCCGGCAGCTTTTCCAGCACCGCGCAATCGAGCTTCGACTGCGCGGTTTCGATCGAAATTTGCTGCACCGGTGAGTTCGCGAATTCGGGCAGGAACGAATAGCCCTCCGGCCGCACGTGGATAATCGCCGCGTAGCCGAAGCAGATATGCACCGCCGTCGTGCCGGTGACGCCGTCGAGCGCGGCATTGAGTGCCTTCAAACCAAACTGCCGCGCCTTCTCGGGTCGCGCCTGCATGTAGGGCTCGTCGATCTGCACCACGTCGGCGCCGGCCGCGAACAGATCCTTGATCTCGGCATTGACGGCAGCCGCGTAGTCCAGCGCCATCTCTTCGTCGCTCTCGTAGAAGTCGTTCTGCGCCTGCTGCGACATCGTAAACGGGCCCGGCACCGTCATCTTGATCATGCGGTCGGTGTTGCGGCGCAGGAACTGCACATCGCGCACTTCCACCGGATGCTTGCGCCGCACCTTGCCGGTGACGCGTGGCACCGGGTTCGGGTGGCCGGAGCGGTCGAGCGCGGTACCGGGATTGTCGATGTCGACGCCTTCGAGCGCGGTCGCGAAGCGGTTGGAGTAGCTTTCGCGCCGTATCTCGCCGTCAGTGATGATGTCGAGCCCGGCGCGCTCCTGCGCACGGATCGCCAGCAGCGTTGCGTCGTCCTGCGCGGCTTCGAGGAACTCCGGCGCGACCCGCCATAGCTCCTTGGCGCGCACGCGCGGCGGGAAACGGCCCGCAAGTTTTTGCCGGTCGATCAGCCAGTCGGGCTGGGCGTAGGAGCCGACGAGCGTCGTGGGCAGCAGCCGGTTCATGGGCATCCTCCCATTTTCATTCACGTTAGCGCATCGCGCCGCAGATCAGCCATGCCCTTTCTGGCGCGGCATCTCTCTGCTATCGGTCGCGCAACAGAACAAAGGGAGCAAGAATGCCCGACAAGCAACTCGGCTTCATCGGCGTCGGCCGCATGGGCATTCACATGGCGGGCCGCCTGATCGACGCCGGCTACGCCATCACGGTCTTCGACACCAACGAGACGGCCATGCAGCGGCTGGAGCAGCGCGGCGCAAAGCGCGCGGCCTCGGCCGCCGATGTCGCCTCGAAGTGCGAGACCGTTCTGGTGAGCCTGCCGACGCCCGACATCGTGAAAGCGGTCGCACTCGGGCCGGCGGGCGTGATCGAGGGCTCGAGGGCGAAGACCTTTGTCGACCTTTCGACCACTGGTCCGCGCGTCGCCAAGGAGATCGCCGCAGGCTTGGCCCCCAAGGGCATCACGGCGGTCGATGCGCCGGTGAGCGGAGGCCCGAGCGGTGCCGAAAAGGGTACGCTTGCGATGATGATCGCGTGCCCGCGCCCGCTCGCCGATGAGCTGCGCCCGGTCATCGAGGTGCTGGGCAAGTTCTTCTATATCGGCGAAGAACCGGGCCTCGGCCAGACCATGAAGGTCATCAACAACCTGCTCTCGGCGACCGCGATCACGATCACATCCGAGGCGATGGTGATGGGCGTCAAGGCGGGGCTCGATCCGACCACGATGCTCGATGTGATCAATGCGGGCTCCGGCCGCAACACCGCGACCGCCGACAAGTTCCCGCGCTGCGTGGTGCCGCGCCGCTTCGACTTCGGTTTCACCACCGCGCTGCTCTACAAGGACATCAAGCTCTGCCTCGACGAGGCCGAGGCGCTCGGCGTTCCGATGATCGTCGGCAATGCGGTGCGGCAGATGATGGGAATCGGCAAGGCCACGATGGGCCCGGACGCCGACATCACCGAATTCGTGAAACCGATCGAACAGTGGGCCGGCGTCGAGGTCGGCAAGAAGAAATGAAACGCATAACAAGAACGACAGGGAGGATTTCATGTTGAACCGCAGAACATTGCTGGCGCTATCGCTTACGCTCGGCCTCGCCGGGACCGCGCAGGCGCAGACAGAGGTGAAGGTCGGGCTGATCGCGCCGCTCACCGGGCCCTGGGCGCGCCAGGGCGACCTGATGCTCAAGGGCGCGAACCTCGCGATCGAGCACATCAATGTGGCGGGCGGCGTCAAGGCGCTCAACGGGGCGAAGCTCGAGCTGCTCACCTTCGACGCCGGAGACAGCGTCGAAAAGGCGAAGAATGCCGCGCAGCGTATGGTCGCGCAGGAGCCCGATCTCGTCGGCGTCACCGGCGCGTGGCTGTCGAGCTTCACGCTCGGGGTCACCGAAGTGACCGAGCGCGCCGAGCTCCCGGTGCTCACGCTGTCCTATTCGGATGCGCTCACCGCGCGCGGCTTCAAGTATATCTTCCAGACCTCGATGCCGGGCGGCGCGCAGGCCGTCTCCGCGATGCCCGCGATCCTCAAGCTCGCCGAAGTTGCAACCGGCAAGAAGCCGCAAACTGTCGGCATCATCCAGGACAACACTGCGGCTTCCGTGGCGTTCGCGAAGCCGATGCGCGAGGGCGAGCTCGAGAAGCTCGGGCTGAAGCTGCTGGTCGACGAGACGTTCACGCCGCCGCTCTCGGACTGTACGCCGCTGATTTAGAAAGTGCGTTCGACGCGGCCGGAGATTCTCCTGCTGCTGCCGACCGCGATCTCCGACGACAAGATGTGCGTGGAAAAGATGAGCGAGATGGACTCGGCAAGGGCCGCATTCCGGTGATCTCGAACGGTGCGCATATCGGCGGGCCGGACATGCTCAAGAACTCCACCAAGGAGATCGTCGAGGGCCTGATGACGGTTGTCGGCAACTGGCCCGCCAAGGGGCAGGAGAAAATCGCCGAGGAGTTCGTCAAGAAGACCGC
>CAVZUL010000009.1:0-345840 GCA_963778455.1 uncultured Alphaproteobacteria bacterium
GGCGTCACGCGCGAGACCATCAGGCGCCCGCGCACGTCGTCGGCCGCAACGCCGAGCCACGGACGTGCCGGGCCCGCGATATGCCCATCGGCGATCAGGTCGCCGAGGATCGGCGGCAGCCGGTCGATCGGCACGAACATGTTGCCCGGTGTTGAGCCGCCCGTCCCCGCCGTATCGCCGACGATCAGCGAACCGATACCGAGCAGCTTGCCCTCGCGCGAGATCAGCGCGGCGCCGCTCCAGGCCGGATGCGGCGGCGTCGTGAAGATCGCCTCGTCGAGCAGGTATTCCCAGCTGCCGGCGAACTCGCGCTTGGCGGCCACGTAGGCGGGCGACACCATGTTGGTCCCGCCATAGCTCGCGACCAGCACGGGATCGCGCTCCTTGGTGTCGGCCGCGCGGCCGAAAACGAACGGCTTGAGTTTCAGCGGCGCGACCGCCCTGAGCACGCCGAAGCCGCTCTCGTGGTCATAGCCGACGACCGTCGCCGGCACGGTGCGGCCCGCATTGGTGGTGATCTCGGCGGCATGCGCCTCGACCATCAGATACCCGATGGTGAGCACAAGCCCATCCTCGTCGATGATGACGCCCGAGCCTTCGCGCTCGCGCCCGAGGCTCTGCACGGTCTGTCCGTCCGGATTGATGTAGGTCTTGATGCGCACGACCGCGGAGACGAGCTCTTCCAGCGTGGCGGCGCGGGCGGAGTCGATGCCGAGCGCAAGCATCGCAAGCAGCAGTCCAAATGCAGCGCGGCAGGCGTTCCGCATGACAGCTTCCTCTAGCAGGCGTTGTCGAATCCCGGACGCAATCACCATGCTACGCTTACTTCGCCGCGCGCACTATCGCGGCAAGCGGCTTCATGTGTCCTTGAGGCAGGCCCGTCCGCTCCGCTAAACTGCGTGTTTCCGGTGCGCCCTGCCGCGCCGTTTAAGGGGTTGAAATGTCCGACAAAAAGCCCGGTCGCCAGTCGCGGCCGACGTTCACCGACCAGGAAGCGCTGCTGTTCCACAGCCAGGGCCGGCCCGGCAAGCTCGAAGTCATCGCCACCAAGCCGATGGCGACGCAGCGCGATCTCTCGCTCGCCTATTCGCCCGGCGTTGCCGTGCCGGTGCTGGCGATCGCCGAGGATGAGAGCAAGGCCTACGACTACACCACCAAGGGCAATTTCGTCGCCGTCATCACCAACGGCACCGCGATCCTCGGGCTTGGCAACCGGGGCGCACTCGCCGCAAAGCCCGTGATGGAAGGCAAGGCCGTGCTGTTCAAGCGCTTCGCCGACATCGACTCGATCGATCTCGGCGTGAACACCGAGGACCCGGACGAATTCATCAACTGCGTCAAATTTCTCGGCAAGGGCTGGGGCGGCATCAATCTCGAGGACATCAAGGCGCCGGAGTGCTTCATCATCGAGCAGCGGCTGCGCGAGTTGCTCGACATCCCGGTATTCCATGACGATCAGCACGGCACCGCCATCATCGCGGCAGCCGGCCTGATCAATGCGCTGCATCTGACCGGACGCGACATCAAGGAGACGAAACTCGTCGTGAACGGCGCGGGCGCGAGCGGCATCGCCTGCACCGAGCTGCTCAAGGCCCTCGGGCTGCACCCAAACAACGTGATCCTCTGCGACACCAAGGGCGTGATCTATCAGGGCCGCCGCGAGGGCATGAACCAATGGAAGTCGGCGCATGCGGTGCAAACCAAGGCGCGCACGCTGGCTGAGGCTTTTGAAGGAGCGGACGCGGCCTTCGGACTCTCGCAGAAGGGCGCGTTCACCATCGAGATGGTGAAGTCGATGGCGGCCAAGCCGATCATCTTCGCGATGGCGAATCCCGATCCGGAAATTACCGTCGAGGAAGTCGCGCAGGTGCGCGGCGATGCCATCATGGCGACCGGACGCTCGGACTATCCGAACCAGGTCAACAACGTTCTCGGCTTTCCCTATATCTTCCGCGGCGCGCTCGACG
This sequence comes from uncultured Alphaproteobacteria bacterium, assembly GCA_963778455.1. Classification (GTDB taxonomy): domain Bacteria; phylum Pseudomonadota; class Alphaproteobacteria; order Rhizobiales; family Xanthobacteraceae; genus PALSA-894. Next base: position 1,968 of record CAVZUL010000009.1, read on the forward strand.
TGCGCGCCACCACCATCAACATGGAGATGAAGATCGCGGCCGCGCAGGCGCTCGCCGAGCTCGCGCGCGAGGACGTGCCCGACGAGGTGGCGGCCGCCTACGGCACGCGCCCGAAGTTCGGGCCGGACTACATCATCCCGGTGCCGTTCGATCCGCGGCTGATCTCGGCGATCCCGCCCGCGGTCGCCAAAGCGGCGAGCGATACCGGCGTCGCGCGCAAGCCGATCGTCGACATGGAGGCCTACAAGCAGCAACTGCGCACGCCGGCGCGACCCGGTCGCGGGCGTGCTGTCGCGCGTGTTCGAGCGGCTCAAGCGCTCACCCAAGCGCGTCGTGTTCGCGGAGGGCGAGGAAGAGCAGGTGATCCGCGCCGCCGCGGCGTTCGTCGAGCAGGGGCTGGGCACGGCGCTGCTGGTCGGGCGCGAGAACCGCGTGCGCGAAACCGCCGAAAATGCCGGCATCGAGCTCGACGAGGGCATTTCGATCGTCAACGCACGGCTCTCGCGCCGCAATGCCGAGTATGCGGCCTATCTCTATGAGCGGCTGCAGCGCCGCGGTTACCTGATCCGCGACTGCCAGCGCATGGTCAACCAGGACCGCAACACCTTCGCGGCCTGCATGGTGGCGATGAACGACGCCGACGCGATGATCACCGGCGTCACGCGCAATTTCTCGGTCGCGCTTGAGGAAGTGCGGCGTGTGATCGATCCCAAGCCCGGTCACCGTGTCATCGGCGTGTCGCTGGTTATCGCGCGCGGACGCACCGTGCTGGTCGCGGACACCGCCGTGACCGAGATGCCGGATGGCCCGGACATCGCCGACATCGCGGTCGAAGCCGCCGGCGTCGCACGCAAGCTCGGCTACGAGCCGCGGCTCGCGCTGCTCTCATTCTCGACGTTCGGGCATCCGCCGGGTGAGCGCGCCGCCAAGGTGCAGGAGGCGGTGCGCATCCTCGACAGCCGCCGCGTCGATTTCGAGTATGACGGCGAAATGGCGGCCGACGTCGCGCTCAATCCCGACCTGATGGCGGCCTATCCGTTCTGCCGCCTCACCGGACCCGCCAACGTGCTGGTGATGCCGGCGTTCCACTCCGCGGCGATCTCGACCAAGATGCTGCAGGAACTCGGCGGCGCGACCGTGATCGGCCCGCTGCTGGTCGGGCTCGACAATTCGGTGCAGATCGTCAATTTGTCGTCGAAGGATACCGACGTGGTGAACATGGCCGCGCTCGCGGCCTATAATGTCAGCGGATAATCCCTATGGCCCAGAAGACTCTCACCGGCGTCATCGCCGCCGTCGCAACCGCCGTCGACGAGACCGGCGCGCCCGATGCGGCGCGCTCGGTGAAGCTTGCGCGTTTCCTGCTCGATACCGGCTGCGACGGGTTGAACGTGCTCGGTACCACCGGCGAGGCGACCTCGTTTTCGCTCGAGCAGCGCATGGCCGTTGATGACGGCCTACAGACAAGCGGGGCTGCCGCTCGACCGGCTGATGGTCGGCACGGGCGCTGCCGCGACCGCCGACGCGGTCGCGCTGACGCGTCACGCCGCCGAGCTTGGCTTCGCGGGCGCGCTGATCCTGCCACCGTTCTATTACAAGGGCGTGCCGGACGACGGGCTCGCCGCTTATATCGACACGATCGTCAAGGCGACGGCCGAAAAGCCGATCCCGATCTATCTCTATCACTTCCCCTCGCAGTCCGGCCTGCCCTGGCACGTGAAGTTGATCGCGCGGCTGCTCGATGCTCATAAGAGCCGCATCGTCGGCCTGAAGGATTCCTCCGGGGACATGGCCTACGCGCGCGAAGCCGCCGGCGTCGCGAAGGGATTTGCGGTCTATCCCTCGACCGAAGCCTGCCTGATTGAGGCGCGGACCGGCATTTTCGCCGGCTGCATTTCGGCGACCGCGAACCTCAACGCCGACCTCTGCCAGCGCGCCTGGGCGACCGGCGACACCGCGGCGCTCGATGCCGCGGTGACGATCCGCAAGCTGTTCGACGGCAAGCCACTGGTGTCGGGCGTCAAGTCGACGCTCGCACATATTCATAACGATGCCGGCTGGGCGCGCGTCGCCCCGCCGCTTGGCGCCTTCTCGGCCGCGGACCGGGCCGGCGCGGTTGCGGGTTATGATGCTGCGCGAGCCAAGCGGGTGGCCTAGAACTCGGGCCTGCGATTGCGCGACTTGCGGCGCCGTTCGTGGTATAGGTTGCGCATGAACGACATCGCGGAAAAGAAGCTTTCCAAGGCCGAGATCGCCGAGTTGCGCAAGCTTCGGCTCGAGGCGATGAACCTGCAGGAGATCGAGGGCAATCCCCTCGATGCCGACGACATCGCCATGTTCGAGATGTTCGAGCGCGAGGGCTGGACGCATGAGCAGCGCCGGGCTCACATAACCGCACTAGCCCGCAAACTTGCCAAGAAGTGAGCGAGGGGGACGATCCTTACGTCTATCAGAGCACGATAACGCTCCGAAATCGCCTGGGCCTCATCGATCCGGGCGATCTTGATCGCATCGAGCGTTTGTATGTGGCGGATCGCGCGACCCAGCCAATCCCACGCGGCGATTTCGACCTTGCGCATCTCCGCGCGATTCACCGGCACTTCTTTCAGGACATCTACGACTGGGCCGGCGAGTTGCGTACCGTCGAGATCAGCAAGGGCGAGCAGCAATTCCAATTCCGGCAATACATCCAGACCGGCATGGCCGACGTCCACCGACGGCTGGTCCGCGCGCATTTCCTTACTAAGCTTTCGGCGGCCGATTTTGCGAAACAAGCGGCCGTCACCATCTACATCCACCCGTTCCGTGAGGGGAACGGCCGCACCCAGCTGCAGTATCTCAAGCAGCTTGCCGCGCAGGCGGGTCACCGCCTCGATCTAGCTCAAATCCCCGGCGTCCGCTGGATCGAGGCGTCCGTGGCAAGCTACGCCGCCGACTATCACCCGATGGCGGCTGTCATCCGCAGGGCCTTGGTCGCCTGATCGGCAGTCTTCCAAGCGTTGACGGTCCTTTTGGGGGCCTCTATAAGCCTGCCCAACCGGCGGCGAAGCTTCGCCGCCCTCTATTTTTCACCAGTTGAACAGTGGCTGCGCCGAGCGCCGCCCGCACCACGGACAGACAATGGCCAATACCTCCTCCGCCCGCAAAGCCGCACGCGTGATCGCGCGCCGCACCGACATCAACACCGCGCGCCGCTCGCGCATGCGCACCTCGGTGCGCAAGGTCGAGGAGGCGATCGCCTCCGGCGACAAGGCCGCGGCGCTCGCGGCACTCAAGGCCGCCGAGCCCGAGATCATGCGCGCCGCGCAAAAGGGCGTGGTCCACCGCAACGCCGCCAACCGCAAGGTCTCGCGCCTCGCTCACGGCGTCGCCAAGCTTGGCAAGTAACTCACAAATCCGTAGTTCTCCGGATGCGACGCCGGCCTTCGGGCCGGCGTTTCTGCTTGCTGGTCGTCGTCGCGGCGAAAAGCGCTGACGATTCAGTGACGCTGCGTCTCCGGTCCTTCGCTGACGTGCGCCTGCGAGCCACGCGCGCACATAAATTTCCTGCAGAATGATCTTCCCTGTGACAGCCTCGCAACACGGCAGGCCCGTTCCGGGGCAACGCAGAAGCCCTTGAGCCATGCGGTCATCTTGCGGGTTAGTCGCGTTCGCGCGAACAAGAAATATCACACTCGCGACAAGCAGTTAAGCCGATAGCGCGGGAGCGGACTTCGATTCCGGCTCTGCCGCGACGCTGCGCCAGAAAATTTTCATGTGCGCCGCGGCTTCGCATTCGCGCGCGATGTGACAGTCGCGTGACGCCAAATGCGACGTCGATTCAAGCAGTTGTTCTGCTCGGCGCTGCCGTGCAAATGTCATCGATCGAGATTTGCCGTCATGCGCGCCATCACAAAAACGCGAATCGAAAGTGCTTGCGCCTGCGTTAACGCTGTGCCTATTCTTCTCACGCGCTCGCAATTTTCTCGCGGCACACAACTCCTCGCTTCGCACACGTCTCATCGGCAGATGGGTACTGGTTCACTTTGGACCGGGCGTGGCGGATGCTTGTCGCGCGGAAGATCGTGAGCGCAACGAGATCGATCGTCAAGGCGCGATCGAGGGGCAAGTCGGCGGTGTCATGGTATCTCGTAGATCGTAACAGGGCACGCACGAAGGGACGAAACAACCATAGATAAACAAGGCATCGCAAGCGGCGGCGCGGTGACTTTGCAGGGGGCTTTGATGAACAGGGCAAGCGGATCGGCGTTTGACGCGATCAAATGGCATCGTGCCGGTTGGCGATGCACTGCAGTCATGCATTTCGATTATCTCTTATTCATTCTGGACGTGGACGCCGGTGAGTACCGCCGGTCCGTGGCCGAGACGCACCGCCGGGCTCATAAAGCCCGCGTAGCGCTTGCGTCCACCCCGCCCGTCAGCGACGGGCATCCCAACGTCGGCCACTCCATGTCCGGAACCACCGATGTCGCAAATCCCCGCCTTCGCGCACAATCCTTCGCGCGTGTGTCACTCCGCCGCCGCCGGGGCTGCCCGGTCCGCCGAGCCGCATGAGCGCCGCCCATGAGCCTGACCGATCAGGAACGCTGGCTGCGCGTGCAGCAGCGGCTGCGCGCCGCGGTCGGCGAGGAGATCTTCAAGAGCTGGTTCGCCGCCATGGGTCACGACGCCATCGAGGGCGACACCGTGCGGCTCTCGGTGCCGACCCGCTTCCTCAAGAGCTGGGTGCAGTCGCACTACGCCGACAAGCTGCTCGCCTGCTGGAAGGCGGAGCTGCCTTCGGTGCGGCGCATCGATCTGGTCCATCGCTCCGCGGTGCTGCGCAACACCACCGCCAAGGCGAAGGCGAGCGAGCCGGTCGAGACGGCGCGCGAGATCAAGAGCGGCGCGCCGAGCGCGGCGACGCGCGCGCCGCGCAGCTCCCGGCGCAGGCCGCGCACGAGGCGCTCGGCGGCTCGCCGCTCGATCCGCGGCTGGTGTTCGACACCTTCGTGGTCGGCCGCTCCAACACGCTCGCGCATGCGGCGGCCAAGCAGGTCGCGCTCGGCGCGGCGCGGCGAGCCGGTGATGTTCAATCCGCTCTACGTCCATGCGGGCGTCGGGCTCGGCAAGACGCATCTGCTGCAATCGCTCGCCTGGGCCGGCAACGGCATCGCCGGACCGCAAGGTGCTCTATCTCACGGCCGAGAAGTTCATGTACGGCTTCGTGGCGGCGCTCAAAGCGCAGACCGCGCTCGCCTTCAAGGAAGCGCTGCGCGGCATCGACGTGCTGGTGATCGACGACCTGCAGTTCCTGCAGGGCAAGTCGACGCAGGTCGAGTTCTGCCACACGCTCAACGCGCTGATCGACGCCGGCCGGCAGGTGGTGATCGCGGCCGACCGGCCGCCGAGCGATCTGGAAAGCCTCGACGACCGCGTGCGCTCGCGCCTCGCCGGCGGGCTCGTGGTCGAGATGGGCTCGCTGGAAGAGGAGCTGCGGCTCGAAATCCTGAAGAGCCGGGTCGCGGCCGCGCGCGCGCATCACGCGGGCTTCGACGTGCCGGCGCCGCGTGCTCGCCTTCATCGCCAGGACCGATCACGCACAACGGCCGCGATCTCGACGGCGCGCTCAACCGCCTGCTCGCGCACAACAAGCTCACCGGCCTGCCGGTCACCATGGACATGGCCGAGCGCGCGGTGCGCGACCTGGTCCGCCCGCAGGAGCCCAAGCGCGTCAAGATCGAGGACATCCAGCGCGTCGTCGCGCGGCAATACAATGTCAGCCGCGCCGACCTGCTGTCCTCGCGCCGCACCGCCAACGTGGTGCGTCCGCGCCAGATCGCGATGTATCTGGCCAAGACCCTGACGCTGCGCTCGCTGCCCGAGATCGGCCGGCGCTTCGGCGGCCGCGACCACACCACCGTGCTGCACGCGGTGCGCAAGATCGAGAACCTGGTCGGCAACGACAACGTGCTCGCCGAGGAGATCGAGCTGCTGAAGCGGCTGCTGCAGGAGTGAGGCGGCGGCGCAACGGCTTCCCAGTCGCCAGCGCAAGGCGCTCCGGCCGGATCGCCTCTGGGCCGAAAGTCGTGGATGCCGGGCATGACGGGCATTCGCGCCCTTGCCGAAAGCGCCCCGGCACGTCAATTTCAGGACCCGGCGGCTAGCCCGCCGGACGTTTTCCTGCGCCGAGTGGGGTCGGACATGAAGGTCACCGTCGAGCGCGCCGCGCTCCTCAAATCGATCGGCCACGTGCACCGCGTGGTGGAGCGGCGCAACACGATTCCGATCCTCGCCAACCTGCTGATCCGCGCCGAGAAGGGCAAGCTCGGCCTGAAGGCGACCGATCTCGACCTCGAAGTGATCGAGACGATTCCGGCCGAGGTCTCGCCGGCCGGCGCCACCACGGTGCCGGCGCACATGATCTACGACATCGTGCGCAAGCTGCCCGAGGGCTCGCAGATCGTGCTCGATTCCTCCGGCGACCGCGCCTCGCTCACGATCCGCGCCGGGCGCTCGCGCTTCTCGCTGCAGACGCTTGCCCGAGAGCGATTTTCCCGATCTCGCGGCCGGCGAGATGACGCACAAGTTCTCGCTGCCGGCGAAGGACCTGAAGCGCCTGATCGACAAGACGCAGTTCGCGATCTCGACCGAGGAGACGCGCTACTATCTCAACGGCATCTATCTGCATGTCGCGGCGAGCGGCAAGGCGCAGCAAGCTGCGCGCGGTCGCGACCGACGGCCATCGCCTCGCGCAGGTCGAGCTCGACGCGCCGAAGGGCGCCGAGGGCATGCCGGGCATCATCGTGCCGCGCAAGACCGTCGGCGAGGTGCAGCGCCTGATCGAGGATCTCGACGCCGAGGTCGCGATCGAACTGTCGCAGACCAAGATCCGCTTCTCGATCGGCGACGTGGTGCTGACCTCGAAGCTGATCGACGGCACGTTCCCGGATTACGGCCGCGTCATCCCGGCCGGCAACGACAAGACGCTGATCGTCGACAAGCCGGATTTCGAGGCCGCGGTCGATCGCGTCTCGACGGTGTCGAGCGAGCGCGGGCGCGCCGTGAAGCTCGCGCTCTCCGGCCGGCAAGCTGATGCTCACGGTGACCAATCCGGATTCCGGCAGCGCCACGGAAGAACTCGAAGTCGAGTACGATTCCGATCCGCTCGATATCGGATTCAATTCGCGCTACCTGCTCGACATCGCGGCGCAGATCGAAGGCGAGGTCGCGGTGCTGAAACTCGCCGATCCGGGCTCGCCGACGCTGATCCAGGACAAGGATTCGGCAGGCGCGCTCTACGTGCTCATGCCGATGCGGGTTTAGTCGATTCGCGTTCGCTTGTCGTTCTGGTTGCGCGGCGCGGCGACGGCGGCGCTTCCGCGGCGGCCGTCCGGGCTTCACGGTAGCGCGCGACCGCAGTCGTCTCCGGTTCGTAGTCGGGAACCGGCTGCGTCAAACCCGTGACGGCGGACGCCCAGAATTCGACCTTCTCGACCTGCTTCTGCAGGCGGTCGACCGAATCGCACAGCTGGCGTGCTAGATTTTCCTGCAGTGTTTTCGGCATCGCCTGCCTCCATCCGGTCTGCGGCGTTTGCGCGTATCCGCGCTGAATTCCGCTTCCATGAGTGAAATCGCCGGTTGCCATATTCGTTCCAAATCGCTGCGGCAATGCAGATGGCGCTTCTTCTCATATTCTCAATGACTTATGGAACCCGGAACCGACGGTCGCGAACCGGCGGGAACGCCGATGACCGCCGCCCGCATCCGCCGCCTCACGCTGTCGAACTTCCGCAGCTATCGCGCGGCGAGCCTCACGCGTCGACGCACAGCTCGCCGTGCTGGTCGGACCGAACGGCGCCGGCAAGACCAATCTGATCGAGGCGATCTCGTTTCTCGCGCCGGGACGCGGCCTGCGCCGCGCGACGCTCGACGAGGTCGCGTTCGCCGAAGGCGACGGCGCGTGGGCGGTCGCGGCCGAACTCGAAGGCGCGCTCGGCCTCGCGACGCTCGGCACCGGGATCGAGCCGCCGCCTGCGGAAGACGCGACGCTCGACGCGCAAGTGCCGCATCGACGGCGAGCCGGTCGCCTCGGCGGCGGCGTTCGCGGATCACCTGAGCGTCGTGTGGATGACGCCCGCGATGGATGGCCTGTTCGGCGGGCCGGCCTCGGAGCGGCGGCGCTTCCTCGACCGGCTCGTGCTCGCGGTCGACGGCACGCATTCGAGCCGCGTCAACGCGCTGGAGCGGTCGCTTGCGCTCGCGCAACCGGCTGCTCGAGCAGCCGAGCCCGGATGCGCACTGGCTCGACGCGATCGAGCACGAGACCGCCGAGGTCGCGATCGCGGTCGCGGCTGCGCGCGCCGAGACGGTGCGGCGGCTCGCCGCCGCGCTGATGCGCGATCGCGATCCCGCGTCGCCGTTTCCCTGGGCCGGCGTCGCGCTCGACGGCTGGGTCGAGAACGCCCTGATGGAGCAGCCCGCGACCGAGGTGGAGGATCGCTACCGCGCGGTGCTGCGCGACAATCGCGCGCGCGATGCCGCCGCCGGCCGCACCACCGACGGGCCGCACCTCACCGACCTCGAGGTGCTCTACGGCCCGAAGGGAATCGCCGCCGCGCCAGGCCTCGACCGGCGAGCAGAAGGCGCTGCTGATCGGACTGGTGCTGGCGCATGCGGGGCTCGTCGCCGAGATGACGCGGCTCGCGCCGCTGCTGCTGCTCGATGAAGTCGATCGCGCATCTCGATCCCGGCGCGCCGCGCCGCGCTCTACGACGCGCTCGCGGCGCTCGACGCGCAGGTATGGATGACCGGCGCCGATCCGGCGCCGTTCGCCGACGTCGCTTCGCGCGCGCAGATGTTCGCGGTCAGCCCGGCGGATCGCGCCTGCGCCGCGGCGGCCGCAGGTGGCTGAACTGCGCGCACGCTGACGCGAATTCGAGCTGCTACGAATTCATCCGGATACCGCGTCGCGGCGCGCAGCCGATACAACACGCGTCATCTCCTCGGTTGCAGCCCTGCGGGGGGCTCCGAGTCCCGGTCGCGTCATACGCGACCGGGACTTTGTGTTTCTGCGCGCCCGAATCAGCGCGCACCGGGATGCGATCAGCAACGACCCGCGCTCCGCGAAAGCCCAGAATCGAGCCTCGAACAGGAGGCGCGCCCGGGCGCGGCTCCGAGAGCGCCCGCGAAAGCCTCAATATTTCTTTTAAAATCAATAACTTAATGGCCTTCACTTTGCCCTATACGACACCCATATTTCGTGTCACACCAGTCGCGCGATTCTCGCACTTTTCCGCGCATCCGATTCGCAAGGTCTCCGCATGGCCGAAGCGGCCCGCCAGCAGCGCCGAATCCGATGCCGCATCGGCCGATTACGACGCGGAGTCGATCAAGGTCCTCAAGGGCCTCGACGCGGTGCGCAAGCGCCCCGGCATGTATATCGGCGACACCGATGACGGCTCGGGCCTGCATCACATGGTCTACGAGGTCGTCGACAACGCGATCGACGAGGCGCTCGCCGGCCACGCCACGCAGGTGACGGTCACGCTCAATCCCGACGGCTCCTGCACGGTGCTACGACGACGGCCGCGGCATCCCGACCGACATCCACAAGGAAGAGGGCGTGTCGGCCGCCGAAGTGATCATGACCCAGCTCCATGCGGGCGGGAAATTCGACCAGAACTCCTACAAGGTGTCGGGCGGCCTGCACGGCGTCGGCGTCTCGGTGGTCAACGCGCTCTCGACCTGGCTGCAAGCTGCGCGATCTGGCGCGACGGCAAAGAGCACTTCATGGAGTTCGCGCACGGCGACGCGGTCGCGCCGCTCGCGGTCGTCGGCGATGCGGGCGGCAAGCGCGGCACCGAGGTGACGTTCCTGCCCTCGACGCGAGACCTTCACGATGGTGGAGTTCGATTTCGCGACGCTCGGAGCATCGCCTGCGCGAGCTCGCGTTCCTCAATTCCGGCGTCACCATCGTGCTCTCCGACAAGCGTCACGCGGTCGAGAAGCGCGAGGAGCTGCGCTACGAGGGCGGCGTCGAGGCGTTCGTGAAATATCTCGACCGCAACAAGACCGGCGCTGGTGCCCAACCCGATCGTCATCAAGGCGGAGCAAGGGCCGGCATCGGCGTCGAGTGCGCGCTGTGGTGGAACGACGGCTATCACGAGAACGTGCTCTGCTTCACCAACAACATCCCGCAGCGCGACGGCGGCACGCATCTCGCGGGCTTCCGCGGCGCGCTGACGCGCCAGGTGACCGGCTATGCCGAGAAGAGCGCCGAGCGCGCGCAAGGAAAAGGTCGCGCTGACCGGCGACGATTGCCGCGAGGGCCTGACCGCGGTGCTCTCGGTCAAGGTGCCGGACCCGAAGTTCTCCTCGCAGACCAAGGACAAGCTCGTCTCCTCCGAGGTGCGCCCGGTGGTCGAGGGCGTCGTCAACGACGCGCTCAATGCCTGGTTCGAGGAGCATCCGACCGAGGCGCAAGGTGATCGTCGGCAAGGTGGTCGAGGCCGCGGCCGCGCGCGAAGCCGCCCGCAAGGCGCGCGAGCTGACGCGCAAGCAAGGGCAACGACATCACCTCGCTGCCCGGCAAGCTCGCCGACTGCCAGGAGCGCGATCCGGCCAAGGCCGAGCTGCTGATCGTCGAGGGCGACTCGGCCGGCGGCTCGGCCAAGATGGGGCGCGACCGCGCGTTCCAGGCGGTGCTGCCGCTGCGCGGCAAGATCCTCAACGTGGAGCGCGCGCGCTTCGACAAGATGCTGTCGTCCGAGCAGATCGGCACGCTGATCATGGCGCTCGGCACCGGCATCGGCTCGGAAGAATTCAACGCCGACAAGCTGCGCTACCACAAGATCATCATCATGACCGACGCCGACGTCGACGGCTCGCACATCCGCACGCTGCTGCTGACGTTCTTCTACCGCCAGATGCGCGAACTGATCGACCGCGGCTACATCTACATCGCGCAGGCGCCGCTCTACAAAGTCACGCGCGGCAAGTCCGAGCAGTACCTGAAGGACGAGCACGCGCTGGAGGACTACCTGACCGACACCGGGCTCGAGGACGCGGTGTTCCGCCCCTATTCGGGCGACGAGCGCGCCGGCGCCGACCTCAAGGCGCTGGTCGAGGAGGCGCGCGCGATCCGCAACGTGCTGTCCGGCCTGCACAGCCGCTACAACCGCAAGGTGGTCGAGCAGGCGGCGATCGCCGGCGTGCTGCACGCCGGCGATCTTCGGCGATGCGCCGAAGGCGCTCGCGGCCGCCGCAATACATCGCGCAAGCGGCTCGACGCGCTGAGCGAGGAGATCGAGCGCGGCTGGCAGGGCACCTTCGACGAGGGCGAAGGCTTCCGTTTCGAGCGCACCGTGCGCGGCGTGAAGGAAGTCGCCATCATCGACGCCGCGCTGCTCGGCTCGGCCGATGCGCGCAAGCTCGACGAGCATGCCGCGAGCGCTGCAGGAGGTCTATGCGCAAGCAGGGCGTGCTGCGCCGCAAGGGCGAGGACACGCCGATCCACGGGCCGGTCGGGCTGTTCGAGGCGGTCACCGCGGCGGGCCGCAAGGGCATCACGCTGCAGCGCTACAAGGGCCTCGGCGAGATGAACCCGCAGCAGCTGTGGGAGACGACGCTCGACACCAATGTGCGCTCGCTGCTGCAGGTGAAGGTCAAGGAGGTCGACGAGGCCGACGACATCTTCACCAAGCTGATGGGCGACGTGGTCGAGCCGCGCCGCGACTTCATCCAGGAGAACGCGCTCGCCGCGAGCGTGGACGTGTAAGGCGACGCCCACGGCATCACGCCGATGTGCGCTCCGCCACAAGCGGGCCCGCGATGTGATTGATCTCGGCCCGCATGCCGCGCCGCCCGACGCTCGGTCTCAACGCACTCAAGGAACCTCTCATGTCTCTCTCGATGTCCGGCGTCGGCGTTGCGATCGTTCCTCAGCACGCTCGGCGCGCTGTCGAAAATCCTCGACAAGGCCGCGGCGCATTGCACGGCCAAGAAGATCGATCCCGCGGTGCTGCTGACAGACGCGGCTCACGCCCGACATGTTTCCTTCGCGTGAAGCAGGTGCAGCTCACCTGCGACTTCGCCAAGAACACGCTCGGGCGCCTGACCGGCGAGCCGCCGAAATTTCCCGACGAGGAAAAGACCATTCGACGATCTCAAGGCGCGCATCGCCAAGACGATCGACTACGTGAAGAGCTTTACGCCGCGAGCAGATCGACGCGACCGAAGACAAGGACGTCACGTTCCCGATCGGCCCGCAGCAGACGATGACGCTCGAAGGGCGCGCCGTATCTGATCGGCTTCGCGCTGCCGAACTTCTATTTCCACGCCACCACCGCCTACGACATCCTGCGCCAGTGCGGCGTCGAGATCGGCAAGCGGGATTTTCTTGGAAGGGCGTGAAGGTTTGGGGCCGGATGGAGGGGAGCGGACGCGGAGTAGCTATCACTCCATTATGTTTTTCAGACGCGCCCAACTTGCCTCGGGCAGCGTTCGAAGAATGCGCAAGAGTTTTTCGTCGCCGCTACGTAGAATCTTATCTCGTACTTCCTTCGCCATTGCCTCGCCTTCTCGTGCCTCGTCCTCATCGATATCCATGCCTCGGACGATTACTCCGGCCCTCAGGGCGTCCTCTAGAGAGAGGTGGAATTCCGCAGTAAACGAGTGTCCGCATTCCGAGCACTTCTTCGCGGTCAAGGGATTCGCCGCGGTGCACTCAGGGCACGATTTCGTACGCGGCGCCTTCTGCGGAAATTCGTATCGACAACTTTCGCAGAGCTTCGTTCCGAGATCGCATTCCGTCCGGCAAATCGGGCATCGCTTGGTTCTAGATTGATCTCCCCCTCCGCGAAATCGGGCGGGCATTTCCTCTTCGACGCGACGAGCAAACTGCTCCAAAATATCAAACGAAGGCATCACCACGTACGCGAATGTTGCATCATTCGGACCGTTGGTTCGAACCACTCGCCCGATAGCCTGGCGGAACGAGAGTTCCGTCAGAGATGAAGAGAGATACACAAGGACGCGCAACCGCGGAATATCCACACCTTCTGAGACCATGGCCACTGAAACAAGCCACCGTTTGTCGGCGCTTTTCCTAAAGGCATCGATTCTCTTGTCAGCGTTTGGCATCTGACTGTGAACAAGGATCGGCGCCTCTCCCTCGATCATTTCGATCAACGCGACAAAGTATTTTGCAAGTTCGATTGAAGGCGCGATTACCAGCCCGCCGGCGTCTGGCATTTGATTGTGTAGCTCAGCGAGCTTCTCAGAAGCGGCATCAATCATTGTCGCTTGGTAGCCCCTTCTCAGCGGGGTCTTTCCGTCTTTCTCGTACAAGGGGGTGCATGCGAGCCTGTAAAAATTGAGAGCACGTTGTAGCCCGGGGAGGCGCTTCAGATCGGCCGTTAGTTGTGCGGGCTTCTTGCTTGAAATATTTATTACTTCGCCACCTTCTAGATCGACGTTGAACAGTCCTTCGTGCCTGTGGAAGGTGACTGGTCGACAATATTCGAGCTCTACGGCTTCGCCATACGTAAGTGTATAAGTCCCCTCTCCGGGATGATCGATGGCTCCCTCATCATCATAAGCGAGCCAGACCGACTGCTTCGCGTCCGATCGGATAGGCGTCCCGGTAAGAACGAGCACGAATGCAGCATCGACAAACGAACTATCTGCGCTTCTTCCCCACGCTGCTTCTACAGCAGCATGATGATGTTCGTCGCAGATAACTAGAGTTCTTCCTTCAGCGCAAAGCTTTTGAAATTGGTGCGAAAGGCCTTTTATCGCGGCCCATGTCGCGCACACGTCCAAGCCTAGCGTCGTTAGGTCCCCGTCCGCGGAAGTAACTTTCATCATGGTTCTGCGAACCACGGAGCTGTAGTCCTGAGCCCACTGATTTACAACCTCAGACCGAGGAGCAATAACAATGACCTTATCGATTTGATCTCGGGCCAATAGCGCGTTGGCAATCGAGCACGCAGCTATAGTTTTGCCCGAGCCAGGTGCGGCGTTGATGAGGAAATGTTTGTCCACCCTTCTTTCCAAGAGCCAGACAAGCGACTTTTGCAGCGCCTCCTCTTGCCATGGGCGCAGCCGGATCATTATCGACTCTCCCAATTCATATCATTTGCTGACCCAATATTCCGTGAGCTGTATTTCGCGGATCGGCAAATTCTTCGGCGGCGTAAGCTCCGCATAGGCCTTCATTCGCGCAACAGCGGCAGCGTAGGTGATGTGGCGCGATTTGATTATCCATCCCTGCCGTCGCATCTCCTTTATCACATCTGGCAAGTTCGCGACCCCGTAGAGGACGATCGCCTCAAGCCGCGTGATCGGTTGTCCCGAAGCAAGGTGCTCACGCGCCGCAAGTGCTATTCCATTCCGATACGTGGCCATTCCGTCCGTCCGACAAAACTTCGAATTCGCGCCTGGACCGCCAGATAGTTATCGGGGACTTCGTCGCAAAGTACCATTCCGACCTTCATCTCATGACGCAAAACTCGCCATCCGCCATCACCCATTGCCTGATCGACGGCAGCGGCGAAAAAGGCCTCGCGGGTGGAGTATCCAAGGTCGCCGTAACGTTCAACGTCCAGCGCCTCGTACAATTCTATAAATGCGAAGGCGGCCCGAAGCAGGTCGCCTGCGGGCATCTTCTCTTTGAAGATGGCTTTGAAGACCGCGAATACCTCGCGGAGCTTTTGAGGGTCCGTCCTCTTGTGCAGCAGTTTCTTCCGGGCCACGGCAAATCCCTCCCGAAGCGCGAACTCGCTCCCCTTTTGTAAAAACATGGAGGAGAACGCCGTTCTTTCAAGCCTCAGTTAGGGAAGAATATTTTCGCAACTTACGACAGCAACACTGTCCCAATTCCGGAGATTTTGTGGTATATTCTAAGCTCTCCTAAAAACTCTGATTTTCTGGCTCCTCGGCCGCGGCATTCGGCGGCTAGGGTGCGTGTGATCTTCGCACTGATCGATGTCTCTTGACATATTCCTATCATAGGATTATACACACGTCACCTTGCTCACTGAGGGGCGTCAACCGGTGACGTTCGGATGATGGAGCAAGCCGGGAGCGCGGCCGGAGAACAGGCCAAGCGGACCCGGCGGCGGGCGCCCGGCGAAATCTGGGCCTTCGCCGGTGCGGCGCCCGCGCGCCTCGGCCTCGTCAGCCGGGCACTCGGGCAGCGTCGGGGCTCCGCCCGGAGGTACAACGGCCTCCTGCCAGGAGCTGGCTGATGGCGGCGCGTAAAGCGCGCCGCTGAAAGCGCGGCCCGACGCCGTAGTGAAAACGCCGCGGCAGGGCGTCGAGAGGCGCGCCGGCCTGCGTCACTGGCCGGTGATCTTCGGGCGATCCCGAAGATCGACCCTGTCGCGAGGCCGGGTCACGGGGTGCGGCGCTCCGCACCAGCGCCTGTCGGCGCCCTGCTCCCCTCATTTTTCTTGGGAGCGGAGAAAGACAAAGGGCACCCGGCGCCTCGCTGCAAACCGGGCGGCGCAGCGTTGGCTGCGCTATGGTACCGATGACTTTTCCACCCGGAGCGGACATGAGCCACGAAACCATCATCGTCGAAACCAAAGGCAAGGTCGGCATCATCCGCCTCAACCGGCCGCAGGCGCTCAACGCGCTCAACGCCAAGGTCAACGAGGAGATGACCGCCGCGATCGACGCGTTCGAGGCTGATCCGACACATCGGCTGCGTGATCCTCACCGGCAACGAGAAGGCGTTCGCGGCCGGCGCCGACATCAAGGAGATGTCCGGCAAGATCCACATGGACGTGTTCAAGGAGGACTTCGCGGCGAACTGGGATCGCGTCGCGCGCATGCGCAAGCCGGTGATCGCGGCGGTCGCGGGGTTTGCGCTCGGCGGCGGCTGCGAGCTTGCGATGCAGTGCGACATCATCATCGCGGCCGACAATGCGAAGTTCGGCCAGCCCGAGATCAAGCTCGGCGTCATCCCGGGGATCGGCGGCACGCAGCGCCTGACGCGCGCGGTCGGCAAGGCGAAGGCGATGGACCTGAACCTGACCGGCCGCATGATGGACGCCGCGGAGGCCGAGCGCTCCGGGCTGGTGGCGCGCGTCGTGCCGGCCGCGAGCCTGATGGACGAGGCGATGAAGGCCGCCGAGACGATCGCCGGCATGTCGCTGATCGCCGTGATGACCGCGAAGGAAGCGGTCAACCGCGCGTTCGAGACGACGCTCGCCGAAGGCATCCGCTTCGAGCGCCGCACCTTCCAGGCGCTGTTCGCCACGCACGATCAGAAGGAAGGCATGGCGGCGTTCGTCGAGAAGCGGCCGCCGAAGTTTGAGAATAGGTAGGACCTGTGCCCCGGACGCGGCGCAGCGCAAAGCGGTGCGCCGCAGATCCGGGGTCGCACAAAACTCAGTTCAGCACGAAATGTTCTTCGGTCAGATCGCGCCATTCCGGATTGAATTCATCGACCAGCTCGAGCTTCCAGGCGCGCCGCCAACGCTTCAGGCTGCGCTCACGTGCGCGGGCTTCCGTGATCGACGCGTAATCCTCGAAATAGACGAGTCGGATCACGCCGTATTCCTTGGTGAATCCGGGCACGACCTTTGCCCGATGCTGTATCATCCGGCGAAACAAGTCGTTCGTGACGCCGACGTACATGACGCCGTATCGGCGGTTGGCGAGAATGTAGACGTAGTAGCGGCGCATCGAACGAACGCTCAGCGCTTGGTGCGATCCCGGGTCTGCGTCGCACCACTCCGCTTCGCTCCGTGCTGCGCCGCGCCCGGGACACAGGTTACTTCCTCACGCAGATCACCCGCACGACCGAAGCCTTCGCGGCCTCGACGCCGGACGCGCCAGCCGAGCGCGAGCGCCACGTTCTGCGCGTCGAGGAACCTGCGGATCGCCTCGACCGGCGTGAGGCTCGCGGCTGTGCCGGCAGGCGGGCCCGCGACGACCGGCGGCTTCAGCGACGCGATGCCGGCGAGCCGCCCCTGCGCATCGAGCGCGGCCGCGCCGTCGAAGCCGAGCGCCGGCGCGGGATCGAGCGCGAGCGTATCGGTGACGCGCGCCTTCGCGGCGCTGACCGCGCTGCCGCCGCCCTGCGCCTGCGGATCGGCGACGCCGAGCGAGCGTCACATCGCCCTTGCGGTTCGGCGGCGAGCGCAACGGGCTTGAGGTCCGCGCCGTGCACGCGCAGCAGCGCAAGCCCGTTCGCCTTGTCCTCGGCGACGCGATCCGCGCCGCCGATGCCCGCGACCGTCACGACGTGGCAGCCGTCCAGCGCGTCGCGGCTGGTGACGATGTGACCCGGGCCGACCGCGACGCCGCTCGCATACTCGACCTTGCGGCGCGGCGGCGGCGCGGCGCCGACCGGAAACGCCGCATAGGCGCTCGACATCGCGACCACCACCGGCTCCATGATGCCGGCCATCGCCTGATCGTAGAGCACCGTGAAGCCGCGCACCTCCTCGCCGCGCACCTGCGCGCGCACGTAGAACTTCTTCAGGTTCTGCAGGCCGGAGATGACGAAGAAGTCCGGCCGCAGCACGCTGTAGTCCGCCTTGCGGCCCGCCGGCTCCTTCTTCATCCGCTCGAACACGGCGGGCAAGCGTCGTGCCGGGCTGCGCGATGCGGAAGGTCTCGACCGAATACTCGCCGCGCGCGGAGACTCCACAGCGATGCCGCCGATGACGGTGCGTGTTCGGCATGAGCTTGGTCGGAATGCCGATGCGCGCACCGCTCGCGACGTCGTCGACGATGCGCCAGCCGACCGCGTCCTGCTTCGGCTTGGCGGCGGCGGCGAGCGCGGCGCGCTCCGACTGGTTGAGCACGCCGGTTTCCTTTCCGCCGTTGCGCTTCTGGAACGCCTTGACGGCCGCGATCGCGCGCTCGCCGAACTCGCCGTTGACGGGGCCGTTGTAGTCGCCGGTCCAGACGAGGTCGTTCTGGATCGAGAGGCGCTCGGCGAGCGGAATGGCCGCGTAGGAGGCTGCGATCGCGGCGAGCGCGGCCTTCTTGTCGGCCTTGGCGCGGCGGCGCTTTTTCGGCTTGGTCGCGGCGCTCGCTTGGCGGTTTCGGCCTTACTTCGGCGCGGCCTGCTTGGCCGGCTCCGCGACCGCGAAGCTCACGGCCGCAAGAAACGACAATGCCGCGCCGGCAAGCCGCATCCCCAACCTCGTGCTATGAACGGGTCGGAGCCTAGCGGATCGAGAATCCATGGTGCAACCGTGCTGACCCCGGACGAACTGGAACGTTATGCGCGCCACATCGTGCTGCGCGAGGTCGGCGGGCCCGGGCAGGCGGCGCTCAAGCGCGCGCGCGTGCTGGTGATCGGGGCGGGCGGGCTCGGCGCGCCGGTGCTGATGTATCTGGCGGCGGCCGGCGTCGGAACGCTCGGCGTGATCGACGACGATGCGGTGTCGCTGTCGAACCTGCAGCGGCAGATCATTCATGCGACGCCGGACCTCGGCGCGCCGAAGGTCGACAGCGCCGCGGCCGCGATCGCCCGGCTCAATCCGCATGTGACGGTCGAGACGCACGGCGTGCGGCTGACCGCCGAGAATGCGCTCGACCTCGTCGCGCGCTACGATCTCGTCGCCGACGGCTCGGACAATTTTTCGACGCGCTATCTGGTCTCGGATGCGTGCTTCCTGGCGAAGAAGCCGCTGGTGACGGCGGCGGTCGGCACCTTCGACGGCACGCTCACCACGATCCGGGCGCACGAGCGCGACGCGGACGGCAAGCCGAATCCGACCTATCGCTGCCTGTTTCCCGAACCGCCGCCGCCCGGGACCGTGCCGGCCTGCGCGGAGGCCGGAATTCTCGGCGCGCTCACCGGCGTGCTCGGCTCGATGATGGCGCTGGAAGTGATCCGCGAGATCGTCGGCTTCGGCGAAGGGCTGGTCGGCCGGCTACTGATGGTCGACGCGCGCGCCATGCGCTTCGAGACGCTGCATTATGCGTGGGATCCGGGCAATCCGCTGTCAGGCGAGACGCCGACGATCCGGGATCTGTCGGTTCACCTCACGCCCTCATCCTGAGAAGCGTCCGAAGGACGCGTCTCGAAGGATGGCGGCGTATCCCCGGAGTTTGTGGCCATCCTTCGAGGCTCGCTTCGCTCGCGCCTCAGGATGAGGGGCTTATTTGCTCCACACCGCGACGGTCGCGGCGCCCTTCACGACCGACCACTTGTTCTTGTCGACATTGACCAGCGTGTAGCAATTCGCCGCGCTGCCTTTCCAGGTGGTGCAGAAGCCATCCTTGGAGAGCTTCCAGGTGCCCTCGCCCTTCGCGCCGGCCTTGTCCTGCGGCTCGCGCGTGACCTTGCCGTCGGTCGTGAACGTCATCTTGAACTTGGTGCCGGACGTGGTCGCGGCCGTGAACGCCTTGCCGTCGAAGAACTCGGTCTGGATCTCCTTCGGCGTGAGCTTGCTGGCGGCAAGCGCGACATCGAACGACAAGAGCGGCGACCGCAGCACCCGCAAGCAGCTGCACGCATGTAATCCTCCCAGCGTGATTCTGGGAAGGATCATACGACAAGTTGAAGCTTGCGCGAGGGCCGGCGCAAAGAGTCGCGGCTACTTGTCGCTCTCGCACGGCCCGAGGCAGAAACCGACCCCGTCGCTGTTGCGGAAATGGCTGCGGTCGACCCGCTCGTAGGTCACGCAGCGGCGCTTGTCGGCGGGATCGTGGGCGTTGCGCCGGCAGATCTGTCCGCCGCTCGCCTCCCACAGCCCGTAGACCACGAGGCCCGCGCCCGGCGAGGATCGCGGTGCCGTCCGGCAGGTGCACGGTGCACAGCATCTTGCCGGCGAACGGGCCGCTTTCCGGCGTCCCGCACAGCGGCACGCCGACGAGCTCGCGGCGGAATTCATCGACCGTCATCGCCTGCGCCGCCGCCGGCGAGGATCGAGAGCGGCCAGCGCCGCAAGGACGATGCTGACGAGAGGAAACGAGCCGCATGCATCGGAAAGCGTTCAACTCCAAGTCAGAGCATCGAAGGTAGGACCCGGTCCGGCGGCCTGTGGCCGTCCATGAAGGTCCTGATGTTGATGATCACCTTGTCGCCCATGTCGATGCGGCCCTCGATCGTCGCCGAGCCCATGTGCGGCAGCAGCACCACCTTGCCGGCGCGCGCGAGCTTGACCAGCTTCGGATTGACCGCCGGCTCATGCTCGAACACGTCGAGGCCGGCGCCCGCGATCTCGCCCGCCTCGATCATGCGGGTGAGCGCGTTCTCGTCGATCACCTCGCCGCGCGCCGTGTTGACGATATAGGCGTCGGGCCGGATCAGCTTGAGCCGGCGCGCCGAGAGCAAGTGATAGGTCGCGGGCGTGTGCGGGCAGTTGATCGAGATGATGTCCATGCGGGCGAGCATCTGGTCGAGGCTCTCCCAGTAGGTCGCCTCGAGCTCTTCCTCGATCTGCGGCGCGACCTTCTTGCGGTTGTGATAGTGGACCTGCAGGCCGAAGGCGCGCGCGCGGCGCGCGACCGCCTGGCCGATGCGGCCCATGCCGATGATGCCGAGCCGCTTGCCCCAGATGCGGTGGCCGAGCATCCAGGTCGGCCGCCAGCCGGTCCATTCCTTCTCGCCGGTGAGCACGACCGAGCCCTCGGCGAGCCGGCGCGGCACCGCGAGGATCAGCGCCATGGTCATGTCGGCGGTGTCCTCGGTGAGCACGCCCGGCGTGTTGGTCACCGTGATGCCGCGCTGCAGCGCGGTCGCGACATCGATATTGTCGACGCCGTTGCCGAAATTCGCGATCAGCCGCAGCTTCTCGCCCGACTGGCCGAGCAGCGCGCGAATCGATCCGGTCGGTGACGGTCGGCACCAGCACGTCGGCGACCTTCACGGCCTCGGCGAGCTCCGCCTGGCTCATCGGCTTGTCGTCGAGATTGAGCCGCGTGTCGAACAGCTCGCGCATCCGCGTTTCCACGGTGTCCGGCAGCTTGCGCGTCACGACGACCAGCGGCTTCTTGCCTTTTGCCATTTCCCCGCCTCTCGGCGCTCCGCCTGCCCGACCCGCGATGGGCCGCGAACGTTCAGGCCTCTTTAACCGCGCCAGCGGAAACTCGCGAGCTTCCAGCGAGGCACAACGGCCCCTCTCTAACAGATGGCCGGGTCAAGACAAAGCGCCGGGCATGGATGCGTGTAACGCCGCCGGATTGGCAGGTGTTTTTGATGTCGGACGGGCAAGGCGTGATGATCGCAAACGTGTGGGTGACGGACTGCTGTCGCGGTGATGCTGGCGCTTGTGCGCGGCGCCGCCGGCGCGGCCGAGAACCGGGACCGCGAGCGGACTGCCGATCCCGCGCTTCGTCAGCCTCAAGTCCGACAAGGTCAATGTGCGCGCCGGTCCGACCAAGGATCACGATGTCGCCTGGGTCTATAACCGCTCGGCGCTGCCCGTCGAGGTGACGGCCGAGTTCGAGAACTGGCGGCGCATCCGCGACTGGGAAGGCGCCGAGGGCTGGGTCTATCACTCGCTCCTGTCCGGCAGGCGCACCGCGCTGGTCTCGCCGCAGTCCAAGGGCAAGGAGACTGCTCGACACTGCGCGACAAGCCGGATGCCGCGAGCAGCATCACCGCCAAGCTGCAGCACGGCGTGCTCGCCACCGTGAAGCGCTGCAAGGACGGCTGGTGCCGCCTCGTCGGCGACGGCTTCGACGGCTGGATCGAGCAGCCGCGCCTGTGGGGCGTCTATCCGAACGAGAAGGTGGAGTAGAAAACAAATGCCCCGCCGAGGCGGGGCATCAACCGCGAGCGGCGTGCCGACTCAGCCTGTCTTGCGCAGCCGCACCACGACATCGACGCGCGCGACCTCGTAGCCCTGCGGCGCGTGCGGCAGCCGGTCGAGCATCACCTCGGCGTTCGGAATATCGACCAGCGCGTTCTCGCCTTCGACGAAGAAGTGATGGTGGTCGGATACGTTGGTGTCGAAATAGGTCTTCGACCCGTCGACCGCGACCTGGCGCAGCAGGCCGACCTCGGTGAACTGGTGCAGCGCGTTGTAGACGGTCGCGAGCGACACCGGCACCTTCGCCTTGGTGGCCTCCTCGTAGAGCATCTCGGCGGTGAGATGACGGTCGCCCTTGGCGAACAGGATCCAGCCGAGCGCCATGCGCTGGCGGGTCGGCCGCAGGCCGACCTGGCGCAGCATCGCCTTCACGTCGTGCCACGGGCAGCCGGTCAGCTCGGCACGCGCCGCGCGCTGGCGCTGTCGGAAAGCGCATGCGGGTCGGAAAATACTGTCGTTCGTACTGGAGTCATGAATACTGATCCTTGCCCCTGGCTGGCCGCTCGGGGCCAAGATCGCTGCGGCTATGCGATAGGATCATAGGCAACGCGTGGCTTAGATGCAACTCTCTCGCAACAGGCCGCCATGCGTCTAAAGCGTGTCTGCGGCCTCGAAAACGCGGATTCGAGGGCGCGTCTTGCCCGCAGTCGCGCGGGCTTTGCCCGATCCGGCCCGTATGATAGTTAATCGCGCCCCACCCGCCTGAAAAGGGTTCCGAATGGAAAATCGCCGTTCGAGCTTCGAATACGAGGACCTGCTGGCCTGCGGCCGCGGGGAACTGTTTCCGCGAGGGGCCGCAGCTGCCGCTGCCGCCGATGCTGATGTTCGACCGCATCTCCGAGATCGCGGAAGCCGGCGGCGAGTACGGCAAGGGCCTGATGCGCGCGGTGCTGAATGTGAAGCCCGACCTGTGGTTTTTCCCCTGCCATTTCAAGGGCGATCCGGTGATGCCCGGCTGCCTCGGGCTCGACGCGCTGTGGCAGATGGTGGGCTTCTTCCTCGGCTGGCTCGGCTCGTCGGGCCGCGGCCGCGCGATCGGCGTCGGCGAGGTGAAGCTCGCCGGCCAGGTGCCGCCGACACGTCAAGGAAGTCATCTACGGCGTCGAGATCAAGCGCGTGATGCGCTCCAAGCTCGTGCTCGGCATCGCGGACGGCTGGCTCAAGGCGGACGGCGAGACTGGTCTACCAGGCGCAGCGACCTGAAGGTCGCGTTGTTCAAGGATAACGCCGCGCAGCCGGCCGGGGCCTGACAAAGCGGCAGCGGAAGCCCCACATTATCGCGACGCGCGCCGAACCGTTGCGCGCAGGACATGCGGACGAGGCAAGCATGAGACGGGTCGTCGTCACCGGGATGGGCATCGTCTCGTCCATCGGCAACAACACGCAGGAAGTCACTGGCGAGCCTGCGCGAGGCCAAGTCCGGCATTTCGCGCGCCGACAAATATGCCGAGCTCGGCTTCCGCTGCCAGGTGCACGGCGCGCCCTCGCTCGACCCGTCCGAAATGGTCGACCGCCGCGCGATGCGCTTCCTCGGCGGCGGCGCGGCGTGGAATCACGTCGCGATGGAGCAGGCGATCCGCGATGCGGGGCTCGAGGAGAGCGACATCTCCAACGAGCGCACCGGCATCATCATGGGATCGGGCGGGCCTTCGACACGCACGATCGTGGAGTCCGCCGACATCACGCGCAGCAAGGGCCCGAAGCGCGTCGGGCCGTTCGCGGTGCCGAAGGCGATGTCGTCGACCGCCTCCGCGACGCTCGCCACCTGGTTCAAGATCAAGGGCGTGAACTATTCGATCTCGTCGGCCTGCGCGACCTCGAACCATTGCATCGGCAATGCGGCCGAGACGATCCAGTGGGGCAAGCAGGACATGATCTTCGCCGGCGGCTGCGAGGATCTCGACTGGACCATGTCGGTGCTGTTCGACGCGATGGGGGCGATGTCGTCGGGCTTCAACCAGACGCCCGACAAGGCCTCGCGCGCCTACGACAAGGACCGCGACGGCTTCGTGATCGCGGGCGGCGCCGGCGTGCTGGTGCTCGAGGAGCTCGAGCACGCGAAGGCCCGCGGCGCGAAGATCTACGCCGAAATCTGCGGCTATGGCGCGACGTCGGACGGCGCACGACATGGTGGCGCCGTCGGGCGAAGGCGCGACGCGCTGCATGAAACAGGCGCTCGCCGGCGTGAACGCTGCCGGTCGACTACATCAACCCGCACGCGACCTCGACGCCGATCGGCGATATCAAGGAGATCGAGGCGATCCGCGAGGTGTTCGGCGACAATATTCCGCCGATCTCGGCGACCAAGTCGCTGACCGGCCATTCGCTCGGCGCCGCCGGCGTGCAGGAGGCGATCTATTCGCTGCTGATGATGAACAACGGCTTCATCTGCGAGAGCGCCAATATCGAGAACCTCGATCCAGCCTTCGCCGACATCCCGATCGTGCGCGAACGCCGCGACAACGTGCAGCTCAACTGCGTGCTGTCGAATTCGTTCGGCTTCGGCGGCACCAACGCCTCCGTCGTGTTCAAGCGGCTGGATGCGTGACGCGACATGCTCTTCATGGTGATTGAACGGTTTCGCGACCGCGACGCCAAGGCGGTCTATCGCCGCTTCCGTGACCAGGGCCGCATGATGCCGGACGGCCTCAAGTACGTCGGAAGCTGGATCGAGGCGAATTTCGACCGCTGCTTCCAGCTAATGGAATGCGACGACGCCCGCCTCCTGCAGGAATGGCTGCTCAACTGGAGCGACCTGATGGAGTGCGAGATCGTGCCGGTCGTGCCCTCCGATCAGACGCACGCAGCCGTTCAACCTCATTTGTAGAGAACCGCCATGACCGCCCTGATGCAAGGCAAGCGCGGGCTGATCATGGGGGTCGCAAACGACCACTCGATCGCCTGGGGGATCGCGCAGACGCTTGCGGCGCATGGCGCGACGCTCGCGTTTACCTATCAGGGCGAGGCGCTCGGCCGGCGCGTGAAGCCGCTCGCCGAGTTGCTCGGATCGAAGCTGATCCTGCCGTGCGATGTCGAGGACATCACGTCCGTCGATGCGGTGTTCGGCGAAATCGAGAAGCAATGGGGTACGCTCGATTTCTACATCCATGCCATCGGTTTCTCCGACAAGAACGAGTTGAAGGGCCGCTACGCCGAGACTTCGCGCGACAATTTCAGCCGCACGATGGTGATCTCGTGCTTTTCGTTCACCGAGGGCGCCAAGCGTGCCGCGCGGCTGATGCGCAACGGTGGCGCGATGCTGACGCTGACCTTCAACGGCAGCGAACGGACCATGCCGAACTACAACGTCATGGGCCTCGCCAAGGCGGCGCTCGAGGCGTCCGTGCGGTATCTGGCGGTCGATTTCGGGCGCGAGCGCATCCGCGTCAACGCCATCTCGGCCGGGCCGATCCGCACGCTCGCGGGCGCCGGAATCGGCGACGCGCGCGCAATGTTTGCTTTCCAGCAGAAGCACTCGCCGCTCGGACGCGGCGTAACGCTCGATGAATTGGGTGGCGCTGCGCTCTACCTGCTGTCGGACCTTTCGACCGGGGTGACCGGCGAAATCCATTTCGTCGACTCCGGCTACAACGTGATCTCGATGCCGCATCCGGATGCGCTGAAGGATCTTCCTCCGACCCCGGCACGGCCTGATACGCACAGGGACCGCCAAGCCGGTTGCCCCGCGCGCGGACCTGGTGAACGATGTGATTCGCGCCCGGTCGGGCAGCCGGGCCTCGGATCAAGGGGTAACATCCATGAATCGCGAACTCGGCGCCGAATTCATCGGCACGTTCACTCTCGTCACCGCGGTGTGCGGTGCAGCGCTGTTCTCCGCGCCTTCGGCGGGGCTTGTGGCGGTCGCATTTGCGGTCGGCCTGTCGGTCCTGGCAATGGCTTTCGCGGTCGGCCACATCTCGGGCGGCCACTTCAATCCCGCGGTGACGCTCGGCCTCGTCGCCGGCGGGCGTTTCGAGATGGGCCGTGCACCGGCCTACATCATCGCGCAGGTGCTCGGTGGCGCGGCGGCGGCGTGCGTGTTCTATGTCATCCTCGGCGGCGCGCCCGCGGGCGGAAAGTGGAATTCGTTCACCGCGGTTTCCAATCTCTACGGCGGCACCGGACAGTTTTCGCTGCTCGCCGTGCTGATCATCGAGGTCGTGATCACCGCGTTGTTCCTCATCGTCATCATGGGCGTAACGACGAAGAACTGCCCGGCGGGATTCGCACCGATCGCCATCGGACTGGCGCTCACGTTGTTCCACCTGGTCGCGATCCCGGTGTCGAACGCCTCGCTCAATCCGGCACGCTCGACCGCGACCGCGATCTTCGGCGGCGCCGAGGCGCTGAGCGACCTATGGCTGTTCTGGGTCGCACCGATCGTCGGCGGCGCGATCGGGGGTATCGTCTCGAAGTGGCTGTACGACGAGGCGGCGTAACGCAAAAAAGGGCGGCCGCTGGGCCGCCCTTCGCATTTTCGATGTGACGCGGACTATTCGCCCGCCGCCGCCTGCGTCTGCTCGCCTGCGCGAGCTCCGTCAGCTTCCGCCTTCTGCTTCGCCTCAAGGTCCTCGCCGGTCGCCTGATCGACGACCTTCATCGAAAGCCGCGTCTTGCCGCGATCGTCGAAGCCGAGCAGCTTGACCTTCACCTTGTCGCCTTCCTTGACCACCTCGTTGACCTTGTTCACCCGGCGCGAGGCGAGCTGCGAGATGTGAACGAGGCCGTCCTTGGCGCCGAAGAAGTTCACGAAGGCGCCGAAGTCCATCACCTTGACGACCGTGCCCTCGTAGATATGGCCGACTTCCGGCTCGCTCGCGATCGACTTGATCCAGTTGATCGCCGCCTTGATCGACTTCGGCCTTGGCGGAGGCGACCTTCACGGTGCCGTCGTCCTCGATGTTGATCTTGGCGCCGGTCTTCTCGACGATCTCGCGGATCACCTTGCCGCCGGTGCCGATCACTTCGCGGATCTTGTCGGTCGGGATCGAGAACACCTCGATGCGCGGCGCATGCTCGCCGAGCTCGGCGCGCGCCTGGGTCAGCGCCTTCGCCATCTCGCCGAGGATGTGGATGCGCCCGTCCTTCGCCTGGCCAAGCGCGACCTTCATGATCTCCTCGGTGATGCCGGCGATCTTGATGTCCATCTGCAGCGAGGTGATGCCCTTCTCGGTGCCGGCCACCTTGAAGTCCATGTCGCCGAGATGATCCTCGTCGCCGAGGATGTCGGAGAGCACGGCGTAGCGCTTGTCCTCGAGAATGAGGCCCATCGCGATGCCGGCGGTCGGCCGCTTGAGCGGCACGCCCGCATCCATCAGCGCGAGCGAGGCGCCGCACACGGATGCCATCGAGGACGAGCCGTTCGACTCGGTGATCTCCGACACGATGCGGATCGTGTAGGGGAACTCATGCTTTTCCGGCAGCACCGGATGGATCGCGCGCCAGGCGAGCTTGCCGTGACCGATCTCGCGGCGCTTGGTGCCGCCCATGCGGCCGGTCTCGCCCACCGAGTAGGGCGGGAAGTTGTAGTGCAGCAGGAATGACTCCTTGTAGGTCCCCTGCAGCGCGTCGATCCACTGCTCGTCCTCGCCGGTGCCGAGCGTGGTCACCACCAGCGCCTGGGTCTCGCCGCGGGTGAACAGCGCCGAGCCATGTGCGCGCGGCAGGATGCCGGCTTCGGCGACGATCGGGCGCACGGTCTTGAGGTCGCGGCCGTCGATGCGCTTGCTGGTGTCGAGAATGTTCCAGCGCACGATCTTGGCTTCGAGCTCCTTGAACACGCCGCCGATGCGCAGCTTGTCGTAGGCGGGCTCCTTCCCTTCCGGGAAGTAATGCGCCGTCACCTTGGCCTTGGCGGCATCGACCGCCTTGTGGCGCGCCATCTTGTCGGCGATCGCGTAAGCCGCGCGCAGGTCCTGCTCGACGATGCCGAGCATTTCCTTTTCCAGCGCCGCATTGTCGACGACGGTGAGTTCGCGCGGCTCCTTGGCGGCCTTTTCGGCAAGCTCGATGATCGCCTGGATCACCGGCTGGAAATACCGGTGGCCGAACATCACGGCGCCGAGCATGACCTCTTCGGGCAGCTCCTTCGCCTCGGACTCCACCATCAGCACCGCATCCTTGGTGCCGGCGACGACGAGGTCGAGCTGGCTCTCCGCCATCTCGTCGAGCGTCGGGTTGAGGACATATTCGTTGCCGACGAAGCCGACGCGCGCCGCGCCGATCGGGCCCATGAAGGGCGCGCCCGAAAGGCAGAGCGCCGCCGAGGAAGCGACCAGCGCCAGGATGTCGGGATCGTTTTCCAGATCGTGCGACAACGTCGTCACGATCACCTGCGTCTCGTTGCGCCAGCCGTCGGCGAACAGCGGACGGATCGGGCGGTCGATCAGGCGCTGAAACCAGGGTTTCCTTTTCGGTCGGACGGCCTTCGCGCTTGAAGTAGCCGCCCGGAATGCGGCCCGCCGCATAGTATTTTTCCTGGTAGTCGACGGTCAGCGGCAGGAAGTCGACGCCTTCGCGCGGCGTCTTGGCGGCGACCACGGTCGCGAGAACCTTGGTTTCTCCGTAGGTGGCGACGACGGCGCCGTCGGCCTGGCGGGCGATCTTGCCGGTCTCGAGCGTGAGCGTGCGCCCACCCCAGTCCAGCTCAACGCGGTGAATATCGAACATTTCGGTTTTCTCTCTTCGGTTCAGGGAAGCGAGAAAGCCATGAGCAAGACGGCGAGACGCTGCCGCGCGCGTGCGTCACGCGAATCGAGACAGCGTCCGGCGATCCTGCCATGGCCTTCCTGGTCTTCCATCGGTTAGCGCGGACGGACATTCCGTCCGGCGTACTCGGCGGCTGGCTTTCTTCGAAAACGGAATGACTTTGGTCATGCCCGGCCGCCACGCAACGGCGAGCTATGCAAGCCCGCCTACAACGCGCGCGGAAACATCCGCGCGCGAAAACGTTCAACGGCGAATGCCGAGCTTCTCGATGATGCTCTTGTAGCGCGCCTCGTCGGTGCGCTTGAGGTAATCGAGCAGCTGTCGCCGCTGCGAGACCATCTTGAGCAGGCCGCGCCGCGAGTGATTGTCCTTCACATGGGCCTTGAAGTGGTCGGTCAGGGTGTTGATCCGTTCGGACAGGATCGCGACCTGTACCTCGGGCGAACCCGTGTCGCCCGCCTTGGTCGCATACGTCTTGATGATTTCGGCCTTGCGGCCGGTCGATAGCGACATCGTCAATGACCTTGTCGTTTGCCGGCGCTGCCCTTCAGGCCGGCGAGGTTGAACACGCGCTTGGGGATGATTTCGCCGCGGTCCACTTCGGCCAGAGCAACAAGCTCGCCCGAAGTCGTCACATGGACCGTGCCGCGGAAAATGGGGGCATCCCGGCCGCGCAACAAAACGGCTTGGCCCCTTTGGAGCCTTGCCGCATCCGCCCGGTTGACGGCCAGCGCCGGGATGTCGTCCAGCGCGGTCTCAACGGGCAGTAGCGCGTCGGCGAGGCTTCCCTCGCCGGCGGCGGCCTTTTGGCACAAAGCCTCCAGTTCCGCCAGCGAAATCATGTCGTTTTCGCCGAACGGGCCGACCTGTGTGCGCCGGAGCGCACTCACATGCCCGAGGCAGCCGAGAACGCGGCCCATGTCGCGCGCGAGCGCCCGCACGTAGGTTCCCTTGCCGCATTCGGCCTCGAAAACGGCCGTGTCGGCGTCCGGCGTCTCCACGAGGGCCAGACCGTGGATATCGACCGGGCGGGCCTCCAGCACCACATCCTGGCCGTCGCGGGCGAGATCGTAGGCGCGCTCGCCCTCGATCTTGATGGCGGAGAATTTCGGCGGCACCTGCGCGATCGTTCCGGTGAAGGCCGGCAGGCAGGCGTTGATGGCGTCCGCGGTGGGACGCGCCTCGCTGGTCGCCGACCACCTTGCCCTCGGCATCGTCGGTGTCGCGCTCCTCGCCCCAGCGCACCGTGAAGCGGTAGCGCTTGCGCCCATCCATCACGAACGGAACGGTCTTGGTGGCTTCGCCGAGCGCGAGCGGCAGGCAGCCCGAGGCGAGCGGATCGAGCGTGCCGGCGTGGCCGGCGCGCTTCGCCGTGAACAGGCGCTTGATCATCGCGACCGCGTGCGTCGACGTCATGCCGACCGGCTTGTCGAGAATGACCCAGCCGTGCACGTCGCGCTTCTCGCGCTTGCGCTGCTTATGGCCCTCATCCTGGGGGGCGCGCAGCGCCCGTCTTGAGGGATGGCAATGCGTTCGTGCTTCGAGACGCCTCCTTCGGAGGCTCCTCAGCATGAGGTTGGGCAAGATTGCGCAAACCCTCGTCGCTCATTGCTCTTCGTCGGACGGCTTCGATTCGAGATCGCGCCGGACTTCCGGTGTTCGCAAAATCTTCTCGATCCGTTCCGCCTCGTCGAATTGTTCGTCGAATCGGAAGCGCAGGTCAGGTGCGAATTTCAGGTTAATGCGGCGCGCGATCTCGCCGCGAAGAAACTTCTTGTTGCGCTCGAGCGCTTCGAGCACCGGCTTCGCGTCACGCCCGCCGAGCGGCATGACGTAGACGGTGGCGAGCCGCAGGTCGGCCGTCATCGCGACTTCCGGGATGGTGATCATGTGCGCCTTCGATCACCGGATCATGCACGTCGCCACGCGAAAACATTTCGGCGAGTGCGTGACGGATCAGTTCGCCGACGCGCAACTGGCGCTGGGATGGGCCTGCCGAGGGACGCTCACGGTGATGGTGTCGGGGCATGGAAACAACTTTTTCAATTCGTCATGGCCGGGCATAGCCCGCCGAAGACGGGCGCAAACGCCCTAATGCCCGGCCATCTCGATAGAGATTGCACTGTGCCCTCCTGAGCGGGATGCCCGGGACAAGCCCGGGCATGACGGAGATAGAGTGGCAACGCGCCGCCTGAGATTTGGACTCAGAGCGACCGCTGCACCGTCTCCACGCGATAGCACTCGATCACGTCGCCCGCCCGCATGTCCTGATAGCCCTCGAACGCCATGCCGCATTCCTGGCCCGCCACCACCTCGCGCGCATCGTCCTTGAAGCGCTTGAGCTGGCTGAGCTTGCCTTCGTGGATCACGACGTTGTCGCGGATCAGGCGCACGTTCGCGCCGCGCTCGACCTTGCCGTCGGTGACGCGGCAGCCGGCGATCTTGCCGACCTTGGAGACCGTGAATATCTCCAGGATCTGCGCGTTGCCCAGCATGGTCTCGCGCAAGGTCGGCGCGAGCAGGCCGGACATCGCGGCTTTCACGTCGTCCACGAGATTGTAGATGATGTTGTAGTAGCGAATTTCCGTGCCGGTGCGTTCGGCGGCCTCGCGCGCTTCCTTGTGCGCACGCACGTTGAAGCCGATGATCGCGGCGCCGGAGGATTTCGGCGAGCGTCACATCGGATTCCGAGATGCCGCCGACGCCCGAATGGATGATGCGCGCACCGACTTCGTCGTTGCCGACCTTGTCGAGCGCGCCCGCGATCGCCTCGACCGAGCCCTGCACGTCGCCCTTGATGACCAGCGGGAATTCCTTGCGGCCCGCGGTCTTGACCTGCGCCATCATCTGCTCGAGCGAGCCGCGCATGCCGGTCTGGCGCGCGGCCGCCTTGTCGCGCTTCTGGCGCGCGCGATAGTCCGTCACCTCGCGCGCGCGCGCCTCGCTGTCGACCACCGCAAGCCGGTCGCCGGCGTCCGGCGTGCCGGTGAAGCCGAGCACTTCGACCGGCAGTCGACGGCCCGGCGTCTTTGATCGTTTTGCCGGTATCGGAGACAAGCGCGCGCACGCGGCCCCATTCGGCGCCCGCCACAACGATGTCGCCGCCATGCAGCGAGCCGCGCTGCACCAGCACGGTCGCGACCGGACCGCGGCCGCGGTCGAGCTTCGCCTCGATCACGGTGCCTTCGGCCGGCACGGTTCGGATTGGCCTTGAGATCGAGGATTTCGGCCTGCAGCGCGATGGTGTCGAGCAGCTTGTCGAGATTTGTCTTCTTCGTCGCCGACACTTCGACGTCGAGCACGTCACCACCAAGCGATTCGACCTGCACCTCGTACTGCAACAGCTCGGTGCGTACGCGCTCCGCCTTCGCGTCGGCCTTGTCGATCTTGTTGATCGCGACGATCATCGGGACCTTCGCGGCCTTGGCGTGATTGATCGCCTCGACGGTCTGCGGCATCACGCCGTCGTCCGCCGCGACCACCAGAATCACGAGATCGGTCACCTTCGCGCCGCGCGCGCGCATCGCGGTGAATGCCGCGTGGCCGGGTGTGTCGATGAAGGTGATCTTGCCGCCCTTGGGCGAAACTCACCTGATAGGCGCCGATGTGCTGGGTAATGCCGCCGGCTTCGCCGCTCACCACGTTGGTTTGCCGGATCGCGTCGAGCAGCGAGGTCTTGCCGTGATCGACATGGCCCATGATGGTCACGACCGGCGGACGCGGCTCGAGCGTGGCGGCATCGTCGGCGGCATCGAACAGGCCTTCCTCGACGTCGGACTCGGCGACGCGCCGCACCGTGTGGCCGAGCTCTTCGGCGAGAAGCTGCGCGGTGTCGGCATCGATCGTGTCGGTGATCTTGGCCATGTGACCCTGTTTCATCAGGATCTTGATGACATCGACACCGCGCTCCGACATGCGGTTCGCGAGTTCCTGGATCGTCATCGTTTCCGGGACGATGACTTCGCGCTGCAGCTTTTCCTTGTTCTCGGTGTCGCGATGGCCGGTCATGCGCTGCGTGCGGCGGCGGAACGACGCGACCGAACGCTCGCGCATCTTCGTCGGCGGAAAGGGCGGTGACCAGCGTCAGGCGGCCGCGCTGCTTCGGCGCGCCGGCGCGCGGCGCCTTGGGCGCCGCAGCGGGACGGGCAGTGGCGGCACCGGCGCCGCGGCGTGCCGGGCGGCGGTCGTCGTCCTCGGCCTCGGGCGTGAACTTGCGCGAGCCCGGCGCGCCGGCGGATTTCAGCCGCGCCTCTTCCTCGCCACCGAAGCGCTTCTTGGCGACTTCGTCGGCCTTGCGCTTGGTCTCTTCGTCGTGGCGGCGGCGATCTTCCTCGGTGCGCTTGCGCGCCTCGGCGGCTTCGCGCTCGGTGCGGTCGATCGTTTCGCGCTGCTGGCGAATCTTCGCCTCTTCCTCGGCGATCTTGCGTTCCTCGGCCTCGCGCACCTTGGCATCGCCGAGCGCATGGGCGCGGCGGTTGCGCTCTTCATCGGTCAGCGTGCGGAGGACAACGCCGGAGGGTTTCGGTGCGACTGCGGGCGTGGCCGGCGCTGCTGCGGCGGGCGCCGCGGCAGGAGTTGCACCACGCGCAACCACGCCGACGCGTCGCGGCGTCGCGCGTTCAGGCGCGGCAGCGGCAGGCGCCGCCTCGGCAGCCTTCGCCTCGCCCGGTCCAATCGTGCGCTTGCGCACCTTCTCCACCACCACGGCCTTGGAGCGGCCGTGGCTGAAGCTCTGACGCACAACGCCCGTCTCGGCGCGCGGCTTCAGCGTCAACGTCGTCTTCGGGCTGACGCTCAATTTCTCGCCGGGACTCTTGGTATCAGTAGCCATTCACATCCAATCCTGAACCTACGGACACGTTACTTTTCAAAGCGCGGTCGCGCGCTATCCCGCGCCACGTCCGCCCGGATCGATGGTCCGGAAGCGTTCGAGGCTCTGGCAGCGCGCAAGGAACCCGTTGCTCGCTGGGCCGGCGAGCAGCGCAGCATGTACCACATTTGACCGCCCCAATGCCAAATCCAATTGGGCCGACGTAAATGCCGAAATGACCGGGATTTCGGCGGCGTTTTCAGTCGTTTGACGCCTGGACGCCGCGAGCGCGATCTTGCGTGCCCCGTCGGGAGCGCCATCGGAGGCACTCAGGATCGCCGCCACCGGCGGGACACCGGCGAGCGCGGTTTCGGTGCGGCCAAAGCCGATCGCGACCCTGCCAGCCTTGTGGGCGATTGCCAGCGCGTCGAGTGCGGCATTTTCGAGCTGGCGCTCGACCTGCTCGCCGAGACCAGAGGGCGCTCGCGCCTCGCGCTTCAGGCTGCGCGCGAAGACATTGCGCTTGGCAGCCTCATCGACGGCTTGCCGCGTGGCTGTGACCCAGACGCCACGGCCGGGCAAACGGCGCTTCAAATCGGGAACAATCGAGCCATCTGGTCCGGCGACGAACCGGATCAGCGCGTCAACCGGCTTGACCTCACGGCTCAGCGCGCACAGCCGCTCCGTGCCGCGCCGGCCCTCGCGCGGTCCACGGTCGGTATCATGTATCTCGGCCTGCGCCAGCATTCAGCCCTATCGTTCCCTGGGTATTCATTCTGCAGGAGCGACGGTGGCCTCGGCCGCTTCATCAGCGGGCGGGGCAAGATCGGCCTCGGTGACCCAGCCGGCCTTGAGGCGCGCCTGCATGATCATCGTCTCGCAGTCCTCGCGCGACAGCTCCATGCCGTCGAGGAAGCCCGGCTCGTGCTTGGTCTCGCCGTCCTTGCGTTCGGTGAAGCCCGCGAGATCGTCCGTCGCGCAGCCGGCGAGATCCTCCATGGTCTTCACGCCGTTCTCGCCGAGCTTGACGAGGATCGCGGTCGTCATGCCGGGGATTTCCGTCAATGCATCCTCCACGCCGAGCTCCTTGCGCTTGGCGTCAAGCTCGCCCTCGATCTGGGCCAGATAGTCGCGCGCGCGGGTCTGCAACTCGTTCGCCGTATCCTCGTCGAAGCCCTCGATGCCGGCGATTTCCTTGACTTCGACGTAGGCGAGTTCCTCGACCGAGGTGAAGCCCTCTGAGGCGAGCAATTGCCCAACCACCTCGTCGACGTTGAGCGCCTCCATGAACACGTTGGTGCGCTTCTCGAACTCGGCTTGACGGCGCTCGGACTCTTCCTGCTCGGTCAGGATATCGATGTCCCAGCCGGTGAGCTGCGAGGCGAGCCGCACGTTCTGGCCGCGGCGGCCGATGGCCAGCGAAAGCTGCTGATCCGGCACCACCACCTCGATGCGCTCGCGATCTTCGTCGAGCACGACCTTGGCGACTTCGGCGGGCGCGAGCGCATTGACCACGAACGTCGCGATGTCGTGCGACCACGGAATGATGTCGATCTTTTCGCCTTGAAGCTCGTTCACCACCGCCTGCACGCGCGAGCCGCGCATGCCGACGCAGGCGCCGACC
The DNA here is from genome assembly GCA_963778455.1 of uncultured Alphaproteobacteria bacterium. GTDB lineage: Bacteria > Pseudomonadota > Alphaproteobacteria > Rhizobiales > Xanthobacteraceae > PALSA-894. The sequence continues at coordinate 36,877 of CAVZUL010000009.1, forward strand.
GGATCGACCGAGGAATTGCGTGAAATCACCGCGATCTTGGCACGCGAGCCGGGATCGCGCGCGACCGCCTTCACCTCGACGATGCCGTCATAGATTTCCGGCACTTCCTGGGCGAACAGCTTGGCCATGAATTGCGGATGCGTGCGCGAGAGGAAGATCTGCGGGCCGCGCGCCTCGCGCCGCACGTCGTAGATGAAGGCGCGAATGCGGTCGCCGTTGCGCATGGTTTCGCGCGGCAGCATCTCGTCGCGCCGCACGATCGCCTCGCCGCGGCCGAGATCGACCACGACGTTGCCGTACTCGACGCGCTTGACGATGCCGTTGACGATGTCGCCGATGCGGTCCTTGTACTCCTCGTACTGCCGGTCGCGCTCGGCTTCGCGCACCTTCTGCACGATCACCTGCTTGGCGGATTGCGCCGCGATGCGGCCGTATTCGAGCGGCGGCAGCGTGTCGGCGATGGTGTCGCCGATTTGCGCGGCCGGATGACGCTTGCGCGCATCCTCCAGGCTGATCTGGTTCGAGGGGTTTTCCACCGCCTCGACCACCAGCATGTGGCGCGCAAGCCGAAGCTCGCCGGTCTTGGCGTCGATCTCGGCGTGGACCTCGGTCTCGCTGCCGTAACGCGAACGCGCCGCCTTGGCGATCGCGTCCTCCATGGCGGTGATGACGATGCGCCGGTCGATCGATTTCTCGCGCGCGACCGCGTCGGCGATTTGCAACAGTTCAAGCCGATTTGCGCTGACGGCCATGGATTATTCTCCCTCGTTCTCATGCGCGTGCAGCTTCTCGGCTGGCGCGCGATTGTCGTTGTCTGCATAGCGCGCCTCGGCGCGCGTCCCACTCATGTTGCGCTCCGCGCGTTCCTTCCCGCGGCGCAGCGATTCGGTGACGAGCGCATCGGTCAGCACCAGCCGCGCCTCGACCATGTCGGCGATCGGGAGAGCCACGTCGGCGGGCTCGCCTTCGGCCGCATCCTTGCGGCGCAGTTTCGCGGCTTCGCCGTCGACACCGGTGAGGATGCCGCGGAAGCGCTTGCGCCCATCCAGCGCGACGGCCATTTCGATCTTCGCCTCATGGCCCGCATGGCGCTCGAAGTCCGAGCGCCGAACCAGCGGCCGGTCGATGCCGGGCGAGGAAACTTCCAAACGATACTCGGTCTCGATCGGGTCTTCGGCGTCGAACACCGGCGACAGCGCGCGCGAGGCGGCCTCGCAGTCCTCGATCGGCATGGTGCCGTCCGCCCGTTCCGCCATGATCTGCACGGTGCATCCCGACGTGCCGGAGACGCGCACCCGCACCAGCCGGAAGCCCATGCCGGTGAGCACGGGCGCCGCAATCGCCGCAACGCGCGCCGCCATCCCCTGCTCGATGATGAGCCGGGGCTCGGCGATGTCACTTTTCTGCGTCTCGATCGTGTCGATCATGCCCGTCCGGCTCGCGCCGGGATTTTGGTAACAAAAAAGAGCGGGTCCCGGGGCGGGGCCCACTCTCAAAAACCGATCGGATCATCCGACCGTTATGAGATGTCCTTGATCAGGACAGGGGAGATATAGCGGTTTGGCGGGGAAATGCAATGGGGTCGACGGGGCTTCCTAGGCACATGGCGTTAGAGGGTCGCACCGGGTTTGGGCAGATATGATCGAACAGTGGCTTTCAAGTGAGAACGGGAAACTTATCCAGAGGCAGTGGAATCTCACCGAGCTTTAGATACTCCAGATATCGATTCATCACGATCCAGGTTCTCCGAGAAACCTCCTCGGTGATAGTTCCGGATATTGTTTTGTGGTCTCCGTGGCGAGGCCCTCTCAATTCGTCAGTGATCCTTTGCAGATACTGTTGAGTCACGCGGAGGTTCGCGTGAACGATCAGCCATTGATCTTGCGCCCTCAATCCCGGGGCTATGAGATTTCGTATGGTGTCAACCGCCTTGGCACAATGTGGAACGATCTTGACCGGAGCCGACAACGCTTCGGACAGGTCTCTGAAGGCGCGAATGAGATTCTTCTTCCTGCCAACGATCTCCAATATTTTCAGAAAGTCGGATGTGTTCGACGCAAAAGCCGTGCAAAGAGCGGCGAGATGAGGCTCTCCGGGTCTAAATGGAATGGCCTCGCCGCCCAGTTCTGAAAATGAGTTGACGACTACGTGTACAGAGATGCCTTTTGCGAAGCCCAAAACGTCCAAGACGGCATGCACAGAATCGATCGCTCGCATGGCGATGCGAGCTAGATGGTCTTGTCGCTCGTAACGATCAACCTCGCATTCAACGAGTATCTGGCTATTGGCTATCGGGTGAATAACGAATCTCATCCGGTAGTCCGGAGCGTCGTCGTCCAGCCATTCCATAACTTGGGCAAAGTTGATATCGATGCCCGGAGGAACGGCATAGCCGCGGAATTGGATGATTGCCATGAGCGAGCCCGTAGGGCGCAATAAGTGGAGCGCAGCGAAACGCATTGCGCCATCGAGTTCAAGGGCAATGGCCGGCGTTGAAGGAGCGGCGCAATGCGCTTCGCTTAATGCGCCCTACGCGCTGATCAGGTGAGATCCCGGAAGGGGCCTATGCCGGCCGCCGCAAGTCCGTAGAGATAACCCATCTTCGGCCGTTCGGTGATACCGGCTGCTTTTAATTCGGCGTGAAAACTGCGAAGTCCGAGACCGAGTGCTGCGCCGTGTTGTGCATTCGGCCGAAAATGAAGTGCTCGCAGATTGCTTACGTTATCCAATCCGCCGCGAGATTTGGGGATTGGATGGTGATCGAGTTCCCAACCATACGGGCTTGATCGATCCCCGTAGTCTTTTCGGCGCACCCGGTTTCCGTAGGCGTCTTGTCGCCATTCGTCCGCAGGCAAGCCGAGGATCGGCCGCAGTCGGTTCCAACAGATGCGCTTCTTCGCTTCGTCGGGCGTTTCGGCCAGCAGCCGCGCCACCCTGTTGGGGTCCGTCATCACGCAATACTCCGCCCCGGCGGGCTGTGCTCAAGCGAAATGCTAATCGCGAAGGTTTGAATCAAACGTTAACGGGTGCTTAGCTTCGTAGCGTGGGTTAGGCGCGGAAGCGCCGTAACCCACCATCCGGGATTCGCCGCACCGTCGGCCGGTGGGTTACGCGCCTTCGGCGCTAACCCACCTTACATTCTGATGTAATTGGGGCTGTGTGCGCGGTCCTCACCAACTCGCGGCGCACCCTTGCGCGGGTAAGGTCAATTGTACTGTGACGAAAGAGGTGCGCTATGAGCGCTGATCTTCCCGAGACGGCTGGACACCCCGTTGGAGACAAGGTGGCGCGCCAGCGTTTCATGGGCAGGACGATCTGGGTCATGGTCCCCGGAACGTACCTGTTGCTCTGGGCGGCGTATGCGATCCTGCCGCCGCTCCAGGGGCTGGAGGAGACGAGCGCGCGGCTGTTGCTCGCGGTCCGTTGGCTCCTGGTCGCCATGATTCCCTATGCGGCGGTTTGCATCGTGATCTTGTCCGCCCGTTTTTTTGAGGGGGCGCACAACCCACTTTTGGGTGGCGAGAGCGAGCGCCTGAAGATTCACTGTCGCGTCATGCAGAACACCCTCGAGCAGCTCGTCTGGTTCGCGCTCTGCGTGGTGCCCCTGGCGACCTATCTCGCGCCCGCGCAAGCGCACCTTGTCCCCATCATGTGCACATTCTTCGCGCTCGCTCGTATCGTCTACTGGTGGGGATATCTGAGGAACGGCACGCTCGGACGGGCACCCGGCGTACAGATCACGTTTTCGCTGAACATTTATTTGCTGGTGCTTACATTGTTTCTGTTCGGAAAACACCTGGTCTCGTGACGCCGCTCACTTCTGTTTTAGCTCGTAGGGCGCAATAAGCGAAGCGCATTGCGCCGTTCTGCACAACGCCGCTCATGCTCGGCGGCGCAATGCGCTTCGCTATGCTTCGCTTGTTGCGCCCTACGCGCTGCTTTATCCCGCGCAAGCGGACATTCCTGCGCGCGTTTATGAGTACACGCCCTGGCCACGTCGGGCGGACCCCGGCCAGCCCCGCATTAACCCCTTGTTAAAGATTACAAAAAGTTTCCGCGCCGGCACAAAGGTACCCGGCGGCCGATTAATCCAATCTAGACCGAGGCTTGCTACTGGTTTGCGGACCGCGGGCCGCTGACGGGGCGCCCGCTCACAAGATTTTCGTGCGTGGAGCGAAAAGTGGACGCTGGCCAGATTTCAAAAAGCGCGGTTCTCGACGCGCAGCGCACCTGCGGCCGCATCCTGTCGGTCAGCGGCTCGCAAGCGAGCGTCGGACTGCCGCTGGAAAGCATCGATCCGGTGCGCGAGGCCTCGATCACGGTCGGCAAGTTCCTGCGCATTCAGCGCGCCAAGACGTTGCTGATCGGCATGGTCACCGAGGTGACACAGGACATCACCGGCGCGGCGCGCGAGCAGGGATACCGCGCGGCCGCCCGCCTCGACATGATGGGCGAGATCAAGGAAGGCGACGAGGGCAAGCATTACTTCCAGCGCGGCGTCACCGACTATCCGGCGATCGGCGATCCGGCCGCGCTGATCACGCGCGATGAGCTGCGCCTGATTTACGATATCTCCGGCTCCGACACGATCGACATCGGCTATCTGCAGCAGGACACAAGCATCGGCGCCTACGTCAACGTCGACGACATGCTGAACAAGCATTTCGCGATCCTCGGCACGACCGGCGTCGGCAAGTCGAGCGGCGTCGCGCTGATCCTGCGCCAGATTCTCGACGCCCGGCCCAATCTCCGGCTGTTCCTGCTCGACGGCCACAACGAGTATGCGCGCTGCTTCGGCGACAAGGCGCTGGTGCTCAATCCGCGCAACCTGAAACTGCCGTTCTGGCTGTTCAATTTCGAGGAGACCGTCGACGTCTTTTTCTCCGGCCGCCCGGGCGTGGACGAGGAAGTCGCGGTTCTCGCCGAACTGATCCCGCAGGCGAAGAGCAACTACACCCAGCAGTACCGCTCGGGTGACCGCGTCACGCTCAAGCGCAACGATCCGAAGACCACCGGTTACACGGCCGACACGCCGGTGCCGTACCGGCTCGCCGACCTGACCGCGCTGATCGACGAGCGCATGGGCAAGCTCGAGAACCGCTCCTCGCGCATGATCTATCACAAGCTGATGCAGCGCATCGAAACCGTGCGCATCGACCCGCGCTACGCCTTCATGTTCGACAACGCGAACGTCGGCGGCGACACGATGGGCGAGACCTTGCGCCAGCTGTTCCGCCTGCCGGCGGACGGCAAGCCGATGACGATCATGCAGCTCGCCGGCTTTCCGGCCGAGGTGGTCGACTCGGTGGTGTCGGTACTTTGCCGCATGGCGTTCGACTTCGGCATGTGGAGCGACGGCGCATTCCCGCTGCTGTTCGTGTGCGAGGAAGCGCACCGCTACGCCTCGGCCGACAAGTCAATCGGTTTCGGTCCGACCCGCAAGGCGATCTCGCGCATCGCCAAGGAAGGCCGCAAGTACGGCGTGTTCCTCGGCCTCGTGACGCAGCGCCCGGCGGAGCTCGACTCGACCATCATCTCGCAATGCTCGACGCTGTTCGCGATGCGCATGGCAAACGAGCGCGACCAGGCGATCGTCCGCTCCGCGGTGTCGGATGCGGCGGCAAATCTTCTCGCCTTCGTGCCCTCGCTCGGCACGCGCGAAGTACTCGCCTTCGGCGAAGGCGTGGCGCTGCCGACACGGCTGAAGTTCAAGCAGCTTCCGGAAAATCTCATCCCGCAAAGCCAGGCGGTGATCAACGCGTCGACCGATCCGTCGAGCACGATGACCGAGGATTTCATCGATACGATCATCGATCGCTGGCGCGGCGCCACCATGAGCCTGAAGCAGAACGGGCTCGACGGCGGACCGGATTTCGAGTCGATGGCGCGCGACGAGTTTTCATCGCTGTCGGTTGCGCCGCAGGCGCCGAGCGTTGCGCCCCAGCCGCCCATCCCGGCGCCGCCGCCCGCCACACCGCGGCTCGATCCCGATCGCTTCAAGCTCTTGAAACGGCCGATCGAAGGCCGCGCCGATGTGTTCGGCAGAAGCGAGCCTGCTGCGCCAAGTTGGCGAAAGTAATCAGATCCTGCGGAAGATCAGGTAGCAGGGCGCGCGGCCTTCGCGCACGGCCTTGGCCTCATAGCGCGTGCCGCCGAACTCCGGCCACGGGCGGCGCCAATCGTCGGCGCGCTCGGCGGTCCAGGTGAAATCGCGCACGCGCAGCAGGCGCAGCAAGGTCCATTCCGCATAGTTCGCCCAGTCGGTCGCGAAATGGAGTTCGCCGCCGGAGCGCAGGATGCGGGCGAGCGCCGCGACACTCCGGTCCGAGATGAAGCGACGCTTCCAGTGGCGGCGCTTCGGCCACGGATCGGGATAGAGCAGGTCGATGCGCGCGATCGAGCCTTCGGGCAGCCAGCCGATCAGCTCGGCCGCGTCGCCGTGGTGCAGGCGGATATTCGCGAGCTTCAGTTCGTCGATTGCCACAAGCGCCTTGGCCATGCCGTTGACGAACGGCTCGCAGCCGATGAAGCCAGCGCGCGGGTAGGCCTGCGCCTGCGCGATCAGGTGCTCGGCGCCGCCGAAACCGATTTCCAGCCGCACGTCGCCGACCGGGACTGGAAACAGTGCCGCGAGATCACGCGGCGCCGGCGCGCTCGGATCAAGCGCGAGACGCGGGAGCAGTGAGCCGAATAGCTCCACTTGCCGCGCGCGCAGCGGATGGCCCTTGCGCCGGCCGAAGAACGCGCCGTGACGATGTGGCTCGCCGCTCATCTCAAGCTGTCGTCCCGGACGGCCGAAGGCCGATCCGGGACCCATCTCGCCGTCACCGCATGACCTTCGTATGCGGATCAATGGATCCCGGCTCTCCCCCGGGTCAAGGCCGGGGTCGTCCGGGATGACACCGAAACTCAGAACGCCTTCTTGAGCTGCCCCGCCAGATCGGTCTTCTCCCACGAGAAGCCGCCGTCCTTCTCGGGCGCGCGGCCGAAGTGTCCGTAGGCGGCGGTGCGGCGATAGATCGGCTTGTTGAGCTTGAGCGTGCGGCGGATGTTGGTCGGCGTCAGGCGGAACATCTCGGGCAGGACTTTTTCGAGCTTGCGCTCGTCGACCTTGCCGGTCCCGTGCAGGTCGACCAGCACCGACATCGGATCGGCAACGCCGATCGCATAGGCGACCTGAATGGTGCATTTGTCGGCGAGGCCGGCCGCGACAACATTCTTCGCCAGATAGCGCGCCGCATAGGCGGCAGAGCGGTCGACCTTGGTCGGGTCCTTGCCGGAGAACGCGCCGCCGCCATGCGGCGCATAGCCGCCGTAGGTGTCGACGATGATCTTGCGGCCGGTGAGGCCGCAGTCGCCGTCCGGCCCGCCGACCACGAAATTGCCCGTCGGGTTGACGAGGAAATCCGACGGGCGCTTGGGCATCCAGCCCTTGGGCAGCGAGGATTCGACGGCGGCGGCAATCAGATCCTTGACCATGCCGGGGGTGTATTTCTTGGCATTGCGGTTGGCTGCATTGTGCTGCGTCGACACGACCACCTTGGTGCAGCCGACCGCCTTGCCGTCGACGTATTGCACCGTCACCTGGCTCTTGGCGTCGGGCTGCAGGTCGAACAGCTTGCCGGAGCGGCGCTGCTCGGAGAGTGTCTTGAGGATGCGATGCGCGAAGAAAATCGGGGCCGGCATGTACGACCCCTTCTCGTAAACTTCGCTCTCCGTGCAGGCGAAGCCGAACATCATGCCCTGATCGCCGGCGCCCTCTTCCTCGCCGCCTTTCTTCTTCTTGGCGTTGACGCCCATCGCGATATCGGGCGACTGGCCGTGCAGCAGCACCTCGACGTCGGCGCCGTGCCACGAAAAGCCATCCTGGTCGTAGCCGATATCCTTCACGACGCCGCGCGCGATCTCGGTGATCAGTTCGCGGTTCATCACGGTGTGGCCGTTGAACTTCTTGATCAGCGGCGACTGGCCGCGGCATTCGCCGGCGACGACGATCTTGTTGGTGGTCGTCAGCGTTTCGCAGCCCAGACGCGTGTTGGTCTGGCTGTCATCCTCGATGCCGAGCTTGATGTCGTTCTCCAGGAACGCATCGAGGATCGCGTCGGAAATCTGGTCGCATACCTTGTCGGGATGGCCTTCGGAAACGGATTCGCTGGTGAACAGGTAGTTCTTGCGGGACACGGATAAACTCCTCGAAGGCCATTGCGGCAACGAAATTCAGGCGGCTTGTTAGCACGCCCGGGCTCAACGCGCGCGTTTCTTGCAGCGCCAAAGGGCCCGGTCAAGATGTGGGCTGCGTGGGCGGCGCGAAACTTTAGGTGGCCTCCTTGCCCCCGCCCGCCATCTCTTCAACGAGATCGACGATGCGGCGCCGCAGCGCCGGACTGGGAACGCGGGTGAACGCCCTCACCAGTTTCAGGCCGTCACTGCTCGCGAGGAAAGTCGTCACGTATTCGGGTGAAGATGCCTCGCCAAATCCAATCGGTTTGCCGGGAGGCGGCGGCGCGCCCTCGAAGAAGAAAGACACCGGCACCTGCAGGATGAGCGAAATCTGCTGCAGCCGGCTCGCGCCAATTCGATTGGTGCCCTTTTCGTATTTTTGTACCTGTTGAAACGTCAGACCAAGCGCGTCGCCAAGCTTTTCCTGGCTCATGCCCAACATCATGCGCCGCATGCGGACGCGGCTCCCGACATGCTTGTCGATCGGGTTGGGGGCCTTCTTGGCCATACCGCTCTCCCTGGAACGCTCGTCGGGCCGCGCAACCTCGTGCACGCCACGCGAGAAAGCAATCGCAGACCGGCTTACGGGAAGCCAGCCCTGCCGGACACGTTTATCCGCAGGAGCTAGCGAATGGTAACATGCCACCACAATTTTGTTGGTGGGAAAACGCACTTGACGGTGTGGATAACCTAGCGCGGCCACAACCGGCGCCACAAGACGATGACCAAACCCGCGAGCATCGCGAGCCCAACGGGGCCATCGCGAAGCCGTACGTAAACGGTCGGTTCAAGCGGGCGCGGCAGGGGTGAATCCAATACGCCTTCGGCGCCAAGCGGTAGCGAGCGGACGATCCGGCCGACCGGGTCAATGACCGCCGAGACGCCGGTATTGGCGGCGCGCACGAGCGGAAGACCTTCCTCGATGGCACGCACGCGCGCCTGTTGGAGGTGCTGGTAGGGGCCCGAGCTTCGGCCAAACCAGCCGTCATTGGTGAGGTTGACGAGCCAGTCAGGCCGGTCGCCGGGCGGGACGGCCTCGCCCGGAAACACGATTTCGTAGCAGACGAGCGGCAGGAAAGGAGGCGCGCGCGGCACGGCGATCGGCTTGCGTTCAAGGCCCGGAATGTATCCGCCGCGCACCTTGGTGAGCTGCATCAGCCCGAGACTTTCAAGGAAGTCCTGAAACGGCAGGTACTCGCCGAACGGCACGAGATGCATCTTGTCGTAAACCGCAAGAATCGAGCCGTCGTGGTCGATCGCGTAGATCGAATTGTAGGCGCGTACCATTCCGGGCGTCGGGACTGCGCTTGCGGGACGCGCCGCGCCGACGATCAGCACCGCGCCGGGCGGCAGCAGATCGGCGATCTGCACCATCGCCTCGGTTTCGCGGGACAGAAAAAATGGAAATGCCGACTCCGGCCAGATCAGATGCGTCACGTCGCGCACGCCGGTCGCATCGGGACCGGTCGCGCGATCAGACAGCGCGAGATAGCGCGCCATCACCTGTTGCCTGGCGCCATAGTTGAATTTCTCGTCCTGCGCCAAATTTGGCTGCATGATGCGCAGCTTCACGCCGGCGACGAACTGGGTCGGCGTCTGCGCCAAGCGCACCGCGCCGTAGACGACAAGCGCGCCGAGCACCGCGACCGGCATCAGCACGACAAGCCACGGGCGACGCGTGTCGCGGCGCTCATCGGCCAGCACGGCGGGGCTTGCGAACAGATAGACCGCAAGGAACGTGAGCCCCCAGAGCCCGATCAGCGCGGAGGCCTGCGCGAACACCAGCGGGCCGGTGAGCGCGTAGCCGAATGTGTTCCACGGAAAACCGGTGAGCACATGGCCGCGCAGCCATTCGGTCGCGGTCAGCGCAAGCGCGAGCGTCAGGATGCGCAATGACCCGCGCGTCCACAACAACCGCGCGACGCCGAACGCCGCTGCGGTGAAGAACGCGAGACCTGCCGGCAACCCGATCACCGCAAATGGCAACAGCCAGGCGAACGTCTTTGCGTCGACCAGAAATGCAAATCCAAGCCAATAAAGCCCGGCGACGAAGTAGCCGAATCCGAACCACCAGCCGCTGACTGCGGCCGTCATCACGCCGCCGAGCCGGCCGGCCGATGCGCCGTCAATCAGCCAAACCGCGGCAGGGAATGTGACGAACAGCAGCGGAAAAGCATGGACGGGCGCCAGTGCAAGGGCCGAAACCGCGCCGGCAATGAACGCGATCGCAGCGCGCCGCCACCCCCAGGAGAGCACCACCGCATGCGAGTAGCGCGTGAGCCACGCGTGCAGCCCGTTCACGAGGATCCCTTGTCGGGCGTCGGCTCAGGCTGCGAAGGGGGCGCCGGCATGATCACGGGGGCACCGGGATCGCGCCGACGCGTGGTGCGCCCCGGCCGTTCGGGACGGCCCTTGTGGCGCGTAATGCGCACTCTTCTTCAGCCGCCGCGGATCGGACTCGAGCACCTCGATCTCGAAGTCGCCGGGGCCCGGCACGACCTCGCCGCGCGAGGGAAGCCGCCCGACGCGGGTCATCACGTAGCCGGCGAGCGTATCGACCTCGTCGGCCACGTCGCCGACCTCGAATTCCGGACCGACCGTCGCGACGACGTCCTCGAGCTGGGCGCGCGCGTCGGCAAGGAACGAGCCGTCGGCCTGGCGCACGATGGCGGGAGTGGCATCCTCGTCGTGCTCGTCCTCGATGTCGCCGACGATCTGTTCCACGACGTCTTCCATCGAGACGATGCCGTCGGTGCCGCCGTATTCGTCGATCACGAGCGCCAGATGGATGCGCGTCGCCTGCATCTTGGCGAGCAGATCGATGGCGGGCATCGAAGGAGGGACGAACAGAATTTCACGAATGATCCTGGCGACCGCGAGCGATACCGAGAGATCGATCGCCTTGAGGTCGAGGCCGGCGGGAAACGGCTTCTTGCGTTTGGTCTTGGCGGCGCCCTGCTGCGCGTGACGCACCATGTAGCCGATAACGTCGCGGATGTGCACCATGCCGACCGGATCGTCGAGCGTGTCGTTATAGACGACGAGACGCGAATGGCCGGCGCCCTCGAACACCTTGATCAGCTCGCCGAGCGAGATGTCCTGCTGCACCGAGATGATGTCGGCGCGCGGCACCATCACGTCGTCCACCCTGCGCCCGCGCAGCGCAAGGATGTTGGTGAGCATGGTGCGCTCTTGCGGCGAGAAACCGGTCTCGCCGAAGGCGCCACTCTCCAGCACGGTCTGCAGATCCGCGCGCGCCGTACTCGATTTCCAGGTGAACAGTGCGCGAAAGACGCGCGCGATCCAGCTGTCGCCGGGCTCGCGTCCAGCCGGCGGCGGGCGCGGCACCGGCACGGGGAGATTCACGCGTTCGGCGGGAGCGCTGATCGAATCGCTGCGATTTGGTTCGCTACGACTTGGCGCGTCGGTGTCGGGCATGGCTGTCGACGTCAGCCCCGAACCGCCGGAGCAAGCTTCTCATGCGTCAGGTACGGATCGGGCACGCCGAGCCGTGCCAGGATCACGCGCTCAAGCTGTTCCATCGTCTCGGTGTCCGCCTCCGATTCGTGATCGTAGCCCAACAGGTGGAGAAAACCATGCACCGCCAGATGGGCGAGATGATGGTCGAAGGGCTTGTCTTCTTCAGCCGCCTCGCGAGTTGTTGTCTCGTAGGCGATTGCGATATCGCCGAGTGGCTTCACGGCGTCAGCGGCACGGTGCTTGGTGCGGGAGGAAATGACAGCACATTCGTCGGCTTGTCGATATTGCGCCACTGCGCATTGAGCCGGCGGATCGCCGCATCGTCGGTCAGCAGGACGGCGAGCGCACGGCCCTTGAAGTTCGTGCCGATCGCGATCGCGGCTTCGCTGAGCGCGCGGCGCACCGTCGCTTCGGCGCCGCGCGCCGTGTCCCATTGCGGCGCTTCGACGATCACGTCGATCAAAGGCACCGGCTCGATCGTGCTCATGTGCCGGCCCCGCGCCGCGCCGCCGCATTGTCGTAGGCCTCGACGATACGCGCGACCAGCTCGTGCCGCACCACGTCGTCCTTGGTGAACGTCACGTGGCCAACCCCTTCGACATCCGAAAGCAGCCGGATCGCCTCGGCGAGCCCCGACGTCTGGCCGGAGGGCAGATCGGTCTGGCTCGGATCGCCGGTCACGATCATGCGGCCGTTTTCGCCAAGGCGTGTCAGAAACATCTTCATCTGCATCGACGTCGTGTTCTGCGCTTCGTCGAGAATGACGACGGCGTTCGACAGCGTGCGGCCGCGCATGAAAGCGAGCGGCGCGATCTCGATCTCGCCCGATCTGCATCGCGCGTTCCACGATGCGCGCGTCCATCAGGTCGAACAGCGCGTCGTAGATCGGCCGCAGATACGGATCGACCTTCTCGCGCATGTCGCCGGGCAGGAAGCCGAGCCGCTCGCCCGCCTCGACCGCCGGGCGCGACAGGATGATGCGATCCACCTCCTTGCGCTCGAACAGCGCGACCGCGTGCGCGACCGCGAGCCAGGTCTTGCCGGTGCCGGCAGGTCCTGTGCCGAACACGAGCGCATGGCGCTTGAGCGCGCGCATATAGGCGTCCTGGCCGGAGGTGCGCGCGCGCACCGGGCGCTTGCGCAGGTTGATCTCCTCGAACGCCGGCCGCGAGGTCGCGGGATCGAAGTCGAACAGCGAGCCCTGCGCGATCACCAGTCGGATCGCGCCTTCGACATCGCCTTGACTGAGATCGTGGCCGCGCTTGATCTGCTCGTAGAGACCTTCGAGCACGCGGCGCGCGCGCTCGCAGGCATCGCGCGAGCCTTCGATCGTCACCTGATTGCCGCGCGAGTCCGCCACGACACCGAGGCGGCGCTCGATCAGCGCGAGATTCTGGCCGTATTGGCCGAACAGCGTCGAGGCGCGGCGATTGTCGTCGAAGGTGAGCAGGATTTGCGTCGTCGCGGTGTCGTTCGCCTCGCTGGCGGCGGGAACGAGCCCATTGTCGGTCGGCAGGTTGCGCAACGAGTTCAGGCTCCGGTGGCTGCGAAAGGATTGTGCATCGATTCGAGGCGTGTCCGCGAGCACGCCGAACAGGCTGTTGGTTCCGATTCCGGTGATCGTGACCGGCACCATCGCGCCGATCAGGTCCTTCGGCGCCATGACGTGCACCGGCTGGAGATATGGCGAGCGGCCGGTCAGTTGGCCAGGGAGGCGGCCGGGCTTTTCCATCAGCACCTCGAAGGTGCAGCCGCGGCAGCGCGCATTGAAGGCAGCCTGCGTTGCGATTGATCGCGGCCTGCAGGCGGTGCGAGGCGCTCCGATTTCACGTCTTCGGCGATCTGATCGTCCATCGTGGCGCCGGGCGTGCCGGGGCGCTGCGAATACTTGAACGAAAATGCGTCCGAATAGCCGACCTCATCGACGAGGCTGAGCGTGTCGCGGAAATCCTCCTCGGTCTCGCCCGGGAACCCGACGATGAAATCGGAGGTGAGCGCGAGATCGGGCCGCGCGGCGCGCAGCCGATCGATCGTGCGCAGATAGTCCGCGCGGGTGTGGCGCCGGTTCATGGCCGCGAGAATGCGATCCGAGCCGGACTGGACCGGGAGATGAAGCTGCGGCGCGAGTTGCGGCAGATCGCGATGCACGGCGATCAGGTCGTCGTCGACGTCGCACGGATGGCTGGTGGTGTAGCGCAGCCGCGCGATGCCGGGGATATCGGCGACGCGATCGCAGCAGGCCGTCCGAGCGAACAAGCGCGGCCGTCGCGATCCTCGCCGTGATACGCGTTGACGTTCTGCCCGATCAACGTCACCTCGCGCACGCCTCCGGCGGCGAGGTTTGCCACTTCTACGAGGATCTTTTCGACCGGACGCGAGACTTCCGCGCCGCGCGTGTAGGGCACGACGCAGAAGGTGCAGAACTTGTCGCAGCCTTCCTGCACGGTGACGAAGGCGGTCACGCCGCGCGCGCGTGTCGCGGCCTTGCTCGGCGCGGGAAGGAACGAGAACTTGTCCTCGACTGGAAACTCGGTCTCGACGATACCGTTCTCCTGGCGATGCTCGCGCGCGAGCAAGTCGGGCAGCCGGTGATAGCTCTGCGGCCCGACCACGAGATCGACCACCGGCGCGCGGCGGATGATTTCCTCGCCCTTCGGCCTGCGCGACGCAGCCCGCGACCGCGACCGTCACGCGGCGTCCGTCGCGCGCGGCGCTTTCCTTCAGCTGCCGCACCCGGCCGAGCTCCGAATAGACCTTTTCGGCCGCTTTCTCGCGGATGTGGCAGGTGTTGAGGATGATCAGGTCGGCGTCGTCGGACGCCGCCGTCTCGACGAACCCCTCGGGCGCCAGCAGATCCGCCATACGATGGGAATCGTAGACGTTCATCTGGCAGCCGTAGGATTTGACGTAGAGCTTGCGTTCGCTTCATTCGGCGCGGGGCGATGTGGCCCTCTAAGCTATTGCATCGACTTGACGAAATTTTTGCGACCGGCACGGCCGGCGGCTCGCAGTCTTAGCGCCTTTTGCCGCCAATTGAAACGCCCGGATGGCTTCAGCCCGCGCTGGCGCGGCTGCGGACTTCCCGCGCAGGGCCGCGACGGTGTGGCTCCGGACCGAGGATTCCAGCAGTCTTGCCAAGGCCTTGCGGTCGGTCGCGCCGTCATAGGCGATCGGCTCGCCCCAGGTGACCGACACATCGACGGCGCCCGAGCGCACGATGCCGCCGATATGCTCGGTCAGCTTCATCTTGCCGTACCAGGCGGCGCGCGGCCGCAGATGACGCCCGAGCGGGATGCCCTGCTGGCTCACATAGGCGATCGACAGCGGCTGGATCCACACCTGCGAGACGTGTTCGGCTGACGCGATCGCGTCGCGCGCCGCCCCGATCAGCGCCGTGCGGAACGGCAGCACGCGATTGCCGTCGCCTGCCGTTCCCTCGCCGAACAGCAGCACCGGATCGCCTTCGGCGAGGCGCTGGGCGATCTCGGCGTTGACCTCGCCGGTCTTCTGCCGGCGGTCGCGCTCGACGAACACCGAGCGCTGCAGCTTCGCGAGCAGGCCGAAAAACGGCCAGCGCGCGATCTCGGCTTTCGCCACGAAGACGACCGGCGCGCACGCGGTGATGATCGAGATGTCGAGCCAGGACGAATGATTGGCGACGATCAGCAGACGGCCGCGCATCGACCGGCGCGCCGACGCAGCGCACGCGAATGCCGAGCAGCCGGCAGACGAAGCGATGATAGAACACCGGGAAGGCGGCGCCGCAGCGGGCGCTTGAGCGCGATCGCCAGCCACTGGATCGGGATCAGCGTGAGCGTGACGAGGGCAAACACCGCAACGACAACAATCTGGCGCAGCATCAGCGTTTGGCTTGTCGTCGTCCAGCGGGACCGCGTAGAGCTCGAGCCGGTGGTCGACCAGCTTGTAGCCGAGCTTGCGGGCGACCTCGCGCTGCAGCCGCTCGATCTCCTCGGATTGGAATTCGATCACCTGGCCGCTGCGCAGGTTGATCAGGTGATCGTGGTGCGACTCGGGAATCTGCTCATAGCGCGCGCGGCCTTCGCGGAAGTCGTGACGCGTGATGATCCCTGAATCCTCGAACAGCTTGACGGTGCGATAGACGGTCGAGATCGAGATGTGCTCGTCGATCTTGGCGCAGCGGCGATAGAGCTCCTCGACGTCCGGATGGTCGGCCGAATCCGCGAGCACGCGCGCGATCACGCGGCGTTGCTCGGTCATGCGCATGCCCTTGGCGACGCACTGTGCTTCGATGAAATTCGGCTTGGTCTCGGTCACGACAATCCCGTCGATGGTCCGGCGCCGGTATTATACAAGGTCCCGACGCAGCACCAGCGCGCCCTTGCCGCCGGATTGCGCGTAGTAACCGGGGCGGCGCCCGACTTCGCGAAACCCCGCGCGCGCGTAAAGCCGGCGCGCCGGCGTGTTGTCCTCGTCCACCTCCAGGAACACCGCGCGCAGCCCAAGGCCGGCGAGTCGGCGCAAATGCAGATCGAGTAGGCGACGCGCAAGTCCGCGCCCACGCCACGCGCGCGCAACCGCGACCGAGAGGATTTCCGCTTCGTCGGCGGCGCGGCGCGACAATATGAAGCCGACGTTGCGGCGCCCGCCGGTGGCGCGCTCGGCGACCACATTGCGGTCGGTGAGAAGCTGCTCGAATTCGTGCTCGCTCCAGCCGCGATTGAACGAGGCCATATGCAGCGCGGCGAGCGAGGCGGCATCGCGCGGAGCTAGCCGTCGACAACGTCGGCTCAGTGCGCGTGAACAGCCTGGCAAGCCAGTTCATCGGCGCGGCAGCCGTCCGGCGTCCTGCGGGCGCGCGTCGGGCCGGCGCAGATAGAGCGGCTTCGGCGCCGTGCCCTCGTCCTGCGCGGCGGCGCCAAGGCGCGCGACCCAGCCGATGTCGGGCGCCGCATTCACCTCGACGCGCGGCATCGGCGATCCGCTCGGCCAGTGCGCGGCGACCAGCGCCGCGCCCGAGCCGGTGATCACCGTCGGTCCAACCGGCACCGCGCGCACCGCCGCGCGCACGCGGTCGAGCCGCGGCGACACGATGGTGGTTCCGTTCGGCGCGAACACATGGAAATAGACCTGCTCGTTGCGGGCATCGATCGCCGCGATGATGGTGTGATCGGAGCGCGCCGCGACATGCGGGGCGGCGAACGCCGACAGCGTGGACAGTCCGATCGCCGGCTTGCCGGTCGCGAGCGCAATGCCGCGCGCCGCCGAAATTCCGACGCGCAGGCCGGTGAAGCTGCCCGGCCCGACCGTGACGGCGATGCGGTCGAGCTCGGCGAACTCGCAGCGCGCCGCGTCCATCACGCGCGCGATCAGCGGCATCACGGCTTCGGCGTGGCCGCGCGACATGCCGAGCGATTCGCTCGCGAGGATTGCGCCGCGTTGCGAATCGAGCACGGCAGCCGCGCAGGCTCCGAGCGCGGTGTCGATGGCGAGAACTCGCATGGGTGACGCTGCGCGCTATTCTTTGTGGCGCATGATCTTACCCCGAAAACCGGTTTCCATCCCCGATCGGGGTCGAGGACATGCTTTTCGGGATCATGCGCCGCGCGTCAGCTAGATCGGCCGGACCTCGGTGACGTCGGGCACGAAGTGACGCAGGAGATTCTGGATGCCGTGCTTGAGCGTCGCGGTGGACGACGGGCAGCCCGAGCACGAGCCCTTCATGGCGAGGTAAACGACGCCTTCCTTGTAGCCGCGGAAGGTGATGTCGCCGCCGTCATTCGCGACCGCCGGGCGCACGCGCGTCTCGATCAGCTCCTTGATGGTCGCGACCGTGTCGGCGTCCGCCGGCTCGAAGAACTCGCCCTCTTCGCTCGTCTCGCGTGCTGCCACCAGCCACCACGATCGGCGCGCCGGACATGAAGTGCTCCATGATCACGCCGAGGATCGCGGGCTTGAGCTGCGGCCATTCGGCGCCCGACTTGGTCACCGTGATGAAGTCCGAACCGAAGAACACGCCGCCGACACCCTGGATGTCGAACAGCCGCTCGGCGAGCGGCGACTGGGCGGCTTCGGCCTTGTCGCGCATCTCGAGCGTGCCGCTCTCCAGCACGGTGCGGCCGGGCAGGAACTTCAGGGTCGCCGGATTGGGCGTGACTTCGGTCTGGATGAACATAGGTCTGCTCCGGGCGCCATGTTTCGGCGCCCCGTCATTCACCGCAATAGATGGTCCTTTGCGGCGCGCAAGGTCAATGAGGCCTGTCATCCCGGAAGCCGAGCGCAGCGAGGCTATCCGGGACCCATCAATCACCAAACGGAGGCCTTAATGTGAGGAGAATGGATCCCGGCTCTCGCTGCGCTCGGCCGGGATGACGACGGCTCACGACAGTGCGTCGAGGTCCTCGTCGCCCAGGTGTCCCGGAACGATCGCGACCGGAATCGGATAGCTGCCCGCGCACCTTACCGAGGCTCGCGACCAGCGGCCCCGGGCCTTCCTTGCCGGTTCCCGCCGCCAGCACCAGGATCGCGATATCCTCGTCCTCATCGATCAGCTTGAGAATCTGCTCGGACGTGTCGCCGTCGCGGATCACGCGCTCGGGCGTGATGCCCGCGACGCCGTTCGCCCGCGCCGCGAATTCGTCGAGCTTCTGGTTCGCCGCCTCGTGCGCCTCCGCCTTCATGATGTCGGCGACGCCGAGCCATTGCTGATGGCGGTCATGCGGCTCGATCACCAGCAGCATCACCACGCTCGCGCCGGTGCGCGCCGCCCGCCGGCTCGCGTAATAGACGGCACGGTCGCATTCGGGCGACTCGTCGATGACGACCAGGAACTTCGGCTTGTGCCCAGCCTCGTAGCTGCGGCGCTTCAGGCTCATGAGCCCTCCCGGGGTTTCCGGACCTCGGCCGTCGCATATGAACCGTCATGCTGCCACGCCGTCGGACTCGGCGACAAGCCGCACCGTTGCACGAAATGACGTCACGGAAAGGTTGGCGTCAGCGCCGCACGAGGCCGACGATGTCCTTGACGGCATTCATGGTTTCGGCCGCGATGACTTCCGCGCGCGCTGCCCCGTCGGCGAGCACGGAATCGATATGGGCGGTGTCCTGCACCAGCCGCTTCATTTCGGCGGCGATCGGCGCAAGCTTTGCGACCGCAAGGTCCGCAAGCGCCGGCTTGAAGACCGAGAACTGCGCGCCCGCGAACTGCTTGAGCACGTCGGCCTTGGCGATGTCGGCGAGCGCCGCGTAGATGCCGACCAGATTGTCGGCCTCCGGGCGGCTCTCCAGCGCGGCCTCGCTGTCCGGCAGCGGATCGGGATCGGTCTTGGCGCGGCGGATCTTCAACGCGATCACGTCGGCGTCGTCGGTGAGATTGATGCGCGATTGGTCGGAGGGATCGGACTTCGACATCTTCTTCGTGCCGTCGCGCAGGCTCATCACGCGCGTCGCCGGCCCCTGGATGATCGGCTCGGTCAGCGGAAAATACACGTCACCATGCCCGTGCTCACGGATCGACTCGCCGAAGTCGTTGTTGAACTTCTGCGCGATGTCGCGGCAGAGCTCGAGATGCTGCTTCTGGTCCTCGCCGACCGGCACATGCGTGGCACGATAGACCAGAATGTCGGCGGCCATCAGCACTGGATAGTCGTAAAGCCCGATCGAGGCATTCTCGCGGTCCTTGCCGGCCTTCTCCTTGAACTGCGTCATGCGGTTGAGCCAGCCGAGCCGCGCGACGCAATTGAACACCCAGGCGAGCTCCGCATGCGCGGCGACCTGGCTCTGGTTGAACACGATGTGCTTCTTCGGATCGATGCCCGACGCGATGAACGCCGCCGTCACCTCGCGGATGTTGTCGCGCAGCGTCTTCGGCCCGCCCCAGACATTCAGCGGCCCCGTGATGGCGTGCAGGTCGACGACGCAATAGATGCAGTCGTAGTCGGACTGCAGCGCCACGAATTTCTTGATCGCGCCGAGGTAATTGCCGAGATGCAGGTTGCCGGTCGGCTGGACGCCTGAAAACACACGCTGTTTGAAGGCCATCGAGGCTCTCCGATTGCGGCGCGTCAGATGCCACGGTAAGGCCGCATGGTGCAAGTGTTGCCCGTGCAAGATCGCCCGCTATAGTGCGCGCCCGCTGCCTTCCCGCACATGACCCGGAGTTTGCCAATGCCTGCCGCGCAATATGATGTCCTTGGCATCGGCAACGCCATCGTGGACGTGATCGCGCGCACCGAGGACGACTTCCTCGTCAAGCATGCGATGAACAAGGGCGCGATGGCACTGATCGACGAACCGCGCGCGGAGGCGATCTACGCCTCGATGGGACCGGCGATGGAGATTTCCGGCGGTTCGGCCGCGAACACCATCGCGGGCGTCGCGAGCTTCGGGGCGCGCGCGGCTTTCGTCGGCAAGGTGAAGGATGACGAGCTCGGCCGCGCATTCGCGCATGACATCCGCGCCGCCGGAGTTGCGTTCGATACCCCGCCCGCGTCCGACGGGCCTTCGACCGCGCGCTCCTACATCCTGGTCACGCCGGACGGCGAGCGCACCATGAACACCTATTTGGGCGCGGCGCAGAATCTGCATCCGAACGACGTCGACCCCGATGTCGTGACCGCTGCGGCGATCACGTACCTCGAGGGCTACCTGTGGGACCCGCCGCATGCCAAGGAGGCATTCCGCAAAGCGGCCAAGCTCGCGCATGGCGCCGGCCGCCAGGTTGCGCTGACCCTGTCGGATGCGTTCTGCGTCGGGCGCTATCGCGACGAGTTTCTCAACCTGATGCGTACCGGCGCGGTTGACCTGATCTTCGCCAACGAGAGCGAGCTGAAGAGCCTCTACGAGACCGCGGACTTCGATACCGCGGTCGCAGCTTTGCGCGGCGACGTGAAGCTCGCCGTGGTGACGCGCAGCGAGAAAGGCTGCGTGGTCATCTCGCGTGAGAGCCACGAGGTCGTGTCGGCCGCCCCGATCGACAGGCTCGTGGATGCCACCGGTGCAGGCGACCTGTTCGCCGCCGGATTCCTGACCGGGCTCGCGCGCGACGAGAGCTATCGCAACTGCGCGCGACTCGGCGCAATTGCAGCCGCCGAAGTCATTCAGCATCTCGGCGCGCGGCCGGAAACGTCGCTGAAAGCTCTCGCGCAAGAAAGCGGGTTCACTATATGAGAGGCTTCGCCTCTCGCACCTGAAAGCCCGCATGCAGCCACTCAAAGTCACCATCGTGCCGGTCACGCCGATCCAGCAGAACTGTTCGATCGTCGCCTGCACCGCCACCAACCGCGCAGCCATTGTCGATCCGGGCGGCGACGTCGCGCACATCCGCAAGGCGATCGATCAGATGCGTGTGACGCCGGAACGCATTCTGCTGACGCACGGCCACTTCGATCATGCGGGCGGCGCGGCGCAGCTTGCTGAGGAGCTTTCCCTTCCCATCGAAGGGCCCGACGAGCGCGACGCTTTCCTGCTCTCGAACCTGGAGACTCAGGGTCCGCGCTTCGGCATCACCGACTCGCGCAACGTGAAGCCGGACCGCTGGCTGGTCGAAGGCGAAACGGTGAGCATCGGCGATCTCACGTTCAACGTGCTGCACGTGCCTGGCCATACCCCCGGCCACCTGGTGTTCGTGAATGTGCCGGCGCGCTTCGCGCTGGTCGGCGACACGCTGTTCCAGAACTCGGTCGGCCGCACGGATTTTGCCTACGGTAACTCCGAGCAGCTCATCACCGGCATCAAGACCAAGCTGTTGCCGCTGGGCGACGACGTCACGGTCCTCCCCGGTCATGGCCCCGCCACGACCATCGGGCGGGAACGCCAAGGCAACGGCTACCTGCAAGATTGATGCGAAAGCGCCCTGCGGCGGCAACGATCCGTTAACCGGCCGGTAAGGTCTGAAAGTTACCAATGGATGAATTTCTCTCCATTGGAAGCCGCCCCATGTCCAGCGATGAGACACCCAAGATCGAGCCGACCCTGACCGTCACGGACGCGCCGTCGATCGCGCCCGAGTCGAAGCCCGAGACCGCACCCAAGATCGAGGCGCCAAAGCTCGAAGCGCTGGCGGACGCAAAGAACGAAGCGAAAGCCGAGCCGGAAAAGATCGAGCCCAAGATCGAGGCGCAGACGCTGCCGCCGGCACCCCAGCTTATTGAGCCGCCGACGGCCATCATCCCGTTCAAGCGCCCCGAGCCCAAGGCGGAAGCCGCCGCCCCGCAGACGCGCTCCCGTTTTGCGCTGCTCGCCGCCTGCGTTGCCATCTCGGCGAGCTTCGGCGCGATCGGTGGCTCGCTCGGCGTGGCCAAGTTCGCTCCGATGCTGACGTCGGCGCCGACGCCGCAGATGGTGGTGCAGAAGGACAATGTTGCCGACGAGGTGAAGGCGCTGAAGGACACCGTGGCGCAGCTTCGCGGCACCACGAAGTCACTCAGCGACAATCTCGCGGCGCTGAAGACCAGCGTGACGACGGCGAACACGGCGCAAAACACCCAGATCGGGAAGATCGCCGAAACGCTCGATCGCGTCGAAAAGGGCCAGGCCGAGCAGCGCAAGGCCGCGGCCGCGCAGGCCACGCCGGAGGTGACCGGCTCGATCCCGCAGAAATCGGCCGCCGCCGTGCCGATGGTGCTGGGCGATCCGCCGACGACGCTGAAACCCCCGATCCTGCAGGACTTCGTGCTGCGCCGCGTCTACGACGGCGCCGCGCTGATCGAGGGGCGCAACGGCATCATGGAAGTCGAGCCGGGATTCATCGCGCCCGGCATCGGCCGCATCGAGGCGATCAAGCGGCTCGACGGCCGCTGGGTCGTCGTGACGCCGCGCGGGCTGATCGTCCAGCGCTAAACGCCGTTCGTTCGGCGCCAAACGCCCCCTCTCCTGTCCGATCTGCGCAAAACCCTCTCCTGTCCGGAGAGGGTTTTTGCTATGCATGACGGCCGGCCGATTGCAGGGAGCGACCGATGCGTTCCGTCCCTCTTGTTTTGCTTGCTCTGTTCAGCATCGCGTTGCCGGTGAGCGCCGCCGCGCAGGGTGCCGCGCCCGCAAAGCCCGAAATGATGGAGACGTGTCCGGGCCTCGTGGCCCGCAATCGCGCGCCCGTCGTTCCGGCCGCGTTTCGAGCGGCCGCGCTGAAGGAAGGCGAGGTGCGCATCAACTATATCGGGCACTCGACTTTCCTGATCGAGAGCCCGCGGCTTGTGCGCATCGCGACCGACTACAACGACTACGTCAAGCCGCCGATGCTGCCCGACATCGTCACGATGAACCGGGCGCACTCGACCCACTACACCGACCGCCCCGAGGCCGGCATCCGTTTCGTGCTGCGCGGCTGGCGCGAGGACGGCAAGCCGACCGACCACGACCTGAACTTCCAGGACGTGCGCGTGCGCTCGGTCGCGACCAACATTCGCGATTACTACGGCGGCAGCGGCCCGGCGCGCCACGGCAACTCGATCTTCATCTTCGAGCTCGCGAACCTGTGCATCGCGCATCTCGGCCATCTGCATCACACGCTCAACCAGCAGCAGCTCAACGAAATCGGCCGCGTCGATGTCGTGCTCGCGCCGGTCGACGGCGGCGCCACGCTCGATCTCGACGGCATGGTCGAGGTGCTGACCGCGCTGAAGGCTCCGCTGGTGATACCGATGCACTTCTTCTCGACCTACACGCTCAATCGCTTCACCGAGCGGCTGAGCAAGGATTGGGACATCGAGATGGGTGGGGTTCCTTCCGTCGTCGTTTCGAAACACACGTTGCCGGCCAAGCCCAAGCTGCTGGTTCTGCCGGGGCGCGCCTTTTAGGTGGCGCATGATCTTTTCCGAAAACCGGTTTCCATCCCCGATCAGGGTCGAGGACATGCTTTTCGGGATCATGCGCTGATGGCCGGCGAAATCCAGCACCGCCAGGTCGCGCTCAACGGGATCGAGATGCACGTCGCCGAGCAGGGCGATGGACCGCTGGTGTTGTTGTGTCACGGCTGGCCGGAGCTTTGGTACTCGTGGCGCCACCAGATGAAGGCGCTGGCCGCGGCGGGCTTCCGCGCCGTCGCGCCCGACATGCGCGGCTTTGGTCAAACGAGCGCGCCGGAGGATGTCGCGGCCTACACCATCTTCCACAACGTCGGCGACATGATCGCGCTCGTTGCGGCGCTCGGCGAAAAACGTGCGCTGATCGTCGGCCACGACTGGGGTGCGCCGGTCGCCTGGCATGCGGCGCTGATGCGGCCGGATGTCTTCCCCGCCGTCGTGGGATTGAGCGTGCCGCACCGCAAGCGCGGCCGTGCCGCGCCGCTTGAAATGCTGCGTAGCGCCGACAAGGCCGATTACTACTGGATCTATTTTCAGGAGCGGGCTGCCGAGGACGAGTTCGCGCGCGATGCGGCGTTCACGCTGCGAAAGCTCTTCCACATCGGCTTTGGCGAAACGCCGCGTGAAGACAAGATGAGCCTTTATGTGGACCGCACCAAGGGTCTGCTCGGCTCGCGCGATCCCGTTCCGCTGCCGCCCTGGCTGACCGAAGCCGATATCGCGGTGTTCGCCGGCGAATACGCCCGCACCGGCTTTCGCGGCGGGCTCAACTGGTATCGCAACATCGACCGCAACTGGGAGCTGACCGCGCCCTGGCATGGCGCTGTCATTACGCAGCCCGCGTTGTTCATCGCGGGCACCAATGACGCGGTCATCACCGGCTCGATGGGCCAGCGCGCCCTTGATGAGATGGACACGGTGGTGCCGAACCTGAGAGCCAAGGTCCTGCTTGACGGCGGCGGCCACTGGATTCAGCAGGAACGCCCCGGCGAGGTGAACGCCGCGCTGGTCGGCTTTGCGCGCGAGCATCTGCGCATCTGACTCCGCTCGTCCCCGCGAAAGCGGGGACCCAGGGCCAAGAAAAGAAAGAACTGGATTCCCGCTTGCGCGGAAATGAGCGGGTGATAGTTCAAATCTTGAAGCATCTATCGGAGAGAAACGCCCATGCCCTTCGCCACCACCCGCGACAACGTGCGCCTGCACTACGAGGAGGTGGGCAGCGGCACGCCGCTGGTCTTCGTGCACGAGTTCGCCGGCGACTGGCGCGCCTGGGAGCCGCAGATGCGCTATTTCGCGCGGCGCTACCGCTGCGTGACGTTTTCGTTCCGCGGCTATCATCCCTCCGACGTCCCGCCCGATCCCGCGTCACATTCCTACGAGCATTTCCGCGACGACGTGATCGCCGTGATGGATCATTTGAAGATCGACAAGGCGCACATCTGCGGACTGTCGCAGGGCGGCTACGCGACCCTGAATGTCGGAATGAAATATCCGCAGCGCGCACTTTCGCTGACCATGGCAGGCACGGGCTCGGGCTCGGAGCGCGGCGTGCTGGCCGAATTCCGCGACGCCGCGGAAGCGACCGCGAAGGAATACGACACGCGAGGTTCGGAAGGTGTCGCCAGGACCTACGGCATGGGGCCGTCGCGCATTCCGTTCGAGGTGAAGGACCCGCGCGGCTACAAGGAGTTCTACGATCAGTTCGCGAGCCACTCCGCCAAGGGCGCCGCCAACACGCTGCGCGGCTACCAGACGCACCGGCCCCCGATCTTCGAATTCGAAGAGCAGATCAAGACAATCACGGTCCCGTCGCTGATCATCTGCGGCGACGAGGACGACGCCTGCATCGAGCCGAGCGTCTATCTCAAGAAGCACATCGCGACTTCGGGCCTCGCGATGTTTCCCAAAAGCGGCCACACGGTGAACATCGAGGAGCCCGCGCTGTTCAACCAGACGCTCGGAGACTTCCTCGCGCAGGTGGATGCGGGACGGTGGGGCAAGCGCGATCCGCGCTCGTTACGCGGGGCAAAGAAGTAGCTCTGCGACTGAGGCGTCACGCTGCCGGCCGCTCCGGCTGCAATCGCTCGGAGACGCGGACGGCGACCACCCATGCAAACCACGCTGCGGCGAGGAAGATCGCAACCGCGATCAGGCTGCCACTGCCCGGCCAGCTGTCCTCGGCGACATAGCCGATGGCTGCTCCGATGGCGGTGAAGAGCGCAAGAAAGAACACGTACAAACCCAGCAAAATCATGTCTGCCCCCTGTGAGCGGGCCGACAAACGGCGGCCGCTTGCTCGAACTAGCATCAAAAAGGCAACTGGACAAGTTGCCGCACGGCAATAAACCGCACCGAGGGGCGCGCGCCGCAAACGCGATGTCACCCTCCCCTGGAGGGGGAGGGTCGACGCGAACGCAGTGAGCGTCGGGGTGGGGTGAGTTTGCCGCGCGAAGAATTCACCCCACCCCGGCTCGCATTCGCGTTGCTCATGCTCACCGACCCTCCGCCTCCAGGGGAGGGTATCCGAGCGTGGCTCCATCCATGCCAGCATCCTGGCCATGCGCGAACACTAGTCCGCTGATTTATTTGGTGTTATCGCCTCCCGCGCCAGCCTAGCCCCTTCCTCAAAGACAGGTGCCTCTTTGCGTATCTTGGCGATCCATGCCGGCATGCACGATTCCTCGGCCGCCGCATTCGACGACTACCAGATGGTCGCGGCGGTGTCGGAGGAGCGCCTGACGCGCGTGAAGGGCTCGGGCGAGCAGGTGCCGTGGCTCTCGATCGACGAGGTGCTGCGGATCGCTAACTGGTCGCGCCGCGACGTCGATGCGATCGCGACCACACGCGGCTGGTTCGCGACGCACGACTACAAGTTCCCGCTCTGGCGCGAGCTGCACTACACCTTCGATCGCTGGCGCGGTCGCGAGCGCACCCACCGCGAGCTTGCGGTGTTGAGCCATCGCTTCGGTGTGACCGACACGCACAAGCTGTTCCGCAGCGAGCGGTTTCTCAAAGAGAATTCGTTCCGGCCGGACACGCAGATCTATTTCGCCAATCACCACGCGAGCCACGCGCTCGCCGCGCTGTTCTACACCGACTGGAACGAGGCGCTCGTCTATACGTCCGATGGCATCGGCGACAACGTCAGCTATTCGATGCGCGGCCTGAAGGACAGCAAGCTCGACTGCTTCTACGGCGATGACCGCTGGCTGACCAGAACCTTGAAGGAGACGGGGCTCGCGAGCGCCTATGGCTACGCGACCGTCGCGTGCGGCTTCCGCATGCTGCGGCATGAAGGAAAGCTCACCGGACTTGCGGCCTATGGCGAGCCGAAGCTCGCCGACGAGATGGCGGCGCAATTCCGTTTCAACAGGAACGACGGGCTGATCGAGACGGATTTTCGCAACTGGTTCGTGATGCGCCAGAAATTTTTGAACCTCTGCAAGGGGCACGACCGCGAGACGATTGCGGCCTCGATCCAGAAAGTGGCGGAAGATTTCACCGTGCAGTCGGTGCGCTGGTGGCTGCAACGCACCGGCGCGCGCAAGCTTGCCCTTGCCGGCGGGCTGTTCGCGAACGTGCGGCTGAACCGATTGCTGGCCGAAACCCTGCCGCTCGATGAGGTGTTCGTGTTTCCCGCGATGGGCGACGAGGGCCTGTCGGTCGGCGCCGCGCTCACCTTTCTGCACGCGCGCGACGGCACCGAGACCTGGCTGCGCCACCGCCACCGGCTCGACAATGTCTATCTCGGCCAGAACTATGACGGGCGTATCGACGACACGCTGCAGGCCGCGGGCATGCGGCGGCTCGCCGGCCGGCCGGTCGAGACCGCGGTCGATCTGATCCGCGCCGGCAAGGCGGGTGCGATCTATGCGGGCCGCATGGAGTTCGGCCCGCGCGCGCTCGGCGCCCGCTCGATCATCGCGAGCCCGCACGACCATGCGATCAACGATCTCCTGAACAAGCGGCTCGATCGCTCCGAGTTCATGCCGTTCGCGCCCTATGTGCTCGAGGAGGACGCGGCACGGGTGTTCGAAATCACCGATGTAAACCGTTATGCGGCGCGTTTCATGACCATCACGTGTGGCGTGCGCCCCGAATGGCGTGCGCGCATTCCGGCTGTGGTGCATGTCGACGGCACTGCGCGCCCGCAGATCGTGCGCGACGAGGACAATCCGCTGTTCGCCGCGATCCTGCGCCGCTTCCGCGACCAGACCGAGCTGCCGGTGCTGATCAACACCAGCTTCAACGTGCACGAGGAGCCGATCGTCAACCGGCCGGAGGAATGCCTGCAGGCCTTGCAGGACGGGCGGGTGGATTTCGTCGTGACCCAGCAGGCGGTTTATGTGAGGGGGTGACGCGGGCCACACGCTCCCACCCTCCCCTGGAGGGGGAGGGTCGGCGAGCACCGCAGGTGCGAGCCGGGGTGGGGTGGCGCCAGAAAATTCACCCCACCCCGCCGCTCACTGCGTTCGCGTCGACCCTCCCCCTCCAGGGGAGGGTGTCCGAGTGCGCGGCACTCAGCGCGATCTATTTCTGACACACCGGACAAAAAAACGTCGATCGCGTGCCCTGCACGATGCGGCGGATCGTACCCCGGCACTTCGGCGTCGGACATTTCGTGCCGGCGCGATCGTAGACGCGGAAATTGTGCTGGAAGTCGCCGAGCTCGCCGTCGGTGCGGCGGTGATCGCGCAAGGACGAGCCGCCCGCGCGGATGGCATCGTTGAGCACCGCCTTGATGGCCTCGGCGAGCGCATGGGCGTGCGCGAGCGGCTTGCC
Source organism: uncultured Alphaproteobacteria bacterium (assembly GCA_963778455.1). Lineage (GTDB taxonomy): Bacteria > Pseudomonadota > Alphaproteobacteria > Rhizobiales > Xanthobacteraceae > PALSA-894. The sequence continues at coordinate 65,139 of CAVZUL010000009.1, forward strand.
CGTTCGCGTCGCGATGGTCGAGGCGATGCGCTTGGGCGACAGATGCGCGCGGTGCAACGCCTCGCACACATAGATGTTGCCGAGCCCGGCGACGACCTTCTGGTCCGACAGCGCCGCCTTGAGTGAAGTCTTCTTACCCACGCAGGCCTCGGCCAGCATCGCGCCATCGAACGCATTGCCGAGCGGCTCGGGGCCGAGCGCCTCCATCATGGGATGCTGATTCAGCTCGTCGCGCGCAATCAGCTTCATGTAGCCGAAGCGGCGCGGATCGTTGAAGGTCACAATTGCACCGTTCGACATGTGGAACACGACATGGTCGTGCGCCGAAAGCTTGCCGCGCGCGTGATGGAATTTGCCGGGACCGCGCTCGTCGCTGCCGTGGAGCACGCGAAATGAGCCCGACATGCCGAGATGCATCAACAGAACCTCGCCGGAGGACAAGTCCGCCAGCAGATATTTGGCGCGGCGGCCGAGCCCGGTGACGCTCTGGCCTTCGAGCCGCTTGTTGAAGTTGTTCGGGAACGGAAAACGCAGATCCGGCCGGCGCTGTTCGACCCGCACGAAGCGCGCGCCCTCCATCACGGGCTGCAGCCCGCGGCGCACGGTTTCGACTTCGGGGAGTTCGGGCATGGCTATTTCAATATCCGGAAGGAATCGAACACGCGCGTCACCTCCGGCGCCAGCGCTTCATCCCTCGATGACCTCTTGTACTGCACCCAGTAGAGGCGATTGCCCACCACGAAGCCGCGCACGCGCAGAGTGAAGCGCTGGAAACCGCAGCCGTGGCGCTTGGAATACTTCGTGTCGCGGATGAGCGCGTCACGCCCGGAGACTCCTCCCTGCCGGATCGGCTTGTCGCTCTCGACGACCTTGCAACGCCCTTTCTCGTTGATGAGAGCGCCGAGGAAGCGCGCGCCGCCCATCTTGGGCGTCAGCTTGAACAGATGGACCGAGTAGTGCTCGTAGTCCCAGCCGAGCCCGGTGTACTCGTTGTCGCCAAGAAAGATCGTGCGCGGACCGTGGTAGTCCGGCTCACCCGGCAGCTCGATGGAAAAGCCGTGCTCGCGGCTGACCAGCGTGTAGGCGTCGGCCCTCTCCGTCGCGAGAGGGCCGAGCAAGACGGCGGCGAGCGCAAGCACCTGGGCGTTTCGCATGATGCGTTAACATAACGGCGCAACACCGCGCTTGCCAGCAGTGGCATCTGTGGCGACCGCGCGTTATGGTCCGTGTCATGCGCGACGAAACCCATTTCGGCAATCGCTCCGTGCCGCTCTCCGGCAAGCAGGCGCTGGTCGACGACGTGTTCCACAAGGTGGCGCGCCGCTACGACCTGATGAACGACCTGATGTCGGCGGGGCTGCATCGCGCCTGGAAGGATGCGCTGGTCACGGCGATCAACCCGCCCACAAAAGGCCGCCCCGGCCGTCTTGATGAAAAACCGGATCGGGACTTCGCGCTGCTCGATGTCGCGGGCGGCACCGGCGACGTCTCGTTCCGCACCGTGCAGGCTGGCGGCGCCGGCACTCACGCGACCGTCGCCGATATCAATGCCGACATGCTCGCCGTCGGACGCGAGCGCGCCCGCGAACGCGGGCTCGACGACGCGGTGACGTTCGTCGATGCAAATGCGGAAGGCTTGCCGTTTCCTGACAGAAGCTTCGATGCGGTCTCGATCGCGTTCGGCATCCGCAACGTGCCGCGCATCGATGTGGCGCTGTCCGAAATGCATCGCGTGTTGCGGATCGGTGGGCGTTTCCTCTGTCTCGAGTTCTCCAACGTCGATGTGCCGGGGCTCGATGCGTTGTACGAGCTTTATTCGTTCAACGTCGTGCCGGCGCTTGGGCGCGCGGTCGTCGGCGATGCCGAGCCGTACCGTTATCTCGTCGAGTTCGATCCGCTGCTTCCCGCGCCCGAACGCGTTCGCCGAAATGTTGCGCGCGGCCGGATTCGCCCGCGTCTCGCATCGGCTGATGAGCGGTGGCATCGTGGCGCTGCATTCCGGCTGGCGCTTGTGATCGCTGCCGCCGGCCATCTCTTCCGTCTGGCACGCGCCGGCTTCGTGTTCGCGCGCGAGGGCGTGCTCGGCCTCGCCGATCCCGCGCCCCTGCCGGCGCCCGCACGGGTTGGTTTGCGCATCGCGCGCATGATCGAGCGGCCGACCGCGGAAGGTGCATCGGTCAGGCTTTCGGCGGCGCTGACGCGGCTCGGGCCAACCTACGTCAAGCTCGGCCAGTTCCTCGCGACACGGCCCGATGTCGTCGGCCCCGCGCTCGCGCGCGATCTGGAGTCGCTGCAAGACAGGATGGCGCCGTTTCCTCAAGGCGAGGCGGAAGCCGCCGTCGCGGCCGCGCTCGGCAAGCCGCTGGGGGACATCTACGCCGCGTTCGGTCCGGCGGTCGCCGCCGCCTCCATCGCGCAGGTTCACAGGGCGGAAGTCGCCGAAGGCCCCGTCGCCGTGAAGGTGCTGCGGCCCGGCATCGAGCGGCGCTTCAAGTCCGATCTCGACACACTCTACTTCGCGGCGCGCACCGCCGAGCGCCATTCGGTCGAGGCGCGGCGCTTACGCATGATCGAGGTGGTCGACACGCTCGCGCGCTCGGTCACCATCGAGATGGACCTGCGGCTGGAAGCCGCCGCGATCGCGGAGATCACCGAGAACACCAAGGACGATCCGGATTTCCGCGTTCCGGCGGTCGACTGGGAGCGCACCGCGCGCGGCGTGCTGACGCTCGAATGGATCGAGGGCACGCCACTCTCCAACCGCGCCGCGCTCGAAGCGCGCGGGATGGATCTGCCGGCGCTCGGGCGTGCGCTGATGCAGACATTTCTGCGCCACGCGCTGCGCGACGGCTTCTTCCACGCCGACATGCATCCGGGAAACCTGTTCGTCGATGCGGACGGGCGCATCACAGCGGTCGATTTCGGCATCATGGGCCGTTTGTCGCCGAAGGAGCGGCGCTTCCTCGCCGAAATCCTCTACGGCTTCATCACGCGCAATTATCACCGCACCGCAGAGGTGCATTTCGAGGCCGGCTATGTGCCGCCGCATCATTCGGTCGAGAGCTTCGCGCAGGCGATCCGCGCCATCGGCGAGCCGATCCACAATCGCACTGCGTCGGAAATCTCGATGGCGAAGCTGCTCACGCTGCTGTTCGAGGTCACCGGTCTGTTCGACATGAAGACGCGTCCCGAGCTGTTGCTGCTGCAAAAGACCATGGTGGTGGTCGAGGGCGTGGCGCGCTCGTTCGATCCGAATCTCGACATGTGGGCGACCGCCGAACCGGTGGTGCGCGAATGGGTCGAGCGGCATTTGGGCCCTGCTGGCATGCTGGAAGGCGCCGCGCAGGGCGCGGGTGAAGTCGGAAAATTCCTCGGTGGCGTGCCGTCGTTGCTCGGCCGCGCAGCGACGCTTGCCGACCAGCTCGACGCCGCGACCCGCGACGGGCTCGTGCTCGCCCCCGAAACCGTGGCGGCGATCGGCCAAGCCGAAGCGCGGGGCAGCCGCTGGACGAGAATCGCGCTGTGGGTGATCGCGGGGCTGCTGGCGGTGGTGATCTGGAAGATGGTGTGAGGTAACCCCCATGAAACCCCTTCGTATCGCCGTTTGCCTGAGCGTCCTGTTGATTGGATCGTATCAGGCGGCCGTTGCGCAGTCTCAGTTCGCGATTGCATTTGATCTCTATTTTCCTCCCGAGGCTTTGAAGAAGGTCACAAAAGAAGCGCTCGACGCGCCGTTCGGCAAGGCGATGCTGGCGGGATTTGCTGAAGCCGTCGCCAAGACGGCCAATCCCGCGTGCTTACAATCCCGCAAGCTCGACTCCGCTGCGCTGGCCGGTCGCGGCTTTGATATATTTCAGCGTTATGGAACGAGCATGCTGGCGACGTTCGTCAGGTTTACGGACACCAAGGCTTATCGCTCGACGCTCAACGCTCGCGGCGGTGGCAACGCGACAGCCGAACTCGAACTGCTCACCAAGCATCCCGATGTAAGACGGCTGTTGGAAATTGTGCGGCCCGCCTGGCTTGCCACGATCACGACTGTTTTCTCCGAAAATTTCGATCGCCGCAACCTGCTTACACGCAGCACGTTTCCGCCGCTTTCGCCTGACCGTAACGAATCCCTGGCGGCTCAGGATCCAACGGATGCCGCCATGGAGGAAGCACGGAAATTCACCGAGAGCCGCGACTCGCCCGAACTTCGGCGTTTCGTGGAATTGAGCTTCATTTCACGAGAAGCGAAGGTGAAATCGCAAATTCCGCGCAGGGTGATGGCGTCCGGCCCAGCCGACTGGTTTCGAGGCGTCGACAAGGACCTCGCTGCTCTCTGCGTTTCCGCTTTGCGTCAGGAGCGAAAAGACTCAAAGTGAGCGATTCGCCGACGTGGTCGCGAATTGACGTATCGGCTCACGCCTTCGCTGTACAACTCTGTGGGCAGTGCTTGGGCAAACCGCTCCCACGCCGACTGGCGAGATGCCGGGCGCGGCGCCGAAGCCGCGACCCGCGACGGCTTCGTGCTCGCGCCGGAAACTGTCGCGGCGATCGGGCAAGCCGAGGCACGGCGCGAGCGCTGGACCGCGATCGCACTCTGGGTCTTGCCGCGCTGTTGGCGGTGGTGATCTGGAAGATGGTGTGAGTGTCAAGTATTACTTGACATGCCGATCTACCCACCTAATATGGTCACGTGATCCAAGGCTTCCGCAGCCGCGCACTCAAGCGCCTTTGGAACGACAACGACGCAACCGGCGTCCGCCCCGATCAAGTCGACCGTGTCCGCCGTGTTCTCAATCAGCTTGATGTGGCGTCGAAACCAGAGGATCTGAATCTGCCCGGTTACCGTTTTCACGCGCTGCATGGCCGGCCGCGCCGCTATTCGGTGACGGTGACAAGAACTTGGCGGATCACATTTGAATGGGGCGGCGAAGACGCCGTGCGAGTCGACTACGAGGACTATCACTGATGGCTGAATATCGGGCGAAGCGGCATCCCGGCATCAAGCCGCTGCATCCGGGCGAATTGCTGCGCGAAGACATCATCCCGGCGCTCGGGAAGCCGAAGAGCGAGATCGCGCGGCTCCTCGGCATCTCCCGGCAGGCGCTCTACGACATTTTGAATGAGAAGGGCCCGGTCACGGCTGAAATGGCGGTGAAAATCGGCAAGCTGTGCGGCAATGGTCCCGCCCTCTGGCTCAATCTCCAGCGCACCTACGACCTCTGGCACGCGCAGCGGCGGGTGGACGTGTCTCGAATTCCCACCTTGCAGGCAGCTGAATAGGTCGTGATTGCATTGATTGCAATGCAATCAAATGCTAAGCTGCCCCCTATGGGTTCCCTGACAGTCCGTAACATCGGCGAGGACGTAAAGAAGCGGCTGCGCCTGCGCGCCGCCGCCAACGGCCGCTCGATGGAGGAAGAAGTCCGGCTGCTGCTCGCCGAGGGTGCCGCCGAGGCGCCGGTCAGCACGGCGAGCGCCACCAAGCCGGCGAAGCAATCCGCAACGCCGGCCTCGGCTCCAACCGCGCGGCAAATCCTCCTCATCATCTCCGGCGGGATCGCGGCCTACAAATCGCTCGACCTGATCCGCCGGCTGCGCGAGCGCGGCTTTGCGGTGCGCGTGGTCATGACCAAGGCGGCGCAGGAATTCGTCACGCCGATGTCGGTCGGCGCGATCGCGGGCGAGCGTGCGTTCACCGATCTGTTCGATCAGGCGAGCGAATTCGATGTCGGCCACATCCGCCTTGCGCGCGAAACTGACCTGATCGTCGTTGCGCCCGCGACCGCCGACCTGATGGCCAGGATGGCGAACGGTCATGCGGACGATCTCGCCACCGCCGTGCTGCTCGCGACCGACAAGCGGATCTTGCTCGCGCCGGCGATGAACCCCCGCATGTGGGTGAACAAGGCAACACAGCGCAATCTGAAAACACTTATCGCCGATGGCGTGCTCGCCGTTGGCCCGAACGCGGGCGAGATGGCGGAAAGCGGCGAAGCCGGCATCGGCCGCATAGCGGAGCCGCTGGAAATCGTCGCGGCGATCGAAAGGCTTTTGCAGGATCGCGGCGGGGGCGTCACCGAGAACAAACCGCTCGCGGGCAAACGCATTGTCATCACGGCCGGCCCGACGCACGAGCCGATCGATCCGGTGCGCTATATCGCGAACCGCTCTTCCGGCAAGCAGGGCCACGCCATCGCGCGCGCGGCCGCCGCAGCCGGTGCCGACGTAACGCTGGTGACCGGGCCGGTGACCTTGCCCGACCCGCCGGGCGTAAAGACTGTCCACGTCGAAACGGCGCGCGGCATGCTGCGCGCCGTCGAAGCCGCACTGCCGGCCGATGCCGGTATCTTTGCCGCGGCGGTCGCCGATTGGCGCACGGCCGCCGACGTCGTGCAGAAACTCAAGAAGAATGCGGGCGGCCCGCCGAAGCTCGAGCTGGTCGAGAATCCGGATATCCTGGCGTCGATCTCGAAGCTCAAGACGAAACGCCCGAGACTCGTGATCGGATTCGCGGCCGAAACCGAGATGGTGATCGAGCACGCCACGGCGAAACTCAAACGCAAGGGCTGCGACTGGATCGTGGCGAATGACGTGTCGGAGGAAGGCGGAGCGATGGGCGGCGACGACAACACGGTCCATCTCATCACCGCCGCCGACGTCGAATCCTGGCCGACCCAATCGAAGGACGGCGTCGCCAGACAACTTGTCGCGCGCATCGCGGATGCGCTGAACGGCAAGGCCAAATGAGCGAGCCGATCGTCAGCATCCAGCGGCTGCCGCATGGTGCGGACCTGCCGCTGCCGTCCTATCAGAGCGAAGCGGCTTCCGGTCTCGACCTGCTCGCGGCCGTGCCCGCCGATGCGCCGCTCGTGATCGCGCCGGGCCGCCATGCCGCCGTCCCGGCCGGCATCGCGATCGCGCTGCCGCCCGGCACGGAAGCGCAGGTGCGGCCGCGCTCCGGCCTCGCGCGCAATCATGGCGTCACCGTGCTGAACGCGCCTGGCACCATCGACGCGGACTATCGTGGCGAGATCCAGGTGCTGCTGATCAATCACGGCTCCGCGCCGTTCGCCGTCACGCGCGGCATGCGCATCGCGCAGCTCGTGATCGCGCAAGTCACGCGCATCCAGCTGCGCGAGGCCACAGAACTGGGCGAAACGCCACGCGGAACCGGCGGGTTCGGCTCAACCGGAACGAGCAGCGTCTAAAAAACTTGCGCCGGTATGATGATGCTGTTTAGTATCAAGTTACCTTGGTGTTCTCCCGCCGCATGTCCATTCTTCCGCGCAAGGGTCTGCTCGCTGTCGCTGCCGTCGTCGACGTTGCGCTGAACGCGCGCGAACGGCCGGTTTCGGCGCGCAAGCTCGCCGCGCGCCACAACCTGCCGACGCGCCATCTCGAGCCGGTGCTGCAGGCGCTGGTCCACGAGGGGGTCTTTCACAGCGTGCGCGGTCCGCACGGCGGCTATCAGCTCGCACGCGAGCGGCGACGGATCAGCGTCGCCGACATCCTGCGCGCCGCCGGAACAGTCGATGGCGATGACGATCTCACGGCGGATTCGCGCATTCTCGACGGCGCTGTTCTCCCCGTCATCGCGGAAGCGGAGCGCGCCTTCACGGCAGCACTGGCACGGCTCAGCGTCGAGGACATCGTGCGACGGGCCGAGTCGCGGCGCGAGCGCAGCGCTTAGTCCTTCGGCGCCGAGGGTCGCAAGCGACTCGCCGCCATCGCAACCCTTCCCGATCGAACGGAAACTGACGGTTGACCGTTCACGGTCTGGACTCTTACGGCCCGAGTCCCCTTGGGGTTAAAGTCATTCGATTCGTGAGCGACATGGCGGACGTTGCTCGCGTTGATCGTGGCTTTGCCCGGACCGTTTCCCGGACGGGATTGCTGCGGCGCAGGGGCACGGAAATGCCGGACACGATCCGGGGACGGTGCGGTCAACAAACGCAACCGTGGCGCGTTGGATTCGACGAAGCCTGCATCGTCGCGGCAGCGATCCTGCTGCCCGAGACGGCATCCGCCGAACCGCCTCCGGCCCTGCGCCCCGTCACCGATTACATCGACGCCTTCGCGGCGCTCGACCGGCACGAAGTCGCCGCGCTCGCCCTCACGCTCGGCGTCATCCTGTTCGCAGTCGCAACCGCCATCGCCCTTCTGCGCACGCGCGCGCGCGCCGACCAGCGCCTCGCTGATCGGCAGGCCGAGATCAACGAGTTGCGCGAGGAGCGCGACCGCGCCAACGCGCTGCTCCTCGCCGAGCCGCAGGTGATCGTGGTGTGGCCGGCCGGCGCCGATGAGCCGGATATCTCGGGCGACGTCTCGCTGATCACCCGCACACCGCTCCCGCGCCGCGTGCTCGCGTTCGGAACGTGGCTCGCGCCCGAAGACGCTCACGCGATGAACGATGCGGTCGATGCGCTGCGCGCCGAAGGCAAGGGCTTTTCTCTCTCGCTGACCACCTTGCAGCACCGTCATGTCGCGGTCGAAGGCCGCGCGATCGGCGGGCGCGCGGTGCTGCGCATCAAGGACCTGACCGGCACCAGGAGCGAGCTTGCGGAGCTTGCCGCCGATCATCAGCGGCTGCGCCGCGACATCGATACGGTCGGGCAACTGCTGGAAGCGCTGCCAGCGCCGGTGTGGGCGCGCGATACGGCCGGGCGCCTCACCTGGGTCAATGCCGCCTACGCGCGCGCCGTCGAGGCGCGCGACGGCACAGACGCCGTGGCGCGCAATCTCGAAATCCTCGACTCCGCCGCGCGCGAGGGCGCCACGCATGCGCGCGAGGCCGGCGCGTTCTACGAGGCGCGCCAGCCGGTGATCGTCGCGGGCACGCGCCGCATCCTGCAGGTGATCGACCGGCCGTCGCCGGGCGGCAGCGCCGGCATCGGGATCGACGTCACCGAAGTGGAGGCGATGCGTGCGGAGCTCGCGCGCATGACCGAGGCGCATCGCCGCACGCTCGACCAGCTTGCCACCGCGGTCGCGATGTATTCCGCGGAGCAGCGGCTCACCTTCTACAACGCAGCTTTCCGGGTGCTGTGGGGGCTCGATCCGGCATTCCTCGATTCCAACCCGACCGACTCCGCCGTGCTGGACCGCCTCCGCGCGGCGCGGAAACTTCCCGAGCAGGCGGACTTCCGCAACTGGAAGAGCGAATTGCACGACGCCTATCGGGCGATGGAGCCACGCCAGCACGAATGGTACCTGCCGGACGGCCGGACTTTGCGGGTCGTCACCACGCCCAATCCCGAGGGCGGCGTCACCTACCTGTTCGACGACGTAACAGAACGCTTGAAGCTGGTACGGCGCTACGAAGCGCTGATCGGCGTGCAGGGTGAAACACTCGAAGCGCTCGCCGAAGGCGTTGCGGTGTTCGGCAGCGACGGGCGGCTCGACCTGCACAATCCGGCCTTCGCGAGCCTGTGGAAGCTGCAATCCAAAATCCTCAACGGCGAGCGCCCGCACATCGAGACCGTGCTCGGCTGGTGCGCGCCCCTCTATGCGAACGAGGCATTTTGGGCGCACTTGCGCGGCGCCGTCACGGCGCTGGAGAGTCGTGAACCGATCCAGGCGCGGCTCGAACGGAGCGACGGCAGCGTGCTCGATTGCACCACGGCGCCGCTGCCGGACGGCGCCACGCTGGTGACGTTCCAGGACGTGACCGACTCGGTGAACGTCGAGCGCGCACTGATCGAACGCGCCGATGCGTTGCAGGACGCCGACCGGCTCAAGAGCGCTTTCGTCGAGCGCGTCTCCTATGAGCTTCGTACACCGCTCACCAACATCATCGGTTTCGCGCACCTGCTGACCGACCCGAGCATCGGACCGACCATCGGCACGATCAACGAGAAGCAGCGCGAGTATCTCGGCAATATCGATAAATCCTCGACCGCGCTGCTTGCGATCATCAACGATATTCTCGATCTCACGACCATCGACGCGGGCGCAATGGGGTTAGACCTGAAGCCGGTGGACATCCGCGCCGCCGTGGATTCCGCGATCCTCGGGCTGCAGGACAGGATCGCCGAAAAGGCAATTCTGCTCGACGTGCGCGCCGCGCCCGATGTCGGAAGCTTCGTTGCGGACGAACGCCGCGTGCGGCAGATCCTGTTCAACCTGCTATCCAATGCGGTGAGCTTCTCGCCCGCGGGCGAGATCGTGCGGCTTTCGGTCGAGCGGCGCGAAGAGGCCGTGATCTTCAGCGTGACGGACCGCGGGCCGGGCATTCCGGATGCGATCGGCGCGCGCGTGTTCGACCGGTTCGAGAGCCACGCGCTTGGTTCCGAGCATCGCGGCGCCGGACTCGGGCTTTCGATCGTGCGTTCCTTCGTCGAGCTGCATGGTGGTACGGTCAAGCTCGATTCGGCCGTCGGCCGCGGAACCACCGTCACCTGTGTCTTCCCGCTCCGGCAAGTACGGCAGGAGGCGGCGGCCGAATAGTCAGGGTGAAGCCAATCTGAATGCTTGCCGTCTCACCCGCCTCCAGCTTCTCGATCGTGCTCGCCAACGAGCAGGCGACGCGACGGTTCGCCGCCGATCTCGCCTCGATCCTGAAACCCGGCGACCTCGTCACGCTGTCGGGCGATCTCGGCGCCGGCAAGACGGCGTTCGCGCGCGCTCTGATCCGGCACCTCGCGGGCGATGACGCGCTCGACGTGCCGAGCCCTACGTTTACGCTGGTGCAGACCTACGCGCTGCCGCGCTTTACCGTGGTACATGCCGATCTTTATCGCGTGACGCACACCGGCGAGCTCGCCGAGCTTGGCGTGGACGAGGCGGCCGAGAACGCCGTGGTGCTGCTCGAATGGCCGGACCGCGCCGAAGGCATGCTGCCGGCCGACCGGCTCGACATCGCATTCACGCTCGCGCCGAATCTCGGGGTCAACCAGCGCAACGCGGAGATCACCGGCCATGGCGCGCTCGCGCCACGGATCGAACGGCTGGCCGCGATCCGGCATTTCCTGACCCAGGAGGGAAAGGCCGACGCACCACGCACGCATATCCAGGGCGATGCCTCGACACGCGCCTACGAGCGCTTCACGCATGAGGGCCGTAAGCTCATCCTGATGAATGCGCCGCGCCACCCGGACGGGCCGCCGGTGCGCGGCGGGCTTCCGTACAGTACGATCGCGCATCTGGCCGAGGACGTGAAACCGTTCGTCGCGATGGCGCGCGCCTTGCGCGAGCGCGGCTTGTCGGCACCGCAGGTGCATGCTGCCGACCTGACCGAAGGGCTAGTGCTGCTGGAAGACCTTGGGCCCGAAGGCGTGGTAGGGGGCGATCCGCCCGCGCCGATCGAGGAGCGTTACGCCGCCGCGGTGGACGTGCTGGTCGAACTGCATCGCCAGCCGGTCGCCGCCACACTCCCCGTGGCGCCGGGCGTCGATCATCGGTTGCCGCCCTACGACATGGACGCGTTCCTGATCGAGGCCGAATTGCTGCTCGACTGGTACGTGCCGCATCGCGGCGGCGCGCTGACCGGCGCCGCGCGCTCGGAGTTCACCTCATTGTGGCGTGAGGCGCTGAGCCATGCCTATGACGCGCCGCCCACCTGGGTGCTGCGCGACTATCATTCGCCGAACCTGCTGTGGCTTCCCGAACGCGAGGGCCTCGCGCGCGTCGGCCTGCTCGATTTCCAGGACGCCCTGATGGGTCCCGCGCCCTACGATCTCGTCTCGCTGCTGCAGGATGCGCGCGTCGACGTTCCCGATGCGCTGGAGATCGCACTGCTCGGCCGCTACGTCAAAGCGCGGCTCGACGCCGACACGGCGTTCCCCACCACCGCGTTCGTGCAGCTCTATGTGACGCTTGGCGCGCAACGCGCCACCAAGATTCTCGGCATCTTTGCGCGACTCGACCGGCGCGACGGCAAGCCGCAATATTTGCGTCACATCCCGCGCCTATGGCGCTATCTGCGCCGCTCGTTGATCCATCCGGCGATGAGCGATCTGAAAGTCTGGTACGACGCGCATGTGCCGTTGCCGCCGCAGTGAGAGTTGGGAATGAACGACATCAGCCGCGCCATGGTGCTCGCCGCCGGTCTCGGCACGCGCATGCGGCCGCTGACCGACACGCTGCCGAAACCGCTGGTGCCGGTCGCCGGCAAGGCGCTGATCGATCATGTGCTCGACCGGCTCGCGGACGCAGGCGTGGCAGAAGCGGTGGTCAACGTGCATCACATGGCGGATGCGATCGAGAAGCATCTCAAAGGCCGTACGCGGCCACAGATTCTGATTTCCGACGAGCGCAGCGAATTGCTCGACACGGGCGGCGGCGTGGTCAAGGCGCTGAAGCTGCTCGGCGATGCGCCGTTCTTCCACGTGAATTCCGACACGATCTGGATCGAGGGTGTGACGCCGAATCTCGGCCGGCTCGCCGCGATGTTCGATCCCGCCGCAATGGATGCCGTGGTGCTGCTCGCCGCGACCGCGACCAGTATCGGCTACGAGGGGCGTGGCGATTTCGCGATGGCACCGGACGGGCGTTTGCGCCGGCGCGGCGAACGCGAGGTGGTGCCGTTCGTCTACGCCGGCGCCGCGGTCCTCAGCCCCGCGATGTTCAAGGATGCGCCGCGGAGCGCGTTTTCGCTCAACCGACTGTTCGACCGCGCCATCGGGGCCGGCCGCCTGTTCGGGCTGCGGCTCGAAGGCACCTGGATGCACGTCGGCACGCCCGCCGCGATCAAGGCGGCCGAGGCCGCGATCCTGGAGAGCGCGGCGTAGCTTTCCCTCGCCCCGCGAAGCGGGGAGAGGGTGGCGAGCCTAAAGCGCGTTCACGCGCGTCTGCGACGCGCGATGGCGAGCCGGGTGACGTAGCGGAGAGCGCAAAGAGTAGAGGCCGCCCTAGTTGGCGGCCTCGTCATGTTCAAGCGCGCCGTAGCGCGAACGGCGTGCCCTCCTACCGCGAACGTTCGGTGTCGCGGCTTGCGCGTCACGGCCCACAGCGCGATCATCGCGAGAGCGGGTTACGGGGGCTGCACAAATGCGCGACTTATTGTTTTGCATTCACGCGGCCCTGGCGGCGGTGTTCCTCATCGGCGGCGTCGCGCTTGCCATCGAATCCTGGTTCGGTGGGTGGGGCCTGTCACTCATCCTTGCTTTGGCGACGGTCAATGGGGGCGCCTTCGTTATCTTGGCGATGCTGTTCGCTGCGACGGCAATACATTTGCGGCGGTCGGGCCTCACGTGAGCCGAATCGAGCAACGCCGCCGCGTCGTCGAGCGTGAGCGGGCGTGGTACGCTCTCGCATCTGGAGGTCGGCCAAATGCGCAACCTCATTTCGTTGCTCAGCGCCTACACAGCATGGCTGTGCAAGGTCTTTTCGGTAACGCCCGAGTCCATCACGAAAGATCGGCGCGGTAACATGCCCCCGCCCTCCGGTGGGATCGCTTCATATTGATCAGGATGGAAGGCACGAGAGAGCCGCCGACCTGCTCGCGGCAACGAGCGCGGTCGGCGGTCCTTGGGGGTACTGTCGATTTGGTTTGTCGTCCTGCGAATTGGCAGCACCGTGCGGCCTACAGGACGTTCGTCCGACCGAAACCGAAACTGTACTTACGGCCGGGAAGACCTTGGCCTTTCGCATGCCAGAGCTACACCAAGGTCAAATTGGTCCGAAACCGAACCGACTTTCCACTAGGCGACGCGGCGACCGCGCGTATCATCTGCGCCCATGTTCGACACGGTAGATCGGGGACCGGGTTGGAGATTCATCGTGATCTGGCTCCTGTCCATCGGACTTGCGGGCTGCGCGGTCATTTCGATCTTGAATAGCTGATGCCGTCGCTCGTGTTCGCGCTGGCCGCCATGATTTCGATTATCACGACTTAGTGTCCCCCCCCCCGAGTCTTCCTCGACTCCACATTCCGAAAGCGTACGATCCGCTCATCACCGGCAGCGGCCAATGAGGCGTCGGTGGCTGAGAGATGTGCCGTGCCCCCGCCTTCCGTCAGAGGTCCAGATTGGGTATTGCTTGGCGGCTTGGCCGCAGGCCTTGCCTCTTTCGGTCTGATCACCGTCGCAATCCTCACCATGCTGTAGCGCCGTCGTCACGATAGCCGGTCAAGCAGCGCTGCCGCCTCGCTTGCCGTCAGCACGCGCCCGATCATCCGCTTCGGGATTTTCTTCGCGGTCTTCGTGTCGAGCTTGTGCGCTTCAATGAACGTGCCGCCGTTCCCCTGTCACCCAAAGGCGTAGCCGAGGGATTCCACTGGACAATGGGTGTCGTCCCTTTGGTCCGCCGATGATCGCAGGAGCGCGAGCCCGCCGGATTCTCTCCGTAGCGCTCAAGCGATCTGACAGGAGGAATCCCATGAAATACTTCGCGCTCGCGGCCATGCTTGCCATCACAGGCTTGCTCTCCCCTTCGCTTTCCGCCCCGGTTCAAGCCCAGCCCTACTGGTACCCCGGCAGCGGGCCGACCTCAGGCGGCATGTATAAGAAGACGTATAAGAAGACGGATAAGAAGACGGACAAGAAGATGGTCAAGAAGTCGCAGAAGTAGAATTCATCCGGAGCGTCCTGATCGCCAGCACGGCCTGAGCTTCTTGATCTTCGCCGCCAGCGCTATCCGCGCTTCTCGGCTGCACCGCACTCAACAAGAAGCCCCACGAGTTGCCCGGTGAGATCGGGCTGCGGCTCGAAGGCACCTGGATGCACGTCGGCACGCCGGCCGCGATCAAGGCGGCGGAAGCCGCGATCCTGGAGAGCGCGGCGTAACGCCAAGCCGTCATCGTCCGCGAAGGCGGACGATCCAGTATCCTCCGCACCAGCGAATCAATCGCCGGACCTGCGTATACTGGATGCCCCGCCTTCGCGGGGCATGACGGAGAACAATGCCCCCCCGCCCGCGCGTCTTCACGATTCCTGCTTCGGCGAAATTCCTGCCGACGCTGATCGGCGCGCTCCGGGATGGGCGGCTGATCGAGGGGTTTCCGAGCTCCGCCGATCCGCTGGCGCTCGCGAACGCCACGCTGTTCCTGCCGACGCGCCGCGCCTGCGCGCTCGCGCGCGACGCGTTTCTCGAGGTGCTCGACGTCGAGGCCGCAGTGCTGCCGCGCATCGTCCCGCTCGGCGACATCGACGAGGACGAGCTGGCTTTCGCCGCAGCCGCGAGCGGCGAAGCGGGGCTGGACATTCCCGAAGCGACGCAACCATTGGAACGGCGGCTGTTGCTTGCGCAATTGATCTTGAAATGGATCGCCACGCCGGGCATGCGCACCGAAAGCGGCCAGCCGCTGGTGGCCAATACGCCAGCATCCGCGCTCAGTCTCGCGGATGCGCTCGCACGCCTCATGGATGACATGACGACGCGCCAGGTGCCGTGGAACAGGCTCGACGGCCTGGTTCCTCCGGAACACGATGAGTACTGGCAAAAGACGCTCGAGTTTCTGCGGATCGCGCGCGACTATTGGCCTGCCGAGCTCGCCAGCCGGAGCAAGATCGATCCGGCGGAGCGACGCGATCTGCTCATCGAGGCCGAGCGACAACGGCTCGAAACTCACAGCGGCCCGGTGATCGCGGCCGGCTCGACCGGCTCGATGCCGGCCACCGCGAAGCTGCTCGACACGATCGCCAAGCTGCCGCACGGCGCCGTCGTGCTGCCCGGGCTCGATGTCGATCTTGACGACGAGTCGTGGGATTTGATCGGCGGCACAGACGATCATCCGCCCGCATCGGGCCATCCGCAGCTTGCCATGCACGCGCTGTTGCGGCGTATCGGCATGACGCGCCGCGACGTGGCGATGTTTGGCACGAGCGGCGCACGCGAGCGGCTCACCTCCGAGGCAATGCGCCCGTCGGACGCGACTGAGCGCTGGGCGCAGCGCATCGATCAGACGACGCGCGATGCGGCGCTCGGCAATCTCGTCATGATCGAGGCCGCCAACGCCGAGGAGGAAGCGCTCGCCATCGCGGTCGCGCTGCGCGAGGCGGTGGAAAACAACAGGACCGCCGCGCTGGTCACGCCGGACCGCGCGCTCGCGCGCCGCGTCGCCGCGTCGCTCGGACGCTGGAACATCGAGGCGGACGATTCCGGCGGCGACGCGCTGCCCGACACCGAAGCCGGCGTGTTCGCGCGGCTGGTGGCGCAGGCGACGCTCGGCGGATTGGCGCCTGTCCCGCTGCTCGCCCTGCTGAAGCATGCGCGCTTCCGGCTCGGTGCGGCGCCGGGGAGGCATCACCGCGCCATCGCGGCGCTGGAGCTGGCGGTGCTGCGCGGGCCGCGGCCTCGTCCCGGCGCAAAAGGGTTAGCGCATGCGCTCGCGAGTTTCCGCCGCGAGAAGCTGCATCCTTCCGATCCGCGCAGGAGGGTGATGGCGGGCGACCTGGATGACGCGCAGGCGCTGGTCGAGAAGCTCGGCATCGCCCTTGCGTCGCTCGAAGCGCTCAAGGGTGCCCAGCCGTTTACCGCAATCGCGGCGCTACACGCGGACGCGTTGCGCGCGCTGTCGACGGACGACGCCGGAGCGGCGGCCGCATTCGACGGCGAGGATGGCACGAAACTCGCCGAAGCCTTCGCGGAGATCGCCGAGCAGCAGGACGCCCTGCAGCGCGGAGCCCGGCGATTACGCCGACCTGTTCGAGGCCGCGATCGCGGACCATGTCTGCCGCCGTCCCGGCAGGCCGGGCGCGCGGGTGCGTATCCTCGGCACCATCGAGGCGCGGCTCGTTCACGTCGATCGCGTGGTGCTCGGCGGGCTGGTCGAGGGCGTATGGCCGCCGGAGACGCGCACCGATCCGTGGCTGTCGCCGCCCGATGCGGCTCGAACTGGGGCTCGATTTGCCCGAGCGGCGCATCGGTCTGTCGGCGCACGACTTCGCGCAGCTTCTCGGCATGCCCGAGGTGGTCCTCACGCGCGCCGGAAAGCTCGCTGGCGCGCCGACGGTCGCGTCGCGTTTCACGCAGCGACTCGCGGCGGTCGCGGGCGAGCAGGCATGGAAGGACGCGCTCAAGCGCGGCGAGCAATACGTCGAACTGGGCGCGCGATCTCGATCGCGCCGAAATCGTGAAGTCGGTGGCGCGGCCGCGCCCGAGGCCGCCACTTTCGGCGCGACCGATGCGTCTCAGCGTGACCGAGATCGAGCACTGGCTGCGCGATCCCTACACGATCTACGCCAAGCACGTGTTGAAGCTTCTTCCGCTCGACGCGGTGGACACCGATCCCGGCGCACGCGACCGCGGCAACGTGATCCATGGCGCGATCGGCGAATTCACCGAGAAGTATGCCACGGGCCTGCCCGCCGATCCGCTGCGCGAACTGCTCGCCCTCGGTGAGGCGCATTTCGCGCCGCTTGCCGACTATCCGGAGGCGCGCGCGTTCTGGTGGCCGCGCTTCCAGCGTATCGCGCGCTGGTTCGTCGCATGGGACGCGCAGCGGCGCGCCAACGCCGCCGCGCTGCATGCCGAGCTGCGGGCAGAACTCGACATCGAAATCGACAGCCATGTGTTCAAGCTGACCACGCGCGCCGACCGCATCGAGCGGCTCTGCCGATGGCTCATACGCGATCCTCGACTACAAGACCGGCCGACCGCCGACGGAAAGCCAGGTGCGCACCGGCCTTTCGCCGCAGCTCACGCTGGAAGGCGCGATCCTGCGCGCCGGAAAATTCAAGGACCTGCCGCCGGGTCCGATCGGCCAGCTCGCCTACGTGGCGCTGCGCGGGCGCGATCCGGCGGGTGACGAGGAAGCGATCGCATTCAAGGATGGATTGACGGCGGACCAGCATGCGGACCGGGCGCTGTCCAAGCTCAAGGGCATCATCGCGCGTTACGTCAACGAGACCGAGCCCTACCGCGCGCTGGTCAGTCCGATGTGGAAGGCGAGCTATGGCGACTACGACCACCTCGCGCGCGTGATGGAGTGGTCGGGCGGCGGCGAGGACGAGGACGTGTTCGGATGAGCATCCAGCCCGACGTCCTCGACGTCCAGCGCACCGCCTCCGATCCCCACACGTCCGCCTGGGTTGCGGCGAATGCCGGCTCGGGAAAGACGCATGTGCTGGCGCAGCGCGTCATCCGGCTGCTTGTTGCGCGGCACGCCGCCGGAGAAGATCCTCTGCCTCACCTACACCAAAGCGGCCGCCGCCAACATGGCGAACCGCGTGTTCGAGCAGCTGGCGCAATGGACGCCGCTCTCGGACGACGAACTGGACGCCGAAGATCGCCAAGATCGACGGGCGTCCGCCGGACGCAAGGAAGCGCACGCACGCGCGCCGCCTGTTCGCGCAGGCGCTCGACACCCCGGGCGGGCTGAAGGTGCAGACCATCCACGCGTTCTGCACGCGGCTCTTGCATCAGTTTCCGTTCGAGGCGGATGTCGCGGCACGCTTCGAGGTGCTGGAGGAGCGCACGCAGTCCGAACTGATCGACCGGCTGCGCATGGGCGGTGCTGCTTGAAGCCGCCGCCGGCCCGATAGCGCGCTCGGCACGGCGCTGTCGACCGCGATCGTGGTGGCGGCCGACCAGACGTTTGCCGAAGTGATCGACGAGGCGATCGCCAGGCACGCCGAGATCGACGCCTGGATCAGCCCGCGCGGGCAGCGTCGGCGCGGCGATCGCGGAGCTGTCGCGCGCGCTGGGCGTGCGCGCCGGAGGACAGTTCGGAGGCGATCACCGGCGAATTCTTCGTCCGACGTCGCTGATCGCGCCAAGCGAATATCCGGCGGTGATCGCGGCGCTGGAACAGGGACTTAAGGGCGACAAGGAGCATGCGGCGCGCTTCGACTCGCTGCGGCTGCTCGAAGGGGGCGAGCAGCGTCAGGGCCTATCAGTCGATCTTCTGCACGGCAGAACTTGAGCCGCGCAAGAACATCGTCAGCAAGGGGATCCGCGAGAAGAATCCAGGCCTGTTCCAGCGCCTGCTCGCCGAACAGGAGCGCGTCTGCGCCCTGATCGCACGCCGCCGTGCGGTCGAGACGCGCGAACGCACCGCCGCACTCGTCACGATCGCTTATGAAATCATCACGCGATATCGCGCCGAGAAGAACCGGCGTGGCCTGCTCGACTACGACGACCTGATCGACAAGACGCTGCATCTGCTCGCCGAAGAGCGCGCGCAGTGGGTGCACTACAAGCTCGATCTCGGCATCGACCACGTGCTGATCGACGAAGCACAGGACACCAGCGAAAAGCAGTGGGAGATCGTCAAGAAGCTCACCGCGGAGTTCGCGGCCGGCCTAGGCGCGCGCGAGGTCAACCGCTCGGTGTTCGCCGTCGGCGACGAAAAGCAGTCGATTTTCTCATTCCAGGGCGCGGAGCCGCGACAGTTCGAGATGTCCAAGCGACACTTCGCGTCGCGGTTCACGAAGGCCGAGATGCGTTTCGAGGAAGTAAAGTTTCAGTATTCGTTCCGCTCGGCGCCGCTCATCCTCAATGCGGTCGACGAGGTGTTCAGGAGCCCGCAGGCCCACGCTGGCCTGACGGAGTTTCCCGAAAAGACCTTGCACCATGCGGTGCGTGCCAACGCACCCGGTCTCGTCGAATTGTGGCCGATGATCGAGCCGGACGAGAAACAGAAGATCGAGGGATGGGACGCGCCATTCGACGAAACGCACGAGACAAGCCCGCGCATCACGCTCGCGCGGCGCATCGCGAAGAACATCCGCCTGTGGATCGGCCATGCGATGGTCGGCGACGGCGACAAGCGCCGCGCGGCTCGGGCCGGCGACATCCTGGTGCTGGTGCGCCAGCGCGGCGCGTTGTTCGAGGCGGTCATCAGCGAATTGAAGCAGGTCGGCGTCGAGGTCGCGGGCGCGGACCGGCTGACACTCACCGAGCACATCGCCGTGATGGATCTGATGGCGCTTGCCGATGCGCTGCTGCTGCCGGGCGACGATCTGGCGCTCGCGAGCGTGCTGAAGAGCCCGTTGTTCGGGCTGACCGAGGAGCAGCTTTTCGCGCTCGCGTGGAATCGCAAGGGCACGCTGCGCGCGGCCCTGCGGGCGAAAGCCGACGATCTGCTGTTCGCCGAGACGAATGCGCGGCTCGAACGCTACGCGGCGTGGGCGCAGCATGACCCGCCGTTCTCGTTCTATGCGCGCATTCTCGGCGCCGACAAGGGCCGTGCGCGCTTCTACGCGCGGCTCGGACCAGAAGCCGCGGACGCGCTCGATGAATTTCTCGAGCACGCGCTGCTGTACGAGCACCACGAGGCGCCGACCCTGCAGGGCTTCGCGGCATGGCTGCGCGCGGGCGAGACGCAGGTGAAGCGCGACATGGACATCGCGCGCGACGAAGTGCGGGTGATGACCGTGCACGGCGCCAAGGGCCTCGAAGCGCCGATCGTGGTCCTCGCCGACACGACCACGCCGCCGAAAGGACCGAAGGAGCCGCGCATTCTCCTGATGCCGGTCGAGAACGCCGCGCCCGGCACGCCCGAGCGCGTCATCTGGGCGGGCCGCAAGGCGGACGATGTTGCGCCGGTCGCCGATGCGCGGGCGAAAGCAGTCGGCGCTGCGGAGGACGAGTACCGCCGCCTCCTCTATGTGGCGATGACGCGCGCGGCCGACCGGTTGGTGGTCACCGGTTCGCGCGGCGTGAACCGGATTCCGGATGGCTGCTGGTATCAGCTCATTGACCGCGCTCTCAAACCTGAAGCAATCGAGGAGCCCGCCGACGATGGTGACGGCACGGTGTTGCGCTGGCGCAAAGGTGCGGCCGATGTGACCGTGCAGCAAGCGGGAACGGCGGATGCGCCCGCGAAGCCGCATGGCCTGCCGGAGTGGCTCAAGCGCAACGCACCGGCCGAGGCGGACGTGGCGCACACGATCTCACCGTCGCGCACATCGGGCGCGCCAAGCGGGCGCGCCGGATACATCTCCGCCGACCCGCATGCGCTGGCGCGCGGGCGCACGGTGCATCGCCTGTTGCAAGCACTCCCCGTGCTCCCTGCCGACAAGCGCGCCGAAGCCGCGCGAAAACATCTTGCGCGCGCAAAGAATTTGCCCGATGCCGAACGCATCGCGCGTGACGTGCTCGCGCTACTCGGCGATGCACGCTTTGCATCGCTGTTTGCCGAAAACTCGCGCGCCGAGGTTCCGATCGTCGGCATCGTCTCATACGGTGAACAGCGGCAGAAAGTCTCAGGCCAGGTCGACCGTCTCGCCGTCACACAAACCGAAGTCTTGATCGCCGACTTCAAGTCGGATCGTACGGTACCGGACACAATCGGCGATATTCCGCGCGGCTATATCCGTCAGCTCGCGCTCTACCGCGCGGTGCTACGGCTCCTCTATCCGAATCACCGGGTGCGCGCCGCGCTGGTGTGGACCGCCGGCCCGGCGCTCACGGAACTGCCCGCAACCCTGCTTGATGATGCGTTGTCAACGCCTTGGGATAAGTAGAAACACCTCGCCGTGATCGCGCCTTGACGCTCCGCACCCGCCTCCATACTTTCCGGTTCATCTAACGGGGCGTTGGCCCAGAACCCAAAAAGCCAAGAACCGAGGTGCCCGATGGGCGTTTCAAAAGTGTCCGACAAGGATTTCGAGACCGAGGTGCTGAAGCACGGCGGGCCGGTGGTGGTCGACTTCTGGGCCGAGTGGTGCGGCCCCTGCAAGATGATCGCGCCCGCGCTGGAAGAGATCGCCGGCTCGATGAACGGCAAGGTCAAGATCGTGAAGCTCAACGTTGATGAGAACCCGGCCACGGCCGCCAAATACGGCATCATGTCGATCCCGACCCTGATGCTGTTCAAGAACGGCGAACTCGCCTCGCGCCAGGTCGGCGCCGCGCCCAAGCAGAAGCTTGAAGCATGGATCACGTCGTCGACGGCGGCGTAAACCTCACGCTCAGACTTCTAATTTCGTCATGCCCGGCCTTGTGCCGGGCACCCCGCTTAGGTGAGCACAATGCCTTCCTAAGCGAGATGGCCGGGACAAGCCCGGCCATGACCGGATCATAGGACGGCCGGCGCGCCCCGGCCGTTTCGCTTTTCACACCAGCTCCGTCCCATTCGCGGACAGCACCTCGCCGGCAAGATACAGCGACCCCGTGATCAGGATGCGGGGCGGCGGATCGAAGCCGAGCGAGCCGATCGCCGCAAGCGCATCCTCGATGCTCTGGCTTGCGTCCGCCGGCATGCCGACCGCGCGGGCAGCCGCCGCAATCTCCTCGACCGGCACGCTCTTGTCCTGATGGATCGGCACGCCGAACACACGGCGCACCAGCCCGGTGAAATTGCGCAGGAAGCCGCCATGATCCTTGGTCGACAGCATGCCGACCACCAGCACCAGCGGACGCGACACGCGCTCTTCCAGATCGCCGAGCGCCGCCGCGATCGCACGGCCGCCATCCGCATTGTGGCCGCCGTCGAGCCAGAGTTCCGCGCCCGCAGGCGCGAGCGCGACCAGTCTGCCGGTGGTGAGCCGCTGCAACCGCGCCGGCCACTCGGCGCGCATCAGTCCGTGCTCCATCGCCTTCACGGGCAGCCGGATGCCGGCCGCGCGCAGCGCCGCGATCGCCGTCCCGGCATTGTCGAACTGGTGGCGGCCAAACAGTTTGGGCGGCGGCAAGTCGAACAGGCCCTGATCGTCCTGATAGACGAGACGGCCGTGCTCCACGCTTGCGTTCCAGTGCTGGCCCGCGACGTGCAGCGGCGCGCGCGCCTTTTCGGCGTGACGTTCGAGCACCGCGGATACCGCATCGGTCTGCGGCGCGATCACCGCCGGCACGCCGGCGCGGAAGATGCCGGCCTTTTCGGCGGCGATCTTTTCGATCGTGTCGCCGAGAAACTCGACGTGATCCATCGAGACCGGCGTCACGATGCTGGCGAGCGGGCGCTCGACCATGTTGGTGGCATCGAGCCGACCGCCGAGGCCGACTTCGAGCAGCAACATGTCGGCGGGATGGCGCGCGAACAGCACGAAGGCCGCCGCGGTCTCGATTTCGAATAGCGTAATCGGGGAGTCGCCGTTGGCGCGCTCGCATTCAGAGAGCGCATCGGCAAGCTCAGCGTCCGAAACAAGCACGCCGCTGAGCCGGAAGCGCTCGTTCACGCGCACCAGATTGGGCGAGGTGTAGACATGCACGTTCTTGTCCGCCGCCTCCAGCATGGCGCGCAGGAACGCGATGGTTGAACCCTTGCCGTTGGTGCCGGCCACGTGAATGACCGGCGGCACGCGCCGCTCCGGATGGCCGAGGCGCTCCAGCACACGCTGCATTCGTCCAAGCGACAGGTCGATGCGCTTGGGATGCAGCGCGAGCAACCGCGCGAGAATCGAATCGACAGGAGTCATGCTTCTTACTTCACCTCCCCCGCTTGCGGGGAGGTCGACGCGCAGAGCGCGTCGGGAGGGGGTTTCGTCCATAACGCGCCCCCTCCCCAACCCTCCCCCGCAAGCGGGGGAGGGGGAAGGCGCCACTGTCGCATTCCTTACGAAGGACATTGGCGTCATTCCGCAGCGGCGCGGGTCGCCGGTAAAGCCTCGGTTGGTTCCGCCTGCGCGGGCATCGCAGCCTCGGCCGCAGGCGCCTTGCACAGCACGCGGCAGAGGCGCGCGAGCGTCGGGCGCAGCTCGTGGCGATGCACCACAAGGTCGACCATGCCGTGCTCCTTGAGATACTCGCCGCGCTGGAAGCCTTCGGGCAGTTTCTCGCGGATGGTCTGCTCGATCACGCGCGGACCGGCAAAGCCGATCAGCGCGCCGGGCTCGGCGAGATGCACGTCGCCGAGCATCGCGTAGGATGCCGTGACGCCGCCGGTGGTCGGATTGGTCAGCACCACGATGTAGGGCTTGCGCGCCTCGCGCAGCATCGCGACCGCGACCGTGGTGCGCGGGAGCTGCATCAGCGCGAGTATGCCCTCCTGCATGCGCGCGCCGCCGGAGGCCGCGAACATGATGAAGGGCGTGCCCTTCTGCGCGGCGGTTTCCAGTCCCTTGATCACCGCCTCACCCGCCGCCATGCCGAGCGAGCCGCCCATGAAGTCGAAATCTTGCACGCCGATCACCACGGCCAGGCCTTCGAGCTTGCCGAAGCCGAGCTTGATCGCATCGTTCAGGCCGGTCTTGGTGCGGGCATCCTTGAGGCGATCCGAATAGCGGCGCTCGTCGCGGAACTTGAGCGGATCGACCGGCACGTCCGGCACGCCGATGTCGAACCAGGTTTCGCCGTCGAACATGGACTTGAGACGCGCGGTCGCGCTCATGCGCATGTGGTAGTTCGATGACGGAATGACGAACTGGTTCGCCTCGACGTCCTTGTAGAACACAAGCTGCCCGGTCTCCGGGCACTTGATCCACATGTTCTCCGGCACTTCGCGCTTGAGCAGCGAACGGATTTTCGGCCGGACGACGTTGGTGAGCCAATTCATGACCGGAGATGTAATCCCGAAAGCGGGACAAATCTAGGCGCGTTCGCAGTCGGTCATCCCGGAAGCCGCGAAGCGGCTATCCGGGACCCATAACCACAATCAGCGCGACATCGTGAGGGCAGTGGTTATGGATCCCGGGTCTCGCGGAGCCTGTCATCGGGCCGCGCTTCGCGCGGACCCGTTGGCTCGCCCGGGATGACTGGCGTCTCACCGCGCGACCTGATGGGACAGCGCGACGTCACGACCTTCGCGCGAGGATCGCAGAATCGCGAGGCAGACTTCAAGCGTCGCCATCCCCCATGCGCCGTCGTGCAACGGCGCCTTGCCGTTGACGGCCGCGTCGTAAAGCTCGTCGATGACTTCGGCGCGCGGGATCGTCGGCAATGGGAGCGGATCGAGCCGCGCCGTGCCGTTCTGATAGATCACAACACCATTCGGCAGCGGGCGCAGATCGGCGCGCTCGCAGCTCACGATGACCGTGCCGAAATGCTGATGCGCGAGGTCCTGGGTCCCGGGCGGCTGATACGCCGCGCCGCCGTAGTTGCGGGCGGCCTTGAACGCCGTCTCTTCCTCGTGACTTGCGAAATGCAGCGGGGGCCTGCGCGCATTCGGGCTTTTCGCCTGTCCCATCTCGCCGATCCAGCCGGAAAATTCGTCCGAGTTGAAATGCCCGTAGCCGCCATAGGTGAGCGACGCGAATGCACCGCTCTCGAACGTAAGCATCGCCGCATACGCGCCTTCGGTCGGGCGCGTGGCATCCCATGCACCGGCCGCGGCGCGCACGGTTTTCACCTCGCCGCCGCCGAGCAGCCGCACGATATCGACCTGATGGGCGGCCTGATTGAACACCGCGCCGCCGCCCTGCGCGGTATCGAGCTCCTCAGGCCGGCGCGGGCGCATGAGGTAGTCTGTGTAGTTGAGCGCTGTGATCATGCGCACCGCGCCATAGGCGCCGCTTGCGATCAGTTCGCGCGTGCGCAGGATCGGCACATCGAACGAATGGCTGTGGCCGACGATGAGATGCACGCTCGGCGCGCTTCGCCGCGTCGATCATGGCGGCGCAGTCCGCCAGCGTCAGCGCCATCGGCTTTTCGACCAGCACGTGCTTGCCGTGCTGGGCAGCCAGCGCCGCGTGACGCGCATGATGCTGGTGCGGCGTCGCCACATAGACGATCTCGACCGCAGGATCGGCACAGAGCTCCTCGACCCTCTCGTAGGCTCGCGCGGAGAAATCCGCCGCGAACCGCTGCCGCGCCTCGGCACGGGGATCGGCGGCGGCCACCAGCTCCACACGGGGGTGGCGCATGAACGTCGGCAACATCACCGTGAAGGCGCGGCCAAGCCCCGCGACGCCGACGCGCAGTTTTCTCACAGTTCCCCCAACTCGACGGGCCAGCATCCACTCACTAGACTGATTCTCAGCTATCAAGAATGCATCGCGTCGAGGAAACATGACTCCGGAAGAAAACGATCTCCTCTGCCGCGTGACCGGCAGCGCCCCGATGGGTCAGATCATGCGCCGCCACTGGATCGCCGCATGCCTGTCCGAGGAGGTGGCCGAGCCCGACGGCACGCCGCTGCGGGTGCGGCTGCTCGGGGAGAACCTCGTGGTGTTCCGCGACACCAAGGGTCGGCTCGGCGTGCTCGATGAATATTGCTCGCACCGGCGCGCTTCGCTCGCCTACGCACGCAATGAGGAATGCGGGCTGCGCTGCCTCTATCACGGCTGGAAGTTCGACGTGGACGGCAACGTGGTCGAGATGGCGTCCGAACCGCCCGGCTCGAGCATTCCGGAACGCGTGAAGCACAAGGCATACCCGGCGCGCGAGGCCGGCGGGTTCGTCTGGTGCTACATGGGGCCGGCCGACGAGATGCCGGAGTTCGAGGCGCCTGCCTTCGCGCCGACGCCGGATGCGCGCGTGTCCGCCACCAAGGTGCGCGTGCGCTGCAACTGGGCGCAGATCCTCGAAGGGCAGATCGACTCGGCGCACTCCTCGAGCCTGCACTCCTCCGACATGGTGCCGGCGCAGGTCGACGGCGCGAAGGCGACCGAGGCGAACTGGCTGCGCCCCTCGACCGACAAGGCGCCGCGCTTTCAGATCGAGCGCACCAGCTTACGGCTTCCGCTACGCGGCGATCCGCCGCCCGATCCAGAACGAGGCGACGCACGATTATATCCGTACCACCGTCTACATCGCGCCTTTCACGGCGCTGATTCCGCCGAACAACGTGCACAACGTCGCGACGCTGCTGACGCCCGAGGACGACGAGAACACGATCTTCTATTTCATCGCCTGGAATGGGGCCGACAAGCCCGGCATCGATGCCGACACCTGGCGCAAGTTCAACGTGCTGCAATGGGGCGTCGACGTCGATGCGAATTTCAACGGCATCCGCACGCGCGAGAACAACTATCAGCCAGGATCGCGCCGCGATGAAGGATGGCAACTTCACCGGCATCGCGGGCATTCCCAATCAGGATATCGCGATGTGGGAAGGCATGGGGCCGATCAGCGACCGCAGCGCAGGAGCGGCTCGGCGCAAGCGATGTCGCGGTGGCGGCGTTCCGCCGGCTGATGGTCGAGGCCGCGCGCGCGATGCAGAACGGCGGGCCCGCGATCGGCACCACGAGCCCGCGCATTCCGCATGCGACGATAAGCTCCTACGAAGGTGTGGTACCGAAGAGCGTGAACTGGCGTACGCTCGGCGGCGGGAGCGAAGCGCCGCGCGAACGCGTCGCCTGAGAAGGCCTAAGCAGAAAGCAAAGCTGGGAGGAGAATGATGAAGCTGAAAACCATCGCCTGCGCGATTGCGATGACGCTGTTGGGGAGCGCGGCGTCCGCGCAGGACACGCTCAAGCTTGCGGTCGGCCAGCGCGGCAACTGGGACACGTCCGTGTCCGAAATCGGCCAGCGCGCCGGCATCTTCAAGAAGCACGGGCTCGTGCTCGACATCGTCTACACGCAAGGCGCGGGCGAGACGCAGCAGGCCGTCATTTCCGGGCAGCGTCGACCTCGGCATCGCGGCCGGCGTGATGGGCGTGCTCAGCGCGTATTCGAAGGGCGCGCCGGTGCGCATCATTTCGGCGCCGAGACGACCGGCGCGAGAGATCTTTACTGGTACGTGAAGGCGGACTCGCCGATCAAGTCGCTCAAGGACACCGAAGGCAAGACGCTCGCCTATTCGACCAACGGCTCCTCGACACACGGCATCGTGACCGCGTTCATGAAACAGTACGACCTGAAGGCAAAGCCGACCGCGATGGGCGGGCCGGCCGCGAACCTCACCGCGGTGATGTCCGGACAGGTCGACGTCGGCTGGGCGGCGCCGCCGTTCGGGCTCGATCAGCTCGACAAGGGCGACATCCGCATCGTCGCGACCGGCAACGACGCCGATGTGTTCAGAGGGCCAGACCGTGCGGCTGCAACATCGCGAACGCGAATTTCCTGCAGCACGAAGAAGGACGTCGTGAACCGCTACATGAAGGCGTACCGCGAGATCGTCGATGCCATGTACAAGGACCCGGCGATGCTGAAGGTCTACGCGGACTGGCTGCAGATCACCGAGGCGAAGGCGAAGCGCACGCGCGACGATTTCTTCCCGCCTCCCGCGATCGAGCCGGACAAGATCACGGGCCTCGACATGATCGTGAAGGATGCGGTGGCGCTGAAGTTCACCGCCACGGAGCTGACGAAGGAGCAGCTGGCGGAGTTGATCCAGATTCCGCCGCGGTAGGCTGCTTCGTCATTGCGAGGAGCGCGAGCGACGAAGCAATCCAGTGATCCGAAGCGCGCTGGATTGCTTCGCTTCGCTCGCAATGACGACTTTGAACGGGCGTTCTACTTCTTCGCCGCCCGCACCCCGGCCGCAAGCTGCGCCACGAGATCAGCGACCGCCTTCACGGTGGCGGCGGTCGCCTTGCCGGGCTCATCGAGGCTCTTGGCGCACCGCTTCCACCAGCGCCGTGCCGACCACCACGCCGTCCGCGCCTTCGGCGATCGCGCGCGCCTGTTCGGCATTGCGCACGCCGAAGCCGACCGCGACGGGTAGTTTCGTGTGGCGCTTGATGCGCGCGACCGCGTCCTTGACCCTCGACGGGTCCGCTGCGGCCGCGCCCGTGATGCCGGTGATCGACACGTAATAGACGAAGCCCGACGTGTTCGCCAGCACGGCCGGCAGACGCTTGTCGTCGGTTGTCGGCGTCGCGAGCCGGATGAAGCTGCAGCCCGGCTTTCAGCGCCGGCAGGCACAGCTCATCGTCTTCCTCGGGCGGCAGATCGACGATGATCAAGCCATCGACGCCGGCGACTTTCGCATCGACGAGAAACTTCTCGACGCCGTAGATGTAGATCGGATTGTAGTAACCCATCAGCACGATCGGCGTCGCGTCGTCGCCCTTGCGAAAATCGCGCACAAGCGCAAGCGTCTTCACCATCGTCTGCCCGGCATTGAGCGCGCGCAGGCCCGCCGCCTGGATCGCCGGCCCGTCGGCCATCGGGTCGGTGAACGGCATGCCGAGTTCGATCACGTCCGCGCCCGCGCCGGGCAGCGCCTTGACGATCGCGAGCGAGGTTTCGGCATCCGGATCGCCGGCGGTGAGAAACGTCACCAGCGCGGCGCGCCCTTCCGCTTTGAGCGCGGCAAAACGTTTGTCGATGCGGGTGGTCATGCCGGCATGAACTCGATGGATTGTCCGGTCCGCCTGTTCGGCGTTGCGCCGCTCGCGCATCGCGGCCAGACGGACGTTCGCGGTACCGAGCATCAGGATCAGGATCATCGCCGGCGAAATAAATCCATTCCTCGCTTGTCGATCGGCAGACCGGCGCCGAACAGCCGCGTCTTCGAGGAACCAGACGAGATAGCACCGTCGACGATCGCGATCAGCAGCCAGCCGGTGCGCTTCTGCCGGTCGTCGAGAAACTTCACCACTTGTCCCCGAGATGCTGCGCGACGCTGTCGAGGTCCTTGTCGCCGCGGCCGGAGAGATTGACCACCATCAGGTGATCCTTCGGCTTCTCCGGCGCGATGTCGCCGATGCGCGCGAGCGCATGCGCGGATTCAAGCGCCGGGATGATGCCTTCGAGGCGCGAGCACAGCTTGAACGCTTCGAGCGCTTCCGCGTCGGTGGCGGAGAGGAATTTCACGCGGCCCATGTCGGCGAGCCAGGCGTGCTCCGGCCCGATGCCCGGATAGTCGAGCCCGGCCGAGATCGAATGCGCCTCCTGGATCTGCCCGTCGGCGTCCATCAGCAGGTAGGTGCGGTTGCCGTGCAGCACGCCCGGGCGCCCGCCCGCGATCGAGGCCGCATGCAGCTTGTCGAGCCCGTGACCCGCCGCCTCGACGCCGTAGATCTCCACGCTGCGGTCATCGAGGAAGGGATGGAACAGGCCCATCGCGTTCGAGCCGCCGCCGATGCAGGCGATCAGCGAGTCCGGCAGGCGGCCTTCGTGCTCCTGCATCTGCGCCCGCGTCTCGTTGCCGATGACGCACTGGAAGTCGCGCACCATCGCGGGATACGGATGCGGGCCCGCGATCGTGCCGATGCAGTAGAACGTGTTGTGCACGTTGGTCACCCAGTCGCGCAGCGCCTCGTTCATCGCGTCCTTCAGCGTGCGCGAGCCGGACATCACCGGCCGCACCTGCGCGCCCAGCGCCTTCATGCGCATCACGTTCGGCCGCTGACGGTCGATGTCGACCGCGCCCATGTGAACCACGCATTCGAGCCCGAACTTCGCGCACAGCGTCGCGGTCGCGACCCCATGCATGCCGGCGCCGGTCTCGGCGATGACGCGCGGCTTGCCCATGCGCTTCGCCAGCAGGATCTGACCGAGCACATTGTTCACCTTGTGCGCGCCGGTGTGATTGCAGTCTTCGCGCTTCAGATAAATCTTCGCGCCGCCAAAATGCGCGGTCAGCCGCTCGGCGAGATAAAGCGCGGACGGGCGCCCGACATAGTCGCGCAGATAGCCGTCCATCTGCTTGCGGAACACCGGATCGTTCTTCGCCTCGTTGTAGGCGCTGCTCCAGATCAAGGATCAGCGGCATCAGCGTCTCGGCGACGAAGCGCCCGCCATAGAGACCGAAATGCCCGCGCTCGTCCGGGCCGGTGCGGAAGGAATTGGGTTGCTGCGGAACGTTCATGCCGGCACCTTAGCGGAGCCGCGCCGCATGAATGAAGGCGCGGATCTTGTCCGGATCCTTCACGCCAGGGCGCGCTTTCGACGCCCGACGACACATCGACGCCGGGAGCGCGCGTGATGCGCAGCGCTTCGGCGACATTCCCGGCATGCAGCCCGCCGGAAAGCATGTAAGGAATTGATAGGTTCAGGTTTTCCAGTAGATGCCAGTCGAACGGCTTGCCGAGTCCGCCTGGGCGCGTCGCATCGCGCGGCGGCCGTGCATCGAACAGCAGGCGGTCGGCGACGCCCGTGTAGTTCGAGATCACCGTGAGATCGTACTTCGCCTCGATCGGCAGCACCTTCATCACCGGGAGACCGAAGCTCGCGCGAATTGCCGCGACGCGTTGCGGCGTTTCGTGACCGTGAAGCTGGAGTATGTCGGGCTTGAGCGCCTCGATAATGCTTGCGAGCAGCGTGTCGTCGGCATCGACGGTGATCGCAACCTTGCGCGCCCTCCCCTGCACGCGGCTCCCGAGCGCACGCGCAGTCTCGAGCGACACGTTGCGCGGGCTCGGCGGAAAGAACATGAAGCCCACCATGTCGGCGCCCGCCGCGAGCGCGACGTCGAGTGTCTCGGGGGTCGAGAGGCCGCAGATTTTGACGAGAAGAGTCATCGTTTGATGCCTGCAATAATGCGATCGAGCGCAGTGATCAACGGTGCTATTTCGTGCCGGGCAATTTCGAAGATGATGTCGGGGTCGATCAGCCAATAGGCGTGCACGAGCCGATGCCGCAAGCCGATGATGCTTCGCCAGGGAATTTCAGATTCGCTATCCAACACCTCATGAGGGACTTTGCCCAACGTCCCGCCAATGACCACGAGGCAATAGCGGATCGCAAGATAGTCGCGGCCGGCTAACGGCTCAGTCGTTTCGAGTACGATTTGGCCTACGTCCTGGGCATATAGACGCGCATCTCCTAATCGCGCGGCTATCGAACGCTCATCGATCATAAGGACTGGAGCGTCGCCAACACATGATCCGCATCGTCTCCGTGCAATTCGCTTCGGAGGACTATGCCGACGGGATGTCCAAGGCGGTCGGACAAATCAAGCTCGGCGCCTGTCAGACTAGTCAGTGACAGACCCGGGCGCTTTTCGGCGAGAAAGTCGAATGCGTCATCGCCGAAGACATGTGCGGCACTCCCGCGGGCAAGCAGACCGACGAAATGGAGCGGAAACCGCTCCTCCACGGCGCGCAGATGAGTCAGCAAAGCGCTACGATCGATCTGGTGAACGTTCATGGCCGAGACCTCGCCGTTTCCATAGCACATCGGCCCGAAGCAGCCGAGAAACTAGGGCTTGATCGTAAGTCGATAGAGGGCTATATCGAGATTCAATCAAGGAGCCTGAGTTCGCATGAGTGACGACGTCCGCCTGACCCAACCGACCTTGAAAGTGCTGCGGTTTCTGCTGGAGACGCCGCGCGAGGGGCGTTCGGGTGCCGAGATGTCGAAGGCGACCAAGGTCGGCTCCGGCACGCTCTATCCGATGCTCGCGCGGCTCGAGGCCGCGGGCTGGCTCACCAGCGAATGGGAGGTGATCGATCCGAGCGAGGCGGGACGCCCGCGGCGGCGGTTCTATCGGCTGACGGCGGTCGGGCAGAACAGCGCGCGTGCGGCGCTGGCCGACCTGCAGATGGCGGCGGGAGAGCTGGCATGGATTTCCTGACAGCAATTGTCGTCGGTACGGTCGGTAGCCTGATCGTCGCAGAAATGAGGGCAAACAGCAGGTCCGTTGCCGAGTGGCTGATTAAGTTGGCCGTGAAGCGATTGCCGAGGCCAGAGCAGGCACGTTTCCGCGAAGAGTGGCTGGCTCACCTCGCTTACTGTCCCGGAAGTCTCACGAAGTTATGGCATTCGGTGGGCTGTTTCGTCGGCGCGGCCGAACTCGCGCGAATTGTGGAATGCCATAGCCGCGCAACAGCAGACACGCAAGCCGACGATAATAGCAACACTGAAGTTCGAATCGATTTGGTAGGTTCAGAATTCAAAAAAGCGTCTGTGATCGTCGGACGTAAGGGGAGTGGCAAGGCCGCTGTCCTCGCGAGCATTGTCTACAAAGTGCAAAGTTCAGGCCGGCACGACTATGGCGACTTCAAGATTTGCTCGAAGAATAACAGGAGAAAGTCACGGAAGCCTACCAAGGGGGCCGGTCGAATCTAGTAACGTTGCGGTTTGGCGCCACACCAGCATCGCGGCCGCCAGATCCTCCAGCGCCGTCCCGACCGACTTGA
This sequence comes from uncultured Alphaproteobacteria bacterium, assembly GCA_963778455.1. Taxonomy (GTDB): domain Bacteria; phylum Pseudomonadota; class Alphaproteobacteria; order Rhizobiales; family Xanthobacteraceae; genus PALSA-894. Next base: position 97,859 of record CAVZUL010000009.1, read on the forward strand.
ACAGCGTGATCTCAGAGGCTTTTGTTCGGCCCTTCACTTTGCCTTGGCACAGCTCGAACAGGTCGCCGCGCACGCCATCCTTCTTCAGCGCTCCCGACTTCAGCGGTTGCGTAATGTCGCCGGCCTCCTTCAGGGCGCCCGCGCGCGTGTCGACATAGACGCGCGATTTCTTCACCGCGTCGTCGTCGGCCTCGCGCATCTTCGGCGTGAAGCCGCCGACCAGATCGACGTGGCAGCCTTTCTTCAGCCACTTGCCGCGAAGGAGCGGCGTGGATGAGAGCGTCGCGCAGGACACGATGTCGGCCTCAGCGACGGCGGCTTCGAGATCGTCGGTGACTTCAACCTCGATTCCGGTCACCGCGAGGCCGAACGCGGCCTGCACCGCGTGGCCGCGCGTCCGGTTCCACAAGGTGACGCGCTTGATCGGCCGCACGGTCGCATGCGCGCGCACCAGATGTGGCGCGAGCGCGCCCGCGCCGACCATCACCAGATGCGCGGCGTCTTCGCGCGAGAGATACGACGACGCGAGCGCAGACGCCGCGGCCGTGCGCCAGCGGGTCAGCACGGTTCCATCCATCGCGGCGAGCGGCTCGCCGGTGTTGCCGGACATCAGCAGGTAGCTGCCGAGCACGGCCGCCTTCGACAGCTTGCCGTTGTCGGGAAACACCGTGACGATCTTGCAGCCGAGAAAGGACCCCTCCCCGGCGGTCCAGGCCGGCATCAACAGCAAGGTCGCGTCCGCGCCTGGCTGCGGGATCGCGTGATGGTGGCGCACCGGCACCGTGATGCCGGCGCGGAACGCCTCGCGCAGCGCCTCGACCAGCGCCGGATACGTGAGCGCGCGCTCGATGTCCTCGGCGGTGATGACCCGCATTAGGCTGCGTTGGGGTGCCGGTATGCGATGGCAGCGATCGAGGTCTGTTGCGGCGCCGGCGGCGCCGTCTCAAGCCGGCGCCGCAGCGCTTCGGTCTCGGCGCGTGAAGCTTTCAGCTCGGCGGCCAGCCGGCGCGCGCGCCGGCGCCAGCGGCTCTGCCGCATCCAGGCTGCGGCACCACCGACGATCACGCCCACGATCAGCACGACGAGCAGCAGCAGGAACAGCGGGAGCGAGACCGCGAACATCGGCGGCTCGCCGCCGAACGGATCGAGCGAGATCGTGACCGGTGCACGGTTCGCGACCGCGAACAGCACGATCACCACCGCGACGGGGAGAAGGATGAGCACCGTGACGATCTTGCGGATCATGGGCGGCCCCTGGAATCGTTTGTATCAGTCAAAAAACGTGGATGGCCGGGCATCAGGGCGTTTACGCCCGTCTCCGACGGGCTATGCCCGGCCATGACGAAAGCGGCGGCGCCCCGGAATGACGGCGGGCCTTAGGCCTGCGCCTTATTCAGCCGCTCGCGCATTTCCTTGCCGGTCTTGAAGAACGGCACGGACTTCTGGTCGACCGAGACATGCGCGCCGGTGCGCGGATTGCGCCCCGTTCGGGCCGGGCGATGCTTCACCGAAAACGCGCCGAAGCCGCGCAACTCGACGCGGTCGCCGCGCGCAAGCGCGGCGGTGATCTCGCCGAGCACGGCGTTCACGATGTTCTCAATGTCGCGCTGATAGAGGTGCGGGTTCTGTCCCGCGATGCGCTGAACGAGTTCCGACTTGATCATCGACCCCGCCGCCCCCTGCTCACTCGCGTTCGCCTTCGCGACGGTCATGGCGCCTTCCTTGTGCCCCGGCGGGCAGGCGCCCGCTCAATTGGAAAGCGGAGGGTGCCAAAGGGCCAACAGACCGTCAAGATTGAGCCGCTCGACCGCCTGGATGGTGCCCCACGTCTCGAGGCGGCGCGCGAACGAGCTCAAGCCCACAGCGTCGAGAACAACCGCGGTTGCAAGATGCAGCATGGTGAGGTCGCCGAAGCGGGACCTGAGCTGCCAATCGCGCACCGGCGTGTCGGGCTTCAAGCCCTTCTCCTTCGCGAGCCAGTCGACCGCGGTCTGCTCATTGCCGATCTGGTCGACCATTTTCAACTCGAGCCCCTGACGGCCCGTGAAGACGCGGCCATCCGCGACGCGTTCCAGAGTGGCCTCGTCCAGCTTGCGGCGGTCGCGCACCATGCCGCGGAACCAGTCGTAGCTATCCTTCACCAGCGCCTCGATTGCGGCGCGCGCCTCCGGGCTGGTCGGCTCATAGCCGTTCGGCGCGGCCTTCAGGGGCGAGGATTTGACCTCTTCGATCTTCACGCCGACCGTTTTCAGGAGATCGCTGACGTTCGGATACTGGAACAGCACGCCGATCGAGCCCACCAGCGAGGTGCCCTGCGCCACGATGTGGTCTGCGCTCATGGCGGCGATGTAGCCGCCCGAGGCGGCGAGCCCGTCGATCACGACCACCAGCGGCTTCGCGCCCGCGACGCGGCGCAAGGAATCATGCAGCTGCTCGGAGCCGGCCGTGGTGCCGCCCGGCGAGTCGATATGCACGATCACGGCCTTGGCGCTCGATTTCGCGAGTCTCGCGAGCGAATCGACGCGCTCCTGATCGTTGCGGATCAGGCCGGTGATCTTCACCCGCGCGATGTAGTCGCCGCCTGCCGTAAGTACATTGCTGCGCCGCGCCGTGGCGGCGATCGTCACGACCGCCGCGACGGCCACCAGCACCGCGACCACGCGCCAGAACGTGAGCTTGCGCCGCATGCGGCGGCGATCGACGATCAGGTCGGTATCGAGCGACATGGGAGATCTCCCGTGACGATTCGGCGCGCACAGTGGCGCCGGGCACTGTCATGGTCAATGGCGGCTTCCCCTCTCCCCGCAAAGCGGGGAGAGGGGAAGCCGAAGCGAGCCGGGTGAGAGGCTCCTATCGGTCACGCATCACCGCAATAGCCCCTCACCCGCCTCGCCGCTGACGCGGCTTGGCACCCTCCCGTTTCCCGGGGAGAGGGAAAGCGGAGAGAGTCGCGCCTATTCCTTCTTCTCGCGCTGCTTCAGCGCAGTGCCGAGAATGTCGCCGAGCGTCGCGCCCGAGTCGGACGAGCCATACTGGGCGATCGCTTCCTTCTCCTCGGCGACTTCCAGCGCCTTGATCGAGACGCCGACCTTGCGCGCCTTCTTGTCGAACTGCGTCACGCGGGCATCGACCTTCTGACCGACCGCGAAGCGCTCGGGCCGCTGCTCGGAGCGGTCGCGCGCGAGCTCGGAGCGCTTGATGAACGTGGTGAACTCGGTGCCGACGATCTTCACGTCGATGCCGCTCTCCTTCACCTCGGTCACCTCGGTGGTGATCACGGCGCCGCGCTTCAGGTCACCCGGCTCGGCGAACGGATCGGCTTCGAGTTGCTTCACGCCGAGCGAGATGCGCTCCTTCTCGACATCGACGTCGAGCACCTGCGCCTTCACCCGGTCGCCCTTCTTGTATTCCTCGATCACCTGCTCGCCCGGGCGCTTCCAGTCGAGGTCGGAGAGGTGAACCATGCCGTCCACGTCGCCGTCGAGGCCAAGGAACAGGCCGAACTCGGTCTTGTTCTTCACCTCGCCTTCCACCTCGGTGCCGGGCGGATACTTTTCGACGAACAGCTCCCACGGATTGCGCATGGTCTGCTTGAGACCGAGCGAAATGCGGCGCTTCACCGGATCGACCTCCAGCACCTGCACTTCGACTTCCTGCGAGGTGGAGACGATCTTGCCGGGATGAACGTTCTTCTTGGTCCACGACATTTCGGAGACGTGGATCAGGCCTTCGATTCCGGGCTCCAGCTCCACGAACGCGCCGTAGTCGGTGATGTTGGTGACGCGGCCCTTGAGCTTGGCGCCCACCGGGAACTTGGCGTCGATGCCCTGCCACGGATCGTCGAGCAGCTGCTTCATGCCGAGCGAGATGCGGTGGGTCTCGTGGTTGATCTTGATGATCTTGACCTTCACCTGCTGGCCGATGTTGAGTACTTCGGTCGGGTGATTGACGCGGCGCCACGCGATGTCGGTAACGTGCAACAGGCCATCGATGCCGCCGAGGTCGACGAATGCGCCGTAGTCGGTGATGTTCTTGACCACGCCGTCGATGACCTGGCCCTCTTCGAGGTTCTGCACCAGCTCCTGGCGCTGCTCGGCGCGCGTCTCTTCGAGCACCGTGCGGCGCGACACCACGATGTTGCCGCGGCGGCGATCCATTTTCAGGATCTGGAACGGCTGGTTGACGTTCATCAGCGGTGTCACGTCGCGGATCGGACGGATGTCCACTTGTGAGCGCGGCAGGAACGCGACCGCGCCGTCGAGATCGACGGTGAAGCCGCCCTTGACCTGATTGAAGATGACGCCGGTGACCTTTTCGTTGCCCTGGAATGCTTTTTCGAGCTTGCCCCAGCTTTCCTCACGGCGCGCCTTGTCGCGCGAGAGCACCGCCTCGCCGAGCGCGTTCTCAATGCGCTCCAGATAGACTTCGACCTCGTCGCCGACCTTGATCTCACCGCCGCGGCCGGGACCGGAAAACTCGCGGACCGCGACGCGGCCCTCGGTCTTGGCGCCGACATCGATGACGGCCATGTCTTTTTCGATTTCAACCACCGTGCCTTTGACGACGGTGCCTTCCTGAAGGTGCCCCTGGCCAAATGCCTCATCGAGCATTGCGGCAAAATCTTCGCGCGTCGGCGCGGCAGAACTAGCGGTAGCGGTGGCCATGTATTCTCCTGAGTGGCGCGCCAGCGGTTTGAGTGGCGTTCCATTGCTCGAGGCCGCAAGCCGTTACGACCTGCGGCAACCGCCGGAGACCGGCGGGCCAGCGCGAACCCGAGCGGGAAGGAACGATGACGGACGTCCGGCTGAGCCGTTGAAAGAGACGGACCGGGACGGGCTCAACCTCCAATGACGAAGGCGCGGTCAGCCGCGCCCTCGGCCCGCCCGGGCGGCCTCGACAATGTCGACGGCGGCCTAGGACGGCGCGGATATAGCCAAATAGCGGAGGTCGGGCAAGGTAGCGCAGCCCTTGGCTTGCGCTGATGCTTCAAAAATGTTATCCCTTATGATTGTATTATATAAGGAAATCCCTAAATGGATGTATGGTTAGAAAACTCAGCGCTTGTGACGGCGCTTTCTGCGCTACTCATTGCGATCATTACACTAGTCGGGAAGCTCATTTTCGACGCATGGAGCCTCAACTTTACCCGGCAATTGAAACTCATCGATGCACAATCGGACCTCCTTGACGAACTTGGAGATGTCCTATGGGACTCGAGATACGCTGCTATGCAGGTGGCGTATTACGGAAGCAGATTGGATGAGCCTGATGCGTACGAGAAGGCAAAAGACAGTTATTTCGAGAGTATTTGGAGCCATCTAAAAAAAATTCGTACTCTTGGCACCCGTGCGGGGCGACTGATTTCCGCGACCGCCCCCGACAGGATCGAGCAGTTTTACATTCAGATCGACGACGTGTGCGAGGCCATCGAGCAAGCGGTCCGTGAAACAGACGCCCAACAGCGCAAGACGCTGTTTAAGACGATATCTCCAAAGGTCGAAGTCGAGATTCGACGGAGCATAGATCTGCTCATTCGGGATCTAGCAACAGGCGTTGGGCTAGTTCCGCTGAAATCCCTCGCTGTTTCTTATAAAGCTTGTCGTTCACAATCACCCGATCGCGCGTGGTCGGCGCACGTGTTGCTCGACAATTGGTGGCGCATTCGACGCCATGCCGGTGCTTCAAAGCCCATAAGATCGCGAAGATAAACCATTCACCATAGCTGGAACTAACGAGGCCGTAACGCGCCCTCGACGATCCTGATGGCCTCGGCGACGGCGGCCTCGATATCGAGCGTCGACGTGTCGAGCGTCCTGGCATCGGCGGCCGAGACCAGAGGTGCGACGGCGCGGCTGCGATCGCGCTCATCGCGCCGCCTGATGTCTTCCAGAATCGCGGCCTCATCGGCTGGCTGACCTGCGGCTCTCAACTCGGCGGCGCGGCGGCGCGCGCGCTCCTGCGGCTCTGCGACGACGAAGATTTTCACGTCCGCGTCCGGACAGATCACGGTGCCGATGTCGCGCCCGTCGAGCACAGCGCCCGGCGGCTTCGCGGCAAAATCGCGCTGGTATGCAAGTAGCGCCTCGCGCACCTCGGGGATCGCCGACACGATCGACGCGGCCTCGCCGACGGCGTGACCCTTCAACGTTTCCTCGTCGAAATGCGCCGGATCGAGCGTCTTCGCGGCCGCGACCGCGCGCTCACGGTCACCAAGCGGCTGCCCGGCATCGAGCAAAGCCTTGGCGACCGCGCGATAGATCAGTCCGGTGTCGAGATGACGCAGGCCGAAATGCGCCGCGAGGCGCTTGCCGAGCGTGCCCTTGCCGGATGCGGCCGGTCCGTCGATCGCGATGATCATGAATACGCGGCACCCATCGCGCGCATCATCGCGACGAACCCCGGGAAGCTCGTCGCGATGAACGCGGTGTCGTCGACCTGAACGGGCTTGTCGCTCGCGAGGCCCATCACCAGCGCGGACATCGCGATGCGGTGGTCCATATGCGTCGCGACCAGCCCGCCGCCGGTCACGCGGCCGTTGCCGTGCACGATCAGGTCATCACCCTCGATCTCCACGTCGACGCCGTTGACGCGCAACATCGCGGCGGTCGCGGCGAGGCGATCAGATTCCTTCACGCGCAGCTCCTTCAGACCGCGCATGCGCGTCGTGCCCTCGGCGTAAGCCGCCGCGACGCCAAGCACGAGATATTCATCGATCATGAACGGTGCGCGCTCGGGCGGCACCTCGACCCCCTTCAGGACCGAAGCGCGCACGCGCAGATCGGCCACATCCTCACCGCCCTCAACGCGGCGATCGAGCTCCTCGATGTTCGCGCCCATCTCGCGCAGCGTTGCGAACAGGCCGGTGCGTGTCACATTGGTCATCACGCCTTCCAGCACCATCTCGGAGCCCGGCACGATCAGCGCGGCGACCATCGGGAATGCTGCCGAAGAGGGATCAGCCGGAACCGTAACGGGCGCTGGCACAAGTTCCGGCTGGCCTTTCAAAGTAATACGCCGGCCATGCGCGCCCTCGTTTGTCGCCGTTACGTCGGCGCCGAAGTGGCGCAGCAAGCGCTCCGTGTGGTCGCGCGTTGCCTCCGCCTCGATCACGACTGTTTCGCCCGGTGCCGCGAGGCCGGCGAGCAGCACGGCGGATTTGAGCTGCGCCGAGGCGGCGGGCGGCTGATAGACGATCGGGATCGGATCGCGCGCACCCTTCAAGGTCAGCGGCAGCCGGCCGCCATCGGTAACGCTCTCCGCACGCGCACCCATGCGCTCAAGCGGATCGAGAAAGCGCCGCATCGGCCGCGAGCGCAGCGAGGCGTCGCCGTCGAACGTCGCGGTGATCGGGCATCCCGCCACGGCGCCGATGATCAAGCGGCACCCGGTTCCCGAATTGCCGAAATCGAGGGGCGCTGCCGGCTGCGCAAAACCCGCAACCCCGACCCCGTTTGTGCGCCAAACGCGCGGGGCGGTGCGCTCGACTTTTGCGCCGAGCGTCCGCATTGCCTTGGCCGTGTTGATGACGTCCTCGCCTTCCAGCAGGCCCGTGATTGCCGTTTCGCCGACCGTCAGCGCCCCCAGAATGAGGGCGCGGTGCGAGATCGATTTGTCGCCGGGCACGCGCGCCCGCCCTTTGAGGGGGCCGGAACGGTGGGCGGCAAGCGGCGCGACGGTCTGATCCACGGATAAGCACCCTTGATCGGCTGGCCCGCCTCCTACCATAGGGCGGCACAAGGCGTCACAGGCCGGTCCGGCAGGGGCGAAATGAGGGTTCGAACGCTATTGACACAGCGACGGCGAGGAGCCAAGTCAAGCGCCGTTTTCATTCAGCTTTAAGGATACCCGACGGTGGCAAAAGCCGAGCTTGGTACCAAGCGCGTCTGTCCGACAACAGGCCGCAAGTTCTACGATCTCAACAAGGAACCGGTGATTTCGCCGTATACCGGCGAGGTCGTGCCGATTGCGCCGCTGCCGACGTCGCGCTCGCGTGGTGCGCCCGTCGCCGCGGCTGCACCGCTGGTGCCTGAGGCGGAAGTTCCGGAGGCGGCGGAAGTCGAACTGGTTTCGCTCGAAGAGGCGGACGCCGAGGCCGAGGGCGGCAAGAAGGCGACGGTCGCCGAAGGCGAGGAAGAGGAAGTCGAGGTCGCCGATGACGGCGCCGCCGACGACACCTTCCTTGAGACCGACGAGGACGAAGGCGACGACGTCACCGACATCATCGGCGGCGAGCGCGAGGACGAGGAGGACACGTAACAGTCGTCAGTAGTCAGTCATCGGCAATCAGACGCGGACGATCGGCTTGCGCGTTTTCTGATTACTGACTACTGACCGCTGATCCCTGGAGGGGCCATAGCTCAGTTGGGAGAGCGCTTGAATGGCATTCAAGAGGTCGGCGGTTCGACTCCGCCTGGCTCCACCAGTTTCTCCAGCGAAATCGATGCTTTTTGCGCTCGCTCAATTTGTCCCGTGCAATTTGGTCGCGATTGGACGGGATTTGAACGACGGCACGCAACGGCGCAAAGCTCGGGTCGCAGGTTCAAATCCTCCGCCCGCAACATGGAGAGCGTGCCAAGCCCTGTCAGAGCACCAGACTACGAATCTGGGTGTCGGGAGTGCGAATCTCTCCGGGCGCGCCACCTCGACGGATCACATGACATCGTACTGGTGACCTGTTACATGCCAAGTGCTATCGATCGCGCCTACGAAGCCGCCCCCCACAACATGGAAGCCGTCCATTTTTGAGAGCCAGAGTGACCCATCGTCATTGTGCCAAAGAATATCGGCCAGGCTATCGCCGTCGAAATCCGCCGTTGTGGCGACATGCCACGTAGGGTCAACGGTGCCGACCATGCCTCCCCCCTTTACGGCAAAGCCGTCCGTTTCAGCTAGCCAGACTCCACCATTGTCGTTGCGCAAAAGCATATCGGATTTGTGGTCACCATTGAAATCGGCCAGGCCCGCGATGTGCCAACCATCGGCCAGCGTGGTGACAAAGCCGCCGGCACGGGTGGTCAACCCATCCATCTGCGACATCCAAAGAGCACCATCATCATTCTGGTAAAGAATGTCGCTCTTACCATCGCCATCGAAATCGGCGATGCCTCCGATATGCCATCCATTCGTGAGCGAACCAACCGAACCGCCCGCGATGACGCCTGGGCCTTCCATTTGCGATACCCAGAGTGCGCCATTCTCGCTGCCATAAAGAATGTCGCTCTTTCCGTCACCGTTGAAATCCGCGGTGCCTTCGATGTGCCAACCCGTTGCCAATGAACCTACGGACGCTCCCGCCGCGATATTCGGACCATTCATTTCGGCAAGCCAGAGCGCCCCATCGTCATTGCGCAGGAGCAAATCACTCTTACCGTCGCCATTGAAGTCGGATGTACCGTCGATATGCCACCCGTCTGCCAGTGCGGTAACGAAATTACCTGTCTTGGCGATGGCCCCGTCCATTTCCGAAAGCCACAGTGAGCCTCCGTCATTCCAATAGAGGATGTCACTTTTTCCGTCCGCGTTGAAATCCCGCGTCGGCAAGCTGCCAAGGACTGAAAGAGCCGAGCCCGCGCTCTGCGCAGAATCCACGATTACGTTGATGACGTCGCCAGCGTGCAAACCGTCGAGCCGTGCGACGGTAATCCAATTGTTGCCATTAAGCACGCCGTCCGCGTCGATCTGCAGGTAGGCTCCCGCATCCGAAGCGACCGCCCGCACCAGCGTCCCGAGCGATTGTCCGCTGCCCTGATGCACCGCCGACGACAAGAGCCCCGAAAGATCGATCTGATCGCCTTCAACGGCGTTGTATCCACCGCCGTTACCCTGATCGTAGTCGGTAATAACATGCAGAATCGCTCCTTGGTCCGAAGGTGTCGCCACACCAAAGACAAACGTGTCGGCACCGACGCCACCCGTCAGAATGTCGTCGCCGCCGGAGCTCACAATCGTGTTGTCCAGTTCGTTGCCAACGCCATTGAGATAGGCGGGCGAACCCGATGCACCTGCATTAAGCGTTTGGGGGCCAGAGAAAAGACCCCGACCCCCGACATGATCGGGCGCAAGCAATATTAGGATTTCGACATTCGTGGGCAGCGCGAAGCTCACATCCGCATATACGGTGTCGTGACCGCCGGTCGCAGTCTCGTTGATCTGATCTGCCGAATTATGAACAAAATAGATGTCGTTGCCGTCACCGCCAGTCAGGGCGTCAACTCCGAAATTGCTGACAATGATATTGTCGAGCTCATTGCCAATGCCGGCTAGATCCGCCGATCCCGATAGCGTCAAATTTTCGACATTGGCACTCAGCGCGTAGCTGACTCCCGCGATGACGCTATCGGTCCCGTTGTTAGACTCTTCGATCAGGAGGTCGCCAGCATTATCGACAATGTAGGTGTCGTTACCCGCGCCGCCCTCCAGGGTGTCGGCGCCGATGCCCCCATCGAACCTGTTGTTGCCAGTGTTGCCGATAAGCGTGTTATCGTCAGCGTTTCCGACGGCATCGAGGTTCGCTGTTCCAATTAGGATCAGCACCTCGACGTTTTCGGCAATTGCATAGCTTACGTCAGCGAAGACGGTGTCGATCCCGCCAGTCGACGTCTCGACTATACGATCGAGCGCGTGGTGGATCACGAATGTGTCGTTACCGTCACCACCGATAAGTGTGTTGACACCGTTGTTGCTGATGATGACATTGTCGAGTTCGTTGCCGGCGCCCTCGAGATTGTCCCAACCCGTCAGTGTCAAGTTTTCAACACTCGCACCGAGCATATAGCTGATCGACGCAATAATGGCATCCGTGCCTTCCTCAGGATTTTCGACGATCACGTCTGCAGGGTTGTCGACAACGTAGGTATCGCTGCCCCCGCCGCCCACCATGACATCCGCGCCACGGCCTCCTTCAATCGTGTCGTTGCCACTGCCCCCGTGGATCGTGTCGTCACCGCGCCCTCCATAGAGGTGATTGCCGGCGTCGTTGCCGGTCAAAACATCGTCCCCGTCGCCGCCCCTAACATTCTCAATAATAGTGTCCGGCGAAATAGTGACGATGCGCCCAGCGATCGTCGAAACTGCGCCAGGGTGAAGATCAATCGTCAGACTGCTCGTGACCGCTACGGCATTGACCGTATCGTTGCCAGCGGCATCAATGATCGTTCCCCGATCCCCGGACAGAGTCCCGAAGTCGTCGGTGTAGTAATACGCGGTGTCATCACCGGTAGTGTCACCATAGAATCGCAAGGCGAAGGATTCCAGAGATCCGGTCCCGCCAGATCCCGCGTCCTCCACGATAAGCGTCCAAGTGCCGGCCGCGGATTTACCCCAGTTGTGGTTAGTTGTGAAGGTGAAGTTCAAATTCGTGCGAGAATTGTTACCGTCGGACGGCATGTCCATGAGCACGCTGTCGGTACCGGTCGGACTTATGAGGTTAATCTTGAGGTCACCAACATGGTCGTGCAGGATCGTTATATCGATCTCCACCCATTGGACCGAGAAGTCGTGGAGGGACGCTGGCACTGTGGCGGTATACGATCTCGGTTCAAAATCGATCAGGTCGCGATCATTGCCCACGTCGCCGACGACCGCGATGGTCGCCTCGTTCGCGGCGGCGTGTGTACCGCTCCACGTCTCGGCCAGGCGCACCGCGGCGTGGGCGTCGACAAGGCCAAAGCCAAAATCATGGCTCACGAGATTGCCGCCCCCGTTCCAGTTTGTCGCCCCGTTACTCGCCCAACTCTCGGACGTGGAATCAATTTTCCGCGCCGAAAGGGCCAGAATGTCCTGCACGTCCCGGTAGCCAAGGTGAGGATTGGCCTCAAACATCATCGCGACCACGCCGGAAACGATCGGCGCCGCCAGGGACGTACCACTCACGAACGCAAAGTTGTCGGCACTATCTCCGCCGCCGTTGCCAACCGTCGTTGTGACGATAGAGGTGCCCGGGGCGGTTACCAGGATCGATGCGCCCGGTGTGCTGAAAGGCGCAACATGACCGTCTTCGGTTGATGCTGCGGTCGTTATTACGAAGCGATTGTTTGTCAGGCTATGGTAATTTGTATTGTCACCATCGTAAGTGATCGTATTGGGAACGTACTGGCGATCGTTTCCTGCCGCGAATACGTACACCGTTCCGAGACCTGCGCGCCCTTCGGTGACACCGGCGCGTAGGGCCTCCGCCATGAGTGACCAGGCTGGATCCCGAAAATTGTCGGCGAATTCGGTCGTATAACCCCAGCTGCTGTTTGCGACATCAACATTGACCTGCCGGGCGAGCAGGCCAGCCAGTTCCTGCCGCATTGAGCCACCGAAACCGAACCGCGCGTAAAAGCCGGCCAGGGTAGCGCCGGACGCGACGCCCGCGATGCCGAAGTCATTGTTGGCCTCGGCGCCAAGAACTCCTGCCACCCAGGTGCCGTGCACCGTTGAAGCAGAGTCAGGCGTAATGCTGGTAACCCCCAAATCACGCGGATCATAGCTCCGGGCGAGATCAAAGCGTTCGAAAAGATCAGGGTTGTTGGTGTCAAAGCCCTCGTCGATGATGCCAACGACAACCCCGCGCCCCGTGTACTCCGACGAAACTGCCTCCACGTTAGCTCCGACGCCGTTGTCCGCCGCGCCGTCGAGATACCATTGATAAGATCGATACGGATCGGAAGCATCGTTCGCCGCTTCATTGCCAGCGGCGCTTGCTACCGAATTGTCGGCAACTTCGGCGTCATCCAGAATTGACATCGTCGGGCCCCCACTGAGCCGACGATGTCAAAGAAAATTTGAAATAACGCTCAGATCAGAGGGAGATTTGAGCGAATATCTGAAGCTATCTATTTACCAAAGAAATTATGATCATGTATTCGTGTAGCAGAATAGGTAACCCTACCTATCTGTTGTTAGCTGAATAGGCTCTTAACGCGCGGCGGTGTCCGTGACGTTCAAACGTCTCGATGAGAACGCTTCGCCACAATGCTGCGGAGCCTGTCGCAAATCGCTTCGACATCGCGGGACGTCATATCGTCATACATGGGAAGCGAAAGCATGCGTGGAGCGATTGCCTGGGTCGTTGGTATGCTTAAGCAAACGGAATTCTCTTGAAAGAAGGGCTGTTCAGCGAGGTGGGGCGTGAAATAGCTGCGCGCCATGACACTTTGTGCCGCGAGCTCGGCAATGATCTTGTCGGCCGTGAGTGGTTGACCGTCCGGAATAAGCACCGGAATGAATTGATAAGCATGGCGCAATCCGTTCATTTTCTGGAAAGTAAAGTCGGGCAATTCGCGACGATAGAGATCGGCAAGGCGAAGGCGGTGTTCCACGACCGCCTCAATGCATTTCAGCTTCTCGTGGCACAATAAGGCAGCCATTTCACTCAGCTTGCCATTGAGCCCCGGCATAGTTGCTGCTCTCGGCTGGCCGAAACCAAAGTTCGCCATGGATCGCAGGGAACTGATCGTTTCGGCGTCGTTGCAGTACACGAGCCCAGCTTCACCAGTCGAAAACGTCTTCGTCACGTGCATCGAATAAACGAGGGGGTACGCGAATTCTGTTCCGAATTGCCGTCCGTCGCGATCGAGTGCGCCGAGCGAAGCCGCAGAGTCAACAACAACAGGGACGTCGTATTGTTCAGAAAGGGTGCTGTAGGTCGCGAGATCAAGGTTGTTGCCGAACGCGGCGTGCGGAACGATGACCGCGACCTCATCCTTGAATCGATCGAGCAAATTTCTTTCGGATACCGCCGAAGGAAGCCAAGTATCAGGATTGATATCGCAAAGAAGAGGGACGAGGCCGTTCCACAGCGCCGCGTGGGCGGCCGCAGCGAACGTGAAGGCCGGCATGAGCGCGTATTTTCGGCCTCGGCGCCACCTTTGATCGCCGTGAGACCGCCTGTCGATGACGTGCCTAACAGAGAGCATCAAGCCAATCGTTGCATTGCACATCGTGACGCAATGCCCCGTGCCACTGAACAGCGTTTCAATGAACGCGTGCTCGAGGGCCTGATTGGTCGGCCCATAATTTGAAAAGGTACCGGATGCTTCGATCTTCGCGAGCGCTTCGCCCAGCTGACTGAGTTTTGGCGGGTTCGGACGAAGAAACGGGTACTCTATCGGGTCCGTAATGGTCAGTCTCCCAAGCGACGGGGTTTTTTTGCCTCAAGAATGAGTGCTTGGGCGGGGTCCAACTCGAGATTCCAGAAACGCTGGTGCGACGAAGCTCCAGCACGAAGCCGCTGGATTTCGACGAAGCCGGCGCGTGTAAGGGCGGTGGTGAGCTCCTCCTCGCCAAAGATATATTGCAGGTCGCGCTGCTGAAACGCAGCATTCATCTTTCCGGTACGCGAAACGCCGGCATCATCGTCAGTCCAGTTGAACAGATAGGTGTGCACAATTCGATCAAGGTCGAGGGTAGCAATGCGCAGTGTGCCAAGCGGCCGTAGAACGCGAAAACAAGCGGCAAGCACGTCATCTGCTTCCGAACGTGCCTTCCGGTGGAGAAAGCCGCCACAATACAGAAGGGCGAAACTTTCCGCCGGTTGAAGTCCGATTTCAGAAATCGACGAGTCGCTTGAGACCTCGGCAAACTTTTCGTTCGGCCCGTCAGGCAGCGATTGCGTTCGTGACGTAACTGGGCCACCCGCACTCAATCTTCCGGCGGCGCCGAGTTTGAATTTTGCGACGGGGTTCGGATTCATCAATTACGCCCGCCTATGCCTTATCTCTCTGAAAGCCCAATACACACCCGCCGCGAGAGCACCCGCCGCCATGAGACTCTGCGTCGTATCACGCGACTTGACACAAGCGGCGAGGTTTTCAAGAAAAAATGGCTTATCACTCAGCTTCACGTTAAGCTTCTCGGCCCAGGAGTAGGCGCGTGCGACGTTGCCAACGGACAGATAATACTCGACGAACATAGCATAGATCAATGTCAGCTCGTCAATCGACCATTCGCCCGCGGGAATAAAATCAATCGGCGCACTCAATGCGGCGTCTACGCTAACGTCGAAACCTACCGCGTCGCGTAACTCAACATATTTCGCCATGACCTCGAACGTCGTCGTAAATGAATTGCGCAACGAATCGCTCTGGAGTCCGCCGAACTCGTCCATAAGGATCTTTGGAACTGGTTGAAACAAGCAGCCTCCTCGGATGATGCGCCTGAACAGATCCCAGTCGCAGGAGCGCCGCAGAACAATGTTCGAATCGTACCAGCCGACTCTATCAAATACCGACCGCTTCAGAAGAAGAGCACCATTCGGAACAACGATCGATGAAGCGTCGATCTTGTCTCTTATTGCAGCGGCCGATTGATTACCCACCAGGAGAGTCGATCCATCCGAATTATGGACGCGTGTTATCCCGAACACGAAATCGACAGCCGTGTCCGAAGCGTTCTTCACCAGAATCTCGAAAGCATCGCGCTCAAGTGTGCAATCGTCAAACATCCAGGAGATAAATTCTCGCGACGAATCCGCCTTTTTGAAGCACCGGGCCAACGAAATCGCAACGCTGTTCACATTCCTCGGATTGCGGATGATCTTTACCCGGGAATCTCTATCCGCAACGGACGCCAAATAATCGAAGGTCCCGTCCATGCTGGCATCATCGCAAATGATGAATTCGAAGTCCTTGTATGTTTGGGCAAGAACGGAATCCACCGCCCGGGGCAGCAGCCCTGACTGCAAACGCCGATACGTTGTCATGTGAACGCTGATCATCACGGTCCCTAGTTCAAAAACCCTTCCCCAGCCTGGGGCTCAAATGATCCCTGATTCATCTCTTTGTAATGGAACATCAACGGTTTTTCCAAAAACGCCGTCCTCGGCCGCAACAGCTTTATCTTGCGCAAACGGTTCCAATCACCGGGTTCGTCCAATTCGTAAGCTCGGACGTCCCATTTGATCTTCGCGTAATACCGATGATAAAAAATAGAGCCTGTTGTAATCTGACCGAGTGCGAATTGACCATTTCCCAAGCGCACCCACGTTCCATCCGACTGTTCATACCAGAAAGGATGCCAGCAAAATTCGGCGTTATTGGCTTGTGCGTGGCGAAGCATCTCCTCGATACGATCGACGGTCGCCTCGTCATCATCATCCAGATGAGCAACAAAATCGCCCTCCGCTAGATCAAGCGCACGATTCATCGCATTTGACCCCGCCACCTGCCAACGTGCCCTAGCCTCCCGAGGATATGGGCCACGATGCGGTAGATTCTCGAACACAATTCGATCATCGCGAAGTCGTGCGATCTGATAGGCGGTATCGTCTGTGCAATGGTCGCCGACTACAATGATCTGCAAATTCTTGTAGGTTTGCGCTTGGAGAGACCGAATGCATCGGTCAATCAGCAGCGCCGCGCGGTTGTTTGTCGCGACGCATACGCTGACTAGGGGCGTGGTGCGCCTGAACGGTTCCCAAAACTCATTGGACGCGCGCACACTCGCGATCTCAGTGTTTAGCGCGGTCACGCCCTCGCCAATTCCTAGAGCGTAGTCGATCCGATTGGCATGATAGGTTAAAGTTTGCCTTAGTGTTTCTACTTCGCCCTTTAGGGCGTTAAAATAATTGGCTTGAACGGCGGGTAGCTCGGCCGAAAGACTGGGCGCCGGGGGCTCCGCGGCAGAATTGTTGGCCCCGGAGTTTTCCGAACCCTTGCTCAGGGCATAGTGAATTAGCGGCTCTATTCCTATTTTAGAAATACCGGGATAATGCCGCAGATATTCTCTGGCGTTAAACGTGGCGTTGGGGGTTCGTCCTTCCCACGAACCGTAGGCCAGGTAGTGTACCAGCGGCGGAATGGACACGGGAACGTCGGGGTTATTGTTGCGATACCACGCGTGGTCAAACAGAGCGTGTGGGCTCACGTTTGAGCGATGTCCTCCCTTCAGGTAAAAGCGGAGAGGATCAATGTGGCCGGACTGGAGCTCCGGAATGGCGGTGGTGTAACCCGCATGATCAAACAGCGGATGCGGGGAGAGTTGGGCAACTTTTCCAACAGTCAAATAGTGAACCAGAGGATTCTTATTGATCGGTAGGCCGGCCGCCGCGGCCTGTTGCGAGTAGTAGTCCACATCAAAAAGTGGATGAAAGTGCCGAGCTTGACTAACTTCGGTTTGCAAGAATACGACGAGAGCATCGCGCCCTTGTGTCCTGGTTGGAATAGCCGCACAATAGTAATCGGCATCAAAGAGTGGGGATGGATCACGCCTTTCCTGCCAGCCATGATCGAGATAGTGTGCGAGGCCGCCGCGGTCATAGGATCTCACGTCAGGATTTTGCTGCACGTACCAGCTTTCGTCAAAAATAAGTTTAAGGTCCGGCAGAACTGCGGCCAGCGGTACCAGGTCATCATATTTGCGCGCTCGCTTTCGAAAGGAGAACGGGTAGCGTAGCGCGACGAGCAACCTGACCAATGCCGGGCGATCTCCTACATACTGAACCCAAGAACGACTTCCGAGGCGTACACCTCGAAGGATCTCAAACAGACAATGCAGAAAACCGCGTGTTCCCGTATTGGCGATCGCTTGACCTGCGACGTGCTGCTCGTCGATAGCACGGACGCATGCGCTTCTCCACATTCGTTCGGAATGCGCTAATGCAGCATATGCTTGGTTCGCCGCTTGACGTTCGGTATCTCGCTCAAGCGTAAACCGAGCTATTTGTTCCTTGAGTTGGTCATTCTCTTTTTCGACGCGTCCCAGTTGCCGCGCAATCGCTTCATGCTCTCGAGCCATCTCTTCACGTCGACCGGAAAACGTATCAATCTTTTTGTTTAGTTCTTCGATCTCCGCTTTAGATGCGTCATTTTCCTGTTTGCTCGCTTCATACTGTCGGCCGATCTGACTATTGTCGGAGGCAAGTGTGCGAACGACGCCTTCGAGTTCCTGGATACGATCTCCGCGGGCGTCATTTTCCTGTTTAATCGCTTGCCGATCCAGGGTGACCTTGGTGTGGTCGGAGGTAAGCGTGCGAACGATGTCTTCGAGCTCCTGGATACGATCTCCGCGAGCGTCATACTCACTTTGAATCACTTCGCAATGCTTGGCAATTCGGTCTCGTTCACGTTCCAAGGACGTGCGCGACACCTCTGCCGTGGCCTCGCTTTGTGACAATGCAAGACGACTAATTAGTCCGACCCCAAGTCGCTCGAAGAACATGTGCGCACATTGCCCGGCCTCGTCGTTGGCGCGAGCATCTCCCCGCTCGAACAACCAGCGCAGTGGGGCGCCAAGCTTTTCTCCCACTCCGAGAACACCGAGGCCGTGGCCATGCGTGAATTGAAAGTGCGGATACTGTGTGCTGAGGTCGGCCCACAGCTTCCACACACCAAATTGATTTTCGCGCACGTTGGTATCGTGAAGAAGTATCACTCCACGAGGACTCATCTTGTCTAGCCAATATTGGAAATCGTGCTGTACCGCCTCGTAAGTGTGATGCCCGTCGATATGCAACAAATCAATGCTCCGAGGCTCGAAATATTGCTGTGCCTCATCAAAGGTGGAGCGAACAAGTCGTGAAAAGCGCGAATAGCGCGCATCATGATGGCGGGAGAGATCGTCAAACACCTCCTCGCCGTAATATCCCGCATGCGGGTCGCCACACCATGTATCGATTGCGAAGCACTTGGTATCGAGGCGCAGTCGATCGACCGCCTGGGCGAAGGCGCAATAGGAGTTTCCACTGTGCGTGCCAAGCTCGACAAGCAGTTTGGGCCTGTGCGCATCGATGATCCAAAACGCAAAAGGGATGTGGCTGACCCAAGCCGCAGGATCGACAAGACGGTCCGGATGGTCGAAGACTATCGGTCGACTTAGTACATCAATGGATAGCTTCATTGTGCCCCTGCAAGACGGAACAAACTCGCACGATGCCGTGCTAGTGGAGAACCCATCTTGCACAATATCGCGAGTTCCTAGCTAGACATAGCCGCGTCGAAGCGCATCGATCAAGCCACACGCTGACGGACCTGGACGCAATTTCTATCTTGGTGCGCGGCGCAGCGAAAGAAGCCTATCGCGGTCTCAATGGCCACGATGTGCGTTGAATGTCACGTCCTTCTGAGGGGTCCAATCGCAACCGACGAGAAGGCACCTCGACCGGCAGTCCGTCCGCGGCATACATAAGCGTGCTTAAGCCGGTTGGGCTAGCCTTCGGATCGGCGAACAATCAATGGCAAGCAAGATGAAATCCGGACCTTCACCGCGCAAGGTTGCAATTTTCGGAGCGGGCGGCGTCGGCCGGGAGTTCCGTCAGGCGATCCTCGAGCTAGCCGCTGGTGGCCGCGCGGTCACCTGCGTGGGATTTCTAGTCGATCAAGCCTATCGCGACCGTGCAACGGTCCACGATCTTCCGGTGTTGGGAGGAGTTGATTGGCTTAGTGAGACGCCCGACGTCGACGTCCTAGTCGCCATTGGCGCAACGTCTCCTCGCCGGCATATCGTTGGGGAAATCACCAAGAGGGCGGGTTCCCAATTCTTCAGTTTTCAGCATCCACGTGCGTGGGTCGGTGCACATGTTTCAATAGGAGTTGGCAGTGTGATCTGCGCGGGAGCTTTGGCCACGGTAGATATTGAAGTAGGCAGTCACGTGCAGTTGCACGCGGGCTGCACCATTGGACACGACACTTTGATCGGCGATTTCGTCACCATCGCCCCCGGCGCGAATGTTTCAGGCCGGACGCGGATCGGTGAAGGAGCATTTATCGGGGCCGGAGCGGTCATTCTACCGGATGTACGGGTTGGCGCCTGGAGCACTGTCGGGGCCGGGGCCGTCGTCACAAAGGACGTTGCTGAGAGCGTGACCGTGGCCGGCATTCCCGCTCGGGTTATCGAGAGTCGGTCAGGGCGGTAGGTCGTCGGGTGCTCCGACTTCTTGCAGGCATCAGCTGGGCGAGAAACGTGCGGCGGCCAGAATTTCGAACCTACGTTTTCGGTTCTGCATCCGCAGGTTTTCCTTGCTGGAGTCGATGGGCAAGCTCACCCAATCCTCGAACAAACAGCGCTAAGCGGCCCACTGGCATAATAAGTCGGCCCACTACCACTGGCTGCGGCGAAGAGGCTCCGGGAGCAAAATTCTCGGCGAATACATCCATTCGCACAACCCCGGAAACCACCGAGCCGCCCCATAGCCCATCGGCAAAGATTGTAGGAATGGGATCTCGCACTTCTACTTTGACATCTGATTTTTTTTGGCGATTCATTTGATGACCCTCCAGGCAATACAAGCCAACGGTCGCAATAGATAGTTAAAAAGACGTTAGTATCCTTGCTTTGTAGAATAAATTCAGTTGACAAGAATATTTTGGTAGATTCGTCAATTGCCGTACGTTTGGAACCAGTGAATACTTTGGTACATGCTTCATTAGGTGCCGCCGACACACCTAGGTCACATGGCAGGAAGGCGGTTCTTCTACTCCATTAATAGTGTCTTATTTTGGGATACCGAATTCGTTGAATCTCCTTGACTCGCGAAGATCGTACCTAATACTTAACCGCGCGTTAACCGGGTGGACGGCCCGGAATGCACGCAAAGATTCCGAAAAGGCAGAGGCGATACATCGCCCACGTCACGATAAGTAACGGGGAGAGTACCGATGGCGACTTTTACGCTCACGACGGGCGCGGATAATTTTACTGGACTATCCGGTGAAGACAATACTTTCAATTTTACACCTACTACATTGCAGGCCGGAGATGGCATTACCGGTGGCGCAACCGGCTCATTCATCGACATCCTAGCTCTTACAGCGTCGGGCACGATTACTGCTGGTCAGTTTGCCGGCGTTACCAATATCGAACAGCTTCGCCTGTCAGGCGGCGGAAATAACGTTACGTTGGCCAACGGTTTGGTTGCAGGCGCGGCAGGCGGAATTTTTAGCGTTTTCGATGGGGCCGGCTCTGACGTCGTCAATGCTTCCGGGATCACGAATGGCACTCGGATCGTCTTCTTTGCCAGTGGTGGATCCGACACGCTGACAGGCGGGACCGCCGCCGACTCGTTTGTATTCTCCGCAACTGATCTGGCGTCAGCCGATACCGTTCAGGGCGGAGCCGGCACAGACACGCTGATACTGAGCAGCGGCGGGACGATCGCGGGCGGTGCCTTTGCCAATGCTTCGGGAATTGAAGCGCTCAATCTGAGCAGCGCAGGAAATACAGTCACGCTGACTGACGGCCTGATCGCAGGTTCAGGGGCGGGCTTCTTCTCGGTCGTCGATGGAGGCGGGAACGACGTCGTCGATGCCAGCGGCGCCACGGGTGGCGGTTCGATTCTGTTCTTCGCCGCAGGCGGCAACGACACCTTGACGGGAAATTCCGGCAACAATTCCTTTGTCTTCGCTGCCAGTGATTTGACGTCCGCCGATACCGTCCAGGCGAACGGAGGAATCGACACCTTGGTGTTGAGTGCTGGCGGCGTGCTCGCGTCGAACGCACTGGCGAATGTAACCGGCATCGAAACGCTGCTCCTCAGCAACGGGGGCAATACGGTCACGCTTACGAACGGCGTAGTTGCGAGCTCCGGCGTTGGCTTCTTCCAGGTCTTTGACGGGACCGGCAACGACACCGTCGATGCAAGCGGCGTCACCAACGGCACGCCGGTCATTTTCTTTTCCGCCGGCGGCAATGACACGCTCCTCGGCGGCAACGGCCCCGATTCGTTCGTCTTCAGCGCGAGCGACCTGACGTCCGCCGATACCGTCAGCGGCGGCGCCGGCTTCGACACGTTGTGGCTCAGCTCGAGCGGAACGGTCTCCGCATCCGCATTCGCGAACGTCTCGGGCATCGAGACCTTGGCGCTTGCTCCGACCGGCAGCAACGTCACCCTGAACAACAGCTTAGTCGGCACTTCAACGCTTGGATTTTTCCAGGTTGCCGCTCTGGGCGGCACCAACACGGTAGACGCGAGTGGGGTCACCAACGGCACGACGATTGTCTACTATGGCGGTCCGGGCAACGACAGCTTCACGGGAAGCGGCGGCAACGACACCTTCATCTTTGCGCGAACGAACCTCACGTCGGCTGATACGGTGGTCGGCGGCACCGGCGCCGATATGCTGCTGTTCAATGCCGGTGGCACGGCTAGCGCTGCGTCACTCGCAGGAGTGTCAGGCATCGAAACCGTCTGGCAGCAAGTCGGCGGCACGGTGCAGTTCGCCAACGGCCTTTCAAATACCGGCGACCTGTTAGGGCTCGGAAGTAGCGCCGTCGATAATTTCGATGGTTCAGGCGTTACGTCCTACAAGCTGACCCTTCAAAGTAATGGCGGCGCCGACACGCTCATCGGCGGTTCGCAGGACGACTCCATCCTGATTTCCGACAGCACCTTTACCACCGTCGATGGCAACGGCGGACTCGATCCAATCGTTCTGTCCGCAGCCGGCCAGAACTTTGACCTGACCGCCAACGCGTCCAGGATTACCGACGTCGAAGTGATTTCCCTCGCGAGTTCGCTGGGCGCGACGCTCTCGTTGACCAATACGGATATTCCGCAGGTCAACGCATCGGGAAATTCTCTCTACGTTGTCGGCGGATCCGACGATGAAGTTTTGGTCGGCGACACCTGGACCGTCGTTACCGCGTCCCACACAAACAGTGCTGTCGCGGCCGGAGTCACGTTCGTCCATTATCACAATGCCACCACGAACTCCGACCTATTTATCGCCGATACGATTCCGACGACCATCAGTACCGCCACCAACAATGCGCCGACGATTCTGCTCGACGGGTCGCCCAGCGGGCTCAATCCGCCGAACGGTGCAAACCATTCGGCAAGCTACACGACAGGAAATAGTGCCGGCGCGGCGATCGCCGATACCATCGACGCCAGCATCGACGATCCGGATCCGGCAGATAGCCCCGGTATCAGTGCGCACATCACCCAGCTTGTCGCAAATTTGACCGACCCCCATTCGGGGGCCTTGGAATTCCTGACGCTGACGTCGACCGGGCAATCATTCGCGGCGGCTCATGGCGTGACCGTCTCCGGCTTGAGCACCGCCACATTGACGCTAGGCGGTTCGGCGACCGACCAGGTCTATCAAGAGCTGCTGCGTGAAATCCGCTACGTCAACACCGATACCGGTGCATCTCTCAACACCAGCGACCGGCACATCACGGTAAATGCCCAGGATGGCTTGGGTGCCGCCGCCACGACGCGCACCGCAACCATTTCGCTGATTTCGGGCAATGATGCGCCGGTCGCCAACGGTGATTCCGCGACGACGGCCGAGGATACCCCGCTCACATACAATGTGCTCGCCAATGACACGGATGCGGACAACGACGATCTGACGGTCACGGCAGCGACCGTCGTTGGAGGATCCGGGGTCGGGACGGTCAGCATCAATCCCGACAAGACGATCACCTTCACGCCGGCGGCCAACTACAGCGGCCCGGCAACCGTAAACTACGCGATCTCGGACGGTCACGGTGGGACATCCTCAGCGTCACTTAACGTCACGGTGACCGCGGCGAACGACACGCCGGTTGCGGCGGCGGATAGTCTTGCGGCGGTGCAGGACGGCCCGGCCGCGATCGGCAATCTCCTGACCAACGACAGCGACATCGAGGACGGAAGCCCGATGCCGGGCAACGTGACCGCGTTTTCGGTGGCGGGCGTGGGTGCCGGCGTGGTCAACACCCCACTCGCGCTTGGCAACGGCGCGACCCTCAACGTCGCAGCCAACGGCGCCGTGACGCTGACACAGAACAACGGCTACGACTCCCTGGCCAACGGCCAGACTGCGCTCATCAACCTCAGCTACACAGTCACCGACGCTGGCGGCGCCAGCGACAACGCCTCCGCTACCATCACGGTCACCGGCGTCAACGACCCACTGACCACGCCTGCGACAATCACTGATCCGGTCCTGACCGAGGATCTGGACACCGTGGCGTCCGATAACGTGCTCGACGACGTGACCGATCCGGATGTGAACGACGTTCATATCATCACGGCGGTAGTTGCCGGAGCCGCGCCCGGCGTGGGCGGCGTTGGAGGCCCGGTTCTCGGGACCTACGGGACGCTGACAATCGATGCCAACGGCGAGGCGCAGTATGAGCTCAACAATGCCCATCCGGACGTTCAGGCGCTCAACACCGGCTCGGCGCCGCTGACCGACACGTTCACCTATACGGTGAGCGACCAGCAGGGCTCGACGGGTTCGACCACGATCACGTTCAATGTCAATGGCACCAATGACGGGCCGGTCGCGGTCACCGACGGGTTCAGCGTCAACGAGGACGCGGCGCTGGCGGGCGCCAATGTTCTGACCAACGACACCGACATCGACCTCGGCGACGGAAAGAGCGTCGTCGGCTTCACGGCCGAGGGGCAGCCGGCGGTGCTGGCCGGCGGCACCATCACGCTCGCCAACGGCGCGCAGCTCAGCGTCTCCTCCACCGGCGCGGTGACGCTCACCCAGAACAGCGCCTACAACGCGCTGGCGAACGGCAGCACCGCCAACGTCGTCTTCTCCTACACCATGCAGGACACTGCCGGTGCCCAATCCACAGCGGGCGCCGCCATCCAGGTGAACGGCGTCAACGACGCGCCAGCCGGTGCTGACAAGACGGTGACGATCGCCGAAGACGCCGCGCATATCTTCACGGTGTCGGATTTCGGCTTCTCCGACGTCGACCTCGGCTCCGCGCTTGCCTTCGTGAAGATCACGACCCTGCCGACCAACGGGCAGATCACGCTCAACGGCACGCCGGTCACGCTCGCCGGCACGGACGTGTCGGCGGCCGACATTGCCAGCGGGTTGCTGCGGTTCGTGCCCGACGCGCACGAGAACAACGGGATGAATCCGTCTTACGCGAGCTTCACGTTCCAGGTCGGGGACGGCATCGCGTTCGACGGATCGCCCAACCTCTTCACCGTCAGCGTCACCGCCGTCAACGACACGCCGGTTGCCAACGCGGATACGACTTTTACGACGCCCGAAGACACGCAGCTCATCATCAATCTGCTGGCGAACGACACCGACGTCGAGGACGGGACGCCGGTGGCGATTGCGCGCATCAATGGCACGGCAATCGGCGTCGGCGGGACCATCGGGGTGATCGGCGGCACGGTCACGCTCAACGTCGACCAGACGCTGACCTTCAATCCCACCCCCAACAGCACAACCGATGCGTTCTTCACCTATACGGCGAAGGATAGCGCCGGCGTGGAATCGAACCAGGCGACGGTCTCGATCGATGTGACGCCGGAGAACGACGGCCCGACGGCCGCGCCCGACGGCTTCAGCACGCCGGAAGACACGGCGGTCACGTTCGACGTCCGCGCCAACGATACGGACATCGACAGCCCCACGCTGACGGTAACTCACATCGACGGAATACAGCTCAACGTCGGCAACGGCTTTACCGTGACGCTGGGCGACGGAGCGACGGTGCATCGCAATGCGAACGGCACGTTGACCTATACGCCGGCGCTGAACGCCGTCATAGCTCCCGGAGCGCCTCCCGAGTTCAGCTACACGGTTTCCGACGGCCTGCTCAGCAGCACCGCTACGGTCAACGTCACGGTCACTGCCGTCAACGACACGCCGGTTGCGGCGAGCGACAGCCTTGCGGCGACGCAGGACGGGGCGGCCGCGATCGGCAATCTGCTGACCAACGATAGCGACGTCGAGGATGGCACGCCGATCCCCGGCAACGTGACGGCGTTCACGGTGGCGGGCGTTGGTGCTGGCGTGGTCAACACGCCGCTCGCGCTCGGCAACGGCGCGACCCTCAACGTTGCGGCGAACGGCGCCGTGACGCTGACGCAGAACAACGCCTATGACTACCTGGGGACAGGCGACACTACGCAGATCTCGCTCACCTATACGGTGACCGACAGCGGCGGCGCCTCGGACAGCTCCTCGGCCGTGATCATCGTGACCGGGGTGAACGACCTGATCGGCTCGCCGCCGACCGCATCCGTGGAAGTAACCGAAGACCTGGTAACCCAGGTCACGAGCAACGTCTTCGACAACGTGACCGACGCTGACCTGGGCGACGTGCACACCGTGACGGCGGTGGTGACCGGCGCGACGCCCGGCGTGGGTGGCGTGGGCACCCCGGTTGCCGGGACCTACGGGACGCTGACGATCGGTTCCAACGGCGAGGCGCACTACCAGCTGAACAATTCGCTGCCGGCGGTTCAGGCGCTCAATGTCGGTTCCACGCCGCTGACCGACACCTTCACCTACACGGTGTCGGACGGGCCGAGCTCGGCCTCGACCACGATCACGTTCGAGGTGCACGGCACCAATGACGGGCCGGTTGCGGTGTTCGACTTCCTGCCGACCACGGAAGACGCGGCGCCCGGATCAGTCGGCAACGTACTGACCAACGACACCGACGTCGACACCAGCGACGGCAAGTCGGTCGTGAATTTCACGGTCGGCGGCACCACGGTCGGAGCCGGCTCGACGATTACGCTCGGCAATGGAGCGCAAATCAGCATCGCGACCAACGGCACGGTGACGTTCACGCAGAACGGCGCCTACAATTTCGTGGGGCAGGGCAATACCGCGGGCCTCACCTTCAACTACACGATGCAAGACACCGCCGGTGCTGTGTCGTCGGACTCCGGGGTCGTCAGCATCAGCGGCGTGAACGACGCGCCAGTCGCGCAGCCGAACACTTTCACGATCAACGAAGATTCCTCGCCCCAACTCAACGTGTTGGGCAATGACACCGATGTTGACGGTCCGTTCCCGCTGGCGGTCGCGCGGATCGACGGCAACACCGTGATCACTGGGCAGACGGTCGGCGTGACCGGCGGCACCGTGACGGTCAACGGGAATGGAACGCTGACCTTTACGCCGACTGCGAATCTCAACGGCCCGGGTGTGGGCTTGTTCACCTACACGGCGAAGGACGGGTTAGGGACGGAATCCGCCGCGGCGCAAGTGACCGTCGATGTGACGGCAGTGAACGACGCGCCGACGCCGACCAACGACACGTTCAACGTCAATGAGAACGGGCCTGCGGCCATCGGCAATCTGATCACGGCCAACAACGGCAACGGGATCGATAGCGACGTCGAGACGCTGTCCGCCGCCTTGACCGTCGATGGCATCCGTCTGACGGGCACCAATTCCTTTACCAGCGTTCCGCCAGCTGGTTCGGCGACGCTGACTTTTGCCAATGGGGCGCAGGTCCAGGTCGACTCCGCCGGCAATGTGACGTTCCTGCAGAACGCCAGCTTCGAGTCTTTGGCAGCGGGCGAAACCGAGGAGATGTCGTTCCAGTATCGGCTGCGCGATACGGGCGACGGCGCTTCGGCGGCTTTGACGGCCAACGCCAACGTCCGGATCGTAGTTACCGGCGTGAACGATGCGCCCGCGGGTACCGACAAGACGGTGACGATCGCGGAGGACGGCGCGTATGTGTTCGCGGTGTCGGACTTCGGCTTCTCTGACGTCGACGCAGGCTCTGCGCTCGCGTTCGTGAAGATCACCACCCTGCCGACGGACGGGCAACTCACGCTCAACGGCACGCCGATCACGATTGCCGGGACGAACGTGTCCGCGGCCGACATCGGCAACGGCCTGCTACGATTCGTGCCGGATGCGAACGAGAACGACGCGACGAATCCGTCTCCCAACTATGCGACCTTCACGTTCCAGGTCGGCGACGGCACCGTCTTCGACGCAACGCCGAACACCTTCACGATCAGCGTGACCGCGGTCAACGACGCGCCGGAGGCGAACCTCGATGCGCTCACGGTCGCGGAGAATGGTCCGAGTCTGATCGGCAACGTACTCGGCAACGATACCGACGTCGACGGCCCCAATGTCGAGGTCACGTCGTTCACCATTCTGGCCGGCGGCAGCGGCACGTTCACGGCCGGCCAGACCGCGACGCTCGCGAACGGTGCGACGCTGACGGTCGACGAGGATGGCACCGTTACGCTCGTCCAGGGCACCGCATACGACTATCTCGGCGCCGCCGAGAGCGCGCAGATCGTCTTCAGCTACGATATCACCGACAACGGTTCGCCCGCCCAAGGCAGCGGAAGCGGCGCCACCATCACGGTCAACGGCGTCAACGAGGCGCCGACGCTCACCCTCGGCTCGGCCGCCGACCTGCTGGAGACTGCATCGTCGTCGCCGGTCGGTGTCGCCGTCGCGGCCGCGGCGGCTGCCGTGACCGACGAAGAGCAGAAGATCAAGACCATCGAGATCAACATCTCGAGCGGCTACCAAGACGGCACCGCGACAACGCTTGAGCGCGCCCAACTCACCGCCGTAGGCCAATTCGGACTCGGCTTGCTGGGTGGCTCGCCGAACTTTGTCGACAACGGCAATAACGGCACATTGACGCTGAGCTTCGCGACGCCGATCACGGCCGCGCAGGCGACCTCGCTGCTCAAGCAGATCGAGTACGTCAACCAGTACGGCGACTTCTCGCTTCAGATCGCGCTCGACGACACCCGCACGGTTTCCGTGCGCGTGCAGGATCACAGCAATGTCTGGTCCACTACTGAAACCCGTACGGTCAACATCGCCGCCGACGTGGTCGACGGTGCCGGCAACGGCACGTTCGTTGGCGGGCGGTTCAATGACATCATCAATGGCGCCGATGGCAACGATACACTAACCGGCGCAAAGGGCGACGACAGTCTGATCGGCGGCAACAACACCGCCACCGGCGACACCGTCAACTACGCCAAGGAGACCGATGCCGGCCAGGTGTCGGAGACGGGGACTCAGGGCGTCATCGTCAATCTCTCCGACGCCGACTACGATCTCGACGGGCTCGACCCGATCTACAACAACATCCCGAACAACGACGACACCATCCTGGCCGGGCGCGCGGTCGATACCTACGATACCCACGACACGCTGAGCGGCATCGAGAACGTCGTCGGCACCAGCCACGACGACATCTTCATCAGCTCGAGCAATGCGGGCGTGGCGAACACGTTCGAAGGCGGCGGCACCGGACCCCTGGCGGAAAATGCGGCCAACGAAGTCGGCGGCGACACCGTCGTCTTCGGGGGCACGCTCGGCGACTGGGGCATCCAGCTTCAGCCCGGGGGCAATGGTGACGACTTCACTGTAACGCGGCTCACCGGCCCCAACGCGGGCACAGTCGACACGCTGAACAACATCGAAAACATCGTCGTCGGCAATACGGTCATCGACCTAACGAACACGGTCTGGGTCTATAACAACGGCTTCCTGGTCAACACCTACAGCTCGATCGGCGCCGCGGTCGCGGCAGCCAACGGAATGACTCCGTCCGGAACCGGCCTTGTCGTCGAAGCCGGCCACAACGGCGGTACGACCTATAACGAAAGCGCGATCAACATCACCCAGGCAATGACGGTTCGCTCGTTGTCCGGCGTCACTGTGAATTCGACAGACGGCGTCGATCTGTTCGTTGTCTCCGCCACCTCGGGCACGGTCACGTTCGAGAACCTCAACCTCGTCGACGGCGCGGGCACTGACTACGGCATCCGCATGGCCGGCGCCCACGCGACCGGCAGCGTCGGCACCGCCGACCTGGTCGTGACCAACGTGGATATCGGCGGGTTCGATCAGACCGGACTGTTCGTCAATGGCGGCGGCACCGGGCGCGACGTGACGATCACGGGATCGGACTTTACCGGCAACGGCGGCAACGGCAGCTCCGGCGGCACCGGCGACATCCTGTTCTTCGAATACACCGGCAACGCCAGCCTCTCGAACGTGACGGTGACCGGCACGACCGGCATGCTGGCCGGTTCGGCCGACCACGGCATCCAGTTCGCGGGATTCCGCGATTCCGACGATGCGATTACGAGCGCCATCGGGACCGTGTCGTTCAATAACGTCACGGTGACCGGCACCTACGAAAAGACCCTCACCTATATCCAGGGCTACAACAACCTGTCCGGCGTGAGCTTCACTGACACCACCATCGGCAGCGCCGGCAGCTCGACAACCTGGACCGGCCTTTTTGTGGAGCCGGATTCGACCAGCGGGCCGCTCACGCTGTCCGGCTCGACCAGCAATCTCGACCTTTCCGATGTGACTTTCGCGGGCACCTATGGCTGGCAGACGACCTTCCAGCTGCCGGGCGCCAACCTGATCCTGGGCACGCTGACCAACGACAGCATCACGGGGTCGGCATTCAACGACGCCATCCGTACGCTGACCGGCACCGACACCATCAATGCCGGCCTTGGCAACGATCTTACCGTCTACGACGTACTACCGGGCTCCAATAAGCACACCGTCGACGGCCAGGGCGGCGACGACACCCAGGTCGTGATCGGCACGGGCGCCGCGGAGACGTACAATGTCAACGCTGTCAACGCCGGCACGATGCTCGGCATCAACATCACTGCGGGATCGCCGAATCCGGAACTGGCGACGGCGGTCAATTCAGAGGTCATCACCGACAACGTCGAGGACATCGTCATTCAGACCGGCAACGGTGGCGACACCGTCATCGTGTCGGGCGACCTCGCCGGCACCGGCGTGTCGACCTCGACCATCACGGTTGTCGGCGGCACCGGTAACGACACGGTCGACGCGTCCACTCTGACCAGCGTGCACGGCATCGATTTCACCGGCGCCGGCGGCAACGACACGTTCGTGTCAAGCAATGCCGGCGGCAACGACCGGTTCGACGGCGGCATCGGCGGCACCGATACGGTCCGCTATGACTTCGTGACCACCAATGGCGTCATCGTCGATCTGCAGGCGCAGACGGCGACCGGCGCCGGCAGCGATACCTTGATCGATGTCGAGAACGTCAACGGCACCGACCTGGCCGATACGATCAGCGGCGACGGCGATGCCAACCAGCTTGCAGGCTTCGGCGGATTCGACACGCTCCAGGGCCGCGGCGGCGTCGATGCCCTCATCGGCGGCGAGACCGAAACCTACACGGCCGCGGTCGGCGAAGGCGATCGCGCGACTTACGCCGGCGAGCTGACGGCTGCCGCGATCAACACCAGCGGCCCGGGCTGGCAGGTTGCCACCGGCGGCGCCGAAGGCACCGATACGCTGGAAGAGATCGAGATCGTCGTCGACGGCAGCGGCGATCGCTTCCTGCTTGTCGGCAACGGCGGGTTTGCCTCGATCAACGATGCGATCGCCGAAGCGCAGGCCGGCGATACCATCGTCATCGCGGCGGGCACCTACGCCAAGAACGTCGTCATCGACAAGGCGGTCACCCTGATCGGCAAGGGTCTTGTGACGATCGACCCGGCCGCCGGCGTGGCGGTCACGCTGGGCGGCAATATCGGCGGCGGCAACGTCACGATCGACAACGTCGACATCGTGGGCGGCACCGACGGCATCTCCGTCGCGACCACGGCCAATGCCGGCAAGCTGACGGTGACCAACAGCGCCATCAGCGGCAACTCGCAGCACGGCATCTTCTTCATCGGCGACGATCCGAACGACGACGGCAATGCGCCGATCGTCGCTGGCATCACCGCGCTCGATCTCATCGGGGTGGCCTTCGCCAACAACGGATTCCAGAACAACCTGAACGGCTCCGGCCATATCAAGCTGTTCGGCTACCAGGGCGACGCGCTGTTCCAGAACGTCACCATCACCGGCGCTCCGGCGGCGACGCCGACCGCCGACCGGCCGGACAACGCGATCGAGATCACCGGCTACGTCAACAATGGCAGCGGCAATCCCGTCAGCATGCCGGGCGCGCCGAATATCGGCAGCGTCGTGTTCGACGGCGTGACCGTCTCGGGCGAGTTCCACAAGAACCCGGTCGCGATCTTCAACTTCAGCGAGCTCGACGGACTGTCGATCCCGGCGGGCGTCGGCCTCAACCTCTCGGCGGCCGTCAGCGACGTCACGTGGGGCCCGCTGTTCAATCTCGACGGCATCGAGGACGCCGTCATCGACGCGTCGGGCTACAACATCACGTTCCCGGTCAACGGCAACATCAACACCGAGCTGCAGGGCGAGAAGTCCAGTCAGGACACGGTCGACCAGACCATCACCGGCACGGTCACCAACGACCGGATGATGGGTAAGCTCGGCAACGACACGCTGTTCGGCGGCGCCGGCAACGACGAGCTCTACGGCGCCGACAAACCCGGCGGCTCGCCGGCAACCGTGAACGAGGTCGGAGACGACAACCTGTTCGGCGAGTCCGGATTGGACACGCTCAAAGGCGGCCGCGGCAACGACGACCTGAGCGGCGGCGAAACCGGCGAGGTCTATACGGCCGCGACCGGGGAGGGCGACAAGGCGATCTACGACGCTGCCATCACGCGCAGCATGATCACCGAGGACGGCCTCGGCGGCTGGACGGTCACCACCGGCGGCCTCGAGGGCACCGACATGCTCACCGGCGTCGAGATCGTCGACGGTGCCGAAGCCGGCCGCTTCCTGCTGGTCGGCAACGGCGGCTTTGCGACCTTCGCGGACGCCTACACCGAGGCGGTCGACGGCGACACCATCGTGCTCGCGGCCGGGACCTATACCGGTACCTTCACCATCTCCAAGGCGATCACCGTCTCCGGCGCCAACCACAACGTGGCGGGTGACGGCCTGCGGGGGGCGGAATCCGTCATCGACGGCAACATGATGGTGGACGCGGCCGGCGCGGTCACGATCGAAGGCCTGCGGTTCCTCAACGACGAGGCGGCGACCAGTCCGGATGCGACCACGCTGAAATTCAACAGCGCGGCCGGCCACACCGTGCGCAACAGCGTGTTCTTCAGCACGATCGACGGCGGCGATCAGGATCCCGGCATCAACCCGATGGGCGATCTCGATCCGCTCGTTCAGGCGTTCGCGATCGAGGTCAGCGGGGCGCTCACCTCGGGGTCGGTCACGATCGACGGCAACTACGTCACCGGCGCGCCGTTCACCGGCAAGTTCGGCACGGCGGCGTGGCATCGCGGCGTATCCTACGATCCGCCCGGCGGCGTCACTCTGACGATCACCGACAACACCTTCGAGTTCAACCGCACCGGCATCAACACCGCCGGCACGCTCAGCGACGCGACCGGAACCGTCACCATTTCCGGCAACACGTTCAAGGACAGCGGCAGCGGCGTGACGCTCTCCAACGCCTCCGGTCTGATCGAGAAGTTCGACAACAACGTCTTCACCAATGTCGACACCGACCTCAACGGGCTGAATCTCTCCGGAGGATACACCTTCAACGCCGGCGCCAATGGCAACTCGGCGACCGAGTTCATGGTCATCCTCGGCGGCGGTGGGGTCGATACGATCACCGGCACGACCGGCAAGGACGCGATCCTCGGCAACGACAGTGCCGACACGATCGCGACCGGCGACGGCGACGACGCGATTTTCTGGAACGTTGGCGACGGCTCCGACGGCATCGACGGCGGCGAAGGCGCCGAGACCAACGGCGACACGCTTGTCGCGATGAACCGGGGCGGCTCCTCGCTCAACCCGGTGGTGGTGCCGGAACCCGGCGCGCCGGCGAGCACGATCACCGGCGGGCTCAACCCGACCGCGGCCACGTTCAACGTCAACGCGTCGGGCGGCAACGTCACGCTCGGCGTCGGCGCCCATACGGTCACGGCTGACAACATCGAGCACGTGCGCATCGAAATGGGCACGGGTGGCGACACGGTCAACGTGTCGGGCGACTTCAATGGCACCGACCTGTCGGTTTCGACCATTACGGTCACCGGCGGCACCGGCAACGACACCGTCAACGCGTCCGGACTGACGAGCAACCATCGGATCGTCTTCAACGGCGGCGCAGGTGACGACACCTTCGTGTCCAGCAATGCGGGCGGCAACGACACGTTCGCGGGCGGCACCGATGGGCTGAACGGCGACACCGTGAACTACAGCGCGATCACTGGCGGCGGCGTCAACGTCGATCTGCAAGCGCAGACCGCCACTAATAATGGCGGCAGCAATGTCGGCAGCGACACGCTGACGGACGTCGAGGACGTCGTCGGCACGGCGCAGGGCGATAGCTTGGCTGGCGACGGCGACGCCAATCTTCTCCAAGGCCTTGGCGGCGACGATACGCTGACCGGCCGTGGCGGCGCGGACCGCCTTGAGGGCTCCAGCGGCACCGACACCGCCGGCTATGAGGCGGTACTGTCAAGCGCGGCGACCTTCGGCGTTGACGTCGACGGCCACTGGACGATCACCATCGCCAGCGTGACCGACACGCTCGTCGGCGTGGAGCGCGTCACCTTTGCCGACAAGACCTTCCTGCTCGTTGACAAGGAGGGTGTGAACGTCGGCGGCTATCAGACCGTGCAGTCGGCGATCGACGCGGCGGCGGGCGGCGAGACCATTCTGATCCGCGGCGGCGAGACCTACAGCGAGACAAGTCTCTATGTCCCCGGCGACTTCCAGGGCATCTACATCAACAAGCCGAATCTCACGCTGCAGGGTACTGCGGCGGACGGCTCCCTGATCATCACCGGGGCCGATGCGCAGACTAACGGTCCGACCATTGTCGCCGCCGCGCAGAACATGTTCGGCGCCAATCACTGGGTCGACATCAACGGCGATAACACGACGTTCAGCGGCGTACATCTCAAGGCTGGCCCCGAGACCGACAACAAGGTCCTGGAGTTCTGGGCGAACAACGTCACGGTCCAGAATAGCTTTGTCGACGCCTACAATACCTTGGGCGTCTACACCTTCGCGGTCGCGATCTACATCAACGACAACGGGACGACGGCGACCGACGAGGTCACGGCCTATACGATCGACGGCAATATTCTCAATGAAGGAATCATCGTCGCCAACGGCGTGGGTGATCCGTCGCTCGGCATCAGCGCCAATCAGAAGATTACCGACAACCAGTTCATCGATGCGTTCAACCTTGGCACGGGCCTCGGCCGCTATGACACGATCGTCATAAACGGTCAGGTCAATGGCATCGGCTGGCTCCTCGAGCCGACGCAGACGCCGACGATTACCGGCAATACCGTCGCCAACAATACGGTGCCGTTCATCCTGCGCGGCAGCGACAACAGCGCGGCCAATCTGCCGAGCTCGGCACAGATTGCGGTCATTCTCGCCAACAACTTCGACGCCAACGTCAGCTACGCTTACGTGGTCGATTCCACGACCGGCGAACTCGTGCTGGCCAGCCGCAACGACGGCGGCGGACCGTATCGCAGCTTCGCGGTCACCAACACGATCGACACGCTCAACCTCGCGCTCGACACCACCGCCGACAACGTGTTCGGCGGCCAACGCGACTACATCCACTCGGGCGACACCATCATCGTTCAGAGCGGCGCAGGCGCGCCGGTCGAACTCGCAGATCATGGTCGACAATCTGAAGGTCATGGCGACGGCGAATTCCGCCGACCTCGATCTCACGATGGCGACCAATTTCACCAACGGCTCGCCGATCCCGGGCGGCGTCAACAGCCTCACGCTGACCGACTACGCGGCGGGCTCCGGCGCCAATGTCGACGTCACCGGCAACGCGCTGACCAACACGATCATCGGCAATTCCGGCGCCAACCAGCTGGAAGGCGCCGGCGGCGACGATACGCTGACCGGCGGCAAAGGTACCGACAGCCTCTACGGCGGGACGACCGGCGGCGACGCCGGCGTCGACACTGTCGATTACTCGGTCGAGACCGGCGGCGCGGGCGTCACGGTCGATCTCGGCGCGGGCACCGCCACCGATACGTTCGGCAACAGCGACGCGCTCTCCGGCATCGAGAACGTCATCGGCAGCGCGCAAGCCGACAGCTTGACCGGCAGCACCGGCCCGAACGTCTTCACCGGCAAGGGCGGCAACGACGCCATCCATGGCGGTACGGGCAGCGACGTCGCCAAGTTCAGCGGCAACATGGCCGACTACACCATCACGTGGAACGGCACGACCGCGACGGTGGTGGACAACAGGCCCCTCTCACCGGACGGCACCGACACCATCGACGGCGTGGGCGAACTGCGCTTTGCCGACTTCTCGGCCTGGCTGGTCGATGACGCTGTCGGCAGCGAGTTCACCACCATCCAGTCCGCCGTGAACGCGGCGGATGCGGGCGACCAGATCCTGGTCGCCAACGGCACCTACATCGAGCAGGTCACGATCTCTGGCGCCGGCAAGAACGGCCTGAGCATCATCGGCGAGAGCGAAGCCGGCGTCGTCATTCACTCGCCCGGCACGGTGGTGCAGACCGCCATGGACGTCGCGAATGTCGCCACTCCCAACCGCGCACTGCACAGCATCGTCACCGTCGTGAATGCGACGAACGTCACGATCCAATCGCTGACAGTCGACGGCGACGAGCACGGCGACGATATCGAGGTGTCGGGCGGGGACTTCAACGGCATCGTTTACGTGAACGCGTCGGGCGTCGTTGAAGATGTCACGGTCACGCAGATTCGCGATCCGCTGATCAGCGGCGAGGTTTCTGGCGTCCAGCGCGGCAATGGCATCCTGGTCAGCAACACGGCGGGATCGCCGCAGGTGTTCCAAGTGATCAACTCGACGGTCAACGACTATCAGAAGACCGGCATCGTCCTGCGTAACACCACCAGCATGGTGACCGGCAACACGGTGACCGGGGGTGGGCCGCAGAGCGTGCAGGCGCAGAACGGCATCCAGCTGTCGCAAGGCTCGACCGGCTCTGTCACCAGCAACATCATATCCGGGGTCGTCTACACCGGCCCGACGAACACGATCTCGAGCGGCATTCTCATGTTCGGGGCCGGCACGGGCGTGACGGTCAACAGCAACATCCTTACCGGCGGAACCGGCGACAAGGACGGCGGCATCATCTTCATCAACTCCAATGCCCCGGTGGCAAACAGCAACACCCTCAATGACTTTGGCATCGGCATCCAGCAATCGGGCGCCTTCGCGACCGCTCTCAGCCACACCGGCAACACCTTCAACCCGACCGATCCGACGGACACCAACTTCCTGTTCAACCCCGCAGTGGCCGCAGCCTCGGCCTATACGTTCTCGGGCTCGTCCGGGCACGATGATCTGCGCGGTGGCGCCGCGGGCGACACGTTGAACGGTCTCGGCGGCGACGACACGCTGCGCGGTCGCGGCGGGGTCGACACCATCAACGGCGGCGACGGCAACGATACCGTCATTTGGGCGGTCGGCGACGGCGCCGATGCGATTGACGGCGGCAATCATACCACTGGCGATACGCTGCAGGTGTTCGACACCGCCGGCAACGACACGATCCAGGTCGTGACCGACGGCACCACCATCACCGGCATCGGCGGCGGCACCACGAACGTCACCAACATCGAGACCGTCACGCTCGACGCGACGGGCGGCGGCACCGACACGCTCGACTACACCGGCACCAGCGTGCAGGTGACGGTCAACCTCGGCACAAACGCCGCGACCGGTTTCACGGGCGGAGTCTATACCGGCACGATCGAGAACGTCACCGGCGGCTCGGCCGGCGACATCCTCACCGGCTCATCGGGCAACAACATCCTGATCGGCGCGGCCGGCGGCGACACCTTCAACTATGCGGCCGGCGGCGGCGTGGACACCATCCAGGGGGATTCCGACCTCGATCCGACCAATGCGGATCTGGCTGGCACCGACGTGCTCAACGTTACCGCGGGCGCCACGCAGGATTACATCCGTGTTGCCCCCGATCTCGACGGGGACAACCGGCTCGACATCGACATCGATCTCAATTCGGCGGTCGAGGTGCCGGGCGACGGCATCGAGCTCGACGTAGTGGACGTTGAGAACATCGTCATCAATACCAACGGCGGCGGCGACAGTGTTATCGTCTCCGGCGACCTCGGCGGGACAGGTGTGTCCACGTCGACTGTCACGGTCAACGGCGATGCGGGCGCCAACAACCTCGATGCGTCGGGGGTGAACGGGGCAACGCCGGTCAACGTCGTGCTCAATGGCATGGGCGGCAACGACACGCTCAAGGGCGGCGCCGGCAACGACACGCTCGACGGCGGCGCCGACAGCGACACCATCACCGGCGGCGTCGGCAATGACCAGATCATCGGCGGCGATACCGGCAGCAACGTCGACACCGCGGCCTATGCCGATGGACCGACCGGCTACGACGTCACGTTCAATATCAACGGCACCGTCACGGTCGACGACACCAACGGCGTCGGCGGCGACGAAGGCGTCGACACGCTCGAGGGCATCGAGATCCTCAGCTTCGACAACGGCAACATCCTCATCGATCTCCGCAAGGACGTGCGGCTGTTCGACAGCGCCAATCACCTGATCGGTGCGTTCGACACGCTGAAGCAGGCGGCCGACGCGGCCAATGCCAACGCGGGTACCGATTTCACCATCCGCATCGCCGCCGGCGACACGGACGTGGGCGGAAGCCAGGTGGTGATCAACAAGAACATCACGATCGACGGCGCTGGTATGTCGGGCGCTGGCATGACGACGCTGAAGGCCGACTTCAATACCGGCAATAGCGGCGATTCGCGCGGCCTGATCCTGGTCAATCCGGGCAAGACGCTCAATGTCAGCGACCTGACCATCGACGGCGATGGCCACCTGATCTGGCAGGCCATTCGTCACCTCGGCTCGGGCGATATCGACCGCGTCCATTTCGAGGATATCCAGTACCAGCCGAGCGGTGGTGCCTATGCGGGCACGGCCATCGCGGCCTTCGGCGCCACAAGCGACGTCGATGTGAGCGACTCCGTGTTCACCAACATCGGTCGCGTTGGCATTCTTTACTTCGGCGCTGGCACAACCGGCACTGCATCTGGGAACACCTTTACCGGCAAGGGCTCCGGTAATTGGCTCGACTATGCGATCGAGGTGGGCGCTGGCGCGTCCGCGGAGATCACGAACAACACCGTCACCGGCAATACCGGTGTCGCGACGGTCGACGGATCGACCTCGGCGGCGTTCCTGGTCTCGACGTTCTTCGGGGCGGGCACCGATGCCACGTTCGGCGGCAACACCGTGACCGCTAGCACCACAGGTGTGGCTGCCGGCTTCAATGCCACGGATAGCTCAGATCTTACGTTCCAGGCCGGCAACAGCTTCGTCACTGGCGTCGGCACTGGCGTGCAGGTCAATGGAAACGTGACCGCGACCAACACCAACGCGGTCAATGGCACCTTCGACTGGAACGGCGGTGCGGCCAACAACTCTCCGTCTGGCGCAGGTCTCGCGGACGATCTGAACGGCGGTGGCGGTGACGACACTATCACCGGCTTTGGCGGCTCCGACATTCTGACAGGCGGCGCCGGGCTCGATTCAGCGGTATATGCCGGCAACTTCGGCGGGGTCGGCGGCCACACCGTGGCGTGGTCCGGCGGCACCGCGACCGTGACCGGGCCGGAAGGCACCGACACCGTCACCGGCGTCGAGAAGCTGACCTTCGCCGGCAACTCCAAGACGGTCTGGCTCGTCGACGACAACGGCGGTACCGATCTGACCAGTATCGCGCAGCTGTTCGACGGCAACCCGGCGAACGGCGAGGCGGCTGCCGGCGACACCATCCTGGTCGCGGCCGGCACCTATGCGGGCGGGTTCACGGTCGACGAGAACAATGTGACCATTATCGGCTCCGAGCCGGGCGTGGTCATCCAGGGCACGTTCAAGACCGACAACGGAAGCTTTGCCGGCTCTGTCAGCGACTTCCTCAAGACTCCCGGTTCAATCGGCTACAGCACTGCGTCCGGGACCGCGTTGACCGTCGCGGCCGACAACGTGACAATCGAGAACCTGAAGATCGACAGCTTCAATGTCGGCATCAATCTCGGCAACGGCGTCGACAACGTCACGATCAAAGACGTCATCGTCGAGGATACGGTCAACGGTATCCGCAAGGGCACCGGCGCGCAGGTCACCGGTCTCGACCTGATCGACGGCGAGATCCGCGACAGCTACATCGGCATGTATTTGGCCAAGGAGACGGCCAATGGTCTCGACATCTCCGACGTGCTGATCGACGGCACGGACTTCATCAACCTGACCGAGAAGGGCATCTACGCCGAGTCGCTCGCCAACGCGCTGATCACCGGCATCACGATGACCAATGTCGGCGAGTTCGGCCGCGGCCCGGCATTCGGGACGCCCGCGCAGGTTGGCGGATTCGGCAACGGCATCGATCTCAATCTGAAATGGGACTTCGAGACCGATACCGACACCATCGACGAGAATGCGCCGTATTCCGGCATCACGATCCAGAACTTCGCCTTCACCAATGTCGGTTCGTCCGACAAGGATGGCACGGCGGCGTCGCACGCCTGCGGCGCGGCGATCGCCGTGAAGGCGCGCGATGACGCGCCGAGCTACACGGGGAACCGCCTCGCTTCACCGGCGCCGTCGTGATCCAGAACGGCACCATCAACGGCACGTCGACGGGCATCCGCGCCGGCGAGCCGGGCCAGAACATCGCCGATCCGGACGTCACGATCACCAACGTGTCGATCTCGGGCGAGGTGAACGACGCCACGCACGGCGACATCGACAACGTCACCCAGTCGCTGATGACGGTCAATCTCGACACCACCAGCGACGACGTCTACATCGCCCCGCCGGCCACCGGTCAGATCAAGATCACCGATGCCGGCGGAACCGACGTGGTCACCTACAACGGCAGCGCCAGCGCCGAGACGTTCAACGTCAATGCGATCACGCTCGACGGCAACGCTTACGTCGGCATCAACAAGGAAGCGCCCGCCGCGGTGGCGTCCGACACCAACTACGAGGTGGCGACTCGCAACGTCGAGGACATCGTCATCAACACCGGCAACGGCGGCGATACGGTCATTGTCACCGGCTCCCTCAACGGCACCGGCCTCGATGTCAACACCATCACCGTCAACGGCGGCACGGGTACGGACACCGTCAATGTCGGAGGGCTGACCAGCGCTCACAGCGTCGACGTCAACGCCGGCACCGACGTGGGCGACATCGTGGTGCTCGGCGGCGCCTTCGGCGACTGGACCATCACCTTCGCCTCCGGCGCCTGGACCGCGACCAACGGCAGCCAGACCCACGACCTTGTGGGCGTCGAGAAGCTGCAGTTCACCGGCTCGGCGGGCACCACCCACCTGGTCGACACCGGCGCCGGCGGCAGTGACTATGCCTCTATCCAGGCGGCGGTGAATGCGGCCGCGAGCGGCGACACCATCCTGCTGTCGTCCGGTACGCACCTGGGCGGCATCGACATCCAGAACAAGGACATCACCATCCTCGGCTCCAATCACGGTGTCGATCCGTCGCTCTGGGCGCCTGGCGGTCGAGTCGATCATCGACCGCATCGCATCGATCAACGGCGACCTGACGGTCGACGGCGTCAAGGTCGTCGAGAAAACCGTGGGCGCCAACTTCGCCAACCCGGGCTTCTGGGAAGCGATCACGTTCTCCGGTGACACGGGCGATGCCATCACAGTCAAGAACTCGATCGTGACCATCGACGCTTCCGCCAAGGGCGTGCCGCCCGAATTCGGGTACGGCATCGATGTTGGCTACAATACCGGCGATGTCACGATCGACAATGTATACGTGACGCCGTTCACCGGACTTGCGTCCGCCAGCTTCACGTTCGGCTACGGGGTGTGGATCAACGGCGGCAGCGGACCGGGCCGCGACATCACGATCACCAACAGCTCGTTCGACGGCCAGCTCGGCCGGTTCCAGTCGATCGCAATCGATCGGCAGGTTGGTGCCCCGGCAGGGCTACTGGCCATCCACGATAACTTCTTCGGCGCTATCGGGCCGAACGGCCTTGGCGCCATCCGGGTCGAGGATTTCAACGTCCTGCTTCCGGCCGGTCCGCTGGATTACACCGGCATTCACGACAACACCTTCTTCAATGCGCCTGCCAGCCCCGGTGGAGATCAGTATTACGGCCTCATCCGCAATGGCAGCGGGCACGTCGTGACGATCGGCGAGTCGACGTATGGCAATGGCGGTGGCCCGACCTATGACCAGGTCATCACCGCCTTCTCGACAACCTCGGGGCAGACGCTGAATGGCGGCGCTCTCGCTGACATCATCGTCGGCTCGAACGCGGCCGGCAGCGGCGACACGATTACCGGCGGCGCCGGGAATGACGTTATCTTCGCGCTCGCCGGCAACGACACCATCAACTACGTGGTCGGCGACGGGCTCGACACCGTCAATGGCGGCACCGAGACGACGGGCGACACGCTCAACGTCTCCAACGCCGGCGGCGCGGCGGAGACGATCACAGTTGCGACCGCGGGCACCGACCCGATCACGGTCGATTTCGCGGCTACGGGCGGCACCGAGATCAGCGCCACCGAGATCGAGAACATCGCCATCACGATGGGCTCGAACGGCGACACCGTGAACGTCAACGGCGACTTCACCGGCACTTCGCTGTCGGTCTCGACCATCACCGTCACCGGCGGCCTCGGCAACGATACCGTCAACGCCAGCGGGCTCACCAGCACGCACCGCATTGTCTTCACCGGCGGCGCCGGCACGGACATCTTCACTGGCGGCGCCGGCAACGACACCTTCGTCAAGACCGCGGGCGCCGATGCTGGCGACACTTTCACGGGCGGCCTCGGCAGCGATACGATCGATTACGGCGCCATAACGAGCGGCGTCACGGTGGACCTGACCGGCGGTGCCGGCACCGACACGCTGAACGGCGTTGAGAACGTCACCGGAACCAATCAAGCCGACACCATCACGGTCTCGTCGACGGCGAACACGGTCCTCGCCGGCGACGGCGACGACATCATCCTGATCGCGAACGGCTCCGATGCCGCGGGCGATACGCTCGATGGCGGCGTGGGTACCAACGACAGGATCCGCTTCATCTCGACCCTCGTTGGCGACACGCTGACGCTCAACGGCAGCACGGCCGGCATCGAGTCGGTCACGATCTCCGATGCGGCAGGCGTGACCACCGGAACGACGGCGCTCAACGTCAATGTCTCCGCGGTCTCCGGCGCGATCAGCCTGACCGGCAACGACGGCGACAACGTCCTGACCGGCAATGGCAGCGCGAACACCATCATCGGCGGCGGCGGTGCCGACACCATCAATGCCGGCGCCGGCTCCGACACCGTCAGTGCAGGCAACGGCAACGACACCGTGATCGGCACCGCCGACGGCGTCAGCGACATTTACAACGGGGGGAGCGGCGGCACCGACACCATCGACTACTCGGCGTTGCTCGCCGGAGAGTCGATCTCGGTCAACCTGCAGACCGGGGCTGCCTCCGGCACCGCGATCGGCTCCGACAACCTGAGCGGGACCAGCTTCGAGAACGCCAAGGCCGGCGGCGGCAACAACTCGGTGTTCGGCTCGCTCGGCAACAACACGCTGCATGGCGGCGGCGGCACCGACAACATGGTCGGCGGAGGCGGCAGCGACACGCTGTTCGGCGAAGCCGGCGACGACACGCTCAATGGCGGCGTCAACGACTTCGCGCTCACGCCGGCCGCCGCCAACGATGTCCTCTGGGGCGGCGCCGATACCGACACCTTCCGGTTCGAGGGCCGCTTCGGCGACGATGCGATCGGCACGGCGGGGACCCCCGACTGGACCGACGGCGAGGACCTGCTGTTCGTCGGCTACGGGCCCGAGGATCCTCCGATCATCGTCGACGTGACCGACGGCGTGCTGATCACGGTCGACGACGGATCGATCGCTTCGAGCGTGTTCGTGGCGGGCGCGACATCGGCCCAGATGAACGTGTCGATCGTCGGCCTCGACCTCCTCATCCAGTGACCTGACACGACAGCAACCAGACAGCGGGGTGGACCTTCGGGTCCGCCCCGTGTTGTTGTTCAATTTGGCGTATCCCGGGGATCGAGCGCGATTGGATCACATAGGCATTGCGTAAATCTCAAGAACCTAGGCACTCGGGCCGATCCGTCCAAGGGCAAGGAACGACAGCTTGACATCAAGCCGTTCTGAACCACTGAGGAGTAGCGTCTCTTCCTTGAAGTGATTCGACGGCTACCCATGCGTGCCGGCAAGCACGAAAGAGAGCCATGATACTCGACAGACGGGCGCTCATTGCTCTCGCGGCGAGCATCCCACTTGCAGGCTGCCTTGGTGCGACGTTGCCACCGAAGCCGCTGCCCGACTGGGCATTGAGGGTGCAGGCCAAACCGATCCAGCCAAGAGCAAAAGTAGCGCGCGTTACGCCTACGAGAGATGTGTCCG
The DNA here is from genome assembly GCA_963778455.1 of uncultured Alphaproteobacteria bacterium. Classification (GTDB taxonomy): domain Bacteria; phylum Pseudomonadota; class Alphaproteobacteria; order Rhizobiales; family Xanthobacteraceae; genus PALSA-894. Next base: position 141,914 of record CAVZUL010000009.1, read on the forward strand.
ACCACACTGCCAGCATATCGAATCGAACAACCGCCGACGTGCCGGAGACCGAGCTATTGCCGTTCACGCCGGAGTGGCAGGCGCGCGAAGACGAATACGACGACAGGCTGCGGCGATCCATGAACATTTGCCGCGGGTGCTAATTCTCGAGCGGTTGGCCCGCACGAGATTGGGTATGATCGTCGGCTTTGAATGCTGGCCGCGCCTCCGATTAGCCGAACCGCAGATCAGCGCGACATCTGGTTTCGGTACGATCGGATGAGCAAGAGCGGCGGCCATGGAGACCAGCGGTGCACGTCATGACTTGCCCTGGCAGCGGGACCAAGATGAACTATCTATCTCTCGCCTTCGCTTTCATGGCGACCATCGGAACCGCGTCGCCGTCAGTAGCACAAGAGCGCGAGTGGCCAACCCGGCCCGTGACCAATCGCATATCCTTGGGCGGCAGGCGCGACGGACGCCGCCGTGCGCTTCATCGCCAAGTTCTTGAGCGAGCGCTTCGGCCAACCGTTCATCGAAGGCGGCTCCTGACGGTTATGCGATCGTCTTCACGTCGTCAGTCTCGGTCAATCTCACCACTGGCTTCGCGAGCAGCGTTGATATCGGCACGGATACGCTCTCCGAGTTCGAGAACATCGCGTCCGGCTCCGGCGACAACTCGCTGTTCGGTTCGACCAGCAACGTAATCCACGGCGGCGGCGGGCCGGACAACATCGTCGGCCGTGACGGCAGCGATCAGCTCTTCGGCGACGTCGGCAATGACATGCTCAATGGCGGTGCCAGCGACTTCTTGTTCACGCCGGGAGCCGCTAACGACGTACTATGGGGCGGTGCCGAGACCGACACGTTCTGCTTCGAGCGCCGTTTCGGCAATGACTCGATCGGCACGGTTGGCAGAATCGACTGGACCGACGGCGAAGACATGGTGTTCGTCGGCTACGCCAGCCACTCGCCAATCGTCGCGGACGTAGCCAGTGGCGTGCTGATCTCGATCGACGACCGATCGGTCAGATCAAGCGTGTTCGTCGCGGGCGCGACGTCAGCCCAGATGCAGCAACTCATCTCGGAAACGGATCTCATCATCCACTAAACGCGGCAGGTCATGCTCGGCTTTACGCCGGGCATGACCAAAGCATCAGCGCCACTGACACGATCCGGCGCTGTTCAGCGCGCGCGTGCTGACAAAATGTGGCTCAACTGCAAGCCGCGCTCGGCGCAAACGCGCCTCCCCGGAGCCGACGTTTCCCTGTTGTCCCCGGATTGTTGTGCACCTCTGGCGCGCAGGATATCTGCCCTGTTATACAAGCGGGATATACGCCTGCGAACTGGTAGCGCAGTCTATGCCAAGATCAAATCGCGCCCATGACATGCATGCTTGGTTGAAACTATGGTTCGCCGATCGCCTCGGACTGACCCGCCTCAATGCGGCCGTTGGCCACTTGCTCGCGCGCGATCTGAATCTGTTCTCGGCAGCGCAGGAGGGCCCCGAGGGAAGCAGCGTACTGCGCCAGGCATTCCTTGATCTGATCTCCGTGTTGCGCCCGACGGTATTTTGCGACATTGGCGCTAATGATGGCAGCACGGCACTCGCCGTTCGTGATCTTGCCCCAGAGTGCGCCGTTTACGGTTTCGAAGTACACCCGCGGATTCACGCTAGGCATGCCGCGAATATGGCCGCACACGGGGTACACTGGCTAAATATTGCTATTGCTGACAAGAACGGTCGGGTCCCGGTCTTTGCGCCGCTCACGCTATCGCGAGCCTATCTGAACGGGCAGGTGGTCCCGGCAGAGATTATCGAACCGGAAGATACCGGCAAGACATCCCTGCTGCTCCGCAACGAGGAAGCCACCTACGATTGCTTCGAAGTGGACGCGCGGACCTTGGATCAATTGTTTCAGGATGGTCCAGCAGATCCGGGTGAGCGCCGCTTTTTCCTATGGATCGATGCAGAGGGAGCAGCCGACAAGGTGCTCGCTGGCGCCGATGCCGTGTTGCGCGAAACACAAGCGATCCTGATAGAAACAGAAAATTTTGAATTCTGGAAGGAGCAGAAGCATTGCACCGACATTCTCGATACCCTCTATCGGCAGGGTTTTCTGCCTGTCGCCCGCGACCGAGAATATGGCGATAAGCAGTTCAATATGCTTTTCGTCCGTGCGACGGCAATACCGGCCCTGTACCCGGCTCTATTTGATGCGTCGTCCTCACTCCGCGCCTGTCTCGCGCAACCCGCTCGCCTCGATCGCGGTAAAACTCCTGCTCCGTCCGTCGCCGCACCGGTCAGGTCCGTTAACTCTGTAAGCGGCTGGTTGCAGTCGGACGTGCCTGTTTTGGTGCCTTGTTTCAACAATCCCACTTACGCACGAGGGATGTTGCGTCAGCTTCGGGCACTAGGTTTTAAGCGGGTAGTATTAGTGGATAATGCCTCCACATCACCTGGCATGCGAACGTGGTTGGACAGCACGGGTGAGGATGTCACGATTATCCGTCTGGCCGAGAACCTCGGCCCGCGCAACGTTTTTCTCGACCCACGAAACCTCGCGCTATTGCCGCAGCGATTCTGCGTCACCGATCCGGACCTGCTTTTTAACCCCGCTCTTCCTGAGGGATTTCTCGGTGATCTCGCCATGTTGATCCAACGACATCAGATAGGCAAAGCGGGCTTTGCCCTCGATATTTCTGATCGTCACAAAATGCATGACAGATCGTTTTCCATCGCCGGCCAAGATTGGAAAATCTGGGACTGGGAGGCGCAGTTTTGGGAAAAGTCATTAGACGAGTTAGAGGGCGGAGATCGCGTTTATGATGCCCCCATCGACACTACCTTCGCTCTCTATGACAAGCATTACTTCGATCCAGAGAATTTCGTCCGTGCCGTTCGAGTTGCAGGCCGTTTCACTGCGCGCCATTTGCCATGGTACTATGATAGCGCGATACCCGACGACGAGGCAGATTATTACCGTGCCACCGAGAAATTCTCCTATTATGTCAAACGCAGCGCCGCACCTCCTGGAACAGCGCATCCGCAGAGTCAGCGATGAACTTGCGCCTCTCGGGCGACAAATGCTGGCCGGTAGGCTGAGGTCTTACCAATGGGCTGGACCTAGAATACGGTAACGTCTGCCTTCGTCCCCTTTTTGCACTGCGCTATCTCCGGCACTAGTACGATGCGATGAATAGAGAATAAATCTTTCCAGCTTCGAGGCTTGCCGCACGGGTGGCTTAAGTTGTCCCGTCGACCGTGAACGTCGGCGGCCGGTTCTCGACGTGCCGTTCTCCGAAACAAAGTACAGCCAGAGAGAAGGCCGAGGATCGCCGGCATTGCCCTGTTGATTGGCGGGCGTCGGCGGCGCGGATGAAATTGCACACGCTCTCATCAGAGGGTATTGTTGCTGACGACAGCACAATGTCCTTCAGGGTCTTGAACAGCATCTTCCGGATTTCATTGCCGGCCTGCTCCAGGACAAGTCGCCCGCTCATGACCGGCTCCTCTTTGCAGGTAGCGTCATCTTGAACTTCTCGCGCAAGCGCTTGCGAATGATGCCGAGTGGGGACTGCTCGTCCTCGAACACAAGGTTGCAGCCTTCATGTCGCGGCGTCAGTGAGGCGGCCACGGGGCGGTGACGGCCGCCGCTTGCGTGCGGCATCGGACCCGTCTGGCGGCGGCTGAGAGCGAACGTGAACCGTTGCGAACCCCTCCGAAGCGTGCACCTACATCGGCTGCATTTTCAGACGATGCGAAAGCAGTCGCCTTCGAGCGTTACATGAAGAGCGCATCAGGCCGAGCTTTCGCAAACAAGCGGCTGCGTTGACGATCATTTCATCGGGCGCGCACGACTTGCGCCATCACACCGCTTCCTCCGGCACGCGCATATCCTCGTACGCCGCGGCAACAGTCGGCTGTGACGACCCGGACGCGATCAAGTCGGAAAGCGCCCGGCCTTCGTACTCGTTCGGAACATCCAGGCCGAGCAGCCTGAGGACCGTGGGTGCAATGTCGAAGTCGCGGGCGCCGCGCACCGTGGGACCGGCGGCGATGAGCGGTCCATAGGCGAATATGCCGCCCTCCGGCGCATGCTTGGAACGGCCGGCGGGATCGCGGTTTTCGATGCGGCCGACCAGCTCGGATTCGACGGCATCGAAAGGACGGCTGTTGTTCCACAAGACCATCAGGTCCGGCAGCTCGCAGGATGCGACGCCGGGAAACTCTTCCTGCGCGCGGACCACGGCCTTGGCGGCCGGCTCATCGGTGCCGGCGATCCGCAGCGCGTGCACCGCCGCGTTCGATCTCGGCGAGAAGCTGCTCGCGTTCGGCGCCCGGTCGCGACGATCCCGCCCGGTTCACGCCCGCGCTGATTGATCGCGCAGGTAGCCGTCGTAGGACCACGGCAAGGCAAAGGCGCGCGTCTTCGACCAGTCGAAGTACAAGCCCGGCGGGCCTTCAGATCGGTCGTCAGTTGCCCGGGGCCGGGCTGGTCACCGCGTCCTGGCGGAACCGACATGCCGAGCCGTTCGAGCAGATCGCAAAGCAGATAGGCTCCGCCATGCGTCACCCGCATGCCCCCCAGACACGTCAGCAAGACGGTGGTGTCGGGCGGCAGTTGTTCGATCACCTGGCCGATCGCACGATCCACGGCTTCGTAAACCTGGAGCGTGGGAGAGCCGAGGCCTGCACCAGCGCGGCGTCGTAGCAGCGGTGACCGGGCGTCTCCTGGTTCAGCCACTGGTGTCCCGCGGTGTGCAGCTTCGGGAAATACCGCGACCAGCAGCTCCGGGTTTGTCATCCGGATCAGATCGTCGATGACAGCGGCCCGCTTGCGCGCACCGATGCACAGCAGCGCCAGCTCATCCGCCGAAGTCCTGAACGGTGGGAAGCGACGACAGGTCGATCGGGCAGGGATAAGGACCGTGACGGTTCAGCAGGCGCTTGATCAGGTCCGGGGTGAGCGAGCCCGGCGGCCGCGCCGGCGGGTGCGGTCCCCATTCCACGTAAGAAAGAAGCTCGAGCCCGTTCTCGGCAGCCGGAGGTCCATAGAACGGGACGTCCAGCACGCAGGTTCGGATGCCGTTGCGGGCAGCCGTCTCCCAGAACGGGGTCGCCACCCGCTGCTGCTCGCTCTCGACGATCTGCATGGTGCCCGAACGCAGCGGCCGGAACGCATGAACGCCGTGCGACCCGACCGACAGTCCGCTGGCAAAGCACGGCCAGAAGCTGTTGATGAAGAGTTCGCTCTCGCTGCGGACTTCAACCTCGCGCGACCGCTCGAGGAGCCTGGCGATCGTCGGCAGACGGCCTTCCGCGATGTGCTCGTCTCAGCGTCAGCGGGTCGGTGCCGTCCAGCCCGATGACGGCGAGCCTCAACGATCTCGGAACGAGCCGATATGTCCGGCCATTGGTGCGCGGATCGCTGCGATCCGATGTCGAGAAATAGAGCGTGTCGTCCCAATGCGAGTACGCACCGCGGCCGACCTGGCGGATCGCGTCGTGCAGGGCGTGTGCCGGTCCGAGCTCCCGGTCGTCTTCGTACAGGACCAATCTCGACGCGGTCGGAGCATCGGGCGCATCTCCCGGCCCGCGCCCGGCGGGAATCTCGGCGACCCACGCATGGCCTTCCTGACGCAGCCCGGCCGTCGTGTCGAGCACTATCGGACGTGTCCTCGCGCTGTTCGACGAGCTTCACCGATCTCGGAACGAGACGATATGTCCGGCCATTTGTGCGCGGATCGCTGCGATCCGACGTCGAGAAATAGAGTGCGTCGCCCCAATGCGAGTACGCGCCCCAGCCGATCTGGCGGATCGCCTCGTGCTGCGCGTGTGCCGGTCCGAGCTCCTGGTCGTTCTCATAAAGAACCAGCCTGGACGCGAACGGAGCACCGCGCGTGTCTCCCGGCCCGCAACCGTCGGGAGTCCAGATGACCCAAGCATGGCCTTCCTGACGCAGCCCGGCCGTCGTGTCGATCACTATCGACTTGTCATGCCTCTGCTCGGCGGCAGAAACGCAATCAGGCACGGACAACGCTCGCCCTTTCTCTTTGCGGAGACCGCACATCCCGGTGCGCGCTCTCCGTTTACGGTCGTTCACCTTTACGATCTTGAACGTTTGTTTCCTAGTCAATGCGATCGTGATTTCACGATGCGCTCGATAGTGCGCGGTACAGTTGTTGTGCGGTGAGCTGCGCGCGAAACCACTCGCCCTAAATCACCCCGCGCGCCCGTAACTCCGCGATCGCCTTCGCGTCACGACCGAGGCTCGCCATGATCTCGTCGGTGTGCTGGCCGAGCTCCGGCGTCGGCCGGTATTCGGCGGGCTGCGGCGCCTTGGTGAGGTTGATCGGCTGACCCACCACCTTGATGTCGCCGAGCGCCGGGTGCCGCACCGGCTTGGCGATGCCGAGGTGCCGGACCTGCGGCTCTGCAAACGTCTGGTCGATGGAATTGATCGGGCCACAGGGAACGCCAGCATCGTTCAACAGCTTCACCCAGCGCGCGCTCGGCTTGGTCCTGGTGACGCGGCCAATTCCCTCGTTCAGTGTCTTGCGATTGTACGAGCGCAATTCGCTGGTCGCGTGAGCGGGATCGTTGAGTAGATCGACGGCGCCCGCGGCCTCACAAAAGCGCTTCCATAACTGGTCGCCCGATGCCGCGATGTTGACGTGGCCGTCGGACGTCGGGAACACGCCGGTCGGGATCGCGGTCGGATGATCGTTGCCGGCCTGCCCGGCGACTTCGCCCGACAGGAGCCAGCGCGCGGCCTGGAAATCGAGCATGAAGATCTGCGCTTCCAGGAGCGAGGTGTGCACCCACTGCCCGACGCCGGTCGCGTCGCGCTGCATCAGCGCCAGCAGGCACGCCTGAAACAGGAACAGGCCCGCGGTGAGGTCCGCGATCGGAATGCCGACGCGCATCGGGCCACGGCCGGGCTCGCCGGTGATCGACATCAGGCCGCCCATGCCTTGCGCGATCTGATCGACGCCCGGCCGCTTCGCGTCGGGACCGCTTTGCCCGAAGCCCGCGATGCTGCCGTAGACGATGCGCGGATTGACCTTCGACACCGCCTCGTAATCGATGCCCAGCCGGTGCTTTACGGCGGAGCGATAGTTCTCGATGACGACGTCGGCGCTCTTCGCAAGCTCGAGGAAAATCGTCCGCCCCTCCTCGCTCTTGAGGTTGAGCGTCATGTTGAGCTTGTTGCGGTGCAGGTTCTGGTAGTCGGGTCCGAGGCGGTTGGCGCCGGTCGCCTCGCCCTTCGGCCCGCCCGGGACTTCGATCTTGATGACCTTTGCGCCCCAGTCGGCGAACTGCCGCGCACACGTCGGGCCGGCGCGATGCAGGGTCAGGTCGAGCACCGTGAAACGTTCAAGCGGCAGCCCTGCCATTTGCTTTTCCTTCCCTGACGTATGTTGAACCTGGGCCTGCGGCCGATCATCCATGCTGCTGGCACTCCGGCGCAAGAGCATGCATCATCGCGCCGCAAGGGAACGCCCGCATGCAGGGAAAGATCGCGCTGGAGGAGCATTTCGCCACTGAGGCGACGCTCGCCGACTCCAAGGTGTTCGGCGCGCATGTTTGGCAGGAGCTTGGGCCGCGGCTGACAGATTTCCAGGACAAGCGGCTCCGGCTGATGGACGCGTCGGGTGTCGAGATCATGATCCTCTCGCTCAATGCGCCGGCCGTGCAGGCGATATCGGATGTGCAGCGCGCGATTGCGGTAGCGCGCGAGGCGAATGACGTACTGGCGGCGGAGATCGTCAAACGGCCGGACCGCTTCAAAGGGTTCGCTGCGCTGCCGATGCAGGACCCGGCGGAAGCGGCGCGCGAACTGACGCGATGCGTGAAGGAGTTTGGCTTCGTCGGTGCGCTCGTGAACGGCTTCTCGCAGGCCGGCAGCGCCGACAGCGCGGTCTACTACGACCTGCCGCAATACCGGCCGTTCTGGCGCACGGTTGCCGAGTTCGACGTGCCGTTCTACCTGCACCCGCGCAATCCGTTGCCGGGCGATATCCACGCCTATGAGGGGCACAACTGGCTGGTCGGCCCGACTTGGGGCTTCCATGCCGAGACCGCCGTGCACGCGCTGCGACTGATCGGCTCCGGGCTGTTCGACGAATTTCCCAAGCTGCAGATCATCCTCGGCCATTTGGGCGAGGGCATTCCGGCGTATCTCTGGCGCATCGACAACCGCAACAACTGGATGCAGGCACCGCACCAATACGCGGCGAAGAAGCCGGTCGCGGATTACGTGCGCAACAACTTTGTGCTGACGACGTCGGGTAATTTCTCGACTTCCGCACTCAACCAGTCGATCGCCGAGATCGGCATCGAGCGCGTGCTGTGGTCGGCGGACTATCCGTTCGAGGACATCTCGGACGCGGCCGAATGGATCGATGCGGCGCCAATGAGCGACGCGGATCGCCAGACGATCTGCCGCGGCAACGCGGTGAAACTGTTCAGGCTGGCGAAATAGACGTGGAGGGAGCGGGCGACTGATGCTTGGCGCGGACGATATCGAGGCCCTCGCGGCGGGCGCCGCCAACTCTCCGGCGGCGCTGTTCGAGGCGATTCATCGGGTGGCGCAGCGGCGTGTCGATGCGGGTCTTGTCACCGCGATGCGCCACGACGAGGCAGCCTCGACGGTCGAGCGCGTCTATTCGTCGGACCCGCAGGCCTATCCGGTCGGCGGGCGCAAGCTCAAGCGCGACACCGGCTGGAGCCGCAAGGTGCTGGTCGAGCATCGCATCCTGGTCAACGCAGGCGACGACGACATTCGAGAAGTCCTTCGAGGACTACGCGATCATCTTCGGGCTTGGCCTGCATTCCTGCGTGAACGTGCCGCTGGTGAGCGCGGGCAAATGCATCGGCACGCTCAATGTGCTCGCCGCGCGGCCGGGCTGGAGCGATGACGAGGTCGCGATCGTGCGCGCGCTCGGGATCGCGTCGCTCGCGGGCGTGCTGATGCTGAAAAGCTAGGCGGGCTTCCCGTCCACATAGAGCGCGAGGATGTCGCGTACCGCGCGGCAGCACGGCGTCGGCACGCCCTTTTGCACGCCCATGTCGACCACCGCGCCGGCGAGCCACGGCAATTCGAGCGGCCGGCCAAGCTCCAGGTCGAGCGACATCGAGGCGCGCATGTCGGGCGACATCCCGTCGATGTGAGCGAAACGCTTCTCCGCAAAATCCGGCTCGAGCGCGACGCCCTGCGCGCGGCCGACCGCGACGACCTCCTTCATGACGTCGAGCGCGAACTGCCGCGCATGCGGGTTGGCGCGGATCGGACCGATGGTCGAGCGCATCGCCGAGGTGATGCTCGACATCGTCACGATGACCACGAACTTCTGCCACAACTCGAGCGAAATGTCGGACGCGATGTCGGCCTTGATATCGCTTGCCTTGCAGGTGTCGAGAAAGGCCTGCGCGCGCGGAGACACCTTGTTGTCGAACTCACCGAACACCAGCCGCTCCAGCGTGCCGGCCTTGCGGATCACGCCGGGGCGCACGACCGAAACGCCGATGTAGGCGGCGCCGCCGAGCAGATGCTCGCGTCCGACGATCGGCGCCAGCATGTCGTCTTTCGTGACGCCGTTCTGGAGCGAGATGATGCCGGTGTGCGGCCCGATGAGCGGCACGATCTGGCGTGCCGCGTTCTCGGTGTCGCGTAGCTTCACCGAAAAAATCACCATGTCGACCTTGCCGATGGTCGCGGGGTTGTCCGTCGCCTTCACTTGTGGCAGATGGATCGGCCGGTCGCCTTCCAGCGCAACCCCGTTCTGCTGCATCGCTCGCAGCGTCTCGCCGCGTGCGATGAAGATCACGTCGTTGCCGCCAGCCTGCAGCCGCGCGCCGTAATAGCCGCCGATGGCACCCGAACCCATGATCGCGATTTTCAAAGTAACTCTCCTTTTGATTAATCCGACCGCATCCGCCGCCAGAGCGAGCGGCCCTCCGCACGCGGGTCCGTATCGTCCCGCACGATCGCCTTGCGCCGCGCGAGCTGCTCGACCTGATGCCAGGTCATCCGGCCGGTCTCGACCAACTGCGTAACCCAGAAGTGATCGAACACGAAGGGCTTGCCCGCCATGCGGCACACGACGAGGTTCTGGCATGCGACCGGGCCGGGGATCGCGGCGACGCGCGTGGCTTCGGCACGCGCCATCGCGGCATGCTCGGCGGCGAGCGCACGGTATTGCGGGCTCGCCAGCACATAGGCGAATTCGAGCCGGCTCGATATCAGCAGCCGCACGATCAGGATGCCGAGCACGATCAGACTGATGCGCTGCGGAGACCAGCCGGTGCGCAGGGGATCGCGCAGCAAGCCGTCATAGGCGAGTCCGATGCCGACGGCGGTCGCGAAGATCAGTTCGAACTGCGCGTTCTCGTCGACGCCAGCGCCGGACTTTTGGAGCAGGCACAGCGGAAGCGCGATGCCAATCAACAAAGTGGTGAAGCGTGCGGACCTGCTGCGCCGCTCGACGCCACGCCCAGATTGCCCACAGCACCATCGCGGGCAGGATGAACTGCAGCCTTCCGATCGTGGAGAGAGCGCGCGCCAGGTGATAGGTGCGCGGCATCAGCATATCCGCGACGAAATGCGGCGCGAAAATCCAGGCGCAGATTGCCAGCCCCAGCGCTGCGGCGAATGCGCCGACAATACCCGCGCGCAGCGCGAGCCGCCAGTTGTCGAGCGCGAGCCAGATCAGCGCGACGACCGGCAGGGTGATGAAGTTGTGCTTGATGAAGCCGGCCAGCACCATCGTGAGCACGGCGGGCTCGACCGCGCGCCCCTCCGCATGGCGCTTGAGAAACCACACAAACCCCGCCGCCATGGCGGCGAGGCCAAGCAGCTGCGGCTCGTTCATGCCGACGTAGAATTCGAAGAAGCGCGCGAGCGTTGCGACAAACCAGAAGCCTGCGACGAGGCAGGCGGCGCGCGAGCCGCCGAATTGCCGCACCACAGCAGCAGCAGCAGCGCCAATGCCGAGCGTCGCGAGGATCGACAACGCGCGGCCGACATAGAGCGGGTCGCCGAACAGCCGGCCGAGCCAGCCGATCAGGTAATAGGACAGCGGCGGGTAGTTGTTGGCGACGAGCCCGTCCGGCGGCGGATAAAGCTGAGCTCCACGCATCGCCGCGTCGGCGTGATACGCGTTCCAGCCCTCGTTGCCCCAGATTTCGAGCGGGAAAAATGCCCGCCACACCGGCCAGACGAGAAATAGGCAGGCAAGTCCGGCGATCGCCCAGATCAGGGTGTTGGGGAGCCGCATGGACGCGGGATAAGTGACACTTTGCATCAGGCGGGCGTGTTCCGTTCGTGGCGCATCCTTAGAGGATGAACGCGCAGGCGAACAGAGGGAACGGAATAGCCCGAATGCCGCAGAAAGTGCGGCCGTTGTCCCCTTTCGTCCAGTCTCGTCCCCGCTCTACAATGGGATACGCGTCACGGGCCCGTCACCGCCGATTGCTAGGCGGGTCGTTCCGTGGGATGCCCGGGGAAGACGGACAAACAAGGAGAAGATCATGCCGGTTCGTGGCTTCATGCTGGGGGCAGCGACAGCCGTCGCGCTCACGGCGGCAACGCCCGCCTACGCCGTTATCGAGCTGCAGTGGTGGCACGCGATGACCGGCGGCAACAACGACGTCATCGTCAAGCTCGCCAACGAGTTCAACGCCTCGCAGAGCGACTACAAGGTCGTTCCGAGCTACAAGGGCAGCTATCCCGACACGATGAATGCCGGCATCGCGGCGTTCCGCGCCGGCAACGCGCCGCACATCATGCAGGTGTTCGAGGTCGGCACCGCCACCATGATGGCGGCGACCGGCGCCGTGAAGCCGGTGCACGTGCTGATGAAGGAAGCCGGCGAGAAGTTCGATCCCGCCAACTATCTGGCGGCGATCACCGGCTATTACTCGACCTCGAAGGGCGAGATGCTGTCGTTCCCGTTCAACTCGTCCTCGACGGTGATGTGGATCAACCGGGACGCCTTCAAGAAGGCAGGGCTCAATCCGGACGCGCCGCCGAAGACCTGGCCGGAAGTGTTCGAGGCGGCCAAGAAGCTGAAGGCATCCGGCCATCCGACCTGCGGCTTCTCCAATGCGTGGGTCACCTGGGTGAACGTCGAGCAGATGTCGGCGTGGCACAACGTGTCGCTCGCCACCAAGGCGAACGGGCTCGACGGCTTCGACACGGTGCTCAATTTCAACGGCCCGCTGCACGTCAAGCATCTGGAGAACCTGGTCGAGCTGCAGAAGGACAAGACCTACGACTATTCCGGCCGCACCAATACCGGCGAAGGCCGCTTCACTTCGGGCGAGTGCCCGATCTTCCTCACCTCGTCGGCGTTCTTCGGCAACGTGAAGGCGAACGCCAAGTTCGACTGGACCAATGCGCCGATGCCTTACTATCCGGACCAGAAAGGCGCGCCGCAGAATTCGATCATCGGCGGCGCATCGCTGTGGGTGATGGGCGGCAAGAAGCCCGACGAATACAAGGGCGTCGCGAAGTTCTTCGCCTTCCTCTCCGACACCGACCGACAGGTCGGCGTGCACAAGTCGTCGGGCTATCTGCCGATCACCAAGGCGGCTTACGCCAAGACCAAGGAGTCCGGCTACTACAAGGAAAATCCGTATCTCGAGACGCCGCTGCTCGAGCTCACCAACAAGGAGCCGACCGAGAACTCGCGCGGGCTTCGCCTCGGCAACATGGTGCAGCTGCGCGACGTGTGGGCCGAGGAGTTCGAGTCCGCGCTCGCCGGCAAGAAGAGCGCCAAGGAGGCGCTCGACGCGGCGGTGAGCCGCGGCAACACGATGCTGCGGCAGTTCGAGCGGACGGTGACGCGGTAACGCGATCTCTCTTACCTCTCCCCGCTTGCGGGGAGAGGTCGACGCGCCTGAGCAGAGCGAAGGCGGGTCGGGTGAGGGGGATTCACCACGAGCGCCGCGCTAACGAGAGTCCCCCTCACCCGGCTCGCCATAGCGCGTGGCAGACGCGCGTAAACGCGCTTTAGGCTCGCCACCCTCTCGCCGCGAGCGGGGAGAGGGTTCAGAGCGTGCGGGACACAGCTTCACACGATCGCGATCGGCCGGCCTGGCGAACCGGTGCCGCCTTTGATCCGCAGCGGCAGCATCACATAGACGAACTGCGACACGTTGTCGGCGACGAGTGCAGCGAAGTCCAGATTCTCGTGGATGAAGATGCCGTTCCTGGTGATGAGTTCCTGATGCACCGGGAACGCAAGGTTGCTGTTGGGATTGGGCACGACCTCGACGCCCCACGTGTCGCCGCCGACCACGCAGACCTGCTTCTCGATGCACCACTGGCCTGCCGCCATTCCGATACCCGGTTCGCCCTTGCCGAATTCGACGTTGTCGTTGTTCCAGAGCGACCCCCAGCCGGTATGGAAGAACACGGCATCGCCCGGCTTGAGGGCGTCGGCCGGCAGGTTCTGGCGCTGCATCGCGGCGTTTAGGTCGGCGACCGTGACCTCCTCGCCGATGTTCATGTTGCGCCCCTTCACGGCCGCGATGTTGAGCAGCGTGCCGCGCGTGAGGATCGGCTTTACGTGCTCGATGCCGAGCTTCTTCAGCCCGTAGGCGTCGCTGATGTCGGCCGCCGTAAGGCCGTTGTAGAAGCGCATCTCGGCGCGGTCCTGCCCCTTCACCGCGACACCGATGTGGCCGAGCCCGTCGAACTGGGTGCCGACCTGGCCGATCTCGGTTGCCAGAAACTCGTCGTGCCAGATGATCTGGTTTTGGCCGAGCGGACCGCCGGTCGGGCCGCCAGGAATCCGCAGCGTGAAGGCACGCTCGCCGAATTTGGGCATCGTGGATTCGTAGATCCGGCCCATCTCGTAAACCCGGCCGGTCCGCACGAGCCGCAACGCATCGAGGACCTTCTCCGGCGTGATCCAGTTGCTGGCGCCGGCCTGATCGTCGGCGCCCCAGCGCGACGGCCACCACGGCGCCCCGGCCGGGGTCGTGGCGGCCGCGCCTGGGCTTGCGCGGCCCCGACAAATCCGATGCCCGATGTGGCCTGCGCGGGCGTCGCGGCGAGCCCGAGCAGCGCGCCAAGCGCGCCGCTGGCGGCGCCCGCCATCATGGTGCGGCGGGCAGTGTCGATGTCCTCATGTTGCTCTTGGCCCTCGCGGCCGGCTTCGTATACGGTCTTGCCTTGCTCCGACATGGGGCATTCCTTCCCTTTGTTGTGGAGTCGCAACTCCGTGCTTCAAAGCGACAATGAGTTGGTGCAACGAAAGGTTGGCACCGGCGCCCCGCCGGGTCAATTCGTGACTCGGCCCTCAATTCACTGACCGTCCATGGAAAAGCGCTCGATCTTCACCCACCGCTTCCTGCCCTACGCGCTGCTGATCCCGCAGATCATCATCACGGTGGTGTTCTTCTATTGGCCGGCGAGCCAGGCGGTGTGGCAGTCGTTCCTGCTGCAGGACGCGTTCGGGCTTTCGACCAAATTCGTCTGGTTCGAGAACTATCACGAGCTGTTCAGCCAGGCCGACTACTACCGGACCATCGGGACCACGCTGGTGTTCTCCGGCCTCGTCGCGGTGCTCTCGCTCTCCTGCGCGCTGCTGCTCGCCACGCAGGCCGACAAGCAGCTCAGAAGGCGCCGGCGTCTATCGCACGCTGCTGATCTGGCCTTACGCGGTCGCGCCCGCGGTCGCCGGCGTGCTGTGGATCTTCATGTTCCAGCCCTCGCTCGGCGTGGTCGCGCGCGGCCTGCGCGACTACCTCGGCATCGACTGGAATCCGCTGCTCAACGGCAACCACGCCATGACCATGGTGGTGCTCGCCGCCACCTGGAAGCAGATCTCCTACAATTTCCTGTTCTTCCTCGCCGGCCTGCAGCGATCCCGCGCAGCGTGATCGAGGCCGCCGCGATCGACGGCGCGCGGCCGATGCGGCGCTTCTGGACCATCATCTTCCCGCTGCTCTCGCCGACGACGTTCTTCCTGCTCGTCGTCAACATCGTCTACGCGTTCTTCGACACGTTCGGCATCATCGACGCGATGACCGGCGGCGGACCCGCGAAGGCGACCGAGACGCTGGTCTACAAGGTCTATGCCGACGGCCGCCTCGGCGGCGACCTCGGCGGCTCGGCCGCGCAATCGGTCATCCTGATGATCATCGTGATCGGGCTGACCGCGATCCAGTTCCGCTATGTCGAGAAGAAGGTGACGTACTGATGCCGTCCGTGATGTGGAAAGAGCTGACCGCCGAAGACCTGCGCGCCAAGGCGCGGCGAATGCGATCGTGGTGCTGCCCGTCGCCTCGATGGAGCAGCACGGGCCGCATCTCCCGGTCGGCGTCGATACGTTCCTGTGCGAAGCGGTGTGCAAGGCCGGCGCCGAGCTCGCCGTGCAGTCGGCGCCGTGCGTGGTCGCGCCGACGCTGTGGTGCGGCATGGCCGAGCACCACATGGCGTTCGGCGGCACGTTCACGTTCGATATTCCGACCTATCAGGCGGTGCTGCTCTGCGTTTCTCAGGAGCATCGAGCGGCACGGCTTCAAGCGCGTGTTCATCGTCAACGGCCACGGCGGCAATATCGCGGCGCTCAACGCGTTCCTGCCCGACCTGACGCGCGAGACCGGAGCTGACGCTCTACGCCACGACCTATTTCGAGCTGTCCGAAGGCCGACCTCAAGCAGTTCCTGGAGGATCAGGAATCCGTGCATCACGCCTGCGAGGTCGAGACCTCGATGATGATGGTGGTGGCGCCGGACACCGTGAAGCACGATCGCCTGCCGGAGGCCTACGGCATGCTCAACGGCGACCCGCGCAAGGCGCTATCCGGCGTCGCGCTAGGCTGCCGTTCAAGGACAACTGACGCCGAGCGGCGTCATCGGCGACGCGCGCCGCGCCAACGCGCAGAAGGGCGAGAAGCTGCTCGCGGTCTGCGCCGAAGGCCTCGCCGCGACGCTGAAGAACAGAGAGATGTGGGCCTGAGATGAGAGTACTCGCTCACTGTGTCCCGGGCGCTGCGCAGCATGAGCGCAGCGAAATGATGCGCTGCAGACCCGGGATCGCCAGGAACTGAGTTTGTGCGGTCGGATCAGCGCGCACCACTTCGTGCTGCTCGCGCCGCCGGCGCGACAATGGTCGAGAACCGCCCCTTCGGAAACATCCTGCCGCACCTGATCCTGTGGATCGGGATCGCGATCGTGGCGTTTCCGGTCTATCTGGCGTTCGTCGGCTCGACGCACGAGCCGACCATCATCTCCAACGGGCAGATGCCGTCTGACGCCGGGGCCGTATTTCCTGGAAAATTACTACCGCACGATCTTCATCGGCACGAGCGGCACCACGCGCGAGCCGGTCTACACCATGCTGCTCAACTCGTTCGTGATGGCGATGGTGATCGCGTGCGGCAAGATCTTCATCTCGATCCTCTCGGCCTACGCGATCGTGTACTTCAAGTTTCCGCTGCGCATGAGCGCGTTCTGGATCATCTTCATCACGCTGATGCTGCCCGTCGAGGTGCGCATCTATCCGACCTACAAGATCGCCGCCGACCTCAACCTGCTCGACACCTATGCGGGGCTGACGTTGCCGCTGGTCGCGTCCGCGACCGCGACGCTGCTGTTCCGCCAGTTCTTCATGACGGTGCCGGACGAGCTGGTGGAAGCCTCGCGCATCGACGGCGCGGGGCCGTTCCGCTTCTTCTTCGATACGCTGCTGCCGCTGTCGCGCACCAACATGGCGGCGCTGTTCGTGATCCTGTTCATCTACGGCTGGAACCAGTACCTCTGGCCGCTGCTGATCACCACGCGCGACGACATGCAGACCATCGTGATCGGCATCAAGAAGATGATCGTCACGTCCGACGCGCTGACCGAATGGCAGCTCGTGATGGCGACCGCGATGCTCGCGATGCTGCCGCCGGTGCGGTCGTGATCGCGATGCAGAAGCTGTTCGTGCGCGGGCTGGTGGAGACGGAGAAGTGAGGTGGGATGGCGAATAGCGTCAGACGGCGAACGTGTGCCGGCCATCCACGACTTGCCGCAGAGAAGACGTGGATGCCCGCACAAGGCCGGGCATGACGGACGAGAGGATTGGGACGCAATGGCTGAAGTCACCCTCAAGGACGTCAAGAAGGTCTACGCCGGCGGCGTCGAGGCCGTGAAGGGCGTCACGTTCGACGTGCCGGACGGGCATTTCTGCGTGCTGGTCGGCCCGTCGGGCTGCGGCAAGTCGACCTTGCTGCGCATGATCGCGGGCGTCGAGACCATCTCGTCGGGCGAGATCCGCATCGGCGAGCGCGTCGTCAACGACATCGAGCCGTCCGAGCGCGACATCGCGATGGTGTTCCAGAATTACGCGCTCTACCCGCACATGCGCGTCTACGACAACATGGCCTACGGGCTGCGCAACCGCAAAATGCCGAAGCCCGAGATCGACAAGCGCGTGCGCGAGGCCGCGCGCATTCTCGAAATCGACGCCGCTGCTCGACCGCAAGCCGCGCCAGCTCTCCGGCGGGCAGCGCCAGCGCGTCGCGATGGGCCGCGCGATCGTGCGCTCAGCCGAAAGCGTTCCTGTTCGACGAGCCGCTGTCGAACCTCGACGCCAAGCTGCGCGTCTCGATGCGGGTCGAGATCCGGAAGCTGCAGAAGACCCTCGGCACGACGTCGGTCTACGTCACGCACGACCAGCTCGAGGCGATGACGCTCGCCGACATGCTGGTGGTGATGAACGGCGGCCGGGTCGAGCAGATCGGCCCGCCGCTCGAGGTCTACGAGAAGCCCGCGACCACGTTCGTCGCGACCTTCATCGGCGCGCCGGCGATGAACCTGCTGAAGATGTCCGGCGCGGAGCCCGCGCTTGCTGCTCGGCAACGGCGCGCATTCCGTCCGAGGGCGCGATCATCGGCATCCGGCCGGAGGACCTCGCACTCACCGCGCCCGGCGCGCCGCCGGCGGACGGCGATCGACGCTGCCGCTGACCGTCGGCGCGGTCGAGCGGGTCGGGCCGGAGAGCTTCGTCTACGGGACGCTCGACCGCGGCGACAGCATCATCGTGCGCCTGCCCGGAACGCATGCGCCGGCGCCCGGCGAGCGGGCGGTCGCGGTCGCGAGCCGGGCAAAACTGCACGTGTTCAGCGCCGACGGGCAGCGGCGGCTGTAGCCTGGCCGAAAACCGGTTCCCGCATTTCGGGGTCACGCGCGGCAACTTACTGAAAACTCGCCGAAATTCGTGTTCTTGAACCCTTAACCGGCACGCCCCATATTTGGGCATACCGGACCGGGCGCGGCACTGTGCCGACCCGCGCCGGCAGAGGCGCCTCACGGGCCTCTCAAAGTCGCTTCGCAAGAGGACTTTGGAAACTATGTCCCGAGTTCCGTCGCTCTCAAGTCCGTTCCTGCTCGGGTTTGACGAGATCGAGCGCGTCCTCGACCGCGTCACCAAAGCGGCCGACGGCTATCCGCCCTACAACATCGAGCGGTTGCCGCGAGACGAGCGCGATCCGGAGCGGCTGCGCATCACGCTGGCGGTTGCCGGCTTCACGCGCGAGCAGCTCGACGTGTCGATCGAGGAGAACCAGCTGGTGATCCGCGGCCGGCAGCAGGATGACAAGACCCGGGAATACCTTCACCGCGGCATCGCGGCGCGTCAGTTCCAGCGGACCTTTGTGCTGGCTGACGGCATTGAGGTGAAGGGAGCGGACCTGAAGAACGGCCTGCTGTCGATCGATCTGGCGCGCCCGGAACCCGAGCGCGTCGTCAAGACGGTCGCCATCAGGAACCATGAGTGACGGGAATGAGGCATCGACCGGAAAGGAGTCGAGGGCCATGACGACGATGAATGACGATCCACACGATTTCCCCCGAGGCGCTGCAGGGGCTCGGCGGCGGCAAGCTCGCCTACGTGAAGACGATCCGCTCCGAGGACGTGCAGAAGCATTTCCCGCAGGCGCCCGAGCTTGCGCCCGGCTCGCTGCTCTACGCGCTGCACGCGGCCGACGGCACGCCGATCATGCTCACCGACAGCCGCGAGGCGGCGATCGCGAATGCCTGGAGCAACGAGCTCGAGACGGTGAGCGTGCATTAACTCCGCTGTCATCCCGGCCAAGCGCCGCGCAGCGACGCGCAAGCCGGGACCCACGTTTCCATCAGCACTGACGGAGCGATGGGATCCCGGATAGCCGCTTCGCGGCTTCCGGGATGACAGCCGCGTTTTACTGCGACCCTTCCAGCCCGAGCTTCTTCACCAGCGCGCCCCACTTCTCCTGCTCGGCGCGGCGGTAGGCGCGCGTGTCCTCGACCGACGGCGTGTCGAACGGGATCAGGCCGATCGTCTCGATCTTCTGCTTCAGGTCGGGCTCGGCGAGGATCCGCTTCATCTCGGCATGCAGCTTGTCGACGATGTCGCGCGGCGTTTTCGCGGGCGCGAGCAGCATGTGCCACGACACCGCCTCGAAGCCCGGCGCGGGCGCGGCTTCGGCGAGCGGCGGCACGTCCGGCAGCAGCGGCAGCCGCGTCGTCGACGACACCGCGAGCGCGCGCAGCTTGCCGTCCTTGATCAGCGGGATCGAGGCGCCGGCCTCGGCCCAGCCGAGCGCGATGTGGCCGGCCGCGATGTCCTGGATCGATTGCGGCGTCGAGCGATACGGCACATGGGTGATCTCCAGGCCGAACTGGTTCTTCATGAATTCCATCGACAGGTGCTGCGCGACGCCGGCGCCGGGCGAGGAATAGCTGAGCTTGCCCTGGTTCTCCTTGATGTACTTGATCAGCTCCGGAACGGTCTTCGCCGGCAGGTCCGGATTGACCACGAGGATGAACGGCGACTTCACGTAGAGCGAGATCGGGATGAAGTCGCGATCCGGATCGTAGGTCACCTGCTTGAACAGCGTGAGATTGATCGCCATCGCGGACGAGGTGGAGACGAGCAGCGTGTGCCCGTCGGGCGGCGCCTGCGCGACCGCGTTCGCGGCGAGCATCAGCGAAGCGCCGGGACGGTTTTCGACGACCACCGGCTTGCCGAGGCTCTGCGAGAGCTTGTCGGCATAGAGCCGCACCAGCACGTCCATGCCGCTGCCGGCCGCGAGCGGCACGATGATGGTCACGGGGCGGTTGGGATATTGCGCCTGAGCCGGCGAGCAAGCCGATCGACCAGCAGCATCAAAGCGGTCGCGACCAAATATCCTGAAGCGACGCATCGCCATCCTCCCGCTGATTTTCGTTGAGCGACTTTCGCCCGACAGCTTGACCGGGAGTCTACGCGTGCGTTACGCCGCTTCCGACGGCGGCATCGCCAGCACGGCGTAGAGCGCGTCGGCGTCGCGCGACTCGCGCAGGCGCGCCACCGTCTCGGGCTCGCGCAACAGCCGCGCCACGCGCGCCAGCGCCTTGAGGTGGTCGGCGCCGGCGCCTTCCGGCGCGAGCAGCAGGAAGATCAGGTCGACCGGCTGGCCGTCGAGCGATTCGAAATCGATCGGACGGTCGAGCCGCGCGAACAGGCCGACCAGCTTCTCCAGCTTCGGCAGCTTGCCGTGCGGGATCGCGATGCCGTTGCCGACGCCGGTGCTCCCGAGCTTCTCGCGCTGCATCAGCGTCTCGAAGATCAGGCGCTCGTTCTGCCCGGTGAGCTTGGCGGCGCGCGCCGAAAGCTCCTGGATCGCCTGCTTCTTGCCGTTCACTTTGAGCGCCGGAATGATCGCGTTCGGCGCGACAAGATCGGTGAGCGGCATTGCAACCGGTCCGGGTGAATGGGTGTGGTTGTTGATGGGAAGGCGGCGGTTTATCGGGACGCGCCCGACCGCCGTCAATGGGCCATCATGGCCGGCGGGTCGACCCAGCCGACATTGCCGTCGGGCCGGCGGTAGACCAGATTGACCCGCCCGTGGCTGGCATGCCGGAATACCACGACCGGCGCGCCGGTCATGTCGAGTTCCATCACGGCTTCGCTGACCGAGAGCTGCTTCAGGATCGTTGTCGATTCCGCGATGATGACCGGGTTGAACTCGGTCACCTCGTCGTCGTTCTCGTGCGACGGCGCCTCGATCACGTAGCTCGGCGCATCGACCACGGCGGCACCGTTGGCGCGCGCGACGTGACGGTCCTTGAGGCGGCGCTTGTAGCGCCGCAGGCGCTTCTCGATGCGCAGCGCGGCCTGATCGGCGCTCGCATAGGCATCCGCGGCGTTCGCCTCGGTATGCAGCGTGATGCCGGAATCGAGGTGGATCGCGCATTCGGTGCGGAATCCGAAGCCCTCCTTCTCGACCGTCACATGGCCGGAATAGCCGCCGTCGAAATACTTGCTAAGCGCTTCGACGATGCGGGCGCTGACGCGCTCGCGCAACGCTTCGCCGATGTCGAGATTTTTTCCCGAGACGCGAAATGGCATGATTTGCCTCCGCTGTTCGTTCGCCGGGCCCTCTTGACAAGCTAGGAACGGGCCAACGCCGGAGTCAACGCGACAAATCGCGTTCGGTCTCACGATGCGGCGCCGGCCGGCGCTGCTTTTCGCGGCGGCGCTGCACCGAGGACGGGATCCGCATCGCTTCGCGATACTTTGCGACGGTTCGCCGCGCGATGTCGATGCCCGCCTCGCGCAGCCGGTCCACGATGGTATCGTCGGACAGCACGTCCTGCGCGCTCTCGGCGTCGATCAGCTGCTTGATGCGGTGGCGCACGGCTTCGGCCGAATGCGCCTCGCCGCCGTCGGAGGCGGCGATCGAGGAGGTGAAGAAGTATTTCAGTTCGAAGATGCCGCGGCTCGTCGCCATGTATTTGTTGGCGGTGACGCGCGAGACCGTCAATTCGTGCATGCTGATCGCATCCGCGACGGTCTTCAGATTGAGCGGACGCAGGAACTGGACGCCGTGCGCGAAGAACGCGTCCTGCTGGCGCACGATTTCGGTCGAGACCTTGAGGATCGTCTTGGCGCGCTGATCGAGCGCGCGCATCAGCCAGGTCGCGGTCTGCAGGCAATCGGCGAGATAGGATTTCTCGCCGTCGTTCTTCGCGGTCTTGCGAGACTTCCGCATAGTAGGACTGATTGACCAGCACCTTCGGCAGCGTGTCGGAATTCAACTCCACCAGCCAGCCGCCGTCCGGCGCGGGCGCACGAACACGTCGGGCACGATCGGCTGCACCACCGCGGAGCCGAACGCGAGGCCGGGCTTGGGATTGAGCCGGCGGATCTCGGCGATCATGTCGGCGAGGTCGGCATCGTCGACGCCGCAGATGCGGCGCAGCGCGGCGAAATCGCGCCGCGCCACGAGATCGAGATGCGCCACGCAGCGCCTGCATGGCGGGATCGAAGCGATCCGCTCCTTGAGCTGGATGGCGAGGCATTCGCTCAGGTTGCGCGCGCAGACGCCGGGCGGATCGAAGCCCTGCAGGATCGCGAGCACCGCTTCGATTTCGCTACGCGGCGCGCCGAGCCGCTCGGCGACCGCCTCGAGATCGCCGGTGAGGTAGCCGGCCTCGTCGACCAGATCGATCAGGTGCCGGCCGATCATGCGGCGCACCGGATCGGCGATCGCGAGCGCAAGCTGCTCGCCCAGATGATCGGCGAGCGTCGCCTCGGCCGACACGAAGGCTTCCAGATTGTAGTCGCCGTCCTCGCGGCCGCCCGAGCCGACGCCGGCCCATTCCGAATAGGCGGCGGGCTCGGCTTGCGCCGGGCGGGCCGGCGCCTCGGCCGCGTCGGGAAACACGTTCTCGATGCCGGTGTCGAAGCTAGTCCTCGATCGCCGCGGAGCCGTTCACATCGGCCTTGGCCCATTCGCCCTCCGGGGCATCGCCGGAGCCATCCGCGGGGCCTGCGCCGCCGCCCTCGCCCGGCTGACTGGCCTCGCCGGCGCCCTCGCTGGTGCGCTCCAGCAGGGGATTGCGCTCAAGCTCGCCCTCCACGTAGGCCGACAGGTCGAGATTGGAGAGCTGCAGCAGCTTGATGGCTTGCATCAGCTGCGGCGTCATCACGAGCGCCTGGCTCTGCCGGAATTCGAGTCTTTGCGAAAGCGCCATGTTGCGGTGCAATATTGGTCCGGTTCTTGCTTTATCGCGTTCGCGCGCCGCTGTACACCGGGTCCCGGCAAATCCTGGCGGCGGTGTTAACAATGCCGCTGCCCGCAACTGCGCTACATCCTGAACTCCTCGCCCAGGTACAGCCGGCGGACTTCCGGGTCGTTGATGATGTCGTCGGCGTGGCCCTCGCGCAGCACCTCGCCCGAATAGATGATGTAGGCGCGGTCGGTCAGGCCGAGCGTCTCGCGCACATTGTGGTCGGTGATCAGCACGCCGATGCCGCGCTCGGTGAGGTGGCGCACCAGCTGCTGGATGTCGCCGACCGCGATCGGGTCGATGCCGGCGAACGGCTCGTCGAGCAGCATGTAGGCCGGGCGCGTCGCGAGCGCGCGCGCGATCTCGGTGCGGCGGCGCTCGCCGCCGGAGAGCGCGATCGACGGCGTCTTGCGCAGCCGCGTGATGTTGAATTCCTCGAGCAGCTTGTCGAGCTCGTACTCGCGCTTCTTCTTGCTCGGCTCGACCACTTCGAGCACCGCGCGGATGTTGTCCTCGACATTGAGGCCGCGGAAGATCGAGGCTTCCTGCGGCAGATAGCCGATGCCGAGACGCGCGCGCTGGTACATCGGCAGATGCGTGATGTCGTGGCCGTCGAACTGGATCGTGCCCTTGTCGGCCTTGATCAGCCCGGTGATCATGTAGAACACGGTGGTCTTGCCGGCGCCGTTCGGGCCGAGCAGTCCGACCGCTTCGCCGCGCCGCAGCGACAGGCTCACGCCCTTCACCACCTTGCGGCCGACGAAGCTCTTCTCGACGCCGTGCACGGTCAGCGAACCGGCTTCGCCGACGACCGCCGGGAAATCTCGCCGCGCGCTCGCGGGCGCTGCTCGAACACGCGATCGAGCGGATGCGCGGCGTCGGCGGCCGCTCGAACTGCGCGGCCGGCGTGAAGCCGTTTGCCGTTGAAAGCATCGTCGCGCGGTTCGGTCGTCATCGCGCCGCAGGTCCGGCGGCGGAACCGACTGCCAGTCGAAGTCGCGCTCCGCAGCTGTGGCCGATCGGCTGCGCGGACACGCGCTTGCCCTTGCCGAGCGAGATGCGCTCGCTCGTGGTGAAGCTCATCCGCTCGGCGTGTGGCCATTGGCCATCGGCTCGTCGACCGGACCAAGATCGATGCGCCAAAGATCGGACGGATGCGAGGAGGCCCGCCGAGGTGCGGCGCGGCGAAACGATTTCAGAATATCCAGCACGCCGGTTCGCACTTCAGTTAAGCCGCGTATCGGCTGGCCGGGCGCCGGTTTCGGCGGAGGGCGAGACCGGCGCCGGTTTCGCGTCCTTCTGCGGTGCAGGCGCGGACTTCTGTGATGCCGGCGCCGGCCCGGCTGCGGCTGGGGCGTCGCAGACGGATTGAACAGGCCCTCGACGCGCCCGCTGGTCTTGTCGGACTTCGACTCGCGTAAATCCCGGTCGTCAGGTCGACCACCATCCGGTCGCCGCGCAGCACGTTCGCGCCCTGCGTCACCACGACGTTGCCGGTGAGCGGATATTGTTGGCCTTGACGTCGAACACGCCGTTGTCGCCTCTCGCGGTCTGGTCCTTCTGCGTCACGAACACGTCGCCCTTGGCTTCGGCGCGCTTGATCTGCTGGCTACCGGGGCCGGCAGCCTTTTGCGCGGTCGCGGGCGCCGTCCCTTTTTCGGTGCTGCTGGCGCGGCATGTGTCGTCATAGAAGATCACCAGCCTCTCGCATTGCAGCATCGTCTCGCCCTGCGTGAGCTTGACGTTGCCGATGAAGGTCGCCTGCTTGCTGCTTGTCGCGCACCTCGAGCGAATTCGCCTCGATCTTGCACCGGCTGGTCGCGATTCATCTGGAAGCCCTGCATCGCGCCGCCGGACTGCTGCGCGGGTTGCGCGCTCGCCCGCAAGCGGCAAGCCAGCGCACGCCAGCAGCATGGTGAGGAAGCGCGCGCTCATCGCGACGCTTCCTTCTTCCCGCCATCGAGATCGAGCACGACGCCGCGATCGAAGCGGATCAGATCGCCGGAATCGAAAATCTCCAGCCGGTTCGCCTTCAGCATGCCGTTCGGCAGCGTGATCTCGACGGGCTGATCGGAGACGACGTTGCCCTTCTTCATTTCAACCGCCGCCTCGCGCAGCAGCGCCTTGTAGCCCTGCTCGCGAGGTGATCGCGATCTGCTCGCGCAGGACGATCTTGTCGGCCTTGGTGTTGTAGGTGCCGCTCTTGGCGGTGAGCAGGACCACGTCCTTGTCCTGCATCTCCATCTTGGCGCGCAGGTTCTGCAGTTCGACCAGGTCCGGCTTGGTGATGTCCTGTACGGCGGTTTCGGCGTTGAGCTCATAGGCGCGCGAGTCGCGCGTGAAGCCCGCGATGCGCGGCAGCTCCATGGTGATCTTGCTGCCCTGCACGCCAAGCTTGCCGGAGACGTTCGGCAGCTTCTCGAATATCTGCATCGGCTGGAAGTAGAAGTTCAGCACCAGCGCGGTGAGCCCGACGACCACCGCGAGCGGCAGCACGATCCGCACCACGCGCACGACCAGGCTGTGCCGGCTCGCGACGCGCACCGCACGATCGACGTCGGAGCGCCGCGAGGCGGTCCAGCCATGCGTCTCGTTGATCGCGTTCGCGGTGATCGGACGGCTCATAGCGGCTCGAGTTCGAGAATCGGCCCCACGCGCCGCCAATACTTACGGCGCCTGGGGCGGCAAAATCGCCTGCGAATGTGGCCCCGTCGCGGCGATAAACCCTTAACGCGGCGCGACTTTTGCCCGGAAACCTAACCTTTTCGGACAATTCGCCGCGCTTAAGCGTGCGCGAAGATGTCTTCAGCGGCCCAGCCGGAGAGGTCGAGGCGGGCGCGGGTCGGGAGAAAGCCGAAACAGGCGGCCGCAAGTTCCACGCGGCCCTCGCGCGCCAGCATGGCGTCGAGCTTGTCCTTGAGCGCATGCAGGTTCAGCACATCGTCGGCCGCGTAGGCGACCTGCGCCTCGGTCAGCGTCTCGGCGCCCCAGTCGGACAGTTGCTGCTGCTTGGAGACGTCCTTGCCGAGCAGGTCCTTGGTGAGGTCCTTCAGGCCGTGCTTGTCGGTGTAGGTGCGCGTGAGCTTCGAGGCGATCTTGGTGCAATAGATCGGCTGCGGCATCACGCCGAGCCATTTGTGCAGCATGCCGATGTCGAAGCGCGCGAAGTGGAAGATCTTCAGTTTGGAGGTGTCGCCGAGCAGGCGCTTGAAGGTTCGGCGCGGGTCCGATCTCGCGGCCGATCTGCACCACGTCGGCGGTGCCGTCGCCGGGCGAGAGCTGCACGACGCAGAGCCGGTCGCGCGAAGGCTCCAGCCCCATGGTCTCGGTGTCGACCGCGACCGCGCCGGTGTAGCGGATGAGGTCAGGCAGGTCGCCGCGGTGCAGGCGGATGGTCATGCATGCTCCGTAGCATCCGGCGGTATTGGCTTCAATCGAACCGGAAGCCGGCATCGCCCCCTTCCCGGCCGACCGGCCATCAGCATAGTCTTGGTTGAGCGTCGTCAACGGGAGTGCCCGGTCCGTCTTCCCGCAGTTGGAGAGCCGCGATGAAATTTCCCCGCCGCACATTCCTGCACCTGGCAGCGGGCGCCGCCGCTCTCCCGGCTTTCGCGCCCCCCGCCTGGGCGCAATCCTATCCGGCGCGCCCGGTGCGGATGATGGTCGGGTTCGCAGCCGGCCAGGCGATCGACATCGTGGCGCGCATCATGGCGCAATGGCTCTCGGAGCGGCTCGGCCAGCAATTCATCATCGAGAACCGGCAAGGCGCCGGCGGCAACATCGCGACCGAAGCGGTCGTTCGCGCCCCGCCGGACGGCTACACGCTCCTCGTCATCGGCGCGAACAACGCCATCAACGCGACGCTCTACGACAAGCTGCCCTTCAATCTGCTGCGCGACATCGTGCCGGTCGCGAGCATCTACCGGGTGCCGCAGGTCATGGTGGTCAATCCGTCGTTTCCCGCAAAGACGGTTCCCGAATTCCTCGCCTATGCGAAGGCGAACCCCGGCGCGGTCAACTTTGCTTCTGCCGGCACCGGTTCGGTCGCCCATGTCTCGGGCGAACTGTTCAAGATGATGACCGGCATCAACATGCAGCATGTGCCGTATCGCGGCGCAGCGCCCGCCCTGACCGATCTCATCGGTGGACAGGTGCATGTCATGTTCGACAACATGCCCTCGTCGATCGGACACATCCGCGCCGGCAGGCTGCGGCCGCTCGGCGTGTCCACTCCCACGCGCCTGGAGGTCCTGCCCGAGGTCCCGCCGATCGGCGAGTTCGTGCCCGGTTACCAGACCGACGCCTGGGCCGGCCTCGGCGCGCCCAAGGACACGCCGGCCGAGATCGTCGAGATGCTCAACCGCGAGGTCAGGCTTGGCCTCGAAGACGCCAAGGTGCGCGCGCGCATTGCCGAGATCGGCGCCGCGGTGCTCTCCCTCTCGCCGGCTGAATGGGCCAAGC
This sequence comes from uncultured Alphaproteobacteria bacterium, assembly GCA_963778455.1. GTDB lineage: Bacteria > Pseudomonadota > Alphaproteobacteria > Rhizobiales > Xanthobacteraceae > PALSA-894. Next base: position 169,392 of record CAVZUL010000009.1, read on the forward strand.
ACCTTGCCGATGAAACCGAGAAGTGGGGCAAGGTGGTGAGAGCCGCCGGCGCCAGGGCGGAGTGATCGCGAGGGGGCCAATTCGTATCTTTCTGTTGATGGGGGTTTTCCGAACGAACCGATGCCATCACGATGCGTCGCGCTCAAGCGCTCATCGTGCTTGCGACGGGGAAAAGCAGCGAGCCGCCGATATCGCGAAAACGCCTGGGATGGCAGCCTCGATGCCATCATAATGCGTCGCGCTCAAGCGCTCAGCGGCTTGCTACGGGGAAAAACAGCGCCAAATGCGCCAAGGAGGATTTGGGACGGCAAGCCGGCGCTCGCGATCTCGGCCGCAAAGGCGCGCATCAGTATGTAATCAGGTGCCGACATCAGACCACGGTGCACGGCAGGCCGGCAGCGCTCCTAGTTGGAGTTACCGGCGTCTATCTTTTTGATGAGATCCTCAAAATACGCGATTGGATAGGTACCCTTTACGGGGACGCCGTTGAGCAAGAAACCCGGAGTGCCGTCAAAACCGAATCCTTGCGCTTCCGCCATATCTGCGGCGATTCGCTCCTTCACGTATTGGCTGGCGGCGTCGCGTTCGCATTTCTTCACATCGACTCCAAGATCCCGCGCGGTCTTCCTGTAGAAATCAAGGCCGAGCTTATCCTGGTTCTCGAACAGGATGTCGTGAAATCGCCAAGCTTTCTCCAGCGATTGGATCGCGACAGCCTCGAACCACTGCGCGGCCGGCATTGCCTGCGGATGGAACGGCAGTGGCAGATGCTTGAAGATGAAGCGCAGGGCATGGCCTTGCTTCGTCCGCAGCTCTCTGATGATCTTGTAGCTCGCCGCACAGTATGAGCACTGGAAGTCTGCGTATTCGACCAGCGTGTATCTGGCATCCCTCGCGCCGCGGATGTGCGTCTTGCCATCGATTGCGGGCCGGAGCGGGTTCTTGAAAGTATCTTCGTACGCCTTCTGCCGGGCCGCGGCTTCGCTCTGCACGCGGGCCTGCTCTTCGCCCGCCGTTCGATTCATAATCTCAAAAACAGCTTTCCTGTTCGCCTGGATTGCCTCGATCAACACATCGGGACTGTTGCGCAGGACGCGCGCGAGCGCATCGGCCGTAAGATCCTCGGCTCGTGCACTCGCGCAGGTCAGGATTGCGACTGTTAGGACAAGCAGGCCGCGGCTGATCCTCACGATGTCTACTGCCACCGGCACTCACGCGGCTTGACTTCGATAGTGGTGGCGCGGGCCGGAACGCCGTACCAAATATTCCCACTGCCGTCGGTGACCCAGGCCGCTCCTGTAGCCGTTGTCCAGGATGTGCCGATCGAAGTCCAATGCGGAGCATCCGGAACGCCACTCACGGCGTTGCACGAGTTCCTGATACATCTGGCATGGCCTCCGTTGCCCGACGACGGATTGTCGAGCCAAGTGCCCGGTATCGAATTGCAGTCATATGTGGTTTGGGTGACGGGTGGCTTGTTCACTAAGGTGCCGATCGTCAGCTGATCATCCCGGTATGGTTTGTTGCCGACCGCGCTGTAAGCTTTGATGACGGAGCCGTTCGGGCAGCCCATGGCGCAAGCGGCGGCCGCGAGAGCCGGCGAGCCAATGTCGGCAGAGGCTTTGGTCGCGCAGAGTTGCTTGCAAGCGTTTTGATTTGCCTCGCCCTGCTGGGTGGCCCCGGTATAGGTCGCCAACCACCCGTAGTCCTTGAGCGTGGACCCGACGCTCATATTGCCCGCTTGATTATAACACGAGAGTTTACAGAAGCAGTGTGCATCAGCGCGCGCGCTGTCAGCCGAGCCCAAACAACAGGCCAGGACCATGGCGCACCACGTCAGTGCCTTCATGTTTTTCACAATACGAATGGGTTTCCTGTTCATCGGTATCTCCCCTCTTGCTCTTTTGCCGAAGCATTAGTCGCCTTAAAGCGAGTTTGCCGCGTCCTCCGGCGCGCTGCTTGGGACGCGGTAATGGCTTCCCACATTCCCGAGCTTAGCTGCCTCGTATTATGGTTGAGAATATTAACAGTTTGAATCTTAAATTGCAACTGGCACAACGGAGGTGACCGCATGCCGTCACGATTCAAATAAGATTGACATCAGAGGCATCGCTCTGACGATCAGACTAATGCCGCTCTGACAGGGCAGAGGAACGCTGAGCAGGGAAAGACCAACGCCCGCGCTAGGGGTTCTGCTTTATGGCGGAGAAGAATTTGGTGCCCAGGAGAGGACTCGAACCTCCACGGCTCTCACCGCTAGTACCTGAAACTAGTGCGTCTACCAATTCCGCCACCTGGGCATCAGGCATCGGAGCGGGCGAGACATAAGGTGGCGCGTTTCGCCTTGTCAATCGTTGGCGGCGCATGATCCTTCCCGAAAACCGGTACCCATCCCCGATCGATGTCGAGGACATGCTTTTCGAGATCATGCGCTTGAGACGGCGGCATCCGGGGCGCTATACCCGGCCGCAACGCCCGCTCCGCCTGAAGGCCGCCCCATGACCGAAATCCCCACCGAGACGCTGGTCACCGTGTTCGGCGGCTCGGGCTTCCTCGGCCGCCATGTGGTGCGCGCGCTCGCGCGCGCGGGCTACCGCATCCGCCCGGCGGTGCGCCGGCCCGACCTCGCGTTCCATCTCCAGCCGCTCGGCCGCGTCGGGCAGATCCATGCCGTGCAGGCGAATGTGCGCTACCCGGCCTCGGTCGAGGCCGCGGTGCGCGACGCCGACGTGGTGATCAACCTCGTCGGCATCCTGTTCGAGCGCGGCAAGCAGCGCTTCGAGGCGGTGCACGCCGAGGGCGCCCATCAGGTGGCGCGCGCCGCGGCCGCGGCCGGCGCGCGCGTGATCCATGTGTCGGCGCTCGGCGCCGATCCGGACTCGCCCGCGCTCTATGCGCGCACCAAGGCGGCGGGCGAGGCGGCGGTGCTCGCGGCCGCGCCGGATGCGACGATCTTGCGGCCCTCGATCCTGTTCGGGCCGGAGGACGACTTCTTCAACCGCTTCGCCGCGATGGCGCGGATGTCGCCGGCGCTGCCGCTGGTCGGCGGCGGCGAGACCAAATTCCAGCCGGTGTTCGTCGGCGATGTCGCGCGGGCGATTTTGAAAGCCGTGGGCGGACAGCGCCAAAGGCGGCACGATCTACGAGCTCGGCGGACCTGAGGTGAAGAGCTTCAAGGCGCTGATGCAATACGTGCTGGCCGTGACCGAGCGGCGCCGCCTGCTCGTGCCGCTGCCGTTCGGCACTCGCGAGGCTGCAGGCCTATGTCCTGCAGTTCATGCCGACGCCGCTGCTCACGCCCGATCAGGTCGAGCTGCTCCGGCGCGACAACGTGGTGTCACAGGCAGCGATCGCGGAAGGCCGCACCATCGCGGCGCTCGGCATCGAGCCGGCGGCGCTGGAGGCGATTGTGCCGAGCTATCTGTGGCGGTTTCGCAAGGCGGGGCAGTTTCGGGGAAGGGTGGCGTAGTCTCTCACGCGTCGTCCCGGGGCGCACCGAAGGTGCGAGCCCGGGACCCATACCCCCAAGCCGCGCGAATCAAGAACCAGTCGTGGTTATCGATTCCGGGCTCGCCGCTGCGCGGCGCCCCGGAATGACAGCGAGCTACTTGAACAACCCAGCCCGATCAGCGAAGAGGGCCGAATACTTCAATCGCACCGACGATCAGAGAACCGATGCCGAGCGCTATTGCTACGGTTATCGCACTCGCGATCCAGGCATCGATGCCGCCTTTTATCACGGCCGGTTTGGCCACCCCGTCAGCGCCGGGCATACAAGCCCACCAGCCGGCCACGGTTGTGCCGAGAATAATAAGGCCAGCGATCAAGTAGCCCATTGGTGTACCCCTCTGCCCCGCCGATCATGACACGCCGGCGGTTCCGGGTCACGTCGCCGTTAGCTGCTTGGCGGCCTGTTCCGCTTGAAATAAAGCACTGCCGCAAGAACCGCGACCACCACGACAACCCAAGCAATCTGCGCAGTACTGCCAAACTCCACCATGCCAAATCTCCCTCAGCGAGCGGGAACAATAAGACCTCGAAAAAGCAAAAAGGACCACTCGATAATTCAAAGGGGACCATCAACGCGCAGCGGCGCTACTTGAACAATCCCAATCCCACCAATCCCAGCGCGCCGACGACGATGCGCCACCAGGCGAACAACGCGAAGCCGTGGCTGGTCACATAATCGAGGAACGACTTCACCACGATGAAGGCGGCGACGAACGAAGTCGCGAACCCGACCGCGACGATCAGCCAGTTGCTGCCGCCCATCTGGCCCCAGTTCTTGAACAGGTCGTAGGCGAACGCGCCCGCCATCGTGGGCATCGCGAGGTAGAACGAGAACTCGGCGGCGGAGCGCTTGTCGGCGCCGAGCAGCATCGCCGACACGATGGTCGCCCCGGAGCGCGACACGCCCGGGATCATCGCGACACACTGGCAGAGCCCGATGACGAGGTAGGTCATCAGCGGGAACGCGGTCGCGTCGTAGTGGCGCGGGGTGAATTTCAGCCGGTCGACCCACAGCAGCACGCCGCCGCCGACGATCAGCATGGTGCAGACGATCCAGACATTGAACAGCACGCCCTTGATGAAGGAGTGCGCCAGCGCGCCGATGATCGCGGCGGGTAGGAACGCGATCAGCACGCCGACGATGAAGCGGCGCGGCGCCTCCTGCGTGAGCGCGCCGGTCGCGATCGCCCACAGTTTCTGGAAATAGATCGACAGAATGGCGAGGATCGCGCCGAGCTGGATCAGCACCACGAAGGTCTTGCCGAACGCGTCGTCGTCGAAGCCGAAGAAATGCTCGAGCAGCAACAGGTGCCCGGTCGAGGACACGGGGAGAAACTCGGTCAGGCCCTCGACGACGCCGAGCACGACGGCCTTGATCAGATCGAACAGCATGCGGGCTCCGGCGGACAAGGAGCGCGATTCGCCCCGGCTGCTTTTCGCGCAGGGCCGATCAAGGGGCAACCGAAAAGGTCGCAGGCGAGCACTCGTTCAGTCCTCATCCTTGTAAGTCACGAACGCCCGCACCGGCTATATTGGCTGGCGCGGTGGCGGACGGGAGGCCGGCTCATCCTGGGACTTTGAAGTCCGAGCCTCAGCGCGGCTCCCCGTCCGTCGTTCCATTGAACCCGAACAGTCGCGTGGGCCGCTCGCGAAGCCCGATTGCGCAAGGACGGGATCAGATGGACACCACCATTGTTGGAATCGATGTCTCGAAAGATCGGCTGGACGTGTCGGTGCATCCGGCCGGAACGGCGTTGAGTTACAGCCGCGATGCGGCTGGCATTGAGCTTCTGATCGGGATGCTGGAGCCTCTTTCTGCGCGGCTCGTTGCCGTGGAAGCGACGGGCGGGTTCGAAACGGTTGTGGCGGCGAGCCTGGCGGCCGTGGGGTTGCCGGTCGTGGTGGTCAATCCGGCGCAGGTGCGTTCCTTTGCGGGTGCACTCGGCAAGCGCGCCAAGACCGACCGGATCGACGCTGAGGTGATCGCACGTTTTGCGGCGGCGACCGAGCCGCCGGTGCGCCCGTTGCCGGACGCCGCCACCCAGGCGCTCGCCGATCTGGTGACGCGGCGGCGTCAGATCATCCAGATGATCGTGGCCGAGGGCCAGCGCGAGAAGCGTGCCAGTCTGCGTGCCAGGAAGAGCATCCAGCGTCTGCTCAAGAGCTTGCGTGCCGAGCTCTCCGAGATCGATGGCGAGATCGACGAAAGTGTGCGCGGCTCCGCGATTTGGCGCGAGAAGGAGAACCTGCTCGCCTCGGTGCCGGGCGTCGGATCCGGCACTGCACGGACCATGCTGGCGGAGCTGCCTGAACTGGGCACGCTCAACCGCCGCCAGATCGCGGCGCTGGCCGGGCTTGCACCGTTCACGCGCCAGTCCGGCAAGTGGCGCGGCAAAAGCTTCATCAGCGGCGGCCGGGCGAGCGTGCGCACCGCTCTGTTCATGGCGGCCATGACGGCGATGCGATGCAACCCCACCCTGCGCGCGTTCCATCACCGCCTGCGCGCCGCCGGCAAGCCCAAAATGGTCGCCCTTATCGCCGTTGCCCGAAAGCTCCTCACCGTCCTCAACGCCATCCTCAGGGACAACAAAAAATGGCAAAACGCTTGACTGCAAACACAGTCGCTGAGGAGCGTTGCGTAGCAACGCGTCTCGAAGGATGGCCAAGTGTACCGGCGGCGCTCCGGGCCATCCTTCGAGACGCGCTCCCTTCGGTCGCGCTCCTCAGGATGAGGTCTGAACTACGCGGGTGTGATATCAAACCGTCCACGCGGCTGGCCGAATCATTCGAAGATGATCACACTCTTTCATCACCCGTTCTGTCCGCATTCGCGCTTCGTGCGCCTCGCGCTGGGCGAGTTCGGCATCGCGCCGCGCCTGGTGGAGGAACGCGTGTGGGAGCGGCGCGAGGAATTTTTAGCGCTCAATCCCGAAGCCACGACACCGGTGCTGATCGAGGAAGGTCATCCGGCGGTGCCAGGCGCGTCCGTCATCGCCGAATATCTCGACGAGACGCGCGGCACCGAAGCCGGCGAACGCCGCCTGCTGCCCGCGGACTCCGGCGCACGCGTGGAAGTGCGGCGGCTCACCAACTGGTTCCACGGGAAATTTTTTTCCGAGGTCTCGACCTTTCTGGTCACCGAGCGCATCTACAAGCAGACGATGCGCACCGAGCAGGGCGGCGGGCCGCCCGACACGGCCGCGATCCGTGCGGCGCGCCATAACATCCGCTATCATCTGGCCTATATCGGCTGGCTCGCGCGCCAGCGCACGTGGTTGGCCGGCGAGCGGATGAGCTACGCCGATCTCGCGGCGGCCGTGCATCTCTCGGTCGCCGATTACCTGGGCGATGTGCCGTGGAACGAGGACGAAGCCGCAAAGACCTGGTACGCGCGGGTGAAGTCGCGCCCGTCGTTCCGCCCGCTGCTGGCCGAAGTCGTGCCGGGCATTCCGGCGTCGGCAACCTACGCGGACCTCGACTTCTAGATCCCGCGGCGATCAAGACGGCGCTCACTGAGCAGGCCCGCGCGCAGGGCTTCGATGTCGTCGGCGTGACCCGGCCCGACTCTCTTGGGGACGCCAAGCCCTATTTCGAGCGCTTCATCGCCGAAGGCCAGCACGGCGACATGGACTGGCTCGCCAGCACGGCGGCGCGGCGCACGGATCCGCAGGTGCTGTGGCCGGACGCGCGCTCGGTCGTCATGCTGGGACTGAACTACGGGCCGGACGACGACCCGCTGAAGATTTTGGCGCAGCGCGACCGCGGCGCGATTTCGGTCTACGCGCAGGGCGACGACTATCACGAGATCATCAAGTCGAAGCTCAAGGCGATCGCACGCTGGCTGGTCGGACAAGCCGGCGGCGACGTGAAGGTGTTCGTCGATACCGCCGCCGTCATGGAAAAGCCGCTCGCCGCATCCGCCGGACTCGGCTGGCAGGGCAAGCACACCAATCTGGTTTCGCGCCAACACGGCTCATGGCTGTTCCTCGGGGCGATCTTCACCACGCTTGAGGTTGCAGCCGATGCAGCCGAGATCGATCATTGCGGCACATGCTCGGCCTGCCTCGATGTGTGCCCGACCAATGCATTTCCGGCGCCCTACCGGCTCGATGCGCGGCGCTGCATTTCGTATCTGACGATCGAGCACAAGGGCCCGATCCCGCGCGAGCTTAGGCCATTGATGGGCAATCGCATTTACGGCTGCGACGATTGCCTTGCGGTGTGTCCGTGGAACAAGTTTGCGCAGTGCCGGGCGCGAGGCGAAGCTTGCGGCGCGCGAGGTATTGCGCGCACCGAAGCTCTGCCGACCTCGCCCGCCTCGACGATGCGGCGTTCCGCGCGCTGTTTTCCAAATCGCCGGTGAAGCGCACCGGCCGCGACCGCTTTGTGCGCAATGTGCTGATCGCGATCGGCAACTCGGGCGACGCCGCGCTCGCGTCGGAAGCCGAGCGGTTGCTCGACGATGCTTCGCCGCTGGTGCGCGGCGCCGCCGTGTGGGCGCTGGGGCGGCTTGCTCCGAAGCGGCTGGACGGCGATCGGAACAGAACGTCGCGCGCGCGAGGCGGACGAACTGGTGCGGGACGAATGGAGCGCGGCGTAGATGCCGACGCTGTTCTGCTTCGGTCTTGGTTATTCGGCCTCGCATTACATCGCGGAGTTCGGCGCACGCTTCGATCGCATCGCCGGTACCGTGACCACGCGCGAGAAGGCTGCGGCGATTGCGAGCGCGGGCATCGGCGGACACAAGGCCGAGGCGTTCGTGTTCGATGGGACCGACGCAACGGCGCAAATCGACCGCCGCGCTGATGGACGCCACCGCGCTGCTGGTGTCCGTGCCGCCGGGCGACAAGGCGATCGGGTATTGGCGCATTTCGCCGACACGATCGCGGGCGCGCCGCAACTTCAAACCATCGTCTATCTCTCGACCGTCGGCGTCTATGGCGATCATGGCGGCGCCTGGGTCGATGAGGCAACGCCCGCCGCGCCGGTCTCGGAGCGGAGCCGCGAGCGGCTCGCGGCCGAGCAGGCCTGGTCAGCGCTCGGCGCCCGTGCGGGAAAACCGGTCGCGATCCTGCGGCTCTCAGGGATTTACGGGCCGGGACAAAACGCGCTCGTGCAGGTCGCGCGCGGCACCGCAAAGCGCATCGACAAGCCCGGACAGGTGTTCAACCGCATTCATGTCGCCGACATCGCGCAGGCGATCGATGCGGCGTTCGCGCGGCGCGCAGATGGCGTGTTCAATGTCACCGACGACGAGCCGACGCCGCAGGGCACGCCGATCGCGTTGGCCGCAGAACTGCTCGGCGTCGCGCCGCCGCCGGAAATTCCATTCGCGGACGCCGCCAGGAGCATGTCGCCGATGGCGCTATCGTTTTATGGCGAGAGCAAGCGCGTGCAGCAACGCCAAGCTCAGGGGCGAGCTTGGCGTCCGTTTACGCTATCCAACCTATCGGGAAGGATTGCGCGCGCTGTCTGCGAGTGGCGAGGGTGCTCAGAAGCGCGACGAGTAGGTGTTGAGCGGGAGCGGGAGCGGGAGCGGCCGCACCACGATCACGGGCGTCGTGCGCTTGCCCGACGGCACCGAATAGACTTCGCGGATCGTTACGTCACGCTTCCGCTGTCCGCGCGTCTCGGAGCGCTTCGCCGGCTTCGCTACCGGCTGCTCCTTCAGTTCCGGCGCCACGCCCGGTCCGCGCAGAACCGTGTCGCTGGTCACAAGTTGGGCGGTTGCCGCCGGCGGCGCGGCGTCACCGGCACGCGGGGCTACCACCACGCGCACCTTGCGCGTGTCATTGCCGCCCGCGATGCACCGATTGTCGAGATAGGGCCAGGTCTGCTTCTCACACGAGGGCTTTGCACCGGGCTTGGCCGGTGTTGCCTGCTCTGTCGCGATCGGGGCGGCCGGAGCCGCCGGGGTCGACGGCAGCGCCGCAACAACAGTGGTTTCCGCGGAGGCGGAGATCGCAGGTGTTGGACCGGCGACGTACGCCGCCACGGCGCCGGTTCCCGCCGCAAGACCGGCCAGAACCGGAATCGCCACGAACTTGACAGGAAACGCCGCCAGATTCATTGCGAGGGCCATTTGCCCCTCCCCACGTGATGCGCGGGCAAGCGCCGCGCGTCCTGAGAACGCGCGGATGGGCCGGCAGTTCCGGGAACTTCGCGTCAGCCGTGCGGCGCGAAAAGCTTCTGCAGGATGCTGCGGCGGCGCGGCGCGGCGGGCGTCACCGGCTCGGCTTTCGGCGGTTCGCCAAAGCAGCCGCGATAGCGGATCACGCCCCAGATCAGCGGATTCCAGTTGCGCCAGGCTTTTTCGGCGTCCCGCCGCATGAAGCCGCGCACGACCTCGGGTGCCTCGCCGAACGCCTCGGGCATCACCCTGGACAGTTCCGGGTCAGCGAGGATGTCCCACTTGGAATCGCCGCCCATCAGCCGCGAGCCGATCGCGTAAACGACGCGGCTGATGCGCGTTTCGCGGATCGGGAACGAGCACATCGCACAGGGTTCAACGTTGGTATAGAGCGTGCAGCCCGACAGGTCCTTGGTGCCGAGCGCCTTCTGCGCCATGCCCACCGCGACGATCTCGGCATGACGCGTGACGTCGCCGTCGCGCGCCACGCGGTTGGTCGTCTCGACCACGACCTTGCCGTCCCTGGCGATGACGCAGGCGAAGGGAAATTCACCCGCCTGCCCGGCCGTTTTCGAGAGCTCGATGCAGCGCGCCATCATGGCGGCATCGATGGCGGCCGTGTCGGCGACCTCGATCGTATTCCGATTCATAACGCTCTTACCGTGTTGAAGTGTTGTTGGGATTGTTCTTGGCGGGCCCGCCAGAAGGAGGGAAGCGCGCCGTTGTACATCGGTACCGCTGATTGCTCAACTTAAGCGGCCGCATGGCAGGCATGGCGGCGGTTCTGACCCCCAAGATGGCGTGCCGGTCTCACCGCGGCTCAAAACTCCGCCACCGCCTTGATCAGCCGCTCGAGGTCCTCGGGCCGCGACAGGCGGTGGTCGCCGTCCTTCACCAGAGTGAGCACCACGTCGTCCTGGGCGAGGCGCGAGGTCAGCTCGACGGCGTGATTCCACGGCACGTCCGGGTCCTGCACGCCCTGCAGGATGCGCACCGGACAGCCGGTCTCGATCATGCCGCCGAGCAGGAGATGGTTACGCCCCTCCTCGATCAGTGCGCGCGTGATCGGATAGGGATCGCCGTATTCGGACGGCCGTAGCCAGACGCCATTGGTTTCGATTTCCTTCCGCACCTTGGCGGGGAAGCGCTGCCACATCAGCACCTCGGTGAAATCGACCGCGGGCGCGATCAGCACCAGGCCAGCGGCCAGCGACTTCGCACCTTTCCGCCGCAGCGCGCGCAGCAGGAGGAGCGCGAGCCAACCGCCCATCGACGAGCCGATGACAACCTGTGGTCCTTCGGTGTGCGCCTCGAATACCGCAAGGCTCTCCTCGAGCCAGCGCCCGATCGTGCCGGCGCGAAAATCGCCGCGCGGATTCCCCATGCCCCGAATAGTCGAAACGCGTGCAGGCACGGCCGTTTTCGCGCGCCCATTGGCTCAGCGCCTCGGCCTTGGTGCCTTTCATGTCGGATTTGAAGCCGCCCAGCCAGAACAGACCGGGTCCGGTGCCCGCTTCGCGGCGGACCGCGATCACCCGTCCGTCGGAAGCCGTTCCTAAATTTAAGAAATTCAGGCAAGAATGCGTCATAAACTTTACTTCCACGCGGCCGGGGCGGATGCCTCGGCTCAAGCGGGGCGACGGGGGGAAGACAGTGACGGTTCACTTCGCGTCAAGCGCCGCCTTGCGCCTGACCGTGTTTCGCCGCATCGCGCGGCGAAGCGCAAGGGGCCTGTCATGGCGGTGATGGAAACCGACGCTCCGAAGGCAGTGCGCGGCCTGCCCGGCGCGACCGTTCTGCATATTCTGCCCGCGCTGATCGAGACACCCGCCGCGCGTGCCGCGGTCGATATCGCGGTCGCACTGCTGCGTTCCGGCGCGCGCGTGATCGTCGCGGCGGAAGATGGTCCGCTCAACACCGAATTGCAGGGGCTCGGCGGCGAGTGGGTGCGGCTCGTCACCGAAACCGCCAATCCGCTCGCGCTGTCGCGCAACGCGCGCACGATCGCGAATCTCGTCACCACCGAACGCGTCGATCTCGTGCATGCGGTCGGCGTCGGCGCGTCGCGCAGCGCGGCGGCATTGAAGAAGCGCGCCGGCGTCTGGCTCGTACACAGCTACGCCACCTCCGATCTCAAGCGCCCTTATCGCGACAAGCCGTATTCGCGCGCACTGACGGCCGGCGACCGCGTCATCGTCCCCTCGCAATATGTCGCCGACCAGGTCGCGGCGCGCCACCAGGTGCCGCGCGAAAAGCTCGCGGTGATCTCGCGGCGCATCGAGGGCGCGCGGTTCGATCCGCCGGCGATCAGCCCCGAGCGCGCCATGGTGCTGCGCCGTGGCTGGAAGATCGGGCGCGGCCAGCGTGTCGTCCTGATGCCGGGACGCATCGATCCCGCGAAGGGCCAGCTCACGCTGGTCGAAGCCGCGCGCGTTCTCACCAATGGCGGCCTGCGCGGCGTCGTGTTCGTGCTCGCGGGCGACAACCGCCAGCATTTCGACTACGCCAAGAAAATCGCCGCGCAGGCCGAAGCGCATGGCGTCGCGCATCTGATCCGGCAGGTCGGCGTGTGCCCCGACATGGCGGGCGCGTATCTGGCGACCGATTTCGTCGCCATTCCGCAGATCGAGCCGCCGGCGTTTCCGCTTGCCGCAGCGGAAGCGATGGCGATGGCGCGCCCGGTAATCGCCACCAACGTCGGCGCCATCCCCGAGATCGTTCATGCGCCTCCGAACGTGCTCGGAGTCGGCGCGCACCGGCTGGCTCGCCGAGCCGGACGATCCGGTGAGCTTCGCGCGCGCGATCGCCGATGCGCTCGCCGTCGAGGCCGCGACCTACGGAGCGATCGGCACACGCGCGCGCCGTCTCGCGAATCAATTCTTCACGCCGGTCCGAACTGCCGCTGCGGCGCTCAGCCTTTACGCGACCCTGTTCGAAGGCCGCGGCTGAAGCATTTTCCGGCGAAGTGTGCAACGGTCCGCCGCAGAAAATGCGACTAGCGTAATGAGCCTGATTGCGCTCGAAGGCGAAGCGGACTATCAAGCGAGCTTCGGGGACGGACTGAAGCGATCGCGGTGCCGGCCGATTCGGGGGAAGGCGGCGGGCGCCGGCAATATGAGGTCGATCGAGTGAATTCGCGAGCAACCGCACGCCGTCCGCTCGATCCCGAGGCGGAATCCGAAATTCCAATCACATCGAACAGCAAGCCTGCCGGCGAGGTCGTCGCATTCTCGCGGCCGCTCACCGTGCTTGTGGTGGCGCCGACGCTGCACGCGGGTGCGGCCGATGCGGGCGCGATCGATCTCGTGCGCATCCTCGCCGGCAACGGCCATCGCGCGATCGTCGTATCGAACGGCGGCAGGCTTGAGGACGACGTCGCGGCCGCCGGTGCGGAATTCATCCGCCTCGACGTCGCCGACTTCAATCCGATCTTCATCTTGCGTGCCGCGTTCGCGCTCACGCGCATCGTGCGCGAGCGGCGCTGCGATCTCATCCACGCGCACGGACGCGCGGCGGCGTGGGCCGGATATGTCACGGCGCGCATGACGGGCGTGCCGCTGCTCACCACCTGGTACAAAGGTTTCCGCGAGCAGAACGTCTTCAAGCGGCTCTACAACAGCGCAATGGTCCGCGGCGAGCGCGTGATCGCGGTCTCGGACCAGATCGCCGAGCTGATCGTCGAGCGCCATCACGTTGCGCCGGAGCACATCGCGGTCGTGCCGGCAAGCGTCGACATGGCGCGCTTCGATCCGGCGGCAATTTCGATGGACCGGCTGGACACGATCCGCCGCGCCTGGGGCGTCGCGCCCGACACCAAGGTCATCCTCGTGGTCGGCCGCATGCTGCGCCGCAAGGGTCATCATGTGGCGGTGAAGGCGGTGCATCGGCTGAAAGAGCGCGGCCTGAAGGACTTCGTCTGCGTGTTCGTCGGCGAGGATCAGGGCCGCACCCGCTATACCGGCGAGTTGTGGGACCTGGTCAGCGAGACCGGCACCTCGGACGTGATCCGGTTCGCGGGCGCAGTCGACGACATGCCGGCGGCCTACGCGGCCGCGACCGTGGTGGTTTCGGCGGCGGTGCAGCCTGAAGGGCTGCAGCGCGCCATCCTCGAGGCGCAGGCGATGGCCCGCCCGGTCGTGGTCTCCGATCTCGCGGCCGGACCCGAAGTGGTTCTCGCCCCGCCCGCCGTCGCGGAGGACCGCATGACCGGCTTGCGGGTTCCGGCGGGCGACGAGGCGGCACTCGCCGCAGCCCTCATCCGCTTGTTTTCATTGAGCGATGCGGCCCGCGCCGGCATCGGCGCACGCGGCCGCGCCTGGGTCGCGGACGCAGTTCGATGCCGCCGAGCATCGCGCGCGCGACGCTCGAGCTTTACGCCGAAATGGCGCGTGCCCGGCCGGCCGGTTGATCGATTTGCAACGATCCGCCGCAAAGCAACGCCTCTCATCCGGTTCGGCGTTGACTTAAGGCCGGTTTGTACCGATCTTTCAGCTTCCGGCGCGTGATCGGCGCTTTTTCGCCGTAACGGCGCCGGACCGTCGCAACAGCAGAGGAGTTTTACGCCATTCGTCGCCCGATGAGAGCCCAAGAGCCGGCCCGCAAGGATGGGCCGCGCATCAATGAGGAGATTCGCGTCCGCGAAGTCCATCTGATCGACAAGGACGGCAGCCAACAAAGGCACCGTACAGATCGCCGACGCGCTTGCCGCCGCGCAGGAAGCCGGCCTCGACCTGGTCGAGATTTCGCCCAACGCGACCCCGCCGATCGTCAAGATCCTCGACTACGGCAAATACAAATATCAGGAACAGAAGAAGGCCGCCGAGGCGCGCAAGAAGCAGAAGGTCGTCGAGGTCAAGGAGCTGAAGTACCGGCCGATGATCGACGATCACGACTACGAGGTGAAGATGCGCGCGATGGCGCGGTTCTTCGAGGAAGGCGACAAGGTGAAGGTGACCTTGCGCTTCCGCGGCCGCGAGATGGCGCATCAGGAGCTCGGCACGCAGCTGCTCGCGCGCGTCAAGGAAGACACCGCCAAGATGGCGAAGGTCGAGATGGAGCCGCGCTTCGAAGGCCGCCAGATGATCATGATTTTGGCGCCGAGATAGAAGCGCAACGAGCGATGTTGGTGAAACGCCCGCGATAATCTCGCGGGCGTTTGTCATTCCGGGGCGCCGCGAAGCGGCGAGCCCGGAATCCATAACCACGACTCTGTCGGCATCGCTCGGTCTGCGTTTCAACCTCTCGGCTTGTGTTTATGGATTCCGGGCTCACGCCTTCGGCGTGCCCCGGAATGACGAAGCCAACGCTCCGCCGCCCGTTCGTCAGGGTGCGGGTACACCCTTTTCCCGTTTCCACTCTCACGAAGGAGAGAAATGGAGCGCCGGGAGGCGCCAGGGCGCTGCGCTACGGCGCCCTTGTGGGCATCCGGTGCGTTAGGCCGGACACCCAAGCGCGCCTTGCGAGGGCGGGTTTGCGAGACCCATCCCGAGACGCACGCGGGCGGTGATCTGGAGGTTTGCGAAACCTCGCCACCGAACCGCTGCGCCTCCCGGCGCTCCACCACGAGCCGCATTGTCGGCGGCCCGCCCTTCGGCCTCGGCCCGCCGCGTCATGACCGGCGGCGGGCTTAGAGCCAAAGGGAATGAGATTGTATGATGGGTTTTTTATCTCGTCAAGGGACTACTGTCTGACCCATGTACCCGACTAGCAGATGGCAAGGCGAATTCGCGGGGGCGTGCCGGACCTCAGCGAGTGTCAGTAGGATGATTGTGCGGGCCAAGACGAATAGACAAACTATTAGTGCGAAGCACCACGTTTCTAGGCCTGTGGGGCTCTCTTCTTTTCGACGTTCTTCAGTGCGCGGAGCCGCCGTTGTTTCGCCGAAGGCTGACGGCCCTTCTGTAGAGCTGACGGCCGAGACGGCGGTCGCTGGATTTGCTGTGCTTCCCGATTCCGACGAACTCGAAGGACAGCTAGATTCTGACGGAGATGGTTTCGAAATCTATCAGGCGACGCGCGCTCTGGAGGCTCCCCAAGGAGATCGCGCCTGAGGGCGTGAATTTCCTGTTCGATGTAATGGCAATCTTTCAGAAACGGCGGAATATCACTGGCTTTGACGTCTTCGAAGTCCCCTCCTAAAGGATGGCCCAGCGCGTGGTCATGGTCGTCGTCTGTGTTTTGGCCCGACTCGTCCAAATATACGACGAGAATGGGATGCCAGTGAACGAGTGCATTCCGGAAGGCGGCTAACTCTCGCAGGAATTTGCAACAAGCGCTCCAAAATTTCTTGTACTTGTCTTTGTGTCGTACCTTCAAAAGCTCTTGAATCATTTCATGTCGCGAGCGGACATTCTGTACAGAATAGAAAATGATCGAAGCCTCTTTCGGGGACAAGTTCAGCAGCGCTTCGATCATTCGTGCTTGCGCGCCTTCAACCCCAGCATAGGCATCAACGGCTTGACCTACCGCCGTATGAATTTCCTTGGTTTCCGGATTGAGTAAAATCATGAAGAAGCCAGTGACCGAATCCGATCCGACGAAAGACCCTGCGTTTCAGAGATACGCGTGCGCACGGCGCGCTGCGCTCACCTTTGCCCACCCTACACTTTTTTCCCCGCAGACATTTCCAGCGCTTCGATCAATCGCTTCGTCTTCGCATTATGCTTGATTGAAATCTGGAACGAGCGGCCTTTGCCGTGCTTGCTGGTGATCTTGGTCCGCTTGATCAAGTCTCGCTTGATCAGCTTCTTCAGGTGGGTCAACACCTGACCATCGGCCAATCCTGTGTAGCGCGCCAGGCGTGCCGCCGTGAGCGGCTCCTCATCGCGCTCCAGCATGTAGATCAGCGCAAACATGCCGACCTGTTGCAGCCGTGCGGCCGGTGTTTCGCCCGCAAAGGTCCGTTTGACGATGCGCTCGACAAACATGCGGATGAGTTCGCGATTAGGATCGGCTTGCATCGCTTATAATCTTTAGATATCTTAGGTTCAAGAGAGCGGTTGATTCTAACGATCGTTGCGGCCTTGCCGCACCGGGAGATATACCATTGTCCCGACGCCGCCGGACAGGCTCCGTCAAAGCCGCCGACTCGGCCGCTACCGCGTCGGCCGCAACGTTCGCCTCCACCGCTTCGCGCGCGAGATGTCGAAGGCGGATCAGGCCGGGCACATCGGCGTCATGCTTCAGCAGGTGCGCGTGGTGCGGGCGTTCGCGCGGATCAAGGATGGGGCCGTACGCCGCTCGGTCGTCGCGCTGGTGGAAACGCTCGCGGCGCGATGCGCGGACTGAGAAAACCGCGTATTACACCAGCTCCATCCGCAGATTTCGCCCGACGGCCTGCGCGGCGCGTGTGAGTGTCCCGAGCGTCACGGATTCGTTTTCCGGATCGAGCAGCCGATCGAGCTGCGCACGGCTCGTTTTCATTCGTCTTGCGAGGGACGATTTCGTGAGTCCCTGATCCTGCATCAGGGCGTCGAGCTGGCGGGCGATCACGCGCTTGATGGCGCGCGCCGTCACCTCTTCGTAAATGCCCTCTTGCTTCAGGAAGTCGTCGAACGACGCACCCACGCGGCCCTTTTTCTTTTTCATGAGATTTCGTTCTTTCTTTTCAACGCCAGGTCCACATCGGGCTTCGGCGTTTTCTGCTGTTTCTTGACGAAGCCGTGCAGCAGCACCATTCGGCCAGCGTGAATACAGAACAGCACGCGGGCGATACGACCGTGCGTCAAGTTGCTGCGGACTTCCCAAAGCCCGTGACCGAGGGCGCGAACCAGCGGCATCCCGATCGGCCAGGAAAATTCCACGTCCTTGATGTCTTCTCCGATGATCTTCCGATCCTCGGCATCGAGCGCCCTGATCCATTCGCGCACCGGGACGCGCCCCGACGGCAACTCGTAAAAGAATGCGGGCAGGCGTTTCACGGATTGCCTCGGCAAAAAGCCCGTACCAAAATTGATACGAGTGCGCAAGCCCCAGCATCACGGCATGAATTTTGGTGGGTTACGGCCTTCGGCCTAGCCTATCCTACGATGCCGGCTTCTTCCCGTAGTCCAACCCAACCGATTGCTTCGGCGGATGCGCCTTGAGCGCTTCCTCGTTCGGCTCGATGCCCCAGCCGGGCGCGTCGGACATCACGAGCGCGCCGTTCTCGATCTTCGGCACAGTGGTGAACAGCTCGTCGTCCCAGGGCAGGCGGTCGATGTCGATCTCCATGATGCGCAGGTTCGGCACCGCGGCCGCGAAATGCGCATTCATCATGGTGCAGAGGTGGCCGTAGAAATTATGCGGCGCGACGTTGACCTCGTGCGCCTCGGCGCTCGCGGCGATCTTCATCGACTGCCACACGCCGTTCCACGGCGTGTCGATGATCGCCACATCCATCGCCTGCTCGCGGAAGTAGGGCAGGAACTCGCGCAAGGTGAGCAGCGTCTCGCACGACGAGATCGGATGCGGGCTTTGGCGGCGGATGTAGCCGAGCGCCTCCGGCGAATAGTAGTCGATCTCGACCCAGAACATGTCGATGTCGGCGATCGCGCGCAGGATCTTCAGATAGCCTTCGGTCTTGGCGTTGAAGTTGAGATCGAGCAGGAGGCCGAGCTCAGGCCCGAGCCCGTCGCGCAGCGCTTCGAGATGCATGCGCAGGTTTCGCAGCACCGTCGTTGTCGATGTTCAGCTCGGGGTAATAGGGCGAGCCGAAGCCCGGACGCCAGCCGCGTCGGCTTGCCGTCCTCGTAGATGAAGATGTTGGTCTTGCAGGCCGAGAAGCCCTTCTCGCGCACCTCGCGGCCGATGGCCTTCACACCATCGAGATCGGTGATCGCCGGCTTGTAGTAGGTCGGGTGATTGATGCGCCAGGTCGCGCAATGCGACCAGTAGAGCGGGATGCGATCTCTGAGCTTGCCGCCGAGTAGCGTGTAGACCGGCACGCCGAGCGCCTTCGCCTTGGCATCGAGCAGCGCGTTCTCGATCGCGCCGATCGCCTGCGCCACCACGCCGCCCGCGGCCGGACGCGTCGCGGCGTAGAGCTCGGCATAGATGCGCTCGTGATCGCTGACGATCTGGCCGACGACCTTCGCGCTCAGTTTCGCGATAGCGGCGCCGATGCCGGGCGAGCCGAAGTCCTCGGAAAATTCGCTCCACCCGATGATACCGTCATCGGTCGTGAGCTTGACGAAGTGATAGTTGCGCCAGCCTGCGTCGCAGGCGAGCGTCCCGATGCGCGCGACCTTCATGGGATTCCCCGGTTGTTATGTGCCTGTTATGGCGCGGTTCCGTGCCATTGGCCACGGCAACACAATCGCGGCGGGCAACATCCCGAACGACAATCAAGATTGTCACACTGCCGGGGTATCCTTTGTGATTGAATGCCGTCCGCTCAATGCGGTCGTAAGATTCCCAGTCATTGTAGGAGGCACACATGGCGACGAAAGAGCTTGGACGCGCGAAATTTTCAGCGTTCCGTCTCGGCGGCAATGTTCGCGTATTCGCGGTAGGCGAGACGCCGAACTGGAACGACAAGGTCGACATCGAGGAGCTGCCGTTCCGGATTTTCCCGCCGTTGTATGCGCTGTATTTTATCTCGCAGACCATTCAGCAGCCGGCGAAGCGGCCCTTCCTCTATCAGGAGGCCATTCCGTACCCGAAGGGCTTCGACACGATCACCATTTATCATGCTGACGGAGAAGATGCAGTTCCAATCGTGAACCTCGGCTTCCCGGACGTCACCGACTTGCCTGCGCCGAAGGCCAACGCAACGTTCTGCGTTTTCAATTCGCTCCTCTCAAAGCATCTGTTGATCGCGGAGTGCGACACGCCCTTGCCGCGCATCTTCGGCCGTTCGTTTGGCCCGGCGACGCTCGCCGAGTGCGAGAAGTTCGTGAAGGAGAAGGGCGGAACGACAGGGTAACGTCGCAGGGCGCTACTGATGCAACACGGTCGCGCTCCCGTTGTCACACGGGAGCGCGAAATTTGGCGGCGCGGTCAGGGTATCAGCCGCACATCACATTGAGGACGTGCAGCGGCGAGCGGTCCGCCCCAAGGCCGACCATCGCGCGCGACGTGTAGCGCGTGCGGGCGAGGCGGCGGTCCTCGGCGAACACCTGCACGGGGCTCACCGTCACGATGTCGCTGATTGCCGACGCGCGCCGCATAGCGGAATGCGCCGCTGCACGATTTCGGCTCGGCGGTCGTCGGGACAAGCAGGACGCCGGCCTGATTGATCTTGGCCAAAGCTTGCGACGCCAGGGAAAGCAGCAACGCGGCTGCGAACAGCGGCAAAACCACCAAACGACACCAACGCGACGGGGTCATCATCGCCTCCTCCCGATGCGATGCGATCTCCCCTCCGTCTGTTGACGCCCTTGGCGGATCAGTTGCTCGGCCGCCGGGAAAACCCTTTGGTCCGCGGGCCGGTTCCGGACCGGGCATGCTGCCGCCGGCCCAAGCGTGCTCCCGATCGGTTAACGAATTCTTGGGCCGGCGGCGCGGCAGCGCACCCAGGCGGGCTCAGAGCGGGCGAAATTCGCCCTCCAAGCTGTTGTTTTCCGGGATTTTGTCTGCCATAAACCCGCCCTTCCGCCGCCCGGCTAAAGGGCTGCCGTGGCGGCGAAACGTGCCTCAGCACACGCTCGATTTCGAGCTTATGCCGGTGAACCGGGCCTTTGGCTCGCGTTTCCGGCCCATACAGGAGAGCCAAATGCCCAAGCTGAAGACCAAATCGGGCGCGAAAAAGCGCTTCAAGATTACCGGCACCGGCAAGGTGCTGGCCGCCCACGCGGGCAAACGTCACGGCATGATCAAGCGGACCAAGAAGCAGATCCGCCAGTTGCGCGGCACCGACGTGCTGTTCAAGACCGACGGCGAGAGAATCGTGAAATACTGGCTGCCCAACGGCTGATCCACTCGCAGACGGCTTTTTCGCACTTCAACCACGCAGGCATTCACGGAGATCAGCCATGGCTCGCGTCAAACGGGGCGTCACGTCCCACGCCAAGCACAAGAAAGTCCTCAAGGCCGCCAAGGGCTTCTACGGCCGGCGCAAGAACACCATCCGCATCGCCAAGCAGGCGGTGGAGAAGGCCAATCAATACGCCTTCCGCGACCGCAAGCGGCGCAAGCGCACCTTCCGGGCGCTGTGGATCCAGCGGCTCAACGCCGCGGTGCGTCCGTTCGGCCTCACCTACAGCCGATTTATCGACGGGCTCGCGAAGGCCGGCATCACGGTCGATCGCAAGGTGCTGTCCGATCTCGCGATCCGCGAGCCGGCGGCATTCCAGGCCATCGTCGAGAAGGCCAAGGCCGCGCTGCCGCAAGAAACCGCAGCGGCGGCGTAATCGCGCTCGCTGTCATCCCGGCCGAGCGAAGCGAGAGCCGGGATCCATTGGACTTGCAGTCACGACTCTGGCGTTGGGATAGATGGGTCCCGGGTCTCGGCCTTTCGCCTCGCCCGGGATGACTATCGGGACAGGCACACGATGATCGATCCCGCCTATGTGCAGCGCATGGCGCGCTACAATCGCTGGCAGAACCAGAATCTGTACGGCGTCGCCGATCAGTTGAGCGACGAGGAGCGCCGGCGCGAGCGCGGCGCGTTCTTCGGCTCGATCCACAAGACGCTGAGCCATCTGCTGTGGGGCGACCGCATCTGGATGAGCCGCTTCACCGACGTGCCGAAGCCGAGGGCGGCATTCCGGAGTCGGTGTCGATGTATCCCGATTGGGACGGACTGAAGCGCGAGCGCGCAGCATTCGACGAGACGATGATCGCGTGGGCGGACAGGCTCGATGCGGCGTGGCTTGCAGGCGACCTCACCTACTATTCGGGCGCCATGAAACGCGACCTCACCAGGCCCAAGTGGCAGCTCGTCACGCACATGTTCAATCATCAGACGCACCATCGCGGGCAGGTGCACTGCATGCTGACGCAGGCCGGCGGCAAGCCGCATACCACCGACCTGCCGGCGCTGCCGGAGTGACGCGATGAACGACGCGACGACGCTCGAACCGGAAATCCTGACCGCCATCGCGGCGCGCCTCCGACGAGGCCGCGCTCGAAGCGGTGCGCGTCGGCGCGCTCGGCAAGAGCGGCTCGGTGTCGGCGCTGCTGAAGACGCTCGGCGGCATGACGCCGGAGCAGCGCAAGGAGCAGGGCCCGCTGATCAACGGGCTGAAGGATCGCGTCACGGCGGCGATCGCTGCGCGCCGCGAGGCGCTCAAAGGCGCGGCGCTCGACGCGCGGCTCAACACCGAGACCGTGGACGTGACGCTCCCGGTGCGCGAGTCGCCGGCCGAGACCGGGCGCATCCATCCGGTGAGCCAGGTGATCGAGGAGCTCACCACCATCTTCGCCGACATGGGCTTTGCGGTCGCCGAAGGTCCGGACATCGAGACCGACGATCTCAACTTCACCAAGCTGAATTTCCCCGAAGGCCATCCGGCGCGCGAGATGCACGACACGTTCTACTTCAATCCGAAGCCGGACGGCTCGCGCATGCTGCTGCGCACGCACACCTCGCCGGTGCAGATCCGCACCATGCTGGCGCAGAAGCCGCCGATCCGCGTGATCATTCCGGGGCGCACGTATCGCTCCGACTGGGACCAGACGCACACGCCGATGTTCCATCAGGTCGAGGGACTGGTGATCGACAAGGGCTCGCACCTCGGCCACATGAAGTGGATCCTGCGACGAATTCTGCAAGGCGTTCTTCGAGGTCGATCGACGTGAAGATGCGCTTCCGCCCGTCGTTCTTCCCGTTCACCGAGCCCTCGCTCGAAGTCGACATCCAGTGCCGCCGCGGCAAGGACGAAGTGCGCTTCGGCGAGGGCGAGGACTGGATGGAGATTCTCGGCTGCGGAATGGTGCACCCGAACGTGCTGCGCAATTGCGGGCTCGATCCCGACGAGTACCAGGGCTTCGCCTGGGGCATGGGGATCGACCGCATCGCGATGCTGAAATACGGCATCGCGGACCTGCGCCAGTTCTTCGAGGCCGACGTGCGCTGGCTTGCGCATTACGGGTTCAGGCCGCTCGATTTTCCCACGCTGGCGGGGGGATTGAGCGGATGACTCGCCACGAACTCCGTTCACCTCCCCCCTTGAGGGGGAGGTCGGACCGCGAAGCGGTCCGGGAGGGGGTGGCCCGCCGCCAGCACATCGGCCGGTTTCGGGCGTTCAACGCGCTCGCGCCAAATCGTTGCGTAGCGACATGACGGACGCTGAGTTGCGTCTTTGGTCGGCACTGCGCGGACATCGACTCAACGGTCTGAGCTTCAGGCGGCAAAGCACCGATCGGTCGTTTCACCGTCGATTTCGTCTGTCATGACAGAATTCCTCGTCATCGAAGTCGACGGTGGCCAGCACGCCGAAAACGCACGCGACGTTGAACGCGACCGGTGGCTCACGTCGAAAGGCTATCGCGTGCTTCGCTTCTGGAACCATCGATGTGCTGCGCAATCGGAACGGCGTGCCGGAAATGATTGTCGCTGCCGCAGCTGAGCATACCCCCCTCCCTAACCCTCCCCCTCAAGGGGGGAGGGGACAGACCGCGCCCAGTCGTCCCGCCAAACCTCCATCGCGGGCAGCCCCCTCCCTACCCTCCCCCAAGCGGGGGAGGGGGAGGGGGAGCGCGTGGCGCTCGCGGAGTGCAAGCACCCAAGGCTGCGCGGGGAGAGTCATGAAATTCACCCTCTCCTGGCTGCGCGAGCACCTCGACACCGACGAGCCGCTCGACAAGCTCGCCGGCAAGCTCACGATGATCGGACTTGGAAGTCGAGAACATCGAGGACAAGGCGAAGGCGCTGGCCCCCTTCACCATCGCGCGCGTGATCGAGGCGAAGCAGCATCCGAACGCCGACCGGCTGCGCGTCTGCATCGTCGACACCGGCTCCGGCGATCCCGTGCAGGTCGTGTGCGGCGCGCCGAACGCGCGCACCGGCATGAAGGGCGTGTTCTCCCCGCCCGGCACGTACATTCCGGGCAAGAAGATCACGCTCGGCGTCGGCACCATCCGCGGCGTCGAAAGCCGCGGCATGCTGGTGTCGGAAGCCGAGATGGAATTGTCCGACGACCACGAGGGCATCATCGACCTGCCCGACGACGCGCCGGTCGGCGAGAGCTACGCCAAGTGGGCCGGGCTCGACGATCCGGTGATCGAGATCAACCTCACGCCGAACCGGCCGGACTGCACCGGCGTGCACGGCATCGCGCGCGATCTCGCCGCCGCCGACATGGGCAAGTTCATCGATCCGGCGCCGAAGCCCGTGAAGGGCGCGTTCCCGTGCCCGGTCGCGGTGAAGATCGAAGCGCCCGAACTGTGTCCCGGCTTCGCGCTGCGCCTCGTGCGCGGCGTGAAGAACGGGCCATCGCCCGAATGGCTGCAGAAGCGCCTGCATGGCGATCGGGCTGCGGCCGATCAACGCGCTGGTCGACATCACCAACTTCATGACGTTCGATCGCGGCCGCCCGCTGCATGTGTTCGATGCCGCCAAGGTGCACGGCAATCTCACGGTGCGCCGCGCCAAGCCAGGCGAAAGCCTGCTCGCGCTCGACGGCCGCACCTATCAGCTCGACGAGACGATGTGCGTGATCGCCGACGAGAAGGCGCGTCGAGTCGCTCGCCGGCATCATGGGCGGCGAGGAGACCGGCTGCTCGGCCGAGACGACCGACGTGCTGATCGAGTCGGCGCTGTGGTCGCCGCTCAACATCGCGCAGACCGGGCGCAAGCTCGGCATCAATTCGGATGCGCGCTATCGCTTCGAGCGCGGCGTCGATCCGAACTTCATGGTGCCGGGGCTGGAGCAGGCGACGCAGATGGTGCTGGATTTCTGCGGCGGCACGCCGTCGGAGATTACCGTCGCGGGCTCGACGCACGCCGAGGACCGCATCATCGAATTTCCGGTCGCCGAGGTGAAGCGGCTCTCCGGCCTCGACGTGCCGCTACTCGAAATGAAGCGCGTGCTCGGCCATCTCGGCTTCTTCGTCGCGGGCGCGGGCGAGACCGTGAAGGTCGCGATCCCGTCGTGGCGGCCGGACATCGAGGGCAAGGCCGACATCGTCGAGGAGGTCGTGCGCATCGTCGGCGTCGACACGGTGCCGCCGACGCCGTTCGAGCGCGGCGAGGACGCGCGCAAGCCGATCCTCACGTCGCTGCAGGTGCGCAACCGCCGCGCAAAGCGCGCACTCGCGGGCCGCGCGATGGTCGAGGCGGTGACGTGGTCGTTCATCGGCCGGAGCCAGGCGGAACTGTTCGGCGGCGGACAGGCGGAGCTTGCGCTCGCCAATCCGATCGCCGCGGACCTGTCCGACATGCGGCCGAGCCTCATTCCGGGGCTGGTGACGAGCGCGCAGAAGAATGCCGACCGCGGATTTCCCGATGTGGCGCTGTTCGAGGTCGGGCAGGTCTTCAGGGGCGACAGGCCCGAGGATCAGCTCACCGCGGCGTCCGGCGTGCGCCGCGCGCTCGCCAAGCCGAGCGGCATCGGGCGGCACTGGCAGGGCAACGGCGAGGCCGACGCGTTCGACGTGAAGGCCGACGCGCTCGCGGTGCTCGTGGCGGCCGGCGCGCCGCGCGCAGGCGCTTGCAGGTCGTGCCGGGCGGGCCCGAGCTGGCTGCATCCGGGACGCTCGCGGCACGATCCAGATCGGGCCGCAGAACGTGCTCGGCTATTTCGGCGAGCTGCATCCGCGCGCGCTCGATGCGCTCGATGCCGAAGGCCCGCTGATGGCGTTCGAGGTGATTCTCGAACGCATCCCCGAGCCGAAGGCGAAGCCGACGCGCGCCAAGCCGGCGCTGGAGCTCTCGGCGTTCCAGCCGGTGACGCGCGACTTCGCGTTCGTGGTGGATGCGAAGGTGAAGGCTGGCGATCTCGTGCGCGCGGCGCAGAACGTCGACACGCAAGCTGATCACCAACGTGACGGTGTTCGACGTCTACGAGGGCAAGGGCATCGAGCCGGGCAAGAAGTCGATCGCGATCGCGGTCACCTTGCAGCCGCGCGACAAGACGATGACCGACGAGGAGATCGACGCCGTCGCGGCGAAGATCGTGGCGGAGGTGTCACAGCGCACGGGCGGGGTGCTCAGAAGTAGCCCTCACCCTGAGGAGCGCCATAGCGCGTCAAAGACGCGCGTAAACGCGCTTATGGCGCGTCTCGAAGGGCGAGGGCGCTTGCTCAACTCGTGGCCATCCTTCGAGGCTCGCTTCGCTCGCGCCTCAGGATGAGGTCTGTAAAGGCGAACCCATCACGCTCGACCGTCTCGCCGACCGCCACGTCGATGCTCCGATCGAACATCGGTCCTGAGACCACGCACGAGTGAAACTCACCCTTCTCGCCGCATGGGTCGGCACTCACAGGCAGTTCGGCCAACAGGGCATGATCGAAGCGCCGCCCGGCCAATGACTTCGGCAGTTGCTTGAGATCGACACAAACCAGATACGTCTCGACACCCGCATCGATCATCTCGCGCGCCAGCGCATCGGTCGGGCGCTGCCACAAGCGGAAACAGCGGCGTGATGCCGGTGCCGGCGAGTTTCTGCTCGCGATAGGCGCGCACGTCTTGCAGAAACAGATCGCCGAAGATCACATGCGTGACACCCTGGCGCTTCGCGTCGTCGAGCGCGGCCGCCATGCGGGCTTCGTAGATCTCGTTCGGGCACGGATACGGGATTGGCACGATCACCGACGGCAGTCCGAAGCGCCTGATGCTGTGCGCGCAAAATTTCCTCGCGCACGCCGTGCATGCTGACGCGCGCGAATGTCTCGGTGACGGTAGTCAGCGCGCCGACCACATCGTAGTCACCCGCGCGGCGGATTTCGTGCAGCGCCCAGGCCGAGTCCTTGCCGCTCGACCACGCGATGAGTGCCTTTGGGCCGGCTCACCGGCTGCGCCCCCACAGCCGCAGCGCCGCATCCGCGGCACGCTCGCCCGATTCCCAGGCGCCGCCGACCGTGCCCCACAGCGTCTCGTGCACGGCTTCGCCGGCGAAGAACAGCCGCTCGCGCACCGGCTCCATCAGCACCTTGCGTCCCGGCTGACCGCCCGGCGCCGCAGCCGAGAACGCGCCGAGCGCCCACGGCTCGCGGCTCCAGCGCGTCGCGTGCGTCTTGCCGATCGCCTTCTTCACGTCGGCGCCATACAGGTCGGCGAGCCAGCCGGTCGCGAAATCCACCATCGCGGCTTCGCCTTGGCCTGCGAAGCTCGCGGCCGAGCTTGCCGGCGACCTCCACCATCGCGAGCGGCGTGCCCGACACATTGGCGAGCAGCGCGGCGGTGCGCGCGCCGCTCGCCTTCTCGAACACCAGATCGTCGTTCTGCAATTGCAGCGGATTGCCCTTCAGCTCCAGCGCCACGTGGTCGTAAGAGCCGAGCGAGAGCTTCGCGATCGCTTCCGTGTGGCGCTTCGGCAGCTCGGGCGCGAACTTGATCTTGTCGGCCGCCAGCACGCCGGTCGATACCGTGACGATCGCGGCGCGCGCCTTGATGCGGCCGCGCGCCGTCTCGATCTCGACCGCAGTTGCGCGTCGACTGCATGCGCGCGACCGGCACGTTGAGCTGCACCGGAAGGTCGGCCGCAAGCTTGGCGAGCAGCGCGCCGAACCCCTGGCGGCAGAACGCATCGGTGTCGCGCTCGAGCGAGCGCGCGAAATCCACCGCCGAAATCTCGTCGAGATTTTTGCCGCAGCCGAACGGCCCGAGCACGAATTCCACCGCCGGGCGCCACTCGCCCAGATCCTTCGGCAGCGCCTGCATGCAGGCGACATCCACCTTGCCGCGCGCGGCGTCCTGAATGGCGCGGTTCGCGCGCACGATGCGTCGCGAGATAGTCCTCCATCTCGCCTTCGCGCGCATTGCGCCGGCCGATGCGCAGCTTCTGGCCCGGCGGCGCCGGATAGAGATCGAGCCCGGTGCGCGCCGCGAGCTTCGCCACCGGATTGATGTCGGGCATGTGCAGCCAGTGCGCGCCGCGATCGAACGGCACGCCGAAGATGCGCGTGTCGGTGACGCAGCGCCCGCCGATGCGATCGCTCGCCTCGATCAGCGCGAAGCGCCGCCCGGCCGCCGCGACCTTTCGCGCCGCAGCAATGCCGGCCGCGCCCGCGCCGATGATCGCAACGTCGGTCTCGCCCGAGGCCGAGACCGCGCCGAGCGCCGGCGCGGAGGCGAGCGCCGCCGAGCCCGCGATGAAATTGCGCCGATTGAGAGTCATGGTTTCCAAATTATTTCCGCAGCGGCCACATTGCCCGCAACGGCGCAGCTCCCGCAAACCAAGGCGCGCGCCGATTGCGGTATTCGTTCACCGCAACCGTGAACCGAAACGCAACCGCTGTTCATTAAACTGTCAATCCAAATCGAGACGAGGGAAAGCCTCGCACGCGTTGTTGGGGAAACGCATGGGTCGCGTGCTCGATCGCTTCGGGCAGATGATCGCCCGGTATCTGGAGAAGCCCGTTTCGGGCTACGAGCCGTTCACGCCGAGCGATCCGAACGCGCTCGCCGCCTCGCTCAAGCCCGGCGACGTGCTGCTGGTCGAGGGCAACAATCACATCGCGGGCGTCATCAAGTATCTCACCCAGTCCACCTGGTCGCATGCGGCGCTCTACGTCGGGCCGCTCGACGGCCGCGCACAACGACGGCGAGCCGCACACGCTGATCGAAGCGGAGCTCGGCATCGGGGTCGACTCCGCGCCGCTGTCGAAATATTCGCGCTTCCATACGCGCGTGTGCCGGCCGATCGGACTGACCGAGGACGACTGCCGCCAGGTCTGCGCCTATGCGACCGAGCGCATCGGGCTTGCGTACGACCTGAAGAACATCACCGACCTGATGCGCTACCTGATGCCGCTGCCGGTGCCGCAGCGCTGGCGCCGCCGCGCGCTCGCGCTCGGCTCGGGCGATCCGACGCGCATCATCTGCTCGGCGCTGATCGCGCAGGCGTTCGAGTCGGTGCGCTACCCGATCCTGCCGAAGGTCACCCGCATGGAGAGCCGCGTGGCGCGGCGCGAGCTTTTGGAAATCCGCCATCACTCGCTCTATGCGCCGCGCGATTTCGATATCTCGCCGTATTTCGCCGTGGTGAAGCCGACCATCGAGAACGGCTTCGAGTACAAGCATCTGCATTGGGCCGATCTGCCGTTGCGGCCGGTGGAGGAGGAGATGCCCTCCGTCGAGGCCGGTGACGCAACCCTGGTGCCGCAGGCCACGCACCGCCGCCGGCGCCGCATGATCGCCTGGACGTGACGTTCTCGTCATTCCGGGGCGCGCCGCCGGCGCGAGCCCGGAACCCATAAACACGAAGCAAGATGGTTTGCACTGCTGGTGCAACACTGCTCTGCTTGTGGTTATGGATTCCGGGCTCCTCGCTGCGCTCGGCCCCGGAATGACGGGGTCCTTGTGTGACTCACATAACCCCACTACTTCTGCCGACATGCTCGCCGCCGCCACCAAAGCCCTGACGCAGATGTTCGCGCCGCCGTTCCGCGCGGTGCTGCTCAAGTCGATCGGGCTGGCGCTCCTGCTGCTCGTCATGCTCGGCATCGGGCTGCATCGGCTGTTCGGCTGGCTCGCGGCCGAGGGCGCGGGTTATCTCGAAGGTGTCGCCGGGCCCGGCATGCACACGCCGCTGCATGCGCTGCTATGGGTGCTGGCGATCGCGGCCGGCTTCGGGCTCGCGGCAGGCGCGATCTTCATCATGCCGGCGGTGTCGGCGTTCGTCGCGAGCTTCTTCTCCGATGAGATCGCCGCCGAGGTCGAGCACACACACTATCCGGCCGACCCGCCTGGCCAGCCGATCTCCACGATGCGGGCCACGATAGAGGGCGTGAAGACCGCCCTGCTGGCACTCCTCGTCTACTTGATCGCGGTGCCGTTCCTGCTGTTCGCGGGGTTAGGCTTCCTGATCTTCTTCGTGGCGACTGCATGGCTGCTCGGGCGCGAATATTTCCTGCTCGCCGCGATGCGTTTTCACTCGGTCGAGGAAGCAAAGGCGCTGCGCAAACGCCATCACGGCACGATCGTGCTGGCCGGCACCTTCATCGCGGCGTTCGTGTCGATCCCGATCTTGAATCTGGCGACGCCGCTGTTCGGTACCGCCTTCATGGTGCACATGCACAAGAAACTCGCCGGGCCGCGGCGGGAGCTGATCGAGCATACGTAGCTGTCGTCCCGGCCGAGCGAAGCGAGAGCCGGGATCCATCCTACCCCGGTGGAGTTAGCCCTTCGGCCTCAAATCCACAATCCGTTTCGCCTTACCGAGCGAGCGCTCGATCGCGCCGGGCGCAGTCGTCTCAACGATCGCCGTCACGCCGATCAGCGCCTTGATCAGATGCGAGAGGTCCTTGTTGCACGCCGCGCGGCTTGCCTCGTCGGCACCCTGCCGCGCCTCGACCTTCACCGTCATGGTGTCGAGGCGGTCCTCGCGCCTGCAGCTCGATGACGAAATGCGGCGCGAGCCGCTCGTCCTTCAAGATCAGTTCCTCGATCTGCGTCGGAAACACGTTGACGCCGCGCACGATCATCATGTCGTCGGTGCGCCCGGTGATCTTTTCCATGCGCCGCATCGAGCGCACCGTGCCGGGCATGCAGCCGCGTCAGGTCGCGCGTGCGATAGCGGATCACCGGCATCGCCTCCTTGGTGAGCGAGGTGAACACAAGTTCGCCGCGCTCGCCCTCGGGCAGCACCGCGCCGGTCGCCGGATCGATGATCTCGGGATAGAAATGGTCCTCCCAGATGTGCAGCCCGTCCTTCGTCTCGACGCACTCGTTCGCGACACCCGGCCCCATCACCTCGGAGAGGCCGTAGATGTCGACCGCATGCATGTCGAAGGATTCTTCCATCTCGGCACGCATCGCGTTGGTCCACGGCTCGGCCCCGAAGATGCCGATCTTCAGCGAGCACGCGCGCGGATCGACGCCCTGCTGGCGGAATTCGTCGAGGATCGCCAGCATGTAGCTCGGCGTCACCGTGATGATGTCCGGCGCGAAATCGACGATCAGCTTGACCTGGCGTTCGGTCATGCCGCCCGACACCGGAATGGTGACGCAGCCGAGCTTCTCGGCGCCGTAGTGCACGCCGAGCCCGCCGGTGAACAGCCCGTAGCCGTAGGCGTTGTGGATCTTCATGCCGGGCCGGCCGCCGCTCGCAAAGATGCTGCGCGCGCAGACATCCGCCCAGGTGCGGATGTCGAGCTTGGTGTAGCCGACCACCGTCGGCTTGCCGGTCGTGCCCGACGAGGCGTGAATGCGCACGATCTTGTCCATCGGCACCGCGAACATTCCGTAGGGATAGTTCGCGCGCAGATCGTCCTTGCGTGTGAGCGGAAATTTGCGCAGATCGGAGAGATCCTTCAGGTCGTCCGGATGCACTCCGGCCGCGTCGAAGCGATTTCTTGTAGTGCGGCACGTTCTCGTAGGCGTGCTTGAGCGACCATTTCATGCGCCGCAACTGCAAGCGCGGCGATCTCGTCGCGCGAGGCGATCTCGATCGGGTTCAGGTCTTTCTTGTTCGGCGAGAAATCGGCCGCGCGTTTGGAAGTCATTCTCTCTCCCCGTCATTCCGGGGCGCGACAAAGTCGCGAGCCCGGAATCCATAACCACGAGCGGTGCGATTATGGACAAGCCTGTGGTTATGGATCCCGGACAGCCGCCCGCAGCCAAGTGTACGCAGGCTGCGTAAACTTGCCTGCTTTCGGCTTCCGGGATGACATCGAACTACATCTTCCTCTGCTGCGCGTTCCAGTGCTTTTCCAGATTGCCGATCAGCGCCGGACTGAAATGGCAATAAGCCTGCTCGCGCGCGTACACCGCCATGTAGCGGCGGAACTGGTCGAGCGGCTCCTCGGCGACGCGAAACGCGCGCCGGTTGCCCGCCGCGCTGACGACGCCGGAATCGGTGAAGCTCGCGATCACGCGGGTCCAGCGCCGCATCCATCTCGCCGGGCGGCACGATTTCGTCGCAGATCGTGCGCCCTTCCGGCGTGTCGCAATCGAGCCGGCGCCCCGACATGATCGCCTGCCGGGCGATCTTGTCGCCGGTGAAACGCCACATCCGCATGTTGGCGGCGCCCGGAATGATGCCCTCCTTGCGGGCGGGGAGCGTCATGTAGGCGTTGCTCGCCGCCACCACGTAGTCCATCGTGAGCAGATACTGGCAGCCGCCGCCGATCGCGAAGTGCTCGACACCCGCGATCCACGGCTTCTCGGTCGTGCCGCCGTAGACTTCGTCGGGGCTGACGTCGGGACGCGCAAGCCCGCGCATCATCTTGTTCACGAAGCCCATCTCGCGCGTCACGTACCACATGTACGAAATCTTGCCGTGGTAGATGTGGGTGAGGTTGATGCCGGTCGAGAACACGCGCTTGCCGGCGTATTTCGGATTGTCGACGACGTCGCCGCGCAGCACGCAGAGCTCGCTCTTGGGATCGAGGATCGCGAGATCGACCGCGATCTCGGTCTGCTGCAACGTCGCCTCGTCCTCGGCATTGAGATAGCGCGGATTGCGCATGAACACGGTCGCGGCCTTGCCCTGCCGCATCACGGCGGCGGTGCCGAGATCGACCGCGCCGCGCGCGGAAAATTCGTCGAGCCGCGCGAGCGACTCGAGCGCGCGGCAGCAGCATCGCGTGGCAGAAATGCGTGCCGGTGTCGGGACGCGCCAGGATGTGCGCGAAGAAAATGCCCTGATCGACCTCGATCCCGTCCTTCTGGCTCTGCATCTTCTCGCCCTGCGCATCGACCTGCTCGCGCGTCGGCGTAAGCCCCGGCACGAGCGCGGCCACCTCATAGGCAAGCACATCGGCGCGTACGAAGTTTGTTTGGTCCGTGGTGAGCGCGCCATAGACCGCTTGCGCGTGGCGCAGCATGAAGGCTTCGCGGGTCTCGCGGCCGGTGCGCAGGATCGTGTCGGCGGCGCGCGCCTGATCCGGGTTGCGCTTCGGCTTTTCCGGCAGCGCGGCGAGCAGATCGTAGCCCTGACGCCAGAACGTCGAGTGCGCGTCGGCGTCGCGTTCGAAATGTCCGGTGATCCCGGGCCGCGTTCCGACCCATGACGCAACGGCGTCGGTGGCAATCTGCATGCATCTGCTCCTTGCGGGACTTTAGCGCGTCGCACGGCACAGGGCGACTCCGACCTCATCCTGAGGAGCGAGCGCCAGCGAGCGTCTCGAAGGGTGGCCCAGAGCACGTTGCCACCCTTCGAGACGCCGCCTTCGGCGGCACCTCAGGGTGAGGGAACGGTCTTCTCCGGCCAGCGGCACAGATCGTTGATGATGCACTTCTCGCACAGCGGCTTGCGCGCGATGCAGGTGTAGCGGCCGTGCAGGATCAGCCAGTGGTGCGCGTGCAGCTTGTATTTGTCCGGCACGACCTTTTCGAGATTCAGCTCGACCTCGAACGGCGTCAGCCCGGGCGCCATGTTGGTGCGGTTGCCGACGCGGAAGATGTGCGTGTCGACCGCGATGGTCGGCTCGCCGAACGCGACGTTGAGCACGACGTTCGCGGTCTTGCGCCCGACACCGGGCAGCGCTTCGAGCGCCTCGCGATCGCGCGGCACCTGGCCGCCATGCTCGGCGACGAGCCGGCGCGAGAGCTCGACCACGTTCTTCGCCTTGTTGCGGTAGAGGCCGATCGTCTTGATGAAATCGCGCACGCGCTCCTCGCCGAGCGCCGCCATCTTCTCCGGCGTGTCGGCGGCGGCGAACAGCGCGGGCGTCGCCTTGTTGACGCCGGCGTCGGTCGCCTGCGCGGAGAGCACGACCGCGACGAGCAGCGTGTAGGGATTGACGTGATTGCAGTTCGGTCTGTCGGCGCCGGGCTCGCCTTCCTGAAGCGGCGGAAGGCTTCCTCGACCTCCTGCGGCGTCCACGGTTTCGGCTTGCCAGACTTCGATTTCCGGAGCGGTTTTCTTTGCCGGCTTGGGGGTCGTCTTGCGCGCCATGAAGCCGGTATAATGCACGCATGAGCGAGAGCAACGCCCTGCCGGCCAATCCGGCGGCCGAGCCCACACTGTTTTCCGCGCTGCTGACCCCGCACCGGTCGCTGGGCAGCGTCGGCTTCTTCGTCGTGATGGGGTTGATCGCCGGGATCAGCTTCGTCGGCGGCGTGGTGTTCTTCCTCGTCGGCGCCTGGCCGGTCATCGGTTTTCTCGGACTCGACGTGTGCGCTGGTCTACTGGGCGTTCCGGGCGAATTATCTGCGCCGCCGCGGCCTACGAGGAGGTGACGGTCACGCCCTCGGAATTGCGCGTGAAGAAGGTGAGCCATCGCGGCGAGGTCGCCGAATGGTCGCTCAATCCGGTCTGGGTGCGGCCTCGACCGCGAGACCCACGAGGAATTCGGGCTGCTTCGGCTGTTTCTGGTGTCGCGCGGCAGGAAGCTCACGGTCGGCGGGTTTCTTGGGCCGAGCGAGCGGGAAAGCTTCGCCAAGGCCTTGTCGGACGCGATTGGGGAGGCGAAGCGGGGAGTCAGCCGGACGACCGTGTAGGGTTTCTCGCCGTAGCCAGATGGATGCGCCCTCGGCAGCAAGCGCCGGGCTCTGTTCAGTCAACCGGGGACTGAGTAGCATCCCGATACAATCTCAGCCGGGGAGGCAAATGCAGCAAATAATACGCTGGCCCGAGGGAATGCCAGCCGTTGATCACAACACGGCAAAATATCAGTATTCCAATGTTGTCTATCACAGCTGGACCAATCCACCGTGGTGGAGCGACCGCATCGTGAACTTGATTTTTATTCCGGCGAGTCAGGTCCGAATACTGAGCTGTCGCATGCTGATCAATACCCGGATCGGGGTCACCCACAATCCGTGCACGTTCAACCTCGCAATTTTCAAAACCATCACAGGCGCCACAGTCAGCGGCTTGACGACGACACCGCCGGTGCTCAACGCCGCAAGCGCCACAATATTTCCGCTCCTGACGTGGCGAGAGGTGTTCTTGGCGCCTTTGGCAACCGCGCCGGTGGTCGAGAAGACCGAGTATTTCGCTCTCGTCTACACGAAAACGATCGGCCCGCAGTCGACAACGAACAATTTCGAATGCAGGCCGCTGGTCGAAGTGCTGACGGACTTCTAGGCACTTCTAGGCCGCGAGGCTCGATGATATCATAGAGATAATTCAGTACGTTAGCGTTGCAGTGGACACTCGGAAATCGGGTGGTTTGCGGTACGGCACAGGTCTAGATGGCAGGCAGCAGATCATGACCCCGGAGACCGCCATGTTGTCCCCCGACCGCCTGCCCGATCTCAGCATCCTTCAGGCCGCCAACGACGACTACGATATCGTGCGCCGCGCGATCGCCTACATCTCCGAGCGCTGGCGCGCGCAGCCCGAGATCGAGCAGATCGCGCACGCGGTCGGCGTCACGCCGGACGAGCTGCATCATCTGTTCCGCCGCTGGGCCGGGCTGACGCCGAAGGCATTCCTGCAGGCGCTCACCCTGGACAGCGCGCGCAAGCTGTTGCGCGATTCCGCAAGCGTGCTGGATGCGACCTATGAGGTGGGCCTGTCCGGTCCGGGCCGGCTGCACGATCTGTTCGTCACCCACGAGGCGATGTCGCCGGGCGAATGGAAATCCGGCGGCGAAGGCCTGACGATTTCCTACGGCTTCCATCCCTCCACGTTCGGCATCGCGCTGGTGATGGCGACGCCGCGTGGGCTCGCGGGCCTCGCGTTCGGCGATCCCGGCGAAGAAAAATCAATGCTCGCCGACATGCGCGGCCGTTGGACGAAAGCCGCTTACGTGGAAGACAAATCGATCACCACGCCGCTCGCCGCGCGCATCTTCGACAACCGGCTGTGGCGGCCGGACCGTCCGCTGCGCATCATCATGATCGGGACGGATTTCGAGGTGCGCGTGTGGGAGACGCTGCTCGGCATTCCGATGGGCAAGTGCTCGACCTATTCGGACATCGCCAGCAAGATCGGCAAGCCGAAGGCCTCGCGCGCCGTCGGCGCCGCGGTCGGCAAGAACCCGATGTCGTTCGTGGTGCCGTGCCATCGCGTGCTCGGCCGCTCCGGCGACATCACCGGGTATCACTGGGGCCTGACGCGCAAGCGCGCGATGCTCGGCTGGGAAGCCGGGCAGGTGAGGGCGGCGTGATCCGGCGCAGTCACGCCCGTCAGAACAGCCACACGCCGAGATAGCCGGGAGGATTCTTTCAGCCGCTGCAGGCGCGGCTTCAGCGCCTTGGTCTCGTCCGTCAAGAGATTCAGGCTCTTGAGCTTGTCGTTGACCGTATTCGCCACCTCTTGCGCGGCCTCGCGGGCACTCTTGGCGAAATAATCCACGCCGGGCCCACCGACCTCATCGCGCTCCTTGTCCGGTGCGCGCACGACAAAGCGTTTGCCGAGCAGCGCGACCGCGATCTCCCGGACCGACTTTTCGTCGACGTAGTCCTTACCGCCGGCGTGGATGAAGACGACAAACGTGCTGTTGTCGCGCACCGGCGGCCCGCCTTGCTGCCGGCCTTGCGGCTGTTGCTGTGCGAGCAAGACACCCGGCAAAGAGAGCGCAACGACCAGACAAAGCCCGGAGATGATGCTTCTCATCGACCACATCTATTTCTTCTCGTCCGCCTTGGAAAATTCGAAGCGGACAAACCGATATCCGAACGCGACCGGCCGGTCGAGCCTGCCGGTATCGAACGCGGACTTGGCGCTCGCCGACGATTGAGTTGAGAAGCCGGTTCCCGTTCGCATCCTGGCGACCTGTTTCTCGAGTTCGTCGAGGCGCTTTTTCAGCGCTTCCTCTGGTGTGCCTTGGCTGGCAGTCCCGCCTGACACCGGGGGCGGTGGAGGCGGCTGTTCGGGTGTCGTGGTATTCGTCCGCTCTCCGGCATTCGAAAACAACGATGCGAAGAAGCCGCCGCTCTGCAAGCGGCCCTCGCGCCGGCGATGCACGATGGAGCGCGCCAGATACACCCGGCTCACAATGACGATGCCGACGTCGACCGCGTTGAATTCCTTTCCCTGCGGATCCAGGTACTTGGCAAAGATGCGGTCTCCGATCAGCGGCTGGAGATGCTTGCGCACCGTCGATTTACGGCAGTCGTCCGCTTGTTCGGCACAATATGTGTTCAGTTGGTCCAGTGCGCGAGCGCTCGGCAAGCCATAAGTGCTCACTTCGCTCAGCTGGAATTCCTCATACCCCTGATTGCTGCCGCCATAGCTCGCCGATGCCTGCTCGTTCGTGATGATCGCTCCGGCCACGTTCCGGTTGGCCGCGCTTTTGAGGCTGGCGAAAGCAGCCCGCGGCAGATTGCTTTCCAGCACGTCTTTCGTGAATTCGCGAAGGACGCCCCCTGGGGGCGATTTCGCATCGGCGCCTGCCGCGGTACTGCTCGCGGCGGCGCTACCCGGAAAGGTCGACAATTTGGCGTAGTTCTTTTCGAGCTCCAGCCGGACATCGACATGCGCAAGCTTCACCGTCCGTTTCAGGAACGGCGTGCGGAAATCAATCGATTCGGCCTCCAGCGTTTCCGAGTGCGCGTCGGAACGCTTGACCGGGTGAGGGTCGTTGTCCTGGAGGATGACGGCCAGCACGTCGCCGACCACAAGATCTTCTTCGGGCGGAAAGATCGGTTCGATCCCGAAGGTCTGGATCGCCTCACCCCACGCCGCCGCCAAGCTCTTGGTCGACGGATTTGCAGGTGGCTCGTTCACCAGCCAGCGCAAGAAGAAAAAGCCTGCCGTCGCCACCACGACAAATCCGGCAACGTACAACAGCCACGCTTTCGACCATGGCGGCGCTGGGGACGTTTCGGCCAAACCACTGTCGACCATACTGGTTACTCTCGCGGCACAACCTTCGCGGAACAAACTTATCAAATGCTAACGGAACGTCAGACCTGCCTCAAGGGCTCAAGCGCATGCCAAGGCAAGAGACTACAAGCGCTTCCAGAAAAACGTGGTGTCGCAAAAGCCACCGCCCGGCCACATCGCGTAGTCGGGAACGACGCCGACACGCTGCCAGCCCGAGCGCGCGTAGAGCCGCTCGGCATCTCCACTCGCGGTGTCGAGCACCAGCAATATACGCCCGCGCGCTTTCGCCTCGGCCTCTGCGCGCACCATCAGGGCCGCGCCAAGCCCAAGCTTGCGCGCGGAGCGGTGCACCAGCAGCTTCTTGATGTCGCCACGGTGCGGCTGGTTCGGCGGCATGTCGAGGCCGAGCTGGACCGTGCCAACAATGTGGCCGTTCAGCCTGGCCGCTATCAGAACGGTTTCGCCGCGCCCGACTGACGCGATGACCTTCTCGAAGAACCTAACCGCATCGTCGTGGCCGAACGGCAGCATGAAGCTGACCGACGCGCCGCCTTCGACGCAATCGGCCAGCACTTCGGCAAGCTCATCGATCGCAGCCTTGGCCGCAGACCCGTCGAGAACGATGATGTCGGGTTTATTCACAGCTGGTCATTCCGGCCGAGCAAAGCGAGAGCCGGAATCCATAACCACAATCGGTCATGAGTTGAGAGGTTCGGGGTTATGGGTCCCGGATAGCCGCTACGCGGCTTCCGGGATGACGGCTCACGCCGCCAGATCGAGCTGCGAGGCGACGGTCGAATCCGCATTGAGCCGGTAGATGATCGGCACGCCGGTGCCGAGCTCGCGCTTGAGGATCCGCTCGGGCGTGAGGCGCTCCAGCACCATGATCAGCGCGCGCAACGAATTGCCGTGCGCCGAAACCAGCACGCGCTCGCCGCGCAGCACGCGCGGCTGGATTTCCTGCACATAGTAAGGCAGCGCGCGCGCCACCGTATCCTTCAGGCTCTCGCCGCCGGGCGGCGGCACGTCGTACGAGCGGCGCCAGATAAGCACCTGCTCCTCACCCCATTTCTTGCGCGCATCGTCCTTGTTCATGCCGACGAGATCGCCGTAATCGCGCTCGTTCAGCGCCTGGTCGCGGATGATCGGAATGCCGGTCTGGCCCATCTCCTCCAGCATCAGGTCGAGCGTGCGCTGCGCGCGCTTGAGCGCAGACGTGTAGGCGACATCGAACACGACCCCCTGCGCTTTCAATTTGCGCCCGGCCGCGCGCGCCTCGGCGACGCCGGCTTCGCTCAGGTCGACGTCCTTCCAGCCGGTGAACAGGTTTTTCAGATTCCACTCGCTCTGGCCGTGGCGCACGAGCACGAGAAGACGGTCGGATTGAGCCATCAGTTCTCACTTCCTCGAAAGTGAATACACGCCTGCCACACCAAGCATGAATATCAGCACAACCAGAACCGTTTGAAACTGATTGAAGCGATTTCCGAATGCAAAAGCGCCAAACGTCGCCAGCGCGATAGCAATGACAACAAGAGCGGCAGCATTCCACTCAATTTTCATTTGGCTAGCCCCAGCACATCCAGCATCGAGTAAAGCCCCGGCGGCTTGCCGCGCGCCCAGAGCGTGGCCTTCAAGCGCGCCGCGCGCGAAGATCATGCGGTCGGTGGCCTTGTGGGTCAGCTCGACGCGCTCGTCGGCGCCGGCGAAGATCACGCTGTGCTCGCCCGCCACATTGCCGCCGCGCAAGCTCGCAAAGCCGATCGTGCCCACCTTGCGCGCGCCGGTGTGGCCGTCGCGGCCGCGTTCTGAATGCGTCTTCAGATCTATCTTGCGTCCCTGCGCCGCTGCTTCGCCGAACAACAGCGCAGTGCCGGACGGCGCATCGACTTTCTTGTTGTGGTGCATTTCGACGATTTCGATGTCGAATTCCTCGCCGAGCGCGGCCGCGACTTGTCGCGTCAGCACCGCCAGCAGATTGACGCCGAGACTCATGTTGCCGGATTTCATGATCGCGGTCTTCGTCGCAGCCTCGGCGATCTTCGCGTCATCGGCGGCAGACGTGCCGGTGGTGCCGATGATGTGCACGAGCATGCGTCTCCGCCGCGAGTGCCGCGAGCTTCACGGTCGCGGCCGGAACGGTGAAATCGATGATGCCGTCCGCCGCAAGCGTGCGGGACGCACTTCGCTGGTCACCACCACGCGGTTCGGCGGCAAGCCGGCGAGCATGCCGGAGTCCTGCCCGACAAACGGCGACCCCTCGCCTTCGGTAGCGCCGACCAGAGCCAGGCCAGGCGTCTCGCGCGATCGCCTTGACGAGCGTGCGCCCCATGCGCCCGCCGGCGCCGGCCACGATCAGCCGCATGTCAGGCATGAAGGTCTCCGGTTTCCCGCGCCGGTATAGCGATGGATGGCGGTTGTGAAAAGCGTGGTCCTCATGCTGAGGAGGCGCGAAGCGTCGTCTCGAAGCATGGCCGCATACGCGTTTCGGGCCACCCTTCGAGACGCGGCCTGCGGCCGCTCCTCAGGGTGAGGATTCACGGCTGCGGGCCGTCGTAGCCCTCGATGATCACGATATCGGCGACGGAATGCGGCGCGCGCACCTTGATGTTCGTCTGATACTCGGGCGAGCGATAGCAGGCGAGCGCGGTCGCGTAGTCGGGAAACTCGATCACGACGTTACGCGAGCGCGGCGTGCCTTCGGGCGCCTCGAACGGACCGCCGCGCACCACAAACCGCCCGCCGAATTTTTTGAAGATCGCGGCGTTGTTCGCCGCGTAGGGCTGGTAGCCCTCCGGGTTGCTCACATCGACGCGCCCGATCCAGTAGCCTTTCGGCATTCCATCCTCCGTTCGTCATCACCGGGCCGCCGCAAAGCGGCGAGACCCGGTGATCCCGATAGAATTTGCTCGATCTTTCGTCCCTGATCGGGATCGCCGGGTCAAGCCCGGCGATGACGAGTGAAGAAGCTACCTCGCCGCCGCCGCGATCTCGGCCACGACCGCTTCCGCAGCGGCTTTCGGATCGCCCGCCTCGGTGATTGGCCGCCCGACCACCAGATAGTCCGCGCCGGCCGCTATCGCCTGCGCGGGCGTGGTCACCCGCTTCTGGTCGCCGCGCGCCGAACCCTGCGGGCGGATGCCGGGTGTCACGAATATCATGTCGTGGCCGACCGCGAGCCGCAGCGGCGAAGCTTCCTCGGGCGAGCACACGAGGCCGTCGACGCCGAGATCATGCGCCTGCTGGGCGCGCCGCGCGACCAGCGCCTCGACGCTCATTGCGTAACCGGACTCGGCCAGGTCGATGTCGTCGTAGGAGGTGAGCACCGTCACGGCGAGGATCTTCAGATCCGACCCTCGCCGCGCGGCGACCGCCGCCTTCATGGTCTGCGGATACGCATGTACGGTGAGGAAATTCACGCCGAGCCGCGCCACGTTCTCGACGCCCTTGGCGACCGAGTTCTCGATGTCGTGCAGCTTCATGTCAAGAAAGACGCGCTTGCCGGCGCGCGCCAGCGTATCGGCGAAGGACAATCCGCTCGCGAAGGCGAGCTGGTAGCCGACCTTGTAGAACGAGACGCTGTCGCCGAGCCGCTCGACCATCGCCTCGGCGTCGCGCACGGTCGGCAGGTCGAGCGCGACGATCAGGCGGTCGCGGGGATTGAGCGGCATGCGCTCTCCAGATTTGTGGGCTCGCGATGCCGCGACGGCAGGCATCAAGTCAACCGTGCCGGTACACCCACACGCGCGCGGGCGGCATGTTGCGCCAGATGCGCTCGGACGCCTCGACCTTGACGCCAGCGAGCTTCGGGATCGGCGGCACGACCGCGTAGGTGAACTGCACGAACGGCGCCTGTGGGCGCCAGCAGCGCGAGCGCCTCGCGCAACAGCCGCAGTGCGGGTGCGCAGCGGCTTGGTCATCAGCGGCAGGCCGGACACGATCGCGGACGCCTCATGGCGCGAGTAGTCGGCAAGCGACTCGCGCAACCGGTAGGCATCGCCCTGGATCACGGTCGCCTCGGGAAAGCGCTCGCGCAGCAACTGGCAGAAGGCCGGGTTGAACTCGACCAGCACGAGCCGTGACAGGCTGCACGCCGTGCTCGACCAGCGCTTCGGTGATCGGTCCGGTGCCGGGCCCTAGCTCGATCACCGGCCCGTCGGCATTCGGGTCGACATATTGCGCCATGGCGCGCGCAAGCGGCTTGCTCGACGGCGTGACGGCGCCGACCGCAGCGGCTTCTCGATCCAGGAGCCGATGAAGCGGACTTCGTCGTCGAGGCGAACGCCGTTCTTCTGCTCGAAGCGGCGGATCTGCGTCTCGATGTTGCGGCCGATCTTCTGCCGGTGCGGCGGAACGGCAGCTCCACCTTCTGCTCGAAGTGCTCCTCGATCAGCCGAACGCGCTTCTCGATGTTCTTGCCGATTTACGTTCGATGCGGCGGAACGGCTGCTCGACCTTCTGCTCGAACGTCTCCTCGAAAAGCCGAACGCGCTTCTCGATGTTCTTGCCGATCATCTGCTCGAAGAGCTTGATCCGCTTCTCGAACTGTTCAAGCGCCTGCATGGGCATCGGGAACGCGACCGGATTATTGCAATTGTGTGACAATAACGCGTAACGCAGCGGTAACGCGAGGGTCAAGACGCCGCGGCGTCAACAAGGTTTACGGCATCTTTCAAGCTGAACCTTGCCGATTTCCCAGCCCGTCAAGGAATTCCTTGACCTTGGAGAAGAAACCGGCGGCCTCGGGCTGGGTGTCACTGGACGATTGCTGCTCGAATTCCTGCAGCAGTTCTTTCTGACGCTTGGTGAGCTTTTGCGGGGTCTCGACCAACACCTGCACATACATGTCGCCGCTTTCGCGCGTGCGCAGCACCGGCATGCCCTTGCCGGCAAGACGGAAGCGGCGGCCCGAATGGGTGCCCTCCGGCACCTTCACGCGCGTCTTGGCGCCGTCGATCGTCGGCACGTCGAAACCACCGCCGAGCGCGGCCGTCACCATCGAGATCGGAACGCGGCAATGCAGGTCGGCGCCATCGCGCTGAAAGAACTGGTGCGGCGAAATCGAGAGGAAGATGTAGAGGTCGCCCTGCGGCCCGCCGCGCAGGCCGGCTTCGCCTTCGCCAGCGAGGCGGATGCGCGTGCCGTCCTCGACGCCGGGCGGCACGTTGACCGAGAGCGTGCGCTCGCGCGTGACGCGGCCGGAGCCCGAGCAGTTCGGGCACGGATTGTCGATCACCTGGCCGCGCCCCTGACAGGCGACACACGTGCGCTCGAGCGTAAAGAAGCCCTGCGTGTGACGCACCTTGCCTTGGCCGCCGACAGGTCGAGCAGGTTTTCGGCTTGGAGCCGGACTTCGCGCCCGAGCCCGAACAGGCTTCGCAGGTGACCGAGGTCGGAATGCGCACCTGCGCGGTCTTGCCGGCAAATGCTTCCTCGAGCGTGATCTCCATGTTGTAGCGCAGATCCGAGCCGCGCTCGCGTCCGCCGCCGCGTCCGCGCCGGCCGCCGCTGAACAGATCCTCGAAAATGTCCGAGAAGCTCGAGGCGAAATCGGTGCCGAAGCCGTGCGCCTGCCCGGCGCCGCCGTGCTCGAACGCCGCGTGACCGAAGCGGTCGTAGGCAGCGCGCTTCTGCTCGTCCTTCAGGACGTCGTAGGCCTCGTTGATCTCCTTGAAATGGTGCTCGCAATCCTTGTCGCCGGGATTGCGATCGGGGTGCCATTTCATCGCGAGCTTGCGGTACGACGCCTTCATTTCGGCGTCGCTCGCGGTGCGCTGTACGCCGAGAATTTCGTAGTAGTCGCGCTTCGCCATCAGATCGGTGCCCCGCCGCAATGACAAAAACACGCCCCCGAGCCGGACCCGGAGGCGTGTTTTGTTTCGTATCCGCCGGCCATGCGCCGCCTTTGAGTGGGCTTATGCCGACTTCTTGTTCTTCTTGTCGTCGTCGACCTCGGTGAATTCCGCGTCGACGACATCGTCCTTCGGTGCGCCGCCCGTCGAAGCGCCGCCGTC
Organism: uncultured Alphaproteobacteria bacterium; assembly: GCA_963778455.1. GTDB lineage: Bacteria > Pseudomonadota > Alphaproteobacteria > Rhizobiales > Xanthobacteraceae > PALSA-894. Next base: position 212,792 of record CAVZUL010000009.1, read on the forward strand.
GGCACCCGGCGCACCAGGACCGCCGGGACCGGCCTGATCCTTCTGCGCCTGCGCATACATCGCCTCGCCGAGCTTCATCGAGGCCTGCGCCAGCGCATTGGTCTTGGCCTTGATGTCCTCGGCGTTGTCGCCCTTGATGGCTTCCTTCAAGGCGGCAAGCGCGTCCTCGATCGCGCGGCGCTCGGTTTCGCCGACCTTCGAGCCGTGCTCGGCGACCGACTTCTCGGTCGAATGGATCAGCGCCTCGGCGTGGTTCTTGGCCTCGACTTGCGCCTTGCGCTTCTTGTCCTCTTCGGCGTGCGCCTCGGCGTCCTTCACCATCTTCTCGATGTCGTTGTCGGACAGACCACCGGAAGCCTGGATGCGGATCTGCTGCTCCTTGCCGGTGCCCTTGTCGCGCGCCGACACGTTGACGATGCCGTTGGCGTCGATGTCGAAGGTGACCTCGACCTGCGGCACGCCGCGCGGTGCGGGCGGCAGCCCGACGAGATCGAACTGGCCGAGCATCTTGTTGTCGGCCGCCATCTCGCGTTCGCCCTGGAACACGCGGATCGTCACCGCGGTCTGGTTGTCCTCGGCGGTCGAGAACACCTGGGACTTCTTGGTCGGGATGGTGGTGTTGCGGTCGATCAGCCGGGTGAACACACCGCCCAGCGTCTCGATGCCAAGCGAGAGCGGAGTCACGTCGAGCAGCAGCACGTCCTTGACGTCGCCTTGCAGCACGCCGGCCTGGATCGCGGCGCCGATCGCCACGACTTCATCCGGGTTAACGCCCTTGTGCGGCTCCTTGCCGAAGAACTGCTTCACGACGTCCTGCACCTTCGGCATGCGGGTCATGCCGCCGACGAGAACAACCTCGTTGATCTCGGCCGCCGAGAGGCCCGCGTCCTTCAGCGCCTTGCGGCACGGCTCGACGGTCTGCTGGATCAGATCGTCCACAAGCGCTTCGAACTTGGCGCGCGTGAGCTTCAGCGTCAGGTGCTTCGGGCCGGAGGCATCCGCCGTGATGAACGGCAGGTTGATCTCGGTCTGCGTCGTGGACGAGAGCTCGATCTTCGCCTTCTCGGCGGCTTCCTTGAGCCGCTGCAGCGCGAGCTTGTCGTTGCGCAGGTTGATGCCCTGCTCCTTCTGGAACTCGTCGGCCAGATAGTTGACCAGCCGCATGTCGAAGTCTTCGCCGCCGAGGAACGTGTCGCCGTTCGTCGACTTCACCTCGAACACGCCGTCGCCGATTTCCAGGATGGAAATGTCGAACGTACCGCCGCCAAGGTCATAGACCGCGATGGTGCCGGTCTTCTGCTTGTCGAGGCCGTAAGCGAGCGCAGCCGCGGTCGGCTCGTTGATGATGCGCAGCACTTCGAGCCCGGCGATCTTGCCGGCGTCCTTGGTGGCCTGGCGCTGGGCATCGTTGAAGTAGGCCGGCACCGTGATGACGGCCTGCTCGACCTTCTGGCCGAGATAGGCTTCCGCAGTCTCCTTCATCTTCTGCAGCGTGAAGGCGGAGATCTGCGAGGGCGAATAGGTCTTGCCGTCCGCCTCGACCCACGCGTCGCCATTGCTGGCCTTGGTGATCTTGTAGGGGACGAGCTTCTTGTCCTTCTCGACCATCGGGTCGTCGTAGCGCCGTCCGACCAGACGCTTGACCGCGAAGATGGTCTTTTCCGGATTGGTGACCGCCTGGCGCTTGGCCGGCTGGCCTACGAGACGTTCGCCATCGTCGGTGAATGCGACGATCGACGGAGTGGTGCGCGCACCCTCGGCGTTCTCGATGACTTTGGGCGTCGCGCCTTCCATGACGGCGACGCAGGAATTGGTCGTGCCGAGGTCGATACCAATGACCTTAGCCATGTCTGTCCTCTCTTTCCGGCAGATCGGCCGGGCCTAGATCTAGCGCCCGAAAGGAGGGTCACACGGGTTTCAAACCCGCAGGACCGCCCCCGGTCCGATCCCCATTAACTGACTGCGCCGCCCCCCGGCGGCGTTCACTGGCTCATATAGGACGGGCGTTTATGCACGCAAGCGCCCCGATCACGAAATTGCGAGGGCGGTGAATCGCTTAGCGCTGCGGCAGCGGCGCGGCCGGGATGGCGACGCGGCGGAACGGGTTTCCGAACGGGCTTGCGGCGCGGACCCCAACGGCGTCCCGCACCGCGAGCGCGAAGACGCCCAGCACCGCCAGAGGAGCCACGCCCAGCCCGAAACTGTTGAGATACATCGCACCGAGCGGCACGAGCCAAGCGAGCAGCAACAGGACCGTACGGCCCGCCCCCAGGGGCTGGGGAGCGCAGAGCCGCCAAGCGATCACGGCGGCCAACGCCGGGAAGTCGTAGACCAACGCGTAGGGCGTCGCGAGCAGCGTGGCGGCCACCAGTACGAAGGCGCGTTTGCTCGGATCGGCCGTTTGCTGCACCGCGAAGGCCGCAATCGCGACCACGGGAATCGCGACCGCGACCTGGATCATGAGGGCCGCCTGCAACGGCACCCCGAAGGTTCGGGCGCCCATCATCACCGAGGTCAGCATGAGGACCCCGAAGTCGGTCATTCGCTCGAGAATCCGGACCTGGAAGGCGGAGGTCACTTCGAAATAGGACTGCCACGCTTCAAGCCCGAAGACCGCGAACGAGGCTGCAATCAGCACGGTCGCCGTGGCGGTTGCGGCGAAGATCGCGCGCCAGGCGCCGAGCGCCAGCAGCACGAACGGCAGCACCAGTCCGAGCTGCGGCTTGTAGGTCAGCAGGCCGAACAGGATGCCGGCCAGCACCGGCCTGCGGTCGAGCAGCAGCATGCCGCCGAGCAGCAGTGTGGCAGTGAGGAAGCCGTTTTGGCCGCCGACGATGTTGATCAGGCTCGCCGGCGCCAGCGCGAGCAAGACGAGCGCGAACGGCCGTGCCGGCCGCTCGATCTGCGACAGCGTGATGGTGGCGAACACCGCGAACAGGCCGATGGTCCACACCATCAGCGCGGCGAAGTAGGGAAGCTGCGCAAACGGCCAGTAGATGAACAGCGCGAACAGCGGGTAGCTCCAGGAATGGAACGGCAAGGGCGCGCCGAACAGGGCGGAGATCGCCGCGTGATAGGCGTCGAAATCGAACAGCACCGACAGCCGGCCGCTGAATGCCAACTGCGGCCCGGACCAGGCATTGATGAAGTCGCGCCCGATCTGATGGTCCGTCACGTCGAGGCCATGACTGGCTGGCCAGTAGATGGTCAGGACCGGCGCGAACAGAACGACCGACAGGATCGGAAGCAGGATGCGCGGATCGATCGCGCCTCGATGAGAGTCGGTAGTGGTCATTGCTTGATGATCCGGTAGACGACGAACGGAGAATTTGCGAGCCCCGCGACGCGCTCGAGCCAGGGCGGCGTTTCGCCAGCCTGCAGCATCGCGCGGAGGCTCGTTTCACGCTGGGCCAGGCCGAGGCGGCGCAATCCGGCCGCGCCGCAGGTCGCGACGTAATCTGCGTGCGCGGCGGTGAGCATGCCGCGCGCCTCATCGGGCGGCGAAGCCAGCGCCCGATGCGCGGTCAGGATGCCTGCCGAGAGCCTATGGTACGGAGCCGCCAGTACCGTGTGTGGCGTGAGCGCCAGCAGGAACGGTCCGTAGTCGATATCGGTGGCGACCACCCCAGGCGGGAGTTGGGCGAGCGCGGCGTAACTTTCCGTCTTGAAGCATCCCTCGGCTTCGGTGCGGTTGGCGTTGTCGTTCGCGCCGAAGCCGGCGGCGTTGGCGATCGTGATCGCACCGAGCGAGACCACCGCCGGCGCAAGCAGCACGGCGACCGCCACGCGCGGCACGAGCGATTGCAGCCGCAGCACGGCGAACAGATGCACTGCAAACGCGGCGACCAGCGGCATGCCGAGCCAAGTCGCGTATAGAACGCCCTTGATCGCCGCGAGCGTGGTCACGGTTGCGGTCATGAACGCCGCCGTCGCGACGAGAAAGCCGAAATCGCGGCGCAAGTCGTCGCGGCGCCAAAGGACCAGTGCGGCGGCGACCGCAACCGCCGGGAAGATGGAGAGCACAACTCCCGTGAGCGGGTCCTCCGACAGCAGCGAAAGCAGCGGTTTCATCTCGCGCACCTGCGCGAGCCAGACCGGCCACACGGCTTCGTCCATCATGGCGTACGGACCGCGCAGACAGCGCGGCTCGATCGCAACGAACAGTGCCGCCGCCACAACGCCGACAGCGAGCGCATAGGTGAGACGAACCGGCAACCGCCCGCTGGCGGATTTGGCCGCGAGCGCCAGCCCGCCTCCGCCGAAGACCGTGAACGCAACCCAGTTGATCGCAATCTCGTCGCATGCGGCGCGCATCCAACGGTCCGGCCCGACGATGATAAAGAACGCCGCGAGAGAACTTGCCGCCAGCGCGACACCGTAGTCGGCGGCCGGCTGCGCGGCCTTGGGATCGAGCACATAACGCACGGCGAACGCACCGGCGCACACCATGAGAAGGGGCAGGCATTCAAGCCCGATGGCGAGCGCGAGCCCCGTCACGGCACCCGCCGCCACGGCTGCCCAGCGCACGCGGTCGGACCATACGGTCGCGGCGACCGCCAGAATGCTGAGCGCGATCTGTACGTTGTGATGATCGATGCGGCCGGGGCGGAATTGATGGAACGCGGGCAGTCCGATCACGGCGAGCAGCAGCGCGATCAGTGCGGCCTCCCGCCCCACGATGCGCCACGCAACGGCGGCCGTGCCGGCCATCGTGGGCAACAGCCACAGCATCGGCCAGGTGGTGCGCATCAGCCGCTCGGCCAGCGCGGGCTCGGCGAACCATGCGAAGATCCAGAGCGTGGCGGCCAGGCCCGCATCGATCAGCCGCGACCAGTGCGACTCGTAGCCTCCCGCAATGCGCCGCTGGCTGAGATCGAACCATCCCTGCCCGCCGAGCCAGTCCCTGAGTTGCGCGAGACGCATCGCGTCGTCGGTGTCGGACAGCGTCAATGCGGTGTCGGCCCAGTTCTGGGCGACAAGCTGAATAACGGCCAATAGCCAGGCCGTCCCCAGAAGGAGCGCGAAGTTCGGCTGGCGGGTCGAAGGCATGCGCCCATTTCGGCCAAACAGCGTTGAATTTCGCTTAAGAGACCGCGCGAAATGCGCGATTTCGACCCTCCCGATAAGCTCGAAATTAACGAAATCCTGCCAAGCCTGAGCGCGTGGGGCCTGCGTGCAGGATTTGCGTATGAGTGCTGGAAAGCTGGACATTGGCGCGCCCGCGCGGCGTGATCCGCTGCGCACGCTCGCCGAATATCTGCCGCGCCCCTTACGGTTCCTTGCGGTCGGCGGCCTCGGGCTCACCACCGATCTCTGCGCGTTCACGATCCTGATCGGCTACCAGCCGCAGCCGTTGCTGATGCGGCTGTTCTCGCTCACCGCCGCAACGTTCGTCACCTGGCGGCTCAACCGCGCACTCACGTTCGATCAATCCGGCCGCCGCCAGGGCGACGAGGCGATGCGCTACGCCGCCGTGACCGCTGCCGCACAGGGCACCAGCTACGCGGTTTTCGCCACGCTGGTGCTGAGCGTGCTTGGCGCAATGCCGCAGGCCGCGCTGATCATCGGCGCGGTTGTGGGTGCGGTGATCGCCTACAACGGCCACCGTCTGTTCGCCTTCTCGACGGTGGGCGACCGATGAGCATCGACACCGACGTCTTCGTCATCGGCGCAGGCCCCGCGGGACTTACGGCCGCCTATTGCCTGACGAAAGAAAACCCTTCCGTCATCGTGATCGAGAAGGACCCGGTGTACGTCGGCGGCATCAGTCGCACAGTCGAATACAACGGCTTCATGTTCGACATCGGCGGACACCGCTTCTTCTCCAAGGCCAAGGAAGTCGTCGACCTCTGGCAGGAGATTCTGCCGAACGATTTTATCGAGCGGCCGCGCCTGTCGCGCATCTACTACGGCGGAAAATACTATTCGTATCCGCTGAGCGCCTTCGAGGCGCTACGGAATCTCGGGCTGTTCACAAGCGCGCACTGCATGCTGTCGTTCGCCTACGCCAAGGCGTTCCCGATCAAAGATGCCGGCAATTTCCACGAATGGGTGCGCAACCAGTTCGGTGAGAAACTGTTCTCGATCTTCTTCAAGACCTACACCGAGAAGGTGTGGGGCATGTCGTGCGACGAGATTTCCGCCGATTGGGCCGCGCAACGCATCAAAGGCCTCGACCTCGGCGTCGCGGTGTTCAATGCCCTCAAGAAGGCGATCTTGCCGAAGCGTGCGCCGACGACCGGCGGGCCAGTGGTCAAAACGCTGATCGAAAGCTTCCAGTACCCGCGCAAGGGCCCGGGCATGATGTGGGAAGCTGCTTCGCGCAAAATTCAAAAGCGTGGTGGCAAGGTACTCAAGGGCCGTGAGCTGCAGACGCTTTCGTATGACCACGCCCAAAAGCTCTGGAACATCGAAGTTTCTTGCACGGATGGCGGCAGCGAAACTTACACCGCGCGCCATGTCGTCTCATCCGCGCCGGTGCGCGAACTGGTCGAGAAGATCACACCGACGCCGATCTCGCGCCTGCATGCGCGGAACTTGCGCTATCGCGATTTCCTCACCGTCGCGCTGATGGTGCGGAAGCCGGATCTCTTCCCCGACAACTGGATCTACATCCACGACCCATCGGTGAAGGTTGGCCGGGTGCAGAACTTCCGCTCCTGGTCGCCCGAAATGGTGCAGCCGGGCATGAGCTGTCTCGGGCTCGAATATTTCTGCTTCGAGGGCGACGGCTTGTGGAACGCGCCCGATGCCCAGCTGATCGCACTCGCGAAGAAAGAAATCGCGCAGATCGGCTTGATTGCCGAGAACGACGTGACCGACGCCTGCGCGGTGCGCCAGCCGAAAGCCTATCCGGTCTATGACGAGAGCTATCGCGACAATGTCGCGACCATCCGGCGCGACCTCGAGGGGCTTTATCCGACGCTGCACATGGTCGGCCGCAACGGCATGCACAAGTACAACAACCAGGACCACGCCATGATGACCGCCATGCTGACGGCGAAGAACATCCTGGCGGGCGAGCGCGTCTACGACATCTGGAACGTCAACGAGGACGCCGAGTACCACGAGGCCGGTGGCTCGGGCGCGAGGGAAGCGCTCGGATCGGAGCGGCTGGTGCCGCAGAAGGCGAAGACCGCGGAGATTGCGGCGGCCTGACAGAACTCGCCGGAATACGGGTCGCGGCCCGCGTGCCGATGAACTATCTCGTCACGGATGACCATCACGATTGCCCCCGGCGTCATCTTCACGCCCGGCTACCTCGACCGCGCCGCGCAGGACGACCTTCTCGCAGCCGTGCGTGCGGTGATCGTGCAGGCACCGCTCTACGTGCCGCGCATGCCGCGCACCGGCAAGCCGATGTCGGTGCGCATGAGCAATTGCGGGCCGCTCGGCTGGGTCACGGACGAAGCGCTCGGCTATCGCTATCAGGCGACCCACCCGGAAACTGGCGCGCCGTGGCCGCCGATCCCCGACATCCTGCTGCGGGCATGGCGCGACCTCGGCAGCTATGCGCTGCCGCCCGAAGCGTGCCTCATCAACTTCTATTCAGCCGACGCGCGCATGGGCCTGCATCAGGACAAGGACGAGCAGGATTTCGCCGCACCGGTCGTGTCGCTCTCGCTCGGCGATACCGCCCTGTTCCGTGTCGGCGGGTGCAAGCGCAGCGATCCGACGTCGTCGGTGCGGCTCGCGTCCGGCGATGCCGTGGTGCTCGGCGGCAAAGGCCGGCTCGCGTTCCACGGCATCGACCGCATCCTGCCCGGCACCTCGACGCTGCTCCCCGAAGGCGGGCGAATCAATCTCACGCTGCGAAGGGTGAGTCCGGCGGATCGGCTATGACTGCTCGCTCGGCGTCATCCAGCCCATGGTGTTGCCGGCATTGTCGTTGACGATCGCGATGCGGCCGACGCCCGGCACATCCCACGGCTCGCGCACGACCTCGCCGCCCTCGCTGGTCGCGCGCGCGAGCGCGGTCGAAAGATCGTTCACCGCCACATAGGTGAACCAGCCCTCGTCGGTGTCCTGATCGTTCGCGTCGATCGGATAGATGCCGGCGACGGATTCTTCGCCCACCTTGGCGACCCAGTAGGTCGGGCCGCCGCCCTGCTCCATCGGCTCGAACGTCCAGCCGAGCGTCGCGCCGTAGAATTGCTTCGCTTTCTCGGCGTCGCGGGTCATCAGTTCGTTCCAGTAGAAGCTGCCGTTGGTCGCCATGCCGCCCTCCTCCGGTTGCCTGCCACGCTAGTGCAAGCGCATGGCGATCTGAAAGGTCGGCCTGCGGCCGGCCGCATTGTCGCCCATGTTGCGACCATGTATGTCGGGCCGCCAAGGCGGCTTTGCCGAGGCCAAGGAAGGACCATTTCATGCGTTCATTGCCACGCAAGATGCATCGCGTTTGCTGGGCGCGGGCTCGCCGCCTTGTGCTGGCGGCGCGCCGGCGCACGCCGCCGATCCGGTGTTTCCGGTCAATTCGCGCATCGGACTTGTCGCGCCGGCGGGCTTTACGCCAAGCACCAAGTTTTCGGGTTTCGAGAACCCGCAGGCGAGCGCCGCGATCCTGATCGCCGAGCTTCCCGCCGAGGCCTACGCGGATCTCGAGAAGGGCTTCACCGACGAGGCGCTCAAGGCGCGCGGCATGACGGTGCAGTTGCGCCAGCCGCTGACCTTCAAGGACGGCAAGGGATTTTTCGTCGCGGGACCGGTCGAAGCCGGCGGAGCGAAGCGCCACGACACCGTGATGGTCGCGAACGTCGGCGGGCTCGACCACGGTCGTGTCGGTGCAGATGATCGAGGCGTCGCGCGCCACGCTGACGGATGACGTCCTGCGCGCACGTTGCAAACGCTTGCGGTGCGCAAGCGAGGTGCCGCGAGAGCGAGACGGCTCGCGGTGCTGCCTTACAAGATCGGCGAATCTCGCGAAATTCCGCATCGTGCGCTCCGCGCGCGAGGGCGTCGCGATCCTGACCGACGGGCCGAACGACGAGGTCGCGGCGGTCGAGCAGCCGTTCGTGCTCATCGCGGTTGCGCCCGGCGCGGCGCCGAAGCCCGACGACCGCGACACGTTCGCGCGCCGCGTGTTCGGCACCGCTGCCCGGCATCAAGGACATCAGGATCACGCGCGCCGAACCGCTGCGCATCGGCCAGGCGCAGGGCTACGAAATCGTCGCCGACGCAAAGGACCCATCCGGCACCGACGTCACGACGGTGCAATGGCTGCGGTTCGGACAGAGCGGCTATTTGCAGATGTTCGCGATCGTGCGGAAGACCGCCTGGAACGAGCGTGTTCCCGCGCCTGCGCGCGATCCGCGACAGCATCGAGCCGCGCATGGCGAGCGTCAGTTACTTGCCGGTATTGTCGTTCGCCGGTGCGTCGGCCGGCGCCTGCGCCTTCGGGCCGCCCTTGGCGACGCCGACCAGCGCGGGACGCAGCACGCGCTCGCCGATGGTGTAGCCGGGCTGCATGATCTGCACGACGGTGCCGGCCGGCACGCTCGCATCGGGAATCTCGAACATCGCCTGATGCAGGTTCGGATCGAACTTCTGCCCCTGCGGTTCGATCCTCCTGACGCCGTGCTTCTCCATCACCTTGATGAGCTCGCGCTCGGTGAGTTCCACGCCGTCGAGCAGCGCCTTGACGCCCGCGCTCCGCCTTGTCGCGGATCTCGTCGTCGAGCGCCTTCATGGCGCGTTCCATGTTGTCGGCGACGGCGAGAATATCGCGCGCGAAATTGGTCACCCCGTAGGTGCGCGCGTCCGCGACTTCGCGGTCGGTGCGCCGGCGCAGGTTTTCCATCTCGGCCAGCGTGCGCAACAGCCGGTCCTTCAGGTCGGCGGCCTCCTTGGCCAGCGCCGCGACTGGATCAGGCGCTGCTTCGGCCGGCGCAGCCGTTTCGGGCGCCTCGGGCTCAGCACCGCTCGTGCCGGCGGTCGTATCCGTCATCCCAATTCGGTTCCGTGTGCGAAAAGTGTCGATTTCGCCCCGGATATCAGCGCTGGCAGGCGAAAAATCAAGCCTTTGTGACCGGTTAGCCCGCCAGCACCTTGCTGACCACCTTGGCGGTGTAGTCGACCATCGGAATGATGCGCGCGTAGTTGAGCCGGGTCGGGCCGATCACACCGAGCACGCCGACGATGCGCCCCTGCCCGTCGCGATAGGGCGACACGATGGTCGAGGAGCCGGAGAGCGAGAACAGCTTGTTCTCCGAGCCGATGAAGATGCGCATGCCGTCGGCCTGCTCGGCGCGGCCGAGCAGATCGGCGACGTCGCGCTTGGTTTCGAGATCGTCGAACAGCAGGCGCACGCGTTCGAGATCCTCCAGCGCGTGCAGGTCGTCGAGCAGATTGGCCTGCCCGCGCACGATCAGTTGGCGCTCCTCGGTCGCGCCGCCCGACCAGCTCGCGAGCCCCGCCGACACGAGGCGCTGGGTCAGCTGATCGAGCTCGGCCTTGCCGGCTTCGAGCGCGCGTTCGAGCTCGACGCGCGCTTCGGCGAGGGTGCGGCCGCGGATGCGCGCATTGAGGAAGTTCGTCGCCTCGGCGAAGCGCCGAGGTCGGCAGCCCAGGCGGCAGCGTGAGGATGCGGTTCTCGACCTGCCCGTCCTCGGCGACCAGCACCACCAGCGCGCGCTCCGGTTCCAGCCGGACGAACTCGATGTGTTTGAGCCGCGTGTTCGATTTCACCGCCAGCACCACGCCGGCGGCGCGCGTCAGCCCGGAGAGCAATGCCGGACGCTTCGGTCAGCACCGAGTCGACCGACTTCGAGGTGCCGGCCGCCGCGACCTGCGCCTCGATCGCCTGCCGGTCGCGCTCGGTCACATCGCCGACCTGCATCAGCGCGTCGACGAAGAAGCGCAAGCCCCGCTCGGTCGGCAGCCGCCCGGCCGAGGTGTGCGGCGCATAGACGAGGCCGAGCTGCTCGAGGTCCGCCATGACGTTGCGCACGGAGGCCGGCGACAAGGTCATCGGGATGATGCGCGCGAGGTTGCGCGAGCCGACCGGCTCGCCGGTCGCCAGATAGCTTTCGACGATCTGGCGGAAGATCTCGCGCGAGCGCTCGTTGAGCTGCGCGAGGCCCGCCTGCGATGGTCCGAGAGGAACGTCCTGCGACACCGGTCACTCCGTCACTTGCACCAGAATTGTCCATGAGAGCGCCCCAATACAAGGCGGGCCTTGTCGTTCCGGCCTGCCCCACCTAAAAGCAGCACCGAATTCATCGAAGAGCCCCGTGGGAGCCAGAATGCGGCCGAGCCGCCGACAACCCGACGAGCTGCGCGCCGTTTCGCTCGACCGCGGCGTGGTGAAATACGCCGAAGGCTCGTGCTTCGTGAAGTTCGGCGACACCCATGTGCTGGTGACGGCGACGCTGGAAGATCGCCTGCCGCCCTGGCTCAAGGGACAGGCGCGCGGCTGGGTGACGGCCGAATACGGCATGCTGCCGCGCGCCACCAATGAGCGCACGCGGCGCGAGGCCTCCGCCGGCAAGCAGGGCGGGCGCACGCTGGAAATCCAGCGGCTGATCGGACGTTGCTTGCGCGCGGTGGTCGACCTGCCGGCGCTCGGCGAGCGGCAGATCACGGTCGACTGCGACGTGATCCAGGCCGACGGCGGCACGCGCACCGCCGCGATCACCGGCGCATGGGTCGCGCTGTCCGATTGCCTCAACTGGATGAAGGCGCGCGACATGCTGCGCGGCAATCCGCTGCGCGATCATGTGGCGGCGGTGTCGTGCGGCGTGCACAACGGCGTCGCGGTGCTCGATCTCGATTACGCGGAAGACTCCGAAGCCGACACCGACGCGAATTTCGTGATGACCGGCGCCGGCAATCTGGTCGAGGTGCAGGCGACCGCCGAGAAGATCGCGTTCAGCGAGGAGCAGCTGTCGGCGTTGCTCGCGCTCGCCCGCAAGGGGATCGGCAAGCTGGTCGATCTGCAGAAGCTCGCCGTGATGTGATGCACCGGCAGATTACCGGCCGCCTCGTCATCGCCACGCACAATCCGGGCAAGCTCGCCGAAATGCGCGACCTGCTCGCGCGCCATGGCGTCGAGGCGGTGTCGGCGAGCGAACTGAAGCTGCCGGAGCCTGAGGAGACCGGCACGACCTTCGCGGCGAATGCGCGGCTGAAGGCGGAGGCCGCCGCGCAGGCCTCCGGACTTCCGGCCTTCGCGGACGATTCCGGGCTGGTGGTCGATGCGCTCGACGGCGCGCCCGGCATCTATTCGGCGCGCTGGGCGGGCGAGACGCAAGGATTTCCGCCACGCGATGGAGAAGGTCGAGGCGGGCTTGCGCGAGCGCGATGCCTTCACGCCGGAGCAACGCAAGGCGCATTTCGTCTCGGTGCTGTGCGGTCGCCTGGCCGGACGGCCATGTGGAGGAATTCGAAGGCAAGGTCGACGGCACGCTGGTCTGGCCGCCGCGCGGCGAGAAAGGCTTCGGCTACGATCCGATGTTCCTGCCCGACGGCTTCGATCTAACATTCGGCGAGATGAGCGCCGAGCAGAAGCACGGACTGCCGCCGAAGGGACAGGGCCTCTCGCACCGCGCACGCGCGTTCCTCAAGCTCGCGGAGGCGTGTCTTGCCCGATAGCGCCGCAGAGCGAGAAGGCTTCGGCGTCTACGTGCACTGGCCGTTCTGCCTGTCGAAGTGCCCGTATTGCGACTTCAACAGCCATGTGCGCCACACCGGCATCGACGAGGAGCGCTACGTGCGCGCCTTCGCGGCCGAGATCGCCGCGACGGCGCGACGCGCGCCGGGCCGCACCGTCACGACGATCTTCATGGGCGGCGGCACGCCCTCGCTGATGAAGCCCGAGACCGTCGGCGCGATCCTCGACACCATCGGCAAGCATTGGACCGTCGCGCCCGATGTCGAGGTCACGCTCGAGGCGAATCCGACCAGCGTCGAGGCGACGCGCTTTGCGGGCTATCGCGCGGCCGGCGTCAATCGCGTCTCGCTCGGCGTGCAGGCGCTCGACGATGCGTCGCTGAAGGAACTCGGGCGGCTGCACACCGCGCAAGAAGCGCTCGATGCCGTGAAGATCGCGCGCACCGCGTTCGAGCGCTACTCGTTCGACCTGATCTATGCGCGGCCGGGCCAGACGCCTGCGGCGTGGCGCGCCGAGCTTCTCCGCGCGATCGACGAAGCCGCCGAGCATCTGTCGCTCTATCAGCTCACCATCGAGCAGGACACGCCGTTCGCGGCGCTGCATGCGTCCGGCAAGCTCGTCATTCCCGACGACGACAATGCCCGCGCGCTCTACGACGTGACGCAGGATGTGACGGCGGCGCGCGGACTTCCGGCCTATGAGATTTCCAACCACGCGCGCGCCGGCGCGGAGTGCCGGCACAATCTCGTCTACTGGCGCTATCACGAATATGCCGGCGTCGGCCCCGGCGCGCACGGGCGTCTCGTGGTCGACGGCCAGCGCCGCGCGACCTCGACCGAGAAGCGCCCCGAGGCGTGGCTGATGCGCGTCGAGGCGAACGGCCATGGCGTCGTCAGCGACGAAACGCTGACGCGCGGCGAGCAGGCCGACGAATATCTGCTGATGGGGCTGCGGCTCGCCGAGGGCATCGATCCCGCGCGCTACGCGGCATTCGCCGGCCATCCGCTCGATCCGGCGCGCATCGCGGCGCTCGGCGCCGAGGGCATGGTCGAGGCGACGCCGGACGGCCGCCTGCGCGTCACGCGCGCGGGCTTTCCGGTGCTCGATGCCGTGGTGGCGGATCTGGCGGCGTAGCCTAAGTCCCGCTCGCGCTGAACGCCTTCGGCGCGGGAGCTGATCACCTGCGGGCCCGAGGTCGTCACGCGCATCACCGCAAGGCCGCGCTGATTGGTGCCGTCGGGGCGGAAGCGGAACACGCCGTCGATGCCGGCGAAGCCGGACTGGTTGGTCAGGACTTCCTCGGAGAAGCGCGCCGGCCCTTGCGTCTTCACCAGTGCGGCGACGAGCGAGACCGCGTCATAGGCAAGCGTCGCCGGGCGCAGCGGGTCCTGTCCGTAGCGCTGGCGGTAGCGGCCCGAGAAGGCGCGATAGCCCGCCGGCTCGGGCGCCGCGAACCAGCCGCCCTGCGCGCCCGGCTCGGCAAAGATGCGCGGATCGTCCCACAGCCCGGTGCCGATCAGCTGGATGCGGCGCGTGTTGACGCCGCCGGCGGTGAGCATCTGCACCGCCGCGGCACCGCAGTCGGCGCCGTCCGGAATGAAGATCGTGTCGGCCTGGCGCGCGGCCTGCGCGACGCTCTGCACCGGCCCCTGCATCTGCGCACGGTCGAGCGGATAGCGCTCCATCGCGATGACGCGGCCGCCGCCGCGCGCGACCGCCTGCTGGAACGCGGCCTGCACCACGCTGCCGTAGGCATTGTCGGGAATGAGCGCCGCGAACGAGCGCTTGCCCTGCTGGGTCGCGTAACCGATCACGCGGTTGACATCGAACTCGGGCAGGAAGCTCAGCAGATAGACGCCGGGCGCCGCCACGGTGGAGTCGGTCGAGAACGCGATCACCGGCACGCCGCGCGCACGCGCGACCTGACCGGCGGCGCTCACCGATACGGCGAACAGCGGCCCGAGAATGATTTCGGCGCCTTCGGCGAGCGCCTGCTGCGCGGCCTGCTGCCGCGCCCGACGCGGTGCCGCCGTCGTCCTTCACCAGAAGCTGGATGTCCGGATTGGAGAATTCCGCGAGCGCCATTTCGGCGGCGTTGCGCATCGATTGCGCGACCGCCGCGCCATTGCCTTGCGCCGACAGCGGCAGGAGCAGCGCGACCTTCACCTGACCGGCGCCGACCGCGGTCGGCTGCGCGGCTGGCGGCGGAGGCGGCGCGCCGAAGCTGAAATAGTCCGCGCCGGGCATGCCGGAGCAGGCGGCGGCGAGCAGCGACAATGCGGCGAAAATCGCAATGCGCGCGCAAAACGCGCGCCGCGTGTGCTGCTTCGGCCGTTCGCGGGACAAGGCTGCCCTCCCTGCAGGCAGCATCTCATAATTTGAGGGAAGGTCAATGAAGTCAAAAGCTTGGGTTCCGGCACGCGACGGACGCCGGTCCGGCCGCTAGACTGCCGCCATGCAGACCGGCAAGCCATCACGAGCGCGCGACGCGGGCGAAAATGGCGCGGCGCTATACGGTTGCCGGACAGGCGCTCGAGGCGCCCCGGCTCGCAGCCGGGCCTCTATCTGGTGGCGACGCCGATCGGGAACCTGCGCGACATCACGTTGCGCGCGCTCGAGGTCTTGGCGGGTGCCGATCTGGTGGCCTGCGAGGACACGCGGGTGACGCGCAAGCTGTTCGATCACTACGGCCTGTCGACGCCGCTGATCCCCTATCACGACCACAATGCCGAAACCGCGCGGCCGAAAATTCTGGAAAGGCTCGCCGCGGGCGGCGCCGTCGCGCTGGTGTCGGACGCCGGCACGCCGCTGATCTCCGACCCCGGCTACAAACTGGTGCGCGCCGCGACGCAGCCGGGCATGCGGTCACGGCCGCGCCGGGCCCGTCATCGGCGCTGATGGCGCTGACGGTCGCGGGACTGCCGACCGACCGGTTCTTCTTCGAGGGATTCCTGCCCGCAAAGGAAGCAGCACGGCGCACACGCATCGGCGAGCTTGCCCGCATCCCGGCAACGCTGGTGCTGTTCGAGAGCGGGCCGCGACTTGCCGCGACGCTCGCCGATCTCGCGGCGGGCCTCGGCGCCCGCGAGGCCGCGGTTGCGCGCGAGCTCACCAAGCTGCACGAGGAGGTGCGGCGCGGCGATCTCACTACGCTTGCCGCCGACTATGCGGCGGGTGCCGAGACGCGCGGCGAGATCGTGCATCGTGATCGCGCCGCCGGCAGCGGCCGAACAGCCGAGCGCCGCCGACATCGACGCACTGCTGCAGGCGGCGCTCGCGCGCACCTCGGTCAAGGAGGCGGTGGCCGAAGTCGCCGCCGCGACCGGCGAGCCGCGCCGCGCCGTCTACAGCCGCGCGCTTGAACTCACGAAAGTCCACGATGCCGCGCCCGACCGGACGTAAGCCGCCGATCTGGTGCCGACGGCGCCGCGCCCGGAGCGGCAGGTCGCGTTCGCGCTCGGTCTCTCGGCCGAGAGCCGCGCCGCCGCGCTGCTGATCGCCAAGGGCTATCGCATCGTGGCGCGGCGCTTCCGCAGTCCGGTCGGCGAGATCGACATCGTGGCGCGGCGGCGCGCGCACGCTGATCTTCGTCGAGGTGAAGGCGCGCGAGCGGCTCGACGATGCGGCCGAAGCCGTGATCGTGCGGCAGCAGCGCCGCATCATCGCGGCAGCCGAAGCCTGGCTCGCCACTCACCCCGATGACGTCAATTGCGATATCCGCTTCGACGTGATGCTGGTCGCGCCGAAGAAGCCTGCCGCGTCACATCGTGGCGGCGTTCGATGCCAGTAATTAAGCCGCTGACTTCGCCTCGTCGCGCGTCGGGACGCGAGCCCGTGACGGCGAGCGCGGCGAAGAAGTTCTGCACTTCCTCGGTCAGGCGCGCGGCCTCGCTCGACAGCGACAGCGACGCGTCGAGCACCGCGCCGGCCGAACGCGTGGTCTCGCCGATCGCGCCGTTGACGGTGGCGATGTTGTCGGCGAGCGTCTTGGTGCCCTGCGCGGCGAGGTTGGCGTTGCGCGAAATCTCCTGCGTGGCGGCGCCCTGCTCTTCGACGGCGCTCGCGATCGCGGTGGTGACCTTCTCGATCTCGGTCATCGAAGCCGCCACGTGGCGCACCGCCTCCACCGCGCTCTTGGTCGAGGTCTGGATGCCGGCGACCTGCTGGGCGATTTCTTCCGTCGCCTTCGCGGTCTGGTTGGCGAGCGACTTCACCTCCTGCGCCACCACGGCGAAGCCCTTGCCGGCATCGCCGGCGCGCGCCGCCTCGATCGTGGCATTGAGCGCGAGCAGATTGGTCTGCGCGGCGATCGCCTGGATCAGGTCGATGACCGCGCCGATGCGCTGGCCCGCGGCCGCAAGGCCCTCGATCTCGGCCGCCGAGGATTCGGTCGTCGCTCCGGCCTGCGCGCACCACGTGGTCGCCTGCACGACGTGGCGCGCGATCTCCTGGATCGAGGCGGTGAGCTCCTCCGATGCCGACGCGACCGTGTTGACGTTGCTCGCGGTGTCGTCGGACGCGGCGGCGGCCGAGCCGGTCTGGTCCGCCGCGCTGGAGGCGACGCCGGTCAGCGTCTGCGCCGTCGAGCGCATCATCTCGGCATTCCGGCCGACCGCGCCGAGCGATTGCTCGACCGACACGCGGAAGGATTCCACCGCATTCTCGATATGCACGTTGCGCGCCTCGCGCGCCTTGATCTCGTCGGCCACGGTGCGGTTGAGCTCGGCGTTGCGCCGCATCGCTTCCTGGAACACCCCGATCGAACGCGCCAGCGCGCCGACCTCGTCATGCCGGCCCACATGCGGAACGGCCACGTCCGGCGCCGCCCGCCACCGCTTCGGTGACGCGGGTGATCTCGGCGAGCGGCCGGGTCACGGCACGCCAGATCACGATGACGCCGACCGCGGCCAATGCGAGCGCCGTCAGGGCGAGCGCGGTCAGGCAGCCACGATCGTCCAAGCATCTCGGCCTGCTGGCGGGCGTTGATCACCGCAATGCCGGCAAGCGCGACGGTGGCGACCGCAAGCAGCGTGAAAATGATGTAGAGCTTGGCCGCGATCGACAATTTCGGCAGCATACCCGCAACCCCCGGCACTCTCTCACGCCAAATTGGTTGCAAATCGGCAAGAATTCGTTAACCGGCGGCGGTCGAAGCGGCGGCCGGATAGGTCCTTCAGCGGGTGCAGCATGAGCTTGAACGTCGCGGTGCAGATGGACCCGATCGAGCGGATCAACATCCGCGGCGATTCGACGTTCGCGCTGCTGCTGGAGGCGCAGGCGCGCGGACACACGCTGAGCTACTACACGCCCGACCGGCTGGCGCAGGCGCGGCGACCGCGTGTTCGCAAGCGTGCAGCCGCTCACGGTGCGCGACGAGGTCGGCAATCACTTTACGCTGGGTGAGTCGCGGCGGACCGAGCTGACCGAGCTCGACGTGATCCTGCTGCGCCAGGACCCGCCGTTCGACCTCGCCTACATCACCACGACGCACATGCTCGAGCGCATTCATCCGAAGACCTTCGTGGTCAACGATCCCGCGAGCGTGCGCAATGCGCCCGAGAAAGTGTTCGTCACGGAATTTCCCGACCTGATGCCGCCGACGCTGATCACGCGCGACCTTGCGGAGATCAAGGCGTTCCGCGCCGAGCACGGCGACATCGTGATGAAACCGCTTTACGGCCATGGCGGCGGCGCGGTGTTCCGCGTGACGCGCGACGATCTCAATTTCGGCTCGCTCTACGACATGTTCGCCGTGACGTTCCGCGAGCAGTGGGTGGTGCAGGCCTGGCTGCCCGCCGTGAAGAAAGGCGACAAGCGCATCATCCTGGTCGACGGCGAATATCGCCGGCGCGGTGAATCGCGTGCCGGCGCCGGACGACCTGCGCTCCAACATGGTGCGCGGCGGGTCGCCGAAGGCGACCGACCTCACGCGCGCGCGAGCGGCATATCTGCGAGCGGCTCGGCCCGCATTTGCGCGAGCGCGGGACTGCTGCTCGTCGGCATCGACGTGATCGGCGACTACCTCACCGAGATCAACGTCACCTCGCCGACCGGCATCCGCGCGGTGAAGAATGTCGGCGGGCCGGATATCGCCAAGCTGGTGTGGGACAAGATTGAGGGGAAGTGGAAGAAGCGCAGCCTCAGACTGCCGTGACGCGCGTTTGCGTCATGGTGGGTATCAGCGGCGTGCCGGTCGGTGCGCAGATCGCCTGACTGTCGGCCAGCAGCAGAGGCTGGCTGTTCGACCTGACGCGCTGCGCGGCGGTGATCCACTGTGCCGTCACGCATGGACCATTGCCGTTTGGTGGTGGAGGGAACGGGCAGCCGGCGATCACGTAAGATGCGGCCCTCGTCACCGTCGGCTGCCCCATCATCGTGACGCGCGGATTTGGGGCGACGGGCCGCGCCTGCCCGCCGTGCGCGCACATCACGGTCGCGCCGAGATGGAGAAGAAATCCGGGCATGGTCTTTTCTTAGATTACCTCCAGCGCGCCGTTGTTGATCCTGACGGTTGGACCAACCATCGCGATACTCGCGCCTTTGCCGTTATCAATGTAGATGCCGGTATCGTTTACGATGATCCTCGCACCGGTCGTGCTCTTGAGCATGACGCCGCCCGTCGGCCCCGCCACATCGCTGATCACCACGGCGTTGTTCAGGCTGCTCTGCAATACGATGTTGGGGTTGGCTGGCGCGCCGGCCATAGCGAGCGACGGCACGTCAGCGACCGTGCCCCACCATCCGCCGGTCCAGACCGGACGGTCCGGATCACCACCCTCGAATTGCACCCAGACGCCGGCGCCGACCTGAGGCACCATGAACGTGCCCATCTGTCTGCCGGCGAGCGGCACGCAAGGCATGGCCCACGTCAAAGTCGTGCCGCCGACATCCGGCACGACCGCCATGATGCGGCCGACGCCCATTGGATCGATGTTGTTCACGACCGTCCCGCGATAGATGCCGAAGTATTGCTTGGTCATTTGGTCACCATTCGCTCCAGCGCCTTCCTGTCCCACTTCCCCAAATTCGCCGCCGCTTCGTAGGTGCTTTGCGCGAAATCGAGCAGCGCGTCGTCCGGCGAGTCAGCCACCCGCACCGCGTCGTAGTCGATGAGAAACTGCCCGACATCGGGATTGTAGGCGGCGCCTTGCGGCGCGACCTTCTCGGCACCAAAGCCGTCCGGCTCCGGATACGCGTAGGCATAAAACGCCGCGCGGCCGTAGCCGCCATTGCCGGGCCAGAAGCCGAGGCTCGAGCACTCGTGCGAGTATGCTTCCTGCATCACCCAGGGTGCGACGTTCGGCGTCTTGCTGCCCTGCAAGCGGCGGCGCGGCGCGGCCGGAAAAGCGCGTCACCGCGAGATCGAACGAGCCCCAGAAAAAATGCACCGGGCTCACCTTGCCGAGATAGCGCGCGCGGAAAGTATCAAAGACACGGGCCGCCTGCACGAGCTGGCGCCAGAACGTCTTCGCCGCAGCGCCGTCATAGCTCGCATGAATGCGGTCGGTGTCGAACGGGATCGCGCCTTCGATCTCGCCCGGCATGGTCCAGATGCGGACATCGACATCGAGCGCGTGCAACGCCGCCATGACGGCGGCGTAGAAATCCGCGGTCGTCATCGGCACAAGCTCGATGCGCTGCTCGCGCGAGTCGCTGGTGCGCAGGATCAGCTCATGGGCGCAGAAATCGAAATCGATCTGCAGCGACGCGATCGCGATACGGCATCGCGCCAGTGGTGAGCCCGCGCGCCGTGACGAACAGCACGATGCCCCACCAGTGGTTCGTAAGCGGCGCGAGGGCGAGCTTCACCTTGCCGACGACCTGCGTCCACAGGTGCAGCGTGTTGCAGGTGTCGGCCCAGTCCGCTAGGCGAGCGCGGGCCAGCCGTCGTCGATCTGTGACTCATGGGCGAGGAGCTCCTCGCCGCGAAATGAAAGCTAGTGCGGCCGCTTGAACAAGTGCGGATCGTAGGTGTCGTCGAGCAGCGCATCGACCAGCGCGACGCGCGTGCCAGGCAGTGGCTCTGCATGTCGAGCACCAGCGCCTCGATCTCACTTTCCGCCGTTTCGACGGCGACGCGCGCCGCCCGCGCGCACCTCAACTCGGCCTGGACCTTCACGAAGGTCGATCATCGTTGTGGCCTCCTGAGACGAGAATCCGGCACAGCCTAGCCGAGTTCCTTCTGTTCTGCAAATGTTCTTTACAACCAAGTGCAACCTCGCGCTACGCTGCAGTCAGGCAGGGGTTCGCATGGTCCAGCGCGTATCCACCGTGGCATTCGAAGGCATCGAGGCGCGCGCCGTCGACGTGCAGGTGCAGGTTGCGCCCGGGCTGCCGGCGTTCAACGTGGTCGGCCTGCCCGACAAGGCCGTGTCGGAAGCGCGCGAGCGGGTGCGCGCCGCGCTGATCGCCTCCGGGCTCGCGCTCCCGGCGCGGCGCATCACCGTCAACATGGCGCCGGCCGACCTGCCGAAGGAAGGCAGCCACTACGACCTGCCCATCGCGTTGGGCCTGATGGCGGCGATCGGCGCGATCCCGCCTGACGCGGTTGCGGGCTTCACGGTGCTGGGCGAGCTTGGGCTCGACGGCTCGATCGCCCCGGTCGCGGGCGTGCTGCCGGCCGCGATCGGCGCCAACGCGCGGCGGCGAGGGCCTGATCTGTCCCTATGCGTGCGGGCCGGAGGCCGCCTGGGCGAGCCCCGACATGGAGATCATCGCGGCTGGCTCGCTGATCCAGCTGGCCAACCATTTCAAGGGCACGCAGGTGCTGATGCGGCCGCGTCCGAAGATCCGCGAGATCGAGGGCACGCCGCTCGACCTCAAGGACATCAAGGGACAGGAGAGCGCGAAGCGCGCGCTGGAGATCGCGGCGGCCGGCGGGCACAACCTGCTGATGGTCGGGCCGCCCGGCGCCGGCAAGTCGATGCTGGCGGCGCGGCTGCCCTCGATCCTGCCGCCGCTGTCGCCGGCCGAACTGCTCGAAGTCTCGATGGTCGCCTCGGTCGCCGGCGAGATCGCCGAGGGCGCGCTGACCAACCGGCGGCCGTTCCGCAGCCCGCATCATTCCGCCAGCATGCCGGCGCTGGTCGGCGGCGGATTGCGCGCGAAGCCCGGCGAGATCTCGCTGGCACATCACGGCGTGCTGTTCCTCGACGAGTTTCCCGAATTCCAGCCGGCGGTGCTCGACTCGCTGCGCCAGCCGCTGGAATCGGGCGACGTCACGATCGTGCGGGCGAACTATCGCGTCACCTACCCGGCGCGCTTCATGCTGGTCGCCGCCATGAACCCGTGCCGCTGCGGCAAGGCGAGCGATCCCGGCTTCATGTGCCGGCGCGGGCAGAACACGCGCTGCGCGGCCGACTATCAGGGGCGGCTCTCCGGCCCGCTGATCGACCGCATCGACCTGCACATCGAGGTGCCGGCCGTCACCGCCGCCGACCTGATCCTGCCGCCGCCCGCCGAGGGCAGCCGCGAGGTCGCGGCGCGTGTCGCGCAGGCGCGCGAGCATGCAGGCCGCGCGCTATGCGGCGCTCGGTCTCACCGGCATCCGCACCAACGCGCAGGCAAGCGGGCCGGCGCTGGAGGAGGTCGCGAAGCTCGACAGCGCCGGGCGTTGCGCTGATCCGCGATGCCGCGGATGCGATGCGGCTGTCGGCGCGCGGCTATCACCGCGTGCTGCGCGTCGCGCGCACGCTCGCCGACCTCGACGGCGCGGAAAAGATCGGCCGCGTGCATCTGGCCGAGGCGCTGTCGTACCGGGCGCTCGCCGACGAGGTGCGGCGCGCGGCGTAACTCGTCCTCGCGTTGTTCGCTTCTCGAATTTCCAGCGATAGATCAGCCGCGCCGCGATCCAGATCAGGATCAGCAGCAGGATCATGCGGAAGCCCGCGAGCGAGAGCGCGGCCGGCCCGAGCAGGAAGAATCAGCGTCGCCCAGAATCCGAACCAGAGCGTCTGCGCGAGCAACGCCAGAACGACGAAGCGGCGCGCGGGAAATTGCAGGATGCCGGCGGCGGTCGAAATGCACGAGGCGAGATTGGCCTGCCAGTAGGTGGTGAAGATCGCGCTCAGGCCGTACTTGGTCAGCCGCCGCTTGGCGTTCTCGAGCGGCTCGCGCAGCCCGAACGCAAGCAGTAGCCGATACCAGCCGTATTTGCCGGCAAAGAAATTCGTCACCTGGCCGCAGTAGAGTCCGAGAGCCGCCGAGCGCCGCGGTCTCGACATAGCGCACCGGTTCGGTGACCGCCGCGATCATCGCGACGATGATCACCAGCGTGCCGGGGAAATACCAGCCGATGACGACGAGCGCTTCGATGATGCCGCAGACGAGCACGACCCAGAGGCCGTAGCGGTCGAGATAGCTCTTGCCGATTGCGATGATGGTCTCTTCGGGCGGCAGGTCGAGCGCGCGCCAGATCGCATAGAGCAGGCCGAAGACGGCCAGCACCGCGAGCGGAAACGCGATGATCTTCAGCGTACGGCGCAGCATGTCCCCATCCCGGGGACGGACGCTAATCGCCGGCAACGAGCCCGGTCAACGCAAAGCCGCAGGAGTGGCTAATGCCGGCGGCCGACGCGCCGCATCGCAATATCGCTTGGCGCAGGGCCGAGGCGCGGCCGCGGTCCGCGCAGGTCGCTGTCGGGGCGTGCGCGCGGCTGTCCGGGGCGCGCGAGTCGTGCTCGATTCGACCGTGCCGTTTTCGAGTGCGTCGCAGAACGCGCCGAACTCCTCGTCGGTGACGCCGTTCAGCTCGAGCTTCAACTGCAGCTTGGCCATTTCGAGAAAGAGCACCGACTGGGCGAGCCCGCAGGCGCCGATCCGGTCGATCAGATCGTTCAGCGAAGCGACGGCCTGCTCAAGCCGTTCGTCCGTGTTCGTTGCCATCACCCAGCCCCCTCCAGCTGCCCCTGCGTGATGTTCGTGCGATCCATGTGCGCGTCGTGATGACGTCGCCGTAGAGTCCCGCGACGCCCGAGACGACGCGATGCACGTCGTTGGCCGCGATGTCGTCGAGCGCGTGGCTCGCCGAAGCATCGGCCAGGATAGGTGACGGTGTGACCACGATGGAACGCGTCGATCGCGGTCGCGAGGCACGCGGCCTCGCCGGCGAAGCCCGCCAGCACGAAGCTGCCGCCGCCGCCGCTCATCACCTCGGCGAAATCCGCGCTGGCGTAGCAGGACGGCCGGTTGCGCTCGAAGATCATGTCGACGCCGTGTGGCTCGAAGCCTTCGATCCAGCGCGAGAACCGCGTCGCCTTGTTGAACAGCGGCGTGCGGTCGATCCAGCGCGCGAACGCGACCGGCAGGCCCATGGCGCGCGCATGCGCCAGCGCGGCGCGGCAGTTGGCCAGTGCGCCCTTGGTCTCCTCCAGCGCCAGCACACGCGGGCTTGCGATGTATTCCTGCTGCAGGTCGACCAGCACCAGGGTCTGGACCACGCGACGGATTGACGTAGGCGCGCAGGTCGATGACGGAGCTCATGCGCGGGGCCTTTCGCGATTTCGAACGAAATTTAGACCGGGGCGGCGAGCCGTAAAAGGAACACTATCGTACAGGGGTGTTCCGAATTTGGAACGGCTGTGTGGTTGGGCCGTATTTTGTAATCTGCTCATGGTTGCAATTCGCTCACGTCAAGCGCGCGCCTTCTCGACTAACGTGCGCCGCGCGTCCCGGATGGACGCGCGTTCAACCAAGGGCCGCGCGCCTGACCGGGCCGCGGAGCGCTCCATGGATGGCCGTGTCACCGGCCGGATCGCGGAACGCTCCAAGATTCCCGGTATGTGCCAGCGGCCCTCAGGCCGGATCATGATGTACGGATCGAGGCCGAGAGAGATCGCGTGAGGGTGCGGGGTCATGTCGAGCACGATCTCGACGTAGGCGAAGTCGGAGAAAACAAATTCGCGTCCGTTCTCAAGCGGACGAAAACCGAGACGATCAAAGAAGTTCAGAAGACGCTTCTGAGCGTGAGCGTAGATTTTGCGGTATCCTTTGGCGCGGCAGAGCTCAATCGCGGCTTTTGAGATTTGGAAGGCGATACGCGTTTTGCGAAATTCTCGCCGTACAGCCAAGCGTTCAACTTTTGCGAAGTCTGCGAAATATCGAATACGCAAGCATGCCGCAGGCTCACCGCCGACATAGCCGATCAGGTGCGTTGCCGAAAAATCGTTGCCATCAAATTCTTCGTGATACGGACACTCCTGCTCCGACATATAGACGGCGCTGCGGATCGCCGTGACGCGCATGATATCCTCAAGTGTGCGCGCGACACCAACAGAGAGATCACAGCCTTTTTTGCGGTCATGGTAATTGTCATAAATCGGGCCATCCTCTCTAATCGGAGGGCAACGATGGCACATCTGAAGATGCGCGGCCCATCTGCCGCGATAACTTGCGCCCCGGGTAAAACCCGTTGCTTCAAGTATTCGATTTCCACCTGCGGTCATAGGGCGTGCGTACAGATTTGCATCGGCGTATAGCGGCGAAGAAACTTTTTCGAGAACCAGTGCAATTCCGCCGGACAAGCTGCCAGGTGCATGAACTGCCCAAAGATAGATGCCAGCTGGCTTTTCATTCTGCGCCGTTAGCAGCGCTAGATCTGGATCGGAAGCATTAAAAGTTCCGTCCATCAGCTGACGCATCCCGGCATCGTTGAGCATCAGCAAGGCGAAGAAGCCCTCCGCGGTTGGGCTAGCCGAGTTGTAGCGACTCCGCCGCGCGATCGCCCAAAGTGAATCGGGATTGTGCGACATGACCTTGCAGACAACTGCAGTTGGCGTGGTCAGTCCAGATATACTTTTCTGCGCAAGCGCAACGAGGGAATTGATTTGCTCACCGCTTGGCGTGAAAATGACGACGCGACGCGCAAGGGTCTCAGTATCGAAGGCCGCAAGAGGATGATGTGGCCTAGGATAGCGGGTAGCTTCATCTGTTACGGCGCGAGAAACGCGAACATCGTGAATGGTCATGGCATCCCGGGGGTTGTGGCGCCGCACTTACTCTGCGAAGCTTAGACTGGCTGGAGGGCGCTAGTATGCAATCACTGCCGCAAAGGGGTGTTCCGATTGCGGAACGCGATCTATTAAGAGCAACGTCAACCATCCCCGATTGGGATTCGGTAAGAGTATTTCTTGAGGTTGCGCGCCGAGGAAGCTTCCGTTCGGCGGCCGAGCATCTAGAACTTTCAATCAATGCACTTCGGCGTCGAATTTCTGACCTAGAACGCCAACTGGGAGTGACGTTGTTCACGCGCCATGTTGATGGCGTGAGAACCACCGCTGAGGGAGAAGAAATCCTAGCATCTGCACGTCACATGGAGGTGGCCTCATTCGGATTGATTAGGGCGCGTGACCGAGCCGCTCCGTCCCTTTCCGGCGGATTGAAGCTGGCCGTGACCGAGGGCCTTGGAACGTTTTGGCTAGTTCCGAGACTAGTGGAGTTTCAACGCGCGCATCCGAAGCTGCACGTTGACCTGAATTGCGCAATGCAGTCACCCGACGTGGTTAGATTGGAGGCTGACGCCGCTGTCCAACTTACAAAACCAACAAATCCTGATCTTAAGATCGTGAAGCTCGGCCGACTTCATTCGATGCCGTTTGCTGCCCAGTCGTACATCGAACTCTTTGGGGTGCCGAAAACAGCCCAAGAGGGACTAACCCATCGTCTAGTCCTGCAGCTCGCGGATCAAACATCGGCGGCCGAACTGTTTGAAAAAACTTATCCCGGGGTATCCTTGGAAAGGCATGTCGTGCTGCGTACAAACGTAGGCAGCGCCTATTTTTGGGCAGTAGCTCAGGGTGCAGGTATTGGCATCCTGCCGACCTACGCGCGTGCTGTCAGCGGTCGTGTCGTTCCCATTGATGTAGGCCTCCGTTTCCAGTTCGATATATGGCTCACCTATCATCCAGATGCCGTGCGCATACCCCGCGTGCGGCGGATGGTGGACTGGCTTATTGATGCCTTCGACCCTAAGCGATTTCCTTGGTTCCGCGATGAGTTCATTCATCCAAACGACTTCACCAAAGAGCATGGCGCTGTCTTAACGCCGAACCTGTTCGAAGGCTTCCTTTCGACCGACCATCAAAGGCGGCGCGCATAACTGGAATGTGAAGAAGATAATTTGAAAATCTAAAGGCGGGTAGTACCCCTACCCCTTCTCCTTGTTCCTCAAACTCTCCGCCAGCACCACCAGCGCGTATTTCGTCGTCCGCGAGCCGATCTCCGCATAGGCGCGCACCAGCCGCACCGCGCCCTTGGTCTGCAGGAAGGCGAGGCTCGTATCGCGGATGCCCTGCTTCTTGGTGGCGCGCGGGTTCATGCCCGCGTAGAAGAACGTCACCGGCGTGTTGAGGATGTCGGCGATCCGCTGCAGCCGTCCGGCCGAGACGCGGTTCGTGCCCTTCTCGTACTTCTGCACCTGCTGGAATGTCAGCCCGATGCCGTCGGCGAGGCCGGATTGCGAGAGGCCGCGCTCCAGCCGCAAAGCGCGAATTTTTCGTCCGATCTCGACATCCTCGGGACCCGCGCGGCGCTTGCGGATTCCCCCGTCGCGCGAATTGTTCAAGTCATGCCCCCGGCCCTGCCCGTTATGTTGCGGCGCACAATCAGGCGCCGGGGAAGCTTTCAACTCGGAAATCATGTGAATATCGCATGATCCCCTGTCACAGTTGGCCTCCGTAAAGTAGCATAGCGGCGAGGTGCTCGGGTCGGTGGCAAAATTTCCGCAACACCCTGCTGCAAAAACGGAGCACCCCATTGGGGCTGCGCTGCTTCAGCGCATTTCGTGGGACGACCTGCGCGTGTTCGTGGTTGCGGCGCGCACGCTGAGTTTCCGCAAGGCCGCGACGGCGCTGCGCACCGGCACCACCACCGTGATGCGCCGCGTGGAGCGGCTGGAAGAAGATCTTGAATTTCGCCTGTTCGACCGCTTGCCCGATGGCCTGCTGCTCACCGCCGAAGGCCGCGCCGTTTATGCGAGCGCGCAGAAGATGGAGTTGGCGAGCCACTCGCTGCGCGCGCACCTCGACCAGGATCTCACCACGCGCGGCATGGTGCGCTGCTCGGTCACCGAAGGCCTGGGCACCGCGTGGATCCTGCCGCAGCTCGCGCAATTCTGCCGCACGCATCCGACAACGGTCGTCGATCTGCGTTGCGCGATGGAAGTCGCCGACGTGGTGCACAAGGAGGCGGACGTCGCGGTGCAACTGCAAAAGCCCGGGCGTGCGAACGCCAAGGTCGTGCGGCTCGGGCGGATGCATCTCTATCCATTCGCATCGAAGCGCTACATCGAGCTGTACGGGCTCCCGAAAAGCGCCGAGGACGTCCGGCAGCACCGCCTGATCGATCAGAAAGCGCCGCAGGTCGAGGAGAACGTCATTCCGCGCCTGCTCAACCTGCCAAGCATCGAGGGCATCGTCGCGTTCCGCACCAACACCAGCACTGCGCACGCCTACGCGATCGATCTCGGGATCGGCATCGGCGCGCTGCCGACTTACGTCATGGCGCTCGGCACCGATCTGGTGCCGGTCGATATCGGCGTGCGGCACCAGCTCGACATCTGGATGACCTATCACCCGAACGTGCGCAGCGTCCGCCGCGTGTCGCTCTTCATCGACTGGTTGCGCACGCTGTTCGACGCGAAGCGCTATCCCTGGTTCGGCGACGAGTTCATCCATCCGCGCGACCTGATGGGCACGCCGCCACCGCCCGACATGGGTGCAACGCTGCGGACCCTCGCTCCCAAGCGCCCGCAAGCCAAAGCCGGCTGACCGCCGTCCGCCGAAAATCCCGGCTTCCAGTCCCTTCTCGCCACAATACCCCGCCCGGCACCCCGCAACCCAGCGGTGCGTAAACTCCAGTTCACGGTGGTCAACCCCGCCCGGGACAACTGAGACTTGGTGCGGTTGGGGACCGGTTTTTTGGGGGCGTTGCCGCGATGGCTATGAAATCCAAGACGAAAAGCACCACGTCGCACGACATCGAGGTCGGCCAGCGCATCCGCGCACGCCGCATGGCGAAGGGCATGTCGCAGACCGAGCTCGGCAACCTGCTCGGTGTGACGTTTCAACAGGTGCAGAAATACGAGAAAGGCGTGAACCGTGTCGGCGCCGGGCGGCTGGTGCGGGTCGGCGAGGCGCTCGACGTGCCGGTGGCGTTCTTCTTCGGCGGGACCGATGACGGCTCCGCGGATACGCGCGCCATCCTGGGCTTCCTCGACACCACGTATTCGCTGCGCCTGTTGCGCGCGTTCTCGCGCATTCCCCGGGCAGCGTGCAACGGGCCGTCGTCGATCTCGTCGAGAGCATCGCGCCCGAGAAGGGACGCGCACCGGTTTAGCGGGCGCTAACGAGATCGTTCAAATTCGTTGTGTCACATTAGCGCGCCGTAAACCCTGCCGGGCACGATTCGCCTGATCCTCCCAGCCTGAACGGAATCGCAATTCCCTTCGGCCAAGCTCGGCGCCAGAACCCAAAACGGGCGGGCGTCGATGGCTTCAGGAGACAGCGCAGGGGACGTGCGCGCGCGAGCCGTATTCGGCCATCGCGCGTGGGCGCTTGCGGCGCGCGCCGCGGTCGTGCTCCTCGCGATCTATCTGACACTTCCGATCCTCGCGACCGAGGCAACGCTCGGCGGATTCGATGCGAACGTCTCCGCCACGATCGCGGGCGCGCTGATCGTTGCGGCGTGCGGCGCGCTGGCGTTGCTCGCGCGGCGCAACCGCGCTCTCCGCGCAGAACTCAAGCGCGCCGAGGAGCGCGCCGAGGAGCTCGCCGATCGCAATTGGGAGCTGAAGGAAGCGGAGGGCGAGAACCGCGCCAAGAGCCGCTTCCTCGCGACGGTGAGCCACGAAATCCGCACGCCGCTCAACGGGATCCTCGGCATGGCGGGGCTGCTGCTCGATACGCCGCTGACGCCCGAACAGGCGACCTATGCCAAGGCGGTGAAGACGTCCGGAGACACGCTGCTCTCGCTGATCGAGGAAATCCTCGATTTTTCAAAGATCGAGGCGGGGCGGCTCGATCTCGACGCGCAGCCGTTCGCCCTTGCGGCGCTCGTGGAGGAGACGATTGAACTGCTGTCGCCGCGCGCGCAGGCGAAGGGTCTGGAGATCGCGTGTTCGATCGATCCGCGCCTGCCGGAGTGCGTTACCGGCGACGCGCCACGCTTGCGCCAGGTGTTGCTCAACCTCGCCGGCAATGCGGTGAAGTTCACCGAAGCCGGCGGCGTCGCCGTCACGGTGGAGCCAGGCACCGCACAAAACGGCATCGGTATCGCGCCAAAAGACATCAGCGCCGCGCAAAACGCCATCAGCTTTTCGGTGCGCGACACCGGCATCGGCATCGCGCCGGCGGCGCAGGCGCGCGTGTTCGATGAATTCGAGCAGGCCGACGGCGGCACGACCCGCAGGTTCGGCGGCACCGGCCTGGGGCTTGCGATCTCGCGGCGCATCGTCGAGCGCATGGGCGGCAGCCTGACGCTGGAGAGCGCACCGGGCCAAGGCTCCACGTTCCGTTTCACGGTCGCGCTGCCGCGAGCGGCCGATGCGAGCGAGACCCCATCCGCCGCGCCGGAGCTGTCCGGGCAGGCGATCCTGGTCGTGGCGCCCGGCACGATCGAGGCGCCGCTGGTCGCGCGCCGCCTCGAAGGCTGGGGCGCGCAGGTCCTTCTCGTGCGCGACAAAGCGACCGCGCGCGCCATGCTGGCGAACCGTCCGTGGAACACGCTGGTCGTCGACCGTTCGCTCGGGGCCGAACCGCTCAGCGCGCTGGCGCACGACGCCGCTGCGGTCGCGCGGCGTATCGTGCTGGTCACGCCCGCCGAGCGTCATGAACTCGCAAACCTCAAGGCGGCAGGTTTCACCGGCTACCTGGTGAAACCGGTACGCGCCGCCTCGCTCGCGGCCCGTCTCGGCAAGAGCGATGCGATCCATGCCGACATGGCGGAAAGCATCGACGAGCACCTGGCGCCGCCGACGAAAGGCCTCGCGATCCTGGTCGCCGAAGACAACGACATCAACGCCCTGCTCGCCCGCGCGCTGCTGCATCGGCTCGGCCACCGGCCAACCGTTGCGGCGAACGGCGCCGCGGCAGTCGAGGCTTATGCGGCGGCTGTCAGTGCCGGCATCCCGTACGATCTCGTGCTGATGGATGTGCACATGCCCGAGCTCGACGGGCTCGAGGCAACGCGCCGCATCCGCGCCACTGAGGCCGCTCTTGGGTGGCGACGCACGCGCATTGTCGCGCTCACCGCCAATGCGTTCGGCGAGGACCGCGAAGCCTGCCTTGCGGCCGGCATGGACGATTTCCTGGTGAAGCCGCTTGACCGCGACCGGCTGGTCGAGACGCTCGCCGGACGCGCAGCGCTCGCGGCGTAACGCCCTCCTCACCCTGAGGAGCGGTCCGAAGGACCGCGTCTCGAAGGGCTGTCGCGCTCGGGTCATCCTTCGAGACGGCGCTTCGCGCTTCCTCAGGATGAGGACTTTAGAGCTTCCTCAGCGCCACTTCCTGCACCAGATGGCTGTCCTCCTTCTTGAGGATCAGGTGCGCGCGGCGGCGCGTCGGCAGGATGTTTTCGCGCAGATTGATCAGGTTGATGCGTTCCCAGATCGAGGTCGCGGTCGCGATCGCCTGTTCGTCGTTGAGGTTGGAGTAGCGGTGGAAGTAGGACTTCGGATCGCGGAACGCGGTCTCGCGCAACGTCAGGAAACGGTTCACGTACCAGCGCTGCAGCACGTCTTCCTCGGCGTCGATGTAGACCGAGAAGTCGAAAAAGTCCGACACATAGGGAATGGCCTTGCCGTCCTTCGGCAATTGCCCGGTCTGCAACACGTTGAGCCCTTCGACGATCAGGATGTCGGGGCGATCGACTTCGATCGACTGGTTCGGCATCACGTCGTAGACGAGATGCGAGTAGATCGGCGCGCGCACCGGGCGGCGCCCCGCTTTCACGTCGGCGAGGAAGCGAAGCAGCGCCGGCAGATCGTAGCTCTCCGGAAAGCCCTTCTTCTCCATCAGGCCTTCGCGCTCGAGTACCGCGTTCGGCAAGAGAAAGCCGTCGGTGGTGACGAGATCGACCTTCGGCACGTTCGGCCAGCGCGCGAGCAGCGCCTGAAGCACGCGGGCCGTCGTCGATTTGCCGACCGCGACCGAGCCCGCCACGCCAATGATGTAGGGGACCTTCGCCTCGGCGGTGCCGAGGAAGTGCTGCTGCACGATGAACAGCCGCTGCGCCGCCGCCACGTACAGCGACAGCAAGCGCGAGACCGGCAGGTAGATTTCCTCGACCTCCTTCATGTCGAGCCGGTCATGCAGCGAGCGCACGCGCGTGACTTCGTCCGGCGTCAGCGTCATCGGCGCGTCTTCGCGCAGCGCCGCCCACTGGTCGCGCGAGAAGATGCTGTAGGGCGAAAAACCGTCGTCGGTACGCTGTTCCATACGCTTCGCTATCGTTTATAGCCTAGCCGCCCTTGCGCGCGGCCTTCTCGTCGAGCCCCGAATAGGCGGTGCGCGCGGCGAGCGCGGCCTCGACCTCGGCAAGCCTGATGCCACGCGCTTCTAGCACGACGAACAGATGATAGAGCAGGTCGGCGGCTTCGCCGATCAAGTGCTCGCGGTCTTCCGCCACGGCCGCGAGCGCTACTTCCACCGCCTCCTCACCGAGCTTCTTGGCGCAATGCGCCACGCCCCGGTCGAGAAGCTTGCGCGTATAGGATTGCTCAGGGCTCGCCGTGGCGCGCTCATGCACGCGGGCTTCCAGATCGTGCAAAGTGAAGGTGCTCATGCGCGGTGTGTAGCATTTCTTGCGCGGCGCCGGGAGCGACAAACGCAGGTGCCTATCCCTCCCCCGAAGGGGGAGGGTGGCCGTCCGCAGGACGGCCGGGTGGGGGCGCGCGGAGCGCGTTATCGATGACAGTCAAAACCCCTTCCAGATTTTGGTCGACCTCATTGTTCCAAAAGCGAAGCACCTCGAATCCCTGCCGCGAGAAATGCCGGTCGCGCTCTCTGTCGCGTCTCGTGTGGCCGTCGAAGTTGTGCTGACCGCCGTCCACTTCAATGACCAGCCGATGCTTGAGACAAACAAAATCGACGATGAAGTCGTCACGCGGAGCTTGGCGCCGAAAGTGATAGCCACGCTTGCGCCACGACCGGAGGTGTACCCACAACTTGATCTCTTGCGGGGTCATACGCTTGCGAAGCGTCCGTGCGATTTCGTTCGCCATAGTACCCCACCCGGTCGGCCTTTCGGCCGACCACCCTCCCCCTTCGGGGGAGGGATAAGCAAGCTAGGGATCGAGCCGCATCGGCAGTCCGGCTTTCGCCATATGGTCCTTCGCCTGGCGCACCGTGTATTCGCCGAAATGGAAGATCGAGGCAGCGAGCACGGCGGTCGCATGGCCGTCGCGGATGCCTTCGACCAGATGATCGAGATTGCCGACGCCGCCCGAGGCGATCACCGGCACGGTGACGGCGTCGGCGATGGCGCGGGTGAGCGCCACGTCGTAGCCGGACTTGGTGCCGTCGCGGTCCATCGAGGTGAGCAGGATCTCACCGGCACCGAGCGTCACCACCTCGCGCGCGTAGCCGATCGCGTCGATGCCGGTCGGGTTACGGCCGCCATGGGTGAAGATCTCCCAGCGGTCCGGCTCGGCGGCCTTCGACACCTTCTTCGCGTCGATCGCCACCACGATGCACTGATCGCCAAATTTCTCCGCCGCCTCTTTGACGAAGGCGCGCTTGTTCACCGCCGCTGTGTTGATCGACACCTTGTCGGCGCCGCATTTCAAGAGCTTGCGGATATCCTCGACAGTGCGTACGCCGCCGCCGACGGTGAGCGGCATGAAACAGGCTTCCGCGGTGCGCGTCACCACGTCGAAGATGGTGTCGCGGTTCTCGTGGCTCGCCGTGATGTCGAGAAACGTCAGCTCGTCCGCGCCCGCCGCGTCGTAAGCGATCGCCGCTTCGACCGGGTCGCCCGCGTCGCGCAGATTGACGAAGTTGACGCCCTTGACGACGCGGCCGTCCTTCACGTCGAGGCAGGGGATGACGCGGACTTTGAACATTCAGGCGGGCCTTTTCACGCAGCCTTGGCGGACCTGAGCATCTTGAGCGCCGCAGCCGCATCGAGTCGCCCGTCATAGAGCGCGCGGCCCGCGATGGCGCCTTCGAGCTTACGTGCGTCGGGCTGCGTCATGCGGCGGATGTCGTCGATCGAGGCAAGCCCACCCGACGCGACCACAGGGATCGAAATCGCATCGGCGAGCGCGATGGTGGCGTCCCAGTTGATCCCTTGCAGCATGCCGTCGCGCGCGACATCGGTGTAGACGATCGCCGCCACGCCCGCGTCCTCGAAGCGCCGCGCGATGTCGAGCGCGGAAAGCTCCGACTGCTCGGCCCAGCCTTCGACCGCGACCTTGCCGTCGCGCGCGTCGAGCCCGACCGCCACGCGCTTGGGATATTTTCGCGCCGCTTCTTTCACCAGCGCCGGATCGCGCACGGCGGCTGTCCCGATGATCACGCGGTCGACGCCCTTCTCGAGCCAGCCATCGATGGTCTTCATGTCGCGGATGCCGCCGCCGAGTTGTACGCACAGCCCTACGGTCTCGAGAATGCGCTCGACCGCCGCGCCGTTCATCGGCTTGCCCGCAAACGCGCCGTCGAGATCGACCACATGGAGGTGACGAAAACCCTGCGTCTCGAATGCATGCGCCTGCGCGGCGGGATCGCGGTTGAACACGGTCGCACGCGCCATGTCGCCCTGCTGCAGGCGCACCGCGAGGCCGTCCTTCAGGTCGATAGCGGGGAAGAGGATCACTGGCGGCAAACTCCGGTGCGACCCTCCCCTGGAGGGGGAGGGTCGGCAAGCACCGAAGGTGCGAGCCGGGGTGGGGTGAAGCTTATGCGGAGGCTCACCCCACCCCGACGCCTTCGGCGTCGACCCTCCCCCTCCAGGGGAGGGTAACGGTGCGTGTGCATCACGGCTTCCATTTCAAAAAATTCGCGATCAGCGCGAGGCCGAGCCGCTGGCTTTTCTCGGGATGAAATTGGGTGCCGGCATAGTTGTCGCGCGCCACCACGGCCGTGACCGGGCCGCCATAGTCGGCGTCCGCCACGAGGCAATCCTTGGTCGTTTTGAGATGATACGAGTGCACGAAATAGCCGTGCAGCCCGCTGCTCCCGAGCGGAATGCCGTCGAGCAGCGGATGGCGGCGGCGCTCGTTGAGCGTGTTCCAGCCCATGTGCGGGATCTTCAGGTCCGGATCGCCCGGCGCGATGCGGTCGACCTCGCCGGGAATCCAGCCCAGGCCTTCGACCACTTCGTATTCGCGGCCGCGTTCGGCCATCAGCTGCATGCCGACGCAGATGCCGAGAAACGGCCGGCCTTTCTGCCGCACGGTCTCGTTCAGCGCGTCGACCATGCCGGAGACCGCATTCAGGCCGCGCCGGCAGTCCGCGAAGGCGCCGACGCCCGGCAGCACCACGCGGTCGGCACCGCGCACCGTCTCGGGATCGCTGGTCACGACGACCGGCTGATCGGAGCCGTGCTCGCGCGCCGCGCGCTCGAAGGCCTTCGCGGCCGAGTGCAGATTGCCCGAGCCGTAGTCGACGATCGCGACCGTCATGACCGTGTTTCCGGCTGGGGAAACAGCCCGACGATCTCGCCCGATGGCGCCGGCCGGTCGAACGGCGACGGCGCGGGCGGAGCCGGTGCCACGGGAGAGGGCGGTGCGAGCCGTCCGGCCTCGTTGACCCAGCCGTCGAAGAAGCGCCGCTCGGCGTGTTCCAGATCCTCGCCCACCACGACGCCCAGATTCTCGTAGCCGCGGCGTGACAGCTTCGAGCGCAGCAGGCTCGATGCTTCGATGCCAACAAGAACCGCCAGCAGAAACCAGACCAAGCCGCCGGCGCTCTCCGCGATGCCGAAACGACGCAGTCCAAACGTGATGCCGCCGATCAGCAGCGTAAAGACGATGAATTCGAGCCACAGCCGGTGGCGCAGCATCCACAACGGCGCGAGCAGGAACGCCCAGAAGTGGAAGCCGTCGCGCACGAAATGGAAGCGCGCAGTGTGCGCCAGCAACTCGTCGTCGCGCCGCGGCGGCTCGTGGACCGTGTAGACGGGCATGATCGTCGCTCTTGCTTTCTATCCCTCCCCCGTAGGGGGAGGGTGTCCGCCGCGAAGCGGCGGACGGGTGGGGACATTTACCAAGCGCAACACCCCACCCGGCTCGCTGCGCTCGCCACCCTCCCCGCTGCGCGGGGAGGGACTAGCCCCCCAGCGTTCCCTTGGTCGACGGCACTTCGTTCGCCGCGCGCGGATCGATTGCGACCGCGGTGCGCAGCGCGCGCGCCAGACCCTTGAAGCACGACTCCGAGATATGGTGGTCGTTGGTGCCATACAATGTCTCGACATGCAGCGTGACGCCGGCGTTCATGGCGAACGCCTGGAACCATTCCTGCACCAGCTCGGTGTCGAACGCGCCCACCTTGTCGCGGCCGAATTCGGCCTTGAACACCAGAAACGGCCGCCCCGAAATATCGATCGCGACGCGGGTGAGCGCCTCGTCCATCGGCACGTGCACGCTGGCGTAGCGGGTGATGCCCTTCATGTCGCCGAGCGCCTGCTTCACCGCTTGGCCCAGCGCGATGCCGACGTCTTCCGTGGTGTGGTGATGGTCGATGTGCAGGTCGCCCTTGGCCTTCACGGTGATGTCGATGCGCGAGTGGCGCGCCAGCAGGTCGAGCATGTGGTCGAAAAAACCGATGCCGGTCGCGATCGAGCCCGCGCCGGTGCCGTCGAGGTTGATCTCGACCTCGACGTCGGTTTCCTTGGTCTTGCGCTTCACCGCGGCCTTGCGCATGCCTCTGCCTCGTTCAATTCGCGCGCCTTTTATCAGGGGTTTGCGGCGTTCGCCACCTCGTCTAGTCTGCGTGGTCTTTCTTCAGTTAAGAGGCCGAAATGTCCCAATTGGCGAATGAGCGGGTGGCCTGGTTCAACGGCGAGTTCATGGCCGGAGCGCGAGGTGCGCATTCCCGTTCCGCGATTCGAGCTGGGTGTACGGCGACGGCTGCTTCGACATGACCCGCACGTTCGGGCACCGCCTGTTCAAGGTGAAGGAGCATGTCGACCGGCTCTACCGCTCGCTGAAATACCTGCGCATCGACCCCGGTTTCGGGCCGCAGAAGATGTGCGACCTGACCGAGGAGGTGTTCGAGCGCAACCGCCATCTGCTCGGGCCGGACGACGACTACTGGGTCGGCCAGCGCATCAGCCGCGGCGTGAAGGAAGCGCCGGGCGACAACATCGACTACCACGGGCCGAATGTGGTGCTGGAATGCAATCCGCTGCCGTTCGCGCAGCGCGCCAAGTTGTTCAAGGACGGGCATCAAGGTGGTCATCCCGTCACACCGCCGCGTCCCACCGGATTCGCTCACGCCGCGCGCCAAGACGCACAACTATCTCAATCTGATCGTGGCGGACCAGGAGGTGCAGAGCATCGACCCGGAGGCGTGGGCGGTGCTGCTCGACGTCAACGGCAATCTCTGCGAGGGCCTCGGCTCGAACATTTTCATCGTGCGCGGCGAGGAGATCGTCACCCCGCGGGAGAAGTTCGTGCTGCCGGGCGTGAGCCGGCGACCGCGATCGACCTTGCGCGCCAGGAGGGGCTCGCGCTGCGCGAGGCCGATCTCGATCTCTACGATGCCTACAATGCGGACGAGATTTTCCTCACCTCGACGTCGCTCTGCATCTGTCCGGTCACCAAGGTGAACGGCGTCGCGATCGGCCCGGAGGGGCAGGTGTGGGGTCCGGTGACGCGGCGCATCGCCGACGCCTACCAGCGCTTCGTCAATCACGATTTCGTCGGCCAGTACATGAAGCGCTACGTCGACGGCATGGAGGCGCGGGCGTTTTGAACGCGGACCGGCGTTTCTTTTCCCTCTCCCCGCTTGCGGGGAGAGGGTGGCGAACATCGAAGATGTGAGCCGGGTGAGGGGCCATCGCGACACACCTGCCCCTCACCCGCCCTCGCTACGCTCGGGCACCCTCTCCCCGTTTCACGGGGAGAGGGACAGACCGCTCCGTTTGCATCCCTCCCGCGCCGTGCCTACATCCTCCTTCGATGCAACCTCCCTCCCCCGACCTCTGGCACGGCACCACCATCCTCACGGTCCGCAAGGGCGGCGTGGTGGCGATCGGCGGCGACGGGCAGGTCTCGATCGGCCAGACCATCGTCAAGGCCAACGCCAAGAAGGTGCGCCGGCTGGCCAAGGGCGACGTGATCGGCGGCTTTGCGGGCGCGACGGCCGATGCCTTCACGCTGTTCGAGCGGCTGGAGGCCAAGCTGGAGCAGTATCCCGGGCAACTGATGCGCGCCGCCGTCGAGCTCGCCAAGGACTGGCGCACCGACCGCTACCTGCGCCGGCTCGAAGCCATGATGATCGTCGCCGACAAGGACGTGTCGCTGGTGCTCACCGGCACCGGCGACGTGCTCGAACCCGAGGCCGGCGTCATGGGCATCGGCTCGGGCGGCAACT
The DNA here is from genome assembly GCA_963778455.1 of uncultured Alphaproteobacteria bacterium. Classification (GTDB taxonomy): domain Bacteria; phylum Pseudomonadota; class Alphaproteobacteria; order Rhizobiales; family Xanthobacteraceae; genus PALSA-894. The sequence goes on from CAVZUL010000009.1 coordinate 250,928, forward strand.
ACGCGCTCGCCGCCGCGCGTGCGCTTACCGACGGCCCGCTCGATGCCGAAGCGATCGTGCGCCGCTCGCTCGACATTGCGGCGGACATTTGCGTCTACACCAACCGCAACGTCACGGTTGAGACGCTGAAGGCGTAAGCATGGCGTCGTATCAGTTTCGCCCGATGTCGGCCGACGATTTGCCGCTGGTGCGTACGTGGCTGACGCAGCCGCACGTGCGCGAATGGTGGGGCGATCCGGACGAGCAGTTCGGCCTCGTCAGCGGCGACATGAGCGAGCCCGCGATGGATCAGTACATCGTGTCGCTCATAGCGTTTTCGAGCGAAGTGGGCACCGGTTTGCGTCAAGAAAACGCGTCAATGCAAAAGCCTGTCGGTGCCCCGCTCGGGTATCTGCAGTGCTATCGGCTCGCCGACTGGAATACCGGCTTCGGACCGCAGCCCGCGGACACGCGCGGCATCGACCAGATGATCGGGCCAACCGATATGATCGGCCGCGGGCACGGCTCCGGCTTCATCCGGGCCTTCATCGAGGATTTGCTGACAAACGGAACGCCGCGCGTTGTGGTGGATCCCGATCCCGAAAACGCGCGCGCGATCCGCGCCTATGAGAAGGCCGGATTTTTCCGCGACCGCGAGGTGGATACGCCCGACGGCATCGCCCTCCTGATGGTACGTGACGCATGACCTCGTTCTCGCCGCGCGAAATCGTTTCCGAGCTCGACCGCTTCATCATCGGTCAGGGCGACGCCAAGCGCGCGGTCGCAATCGCGCTGCGCAACCGCTGGCGCCGCATGCAGCTCGACGAAAAGCTGCGCGAGGAAGTGCTGCCGAAAAACATCCTGATGATCGGCCCGACCGGCGTTGGCAAAACCGAGATTTCGCGCCGTCTGGCGCGGCTCGCGGGCGCGCCGTTCTTGAAGGTCGAGGCGACCAAGTTCACCGAAGTCGGCTACGTCGGCCGCGACGTCGAGCAGATCGTGCGCGACCTGGTCGAAATCGCGATCGCGCAGACGCGCGAGAAGAAGCGCAAGGACGTGGAAGCGAAGGCGCATCTCGCCGCCGAAGACCGCGTGGTCGACGCACTGACGGGCGCAGACGCGAGCCCCGCCACCAAGGACTCGTTCCGCCGCCGGCTGCGTACCGGCGAGATGGACGACAAGGAAATCGAGATCGAGGTGCAGCAGAGCGGCGGCGGATTTCCGATGTTCGAAATCCCCGGCATGCCGGGCGCGCAGATGGGCGCGATTTCGATCGGCGACATCTTCGGAAAGATGGGCGGCGGGCGCACCAAGACGCGCCGGCTCACCGTGAAGGAGGCGTACGAGCCGCTGATCAGCGAGGAATCCGACAAGCTGCTCGACCAGGATCAGCTGGTGCAGGAATCCTCGAAGGCGGTCGAGCAGAACGGCATCGTGTTCCTCGACGAGATCGACAAGATCACGGCCGCGACGGCCGCATCGGCGCCGACGTCTCGCGCGAGGGCGTGCAGCGCGACCTGCTGCCGTTGATCGAGGGCACTACGGTGTCGACCAAGCACGGCGCGGTGAAGACCGACCACATCCTGTTCATCGCGTCGGGCGCGTTCCATGTGTCGAAGCCGTCCGACCTGCTGCCCGAGTTGCAGGGCCGGCTGCCGATCCGCGTCGAACTGAACGCGCTGACGCGCGACGATCTCAAGCGCATCCTGACCGAGCCCGAGGCCTCGCTGGTCAAGCAGACCGTGGCGCTGCTCGGCGACCGAAGGCGTCACGCTCGAATTCACCGCCGACGCGATCGATGCCATCGCCGACATCGCGGTCGAGGTGAACTCCAATGTCGAGAACATCGGCGCGCGCCGCCTGCAGACCGTGATGGAGCGCGTGCTCGACGAGATTTCATTCGCGGCGCCCGACCGTTCGGGCGAGACGTTGAAGATCGACGCCGCCTATGTGCGCGAGCACATCGGGGATCTGGCGAAGAATGCGGATTTGAGCAGGTTTATTTTGTAATGCCCCGTGCTCACTATTCTTCCGCAAATAGCTCCTGCAGTGTCGTTAGAACGCTGCTTAACGTTTTGCTCTCGATCCTGCCAAGCAGACGTAAAAGCCGTCGCTTGTCGAGCACTCGGATTTGTTCGAGCAGGATGAGGTTGTCTTTTTCATTGAACCGGGTTGCGATCCGATACCTGGCTGGGTAGCTCCCGCTGGTCAATGGCGCCGCCAACAAGGTATCTAAATAGTCGTGTATTTCTGGCGGTGAGATGACCAGACACGGGCGAGTCTTTTGAATCTCGCGACCTTCGGTCGGATCCAGCCGTGCTAGCCAGACTTCCCCCCGCGCTACCACTTCAGGTCCTTATCTCCATCATTGGCGAATTCGGGCCACACAAGTCCACCGTCACCTGCGGCGGCGATGGCCTTGCTGTCCTCAGCCCATCCTTCGCGTAGCTTCCTCTTTCGCGGCACGATGACCAATTTCCCGCGCTCAACCGACATGTCGACATTGTCACCGGTTTTTATGCCCATTTCCTTTAGCAGCGGCTTGGGAATGAGGACTCCTTGAGAGTTACCCATCTTGCGAATTGCCGTCATTGACCGCTCCTGACGTTATAACAATGTTATACCCACGGTGCTATTCTGTCAATTGTTCTCATTGAATTGCCGGCTCCTCCGCACTCTCACATACAGCGCCCCCTCCCGGCCGTGACCGGCGCCGGCGCTCTCGAAGCCGACGACGAACGGCCGCAACTCGCGCGCTTTCCAGCCACAGCGGCACCTGGCGGCTGGAGCACGCCGCGCTCCGCAGTAGGGGTCGCCGCCGGCAGATGTCGCGTTGCACCCTTGCCGGTGATGACCAGCACCACGCGCGCGCCGTCGCGTTGCGCGCGGCGCAGGAAGTGCGCGAGCGCCGCATGCGCGTCGGCTTGGGTCATGCCGTGCAGGTCGATGCGCGCATCGATCGGCTCCGACCCGCGTCCGAGCTTCTGCCGCATGCGCCGGCCGAGCGGGGCGAGCGGCGGCGGAGCCGGACGCTGCGCGGGTCTCGTGCGCGGCGGCGTTTCGACGGACTTGCGCGCCGGTTTGGCCGGCGGAGGCGCAGCGACCTCTTCGGCCTCAACGACTCGCTTGACCTTGGCCACCTTGCGCCGCCGCAGCGGCGCGATTGCGCGCGTCACCGTCTCCCACAGCGCGCGCTCGTCGTCCGAGAGCGATCGCCTGCGCGTCATGGCTTGTTCATCAGGATCTGGGCCGCGCGCGCGGAACGGGAGCCGGTTCGGCGAGCGGTTTTGCCGGCGCTTGCGGCTGCGTGGTTTCAGCCGCCGGTCGACCTTTCGGCGCCGACGCCGGGCGCGCCTCCGGCAGCGGCATCGCCTTGCCGGCCTCGACCGGATCGAGCGCGCGCGGCATCAGCATCGTAAAGCGCGCCGGGATTCTTGATGCGGCCGGCGATGCGGCCCGCCTCCTCGCCGGAGCCGAAATAGATGTCGGCGCGCGCTGGCCCGACGATCGCCGAGCCGGTGTCCTGCGCGATCATCAGTTTGCGGAATTTCGTCGTCGAAGCCTCGCTGTCGATCGGCAGCTCGGCGCCGATGAAGAACGGCGTGCCGTAGACATGCAGCACGCGGTCGACCGCGATCGAGCGCGTCGCCGTGAGCGGTACGCCCTGCGCGCCGCGCGCCTCCTCGTTCTCCGGCAAACCGATCGTTGCGGAAGAACACATAGGACTTGTTCTGCCGCCGCAACTCCTTCCCGCCGTCCGGATTCTCCGCCATCCATTTGCGGATGCGGTCCATCGACATGTCCTCGCGCTTGATGATGTCGCGCTCGATCAGGATGCGGCCGACCGGCGTGTAGGGATGGCCGTTGTGCGAGTCGTAGTTGACGCGCAGCAGCGTGCCGTCGGTGAGGCGGATGCGCGCCGAGCCCTGGATCTGGATGAACAGAAGGTCGTTCGCATCCTTCAGATAGGCGATCTCGAGCTTGCGCGGTCGCGAGCGCGCCGTCCTCGATCTGCGCGCGGTCGAAATACGGCACGTACTTGCCGCGCGCGATGCGGCGCACCACGCGCCCGGTGTTGGGGAAGCTCTCCGCCTTGCGCTTGCGCCCCATGTGCACGAGGTCGCGCGGCCGGCCATAGAGCGGCACCTTGAAGTCGTCGGTCAGCGTGCGCGAGCCGTCGACGATCGGTTCGTAGTAGCCGGTGAGAAATCCGTTCGGGTCGTCGACCTTCGACACGCGAATGGCGCGGAAGTGCTCCTCGAAGAATTTGCGCGCCGCCTCGGCGCCGAGCGGACCGGCGGTCGCGCGCCTTGCGGCAGATCTCGACCAGCGCCGGATAGACCGGCCGCGTGTCGCGCGAGCCCTTGGCGCTGCCGACAACGGCGCGGCAGCTGGCCAGAAACGTCGCATAGGCGGCCGCATGATCGTCCGCCGCCCAGCCGTCGAGTCTCGTCCCACGCGACCGGCTCGAAGCGCGTGTCCGCCCAGCGCATCGGCCCGGGCGGATTCGGCTTGCCGGTGAATTCGGAGACGGGCGGCGGCGGGCTGTCTTGATCTTGCCGCGATGCGCGCGGCGCGCCTCGGCGTCCTGGTCCGCCGCCAGCAGGCAGCACAGCGCGAGCACCGCGACGCGTCCGAAACCTCGGGCGTGCCGCAAGCTGGCCTTTTGCTTATGCGTGTCCTTTGTCGCAAAACCGGTACCCACTTTTGCGGGACACGCTGGGGCCTACTGCCCGGCTTCGGTGGCGACCAGCTTCCAGTTGGGATCGCGCGAGGACAGATCGCGCGCGAAGGTCCACACGTCGGTCACGTCGGTGACCTTGTCGGGGCTGCCGTCGATCACGTTGCCGTCGCGGTCGCGCGTCACCGACACAAGTTGCGACACGAAGCGCACCGTGATCTGCGCGGTCTTGGCCTTCACTTCGGCGCCGGTGAGGTCGGCCTTGTCGATCGACACGAACCGCGTCTCGGCTTTCTCGCCACGGCTCTCGCGATCCTTGATGGCCTGCTCGAAGCCGTCATAGACCTCTTTCGACAGCAGGTTCTTCAGGGTGCGCCGGTCGCCCTGCGCGTAGGCGGTGACGATCATCTCGTAGGCGGCGCGCCCACCGGTGAGGAAGCTGCTTCGGATCGAAACTCGGATCCTGCGCGACGACGCGCATCGAGCCCGACCGCCGCCGCCGAGCCGGACTCGGCAATCCCCTTCCAGCGGTCGGCCGGTTCGGCATCGGCCGCGGGCTTTGCCGCCGCATCGCCGGCGCGCGGCGGCAGCGACACGACGTTGTCGTTGGTCGAGGTGCGGGCCGCCTCGCGCGGCGAATAGGGATCGTAAGGCGGCCGCTCGCGCCCGGTGCGCTGACCCAGCACGCTACGCAGCCGCAGGAAGATGAACACTGCGAGCGCGAGGAAGATGATGGTGTAGATGTCGAACAAGTCGCGCATGCTTTCGGCTGTCGTCGGGACGGCGCGTGGCGCGGCGCCGCAGCCCGGCACTGGATGCCGTCTTCGCCGCTATTACTTAAGTAACCACACGACGGGAGATGTTCCAGGGTTTTTCGGCGCGTGTCGCGCCTTCGCCGCGCATGCGGCGCATGTTAGACGATCCAAGGCACCGCGCCAACAACCTTCGTCCCATAAGGTATCCGGATGTCATTGGTGAAATGGGCGATTTTCGGGCTGCTCCTGCTGCCCTTCGCGGAAATCGCCGTATTCGTCGCGGTCGCGCTCAAGCTCGGCGTTCTGGCCGCGCTGGCGCTGACGATCCTGACGTCGCTGGCCGGTATGTGCGGTGATCCGCCATGCCGGTCGGGGCGAGGTCGCGCGCGTGCGCGACGCGTTCGGCGACCGCACCATCACCCGGGTGGAACTCGATGGCCGCGGCTTCCTCACCGTGCTGGGTGGTTTCCTGCTGCTGCTGCCGGGCTTCCTGACCGACATTGTGGGCGCGCTGCTGTTGCTGCCGCCGGTGCAGCACTGGATCCGTGCGGCGTTGCGCCGCGCTTTGCAGGGCGCGGAGCGCGCCAGCGCCCCTGCCGATGTGGTCGATCTGCCGCCGGACCAATGGCGGCGCGCTGCCCGACGAGCGCCTCGGCCACAAGCCATCTCCCGGAGCGGACTGAAGAAATTCGGCATCCTTGTCGCCTTTTGGCGCGTGTGTTAGCCACACCGCCGATCGCGCCGGGGACCTCCCGCGCCAACGCGGAAGGACAATAGTCATGGCATCGACGAATGGCGGCCCGCCGCCGGAAGCCGCGCAGGCGAACCAGGCGGCGCCGCAGCTCAATGTCCTCGCGCCAGTACGTCAAGGATCTGTCGTTCGAGAACCCGAACGCGCCGCGCTCGCTGCAGCAGCAACCGCAACAGCAGCCACCGAAGATCAACATCCAGATCAACGTCAACGCCAAGCCGCTGGCGGACAACGACTTCGAGGTCGAGCTCAAGATCGAGGGCCGCGCCGAGGTGCCGAGCCTGTTCCTGTTCAGCTTCGATCTGCTCTATGCGGGCGTGTTCCGCGTCGCCGAACGTGCCGCAGGAAAACGTGCACGCGATCGTCATGATCGAATGTCCGCGGCTGTTGTTCCCGTTCGCGCGCGAGACCATCGCGACCGCGGTGCGCAATGGCGGCTTCCCGCCGCTGATGATCGATCCGGTGGATTTCGTCTCGCTCTATCGACAGCGCATGGCCGAGCAGCAGCCCGCGGCCCCGCCGCCCGCGGCTTAAGCCGCGTCCGCCAGATAGTCCTTCCAGATCGCCTTTTCGCCGAGCGTCGCCACGAACGCGCGGTGCGCCTCGCGTTCCGCCGCCGAGATGCGGGGGCTGAGCGGCGCCGGGCGGACACGCACGACCGCGATGATGCCCTGCTGCGTGATGCCGATCGGCTCGTCGACGAGGCTGAGGCGCGCCTGGCGCTTGCCGGTCAGCTCGACATAGACCTCGGCGAGCAGTTCGGCGTCGAGCAGGGCGCCATGCTTGGTGCGACGCGACGTGTCGATCGAAAAGCGCGCGCACAGGTGATCGAGGCTGTTCGGCCCCGCCGGATAGCGCCGTCGCGCCAGCATCAGCGTGTCGACCAGACGGTCGCGCTGCAGCAGCATGCGCTTGCAGCGCTCGAGCTCCGAGTTGATGAAGCCGAGATCGAACATCGCGTTGTGGGCGACCAGCGGCGCATCGCCGACGAAGGCGAGAAACTCCTCGCAGACATCGGCGAACAGCGGCTTGTCCTTGAGGAATTCGGTCGACAGCCCGTGCACCTGGAACGCGCCGTCCGGCACGTCGCGCTGGGGATTGAGATAGGCAGTGAAAGATATTGCCGGTCGGAAAGCCGTTCACCAGCTCGACGCAGCCGATCTCCACCAGCCGGTCGCCCTGATAGGGATCGAGCCCGGTGGTTTCGGTGTCGAACACGATCTCGCGCATGCTGTCCTTCTTATCCGATTCGCCGCCCCGGCAAGGCCGCAACCGCGCGCAGGATGCCATGAATCTGTGCACGCGCGGAATCGAACGAGCGCGAGCTATCCACCACGAAATGGGCGCGCGCGCGCTTTTCGGCATCCGACATCTGGCGCGCCAGCAGTGCGTCGAGCCTTTCGGCCGTCATGCCGGCACGCGAGAGCACGCGGGCGCGCTGCACGTCGGCCGGCGCCGACACCACCACGACCGCATCGACGCGCTTCTCGCCGCCGGTCTCGAACAGCAGCGGAATATCGAGCACGATCACGCGCGCGCCGCGTGCCTCCTGCTCCGCAATGAAGCGCTCCGACACGGCGCGCACCAGCGGATGCACGATCGCTTCGAGCCGCTTGATCGCGTCGGGATGTGCCGACCAGCTTTTCGGCAAGCTTCGCGCGATCGATCTTGCCGTCCGATCGCGACACCCGGAAACGCGGCCTCGACCGGACCGACCGCCTCGCCCTCGTAGAGCCGATGCACCACGGCGTCGGAATCGTGCACCGGCACGCCGGCCTCGCGGAAGAAGCCCGCCGTGGTCGACTTGCCCATGCCGATCGAGCCGGTGAGGCCGAGGATGAACATCTATCCCTCCCCCGCAGGGGGAGGGTGCATAGCGAAGGCTTCGCCTTCGCGTACTTTACGCAAGAACGCCCGGCGCCGCGCGCCGGGCTGTGCCGCAGGACCGCCCGGTGGAGTTGATTGCCGCAATGTTGAATCGATAACGGTGAGCACGCCGTCGAGGTTGCGATCGACATCGTTGTTCCAGAACCGCAGCACTTTGCAGCCGTCGCGTTCAAAACCGCGATCACGCATCCTATCGCGCCGAGCGTGCTCATCGAAGTTATGTCGACCGCCATCCACCTCGACGATGAGGCGCTGTCGCAGGCACACAAAATCCACGATCGACCCGCCACGCGGCGACTGGCGACGGAAGTGAAATTCGCGCTGCCGCCAGGAACGAAGGTGCACCCACAGCTTCACCTCCTGCGGCGTCATGGTCTTGCGCAGACGGCGGGCAATTTCATTGGCCACGATAGAACCCCACCCGACCGCTCGCTTCGCTCACGGCCACCCTCCCCCTTCGGGGGAGGGATGAAGCATATCAAGTCTTCTCTCGAATATCCGCTTCCAGCATGGCGCGCTGTTCGGCCGTGACCTTCGGCGTGACGCCGAACCAGTGCGAGAAACCGTTCACCGCCTGATAGAGCAGCATGCTCAGGCCATCGACCGTGCGATGACCTGCGCTTTTCGCGGCCTTGAGCAACGCGGTCTCGAGCGGCACGTAGACGACGTCGTAGACGATCGCCGACGTCTTCAAAGGCCGAAGGTCGATCTCGAGCGGCGGCTTGCCGGCCATCCCGAGCGAGGTGTTGTTGATCAGCACGTCGGCATCGGGGAGCAGAGCCGTCAGCGCGTCAAAGCCGTGCACCGAGACGCGCGGACCGAATTGCTCGGCGAGCTTTACGGCGCGCTCGTGCGTGCGGTTGACGATCGCGACGGAAAATTTCCGTTCTAGGAACGCGAACACCGAGGCGCGCGCCGAGCCGCCGGCGCCGAGCACGAGTGCGTTTTTTTGGACGTTGCCGGACGCCGCATCCCATCCGGGATGAATGTCATCGAGGCTCGCCACGATGCCGAACCAGTCGGTGTTGCCGCCGATGAGCGCATCGCCCTCGTACCAGACGGTGTTGACCGCGCCGATCGCGTCGGCGGCGCGTTCGCGCCGGTCGACCAGCCGAAAGGCCGCTTCCTTGTGCGGGATGGTGATGTTGCCGCCGGTAAAGCCGTTGCGCTTCAGGCCGCGGAAGAATTCCTCGAATTTTTCCGGCGCCACGTCGGCGTGCTCGTAGGTGCCGTCGATGCCCAGCGTACGCAGCCAGTAGCCGTGCAGCATCGGCGAGCGCGAATGCGCCACCGGGTGGCCCATGATGCAGGCGCGCTTGATCATGCCGCCAGCGCTCCGGTTGCGCGCAGGTGCCCGAGCAAGGGCAAGAGCGGCAGACCAAGGATCGTGAAGTGGTCGCCCTCGATTGTCTCGAAGAGATGAACCCCGGTTCGCTCCAACTGATAGGCCCCGACGCTGGCGGTCACCGCGGAGCCGCTCGCATCGAGGTAACTATCGAGAAAATCTTCGGAAAAGTCCCGCATCGTCAGCCGCGCCACGGCCACGTGGCCGAACGTAACGGCTCCGTTCCGACACACCGCGACGGCCGAATGCAGCTCGTGCGTCTTGCCGCGCAGCGCCAGGAGCTGGTCGCGCGCTGCCGCGCGGTCCGCCGGCTTGGAAAAGCGCCGCTCGCCCAGCGCCAGCGTCTGGTCGCAGCCGACCACGATGCCGTTGCCCGACATCGCCGCGACCGTGCGGGCTTTTTCGCGCGCCAGCGTCAGCGCGACCTCGCCCGGGCCGCCGGTCACCCGCTGTTCGATCGCGCGCTCGTCGAGATGCGCGGGACGCGCCTCGACCGGAATGCCGGCGGCTTCCAGCAACGCGCGGCGCACCTTGCTTTGCGAGGCAAGGACCAGAGGTTCGGCGGCGAACCAGAAGGACATTCGCGCATGATTCCGAAAAGCTTGCCCCGGGTTGATCCGGGGTGGCAACGGGTTTTCGGAAAAGATCATGCATAAAGCAAGCTAAGGCCGTGCTCTCACAAGAAAACGGCGTCTGCCGCATCCCCCAAAAGCGGACATCTCGTACGGCGGTCTGCATGGCCGCCATGGGCCGGTAGCCGAAATACATTGGCCACACCGAAGGACCGCAAACCGGCTTACCGGATCACCTCCGCCCATTCCGGGCAGGTCCGCTGTTCCACCGGGACAAGCCACGCCTTGTAGTTGGTCCTGTCGATGATCTTGGCCGGCAGCAGGATTTTCTCCGGGAGCGGCTCTCCGTTCAGATGGCGCACCGCGGCGCGGGTCGCCGTGCAGCCGATCTTGAACATATCGAAATCGACGGTAGCGAGCATCGCGCCGGTTTCGACCAACTTGACGGCGGGAAGAATGCCGTTGACGCCGATCACGATCGATGTCCGGTTCGCTGCCTTCAGCGCCTCCAACGCTCCAATCGCCATTCCGTCATTGGTCGAAAGCACGGCATCGATCTGCGCGTGCTCGGCCAGAAATTTCTCCATCACACGCTTCGCATCGGGCTGCTGGTAATTGCCAACGCCGGAGTCGAGAACCTGGATGCCGGGAAACTCTGCGAAGGCGCGCTGATACCCACGCACGCGCTCCCGGTTGGTAGGCGCCGCCGGGGTTCCTTCAATCACGACAATCTTCCCGGTGCCATCGAGCTTTTCGAACAGATAGCGCGCCTCCCGGTATCCGATCTCGAAGTCATCCGCGCCGACAAACGTAACGAACCTGCCGGGTAGTGGATTGGATGCAAGCACCACGGGGATTTTCGCCTCGTTGAGCTTCTTCACCGACTCGACCATCGCCACGTCATCGACCGGGATAAAAATGACGATATCCGGCCTGTCCTTCAGGACTTGCTCCACCATCGCCTTCTGCTCATCGACGTTGTCGGGCTTTCCGGGAACGAAGTGCATGGTCTTCGCTCCCGCTGAGCGTGCGACCTGATCGGCGGCAATGCGGAACGCCTCATAGGCTGGATTGGTTGAGTTCTTGGTGAATACTGCGATGTTCATTTTCTACGCGTACACGCCCTACGACGCTGCCTGCCGGCGCCGCTCGGCCAGCAGCGCCATCACGGCCGCAGCGGTTTCCTCGATCGAGCGGCGCGTCACGTCGATGATCGGCCAGTTGTGCCGGGCGCAGAGCTTGCGCGAGAACGCGATCTCTTCGGCGACCGCCTGGCGGTCCACATAGAGATCGTCGTCGCGATGCGCGTTCAGTCCGAGCAGCCGGTTCTGGCGGATCTGCACGATGCGCTCGGGGCTCGCATAGAGTCCGACCACCAGCGGCGCGGTCAGCTGCTCGAGCTGCGGCGGCACCGGCATGTTCGGCACCAGCGGCACGTTCGCGGTCTTCACGCCGCGATTGGCGAGATAGATCGAGGTCGGCGTTTTCGAGGTGCGCGACACGCCGGTGAGCACGACGTCGGCATGTTCGAGATCGTCGGTGTGCTGGCCGTCGTCGTGCAGCATGGTGTAGTTGAGCGCATCGATGCGCTTGAAATATTCGGCGTTGAGCGTGTGCTGCGCGCCGACGCGCTTGGTCGATTCGGCGCCGAGATACGACTGGAACAGCGCCGAGCACCGGATCGAGGATCGACAGGCACGGAATGCTGAACTCGCGGCACTTGGTCTGCAGCCGCTCGGCGAGCGCCGAATCCAGCATGGTGTAGAGCACGATGCCGGGCGCGGCTTCGATCTCGGAGATCACGCGATCGAGCTGCTTTTCGGTGCGCACCAGCGGATAGATGTGCTCGATCGGCGCGACGGACGCATACTGCGCGGCGGCCGCGCGCGCGACCGTGATCAGCGTCTCGCCGGTCGCGTCCGACACAAGATGCAGATGAAAAAAGCCGCCGCGCGCGTTGAGGCATGACTTGGACAAGACTGTGGACCGCTGGGGAGAAGGCCATGGCTTAGGGCCCAGCGCAAGCCGGGTCCGGATTGGCGCGGTGGGACAAGTGGCGCGATATCCACATAGAGACAAATGTGCAGCCGATCGCCTCGGGTGCGAGTGGAACAACCGGATTCACGCGATCGCGGTGGACAAGACCGTGTGGAGAATTTTCGAACCTGCAGGTGAATCAATGAACTGCGCGACGTGTCTCAACGATGCGCGAAATGCGGGGAAAGGATTGGATGAGGACAGTGCTGCGGACAGCGAGTTGATTGCGGCTTATGAGTCAAAATCACCGTCAAAAAGTCTTAAACAAGAATCTTAATCTTAGTTAAGTAGGAAGAACCTGTGCGAAGCTGCCTGCCCTGTGCAGAAGCATCGCGATGAGTCAGCCGAGATCAGATGCTACATCGATGATAGCGCAATGCGATGCGTTGGAAAGTTCATCCAGCGCTGGTTCCGGGCCGAGATCGCACTTGGCGATCGCGGCGCGCTGTTTGGCGCTCTGCTGCTCTGGAATCCCGATCGGGCTCTATCTCTGGCTCAAGGCGTTTCACGTCATCGCGGTGATCGCCTGGATGGCCGGCATGCTCTATCTGCCGCGGCTGTTCGTCTATCATTGCGAGGCGGAGGTCGGATCGAAGCAGTCCGAGACCTTCAAGGTGATGGAGCGGCGGCTGCTGCGCGCCATCATCAATCCCGCGATGGTGGCGACCTGGGTGCTCGGGCTGTGGCTTGCCTGGGAGGGCGGGTTTCTTCAGGTCCGGCTGGTTGCACGGCAAGCTGGTGCTGGTGCTGATGCTCTCGGGCATGCACGGGCTGTTTGTGCCGCTGCGTTCGCGAGTTTGCCGAGGATCGCAACGTCACACTCGCAGAAGTTTTACCGCATCGTTAACGAAGTCCCGGCCGTCCTGATGATCGGAATCGTGATTCTCGTTGTTGTCAAGCCATTCTGATTGCTTGATAAATTCAGAAAAGTTCCGCCGACTGTTGCACACCGTGCAGCCAAATTCGGCCGCCCCCTTGCTTTGGTCGCACTCATTTCATATTTTCCAGTCACTCTCCTGAAACGCAGGCGGATGCATCCGAGTTTCCGGTCATCTGGACCGGACTCCGCATCAGGCGGAATCTCCCTCGCCGAGACCTGCGGCTTCCCTCCCTCCCCCTTCCCGGCTGTGTGGCCCTTTTCTCAAAGCCCGCCGGACGACCTCTAGGAAATCCCCCGCATGCGGGAAATGAAACTCCAGGACCTCAAGTCCAAATCCCCCACCGAACTGCTTGCCTTTGCCGAAGAGCACGCGGTCGAGAACGCCTCGACCATGCGCAAGCAGGAGCAGATGTTCGCGATCCTCAAGCAGCTCGCGGCAAAAGAAGTCGACATCATCGGCGAAGGCGTGGTCGAGGTGCTGTCCGACGGCTTCGGCTTCCTGCGCGCGCCGGAGGCGAACTACCTGCCCGGCCCGGACGACATCTACGTCTCGCCCTCGCAGATCCGCCGCTTCGGCCTGCGCACCGGCGACACCGTCGAGGGCGAAATCCGCTCGCCGAAGGAAGGCGAGCGCTACTTCGCGCTGCTCAAGGTCAACACGATCAATTTCGAGGACCCCGAGAAGGCGCGCCACAAGGTCAACTTCGACAACCTGACGCCGCTCTATCCGGACGAGCGGCTCAAGATGGAATACGAGGACCCGACCAAGAAGGATCTTTCGGCGCGCGTCATCGACATCGTGGCGCCGATCGGCAAGGGCCAGCGCGCGCTGATCGTGTCGCCGCCGCGCACCGGCAAGACCGTGCTGTTGCAGAACATCGCGCATTCGATCACCGCGAACCACCCGGAATGCTTCCTGATCGTGCTGCTGATCGACGAGCGGCCCGAGGAAGTCACCGACATGCAGCGCTCGGTGAAGGGCGAGGTGATCTCCTCGACCTTCGACGAGCCGGCCTCGCGCCACGTGCAGGTCGCCGAAATGGTGATCGAGAAGGCGAAGCGCCTGGTCGAGCACGGCCGCGACGTCGTGATCCTGCTCGACTCGATCACGCGCCTCGGCCGCGCCTACAACACCGTGGTGCCGTCATCCGGCAAGGTGCTGACCGGCGGCGTCGACGCGAACGCGCTGCAGCGGCCGAAGCGCTTCTTCGGCGCGGCGCGCAACATCGAGGAAGGCGGCTCGCTCACCATCATCGCGACCGCGCTGATCGATACCGGCAGCCGCATGGACGAAGTGATCTTCGAAGAGTTCAAGGGCACCGGCAACTCGGAGCTCATCCTCGACCGCAAGGTGGCCGACAAGCGCACCTTCCCGGCGATCGACATCACGCGCTCCGGCACGCGCAAGGAAGAGCTGCTCACCGATCCGCAGCAGCTCAAGAAGATGTACATCCTGCGCCGCATCCTCAATCCGATGGGCACGATGGATGCGATCGACTTCCTGCTCGACAAGCTGCGCAACACCAAGACCAACGGCGAGTTCTTCGAGAGCATGAACGCGTAAGACGCTGTCATCCCGGGACGCGCGCAGCGCGTACCCGGGATCCATAACCACGATCGGCGCGATATCGTGAGGATTGTGGTTATGGATCCCGGCACTCGCTACGCTCGGCCGGGATGACAACATGTGTCATGACCCTCCGCATCACCGAAGCACGCTGGCCGGACGATCGCGCGACCGTCGAGACGCTGTTCCGCGAATACGTCGCTTCGCTCGCCGAAGACATCAGCTTCCAGAATGTCGATGACGAGCTTGGCGCGCCTGCCGGGCAAATACGCGCGGCCGACCGGCGTCGTGCTGATCGCACGCGATGGCGCGAGAAGCCGCCGGCGCGGTCGCGTACCGCATGGTCGAGCCGGGCGTCTGCGAGATGAAGCGGCTCTACGTGCGGCCGGCGTTTCGCGGCAGCGGCCTCGGGCGCGAGCTTGCCAACGAACTGATCGAGGACGCGCGCGCCAACGGCTATCGCACCATGCTGCTCGACACGCTCGCCTCGATGGGTCCGGCGCGCGCGCTCTATCGCGATCTCGGCTTCTTGGCCGTCGCGCCCTACTACGACAATCCGCTGCCGGGCGTGATGTACATGGCGCTGGAGCTGGCACCGTAGGGTAGGCAAAGGCGCGGCTTCGCGCCGTGCCCACGTGCAAACCGACACGACGATTTTGGTGGGCACGCTTCGCTTTGCCCACCCTACGGCGCTACGACTGCATCCCCCTCACCGCCTCAGCGAGCGCTTCGGCATTGACCACCGGCAGCGAGCACCGCTCGCCCACGCACACGAAGGCCGCGCCGTCGGGCGCCGCCGCGATCTTGTCGCGCGCCGGGTGTGACGCCGGCAGCGCGTCGGCGGTCGGCGCACGCAGCACGATGCGGGTGAGGATCGGCAGCCTGAGCGCCGCGGCCGCAAGCGCATCGGCCTGTTCGCCCGAACCCGTGACCACGATCTCGGCGGCGCGCAGGCGCAGGTCGAGCGCGTTGAGCAGCGAGGCATGGCCGATCAGGTTCTCGCCGGCGGTGCCGAGCACGCCCTCGATCAGCCGGTCGGCCTTGTCCGCGCCACGCATCGTCGCCGGAGAGCACCGCGAGCCGGACCAGGTTCTGCGCCGCGACGCCGTTCGGGTTGGGCGTCGCGTCGTCGGTGGTCGCGGCCGGGCGCACCACGAGGCCTTCGGCGTCGTCGGCGGTGAGGAAATAGCCGCCGTTGTCGGGGTTGGCGTAGTGGCGGTCGAGCGCGCCTTGCCAGGCGAGCGCCTGATCGAGATACGGCCGCTCGCCGGTCGCCTCGTGGAGCGCGAGCGCGGCCCGCACCATGCAGGCGAAGTCCGAGGCGAGCCCGGGGAACAGCAGCCGCCCGGCGCGCCAGGAATGGCCCAGGCGGTCGCCGCGGGTCATCTCGGCCGCGATGAAGCGGAAAGCACGGCTCCCCATCGCGATCCAGCCGGGTTCGCCGAGCAGCGCGCCCGCGTTGGCCAGCGCCGCAATCATCAGGCCGTTCCAGTCGGCCAGCACCTTGTCGTCGAGCCCGGGCCGGATGCGTTTCTCTCGTTCTGTCAATAGCTTACCGCGCAGCATGGCCAGCCGCGCCGAATCCTTGGCCTCGAGCCCGCCCGACTCCGTGCTGCGCGGTAAGTCCTTGAGCCGATTCAGGATATTATGCGCCCTCGAAGTTGCCCTCCGGGGTCACGTCATATTGCGCTGCAACAAAAGCCGCGTCGTCGCCCCCGAGCGCCTGCTCGATCTCGGCGAGCGACCAGACGTAGAACTTGCCCTCCTCGCCTTCCGAATCCGCATCGAGCGAGGCCGAGAACGCGCCCTCCGCGCGTCGTCATCTCGCGCGCGAGCCAGCCGACCGTCTCGGCGGCGCGCTCGCGGAACAGCGGGTGCCCGGTGCGGGCATGCGCGAGCGCCAGCAGTTCGAGGAGCTGCGCGTTGTCGTACAGCATCTTCTCGAAGTGCGGCACGAGCCAGCGCTCGTCGACCGAATAGCGCGAGAAGCCGCCGCCGAGGTGATCGTGATGCCGCCCTCGCTGATGTGCTCGAGCGTGAGCAGCACGCGGCCGAAAAACGCGGGCGCGGCCGTGCGGGTCGCGCCCTCCTCAGCCGGCGCGCGCTCGCCGGCGCGCCACAGCAGCTCGAACAGCGCGCACTGGGGAAATTTCGGCGCGCCGCGCAGGCCGCCATGCGTCGTGTCGATCGCGCGCGCGATCCCGTTCGCCACGCGGTCGAGCTCGGGCAGCCCGACCACCACCTTGCCGGCGGGTCGCGCCTTCTCGGCGAGCCGCGCCATCAGCGCGTCGCGGTTCTTGCCGATGCGGTCGGGCTCCTCAGCGAACAGCCGCGCGATCTCGCGCAGCACATCCGTGAATGCGGCGCGGCCGTAGCGCGCCTCTTTGGGAAAATACGTGCCGCCCCACACCGGCTCGCCCGCGGGCGTGAGGAACATCGTGAGCGGCCAGCCGCCCTGCTCGCCCAGCAGGTGCAGCGCGTTCATGTAGATCTGGTCGATGTCGGGCCGCTCTTCGCGGTCGACCTTGATGTTGACGAACAGCTCGTTCATCACCGCGCGCGGTCGGCTCGTCCTCGAAGCTTTCGTGCGCCATCACGTGGCACCAGTGGCACGCCGCGTAGCCGACCGAGAGCAGGATCGGCTTGTTGTGCTGCTTCGCGTGCGCAAGCGCTTCCGGCCCCCACGCCCACCAGTCGACCGGATTGTGCTGGTGCTGCAGGAGATACGGCGAGGTTTCCGCCGCGAGGCGGTTGGTGTGCGCTGAATGTGTTGATGCAGACATGCCGCAGTGTAGCGGCGATCAGCGCCCGTCGCGATAGGCGGCGAGCCGTGGAACCAGCACGATCACGGCGGCCGCCGCGATCGCCCATAGGGCGAACAGCAGCGCATAGCGCGGGAACGCAGCGCCCGGCGGCAACGCCAGCAGCGCGTGCGCGAACGTCCAGTTGAACGGGATCACCAGCACGGGCCCGAGAAACACCGTGTCGCGCATCGACAGCAATGATTGCGCGGCAGACGGCGCGCGCTCGGCCTCGTCCATCAGGGTCGCGACCGCGAAGAAGCCGGGCAGCGGCAGCGCGCTCGCCATGCCGACCCATTTCTCGTCGAGCGCCGCGCGCGCCGCGACGAACAGGCACGCGTAAGCCGCGATGAAGAACGCGATGCGCGCCGCGCCGGTGCGGTTGGCCCAGAAGGCGGTGAAGCCGCGCGCATGATGCCGCAGAAAGGGCGAGACCCCTGCCCCGCTGGTTTGCCGCACGTCCGAGGTTGATGGGCTTTTCGTCCAGAACACCATCACGAACACGATCGCAAACATGATGCTGCCCGCGAGCAGAACGCCCGCGCCCGGAACGGCGGCACGGAAATCCGTGAGCAGATACGCGCCCGCGAACCACGCGGCGGTCCAGGCCGTGACGCGCGCGAACAGCTTTGCGTTGCGTGGCAGCGCGCGGACCGGCGGAAGCGCACGCGGAAACGAGATCGCAAATGCAAACAGCACGCAGTTGAAGATCACCAGCGGATAGATCGCATCCGCCACCATGACGGGCTGCGGGCTCGCGATGATCGCGATGCCGTTGAGGATCGGGAAGGTGAGCAGGACGCCCGCGATGCGCCGGCTCACGGTGCCCGCATAGGCGACGACGAGGAAGACGAGAAGCGCGAGCGGCAGCTTGAGAAGGAAGGCGACGAGGGGCGAGGTCATGCAGCCCTATGGGCGCCAGCCGTGTTCGCCCTCTCCCCTTGTGGGAGAGGGCATCGCAGGCATCTCAACATACTCTGCCGGGTGAGGGGTTGCTGACCCCTCACCCAAACTTCTGTGTTGCGATTCTGAGTAGCCCTCTCCCACAAGGGGAGAGGGCACTGCAATGAGCTGCGAAATCGCGGATAGGATAGACTCACGGCTTGCGCGCCTTGCCGGCGATCGCGGTGGCGGAATAGGTGATCGTGCCGTCGGCTGCCGGCAGCCTTTCGCGCAAGTGGTCGCGCAGCCGTTCGCGCCGGGGTTCGTCGAGCGCCTGAACGGCCTTGCCGGCGCGATGGAAGGGGATCGTCTGCACCTCCCAGTACTCGTCGAAATTCGCGAAGGTCTGCGAGACCTCGATCTCGATCGCCGCCGCGTCGGTGTAGCCCGCGGCCTCAAGCGAGGCGCGCATACCCTTGATCGAGCTTTCCTCGACCGGCGTCGAGTGCGGCGGCTCGACGCCGATCGCCGCGATGCCGTCGATCATCGGCGCATAGGCGGCGAACTCCTTCATCCCCTCGCGCTTCCAGGTGTAACCGCCGACGAGGCCCCCGGCGCGAAGCACGCGCTTCATTTCGGCGAAAGCTTGTCGGCGATCCGGAATGAAATGAATGACCAGCGCGGACGCCACCACGTCGAACGCGCCGTCAGGAAACGGCATTGCGGCCGAGTCGGCGACCTCGAAACGGAAATCCGGAAAGCATTTGCGCGCGTATGCGATCTGCTCGGGCGAGGGATCGATGCCGGCGAGCGAGGCGGGCGCGCAGCGCTTCGCGATCAGCTCGCTGAACGCGCCGGTGCCGCAGCCGACATCGAGCCAGCGCGCGCCGTCCGGCGGATCGAGCCAGCGGAGAACTTTCTCGCCGATCGCGCGGCTCCAGCGCCCCATGAAGCGCTCGTAGTCGTCGGCGGCGTTGAAGACGGTGGTGTTGTCGGCCATGGGGGCCTTAGCTCTACAGAATTGTAGGGTGGGCTGAGCGGAGCGAAGCCCACCGGCAGTTTATCGTTTTGAAACTCGGGCGTCGAAGGTGCTTCGCCTGCCGCGCTTGGATAGTTCGTCTCTCTTTGCTGGCGAGGTTACGATCAGCCACTCACGAACGATCGCAGATATCGATGTACCTCGGCTGCGTGCTTCCTGCTCGATCTTTGCGAGCAGGGCATCCGGTACTCGGAACGAGAGGCGCGTCATCGTGGCATCCATCGCGTGAGTGGCGATGGCTGAACTATAGTCCTTCTGATGGCGAGGCGGCAAACGGCGGACACGTGTCGGCAGCGATCAGCGGGCTCGTCGCTCACCGATGTGCTCAACTGCAATGTCTATTGCACGTCCGAGCCGCCGCACTTCTCCAGATTCAACGCGATCGATGACCGGTATTTCGCCGGCGAAAACCTGGCGCGGATCTTCGTGGTGCCCTCGTGGCTCGGGCCGTTCGATGTCGAGATCGATTGAGTGGCGATTGTTCGTTCGGATTGACGACGGCGACGACCGATCAGGCCGGCCATTCAGTGACGTCAGCAGTGACACGAGTTATTCTGATCGCGAGGGCGATTGCCAAGACAAATGGCCAGAGAGTTTTCAAAAAGTAGTCGGTGAGGAGAACGATGGGTTCTGAGATTCCCTTACTAATCGGTTGCTGCTGAGCGGTAACGACATGTTTGTAATACTGAGCTTCCAATTGGAGGCGCACGATCCAAAAGATCATCGAGCTTAGATTTTTCTGTGGCGAGAGAACCAACAGTTCGGATCTGGTGTGGCGCGCCTCGTAAGCATTGATAAGTGGTGGTACCAGCGCGTACTCGCCGTTCTGCACAATGGTATCGGCGATTGTCAGGAACAGGCACGCGTCGTCGTCCGGCTTGGGAAGCAAGAATTGCAAGAAGATGGAGGTTGGGTATCCGGGGGCCAGTTGGGGGTTGGATTCGCAGAATTTTCTGAGAACCGCGATATTTTCTCGAACCTGCTTAGTCTCCCGCGGCTGCGTCAAGGTGGCCACGGCTAAGTAATAGTGACTGGGCGTGCGATCCTGAGCGAGGAACGCCAGGAATAAGCCGGCTGCGGCAAGTGAAAAGTAGATGTAGTCGGTGCCGCGAACGATTCTCTTCGTTATCGTTGTCCAAGTAGCCAGGATGAGATGAAAAAGGCATAGGAGCGCAAAGAAGAAGGCGATCAGGACGAGCCAAAGCGGCGAGCTGACCAAAGCGGTTGCGACCGCCGCAGTCAGGCCCACGGCACTGGCGATCGCGACGAGACGGCGGGGTGTCATCGGGGGTCACTGCGTCCGGTTGCAGAGAGTCTTTCAAGCTGACGGACACTATCACAAAGCGATTGGAGACGCGCCACTTGGGTTGCGTAAGGCGAGCCGACGGCCAGTTCATGGTATGAGCGCCCGATGCCCGAAGCGCGGTCCCCCACCATCTTCGCGCTCTCCTCCGGCCGCCCGCCGGCGGCGATCGCGGTGGTGCGGGTCTCCGGCCCGCAGGCGCGCGCCGCGCTCGAAGCGCTGTGCAAGCTGCCCGAACCGCGGCGTGCCGCGTTGCGCCGCTTGCGCGATCCGGGCACGCAGGCCGTGCTCGACGAGGCGCTGGTGCTGTGGCTTCCCGGGCCGAGCACCGAGACCGGCGAGGACATGGCCGAGCTGCACCTGCACGGGGGCAGGGCGGTGGTCGCGGCCGTGCTCGACGCGCTCGGCAGACTGCCGGGCTTGCGGGGCGCCGAGGCGGGCGAGTTCACGCGCCGCGCGTTTGAGAACGGGCGGCTCGATCTCACCGCCGTCGAGGGCCTCGCCGACCTGGTGTTCGCCGAGACCGAGGCGCAGCGCGCGCAGGCGATGCGGCAGTATCAGGGGCTGCTCGGCGAGCGCGCGGAAGGCTGGCGCCAGCGGCTGATCGGCGCGCTCGCGCTGGTGGAGGCGCGGATCGATTTTTCCGACGAGGCCGACGTGCCTGAGGACCTCATCGGTCCGGCGCTTCATGCTGCGCGGGAACTGCTTGACGAGATTGAGAAAACGCTGCGCGACGAACATCGCGGCGAGCGGCTGCGGGAGGGGCTGGTGGTGGCGATCGCCGGGCCGCCCAATGCCGGCAAATCGAGCTTGCTCAATCGGCTGGCGCGGCGCGAGGCCGCGATCGTGTCGCCCTATGCCGGCACCACGCGCGACGTGATCGAGGTGCATCTCGATCTCGCCGGCTACCCGGTGACGCTGCTCGATACCGCGGGGGTGCGCGAGAGCGACGACCCGGTGGAGCAGGAGGGCGTGCGCCGCGCGCGGGCGCGGGCGGAGGCGGCGGACTTGGTGTTGTGGATTGTGGACGCGGCCGAGGGTCGGCCGGTACGAAATACTGAACTAAAGAAACAATGGATCGTTCATAACAAGGTCGATCTTGTCGATTCGGTAGCGAAACAACCTGCAGAATCAACACAATCGTTTGAAATCTCTGCGTTAACCGGGTTCGGTATCGACCGGCTGGTGTCCGCGCTGTCCGAATTCGCAGCTGACTATTTTCAGGCGGGTGAGCCTGCTCTGGTCACCCGCCAGCGCCATCGCGACGCGTTGCGGGAAACCGCAAGTGCCCTGAGCCGGGCTCTCGCGGCCGGCCCGGGCGGCCAGGACGAGCTGGTCGCCGAGGAGCTGCGGCTGGCGGCGCGGGCGCTCGGGCGCTTGACGGGCAGGGTGGACGTCGAGGACATTCTGGATGTCATTTTTCGGGATTTCTGCATCGGCAAGTGAGCAGTTTCCGGTGCGGGAGGTAAGTTTGTAGGGATTTCCGAGGATCGAATCCGAGGAATGACGCTCGGACGTTGATCTTGGGCCTGACGAGGCGATCATCGCGGTGCTCACGGGCGAGGAATCGGCCTTCTATGAGGCCCCGTTGTCAGAAAAGTGTAATGAAATCAGCGATGAAGCCTTCGTATGTTTCACGTGAAACATCCCCCACAGCTAAAATTCGATTCGTTCCCGTTCTGAAAGTGCCGGCCAAACCGGAACCCTTGTTGGATTCCCGCCCCGTGAGTACAAACCTGCATGACTTCCTTCGATGTGATCGTGATCGGCGGCGGACACGCCGGCTGCGAGGCCGCGGCCGCGGCCGCCCGCATGGGCGCGCGACACCGCGCTGGTCACGCACCGGTTCGCGACCATCGGCGCGATGTCGTGCAACCCGGCGATCGGCGGGCTCGGCAAGGGCCATCTGGTGCGCGAGATCGATGCGCTCGACGGCCTGATGGGCCGCGTCGCCGACCAGGCCGGCATCCAGTTCCGCGTGCTCAATCGCCGCAAGGGACCGGCGGTGCGCGGGCCGCGCGCGCAGGCCGACCGCAAGCTTTACGCCCAGGCGATGCAGCGGGCGATCCGCGAGACCGCGAATCTCACCGTGATCGAGGGCGAGGTCGACGATCTCATGATCGGCGAGGGCGCGGTGACGGGCGTCCGCCTGGCCGACGGCCGCGAGCTCGCCTGCGGCGCCGCGGTGCTGACCACCGGCACCTTCCTGCGCGGCCTGATCCATATCGGCGAGCAGCCAGACGCCGGCCGGCCGGGTCGGCGAGGCGCCGGCGGTCG
Organism: uncultured Alphaproteobacteria bacterium; assembly: GCA_963778455.1. Classification (GTDB taxonomy): domain Bacteria; phylum Pseudomonadota; class Alphaproteobacteria; order Rhizobiales; family Xanthobacteraceae; genus PALSA-894. The sequence continues at coordinate 273,684 of CAVZUL010000009.1, forward strand.
GTCTGTCGCTGACGCTGGAGCGGCTCGGCTTCGCGCTCGGCCGGCTCAAGACCGGCACGCCGCCGCGGCTCGACGGCACGACGATCGACTGGGGCGCGGTCGAGATGCAGCCGGGCGACGAGCCGCCCGAGCCGTTCTCGATGCTGACCGCGCGCATCGAGACGCCGCAGATCGAGTGCGGCATCACCCGCACGACGGCGGCGACGCACGACATCATCCGGGCGAATGTGCACCGCTCGCCGATGTATTCCGGGCAGATCGCGAGCCGCGGCCCGCGCTATTGCCCGTCGATCGAGGACAAGATCGTGCGCTTCGGCGAGCGCGACGGGCACCAGATTTTCCTCGAGCCCGAGGGCCTCGACGACACCACGGTCTATCCGAACGGCATCTCGACCTCGCTGCCGGAGGAGGTCCAGAAGGCGTCGTGGTCGCAGCATTCCGGGGCTGGAAAAGGCCCGCATGGTGCGGCCCGGCTACGCGATCGAATACGACCATGTCGATCCGCGCGAGCTGCGCGCCACGCTCGAGACCAAGCGCTGCGCCGGGCTGTTCCTGGCCGGCCAGATCAACGGCACGACCGGCTACGAAGAGGCTGCCGCGCAGGGACTTGTGGCGGGTCTCAACGCCGCCGCGCGGGCGGGGGCGGCGCGCGAGATCGTGTTCGATCGCGCCGAGGGCTATCTCGGCGTGATGATCGACGATCTGGTGACGCGCGGCGTCACCGAGCCGTACCGCATGTTCACGTCGCGCGCCGAGTACCGGCTGACCTTGCGCGCCGACAATGCCGATCAGCGGCTGACCGCGAAGGGCATCGCGATCGGCTGCGTCGGGGCGGCGAGGGCGGCGGCGTTCGGCGCCAAGGCCGCGGCGCTCGATGAGGCCCGGCAGCCTCGCGCAATCGCTCTCCGTCACGCCGAACGAAGCCGAGCGGCACGGCCTCGCGCTCAAGAAGGACGGCCAGCGGCGCAGCGCGATCGACCTGCTGTCGTATCCGAACATCGGCATGGCCGATGTGATCCGGATCTGGCCGCAGCTCGCCGAAATCGCCCGCCAATATCGCGCAGCAGATCGAGATCGACGCCAAATACTCGGTCTATCTGGACCGCCAGTCGGCCGATGTCGCGGCCTATCGGCGCGACGAAGGCCTGGAGCTGCCCGAGGCGTTCGACTACGCCGGCATGACCGCGCTCTCGAATGGAAGTGCGGCAGAAGCTGGAATCGATTCGGCCCCGAACCATTGGCCAGGCCGGGCGGATCGACGGCATGACACCGGCGGCGCTGACGCTGCTCGCCGCGCATGTCCGGCGTGGCGGTGAGCGAAAGCCGGCGAAGTCAGCTTGATCTGTCTGTGAAATCAGCGCTTAGATCAGCCAAACGAGCATCATCCGATGCCCAACTCAGGGTCCGACGACGCGCTGAATGCCGCCCTTGCGGCGGATCGCGCGCAAGCGATTGCGCTGTTTGGCGAAACTGTTTCACGTGAAACATGGGCGCGGCTCGATCGGTTCGTCGAGCTGCTGATCGAGCGGCAGAAGACACTCAATCTGATCGCGGCCTCGACGCTTCCGCAGGTCTGGACCCGCCACGTCGCCGATTCGCTCCAGCTCCTGGCGCTCGGCTCCCGACGCGCGGAACATGGATCGACCTCGGCTCCGGCGCCGGCTTTCCGGGCCTCGTGATCGCCTGCGCGCTCGCCGAAATGCCCGGCGCGCACGTCCATCTGGTCGAGAGCAAACAGAAAAAGGCGGCGTTCCTGCGCGACGTGCGCGACCGCGCTTTCGCTGCCCGGCCATTGTGCATGCGCAGCGAATCGAGGACTTTGCTCGCGGGAACAAGCAGCCGTTCGACGTCGTGACAGCCCGCGCGCTGGCGCCGCTCGACAAGCTGCTCGGCTACGCAATTCCGCTGTTGAAAACCGGTGCGATCGGGTCTGTTTCCAAAGGGACAAGATGTAGAGGCTGAATTGACCCAAGCCTCTAAATCTTGGACTATCGAGGCCGACCTGATCCCGAGCAAGACCGACCCGCACGGCACGCATCGTCCTCGTGCGGCGTGTCGCCAAGCGTTAAGCTATCTGTAATCGCTGGCATTTCGCGTGATTCTGGCTCCACCGCGAGCCGCCACCATGACCGATCCGCCCGTCGTGCCCCGCGTGCTCGCCCTCGCCAACCAGAAGGGCGGCGTCGGCAAGACCACGACCGCCATCAACCTCGGCACCGCGCTCGCGGCGATCGGCGAGAATGTGCTGATCGTCGATCTCGATCCGCAGGGCAACGCCTCGACCGGGCTCGGCATCGACCGCAAGAGCCGCAGCCGCTCGACCTACGACGTGCTCACCCGCGAGGTCACGATCCGCGACGCGATCCTGGAAACCGCGGTGCCGCGCCTGCACATCGTGCCGTCGACCATGGATCTCTCCGGCTTCGAGCTCGAGATCGCGCAGGAGCGCGACCGCGCCTATCCGGCTGCGCGACGCGCTCGCGCACGCTCAACACGGCGCCGAACGGCGGCACCGAGTACACCTACGTGCTGATCGACTGCCCGCCGTCGCTCAATCTCGTCACCGTCAACGCGATGGCGGCGGCGAACTCGATCCTCGTGCCGCTGCAGTGCGAGTTCTTCGCGCTCGAAGGCCTGTCGCAACTGTTGAAGACCGTCGAGCAGGTGCGCACCGCGCTCAATCCCGGCCTCACCATCCACGGCATCGTGCTGACGATGTACGACGCGCGCAACAATCTCTCCGGCCAGGTCGTCGCCGACGTGCGCAGCTTCATGGGCGAGAAGGTCTATGAGACGATCATCCCGCGCAACGTGCGCGTCTCGGAAGCGCCGTCGTACGGCAAGCCGGTGCTGCTCTACGATCTCAAATGCGTCGGCAGCCAGGCCTATCTGCGGCTCGCTGCGAGATCATCCAGCGCGAGCGCACGCTGCGCGCGGCGTGATCGCGTCACGCAACATAGAGACTCGGCCAAGCGAACGGAGTGAGCATGGCGAAGGAGGCGGCAATGGCACACGACGAAAGGTCGCGACTCGGCCGCGGGCTCGCCGCGCTGATCGGCGATGTCGGCGATGAGGCCGCCGTGCTCGAGCGCACGCGCAGCCAGCGCCGCGTGCCGATCGAATTCCTCAAACCCAATCCGCGCAATCCGCGCCGCACTTTCGCGCGACGCCGAGCTCGACGAGCTTGCGGCGTCGATCCGCGAGCGCGGCATCATCCAGCCGATCCTGGTGCGCACGGTGCGCGGCGCGATGGATCAATACGAGATCGTCGCCGGCGAGCGGCGCTGGCGCGCGGCGCAGCGCGCCGGCCTGCACGACGTGCCGGTCGTTCTGCTCGAGGTGAACGATCGCGAGGCGCTCGAACTCGCCATCATCGAGAACGTGCAGCGCGCCGATCTCAACGCGCTCGAAGAGGCGAACGGCTATCAGGCGCTCGCCGACGAGTTCAAATACAGCCAGGACGACATCGCGAAGATCGTCGGCAAGAGCCGGCCGCATGTGGCGAACACGCTGCGGCTGCTGAAGCTCTCCGACGCCGTGCAGGCGCTACATCACGACGGCAAGCTCACCGCCGGCCACGCGCGCCCGCTGCTCGGCCAGCCGAACGCGGAGGAGTTCGCCCAGCCGATCGTCGCGCACGGACTGAACGTGCGCCAGGTCGAGGCGATGGCGCGCCGCGACGGCAAGAAGCAAGCGCAGCAAGTCCGGCGGCATCGGGCGCATGGGCCCGATCCCGACACGCTCGCGCTGGAGAAACGCCTGACCGATGCGCTCGGTCTGACGGTGCGATCGTGCATCGCGTCGACGGCGGCGAGCTGACGATCCGCTACAAGACGCTCGAACAGCTCGACGACATCACGCGGCGGCTGGAAACCGGGCCGATCGTCGGAGCGGCGACGCCGAGTGCACAGCAGTTACAGTTGAGCCGCGACGTCGACGAAGCGGTGCGTGAGGCGGAGGAGCGGGAAGACGCGAAGAAGGGGCCGAGGATACGGAGTTTGTAAGACGAGGCGTCAGGCGCGGGACGACCTCTCCGCGTTGTCATGGCCGGGCTTGTCCCGGCCATCCCGCTTAGGCAAGCTCCGCCTGTGCGGCCAGTACTATCTTTACATTCTTGCGAGCAGGCCGGGCGGCGCTATCTACATAGGCGTCACCAGTGACCTCGTTCGTCGCGTTTACGAACATCGTAATGGCTTCGTTGAGGGTCACACGAAGCGCTATCATATCCATCAACTCGTTTACTTCGAGGTATTTTCGACGGCGCGCGACGCGATTCAGCGCGAGAAAAATGCGAAGCATTGGCCACGCGCCTGGAAGACGCGCCTCATCGCGCAGAGCAATCCGACGTGGCGCGACCTGTTTGACGAGATCGCGTCGTAGGCCGTGCTCACCTAAGCGGGATGGCCGGGACAAGCCCGGCCATGACGCGTGAGGGGTGCGCCCTACTCCCTGCGCGCCGCGCTCCGCGCGATCAGCATCAGCGCGCGCTGCGCGATCGTCTCGCGCCAGATCCGACTGCCGCCGCGCGTCGAGCGAGGCTTCGGCCAGCATCGACATCGCCTTCGCGAGCCGCTCGGCGGTCCAGGCCTTGAGCGCGGTCTCGATCAGCGGCTTGCGGCGGAAGTGAATCGGCGGCTGCACCTGCTCGATCGTCGCGCTAACCGATGTGCCGCTCTCGACGGTCAGGCGCAGCGCATGCAGGCGCTCGATCTGGCGCAGCGCCGCGCCGACGATCGCGCTCGGGGTGGTGCCGGCGATCATCGCCTTGGCGAATTCCTTCTCGACATCGGCGAGCCTGCCGGCGAACGCCGCATCGACCAGCGCGTCGAGCGCGAGCGCGGACGCATCCGCCACCACCGCCATCACGTCGTCGATCTCGACGCGCTCCTGGCCGTGCGCATAGAGCGCGAGCTTGCGCAGCTCGGCGCGCGAGGCGCGGCGGTCGCCGCCGAGCAGCGGAATGAGCGCGGCGCGCGCGTCGGGCGCGATCGTCGAGGTCCGCGGCGCGCATCTCCTCGTCGATCAGGCGGCCGATGTCGCGGTCGCCGTCGGCGTAGCAGGGGATCGCGACGGCGGTCTTGGCGCGCTCGCACACGGTGCGCAGCGCGGCGCCGCGCTTGAGGTCGCCGGCCTCGATCACGACGCGGCAATCGCGCAGCGGCGCGCCGAGAACGCCTTCGACCGCCGGCACGATGTTGCGGCTGCCGGCGCGCACGCGGATCGCGCGGCGGCCGCCGAACAGCGGCACGGTCGTGGCTTCGTCGATCAGGCGCGCCGGATCGGACGCGAGCGTGTCGCCGTCGAGCCGCACCAGCGCGAACGGATCGGCGGGATCGTCGACCGAGGCGCGGACGATCGCGTCGACGCGCTCGCTGACCAGGCCGGCGTCGGGACCGAACACCAGCACGACCGCGCGCGACGGGATCGGGACGCGCGACGAAGGATTCGATGTCGGAGGATTTCAGCGCGACCATGTTCTCTCGATCCCTCGCCCGAAGGGAGCGTGGCTGCGAGCGCAGCGAGCAGACGGGTGGGTCAGCCAATTTGACGCCCCACCCGGCGGCCCTGCGGCCGTCACCCTCCCCGCTGCGCGGGGAGGGATTACGTCCCCGCGACGAAGAACGACGCGACGCGCGTGCGGACGTTTTCGGCGATCACCTTGGCGGCGCGGTCCTCGGCGTCGAGCCGCGCGCGCACGCGCGCGAAGCGCTGCTGCTGGCCCGGATAGTCGGACGAGACGCGCGCGAAGGTGCGGCCGTTCATCACGGCCTTGCCGGTCGCAAGCTCGGTCAGCGTGAACGTCGCATCGATGCCGGTGATCTCCGCCATGCACGCGGCCGGTCGGTCACGTCGGTGATGATCGACGATGCGTCCGACGGTCATGCGCACCTTGAGGCGATGCGTCGGCGAGATCAGCGCCGCCGCCGCCGTTCATCTCGAAATCGAGCGCGTTCTGCAGCTCGACCGCGATGCGCGCCTCCGGCGTGCCGTTCGGCGGCATCGATGCGCTCGATCTGCACCTGCGCGAGCTGCGGTGCCGAGCGGCGTGCCGCCGCTCGACCGAGCGCGACGCATAGAGCGGCTGGAAGCACGCGGCGTTGAGCGCGCCGAGCGCGATCACGGCCGCGATGCGGAGAGAATTACGCCACCACATTCACGATCCTCTGCGGGACGACGATGACTTTTTTAGGGGCCTTGCCTTCCAGCGCCCGCCGTACCGCCTCCAATTCTAGCACAGCCCGCTCGATCTCGGCATTAACGGCATCGCGCGCGACCGTCACGTCGGCGCGCTTGCGGCCGTTGATCTGGACCGGCAGCGTGATCGTGTCCTCAACCAGCAGGGATTGCTCGACTTCCGGCCAAGGCGCCTCGGCGATCAGGGTCTTGTGGCCGAGCGCCGCCCAGCATTCCTCGGCCAGATGCGGCATCATGGGCGAGAACAATAACACCATGATTTCAACGGCTTCGCGCACGGCCGCGGCGTAGGCCGGGCTGATGCCGCCATTCTGCCTGCGCGGCCGTCAACGACGCCTGCAAGCGCGTTCGAGAGCTCGTAGATATGCGCGACGCAGCGGTTGAATCGCAGCTTCGGCGATGTCCTCCGATACCTTGGCGAGCGCGCCGTGGGCGGCCTTGCGCAGCGCCAGGACCGCCGCCTCGTCGGCCGCGGAACCCGCGCTGCCCTGGCCGATTTCGGCCGCTTCGCGCACCAGCCGCCAGAGTTTCTGCACGAAGCGCCAGGAGCCCTGCACGCCCTCCTCGGTCCAGATCACGTCGCGGTCGGGCGGCGAATCCGACAGCATGAACCAGCGCGCGACGTCCGCCCCGTACTCGCCGATGATGTCGTCGGGGTCGACGGTGTTGCGCTTCGACTTCGACATCTTTTCAATTGAACCGATCTTCACTTCTTCGCCGGTCGCGATCAGCGTCGCGCGGCGGCCGTCGCGCCGGTCTCGATCTTCACCTCGGCCGGCGTCACCCAGCCGCCGTCCGTCGTCTGGTAGGTCTCGTGCACCACCATGCCCTGGGTGAACATGCCGGCGAACGGCTCCTCGATGCCGATGTGGCCGGTGACCTTCATGGCGCGGGTGAAGAAGCGCGAATAGAGCAGGTGCAGAATCGCGTGCTCGACGCCGCCGATATACTGATCGACCGGCAAGTATGCGATCGACCACCGCGCGCGTGGTCGGCGCCGCCTCGTTCCACGGATCGGTGAAGCGCGCGAAGTACCACGAGGAGTCGACGAACGTGTCCATCGTGTCGGTTTCGCGTGTGCGCCTTACCGCCGCACTTCGGACAGGCGACGTGCTTCCAGGTCGGGTGATGGTCGAGCGCGTTGCCGGGCTTGTCGAACGTCGCGTCCTCGGGCAGCGCGACCGGCAGGTCCTCGTCCGGCACCGGCACCACGTCGCACTTCGCGCAATGGATCACCGGGATCGGGCAGCCCCAGTAGCGCTGGCGCGAGATGCCCCAGTCGCGCAGGCGGAAATTCACCTGGCGCTCGCCGACCGGCGCACCGCCGCGTGACTCGCGCTCCAGCCGCTTCGCGACCTCTTCCTTCGCCTCCTCGATCGTCATGCCGTCGAGGAAGCGCGAATTGATCATGCGGCCGTCGTCGACGAACGCGATGTCGGTGATGACGAATGATTTCGGATCGACATCCGGCGGGCACACCACCGGCGTGTTGCCGAGCCCGTATTTGTTGACGAAGTCGAGGTCGCGCTGGTCGTGCGCCGGGCAGCCGAAGATCGCGCCGGTGCCGTATTCCATCAGGATGAAGTTCGCGACGTAGACCGGCAGCTTCCACGCCGGATCGAACGGATGGATCGCCTTGATGCCGGTGTCGAAGCCGAGCTTCTCCTGCGTGTCGATGATCGCCTGCGCGGTGCCGTGGCGCTTGCACTCCGCGATGAACTCCGCGAGCGCCGGATTCTTCGCGGCCGCCGCCTGCGCCAAGCGGATGATCCGGCGCGACGGCCATGAACTTCGCGCCGAACAGCGTGTCGTGGCGCGTGGTGAAGATCTTCAGCTCGGTCTCGCCTGACGGCGCCGTATCGGGATCGAGCGCGAAGCGGATCAGCAGGCCCTCGCAGCGGCCGATCCAGTTGCGCTGCATCAGCCGCACCTTGTCGGGCCAGCGGTCGAGCGTATCGAGCGCGTCCGAGCAGCTCCTGCGAGTACTTCGTGATCTTGAAGACCCACTGGCTCATCTCGCGCTGCTCGACGACGGCGCCGGAGCGCCAGCCGCGCCCGTCGATCACCTGCTCGTTCGCGAGCACGGTCATGTCGACCGGGTCCCAGTTCACCTTGCGCTTCTCGCGCTCGGCGAGCCCGGCCTTCATGAAGTCGAGGAACATCTTCTGCTGATGCTTGTAGTAGGACGGATCGCAGGTCGCGAACTCGCGCGACCAGTCGAGCGAGAGCCCCATCGACTGGAGCTGCTCCTTCATGGCGGCGATGTTCTGGTAGGTCCAGGCGCGCGGCGGGATCTTGCGCTCCATCGCGGCGTTCTCGGCCGGCAGCCCGAACGCGTCCCAGCCCATCGGGTGCAGCACGTTGTGGCCGCGCGCGCGCATGAAGCGGGCGAGCACGTCGCCCATGGTGTAGTTGCGCACGTGCCCCATGTGGATGCGCCCCGACGGATAGGGGAACATCTCCAGCACGTAGTATTTCGGGCGCGGGTCGTCGTTCCGCGTGGCGAAGATGCCCCGCTCGTCCCACACCTTCTGCCAGCGCGGCTCGGCCTCGCGGGCGTTGTAGCGGTCGTTCATGCGATTCTGGCTCTGGGCGCGAAAAATCGCGGCGGACTAGGCCATGAAAGAGCGCGCGGGGTCAACGGTTCGCAAACCTAGGTCTCACGGGTCCTGGGACGTCCGGAACGTTGCCCGTGCGACCTGCGGCGGCTCTGTCACTTCCAACGCACAATGCAGTCAGGAATCTCCTTCGGAAGCTCATCCGTCACCGGTGGGTCCGGGTAATATTGCGTCGCTCTTTGGGCGGCCTTGGCGACCTTTTTGCCGTATAGCAACACGATCAGCATCAAGGCCTCATCGAGGCCCGACGAAATGCCGCCGCCAGTCAGCCGCCTTTCCGTCTTTCCGTCTATTTTTTTGACGGACTCCAGATATCGCTTGTGGTCGGTGTCGACAGTGATCTTCGGGAATTGCTGCAAGCATTTGACGAAGTACCAATGCGTCGTCGCCTCGTGACCGTCCAGCAGGCCCGCGCGTGCGAGCAAGAGCGCGCCCTCGCACACCGAACACACCCACGTCGCTTTGGCGGAGACTTGGCGCAGGTACTGCAAATAGGGGTCGTTGGGGTCGCTCATGATCTTCCCCAGCTGTTTGGGGTCGCCGCCGGGCACCCACAGGATGTCGAGCGTGGAAGCCTGGGCGAAACTTTCGTGCGGCATAAACTTCACGCCGTTGATCGACTCCACAACGGTCTTCCCGTCCTCCGAAATAAGGGCCGACGTCAAGCGCTCGCTCTCCGGCCGGCCCTCATCTTTGAGCTCATCATCGGCCCAATAGAACATCTCGAGTGGACCCGCGACATCGAGCAGATTGACGCCTTGGTAGATCGGTATTCCGAGCTTCACGATAAGGCCTCCTTTCGAAGGAGCGATCCGCATGCGCGGCGCCGCGAGCGAATTCCCGCTCAGCCATCCGGCTTCGACGAACGGCGCGTCCGGAGCGTGCGATGTGATCCAGACTACCATCGCACGAAAAGCGGTTGGCCACAATCTTACCGCGACCCGCTAGCCGCTCACGCCGCCTGAATCAGCGCAATACGCCCCGGCTTGCCGCGCTTATTGTGTGGCCGCAGCACGATGTCGATGTCCTGATCGAACGCGGTCAGCATGCGCATCAGCCGCCCCACCGAGTAGCCGCGAAAGCGGCCGCGCAGGATGTTGGAGAGGTCGGGTTGCTTGACGCCGAGGCGTTTCGCGGCAGCCGTTTGCGTCAGCCTGCGCGCCTTGATCAGCAGGCCGAGCTGAACGACAAGCTGAGCCTTGAGCAGATGCTCCTCGGGATTCGGCAGGCCGATATCGGCGAAGATGTTGCCGCTTCCAACCTCAAACTCAATTGCCGGTTCTTTCTTCATGCTCTGCCTTCCTTCCTCGCCTCGTGAATCCTGATCGCCTCGCGTAGGCGCTGTCTGATCAAGTCCAGATGCCGTTGCGGCGTCGCAATTCCGCTCGGCGACTTCTTCTGAAAGACATGGAGCACGTACACCGCCTCCTCGAACCGAACCGTGTAGATCGCCCGATACGTATCGCTATCGAAGTTGTCGCGAATTTCCAGAACGCCGCTACCAAAGCCTTTCAGCGGTTTTGCGCGCTTCGGGTGCAGGCCGAGCTGCACCTCGTAGAGAGCCTGGCCGATGTCCTGTCTGACTTCGTCGGGACACGCCGCAGGTCGCGCCGGCTGGAGCCGACAAACACGGCCGGCTTGATCGTGCGCAGCAGGTCGTCCACTGGGTTATAATAATATTACTATAATCGCTGATCAAGCCCTGTCGCCATGCCCTCCCCCATACCCACTCCGCTCCATCCCCCACCACCCTTCCAGCACCCCCTCCCTCACCCGATATACCTCCACCCTGAGCGGATAGCACTTCGCGCTGTCGCTCGAATGCGTGGCGCTGCAGTCGCCGCCGGGGTAGGCGGATAGCGCACCCAACAAATCGATCTTGGCGAAGAACGCGATGACGTCGCCCGGCCGCACCGGGCTCGCCTTCATGCAGGCACGCTACGTCCGGCACTATGTTGGAGCGATTGACAACGGCTAGTCACTGTTGGTATAAACTCCAACATGCGCGCCGAGCCGTTGATGGACGAGCGGCACGTTCTCGACGCGGTGACGTTCGTCGAAATCGTCGTCTGGCGGGTGCCGCGTCCGCTGAGCGGCTCGCGGCGTCCGTTCAAGTACCGGCTCGCGCTTGTTCGCAAGGGCGTTTGCGTGCTGCGTTACGACAACGAAGCCGGCAAGGGCGACCACAGGCACGTACGCGAGCGCGAGACGCCCTACCGCTTCACGGACCTCGATACGCTGTTGGACGACTTCTGGGTGGATGTGGAACGCGGGAGGCATGAATGACCGTCGTCACGCTGCAAGTCTCCTCGCTCGACGATGTGAAGAAGCGCGCCGCGAAGGCGTTTCGCGGAGAGAAGCAGGGCGCGCGCATCACCTTCGCGTCGCCCGAACTTCTGTTCAAGCTTCTGACCACGAAGCGCTGGGACCTGATCCGCACCATGACCGGCGCCGGCGCCATGACGATCCGCGAGGCGGCGCGTCGCGTCGGCCGCGACGTGAAGGCTGTGCACGGCGACGTGCATGCGCTGCTCGATTGCGGCGTGCTGCGGCGGACCGAGAAGGGGCTGATTGTCTTTCCGTACGACGCGGTGCATGTCGATGTGACGTTGCGCGCGGCGTAGCGTTCACGGTGTCCGATTGGATGTCTGATGACTGCCTCCCTCTCCGCCTTCCCCATCACCACGCGCTGGCCGCCCTCGCACCCCGATCGCCTGCAGCTCTATTCGCTCAACACGCCGAACGGCGTGAAGGTCTCGATCATGCTCGAAGAGACCGGGCTGCCCTACGAGGCCCATCTCGTCGACTTCGGCAAGGACGAGCAGAAGAGCCCGGAATTCCTCTCGCTCAATCCGAACGGAAAAATTCCCGCGATCATCGATCCCGACGGTCCGGGCGGGAAGCCGCTGCCGCTCTGGGAGTCCGGCGCGATCCTCGGCTATCTGGCGGGCAAGACCGACAGGATGATCCCGCTCGATCCCGCGCGCATGATCGAGACGATGCAGTGGGTGCATTTCCAGGCGGCGTTCGTCGGGCCGATGTTCGGCCAGGTCGGCTTCTTCAACAAGTTCGCCGGCCGGGAGTATGAGGACAAGCGCCCGCTGCAGCGCTACGTGAACGAGAGCAAGCGCATCCTCGGCGTGATGGACGCGCGCCTTGCGGGCCGGCAATGGTTCATGGGCGAGGACTACACCATCGCGGACATTTCGATGCTCGGCTGGGTGCGCAACCTGATCACGTTCTATGAGGCGCGCGAGCTGGTCGAATACGACACGTTCGCCAACGTCGCGGCGTGGCTCGAGCGCGGCCTCGCGCGGCCGGCGGTGCAGCGCGGATTGAATATTCCGAAGCGTGGTTAGGCTCTATCCCGCGCGCAGCGCCACTCCTACCTCAAGGTATAACGCACTAAACCGAGAGACATTATCGGCGCGCAGGCGCGCCCGGTAGACTCCGCATCCGTTCAACGGAACGCCGACGCGATTTAAGAGTGCCGACGGTCACGGCCGCGCGCCCTCCACATTGCCCGGCCGTTGGGACAAGGGGCCGACATGACCGATGCAGCTCACCCGGCCGCACCCGAAGCGCATCCGCTCGCGACTCATCATCTGCCGTCCTTCATCACCGCGCCGGGCGAAACCGATTGGCTCATGGTGGTCATGGCCGTCATCCTGGCGGTCTCCGTCCTCATGTTCGGCATTCTGTTCCTGCGGCTGCACACGCTGCCGGAGCGAATGGCGCACCGGGGGCACAAGCTGCAGTTCGAAATCGTCGCGGTACTCGGCCTCATCGCGCTGTTCACGCACATGCACATCTTCTGGCTGATCGGATTGCTGCTCGCGATGATCGACCTGCCGGATTTCGGCACGCCGCTGAACCGCATCGCGGGCTCCGCCGAGAAGATGGCCGGCTTGAAGCCGGGTGAGGGTCGTTTCACCGACGAGCTGCCGGAAACCGAGGCTCCCGCGACCGCTCATGCGGACGAGCCGGAGCCCGAGGTCAAACCCGCGCCACGGCCGAGCGAAGGCCCGGTCCCGTTGCCGGCGCGCACGGACGGCGCCCCGCCAAAGCGCAGGGAGCGCGTTCATGCTTGAACTGCTGTTCTGCTCCATGCTGACGATTCTGCCGGACTATCTGTTCCGGCGATTCGTCCAGGGTCGGCGGCTCGGCAAGGAGATCACGTTTTACTCGGTATGGTTCGAACTGCGCTGGGGAATTACCGGGTGCCTGATCCTCACCATCGCGCTGATCACGACGATCTTCTACAATCATCCCTCGACCACCAGCGCCACGCTGTATTTCAGAACCGTCCCGATCCTCCCCGAGACGAACGGGCGCGTTGCCGAGATCTACATCGGCACGAGCGGTCCGGTGACTCAAGGGGCACCGATCTTCAGGCTCGACAGCTCCAAGCAGGAGGCGGCGGTAGAAACCGCGCGCCGCAAGATCATGGAGGTCGACGCGGGGCTCGTGGTGGCGCACGCCGATGTCGTGAAGGCGGAAGGCCAGCTGCGGGAGGCCAGGGGTCATCTGCAGCAGGCGCTGGACGAACTCGCGACCAAACAGGAATTGCATCGCCGCAACCCGGGCGTTGTCGCGACGCGCGATATCGAGAAGCTTCAGGTGCGGGTGGAGGGCGCCAACGGCACGGTTGCGGCGGTGACCGCCGCGAAGACCGCGACCGAGATCAGGGTCTCGACCGTGCTTCCGGCCGAAAAGGCGAGCGCGCAAGCCGCGCTCGCGCAGGCGCAGGTGGAGCTGGAAAAGACGACCGTCCGTGCCGGCGTGAACGGGCGGGTGGAGCAGTTCTTCCTGCGCGTCGGCGACATCGTCAATCCGCTGATGCGCCCGGCCGGCGTGCTGATCCCGGAGGGCGCCGGTCAGAAGAGCTTGCAGGCCGGCTTCGGACAGATCGAAGCGCAGATCATGAAGACCGGTATGGCGGCCGAGGTGACCTGCGTCTCCAAACCATTCACGATCATCCCGATGGTGGTCACGGACGTGCAGGACGTGATCGCGACCGGCCAATTCCGTGGCGGCGAGCAACTGATCGAGGCGCAGAACGTGTCGCGGCCCGGAACGCTGATGGTGTACCTCGAGCCGCTCTTCAAGGGCGGGCTCGACGGCGTGACACCCGGCAGCAGCTGTATCGCGAACGCCTATTCGAGCAATCACGACGTCATCGTCGCGGAGGGCACCAGCACTACGAAACGCATCGCGCTGCACGCGGTGGACGCGCTCGGGCTGGTGCACGCCCTCATCCTGCGCCTTCAGGCGATCATACTGCCGTTCAAGACGCTCGTCCTCAGCGGCCACTGAGGCGCGGCGACGCCCATGCTGAGGCAGTTTCTGCTGGGTGGCGGCGTGAGCGTGATCAACATCGCGATCCATTCGTTGATGATGGCCTTCGTGGTGCGGGTCGCGCAGCTGGCCAGTGCGAAGGAGCGGCGACACCCTGCGCTGTTCCTTGCTGCGGTGATGATTCCGATCGTGTCGGTCCTGATGGCGACGCATGCGGCTGAAGTGATCGTGTGGTCGTGGGCCTATGCGTTCGTCGACGCGGCGCCGGCCGGCACCGACCTCGTCTACTTCGCGTTCGTCAACTACGCGACACTTGGCTACGGCGACATCGTGCCGGTGGAGCGCTGGCGGTTGCTGGGCCCGATCACCGCAATGAACGGCGTCTTGCTGTTCGGATGGTCGACCGCGGTCATCTTCGAGGTGTTGCGGCGAACGATCGCGCTCAACGCGACTTCAGCCTCTCCAGGATCGTGATCGTGAAACCGGAAGCCGTCACAGCGCACGCTTGTCCTTGATCTTCGCGATGCGCCCGGTATCGGTGCGCGACAGATAACGCCCGCGTTCCAGGATCTCGAGCGTGTATTCCTCGTAGGTCAGCCCCAGCGCCTCGGCCTTCTCCAGCCGGAACAGCGCCATGTCGCGCGAGGCGGGTTTCCATGCGGCGCGATGCGCATTCTTCCAGCTGTAATAGACATAGATGTCGCCGTCGCCCCACTCGGGCCCTTCCTCGTCATCGAGCGGCGGGCCCTGGTTGTGCGAGCGGACGGGAAGGTCGGTCATCGCCGCATCAGCACGACGAGATAGCGGCAGGCGGTGTCGCGATCGTTGCGATAGGTGCAGTCGGCCGGCGGGCCGAATTCGAGACTGTCGCCGGGCCCGAGATCGTGTGTCACCTCGCCCTCCACGAAGGTGAGCCGTCCGGCCAGCACCCAGATGACGTGCGACATGCGGTGATAGGAGGCGGCCGGAAACGATACCGATGCGCCGGGCGGCAGGTCGACCTCGGTGAGCTCGATCGGGGTGGTCGGCGAAGCCGCAACCTGGCGGCGGAGGTAGCCGGTCGCGGGGTCGCGCCAGATCGGCTGGTCGGCGGCGCGGACCGGACCGTGCTTCGGGATGTCGCCCTCGGCGAGCAGGGCCGATAGCGTGAGCCCGTAGGCGCCGGAGATGCGGCCGAGCAGCGCCGCGGTCGGGCTCGCTTCGGCCCGCTCGATCTTGGAGATCATCGCCTTGGAGACTTGTGAGCGCTCGGCGAGGTCGTCGAGCGACCAGCGGCGGGTCGTGCGCTCGCCCCGGATGCGGGCGGCAATCTTCAAAGTGGTGTCGTCGATTATAGTGGACATACGTCCACTATAGCAGATTATACCTTAATTCCAATAGGCCGGATAGCCCGAATTTCGCTCCTCGGCCTCGAGCAGCCGCAACATCGCGGGCCATTCGAGCACCCCGTAGGGCCGGCGTGTGCCGGGCTGGTAGAGGTGCGCGGTGTGCGCCAGCACATTCTCGCCCGGCATGGTCAGCTCGGTGCGCGCCGCCATGGCGTCGACCTGGCCGCGGCAGGACATTTCGAGCTGATGCATGGTGTTGAACGCTTGGCTGATCGTCGCCCCGCAGGTGAGCAGGCCATGGTTGCGCATCACCATCGCATCGTGGGGCCCAAGATCGGCGACGATGCGCTCGCGCTCGTCGACATCGACCGCCGGGCCTTCGTAGTCGTGATAGCCGATGTGGCCGACGAAGCGGATCGAGGTCTGCGACAACGGCAACAGCCCGCACGCCATCGCCGCCACCGCCATGCCGGCGCGCGTGTGCGTGTGAATGATGCAGGACACATCCGGCCGCGCCTGGTGGATCGCGCCGTGGATCACGTAGCCGGACTTGTTGATGCCGTAGTCGGTGTCGGGCTTGGCTAGGATGTTGCCCTCGACGTCGATCTTCACCAGGCTCGATGCGGTGATCTCCCGGTAGAGGAGCCCGTAGAGATTGATCAGCAGGTGATCGGTGCCGGGAATGCGCGCCGTGATGTGATTGTAGATGAGATCGGTCATCCCGTAGCAATCCATCAGGCGATAGCAGGCGGCGAGATCGACGCGCGTCTGCCATTCGGCCGCGCCGACGGCGCCGCGCACGGATTTGAAGTCGGTCGAATAATTCATTTCAACTTCTCCCGACCCGAAACCTAACCCGGATTTCGCTCGTGCTCTATCCGGCGCGGCGCACGCTCGGTGCCACCCTCCCCTGGAGGGGGAGGGTGACGGAGCCTGACGCTACGCCGTCGCCAATTTCCCGCTCATCCACGTCCGGCTGCGGATCAAGAGCCAGCCGATGATTGCGATGTTGAGCAGGTTCCAGAGGAAGCCGTTCGCGAAAGCGGCGCGGTAAGAGCCGGTGAGGTCGAAGATCGCACCCGACATCCAGCCGCCGAGCGCCATGCCGAACAGCGCGAACATCAGCGCAATGCCGGTGCGCACGCCCGCATCCTTCGGCGGAAAATACTCGCGCACGATCACGGCGTACATCGGAATGATGCCGCCCTGGAACAGGCCGAACAGCGCGGAGACGACATAGAGCGAGGTCAGCCCGTTGAAGCCGAGATAGAGCAACAACGCGAAGGCCTGCAGCGCCGACCCGATGAGGAGCGCGGACAACCCGCCGATGCGGTCCGCGATTGTGCCGGAGAGGACGCGCGCGATCAGGCCGAGCCCGAGCATGAGCGAGAGCATCTCGGCGCCGCGCGCGACGCCGTAGCCGAGGTCGGCGCAATAGGCGACGATATGCACCTGCGGCATCGCCATCGCGACGCAGCAGGAGACGCCCGCGATCGCGAGCAGCGCCTGGAGCGTGTTCGGCTTCAGGCCGAGCGTGCCGCGCGTGTGCGTCGTGACGCCCGGCGCCTCGTGCTCGATCGGCGAGGGCCGCCGCAGCAGCAGGATGAGCGGGATCATCGTGACGACGCAGAAGATGCCGACGCCGATATGGGTCGCGCGCCAACCGTCGCTGGTGATGAAGTGCTGTACAATCGGCGGCCAAATTGCGCCGGCCGCGTAGTTGCCGCATGACGCGATGCCGATCGCGACGCCGCGCCGCTTCCTGAACCAGTGCGACATGTCGGACACGATCGGCCCGAAGGTCGCCGAGGTGCCGAAGCCGATGATCAAGTGCGCCGCATCGAGCATCCAGATGTTCGGCGCGTAGCCCGCCGCTACATAGCCGACGCCGAGCAGCACCGTCCCAAGGATGGCCGGAAACACGATCCCGTGGTGGTCGGCGAGCCTTCCCATCGCGACGCCGCCGAATGCGAAGCCGATCATCGCCATGGTGTAGGGGAGCGAGGCGGCATTGCGCAGGATGCCGAAGTCGGCCTGTACGGGCGGCAGCGCCACCACATACGACCACATGCCGACGCTGCCGATCGTGCCGACCACGAGCGCGACGAACAGGCGTATCCAGGCGTAGGTTGAGTCGACCGCGTCGAAGGTGGCGCGGCCGGCAAGCTGTGCAGGTATCACGGCAAGTCCCGGCGTTGAATTCCGGCGCCGTTGGTAGCATCTGGGGGAGGGTGGGGAAACGTGAACTTGCCGATAGGTGGTATGAGCTTCCGTGATGAGTACGATCGTTGAAACGGGCTCCGCCGAGGCGCTCGCCCGCGTCCGCCAAGAGATCGCCGCCGCTTGCGCCGACGCGAAGCGCGATCCGGCGTCGGTGACGCTGATCGCGGTGTCGAAGACTTTTGCGGCCGATGCGATCGAGCCTGTGATCGCTGCGGGCCAACGTGTGTTCGGCGAGAACCGCGTGCAGGAAGCGAAAGGCCAAGTGGCCGGCATTGCGCGATGCGCATCCGGAACTCGAGTTGCACCTGATCGGCCCGCTGCAGTCCAACAAAGCCAAGGAAGCGGTCGCGCTCTTCGACGCGATCCACTCGGTGGATCGCGCCAGTATCGCGGAAGCATTGGCAAAAGAGATCGCCCGGCAGGGCCGGCAGCCGCAGCTGTTCGTCGAGATCAACACCGGTGAGGAACCGCAGAAGGCGGGCGTGCTCCCGGAACACGCGGACGCCTTCATCAGAACCTGCCGCGAGACCCATCAGCTGGAAATCGCGGGCCTCATGTGCATCCCGCCGTTCGAGGAGGCCCCGGCGCCGCATTTTGCGCTGACCGCCAAGATTGCGGCGCGCAACGGGCTGAAACTCCTGTCGATGGGAATGAGCGCGGACTTTGCGAGCGCGATTGCGTTCGGCGCGACCCATGTGCGGGTCGGGACGGCAATCTTCGGGGAGCGCGCAAAAAAAAGCCCCGACGCGGGGCTGGGGGGCTGAGAGCGTCGGGGCCTTATTGTGCGATGCCTCCTCGGCCCCGCACAAAACTTGGAGTGCAAACAATCAACCAGCTGTCTGGTTCCTGGCGAGAATGAAAAATTTTTTGGTTTAGCCCAATTATACTTTTACCGCTTTGAAAACGCTCAGTATTTTCCTCTACCGGATCACAATCCGGGTTCCGGGGCCGATTTTTTCCAGCAACCGGCGCAACCGCGCCTTGGGCATCGCCACGCAGCCCGCGGTCGGCGCCAAACCGGGCTTGGCCAGATGGACGAACACCGCACTGCCCCGCCCGGCGACACGCGGGCGGGTGTTGTGGTCGATTTCGATAATGAAATCATAGAGATGATCGTCGCGCCGGAGCCGGTCGCCAGGCTGGCCGGCCGCCATCTTGATCGGCCGGTTGTAGCGCCGGTCGGCCGGGTCCTCGCACCAGGCATCGTCCGCAGCGATCCGGCGCACCGGCAGCGCTGTCGCGGGGCGCGGCGCTCGGTCGGCCCGCCACCACAGCCGGAGCGGACGAAACACGCCGCGCGGTGTGCCGCCGTCGCTCTCGCGTTTGTTTGCCAGAATGCCGCCGCGCCCGAGCGCGACCGGGAAGGCATGCGGCCCGGCCGTCAGCCAGCCGCGGGTACGCGTGCCGGGTGCGGCGCGGACATGGATCGCTTTCAAGGCCAAGTGCCTATCCCCGACAGCGCTTCACGCGCCGATCACGATGCCTTTTGCGAATTGAATCAATAGCCGTGGGCGCTTGCGCTTTCTCTCCCGAATGTTCTACTTCGCGCAACTGGGGAACTGACCCCCGGGGGATATCCCATGTCGAATGCCCGCAAGATCCTGATCGTCGATGACGATACCGAGTTGCGTGAGGCGTTGGTCGAACAGCTCGCGCTGCACGAGGAATTCGAAGCGACTTCGGTCGATTCCGGCACCAAAGGCGTGCAAGAGGCGCGCAACGGCCATATCGATCTGGTGATCATGGACGTCGGCCTGCCCGATGTGGACGGCCGCGAGGCGGTGCGCATCCTGCGCAAGAACGGCTTCAAGGCGCCGATCATCATGCTGACCGGGCACGACACCGATTCGGACACCATTCTGGGCCTGGAGTCGGGCGCGAACGATTACATCACCAAGCCGTTCCGCTTCGCGGTGCTGCTCGCGCGCATCCGCGCGCAGCTGCGCCAGCACGAGGCGAGCGAGGACGCGGTGTTCACCATCGGGCCTTACACGTTCCGGCCGAGTTCCAAGCTGTTGATGAACCCGAAGGGCAGCAAGGTCCGCCTCACCGAGAAGGAAACCGCGATCCTGCGCTACCTCTATCGCGCCGGGCAACGGCCGGTGTCGCGCGAGGTGCTGCTGCAGGAGGTCTGGGGCTACAATTCCGGCGTCACCACGCACACGCTCGAGACCCATATCTACCGGCTGCGCCAGAAGGTCGAGAAGGATGCTTCGGCGCCGGCGATTCTCGTCACCGAAGGCGGCGGCTACAAGCTGATGCCGTGAACGGCGGCCGTCATCACCCGCGAAAGCGGGTGATCCAGTAACCTCTGACGTTGATTGGGTCGCGAATATGCCGTTTGCTCAGCAGCGGTGGGTACTGGATGCCCCGCCTTCGCGGGGCATGACGAGCGCTGGATGACAATCGAAGACGACATCGCCTTCCTGGAGCGTGTTCCGGCGCTTCGGCTCCTCGGCCGTGACGCGTTGCGCATTCTGGCGATCGGCTCCGAGAACCGTTACATCCACGAAGGCATCTCGCTGTTCGGCGAAGGCGAGGACGCCGACTCAGCTTATGTGGTGCAGGAAGGCTCGTTCGATCTGGTATCGGAGCGCAGCTCGATTCCGCCGTCGGTCGCGGGCCCCGGCACGCTGATCGGCGAACTCGCGCTGCTCACCGAAACCAGGCGGCCGGTTGCGGCGATTGCGCGCGAGCCCTCGAGCGTGGTGCGCATTCCGCGCCAGCTGTTTTTGAAAATGCTCGAAGGCTATCCGGATGCGGCGCGGCGCATGCGCGACGCAGTGGCGGCGCGGGTCAATCAGACCGCGGGTGAATTCGCGCGCGTGCGCAACGTGCTAGCGGGCGTGCCGCGCAGGAAGTGAGCGGTGTGCCCCGTCGCGCGGCAATTGAATCTGCGCTGCGCCAACTGGCTGCAGAAATTCCGCCGCACGAGTTCGGCGCCGTGGTCGACCATGCACTCGACAGCGAGGGATTGAAGAACGCCGCGCCCGACACCGCCGCGTGGCTCTCGCTGGTTGCCTATACGCGGCACGTGTTCACCGATTACGATGAGCTGCTCGCGCAGGGCTACGACCGCGACAGCGCGCGCCATTTCGTGGCGGACGACATGCAGACTGTGCTGCAGGGCTGGGGCGTGCGGCGGCCGTTGGTGAGTGACGACTAAGCCGGTATACTCGCCCGCGCGATCGACGGGCGATCGCATGCGCCAACGGGTGCCACATGTTTGCGACCGGACCGATTGCGTTTCACACCATTCTGAGCCTGATTGCGATCGGCACGGGCGGCTGCGTGATCCTTGCCATGTCGAAGGGTGGCCGCCCCGGCTACTGCACGCTCGCGTTTCTCATCTCGATGATCGCGACCGACGTGACAGGGTTCTTCCTGCCTGCGCCGAAGCTACTGCCGTCGCATATCTTCGGCATCCTCTCCCTCGTGATGATCGTGATCGCACTTGCGGCCAACTACGCCTTTCATTTCGCCGGCGCGTGGCGCGCGATCTACGCCGTCACGATGGGCATCGCGATCTATCTCAATTTCTTCGTGCTGGTGACGCAGCTGTTCCTGAAGGTCGGCGCTGCATGCGCTCGCCCCGAATGCGCCGGACATTCCCGAGCCGCCGTTCGCGATCGCGCAAGCGATCGTGTTGGCGATTTTCATCTGGCTGATCTGGAAGAGCGTGAAGAATTTTCGCGCTGACACCGTCTAGGCGCTAAGCGATCTTTCTTGGGGCCGCGGTCTTCGCGTCGCCGGTGTTCGGTGTGCCGGTCGGCTCGATCAGCAGCAGATGCACTTCCTCGCGCGCGACCGGGCGATGCTCGACGCCCTTCGGCACGATGAACATTTCGCCGGGGCCGAGCGTGACGGTGCGGTCGCGCAGCTCGATGTCGAGCACGCCTTTCAGCACCAGGAAGAAATCGTCGGTCTCGTCGTGCTTGTGCCAGACGAACTCGCCGTTCACCTTCACGACCATCACGTCGTAGTCGTTGAGCTGCGCGACGGTGCGCGGCGAAAAATAGTCGGAGAATGCGCCAAGCTTTTCGGCGAGATTGATCTTCTGGTTCATCGCCGGGTCCGCGCCCTGCGCCGCTTGCGCGTCGCCGGTTTGCCGTAGCGCGCTTCCATCTCGCGCGCGAGCTTCGCGGCCGGCAAAAAGTTGGTTCCGGCGAACCAGATGTCGGCGATCTTGCCGGATTTCGTCCGCGTGCACGCGACCTTCTCGCCATGGCTGCCAAATCCAGATGCCTGCGCGATCCGCCCGGTGTTGCGGCCGGTGATTTCGATCTCGCTCGCATCGGGGAACGGGTTGATGAATCCGGGCGCGATCGCCAGCACCTTGTTGCCCATCGGCAGAAGATCGACAGCGCTCCACAAGCTCCAGAAGCGTCCGCTCCAGTCCTTCACCTTGCGGCTTGGCGCGCCGTTGCGCGCGAAGGCCTGCATGATGTGCACGACGCCGTCGACCCACACGTGCGCCCAGCCGTCGATCGCGTTGGTGAGAACCGAGACCGTCAGCTCCTGCTTCGGATAGACGCAGGTGCGCGAGATGTAGCCTTGCAGGCCGCCGGAATGGCCGAACCATTCCCAGTCACCGGTCGCGCCGCTGATCGTGCCGAGGCCGTAGTAGAGTTCGAGACTGGAGTTGGGATTGCGCCATTGGCGGCGCGTCATCTCGCGGCGGCTCGCCTTCGACAGGATGCTCGTCCTGGCATTCGGGGAGAGCTGCGCGAAGTAACGCGCAATATCCGCAGCCGTGCTGACGAAACCGCCCGCGGACGCGATCGCGTGGGTCGGATTGTCGCCCGGGATCACGACCCGGCGGCCGAGCACAATCCGTCCCGAGTGGCCGCGCGCGAACGGCGTGCCGCGCGGGAGCGGCATGTCAGGCGTCGTTTCCTTCAGGCCGGCTTGCGTCGACGATCTCGCGTTTGATCCACGCGCGATAGGGCTCGCCCGTGATCGCCTCGATGATCAGGCCGACCAGCCCGTACGCGTGGTTGGAGTATTTGAAGCGCGAGTTCGCTTCGATGACCGGCGGTTTCTTGAGATCCTCGGCGAGTTCGCGCGCATTGTAGTACGGCCGCCGGTCGAGAAACTGGCCGGCGTCGTCACCGTCACGGATGAGGCCGGCGCTATGCGAGAGAAGCTGCGCGACGGTGACGCGCGCCACGGCCGGATGAAGCCCGCTGACGAATTGGCCGGCGGTGTCGTCGAGTTTGAGCTTGCCCTGCTCGCGCAGCTCTCAGGACGCCGGCGGCCGTGAAGCTCTTCGAATGCGAGGCGACGCGGAAGCGATGGCGCGGCGTCAGCTCTTCGCCGGTATCGAGATTGGCGGAGCCGAACGCGCGTTCGAGCACGATCTTGTCGCGATGGGCGATCGCGATGATGCAGCCGGGCTGCTGGGAAGCCTGCATCTGGAATTCGATCCAGCGCGGGATGTAGTCGAGCGCGGGTTTGAGCCAGCGGTCCATGGCTCATGATAGGGCGTAGCCCGGATGGAGCGAAGCGCAATCCGGGGCTGATGCTCGCAAGATGACCCCGGGTTTCGCTGCGCTCCACCCGGGCTACGAAGCTATATCTCGACCGTCGCCGTCACCGGCACATGGTCCGAGGGGCGCTCCCAGCCGCGCGCGTGCTTGGCGATATCGAGGCGCGAGACGCGGTCGCCGAGCCGCGGCGAGACCCAGATGTGGTCGAGGCGGCGGCCGCGGTCGGCGGTTTTCCAGTTGTCCATCGCGCGGTAGCTCCACCATGTGTAGAGCTTCTCCGGCTCGGGGGTGAGCTCGCGCGCGATGTCGACCCAGTTGCCGATCTTGCGGAACGCGGTGAGCTTCTCGGTTTCGACCGGCGTGTGCGAGACCACCTTGAGCATCTGCTTGTGGCTCCACACGTCGTGTTCCAATGGCGCGACGTTGAGATCGCCGACCAGGATTGCACGCTCCCCGTCCTGCGGGCGCAGCTTTTCCATCGCGTGCAGCTCGTCGAGGAAAGCGAGCTTGTGGGCAAACTTCGGGTTGATCGCAGGGTCGGGCTCGTCGCCGCCGGCCGGTACGTAGAAATTGTGCACGGTCACAGGGTCGCGCAGGCCCGCCCTCTCGCCGAGCGTCACCGCGATGTGGCGGCAGTCCTCCTTGCCGCAGTAATTGTCGATCGTGACGTTCTCGAACGGCAGTCGCGAGAGCACCGCGACGCCGTGATAGCCCTTCTGCCCGTTCAGCGCCGAATGCGTGTAGCCGAGGCGCCGGAAGCGCTTCAGCGGGAACGCATCGTCCGGGCACTTCGTCTCCTGCAGGCAGATCACGTCCGGCCGCACCGCCTTGATGTGGCGCGCGACGAGATCGATGCGCAGGCGAACCGAGTTGATGTTCCAGGTGGTGAGCGTCAGGGGCATTTTGGCGGTTTACATCATACTATGTGTAGTATAGTACTGATACTAACAGATTCGGAAACCCGCATGGTACCGACTTTTCGCAAGCTCGGCCCGGCGACCTGCGCATCGGGATTGCCTCGTGGGACGCCGGCGACTTCAAGAGCCGGTCGATCAAATATGCCTACCGCGACAAGAGCGGCAAGGTCTCGCGCGGCTGCCCGGAGCTGCCGTTCGACGTTCTGGTCGAGATGGTCATCCTCGCCCACAAGCAGAAGGAGCTGTCGGTCGAGCAGGTCGAGCGGCTGAAGTATCACTTGCGGTAGGGCGTGCGATGGCCTCACTCCGTGAGGTCGCGAGCGTTACGCGAGCCTCGAGGATCGACCCGAAGCGCGATGGCCAGGAGTCCCGGCACATCGCTGCGATCGCGTCCGGACGCTCGCTCAGCGCTGTCGGGCGGCCGGGATGGCAGCAGCTACTCCACCGCCTTGATGTTCGCGTCCTTGATCACCTGCGCCCAGCGGGCGATCTCTTGCGCCACGAAGGCGCGGTATTCATCCGGCGTGCTGCCGATCGCAACGATGCCCTGATCGGTAAGCCGCTGGACCGTGGCCGGATCGGAAAGCGCCTTTTTGGCTTCGGCAGCGACGCGATCGACGATCTCCTTCGGCGTGCCGGCGGGCGCGATGATGCCGGCCCAGGTGCCCGACACGAAGTCCGGCACGCCCTGCTCGATGATCGTCGGCACGTCGGCCGCGGCCGGTATCCGCTCCCGGGCGGCAAGGCCGAGCGCCTTGACGTTGCCGGCTGTCACCTGCGGCATCAGCGGCCCGACGATGTCGAACATGACGTTGATGTTGCCTGCGACCGTGTCCTGCAGCGCGCCGGCCGTGCCCTTGTAGGGAATGTGCACCATGTCGATGCCCATGCGCGACTTGAACATCTCCATCGTGAGATGCGCGGCGGCGCCGACGCCCGAGGATGCGAAGTTGAGCTGACCGGGCTTCGACTTCGCCAGTGCGACCAGCTCCGGAATGTTGTTCGCCGGAACGTTTTTGTTCGCGATGATGATCAGCGGCGCGGAGCTCATCAGCGACACGTAGGTGAAGTCCTTCATCGTGTCGTAGGGAAGCTTCGGATTGAGCGTGGCGTTGACGGCATGTGCGGCGATCACGGTGCCGAACGTGTAGCCGTCGGGCGCGGCCTTGGCGACGACGTCGGTGCCGATGATGGCATTCGCGCCCGGCCGGTTCTCGAACACGATCGATACCCCGAGCGCTTCCGCGACCTTGTGGCCGACGGTGCGCGACATCAGGTCGGTGTAGCCGCCCGGCGTGTAGGGAACGATCCAGCGGATCGGCTTGTTCGGCCAGGCTTGCGCGAGTGCGCTGCCGCACAATGCGGCCGTGAAGCCAAGCGCGGCGAACAAGCGGATTCCGTATTTCATGATGTCGCTCCCTGACGTGCCGATGCGGCGCCGGAGAGCTTTAGGATTTCAAGATGGATGCTGCAAGCAGGCTGTCATTCCGGGGCCCGAGCACAGCGAGGGAGCCCGGGATCCATAACCACAAAAGGCGGAATGCCGCGCGAGCCGTGCCTCAGTGAATCGGTTGTGGTTATGGATCCCAGGCTCGCGACTTCGTCGCGCCCCGGGATGACAGTTGTTGCTTACTGAATGATCTCTTTGCGCTCGTAATTGATCCGGAACATCGACGGATCGAGCTTCTTCGATGAATCGAGGTTCGCAAGCGCGACCGTGGTGTCGAAGCCCTGCGGGTCCGTGATGGTCCACTGCTTGAGCTGCATGTCCCTTGCCGAGAACATCAGCAGCACCTTGTGGCTGCCGCCGAGCGTCTGCTTCTCCTCGATCAGCAGGCTGACGAAGGTGTCGTCGGCCGAGACTGAAACCACGTTGGTCTCGCGCAACAGGTCGATGCGGTCGGCGAGCAGGAAGCGCAGCGGTGTCTGCGACAGCGGATAAAGGTCCTGCGTCTCGAGCTTGCGGTCGCGCACGACCAGCGAGTTGCCGTCGGAGACAAGCTCGATCGGGCTCGGTGGGTTGTAGTCGAAGCGGATGCGGCCCGGTTTCTGCAGATAGATCTTGCCTTCCGAACGCCGCCCGTCCGGGCCGATCTGGACGAAATCGCCGATCAGCGTCTGCACGCTCATCAGGTAGACGTTGACGCGATCGATCAGCGCGCGCTGGTTGGCGTCGAACGCGGTCGTGGTGCCGGGCTGCGAAAAGCCCGGAATCCGGAACGGGAGGATCCCGCCGCCCGACTGCGCCGGCGCAAGCTGGGCGGCCTTGTTGTCCGGAACCGCCGCCGGGGGCGCCACACCGGTCTTCGGCCTCGGCGCGGGCATCGGAACCGGCTGCGCGGATGCCGCGGTCACGGCCAGCGCGAGCAGACAGGCGCCGATCAGCGTGGCCGGGCTCGATTTCCGCATCCAATCCTCCAAAGAGCCGCCAAGCTAATCGCCCGCTGTGGCGATTTCGCGACCCTCTTTCCTTGAGCATGATCCCTATCCGAAAACGCTTCACACTTTTCGGGGATCATGCTCCCTACTCAATACTGCGCGTGCTCAGGTTCGCCTACGAGAATCTCGCGCTTGCCGGCATGATTGGCGGCGCCGACGATGCCTTCCAGTTCCATCTTTTCCATTAACGAGGCGGCGCGGTTGTAGCCGATCTGCAACCGGCGCTGAATGTAGCTGGTCGAGGCCTTGCGGTCGCGCATCACGATCGCGACCGCCTGCGAATAGAGGTCGTTGGTCTGGCCCATCGCGGAATTGTCGAATACCGTGCCGTCCTCGCCCTCTTCGTCCGCCTCGTTGCTGACCGTGACGGCTTCGAGGTATTGCGGCGTGCCCTGCGTCTTGAGGTGGCGGACGATCTTCTCGACTTCCTCGTCGGAACAGAACGGCCCGTGCACGCGGCTGATGCGCCCGCCGCCCGCCATGTAGAGCATGTCGCCCTGGCCGAGCAGCTGCTCGGCGCCCTGCTCGCCCAGAATGGTGCGGCTGTCGATCTTCGAGGTCACCTGGAACGAGATGCGGGTCGGAAAATTCGCCTTGATGGTGCCGGTGATGACGTCGACCGAAGGCCGCTGCGTCGCGAGGATCACGTGGATGCCGGCCGCGCGCGCCATCTGGGCGAGGCGCTGCACCGCGCCCTCGATGTCCTTGCCGGCGACCATCATCAGGTCGGCCATCTCGTCGACGATCACCACGATGTAGGGGATGAGGTCGAGATCGAGGTCTTCCTTCTCGTAGATCGCGTCGCCGGATTCCTGGTCGTAGCCGGTGTGCACCGTGCGCGAGAGCGTCTCGCCCTTCTGCTTCGCCTCGGCGACGCGCGCGTTGTAGCCGTCGATGTTGCGCACGCCGAGCTTGGACATCTTGCGGTAGCGCTCTTCCATCTCGCGCACCGCCCATTTGAGCGCCACCACGGCTTTCTTCGGGTCGGTGACGACGGGGGTGAGCAGATGCGGGATGCCGTCATAGACGGAGAGTTCGAGCATCTTCGGATCGATCATGATCAGCCGGCAGTCGTCCGGGCGCAGCCGGTACATCAGGCTGAGGATCATGGTGTTGATGGCGACCGACTTGCCCGAGCCGGTGGTGCCGGCGATCAGCAGATGCGGCATGCGCGCGAGATCGACGATCACCGGATCGCCGCCGATGGTCTTGCCGAGACAGAGCGGCAGTCGCGCCTGCGTGTCGGTGTAGTCGCTCGATGCGAGCATCTCGCGCAGCAGCACCTTCTCGCGCTTCGGGTTGGGCAGCTCGATGCCGATCGCGTTGCGGCCGGGCACGACCGCGACGCGGGCCGAGACCTTGCTCATCGAGCGCGCGATGTCGTCGGACAGGCCGATCACGCGCGAGGACTTGATGCCGGGCGCGGGTTCGAGCTCGTAGAGCGTGACCACCGGACCCGGATGCGCGTTGATGATCTCGCCGCGCACGCCGAAATCGCCGAGCACGCTTTCGAGCGCGCGTGGCGTTCTCCTGAATCGCATCGGTCGAGAGCGTCGCGCGATCGAGCGCGCGCGGCGCCGCGAGCAGCGCGAGCGAGGGAAACTCGTAGCTGCCCTTGCGCCGGGGCGTTGGCCGCGCAGCGGGCTTGATGCGCTTGCGCGGCGCGACGTCGACCTCGGAGTCGTCCTCATCCTCGATCTCGTCCGCCTGATCGTCGGCCGGGTTCGAATAGGGCTCGGCGTGCGGCTCGACCAAGGTGACGGCGGAGGGATCGTGGCGCAGCGGGACCACACGATGGCGCCGGCGCCAGGGAAGCATCGACCGCAGCAGCTGCAGCAGCAGCATCGGCAGCAGCGCGATGCGCGCCTTCAGGCTGTAGAGGAAATGATAGAGCCGGCCGAGCGAAACAAAGCTGCGCGGCTCACGCTCTTCTTCTTGCTCTTCCTCGGCTTCGTGCTTTGCCTTCTTCGCCGGCCGCTCGTCGACTTCCTCGTCGCCCTCGCTCCGGCGCCAGCCAAATCCCGCCGCAAGCGCGAGCGTCACGAAGGCCGCGATGCCGATCACGATTGCGATCGAGAAACGCGGCACGCCGGAGAGCGGCGCGCCGAACAGCCACGCGGGCACGCGCAACAGCGCATCGCCGACGACGCCGCCGAGTCCGCTCGGCAACGGCCACGCCTGGCTCGGCGGCAGGCAGGAGGCAAATGCCGCGGCCGCAATGGCGCCGAGGATCCACAGCACGAGGCGCACGCGCTCGCGGTCGAGCGGGCGGTGCGTGAGCAGGCGCCAGCCCCATGCGGCGACCGGAAACAGCAACGCGATGGTCGCGACGCCGAGCAGCTGCATCATCAGGTCGGCGCCGATCGCGCCGGGCAGCCCCAGCATGTTGCGCACCGGCGCGTTGGTGGCGTGACTGAGCGAGGGGTCCTGCACCGACCAGGTGGCGAGCGCAATCGCCCCAGTTCCCGCGACCACGATCAGCGCGGCGCCGATGATCTCGTGCAGGCGGCGGCGAAATGCTGCGCGCAGTTCGTCCGAGACGATGTCGGCGGCCGAGAATGTGTAGCGGATCGCCGGCATGATCTACCCGAGCACCTTCACCATACGATGCAGCGCTTCGGCGGTCGTTTCGCGGTCCTGCACCATCGCGACGCGGATGTAGCCTTCGCCTGCGTTGAAGCCATCGGCTTGCGGGCGCGCCGCGTAATTGCCCGGCACCACGCGCAGGCCCGCTTCCTTCCAGAGCTTCAGCGCGGCGGCCTCGCTACCGCCCTGCGCCGACACATCGAGCCAGAGGAAGAAGCCGCCGGCCGGGCGCCTGTAGCCGTAGCGATTGCCGATGATCTGGTCGGCGAGATCGAATTTTCCGCGGTAAAGCGCGCGGTTTTCGTCGACATGCGTCTCGTCGTTGTATGCCGCGATCGCGACTTCCTGCGCCGGCACCGGCACCTGCGGCGCGGACACTGCGCGCAGATCGAGGAACGGCTTGATGAAGCGCTTGTCGCCCGCCACGAACCCGACGCGCAGGCCGGGCAGGCTCGAGCGCTTGGAGAGCGAGTTGAACGCCACGACGTTGGCGAAATCCTTGCCGGCGACCTCAAGCGCGCCGACAGGCGGCTCCTTCCAGTAGATCTCCGAGTAGCACTCGTCGGCGAACAGCATGAAGCGGTGCTTCTGCGCGAGCGAAACGAGGCGCGCGAGATAATCGCGGCTCGCGACCGAGCCTTGAGGATTGGCGGGCGAGGCGAGATAGAACGCGACCGTGCGGGCGAGCAGGCTTTCCGGGAGCGCGTCGAGATCGGGCAGGAAGCCGTTCGCGGCCGTTGCGTCGAGATAGACCGGCTCGCATTCGGCCGCGACCGCGCCGGCCGAGTAGGGCGCGTAGAACGGGTTCGGCACCAGAATGGCGGGCCTGCCCGGACGTTCGCCCGCGAAGCGTTTCGCGGCGATCGCCGCGAGGAACAGGCCCTCGCGCGAGCCGCCGAGGACGAGAATTTCGCTCAAGGGTTCGATCGGGCGGGCGAGCCGGTAGCGCCGGTTGAGCCATCCCGCGACCGCCTGGCGGAAGCGGTCCGTGCCGGCGTTGCCCGGATAGCGGCCGAAGTCAGCGGTGTGCGCGGCGAGGATCGGGCCGACGAACGGCGGAACCGGATGCTGCGGCTCGCCGACCGAGATGTTGATCGGCGGCATTCCGGGCGGGGTGTCGCCCAAAAGGTCGGCTAGCCGCATGAACGGCGAGCGTGCGTCGGGAGCCCGAGCGGTGGTGGCGCGTTCGGTGACGTTCATGAGTAGGTCACATGGCGGGAACGCCCCGCCGGACTAGGGTCCCGACACCATAGGAGGGGGCAGGTTAAGGCGCGATTAACCATCGGTCCGCGGACGGCGATCTACGGCGATTTTTCGTGGCGCACCAAGATGTTCCGAGTTCCGGACACCAGCCCGAGCAGCCCGAGGAGCACGGGCACCGGCGCCTCGGGCGATTCCATCGTCCAGAGCGTCAGACTGGTAAGCAGGCACCACAACATCGGGATAACGAACAGCGGAGGGAGCGGTCGCGCGCTCGCGACCAGAATTCCGAGTGTCACGATGGCGGTCGGATCAGGCGCGAGGCCGAAGATTTCGGCCTGCGTCCACGGGCGGCCGGAGAGCGGCGCAAGGATCGGATGGATCGCGAGCGCATAGATCATCAGCGCGATGCCGATCTTGCCGACGACGCTGCTGACGTCAAAGCGAAGCCGGTTGCGAATGACGCCGGTCAACAGCAGCAAGCCGGCCTGCACCGCAAAGCCGATGGCGAAATAGCGCGCCGCCCAGTTGATGGTGTCGTAGCGCTCCAGCAGATAGGCCCACGCGACGAGCAGCCAGAGCGCCGCCAGGATCGCCGCAACGGCGCGGCCGCTCCACGGCGGATTGCGCAAGATGATCGCAAGGACGGCCATGCCGAGCGCGAGCGTGACGATCTGCAACGGCCAGACCGCGGCGTTGTAGAGCTCGAACAGGCGATAGTAGGTGCGCGGCGAAAACAGCAGGAAGTCGGTGAGGGTGTAGGTCCACCACTCCGACATCAAAGTTTTTCCACATACGCAATGATGCGCGCGCGCATCGCGGCGTCGGGCAGCGAATCGCGCGCGGCCGCGACATTCTCCTGCACGTGGTCGACGCGCGTGGTCGCCGGGATGACGCAGGTCACCGCCGGATGCGAGATGATGAATTTCAGGATCAGCTGCGCCCATGAGGCCGCGCCGATCTCGGCGGCGAAGGGCGGCAATGGCTTGCGCGCGATCTTCTTGATCAGGTCGCCCTCGCGGAACGGCCGGTTGATGATCACCGCCATGCCGCGGTCGCGCGCGAGCGGAAGAATGCGGCTCTCCGCCTCGCGATCGAGGATGTTGTAGCTGAGCTGCACGAAGTCGAGCGGATGCGCGCGCATGATCTTCTCGAAGTCGCCGTGACGGCGGCCTTCCGACGTGGTGATCCCGACATAGCGCACCTGTCCGGCGGCCTTCATGGCGGCGAGCGTGCGCAGGTGCTCCTCCCAGGCGAGCAGGTTGTGCACCTGCAGGAGATCGAACTTACGTACGCCCCAGTATTGGCGCGACGCTTCGATCTGCGCCGGTCCGCGCGCACCGGATGAGATCCAGACCTTGTCGGCGGAAAAGACGTTCGTGGGGCCGATTTTCTTGAGGCCCTCTCCGATCACCGGCTGCGAGGAGCCGTACATCGGCGAGGAATCGATCATGCGGCCGCCGGCCGCGAAGAACGCACGCATCACCTCAGCGCAAGACGCGCGCGCCTGCGGATCGTTGCCGACATTGAAGGTGATCCAGCTTCCCAGGCCCACCAGCGGCAAGCGCTTCGCCGCTCGACGGGATCGGCCGCGTCAGCACCGACGGAGCGGCCGCGGCCGGACCGGCAAGCGCGGTGCTCGCGATCGAACCGAGAAGAGTGCGGCGCGTGAGCGGAACGAGAGCCATCGCGTGTGCTCCGGACGCCGCCGTCTAGCACACCGGCAGGCCAAAAAGTGAGAGGCCTCGGGGTGAGCCGAGGCCTCTCGACGGAGGGGGCGGTGCCGGGTCTCCACCCCAACCGTGTAGGGGCTATTGGACAGCCTCGCCGTGCAGCGCGAGGTCGAGACCCTCCTGCTCGATGTCCTTGGTGACGCGCAGGCCGATGATCACGTCGATCGCCTTGAGGATGATCAGCGAGACGATCGCGCCATACACGATCACGATCGCGACGCCGTAGATCTGGTTGAGCAGTTGCGCGGGGTTGCCTTCGAGCAGGCCGGCGGTGCCGCCGTATTGCTCGATCGCGAACACGCCGGTGAGCATCGCGCCGACGATGCCGCCGACCGCGTGCACGCCGAATGCATCGAGCGCGTCGTCGTAGCCGAGCATGTGCTTGAGGCCGGTGACGCCCCAGTAGCAGACGATGCCGGCGGCGACGCCGATCGCGAGCGCGCCGATCGGGCCGACGAAGCCCGACGCCGGCGTGATCGCGACGAGGCCCGCGACCGCGCCGGTGCAGATGCCGATCACGGTCGGCTTGCCGCGGCAGCGATCCACTCGACGAACATCCAGGACGAACGCCGCCGTCGCGGCCGCGATCTGCGTGACCGCCATCGCCATGCCGGCCTGCAGGCCCGCGGTCACCGCCGAGCCGGCGTTGAAGCCGAACCAGCCGACCCACAGCAGCGAGGCGCCGATGAAGGTCAGCACCATGTTGTGGGCCGGGCCGGTGTCGCGGCGCTTGCCGAGCACAGATCGCCGCCATCAGGCCGGCGACGCCGGCGTTGATGTGCACCACGGTGCCGCCGGCGAAGTCGAGCACCTTGATCATCGCGTCTGAGTTGCCGGCGGCGAGGAAGCCGTCCGGTCCCCACACCCAGTGCGCGATCGGCGCGTAGACGAAGATCGCCACAGGCCGATGAACCACAGCATCGCGGAGAACTTCATGCGCTCGGCGAACGCGCCGGCGATCAGCGCGGGCGTGATGATCGCGAAGGTCAGCTGGAAGCAGATGTAGACCATCTCGGGGATCGTTGCGGCCAGCGGATTGGGATTGCCGATGCCCTTCGAGATGTCGCTCAGGATTCCCTGCAGGAACGCTCGATCGAACCCGCCGATGAAGGGCGAGCCGGCGCGGAACGCGAGGCTGTAGGCAGCAGATCACCCACAGGATGGTGACGAGGCAGGTGATGGCGAAGCTCGTCATCACCGTGTCGCCGACGTTCTTCTTGCGCACCATGCCGCCGTAGAACAGCGCCGAGGCCGGGGATCGTCATCATCAGCACGAGCGCGACCGAGGTGAGCATCCAGGCGGTGTCGCCGGAATTGGGCGTGCATTTCTCAGCACGGCCATCTTGGCGTCGCGAGCCGGCGCGCGGGCGGGTCGGCCGGCGGTGTCGCTGCGGCCGGCGCGGCCGGCGGTGTTGCCGGCGCGGGCTGCGCCATCTGCAGCGTCCATCACGACGAAGCCGACAAAGGCGGCGAGCAGAAGTCCGCACAGCGAGAGCGAGAGCCCCGCACGGGACGTTTTCTTGAACGTCATGGTTCGTAAACTCCTGTCCGTAGATGGGTGTGCTCAGAGCGCAGCCGACGTCGGTCTCGCCGGTGCGGATGCGCACCGCGTGGTCGAGGCCGAAGACGAAAATCTTGCCGTCGCCGATCTGGCCGGTCTTGGCGGCCGCGGTGATGGCCTCGACGACCTTGTCGACCTGGCTCGCGGGCGACGGCGACCTCGATCTTGACCTTCGGCAGGAAGTTCACCGCGTATTCGGTGCCGCGGTAGATTTCGGTGTGGCCCTTCTGGCGCCCGTAGCCCTTGACCTCGGTGACCGTCAGGCCCTGCACGCCGACTGCGGTCAGCGCGTCGCGCACCTCGTCGAGCTTGAACGGCTTGATGATGGCCATGACGATTTTCATGGTTCTAACCCCCGCTGAGACCCGGCCTGCGCACTGCGAGGCCGGGCCGTGCACGCCGGCCACATCGCGCGGGTTGAGGCCGCGCGCGCGTCGCCAGACGTAGCGAGAGAATCAAACTGCGTGCCAAGTCCGTGGCCGGCAGCTAACGGGCTGTGAATGCGATGTTATTTGTCGGTCGGCGGGAGTGCGGCACGGACTCCTGGCGCCGCCCGGCGCCAAGCCGGGCCATGCCTGCATATTATTTGTTCGAATAGGATGGGCTGGTTTGCTGATTGCCTAACTGCCGGGCATAGGACGTGGCGAATAGCGAATGGCGAATAGGGGGTCCCAACCATTCGCTATTTCGCTACTCGCTATTCGCTCATCGCACTAGTGGATCGACTCGCCGTGCAGCGCCACGTCGAGCCCGATCTGTTCGTCCTCGGTGCGCACCCGCAGCGGGATCGAAGAACTCGACCAGCTTGAGCATCACGAATGAGAGCACGCCGGACCAGGTGATCGTCACGACGATGCCGTACGATCTGGATCAGGACCTGACTTGCCATTGCCCTCAAGCAGACCCTCAGCCGGTCTCGCCGACCAGCGGCCGACCGCGAAGACGCCGGTCAGCGATCGTACCATCGCGCCGCCGACGCCGTGCACGCCGAACACGTCGAGCGAGTCGTCGTAGCCGAGCCAGCGCTTGAGCTTGGTGCAGGCCCAGAAGCAGACCGCGCCGGCAATGACGCCGATGACGATGCCATGCCACGGCAGCACGAAACCGGAGGCCGGCGTGATGGTGCCGAGACCCGCGATCGCGCCCGAAATCATGCCGAGCACGGACGGTTTGCCGCGGTCGCATCCATTCGAGCGCCATCCAGGTGAGCGCGCCCGCGCAGGCCGCAAGATGCGTCGACGACGATGGCCATGACGGCGCGCGACGGCCCGAGCGCCGAGCCGCCGTTGAAGCCGAACCAGCCGACCCACAGGAGCCCGGTGCCGATGACCGCGAGCGACGAGGTCGTAAGGGCGCGAGGTTTTCCGTGCCGTAGCCGCGCCGCTTGCCGAGCACGAGCGCCGCGACAAGTCCCGCGACACCGGCATTGATGTGCACCACGGTGCCGCCGGCGAAATCGAGCACGCCGTATTTTTGGAGGAAGCCGCCGCCCCAGACCCAATGCGCGAGCGGCACGTAGACGATGAACAGCCACAGCGACGGTGAACAGCAGGAACGCCGAGAAGCGCATGCGGTCCGCAACCGCGCCCGCGACGAGCGCGACCGTGATGATCGCGAACGTCATCTGGTAGATCATGAACAGGCTTTCGGGGATCGTCGTGGCGAGCGAGCTGATCGAGTCCATGCCGATGCCGCGCAGGAAAATGCGGTCGAGATTGCCGAGCGCCGGTGCATCGCCTGAGAAGGCCAGCGTGTAGCCGAGTACGGCCCACAGGATCGACACGAGCGCGACCGACACGACGCTCTGCGCCATGGTGGCGAGCACGTTCTTCTTGCGCACCATGCCGCAGTAGAACAGCGCGAGGCCCGGCAGCGTCATCATCAGCACGAGCGCGGTCGCGGCGATCATCCAGGCGGTATCGCCGGCATCGATCTTCGGCGCGGCGGGTGCCTGCGCGAAGGCGGGTGTCGCGAGCACGGACAGCGCGAGCGGCGCAAGGCGCAAAGAGAGTGTGTTCATTGTCAGCCCCCGGAAGCTATTTCTTCGGTTGCGTCATGGCCGGCTTGACCCGGCCATCCACGTCTTGGTTCGAGCAAGTTCAAGACGTGGATGCGCGGGACAAGCCCGCGCATGACGAAGTGTAAACTAGAGCGCGTCTGAATCGGTCTCACCGGTGCGGATGCGCAGCGCGTGCTCGACCTCGATGACGAAAATCTTGCCGTCGCCGATCTGACCGGTCTTGGCGGCACTCGCGATCGCCTCGACCACGCGGTCGGCCCGGTCGTCCGGCACCACGACCTCGATCTTGATCTTGGGCAGGAAGTTCACGGTGTATTCGGCGCCGCGATAGATCTCGGTGTGGCCCTTCTGGCGGCCGAAACCCTTGACCTCGGCGACGGTCAGTCCCGCGACTCCGATTTTTGTGAGCGCGTCGCGCACGTCCTCGAGCTTGAACGGCTTGATGATGGCGGTGACCAGCTTCATCGACGCCCCCCTTCACTTCAACGCCCAGCCGTGAATTCGCCTGCAGCGGGCCGCGTGCGTCTAGGATATCGGCAATTTCATCAAAGCTTAAGCGGAGAGTCACGGTACGAAAGCGCGCAGGCCCCTAACCTGTGGGCAACTCTGGGGCGAGGTCAGCGGCTTTCGCGCCTAATCCGCACCAGCCCCTCCTGCGCGACCGATGCCACCAGCGCGCCGTCGCGGCGGAAGATCAACCCGCGCGCAAAGCCGCGCGAGCCCGTCATGTTCAGGCGTTTCCTGCGCGTAGAGCAGCCAATCGTCGGCGCGGAACGGGCGGTGCAGCCAGAGCGCATGGTCGAGGCTCGCGCCCATGAACTCCTTCTCGAACAGGCTGCGCCCGTGCGGCGCGAGCGCGGTGTCGAGCAGCGACATGTCGGACGCATAGGCCAGCACGCATTGATGGATCGCCGGATCGTCGGGCAGCGGGGCGGTCGCGCGGATCCACACATGGAAACCGTTCTCGGTCTTCTGCCCGAGATAGCGCTTGTATTCGACCGGACGAAGCTCGATCGGGCGTTCGCTCTTGTAATAGCGCTGCACCGCTTCGGGCATGTTCGGAAGCACCTTCGCGCGGATCTCGGCTTCGCTCGGCAATTCTTCGGGTGGCGGCACCTGCGGCATCGGCGCCTGATGTTCCAGCCCCGCCTCGTCATTGTGAAACGACACCATCAGGGTGAAAATCGCCTGGCCGTGCTGGATCGCGACCACGCGCCGCGTGGTGAAGCTCTTGCCGTCGCGGATGCGGTCGACCTCGTAGATGATCGGCACCTTCGGGATCGCCGCCGATCAGGAAATAGGCAGTGCAGCGAGTGCGGCGGGCGGCCCTCCACCGTGCGGCAGGCCGCGACCAGCGCCTGACCGATCACCTGTCCGCCGAACACGCGCTGCCAGCGGTCCTGCGGGGAGCGGCCGCGGAAAAGATTGACCTCGAGCTGCTCGAGGTTGAGCACATCGAGCATGGTCTGGACGGCGGCGGACATGGGCTCGCTCTTCGCGGCGGGAGCGCGCAGTCACACGACGCGCGGCACGGAAAGTCAAGGCGAGGTGTCGCGCCCAGCGGAATGGCGGTAGATTGCCGAGATGAGCTTGAGCGAGCCGATGTGGTGATCGCGGGCGGCGGCTTTGCCGGGCTCGCGCTTGCGCTCGCGCTGCGGCAGGGGCTGGGCGACTCGTTCCGGGTCGTGGTGGCCGATCCGGCCTTCGCCGCGGATGCGCGGCCCGACCTGCGCGCCTCCGCGATCGCGGCCGCGGCGCGGCGCATGTTCGAGACGCTCGGCGTGTGGGACGCGGTGGCGGACGACGCGCAGCCGATCCTCGACATGGTGGTGACCGACTTCGAAACTGGAGCACGCGGTGCGGCCGGTGTTCCTGACGTTCGCCGGCGAGGTCGAGCCGGGCCAGCCGTTCGCCCACATGATCGAGAACGCGCCGCTCAACGCGGCGCTCGCCGCCACGGCGCGCGCAGCAGGGGATCGAGCTGCGTGCCGACGGCGGTGACGGGATTTCGAGCATCAGGGCGGTCGCGCATCACGGTGTCGCTCGGCGATGGCGATCGCTGTCTCGGCGTCGCTGCTGGTCGCCGCCGACGGCGCGCGGTCGGGCGTGCGCGAGCAGGCCGGCATCGCGACGCATGGTTGGTCCTACGGCCAGTCGGCGATCGTCACCACGGTCGCGCACGAGCGCGCGCACAACGGCCGCGCCGAGGAGCATTTCCTGCCCGCCGGTCCGTTCGCGATCCTGCCGCTGAAGGGCAATCGCTCATCGCTGGTGTGGACCGAGACCGACGCCGAAGCCGCGCGCATCGTCGCGCTGCCGGACGATGAATTTCACGCCGAGCTGGAGCGGCGCTTCGGGCTGCATCTCGGCGACATCGGTGTTGTCGGCGCAAAACGCGCCTATCCGCTCGGGCTGTTTATCGCGCGCTCGTTCGTGGCGGATCGCATCGCGCTGGTCGGCGACGCCGCGCATGTGATCCATCCGATCGCCGGCCAGGGCCTCAACATGGGCTTGCGCGATGTCGCGGCGCTGGCCGAAGCGATCGTCGATGCGGCGCGGCTCGGGCTCGATATCGGCGGCGCCGATGTGCTGGAGCGCTATCAGCGCTGGCGCCGCTTCGACACCATGGCGATGGGCGTCGCGACCGACGGGCTGAACCGCCTGTTCTCCAACGAGTCCGACGTGCTGCGGCTGATGCGCGATGTCGGCCTCGGGCTGGTCGACCGCATGCCGGCGCTGAAATCGTTCTTCATCCGCGAGGCCGCGGGCGTGACCGGCGAGGTGCCGAAGCTGCTCAGAGGCGAGGTGCTGTAGCCACGACCAAAAAGACAGTGCAGCGGAGTAGAATTTCGCGACCCAGGAAGGTGTACCGCGCGACAGAAGAAGAATTGCGAACCCTCGATGAGGCGGATCGAAGTGGAATCGCCAGCAAGCGCGAGGTTGAAGCTGCTCTTCAAGCGTTTCGCCGGAAAGCTAAGCCAGCAGCCGCCTCGTAATCTCCGCGATGTGCACGCCGGCGCAATCGAGCGTCGGGAAGCCGGCGTTCTGTTCGTTCAGCACCATCGAGAGATCGGTGCCGGCGAGCAGCACGGCCTCGGCGCCGTCGCGCTTGATCAGCGTTCGCGCAAGCTCGCGCAGCTGGTCGATGCCGGCGGGCGTCGAGCGGTCGTAGACGACATCGAGATAGGCATTGTGGATGAAGTCGATCTCGTCGGGCTTCGGCATCACGACGTCGACGCCGAGGCGGCCGAACATTTTCAACTCGACGGTGGAGCGCGTGCCGAGCAGCGCGACGCGCTTGAGCCCGCGCGCGCGGATTTCGTCCGCGACGACCGACACCATGTCGATCAGCGGAATGCGCAGCAGCGGCAAAAGCTGCGCGGTGCAGATGTGCGGCGTGACCGCGACGATCGCCGCCATCTCGGCGCCGCCCGCGGCGGTCGCGTCGATGAAGCCGTTGAGATAGCGCGCAAGCTCGTCGAGCTTGCCGGCTTCGGCGAGCGGGCGTCCATGATCGACGTCCGCGTGCGCGATCAGCATGCGCGCGACGCGACCCTGCGCCTTATGCGCCGCGATCAGACCGTTGTAATAGTAGACGGTCGCGTTCGGTCCGAGCCCGCCGACCAGTCCGAGACAGCGGCCTTCTTTATTCATGGCGCATCCATCCCCGATCGTAGTCGAGGACATGCTTTTCGGGATGATGCGCTCACGTCAGCGGAATGCCGCCGCAGTGCTCCTGGAAGGGCGCACGCTTGCGCGATCTCGCCGTACCAGCGTTCGAGGTTCGCGAGCTTCGGCTTCTCCGGCACCAGCTCCATGTAGCGGCGCGATCATCACGCCGACCGGAATGTCGCCGTAGGAGAAATCGTCGCCCGCGACGAACCGCGTCTTGCCGAGCTGTGCATCGAGGATCTTCGCACGCCGCGGTGGTCTTCTCCTTGCCGGCGTCGATCGCGGCCTGATCGCGTTTCTCGGGCGGCGTGCGGATCAGGCCCCAGAACACCGGCGTGATCGCCGGACCGATCACGGAGAGTTGCCAGTCCATCCATTGATGCGCCTTGGCGCGCACCTTGGCGTCCTTCGGCTCCAGCGTGCCGCCGTGCTTGCCGGCGAGATAGCGCACGACCGAATTCGATTCCCACAGCGAGAAGCCGTCCTCTTCCTCGAGCGTCGGCACCAGCGAGTTCGGGTTCATCGCGAGATAGAACGGCTCCTTGGTCTTGCCGTATGCGCCGCCGACATCGATGCGCTCGCACGGCAGCTTCAGTTCGCCGACCGCCCACATCGCCTTCTGCACGTTGGACGAGGTATTGCGCCCCCACATTTTGAGCATTGCGTTCTCCCGATTGCGTCGTGGTTATTCTTATCCGTCATGGCCGGGCTTGTCCCAGCCGTCCACGCCTTTGTGAATTTCGAAGCAAGACGTGGATGCGCGGGCATCAGGGCGGTTACGCCCGTCTTCGACGGGCTATGCCCGCGCATGACGACGCGGCATCAATCCAGCTTGCGCGCCTCTTCGGGCAGCATGATCGGAATGCCGTCGCGGATCGGATAGGCGAGCTTGGCGGAGCGCGAGATCAGCTCCTGCTTGTCGCGGTCGTATTCGAGCGTGCCCTTGGTGAGCGGGCACACGAGGATTTCGAGCAATTTCGGATCGACGCTGCTGGCGGGACGTTCGGTGGTCATGATGGGTTCCGGATGATGTCGACGCATACGATAGCACGTCTGGCGCGTCAAGCTACTGCAACTTCGTCTCGCCGTCGTTCTCGCTCCTGGCAAGCTCGATTTCGGTGAGCGCGACGAGGATCTCGGCGCGGGTTTTCAGGTCCGGCGGCTTCGAGCATCGCCTGTTTCTCGGCCGGTCCGTAGGGCGACATCATGGCGAGCGCGTTGACCAGCGCCTCGTTCGGCGCCTTCTCGATGCCGTCCCAGTCGGCGTTGAGCTTGTTGGCCTTCAGGAAGCCCGCGAGCGCCTTGAGCAGCGCGTCGCGGTCGACCGCGTCTTCGCCGCTTGCGCGCCACGAGATCGTCGGCGAACGGGTGATAGTCCACCTTGCACTGGCGATAGGGCGTCAGCACCGAAGGCTCGCCCACGATGCGGAAGCGCGCGACGCCGGTCAGTTCGAGCAGATAGCGTCCGTCGCCGGTCTCGGCGAGCTGGGTGATGCGGCCGGCGCAGCCGATCTTGTAGAGGTTCGGCTTTTCGTCCGGGCCGGGATGCGCGGTGTCGGGCTGGATCATGCCGATCAGCCGATGGCGGTCGGCAAGCGCATCATCGATCATCGCCAGATAGCGCGGCTCGAAAATATTCAGCGGCATCTGCCCGCGCGGCAGCAGCAGCGCGCCGGGCAGCGGAAACACCGGAATCACGTGCGGCAGTTCAGCCGGTCGCGCGATAGGCCGCATTCATCGGCATTCGTCGTTCTCCCCCGGCCTCATCCTGAGGAGCGTTGCGAAGCAACGCGTCTCGAAGGAGGGCCAGTTCGCGTCTGCCGCCATGGTTCGAGACGCGTCGCCATCAGCGCGTTTACGCGCGTCTTCGACGCGCTATGGACGCTCCTCACCATGAGGTCGAGTTAGGCGAACAAGATCGAGCTCAGCTTGCGCCGCCCGTTGACGGTCGCCTCGTCGGTCGGGCCCCATGCCTCGAAGAACTGCACGAGCTGCTTGCGCGCGCCGTCATCGTTCCATTTGCGGTCGCGCTTGACGATCGCGAGCAGATGGTCGGCCGCCTCCTCGCGCTTGCCGGCCGCATTGAGCGCGACCGCGAGTTCGAAGCGCGCCTGATGGTCGAGCGGATTGGCGGCGACTTTCTGTTCAAGCTCGCCGACCGGACCCACCGACTTCGCCTGCTCGGCGACTTCGAGCGCGGAGCGCGCCGCTGCCACCGCGGCATCGTTGCGCTTGGCTTCGGGCACGAGCGCGAGGGTTTGCTTCGCTTCCTCCAGCGCGCCAGTCGCCACGTAGGCGCGCGCAAGGCCCGCGAGCGCCGGCACGCTGTTCGGGTCTTCGCGCAGCACTTCGGAATAGAGCGCGAGGGCGTCCTCGGCGTGTCCGGCGGCGAGCGCTTCGTCGGCGGTTTTCAGGAGATCCTGCGCCTCGCCGCCGAGCTTGTCCTTGGTGACGCGCGCGATGAAATCCGTAACCTGGCTCTCAGGAAGCGCGCCGAGGAAGCCGTCGGCCGGCTGTCCGTTGACGAAGGCGATCACGGCGGGGATCGACTGGATGCCCATCTGTCCCGGAATGGACGGATGCTTGTCGATGTCCATCTTGACCAGCTTGATCTTGCCCTTGGCGGCCTTCACGGCCTTTTCCAGCACCGGGGTGAGCTGCTTGCACGGCCCGCACCATTCGGCCCAGAAATCGACCAGCACCGGCTGGCGCTTCGACTCCTCGATCACGTCTTTGACGAAGCCCTGGGTGGTCGTGTCCTTGACGAGACCGTCGGCTGGCGCCGCCCCCGCGATGTCCTGCAGCATGGTTCCCGTTCCTTCGGCCGGCCCAGGCTGAAACGGTGCCGGAACCTGAAAATGACCCCGACTACATGGGTCAGGGCGCGTCCGAATGCAATCGGTCCGCAGAGGCTCCGTCCGCGTCGGCGCTGCCGTCCACGACCCGCTCGATCCGCGGCACGTGGCCGGTCGCCGCCAGGAATTTCACCAGGTCGTCGCGCCCGATCGAGGTGGTCATGGTGTTGACCAGCGGGTGACAGTTGATCGTCGCGTGCTCCATCAGGCCGGCGTCGATCACCACGTTCACGCGCGTGGCGGTGTCGTTGATCGCGCCGAACGCCGTCACGGCGCCGGGCGAAACGCCAAGCAATTCCTCCAGCAGTGCGGCCGAGCCGAACGAGAAGCGGCTTGCGCCCAGCTTGTGATGCAGCGTCTTCAAGTCGACGCGCGCCTCCTCGGGCGCGACCACGAGAAACACCGTGTCCTTCTTGTCCTTGAGGAACAGGTTCTTGGTGTGCCCGCCCGGAATCGTGCCGCGTAGCGCCTGGCTCTGCTCGACGGTGAACAGCGGCGGATGCATCACGGTGTTGTGCGCGATTCCGAGACTGTCGAGGAACGCGAACAGCTCGGCGGGCGTGGCGGGCATTGGCACGGGAACTTTATGTAGAATTTCGGATAATTGTCGCGAAACGAATTAGCGCTTCCGCAAGTGCTGGCAAGTACGATGGCGTCATTCCTAATCCACACGGGGTGGCGGGCGGTCCGGTGCAGGTTCCTGCCGGGCCGCCCGTGGCGCTTGTCGCGTGTTTCTCGGGCTTCTGCGCGTTGTTGCAATCGCGGGCCGCATTTGGCATAGGTGGCGCGCCCAACGGCCACGTGAGCCGCGGGCTTCTCGGATGCGGGTGTAGCTCAGGGGTAGAGCACGACCTTGCCAAGGTCGGGGTCGAGGGTTCGAATCCCTTCGCCCGCTCCAGTTTTCTTGCAAATCAGCGGCTTAGTGCCACCCCGCCAGTGGGTTCGCGCTGGCGCGGGTTAGCGGCTACCGCTTGACCTGTGCGAGCCGGATCGGGCGCTCGCGGCGCGTGCCGGCGGACTTGATGGCCTGTGCGCGCGCGGCGATCTGAAGGCGTGCCGAGCGGGCGACGGCCTTCTTGCCTTTATCGGCGATTTGGCGCCGCGCAGCCTCGCGCGCCTTCTGCTCGGCGAGGCGGGCCAGCTCGGCGCGACGGCTCTCCTCAGCGGCAATCTGCTCCTGTTGCGCACGCTCCGCCTGCTCGACAGAGGCGAACGTCGGCAAGCGATGACACGGAACGGTGCGCGACACGCGATACACGGCCGCCCGCGACTTCACGCCCTGCCAATGTGCGGCCGGTTGCCCGGTGATGAGACGGAC
The DNA here is from genome assembly GCA_963778455.1 of uncultured Alphaproteobacteria bacterium. Classification (GTDB taxonomy): domain Bacteria; phylum Pseudomonadota; class Alphaproteobacteria; order Rhizobiales; family Xanthobacteraceae; genus PALSA-894. The sequence goes on from CAVZUL010000009.1 coordinate 317,136, forward strand.
ATAGTCCTGTGTTTCCTTCGGCAGACCCGAGCGTCCTTCGAGCCAGTCGGAAACCCGCTTCGGGCCGGCATTGTAGGCGGCGGCCGCGAGTCCAAAATTGCCGAAACGCGCGCGAAGGGTGCGCAGCAGCCGAGCCGAGCCCGGCAATGCCGAGCGCGAGTTCGAATGCGTCAACGCTCATCTTCTCCGCCACATCCGGCATGAATTGCGCGATGCCCATGGCGCCGACCGGGCTGATGGCGTCGTGATCGAAGCGGCTTTCCTGCCAGATCAGGTTCGTGAAGAAGCCAAGCGGTAGGTCGTTGCTTCGCGCAACTTCGACAAGCGTCGAACAGATCTCATCATCCGAAGGCGCGCTCGCGTTCGATTGAGCGAGGGCCGCGCGAGCGCGCTCCAGCGAGCTCGCCTTTCTTGGTGCCGCAGTCTCGCTAACCGGGGTGCTCCTGGCGATGTCAGCCGGTGCGCTTGGGGCGTCAGGAATGATCCTTGCGTTAGGAGGCGTGTAGCTTCCCGGTGCCACATCCCCGAAGAACACAAAGGAGGCGCACGTGCAGGCAAGCGCAAAAGTGAGTAGTCGCATTTTGAATCCGTCCAGCAAAAGAGTTGCGCGGCCGCATCTGCGGTCGCGCATGGATGAATGTTGGGTATGAGGAGGTTCCCCCTCGCTCGGGGCGATTCATGTCGGGCAATGCGGACGACAATGTGAACGTCGAAGGGCAAATTGGTGATGTACGTGTTGTTACTGGCGGCGATGCGTGGGAACCGTGAACGGGCGTTCAGTATCCTTCCGCCAAAGTGCCGCGCTGGCGCGGGTCGGCGGCGCCGGTGACGGTGCCGCCACTAGTGACAAGGATTGAATTGGCGGAGCCGAAGGTGCGGCCGACAACGACCTTGTGGCTGCGCGCCTCGAGCAGACGGATCGTATCGGGCGAGAGCCCGCGCTCGGCATCGACCTGATCCGGCAGCCATTGATGATGAATGCGCGCTGCCGCGACCGCTTCGGCGATGTTCATCTGGTGATCGATTACGTTGAGGATAATCTGCGCCGCCGTGCTGATGATGCGGCTGCCGCCGTGCGTGCCGGTGACAAGGAACACGCGGCCGTCGCGCAATACGATCGTCGGCGACATCGATGAGAGCGGCCGCTTGCCCGGACCCGGCGCGTTGGCGTCGCCGCCGACGAGACCATAGGCATTGGGCGCGCCGGGCTTCGCGGCGAAATCGTCGAGCTCGTTGTTGAGCAGGATGCCGGTGCCTTCGGCAACGAGGCCAAGGCCGTAGGAGAAATTGAGCGTGTAGGTGTTGGCGACCGCGTTTCCTTCCGCGTCGACCACAGAGAAATGCGTGGTGTTGTCGCCTTCGTGGGGTGCCGGATTGCCGGCGCGGATCGCTTGCGCGGGACGCGCGCGCTCGGGATCGATCTGTTTGCGTAGCTCGGCCGCATAGCGTTTCGAGGTGAGGCCCGCGACCGGAATTTTCACGAACGCCGGATCGCCGAGAAATTCCGCCCGGTCCGCGTAGGCAGGCTTCATCGCCTCGATCATCAGGTGCAGGGTCGCGGCGGAACTCCGCGCCGGTATCGCGCAGCGGGAAGCCTTCGAGGATGTTGAGAATCTGGATCAGATGCACGCCGCCCGAGGAGGGCGGCGGCATCGAGGCGATGTCGTAGCCGCGATACGTGCCGCGCACGGGGGGGCGCACGATTGCGCGGTAGTTCTTCAGATCGTCGAGCGTGATGATGCCGCCATTCTGGCGCACGCCCGCGACGATCTTTTCGGCAAGCGCGCCTTCGTAGAATGCGCGCGGGCCGCTGCTCGCGATCGCTTCAAGCGACGCCGCGAGATCGCGTTGCACCAGCGTGTCGCCACGCTCGAGCGCGACACCGTCGGCTTTCAGGAAAATCTTGGCCGAAGCAGGCCAGCGAACGAGGCGCGGCTGCGCACGCGGAAGCGTGTCGGCGAGTTCGTCGTCGACCGCAAAGCCTTCGCGCGCGAGCCCGATCGCGGGCGCGATCAGTTGCGTCAGGGTGAATTTGCCCGAGCCGTGTCGCTCATGCGCGAGCGCGAGTCCCGCGATCGTGCCGGGCACGCCGACACCGAGCGCCGTGTCGCGCGACTTCCTGGGGTCGGCCTCGCCTTTCTCGTCGAGGAAGGCTTCGCGCGTCATCGCGGCCGGCGCGGTCTCGCGATAGTCGATGGCGATCGTCTCGTTGCGCGACGCCAAATGCACCAGCATGAAGCCGCCGCCGCCGATGTTGCCGGCCTGCGGATGCGTCACCGCGAGCGCGAATCCGACCGCAACCGCGGCATCGACCGCGTTGCCGCCGGCTTTGAGGATATCGACGCCGATACGGGTCGCGAGCTTCTCCTGGCTCGCCACCATGCCGTTTTTGGCGACGACAGGAAGAAAGCGTGCCGTATTGGTGAGGATCGGCGCCGGCGCGGGCGGGGCGGCCTGACTCCACGCCGGCGGCGCGATGACAATGAACAAAGCGCCAATCAGCCAACCGAAGCGCATCATCGCATTCCCCACACGAGCCGCTAATGTAGCCCGGCGCGCCGGCTTTGCCATCGCGATGCGTGAACCGTATGCTGAGGCGTCGCGACCAAGGGATGCGAACCTCACGTTCGCGGAGTGCTGCCATGAATCCGTTCTTTGCTCGCCTCTTCGGGGCGGGCCGTTTTGCGCTGCTTGCGGTCTTGCTCGGCGTCACGCTGGTGGGCTGCGGCGTCAACAACATCCCGACGCAGGAAGAGGCCGCCAAGGCGAAGTGGTCGCAGGTGCTCAACCAGTACCAGCGCCGCGCCGACCTGATCCCCAACCTGGTCGAGACCGTGAAGGGTTACGCCCGGCAGGAAGCCCAGGTGCTCGAAGCCGTGGTCGCGGCGCGCGCGCGCGCGACCTCCGTGCAGGTGCCGGCCGACATCGTGACCAACCCGGACGCGTTCAAGAAATTCCAGGAAGCGCAGAGCCAGCTCTCCGGCGCGCTCGGCCGGCTGCTCGCGATCAGCGAGAACTATCCGGATCTGAAGTCGAACCAGAATTTTCTGGCGCTGCAGTCGCAGCTCGAGGGGACCGAGAACCGCATCTCGGTCGCGCGGCGCGACTACATCGAGGCGGTGCAGGCCTACAACACCGAGCTCAGGACGTTTCCCGGCGTGATCTGGGCGAGCACGCTCTACAAAGGCAACAAGCCGATGGAGACGTTCACCATCGCCGAAGAGACCAGGCGTCCGCCGCAAGTGAAGTTCTGATTTCACGCCAGGACAAGCGAGATGCGAAACGTCCTGGCCGCTATCGCGATGCTGTGCGCGCTGAGTGCGCCCGCCGTCGCGCAATCGCCGGCGATCCCGGCGGCCTCGGAGTTTCCGGCGCTGACCGGGCGGGTCGTCGACGACGCCAACGTGCTCGATGCCGCGACCCGCGAGGCGTTGCGGGCCAAGCTCGCCGCGCACGAAGCCAAGACCACGGACCAGATCGTGGTTGCGACGGTGAGATCGCTCAACGGCAGCTCGGTCGAAGACTATGCGAACCGCCTGTTCCGCCGCTGGCAGCTGGGTCAGCGCGGCAAGAACAATGGCGTGTTGCTGCTGCATGCGCCGAACGAACGCAAGATCCGCATCGAGGTCGGCTATGGCCTGGAAGGCACACTGACAGATGCGATCGGAAAATACATCATCCAGAACGCCATCACGCCGCGCTTCAAGGCGAACGATTTTGCCGGCGGGCTGACGCGCGGCGTCGACGACATCATCAAGGTGCTCGATGGCGGCGCCGAGGAGTTCCGGCAGCGCGTCGCGCCGCGGACACCGCCCGCCTGGCTGCGATTTGTCCAGGAAGCCTGGCCGCTCTTGTTCTTTCTGGCGTTCGGCATCATCGGATACATGGTCTGGCTTGCGAGGCATCCGTTGAAAGCCCGTGGCCGGGCCCGCCGTGGCAGCGATTATGCCTACGCGGGCTCCTCGGACTCCTGGCCAAGCTCGTCATCGTCATGGAGTTCGTCAGGCAGCAGCAGCTCCGGCGACAGCTTCTCCGGGGGCGGCGGCGATTCCGGCGGCGGCGGCTCTTCGGGCGACTACTGAGAGGACGGCATGATCACCGACGCAGACAGAACGCGGATCGCGAACGCCATCCGGGCGGCCGAGGCGAAGACCTCCGGCGAAATCTTCTGCGTGCTGGCGCACAATGCCGGCACCTATCGGCTGATCCCGATTGCGTGGGCGGCGGTCATTGCGTTGATCGTTCCCATTCCGCTGATCCTCCTGACTGAATGGGAGGCGAAGACAGTTTATGTCCTGCAGCTCCTGGCATTCATCCTTGTAAGCATCGGCCTGTCGAGGCCCGCGGCGCGTTTCTTGGTGACGCCGCGGCGCCTGAAGCGCGAGCGCGCCCACGGGGCCGCCGTGCGGCAGTTCCTCGCCCAGGGGATGCAGAAGACTGAAGGGCGCACCGGCGTGCTGATCTTCGCGGCGGCCGCCGAGCGTTACGTGGAAATCATCGCGGACGGCGGCATCAACGCCAAGGTCACGCAGGAGGTGTGGGACAACGCCGTCGCCTCGCTCATCGCGGCGATCAAGGACGGCCGCCCGGGCGACGGGTTCGTGGCGGCGATCGGGCAGTGCGGCGCGGTGCTCGCCGCACACTTCCCCGCTGCGCCGGGCGCGGTCAATCCGGACGAGCTGCCCGACAAGCTGGTGGAGATTTGACGAGAGTCGTTACGACCCGCCCGCCTCGTCGAGGAAGCTCTGCACCGCCTCGAACAGCTTCAGGCGGTTCTTCTCCATGATGATCGTGTGGGTGCCTTCGGCCAGCATCACGAAGCGCTTGCCCGGCGCGTTGACCAGCAGCGGGAACAGTGTCTGCGCCATGTAGGGCGGCGTATCGCGGTCCCATTCGCCGAGCACGAGCAGCGTCGGCACCGTGATCTTCGACGGGTCGTAGTACGCTTTGCCGGCGCCATGGAAATCGGCGGTGTCCTGCATCACACCATTTGGTGCGCGCAGCACCGGCGGGTTCATCTTCGCGCCTTCCGGATCGGTCGCCCAAGTGGCGTCGGCCCAGGCGTCGAACCAGCCGGCCGGGATCAGCGTCGCTTTCTTGTCCTCAGGCACGCCGGTGAGCCAGCGGCCCAACGCGGAGTCACGGGACACCGTGCGATAGGCCGGCAGCGGGCCGGGCCCTGCCTGCACCAGCGAGGGCGTCTGGCGGATCCATGACGGCGCGTAGAGCGCGAGCCGCTCGACCTTTGCGTTGTTCTGCGTCGTATAGGTCGCCATCAGGGTCGTACCCCACGACCAGCCGAGCAGGTTCACGCGCGGGATGTTGCGGCGCGCGAGCACGAAATCCACCACGGTGCCGATGTCCTTGACGGCGGTGTCGCCGCGCACGGTCGGCGGATTATTCTTTCCGTCTTCGGCCATTTCCTTCGGCCGGGTCGACTTGCCGTAGCCGCGCAGGTCGAGCAGATAGACGTCGTAGCCACGCGACGCGATGTAATCCATCCACGACAGCCCACCGAGCTGGAGGTCGAAGGCGGTCGACGCCGGATAGGTCGCGCCGTGCACGTAGACCAAGGTGCGCTCGGAGCGGAACGACGTCATGTTCGCCGGGCGCTTGTTGCGCACGAAGAGCTCGATCCCCGCATCCGGGGATTTCACCATGATGTCTTCGGAAACGAGCTGGGTCTGCGCGGATGCTGCGGTCGCGATCATGGCGGCGATGATACCGCCAGCGATTGACTTCATGGGTCGCCTCCCTGAAATTTGTTTGAGCCGCATCGAGGCGGCCATGCCGGGAAGGCTAGCAGCAGCCGGGCAGGCAAGTCCGGCCTCCAGCCATGCACTCGCGCGAAGGTGATCTGCCCCAAACGCGCGCTCGACAACTCGGAGCGAAGTATGATATGGGTACCCATATCACTTAAACCATATACATGGCTCAATGAAAACGACCTTAGACATTGCCGATCCGTTGCTGCGCGAGGCGAAGCATTTGGCTGCCCGCGAAGGCACAACTCTGCGCGCGCTGGTGGAGCAAGGGCTACGGCACGTGGTGACGGTGAAGAAGCAAAAGCGCGGGTTCCGCCTACGCAAGGCTTCGTTCAGGGGGCGGGGACTGCGGCCCGAACTCGCCGATGCCGGGTGGGAGCGCATCCGCGACCTCGCCTATGAGGGCCGCTCCTGATCGCCGTCGACACCAACATTCTCGTCTACGCGCATCGGGAAGACGCGCCATTTCACGATTCGGCAGCGCGCCATCTCGCGAACCTTTCGGAAGGTAGCGCCGCCTGGGCCATCGCCTGGCCATGCCTTCACGAGTTCCTCGCCATCGTCACCCATCCCCGCATCTACAATCCGCCGACGCCCCTTTCGGCAGCTTGTGATCAAGTCGACGCTTGGCTGGAATCGCCCAGCCTCGTGCTGCTGTCTGAATCAGATCAGCATTGGCCGGCGCTGCGTGAGTTGCTTGCCGTCGGGAGGATTTCCGGCGCCCGCGTTCACGACGCGCGCGTTGCTGCGCTCTGCATCGAGCACGGCGTTCGAGAACTTTGGTCGGCGGATCGCGATTTTTCGCGTTTTCCCAACTTGGCAGCGAGCAATCCGCTGACCCGATAGCGTCGTTACCTTCCCTGCCCATGATAGACCGCGTTCGGGCGCATGTCGGTCGCGCTGGCGACGCGGTTCGACATGTTGAAGAAACCCGCGACCGCCGCGATGTCCCAGATGTCGCGGTCCGAGAATCCGGCGCGGCGCAGCGCCTCGCGGTCTTCCTCCTCGATCGCGTAGGATTCGACCGTCATCTTCACCGCGAAATCGAGCATCGCGCGCTGCTTCCGGGTGAGCTTGGCGGCGCGATAGTTCATCGCCATCATTTCGCCGAGCGCCGGGTCGCCCGAATAGACCCGCACCGCGGCGCCGTGCGCGGTCAGGCAGTAGTAGCAGCGGTTCTGCGAGGAGACGACGACCGCGATCATCTCGCGCTCGAGCTTTGACAATCCCGAGGGCGCTAGCATCAGGTCGTTGTAGAACGCCGCGAAGGCTTCGAGCTTGGCGTTATCGAATGCGTACGCAAGCAGCACGTTCGGCACGAAGCCGAGCTTCTCCTGGCATTTCTGGAAATAGGCCTGCATCGCGGGCGACAGCGTGCCGGGCGGCAGGTCGAGCGCCATCACACACGCGTCATCCTGGCGTGGCACGCCCGCGCTCGGCGGCGCCGGGGACTTTCGGGTGGGCTGCGCGGCCTTCTCCAGTGCACGCGCTACGCCCTTGGATTTCCGATTCTTTTTCGCCACGTCAGCTCTCCGTATACGGTCCGGCCTTACCGCCACCGTACAACTTACCTGCCGCGCACGAAATCAGGGAGAGGCGCTTGCCCGCCCAGGTTTCCCCTCGACGCCGCCGCGCGGATCAGGGAGAGTCACCGAAAATGCGGCGAATCTCATCAGTGTCCCGATTGCGGCGTTCGTAACTCCTTGCGGCACGGGTGCAAGCCATGAACATCCAGGGGCAATTCGGCAGCGACGAGGAACGCGCCGCGCGCCGTTTGATCGAGCAGGCCGGCACGATCCTCAAGGGCCTGCGCGGCGACATGCCGGAAAGCTTCGCGCCGCTGATGTTCGCGGGCGCTTCGGCCGAAGACCTGGTTCGCTACGAGGCGCGCGAGCTTGCCGATCTGGCGGAGGCCGCGTGGCTGTTCCTGGCTGAGCGCAAGCCCGGCGCACCGAAGATGCGCTTCGAGTCGCGCCCTGGACCCATGGGCGCGGAACGCGTCAAGTCCGTTTCGATCATCGAGATGATCAACAACGACATGCCGTTCCTGCTCGACTCGGTAATGGCGGAGCTGACCGAGCAGGGCGTCGATGTCCGGTTGGTGCTGCATCCGATCTTCACGTCGGAACGCGATCACGCCGGCACGCTGATCGGCTTCCGTGGCGACGGGCCGGCGGTCGGTGCTGCGCAGCGTGAAAGCTTCATCCACATCCATCTCGAGCGCATCGAAGACGAGGCGCGCCAGGCCGCGATCCTCGATGCACTTGGAGCGGTGCTTAACGATGTGGGCGTCTGCGTGCAGGATTGGCGGCCGATGATGGCGCGCGTCGGGGAGGTGATCGCCGAGATCAAGAACAACCCGCCGCCGCTCCCCGTGGACGAGATCGCGGAGGCGACGCAGTTCCTCCAATGGCTGATCGCGAACAATTTCACGTTCCTCGGCGTGCGCGAATACGCGCTCACTGATGGAGAGCAGGGCATCGAGCCGATCCCCGAGAGCGGGCTCGGCATCCTGCGCGCGCCCGAGGTGCACGTGTTGCGGCGTGGGACCGAACTGGTCTCGATCACGCCCGAGATCATGGAATTTTTGAAGGAGCCGAAGCAGCTCATCATCACCAAGGCAAACGTGCGCTCGCGCGTGCACCGGCGCGTCTACATGGACTACATCGGCGTGAAGCGCTTCGACCAGGACGGCAACCTGATCGGCGAAGTCCGCATCGTCGGCCTGTTCACCTCCACGGTCTATACGCGCTCGACGCGCTCGATCCCGTATCTGCGGCGCAAGGTCGACAACCTGATGCGCCGCTCGGGCTTCGATCCCGACAGCCATTCCGGCAAGGCGTTCGGGGCGGTGCTGGAGACCTATTCGCGCGACGAGCTGTTCCAGATCGACGAGGACACGCTCTTCCAGTTCGTGCTCACCATCATGCATCTCGACGAGCGACCGCGCGTGCGCGTGCTGGCACGACGCGACCGGTTCGACCGGTTCGTCTCCGTCATGGTGTTCGTGCCGCGCGAGCGCTACGACACCGCGGCGCGCGAGAAGATCGGCGCTTACCTGGCGCGCCTCTATTTGGGCCGGCTCTCGGCGTTCTATCCGTTCTTCGCCGAAGGGCCGCTGGTCCGCGTACACTTCATCATCGGGCGCTCCCAGGGCGAAACGCCCGATCCGGATCGCGCGACGATCGAGCAGGCGGTCGAGGCGCTGGTGCGCACCTGGACCGACGGGCTCGCCGAAGCGCTCACGTTGGCGCATGAACCGATCAAGGCGCAGCAACTCGTCCGCCGCTATCGCGATGCGTTTCCGGTTGGCTACCGCGAGGCCTATGTGCCGCCGGTCGCGGTTGCCGACATCCGCCTGATCGAAACCCTGTCGCCGATCCGCCCGCTTGGCGTCAACTTCTACGCGCGGCGCGAGGGCGACCGCGCCTGCGCGGGCCTGAAGGTGTGGAGCCGCGAAAAGCCAATCGCGCTGTCGGAGCGCGTGCCGGTGCTTGAGAACATGGGCTTCAAGGTCGTCGATGAACGCACCTACCGGATCGAGCCGGGGGATACCGGCGCCGCGGAGGTGTGGCTGCACGACATGATGCTGGAGCGTGCGGACGGCGCGGCGTTCGATATCGAGGCGCTAAAGGGAAAGCTGGAAGCGGCGTTCATGGCGGTGATGCGCGGCCGCGCCGAGAACGACGGCTACAACGCGCTGGTGCTCACCGCTGGGCTGCAGTGGCGCGACGTCGCGCTGGTGCGCACGATCTCGCGCTACCTGCGCCAGGTACGCATCGCCTATTCGCAGGACTACATGTGGGCGACGCTGCGGCGGCATTCGGAGATCGCCGCGCAGATCGTGGCGCTGTTCCACACGCGTTTCGATCCGCGCATCGACATTTCGATGGAAGCGCGCGCCGAAAGCCAAAGCGCACAACTCGCCGAGATCGAGGCAGCGCTCGCAGGAGTCGAAAGCCTCGATGAGGATCGCATCCTGCGCCACTTCGTCAACGCGGTGACCTCGGCGTTGCGCACCAATTTCTATCAGAGCGAAAACGGCCAGCCGAAGCCGACCATTGCGGTCAAGTTCGACAGCCGCAAGATCGACGGGCTGCCGCTGCCGAAACCGCTGTACGAAATCTTCGTCTATTCGCCGCGCGTCGAAGGCGTGCACCTGCGCTTCGGCAAGGTGGCGCGCGGCGGCATCCGCTGGTCGGACCGGCCGCAGGATTTCCGCACCGAGGTGCTCGGGCTGGTGAAAGCCCAGCAGGTGAAGAACGCCGTGATCGTGCCGGTCGGGGCCAAAGGCGGCTTCGTGCCGAAGCAGCTGCCCGCAGGCCCGCGCGAGGCCGTGCAGGCCGAGGGTACCGCCGCCTACACGGTGTTCATCTCGAGCCTGCTCGACATCACCGACAATCTCGGGACCGACGGCGTGATCTCGCCCGAGAATGTCGTGCGCCACGACGACGACGATCCGTATCTCGTGGTCGCGGCCGACAAGGGCACCGCGACGTTCTCCGATACGGCGAACGGCATTTCCATCGAACACGGCTTTTGGCTCGGCGACGCGTTCGCCTCCGGCGGCTCGGCCGGCTACGATCACAAGAAAATGGGCATTACGGCGCGTGGTGCGTGGGAAGCCGTCAAGCGCCACTTCCGCGAGATGGACGTCGACATCGGGACGACGCCGTTCACCGTTGCGGGCGTGGGCGACATGTCGGGCGACGTGTTCGGCAACGGCATGCTGCGCGAGCGCACCATCAAGCTGGTCGCGGCATTCGATCATCGCGATATCTTCATCGATCCCAATCCCGATCCGGAGCGCAGCTTTGCCGAGCGGCAGCGCCTGTTCGATCTCTCGCGTTCGAGCTGGCAGGACTACAACGCAGACTATCTGTCGGCGGGCGGCGGCATCCATTCGCGCAAGGCGAAGGAAATCACGCTGAGCGACGAGGCGGTCGCGCTGCTCGGGTTGAGCGGCGACAAGTTCACGCCGCAGCAGGTGATGACCGCGATCTTGAAGCTCAGCACCGATCTGCTCTGGTTTGGCGGCATCGGCACCTACATCCGCGCGACCAGCGAAACCGACGATCAGGTCGGCGACCGCGTCAACGATCCGATCCGCGTCACCGGCGCGGCCTTGCGCTGCAAGGTGATCGGCGAGGGCGCCAATCTGGGCGTGACGCAGAAGGGCCGCGTCGAGGCAGCGATGCGCGGCGTGCGCCTCAATACCGATGCGATCGACAATTCGGCCGGCGTCAACACCTCCGACGTCGAGGTAAACATCAAGATCGCACTCACACCGGCAATGCAGGATGGGCGGCTGTCTCTCGATGCACGCGACAAGCTGCTGGTCGAAATGACCGACGAGGTCGGCCGGCTGGTGCTGCGCAACAATTACCAGCAGACGCTTGCGCTCTCGCTGGCGCAACGGCGCGGTCTCGAAGACCTTGGCTTCCAGCAGCGGCTGATGCAGACCCTGGAACAGCGCGGGCAGCTCGATCGGGCGGTCGAGTATTTGCCCGACGATATGGAAATCGGCGAACGGCGTAAGCGGGGGCAGGGACTGACACGGCCGGAACTCGCCGTGCTGCTCGCCTATGCCAAGCTCACGCTCTACAGCGACTTGCTGGACTCTCGCGTCCCGGACGATCCTTATCTCGGGCGTGAGTTGACGCGCTATTTCCCAAGCCAGCTGGTCGAGCGCTTTCCCGACGCGCTCAAGCAGCACCGGCTGCGCCGCGAGATCATCTCGACCCTGTTGACCAACTCGATGATCAACCGCGGCGGGCCGTCGTTCGCGGTGCGCATCGGCGATCAGACCGGGGCGAGCGCCTCGGCGATCGCCGCCGCGTTCTTCGTGGTGCGCAACAGCTACGACATGATTGCGCTCAACAGCGCGATCGATGCACTCGACAACAAGGTTTCGGGCAAGCTGCAGCTCGATCTCTACGCAGCGGTCGAAGACCTACTGCTCGACCGCATTGTCTGGTTCGTGCGCAACGTCGACATCTCCAAGGGGCTCGCCGAGGTGGTCGAGCACTATCGTGCCGGCATCGAGGCGGTCGCATCCGCGCTGAACAATGTATTGCTGGAGGATGCCAGAAGGACGCTCGCAGCGCGCACCACAGAGCTGATGAACGCCGGGGTGCCGGAAGACCTCGCGCGCAGGATCGCCAATTTACGGCCGCTCGCGGCCGCGCCCGACATCGTCTCGGTGGCGGACCGCACCGGCAGACCGGTGGAGGACGTCGCGGCCACATACTTTGCGGCGGGCGCGTTCTTCCAGCTCGACCGCATCGCCAATGCGGCGCGCGGCATCCAGGTGACCGACTATTTCGATCGTCTCGCGCTCGACCGCGCGCTCGACTCGATCGGCGAGGCGGAACGCCGCCTCACCGCCGAGATGGTCGGCAATGGCGTGACCGGCCCGGAGGCGGTCGAGGCTTGGGTGACGCCGCGCTCGGGTGAGGTCGAACGAATCCGCGCCGCCGTACACGGCATCGCAAGCTCGGGGCTGACGCTGTCGAAGCTCTCGGTGGCGGCGAGTTTGCTGGGCGATCTGGTGAAGCATTGACTCCGCTGTCATGCCCGCGAAGGCGGGCATCCAGTAGACGCCGGCAGATGTTGTTGGGTTTGGCTCGTTCGACGCGATCCACTACGATCTGTGTTTACTGGATCGTCCGCCTGCGATGACAGTGTAGCGGGTGCGGTCAGTAAACGCCGGATGATGTTGTTGGGTTTGATCGTGAGTTACTACGTCTACATCCTCGCCAGCAAAATCGGAGGCACGCTCTATATCGGCGTTACCAATGATCTCGTGCGGCGTGTCTTCGAGCACAAATCAAAATTCGTGCGCGGCTTTACGAAGCAGTATGATGTCGCCCGCCTCCTCTATTATGAGCAGTATGATGACATCGAGCTGGCCATTCAGCGTGAGAAGCGATTGAAGAAGTGGAATCGGCAATGGAAGATTCGACTGATCGAAGAACGGAATCCAAACTGGGATGACCTCTATCCCGCGATTGCTGGTGCCTAGAGCTGTGCCACGCACGACGGCCAGTGTTTACTGGATCGTCCGCCTTCGCGGACGATGACGGTGGAGGGGCCATCCCACGTCCCTCGCCGCGCCATCGTGGGCTGGGTGCTGTTCGACTGGGCGGCGCAGCCGTTCTTCACGCTGATCATCACCTTCGTCTACGCGCCGTACTTCGCCTCCGTGATCGCGCCGGACCCGGTGCGCGGTCAGGCCTTGTGGGGCTTTGCGACGGCGGCGGCCGGTTTCACCGTCGCGATGCTCTCGCCCGTGCTCGGCGCGATCGCGGATGCGTCGGGGCGGCGCAAGCCGTGGATCGCGGCGTTCGGCACGCTGGTCGTCGCCGGGTCGGCGACGCTGTGGCTCGGGCGTCCGGGCGATCCGTCGGTCATTCCGCTGGTGCTGGTGGCGTACGCGGTCGGTGTGGTCGGCGTCGAGTTTGCCGGCGTATTCACCAACGCGATGATGCCCGCGCTGGTGCCGCCCGAACGGCTCGGCCGCCTGTCGGGCACCGGCTGGGCCGTCGGGTACGTCGGCGGGCTCATCAGCCTCATTCTCGTGCTCGGCTTCCTCGCCGCTAATCCGCACACCGGCAAAACGCTGCTCGGCGTAACACCGCTGTTCGGGCTCGATCCGGTGGCGCGCGAGGGGGACCGCGCGGTCGGGCCGCTCAGTGCGGTGTGGTTCGTCGTTTTCATCCTGCCGCTGTTCCTGTTCACGCCGGACCGGCCTGCTGCCATGCCGCTCGGCGCAGCCGTGTCGCACGGCTTGCGCGAGCTCGCCGTCACGCTGCGCCACCTGCCGCAGCATCGCAATATCGCGGTGTTTCTGCTGGCGCAGATGATCTGCGCCGACGCGCTGCTCGCGCTGTTCGCGTTCGGCGGCATCTATGCGGCCGGCACCTTCGGCTGGAGCACGATCCAGATCGGCGTATTCGGCATCCTGCTGATCATCACCGCAACCATCGGCGCCTACGTCGGCGGCAGGCTCGACGACCGCATCGGGCCGAAGCGCGTGATGCTCGGCAGCCTCGTGATCCTGCTGATCGCGAGCGCCGCGATCATCTCGACCGGCCGGGATCACATCCTGTTTGTCGTTCCGGTCGCGCCGCCTGTGGCGGGCGCAGGCCTGTTCGCGGCACCGGCCGAGCGCTTCTTCATCGCGATCGGCCTGTTCATCGGGCTTGCGGCTGGACCGGTGCAGGCCGCTGCGCGCACGCTCCTCGTGCGGCTCGCGCCGGCGGACAAGATCACGCAGTTCTTCGGGCTGTTCGCGCTGTCCGGAAAGGTGACGTCGTTCGCGGGTCCGCTGCTGGTCGGGCTCGTGACCACGGCGTTTGCGAGTCAGCGCGCCGGCATGGCGGTGCTGGTGGTGTTCTTCGCGGTGGGGGCGGTGGTGCTGAGCCGGGTTAATGCCGGAAATGCCGCGTCCCGGTGAAGACCATCGCGACGCTGTGCTCGTCGGCGGCCTTGATCACCTCGTCGTCGCGCACAGAGCCGCCGGGCTGGATCACCGCCGTGGCGCCGGCCTCGATCGCCACGAGCAAACCGTCGGCGAACGGGAAGAACGCATCGGAGGCGACCACCGAACCTTTTGTGAGCGGCGCTGACAGCTTCTGCTCGCGAGCCGCGTCCTCGGCCTTGCGCGCCGCGATCCGCGCAGCGTCGACGCGGCTCATCTGTCCGGCGCCGATTCCCACGGTGGCGCGGTCCTTCGCGTAAACGATCGTGTTCGACTTCACGTGCTTGGCGACGCGGAAGGCGAACCGCAGATCGGCAAGCTCGGCGTCGGTTGGCGCGCGTTTCGTAACGACTTTCAACTGCATCTCGTCGACCACGGCATTGTCGCGCGACTGCACCAGCAGGCCGCCCGCGACCGACTTCACCGTGAGACCCTTGGCGCGCGGATCGGGCAGGCCGCCGGCGAGCAGCAGCCGCAGATTCTTCTTTGCGCCGATGATTGAAACCGCTTTCTCGGTCGCGTCGGGCGCGATGATGACCTCGGTGAAGATCTCCGTAATGGTGCGCGCCGTCTCGGCGTTGAGCGTGCCGTTGAGCGCCACGATGCCGCCGAAGGCCGAGGTCGGATCGCAGGCGAGCGCCTTGCGGTAGGCTTCCATCAGGCTCGCGCCTTCGGCGACACCGCACGGGTTGGCGTGCTTGACGATGACGCAGGCGGGGCCTTGCTGAAACTCGGCGACGCATTCGTAGGCCGCGTCGGTGTCGTTGATGTTGTTATAGGAGAGCTGCTTACCCTGCGCCTGCCGCGCGGTTGCGACACCGAAACGCTGCTCGGGCGCGCGATAGAACGCTGCGCTCTGATGCGGGTTCTCGCCATAGCGCAGCGCTTGGCTGAGCTTGCCGCCGAAGGCGCGATAGGCCGGTGCGGTCTCGCCCAGTTCGTTCGCGAACCAGTTGGAGATCGCCGCATCATAGGCGGCGGTGCGCGCGTAGGCCTTCTGCGCGAGCGCCTTGCGCAGCGCGAGCGTGGTCGCGCCGCCGTGCGCCTTCAGCTCATCCAGCACGCGCGCGTAGTCGTCCGTCTCGACGACTACCGCAACATCGTTGTGGTTCTTGGCCGCGGCGCGGATCATCGCGGGCCCGCCGATGTCGACGTTCTCGATGCAGTCTTCGAACGCCGCGCCCTTCTGTACGGTCGCCTCGAACGGATAGAGATTGACCACGAG
Organism: uncultured Alphaproteobacteria bacterium; assembly: GCA_963778455.1. Lineage (GTDB taxonomy): Bacteria > Pseudomonadota > Alphaproteobacteria > Rhizobiales > Xanthobacteraceae > PALSA-894. Next base: position 332,608 of record CAVZUL010000009.1, read on the forward strand.
GAGATCGATCGGCGCGATGCCGTGATCTTTCATGGATGCCGCGTGTGCGGCATCGTCGCGGATCGCCAGCAGGCCGCCGTGTACCTTCGGATGCAGCGTCTTGACGCGGCCGTCCATCATTTCGGGAAAGCCGGTCAGCTCGGATACGTCGCGCACAGTCAGGCCCGCATCGGTGAGCGCCTTGGCGGTACCGCCGGTCGAGATCAGCTCGATGCCGTGGCGGCTAAGCGTACGCGCGAATTCGACCAGACCGGATTTGTCCGAGACGGAAAGCAGAGCGCGAGTGACGCGGCGAGTGTCGGGCATTGGCTCTCTTATAGCGGCAATTCCGGCTCTTCGCGCTCGGTGCGGCGCACCGGCTCCTGGGCGTCCTGATGCGACAGGGTCCAGTGAACGCGCGGCACCGCACGCGCCCGGCCGTAGATCACGATCTGCACAGCGCGGCGCGGGCCGTCGGGGCCGGCGAGATACACGCTCTCCTCCAGCTCGACCCGCTCCTCGTAAGCATCGAAGGTCCACACCTCTTTGTTCGGCAGCACCAGCATGACGCCATGGCCGTCGCTGTGGCGGTTCGCCTTGACCAGCGGGTGGAGGTGGAAGCGCACCGCGAAGGCGTCGCCGCGCCGTGCCGGCAGGCTCTCGCCATGCGCCGGCACGAACAGGTCCTCGCCGTCGAGCCGCTTGCCGTCGAGCGAAAGCCGCAGCGAGCGCTGGTGTACGACCCCGAAGCGCGCCGCATAACCGTCGTGCGACATGCGCAAGGTCAGGTCGTTCGAGCGCTGCTCGCGGGACACCTGTACGTCGGACGGGCCCGACAGGATCGGCGTGCCGAGCAAGGACTTCATCGATTCATAAGTGAGGAAGCGGCACGAGGAGGTATCGTTGAACACCACGGTCGAGTGCGCCGCGGAGGCGCGCGCCACATGCCGCCAGGTCTCGCGGCTCGTCTCGGGGAGGCCGCAGTTGACCACGATGCGGTGATACTTCGACGACAGCTCGAACGAGAGGCAGCCGGCGTGCGCCTCGTAGCTCAGCGGCATCGGCGGCGGCGTGCCGGTGTCGGCAATCAGCAGCGTGTCGCCAGCCTGCGCGCGCTGATAGCCCGAGTGTGGTGCGTTGGCGACCGGCGTGCCGCGCGCATCGTCATAGGCGAGCACGGTGGAGACGAGATCGGTCCGCGTCGGGCCCATGCCGTTGAACAGCGCGAAGTTGCCGTCGCCGTGGCGGAAGAAGCGCAGCATCGGCATCATGCGGTCGATCGCATTGTTGAGCGCGACCGGCGGCGGCACGTTACGCGCCGCGAAAGCCTGGCGCAGCGGCAACAGATCGAGCAGCAGCTCGACCAGCGCACCCGGATTGCGGCTTACGTGCCCGCCATCGGGCAGGACCTGGCGGCCAAGTTCGTCGGTGAGCAGGCGCGTCACGCTCTTGAGCATGCGCGCCTGCCCCTGCATGCACAGCGCCGCGTAATTGAGCGCCATGATCGCCTGCAGGCGCGGCACGCCGTCGCGCGTCGCCGGATAAGCGCGGCGCAAGTAGCGCACCTGGCGGGTGAGGTTGCGCAGGAAGCGGCGGTAGAAGCGCATGTCGGCTTCGTGCAGTACCAGCGGCGCCTGGCACAGCCACGAGATCACGCGGCGGGCGACGAGATCGGGGCGCCAGCCGTCCACCGTATCGAACGCGCCTTGCAGCGAGATCCATTCGTCGACCAGCGCGCGCGCGTTGGCTCGCGTGATGGCGGACTCCGCGGCGCGTAGATGGCGCAGCCAGCCGAAGCCGAGCAACTGGTCGGACCATTCATCCGAAGGCGGCTCGATCTCGAATGGCGAGCGGCCGTCGCAAATGACAATCTTGCCCGCGAACGCGAAGCGGCCGGAGTAGATTTCGCTCGCGCGCGTCGGGTCGGCGGTGCGCAGGTCTTGGGGCGCAATCAGCAGGCGGTCGGCAATCGCGGAGGTAAAGCGCCAGCGCACCATCGGGTGGGCGTTGAGCCGTCCCATACTGGTGCGCAACGCCCGGCGCGCCGCGAAAGCGGCCAATCTCGTGCGATCCGCGAATCCGCGGGACATTGACGCGCTGACCCCTCCGTCGCGGGCGCCGAATCCCCGCTGAATTTGGGCAAGATAGCGCCCGCGGGAGTTAGGGCCAACAGCACTCAATTTGACGAAAAAGGCGCTAAACGCGCTCCAGGCGGGCGGCAAAGAAGCCGTCGAGGCCGCTCATATGCGGCTCGGGATCGCTCCAGTGGCTCGGCAGGGTGCGCAATTCGCCTTCCGGGCTGAGGAACTCGGCGATGCCGGCGACCTCGCCCGGCTGAACCGGCTTGCGGCGGACGCCCGCTTCGCGCGCGAGCAGCGCGGCGACCTGTTGTTCGCCTTCCTCGGGTTCGAGCGAGCAGACGCAATAGACGATCTGGCCGCCTGGCTTCGTCAGGGCAACGGCGCGGTCGAGCAGGCGGGTCTGCAGGGCGATGAGCTGGGCGAGGTCGGCCTCGCTTTTGAGCCACGCGACGTCCGGGTGGCGGCGGATGGTGCCGGTGGAGGAGCACGGCGCATCGACCAGCACGGCGTCGAACGGGCCGCCCTGCCACTCCGTCACGTCGGCGGCGATCATGTCGGCGGAGAGGCCGAGCCGAATGAGGTTGTCGCGCACGCGCACGAGACGGCTGGCCGAACGGTCGACCGCGGTTACGCGCGCTCCCGCTTGCGCGAGTTGCGCGGTCTTGCCGCCCGGTGCTGCGCAGAGGTCGGCAATCCGCAGGCCGGCGACGTCGCCGAACAGGTGGACCGGCAATGCGGCGGCCGCGTCCTGCACCCACCAGGCGCCCTCGTGATAGCCGGGCAGCAGCGAGACTTGGCCCTGCGTCGCGGTACGGACGCTGCCCGTCGGCAGCACGCGGCCGCGCAGGCGCTGCGCCCAGCTTTCGGCGTCCGCTTTGACCGTGAGATCGAGCGGCGGCTCATGGCCGTGCGCGATCGCGATGGCGCGCGCGGTGTCGCCGCCATAGTGGCGCTGCCAGCGCTCGAACAGCCATGGCGGTGTATCGAGCGGGACAGGATCCAGCGCGGCGATCAGGTCGCGTCCCTCGCGCGTGATCCGCCGCAGCACCGCATTGATCAGGCCGGGATATTTCGCGGCGCGGCGGTCGGCCTGCACCAGCCGCACGCTCAAGTCGACCGCCGCGTGGTCCGGCACGTCAAGGAACAGGATTTGCGCGGCGCCGATCAGCAGCACGGTTTCAACCCGCGGCGCATCCTTGGGAAGGCCTGAGTCGAGGTACTTTCCGATGAGGTGCCGCAGTGTGCCGACCCGCCGCAACACCGTCGCGACCAGCTTGCGCACCAGCGCACGGTCGCGGTCGGCGAGGCCGCTGAGCCCCGGATGCTGTTCGGCGCCGTCCAGCTCGGCATCGAGCGGCCGGCGGCGGCGCAGCACGTTGTCGAGGATGTCGGCGGCGATGCGGCGCGAGTTGAGACCGGGAACTTCAGCAGGCGCTGCCCGTCGTGCTGCTGGTGTCATGAGGCTCCGTTTGCGCGCTTGCCGGCGGGCGCTCGCCCCGAACGCCGCCGAATCACTTCTGCCATTGTAACGAAGCGGAAGCGTGACGGTTCGGGATTTGGGGACGACGGTCGTGGCGGCAAGCCTCCGAAACTCCGGCGCCATATTCGCTCCCCAATTAGATGCAACCAAGGAGCTCGGGCAGCCTGAGACTACACGCCAACCCTGCATCCCTCGCACGCCAGCGCGGATGCATCAAGCGGGAGGTTGCCATGGCTGTCGACTCATTTAACGGGCGGACTGGCGCCGTGGTCTCGGTAGGGACCGATTACGGTTGGACAGTAAGTGCCAGCAATGTGAATTTCGCTCTATCCGGCAACGTTGGGATCGGGACGACGAGTCCGGCGGTCTTGATGGATTTGAAAGGGAACAACGTCGCCTGGGGCGGGCAGCTGCGCCTTCAGGCGACCGACTTTGCGCAAATCAGCTTTTATAACTCCTCGTCGCCTACGCTCAGCAGCGCCAACCGCAAGGGCGATATCTATTACGATTTTAGCGGAAGCGCTCTTGTTCTTGAGAACTGGAACGGCGGCAGCTATGGCGCAACAATTATCAATCCCTCCGGCGGCAATGTCGGTATTGGCACATCGGCCCCGGCGGTCTTGATGGATTTGAAGGGGAACAACGTCGGCTGGGGCGGGCAGCTGCGCCTTCAGGCCACCGACTATGCGCAAATCAGCTTTTATAACTCCTCGTCGTCCGCGCTCAGCGGCGCCAACCGCAAGGGCGATATCTATTACGATATTAGCGGAAGCACTCTTGTTCTTGAGAACTGGAACGGCGGCAGCTATGGTGGGACGATTATCAATCCCTCCGGCGGCAATGTCGGCATCGGGACCAACACGCCCAGCCACAGGCTCGACGTCGCCGGCAATGTAGGCCTCAGCTCGGCGGCGCACATCAATTTTGGCAGCGCCGACGGCGCGGCCGGCTTTGGTTTCAGAGACAGTGGCGGCGCGGTTCAGACGAAGAATAGCGGTCAATCCGATTGGACGGACGTTCAGCAATCTCTCAACGTCAAGTCATTCGGAGCGACTGGAACATCAAACGATACAGCGGTCTTTCAGGCGGCGTTCAATGCCGCTTCAAATTCGGAACTGTATATTCCCGCAGGAACATATCTCATTGATCCTATTTCTATCTCGAATTTGCCGAATGTGACGATTCGGGGCGCCGGACGGGGCGCGACCATCATAAGAATGAGATCAGGGACTGCGTCGGTGGTAATGATTACTGCCACCAACTGCAATAATCTAACGATCCGCGACCTTACGCTCGACGGCAACTACCCTAATACGTCAGGCATCGCGGCGGTTTTGATCAACACCTCGCTCGCACCGACGGTAACCGGCATTGAGGCGACTGGCTGCGGTCCCCAAACCGGGAGCATTAGCCTGTTCGGCTGCACCAATGCTATGGTCAGAGGTTGCCATGTCTACGGGCCGACGACCGGGTCGAACAATTCCCATGGTATTGCGCTCTCCAACTGTGCACAGTGCATTGTCGCAGAGAACGCCACCGAACAGCAGGCGAATTCGGGAATCCAAATCTTTTTTTCTCAGGGGATCAGTATCACGGGCAATGTGTGCAGTACCACTGTCGAGACGAGCGGCGCGGGATTTGGCGGGATTCGTTTGGCGGACGACTGTTATAGCTGCTCCGTCACGGGGAACACGATCAACGGCTATGGCAGAGGTATTTTTCTCGTCGGCGTCATTTATACGACCGTATCGGGCAATACCGTGAGGTCTTGCAATTACGAAGGCATTCTCGTCGCGGCATCGACTGTGGGGAGTGCAATGAATACGAATTATAACATCATATCGAACAATGCGATACACAACCCCTGCGAAGTCGGCGCCGATGGCGGCATCGTACTGTCAAAGGAAGCCACGACGAACTGCTCGGGAAACATCGTCATCGGCAATACGATTATCGACAGCCGATCTCCTGCGCGCATAACGAAGGCTTTGATCAACGGGACGGGCGACGCGACAAATAAATTTCCCGCCGATACGAACACGACGAATATCTCGACGCTCGGACCATAATTATATCAGATGCTACGAGGTGCCAGGATCTGTTTGCGGACGGTTCCAAAGCCAGACATGTCAAACCAGTCGAGCCCGGCGTACGATACGTCAATGTCACTGTTGGCCTACGACCCGCCGAACGGCGCGCTCGAATTGCGCGAGCCTGGAGGCTTTCCGGGACTTGATTCTCTGCTTGCACACGATTCCGAGCCCACACGGGTTCAGCCAGAACGGTGGCTCCAGGAATATCACGTGCAGGTCCGGCCGGCCTTTGGTGAAGTCGAGCAACGCCTGCCGCACGCCGCCGCGGCCTTCCGGGTCAAGCTGCGGCGATACCTCCGGACCGACGTCATCGAGAAGAATCAGGCCGTTGTCGGCGAGCAGGCGGTCGCAAAGACGAAGATCATGCGAGGCATTCGAATAGGAGTGGTTGGCATCGAGATAAATCATGTCCACCTTGTCGCGCAGAATTTCCGTAAGCTCCGGCGACGTCGAAAAATACTGAAGAGGCTTAACATAGTCGGACACGCCGGCCCGACGAATGAATTCAATCAGTAATTTGAAATAGTGGTCCTGCGGCTCGAGGCAGTAGAGCGTCCCATATCTGTTTGCTTTCAAAGCGGCGCCGATAACGACGCTGGCGGAGCCGATGTGGGCGCCTATTTCGAGAACGACAGTCGGCCGCAACGACAAAGTAAACGAGTGCAGAACGTTTCTTGTGCCCCACGACGACTTGCCGGCCGCCTCGGGGTGATGCTCCATTTCTTCCAGAAGTTCGGGATCGAGCAACGGTTGCCCGATGAACGACGGCACCACCTCGTAGTCGCGCAGCACGTTCTTGTGCGGAACGTATCCCTCGCGCTGCGGGCCCTTGACAGTGTAGCGGCGCCCGGATGTGCGCGGGTCGGAATTGTCCGATGTCGAAAAATACAGCGTATCGCCCCAATGGGAAAACAAGCCGCCGCCGCGCGTCCGAATATCGTCGTGCAGTGAGCGCGCCGGTCCGAGCGGGGTACCATTTTCCAGAAGTTGAAGCCGCGATCTGCGCGGGTCCAATTCGGTGTCGCCTGACGCCAGCGGAGGAATCACGGCGGTCCAGCAGTGGCCGGACTCCAGTTCAACATCCCGTGGCTGAATTTCGAAAACGCCGTCGTCGGCCGTCGAGCTTTCCGTGCTCACATGATGTCCATTGCAAGAGTTTGCGGTGAAAACCGACTAGCACGTCGCAACTCTTCGGCAAACGGACGTGAGCCTCACCCCCACGGCCCGCGGCGCTGCCGCCCCAGGGCCCGCGCGCCGGCGCGGTCTGGCGCGGCTGCGGCTGAGGACGATAGCCGCCGCGGCCCATTTGCGCGGCGAGTTGTTCGAGCGCCGCGATGCGGTTCTCGGTCGCCGGATGGGTCGAGAACAGATTGTCCATGCGCGCGCCCGACAGCGGGTTGACGATGAACATGTGCGCGGTCGCGGGGTTGCGCTCGGCCTGTTCGTTCGGGATCGCGTGCGCGGCCTGCGTCGAGCTTCGCGAGCGCGGAGGCCAGATAGCCTCGGCTCGCCGACGATCTCGGCGCCCATGCGGTCGGCGGCGTATTCGCGCGTGCGGCTGATCGCCATCTGCACCAGCATGGCGGCGATCGGCGCGAGGATCACCATCGCGAGCGTGCCGATGATGCCCATGCCGTTGTTGTTGTCGCGATTGCCGCCGAAAAACATGCCGAACTGCGCGAGCATCGAGATCGCGCCCGCGATCGTCGCCGTGATGGTCATGATCAGCGTGTCGCGGTTCTTGATGTGCGCAAGCTCGTGCGCAATCACGCCCGCGGCTTCCTCGCGCGTGAGCGAGTTGAGCAGGCCGGTGTTCACCGCGACCGCGGCGTGTTCGGGATTGCGCCCCGTGGCGAATGCGTTCGGCTGCGGGTTGTCGATGATGTAGGTGCGCGGCATCGGAATGCCAGCGCGCTGGCTCAGCTCCTGCACGAGGCGATGGAGGTCCGGCGCGGTGCGCGCGTCGACCTCCTGGGCGCCGTACATCGACAGCACCATGCGGTCGGAGTTCCAGTAGGCGAACAGGTTCATGCCCGCCGCGACGACGAGCGCGATCATCGCGCCGCCCGAGCCGCCGATCAGGTAGCCGACGCCCATGAACAGCGCGGTCAGGCCCGCGAGCAGCATGGCGGTGCGGAAGTAGTTCATCGTCCTTCTCCAGAGCCGCGGCGGATCTGCCCGCGCGGCATCGATTCCTAGTCGGGCAAGAGGTGGGAATGTGTTGCTCCGGCTTCAAGCGGCGCTGCGCTGACGCGGTGACGCAGGCGATAACGTGTTGAGCGGGTTTGGGTTTCCTCGGTGGCAAAGCCAACGCTCCGCCGCCCTTTTGGCGGGGTGCGGGTACACCCTTCCCGTTTTCCTGCCCTTCCGGACAAGGGAAATGGAGCGCCGGGAGGCGCCAGGGGCTTGCGAGGCCCCTTGCGGGTCTCCCTTGCGATCGGGAAACCCAAGCGCGCCGCGGACGTGCCGGCTTTGCGAAGGCCGGCCGTTCCGGTTGTCGGGATGGGGTTGCGAGGCCCATCCCGAGGCGCGCGCGTCCCGCAGTGGCGAGTTTGCGAGGCCCGCCGCCCGGACGCTGCGCCTCCCGGCGCTCCACCGGCCGACACCGGTTTCCCGGCATCCGCCCCGAAGGCTATTGGCCCGGTCTCCGGCCTTAGCCTTCGGTCTCCCCGGCCCCCCGCAGCGCTTCATGAGAGCGCAACAGGAACCCGAGGGAGATTATTGTTCACTATATGTTCTAAGGATTATTGTCAAGGGCCAAGCCCTCGGAACCGACAGTCTACGGGCCTTCACCGCCCTACGTTCGGATTGATGCGGCGGGCTTCCACCAGATCGGATTCGGCGCCGGCCTTGTCGCCCTTTTTCTCCTTGGCGAGGCTGCGGAAATAGAATGCGTTGGCAGAGCCCGGATTGAGCGCGACCGCCTCGTTCAGGTCCCGCAGCGCGCGGTCGATGTCGCCTTTGAGACGATAGGCGTTGCCGCGATTGAGCACGTGGATGGCTTCCCGCTTCGGACTGAGCCTGATCGCCTGGTCGTAGTCCTGGATGGCGCGGTCATGCTCGCCCTTGGAGTTGTAGGCGATGCCGCGATTGAGGAAGGCGACGATCTGCTTCGGATTGAGCTTGATCGCCTGGTCGTAGTCCTGGATGGCGCGATCGTGCTGGCCCTTGAAATCGTATGCGGCGCCGCGATTGATCAACGCGGAGGCGGATTTCGGATCGAGTTTGACCGCCTCGTCGTAGTCCTGGATGGCGCGGTCGAGGTCGCCTTTGAAGCGGTAGCCGTTGCCACGATTGCTGAAGGCGATGGCGAGATTGTCGTTCGTTTCCTTGCCGGATTCAATCACGCCGGTGCAGCCCGCGATCTGCGTGTCGAGCGGCGCCCTCTCCCTGTTCACGCACCAGGCCTGGGCCTGCGCGTGGTTCGCAGGCGACTGCTGTGCTGTCGCCGGACCGGCGAAATTTGCCATCGCTGCAAGCGCGGCGGCGCCCGCGATCAATCTGATCATCAGTGACATTGAGTTCCCCGCATGTCGCCGCGCGCGTGCTCGACCTGTGGCGACAAGGCACGTCTCCTGCATAACGATGCTAGTTCGACCTGCCGCATGGACGCAAGAATTCTATTGGCAGGATAGCAAGACACTGCAGTTATCTGCGGTCGGAGGCAGCGGCGCGCATTTAGGAACTGGATTGGGTTGACCATGCCGAATACGAATCCCTCCACCTTCGTCCTCGTGCACGGCGCATGGAGCGGCGGCTGGTGCTACGCGCGGGTCGCCGCGCTGTTGCGTGCGCGCGGGCATACGGTGTTCACGCCGACGCTCACCGGGCAGGGCGAGCGCGCGCATCTCATGAGCGGCGCAATCAATCTTTCGATGCACATCGAGGATGTGCTTGCCGTGTTCAAGTTTGAGCGGCTGAACGACGTTGTGCTCGCCGGGCATTCGTATGGCGGCATGGTGATCACCGGCGTTGCGGATCGCATCGCCGACAAGATCAAGGCGCTCGCCTATCTGGACGCGTTCATTCCCGAGGACGGGCAGTCGCTGTTCGACATCAACATCCCGGCCAACACGCAGCGCTTTCTCGATAACGCGGGTGCGAATGGGGGCCTGAGTGTTCCGGCGCCGGCGGCGGCGTCCTACTTCGGCGTGAACGCCGCCGACGCGCCGACCGTCGATGCGCTCGCGACGCCGTTTCCGCTCGGCTGCTTTACCGAGAAGCTGAAGCTTTCAGGCGGGTACCGCATGGTGAAGAAGCATCTATACGTGCACGGCACCGTGCTGCCGCGCGAGAGCCCGTTCAAGACATTCCACGAGCGCGCCAAGGCGGCGGGCTGGAGCGCGCACGCGCTCTCCTGTGGGCATCACGTGATGCTCGATGAGCCGCAGAAGACCGCGGAGTTGCTGGAAAGCCTGGCCTAGCGGGCCGCGTGCGCACGGCACGCGCGATTCGACCTTTACGAGTTTCTTGAATAGTCTGACCCATAGTCACGCCCCGGCTCCGGCCGGGGTAAAATGTTTCCCAAGAACGGTTGCGCATGCCGGTTCCGGCTATCAAACGCCGCTTTCAGCTCGTCCTGATCAAGCCGTCGCACTACGACGACGAGGGCTACGTCGTCCAATGGGTGCGCTCCTCGATCCCGGCGAACTCGCTCGCCTGCCTCTACGCGCTGGCGCAGGACGCAGCCGGGACCCAAGTCCTTGGCGCCGATGTCGCCATCGATATCGTGGCCGTCGACGAGAGCAACACGCGCATTCGCCCGAAGGCGATCATCGAGCAGTTCGCGCGCAACGGCGGCTTCGGCATGGTCGGGCTGGTCGGCGTGCAATCGAACCAGTTTCCGCGCGCGCTCGACATCGCGCGGCCGCTGCGCGCGGCCGGCATTCCGGTCGTGATCGGCGGCTTCCATGTCTCCGGCTGCCTCGCGATGCTGCCCGGCATCCAGGCTGACCTGAGCCAAGCGCTCGACATGGGCTGCAGCCTGTTCGCCGGCGAGGCGGAGGACGGGCGGCTGCATCAGGTGATCCGCGATGCTGCTGCTGCCACGCTCGCGCCGATCTACAATCATATGAACGACTTGCCGGCGCTCGAAGCCGCGCCGACGCCGTTCCTGCCGCCTCAGGTGCTGAAACGAACCATCGACCATTACGCCAGCTTCGATGCCGGACGCGGCTGCCCGTTCCAGTGCTCGTTCTGCACCATCATCAACGTGCAGGGCCGCAAGTCGCGGCGGCGCTCGGCGGACGATGTCGAGCAGCTCATCCGCGCGCATTACGCACACGGCATCCGCTGGTTCTTCATCACCGACGACAACTTCGCGCGCAACAAAGACTGGGAGGCGGTGTTCGACCGCATCATTCAGTTGCGCGAGCGCGACAAGATCGAGCTGAAGATCGTCATCCAGGTCGACACGCTCTGTCACAAGATCGAGAACTTTGTTGCAAAAGCGGCGCGCGCGGGCGTGCGCAAGGTGTTCATCGGACTTGAGAACATCAATCCGGCGAACCTGCTGGCGGCGAAGAAGCGGCAGAACAAAATCACCGAATACCGCACCATGATGCTGGCGTGGAAACAGGCCGGCGTCATCACCTATGCGGGCTATATCCTCGGCTTCCCGAACGATACGCCGGAATTGGTGCGCGAGGACATCGAGATCATCAAGAAGGAACTACCGATCGATATTCTGGAGTTCTTCTGCCTTACGCCGCTGCCCGGCTCGGAGGATCACAAGGTGCTCTCGCAGAAGGGCATCTGGATGGATCCCGACATGAACAAGTACGACCTCGAGCATGTCGTGACCGGGCACTCACGCATGTCGCAGGCGGAATGGGAGCAGGTCTACGCGAGCGCGTGGAAGACCTACTACACCTTCGAGCACATGGAGACGGTGCTGCGCCGCGCCGCGGTGTTCGATCTCGGTGTCTCGCACCTGTCCGGGCTGCTCTACATGTTCGGCAAGACCGTCGAGGCCGAGAATGTGCATCCGCTGCAAAGCGGCCTCATCCGGCGCAAATTCCGCCGCGATCGCCGCCACGGCATGCCGCTCGAATCGCCGCTGGTGTTCTATCCGCGCACCGTGAAGGAGTTTGCGGTGCGCTACGGGCGCGTCGTGATCGATATGCTCCGGCTCGAACGGATCCGCCGCCGCGTGCTCAAGGACCCGAAGCGTTACGAATACTCAGATCAGGCGCTGGCGGCCGTCACGGCCGAGGAGACGGAGACGCTCGAACTGTTCAGCCATAACGCGGCTGCGCGCGACGAGGTCAAGCGCACGCGCCGGATCGCGGAGCTGACGCACGGCGCACAGAGCGGTGCGCGTGAAGCGGTCAACGCGTGACGACGACGGTCGTGCCGACGCTGACGCGGCCGAAGAGATCGACCACGTCCCGGTTGTGCATGCGGATGCAGCCGTAGGAGACGAAGCCGCCGACCGAGCCCGGCGCGTTGGTGCCGTGGATCGCGTATTCGCCGCCCGCGAGCGTGAGCGCGGCCGCGCCCATCGGATTGCGCGGACTGCCGCCCGGGATCACGTCGGGCAATGACGGCCTGTCGCGCTTAACGACCGCGGGCGGCGACCACGCCGGCTTCACATATTTCCCGTCGATGCGCGTCGTTCCGGTCCACTGCTTGCCGGCGCGCCCGACGCCGACCGGATAGCGGATCGCGCGGCCGTCGCCCATCACGTAGTAGAGCCGCCGCTCCGCTGTGCGCACCACGATCGTGCCGGCCGAGGCATCGCCGCGGAAGTGCACGACCTCGCGCGCCTGAACGGGCGCTATAGCAAAGGCCGCAGCCGAAAGCGCAGCCGCCGCCGTCAACGCAATGACGCGCATGGAATTGCCCATCCCGCCGCGCCTTAGTTCGCGCGGCATCCGTCCCAACGCCCATGATAGCGCATGCCTCGCCGTTGCTTGAGCGTGACCTGCGATCACGGTGAAAAAACAATCAAGATTTGGGCGCGGCGGCAATCGGCGCGGCTTGAGAAAACGCCGACGTGAAGTGCTTTTCCGGCAGGTGTTGCAGCGAGGACGCGCCTTTCGGGCACGTTGGCGCGTCATTGCGAGGAGGCGTAGCCGACGAAGCAATCCAGGTTCTCATGCAACTGGCCCTGGATTGCTTCGGCGCCTTTCGGCGCCTCGCAATGACGGTGACGCGTTGACGTCGAACACCGCGGTCTAGATCAGATCATCAAACAGATCGCGCCAGCTCGGGTTCATTGCTTCGATCAGCGCCAGCTTCTTCTTTCGCGAGCCGCCCTTGATCTGCTTTTCACGAGCGATTGCATCCGCCATCGTCGTGTGCATTTCGTACCAGACGAGCAACTTGCAGCCGTAGCGCGATGTAAAGCTTGGAACCGCACCTTCGCGGTGTTCAAAGGCGCGGCGCGGTAGGCTGGAGGTGACACCGGTATAGAGCGTGCCGTTGCGGCCGCTCGCCATGATGTACACGGCCGGCTGCTTCAACGGTCATCCCCTCAGTTCGTCATTGCGAGGAGGCGAAGCCGACGAAGCAATCTAGTGCTTGCAAAAGGCTGGGTTGCTTCGCTTCGCTCGCAATGACGAAGAAGGGGCTGCCCTGCAATGACGAAAAATGGCGT
>CAVZUL010000010.1:0-115024 GCA_963778455.1 uncultured Alphaproteobacteria bacterium
GCCAGTGGATTAGCAGCAGCGTGTAGCCATCGCAAGGGCGTTAGCTGGTAATCCTCCAATATTGTTGGCGGATGAACCAACAGGTGCGCTAGATACGAGAACAGGGAAGGAAGTCATGGGCTTCATCAAGGAACTGAATTCCCTCGGCCATACCATTGTGCTGATCACGCATGATCTGGAAATTTCCGAGCAAGCGAAACGGGTCATTAGGATCATGGATGGCAAATTGAAAGAAGAGGGAGGGGGGACAGGTTGAACTTCTTACAAGGATTTAAAATGGCCATGAAGAGCATTCTGTCTAACAAACTCCGTTCTTTGCTGACAATGCTGGGCATTATTATCGGGGTGACGGCTGTCATTGCGCTCGTTGCGTTGGGACAGGGAGCCACGAAATCCGTTACGGAGCAGGTTGAGAGCTTAGGCACGAACCTCCTGACCGTGAGCATCTTAGGACGCGGCACAACGAGCACGATGAGTGGGCAGGAAGCTATTGCTATGGCTGACAATGTAAATGGTATTCAGTATATCGCACCTGCGAGCACTCAAAGCACATCCGTTAAATATGGAACGACTAGCGTTGACGTTAGCGTTGTCGGAACGAATGCCGACTATGCACTTGTACGCGATTATACGCTCACTTCCGGCCGTTTTATCTCCCAGATTGATCTGGATGTGTACCAGAAGGTAGCGGTGATCGGATCGGTAACGGCAACGGATCTGTTCGCTAACAACAGTCCAATCGGCGAATATATTCTCATCCAAGGAACAAGGTACAAAGTCGTAGGCGTATTGGCGGAGAAAGGCAGCACGACGACCGGCTCCTCAGACGAGGTGGTCATGATTCCGCTCACCTCTGCAGAACGGTTATTCAAGACGAAGGGCGTCCGGACGATCTATGTGCAGGTAGAGACGACAGAACAGATCGATTCCGTCGTAACCGGATTGGAGTCCGAGCTAAGCGACCATTTCAGAGGGAACACGAATAGCTACCGGGTGTTTAATCAAAGCGATGCGCTAGATACCTTGACTTCTGTGTCGGATACTTTAACGCTTGCATTGTCAGGTATCGCAGGCATATCATTGTTGGTCGGCGGTATCGGTATTATGAACATCATGCTCGTATCCGTAACGGAAAGAACTCGAGAGATCGGCATTCGCAAAGCGATCGGTGCCAAGAAACGGGACATCCTTATCCAGTTCTTAATTGAATCCATGGCATTAAGCGGATTGGGCGGATTGCTTGGCATTGGAATTGGAATAGGCGCGGCTAAGGGCGCATCCTCGGCATTCAATATGGATATCGTCTTCTCAATGAATGTCATTCTGATCGCTTTCGGCTTCTCAGTCGCGATCGGCGTGTTATTCGGAATGTTCCCAGCCAATAAGGCCGCCAAATTGAAGCCGATCGAAGCGCTGCGCTCCGAGTAACATGAGCATTGGCAACCTAACAATAGACATCCATGATGAGAAGGAGGAGTGCCGAATGGTTGCAGTTTCCGCATATGAAACCTTGGTCACTCCCCATCTGGATGATCTAAGGAAATATTGCATGTATTTGACAAAGAACAAGTGGGATGGGGAGGATCTCTTTCAGGAAACCTTCCTGAAATCACTCCTCTTCTTCATGCATACGGAGCCGTACTTGGAAGTGAAGCCGTTCCTCCTGCGCGTTGCCCGGAATTTATGGATTGACGATTGTCGCAAACGCAAACGTAGACGGCTTGCTCAGATCGAATCCGCACAAATTATATTATACTGACAACGATTACGTGGAAGTCCGCAGCGTGATAGAATGGCTTGCGGAACGATTCCCGCGGCGTAATATCGAGATGTGGCTGCTGTTTCAGTATTTTGGTTACTCGATGCAAGAAATCGCGGAGGAATATGGACTGCTCGATCGCGGCAGTTAAATCAGTGCTGTTCCGCACGCGGGAGCTGCTCCGCAACCGAAATACCTTGTCACGAGAAACGCAAGGTGATTCTTTTTGAGGTGGAGAGATGGTCGCAAGCGGTCATGCAGGACCGACCCAAAGGAATACTGTCCGAAGGCTGAAAGAGATGAAACCCGAACCGTTGCGGTTCGGGTTTCTATCTGTGTTATAATCTTTTCTGATAGACATTAGGATGGTAGGGAGTTTACTAGAGAAATGAAAATGAATACTCGGTTTTTTGTTACGATTGTCTTCTTTACTTACCGTATACTCTGGCTTCAATTTTTACATCGGCTGGCACCTTACGAACTGGTTCGATGATGCAGGAATCGCTTACAATCCGGGTTTGTTCTGGATCGTGTTCGGAATGTTGGTTTACGGTTACATCGCAGGACGTATTCCGTTGCCCGCTATGATTAAGCCCATTGGTCGGCTTTTGAAGGTTGTTGGCTCTTATTATGTGTTCGTGTTTGAGATGGGATTTCTACTATTTCTTGTCTCGGATCTGTTCAGATTGATCGTAAGCTTTGCCAGTGGCAATCTAGAGAGATATTCGCTCTATTCGGGCAGTATCGTTATTGCACTCATTGTCTTGCTGCTGCTAATCGGCTCTCGTAATGCTTGGAGTACGGTAATCCGCAAATATGAGCTAGACATCGATAAGCCGGCACACGGTCATAAAAAAGAATGGACGGTTGCCGTCGCCTCGGATATTCACCTAGGTAACGTGGTCGGGCGTAAGCACATCAGACGTCTGGTCAACCGGGTAAACGCGATGAACCCCGATCTGATCTTACTCCCGGGCGACGTGATCGACGATTCGATAGAACCTTTCCTTCGCAATAGGATGAGCGACCTGCTTGGCCAATTGAAGGCTAAACATGGAATCTATGCGGTGCTTGGTAATCATGAGTATTACGGCGGGCATGTCGAACAGTATATAGATGAAATGAAGAAAATCGGAATTCGCGTGTTGCGCGACGAAACGGTCGAGATAGACGGCGCGCTATACGTAGCAGGGCGGAAAGACAAAACGGCAGAAACGGCCGATCCATCCGGACGATTGGAAGCGGCTGAATTATTAACCTCATTAAATTTGAATAAACCGATCATCATGATGGATCATCAGCCGACGAAATTCGCTCAAGCAGCCGAAGCGGGAGCAGACATTCTGCTTAGCGGGCATACCCATCGGGGACAATTCTTTCCCAACCATCTTTTCACCAAAAGGTTATTCGAATTGGATTGGGGCTATATGAGAAAAGGGCTCATGCACGTCGTCGTGTCTTCGGGGTTCGGAACATGGGGACCACCGATACGGATAGGAAGCCGAAGCGAGATCATTCAGTTACGCATCAAGCTTCTTGGATAATGTAAACGAAGTATTTAAGGAGAGATGAGATGACAGCTACTAAAAGAAGGATGTTTTGTTAGATCAGCTTGCCGCTTGCCATAATGACTCAAGCTGGTTTCCTACTTTCCTTGATTCGGTAAAGGGGATTACGGCGGAGCAAGCATCTGGCGCAAGGATGATTCCAGTCATTCGATTTGGCAGCTTGTCAGTCATCTGACGTATTGGAATGAGAAATGGTTGAGTTATTTTAACGGCAAGAAAATTTTCGTAAGTATTGGCAACAATAACGAGGATACATTCCGCATAACTGGAAGAAGAAATCAATGAAGAAAACTGGAGATCGGCGGTAAATGAATTGGATTCAGCGTTTTTGAAATTCCGTCAAGCGATCGAAGAGTCTCCCGAATCGAAGCTCGATGAATACGTGCCCGGTTATCCGGGTGACTGCCCATGGTGGGGAGCGATTTCCAACCTTTGCACTCATAATGCGTATCATATCGGCCAGATCGTATTATTACGCAAACAGCAAGGCTAGATTAACGTAAACGGCTTCAATGTCTTAACTGACATCGAAGCCGTTTTTTATTATTTATAGGTCACAATAGAAACGTCATTTTTCTTTTATATTGTGTCATAAATAATTATATGTTATACAATATATAACCACACTATCTGTATTGGAGGGTTACATATGGAGAGAGAGCTGGCATTGGAAATCGTTCGCGTGACGGAATTGGCTGCGTTGGCTTCAGCTCCATGGATGGGACGCGGAGATAAGATCAATGCCGACGGGGCAGCAACATCGGCGATGAGAGCGATGTTCGACTCGATATCGGTGAAAGGCACGGTCGTCATCGGCGAAGGAGAGATGGATGAAGCTCCAATGCTCTATATCGGGGAAGCAAGTGGGCAGCATGAATGGTCCGGAAGTCGATGTAGCCGTTGATCCGCTCGAAGGAACGGAAATCGTGGCCAAAGGTTTGAATAACGCGATGTCCGTCATCGCTATCGCGAACAAGGGGAATCTGCTGCACGCACCCGATATGTACATGGAGAAGCTAGCCGTCGGTCCGCTACTCGTCGGAAAGTTGAAGTTGACGGATCCGATGGAAGTCACGTTGACGAAAGCGGCCGAGGCATTGAATAAGAACGTATCCGAGCTTACCGTCATGATCTTGGATCGGGTTAGGCATGAGTCCATCATCAAGACATTGCGCAAGGTTGGGGTCAGGATCAAGTTTCTATCCGACGGCGACGTGGCCGGGGCGATGGCTCCGGCTTTTCCGGAAGCCGGAATCGATCTCTACGTCGGCTCCGGAGGAGCGCCGGAAGGCGTTCTCGCCGCTGCGGCGTTGAAATGTCTCGGAGGCGAAATCTTAGGAAGGCTGATGCCTTCGGATGCCAACGAATATGCCCGTTGCCTGCAGATGGGCATCGATGATCCTTATAAAGTGCTGACGATGGAGGACATGATCGGCAAGCGAGGATGTCATTTTCGCGGCGACCGGCGTCACTCCCGGGGAATTTCTAGGAGGCGTTCGCTATTTGCCGGACGATCGCGCGGAAACCCATTCGATCGTCATGCGCGCGAAGACGAGAACGATACGATTCATAAGAGCGTTGCACTACTTGCCGAATAAGGCTTTATTAAATAAATGATGCGGAGTATGCAGGCTGGCACCGGTGTTGACCGGTGTCCAGCTTTTTATTTTGAGAAGAAGGGAACTTTGGAGGGGAAACGGGTCTTCTTTTATAGAGAGTCGAGGTGATGTCGTGGAGCTGAATTATTTAAAGCATTTAACCGTCGGAGTCGATAGGCAAAGTTGGTTTCATCATAGGCCCGTACAAAACGATAATGGCGAACTTCTCGATCAGCAACCTATGGTCGCAGGTAAAGCAAATAAATATATGTGGCATTTTTGGGGAAGTAAGGACGAACTCAAAGGTGACTTTAGCATATTGGCTGTAAAAGAAGGCTCCAGACGGGAGATCGGCATCTTCAGCACTTTCGGGCTCGGTGGTCCATTGAATGGAGCTGATGCGAATATCCCGACCTCGATGGTGCTTCCGGACGAAGGGATGTGGCGTTTAAACGCCTATATCGGTGACAGGTTGTTCGGCAGCATATATGTGAAAGTAGATAAACGGAGAATTGACTTTCCCTAAAAGCAGGTGGTGGTGTCGTGGGGATCAATAAAGGCACTGGATCATACACTATTCCTCCGAAAACAAAGGAAGCATGACATCGAAGGTTGTCCCCTCACCTAATTTGCTGCTGATTTTTATCGTTCCTTTATGGTTTTCAACAATCTGCTGGGTAATAGCCAAGCCTAATCCGGTTCCCGTTTGCTTTGTACTGTAGAAAGGTTCACCTAATTTCGTCAGATTTTCTTCGGGTATCCCGAAGCCCTGATCAGTAATGCTAACTTTTACCTGACTATCGGTCTGTTTAACCTCGACGATGATCTCCCCGCCGTTTGGCATGGCTTCAATAGCATTTTTTATAATATTAATGAACACTTGCTTGATGTGGTTCTCACTTGCATTTATATATAATTGATCCGACCGAGACCAAGTCATCAACTGAACATTATTCAGATTGGCTTGAGCTTCTAAAAGGACGATGACTTGATGAAGCAAACTCATTAGTTCCTTTTTTTGCAAGTTCATCTCATGCTGGGGTTTTGCAAGCATCAATAATTCACTAAGGATCAGTTCAATACGAACCAATTCGGAATCCATAATATCAAAATACACCTTCTTCGCAATTGACCCGCTTTGCATAATCTTCAAAAAGCCTTTCAGTGAAGTCAAAGGATTTCGAATTTCATGGGCGATTCCTGCGGCCATTTGACCTGCGATAGCTAATTTCTCTGATGCTTGCAGCAGCTCTAGGGATTTCCTTTCGCTTTCCTCATACGCCTGTCGGCCGACAATAACGAGCTTCTCCGATGCTTGAAGCAGCTCTCGGGATTTCCTTTCGCTTTCCTCATGCGCCTGCCTGCCGAAGATAACGAGCTTCTCCGATGCTTGAAGTAGCTCTCGGGATTTCCTTTCGCTTTCCTCATGCGACTGCTTGCCGACAATAACAAGTTGTTCCGATGCTTGAAGTAGCTCTCGGGATTTCCTTTCGCTTTCCTCGTGCGACTGCTGGCCGACAATAACAAGTTGTTCCGATGCTTGTTGCATAGCTAGTGATTTTCTTTCGCTTTCCTCTTGTGCCTGCCGTCTTAGTCTCTTAAAACTCCAGTACAAAAAGGTGATTCCACCAACAAGATATAACGATTGCAGGGCAATACTAGCAAGCCGACGGTAACCAAAAGAACTCTCTTGAATAAAAAAAATCTGTTCAACGGTAATAAGCAAAAACCCCATTGACAGATATATGGCGATAATCCGAAAAGGAGTCCACTTCCATGCTAGCCGTTCACTCCAATATTCGCTTTTAGAGAATCCCATTATGTCCACCACTCCTTTAGGTCATCGACCCCTAGCCCTTGGTAAATTATAACATACTAAATTTCAAATCATATGTGTAAAGGTAGACACTGAAAAGACGAGATTCGATAAACCGGATCTCTATTTCTTTGTTTGTGTTTGATTTAAATCATATTCAAAAACAAACGGGTATGATAGTATGAAAACAAACATCAAACAAAACAAATATTCGGAGGTATCATCATGGTACAAAGCTTATGGGAACATCGAAAGCATCGGAGCTTCAAAGCGGATTGGATGAGCTCGTATACCGTTCCAACATTATTGGCGCAGATCGTCGCGTTTGCAACTACGGCGGCGGCAACACGTCCAGCAAAACGATCGTGAAGGATTTCCGCGGTCGCGATACGTGAAGTGATGTACGTGAAGGGCAGCGGCTCGGACCTGGCTTCGATGAAAGCAGGCAACTTTACGGGCCTTCGCATGGACGATATTCGTCCATTATTCGAGAAATCGGAAATGTCCGATGAAGATATGGTTGCTTACTTGGCGAACTGCATGATCGATTCGAAGCACCCGCGCGCTTCTATCGAAACGCTGCTGCATGCTTTTCTTCCATTTAAACATGTGGATCATACGCATCCGGATTCTATCATCAGCCTGTGCTGCGCGGATAACGGCAAAGCGCTTGCGCAGCGAAATTTTCGGCGACCGTTTCGTATGGGTTCCTTATGTTCGTCCTGGCTTCACTCTGTCCAAGATGATCGCCGAAGGCGTTCTGAGCAATCCGAAAGCAGAGCTCGTGCTTATGGAGAAACACGGCCTTGTTACTTGGGGCGAAACGTCCGAGGAGTGTTACGCGCAAACGATCAAAATCATTACGCGAAGCGGAAGCGTTCATTGAAGCCCGCGTTAACGAAGCGAAGCTGTTCGGCGGCGTGAAGCATCGAGCGCTTGAAGCGGATGTGCGCAAGAAGCATTGCCGCCCAAGTGATGCCGACGATTCGCGGCGCGGTTAGCGATGCGAAGAAAATGATTCTGACCTTCGACGACGAGGACGGATGTGCTTGCAATTCGTTGGCGGTCAAGATTCCGCTGCAGTTGTCCCAGGTCGGCGCGGCTTGCCCGGATCATCTGGTTCATACGAAAGTCGTTCCCTTGTTCATTGACTGGACGCCGAACGCAGAGGATATCGAAGGCTTGAAAGCGAAGCTGTAAAGAAGGCATCGCTGCTTACAAAGAACAGTACAAAGCTTACTTCGAACGCAACAAGAACGAAGGCGACGTTATGTTCGAAGCGGCGCCGCGCGTTATCCTCATTCCGGGTGTCGGCATGATCAACACCGGCAAGAGCTGGGCGATGTCGCAGGTGAGCGGCGCGCTTTATCACCGTGCGATCGCGGTTATGCGCGGCGCAACGGCGCTTGGCGATTTCGTTTCGCTTAGCGAGAACGAATCGTACAACGTGGAATACTGGCCGCTTGAGCTTTACAAGTTGTCGCTTGCTCCGGCTGAAGCCGAATTTTCCCGCAAGGTTGCCTTCATTACGGGCGGCGCAGGCGGCATCGGCAGCGAAACGGCACGCCGTCTCGTATCGGAAGGCGCGCATGTCGTGCTTGCGGATCTTGAATCTTGAAGGCGCGCAGAAGGTTGCCGCTGAAATTAACGAGAAATACGGCGAAAACCGCGCGATAGCCGTTAAAATGGACGTAACGAGCGAAGAGCAGGTACAAGCTGCTTATGCGGAAACGGCGCTTACATACGGCGGCGTTGACATTATCGTCAACAATGCGGGTCTTGCGACTTCGAGCCCGTTCGACGAGACGTCGCTGAAGGAATGGAACCTGAACATGAACGTGCTCGGAACAGGTTACTTCCTCGTAGCGCGCGAAGCGTTCAAATTGATGAAAGCAGCAAGCGCATCGGCGGCAACATGGTGTTCATCGGCTCCAAAAACTCGGTCTACGCAGGCAAGAACGCATCCGCATACAGCTCGGCGAAAGCGCTGGAAGCTCATCTTGCACGCTGCATCGCGGCTGAAGGCGGCGAGTTCGGCATCCGCGTGAACACGATTTTGCCGGATGCGATTCTGCAAGGCTCGACGATCTGGAACGGCAGCTGGCGCAACGAACGTGCGGCGGCATACGGCATCGAGCCGGATCAATTGGAAGAATACTACCGCAAACGCACGACGTTGCTCGTTAACATTTTCCCAAGAGACATCGCGGAAGGTAGGCCCATTTGGCCTTGCAGGCATCGATCATCGCTTTCATCGAGGCTTCGCGCGTCACGTCGGCCTCGAACGCCGCGGCATCGCCGCCGTCCTTCGCTTCCTGCTTCGCGATCGCTCACGGTTTCCTCGGCCGAGGCGAGGTCCTTGTCGACGCAGAAGACCTTCGCGCCCTCCTGCACGAAGCGGATGACGGTCGCCCGCCCGTTGCCCATGCCGGTTCCCGGGCCCTGCCCGGCGCCGACGACGATCGCGATCTTGTTTTCGAGGCGCTTCATCCCAAATTCCCGTTGCGGCCGGCGCCGGATGTGGCGCCGGAACCGTTATCCACAATGCGTGTCGCGCGACCAGCCCCTGCCGTGGCATGGCTGGGTTGGCCTGACTGGCCAAATCCGCCCGTTCTCATTATGTTCCGGGACTCATGAACGACCTTTTCGACAAGAGCAGGCCGCGCCGCAACCTCGACGGCGGCCGCGTGATCACGATCCGCGGCGCGCGCGAGCACAATCTCAAGAACGTCGACGTGGAGATCCCGCGCGACCAGCTGGTGGTGTTCACCGGCCTGTCCGGCTCGGGCAAATCCTCGCTCGCCTTCGACACGATCTATGCGGAAGGCCAGCGGCGCTACGTCGAGTCGCTCTCGGCCTATGCGCGCCAGTTCCTCGAGATGATGCAGAAGCCGGACGTCGACCAGATCGACGGCCTCTCGCCCGCGATCTCGATCGAGCAGAAGACCACCTCGCGCAACCCGCGCTCCACCGTCGGCACCGTCACCGAGATCCACGACTACATGCGGCTGCTGTGGGCGCGCGTCGGCGTGCCCTACTC
The DNA here is from genome assembly GCA_963778455.1 of uncultured Alphaproteobacteria bacterium. Lineage (GTDB taxonomy): Bacteria > Pseudomonadota > Alphaproteobacteria > Rhizobiales > Xanthobacteraceae > PALSA-894. The sequence goes on from CAVZUL010000010.1 coordinate 9,782, forward strand.
GCCCGCGACCGGCCTGCCGATCGAGAGCCAGACCGTGAGCCAGATGGTCGACCGCATCATGGCGCTGCCCGAGGGCACGCGGCTCTATCTGCTCGCGCCGGTGGTGCGCGGCCGCAAGGGCGAGTACCGCAAGGAGCTCGCCGAGTTCCTCAAGAAGGGCTACCAGCGCGTCAAGGTCGACGGGCAGTTCTACGAGATCGGCGAGGTGCCGGCGCTCGACAAGAAGTTCACCCACGACATCGACGTGGTGGTCGACCGCATCGTGGTGCGCGCCGACATCGGCACGCGGCTCGCGGACTCGCTCGAGCAGGCGCTCAAGCTCGCCGACGGCCTGGCGATCGCCGAATTGGCGGACGTGCCGCGGCTCCACCTCCCCCTGCGGGGGAGGTCGGCGCGAAGCGCCGGGAGGGGGTCAAGCACAAACACCCCGCCCCCCTCCCGACCCTCCCCCACAGGGGAGGGCAGACGCAACTGCGGCAGACGCTGCGCCGAGCGGCTGATCTTCTCGGAGAAATTCGCCTGCCCGGTGTCCGGCTTCACCATTCCGGAGATCGAGCCGCGGCTGTTCTCGTTCAACAACCCGTTCGGCGCCTGCCCGAAATGCGGCGGCCTCGGCGTCGAGCAGCACATCGATGCCGAGCTGGTCATCCCGGACAAGGACCGCACCCTGAAGCAGGGCGCGATCGCGCCGTGGGCGAAATCGTCGAGCCCCTACTACACCCAGACGCTGCAGGCGCTGGCCAAGTTCTACAAGTTCACGCTCGACACCAAATGGAAGGACCTGCCGAAGACGGCGCAGAAGGCGATCCTGCACGGCTCGGGCGAGGACGAGATCCGCTTCTCCTACGACGACGGCATGCGCAAGTACGAAACCAAGAAGCCGTTCGAAGGCGTGGTGACCAATCTCGAGCGCCGCTGGAAGGAAACCGAGAGCGACTGGGCGCGCGAGGAGATCGCGAAATATTTCCACGACGTGCCGTGCGACGCCTGCAACGGCTACCGGCTCAAGCCCGAGGCGCTGTGCGTCAAGATCGCCGGCCTGCACATCGGCGAAGTGTCGCGAGATGTCGATCAAGCGCGCCGGCGAATGGGTGGTGGCGCTGCCGCCGCATCTCAACAAGCAGCAGAACGAGATCGCGGCGCGCATCCTGAAGGAAATCCGCGAGCGGCTGAAATTCCTCGACGACGTCGGGCTCGATTACCTCACGCTGTCGCGCGCCTCCGGCACGTTGTCGCGGCGGCGAGAGCCAGCGCATCCGCCTCGCCTCGCAGATCGGCTCGGGCCTGACCGGCGTGCTCTACGTGCTCGACGAGCCGAGCATCGGGCTGCACCAGCGCGACAATGCGCGGCTGCTCGAAACCCTGAAGCGGCTGCGCGACCTCGGCAACACCGTGATCGTGGTGGAGCATGACGAGGACGCGATCCGCATCGCCGACTTCGTGCTCGACATCGGCCCCGGCGCCGGCGTGCATGGCGGCGAGATCATCGCGCAGGGCACGCCCGACGACATCATGAACAGCCCCGCCTCGCTCACCGGGCAGTATCTGACCGGCGAGAAGTTCATCGCGACGCCGGAGCGCCGGCCGTTCAACGCGCGCCGCACGCTGAAGGTCATCAACGCGCGCGGCAACAATCTGAAGAACGTCACCGCCGAAATCCCGCTCGGCCTGTTCACCGCCGTCACCGGCGTGTCGGGCGGCGGCAAGTCCACCCTGCTGGTCGACACGCTCTATCGCGCGGTCGCGCGACGCCTGAACGGCGCGAGCGAGGGCCCTGCCCCGCACGACCGGCTCGAAGGGCTCGAGCACCTCGACAAGGTGATCGACATCGACCAGTCGCCGATCGGGCGCACGCCGCGCTCCAATCCGGCGACCTATACCGGCGCGTTCACGCCGATCCGCGAGTGGTTCGCCGGCCTGCCCGAGGCGAAGGCGCGCGGCTACGAGCCGGGGCGCTTCTCGTTCAACGTCAAGGGCGGGCGCTGCGAGGCCTGCCAGGGCGACGGCGTCATCAAGATCGAGATGCACTTTTTGCCCGACGTCTACGTCACCTGCGACGTCTGCAAGGGCAAGCGCTACAACCGCGAGACGCTCGACGTCGTGTTCAAGGGCAAGTCGATCGCCGACGTGCTCGACATGACGGTCGACGAGGCGACCGATTTCTTCAAGGCGGTGCCGCGCATCCGCAACGTGCTGGAAACGCTGCAGCGCGTCGGGCTCGGCTACATCCATGTCGGCCAGCAGGCGACCACGCTGTCGGGCGGCGAGGCGCAGCGCGTCAAGCTCGCCAAGGAGCTGTGCAAGCGCGCCACCGGGCGGACTTTGTATATTCTGGACGAGCCGACCACCGGGCTGCATTTCCACGACGTCGCCAAGCTGCTCGAGGTGCTGCACGAGCTGGTGACGAGCGGCAACACCGTGGTGGTGATCGAGCACAATCTCGAAGTGATCAAGACCGCCGACTGGATCATCGACCTCGGCCCCGAAGGCGGCGACGGCGGCGGCGAGATCGTGGCGGCCGGGACGCCGGAGGCGGTGGTGAAGGAGAAGCGCAGCTATACCGGGGCGTTTCTCAAGCCGGTGCTGGGGCGGCGGGGGGTGGAGCGGAGGAGGACGGAGGCGGCGGAGTAGCGCACGGAGGGAAACTTGTCTGAGAAATTTGGTCAAACAAAGGTTGGGCGGATGGCAATTAGGCCGGGCCAGCCAATTGAGATTTCAGACTTAATTCAAATTCCTGACGCTCCATCGACGAAAGACGAAGACGCTCAATATCGCTCGATCGTTGGAAAAGCACTCAAAGCCTACTTGGCCGCAATTAATGAACTGCTCGACGGCCGACTAAAGACCCTTCGTGACCTCGTACCACGGCACATGACCACGGCGTGCCGCCCTATTGCATTCATTTTTCCTGACGGAATAATTGTACGGTACGACCTTCACGACAATCCTCAACTCGAAGTTCTCTCAGGTGTGCCCCTTCAGCTCTCGAAGATGATGGGACAGAAATTGAACTCTCTCTCGCGACTGCGACGCCGTTCATCTCAGAACAGTTCCTCTATTGCGTTGCAAATCCTGTTGGATTCGATCCCGGTCCAGAAACGCCACAGATTATGCTATCAGTAGGCCCCGTAGGCGGCGCGGACCACACCGAGATTGGAACGCAACGAGTTTTTGCCGTTACCCAAGCCCCTCCTTTGCCACCGACTGACCTTCCGGCCGTCTTGCGGCCAGTTCCGACAATTTCCATACGAAATGAGTTCGATATCGTTGTCCGCTTTCAAACGGAGGAGCAGCCGCCGAAACCACCGCGGGACTTTATGCTTCGGAGCCGATTTCGCCTTCCGGCGGCCTGGGAAACATTTGAGATATTCCCGAGATATCCGGCGGCAACTTGGAATCCCGCGACAGTGGCCTTGTGGGCTGAGAATGACCTGTTAGCAGCCATCTTGCAGCGGAACCTCCGCGACAATCAGTTCAAGGCACTAGACCGATGGCAGAAGCGCGAAAGAAAATGGCGCGCATTTTGACTGAATGCGAGGAGCTCCTAGCTGGCAACGAGGAGCCGTTGCACCAGTACATAAAACAGAATCCAGCTTCTCTGCCCAACGCACTACCGCATGTGGTCAAAATTGCCATTGGGTAACCGCGCAACAGACTTTGTATTCCGCCAGGCTTCCGGCGAGTACCTTTTGGTGGAATTAGAAAGTCCTTCGCGCCCGCTGTTTCGCACGGATGGCCAACAACGCGAGGAGCTGACACATGCAATCGATCAAATAATAGATTGGCGTAGGTACATTGAAGATAATCTACGTACGGTGCAACAGGAGCTTGGACTTGAGGGAATTTCCGTCAATCCATCATGCCTTGTTGTGATAGGTCGGTCGGAATCCGCCAGACGACCAGTCAAGGCGAAAGCTGTTAGCTCTCCAGAACACGATGCCAAAGATCAAGATAATGACCTACGACGACTTAATCGCAGAGTTGAGCTGTTTCGGAGAACATCTTAGGTCCCCTTTGGGATCCGGGTTCCAATGCTGAGGTCTATCTACTATCATAATCGCCGCTCAATCCGGGCCGCGCTTGCTCAATAAGCTGTGCGACGAAAGCCGCCGCGCCATTCCAGTTCGGGCCGGTCCAGAGCGCCCAGCCTCCGCCGGCCGTCTCCTGGTCGGTGGTCCACACCTGGTTGTTCTGGTCGGTGGCCCAAAGCTCCGCGCCGCGCGCGCCGCCCCCGCGACGCCGCGATGCGGCTTGGCACGCTTGCGTGACCCGCGCCGCCGGTAGTTGCGCCTGGCTCGCGCAATATCTGATGTCGCGAAGCCGCACGAATACAATCATTGATAAATTGCCGGGAAGTGGGGCATGCTTCAGCGCACGAGCCCTCCTCCCGCCCTGCAGTCCAAGAAAATTTCCAAGACAATATCCAAGAAAAATTTCTTTGCCCGAAACCCACCATCACGTCTTCCCGCACGCCCCGGAGACCACCATGACGCCGCTGAACTCCGCACTGCTCAACGAAGTGCAAGACGATCGTGCAACAGGGCCCAAGCACGATCAAATCGCTGGTCGAGTCGGCCAAGAAGGGAAAATGGACGTAATCCGACACCACCCAACTGGTGGCCTTGATCCAGCCTTTGCTCGGCTTTCTCGAAGGCTACAACTCGGTCGGCGTGCTGACGAGCGCGGGCGCCAGCTTCGGCATCGGGGCGGAGGAGGTGCCGGGCGTGGTGGCGAACACTCAGGACATCAACGGCACGCCGTACTTCTACAATTTCGTTGCAGGCAGCATTGGTTTCTCGGAGGGCCTCGACGGGGCGCTCGGCATCCTGATCGCGCAGGGGACGCCGTTGACGTTGTCCGGCGCGCAGGCTTTTGTCGATGCCGACATCACGCTCGTGGCCGGGGTCGGCGTCTCGTTCTCGGCCGACGACCAGGTCATGATCTTCATCTCGACCGGCGAAGAGGCGAATTTGAGCGTGGGCGCAGGCTGGACGTACATCAAGCAATTGTAGTCGTCGCAAGCTCCCGGATCGCTGCACTCCATCCGGGCTGCGCCACGATGCCACAGCGGCGAAGCCGCCTCACGGCCCCCAGGCCGACCAGCCGCCGCCCGGCGAGGTCTGCGTGATCGACTTGAGGGAGAGATTCTGGTCGATGCCCCAGACCTGGACGCAGCCATTGTTCTGTTGCGCCGCGGCCATCTGGATGAACGGCGGCGCGCCCGCCCAGTTCGGGCCGAGCCACAGCGCCCAGCCTCCGCCGGGCGACTCCTGGTAGGTGCTCCACACCTGGTTCTTCTGATCGGTGACCCAAAGCTGCGCGCCGCGCGTGCCGCCCTGCTGCGACGCCGCGAGCGTACTGCAGAGTTTGCGAGCCGCCCCAGTTCGGTCCGGACCCAGCCGGTCCAGCTGCCGCCGGGCGACGGTCTGCCAGATGCTCCAGAGCTGCTCCTGCTGGTCCAGCACCCAGAGCTGGACCCGCCCGTCGTTCTGCTGCGCCGCCGCGAGGTCGCAGCACGGCCGTCGGCCCGCCGGCCACCCAGGGCGCGGCCATGCCATGCGCTCCAGCCGCCGCCGGGCGTTTCCTGATAGGTGCTGACCAGCCCGTCCTTCGTGGTGATCGCCCCAGAGCTGCGCGCCGCGCGCGCCGCCCTGCTGGCAGGCGCAGATCTGCGTCAGCTTCGGCGCGCCATTCCAGTTCGGCCCGGACCAGGCGCTCCAGCCGCCGCCCGGCGAGGTCTGCCAGATGCTCCACAATTGCTCCTGCTGGTCCGTCACCCAGAGCTGCACGCGGCCGTCGTTCTGCTGGCTCGCCGTGACCTGCACCACGGCCGTCGGCCCGCCGGCCACCCAGGGCGCGGCCATCCATGCGCTCCATGTGCCGCCGGGCGTTTCCTGGTAGGTGCTGGTCAGCCCGTAGTCCTTGGTGATGCCCCAGAGCTGCGCGCCGCGCGATCCTCCCTGCTGCGAGGCTGCGATCTGAAGCAGAGGCGGCGCGTTGTTCCAGCTGGCCATCGGACATCTCCCCCGGGAAGACGAGCGAGCATAATCGCACCGCACGGACAATAAAGCCATCGGTTGCGGAGCGCGGGCGGCAATGACACCGGCGATGGGTTTCGCTACCCTCACCCGCACCGCAAAACCAAGACACATCGCTGACCAAGGAGCCGTCATGCCCGTCACCGCCAAGTCCCTGCTCGACGCCGCGAACGCCGCGGTGCCGAAGATCTCCGGCAAGGAGGCGCAGGAGATGGTCGCGAACGGCGCGCTGCTGGTCGACATCCGCGACAGCGCGGAGCTGGCGCAGACCGGCAAGGCGGCGGGCTCGGTGCACATCCCGCGCGGCTCGCTCGAGTTCAAGGCCGACCTGACCGCGGCGACCGCCGACAAGAACTTCGCGCTCGACCGCCCGGTGATCCTGCATTGCGCCTCGGGCGGACGCGCGGCGCTCGCCGGCAAGCTGCTCAAGGATATGGGCTACGAGAAGGTCTATAACCTCGGCGGCTTCAAGGACTGGGTCGAGTCCGGCGGCAAGGTGGAGAAGTAGGCAGCAGCCCGCCCGCCGCACTGCGGCCGACACATCGCGCCATGTCCCTCCGTGCGCCGTCATCCGCACCCGCGGCGCCGGCCTACGGCGCGGCACCGCCCGCTGGAGCAGCAGGAGGCCTGGCGCGCGCATGCCGACTTCATGAACGCGCTCGTCGACGTGCACGGCTGCCGGGCTGCTCGACGAGCCGGACGTGCTGCTGATCATCCGCGCGGAGTCAGCCGACGCGATCGCAGACGCGGCTCGCCGCCGATCCGTGGCACCGGATGCGGCGCTGCTCGCCATCAGAGCATCTCGCCGTGGACCTGCGGCTCGGCAGGTTCTGAGTCGCTCGGTCGCCCGGGCGGATAATGATCGATGCCGCGCTACGCGACGATCACGGCGGCGTGAAGAGTCTGCGCCCAGGCGCTTCTTCCGGTGCGCGCGAGGCGAACAGCGCACATCGCCCTTGCGACGTTCGGAACGTCGCAACGAGCACCTTGGTCGACGAAGCCTCGACTTCGAGCTTGTCGCTCTCGGCTTGCGGAATCACAAGCTGGCGTTGCGGGCACAGAGCACGCGGCCGCATCGAGATGCAACAACGTCCTAGCGCGAACTCAGAGGACCGTGCAACTCATGCAGCGTGTCTGCCTCCAATGGGGATGACAACAAAAACCGGCGGCAGCTATGCCCAGGCGTGCCGCTTCATTTCGAGGTGCGCTTGAGGCCTCGGATCGGTGCGCAGCGGCCGTCGCCATGCTTGCCAACAGGTGGAATCGAACGGGGGCGACATGCAGCGCATTTTCGACGACCGGCGTTCTGATTATCCGCATGGTGGATGGCTCTACTCCGGGTCGATGCGGCACCTGACGCTTCACGACAGCCCAGGATCTGTGCACTTCGCAACGACGCAGCAATGAAGAGTGACACGCGCATATTGCGCGCCAGGGTTCAGCGCGAACTTGGCCAGGCTGCGCGTTCGCTAATAGCCGACGACATCGGATAGCGCGGCAATCAGGAGACGCCGCGCCAGCTCAGGTGGCTGGACAAATGGGGGGCGCAAGTGCACGCTTTCGTTCACAATCGACGACAAACATCGTGCGCTCAGTCCCGGGCTCGCGCTGAAAAGACCTCTGCGAAAGGCAATAACGACGTTTCCGGTCGCGAGGCAACGTGACGAGCGGCCGAGTCCTTCGTCTCTAGGACTTGGGGCCACTGCTTCGTACCGGCGCATACACGGACCAGCAAATTCAACATGCTCTTTGCACTAAAGAACTTCATGAATCGGAGGCCGAACGGACCGCGACGTGCATTCCCGATCAGTGTCAACGGCGACTTGTCTCGTTCAAAGCGATGCTTAAATTAAAGGACTGGCTCTATGCGACAGTGCAGCCGTCAATTTACCGGCGATCGTTCGAATTCCCGCAGGAGACATCCGCCTCATCAAGGATTTTATCACCCATCAGGTGACAGTTCCAAATCGTCACGAACGGCGATGTTACGCCGACGTGGACTCTTGTCGAACATCGACCGCGAACTCGGGATCGGCGCCGCTGATTTGCAACGAGCCGAGATAGAATCCAGGATTTGCTGATACCGTATGGGCCAGCTTGCTCGGTGGATACGGGACGACCGCGCCCGGCCTCGGCCGCACCTCAGCCCGAATATTCACAACTGGCATCCGAGATCGGGCTGTCGATCGCTGCTGGAGTCCAAGAGTCGGCGACAGTACGTCTGCGATCGAACGAGCCCGACCGTGCTATAAACGAACGTAAGGAAATCGAAGCTTCGGCGTCATTCAGAGCGGTCAAGGCTGCCCAGCACACCATGGCGACAAAGTGCGCAAGAGCAAGCACGCAATCCAGCCGGCATGACGCGGAAGTAGGCGAGCACGAATCGATCACTCGCCTTCTCCCGATCTGACTACGGAAATCGCGACGCGCAAGGCTGGCGACGTCGACTCGCTGCATTTCGAGCGATGGGCCAGGCTGCGCGCGACCTGCATGCTGTGTTCACCGACCGGGAGTTGATGCGACACTGGCGACGGCCAGGAGGCCTGGTCGCGGCGCATGCGGCCTGCGAACGCGTCATCGCGCGGAGGCGCTCATCGTCGCCGCGGGCCGTGGAGGACGGGGCGGTACGTCGCTGCACATCGCGCGCGCGAATTCGGCTGAGGCGAGCGCAGCGCGTCGTGCCGCCGTCCGCGGGAGCCGGGCTTGTTGCGGACGCCCGCATCGCGCCGTGGACCTTGCGGCTCGGCCCTGGCCGCGCCGTGGCGCGATTGCCGCCATCCGCGATCGGGCGTAGCCTTCGCGCATCGCTTCATGGAGGCACGCCATGAGCCTGCCGAAAGCCGCGCTGCTCGCGCTCTGCGTTGCTCCTGCCCGGCGCGTCCGCCGATGGCGCCCTCGCCCAGTCGCAATCCGACTACTGGGGCAAGCCGGCCGACCTCAAGCCGCTGCTGCCGCCGATCATTCCGCCGCCGCTGCTGCCGCCGCGCTCGACGCTCACGCCCGGCTCGGTCGGCGGCGATGCGCCGTCGTCCTATTCGTCCAATCCCGCCTGGGACGCGGCGCGTTCGGCGCCCGCGCCGGGGCTGCGGCTGACCATTCCGACGCGGTAGCGGATACCGCGCAACGGGAGACACGCCATGACCGCAGCCGCGAAGCGCGCCGATGCGCAGTCCGATCACGACACCCTGTTCGCGCTCAACACCGACTACATCAATTCGGTGCAGCGCTCGGACGTGAAGCGCTTCGACGAAATTCTCAGCGACGAGTTCTACTGCAGCAATCCGGACGGCTCGCTGGTCGACCGCGCGGCGTTCCTGCGGCAGACCGCAAAGCCGGTGACGATCGCGAACCTGAAGGCCGAGGACGTGATGATCCGCATCATCGGATGACTTCGCCATCATCCATGCGCGCACCGCCTACACCAGGCCGGACGGCAGCGCCGGCGGCGGGCGCTATACCGACGTGTGGGCGAAGCAGGATGGACGCTGGCTCGCGGTGTCGGCGCACGTGACGCGGCTGTAGCGAACCAGCAGCCGTCCGGGTGTTGCCGGCCGGAGCAACGCCATGCCGAGCGCCGACTTATCTGCTCGTCCGCGAGGCGATCGAGAACGAGCGCCAGATGACGTGCGTGTATCAGGGTCATTATCGCGAGATCTGCCCGCACATCATCGGCCGGACGCGGCGGCAAGGAACGGCTGCTCGCTTTGCAGTTCGGCGGCAGCACCAGCTCCGGCGCTGCCGCGCCGGCGGCGCGTGGAAATGCCTCGACATCGCGGCGATGACGCGACGTCGAAGGCGCGCGACGGCCGATGGCACACCGGCACCAGTCGCACGCGACGGCGCAGACCTGCGTGCGGCGAGATCGATCTCGATATCAACATCCATGTCCGCAAGCGCTGAGCGGATGAGCACGGCCGCGCATCGGCACCGCCGGCTGGTCGATCCCGAAGCAGCACGCGGCGGCGTTTCCGGCGGCGGGCAGCCATCTCGAACGCTACGCGCAGCGCTTCAACGCGGTCGAGATCAACTCGTCGTTCTATCGCCCGCACCGGCGCGCGACCTACGAACGCTGGGCCGCGACGGTGCCGGACGATTTCGCATTCGCCGTGAAGGCGCCGCGCGCGATCACGCACGACGCGCGCCTTGCCGACGCGGAGGCCGCGCTCGACCGGTTTCTCGGCGAGGCGACCGGCCTCGGCGGCAAGCTCGGGCCGCTGCTGTTCCAGCTTGCCGCCGAGCTTCGCGTTCGACCCGCGCAAGACGCGCGCGTTCCTGAAAACGCTGCGCGCGCGCCACGACGGCGCCGTCGCGTGGGAGCCGCGCCACGCGACCTGGTTCACGCCGCGCGCCGAAGACCTGCTCGCCGAACATCGCGTCGCGCGCGTCGCGGCCGATCCGGCGGTCGTGCCGGCTGCCGCCGAGCCCGGCGGCTGGGACGGCCTGCAATATTTCCGGCTGCACGGCGCGCCGCGGATCTATTATTCCGACTACGGCGCGGATGACGATCGCGCGCCACTGCCGCGGCGCATGACGGCGCAAAGCTGGTGCATCTTCGACAACACCGCGCTCGGCGCCGCGACCGGCAACGCGCTCGCGCTCGCAAAAGCGCTGGCCTGACGGCCGGTTCGCCGTCATGCTGCATTGCCGAGACTCGCCGGCTTGATTAGATAAACAGGCATGAGCAAGCCCGTCGTCGGCATCATCGGGAACGCGCACCTCGTCGACAACCGCTGGACCGCGCAGATGGTCGGCGAGCGCAACCTGCGCGCGGTGGCCGAGGTCGCGGGCGCGCTGCCGCTGATGTTCGCCGGCATGCCGGGCGTCACCGACATCGACGCGCTGCTCGATGCGGTCGACGGCATCCTGCTCACCGGCGCGCGCGCCAATGTCCACCCCACCCGCTTCGGCCTCGAAGCGCATCCGCGCTACGAGCCCTACGACAGCGACCGCGACGAGCTGGCGCTCGCGCTGGTGCAGACCTGCGTCGCGCGCGGCGTGCCGCTGTTCGGCATCTGCCGCGGCTTCCAGGAGATGGCGGTCGCGTACGGCTGCTCGCTGCATCCGGAGATCCGCGAACTGCCGGGGCGCATGAACCACCGCATGCCGCGGCTGGAGAACGGCGAAGTCCATCCCGACCCGCTGGTGATCTTCGCCGACCGTCACGACGTCGCGCTCACGCCCGGCGGCGCGTTCGCGACGCTGCTCGGCTGCGACACGATCCGGGTCAACTCGCTGCACGGCCAGGGCATCGACTGCGCCGGCGAGCGCATCGTCATCGAGGGCGTGGCCGAGGACGGCACGATCGAGGCGATACGCGTCGCCGATGCGCCGGGCTTTGCGCTCGGCGTCCAGTGGCACGCCGAATACGACCCGCAGAAGAATCCGGTGAACCGCAAGCTGTTCGAGGCGTTCGGCGAGGCGCTGACCGGAGAAACGGCCCGCGTAGCAACACGCTCCTGCGCCCACTACGCGCGCGGCACGGGAACGGTTCCACGCCGATTTATTCATATTTGTCTCGCCATTCCGCCGGAATAGGCGCAGCAATGGTGGTTCGCTTGCCACGACGCGTGCGCCTGGTCCGAGCCACTGAGCAACTGGCACGGGCTGATCCTGTCGGCTCGCCCGATGAAAGCGCCAGGCCATCATGTCCTCAATTCAACCCGATCCGGTGGCGAACGTTCTCGTCGTCGAAGACGAGATGGTGCTGCGCCTGCGCGCCGTCGACATCGTGGAGGATGCCGGCTTCACGGCGGTCGAAGCCGTCAATGCCGACGAGGCGCTGGCCATTCTCGAATCGCGCTCGGACATCTCGCTGCTGTTCTCCGACATCCAGATGCCGGGCAGCATGGACGGATTGAAGCTCGCCCACGCGGTGCACGAGCGCTGGCCCGCCATCAAGATCATTCTGGTGTCCGGCCAGGTCAAATTGTCCGATACCGACAAGCCGGCCAATAGCCGCTTCTTCGGCAAGCCGCTGGAGGTCAAGCAGATGATCGCCGAACTGCAGGAGATGGTGGGCACGGGCGCGCTGAAGATCGTCCCGGAGGACGCCATACCGCTCGCGGCCGAAGCGCTCACGCGGCCGAAGCCCGCAGGCTCCGCGCAGGCCCTGACCGCCGAGAACGACAGCCTTCGCCTGTTGCTGGAACAGGCGGTGATCGACGCCAAGACCCTGCTCGCGCAGGCCGGCATCGACGCCAAGGAGCGCGAGGCCGCGGACAAGCTGCAGAAGCTCATTCTCGATGAGCTGCATCACCGCATCAAGAATACGCTCGCGACCGTGAACGCGATCGCGTCGCAGAGCCTGCGCACCGCGACCAGCATCGAGCACGGGCGGCAGGCGATCGAAGGCCGGCTGATCGCGCTCGGGCGCGCGCATGACCTGCTGATGCAGGTCAGCTGGGCCAATGCGAGCCTCGTGGCGACCGTTCGCGGCGCGACCGAACCCTACGACGCGCAGGGCATCGGACATTTCTCGATTGCCGGGCCGGATATCGGCATCACGTCCGGCGCGGTGATCGCGCTGGCGATGACGTTCAACGAACTGTGCACCAACACCACGAAGTTCGGCGCGCTGTCGGTGCCGGCCGGGCGCATCGAGATCGCATGGACGGTCGACGAGGAAACCCAGCGGCTGCGGCTGACGTGGACCGAAATCGGCGGTCCGGCGGTCGAGGCGCCGACCCGGCGCAGCTTCGGCACCCGCATGATGGGATCGCTCGGACAGCAGCTGAACGGCACGGTTCAGCTCGACTACCTGCCCACCGGGTTCGTCTATGTGCTGGACGTGCCGCTCGTGTCATTGACGAAGAAGGCGTGAGGCGGCGAAGCGCTAGAGGTAAGATAATACCGTGATCCGCTCATTCCCGCGCTAGAAGTCGCCTTTTTGGTTCTTTGCATGGGGTTGTTTTGCGATTTTTTTTCCCCGGCGTAGAAGCACCCCACCTGCTTGCCGCGCTTGTCCCTGATCACGAGGTCGCATTCGACGCGCTTCAGCGCCGCCCTGGCGTCCTCGTTGCCGAGCAGCGCGGCCTTCTCGTAATAGGCCTTCGACGCGCTCGCATCCTTCGGTCCGCCGCGCCCGCTGCGCGTGAACTCGCCCATCCGCTCCAGCGCGCCGGCATGGCCCTGCGCGGCCGCCTTCTCGAACAGCGCACGCGCCGACACGTCGTCCTTCGGACCGCCCTCGCCTTCCGCCAGCATCATGCCGAGCTGATACTGCGCTTCGACGTTCGTCTCTGCCGCCTTCGACAACTGGGCGCGCGCCTTCACCGGATCGGTCTGCGCGCCGGTATTGCTGGAGAGCGCCGCCAGATTGGCGACGCCGCGCGGGTTGCCGGCCTCGGCCGCGCGCTCGAGCAGCGCGCGCGCCTGGCGCTCGTCGCGCGGCAACGCCCGTCCCGTTCGCGTACATCACGCCGAGCTCGACCATCGCGGCGCTGCTGCCTTTGTCCGCGGCCTTGCGATACGTCGCGATCGCCTCCGCGCGTCTGCCGGTTGGCCGCATAGGCGCGGCCGAGCTGATACATCGCGCGGCGCGAGCCCGCGGACGCGATCTTGCAGAACCGGATCGCGGTCGCGATGTCGGACGCGATGATCTCGGTCGTGCCCTTCACGTCGGCCGGCTTGTCCGGATCGCCCGGATCGGCGGCGAGCCGGTCGCACAGCACGAGATCGGCGGATTGGGCGTGGGCCGGGCGATTGGGCGAGCGCGAGGAGAGCGGCTCCGAGGCCGGCGACGAGGACCGCGCCAGGTCGTTTCATGGTCTCACTCGAACAGCGTCCATACCGCAAGCCAGCTTAGGAGCGCGGACGCAGGCCATCAAGCAGCGCGCATCGGCTTGCGCATCCGCTACGCCGCGACCTACTTTCGCCGCCATCTCCTTGTCCTTCGCCTCGGCGCGCTGCGCGGCCGGGCGCGCGGCGATGCGCGCCGCATAGGCGGCAAACTCCGGCCGCTCCGGGATCATCTTGAAGATCATGCCCCAGCGGATGTTGGCGCCGATCACCACGTCGGCCGCGGTGAACTGCTCGCCCATCAGCCACGGCCCCTTCGCGACCGCCGCCGCGATCGTGTTCATGGTGGTGTCGAAATCGCCGTAGCCGAGCATGCCGCGGCGCGCCTCTTCCTTGCGCGGCGCCGCGCGGTCGGTCACCGCCGGCTCGAGGCAGCCGGGGCCGAAGAACAGCCATTTGAGATAGACGCCGCGCTGCGGCGTGCCGATCGGGACGTTCAGCTTCTTCTCCGGAAACTCGTCCGCCAGATAGGTGCAGATCGCCGCCAGCTCGGTGATGACGGTGTCGCCGTGGCGCAGCGCCGGCACCTTCCCCATCGGGATTGATCGCCAGGTAGTCGGGCTTGCGGTTCTCCTCCTTCTGCAGGCTGAGGAGATGGATGTCGTAGGGCTCGCCGAGCTCTTCGAGCATCCACAGCACGACGGACGAGCGCGACGGCGAAGCGTGATAGAGCGTGAGCGCAGCCATGAAGCCTCCGGATTGCTGATCTGCGCGGATTGCGCGAAACAGCACGCCGGGTGCCGGGCCGCAACGATTTATCCCCTCGACAGAGTCAACGCTTCGTGATTCAAAGTTCCGTCTCTGTCGAGAGCCTTGAGTCGGCGCGTGCGCGCCGGGGCCGTAGCGTCATCATGGGCGAAGCCTTGGTCGCGCAAGCCGGCCGAGGAAGGGGCACTGATGGAACGCATTCTGGTGGTCGACGACGAGCAGCCGGTGCGCGACACGCTCGGACTGCTGCTGCGCCAGGAAGGCTTTCGCGTGGTGGTCGCCGAATGCGGGCACACCGCGGTGAGCGCGATCGAGGCGTTCACGTTCGACGTGGCGCTGGTCGACATCGTGATGCCGGGCATCGACGGGCTCGAGACCATCGCCATCCTGCGCCAGGACGCGGCCGAGCTTTCGATCATCGCGATGTCCGGCTATGCGGCCGGCAGCGGGCTCGCGGAGCAGGACTTCTTCCGCACCGCGATGGAGCGCGGCGCGACCTGCTGCCTGCACAAGCCGTTCACGCGCGAGCAGCTGCTCGACGCGATCGAGTTCTGCCGCCTGTCGCGCTCGCTGGTAGCCTGAGTTTAGACGCGGCGGCCGAAGCGCCAGCCAAGCGCCACCAGCACGATGCCGGCCCCGCCGAGGATGAGCCCGCGCTTCATGCGGATGCGCGGCTCCCCGGGGTCGAAGCCCGGAAAGAACGACGGCAACTGGTCCGCCGGCACCAGCAGGTAGATCGCCCCCACGACGATCAGCAGCACGCCCAGCAGATACGCGATGTTCTTCATTGGCATGATGGCTCCCGGCGCTGCGACATTTTACCCAATTCCGCGACCGTTGCACGGTCGAAGCGCCCGGTTTCGGCGTGGCTGCCATGCCGATGCAATTTCGCGCGCGATGCGCCAAATGTAAGCCAACAGGAGAGCAGTCCCGTGCCAGCCGTCCGTCATAACGCCGCGAACCACCGCTTCGAGCTCGACGTCGAGGGCGGGCACGCGCTCGCGTTCTATCGCCTCGCGGACGGCGTGATGACCTTCACCCACACCGAGGTGCCTGCCGCGTTGCGCGGCCGCGGCATCGGCTCGCAGATGATGCGCGGCGTGCTGGAGAGCGTGCGCGCGCAGGGCTTCAAGGTCGTGCCGCGCTGCCCGTTCGTTGCGGATTATATCGACCGCCACCCGGAATTCGCCGACCTGCTGGCGTAGCGCTTCGACCCGTCCTCCTGAAAAAGTGAAGAAACGGGCGCGAAAATCCGATATAGTTCGCGCGAAGCAGGTCGCGTTCGGCGTGACCGGCAACGGGGGGTGCCCACGTCGTCTCGCGGCCGCTGGCAAAACAGCGGTGCAAGGAGGACGACTATGCCCCAAGCCCATGTCATCATCGGCGCGACTGACAGTTCGGCCGCGCCGCAGATCCGCAAGATCGGTTTCGCCGACCTGAAATACGCGCTCACGCGCGGGCTCGACGATTTCCTCGCGATGCCGAGCCACGCGGTGTTCCTCTGCCTGATCTATCCGGTGGTCGGCTTCGCGCTGGCGCGGCTGGTGCTCGGCTACAACGTGCTGCCGCTGCTGTTCCCGCTCGCCGCCGGCTTCGCGCTGGTCGGGCCGTTCGCGGCGCTCGGGCTGTACGAGATGAGCCGGCGGCGCGAAGCCGGGCTGGACGTCTCGTGGAAGCATGCGCTCGATGTGTTCCGCTCGCCCTCGATCGGCGCGATCGCGGTGCTCGGGCTGATGCTGGTCGCGATCTTCCTCGTCTGGATCGCGGTCGCGCAATCGATCTACGTGGCCTATTTCGGCTACACGCCCGCCGCCGCGATGTCGGGCTTCCTCAAGCAGGTGCTCACCACGCCGGCCGGCTGGGGCCTGATCATCGTCGGCAACGGCGTCGGCTTCCTCTTTGCCGTGCTGGCACTCACGCTCAGCGTGGTGTCGTTCCCGCTGCTGCTCGACCGCGACGTCGGCGCCGCGACCGCGATCCTCACCTCGGTGCGCGCCGTGCTGGCGAACCCGGTCGCGATGGCGGCGTGGGGCCTGATCGTCGCGGCGCTGCTCGCGCTCGGCTCGCTCCCGGCCCTGCTCGGGCTGACCGTCGTGCTGCCGGTGCTCGGCCACGCGACCTGGCACCTCTATCGCCGCGTGGTGGAGCCGGACGACAGCGACCGGCCGCGCTTCCTCGAGCCGGCGGCCGAAAGCGCCGCGTTACGCGGCCGACTTCCCGGCGTCGCTGTTTCCGTCCAAGCGCGAGAGCCGGTAGCTACTGACGCAGCGCGGCGCCGCCGCGGTTCCAGCCGCGGCCGCCCTCGCCGAAGATCTCGAAGCCGGTGTCGGTGACGACCACCGTGTCCTCGAGCTTGATGAAGCCGCGCGCGGGATGCTTCAGCGTGGTCTCGACCGAGATCACCGTGCCGCTTTCGAGCGGACGGTGCGCGTCCTCGTCGGTGTACGGCACCGGCCCGTGATTGGTCAGGTGCGGCGCCTCGTGGCTGACCAGCCCCATGCCGTGCGCGAGGAATTCCATGTTGTTGTGCTGCTTCGATTTCGCCACCAGCGCCTCGCCCGCCGCATAGATCTCGCCGCCCATCGCGCCGGCGCGGATCGGCTTGAACGCGGCGCGCTGGATCGTCTCGATCTCGCCGAGCAGGTCTTCCAGCTCGGCATCCGGCTCGCCCAGGATCGCCATGCGGGCGAGATCGCCGATGTAGCCGTGATAGTTGCCGCCGGAATCGACCGAGAGCACGTCGCCCTTCTCCCAGCGCTGCTCGGAGGGCGCGCGATTGTGGCTCGTGCCCGCCGCGATCAGGCAATACTCGAAGGTCAGCCCGCGGTTGACCTCCTCGCGGCGCAGCGTCTCGGCGATCTCGGCCTTGGTCGAGCCGGGACCATGCTGCGCGATCGCCGCCATCATCGAGTCGATCACCTTCTCGGACGCGGTGCGCAGCATCGCGAGCTCTTCCGGCGATTTGCGCAGGCGCTGGCGCTCCAGCACGACGAGCGCGTCCTTGATCTCGCTGTCCGGCATGCGCGCTGCGCAGCGCGGCGCCGGCGTCCATCGGCATGAACGTCGTCT
The DNA here is from genome assembly GCA_963778455.1 of uncultured Alphaproteobacteria bacterium. Classification (GTDB taxonomy): domain Bacteria; phylum Pseudomonadota; class Alphaproteobacteria; order Rhizobiales; family Xanthobacteraceae; genus PALSA-894. Next base: position 27,394 of record CAVZUL010000010.1, read on the forward strand.
CGATGCCGATGCGCCTCGCCGGCACGCCGGAGCGCTTCACGTAGTCGGTCGCCTTCTGCATCGTGTCGAGCGCGCCGGAGGAATTGGCCTGCACTTCGGAGGTCCAGAGCGGCTTCACCTGGTGCTGGAAGTTCTCCAGCCGGTGGCCGAAATAGGCCGCCTTGTCGGGCTTGCCCTTCGGATAGACCACGATCGGCAGATAGCGGCTCAAGCCCATCGCATCCATGTAGTCGAAGAAGAACGCGCGATGCCCGCCGAGCAGGTACTGCACATTGTGCTTCGAGGTTGCGAGCAGCACGTCGATGCCGGCCTCGTCCATCAGGCGATCGAGACGGCTTGCGTCGAACGGCGTCGCGGCGGGCATGGGCGGACCTCCTTGTGTGCGATGCGCGATTATATCCGGTAATGTGCCGCCGGAAACGGGGGAGCCTTCCTTGACCTCAGCATTTTGCCGACGGCCCGCGCCGAAATGAATCCGCCGCCCGCGAGCCGCGACCTGTTCGGCCACCCCAAGGGCCTCACGGTCCTGTTCGCGACCGAAATGTGGGAGCGGTTCTCCTACTACGGCATGGCGTCACTGCTTGTTCTCTACCTGGTGAAATACCTGCTGCTACCCGGTCAGGTCGACGCCGTGATCGGGTATCATGCGGTCAAGCGCGGCCTCGAAAGCATCTTCGGGCCGCTGGGGCCACAACCGCTTGCCTCGCACATCTACGGATTTTACGCGGGCTTTGCGTACCTGACGCCGATCCTTGGCGGCTATCTGGCCGACCGCTGGCTCGGCCAGCGCAAGATGGTCATCATCGGCGCGCTGCTGATGGCGGCCGGCCACTTCCTCATGTCTTTCGAGTCGCTGCTCTTCGTCGCGCTTGGATTTCTCGTCCTCGGCATGGGGGCGTTCAAGCCGAACGTTTCGACGCAGGTGGGCTCGCTCTATGCCTTGAACGACCCGCGCCGCGTGCCGGCCTATTCGATCTATTACCTCGGCATCAACATCGGCGCGTTCCTCGCTCCGCTGATCGCCGGGACGCTCGGAGGCGAAGTCGGCTGGCACTACGGCTTCGCGGCCGCCGGTGTCGGCATGCTGGTCAGCCTCGCGATCTACATCGCGGGCCTGCGTCACCTCCCGCCCGATGAGGTGCGTCATCTGCCGACGCCGCAGGTGGAATCACGGCCTTTCGATCGACGCGAACGCCGCGCGATCGCCGGGCTGATCGCAGTATTTCTGCTGACAACGTTCTTCTGGGCGACCTACGAGCAGCAGGGCAACACCCTGATGCTCTGGGCGGAGGACTTCACCGACCGGCGGATCGACCTTGGCGTCTGGCAAGGTCAAATTCCGACGACCTGGTTCCTCACGCTCAACTCGGTGGTGATCTTCATCTTCACGCCGCTGCTCATCAAGCTGTGGGACTTGCAGCGGCGCACCGGCTCCGAGATGTCGACGATCAGCAAGCTGGCGTTTGCGTTCCTCTGCATCGGCATTGCCAATCTGATCATGGCGACGGCCGCGATCACGACCGGTGCGGACGGGAAAGCAAGCCCTCTCTGGCTGGTCGCCTACTTCACGGTCGTGACGATCGGCGAACTTCACCTCGGACCGGTCGGGCTCGCGCTCGTCTCGCGGCTTGCACCGGCGCGGGTGCTCTCGCTGATGATGGGGCTGTGGCTCGCCGCAAGTTTCCCGGGCGAAATCCTCGGCGGCTGGCTTGGCGGCTTCTGGAGCACAATGCCGAAGCCGCAGTTCTTTCTGATGATCGGCGCTATCGCCGTCATACCCGGCCTGGCGCTCTACGCGCTCAACCCGCTGCTGCGGTCGGTGTTCGACGAGCAGCCGGAGCTCAAGCCGTAGCGGCGCGCTTCGCGGACGCAGCGTCGCGCGCGCGGAAATGCGGGATCACCTCGCTCGGCGAACAGCTCGACGCTCTTGCGCACCAGTTCATGCGGCAGCGTGCCGAACTGGATCGCCGGCAGCAGATAGCCGAAGCCGATCTCGGCCTGATACTTCTCCAGCTTCTCGCGCAAGGTCGCCGGGCTGCCGCACAGGAACACGCCCTTCTCCATCATGTCCTCGATGGTCTGGTTGCCGGTCGAGAGCGCGCGCTTGGCCTGCATCACGCCCTGCATCGAGGCGAGCGAGAGATAGCCGGGCGGCAGCAGCATCTCGGGCGGCATGCGCAGCAGCTTGTTGAAGAAGAACTCGATGTGCGGCCGCGCCTCGCGCACCGCGATCTCGTCGGTCTCGGCGCAATAGGTCGGCACCGCCCAGCCGACCTGCTCGGACGTCGCCTCGTAGCCGTAGTGCTTCGCGGTCTCGCGATACATGTTCATGTAGCGCGCCAGCACCGTCACCGGGCTGAAGGTCTGCAGATAGGTGTACTTGCGGTCCGGATGCGAGGCCCACTCGATCGTCTCGCGCGAGCCCTGCGAGGGAATCCAGACCGGCGGATGCGGCTGCTGATACGGCCGCGGCCAGCAGTTCACGTATTCGAAGTGATAGTACTTGCCCTCGAACTTGCACGGGCCCGGGCTGCGTCCAGGCCTGCAGGATCAGGTCATGCGCCTCGTGGAAGCGGTCGTGCGACTCGGCCGGGTTCGCGCCCCAGGAGTGATATTCCGCGCCGATGCCGCGCACGAAGCCCGCGACCAGCCGCCCGCCGGTGATGTTGTCGAGCATCGCGAACTCTTCCGCCACCACCAGCGGATTGTTCAAGCAGCGGCAGCGCGCGGCCGAGCACCGCGATGCGCGCGTTCTTCGTGCGGCGCGACGAGCGCGCCCGCCATCACGCCGGGGATCGGCATCAGCCCGTAGGCGTTCTGGTGATGCTCGTTGACGCACACGCCGTCGAAGCCGCAGGCGTCGGCCAGTTCCAGCTCGTCGAGATAGCGGTTGTAGAGCGCGTGGCCGATCTTCGGATCGTAATAGCTGTTCGGCAGCGTCACCCAGGCGGAGTTGTATTTCTTGTCGTAGTCGGGATCGAGCGCCGCATAGGGCATCAGGTGGAAGGCGTAGAACTTCATCACGCGACCCCTTCCATGAAGCCCGCGACCGTGGCGACCCACTCGTCGGTGTATTCGGTGTGCGGGATGTGGCCGCAGTTCGCGAACACCTCGAGCCGCGATCCCGGAATGAGATCGCGGAACGCCGGGCCGTAGCCCGGCGGAATGACCTTGTCGTCGTCGCCCCACACGAGCAGCGTCGGCACGCTGATGCGGTGCAGCCACTTGGCGAGGTGCGGATTGTAGAGCCGCGGCTGCCAGCCGAGCTTGGCGGTGGCGAGGCGGTTCTTCATGTCGGTGAATTGCTGCTGCTCGGACACCGGCAGCGCCAGCATCGCCTCGCCGACCTTCGGATCGTGCGCGAGATTGCGCAGGAACTGCTCGCGCGACCACATGAAGATGTCGCCCTTGCTCAGGCCCTTCACGTGGATGCCGGCCGGCGCGGTCAGCGTCAGCGACTTGAGCGGATGACAGTCGCGCACCGCGATCTCCGCCGCGATCCAGCCGCCGAGCGAGGCGCCGGCGAGATGCACGCCGGTGAGCCCGAGCTGCTCTCATCGCGTCGAGATAGAAATACGCAAGGTCGCCGATGTTATCGAGCCAGTCCGGCGTGTCGGACGCGCCGAAGCCCGGATGGTCCGGCACGATCACGTCGAAGCGCCGCGACAGCCGCTCCATGAACGGCATCCAGGCCGAGACGCCGAGCGCGCCGTGCAGGTACAGCAGCGGCGCGCCCTGCCCGCCGCGCATGATCCTGATCTTGCAGCCGTTGACGGTCTCGAACGTTTCCCGGTGCGGCATTCCGGCCTTTGTTCCGGCGTTTGCGCGCCGATCCATCGATCGCGCTACGACGCGAGCGCCCGATTCTTCACCAGCTTGCGCGCCTTCGCAATGACGTCGGGGATCGCCGCCTCGTTGTTCGGCGCCATCACGTGCGCGCCCGCGACGCCCGGCACGTCGGCAAGCTGCGCGATGAAGTCGATGCAGATCTGCTTGCCCTCGGCCGCCGCGTCGCCGGAATATTCCAGCCGCTCGACGATGTCGTCGGGAATGATCGCGCCGTAGAGCTGCTCCTTGATCCAGCGCGCCGAGCGTCCCGAACGCAGCGGCACCACGCCGATCAGCAGCGAGATCTTGTCGGTCAGGCGATCCTTGGCGAGGCGCGCGACGTAGCGCTTCACGACCTCGATATCCATGCAGAACTGCGTCTGCGCGAACTGCGCGCCGGCCGCGATCTTTCCCTTCAGGCTCTTCGGCTGCCAGTCCTTCGGCGGATCGAGCGGCATGTCGGCGGCGCCGATGAAGAATTCCGCGCGTGCCGGTCACCTTGCGGCCGGAGGGAAGCTCGCCGCGGTCGCGCATGCCGACCGCGGTTTGAATCAGCGCACCGGAATCGAGATCGAACACCGGCTTGGCGTCGGGCTGATCGCCCGCGCTCGGATCGTCGCCGCGCAGCACCAGAAGGTTGCGGATGCCGAGCGCCGCCGCGCCGATCAGGTCGCTTTGCAGCGCGAGCCGGTTGCGGTCGCGGCAGGTCAGTTGCAGCACCGGCTCGATGCCGTTCTGGTTCAGGATCGTCGCGGCGGCGAGCGCACCCATATGCGCGCGCGCGCCTGCACCGTCGGTGACGTTGACGGCGTCGGCGACATCCTTGAGCGGCAGCGCCTTGACCAGCAGTTCCTGCGGATCGCACGAGACCGGCGGCGTGACTTCGGCCGTGATGACGAACCGGCCGGACGCGAGCGCCCTCTCGAGCTGGCTGCCGGTGGACTTTGCGGGAGGCATTGCGGGCCTTCTGGTTGTTGAGACCGGCGGCTCTTTAGCAGACCGCACCGGCCGCGGTAAGCGCCATCCCGGGTTTTTATCACCACCAGTTGGCGCGCTTGCGTACCGCAAGGTTCGCCTCCGCGGCTTCCCTTGCGATCTGCACGACATTCATCGTTGTCAGCTTGCCGTTACGTTTCAGGATGCGGCCGTCGACCATGACGGTGTCCACATTGGCGGGCTGGACTGCCGTGACCAGCATGACGGCCGGATCGCCGAACACGCCCAGATTGGCGGCGCGGGTGTCGATCATGATGATGTCGGCGCGCTTGCCGGCTTTCAGCGAGCCCACTTTGTCGTCGATGCCCATCGAGCGGGCGCCCTCGATGGTCGCAAGCTCGACCACCCGGCGCGCGCTGATCCTGAATTCGTTCTCGGCCTTGCCGTTCTCCAGGCCCTGAATGGTCTTCATGATCGCGAACATGTCGGCATTGCCGACCAGCTCGACGGTATCGACCGACAGGCCGACCGGAATGCCGGCATCGAGGAACGAGAGCGTCGGCGGAATGCCGAAGCCGATGCGCAGCTCCGAGGTCGGCGCGAGGCTGATGGTGGAGCCGGCGGCTTTCATGGCGGCGATCTCGTCCGGCGTCGCATAGACCGCGTGGATGATCTGCGCGTTCTTGATCATGCCGGCCTTGTCGAGCCCGCCGATCTGGCCGACCGCGCTCTTCGAGCCGCTCGAATGCACCGAGATCGGCAGGCCGAGCCGCTGCGCGGCATCGTACTCGGCGCGCCAGACGTTCTCCGGCACGGCGTTCGCGGGCTGATTGCCGCCGTGGCCGCGCCACGCCATGCCGAGCGTGATCAGCCCGTCATTGGAATGCTGCGCCCATTCGGCTTTGAGCTTTTCGAGATCGGCGAGGTCGATCGTCTGCTTGAGGTCGTGACCCTGCATCGGGCCGTAGGAGAAGCGCGCGCGCAGGCCGGACTCCTTCAGCGCGCGCAAATCCTGCCGGGCGAATTCCGGATTGCGCACGTTGTGACACCAGTCGTGCACGAACGTGATGCCGGAATTGATCGCCTCGGCGGCGGCAAGGCGCGTGCCCTGGTACATGTCGCCCGGCTCGAACACGCGCCCGAGCGCCGCGGTGGTGCGGAAATAGCCAAGGTCCGGCTTCGCGGCCGACATGCCGCGCAGCAGCGTGTTCCACATGTGCCAGTGCGTCTCGACCAGGCCCGGCATGACGATCATGCCGCGTCCGTCGATGACGCTCGCGCCCGGCGCGCTGAGCTTCTGCCCGACCGCGACGATCGCGCCGTCGCGCACATGCACGTCGGCATCCGCCAGATCGCCGGCGGCGTCCATCGTCATCACATAGGCGTTGCGGATGACGACATTGCCGCGCGCCGGCAGCTTCGGCGCAGCAGCCGGACGTGGCGCCGCGCCGGCGATAGCGACGCGGCAAATGCGAATGCACATGCGCCGCCGAGCACGGCGCGCCGGTTGAAGTGCTTCACGTCGCCCTCCCTGTCGCGCCGGTCTTTGGCCGGTGACGAGAGGATGAGGTTAGCACAGCCGCGCGGCGCGTTTACCCGCGCGTCGAGCGAAATACCTTGCCCACCGTGGGATCGCCACGGTGGGCCGCCGGACTCAGGACGCGAGCTTACTGCTTCGCCAGATAGCTGCGGTGCACGAAGGCGCCGTCCTTGCGCCGCGTCTCGAAGTAGAAGGCATTCTCGGCCTGCCGCGTTTCCAGCCGCACGCTGGCGGGAAGCGGCGTTTCGCTCGACGCGCCTTTCGCCGCCTCGGTGAGGAACGCGAGCGCGGCCTCGCCGGTCGGCACCGGGTCGGCGGCGCCGGAGTTCTTCTGGCCGATCGCCTCGGTGATGCTCGCCTTCAACAGCTTCGGCCACATCTTGCGGAACAGGCCGTTCGACGGATAGACCTCCGCGCTGTTGAGCTTGCCGTCGATGGCGAACACGTAGCCGACCACGTCGTCGGCCTTCTCGCCTTCCTGTCTGCAGCGCCTTCAGGTAGGCGTCCTGCGCGTCCTTGAGCTTCTCGTTTTCGAGCGAGAGCTGCAGGCTGCTCTGCGACGCGGCGGCCTGCACCGGCGCGCCGAGATTGGACGAGAGGCCGTCCTGCACCTTGCGCACCTTGGCCCACACCTGCTGCTGGCGGCTGCCGTCGTCCCGCCTCGCGTTGAGCAGGCCTCCGATGATGGGGGTTCGCGGGTGCGCCATCGGATCGACGCCGACGGGGCGATCGTCGGCCGAACCCGTGGGAGGCGCTGCAGGGACAGCAGGCGCACGGATCGCGATCTTGGCTTCGCGCGACGGCACCGAGGCGGAGGCGGTCGCGAAGGTCTTCACGTCCTCCTTGCCGCGCGCCGACCAGCGGCCCTGCTCGACGCAGAACGACGCGATCGGCAGGCGGCCGGATTTCGGCGGCAGCACGAGGCTGACGCTCAACACGCGATCCTGCTGGCCGCCCTTCACGATGTCGCCGGCCTGGATGAACACTTCGTCGGTGCCGAGGTTCTCGATCTGCAGCTCGCTGACGGTGCCGGTCTCGTGCACCTTGACGGCACCCTTGCGCAACGCCTCGTCGAGGGTCAGCGGCACGGCGCCCGCGGCGGATTTGCCGTGGACCAGGTAGATCGCAAGGTTCTCGTGAACGACCGGGCCGCTGACGCGGTACTCGTCGGCGCGCGCCGCATTGTGGCCAAGGATCATCAGCGCCAGCGACGAACCCGCCAGCGCAAGCAATGTTCTGCGATGCATGGAATATCTCCCAAGGATGAATCCACCCCTGGGAACCAAAGTGACTTGCCTCTACGGCAGGCGTTGGGAATGGAACCGGCGGATTTCCGGCCCAATCGTGGCGCGGCCCGGCGGCGCGCCCCGTCAATTCAGGCGGACGCGTCAAAATTGTAAAATGACCAGCGGCTGGCCCTCGGCGACCTGCTGCTTCTCGGCGACCAGCACGGTTTTCACCGTCCCGGCGCGCGGCGCCATGACCGGGATCTCCATTTTCATCGCTTCGAGCACGATCAGCGTGTCGCCCTCGCCCACCGCCTGGCCCGGCTGCGCCTCGATCTTCCACACGATCGCGTTCAGCTCCGACGGCACCTTGATGTCCGGCATGTCCCCTGCCCGCGTTTGCCCGTCGCGCGGGATGCTATAGTCGCGTCGCGGCGAGGGGTCGAGAGATGGGCTGGGACAGCGACATCGAGGAATTGCGGCGGCGCGAGGCGCTGGCGCGACAGATGGGCGGGCCGGACAAGGTCAAGCGCCAGCACGATGCCGGGCGGCTGACGGTGCGCGAGCGGATCGCGGCGCTGCTCGATCCGGACAGCTTCCATGAGATCGGCGCGCTCGCGGGCCGCGCGCAATATGGCGACGAACGGCGAGCTCGAGTCGTTCCAGCCGGCGAACTTCGTGCTCGGGCGCGGCCGCATCGACGGCCGGCCGGTCGTGGTCGGCGGCGACGATTTCACGGTGCGCGGCGGCGCGGCCGATGCGGCGATCCGCCAGAAGCAGGTGATGTCGGAGCAGATGGCGAACGAGCTGCGCATCCCGCTCGTGCGCCTGGTCGACGGCACCGGCGGCGGCGGCTCGGTGAAGACGATCGAGACGATGGGCTACACCTATGTGCCGGCCAATCCGGCGTGGGACTGGGTGGTCGCCAACATGGGCACCGTGCCGGTCGTTGCGCTCGGCCTTGGGCTCGGTCGCGGGCCTCGGCGCGGCGCGGCTCGTGACCAGCCACTATTCGGTGATGGTCGAGGGCACCTCGCACATGTTCATCGCCGGGCCGCCGGTGGTGGCGCGCGCGGGCCAGACCGTCACCAAGGACGAGCTCGGCGGCAGCGACATTCATGCGCGCTCCGGCGCGGTCGATGACGTGGTGGCGAGCGAGGCGGAGGCCTTCGCGCGGGCGCGGCGCTTTCTCTCCTACCTGCCGTCATCGGTGTACGAATTGCCCGAGCGCATCGCGCCGGCCGACGATCCGGCGCGGCGCGAGCCGTTCCTGATCGACGCCATCCCGCAGGATCGCCGCAAGGTTTACGACATGCGCCGCATCGTGCGCGCGCTGGTCGACGCGGACTCGCTGTTCGAGATGGGCCGGAAATTCGGCGGCCCGGTCATCACCGCGCTGGCGCGGCTCGACGGCTGGCCGGTCGCGGTGCTGGCGAGCGATCCTTACTTCTACGGCGGCGGATGGACCGCCGAGGCCGCGCAGAAGGTCACGCGCTTCGTCGATCTCGCCAACACATTCCATCTGCCGGTGGTGCATCTGGTCGACGTGCCGGGCTTCGTGATCGGCGTCGAATCCGAGAAGGCCGGCACGATCCGGTTCGGCGCCCGCGCGCTCTCGGCGATCTACCAGGCCAAGGTGCCGTGGTGCTCGATCATCATCCGCAAGGTGTTCGGCGTCGCCGGCGCCGGCCACACGGCGCACCAGCGGCTGCACTACCGCTACGCCTGGCCGTCGGGCGACTGGGGCTCGCTCCCGGTCGAAGGCGGGATCGAGGCGGCCTATCGCGCCGAGCTCGACGCGGCACCGGACCGGGACAAGTTGCGCCTCGAGATCGAGGAACGGCTCAACCGCTACCGCTCGCCGTTCCGCACCGCCGAGACCTTCCTGGTCGAGGAGATCATCGACCCGCGCGACACGCGGCCGCTGCTGTGCGAATTCGCCAACCTGACCGCGAAGCTGCGCGAGGCAGGCCCGGTCGCGAACCCGATGCGGCCGTAGGGAACAAAGCGGCTGTGGTCTGCGCCGTTACGGAAATATCTATGTCGCAATTGACCGATACGCGATAACATTCATCTACGATGGCGGTCTTTTCGGCGGCCAGACACTACATACATGCTAAAACGCTCGCCTTGTCATCGCCCCTCCTCTAGGGTCGCCCCGCCTCAACCCCGAGTTCATCCCATGCAAGTTCGCGACGGCATCGTCGAAGCCATCGGCAACACGCCGCTCATCAAGCTCCAGCGCGTCTCGGAACAGACCGGCTGCACCATCCTCGGCAAGGCCGAGTTCATGAACCCGGGCCAGTCGGTGAAGGACCGCGCCGGGCGCGACGATGATCCTGCAGGCCGAGAAGCGCGGCGACATCAAGCCGGGCGGGCTGGTGGTCGAGAGCACCGCCGGCAATACCGGCATCGGGCTCGCGCTGGTGGCGAACGCGCGCGGCTACCGCACCTTGATCGTCATCCCGGAGACGCAGAGCCAGGAAAAGAAGGACATGCTCACGCTCTGCGGCGCGGAGCTGGTGCAGGTCCCGGCGGTCCCCTACAGCAATCCGAACAACTACCAGCATGTCGGCCGCCGGCTCGCCGATGAGCTGCAGAAGACCGAACCGAACGGCGTGATCTTCGCCGACCAGTGGAACAACCTCGACAACCGGCTCGCCCACTACACCTCGACCGGACCCGAGATCTGGCAGCAGACCGACGGCAAGGTCGACGCGTTCGTGTCCACGGTGGGTACCGGCGGCACGCTCGCCGGCACGTCCACGTTCCTGCGCGAGATGAAGAAGGACATCGTCATCGGCTGCGCCGATCCGCGCGGCGCCGCGATGTACAATCTGTTCGCGCACGGCGAGGCGAAGGCGACCGAGGGCGGCTCGATCACCGAAGGCATCGGGCTCGGGCGCGTGACGCCGATCATCGAAGACATCAAGTGCGAGAACGCCTATCTCATCCCGGACGAGGAGGCGATCCCGTACATCTTCGATTTGCTCGAGCACGAAGGGCTTTGCCTCGGCGGCTCGTCGGCGATCAATATCGCGGGCGCGGTGCGTCTCGCGAAGGACCTGGGGCCGGGCAAGACGATCGTCACGCTCCTGTGCGACTCCGGCACGCGCTACCAGTCGAAGCTCTACAATCCCGACTTCCTGCGCTCAAAGAAATTGCCGGTGCCGGCATGGCTGGAGCGCAAGTCGACCATCAAGCCGCCGTTTGTGTAAGTGAGACCGTGCATGCCCACCGACTGCCTGTTCCGCGAAGACGCCTATCTCACCTCGACACCCGCGACCGTCGTCGGGATCAGCGAGAAGGGCGGCATCGTCGTCGACCGCACCTGCTTCTACGCCACGTCGGGCGGACAGCCGGGCGACAGCGGCGTGCTGGTGACGCCGGCGGGCGAATTCCCGCTCGCGACCGCCGTCTACAACGATCCGCTCAAGACCGAGATCGCGCACGTGCCGGCCGAGGGCGTGGCGCTGCCCGCGGTCGGCGACAACGTCACGCTCAAGATCGACTGGGGGCCGCGCTACCGGCGCATGCGCATGCACACCGCGCTGCATCTGCTCTCCGCCATCCTGCCCTATCCGGTGACCGGCGGCGCCGTGAACGAGGACGACAGCCGGCTCGATTTCGACATTCCGGAAGCCGGCCTCGACAAGGACGAGATCACCGAGAAGCTCAACGCGATGATCAAGACCGACGCGGAGGTGCTCTCGCGCTGGATCACCGACGAAGAGCTGGAAGCCAATCCGGCGCTGGTCAAGACCATGGCGGTGAAGCCGCCGATGGGAACCGGGCGCGTGCGGCTGATCGAGATCGTCGGGCTCGACCTGCAGCCCTGCGGCGGAACGCACGTGCGGCGCACCGCCGAGATCGGCGCGGTGCGCGTGACAACGATCGAGAAAAAGGGCAAGCAGAACCGCCGCGTGCGCATCTCGTTTGCCTGAGCGCATGATCGCAAGCCTGGAGTTTTCATGCCGGACGAAAAGCTCGCCAGCCGCTGGCTGGTCTCGACCGATTGGCTGAGCCAGCATCTGGACCGATCCGAACGTGATCGTGCTCGACGGCTCGTATTATCTGGCGAACGCCAAGCGCGATGCCGAAGGCGGAATTCCTCGCCGGCCACATTCCGGGCGCGCAGCGCTTCGACATCGATGCGGTCTCGGACAAGTCCAATCCCCTGCCCCACATGCTGCCTTCGCCCGAGCAGTTCGCCAGCCCAGGTCGGCGCGCTCGGCGTCGGCGACGGCATGACGATCGTGCTCTACGACGGCATCGGGCTCTACGGCGCGGCGCGGGTGTGGTGGACGTTCCGCGCGTTCGGCGCCGACAAGGTCTTCGTGCTCGACGGCGGCATGCCGAAATGGAAGAGCGAGAACCGCCCGCTCGAGACCGGCGCCGGCAAGGCGCGCGCGGCCAAAAACCTTCACGCCGAAATTCAACCGCGCGCTGGTCGCCTCGATCGACGACGTGCAGCGGGTCCTGCTCGACAAGACCGCGCAGGTGGTCGATGCGCGCGCCGCCGACCGTTTCCGCGGCGAAGCGCCGGAGCCGCGCGCCGGCCTGCGCGGCGGCCACATGCCGGGCTCGTTCAACGTGCCGTTCGGCGAGGTGCTGAAGGACGGCCGCCTGAAATCGCACGACGAGATCGCGGCCGCGTTCAAGAATGCCGGCGTCGACCTCGACCGGCCGGTGGTGACGAGCTGCGGCTCGGGCGTCACCGCCTCGATCCTCACGTTCGCGATCGAGGCGCTCGGCAAGAAGCCGGGCAGCGTCTATGACGGCTCGTGGTCGGAATGGGGCGCGCGGCCCGACACGCCGGTGGTGAAGGGATGACGGCCGAAGCGTCGCGGATCGACGGACTGTTCGAGCTTGCGTTCCGGCGTCATCAGGCCGGGCAGTTGCGCGAGGCCGAAGAGCTTTATCGCAGCATCCTGGAGGCCGACCCGCGCCAGCTCGACGGCCTCTACTTTCTCGGCATGATCGCGCTGCAGGACGGCCGGCCGAAAGAGGCGGTCGATCTGATCGGCCAGGCGATCGCCGCGAACGACAAGATCGCGGCCTATCACGCCGGCATCGCGGAGGCGTACGGCCGGCTCGGGGAGCCGCGACAGCGCCATCACGCATTATCGCAAGGCCGTCGCGATCGAGCCGGGACACTGGGCGGCGCAGCACCAGCTTGCCGCGCTGCTGTTCGACCAGGGCGACGCCAACGCGGCGCTGGAAGCCTCCACGCGCGCGCTGGCGGCGAAGGATACGCCGGACGTGCGCGCGCTGTTCGTGCAGTGCGTGCGCAACGCGGACCGGCTGCCGCCGGTGCCGGAATTCCGCGGGCTGATGATCCGGGCGCTGCGCGAAGCCTGGGCGCGCCCGGGCGAGCTGACCGGCGCCGCCATCGCGGTGATCAAGGGCGAGCCCACGGTCGCGCGCGGCATCCACGCCGCCATGGCGTCGTGGCCGCGCCGGCTGTCGCCATCGGAAATCGCGCAGCCGATCGGCGTGCTGGTGCAGGACGACCTCGCCGCGCGCCGTGCTCGACAATGCGCCGGTCAACGATATCGGACTGGAGCGCCTGCTGACCGGCGTGCGCACCATCCTGCTCGACGCCGCCACCCAGGCGAAAAGCGAAGTGTCGCGCGAGATGATCACCTTCGCGGCCTCGCTCGCGCGCCAGTGCTTCATCAACGAATACGTGTTCGACGTCTCGGAGACGGAGCGTCAGGCGTTGGCGTGGCTGCGCAGCTCGGTGCGCTCCGCGCTCGAAGGCCGCGCGCCGGTGTTCGCGATCCATCTCCTTGCGCTGGCGTGCTTCGCGCCGCTGCACGCGCTCGACCGCGACCAGGGCATCCTCGTCGCGCAACTGGCTCAAGCCGCTCGACGCGCTGATCACCGAACAGGTGCGCGAGCCGCAGACCGAGGCCAGGCTGCGCGCCGCGATGCCGCGCCTGACCGAGATCGCCGACCCGGTGTCGCAGCAGGTGCGCGCGCAATACGAGGAGAGCCCCTACCCGCGCTGGGTCACGGTCGCGCCGACGCCGCCGGAAGCAGAGCATCATCGGCCCATCTGCGCGGACTGTTTCCGAACGCTCCGCTGCGCGACGTTCGCGGAGCCGGCGACGCCGGACATCCTGGTCGCGGGCTGCGGCACCGGACAGCAGCCGATCGGCACCGCGCAGCGTTTCCCGCAAGGCGCGCATGCTGGCGATCGATCTCAGCCTCGCGAGCCTTGCCTATGCCAAGCGCAAGTCCGATGCGGCCGGCGTCGCGATCGAATATGCGCAGGCCGACATTCTCGCGCTCGCGCCGGACCGGCGTTTCGACATGATCGAGTCGAGCGGCGTGCTGCATCACCTCGCCGAGCCGATGCGCGGCTGGTCGACGCTGGTCGCCGCTGCTCAAGCCCGGCGGGTTCATGCGGATCGGGCTTTACAGCGAGATCGGGCGCCGGGACGTCGTCGCGCTGCAACGCATCGTCGCCGAGCGCGGCTATGCGGCGACGGAGCACGACATCAGGCGCTGCCGTCAGGATCTCCTCGCGAAGCCGGAGGCGCGTTTCGTGCCGATCCTGCATTCGCCGGACTTCTACAGCACCAGCGCCTGCCGCGATCTGCTGTTCCACGTTCAGGAGCACCGGATGACGTTGCCGCAGATCGGCGATTTCCTCAGCGCGACACGGGCTGACGCTGCTCGGCTTCGAGCTCAATCGTGCGGACGTATCACGCCTATCGCGCGGCGTTTCCGGACGACGCGGCGATGACCGACCTCGAATCATGGCATCGCTTCGAGACCGCGAATCCGGATATTTTCCGCGGCATGTACCAGTTCTGGGTCCAGAAAACCGCTTGAGGGCACGATGAGCGCGCCGCTGGTGACCGGCTTCTATCACGAGCCGACATTCAGCATCGCGTATCTGGTCGAGGACCCGGCGACCGGCCGCGCGGCCATCATCGATCCGGTGCTCGACTACGATCACAAGGCCGGGCGCGTGTCGCACGAAGCCGCCGACGAGATGCTGCGCGTGATCGGCGAGCGGCGCCTCACCGTCGACTGGATCCTCGACACGCATCCGCACGCCGACCATTTCTCCGCCGCCGTCTACCTGAAGGAGAAGCTCGGCGCGCCGACCGCGATCGGCGAGAAGATCACCGACGTGCAGGAGCTGTGGAAGAAAATCTACAACCTGCCGGATTTCCCGGCCGACGGCTCGCAATGGGATCGCCTGTTCGCGCATGGCGACACGTTCGCCGATCGGCAATCTGCAGGCGCGCGTGATGTTCTCGCCCGGGCATACCAAGGCGTCGATCACCTACGTGGTCGGCAACGCGGCGTTCATCCACGACACGCTGTTCCAGCCGGACTACGGCGCCGCGCGCACCGATTTTCCCGGCGGCGATCCGGTCGCGTTCTATCACTCGATCATGGCGATCCTCGCGCTGCCCGCCGACACGCGGCTGTTCACCGGCCACGATTACCGGCCGAACGGCCGCCCCGCCGCGTGGGAATCGAGCATCGCCGAGCAGTGGGCGAACGAACCCGTATCTGAAAGACCACCCGGACTGCGAGGAGTTCGTGCGGCGGCGCAAGGAGCGCGACAAGACGCTGCCGATGCCGGCGCTGATCCTGCACGCGCTGCAGGTGAACATGCGCGGCGGGCGCCTGCCGGAACCGGAGGCGGACGGGCGCGTCTATCTGAAGATCCCGATCGGAGCGTTGTGAGAATGGCGAAGCCCAAGGTCGTGCTCATCACCGGCGCGGCGCACGGCATCGGCCGCGCGACCGCGCGGCAGCTGCTCGACGACGGCTGGCTGGTCGGCGCCGTCGATGTCGCGCGTCCCGATCTCGAACGCGCGTTCGGCAAGCTGGCGCGCCGCGTCCTGCTGATCGAGGGCGATATCGGCGACGAGGCGACGGCGAAACGCGCGGTCACCGAGACGATCGAGCGCTTCGGGCAGCTCGACGGCGTCGTGTCCAACGCCGGCATCATGATCCGCAAGCCGATCCGCCAACTCACCATCGCCGAGTGGCGGCGCGTGCTCGACGTCAATCTCACCGCCGCGTTCCTGCTGGCCAAGGCCGCCGAGCGGCCGCTGACGCCAGACCAAGGGCGCGTTCGTGTCGATCGCCTCGACGCGCGCCGAAATGTCCGAGCCGAACACGGAGGCCTACTCCGCCTCGAAAGGCGGCCTCGTCGCGCTGACCCATGCGCTGGCGATGAGCCTCGCGCCGGTGCGGGTGAACTGCGTCAGCCCCGGCTGGATCGCCACCAGGGACTACGACAAGCTGCGCCGCAAGGACCACGCGCAGCATCCGGCCGGCCGCGTCGGACGGCCCGAGGACATCGCCGAGGTCGTCGCCTGGCTGCTCGACGGCGAACGCTCCGGCTTCGTCACCGGAGCGAACTTCACCGTCGACGGCGGCATGACCAGGAAGATGATCTACGGGAGTAGGCCTCGGCGCATTACGCCGCCTGTCGCACCGATGCTCGCGGCACGCACGCGCGAGCGGGCTTCAGGCATGGATCAAATTTCCGCGGCAAGCCAGCTGCTCGACGGATTGTCGGCCCGGCCGAATGCGCCTACAGCCATCTTGCGTCGAATCGCGGACAATCCGCGCTTCATCCGACACGAGGGGCCGACATGTACTGCAATTGCACAGTCTCGCAGGCTGCACGTGCTGCGGCGATCTCCTCGCCGGCCGGTTCAGCCGGCGTCACATCCTGCGCGCCGCCGGAGCCTTGACGGCGTTCGCGGCGCTGCAGCCGTTCACGGCGCTCGCCGCCAACGGGAACTACGAGGCGATGGTACTCGGCTGCATCGACCCGCGCATGCAGGTGCCGGTCGCCAGATACGCCGCCAGACGCGCACCTGAGCGGCAAGTACAGCCAGTTCGTCATCGCCGGCGCCGCGATCGCCGTGGTCGCCGAGCCGTTCAAGGACTGGCACAAGGCGTTCTGGGACAATCTCGCGACCTCGATCGAGCTGCACGAGCATCAAGACGCGTGATCGCGATCAATCACCGCGACTGCGGCGCCGCCGAGATCGCCTATGGCAAGGACAAGGTCAAGCCGCGCGAGGTCGAGACCGAGACGCACCGCGCGGCGCTGGCCGAATTCCGCAAGCAGGTCGGCGCAGCGGCAGCCGAAGCTCAAGGTCGAGACCGGCCTGATGGACGATCAACGGCAAGATCGAGATGATCGGCTAGGACCACCGGCGCGGATCGCGGACAGTCGGCGAGCGGCCCGAGGTCGCGACACGCCGGCCGTCGCTTTCAGCTCTTCACCGCGCCCGCGGTCAGGCCCGACACCATATAGCGGCGGAAAACGTAATAGATCGCGGCCGGCGGCAGCGCGTAGATCAGCCCCGTGGTCATCAGCAGTTCCCACGGCGAGTCGTCCGCGGCGAGGAAATTGCCGAGCGCGACCGAGAGGGTGACGTTGGTATCCTTCGACAGCAGCAGGAACGCGTACAGATATTCGTTCCACGCCAGAAGCAGCGCATAGGTCCCGACCGCGACCAGCGACGGCATCATCAGCGGGATGTAGACCAGCCGGAACAATTGCATCGGCGAAGCGCCATCGACGATCGCCGCCTCGTCGAGTTCGACCGGCAGCTTGTCGGACGCCTGCTTCAGCACCCAGATCGCATAAGGCGCCGCGATCGTCACCATGGCGAGGATCAGCGCCCACTGGCTGTTCAGCAGGCCGTAGAGGCCCATCGTCCGGTACATCGGCACGGCAAGAAACGCCGCCGGAATGAAATAGGTGAACAGCGCGAGGTTCATGATCGCGCGCCCGCCCTTCACCTTGAGCCGGCTGATGGCAAAGGCCGCGGCGGTCGCGATCAGCAGCGTGATCACACCGGTCGCGACCGCGATCACCAGCGAATTCCAGAACTGCTGCCAGAAATGGTGCAGATAGAAGTGCTCCTGGCGGAACACGACGCCGAAGTTGTGCAAGGTCGGATTGTCGGGCCAGAGCTTGCCGGAAAACGCGGACTCCTTGGGCGAAATGGCGAACAGGACCATGTGATAGATCGGCAGCAGGGTCCAGATCAGGACCGGAATGCCGATCAGCAGGAGCCGCGCCTCGATGGCGATGTCGCGTGCGGACGGGAGCTTCATCGCGACAGCCGCTTCATCATGAAATAGACCAGCGGCAGAACCAGCGGCATCGCCACCACGATGGCGCCGATGGAAAGATCGACCTGGTCGAGCCGCAGATAGCGGATGCCGAGCGTCGCGAGCACGTGCGTCAGATCGCCGGGGCCGCCGCCGGTCAAAAGATAGACGCTGTTGAAGTCGCCGAGCGTCCAGATCATCGAGAGGATCGTGCAGGTCACGTAGAGCGTCTGCATCGAAGGCCAGGTGACGAACCTGAATTTCTGGAAACGCGTCGCGCCGTCGACCGAGGCCGCCTCGTAAAGATCGTCAGGGATCGAAAGCCGCGCGGCGATCAGGATCAGCGTCCAGAACGGCAGCGACTTCCAGATGTGCACCAGCATCGCCATCCCGAGCGCGATGGTCGGATCGTTGAGCCAGTTCGGCCCGTCCTCCAAGGTCAGCCGGAAGATCAGCTGGTTGATCACGCCCCATTCGGGATTGAGCATGAAGCGCAGCGACATGATGGTCGGGATCGACGGCACCGCCCACGGCAGGATGAACAGCACCGACAGCCATTTGATCCAGGTTCGCGCCTGAATGAAAAATCCCGACAACAGCAGCGCGATCATCATCTTGAGATTGATCGCAACGATCAGGAACACCAGCGTGTTCACGACCGAGCGCGCGAAGATCGGATCCTCGAACAGATGGGCGTAGGTTTCGGGCCGCCGCGCGACCCAGAATCCATAACCGATCGGATAAAGAACGAAGAAAACGAAGACCAGGACGTAGGGGACGATCAGGATCAGCCCCCAGGCCTGCCACGGCGTCATCCATGCGGAGACCGGCGTGCGGCCGGTTCCGGTCGGATTGAGCGCGATCGAGGACATGCCCGTTCACCTGAAAGGCCCCGGCCGCAATGCGGCCGGGGCAGTGTCGGTGTCAGCCGGCAACCTGCTTGATGCGGGCGATCATTTCATCGACCGCCTTTTCGACCGGGATCTTCTCGCTGACCACGCGGTTCATCGCCTTGGCCCAGACGTTCTCATTGTTGAGAATGGTGAACTTGTAGTTCTTGGTGAACTCGAAGGTCACCGTGCCGGCCTGATACTGGTCGTGCACCGCCTTCTTGTGGCGGTTTTCCTGCCAGAACGGGCTCTGCTGGGCCTTCTTGGTGACCGGGTACCAGCGACCGAGCGCGCCCTCGACATAGGGCGTGAGGTTTTCTTCCTGCAGCATGAACTGCACGAATTCCTTCGCCTTCGCCTTGTTCTTGGAATCCGCGAAGATGACGCCGACTTTCACGGCCGTGCGATAGACCATCGGCTTGCCGTCGGGCTTGTTCGGGAAGCCGGCGGTCGCGATGTTCTCGGCGACGTTCTTCTTGGCCTGGTCGCGCTGCTCCTGGGTCAGCGTCGGGTTGTTTCCGTCGTCGACCCATTTGGCGACGATCGAAATCGTCGCGTTGTGCGTGAGGATCGACGTCTTGTTGTGGAAGGCGACGTTGTTGTCGGGGTCCTTCCAGTTCGACGACGAGGGCGGCGTGCAGCCGCGCGTATAGATGTCGGTGTAGTCCCTCAGCGCACCGATCAGCCCCTCCTTCACCTTCGGATCGTCGACCAGCAGCTTGCCGCTGTCGTCGACCAGCTTGACGTTATAGGCGTCCATGAAGGTGAGGAACGAATAGAACGAGTCGCTGGAATCCACGCCCATCGGCTGGCCGATCGCGAAGATGCGCGTGCCGGTCTTCTGGCGATAACCCGCCTGCACCTTGTCGCACCAGAACGACCAATAGTCCTTCCAGGTCTTCGGAATGTCGGATTCCTTGAAGCCCGCCTGTGCCAGCATGTCGATCCAATACTGGATGTGCATGGTCTGCTGCTTCATCGGGAAGGCGTAGTAGGCGCTCTTCTTGGTCTTGTCGTTGTGCAGGAAGGTCGTCTCGACCGTGTTCGGCGCGAACTGGCCTTGAGCGGATTGATGATGTCGGAAATGTCCTCGAGCTTGCCCTCGAAAGCCCATTTGCCGGCGACCTGGAAATCGAACACGTCGCCATAGGCGACATCCGGAGGCGTCCCGGAATCCATCGCCGCCACGGTCTTCGGGATCATGTCCTGCGGCGAGTACTGCGAGATGTCGATCTTGATCTTGGTCTTCTCTTCGAACTTCTTCACCGCGGCGAACAGCGCGTCGTCCTCGGCCTTGTAGAAGCCCTTGCCCCAGAAGACCGTCAGTTTGTCCTGTGCGGGCGCAGGACCGCCCGACAGCAGGAAAGCGGCCGCGACCGCGCCGGCGAGATATCGATACATTCTTGTTCCTCCCGATTTGTGCAGCGATTGTTGTTTACGCGTACGACCGGCCGAAAAGGCCAAGCCGGAACTTGAATCGAGCCCTAACATGTTAGCAGCCGTCCGGCAAACCGCGGTCCGGACAATCGCACGCCGTCGTGCGCCGCTCCTCAGTGCAGGATCTGGCTGAGGAACAGCTTGGTGCGCTCGTGCTTGGGATGCGAGAAGAATTCGTTCGGCTCGTTCATCTCGACGATCTGTCCGGCATCCATGAAGATCACGCGGTTCGCGACCTGGCGCGCGAAGCCCATTTCGTGGGTCACGCACAGCATGGTCATGCCCTCCTGGGCGAGCTGGACCATGGTGTCGAGCACCTCCTTGACCATTTCGGGGTCGAGCGCGGAGGTCGGCTCGTCGAACAGCATGATCTTCGGCTTCATGCACAGCGCGCGCGCGATCGCGACGCGCTGCTGCTGGCCGCCGGAGAGCTGGCCGGGATACTTGTGCGCCTGTTCGGGGATCTTCACCTTGGTGAGGAAGTGCATCGCGACGTCCTCGGCCTCTTTCTTCGGCATCTTGCGCACCCAGATCGGCGCCAGCGTGCAGTTCTCCATGATGGTGAGGTGCGGAAACAGGTTGAAGTGCTGGAAGCACCATGCCGACTTCGCGCCGCACCTCGTCGATCTTCTTCAGGTCGCCGGTCAGTTCGGTGCCGTCCACGACGATGCGGCCCTGCTGGTGCTCCTCCAGCCGGTTGATGCAGCGGATCATGGTCGACTTGCCCGAGCCCGACGGCCCGCAGATCACGATGCGCTCGCCGCGCTCGACCGCGAGGTTGATGTCGCGCAGCACGTGGAATTCGCCGTACCACTTGTGCATGCCGACGATCTCGACCGCGAGAGCGTTCGATGTCTTGGGAGCAACCGCTGCGGCTTCGCTCATGACAGTCCTTGTCCAGTTGCCATCGTGCTCTAACGGTGATCGCTCTTGGCAAGCCGCGCTTCCACGCTCTTGGCGTAGCGCGACATGCCGTAGCAGCAGATGAAGTAGAAGATCGCGGCGAACGCGTAGCCGGTCGCGCTCGTGGTCGGCGCCGCCCATTTCGGATCGATGCGCGAGACCTCGACGGTGCGCAGGAAATCGAAGATGCCGACGATCACCACCAGCGTCGTGTCCTTGAACAGGCCGATATAGGTGTTGACGATGTTCGGGATGGTGATCTTGAGCGCCTGCGGCAGCACGATCAGGTACATCATCTGCCAGTAGCCGAGCCCGACCGCCATCGCGCCTTCGTACTGGCCCTTCGGGATCGCCTGCAGGCCGGCGCGCACCACTTCGGCCATGTAGGCGGACGCGAACATCGCGATGCCGATCAGCGCGCGCAGCAGCTTGTCGGGCGAATAGGCGTCCGGCACGAACAGCGGCAGCATCACGCTCGCCATGAACAGCACGGTGATGAGCGGCACGCCGCGCACGAACTCGATGAAGATCACCGAGAACAGCTTCACCGCCGGCATGGTCGAGCGGCGGCCGAGCGCGAGCAGGATGCCGATCGGCAGCGAGAACACGATGCCGACCCAGGAGACGACGATCGTCACCAGCACGCCGCCCCACAGCGAGGTGTCGACGCGGCGCAGGCCGATCGTGTCCATGCCGTTGAGCAGCACATAGGAGACGACCGGCACGACGACGAAGAAATAGAGCGCGCCGAGATCGCGCCGCGGCGCTTCCAGCCACAGCAGCCAGAAGATGCCGACCGCGAGCATCGCGAAGAACACATCGACGCGCCAGCGCTCCGGGATCGGGTAGGAGCCGTAGATGAAATAGGCGAAGCGGTCCTTCACGAACGGCCAGCAGGCGCCGAGCTCCGGCCGCTCGGCGGTCGGCAGGCAGGCCTCGCGGTCGGCGCCGTTCCACACCGCGTGCGTGAACATGAACTCGATCAGCGGCGGCACGATCCAGATCACCAGCAGGATGCTGATGATCGTGAGCGCGATATTCGACGGGCTCGAGAAGAGGTTGGCGCGCACCCATCCGACCACGCCGGTGGTCGCGCCGGGCGCGGGCTTCGCCTCGACCGGCGTCGTGCGCACGTAGCTGGTGCGGGCAGCGTTCACACTGTCTTGCGTCGCGACTGCCATGATCTCACCGTTCGACCAGCGCGATGCGCGAATTGTACCAGTTCATCACCGTGGAGGTGACGAGACTGATCGTGAGGTAGACCGCCATCGTGATCATCACGACTTCGACCGCCTGGCCGGTCTGGTTGAGCACCGTGCCGGTGAAGATCTGCACCAGGTCGGGATAGCCGACGAACACCGCGAGCGTGGAGTTCTTGGTCAGGTTCAGATACTGGCTGGTGAGCGGCGGGATGATGACGCGCATCGCCTGCGGGATCACCACCAGCTTGAGCGTCTGGCCGGCGCGCAGGCCGAGCGCGCCCGAGGCCTCGGTCTGCCCGCGCGACACCGCCATGATGCCGGCGCGCACCACTTCGGCGATGAAGGCGCCGGTGTAGAAGGTCAGCCCGATCACCAGCGCGACGAGCTCGGGAAGGATTTCCATGCCGCCGCGGATGTTGAAGCGGCCCTTCTCGGGGAATTCGAGCGTCGCCGGCATGCCGGCGAGGAAGAACGCGATCAGCGGCAGGCCGATGATCAGGCCGAGCGCGACCAGCGCGACCGGCGACTGCTCGCCGGTGCGCTCCTGCTTCTTGCGCGCCCAGTTGCGGTAGCCGATCGCGCCGATGATGCCGACGATGAAGGCGCCGCCGACGAATTCCATGCCGGGCTGGAACACCGGCGACGGCGCGAAGAACCCGCGATTGTTGAGATAGATGCTGCCGGGCAATGTCCAGCTGTCGCGCAGATCGGGCAGCGCCTTGAGCACGGCGTTGTACCAGAACAGCAATTGCAGCAGCAGCGGGACGTTGCGGATCAGCTCGACGTAGCCCGCGGACAGCTTCGACAGCAGGAAGTTCTTCGACAGCCGCGCGATGCCGACGAGGAAGCCGACGATGGTCGCGAGCACGATGCCGATCGCGGCGACCAGCAGCGTGTTGAGCAGGCCGACCCAGAACGCGCGCCCATAGGTGCCGCCCTGCGCCGTAGTATTCGATCAATGTCTGGCGAGATATCGAAGCCGGCGGTCTGGTTCCAGAAGCCGAAGCCCGACGCGATCTTGGCGCGGGCGAGATTGTCCGCCGCGTTGCGAACCGCCGAATAGGCGAGAAAAACGATGACGGCGCAGAGGATGACCTGATAGGCGATGCTGCGCACCTTCGGGTCGTAGATCGGCGAGACTTTCGGCGGACCGCTTTCCTGCGCGATGCTCATGCCGCTCCCCGAACGAACGCTCAACCAGCGTTCACTCTCTCTCGCATCATGTCAACTCACCCGTGAGCGGCATGCAAGCCTTCTGCCAAAAAGAAAGGCCGGGTGGCATGCCACCCGGCCCGGTTCGCTGGATTTGCAGGCGCTCAGCGGATCGGCGGGGCGTATTGCAGGCCGCCCTTGGTCCACAGGCCGTTCACGCCGCGCGCGATCTTCAGCGGCGAGCCCTGCCCGACGTTCTTCTCGAACACTTCGCCGTAGTTCCCGACGTGCTTGATGATGCGATAGGCCCAGTCCTTGGTGAGGCCGAGCTGCTCGCCGTAATTGCCTTCGCTGCCGAGCAGGCGCTTCACGTCCGGATTGGTGGACTTCATGCCCTCGTCGACCGTCGCCTTGGTGACGCCGAGCTCTTCCGCGGTCAGCATCGCGTAGTGCGTCCACTTGACGATATCGAACCACTGGTCGTCGCCGTGACGCACGGACGGGCCCGAGCGGCTCCTTGGAGATGATTTCGGGGAGCACGATGTGGTCGTCGGACTTGGCGAGCCGCAGGCGCTCGGCATAGAGGCCGGAGGCGTCGGTGGTGAACGCGTCGCAGCGGCCGGAGTCGTAGGCCTTGATCGCCTCGTCGGCGCTCGCGAACGTCACGGTCTTGAGCTTCATCTTGTTGGCGCGGAAATAGTCCGCGAGATTGAGCTCGGTGGTGGTGCCCTGCTGCACGCAGACGGCGGCGTCGTTGAGCTCGAGCGCCGAATTCACCTTCAGCGCCTTGCGCACCAGGAAGCCCTGGCCGTCGTAATAGTTGATCGCCGTGAAGTTCAGGCCGAGCGAGGTGTCGCGCGAGGAGGTCCAGGTGGTGTTGCGCGCCAGCACGTCGACGTCGCCGGACTGCAGCGCGGTGAAGCGGTCCTTCGCGGTCAGCGCGACGAACTTCACCTTGGTCGGATCGTTGAAGACCGCGGCCGCGAGCGCGCGGCAGAAATCGACATCGAGGCCGGTCCAGTTGCCCTGCGCGTCGGGCAGGCCGAAACCGCCGAGCGTGCCGTTGGCGCCGCAATTGACCATGCCGCGCGACTTGATGGTGTTGAGCGTCTGGGCCGATGCCGCCGAGGCGGCAACAGCAATCGCCGCCGCGAGGGCGAGCTTGGTTACGGCGCGTTTCATGACTTTCTCCAGTCTAGAGGAAATTTCTGGGCAGCCGTCGCAGGAGCAAAAAACGGCCGAATGCCGCCAATTGCGCAAGGGTCGCGCGCCTTTGCAAGGCGTAAATCATGACCGCACGAACTCCCACGCAGCCCCCGAATGCCTCATCTCAGAACGATCCATCAGCTAGGTCAAGGGGTTGACCGTTGGGCTACTTGACGCAGTAAATGCCGCCGACTCGGCTTGAGGATCAGCACAGATGAACCGGATACCCGAAGATCAGCGGCGGCGGCAGCGCGGAAAAGCCGCTGACGCCGGCGACCCGTCTGGTCACCGGGGGCCGCGATCCGTTTGCGCAGCACGGGTTCGTGAACACGCCGATCTATCGCGGCTCGACCGTGCTTTACCGCAACGCCGAGGATTTCCTCCAGCGCAAGGCCAAATTCACCTACGGCACCAAGGGAACTCCGACCACCGACTCGCTCGAAGTCGCCTGGACCGACCTGACCGGCGCGGCCGGGACGGTGCTGGTTCCCTCCGGCCTGGCGGCGATTTCGATCGCGCTGCTGTGCTGCCTCAAATCCGGCGACCATTTGCTGGTGCCGGACTCGGTCTATCGGCCGACGCGCAATTTCTGCGACTCGGTCCTGCAAGCGATTCGGCGTCGAGACGACCTATTACGACCCGTTGCTCGGCGCCGATATCGCACGCGAGTTCAAGCCCAACACGCGCGCGGTGTTCACCGAGGCGCCGGGTTCGCTGTCGTTCGAGATGCAGGATATTCCGGCGATCGCGGCGGTCGCGCATGCGCGCGACGCGATCGTGCTGATGGACAATACCTGGGCGACGCCGCTGTTCTTCAACTCGCACGCCAAGGGCGTCGATATCGCGATCGATGCCGGCACGAAATATCTCAGCGGCGCCTCCGACCTGCTGCTCGGTCTCGTCTCGGCGAACGAGCGCTGCTGGAAGGACCTGCGCGCAACCTTCGACACGATGGCGATCTGCGCCGGGCCGGAGGACGTCTTCCTGGCGCTGCGCGGGCTGCGCAGCATGCGGGTGCGGCTGCTGCACCAACAGGACTCCGGGCTCGCGGTCGCGCGCTGGCTCGGCGCCCGGCCCGAGGTCGCGCGGGTGCTTGCACCCGGCGCTCGAAACCGATCCCGGCCACGCGATCTGGAAGCGCGACTTCACCGGCGCGTCGTCGCTGTTCAGCATCGTGTTCAAGCCGATGCCGGATGCCGCCGCGCATGCCTTCATCAATGCGCTGACGCTGTTCGGCATCGGCGCGTCATGGGGCGGCTTCGAGAGCCTCGCGATCCCGTTCGACTGCACGCCGTTCCGCACCGCGACGACATGGACGCCGGGCGGCCCCGCGATCCGCTTCCACATCGGACTGGAAGATGTCGGCGACCTGACCGCCGACCTGGAGAAGGGCTTTGCGGCGATGCGCAATGTCGAGGGTTATACGGCCGACGGCGTCTGACGCCCCTCGCGCATCACGAAGTAAAGATTGCGCAGATAGATGAACAGGCCGAGCCCCTGCCCCGCGATGAACACCGGGTCCTTGCGGTAGAGCGAATAGATAAACAGCAGCAGGCCGCCGCCGATCGAGAAGATCCAGAACGCGGTCGGAATGATGCTGCGGCCGGCGCGCTCGGACGCGATCCATTGCACCAGGAAGCGCATGGAAAACAGCGCCTGCGCGATGAAGCCGAGCACGACCCACCAGTCGAACTGCGCGACGAACACGTCGTGCAGGTACGTCATGAGACTGTTGAGCATTCAAACCTCCGAAACTTTCGGCACATTCCTGCGCCGGCGGATCAGCCAGCGCACGCCGGCAAGGTCGAGGATGCCGACCCAGAGCCGGTCCCACAGGCCGTAATTGGACACGCCGTGGCGGCGCGGCCGGTCGATCACATCGACATAGGCGATCGCGTATCCGTCGCGGCGGAACAGCGCGGGCAGGAAGCGATGCAGGCCGTCGAAATAGGGAAGCGCGAGGAACGCATCGCGCCGGAACGCCTTCAGGCCGCAGCCGGTATCGCGCGTGCCGTCGCGCAGGATCGCGGCGCGCACGCCGTTCGCGATGCGCGACTGGAGTTTCTTGAAACCGCCGAGCGCCGGCCGACGCGCTGGCCGGCCACGAGACCGACATTCGCGCCGCCTTCGAGCGCGGCGAGCAGCGCCGGGATGAAGGACGGATCGTTCTGCCCGTCGCCGTCGAGCGTCGCGACCACCGGCGCGCGCGCGGCCGCGACGCCGCTGCGCACCGCCGCCGATTGCCCGCAGGACGCCTCGTGCCTGACCTGCCGCAGCCAGGGACGTTCGGCCTTCAGCGCGGTGAGCGCACCTTCAGTTCCGTCGGTCGAGCCGTCGTTCACGAAGACAAGCTCGAACGTCCAGCGCCCGTTCAGCGCGGCCGCGATCTCCTCGGTCAGCGGGCCGACATTCTCGGCTTCGTTGCGCACGGGAACCACCACCGAGACGGCGGGCGAGATCGCGCTTGAGGCATTCGTGTCCGGCATCCAAAGTCCTGCGGCTGCGCCGCGTTCTCTATCGGCCGGAAAGCTTCGCGGCAACCGACTTGATGCGGCGCCAGGAAGGGCCGGGCTTGGCATGCACGGCGCCGTCGAGCGCCGGCACGAAAGCGAGCCCGCGCGAGGCGTACCAGTTGCGCACCAGAATGGCGCCGAAGCTGCCGACGAAGGCCGCCGCGACCACGTCGCTGACGAAATGCGCCGTGATGACGACGCGGCTCAACGCGATGATCGCGGCGAAGATCAGCATCGGGATGCGCGCCTTCGGCCAGAGCGCCGCGATGGCGACCGCCGCGGCGAATGCCGTGGTGGAATGGCCCGACGGCAGGCTCGCGTATTCGTTGCGCCACGACCACGGCATATAGGCAAACGGCCCGACATCCGAGGGCCGCACGCGGCCGATCAGGCGCTTCACGATGGTGACGAACAGGCCGGGCACCGCGATGGCGAAAAACAGATAGCCGAAGCGTACCGCGAGGCTCGCGAGCACGAGGCTGGCGATGCGTCCCGCGGCCGGCGTCGCCAGCGCGGCGGCGAGCACGATCAGGATCGGCGAGCGGAACGAGGAACCAGCCGGATTGGCCGAAATCGGTGATCTCGTTGAAGGTATCGACCACCGTCGGCGGCAGCGTCCGCACGAACGTCAGGCTGCGCGCGTCGAGGAACTGCATCGCGAGCGCGACCAGCGCGATGCCCACAAGCCCGCCGATCGCGAGGCGCCGCCACGGCGGCAGCACCCGGCTCGTCTTGAAGCGGCGCGGACGGCCGAGCAGCGCGATCCAGGCCGCGAGATTGACGCCGAGGCAGCGCAGCGGCGAGCGTCGCATGCGCCTTGCCGACGCTCAGGCTCATTGCGCCTCCGAGCGGTAGATCGCGAAGCTGATCGAGCGCCCGCCATTGATGTTGATGCTGTTGTCGAGCCGGCCGCGCAGGCTGTAGCGCAGGCCGTTGCGCTCGGCGCGCTGCGCGAAGGCGCGGTCATGCCGGCTCTCGATGATCGCGAGGCGGCAGTCGCCGCCGCGCAGGATCTCGGCGGCGGTCGCGCCGTCGACAAGGCGCGTGCGCGTGCCGGCGAGAAACACGAGACTCGGCTCGTGGTAGCCGGCCGCGGCGACCACCGGATTGCGGCATCCGCTCGCGCCGATCATTTCGGCAAGCGCGCGGCTCGGAAAGACCGGCCGCATCAGCGGCAGCGCGACGCCGAGCACGGCGATCAGCATGAACTGCGCGCCGATGCTCGCGCGCACGAACGAGCGCTCCGCGCCTTCGATGTCGTAGAGAAGCCAGGCATAGAAGCCGAAGATCGCCGCACCCGCGGCGAACGGCCAGCCGATCCAGCCGAACTGTCCGCGCATATAGATGAGACCGATGATCGCGACGGCGGGAAGCACCGCGGCGAAGATCGGCCACATCACGGTGAAGCGCGTCAGATGCGGATTGCTCGAGAGCATGCGGCGCTCGATCGCGCGCACGATCAGGATCGCGATCGCCGGATAGAGCGGCAGCACGTAGTGCGGCAGCTTGGTGATGACGAGCTCGAACACGATCCAGCTCGGCACGATCCAGGCGAGCAGGAAGCGCACCGCCGGCTCGCGCCGCTCGCGCCACACCGACGGCGCCGCGATCGCGGCGAGCGGCGCCGCGGGCCAGAAGGTGAGCCAGAACAGCAGCAGGTAATAGCCGGGCGGCGCGCCGTGCGTTTCCTGGCCCTGGAAGACCTTCGCCAGCAGATCCTGCCCGACCGACTCCTGCAGGAAGCTGTCCCCTGCCCGCGCCATGATGGCGACGAACCACGGCAGCACCAGGATCAGCATCCAGAGAACGCCGACGAGCGGCCGAAGGCGCATCAGCCAGCGCGCCGAGCGGTCGGCGATCGCCAGCGCCACGGCCGTCAAACCGACGACCATCAGGATCAGCGGACCTTTGATCAGGATACCGGCGGCGAGCGCGGTCCACAGGATCAGCGCGTGACCCCAGCCGATGTCGCGGTCGGTCGATTGCAGATAGGCGCGCGCCATCACGCCGAGCGCGGCGACGCAGCATAAGCAGCAGCATCGCGTCGGTCTTGGCGAGCCGCGCCTCGACGCCAAGCAGCACCGAGGTCGCCATCATCACGCCGGCGAGATAGGCGGTTCGCCGCGTGACGAAGGCGAGCGCGGCCCAGTAGGTCAGCAGCACGGCGCCGATCGCACCGATCAGCGAAGGCACCCGATAGAGCCAGATCGTGGTGCGCGCCTGCGGCACGCCGAGGGCTTCGGCGGTCTTCACGACGCCCGCCTGCAGCCAATAGATGCCGACCGGCTTCTTGTAGCGGACCTCGTCCTGATAGCGGATGTCGATGTAGTCGCCGCTCTCGATCATCTGCTTGGTCGCCTGCGCGAAGCGCGCTTCGTCGCGGTCGACCGGCGGAATGTTGATGAAGCCCGGCAGGAACGAGATCAGCGAGACGGCGATCAGGAACGCGACCGCGCGCAGGTTCGACGCGGTGGCGAACGCCAGCAACGCGCCGAGGTCCTTCAAGATGGATGTGGGCGCGAGCCGCGCGTTCATGTCCCGGTCCGAATTCGGGCGGACACTAGTGCATGATCTGCAAAAGTGGAAACCGGTTCTCGGGCAGAAAGACGCTCAAAGAAGACATTCGATGGATTCGAAAGAAACTGCAATCGATTGATCTACTGGATATTTTCCTACTCGATCCGGACCACGACGCTGTCCGCGACGCCGCGCGCATCCATCACGGTCAGCCGCGCGAAACCCGGCCCGTCGGGGGTGAAGAACAGCGTGCGTTGCCCGGCCTGGGTGGCACGCGGCACGCCGTTCACCAGCAGCGTCAGCGGCGCGACGCCGCCGGAGATTTTCAGCGCCATCTCGCTGCCCTCCGATGGCGAGCCGCGCGCCGTTCGGCGGGAACATGATGCGCGGCGCCGGATTGGCGGTGTCGGTGGGGATCGCGGCGGTGCGGAAGCGCTGCAGCGGCGGCGGCAGGCGGTTGTTGGCGGCGAAGATCGCGCCCTTCGGCGCCTTCGGCAGCGCCGCCGGCAGGCCGCCCATGCGCGCGAAGGCGTCGAACAGGATCGGCGCGGCCGCGGAGCGTCCGACCAGGCCCGGCACCGGCGCGCCGTCCGGACGGCCGACCCAGACGCCGACCGTGCGCTTGCCGTCGAAGCCGACCGACCACGCGTCGCGATAGCCGTAGCTGGTGCCGGTCTTGAACGCGATGCGCCCGCCGACGGCGTTTTCCGGCGGCGGCGTGCCGATCATCACGTTGCCGACATACCAGGCGGCGACCGGATCGAGCAGGCGGCGCTGCGCCGGCGCCGCGATGTCGTCGCGCCGTTCGGTGAGCGCGATGGTGTTGCCGCCGCGCGCGAGCCCGCCGTAGAGCATGGTCAGGTCGGTGAGCGAGATGCCGACGCCGCCCAGCCCCATCGCGAGGCCCGGGCGCCTCGCCTTTCGGCAGCACGAAACGCGCGCCCGCATCGGTGATGCGCGCGGTCAGCCGGTTGGCGCGGATCGCCTCGAGCAAGGTGACCGCCGGCACGTTGAGCGACATCTGCAGCGCCTTGCGCACCGAGACCGTGCCCTGGAAGGTGAGATCGAAGTTCTCCGGCGCGTAGGAGCCGTAGCGCACCGGGCGATCGTCGATCAGCGTCTCGGGATGGATCAGCCCGTCCTCGAAGGCGAGACCGTAGATGAAGGGCTTCAGGGTCGAGCCGGGCGAGCGCACCGCCTGCGTCATGTCGACCTGGCCGGCGCGGCGCTCGTCGAAATAGTCGGCGCCGGCGACGCGCGCGAGCACTTCGCCGGTCGCGTGGTCGATCGCCATGATGGCGACCGCGATGTCGGGCCCGAGCGCGTGCGCGCGCTCGCGCGCCAGGTCTTCGAGCGGCTTTTGCGCATGCGCGTCGATGGTGAGCGCGATCACCTTCGCGGCCGGGCGCGGCGGCGACCGCCTGATCGGCCGCATGCGGCGCGAGCGTCGGCATCGGACGGCGCGCGGACGGCGACGGCTTCCGCCTTGGCGTATTTCACCTCATCGAGCGGCAGCTTGCCGGTCGACGCAACGCGATCGAGCACGCGGTCGCGCGCGCGATGCGCGGCCTGCGCCGAGCGGTCGGGCCGGCGCACTTCGGGCGATTGCGGGATCGCGACCAGCATCGCGGCTTCGCCGAGCGAGAGGCGCTTCGGCTCCTTGCCGAAATAGGCGAGCGAGGCCGCGCGCGTTCCTTCGAGGTTGCCGCCATAGGGCGCGAGGCCGAGATAGAGCGTGAGGATCTCGTCCTTGGTCGAGCGCGCGCTCGAGCTGCACCGCGCGCACCGCCTGGCGCAGCTTGGCGAGGAAGGTGCGGTCGGTGCGCGGCTCGAGCAGCCGCGCGACCTGCATGGTGATGGTCGAGCCGCCCGACACGATGCGGCCGTGCGACACGAGTTGCACGGCGGCGCGCGCGACCGCGAGCGGATCGACGCCGATGTGCTGGCGGAAGCGCTTGTCCTCGTAGGCGATCAGCAGGTCGAGATAGCGCGGATCGACGTCGGCGACGGTCGCGGGCAGCCGCCAGCGTCCGTCCGGCGTCGCGTAGGGCCGCAGCAGGCGGCCGTTGCGGTCGACCACGACGGTGGAGAATTCGAGCGTTTCGCCGAGCGGGACCGGGCCGAGGGAATGGACCCAGGCGGCGAAGGCGGCGGCGCCGATGATCGCGGCTGCCGCTGTCGCGAGCGCGGTGACGCGAAGGCGGCGCCACACACGCGGTCTGTTCCCTCCCCCCTTGTGGGGGAGGGTTAGGGAGGGGGGTCGACGTGGTCGACGCGGTCGACGCCACCTCCCGACCCCCACCCCTAACCCCTCCCCACAAGGGGGAGGGGAATCCGCCGAGCTTGCGGCTCGATTTGCGTCACTCACTTCGCCGCCTCGATCTCGACCGAGCCGACGCCGGTGCGGCCGAAGCGGTCGGGACGATACATGTCCTCGATGTAGGCCTGCGGCAGCACGTATTTGCCGGGCGACACCGCGCGCACGATGTAGGCGACGGTGAACACCGCCTTGTCGCCGCGCTCGCGGTTGAACGCCGCGGTGAAGCGATCGTCGCGGAACTCGGAGTGCGTCGGCTCCTTGGCGTCCTCGATCCACGACAGCGTGCCGGTGTCGCCGGACGACACCAGGCGCGGATTGTCGATCTCGAAGCCGGCCGGCAGATAGTCCGCGATGATGATGCGGCCGAAGATCGGCTGGCCTTCGGTGATCTTCAGCACCACGGCGAAGCGCTCGTTCTGCTTCACCTTGGTGACGTCCGCGGCCTCGCCGTCGAGCGTGTAGTAGAGCCGCTCGATCTTGAAGCCCTTGTCGGTCGCGGGCTCCGGCGTCACCGGCGCGCCGATCACCGACACCACCGCCTGCACGGCGTTGTCGCTGTTGTTGGTGACGCGGATCGCGCCGCCGCCGAACTCGGTGGCGCGGAAGGTGCGATAGAGCGGACCGCGCTTGGTCTCGCCCGCGACGTCGAGCACCATGTTCGCCGTGTCGCGCGCGAGCGCGCGGGCGGCGAGCACCATCCAGGCGTTCTCCTGCGTCGAGGAGTACGGCGAGAGATTGCGCGCCGCCTCGATGCGTTCGACCGCCTTGAGGATCGAGGCGCGCGGCGCGTTGCCTTCCGAGGCGAGAGCCACGAAGGCGGACGCATCGCGCAGCTGCGAGCCGTAGTCGGTGCGGCCGAGCTCGAGCTTGGGCTGCGGCGGGATGTCCGCGATCGCCGCACTGTAGACGCGCTCGGCGCGCGCCCGGTCGCCGAGCATGCCGAGCGCCGCGGCGAGCTGGGCCTTGGCGATCGGG
Source organism: uncultured Alphaproteobacteria bacterium (assembly GCA_963778455.1). GTDB lineage: Bacteria > Pseudomonadota > Alphaproteobacteria > Rhizobiales > Xanthobacteraceae > PALSA-894. The sequence continues at coordinate 60,152 of CAVZUL010000010.1, forward strand.
GTTTTCAGCGAGTCGAGCTTGGTGTCGGCGAGGTAGCGCAGGTCGCCGAGCGGCGCGACGCCGTTGCGCGCGAGCACGTAGTAGACGTAAGGCAGGTCGCTGTTCACGTCCTTGGCCGGATCGCTCTGCGCCGACGAGGTTGCGCAGATTGTCGAGCGCCAGGCGGAACGCGACATCCGGCACGGCGAAGTTGCGCTCGCGCGCCCGCGTCAGGAAGTCGGTGACGTAGGCGTCGAGCCAGGCGTCGCCGCCGCCCGCGCCCCACAGGCCGAACGAGCCGTTCGAGCCCTGGCGCGACAGCAGCCGCTCGATCGCATCGCGGATGCGCTGGTCGATCGCGACGTCGAGCGAGAGCTGCGACTCCGCCGCGAGCTCGTTGACGTAGAGCAGCGGCAGCGCGCGGCTGGTCGTCTGTTCGGTGCATCCGAACGGATAGCGGTCGAGCGCCTTGAGCAGCGCCGCGACGTCGAGCGCGGTCGAGGGACCGACCGAGAGCTGCACGTTGCCGGTGCCCGGAATGAGATCGGCGAACAGGTCGCTCGAGAGCGAGACGCTTTCGCCTTTGGCGATCGGCCGCACCGTGCGGCGCGTCAGCACCTGCGTGGCGGGCTTCGCCGCCAGCGTGTAGCTGCGCTGCATGGCGAAGTTGTTCGGCCCGCTGATGCGGATCGCGACATTGCCGATGCCGACCGCGGTCGCGCTGACCGGCAGGCTGACGCCGGAGCGCTGCTTGCTGTTGAGGCGGACCTTCTGCTCCTTCTGCCCGACCGCGACCGGACCGTCGGTCGCGACGCTGATCGCGTACTCGCCGGACGGACCTTCGACGTTGTCGAGATCGAGGCGGATCGAGCCTTGATCGCCGGTCAGCAGGAAGCGCGGCAAGGTCGCGGTGAGCACGACCGGCGTCGCGCACGATCACGTCGCCGGAGGCGTGGCCGACTTTATCCTTGGACCACGCGACCGCCATCACGCGGACCGTTCCGGCGAACGCCGGGATGTCGAACGACACTTCGGCGGTCCCGTCCGGCTTCACGCTCACGACGCCGGAGAACAGCGCGAGCGGCGGCTGCGTCGGCGGCGTCGCGCCGAGCGAGGCGGCGGCACCGTCGCCGCCGGTGCGGATCGCACCGCGCGTGCCCTGCATGCCGTCGAGCAGTTGTCCGTAGATGTCGCGGATTTCCGCCGTCAGCCGGCGCTGGCCGAGATAGAAATCGTCCGGCGACGGCGGCTTGTAGTTGGTCAGGTTGAGGATGCCGACGTCCACCGCCGCAACGGTGATCTTCGCCTCCTCGCCGGGCGCAAGCCCGTTCAGCCTGACCGGCACGCGCAGCGTGCCGTTCGGGCGCATCAGGCTCGGCAGCGGCATCTCGAAGGCGAGCGTGCGCGCTTGCCTGTCGACCGAGAACCATTGCAGGCCGATCGCGCGGCCCGGCATGCGGCTCGCCGCCTCGTCGAGCGGACGGCGCAGCGTCGCCACCACATAGGCGCCCGAGCCCCAGTCGTTGCCGACCTTGAGCGGGATCTTCGCCGTTCCGGCCTGCACGTCGACGGTCTGCGTCGCCAGCAGCCGGTCGCCGACCACGTTGATCGTGACCTTGCCGGCGGTGCGCGCGGTGACCGCCACGTTCATGGTGTCGCCCGCGGCGAACTCGCGACTTGTCGAGCGCGATCTCGAGCAGGTCCGGCGTGTCGGCCGACGCGTCGGCGTAGAAGCCGGCGTCGAACGTCACCGACGTCGGCGGAATGCTGCGGTCGTCGCTCGCGACGTCGAGCCGGTAGCGGCCCCAGGTCACCGGCATCGCGATGCGGCCGGGCTTGTCGGCGGCGACGTCGATGCGGCCGTCCGCGATGCGGCGCGTGCTCTTGACCGGCTCGTACTCCCAGCGCCCGTCGCGGCGGTAATACTGATAGCGCCGCTCGACCTTGAGCAGTTCGTAGCGCAGGCCGCTCGCGGCGAGCTGCTTGCCGTCGGGCGATGCCACGATCACGTCGAACGCCGCGCTTTCGCCCTCGCCGAGCGAGCGCCCGGAGAACAGCGGCTTGACGCCGATCATCGTGGCGGTCGGCACGATCGGGAGCGTCAGATTGCGCTCGACCGCGCGGCCGCCGGACTCGACCAGCCGCACGGTGATCTGCGCCTCGAGCGGACGCGAGGTCGCCGGCATCTTGTCGAGCGAGACGGTGAACTTCGCCTTGCCGTCGTCGTCGGTCTCGGGGAGGTCCTCGAGCGTCGTCTGCTCGGTCCGGGTCTCCTGCTCGTCGTCGTTGACGCCGAAATTGTAGCCGGGGAAGCCGGGCCGCTGCGTCCGCGCCGCGGATCTTCATCTCGCCTTCGAGCGCGAGGTTCGAGGCGGGCGCGCCGTAGAGGAAGCGGCCGTCGACCGTCACTTCGGCCGGCTGCGCCTGCGACAGCTTGCCGGTCGGCGACGCCAGATCGAACTCCATGCGATCCGGCACGTAGTCTTCGACCAGGAAGCTGGTCGCGCCGACCGACGGGCCCTTCGGGTCGGTATAGGCGCGCACCCGGTAGGTGCCGGTCGGCGCCGAGGAGATCATCGGGAACGAGAGCGCGCGGCCGCCGACGCCCTGATCCTGCACCACCGTGCGGCGATACTCGACGCCGTCGGGACGCTCGATCACCAGGGTCATCGGCACGCCGGTGACGGCGACGCCCTTGGAGTCGCGCAACAGCGTGGTGAGATGCACGGTCTCGCCGGTGCGGTAGACGCCGCGCTCGGCATAGACGAAGGCATCGAGGCCGGCGGTGACCGAGCGGCCCGCGACGCCGCGGTCGGTCAGGTCGAACGCCGGGCCTTTCAGGCTGAGGAACGCGTAGTCGCTCTTGCCGTCGGCGACGATCATGGCGGGCGCAAGACCGCCCTCCCCGCGCGCGAGCCCCGCCTCGAAGCGCGCAAAGCCGGCCGCGTCGGTCGTGCGCGTCGCCAGCACCTCGTTGTTGCGCGCGATCAGCCGGACTTCGATTCCCGCTTTGGCTTCGGTGGTCGCGAGCGAATTGATGAAGACGTTGATGCCGTCATTGCCCGAGAACGCGGTCAGGCCGAGATCGGAAACGATGAACCATTGCGTCGCGAGCTGGCCGTAGTCCTCGTCGCGGCGCGTGCCTTCCGGCTCCGCGGTCATCACATAGACGCCGGGCTTGAGGTCGCCGATCGCCTGATCGACCGGGAAAGCGGTGGTCACGTCGGCGTTGAGCACCGACTCGATCTTCATGTCGCCCTTCCAGGCGAGCGTGCCCTTTTCCGAGCCGATGCGGGTGCGGTCGTAGCGGTCGATGTTGCGCTGGAAGTCGTTGCCGAAGACCGTGTCGATCAGGCTGCGGTCGCCGATGCGGTGAACCTGGATCTGCACCGACGAGGTGTTGACGCTGACCACCGGGATGCCGCGCTGGCCGGTGCGCGGCAGCACATAGGCCTTGCCGGTGAAGCGCACGTACGGGCTGCGGTCGCGCACATAGATGTTGTAGTCGGCCGACTTCTGCAGGTTCTCGCGCACGGTCGACGGCAGGCCGGAGCGCAAGCGTGATCGAATAGCGCTCGCCGTGCCGCAGGCCCTCGACGCAGAGCTGCTTTTCTTCCGTCGTGATCGCGGGCTTGTCGTTGCCTGCGAGCGCGACGAAGGGCGAGAAATCGGTGCGCTTGCCGGGCAGATCTTCGGAGAACTGGAAGCAGGCGCGCGGAGAAGCCGCATCCGCGTCGACCGAGTAGTCGAGAATGCGGAAGCCGTGCTGGTCGCGCAGCGACTCATAGGTCTGGCGGATGTCCGCGACCTCGCGCAGGTCGAGCGAGAGGCGGTAGGCGTCGAGCGCCGGGCGCCACAGCTTGCGTTCCGCGAAGGTGCGGCCGAGCAGCTGCAGCGCGTCGGCTTCCTCGCCGGAATTTCCGGAGCGCTGATAGGCGATGTAGGCCGCGGTCGCCGACACGCTCGAGGAAGTTGATGCGCTCGCTGTCGTCGTTCGGGCGGATCTGCAGGATGGCGCGGGACAGCCGCAGCCAGTTGCCGGCTTCGCGCGGCGCGACCGAGACGATCTGCGCCAGGGTCTGCATTCCGGCGCGGAAATCGCGCTTCGCGAACGCGGCTTCCGCCTCGGCGCGCAACGTCGCGACGGGCTTCGCGACCTGACCGGCTTCGGTCTTGATCTGCGTTTCCAGCCGGACGGCGCTGTCGGCTAAATCTGATCTCTGGAAGGGCTTGTCGGCGGCGGAAGCGGTGAAAGAGAAGAAAGCGACGAGCGCGGCGGCAAAGCCGGCGCGGACTGACGCGAGCATCAAGAACCTCCCTCGACCCCAAAATCGGGGCCATGCATTCCTTCCACCGGTGCATAGCCTTTACGGCAATCATGTCCAAGTGATGACTAAATATTCATAATCCAAAAAATCCTGTGAAACGTGCCGGTTGACGGAAGCGCGCGGACACCGGCAAGTCGCAGGTCACGGAAAGTCCAACCTGTCGCTGCACGTCCATGACGATCGTCCTCGCCGCCGACCTCGGCGGCACCTCGGTGAAGGCCGCTCTGGTCACGAGCGAGGGCCATATCCTCGCGCAGACCTCCGTTCCGGCGCCGGAGCCGGGCGTCAGCGGTCTGATCCTGCCGCCCGAATGGTGGAATCGTTTTCGCGAAGCCGCCGCGACGCTCAGGCAAGACGACGAAACGGCATTCAAGGCAACCGACGCCATCGCGATCACCGGCGTCACGCGCACGCCGGTCGTGCTCGACGCGGTCGGCAATTCGCTCGCCGGCGCGATCCCGGCGCGCGACGCGCGCGCGCAGGAGATCGCCGCGCGCACGGCGATCGATCCGGAGAGCTGTCCCGAAGCCGCGCATTACGATGCGTTCCATCCGGCGGCGCGGCTGAAATGGATCAGCCAGCAGACGCCGCAGGCGATCGTGCATGCGAGCGCGGTCGTCGATCCGAAGGACTTCATCGCGTCGCGGCTCACCGGGCGCATCGCGAGCGATCCGATTTCGCAGGCGCGGCTGATCGCGGCGGCAAGCTCGACCGACGGCCCGTCGCTGCTCTCGCGTCTCGACCTGCCGGAGGATCTCGTGCCGGACCTGCTGCCGCCCGGACAGCGTGATCGATCGCGTGCGCGGCGAACTGAGCGAGCCGTTCAATGCGCTGGCGGGAAAGCCCGTCGTGATGGCGTCGCACGACACCTGGTGCGGCGTGCTCGGCCTCGGCGCGCTCGATTCCCGGCCGCGCCTACAACGTCTCCGGCACGACCGAGACGTTCGGCGTCATGACCACGCAGCCGTTCAAGGCCGACGGCCTGATGGCGGTGCAATGGGGCGACGACCTGCATCAGCTCGGCGGGCCGGGACAGAACGGCGCCGACGTGCTCACCTGGCTCGGCACGCTGATCGGCGCGGACGCGCAGAGCGAGATCGCCGCCAAGGTCGCGCGCGCGCTGGCGCAGCCGCGCCATGCGACGCCGCTCATCTTCCTTCCGTATCTGTCCGGCGAGCGCGTGCCGTTCTGGGACGCGGATCTGCGCGCCGCCTTCCTCGGCCTGTCGCGCGAGCATCATCGCGGCGATCTCGTCTGGGCGGCGCTCGAAGGCGTCGCGTTCCTCAACCGCATCGTGCTCGCGCCGCGCGGAGAGCGCCGCCGGCATCGCGGTCGACGAAGTGCGCCTCGGCGGCGGCGCGTCGCGCATCGCCGCATGGGCGCAGATCAAGGCCGACGTGCTCGACCGTCCGGTTGCGACGGTGACGGCCGAAGAGCCGGGCGTGCTCGGCGCCGCCATCGCGGGGTTCGTCGGCCTGCGCACCTACGATACGCTCGGCAAGGCGCAGCAACTTCTGGTCCGCGTCGCGCGCCGCTTCGAGCCGCGACCGCACACGCGTGACTTCTATCGCGCGCTCGGCCTATTGTTCGAGCAGGCCCACGACGCCGTGCAGCCGGTTTCGCACGGCCTGACCAAGCTCATCGTTCCCTCGATATGACGGTTCGCGACGTGATCGAGCGCTATGGCACCGCCCTTGCGGGCCTCGTGCTGTTCGCGGTCTTCGCCGCGACCGCGCCGCGCTTCCTCGATCCGACCAACCTGCTCAACGTGCTCAAGCACGCGAGCGTGCTGGCGCTGTTCGCGCTCGGCGTGACGCTCGCGCTGGTGACGGCCGAGCTCGATCTGTCGTTCGCCAATGTGGCGAGCCTCGCCGCGGTCGTGACCGGCTATCTGGTGCACAAGGGCTATCCGGTGCCGCTCGCGGTCGCGTCCGGGCTTGGCGTCGGCACCGTCGGCGGCTTCTTCAACGGGCTGCTGGTGACGCGGCTGAAGATCCCCTCGCTGATCGCGACGCTCGGCACCGCGGCGATCGCCAACGGCTTCGCGTTCTGGGCGACGCAGGGCGTCGCCTTCGTCGGGCGCTGGCCGGCCGAGTTCACCGCGCTCGCGCGCGGCAACGTGTTCGGCATTCCGGCGCCGGTGCTGTGGGCCGGCGGCCGCCGCGCTGATCGCGCTGTTCGTGCTGAAGCAGACGCGGCTCGGCCTGCACATGACGGCGACCGGCGACGCCGACGAGGCCGCGCGGCTCGCCGGCATCGCGACCGCGCGCATGAAGCTGATCGGCATGACGCTGTCGGGCGTGTGCGCCGGCATCGGCGCGGTGCTGCTCGCCGCCAATCTCTCGTCGGCCGCGCCGAACATGGCGGGCGACTATCTGCTGCAGGCGATCGCCGCCGTGCTGCTCGGCATGACGATGTTCGAGCCGGGCCACGCCAACGTGCCGGGCACCGTCACCGGCGCGCTCATCCTGGCGCTGCTCAACAACGGGCTGGTGCTGATCGGCGCGCCCTACTTCATGCAGGACATCCTGCTCGGCGTGACCATCGTGGCGGCGGTCGCGCTCTCGGCCAGCACACTCAAACGCGCCGCTTTCGCGGTGTAGGGAGGACAATCATGAAACGGATCATCATCGCGGCGGCATTCGCCGCGCTCGCAACGCCCGCCTTCGCGTTCGACGTCGGCATCGTCGCGTTCCAGATGTCGTCGGAGACGCACGCGCGCGTCGCCAATGCCGCCAAGGACGCCGCGACCGCCAAGGGCTGGAAGGTGCAGATCCTCAACTCCGAAGGCAGCCTGCCGAAGCACGCCGCAGCAGCTCGACGACCTGATCCAGCGCAAGGTCGACGCGATCATCGTCGCGATGGGCAAGCCGGTCGAGGCCGACGCGCAGTTCAAGGCCGCGGCGGACGCGAAGATCCCGGTCGTCACCGTGATGAGCGGCACCAGCGCGCATACGCTGTTCGACATCCAGGTGAACGAATACAAGGTCGGCGCGGAGGCCGCGCTCTATCTGCTCGGGCTGCTCAACTATCAGGGCAACATCCTGACGCAGCGCTTCGACGGCAATGTCGGCACGCGCATCCGCGGCCAGGTGCTCGACGCGGTGCTGTCGGAGAACACCGGCGTGAAGGTGCTGGCGAGCCATTCGATGGCGCGCACGCAGAGCTGGCGCGACGACGTGCGCAACGGCATGTCGGCGCTGATCCTGCAGAACAAGGGCAAGATCGAGGGCATCTGGGCCTCGTTCGACGGACAGGCCTTCGTGATCGACGACCTGCTGCGCGAGCAGGGCTACAAGAAGGGCGACGTGAAGCTCGTCTCGGTCGACGGCGGCGCCGAGACCTACCGCCGCATCGCCGATCCGCAGTCGACCGTGCTCGCGACCGTCGCGATCCCGTTCGAGACCATGGGCAAGGCCGCGGTCGACGCGATCGACACGATCGTGGTGCAGAAGAAGCCGAAGTCGTCGGTGACCGCGGGCCCGTATCTCTACATGGACGCGATCCTGGTCGACGGCGTCGAACGTGGCGCAGTTCAACAAGTGATGCTCTGTCGCTGCGCGGCATCGGCAAGCGCTACGGCGCGGTCGAGGCGCTGACCGGCGTCGATCTCGATGTCGCGCAGGGCGACGTGCTCGGCATCTGCGGCGACAACGGCGCCGGCAAGTCGACGCTGATCCGCATCATTTCCGGCGCGCAGGAGCCGAGCGCCGGCGAGATGAGCGTGCGCGGCGCGGCCGTGCGCTTCCGCTCGCCGCATGACGCCTACGCGGCCGGCATCGCGACGATCTATCAGGACCTCGCGCTCAGCCCCGCGGCTCGCGATCTGGAAGAACGTGTTCCTCGGCGCGGAGCTGCACGCGCTTCGGCCTGCTCGACAAGGCGCGCATGCGCGCCGACGCGGCGAGCTACATGGCGCGGCTCGGCGTCACGATCGCCGACATGGACACGCGCGGTCGCAGAACCTGTCGGCGGCCAGCGCCAGGCGGTCGCGATCTCGCGCGCGCTGCGCCGGAATGCCGAGCTGATCGTGATGGACGAGCCGACCGCGGCGCTCGGCGTGAAGGAGACCGCGCAGGTGCTCGACCTGATCCGGCGGCTCAAGGCCGACGGCAAGACCATCATCCTGGTCAGCCACAACATGGCCGACGTGGTCGCGGTCGCGAGCCGCGTCGCGATCTTCAAGAGCGGGCGCAAGGTGATCGACCGCGCCGGTCGCCGGGCTCGATGCGGATGCGCTGGCGCACATGGTGATGACGGGACGCGAGTCCTCACCCTGAAAGAGTCTACGGAAACATTGGGTTCGTTTGGCCAAACAGTACTTACTAGTTGTATATAATCATAATGCTCGGCTTGCGTGCTGCGCTAGCCGAGAACCCTCACCGTCTCCCCGCTCCTGCCCGCCTCCAGCAGCGCGTCGATCAGCCGGTGCACCTTCAGCGCCTCGCGCCCGCTCACCGTCGGCTCGCGCTTGTGATCGAGCGCATCGAGGAAGTCCGCGATCGCGCTGCGGTGCCAGTCGTTCGGGAACGCCATCGGATCGGCGCCGGTGCCGCCCGCGCCGAACTCGGTCTTCAGCTCGGTGACGCGGCCGTCGTGATGCGCCACGGTCAGATCGCTGCCGACCAGCGAGGCGGTCGCCTTCTCGCCGATGATCTCGATGCGCTCGGCAAAGCCCGGATAGGCCGCGGTGGTGGCGTCGATCGTGCCGAAGCGCGCCGTTCTCGTAACGCACCGCCGCCGCGACCAGATCCTCGGTCTCCATGCGATGCACGCTCGATGTCGTCGCGTAGCCGCGCACCTCGGCGATCGGTCCCGCGAGGCTCAGCATCAGGTCGAGCGTGTGGATGCCCTGCGTGATCAGCACGCCGCCGCCGTCGCGCGCCTTGCGTGCCGCGCCCTTCGACGTCGTAGTAGCTCTGCGGGCGCCACAGCCGGATCACGGTCGAGCAGTTGACGATGCGGCCGAGCTCGCCCGCGCGCAGCATCTCGCGCAGCTTCATGCCTGCCGGGCGGAAGCGATGCTGCAGCATCACGGCGAGCGTGACGCCGGCCTTGCTCGGCCGGTCTCGACCAGCTCGAGCGCGCGCTCGGTCGAGACCTCGAGCGGCTTTTCCAGCAGAATGTGCTTGCCGGCCGCCGCGCATTTCTTCACCAGATCGAGATGCGTGTTCGGCGGCGTGAGGATCTCGACGCAATCGATGCTCTTGTCGGCGAGGATCGCGTCGAGGCTGTCGGCGAGCGGAAACGGAAATTTTTCGCCGAACGCCTTGCGCCGCGCCTCGCTCGGGCTGAACGCGGCGGCGACCTCGACGCGGTCCTTCAGGTCGATCAGGCTCTTGGCGTGCGGCGTCACCGCCATGCCGAGGCCGATGATCGCGATCCGGTGCTTGGGCATTTCGTCTCCTCAAAATCCGTGCAGCGCGGCTGGATTGTCGACCAGCATTTTCCGCCGAACGTCGTCCGGCATCCATTCGCGCATCAGGTCGAGCCAGGCGCCATCGTCCGGCCGCTTGTCGGCGGCGAGCGCCGCGTGCGGCCAGTTGGTCGCCCAGATCAGCCGGTCCGGCGCGGCGCGCACCAGCGCGCGCGACGAGCGGCGCGAGGTCGGCGTAGTCCGGCGGGCCGGAGCGCGATGAATCGTAGGGCGAGGTGATCTTCACATAGGTGCGGCCGCTGCCGACAGCCGCATCAGCACGGCGACCGCCGGATGATCGAGCGGCACCGGCTCGAGGAACTTGCCGATGTGATCGATCACCAGCGTGCCGGGCAGCCGCGCGATCGCGGCCTCGTGCTCCGGCAAGGTGCGGCCGTCCATCTCGATATCGGTGTGCCAGCCGAGCTCCTGCGCGCGCGCCGCCATGCGGTCGAGCCGCTCCCACGGCAGCACGCCGCCCGGAAAGGTGCGGAAGCGAAAGCCGCGGATGCCGCCCTGCGCGAGCCGCTCCAGCTCGCCGTCGGTCTCCTCGCCGGTCACCATCGCGACGCCGCGCGCGCTCGCGCCCAGCGCCGCGATCGCGGCGAGCGTGCAGGAATTGTCCGCGCCATAGGCGGTCGGCTGCACCACCACCGTGCGCGTCAGGCCGAGGCGTTCGCGCACCTTCAGGTACTCCGACAGCGGCCCGGGCGGCGCCGCCGCGATCGCGGTCGGCGCGAGCGGATAGTCCGGCTCGTAGACGTGCATGTGGCAGTCGCAGGCGCCGGGCGGCACCGGTTGTTTCGGCCTGGTGTCGGGCATTGCGATGGCCGCTATTGCAGCGCGCGGATCGCGCCGCGCAGTTCGGCCAGGCCCTTGAGGCGGCCGATGCCGGTGTAGCCGGGATTGATGCGGGTCTTCTCGATGTCGTCGAGCATGCGGTGGCCGTGATCGGGGCGGAACGGAATGCGCCACGCCGCGTCGCGCCTGGCGTTCTCGGCGACCAGCACGCGCAGCACCTCGATCATGTTCACGTCGCCGTCGAGATGATCGGACTCGGTGAAGCTCAGGCTCGTCGCCTGCGTTGTCGATCAGGGTCGCGCGCAGATGCGCGAAATAGATGCGCGGGCCGAATGTCTGCGCCATCGCCGACCACGTCGTTGTCCGGGCGGCTCGCCGAGACTGCCGACGCAGAAGCAGATGCCGTTCGCCGCGCGACGGCACCGCGTCGAACAGCGCCTGGTAGTCGGCGGCGGTCGAGGCGATGCGCGGCAGGCCGAACAGCGGGCGCGGCGGATCGTCGGGATGCAGGGTCAGCCGCACGCCAAGCTCGTCCGCGACCGGCGTCACGCGTTCGAGGAACGCCACGACATTGGCGCGCATCTTGTCCGGCGTGATGCCGCGATAGGACGCGATGCGCTCGCGCGAACGCTTCGAGGTTCTTCGACGACGTCATCGCGCCGGGCAGCCCGGCCGAGATGTTGCGCGTCAGCGTCTCGATCTCGCCCTGCGCCCATCGCGTCGAAGGCTTTTCGCGCGCGCGCCTGCGTGGCGGCATCGTAGTCGGCGTCGGCGCCGTCGCGCTTGAGCACGAACAGATCGAACGCCGCGAAGCGATCGTGATCGAAGCGCAGCGCGGTCGCGCCGGTCGCCAGCGGAAAATCGAGATCGGTGCGGGTCCAGTCGACCACCGGCATCACGTTGTAGCAGATGATGCGGATGCCTTCGGCCGCGACCGCCTGCATGCTTTCGATCCAGGCCTCGATCGAGCGCGCGCGCCCGCCCTCGCGCAGGATGTCGTCCGGCACCGGAATGCTCTCGACCACGGTCCACTTCAGAGGCGTGCGGCCGGCCGGCGCGTTCTCGATCAGCGCCTTGCGCTCGGCCACCGCCTTGCGCGGCCAGGCCTCGCCCGGCGCGTATTGATGCAGCGCGGTGACGATCTCGTGCGCGCCGGCCTGCCGGACATGGTCGAGCGTGACCGGATCGTCCGGTCCGTACCAGCGCCACGCCTGCCGCATCGTTTCCCGCCCCGATCTCTTGATTCCTGGAAAATGTATTGGTCAGGCCACCTTATAGCTTGAACAGAAGCCGGACCGACGTCTAAGGAACCCCGCAAGGCGGTCTAACCCGCCACGGGGAGAGACGCGAATGCCTTTTCAGGCGGTCGCGACGCAAAGACTTTACGAACAGGTCGCCGGTCAAGTCACCGAGCTTGTGGCGCGTGGCGAGTTCAAGCCGGGCGACCGGCTGCCGCCGGAGCGCGACCTCGCGAAGGTGCTCGGGCGTCAGCCGCCCGACCGTGCGCGAGGCGATGATCGCGCTCGAAATGGCGGGCCTCGTCGAGGTGCGCGTCGGCGCCGGCACGTTCGTCACCGACAAGGCGAAGAACGGCGAGACGACCGCGCGGCTGTTCGAGGGCGCGGGCTCCTCGCCGCTCGAGCTGATCGCGGCGCGGCGCACCATCGAGCCGGAAGTCGCCGCACTTGCGGCGCGAGCTCGCGACGCCGGCCGAGATCGCCGCCATCGCCGAGACGGTGTCGCTGATCGGCAAGGCGCAGGACACGCCGTCGCATCGCGCGGCCGATCACCAGTTTCACGTCCGCATCGGGCTTGCCGCGCCACAACAGCATCCTCGCCACCATCGTGGACGAGTGCTGGGCCGAAATGTATTCGCCGATGTTCGAGCGCATGGGCGCGGTCACCGGCCTGATCGTTACGCGCTGCAGCCCGCAGCAGCGCGACACGACCGTGGCCGAGCACGAGGCGGTGCATCGCGCCATCGCGGCGCATGACCCGGCCGCGGCGCGCGCCGCGATGGACGCGCATCTCGCCGGCGTCGAGGCGATCCTCGTCGGCGGCGACGCCGCCGAGAAGGAACTGGCGCGCCGCGAACGCCAGCCCGGAGCCGCCGCATGAAGACCGCAACGCACCGCGCCCCTCACCGCGCCGCTGCTTTACGCCGACCGGCTGTTCCCGGCCGACTTCGCGACGCGCGCGGTCGCGCGGCGGCTCTACGCCGAAGTGCGCGACCTGCCGATCGTCTCGCCGCACGGCCACACCGATCCGCGCTGGTACGCCGAGAACGCGCCCTTCCCCGATCCGGCGCGCCTGTTCGTCACGCCCGACCACTACATTTTCCGCATGCTCTACAGCCAGGGCGTCACGCTCGAGGAGATGGGCATCCCGCGCAAGGACGGCCACGCGGTCGAGACCGACGCGCGAAAAATCTGGCGCACGTTCGCGGAGCGCTATTACCTGTTCCGCGGCACGCCGACCCGGCTGTGGCTCGATCAGTCGTTCAGCGAGCTGTTCGGCCTGGAGGTGCGGCTGTCGGCCAAGACCGCCGACCTTTATTTCGACCGCATCTCGGAATGCCTCGCGAAGCCGGAATTCCGGCCGCGCGCGCTGTTCGAGAAATTCAAGATCGAGGTGATCGCGACCACCGAAAGCCCGCTCGATCCGCTCGACAGCCACAAGGCGATCGCGGCGTCGGGCTGGAAGGGCCGCGTGGTCACCGCCTATCGGCCCGATCCGGTGGTCGATCCGGAGTTCGACGGCTTCCGCGCCAACCTGCAGAAGTTCGGCGACCTGACCCGCTGCGACACGTTCTCCTGGCACGGCTATCTCGAAGCGCACCGGCTGCGCCGCGCCTACTTCAAGCAGCACGGCGCGACCTCGACCGATCACGGGCACCTGACGGCGCAGACGGTCGATCTCGCGCAGGCCGACGCCGAGCGGCTGTTCGCCAAGGTCATCGGCGAGAACTTCACCGAAGGCGACGCCGAGCTGTTCCGCGCGCAGATGCTGACCGAGATGGCGCGCATGAGCCTCGACGACGGGCTGGTGATGCAGATCCATCCGGGCTCGATGCGCAATCACAATCCCGGCCTGCACGCCAAGTTCGGCCGCGACATGGGCGCCGACATCCCGACCCGCACCGACTACGTGCATGCGCTGAAGCCGCTGCTCGACCGCTTCGGCAACGAGCGCGACCTCACCATCATCCTGTTCACGCTCGACGAGACCGCCTACTCGCGCGAGCTCGCCCCGCTCGCCGGCCATTATCCGGCGCTGCGGCTCGGGCCGGCGTGGTGGTTCTACGACTCGCCGGAAGGCATGCGGCGCTTCCGCGAGCTCACCACCGAGACCGCCGGCTTCTACAACACCGTCGGCTTCAACGACGACACCCGTGCATTCTGTTCGATTCCGGCGCGGCACGACGTGGCGCGGCGGGTCGACTGCGGCTACCTCGCCGAGCTGGTGGTCAAGCACCTGCTCGACGAGGACGAAGCGCGCGAGGTCGCGCGCGACCTTGCGTATGGACTGGCGAAGAAAGCTTACAGGCTCTAGCCGGCAACCGAGCCGGCGGAAATCGTGAAGAAACCCAAGAGGGAGGAATGCAATGAACAGACGTGAGTTTCTCGGGACCACCGCCGCCGCGACGCTCGCGGCGACCGGCCTTGGCGACCAGCGCGCTCGCGCAGGCCAAGGTCGTGCTCAAGGCGACCGACGTGCATCCGCTCGGCTATCCGACCGTGGAAGCCGTCGTGCGCATGGGCAAGCGGCTCGAGACGGCCACCAACGGCCGCGTCAGCATCCAGATGTTCCCGTCGATGCAGCTCGGCGGCGAGAAGGAGATGATCGAGCAGGCGCAGGTCGGCGCGCTGCAGATCGCGCGCATCAGCCTCGGACCGATGGGCCCGCTGGTGCCCGAGCTCAACGCCTTCAACCTGCCCTTCGTGTTCCGCGACCGGCGCACATGACCAAGGTGGTGACCGGCCCGATCGGCGACGAGATGCTGAAGAAGCTCTCGGATCATCCGACCGCGAACCTGATCGGCCTGTGCTGGATGAACGGCGGCACGCGCAACGTCTACAACAGCAAGAAGCCGATCAAGACGATGGACGACTTCAAGGGCCTGAAGATCCGCATGATGGGCAATCCGATCTTCGTCGACACCATGAACGCGCATCGGCGGCAACGGCGTCGCGATGGGCTTCGACCAGCTCATCAACGCGCTGCAGACCGGCGTCGTCGACGGCGCGGAGAACAACGAGCCGAGCTACTACGTCGGGCCAGCACTATCGCTACGCCAAGTACTACTCGATGACGCGAGCACCTGATCATCCCGGAAATCCTGGTGTTCTCGAAGCGCACCTGGGGCGACGCTCTCGAAGGAGGACCAGGACCTGATCATGAAGGAGGCGAAGGAGGCGCAGCGGAGCAGTGGACGCTCTGGGCCGAGCATGGAGAAGAAGTCGATCGACGACATGAAGGCGAACGGCGTCGAGATCATCGAGGTCAACAACAGCGCCATGGCGGACGTCGTGAAGAAGGTGTGTACGAGAAGCACGCCAAGCCGCTGCAGCGCGTTCATCGAGCGCGTCCAGGCCGTGAAGTAGCCGACGCGCGCTGCAGAAGCCGGGCCGGCCGCTCTCGTGGCGGATCGCGCCGGCCCGCTCTCTTGGGCAAGGGGGACGGGGAATGAAGGCCCAATACGTCAGGGTGATGGACGTGCTGCATCGCCTCTGCATGATCGTCGCCGGCTTCTGCCTGGTGGCGATCACGCTGATGATCCCGTGGGGCGTGTTCACGCGCTACGTGCTCAACAGCGCCTCGTCGTGGCCCGAGCCGATGGCCGTGCTGATGATGATCTGGTTCTCGTTCCTCTCCGCCTGCATCTGCTATCGCGAGAACCTGCACATCGGCGTCGCCGTCATCCCGATGATGCTGGAAGGCAAGGCCAAGACCGCCATCGGCTGGCTGATCGAGCTGTGCATGATGGGGACCAACCTGTTCATGTTCTGGTGGGGCATCAAGCTGTGCCAGACCACCTGGTATCAGACGATCTCCGATTTCCCCTGGTACTCGGTCGGCGCCTCCTATCTCCCGGTTCCGATCGGCGGGCTGATCACCGCGCTGTTCGTCATCGAGCGTCTCTGGGTCTCCAATCTGTTCGAGCAGCCCTCCGACGACGCCATCTCACATATCAGCACCGAGTAAGCCGCCATGGACATGGTCATCCTGATCGGCGGCTTCTGCGTGCTGTGCCTGCTCGGCATGCCGGTCGCCTATGCGCTCGGCCTCGCGGCGATCATCGCGGCGCTGTGGGTCGACATGCCGCTCGAAGCCATCATGCTCAAGACGTCCGACGGCATGGACGATTTCGCGCTGCTGGCGATCCCGTTCTTCATTCTCGCCGGCGGCATCATGGCCGAAGGCGGCATGGCGACACGTCTCGTCAACCTCGCCAAGGTGTTCGTCGGGTTCATCCGCGGCGGCCTGGCGCTGGTCAACATCCTCGCCTCCACGATGTTCGGCTGCATCTCGGGCTCGTCGGTCGCCGACACGGCCGCGATCGGCTCGGTGATGATCCCGCAAATGATCAAGGCCGGATATCCGCGCCTGTTCGCCGTGAACGTCACCATCGCGGGCTCGCTGCAGCCGCTGCTGATCCCGCCCTCGCACAACGCGGTGATCTATTCGCTCGCGGCGGGCGGCACGATCTCGGTCGCGCATCTGTTCATCGCCGGCATCATCCCGGGCCTGCTGCTCGGCCTGTCGCTGATGATCCTGTGCTTCTACATCGCGCGGCGCGACAACTTCCCGAAAGGCGAGGTCATCCCGCTGCGCCAGGCGATCACGATCGCGGGCGAAGCGTTCTGGGGTCTGGTCACCATCTTCATCATCATCGGCGGAATCCTGAGCGGCGTCTTCACGCCGACCGAGTCCGCCGCGGTCGCGTGCATCTACTCGTTCCTGGTCACGATGTTCATCTATCGCGACTACAAATGGAGCGAGCTGCCGCTGCTGGTCGGGCGCGTCGTGCGCACCGTCGGCATGGTGATGATCATGATCGGGTTCTCGATCGCCTTCGGCTACATGATGGCGATCATGCAGATCCCCGCGAAGGTGACGGCGTTCTTCGTCGCCGTCTCCAGCGACAAGTACATGTTCCTGTTCCTGATCAACATCCTGCTGCTGGTGCTCGGGACCTTCATGGACCTCGCGCCGATGCTGCTGATCTGCACGCCGATCTTCCTGCCGGTGGTGAAGATGTTCGGCATCGATCCGGTGCATTTCGGCATGATCATGATCCTCAATCTCGGCATCGGGCTGCTGACGCCGCCGGTCGGGCCGACGCTCGTGGTCGGCTGCGCCATCGGCAAGGTGACGATGGAAGCCGTGTCGAAGAGCATCATGATCTTCTACATCCCGATGCTGATCGTGCTGCTGATGGTCACCTACATTCCGGCGCTGTCGCTCTGGCTTCCGGCCCTGCTGCTCGGCAAGTGATGGAGCGGCTGAACGCACGGGCGCTCGGCGGGCTCCCGGCCGATGTCGCGCGGCCGCGCTACGACCGCGCGGCGGTCGCGGCCGGCATCGTGCATCTCGGCATCGGCGCGTTCCAGCGCGCGCATCAGGCGATGTACACCGAGGCCGCGCTCGCCGCCGGCGACATGCGCTGGGGCATCGTCGGCGCGAGCCTGCGCTCTCCGGCGGTGCGCGACGCGCTGCAGCCGCAGGACAATCTTTACACGCTGGCGGTGCGCGGCGCCGCGGGCGAGCGGCTGCAGGTGATCGGCGCCATCAAGGAGACGCTGGTCGCGCCCGAGGACCCGCAAGCGCTGCTGGCGCGCCTGAGCGATCCGGCGGTGACGATCGTCACCTTGACCGTCACCGAGAAGGGCTATTGCTACGATCCGGCCACCGCGGCGCTCGACGAAGCACACCCCGATATCGTGCACGACCTCGCCAACCCGACGCGCCCGCGCACCGCGCCGGGCTTCCTGGTCGAGGCATTGCGGCGGCGGCGCGAGGCGGGCGTTCACGCCTTCACGGTGCTGTGCTGCGACAACCTTCCGCACAATGGCCGCACGGTCGCGACGATCGTGTGCGCGCTTCGCCGAGCTGCGCGACCGTGCAGCTCGCCGGCTACATCCGCAACGAGGTCGCGTTTCCGTCCACGATGGTCGACCGCATCACGCCGGCGACGACCGACGAGGACCGCGCCGCGATTTCGGACGCGTCTCGGCGTCGAGGACGCCGCGCCGGTCGTCACCGAGCCGTTCAGCCAATGGGTGATCGAGGATCGTTTTCCCGGCGGCCGCCCCGACTGGTCGATCGCGGGCGCTGAATTCGTCACCGACGTTGCGCCTTACGAGAACATGAAGCTGCGCCTGCTCAACGGCAGCCATTCCACGTTGGCCTATCTCGGCTATCTGGCGGGCTACG
Source organism: uncultured Alphaproteobacteria bacterium (assembly GCA_963778455.1). GTDB lineage: Bacteria > Pseudomonadota > Alphaproteobacteria > Rhizobiales > Xanthobacteraceae > PALSA-894. The sequence goes on from CAVZUL010000010.1 coordinate 78,113, forward strand.
AGACCGTGTCCGACACGATGCAGGACGAAAACTACCGCCGCCTCGCGGAGGCCGTGATGGACGACGCCGCAACCACCTTGAAGATGCCGCCCGGCGCCGACGTCGCGGCCTACAAGCGCGCGCTGATGGAGCGCTATGCCAATCCGGCGCTGAAGCATCGCACCTGGCAGATCTGCATGGACGGCTCGCAGAAGCTGCCGCAGCGCCTGCTCGGCTCGATCCGCGACCGGCTCGCCGCGGGCGCCCCGATCGACCGCCTCGTGATGGGTGTCGCGGGCTGGATGCGCTACGTCACCGGCATCGACGAGCAGGGCAAGCCGATCGACGTGCGCGATCCGCTCTCGGCGCGGCTGCGCGCGGTCGCGGATCAGGCCGGGCCTCGGCCGAACGCCTCGCCCCTGCCCTGCTCGACGTGCGCGAGATCTTCGGCGCCGAGCTCGCCGCCGATCTGTCGTTTTCGCGGCCGCGGTGACGGACGCGCTCGCGCGCATCATCGCGAAGGGTGCGAAAGCGGCGGTGGCGGAAATCATAGGCCGCGTTCGCCGGCCTCTTCTCGATCAGCGCCGCGATCGAGGTGCGGTCGAGCGTGTCCATGAACGCCGCGATGCCGCGCCCGATGGTCTGGTCGAGCTCGCGTTCGACCGCCGAGACCGGCTCCTCGGACATCATCTGACCGAGCGGCCCGCAGGCCTTGAAGCGCGGCTCGATCGCGCGGATCACCTGCCCCACCCGGATCGCCTTCGGCGCCATCGCGAGCCGCACGCCGCCATGCGGCCCGCGGATCGTCTCGACGAAGCCCGCCTTGGCCAGCACCTTGATCAGCTTGAAGATGTTCTGCTCGGTGATGCCGGTGATGGCCGCGATGGTCGCGACCTTGGCGAGCGCCGGGTGGCGCTCGGCGCAGTGCGCGAGCACGCGCAAGGCATAACGGCTCTGTTCGGTCAGTCGCATGGGACTCCGCGAACCAGTTTGAAATTATTCAAAACTGGATTCGCCGCGCAAGCGAAGCGAATGCCTGAAATCAGGCGCTTCTCGCTCGCCGCACGAAATTCGGCAGAATGGTCAGGATCGCGATGCAGACTCAGCGCCCAGACGAGCGAAGAACACCCAGTGCGGACGCCCGGCATCCATCACGTAGCCGAAGATGAACGGCGCGATGATGCCGCCGATGTTGAAGCCGGTGGTGACGAAACCGAACACTTTGCCGAACTGCCCCTCGGGCGTCACGGCGCGCACGATCATGTCGCGCGAGGGCTGCATCAGCCCGTTGACGAAGCCGTTGATCGACATCAGGGCGAACAGGTAGACGAAGCCGAAATCCGCGATGCCGATCGCGATCGCCGTCACCGCGATGCCGGCGAACGAGAAGGCCGCGACCCATTCGTGGCGCGTGACGCGCGACGCCAGCACTCCGCCGACCAGCACGCCGAACGGCGCTGAGCATCAGGTTCGCGGTGAGCGCCGAATTCGCGACGCCGAGCGGCGTGCCGAACGCTTCGCCGAGCGCCACCACCGAATAGTTCTGCACGCCGGTGGTGGCGAAGGTGATCATCACGAAGAACAGCAGGTTGAGCAGGATCGGCGTGGACAACAGCAACGACCAGCCGGCCTTGTCGTCCTTCGGCTGCTCGCTCGGCGGGCGCACCGGCTTCACCGGCGGCTCGAACAGCGCGGCCGGCTGCAGCAGGAACGGGATCGCGACCACGAGGCCCATGAGCGAGGCGGCGAGGAACGCGCCCTGCCAGCCGAGCGCCTGCTGCAGGATCAGCATCGCGGCGGGCGTCACGGCGGTGCCGAGGAAGCCCGCGAAGATGTGGACGGAGAAAGCCTGGCTCGCGCGCTCGTTCGAGACGAGCTGCGACGAGGATCGCGTAGTCGGCCGGGTGGTAGACGCCGTTCGCGACGCCGAGCAGCCGCGAACATCGCGACCAGCAGCCAGAACGACGGGAACAGCCCGACGATCGCGAGGCACGCCGCGCCGAGCACAAGTCCCGACACCAGCACGGAGCGCGCGCCGATCCGGTCGACCAGGAAGCCCGGCTGGCGTCTGGCACAGCGCGGTGGTGATGTTGAAGGCGGTGAGCGCGAGGCCGAGCTGCGTGTAGCTCACATTGTAGAATTCGCGGATGAACGGGAACAGCGGCGGCAGCACCAGGATGTAGAAATGGCTGACGAAATGCGCCGCGCAGACGAGCGGAATGATGCGCGCGTCATTGTTGCGCGCCGCCGTCGGCGTGGCGTCGGTGAGCTGTGTCATGCCCGGCTTGGCTTACGTCGATCTCGGCGCCCTTATAGGGGACGCGCCGGCCCGGCGCACCCTGCGGGCGGCCGGGCATCCATGCGCCATGCGCATGAGTGGCGGAATGGCGCGGCTCCGAATGGCGGCGCCCTCACATCTTGCCTTGCCACTTCTTCAGCGCGGCTTCGACGAAGCGGTTCTCGTAGGTGTCCTCGACCTTGATGTTGGCGGCCTTCACCTCGGGCAGGAACGCCGCCAGCACGTCGTGCACGATCTGCGCGCCCTCTTGCGTGATCAGTCCGTCGGGCGAGTGCGCCTCGTGCATCTTCTTGTACGAGGCGAGATAGAGCTCCTTGTCGCCGAGCATGTGATCGGCCGGGACGTTCGCCGCGATGTCGTCGATGCTCGCGGTCTGCATCCACAGTTGCGCGCGCACGATCGCATTGGTCAGCGCCTGGATGGTGTTCGGATTCTTCGCGATGAACTCCGCCGTCGCGTAGAGCCCGGCCTCGGGATACGGCCCGCCGAACAGATCCTGCGTGCCCTTCGAGGTGCGCGTCTCGGCGATCACCTTCACGGCGTTGTCGGCCTCGAGCTTGGTCATCACCGGATCGCTGTTGATGATCGCGTCGATTTCGCCCTTCTCGACCGCCGCGACCGCGGCGGCCGACGTGCCGACACCGATGATCGAGACGTCGTTCGAGGTGAGCCCGCCTTTGCTCAGCAGATGGTTCACCACCATGTGCGTGCTCGAGCCGGGCGCGCTGACGCCGATCTTCATGCCCTTGAGATCCTTGGGCGACTGGTAGCGGTCGGCGACGCGCCGCGACACCGCGATGGTGAGCGCCGGATAGCGCACCTGCACGACGAAGTTCTTCAGCTTCTGGCCCTTCGCCGCCATCGTCAGCGTGTTCGAGTAGGCGCCCGAGGCGACGTCGCTCGACCCACCCATCAGCGACTGCAGTGCCTTCGAGCCGCCGGCGAACGCCGCGATCTCGACCTCGAGCCCCTCCTCGGCGAAATACTTGCGCTGCTGCGCGATGATCAGCGGCAGATACGGCAGGCCGAGCGATGCGGTTGCGACGTTGACCTTGCGCTTCTCAGGTGTCGACTGCGCGTCCGCGTGTGCGGCAGCGCCGTCAGCAGCGCGGCGCCGATGGCAAAAACAGCGGCATTCCTGGCGGCGGTTCGCATGGGCCTTCCTCCGAACGTCCTGGATGGTTGCCAGGAGTGTCGACACAATGGCCGGCGTTGCCAAGCGATTTCTTTGCTGACGGCTCGGATAGCGCGGGTACCGCAACGAGGGCGGGTTGCCGGCGCTCAAAATTCTTCCGGACACGGGTCGATGATCGACCACAGCTCGGTGCCGTTGAACACGCGCTTCATCTCGGCGCTGAGCCCGCCCTTCCTGGCGATCCAGGCTTTCACCGCGGGCGGGTAGTAGGACATCAGTTCATCCGTGCCGGCGACGCTGGTGACGCGCAGGCCCGCGGTCCAGCGCTTGTCGTAGTAGGCCTGATGGAAGCCGAGGCTCGCGCGCGGCGTTGCGCAGATGCGATTGAGCGGCACGATACCAAGCACCAGGGTGCAGGCCGAATTGCAGATGCCGTCGATGATGACGCGCTCGCCCTTGTCGCGCGCCTTGGCGTATTTCGTCTTGTACTGATCGACGAAGCCGCCGAAGTCGCGCGTGATGCGCAGGTCGGCGAAAGCCGGCCCGCACCAGAGCAACGCAACAATCAGACACAGCACACGCATTCGGACGCTCACTCCCCGGCATCCTGCGGCGCACGAACCAACATCCGGTTAACGCGCGCTCGCTGCCCGCTGACAAGCCTTGGAACTGGGGAGATTGTGAGGCGCGGGAGCACGATCCGCTCCCTCGGAATCTGGACCGCGCTCGAACATCCTTGCATGCGCTCGCGTTTTAACTGCGGCGAACTCGGGGTCGACTTCGCCGGAAAATGCTCTACGCGCCAATCTGCGCTCGCACGGCGTCGCAAACCTGCTTGCGGAACGTTTTCATCCCCTGCTCGACCGGATCGAACACGGAGAAATCGACGCTGGCCGGGTCGCCGCCGGCAAAGGGCGGCTTCGGATTGTACTGGATCGACAACTGCACCCGTTGGAGGCGGCATCGCCCTTCGCCGCATCCCCGGTCAGGTCGGTGACGACCTGCTGCACCATGAACAGCGCCTCGTCGAACCGACGACGAGATGCCGCCACCGGTGAAGCGGTTACGGTCGCGCAGATAGCGCGGAAACCCGTTCACCACCGTCACCTTGGGAAACAGCTTCAGGCAGTCGATCACCGACCAGTGGCAGGTCGCCTGATAGCCGTCGAGCATCCCGAAGCCGCGAGGATCAGCCCGCCGGTGCACACCGACGCGACGTATTTCGCGGTTCGCGCCTTGCGGCGGAGAAACTTGTGCAGATCGGCGTCGCCGATCGCCGCCGCGACGCCGTCGCCCGCGCCGGGCACGAACAGCAGATCGACCTCGGGCAATTTTCGAACGTGTTGGACGGCTTGACGGTGAGCGGCGCGAGCGCCGCGACTTCCTTCTCGGCCGCGACCGTGATGGTCTCGATCGGCCGTCCGAGCAGTCCCGCATCGACGAACGTGAAGACTTCATTCGCGCCCGCGACGTCGAGCAGGTCGAAGCCCGGATAGAGCACGATCCCGACGATGAAGGGCCGCTTGGTCTCGCTGGTCTTGTTCTTGGCCGCCATTGTTCGCTCCATTGTCTCCGGGAGGTTGTACATGATTCATGCGGCGTGGCGCGACCCGCCATCGGCATCCCGGGATCGTGCTAGTGTCGGCTTGCAGCGAGCGAGAAGCAAAGCGCGATGAAGGACGGCCGCAACGCCACGCAGGCCTACCGCGTGCGGGTCGGCGGGGTCTGGTACTGGGTCGATCCCGCGGTGCCGGACATCGCGCCGGGCGACACGGTCGTGCTCTACCCGGCCGATGGCGCGGCGGTGTTGGCGATCCTGCAAAGCGCGCTTGGCGAGACGGTTGCGTTCGCGTCGCTCGAGGGCGAGCGTTTCGAGATGGCGGCGCGCGACATCGCCGCGCTGCATCTCGCGGCGGTCGATGACGAACAGTCCGCTTGATTGCGGTTTGGGCCGCCTGCGCGTAATTTTGCCCGCGCCTGAGATCACGGCCCCGTAGCTCAGCTGGATAGAGCAGCAGCCTTCTAAGCTGTTGGTCGGAGGTTCGAAGTCCTCCCGGGGTCGCCAGCTCACGAATTGTCCAGCCCGGACATATAGGTAACAGATCGTACCTGAGACATGGGTGACAATCCTCGTGCCGAAGGGTTGTCGAGACCTGACCGCCGCTCCGGCACCATGATGCGCGGCGCGCCGGCTGGAGGGAGCGGTCGGATCGCTCGATGGGGCGCCGCCCGGGGTATTCGAGGCTGCTGGGATTGGTTCGCAGGCCGCCCGACCCGCTCGATGGCGACCGCTCGATGCGCTTTCCGAAGGCGAGACGCTGGGAATGCCCGCGCCGCCGCTGCCGACGGTCGGATTGTTCGAGGTCATCCCCGGCTCGATCGGCGTGGCGGTCGTGTTGCCGGGGCCGGTCCCCGGGAACGCCGACGCCGCCGCAACCGCAGTTCCTAGTGGTCCAGGCCCCGCGCCGGGTGAACGCGAAATTATCCGAGTAGGAGATCGTGCGCCGCGCCGACGCCTTCGGCTCCGCGACCTGGTAGGGAATGCCGTTGCGCTCGCAATAGGCGACGGCCTCGTCCCGGGTTTCGAACTGCAGCTTCAGCTGCTGGCGCATGTCGCCCGACGAGGTCCAGCCCATCAGCGGCTCGACCGCGCGTGGCTGCTCCGGCTCGTAGTCGAGCACCCAATCCCTGGTCTTCGCGCTGCCCGACTGCATCGCGGTCTTCGCCGGCTTGTAGATGCGTGCGATCATACTCGATCCAACTGGTCCCGAATGCCGCCCACCTTACGCTGAAAAACGTATGGAAAAACGCGCCATGGCTCGGCTTGCCTGCGAAAACCGAACCGTGTATCGCTCCGGACAACCGATCGCGGCGGTGTGCCGCTCCGGCCGGGGCATAGCGCAGTCTGGTAGCGCGGAAGTTTTGGGTACTTCAGGTCGCAGGTTCAAACTGCTGCCCCGACCACCATCTTCGATCCGGGAATCAGTGCGGCTGCGGGCCGTCGGGGCGCACTTCGGCGGCCATCATGCCCTTCGGGCCGGGTCCAAAGCGCACCAGCACGGTCTGGCCGGGCCGCAACTCGGTGATGCCGTAGCGGCGCAGCGTCTCCATGTGCACGAAAATGTCCGGCGTGCCGTCGCCGCGCGTCACGAAGCCGAACCCGCGCAACCGGTTGAACCATTTCACCACGGCACGCTCGAGCCCGCTGGTCGGCGTCACCTGCACGTGGGTGCGCGCGGGGGGCAGGCGCCGGATGGACCGCGGTCGAGTCGTCCATCGAGACGATGCGGAACGCCTGCAGGCCCTTCGGCCGCTGCAGCACCTCGCAGACGATGCGCGCGCCTTCATACGCGGTCTGGTAGCCGTCGCGGCGCAGGCACGTGACGTGCAGCAGCACGTCCGGCAAGCCGTTATCGGGAATGATAAAGCCGTAGCCCTTCGAGACGTCGAACCATTTGATGGCTCCCGCAATCTCGATCACGCTCACCGTCTCGTCGGCGATCTCGCCGGCAAGATCGGATGGAAGCGCAAAACCGGGTACCTTTGGCCCCAAATCGTCCGACGTCATGACGCCGTAACGCCGCCGCTAGTTGGGCGCCTCTTGAGAGGGCGCTTACAAGTTCAAATCACCGCTTCATCGAACATAACATTGCGGCTGCGCCCGCATAGGGCCATTTGAATAAATACTGACAGGCTGTGGCTAACTGTGCACAGCACGGCGGATCATGCTGCGCCACAACGGCTTTTACGACTGCGTCGCGATCAAGGGCGAGAGCACGTCGCCGATGTCGTGACGCACCACGAGGTCGGCGATATCGTCGAATTCGGTCGGATCGCGATTGATGATGACCAGCGCCGCGCCGTTGCGCTTCGCCATCAGCGGGAAGCCGGCCGCCGGCCAGACCACGAGCGACGAGCCGATCGCGATGAAAAGATCGGCAGCACGGGTCATCTCCTCGGCGCGTTGCATCTCCCGCTCGGGCATCGCCTGACCGAACGACACCGTCGCGGTCTTGATGTGGCCGCCGCACGAGGTGCACGAGGGCGCGCGACCGCTCGCATCGAAGAAGCGCTTGACCCAGGGGAGTTCGTAGCGCGTCGCGCAGTCGAGACAGGTCGCGTAGGTGGTGTTGCCATGCAACTCCACGACGTGTTCAGAAGCAATGCCAGAGGCTTGGTGCAGGTTGTCGATGTTCTGAGTCACCACGCCGGGCGACTTGCCGGCGCGGTAGAGCGACGCCAGCGCCTGGTGACCCGCGCCCGGGCTTCGCGCCGCCGAACTGTTCCTGCATGGCGAAGCGGCGCCGCCAGGAATCGTCAGCGCGCCTCCTGGCTCGCGAGGAAATCCGAGAAGTCGATCGGCCGCATCTTCGTCCAGATCCCGCCGGGGGAACGAAAATCCGGGATGCCGCATTCGGTCGAGATGCCGGCGCCGGTGAAGGGCACGATGACGCTCGCCTCATCCACAAGCGTGCGCAGGCGGTGAACAGCGGTCGTAACGTCAGGGGCGATCATGCTATGTCCCGCTTGGGCTGCGGCCGGGTCGGGCGGCGCGGAGAAGAGGTCGATCATGAAATATCTGCACACCATGCTGCGCGTGCGCAATCTCGACGCGGCGCTCCATTTCTACGTGGACCTGCTCGGCATGAAGGAAGCGCGGCGCCGGGTGGACGATAAGAACAAGTACACCCTGGTGTTCCTCTACGCACCCGAGGACGAGGCGGTGGTCAAGGCCAGCATGGAGAAGACCGGCCGCGACCAGCCGATGCTGGAGCTGACCTACAACTGGGACACCGAGGACTACGGCGAGGCGCGCTATTTCGGCCATCTCGCCTACGAGGTCAACGACATCTACGCCACCTGCGAGACGCTGATGAAGGGCGGCGTGACCATCAACCGTCCGCCGCGCGACGGCAACATGGCGTTCGTGCGCTCGCCCGACAAGCAGTCGGTCGAACTGCTGCAGAAGGGCAAGCCGCTTGAGCCGAAGGAGCCGTGGTCCTCGATGCCGAACACGGGGAACTGGTAGCCGGGGTCGTCCGGTGGACGGCGGCCGGAAAAAAAATCGCAAAACAACCCCATGCAAAGAACTTTTTCCTGAGCCCGCGGCGCAGCCTGCTCCGAACCTCATCCAGAGGAGCCGGCCGTAGCGCGTCGCAGACGCGCGTAGACCGCGCTGATGGGCCGCGTCTCGAAGGATGGCCAGGCGCACCGCTCCCGCTCCGGGCCATGGTTCGAGACGCGCCCGCGATGCGGGCGCTCCTCACCATGAGGTCCAGGGTTGTGGCGTCGCGCACACGACGATGGTCGGCGCCGGCACGCTTGCCCCCTGCCCGCAAGCTCTTTATATGTCGCCGCGCTTCGCGAGGGCCCTGCCTTCCGCAGCGGCTGCGCCCTTCGTCTAGCGGTCCAGGACACCGCCCTTTCACGGCGGTAACACGGGTTCGATTTCCGTAGGGCGCGCCAACAAAATCAAAGACTTAGAGGATTGCCACGGCCGCCGGTCCAATTTTCGGTCCAATATCGCGGCTCGGTCCAACGTCGGTCCAAAATCCAGATTTTTCGGAAAAAGATTCTGCGCGTGCGCCCCCAGCGGTTTGCCGGCCCTTCTAGAGCACGGGAAGCCGCGCTGAGAGCCGCCGTCCAAATCCTCGTCGAGCGTTCTTTCACAGACTAAACTGCGGCAATCGAATTGCGTCATAGAAGCCGTTGCGGGCGATGCTGCGGCGGCATCGCCGCGCCGCGACGCAATGGCGGCGGCTGGCACGCTCCGTCCCGGCGCGAGGGCGCGGCGCGGCCCTTCCCCGCAGCCGCAGTCAGGCGCTTCCTTGGCGGCGAACTCGAAGTCATCACGGGCTCAGGCCTGTTCCAGCGGAATTCCATGGCGGCAGGCGGAAATCGGCGCGGCGCTGTACAGCGATCCGGCGGTGAGAGGTGTGGTTGGCATGGTGGTGATAGTCGCGGTGGTGGTGACACCAGGTGCCGACGAGACGATACCCGCGGCCGGAACGATGATCAGTGGGCTCAGGCCTGCTGCACTGGCTTCCAAGGCGGTGGACGGAACGGTGGCGTCGCCATAGTCAACCCGCTGACAGTGGCCAGCCCGGGTACTGTTACAGCCGTGGTGCCGCCCAATGCCTCGATAATATCAGAGAGTGCTCGCGGTCGGATCGCAGGTGCCGGCCATGATCGACGGACCGAACGGGGGAGCAGCCGGCACCGTCGCACCGGGAAGAGGCGTTGGGGGCAGCGTCCCGTATATGGGATCCGCGGTGCTTGCATCGATGAAGACGCTAGGCGCGGCTCCGGCGGTCGGGCAGGCTGTGATCGTGCCTACGGTGCCTCGCGACGTTCGGCCCAAGGGGCCCGTGTTGATCGAACCCAGCGCCGCTGCGGACGTGGTCGTGATCGGCACGGCCGTCGCGGACGTGGCGGGCGATGTCGTGCGCACCGCCGGCGCCGTGCGTGTCGTGAATCCAACCTGCGCAAAGGTTGAGTTGCAGCCGAACATGACCATGGCTGCGGTCATGAGGATCAAGCTTCGCATCGGGGCCTCCTGCGTTCGAGACACCATCATGGTTATCGCTGAGACGTCTGCGAGGTCGCAGCCTGCGGCTGCACCCTGCTGCCGTCGGCAAGCGCGACCGCCGGCTTGAGGATCACCTCGTCGCCCGGCTTGACGCCGTCGCGCACCTCGATCTCTGTTCCGAGATCACGCGCCACCGTCACCTTCTGGAGGCGCACCGTGCCGTTGTCGACCACAGCCACTTGCAAACCATCGCTGTTGAAAATCAGCGCGTCGGCGGGCACCAAAATGGCGGGCGTCTTGCGCGGAATGTGCAACTCGACAGTCACATACAGTCCCGGACTCAAGGCGCCGTCGGGATTGGGAACATCGATCTCGGTGAGCAACGTCCGCGTGCCCGGCGCCAAGGCATGAGCGAAGCGCGTCACTTTGCCGGGGAACGTGCGATCGGGGTTCTCGGGCACGCGAACGACCGCATCGACTCCGACGGCGACTCCGAACGCCGCATCCTGCGGCACATAGACCTGAGTGCGGATGACGTCGCTTTGCATCAACGTGAACATGAAAGTGGAGCCCGCCTGCACCAGGCTGCCGGTATCGACGTTCCGGTGGGTGATGATCCCGTCGAACGGCGCGACCACGCTCTGGTAAGCCTTTTGCTGGCGAAGCACCCGGATCAGCGCCTGCTGAGCCGCGATGTTCGCTTCGGCCACGGCGACTGCCGCATGTTGTGCCTGCAGCGTCAGCCGGTCGGTGTCGCCCTGCTGGGGCGTCACCCATCCCTTGCTTGACCAAGGTGCTGTCGCGCTCGTTGGTGACCTGCGCCAGGTCCCTGCTCGCCCGCGTCTGCTGCAGCGAAGCCTCGGTCTGGCTGAGCGCCGCCTCATTCTGGGCAATCTGGTGATCGAGTTCGGGAGCCGTGATCTGCGCCAGCAGATCGCCGGCCTTCACACGATCGCCGATATCGACTTTGCGCGTCTCGATGTAGCCGTTGGCGCGCGCATAGATATTCGCCGCCGCAAAGGCGAGTGTCGTCGCGGGCAGCGAGACGGTCACGTTGCTGTCGGAAGCACGCACCTTGGCGACTCGAACGGTCGGGACGAAGTCCCGCTGCTGCTCGGCGGTTCTCTTCACTTGCCGATCCCGCGCGTTGTACTGCACCGCCCCGTATGCAACACCTGCGGCGAGCGGCAGCAGCAGGACCAATCCCAGCAGCCGTAACGAACGCGGTCGAAGCTCCCTTCGGCTGGATGCGGGACGTGCGTCGGCCGCCGGCGTGGCCGGCTGCGGCTGGTCACGCTGTTCATTTTTGGGCGGCAAATGCTCGATGTCGTTCTCTCGGTTCACGTCGTTCATGCGATTGCCTCTTTGAATACGCCATGGGCGGTCTTGCCGTCGTTGCTCTTCCGCAGCAGAGCGAACAGATAGGGCACGATCAGCAGAGTGGTTGGAGTTGCGAACAGCAGGCCACCGATGACGGCGCGCGCCAGCGCGGCATTCTGCTCCTCGCCCGGGCCGCCGATCGCCATCGGGATCATGCCGACGATCATTGCGGCGGCGGTCATGAGAACCGGGCGAATCCGGGTATGGCCGGCGGTGATCGCGGCATCGAATGCCGTCCAGCCGGCCATCTGCTGCTCGCGTGCGAAGGTGACCAGCAGGATCGAGTTCGCCGACGCGACGCCGACCGCCATGATCGCTCCCATCAGCGAGGGCACGCTGAGTGTCGTGCCGGTGATGAAGAGCATGGTGAGAATGCCGCACAAAGTCGCCGGCAGAGCCAGCATGACGACAAATGGATCGCCGAAGTTCTGGTAGTTCACGACCATCAGCAGGTAGACGAACACGGCGGCGAACAACAGGCCGATGCCGAGATCGCGGAAGGCGTCGTTCATGCTCTGAATCTGCCCGGCGACCTGGATGGTGTTGCCGGGCGACAATTGCGGGCGGAGGTCGGCAACAATCTTGTTGATTTCGGCCGCTATGCTGCCGAGATCGCGGCCTTGAACGCTGGCATAGACATCGTAGATCGGCTGGATGTTGGTCTGATTGGTGTTGGTCGGCACCGTCGCGCGCGCGATCGTCGCCACATTGCTGAGCATTCCGGGGATCACGGCGCCGGCGGGCGAAACCGTGCCGGAAACCGGGGTGTTGGCGAGGTCATTGACGGAAGCCACTTTGGGCTCGGGTGTCTGGACCGCGATGTAATAGGGAATTCCCGAGGCCGGATCCGTCCAGAAATTGGGTGACACCTGCTCGGATGAACTCAAGCTGACGTTGAGATTTGTGGCGATCGAATTGGCATTGAGGCCGAGCTGCAGTCGCTCGGGCTCGATCGATGGTGGCGTAGAACGCGGGGCCATCCACTTCCTGCTGGAGATGGGCGTCCGCGATTCCGGGAATGGCCGCAATTCGCCGCTGCAGCTCCTTGGCAATCCGGAGATTTGTGCTCCGGTCATAGCCGACGGTCCGCACGTCGATCTGCGCGGGAAGACCGAAATTCAGAATCTGGGTGACGATATCGGCGGCCTGGAAATAGAACACGACGTCCGGAAATGCCGCTGGCAGCGCCACGCGCAGCTTGCGGACGTATTCGGCGGTCGGCGCGTGGCCCTCCTTCAGTGCGACCAGGATCGTGCCGTCATTGATGCCGATCGTCGAGCCGTCGGCGAATGCCAGATTGTATGCGCGCGCCGGCAGTCCAATGTTGTCGACAATCAGATCGCGTTCGCTCTCGGGTATGATCTCGCGAATCTTGTCCTCGACGGCCTGGAAAATCTTCTCCGTCGCTTCAATCCGGGTCCCGGCCGGCGCGCGGACATGCAGCTGGATCTGACCGCCGTCGATGAAGGGAAAGAAATCCCGCCCGACGAACACCAGCATGGTGGTGCCGAGACCGAGGATCAGGACGCCCGCGGCCGGAACGATGACGCGGTGACGCAGCAGATAGCTCAGCAGCGCGGCGTAGCCGTCGCGCATGCGCTCGAAGCGGCGGTTGAATGCCGCGTGAAATCGGCCAAACAGGCCCTGCCGGGAACCGCCCGCCGCATCGTGGTGCTCACCCTTGAGCAGGAGACCAATGGTGATCGGCGTCAGCGTCCGCGACAGCCCATAGGACGCGAGCATGGCGAACACCACCGCCATCCCGAGCGGCGTAAACAGGTATTTCGACGGGCCCTCGAGGAACACCACCGAGGTGAACACACAGCTGATGGCGAGGGTCGATACCAGTGTCGGGATCGCGATCCCGGCGGCTCCGTGGAGCGTCGCCTCGGGCAATCGCTTGCCCTCTTCGGTGAGCAGCCGATGGGTGTTTTCGATCGTGACCGTCGAATCGTCCACCAGAATACCGACCGCGAGCGCAAGCCCGCCCAGCGTCATGGTGTTGAGCGTCTCCCCGAGAAAATAGAGGACCACCAACGACGTGAGAATGGACAGCGGGATCGAGATCATGACGACCAGCGTCGATCGCCACGAACCCAGGAACAGCAGGATCATCAACGCGGTGAGCGCCGCCGCAATCGCGCCTTCGCGCAACACGCCTTCCACCGACGCGGGTGACGAACACCGACTGGTCGAACAGCTCGGTGATCTTGAGGCCGGCCGGCGCGGCGGCGCGGGCCGTCTGCAGGGCCTGCTTGACCCCCTTGACGACGTCGATCGTCGAGGCATTGCCGTTCTTGATGACGCTGAGCAGGACGGATCGCTGTCCATCTGCGCGCACGACGTTCTGCTGCACCATCGCTCCGTCGCGAACCTGAGCGACGTCCTTCAGAAAAACCGTCGCGCCGTTGGCGAATTTGACGGGAATGCCATTGAGATCGTCGATCGTCTTCGGCATGGCGTTGGTCTGCACGGTGTATTGCGTATCGCCGATCTTTGCTGTTCCCGAAGGCAGCGTCAGGTTCTGGGTGTTGACTGCGTTGACGACGTCCAAAGGCGTCAGGCCGCGGGCCAGCAACTTCTCGGGATCGATGTCGACCATGATCTGCCGGTACTTCCCGCCGGCCGGCGTCGGCAGCGTAACACCGGGGACCGGAGCCAGTTGCTGGCGCACGCGGTAGATGCCGTAATCGTACAGTTCCTGTTCGTTGAGACTGTCCGAACTGAGATTGATCTGCAGGACCGGAACGCTCGATGCGTTGAACTGCACGACGATCGGCGGCTGGATTCCGGCGGGCATCAACGCACGAATGGCGTTGGTCGCCGATACGATCTGCGCAATCGCGAGGTCAAGATTTACGTCAGGCTGGAAGTAGATCTTCTGGACAGACAGACCGTTCAGGGTCTGGGCCTCCATATTCTTGATGCCGTTGACGTTGGAGCTGATCGAATACTGACTGTAGGTGCTGACGCGCTGCTCCATTTCCGGTGTGCTCAGCCCGGTGTATTGCCAGATCACGGTCACGACCGGGATCCTGATCTCCGGAAAGATGTCGGTCGGCATCGCGCGGATTGCGGTGATGCCGAGAAAGAGGATGAGAGCCGCCAGCACATAGAATGTATGGGGAAATCTCAGCGCGAATCGAACGATGCCCATCTGCTCGCTTTCCGGAGATTTCCCTGTCCTCGACGCTTGGGCCCCTCCTCCACATGGACCCATTGAGCAGCAGCATGGCCACTGCCGCGGCCGAGGATTGATTGGAACGACTAAGAGTTTTCAGACCGAGGCCACACCTGCTCAGTCTGATGAGCGCCGAAGTTACGCTTGCGCCAGAGCTAAGGTCGCCCGGCTTGATGGATTTTGCCGATCTTGCGGCCCATGGCAGGATCTTGCGGCGAATGCTGTTGCGCTCTCGCGGAGAACGCTTCGGCTTGAGTCGCTTTTCGAATCCGAATTCCTCGGCATCTCTCGACGGTCGCCGGCTTCTCGCTCGTGCGCAGAAGCTCGAAGGGCTGCGCTAATCGCGTTGCCGCATCTTTATGCGGATCCGAATTATCCTATGGCGTCGCCGACAAGCTTCTCTCGATGGCGCGGGCGATCCAGGCGTCGCGTGAAAGCTTCGCTCCGCTTGCGGCCGTGTCCAGCTTCTGCAGAAGGCCGGGCTTCACCGGCACCTCGACGAGAATGTCAGACACAGACGATTGCGCCTGCGGGAAGACAAGACGGGTAACCTGCTGACCGAAGTCGTCGAGGCGGGCTTTCTTTTGCTCGAATGTCAGAGCCCGTATCAGCAGCTACGATCGGACAATAGGCGGCGATGAGGGCATCAACGATCAGGGTGTCGGATCGGTGTTCTGTGCGCGGAGCGTGGCTATGATTTCGTCCACGCGATTGACGATGGTCGCTGCATTCGCGCCGACCAGCATGTCGTACACGCCCGAACTGCATCGGGCAGCGTGGCTGGTCCGCTGCTGAGCGGGATTTTCGCACAGCCGAAGGCGGCCGCAGTTTCGGTGCCCGACGATGAGACCGTTGATTGCCCGCGCAGGCTCGCGACGAGAGCGGGCGTTGCATCGGACGTCGATCGGTTGCTCCAGGCCGTTCGCACGTAGTTCGTTACCGCCGCGATTTCATGATCGTCGAGTGTCGGCCGCAAGGCTCGGCATCGATCCGTAGTTCCCACTGCCCGGCAGACCGTTCAGAATCGCCATGATCACATCGTTCGGCGCAGCGGCAGTCACCGCGGCGTTTCCCGATAGTGACGGTATGGCGCCCGCGATGCCGACCCCCAGTGCCTGGTGGCACTGAGCGCAATTGTTGAGGTAGATGATGGCGCCTTCGAGTTTGGCCGGATTTGCCGCTGGCGCGGCCGGCTGATCGTGCGCCGGTGTCGTGCGCAGATAGGCCACGATCGCGCGAATGTCCTCGTCCGTGAGGTGCCGCAGGCTGTCGTGCACGACGTCGGCCATCGGACCGAAGGCAACACCCTTCGCCGCGGCACCCGTTTTCAGGAACGCGACGAGCTGGTCGTCCGTCCAGCCGCCGATGCCCTGGCGCAGATCGGATGTGATGCTGGGTGCAACCCAGCCGGCGATCTCGGCTCCAGCGAGCCCCTGGCTCGTCTCCGAGCCACCAAGCGCGTTGCGCGGTGTATGGCACTCTCCGCAATGCGCGAGACCCTCGACCAGATAGGCGCCGCGGTTGACCTCGGCGACGCGACTGCATTGGGCTCGAACGTGCCGGGGCGGAAGAACAGCTCGCGCCAGACCAGCAAGGCTCTGGCGGACGTTGAAAGGAAAGCGCAGCGTGTTCGGCTGGCGCGGCGCGTCCACGGGTGCGAGCGAGAACAGGTAGGCCTTGATGGCCAGCACGTCCTCTCGAGTCACTTTGGTGAATGACGTGAAGGGAAAGGCGGGATAGAGATATTCACGCTTGCGCCCGAGGCCGTCGTGCATGGCCCGGTAGAAATCATCATCGCTCCAGTTTCCGATGCCGGTCGCCTTGTCGGGAGTGATGTTCGGGCTGGTAATGCCGCCGAACGGCGTCTCGATCACGAGCCCGCCGGCATAAGGCTTGCCGCCGGCCGCCGTATGGCACGCGATGCAGTCGCCGACGCGCGCAAGGTATTCACCGCGTTCGATGATGTTGACGCCGACAGTGGCCTGGGCTGTCGCGCCGTCGGCAGGTGCGCTGCTGCGCAAAGGCGGAGCCGAGCGCGATGACGATGGCGACGGCTGTCACGCCGACCAGACGTTTTCGTCCTCTCGCCAGGATCATGAACCTTCCCTCGGAGTCGTCCGCGGTGCGGAAACGACGCGCGTCAACGGGTTCGCGAACCTAGCGGTTTGACATGTTTCGACTTTCGCCGGATTGCGACTTTTGGGCTGCGCTTGCCGAAACTAGATCGTGCACCGATTTGGACTGTGACAGGGCTGGGGCGCCCGGCTCGGGCTCAAGCGCGCCGGTCGGTATCGGCGGCTTGCCTAGTCCACACATCTGGAAATAGCAGAACGAGGCCGCACTACCTCAGCAAGCGCAAATTGCCGGAGCCGGCGCCGCGCGACGGAACGGTATGAAGTCCGTCGGGCGCTTGCAGTAGACTTGCCGCCGAAGCCGGATGCGTCCGCGACGCAACTCGGTGGTGCCGCCATCTCCCGTGGCGGCGGAAGGAGGTCAGCCATGCTTGCCACCGCAACATCGGTGTTCGCATTCGCCTCGCGCGCAGTGTTGTTCGCCGCGCTGGTGCTGCCGTGGGCTGCGATCTCCGGCGCCCGCCGCAGAGCCGATCAAGATTGGGCTGAGCATCGCGCTTACAGGCGGCATAGCGCCGATCGGCAAGCAGCTGCTGGTGGGGCTCGAAATCTGGCGCGACGATCTCAACGCCAAGGGCGGGCTGCTGGGCCGTCCGGTCGAGCTCGTTCACTACGACGACCAGAGCAACCCCAGCCTCGTCCCCGGCATCTACACCAAGCTGCTCAGCGTCGACAAAGTCGATCTGCTGCTCGGGCCCTACGGCACCAACATGATCGCGGCGGCGCTGCCGGTGATCATGCAGCAGAACAAGATGACCATCGGGATCCTCGGCGTGAACGTCAATCACCAGTTCA
Organism: uncultured Alphaproteobacteria bacterium; assembly: GCA_963778455.1. Lineage (GTDB taxonomy): Bacteria > Pseudomonadota > Alphaproteobacteria > Rhizobiales > Xanthobacteraceae > PALSA-894. The sequence continues at coordinate 95,543 of CAVZUL010000010.1, forward strand.
ACTACTCGCGATACTTCGTCATGATCCCCGGCGGAGATGAAGGGCGTTCTCTCGTACTCGCGCGGCTGGTTCGAGATCGCGATGGCGCAGACGCCCAAGCCAAAGACGATCGCGATCGTTGCGGCGGATGGGGAATTCGGCCAGCTCGCGTGCGACGGCGCCCGCGACAACGCCAAGACGTCCGGGCTCAACATCGTCTACGACAAGAGCTATCCGCCCTTCAGCACCGATCTGACGCCGGTGGTGCACGCGGTCGCCGCCACCAAACCCGACCTGATCTTCGTGTGCGCCTATCCGCCCGACACGGTGGCGTTCGTGCGCGCCGCCGCCGAAACCAACCTGAACGCAAAGATGTTGGGCGGCCCCATGCTCGGCATGCTCTCCAGCACGATCAAGATGCAGTTAGGCCCGCTCTTGAACGGCTTCGTGTTCCTGGAAAATTTCCCGCCGTCGCCGAAGCTCGACTTTCCGGGACTCAAGGAAGTGCTCGCCAAGTACCAGGCAAAGGCGCCGTCACTCGGCATCGATCCGTTGGGCTACGCCAATGTTCCGTTCGCCTACGCGGCCGGCCAAGTGCTCGCCAAGGCGGTCGCGGACACGAAAAGCCTCGACCATGCCAAACTCGCCGACTACATCCATGCCACGAGCTTTCCTACCGTTCTCGGTGAACTCGCGTTCGGCCATAACGGCGAATGGAAAAAGCCGCGCCACGTTCGTCAGCCAGTTCCAGAACATCACCGGCAACGACCTGTCGCAATTCCGCGACACAACCCGCCAGGTGGTCTTGTGGCCGGCGGAATACAAGACCGGCAAAATCATCTATCCGTATCAGGACGCGAAGAAGAAATAGCAGTTGCTGCTCCAGCAGCGGCCTCGATGGGCCACGATAGCGCCACTCAGACTGCTGCCGGCATCTGGATTTTGTGGCCGCAACGTCTTAGAGTGGAGTCCACTGAGAGACGACTAAGACCCGGTCGGACTTCGCAAAATCTCCCCGGCGGTCGCAATGTGTGACACTCGCCGCGAGATAACGCCCGCAACGAGGCTGGTCCGCCAGATGAACTTGTCTTCGTCACTCGGAACGGGCGGAGCCGGCAGCCTCGCGGTGCTGTGGGAGGATGGTGAGCGCGTCCTCTGCAGGGGATGGCGTGATGACGGTGACGGCAAGCGGACCGCCGTGCTGGCCGTGCTTTCCGCCTCGGAACGCCCCACGCCAGGCCTCGTTGATCGGCTGGCTCACGAATACGGACTGAAGGATGAACTGGACGGTCGGTCGGCGGTGCGGCCGCTGGCGCTTGTGCGCGAGCGCGGGCGGACCATGCTGCTGCTTGAGGACCCCGGGGGCGAGCCGCTCGCCGGGCTCCTCGGCCAACCCATGGAGATGGGAAGGTTCTTGCGCATCGCCACCGGTCTATCGGCCGCGCTTCGCCGGTTACACGAACGTGGCCTCATCCATAAGGACATCAAGCCGGCCAATGTGCTCGTCAATTCCGCGACCGGGCAGGTCTGGCTGATGGGCTTTGGTATCGCGTCGCGTCTTCCGCGCGAGCGTCAGTCACGTGAACCTCCCGAGCTCATCGCGGGAACACTCGCCTATATGGCACCCGAACAGACGGGACGAATGAATCGTTCGATCGATTCCCGGAGCGACCTCTATTCCCTCGGGGTCACGCTTTACGAAATGCTGACCGGGAGTCTGTCCGTTCACGGCTTCCGATCCGATGGAATGGGTTCACTGCCATATTGCAAGAGCAGCCCGTGCCGCCAGTCGACCGGGTTGACGGATGTCCCTGGTGTTGTATCGGCCATCATTTTGAAACTGCTCACCAAGACTGCCGAGGAACGCTATCAGACCGCCGCGGGCGTCGAGAGCTGATCTTCGCCGCTGCCTCGCTCAATGGGAACGGCAGCGCCGCATTGAGGAGTTTCCGCTCTGCGAGCAAGACACGTCAGACCGGCTGCTCGTCCCTGAGAAATTGTATGGACGAGCACGCGAGATCGATACCTTGCTCGCCGCTTTCGATCGAGTCGTGGCAGGCTGGCGCGCCGGAACTGGTGCTCGTTTCCGGATATTCCGGCGATCGGAAAATCGTCCGTCGTCAATGAGCTGCACAAGGTGCTGGTTCCGCCGCGCGGCCTTTTTGCGTCCGGAAAATTCGACCAGTACAAGCGCGACATCCCTTATGCCACTTTGGCGCAAGCCTTTCAGAGCCTTGTCCGTCCGCTTCTCGGCAAGAGCGAAGCCGAGCTCGGAAGCTGGCGCGACTCCCTTCGTCAGGCGTTAGGTCCGAACGGACGGCTCATTGTCGACCTGATCCCGGAACTGAAGCTCATCATCGGAGAGCAGCCGCCGGTTCCTGATCTTCCGCCACAGGACACGCAGAACCGCTTCCAGTTGGTGTTCCGGCGGTTCGTCGGCGCGTTCGCCAGGCCGGAGCACCCGCTCGCGCTGTTCCTCGATGATTTGCAATGGCTCGACGCGGCAACGCTCGATCTCCTCGAGCATCTCGTCACCCACCCGGACGTGCGGCACCTGCTGCTGGTCGGCGCCTATCGGGACAACGAGGTCAGTCCCTCTCACCCGCTTGTGCGAACGCTGGAGGCGATCCGCAAGGCCGGAGTGGGAGTCCACGAGATCGTGCTGGCGCCGCTCGGACTCGCCGATGTCGGCCAGTTGGTCGCCGATGCCATGCATTGCGACGCCGGAGCGTGTGCGGCCCCTGGCGCAACTGGTGCAGGAGAAGACCGGCGGAAATCCGTTCTTCGCGATCCAGTTTTTCACCGCGCTGGCCGAGGAGGGTCTGCTCACATTCGATCCGGACACGCGGGGCTGGCTATGGAACATGGATCGCATCCGCGCCAAGAGCTACACCGATAACGTGGTGGATCTTATGGCCGCGAAGCTGAAGCGGTTCTCTTCCACCACCCAGGACGTCCTCAAACAGCTCGCCTGCCTCGGCAATGTCGCGCCGACCGCCACCCTGGCCCTGGTTCACGGAACGACAACGGAGGCGATACACGCGGCACTCTCTGAAGCCGTTCACGCTGGGCTCGTCTTTCGCGAGGACAGTGCCTACAAATTCCTGCACGACCGGATTCAGCAGGCGGCTTATACACTCATTCCCGAAGAGCACCGTGCCGACGCTCCACCTGCGCATCGGACGCGTGCTGCTGGCGAACATGACGGGTGATCAGCTCGCCGAGCATCTGTTCGATATCGCGAACCATTTCAATCGGGGCGCCACACGGCTGGTCGACGCGGGACGAAAAAACGCAAGTGGCGGAGATCGAACTGCGTGCCGGACGAAAGGCCAAGGCGTCGGCGGCCTATGCGTCGGCGTGCGTCCATCTTGCGGCCGGCATGGCGCTGATAGGTAGGGACGGCTTGGACAATCCGAGTCAGTACGAGCTCGCATTCGCCTTGTGTCTTGAACGCGCGGAGTGTGAACTCCTGAGCGGAAACTTCGACGAAGCCGAGCGGCTAATTCGGCAGCTGGTCCGAAAAGGTGCGTCGAAAGTCGACAAGGCGGCGGCCTACAGCCTCAAGATTCATCTGCATCTCATAAAATCGGAAAAACCGCAGGGCGTTGACGCCGCTCTCGAGTGCTTGCGCCTCTTCGACATCGAGATGCCGGCTCACCCCACTCGCGGTGAAGTCCAGGCCGAGTACGAGACGGTCTGGAGAAACCTTGAAGAACAATCGATCGAAAGCCTGGTTGACCTGCCCTTGATGACTGACCCGGAAATGCACGCCGCCATGCGTGTGCTCGCGTTTTTAACGGGTCCGGCACTTTACACCGATATCAATCTCTACCACCTGCATTTCTGCAAGATGGTGAATCTGAGTCTCAGGCATGGAATAAGCGACGCTTCCACGTTTGGTTACGCGGGTTTCGGCGTCATGCTCTGTCAGCCCTTCCAGCGCTATGCCGACGGCTATCGTTTTGGAAAACTTGCCTGCGATCTCGTTGAAGAAGCACGGGTTTGCCGCCTACAAGGCGAAGGTCTATCTCTCGATGGAGATGGTTGCCCTCTGGACGCAGCCCATCGAAACCGGAATCGAGTTAATCCGAGCCGCCTTCCGTGCCGGCGCTGAATCGAGCGACCTTCCCTTTGCCAGTTACAGCTGCATGCATCTCGTCACCGATCTCCTTATCCAGGGAGCGCACCTCGATGACGTGTGGCGAGAATCCGAAACTTGCCTGGATTTCGTCCGCAAAGGAAAATACCTCGATGCCGCCGATGCCATCCTTGGCCAGCAACAACTTATCCGCAACCTGCGTGGACAGACTGCGACTTTTTCGACTTTCAGCGACGGGAAATTTGACGAAGAGAGCTTTGAAGCTCAGCTGACCGAGGACCGGATGACCACCATGATCAGCCGGTATTGGATTCTCAAAGTTCAGGCTCGATTCATGTCGGGCGACTACCGCGCAGGGCTCGCCGCGGCCGAGAGGGCCAAGAAGGTGCACTGGTCTTCGGAAGCCTTTTTTCACTCGCTTGACTACTACTATTACACCGCGCTGACGGTGGCGGCACTCTATGAAAACGCGTCGGCTGACGAACAGCAAGAGTGGCGCGAACTCCTGACGGTGCACCGGGAGCAACTGCGCGTGTGGGCCGACAACTATCCACCGACTTTCGCCGACAAGCACGCGCTGGTGGCGGCCGAGATCGCCCGCATCGAGGGGCGAGACGCCGATGCAATGCGCCTGTACGAACAGGCTATTCGATCGGCGCACGAGAACGGCTTCGTGCAGAACGAGGGCCTGGCCTACGAGGTGGCGCGCGCGGTTCTATCGCGGCGCGCGGCTTCGAGAACCATCGCCAACGCCTATCTCCGGAACGCCAGGTCCTGTTATCTCCGCTGGGGCGCCGACGGCAAGGTGAGGCAGCTCGATCGGCTTTATCCGCATTTGGCCGCTGCGGAGGGGCATCGTCCGACGGCGACCATTGGCTCCCCGGTCCAGCAGCTCGATGTAGCGAGCGTCGTCAAAGCCTCTCAGGCCGTGTCCAGCGAGATCGTGTTACCCAAGCTGATCGAGCGGCTGATGACGATCGCGCTCGAGAACGCAGGCGCGGATCGCGGCCTTCTGATACTGCCGGTAGAGGATGACTATTTGATTCAGGCAGAGGCCCAGGCCACCGGCGATCAGGTCGAGGTCGTGCTGTGCCAAAAGTCGATCACCGGGATCACCTGTCCGGAATCCCTCGTCCGCTATGTCATCCGCACGCACGAAAGCGTGATTCTCGACGATGCCTCCAGGCCCAACCTCTTCTCCGAGGACGATTATCTGCGCGGCCGACAATCCACGTCGATCCTCTGCCTCCCGCTGATCAAACAAGGGCGGTTGACCGGGCTGCTCTACCTCGAAAACACGCTGACCTCGCACGCGTTCACCCCGGATCGAATCGCGGTCCTGGAGCTGCTGGCGGCGCAAGCGGCGATCTCGCTGGAGAACACCCGTCTCTACAGCGATCTCCAGGAACGGGAGGCGAAGGTCCGACGCCTGGTCGACTCCAACATCATCGGGATCTTCATCTGGGATCTCGATGGTCGGATTATCGAGGCCAACGAAGCCTTTCTCCACATGGTGGGATACAGCCGCGACGATCTCGTCTCGGGTCGCGTGCGCTGGACGGAGCTGACGCCCACCGAATGGAGCGACGCGACGAGCGAGCCATGGCAGAGCTCAGGGCGACCGGGAAGCTGCAAAGCTTTCGAGAAGGAGTACTTTCGGAAAGACGGCAGCCGCGTGCCCGTCCTTGTCGGCGCGGCGACCTTCGGCGAAAGCCGAGACGAGGGCGTCGCCTTCGTGCTCGATTTGACCGAGCGCAAGCGGGCGGAGGCCGCACTGCGTGAGCGGGCTCAACTCCTCGACCTCACGCACGACACGATCTTCGTGCGCAATATGAATGACGTGATTTCGTTCTGGAACCATGGCGCCGAGGAACTGTACGGTTGGAGCAAGGAGGAGGCGCTCGGCCAGGTTGCTCACCAACTCTTGCGGACGATTTTTCCTGCGCCACTTGAAGAGATCACGTCAGAGTTGCTCAGCACTGGTCGCTGGGAGGGGGAACTCGTCCATACGAAGCGAGACGGGACGCAGGTCACTGTGGCGAGCCGGTGGTCCCTGCGGGAGGACGAGCGCGGACGGCCAGTCGGAATCCTGGAGACCAACAACGACATCACCGAGCGAAAACGGGCGGAATATCTGACGGGCCACGTGTTCGAGAGCTCACCTGACAGCATCTGCATCATCGGAAAAGATTACCGGCTTCAGCGGGTCAATCCGGTCTTTGAGCGGTTTTGGGGAAAGCCAGCAGCGATGGTCGTCGGGATGCACATCGCTGAAGTCATCGGCACGGAATTATTCGAGCGGAACGTCAAAGCCAAGTTTGGACCGGTGCTTCGCGGGAGAAGAGGTCAGCATTGCAGACTGGTACGCCACCGCTCGGGGCCGGAGGTACAGGGTGATAACCCATTCGCCACTGCGGCCGGACTCGCAGCAGGTCGAGGCCGCGCTCTTGATCGGTCGCGATTTCACGGATTACGTGCAGGCCTCGGAAGCGTTGCGCGAGGCGCAGATGGAGCTTGCCCATGTCAATCGGGTCACGACCATGGGCCAACTGACGGCCTCGATCGCCCACGAAGTCAACCAGCCGATCGCGGCGACGGTCACCAACGCGGAGGCCGCATTGCGCTGGCTTGGCCAACGACCACCTGATCTGGAGGAGGTGCGGCAGGCATTCGATCGCTATCATCAGGGCCGGCCATCAGGCGGGCGACGTCATCGGCCGCATCCGCGCCCTCATCAAGAAGGTGCCGGCGCGGAAGGCTCCTTGGACATCAACGAAGCAATCCTCGACACGATCGCGCTGACACGCAGCGAGACTGCAGCGGCACGGCGTCTCGCTGCAGACAGAACTCGCGAAGGGCTTGCCGCTCATTCGAGGCGACCGAGTCCAACTGCAACAGGTAATCCTGAACTTGATCATGAACGCCGTCGAGGCGATGAGCGACGTCAGCGAGGGATCGCGCGACTTGCTGATCAGCACCGAGCGAGGACGCATCGGATGGCGTGATCGTCGCCGTGCGAGATTCCGGCCCGGGACTGAAAGCCGGAGAGCGTCGATCGCCTCTTCGATCCGTTTTACACGACCAAGCCCGGCGGCATGGGCATGGGATTATCGATCTGCCGTTCGATCATTGAAGCCCACGGCGGACGAGTGTGGGCGAGGCGAACGCGCCCCGGGGCGCTGTTTTTCATTTTACGGTGCCCCCCCACCCGGACGCATCATGATTCGGGCACTGCGACGTTCAGCGACGTGACGACGCCTTGGCATGATACTGGAGTGCCGGGAACGCGATTTTGCAGGTGCCGAAGTAGCATTTGTGATCGCAATAGGAGAGCCCGGTCGCGAGTTCTCGCAGATAGCTCTCCTCTTGCGATCACAAATGCTACTTCGGCACCTGCAAAATCGCGTTCCCGGCACTCCAGTATCATGCCAAGGCGTCGTCACGTCGCTGAACGTCGCAGCGCCCGAGTTATGATGCGTCCTGGTGGAGGGGCACCGTAAAGTGAAAAGCAGCGCCCCGGGGCGCGTTCGCCTCGGCCCACACTTGGCCGCCATGAGCTTCGACGATCGAACGGCAGATCGATAGTCCCATCCCCATGCCGCCAGCCTTTGTGGAATAAAACGGATCAAAAAGGTGTTGGAGGCTTTCCGGGTCCAGTCCGGGGCCAGAATCTCGCACAGCCACGTGCACGCCTTTCGATTTGTCCGCTGCGGCGCTGATCAGCAAATCGCGCGATCCCTCGCTGGCGCCGCTCATGGCTTCGACGGCGTTCATGATCAAGTTCAGGATTAGCTGTTGCAATTGGATGCGGTCGCCTCGAATGTACGGCAGGTCCCTTGCGAGTTCTGTCTGTAGTGAGATGTCGTTCCGCGTGAGTTCGCTCCGTATCACCTCGATGATCTCGAGGATCGCTTCATTGATGTCCAACAGATCATATCGTGGCGGCACCTTCTTGATGAGGGCGCGGATCCGGCCAATGACGCTACCCGCTCGACTGGCGTCCCGGATCACGCGCTCGATCGATTGCCGTGCCGCGTCCAGGTCTGGCGTTTCCTTGGCAAGCCAACGCAGCGCGGCCTGACTGCTGGCCGCTATGCCGCCAATGGGCTGGTTCACCTCATGGGCGATCGACGCCGTCAGTTGTCCCATGGTCGTGACCCGATTGATATGGGCAAGCTCCATCTGCGCCCTCCGCAATGCTTCCGAGGCTTGGACGTAGTCCGTGAAATCGCGCCCGATCAGGAGCGCAGCTTCCACCCGCTGCGAGTCCCGGCCGCAGAGGCGAATGGGTTATCACCCTGTATTTCCGGCCCAGAGCGGTGGCGTACCAGTCTGCAATGCTGACCTCTTCTCCCGCGAAGCACCGGTCCAAACTCGGCTTTGAGTTCCGCTCGAATAGTTCTGTGCCAATGACTTCAGCTATGTGCATCCCGACGACCATCGCTGCGGACTTGCCCCAAAACCGTTCGAAGACCGGATTGACCCGTTGAAGCCGATAATCCTTCCCAATGATGCAGATGCTGTCAGGTGAGCCGTCAAACACGTGGCCGGTCAGGTGTTCAGCCCGTTTTCGTTCGGTGATGTCGTTATTGGTCTCCAGGATTCCGACCGGCTGTCCGCGCTCGTTCTTCTGCAGCGACCAGCGGCTCGCCACGGTGACTTGCGTTCCGTCTCGCTTCGTGTGGACGAGTTCCCCCTCCCAGCGACCAGTGCCGAGCAACTCCGAGGTAATCTGTTCACGTGGCGCAGGAAAAATCGTGTGCAAGAGCTGGTGAGTAACCTGACCGAGCGCCTCCTCCCTGATCCAGCCGTACAGTTGCTCGGCGCCACGATTCCAGAACGAAATGACGTCGTTCATACTGCGTACGAAGATCGTGTCGTGCGTGAGGTCCAGGAGCTGGGCCCGCTCACGCAGCGCGGCCTCCGCACGCTTGCGCTCGGTCAAGTCGAGCACGAAGGCCACGCCCTGGTTCCCGGCTCTCGCCGAAGGTCGCCGCGCCGAGAAGCACGGGCACGCGACTGCCGTCTTTCCGGAAGTACTCCTTCTCGAAAGCCTTGCAGCTTCCGGTGTCTTAAGCTCTGCCGTCGCTCGCTCTGTCGCGTCGCTCCACTCACTGGGCGTCAGCGCCGTCCAGCGCACGCCACCGGAGACGAGATCGTCTCGATCGTATCCGACATGTGGAGGAAGGCTTCGTTGGCTTCGATAATCTGGCCTTCAGCATCCAACGTGAAGACACCGATGATGTTGGAGTCCACCAGGCGCCGGACCTTCGCCTCCCGTTCCTGCAGATCGCTGTAGAGACGGGTGTTCTGCAGCGAGATTGCCGCTTGCGCCGCCGAGCAGCTCCAGGACGGAATTCGGTCCGGAGTGAATGCGTGCGAGGTCAGCGTATTTTCGAGGTAGAGCAGCCCCGGTCAGCTGCGCTTGTTTGATTAGTGGGAGACACAGGATCGATTGGATTTTCCGCCCCGCAGATAGTTGTCGTCGGCGAACAGGTTGGGCCTGGAGGCGTCGTCGAGAATCACGCTTTCGTGCGTGCGGATGACATAACGCACGAGGGATTCCGGACAGATGGTCCCGGTGATTGATTTTTGTCACATCACGACTTCGACCTGATCGCCGGTCGCCTGGGCCTCTGCCTGAAATCAAGTGGTCGTCGCTTGCGGGCAGTATCAGAAGGCCGCGGTCCGCGCCTGCGTTCTCGAGTGCGATCGTTATCAACCGCTCGATCAGCTTGGGTAAGAAGATTTCGCTGGACACGGCCTGAGACGCTTTGACGACGCTCGCTACATCGAGCTGGTGGATCGGCGAGTCTATCATCGCCGTCGGACGATGTCCCTCTGCAGCGGCCAACTGCGGATAAAGCCGATCGAGTTGTCTTACCTTGCCGTCCGCGCCCCAGCGGAGATAGCAGTACCTGGCGTACCGCAGATAGGCGGTGGCGATGGTCTCGAAGTCGCGCGCCGCATAGAACCGCGCGGCCACCTCGTAGGCCAGGCCTTCGTTCTGCACGAAGCCGTGCTCGTGCGCCGATCGAATGGCCTGTTCGTACAGACGCATTGCGTCGGCGTCTCGTCCTTCGATGCGGGCGATCTCGGCCGCCACCAGCGCGTGCTTGTCGGCGAAAGTCGGTGGATAGCTGTCGGCCCACACGCGCAGTTGCTCCCGGTGCGCCGTCAGGAGTTCGCGCCATTCCTGCTGTTCGTCAGTCGACGCGTTTTCGAAGAGTGCCGCCACCGTCAGCGCGGTGTAATAGTGGTAGTCAAGCGAGTGAAAAAAGGCTTCCGAAGACCAGTGCCACTTCTTGGCCCGCTCGGCCGCGGCGAGCCCGGCGCGGTAGTCGCCCGACATAAATCGAGCCTGAACTTTGAGAATCCAATACCGGCTGATCATGGGGGTCATCCGGTCATCGGTCAGCTGCGCTTCGAAGTTCTCTTCGTCAAATTTCCCGTCGCTGAAAGTCGAAAAAGCCGCAGTCTGTCCACGCAGGTTGCGGATAAGCTGTTGCTGCCCGAGGATGGCGTCGGCGGCATCGAAGTATTTCCCTTTGCGGACGAAATCCAGGCAGATCTCGGTTTCTCGCCACACGTCAGTCGAGGTGCGCTCCCTGGATAAGGAGATCGGTGACCAGATGCATGCAGCTGTAGCGGCAAAGGCAAGGTCGCTCAATTCAGCGCCGGCACGGAAGGCGGCTCGGATTAGCTCAATTCCAGCTTCGATGGGTTGCGTCCAGAGGGCAACCATTTCCATCGAGAGATAGACCTTCGCTCTGTACGCGGCAAACCCGTGTGCTTCAACGAGATCGCGGGCAAGTTTTCCGAAACGATAGCCGTCGGCATAACGCTGGAAAGGCTGACAGAGCATGACGCCGAAACCCGCATAACCAAACGTGGATGCGTCGCTTATTCCGTGCCTGAGGCTCAGATTCACCATCTTGCAGAAATGCAGGTGGTAGAGGTTAATATCGGTGTAAAGTGCCGGACCCGTTAAAAACGCGAGCACACGCATGGCGGCGTGCATTTCCGGATCAGTCATCAAGGGTAGGTCAAGCAGGCTTTCGATCGATTGTTCTCCAAGGTTTCTCCAGACCGCCTCGTACTCAACCTGGACTTCACCGCGAGTGGGGTGAGTTGGCATCTCGATATCGAACAGACGCAAGCACTCGAGAGCCGCGTCAACGCCCTGTGGTTTTTCCGACTTTATTAGATGCAGATGAACCTTCAGGATGTAGGCCGCTGCCTTGTCGAACTTCGACGTGCCTTTTTGGAGCAGCTGCCGAATGAGCCGATCGGCTTCGTTGAAGTTCCCGCTCAGGAGTTCACACTCCGCGCGTTCAAGACACAAGGCGAACGCGAGCTCGTACTGACCCGGATTGTCCAAGCCGTCCCTGCCTATCAGCGCCATGCCGGCCGTGAGATGGACACACGCCGACGTATAGGCCGCCGACGCCTTGGCCTTTCGTCCGACACGCAGTTCGATCTCCGCCACTTGCGTTTTTTCGTCCCGCGCGACCAGCCGTGCGGCGCCCCGATTGAAATGGGTCGCGATATCGAACAGACGCTCCGCGAGCTGATCACCGCTCAGGTTCGCCAGCAGCACGCGTCCGATGCGCAGGTGTACGTCGGCACGATGCTCTTCGGGAATGCAGCGTATAAGCCGCCTGCTGAATCCGGTCGTGCAGGAATTTGTAGGCGGTGTCCTCACGAAAGACGAGCCCAGCGTGGACGGCTTCAGATAATGCTGCGTGTATCGTCTCCGTCGTCGTTCCGTGAACCAAGGCTAAGGTCGCGGTCGGCGCGACGTTGCCGAGGCAGGCGAACTGTTTGAGGACGTCCTGGGTGGCAGAAGAGAGCCGCTTTAGCTTCGCGGCCATAAGGTCCACCACGTTATCGGTGTAGTTCCTGGCGCGGACGCGATCCATGTTCCATAGCCAGCCCCGCGTGTCCGGGTCGAATGTGAGCAGACCTTCCTCGGCCAGCGCGGCGAAAAACTAAATCGCGAAGAACGGATTTCCGCCGGTCTTCTCCTGAACCAATTGCGCCAGGGGCCGCACACGCTCCGGCGTGCAATGCATGGCATCGGCGACCAACTGGCCGACGTCAGCGAGTCCGAGCGGCGCCAGCACGATCTCGTGGAACTCCCACTCCGGCCTTGCGGACCGCTTCCAGCGTTCGCAAAAGCGGGTGAGAGGGACTGACCTCGTTGTCCCGATAGGCGCCGATCAGCAGCAGGTGGCGCACGTCCGGGTGAGTGATGAGATGCTCGAGGAGCTGAGCGTTGCCGCGTCGAGCCATTGCAAATCATCGAGGAACAGCGCGAGCGGGTGCTCCGGGCTGGCGAACGCGCCGACGAACCGCCGGAACACCAATTGGAAGCGGTTCTGCGTGTCCTGTGGCGGAAGATCGGGAATCGGTGGCTGCTCTCCGATGATGAGCTTCAGTTCCGGGATCAGGTCTACAATAAGCCGTCCGTTCGGACCTAACGCCTGACGAAGGGAGTCGCGCCAGGCTCCAGCTCGGCTTCGCTCTTTCCGAGAAGCGGATGGAATAAGGCTGTTAAAGGCTTGAGCCAAGGTGGCATAAGGAATGTCGCGCTTGTACTGGTCGAATTTTCCGGACGCAAAAAGGCCTCGGCCGTCGGAACAAGCGCTTTGTGCAGCTCATTAACGACGGACGATTTTCCGATCCCTGAATATCCGGAAACGAGCAACAGTTGCGGTGCCCAGTTGCCACGAACTCGATCGAAAGCGGCGAGCAAGGTGTCGATCTCGCGTGCTCGTCCGTACAATTTCTCAGGGACGAGCAGCCGGTCTGACGCTGTCTTGCTCGCAGAGCGGAAACGCCTCAATGCGGCGCTGCCGTTCCCACTGAGCGAGGCAGCGGCGAAGATCACTCTCGATGCCCGCAGCGGCTCGATAGCGTTCCTCAGCAGTCTTGGTGAGGAGTTTCAAAATGATGGCCGATACGACACCGGGAACACTCTGCCAAGGCCCTGTCAACTGGCGGTATCGGCTGCTTTGCAATATGGCAGTGAACCCATTCCATCGGATCGGAAGCGGTAAACGGGTCAACTCCCGGTCAGCGTTCGTAAAGCGTCACTCGAAGGAATAGAGGTCACTCCGCGAATCGATCAACGATTCGTTCGCCCCGTCTGTTTGGGGGCCATATAGGCGAGCGTTCCCGCGATGAGTTCGGGAGGTTCACGTGACTGACGCTCGCGCGGAAGACGCGAAGCGATGCCGAGACCCGTGAGCCAGACGTGCCCCGTTTCGAAATTAACGAGCACATTGGCCGGCTTGATGTCCTTATGGATGAGACCACGTTCGTGTAACCAGCGAAGCGCCCCCGAAAGACCGATGGCGATGCGCAAGAACCTTCCCGTCTCCATCGGTTGGCCGAGGAGGCCGACGAGCGGCTCGCCCCCTGGGTCCTCAAGCAGCATGCTGGTCTGCCCGCGCTCGCGCAGAAGCTCCGCGGCCGCGCCACCGACGGACCGTCGAGTTCATCCTTCAGGGCGTATTCGTGAGCCAGCCGATCAACAAGGTCTGGCGTCGGGCGGTCTGGCGGAAGACACGGCCAGCACGGCGGACCGATCGCCGTCCACCGTCATCACGCCATCCCCTGCACAGGACGCGCTCATCGTCCTCCCCCCGCACCGCGAGGCCGCCGGCGCCACCCGTTCCGAACGGCGAAGATAAGTTATTTGGCGGACCGTTCAGGCGGCGAGTATCTCGCGTCGAGCGCCACAATTGGCGACCGCCGGGGAGATATTGCGAAGTCCGACCGGTCTTAGCCGTCTCTCGGTGGACACCAGTCCAAGACGTTGCGACCACAGAATCTGGATGCCTGCCCTAGCATCTGAGCGCCGTTATCGGGCCGACTCAACTCTAGTGCTGACGAGCGAGAGTTGCTATCTCTTCTTCGCGTCCTGATACGGATAGATGATTTCGCCGGTCTTGTATTCCGCCGGCCACAAGACCACCTGGCGGGTTGTGTCGCGGAATCCGAGAGGTCGTTGCCGGTGATGTTCTGGAACTGGCTGACGAACGTCGCGCGGCTTTTTCCATTCGCCGTTACGGCCGAACGCGAGTTCACCGAGAACGGTCGGAAAGCTCGTGGCATGGATGTAGTCGGCGAGTTTGGCATGGTCGAGGCTATTCGTGTCCGTGACCGCCTTGGCGAGCACTTGGCCGGCCGCATAGGCGAACGGAACATTGGCGTAGCCCAACGGGTCGATGCCGAGTGACGGCGCCTTTGCCTGGTACTTGGCGAGCACCTCCTAGAGTCCCGGAAAGTCGAGCTTCGGCGACGGCGGGAAATTTTCCAGGAACACGAAGCCGTTCAAGAGCGGACCCAGCTGCATCTTGATCGTGCTGGAGAGCATGCCGAGCATGGGGCCGCCCAACATTCTTGCGTTCAAGTTGGTTTCGGCGGCGGCGCGCACGAACGCCACCGTGTCGGGCGGATAGGCGCACACGAAGATCAGGTCGGGTTTGGTGGCGGCAACGGCATACACACGGGCGCCAGATCGGTACTGAAGGGTGGATAGCTTTTGTCGTAGACGAAGCTGAGCCCGAAGGTCTTGGCGTTGTCACGGGCGCCGCCGCACGCGAGCTGGCCGAATTCCCCATCCGCCGCAACGATCGCGATCGTCCTTGGCTTGGGCGTCTGCGCCATCGCAGTCTCGAACCAGCCGCGCGGTTGCAGAGAGAACCCCTTCATCTCCGCCGGGGATCATGACGAAGTAGCGCGAGTAGTTGAACTGGTGATTGACGTTCACGCCGAGGATCCCGATGGTCATCTTGTTCTGCTGCATGATCACCGGCAGCGCCGCCGCGATCATGTTAGTGCCGTAGGGCCCGAGCAGCAGATCGACTTTGTCGAGGCTGAGCAGCTTGGTGTGGATGGCGGGGACGACGCTCGGGTTGCTCTGGTCGTCGTAGTGAACGAGCTGCACCGGACGGCTCAGTAGCCCGCCCTTGGCGTTGAGATCGTCGCGCCAGATTTCGAGCCCCACCAGCAGCTGCTTGCCGATCGGCGCTATGCCGCCTGTAAGCGCGATGCTTAGCCCAATCTTGATCGGCTCCGCGGCGGGCGCCGAAATCGCAGCCCACGGCAGCACCAGCGTGGCGAACAACACTGCGCGCGAGACGAATGCAAACGCCGATATTGCGGAGGCAAACATAATTGACCTCCTTCCGCCGCCAACAGGAATGGCGGCACCCCCCAGTTGCGTCTTTGACGCATCTGGCTTCGGCGGCGAGGTCTCGTGCAAGCGCTCTCGAGTTCATACTGTCTCCGTCGCGCGGCGCCCGGCTCCGGCAATTTGCGCTTGCTGAGGTAGTGCGGCCTCGTTCTGCTATTTCCGGATGTGTGGACCAGGCAAGCCGCCGATACCGAAGGGCGCGCTTGAGCCCGAGCCGGACGCCCCAGCCCTGTCACAGTCCAAAATCGGTGCACGATCAGTTTCGGCAAGCGCAGCCCAAAAGTCGCAATCCGGCGAAAGTCGAAACAAGTCAAACCGCTAGGTTCGCGAACCCGTTGACCCGCGTCGTTTCCGCACCGCGGGCAACTCCAAGGGAAGGTTCATGATCCTGGCGAGAGGACGAAAACGTCTGGTCGGCGTGACAGCCGTCGCCATCGTCATCGCGCTCGGCTCCGCCTTTGCGCAGCAGCGCACTGCCGACGGCGCGACAGCCAGGCCACTGTCGGCGTCAACATCATCGAACGCGGCGAATACCTCGCTCGCATCGGCGATTGCGTCGCGTGCCATACAGCGGCCGGGGGCAAGCCCGACGCCGGCGGGTTGGTGGTCGACACACCCTTCGGCGGCATCACCAGCCCGAACATCACTCCCGACAAGGCGACCGGCATCGGCAGTTGGAGCGACGATGATTTCTATCGTGCCATGCACGACGGCCTCGGGCGCGAGGGGTGAATCTATTTGTATCCCGCCTTTCCGTTCACGTCCTTCACGAAGGTGACTCGGGAGGATGTGCTTGCGATCAAGGCCTACCTGTTCTCGCTCGCGCCCGTCTACGCGCCGCGTCAGCCGAACACGCTGCGCTTTCCTTCAGCGTCCGCCAGGGCCTTCTCGTCTGGCGCGAGCTCTTCTTCCGCACCGGCACGTTCAGCCCAATGCGGCCGCGTCGGCACCGGTCGCCGCGGCGCCTATCTGGTCGAGGGTCTCGTCATTGCGGCGAGTGCCATACACCGCGCAACGGCTTGGTGCGAGTCGAGACAGCCAGGGGCTCGGGGGCGCCGTCATCGACGGCTGGGTTGCGCCAGCATCTCTTCCGATTTGCGCCAGGGCGTCGGCGGTTGGACGTGACGACCGCTCGTCGGCGTTCCTCAAGACGGGTGTCGGCGAAGGGGGTTCTTCGGTCCGATGGCCGACGTCGTCCACGACAGCCTGCGGTACCCCATCGACGCGGACATTCGCGCGGTCGTGGCTTATCTGCGCACGACACCGGCGCGTGATCAGCCGACCGCACCGGCCCCCGATCCGGCCAAGCGCAAGGCGCCGTCCTCTATCTCGACAATTGCGCCCAGTGCCATCAGGCACTGGGGGTCGGCGTCCCAGGCGCCATTCCGTCACTGTCTCGGAACGCCGCGTCGACTGCCTCCGCGCCCAACGACGTGATCATGGCGATTCTCAACGGCCTGTCCGGCAGCGGAAGCTACGGTTCGATGCCGAGCCTTGCCGCCACGCTCGACGATCGTGAAATCGGCGGCGGTAACGAATTACGTCCGCACGGCCTGGTCCAACCGGTCGCGCCCGACGCGACGCCCGCTCTCGTCGCGATCTGCGCGACCAGTCGACCGTCTCGTCCCCGGGCACCGAGGCTGCGGTCGCCTTCGGCTGTGCGAAAATCCCGCTCAGCAGCGGACCAGCCACGCTGCCCGATTCAATTAGGGCGTGTACGACATGCTGGTCGGCTCAAATGCAGCGACCATCGTCAACCGCGTGGACGAAATCATAGCCACGCTCCGCGCACAGAACACCGATACAGACTCTGATCGTCGATGCCCTCATCGCCGCCTATTGTCCGATCGTAGCTGCTGATACGGGCCTGACATTCGAGCAAAAGAAAGCCCGCCTCGACGACTTCGGTCAGCAGGTTACCCGTCTTGTCTTCCCGCAGGCGCAATCGTCTGTGTCTGACATTCTCGTCGAGGTGCCGGTGAAGCCCGGCCTTCTGCGGAAGCTGGACACGGCCGCAAGCGGAGCGAAGCTTTCACGCGACGCCTGGATCGCCCGCGCTATCGAGAAAAGCTTGTCGGCGACGCCATAGGATAATTCGGATCCGCATAAAGATGCGGCAACGCGATTAGCGCAGTCCTTTGAGCCTCTGCGCGCGAGCGAGAAGCCGGCGACCGTCGAGAGATGCCGAGGAACTCGGATTCGAAAAGCAGACTCAAGCCGAAGCGTTCTCCGCGAGAGCGCAACAGCATTCGCCGCAAGATCCTGCCATGGGCCGCAAGATCGGCAAAATCCATCAAACCGGGCGACCTTAGCTCTGGCGCAAGCGTAACTTCGGCGCTCATCAGGCTGAGCAGGTGTGGCCTCGGTCTGAAAACTCTTAGTCGTTCCTATCAATCCTCGGCCGCGGCAGTGGCCATGCTGCTGCTCGATGTGACCGTGTGAAGAAGCCCAGCAGCCGGACAGGGAGTGCCGGAAAGCGAGCAGATGGGCATCGTTGATTGGCCTGAGTACCAGCGTTATCCGCCGCTTTCATCCTCTTCTTCCGCATCACCGCGATAAGGCAATACCAGAACAGACATCTACCAGGAGATCAGGATCCCGCTGACCGGTGATCTGGCAATGCACCCGGACTGGGCACCACCGGGAAATGGAGGCACAGCTGACACCTACAGCCCATGCCAATACAGCAGCCGTCCTGGACCCAGCATCGGATCTGGAGGCCCAGACCCTGGAACAGGTGCTGTTCTCTCCACGGTGCCTCCAGGAGCCTGACCCTCAATCTTCTGACCTCACAATACCCAGGTGACCTGACAAAGATCAACACCATCATCCATGATGCCCACCGGAATCCGACCACGATGACATGCCAGTCAACACATTCAGCATTCCAGGTACTGCAGTCAATTAATTAGGACAGATCTTGGACACAACAGGAATCTCGTATACGTCATCTGCACATAGCCACAACATGCCTGCCAGCCCGTGTGTCCTACACAACAGCCAGCAGGAGTGCAAGGCAACGTGGTCAAACATGATCCTGCAAAATTCTGGCCCACAGCCTGACACTTTGGACATCATGAACCCAGTCAATACCCAAATCTTGACACCTTGCCTGGGAACAGCAAAGATCAGCAATATTACAATGCACCATCAATTCAACGCCCATGCCCAAAGCAATCCAACAGCCGTCAATGGCATTCCCATGGACCTCACAGACAGCAGAGCATTACTCAAGGGCATGGCTGGGTTCACAACAGATAGATGTAACAATAGTCATAGCCAGATGGACTGGATACTGTCCTGCTCAGCATCATGAACAGCAATGCCTAAACAACATAAGCATGGTGAAAGAGATAAGGAGCATGCAGACAGCACACACACCACACCTGGAATTAGCCAAGCTGTTGAGCAAGTAGGATCTTGGTTCACCAGAGCTCATGGGAAGTTGGCAAAGCACTATAGGCAGCACTCACCACATTGATGATACTGCTGTTTATAGATTTCCATGGCAATAGACACTCATGATGATAGTCTGATACCATATGATCACATAATCCATCATGTATATTTTGCCTACGCACTCACTAAACACCATGACACTAAGGCAGCTGGCCTCACAATAATATATAATGGAGGCAAATCAACAGTACAATCAAAACACCCATGAGTCTCCAGAAGGGCAAGCAGCTCCCAAGGCAACATCTCACCAGCACTTAGGATGCAATACCCAACACTGGTGCTGAACCTCCATGGGCTCTGTCACCTCGGTGGTGTTCCTGGAAAAGTTTCCTGAATGCCTGTTCCCACTGGGATGACGATGATGTGGCTATGCTCACGTCCTCCTGGGTGTCACAGACATTAACACAATCCACCATCATCCTGTTGGAGACAATCATGACAGCGCCGTGCCGGGGCCTGCTCAACCGAGTTCACACAGCTCATCCGACACCACTTGGGGGCATGGCAGCACTCACATGACTCTGCTGCGTCATAGCTGATAGTTCAGACCACAGCATGCTCATCCTTGGTCTCAGCAGTCCTGGTGTTAGTCAGACAGAATTTATTTCATCATCGGCAGTAAATGGGTTTGCATGTAGCAGCCACCAGCCAAACCAATTAGACAACCGAGTCTCCAGCCATCAAGGACAAGGATTGGGATTGGTGTCCCAAAACAAACACGAACTGATGGTCAATC
>CAVZUL010000011.1:0-318931 GCA_963778455.1 uncultured Alphaproteobacteria bacterium
GACGTCATGACCTATCTGGCACAGCGTGGCGACTATGGGCCGACCGACGATCCGGCCGCGCTTGCGCGCAAGCTCTCGAGCGGTTTCGGTCAGGGTGACGTTACATCGCTCACGCGCGGCCTGCCGGATGGACGCTATCTGCGCGCTAATGCGCGGCGGCTCGCGGACGGGCGGCTCGCTCGTCACCTATTGCGAAGTATCCGGCCCCGCCGAAGTGAACGCGGCGCCGCCACACTGAAAAAGGGAAATGCATGTACCGATTTTTCACAACCGCTGTCGCGCTGACGGCGTGCACCGGGGTTGCGCCGACGAAGGAGCTTCTCGCGGGACCGCCCGTCGCCATCACGATGGTGACGCAGCCTTTCGCCGACCATCCCGCAATACACCCGCGTCGACATCCCGATGCTGCGCGAGGAACTGCCCGAAGCGCTCGGGCGGCCGCATCTCGGTGACGCTCGCAAGCTGGCCGGAGCGCAATCTCACCGGCCCGGAACTGCTGCGCGTGCTGCGCGCCGGTCAGATCGATCTCGGCGGCATCGCGCTGCCGACGGTCGCGGGCGACGCGCCGCTGCTCGACATCATCGATCTCGCCGGGCTGCTGTCCTCGCATGAGATGGGCCGCAAGGTCGCCGAAGCCGTGATGCCGGAGCTCAACAAGGAGCTGGAGCGCTTCAACGTCCGCATCATCGCGACCTATCCGTTCCCCGCGCAGGTGTTCTTCTGCCGCGATCCGATCGCCAGCCTTGCCGACGTGAAGGGCCGCCGCATCCGCACGCCGGGCGGCTCGCAGAACGATTTCATCCAGGCGATCGGCGCGCAGCCGGTCGCGATCGGCTTTCCCGGAGGTCTATTCAGCGCTCGAGCGCGGCGTGGTCGATTGCGCCGTGACCGGCACCGCCACCGGCAACGGCGCGCGCTGGTACGAGGTGACGAAGCATCTCTACACGCTGCCGGTTCAGTGGGGCGTCGCCGCCTACGGCGTCAATCTCGCGTGGTGGAACAAGCTCGATCCCGCCGGTGCGCGATTTCCTGCAGAAGGTGATGACCGAGGTGCAGGAGAAGCAGTGGGCGCTCGGGCTCGAGCTCACCGACGACGGCATCGCCTGCAACGGCGGCGACAAGGACAAGTGCAAGATCGGCCGCCTGGTCGACAACCGGCCGATGACGATCACGCGCGCGACCGAGGCCGACATGGCGACCTTGCGCAGCTCGCTCACCAGCGTGGTGCTGCCGGCGTGGATCAAGCGCTGCGGCGAGAAATGCGGCGAGACCTACAATCGCCTCGTCGCGCCGATCACGGGCGTGAAATACGAGCCGAAGTAGCGACGAAGGCCGCCCGGTGCTCGACGGGCTGATCGCGGCGGCTTCGTTCTGCCGGCGGGCGGTCGCGCGCCTCGGCACGCTGATGGGCTATGTGGCGGGCTGGGGCTTCATCCTGTGCGCCGCGTTCATCACCTTCGACGTGATCGCGCGGCGCTTCTTCGGCTTCTCGTCGCAGGCGACGACCGAGCTCACCGGCTATGCGCTCGCCTTCGGCATCTCGTGGGCGCTGGCGCATGCGCTCACCACGCGCGCGCATATCCGCATCGACGTGCTGATCAATCATCTGCCCGACCGGCTGCGCTACGCGATGCACCTGCTGAGCCTCGCGGCGCTGGCGGTGTTCATCGGTTTCATCGCCAAGGGCGCCTATGACCTCGTCGATGAATCGCTGCTGTTCCGCGCGACCGACATCAGCGTGCTGCGCACGCCGCTGTGGATTCCGCAGGGGCTGTGGGCGCTCGGCATCGGCGTCTTCCTGCTGCTGATCGTTCTCCTGCTCGTCGAAAACCTCCTGCTGGTGCTGGCCGGGCGCGGACGCGAAGCCGAAGCGCTCCTTCACGCGCGCACCTATCAGGAAGAAGCCGCCGAAGCGCTCGAAGCCGTCGGCGCCATCGACAAGGACGGCGCATGATCGCCATCCTGTTCCTGCTGGTGCTGGTCGGCGCTCACCATCGTGCTCAGCCTGATGGGCGCCGGCCCCGGCAACGTGCTGATCTGGCAGAGCCTGCTGCTGGTCGGCCTGTTCGTGTCTGTTCTTCGGCGCCGGCATCTATGTCGCGGCCGCGCTCGGCGTGCTCGGGCTGATCGTCGGTTTTGCGTTCTCCGACCGCCCGTTCTGGAGCTTTCTCGGCCAGACCGTGTGGGCGCCGTCGTCGAGCTTCGTGCTGGTCGCGGTGCCGCTGTTCCTGCTGATGGGCGAGATCCTGCTGCGCGCCGGCCTGTCCGAACGGCTCTATCGCGCGCTCAACGTCTGGCTCGATCGCCTGCCGGGTGGACTGCTGCACACCAACATCGCGGCCTCCGGCGTGTTCTCGGCGATCTCCGGCTCGTCGGTCGCGACCGCCGCCACCATGGGCTCGGTCGCGCTGCCGTTCTTCCACGGCACGACGCTACGACCGCAAAATGGTGCTCGGCTCGCTCGCCGCCGGCGGCGCGCTCGGCAATCTCATCCCGCCCGGCATCACCTTCATCATCTACGCGCTCATCACCGAGACGTCGGTCAGCGCGCTTTATCTCGCGGCGGTCGGCCCGAGCATCCTGGTCGTGGCGCTGTTCGTTCTGGTGATCCTGGTGAAGGCGCGGACCGCCGCGCCTGTCGACGCCGCGCGGCCGAAAATCCCGCTGCGCGACAAGCTGCAAGACCGTCGTCGACCTGCATGCCGACCGCGATCCTGATCTTCGTCGTGCTCGGCACGATCTATGGCGGGCTCGCGACCGCGACCGAAGTCCGCCGCGCTCGGCGTGATCGGTGCGATCGTTTTCGCCGCGATCGAGGGCAAGCTCAGCTTCCGCATGCTGAATGCCTCGGCCGAGGCGACAGCGCGCAACACCGCGATGATCGGGCTGATCCTGTTCGGCGCCTATGTGCTCAACTTCATCTTCGTCCAGCTCGGCGTGCCGCAGCAACTCGCCAAGCTCGTGAGCGCGATGCCGCTGCCGCCCTGGGGCGTGATGCTGCTGATCATCGGCTTCTATCTGGCGCTCGGCACCTTCATGGAAGGCTTCTCCATGGTGGTGACCACCATCCCGGTGGTGTTCCCGGTCGTGCTCGCGCTCGGCTACGATCCGATCTGGTTCGGCGTCATCGTCACGATGCTGGTGGAGATCGCGCTGATCTCGCCGCCGGACGGCACGGTGCTCTACGTGCTGCAGGGCATGCGCAAGGACGCCGGACCGATCACCGACATCTTCTCGGGCGTGATGCCGTTCATGCTCGTGTACATCCTCGCGATCCTGATCCTGATGCGGTTTCCGCAAGTCGCGCTGTGGCTGCCGAAGGTCCTGAACTGAGCACGGCTGCGGCAACGAAACGCGCGTTAGCCGCGCCCGCGCGCGACGCGCTCGATCTCCTGGCGCACCAGCCGTTCGACCAGGGTCGGCAGATTGTTGTCGAGCCAGTGCTGCAGCATCGGCCGCAGCATCTCTTTCACGAGATCTTCCAGCGTCTTGGCGTTCTGCACCAGCACGGTGTGCGCGAGCGCGTTGAACGCCGAATCGACCGCGGCGGCGGTCGCCGACGAGATGATCGGATGCTCCGGCATCGGCGGCATCGGCGGCATCGGCGCGGAACGCGGCGGTTCGGCGGCGCGCGGAGGCGGCGGTGGTTCCGGCTCCTCGTCGAACACCACGTCCTGCGTGCCGTCGATCTTGCGGAAGGCGGGCGCGTCCGGCGCCTGCATCGCCTCGGTCAGCTCAAGCACATCGGCCGGTTCCGGGCTCGGTGCGCGGCGCGGGCGACGGCGGCGCAGGAGCCTCATCCAGAGCCCCGCCATCATGGCATCGATGTCGTCCTGCTTCGTTCGCCGCGGGAGGCGGCGCCGGGTCAGGTTTCGGAGGCGGTGGCGGCGGCGCTTTGGCAACCGGCGGCGGCTCGGGAGCCTTCGGCCTCCGGCTTCGCCGGAGGCTTCGGCCCGTCGTCGTCGGCGATGATCCTCCGGATGGAGGCGAGAATCTCCTCCATCGAGGGTTCTTGCGCCTTCGCCGCCTGCGTCATCCGCCGCTTTCCTCTCGCATTCCGGATCGGCCCTGCACCGGCCGCGAATCAGCCGCGCAGACGCGCAATATGCGAGGATTCGCCGGACGTATGGCAGGAGGAAGGTCGAACGCAAGCAAAGTCCTGTGGACAGGAACCGCGGACCTACAAGCGGCTTGATCGATGTTGCCGCCGCCGTCAGCGGCCGTCCGGCGTGCGCACGCCGATCCACTTGTCGCGCACCTGATGATAGTGCACGCGCGGATCGTAGGCCTCGGTCGGCGAGCTTCAGGGTCGCGGCGAGAGCCGCCCGACCGCCGACAGCAGCGTGAACGAGGCAACCACGCGGTCGCGCTGCGCGGTGACCAGCGACACGCGCGCATTGACCAGTTCCTGCTGCGCATTGAGCACGTCGAGCGTGGTGCGCTGGCCGACGCGCGCTTCCTCGCGCACGCCGTTGAGCGCGACCTCGGTCGCGGTCACCTGCGCCTGCGCGGCGATGATCTGCGCCTTGGTCGCGTCGAGCTGGCTCCACGCCTGCACGACCGTTGCGCGCACGATATCGCGCTGCACGTCGAGTTCGATGCCGGCGCTGGCCCGAGCGTCTCCTTGGTCTGGCGGATGATCGAATATTCCGCGCCGCCCTGGTAGATCGGCACCGCGACGCGTCCCAGCACGCGTGCCGGTCATCTGGTCGCTGACACCGGGCTGCACATCCCAGCGGCGTTGCACGGAGCTCTCCAGCGGTCACGGTCGGATAAAGCGAGCCTTCCGCGGCCTTCACCGCATGCACGGCTGCATCCACGGTGTATTGCGCCGCCGCCACCGTCGGGTGCACGCTGCGCCCCTGTTCGATCGACGCTTCCAGCGTGCGCGGCGACAGCCGGTCGACCGGCATGCCGGCGCGCAGATTGATCGGCTCGACGCCGATGACGCGGCGGTAGGTCGCCTGCGAGGATTTCAGGTTGGCCTCGGCGGCCAGCACCTGCGACTGCGCGGCGGCGAGACGCGCCTCGGATTGCGCGACGTCGGTGCGCGTCACCTCGCCGACATTGAAGCGGTCGCGCGCCTGCTTCAGCTGCTCCTGCAGCACCTGGACGTTGCGCCGCTGCAGATCGAGGATCGCGGTATCGCGCAGCACGTTCATGTAGGCGGTCGCGCCGTCGAGCAGCGCGGTCTGCTCGGCGTTACGCAGCGTCTCGCGCCCGGCCAGACACCGAGGCTTCGGCCTGACGCGTCAGATTGCCGGTGCGCATGCCGTTAAAGACCGTCTGCACCAGGCCGATATTGCCGCCGCGCGGGCTGATGTTGGTGTTAGTCATGGTGAAGGCGCCGCCCGACGTCGAGATCGATTCGAAATGCTGATAGCCGGAATCGACGCTGCCGGTGACGCGCGGACGGTAATTGGATAGGGCCTGCGGCACGCTTTCGTCGAGCGCGCGCAACGAGGCGCGCTGCGCATTGAGCACCGGATTGTTGCGATAGGCCTGTGCCAGCGCCGATTCCAGCGTCTCGGCAACGGCTTGCGACGAGGCGAACGCGGCCGCAACCGCAGCCACGCACAGCACCGACCGCACGCCGGACCCATCCATTTGACCCCGTCCGCCCGCGGGGTAACGCCAACTGTGACCGTCGGCTGTACCCACTGAACGCGAGAATCATAGGCGCCCGGCCCACCTGTTGAAACCCCTGGCACGGTTCGCTGGGGATAAATGCTGGGCACTGGCGCAACCGCGCCACAGTCACACGACCTTGCGGCCCAACCGCACGCAACCGTGCGGACTGCGCCGACAACTGCGCGCTAGAAGACGAATGCGGGAGGCTTGGCGAATCCCGGCAACAATGGGGCGGCGGCGTCGAACAGCGGCAGCGCGGTCACATGCGGCCCGGCCTTGCGATAGATCGTCGCCTTGGCCGCCGGCGCGCGACCGATCACGCCAAGGAGCCGCCCGCCGTCTTTGAGCTGCGCCAGCAGCGTATCCGGCGCGACTTCGCTTGCGCCTTCGAGCAGGATCACATCGTACGGCGCGCTTTCCTGCCAGCCGGCCGTGAGCGGCCCTTTCGCGACCGAAACATTGGCTATGCCGAGTTCGGCGAACGCTTCGCTGGCGCTGCGGAAAAGTGCGGGATCTTCTTCGAGTGCGGTTACGCTGCCGGCAAGCTTCGCCATCACGGCGCTCGAATAGCCGGTCGCGCAACCGGCATCGAGCACGCGATCGTTCTCGCCGATCGCCGCAGCCTGCAGAAGTTTGGCGAACACCATCGGCTTGAGCAGCGCGCGCGTGCCGGCTTCATCAACCGGGACATCGCAATCGAGATACGCGATGCCGCGCCGCGCCGCCGGCACGAAGCGCTCGCGCGGCACATCAAGCATCGCCGCGATGATGCGCAGGTCGGTCACATCGCTCGGACGGACCTGGCGGTCGACCATGGTTCGCCGCGCTTGCGCGTAATCGACCATGCGGGAATCCCTGCCCTCGAACGTGAACGCGGCCGATCTTTTGCGGGAGCGAGGGCGAAAACGCAAGGTTCGCGCGGCCGCACAACATCAAGAGAATTTTGCCGCAAACTGCTGCTTCCACGCGATGCCGCGCGGGCGCATCGCGGCATTGCCGCTGCGGTGTCTCTGCTGTATAGGGAGCGCGCCCTCCGGCCGGAGTTCGAAAAGCTCCGCCGACATCCCCGGCCACGTGGCGGAGTGGTTACGCAGCGGTCTGCAAAACCGTTTACCCCGGTTCAATTCCGGGCGTGGCCTCCAATCCTTCCAATCCTGCGAAGTCCCCATTCGCCAGCGCCGCCGCGGCCACCTGCGGCGCGCGTCGCTGTCATGCGTCACGCCTCATGCTGCTATGCGGTAACATACTGTTACGCTGTTGTTATACCAGTACCATATGCAGAGGGAACCGAAAGGAACCCGCCATGACCACCGCAGCCCTGCCCCGTCTCGCAACCACGCCTGCCTGGCCCTCTCGTCTGGTGCGGCTCGCCGTCTTCGTGTTCGAGGGCATTCGGGAAGGCCGCGCGATGGCCTATCGCTACGAGCGCCTGTCGCGCCTCACGAACGCCGAACTCGCGCACCTCGGCCTCACCCGTCAGGACCTTCCGCGCGCGGCCGTGAACGGCATCGCCGGCTTCTGAGCACACGGCGTTCACGCCCCGCTCAACGCTGACGAAAAGCAAGCCACGACAGGCTTTTCCGCGACGCCCGGGGATCACCCAGATTGCCGGGCTCATTCTTTGCAAAGGCTCAACACCTTTGATATAGGCCCGGCACGCCGACGCGCGTTTGCGCACCGGCTTAGTGTTCCCCGGTAGCTCAGTGGTAGAGCAACCGGCTGTTAACCGGTTGGTCGCTGGTTCGAATCCGGCCCGGGGAGCCAAATACTCAGGCGCTCAAGACAAATCTTAGGATCGTGTGTTCTTGATTGGCTGCGATGAAGCGAGTTCCAATATCAGCTTCACTAGGATAGAATGCCTTGGACCTGCGGAAGGCAGGCTATAGTCATGAACCTCGCTCTTGTCCTGACGACAGTCAACGCGCCGTATAGCAAGCAGCTGAACGCGCAGCAGCTTGCGTATTGCTTGGTCAATCAAGAAGCGGCCAAGGCTGCGCCGGGTCATATGTCCTCTTTTTTTGGCGAGGTCGATCCGGCGTATCAGGTCTATTTCGCCAGCCAATTTGGAATTAGTGCGCTCGAGTTGACCGCCGCCGCAAGGGCCTTTGGCGCTTACTCGGGTGAGTGCTACCCGCTCGCGGCGTGAGCGCCACGCAATCTCAATCCGACTGGGCGCGGCTGCTCCGCATCGCTCATGCGCTCATCGATCAAGTGAATTCCACCGCGTGCATCATCGATCGGTGGGCCCTCGGTGGTGGCACGGCAATGATGCTTCAGGTCGGCCATCGCGAAAGCCATGACATAGACATTTTCCTGCCCGATCCGCAGCTGCTTTCGCTTTTGGATCCTGCGAAGCGCGATTTTGTTTTCGAAGTGCAGCCCTCAGATCACCAAAGCGACGGCGCCAGATTTCTGAAGATTGCGTTCGAGAATATCGGCGAGATTGATTTTATCGTTGCACGCGCATTGACTTCCAGGCCGACGATCCCGATGACGGTGGACGGCGAAGATGTTCTCCTGGAAACAATCCCGAAGATCATCACGAAGAAAATCTACCATCGTGCCGGGAGCATCAAGCCGCGCGATGTTTTCGACATCGCAGCAGCCGGCGAAACGCATGCTGACTCGATCATCAACGAGCTGCGTCCGTACAAGGGCGAGGTGACAAAAGCCATTGCATCGATGGAACGGCTCAATGCCGAGTTTCTCAGGCGCGCGATCTTGGAGCTTGCAATCAAGCCGCATTACGAGGCGATAGCCAAAACGGCGGGAGACCGGGCGAAAGAACTGTTACGCGCTGTCTAGCATCGGCCGGCGAATTGAAGCCGCTTGGTTCGCGGTCGAGATCACATCCGCGCGGCCATTCCCATTTCATCGATTCCAAATCCGACGCGCCTACACACGCCCCTTGTTGCGCAAGGATTCCGCCAAGACGACCAGCGCATACTTGGTTGCTCGCGCTGAGATGTCCGAATAGGCGCGCAGCAGCCGCATGGCTCCCTTCGTCTGGACGAGAGCAAGGCCAGCATTGTGCGTGTCGTGCTTCTTCGTGCGCTCGGCCATGCCGCTGTAGAAAAAGGTGATCGGGACATCCAACAAGGCGGCGATGCGCAGCAGCCGTCCGGCCGAGACGCGATTGGTCCCCTTCTCGTATTTCTGCACCTGCTGAAACGTGAGCCCGATGCCGTTCGCGAGGCCGGATTGCGACAGGTCCCGCTCCAGCCTCAAGGCGCGGATCTTTCGCCCGATTTCCACGTCCTCCGCGCCAGCCCGGCGCTTGCGAATTGGGTTAGGCGGTTGTTGGCTCGTCACGGCTTCACCTCTCCTTCTTGCGCGTGGCTTTGGCGATTCCAGCGGCGAGCTGGATAAGGGCGCGGCGGATCGCTCGATCCGTGATCTGCGAATAGGACGTCAACAAACGGAGCGCGCTCTGGTCTGAAATGAGTCTTGACCGGAGCGGCACTTGCCGCCGCCGCGCCACGGGAGGCATCGGCGTTCGCTTCGAAAAGAGCGGCGATCGGAATTTTGAAGATCGCGGCGATCTCGGGAAGGCGTCCGGCACCGATCCGGTTCGTGCCCTTTTCATACTTCTGCACTTGCTGAAACGAGACGCCGAGCCGGCCAGCAAGATCGTTTTGTGACATTCCCGCAATCAGCCGATGCGCCCGAATTGACCTCCCCACCTGAATGTCCATCGAATTGGGCCGTCTCTTCTTCCGCATCGAGTTTTCGGACTTCCAAATTCGCACGACCTGCGGGAGTTGGTTTACGTGTTACAATTGTAGATATTTTCATCCCGGAGTTGTTCTGCTGTTTTGTAGATGGACTACCGCTGTCGCCGAAACCGGCGTCTGCATCGCTTCCGTGCTTTTCTGCGGATTCCTCGCGCAAATCGTGCGCCCGCCTGATCTAGACCCGTAGGATCCCCGATACTGCCGGCGCCGGTCAGTTCAACGATGGCGTAGAACAGCGGCACGCATTGGCATCTTCCGTAACGCCGCTGACACCGTTTTACTTCTCACTACGTCCGGTAGTGAGGAGACGCGATATGGAACATAACGGGCGGAACGTGGCTCCCGGCCACAATCAGATCCGCTGCGAGATCGTGACGACCTACGAGCAGCTTCTGCACGCCTATGCGGTCCGCAGCATCTGCTTCCTCGAAGAGAACGGCATGAAAGCGCACCTGATTTTCGATGGAAACGACTATCAAGCCACGCATGCGATTGCGTACTCTGGCGACGAACCGATTGGAGCCCTGCGGATTCGCTGGTTCAGGGATTTCGCCAAATTCGAACGTTTTGCTTTTCGTAAGGCCTATCGCGACAATCGCGCCATAAAAGCACTCGCAAGATTCTCGTTCGATCACGTCGCCCGCAAAGGCTACGATAAGGTCATTACTCACGCCCTACCGATGCATGCGCGGCTGTGGAAGATACTCTTCGGGTTCAAGAATGCGGAAGGCAAGAAACCGGTCTATTTCGACGGCATCGACGAGCCGTGCATTGAGCTCGTCAAGGAACTCACGCCTCCGCTCAACGCAATCTCGCAGCATACTGACTCCACTGTTCTATTTCGTACTGAAGGATATTGGGATGCCCCCTCCAAGCTCGAGATGGTCTCGCCCCAAAACTGAGGTGAAGCTGAAGGCACCTCGTAAGAGCGGTCAAACGTATCAGAATTTCGCAGCGGGTATATCGTGGAATTCCATCGATCGCATTTGAAGCAGGTGGTTTCGATCCACCAGGCAATGTTTGCGAAGCTCCTCTTCGACGACGACTCCGCCGTGGGCCCGGAGCTCGCCGAACTATTTCAGGATATTGGGCGTACCTATTTGCAAATCTCAGAACAAATCAACGAGAGTTACTCGTCCTACCAAACTCTTCAAGATTGAATAGTCTTCTCATACCCGAGTCATATTCGCTTCGCGGATTGTCCAACTTGAACTCGTTGCTGAACCACGGATTGTTGCCGAACACGTCGCCGAGCCAGTCGAACACGAGACGGACCGGACGAGCGTGCAAGCGCTCGGTCAGAGCTACCAGATAAAGTGGGATCGAAAACCTCAAGCCGATTTCCAAGGGTACGAAGGAGGGCTCGACGAGCACGTAGGTGCCGAGCAGTCCGATCCCTTGTCCGGACTTGACCAACATGGCGTAGGCAAACGAGTTGTCGCAATAATGTGCGATGCGTCCGCGGGACGCTGCGTGCTGCCAGCTATCCCACATCCCGGTCTTCCCGAGGTAGTATTCCGACTGGATGAAAAGATGCTGTTCCAGGTTGGCGCGCGTCGGCAGTCCGTGGTTCTGGATATAGTCCTTGGAGACGACCGGAATGAAATGAAAATGACCGAGTTTCCTGAATTGAATGTCAGATGATAGATTTGGGACAAGCCCGATCATCATATCCGTTTGATTCTCGCGCAGACTGACGAGATTGAGCGGGTTTCTCAGATGTAGTTGAATTCTCGGATACCGAGCGGAGAAGTGCACCAGCGAAGGCGCAGCAAACACCGCGTTCAATGCATCGGTGATGCTGACGCGCACGATGCCTTCTGCTTCACTGGTCTCCGCCCTCAAATCGCTGGTGATCGAATGGAGCGTATGATCGAGCCGGGCGAGCGCCTTGGCAAGCGCCTCGCCCTTCTGGGTCAGTTTGACCCCGCGCGGCGTCGAAATAAACAACTGCGACCCGACGATGTCCTGCAGGCGCTTGACTTGCCGGCTGACCGTCGGCTGGCTCGTGTTGGTGATTTCGGCCGCGCGGTTGAACGATTTGGTTTTCGCCACGGCGAGAAAGACGCGCAGCTCGCCCCAGAACTGTCCGCTCAGGAGCGTCTCGTCGTCGAGCGGGCTCTTGTTGAACGATTGTTGGTCCTCGAAGGGACGCATGTCTTTCCACGCGGGTAAATTCAACGATCGCCTACAGCTTATCCGTGTCCCGGAAGGGAAGTCCACTGATGCCGAGGCCGGTCGGCTTGCCGAAACAATCGATCAGGCGCTGGCCCAAGTGGAAAACCGCCCGCCATCCGGGTATATTCCGGCGATGCGCCGTGCCGATATCATCGCCCGCCTGAAAGAAGCCGAACCCGCGTTGCGGAGCTTCGGGGTGGCAAGGCTGTACCTGTTCGGCTCGCACGCGCGCGACGAAGCGGAATCCAACTCCGATATCGACGTGTTCGTTGACAAAGATACCACCCGCCCGTTCGGCTTTGGCGAATTCATGGACGCATACCTGCTTCTTCGCGAGCGCGTGGGCGAGAATATCGACTATGGCACCCGCGAGGGGCTGCACCCGCTGCTGAGGCCGGAGATCGAGCGCGAAGCCGTCCGGGTGTTCTGAAGCTTGTCCCGCCCCTCCCCGAAAGGCCTCCCATGCCCGCGAAAATCGACCGCCGCATCTATGCCGACATGTTCGGCCCGACCACGGGCGACCGCGTGCGGCTCGCCGACACCGATCTCATCATCGAGGTGGAGAAGGATTTCACCACCTATGGCGAGGAGGTGAAGTTCGGCGGCGGCAAGGTGATCCGCGACGGCATGGGCCAGAGCCAGGTGACCAACCGGCAGGGCGCGGTCGACACCGTGATCACCAATGCGGTGATCCTCGATCACTGGGGGATCGTGAAGGCGGACGTGGGCTTGAAGGACGGCAAGGTTTTCGCGATCGGTAAGGCCGGCAATCCGGACATCCAGCCGGGCGTGACCATCATCGTCGGGCCGGGAACGGAAGTGATCGCGGGCGAGGGCAAGATCCTCACCGCCGGCGGCTTCGACACGCACATCCATTTCATCTGCCCGCAGCAGGTCGACGACGCGCTGATGTCGGGCGTGACCTCGATGCTCGGCGGCGGCACCGGGCCGGCGCACGGCACCTTCGCCACCACCTGCACGCCCGGGCCGTGGCACCTTGCGCGCATGATCCAGGCGGCGGATGCGTTTCCGGTGAACCTGGGTTTTGCCGGCAAGGGCAATGCGTCGCGGCCCGCCGCGCTGGAGGAGATGGTCAAGGCGGGCGCCTGTGCGCTCAAGCTGCACGAGGACTGGGGCACGACGCCGGCCGCGATCGACAACTGTCTGTCGGTGGCCGACGACTACGACATCCAGGTGATGATCCACACCGATACGCTGAACGAGTTCGGCTTCGTCGAGGATACGATTGCGGCGTTCAAGGGCCGCACCATTCATGCGTTCCACACCGAGGGTGCGGGCGGCGGGCATGCGCCGGACATCATCAAGGTAGCGGGGTTGAAGAATGTGCTGCCGTCCTCGACCAATCCGACGCGGCCGTTCACCCGCAACACGCTCGACGAACACCTCGACATGCTGATGGTGTGCCACCATCTCGATCCGTCGATCGCGGAGGATCTGGCGTTCGCGGAGAGCCGCATCCGCAAGGAGACGATCGCCGCGGAGGACATCCTGCACGACATCGGCGCGCTTTCGATGATGTCGTCGGACTCACAGGCGATGGGCCGGCTGGGGGAAGTGATCATCCGCACGTGGCAGACCGCGGACAAAATGAAGAAGCAGCGCGGGCGGATGAAGGGCGAGAAGGGCGACAACGACAACATGCGGGTGAAGCGCTATGTCGCGAAATACACCATCAACCCGGCGATCGCGCACGGCGTGTCGAAGATCATCGGCTCGGTCGAGAAGGGCAAGATGGCGGACCTCGTGCTCTGGTCGCCGGCGTTCTTCGGCGTGAAGCCGGACTGCATCATCAAGGGCGGCACCATCGTGGCGGCACAAATGGGCGACCCGAACGCCTCGATCCCGACGCCGCAGCCGGTGCACTACCGCCCGATGTTCGGCGCGTTCGGCCGCGCGCTCACGGCCTCGTCCGTGGTGTTCGCCTCCAAGGCGGCGGTGCGCGCCAATCTCGGCAAAAAGCTCGGCATTCAGAAAGAGCTGGTCGCGGTTTCGAACACGCGCAAGATCGACAAGAAGAGCATGGTGCACAACGACGCCACGCCCGACCTTAGCGTCGATCCCGAGACCTACGAGGTGCGGGCGGATGGCGAGCTGCTCACCTGCGAGCCGGCGGACGTGCTGCCGATGGCGCAGCGCTATTTCTTGTACTGACGGCAGCCGATTCCGCGGCCACGCGGAACCGCCCTCCCCCCTGCGACAAATTTTACTTCACGCTGGGGGCGAGCGTTGACCCTTGCGCGACAACCTGTTCTCCTCCGGCCAACCGGCGGGCCGGCCTGCGCGAGGCGCGCGGCTTTGGCAAACCTGCGCCGGATCACAATTCGAGGGGAATTTACATGGACGAGCAAGCACTGCGTGGCCTGATCGCGGACGTCAAAACCGGCAAACTCTCGCGCCGCGCCTTTGTCAACCAGATGATCGCACTGGGGCTCACCGCGCCGCTGGCTACCCAGATGCTGGTCTATTCGGGCGCCGCGCACGCGCAGGCGAAACCGAGCGACTACAAGCCGACCAAGCGCGGCGGCGGCGGGGCGCTCAAGGTGCTGTGGTGGCAGGGCGCGACCCTGCTCAACCCGCATTTCGCGGTCGGCACCAAGGACCAAGACGGCTCGCGCATCTTCTACGAGCCGCTCGCCTGCTGGGATCCGGAGGGCGCGCTCTATCCGGTGCTCGCCGCAGAGATTCCCGATCTCGAGAACCAGGGACTCGCCAAGGACGGCAAGTCGGTCATCTGGAAGCTCAAGCAAGGCGTGCAGTGGCACGACGGCAAGCCGTTCACGGCCGACGACGTCGTGTTCAATTGGGAATACGCCAAAGATCCAGGCACCGCGGCGACCACCAGCGGCAGCTACACGGGCGTCAAGGTCGAGAAGGTCGACCAGTACACGGTGCGCGTGCTGTTCGACAAGCCGACGCCGTTCTGGGCCGATGCCTTCGTCGGCGTGCGCGGCATGATCATCCCGAAACATCTCTATTCGGATTACACCGGCGGC
Source organism: uncultured Alphaproteobacteria bacterium (assembly GCA_963778455.1). Classification (GTDB taxonomy): domain Bacteria; phylum Pseudomonadota; class Alphaproteobacteria; order Rhizobiales; family Xanthobacteraceae; genus PALSA-894. Next base: position 14,558 of record CAVZUL010000011.1, read on the forward strand.
AAGTCGCGCGATGCGCCGACCAACCTCAAGCCGGTCGGCACCGGGCCATACCGGTTCGTCGACTTCAAGCCGGGCGACATGGTACGCGGCGAGCTCAACCCGAATTACCACATGCCGAACCGGCCCTACTTCGACACGATCGAGATGAAGGGCGGCGGCGACGCGATTTCGGCGGCGCGCGCCGTGCTGCAGACCGGCGAATTCGACTATGCCTGGAACCTGCAGGTGGAAGACGAAATCCTGCTGCGGCTCGAACGCGGCGGCAAGGGCAAGACCGACATGGCGGCCGGCGGCAATATCGAGCACATCCAGCTCAACACGACCGATCCATGGACCGAGGTCGACGGAGAGCGCTCGAGCATGAAGACCAAGCACCCGCTGTTCTCCGACAAGGCGGTGCGGCAGGCGATGGCGCTCCTGGTCGACCGGCAGTCCGTGCAGGATCACATCTACGGCCGCACCGGGATCGCCACCGGCAATTTCGTCAACGGGCCGCCGAAGTTCGTCTCGAAGAACACCAAGTGGGAGTTCAACGTCGACAAGGCGAACCAGATCCTCGAGGACGCGGGCTGGAAGAAGGGGCCGGACGGCATCCGCGCCAAGGACGGCAAGAAGCTCAAGATCGTCTACCAGACCGCGATCAACACGCCGCGTCAGAAGAACCAGGCGATCGTGAAGCAGGCGGCCCAGCGCGCCGGCATCGATATCGAGCTCAAGTCGGTCACGGCTTCGGTGTTCTTCTCCTCCGATGTGGCGAACCCGGACACCTACACCAAGTTCTACTGCGACATCCAGATGTACACGACGACGATGACGCAACCCGATCCGGAGACGTTCCTGCTCCAGTTGATGTCGTGGGAGGTCGCCACCAAGGAGAACAAGTGGCAGGGCCGCAACATCACGCGCTGGACCAACAAGGAAGCCGACGATGCGTACAAGGCTGCGCAGGCGGAGCTCGATCCGGTGAAGCGTGGCGCACACTTCATCAAGATCAACGATCTCGTGGTCAATGATCCCGTGATCATTCCGGTCGTCTACCGGCCGCGCGTTCAGGCGAGATCGAACACTCTCGCCGCACGCAGCAGCGGCTGGGACAGCGACTTCTGGAATCTGCAGGACTGGTACCGGACCACGTGAGTGAAGCTGCTCCGGCATAGGCCCGCCGGAACGGGATGACGATCCATGGGACGCTATCTGCTGCGGCGCCTCCTGATCGCCATCCCGAGCCTCTTGGGCATCAGTATCATCCTGTTCACGGTGCTGGCGCTCGCGCCGGGCGATCCGTTCGGCGAGCTTGCCACCAATCCCGCAGTGCCGCCCGAGGTGCGCGAGGCGCTGCGGGTGAAGTTCGGCCTCGATGATCCGGTCGCGATCCGCTACGTCCGCTGGATCACCGCCATGATACAGGGCGACTGGGGCTTCTCGTTCGCAAGCCGCATCAATGTCGATACGCTGATCCTGCAGCGGCTTCCGGTGACGCTGTTCATCATCGGCTCCGCGCAGGCGCTGGCGCTGCTGATCGCGATCCCGGTCGGCGTCTATGCGGCGATGCGGCCCTATTCGATCTTCGACCAGATTTCCTCGACCTTCGCATTCATCGGCTTCTCGCTTCCGACCTTCTTTACCGGGCTTTTGCTCATCCTGCTTTTCAGCGTTCAGCTCGACTGGCTGCCGATGGTCTATCGCGCCGACATCAGCGCGACCGGCTGGCGCTGGTTCTGGGAGCACTTCCGCCAGTCGATCATGCCGATCACGGTGCTCGGACTGGCGCTCGGCGCATCGATGACGCGCTATGTGCGCTCCTCCGTGCTCGACGTCATCCGGCTCGACTACGTCACCACGGCGCGCGCCAAGGGGCTTGGCGAAAAGGTCGTCATCGTGAAGCACGTCGTGCGCAATGCCCTGATACCCGTCGTGACCCTGCTCGCACTTCAGATGCCCGGCATCTTCGGTGGCGCCATCGTCACCGAACAGATTTTCCGTATTCCCGGCATCGGCTCGCTGGTCATCAGCGCCATCCTTGCCAACGACACGCCGGTGATCATGGCGGTTACCTTCGTGTTGTCCTGCCTCGTCGTGCTGTTCAATCTCATCGCGGACGTTCTCTATGGATGGCTCGATCCCCGCATCACCCTCGGCTGAGCTCGCCGCGGCGTCGCCGGCAGCCGCACGACCGGCGCGGCACTATTCGCCGTGGCTCGACGCGTGGCGACGCTTCCGGCGGCACAAGCTGGCGGTCGCGAGCGCGGTCATTCTTGGCTTGATGGTGTTCGCGATCGTCTTTGCCCCGTTCATTTGGAACGTTGCGATCAACGACATCGACTTCACGGCCCGCCTGAAGGGGCCCTCATGGGCGCACCCGTTTGGAACCGACGATCTCGGGCAGGACCTGCTCGCCCGCATGCTTTACGGCGGCCGCATTTCGATCGCGGTCGGCCTCGCCTCCATGGTGGTAGCGATCGTGGTGGGCACGATCATCGGCGCGATTGCCGGAATGTCGCGCGGCTGGGTCGGTCCGGCGCTGATGTGGCTCACCGACCTGTTCCTGTCGCTGCCGACCCTGCCGGTGCTATTGCTTGTGATCTACCTGTTCCGCGACCACCTGAAGGCTCAGTTCGGCCCGGAGGGGGGCGTGTTCATCCTGATTGTCGTCGTGATTGGCATCCTGCGCTGGATGCCGGCGGCGCGTCTGGTGCGCGCGCAGTTCCTGTCGCTGCGCGAGAAGGAATTTGTCGAAGCCGCGCGTGCGCTCGGCGCGAGCAAGCAGCGGATCGTGGTCCGGCATATCCTGCCGAACGCGCTCGGCCCTGTGATCGTCGCGGCGACCATCGACGTCGCGGCGGCGATCATCGCGGAATCGACGCTCTCGTTCCTCGGCCTCGGCTTTCCGCCCGACATACCGAGCTGGGGACGGCTTCTCTTCGATGCCAAGGACTATCTCGACATCGCGCCCTACTGGGCGCTTTTCCCCGGCGCCGCGATATTCCTCACAGTGCTTGCCATCAGTTTCGTCGGCGACGGCCTGCGCGATGCGCTTGACCCGCGCAGGGTGATGTAATGGCAGAGCCCTTGCTGGAAATCCGCGGCCTGAAGACGCATTTCGCGACTGAGGACGGCATGGTGCAGGCTGTCGACGGCGTCGACATCACCGTCGGACGCGGTGAGACCGTTGGCGTGGTCGGCGAGTCCGGCTGCGGCAAGACCGTGACGGCGCTGTCGGTGCTCAAGCTCGTCGCGATACCACCCGGCAAGTTCGTCGGCGGGCAGATCCTGTACCAGGGGCGCGACCTCCTCCCGCTCGATGGCGCCGAAATGGATCGCATCCGTGCCAAGGACATCGCAATGGTGTTCCAGGAGCCGATGACGTCGCTCAATCCGGTCTACACGATCGGCGAACAGATCGCCGAAGTGCTGCGCAAGCACGAGGGGCTGTCGCGCAAAGCGGCGCTGGACAAGACCATCGAGATGTTGCGGCTGGTGCAAATTCCCAACCCGGACAAGCGGCTGAGTGATTATCCGCACCAGTTCTCCGGCGGCATGCGGCAGCGCGTGATGATCGCGATGGCCCTGTCATGCAGCCCGAAACTCCTGATCGCCGATGAGCCGACGACCGCGCTCGACGTGACGATCCAGGCGCAGATCCTTGAATTGCTTGGCGACATGAAATCCCGCTTCGGCATGGCGATCATGCTGATCACCCACGCGATGGGCGTGGTGGCGGAAACCTGCCAGCGCGTGGTCGTGATGTATGCCGGCAAGGTGATCGAGGAGGCGCCGGCCGAGGAGCTTTTCGCCGATCCGAAGCATCCCTACACGCAAGGCCTGATCCGCTCGATCCCGCGCATCGACACCGCGGCGATCAAGAAGCAGCGGCTGGAAGCCATTCCGGGCGTCGTCCCGAGCCTGCTCCGGCCACCGCCCGGCTGCCGCTTCGCGGCGCGCTGCAAATACGCAATGCCGAAGTGCCGCGAGGCGGTGCCGCCGCTCCTTGACGTGGGGAACGGCCACAAGGTCGCGTGCGTGTTGCATCAACCCGCGCTGGAGATGGCTGCGCAATGACCGAGCCGCTCCTGCGGGTCAAGGGCCTGGCCAAGAACTTCAAGGTCGGTGGCGGCTGGCTGGCGCGCGACGCCAGCGTCGTGCATGCGGTCGACAATGTGAGCTTCGATATCGCTCCCGGCGAGACGCTCGGCCTTGTCGGCGAATCCGGCTCCGGCAAGTCGACCACCGGTCGCTGCATCCTGCGCCTGATCGAGCCGACCGGCGGCGAGGTGTGGTTCGAGGGCCGCAATGTCACGGAGCTGGACGCAGCCACGTTCCGTTCGCTCTGCCGCGACATGCAGATCATCTTCCAGGACCCGTTCGCCTCGCTCAATCCGCGCATGACGGTCGGCACGATCATCGGCGAGGCGTTGACGATCCACGGGCTCGCGCCGTCGAAACAGGCATTCGCTGACCGTGTGGTCCATCTTCTGGAAACCGTCGGACTTCAGGCCGATCACGCGCGCCGCTATCCGCACGAATTCTCCGGCGGACAGCGCCAGCGCATCGGGATCGCGCGCGCTCTCGCGGTCGAGCCGAAGCTGATCATATGCGACGAGCCGGTGTCGGCGCTCGACGTGTCGATCCAGGCGCAGGTCATCAATCTGCTCGAAGACCTGCAGCAGAAGTTCGGTCTGACTTACCTGTTCATCGCGCACGACCTGTCGGTGGTCGAGCACATCAGCCGGCGCGTTGCCGTGATGTATCTCGGCCGCATCGTAGAGATCGCGACCGCGCGCGACCTCTACGCGACACCGCTGCATCCCTACACCGAGGCCCTGTTGTCAGCGGTGCCGGTCACCGACCCGGCGGCGCGGCGCAAGCGCATCGTGCTGCAGGGCGAGGTGCCGAGCCCGATCAATCCGCCGACCGGTTGCCACTTCCACACGCGCTGCCCGATCCGCAAGCTGCCGCTCTGTTCAACCGAAATTCCGCCGCTCGAACAGAAGCGCGACGGGCACTGGGCCGCGTGTCATTTGCGGAGTTGATGGATTTTCGTCATGGCCGGGTTTATCCCGGCCATCAGGGCGTTTACGCCCGTTTTCGACGGGCTATGGCCGGGCATGACGGAGAATATTACTGCCTCGCTGCCGTCCCGCCGCGATTCCAACCCCGCCCGGCCTCGCCGAAAATCTCGAAGCCGGTGTCGGTCACCGCGACCGTATCCTCCAGCTTGATGAAGCCGCGCGAGGGGTGTTTCAGCGTCGTCTCGACCGAGATCACCATGCCGGCTTCGAGCGGACGGTGCGCGTCTTCATCCGTGTAGGGCACCGGCCCGTGGTTGGTCAGGTGCGGCGCCTCGTGGCTGACCAGGCCCATGCCGTGCGCCAGGAATTCCATGTTGTTGTGCTGCTTCGATTTCGCGACCAGCACCTCGCCGGCCGCATAGATTTCGCCGCCCATCGCACCGGCCCGGATCGGCTTGAAGGCCGCACGCTGGATCGTCTCGATTTCGCCGAGCAGATCCTCCAGCTCCGCATCCGGCTCGCCGAGGACCGCCATACGCGCGAGGTCGCCGATGTAGCCGTGATAGTTGGCGCCTGAATCCACGGAGAGCACGTCGCCCTCCTCCCAGCGCTGCGGCGAGGGGGCGCGGTTGTGGCTCTTGCCGGCCGCGATCAGGCAATACTCGAAGGTCAGGCCGCGGTTCACCTCCTCGCGGCGCAGCGTTTCGGTGATCTCCGCCTTGGTCGAGCCGGCGCCGTGCTTGGCGATCGTCGCCAGCATGGCGTCGATGACCTTCTCGGACGACGTTTTCAGCATCGCGAGCTCTTCGGGCGACTTGCGCAGGCGCTGGCGCTCCAGCACCACGAGCGCGTCCTTGATCTCGCTGTCCGCCATCGCGCTCTTGAGCGCCGCACCCGCATCCATCGGCATGAAGGTCGTCTCAATGCCGATGCGCTTCGCCGGTACGCCCGAACGGCGCAGATAGTCGGTCGCCTTGCCCATCGTATCGAGCGCGCCGGACGAATTGGTCTGCGCCTCCGGCGTCCAGAACGGCTTCACCTCTTTCTGGAAACCTTCGAGCCGATGGCCGAAATAGGCGGCCTTGTCGGGTTTGCCCTTCGGATAGACGACGATCGGCAAATAACGGCTCAGGCCCATCGCATCCATGTAGTCGAAGAAGATCGAGCGATGCCCGCCGAGCAGATACTGCACGTTGTGCTTGGAGGTCGCGAGCAGGACGTCGATGCCGGCCTCGTCCATCAGGCGGTCCAAACGCTTCGCATCGAACGGGATGGCTTGGGCGGTCATGGTCGCTCCTCGTTTGGCTTCTTGTGCGTATGGCGATTATAGCGGGTAATGGCACCCGGAAAACCCGCAACCTTGCCTGCGCGCTCATGCATAAAACGACGGACGTACGCGTGACTGCGATCAGGCACACGCATCTCCTCGGCCACCCGAAGGGGCTCACGGTCCTGTTCGCGACCGAAATGTGGGAACGCTTTTCCTACTACGGGATGGCGTCGCTGCTCGTCCTCTATCTGGTGAAGTATCTCCTCCTGCCGGGCCAGGTCGAGGCCGTGATCGGGTATCGCGCCGTCAAGGGTGCGCTGGAGAGCGTGTTCGGGCCGCTCGCACCGCAGCCGCTCGCCTCGCAGATCTTCGGGTTCTACGCGGGATTCGCGTACTTGCTGCCGATCTTCGGGGGCTATCTCGCCGACCGCTGGTTCGGCCAGCGCAAGATGGCGATCGCCGGTGCGCTGCTGATGGCCCTCGGCCACTTCCTGATGGCCATCGAGTCGCTCCTCTTCATCGCGCTCGGCGTCCTCGTCGTCGGCATGGGCGCATTCAAGCCCAACGTCTCGACGCAAGTCGGCTCCCTCTACGCCCCGGGTGATTCGCGCCGCGTCCGCGCCTATTCGATCTACTATGTGGGCATCAACATCGGTGCGCTCCTTGCGCCGCTGGTCGCCGGCACGCTTGGGGGCGAGGTCGGCTGGCACTATGGCTTCGGGGCCGCCGGCGTCGGGATGCTGATCAGTCTCGCGATCTATCTTGCGGGTCAGCGCCATCTTCCGCCTGACGAGCAGCGCACGCCACGAGCGCCGCTGGCGGCTGCTCCTCCGTTCGAGAAGCACGAGCGCCTCGCGATTTCAGGGCTCGTGGCGGTGTTTCTGCTGACGCCGCTGTTCTGGGCGACCTACGAGCAGCAGGGCAATACGCTGATGTTGTGGGCTGAGGATTTTACCGACCGGCGCATTGACCTCGGCATCTGGCAAGGCCACATCCCGACAACGTGGTTTCTCGCGCTCAATCCGCTGATGATCTTCGCGCTCACCCCCGCGTTGATCACGTTGTGGGCGCGGCAAGCGCGCAACGGAACCGAGATGTCGACCATCGGCAAGCTGACGCTTGCCTTCTTCTGCGTCGGGCTTGCGAACCTGGTGATGGCCGCCGCCGCCCTCTCGCTCGATCCCGGCGGCAAGGCGAGCCCGCTGTGGCTGGTCGCCTATTTCTTTATCCTGACGCTTGGTGAGCTGCACCTCGGACCCGTCGGACTGGCGCTGGTCTCGCGCATGGCACCCGCGCGCGTTCTCTCGCTGATGATGGGCCTGTGGCTCGCGGCGAGCTTTCCCGGCGAGATTCTCGGCGGCTGGCTTGGCGGGTTCTGGAGCAGCATGGAGAAGGCAAATTTCTTTCTGATGATCGCCTCGGTCGCAGCCGGTCGGCGGCGCCGCAATGCTCGTGCTCAATCCGGCGCTGCGTGCGGTATTCGATGAACGGGCAGATACGCCGTAACGCTATCCGGCCCGGCGCGCTCTGGCTGGCGGCCTTGCGCGATCTTTCACGACGGCGCGGGCACGCGTAATCACGCTCGGGATCATCGCCTCGTTGTTCGGCGCCATGATGTGCGCGCCGGCGACGCCGGGCACCGTTGCCAGCTGCTCGATGAAGTCGGCGCAAATCTGCCGCCCTTCGGCGGCGGGGTCACCTGCGTATTCGAGCCGCTCGACGATGTCGTCCGGAATGATCGCGCCGTAGAGCTGCTCCTTGATCCAGCGCGCCGAGCGGCCGGAGCGCAGCGGCACAACGCCGATCAGCAGCGCGATGCGATCGGTCAGCCCGTGCTCGGCAAGCCGCGCGACGTAGCGGCGCACGATCTCGATATCCATGCAGAATTGCGTCTGCGCGAATTGCGCGCCGGCCGCGATCTTGCCCTTCAGGCTTTTCGGCACCCAGCCCGCGGGCGGATCGATCGGCATGTCGGCCGCGCCGATGAAGAAGTCGGCCTTGCCGGTGACCTTGCGGCCCGAGAGCAACTCGCCGTGGTCGCGGATGCTGACCGCGGTCTGGATCAGCGCGCCGGAATCGAGATCGAACACCGGCTTGGCGTCCGGCTGATCGCCGGCGCTCGGATCGTCGCCGCGCAGCACCAGCAGATTGCGGATTCCAAGCGCGGCCGCGCCGAGCAGGTCGCTCTGCAGCGCGAGGCGATTGCGGTCGCGGCAGGTCAGCTGCAGCACCGGCTCGACACCGCTCTCATGCAGGATCACGGCCGCCGCCATCGCACCGAGATGGACGCGCGCGCCGGCGCCGTCGGTGACGTTCACGGCGTCGGCGAGGCCCTTCAGCGGCAGCGCCTTGGCGAGCAGGTCGTCGCGACTGCACGAGACGGGCGGCGTCACTTCGGCCGTGATGACGAAGCGGCCAGACGCAATTGCCTATTCGAGCTGGCGCTTCGGACTTTGCTGCGGGCATTTTCAAGCTTCCACGCGCGAACCAAGCCATGGCCTTAGCAGATGCCGTCTGCAACGGTAAGCTTTGCGAAGATTGTGCTTGCGTATAGTGAAAGCCCACCGTGGGCAGCCACGGTGGGCTTCCAGCCAAGTCCCGGCAGCTACTTCGCCAGATAGCTGCGATGCACCCAGGCACCGCTGGCGCGACGCGTTTCGAAATAGAACGCCTTGTCGGCGTCGCGCTCTTCGAGCCGCACCTGCGCCGGAAGCGGTTTCTCGCTCGCCTTGCCGGTCGCGGCTTCGTTGAGGAACGCCAACGCGGCCTCGCTCGGTCGGCGCGGCATCGTTATCCGCGTTCTTCTGGCCGATCGCCTCGGTGATGCTCGCCTGCAACAGCTTCGGCCACATTTTGCGGAACAGGCCGTTCGACGGATAGACCTCCGCGCTGTTCAGCTTGCCGTTGATCGCAAAGATGTAACCGACAATGTCGTTTTCCTTTTCACCCGCGCCCTGCAGCGCGGTGAGATAGGCCGCCTGCGCGTCCTTAAGCTTCTCGTTTTCCAGTGCGAGCTGCAGGCTGCTCTGTGAGGCCGCTGCATTCACAGTGGTGCCAAGGTTGGACGACAGCCCGTCCTGAACCTTGCGGACCTTGCGCCATACTTCCTGCTGGCGCGTGCCGGTCTCGGACGGTACTGCGGCCGTGGTCCGGATGCTGCCACTGGAAATTCCTGTCGTCCGCGTGGGCTCGGCAAAAGCCGCGACCGGCGCCTTCATGGCGATCTTGGCTTCGCGCGATGGCACCACGGCCGAAGCCGTCGCGAAGGTCTTCACGTCTTCCTTGCCGCGCGCCGACCAGCGTCCCTGCTCGACGCAAAAGGAGGCGATCGGGATACGGCCGGACTTCGGCGGCAGGATCAGGCTGACGGTGAGCACGCGGTCCTGCTGACCGCCCTTCACGATATCGCCGGACTGGACGAACACCTCGTCGCTGCCGAGGTTTTCGACCTGCAACTCGTTGACGTTGCCGGTCTCGTGCACCTTGACGGCGCTCTTCGCCAGCGCTTCGTCGAGAGTGAGCGGCACCGGTCCGGCCGCGGACTTTCCGCGGACGAGATAGATCGCGAGATTGTCGTGAACCACCGGCCCGGTGACGCGATACTCGTCTGCGCGGGCGCCACTCAGGTCAGAAGCGCAAGCGACGAAGCCGCCAGCGCGCCCAAGATTCTGCGATGCATTGGGAAAGTCCTCCGGAAGGCGCCCTTGGGCCGGGAACCTGGACTTCCTCTACGGCAGGCGTGGGGAATGGAACCGGCGGAGTTCCGGCGGAACCATGGCTTCATTCGGCTGACAGGCCCGGCAATTCGGGCAACGCGTCAAAATTGTAAAATCGCGAGCGGCTGGCCCTCGGCGACCTGCTGCTTCTCCTCGACCAGCACCGTCTTCACGGTGCCCGCACGCGGTGCCGCGACCGGGATCTCCATTTTCATCGCTTCGAGGATGATCAGGGTATCGCCCGCGTTGACCACTGCGCCCGCCGCGACGTCGATTTTCCAGACAATCGCGTTCAAGCTCCGATCGCACTGTGACTTCAGCCATCGCCCCTGCCCGCGTTTGCCTCGCCCACGGGATGCTATAGTCGCGCTGGCCGGGGGTCGAGGCATGAGCTGGGAAGCCGATATCGAGGAATTGCGCCGCCGCGAGGCGCTCGCCCGGCAAATGGGCGGGCCGGACAAGGTCAAGCGCCAGCACGACGGCGGAAAGCTCACGGTTCGAGAGCGGATCGAACAATTGCTCGATCCGGGCAGCTTCCACGAGATCGGCGCGCTCGCGGGCCGCGCGCAATACGGCGAGAACGGCGAGGTTCAGTCGTTCCAGCCGGCCAATTTCGTGTTCGGGCGCGGGCAGATCGAGGGCCGTCCGGTCGTGGTCGGCGGCGACGACTTCACCGTGCGCGGCGGCGCGGCCGATGCCTCGATCCGCGGCAAGCAGGTGCAGTCCGAGCAGATGGCGAACGAGCTGCGCGTGCCGCTCGTCCGGTTGGTCGACGGCACCGGCGGCGGCGGCTCGGTCAAGACCATCGAGACGATGGGCTACACCTATGTGCCGGCCAATCCGGCGTGGGATTGGGTTGTCGCCAACATGGGCACTGTGCCGGTCGTCGCGCTCGGTCTCGGTTCGGTTGCGGGCCTTGGTGCAGCGCGGCTGGTCAGCAGCCACTATTCGGTGATGGTCGAGGGTAGCTCGCACATGTTCATCGCCGGGCCGCCGGTCGTGGCGCGCGCCGGGCAGACGCTGACCAAGGAGGAGTTGGGCGGCAGCGACATCCATGCGCGCGCCGGCGCGGTCGATGACGTGGTGGCGAGCGAGGCGGAGGCCTTCGCGCGGGCGCGGCGGTTTCTCTCCTATCTCCCGTCCTCGGTTTACGAGTTGCCGGAGCGCATCGCGGCGACCGACGATCCCGCGCGGCGCGACCCTTGGCTGATCGAGGCGGTGCCGCACGACCGGCGCAAGGTCTACGACATGCGCCGGATCCTGCAGGCCTTGGTCGACAAGGACTCGCTGTTCGAGATGGGCCGCAAGTTCGGCGGCTCGGCGATCACGGCACTGGCGCGGCTCGACGGCTGGCCGGTCGCGGTGCTGGCGAGCGATCCTTACTTCTACGGCGGCGGCTGGACCGCGGACGCCTCGCAGAAGGTCACGCGCTTCGTCGACCTCGCCAACACGTTCCACCTGCCCGTCGTGCATCTGGTCGACGTGCCGGGCTTCGTGATCGGCGTGGAGTCCGAGAAGGCCGGCACGATCCGGTATGGCGCACGCGCGCTCGCGGCGATCTATCAGGCCAAGGTGCCGTTCTGCTCGGTGATCATACGAAAAGTGTTCGGCGTCGCGGGCGCGGGCCACACACCGCACCATAAGCTGCACTATCGCTACGCGTGGCCGTCGGGCGATTGGGGCTCGCTGCCGGTCGAGGGTGGCATCGAGGCAGCATACCGCGCCGAGCTGGATGTCGCGCCTGACCGCGAGAAGCTGCGCCACGAGATCGAGGAACGGCTCAACCGTTATCGTTCGCCGTTCCGCACCGCCGAGACATTTCTGGTCGAGGAGATCATCGACCCACGCGACACGCGGCCGCTCTTGTGCGAGTTCGCCAATCTGACCGCCAAGCTGCGCGAGCCGGGCCCGGTCGCGACGCCGATGCGGCCCTAGTGGATTTCGACTGCCCGGTCGGCTGCCGTGCAATACCCCTGCTGCGATTGAATGACTTTCGGCGAAATCATTCTTTTGAAGCGGCCTTTCGGCTGCCTGCGCGATGCATACATTCCAAAAACTACCTTGTTCGCAAATCTGCCCTCCTCTAGGGTCCGCCCACGTCCCACCGGGTTTTTCTCCATGCAAGTTCGCGACGGCATCGTCGAAGCCATCGGCAACACGCCGCTGATCAAGCTGAGCGCGTTTCCGAGCAGACCGGCTGCACGATCCTCGGCAAAGCCGAGTTCATGAACCCGGGCCAGTCGGTGAAGGACCGCGCCGGGCGCGAGATGATCCTGCAGGCCGAGAAGCGCGGCGAGATCAAACCGGGCGGCCTCGTGGTGGAGAGCACGGCCGGCAATACCGGCATCGGGCTCGCACTCGTGGCCAACGCGCGCGGCTACCGCACGCTCATCGTGATCCCCGAGACGCAGAGCCAGGAAAAGAAAGACATGCTGCGGCTGTGCGGCGCCGAGCTGGTCGAGGTGCCGGCGGTCCCGTACAGCAATCCGAACAATTATCAGCACGTCGGCCGCCGGCTCGCCGAGAGCCTGAAGAAGAACGAGCCGAACGGCGTGATCTTCGCCGACCAGTGGAACAACCTCGACAACCGGCCGCGCGCACTACGTCTCGACCGGCCCGGAGATTTGGCAGCAGACCGACGGCAAGGTCGATGCGTTCGTCTCCTGCGTCGGCACCGGCGGCACGCTCGCCGGCGCCTCGACGTTCCTGCGCGAGATGAAGAAGGACATCGTGATCGGCCGTCGCCGATCCGCGCGGCGCCGCGATGTACAATCTGTTCGCGCACGGTGAGGCGAAGCCGAGCGAGGGCGGCTCGATCACCGAGGGTATCGGGCTCGGCCGCGTGACCCCGATCATCGAGGACATCAAGTGCGAGAAGGCCTATCTGATCCCCGACGAGGAGGCCGATCCCGCTGATCTTCGATCTGCTCGAGCACGAAGGGCTGTGCCTCGGCGGCTCGTCGGCGATCAACATCGCGGGCGCGGTGCGGCTCGCGAAAGATCTCGGCCCCGGCAAGGTCATCGTGACGCTGCTGTGCGACTCCGGCACGCGCTATCAGTCGAAGCTGTACAATCCGGATTTCCTGCGTTCGAAGAAATCTGCCGGTGCCCGACTGGCTGGAGCGCAAGTCGACGATCAAGCCACCGTATGTGTGAGGAGAACCTGATGCCCACCGACTGCCTGTTCCGCGAGGACGCCTATCTCACCTCGACGCCCGCGACCGTGCTTGGCCTGACCGAGAAGGGCGGCATCGTGGTCGACCGCACCTGTTTCTACGCGACGTCCGGCGGGCAGCCGGGCGATAGCGGCGTGCTGGTGACCTCCGCCGCGGAATTTCCGCTCGCGACCACCGTCTACAACGACCAGCTCAAGACCGAGATCGCGCATGTGCCGGCCGATGGCGTCAGCGAACGTCCCTCGGCCGGCGAGACCGTCACACTCAAGCTCGATTGGGGGCCGCGCTACCGCCGCATGCGCATGCACACGGCGCTGCATCTCCTCTCCGCCGTGCTGCCCTATCCGGTGACCGGCGGCGCCGTGAACGAGGACGACAGCCGGCTCGATTTCGATATTCCGGAAGCCGGGCTCGACAAGGACGAGATCACCGCCAAGGTGAACGAGATGATCAAGGCGGACGCGGAGGTGCGCTCGCGCTGGATCACCGATGAGGAGCTCGAAGCCAATCCGGGTCTCGTCAAGACCATGTCGGTGAAGCCGCCGATGGGAACCGGCAAGGTGCGCCTGATCGAGATCGTCGGGTTCGATCTGCAGCCCTGCGGCGGCACGCATGTGCGCCGTACCGGCGAGATCGGCGCGATCCGCGTGACGACAGATCGAGAAGAAGGGCAAGCAGAACCGCCGCGTGCGGATATCCTTCGCCTGATCGCATCATCCCGAAAAGTGGGAACCGGTTTTCGGATAAGATGATGCGCAAGGAATAGCTTTGGAGCCCTCGATGTCCGAAGAGAAGCTTGCGAGCCGCTGGCTCGTCTCGACCGATTGGCTGAGCCAGCATCTCGACGATCCGAAGGTGATCGTGCTCGACAGCTCGTATTATCTGGCGAACCACAAACGCGATGCCGAAGCCGAGTTTCTCGCCGGCCATATTCCGGGCGCGCAGCGCTTCGACATCGATGCGATTTCCGATCACGCGAACCCCCTGCCCCACATGCTCCCGTCGCCGGAGCAGTTCGCCCAACAGGTCGGCGCGCTCGGCGTCGGCGACGGCATGACGGTCGTGCTCTATGACGGCATCGGGCTCTATGGCGCGGCGCGCGTGCTGGTGGACCTTCCGCGTGTTCGGCTCAGAGAATGTGCGCGTGCTCGACGGCGGCATGCCGAAATGGAAGGCCGAGAGCCGACCGCTCGAAACCGGCGCCGCGAAATCACGCGCGGCGAAGACATTCACGCCGAAATTCAACCGCGCGATGGTCGCCTCGATCGACGACGTGCAGAAGGTGCTGCTCGACAAGACCGCGCAGGTTGTCGATGCGCGCGCGGCCGACCGCTTCCGCGGCGAAGCGCCCGAGCCGCGGCCGGGCCTGCGTGGCGGGCATATGCCGGGATCGTTCAACGTGCCGTTCGGCGAGGTTCTGAAGGACGGCCGGCTCAAGTCGCACGACGACATCGCCGCCGCGTTTCAAGAGGCCGGCGTCGATCTCGACAATCCGGTGGTCACGAGCTGCGGCTCGGGCGTGACCGCCGCGATCCTCACCTTCGCGATCGAGGCGCTCGGCAAGCCGCCGGGCAAGGTTTATGACGGCTCCTGGTCCGAATGGGGCGCGCGGCCCGATACGCCGATCGTGAAGGGCTGAGCCCCTCTGGCTTTTGTTCCGCGGCTTCGGGCTGAGTCCGCCTTCCGGCCCTGTTGTTGTAAGATGCCCGGCAGGAACTCAGCAATGATCTTCCGCCAGCTGTTCGACAGCGTATCCGGCACCTACACCTACCTGCTCGCCAGCCGGCGCGGCGGCGAGGCGCTGATCATCGATCCGGTGCTGGAGAAGGTCGACCGCTATCTCCAGCTCATCCGCGAGCTCGATCTCAGGCTGGTGAAAGCGGTCGATACGCATCTCCACGCCG
Organism: uncultured Alphaproteobacteria bacterium; assembly: GCA_963778455.1. GTDB lineage: Bacteria > Pseudomonadota > Alphaproteobacteria > Rhizobiales > Xanthobacteraceae > PALSA-894. The sequence continues at coordinate 29,633 of CAVZUL010000011.1, forward strand.
ATCACATCACCGGCCTCGGCGCGCTACGCGACCGCACGCACTGCATCACCGTGATGGGCGAGCAGACCAAGGCGGATGTGGTCTCGATGCGGCTCGCCGAGGGCGACAAGCTCACCGTCGAGGGCGTGTCGCTCGATGTGCTTTACACGCCCGGCCACACCGACAATTCCTACAGCTACGTGATGCGCGACCGCGTGTTCAGCGGCGACACGCTGCTGATCCGCGGCACCGGCCGCACCGATTTCCAGAACGGCGATCCGCGCGCACAATACAACTCGATCTTCAACAAGCTGCTCAAGCTGCCGGAGGACACGTTGCTGTTCCCGGCACACGACTACAAGGGCGAGACCGTTTCGACCATCGGCGAGGAGAAGGCGTTCAATCCGCGCCTGCAGGTCAAGTCGGTCGACGAGTACGCGGAGCTGATGAACAATCTCAAGCTCCCCAATCCCAAGATGATGGACGTGGCGGTGCCGGCGAACATGCGGGTCGGGCTTGCGCAGGACGAGATCGCGCGGCGCGGCTGGGCGGTGGAGGCCGTGGAGGCCTGCGGCTGGTCGGGCAGCCGGACGTGATCTTCGTCGACCTGCGCGAGGCGACCGAGCGCGAGCGGCGCGGGGTCATCGCGGGCTCGGTGCACGCGCCCTACCCGGACTTGCGCGCCAACATTGCACCGGGCGGAATGCTGCACGCGCTTGCCGCGGCGACCGGCAAGCGGCTCCTGTTCTATTGCGCATTCGGCGAGCGCTCCGCGATGGCGGTGCAGGCCGCGCAGGACGCGCAGCTTGCCTCCGCGTGCCACCTTCACGGCGGCAGTCGACGCCTGGACGAAAGCCGGTGGCCGCTCGCATCATGAAATCCGTGCAGAAAGTCGCTCTTGTCACCGGCGCCGCGCACGGCATTGGCCGCGCCACCGCGCGGCAGCTGCTCGATGAAGGCTGGAACGTCGGGGCCGTCGATCTGTCGGCTGCGTATCTCGAGCGCGTGTTCGGCAAACAGACACGCCGCGTTTGCCTGATCGAGGGCGATATCGGCGACGAGGCGACCGCCAAGCGCGCGATCACCGAAACGATCGAGCGCTTCGGTCAGCTCGACGGTGTCGTATCCAACGCCGGCATCATGATCCGCAAGCCGATCCGGCAGCTGACCCTCGCCGAATGGCGCCGCGTGCTCGACGTGAACCTCACGGCGGCCTTCCTGCTCGCCAAGGCGGCCGAGCGGCCCCTGCGCCAGACCAGCGGCGCGTTCGTGTCGATCGCCTCGACGCGGGCCGGAATGTCGGAGCCGGACACCGAGGCCTATTCGGCGAGCAAGGGCGGGCTGGTGGCGTTGACCCATGCGCTCGCGATGAGCCTCGCGCCCGTGCGGGTGAATTGCATCAGCCCCGGCTGGATCTCGACGCGCGATTACAACAAGCTGCGCCGCAAGGACCACGTGCAGCATCCCGCGGGCCGCGTCGGGCGGCCGGAGGATATCGCACACATCGTCGCCTGGCTGCTCGACGGCGAGCGCTCCGGCTTCGTAACCGGCGCGAACTTCACCGTCGATGGCGGCATGACGAAAAAGATGATTTACGTGGAGTAGCGCCGGAAAGGTTCCGGTAACATTGGCGTTTCAGCTCTTCACCGCGCCCGCGGTCAGCCCCGACACCATGTAGCGGCGGAACGCATAATAGATCGCGGCCGGCGGCAGCGCGTAGATCAGGCCCGTGGTCATCAGCAACTCCCACGGCGAGTCGTCGGCGGCGAGGAAGTTGCCGAGCGCGACCGAGAGCGTGACGTTGGTGTCCTTCGAGAGCAGCAGGAACGCGTAGAGGTACTCATTCCACGCCAGCAGCAGCGCATAGGTGCCGACCGCGACGAGCGAGGGCATCATCAGCGGCACATAGACTAGCCGGAACAGTTGCAGCGGCGAGGCGCCGTCGACGATTGCCGCCTCGTCGAGTTCGACCGGCAGCTTGTCGGAGGCCTGTTTCAAAACCCAGATCGCATACGGCGCCGCGATCGTCACCATCGCGAGGATCAGCGCCCACTGGCTGTTGATCAGGCCATAGAGCCCCATGGTGCGGTACATCGGCACGGCCAGGAACGCCGCCGGAATGAAATAGGTGAACAGCGCGAGGTTCATGAGCGTGCGCCCGCCCTTCACCTTGAGCCGGCTGATCGCGAAGGCCGCGCACGTTGCGATCAGCAGCGTGATCACCCCGGTCGCGACTGCGATCACCAGCGAATTCCAGAACTGCTGCCAGAAATGGTGCAGGTAGTAGTGCTCCTGCCGAAACACGACGCCAAAATTGTGCAAGGTGGGATTGTCCGGCCAGAGCTTGCCGGCGAATGCGGATTCCTTGGGCGAGATCGCAAACAGAAAGAGGTGATAGATCGGCAGCATGGTCCAGATCAGCACCGGAATGCCGATCAGCAGGAGCCGCGCCTCCGTGGCGACGTCGCGTAGCGAGGGAAGTCTCATCGCGACAGCCGTTTCATCATGAAGTATACGAGCGGAAGCACGAGCGGCATCGCCACCACGATGGCGCCGATCGAGAGATCGACCTGGTCGAGCCTGAGATAACGAATCCCCAGCGTCGCAAGCACGTGCGTAAGGTCGCCGGGGCCGCCGCCGGTCAACAGATAGACGCTGTTGAAATCGCCGAGCGTCCAGATCATCGAGAGGATCGTGCAGGTCACATAGAGCGTCTGCATCGACGGCCAGGTCACAAACCGGAATTTCTGGAAGCGCGTGGCTCCGTCGACCGAAGCCGCCTCATAGAGATCGTCGGGGATCGCGAGCCGCGCCGCAATCAGGATCAGCGTCCAGAACGGCAGCGACTTCCAGATGTGCACGAGCATCGCCATGCCGAGCGCGATGGTGGGATCGTTGAGCCAGTTCGGACCGTCTTCGGCAGTCAGCCGGAAGATCACCTGATTGATCACACCCCATTCGGGGTTGAGCATGAAGCGCAGCGACATGATGGTCGGGATCGACGGCACCGCCCATGGCAGGATGAACAGCACCGAGAGCCATTTGATCCAGGTGCGCTGCTGGATGAAAAATCCCGACAGCAGCAGCGCCGCCATCATCTTCACATTGATCGCGACGATCAGGAACACCAGCGTGTTCACCACCGAGCGCGCGAAGATCGGGTCCTCGAACAGGTGCGCATAGGTCTCAGGCCGCCGCGCGACCCAGAAGCCGTAGCCGATCGGGTAAAGAACGAAAAAAATGAAGACCAGCAGGTAAGGCACGACCAGGATCACGCCCCAAGCCTGCCACGGCGTCATCCATGCCGAGATGGGTGTGCGGCCGGCTCCCGTCTGATTGAGCGCGATCGTCGTCATGCCGTTCCCGATGCGAGGACCCCGGCCGCCGCGGCGGCCGGGGCCGTACCTGTTAGCCCGCCACCTGCTTGATGCGGGCGATCATTTCGTCGACCGCCTTCTCGACCGGGACCTTCTCGCTCACCACGCGGTTCATTGCCTTCGCCCACACATTCTCGTTGTTGAGAATGGTGAACTTGTAGTTCTTGGTGAACTCGAAGGTCACGGTGCCGGCCTTGAACTGGTCATGCACCGCCTTCTTGTGGCGGTCCTCGAGCCAGAACTTTGCGTCCTGCGCCTTCTTGGTCACCGGGAACCAGCGGCCGAGCGCGCCCTCGACATACGGCGTGAGGTTCTCTTCCTGCAGCATGAACTGCACGAATTCCTTCGCCTTCGCCTTGTTCTTGGTATCTGCGAAGATAACGCCCACTTTCACGGCCGCGCGATAGACCATCGGCTTGCCGTCCGGCTTGTTGGGGAAGCCCGCGGTCGCGATGTTCTCGGCCACGTTCTTCTTGGCGGTATCGCGCTGTTCCTGCGTCAGGGTCGCGTTGTTGGAGTCGTCAACCCACTTCGAGACAATCGAGATGGTCGCGTTGTGGGTCAGGATCGATGTCTTGTTATGGAACGCGACGTTGTTGTCCGGATCCTTCCAGTTGCTGGAGGACGGCGGCGTGCAGCCACGCGTATAGATGTCGGTGTAGTCCTTCAGCGCGGCGATCAGGCCTTGCTTCACCTTCGGGTCGTCGACCAGGAGCTTGCCGTTGTCGTCCACCAGCTTGACGTTATGGGCGTCCATGAAGGTCAGGAACGAGTAGAACGAGTCGCTCGAAGTCGACGCCCATCGGATGGCCGATCGCGAACATGCGCGTACCGGTCTTCTGCCGGTAGGCAGCCTGCACCTTGTTGCACCAGAAGTCCCAGTAGTCCGTCCAGCCCTTCGGAATGTCGCTTTCCTTGAAGCCCGCCTGCGCCAGCATGTCGATCCAGTACTGGATGTGCATGGTCTGCTGCTTCATCGGGAAGGCGTAGTAGGCGCTCTTCTTGGTCTTGTCGTTGTGGAGAAACGCCGTCTCGATGGTGTTCGGCGCGAACTGGCCCTTCAGCGGATTGATGATGTCGGAAATGTCCTCGAGCTTGCCCTCGAAGGCCCACTTGCCGGCGACCTGAAAGTCGAACACGTCGCCATAGGCGACGTCCGGCGGGGCGCCGGAGTCCATCGCTGCCACAGTCTTTGGAATCATGTCCTGCGGCGAATATTGCGAGATATCGACCTTGACCTTGGTCTTCTCCTCGAACTTCTTCACCGCCGCGAACAGCGCGTCGTCCTCGGCCTTGTAGAAACCCTTGCCCCAGAAAACCGTGAGCTTGTCCTGCGCGGACGCGGGCGCGCCCGACACGAGGAAAGCAGCCGCAACGCCTGCGGCGAGATATCTGTACATTCTTAACTCCTCCCGATGTGTCCAATGTTGTTCGCTATTGCTGCGGTCTTCAGGCGACCGCCCTCAAAGCTGACCGAGCCCTAACATGTTAGAGCCGGCCCCGTAAACGGCCGCGCGCGCGAGGCCGTCATGCGCCGCATTCAATGCAGGATCTGGCTCAGGAACAGCTTGGTGCGCTCGTGCTTCGGGTTGGAGAAGAACTCCTTCGGTTCGTTCATCTCGACGATCTGGCCGAAGTCCATGAAAATCACCCGGTTCGCGACCTGCCGCGCGAAATCCCATCTCGTGGGTGACGCACAGCATCGTCATGCCGTCCTGGGCGAGTTGCACCATGGTGTCGAGCACCTCCTTGACCATTTCGGGGTCGAGCGCGGAGGTCGGCTCGTCGAACAGCATGATCTTCGGCTTCATGCAGAGCGCGCGGGCGATGGCGACGCGCTGCTGCTGGCCGCCGGAGAGCTGGCCCGGATATTTGTGCGCCTGCTCGGGGATCTTCACCTTGGTGAGGAAGTGCATCGCGACTTCCTCGGCATCCTTCTTCGGCATCTTGCGCACCCAGATCGGCGCCAGGGTGCAGTTTTCCAGGATGGTGAGGTGCGGGAACAGGTTGAAGTGCTGGAATACCATCCCGACTTCGCGCCGCACCTCGTCGATCTTCTTCAGGTCGCCGGTCAGCTCGATGCCGTCCACCACGATGCGGCCCTGCTGGTGCTCCTCCAGCCGGTTGATGCAGCGGATCATGGTCGACTTGCCGGAGCCGGACGGGCCGCAGATGACGATGCGCTCGCGCCGCTCGACCGCGAGGTTGATGTCGCGCAGCACATGGAACTCGCCGTACCATTTGTGCATGCCGGTGATCTCGACGGCGAGCGCGCTGGATGGCGCGGTTACGGCTTCGGCGGCTTGACTCATGGCAGTTCCTGTCCGGTTAACGTCTGTCAGCTTTCCCGAGCCGCGCTTCCACGCCCTTGGCGTAGCGCGACATGCGCGTAGCAGAAGATGAAATAGAAGATCGCCGCGAACACGTAGCCGGTCGCGCTCGTGGTCGGCGCCGCCCATTTCGGATCGATGCGCGAGACTTCGACGGTGCGCAGGAAATCGAAGATGCCGACGATCACGACCAGCGTCGTGTCCTTGAACAAGCCGATATAGGTGTTGACGATGTTCGGGATGGTGACCTTCAGGGCCTGCGGCAGGATGATGAGATACATCATCTGCCAGTAGCCCAGGCCCACCGCCATCGCGCCTTCGTACTGGCCCTTCGCGGCATCGCCTGCAGGCCGGCGCGCACGACCTCCGCCATGTAGGCGGAGGCGAACATCGCGATCCCGATCAGCGCGCGCAGCAGCTTGTCCGGCGAATACGCGTCCGGCACGAACAGCGGCAGCATCACGCTCGCCATGAACAGCACGGTGATCAGCGGCACGCCGCGCACGAATTCGATGAAGATCACCGAGAACAGCTTCACGGCCGGCATGTTCGAGCGCCGCCCGAGCGCCAGCAGAATGCCGATCGGTAGCGAGAACACGATCCCGACCCAGGACACCACAATGGTGACCAGCACGCCGCCCCACAGCGAGGTATCGACGTTGCGCAGACCGATCGCCAGCCATGCCGGTCAGCAGGACGTAGGACACGAGCGGTACGACCACGAAGAAGTAGAGCGCGCCGAGATCGCGCCGTGGCGCTTCGAGCCAGAGCAGCCAGACAATGCCGATCGCCAGCATCACGAAGAAGATGTCGACGCGCCAGCGTTCCGAGATCGGATACGAACCATAGATGAAATAGGAGAAACGGTCGCGCACGAACGCCCAGCATGCGCCGGGTTCAGGCAGCGCCGCGCTCGGGATGCACGCCTCACGATCGTTGCCGCTCCACACCGCGTGTGTGAACAGGAACTCGATCATCGGCGGCACGATCCAGATGATCAGCAGCAATCGTGAGGATCGTCAGGATGGTGTTGAGCGGGCCGGCGAACAGGCTGGCACGCATCCACCCGATCACACCGGTCATCGCGATCGGCGCCGGCATCGCGTCGATCGGCGTGCGCGCGCACGTAGCTCTCGCTGCCTGCGATCTTGCTGTCTTGCGTCGCGATCGCCATGGCGCGCTCACCGTTCAACCAGCGCGATGCGCGCGTTGTACCAGTTCATCACCATCGACGTGACGAGGCTGATCGAGAGATAGACCGCCATCGTGATCATCACGACCTCGACCGCCTGGCCGGTCTGGTTGAGCACCGTGCCGGTGAAGATCTGCACGAGGTCCGGATAGCCGACGAACACGGCGAGCGAGGAGTTTTTCGTGAGATTGAGGTACTGGTTGGTCAGCGGCGGAATGATCACGCGCATCGCCTGCGGGATGACGACCAGCTTGAGCGTCGGGCCGGCGCGCAGGCCGAGCGCGCCCGCGGCTTCGGTCTGCCCTTTCGACACCGCCATGATGCCGGCGCGCACCACCTCGGCGATGAAGGCGCCGGTATAGAGCGTAAGCCCGATCAGCAGCGCGACGAATTCGGGCAGGATTTCCATGCCGCCGCGGATGTTGAAGCGGCCCTTCTCGGGATATTCGAGCGTCGCCGGCATGCCGGCGACGAAGAACGCGACGATCGGAAGACCGACGATCAGCCCAAGCGCGACCAGTCCGATCGGCGACTGCTCGCCGGTGCGTTCCTGCCGCTTGCGCGCCCAGATGCGATAACGCGATCGCGCCGACCACGCCGATCGACGAACGCGCCGACCACCAGGCCGATGCCGTCCTGGAAGATCGGAGACGGGGCGAAGAAGCCGCGATTGTTGAGATAGACGTTGCCGAACACGGTCCAGCTGTCGCGCAGGTCGGGCAGCGCCTTGAGCACGGCGTTGTACCAGAACAACAACTGCAGCAGCAGCGGCACGTTGCGGATCAATTCGACATAACCCGCCGCGAGCTTTCCGATCAGCCAGTTGCGCGACAGCCGCGCGATGCCGACGACGAAGCCGACGACGGTCGCCAGCACGATGCCGATCGAGGCGACCAGCAGGGTGTTGAGCAGGCCGACCCAGAAGGCGCGGCCATAGGTGCCGCTCTGCGCGGAGTATTCGATCAGCGTCTGGCTGATGTCGAAGCCGGCATGTCTGGTTCCAGAAACCGAAGCCGGACGCGATCTTGGCGCGCGCGAGATTGTCGGCAGCATTGCGCACCGCCGAGTAGGCCAGAAAAATAATGACGGCGCAGAGAATGACCTGATAGGCGATGCTGCGGACCTTGGGGTCATAGAGCAGCGAGACTTTCGGCGGGCCGCTTTCCTGCGCGATACTCATGCCGCTCCCCGAAACGCCCGACCGGCGTCCCACCCGCTCATTTCATCCCAGCCCACTGCCGCATGCAAGCTGTCTGCACGAAAAAAGGCCGGGTGGCATGCCACCCGGCCCCTCGCTTGTGAATTACGCGGCGCGATCAGCGGATCGGCGGCGCGTATTGCAGGCCGCCCTTGGTCCACAGCGCGTTGACGCCACGGGCGATCTTGAGCGGCGAGCCCTGCCCGACGTTCTTCTCGAAGATCTCGCCGTAGTTCCCGAGGTGCTTGATGATGCGGAAGGCCCAGTCCTTGGTCAGGCCGAGCTGCTCGCCGTAATTGCCCTCGGTGCCGAGCAGGCGCCTGATGTCAGGGTTGGTCGACTTCATCGCTTCGTCGACGGTCGCCTTGGTGATGCCGAGCTCTTCCGCCGTCACCATCGCGTAGTGCGTCCACTTCACGATATCGAACCACTGGTCGTCGCCGTGACGCACGGACGGACCGAGCGGCTCCTTGGAGATGATCTCCGGCAGCACGATGTGGTCGTCGGACTTCGCGAGGCGCAGGCGCTCCGCATAGAGGCCCGAGGCGTCGGTGGTGAAGGCATCGCAGCGGCCGGAGTCATAGGCCTTGATGGCTTCGTCGGCGGTGGCGAAGGTCACCGTCTTGAGCTTCATCTTGTTGGCGCGGAAATAGTCCGCGAGGTTGAGCTCGGTGGTGGTGCCCTGCTGCACGCAGACCGCGGCGTCGTTGAGCTCGAGCGCCGAATTGACCTTCAGCGCCTTGCGCACCAGGAAGCCCTGCCCGTCGTAATAGTTAACGCCGGTGAAGTTCAGGCCGAGCGAGGTGTCGCGCGACGACGTCCAGGTGGTGTTGCGGGCGAGCACGTCGACGTCGCCGGACTGCAGCGAGGTGAAGCGCTGCTGCGCGGTTAGCGCGACGAACTTGATCTTGGTCGGATCGTTGAAGATCGCGGCCGCGAGCGCGCGGCAGAAGTCGACATCGAGGCCGGTCCAGTTGCCCTGCGCGTCCGGCAGGCCGAACCCGCCGAGTGTGCCGTTCGCGCCGCAATTGAGAATGCCGCGCGTCTTGATGGTATTGAGCGTCTGGGCCGATGCCGCCGAGGCGGCAACAGCAATTGCCGCCGCGAGGGCGAGCTTGGTTACGGCGCGTTTCATGACTCAACGTTCTCCGCTCTAGAGGTGACTGATATTCCGGGACAGCATCGCCACCATCAGGATGCCGCCCATCGCGCGAGGGACGCGCCTTGGCATGGCGTAATCATGACCGCGAACTCCCACGCAACCCCCGAATGCCGCATCTCAGAACGATCGTCCAGTAAGGTCAAGGGGTTGACCATTGGGCCATTCGACGCGGTAAATGCCCCGCTCCGAGGGGACCTCAGATGAACCGAATACCTGACAACAAGAAGGGCGGCGGCACAGGGCCGAAGCCGCTGCAGCCGGCGACCCGGCTTGTCGTAGCTGGCCGCGATCCGTTTGCGCAGCACGGTTTCGTCAATACGCCGATTTACCGCGGTTCGACGGTGCTCTACCGCACGGCCGAAGACTACATCCAGCGCAAGGCGCGCTACACATACGGCACCAAAGGCACCCCGACCACGGAGTCGCTGGAGGTCGCCTGGACCGAGCTTTGCGGCGCCGCCGGCACCGTGCTGCTTCCCTCCGGGCTCGCCGCGCTCGCGCTCGCGCTGATGTCGTGCATGCGGGCGGGCGACCATTTGCTGGTGGTGGACTCGGTCTACCGGCCGACCCGCACGTTTTGCGATACGGTGCTCAAGCGCTTCGGGGTCGAAACCACCTACTACGACCCGCTGATCGGCGCGGATATCGCCACGCTGTTCCGGCCGAACACCCGCGCGGTCTTCACCGAGTCGCCGGGCTCGCTTTCGTTCGAGATGCAGGACATTCCGGCGATCACGAAGGCGGCGCATGCGCGCGACGCGATCGTGTTGATGGACAACACCTGGGCAACGCCGCTGTTCTATTCGCCGCATGCGCATGGCGTCGATATCGTCGATCGATGCCGGCACCAAATATCTCAGCGGCGCGTCCGACCTGCTGCTCGGACTGGTGAGCGCCAATGAGCGCTGCTGGAAAGAATTGCGCGCGACCTTCGACGCGACCTCGTTCTGTGCCGGGCCCGAGGACGTGTTTCTCGCCCTGCGCGGCATGCGCAGCATGCGCGTGCGTGTGATGCATCAGCAGCAATCGGGGCTCGAGATCGCGCGCTGGCTGAGCCGGCGCCCGGACGTCGCGCGCGTGCTGCATCCGGCGCTTGAGACCGATCCGGGCCATGCGATCTGGAAGCGCGATTTTACCGGCGCGTCGTCGCTGTTCAGCGTCGTGTTCAAGCCCACATCCACGGCGGCCGTGAACGCGTTCATCAATACGCTGACGCTGTTCGGGATCGGCTCGTCATGGGGCGGATTTGAGAGTCTGGTGAGCCCGTTCGACTGCACGCCGTTCCGGACCGCGACCAAGTGGGATCCGGGCGGGCCGACGATCCGTTTCCATATCGGCCTGGAAGACGTCGGCGATCTCACCGCTGATCTGGAGCGCGGCTTTGTCGCGATGCGAGCTTTTGTTTAGTACGCATTTTCCGCGGCGAACCGCTCACGCCCCGGATCAGGTCCGGGGCAAGCTTTCGCCGGAAAATGCTATGCGGCGGTCGCCTGACCACGCTCGCGCAGCACGAAGTAGAGATTGCGCAGATAGATGAAGAGGCCGAGCCCCTGCCCCGCGATGAATACCGGGTCGCTGCGGTAGAGCGAATAGGCGAACAGCAACACGCCGCCGCCGATCGAGAACAGCCAGAACGCGGTCGGAATGATGCTGCGGCCGGCGCGCTCCGAGGCGATCCACTGCACCAGGAAGCGCATGCTGAACAGCGCCTGCGCCACGAAGCCGAGCGCGACCCACCAGTCGAACTGCATGATGAACACATCGTGCAGATAATTCTGCAGCGCGCTGAGCATTCAAACCTCCGAAACCTGCGGCACCGTCTTGCGGCGGCGGATCAGCCACCACACGCCGGCCAGATCGAGAATGCCGACCCAGAGCCGGTCCCATAGTCCGTAGTTCGATTTTCCCGCGTGACGCGGCCGGTCGATCACGTCGACATAGCCGATGGCATAGCCGTCGCGCCGGAACAGCGCGGGCAGGAAGCGATGCAGCGCGTCGAAATACGGCAGCGCGAGGAACGCATCGCGCCGGAACACCTTCAGCCCGCAGCCGCTGTCGCGCGTGCCGTCGCGCAGGATCGCGCCGCGCACGCCGTTGGCGATGCGCGACTGCAGTTTCTTGCAGGCGCCCGGAGCGGCGCCCGACGCGCTGGCCGGCGACAAGCCCGATTTGCGCGTCCGCCCTGCTCGAACGCGTGCAGCAGCGCCGGGATGAACGAGGGATCGTTCTGTCCGTCGCCGTCGAGCGTGGCGACGACCGGCGCGCGCGCCGCCATCGACGCCGCTGCGCACCGCCGCGGATTGGCCGCAGGAGGCTCGCGTGCTTGATCTGCCGCAGCCAGGGCCGTTCCGCCTTGAGCGCGTCCAGCGCGGCTCTCGGTCGCCGTCGGTCGAGCCGTCGTTGACGTAGATCAGCTCGAAGCTCCAGCGGCCGTTGAGCGCCGCCGCGATCTCGTCGGTCAGCGGGCGCACATTGTCGGCTTCGTTGCGCACCGGCACCACCACCGAAACGGCGGGTCGAGGCGTCCCGCTGGGAGACTTGTGTCGGGCATCGGCATCCGTTGTGAGGCGGCAGCGCGCTTCTTATTGGCCCAACAGCCTGCGGGCAACCGTCTTGACGCGGCGCCATGACGGTCCCGGCATTGCGTGCACGGCGCCATCGGGTCCGGGCACGAACGCAAGGCGGCGCGCCGCAAACCAGTTGCGCACCAGGATCGCGCCGAAGCCGCCGACAAAGGCGGCCGCCACCACGTCACTGACGAAATGCGCCTGGATGACGACACGGCTCACCCCGATCACCGCGGCGAAGATCCAGATCGGCACGCGCGCCCTGGGCCAGAGCGCGCCGATCGCGATGGCCAGCGCGAAGGCGGCCGCGCTGTGCCCGGACGGCAGGCTCGCGTACTTGTGCTGCCACGACCACGGCGAATAGGTGAACGGGCCGAGGTCGGACGGCCGCATCCGCCCGATGAACCCTTTGACGATCGTCACGAAAAGGCCGGGCAGCGCGATCGCCAGAAAATAGAAATTCGAGGCGCACGACGAGGCTGGCGAGCACGAGATTGGTCATGCGCCCGGCGGCCGGCGTGCACAGGATCGCCGCAAGCACGATCAGGCAGCCGATCGGGATCAGCGTCCAGCCGGACCTGCCGTAGTCGGTGATCTCGTTGAACGTCTCGACGACCCACAGCGGCAAGCGTGCCGGCGAAGGTCACGGCGCGTGCGTCGAGCACGATCATGCAGAATGCGACCAGCAGCAACGCCCGCGAGCGCGCCGAGCACCAGCCGACGCCGTCGGCGGCAGCAGCCGGACTTCCGGAATCGCCGCGGGCGGCACGACCAGCGAGAGCCACGCCGCGAGGTTCGCGGCGACGCGGCGCAGCCCGGTCTCCGCCGCGCGCTCCTTGCCGACGCCGCAAGCTCGCCGTCACCGCGCGGCTCCGTGCGATAGATGGCGAAGGCGATCGAGCGCCCGCCATTGAAGTTGAACGCGTTCTCCAGCCGCCCGCGCAGGCGATAGCGCAATCCGATCAGTTCGGCGCGCTGCGCGAAGGCGCGGTCCTGCCGCGACTCGACGATGGCGTAGCGGCACTCGCCGCCGCGCAGGATTTCGGCCGCGGTCGCGCCGTCGACGAGCCGCGTGCGCGTTCCGAGCAGGAACACGAGGCTCGGCTCGTGGAAGCCGGCGGCCGCGATGACCGGATTGCGGCAATCGGCATCGCGGACGAAATCGGTCAGCGCTGCGCTCGGGAAGATCGGCCGCATCAGCGGCATCGCGACGCCGAGCGTCGCGATCGTCATGAGCAGCATGCCGAGCGATGCGCGCAGCAGCGAACGCTCCGCGCCCTCCACGTCATAGAGGCGCCAGGCATAGAAGCCGAAGATCAGGCCCGACCGCGCCGAACGGCCAGGCGAGCCAGCCGAACTGGCCGCGGATGTAGAGCACCAGCCAGACCGCGGCGGCCGGGATCACGGCGGCGAAGATCGGCCACATCACGGTGAAGCGCGTCAGATGCGGATTGTCCGACAGGTCGCGCCGCTCGATCTCGCGCGCGATCAGGATCGCGATCGCCGGATAAAGCGGCAGCACGTAGTGCGGCAGCTTGGTCACGACCAGTTCGAACACGATCCAGCACGGCACGACCCACGCCAGCAGGAAGCGCAACGGCGGCTCGCGCGCGGTGCCGCCACACGGCGGGCGCCGCGACCGCGGCGAGCGGCGCGGCCGGCCAGAAGGTGAGCCAGAACAGCAGCAGGTAATAGCCGGGCGGCGCGCCGTGGGTCTCCTGCCCCTTGAAGATCTTGGCGAACAGGTCCTGCCCGACGGATTCCTGCAGGAAGCTGTCGCCCGCGCGGCCCATGATGGCGACGAACCACGGCAGCACCAGCACGAGAATCCAGAGCACGCCGACCAGCGGCCGCAAGCGCAGCAGCCAGCGCGCCGAGCGGTCGGCGATCACGAGAAACAGCGCCGCGAGGCCGACCACCATCAGGATCAGCGGACCTTTGAGCAGAATGCCGCCGGCGAGCGCGGTCCACAGGATCAGCGCGTGCCTCCAGGGGATGTCGCGCCCGCTCGATTGCGTCAGATAGGCGCGCGCCATCACGCCCATGGCGGCGACGCAGCACAGCAGCAGCACCGCGTCGGTCTTGGCGAGCCGCGCCTCGACGCCGAGCAGCAGGCAGGTCGCCATCATCAGGGCGGCGAGGAACGCGCCGCGCCGCGGTCACGAATGCGAGCGCCGCCCAGTAGGTGAGCAGCACCGCGCCGATGGCGCCGATCAGCGATGGCACGCGATAGAGCCAGATGGTCGTAGCGCGCCTGCCGCACGCCGAGCGCCTCGGCGGCGCGCACCACGCCGGCCTGCAGCCAGTAGATGCCGACCGGCTTCTTGTAGCGGACCTCGTCCTGGAAGCGGATGTCGATGTAGTCGCCGCTCTCGATCATCTGCTTGGTCGCCTGCGCGAAGCGCGCTTCGTCGCGGTCGACCGGCGGAATGTTGAAGAAGCCCGGCAGGAACGAGATGAGCGCAGACGACGATCAGCAACGCGACGCGCGCGCGTGCGATGCGGTCGCGAGTGCGAACAGCGCGCCGATATCCTTTGTCAGCGATTTGGGCGCGAGCCGCGCGATCATGTCCCCGCCCGATCCAATTCGGCCGGACACTAGTGCATGATCCCGAAAAGTGGAAACCGGTTTTCGGGAAAGATCATGCGCAAACCGGCAAATGCCCTGCTTCGCAAAGCCGCGCTAACTATCTTGAACCCGCTTGAGAAATCGTTATTCGATCCGCACCACGACGCTGTCGGCGACGCCGCGCGCGTCCATCACGGTCAACCGCGCGAAACCGGGGCCGTCGGGCGTGAAGAACAGTGTGCGCCGCCCGGCTTCGGAGACCCGCGGCACGCCGTTCACCAGCAGGGTCAGCGGCTGCACGCCACCGGAGATCTTCAGCGCCATTTCGCTGCGGCCTTCGGAGGCGAGTTCGAGGCGCGCGCCGTTGGGCGGGAACATGATGCGCGGCGCCGCATCACCATTGTCGCCCGCGAGCACGCCGGGGCGGAAGCGCTGCAACGGCGGCGGCAGGCGATTGTTGGTGGCGAAGATCGCGCCTTTCGGAGCCTTCGGCAGCGCAGCCGGCAATCCGGGAAGCCGCGCGAACGCATCGAACAGGATCGGCGCCGCAGCGGTGCGGCCGACGAGTCCCGGCACCGGCGCGCCATCCGGCCGGCCGACCCACACGCCGATCGTGCGCTTGCCGTCGAAGCCGACCGACCACGCATCGCGATAGCCGTAGCTGGTGCCGGTCTTGAATGCGATGCGCCCGCCGACCGCGTTCTCCGCCGGCGGCGTGCCGATCAGCACATTGCCGACATACCAGGCGGCGACCGGATCGAGCAGCCGGCGCGGCGCCGCGGCTTCCAGCACGTCGCGCCGTTCGATGAGCGCGAACCGTGTTGCCGCCGCGCGCGAGCCCCGCATAGAGCATGGTCAGGTCGGTGAGCGTCACGCCGACGCCGCCGAGACCCATCGCAAGCCCCGGCACTTCGCCCTTCGGCAGCACGAGCTTGCCGCCCGCATCCGCAAGCCGCGCGGTCAGGCGGCTCGCGTGGATCGCGTTGAGCAGGGTGACGGCCGGGACGTTGAGCGACATCTGCAGCGCCTTGCGCACCGAAACCGTGCCCTGGAACGTCAGATCGAAATTTTCCGGCGCGTAGGTGCCGTAGCGGATCGGGCGATCCTCGATCAGCGTCTCGGGATGGATCAGCCCATCCTCGAAGCGCGAGGCCGTAGATGAACGGCTTGAGCGTGGAGCCGGGCGAGCGCACCGCCTGCGTCATGTCGACCTGGCCGGCGCGGCGCTCGTCGAAATAGTCGGCGCCCGCGACGCGCGCGAGCACGTCGCCGGTCGCATGATCGACCGCGACGATCGCGACCGACATGTCCGGCCCGAGCGCGCGGGCGCGCTCGCGCGCGAGGTCTTCGAGCGGCTTCTGAATGTTGGCATCGATGGTGAGCGCGACGATCTTTCGGCCCTGCGATGTGCCGATCGCCTGATCGGCGGCGTGCGGCGCGAACATCGGCATCGGACGGCGGCCGCCATGCACGCTCTCGGCTTTCGCCTGCGCGATTTCGTCGGCCGGAACGCGGCCGGCGTGCGCAACGCGATCGAGCACGCGGTCGCGCGCGCGATGCGCGCTCTCGGCCGAACGATCGGGCCGCCGCACTTCGGGCGATTGCGGGATCGCGACCAGCAGCGCCGCTTCGGCGAGCGAGAGGCGCCTCGGCTCCTTGCCGAAATAGGCGTGCGAGGCGGCGCGCACGCCTTCGAGATTGCCGCCATAGGGCGCAAGGCCGAGATAGAGCGTGAGGATGTCGTCCTTGCTGAGCGCGCGTTCGAGCTGGATCGCGCGCACCGCCTGCCGCAGCTTTGCGAGGAAGCGTGCGGTCGGTGCGCGGCTCGAGCAGGCGCGCGACCTGCATGGTGATGGTCGAGCCGCCCGACACGATGCGGCCGTTGGTGGCGAGCTTGCAACGCGGCGCGCACGACCGCGAGCGGATCGACGCCGTGATGTTCGCGGAAGCGCTTGTCCTCGTAGGCGATCAGCAGGTCGAGGTAGCGCGGATCGACATCCTTCACGGTCGCGGGCAGTCGCCAGCGCCCGTCGACTGTCGCGTAGGGCCGCAGCAGCTGGCCGTTGCGGTCGACCACGACGGTGGAGAATTCGAGATTTTCGCCGAGCGGGACGGGGCCGAGGGAATAGACCCATGACCGAAGGCGATGGTCCCGACAACAGCGGTTGTCGCGATGCCAACGCCGCGAAGCGAAGACGGTGCCAGACGACCTACGTGCCGGTCGTGCCGCAGTACCTGCCCCTGCAGGGGGAGGTCGGGCGAAGCGCCGGGTGGGGGTCAGCGACGCCCAGACCCCCTCGCTAACCCTCCCCCTTCAGGGGGAGGGAGCGCACCGCCCGTGGGCGAGCCGTATCCTCGCTCACTTCGCGGCCTCGATCTCGACCGTGCCGACGCCGGTGCGGCCGAAGCGGTCGGGACGATACATGTCCTCGACGTAGGCCTGCGGCAGCACGTATTTGCCCGGCGAGACCGCGCGCACCACGTAGGCGACGGTGAACACCGCCTTGTCGCTGCTCGCGCGGTCGAACGCCGCGGTGAAGCGGTCATCGCGGAATTCCGAGTGCGTCGGCTCCTTGGCGTCCTCGATCCACGACAGCGTGCCGGTGTCGCCCGACGAGACGAGCCGCGGATTGTCGATCTCGAAGCCCGCCGGGAGATAGTCCGCGATGATGATGCGGCCGAAGGTCGGCTGGCCTTCGGTGATCTTCAGCACCACGGCGAAGCGTTCGTTCTGCTTCACCTTGGCGATCTCGGCGCGCTCGCCGTCGAGCGTGTAGTAGAGCCGCTCGATCGAGAAGCCCTTGTCGGCGGCGGGCTCCGGCGTCACCGGCGCGCCGATGACCGACACCACCGCCTGCACGGCATTGTCGCCGTTGTTGGTGACGCGGACCGGACCGCCGGCTAGATCGCTCGCGCGGAAGCTGCGATAGAGCGGCCCGCGCCGCGTCTCGCCCGCGACATCGAGCGCCATGCCGGCAGTGTCGCGCGCGAGCGCGCGGGCGGCCAGCACCATCCAGGCGTTCTCCTGCGTCGAGGTGTAGGGCGAGAGCGCCCGCGCCGCCTCGATGCGCTCGACCGCTTTCAGGATCGCCGGACGCGGCGCGTTCCCTTCGGAGGCGAGCGCCACGAAGGCGGACGCATCGCGCAGCGACGAGCCGTAGTCGGTGCGGCCGAACTCGAGCTTCGGCTGCGGCGCGATGTCGTCCAGCGCCGCGTTGTAGACGCGCTCGGCGCGGGTCTTGTCGCCGAGCATGCCGAGCGCCGCGGCAAGCTGCGCCTTGGCGATCGGCGTCTTCAGCGCATCGAGCCGCGTGTCGGCGAGATAGCGCAGGTCGCCGAGCGGCGCGGTGCCGTTGCGCGCCAGCACGTAATACACGTAGGCGAGATCGCTGCCGCCTTCCTTGGCGGGATCGGTCTGGCTCACGTGATTGCGCAGATTGTCGAGCGCGAGGCGGAACGCGACATCCGGCACCGCGAAGTTGCGCTCGCGCGCCCGCGTCAGGAAGTCGGTCACGTAGGCATCGAGCCACATGTCGCTGCCGCCGGAGCCCCACAGGCCGAACGAGCCGTTCGAGCCCTGACGCGCCAGGATGCGCTCGATCGCATCGCGGATGCGCTGGTCGATCGCGGCGTCGAGCGAGAGGTGCGCCTCGCTCGCCAGCTCGTTGACGTAGAGCAGCGGCAGCGCGCGGCTCGTCGTCTGTTCGGTGCAGCCGAACGGATAGCGGTCGAGCGCCTTGAGCAGCGCCGCGACATCGAGCGCGGTCGAGGGACCGACCGAGAGCTGCACGCCGCCGGTGCCCGGCACGAGATCGGCGAACAGGTCGCTCGAGATGCTGATGCTCTCGTTCTTGGCGATCGGCCGCACGGTGCGGCGCGTGAGGACTTGCGTCGAGGGCTTCGCGGCGAGCGTATAGCTGCGCTGCATGCTCGAAGCCGTTCGGCCCGCTGATCCGCACCGCCACGTTGCCGATGCCGACCGCCGTCGCGTTGATCGGCAGGCTGACGCCGGTGCGCTGCTTGCCGGCGAGGCGAACGGTCTGGCTCGCCTGCCCGACCTGCAACGGCCCGTCGGTCTGCACGTTGATCGCGTAGTCGCCGGCCGGTCCTTCGACATTGTCGAGGTCGAGCCGGACGGTGCCGCGGTCGCCGGTGAGCAGGAAGCGCGGCAGCGTCGCGGTGAGCACGACCGGATCGCGCACCGTCACGTCGCCGGAGGCCTTGCCGACCTTGTCCTTCGACCAGGCGACCGCCATCACGCGCACCGTTCCGGCGAAGGCCGGAATGTCGAACAGCACTTCGGCCCAGCCGTCCGACTTCACGGTGACGATGCCGGAATAGAGCGCGAGCGGCGGCTGCGTCGGCGGCGTGCCGCCAAGCGCCGCGCCCGCGCCGTCGCCGCCGGTGCGGATCGCGCCGCGCGTGCCCTGCATGCCGTCGAGCAGCTGGCCGTAGAGGTCGCGCAGTTCCGCCGTGAGGCGGCGCTGGCCGAGATAGTAGTCGTCCGGCGCCGGCGGCTTGTAGTTGGTCAGATTGAGAATGCCGACATCGACCGCCGCGACGACGATCCTCGCCTCCTCGCCGGTGTTGAGCCCGTTGAGCTTCATCGGCACGCGCAACGGGCCGTTCGGGCGCATCAGGCTCGGCAGCGGCATCTCGAAGGCGAGCGTGCGCGCCTTGCGGTCGACCGAGAACCATTGCAGGCCGATCGCGCGGCCGGGCATGCGGCTCGCCGCCTCGTCGAGCGGACGGCGCAAGGTGGCGACCACATAGGCGCCCGAACCCCAGTCGCGGCCGACGGTGAGCGGAATGCGCGCGGTGCCGGCCTGCACGTCCGACGGTCGTGGTGCGTCAGCAGCTTGTCGCCGACGACGTTGAGCGTGATCTTGCCGGCGGTGCGCGCCGTGACGGCAACGGTCATCGTGTCGCCCGCCGCGTATTCGGCCTTGTCGAGCGCGATTTCCAGGAGATCCGGCGTGTCGGCGGAGGCATCCGAGTAGAAGCCCGGCGTCGAACGTCACCGAGGTCGGCGGAATGCTGCGGTCGTCGCTCGCGACATCGAGGCGATAGCGGCCCCAGGTCACGGGCAGCGAGATGCGGCCGGGCTTGTCGGCGGCGACGTCGATGCGGCCGTCGGCCATGCGCCGCGTGCTCTTGACCGGCTCGTACTCCCAGCGGCCGTCGCGGCGGTAATATTGATAGCGCCGCTCGATCTTGAGCAGTTCGTAGCGCAGGCCGGATGCCGCAAGCTGCTTGCCGTCGGGCGCGGCCACGATCACGTCGAAGCCGGCGTTCTCGCCCTCGCCGAGCGACTTGCCGGAGAACAGCGGCTTGACGCCGATCATCGTCGGCGGTCGGGACGATCGGGAGCGTCAGGTTGCGCTCGACCGCGCGGCCGCCGGACTCGACCAGCCGCACGGTGATCTGCGCTTCGAGCGGGCGCGAGGTGTCCGGCATCTTGTCGAGCGTGACGGTGAACTTCGCCTTGCCGTCGTCGTCGGTCTGCGGCAGGTCTTCGAGCGTGGTCTGCTCGCTCTTGACCTCGTTCTCGTCGTCATTGACGCCGAACTGGTAGCCGGCAAAGCCCGGACGCGCGTCCGCCGCCTTGATCTTCATCTCGCCTTCGAGATCGAGATTGGAGGCCGGCGCGCCGTAGAGGAAGCGGCCGTCGACGCGTGACTTCGGCCGGCGCATCCTTCGACAGCTTGCCGGTCGGCGAGGCGAGATCGAACTCCATGCGATCCGGCACGTAGTCTTCGACCAGGAAGCTGGTCGAGCCGATCGCCGGGCCCTTCGGATCGGTGTAGGCGCGCACCCGGTAGGTGCCGGTCGGCGCGGCCGAGATCATCGGGAAGGAGAGCGAACGCCCGCCGATGCCCCATGTCCTGCACGACGGTGCGGCGATACTCGACGCCGTCCGGGCGCTCGATCACCAGGGTCATCGGCACGCCGGTGACGGCGACGCCCTGCGCGTCGCGCAGCAGCGTGGTGAGATGCACGGTCTCGCCGGTGCGATAGACGCCGCGCTCGGCATAGACGAACGCATCGAGCCCGGCGGTGACCGTGCGGCCCGCGACGCCGCGGTCGGTCAGATCGAACGCCGGGCCTTTCAGGCTGAGGAACGCGTAGTCGCCCTTGCCGTCGGCGACCAGCATCGCGGGCGCCAGGCCGCCCTCCCCGCGCGCGAGGCCGGCTTCGAAGCGGGCAAAGCCCGCCGCATCGGTGGTGCGTGTCGCGAGCACCTCGTTGTTGCGCGCGATCAGGCGGATTTCGATTCCGGCCTTGGCTTCGGTGGTCGCGAGCGAATTGAGGAAGACGTTGATGCCGTCATTGCCCGAGAACGCCGTCAGGCCGAGGTCGGAGACGATGAACCATTGCGTCGCGAGCTGGCCGTAGTCTTCGTCGCGCGGACGGCCTTCCGGCTCGGCGGTCATCACATAGACGCCGGGCTTGAGATCGCCGATCGCCTGATCGATCGGGAAGGCGGTGGTGACATCGGCGTTGAGCACCGTGTCGATCTTCAGGTCGCCTTGCCAGGCGAGCGCGCCCTTCTCGGACTCGAGCTTGCGGCGGTCGTAGCGGTCGATGTTGCGCTGGAAATCGCTGCCCAGCACCGTGTCGATCAGGTTGCGGTCGCCGATGCGGTAGATCTTCACCTTCACCGACGAGGTATTGACGCTGACCACCGGAATGCCGCGCTGGCCGGTGCGCGGCAGCACGTAGGCCTTGCCGGTGAAGCGCACATACGGGCTGCGGTCGCGCACATAGATGTTGTAGTCGGCGGATTTCTGCAGCGTTTCCTTCACGGTCGACGGCAGGCCGGCGCGCAGCGTGATCGAATAGCGCTCGCCGTGCCTCAGGCCCTCGACGCAGAGCTGCTTTTCTTCCGTCGAGATCGCGGGCTTGTCGTTGCCTTCAAGCGCGACGAAGGGCGAGAAATCGGTGCGCTTGCCGGGCAGGTCTTCGGAGAACTGGAAGCAGGCGCGCGGGCTAGCCGCGTCGGCATCGACGGAGTAGTCGAGGATGCGGAAGCCGTGCTGGTCGCGCAGCTGCTCGTAGCTCTGCCGCACGTCGGCGACTTCGCGCAGGTCGAGCGAGAAGCGATAGGCATCGAGCGCCGGACGCCACAGCTTGCGCTCCGCAAAGGTGCGGCCGAGCAGCACCAGCGCGTCGGCCTCTTCACCGGCATTGCCGGAGCGCTGATACGCGATGTAGGCGGCGGTCGCGGCGCGTTCGAGGAAATTGGTGCGCTCGCGGTCGTCGGTCGGGCGGATTTGCAGGATGGCGCGCGACAGGCGCAGCCAGTTGCCGGCTTCGCGCGGCGCGACCGACACGATCTGCGCCAGCGTCTGCATGCCGGCGCGGAAATCGCGCTTGGCAAAGGCGGCTTCCGCCTCGCTGCGCAAGGTGGCGACGGGCTTTGCGACCTGTCCGGATTCGGTCTTGATCTGGGTTTCCAGCCGGACCGCGCTGTCGGCCAGGTCGGATCGCTGGAAGGGTTTGTCGGCGGCGTAGGCGGTGAAAGAGAAGAGAGCGACGAGCGCGGCGGCAAAGCCGGCGCGGACAGACGCGAGCATCGAAGAACCTCCCTAGACCCCGATTGCCGGGGCCGTGCACCACTTCCACCTGACGGCGCACGATTGTCCAGCAATCGTGTCCGCATGATGACTGAATGTTCATAATGGAAAAATTCTTTTGCGGGAGCGGCGGTTAACTGCCGCAGGTAGCAGCGCCCGCGAGTCTGCACGCGTCAGTTCGACTTGACGCGAACGGTCTGCCCGGTCGCACCGGCCTCCAGCAGCGCGTCGATCAGCCGGTGCACCTTCAGCGCCTCCCGCCCGCTGATCATCGGGTCGCGCTTCTCATCGAGCGCATCGAGGAAGTCCGCGATCGCGGCGCGATGCCAGTCGTTCGGAAACGCCATCGGGTCGGCGCCGGTGCCGCCCGCGCCGTACTCGGTCTTCATTTCGGTGACGCGGCCGTCGTGGTGCGCCACGACGAGGTCGCTCCCGACAAGCGAGGCGGTCGCTTTCTCGCCGATGATCTCGATGCGCTCGGGAAAGCCCGGATAGGCCGCGGTGGTGGCGTCGATCGTGCCGATGGCGCCGTTCTCGAATTTCACCGCCGCTGCGACCAGGTCCTCGGTTTCCATGCGGTGCACGCTCGATGTCGTCGCATAGCCGCGCACCTCCGCGATCGGACCAGCGAGGCTCAGCATCAGGTCGAGCGTGTGGATGCCTTGCGTGATCAGCACGCCGCCGCCGTCGCGCGCCTTGGTGCCGCGGCCTTCGCACGTCGTAATAGCTCTGCGGCCGCCACAGGCGGATCACGGTCGAGCAGTTCACGATCCTGCCGAGTCTCGCCCGCGCGCAGCATCTCGCGCAGCTTCAAGCGCGGCCGGACGGAAGCGATGCTGCAGCATCACGCCGAGCGTGACGCCCGCCTTCTCCGCAGCATCGACCAGCGCGACGGATCGCTCGGTCGTGATCTCGAGCGGCTTCTCCAGCAGGATGTGCTTGCCGGCTGCGGCGCATTTGCGGACCAGATCGAGATGCGTGTTCGGCGGCGTGAGGATTTCGACGCAGTCGATGCTCTTGTCGGCAAGGATCGCGTCGAGACTGCCGGCGAGCGGAAACGGAAATTTCTCGCCGAACGATTTGCGCCGCGCTTCGCTCGGGCTGAACGCGTCCGCGACCTCCACGCGGTCCTTCAGGTCGATCAGGCTCTTGGCATGCGGCGTCACCGCCATGCCGAGCCCGATGATGGCGATGCGATGCTTCGGCATTCATTGCAGCGCGCGGATCGCGCCGCGCAGTTCGGCAAGCCCCTTGAGGCGACCGATCCCGGTGTAGCCCGGATTGATGCGCGTCTTCTCGATGTCGTCGAGCATGCGGTGGCCGTGATCGGGGCGGAACGGAATGCGCCAGGCGTCGTCGCGCTTCCTGTTCTCGGCGACCATCACGCGCAGCACGTCGATCATGTTCACGTCGCCGTCGAGATGATCGGACTCGGTGAAGCTGATGCTTTTGCCGTCTGTCGTCGATGCGCGTCGCGCGCAGATGCGCGAAGTAGATGCGGGAGCGCAAACTCCTTCGCCATCGACACGACATCGTTGTCCGGCCGCGCGCCCAGGCTGCCGACACAGAAGCAGATGCCGTTCGCCTTCGACGGCACCGCTTTGAACAGTGCCTCGTAGTCGGCGCGGGTCGAGGCGATGCGCGGCAGGCCGAAGATCGCCCGCGGCGGATCGTCGGGATGCAGCGTGAGCCGCACGTCGAGCTGTTCGGCGACCGGCGCGACCTTGGCGAGAAACGCCGCCACATTCGCGCGCATCTTGTCTCGGCGTGATGCCGCCGTAGGACGCGACGCGCTCGCGGAACGCATCGAGATTCTGCCGAGAAGGTCGTCGCGCCCGGCAGTCCCGCCGAGATGTTCTTGGTCAGCAGCTCGGCCTCGCTCTGCGACAAGCCATCGGCGACCTTGCGGGCGCGCGCACGCGTCGCCTCGTCGTAGTCAGCTTCCGCGCCCTTGCGCTTGAGCACTGCCAAGTCGAATGCCGCGAAGCGGTCGTAGTCGAAGCGCAGCGCGGTCGCGCCGGTCGGCACCGGATAGTCGAGATCGGTGCGGGTCCAGTCGACCACCGGCATCACGTTGTAGCAGATCGTGCGGATGCCTTCGGCCGCGACCGCGCGCATGCTTTCGATCCAGACCTCGATCGAACGTTTCGCTCCGGCGCCTTCGCGCTGGATGTCGTCCGGCACCGGAATGCTTTCGACCACGGTCCATTTCAGCGGGACGCGGCCGGCCGGCGCGTTCTCGATCATGCGCCTTGCGCTCGGCAACGGCCGCGCGCGGCCAGACCTCACCCGGCGCGTACTGATGCAGCGCGGTGACGATCTCGGTCGCGCCGGCCTGGCGGACATGGTCGAGCGTCACCGGATCGTCCGGCCCGTACCAGCGCCACGCCTGTCTCACGTCGCCATCCTGTCGGTTGATCTGGATTCCGCATCGAACATCGCGGGGTACTTGCTGGCAAGCCGCGGCAGGGAGGGATGCTCAATTGCTCGATGGACGAGTACACGCGCGAGGCGATCCCGCTGATCGCAACCGTGCTCGTGCTGGTCGGGATCCTGATCTACTTCCCGTGGCTCGTGCTGGTGCTGCCGCGGCTCATTTTCTAATCCGAGCTCCGGGAAATTGGTCAGGCCACTTGATCGCCGGGCCGGGTTCCGCATATGGTCCCGCCGGGGCCGCGATCCTGCACGAAGAAAAAGGAAGCGGCGGGAGGATGTTCGCGTGCCGTTTCAGGCCGTCGCGACGCAACGACTTTACGAGCAGGTTGCCGGTCAGGTCACCGATCTCGTCACGCGTGGCGAGTTCAAGCCGGGCGACCGGCTGCCGCCGGAACGCGATCTCGCCAAGGCTGCTGGGCGTCAGCCGCCCCACCGTGCGCGAAGCCATGATCGCGC
The DNA here is from genome assembly GCA_963778455.1 of uncultured Alphaproteobacteria bacterium. Taxonomy (GTDB): domain Bacteria; phylum Pseudomonadota; class Alphaproteobacteria; order Rhizobiales; family Xanthobacteraceae; genus PALSA-894. The sequence continues at coordinate 54,476 of CAVZUL010000011.1, forward strand.
TGGAAATCGCCGGCCTCGTCGAGGTGCGGGTCGGCGCCGGCACGTTCGTTACCGACAAGGCCAAGAACGGTGCAACAAACGGCCGCCTGTTCGAAGGCGCCGGGTCTTCACCGCTCGAACTGATCGCGGCGCGGCGCACCATCGAGCCGGAGGTCGCAGCACTTGCCGCGCAACTAGCGACGCCAGTGGAAATCGCCGCCATCGCCGAGACGATCGCGATGATCGGTGCCGCGCAGGATACGCCGGAGCACCGCGCCGCCGATCACCTGTTTCATGTCCGCATCGGGCTCGCGAGCCACAACGCGGTGCTCACCGCCATCGTCGATGAATGCTGGGCCGACATGTACTCGCCGATGTTCGAGCGCATGGGCGCGATCACCGGCCTGATCGCGTCGCGCTGCAGCCCGCAGCAGCGCGACAAGACGAACCTCGAGCATGGCGAGGTCTATCGCGCGATCGCTGCGCGCGACCCGCAGGCCGCGCGCGCCGCGATGGACCGCCATCTCGCAGGCGTCGAGCGCATCCTGCATGAGGGCGATGCGGCGGACGCCGAGCCTCGGCTGCGCATCGCGAAAGTCGTCGCATGAACAAGCCGCAGCGCGCCGCTCCCCTCACCGCCCCGCTGATCTATGCGGACCGGCTGTTTCCGGCCGACTTCGCGACGCGCGCGGTCGCGCGGCGGCTTTACGCGCGAAGTGCGCGACCTGCCGATCGTCTCGCCGCACGGGCACACCGATCCGCGCTGGTATCGCCGAGGATGCGCCGTTCCCGATCCGGCGCGGCTGTTCGTCACGCCGGACCACTACATTTTCCGCATGCTCTACAGCCAGGGCGTGACGCTGGAAGAGATGGGCATCCCGCGCAAGGACGGCGGCGCAGTCGAGACCGACGCGCGCAAGATCTGGCGCACGTTCGCAGAGCGCTATTACCTGTTCCGCGGCACGCCGACGCGGCTCTGGCTCGATCAGGCCTTCGCCGAGTTGTTCGGCATGACGGTGCGGCTCTCGGCCGATACCGCCGACCACTATTTCGATCGCATCTCCGAATGCCTCGCGCGGCCGGAATTCCGCCCGCGCGCACTGTTCGAGCGATTCAAGATCGAAGTCATCGCCACGACCGAGAGCCCGCTCGATCCGCTCGACCATCACAAGAAGATCGCGGAGTCCGGCTGGAAGGGCCGCGTTGTCACCGCCTATCGCCCCGATCCGGTGGTCGACCCCGAGTTCGACGGCTTCAAGACGAACATCGAGACGTTCGGAAACCTCACCCGCTGCGACACGTTCTCCTGGCACGGTTATCTCGAAGCGCACCGGCTGCGCCGCGCCTATTTCAAGCAGCATGGCGCGACCTCGACCGATCACGGGCATGTCGTCGGCGCAGACGGTCGATCTGCCGCAGGCCGACGCCGAGCGGCTGTTCGGCAAGATCATCACGGGCGAATTCAACGAGGGCGATGCGGAACTGTTCCGCGCGCAGATGCTGACCGAAATGGCGCGCATGAGCCTCGACGACGGGCTGGTGATGCAGATCCATCCGGGCTCGATGCGCAACCACAATCCGCAGCTCTACGCCAAGTTCGGCCGCGACATGGGCGCGGATATTCCTGACCCGCACCGATTACGTGCGCGCGCTGAAACCGCTGCTCGACCGCTTCGGCAACGAGCGCGAGCTGACGCTGATCCTGTTCACACTCGACGAGACCGCCTATTCGCGCGAACTCGCCCCGCTCGCCGGGCACTATCCGATCCTGCGGCTCGGTCCGGCGTGGTGGTTCTACGACTCGCCGGAAGGCATGCGCCGCTTCCGCGAGCTCACCACCGAAACCGCCGGCTTCTACAACACGGTCGGTTTTAACGACGACACGCGTGCATTCTGCTCGATCCCGGCGCGGCATGACGTTGCACGCCGGGTCGATTGTGCTTACCTCGCCGAACTGGTTGTAAAGCACCTGCTCGACGAGGACGAGGCGCGCGAGGTCGCGCGCGAACTTGCGTATGGATTGGCCAAGAAGGCTTACAAGCTCTAGCCGGCGCGTCGCCGGCGGATGGACGTGAAGAAACCCAAGAGGGAGGAAGTGAAATGATGAACAGACGCGAATTACTCGGAACGACCGCCGCGGCAATTGCGGTGACCGGTTTGGGCGCAGGCGCCGCGCTCGGCGCAGGCCAAAGTCGTGCTCAAGGCGACCGACGTGCATCCGCTCGGCTACCCGACCGTGGAAGCGGTCGTGCAAATGGGCAAGAAGCTCGAAGCCGCCACCAGCGGCCGGCTCAGCATCCAGATGTTCCCGGCGATGCAGCTCGGCGGCGAGAAGGAGATGATCGAGCAGGCTCAGGTCGGCGCGCTCGCGATCGCGCGCATCAGCGTCGGCCCGATGGGACCGCTGGTGCCCGAGCTCAACGTGTTCAACCTGCCCTTCATGTTCCGCGACGATGCGCACATGGAGAAGGTGATCGACGGCGAGATCGGTGACGAGATGCTCAAAAAGCTGTCGGACCATCCGACAGCCGGCCTGATCGGCCTGTGCTGGATGAACGCCGGGACGCGCAACGTCTACAACAGCAAGAAGCCGATCACGACGGTCGAGGATCTCAAGGGCCTCAAAATCCGCATGATGGGCAATCCGGTTTTCGTCGACACGATGAACTCGCTCGGCGGCAACGGCGTCGCAATGGGCTTCGACCAGCTCATCAACGGGATGCAGACCGGCGTCGTCGACGGCGCGGAGAACAACTACCCGACCTATGAAAGCGGCCAGCACTATCGCTATGCCAAGTACTACTCGAAGACCGGTCATCTCATGATCCCGGAAATCCTGGTCTTCTCGAAGCGAACCTGGGGCACGCTGTCGAAGGAGGACCAGGACCTGATCGCGCAAGGTCGCCAAGGAAGCGCAACAGGAAGAGCGGAAGCTTTGGTACGCGCGCGAGAAGGAGTCGCTCGACAAGATGGTTGCGGCCGGCGCGCTCGTGAACGAGGTGAAGGACAAGGCGCCGTTCCAGGCTGCGGTGAAGCCAGTGTGGGACAAGTACGGCGCCGCGCACGCCGCACTGATCAAGCGCATCCAGGACGTAAAGTAACGATGCAGTGACGTGCGGAGGCCGGCATCCCAGCGCGCGGATGCCGGCCTCTCTTTCGCGCGGGCGGGGACGATATGAAGGAAAAATACGTTCAGGCGATGAACGTGCTTCATCGCTTCTGCATGGTCGTTGCCGGCTTTTGCCTGGTGACGATCACCCTCATCATCCCGTGGGGCGTGTTCACACGCTATGTGCTCAATAGCGCCTCGTCATGGCCCGAGCCGGCAGCCGTGCTGCTGATGATCTGGTTCTCCTTTCTCTCGGCCGCGCTCTGCTACCGGGAAAACCTGCACATCGGCGTCGCCGTCATCCCGATGATGCTGGAGGGCAAGGCGAAGACCGCGATCGGCTGGCTGATCGAGGTGTGCATGATGGGCACAAACCTGTTCATGTTCTGGTGGGGCATCAAGCTCTGCCAAGCCATGTGGTACCAGTCGATCTCCGATTTTCCCTGGTACTCGGTCGGATGGTCTTATCTGCCGGTGCCGATCGGCGGAGCGATCACGGCGCTGTTCGTGATCGAGCGGCTGTGGGTCTCAAACCTGTTCGAGGGCCCGTCCGAAGACGCCATCTCGCATATCAGTACCGAGTAACCCGCCATGGACATGCTCATCCTGATCGGCGGCTTCTGCGTGCTGTGCCTGCTCGGCATGCCCGTCGCCTACGCGCTCGGGCTGGCGGCGATTTTCGCCGCACTGTGGATCGATCTGCCGCTCGAAGCCGTCATGCTGAAGACCTCCGACGGCATGGACGACTTCGCGCTGCTCGCCATTCCATTCTTTATTCTGGCGGGCGGCATCATGGCGGAAGGCGGCATGGCGAACCGCCTCGTCAATCTCGCCAAGGTGTTCGTCGGCTTCATCCGCGGCGGACTGGCGCTGGTGAACATCCTCGCCTCGACGATGTTCGGCTGCATCTCCGGCTCGTCGGTCGCCGACACGGCGGCCATCGGCTCGGTGATGATCCCGCAGATGATCAAGGCCGGCTATCCGCGCCTGTTCGCCGTCAACGTCACGATCGCGGGCTCGTTGCAGCCGCTGCTGATCCCGCCCTCGCACAACGCCGTCATTTATTCGCTCGCGGCCGGCGGCACGATCTCGGTCGCGCACCTGTTCATCGCCGGGATCATTCCGGGCCTGCTGCTCGGCCTGTCGCTGATGATCCTGTGCTTCTACATCGCGCGGCGCGACAATTTCCCGAAGGGCGAGGTCATCCCGCTCCGGCAGGCGCTCAAGATTGCCGGCGAGGCGACATGGGGACTCGTCACGATCGTGATCATCATCGGCGGCATCCTCTCCGGCGTGTTCACGCCGACCGAATCGGCCGCCGTCGCGTGCATCTACTCGTTCCTGGTCACGATGTTCATCTACCGCGACTACAAATGGAGCGAGTTGCCGCTGCTGGTCGGCCGCGTGGTGCGCACCGTCGGCATGGTGATGATCATGATCGGGTTCTCGATCGCCTTCGGCTACATGATGGCGATCATGCAGATCCCGGCAAAGATCACGGCGTTCTTCGTCGCGGTGTCGAGCGACAAATACATGTTCCTGTTTCTCGTGAATATCCTGCTGCTCGTGCTCGGCACTTTCATGGACCTCGCGCCGATGCTGCTGATCTGCACGCCGATCTTCCTGCCGGTGATCAAGATGTTCGGCATTGATCCGGTGCATTTCGGCATGATCATGATCCTCAACCTCGGCATCGGGTTGCTGACGCCGCCGGTCGGGCCAACGCTTGTGGTGGGGTGCGCGATCGGCAAGGTGTCGATGGAAGCGGTGTCGAAGAGCATCATGATCTTCTACATCCCGATGCTGATCGTGCTGGTGCTCGTCACCTATATTCCGGCGCTGTCGCTCTGGCTTCCGAGCGTTCTGCTCGGCCCCTGATGCGGCGGCTCGGCACGAAAACGCTTGAGACATTGCCGGCCGACGTCGCTCGCCCTCGATACGAACGCGGCGCGGTTACCCCCGGCATCGTGCATCTCGGCATCGGCGCGTTCCAGCGCGCGCATCAGGCGATCTACACCGAGGCCGCACTCGACGCCGGTGACAAGCGCTGGGGCATCGTCGGCGCGAGCCTGCGCTCGCCCGCCGTGCGCGATCAACTCAAGCCGCAGGACAATCTCTATACGCTCAGCGTTCGCGGCGCCGAAGGCGAGCGGCTGCAGGTGGTCGGCGCGATCACGGATGTGCTCGTCGCACCGGAGAATCCCGAGGCGCTGCTCAGCGCCCTCACCGACCCTGCGGTCAAGATCGTCACGCTGACGGTCACCGAGAAAGGCTATTGTTACGACCCGGCGACCGCGGCGCTGGAGGAGAGTGCACCCCGACATCGTGCACGACCTGACCGAGCCCACGCGGCCGCGCACCGCCCCGGGTTTTCTGGTCGAGGCGTTGCGGCGGCGGCGCGAGGCGAGCGTTGACGCGTTCACGGTACTCTGTTGCGACAACCTCCCGCGCAACGGGCCCACGGTGCGCGCCATTGTTACGCGGTTCGCTGCGCTGCGCGATCCCGCGCTTGCCGGCTACATCGCGAACGAGGTGGCGTTCCCGTCCACGATGGTCGACCGGATCACGCCCGCGACAACACCGGAAGATCGCGCCGCAATCTCAGGCTCGCTCGGGCTCGACGATGCCGCGCCCGTTGTCACCGAGCCATTCAGCCAATGGGTGATCGAGGACCGTTTCCCAGCCGGGCGGCCGGATTGGTCGATTGCGGGCGCCGAGTTTGTTTCCGACGTTGCGCCTTACGAGAACATGAAGCTGCGTCTGCTCAACGGCAGCCATTCGACGCTGGCCTATCTCGGTTATCTCGCCGGCTACGAGACCGTCGCCGACACCATGAAGGACGAAAACTTCCGCCGCCTCGCCGAAGGCGTGATGGACGATGCGGCGACCACCTTGAAGATGCCGCCGGGCGCCGATGTCGCCGCCTATAAGCGCGCGCTGATGGAGCGCTACGCCAACCCGGCGCTACGCCACCGCACCTGGCAGATCTGCATGGACGGCTCGCAGAAGCTGCCGCAGCGACTGCTTGGGAGCATCCGTGACCGCCTCGCTGCCGGCGCGCCGATCGATCGCCTCGTCATCGGCGTCGCGGGCTGGATGCGCTACGTGACCGGCAGCGACGAGCAAGGAAAGCCGATCGATGTGCGCGATCCTTTGTCCGCACGGCTGCGTTCCATCGCGGATGAAGCGGGGCTGGTGGCGGAGCGCCTCGCCCCTGCCCTGCTCGACGTGCGCGAGATCTTCGGCGCCGAGCTTGCCGCCGATCCGCGGTTTCGCGCGGCGGTAACGACTGCGCTGTCACGCATCATCGCCAAGGGCGCGAAGGCGGCGGTTGCACAGACCTCATCCTGAGGAGCGGTCCGCAGGACCGCGTCTCGAAGGATGGCCGCGCGCTCGGTGTCTGTTGCCATCCTTCGAGATGCTCGCTGCGCTCGCTCCTCAGGATGAGGATTTGCGTCAGGCCGCGTTCGCGGCGCTTGTCTTCGCGATCAGCGCGGCGATGGAGGTCTTGTCGAGCGTTTCCATGAACGCCGCGATGCCGCGCCCAATGGTGCGGTCAAGCTCGCGCTCCACCGCGGAAACCGGCGCCTCCGACATGATCTGATCGAGCGGTCCGCAGGCCTTGAAGCGCGGCTCGATGGCGCGGATCACCTGCCCTACCCGAATGGCGCCGGGCGCCATGGCAAGGCGCACGCCGCCATGCGGCCCGCGGATGGTCTGGACCAGTCCCGCCTTGGTGAGCGTCTTGATCAGCTTGAAGATGTTCTGCTCGGTGATGCCGGTCACCGCCGCGATGGTCGCGACCTTGGCGAGAGCGGGATGGCGCTCTGCGCAATGCGCGAGGACGCGCAAGGCATAACGGCTCTGCTCGGTCAGTCGCATAGATTGAAACTATTCCAATCTATGAAGTCGCGCAAGCAACGCGCGGCGTTACGACCGGTCGGGCGCGCCGCGGCGGCGCAGGAAATTCGGGATCAGCGTAAGAATCGCCAGCAAACTGAGGCCGCAGACCAGGAAGAACACCGCGCGCGGGTGGCCCGCATCCATCACCCAGCCGAACAGCAGCGGCGCGATGATCCCGCCGATGTTGAACCCGGTGGTGACGAAGCCGAACACCTTGCCGAACTGGCCCTCGGGCGTGACCGCGCGGACGATCATGTCGCGCGAGGGCTGCATCAGGCCGTTCACGAAGCCGTTCAGCGACATCACGATCATCAGCAGCGCAAAGCCGAGATCAACGATGCCGATCACGGCGCCCGTCAGCGCGATCCCGAGGAATGAGCCGGCCGCGATCCATTCGGGCCGGCCGACGCGTGCTGCAAGCACGCCACCGGCCAGAACGCCGAATGCGCTGAGCATCAGGTTCGCGGTCAGCGCCGTGTTCGCGAGGCCGATCGGCGTTCCGTAGGCCTCGTTGAGCGCGACGACGGAATAGTTCTGCACGCCGGTGGTCGAGAACGTGATCATCACGAAGAACAGGAGATTGAGCAGGATCGGCCCCGACAGCAGCAGTGACCATCCGGCCTTGTCGTCCTTCTTCTCGTCAGCGGGCCGCGCCGGCTTCGGCGGCGTCTCGAACAGCGCCGCCGGCTGTGCGACGAGTGCGATCGCTACCAGCAGGCCCATCACGGAGGCGGCGATGAATGCGCCTTGCCAGCCGAGCATCCCTTGCAGGATCAGCATCGTGGCGGGCGTTACGGCGGTGCCGAGGAAACCCGCAAAGATGTGGACGGAATAGGCCTGCGCGGCGCGCTCCGGCGAGACGAGTTGGGAAAGGATCGCGTAGTCCGCCGGATGGTAGACGCCATTCGCAACGCCGAAGAGCGCGAACATCGCGACCAGCAGCCAGAACGACGGGATCGAACCGACGACCGCAAGACAAACGGCGCCGAGCACGAGACCGGAGACGAGCACCGAGCGTGCACCGATTCGGTCGACCAGAAAGCCCGCCGGCGTCTGGCACAGCGCAGTCGTCACGTTGAAGGCCGTCAGCGCGAACCCGAGTTGGGTATAGCTCACGCCGTAGAAATCACGAATGAAGGGAAACAGCGGCGGCAGCACCAGGATGTAGAAATGGCTGACGAAATGCGCTGCACAGACCAGCGAAATGATGCGCGTATCGTTCGCGCGCGTCGCTCCGCCCGAAACTTCGGTGATCTGCGTCATGCCCGGCTTGTACGTTTCCCGGCGAGACCTGCCGCCGCCGGCCCTTATAGGGGCTCGCGGCGTGCCGCGCACCCTGCGGGGCTATGGGCATGCGGACTATGCGCGAGGTGCATGAGTCGGGTTCGTCCGTGCGCTCGTCGCTATGGCGCTAATGCTCGTCCGGGCACGGATCGATGATCGCCCACAACTCGGTGCCGTTGAACACGCGCTTCATCTGCGCCGTCAGCCCGCCCTTCCGGGCGATCCACGCCTTCACGGCGGGCGGGTAATACGACATCAGCTCGTCGGTGCCGGCGACGCTGGTCACGCGCAGGCCGGCGGTCCAGCGCTTGTCGTAGTAGGCCTGGTGGAAACCCAGGCTCGCACGCGGCGTCGCGCAGATGCGATTGAGCGGCACGATGCCGAGCACCAGCGTGCAGGCGGAATTGCAGATGCCGTCGATGATGACGCGCTCCTTGCGGTCGCGCGCCTTGGCGTATTTCGCCTTGTATTCTTCGACGAAGCCGCCGAAGTCGCGCGTGATGCGCAGATCGGCGAAGGCCGGCCCGCCCCACACCAACGCGACGATGAGACAAACGATACGCATCGGGACGCTCGCAACTCCGCGCATCCTGCGGCGCGCAACCGAAACATCTGGTTAACGCCGTTCGCGCCCGACCTATTGAGATGCCGAGTTGGGAAAATCTGAGGCGAACCGATGGCCGGTTCCAACCACGGCACGCTATTTCGTGGACATTGGTATTTCAGTCACGTCGTCGCACATGCCATCGTGTAGCACGCGATACGGAGAACCCCGCGATGGCCAGCAAGGACGGCCGCAGCGCGACGCATCCCTACCGGGTGCGCGTCGGCAACGTCTGGTACTGGGTCGATCCGACGGCCACGGCGAGCAGCATCGAGACGGGCGATACCGTCGTGATCTACCCGATGGCCGGAGACGCCACGCTGGCGATCCTGCAAAGTCCTTTCAATCCGGCTTCGTCTATCGAGTTCGTGACGCTGGACGGCGCGGGCTTCGTGGTCCCGGCCAGCGACATCGCGGCGCTGCATCTCGCGGCCGTCGACAGCGCTCCCTAATGTCCCACGCGGCCTGCAATTCCCGGTCTTCGACCATTCTGGCTTATACTTAAGGTGACCCAAAATTCTGTGGAATAAGGCTGCACCTTTCACGGCAACCGATGAGTCCGAAATTGTCCTCCTTACCTCGTTCAATAGCGCAGGAACATTCCAGGCGCGTCGTACCTTTCGAAAGCTTGTACGATTCAGTCAGTGCGGAGATCGAGCTTTTCAGGGACAACACGCCCAGTACTCTCACCGCAGACGATCGCCAATGGTTGACCCTTTTGGTTACGGGGTTCCGTAGTCGATTTGACGAATGGATTCCGGTCGAGACTGAATATCTCAGGACCCTGTATCAGCAGAACTGGTCGACCTTCACGATATGCGGCCACGCATCGCTTCATATCAGTTTCGATCTCCCGCTCGTGATTGCTAGCTCTCTCCGAGGAGGAATGGAGCATGAAAAACTCTTGCGAGCCGAGCATTTCGAACGAGTCTACGTGGACTTGGAGAAAGTATTTATCGAAGCGATGCACGCAAAATGGGAAAGGCCTTGGCTAATTGAGGCCCTGCAATGGCGTCCTCTGGAATTTGAATCCGTTTTCCTTACTTGGCTACTTGCATTGCGTCGAGAGGCATGGTTTCGCGCGAAGGAATTGGCCCGATCCGACGAGGACGGCCGCGTAATGGCCGAAACAAGGTTGCACAATGAGGTACAGGAAAAACTAGAAACCGCGCTCGCCGAAGTAACGCTTTGGGGCAAAATTTTTGCGTTGTCCGCGCCGCGACCCGTTCCTAGCTGGGCTGGTGCTGCGCTTATTTCGGCAATCGCTGCCGGAGTCGCGTCGCTGCTTTCCGTTTGGATGGCGGTCGGGATTGAACTTGGCCTGCCAATTGTCCTTAATCTTATGTTCAAAAGAATCGCCGCTGCGGAGCTAAGGAAGGTGTTGAAATCGTTCAAGCCCCGATCCGATGTCTGAGCACATCGAACGCCCGAAACGAGTTGGCAGCCTTCGACGCCCAAATGCGCGCACAGAAGCGCCGGGGCCAATCTGAAGGTCCTCAAGCCCCGACATCAGATCGTTCCTCGAGATTTCAACTTCACCCAGGCAAATGAGCACAGCGGCTGGCGACCCCCGGGTCGATTTGAACCACCGACCTTCAGTTCAGAAGGCTATGCGTGAGTCGTATGACGATCGAGCGCTGCGTTTTCTGCATGCAAGGGGCCTGAAGTTTGGCCTTTCGGCGGCAATCTTCTCGGCGCACAACATTGCCGGTGCTGGATACTCATTGGAGTTCTTGCGTGCAGAATGAAAACTGGCTGTTGGTCGGCGGCTTGACGGCAGGGCTTTCGTCACTTGGCTTGATCACCTTCGTCGTCCTCTCCATCTTCAATTAGCCCGGCCCCCTTGGCTGACGGCCTCGTCGCGTTCGAGCGCGATAGAACATCCGACGACAAGCTGGTCGGCGTCCGTCACCGGACAACGAGATTGCACGGCGATCGCCATGCCCTATCAGTTCAAGGTGAGAGAACAGCTATGTAGTCAGCTGGCAAGAAACGAAATGAGCGCCGTGGCTTGAAGCCCCACGGAGAACGCCCATGCTAAATAGAACCATCCCGGCATCGGGCGACGGCATTATGGGGCGACGCTGAGCTTGTCATCCGTCGAAAGTCTAAGATCAAAAGAAAATGGCTCCAGCGATCAAGCGACCAATGCCTTGGACGCGCATGCCCTTGCGTCACGGACCGCTGGTTTTTCCGCGTCTTGATAAGCTGGCGACCCCGGGTGGACTCGAACCACCGACCTTCAGCTTAGAAGGCTGCTGCTCTATCCAGCTGAGCTACGGGGCCTTGGCCCGATTGTGCGGCCAACTTCCTTAGCGGCGCAATAATATCAGTGCGTCCAGGCGCCGCGGCGGTTGAACGCGAAGTTGTCCGAGTATGATATCGCCCGGCGCGCCGGGGCCTTCGGCTCGGCGACCTGATAGGGGATGCCATGGCGCTCGCAATAGGCGACCGCCTCCTCGCTGGTGTCGAAGCGCAATCTCAGCTGCTGGCGCATGTCGCCCGAGGAGGTCCAGCCCATCAGCGGCTCGACGGCGCGCGGCTGTTCCGGCTCGTAGTCGAGCACCCATTCCTTGGTTTTGGCGGTGCCCGACTGCATCGCGGTCTTCGCCGGCTTGTAGATACGTGCTGCCATTTGCCTCGGTTTCCAGACTACCCAGTACCTTACGACAGTTCGACGCCCAAGTCTCTTCGCATCACGTCCTTCAATTCCGACAAGACACGACGGCGATCCGGGTGAACATTCTCGCCGACGGGGTTAGTCGCGGCGATCTTTTGCAATAGCAGACGTACACTTGGCGAGCCGACAAGCTCGCATCTATTGCTCCAGTGACCGACAAACAGAGCGGCTTCGCTTGTCTTCTTGATTTCTAACTCATGCAATGCTGACAAGTAACCGATGTATGCTTCTCTCTTTTCCTGAAAACTTCGATTTGTTAGTGCCAATCTCTGCGAAAACCAGCCTTGCATCATCGTAGTTATCAAGCTGCCGAGGATCCCTCCGATGCCTGCCGCCGAAATGAGCTGAGCAATTTCCACTGTGAATCCCCCGATTTGGGGTGTGGTCGGGGCAGCAGGATTCGAACCTGCGACCTGAAGTACCCAAAACTTCCGCGCTACCAGGCTGCGCTATGCCCCGGTGGCGCGACCGATACACGGTTCGGTTTGGGCCAGCAAGCCGCACGGACCAAGGCTAAATCCTGAAGATTGCCGGACGGTTAGTGCGGCTGCGGGCTGTCCGGGCGGACTTCCGCCGCCATCATGCCCTTCGGGCCGGGGCCGAAGCGCACCAGCACGGTCTGGCCGGGGCGCAGCTCGGTCAGGCCGTAGCGGCGCAGCGTTTCCATATGCACGAAGATGTCGGGCGTGCCGTCGCCGCGCGTCAGGAAGCCGAAGCCGCGCAGCCGGTTGAACCATTTCACCACGGCGCGCTCGAGCCCGCGAGGTCGGCGTGACCTGAACGTGAGTGCGCGCCGGCGGCATCTGCGTCGGCTGGATGGCGGTCAACTCGTCCATCGAGAGAATGCGGAAAGCCTGCAGGCCCTTCGGGCGCTGCAGCACCTCGCACACCACGCGCGCGCCCTCATAGGCGGTCTGGTAGCCGTCGCGGCGCAGGCACGTGACGTGCAACAGCACGTCGGGCAAACCGTTGTCTGGAATGATGAAGCCGTAGCCCTTGGAGACGTCGAACCACTTGATGGCGCCGGTGAGCTCGATCACGCTCGCCGTCTCGTCGGCCAACTCTCCGACAAGATCGGGGGTGAGATAGCCAGCCCCAGGTACCTTTGGCCCCAAATCGTCCGACGACATGACGCCGTACGCCGCCGTTAAGTTGGCGCCTCTTACGGGCGCTTACATTTCAAATCACCGCTTCATCGAACATAACATCGCGTCACCACGCGCAAAGAGCTAATTGCACGAATACCACGCGCCTGTGGCTAACTGTGCACAGTGTTGTGGAAAGCCCCGTGGCGCTTGAGGATTTCGACTCACACCCCGATGAACGGTTCGAGCACCGCGCCGATGTCGTCACGCACGACGAGGTCGGCCACGTCATCGAAGTCGGTCGGCTCGCGGTTGATGATGACGAGGCGCGCGCCGTTGCGCTTGGCCATCAGCGGGAAGCCGGCGGCCGGCCAGACCACCAGCGAGGAGCCGATCGCGATGAAGAGGTCGGCGGAGAGAGTGAGCTCCTCGGCCCGGCGCATTGCCTCCTCGGGCATCGACTGGCCGAACGACACGGTCGCGGTCTTGATATGGCCGTTGCAATCCGGGCAGGACGGCGCGCGGCCACTCGCCGCCTCGTAGCATTGCCTGACCCACGGCAGCTCGTAGCGCGCACCGCAGTCGAGACAGGTGGCGTAAGTCGTGTTTCCGTGCAGCTCCACAACATGTTCGGGAGAAATGCCAGAGGCTTGGTGCAGATTGTCAATGTTTTGAGTCACCACGCCGGGCGACTTGCCGGCCCGGTACAAGCTCGCGAGCGCCTTGTGCCCGCGGCCGGGAGCGGCGCCGCCGAACGACTCCTCCATGGCGAACCGCCGCCGCCAGGATTCATCGCGCGCCTCCTGGCTCGCCAGAAAGTCGGAAAAATCGATTGGCCGCATCTTGGTCCAGATGCCGCCGGGGGACCGGAAGTCCGGGATGCCGCATTCGGTCGAGATGCCGGCCCCGGTGAACGGCACGATCATCTCTGAACTCGTCCACCAGTTCTCGCAGGCGGGCGATGGCGGTCTTTACATCGGGCGCGATCATGGGGCGAAGGGTGCATCAGCTATCGGGGGAAATCAAAATGCGGGGGAAAAGGCCAACGGGTGGGTGGGGGTTGAACCCACGCCTCCCGTTAGGGCGCTCTGACTAAGCTACCACCGCACTGCTTGGAGGGCTTGTGCACGGCCTACCTAGGACTCCGCGATTCCGGCCACAAGACCTATCTGCAATCCGCCTGCCCTCGCGTGCGTTTTCCTGCTATCCCGTGCCCGAAGCGCCCTTCCAGCCAAGATTTCCGGAACTTGGAGAAGCAAAATGAAGTACCTGCACACCATGCTGCGCGTGCGCAATCTCGACGATGCGCTCCATTTCTATGTGAACCTGCTCGGCCTGAAGGAGGCTCGCCGCCGGGTTGATGAGAAGAACAAATACACCCTCGTGTTCCTCTATGCGCCGGAGGACGAGACGCTGGTCGAGGAGAGCAAGAAGAAGACCGGCCGCGACCAGCCGATGGTCGAGCTGACCTACAACTGGAACACCGAGGACTATGGCGAGGCGCGCTATTTCGGCCACCTCGCCTATGAGGTCGACGACATCTACGCCACCTGCGAGAAGCTGATGAAGGGCGGCGTCACCATCAACCGGCCGCCGCGCGACGGCAACATGGCGTTCGTGCGCTCGCCCGACAAGCACTCGATCGAGATCCTGCAGAAAGGCCAGCCGTTGGAGCCGAAGGAACCCTGGGCCTCGATGCCGAATACAGGAAATTGGTGAGCGGGCGCCAGCCCGCCGAAGCGTAAGCGAAGCCGGTTGCCCCTGCCCGCCAACCTCTTTATATCGGCGGCTCGCGGTTTCACCCGCGTCCGCGCCCTTCGTCTAGCGGTCCAGGACACCGCCCTTTCACGGCGGTAACACGGGTTCGAGTCCCGTAGGGCGCGCCAGCAAAATCAATGAATTAGCGTCGGGCAACTCGCCCGGAACATTGACGCGCGCAACTACGCTTCAATGCCGTTGCGCGTGAGCAGTCGCTCGGCGCTGTCGTTCCACACATCCATCTGCACGATCTTAGCCCCGCGCACGACGAAGCGGTCGACATAGCGATTGCCTTCGAACGGCGTGCCGTCCGGCCATTCGCCGTAGAGCGTGCCGATATTGTACACGATCGTCTCGCCGCGCCCCGGCACGACGTCGGAACGCTCCATCGCCTTCTTCACCCACTTGTAGCGTTTGGCGTTGAACGCCGTACTGTCGCGCGGATGGGAGAACTTGCGTCCTCCCGTGAAGGTGAGTTTCAGCGGCTCGGCGATGTAGCGCGCTGCAGTCTCCGGGTCCGGCACCATCGAGGCGACGAGGAATTTCTCGACGATCTCGGCGGCCGCGGCGGTCTCGTCGGAAGGGGCGATCGCGGCAGCCTTGAGGGCGGGTGCGGGCATCGCTGGCTCCTTCTTGTCCTGGCGGCCGATTCAGTTGGGACTTGTGCACAACTCTTGCCAAGCCGGTTGCATTGGCGCGTGCGAAAACTCGTATACAATGGTGCCTACGAGTGGTTCAACTCGCGGCGGACCTGCCTATTTTCTAGTCAGAAAGGTTGGTCAAGGGCGAACTGCGATGGATTGCAGGCCATTTTTTGCTGGCATGTCCCTTGCGACCCGAGACCTGGATTCACCCTCAACGAGGTAACTCTATGCCCGTGCGAACCCACCTTCCCCGTCTCACGCGACGTCTGCTCTTGGCCGCGACGACGGCGACCGTCTTCGCCGTTCCGGCGCTCGCGCAGGACACTTTAAAGCTCGGCCTGATCGCGGCGATGTCCGGCCAGTCCGCGAAATCGGGAGAAGCGATCGTGCGCGGGCTTTCAGTCGCGATCGACGAAATCAACGCCAAGGGCGGTGTGCTCGGTAAGAAGGTCGAGCTGCTGGTGCGCGACGACGAGAGCAATCCGGCAAAGGGCGCGGTTGCGGCGCGCGAACTCGTGCAGCGCGAGAAGGTTGCGGCCCTGTTCGGCGGCCTCGATACGCCGGTCTCGCTCGCGATCGTCCCGTTCGCCAACCAGAACAAGGTGCCGTTCATGGGCGTATGGGCGGCCGGGACGCCGATCACGCGCAATGGCGCAGCCGAGAACTACGCGTTCCGCGTCTCGGCGGTGGACGAACTGGTCGACGTCGCGCTCGTCGATTATGCGGTGAAGAAATACGGCGCCAAGAAACCCGGTATGATCCTGATCAACAATCCATGGGGCGAATCGAACGAGAAGGGGCTGAAGGCGGCGCTCGAGGCCAAAAAGCTGCCCTATGCCGGCATCGAGAAGTTCGAGACCGGCGACGTCGACGTGGTGCCACAGCTCACCCGCCTGAAGCAGGCCGGCGCCGACGTGCTGTTCCTCGTCGCCAACGTCGCGCCCTCCTCGCAGGTGGTCAAATCGCTCGACCGCATGAGCTGGGACGTACCGATCGTGTCGCATTGGGGACCCGCCGGCGGGCGCTTCACCGAGCTCGCCGGCGCGAGCGCCGCCAAGGTCCATTTCATCCAGACCTTCAGCTTCTCCGGCAACAACAGCCCGAAGGCGAAGACGCTGTTCGAGGCGCTCAGAAAGAAATATCGCGAGATCAAATCGTTCGCCGACGTGACGCCGGCGGTCGGCATCGCGAACGCCTACGACGCGCTGCACCTGATCGCGCTGGCAATCGCCAAGGCCGGATCGACCGAGGGCCCGAAGATCCGCGCGGCGTTGTACGAGATCGACAAGTATGAGGGGTTGATCAAGACCTATGCCAAGCCGTTCACGCCGACCAACCACGACGCTTTGTCGGCTCAGGATTACATCTTCACCTACTTCAAGGGTGACGAGATCCTGCCGCTGACGCAATAATCCCGCCTGCCGGGAAGCGGGCGCGGCCGCCGCCGCGCCCGCGCCTGCTTTGGAAACGTCATGCTGGTGGTCTCCGCGATCATTTCCGGACTTGGCCTCGGCAGCATGTACGGCCTGATCGCGCTCGGCTTCCACGTCACCTACGTCGTTTCCAACACCGTCAACTTCTCGCAGGGCTCCTCGATGATGCTCGGGGCCGTGCTCGGGTACGTGTTCGGGATACGGTTCGGCTGGCCGATGCCGCTCGCGATCCTGACCGCGCTGATCCTGTGCGCGCTGTTCGGTCTGCTGGTCGAGCGCACCTTGGTGCGTCCCTTCGCCGAGCGCGGATCGAACGCCTGGCTGATGGCGACGGTTGCGGGCGGCATCGTGCTCGACAACGCGGTGCTGTTCACCTTCGGCAAGGAGCCGCGCGGCTTTCCTTCCGTCCTGGCGACGAAGCCGATCGACTTGTTCGGCGCCGGGGTCTATCCGCTGCAACTCGTGATCCCGCTCGCCGGCCTCGGCATCGCGGTCGCCCTGCACCTTGTGTTCAACCGCACGCGTGTCGGCAAGGCGCTGCTCGCGGTGGTGCAGAACAAGAACGCCGCGCAGCTGATGGGCATCAACGTGCGTCTCGCGATCGCCGGCTCGTTCGCGCTTTCGACCGTGCTCGCCGGCATGGCCGGCCTGCTGATCGCGCCGCTCTACAGCGTGCACTCCGACATGGGCACGCTGTTCGGCATCAAGGCGTTCGCGGTCGCGATCCTCGGCGGCATCACGTCGGCGTGGGGCGTGATGCTCGCCGGCATCGTCTATGGGCTCCTGGAGGCGCTGGTCACCGCCTTCTTCGGTTCGACTTACACGCAGATCGTGGTGTTCTCGGTCGTGATCGTTGCGCTGACGCTGATGCCGAACGGGCTGCTCGGTCGCGCCGCCGTCAACAAGGTGTGACGATGCGCTTCGCGATGCCGCTCACGATCCTGGGGCTGACCTGTGCGGGCATCGCCTTTGCGTTCCTCACCGGCAGCTACGCGCACTTCATCCTCGCCTGGGTCGCGCTCACCACCGTGGTCGGCGTCGGACTCAACATCCTGGTCGGGCTTGCCGGCCAGCTGTCGCTCGGCCATATCGGCTTCTACGCCATCGGCGCCTACGCGACCTCGATCCTGACCCTCAAGGGCGTGGATTTCTGGCTCGCCCTCCCGCTCTCCGGCGCGCTCGCCGGCATCATCGGTGCCGCTCTGGCACTGCCCGCGCTGCGCGTGAGCGGGCCCTATCTCGCGATGATCACCATCGCGTTTGCGTTCATCGTCCAGCACGGCACGATCGAATGGCGCGAGCTGACCGGCGGGCAGAACGGACTGATGGGCATCATGCCGCCCTCGCTTGGCCCCCTCGCCTTTGCCGAGCGCGAGATGGCGATCCTCGCGACCCTGCTCGCCGGCCTCGCGCTCTACCTATTCCATCGTCTGGCAGGAAGCGCCTGGGGCAAGGCGATGCTGGCGGTGCGCGACAGCGAGACTGCGGCGCGCTCGATCGGGCTCAATCCGGTCACCATGAAGACCGTCGCGTTTGCGCTCTCGGCGCTGTTCACGGGGCTCGCCGGCGCGATCTTCGCGCCGCTGATGATGTTCGTTGCCCCGGATTCGTTCCCGTTTTCGCAGTCGATCCTTTTCCTGCTCGCCGTGATCGTCGGTGGTGCCGGCTGGGTGGTCGGACCGGTGGTCGGGGCGATCGTCACCGTTGTGCTGCCCGAGCTGCTGGCTTGGCTCGCCGAATACCGGCTGCTGTTCTTCGGCGCGCTGCTGCTGGTGGTGCTGTGGCTCGCCCCGGCCGGCGTCATCGGTACGCTCGCGCGCCACATGCCGCACCGCAAGGATGGCGCGCGTGAGCCGGCCGACATCGATCTGCAATCTTTTCTTGCCGGTGGAGCAAGCAGCGCCCTCGACGTGAAAGGCATCGGCATCGCGTTCGGCGGCATCAAGGCCGCGACCGAGGTGAGCTTCACCGCGGCGCCGGGCCGTATCACCAGCGTCATCGGCCCGAACGGCGCCGGCAAGACTACCGTGCTCAATATGATCGGCGGCTTTTACCAGCCGCAAAGCGGAGAGATCCGTCTCGGTGCCACCGATCTCGCCGGCGCACCGGCTTGGCGCGTCGCGCGCGCGGGGATTGCGCGCACCTACCAGACGACGCAGCTGTTCGCCACCATGAGCGCGGTCGACAACGTGTTGATCGCGTTGCGCGGCGGGCGGCTCGGCAATCCGGTCACGGCGCTCGACGCGCCTGACGATCGCCGCGCGGCCGCCGCACTGCTCGCGTTCGTTGGCTATCACGGCGCGCCCGATACGGCGGCCGCCGATTTGCCGCACGTCGATCGCCGGCTGGTCGAGATCGCGCGCGCGCTCGCGACGCGCCCGCAGGTCCTGCTACTCGACGAGCCGGCCGCCGGCCTGATGCGCTCCGACAAGGCGACCTTGAGCACGCTGCTGCGCCGCATCGCCGACCTCGGCATCGCCGTGATCCTCGTCGAGCACGACATGACGCTGGTCATGGGCATCTCGGACCATGTGGTGGTGCTCGACGCTGGAAAAGTCATCGCGTCTGCGGCGCCGGCCGTGGTGCGCCGCGACCCGCTCGTGCTCGACGCCTATCTTGGCAGCACCGCCCATGCGCGTCCGCGCGCGGCGCCGTGGCAGGGGCCGGACGACCCCGTGCTCGCCGCCGTGAAACTGCGCGCCGGCTATGGCGCCGCCTCGGTACTCGACGACGTCGATTTCGCGGTGCGGCCGGGCGAGATGGTCGCCCTCCTCGGTGCCAACGGGGCCGGCAAGTCGACCACCATGCGCGCCGTGACCGGGCTGCTGCGGCCGGTCGCGGGCACGATCGTGCTGGACGACCGCAACATCGTCGGCCTCGAAGCGCACCGCATCGCCGCAGCCGGCGTGGCGCTTGTGCCTGAAGGCCGTCAGGTGTTCCCGGAGCTGACCGCCCTCGACAACCTCATGCTCGGCGCCAACACGCGGCGCCAAGTCGACTACAACACCGAGCTGGAAGCGCTGCTGACGCGATTTCCGCGCCTGCGCGACCGGCTGGCTAATCGCGCCGGCCTGTTATCGGGCGGCGAGCAGCAGATGCTGGCAATCGCGCGCGCCCTGATGGCCAAGCCCCGCATCCTGCTGCTCGACGAGCCCTCGCTGGGCTTGGCACCCGCGATGATCAACGAGCTGTTCGAAGCACTCGCCGACCTGCGCGACGAAGGTACCACCATCCTGCTGGTCGACCAGATGGCGCGGCTGGCGCTGACCATCGCGGATCGCGGCTATGTGCTGGAGTTGGGACGTATCGTGCGCGCCGACAGCGCCGCCGCACTCGCCGACGATCCGGCGCTTGAGGCCGCCTATCTCGGCCACGCAGAAACCGCGCAGTAGCCTATGTTCGACCTTATCCTTCGCAATGCACGTATCGCCAGCCATGGCGACACGACGTTCGACATCGGCATTGCGGCCGGCAAGATCGCCGAAATAGCGGAAAAGATCGTTGCCGACGGACCAGACGAAGATGTCGGCGGCCGGCTGGTGATGCCGGGCTTCGTCGAGACGCATATCCATCTCGACAAGTCCTGCATTCTGGATCGCTGTCATGCGGACAACGGAACGTTGCAGGAGGCGATTGCGCAGGTCGCTGCCGCGAAACGTGCCTTCACCGAGGATGACGTCTATGCGCGCGCCCGCCGCACACTGGAGAAGGCGATTGTCCACGGGACGACGCGCATGCGCACGCATGTCGAGGTCGATCCACGCATCGGCCTGCGAAGTTTCGAAGCGATCCGCCGTCTCAAGCGCGACTATGCCTGGGCGATCGATCTGGAGATCTGTGTGTTTCCGCAGGAAGGGTTGCTGAACGATCCCGGCACGGACGAATTGCTTGTCGCGGCGTGCGAAGCTGGCGCCGACCTGATCGGCGGTTGTCCCTATACCGACACCGATCCGCATGCGCAGATCGCGCGTATTTTCGATATCGCGCGCCGCTTCGATCTCGATATCGATTTTCATCTCGACTTCGATCTCGATGCCTCGCGCATGGACCTTGAGGAGGTCTGCCGCCAGACATCGGCCTTCCACTATGGCGGGCGCGTCGCGGTCGGGCATGTCACCAAGCTCTCGGCGCTGCCACCCGACCGGCTGGCCGCAACAGCGCGGCGGCTTGTGGACGCGGGCGTCGCCGTCACGGTATTGCCGGCGACTGATCTGTTCCTGATGGGCCGTGCCCATGATCACAACATTCCGCGCGGCGTCACTCCGGCGCACCGGCTGGTGGAGCACGGTGTGACCTGCTCGCTTGCAACCAACAACGTTCTCAATCCATTCACACCATTTGGCGATTGCTCGCTCGTGCGAATGGCCAATCTCTACGCCAACATTGCTCAGGCAGGCACACTACGGGAACTCGCGACATGCTTCGACATGGTGACGACGCAGTCGGCGAAGCTGATGAATCTTGATGACTACGGAATTGCCCTCGGAAATCCGGCCGATCTGATTGTGCTGGATTCACGTGATGCCGCGATGGCCGTCGCCGAAGTCGCGTATCCGCTCCTTGGCATCAAGCGGGGTCGCCGCAGCTTTTCCCGAGCGGCACCGCGCTTGAATCCGCCCGATTGATGTTTCCGCTCGCAGTCCTTGGCGGAAGGTCAAGCTGGTGCGAGTGCCCAAGGACATTGGCATGTTGACGCTGTATTTTGCGTCAGTGCATGGTGAGCGGACCGAATGGAACCGAGAAAGCGATGATCGAAAAGGAACAAGAGGTTTCGCGCGATTTGCTCGAAGCGCCGCCGCGCGTGATCAACATTGGACTTGAAATATTTGCCGTGAATCTCGCCTCACAGGACGCCAGGGTTGCGCATGTGCGCTGGAGTCCTCCAGCGGGCGGAAACTCTCACCTTGCCGGCCTTCTCGAAAAGCTCCAAGGCAGATGAAGTTTTGAGAAGGCAAGCCTTTGAAGACAATCGACCAGGCCAATCAAGAAGCGTTGCGGCGTATTCTCGCCGGCGATCCGGTTCTGGTCGATGTCGTCCCGGCATCGCAGGCCATTCCAGATCTCGCGGACCGCATGATCCTTCATGCCGGGCCGCCGATCGGCTGGGATCGGATGTGCGGCCCCATGCGCGGCGCCGTCATGGGAATTGCCGTATTCGAAGGCTGGGCGAAGGATCTCGATGATGGGGCGAAGAACGCTTCCGCCGGCTCCTTCGCGTTCCACCCCAATCACCACTTCGGTGCTGTCGGCCCGATGACCGGGCTTACGACCAGAAGCCAGCCGCTCATGGTGGTCGAGAACAAGGCTTTCGGTAACCGCGCGTATTGCGCGATCAATGAGGGTCTCGGCAAGGTGATGCGGTTCGGCGGCAACGATGCCGAGGTGCTCAACCGCTTGCGCTGGATCCGCGAGGTCCTGGGGCCTGCGTTGGGACGCGCGATCCGTGAATCCGGTGGCATTCCGCTAAAGCCGTTGATCGCGCGCGGGCTGACGATGGGCGACGAGATGCATCAGCGCAATGTCGCCTGCTCGAGTTTCCTGCTGCGTCAGCTCGCACCGTTTCTGGCGCGGACATCGAAAGAAGCAGGCGAGCTTGTCGCGTGCCTGGACTTCATCGGTCGCAACGATCAGTTCTTTCTCAACATCGCCATGGCGACGGGAAAGGCGCTCGCGGACCCGGCGCGAGACATCAAGGCATCGTCGGTCGTCACCGCGATGAGCCGCAACGGCACGGACTTCGGCATTCGCGTGTCAGGCACGGGTGACCGCTGGTTCACCGCGCCGGTCGAGATGCCGGTTGGAATTTACTTTCCGGGCTTCAGCGAGAAAGATGCGAACCCCGACATGGGAGACTCCGCCATCGTGGAGACGGTCGGGCTCGGGGGCTTTGCGATGGCGGCGGCGCCGGCCGTGGTCGGGTATGTTGGCGCGGGACGCGCGTCCGAGGCCGCGGTCTTCACGCGCTCGATGGCGGAAATTACCGTCGGGCCCAACCCCGCATGGGCCATTCCGGCAATGGATTTCGCCGGCGTGCCGACCGGCATCGATATTCGCCTCGTCATCGAGACCGGCCTCGCGCCGACCATCAATACGGGGATTGCGCACCGCGAGCCCGGCGTGGGTCAGGTCGGCGCCGGCATCGTGAAGGCACCGCTCAAGTGCTTCCAGGATGCGCTCGTGGCATTCGCCGAGACCATGGGCGTCGAATGAGCGTGATCCTCAACGAGGTTCGCCGCGCAACCTACCTCGACTCCATCGTTCTGATGCGCATTTCCCGGCAGATCGCCGTGCTGCCGGGGATAGAGGAAGCCGGCCTGATCATCGGGACACCGGCGAACAAGGAGATTTTCCGCGATGCGGGCATTCTCGGTCCGGAGGGCACCACCGCCGAGCCGAGCGACCTAATCCTTGCGCTGAGGGCGACCGACAGGCTCGCCGGACAGGCTGCGCTCACGGCCGCGAGGCAGTTGCTCGATCAGCCGAGTTCGCTGGGTACGACGGCGGCCGTTGAGTTTTCGCGCACCGTTCGCGCCGCCGTCCAGAGGCTGCCCGCCGCCAACTTGGCGCTGATCTCGGTCCCGGGAGACTTCGCGGTTACCGAGGCACGCAAAGCGATGGAGCTCGGGCTCCACGTCATGATTTTCTCCGACAATGTGCCGATCGAGGACGAGGCGGCGCTCAAGCGCGAAGCCCGCGAACGGCGTCTCTTCGTGATGGGACCGGATTGCGGAACAGCGATCATCGGCGGCGTGCCTCTGGGCTTCGCCAATGTCGTGCCGAGCGGGGATATCGGCATCATCGGCGCCTCCGGCACCGGAATCCAGGAGGTGTCATGCCTGATCGCGCGAGCCGGCCGCGGCATCAGCCACGCGATCGGCACGGGCGGGCGAGATCTCAAGGCCGAGGTCGGTGCGATCACGACCCTGATGGCGATCGATGCGCTCGACGCCGACGACCGCACAAAACATGTCGTGCTGATCTCGAAACCGCCCGCGGCGTCTGTCGCGAGATCGGTGCTCGATCGCGTCGCGAAAAGCGTGAAGCCCTTCACGATCTGTTTTCTCGGCGCGCCGGACTTCGCGTTGCCGGCAAACGCACGCTCCGCCGCGACCCTCAAGGCGACGGCTGATATCGTTCTCGGAAGATCGGCGGAGAGTCCGGTGAGGCCTCCGTTGCGCCGCCTCGATAGAGGCAGGCTAGTGCGCGGTTTGTTTGCGGGCGGAACGCTTTGCAGCGAAGCGCAGATCATATTCAGGCAGGCCGGGTTGCCGGTGATGTCCAACGTGCCCGTACCGGGCGCATCCGCGATGGCCGGTATGCAAGACGGACACGTCATGATCGACCTTGGGGACGATGAGTTCACCCGCGGTCGCCCGCATCCCATGTTCGAGCCGGGCGTGCGCGACGCCCCGCTCGCCGAAGCGCTTGCCGATCCGAGGGTGGGACTCTATTCTGCTCGATGTTGTGCTTGGCTATGGCGGCCATCTCGACCCGGCGGGGCATCTTGCTGCGTTTCTTGGTCGGCGAAACCACCGCGCGGCCATCGTGGCGTCCGTCACCGGTACCGATGCGGACCCGCAGCCGCGCGACGCGCAGGTCCAGAAACTCGCGGAGGCCGGCGTGATCGTCGCGGACTTAAACGCGGCCGCGGCCGAAGCCGCGATTGCGGCGCTCGGCGCCGCCTGACCGATGGTTCGCCGATGACACTCAACGACGACGGAACACCGAGCTGGGGCATGCCGACGCGCGATCCCGGTGCGGCGGCCGGTTCTCCCGATGTTGTTATTCCGATACTGCGAGCAGGCACTCTGGCACAGGAGTTCTGCCGAAGCGTTTCGCTCGCGAATGTCGAAGCCGTTTTCGACCGGTGCTTTTATCTTCGCCGCGGCGACGAGTTCATCTGTGTCGGCGAGCCCGATATCGGCGATGGTCCTTTGACGTTGATTGGAGATCTTGGCCGCTTGTCGGACTTGGACTTGCGGGCGGAACGATCGGCTGCAGTCCGCGATCGGCGTATCGTATTCGGCAGCTCCATTCGGTTTATCCTGGATCGAACTCAATCGTGGCGCCCTCCTCCCTGGCCCAACCGCGCGTCGCCTATCCGGTTGTTCGATACCTGCGCCGCCCTCGCATCGCGCGCTGCAAGCGATGCACCAGAAGAAGGCCTTGCGCGCCACATCTCTGGCATGCCTGAAACATCCTGGCGTCGAGTGCCGCTGGTGCGTATCGCCCGCCCGCGCATCGCGATGTTCGAACGCTGGTTATCTAAAGCGCTCGACGTCCATGTCACCCCACCCATCGGTGGCCGGGAGGCCGTTCAAGGCTTGATCGGACTCGGAGCGGGGTTGACGCCGTCGGGAGATGACTTCCTCGTGGGTGCACTCGCGTTGCTCGATGCAATCGGCGAAAACGATGCGCATGCAGCACTGGCGCGCGCGATCAATGATTCCTTGCTGGGGCTGACCACTCCATTGAGCGCCTGCTTCTTGAGGGCGGCTGCCGCCGGGCACGTTGGCGAAGTGCTCCACCGCGCCGTTTCGTCGGTCATCACGGGAGACGTCGACGCGGCCGTCGTGGCGGCCGGAAAGATCGGTCACAGCTCCGGCTGGGACATGATGGCCGGTGTCATGACGACGCTCAGGATCGCTGTCGCGGCGCGGCCGAAGACGCCGCCAACAGCTCACCCCTTCGCGTTTTCGTAGACCCGGTACGCGGCATCGACCGCGGCTCCGGCCGTAAGATTGAACCTGTTGCGGCGGAGCACGGCCTCGAGCGCCGTCAGGCAACGCAGCACATTGGCCTTGCGGCAGACAAAGCCCATCGTGCCGATCCGCCAGATCTTGCCGGCGAGCGGCCCGAACGAGGTGCCGATTTCAATGCCGAAATCATGAAGCAATTGGCTGCGGACGGCTTCGCCATCCGTGATCTCCTTGGGAATGATGACGCCCGTCACGTTGGCCATGCGGTGGTTGGGATCACCGAACAATTCGAGCCCCATCGCCGCGAGCCCTGCGCGCAGCGCGCTGCTGGAAAGCTCGTGGCGCGCGATGCCGCGCTCCAGCCCTTCCTCCAGCACGATCCGGGCGCATTCGCGCGATGCGTACAGCATCGAGGCAGCCTCGGTGTGATGATTGAGCCTGCGCGCAGACCAGTATTCCATCAGCATGGCGAGGTCGAAATAGTTCGAGCGGATGATCGGACCGTCACCTTCTTCGATATCCGCGGCTCTGATCCCTTGCTCGATGTGCTTTCGCGCCGTGATCACCGCGGCAGCGCGGTCATTGAAACTCACAGGGGCCGAACCCGGCGGGCCCGACAGGCATTTCTGCAGACCGGCCGACGCCATGTCGATCTGCCAGGCGTCCATCTCGAACGCATTGCCGCCGAGCGACGCCGTGCAATCGACGTAGAGAAGTACGTCGTGCTTGCGGCACAGCGCGCCGATCTCGGCCAGCGGCTGCAGCATGGTCGTGGACGTGTCGCCGTGACTGATCGCGACCATTCTCGGGCGATGGCGTTTGATCGCGGCTTCGATTTCGCCTGCGTCGAAGACTCGCCCCCATTCGGTCTCGACCGAGACGACTTCGGCACCCAGGCGCCGGCCGATTTCCATTTTGAGGTGGCCGAAACGTCCGAAGACCGGCACCAGCAGCGTCTCGCCCGGCGCAAGAGCAGAGGCCAGGCATGCTTCGATGCCGGCGCGCGCCGTGGCGTCGATAAGCAGTGTCCACCTGTTGCCGGTTTTGAATACGCCGCGGTACAGCGCCATCACCTGATTCATGTAGCCTGTGAACTGAGGATCGAATTGACCCTGCAGCGGAACGGACATCGCCCTGAGCACGCGAGGGTAGACGTCGACCGGACCGGGCCCCATCAGCAGGCGCGGCTCGGGATCAAGTTCGGCGAAGAGCTCGGGCGCCGCAGCACGATTGTCGCTGTCGTGAGATCTGCTCAAGAAAATCGCTCCAAATGTGCGGCGCTAACGTCGGGATCACCCGGCGATCAAGCGCAGTGTATACGAGAGGTGTATGTCGTTGCGACCCTTGCTCGTTTGCTGGTATCCGATCCAATCTGCATGTTGGACCCCCGAAGCATCATCTCGACGGGGAGCACATGTACGACCAAGCCCGCTGTCGCCAACAAGCTGAGCGCTGTCGTGAAGAAGCATCGCTGCTAGGCGATCCTGCCGCAGCCGAGGTATGGCTGAAGTTCGCTGCGCGATACGAGGCGCTTGCCGGCAGGCTGCCTTCGGAACCCGCCTCCGAAGAACTGAGCGTTACTCGAGATCGCCGGACTTCGTTCGCCACTTGAGCGTGCGGCGCCCTCGCCTTTCACATACCCGGACTATTCTTTCGACGCTGGCACTTTCAACCGCCCGGTTCGTTGTTCCCTCCGGGACGGCATTCGCGTTCAGACGACGAGGTTGTCCCATGATCAGTTCGCTTCTCCGGAGTCTCGTTATCGCCAGTGCACTGGTGTGTGGCGGCGTCGCGGCTTTTCCGGGCGCAGCCGCTGCGCAGCGGATTTACGACGGAGCCTGGAGTGCGCTCATCATCACGCATAGCGGAGCTTGCGAGCCCACCTATCGCTTCGGCTTTGAGATCGCCGATGGCCATGTTTTTTACCGCGGCGACGGGCCGGTGAACGTTCAGGGCCAGGTGGCCCGCAACGGAGCCGTTCAAGTCAGCGTAGCCGCCGGCCAACAACGGGCCGCCGGCTCCGGTCGTCTGTTCCGTCACCATGGCGAGGGATACTGGCACGGCCAAGGTCCAACCGGCGCCTGCGCGGGCCGATGGGAAGCGGAACGACGCGAATAACCATCCGTTCGGCATCCGCGTGCGCCAGCGTGGTAGTGTCTCAGTTTGAAATTGCGAGGATCGTTAGCGCCACCCCCATCAGCATTGGGGGGAAACGCGTGGAAACCCACAATCCATCCGACAATCGTCGTGATCCAAGATGAAGCGGGCGCAAATCGACTAAAAGCAAAATACAAGCTGCCGATCCCGCCAAACAGCGCGAAGATGCTAATCGTAAGGGCTTGATCGCTTGTTAGCTGACCGGAGGACGTTGGTCCTCCTTGCGACAAGAACCACAAACCGCCAACGAAAGCTCCTATCAGTGCGACACCACCGCCTGCCAAGATGGCCCGCATCATGAGATTGCCTCGCGTGCCCGCTCGCGCAGCACGAACTTCTGGATCTTGCCGGTGGCGGTCGTCGGCAGCGGCCCGAACACGACCGACTTCGGCGCCTTGTAGTGCGCGAGCTGATCGCGACAGAACGCGATGATCTCCTCAGGCGTAGCTTCCGTCCCCGGCTTCAGCTGCACAAAGGCGCACGGCGTCTCGCCCCACTTTTCGTCGGGCTTTGCGACAACCGCCGCGAGCGCGACAGCGGGATGCTTGTAAAGTGCAATCTCGACCTCCACGCTGGAGATGTTCTCGCCGCCCGAGATGATGATGTCCTTGGCGCGGTCCTTGATCTCGACATAGCCGTCGGGGTGCTCGACCGCGAGATCGCCGGTGTGCATCCAGCCGCCGCGGAACGCTTCCGCAGTCGCCTTGCCGTCCTTGAGATAACCGAGCATCACGGTGTTGCCGCGCACCATGATCTCGCCGATCGCTTCGCCGTCTGCGCGCGACCGGCGCGAGGGTGTGCGGGTCGGCCACCATCTGCCCGTCCACCACCGGATAGCGCACGCCCTGCCGCGCGTTGAACACCGCCCGTTCCTCAAGCGGCAGGTTCGCCCAATCGTCCTGGGGAACGCACAAGGTCGAGGGACCCTGCAGCTCGGTCATCCCGTAGATGTGCGTGACGCGGAAGCCGAGCTCCTCCATCCCCTTGATCACCTTGGCAGGCGGCGGCGAGCCACCGGTCTGGATGTCGACGATGTGGTTGAAGCGGCGGCGCTGCTCGGCCGGCGCGCTCACCAGCATGTTGAGCACGGTCGGCGCGCCGCACATGTGCGTGACGCCATGTTCGACGATCATCGGAAAGATCAGCGCCGGATCGACCCTGCGCAGGCAAATGTGCGTGCCGCCCATCGCAGTGACCGACCACGGGAAGCACCAGCCGTTGCAGTGGAACATCGGCAGCGTCCACAGGTACACGGGCTTCGGCGGCAGCGGCCACGCCATGGTGTTGCCGACGGACTCGAGGAACGTGCCGCGATGGTGATAGACGACGCCTTTCGGATTGCCGGTGGTGCCCGAGGTGTAGTTCAGCGCGATCGCGCTCGACTCGTCCGTCACCGGGCGGCCGGCGAAACCCGGATCGCCGTCGGCGATGAACGTCCTCGTACTCGATCGTCGCCGAGGCGCTCGCCGGGACCGGTGTAGAGCGGATCGTCGACATCGATCACCAGCGGCGGTTTCTTCATGCGGGCAAGCGCTGGCCCGACCTGCGCGGCGTACTCGCGGTCGGTGATCAGGACCTTCGCCTCGCCGTGTTCGAGGATATAGGCGACAGTCGCGGGATCGAGCCGCGTGTTGATGGTGTTGAGCACCGCGCCCGAGCATCGGCACGCCGTAATGCACTTCGAGCATCGCCGGCACGTTCGGCAGCATCGCCGACACGGTGTCGCCCGGCCGCACGCCGCGTCGCGACAGCGCGGACGCGAGCCGCTTGACCCGCTCCTGCAACTGGCGATAGGTGATCCGCCGTTCGCCATGCACGACCGCGACGCGGTCGGGATGGATCGCAGCCGTGCGCGGCAGAAACGAAATCGGAGTCAGGGCGCGAAGTTCGCCGCGTTCGGCTTGAGGTTGGCGAACAGGCCGCCATTTTGACGTTTCACGGTTGCCGGACGATTTGTCGCTGCCTTCGCGGCAGGAGCCTGGCTTGCCCGCTTGCCGGATTTTCCGGCCGCACGCACCTTTCGCGCCGGCCGCTTGTTGCGCTTGGCCATCGTACCCTCCCGTGACGTTTTGCCGTGATGGTATTCCGGCAGAGGAAACGTGTTAAGCTTCATCTGACGGGACCAACCGGCGCCGGTGCAGAAGAGTTGGACCCTCGGAAACGCCAGACGATCAAGGGAGGATTTCATGCGAAAGACTGCCGCGGTGCTCGCCGCATTCGGGACCGCTTGCGTTCGCACTCCGATGCCGTCGTTCGCGCAGGAACGCACCGTCAAGATCACCGGGTTCGGCGCCAAGTCCGGCGTCGTGCGCGTGTTCGGGATCAACAGCGAAGCCGCCATGAAGGCGGCCGCCGAGCAGATCAACGCGTCCGGCGGCGTCACGCTGGGCGACGGAGCCAAGGCCAAGTTCGACGATCGACTTCCTCGACGACCGCTGCAATGCCGAGGAAGGCATCTCGGTGGTGCGCCGCATCGCCTCGACGGACGCGTTCGTGGCGGTCGGCCCGACCTGCTCGAACGTTGCCGAATCGCTGTTCGGCATCCTGCAGAAGAAGGCCGGCGATGCCTCCGACAGCGGATTGCAATTCCCGATCATCGCCGATGTCGCCGCCAAGGGCGGGCTCGCCAAGATCTCCGAGTGGGCGTTCCGCAACGTGCCGAGCGAATTTGACATGTACAAGTCGCTGTTCGCCTGGCTCAAGACACAGCACCCGGATCTCAAGACGATCTATGGCGGCGTCGAAAAGGACTTCGCGCACTCGAACGCGACCTTCGGCGTGATGAAGCAGCAGGCGGAGGCGAACGGGCTCCAGGTGCTCGGACAGGGCGAGTGGCTGCTCGCCGACACGACGTTCTCGACCCAGGTTCGCGAAATGCGCCGCGCCAACCCCGATATCGTGGCGATCTCGGCGCACCCGTTCACGACCTGCGGCGTGCTCAAGGAGATGGAACGCCAGGGCGTCAAGCCGAAGCTGCTGATCGGTCTCACCTCCTCGTCCAGCATCGAGACGCTGCAGGGCTGCGCCAAGCAGGCCGAGGGCATCATCATCCCGACCAGCTTCGCGCCGGTGACGCCGGAAGCCACCAAGGCGGCCGAGCAGGTCGCCAAGTTCGGCGGCAGTGCCGATCTGCACAGCGCAGCGGCCTACGAGATCATGTTCATCCTCAAGGACGTGATCGAGAAGCAGAAGATCATGGCGAAGCCCGACACAGTCGCGGTGGACCGCGTGAAAATGCGTGAGGGCCTGGCGGGGCTGAAGGAGACGATGGGCCTGCTCGGCAAGGTCGGACGCGCGGAACGCGAAGCGATCAAGCCGTTCCTCTACGTCCACGCCAAAGGCGGCGCGTGGGTCGTCCTGCACAAGCCGTCGTCCTGATCGCCTGAACGGGCTCCCACCCTCCCCTGGAGGGGGAGGGTCGCTCATCTGAGCGCAGCGAAGATGAGCGGGGTGGGGTGCGCGATGGTGATGCCTAATGTGTGACCGCCAAAGGTCACCCCACCCCGGCTCAGGTGCTACGCACCTTCGCCGACCCTCCCCCTCCAGGGGAGGGTAACGCAAGCACGTCCGAGCACCTCACGTGGATTATCTCGACTTCATCGACAGCGTGCAGTCCCTCGCGGACGGCGTCCTGTTCGGCACGACCTATGCGCTGCTCGGGATCGGCTTCACGCTGATCTTCGGCGTGATGCACAAGATCAATCTCTCGTTCGCCGCCGCCTCGATCGGCGCGGCTTACGCCAGCCTCCTCATCCTCGCGGGGGTCAAGGCGCCGCCCGCGTTGGTGTTCCTGCTTTCGGCGGTCTGTGGCGGCGGAATCGGCGCGCTGGTCTATCTCGTCGGCTTCCGCTTCATTCCGCTCGCCAACCCGCTTGCGACCTTGATGTCCACGGTCGGCCTGCTGCTGCTGATCGACGAGCTCATCGTGCACCAGACCGAAGGCGTGCCGATGAACTATCCGGCGCTGTTCTCCGACGTCATGATCCGCGCCGGCCCGTTCAACCTGCGCGGCGACCTGATGTTCGTGTTCGGCCTCGGGTGTCTCTGCATGGTCTTGTTGCTGGCATTGCTCTACCGGACCAAACTCGGGCTCGCGACCCGCGCGGTCTCGCAGCAGCCGGTCGCCGCCGAACTGTGCGGCATCAGCATTACCAGCGTGAACGTCCTCACCTTCGTGATCACGGGCGTCGTCGGAGGTCTCGCAGGCGCGATGATCGGGGCAGCGATTGGGATGCTGTCGCCGCTGCTGTCGCTGCCGCTGACCGTGAAGGGACTGATCGTGACCGTGATCGGCGGCCTCGGGAGCATTCCGGGCGCGATCATCGCCGGCCTGCTGGTCGGGGGCCTGGAAAACCTGTTCCAGTTCTTCCGCGGCGTGTCGGAGCGCGACCTCTACATCATGTTGCTGCTGTTCGCCTTCCTGGTATTCAGGCCGGGCGGCCTGTTCGCCCCCAAGGCCGGACGCGACTGAGCAGGACAGCATGGATTTTTATCTCGGCCTCATCCAGATCATCGGCGTCCACACCCTGCTCGGGCTGTCCGCCTATTGCGTGCTGCTCACCGGCCAGGTCAGTCTCGCGCAAGCCGGCTTCTTCGCGATCGGCGCCTATGTGGCCGGCATGCTCACGGTGCTCGCCGGCTGGCCCATCATCCCGGCGCTGATCGTCGCCGCGATCGTGGCCGGCGCGATGGCCTGCGCGGTCGGCTTCCCGGCGTTGCGCGTCAAGGGATTGATGCTGGTCGTGGCGACGACCGCGTTTGGCGAGGCGGTGCGCCTGTTCTTCTTCAATTTCAACTATCAGCTCGAGCGCGGCGGCTTCAAATTCGGCCCGCACGGCGGCGAAGGCTTCCGGCAGATCCGCTATTTCCCCGAGAATGGCTGGTCGACGCTAGACGTGATGCTGTTCATCTGGGTCGTGGTCGTGCTGGTGATGGCGGCGCTGTGGTGGATGGACCGCTCGCGCGCGGGCGCAGTGTTGCGCGCGGTCGGCGAGGACGAACTCGCGGCGCAATCGAGCGGCATCAACGTGACCGCCGTGAAGGTCACCGCGATGACGGTCGGCGGCGTCATCGCCGGCGTCGGCGGCGGACTGTTCGCGCACTACACCACCCACATCGAGCATATTCAGTTCGGGGTGGTGCTCGCGACGTTCGCGGTCGCCTATCCGATCCTCGGCGGGCTCTCGAACGTTTTTGGCACGCTGCTCGCGGTCATTTTTATTCAGGGCTTCCTGATCGAGGGCCTGCGCTTCATGGGCGACTGGCGCAATCTTCTGTTCGGCGGGCTGATCGTGCTCGCCATGAACGTGCGGCCGCGCGGACTGATCGACGCGCGCACGACGCTGACGCTCAAGCGCATCTTCCGCAGAAAGGAGCCGGCCGGTGCTTGAGCTCAAGGGCCTGACCAAGCATTTCGGCGGCGTGCGCGCGGTCGACAACGTCGACCTCACCGTGGCGCAGGGCGAGATCCTCGGCCTGATCGGGCCGAACGGCTCGGGCAAGAGCACCATCGTCAACCTGATCTGCGGGTTGTTCCCGCTGACCGCCGGCCAGGTGTTGCTGCGCGGCACGGATATTTCCGATCTGCCGCCGCATACGCGCGTCGGAATGGGAATTGCGCGCACGTTCCAGAACATCCGCCTGTTCGGACAGCTGACCGTCTGGCAGAATCTGTGGGTGGCGCAGAATTCCAGCGAGCAGACGCGCAACGAAAGCTTCCTGCGCCGCTGGCTCGGCGGGTCGCGGCACGCGCGCGCCGAGATCGATCGCGCGCTCGACTTCTTCGATCTCGCACACAAGCGCGACGAGCTGGCGGCCAACCTTGCGTTCGGTGAACAGCGGCGGCTGGAGTTCGCTCGCGCGCTTGCCGCCAAGCCCGCTCTGGTGCTGCTCGACGAACCGGCCGCTGGCATGAACGCCGAGGAGATCGATCAGCTCGATGCGCGCATCCGCAAGCTCCGTGGCGAGGGGATGACCGTTCTCCTGATCGAGCATCACGTCGAACTGGTGATGTCGGTCACCGACCGCATCGCGGTGCTCAACTTCGGTCAGAAGATCGCCGAAGGCACGCCGGCGCAAGTGCAGGACAATCCTTTGGTGCGCGAGGCCTATCTCGGCACCGCGACGGCCGCGTGAGGCGCCGCCCATGCTCGATGTGTCCGACCTCGTCACCGCCTACGGCAAGATCGAAGCCCTCAAGGGGGTGACTCTGCACGCCGAGCGCGGGCGCATCACGTGTCTGCTCGGGCCGAATGGAGCCGGCAAGACGACGCTGATGATGTCGATCGCCGGCATTCTGTCGCCGCTGCGCGGCTCGATCCGGCTCGACGGGACCGAGCTCCGAGGCCTCACGCCCGCGCGTATCGTCGCCCAAGGCGTCGCGCTCGTGCCGGAGAACCGTCTGGTCTTTCCGCAGATGAACGTGCGCGAGAACCTGCTCGCCGGCGCCTATCAGCGCAACGACAAGGCCGAGATCGCCGCCGACACCGAACGGATGTACGAGCGCTTCCCCCGCCTCAAGGAGCGCCGCGAGCAGATGGCCGGCACGCTGTCCGGCGGCGAGCAGCAGATGCTCGCGGTCGCGCGCGCGCTGATGTCGCGCCCGCGCGTGCTCCTGATGGATGAGCCGTCGTTGGGGCTTGCTCCGCTCGTGGTGGCCGAAATCTTCCGCATCGTGGCGGAACTGAACCGTGACGGCACCACCATCTTCCTTGTCGAGCAAAACGCCCACATGGCGCTGCAGGTCGCGCATCACTTCTATCTGATGGAGCAAGGGCGCGTGACGTTCTCGGGCACGCCCGGCCAGCTTGCCGAAGACGAGGTGATCCAGCGCGCCTATCTGGGGGCAAGGCGGGCGGGTTGACGGTGCCGCGATGATCGACTTCGTCCAGAACACGATCGACGGCGTGATGATCGGCTCGTCATACGCGCTGCTCGCGCTCGGCTTCACGCTGATCTTCGGCGTGATGCGCCGGCTCAATCTCTCCTACGGCCCCTCGATCATGATCGGGGCCTATCTCGGGACTCTGGTCTACGTGCAATTCTCCGCGGGGCCCCTCGTGGTCGTCGCCGTGACCGTGATCGGGGCCGTGCTCGCCGGTGTCTATGTGGAGCGGCTGTGTTTCGCCCCGATGGCGGCGGGCGCCGGCATTGCCTCCATGGTGTCGAGCTTCGCGATTTGGATGCAGCTCGAACAGGCTGCCATTTTGGTGCTGCCGCGCCACACCTATCCGTTCCCGCCGCTCGCGACCGGCGGGCCGCTGGAGCTTGGTCCGTTCCTGCTGCGCGTCGATCACCTGATCATGCTGGCTGCCGCGCTCGCACTCTCCGCCGGCGTGCATCTGCTCCTGTACCGGTCGCGTTTCGGGCTGGCGCTGCGGGCGATCATCGACAGCCCGGTAGCGGCGCATCTCGTCGGCATCAACGTCAAGACTGCCGTCATGCTCGCCTTCGCGCTCGCGTCGGCGGTGGGCGGCATCGCCGGCTACCTGGTGCTCGCCGTCGACCAGCAGGTCACGCCGATGTTCGGCATGTGGGCGACGTTCAAGGGCCTGATCGCGATGATGATCGGGGGGCTCGGCTCGATCCCCGGCGCGATTCTCGGCGGATTGGTGCTCGGCATTGTCGAGGCTCACAGCCAGTGGCATTTCGGCCCGCAAATCCGCGACCTCGTCGCCTACGTCTTGCTGTTCGCCTGTCTGGTGCTGCGGCCGGGCGGGCTTCTCGGCGCGCCGCCGACGCGCGAGCCCGCAGGAGCGTGAGCGATGGACGACTACTTGGTCGGCGTCCTGTCCAACATCGGCGTCATTTCGTTTATCGCGCTTTCGGCCTACTTACTGCTCCTCACCGGTGAGATTTCATTCGGTCAGCAGGCGTTCTTTGCCATCGGCGCCTATGCGGCCGGAATTGCAACGGCAATGTGGGGATGGCCGCTGAGCGCAGCGCTTGGCTGGGGCGCCGCAATGGGCGGCGTCGCCGCCACGCTTGTCGGCATCCCGACGCTGCGCCTTCACGGGCTCTACTTCGCCATCGCAACACTTGCTTTCGCCGAGATGGTACGGCTGCTGTTCGAGCTATTCCGCTATCAACTGACGATCGATGGCGAACCGGTTGGGCCGAACGGCGCCGACGGGTTCCGCGGCATCCGCTACATCTTCGAAAACGATGTCAGCCCGGTCCAATTCCTCGCCCTGATCTACCTGCTGCTGGTCATCGTGCTTGTGGCCTTCATGCTGCTGGAGCGCTCCCGCCTCGGTGTGACGTTCCGCATGATCGGCGAGGACGCAACGCTTGCCGAGCTCAATGGCGTTGCGGTCGCTCGCATCAAGGTGCTCGCCGCCGGCCTCGCGGGCGCCCTCGCCGGGGTCGGTGGCGGGCTCTATGCCCATCTGACCACTTATGTCGAACCACGCATCTTTGACGTCATGCTCGGCGTGCACAGCCTCGCCTATGGCCTGATCGGTGGGCTCGGGACGGCACTCGGCCCGTTGATCGGCGTTGCCATCGACATCGGCCTTCTGGAGTCCGTCCGCGTGTTCGCCGGCTATCGCATGATCATCTTTGGCGGCCTGGTCGCCGTGTTGCTGATCGTGCGGCCGCGCGGATTGCTGGATGAGCGAGTCGTGCATTATCTCAGCCGCGCATGGCGCCGCTGATCCGGGAGAGCGAAATGCTGAGGTCATTGTTTGCAGGGTTGATCGCCGCAGCCTGCCTCGCCGATGCGGCCTCTGCTCAATCGGTACGGGCAAAAGCCGATGTGGACTGCAAGCCGGCCGGACAACTTCTGCACTACGATTGCGTGATCAAGCTCATGAACGCGCGCTCGTCGGAGCCGCTGACGGGCGTGACGCTGACGGTCGGCGCCGACATGCCGTCGATGCCGATGATGCACAATGTGCGGCCCGTGAAGGCGGCGCCCGGAGCAGAAGCCGGGACGTATCAGGCCCGCCTCGTCCTCGAAATGCATGGCGACTGGGCGCTGCGGCTCGATCTTTCGGGCCGGGTGCGGGATCGGGTCGTGACAAACTTGCGCTTTGAGCCCGACCGGGCGACACCAACGGCGGCGCCCACGACACGCCCAGGCCACAAACACTAAGTCAGGAAGCGCGCTCCTACTCCAAGTAGGCCTGACACTCGATCTCGACCTTCATGCGCGGATCGACCAGTCCCTTCACCTCGACCAGCGTGGAGGCCGGCCGATTGTCGCCGAAATACGCAATACGGCGCGGGTTGATCTTCGGCCGCTCCGTGATGTCGGTCATGAAAACCTGCACCTTGACGACATGTTCAGGGCCGGCGCCGGCCGCTTTCAGGCACTTGTCCATTACGGCGATGGCGATGTCGAACTGGGCGACAACGTCGGACGGGATGCTGCCGTCCTGCGCCTGGCCGACGACGCCGGCAACCCAGACGTGGGGGCCCGCGCGGGTGACGTGGCAATAGTGGCTGACCGGTGGCGGGACGTCCGGAACGATGATGCGCTGGATTTTTGGCATGCTGACCTCGCGATGCCCCGAGCCTAACCGCAGTTGCCACCGCCCCGCCAGTGCGTGCCTTGCCCACCCGACGCTCTGGCTGAAAGCACCTCACAGCGATAGGCTGTTCGCGTGCTGGACGCCGCACGGCTCGCCCGCACTCTGCCAAGGGAGGAACACACACAATGAAAATGAGTTCGCTCAGGAGGATCGCTTTGGTCTCGGCAGCCTCCGCCACATTGGCGTTTGCCGGCACAGCGCTCGCTCAACAGCCAAGGACCCTGAAGATCCAGTCGGCGGTGCCGCCATCGTCGACCACGCAGGATGCGCTCAAGTTTTTCGCCGAGCGCGTGGAGAAGTTGACAGGTGGTCAGCTCAAGATCGAGTCGCTGCCGGGCGGCGCGGTTGTGCCGCCATTCGAGATCATGGACGGCACGCACAAGAAGGTGATCGATGGCGCCTGGGGGATCTCCTACTGGTGGTACGGCAAGAGCGTCACCGCGACGCTGTTTTCCAATACGCCGGCCGGCATTGCCGGCATGGACGCCATCGACTTCATCGGCTGGGTCTACGAGGGCGGCGGGCTCGAGCTGTGGAACGAGTTCTATCAGAAGGAGCTGAAGCTCAATCTGGTCGCGTTCCCGAGCATTCCGCCGAGCCCGCAGGCGCTCGGCTGGTTCAAGCGTCCCATCAAGGACCTGGCCGATTTCCGGGGCATGAAGTGCCGCCAGACCGGCATCGTCGGGCAGCTCTACGCCAGGATGGGCATGGCGGTTGTCAATATGCCCGGCGGCGAGATCCTGCCCGCCGCGGAGCGCGGCACCATCGACTGCGCGGAGTGGGTGGGCGGAATCGAAGACCTGCGCCTCGGACTGCATACGGTGTGGAAATATCACTACACGCCGGGCATGCACGAGAGCGCCTCGGTCGCCGAGGTCGCGTTCAACAAGGACGTCTGGGACAGCTTGCCGGAGCAGAACAAGGAAGCGATCAAGTCAGCGACATCGGAAACCTTCCTGCGCTGGTGGGCGAAGTTCCAGAGGCAGAATGCCGACGCTATCGCGGAGTTTGTTGAGAAGCACGGCGTCAAGCTCCTGACGACGCCGCCCGAGATCAACCAGGCGTTCCTCAAGACCTGGGACGAGTTCGCCGCGGCCGAGGCCGCCAAGAACCCGTTCTTCAAAAAGGTCTTTGAGTCGCAGAAGGCCTATGCGGCGAAGGTCGTGCCGGCCAAGCGTTTCATGTTCCCGCCGTACAATCTGCAGGCGGACCACTACTTCCCTGAGAAGAAATGAAGACGCAAGTCGTGTGAGGATTGGATCTGGAAGGGCGGCCGCGGCCGCCCTTCTTTATTTGGAGTCCGGGCTCGTCATCTCACCACGCTTGGCAGCCACAACGCGACCTGCGGGAACAGCAGCAGCAGCACGAGCACGATGACCTGGATGATCATGTAGTCCGACATGCCCCGGTAGATCGTCGCCAGAACTCCATTGCGGAACGACATTGCGCAGGTAGTAGGCCGACATGGCGACCGGCGGGCTCAAGTATGAGGTCTGCATGTTGACGGCGATCAGCGCCCCGAACCAGATCAGCAAATCAAGCTTGTTCAAGCCGAGCTGAAGCTTTTCGACCACCGGCAGAACGATCGGCAGAAACACCAGGATCATCACCGGCCACTCGAACGGCCAGCCCAGCACGAAAAAGATCGCCATGATCAAGGCGAGCTTCCACCAGTCTCCCAGAGGAAAAGCCAGGAGGTAGTTGGTGATCAGGCTCGCCGTCCCGAGCTTGGTGAAGACAGCGCCGAACACGTTGGAGGCGACGGCAAGAAATAGCACCATGGCCGAGGTCACCATCGTGCCGATGGCTGCGTTGGTGATCGATTTCCTGCCGAGGCGGCCGTAGAGGAGCGCCAGAAGCGCGGCACCGAAGGCGCCGCATGAGGCTGCCTCGGTTGGCGTCGCCAATCCGCCGACGATGGTGCCCAGCGTAAATCCGATCAGCGCACTGAGCGGCGCAATGCCGACCACGACGGCGCGGAAGTAGGCGTTGCGCGCGTAAGGAATTGCGGTCAGCAGGGCTAGAACCAAGGCGACCGCGGAAACACTAACTCCGAGAGGGGCAATCGTGACCGCAAGCCGCGGGATGCCCGCCCGGCCGATGATCCAATCCAGCAGCAAATAGGTCATCACCACCAGGCAGACGAGACCCAGTGCCACCACGGGAGCGCCCACCTTTTCGGTGGTCATCGCCTCATAGGCAGCGCTGCGCTCGTCCCGCGTCATGGCCGGACCAAGCTTCGGATTGATGAAGCTGCGGCTGAGCGTATAGGCGATGTAGCAGCCGGCGAGCAGGAAGCCGGGCCCGAACGCTGCCGTATAAAGCAGGTTGACCGGCACACCCATGACCGGGCCCATGACCACCAGCATGACACTGGGCGGGATCAGAATGCCGAGCGTGCCGCCGGCAGCGATCGCGCCCGATGACAGCCGCGCGTCGTAGCCCGTCTTGATCATCATCGGGGCCGCCATGATGCCGAGCACGGTCACGGCGGCGCCGACGATGCCGGTCGCCATCGCAAAGATCGTCGCCGTCAGAATGACGGCGAGGTAGAGCGAGCCGCGCACCGGTGCGAGCAGGCTGCGCAGGGCGCCGAACAGCCGCTCCATCAGGCCGGCCTGCTCGGTCATGTAACCCATGAAGATGAACAGCGGCACGGCGGGAAAGATCTCGTCCTTCATCGTGCCCCAGATCTGCAGATAGGCGAGATTGAAGGTCAGCTCCCAGCCGAGTTCCACGCCGCCGAAAACGATCGCGAGAAACAGCAACGTGAAGGAGATCGGGAAGCCGATGAAGATGACGGCGACCATGCCGAAGAGCATGATGAGCCCGAGCGCCTCGGTGAAGGTCATGGCGCTCAGACCTCGATCTTCTCGTGCCGGGTCAGGAACGCGCCGGTGCGCCAGGCCCAAAGGCTCTTCATCAGCTCCGAGATGCCCTGCAGGAAGAGCATGAAGGCGGTGAGTGGAATGACTGCGCGCAACGGCCACAGCACCGGCGTCCAGGCGCCCGAGCTCGCGCGCTCGTCGATCGAGAGCGAGTACAGGAAATCGTCAATCGAGATGAAGAACAGCACGACCATCGTCGGGAGGAAGAACAGCAGGAACGCCAGGCTGTCGATCATCCCCTTCGTCCGATCCGAGAATGCTTCCCACAGCATGTCGGTCCGGATGTGAGCGCCCTTCAGGAGCGCCAATGCGGATCCCAGCATGAACAGGGTCGCGTATGACATCGTCGTCACATCGAGGGCCCAGATCGTCGGCGCCTTGAAGAGGTAGCGGGCAAAAACTTCGAACACATTGGCGCAGATCAGCGGAATGATCGCGAGTACGAAGAGGTACCCGGTCAAATCCGTGAACTTGTCGATGCCACGGATGACAGCCAGATAGCCCCGCGGCGGCAGCGGGATTGGCCGAGCAGACATGCTGGTCATTGCAGCGCCCCCCGCGGCCGCATGCCTGGATCACCCCATAAGAAAGGGTGCACCGTTCAGTGCGGCTGGCCTTCCCCCGTCGCGTAGTCCTGATGTTAGTTGAGCGGCGGTCCCCGTGCCAGCGGGTGGATGGCCGCGGCGAGCGCCACGAGCCGGGCGCTATGCAATCGCCAGTCCGGAAAGGAAAACCTCGGAGCCCGGCATTCGGGGTTCTCATCGCCTGGAGCGCGCCGAATTGCGTTAGATTTGTTCGCGCACCAGCGACGTGCTCGTCATCAGCCGCTCACGGCTGACCGGCCGCAGCAGGCGCACCACTCTCGGCCGGCCTTCCCCAGAATGCGTAACGTAGTCCGCATCGAGCAGGCGGAAGGTCTGCTCCTTCCAGCGCTGTGCCAGACGCGCGGCCTCGGGATCGTCCACGCCGAACGTCAGCTTGACCGCCTCGAGCATGAAGGCATCCGCGAGCGTTTCGCGATCCATGCCCTTCATGACCGCCTGGCGCGCGGCGGTGCGCGCGTGCACCAGGCAGCGGTCTTCGTCTTCGGCAAGATCGATCGGAAGTTTCTCGGCGGTTACCATCCCCTGCCCTCGCGGCGAATCAAATCGTGAATCCACCGCGACTATGCGTGCGGAATGAGAGCGCGCCAAGGTTCGAACCCGCTACTTCTTCTTCCCCTCGTTCTTGTCGACCTTGTCCTGCGCGCGGTCGCGGGCGTCGACCTGGACCTCGACGTCGGCGCTGAGGCGCTGATAGAAGCCGAGGCCGAGGATGATCAGGATGCCGGTGATGAGGATCGCGGCGGGATAAAGAACCAGGCCGATGTCCTGGCCGCTCTGGCGGAACACCAGCACGAGCCCTTCGATGAATACCGCGATCGCGATCGTGGAAATGAATTTGGTCAGGCTTCGGCGCGCCTCGGAGGCGAGGCGCATCTCACGCCCGCGAATGACCTCTTCCTCGACAAAATATTTGGCGACGTCGAACACCGCCATCGCGATCACGACGTAGCCGATCGATTCAAGAAGGCCAGGGCCCGCTTCTGCCCACGGCCCGCGCAGCGCGTTGAGGATCAATCCGGAGCTGTAAACGCTGAGCGCGAGCGCGATCAGCATCAACACCACGCTGGCGATGCCGAACACGCCGCGCGAGATGATTTCCATGACGCCCATCATGGCGTGTTCTGGCGTCTTTATGTTCATAGGAGGCACAACGGAACC
Source organism: uncultured Alphaproteobacteria bacterium (assembly GCA_963778455.1). Classification (GTDB taxonomy): domain Bacteria; phylum Pseudomonadota; class Alphaproteobacteria; order Rhizobiales; family Xanthobacteraceae; genus PALSA-894. The sequence continues at coordinate 95,995 of CAVZUL010000011.1, forward strand.
GGAACTCAAAAGTTCCCGCCGGCGGAACTCAAGTTCCCACCCGCAACGGCGCGGCAAGCTTCCGCAACGTCGCGATGATCGAAAGCGCGACGATCTTGCCGGTCTTCGGATTCTCCGACGGCACGTTCTCGATGGCGAGCGTAAAGCGCGCTGAGTCCGCGTCGACTTCGATGACGTGACAATTGCGCGTCACGGTCGGGTCGGCCCAGATATCGATCATGGTGCGGTCCGGCCCGATGCCGGCGAGCGCCAGCGCCGCAACCACGTTGACGTTGGCCGGAAAGCCGGCGGCCGCGTCGCGCGCGGTGCCGCTGAACACCAGCTTCGCCTCGTTCAGGCCGTCGACCGAAATTCCGTTGGTCACAAGATGCGGTGCGCCCGCAAGCCCGTTCGGCGGCTTGCGCGTCGTCATGCGTACCGAATGGATCGTACCTTCGGCTGCCGCCGCCACGGCGTCGAGGCCGAGTAGTCCACCGGTCGGCACGACGATGCGGCCGCCGTGCGCCTTCGCAAGTTCGAGCAATTCCGGGCGCGGCAGCAGCGCGCCGCAGGAGAGCACCATCACCTGCTTGCCGGCGCCGAGCATCGGCCGGCAAATCTGCTCGATGATTGCGGCCGGCGCGCACTCGACCGCAAGGTCGGCGTGCCCGGGGAATTCCTCCAGCGGGACGATCGGAACCTCGATCCCCTCTTCGTCGAGCCATCCGCGCGCCTTCTCCTCGTCGCGCGCCGCGACGCACGCAAGCGTCAAACCCGGCACGCCGTCGGCGAGTTTTCGCGCCAGCGCCCGCCCAATGGTGCCGAGCCCGGCAATCGCAATGCGCATGTCCGCCATAAGCCCCTGTCCTCCCGCATGGCGGTCATACGCCGCGGCATTGTGAGCGGCAACGCCTTGACCCCGCCCGCCGGGCCGATAAAGCAAGGACGACGGGACGGTCATGGAGGAAACGATGTTGAGGTTGGCAACAGCCGCGTTCGCGGCGCTTCTGACAGTTGGCGAGGCGGCAGCGCAGGATTACCCGACGCGCCCGGTCACCATGGTGATCCCGTTCGCCGCGGGCGGCCCGACCGACGTGCTCGGCCGCGTGGTCGCGGCACGCATGAGCGAGATCCTCGGCCAGCAGGTCGTGGTGGAAAACGTCGGCGGCGCCGGCGGCATGACTGGGGGCAAGCGTGTCGCGTCCGCGCAGCCGGACGGCTATCAGGTTCTGCTCGGCACGGTCGGCACGCAGGCGCAGGGCCAGACGATGTACAAGAGGCCGCTCTACAATTCGGTCACCGATTTCATGCCCGTCGCGCTGCTCGCCGAAGTGCCGATCATCCTGACGGTGCGCAAGGACTTGCCCGCAAACGATTTCAAGGCCTTCGTGGCCTATGCCAAGGAAAACCAAAGCAAGATGCAATACGGCTCGGCCGGCGCGGGCTCGGCCACGCATCTCGGCTGCGTCCTGCTCAACTACGTGCTCGGCACCAACATCACGCACGTTCCCTATCGCGGCACCGGGCCGGCGATGCAGGACCTTCATGCCGGGCGCATCGATTTCCTGTGCGAAATCATCACCACGGCAATGCCGCAGGTCGACGGCGGCACCGTGAAGGCGCTGGCGATCTTCGACAAGGCGCGCTCGCCCGCGCTGCCGAACCTGCCGACCGCCGCCGAACAGGGCACGGCCAATCTCGAAGCGTATACCTGGAACGCGCTGTTCCTGCCGAAGGACACGCCCGAGCCGATCGTGAAGAAGCTCAATGCCGCGGCGGTCGAGGCGATGAAGTCGCCCGCCGTGAAGGAACGCCTTACCGGCCTCGGCGCGCAGATTGTGTCTGATGACCGCATGACGCCCGCCTACCTCGGCACGTTCCTCAAGGCCGAGATCGAGAAATGGGCGGCGCCGATCAAGGCGGCCGGCGTTCAGGTGGACTAGCGTCCAACTTTCTTTTGCGTCATGGCCGGGCATGACGGAGAGATGCATGCAAATGGACGGCTTCACGCGCGCCGAGATCCAGACCTCCGGCGCGCGCATCGTGACCGTGCACGGCGGCAGCGGACCGCCGCTGCTGCTGTTGCACGGCAATCCGTTCACGCATCTGTCGTGGCACAAGTTCGCGCCGCGCCTGGCGCAGGAATTCACGGTCGTCGCGACCGACCTGCGCGGCTACGGCGACAGCGAGAAGCCGCCGAGCCAGCCGGATCACGCGAACTATACGTTCCGCGCGATGGCGCAGGATCAGGTCGAGGTGATGGCCGCGCTCGGCTTCGACCGTTTCTTTGCCGCGGGCCACGACCGCGGCGCCCGCGCGGTGCACCGCATGTGCCTCGATCATCCCGACAAGGTGCTGCGCGCCTCGATCCAGGACATCATTCCGCAGCATCATCTGTTCAACAATGTCACGCAGGCGTGGGCGACCGGCGCGTATCACTGGTTCTTCATGATCCAGAAGGCGCCGATGCCCGAGCGGCTGATGAGCGCGGACCCGGACTTCTTCATCGAGAAGAAGCTCGCCAAGACCGATCAGGGCCTGTCGTTCTTCGGCAAGCAAGCGCTGGAGGAGTACAAGCGCTGCTTCCGCAATCCCGAAACCGTGCGCGCGATGTGCGAGGATTATCGTGCGTGCGCGACCGTCGATCTTGCGATGGACACGAAGGATTACGCCGCAGGCAGGAAAATCACATGCCCGGTGCAATTGCTGTGGGGAGCGACCGGACAGGTCGGCCGTCAGAACGACCCGCCGGCCATCTGGAAGAACTACGCAATCGACATCCGCGATGCGCAGGCGCTGCCGTGCGGCCACTATCTGTCCGAGGAAGCGCCGGAGGAGACTTATGCGGCGATGCGGGCATTTTTCACCAGTGCCACGACCTCTGATTGACCGCTCGTAACGGACGCCCCTATCCTGCCACTTGGCATCAGGTGTGGCGGGGGCTGCATGACGATTTTCGCGCGCGGACGCGCGGCGGCGGCTGCCGCCTGTTTCGGCCTTCTCTCGACCATCGTGGTGCAGGCAGCATCCACCTGCCCGGACGAACAAAAAGAGCGGCAGGTGCCGCAGGACATCGCGCGCTGCCGTGAGCTTCTCCCCAAGGTCCAGGTGGCGCACGGCAAGCCGCTGAACGAATACGAGACTGACCTCGACGAATTTCTCGGCAAGCTCTGCCATCGCAGCGAAGAGCTCGGCTTCAAGGTCGACAAGCGCATCCGCGATACCGGCCCATGGACCGGGCGGTACCTGAATGGAAAGTGGGTGGGGAAGTACACCGGGACGCATGCGCCGGTACTGGTCTGGTACTCGAAGGAAATGTTCGATTGGTTGAAGACGCATCGGCCGAGCAAGACGTCCGTCGCGCAAGTGCCGGTGCCCGACGGCGCCATCATGATCAAGGAGATGTACCCGCCGCCGGCCGCCGCCTGCCAGGATGTGCCGTGGGAATATCTGCGGCCGCTGAGCCAGAGCTCGGCCGTGATGGTACGCGACAGCAAAGGCTCGCACGACGGATGGTTCTGGGGCTGGTACGGCTGGGAAGGATCGACCTGGAAGGTCGACTGGCCGGCGCCGCCGTCAAGCCCGAGCTTGCGGATGGGCTTTGGGCAATACTGCACCAACTGCCACGCTTCGGCGAAGGACAACTCAACCTTCGCGGCGCTGCAGAACATCAAGGGCGAGACCGGCGACCCTCTCGTCTTTCTCAGCCAGAATTTCTTTCTCGATCCATCGTGGCAGAGCCTGCAGACCCGCATTGCGGAAGCGAGCGCGAAGGAGGAGGCAACGGCTCCGAACGATCCCAAATACAACGATGCATTCACGCGCGTTTTTGGCTCGCTTGGCGGCATTCCGGAGCGCGGCGACTTCAAGCTCATGCAGCCCGAAACCTACGACCATGTCTGGGCAAAGGCCGGGCCCGCGACAGCCGGGGGCCAGTTCCTGACGTCGGACCAGTGCCTCGGCTGCCATAGCGCCGGCGGCACGGGCATCCAGTTCGACATGACGGAGCCGGGTACCGACGACAAGCTGGTGAATATTTCTCCGTACGGCACGTGGAAGGGCTCGCCGATGGGATTGGCGGGACGCGATCCGATCTTCTTTGCCCAACTCGCAAGCGAGACCGATACATTCCATAAAGACTCCAAGCCGATGATCGAGAATACGTGCCTGGGGTGCCACGGCGTACAGGGCCAGCGGCAGTACAGCATCGACACGGCCAAAGACGGCGTCTGCAAGCCGTTCGCGCGATCGACCGTGGACGCGGTTCCTTATCCGCCGGCGCCCAATCCGGTCGAGGAGCTTGCGCAATACGGCGCGCTCGCGCGCGACGGCGTGTCATGCATGACGTGCCACCGCATGGTTCTCGATGCGAAGGAAATCGAGAAGGTGCGCGGCGCTCCGCAGAATGCATGCGTCGAAGAGCGGCAGAAGGTGCTGAACCCCGGTTTGACCGGATTCGCAGCCACCTTCACGGGCAGCTTCTTTCTCGGCCCGCCCGACGACGTTTACGGTCCCTTCCGCGACCCGAAAAAGAAGTCGATGAAGAACGCCATCGGCATGGACCCGGTGCACAGCAACACCGTCACGAGCTCGGAACTGTGCGGGAGCTGCCATACCGTTCATTTGCCGATCATGCGCAACAACGAGACGCTCGGACACGTCTACGAGCAGACGACCTATCCGGAATGGGCCTTCAGCGATTTCCGGACCGGCGACTCGCCCGACGGACCTCTGCCGTCATTGTCAGGTCCGCGGGCGCAGTCCTGCCAAGGCTGCCACATGCCGAACAAGGATGCGGCCGGCAATCCGTACCGCAGCAAGATCGCATCCATTCAGGAACGATCCAACTTCCCGGAAACCGAACATGTGCTGGGGCACGAAGATATCGATCTGAAGGTCCGTTCCGGCTTCGCCAAGCACACGCTCGTCGGGCTCAATGTGTTCCTGCTGAAGATGGCCTTCCAGTTCCCGGACGTTCTCGGCATCCGCAAGCGCGATCCGATGCTGGATGATCTCGGCATCGATTCCATTCCAACCGCCGAAGGCGCCATGATCGAGCAGGCGGTGAATCGCACCGCTTCGGTCACCGTCGCCGACGTACGCAAAACGCCGGACGAACTCAGCGCCCGTGTCACCGTCATCAACAAGGTCGGGCACAAGTTTCCCTCCGGCGTCGGCTTTCGCCGCGCCTTCCTGGAATTCAGCGTGCTGGACGACAAGGGCAAGCCGATCTGGTCTTCCGGCGCGACCGACGGCGCCGGAGTCATCCTCGGAGCCGACAAGACGCCGCTGAAGAGCGAACTCTGGTGGGATAAGACCTGCAAGCAGCGCGTCGATCCGGAGAAACGCCTGCATCAGCCGCACTACACCGAGATCACCAGCCAGGACCAGGCCCAGATCTATGAAGAGCTCAGCGCGGCGCCGCCGGAAACCGGCACGCCGAAATGTGGTTATGGCGCCGAGCCTGCAGGTCCCCTCACCACGAGCTTCCTGTCGATCTGCGCGAAGGTGAAGGACAACCGCCTGTTGCCCTCGGGCTTCCTGCCGCTGGAGCAGCGCGCGGAAATCGCCGAGAAGCTCGGCGCGCACCGCGATCTCGCGGAAGAGACAGGCCCTTGGGCCGTCGGCGGCGATCCCGACTATCGCTCGGGCGGCAGCGACTCGCTGGTCTACAAGGTCAAGCTGTCGGAACTCGGCGGCAAGGAACCAGCCACTTTGCAGGCGACGCTCTACTATCAGGCGACGCCGCCCTACTATCTGCAGGATCGCTTCTGCACCTCGGACAGCAGCGACACCAAGCGGCTCTATTATCTCAGCGGCAAGCTGGGACTCGCCGGAACGCCAGCGCAGGACTGGAAGCTGCGCGTCGTGACCAGCGGGCCGGTGAGCGTGCCGTAATCCTGCACCTCATCCTGAGGGCGTCGCGTGGCGACGCGTCTCGAAGGATGGCCACGTGTTCCATGGTTCGAGACGCCGCGCTGCGCGCGGCTCCTCACCATGAGGTCAAGCCGAGACCGCCGCCGGCGCGAGCAGGAAATTGCGCATCGCGTACCACAGTAAGTGGCGGTTGTTGCTGTAGCCGATCGAGTGCGCGGTGTGCGGCAGAATGACGAACTGGCGGTCGCCGTTCGGAAGCTGCGTGTAGAAATCGAGCAGATCCTCGTTGGTCGAGTTGCCGTCATGCTCGGCGCGCAGCATCAGCACCGGCGATTTCACGCGCTTCGGATCGACCAGCGGCAGGTTCACGGCCATGTCGAGGTACGTGCCGGTCGGCACGGTGTCGCCGAATTTCAGCTCCTCCGCGGCGATCGCCTCGGGGATCGCCGGATCGTAGGCGGAGGCATGGCCGTCGCGCGTGAAGATCGAGCGGATCATCGCGAGGTCGCGCTTGCGGCGCGGATTGGCGCGATAACTCTCGGCGACCCTGTTGCGCCGCGCGATCTCCGGCGAGCCGGTGCCCTTGTAGGTGAAAGCCGAGAGGATCAGCCGGTCGACGCGTTCGGGCGCGACCTGCGCGTAGGCGCCGGCACGGATCGCGCCAGAGGAGGTGCCGTACATGTGCAGCTTCTGTTGTCCGGTTTCCTGCACGAGGACCGGGATCGCGGCCTTCAAATCCTCGACGCCGCTCGCGATATCGGAATTGCCGCCCGACCACCCCGAGCGGCCATAGCCGTCGTGGTCTATGGTCCAGACGTCGAAGCCGTAGCCGGCCATCACGTTCATCAGCGAGTATTCGCCCTTGCCCGGCACCGTGAGGTCGTAACTCGAGCGCGAGGAATTCGAGGAGCCGTGCACGAGGAACAGCACCGGCTGCGTCTCGCCCGGCTTCGGCGCCGTCCGCTTGCGATAGAGATAGAGCTTCACGCTGCCCTTGTTCGCCCAGTATTCACTTGCCTGAATCTCGGGCTTCGCCTGCGCGTTCGCCTCGCCGACGAGTCCGGCCGCGAGCCCTGCCCCGGCCCCTGCGATGACCGTGCGGCGTGCAATCGGGATGATCGGCATAGGTTCCTCCGGCCATGACGCGAGGTTTGCGCCACCATAGCAAATCGGGAACTGCGGCGGCACTATCCTCGCCACGATTCGGCGCTACAAGGACTCGATGGAATTCTCTCGCCGCCATGTGCTGAAAGCCACGTTCACGGGCGCAGCCTCGCTTGCGTCCGGCATGCCCGCGCTCGCGCAGGTCGCGGCGCAGTCCTTTCCCGAATGGGTGGAAACATTCCGCGCTCGGGCGCGCGCCAAAGGCATTTCCGACGCGACCTATTCGAACGTCATGAGCGGCCTGAAGCCGGACAAGTTCGTGTTCTCGGCGATCCGCAACCAGCCCGAGTTCAACCAGCAGCTCTGGCAATACATCAACCGCCGCGTCTCCGACTGGCGCATCCAGACCGGTCAGGACCGGCTGAAGGAGTTTGGCCCGCTGCTCGCACGGATCGAGAAGGATTTCGGCGTGCAGCGCGGCATCATCCTCGGGCTGTGGGGAATCGAGTTCGACCTTCGGCGACCCGGTCGTGAAACAGAACCACGCGCGTCCGGTGTTCCCCGCGCTCGCAGCCCTGGCGTGGGGCGAGCCGCGCCGCCGCTCCTATTGGGAGACCGAGCTCATCAACGCGCTGCGCATTGTGGAGAAAGGCTGGGCGACGCCGAAGGAGATGGTCGGCTCATGGGCGGGCGCCATGGGTCACACCCAATGGATGCCCGAGGTCTGGCTCAATGTCGGCCTCGACTATGACGGCGACGGGAGGGTCAATCCGCTCGACAAGCCTGACGATGCTCTGGGGAGCAGCGCGCGCTATCTGGTCAATCGCGGCAAATACCGGCGCGGCGAGCACTGGGGCTATGAGGTGCGCGCGCCGGGGCGTTCGTCGGACGAGACATCGCGCAACTACGAGGCCTGGCAGAAGCTCGGTTTGACGCGCGCGGACGGGCAGCCGTTCCCGAACCCAAACCTCACGGCGAAGCTCTGGGTCCCGGTCGCGGGCGGCCCAGCGTTCCTGCTGGGTCCGAATTTCTACGCGGTGAAGACCTACAATCCATCGATGAACTATACGCTGGCGATCGTGCATCTCGGCGACCGCGTGCTTGGCGCGGGTCCGTTCGTGCAGCCGTTCCCCGGAGCTGAGCGCGCGCCGACCTTGGCCGAAGTGCAGGAAATGCAGAAGCGCCTCACCGCGGCCGGCTTCGACACCGGCGGCACCGACGGCCGCGTCGGCAACATGACGATGGCGGCCGCGCGCGGCTACCAGCAAAAGGTCGGGCTTATGCCCGCCGATGGCTATCTCGGGCTGAAGCTGCTTGCGAAGCTGCGCGGGGGATAGCTCAGAACCTCATCCTGAGGAACCATGCGAAGCATGGCATCTCGAAGGATGGCCGCGTGCACCGCCGGCGTTTCGGGCCGTCCTTCGAGACGCCGCACTCCGTGCGGCTCCTCAGGATGAGAACTGAGCTTGTGCCGGTTCACGTCCGGTCTCCGCACTGATAGCGTGCCGCCGCGCTGGCGGAGAACCTTCAATGCCCTATGACGTGACGATCATTGCGGTGAAGCCGAACACGCACATGAAGGCGCTGCCTGGCGTCGAGCAATGGCTCAAGGCCAATCCGCGCAAGGGCGAGCTCATCGCCTGCCTCGCCTCCGAGATCGGTGACCTCAACCAGATCCTGCTGATGCATCACTACACGAGCGAGGCCGACCTCGCGGCGGACCGCGATAGCGTTGCCAAGGACACCAACCCGTACGGCTGTTTCGAACTGACCGATGGCCGCTCGACCAACACGTTCGTGCAGTTCCCATTCCTGCCGCCGATCAAGCCCGGGCAGTACGGGCCGATCTTCGAGGTGCGCACCTATCTGTTGAAGCCGACCGGCCTGCCGCCGACCATGGCGGCCTGGGAGAAACAGGCGCCCGTTCGCATGAAGCTCTCGCCGATCCTGGCCGCGATGTATTCGGTCACCGGCGAGGTTACGCGTTTCATGCATATCTGGCCCTATCCGGACCTGATCACGCGCGCGAATACCCGCAAAACCGCAATCGAAACCGGTGTCTGGCCGCCAGCCGGCGGTCCGGACCACTTGCTGACCATGCACACCGACATCTATCTTCCGGCCGCATTCTCCCCTATTCGTTAGGCGAGCGGCCGCCGGACCGGCGCCCCAGATTTCCCAAGAAACCAGGCGAGGACCCCATGTCTTACACCCAACTCGGGCTTTACATCGACGGCAAGTGGAACCACGGCAACGGCGGCGGCGGCGGCGGCGAGGACGTGCTTAATCCCGCGACGCAGAAGCCGCTCGCGCACCTCCCGCACGCGACCGCCAAGGACCTCGACGCGGCGCTCGCCGCCGCCGACAAGGGCTTCAAGGTCTGGAAGGCGAAGTCCGCCTACGACCGCGCCCGCATCATCAAGAAGGCCGCCGATCTGGTGCGCGAGCGCGCCGACAGCATCGCGCGCTCGATGACGCAGGAACAGGGCAAGGTCCTCGCCGAAGCGAAAGGCGAGGTCGTGACCTCCGCCGACATCGTCGAGTGGTTCGCCGAGGAAGGCCGCCGCGCCTATGGCCGCATCATCCCGAGTCGTAACCCGACCGTGCGCCAGATGGTCGTGACCGAGCCGGTCGGCGTGGTCGCGGCGTTCACGCCGTGGAATTTCCCGGTGCTCACCCCCGCCCGCAAAGTCGCGGCGGCGCTCGCGGCTGGCTGCTCGATCATCATCAAGGCGTCGGAAGAGACGCCTGCCGGCTGCGTCGAGCTGGTGAAGTGCTTCGAGGACGCAGGCGTACCGCCCGGCGTGATCAATCTCGTGTTCGGCGTGCCGTCGACAATTTCGGAACACCTGATCGCGTCGCCGATCGTGCGCAAGATCTCGTTCACGGGCTCGGTGCCGGTCGGCAAGCATCTCGCCCAGCTCGCCGCCAAAGGCATGAAGCGCGCCACCATGGAGCTCGGCGGGCACTCGCCGGTCGTGGTGTTCGGCGATGCCGATCCGGAAAAGACCGCCGACACGATCTCGGCGTTCAAGTATCGCAATGCCGGACAGGTCTGCATCTCGCCGACGCGCTTCTACGTGCAGGAAGGCATCTACGACCGCTTCCTCAAGCGCTTCACCGACAACGCCAAGGCGATCAAGCTTGGCGACGGGCTGGAGAAGGACACCACCATGGGTCCGCTTGCCAATCCGCGCCGGCTCGATGCGATGGACTCGTTCGTCGCGGATGCGAAGGCTCGTGGCGGCAAGGTTGTCGCCGGCGGGAGCCGCTCGGGTAACCAGGGCTACTTCTTCGAGCCGACTGTGGTTACCGACGTTCCGGACGATTCCAAGATCATGACCGAGGAGCCGTTCGGGCCGGTCGCGCCGATCGTCACGTTCAAGACGTTCGACGAGGTGGTGGAGCGCGCGAACTCGCTCGAGTTCGGCCTTGCGGCTTACACCTTCACGTCGTCGCCGAAGACCGCGACCGCGATCGGCGATGCGCTGCAGTCCGGCATGGTCGGCGTCAACAGCGTCGCGATCTCGACGCCCGAGACGCCGTTCGGGGGCATCAAGGACTTCAGGCTACGGCCACGAGGGCGGCATCGAGGGGCTGGAAGTCTACATGAACAAGAAGTTCATCGCGCAGGCGTGAGCTTCATCTTCTGTATCCCGGGCGCACCGCAGCACGACGTGCTTGCGGTGCAGACCCGGGATCGCCACAAACACCGTCTTCTCAACGGTCCCGGATCAGCGTCGCACCGCTGCGCGCTGCGCCGCGTCCGGGACACCGAAGAAACATGACCCAGGTCGTCGACCTTCTCGGTTACGAGCGGATCGCGGAGCTTGCCTCCGCGATCCCGTTTTCGCCCACGCGCGAGCGGTTCATCTTCGTCCGCCATGGAGAGACCGAGGGAAATCGCACCAAGCGATATCAGTTGCCGCACACACCGCTGAATGAAACCGGCGAAGGACAGGCGGCGCTCGCGGCGAAGGCGCTCGCGGCGACGCGCATCGGCAGGCTCGTCGCAAGCCCGATGGCGCGAGCGTGGCGCACCGCGAGTCTGGTCGCGGCCGAACATAAGATGCACCCCGAGGTCGACGGTGCGCTCTCCGAACGCTTCTACGTCAGTCTGTGGGACACGCCGATCGAGGGTGCGTTCAACTGGGACTGGGACCCGGACGGCTGCGAGCCGCTCGCAACCTTCGTGCATCGCGCCGCGCAGAGCGTGATGCGCATCCTCTCGGACGACACGCCAGATGGCGAGACCGTCATCGTCGCGCACGGCGGTATCCTGCTTGTCACCTGCGCGCTCACCAACGCCCGCCTCGAAAATTCACATCGTCGAAACGCCGTGCCGCTGCAGTTCGCGCGCGAAAACGGCGCATGGACCGCAACTCCCCTGTGATACGGTCGCTCATGGCCGATCCGACCATTGAACGCCCCCTGCCCTCCGGCGCCAACGCGCCGGCGTTCGGCTCGGACGTCATCGCCGAAACGCTGCGCGCGCTCGACATTCCGTACATAGCGCTCAATCCCGGCGCGAGCTACCGCGGCCTGCACGACTCGCTGGTGAACTATCTCGGCAATTCGGCGCCGCAGATGCTGCTCTGCCTGCACGAGGAGAGCGCCATCGCCATCGCACACGGCTACGCCAAGGTGACCGGCAAGGTGATGGCAGCGGCTGTGCACTCCAATGTCGGGCTGATGCACGCCACCATGGCGATCTTCAACGCGTGGTGCGACCGCATGCCGGTGCTGGTGCTTGGCGCGACCGGCCCGGTCGATGCGGTCAAGCGGCGTCCATGGATCGACTGGATTCACACCGCGCGCGATCAGGGCGCGCTGGTGCGCGCTTACACCAAATGGGACGACCAGCCGGCTTCACCCGCCGCGGCGCGCGAGGCGCTGATGCGCGCCATGTGGATCGCGCAGACGGTGCCGATGGGGCCGGTCTATGTGAATTTCGATGCCGAGATGCAGGAGGCAAAGCTCGCCGAGCCGCTTGCGCCGTTTGAGGCCGCGCGGTTCATGCCTGCGGTTGCAAGCGCGCCCGATGCCGAGGCGGTCGCGAAGGCCGCTGCGCTGCTGACGGCCGCGAAGAGCGTCGTGATGCTGATGGGCCGGACGTCGCGCAACGAGGAAACATGGAATGCGCGCGTGCGGCTCGCCGAAGCGGTCGGGGGGCGCGTCATCACCTGTCTGAAGACAGCGGCGAGCTTCCCGACCGACCACCCGCTGCATCTCGGCGCGCCGTCAGTGCTGACGCCCGACGCCGAAGGACTTACGGCACTCGCCAAGGCAGACGTGATCCTCAGTCTCGACTGGGTCGATCTCGCCGGGACCTTGAAGGCTGCGCAGGCGCCTGCGGCAAATGCCAAGATCATCCACGTCTCGATCGACTATCAGATCCACAACGGCTGGAGCATGGACCATCAGGGGGTCGCTCCCGTGGACGTAATGCTCGCGGCCGATCCCGAGCACGCCGTGCGTCCGCTGCTCGAAGCGCTCGGCACAGCGCCAAAGCGTCCGGCTACGGTTGCGGCTTCGAACGAAGCGAAACTCGCCGACGGCCCGCTCACTGTCGAACATCTCGCACGCGCGCTACGCGAAGCGGTCGGCGACCATCCCTGCTCGCTCACGCATCTGCCGCTGTCGTGGAATGGGACGTGGTGGCCGTTCCGCCATCCGCTCGATTTTCTCGGCTCGGACGGCGGCGGCGGGCTTGGCGCAGGCCCCGGCGTGACGGTCGGCGCGGCGCTGGCGCTGAAAGGCTCCGGCCGCATTCCGATCGGCATCTGCGGCGACGGCGATTTCCTGATGGGCGCGACCGCACTCTGGACAGCGGCGCATTACCGCATTCCGCTGCTGATCGTGGTCGCCAACAATCGCTCGTTCTACAATGACGAAGTGCACCAGGAGCGCGTCGCGCGCATGCGAAACCGGCCGGTGGAGAACAAGTGGATCGGCCAGCGCATCAGCGACCCTGACATCGACATCGCGGCGCTGGCGCGCGCGCAAGGCGCCACAGGCTTTGGTCCCATTGAAGAGGCGGGCAAGCTGAAATCCACTTTCGCGCAGGCGTTCGCTGCGGTGGAGCGGGGCGAAGTCGTTGTGGTCGATGTGCGGGTCGAACCGGGCTATACACCGGCTATGACGGCCGCCGTATCGAATGCCGAGAGGAAGGCGTGATGGCTACCGTCACGCGCCTCGATCAGGCTGCGCGCGCGCCGGCCGCAGCGCCGGTGCTCGTCGTCGACGACCTCGTGAAACAATTCGAAACGCCGGAGGGCGTCCTCACGGCGGTCGACCATATCTCGTTCAATGTCGCGCCAGGCGAGTTCCTCGCCGTCATCGGCCCCTCCGGCTGCGGCAAGTCGACTTTGTTCAACATCATCGGCGGGCTGCTCGACGGCTATGAGGGGCGCGTTGCGGTGACCGGCGAGACCGTGACCGGCCCGCATCCGTCGATCGGCATGGTGTTCCAGGAGGAGTTGACCTTCCCGTGGCGCACCGTCACCGACAACGTTGCGTTCCCGCTCGAGATCGCCGGCATGCCGAAGGCGCAGCGCATCGAACGCGCGAAGCATTTCATCGATCTGGTGGGTCTGCACGGGTTTGAAAAGCGCTATCCGGCCGAACTGTCCGGCGGCATGCGCCAGCGCGTCGCGATCGCGCGTACGCTCGCCTCGGAGCCGAAGATCCTGCTGATGGACGAACCGTTCGGCGCGCTCGACGAGCAGACGCGGCTCTTATTGGGCGACAAGGTGCTGCAAATTCAGGATCAGCTCAAACAGACCTGCCTGATCATCACCCACAACATCACCGAAGCCGTGCAGCTCGCCGATCGCGTGCTGGTGATGACCTATCGGCCCGGCACGGTAAAGCGCATGGTGCCGATCGAACTGCCGCGCCCGCGTTCGTCGGAGATCGTCTCAAGCGACGCGTTCGGCCACTACGTGGCGCAGATCTGGGGCGACCTGCGCGAGGAAGCGAGCCGCGGCATGCGCGACGACGAGAAACAGATGCTGGACGAGCGCAAGACATGATCGCGCGCGCGCAACGCAATCTCGTGCCGTTCGCGCTCGGCTTCGGCACGCTGGTCGCGGCCATCCTCGCGGTCGAGGTCCTCATCCGCGCCGGCGTGGTGAACCGCTTTATCGTGCCGATGCCCTCGCAGATCGCAGGCGCGTTCGAGCGCGTCATCGTCGAAGAGGATATTCCGCACCGTTTTCTCGTCACCGCGCGCGAGGCGCTGTGGGCGACCGTGCTCCTCGCCGTATTCGGGATAGGCATCGGCGTGCTGCTCTATCGCGTCAAGCTCTTGCGCGAGGCAACCGAGACCTGGGTCGCCGCGATGGCTTCCGCGCCGACCGTGCTGATGTATCCGCTGTTTCTGGTCATTTTCGGCCGCAGCGAACGAACCATCATCATGATGGGTTTCGTCGCCGGCCTGCCCGCGGTCATCCTCAAGACCATCGAGGGGCTCGCGGGAACGCGGCGCGTGCTGATCGATGTCGGGCGCAGCTTCAAGCTCACCGAAGTGCAGCTGTTCTGGAAGATCTACTTTCCGGCCGCGCTGCCGACCATCTTCGTCGGGATGCGCCTCGGCATGATCTTCGCGTTGATCAACATCGTCGGCGTCGAGTTTCTGATCAATTTCGGCGGGCTCGGCCAGCTCATCAACGACCTCGCCGAGCGCTACGACCTGCCCGGCACCTACGCGGCGATCTGCTTCGTCATCCTCGTCAGCGTCTGCTTCTTCTTCGTCACCGACAGAATAGAGAAATGGCTGAGACCGGCCGATTGACCGCAGCACCGACTGCGCAGCCGTTTGCGAGCCCGGTCACGCTCGTGCGCATCGCCATCGTGACGGCGATCCTCGTCACATGGGAGGCCGTCGCGGCGTCCGGCTTGTTGTTCCGCGATGTCGTTCCCTCGCTGCTGGTCATCGGCCGCGCGACCGGCGAGCTTCTCGCAGACAAGTCCTATTACTGGCATCTCGGCGTCACGGCCGGCGAGGTCGGCACCGGGCTCGCGATCGGCGGCCTGTCCGGCCTCGCGGTCGGGATCCTGCTCGGCAGCAACAAGCTGCTCAGCCGCGCGTTCGAGGCCTATCTCTACTACCTCGGGCCGACGCCGAAGATCATCTTCTTCCCGATCATGATCATGTGGTTCGGCGTCGGGCCCGGCTCGAAAGTCGCCATGGGTACGATCTCGTGCTTCTTCCCCGTGGCGCTGAGCGCAGCCGCCGGCATGCGCGAGATCAATCCGGTGCTGATCCGCGTCGGCCGCAGCTTCCGCGCGTCCACCTGGCAGATGGTGACGAAAATTTATCTGCCGGCGATGCGCCTACCCGTCATCAACGGGGTGCGGCTCGGTCTCGGCGTCGCGATCATCGGAACGCTGCTTGCCGAAACCAAGCTGTCCAATCGCGGCATCGGATTCCTCATCATCAATGCCTATTCGACCTTCGACATGCCGCGCATGTATGCGCTGCTGATCGTGCTGTTCGTGCTTTCGATCGGCGTGAATGCGCTGGTGGGAAGGCTTGGCGGCGTCGACTCGATCAGACGGGCTTGAAGCATGAATGCGCCGGCCACGATCACCGCAAAGCTGACGCTGCCGCAGCATCGCGGCTGCTACTACGGCGGCGCCTGGCACGCACCGCTCTCCGGCCGCGAGGCCGACACGATCAACCCGGGCACGGGCGAGTCGCTTGGGCTAGTGGCGGATGCTGGCGTGGCAGACGTGGATGCCGCGGTCGCGGCGGCGAAAGCCGCGTTCCGGGAATGGCGCAACGTGCCGCCGCTCGAACGCGCCAAGATGCTCCGCCGCATCGCCGAAGTCCTGCGCGCGCACGCGCAGGAACTCGCCATGATCGACGCGGCCGACTGCGGCAATCCGGTCACCGAGATGATCGGCGACGCCATGGTCGCGGCGGCGCAGACCGAGTTCTTCGCCGGGCTCGTCACCGAGATGAAGGGCTCGTCGGTGCCGATGGGCCCCGGCGTGGTGAATTTCTCGGTGCGCGAGCCGCGCGGCGTGGTGGCGCGCATCATCCCCTTCAATCACCCGTTCATGTTCTGCATGGGCAAGTCCGCGGCGCCGCTCGCCGCCGGAAACACCGTCGTGGTGAAGCCACCCGAGCAGTCGCCGCTCTCCTCGCTGCGCCTTGCCGAGCTGATCGACGGAATCCTGCCGCCCGGTGTGTTCAATGTCGTGCCCGGCGGCAAGGAAGTGGGCGCGGCGCTCGCCGGCCATAAGGATGTCGCGATGGTGGCGCTGGTCGGCAGCGTGCCGACCGGGCGCGCCGTGATGCGCGCGGCCTCCGACACCGTAAAGCCGGTGATGCTCGAACTCGGGGGCAAGAACGCTTTGATCGCCTATCCGGACGCCGATCCGGATGAGGTCGCGGGCGCGGTGATCGCCGGCATGAATTTCACCTGGTGCGGACAGTCCTGCGGCTCGACCAGCCGCGCCTTTATCCATGAGCGGATTTACGACGTGGTGCTGACGCGTGTGAAAGAGCGCATCAAGCACTTCAAGCCCGGCATTCCGACCGATCCGGCCACCACCATGGGGGCGATCGTCTCAAAGGTGCAATTCGATCGCGTGATGAGCTACATCGCGTCGGCCAGGCAGGAGGGCGCGCGGTTGTTGTGCGGCGGTGGCCCGCCCAGCGATCCGAAGCTCGCCAAGGGTTTTTACGTCGAACCGACGGTGTTCGCGGACGTGACCATGTCGATGCGGATCGCGCGTGAGGAAATCTTCGGACCCGTACTCGGCGTCTTCAAATGGTCCGACGAGGCCAGGATGCTCGACGAGGTGAACATGGTCGAATACGGCCTCACGTGTTCGATCTGGACCAACGACATCTCGACCGCGCACCGCACGGCGGCCGCGGTCGAGGCCGGGTTCGTGTGGATCAACGAGGTCGGCAAGCATTTCCTCGGCGTGCCGTTCGGCGGCGTGAAGCAGTCCGGCATCGGGCGCGAGGAGTGCTTCGACGAGATGCTCGCCTTCACGCAGGAGAAGAATATCCACGTGCGGCTGCGGCCGGCGAAGGCATAACGGGCAGACGTTTCGCCGCTTCCGGACCTTCCAAAACAATGTTAGCGTGAGGCCCGCCCCGGGTAATCCCTGCAAGTTGAGCTGAGGTGCAGCTGCCATGGCCACGATCCAACAACCTCGCATCGAATTCACAAACAATTTCCAGACTGGAGTGAAAGTTTCATTCCAGGTGGAGTTCTCCGCCAGCGAGTTGGGTGGCATTCCGATCCACGTCTTTTCGGCTCGCGTGTTCCTTAATGTGATACGAATTAGGCCGCAGCCCCATGTGGCCGGCAGCCCTCCGCCACCGCTGCCGGCTCCCGTGATGCTGAATGACACCACGTTGCACGTGCGTCGGCCCAGCACCGGCAACATCACATCGCTGAGCACCGAATTTACCTATACTTTTGCGGTCAACAGCAACCTGGCCACCGACCATCTCCACGCAGAGATCAAGCTTCGCCGCCGCCTGAAGCTTCTGCCGATATTCAATCCCGTCATCGATTCGGAAAAAACCAACGACCTGGTGCTGACCGTAGCCGACCTGGCCAGCCCCCAGCCCAATGGCCAGATAATTCCTTAAGGCGCATGACTCGCCGCCCTTGGCGCCGAGACGCGGCTTTCATGTTCCACGAATGACTCATTTGCTGGGAGGCAGCGTCAAGCCCGCCATGACGCGCGTCACAAATCAAACCTTGTAGGTCTCGAACGTGGTCGGATGGAACAGTTCCTCAAGTTTCACCAGACGTGACGACAGTCCCTGCCGGTGATGCTGCGCGAGGAAATATTCCAGCGTCTTGCGGTTGGCCGGAATGCCGTAAGGCCAAAAGTCCGCACCCATAAGGTCGCGCGCCGCCTTCACCTGCTCTTCCATGAACGGCAACGTGACCTTGCTGGCTGATGTCTCTTCGAGCAGCGCAAGGCAGATCGATTTCGCGCGCGTGAAGGCCTTGAGCACGGCGGCAGGCAGCCAAGGATGCTGCTCCACCAGCGTGCGGCGCACGCCGATCATGTGCATGATCGGGAAGTTGCCGGTCTTGCGGAAATAATCCTTCGCTGCCGCCATCGGATCGCCCCACAGCCAGCCGATATTCGGCTTGCCCTGCTCGAAGCACGACGGCGTGCGCGGCCCAATGAACGCGTCGATCTCACCGGCCTCCAGCATCGCATTGAGCGTCGCGCCTTCCGGCGCGGATTCGAGCTTCACGTCCGGCGGCAGCGTGATTGCGATCTTCTCGACGCGCCCGGCCTGCTCCAGCCCGCCCCGGATCCAATGAATGTCTGCGGGCTTCACGCCATACTCGTCCTCCAGCAGCGCGCGCGCCCACACGTTCGCGGTGAGCTGATATTCGGAAACACCGACCTTGCGGCCCTTCAGATCGGCCGACTGCTTCACGCGATCGGTACGCACGTAGATCGAGGTGTGACGGAACGCGCGCGACACGAACGCCGGTACGCCCACATAGGCGAAACCGCCTTGTGCGGTCTTCACGGTCGAACTGGACAATGACAACTCGCAGATATCGAACTCGGCGTGACGGAACGCGCGGAAGAAGATTTCTTCCGGATCGAGCGCCATGAAGACCGGATCGACGCCGTCTATTTGCACCGTGCCGTCGGTGAGCGGACGGGTACGGTCATAGTCGCGCACTGCGACGGAAAGATTCAGTTTCGGCATGACGATGTCCGGTATGGCCGGCAGACAAAAAGCGGCCGGATGGCCGCCGCCCGCCGCAGAGCAAAGCACTCTACGTCGTCAGACGCGACGATCAAGTACATGCGGATTGATCAGCGGATCGGGCCGAATGACTTGACCCGCATGTCATCCAACCCGGGCGCATCAATCTGGACGGTGACGCCGCGATCCGGCGGGTCAAGCGATGCGAGCCCGAAGAAGAAGCTGGTGTTGCCGGGGGTCGCATCGTCGGCCGCGCAGATTGGCCGCTCGAACGTGAATGTCACGACCTCCCCGGTTTGTACCGCGCTCGCAAACCCAACCTGATTGGGGGGTACGCCCTGCTTGATCTCATAGACATCGCGCAGCGCAGGGCCCGGGGCGTAGGGCAGTTTCGCGATCGGTCCGAATTTGACCGACAGGTTGCTGACGCAGGAGACATCGACGAACGTCGTCGCGTTCGTCAGATCGATGCGATACTGATACGCTATCCGACCTTCGGCGCGGCTACCGGGCGCGGCGCGGATGATACGGGAATGCAGGATCGCTTTGCCGTTGATTCCCGGCAGCGGGATGTCGGTGAATTCATCCTGCGGCGAAATCGCGCCTTGTTGACCGAACAGAGCGTCGATATTGGCGCCACTCACCTGGGCCGGGAAGAGCGGGACCGGCTGCGCCGCAGCCGGCGCCACCGTGAGCACGCCCCAGGTCGCTAACGCGCCGGTGCAAACTCCAAGCCTCTGCGTGATGCCCATTGCGTGCCTCCCCCAGCTCTCCAAGCCGACCGTGCGGCCGATGGCTTAAGATTGTATCACCTTCAACTGTGCCGCAAGGTTGGATTAGCATGCCGGAGTGTCACAGCCGACGCCCAATAGTCAGTCGACGCTCTTCCGGGCGGACTTGTCGTCCGGCGTCACGTCGATCACGCGTGCGCGGCCGGTGATCGCCGCCGCGGGCTTGCAGTCCGTCATGCACGGCTTGGGATTCCAGAAGGCTTTCTCGGTGGTCTCGCGGTCGTCGTCGTAGAAGCCGCCGGCGTTGGGCATCTTCACCGACGTGAAGTTCTCGCGCGACAGCACGAATTTCTCGTCCACAATGTCGTTGAGGAACAGCATGTAGGCGGTGACGGCATAGAGTTCGTCGTTGGTGAGCGACTGTGCATCGCCGAACGGCATCGTGTGACGCACGTAGTCGAACACCGTTGACAGATGCGCGAAGTAGGAGCCGACCGTCTTCACCGGATCGTGCGAGGCGAGCGAGCCTCGCCCGCCCGCAACCTGCGGCCAGCGGCCGGCACTCTCGCCGAACTCGCCATGGCAGGCGGCGCATTTCGTCATGTAGACCTGTTCGCCGTCCTTCACCGAACCCTTGCCGGGCGGAAGCCCCTGCCCGTCCGGCCGCACGTCGATGTCCCAGCCGGCGACCTCCTGCGGCGTCGCGGCCCGCCCGATGCCGAGCTTGCGCTCGGCGGCGGGGGCGCTGGCCGACAAGGCGAAAATGAAAAATGCCGCCAACAATCGTCGCAGCCACAAAAGCAAAGCCTCATCCTGAGGAGCGGCCCATAGCGCGTCGCAGACGCGCGTAACCGCGCTTATGGGCCGCGTCTCGAAGGATGGCGCGGAGCTCCTAACCATGCTTCGAGACGCGCCGCCTTTGGCGGCGCTCCTCAGCATGAGGGTTGAGTTCAAGACACTTCGACATTCTCGACCTCGCCATCCGGCTTCACCAGCCAGGTCTGGATGCCGTTGTTGTGGTAGATCGAGTTGACGCCGCGCACCTTGCGCAGCTCGTTCTTGGTCGGCTGCACGTAGCCGGTCTCGTCGATCGCACGCGACTGCAGCAGCAACTCCTGGCCAGTCCACTCGGTCTCGGCGTAGAAGCGTGACACAGCCTTGTCGAGCACAAGACCATCGAGCTTTGCCTCGCGCCAGTTACGGCCGCCATCGAGCGACACATCGACCCGCGCAATCCTCCCGCGCCCGGACCAGGCGAGGCCTGAGATCACCGTAAAGCCTTTGGCGCGTACCGGCGCCTGCGGCGACGGCGACGTGATCACCGACTTCGCGTCCATCACGAAAGTGAACTGGCGCGCCTTGCCGCTCTCCATCAGGTCGGTGTATTTCGAGGTCTCCTCGCGCGTGAACCACGGCTGATCGCCGAGCTTCAGCCGCCGCAGCCATTTGACCCAGACATTGCCTTCCCAACCCGGCACGACGAGCCGCGCCGGATAACCCTGCTCGGGACGCAGCATCTCGCCGTTCATGCGATAGGCAACGAGGCAATCGTCGAGGGCTTTGGCGAGCGGGATCGAGCGGCTCATCGCGGCGGAGTTGGCGCCCTCGGCAAGCAGCCATTTGGCGTTCGGCTTCACGCCGGCTTCCGCGAGGAGCACGCGCAGCGGCACGCCGGTGTACTCCACGCAATGCACCATGCCGTGCGTATACTGACAGCCGTTGAGCTGTGCGCCGCGCCACTCCATGCCGGAATTCGCCGCGCATTCGAGGAAATGAATGCGGTTCACGCGCGGAAAGCGTTTGAGGTCGGCGAGCGTGAAGATCAACTCTTTCTCGACGAGGCCGTGCACGATCAGCCGGTAATCCTGCGGGTCGATCTCCGCGATGCCGCCATGATGGCGCTCGAAGCAAAGCCCGTTCGGCGTGATGATGCCGTCAAGCTCGTGCAGTGGCGTGAAACTGACCGAAGACTCGCGGCTCGCGGTCAGCCACTGCACGTCGCGGCGGATGACATGCGCCTCGTGTTTCGACGGCTTGCCGTAAGGCCTGACCGCAACGCCGTCGCCGAGCACGCGGGTCCATTCGGGCACATTGGGCGGCAGGTTTTTTGGGTTGCCGGCGAGCGCCGAACCGCCCGCCAACGCGGCGCCTGCGCTACTCGCGGCCGTCAGGAAGTGGCGGCGCGTTTGATCCTTCTCGTCCTTGCGGTCGGACAACACTTCCTCCGACAGGTTGAAGATGGGGATAGTCCCCTTTGTGCTTTCGGGCAACAAGCCTTCTGTCAATCAGCCAATTTGGAGCATGAGATTTCAGAACAAGGTCAACATTGAGGGCGAAATCTCCCTGCGTCGTACGGTAGGATTTAATCGTGTCGTGTGCTATTCTTCTGTATCGAGGATCGCACAATGCGCAAGACACAGTCGCTCAGCATCACGTTGCCGCACGAAATGGCTCAATTGATCAAGGACAAGGTCGCGAGCGGAGGCTACGCCACCGAAAGCGAAGTCATCCGCGACGGGCTGCGCGCGTTGCAAGAACGCGACGCCGCGGTCGAGCAGTGGGTGCGAACGGAAGGCGTCGCGCGTTACGATGCCTACCACGCCGACTCATCGCGTCTCATGTCTGCTGAAGAGACCTGGAACGACCTTCAAGGACACATCAAGGTGCGCAACAGGAAGCGAAAGGTCGCGAAGGCGAGTTGAAGCGTGCCGCGCTCCGACGGTCCCTATGAGGTCGTGTTCGATCGCGCGGCCACGGCCGACCTGAGCGCGATTTTCGACTACATCGAGGATCGAGCCGGCTCGACCATCGCCACGAACTTCGTCAACAGGCTCTACGCCTTTTGCTGCAGGCTGGAGCACACGCCGGAGCGTGGGACCAAGCGCGATGAGGTGCGTGCTGGTCTGCGAAGCATCGGCTACCGGCGGCGCGCCACGATCCTGTTCGAAGTGGATCACCGGCGGCGTCGCGTGATCATCGTCGGTGTCTACTACGGCGGACGGAACTACGAGACCGATTTCGACGACGAGAACAACTGACGCTCAGCCGCCGATCACTTTCACCGACGCGTTTGGCTCCACCCTCAGGAGCTTCTTGCGCGCCACGTGTTTCTCGACCAATTCCCAGACCGGCGGTCCTTCGGTGCCCTCGTTCACGCTGGCCCAGCCCGCCACCGTGTATTCGCGCGCGGCATCGATCGGCTGGCCGGATTTCAGATGCGTGAGCCCAGAGATGCGGCTACCCATCGGCTTGCCGATATCGATGGTGTAGCCAAGCCCGCCGCAGCGGACCATATCGCCGCCCTGCTGGTAATACGGATCGGGATTGAACAGGTTGTCGGCGACGTCTTCGAGAATGTCCTTCAGCCGCGCGCCGGTCATCTTCTGGCGATAGACCTGCGGATAGGTGATCGCGGTCGCGTTGTGGATGTCCTCGACGGTGATTGCCGCACCCGGCAGCACGCTCGTGCCCCAGCGGAATCCGGGCGACAGCGCGATCTCGGCGTCGCGCTCTTCGATGATTGCTGCGCAAATCAAGTCGTCGAACGTGCCCGCGAAATTACCACGCCGGTAGAGCAGCGACTCGGTACGCCCCACTTCGCGCGCAAGCTCGGCCGCGAACGGCGCGCGCGCTCTGGCGATGGCAGCGGCCATCTCGGCATCGGATGCGATGGCATCGGCAAACAGCGGGATCAGCTTGTAGCGGAAATCCTTCACCGCCCCGCCCTGCACATCGAGATCGAGTCGGGAGAGAAACTTGCCGTGGCTCCCTGAGGCCACCAGCAAGGTCTTGCCGACCTTCACCACCTCCGGGAGTGCGTCATGCGTATGGCCGGTAAGGATCACATCGATGCCCGCGACGCGGCTCGCGAGCTTGCGGTCGACGTCGAAGCCGTTGTGCGAGAGCAGCACGACCAGTTGCGCGCCTTCTTTCCGCGCCTTCTCGACATTGGCGCGCACGTCTTCCTCGCGGATGCCGAACGACCAGGCCGGGATCATCCAGCGCGGATTGGCGACCGGCGTGTAGGGGAACGCCTGGCCGAGCACGGCGACCTTCACGCCGCCCTTCTCGAACATCTTGTAGGCGTCGAACACCGGCTCCTGCCATTCGGTGTCGCGCACGTTCAGTGCCAGGAACGGAAAATCGAGGCTCTCGGTGAGCTGTTTCACCCGCTCCGCACCGTAGGTGAACTCCCAGTGCCCGGTCATGGCGTCGGGCTTCAACAGCTTGAAGCAGTCGGCCATGTCCTGGCCGCGGGTAGCGTTGGCGCCGAGCGAGCCCTGCCAGGTGTCGCCGCCGTCGAGCAGCAGCACCCTGTCGTCGCCGCGCTGCGCGCGGGCCGCTTTCACGGCGGTGGCGAGCCGGTCGAGCCCGCCGATGCGGCCGTAAGTTTGCGCGAGTGAAGTGAAATCCTCGAACGTCAGCGCGTAAGCCGAGGCCGACCTGTCCGGAATCCCGAAGCGCTTGAGATACTCCTTGCCGACAATGTGCGGCGGAAGCCCCCTCGCCTCGCCGACACCGAGATTGCTCGAGGGCTCGCGGAAATGCACCGGCACAAGCTGCCCGTGCACGTCGGCGACATGTAGCAGCGTGACATTACCGAGCGGCTCGAACGCCAGCAGTTCGGCCTGCGTCAGCCGCTGCTGCGCCAGCGCGCGCGTCGAAAGGTTCGGGACGATGGCCGCCGTCGCCGCAGCAACTTGCAGAATTTCGCGGCGCGAGAGCATTGTAGGCCCTGTCATTCCGGCCGAGCGAAGCGAGGGCCGGAATCCATAACCACGAATCTCACGTTGTCGCACCGGCTGTGGTTACGGATTCCGGGCTCGCCGCTGCGCAGCGCCCCGGAATGAAGAAACTAGGTAACGGTGATTTTATCTTCGCCGACGATCTTGCCGCCGCCGTCCTCGATCCAGGTCAGCACCACCGGCCCCGAACTCGGTCGCCTTGAACTTGAACTGAATATACGGGTTCGCTGAAACGGCGGGCTCGAAGTCCGCCGCGAAAACCTGCTTGCCAGCGACCGTGCAAGTGAACTGCTTGAGGATCTTGCGCGGAATCGTGTTGCCCTGCGCATCCTTGCGCTGGCCGGTCTCCATGGTGTGCTGGACGAGCGCCTTCACCTCGACGATGTCGCCCTTCTTGGCTTCCTTCTTGTCGAGTTTGATGCGCGGTTTCACGTCGGCCATGTGGTTCTCCCGGACTTTCCTTCGATGCCGCTCAGCCGCCGCAGCCGCCGATCGTGACTTTCACCTGCTTGCTCGCCATCACGAACGAGCCGTCATTCATTTTCGCAACCGCGATAATGTTCTGCGTCGCGGCAAGCCGGATGCGTGTATTGGCTTCAGCCACGCCGCTCGCAGGCGAGAAGTGAAAGGTCGCAACCCCGGCGTTCGGATTGCCATCGGCCAGCACCAGCACCTCGGTGACATGCGACTGCTCGGTCATCGGGCTTTCGACCGACACCGTCATCGGCACCGTGTTGCCGTTCTCGGCGATCTCGGGAAGGTCAAGCTTCACCTTGCCTTCGGGCGCGGCCTTCCCACCGGTGAAGGCCTTGATCAGGTCCTGCGCGTTATTGGCGGCTTGAGCCGGTACGACTCCCAAGGCCGCGACCGCCAGCGCCCCTGCACTTCCGGCGAGAAGGTGACGCCGGTTGATTCCGATCATGGAAACTCTCCTACCCCGAAAACCCACCACAGAATGTTCTTGCTTGCTGCAGCCCTTGCGGAGAACAATCCCGTTGCGCGTGTGCCGTTTCGACCCGACATGTAGTGAGAACTTTCCGATTATCTAGACGCTGGCGTTCGACAATGCAACAAACGTGAGGCCGCAGGGGCGATGCGGCCGCCACAAATCAAGACCATCCGGGGAGACGCAGGTGAGATTTTTGATTTTGCTGGCGGCGCTCGCCATCGCGCTTTCGCCCGGCTTTGCGCAGGACGCCGAGACCGAAAAGGCGATCGAGAAATACCGCGCCATGCTGCGCGAGGACCCCTGGAGCAATCCCGGCTACCTCGATTCCGATCGCGGCGAGGCGCTGTGGGTGGCCGCGCGCGGTCCGAAGAACATTTCGCTGGAGCAGTGCGATCTCGGCAAGGGGCCGGGCAAGGTGGACGGCGCGTTCGCCGAGCTGCCGCGCTATTTCGCCGACGCCGATCGCGTGATGGATGTCGAGACACGCATCCTGTGGTGCATGGAGAAGCTGCAGGGCATCAATGCCGCCGACTACGTGAAGCGCCCGCATCCCGGCGGCGGCCAGCCCGTGAAGGAGCTGGGCGCGATCGCGACCTACGTCGCGAGCAAGTCCGCCGGGCAGAAATTCGCCGCATCCTCAGCGCATCCGAAAGAGCGGGAAGCCGCAGCGCTCGGGGAGAACCTGTTCAATCGTCGCTCGGGCCCGTTCGATTTCGCCTGCGCCACTTGCCACGCGACCTCAGGGCTCCGCATCCGGCTTCAGGGCTTGCCGTATCTCGCGGAGAAGAAGGAGGCCGCCAAGGTGATCGGCGAATGGCCGGCCTATCGCGTCTCGACGACGCACGTCATGACGATGCAGCATCGGCTCTTTGACTGTTTCTGGCAGATGCGCATGCCGGAAGTCCAGCTCGGCTCGGACGCGAGCGTCGCGCTGATTGCGTTTCTCACCAAGCAGGCGGAAGGCGGCGAGATCGCCGCCCCCGGCCTGAAGCGCTGAGGGGAGGTTCGCATGCGTCTCACCATCGCGATCCTCGCGCTCTCGCTTTCGGCCGCCCCGGCATTCGCGCAGCAGGCCGCCGATCCCGCACGCGCCGATGCGGCGGTCAAGGCGGCCTTCCCGACCGCTCCGGCCGACTGGGCGCCGCGCCTGACCGGCGACGAGACAATGCAGCAGTGCTCGGCGAGCCGGAACAGTCCCGCCAAGAACATCGCGGATGCGATCCAGAAGCGCGAACTGGCGGCCATCGCCTATCCGCCCGACAACAACTTCATGGGCGACTGGCAGAAGGGCGAGCGGCTCGCGCAATCCGGCTATGGACTGCGCTTCACCGACTATCCGCCGCGCAATCCGAACGGCGGCAATTGTTACGCCTGCCATCAGCTCACGAAAAAGGAAGTGAGCTACGGCACGCTCGGGCCGAGCCTGTCGGAATACGGCAAGCTACGCGACTTCAAGCCGGAGGCGGTGAAGGCCACTTACGAGAAGATCTACAATTCGCACGCAGCTCTGCCCTGCTCGACGATGCCGCGCTTCGGCACCAACAAGATCCTCACCATCGAGCAGATCAAGGACGCGGTCGCGCTGCTGATGAGCCCGGACAGTCCGGTGAACAAGGGGCAGTGACGCTGTCGTGCTCCGCGAAGGGGGTATCCAGTAAACACCGACTGTGCTTCGCGGGCGATGACGCTTGCAGCTAGCCCCGTCCCGCCCGCAAATAGTCCCGAAAACTCTTCGTCTCGTAGCCCTTCTCGCGCACGAAGCGGAATAGCGCGAGGAAGTCGTCCGGCCGCAGGTAGCCCGGCGCGCGCGCGACCTCGCGCTTGTCCGGCGCTTTCTCGCCAAGGCCGGCTGCGGACTCGGGAAAGAACTGGACGGTCGGCGTAAAGCGCACGCCGTATTTCGCCGCGAGCGCCTTCTCGGAGATTTCGCTGCCGTCGAAATCCGTCACCTTGCGCGCGCCGACGATGTTGAGCTGAAGGATATCGAAGTTGGTTTTGACATAGTCCTCAATGTCCGGACGCGCGAAATTGACGAGGTGCGTTTCCTTGCAATAGGGGCAGCCGCGCAGCTCCCACATGATGGCGAAGCGCTTGTCCGTCTTCGTGGCGCCGTCGAGATCGTCGGCGAGTTCAAGGAAACTTTCGAGGAACCACGGCTGCCGGTAGAGCCCGTCGTCGGTCAGGATCGCGGCGCCGCGCGCGGGCGCCACGCTCGCAACCGCGGCGGCTCCGGTCAGCAATGTCCGGCGTGTAAGCATTGATTCTCCTTAAACGGAACAGCATCGCCATGCCAGCGTGCGATCCGCTATGGTCACGACCATGTGCGCGCTCCTGAAATCGCTTGCGGCCGTGTGGCTGATGCTGGCCAGCCTCGCCGCGCCTGCCCGCGCGGACGACCTCGCCGATTTCCATCGTGCCGTCGAAGCCGCGATGAGCCATCATCGCGTCGCCGCGGGCTATCTGCGCACCGGCAACGTCGATCTCGCGGCGCTGGAGCTCGAAGGCATGCGCGCAGCCTGGGCCAAGGTCTACGAGCTGCCGCGCCCCGCCGCTTTTCGCGACCAGCAGCGATACACCGGCACGATGCTCGATATCGCGGCGCGCCTGATCGGGACCACGCTCGTGCTCAACATGGGCCGCGCGGATGTGGCGCGCGAATCGCTCGATGCGATCCGCAAGTCGCTGTCGGACCTGCGGCGGGAGAATGGCGTGACCGTGCTCGCCGATTGCGTGCTCGACGCAAACGTCGCGATGGACGCGCTGTTCGCACACGACAAGAGCCCGGACTGGGACAGCATGTCCGCCAACTCCGAGTCGTATGGTGCGACCCTGCAGCGCTGCGACGGCATGGCGCCGACAGGCATCCGCAGCCACGCGCAATTCCGCCGCCTGATCGATGGGGCGCTCGCAAGCCTCGCGCAAATGCCGAGGGCGGTCGAGGCGCGCGACGCCGACCTGTTGCATCGTCTGCTGATCGAGCTGCGCTCGTTCGATCACCTGCTGGCATTCCGCTATGGCTGAGGTTATCTGAACCTCATGCGACATCTCGTGGCACTCTTTGTGACTCTGCTGGCCGCGCTACCGGCCCACGCCGCCGAGTTGGTGATGTTCGACCAGAAGGGCTGCGTGTGGTGCCGCAAGTTCGATCGCGAGATTGCCCCGGCTTACGACAAGACCCGCGAAGGCAAGCGCGCGCCGCTGCGCCGCCTCGACATCGCGCAGCCCGTCCCGCCGGAGCTGAGCTTCATTCGGCGCGAGCGGTTCACGCCAGTTTTCGTGCTGATCGACCAGGGCCGCGAGATCGGCCGCATCCGCGGCTATCCGGGCGACACGTTCTTCTGGGGCCTGCTCGCCAACCTGCTCGAGCGCCTCGACCGGGGCGAGAGCGCCCCGTCCGAGCCTGCCGGCGCTCCGCCGGCGGGCGCGACCTTCGGCGAGTGACTTGTTGGGGCGCGGAGGGTATTCCGACGACCATGTTGAAGATTGAAAGCGAGCGCGAGGTCGATGGTCGGTGGATCGCCGAGGTCCCGGCGCTTCCGGGCGTGCTTGCATATGCTGAGAGCGATGCAAATGCGCGATCCCGGGTTCAAGCTCTTGCGTTGCGCGTCATCGCGGGCCGGCTCGAAAACGGCGAGCCGCCCTGATAGCCCTCACCCTGAGGAGCCTGCGGAGCAGGCGTCTCGAAGGGCGAGGGCGTACACTCGGGCCATCCTTCGAGATGCGTCGCTGCGCGACGCCCTCAGGATGAGGAGCCAAGTCACCGCGCCCCCGGTTCGGTGGTCGCCAGATCCATCAGGCGGAGCTGCACACGCTCTTCGCCGTTCCAGCGATCGATCGAGAGCGTGCCGGCGGCATGCATGTTGCGCCCGCGGTTCGCGATCAGCGCCTGACCGAGCGGCTTGCCGGCGGCGCGGAACGCGATGGCGTTGATCATTGTCCCATCGCCGGCACGGAACCGCGCACGCACATGCGCCTGCCCGACTTCCTCCGCATAGGCGATGGTGTGCGACGGCAGCGCAAAGACCGGATCCGGCTGGCCGGCGCCGAATGGTCCTGCGCGCGCGATGTCGGTCAGCATCGCGGCCGACGCTCCCGCGGCCGTGACCGCACCATCGATCAGCAGCGCATCCTCGAGCCGCGCCGCCTCGACCGGCTCGGCCAGCGTTTCCTCAAGGTAGGCGCGGAACGCGGCGAGCTTTTCGGGCGCGATCGTGACGCCGGCCGCCATCGCGTGGCCGCCGCCCTTCATCAGCAATCCCGTGGCGACCGCATGGCGCACCGCCGCGCCAAGATCGACGCCGGCGATCGAGCGCCCGGAGCCGGTGCCGATGCCGCCGGGTTCGAGCGCAATCGCAAAGGCCGGCCTGCCGTAACGCTCCTTCAGCCGGGCGGCGACCAATCCCATCACGCCGGGGTGCCAGCCCTGCCCGGCGGTCACCACCACCGCACCCTTTTCTTCGATGCCGAGCGCCGCCATCGCCTCGGCCTCAGCCTGGGCGAGAGTCGCCTGCTCGATCACCTGCCGCTCGCGATTGAGCCGGTCGAGGTCGGCCGCGAGCGCGCCCGCTTGTGTCGGATCCTCCTCCAGCAGCAGCCGCACGCCGAGATCGGCGCGGCCAATGCGCCCGCCCGCATTGATGCGCGGCCCGAGCAGGAACCCGAGATGCCAGCATTCCGGCGGGCCGGTCAGGCGCGCGGCATCCATCAGCGCGGTCAAGCCGACGCGCTCGCGCCTTCGCATCGCGAGCAGACCCTTCTGGACGAACGCGCGATTGAGCCCCTTCAGCGGCACCACGTCGGCGACCGTCCCGAGCGCCACGAGGTCGAGCGAGTCGAGGAGGTCCGGCTCCGGGCGCAGCACGTGCCAGAAGCCGCGCTTGCGCAGCTCGCGGTTGACCGCGACCACCGTCATGAACACGAGGCCGCAGGCCGCGAGATAGTTCAGGCCGGAGAGATCGTCGAGCCGGTTCGGATTCACCAGAGCATCGACCGGAGGAAGCACCTCGTCGGCCTGATGATGGTCGATCGTCACCACGTCGAGGCCGAGCTTCTTGGCTTCTACGAGCGGCTCGATGCTGGTCGTGCCGCAATCGACGGTGACGAGCAGCCGCGCGCCCTTTTCGGCGAGGGCACGGACGGCTTCAGTGTTCGGGCCATAGCCTTCGAACAGCCGGTCGGGAATGTGGATCAGCGGCTCGCTGCCGCAATGGCGCAGGAATTTCGCCAGCACGGCGGCTGAGGTTGCGCCATCCACGTCGTAGTCGCCGAAGATGGCGATCTGCTCGCGGCGCTCGATCGCATCGGCGATCCGCGCCGCCGCCTTCGGCATGTCGGTCAGCGTGTCGGGGTCGGGCATCAAGCGCCTAACGGTCGGATCGAGAAACTCCTCGACCCCATCGACCTCCACGTCCCGGCCGGCCAGAACGCGCGCCAGCAGTTCGGATACGCCGTGGCGCTGCGTGATCGAGAGCGCGCGCGCGGTCGCGCGCTCGTCGAGCCGGTCGCGCCAGGAGCGCCCGCACACCGAACGCTCGACGCCGAGGAATGCGCTCCGCATTCCACTGAGGGCAGGCAATGGCATGTGCATGTCAGCTTGATCGAATCCTATCGGGATATTGATCTAAAAAAGCCTGGGCCGGGGGAAAAAATGACCTGCGGGTAACCGCTGCGGAGGGAGTTGATTTCTTTCTACGCGGACGGCGTTGCCGCCTGCGCCGGGCGCAAATACTTCTAGGCGCCAGTCGGCCTCCCGGTGGAAATCATGCGCCAAAGTCTTAACCCTCAGGATCGTTCGCCCCGGGTTTATGTCATCCATGAAAATGACGATTGGGTCGCGCCGCTGCGAAAGAATTTCGCTGCGCGAGGGATATCTTTCGCCGAATGGCATCTCGACCAGGGCATTCTCGACCTGCGCGCATCGCCGCCGCCAGGCGTCTTCTACAATCGCATGAGCGCTTCGTCCCACACCCGTAACCATCGCTACGCCCCGGAACTGACCGGCGCGGTCCTGGCATGGCTGAAGGGGCACGACGCAGTCGTCGTCAACGGCGAGCGGGCGTTGCTACTCGAACTCTCGAAAGTCGCGCAATATGAAGCGCTGAACAAATTCGGTATTGAGGCGCCGCAAACTCTGGCTGTCGTCGGCAAGGAGGGTATCGCCGATGCGGCGCGACGCCTCGGCTATCCGGTGATCCTCAAGCACAATCGCGCCGGCAAGGGATTAGGCGTCCGACTCCTTCTGTCCGCTGCCGCGCTGGAAGAACATCTCGGCGGCGAAGACTTTGAAAACTCCGTGGACGGCATCACGTTGGTTCAACGCTACGTCAAGGCGCCCGAGCCGTTCATTACGCGTGTCGAATTCGTCGGCGGAAAGTTTCTGTACGCCGTCAGGGTCGACACTTCGCAGGGGTTCGAGCTCTGTCCGGCCGATGCCTGCCAGACCGATTCCACGGCACTTGCCGGCGCGTGTCCCGCGGTCGCGCCGGGTGACAAGTTCCAGATCGTGCGCGACTTCGGCCATCCGCTGATCCCGCGCTGGCAGGCATTCCTTGCGGCGAATGACATCGCAATTGCGGGCATCGAGTTCATCGTTGACGAGGGTGGCCGATCGTTCACCTACGACGTCAACACCAACACCAATTACAATCCCGAGGCCGAGGCAAAAGACGGACGGGCGGGGACCTCGAGAAGCGGCATGGGCGCGATCGCAAACCACCTCGGCAATCTTCTGGCGCGCGAGACCCGAGCCGGTGCGAACCCGCTTGCGGCGGCGGTATCGGCCTGAGGCAGCCTTACTCGGTCCCGCGAATGGCGGACTTGAGCGGTTTCAGGTCCATCGCCTTGGCACACTCAGCCATCAACGCGGCGTAGCGCGGCTTGTCGTATTCGGGCTTTTCGCTCGCTATATGTCTTGCGAGGATATCGACCAGCATTTGCCCGGCGTCGGCGCAAAGCTTGCGGATCGGCCGCGTTGAATTGCGGCAGCGCTCCAGCGTCTTCTCGTCTTCCAGCGCGGCGGGGGCGGCAACGATCGCCATTGCGTTGCGCGCCTCGCCGAGCAGGAAGTCGAAGGGCCGACTGTCGAGGCCTTTGATGCGGTCAGACGCTTCGTGCTCGATCCGTTGCAGCGCGGCGACATGGAACGCAATCGCATTGCGGGTATCGCGGCCATGCCAGCGGCAGTCCGCGGCGTTCGCGTCATGAATCAGGAAAACGAGGCAAGCGGCTGACAGAAAAAGATATTTCTCCGTCCGTCCATTGGTCATCCAAATAACTTCCGGTACTGAATGAAGCCGGAACGGTCGGCGAGCTTGTCATAGAGCGCCCGCGCCGTTTCGTTGGTCTCGTGGGTCAGCCAATAGACCCGGCTCGCTCCCGCGGCGCGCGCCTGCGCGTACACCGCTTCGATCAGTGCCCGCCCGAGCCCGAGATTGCGGCCGCCGTCCGCGACGAACAGGTCCTGCAGATAGCAATAGTCTCCCGCCGTCCAGGTGGAACGGTGAAACAGATAGTGCACGATGCCCTGCAGCTTGCCGTCCACGTAGGCGCCAAGCACGTGCATCGGCTCGGCCGGATCATGCAGCCGCGCCCAGGTGATGTCGTTTTGCTCGGGCGAAAGCGTCACGTTGTAGAAGGTCAGATAGCCCTTCCACAGCGGCTCCCAGTCGGCGCGCTCGTCCTGTCCGACGGGGCGGATTTCGATGGAAGGTTTCATCGTATCCTGGCGAGCCTCTGCGTCGACGATGTTACCCTCATTCCCTAGATCCGAACGGTGATTGGCTTCAAAATTGATCGCAGATCATCAATTGAAAGTCCTGCTGCGAGAACTAAGATCGTCAATGCGTAGACCTGATGCGGAAGCAACTTGCTTATCACAATTGCCCCAGCATCCAACAGCGTTCTGACACTCCCATATGGTGCAGAAAGCTCCGGATGAGTTGCCAGCAAGACCAACTTGTCTGGATGTCTCTTGATAAATGTTGGGAGCCCTCCTCCAAATGCATCAGCGGAGGGACCAGTACCGCTATGATAGGAGCTGATGATATACACCAACGAATTATCGGCGGCCTCCTCCAAACTTCCACCACTCAATCCCGGGTACGCCGGCAAAAGTCGTGTCAAGCGAGCAGCGCGCTGCATGTCTTCTTGACTTGGAGCATTGTAAAATATCTGCTGGATGGGGCTAATGAATGCATGCTTTATTTCCGGTACTGACGCGCCTGGGTACTGAAATACGGGAGCGCCATCTCGGACCGACAAACCCTTATCGTCAATATCCAATGGCTTCATGCTTAGCGCGTTGCAAACTAAAATGTTGTGAGAACCGTCAGCCTTCTCGAGTGCAACAAACGTTCCCCAGTCGATATGCGACGAAAGCACGGTCCTTATTGCAGCACATATAGCTAGCCTCGCGCGTGATCTCGGATCATCCGGTGGATAGAATGAGCCAGTAAAGCAAATTCTGGTGCCCTCGCGACGAAAAAGAAACTCGGAAAAACTAGCAGAGTAATGGAGTGTGTCGGTGCCGTGTGCCACTACAATTTTGGAGATTCCATTTTTAAGGGCACTTTGAATCTCGTTCATTATAACTGCAATATCGCGACACGAAAAATCTTCAGAAAGCTTGTTTATTGGCGCAACAAGTTCAGTAGCAACATTTTCTGATTTGAATTTTTCACTGATTCTTTTGAAGAGACTCGTCTTTGCTTTCAGTTCCAACGGTAAGCACTCCCTCTTGAAGCGCAGACCCGATCGTTCCACCAGTCGCAATAATGCAAACTCGTTCCACGACAATCCCCGCGTTGCTGAGAGTATTGGATACAACTCTAGCCCCTCAGGCACAATTGTGGAAGATTGTCTTCTAGTTTTGGCTTCTCCAAGCGGTTCAACCCGGTCGTTGAACGAAAACTAATCCAGATGGAATTTGTCGAGCTGCCGGTGCTCGGCCCTGATCCAGCGCACCGTGCCGGTGACCGAGCGCATCACCACAGTCTCGGTCTCGATCACATCGCCGCGGAACTTGACGCCACGGAGCATCGAGCCGTCGGTCACGCCGGTCGCGGCGAACAGGCAGTCGCCCCGCACCATGTCCTCAATGTCGTATTTCTTGCGCGGGTCCTTCACGCCCATCTTGGCGGCACGCTCGCGCTTCTCCTCGGTGTCGAGCACGAGCCGGCACTGGATCTGCCCGCCGATACAGCGCAGCGCCGCTGCCGCGAGCACGCCTTCCGGCGCGCCGCCGATCCCCATGTAGATGTCGATGCCGGTGTTGGCCGGATCGGTCGTATGGATCACGCCGGCGACATCGCCGTCCGTGATCAGCGCGACCGACGCGCCGGTCTTGCGCACCGCCGCGATCAGGTCGGCATGACGCGGGCGCTCCATGATCAGCGCCGTGATGTCGGCAGGCGCGACACCCTTGGCCTTGGCCAGATTGCGGATGTTTTCTGCGGGAGGTGCGTCGAGGTCGACGACGCCCCTGGAGTAGCCCGGGCCGATCGCGATCTTCTCCATGTAGACGTCGGGGGCGTTCAGGAGCGTGCCGCCTTCGGCCATCGCCATGGTGGCGATCGCGCCCGGCATGTTCTTGGCGCACAGCGTCGTGCCTTCGAGCGGATCGACCGCGATGTCGACCTTCGGCCCGGTCTTGCGGCCGACCTCCTCGCCGATGAACAGCATCGGGGCCTCGTCGCGCTCGCCCTCGCCGATCACCACGGTGCCGTGGATCGGCAGCTTGTTGAGCTCGCGCCGCATCGCGTCGACAGCCGCCTGGTCGGCGGCCTTCTCGTTGCCGCGTCCGCGCAGGCGCGCAGCGGACACGGCGGCGCGTTCGGTCACGCGCACGATCTCGAGCGAGAGGATGCGCTCGAGCATCTGATGGGCTTGAACCGTAATTGTGGACATTTCGCCTCCCCCTCGGCGGCCAGATTACAATATCCGGCTCAATTCTTCTCAATCCGAATAACCTGCGGCGCCCCCGATATCACCCGGTCGCGTTTGACCGCCGCAAGGGCCCTGCGCACCGCATCCTCGGTCGTCGCATAGGTGATGAGGATGACAGGAACCGGACGGGCCGTCTTGTCCGGCTTGTCCCCGCCGTGCGACCCGGCATGGCGCTGCACGATCGATTCCAGCGAAATTCCCTGCTGGGCGAGGCGCCGCGCGATCGTCGCCGCGCTGCCGGGCCGATCCTGCGCGAGCAGGCGGATGTAATAGCCGCCCTCATGGCGCTGCATCGGCGCCTTGCGGCTGGTTGCGAGGCTTTTCGTGGCGCGGCCGAACGGCGGCGTACGCACGCCGCGTGCGATATCGCCGATGTCGGCGACCACGGCGGAGGCCGTCGCCATGCCGCCCGCGCCGGGACCAACCAGCGTGATCGCGTGCACCGCATCGGCGTCGACCGTCACCGCATTGGTCACGCCCATCACCTGGGCGATCGCCGAATCCCTGCGCACCATGGTGGGATGCACGCGCTGCTCGATACCCTTGCCGGTATCGACCGCGACGCCGAGCAACTTGACCCGGTATCCCAGCTCCTCGGCGGCCGCAAGGTCCGCCGGCGTGATCGACGAAATGCCTTCGACGTAGATCGCCGCCGGATCGACCTTGGTGCCGAAAGCGAGGCTGGCAAGGATCGAGAGCTTCTGCGCGGTGTCGTGACCTTCAATATCGAAGGCTGGATCGGCCTCCGCATAACCCAGTCGCTGCGCGTCCTTCAGGCAGTCCGCAAACGACAGGCCCTCCTGCTCCATGCGGGTCAGGATGTAATTGCAGGTGCCATTCAGGATGCCGTAGATGCGCGCGAGCTTGTTGCCGACCAAGCCCTCGCGCAGCGTCTTGACGATCGGTATGCCGCCCGCGACTGCCGCCTCGAAGTTGAGCGCGACGTGATGGCGCTCGGCGAGCGCTGCAAGTTTGACGCCGTGTTTCGCAAGGAGCGCCTTGTTCGCCGTCACGACCGATTTGCCGGCGGCGAGCGCCGTCTCCACGGCGCGTTTGGCCGGATCGCCAGCGCCGCCGATCAGCTCGACAAACACATCGATCCCGGGATCGCGCGCGAGCGCGATCGGGTCGCTCACCCAGCGGAATTTCTTGAGATTGATGCCGCGATTTTTCGCCTTGCTGCGCGCCGTGATCGCGACGATCTCAATCGGCCGTCCGCAGCGTTGCGCCAGCGCCACGCGCTGCTGCTCGATCAGCCGCACCACCGATGCGCCGACCGTGCCGAGACCGGCGAGTCCCACTTTCAGCGGCGTGGCCATGCAACGTTCCGATTGAAAGAGCGGCCGTCAGCGCCGCGTCGCAAGGGGAACGACGTTGTGCAACTTCTCGAGCCCGGTATCAAGAAAGCGGCGGACATTGCGCGCGGCCTGGCGGATGCGCTGCTCGTTTTCCACCAGCGCGATGCGCACGTATCCCTCGCCGTGCTCGCCGAAGGCAACGCCGGGCGATACCGCCAGCTCGGCCTTCTCGACCAGCAGCTTTGAGAATTCCAGGCTGCCCATCTCGCGGAACGGCTCAGGGAGCGGCGCCCAGGCGAACATCGAGGCGGCGGGCGCAGGGATCGGCCAGCCGGCGCGGCCGAAGCTTTCTACCAAGACGTCACGCCGCCGCTTGTAGGTTTCGCGCATTTCACGAACGCAATCCTGAGGACCCCGTATCGCTTCGATCGCCGCAATTTGAATTGGCGTAAAGGCGCCGTAATCGAGATATGACTTGAGCCGTGCCAGCGCTCCAATGATGCGCTCATTGCCGACCGCAAACCCAATGCGCCAACCGGGCATAGAATAGGTTTTCGACATCGAGGTGAATTCGACAGCGACGTCCACCGCGCCCGGAATTTCCAATACCGAGTGCGGCGGGCTCTCGAAGTAAACTTCGGCATAGGCCAAATCCGACAAGATAAAGACCCCGTGCTTCTTTGCGAAGCGCACAAGTTCGCGGTAAAAATCAAGGTCGGCGACATAGCCGGTAGGATTCGACGGATAGCAAACAACGACTGCGAGCGGCTTTGGAATCGAGTGTTGGATCGCTCGTTCCATCGCGCGGAAATAATCGTCACCGGGTTCGGCGGGGACCGACCGGATCACCCCTCCCGCCATGAGAAATCCGAATATGTGGATTGGGTAGCTGGGGTTGGGTACGAGCACGATGTCGCCCGGGGCGGTGATCGCCTGGGCAACGTTCGCGAAGCCTTCCTTTGACCCTAGCGTGACGATGATTTGAGTTTCCGGGTTCAGGTGCACCTGAAATCGACGCTCGTAGTACTCCGCTTGGGCTTTGCGGAGATTGGGAATACCTCTCGACGACGAGTAGCGGCCAAGCTGGTCTTTAACCAGCAGTTCACTGACCTTGTCCTTGAGCTTGTCAGCCACATGCGCGGGGGGTGGCAGATCAGGGTTACCCATACCAAGGTCGATAATGTCAACGTTACTGTTTCGCGCGGCAGCCTTGGCTCGATTGACCTGCTCGAACACGTAGGGTGGCAGCCGGCGAATACGGTGAAAGTCTTCCATGGGTCTCAAGCTCTTGCGTTGGGGCGAACCGGCCCCTCCTGGCGGCCCGCAACGCGGGCCTTGTATCACGGGTTCGCTCCGATGGGAGGGGTCAGTTGATCAACTTGGGGGGCGCGACCGGCCCTTTTTGCTCTGGGACCACTGCTTCGTTTTGCTTCTTTTTCGCAGGCGCAGCGGCCTTCGCCGGCGGATTCTTGTCGGCCGCCGCAGCCTTCTTGGCCGGAGCGGGTGGCGGGGCCGGCGGGGGAGGATTGGCGAGCTGCTTCTGCTGCTCACGCAGGGTGGCGAGCTCCGATTCGAGCTTCTTCTGCTCCTCGTCGGTCAGGGGCTTCGCCTCGCGCGTCGGCCGCACCTCGTACACATTCGGGAAGGCGCTTCGCTCCGCGGGCCGCGCCGGCGCGCTCGCGGGCAAGCCGCCCATCTTTTCCGGCAGCACGTCGCCCGTCGAGCAAGCCGGCAGCACCAATGCGAACGCCAGCAGCGCGGCCGCAAGCGGAGCCGAACGGGTATGTCGC
This sequence comes from uncultured Alphaproteobacteria bacterium, assembly GCA_963778455.1. Lineage (GTDB taxonomy): Bacteria > Pseudomonadota > Alphaproteobacteria > Rhizobiales > Xanthobacteraceae > PALSA-894. The sequence goes on from CAVZUL010000011.1 coordinate 134,126, forward strand.
GCGTTCGCTATCATTGGCGCTTAACTTCACACCGCAATGCACAACAACAAGAGTATCTGTCAGGATGGCTTCGAAGAGGTTTATGCCGCTAATATGACGAAACCAAGGACCAAAGTCCTCAAGACCAGCCGGCCCTCGGGCGCGAAACGCATGCACGACAAGACGGCCACACGGGCAGACGCGCCTGTCGCACCGCCACCGGCGGGCACGGCCGATATGCCAGGCGCGGGTGCGGTTGATATCGAGAGATTCTCGAAAAACATCGCCCGCATGGTCGAGGAAGGCGGCAAAGCCCTTTCGGCGTACCTCAAGCCGCGCGAGGAAGGCGCGGTCAAGATCGAGCCGGCCGATGAGATCGCCGATGTGGTCAAGACGCTGGGTCAGGTTGCCGAATACTGGCTGTCTGACCCGCAACGCGCGGTCGAGGTCCAGACAAATCTCGGCAAGGCGTATCTGGACCTATGGGCCGCCGCCGTGCATCGGATGGCGGGCGAATCTGTTCCGCCCGTGGTCGAGCCCGATCCGAGGGACAAGCGGTTCGCCGATCCCGAATGGTCATCGAACCAGTTCTACGATTTCCTCAAGCAGGCCTATCTGCTGACCACCCAGTGGGCCGACCGGCTGGTGAAGAACGCGCCCGACCTCGACCAGCACACGCGCCAGAAGGCCGAGTTCTACGTGAGGCAGATCGGCAATGCGGTCTCGCCGTCGAATTTTGTACTGACCAATCCGGAGCTGATGCGCGAGACGGTCAGCGAAAACGCGGAAAATCTCGTGCGCGGAATGAAGATGCTGGCCGAGGATATCGAAGCCGGCCGCGGCAATCTCAAGATCCGCCAATCCGATGCCTCGAAATTCGCGGTCGGCAAGAATCTCGCGCTGACGCCCGGCAAGGTGATCTACCAGAACGAGCTGATGCAGCTCATTCAGTATGCGCCTGCGACCGAGACCGTGCTGAAGCGTCCGCTGCTGATCATTCCGCCGTGGATCAACAAATTCTACATCCTCGACCTTAACCCTGAAAAATCCTTCATCAAATGGTGCGTCGCGCAGGGACTGACCGTGTTCGTCATCTCGTGGGTCAATCCGGACGCGCGAACTCGCGATGAAAGGTTTCGAAGACTACATGCGCGAGGGCCCGTTGCAGGCGCTCGACGTGATCAAGGAGGTGACCGGCGAGGATGAGGTGAATGCCATCGGCTATTGCGTCGGCGGCACCTTGATGGCGGTCACGCTCGCCTGGATGGCGGCGAAGCGCGACAAGCGGATCGCGAGCGCGACCTTCTTTGCCGCGCAGGTCGACTTCACCTATGCGGGCGACCTCATGGTGTTCGTCGATGAGGACCAGCTCAAGACGCTCGAAAAGAACATGGCCGAGCGCGGCTACCTCGAAGGTAAGAAGATGGCGAACGCCTTCAACATGCTGCGCTCGAACGACCTGATCTGGCCGTATGTCATCAGCAATTATTTGAAGGGAAAGCAGCCCTACCCGTTCGATCTGCTCTACTGGAATTCGGATTCGACGCGCATGCCGGCGGCGAACCACTCGTTCTATCTGCGCAATTGCTATCTGGAGAACAAACTCAGCAAAGGACTGATGGTGATCGACAACGAGCGGCTCGATCTCGGCCAGGTCACCATCCCAGTCTACAATCTGGCGACGCGCGAGGACCACATCGCGCCGGCGAAGTCCGCGTTCCTCGGCTCGAAAGTTCTTCGGCGGTCCGGTCAAGTTCGTACTTGCGGGTTCGGGGCACATCGCGGGCGTGGTCAATCCGCCGGGCAAGCCGAAGTATCAATACTGGACCGGCGACGCGCCGCTCGGCAGCCTCGACAAGTGGCTCGCGGCAGCGACCGAGCATCCAGGCTCGTGGTGGCCGGACTGGGTCAAATGGATCAAGAACAAAGACAGCGCGACCGTCCCGGCACGCGAGCCGGGTGGCGGCAAATACCCGCCGATCGAAGACGCGCCGGGCACTTACGTGAGGGTGCGGGATTAAAAGTCTTCCCTTGATTTATCAGCGGAAATTGATAATATGACCATGGTCATGACCATGGTCACACAATGCCAGAGCAATCCAAGACGAAAACGATCAAGGCCTCGGAATTCAAAGCCAAGTGCCTTGCCCTGATGGATGAGGTTTCGCGCACCGGTGAGCGTGTCGTGATCACCAAAAACGGTGCGCCCGTTGCGGACCTCGTCCCGCACCGCGCGACGAAGCCGAGTCCCTTCGGCATTCTCAAGGGCAAGGTTGAGATCGTGGGCGACATTATCTCGCCACTCGACGTCGAGTGGGACGCCATGAAGTGATCCTTCTCGATACACACGCCGCCCTCTGGTTCACGACTGACGATCGTCATCTCGGCCCGATAAGCCGTTCGCTTTTGGTTGAGGCACTGGCCGACGAGCGATTGACGATCAGCGCGATCAGCTTCTGGGAAATATCCCTTTTGATCGCGAAGGGACGATTGAGAACGAGCGAAACGCCCGCTCAAATTCGCGGCGCAATGTTCGAGGCGGGCATCGCCGAGATGCCGCTGACCGGCGACATCTGCTTGTTAGCGGTGGCCCTGCCGGGATTGCACTCCGACCCAGCGGACCGCTTTATCGTCGCGACCGCGGTCGCTCATGACGCGGCCTTGATGACAGTCGATGCAGCTTTGCTGCGCTGGCCGCATCCGGTCCAGCGCCAAGACGCATCACGATAGTGCGCCGCCCGCGCTAGCTCGCCAGCTTGAACGGCTCCGCCATCCCGTTGCGGATCGGCTCGGTCGTCTCGCTGACGACCTTCTGGGTCAGCGCGGACAGCTCCTTCATCTGCGTGGCCGCGAGCTCGAACTGCTTGCGCTGATGCGCGAGCGTCAGCTCGAACAGCTCGAGGCAGCGATTTCGCCTCGAACACCTCGCGCGCCAGATCGAACGCCGAGTTGGCGTTCTGCGCGCGCGATTTCCATCAGCTTGGCGCGGTATTCGGCCGAACCGCGGTTGGCGCAGGAGAACGCCTCTTCGAACGCCTCGGTCGAATGCTCCAGGATCGTCGTCATCTTCTCGTGCATGTCCTTGGTGCGCGCGAGCGTCTTGTCGAACAGATCGATGAACGAGGACGGTAGTTCGGTGCCGCAGCGTCTCGGTGGTCAGTCCTCCGCGGCTGCCGCGGCGGCGCGGCTCGCCTTTGCTGCTCTGGCCTGCGTACGTGTCGCTCATGTCTTCCACCTCTCTTGCTTGTCTAAACTCATCGATCGGCGACTGCCGGCGCAGCCACCGTGGTCTCGCGTTGCACGATGTTCGGCGCGTGTTCGGCTCAGGCCGCCTCGGCGACGGCTCGGCGCGGCTCTTCGACCCACGCTTCGCGCGCGAACCAGCGATGGCTCGCGTTGCACACCGGACAATAGGCGTCGGCGAAGAAGACGGGCGAGCAGGCGAACTTCAGACGATCGGCCTCGATCCCGGTCGGAATGGCGTGATGCCCGTCGCGGGACACCGGATGACGACCTCCCCATCAAGATCCTCCTTCTTGGATTCTTGTTCGCTTGAGGTCGGCAGCAGCTCTGCTGACGTCACGCTTGATGCGCTCAGGTTGTGAATCCTGTTTGGCGCTGATGTGAATCCACTTTGACGATACCGTGTCCTTTTTCGGGCAAGCAGTTTTGGTCCACAGCTTGAACGGTCGCGCTGGTTGCGTTTGTGCGGGAATGCTTGTCAAATGGCTTATCGGCTTCATGCGGCGGATTGGCGCCGGGCATGGGCGCAACCGGCAGTCTTCAAGATCGTCCTGATCAAGCCGTCGCATTACGACGCGCGACGGCTACGTCATCCAGTGGTGGCGCTCCACCATCCCGTCGAACAGTCTCGCGAGCGTTTACGGCCTGCTGACCGAATGCGCCGACGCGAACGCGTGCTCGGGCCCGATGTCGACATCGAGATCGACGCCTACGACGAGTGCAACACCGTCATCGACGTCAAGGGCACGATCCGGCAAGATCCGCGCGGCCGGCGGCGGCTTCGTCGGGCTGGTCGGCGTGCAGTCGAACCAGTATCCGCGCGCGCTCGATCTCGCGCGCGAGTTCCGCGCCGCCGGCGTGCCGGTCGTGATCGGCGGGTTCCATGTCTCGGGCTGCATCTCGATGCTGCCCAAGCTCCCCGCCGACCTGCAGGAAGCGCTCGACCTCGGCGTCACGCTGTTCGCCGGCGAGGGCGAAGGCCGCCTCGCCGACGCTGGTGCGCGACATCGACAGCCGGAACCGCGAAGCCGATCTACAATTACCTCGCCGACATGCCCGAGATGGCGGCCGCGACCTTGCCGATCCTGCCGCGCCGCGATCGTGACGCGCGTCTCCGGCAACTACACGAGCTTCGATGCCGGGCGCGGCTGCCCGTTCCAGTGCTCGTTCTGCACCATCATCAACGTGCAGGGCCGCAAGTCGCGCTACCGCACGCCGGACGACGTCGAAGAGATCGTCCGCGCCAACGCCAAGCAGGGCGTCACGAAGTTCTTCGTCACCGACGACAACTTCGCGCGCAACCGAACTGGGAGCCGATCCTCGACCGGCTGATCGAGCTGCGCGAGAACGAAGGCTTCAAGATCCGCCTGCTGCTGCAGGTCGACACGCTGTGCCATCGCATTCCGGGCTTCATCGAGAAGGCGGCGCGCGCGGGCTGCAACGCGGTGTTCATCGGGCTCGAGAACATCAATCCGGAATCGCTGGCCGGCACCAAGAAGCGGCAGAACAAGATCTGGGAGTATCGCGAGATGCTCCAGGCCTGGCGCAAGCAGAAGGTCATGACCTGGGCCGGCTACATCCTCGGCTTCCCGACCGACACGCCGGAATCGATCGCGCGCGACATCGAGATCATCAAGAAGGAACTCCCGATCGACATCCTGGAGTTCTTCTGCCTCACGCCCCTGCCCGGCTCCGAGGATCACAAGAAGCTGTTCATGAAGGGCGTCCCGATGGACCCCGACATGAACAACTACGACCTCGAACACGTGTGCACCGGCCACGCCGATCATGTCGAAGGAGCAGTGGGAAGGCGTCTATCGCGACGCCTGGGCGCGCTACTACACCGACGAGCATGTCGAGACCGTCCTGCGGCGCGCGCGCGTGAGCGGGATCAATCTCAGCAAGATCGTCGAACGCGATGATCGTGTTCTCGGGCGCGACCCGGATCGAGAACGTGCATCCGCTGCAGTTCGGCATCGTGCGGCGCAAGTCGCGCACGCAGCGCCGTCACGGCCTGCCGATCGAGAACCCGCTGATCTATTATCCGCGCCGCGCCGTCGAGTTCGTCGCGCAATCTCTACCAGTGGGGCACGCTGGTGCGGCGCTATCTCGCGATCAAGAAGCGCGTGAAGGCCGATCCGGCCGCGTTCCACTACATCGACGAGGCGCTGACGCCGACCGAGGCGGGCACGCAGGATCATTTCGTCGAGGTGTTCGCCGACAAGATTCCGAAGACGCACGGCGCTCCGGTGCGACCGGAGCCCGTGCGCGAGATCGTCGCCGCGGAATAGCGGCGAACTACTCCAACCCCAGCATCAGCCGCATGTTCTGCACCGCCGCGCCCGACGCGCCCTTGCCGAGATTGTCGAGGCGCGCGACGAGAAGCGCCTGGCGGTGCTTGTCGCTGCGCGAAGACATAGAGCTCGAGCATGTTGGTCTCGTTGAGCGCCTCCGGCTCCAGCCGCCCGCTCTTCGTCGCTGCGTTCTCGAGCGGCATGACCGAGACATAGGTGCTGCCCGCGTAGCGCTTCGCCAGCGCGGCGTGCAGGTCGGCGCTCGCTCGGCTTGCCCGGAAGCGTGTCGAGATGCAGCGGCACCGACACCAGCATGCCCTGCCGGTAGTCGCCGACCGACGGCACGAAGATCGGCCGCCGCGTGAGCTTCGCATAGAGCTGCGTCTCCGGCAGATGCTTGTGCTCGAAGCCGAGCCCGTAGAGCTCGAAGGACGGCCCCGTGCCGCCTTCGAACTCGGCGATCATCGACTTGCCGCCGCCGGAGTAGCCGCTCACGGCGTTGATGGTGACCGGATAGTCGGCCGGCATGAAGCCCGCATCGACCAGCGGCCGGATCAGCGCCACCGCCCCGGTCGGATAGCAGCCGGGGTTCGAGACTTTTCGCGCCATCCGGATCTTGTCGGCCTGGTCCGGCGCAAGCTCCGGAAAACCGTAGACCCAGTCCGGCGCGACGCGATGCGCGGTCGAGGCATCGAGCACCTTCGGCGCCGCATTGCCCATGCCGTCGATCAGCGCCGACGGTCTCCTTCGCGGCCGCGTCCGGCAGGCAGAGGATGACAAGGTCCACCTCCTCCATCAGCGCGCGCTTGGCCGCTGGATCCTTGCGCTTCTCCGGCGCGATGCTCTTCACCGCGACGTCGCTCTGCTGATCGAGGCGCTGGCGGATGCCGAGGCCGGTCGTGCCGGACTCGCCGTCGACAAAGACGACAGGCTTTTTGGTGGAGACCTTGGTCGATGTCTGGCCTTTCGGCTGCTTGGTGTCGGCGAGGGTCATGGCGCGTTCCTTGATGGCGGAAGATCTAGTGGTTCGCGGTGACTTAGGGCGGCAGCCGCGACGAGGTCACCGGTTGCGTGACGGGAGACAGGAAACGTTTGCCGTAATCCAGATGCGGCCGCAGCGCGACCATGCGCTTGGCGATCGCCTGCGCGGACGGATCGTCCTGCGCGCGAGAGCGCGGACGCGATCGCGACGTGGTCTTCGTCCGACTTGTGCTGGTTGAGCTTGAAGTTGCCCTCGATGCTCTCGACGGTCATCTCGACGGCGACGATCGCCTTGAGCAGCATCTCGCGCCGCTTGTCGCGATACCTTGTCGAGTTTCCAGGCGCGCTTCGGCGTCGAGCCAGCCCTCGAACTTGGCGCTCAGCCGTTCGGTGTGGCCCTGCGTGTGATCGCCCGGAATGACCCGCACGGGACCGGAGAGATGCACCGCCTCGTAGAGCCAGGTCGGCACCTGGTCGGCGCTCGCGTACCAGTCGGGCGATACGTAGGCGTCGTGGCCCTGCACGGCGACGAGCCACGTTCCGCCCTTCTCGGCGATCGCGCCAAGCGGATTGGCGCGCGCCACATGGAATTCGAGCTTCGGCACCTTGCCGTCCTGCTCGATCAGGCGAAACGGGAGATGCGAGGCGACCGGACGGCCGGCGTCACAGGCGATCACCAGACCGAAGCCGCGCGCCGCCGCGAACGCAAGGCTCGCGGCCGGGTGCACCTTGAAGGCTGGATGGACGTACATGGCACGGTCTCCGGTTCGAGGGACCACCGGAGACTGAGACTGCGCGGATTTTCAAGAGGGGTGCCGCGGAGTTGTCTCCGGCGGCAGGGTTGACGATCAGACGCGATCAACCGTTACCGCCCGGACGGGGCGGCGGCGGCGCATCGATATGGTCGCGATCTGCATCATGGCGGCGCGCTATACCTCCTGGCGCAGGGGCGCGTCAAGTTCCGGTCGCTCCGTCGCCGTTCACGAACGTGTGGTTCAGGCAGAGCACGCCCGGCGACTCGTCGAACAGGCCGCCCTCACACCAATGTCTCGGGATCGGCCTCGTCGTATGCTTGCGCAGGTAATCCGTCATGGCGGCGGCGCCGTGGATATTCTGTCCCCGGTAGCGGCTCTCGAGGTCGTTGAACACCGTGAGGATGGCCGCGCTGTCGATGATGCCGTGCATCGACATGACCTTCATCAGCAGGATCACGGTGTCGGCGAGAGCAAGCTCGGCGCCGGTAAAAACCGGCATCCGCGATTCGTCGTTCATGCTTGCCCCAACCCCCGCCGGCGCAATCTGTATGGAACCGAAGCCGTACGTCGCTACGGCTTCGGTGACCATACGTACGATTGCGGACGATCCTTCCTGCGGATCGGAGCGGGTAGTGCCGGCTACAGCACCGGCTGCCAATAGGCCGGGTGGAATTCGTAGCCGTCGCCGCGCTTGGAGATAAAGCCGGTCGACGGGAACGGCAGGTGATACGCGGCGATCTGGATCTTGTCGGTCGCCGCCATATCGAGCAGCCGCTTGCGGGCCGTGATCGCCATCGCGGGATCCATGTCCGCCCACAAGCTCCACTCGGGATTGCGGATCAGAATCTGGATGATTGACCGTATCCGAGGTGACCAGCAGCTTGCCGTTGCCCGGATGAGACGAGGAACGCCATGTGGCCGGGGCTGTGGCCGCGCGCATCGACCGCCGTGATGCCGGGCACCAACTCCTTCCCGTGCTCGTACTGCTTCAGGTCCTTGGCGACCGGATCGAACACGCGCTTCACGTTCGCGAAGCCGCCGCTTCCACACCTGCGGCGCCTTCAACTCCTCGCCAGCGTCGGTCCAGTGTTTCCACTCGCCGCTCGGCACCACGATCTCGGCGTTGGGGAAGTTGGCAGCGCCCGCCTTGGCGCGGATACCGGAGATGTGGTCGCCATGGAAATGGCTGACCAGGATTGTGTCGATGTTTTTCGGGTCGATCCCGGCGGCATTCATGTTGTTCACGAGATTGCCGACGGTCGGCGCGCCATTGTCGCCGAACCCTGAGTCGAGCAGCACGAGATTGCGGCCGGTGTTCACCACCAGCACGTTGAACTGATTGATGACGTGATCGGTCGGCAGGAATGCCTCGCCGAGCGCCTTCTGCACGTCCGGCAGGGTCTTGTTGACGGCCATGTTCTGCGGCGTGGCGTTACGCACCACGCCCTCGTTCAGCGCCGTTACCTCGAAGTCGCCGACCTTGTAGCGATAGAAACTAGGTCCCTGCTTGCCGATCATCGGCGCGGCGGCGTGAACCGGTGTCGCGTTCAGGGCACCCGCCGCGGTGATCGCCGCGGCGCCGCCCAGCATGGTGCGGCGTGTCAGCATGGTCATGGTGTCGCTCCCTTGCGTGTATCCCGGCCTCTCAGGGCCGTCGGCGCGGACTTTATGCGAACGGCATGTCAGGGAGCCTGCGGCGCGATGGCCGGCACGATCACGTTCGGTTGAACGCATGTGACAAAAAGGCCGCCATTTGCGGCGGCCTTTTCAGCTGCGAATGCTTCGCGAGGTCAGATCGTCGGATTCCACGGCACCATCACTTCGCGATAGCCGTCGCCGCTCTTCTCGACGTGGGCGAGCGACGGGAACGGGTAGTGGAAGCCCTGCACCATCATCTTCTCGGCGACCAGCATATCGTAGGTCTTGCGGCGCGTCGCTTCCGCCGCCTGCGGGTCCTGATCGAACATCAGATGGAAGCCGGGGTTGCGCACGAACAACGGGATGTTGGTCACGTCGCCCTGCACGAACACCTTGCTGTTGCCCTGCGCGATCACGAACGACATGTGGCCCGGCGTATGGCCGTAGGATGCGACCGAGGTGATGCCCGGCGCCACTTCCTTGTTCGGCTCATATTGTGTGACCTTGCGGCCGAGCGCGTCGAACACCCTGCGCAGATTCGTGAACACGCCCTTCATGCGGTCGCTGGTCTGCTTGCCCATCTCGGCGTCGTCCATGAAGTATTTCCACTCCGGCGCGGGCACCAGCACCTCGGCCTTCGGGAAGGCGAGCTTGTTGTCCTTGTCGAGCAGGCCGTTGATGTGGTCGCCGTGGAAGTGCGAGATGATTACGGTGTCGACCTGATCCGGATTGATGCCGGACGCCTTCAGGTTGGAATGGAACTGGCCGGCCGCGCCCTTGCTGCGCTCGAAATTCGCTTCGCTGGTGCCGGTGTCGATGACCACGAGCTTGGAGCCGGTGTTTACCGCGATCGGCGAATACGGGATCACCATCTGATCCTTTTCGCCATACAGCGCGGCCCAGGCGGCATTCACCTCGTCGCGGTTCTTGTTGGCGACGAAGCCGTCCGGGAAGCGGAAGCGGTTGACCCCGTCGGTGACGACGGTGACTTCGTGAGTGCCGACCTTGTAGCGGTAGAAGCCGGCGTTCTGCTTGCCGACCGGCGGTGCACTGGCTTGCACGCGATCGAATCCAACCGACAGCGCGGCTCCGGCCGCCGCCGTCCCGCCGAGCAATGCGCGGCGTGTGAGTTGCATCATGACATCCTCCCAATCACGGAGCCGACACCATTACGGTCTGGGGCTCGTGTATGCCGATTTTAGCGCGCGGCTGCCTCCAGCGAAATGGGTCCGCCGCGCATTAAAAAGGGCCGCCCGAAGGCGGCCCCATGCTTCGCGATCTTCAATCTTACACCACCGGATTCCACGGGGCCGGCGTGTAGCGATAACCCTGCCCGTCTTTCTCGATGTAGCCGACCGCCGGGAACGGGAAGTGGAAGCCCTGCATGCGCATCTTGTCGGCGGCAAGCTGGTCGTACAGCTTGCGGCGCCCTGCTTCCGCCGCTGCGGCATCCATGTCGAACACCGCGTGCCAGCCCGGATTGCGCACGAACAGCGCCGGGTGGTTGCTCACGTCGGCCTGAACCAGCACGCTGTCCGAACCGGACGAGATGATGTGCGAGTGATGCCCCGGCGTGTGGCCCAGCGTGGCCATTGCGGTGATGCCGGGGACCAGTTCCTTCTTGTCGCCGTACTTGGTGATCTTTGCGCTGAGCGGACCGAACACGCGCTTCACGTTGGCGGCGTTACCCTTCAAGCCGTCCGAGGTCATCTTCGAATCGTCGTTCCAGAACGCCCATTCGAGCTCCGGCACCGCGACTTCCGCGTTCGGGAAGGCCGGCGTGTTGTCCGCGTTGAGCAGACCGTTGATGTGATCGCCGTGGAAGTGAGAGATGATCACCATGTCGATCGCCTTGCGATCGATGCCGGCGGCCTCGAGATTGGAATGAGCCTGGCCGGCGGTGCCCTTCGATCTGCGCGAACGTCGCGGGGCCGAGGCCGGTGTCGATCATCACCAGCTTCGAGCCGGTGTTGACCACGATCGGCGTGAAGATGAAGGGGAACTTGTCCTTGGGCAGGTAGGCCGCCTGCAGCGCGGCATTGGCCTGTTCGGCGGTCGCGTTCTTGATGAATGTACCGAGCGGCGCGTCGCGCATGCCGTCGGTGACGGCCGTCACCTCGATGCTGCCGACCTTGTAGCGATAGACACCGGGCACCTGTTTGCCTGCCAGCGGCGCGGATGCGCGGGCCGGCGCCATCGGAGCAACGGCGCTCGCCGTCGCGAGAGCCGCACCGGTCAGCACGGTGCGACGCGAAAGAGCTGTCATGAATGTCCTCCCTGTTCTACGCGCGAGACCGCAGCGCATATCCCGATCCTAACGCGGCCGACCTATAGCGGGAAATCGGCAAGGCCGCACGTCGATACGAACACTTTGCGCCAGCGTTAATTCCCGGACGGGCTACTTCCAGATCAGTTGCAAACCCTTCGCAACAACGTCGCCGAGCAAGAGCAGAACCGCGGCCCACAGAAAGGCGGAGGTGAAGTTCGCGATCTGAAACCGCCAGAACGGCATTTCGAAAATGCCGGCAACCAGCGGCACCGAAGCGCGCAGCGGCCCGGAGAAGCGCCCGATGAAAATGCCGAGCGCACCCCATTTCTTGATAAAGGCCTCGCCCTTCGGGATAAGCTCCGGGTGCCGCGACAGCGGCCAGATGTGCTGAACCGTGTGCTCGAGCTTCTGTCCGATCCAGTAGGACAGCCAGTCGCCGAGCCCTGCGCCGATCGAACCCGCGATCCAGATCGGCCAGAAATTCAAGCCCCCGGCCTGGATCATCGTGCCGATCACCACCAGCGCCCCCCAGGCGGGCACGATCAGCGAGACGAAGGCGAGCGACTCCACAAAGCAGAGCACGAACACCACTGGCGCGGCCCAAGCCTGGTGCACGCGCACGAAATCGACGATCGGCTGGACGTATTCTTCAAACATTTTTGGTGAAGTCCTTGAGAAACCACAGGTCTAGCGTCTTGCGGTTGGTCGCGCCAGTGGCCAGATGTCACGATCCCGCCCACACCGTGGCATAATCGGGGGATAGTGATTCGTCCCCATATCCGCAGCGTGACAATGGCCAAGACCGCCAAAAAGACGGCTGAAAGCGGCGACCTGTTCGCAGACAATCCCCGGCGTCCGGCCCTGAAGCCCGCGCGCGGCAAGGGAGCGCCCGGCGACGCCGGCTACACGGCGCGCGACATCGAGGTGCTGGAGGGGCTCGAGCCAGTGCGCCGGCGGCCCGGCATGTACATCGGCGGCACCGACGAGAAGGCGCTGCATCACCTGTTCGCCGAAGTCATCGATAATTCGATGGACGAGGCGCTCGCGGGCCACGCCGACTGGATCGACGTGAACATGACCGCCGACGGCTTCGTCACCGTGGTCGACAACGGCCGCGGCATCCCGGTCGATCCGCATCCGAAATACCCGAAGAAGTCGGCGCTCGAAGTCATCATGTGCATGCTGCACGCGGGCGGGAAATTCGACTCCAAGGTCTACGAGACCTCCGGCGGCCTGCACGGCGTCGGCGTGTCGGTCGCGAACGCGCTGTCGGAGCGCATGGAGGTCGAGGTCGCGCGCGGCGGCAAGCTCTACGCGATGGCGTTCGAGCGCGGCATCCCGCAGGGCAAGCTGAAGGAGCTCGGCCGCACGCCGAACCGGCGCGGCACGACGGTGCGCTTCCGGCCCGATCCGAAGATTTTCGGCGCCAAGGCCGCGTTCAAGCCGGCGCGCATCTTCAAGATGGCCCGCTCAAAAGCCTATCTGTTCGGCGGCGTGGAAATCCGCTGGTCCTGCGACAAGGCGTTGCTCGCGGGCGTCGACGATGTGCCCGAGCAGGAGACGTTCCATTTCGAGCGCGGGCTGACCGACTATCTCGACGCCGCGCTGCATGGCACGACGCTGGTGCATCCCGACATTTTCGCCGGCAAGGTCGGCAAGACCGGCACGCACGGCGCGGTCGAATGGGCGGTCGCGTGGGTGGCGGACGCCGACGGGTTTGTCTCGTCCTACTGCAACACGATCCCGACGCAGGACGGAGGCACACACGAGGCGGGCCTGCGCGCGGCGCTGACCCGCGGCATCCGCGATCACGCCGAGCGCGCCGGCCAGGGCAAGCGCGCCGCAAACGTCACGCAGGACGACGTGATGATCGGCGCCGGCTGCATGCTCTCGGTGTTCATCCGCGAGCCGGAATTCCAGGGGCAGACCAAGGACCGGCTCGCGACGGTCGAAGCACAACGCATCACCGAGACTGCGATCAAGGACAATGTCGACCACTGGCTCTCCGGCAATCCGAACCAGGCGAACCGTCTGCTCGACTGGGTGATCGAGCGCGCCGACGAGCGGCTACGCCGCCGCGCCGAGAAGGAAACCCAGCGCAAGAGCGCGACGCGCAAGCTGCGCCTGCCCGGCAAGCTCGCCGACTGCAGCAACACGGCCGCTCAAGGGTCGGAGCTGTTCATCGTCGAGGGCGACTCCGCCGGCGGTTCGGCCAAGCAGGCGCGCGACCGCGCCAATCAGGCGATCCTGCCGCTGCGCGGCAAGATCCTCAACGTCGCCTCTGCCGGCAAGGACAAGCTCGCCGGCAACCAGCAGCTTGCCGATCTGGTGCAGGCGCTCGGCGCCGGCACTGGCGTGCACTACCGCGACGAGGACCTGCGCTACGAGAAGGTCATCGTGATGACCGACGCCGACGTGGACGGCGCGCACATCGCGTCGTTGCTGATCACGTTCTTCTATCGCCAGATGCCGCAACTGATCGAGCGCGGGCATCTCTATCTGGCGGTGCCGCCGCTCTACCGGCTCTCGCACGGCGGCAAGACCTTCTATGCGCGCAACGAGGTGCACCGCGACGAGCTGTTGAAAAAGGAATTCCACGCCAACGCCAAAGTCGAGATCGGCCGCTTCAAGGGTCTCGGCGAAATGATGGCGGCGCAGCTGAAAGAAACCACCATGGACCCGAAGAAGCGCACGCTTCTCAAGGTCATGCTGCTGACCGACGACCGCGCCGACACCGATTCATCGGTCGAGCGGCTGATGGGCACCAAGGCGGAGACGCGGTTTGCGTTCATCCAGGAGCGCGCGGAGTTCGCGGGGGAGGAACTCTTGGACGTCTAGACGAAAGTTTGTCGATCTAGCTGAGGGTATAGTTGTTTTCGCGCTAACCTACTGAAATGCTGGCAGAAAAATAACTCACGCACGAAAGACTTGAAGGACTTCAACCGATGTTGTCTATTATTAGGCGTCGGGAAGAAACTCCAAGAGCCTTCGGGCGTTACCTGACCGGCCTCCACGGCCGCGCGCATTGCAAAGAGTTGAAAACGTTGGTACGACAGCCGTTAAGGTTGTTTGAGGGTTTCTGTTGCTGTTAGACTGCCGCGAGTTGAGAGGATAAGGCCTGGGGGGCACAATGGGAGCCAATGAGCCGATGACGCAATTGGAGCCCCGAGACGAGTTGAAAGGTCCCATCTGGCGGGATGACTTCACCACCCTCGACTTAGGCCGGTGGAGTGCGGTTCAGAGCGCGCTCCGTTCCACCCTCTCAAATGAGGGAAAGAAAGCCGACCCCGACAAGTTCCTGTCCGATTCAGAGAAGGCCGCACCTGCGTTTGTTGCGCTTTTGAACACGCTCTGATTTTCACGTTGGGTGCAGCACTAGTGCCTGAGAATCCGGAAGATCGCTTCGTCATCAATGATGGCATTAACCCGGCATGGGACCGGCGACCCGGCCATTATACGAAGTTTGAACTTGAGATGATGAATGATCGGCGCGTTGACCTTCAGCGGGCCTATTTGAGTTTCAAGAAAGCGAAACTCCAAGATGCCGGCGACGATTGGAATTTTTTCTTGAACGACGAAAAACTCCTCATCATCTGCGGGATGTTCATCAACGACATTAAGGAGTTCAAGCTCCTCAACATCGCGAGCGGAGGCACGGATAATGTGAAGCGCGCCGCCTATCTCGCCCGCTGGATCGCGAAACTCCGACCGATCCAATTCGATCGAACGACGAGCACAAAGTCACCGTTAGAGCTTAACGACCAGCAAATGACCTTTCTCAACGAGGAGTTTGCGATCTTTATCTTCTTTCTCTATCTCGAGGGCTTCCGCCAAGAATGGTTCGAAACCAAAACCGCCGGGCAAATCACTGCGCAACTCAGAAATGCGTTTTGGAAGCGCGAATTCGATCGCGAACTGCTGGTGACGCTGGCACTCGCAACGCAGGCAGCGTTCGCTGAGAAACGCCCTACCTGAGCGCGCTCATTCGCCCGATGGTTTCGGCGGTGATGCGAAACTCTGGTCTCCAAATCGGACCGCCGAACTCGGAGCGCGGGCCGGTAGCCTCGTCGGCTGGTAAGATGACCTGCGGCGCGGGCTTGCGCTTCCTCTCGAACAATCGCGTGACACTCGTCACTGCACGCACCAAACGAACGCGGTGATACCAAGTCAACGCTGTTAGCGCAGCGAAGCCGACCGAGAAGGCGGCATAGGGTGCAGCTCGACCCAGAATTGGCGTGAGCAGGGCCAGCAACAAGTCGGCTGGGGCGTCGTCGAAGAAATATTGGATCAACGCAATCGCGATCGTCTGAAGTGCGAACGCAAGCAGCGCAAAAGCGACTAGCGACCAGGTCAGACGCATTGCTTGCCTCCCTTGGCAGCAGCAACAGTCGCGAGGCCCCCGTCCAGACTAACCTAGCATGGGCGCACTGCAACACAAAGCTGGCGGCCGGGCATTCAACCGGTCAAAGCGCCGCAGGCCATGGCGCCCTTCGAGACGGCGAAAATTCCCACGTCTCGCTGCACGCGGGCTACAGCCCGCCGGTACTTCTTGGGCACCCCCCTTCCCGAGATGCTCAGCGAGTATCGCGCGAATGGCCTCGGCCGCGACGCATACGAACTTCGGCTGTTGAACGGCCCTTTGATCGCACCGGTCGATAGGGTCTTTCGTGTCGCGCCGTGCCGGTGAGCGTCGTCAGCTCGGCCTTCGTATACTTGAGCCGTGTCACCAAATGCAGATAGTGGGGGGACGAGCCGAAACGCTTGGCGAACATCGACAAGCACGGCCTGGATTTCGCGGACTTGAGCGAGGCGTTCTTCGCCGACGCGCTTGTCTTGCCCGCAAGAAATCGCCGCTTCCAGGGCGTTGGCGCGAGCACGCAGGGAGTCATCTGCGTTGTGTTCGCGAGGCTCGGAAGCGAGGGCGTCAGCATCATCAGCATGCGGCCCGCCCACGAGCGCGAAAGGAGGCTCTATGCCGAGTACATCCAAGAAGAATAGGCACTACTCCGCCGCCGACATGCGCGCCGTGTCCGACAACCCGGAATGGACGCGGAAGGACTTCGCAAAGGCGAAGCGCTTCGACGAAGTTTTCCCGGACCTCGCCGGCACGATCAGGCGCCGCGGCAAACAGAAGGCGCCGACCAAGAAGGCTGTTTCGGTGCGCCTCGATGCCGATGTGCTGGACGCGTACAAGTCGACCGGAGCCGGATGGCAATCTCGGATCAATAGCGACCTTCGGAAGGTGATGAAGCTGGGTTGACGAGATCGCGATCGAAAGCGCGAGAGTGAACTGGAATGTCTATTTCCACCGTTAAGCTCGACGCAACTGCTGTCGACGTCGTCGTGGCCCACAATCAAATTGCTGTCGCGCTTGCGGACGGGCGGAGAATCACCGCGCCGCTCGCGTGCCGCGCCTTGCGGACGCAACAAGCGAGCAGCGCAAGAACTGGCGTTTGATCGGACGCGGCCAAGGCATTCATTGGCCCGATGTGGACGAAGATATTTCGGTGGCGAGCCTGCTGAAGGTTGCTTGAGCACGTAGAGTGATTAGCGCCAAAGGCGTGCCCCCCCTACGCCGCATCGGCAGGCCGCACGCGCCTGGCGATCTCGCCGCCATGATCGCGCTCGACGACGGCGATGTCGTATTGGCTTTGCAGGTCGAGCCAGAACTGGGCGCCGTTGCCAAAATAGCGTCCGAGGCGCACCGCGGTGTCGGCGCCGATCGAGCGCCGTGCATTGAGAATGTCGGTGATCCGGCCGGATGGGACGCCGATATCAAGCGACAGGCGGTTTGCCGAAAGCCTGCGCGCCGCAAGTTCGCGCTTCAGCAACCGGCCCGGATGTGAAACAGGCGCCATGGTGCAAACCTCTCCGTCATGCCCGCGCCTGTCGCGGGCATCCACGACTTCAACGCAGGCAAGCAAGACGTGGATGGCCGGGTCAAGCCCGGCCATGACGGGCGCAGCGCGTAGCGCGTGGGGCGCAATAAGCGACGCGAAGCGGAGCACATTGCGCCAAGAGGCAGCGGCGCAGTGCGCTTCGCTTACTGCGCCCTACGAAGCGCAACTTTTTAGTATTTTGTTCTTGACCTAGGATTGGATTATATGCATATTGCGGAGATGCGCCAGGCGGTCTCGCGGTGGGCGCCCGGCGAAATCCGGGCCTTCGCCGGTGCGGCGCCCGCGTGTCTCGGCCTCGTCAGCCGGGCACCCGGGCGGCGTCGGGGCTCCGCCCGGAGGTACAACGGCCTCCTGCCAGGAGCTGGCTGACGATCGATGGGCACGCTTTGCACCATCGACGAAAGCGCGGCCCGGCGCCGTAAGGAAGACGCCGCAGCAGGGCGTCGAGAGGCGCGCCGGCCCGCGTCATGGGCCGGTGATCTCCGGCGATCCGGAGATGGATCCGACCGCGAGGCGGGTCACGGGGTGCGGCGTTCCGCACCAGCGCCTGTCGGCGCCCTGCTCCCCTCAATTTTTTCGGGAGCGGAAATGGACAAGGGGGACCCGCCCCCCATCCAGGCGGGCGGCGGAGCGTTGGCTGGCCGTTGTCATTCCGGGGCGCGACGAAGTCGCGAGCCCGGAATCCATAATCACGAAGGGCGAAATGGAACGCAGACCGAGCGACAACGAGGTGCTTGTGGTTATGGATTCCGGGCTCGCCGCTGCGCGGCGCCCCGGAATGACAGTGCAGGTGTCGCGCTGTCGCGCGGGCGGCCGTCCTACACCAGGAAAAAGTCGCTGGCGAATTCGCCGGCCGCGACATCCCAGACAAATCCATCGGCCGCCAGATAGGCAACGCCGTATTCGTTCGCCGCCGACGGCACGATGTTCCAGCCGTGGTCGGCATAGTCGGACAGGTTGAGCGGCATCGCGGCGAGCGTGTCGCCAGCCTGGAAAACGCTGCCGCTGCCATCGCCGCCGGTCAACGCGGCGCCGCCATCGTGGAAGGCACCCGCCGCCTGCAGCTCCGTGACCACGCCTGCCACCGGCGTGAACTGCATTGTGTCGGCCTGGAAGAAATCGGACAGGTTGAACGAGGGACCCGCCGTGCTGAAGGAGAGAGCCTGTGCGGCGGAGGGCGTCGGCGCAGAGGAAACGAACCAATCGGCCGGCGAGATCCCGAGATTGTCGATCGTGTTCAGGTCCACCGCCGGGTGCGACGTGAGGACCGCGCCCGCGTCACCCGAAGACGCCTCGGTCTGCGCCGGGGCGCTCGCCTGGCCTGAGCCGGGACTGGCCGGGGTAAACGGCTGGGGTCCCCAAGCGTCGTCCCAAAAGAACTTGGCCTGTTCGCGCACCATTGCCACGAGAAATCCTCCGCGAAACGTCAAGGCAGCATTGCTACCATGAAGTGCAGGGGCACTCAAACCGGATTCGAGCCGCAGGTTAATACAATCTGCACCGCGACAAACGCAAAGGCCGCCGCCCGGCCGGGAACGAAAAAGCCCCGGGCGAACCGGGGCTTTGCCGCGTTTCTGGCGAAACGATCAGAAGTGCCAGTTGAAGCCCAAGCGCGCGAGGTGCCCGGTGCTCTTGGTGTTCCACAGGAACGGCGCGGACGGCGCGATCGCCGGCGGCAAGAACGCCGGGGCGCTCAACTGCCTGCTGCCGATATCGTAGTAGAGCCACTCGCCCTTGACCGTCCACTGGGTGCCAGGGATGTGCCACTCGATGCCGCCACCGGCGGTCCAGCCAAGGCGGAAGCTGCTGTCGACGGCATTGGTGATCGCCCCGCCGCACGGCGCGAGGAAGCAGTTGTCGACGACGGAAGTGCGCTGGTTGATGCCGATGCCGCCGCCCGTCACGAAGAAGAGCACATCGCCGGCGGTGAAGCCGAGGCGGCCGCGCAGCGTTGCATAGAAATCGGATTTGACGGACGCAACCGTATCGCAGGCGAAGAACGCGCAGCCCGCCGGGGCCGTGCCGCTGCCCTTGAGCCCGAGGTAGCCGAGATCCGCCTCGACGCCGAACAGCAACGGGTTGGTCCACCAGTTCCAGCCGATCTGGCCGCCGCCGACGAAGCCGCTGGTCCGGAAGGTCCAGTTGTCGCCCGGAACTGTGTTGTAGGCCGGGACGCCGCCTCCGGGCGATCCGCGATCGACGACGCTGGTGCGGCCCCACGCGTAGCCGGCATGTGCACCGATGTACAAGCCGTCCCAGCCCCAGACCGGGGCCGCGATCGGCCTGACCGGTGCTTTCATCGGGATGTCGGCGGCAAATGCGCCGCCAGTCAGCAGCATTGAAGAGACAAAAATCGAGCCGATAAGCCTGCGCATGATAACCTCCCCGCGCCATTCCTAGGTCGAATCCCACTCTACTCGGCTGCGCTGCGGGCTCAACTGCCATGGAGCCAATTCACAACCGGAACTGGCCTCGAAACGCATGTTTGTCGGCAGTCGTGGCAATTTTGCCACAACTTGGTCGGGTACCGTACAAGCAGGGCTTGCTGGAGGACTTGGTCACCAGACCGGGCCTCTTGCGCCAGGATCGTTCATCGCGAGCGAGGTCGGCCATGATCCACGAACAAAGCAGGCGCGATGTTCTCATCGGGGCGGGCGCTGCGGCCGCCAGCGTTCAGATCGCCGCGATGAGTTCTCGTTCGTTCGCACAGCCAGCAAGCAACCTCGCCTATCGCAATGTGCGTGAGCTTTCGGGGGCGCTCGCGGCACGGCAGGTCTCCGCGGTCGAATTGTTCGATCACGCGGTGGCACGGATCGTGAGCCTCGATGGCAAGCTGAATGCCGTCGTGGTGCGCGATTTCGATCGCGCGCGCTCGGCTGCGATCGAGGCCGACGCAGCGCGCGCGCGCGGCGAGCGGCGCCCGCTGCTTGGCATTCCGATGACCGTGAAGGAGTCGTTCAATGTCGCGGGCCTTCCGACCACCTGGGGCATTCCGGCCGCGAAGGGCTGGCAGCCGGCCGAGGACGCTGTCGCGGTCGCACGGCTGAAAGCGGCGGGCGCAGTCATCCTCGGCAAGACCAACGTTCCCATACGCCTCGCGGACTGGCAGAGCTACAACGACATCTATGGCACCACGAACAACCCGTGGGACGTAGGCCGCACCCCGGGCGGCTCCTCCGGCGGCTCCGCGGCCGCGCTCGCGGCCGGATTTGTCCCGCTCGAGCTCGGCTCCGACATCGGCGGTTCGCTGCGTGCACCCGCGCATTTCTGCGGCGTGTTCGCCCACAAGCCAACGCAGGCGCTTGTGCCCTCACGCGGCCAGGTGCCGCCGAACGTACCGGCGCTGCCGCGCGACATCGATCTGGCGGTGGTCGGCCCGATGGCGCGCAGTGCCGGTGACCTTGCGCTCGCACTGGATGTCCTCGCCGGACCGGACGCGCCGCTCGCAAAAGCGTATCGGCTCGCGCTCCCACCGCCGCGGCATGCGGAGCTGAAGAACTTCCGCGTTCTCGTTCTCGACACGCACCCGCTGATCCCGACGGCCCGGTCTGTGCGCGCCGCGATCGATCGCCTGGCCGAGCAGCTTGCCAAGGCGGGTGCGCGGGTCGCGCGCACGAGCCCGCTCCTGCCCGATCTTGAGTTGCTCGGCCGTACCTACGTGCAGTTGCTCACGGCCTTCTTTGGCGCGGACGTTCCGATGGCGGTCTATCAGGATGTTCAGCGGTTTGCCGCCGGGTTGCCGGCCGACGTCACGCGGCTCGATGAAGTCCGCCTGCGCGCGCTCGTTCTCAGTCACCGCGACTGGGTACAGATTGACCGCGTGCGCGACGGGCTCGCGGCCCGCTGGCGCGCCTTCTTCACCGAATGGGATGTGGTGATCTGCCCTGTGCTGCCGACTCCGGCGTTTCCCCATGATCATGCCGAGCAGCGGACCCGGACGCTCGACATCGACGGGGTCGCCCATCGCTATCTCGACCAGGTCGTCTGGGCCGGTGTCGCCACCTTGACGGGCTTGCCAGCGACCGCCGTGCCGATCGCCCGATCGGAGACCGGCCTGCCGATCGGCGTGCAGGTCGTCGGCCCGCATCTTGAAGACCGCACGACCATCGCGTTCGCCGAAGCGATCGAGCGCGAGTTCGGCGGTTTCGTCGCACCGCCCGGCTTTGCATGAGATCGCCGATGCGGCAATCCGACCCCATCGATTTCTGGTTCTCCATCGGGAGCATGTACACGTTCCTCACCGTCATGCGGATCGACCGCGTGGAGGATACGACCGACATCCGTTTCGTGTGGCGGCCATTTTCGGTCAGAGCGATCATGATTGAGATGGACAATCGGCCGATGTCGAAGCCGCGCAAGTTCGAATACCTGTGGCGCGATCTGCATCGCCGTGCCGAGATGTACGGCTTCGCGTTTCAGGGCGAGGCGCCCTACCCGCTCAAGCACTTCGATCTTGCAAACCGCGTCGCTGTGGTCGGCGCGCGCGAAGGCTGGTGTGCGGACTATGTGCGGGCCACTTACCGCCGCTGGTTCGTGGAGAAACAGGAATGCGGCGCCGAGCCGAACCTGTCCGACAGCCTGCGCGAGATCGGCGAGGATCCGCGCCGCATCATTTCTCTTGCCGAGTCGGACGAGACTGCCCGCGCCTACGATGCCGCAACGGACGAAGCGCGCAAGCTGGGCATTTTCGGCGCGCCGACTTTCGTCACGCGCGGCGAGCCATTCTGGGGCGACGATCGCCTCGAAGACGCGGTGATCTGGCACGAGCGCGGCACGCTCGGCGCGCCGCGTCCACCATAAGGGTGCGCAGCACCCATCTTCGAGAACAAGACGACTATTCCTTGAACTCCAGGTTCGCGGCCCTCACGACATCGGCCGTCGTCTTGATGTCGGCATCGATCATGGCGCGGAATTCCTCCGACGCGTTGCCGCCGGGATTGACCGCCATGCCCTTGAGCTTGGCATTCACGTCCGGGGCGGCGATCACGCGGCGCAGCGTGTCCTCGAGTTTTTTCACGATCGCGGGCGGCGTTGCGGCCTGCACAAACAGCCCGCTCCACAGACTGGTGTTCACCTCCGGCACGCCGACCTCAGCCATGCTCGGCACGTCGGGGAGTTCAGCGGAGCGGACCGCCCCCGTCACAGCCAGCGCGCGCACTTGCCCGCCCTTCACCAAGGGCACCGCCGGCGGTCCGTCCGCGATGGTCAAAAGCGTCTGTCCGCCTACGACAGATACCAGCAACTCGCCGCTGCTCTTGTAGGGGATCGGCTGACCGGGCGCCCCGGTTTTTAGCTTGAACAACTCGGTCGCGATCGTGAACGCCGGCGAGGAGGTCGCGTAGTTCGACTTGTCCGGATTGGCCTTCATCCACGCGACCAGCTCCGGCACAGTCTTCGCCGGATGGGTCGCCGGGATCGCAAGGATCAACGGGAAGCTTGCGATCATTGTTAGCGGCACGAAACTCTTGGTCGGGTGGTAGCCGAGTTTCGGATAGATCGCGGACGCAATCGACATACCGCCACTCGCCGCAACGAGCAGCGTGTAGCCGTCGGCCGGCTGGTTCGCGGCGTATTCGTTGGCAAGCCGCGCGCCCGCGCCGGGCTTGTTCTCGATGATCACCGTCTGCCCGATCAGCTCCTGCAGCTTCTGTCCAACAAGGCGCGCGAAGATGTCGTTGCCCCCGCCAGCCGCGAACCCGACCACGATGCGGATGGTTTTGTTGGGGTAGTCGATCTGGGCGTTAGCGGGCGCGGCGACCGCAAGCGCCATGAGCGTGAGCGCGCAAATCCAGCCTCGACACATTGTCGCGTTCATCAATCTCCTCCCTGTTTGCCCAAATGTTAGCGCGGCGCGCGCGATGAGGCGACACGCATTGTCGTCACAGGCTCATCCACGCGACCAGTTCCTTCGTCACCGCCTCGGGCTGTTCCAAAGTCGACAAGTGACCGCATTCCGGCAGCTTGACCAGCCTGGCGCCCGATATGCCGGCGGCGATCTCCTCGGAGAGAACCGGCGGGGTCGCCTCGTCCTGTGCACCCACCAGGACCAGCGTCGGGCAGCGGATCGTGGGCAACAGCGGGCGCGAGTCGGCACGGCCCATGATCGCCTTCTGCTGGCGGACGTAGGCCTCGGGCCCGACGTCGTGGCACATCGCCAGATACGTCGCCTTCAAGGCGGCATCGTTCGCGCGGCGCGGGTGGACGTAGAGCGGAAACTGCGGTTCGATCACATCGTTGAAACGCCCACTCTTCGCCAGCGCGATATTCTTTCGCCGCCTTTCCTGCGCCTCGGGCGGATCGTCGCGCGCACCGGTGTCGAGCAACGCGAGCTTCACCACACGGCTTGCCGCCTGGCGCACGATTTCCAGCGCGATGTAGCCGCCCATCGACAGCCCGGCGAGCGCGAAGCGCGACGGCGCGTTGTCGAGGATATGCCGCGCGATCGCCGCCATGGTGTCGTCGCGCGTGTGGTTCGCGACAGTGACCGGACCGAAGCGCCACAATGAGGGAATTTGCTCGGCATACAGGCGCGCCGAGCAGTTCAACCCGGGCAGAAGAACGATCGGCAGGCTGTCGGGCATGTCGGCTCCGAATGCGAGTTCGGCACGAAAAATTAGGCTTTAGCGCACGTTGTTGCAGTGCAGCATATTGACTTTGAGGCGGGAATGACTATGTTCCTCGCTGACCGGTCCAATTGCAAGATTCGACCGCCCTCCCCGCGCAACCATCGTCATCGTTCCGTGTCCGGCGCGGTGTAGCTCCGGGGCAGTCACTATTCGAGGCTACATGTCCTTCGACCATCTCGGCTTGTCCGAAAAAGTTCTCTCCGCCGTTGCAGACACCGGCTATACGACGCCGACCCCAATTCAAGAACAGGCCATTCCCCACGTGCTGGCGCGGCAGGACGTGCTCGGCATCGCGCAGACCGGCACTGGCAAAACGGCCGCCTTTGTGTTGCCCATGATCACCATGCTGGAGAAAGGCCGCGCGCGTGCCCGCATGCCGCGCACCTTGATCCTTGAGCCGACGCGCGAACTCGCCGCGCAGGTGCAGGAAGCCTTCATCAAATACGGCGCGAAACACAAGCTTACCGTCGCGCTGATCATCGGCGGCGTGTCGTTCGACGATCAGGATGCGAAGCTCACCCGCGGCGTTGACGTGCTGATCGCCACGCCGGGACGGTTGCTCGATCATCACGAGCGCGGCCGGCTGCTGATGACCGGGGTCGAGCTTTTGGTGATCGACGAAGCCGATCGCATGCTCGATATGGGTTTCATCCCGGACATCGAGCGCATCTGCAAACTTGTGCCCTTCACGCGCCAGACCCTGTTCTTCACTGCGACCATGCCGCCGGAAATCCGGCGCATCACCGAGCAGTTCCTGCACAATCCGGTGCGGGTGGAAGTTGCCAAGCCGGCGACCACGCTCGCGACCACGGCCCAACACCTCGTCAAGACCGGCCGCGAGGCGCACGACAAGCGCGACACCCTGCGCCGGCTGATCCGCTCGGCCGAAGGGCTGACCAACGCGATCATTTTCTGCAACCGCAAACGCGAGGTCGCGACGCTGCATCGCTCGCTGGTCAGTCATGGGTTTTCGGCGATCGCCCTGCATGGCGACATGGATCAGTCGGCGCGCACTGCCGCGCTCGAACAATTCCGCCGCGGCGAGGTCAAGCTTCTCGTCGCTTCCGATGTCGCTGCGCGCGGCCTCGACATTCCGGCGGTCAGTCACGTGTTCAATTTCGACGTGCCGCATCATCCGGATGATTACGTGCACCGCATCGGCCGTACCGGCCGGGCCGGGCGCTCCGGCACCGCAATCACCATCGTCGCGCCTGCGGACGGCAAGTCAGTCGCCGCAATCGAGAAGCTGACCGGCCAAACGATCGCGTGGGCCGGCGAGCCTGCACCGTCAACGGATGAGCCGCGCGTTCGCGAGCGCCACGCGCCACGGCCTCCGCGCCAGGAGCAGCGCCCAAGGCACCACGGCCGCCAGCGCGATCAGGAACATCCCACGGCCCAGGTCGCGCGTCTCGACGAGGCGCGATCACGCCGTCCGGCCGCGCGTCCTCGGGTAGAGGACGGCGACGAGTCGCACCTCCCGGCTTTCCTGCTGCGGCCCGTGACGCTCAAGGCCTAAAGCGACTCTCTAGAGAATAGATTTCTCGATCTTTGGTCTTGAGGTTGCCGCAGCGTTCGCGGCAGCCGAGTGCATTCAATTACTGACAACCTTATGGATGTTACAACTACACAGAATAGTTATCGACAATCCATTATCACAATAGTTCACGTTTACCTCGCGTTTAATCATTACCAAATAGGGTGGAACTCGGACATTCGGGGTGGAATCGCGGCCAGGCCCGCGAGTGGAGTGGCAGGCGAAATGACCGGGCAATCCGAGGAGTATGAGCGCTCGCTGGCGTTCTCTGAAATAGCGCTCGGCCAGATCAAGGCGTTGCGTCAGCCTGCGTACCCGCGCAACTACGAGGTTTGGTACGCCTACGCGACGGGCTACAATCCAACTCTCAATCAGACCATCAATGAAGCGATCGCCCGCAACGGTACGCTGAGCGCGGGCGACGTCGACCAGATCTACGAAACCTATCTGTCGCCCGCCCGCCTGAGCGATCGCATCGACAATGTCGGCGGCCAGATCGTCGACGAAATCAATCAGGTCATGGCGATGATCGACGCCGCCGCCGGTTCGGCGTCGCAGTACACCGAAAGCCTCGCGCACGTGACGCAGGATCTCGGCGCCACCAAAGATCGCGAAGGACTGCGCGTGATCGTCGAGACGCTGGTACGCGCCACCCGCGACATGGAAGAAAACAACAGCCGGCTAGAGCAGAGCCTGAAGGCCTCCAAGCAGGAAATCAATCAGCTCCAAGTCAATCTCGAGGCGGTGCGCAACGAGAGCCTGACCGACCCGCTGACCTCGCTCGCCAACCGCAAGTATTTCGATTCTGCGCTCGATAAATTTATCGCGCAAAGCACTGAAAGCGGCGAACCGATGGCGCTGCTGCTCACCGACATCGATCACTTCAAGGCGTTCAACGACACCTTCGGCCACCTTACCGGCGACCAGGTCCTCCGTCTCGTCGCAATAGCCGTTAAGCAGAACGTCAAGGGCCAGGACATCGCGGCGCGCTATGGCGGTGAGGAATTTGCAATCATTCTGCCGGGTACCACATTACGCTCAGCCCTGACGGTTGCTGACCACGTGCGACGCGCCGTAATGACCAAGGAACTGATGAAACGCTCGACCGGCGAGCATCTCGGCCGGGTTACCGTTTCGATCGGCGTCGCGGCGCTGAAAAAGGGCGACACCGCCCAGTCCCTGATCGAACGCGCCGACAATTGCCTCTACGCGGCCAAGCGCTGCGGGCGAAACCGCGTCATGTGCGAGATCCGACCCGGAAGTTGCCTCGGTTACGACCTCGAAGGTCGCCTGAGCGGCTTCGTCTTCTTCGCCTCTGTCTTCTGTGATCGCTTCTTCCTGTCAGCGGCGCGCAACGCCGCGGCGTGCGCGGCGCGTGCCCAGCGCGCCAGTTCCTCGGAGTCGTCGTAGAGACGGTCCGGCATACGCCAATAAGAGGTGAGCTTGTGCTCACCGTTCCTGGTCGCGTAGCTGAAGGGCGCGAGGCCTTCCCGTTCGAAGGCCGGGATCGTTTCCGCGTCGGCCTTTAGAAAGATCACGTCGCGGGAGACGAGTGCGATCATCCGCCCGTCGACGAAGATGCCCGCGCCACCGAACATACGGCGCACGGACACGGGCCCGAACTCGGCGAACAATTCCTGGATGGATTCGGCGTCCACGGGGCGACGCCTTGCAGCATCAGTGCGCTTCGGCGCCTGCCGGATCGGTAGCCGGCGTCAACTGCACCGACTCGCCGCAGCCGCAGGCCGAGGTCTGGTTCGGATTGTTGAACACGAAGGTCGACGACAGCTTGTCGACCTTGAAATCCATTTCGGTGCCGAGCAGGAACATCACCGCCTTCGGATCGATCAGCAGCTTGACGCCCTTGTCCTCGACCACCTCGTCGAACTTCGCCGCTTCTGCCGCATATTCCATGGTGTAGGCCATGCCGGCGCAGCCGCCGTTCTTCACGCCGACGCGTACGCCCGCGAACGGCTTGTCGGCCTTCGCCATGATCGCCTTGATGCGATCCGCCGCGGCGTCTGTGAGCCGCATCACCTGAGGTCGGGGTCGTGCCGTTGCCATTTGTTCTTTCAAGCCGTTCTAATTTCTGGCGAATCCAGAATAGCAGAAACGCCAATGTTGTCTATTTGGGCGCTCTCGTTGGTCGCCGCAACCTCACCACATGTTCAGCGAGGCGCGCGCCTCGTCCGACATCCGGCTCTGCTCCCACGGCGGATCCCAGACGACATTGACCGTTACCGGGCCGACGCCCGCGACGCTCGACACCGCGTTCTCCACCATGATGGGCAGTTCCTGCGCCGATGGGCAGTTCGGCGTCGTCAGCGTCATGTCCACCGTGACGGCGCGATCGTCAGCGATGTCGACCTTGTAGATCAGGCCGAGCTCGTAGATGTCCGCCGGGATTTCCGGGTCGTAGACTGTCTTCAGCGCGCCGACGATGTCGTCCGTGATGCGGCCGAGTTCTTCCGCGGGGATCGCGCTCCCACCAGACGTCTCCACCGCGTTCGGGGCTGGCGCGCCTTCGGTCTTGGTTTCATCCGTCATGAGAGGAAATCCTGCGCCTTGATCAAGGCCTGCGCAAGGCTGTCGACCTCGGCCTTGGTGTTGTAGAGCCCGAACGACGCCCGGCATGTCGCCGAGACGCCATAGCGCGCGAGCAGCGGCATCACGCAATGCGTTCCGGCGCGCACCGCGACGCCCGCGCGATCGATGATGGTCGCGACATCGTGCGGATGCGCGCCTTTCAGCTCGAACGAGACGATCGAGCCTTTTTCCTTTGCGGTGCCGATGATGCGCAACGAGTTGATCTCGCGCAGCCGATCGTGCGCGTATGTGACGACGTCGTTCTCGTGGGCGCGGATGCGCGCCTTGCCGATCGACTGGACGTAGTCGATCGCTTCGCCGAGGCCGATCGCCTGCACGATCGGCGGCGTTCCAGCCTCGAACCGATGCGGCGGCTCGCCATAGATGATGCGATCCTCGAACACCTCCTTGATCATTTCGCCGCCGCCGTTGAACGGCCGCATCGCGGCGAGGTGTTCGTATTTGCCGTAGAGCGCGCCGATGCCGGTCGGGCCATAGAGCTTGTGACCCGTGATGGCATAGAAATCACAGCCGAGATCCTGCACGTCGACTTCGAGATGCACCGCGCCCTGCGCGCCGTCGACCAGCACCGGAATGCCGCGCGCATGCGCGATGCGCACGACGTCCTTGATCGGCGTGATCGTGCCGAGCGCGTTCGACATGTGCGTGATCGCGACCATCCTGGTGCGCGATGTCAGCAGCTTCTCGAATTCGTCGATGAGGAAATTGCCGTCGTCGTCGACCGGCGCCCATTTGATCACCGCGCCATGGCGCTCGCGCAGGAAATGCCACGGCACGATGTTGGAGTGATGCTCCATGATCGAGATGACGATCTCGTCGCCGGGCTGGATGCGCTCGCGCGCGAACGTGTAGGCAACAAGGTTGATCGCCTCGGTGGCGTTACGGGTGAAGACGATTTCTTCCGGACGCCTGGCATTCAGGAGCGTGCGCACCTTCTCGCGTGCGCCCTCGTAGCCCTCGGTTGCGGCGTTCGCGAGATAATGCAGGCCGCGATGGACGTTGGCGTATTCGGACGTGTAAGCCTGGTTCAGCCGGTCGAGCACGGCTTTCGGCTTCTGCGCAGACGCGGCGTTGTCGAGATAGACCAGCGGCTTGCCGTAGACCTGCATCGACAGGATCGGGAAATCCTCGCGGATGCGGGCAACGTCGTAGGAGCCGTTGGTCACGGCGGGGTGCATGTCACGCCCGCGCCTTGAGCCACGCCGCGACAGCTTCGATCAATGCCTCGCGCAGGCCCGCGTGTTCGATGCCTTCGATCGCGTCGCCGACGAATGCCTGAATGAGCAGTGCTTCGGCTTCGGGCTCCGGAATGCCGCGCGCGCGCAGGTAGAACAGCAGGTCCTCATCGAGATCGCCCGCCGTCGCGCCATGGCCGCATTGCACGTCGTCGGCAAAGATTTCCAGCTCCGGCTTGTTGTCGGCCTCGGCCTCGTCCGACAGCATCAGCGCGTGCGACGCCATCTTGGCGTCGGTCTTCTGTGCGCCCGGCTTGACGATGATCTTGCCCTGGAAAATGCCGCGGCTTTCGTCGTCCAGCACCGACTTGAAGACCTCGCGGCTCTGGCAGCCTGCCGCGGCGTGGTCGACCACGAGCGTCGTATCGGCATGCTGACGGCCCTTCAGCAGGCTCGCGCCGCGAATGTTCGCCAGAGTGCCTTCACCGCCGAAGCGCAGAAACAGCTGATTGCGCACAACCGCGCCGCCGGTCGTGTACACGAAGGTGTTGAAGCGTGCATGCGCGCCGACATCGGCCATCAGCGAGGAGACGTGCAGCGCCTTGTCGCCCTCGCGGGTGACTTTGACGTGATCGACGTGGGCACCCTCGCCCGCGAAGATCTGCAGCGCGGTGTTGACCTGATAGTCGACCCCGTCGGGTCCCTCGAAGCTCTCGATCAGCATCAGCCGGGCGCCCGGCTCGACGATCACCACGGAGCGCGGATAGGTCGCGGCAGCGGTCTTGCCGCTGAAAACATGCGCGAGGTGGATCGGCTGCGCGTTGCTCGCGTCCTTGCGCACCTGGATGACGGCGCCGCCGGTCATGAAAGCCGTGTTGAGCGCAATCGCGACGTCATCCGTAACGTTCTGGTTCAGGCAGTCCACGTGGAGCAGGCTTTCGGCGAGCCACGCGAACAATTCCACGATCGTCACGCCTGGATTGTGGTTGTTTTGATCCGTCCAGCCTGGCGCGAGGTAACCGTCCGCAATCACGATGCGGCGCGCGTCAAGGTCGCCAAGAGCGGCGCCGGCATCCTTCAGTCGTGCGAACACGTTCGCATCCGGGCGCGGCACGAGAGGTTTCGCCTCGCGCATCAACACGCGCAGATCGGTGTATTTCCACTCCTCGACGCGGCGGTGCGGCAGACCGGTCGCGGCGAAGCGCTCGAACGCCGCTTCGCGCAGCCGCGCCGGGCCCGGCAGTCGAGTCTTCGCCTCCTGCCATTCGGCAGTGAGCTGCTGCTCGGCGGCGTTCTTGATGAGAGTGACTTCAGCCATATTCTATTCCGCCGCGACCGGCGCTGCCTGGAACTGCGCGTAGCCGCTCGCCTCAAGCTCAAGCGCCAGTTCCTTGCCGCCGGTCTTCACGATGCGGCCTTTCGAGAGCACGTGCACGATGTCCGGCACGATGTAGTCGAGCAGGCGCTGGTAGTGGGTGATGACAACCGCCGCGCGCTCGGGCGAGCGCAGCCGGTTGACGCCGTCGGCCACGATCTTGAGCGCGTCGATGTCGAGGCCGGAATCGGTCTCGTCCAGCACCGAAAGGCGCGGCTCCAGCAACGCCATTTGCAGGATTTCGTTGCGCTTCTTCTCGCCGCCCGAGAACCCGACGTTCACCGCGCGGCGCAGCATGTCCGTGCTGATCGACAGCTTTCCGGCCGCCTCGCGCACGCGCTTCATGAACTCCGGCGTGGTCAGCTCGGCTTCGCCGCGCTTCTTGCGCTGCGCGTTGAGCGCCGTGCGCAGGAACGTCATCGTGGCGACGCCGGGAATTTCGATCGGATACTGGAACGCGAGGAACACGCCCTTGGCGGCGCGCTCATCCGGCTGCATCTCGAGCACGTTCGCGCCGTCGAACAGCACCTCGCCTTGCGTGACCTCGTAGTCGGCCTTGCCGGCGAGCACATAGGCGAGCGTCGACTTGCCGGAGCCGTTCGGGCCCATGATCGCGTGCACCTCGCCCTTGTTCACGACAAGGTCGAGGCCGTTCAATATCTTCTTGCCGTCGATTTCGACGTGCAGGTTTTTGATTTCAAGCAGAGGCATCACGCTTCCTTGTTGGTTATTCAAATCACCCGACCGAGCCCTCAAGGCTCACCGCGATCAGCTTCTGCGCCTCCACGGCGAATTCCATAGGCAGGTGCTGCAGCACATCCTTGACGAAGCCGTTCACGACGAGCGCGGTCGCCTCCTCGGCGGTCAATCCGCGCTGGCGGCAATAGAACAGCATGTCCTCGGAGATCTTCGAGGTGGTGGCCTCGTGCTCGAACACGGTCGAGGAATTCTTCGCCTCGATGTACGGCACGGTGTGCGCGCCGCATTTGTTGCCGATCAGAAGCGAGTCGCAGTTGGTGAAATTGCGCGCGCCCTTGGCCTTGCGGTGCGAGGAGACGAGCCCGCGATAGGTGTTCTGCGAATGCCCGGCCGCGATGCCTTTGGAGATGATGCGGCTGGTGGTGTTCTTGCCGAGATGAATCATCTTGGTGCCGCTGTCGACCTCCTGGTGGCCGTTGGAGATGGCGATCGAATAGAACTCGCCGCGTGAGCCGTCGCCGCGCAGGATGCAACTCGGATACTTCCAGGTGATCGCGGAGCCGGTCTCGACCTGCGTCCACGAAATCTTGGAATTCGCGCCGCGGCAGTCACCGCGCTTGGTGACGAAATTGTAGATGCCGCCCTTGCCTTGCGCGTCGCCCGGATACCAATTCTGGATGGTCGAATACTTGATCTCGGCATCCTCGTGCGCGATCAGCTCGACCACGGCCGCATGGAGCTGGTTCTCGTCGCGCATCGGCGCCGTGCAGCCTTCGAGGTAGCTCACGTAAGAGCCCTTGTCGGCGATGATCAGCGTACGTTCGAACTGTCCGGTGTTCTTCTCGTTGATGCGGAAGTAGGTCGAAAGCTCCATCGGGCAGCGCACGCCCGGCGGCACGTAGACGAACGAACCGTCGGAGAACACCGCCGAATTGAGCGTCGCGAAGAAATTATCCGACACCGGCACGACGCTGCCGAGATACTTTTTCACCAGATCGGGATGTTCGCGCAACGCCTCGGAGATCGGCATGAAGATCACGCCGGCTTTCTTCAGCTCTTCCTTGAAGGTGGTGGCGACCGAAACGGAATCGAACACCGCGTCCACGGCGACGCGGCTCCGCGGCCCCTCCTCACCTTCCTCGCCATCGACCGGCTCGCGCACGATGCCGAGCAGCGCCTCGCGCTCGCGCAGCGGAATGCCGAGCTTCTCGTAGGTCTTGAGGATTTCCGGATCGATGTCGTCGAGCGACTTCGGCGCCTTGAAGTTCGTCGGCTCGGAATAGTAGTAGGCGTCCTGATAGTCGATCGGGCCGTAGTTCACCCGCGCCCATTGCGGCTCGCGCATGGTCAGCCAGCGCCGGTAGGCGTCGAGCCGCCACTCGAGCATCCAGGCGGGCTCGTCCTTCTTCGCCGAAATGAAGCGAATAGTGTCTTCGCTCAGGCCCTTGGGGGCCTTTTCGGATCCGATGTTGGTTTCGAACCCATACTTGTACTGGTCAACGTCGATCCGGCGAACCTGATCGACGGTCTCTTGTACGGCCGGCATTGAACTCCTCCACAGCGGCTTCAAGGGCCGCGGGGTCAGTTTGTCGGTTATGTTGCTTGTTCAGGCGGCAAGGCCGCGTTTCTCCTTGATAGATAGGCGCTGCACAAGCTTTTTCCAAACTTCGAGAAAACGGTCGATTTCGGGCCCCGTGGTGGCGGGACCGGTGCTGAATTCGGATGGCCCCACGCGCAAGTTCCGCAGGCATGCCCATGGCGGCGAGCACATGCGAGGGTGCGACCTTGCCGGACGAGCAGGCCGCGCCGGACGACACTGCGATCCCTTCGAGGTCGAAGCCGATGACCAGGGTTTCGGCCTTCGCGCCCGGCATGGCGACCAGGGTGGTATTGGGGAGCCGTTCGGCTTCGCAACCGAAAATGACCGCTTCGGGCGTGAGCGCGCGCAGGCTGGATTCGAGCCGATCGTGTTGTGCCGCCATGTGGACGGTTTCGGCACTCAACGCGCTACCGCACGCCGCCGCGGCAGCGCCGAATGCCACGATACCAGCGACGTTCTCGGTACCTGCCCGGCTTCCCCGCTCCTGCCCGCCGCCCTGGATCAGCGGCTCGGCGAAGTGAAGCGCTTCATCCCGCTTGATCAGCGCGCCGGCGCCCTTTGGGCCGCCCAGCTTGTGCGCGCTGAGCGTGAGTAGATCGGCGTCAAGCGTATTGATGTCGAGGGCCATGCGGCCCGCGGCCTGCACGGCATCGACATGAAGGAGGCCGCCGGCGCGGTGCACGATTTCGGCGGCTTGCGTGACCGGCTGAATGACGCCCGTCTCGTTGTTCGCAGCCATCAGGGAGACAAGCGCGCGAGCACCTTCGGCGAGACGTCGTTCAAGAGCAGCAAGATCGACAACGCCGTCTGCGTTGACCGGAATCTGCTCGATTGCAGCCGGCGAAAAACGACCGCCAGCCAGAACCGACGGGTGCTCGATGGCCGAGATCAGCAATCGATTCCGCGGCGCCTTGTCGGCGCCAACCTCGATCGCGGGCGACAGCGCCAGCGCATTTGCCTCGGTGCCGCCGGAAGTGAAGATCACATTGCGCGCATCGGCGCCGACCAGCGCCGCGACTTCTCCGCGCGCCTGTTCGATCAGCTGGCGCGACGCCCGGCCCTCGCCGTGAACCGAGGACGGATTGCCGGATAGTTCGAGTGCGGCGGACATCGCCTCGCGCGCTTCCACGCGCAACAGCGCACTCGCATTCCAGTCCAGGTACGCACGCGCCGTCATTGATTTCTCGATCCGTACAGTCCACATTAGCGCAAAAGACTTGCTTTTCGCCCGCGAGATCATGCAAAAGGAGCCGCCACGCTCGCCCGGCCGCCGGTTCACATGGCGAGGCTGTCTCAGAATTTAGAACAGTTCTAAATAGTTACGCCCGCCTGCAGGCCGCGTCAAGCGGCACCGCAAGTTGAGTAACCGCCCCCCCAAACGGCATGGCTGTTCCCAAGTCCGAGGTTTGAATGCCCGAAGTCATCTTCACTGGTCCGGCCGGCCGGATCGAAGGCCGCTACCACCCGGCCCGCATCAAGCATGCGCCGATCGCCATCGTGCTGCACCCGCACCCGCAATTCGGCGGCACGATGAATCATCAGATCGTCTACCAGCTCTATTACGCCTTCGTGCACCGCGGCTTCTCCGTGCTGCGCTTCAATTTCCGTGGGGTCGGGCGCAGCCAGGGCTCCTTCGATCACGGCTCCGGGGAACTGTCGGATGCGGCCTCCGCGCTCGACTGGGCGCAGACGATCAACCCGGAGGCGCGCTCGTGCTGGATCGCGGGCTTCTCGTTCGGGGCCTGGATCGGCATGCAACTGCTGATGCGCCGGCCCGAGATCGAGGGCTTCATCTCGGTCGCGCCGCCCGCCAACCTCTATGATTTCTCGTTCCTCGCCCCCTGCCCCTCTTCAGGGCTAATCATCCACGGCGACAAGGACGCGGTCGTGCCGGCCAAGGACGTGACCGGCTTGGTCGAGAAGCTCAAAACGCAGAAGGGCATCATCATCGACCAGAAGGTGGTTCCGGGCGCGAACCACTTCTTCGACAACAAGATCGAGCCGATGATGCAGACCGTCACGGCCTATCTCGACAAGCGGCTCAAGCCCGCCGAGAACTCCGCCGCCTAAGGATTGTACGACAGGAACCGCATCTGTTCGAAGCGGAACACGTTCTTCGTGTCGCACAGGTCGTTCGCCGCCGAGACCACCGGAACGATCGTAATGGTGACCGGCCTGTTGGCGCGCGCGTAATACTTGAGCGCGTCCGTCACCGTGATGCGTTTGGTGATCGGCGCCAGCGGATGCGGGTCGCGCAGATCGAACGGGTCACGTTTCCCATTGATCTCGCAGTGGCCGACGTCGCCGAAACAGCCGCCATGGCCGAAGACGTAGAACGATCCGGCGTAGCCATTCTCAAGCGTCTTTGGCGTGCTCTTGTCGGCCTTCGGATTGTTGAAGTAGATGCGCCCTTCATAGGAAGCCTCCGAATGATAGACGCCCATGATCTCCAGATCGGCGCTGCTCAGCCGGTGGCTTGAGTCCGCAAAATCGATCGCGACCGGCTTGGTCGTATAGGTGTTTGCCGAAGTGGTCGGACGGCTCGGCGTGCCGACGCGCTTCGGAGCGCTCGCGGACGGGCGGGCTGCGGATGAGCGCTTTTTCGCTGCTTTTGCCATCATTGGCCTCCGATCGGGATTATTGTCTGATTTGACGC
Organism: uncultured Alphaproteobacteria bacterium; assembly: GCA_963778455.1. GTDB lineage: Bacteria > Pseudomonadota > Alphaproteobacteria > Rhizobiales > Xanthobacteraceae > PALSA-894. The sequence continues at coordinate 169,457 of CAVZUL010000011.1, forward strand.
ATAGTCATAGCCGAGGTCGTTGACGTTCAGCACGTCACGAACCGTGAAGCTGAAGGGCTTCAGCACGACATCGAGCAGGTTATCCGGGATGTTGCCGTTGCCGTTCCGCACCTGCCAAAGCCACCAGATGCGATCGATCATGCAGTGATGCGACCAGAAGATCGGGTCGAATGCCGAGGTGGCGACCACGCCCATGTCTCCACCCACCCAGCCATGAACGCTGTCGTGCAGGCCTTCGAGCTGGAAATTGAGGTCCGTCCAGTCGGCGGTCGCCAGGACTCCATCCACGTCCGCCTGGGTCGGCAGGTTGGTGGGGTCGTCCGGATCGCGCCGGGTGTCGTGATTGATCGGCTGAGACCCTCCGATACTGATATGGTAGCTGAATAAGGGATTGGGCTTGTTATTCGCTTGCCGGTCGGCGAAGATTTTCGGAATGCCTTCCTGACGCGGGGGACGTAGCGTCCAGTCCCACCACGGAAGCGTGACATTGGCGACGCGGTCGCGCATCGCCATTTCCCAATTGTAGAGATAGGCACGGTGCCAAGGCAGGAAGAGCTGCATCCGCACGCCCGGATTGTGCGTCGGACTGCGCTCGTGATGCCAGCACCAGAACGCAGGCGCTCCGTGCAGCCCGGCAAGAAATCCATAGCCGCGATTGTCCGTAATCGCCTGCATCTGGCGATAGGCCTCACGGAAATCGGTGACTTGTGCATCGTTGAGATTGTGAACGCCTTCCCGGACTTGCGTTGTGGCCATCACGAAACCTCTTTCGTTGGAAAACTGGAAGCCGAGCAAATCCTAAGCAGATTGTTTTGTTACTATATAGTTGCGAGGCGATTTTGAATCAACTGGCGTGGAGAGCTGAGCAGACGTGACGAGAAACTTACGCGTCTGCCTCGACGCAGACACCGCCGGTCATCGGCCGCGGCGCGCCAGTCGTGGTCGGGAACGTAAGCGGCAATCCCTTCACCGATCGCACGGCGAGAAACGCAAAGGCCTGCGCCTCCAGCGCGTCCGCCGACCAGCCGACCTGATCGGCGGTGTCGACCGTTGCGGGACCAAGCTTTTCGATCAGCATCCGCATCAGCGTTGGGTTGCGCGCGCCGCCGCCCGCGACGATCCAGCTCTTCGGCGCGCGCGGCAGCATGTCGAGGATACGGGCGACTGTTGCGGCCGTCAGCATGGTGAGTGTGGCCGCGCCATCCTCAACGCCTTTCTCCGCGAGCCCGGCGTGCGTCCGGACCCATTCGCGAAAATCGTTTCGATCGAGCGATTTCGGGCATGGTTTGGCGAAGAACGGGTGCGCAAGCAGCCGGGCGATCGCGGCTTCGTCCACGCGGCCGGCCGCCGCAGCGGCGCCATCCTGATCGCGTGGCGTGCCGGTCCGCTCGCGGAAGAAATCGTCGATCAAGGCGTTGGCCGGGCCGGTATCGCAGGCAGTCGGTTCGTTTGCCCCGTCAATAAATGTGATGTTGGCAACGCCGCCGAGATTGAGCACCGCAATCGGATGCGGCCGGTCGAGCGAGCGGGCGAGCGCGCGGTGAAAGACCGGCACCAGGGGGGCACCCTCTCCGCCGGCCGCGACATCGGCAGCGCGGAAATCATACACCACCGGGATACCCACTTCGCGCGCGAGCGCCGCACCGTCACCGAGCTGGATTGTCAGCTTCTCTTTCGGCCGGTGTAGGATCGTCTGCCCATGGTAGCCGACGACTTCGATCGCGGTTCGATCGATGTCATTGTCAGTCAAAAATGCCTTGAGCGCACTCGCGTGAAGCGTGGTCGACATCCGCTCGGCATCGGCGATCACGCCGGGCCGCTCGGTGCGCGAGCGCAGTGCAGGCGCGGCCTCCATGGCGCTGCGCAACAGGGCGGCCTCACCCTCCTGATACGAGTACAGTGTGCTCGGCCCGAGCCGCGACACCGTTTCGCCATCGGTCTCAATCAAGGCGACATCGATGCCGTCCACCGAGGTGCCGCTCATCAGGCCGATCGCCCGCATTCTCCTTCGCCCCGATTCTATGAATCCCGTGCCGGACCTGTTACACTACCGGCCCGGCGGCAGCGACCCAGTTCCCGAGTCACGCGATGAGCGGTTATAAGTCCGATTTCCTGCGCGTTCTATCGGAGCGCGGATTCATCCATCAGGTCTCCGATGCGGCGAGCCTCGACGCGCGCGCCGCCGCCGGCCCGATCACGGCCTATGTCGGGTACGACGCGACCGCGCCCAGCCTGCATATCGGCAATCTGCTGACGATCATGATGCTGCGCTGGCTGCAGAAGAGCGGCCACCATCCGATCGCGTTGATGGGAGGGGGCACCAGCAAGATCGGCGACCCGTCGGGAAAAGACACTACGCGCGGTGGGCTGCTGACCAACGAGCAGATTGAAACCAATATCGCCTCGATCCGAACGGTGTTCTCGCGCTTCCTCGATTTTGACGGCGGCGCGATCATGGACAACAACGCCAGTTGGCTCGACGGGTTGCGTTACATCCCGTTCCTGCGGGATGTCGGCCGCCATTTCACGATCAACAAGATGCTCACCTTCGACTCCGTGAAGCTGCGGCTGGACCGCGAACAGCCGCTGACCTTCCTCGAATTCAACTACATGATCCTGCAGGCGTACGATTTCGCGGAACTGAACCGGCGTCATGGATGCATCCTGCAAATGGGCGGCTCCGACCAGTGGGGGAACATCGTCAACGGAATCGATCTCGGCCGCCGGCTGCTCAATACCGAATTGTTCGCGCTGACCACGCCGCTCCTGACGACCTCCTCCGGTACCAAGATGGGCAAGACCGAGACCGGGGCGGTCTGGCTCAACGCTGACATGATGAGCCCGTACGAGTTCTGGCAATTCTGGCGCAACACCGAGGATGCGGATGTTGTCCGTCTCCTGAAACTATTCACCGAACTGCCGCTCGATGAGATTGCGCGGCTGGGCGCGCTGAAGGGCCAGGAAATCAACGAGGCGAAGAAAGTGCTCGCCACCGAGGCGACTGCGATGCTGCACGGGCGCGCGGCCGCCGAACAGGCGGCCGAGACGGCGCGCCGGACGTTCGAGGAAGGCGCGCTCGCCGAGAGCCTGCCGACGGTCGAAGTCGCACGCAGCGAACTCGAAGCCGGGCTCGGCGTGCTCAGTGCGTTCGCCGAAAAGACCGGTCTGGTCGCCTCGAATGGCGAGGCACGGCGTCAGATCAAGGGCGGTGGGCTAAAGGTCAACGACGCGACCGTCACGGATGACAAGGCGGTGTTGACGTTGAACGACCTGACGCCCGAAGGCGTCATAAAGCTCTCGTTCGGCCGCAAGAAGCACGTGCTCCTGAAGCCGCTATAGAGTTACCGCGTCGGCGACGAATACGGCGGCACGGCGTTGCGGTCGCTCTCCGCGCCGCGGAATTCGAAAATCTTGCGGAAAATTCCTGGCGCCAGCATCGACATCGGTGCGACGCGCAAGGTCGCGTTGCCTTGCGGGCCCGTCACCTCGTAGGTCATACCGAAGATTCCTTCGTTCTGGCCGCCGCCGATGATCAGGCCGACGAGCGGCACGCGCGCGAGGAAATTGTTCAGCGCATAGGCCGGTATGAACGTGCCGCGCAGCCGCACGTCGTCGCGCCCATAGTCGAACTGCCCCTCGAGCGTGGCCCCCATCACCGGTCCCCACACCACGCCGTCGCGCACCATGAGCTTGCCGGGCGAGCGCGTGAACTCGGCGCGCATGCGCGCGAAAGCTAACCCCGGAGCCGATCGCCTGCGGTGAGCGTCCGCTCGGATCGCCGCCGCTGGCGGCAACCCGTTCGAGCGTCGCTTCGCCGCGGATCGAGAAGTCGCGCACGTTGAGTACGCCTTCCTGCGGCAACTGATCGGCGGTCGGCGGATCCATCGCCATCCACATCTGCCCGCCGACGACGCGCGAATAGGTATCGGTGAAGCGCAGCAGCGCACCAGCGTCGTTCGACTCGAGATAGATGACCTGACGGCCGCCCGGATATGCGCGCAGATCGCCGCTGAGCGAGGAGTTGCTGCCGAGCTTGGCGAGCATGCCGAAGTTGCGGACATGACCGTTGCGCCGCGACATTCGCAGCTCCACGCCGCGCAGCGCCTCGACGTTGTAGCCAGTGACGGTGCTGAGCTTGACGTCGAGGTCGAAGTCGCGCGCGCTTTGCTTGCTCTTGTCCGAGGACGAGCCTCGACGTCGCCGACTTGATGAACCCGCGACCGTCGAACAGTTCGCCGCGCATCGTCACCTTGAGCGTGCCATCCGGCGCTCGATCCGCGCGCAACGTCGCCTTGTCGCCATCGGAGAGCGCGAACGACGGGAAACTCGCGAGCGCGATCTCGCCATTGGCGTCGAGCTCGATCATGCCCTTCACGAGCGTGCCTGGTCCGTCGATCACGATGTCGTCGAAGCGCATCACGTTGCGGCTTGTCGACCACCGTGAAGGTCACGCGCGTCGCCCTGCCCGCGGACTTCCACCACCCCGGGAGCAATTCGGTGATCCTGCTGTCCTTGAGATCAGCTTCGACCTGATAGCTGCTCTCGCGATCGCTGCCTGCGACGCGGCCTTGCAGCTTGAACGGAACGGGTCCCGACAATGCCTCGCCCATGCCGAAGCCGAGGCGGGCGCGCCCGGCATCGTCGAGTGTCGCCTGGATGCGCACCTCGGCGTCGGCGTCGCCGGATGGCTTGCGGTAATCGACCGTTGCCGGCAGTCCGCCGATTTTCACATCGCCCCTGGTGTAGAAGCCTTGCGTATTCGCCGTCAGCTTGAGCGCGGCGGCTTCGACCTTCTGTCCGCGCACCCATTTCTCAGCCGAGAAGTTGGTGATGTCGGCGTCGATCGCGTAGTTCAGATTGTCTTTGCTGAGCGTACCGGTAAGCAGGTAGTCGAGCGCGATCTGAGCCGCGAAATTTCCTTTGGTGGTCGCGGGATCGAGTGCGACGTTCGACGAATCGCGCAGCCGTTCCATCGCAAGCAGCTCGGCCGCGGCGTCAGCCGTACCTTCGGCGCGGAAGCGGGTGCGCGCGGGCGAAGGCTTGGGATGCGTGTCCGGCACCTCGAATACGCCATTGGACAGCGTCAGCTTGCGCCCGGACGGCAGATCGACGATCGCCTTGCCGACGCGCACGGTTGCGGTGCGTCCTTGTACGCGGGTCGTCAGATCGGCGTCGCGCAACGGTGGCAAATTGTCGACAGCACGAAGCGTGCTGCCGCTGGTCACCAGATCGATCGACAAGCCGTCGTCGGGGAGCGGGGGCCCTCCAGGCTCCAAGGTCGAGAGCGGCGCGTTGGTTGCAATCACGAGGCGCTCGACCGTGCCGCCGCCGATGCGATCGACCACCCAGGAGCGCAGCCGCGGGCTGATCAGCGCGGGCCACAGGCGCTTGAATGCCGACACCGTCATACGCGTGCCGGCGACGCCGAGCGCGAGGCGCGGGTCGGGCGTGGAAAAATCGATCGCGCCGGATAGCGCGAAACCTCCGGCCATTCCGCCGAGGTCACCCTGCTCGATCTCGAATACGCGCCGGACCGGATCGAACTGCGGCCCGTACCGAAACCCGATCGATGATCAGCGGCGGATCGCGCGAACGATCGGCGGATGCGAAGACGATCAGCCCGCGCGGGATATTCAGCGACCACGGCGCGCCCGCATCTTCCGGCACATCGAGTTGGGCCATGAAACTGATGCGGCTCGGTCCCGACTGCACGTCGAGCGGCATCTGCAACTGACGGGTCGACGGGTTCCAGCGCAGGTTCAGCTGCGCCTCGTCGATATGGATGCGGCTTTCGGGATCGTCGCGCGATCCGAAATAGCCCGCTCCGGCAAGGACGCGCCCTTCCAGCGACTGCAAGGTGCCGTCGCGTTCGATCTCGGCGCGGATGACGGCCGAGAGCGGCACGTCGGCGGAGAATTGCCCGTCGCTGGAACGCAGCGCCAGCATGAGGTCTTTCGGCGACACGTCGCGGATGACCGTCTCGATCGTGCGCCGCCCGTCGGGCTTCGGCGTCACGGTCGCGGTCAGCGACCACAGCCCGTCCGCGCCGGTGGAATTCACCGCGAACGCAACGCCGCCTTCTTGCGGACGCGTGAGGCTGAGGTTGATGCGCTCGAAGGTCCAGCGCTTGCCGCTACGCTGATCGTCGACCACCAGCGTGCAATCCTTCAGTCCGATCTCCGACAGCGTGCCGCCGTCGAGCCCGAGCGAATCGAGGCGGTCAATCCAGGCGAGGATTGCGGTGAGCGGATTGCCCGCAACTTCGATCGGCGGCAGGCGGGAGTCGTTCGCGTTCGGCGCGGCCATCGCGGCACTGGCGATCGAACTCGTGACCGCCGGCGCGACCAAGGCAGGCTTGCCGGCGCCCGCCAGAAGGTTGACCTGGCCGCCCGGCTCGATGCGCAGCGCCATCTCGGCGCCGATCAGGCTGAGGCGCTCGGTCTGCACGCGGCCAGTCAGCAGGCTCAGGCCGGAAATCCCGACTTCGGCTTTCGGAGCGCTGGCGACGACCGTTCCCTGCGCGTCGCGCACCACGATGTCGCGCAGGCGCAACGCGGAGCGTCCGACCTCGTCGCGTTCGAGCATGGTTCCGCCGACTTCGATGCGGTGCTGACCGCCGAGCCGCTCTTCGATCGCCGAGGTGAGCCACGGCGTCACGAAATTGATCGCGATCGGGCCCGAGGCAAGCTGCCACCACACGACGCCGCCGCTTACGATCGCAGCGAGCGCAACAGCGCCAGTGCCGATCAGCGCGCGGCGCGGCGAATGGCGAACGTTCTGCCGCGACGCGCGGGCGGTAATGGTCATGCTCGGGACGCAGACGATCGGCGGCGCGCTCGGCAAGCTCGCGGCCGTGCAGCGCCAAGGTCGACCAGACCTCGCGCAACGCGGCGGCAGCCGAATTGATCCCCGTCATGCGCAACCGGACATCCCCTCGCGTTCGAGGCCCCACACCTCGAATTCAGGAGCGGCGGCGGCCGGGACCGAAGGTCCCAGGTCCGCTCGAATTGCCCCTGCTTCGCCAGCCCTTTACCGGCGCCTCGTCCCCCGTCACATTGATCCTGCGAAAGCGTCGAAAGGAAGGCACATGACGGTCCCGGGCGTCGGTGAAAAAGCGCCCGAGTTTCACGCTTCTCCGTGACGGCGGCGGCAATCTCTCGTCGCCGACTTCAAGGGGCGGAAGCTGGTGCTCTATTTCTATCCCAAGGCCGACACCCCAGGGTGCACCAAGGAAGCCATCGCGTTCAACGGGCTCAAGCGCGCCTTCGCAAAGGCCGATGCCGAAATCCTCGGCGTCTCGGCCGACCCCGTCAAGGCGCAGGATAAGTTCCGCGACAAGTATTCGCTGAAGATCGCGCTCGCCTCCGACGAAACGAAGAAAATGCTGACCGCCTATGGGGTTTGGGGCGAGAAATCGATGTACGGCCGCAAGTTCATGGGCGTGCGACGCACGACCTTCCTGATCGGGCCCGACGGACGCATCGCGCAGGTGTGGGAAAACGTCAAAGTCCCCGGCCACGCCGAGGCGGTCCTCGAAGCGGCCAAGGCGCTGTGAGCGCGCGGACGAGGCAGGCATCGCGTCGCCTCAGGTAAGCTGCAGTCAGCCACTGGCACGCGAATCTGGTTGCCAATTCGTTAACGGCGCAGCCGCAATTCTACGCTTCGCGGAAAATTAACCATGTGAGGGTCAAATCGGCACCTGTGTGCGCCGGCCCGAGCGGCTGCGCGGGAGTGCTGATGTCATACAGGCCCCCTGTTCGCGGTTCTGCTGACCACGGTCATCCCGAGTTCGGCCGCGGCCGCGCTCGGCCGATTTCCCCCGCCAGCCCCACACCGGCCAAGAGCGACTGGACCCTTGGTCACGGCGGCCGGCAGGTGCGCGTGCGGCCGGTGGCATTCTGGATCATCGTCGGCTCGCTGGTCGTGATGGCGGGATGGTCCGCGGTGACCGCGACCTACTTCGCATTCCGCGACGATGTGCTGACGCGGCTGCTCGCCCGGCAAGCCCAGATGCAATACGCCTATGAGGACCGGATCGCCGACCTGCGCGGCCAGGTCGATCGTCTCGCGAGCCGGCAGTTGCTCGATCAGGAACAGGTCGAGAGCAAGCTCGAGCAGATCGCGCGGCGCCAATCGATGCTGGAGTCGCGCTCGTCTGCCCTCTCCAGCCTGCCCGATCCCGGCCTGACCGGCTCGATCAAATCGGTGCCGCGCGCAGCCGCACCCGCAGTGCTCGCTCCTCAGCTGGCGCCGAAGCCATCGCCAATCAATGACACGGTCATCCTGGTTCCGCCGCCGGAGCGCGAGGCGCGCCTGGAGTCGCGTACGCCGTTTGGTGCGGGTGTCCGGCTGGCAACCGCGCAGACCCACGCAGGCATCGAAGGCGCGCTCGCCCGGCTGCAGCTTTCGCTCGATCGCTACGAGACGAGCCAGGTCAAAACGCTCAACACGCTGGAAGAGAGCTACGACGCCAAGGCGCGGCGGATGCGCAGCGTGCTCGCCGATCTCGGCCTCGATCTTGGCAAGATCGCGCCGCCGCTCCCGGCGCGCGCGAGCGGCGGGCCGTTCGTGCCGGCGAGCGCAAACGCGATTTCGGGATTCGACCGCCAGCTCTATCGCATCAGGCTGGTGCGCGGGCAGGTCGAGCGGCTGACCCGTACGCTCAGCGCGGTGCCGATCCGCAAGCCAATGACCGGAGAACTCGACTCGACATCCGGCTTCGGCATGCGCACCGATCCGTTCCTGCGCGGACCCGCGATGCACACCGGGCTCGACATCCGCGCCGACACCGGCGAGCCGGCGCGCGCGACCGCGGCAGGCACCGTAACGATGGCGGGCTGGAACGGCGGCTACGGCAAGATGGTCGAGGTCGATCACGGCAATGGCTTTGCCACGCGCTACGCGCATCTGTCCGCTATCGACGTGGAAGTCGGCCAGACGATCCGCATCGGGCAGATTGTCGGAAAGGTCGGTTCGACCGGGCGATCCACGGGCCCGCATCTGCACTACGAGACGCGCGTCGATGGCGATCCGGTCGACCCGCAGAAGTTTTTGCGGGCTGGAGTCAGGCTTGGCGGGGCCTTCTAGGGCGCTCTAGCGTGGCGGTCGTTGACGCCATATGGTTCGTTGTGCCATAAGCGCAATTCATGCGGGCGACCCGGCTGTTCTACCAACGCATCGATTACGATGATGGTGGAATTGTCAAAATGGTGATCTGGCGCGTTCCCTCACCAGTACCGCCGACAACGCATGGGTTGAAGTACTCGCTCTACTACGGCCGTTCGGGACGTCGTGAGATCGGCTACGACAACGAACGCGGCAAGGGCGATCATCGGCACATCAAGGGCAGAGAGTACGCGTACACGTTTACTTCGGTAGAGCAATTGATGACGGATTTTTGGTCCGACGTGGCGCGCGCACGAGGCGAGACATGAGCGAGGTGAAAATAGCGGTCGGCGGCGCGCTTGAAGCTGATGCTTCGCGGCGCTTCATCGATGCGTGGCACCGCGCCGAACGAGGCAAGAAATTTCGTGAGCGCCACCTGGCATTCGAAAGCTGGGATGCACTGGCGCGCGTTCTCACCGGAAAGCGCATGGAGCTGCTACGCTACGTCCGCCGCCACGACGTGGCAAGCGTCCGCGCGCTCGCCAAAGCACTCAAGCGCGACTACAGCAATGTCCACGCGGACGTGCAGGCGCTTGCCTCAGCCGGATTGTTGGATACGACCGAGGGCGTTCGCGCAGACTACGATGCGATCAAGACCAAGATTGCGATCTGAGCGCCCGCAACGTTCTTGCCCATGATCTTGTCCGGAAACCGGTATCCACTTTTCGGGATCATACGCTACTCCACATCCTCCACCTTCTCCGGCCCGGTGCCGAATGCCTTCTGGGCGAGCGTCGCTTCCATGAACTGGTCGAGATCGCCGTCGAGCACGCCGCCGGTGTTGGAGGTCTGCACGCCGGTGCGCAGGTCCTTCACCATCTGATACGGCTGCAGCACGTAGGAGCGGATCTGATGGCCCCAGCCGATGTCGGTCTTGGCGGCATTCTCGGCCGCAGCCGCCTCCTCACGCTTCTTGAGTTCGCGCTCATAAAGGCGCGCGCGCAGCATGTCCCACGCCTGCGCGCGATTGCGGTGCTGTGAACGATCGTTCTGGCAGAACACCACGACCCCCGTCGGGAGATGCGTGAGGCGGATCGCGGACTCGGTCTTGTTGACGTGCTGGCCCCCTGCCCCGCTTGCCCGCATGGTGTCGGTCTTGACGTCGGCCTCCTTGATGTCGACCTTGATGCTGTCGTCGATCACCGGATAGGTCTCGATGCTGGCGAATGAGGTGTGGCGGCGCGCATTGGAGTCGTAGGGCGAGATGCGCACCAGCCGGTGCACGCCCATCTCGGTCTTCAGCCAGCCATAGGCGTTGCGGCCCTTCACCTGGATGGTCGCCGACTTGATGCCGGCTTCTTCGCCTTGCGTCTCCTCGAGGTACTCCACCTTGAAGCCGTGCTTCTCGGCCCAGCGCGTGTACATGCGCAACAGCATGTTGGCCCAGTCCTGGCTCTCGGTGCCGCCCGCACCGGCATGCACTTCCAGATAGGCGTCGTTCGGGTCGGCTTCGCCGGAGAGCAGCGCTTCCATCTCGCGGCGTGCGACATCGGCCTTGAGCCGGCGCAGCGCTTCCTCGGCCTCCGCAACGACGGCTTTGTCCTTCTCGGCTTCGCCGAGCTCGATCATGCCGATGTTGTCGTCAAGCTCGCGCTCGATCCGGCCGATGGAGGTGAGCTGGTCTTCGAGCGCGTTGCGCTCCTGCATCACGCGCTGCGCGCGCTGATTGTCGTTCCAGAGGTTGGGGTCTTCGGCCAGAGCGTTCAGTTCGTCGAGCCGCCGCGCGCGTTGTCGACGTCAAAGATGCCTCCTCAGCAGCCCGACGGACTGCTTGATCTCATCGACAATGGCTTGGATTTCGGCGCGCATGGCTATACTCGAGGCGGAATCGCGGGGAGAACCTAATGTCCGCTCAGGCGAACGACAAGCTGCGCGACCGGCTGATTGGAACCTGGAAACTCGTCTCCGCGATGCGTCGAGGAGATTCCCTCCGGCACGGAAACCCCATTCCTCGGCGAGAACCCGACGGGCTTCCTTCATTACATGCCCGACGGGACGCATGATGGCGATGATCACGCGCGCGGGCCGCAAGGCGCCGGCCGGCAGCGTCGTGGCCCCTGCCGAGGCCGAAGCGCTGATTCGCAGCATGATTGCCTACGGCTCGCACTACGAATGCGTGGGCGATGAGGTCCTGCATCACTGCGACATCTCGTGGAACGAAAAATTCACCGGCACCGTCCAGACGCGCAAGGTCACGTTCGACGGCGATCGCCTCACGCTCTCGCCCCCGCCTTCGCTCGATCCGCTCGATGGCAAGATGAGCGTGCGCCGGATGACGTGGGAGCGCGTATGACCCCGAAAAGTGGGTACCGGCTTTCGGAAAAGGTGATGCGCCAATAAGAGTCTAGGCTGGCGGCACATCCGGCGGACGGCGTGCGATCGCGATCGCGGCCGCCACCAGCATGATCGCCGCGCCGGTCATCTCGCGCCGCGCCAAGGATCAGCGCGACGACCGGCGACACGAACGAATAAAGCCCCGCGCGCGACGCGCCCCATTCGCGGGGCTCACAAAAAAGGCCGGGAGCGTTCCCGGCCTTGCCAACAGACGGGGATCGCGGGGCGCTAGTAAAGCCCGGAAGGCCGCATCACCGCGCGATCCGCTTCGGGTGAGACGCCCATCGGCGGACGGTAGTCGCCGCCTTCGTAGCCGATGACCGAGTAGCTGTCGGGCGGCGCCGTGCCGGGCTTGAAGGCTTCGAGCAGGCCGCCGGCCGAGCCGGCCGCGATGCGCATGCCGGACTTCGGATCGATGCGGATCAGCTTGATGCCCGGCGGCACGCGGAACGGCACCGCGGGCTTGTCGGCCAGCGCCACTTTCAGAAATTCCTTCACGATCGGCGCCGCGAGGCCGCCGCCGGTCGCACGGGTGCCGATCTGGCGCGGCTTGTCGTAGCCGAGGTAGACGCCGACCGCCATGTCGGGCGAGAAGCCGACGAACCACACATCCTTCTCGTCGTTGGTGGTGCCGGTCTTGCCGGCGACCGGCTTGCCGACTTCGCGCACCGTCGTCGCGGTGCCGCGCTGGACCACGCCTTCCATCATCGAGGTGATCTGGTAGGCGGTCATCGGATCGAGCACCTGCTCGCGCCGGTCGACCATCGACGGCTCGGCTGGTTCGCGCCACTTGTCGGCCTGACAGCCGCGGCATTCGCGCTGGTCGTGGCGGAAGATCGTGTGGCCGTAGCGATCCTGAATGCGGTCGATCAGGGTCGGCTTGATGCGCTTGCCGCCGTTCGCGAACATCGAATAGGCCGACACCATGCGCATCACGGTGGTCTCGCCGGCGCCGAGCGCGAACGACAGATAGGTCGGCATGTCGTCGTAGACGCCGAAGCGCTTGGCGTACTCGGCGATCAGCGGCATGCCGACGTCCTGCGCGAGGCGCACCGTCATGACGTTGCGCGAATGCTCGATGCCGAAGCGCAAGGTCTGCGGGCCGTAGAACTTGTGCGAATAGTTTTCCGGCTTCCACACACCGGCGCCCGGGCCCTGATCGACCTCGATCGGCGCATCCATCACCACGGTCGAGGGGGTGTAGCCATTGTCGAGCGCGGCCGCGTAGACGAACGGCTTGAACGCGGAGCCCGGCTGGCGCAGCGCCTGCGTCGCGCGATTGAACTGGCTCTGGTCGAACGAGAAGCCGCCGACCATCGCGAGCACGCGGCCGGTCCACGGGTCCATCGCGACGATCGCGCCGGAGATGTCCGGGATCTGGCGCAGCCGGTACTTCCCGCTGTCCTTGTCGGTCGGCTCGACATAGATCACGTCGCCGGGGCTGAGCACCTGACTGACGCGCGACGGTGTCCTGTTGCGGTCCGGGACCGCTCGCCGCCTTCGCCCACTTCACGCCCTCGATCGGGATGCTGCCGATCTGGCGGTCCTTGGCCACGCCGCCGCCGGGCTCGCGCCCTGGCTGCAGACCGATGCGCGCCGCCTGATCGCTGACCTCGAGCACGACGGCGAGCCGCCACGGCGAAACATCGGAGAGCGCCTTCTGGTCGGCAAGCTTCACGCCCCAGTCGCCGGAGAGATCGAGCTTCGCGACGGCGCCGCGATAGCCTTGCGTCTCGTCGAACTTCACCATGCCGTCGGTCAGCACCTTGCGCGCGACCGACTGCAGCTTCGGATCGAGCGTGGTGCGGACCGACAGGCCGCCCTCGTACAGCTTCTTTTCGCCGAAGCGGTCGTTCAGGTCGCGGCGCACTTCCTCGGCGAAATATTCCGCCGCGTAGATGTGCGCGCCGGTCGGGCGCGGGGTGACGTCGAGCGGATCCTTCTTCGCCTTCTCGCCCTCCTCGGGCTTGAGGTAGCGATCCTCGACCATGCGGTCGAGCACGTAGTTGCGGCGCTCGATCGCGCGTTCGCGCTGGCGGAACGGATGATAGTTGTTCGGCGCCTTGGGCAGCGCCGCGAGATAGGCGGCCTCGGCGGCGGTGAGTTCATGCACCGACTTGTCGAAATAGAGCAGCGATGCGGCAGCGACCCCGTAGGCGCCGAGGCCGAGATAGATTTCGTTGAGATAGAGCTCGAGGATCTTGTCCTTCGAATAGGTGCGCTCGATCTTCAGCGCGAGCAGCGCTTCCTTGATCTTGCGCTCGAAGCTCGCCTCGTTGGTGAGCAGGAAGTTCTTCGCGACCTGCTGCGTGATGGTGGAGGCGCCCTGCGGCCGCCGGCCGGTGCCGTAGTTCTGCACCAGGATGCAGCGCGGCGCGCGCGATGCCCTGGAAGTCGAGTCCGCCATGGTCGTAGAAGCTCTTGTCTTCCGCCGCGATGAAGGCGTTGAGGACAAGCTTCGGAACCGCCTGGATCGGCAGGTAGAGCCGGCGCTCGCGCGCATATTCGGCGACCAGCGCACCGTCGGACGCGTGCACCCGCGTCATCACCGGCGGCTCGTAGTCCTGCAACTGAGAATAGTCCGGCAAGTCCTTGGAGAAATGCCAGAACAGGCCGGCGGCGCCCGCGATGCCGACGAGGAACAGCACGGTGCCGACCGCGAAGATCCAGCCGAAGAATCGCAGCAGAAGCTTCATCACCGCCCTTTCGCCGCGGCCGTCAGGCCCGCGTCGAATCTCCCATTGCAGCCGGATGATACGCCATCCGGCCGCGCGTTAGCGATATGCGCCGCGACGCCCGGCGGTCAGCAAGCTAATTCGCCCGGTTTTATGGTCAAACTGAGGCTTCGGGTGCGCGTCGCACGCCTGACGCTTCTGCGCGACACGGCTTCGTTTCGGCCGCGAAGCGGTCCGCTGCTCAATTCGAGCCATGGCCGGGACCGGAACCCGCGAGCCGGGTCGAGAAAAAGGTATTCACCGCCTGCGCCACCGCGTCGCGTGGTGCGCGCGCGCCAGGCTTCCGAGGTCATCAGCTTCAGGTCCTGCTTGTTCGACACGTAGCCGAGCTCGATCAGCACCGAGGGCACGTCGGGCGCCTTGAGCACCTTGAAGCCCGCCGACTTGAGCGGATGCTTGTGCAGCTTCGCGGCGTCCTTGAGTTCGCCCACCACCGTGCGGGCGAAATGGGCCGAGAAGTTCTTGGTCTCGCGCTGGGTGAGGTCGATCAGGATGTCGGCGACCTCTTCGGGCTCGGAGGACAGATCGACGCCCGCGATCGCGTCGGCCTTGTTCTCGTGCTCGGCGAGCCGCGCGGCTTCGGCGTCGGAGGCGGTGTCCGACACCGTGTAGACGGTCGCGCCGCGCACGTCGGCCTCGCGGCGCGCGGCGAGCGCGTCGGCATGGATCGAGACGAACAGCGCGGCGCCCTGGGCGCGCGCCATGCGCACGCGCTCGCCGAGCGCCACGAAGCGGTCGTCGGTGCGCGTCATCGCCACGCGGTACTTGCCGCTCTTCTCGAGCTTTTCGTGCAGCGCCTGGGCGAATTCGAGCACGATCGTCTTTTCCATCTCGCCGCTCGCCGCGACCGTGCCGGTATCGGGACCGCCGTGGCCGGGATCGATCACGATCAGCGGGCGGCCGTCATTGTTGCGCTTGGCGACTCGCTCGGCCGGCTTTGCCTCCGGCGCGCGGCGCGGCTTTGCCTCGAGCGCGAGAGTTGCGCATGAAGCTCGCGCGATCGATCGACACGAGATCGAGCACGAGCCGCGCCGGCTGATCGTCGACCGGCTCGAGCACGAAGGCCTTGTCGATGCGCACCGGGCCGGTCGCGTCGATCACGATGCGCGAGCCGCCCTGCATCACGAGGCCGTAGCGGAACGCCTTGATCAGCCCGCGCCCGCTCTCGCCGGTGCGCGCGGGAAGCTGGAACGTCACCTGCGGCAGGTCGATGACGACGCGGTACGGATCGGCGAGCGTGAAGGCCGCGATCTCGATCGGGCGGCTCAGGTCGATCACCAGCCGGGTGCGGTTCGTCGTCGCCGCCAAGCCGGGCATCGCTCGCGATCGGAAAAGGTCGGGCGGAACCGGCGGTACTCGGGCGCGCCAGCGCCGCGCGCTCCTGCGCGCCGGCCGGCACGCAGACCGGCGAGCAGCGCTCCGACAAGCCATGCCGCCCGCAACGCCATCTCTCACACTTCACGCCGCACTCAACGCTTAAGGCTCGCTTGGTTAACCCGATATTAAGGTCGACAAAGCGGTGTGGAATGGGGCTGCCAAGAGGTTGCGCCATCCAGCATGCGGACGCGTTCGCTTGCCAATCCCCTCCTCCCGCCGTATGTAAGTGCTGCTGACGGTTGCGAATCTGGATTTGCCGCGTTCGGGCATCCGGCGACCGCCCAAAGGCCGATTCCTCCGGGAACGGCCAGAAAGCGGGCCGCTTGAGGCCACTTCGCTTGACGCCACGGCGCCTTAGCGGAACGGCCGACGCCCTTTAAGGACATCCGGACACCGGCGGCTCGCCCGCCGGGCCAACCGTCAGCGCGAAGAAACCACGGCCGCGCGCAAGCGTTGCCGTCCAAGTCCAGGTCGAGGGTCATGCTCAAGGCGCAAGACGCGGACAGTCCGCGTCGCCCGGGCGAGCATATCAGGGTTGCGGGCAACGCTCGCGCGTTCGCCACACCCGCCCGCACGATCCGACGCCATTCATTCAACCCCCAATTCGGCGCGCCGCTGGCGCCGCCCGTGCATCCTGCACGGCGCGGATGCGCGCGGCCGCCGCCAAGAGACAGTTCAATGGCCAACAAGATGCTCATCGACACCACCCATCCGGAGGAGACCCGGGTGGTGGTGCTGCGCGGCAATCGGGTCGAGGAGTTCGACTTCGAGTCGGCGAACCGCCGGCAACTGCGCGGCAATATCTATCTCGCCAAGGTCACGCGGGTAGAGCCTTCGCTGCAGGCCGCCTTCGTCGACTACGGCGGCAATCGCCACGGCTTCCTGGCGTTCTCCGAAATCCATCCCGACTACTATCAGATCCCGGTCGCCGACCGGCAGGCGCTGATCGCCGAGGAAGAGCGCGCGCATCGCGACGCCGAGGACGAGATCGACCGGCGCGCGAGCGGCGGCGGACGCGGTCGGCGGCCGCGCCGCGAGTCACAGCCGGCGCGACCCGGTGCGCACGCAGCCGCTGGAACATGCGGAAGGCGAGCAGGCGACGCCGCTCGAGGCTGCCGAGACGTGCGGACAGTCACGAGGCCGAGCGCGGATCATCCCGACACGCACCAGGCCGAAGCGCACCCGCCGGAGCCGAGGCGCCGAAGCGCATGACGAGCGATACGCGCGAACCGATGCCGACGCGAGCCCGACGCGCACGAGCCTGTCGCAGAAGCAGCCTCGCCTGCCACGGAAGCTCCGAGCGCACCCGCCGCGCGAACATCAGGACGAGCCGCCTGTCGCGCGCCGCGACGAGCGAAGCCGCTCTGCAGACCGCGCCGGAGCCGACGGAAGGCGCGCCCGCCACCGCGAGCCCGGACCTCGCACCGGAAGCCGCAGCAATGGCGGTGACGACGTCGAACGGCGGCAACGTCACCGAGATCGAGGAGCCGGCGGCCGCCGAGAACGGCGAAGAGGAAGTCGTCGAGTCGGTCGGCGGCGCCGACGCGCTCGAGGAAGTGCAGGAGCGCACGCCGCGCTACCGCCGCAACTACAAGATCCAGGAAGTCATCAAGCGCCGCCAGATCATGCTGGTGCAGGTGGTGAAGGAAGAGCGCGGCACCAAGGGCGCGGCGCTCACGACCTATCTCTCGCTCGCCGGCCGCTATTCGGTGCTGATGCCGAACACCGCGCGCGGCGGCGGCATCTCGCGCAAGATCACCAATTCGATCGACCGCAAGAAGCTCAAGGAGATCGCGCAGGACCTCGAAGTGCCGGAGGGCATGGGCGTCATCCTGCGCACCGCGGGCGCGAACCGCACCAAGACCGAGGTCAAGCGCGACTTCGAATACCTGCTGCGGCTGTGGGAGACGGTGCGCGACTTCACGCTGAAGTCCACCGCGCCGATGCTGGTCTACGAGGAAGGCTCGCTGATCAAGCGCTCGATCCGCGATCTCTACAACAAGGACATCGAGGAGATCCTGGTCGCGGGCGACGACGGCCACCGCGAGGCCAAGGACTTCATGCGCATGCTGATGCCGAGCCATGCCAAGAACGTGAAGCTCTACAAGGACACGCAGCCGGTCTTCACGCGCTACGGCATCGAGAGCCAGCTCGACGCGATGTTCACGCCGACCGTGCAGCTTCGCTCCGGCGGCTACATCGTGCTCAACCAGACCGAGGCGCTGGTCGCGATCGACGTGAACTCGGGCCGCGCCACGCGCGAGCACCACATCGAGGACACCGCGCTCAAGACCAATCTCGAGGCGGCCGAGGAAGTCGCGCGGCAGCTTCGCCTGCGCGATCTCGCCGGCCTGATCGTGATCGACTTCATCGACATGGACGAGAGCCGCAACAACCGGCCGGTCGAGCGGCGGCTGAAGGAAAGCCTGAAGAACGACCGCGCGCGCATCCAGGTCGGGCGCATCTCGCATTTCGGCCTGATGGAGATGTCGCGCCAGCGCATCCGCTCGAGCGTGCTGGAAAGCTCGACCGACAAGTGCCCGCATTGCGGCGGCACCGGCCACGTGCGCTCGGTGTCGTCGGTCACGCTGCACCTGCTGCGCATGCTGGAGGAGATGCTGCTGAAGGGCGCGACGCACAATCTGATCGTGCGCACGCGCACGGAGGTCGCGCTCTATGTGCTCAATCACAAGCGCGCGCATCTGCGCGATCTGGAAAGCCGCTTCCAGATCACCATCACGGTCAATGCCGACGCGACGATCGGCGCCGCGCAGCCCTTCGTGATCGAGAAGGGCGAGCAGGTGCACAGCGTCGAGGCCGCCAAGGCGATCGCCGCGCAGGCGCCGGCCGTCGCCGCCGGCGATCGAAGAGGATCGAGGAGGATGGTCGAGGACGATCGCCGAGGAGGAATACGGCGAGGCCGAGGCACGGCGAGCGAAGAGCGCCGCGACGAGCGCCGCCGAGGCTGAGGCGCGCGAAGGCGAGCGGCGCAGCGCCGCGGACGGCGGCCGCCGGCGCGGCCGCGGAGGCCGCGGAGGCCGCGAGCCGCGCGAGGGCGGCTTCGCCAACGAGACCGTTGCCGAGCACGCGATCGCCCATGAGGGCGACGGACGAGCGCGAGCCGCGCCGAGGCCGTCGCCGGCAGCGAAGGCCGTCCGCGAGCATCGGCCGGGCGCTGGCGACAGAATGGCGACGCCGAACGCCGCCGCCGCCGGCGCGGACGCCGCGGCGGACGCCGCAACCGGCGCGGACGCGAAGGCGAAGCCGCTTGCCGGGCCGAACGCGCGGTCACGAGCCGGCCGAGCCGGAGTCGCAGCGCGGTCGAGCCGAGGTCGGCGGACGCCGTCGCCGATCTCGGCGGCCGCCGGCGCGCGAAGCCGGCAGAGCGCGCGCCGCAGCCTATCAGCGGCGCCGCAGCCGTTCGAGCCGCGTCGGTGCCGCCGATCCGCACGCGACACCGCGCCGGAGCCCGCGCCGCCGGCCGAGCCGCCGCGCCGGCGCTCCACGATCCGCGAGCCGGCGCCGATGTTCTCGTCCGGCGCGATGAGCGACGTGCAGCCGGCTCCGCTCCAGAGCCCCGTGCCTCCGCTCCTGCGCGCGACGCCGAGCCCGCCGTGGCGACGCCGGAGCCGCCGCGGCAAGCGGCGGCGAGAAGCACAAGCCGCGCCGCTTCGGCTGGTGGAACCGGCGCGGTTAGGCCGCGGATCGCATGAAGAGCGCGTGGGTCGATCGCGACGCCGAAGCCGTCGATCGACCGCTACGCCGACGGCATCGCGCGCGATCTCGCGCTGCGCGTCTACACGACGCGCCTGCTCGGGCCGGAATCCGAAGCTCGTGCTGCACGGCGGCGGCAACACCTCGGTGAAGACGCAAGCAGGCCGATCTCAACGGCGACGAGGTCGATGTGCTGTGCGTCAAGGGCTCCGGCTGGGACATGGGCACGATCGAGCCCGCCGGCCTGCCGGCGGTGCGGCTCGAGCCGTTGCGCAAGCTGCGCGCGCGCGACGCGCTCACCGACGAAGACATGGTGCGCGTGCAGCGCGCCAACCTGATCGATCCGGCGGCGCCGAACCCGTCGGTCGAGACGCTGCTGCACGCCTTCCTGCCGCACAAGTTCGTCGACCACACGCATTCGACCGCGGTGTTGAGCCTCACCGACCAGCCGGACGGCGACGCGCTGTGCGCGGAGGTCTACGGCAGCCGCATGGGCTACGTGCCCTACATCATGCCGGGCTTCGCGCTCGCGAAGGCGGCGGCGGAAGTCATTCGAGCGCGATCCCGCGGTCGAAGGCCTGATCCTGCACCGGCACGGCATCTTCACGTTCGGCGCGGATGCGCGCGAAGCCTACGAGCGCATGATCGAGCATGTGACGCTCGCGGAGGAACGGCTCAAGCGCGGCCGCAAGGCTGTGTTCGCGAGCGCGCAGCTGCCGCAGCAGATCGCCAACAGCGCGGATGTTGCGCCGATCATGCGCGGCGCGTGCGCGCTGAAGGACGAGAAGATCGAAGGCGCGTGGAAGCGCTTCATCCTCGATTTCCGGATGAACGATGCGATCCTCAATTTCGTCAACGGCGCGGAGCTTGCCCGCTACAGCCAGGCCGGCGTGGTGACGCCGGACCACACCATCCGCACGAAGAACTGGCCGCTGATCGTGCCGGCGCCGGAGGCCGGCAAGCTCGACGCGTTCCGGCAGGACGTGCGCGGCGGCGGTCGCGAACTTCGTCGCCAAGTACCAGACCTATTTCGAATCGAACAACGCGCGCTGCGGCGGGGCCAAGAAAGCGCTCGATCCGATGCCGCGCGTGGTGCTGGTGCCCGGGCTCGGACTGTTCGGGCTCGGCCGCTCCGCCAAGGACGCGCGCGTCGCCGCCGATCTCGCCGAAGCCGCGATCGAGACGATCACCGATGCGGAAGCGATCGGGCGTTACCAGGCGCTCGACGACGCCAACCTGTTCGACATGGAATACTGGTCGCTCGAGCAGGCAAAGCTCGGGAGCGCCGCCGAGAAGCCGCTCGCCGGCCAGATCGTGGCGATCACCGGCGCGGGCGGCGGCATCGGCGCCGCGACCGCGCAGGCCTTCGCGGCGGCGGGCGCCGAGGTCGCGCTGCTCGACGTGAACGAAGCGGCCGCGACGGACAAGGCGAAGGCAATCGGCGGCGCGGCGCTCTCGCTGCGATGTCACCGACGCGGCCTCGGTCGCGGCGGCCTTCGACCGGGTCGTCGAGACATTCGGCGGGCTCGACATCCTCGTGTCGAATGCGGGCGCGACGCCCGGCAGGGCAAGATCGGCGAGGTCGACGAGGCCGTCATCGCGCGAGAGTTTCGAACTGAATTTCTACGGCCACCAGCGCGCCGCGCAGGCCGCCGTGAAGATCATGCTCGCGCAAGGCACCGGCGGCTGCCTGCTGTTCAACGTGTCGAAGCAGGCGATCAATCCGGGCCCGAACTTCGGGCCGTACGGACTTGCCGAAGGCCGCGACGTTGTTCCTTGTCGCGCCAGTACGCGCTCGATTACGGCGCGCAGACGGCATCCGCTCCAACGCCGTCAATGCCGACCGCATCCGCTCCGGCATCGTGACCGACGATTTCATCAAGGAGCGCGCGAAGGCGCGCGGCGTCTCCGAGAAGGACTACATGAGCGGCAACCTGCTCGCAGCGCGAGGTCACCGCCGAGGACGTCGCGCAGGCGTTTCTGTCGCAGGCGCTGGCGTTGAAAACCACCGCCGATGTCACGACAGTCGACGGCGGCAATATCGCGGCGGCGCTGCGTTAGAAAAATCGGGAGGGAATTCATGATCCGCTTGTTCGCATCGATCGCACTGGCGCTCGCCGCCATCGCAAGCGCCGCACGCGCAACCCTATCCCTCCCGCCCGATCACGCTGATCGTCCCCTTCCCGCCCGGCGGCTCGACCGACACGACCGCGCGCATCATGGCGGAGCGGATGCGGCCGATCCTCGGCCAGCCGATCGTGATCGAGAACGTCGGCGGCGCAGGCGGCTCGATCGGCGTCGGGCGCCTCGCGCGCGCGCCGGCCGATGGCTACACCATCGACATCGGCCAGTGGGACACACACGTCGGCAGCATCATCTACAAGCTGAGCTACGATCTGGAGAAGGATTTCGAGCCGATCGGGCTTATCTCGAACAATCCGCAACTCCTGGTGGCGAAGAAAACTCTCGCCGCCAACACGCTGCCCGAGCTCGTCGCGCTGATGAAGAAGGAGCCGGGCAAGGTCACGTTCGTGAACCAGAACGCCGCCGCGCAGGTCTCCGGCATCGTGCTGCAGCAGCTCACCAAGACCGAGGTGACGTTCGTTCCGTATCGCGGCGCCGGTCCGGCGATGACCGATCTCATTTCCGGTCAGGTCGATCTCCTGGTCGTGCAAGGCGCGGTCTCGCTGCCGCAGGTCCGTGCCGGCACCATCAAGGCGATCGCGACGCTTCAGCCGCAGCGCTCGCCCTCGATCCCGGACATCGCGTCCGCGGACGAAGGCGGCGTCCCGGGATTTTACATGTCAGGCTGGTTCGGCTTCTGGGCGCCGAAAGGCACGCCGAAGGAGGCGATCGACAAGCTCAACGGCGCGATGCGCCAGGTGCTCGCCGATCCCGCCATCAAGGCGCGCTTTGGCGAGCTTGGGCTCGACGTCGCAGCGCCCGCGCAGCAGACACCCGAGGGGCTCGCGGCCTTCCAGAAGGCCGAGATCGAGAAATGGTGGCCGATCATCAAGGCGGCGGGCGTGAAGGCGGAGTGAGCGGGCCAGCTCACGCGCTCAAGCCGGGAGACGCGGACGCGCTGCTGTTCGATCTCGGCGGTGTCGTCATCGACATCGATTTCAACCGGGTGTTCGTGCGCTGGGCCGAACATGCGACCCGCGACGTGTCCCTTGTGCGCAGTCAATTCAGCGTGGACGAGGCTTGCCGGCGCCATGAGATTGGGGCCATCAGCGACAACGAATATTTCGCAAGCCTGCGCTCCTCGCTCGGCATCGATATTTCGGATGCACAGTTCCTCGACGGCTGGAACCAGGTCTTCATCGGCGAGGTGCCGGGCATCAGGGATCTGCTCTCGCGCGCGGCGCCGCGCATTCCGCTCTACGCATTCTCCAACACGAACCGTGCGCACGAGCTGTACTGGTCGAAGCAATTCGCGGGCATTATGGGCAACTTCCGGAAAATCTTCGTGTCCTCATCCATCGGGCTGCGCAAGCCGGATGCCGAATCTTTTCGCCATGTCGTCAGTGAAATCGGCGTGCCGCCCGAGCGCATCGTGTTCTTCGATGACGGTCCGGCAAACATCGAAGGTGCGCGCTCCCGCGGATTGCAGGTCGTTCATGTGAAATCTGTAGCCGACGTCGCGGCCGCGCTGGAGGCGCTGGGCGTGTGAGGCCGTTCAGTACCCGCGCCGCCGCTCCTTCTTGGCGGCCTTGCGCGCCGCATAGCGGGCATCGCGCGCGGCCTTCTGCTCGGCCAGCAGCGCCTCGAGCTTCTCTGTCTTCCTCGGCCTTGAGCTGCGCCATGATGGCGGCTTCCTCGGCGGCAGCTGCGCGCGGCCTTCTCGGCGGCCTTGCGGGCCGCCTCGGCCTCGGCCTCGGCCTTCAGCCGTGCGGCTCTCGGCGCGCGCGGCTTCCTCGGCGGCCTTCTGCCGCGCGCGCGCTTCCTCGCGCTGGCGGCGCGCTTCGGCGACCGCCTTCAGCTCCGCCTGCTGCTCCTCGTATTCCGCGATCGCCCGGGCTCCGGGCTGGAGCGGAACCGCTCCAGCAGGGCCTTCTTGGCTTCCTGCGCACGGTCGAGGCGGTCTTCCATACTGGAGCCCTTGGGGCCGCTCCACATTCGTCCTGCTCCTTTGCTGGATCTGCTCCGGCCGCAACGATGCGCCGGCCGTCAATGTGATGGTGAGGCGATGCGTTTAGCGCAGCGGCAGCGTCAGCGCAACCCTCGCGCGCATGACTTGGTGCTCGATCTGCCATGCATCAAGCGGTTTTGAAGCAGAATTGCACTCAACGCCGATGCAGCCAGTGCGCCGATCCGTTCCACCGCCTCGCGCATGTCGGCGGCCGAGCCCGCGTAGGAGAAGCGGATGAAGTGCTTGCCGTGCGACCGGATCGAAGTCGATGCCGGGGGTCGCGGCGACGCCCGCCTCCTCCAGCATGCGCTTGGCGAAGTCGAAGCTGTCGTCGGTGAAGCGCGACACGTCGGCATAGAGATAGAACGCGCCGTCGACCGGCAGGAACTCTGTCGAGGCCGGCCTTCGGCAGGCCCTCGATCAGGATGCGGCGGTTCTCCTCATAGCCGTGCTTGACCGCGTCCATCTCGTCGCGCCCCTCGAAGGCGGCGGCCGCCGCGACCTGCGAGAGCGTCGGCACCGAGATCGCGAGGTTCTGCTGCAGCCGCTCGACCGGGCGCACCAGCGCGTCCGGCACCACCATCCAGCCGACGCGCCAGCCGGTCATGCAGAAATATTTCGAGAACGAGTTGATGATGACGGCATTGTCGGAGAAGCTTCGCCGCGGTCTCGGCCGGGAACGCATAGTCGAGGCCGTGATAGATCTCGTCCGAGATGAAGCGGATGCCCTCCCCTTCGGCCGCGCGCGATCAGCGCGCGCAGCGCCTCGGGGCGCATCATGGTGCCGGTCGGATTGGCCGGGCTCGCGACCAGCACGCCTTTCAGCGGCGTGCGGCGATGCGTCTCGATCAGCGCGTCGACCGTGATCGACCAGCGCGTCGCGGCCGAAATCTCGATCATCACCGGCTCGCAGCCGAGCGCGGTCAGGATGTGCCGGTACGGCGGATAGCCCGGACACGCGACCGCGACGCGGTCGCCCGGCTCGAACAGCGCGAGAAACGCCAGGATGAATCCGGCCGACGAGCCGGTCGTCACCACGATGCGCTCGGGCTCGACGGTGACGCCGTGCGTCTCGCGCGTAGTGCCGCGCGATGCGCGCGCGCAGCGCCGGGATACCGAGCGCCTCCGTGTAGCCGATGTCGCCGGTATCGAGCGCGGCCTTCGCGGCCGCGATCGCGGTGCGCGGCGCCGGCGCGGCCGGCTGGCCGACCTCCATGTGCACGACGCGCCCGCCGCGCGCCTCGATGCGCGCCGCCGCCGCCATCACGTCCATCACCATGAAGGGCGGAACGTCGCTGCGCGCGGACGGCGTGATCAGGCGGCGCGCCTTGTCCAGCATCACGTCGGGTCTTCTCCTGCGAACCCAAGCGGTTGAGCCCGCCTCGCTCGTGCCGCAATCGGCGGCTTTTGCTTGGCCACGCCGCGCCGCGAAGCGTGATTTGCGCGCGCGTTGACCCCAGCCGCCCGGGTCCCTAGTTTGCGGCGCAATGGCGGGATCGGGAATCCGGATGGTTCGGACGACAGACCTAGCAGGGCGCGCCGCGCGATGCCAGCATCGCGCGCCATCGCGCTCGTGACGGCAGCGCGCGCTGCTGCTCGGCAGACCAGCCGGCGTTCGCGCAGCCGCAAGCCGCCGGCCCGGCGGCGGCCTGCCGATCATCCGCGACGCCGAGATCGAGCAGCTGCTGCGCGACTACACGGCGCCGATCCTGCAAGGCCGCCGGGCTCGGCGCAGCAGAACGTGCAGGTCGTGCTGATCAACGAGCGCGCGTTCAACGCCTTCGTGATGGACGGCCGCCGCATCTTCGTGAATGTCGGCGCGCTCTACGACTGCCAAGACGCCCGAACGAGATCATCGGCGTGCTGGCGCACGAGACCGGCCACATCGCGGGCGGCCATCTCTCGCGGCTGCGCGAGCAGCTGGCGAATGCGCAGACCGCCTCGATCATCGCGATGCTGCTCGGCGTCGGCGCGATGGTCGGCGGCGCGGCGGCCGGCACGCGCAGCAACAATCTCGGCCAGGTCGGCGCCGCCGCGATTCAGGCGCCGCAGGAGATGATCCGCCGCTCGCTGCTCTCCTATCGTGCGCGCGCAGGAGGAAGTCGGCCGACCGCGCGGCGGTCAAGTTCCTCAACGCCACCGGCCAGTCCGCCAAGGGGATGCAGAACACCTTCAAGCGCTTCGCCGACGACATGCTGATCGTGTCGTCGCGCGATCGATCCCTATCAGCAGTCCCATCCGATGCCGCGCGAGCGCGTCGACCGCGCTGGACGGAGCTGGTCAAGACCAATCCGTACTGGGACAAGATCGATCCGCCCGAACTGCAGCTGCGCCACGACATGATGCGCGCGAAGCTCGCCGGCTTCCTCGAGCGGCCCGACACGGTCGCGCGCCGCTATCCGCTCGACCGACACCAGCCTGCCGGCGCGCTATGCGCGCGCGATCGCGGCCTACCGCATCGGCGGCTCTCGCAGCGCGCTCGCGCAGATCGACGCGCTGATCCAGACGCAGCCGAACAATCCCTACTTCCACGAGCTCAAGGGCCAGGCGCTGCTCGAAGGCGCGCGGCCCGCCGAGGCGATCGCGCCGCTGCGCCGCGCCGCCGCGCTCGCGCCGAACGCCACGCTGATCCGCATCATGCTCGGGCAGGCGCTGGTCGCGACCGGCGACAACCGCTATTCGGACGAGGCGATCTCGCTGCTGCGCGTCGCGATGCAGCGCGAGCCGGACGCACCGGACGTCTATTCGCAGCTCGCCATGGCCTATGGCCGCAAGGGCGACGTACGCGGAAGCCGATCTCGCCTCCGCGCAGGCGGCGCTTGCCCGCGGCGACATGAAGACCGCGCGCGAGCTTGCGGCGCGCGCCAAGACCCGTTTCCCGACCGGCTCGCCCGGCTGGGTCAGGTCCGACGACATCGTCGGACTGAAGCAACCGCAGTCCAGCTGCTTCGGCAGCACCAACTTCACGATCGGACCGGCGCAGGACCGGCTCGTCTCGGACAAGGACCCACACAATGAACCGCTTCGCTCGCCCTGCTCGCCGCCGCCGCGTCGCGTTCGCCGGCGCCGCCGCCGCCGCGCAGACGTTCTCGGACCCGCAGCGCGGCGAGATCGAGAAGATCATCAAGGAATACCTGCTCAAGCACCCGGAGGTGCTGCAGGAGGCGATGGCGGAGCTGGAGAAGAAGCAGGCAGCTCGCCGAAGCCGAAAAGGCGCGCTCGGCGATCAAGAACCACTCGCGAGGCGATCTTCAACTCGCCGCGCCAGGTCACGCTCGGCAATCCGCAGGGCGACGTCACGTTCGTGGAGTTCTTCGATTACAATTGCGGCTACTGCAAGCGCGCGCTCGACGACATGATGGAGCTGATGGCCAAGGACCCGAAGCTCAAGGTCGTGCTGAAGGAATTCCCGGTGCTCGGGCCGAGCTCGACCGAGGCCGCCCAGGTCGCGGTCGCGGTGCGCATGCAGGACAAGACCGGCAAGAAGTATCTCGAATTCCACCAGAAGCTGCTGACCGGCCGCGGACAGGTCGACAAGGCGCGCGCGCTCGCCGCCGCCAAGGAGATCGGGCTCGACATGGCGCGGCTCGAGAAGGACCTGAAGAGCGACGAGATCGGCAAGACGCTGGACGAGAGCATGAAGCTCGCCGAGGCGCTCGGCCTCAACGGCACGCCGAGCTATGTGATCGGCAACGACGTGGTGATCGGCGCGGTCGGGCTCGCGCAGCTCGGGCAGAAGATCCAGGCCGCGCGCCAGCAGTAGACCTGTCGCGCGCAGGCTGCGCGCCCGGCACGCGGGGCTTGCGCCGCTGATCGGCCTGCGAAGGCTAAAGACTGATCCACAACAGCCGGGCGACGCGTTGAGCGAACAGGACCTGATCCGCGAGCTGGCGAAGCTGCTCGACGAAACCGGCCTCACCGAGATCGAGGTCGAGCGCGAGGGCCTGCGCGTGCGCGTCGCGCGCCAGTCGATGACGCATGTGGTGGCGGGCGGCGGCGCGCACGTGCCGCCGATCCCGGCGGTCGCGCCGGCGCCGGCCGCGATCCCGCTCGAGGCCGTCGATCCGGCGAAGCATCCGGGCGTCGTGACCTCGCCGATGGTCGGCACCGCCTATCCGCGCGCCGGAGCCGACCGCCAAGCCGTTCGTCGACATCGGCAGCGTGGTGAAGGCCGGCGATCCGCTGCTGATCGTCGAGGCGATGAAGACCATGAACCAGATCCCGGCGCCGCGCGCCGGCACGGTGACGCAGATCCTGTTCGAGGACGGCCATCCGGTCGAGTACGGCGAGCCGCTGATGATTATCGAGTGACTTCTTTCCCTCTCCCCGCTTGCGGGGAGAGGGTGGCGAGCCGCGTCAGCGGCGAGCCGGGTGAGGGGCTCGTGAGACCATGCACTGCATCAAGCCCCCCTCACCCGACTTTCTCGCTTCGCTCGCAAGTCGACCTCTCCCCGCAAGCGGGGCGAGGTGAAGTGGAGTTCGCGGCCAATGTTCGACAAAATCCTGATCGCCAATCGCGGCGAGATCGCGCTCCGGGTGCTGCGCGCCTGCAAGGAGCTCGGCATCGCGACCGTCGCGGTGCATTCGACCGCCGACGCCGACGCGATGCATGTGCGGCTCGCCGACGAGAGCGTGTGCATCGGCCCGCCGCCGGCGCGCGACAGCTATCTCAACGTCCCGGCGCTGCTCACCGCCTGCGAGATCACCGGCGCCGACGCGGTGCATCCGGGCTACGGCTTCCTCTCCGAGAACGCGCGCTTCGCCGAAATCCTCGAGGATCACGGCGTCCACTTCATCGGCCCGCGCGCCGAGCACATCCGCATCATGGGCGACAAGATCGAGGCCAAGCGCACCGCCAAGCGCCTCGGCATTCCGGTCGTGCCCGGCTCCGAGGGCGGCATCACGTCGGACGCCGAGGCGCTCGCGATCGGCGCGCGAGATCGGCTTTCCGGTGCTGGTGAAGGCGACGGCCGGCGGCGGCGGACGCGGCATGAAGGTCGCGCGCAGCGAGGACGAGCTTTCGCGTCGCGCTCTCGACCGCGCGCACCGAAGCCAAGGCCGCGTTCGGCAACGACGCGGTGTATCTGGAAAAATATCTGGAGAAGCCGCGCCACATCGAGATCCAGGTGCTCGGCGACGGCAAGGGCAAGGCGATCCATCTCGGCGAGCGCGACTGCTCGCTGCAGCGCCGCCACCAGAAGGTCTGGGAGGAAAGCCCCTCGCCTGCCCTCAACGCCGGCGCGCGCGACGAGATCGGCGAGACGGTCGCGACAGGCGATGCGCGAGCTGAAATATCTCGGCGTCGGTACGGTCGAGTTCCTGTACGAGGACGGCGCAGTTCTATTTCATCGAGATGAACACGCGCATCCAGGTCGAGCATCCGGTGACCGAGATGATCACCGACATCGACCTGATCCTGGAGCAGATCCGCGTCGCGGCCGGCGCCGATCTCACGCATCACGCAGGACGACGTGCGCTTCCACGGCCACGCGATCGAGTGCCGCATCAATGCCGAGAACCCGGTCTCCTTCCGGCCCTCGCCGGGCAAGATCGTGCACTACCATCCGCCCGGCGGCCTCGGCGTGCGCGTCGATTCAGCCGTGTATCAGGGCTACATCGATCCCGCCGCTACTACGACTCGCTGGTCGGCAAGCTGATCGTGCACGGCAAGACGCGCGCCGAATGCCTGATGCGGCTGCGCCGCGCGCTCGACGAGTTCGTGGTCGACGGGATCGAAACGACGCTGCCGCTGTTCCGCGCGCTGGTGCGCGACGAGAGACATCATCAACGGCGACTATCACATCCACTGGCTGGAGCAGTTCCTCGCCGCGCGGCGGGATGGACTGAAGTAGCGTCAGCGTCATTGCGACGATGCCAGCCTTGCGCGATGCGTCGCAGTCGCGTCGACCTGGTCGAGCGAATAGGGCTTCGGCAGGAATGCCGAGCCCGGCACCGTGTCGATCTGGTTCGGCGAGCGGCGGCCCGAGGCGTAGACGATCGGCAGCTTCGGCCGCATCTCGTGCGCGAGCTGCGCCAGCGTCGCGCCGTCCATGCCCTCGCCAAGATCGATGTCGGTGAACAGGACATCGACGTCCGCGCCGGACAGCAGATGGCGCAGCGCGTCGCCGGCGTCGGGCGCGGCGTGGACGTCGAAACCCTTGTCGGTCAGCGCCTCGGTCATCAGTTCGCCGAGCAGCGGCTCGTCCTCGACCAGCAGAACGGCAGGTTCCTTTTTCATCGCGTCACCCTCCGCAGGGGTAATGACCCGGGCGCGGAAATGTTTCGACATTGCGGAAAATTGCCGCGATACAGGGTTATCAAAGCGTTAGCGGGAACTTTGCGTGTGACGCGCGAACGCTGCGTTTCTGGCATGCTCGCATGACCGCGCCGCGAAATCGATCTACATCGATTGACCGATGGCCAGCCGCGACAACGTGCTGCTCGGATCTGACGCCGGAGGTGCTGCTCAAGGCCTATGCGTGCGGCATCTTTCCGATGGCCGAGAGCGCCGACGATCCGGCGCTGTTCTGGATCGATCCGGAAGAGCGCGGCATCATTCCGCTCGACGCGTTCCATGTGCCGGCACGGCTTGCGCGCACCGTGCGCACGACGCGCTTCACCGTCGTCGTGCGACCGCGACTTCTCCGCCGTGATCGAGGGCTGCGCGGAGCCCGGCCCGAAGCGCGCGCGCACCTGGATCAACGCGCCGATCCGCAAGCTCTATCGCGGGCTGTTCGAGATCGGGCATTGCCATACCGTCGAGGTCTATGACGGCGATGCGCTGGTCGGCGGACTTTACGGCGTGAGCCTCGGCCGCGCGTTCTTCGGCGAGAGCATGTTCCACCGCGCGCGCGACGCCTCGAAGATCGCGCTGGTGCATCTGGTGGCGCGGCTGCGCGCCGGCGGATATCGAGCTGCTCGACACCCAGTTCCTCACCGATCACCTGAAGATGTTCGGCGCGACCGAGGTGCCGCAGGAGCGCTACGGCAGGCTGCTCGCGCAGGGCGATCCGCGAGGAAGCCGACATGTCGGTGTTCCGGCGCGCGCTGACCGGGCCGAGGCCGTGAAGCTCGCAACAGCCTGACTACGCGAATTTGCATCGGCGGCGGCGGAAGCTGCTGGCCCGTGCCCGGCGGCGGCGGCAAGGCCTGCGGCGGCGCTGGCGCTTTCGCGCGCTGCTGTTGCTGCCGCGGCGGACGTTGCGGCTGCGGCGGCACCGCCTCGGGCGCGGCAGCGACCGCCGGCTGCTGCGGACCTTTACAGTCGGCGAGCCACACGTCGTAGATCGGGTGCTCGATCGCGTGCAGGCCGGGGCTCGCGGCGAACATCCAGCCGGTGAAGATGCGCTTGATCTCGCCCTGCAGCGTGATCTCGTCGACCTCGAGGAACGCGTCGGTGTTGGTCGCCTCGGTCGGCGGGCGCGTGTAGCAGACGCGCGGCGTCACCTGCAGCGCGCCGAACTGCACCGTCTCGTTCAGCGCCACGTCGAACGAGATGATGCGGCCGGTGATCTTGTCGAGGCCGGAGAACACCGCCGAGTTGTTCGCGATCTTCTGCGCCGGCGGCGCGATCACGACCTCGTCGTTCGGCGGCGTGGGCGTTGCCGGCGTCTCGCCTGGCGTGCCGCGCGGCTGGCGCTGGCCCGGGAGCGCCGCGGGCTGACCGGGCGCGGCTGTCGCGCCCGGAGGCGGCGGCAAGTCCTGCTGCTGGAATCCGCCGGGCGGACGCCCGGCCTGTTGCGGCGGATAGCCGCCGGGCGGAGGCGGATAGCCTTGCTGCTGCGGATAACCCGGAGGTGGCGGATAACCGCCGGGCGGCGGCTGCACGACCTGCGGCTCGCGCGGCCACATCTGCTGCTGCGGCCGCGAGCTGGAAATAGCGATCGTCACCGCCGCCGGGCGGCCGGGCCGCGGAATATCGGCCGGCGGGCGCGGCGGCCCGCCGAAGATCGCGCCGAACTGCGCTGCGACGGGCGAGATCGCGCTGAGCGCGCCGAGACCGCTGCAAGCAGCGCGGCGCCCAGCAATGCGAGGAGGACAGTTTCTGTCGGACCATTGGCCGCCCGGCAATTCGACCTGCGGCGACTGTACGCCCGGACCGAGGAGTGGCTGGTTAACACGGGGAATACGGCGGGCAAAGGGCGGAACCGGTGCGTCTCCGGCGCGCTGTTCAGCTCTTCGCGCCCGGCACCCACGCCTTGTAATCGCCGGTCGCCTTCGGACGGCGGCCTTGCGCGAGCGTCGAGCCGGTCGGGCGCTGCGCCGCCGGCGTGCCGGTCGGATTGGGCCGGTGCGGCTTCTCCCAGGCCCACGGTTTGTAGGTCTCGTCGGTCGGCGGCACATCGACGGTGTGATGCATCCAGCCGTGCCAGGCCGGACCGATCTGCGAGGCTTCCGCGTAGTCCTTGTAGATCACCCAGCGGCGCTCGAAGCCGAGCGACGGATCGATCTTGCCGCCCTTGGTGCGGTAGTAGCGGTTGCCGAACTCATCCTCGCCGACGAACTCGCCGTAGAGCGCGGTCCACACCTGCGTGCCGAATGTCTGGCCGTTCCACCAGGTGAAGATGCGCGTGAGGAAGGTCTTGATTTTCATTGGCTCACGAGAGGCGCTGATCTTGCCGGTTCATGCCAGCGCCGTCACCGCCTGTCCAGCGCAATGCCGGGCTGCAGCCTTCGAGCGCGCCTTGCGAGAGGCGGGGCTAATGCACCCGGTGCATCCTCGCAGCGTGTGAGTAGATCGCCCGAAGTCCGCCGCGTAGGAAACGGCCCGCGCGAAGCTGTAGATCGATTGCGTGCACTCCTTTGGTTCATGTGTTGCCGAGCGCAACGCCGGGCTGTGAACAGCGGGGACAATCCTTGGTCGTTCTCTGGACAGCGTGCGCGTCGCCGCGCCTAGCTGTTGCGCCGCGCACGATTGCGGCCAGCGGGGGGCTGCCTGTGCAAAAGTCGTTTTTCCGGCGCGTCACGCGCCGGTGCGCGGCCATCGTTGCTTGCGCATGGCTCGTGACGATATCCGCCGTGTCGGCCGGCGCAGCCAGTAACGACGATCTGCGCAAGGCAATCGATGATCTCCAAAAGATCATTTCTAAATTGCCCAAAGAGGACGCGGCCAAGGACGCCGCGCTTCAGAAATCAATCAAGGACCTTACGGGCGCGCTGCAAGACGTCACCAAGCCGGCCGTGAGCTCTCCGAACGATAATGATGGCCTGCGCAAGCAGTTTGAGATCCTCAAGAATATCCTGGTGCCGTTTCCAAAGAGCGGAGACATCGACCCCAAACTCAAGGACGCACTCAACGCTCTTGCGGAGGCGCTCGAGCAGACTGACTGCAACCTATTCCCGACCGCTGCCGCTGATTGCTTCGTCAAAGTGGTGACGGAAGCACTAACGAACCTTCAAAAAACAGCGAAAAAGCTATCAGGCAAACAAGCCGCGGCGATAACGAGCATTTTGGGCCCGCTGTTGCCAGCTTCCGATCCGACCTCCCTCATCAGGATCCACCGGGCGTTATATGGCGACCTGCAGTTCATCGGTGCCCATCTGGATCATTCCAATTCCAAGTATCCGGTCCAACCACTCCAGGGTCCGGACACCGCTTTCAATCCGTATGCCGTTCTCAATCGGAACGAGCCCCAGTTCTTCGATACGAAGCGGATGTGCTCCGCGACCCAGGCCATTCGCGCGATCTGCCATGGCCAGCCTGCATGTTTGACCACCTCTGAGGCGACACCCAGTCGGACTGGCATTCAGCTGTGCGGCTACGAACCGGCGCCTTACGCGGAACCGATGCACAGAGGCTTGGTGGTTGAATATGATTGTCAAAGCTCCGACAGTTTCGATGCAAGCACGCCACCGCCACCACCAACACCGGTGTTCCCGATACCGACCAAGATCGTTCAAGTCCGGGTCGGCGAGACTGCGCGCATCTTCTGTTCCGAGGCGAGCAAGTGAGCGCGCCGCGGGTTTTCGGTGCCGCGCGGCGCGGGTATGCGATCCTCGCTGCGCTGATCGTATCGGCCTGCAGCGTTGCCAACTCCCAGCGCGTCGACCTCACGCCGCCTCTTGCCGCGCAAGACCTGGCCTACGCCCCCGCCTGCAGCTCTACGCTCGGGTCTTATGCGCTGCCGAAGGCCTTCGTTCGCCTGCGCATCGGGCAGAAAGCCGGCCAGCCGCCCGACATCCACCTGCCGGCCCCGGGCGACAAGCCCGTTCAGATCGTGCGCCATGCCGACCCCGCGCTGGTCTATTGCCTCGACCATCTCTCCAATCCCCTTACCCGCGATGACATCAAGATTGTGAAGTCGCCGTCCGCGGATGACGCGGCCCGGAAGAACAGCCTTCTCGGCAGCGTGATGGTGAATGTCACCGACCAGACCGCGTTCGTGATCGAGGCGTTGCTGCGCTCGTTCTTCATCGTCGCGTCCGGCAATCCGGATTTCAGGGACGCGACGTTCGCACAGACCGAGATCATCACGGATGTCGAGTTCGATCCGTTCGATGCGGCCGATGTGGCATTCCATAACGCGCGCCTTACCAAGCTCGGCTTCTGCGTGATGCTCGATGACATGTTGAAGGCCACCGGCGTCGGGTACGAGCAATACTGCCGCAACCCGCTCAAATACGGGCACCCGAACCATCCCATCGTGAAAGCCTATGCCGCCAAGGCTTACGTCAACTCGATCGTGACTCCCGAAGAGCCACGCATTCCCGGCATCCTTTATCGCCCCCGTCATCCGTACAAGCTTTACATCTTCCGCAAGAAGGATCCGGGCGGCACCATGCCGTGGCAGCTCCAGCACATGACCAATGTGGAGCTGGAGAACCTCTCTCCCATTCTTTCGCTCGGCATCACGCGCGCCGTGTTTGCCGGCAAGAACGTCAACTTCCTGTTCGAAGAGGGGACGCTCAGAACCGCGTGTCTCTCCAAGACGAGCGAAATCGAAGGATTTGTCGAGATTCCGCTGCAGGTTTCCAAGGCCCTGGTGGCCTTGCCGGGCGCGATCCTCACCCTGCGCATCGATCAGATTGGGGAGAAGCAGAAGTTGATCCAGGCGCAGGAGAAGCTGTTCCGCATGCAGGAGGCCTACCTCAAGCGCGTGCAGCAGGGCGCGAAGGAGACTCCGGAGCCTCCCGAAAAGAAAAACTACCCGCCTGTCGCCGACCCGTCGAAATACACCGTGCCGAGCGATCTGGTCGCCAGCAAGCAGGCCGACGCACCAGGATATGGCCAAGACCTGTTCGCGCGCACGCTCGATCAGGTCTGCACGGGGAAACCGTCATGAGCGCGTCCCTGCGTCGCGCCGGCGGGATCTGCGTCGCGTTGCTCGCGCTCGCGGCGACCGCCGGCTGCGGCGTGGTCGAGACGGATCCTATTTCGCCCAAACCGGTCGCCCATCACCTGCCCTCGTGCCGGACCGCCCTCGGCGCCTACTACTTGCCGCGCCGGCTATTGAGTTTGCATGTGACGGCCGCCGCGGATCAGATCTCGTTCCAAGGGCTCGATCTTCCACCGCTGATGGCCGCGGACAAGCGGCAACCATTCTGTCTCGATCACCTCTCCTTGCCGAACTCACGCGACATCCTGACGGTCGAGCGCGATCCCGGGACCGGCTTGCTGCTCAGCCTCAGCAGCGAGGTGGAGGATCGCACGCCCGAGATCGCCAAGAAGCTGATCGCGACCGGAGAAAATCTCGCTGTCGCCGCCTTGCGGTCAGGCGCGCTGCAAACGGTCAGCGACAAGGACGAATTGCACGTCGATTTCGACCCCTTCGATTGGCAAGAAATGACAATGGTCAAGCGGGCGCTCAAGCGCTTCGGCTACTGTGTCTATATCGAAGGGGAAATGTTCAATTCTGCGGCGGACGCGAAATCGATGTTCAATGCCGGCGCAAATTGGTGTTCGGGCGCGGACGTCGCGCCGACCACGCGCTGGTTCAAGCGCTCCAGGGTCCTGCCGGTGCCGGAGGACGCCACCGTCACGGGCGTGCTTTACCGGCCGAATATTCCCTACAAGGTGGTCGTCCTGCGACAGAAGGACCCGGGCCGGGGCCCATGGACCATCTTCCAGACGAAACGCGTCGAGATGCCGAACGTGTCGCCGGTGATGGTTGTCGGCGTTGAACGCGCGATGTTCACCAAGCGGCAAACGACTCTCAAATTCGAACAGGGCGTGCTCACCGACGTCGCCGTCAAGAAGGGCAGCGAACTCGAGGGCTTTGTGGAGATTCCGCTCGCGGTCGCCCACGCCATCGTCGACGTCCCCGCGCAGATCGTCCAGGTCCGCATCGCCGACACCACCAACCAGACCGTGCTGCTGAACGCACAGATGCAGCTGATGGACACCATCGCGAAACTGCCGGAGGGCGTTGCGATCGACAGGGCGGCGCGGCTGCGTGGCGCTCGAGCCGCCTCGCCGACAGCCGCGGCCGACGTGCGCAGCGCGCGCTTCCTGGGCGCTTGCACAGACGCGGGTCAGACGACCGAGAAGTGTCAAGCCTTACTGCGAGGCACTGCGCGGTGAGAAGCAGTTCGGTATTCGCCGCCGTCGCCATCTTCGCCGCCGCGGTGATGCCGAACCTGCTTGCGGCTCAAGAACGAGGTTCGAAGCAGATTGCGGCCCCGTCGGCGGCACCGAGATTCGCTCCATCGCCAGGACCGGTGCCGCCGCGCGAGGAGCAGGCTGCGGAGCGCCTGAAGCGGTGCGGCGGCAACGAGAGAGTTTGCGCGACGTTCGAGCGGCTCCGGCGCCAGCAGGGTGGCCTACCGCCTTTTATCGGCGGCGGCATGACCACCCAAGTCTTTCGAGGAACTCCTGTAGATGGCGGCATTGGAGTGCCGCGTGACGGCGTGCCTCCTCCGGTCAACAGAGGCTCCCCGGTACAAGGCAGCGCGGCGGCACCACAGCCGTCGCCACGCCGGACATCATCTCCCGGCGCACAGCCTTCATCGTCGAAATCGCAATCTCTCCTGAGCGAGTTCGACGTCAACGTCTTCGCTATTCAAAAAGGCAATACCAACTTCATCGCCAAGGTTATGGGTCAAGGGTTTGAGATGAAGCCGGGGCGAATCCGGGCTATCGCGGAAACCACCCGCCAGTTCGAAGCAGACGACGTTACCCTCGCACCTCGCGACCCTGCGCTGCTCGCCGTTGGCATCACCTACGACGACGGCGAGCTCTGCACTGGCGTATTGGTCGGCCCTCGCCACGTCTTAACCGCAGGCCATTGCGCGTGTGGAAATCCATCGACCTACAATATCTTTTTCGACAACGACGCGCGCCCGCCGCACATCGGTCGCAAATTGGCGCATCCCCCAATTCTGTTCGATCACCGCAGTTGTCCGCAAGCCGGCCAGCGGCTCTTTGGAAAGGACCTGGGGCTGCTTGTCCTCGACGGGCCGTTCCGCTGTGACCAGGCTATCGGTCTGCAAATCAGCACGGCTACCGCTTCGGCAGCGCGGGGCGCGGAATTCGGGGTTGTCGACTGCGATCCGGCCTTGGGTCAGCCAGGACGCGGCGGAAGCAGAATGACATTCGGATATCCTCCGGAACTGTTCGTCCAGCTGCAGCCGTCGCTGTCGCTCGGACAAAGGCTGCTTGTCGTCGGGTATGGATACACGGACGAAGTGAGCCTTGGCCTGCGTGCGCAAGGGGCGATTCCGATCAAGAGCGTCGCCTGCACCGAGCAGAGTCTTCACCGCTTCTGCCAACCGTTCACCGAGTTCCTGTTGGCCGAAAAGCAGGGTCCCGGGCCGGAGCTTGACAGTTGCCGCGGCGACAGCGGCGGCCCAGTATTCCTGAGAGAGGGCGAGAATTACACACTAATCGGCATCACCTCGCGCGCGGCGCCGGGCATACAGAGCAATTCGGTTGGCCACTGTGGCGGCGGCGGCATCTATACGATCATCGGACGCCAATCAGTCATCGATTGGCTCCGAGCCAACGGAGTCCCGGCGGCGCAACAACTCACGCTGGCGCCAGTCCGATGACAAACCGCGGACGGTCGAAAAGCGAGCATGTTTGGCGGCCTTCCATTGGTCCGACGCGAGATTCGCTCCAC
Organism: uncultured Alphaproteobacteria bacterium; assembly: GCA_963778455.1. Taxonomy (GTDB): domain Bacteria; phylum Pseudomonadota; class Alphaproteobacteria; order Rhizobiales; family Xanthobacteraceae; genus PALSA-894. The sequence goes on from CAVZUL010000011.1 coordinate 206,971, forward strand.
AGCCGCGCGGGCTTTCGCGATTTTCTGTAGCGCGGTAGCGCGCCGACCGCCGCTTGGGCTCGTGATTTTTCTCTTGACGCGCTCCGACTCGGGTCCGGGTGACTACCGACCACCCGGTTCCGCGATACCTTTTTCACTCGCCGCCTATCCTCATGACGGAGCGGTGACAGGACTGCGAACCTAATGTGACGCGAGGCCCTTCCGAATCCGCTCGGAATCTCCGATACTTCCCGTGCTGCACCGATTCTGATCCCCAGAATTCACAGCATCCCCACCAGCCTTAGCGTTTGATTCAAATTCACCCACTACTGCTTGACGAGCCATAGAACTCGTCATAGCGTTCGGGTGTTCGGCGGGGGGCAGTACGAAGTGCCCGGCGGACACTCCCAAAAAGGGTTCTGGACCTCGCCGCCGGGGCTGATCGCTCGGGCGTGTGCAGGGTCCGCGTGTGGCACGGCGGATCAACCGTCGTGGACGGGCCGGTGCCGGTCGGTGCCGGAGAGACGGGGAACGTTACACAGAGCGCCGGGCCAACCGGTTCACAATAGCGCGGGCGGACGGCAGGTCCGCGCTGAAAAAACGCGTCGGCGGCTTATATTTGGTGGCTTATCCTCACCAGGCAGTCGGCGCCCAAAAGGGGCAAAAGAATGCGGATCGAACGGCGCTTCACCAAGGACGGCCAGTCTCCTTACGCGGAGATCGAATTCCGGCTGACCACGTCTGAAATCCGCAATCCCGACGGCTCGGTGGTGTTCAAGGCCGAGAACGTCGAAGTGCCGGCGTTCTGGTCGCAGGTCGCCTCGGACGTGCTGGCGCAGAAGTATTTCCGCAAGGCGGGCGTGCCCGCGGCGCTGAAGAAGGTTGAGGAAGAGACTATTCCGTCGTTCCTGTGGCGCTCGGTTCCGGACGAAGAGGCGCTCAGCAGCCTGCCGGAGAAAGAGCGCATCGTCGGCGAAACCTCGTCCAAGCAGGTGTTCGACCGGCTCGCCGGCACCTGGACCTATTGGGGCTGGAAGGGCGGCTACTTCGATTCGGATGGCGACGCGCAGGCCTTCTTCGATGAGCTGCGCTACATGCTGGCGACGCAGCGCGTCGCGCCGAACTCGCCGCAGTGGTTCAACACCGGGCTGCACTGGGCCTACGGCATCGATGGGCCGAGCCAGGGCCACTACTACGTCGACTTCCAGACCGGCAAGCTGACGAAGTCGAAGACCGCCTACGAGCACCCGCAGCCGCACGCCTGCTTCATCCAGTCGATCGCCGACGACCTCGTCAACGAGGGCGGCATCATGGACCTGTGGGTGCGCGAGGCGCGCCTGTTCAAGTACGGCTCCGGCACCGGCACGAATTTCTCAAGACTGCGCGCCGAAAACGAGAAGCTTGCGGGCGGCGGCAAGTCGTCCGGCCTGATGAGCTTCCTCAAGATCGGCGACCGCGCGGCGGGCGCGATCAAGTCGGGCGGCACGACGCGGCGCGCCGCCAAGATGGTGATCGTCGATACCGATCACCCCGACATCGAGGCCTTCATCGACTGGAAGGTGAAGGAGGAGCAGAAGGTCGCGGCTCTCGTCACCGGCTCGAAAATCAACCAGAAGCACCTCAAGGCGGTGCTCAAGGCCTGCGTGAACTGCGAGGGCTCGGGCGACGACTGCTTCCAGCCCGAGAAGAACCCTGCGCTCAAGCGCGAGATCAGACTGGCGCGGCGCAACCACGTGCCGGACAACTACATCAAGCGCGTGATCCAGTTCGCCAAGCAGGGCTACACAGATATCGATTTCCCGATCTACGACACCGATTGGGATTCGGAGGCCTACCTCACGGTCTCGGGGCAGAACTCGAACAACTCGGTGCGCGTCACCGACGAGTTCCTCAAGGCGGTGGAAGCGGACGGCGACTGGGACCTGACCTGGCGCACGCGCAACAAGGTCGCCAAGACCATCAAGGCACGCGACCTGTGGGAGAAGATCGGCTACGCGGCGTGGGCCAGCGCCGATCCCGGCCTGCAATTCCACACCACCGTGAACGACTGGCACACCTGCCCGGCCTCGGGACCGATCCGCGCCAGCAATCCGTGCTCGGAGTACATGTTCCTCGACGACACGGCGTGCAATCTCGCCTCGATCAATCTGCTCACCTTCAGGGATGCGCAGACGCGCGCCTTTGATATCGAGGGCTACGAGCACACCATCCGGCTCTGGACCATCGTGCTCGAGATCTCCGTGCTGATGGCCCAGTTCCCGTCGAAGCAGATCGCGCAGCTCTCCTACGAATACCGCACGCTGGGCTTGGGCTACGCCAACATCGGCGGGCTCTTGATGTCCTCCGGCATTCCCTACGATTCGGATGCGGGCCGCGCGATCTGCGGCGCGCTGTCGTCGATCATGACCGGCATCAGTTACGCGACCTCGGCCGAGATGGCGAAACAGCTCGGGCCCTTCCCCGGATACAAGAAGAACCGTGAGGCGATGCTGCGCGTGATGCGCAACCACCGCCGCGCGGCCTATGGCGAAAAGACCGGCTACGAGCGCGTGTCGCAGCCGCCGGTACGGCTCGACCATGCGTCCTGCCCGGATGCCGCGATGATCGCGCATGCGAAGTCCGCCTGGGACAGCGCGATCGCGCTCGGCGAGCAGCACGGCTACCGCAACGCGCAGGCGACCGTGATCGCGCCGACCGGCACGATCGGCCTGGTGATGGATTGCGACACCACCGGGATCGAGCCGGACTTCGCGCTGGTGAAGTTCAAGAAGCTCGCCGGCGGCGGCTATTTCAAGATCATCAACCGCGCGGTGCCGGAAGGCTTGCGCGTCCTCGGCTATTCGGAGAGCGAGATCGCCGAGATCGAGGCTTACGCGGTCGGGCACGGCTCGCTCGGCCAGGCGCCGGCCGTCAACCACACGACACTCCGGGCGAAAGGCTTCGACGACGAGGCGATCGCCAAGGTGGAAAAGGCGCTGCCGACCGCCTTCGACATCAAGTTCGCGTTCAACAAGTGGACGCTCGGCGAGGACCTGCTGCGCGAGAAGCTCGGCGTTCCGGCCGACGTGCTCGCCTCGCCCTCGTTCGACCTGCTCGCGCATATCGGCTTCTCGCGGCGCGAGATCGAGGCCGCGAACGTGCACGTGTGCGGCGCGATGACGGTGGAAGGCGCGCCGCACTTGAAGCCGCAGCACTATCCGGTGTTCGACTGCGCCAACCCGTGCGGCCGCACCGGAAAGCGTTATCTCTCGGTCGAGAGCCACATCCGCATGATGGCGGCGGCGCAGCCGTTCATCTCGGGCGCGATCTCGAAAACCATCAACATGCCGAACGAGGCGACGGTCGAGAATTGCAAGGAAGCGTACCTCCTCTCCTGGAAGCTTGGCCTGAAGGCCAACGCGCTCTATCGCGACGGCTCGAAGCTTTCCCAGCCGCTCTCCGCGCAGCTGATCGCCGACGAGGAGGACGAGGACGACGGCATCGAGGCCTTCCTCGAGAAGCCGATGGCCGCGCGCGCAGCGCATGTCGCCGAGCGCGTGGTGGAGAAGATCGTCGAGCGCATCACCGTGCTGCGCGAGCGCGAGCGCATGCCCGACCGGCGCAAGGGCTACACCCAGAAGGCCGTGGTCGGCGGCCACAAGGTCTACCTGCGCACCGGCGAGTATGACGACGGCAGGCTCGGCGAGATCTTCATCGACATGCACAAGGAAGGCGCCGCGCTGCGCTCGATCATCAACAACTTCGCGATCGCGGTGTCGCTCGGCCTGCAATACGGCGTGCCGCTCGAGGAGTATGTCGACGCCTTCACGTTCACGCGCTTCGAGCCGAGCGGCCCGGTGCAGGGCAACGAGGCGATCAAGAACGCGACCTCGATCCTCGATTACGTATTCCGCGAGCTTGCGGTCTCCTACCTCGACCGCTTCGACCTCGCGCACGTCAATCCCGCGGAGGCCGATTTCGATGCGCTCGGCGGCGGCGTGCAGGAGGGCAAGCCGGTCGCGTCCGCCAACAACAAGTATCTCTCGAAAGGCCTGACGCGCTCGCGCACCGACCGGCTGACGGCGGTGAGCGGCGCCGCGAGCTCCTCTTCACCCTCCCCTGCAGGGGGAGGGTCGGCCGCCGAAGGCGGCCGGGGTGGGGTGGTTACGGCGCTTTCAAGCCACCGCGCCGAAACCGCCGGCGCGACCGCGCTGAAGGTCGAGCCGGAAGCAAAACTCTCGCCCGCACAGCAGCTCGATGCGCTCAACTGGGCGGACGCCAAAACGCACGCCAAGCAGGCCGCGGCCGAGAAGCGCGCCGAAGCGCGCGCCAAGGGCTACGAGGGCGAGGCTTGCGGCGAATGCGGCAACTTCACGCTGGTGCGCAACGGCACCTGCATGAAGTGCGACACGTGCGGGAGCACGACGGGGTGTTCGTGAACGCTGCAACGCACTTATTCATTCGGAATCGAGCAGAAGGCTGCCCCATGTAGGAGTAGAGCATGATCGAGAATTTCATTGTCGAGCGGCGTTCGGCTGGAGAAATTGAGTGTCTCGCTTATGATTGGCGGCGGACTCTAGATATTCAAGATCAATGGGCGCCCGACTTACTTGATATCCTACAGAACAAATTGCCTAACTTATTTCCGGGATTTGAGTTCGTTCCTCAGTCAAGTGAGCAGCTGCCGCACGCGGAGGCATTCACGCGACATCCTCGAATCTTTGCACGAACAACTGTTATTGAAGGTGCACGAGCTTGGAATGGTCGTGACCGCTTTACTTTGAGTCACGAGCTTGGCCATCTTTTCATGCATCCCGACGCCCCATCTCCTAGGATGGTCGCTGGAAACCGGGCAGCTCCGATTGATGATTTCAGGCGGTCAGCCGAATGGCAAGCAAGTAAGTTCGCCAGCTTCTTCCTGCTACCGGAATACATTGTGCGCCAATTCAGTTCGGCGGAAGAATTGGCAAAACATTGCAAAACGAGCTATGAAGCAGCGTCGCATCGCTTTAAGCAGGTTGGCCATTTTAAGGAGCCACTTTCTCCCACCTTCGTAGCTTTCCTGAATGACTGGAAGAAAAAGCACACCTGACCGCCTATCGATGAGGTGAGCGCGGTGCCTGACTACGCGGGATGGCCGGGACAGGCCCGGCCATGACGAAAGATAAAGATGAGCGCATCGCCGACCGCCGTCCGCTTTGACGAGAACACCATGTGGGTCGATCTTTCCGACGGCCGCACGATCGGCGTGCCGCTGGCGTGGTTTCCGCGCCTGCTCAACGCGACATCCGCCCAGCGCGAGAAGGTTGAGCTTGGCCGCATCGGCCTGCATTGGGACGAACTCGACGAGGATATCTCCATCGCCGGCCTGCTCGCCGGACGCGGCGACATGACTAGGCAGCCCGAGCATGCGGCTTGAAGCTCGGGCCGCCGCGATCGCGCTCCTTGCCATCCTGGCGATGGCGGGAGCGGCCGCGGCGCAGACGATCGTGAAACGGGAGCCGCCGTCCGGCACGCTCTCGCGCGGGACGGTTGTCCTGGTCGATGACGGCACCTGCCCGGCCGGGCAGATCAAGCAAGTGCGGGCCGGCGCGGGAACGGAATCGAGACGTTCGCGGCGCTGCGTGCCACGGCGATAATTTCTCACTCGTCATGCCCGGGCTTGACCCGGGCATCCCGATGAGGTGAGCACGGTGCCTGACTAAGCGGGATGGCCGGGACAAGCCCGGCCACGACAGGGGGTATACATGTCCAGCTTTCGCATCATCATCCTCGCGCTCGCCGCCATGCTGGCGAGCGTATCGTCTCCGGCGCGTGCCGACGAAGGCGTCGTGCAAATCTCGTTCCTCAAGGCCGGCTGGGTGATCGGCGGCAATGTCGGAACCGGCACGCTCACCTTCCGCGGGCGCACCTATCCGCTCTCGGTCGGCGGCATGAGCTACGGCTTCACCTTCGGCGGATCGCAGACCAACCTGCATGGCCGGGTGCGCAACATCTTTCATCCGTCGGACATCGAAGGCGTCTACGGCGCGGCCGGCGCGGGCGCGACCGTCATCCGCGGGCCGCAGGCGATCGTGCTGACCAACCAGAAGGGCGCGGTGCTGCACCTCTCGGGCACCCAGACCGGGCTGATGGTGAACCTCGACGTGAGCGGGATGGCGCTGGCGCTGAGGTAGGGAAGAGAAACATCCTACCCGTCCGACGACGTCACAAGTAATGAATGACCGACCCTCAGCAACACCACTATATTCCGGATACGTACCTGCAGCACTTCTGTGATGCCACGGGCAAACTATGGCTGTACGACAAATGGGAAGGACGTTCATTCCCAACGAACCCAGCAAAGGCCCTTCGAGAGCGCTTCTACTACGCCCAACCCGACTACGCGAACCGAAAGCTAAACCACGGCATTGAGCATTTCTTTTCCCAAAAAGTTGAAAAGCCTTGGCCAGATATCATTGAGGCTCTTGGTCGGCGCGAGCGTCATGACGAACTCCGCATTGCGTTTTTCACATTCCTGATTGCTCTTCGGGTTCGAGTTCCGAACGCTCGAAAGGCAATTGAGTACGTCCTGCAACAAAACGTTCGCGCGTTTTCTAGAACCCTGCGCGACAAACAGCTGGTTGCCTCCGACGCCAAGATCCTGAAGTTATTGAATGAGCGCCTAGCGACTAACTATCGCGAGGTCGATGAACTGTTTGAGGCGGGTGTTATCGAGATCAAGATTGACCCGCACCGCAGCCTCCTCGCCATGGTTGATTTGGCGAAGGGCTTTGCGACGCTTTTCGAGACACTTCAGCCATCGTTGCTAGTAAACAAAACAGGTCTGAATTTTGACACCAGCGACAACCCCGTAATCCATTTCCCGGCGGATCAAACTCCGGACCGGTGCACGCCGTACCAATATGGCAAAAACGAACCTTACGAATTCGTGTTTCCGATAACCAATAACCTTTGTCTGTACCATCACTCTGCGTGGCCGAGGCCGCCGCATCCGTTCTCCTATGTGGAAATGGAAGATATAGGCTTTGTCACGCGGTTGAACGCCTTCGTGCACGCGTTCGCAGACCGTTATGTCGTTTCTTCATTGGAATTTGCGCCATTTCCTATCCCCAACACATGTCCGCGTCCTGTTGTCTATCGTGTCCCGGCACACCAGGGCGAGTTCAACGTGTTTAGGTTTGAAATGGGAAAGCCCCTAAAAATGCCTAAGTGGGAGTACGATTTCTCAAAGGAAACGCATATCGAGTTGAACGCAGCTCACACCTAGTGATCGACATCTTAGAAATTCATTTCTGCCCCACAAAGTCTCCTATCCCCCCAAAATCCCCTGCCCCAGCCCCGTGATCTCGCCGAGCAGCGCGACCGCCACACCAACCGCGACCAACCCCAATCCGATCAGAAATATCCTGATCGCGCGTTCGTAGTTCGCCAGCACCATCGAGGAGACAAACAGCATCGCGCCGAGCGCCCAGATCTGCGCGGCGCTCCCAGTCACGATCAGGGCGACCGCAAATAAATCCGCCGTGTGCCACTTGCCGGGCGTGCCGGCCCAGCGCGACAGGAAGCTCAGCGAGAAGCCGACGATCACGCTGATCGCGGTGAGCGAGCCGTTGCGAAACTCGGGCGCGATGCGCGCGGGCGCGGCATCGGGCGCCTTCGGCGTGTCGGTCATCCTGCCAGCCTATCAACCCACCCGGCCGATCTCCAATCGCGCCCGGCCCGGCGACACCCCGCGACATCAGAAACGATGGCATCGCGGCGCCGTGCGGCTAATATGAGGCCCATGAGTCGCAACAATCTTCTCTATCTGGCCATCGGCGCGCTGATCGTCGGCGTCGGCGTGCTCGGCTATCAGCTCTATCAGGAGCGCCAGAAGCCGGGCCTCTCCATCAGCATCGGCGGCAAGGACGGGCTGAAGGTCGAAGGAAAAGGGAAATGACCGCGGGCGCAGCTCGTCTCACCGCTCGCTGAACAGCTTCCCGCCTTTCATCTTCTCGGCCTTGCGCGCCTCCATGATCGTCACCACGACCGAACTCCGCCGGCGTGTTGAAGTGCTTCATCACGGCTTGCGTGATATCGGCCATCAGCGCGTTCTTCTGCTCCGGACTGCGGCCTTCGATCGCGTGGACATAGACTTCGGGCATGCTCGTCTCCCATTCGATTGGAGGTGTGGGGCGGACGAGCGCAGCGTCATCCGCCGTCTTTTGCCGACGCGGCGCAACACACTCCGCTATCGCGCCCTACGCCTGCTGCCCTAGTCGTCGCCCTTCCGGGGCCGCGGCTCATAAGGGCAGTCGGTTTCAGCCTTCACCTGAGCCTGCTCTTCGTCATTTCCAACGACGCTCCTGTTGTAGCGATTAGTGTCACCCTGATTCCAGGTACATCGGAAGTGGTAGGTGTAGAATCCCGGGTGACCGGGAAGTGGCACTTTTTCGTTGAGAACGCAGGTGCATCGCAATGCAGGCATGGGGGACTCCTGGGGGACTCGCGGGTCAACACGGTATGATCCTACTTTTGGAAATAACAATCGCCAGTGGCGCCATCATTGAGATTTTAGTCGGCGGTTGATCGGCCATCTCCGGATGGCCAGTAGCCAGAGAATGAAAATCATTCCTAGCGGGAGTAGCGAAAGTAGCGTCCACCACCGCGACAGGCCAACTCTCGCGAACAAATACCAGGAAGGAACGGCCGTGAGCACAGCCAATATGATGTGCGGCATGAACACTGCCGCAGACAAATCAAACATTTGATCCAATCCTCGCTGTTTGACCTCTGCCACGATAGTCGTCCGCCGGCTTTTCAGCCAATCGAGGTGCGGTTAAACCGCGAGGGCAAATTAGGACACCACCCAATTCCAAGTTCCATTTCCCAGGTTCCATCCGTGATAGGCTTCCGGCGGGGCTGCTAAGTCGTCCGTGCGCCCGCATGGAGACCGAACGTGGGGGGCTTTCTCTTTGGCGTTACCACGACGCTGTGTGCGCTTCTGGTGATCCTGATGCTCTGGCACGGGCCGGAAATCCTCGAATGGATCGAAGGGACGCCGACAGAAAGTTAGTGTAGGCAGGCCTGCCACCGACCGTCAGGCCGCTCATGCTGCTCAAGCTCATCGCGCTCGCCTCGGCGGCTATCCCGCTGATCCTGTTCCTGCGCGCGATGCTCGGCCGCCGGCAGACCCGGTTCGGCAGCGCGCTGCGCGAGGCGAAGAAACAGATCGACCTCGCGATCTACATCTTCATCGCCATCATCGGCTGCCTCGTCGCATTCGCGGCCGGCAAGCTCGTCTGGACGTGGTGGACGGCGCTTTAAGGCGCTACTCCTCGGGCTCGGTGGAGAAGGCCAGCGGATAACCTTTCTCCTTCGCGAGTTCCATCGCCTCGGTGGCTTTCGTCTCGGCGACGTCCTTCGTGTAGACCGCGATCACGCAGGCGCCCTTGCGGTGCGCGGTGAGCATCACCGCATAGGCGCGCTCCTCGCCCATGCGGAATACGGTTTTCAGCACCACGACCACGAATTCGCGCGGCGTGTAGTCATCGTTGAGCAGGATCACCTTCCACAGCGGCGGGCGCTGCGTTTTCGGCTTGGTCTCGGTGCGCGGCTTGACGGTGACTTGTTCGCTCATGGTCAGGACCCCATTCGAGAACAGGGATGATATAGCCAAACCAGCCCAGGTTACTTTCGCGCAACCGGCGAATGCGGTAACCTTTACCCGGACTGCGCGGGCGCCGCGCGGTCATGAAACAGGGGGCGAGGTGTCATGCGCAAGCTCATGGCAATTGCGTTCGGCGTCGGTGCACTGCTGGTGTTCACATCATTCCCGGCCAATCCGGCGCAGGGGGCCACCGCGAAGCGCAACTGGACGCTCGGCCCGCCGGGCTGCGTGAAGGTCCGATTCCTGCGCTCGCGCCAGACGCGCTACGCGGGCGCGCCGCGCTGCCGGCGCATCTACAGCTCCTAGCGCGGTATGTCACCGGCCAGCGTGACGCGATGCATCACGCGGCGGAAGCCATGATAGTCGTTCACCGGATTGTGCTGCGTGCAGCGATTGTCCCAGAGCGCGATCGAGCCCGGCTCCCACCGGAAACGGCAGGTGAATTCGGGTCGGGTGGCATGCTGGAACAGAAAGTTCAATAGCGGCGCGCTCTCCTCGACCGTCATGTCCTTGAAGCGCAGCGCATGCCCGCCATTGGCGTAGAGCGCCTTGCGGCCGGTTTCGGGATGCGTGCGCACCACCGGATGCTCGGCAACGAACTCCTTCTTCGCCTCGGTCTTGCCGCTGTCCTTGATGCGATCCTCGCGCGTTTTCGTGGTGTCCGCCTTGGCGGATGAATTCACCACGATCAGTCTGTCGAGCATGCGCCGCAATCCGTCCGACAGCGTCTCGTGGGCGAGATACATGTTGGCGAACAGCGTGTCGCCGCCGCGCGGCGGCGTCTCGCGTGCGATCAGCATGGTCGCCATCGGCGGCTTGTCCAGATAGGCCGTGTCCGAGTGCCACAGCCCGCCGAAATTGATCTTCTCGTGCTCGAGCTTGATCACGGGCGTGATCTGCGGAAACCCGTCGAGCCCTTTCACGAACGGATATTCGACCGGCTCGCCGAAGCGGCGCGCAACTCCAAGAAACTGCGCGGGCTCGAGCTTTTGATCGCGGAAAAAGATGACGAGGTGCTCGAGCCAGGCGGCGCGGATCGCCGCGATCGTCTCATCGCTCACATCAGCGCTAAGGTCGATCCCGAGGATTTCCGCGCCGAGCGCACCTGAGAGCGGGCGGATGTCGAGCGTGTTGGTTGCCATGGCGACATTCTAGCGCAACGGCGGCAACGTCTCTAGCTCAGCTACGCCCGAAGCGGTCGAACACCGCGCGGCGCAGCAGCCCGAGCGTGCGTTCCTTCAGGCTGCGGCGCGTTGCGTCGAAGGAGCCTATTTTTTCAACCGGGCCAGCCACGAACAAGCGGCGCAGCTTGATCACGCCGCCCGTCAGGGGATTCCATTTGAGCAGCGCTTCCTCGGCCTCAGCCGCCATGAAGCCCGCGATGATCTCGGGCGGCGCCGCGAACACCTCCGGCATGGTGTTGGACAGGTCCTCGTCGGGCAGCACCGGCCATTTCGACACGCCGCCGGTGTGCGGCGAGCGCAGCCCGTAAACCACCCGGCCGATACGGCTCTCGCGGATCGCGTAGCAGCAGTAGACGCAGGGCTCGGCGCTCACATAGATCATGCAATCGTCGAGACTGACGGTGTCGAGCGCCTTCTGCGCCGCCGAGATCGCCACCACCTCGGCATGGCGCGTCACATCGCGCTCGTGTTTCACACGGTTGATGGACTCGGCGACCACCTTGCCGTCGCGGCAGATCACGACGCCGTAAGGGTACTCGCCCTCCTCGCCGGAGCGCACCGACAGCGCGATGCAACGCTGCATCATCTCGCGATCGAAGGCCTGCGCATCCATGCGCAAGCTTAGACCAGCCGAGACGAGGCGTCCTACGCTTGCCGCGAATAGGCTTCGCCAGCTACGGTTCAGGCCAGCCCGAGAAAACCGCGCACCGCCGCAATCACAGCTTCGGCGTCCTTCTGCTCCGCTTCGGCAAAGACCCAGGCCGATCCGTCGCGCGAGAGCAGCATCGTGTGATGCACCATCGCCCCGGATACCGGATCCTTCACGCTGTCGAGCTTGACTTCGGCGATATCCGACAATTGATGCACGACTGGCTTCAGATTCCAGAACAGCATCTTGCGCCCAAGGCTCGCGGTGCCGGCGTCCTTGTCGAGCGTCAAAGTGTTGGAGCCGGCGTGCAGCACGAGCCGCGTGGCCGTATTCTCGGTGATGGGCATGACAGGTCCCCTGCCCGGTTTCCCAATGGCGGGAGAATAGCAGCGATCACGCCGCTGCGCTTGCGGCAATTTCGGCGGGTTCAGCCGAACGACCGCCCCGTCACCGGCCGGCCGGGCAGCACGCGGCGCGGTGTCTTGCGCTCGACCACGACCGCGCGCTCAGCGCCCCCGCGATTGGTGAAGGCGAGGGTCGCCGCCGGTTTGCGCGGCGCGGGCGTCTTGGCAAGCGCCGCGCGCACCTCGTCCGGCGGCAGATCCATCAGGCCGGCCGCGATCTCCGCCTGCTCCTGCACGTCGTCGGTCAGGTCGCGCGCCGCGACGATCGCTTCCTCAAGGTCGGGGGATCGTGACGTACCCGGCGCGGTCCGTATTTGGTTTTCCAGGTCGTGCTCATGACTGCCTTTGTTTCCCTTTCCCCGCCGACCATTATTCCCGAATTACTGCAGTGCAGCAAGCATGATTGTGCGTCGCACAAGTATCGACATAATCCTTTGAATTGATGGAACTTTTATGACAGCGGCCATGGGGCCGGATGGGGGCCTGACGGAGAATCGGCTTCAGCCGCCCGCCATCTCGCGCGGCGAGAAGCTCAAATCGAGGATCCGCCATTCGCGATACTTGTCCGCCGGCAAGAAGGCATAAGGCTGGCACTCCTTCAGCGTGCGGATCGCGGCCTGCAGCAGTACCGGCCCGTCACGCGAGGCGCTCGCCTCGATCAGCAGCGGCTCGGCGGCGAGCCCGCCGTCGCGCTTGAGATGGATACGCAGCACCACGCGCGTGGTCTGCGCCGCCGTCATGCCCTCGGGCAGCCGCCAGCACTTCCTCAGGTGCGCCTTGAATGCCGCCCTCTCGTCGCCGGACAGATTGGCCGTCGTGGTGGCTTCGGCGTCGAAGCCTTTGTCCGGCGCGGTCGGCAGATTGAGCAGCGCCGGAATGTTGGCCGGATCGAAGATTGAGGGTGTGGGTGGCTGGACGGCGGGAGACGGCACCTGCGGGCCGAGGGCCCGTTGACTTGAGGCTGGCGATTTCGGCTGGTTTTTGGGGGCCGCAGCTTCCTGCTGGGGTTGAGGCCCGGGGGCGGCTTCCGGCTGTCGCGCGGAAGCCTGTGGAAGCGGATTCCACGGCAGGCGGCTTGTCCTCGGTGGCTTTTCCTTCGGTGGCGGCTCGACCTCCTCGGGCCGTACCAGATCGACTTCGATTGTTAGGAGCTCAGGGTTGTCGAACAGCTTCGGCGTGCCGAAGCAGCGCCAGGGCTACCAGCACGACATGGCTCACCCCCGAGATGAAAACGCCGGCACGCATGTCGGGATTTTAGGGCACGCGGGCGTGGCACCCAAGAGCGCGGCTTGAAAGCAAGCCGCTCAGCGGCGCCAGGCGAGGAATTCGCGGATGGGATAAGGCGCTGGGCGCATGAGGTCGCGCTTCCGCTTGGCAGCCTGCTGCGTACGACGCTCGGCGGACGCGGCCCCGTTGGGTGCGCGCGCTGACGCGCTCGTGGCTAGCTCATTCGGCGGCGGCGGCCCGGCTGGTGGCGCTGGTGCGCCTGAGCCGGTGACGCCGACCGGTTGAACGGGCGGGAACGTCACCGGCGCCGCTTCGCGCACTGGCGCGGGCCGCGGTTCCGGCAAGGGCGCCACCACAGGCTGCGGCGCCGGAGCGGCTGCGGCAACTTGCGGGTCAGGCAGTACGAGTGGTTCTGCTTTCGCGACCGGCGGCGCTGCGTCGCGCGCCGGGATCGGCTCGACGACCTTCGCGATCGGGAGCCGCCGCCGCGGTACCGCGGCTCAGGCACTGCGGGGCGCGAGCAACAGCGCCGGAAGCGAGCCCGCGCCCGCGACGACGACCGTCACCACCAGGATCGCCCCGGTCCAGAATCGCTTGTCGATCATGCCGCCTGACGCCCCCGACGCGCGGCGTCATTGCGGCGCCCTGCGCCCGCGCTGCGGTGTTCCTTGGGCCATCGCGTGGCCTGCCTCAGGGCGAGCCGCGCACGACGCCATCCTTGATGAACACACGGTAGGGCGTCGTTCCGGTCGCACTGCCGTCGCGGCTGCGCCACTTGCCGTTGGTGCAGAGCATGCCGCCCTGCGCCGGCACCGCGTCGAACTCGACGCTGTTGTAGTAGACTGTGCCGTTCGGCTCGGTTGCGGTGAAGTCGGTCTTGCACTTGTTGCCGTCGATCACTGGATTGTAGTTGCCGATCATGATCGCCACCGCCGCCCGTGCTCGGAAAGCTCGGCGTGTGCAGCCGCCAGCTCTCGTAGTTCTCCTGCGCCACGGCGCTACGGCGGCGAGCGCCACGACGATAGGCCGCCGAGGATGCGAGTGTCCGCATGGTGTCAGCTCCAAGTCCTCGCGCGAAGGCCTGCAGCTACTGTGGCGCGAAGGGAAGAGTTTCCGCCTTCACGCCCTCGTGAAGCGCCGCCGAAACCAGGACATATCGGCACGTATCGCTAGAACCAGCCAAATCGGCTAATTTGCATCGCTTATACGGGAGTCGATCATGATCGATCGCAGGCAGGCTCTGGCACTGTTCGCGGGATCGCGGCGACGCCCGCGTTCGCGCCGCACAGGGGATGAGCCGCATGACGGCCTATGCGTTTTCCTTCGCGGCGCTCAAGGGCGGCGACATCAAGCTCGCGGACTACGCCGGCAAGCCGATCCTGGTGGTCAACACCGCCTCGCAGTGCGGCTACACCCCGCAATATGCCGGCCTGCAGGAATTGTGGAAGCGCTATCGCGAGCGCGGCCTGATGATCGTCGGTGTGCCGTCGAACGATTTCGGCGGACAGGAGCCGGGCGGCGTGACGCGAAATCGAGCATACGGCGCATCAAGGCTACGGCGTCGACGTTTCCGCTCGCCGCCAAGGCCGAGGTGCGCGGGGCCAAGCCAGCATCCGTTCTACAAATGGGCCGCGGCCGAGAAGCCGCTCGAGTTGCCGCGCTGGAATTTCCACAAGTACCTGATCGGCCGCGATGGCCATGTGGCGGCGAGCTTCGCCACGCAGGTCGCGCCGACGGATCCGCGCGTGATCGCGGCGATCGACAAAGAACTCAGCAGCGCGGCGTAACGAACGTTTCGATCCGCATGACCGTCAGACCGCCGCGCGCCGATCGCGCCCAAGATCGCGAATATCTGGACCGACAATTCCGGCCGCGCTCGACTACGAGATCGCGCAGGAGAAGGCATCGACACTCGGGCGGCTCGGCCGCGCGCTCGAAGCGGCGCTCGCCGCGTTACACGACTTCGATGCGCAGGCGGTCGAGCCTTCGGCACGAGACGCAAGCAGCAACGCCGCACACTCGTCGCGCAGGCAGGCCATGCGCTCTGGCTGTTCGTCGTGCAGCGCGAGGCGCTCGGCCTGCGCGACAGCGCGACAGCTCATGCGCGACTATCGCGTGCCGGCCGAAGTGCAGAACCGCATGGGCGCCTTGCCGGTTAATCCAGCTTCACGCCGACCTCGCGGATAACGGCGCCCCAGCGCTCGTCCAGACGCTTGACCTCGCGCACCATCTCGGCCGGCGGAATGCCGGAGGCTTCGGCGCCGCCCTTGGCGAACAGCTCCTTGGTGTCCGGATGCTGGATCGCCTTGACGAGATGTCCGTAGAGCTGATCGACGGTCGCCTGCGGCATTCCCGCCGGCCCCCAGAACCAAAGGTAGCCCCAGGCCCCGATGTCGAAACCCTGCTCGCGCATGGTCGGCACGTCGGGAAGCGCGGCCTTGCGCGTCTCGGCGGCCGTGGCGATGAATTTCACGCGCCCGGTCTGCTGATTCGCGATCGCGGTCGTCGGCCCGTCGAAGAAAAGCTGCACCACGCCGGACAGATGATCCTTCATGGCGTCGCCGCTACCCTTGTACGGCACATGCACCAGATCGATGTCGGCCATCATGCGCAGCATCTCGCCGTTGAGATGCGATGACGAACCTGCACCGAACGACGCGTAGTTGAGCGTGCCGGGATTGGCCTTGGCGTACGCGATGAGCTCCAGGACGGTGTTGAACGGCGCCGAAATGTGCGCGGTCAGCACGGTCGCGGAGCGCGCGCCCGTCGTGATCGGCGTGAAATCCGTGAACACGTTCCAGGGCGGCGTCTTGTAGAGATGCGGCATCTGAACGTGCGTCGCGATCGTATACAGCAGCGTGTGTCCGTCGGGCGCGGCTTTCTGCACTTCGCGCGCACCGATCAGCGTGGATGCGCCCGGCTTGTTTTCGACGATCACCGGCACGCTCAGCGTCTCGCCCATGCGCTGCGCGATGGTGCGCGCCTGGATATCGGTCTGCCCTCCGGCCGCGAACGGAACGATGATGCGGATCGGCTTTCCCGGAATGGGAAATTGCTGTGCTTGCGCGGCGCCAGCCAGCGCAAAGCTCGCGGCGGCGAAAAGCGCGCACGCGAAGAAGCGTTGTTGCATGATTCCCTCCCAGGAATGATCTGCGTAGGCGCAGCCGTTTCTTGTTCGGTTAGTTCACCTTGATGTCCAGCTCCTTCACCAGCCGGGCATACTTATCGAAATCCTCGCGCACCAGCCGGGCGAACTGTTCGGCCGAGCCGCCGATTGGCTCCTGCGCGGACTGTATCAGGTTCTGCTTGATGGCGGGCTCCGCCAACGCTTTCGCGATCTCGGCATTCGAGCCGCGCCGCGATTGCCGGCGACGTCCCGGCCGGAACAAATACGCCGAGCCACTGATCGAGCACCAGTTTGATGCCCGCTTCCTGGAATGTTGGCACGTCGGGCAGGCCTGGCGAGCGCGCCGCCGTGGTCTGCGCCAGCAGGCGCAGGGCGCCCGCTTTGTAATGCGGGATCAGCGGCGTCGATCCGAGCGTGCCGAGCTTGACGTGTCCGGCGATGAGATCGTTGATCGCCTGTCCGCCGCCGCGATACGGCACCTGCTCGAGGCCGACGCCGGCAAGCTGCGCGAACCATTGCGTGACCATGTGCTGCGGCGAACCCGCGCCGCTGCCGGTCCCGTAGCGCAGGCCGGGCTCCTTCTTCACCAGCGCGATCAGTTCGGCGAGCGAACTCACGCCGAGCGAAGGGTGCGCAGCCAGCACGATCGGCTGGCTCGAAATCTGGATGATCGGCGTCAGATCCTTCAAGGTGTCATAGTTGACCTTGTAGACGTGCGGATTGCTCGCGTGCGAATTCGCCGTGATGAGGATCGTGTAGCCGTCGGGCGGGCTTTTCGCCGCGGCTTCGGTGCCGATGTTGCCGTTGGCGCCGGTGCGGTTCTCGACGAAGACCTGCTGGCCGAGCGAGCGCGTCAGATATTCGGCGACGAGCCGCGCCGCCACGTCGGTCGAGCCGCCGGCCGCGAACGGCACGATCAGGCGCACCGGTCGGTTCGGCCAGTCCTGCGCGTGAACGACGGGTGCAAGGCCGATCAGGACGGCAAGCGCCGCGAGCGCGCGAACGATCATGAAGGCTCCCCCATCTGCCGGCGCTTGGACTATAGATAGGACCCTGCCTGCGCCGCCAGCACTCACCCTGCCACAGAGCACCTCATGCCGTATTCGACCTACCTCCCCGAGCACATGGGCGCCGCGACGCTCACGCCGCCCGGCCCGTTTGTCGCCGGTTCGCACGCCGAGCTGACGCTCACCTACACGGCCGGAACGTTCGGCATCGATGACACCGGCATGCTGAAAATTTCCTGGCGCACCACGTCGGACATGGCGAAGCCGCAGTTCACCGAGCCTTCGGCTGCGAACTACACGACGGTCGAGGCCAGCAACGGCGCAAAGCTCGAAGTCTGGTTCGATCGTCTTAATATCCGCCCGTATGCGAACACGCTGCTGATCCGCGTCGGGCGCGGTTATCTGCGCAAAGGGGACACGCTGACCATCCGCTTCGGCGACCGCCGGCAGGGCTCGCCGGGCTGGCGGCTGCAGACCAATGTCGAGACGCACGTCGAGCTGAAGACCTCGGTCGATGCATTCGCGACCTACGAATTCTGCGAACTGCCGGAGCAGCCGGCGTTCGACCTGGTGCCCGGCGCGGCGGCGGGCCTGAAGGCGATCCTGCCCTCGCTTGCGGTTGCGGGTGAGCCGTTCCGGCTTGCGCTTGTCGCCGAGGACATGTGGGGCAATCCGACTGCGATCGGCACGCGGCTCTCGATTTCTTCCTCACAGCCGATCCGCAATCTACCGGGCGCGGTCGCAAAGGCGGACGGACCGATCGTTCTGGACAATCTCATTGCAGAGACGCCGGGCGACATCGATCTGCGAATAGCCGGCGAGGATGGAGAAGAACTCGCTCGCACCAATCCTATGCGTGTTGCGGCAAGTGCGCCGCTCCGCCGCTATTGGGGCGACCTCCATGGCCAGAGCGGCGAGACTATCGGCATGGGTTCGGCGGATGACTATTTCCGCTACGCGCGCGACAAGGCGTTCGTCGACATCGTCGGCCACCAAGGCAACGACTTCCAGATCACCGATGATTTCTGGCACGAACTCAATCGCCTGACCGCCTCGTTCGACGCGCCGGGAAAATTCGTGTGCCTGCCCGGCTACGAGTGGTCGGGCAACACCGGCATGGGTGGCGACCGCAACGTGTTCTACCGCCACGAGGGCCGCCCGATTCATCGCTCTTCGCATATCCTTGTCGAGGGTCGGACCTCGACCCGCGCGCTCTACACCGCTTCGGATTTGTTCGACGCGCTTGCCGGCGAGGACGCCGTCGTGATCGCGCATGTCGGCGGACGCTACGCGGACATCCGGGTGGCGCATGACGGCCAGCTGGAGCGCACCGTCGAGGTGCATTCCACCTGGGGCACGTTCGAGTGGCTGCTGCACGACGCCTTCGAGCAGGGTTTTCGCGTGGGCGTTGTCTGTCACAGTGACGATCACAAGGGGCGGCCCGGCGCGACACGCCCGGGTGCCTCGACCTTCGGTGCGCTCGGTGGCCTCACTTGTTACCTAATGCCAGAGTTGACGCGCGACGCGCTATTCGACGCGCTGCGTCGGCGCCGGCATTACGGCACGACCGGCAATCGCCTCTTCATGGATGTGCGCGGATCGTTCGCCGCGCCGGTGACCGTGTTTTCGGACGATCCGAAGCTTGGGCCCGCGCAGGAGCGATCCGTCAGCGAAGCCCTGATGGGCGACATCATCCGGCCGGGCCGCGTGCCGATGCGCGTGACGGCCGAAGTGATTGGAACCGCACCGATCGAACGCGTCGATGTGCTGCATGGAACGCGTGTTGCGCAAACGGTTCGTCCTTATGCGGCCGCCGCTCTCGGCTGCCGCGTGCGCGTGCTTTGGGAGGGCGCGGAATATCGCGGGCGGGGGCGTGAGACGGTTTGGCAGGGGCGTTTATCGCTCGAAGGAAATCGCATCGCGCGCTTCGCGCCGGTGAACTTTCTCAATCCCGAGCGCCGGGTGAGCGAGGCAGCTGCGGGGAGCGCACTTGCCTGGAACTCGGTGACGACGGGGAATCTCGCCGGCATCGATCTGTGGCTTGATGAAGCGAGGGTTGGCAAGCTGCGGCTCGAAACCAACGTTGTGTCCGGCGAGGTCGATCTCGCAACACTCGAAGACGGAACTCTCGCATTCGACGGCGGCGGGCTCGGCCGCAAGCTCAGCGTCTACCGACTGCCCGAGCAGGACTGGAGCCGGCACGTCACGCTCCCGCACGAGGTGACGTTCCCGGGCGGCGCGGACCTGCCGGTCTATCTCCGCGTCACCCAGGCCGACGGTCATCAGGCCTGGTCGAGCCCGATCTATCTGATCGCCTGATCAGTCGATCCGCGCGCCGGAAGCCTTCACGACGTCCTGCCATTTGGCACGCTCGCCATCGATAAACTTTGCGAAATCGGCGGGCGTCATCGGCGACGCGACCGCGCCGAGCTCGAACAGCTTGTCCTTCACCTCGAGCAGTTCGAGGATGCGCTTCATCTCGGCAGCCATCTTGTCGACGATCGGCTTCGGCGTGCCGGCCGGCGCGAACACGCCGTGCCACGAGGTCGCGTCGAAACCCGGAATCGTGTCCGCGACTGTCGGCACGTCGGGCGCGATGGCGCTGCGCTCGGTCGAGGAGACGGCGAGCGCGCGCAGCCGCCCCGCCTTCACCTGCGGCCAGGCGAGCGTGATGTTGTCGAAGGCGAGATTGATGTGGCCGCCGGTCAGGTTGTTCATGATGTCGCCCGAGGAGCGGAACGGCACATGCGTCATCGTCGTGCCGGTCTTGATCTTGAACAGCTCGGCGGCGAGATGGATCGAAGTGCCGGCGCCCGACGAGCCGTAGGAGAGCTTGTCTGGGTTAGCCTTCAGGTGGGCGATCAGCTCGGCGACGTTGTTCACCGGCAGGCTCGGGTGCACGACCAGAATGTTCGGCAGACGCGCGATCAGGCTGACCGGCTGGAAATCCTTCACGGTGTCATAGGGCAGCTTGGAATAGAGAAACGGGTTGATGGCGTGGGTGCTGACGGTACCGACCAGGAAGGTGTAGCCGTCGGGGGTCGCCTTCGCGACCGCGCCGGCCCCGAGATTGCCACCCGCGCCCGCGCGGTTTTCCACGATGAACGGCTGGCCGAATTTCTGGTGCAGATGCTGGGCGAGCAGCCGCCCGAACAGGTCGGTGGTGCCGCCAGCCGAGAACGGCACAATGAAGTTCACCTGCTTGGTCGGCCATTCCTGCGCATTCGCCGGAGCCGCTAGCGAGGCCACAACTGCCAACGCACCAATGATCGCCCTCATCCACTCTCTCCTTGAAATATGCGCGGCTTGCACGCCATGAGGCGGCGTTCTATCAGAGCGCGCCTCACATTGTCAGCTTTGCTGAGCGGCAAGAACTCCCGAGAGGAACAGGTATGTCCAAACCGCTGAGCGAAGCTGCGCGCCAGAAGTTACTCGGCGTGAGCACCGCGACCTTGACGACATTGCTGTTCAAGCGCAGCCTGCGCAACACCTTCGTGCAGGGCGCGCGCCCGCTCAATCCAGATGCACCACCGATGGTCGGTCCCGCGTATACGCTGCGCTACATCCCGGCGCGCGAGGACATCGACACGATCGACGTGTTCCAGGATCGCACGCATCCGCAGCGCGCGGCGGTCGAAGCCATTCCGCCGGGCTCGGTGCTGGTGATGGACTGCCGCCAGGATGCAACCGTCGCCTCCGCGGGAAGCATCCTGATCACGCGGATGATGGTCCGCGGCGCAGCCGGTGTAGTGAGCGATGGCGGGCTTCGGGATAGCCCCGAGATCGCAAAGCTCGCCTTCCCGACTTACTGCCAAGGCGGCTCGGCACCGACCAACCTGATCAAGCATCACGCGGTCGACCTCAATGTGCCGATTGGTTGCGGCGGTGTCCCGGTGTTTCCCGGCGACATCATGGTCGGCGACGGAGAGGGCGTCGTGGTCATCCCGGCCGGAATCGCCGAGGAGATCGCCGAGCAGGCCGCCGAACAGGATCTGTTCGAGACTTTCGTGATCGAACGGGTGCGCGAGGGGGCCTCCACATTCGGGCTCTACCCGCCCGATGCGGCGAGCAAGCAGGCCTACGAGGCGTGGCGCGCAAAACGCAAGTGACAAGTTCGCAATTAGCTACTTCTTAACCAACGCGTTGCCATGCGCGCGCAAGCGAATCTTCATTCCTTGTTTCTAACCTCGGGCTCCGGTTCTGCCGCCGCTCTGGCGCCCAAGGAGTTGCCGGCGAATGACGCCGTCACCGAATCTAATCGACGAGATCGAGGATGCGCTCGCCTCCAAGACGGAGGAAAGGCGCGAGGCGGCGCTGTGGCGCATCACCGACTTGTTCATCGCGGGCTCTGACACCTACACCGAGGATCACGTCACACTGTTCGACGATGTGATCGGGCGCCTTGCGGCGACGATCGAGACGAACGCGCGCGCGAAGCTCTCAACCCGGCTTGCGCGCGTGCCGAATGCACCGGTCGGCGTCATCTGGACACTGGCCGCCGACGATGAGATTAGCGTCGCGCAGCCGGTGCTGCGGCACTCGCCCCGGCTGGACGACGAATATCTGAAGGCAACCGCGTCGACACACAGCCAGCAACATCTGCTCGCGATCGCGCAGCGTGGCGCCTTGAGCGAGCAAGTCACGGACGTGCTGGTCGAGCGCGGCAACCGTGACGTCATGCGCTCGGTGGCGCAGAACAACGGCGCGCGCTTCTCCAACGCGGCATTCAAGACCTTGGTGGAGCGATCTGCCGGCGACGATGTGCTGGCGGTGCACGTCGGTACGCGTCACGACCTTCCGCGCCAGCATTTGCTCAAACTGGTGGAGCTTGCTTCATCGGCCGTGCGGCAGAAGCTCGCCGCCGCCGACCCCGCGGCCGCGGCGGCGATCCGCGATGTCGTCGCCGAGATCGGTGGCAACATCCGCGCGGCCTCGCGGCGTGCCTCGACCGATTACGCGATCGCGCGCGCCGAAGTGGAAGCCGTGCATCAGGCCGGGGGCCTCGGCGAGCAAGAAGTCTATAATTTCGCCGACGCGCGCAAGTTCGAGGAAACCGCGGTCGCACTGTCGTTCGTCACTGGGGCGCCGATCGATCTGGTTGAACGGGCATTGCTCGACGACAATCCCGACATGACGGTAATCCTTGCCAAGGTCGCGGGCTTCTCGTGGAGCACCGCGCAATGCATCCTGTTGCGTGCCGCGAATCGTTCGCTCTCGGTGCAGGATCTTGATCGTGCGCTGTCCGGATTTTCGCGGCTCAAGCCGACGACCGCGCGCAGCATCATTGCGTTCTACGATGCACGCCGGCAGGGTGCCGTGGCCGCCAAAGCAGCAAGCTAGATCAGCTGCTGCTGCCTCTATTCTTCCCGGTGACCTTCGGTGCCGGCTTGGCGTTCGTCCTCTTGAGATTGAGCGGAACGCTGGTGGACGGCGTCGATACATTCCTGGCGGCTCTAACGGTGCTCGCCTGCGCCTTGCGGGTCCGCGATGTCGGTTTCGACGCAGATCTCGCGACGACCGCGATCCTGCTCCGCGACTTGCCCTTCATGTATCTCCACTTGGCCTTCTTGCCGGCAACCACGGTGCTGCGCATCGGCTGCTTCACCTCGACCATCAGCGCGCGCACGGCCGAATTGGTGTCGTTCGCAACTGTCGGCGACACTGCGGGAAACACCGCCGTCTCGCCGGCATGCAACGCGAACTCATAAGGCGTCTTGCCCGGTGGCGCGAGGATCAGCGCCCCGTCGGAAAGCATATAGAGGAAGCGTTCACGCTCCGGGGGAGAGTCGACGTTCACCTTGGAGCGCGGCTTGACGTGGATTTCGATCATGCGGACGCGGTCGTTCTCCATGACGACGCGGTAGCTATCCGGCGGGGTGACGGGCCTTTCGGGATCGGCTTGAGCTGCAGCCAAAGAGGTGGCGGCAATCAGCACGCCCGCGACCAGCGGGACCAGGCGGATCAGCTTGGAGACGACGTTCATGTCGAGCCCTCGCGCGGAGCGCTTGAATTGGTCAGGACCGCTCAGTGCCGGTTGTACGGCGACCGGCCGATCAAGCGCAATAAGGCGCCAGTTGTGGCGATACCGGGGCAACTCCGTCCCGAGAGGCCGAGTTCCGCTTTTACGCGACCGCCGCGGCCGGCTCTCCGAGCATGGCGGGCGCCCGCTCGACGCGTTCATGCGCGGCACGGCCGGCTGGCCTCGGATCGGACGCATCAAGCAGCTGGAGGAACGAAGGTCCGGGCAGCGGCGGGGCGAAAACATAGCCCTGCGCCTTGCGGATGCCGCGTTCGCGCAGGTGCTGCACCTGCTCGAAGGTCTCGACGCCCTCGGCGATGATGTCCATGCGCATGTCGCGCCCGAGGCCAACCAACGTCTCGATGATGGTGGTCGAATAGCGCTCCGTGCCGATGGCATCGACGAACATCTTGTCGATCTTGATGAAGTCGACGCCGAGCTTGAGCATGTAGGAGAGGCCGCTGTGGCCGGTGCCGAGGTCGTCGATTCCGACATGCACACCGAGCCCCTGCAGCGCGGCTATTACCCGGCGCGCCATGGTGAGATTCTCGAGCGGCTGGCGCTCGGTGACCTCGAGCAACACCTGGCTCAGCGCGATCTGCGAGCCAGCGAAAATCGCGCCGACATCCTTCACGATCGCCTCATCGGTGAAGTGCAGCGCCGAAAGATTGAAGCCGATCTTGAAATGCGGCCTCGCACCGACCGCCGCGCCGGCTTCGGTGCGGACACGCCGCATCAGCGCGCGCGTTAGGGGCGACGATCAGTCCGGTCGCTTCGGCGAGCGGGACGAACTGGACCGGCGGGATCAGCGTGCCATCGGGCTTGCGCCAGCGGATCAGCACTTCGGCACTCACCACCCGCGCCGTCGTGAGGTCCACGATCGGCTGGTAGTAGGGAACGAACTCATCGTTATCGATTGCGCGCGGCGAGTTCGTCGACCGGGTTGCCGCGCGAACGCCACGGCCCGAATGCAACGAGCGCAAGGATCAGCGCTGCGCTGGAACCTGTGCCGACAGTCGCCATCATCACGAGATCGGTATGCGTCGCGAGCACGCGCGCACGTGGCATCGACGTCGTGACGACAATGCCGAAGTGTTCGGAGTTGAAACCGCGCAGTCAGAGGCTCGCTCGGCTCCGCATCGTCGGACTGCGCGGCGCTGCGCGCGCCGATCACGGTGCCGTCAGCCGTCGCGAGCGTCGCGTTGACGACGACCGGACCGCCGGTCGGCGAAATGCGCGGGATCAGCAGATCGGACGGGATGAGCGCGGCGAGCCATGAGCCGTCCGCGATGGTGCGGCGGATGCGCAAGCCGTTGTCGTTGCCACTCGCCGAGCCGGATGACCTCGATGACGATTTCGCTATGCCGGCTTTCGATCGGCGCCGAAATCACCTGTCGTTGGCCGAACGGCAGCGCCAGATTTGTACAAACAGTGCCGCCGTCCGAATCGACCATCGAGACTTCCTTGACGGGTATCACGCGGAACGACATTTCGTGCATCGCGTCGCGATCAGCATCGACGCAGGAACGAACGCCGCGTGCCGCGAGATCGTCGAGCCCCTCGATGACTCGACCGAGCCGTGTTTCGGTCAGCGCGATGACGCGCTTGGCCGATACGTTCAGCTCGTTGACTCCCTCCTGTTCGATGTAGTGGCTGAGCCATGTGTGCACGGCCGCCGCGGGCACGCCTGCGAGCGCCAACCCGAGGGGGATTGCTGCCAGCTTCCAGAGCTTCGGCGAGGCCACGGGCCGATCTTTCCCCGCTCACGACTGTCGGCGCACCGGCCTGCCGCCGCCGTTCAGCGCGCGCCAGACCTCAAGCCTTAGGTGTCGGCCCAACATGGTTAGCACTTGGTTAACGTCAGGCGGCCGCGACACGCTCGCGTGCCGCCATGAACTCATCGACGGCTGTCGGCGTATCGCTCCCGACCGCACCGCTGGTTCCAAGCGGATGAGCGGCTTCCAGGAGCTGGCGGAACAGCGAGCCTGGCAGTGGCGGCGCGAACGCGTAGCCCTGGGCCAGGAAGATGCCCCGCTCACGCAGATATTTCACCTGGTCGAAGTTCTCGACACCCTCGGCGAAGATCTCCATGCGCATGCTGTGCGCGAGTTCGATCAGCGTCTCGATGATCGTGGTCGAGTAGCGCTCGGTTCCGATCGCGTCGATGAACATCTTGTCGATCTTGATGTAGTTGGCGCCGAGCTTGAGCATGTAGGACAGGCCGCCGTGGCCGGTACCGACGTCGTCGATTGCGAGCTTGCAGCCGAGTTCCTGCAGTGCCGCGATCACGCGCCGCGCCATGTCGAGGTCCTCAAGCGGCTCGCGTTCGGTGACTTCCAGCACGATCTGCGACAGGCGGATCGGCGATCCGGCGAAGATGTCGCGAATGTCATCGACGATTGTCTCGTTGTTGAAGTGATGCGCCGTCAGATTGAAGCTGAGCTTGACGCGCGGCCGCAGCCCAAGCACTTGTGCGAATTCGTCGCGCGCCGCCCGCATCATCGCCAGCGTCATCTCGAGGATCAGGCCGGAGGATTCGGCGAGCGGAATGAACGCTGCCGGCGGGATCACCGTGCCGTCGCGCTTGCGCCAACGCATCAGCACTTCGGCGCCGACGATCGCGCCGGTGCGCAGATCGACGACCGGCTGATAGTAGGGAACGAATTCACCGGCCTCGAGCGCCCGCTCCATTTCGACGATGGGATTGGAGCGAGTGCGCCAAGGCAGCAAGAACGACGCCAGCGCGATCGTGAGCAATGCCAAGCACCGAACCGGCCAGAAGGCCGACGGTGCGCAGATCGCGATGCTCCGCCAATACGGCCGCGCGCGAGACCGTCGCGGTCGCAAGCAGCGGATAGCGTGTCGACTGGTTATGCGCGCGAATTGTGTTGCCATCCCCGGCAGCATCGTCGCGTTCGACCGGATGAGCCCGCGATCAGCGTTCCCTCGCTCAGCATGACGCGGACGACCGGATCGCTCACAGCCGGGCTGGACGAACCGTCAGGCAGGAATACGTCAGAGGGAATTTGGCCGACAAGCTGCAGTGGATCGGCGGCGCGGCGCCAGACGACGCGCAACGCACGCTCGTCGAGCTCGGCCGGCCGGATTACGGCGAGGAACACACGATCGTCGGCGGTGCGGAGTTCGCGCGACAACATCCGCGCCTGCGCCGACGCTTCCGGGCAGCAGGCAACGCGGGTTTCCGGCTTTGTCGGTGATGGAGATTTCCTTGAGCGGCGTGGTCGTCATCACGGCCCGGCGCACGGCGCCGGCATCGACGTCGGTGCAGCTCTTGCAGCCCCGCCTTTCCGATTGCCGTCAGCGCCGCGATCGACTGGCCGATGCGCCATTCCGCGCGCGCGATCGCGCGCTGCGCGGCGAGGCGAACTTCTTCCGTCGCTTGGCGTTCGATATAGGCATCGAGACCATGATGGATCATCGCCACCGGCACACCGGCGGCCAGCGTCCCAGCGACAACCGCCAGATACTTGTGCAGCCTGCGGGGGATCACGGCATCCTCGTTGGATTGCCGCGACAAAATTGCGCGGCAGCGTTAAAGGCCGATTACGACGGAGTATTTTTCGACACACGTGTAGCCAAAGCCGGAAGCCGATGGTTAACGAGGTTGTTAACGAACTCACGCGCGCCTATCTAACAACGAGCAACTGCGGAATAACGCCATGGAAGCACTCTTCATCGGCCAGACCTATATCGACGTCACTTTCCTGATCGATCGAATCCCGACCGGGCGACGAGAAAGTCGTCGCGGAAGACTATGCGGTGAGTTTCGGGGGAATGCGGTGTCGGCGGCGTTTTGCTGCGCCAAGCTCGGGCACCGTGCCGGAGCTGATGACGTCGCTCGCCGACGACTGGCTCGCGCGCATGTTTCTCGACATGGCGGCGAAATACCAGATCTCGGTTCACGGCCGCAAAGTGAAGGAGTCCTCGCTCTCCTTCGTGATGCCAAACAAGGGCATGCGCGCGATCATTCGCTGCCGCGACGATCATTACCTCCATCCAGTGCCGCCGCTCGATCTTGCGCGGCTGCCGCGCGCTGCATCTCGACGGCCACCAGGCCGATGCGGCGATCCACTACGCGAAGCTTTGCCGCGAGAAGCGTATTCTGACATCGCTCGACGGTGGAGGGCTGCGCTCGAACACGCTGGAGCTGCTCGAACATATCGATGTCGCGATCTGCTCCGAGCGACTGTGCGAGCAGCTCAAGCTGAGCCCGCAGGGGCTGTGCGCGCTGCTCAAGGACAAAGGCTGCCGCATCGGCGGCGTCACCTTGGGAGCGCGCGGGCTCATCTGGTACGACGAGCGCGGCAATGATGCGGCACATGCCGGCGCTCGCGGTGCCGCCGAACGAGGTGATCGACACCAATGGCGCGGGCGATATTTTTCACGGCGCCTATGTGTTTTCGTATCTGACCGCGCCCGAGAGGCCGTGGGAGACGCATTTCCGCTTCGCGCGCGCGGCTTCGGCGCATTCGGTGCGCTATCTCGGCATCGAGCATTCGCTGCCGACGCGCGCCGATGTGCTAGAGGCGGAAAAGTCATTCCGTGAAGCGGCGTAACGCCCCGCTGTGACCGCGCCCCGCGATGCCGATCTATCATGCGCCCACGAGGGCCGACATATGACATTGCCAGGGCAAGCGATCCGCGCCGCGGGTGCGGCGGTTTTCGGCGTGCTGATTGCGACGTGTGCGCTCGCGCAGGCGCCGCTGCAAATCTTCGACGCGCACCTGCACTACAATCAGGAACCAAACCCGTTCTACGACCTCGACAAGGTCCTGGAGACTTTCCGCCGCAACAACGTCACCGGCATCATCGCGACCAGCCGGCCGAACAAGGGCACGCACCAGCTTGTCGACGCGAAGGCGCCGGGCCTCACGGTCGTGCCGTTCATCCGGCCGTATCGCACGCGCAGCGACATCCAGACCTGGTTCGACGATCCGGCGATCTGGGACCTGATCCAGTCCGAATACAAGCGCGGTTATTACCGCGGCATCGGCGAGGGGCACATCTACGGCAAGGCGGCTGCTGGCGAGCAAGTCAAACGCATCGTCAACTTCGCGGTCGAAAAGGACCTATGGCTCCACATGCATTGCGACGAGGAAGCGCTGCTCCTCCTGTTCGGCCACAATCCGAAGGTGCGGATCATCTGGGCGCACACGGGATTTTCGACCGCGCCGGCACGCGTGCGCGAACTGATGGACAAGTATCCCGCGCTGATGGGTGAACTCTCCTATCGCGGCGGCATCACCGAAGAGCGGCAAGCTGTCGGCGGATTGGCGCGCGCTGTTCGCCAGCCACTCGAACCGCTTCCTGCTCGGCTCCGACACCTGGATCAACGAGCGCTGGTTCGGCTACGACGGAATCATGAAGACCTATCGCGAGTGGCTCGCGCAATTGCCGCAGGATCAGGCGCGCCGCATCGCGCACGAAAATGCCGAGCGACTTTTCGGCGGCAAGGTCGAATAGCGCGACGCTATTTCTTGTTCGCGTCCTTGACATGCTCGGCGATGAAGCGCGGCAACGCGAAGGCTGCGACGTGCACCTCGGGCGTCCAGTATCGGGTCTTGAAGCTTCCTGCTTTCTTGTAGCGCGCCGCGATCGTGCGGACGGGATGCTGGCGCAGCTTCCTGTCCTTCGCGGCCCAGCCCATCGCCATGTGACCGCCGACATAGGTCGGGATCGCTGCGACATAGCAGGTACCGTCGGCGAACAGAGTCTTGAACATGCCGACCGATGAGATCAGTTCGTCGGGCTGGAAGAACGGCACGCCGTTCTGCGTCACCATCACGCCGCCCGGCGCCATGCAGCGCTTGGCCGCGGCGTAGAATTCCTTCGTGAACAACACCGCGCCCGGCCCCTGCGGGTCGGTCGAGTCGACGATGACGACATCGAAGCGCCGGTCGGTGGTCGCAACGTATTTCATGCCGTCGTCGATGACGCTCTCGAAGCGCTTGTCACGGAATACGGGCGTGGTGAATTCCGGGAAATGCTCCTTGGAGAATTCGATCACCGACGCGTCGATCTCGACCTGCACGACGCTTTTCAGCGCCTTGTGCTTGAGCACTTCTTCGGCAATCCCGCAGTCGCCGCCGCCGATGATCAGCACTTTGCGCGCCTTGCCGTGCGCGAGGATCGGCACGTGGGTCATCATCTCGTGATAGATGAATTCGTCGCGTGTGGTGACCTGCGTCGCGCCGTCGAGCATCAGCATCTTGCCGAAGTGCTTATGCTCGAACAGGACGAGATGCTGGTGCTTGGTCCGCTGCTCGTACAGCACCTTCTCGACCGCGTAGGTCATGCGGAAGCCGAGATCGTCGAACAGGGTTTCGGAAAGCCAGCGCTTTTCGGCCATGGGCACACGCTCCGTCATGACCGGACTGGGTCCGGTCATCCATGTCTCGTTTGAAGGGGCTACAAGCCGTGGATGCCCGGGACAAGCCCGGGCATGACGCAGGGGATGCAACGTCCCCTGCCCGCGCAGGTTCTCGCCGACGGCGACGCGCTTGGGCTTGAATGCCTCGCGCAGCACCGGGACGCAGGCGTCCGGATTGGCGCGGCCGCACATGAAGATATCGATCGCGGCGTAGTGCGCTTCCGGCCAGGTGTGGATCGAGATGTGACTCTCGGCCAGCACCGCGACACCCGAAACCCCGCCATTCGGCTCGAAATGATGCAGATGGATGTGCAACAGCGTCGCGCCCGCCGCGGCGACGCAGCGGCGCAGCGCCTCATCGATGTGATCGATGTCGTCGAGATGCTTGGCGTCGTAGAGATCGACGATCAGGTGCACGCCGGCGCAGCGCACGCCGTTGCGGACCACGAAGTGGTCCTTGCGGTCGTCGACGATAGCCGGAACAGCCGTCGGCTCGATTTTCTTTCGGGCGGTACCTGGGATCCCCAAGCCCTTGTCCGATCGCAAGAGGGCGTGCTGGCGCATGCCGTCCTCCCCAACCAGGAAAAAGAACCCGAGATGCCGGCGAGCCGGCGCCACGGAAAGCGAAAGCCGCCCGACCCTGTCCCGATTGGACTGATCACCAGCGGCAAGCCCCCCAAATAAGGTCAGTTTCCCGCAGGATCAAGAAGTTTCTTGGCACATCCGCGTGATGCGGCTTTCGCCTCATATGTGGCGCAATGAGAACTCACACAAAGCTCAAGCGGCAGTTGGTTTTCGGCGGCCTGCTGCGCCTCGACTGCGGCAACCGCCGTCATGTTCACGATGCCGCGCGCCGTGGTCGACGGCGTGAGGATGTGCGCTGGGCGTGCCGCACCCATGAGAATCGGTCCAACGGGGAGCGCGTCGCCGAGCACCTTGATCATCTGGTACGCAATGTTCGCGGCATCGATGTTCGGCATGATCAGCACATTCGCCTCGCCGGTCAGCCGGGAATGCGGAAAGACGCGCTGGCGGAACGCCGGAACCAGCGCCGACTCGCCGTTCATCTCGCCGTCGATCTCCAGGCCCGGGGCCTGTTCCAGCACGATCGCGAGCGCCTGGCGCATCTTGCGCGCCGATTCGCACTCGTAGCTGCCGAAGTCCGAACGCGAGAGCAGCGCGATCTTCGGCTCGATACCGAAACGGCGCACATGCCCGGCCGCTTGCATCGCCATCTCGGCGATCTCGGCTGACGCTCGGGTCCGGATTGATGTGGGTGTCGGCGAGAAAATAGACGCCCTTGGCGGTGATGACAGTTGTCAGCGCTGCGAAAATCCCGGCGCCCGGCGCAAGGCCGATGATGTCGCGGATATGCGTGAGATGGCCCATGTAGCGGCCTTCCACGCCGCAGATCATGACGTCCGCGATCCCGAGCTTGACCGCGAGCGCCGCAATCACGGTCGCATTGGTGCGCACGAGCGTGCGCGCCGCGTCCGGCGTGAGGCCCTTCCGGCCCGCGATCTCGACGAGCGTCTGCACGAAGGTGCGGTAGCGCGGATCGTCCTCCGGATTGATCAGCTCGAAATCGCGGCCGGGCCGGATCGCGAGCCCGTAGCGCTCCAGCCGCGCGTTCACGATCGCCGGACGGCCGATCAGGATCGGCTTCGCCAGTCCCTCCTCGACCACGACCTGCGTGGCGCGCAGGATGCGCTCGTCCTCGCCCTCGGCGTAGATGACGCGCTTCATCGCGGTCTTCGCCTGCTCGAACACCGGCTTCATGATGAAGCCGGAGCGGAACACGAAGCGGTTGAGCCGCTCCTGGTAGGCGGCGAAGTCGGTGATCGGCCGCGTCGCGACGCCGGACGCCATCGCGGCTTTGGCGACAGCCGGCGCGATGCGCAGGATCAGCCGCGGATCGAACGGGTTCGGGATGAGCGAGCCCGCGCCGAAGGTGCGGAACTCGCCGCCATAGGCCTTCGCCGCGACGTCGGACGGCGCCTCGCGGGCGAGCGCCGCGATGGCATCGACCGCCGCGCGCTTCATCTCCTCGTTGATGGTGGTCGCGCCGACATCGAGCGCGCCGCGGAAGATGTAGGGGAAGCACAGGACGTTGTTGACCTGGTTCGGATAGTCGGAGCGCCCGGTGCAGATCATGGCGTCCGGCGCGCCGCATGATCGCCTCTTCCGGCGTGATCTCGGGCGTTGGATTGGCGAGCGCCATGATGAGCGGCTGCGGCGCCATGCGCGCCACCATGTCGGGCTTGAGCACGCCGGGCGCCGACAGCCCGAGGAAGATGTCCGCGCCGTCGATCACTTCGCCGAGCGTGCGCTTGTCGGTCGTTCTGCGCATAGACCGCCTTCCAGCGGTCCATCAGTGCCGCGCGGCCCTCGTACACGACGCCTTCGATGTCGGTGACCCAGATGTTCTCGCGCTTGGCGCCGAGCGCGACCAGCAGGTTGAGGCAGGCAAGCGCCGCCGCGCCCGCGCCGGAGGCGACGATCTTCACCTCGCCGATCTTCTTGCCGGTCAGATACAGCGCGTTCTGCACGGCCGCGGCGACGATGATGGCGGTGCCATGCTGATCGTCATGGAACACCGGGATTTTCATGCGCGCCTTGAGCTTGTCCTCGATGTCGAAGCATTCCGGCGCCTTGAAGTCCTCCAGGTTGATGCCGCCGAAGGTCGGCTCCAGCGCCGCCACCACCGACACGACGTGATCGACCTCCTGCGCCTCGATCTCGATGTCGAACACGTCGATGCCGGCGAACTTCTTGAACAGGACCGCCTTGCCCTCCATCACCGGCTTGCCGGCGAGCGGCCCGATATTGCCCAGGCCCAGCACCGCGGTGCCGTTCGAGACCACCGCCACCAGATTGGCGCGCGCGGTCAGTTCGGCGGCCTGCGCCGGATCGGCGACGATCGCCTCGCACGCCGCCGCCACCCCCGGCGAATAGGCAAGCGCCAGGTCGCGCTGGTTGCCGAGCGGCTTGGTCGGCTGAATCTCCAGCTTTCCGGGCTTCGGCAAGCGGTGATAGACGAGCGCACCGGCGCGCAGGTCGTCGGATATCGTCGAGGCCATCGCCACACTCCGGTCCAATCGGGCCCGACAATATGGCATTTGCGCCGCCGGACAATCGGCGAACGGAGCCGTTCATGGTCAAGATTCTGATCGGCGTGCTCGCGGCCGCCGCGATCGCGGTCGGCGGCTATTTCGGCTTCGAATTCTATGTCGCAGCAGCGGATCGCGAGCGACGTCGAGGCGGCCTTCGCGGAGGTGCGCGCGAGCGGCGCCAAGGCAAGCCACGGCAAGGTTCATTTCGATCTGTGGAGCCGCACCATCACGGTCGCGGACATCTCCGGGCGAATTCGCCACGCAGCCGCCGGTCAGCGTGAAGATCGGCCGCTTCACCGCCAGCCGGCGTGAAGCCAGCCGCGACGCGGGGCGCTTCACCGCCGACCGGATCGATGCCGCCGATGTCGAGGTCGCCGGAACCATCGGAGCAGCAGGCGCGGCCTGCGCGTTTCGCTATCGGCGCCGCGCGTCGAGGTTTCGGATTATGCGGGCCCGGCCGGTCCGCTGCGGCGGCTCGATAGCTGCGGCAGCGGCCGACATCTACCGGTTCGCGCTGGAACACTTCGCCGCCGTCACGGCGAAATCGGTGGTCGCTCCGACTGTCCCGGGAAAATGACGCCCGCCGGCTCGGCGGCGACGGCCGGTGCGGGCGACTACACCTATTCGGGGGTCGCGCTGCGCGACATCAAGGACGGCAAGATTGCGGCAACGACCGTCGATCGCGTGACCTTCACTGCCGCGATGACGACGGCCGGCAAGACCGAAAACTTCACCGGCGAGGTCGCAAACCTCGCGGCTTATGATTTCGACGCGGCCGTCGACGCGAGCGATGCTCGATCCGGCGCGCGCGAATGATGACAAGTATTACCGCGCCTACCGCCAGATGACGGTCGGCACTTACACCGCCGTCGTTCCAGCAGGGAATGAAGATGCGGGTCGACGGCGTGACGATCGACGATCTCGGCCTGCGTCCTTCGCGGCTGCAGTTTCCCCAGTTGATGGCGATCGTCGAGGCGGCGCCGCCGCCCGGCACCACGCCGACGACCGAGCAGATGCGCGACCTGCATCGGCAAGATCGCCGGCATCTATGAGGGCATCCGCATCGGGGCTGCAGATGTGCGCGGCGTTTCGATGGATACGCCTGAGGGTTCGGTCAAACTCACGGCCATCCGGCTCGCCAATCTGGAGAACGGCAAGATTGCCGAATTCTCCCTCGAAGGGCTGGACGCGCGTTCGCCCAAGGGGCCGGTGAAGGTCGGGCGCTTCGCCCTGAAGGGGCTCGACGTGGCGAACCTGATGCGCGCCTCGGCGCAATTCGCAGCGCCGGGCCGGGACCCCTCCCCCGAACAACTCGCGGCACTGCTGTTGCTGCTCGAAGGCACCGAGGTCGCCGACTCTGGTCGCGCCCTACAAGGACACCGACAAGCCGATCAACATCGACACGCTGAACATCTCGTGGGGCCAGTTCGTCGGGCCGATCCCGACGCAAGGCACGCGCGACGATGAAGATGAGCGGCCCGGTGGACGCAAGCGATCCTGAACCATTCAACATGTTGGCTTTGTCAGGCGTGAACGACGCCAGTGTGAATCTCGATCTCGGCGCAGCGTGGACCGAGAATGCGCGCTCGTTTGCGCTCGAACCGGTGACGCTCGAAATCGGCAACGTGCTCACCGCCGCGGCGCGGCTCTCGCTCGCCAATGTCCAGCGCGGGACGTTCTCGCTAAATCCCTTGCAGGCCGCGATCATGGCGGCACAGATCGAGGCAGGCCCGATTGAGATCGCGCTGCGCGACACCGGCGGTATCGACCTCGCAATTGCGCAGCATGCGCGTCAGCAGATCATGTCGCGCGAGGCGGCGCAGCGCGCCATGATCGACACCATCCGCGAGAACGCCATGAAGATGGCGTCGATCAATCCCGACGTGATGGCGATCGCGGGCGCGCTGACGCGCTTCATCGAAATCCCGCGCGGCACGCTGACCATCAAGCTCACGCCGCGCGGCAGGGTCGGGTTGATGCAGATTCTGGAAGCGATGAAGACGAGTCCGGTCGCGGCGCTTGCGCGCTTTCAGGTCGAGGCGACGACGGGGCGGTGACAGTCCTCATCCTGAGGTGCCCGGCGAAGCCGGGCCTCGAAGGATGGACAACGCTCCGAGCAAGCGCCCTCGCCCTTCGAGACGCGCGCTTCGCGCGCTCCTCAGGGTGAGGACTTATTTGTCGGGCAAATTCAACCGGATATGCAGTTCTCTCAACTGCTTCGGCTGACCTCCGACGGCGCGCCCATCAGCAGATCCTCGGCGCGCTGGTTCATCGGGAACAGCACCACCTCGCGCAGGTTTTCCTCCCCGCACAGCAGCATCACGATGCGGTCGATGCCGGGCGCGATGCCGCCGTGCGGCGGTGCGCCGAGCGACAGCGCGCGCAGCATGCCGCCGAATTTTTCTTCCAGCGTCGCCTCGGGGTAGCCAGCGATCGCGAACGCCTTCTTCATCACGTCGGGGCGATGGTTGCGGATCGCGCCGGACGACAGTTCGATGCCGTTGCAGACGATGTCGTACTGGATCGCCTTGAGCGAGAGCAGCGTGTCCTTGTCGTTCGGATCGAGTGCGAGAAATTTCTCCGGCTCGATGTTCGGCATCGAGAACGGATTGTGCGAGAAATCGATCTTCTTCTCCTCCTCGCTCCACTCGAACATCGGGAAGTCGACGATCCAGCAGAACTCGAAGCGGTCCTTCTGGATGAGATCGAGATCCTGCCCGACCTTGGTGCGCGCGGGACCCGCGAACTTCACGAACACGTTCGGATCGCCTGCGACGAAGAACACCGCGTCGCCGGCCTTCAAGCCAAGCTGCGTGCGAAGCTGCTCGGTGCGTTCCGCACCGACATTGTTCGCGACCGGCCCGCGGCCGAACGTCTTGCCGTCTTCCTCGACATAGAAAATGTAACCGAGGCCCGGCTGCCCTTCGCCCTGCGCCCATGAATTCATGCGGTCGCAGAAGGCGCGCGAACCACCGCCCGGCGCCGGGATAGCCCACACTTGGTTCTTTGCACCTGATTCAAGTATGCGCGCAAACACCTTGAAGCCGGAGCCGCGGAAAATCTCCGACACGTCCTGCATCTCGATCGGGTTGCGCAGGTCCGGCTTGTCGGTGCCGTATTTGCGCAGCGCCTCGGCGAACGGGATGAGCGGAAACTTCTGCGTCACCGGCTTGCCGTCCGCGAATTCCTCGAACGTGCCGCGCATCACCGGTTCGATCGCGGCGAACACGTCGTCCTGCGTGACGAAGCTCATCTCGACGTCGAGCTGATAGAACTCGCCCGGCGAGCGGTCGGCGCGCGCGTCCTCGTCGCGGAAGCACGGCGCGATCTGGAAATAGCGGTCGAAGCCCGCGATCATGGTGAGCTGCTTGAACTGCTGCGGCGCCTGCGGCAGCGCGTAGAACTTGCCCGGATGCAGACGCGACGGCACGAGGAAATCGCGCGCGCCTTCCGGCGAGGACGCGGTCAGGATCGGCGTCTGGAATTCGAAGAAGCCCTGCTCCTTCATGCGGCGGCGGATCGAGTCGATGATCTGTCCGCGCTTGATGATGTTGGCGTGCAGCCGCTCGCGCCGCAGATCGAGGAAGCGATACTTGAGGCGGATGTCTTCCGGGTACTCCTGATCGCCGAACACCGGCATCGGCAGTTCGTCGGCCTTGCTCAGGACTTCGATCTCGCT
Organism: uncultured Alphaproteobacteria bacterium; assembly: GCA_963778455.1. Lineage (GTDB taxonomy): Bacteria > Pseudomonadota > Alphaproteobacteria > Rhizobiales > Xanthobacteraceae > PALSA-894. Next base: position 243,381 of record CAVZUL010000011.1, read on the forward strand.
CGCGAAGACCTCGATCGCGCCGGTCGGCAGCTCGGGGTTTTCCGTGCCGCCCGGGCGGCGGCGCACCTTGCCGTCGACCCGCACGACCCATTCGGCGCGCAGCGTCTCTGCGATCTTGAAGGCCGGCGAGTCCGGATCGGCCACGACCTGGGTCAGGCCGTAATGGTCGCGCAGGTCGATGAACAGCACGCCGCCGTGGTCGCGCACGCGATGCACCCAGCCGGACAGCCGCACGGTCTCGCCGATGTGGCTGTCGCGCAACGCGCCGCAGGTGTGGGAACGGTAGCGATGCATCGAGTTCGATCCGCAGGCTTGAAAAAGCGCGCGAAAGGCGCATGCAGGGCCATGCTTTGTCAAGGCAAGCCGAAGCGTCGCCTCTCGACAGCCTCCGGATCGATCTGCCAGTTCTGAATCATGCCGCAAATGACCACCGCCGAGGCGATTGTCGCCGGCCTGATCGCGCACGGGCTCGACACGATCTACGCGCTGCCCGGCGTGCAGAACGACCATCTGTTCGACGCGCTGTTCAAGTCGTCCGATCGCATCCGCACCATCCACACGCGCCACGAACAGGGTGCGGCCTACATGGCGCTCGGCGCCGCGCTCGCGACCGGAAAACCGCAGGCTTACGCGGTGGTGCCCGGGCCAGGGCTGCTGAACTCGTCGGCCGCGCTGCTCACCGCCTATTCGATGAACGCGCCGGTGCTCGCGCTGATCGGGCAGATCCCCGACCGCGATATCGGGCGCAAGCTCGGGCAACTGCACGAGATCAACGATCAGGCCGGCATCATCGCACGGCTGGTCGATCACTCAGGCCTGGTCCCGAATGCCGAAGCCGCGCCGCGCATGGTCGCGGACGCGTTCCGGGCGATGGTCACCGGCCGGCCGGGCCCGGCTGCCCTTGAGTGTCCGATCAACGTGTGGGGGAGACCGGGCGAAGTGAAACCGCACGACCCGCTGCCGATTCCCGGGCCCGCGATCGACGAGGATGCGCTGCGCGATGCCGCCAAGCGCCTCGGCGCAGCGAAAAATCCGATGATCGTGGTCGGCGGCGGCGCGCAGGATGCTTCCGCCGAGGTGACCGCGCTCGCCGAAATGCTGCAGGCGCCGGTGCTGTGCGGCTTCCGCCGCGGACAAGGCGTGCTCGACAGCCGCAATCCGCTCGCCGTCACACTGCCGCTCGGCCACGAATTATGGGGCGAGGCCGATGTGGTGCTCGCGGTCGGCACGCGGCTGTTCTTCCAGCACACGATGTGGGGCGTGGACGACGACCTCGCGATCATCACGGTCAATGCCGACCCAGAAGAGCCCGCGAAACACCGCCCACCGGCGGTGGCGCTCATCGGCGATGCGGCGCCGATCCTGCGACGGCTGATCGACGCGCTGTCAGCGCACAACAGCAAACGCAAATCGCGCAAGGACGAGATGGAGGAGCGGCAGGCGAAGTGGCGCAAACGCCTTGCGGCGCTCGGCCCGCAGCTTGCGATCCTCGAAGCGATCCGCGCGGAACTGCCGGAGGACGGCATCTTTGTCGACGAAGTGACGCAGATCGGTTTCGCGGCGCGGCTCGCGCTGCCTGTGTACCGGCCGCGCACGTTCCTCTCGCCCGGCTACCAGGACAATCTCGGCTGGGGCTATGCGACCGCGCTCGGCGCGCAGAATGCGCGGCATGACGTGTCGGTGCTGTCGATCAATGGCGACGGCGGCTTCATGTACACGGCAAACGAGCTGGCGACGGCGGTGCGTCACCGCATTCCGCTTGTCGCTGTCGTGTTCTCCGACGGCTCGTTCGGCAATGTGCGGCGCATCCAGGAGGAGAGCTACGGCAACCGTCTGATCGCAAGCGATCTTGCCAACCCGGATTTCGTGAAGTTCGGCGAGAGCTTCGGTGCGGCGGCCGAGCGGGTGCGCACGCCCGGAGGAATTGCGCGCGGCGCTGCGGCGCGGTTTCGCGCGGCGGGACGGGCCGACCCTGATCGACATGCCGGTCGGCCCGATGCCTTCCCCTTGGGAGTTCATCCTGATGGGGCGGGTGCGCGGCTGAGTTCCGCGACTGGCGCTGGCACATACAATATTCAATTATTACAATAAGATAATACAGATTCTTCTATCTTTTTCTAACACGCACAGTGCCGCCGCGGCAGGCGCGCACAATGCGCGACAGCGATGCGCGACTCCGATAGAAACTGGTCATGGAGCCGATCACGACCACAAAGGAATTGAGCGCCGCCTGCTCCCGGCTGGCGAAGCACGATTTCATCACCGTCGACACGGAGTTTCTGCGCGAGACGACCTATTTCCCGATCCTGTGCGTCGCGCAGGTTGCCAGCGCCGACGAGGCGGTGGTGATCGACGCGCTCGCCGAGGGCATCGATCTCGCGCCGTTCTTCAAGCTGATGGCGAACGAGAAGGTGCTGAAGGTCTTCCACGCGGCGCGCCAGGACATCGAGATCGTGTGGCATCGCGCCAAGATCATCCCGCATCCGGTGTTCGACACGCAGGTCGCCGCCATGGTTCTCGGCTATGGCGACTCGATCTCCTACGATCAGCTCGTGCAGCGCATCACCGGCGACACACTCGACAAGTCGAACCGCTTCACCGACTGGACGCGGCGCCCGCTCACCGCCGCGCAGCTCAAATACGCCGTGTCGGACGTGACCCATCTGCGCGACGTCTATCTGGCGCTATCCGCCGACATCGCCAAGCGCGCGCGCACGCAATGGGTCGACGAGGAAATGAAGGTGCTGACCTCGCCGGATACCTATCGCATGGAGCCGGAAAGCGCGTGGCTGCGCCTGAAGACCCGCGCGCGCAAGCCGAAAGAGCTCGCGGTGCTGATGGAGGTCGCGGCCTGGCGCGAGCGGGAGGCGCAGGCGCGCGACGTGCCGCGCGGGCGCGTGCTCAAGGACGAGGTGATCGGCGATCTCGCCGTGCAGGCGCCGACCACGCATCGAGAAGCTCGCCTCGCTGCGCTCGCTGCCCAAGGGGTTCGAGCGCTCGAAATGGGGCCACGACATCCTCGAAGCGGTCAAACGCGGGCTCGCGCGCGATCCTAAGTCGCTGCCGATGCTGGAGCGCGGCAAGCAGGGAATGAACGGTACCGCGACGCTCGAATTGCTGAAGGTGCTGCTGCGCATGACGGCGGAACGCAACGGCGTCGCCGCCAAGGTCATCGCGACCGTTGACGACCTTGAGCAGATCGCGGCCAGCGACGACCGCGGATGTGCCGGCACTGAAAGGCTGGCGCCGCGAAATGTTCGGCGAGAAGGCGATTGCGCTCAAGCATGGCCGGCTGGCGCTGGCGGTCGAGAAACACCGGGTTGTCGCGGTCGAGCGATAATTCATCGCTGCGACATCGAAAGATGTTCAGTTGCGCCCGCTGATCGGATAGTGAAATCTCATATCTTCTCGAAAGGATCGCACCATGTCCGCTGACGGCACCTGGAATCTGACGATGCAAACGCCCATGGGCGAGCGGCGCAGCACGCTCACCCTCTCGACCGCGGGCGGCACGCTGACCGGCACGCAGGAGGCGGAAGGCAACACCACCGACATCGCCGAAGGCACGGCGAACGGCAACGATGTGTCGTGGAAGGTATCGATCACGAACCCGATGCCGCTGACGCTGACGTTCAACGGCACGGTCGACGGCAACACCCTGAACGGCACGGCCGACACCGGGATGTTCGGCAGCTTCCCGTTCGAAGGAACGCGGGCATAGCTTCCTGCCCGGGCCGTGTCCGCTGTGCCCATTTCAAGAATGCATGACCGGCGGAGCGCCTGCGTGGCCGACGCATGGCCGCTCGCCCCGCGGCGTGGTATAGTCAGAGGGCTGAGACGGGAGGTTGCGATGCGCCTGTCGACCCGAGATCTGCCCCTGGTTCCCTTGCTGTTGCCCGTGGTCGCGATCGGCCTCTTCCCGCTCGTGATGCTGCCGCTGCTCGGCTTTCTCGGCTTCGTTGTGCTGGGAATCCTGATCGGGTTTGCCGCCGTCATGGCGCAGCTCGAAGAACAGGGTGCCCACACGCGGCATGTCATTAGTCACGGCAGCATGAGCCGCGCCGACCAGGCCGGCTATAATCTCGAAATGCAAGCGCTGATGCGCTCGCTCTACGCCGTGAAGATCGTCAGCGTCGGGCTGATCGTCCTCGGCGCGGGCGGCTTCATCGCCACGCAGTACGGTTCCTAGCCGGCCTCGATGACCGGCTCGCGGCCGATCAGCCGCGCGAGCTGGCGCAGACGATTAAACAGCCGCTCGCCCTCAAGCGCTGCAAATCTTCCGCGCAGCTTGAGCTTCAGCCTGCCGCGCTCGACGACCAAGGGCGTATGCGGCAGCACGCCCGGCATCGAGGCGGATGCCAGGTAGGCGACACGCAGCGACGCGCCGAGCACGCGCGCACGATCGAGCATGCGGGCCGACGCAAGCTCGCGCACATGCGGGGAAAGCTCGTCGTCCACCAGACCGACATGACGGAAGAACACCGCAAGCGCGAGAAACGTGCGGCCCGGATGATCGACCGCAACGAAGGCCGCATTCGCGATGATGTTGAGCGACTGCTCGCCGCGGTAATCGGGGTGCGCGCGCCAGCCAATATCGGCGAGCAGGCAGGCGGCATGACGCAGGCGCTTCTCATCCGCGGTTTCCTCAAGGCCCGAGGAGGCCATGAATCGGTCGGTCCAGCGGATCAGTTCCTCGCCATGCTCCGGCGAGCGCGAACGGAGCCGATTGAGGTCCTGCGCGGCCGCGATCAGGCCGTCCTTGGCGCGCTCGCGCGCCCGCAGTTCGGAATAAAGCAAGCCCTCGCGCACACCGAGCGCCGAGATCACGATATCGCGGGGCCGGGCAATGCGCACGACGTGTTCCAGCACCAACGCCGCATAGGCGAGCAGCGGACGACGCGCCTCGTTCACCATCTCGATGCGCGAGAGCATCTCGGGATTGACCCGGTGCACAAGGCGCGAGAACTCCAGCGCTTCGCGCGCCGGAATGACATAGCCGTGCATCACGTGCAGCGGATAGCCGGTCTGCCACATGTGCAGCCGCGCGAGCGCGCGCCAGGTGCCACCGACCGCATAGAAGCTTCGGCCCTCACCGCGCTTGAGCAACGGCGCCTTGCCGAGCGTCTTGCGCACGATCTTCTCGGCCTTCTTGACCGACATTTCCGACAGATCCTGCAGCGCAAGACTGCCGAGCGGCAGCGTGACGCCGCTGCCGCAGACTGTGTCCACGCACATCGACGAGTTCGAGCGAACCGCCGCCGAGGTCACCGACGATTCCATCGGGCCGGTAAAAGCCCGAAACGACGCCGAGCGCGGAATATCGCGCCTCCTGCTTGCCGGTCAGCACGTCGATATGCTTGCGGCAGATGCGTTCGGCCGCGGCAATAAATTGCGGCCCATTATCTGCATCGCGGCACGCCGCCGTCGCGACGCACCACAGCCGGGTGATGCCGCCGATGTCGCACAACGCGCGGAAGCGACGGAGTGCATGCAGCGCCTTCTCGACGGCGTCGGCCGCGAGCAGGCCGGTCGACTGCACCTCGCGGCCGAGGCCGGCGAGCACTTTTTCGTTGAAAATCGGAGTCGGCGCGCGCGTCAGCCCCTCGTAGATGACGAGACGCACCGAGTTCGATCCGATATCGATGACCGCGATCGGCGGGCCATGATGCAGCCGGCCCTGCGCGAGGTTAAGCAAGCGCGACTTAACCGCGCTCGCGGCGGCGCGTAAGGCTGCGGGGCGAGGACTCTTTGAGCGATTTGCCACGGCCCGACAGACTCGGATTGGTCATGAAGTACTTGTGGGCGTTGAATGGCTCTTCGCCCGGCGCGGCCTTGATACGCATCGAGGTGCCGTCGGGCAAGAGGTTCCAGCTCTGCTCGTTGTCCTTGAAATTCGCCACCATGATCTGGTCGAGCACCTGTTCATGTACCGTGGCGTTGAGAATGGGGCACAGCGCCTCGACGCGGCGGTCGAGATTGCGCGGCATCATGTCGGCAGAGGAGATGTAGACCGCCGCCTTGCGATGCGGCAGGCCGAACCCGGCTCCGAAGCAGTAGATACGGCTGTGCTCGAGGAAGCGGCCGATGATCGATTTGACCCGGATCCGCTCCGAGAGGCCGGGCACGCCGGGCCGCAGGCAGCAGATTCCGCGAATGACGAGATCGACCTCGACGCCGGCGCGCGAGGCTTCGTATAGCGCGTCGATGATCTGCGGATCGACCAGCGAATTCATCTTCATCCAGATCGCGGCCGGCTTACCCGCCTTCGCGTGCGCAATTTCGTCGGCGACATGATCGAGGATGCGTTTCTTCAGATTGACCGGCGATACCGACAACCTTTCCAGTTCGGCTGGCTCCGCGTAACCAGTGATGAAATTGAACACGCGGGCGACGTCCTGCGCCGATCACGGTGTCGGTGGTGAAGAACGAAAGATCAGTGTAGATGCGCGCGGTGACCGGATGATAGTTGCCGGTGCCGACATGCACGTAGGTCTTGAGCGACTTGCCCTCGCGGCGCACGACCAATGACAGCTTGCCGTGGGTCTTGAGCTCGATGAAGCCATAGACGACTTGCGCGCCGGCTCGCTCGAGATCGCGCGCCCAGCGGATATTAGCTTCTTCGTCGAAGCGCGCCTTTAGCTCGACCAGTGCGGTGACGGTCTTGCCGGCCTCGGCGGCCTCGGCGAGCGCCTTCACGATCGGCGAGTCCGAGGACGTGCGATACAGCGTCTGCTTGATCGCGACGACGTTCGGATCGCGCGCGGCCTGATTGAGGAACTGCACCACCACGTCGAACGATTCGTAAGGATGATGGACGATCAGATCCTTCTGCCGGATCGCCGCGAAGCAATCGCCGCCCTGATCGCGGATGCGCTCCGGGAAAGCGCGGATTGTAGGGAACGAATTTCAGATCGGGCCGGTCGAGCGCAACAAGCTGCGACAATTCGTTGAGCGCGAGCACGCCGTCGACCAGGAACACCTCGTCGTCGGCGACACTCAGCGCGCGCTGCACGAACTGGCGCAGCTCCGGCGGCATCGTGGCGTCCACTTCGAGGCGGATCACCGAACCGCGACGGCGGCGCTTCAACGCCGACTCGAACAGCCGCACCAGATCCTCGGCTTCTTCCTCGATTTCCACGTCGCTGTCGCGGATGATGCGGAAGCCGCCTTGCCCTTTCACGGCGTAACCCGGGAAAGAGCCGCGCGATGAACAGGCCGGTCGCGTGCTCCAGAGTGATGAAGCGCACGCCTCCGCTTCTCGGCATCGGGCAGGCGGATGAAGCGCTCGATCGTGCCCGGCACGCGGATCAGCGCGTTCATGCCGCGGCCATCGCTCGCGCGCGCGAGTTGCAACGCAATGGTGAAGCCCAGATTGGGAATGAACGGAAACGGGTGCGCCGGATCGATCGCGAGCGGCGTCAGCACCGGGAAGATGTGATGGAGGAAATGGTCCTCCAGCCAGATCTTCTCGGCCTTGGTGACGTCGGCGCCGTCGACCAGGACGATGTTGTCCTTGCGAAGGTCCTCGCGTAGTGCGCGCCAGCGCGCCTGCTGGTCGGTCGCAAGGCCCCCGACCGCTTCGCCGATGCGCGACCAGCTGCTCCGCAGGCGTCAGCCCGTCCGGACTCTTCTCGACGATACCCTCGCGCACCTGATCCTTCAGGCCTGCGACGCGCACCATGAAGAATTCGTCGAGGTTGTTGGCCGAAATCGACAGGAACCGTAGCCGCTCCAGCACCGGATGATTCTCGTTCTCGGCTTCTTCCAGCACGCGGCGGTTGAAGTGCAGCCAGGAAAGCTCCCGGTTGATGAATCGCTCGGGACTCGTGGTCAGGTCCGGCAAAGGGACCGCGGCCGGCTGAACCGCAGAGTCGGATCGGAGTTCCACGGGCGTGGATTCTTCCGTAAAAACAGAAGCTTCACTGCGGTCGGCCATGCTACCAATGCGGTTCGAAAAGCACGCTATACGGTGGCTATGTCGGTTCGGTGACATCATGCCGCCGCCTTGGGGGGCGGCGTCAAGCGTTTCCGGGCTTCAAGGTTTCCGCCGCCAGCGTGCGCGTAACCGGCCGCTTCTGCCGCAATGCTTCGCGATCGAGCTCTTCCACCGCGGCGCGCGCGCCGGCGAACGAGCGCTCGACACGCGTCACGAGATAGCCGATGAGGCTTTCGTCCACGGCGAGCTGGCGGTCGGCGAACAGCTTCACCAGCACGGCGCGCAGCAAAGCGTCGTCGGGCGCGTTCAGTTCTACGACAGGAATGGCGCGCAGGCGCGAGGCGAGATCGGGCAGCGTGACGCTCCAGCCTGCCGGCGCGGCTCGCGCCGTGATCAGCACGTAGGCTTCCTGCTGGCGCATCAGATTGAGCAGGTGGAACAGCGCGCGCTCGTCGAGTTGCGCGGTCGCGTCCTCGACCACCAGCGCGCCCGTCGCGAGCGCGGCCGGCAGATTGGTCTCGCCGAGCGCGCGCGCGGACACGCGGCGCGCGCCTGCAATGTCGGCCCAGATCGCCGCGAGGTGGCTTTTGCCAGCGCCTTCCGGCCCCACCAGCGCCAGTGCGCGATCAGGCCAGTCCGGCCAGCGCTCGATCATCCCAAGAGCAGCATGATTAGAGACGCCGATGAGAAAATCATCGCGCGCGAAACTCTCCGCGTGCGGCAGAGCCAGCGCAAGCTGACGCGGAGCACTCATGGAACCTGATCCGGCCCCCTGCGCGTCGCCGGCGGCGCAAACCCGACCGGACCCGTGGCCGGCTCACCGGTGTAGAAGGGGCTTTCGCGATAGCGCCGGAGCGCAAAACGCGAGAGCACGCGATAACAGCCGCAAGCGGCACTGCGATCAGCAGCCCGACGAAACCGAACAGGTAGCCGAACGCGAACAGCGCGAACATCAGCCACACCGGATGCAGACCGGTGCTCTCGCCGACGAGCTTCGGCTGCAGCACATAACCCTCGATGAATTGGCCGACGAAAAAGATGCCGAGCACGAGCGCGATCATGCCGTATCCCGGCCAGAACTGCGCGACCGCGACACCCCCCGCCAGCACTAGTCCCGTCAAGGAGCCGACGTACGGGATGAATGTGATCAGTCCCGAAACGAGTCCGATCAGCAAACCGAAATTCAACCCCGTCAGCGTGAGGGCGACGGCGTAGAACGAACCGAGGATAAGGCAGACGGCGGTTTGCCCGCGCACGAATCCCGCGATCGCGTGATCCATTTCGCGCGCGAGCTGGTGCACGGTTTCGCGATGCTGCAGCGGGACCCAGCTATCGACCTTCGCGACCATCCGGTTCCAGTCGTACAGCATGTAGAACGCGACCACCGGCGTGACCACAGCGAGCGAGAAGATCGAGAGCAGCGCCTGTCCGCCGGTCCAGAGCGATTTCGCGAACGTACCGGCCCAGACGGCGCCCTGTTTCACCAGATCGCCGACCTGTGCGTCCGCCACGCCCTCGCCCACGATGTTGCGCAGCCACGCGCGGGTGGATTCGTCGACCAGCGACTGCAGCTTGAAAACGTACCCTGGCAGGTTCTCGAAGAACGCGCCGATCTGCGCCGCAAGAATCGGAACGAACAGCAACAGCAGGAAAACGAAGGCCAACACCACTCCGCCGACGAGCAGGAGGGTTGCGACCATGCGGTGCACGCCCATGCGCTCCAGGCGGTTCGCGGCTGGAGCGAGCAGATAGGCGAGCGCCATCCCGGCGACGAACGGCAGCAATATCTCGCGAAGCACATAAAGCACGAGTACGCCGACCACGAAGGTCAGCACCCAGAAGATCGTCGGACGCGTGAGTGTCATTCCCCTCGCCTCATGGGCGGATGGTGCTTCGCTAGCATAGGGCAGACGGCGGCTTTCGCCAGTACGCCAAAGATCAGCGCCTTATTCCGTTGGCGCCCATGTGCCGCACCCATTCGCGCAGATAGACCGCGACCGAGAGCAGCGTCAGCGTGGCGACCGCCGCCATGGTCAGGGTCAACGTCAGCCCGGCGTCGAAGCCGAAGCCGAGCGCCGCGAGCACCAGACCCACCAGGAACAATTGCACCGCCGTGTTGGCCTTCGACACTGGATGCGGCTTCACGCTGACCGGCCTGCCGAGCAACCACGAGAACATCACGCCGCCGACGATCAACAGATCGCGCGAGACGACGAGAATGACCAGCCAGCGCGGCAGGGCATCGACGATACCGAGCGAAACATAGATCGCGACGATCAGCACCTTGTCGGCGAGCGGATCGAGGTAGGCGCCGAGCTCGCTCGCCATGCCAAAGCGCTTGGCGAGGAACCCGTCCACCGCATCGCTCACGCCGGCGGCGGCGAACAGCAGGAAGGCGAACAGCATCTGGTTCGACGCAATCGCCCACACCACGACGGGCACGAGCAGGATGCGCGCCAGCGTAATCAGGTTGGGAATACTCAAACGTATGGCCCCGGCATCGACTTCCAGACTTGGCACATAAACCGCGCATGGCGCCTTGCCAAGCACCGCTGCGGACAACTGGTATGCGACCATTGCGCAGGCCGACATTCCGACGTAGGGCAAGCCGCATGAACGACAAGCGCGAGGGCCTGACTTATGCGCAGTCCGGCGTCGACATCGACGCCGGCAACCGCATGGTCGAGCTGATCAAGCCGCTGGTGCGCGCCACTGCACGGCCAGGCGCGGACGCCGAGATCGGCGGATTCGGCGGGCTGTTTGACCTCAAGCGCGCAGGCTTCAAGGACCCAGTGCTGGTTGCCGGAACCGACGGGGTCGGTACCAAGGTCATGATCGCGATCGAGACCGGCCGCCATGAGACGATCGGCATCGATCTGGTCGCCATGTCGGTCAACGATCTCGTCGTGCAGGGCGCCGAGCCGCTGTTCTTTCTCGACTATTTCGCCTGCGGAAAGCTCAGCCCTGAAGTCGGCGCGCAAGTCGTGAAGGGTGTCGCACTTGGTTGCCGCGAGGCGCGCTGCGCGCTGATCGGCGGCGAGACCGCCGAGATGCCGGGACTTTACAAAGCGGGCGACTACGATCTCGCGGGCTTTTCGGTCGGCGCTGTGGAGCGCGACGCGATTCTGCCGCGCGGCGTCGCGGCGGGCGACGTGGTGCTCGGGATTGCCTCGTCGGGCCTGCACTCGAACGGGTATTCGCTCGCGCGCAAGGTAGTCCAGAAAGCTGGCCTGCGCTGGGAGGCGCCCTCGCCGTTCGCACCCGGCGTGACGCTCGGCGAAGCGATGCTCAGGCCCACACGCATCTATGTGCGCTCGTGTCTGGCGGCGATCCGCGAGACTGGTGGAATCAAGGCGCTGGCACACATCACGGGGGGTGGATTCACCGAGAACGTGCCGCGCGTTTTGCCCAAGGGACTTGGCGTGAGCATCGACCTCGGGCGCGTGCCCGTGCTTCCCGTTTTCAACTGGCTCGCCGCGACCGGGGGCATCGTTGAATCGGAGATGCTGCGCATCTTCAACTGCGGCATCGGCATGATCGCAATCGTCGCGCCGGACAAGGCCGACGAGGCTACGCGCGTGCTTGTCAGCGAAGGCGAGGCGGTGACGCCGCTCGGCGAGGTCATCGCTGTTCCCGACGATTCGCTGCGCGTCAGCTATCGCGGGCGGCTCGGTCTTTCTCCATGACCCGCAAGCGCGTCGCGATCCTGATTTCCGGGCGCGGCTCGAACATGGCGGCGCTGGTCGACGCCGCGAAGGCGCCGGATTATCCGGCCGATATCGCGCTCGTTCTCTCCAACGTGGCCGACGCCGCAGGCCTTGCACGTGCGCGGCAGGCGGGTATCGCGACCGAAGTGGTCGAGCACAGGCGTTTCGGCAAGGATCGCGAAGCGTTCGAGGCCGCGCTGCAGAAGATTCTCGACGAACACCGTATCGAACTGATCTGCCTCGCTGGTTTCATGCGGTTGTTCACGGCGCAATTCGTGCAACTGTGGGCCGGACGGATGCTTAACGTCCACCCCTCGCTGCTGCCGTTGTTCCCCGGCCTCGATCCGCACGGGCAAGCACTGCGCGCCGGCGCCAAAGTTTCTGGCGCGACCGTGCACTTCGTGATCCCGGAGACCGATGCCGGTCCGATCATCGCGCAGGAAAGCGTACCGGTGCTTCAGGGCGATACGCCCGACGCTCTTGCGGCGCGCGTGCTCGAAGCCGAGCATCGCATCTATCCGCTCGCGCTCAGACGCATCGCGGAAGGACTTGCCGAAGACAACTCGCAAAGAAAAAACCCCCGGCTGCAAAGCCGGGGGCTACGGGTTTGATCCCAGGCCGGAGCGGGCTCCGGCATGGCCGCCTCAGGCGACCTTGAGGTTCTCCGCCGAGGTCTTGCCGCGATTGGTGACGAGCTCGTACTCCACGACTTGACCTTCGTTGAGCGTGCCTAATCCAGCGCGCTCCACGGCCGAGATGTGAACGAATACGTCCTTGTCTCCGGTCGACGGCCTGATGAACCATAGCCCTTGGTCGGGTTGAACCATTTGACGGTGCCTTTTTGCACGGTCGGTCTCCTGGTGTATCGAAGTCAAAGATGACGCCGATGCGCATCGCTGAACGCCGCGCCACAAGCCGGATTTGGGAGGTTCCGAAAAAACGCGCCCCGCAAGGAACGAATCTGGTGCCGCCAAAAACCGATTGTGCGCACAGGGAATCGAAAAAATGCGGCCATTGAAAGACGAACCGGTCCTCGCACGTCGTTGGACGAAACGTACGATTCTTCGCTAGTAGATCAACATCCTTACCCGCCGTCTTAGCGCCCGCCGATAACGCTCCCGCACAAGAAGGAAATCCCCCGTGATAGATCTCTACACCTGGACGACGCCGAACGGCCGCAAGGTTTCCATCGCACTCGAGGAACTCGGCCTGCCCTACACCGCGCATGCGATCGACATCGGCAAGGACGAGCAGTTCAAGCCGGATTTTTTGAAAATTTCGCCGAACAACCGCATCCCGGCGATCGTCGACCGCGACACTGGCATGACCCTGATGGAGTTCGGCGCAATTCTGATCTATCTCGCGGACAAGACCGGCAAGCTTCTCGCGAAAGAGGGCGAGAAGCGCTACCGCACCATCGAATGGCTGATGTGGCAGATGGGCGGGCCGGGGCCGATGCTCGGCCAGGTCCATCACTTCGTGAAATACAACAAGGGCAAGGCGCCGTACGCGGAGGAGCGCTACCTGAAGGAAGCACACCGCCTCTACGGCGTGCTCGACCGGCGGCTCGCCCAACGCGAATTCGTGGCGGACGACTATTCGATCGCCGATATCGCGATCTGGCCGTGGATCTCGCGCTTCGAATGGCAGACGATCGACATGAACCAGTATCCGAACGTGAAGCGCTGGTATCTGGCGATCGCCGTACGGCCCGCGGTGCAAAAGGGCTACAAGGTTCCGAAGGACGTGGGCGAAATCCCGTTGCCGGCGTAAGGGCTGAAGAGCTGGATCGGACCAACGCATGAAAGTCTTCGTGACAGGCGCGACCGGCTACATCGGCGGGTCGGTGGCGACGAAGCTGCATCGAACGCGGCGACACAGTGCTCGGGCTCGCGCGATCCGATGATGCCGCCGCCGCGCTGAAGAAGCGCGGCATCGAGCCGCTCGCGGGCGACATCAACGCCTACACGCCGATCGTTGAGGCGGCCAAGCGAGTTGATGCGGTCATCAACACGGCCAATGCCGACAATGCATTTGTCGTGCATGCGCTGCTGACCGGGCTTGCCGGCAGCGGCAAGACTCTGATCCAGACCTCAGGATCGAGCGTGGTCGGCGCCTACGACAATGGAGAAGCAAGCGAAGACACGTTCGACGAAGACACACCGTTCACGCCGCAGCCCGAGAAGGCGATGCGCGTCGCGATCGACGAGCAGGTGCTGGACGCGGAGGACATGCGCGGCATCGTGATCCGCCCGACGCTGATCTACGGACGCGGCATCGGCGTGTCGGCCACCTCGATCCAGTTGCCCAAGCTGATCGACGTGGCGAAGAAGCACGGTGTCCCGCGACATGTCGGGCGCGGGCTGAACCTCTGGAGCAACGTGCACATCGCCGACGTGGTGGACCTCTATCTTGTCGCACTCGACAAAGCGAACGCCGGCTCGCTGTTCTATGCCGAGAACGGCGAGGCGTCGTTCAAGCAAGTCGCGCAGTCGATCGGCCGCATGCTCGGGATGGACGACGCGACGAAAGACTGGCCGATCGGGGAAGCGGTCGATGGGCTTGGCCCAGGCGCGTATCTCGAGCTTCGGCTCGAACAGCCGCGTGCGCGGGAAGAGATCGCGCGAGCTTGGATGGACGCCGAAGATGGGCACGCTCGTGGATGAGATCGAGAAGGGTGTTTACGCGGAGGTGTACGGGAAGAAATAGCGCTACGCGCGCTTGATCCACACCCTGTTGTCATGGAACGCCGCGCCGCCGTAGGGCGCGATCGCGTCCGCGCCGGTCAGCGTGTTGATCCCTTTTCCGTCCTCGTAGGCCGAATTCGGCCAGATCGATTCCGCGATCAGCACGCCGCGGCGCACGCCGTCGAAATATTTCGCGTGCAGCCGCACCTCGCCGCGCGTGTTGCCGAGGATCACCTTGGCGCCGTCCGCAATGCCGAGTTTCTTCGCGTCCTGAGGATGGATCATTACGGTCGGCCGTTGCTCGCGCGCCAACGAGGTCGGCGTCTCGTTGAAGGTCGAGTTGAGGAAGTTGCGCGCCGGCGACGTGCCGAGCCGGAAGGGATGCTCCGGCGTCGCCTCCTCGATCACCTCCCAATGGTCGGGCAGCACCGGCATGTCGTCCACCGGCCCCGCAAGCCAGGGCGAGCGGAACGGCACGGTCTTCCAGTCGGGCTTGAAGCGGAACTTGCCGTCCGGCCAGGCGAAACCCTTGGTGTAATGCGCGGTGTCGAAATCGGGCTGACAATCGATCCACTTATTCGCCTCCAGTTCGGCGAGCGTACCCCAGCCCGAATTGCCGAGCAGACGGTCGATCAGCTGGCGCGGCGTCATCTCGAAACCCGGATGTTTCGCGCCAAGGCGCTTCGCGAGACCGACGAGCACATCGTGATTGGAACGGCACTCGCCCGGCGGATCGATCAGCTTCGGCCCGAGCTGAATGTATTGATGCCCGCCGCCTTGATAGAGGTCGTCATGTTCCATGAACATGGTCGCCGGCAGCACGACATCGGCCATCAGCGCCGTCTCGGTCATGAACTGCTCATGCACGCAAGTGAACAGGTCCTCGCGTGCAAAGCCGCGCTTCACCTTGTCCTGCTCGGGCGCGACCGAGACCGGATTGGTGTTCTGGATCAGCAGCGCGGTGATGGGAATGTCCTTGATCAGTGCGTCCGGCTCGCCGACCAACACCGGTCCAATGCGCGACTGATCGAGCATACGGATCGATGGATCGATCGCGTCGTGTCCCTCGGTGATCGACTTGTTCCAGTGGTAGATCGCGCCGTTGTTGTGGAACGCTCCGCCACCTTCGAGCGCCCAGGAGCCGCGCACCGCCGCGATGCAGCTCGCCGCATGCATGTTGGTCGTGCCATTGCGCGAGCGGCCGAAGCCGTAGCCGAGGCGGAAATAGGTGCGCTTCCTCTCCGCAACCAACCGCGCGAATTCCTCGATCGTCTCGACCGGACAACCGGTGATGCGCGACGCCCACTCGGGCGAGCGCGTGCGCACGTGCGCCTCAAGCTCGGCTGGCGCGTCGGTGTATTTTTCCAGGTACTCCCGATCGGCAAAGCCGTCGCGGAACAGGCAATGCATCACCGCGCAGGCGAGCGCGCCGTCGGTGCCGGGCCGTACCAGCACAGCGAGATCGGCCGCCTCCATGGTGCCGTTCTGGTAGATGTCGACCGCGACGATCTTGGCGCCGCGCTCTTTGCGCGCGCGCACCGCGTGGGTCATCACGTTGACCTGCGTGTTGACCGGATTGGTGCCCCAGATCACCACGCAATCGGATTTCGCCATCTCGCGCGGATCAGGTCCGGCGAGCTTGCCGGTGCCGGCGATGAAGCCGGTCCAGGCCGGATTGACGCAGATCGTCGAGTGGAAGCCCGAATATTTCTTCACATGGCGCAGGCGGTTGATGCCGTCGCGCATGATGAGGCCCATGGTGCCGGCGTAGTAGTACGGCCACACCGTCTCGCTGCCGAGACGCCGCTCGGCTTCGAGAAATTTCTCCGCGACGAGATCGAGCGCGTCATCCCACGAGATCGGTGCGAATTGTCCCGAGCCCTTCGGCCCCTTGCGCACCAGCGGATGCAGCAACCGGTCGGGATGATGGATACGCTCGGCGTAGCGCGCGACCTTCGCGCAGATCACGCCCGCGGTGTAAAGATTATCTTCCGCGCCACGCACGCGGCCGATACTGGTGCCGTCGAGCACTTCCACTTCGAGCGCGCAGGTCGACGGGCAGTCGTGCGGGCAGGCGGATGCCGCGATCCTGACCTCAGGCGGACGGACGAGCTGATTCATGGCCGCGGCAGCCTAGCATCTCGGCAGTCCATGGTCAGCCGCCATCCACCCTAGCTCGACCGCGTCGGAAACTCTTCCGGTCCCGGCGGATCGATGATCAGCGGCTGTTCGAGCGCGCGCTTATGATGCGCGCGGCGGATCAGATAGCCGACCGCGATCACGAAAGCCGCGCCAGCCGCGGCCGCCCACAGGTGCAGGCGGTCCACCATGGCCTGACCGATCCAGTTGATGACAGCCGCGTCCTTGATGATGATCTCGCCGGCGACCCAACCGAGCAGGCCGGCGCCGGCCCAGACGAGGATCGGGAAGCGATTGAGGAGCGCCATCAGCAGTGCGCTCCCCGCGATGATCAGCGGCACGCTGGTGGCAAGCCCGAACACGATCAGGATCGTCTTGATCTCCAACGCATGCGCGGCAGCCACGCGCGCCGCGGCGGTCTCCGCAGCAGCCGCGATTGCGATGACGTTGTCGAGACTCATCACGATGTCGGCAACCGTCACGAGCCAGACCGCACGCAGCAGCGTGTCACCGGCTTTGACGCTGTCCTCGCCATGCTCGTCAGTCGGAACGAGCAGCTTGACGGCGATCCAGAGCAGCAGCAGTCCGCCGACCAGCTTGAGGAACGCAATGCCCATGATCTGGGCGATGATGAGAGTGAAAAGAACGCGCAGCACCACGGCAGCGCCGGCGCCGAGCAGAATGCCCCAGAACCGCTGCCGCGGCGGCAGCGAGCGGCAGGCAAGCGCGATCACCACCGCGTTGTCGCCCGAGAGGAGGATGTTGATCCAGATGATCTGGCCGACGGCAAGCCAGAACGCCGGCGTCATGATGTCAGCCCAGAGATAGCCCACGTCTCTTCCCTCGATTCGTTGCGCCCACACATGCTCGTGGGCAGCCCGATCACTCTACAAGCCCGCCGTGACCCTTGCCAGTTTAGAGGGCGGCCCGACAAGCATAATGCGACAGCGGGAACCCGCGACGGTCGGTCGCGGTCAGCCTGACGATTTCATTTCCCGAAAAGAACTGCGCGATTTCTTTCGCCGCAGTGTCGGGCGCGTCGGAACCGTGGACGGAGTTCTCGCCAATCGAGCGCGCGTGAACCTTGCGGATCGTTCCGGGTGCGGCCTTGGCGGGATCGGTCGCGCCCATCACGTCGCGATATTTCGCGATCGCGCCCTCGCCTTCCAGCACCTGCACCACCACCGGACCCGAGGTCATGAACGCGACCAGCTCGCCGAAGAACGGCCGCTCGCGATGCACGCCATAGAACGTCTCGGCCTGCTCGCGCGTGATGCGAACGCGCTTCTGCGCAATGATGCGAAGCCCTGAGCCTTCGATGATCGCGTTGACCGCGCCGGTCAGATTCCGCTCGGTCGCATCAGGCTTGATGATCGAGAAGGTGCGCTCGACCGCCATCGGTCATTCCTCTTTTTTTGGTGAGATCGCTCGAAGGTCGGCGGCTTATAGCGGCCCGATTTGCGAGCGGCAAGGCTGAACGTCCGTTCAGTCCCTTTAACACATTGTATCGTGAACCAAATTGCGCGCGCGCCCGACTACACCTGCGGATGACGAAATCCTGAAACCAGAGGAGAACACCATGATCCGCAAGTCCATTCTCGCGCTGACCGGCATCGCGGCGCTTGCCGCTGCCGCGCTCGCTCCGACCTCCGCTTCGGCGTGGGGCTTCAAGGGTGGATGGCACCACGGTTGGGGCCATGGCTGGGGCCACGGCTTCTACGGCGGATACGGCGTGCGCTACGTCGATGTCGTGCCGAGCTGCTATTACGTGAAGAAGATCAACCGCTACGGTCAAGTGCGCATGATCAGGGTCTGCGAGTAATCCGACCGAACCGCCACGATCTTGATCCACCCCGGCCTCGCACGAGGCCGGGGTGTGTCGCTTGGGATCGTTGACGATGTGCGCATTGCGCTATTGCGCAAGGCGCATGATTGATCAGACTGCGGCGCACCCGTGAACGCACCTCCTTGCTGTCCTATTGAGGATTGTTCAGCGCAACGAACACCGCAACCTATTGCCTGCATAGCAATCTATGCGACACAATAGGCTCGTTACGGCCAGAGAGGGTCTGCCGTGGCCGATCAAGCTCGTACGCATGAACATGTTGTCGGACCTGCCGGCAAGCTTGCCGAGTTGATCGTACTCGGATTGATCATCGGCGTCGTCAGCCTGGTGTTGTCCTTCCTGTGGAAAGGATACGCATACCTCGCGTCTGACACTGCGCAGCACTTGGCCGCCGATGTGTTCCCACCTGATCTGCCACGCAAGGTCGTGCTCATCGACATCGGCGAACGATCGTGCCTCGAGTGGGCCAAGCAAAGCCACGGTGGAATTTGCGCCCTCTTGCCGCGCCTTTCCCACGGCGCGCTTGCGGCGGTCTTCAAGAAACTGGAACAGACAAACCCAAAACTGGTGGTAGTGGACGTCGATCTCCAGTCGGAGGCTGCCACGACCGCGGACGGGCCGGAACCCTATTCATGGCCCAAATCCGTCACCCCCGACGAAGAATCCATCCGGCAGTCGGTGTTAAACATGACCGATACGCCGTTCCTCGTTGCGCAGCCCATGATCCGCGCGCCAGATAATTCGCAGAGCTACGATTATTATGCGGCGAAGACGATCCTGCACGGTATTGCAAAGACAAATTTATTTTTCGGGCACGTCGAACAAGCAATTGATTCTGATGGGGTGATGCGCCGCTTCCCGGCGACGCTGCACGTCAGAAATCCCGGGCAGAATTCTCCTCAACCCGTGCCCCATCTCGCGCTGAAAACGTGCGAGGCCCTCATCGATCTCGGACTGTGTGGGCGCGAGTCAAAGTCCGCGCAAGCCATCCCTGCCAAGCACCAGCTTGTGTTTGGTTCGGATGTCATCGATGCAAATGACTACGTCCAGTTCCGCTACGTGTTGCCGCGCGACGTCAGCAGGCTGTTCAAGCGTAACGTCATAAGTCTCGAAGCAATCGATGTGGTGAGAAATCCGATCGACGCCGCGGCGTTCGAGGGTGCGATTATTTTTCTCGGCTCGACCGCCCGCGGCCGCGAGGACTACCATATAACTCCGCTCAACGTTGTAGCGGGAGAAACGGCGGGCGTTGTAGTCGTGATGAATGAAGTTCTGGCGGCGCTGCTCGACAGGCGGCTTGCGTCACCCTCCTTCTTCGTCGTGTCCGTAGAAAAGTTGTTGTTGATCCTTTTTTCCGCCGGACTCATTTTTATCCTGTTCTGGAAGCCGTTCATCGAAAAATATGGATCAAAGGGATTTTTCGGCATTTCTGGACGGGAACGAGCGAAGGTTATTCTGTGGTTCGCCCTCGTCGTTGTACTTCTGATCGTGTGCAATGCCCTCGCAATCGGCTTGATTTCGTTTTATTCTCTCGCACACGGCGAGATTGCAGACCCGATTACTCCCGTCGTCGCAGCGATATTCGATGTCGTTGTCGATATTTGCGCGATCATCGGGCACAAGGTGGCGACAGTGGCGGACGGGTATTGGGCGCATTTTCGGGAACAGCGCGATGAGCGGACCAAGAAATCATCAGGCACAGGCGGCTAGAGCCGCGCTCCTAGCACTAGCCCTGTCAGGGGGCTGGGGGGCCAGTGCGGGGGCCGCGGCAGCCGTCCATCAGTTACCGGTGGGATACGTCACCGAGCTTGATCCGGTCGGTATCAGGGTCCTGATCAGTGACGGACCGCACTGGAAACCGGTCGGTGTCGGAACCTACATCGTGCCGGAACGCACCCTGTCCATTGTCGAATGGTGCCGGGAAAACAGATCAGGCCGCGTGCGCGTTGCCGCCGATCCGCAAGACGTGACTATCAGCTGCGGCAATCCGACCCATTACTTCCGTCGGGTCACCGCCGGCTCTATCCCTGTGCCGCAGATCTGGTGGGACATCTTTAATCGGAAAGGTATCACGCGCCCGACGATCACAAGTCACTTGAACAAGACGCCCGGCTGCATCGGCGTGTACACGTCCGATCTTGCCGGGCTCGCTCCGCTGGATCAAAACTTCGCGATGAAGGTACAGCAGAGCGATAGCCAACAATCCGTGACCGAACACAAATTGCGAGAGCTCATCGCGAACCGCGTGTTCGATGCCACCGCATCGAATTTGCCACATCAACCGGTCAACACCAATTTCAGCACGTCCTACCTGCAGACGATCGCCGCCATCGTCGACGACACCCCGGCGACCAAGGTGCCGAAAAAAGGCGGGTGGTACACTCCTTCTCCCGGCTCGTTTGACTCCGAATTGCAAGAGACATTACTCGGGAAGACCATCGGGGCCGCTCGCGTAAAGCTCCTAGAGCGCAAGGAGTGGTCTATCGATGATTTTGGAATCTCGCCAAACCCATTCAACAATCTCTTTGGAAGCCTTGGAGATAAATTCCTCAAGATCCAGACAGACTTAAAACCTCCTGCCAAGTCGCAGTTGGATGAGGTTGCTGCCAAACTGACCTCGGTGCTGTCATCCGTGCAGGATCAGTACAGAATGGTCGAGCAGGTCGTGGGCGCCGGGCCTCGGGACGTGCTGATCATACCCGACGATGCCCTTGACGGCCCTTCGTGGGCCGAAATTCGCGATACCAACCGGCGCGTCGTCGCAGTCGTCGCGACCTACGGCGGCTTTCCAGTATTTCAGAACATCAAGCTGGAACATGGAAAATACCTCGTCGCAGTGCACCGATCGGGCGGCACTCGATTGTGGCAGCTCTCGGTTGTCGCTCCGGCCGAAATCCCGGCGACCCCGGCTCCCGGGCGGAAAAAGAACGAGAGCTCTTGGTCATCCGTGACGACGGCCGCATTGCTCGCGGTGCGCGACGACAAACGGTTTCTCATCGAAGGCCTGTCGCGGGGCTACAAAGGGCTCGATACCAACTTCTACGGGACAATGCTGTTCGATTTGTCCGTGGTGAGCGTGTGCTCGGCGAACCGCTGACTGGCCATCAGCCGTGACCGAGGTTGACTTGGCCGGCGCCCCGCGGTTGATAGCGCCGCCGCGTTGACGCATTATTCCGCCTGGCCGTCACGCGCGCAGTAGCGGAGTTTCTTGTGCCGGAAACGAAGATTCTTCGATTGATCCTGCCGGCGGCGCTCGCCGCTGCGCTCGGCGGATGCTCGACCGATTTGAGCAGCTTCTCGGTCGCCGAACTCAACCCGCTGAAGGGGAGCGATCCGCTGCGCTCCGCGGACTACAATTATTTCTACCGGCGCGATCAGACCGCCAACACCGGCATCGTCACCGCCGCCGATCTCGTCGGCCCGGATGGGCGTTGCGCCTTCGATGCAGCGCCGACATATGCACCCGCTGCGCCCGAAGCCGTCGCACAAAGCCCCGCCGCCGATCCGATCAACCCGCGCAGCAATCAGGCGCTGTACTTCACCGCCGGTCCGGGGGTCGGCGGCACCGCCAGCGCGGTACCCACGCTGCCGCCGCAAGTACGCAGTGGACCCAGCGGCATCGCGCTACAGATGACCGAATGCGAAGTCGTGCGCGTCGCAGGCTATACGGATCGCGTCGAGATCGGCGCCAACGAGCGGGGCCAGCGTAGCGTCACGCTCACCTACCTGAGTAGCGACCGTCCGGGCATCTATCGGTTTGTCGGCGGCCGGCTCGCCTCGATGGAGCGTATCGCCGAACCGTTGCAGCCGAGGAAGCCGGCAAAGAGCGCGAAGAAAACTTCGCGGCAATGACCGATCCGAACAGCGCAGAGTTTGCGGCGCGGCGGCTCGCCGCGCGCGCGCGGCTCGATGCCATGGATGATGCCGGCGCGAGCGATCCTTATCGACGTGCCTGGTTCGAAGCGGTGTACGCAACCGCTGGCGACGATCCCGCGCAAATTCCCTGGGCCGATCTGCGACCCCATCCGCTGCTCGCCGAATGGCTTGCGAATGCCGCAACACCCGCGCGCGACGCCCGCGCGCTCGATGTCGGCTGCGGGCTCGGCGACAACGCCGCGGCGATCGCCGCGAGGGGTTGGCGCGTGACCGGCTTCGATCTGTCGCCGCGCGCGATCCGCTGGGCGAAGTCGCGGTTTCCGGCGCTCGACTTCGCGCCGCCGATCTGTTCGCGCCGCCGGCCGAGTGGAACGGCGCGTTCGATCTCGTGCACGAATGCTACACCTTGCAGGCGCTGCCCTATGCGCCGCGCGCCGAGGCGATGCGGCAGATCACGCGCTTTCTGCGGCCGGGCGGCACGCTTCTGGTCATCGCGCGCGCACGCGACAGTACGGACCCGGCCGCGGGTCCGCCGTGGCCACTGAGCCGCGAAGAGCTCATGCACTTCACCGCGTACGGGCTGCGGGCCGGAACGATCGAGCAGCTTCCCGACCCCACCGACGGCAAGCCGCATTGGCGCGCGGTCTTCCACGCCTAACCAAACCGTAATCCGTCAAACCATCGCGCGCGGGGCACCAGCCTTTGAGTTGCCGCAAAGCGCGTGAGATGATGCCGGATGATCACATGGCACATACGGCACCGGCTGCACGCCGCCCTGCTCGCCGGCATGTTCGCCCTGGCGCTCGCGGTACCGTCGTTCGCCGAACAGGGAGCACGCCGTCCTGCGGAAGGCGCAAAGGAGCAGACCAGCGAGGCGAGGCGGCTTCCGGCTGACGTCACCACCGACCACACGGTCGAGCTTCCCGACCGCACGCTGCGCTTCAAGGCGACCGCCGGCTCGATCCCGATCAACAACGTCGAAGGCAAGCTGCAGGCTGAGATCGCCTATGTCGCCTATCAGCGTCCCGACGCCGAGGCCGGCCGCGCGTCCCCTCACCTTCGTCTTCAATGGCGGCCCCGGCGCTTCATCCGCCTATCTGCACCTTGGCGCGATGGGCCCGTGGCGGCTGCCGCTCGACAACATCACGCCCTCGTCGAGCCCCGACCGTCATTCCCAATCCGGAGACGTGGCTTGATTTTACCGACCTCGTGTTCGTCGATCCGGTCGGCGCCGGCTACAGCCGCTTCATCGCGAGTGGCGACGAGGTGCGCAAGCAGTTCTGGTCGGTCGATGGCGACATCGATGTGCTCGCGACGTTCATGCGCAAATGGATCGAGAAGAACGGGCGGCAGGCGTCACCGAAGTTCATCGCCGGCGAGAGCTATGGCGGCTTCCGCGCACCGAAACTCGCTTCCAAACTCAATGAACAAGGCGTCGCGGCGAGCGGTCTGGTCCTGGTGTCGGCAGTGCTCGACTTCGGCTGGCGCGGCAATAGCCGCCAATCGCCACTCGGCTGGGTTGCGCGGCTGCCCTCGATGGCTGCCGCCGCGCGCGAGCCGAGCGCGCCGTTCGATCGCGAGGCGCTGCGCGAGGTCGAGCGTTATGCGGCGGGCGAGTACATGCAGGACCTGATGCGCGGTGAGCGCGACACTGCCGCAGCCGAGCGCGTCAGCGCGCGTGTCGCACAATTGACGGGCCTCGATCCGGTGCTGGTGCGTCGCCTCGCCGGGCGGGTTGATACGCGCACGTTCGTGCGCGAGCGAAATCGCGACCGCGGGGTCATCGCCAGCATGTATGACGCGACGATAACGGGCATCGATCCCGACCCAAGTTCGTCCTCGTCCCATTATGACGATCCGGGACTGAACGCGATGCGCGCGCCACTGTCCAGCGCGATGACCGATCTCTATTCTCGCGTGCTGAAATGGCGCGTGGAGGAGCCCTATCATCTGCTGAACGGCCGCGTGAACTCGCGCTGGGACTGGGGCGGCGGCCGCTCGACGCACGAGGTCGTGAGCGAATTGCGCTCGGTGCTCGCGTCCGATCCACGCCTGCGCGTACTAGTGACACACGGCGCGAGCGACCTTGTCACGCCTTATTTCGAGACGCAGCTCATTCTCAACCAGATGCCGGCCTTCGCCTCGCCAGACCGGTTGAAGCTTTCAGTTTATGGCGGCGGCCATATGTATCTACTCGCGCGATGCTTCGCGCCGCGCATTGCGCGAGGATGCGAAAGAGCTCTATCGCGCCGTTGAGCATACGCCGCGGGGCTAAGCCATCGCGTCTTCGTACTCGGCGCTTGCAGCGAGCCAGTCTTCCTCCGCGCTCGCGAGCGCGCCGGCCGCCTCAGCGCGCGATTTCGACAAGGCCGTCGCTTTCGCGGGATCGCGCGCGAACAGGTCGCTCGCAAGCTGCGCGTCGATCACGGCGATGTCGGCGGTCAGCTTCGCTACCGCCTTCTCCGCGGCATCGATCCGGCGCTTCAGCGGCTTCAGCTCCTCGCGCTTTTCCGCCGACGCGCGGCGTTGGTCGGTACGCGAGATCTTATTGACGGGTTCCTCGCGCTCGTCGCTCGCTCGCGCCGCGCGCCCGAGGACGAGGCGGCGATAGTCGTCGAGATCGCCCTCATACGGCACAACCGTGCCGTCACCCACCAGCCACAGCCGATCGGCGCAGGCCTCGATCAGATGGCGATCGTGCGAGACGAGGATCGCGGCGCCGGGATAGTCGTTGATCGCCTCGACCAGCGCGGCGCGGCTGTCGATGTCGAGATGGTTGGTCGGCTCGTCGAGGATGACGAGGTGCGGCCCGGCGAAGGTCGCCAGGCCCAGCAGCAGCCGCGCCTTCTCGCCGCCGGAGAGTTTCTCGACCGGCGTATCCGCCATCTCGCCGGAGAACCCGATGCCGCCGGCACGCGCGCGTACCTTCGCCTCCGGCGCGTCGGGCATCAGCCGGCGGACATGATCGTAGACGCTCTGCGTGGGGATGAGTTCGTCGAACTGGTGCTGTGCGAAATACGCGACCTCGATGCGGTCGGGCCGCGTGATCGTGCCGTCGAACGGCGCAAGGCGACCGGCGAGCAGCTTCGCCAGGGTCGACTTGCCATTGCCGTTCGGTCCAAGCAGCGCGATGCGGTCGTCGGTGTCGATGCGCAAGGTCAAGCGCCGCAGCACCGGCTTGCCCGGCTCGTAGCCGACCGAAACGCGATCGAGCGCGATGATCGGCGGCGACAATGGCTTCGCCGGCGGCGGAATCTGGATCGGGCGCACGTCGTCATTCGGCAATCGCCGCAATCGGCGATGAGCTTGGCGAGCTTCTTGACGCGCGATTGCGCCTGCCGCGCCTTGCTGGCCTTGGCCTTGAATCGATCGACGAAGGCCTGCAGGTGCTTGCGCTCGGCTTCCTGCTTCTTCGCCGCGGCGGCGTTGAGCGCCTGCCGTTCGGCGCGCTGGCGCGCGAATGACGTGTAGCCGCCGCGGTAGAGCGCGAGCTTGCCGGCATCGATGTGCAGGATCCAGTCGACCGCATCGTCGAGCAGGTCGCGGTCGTGGCTGATCACGATCACGGTGCGCGGATAGCGCGCGAGGTGATCGGTGAGCCACAGCGTGCCTTCCAGATCGAGATAGTTGGTCGGCTCGTCGAGCAGCAGCAGATCGGGCTCGGCGAACAGCACCGCGGCGAGCGCGACGCGCATGCGCCAGCCGCCGGAGAAATCCGTGCAGGGGCGCTGCTGGGCAGCCGCATCGAAGCCAAGACCAGCAAGGATCGAGGCCGCGCGCGCGGGCGCCGCGTGCGCGCCGATGTCGGCAAGCCGTGTCTGGATTTCGGCGATGCGGTGCGGATCGTGCGCGGTCTCGGCCTCGGCGAGCAGGCCCGTGCGCTCGGTGTCGGCGCGCGAGCACGACGTCGATCAGCCGTTCCGGACCACCCGGCGCCTCCTGCGCCAAGCGCCCGATGCGCGCGCGCGACGGCATCCGGATGGCGCCGTGCTCCAGCCCGATCTCGCCCGCGATGGCGCGGAACAGCGTGGTCTTGCCGATGCCGTTGCGGCCGACCAGCCCGACGCGCGCGCCGTCCAGGATGCGCGCCGAGGCGCCATCGAGAAGCAGGCGCCCCGCCACACGAATTGAGATATCGTCGAGGACGAGCATGCTGCTTCTTTAGACGCAGCCGCCGGATTGGCAAGCGCGGGCAAGGAGACGCCGATGTGCGTTGCGGGATGCGAAGAAGCGGTGCGCAGCGCGCTGTCGCGGCGCGGATTTTTCGGCGGAGCCGCGGCCGCGGGATTTGCCGCGACGATTGTTACGCCCGCGCACGCGCAGCGCGGCTTCACCTCCGTGATCGATTTGACGCACGTACTGTCACCCGAGTTTCCGACCTTTTTCGGTGTGCCCGGAATCGCGATCGAAAGGCGCCATACGCTCAGGAAGGACGGCGCCAACGTCAACTGGTGGCGTGTCGTCGAACATGCCGGAACCCATGTCGACGCGCCGTTTCACTATTCGGAGACCGGCGCGACGGTCGAGAAGATCCCCGCCGAGCAACTGGTCGTGCCGCTCGCTGTCGTCGATGTGTCGGCGAAGGCGGCGCGCAACGCCGACTATGCGATGACCGCACGCGATCTTGCCGATTGGGAATCCAAGAATGGCCGCCTGCCCGACGGCTGCTGTGTCGCGATGCATTCCGGTTGGGCGGCAGCATGTCGGCTAATGCGGCGAAATTCGTCGGCAAGGACGCGGGCGGCGTGATGCATTTTCCCGGCATCGATCCGCAAGCGGCCACATGGTTGCTCAAGGAGCGCCGTGTTACGGGGCTTGCGGTCGATACGCTCTCGCTCGACCCCGGTAACTCGAAGAACTTCAAGAACCCACGCGCTGTGGCTGCCGTCGGGCCGCTGGGGTATCGAGAACATCGCCAATCTCGACAAGGTGCCGCCCGCAGGCGCGACGCTGGTGGTCGGCCTGCCCAGGGTAAAGGATGCGACCGGCAGCCCAGCGCGCATCTTCGCGCTGGTCTGAACGAATTTCGTTTGGGCGTGATCTTGTCCCCGGTTCCCACTTTTCGGGATCACGTCCTAAGCCTTCTTCTGCCAGCGGCCGTTTTCGTCCGCCTGCCAGTAGGTTGCCTCGAACCCTTGCGCCTTGGCTTCGTTCCAGCGCGTGCGCGCGGCCGCGACCGCCTCGTCGTCCTCGCCATCGAACAGCAACACGACGCGCTGGTAGCTCGCGGCATCGCCGGGCACTGGCGCGCCATCGATGAGAAAACGCACCGTCGCGCCGTTCGGATTGTCATCGTGCACGGTGAGCAGGACCGGCTGCATCGCCGCCTCGCTCTCGCGATAGGTGCCGTGTGCGAGGAAATTATCGTCGCGATAGGTCCACAGGTGAGCATCGAGCGCCTCGACTCGCTCGTCGGACGAGGCCTGCACCACGACGCGCCAACCGCGCTCAAGCGATTTCTCCAACAGTTGCGGAAGCACGCGTTCGAGCGGCTGGCGCTGCAGGTGGTAGAACAGGATTTCGGTCATTGAATTTACCGCTCAATCAGCCGCGCGCTTGGCGAGCCCGAAGGATCACGTCTTTGATATCGATTTCTTTGCCGAGCCCGGCATCCAACTCGGCCAACCCGACTTGGATTTCGCCGCGAAGCCGTGCCAGCTCACGCTCGTGTAGCGCTCGCGCGATGGCGTTTACTGCAGGTTCATTTCGGCCGTCACCGCTCATAATGCTCCGCCACCAGCCGGTCGAGCAAGCGCACGCCCCAGCCCGAGCCCCAGCTCTTGTTGATGTCGGATGCCGGCGAGGCGAAACCGGTGCCGGCGATGTCGAGATGCGCCCACGGCGTCTTGCCGACGAAGCGCTGGATGAATTGCGCAGCGGTGATCGAGCCGCCGAAGCGGCCGCCGGTGTTCTTCATGTCGGCGAACTTGGAGTCGATCATCTTGTCGTATTCCGGACCGAGCGGCATGCGCCAGACGCGCTCGGCCGTGTGGAGTCCGGCCTGGGTCAAGCGCTCGGCCAACTTGTCGTCGTTGCAGAACATGCCGGCGTGTTCCTGCCCGAGCGCGACAATGATCGCGCCGGTCAAGGTCGCGAGGTCGACCATGAACTTCGGCTTGTACTTCGTGTTGACGTAATGGATCACGTCGGCGAGCACGAGCCGGCCCTCGGCGTCGGTGTTGATGATCTCGATGGTCTGACCGGACATCGATGTGACGATGTCGCCCGGACGCTGCGCATTGCCGTCGGGCATGTTCTCGACGAGACCGATCGCACCGATCGCGTTGACCCTGGCCTTGCGGCCGGCGAGCGCCTGTATCAGGCCGACCACGCAGGCCGCGCCCGCCATGTCGCCCTTCATGTCCTCCATGCTGGCGGCCGGCTTGATCGAAATGCCGCCGGTGTCGAAGCACACGCCCTTGCCGATGAAGGCAAGGGGCGGCGTTCCCTTCTTGCCGCCGTTCCAGCGCATGATCGCGATGCGGCTGTCGCGCCGGGACCCCTGCCCCACGCCGAGCAGCGCGCCCATGCCGAGCTTGCGCATTGCCTTGACGTCGAGGATCTCGACGCCGACGCCGAGCTTGCGCAGTGCCGCGGCGCGGCGCGCGAATTCGACCGGATAGAGAATGTTGGGTGGCTCGTTGACGAGATCGCGCGCGAGCATGACGCCGTCGGCCACCGGCTGACGCGAGCCCCAGGCTTTGCGCGCACCGGCCACGTCGGCGACGCCGAGCGTGACGCGCGCCTTGGCCGGAGCTTCGTCCCCCTCCTTGCGCTTGGTCTTGTAGCGGTCGAACGAGTACGCGCGCAGCGTCGCGCCGAGCGCGACATCGGCCGCGGCGTCGGGCTTGAGCGGCCCGTCGGCGAGCTCCAGCAACACCGTGGCCTCGGTGGCGGTGCTCGGTATCTTTCCCATGGCGATGCCGCCGAGCTTGACCGCATCCTGCGGCTTGCGGTCGGCGGCCTTGCCGGTCCCGATGACGGTCAGCCGAGCGGCCTTGAGGCCGGCCGGCGCCACGATGTCGAGCGCGCTGCCGCTCTTGCCGGTGAAACGCTCGGCCTTGGCGGCACGGGCGACCAGGTCGGTGGCGGAGCCCAGCACCGAACGCGTCCTCGGCCCGAACCGCAGGTTGTCGTCGGCAAAGACGACCAGCACGCCACCGCCGGGCGCCGCGATAGGCCCAAAGCCGACTTTCCGGGCATCCGCCATGGGAACTGATCCTTTCATGTCACACTGCGCCCGGAAAACGTGTTTCCTGCACCAAATTGGGTCAAATCGGGCCCTCCAATACCCGCATTGTTCAGGTACTTGCGAGGTTGTTGCCCCGGTCTTGCCATCGATTCCGGCTAGAAGGCCTGTCGCAGTACGTCGGGGGACGTTTTGCGGCGCGGGGAACGGGGGATGCTGCCGGCCAATGAGTTCGTTCGACCGATATATTTTCCGCAACGTTTTTGGCGCGTTCCTGCTGGTCCTGATCAGCCTGACGGCGGTCATCTGGCTCACGCATGCGCTGCGCGAGATCGACCTGATGACGAATCAGCGCCAGACAATCCTGACCTTCATCGGCATTACCGGTTTGCTGATCCCGATGCTGGTGCTGGTGATCGCACCGCTCGCGCTCGTGGTCGCGGTCGGCCATACGCTCAACCGGCTCAATACCGACTCTGAAATCGTGGTGATGAACGCGTCCGGCATGTCGCCGTGGCGCATCTTCCGTCCGTTCCTGACGACGACCCTGGTGGTGTCGCTGCTGGTCGCTCGGGGTGAGCGCCTATCTGGCGCCGGCGGGCCTGCGCGAATTGCGCGACTGGGCCACCAAGGTGAAGGCGGACTTCGTCGTCAACATCGTCCAGCCCGGACGCTTCATCAACATCGAGCGCGGCCTGACGCTGCATATCCGCGAGCGGCGCGGCGACGGCCAGCTGCTTGGAATTTTCATCGACGACCGGCGCGATCCCAACGAACGGGCAACTTCTCTGGCGGAATATGGCGAGATCGTCGAAATCGGGCGCGGAACGTTCCTGGTCCTGGTCAATGGTAGCGTACAGCGGGTGGAAAGCGGGCGGTCCGATCCGACCATCGTCAAGTTCGAACGCTATGCGTTCGATCTCTCGCGCTTTGCCGGCGGGCCGCAGCTCGGTGCGCTGGGCGTGCGCGAGCGCAACTTGTGGGACGTCGCCTTCCCCGATCCCGACGACCCGACCTACAAGCAGATTCCGACGCACTTCCGCGCAGAGCTGCATGACCGGCTCGCCGCGCCGATCTATCCGATCGCGTTTACGGTGCTGTGCTTTGCAATTCTCGGCGCGCCGCGAACCAGCCGGCAGAGCCGTGAAGTTTCGATCGTCATGACGATCGTTTCGATCGGCGCGCTGCGCATGATCGGGTTTGCCTGCAACGTGGTCGCCGGCGCAAAACGTCGCCGCGATCTATGTGCTTTGGGGCTCGCTGCTGTTCGCTTTCGGGCTCGGCGTGTTCGCTATTGCGCGCGGCGCCGTCATCGAGCCGCCGGCTTTCCTGACGCAGCTCGCGAACGTGTTCGAGCGCATGTCGCAGCGCCTGCAACCGACCTGAAGGCGCGCCGCGACATGGTCTCACGCACGCTCATCCGCTATTTCGGCATGCGCTTTCTCGGCGCGGTGATGTCGGTGTTCTTCGGCATCTTCGTGCTGATCGTGCTGGTCGACTACATCGAGCTGATGCGGCGCGCGGCGGACATTCCGAACCTCTCGCCCTGGATGGTCGCCAAGACTTCGTTCTTTCGCGTGCCGCAGCTCACCGAACGGCTGCTGCCGTTCTCGGTGCTGGTCGGCGCGATGGCCTGCTATCTCGCGCTGTCGCGGCGCAACGAACTCGTGGTGGCGCGCGCTGCCGGAATGTCGGCGTGGCAGTTCGTGGCGCCGGCGTTGATCGTCGCCTTCGCGCTCGGGATCGCGGCGACCGCGATCTACAATCCCCTGTCCGCCGCCATGCGCGAATGGTCGAAGAAGCTCGAAGCCGAGATGTTCGGCGCAGCAGAAGAACGTATTGCAGCAGCAGAGCGCGCTCGGCTTCTGGGTGCGCCAGCGCAGCTCCGATGGCCAATCGATCGTCTATGCGGTGTCCAGCCAGGAACAGGGCGTGACGGCTCGACGGCGTCAGCGTCTTCACCTTCGACCATTCCGGCAAGGCGCTGGAGCGCATCGAGGCCAAGCGCGCCTTCCTGGAGACCGGCCATTGGCGGCTCGAACAGGCCCGCGTCCATGTGAGCGGTGTGCCGGCGAAGGATCACGAGACGCTCTTGGTTAAGACCACCCTGACTGCGGCCCAGGTGCGGGAAAGCTTTTCGACGCCCGAAACAGTGCCCTTCTGGCAGCTTCCTGCGTATATCGAAATCGCCGAGCGGTCGGGGTTGGTCGCAGCAGGCTATAAATTACAATATCACATCCTGATTGCTCGCCCATTCCTGCTTATGGGCATGGTATTACTGGCCTGTTCTGTCAGCTTAAGATTCTTCCGCTTTGGCGGCGTGCCGCGAATGGTTTTGAGTGGCGTCACTGCGGGCTTTCTGCTTTATGTATTGTCGAAGGTGACTGAAGACCTGAGCAAGGCCGAGCTGATGCACCCGGCGGCGGCTGCATGGCTGCCTGTGCTCGCGGGGGGGCTCACGGGTTTCGTCGTGCTTCTGTATCAGGAGGACGGGTAATGGCCGTAGCGCACAACGCTCGGCCAGGGTTCGCGTACCGACGTGGCTGGTTGGCGGCGCTCTGCGCCCTGACCGCAGCCGCGTGTTTCGGCATGGGGCTAGGCGTGCGCCCGGCCGTGGCGCAATTTTCCGATACCAATCCCGCCTGGGTCGGCATTCCCCCGGTGCCGAAGGTACCCACCGCATCGTCGCGTTTTGAATACGGCCGGAGCGATCCGAATGCACAGATGCTCGTGCGCGCCGACGAGCTCCAATACGACAATACGAACAATCGCATTCTCGCGATTGGCAACGTCCAGATCTACTATCTGGGCTCCTCGCTCGAGGCCGACAAGGTCATCTACGAGCAGATCACCAAGCGCATGCGCGCCGAGGGCAACGCGCGCCTCACCGAAGCCGACGGCAAGGTGGTGCACGGCGAGATTATCGACCTGACCGATCAGTTCCGCGACGGCTTCGTCGACTCGCTGCAAATCGAGAGCGCCGACCGGACGCGCTTCGCTGCGCCGCGCGCGGAGCGAAAGGATGGCCGCTACACGGTGTTTCAGAGCGGCGTCTATACCGCCTGCGAACCCTGCAAGGACGATCCGCGCAAGCCGCCGCGCTGGCAGGTACGCGCAACGCGCATCATCCATGACGACACCGAGAAGATGATCTATTTCGAGGACGCGCGGCTCGAGTTCCTGGGCTTCCCGATGTTCTACTGGCCGTACCTCTCAACGCCCGACCCGACGGTCAAGCGCAAGTCCGGCTTCCTCATGCCGAAGCTGGGCTACTCGTCAGTATTCGGCTTGTTTGCCCAAACGCAGTATTTCTGGGCGCTTGCGCCAAACTACGATCTGACCCTCACGCCGACGCTCAGCTCGAAGCAAGGCCTGCTGACGCAGGTCGAATGGCGCCATCGGCTGATCAACGGCTCCTATTCGATCAAGGCGGCAGGCATCTTCCAGCTTGATCCCGGCGCCTTCCGGCAGCGTTTCACGCCGCTTTATCCGGGCGACAAGGATCCGGGCGACAGGGAATTTCGCGGCAGCATCGATACGACCGGACAGTTCGCGCTGAACCACAACTGGGTTTGGGGCTGGGATGGGACGCTCGTCACCGACCGCATGGTGATCCAGGACTATGGCCTGCGCTCGTATTTCGCGATCATGGACCCATTCAAATCCGGCGGCCTGGAAACCGTTACGCAGCTCTACCTGACCGGCCGCGGCGAGCGCAGCTATTTTGATGCGCGCGGGATGTACTTCTTCGGCCTCTCTGCAAGCGACGTTCAAAGTCAGCTTCCGCTCATCCTCCCGGTCGTGGACTATAGAAACCGGCTTGCGCAGCCGCTTCTCGGCGGCGAACTGACCTATCGCGCCAACCTAGTAAGCCTCTCGCGAGAATCGGCCGACTTCGAGCCGATCACCCAGAGTGCGTTCGCCACCGGGCAGTGCGATCGGCTGACCGCCGATCCAGCGCTCAAGACGCCGGCCAACTGCATCCTGCGCGGTTTCCCCGGCACCTATTCGCGCGCTTCGGCGGAAGCCAACTGGCGGCGCACCTTGATCGATCCGTACGGGCAGAAATGGACGCCGTTCGTCTCGATGCGCGCCGACGTCGCGGCGCTCTCCGTGAAGGGCGAGACCGGCGTGAGCAATTATCTCCCGACCGGAGAAAGTAGCGCGGGCCGTTTCATGCCGGCAGTCGGCCTCGAGTACCGCTATCCGTTCATCAGCGTACATTCCTGGGGCACGCAAACCATCGAGCCGATCGCCCAACTTGTCGTCCGCCCGGACGAGACGGCTATCGGCAAGCTGCCGAACGAAGACGCGCAGAGCATGCTGTTCGACGATAGCAATCTGTTCAGCGTCAACAAGTTCTCGGGCTGGGATCGCATTGAGGGCGGCACGCGACTGAACGCGGGCATTCAATATACGGCCCAGTTCAACCAGGCGGGGTTCGTCAACGCGCTATTCGGACAATCCTACCAGCTGTTCGGCCTAAACTCGTTCGCGGTCCCCGATACGGTCAATACCGGCATTACAAGCGGGCTTGGCAAGCCTCGCTCGGACTACGTCGCGCGCCTCGCCTATCAGCCAGACAGCGTCTACTCGGTCATCTCTCGCTTCCTGCTCGACGAGGAAACGTTCAGAATTCGCCGCGTGGAGGTCGAAGGACGCGCGACTTTCGATCGCTGGCAGCTCACCGGACTCTACGGCAACTACGACGCCCAGCCTGAGATCGGCTTCCTTGAGCGCCGGCAGGGCGTGACCGGTCAAATCACCTTCAAGTTCACCCAGAACTGGAGCGTGCTCGCGTCGGCCCGCTATGATCTTCAGGCTAATCAGATCAACCAGACGCGAATCGGTCTTGGCTATATCGACGATTGCTTCGCCATTTCGCTCAACTACCTGACGGACTATAATTACAGCGGCACTACGACGACGGATAACAAGATCTTGCTGGTAATCAACTTGCGCACGATCGGCGGCTCGAGCTTCAGCCAGAGCACGACTCCGTCGAGTACCGGCGGCCTGTTCTAGGCAATTGCGTAATCAACAGCGGGGCGATGGAGAGAAGACCTGAGATGATGCACTTGGTTGCGATTTGGATTCGCACGCGACGGAGTTTGGGAATGATCGGAGCTTTGGCGCGCGGTGTCGGCGCGAGCCTCATGATCGCGGGAGCGCTGCTCCTTGCCAATCAGCCGGCCGCCCGGGCCCAAGTGGTTGCGGTTGTCGGTGGCGAGCCGATCACGGCTGTCGACATCGCGCAACGCACGAAGCTTATTCAGCTCTCCACGCAGAAAACTCCCTCGCGCCAGGAAGTGCTCGACGAGCTGATCGACGACAAACTGAAGGTTCAGTTGTCGAAGCGCTATATCGCCGAGGTGCCCAAACGCGAGATCGAAACCGCCTACGCGACGATGGCACGCCGAACCAACATGACGGTCCCGCAATTCAGCAAGATGATCTCGTCAAACGGCATCAGCCCCGAGTCCATGAAGAGCCGCATTCACGCCGATTTTGTCTGGTCGCAGATCGTGCGCGGCAAGTTCCAGGGGAGCCTGCAGGTTGGCGAGAAGGACGTCGAGGTCAAGTTGCAGGCGAGCAACAAGGGGGAGCCGACGGGCTATGAGTTCAAGCTCCGTCCCGTGCTGTTCCTCGTTCCAAAGGGCGCGGCCCCGACGGTATTCGAGGCGCGCAAGCGCGATGCCGAAGCGCTGCGCGGCCGTTTCACGAGTTGTGACGAGGGCGTGCGTGCGGCGATGGCGCTGCCGGACGTTGCGGTGCGCGGGACGATCACGCGGCAGTCCGCCGACCTCGGTCAGGCGCAGCGCGATCTCCTCAACAATACCCCGATCGGCCGCCTCACGCCGCCCGATATCACGCCGCAAGGCGTCGAAGTGTTCGCGGTGTGCAGCAAGATCCCCGCAGCGGGCTCCAACTCGCCCGCACGGCGGCAGGTTCGCGACGATATGTTCAACGAGCGATATCAGGCGCTGTCCAAGAAATTCCTCAAGGAACTGCGCAGCCAGGCGCTCATCGAGTACAAATAGGCATGACGCTACCGCTGGCGCTGACACTCGGCGAGCCGGCGGGGATCGGTCCCGACATCACGCTGGCAACCTGGCAACGGCGTGCCGAACTGGCGTTGCCGCCATTCTATCTGTTGGCCGACCCGGAATTCATTGAGCGGCGCGCGCGTCTGCTCGGCCTGAACATCCCGTTGCGCGTCGTCGACCCGGAAGGTGCGACCGACGCCTTCGCAACGGCGCTGCCGGTCGTCGCACTCGCCGAAAGGGTGACCGCCGAACCGGCGCGTCCGGACGGATCGAGCGCGCCTGCCGCGATCGCGTCGATCCGCCGCGCGGTCGCCGACGTGTTCGCCGGGCGCGCGCACGCAGTCGTCACCAATCCGGTCGCCAAGGCGGTGCTCTACCGCACCGGCTTTGCGGAGCCCGGACACACTGAGTACCTCGCGAAACTCGCACAGGAGCACACCGGGCGTGCGGCGCATCCCGTCATGATGCTGTGGTCGCCGGAGCTTGCGGTCGTCCCGGTGACCATCCATCTCCCCGTTCGCGACGTGCCGCAGCAGCTCACCACCGCGCTAATCCTCGACACCGGCCGCATTGTTGCGCGTGACCTGCGTGAGCGCTTCGGCATCGCGCGGCCACGCCTCGCGCTCGCGGGATTGAATCCGCACGCCGGCGAAGAAGGCGCGTTGGGAGGCGAGGATCTCTCCGTAGTCGCGCCCGCGGTCGAGCAGTTGCGCGCCGACGGCATCGACGCGCGCGGGCCGCTACCGGCCGACACCATGTTCCACGCGGCCGCGCGGCGCTCCTACGATGCGGCGCTCGCGATGTATCACGATCAGGCCCTGATCCCGATCAAGACACTCGCGTTCGATCATGCGGTCAACGTGACGCTCGGCCTGCCGTTCGTGCGCACGTCGCCGGATCACGGCACCGCCTTCGATATCGCCGGCACCGGGCGCGCGAGCCCGGCAAGTCTCGTTGCTGCACTCAAGCTCGCGGCGCGGCTGGTGACCGCGCCCGCGCTGGCCGCGGCGAAATGAGCGCGGCCCTGCCGCCTTTGCGCGAGGTCATTCGGCGCCACGAACTTTCCGCCCGCAAGTCGCTCGGCCAGAACTTCCTGCTCGATCTCAATCTCACAGGGCGCATCGCGCGCGCCGCGGGCCCGCTCGGCGGCATCACAGTGCTCGAAGTCGGACCCGGACCGGGCGGGTTGACGCGCGCGTTGCTTGCGGAAGGCGCCAACGTGATCGCGATCGAGCGCGACGCGCGCGCCATCGCCGCACTGAGCGAGATCACCGAGCACTATCCGGGCCGGCTGCGCGTGATCAGCGCAGATGCGCTGGTGTTCGACATCGCGCCTCTTCTCGGCGAAGGCCCGGTGCGCATCGTCGCCAACCTGCCCTACAACATCGCAACCGCGCTGCTCGTCTCCTGGCTCACCGCCGAGCCGTGGCCACCGTGGTACGATCGGCTGGTGCTGATGTTTCAGCGCGAGGTCGCCGAGCGTATCGTCGCCAAGCCCGGCTCGAAGAGCTACGGCAGGCTGTCGGTACTCGCAGGCTGGCGCACGGAGGCTAAAATTCTGTTCGACATCGCGCCCTCCGCGTTCGTGCCGCCGCCGAAGGTCACGTCCTCGCTGGTACAGCTCGTGCCGCGCGTCGCGCACCTCGCGTGCGACCGCCGCGCGCTGGAGCGGGTCACCGAGGCGGCATTCGGCCAGCGCCGCAAGATGCTGCGGCAAAGCCTGAAGCAACTCGGCGTCGATCCCATTCCGCTGCTCGAAAACGCCGGCCTCGACCCGACGGCGCGGGCGGAGGACATTGCGGTCGAGGGCTTTGTTGCGCTCGCGAGAGGACTCTTATGACCCGTATGTTCCGCCAATCGATGACCGCCTATGCGACGCCGCTGTGCGAGACGATCGTCGAGGCGCCGGAACCGCGCGGCACCGAGGTGCTGGTGCGGATCAGCCGCTGCGGCGTGTGCCACTCCGATCTGCATCTCTACGACGGCTACTTCAGCCTCGGCGGCGACAAGAAGCTCGACGTGACGGCATTCCGCTCGCTCCCGTTCACGCTCGGCCACGAGATCGCGGGCGTCGTCGAGAAAGCCGGTCCGGACGCGAACGTGAAGATCGGCGCGTCCGCCGCGGTGTTTCCATGGATCGGCTGCGGCGAATGCGCGGCGTGCAAAGCGGGCGAGGAAAATCTCTGCGCGGCGCCGCGCCATCTTGGTATCCAGGTCGACGGGGGATTTGCCACGCACGTACTGGTGCCTCACCCGCGCTATCTGATCGAGCACGGCTCCCTGCCGGCTTCGCTTGCCGGTGCCTACATGTGTTCCGGGCTCACCGCCTTCGCTGCGTTGAAGCGGCTCACCGAGCACGCCAGGCGCGGGCCGATTCTGCTCGTCGGCATCGGCGGCGTCGGCATGATGGGCCTTGCGTTCGCGCTTGCGCTGTTTCCGCACAAGCCGATCGTCGCCGATGTCGATCCCGCAAAACGCGAGGCCGCACTGAGGGTTGGCGCGGCCGCCGCCTACGACCCGGCCGATCCGGCAGCGCGCAAAGCGCTGATGCGGGCGACCGGCGGCGTTGCGGGCGCGGTCGATTTCGCCGGCACCGACGGCTCGCTGGCCTTCGCCGTCGGCAGCATCGGCAAGGGCGGCAAGGTCGTCATCACCGGCCTGATCGGCGGCAGCTTCGCGACGCCGATCGCGATGTTTCCGCTCAAGGCGATGACGATCGAAGGCACGATGACCGGCACGCTCGCCGAAGCGGAAGAAATGATGGCGCTCGCGCGTGCGGGAAAAATAACGCCGGTCCCGATCATCGAGCGGCCGCTGTCGGCCGCGCAGGCCTCGCTCGATGACCTGCGTGCCGGGAAAATCGTCGGCCGCGTCGTGCTGGTGCCGTAACCCTACCCGGCGATCGCGCGAAGCTCGGTCAGCAGCTTTGCGACAAACGCATTCATGTCGGCGCGCTGCTCGCTCCTGCGCCGGCCATCAGCCAGGACTTTCCGCAAGGCTGCAAAGCTGCGATCCAGATCGTCGTTCACCAGCACGTGGTCGTATTCGTTCCAGTGCGCGATTTCCTCGATCGCGTTGCGCAGGCGCCGCGCAATCGTCTCCGCGCTGTCTTCGGCGCGCCGCTCCAGCCGCGACTTGAGCTCCGCGGCCGAGGGCGGCAGCACGAATACGCTGACGATATCCGGGCGCATCGTCAGGTAAAGCTGGCGCGTCCCTTGCCAGTCGATATCGAACAGCATGTCATGCCCGGCCGCGAGCGCCGCCTCGACCGGCTCGCGCGGCGTGCCGTAGCAATTGCCGTGCACCTCGGCCCATTCGAGCAGGCCCCCCGCCTCGCGCATCGCGGCGAATGCGGGCATCGAGATGAAGTGATAGTGCACGCCGTCGATTTCGCTCGGCCGCCGCGCTCGCGTCGTCACCGAAATCGACAGGCTGATGTTCTTCTCCTGCGCCAGCAGCGTGCGCGTGAGCGTAGTCTTTCCCGCGCCCGAGGGCGAGGAAACGACCAGCATGATTCCCCGGCGCTTGTCGGCGCTCATTCGAGATTCTGCACCTGCTCGCGGAACTGCTCGACCACGGTTTTCAGCTCCAGACCGATATTGGTCAGCTCGACATCGTTCGACTTGGCGCACAGCGTATTGGATTCGCGGTTGAGCTCCTGGGACAGGAAGTCGAGCTTGCGGCCCACCGGCCCGCCGGCATCGATCAGGCGCCGCGCCTGCGCGACGTGAGCGACGAGGCGATCGAGCTCTTCGCGAATGTCCGCCTTCGACGCGATCAGGATGGCTTCCTGATGCAAGCGGTCGGGATCGAAGCGCGTTGAGGTGTCGAGCAGCACCGCGATCTGCTCGGCAAGCCGCGCCTTGATCGCCTCCGGGCGCCGGCCGGGCGCGCCTTCGGCGCGCGCCGCGAGTGCCGCGATCTCGTCGAGCCGCACGCGGAGAATGGCGCCGAGCGCCTGCCCCTCGCGCCGGCGCATCTCGGTGAGATTTGCGAGCGCGACGGCAAAGCCCGCGATGACGGCGGCTTCTGCCGGCACGGCGATCCTCCTCGCGCTCATCCTCGTCGATCACCTCGATCACGCCCTTGAGCCCGAGGATTCCATCGACGGTCGGAGGCGAAGCGTCGATCCGCTTGGCGACCTCGCGCATGGTGGAAAGAACTGCGGAAAGCACCGGCTCGTTGACGCGCACCACCGGCGCAACACCGGCCCGCTGCACCGAGAGATTGGCGTGGATCGTGCCGCGCCCGAGCGCCTCGGACGCCCGCGCGCGCAAGGGCGCTTCGACGGCGTCCCAGCCAAGCGGGACACGCAGCCGCAAGTCCAGTCCCTTCGCATTGACGGATTTGAGTTCCCACGCCCAGGCATAGGCGCCGGATACGCCGTCGGCCCGCGCGAAGCCGGTCATGCTCGACAGCGCCATTGAGCGAATCCTGTGGCGAGAGACGCGAAAGGACCTTAGCGATGGGGTCTGAGGGTCACAAGACCGCGAACGCGTGGCCTATTGCGTCTTGGCCTTGGTCTTCTGCTTCGCGTTCCTGCCCGATGCCGGCGCAACCTGCGGGGCGGGATCGGCCACGGGCGGCTGCCGGCTCGGCGAACGGCATGGCGCGATCCGTCGGGGCCGGTGCGCGCAGCTGCTGTTCGAACTGGCGCAGCTTCGCGACATTCTGCTGGTGCTGCTGCAGGTTTTCGGCGAACGCGTGCCCGCCGGTGCCGTCGGCCACGAAGAAGATTTCCTTGGTGCGCGAGGGATTGGCGGTTGCCTCGAGCGAGGCGCGACCCGGATTGGCGATCGGGCCGGGCGGCAGCCCTTCGATGACGTAAGTGTTGTACGGCGTCGGCTGCTCGATCTCGGAGCGCATGATCGGACGCCCGAGCGTGCCCTTGCCGCCGACCAGCCCGTAGATGATGGTCGGATCGGATTGCAGCTTGATGCGCTGGCGCAACCGGTTGGAGAACACGGCGGCGACGCGTGCGCGCTCGTCCGCCCTGCCGGTCTCCTTTTCGACGATCGAGGCGAGCGTCACCAGCGCCTCCGGTGTCTTCGACCGGGGCGTCCGCGCTGCGCCGCTCCCAGATCTCCTGCAACACGCGCGCGGTGCGCCTGCTGCATGCGCTGGATCGCCTGCTCGCGCGTTGTGCCGCGGGGGAAGTTGTAGGTCTCCGGCAGCAGCGTGCCTTCCTTCGGCACCTCGCGGATATTGCCGGCGAGGAAATCCACTTCGGCAAGCCGCGCGACGATCTGCTCGGACGTGAGGCCCTCGGGGATCGTGAACGCGTGCTGGACGACCTTGCCTTCGACGATCGTCTCGATGGCCTCGCGCACGGCTCATCTGTTTGGCGAATTTGTACTCGCCGTATTTCAGGTCGTCCTTGGCCTTGAGCACCAGCGACGGCCGCCGATGAACACCGAGAGGCTGGTCGATGACGTTCTCGCGCGCGAGCAGATCGGCGATCTCGCGCAAGCCCAGTCCGCGCGGAATATTGACGATCTTTTCGCGATCGAGCGGCCCGGTGGCTTCGAGCTTGTGCTTGCCGTACGAATAGACAAGCCCGCCGGCGATCGCGACCACGAGAATGATGGTGAAAATCGCATTGCCGGCGATGACCAGCGGGTGGCGTGCCCTGCGTGACGGCCGTTTCGGCTCGGGCATGTATTCGGGCTCCAGCGCCGCGCGCGGACTGCGCGGGGCGACACGCTTTGATTCACCGGAGAGCGCGCCGGAATGTGCCTGCGTCGGTCATGTCCACTCGCGGGCTGCGGGACGCAGGTTAAGTCCAAATATGGCAAAAGGGTGAACCCGCCCCATCGCGCACAGCCTAAGCCGCGGCGCGGCGGAAGACCAGCGACGCGTTGGTGCCGCCGAACCCGAACGAGTTCGACAACACCACGTCGATGTCGCGCTGGCGCGGCTTGTGCGGGACGAGATCGATCGGCGTTTCAACCGAGGGGTTGTCCAGATTGATCGTCGGCGGCGCGACGCGGTCGCGGATCGCGAGAATCGAAAAGATCGCCTCCACGGCGCCGGCCGCGCCGAGCAGGTGCCCGATGCAGGACTTGGTCGAGGACATCGAAATCTTGCCGGCGGCGTTGCCGACCACGCGCTCGACCGCAGCCGAGCTCGATGCCGTCGGCCATGGTCGAGGTGCCGTGCGCGTTGATGTAGTCGATCTCGGCGGGCGTGATACCGGCGCGCTTGAGGGCAGCGTTCATGCAGCGGTACGCGCCGTCGCCGTCCTCGGACGGCGCGGTGATGTGGTAGGCGTCGCCGGACAGCCCGTAGCCGACCAGCTCGGCATGGATCGTGGCGCCGCGCGCCTTGGCGTGCTCGTATTCCTCCAGCACGACCACGCCGGCCCCCTCGCCCATCACGAAGCCGTCGCGCTTCTTGTCGTAGGGGCGCGAAGCGCGCGTGCGGATCGTCATTGAAGCTGGTCGACAGCGCGCGGCAGGCGGCAAATCCGGCCATCGACAGCCGGTTGATCGGCAACTCGGTACCGCCCGCCACCATCACGTCGGCGTCGCCGAGCGCGATCAGCCGCGCCGAATCGCCGATCGCGTGTGCGCCGGTCGAGCACGCCGTCGCAACCGCGTGGTTCGGCCCCTTGAGGCCGAACTCGATCGACACATAGCCCGACGCGAGATTGATGATCCGGCCCGGGATGAAGAACGGCGAGACGCGGCGCGGGCCCTTGTCGGCAAGCACAAGCGCTGTCTCGGCGATGCCTTCGATGCCCGCCGATGCCCGAGCCGATCATCACGCCGGTCGCGATCTGATCCTCACGGCTGGTCGGCTTCCAGCCCGATTGCTCGATCGCCTGGCGTGCGGCGCACATCGCGTAGACGATGAAGTCGTCGACCCGGCGCTGCTCCTTCGGCTCCATCCACTGATCGGGATTGTAGGTGCCGTCCGAGCCGTCGCCGCGCGGAATCGGGCAGGCGATTTTCGCCGCGAGATCCTCGACGTTGAATTTCTCGATTTTCTGCGC
The DNA here is from genome assembly GCA_963778455.1 of uncultured Alphaproteobacteria bacterium. Classification (GTDB taxonomy): domain Bacteria; phylum Pseudomonadota; class Alphaproteobacteria; order Rhizobiales; family Xanthobacteraceae; genus PALSA-894. The sequence goes on from CAVZUL010000011.1 coordinate 285,802, forward strand.
GCCGCTCTGCCCTGCGAGCAGGCGCTTCCACGTCGTCTCGACGCCGCAGCCGAGCGGCGTCACCATCCCGAGCCCTGTGACGACGACTCGTCTCATTCCGCTTCCTGCCCTTCGCTCTCCGCGCCGGCAAGCCGAGAGCAGACCAACCGCGCATGTGGAGAATACCGAGTGACTTTACCTATGGTCCGAGCCCTGCGACCGCCAGCGAGCCCGGAATTCAACGCCACTCTAAGGGAATGGTGGCGCGGGGAATGGTTCCGGCCGCGAGAAGGGTCAGCTCTTTGCGTTTTTTTCGAGGAACTTGACTGCATCGCCGACAGTCAGGATCGTCTCGGCGGCGTCGTCGGGAATTTCGCATCCGAACTCTTCCTCGAACGCCATCACCAATTCGACGGTGTCGAGACTGTCGGCGCCAAGATCGTCGATGAAGCTTGCGGCCTCGGTCACCTTGTCGGGTTCGACGCCGAGGTGCTCCACGACGATTTTTTTGACCCGGTCGGCAATCTCACTCATCGCTTTCACCCTCGCATTTTTCTCATGGGCTGAGCCGCGCGACCCGAGCCGTCGCGGCCTCGTCGTGGCCCGGCGAACCGTGTGCTCCCGGAGGGATCTTCGATGGCCCCCAAATCGCCCGGTTGCCCCGACCAAGCCGGGTTCGGTTACCATACTTCCCAAGCCATGGCCAGCGCGCATGCCGGCACACGCACGGCACTGTTTAAGTGCGTGACCTATCACTTAAATCATCGCGCTGCCAACCGTCGCATGAGGCCCGCCTGTCCGGGGCACGCTGACAGGAAAATCCGGCGAAAAAAATCGAAGCTACTTCGCACGCGCAGCTTTTGAATGCCGCGACATCTTCCGGCGTTCCGATCGCGGTTCCGTTCGCACCATCTGCGATGCGTTTGACGAGTCCCGACAACACCTTGCCGGCGCCAACCTCATAAAATGAATCAACGCCGGCATTGGCCATGAACGCCACGGACTCGCGCCAGCGTACGGTACCGGTCACTTGCGCGACGAGCGACCGCACGATCTCGGCTGGATCGCTGATCGGACGCGCGACGACATTGGCGACCAGCGGAACGGCCGGCGGCTTGATCGAGACCTTGGCGAGCGCCTCCTCCATCGCATCTGCGGCCGGCTGCATCAGCGCGCAATGGAACGGCGCGGATACCGGCAGCAGCATCGCGCGCCGTGCGCCCTTTCCCTTGGCGATCTCGACCGCGCGTTCAACCGCAGCCTTGTCACCCGAGACCACGACCTGCCCGCCGCCATTATCATTCGCCGCCTGACAAACTTTATCCTGGGCCGCCTCCGCCGCGACCGCGACGGCGGCATCGAATTCCAATCCGATGAGCGCCGCCATGGCGCCGGCGCCGACCGGAACGGCCGCTTGCATGGCGCGGCCGCGAATGCGCAACAGGTGCGCGGTGTCGGGAATGCTCAACGCGCCCGCGGCCGCCAGCGCCGAGTATTCGCCGAGCGAATGACCCGCGACGAACGCAGCGTCGCGCGCAATGTCGACGCCCGCCTCGGCTTCAAGCACGCGCATCGCGGCGAGCGAAACCGCCATCAGGGCGGGCTGTGCATTCTCGGTCAGCGTGAGCCGGTCGGCCGGGCCTTCCCACATGATGGCGGTCAGCTTCTCGCCCAGCGCGTCATCTACCGTCTCGAACACGTTGCGCGCTGCAACAAAATTGTCGGCGAGCGCCCTGCCCATGCCGACCGCCTGGCTGCCCTGGCCGGGAAAAACGAATGCAATCGACATGCTACCCCGCTGAAAAACCGCAGGTTTAAGACAACGGCGCCCTCAGAGTGTCAAGCTCCGGAATGGGATCTGACGCTTGGGAACCTTTAGACAACTTTCAGATGCGAGACTGCGAGGTAGCACTGTCTGTTTCATGACTGCAGGTTGGGTCAATGGATCGTTTGGAGATCACCGAGGCGGACATCGCGCAGTCGCGTGCCGACCCGCGATTCAAGCAAATCCTCCTCACCAAGGTGCTCGAACAGCTGCTCGGCACGCTCTCCCGGCTCCAGCGCGACCCTGCCTATGCCGACCACGTCGGCGCGCAGGAGCTGCGCGAAGGGGTCCTGATGGCGGTCAAGCTCGCCGACCTGATCCGCGCGATCGACGAGCGATTGCGCGTCGCGGCCGGCGCGCACTGAACCGCGATCAATCGCTGCCGGACTTCGTCGCCGCGGCCACGACATTGTGCACCAGCATCGGGCGGCGGATGCCCTTGAGCGTCATTTCCCGTACCGGCTCGACCGCCACGGCGTTCCCGACGGCCAGCAGCACGCGCGGGCTGACCAGGATCTGCCCGGGCTGCGCCTCGTCGCACAGGCGCGAGGCCACATTGGAGACCGTCCCGATCGCCGCGTAGTCGAAGCGGCCCTCGAACCCGATCGTCCCGAGCGTCGCGTAGCCGTGCGCGAGTCCGATGCCGAAGCCGAGCTCATGACCGAGGCGGCTCCATTGGTCGATCAGCGCGCCGATCGCGGCGCGCATCTCCAGCGCCATCTGCACGGCGGAGAGCGCCGGATTGGGCAGCGGCACCGGATCGCCGAAGATCACCATCACGCCGTCGCCGGCAAAGCGCTCCAGCGTGCCGCCGTGGCGGAAAATGATCTCGCCGATCGCCTTGTGATACTCGCGCAGGAGCGCCATCACGTCTTCCGGGTCGGAGGTTTCGGAAAACCCCGTGAAGCCGCGCAGGTCACAGAACAACGCCGTGATCTCGCGGCGGTGGCTTTCGAGCAGCTTTTCGTTCCCGGATGAAACGATCAAGTCCGCGACTTGCGGCGGTAGGAAGCGGCGCAGCCGGCTCATCCGCTCGATCTCGCCGACCTGCTCGTCGACGCGCTGTTCGAGCTGCTGGTTTAGCGTGCGTAGCTCCTGCGATTGTGCTTCGAGCTGGCCCGCCTGCTGGCGGACCTCCCTGAGCAGGCGCGCATTCTCGATCGCGATCGCGGCCTGGTCCGCGAACGTTTTCAGCAGAGCGATGTGCTTGTCCTCGAAGGGTCGTACCTCGGTCCGGCGCATCACGATCGCGCCGAGTGCGTGCCCCTCGTGGATGAGCGGCACGGAAAGGATCGAGCGATGCCCCAGTCTGAGCGCGAGCTGTCCTCCGAGCGGAAAATCATGCTCCGCTGCCATCAGATCGGCGACGTGAACCGGTTGCTTGTCGCAGATGGAACGGCCCATGACGGTGGTGCGGTCAAGCGCCACCATTTCGCCCGCCGGCAGCCCTCCGAGTTGGCCGAAGTTGACGGTCGGGCGTATCATGCCGTCCTTGACGACAACGATGCCCACGAACGGCGCCTCGCAGATACGCGCAGCGTGCTCGGCCACCGAATCGAATACCGGCTTGACCTTTCCCGGGGAGCTCGCAATCACACGCAGGATGTCGCTGATCGCCGTCTGCTGTTCCAGCGCCTCGCTCAAGCTGTCGGTCCGCTGGCGCAGGTCATTCAGCAGGCGCGCGTTCTCGATCGCAATCGCCGCCTGATCGGCGAACGTCTTGAGCAGTGCGATGTGCTTGTCCTCGAACGGGCGTACCTCGGTGCGCCGCACGAGGATCGTGCCGAGCGCGCGGTCATCACGGATGAGCGGCACCGCCAGCGCGGTGCGGGCGCCGGCTTTGATCGCGAGTTGCCGCCCCAATGGAAAGTCCAGGTCAGGGCTTTGCAGATCAGCGACATGAAGCGTCTGCTTGTCGCAGATGGACCGGCCCATGAACGTAGTGCGGTCGAGCGCGATCGCCCGCCCAGGATCATAAGGCCCGAGCCCACCGACATTGGCTGCCAGCCGAACCATGCCAGCGTCGACAACGATAATGTCTGCGAATGGGGCCTCGCAGATGCGGGCTGCGCGCTCGGCGACTGCATCGAACACCGGTTGGACGTCGCCCGGCGAGTTCGAGATCACGCGCAGGATGTCGCTGATCGCGGTCTGCTGCTCGCGCGCCTCCTTAAGCTCGCGCGCGAGCAAATCGAGTTTTTGCGCGGGCTCGGCCGTCGCGTTCATCAGAATGCGCAGCGGCCGAGGGCGAAGAACGCCGCCGCCAGCACCAGATAGGCGACGACCGTCACGATCAGGGCATTCTTGAAGCGGCCCGCCTTGATCTTGCGGATGCACGAGAGCTTGACCGCCTCGGCGGTCAGCTCGGGCTCGACCGAAAGCCCCTTGAGCCGCTCGGAATACTGCGCTGCGCCGGTGCCGAGCGGATCAGGGAGATAAAACAGGTTCTTCGCGCCGACTCCCTCGGTCACTTGCTGCTGCGGCGGCGCGACCGGCCAGAGCACCCAGAGATAGGAGAGGATCGTCACGATGAAGACGACGAGCGCGACGACGAGAACCTGCCGCGCGCTTGTCCCACAAGCGCCGTTGATGATCGCCATCAGCGGATTGCCGGAGAGCACGAAGGCGGCGAGCGAAATCTGCGCCTTGATGTCGTAGGCGCGCACGTTCCCTTCGCTGAACGCCATCGCCTGCTTGAGGAAATCGACCCGTTCTTGCCGGGTGGCCCCTGTTTCGCCGGCCGCTGTCGCATCGCCCATCGCCGCCCCCCAAGGCGTTCACGTCACCGTTGCACCCGAGAGGCTATTGCAATTGACGCGTTTGGGAAACGGGCCGGTTTCAACCGTTGGCTTCACAAGCTTTGCCCCTGAAGAGGCTGATTTTGGCCGGTTTGCCGGCGCTTCCCACCCTTGCCATCGCGCCAAATCCCGCTATAAACCCCGCTCCGCTCGATCCCGGCCGGGAGCTGAACGGACGGCCGTCCCGCAAGGGCCGGTAGGACCGCATGGTCCGGCGTCCCGTGTTCCCGCCTTCCTGAGAACTTCTGTTGCCTTTCCCGAAGGGCACGAGGGGCTTGGCGCCGGAGGAGCGACAACAAGGGAAAGGCATTTCATGCCATTGTACGAACACGTCTATCTGGCGCGCCAGGATTTGAGCGCGCAACAGGTCGAGGAGATGACGACCAGCTTCAAGGGCGTCATCGAGGGCCTCGGCGGCAAGCTGGTCGGCGATCCGGAATACTGGGGCGTCAAGACGCTCTCCTTTCGCATCCGCAAGAACCGCAAGGCGCACTTCACCCTGTTCAAGCTCGATGCGCCGTCCGCGGCGCTCACCGAGGTCGAACGGCAGCAGCGCCTCTCCGAAGATGTGCTGCGCTATCTCACGGTGCGCGTCGACGAGCACGAGGAAGGCCCCTCCGCGATGATGCGCAAGGCCGATCGGGACCGCGACCGCGATGAGCGCGGCGGTGGCCGTTTCGACCGCGGCGACCGCTTCGATCGCGGCGACCGCGATCGCGGCCCGCGGCGTGAGCGCCGCGACGATGCCGATGTTGCACCGGCGGCCGAGGGATAAGCATCATGCAGTTCGCAGCAACTCAGGGCCGCAGGCCCTTCTTCCGCCGCCGCAAGACCTGTCCGTTCTCCGGCACCAACGCGCCGAAGATCGACTACAAGGACGTGAAGCTGTTGCAGCGCTACATCTCGGAGCGCGGCAAGATCGTCCCAAGCCGCATCACGGCGGTCTCGACCAAGAAGCAGCGTGAGCTCGCGCGCGCGATCAAGCGGGCGCGGTTTCTCGGATTGCTGAACTACGTGATACGATAAGGTCACTTCACAAGAGGCTACCGGACTGATCCGGCGGCCGATGGTTGGGGCGGATGTGATCCGCCTCTAACCGCTCGGAGAGCGGGACAGCTGGCGATGATGCAGATCGTTCTCATCGGCTTGGGCGCAGGCGCAGCATCGGCATTGCTGTTCGCCTCGATTGCGGCGGGCTCGCCGCTCTCATTCGTGCTCGCCAATTTCGCCCAGCTTCCGATCATGCTGGCGGCGATCGGCTGGACGCATGTTGCCGGGCTGCTCGCCGCGCTCATCGCATCCGTCGGGCTCGCGCTGGTCACGACCGGCTCGGTCGCGATCGCGTTCCTGCTCGGCATCGGTTTGCCCGCCTGGTGGATCGGTTATCTCGCGCTGCTCGCGCGCCCGGCGCCCGGCGCTGATCCCGCGGCGATGGAATGGTATCCGGTCGGCCGCATCGTCGTGTGGACCGCGATCGCGGCAGCGGTCATCGTCCTCGTCACCATGCTGCGCTACGGCTTCGACGCAAGCCAGGTGCAGGCCGGGCTGCGGCGCGAGCTGGAGCGCGCCTTGCGCTTCCTCTCCGGTTCGCCGCGAAATTCCCCGCTGCAGCTTCCGAGCGTGCGCGATCCCGAACGCCTGCTCGATATCCTGGTGCTGATCGTGCCGCCGATGAAGGCGGTCGCGCTGACTGTGACGAGCCTGCTGAACCTCTGGCTGGCCGGCCTGATTGTGCGCGTCTCGGGACGGCTCAAGCGCCCGTGGCCGCAAATTTCGCGGATGGATTTTCCGCCGTTCGCCGCGACCGTGCTGGCGATCGCGATCGCCGGCACGTTCCTGCCCGGCCTTATTGGCCTCGCAAGCGGCGTGTTCACCGCGAGCCTCTTGCTCGCCTATGCGCTGCTCGGCCTCGCGGTGCTGCACACTGTCACGCTTGGCATGACTGGCCGCGGCTTCATGCTCACCGGCCTGTACTTCACGGTCGGCCTGTTCGGCTGGCCGATCGTGCTGATGTCGCTCATCGGATTGCTCGAAACCATGCTGTCGCTGCGCGCACGCGTCGTCGCTCGACGCAAACCGCCGGCAGCGCCGCCAACCCATCGCCCTTAACTGAATGCGAACAACGGAGAGACCAACATGGAAGTGATCCTGCTCGAACGCGTCGGCAAGCTCGGACAAATGGGCGAGGTCGTGCGCGTGAAAGACGGCTTCGCGCGCAATTTCCTGCTGCCGCAGGGCAAGGCGCTGCGCGCCACCAAGGACAACCGCGCCAAGTTCGAGGGCATGAAGGTGCAGCTCGAGGCGCGCAATCTCGAACTGAAGTCCGAGGCCGAGGGCATTGGCGGGAAGCTCAACGGCAAGAGCTTCATCGTGCAGCGTCAGGCCTCGGAATCCGGGCAGCTGTTCGGCTCGGTGTCGGCGCGCGATATCGCCTCCATTCTGGTGGCCGGCGGCTTCACCGTCACCCGCGACCAGATCGCGCTGCATGCACCGATCAAGACGATCGGCATGCACACCGTTCCGATCGCGCTGCACCCGGAAGTCGAGGTCACGGTCACGATGAACGTGGCGCGCAATGCCGACGAAGCCGGGCGGCAGGCGCGCGGTGAGGACGTGACGCAGCGGCGCGAAGAAACCGAGGAGGAAGCAGTCGCCGCGGAGGCGGCAGCCTTCTTCGAGAAGCCCGAAGAGGCGCTTGCGCCCGGTCAGGGCAAGGGCGAGGACGCGAAGACCGACTGAACAAGGTCCGGCGGCGGCCCCTCCGGCATCGGCGGAAGCGGAATATCGAGCACCATCGGCGGCGGCTGCGTTGCAGCAGCAGCAGGCGCCTCCGCCGTGCTCAAGGCAGCAGCACTCACTGCCGGTTTCGCCTCTTCCGCCGCCGGCTGGGGCGCCGGAGCGGCAGGCGGCGCTGCGGCTTCCTGCTGTGATTTGGCCGGCCGCTGCTTGCCGCGCAGGGTGCGCTCCTGCATCGCGTCGGAGGCATTCTCGGCTGACGGTTGCGCGGCGAGCTGCTCGCCCTTCTTGCTCTTGGCCTTTGCGGCACTGTCGGCCGCGGTAGCACCCTTTTTCTCGGGAGGCGCGGCACCCGCCGCCACCAGATAGGCCGCCATCGCGGCGCTCATCTCCGGGCCGGTCGTGTAATGCTGGCGCAGAAACCCGGCGACAAAGCCGCTCTTCGCGAGTCCCCGCGGGCTCTTGTGGCAGGCCGAGCAGTTCGACGCGAAGGTCCGGGCGGCGTCCCGCGGGTCGCCCAGCACGGTCTGCGCGCGCAGTCCCGCGATGCCGAGCCCCCCCGCCAGCAAAGTCCCGATTAAAATGACCCGCCCGAAGCCGGACACTGGCCCATCTCCCGCATCGATTTCCGGTGCCCCAACCGGATCAGCCCTAACTGAGGTTTACCGCATTCTCCGCCGAATGGGAGCAATTTTGCGTCATTACACCGCGTTTCGGCCGGATTGCCGATAGTTTGGAACTTTGTTCTAATGTTGATGTTGCTTTTTACCGGCGGCCGTTGGGAGCAGGCCGTTACGTTGATGTCTGGCTTGCTCGCGGCCGTGGTTACCCAAGCCTCTCTGCCGCGGCCGCCAAGCCGGACAGAGTTGTGGTCGGGGCGATCGATGGATCGCGTGCTGCAAGTCGTGTTGCGGTCGTTCATCCGGCACGGAACGCTGCGCCTGACGACGGCGCGGGGGACGACCCTGGAGTTCGGGGACGGGACCGGTGCCCCGATAGCCATCCGTTTTACCTCACGGGCCGCCGAATGGGCGGTCTTGCTCGACCCCGAACTTGCCGTCGGCGACGCCTACATGGACGGCACGCTGGTGATCGAGCAGGGCTCGATTACCGACTTCCTCGCGCTCGCAGTCAGCAACATGAGCGCGCTGCCACGCAACCGCTGGACCGGGCTGGTCGAACGGGCGCGCGGAGTCGTGCGGCGCACGCTGCAATGGAACACGGCACGCCGCGCGCGCCGCAACGCGAGCCACCACTACGATATCGACCATCGCATCTACCGGCTCTTCCTCGACCGCGACATGCAGTATTCCTGCGCCTACTTCGAGTATGAGGACGATACTCTCGAAGCGGCACAATCGGCCAAGCGCCACCATGTCGCGGCGAAGCTCTTTCTCGACCGCCCGGGCTTGCGTGTTCTCGATATCGGATCGGGATGGGGCGGGCTCGGATTGCATCTCGCCCGTCATCACGCAGCTTCGGTCGTTGGCATCAATCTGTCCGAGGAACAGATCAAGGTCGCACGCCGGCGCGCCGCCCAGGAGAATTTGCCCTGCGAGTTCCGCGTGCAGGACTATCGCGACGTGCCGGAGACATTCGATCGCATCGCGTCGGTCGGAATGTTCGAGCACGTCGGCAAAGGCTACTACGATACCTTCTTCGAGAACTGCCATCGCCTGCTGAGCGACGACGGTGTCATGCTGCTTCACACCGTGGGACGCTGGGACGGGCCTTCGCACACCAATCCATGGGTGTGGAAGTACATTTTCCCCGGCGGCTATGCGCCCGCCCTGTCCGAATTGGCTCCGGTCATCGAAAAATCGAAACTCATCATCACGGACGTCGAGGTCCTGCGGCTGCACTACGCGCACACGCTGCGCGCCTGGCGCGTGGCTTTCGAAGCGCAGCGCGCCGAAGTGCTCAAGGTCTTCGCGAGCGATCCGAAGTTGACGGAGAGATTCGGCGGCGCCGAACGCTTCATCCGGATGTGGGACTTCTATCTCGCCGGGTTCGAACAATTCTTCAAATACTCCGGACTGACCGTGTTCCAGGTGCAGTTGACGAAAAAAATCGACCGGCTCCCCCTCACCCGCTCGTACATCTACGAGCCGGCATACGGCGCGGAGCGCCCGCGTTCGCTTGAGGCGGCTGAATAAAAATTTCCCACGCCACGGATACAAGTCCGTCAAGGCCTATTGTGAGAATCAGATTGCAAAAGCGAGTCCCGGTGAGAATCGTGGACAACGGTATCTCGGCGATTCCGGTGTTCGCCAAGACAGTGGCCCGGTGCTAAGACCCGAATTGAGTTAGGCACACGAGTGCGTTCATCAACATGGCTGGCGAGCAAACCGCGCGTAGGACCGCGCCCGATACACCTGTCTTCCGCGCTGCTCCGCACAATATCGAGGCGGAGCAAGCGCTGCTGGGCGCGATCCTCGTCAACAACGAGGCGTTCTACCGTGTTTCCGACTTTCTCGAGCCAGTTCATTTCTTCGAGCCGATCCATCAGAAGATCTTCGAACTTGCCTCCAGCCTGATCCGTGCCGGCAAGGTCGCGAGCCCGGTGACGCTCAAGACGTTCCTGCCGCCCGATCTCGACGTCGCCGGCCTGACAGCAAGCCAATATCTCGCGCGGCTTGCCGCCGAAGCGACGACGGTCATCAATGCCGAAGACTACGGCCGCACCATCTACGACCTCGCGATCCGCCGCACGCTGATCATCATCGGCGAGGATATGGTCAATGTGGCCTATGACGCGCCGGTCGATCTGAGCCCCAGTGACCAGATCGAGGACGCGGAGCGGCGTCTCTATGAGGTCGCCGAGACCGGCCGCTACGACGGCGGCTTCCAGCGCTTCGCGACCGCGCTAACAACCGCCGTCGACATGGCGGCGCGCGCTTATCAGCGCGACGGCAAGCTGTCGGGGCTCGCGACCGGTCTCGCCGACATGGACCGCATGATGGGCGGGCTGCAGCACTCCGATCTGGTAATCCTCGCGGGCCGTCCCGGCATGGGCAAGACGGCGCTCGCGACCAATGTGGCCTACAACATCGCCAAGGCGTGGCGCGGCGAAGTCCGCCCCGATGGGCGTACCGAAAGCGTCAATGGCGGGATTGTCGGATTCTTCTCGCTCGAAATGTCGGCACCGCAACTTGCGAACCGCATCATCTCCGAGCAGACCAACATCCCCTCACATCGCATCCTGCGCGGCGAGATCGACCCTTCCGATTTCGACCGCATTGCGCAGGTCGCCCGCGAGATGGAGACGATCCCGCTCTACATCGACGAGACCGGCGGCCTTTCGATCGCGCAGCTTGCGGCGCGCGCGCGGCGCCTCAAGCGCCAGCGCGGGCTCGATTTGCTCGTGGTCGACTACATCCAGTTGCTGCAGGGATCGAGCCACCGCGCGCAACAAGGCCGCGTGCAGGAAGTGACTGAAATCACCACAGGGCTCAAAACGTTGGCCAAGGAACTGAACGTCCCGATTCTGGCGCTGTCACAGCTTTCGCGTCAGGTGGAAAGCCGCGACGACAAGCGTCCGCAACTTTCCGACCTGCGCGAATCCGGCTCGATCGAGCAGGACGCCGACGTCGTGCTGTTCGTGTTCCGCGAGGAGTATTACCTCAAGAACAAAGAACCCCGGATGGGCTCCGAGGAGCACTTCAAGTGGATGGCCGAGATGGAGCTCGTGCACGGCAAGGCCGAAGTCATCATCGGCAAGCAGCGCCACGGCCCCACCGGCACGATCCAGCTGCACTTCGAGGCGAACGTCACGCGGTTTGCTGACCTCGCGGATGCGGACAAGCTGCCGCAGCGGGTGGGCGATTAGCGCGCGGCTTGTGCGGCTGGCGCGCCCGCCCGATGATGACGGCATGACGGACTCGACGGGGCCGGCTGAAGCCGAGGCCGGCGGCATCCTGACCATTGATCTTGCAGCCATCGTGGCGAACTGGCGCGCGCTCGGAACGCGTGCCGCGCCGGCGAAATGCGCCGCCGTGGTGAAGGCGGACGGATACGGCTGCGGCGTCGAGCAGGTCGCGGGCGCGCTGGCGACGGCCGGTTGCGAGACATTCTTCGTCGCCAATCTCGCGGAGGCGCGGCGCGCGCGGGCGGCGGCGCCGGACGCGATCATCTACGTGCTCAACGGTCTTCTGCCCGGCACGGCGCCCGCCTATGCGGACACGAACCTGCGGCCGGTGATCGGCAGCAGCGCGGAGTTCGATGAGTGGGCGGCGTTTCGCGCCGCGACCGGATGGCGCGGTGCCGCGGCACTGCACGTTGACACGGGGATGAGCCGGCTCGGCTTCACGCGGGACGAAGCCGCCGCACTGGCAAACCGGATCGGCGTAGATCAGAGCATCGCACTGGTGATGAGCCACTTTGCGTGCTCGGAGGAAGAGCATCCGTTCAATGCGACCCAGATCGAGCGCTTCCGTGCGGTGCGCGCGCTATTCCCCGGCATTCCGGGCTCGCTTTCGAATTCGTCTGGCATCTTCCTCGGCCCCGATGCGCAACACGATCTGGTGCGTCCCGGCGTTGCGCTCTACGGCGCCAACCCAACGCCCGGAAAGCCCAACCCGATGCAACCCGTCGTCACGCTGGAGGCGCGCGTCGTACAGCTCCGCTCGGTCGAGCAGGGCGCGACCGTCGGCTACAGCGCGACGTGGACCGCGAAGCGCCCGACCCGCCTTGCGCTCGTGTCGGTCGGATACGCGGATGGTTTCCTGCGCGCCGCGAGCGCGAGCCACAAGCGGCCGGGCGCGGAGGCGATTGTGGCGGGGCAGCGCTGCCCGATGGCTGGGCGCGTTTCGATGGACCTGATCGCGGTCGACGTGACGGACGTGCAGGACGGCGCGCCGAAACGCGGCGATCTTGTCACCCTGCTTGGCCGGGAGATCGGGGTCGAGGATCTCGCGGCGCGCGCCGGGACGATCGGCTACGAGGTGCTCACCAGCCTGGGGCGGCGGTATCGACGCGTTTACACTCGCTAAAAAGGGGTGATGCTTGACATGTGACTACATGTGGTCATATAAGAACAAACCATGAATTCAATTAACCTGCGCGACGCGAAAGCCAACCTCTCCGCTGTCGTCGAGGCCGCGGAGCGTGGGGAGGCGACGACGATCACCAAGCACGGCCGACCGGCCGCCGTGGTCGTGCCAGTGGCGACGGCCCGTACCTTGCTCAAGGGGCCTCGCCCATCGTTTGCATCCCTGCTGATGTCGATTCCGGCGGCCGATTTCGAGCGCGACCAGACGCCGGTGCGGGATGTCGAGCTGTGACCGGATATCTTCTCGACACCAACGTGGTGAGCGCCTTCGCGCCCGGCCGGTCGAGCGCCCCGCGCCAGCTTGCGCAGTGGCTGGAGGTGCACTCCGATCTTCTGTTTCTCTCGGTAATTTCCATTGTCGAGGTCGAAGCCGGAATCAACAAACTCCACCGCACTGGCGCCACCGCACGCGCGGACTTGCTCATGACCTGGGTCGAGCAAATTCTCGGCGCGTATAACGAACGCGTTCTGGCTTTCGATCTCGCAGCGGGCAGACTCGCAGGAGCGCTTTCGGACCGCGCACGCGCAGCGGGTTCAAATCCCGGCTTTGCCGATATCGCTATCGCGGCAACGGCGCAGCGGTACGACCTTCTGTTGCTCACCGCCAACGTGCGCGACTTTCGCCCCATCGGTATCCGTTACGCGAACCCGTTCGAGGCGCTGCCTCACTGAGACAATATCGATGGCCAAGAACGCCGCCTCCTTCATCTGCCAGAACTGCGGCGCGACTTGCGGCCGCTGGCAGGGCAAGTGCAACTCCTGCGGCGAGTGGAACACCATCGCCGAGGAAGGCGCGGCGGCCGATCGCGCGATCCCGGGCCGCTCGGCGCGCAAGGGTCGCGTATTCGCGCTCGAGCCGCTCACCGGCGAAACCCATGAGGCCCCTCGCCTGCCCTCCGGTGTGCCCGAACTCGACCGTGTCACCGGCGGCGGCTTTGTGCGCGGCTCGGTGCTGCTGATGGCGGGCGATCCCGGCATCGGCAAATCGACGCTGCTCATTCAGGCTGCCGCCGCGCTCGCGCAAACCGGCCATCGCGCGGTCTACATCTCCGGCGAGGAAGCAGTCGCGCAGGTGCGGTTGCGCGCGGAGCGCCTTGGCCTCGGCAAAGCGCCGGTCGAGCTCGCGGCCGAAACTTCCGTCGAAGACATCATCGCGACGATGAGCCAAGGCAAAACGCCGCGGCTGATCGTGGTCGACTCGATCCAGACCATGTGGACCGATGCGGTTGAACTCCGCACCCGGCACGGTCACGCAGGTGCGCGGATCGGCGCAGGCGCTGATCCGCTTCGCCAAGCGCTCGGGCGCGGCCGTGATACTCGTCGGTCACGTCACCAAGGACGGCCAGATCGCCGGCCCGCGCGTGGTCGAGCACATGGTCGATGCGGTGCTTTCGTTCGAGGGCGACGGCGCGCATCAGTTCCGCATTCTGCGCGCGGTGAAGAACCGTTTCGGACCGACCGACGAAATCGGCGTGTTTGAGATGACCGGCGCGGGATTGCGCGAAGTTCCGAACCCGTCGGAGCTGTTTCTTTCGGAGCGCGATCTCGGCAGTCCCGGCACGGTGGTGTTCGCCGGGATCGAAGGCACGCGGCCCTTGCTGGTTGAAATCCAGGCGCTGGTCGCACCGACTTCGCTCGGTACACCGCGCCGTTCCGTCGTCGGCTGGGATTCGAGCCGGCTCTCCATGGTGCTCGCCGTGCTGGAGGCGCATTGCGGCGTGAAGCTCGGCGGGCATGACGTCTATCTCAACGTTGCGGGCGGCCTGCGCATTCAGGAGCCGGCGGCCGATCTCGCAGCGGCGGCGGCGCTCGTCTCCTCGCTCGCCGGCGCCTCGCTTCCCGCCGAGGCGGTCTATTTCGGCGAAGTGTCGCTGTCCGGCGCCGTTCGCCCGGTGGCGCAAGCCGCAGCGCGGCTGAAGGAAGCCGCCAAGCTTGGCTTCACGCGCGCTTTCGCGCCGGAAGCCCGCGAGAGCGGCGCCGATTCCGGCCTTGTCGCTCAGCACGATCGGAAACTTGACCGATCTCGTGGCGGACATCGCGGCGAGCGGAAAACGCGCCAAAGGGCCCGTGCGTCTTGCCCGACAAGACGGGTGACGCGGCCAATCCTGCCCGCTATACACAGGCCGCGCTCGCGCACCCCCAATTCCGCCGGTTTCGGGCCGCGAAGTCGTCCGGGCGGGCTTTCCAAGAGCAGTCGATGCCGATCACGTTGCTCGATGTGATTTTGCTGGCGGTGATGCTGATCTCGGCGCTGCTCGCGATGGTGCGCGGGTTCATGCGCGAGGTGCTTTCGATCGCCTCCTGGGCCGCTGCCGCGCTGCTCACGCTTTACTCCTACCCGCGGCTCAAACCCGTTGTTCTGCAATACTTTTCCAATGACATCGTGGCCTCGGCGGTGACCATCGGCGGCGTGTTTCTCGGGACACTGCTGATCGTGTCGATCATCACCATCAAGATCTCCGACATGATCCTCGACTCGAGGGTCGGTGCGCTCGACCGCACGCTTGGTTTCCTGTTCGGCCTCGGGCGCGGGCTCGTGATTGTCGTGGTGGCGTTCCTGTTCTTCGCGTGGCTCGTGCCCGATCGCAGCCAGCCTGAATGGGTAAAGAACGCAAAGTCGCGCGTGGTGCTGCAGGGAACCGGTCAATGGCTGATGTCGATGTTGCCGGATGACCCCGAAAGCACCATTTTGCAGCGGTTGAAGCGCAACAAACCGGACGAACGGGATCAACCGGAGACGCCGACCGGCGGGCGTTCCAGTCTTGGACCGCCCGCGGGCCGCCTTGTCGATGCTGCGCCGAAACTCTAGTCCCTGCCGGGGCCCGAAAGGCGAGATGATGGATCAACCCAACGGCCTCGACACAAACAGCATCGATCTCGAGGACGACCGCCTGCACGAGGAGTGCGGCGTGTTCGGCATTTTCGGACATCCGGATGCGGCCGCGATCACGGCGCTCGGCCTGCATGCGCTGCAGCACCGCGGC
The DNA here is from genome assembly GCA_963778455.1 of uncultured Alphaproteobacteria bacterium. Classification (GTDB taxonomy): domain Bacteria; phylum Pseudomonadota; class Alphaproteobacteria; order Rhizobiales; family Xanthobacteraceae; genus PALSA-894. Next base: position 301,174 of record CAVZUL010000011.1, read on the forward strand.
CAGGAGGCGGCCGGCATCGTCACGTTCGACGGCAAGCGCTTCCATTCCGAGCGGCGCATGGGGCTGGTCGGCGACACGTTCTCCCGCTCCGAGGTGATCGCCAAGCTGCCCGGCAACGCCGCGATCGGACACAATCGCTACTCAACCACGGGCGAGACCATCCTGCGCAACGTCCAGCCGCTGTTTTGCGAACTGGACGGCGGCGGCTTTGCGGCAGCCCACAACGGGAATCTCACCAACGGCCTCACCTTGCGCCGGCAACTGGTGCGCGACGGCGCGATCATGCAGTCCACCAGCGACTCGGAGGTGATCCTGCACCTCGTCGCACGCTCGCAGCGCAACCGCTTCATCGACCGCTTCATCGACGGGTTGCGCCAGCTCGAGGGCGCATACTCGTGGGTGGCGCTGACCAACAAGAAGCTGATCGGCGCGCGCGACCCGCTCGGCATCCGCCCGCTGGTGATCGGCGATCTCGGCGGGCATCCGATCCTCGCCTCGGAGACCTGCGCGCTCGACATCATCGGCGCGCGCTACGTGCGTGACGTCGAGAACGGCGAAGTCGTGGTGTTCGACGAGCAGGGCGTGCACTCGCACAAGCCGTTCCCGCTGGTGCAGCCGCGCCCGTGCATTTTCGAATACGTCTATTTCTCGCGGCCGAACTCGATCGTCGGCGGCCGCGCCGTCTACGACGTGCGCAAGACCATGGGCGGTCAGCTCGCGCGCGAGGCGGGGGTCGCTGCCGATGTCATCGTGCCGGTGCCTGACTTCGGGCGTGCCGGCCGCGATCGGCTTCTCGCAGGAATCCGGCATCCCCTACGAGCTCGGCATCATCCGCAACCATTACGTCGGCCGCACGTTCATCGAGCCGACGCAGCAGATCCGCCAGCTTGGCGTGCGTCTCAAGCATTCGGCCAACCGCGCGGTCGTGAACGGCAAGCGCATCGTGCTCGTGGACGACTCGATCGTGCGCGGCACGACCTCGACCAAGATCGTGCAGATGATGCGCGACGCGGGCGCGACGGAGGTACATTTCCGCATCGCCTCGCCGCCGATCACGCATCCGGATTATTACGGCATCGACACGCCGGAGCGGGACAAGCTGCTCGCCGCAACGCACACGATCGAAGAGATGCGCCGCTTCATCGGTGCGGACTCCCTCGCCTTCCTGTCGGTCGAGGGCATCTACCGATCGATGGGCTACGAGCGGCGCGATCCAGAGCGGCCGCAATTCACCGATCATTGCTTCACCGGCGAGTACCCGACGCCGCTCACCGACCGCACCGCGCGCGATCACTCGCCGCGGCAATTGTCACTGCTGGCCGAGGCCAGTTGAGCGAAGTGTCATCCCGGAAGCGCCAACGGCGCCCGCGCATAGCGCGGCCCGATGACAGGGTCCGCGCTGTCCGGGATCCATAACCACCATCCTTTCATGATCGCTCGGATCGTGGTTATGGATTCCGGGCTCCCGTGCTTCGCACGGTCCCCGGAATGACGGAGCAATCATGTCCAAGCCCCTCGCCGACCGCATCGCGCTGATCACCGGTGCCTCGCGCGGCATCGGTCATGCGACCGCGCTCGCGCTCGCCAAGGCGGGCGCTCATGTTATTGCCGATCGCGCGCACGGTCGGCGGGCTGGAGGAACTCGACGATGCCATCAAGGCCGCGGGCGGCTCGGCAACGCTCGTCCCGCTCGATCTGAAAGACTACGACGGCATCGACCGGCTCGGCGCATCGCTCTATGAGCGTTACGGCAGGCTCGACGTATTGGTGGCGAACGCGGGTCTGCTCGGCGTGCTGTCGCCGATGAGCCATGTCGAGCCGAAGGTGTTCGACGACGTGATGGCGGTCAACGTCACGGCCAACTACCGCCTGATCCGCTCGCTCGATCCGCTGCTGCAGAAATCCAATGCCGGGCGCGCGGTGTTCCTCACCTCGGGCGCCGCCTGGGTACCGATGGCCTATTGGGGGCCGTATTCGGTCTCCAAGGCTGCGGTCGAACTGATGGCGCGCATCTACGCGGCCGAAACCGCGACCACGAATTTGCGCGTGAACATATTCAACCCCGGCCCGATCCGTACCCGCATGCGCGCGACCGCGATGCCGGGCGAGGACCCGATGACACTCGACGTGCCGGAAAACGTCGCGGAGAAAATTCTCGACCTTTGCCTGCCGGGCTACACCGAGACCGGCACGCTCTACAATTATCGCGTCAAAAAATTCCTGACCTGGACCGCGCCGACCTAACCTTTCTTCGGCGACCAGCGATAGGCTTTGGCGCAGGCGCCGCCCATCAGCATGGCGCGCTCAGTGTCGCTCAGGCGCTTCGTCTCCAGGAACGGCTTGACGCCCTGCTCATAGTTGAGAACCGCGAACGCGCGCGTCCAGTCCGTGCCCCACAGGCAGCGCTCGAAGCCCCACGCGTCGAAAATACGCGCGAGGGGGTCCCAGATGTCCGGGAACGGATACGGCTCTTTCGACAGCGTGCAGGCGCCGCTGACCTTGATCACCACGTTCTTGCGCTTGGCGAGCTCCAGCACCTTCGTCAAGTCGGCCCAAGGCTTTTCCGGGGCCGGCGGCGTGCGCGGCTGCATGATGCCGAGATGATCGATGATGAAGCGCGTGTTGGGGTGGCGATCGAACAGCGCCATGCCGACGTCCAGGTTGCCCCAGCACAGGATGTTGACCGGAAAGTCGTGAGCGACGGCCGCGCGCGCGATCCGGTCGAGGCCGGGATCGTCCGGCGCGCGCTTCGATCCCTCCGGCATCATGATGCGGATGCCGACCGCGCCCGGCGTGTTCTTCCAGTCGGCGACGACATCGGCAACGGCCGGATCGTCCGGGTTCACCGGCTTGACGATGCCGAATTTGCCGGGATGGGCGCGCTGCACCTCTACCGCATAGCTCGCGTCATACTGATACAGCGAAAACGCCGAGATGAAGATCGCGCCGTCGACGCCGACCTTGTCCATCGCCGCCACCATCTCGTCGCCCGTGACGTGAGGCGGCCAGTTCGGCACGCCAGCCCAAGGGCGCTTCGGCGTGTTCGCCTCATAGGCGTGGACCTGGGAATCAATGATGGGCATCGGGGAAGCTCCTCTGTGCCGGGCGAGTTTGGTTGTCGCAGCGGGCCCGTGTCCAGAGGGGAAAGGCTCACGGACGGATGTTCGCGAAGATGAAGGCCGCAGCTACCAACACGATGATCCCCACCAGGGTTGCGGCCAGCAATTCATGTCTCTTGGTTGCGAACTTCCGGCCGAGCCACAGCCCGAGATATCCGCCACCGGTTGCTCCGGCCGCTCCACCCAGCAGCGCGCCACCAAGGAGAGAGCCGATATCTCCCGGGTGCGATGCGGCGGCATCGGCCAACTCGGCTCCCAGCATCCCGCCGACGATCAGCCCGATCAATGTCCACATGGTGACAATGATTACGACCATGAGTGTTTGGCCTTCCTGAGACACCGACGGCGCGCGCGGCCCGATGACCGGCTCCTGCGCAATACGCTCGGCGTCCGCTCCAAACGCTGTGGGATCAGGGTCGTTTGCCGACTGCTGCCGACGCGTTCGCAATCGTCGCGTCGGTCCGATAGCGCAGGAGGTCATTCTCGAGCGCATAGCAGCCGCACAGCGCGAGGCTGGCCCAGACCGCCATGCTGAAATAGAGCGACATCCACGGAATCTCGTCCTTCCATTCCGCAAGGTCGTGCGTCACGACCCAGCGCGTGCGCACGTCACGGAGACCCTCGAGAGGCCTCAGAAGCTTGCTGCGAGCCGCAACATCGGCCCGCCATCGGGAGAGGTACATCGGGACGTCGATGGCCATGAGAAACGCCAGATAACCCACGATACCGATGATCGCGATGACGAGAACCACGCGAACCGGGCCGTCGAACTCCGGCACCAACCGGCACAGGGCAACCCCGACGATGAAGAAGGCGACCGCCCACAGCGAGTTTTCGATCGCGTTGTGCGAATAGTTTCTGGTGAGCACCGCGTACCATGAGAAGCATTCCGCGATGACGATCACCGGCAGGATGATCCACGCGGCCAGCAAGACGGTCTCTGCTCCCGTCACCGTGCCCAGCTGATGCAGCATGATCACCCATTGCGCGGCGAAGCAGATCTCGGCCACGGTCGCGACCGACCGGCCAACGAGAACGCTGGAAAGCCATGTGTCGAACAGGCAGATCCGCTGCACATCCGCACGCGGAAGAAACGACCTGAATGCGCAGCCAAAAACATAGCCGGCACAGAGGAGGAGCATGAGCTTGTTGGACGTGCTGCCGAGACTGCCAGCCGGCGCTTCATGGAGCTGGCGGTACATGATGAACCAGATCGCGATATTGCGGCGCTGACGAAGGTCAGCAGGCTCCACCACCACGCCAGGGGATTTGACCGCACCAGGAAAGTTGACCGCGCACGCCGTTGCAAGCTCATCGATCGATCCGCGTAACTGAACTGACATCTAACTGTAATAGTCTTGTCACAACTCGGGGCCAGTCGCGACAAAAAATTTGAGGCGGCGGGTTCGGGCGGACGATGTCGAGTTCGGCTCAGCCAGCTTCACCCCTGCAAGGGGACGTCAGCGCGTCACCCGCCAGGCAATCGCCATCGCGGCGAGCAGCAGCAGTCCGGCCAGCGCGAACGGCGTGCCGGGCAGATTGAGCGCAAGCTCCGGCCGGATCGCCCAGGCAAATGTCAGAGAGAAAAGCCCTGGGCCGATCATGCTGGCGATGCCCTGAATGCTCGCATTCGCGCCTTGCAGCTGACCCTGCTCGTCGGCGCCGACATGGCGGCTCATCAGCGCGAGCGAGGCCGGATTGGCGATGCCCCACAGCGCCTGCAACGGAATTCCTAAGAGGAACAGCACTCCGGTCGGCGCGGCCGCGTAGACGAAGAATCCGGCGGCGCCGCACAGCAGCCCGCCGATCAGCGCCCCGCGCTCGCCGAACCGCTTGATCGATGGACCGATCAGGGCGCCCTGCACGACCATCGAACACACGCCGACGACGGCGAGCAGGAAGCCGACCGCACGCTCGTCCCAGCCATATTTGTAGCCGAGGTAGAGAACCGAGACGATCGGCAGCACCGCATGCGCCAGCATGCCGAGGAAATTGACGCTCGCGAGCCCGAACAACTCGCGATGCGAGCGCAACAGCTTGAGCGCTCCGAGCGGGTTGGCGCGCCGCCATGAGAACGCCATGCGCAATTCCTTCGGCAGCGATTCCGGCAGGATCAGCCAGCCATAGAGCGCATTCGCCAGACCGAGACCGGCCGCGATCCAGAACGGCAGGCGCGGATCGATGCTGCCCGCGAGTCCGCCGAGCGCGGGGCCGAGGATGAAGCCCGCGCCGAACGCGACGCCCAGCAGGCCGAAGCGCGCGGCACGCTGCTCCGGCGGCGTCACGTCCGCGATGTAGGCAAAGCCGGTCGAGAAGCTCGCCGCGGTGATGCCGGAGATCACGCGGCCGACGAACAGCCACGCTTAGCGACGGCGCGAGCGCCATCAGGATGTAGTCGAGCGCGAGCCCGAGGCAGGAAATGAGGATCACCGGCCGGCGGCCGAAGCGGTCGGACAGCGCGCCGAGCACCGGCGAGAACAGGAACTGCATCAGCGCCCAGGCAGTGCCGAACAGGCCGAGGACTTCCGCACCGCCAGCCGTGTCGCCGCCCATGAAGCCCACGACGAGGCCGGGCAGCACCGGAATGATGATGCCGAGCGCCAGCATGTCGAGCAGCACGGTGATGAAGATGAACGCAAAGGCCGCGCGGCCGGGTGCGGCTGCCGCCGGTTTTGCGATGTCGGGCGCTGCGTGGTTTTCTGGATTGCGCATGATCTAATCCGAAAACCGGTGCCCATCCCCGATCGGGGTCGAGGACATGCTTTTCGGGATCATGCGCGTCATTTCTTTTTCTTCGCCCGCCCGCTAAACGGATTGGCCTTCTCGCGCAAGGTCACGCGGATCGGCGTGCCGGGCAGGTCGAACTGATCGCGCAGGCCGTGCACCAGATAGCGCAGGTAGCTTTCAGGCACCGCGTCGGCGCGCGAGCAGAACAGCACGAAGCTCGGCGGCCGGGATTTCACCTGCGTGATGTAATTGAGCTTGAGGCGCCGCCCGCTCACGGCGGGAGGCGGATGCGACGACACCGCGTCCTCGAACCAGCGGTTCAGCGGATTGGTCGCGACGCGGCAATTCCACACGGCGTAGATATCGACGACCGCCTGCATCAGGCGGTCGAGCCCTTCGCCGAGCCGGCCCGACACCGCGACGATCGGCACGCCTTTCACCTGCGGCAGCCAATGGTCGGCTTCGCCCGCGCAGCTTGCCGGCTGCGCCGGGCTTGCCTTCGGCGAGATCCCATTTGTTCATGCCGAGCACGAGCGCCCTGCCCTCGCGCTGCACCAGATCGGCGATGCGCAGATCCTGCTCCTCGAACGGACGCTCGACGTCCATCAGCACGATCACGACCTCGGCAAAGCGGATGGCGTTGAGCGTGTCGGCGACGGAGAGCTTTTCCAGCTTCTCCTCGATGCGCGACTTGCGCCGCATGCCGGCGGTATCGAACAGGCGAAATTGGCGGTCCTTCCATTCGAGCGTCACCGCGATGGTGTCGCGCGTGATCCCGGCTTCCGGGCCGGTGAGCAGGCGGTCCTCGCCGAGCAGGCGGTTGATCAGGGTGGACTTGCCGACATTCGGGCGGCCGACCACCGCGACGCGGATCGGGCGGTTCGCGATGTCGACGTCGCTCTCGTCTCTTCCTCCTCGGCGAGGCGCGGTGTGTTCGGGCAGGCGGCGCGGATCGCGTCATAGAGGTCGGACAGACCCTCGCCGTGCTCGGCCGAGATCGGGGATCGGATCGCCGAGGCCAAGCTCGTAGGCTTCCGCGGCACCTGCCCCGGCGCGGCCTTCGCTCTTGTTGGCGACGACGATCACCGGCTTGCCGGCACGGCGCACGACGTCGGCGAACTGCCGGTCGATCGGGGTGAGGCCGGAGCGCACATCCATCAGGAACAGGACCGCGTCGGCGCTCTCGATCGCCGCTGCGGTCTGCTCCATCATGCGGCTGATCAGGCTGTCGGGCGCCGCCTTCGTCGAAGCCCGCGGTATCGACCACCGTGAAGGCGAGATCGCCGAGGCGCGCCTGCCCTTCGCGGCGGTCGCGCGTCACGCCCGGCCGGTCGTCGACCAGCGCAAGCCGCTTGCCGACCAGCCGGTTGAACAGCGTCGACTTGCCGACATTCGGCCGCCCGACGATGGCGAGAGTGAAGCTCATGACAAATAACCGGTCAGGCCGCGCGAAGCGTGCGCGGCTCCTTATATCCGAGCTCTGCGTTGAATTAGCGCTGCGGGCCGGCCCAGGGTCCCGGCGCCGGAGGGGCGTTGGTCGGCCAGGTCGGCTGCGAGCCGGGCATCGTCTGCATCTGGCCCGCGCTTTGCCCGACGGGTTGCGTATTGGTCTTCTGCGCCGCCGGTGCCTGCCGCATTTGCTGTTGCTGCGGCGGAGGCGCGCGACGGGGAGCGGTGGTCGCAGTCTTCTTCGGCTTCGGCTTGACGGGCTTCGCTTCGATCACCGGCGGCGGGGCTTCGGGCGGCGGCTGATAGCCCTTCACCATTTCGGGCGGCACGCCTTGCGGCACACCGGGTACGCCCGACTGGAAAACGGGACGGCGTTCGCCCGGCAGCGGCTTCTTCGACGTGCCCATGATGTCGAGCTCGGACAGCTTGTCGAGCGGATCGAAGGATTCGCATCCCGCAAGCGCCAAGCTGAATGCCAGAGCGGCGACGGTGACAAGGCTGCGCATCCGGGGCTCCGTCACTCTCGTCATGTCTTCGCCTTGTCGCCGGAGAGCGTCATCAGCACGTCCATGCGCTGGCGCGTGCCGGCGGGCGTTTCGGCATCGGTCGCGATCAGGTCGAACCAGCGCTTGGCGGCAGCCGTGATCGCCGGTGCGCCAGGCGGCGAGCGCGAGCAGCTCGCGCGCGGTGTGGCGGAATGGACGGCCCGCCGCGGTCAGCGGCTCGAGCCGCGCGGTCAGTTCGGCGAGCGGCGCGGTATCGACCAGGATCAGGCCGCCGCGGACGGTCGGCGAGGTCCTGCAGGGTGCGCCCGAGGCTCGAAGTCGGCCGCCAGCGCGCCGTAGGTCTGGACGGCCGCCGCCGGATCGGTCTTGGCAAGCTCGGCGGCCTCGCGGAAGCGGGCGAGGATGCGATAGCCGCGAGCTTCCGTCCTTGGCGAGCTTGGCGAAAGCGGCCTGCGCCTCGTCCTGCTTGCCGCCCTCGGCGAGCAGGACGCGCGGCCTCGAAAGCCGCGCCGGATTCGGCCGACTTCCTGGTTTCCCACCAGTCGTAGCCGCGCCAGCCGCCGACCCCGAGAACGATCAGAAGGGCCAGCGCGACGATGAGGTTGCTGTGGCGCTCCCAAAGCTGCTTCAGCTTCTCGCGCCGTACTTCCTCATCGACTTCCCGGAAAATGTCAGACACTTCAACGCTCTCCGGCCCGGACTGAAAGCAGTTTCAGCGGGGCCCCGCATCATCCCCATGCATGCGGGCGGTAAACTAGCGATATGGCAAGCGCAAGGCAAAAGCTGCGGCCCGTTGCGGCACGGTTTACCGCCGAAATGACTCTCGCGCGGCTTAACGCCCGAAGGCCGGCACGCCAACCACATAGGGATGGAACAGGAAGCCGAGCACCAGGAACAGCACGATGCCGCCGACGATCGCCATCACGTCCTTCGCGACCCCGCCGACCGGGATCGGCGGCGCGCCCGGATCGGTGCGCCGCTTCAGGGAAATGCGGTCGAACACCGCCCAGCCGAGGATCGAGCCGAACAGGATGATCGAGCCGAGGTCGCCGTTGGACATCAGGTGCGCGACGGCCCAGAGCTTCATGCCGACGAGCATCGGATGCTTCAGCGACGGTCTTGATGCGGCCGGGCGAATAGGCCGCGACGAGGCAGATCGATCGCGATCAGTACCAGCAGCGCGGCAACATGCCGCGTCCAGTTGGGCGGATACCAGACGTCGATCCAGCCGGTCGCGCGGTAGAGCCCAAAGCCCCAACCGATCAGCAACACGCCGATGATCGACGCGATCGAATACGACGCCCTTGTACGTCCTCTCCCCGACCGCGCGATCAGGGCGGCGCGCATGTCGCGCTGCGTCGTGACAAGATGCGTGCCGATGAACAGGACCAGCCCGAGGATCATGATTGCAAGGCCCATGGCTCCCTCCTCGCCCGCTGCGTCCACCAGTGAGACCACACTTCCCTTGACCTCGGCAAGGCGCGGCGGACATATGCCGCGGGGGCGAAACGCACCCGGACACGGGTTTGGGAGGATGAATTGAGACGCATTCTCGCACTGACGCTGTTCGTGCTCTGCGCCGCCACGCCGGCGCTCGCGCAGGACTGGCCGACCAAGACCGTGCGCTTCGTGGTGCCGTTCGGCGCCGGATCGACCCCCGATATCATCGCACGGCTGGTCTCCGACAAGCTGCAGGCGAAGCTCGGCCAGAACTTCATTGTCGAGAACAAGGCCGGCGCAAGCGGCATGACCGGCACCGATGCGGTCGCGAAGGCCGAGCCCGACGGCCACACCATCGGCATCAGCCTCGGCGGCGCGCTCGCGATCAACACGCTGCTGTTTTCGAAGATGCCGTATGATCCCGCAAAGGAGATCGCGCTCGTCACCATTCTGACCAACCAGCCGAGCGCGCTGTCCGTGCCGGCCGGTCTCGGGATCAACAGCGTCGCCGAGCTCGTCGAGATGCTGAAGAAAGACCCAGGCAAGTACAATTTCGGCTCGATCGGCAACGGCTCGCTGTCGCATCTCGCGGTCGAGGCGGTCGCCCAGAAGAGTGGCACCAGGCTCACGCACGTTCCCTACGGCTCCTCGCCGCAGGCGATGACCGCGCTTGTGCGCGGCGACGTGCAGGTCGCCGTGATGCCGGCGATTTCGGTGCTGCCGCACGCACAATCAGGCGCGGTCAAGATCCTGGCGGTCACGACGGGCAAACGTTCGCAGTTCCTGCCCGATGTCCCGACGCTGAAGGAGAGCGGCATCGACGTGGAAGCCGACGCCTGGAACGGGCTGATCGCGCCCGCCGGCACGCCGCCCGCCGTGCTCGCGAAAATCCACCGCGAGGTGGTCGAAGCGATCCAGTCGCCGGAGCTCAAGGCAAAGTTCGCCACGCAATTCATGGAGCCGGTCGGCAATTCGCCCGAGCAGTTCAAGGCGCAGATCGACAGCGATCTCGCGCGCTGGACGCCGGTGATCAAACAGAGCGGCATCAAGGTGAATTAGCAAAGTCGGAAGGCTCTCCCGACGCTCGCTGCCACCCTCCCCTGGAGGGGGAGGGTCGGCGAGCATGAGCAATGCGAATGCGAGCCGGGGTGGGGTGAACCTTTGCGCCGCACTTCACCCCACCCCGACGCTCACTGCGTTCGCCGTAGCCGATCCTTCGGATCGGCGTCTGACGTCAAGAACGGCGGCCGAAGGCCGCCTATGCCTCCCCCTCCAGGGGAGGATATTCAAGCGTGCGGCTCGTTCACTTCACATACCGCCCGCCATCGACCATCAGCACCGAGCCGGTGACGTACGACGCCTCGTCCGAGGCGAGCCACAGGATCGGGAACGCGACCTCGCGTGGGTCGGCCCAGCGCCCAAGCAGGCAGCCCTTCTCGCCCTCCTGATCGATGTCGCGCTGCGTGCACCCGGCCGCGGCGTAGCGCTTGCGGTGAAACGGCGTCAGCGTCAGTCCCGGACAGACCGCGTTGACGCGAACGCCGTGCTTTGCCTCCTCGAACGCCAGCGTCTTGGTCATCGAGATGATGCCCGCCTTGGTGACGTCGTACTGTCCCATGCCGGCGCGCGGGTTGACGCCGTGCGTGGAGGAGATGTTGACGATGTTGCCGCGACGGGCGCGCAGGTCGGCGATCGCGGCCTGTGTGAACCACGCATAGCTCATGAGGTTAACCGCGAGGATGCGTTGCCAGGTCTCGGCCTTCGCGTCGGCGAGCGGCTCGTAGGAGCGCATGCCGGCGAGATTGACCAGCACGTCCGCCGGCCCATGCGCCTTGCACGCGGCAGCGACCGCTTCGGCGGCGGCCTTCTCCTGCCCGACATCGGTCACGATGCCGATGACCTGCGCGCCCGGCACCTTTGCGCGGATGTCCGCGAGCGTCGCGTCCATCGCGCCCTGGTCGCTGTCGACCAGCGCGACGCGCGCGCCCTCCTCGCAAAACAGCAGGCCGGTCGCAGCGCCGATGCCCCCTGCCCCGCCGGTGATGATTGCAACCTTGTCGGCAAGCCGGCCGGCCATGTTTTCCTCGCTTGGTTACGCTGCGCGCGACAGTGTAAGCAGACCTGCCGGCAATTCGCAGCCGGTTTTCGGAGCGCGCATGAACATCATCGACCTGAGCATGCCGATCGGCCCGCACTTCCGCTGGAATCCGGAATTGCGGATCAAGGGCGACATTGCGGCGGGCGATCAGTTCCGCATCTCGCATCTGGCGACCACGTGCCACGGTTTTTCCCACGTCGACGCGCAGGCGCATTTCGTTGCGCACGCGCCGACCATCGAGGCGACGCCGCTCAACCGCGTGGTCGGCCCTGCGCGCGTGCTGAACCTGCGCGACGTTGAGCCGAACAGGCCGATCGACGCGGCGCGGTTGGCCGCCGGCGATCCGGGCGGTGCGGAAGGCGAGATCCTGCTGCTGTCCGCTGCATGGGACGAAAAGCGCGACAACACGACTGCGGCATTCTGGAAGGACGCGCCGTGGCTCACCCGCGATGCCGCCGAATGGCTGCTGGCGCGCAAGCCGACCGCGGTGGCGTTCGACTTTCCGCAGGATTATTCGATCCGGCTGCTGCTCGATGGCGTCATGGCGCCGACCGAAGAGCATGTGACGCACGACGTATTGTTGCGCGCAGGCGTGACGTTGGTCGAGTATCTGGTGAACACGTCGGCGCTGAACGGGCCACGCACGCTTTTGTGCGCGGCGCCGCTGAAGATCCCCGGCGCCGATGGCGCGCCGGCAAGGGTGTTTGCGATCGAGGGGTTGAAGATATGACTTCGTCATGGCCGGGCCTGTCCCGGCCATCCACGACTTCGTCGAAAGCAAGGAAGACGTGGATGCCCGGCACAAGGCCGGGCATGACGGAGCTCAAACCACCGGCGAGCGCCCACCGTCGATGTTGATCGCGGTGCCGGTCACGTACGAGCCAGCGTCGGAGGCAAGGAAGCACGCCATGTTGGCGAACTCCTCGGCGCGGCCGAAGCGGCCGAGCGGGATGTCCTTCGCGAGCGGAGCCTTGTACTCCTCAAGCGGGACGCCGCGGCTCTTCGCCTTCTGCACGTGCTGGTCGGCATCGATCAGCCCGACCAGCAGGCCGTTCACCAGAATGTTGAAGGGCGCGTATTCGCTGGCGAGCGCCTTCGTCAGCGCCATGCCGGCGGCGCGCGAGACCGAGGTCGGTGCGCTCGCGGCACGCGGTGCCTTGGCGCCGATATTGAGCACGTTGATGATGCGCCCCCAGCGGCGTTCCTTCATCTGCGGGATGACGAGGCGGCAGAAGCGCACCGCGGCGAACAGCTTGAGCTCGAGATCCTCCTGCAGGAGCTCGTCCGACATCGCCTCGAACGGCCCGGCGCGCGAGGTGCCGGCATTGTTCACCACGATGTCGAGCTTGCCGAATGCCGCCATCGCCTCGCCGTAGGCGCGCTGCACATCTTGCGCCGCGCCGACATCGGCCTGCACGCCGATCACGTGCGAGTTCGTGGCCGTCTTGATCTCGGCGACGGCGGCATCGAGTGCCTCGCGCCCGCGCGCCACGATTGCCACGTCAGCGCCCGAGGCGGCGAAGCGCTTGCCGATCGCGAAGCCGATGCCTTTGGAGCCGCCGGTGACGAGTGCCGAGCGGCCAGAGAGGGAAATTTCCATGGATGACTCGTTCGAGATGATGGTTGATCTTCGTCATGCCCGGCCTTGGTGCCGGGCATCCCGATCAGGCGAGCACAGAGCCTGCCTAAGCGGGATGGCCGGGACAAGCCCGGCCACGACCGAGAAACTACCGGACCGCCTCGTACTGCTCCGGCTTGAAGCCGACCAGCAGCTTGCCCCCGCCAAGCTCCAGCACCGGCCGCTTGATCATCGACGGCTGCGCCAGCATCAGCGCAATCGCCTTCTTCTCGGTGAGCCCTTCTCTGTCCTTGTCAGGCAGCTTGCGGAACGTGGTGCCGGCCTTGTTGAGCAAAGTTTCCCAGCCGACCTTCTTCGCCCAGCCTTCCAGCTTGCCGCGCTCGATGCCGGCAGTCTTGTAGTCATGGAACGCATACGCAACACCGCGCTTGTCGAGGAACGCGCGCGCCTTCTTCATCGTATCGCAGTTCTTGATGCCGTAGATGGTGAGGGGCATTCACAGCACACTTTCGATGTCGGTCTTGGAAAAATCTTCACCGACATAGAGTAGCCGGCAGGCATTCTCCTTCGCCAGTTCATACGCGAAGCAGTCACCGAAATTCAGCGCCGCGAGATTCATCCCTTTGCCCCAGCGCGCGTAAGCCTGCGCGACCCGCTGCGCCGAGCCGAGCGTGACCGGCACAACCTCCATGCCGAGTTCTTCGATCAACCGCAGCATTTGCGCGCTCACATTGCGCCGCGTCGCGACGACAAGCGCTTCGGCGATGGTGCCCGCGGATATGATCAAATCGTCGTCGGTCTCGAGTGCCGCCGCGCAGGCCGCGCCGCGCTCCTCGCTGAGAAGCATTGCCATCAAGGCGGAGGTGTCGACCGCCATCATTTGGGCAGGCCGTCATCCCCATAGAGGAAGTCCTGACTGCGGGCGGCGTCCGGACCGGTTGTCGCTTTCCCGCGCGCGGACGCCATGACCTCGTCGAGCACCTGCCGACGCGTCTCGCGATCGGGAGCCTTTCGAACCGGCACGAGCCGTACCGCCGGATGACCGTGGCGGGTGAGAATGACCTCGTCACCCGCCTCCGCGCGCCGGACGAGTTCGGTCAGTTGGCCCTTGGCTTCGGAGACGGTGATTTTCATGGCGATTATTTAGACTATTGATTGGTCCAAATCAAGCTGAGCCGATGCGACAGATTTTAAGAGCGCGCAATATCTTCCGCGCGTTGCCGTATTTCATCTTTCAATTTGGCCGCGCGCTCTATGATGAGTGCACGTAATTCAGAAGAGCGCTCAAGTGGATAGATTGAACCCCCGGTTGATGGCGATGCAACGAATTCGGCCTGCGCCTCCGCGTACTTTCTCCACGCCTTCTGTAACTTCTTGAAGGCGACGCGCTCAGTGTCGTCTAGCCGGCCCTCAAGTGCCACTTCCAAATATTTCAATTCGCGTTCGGCTAGATCGGCTAGATGGAAAGCGTACTGATTCATCTCCCGCTTGATTCTGGAGCACGTTCCCTATTTCAAAGGTCGGATCGGGATTTCGGGCCGCGGCCTCGATCCTTTCAAGAACCTCCGCTTCGTCTCGGCTTCTCGTGCGGTTTCAACTCGTAATCTCGTCTTTAAGTTTCTGAACCGCTTCGAGTGATACATTCTCGCCCTTCATTTCTTTGTGCAGGCGAACTAGGTCAGCTACTTCCTGGACCTTCTCTTTGGCTCCTGTTCCTTCGATCCATCGTTTCAAAATGTATCCAGCCGCAGCCGCAGCAATGCCCGCCAAGAAAATGAGGGCTTGCTCCATGCTCACTCCCACTCGATCGTCCCCGGCGGCTTGCTGGTCACGTCGTACACGACGCGGTTGACGCCCTTCACCTCGTTGATGATGCGCGTCGCGACGCGGCCGATGAAGCCCATGTCGAAGGGGTAGAAGTCGGCGGTCATGCCGTCGGTCGAGGTGACGGCGCGCAGGCCCACGACGAAATCATAGGTGCGGCCGTCGCCCATCACACCGACGGTCTTCACGGGCAGGATCACGGCGAAGGCCTGCCAGATGTCGTCATAGAGACCGGCGCGGCGGATCTCCTCGATGAACACGTTGTCGGCGAGCCGCAGGATGTCGAGCTTCTCGCCCGTGATCTCGCCCGGCACGCGGATCGCAAGGCCGGGCCCGGGAAACGGATGGCGGCCGACGAAAGCCTCGGGCAGGCCAAGCTCGCGGCCGAGCTTGCGCACCTCATCCTTGAACAGCTCGCGCAACGGCTCGACCAGCTTCATGTTCATGCGCTCGGGCAAGCCACCGACATTGTGGTGCGACTTGATCGTCACCGAAGGGCCGCCGGTGAACGACACGCTCTCGATCACGTCCGGATAGAGCGTGCCTTGCGCGAGGAATTCCGCGCCGCCGATCTTCTTCGCCTCGGCCTCGAACACATCGATGAACAACCGGCCGATGGTCTTGCGCTTCACCTCCGGGTCGCTGACGCCGTTGAGCTGATCGAGGAACAGCTTCTCGGCCTGCACGTGAACAAGCGGAATGTTGTAGTGATCGCGGAACAGCGTCACGACTTGGCCGTGCTTCTCCGCAAACTGCTGGACACAACCGGCGCTAACATCAACGGATAGCCCAGGAGCAATGGTCATGCCAACACTTCCAAAGCGTGTACACATCGTCGATGTTGGCCCGCGTGACGGGCTGCAGAACGAGAAGCAGATGATCTCCGCCGACGTCAAGGTGGAGCTGGTCGATCGCTTGACCGAAGCCGGCTTTACCAGCATCGAGGTGATCTGCTTTCGTTTCGCCAAAATGGGTGCCGCAGATGAGCGATGCGGTCGAAGTGATGGCGCGCATTCGGCGCAAGCCGGGCGTCACCTACTCGGTGCTCGTTCCAAACGCGAAGGGCATGGAAGGCGCACTCGCTGCCAAAGCCGACGAAATCGTCGTGTTCGCCGCGGCCAGCGAAGCGTTCTCACAGAGAAACATCAATTGTTCGATTGACGAATCGATTGAGCGGTTTCGTCCGGTCACCGCGCAGGCGCAGCAGCGCGGCATTCGCATCCGCGGCGCCATTTCGTGCGCGCTGGGCTGCCCCTATCAGGGTGCAGGTCGACGCCAGCGCGGTCGCACACGTCGCGCGGCGAATGAAGGACATCGGCGTGCAGCACGTCGGCGTCGCTGACACGATCGGCACCGGTACGCCAGAGAAGACCAAGCGCGTCATGGAGGCGGTGCTCGCGGTTTACGAGCTCGATGCCATCAGCGGCCATTTTCACGATACCTACGGCATGGCCACCGCCAACGTGTACGCGTGCCTCGAGTTCGGTATTTCGAGCTTTGATTCGAGCATTGCCGGGCTGGGCGGTTGCCCGTATGCGAAGGGCGCGACCGGCAACGTCGCCACCGAGGACGTGCTGTACCTGCTCAGGGGTCTTGGCATCGAAACCGGAATCGACTTCACGAAAGCGGTCGCGACCGGCCAGTGGATCAGCGGCATTCTTGACCGCAAGGCGCACTCGCGCGCCGGTAACGCGGTGACCGCAAAGCTCGCGGCCTAGGATTTCTTGATCACCGTCACCGACTCACCATGTCGCCCGATCTAAAGCCCGGTATTCAATTTGACTTCGACTACAAAGTGCCGGAGAGCAAGACCGTGGCTCGTCTGTATCCGGAATGGTCGGAGTTCGGCGAGATGCCGGAAGTTTTCGCCACCGGATACCTGATCGGCCTGATGGAAGGCGTGTGTCAGTTGGCGATCAAACCGTTCCTCGACTGGCCGCGCGAGCAATCGGTCGGCACTCACGTCAATTTTTCGCACGTCGCCGCAACACCGCCCGGCCTGACGGTACGCGTGCACTGCGAAGTGTTAAGCGTCGACGGCCGCAAAGTCGTATTTCGCGCGCATGCTCATGACGGCCACGACCTGATTTCCGAGGGTACGCACGAGCGCGTCATCATCGACGCGGCGCGTTTGGATCAGAAGATTCAATCAAAGGCGAAGTGCCGTCCTTTAACCCAATGCCGGCTGAGCAACAGGATTCAACCGTGCCATCGCCGTGCATTTCTGTTTGCAAAATGGATGCAGGCAGCGGCTTGTGTGAAGGCTGCTTGCGCTCGATCGACGAAATCGCCTGCTGGTCACAGATGAGCGACGATGAAAAGCGTACCGTGTGGTCACAACTGACGGAACGCCGCACCTCGAAGTGACCGCGAATTGGCCGCTACAACTGCAGCGTTGCCATCGACCATGCGCGTGCTCGAACGCGGCTGGGTTTCGTCGAACAATATTTTGCTGTTTGATGGCGACGATTCGGCGACATTGATCGACACTGGATACGTCACCCACAGCGAGCAAACGTTGCTGTTGGTGCGCCACGCGCTCAATGGACGGCAGCTCACGCGCATCATCAATACGCACTTGCATTCTGATCATTGCGGCGGCAACGCGCTGCTGAAGAAAACGCTCGGCCCGGCTGTGCTGATTCCGCCCGGGCACGCCGACGCGGTCGAGCGCTGGGATGATGCGGCGCTCGGCTACTCGGCGTGCGGTCAGGCGTGCGATCGCTTCATGCACGACGCGTTGATCCAGCCTGGTGAGCGTCTGATGCTGGCTGGGGATGAGTGGCAAGCGTTCGCATCACGGGTCATGATCCGCATTCGATCGTGCTGTGGAATCTCACGATCGCACCCTCATTTCCGCCGATGCGCTGTGGCAGCACGGCTTCGGCGCGATATTTTCTGAGGTTGAAGGTCAATCAGGATTCGCCGAGCAGCGCGCGATCCTGGAGTTGATAAGGGAACTGCGCCCGCACCTGGTCATTCCCGGCCATGGCGCACCGTTTACCGACGTCAATCA